>NZ_CP195646.1:2500-4802500 GCF_051380535.1 Actinoplanes sp. HUAS TT8 | reverse complement strand
ACTACGTCCGGGGCGATGCGGGCCATGATGGACCCGGCCATCCGGCGGATGTGGGAGCTGGGGACGCCGGCGGCGCTGTTCTCTTATCCGAAGGACGAGGGGCGGTTCCTGGGGGAGGCGGCGCCGCGCAAGCTGCCGGCGGGTCGCGCCCAGCTGGTCACCCGGCGCGCCGTCCGGCTCATCCAGACCGGGGAGGTCTAAGCGCCTGCTTCCGCGCCTTGATCTGCCGAAGAGAGCGCGTCGAGCGTGTGATGACCTTGGCTTGCCATGAGCAAGTGTTTCAGTGCCGAGGTTTTCGAGCGCTGTTGCTGAAGCGGCTGTAATAGTCTCGCCTCGGGCCATCAAGTTCGATTATTGACAGTATATTTCCGGCTTCTTCGCGATTGCGGCCAAAAACGTACCGAAGGATCACCCAGACCCCCTCACGGGCCAGGGCGCGGCAGTCTTCCCCAAGGCTGGGGCGCCCTAGGAGTTCCTCGCTGTAGTGAGAATCGCTGGATACCAAGGACTCCAGCAGCCAGATCAGTTCGACTTCGGCAAAGTCGGTCACGTCTGCGGCGAGTGCGGCCAGGATGACGCTCACCGACGGCACCGCCACCTCGAACAGCCCACCGTTGGACTCAAGATGCCCGGAGAAGTCGATCTCCCTTACATCCTCTGGATTTGCGGCTTGAATGAGCGTGGTAAACATTTCTGCCACATGCTCCGCTGTATTTCCGCAGCCGCACCGATACCCTCCCCAGCGGTGCCGTCCTATCTCGGCAAGTGCGAGACGGTTACCGACCGACACGGCGGGAATTTCGGTGATTACGCACCCTCAAAATCCTAGAGTGATCCGCATCGACACGGCAACCCGGCGGTGGCGGCATCAAGCCCTCGTGCAGTCGTACTCATTTGCCGTGATCCGCGCATGGCGAGCCGAGATGAAGCTGGCCGGCCTATCGAGGGTCGGCGGTGCCCCGTCCCCGACCGGACCCCGGAGGGCCACCCGGTCCGGCCGGGGCCGCGGGCGGGCAGCTTCGGCGAGGCGCTCGCGCTGATCGCGGCCGGCCAGGGGGTGTTTCCGGTCGGGGAGCACGCGGCCCGGTTCTACCCGCGGCCCGACTTGGCCTACGTGCCGTTGCGGGACCGAACTGGGCGACCGCCAATGCGAGCAGCCGGGTGCGCGAGTTCGTCCAGGCGGCCGCCGACGCCGTTCAGCCGCGTCGGAGCGTTCAGACGGTCGGGACGGTTCCGCCGTCGATCACGTACTCGGCGCCCACGATGGCCGAGGCGCGGTCCGAGACCAGGAACCCGACCAGGTCGGCGATCTCCTCGGTGTTGGCGAACCGCCCCAGGGGTACGCCGCCGAGGGAGTCGTAGATGCTCTGCTTGGCCTGTTCGCGGCTGATTCCGTTGCCGTCGGCGAGGCGGTCCACGAGCCTCTCGTAGGCCTCCGTCTCGATCCCGCCGGGGCTGATCGCGTTGACGCGGACACCGCGCGGGCCAAGCTCGTTGGCGAGCCCCTTGCTGTAGGTGCGCAGCGCGGCTTTCGCGGCCGCGTAGGCCAGGGTCGCGTCGTGCAGAGGAAGTTCCCGCTGGATCGAGGTGAAGTGCAGCACGACCGCCGACCCGGACTCGATCATCGCCGGGAGCAGGGCTCGGTCGAGCCGCACCGCTCCGAGGAAGTTCAGGTTCAGCTCGATCATCCACTGCTCCTCGGTGATGACCGCGAACCCGCCGGACGGCGTCGAGGCACCTCCGACGACGTGCACCAGGATGTCCAGTGCGCCGCCGGTCTCGGCCATCCGTTCGGCGACAGCCTTCGCGCCCTCGACCGTCGAGGTGTCGGCCTCGATGAACCGGTCGGGGTGCTCGTAGCCGTCGGGCATTGTCCGGGCCGTCACGTAGACGTCGGCGCCCATCTCCCGCAGCCTCTCGACGACGGCCCGGCCCGAGCCCTTCGACCCGCCGGTGACCAGGGCACGGCGTCCGTCGAGACGGTCACGATCTGACGTAGACATTCTCTCTCCTCGAAAAATTTGCGGGGTACGGGCTGGTCAGGAACCGTGGTTGGCGATGACGAGTTCGGTGATGACGTCCGCCCGGATCGTGAACCGGTAGTCGAGCTCGGCGACGCCGCCCGGGAACGTCCCCGCGAGCCGCAGGGTCACCACCCAGTGGTCGTCGTCGACGCGGGCGGCACCGAGCCGTTCGGTCGTGTACTCGAACTCGGAGCCGGCGTCGCGCAGGAATGTGTGGATCTGCTCCCGGCCGCGGAAGGACTCGCCCTGATCGACGGCCACCGCGTCCTCGGCGAAGAACGACGATGCCGTGTCGGCGTCGCGGACGACGTGCGCGGTGAGGAAACCGCGGACAGCGGCGGGAAGTGAATCGGACCGGAGGTCGTCGTGGTGTGTCATGAGCCCACCGTGCGGCCTCGCGGCACCGGAGGGTCAAGCGCTGGACTCTCCCCCTGGGGGAGCCTCCGTTCAGACGAGGGTCAGCGCCGGGCCCGGGCGGCCGGCTCGGTGCCGAGGCGGGCTTCCTCGAGACCGCCCTGGATCGGCTGCAAGCTGCCGCCGGGCCACGCCCAGTTGGTCACCCGGCGCGCGGTCCGCCTGATCCAGGTCGGCGAGGTCTAGGCGGTGGCACCCCAGCCGTGGCGGCAGTCGGGTGCTCTGGTGCAATACCGCGCGTGGAGAAACGTCTATCCGATCGGCAGGTGCGCGCGGTCGCGGCGGCTGACGACGTCCGGCATTCGTATTTCGTGTTCGCCGACGGCCGGTTGTGGCGGACCGGAGCCGGGACCGAGCAGGCCGAAGTGGTTGCCGAGATGCCTAACGTCCGGGAGGCCGGAGAGGGCACCGGCGACGGGCGGATCGAGGACCGGGAACTGGAGATCCGGCTCTACGTTCACGGGCCGTGGGTCTGTGTGACCGAGCGGTTCGGGGTCAACGCGGCGCTCGTCGACACCACGACCGGGGCGGTTCGCGAACTCCGCCGGGAGGACTACCACTCCGATGTGTCCAGTTACTCGATCGGCTTTCTGGAGCGGGACGGGCAAACGCTGCTGCTCGCTCAGACGGCATGGAATCGGCTGGACGTCTTCGACGCGTGGACCGGAGCCAACCTGACCGAACGCGAGGTGTTCAATCGGGACACCGGGCGGAGTGACGAGCGAGGATTCCGGGTCTTCGAGAGCCAAAACTACATCGACTATTTCCATTCGCTGCTGCATGTCTCGCCTGATTCGCGACGGTTCCTGAGCAACGGCTGGGCGTGGTCGCCCGTGGATTTCGTGAACGTCTTCTCGACCGAGGCATTCCTTTCCGGGTACGAGGAGACGGGCGTCTCGGTTTCGACGGCGTTCGGCTACAACTGGGACCGGCCGTGCGCGTTCATCGGCGACCGCACGTTCGTGCTCGCGCTGGACGAACAAGGGGACGGCACCGACCCGTACCGTCAATTGGCGTTTTTTGACATCCCCGAGACGCCGTCGGACGAATTGCTCGAGCCCAACTCGCTCGTCGACTGCGAGGTGTTCCCACGCAACCAGGACGGGGAGGTCAAGGGCGAACTGCATTACGACGCCGAGTCGGGCTGTCTGGTCGCGCTGACGAGCGACAACGGCTCATCCCTCGTGTCGTTGACCGGGGAGATCGTGTCCCGCATGCCCGACCTGAATCTCGCGAGCCCACCGGCGCACGGCGATTTCGGCAGCAGTTACAGCGGTTCCGGTGGATGGTCCTACGCGCCGAAGCATCGGTTGTTCTACCGCTGGGTCACCGGCGTCGGCATCGAAGAGCGTCTCCTGCCGGCCACGGTTTAGACCGGCGCCAGGGCCGGGGCCCAGGCGGCGGGCTCGGTGCCCAGCCGGGCTTCCTCCGAGACCGTGCGATCTTTGAAACTGATTCCGGCGTACGCCTCGAAGTCGGCGACCGTGCGGACGGTGCCGCAGCGCAGCGGGCCGGTCGGGTTGCGCAGGAGGAGGTTGCGGGCGGTCATCCGGCTCAGTTTGTCGCGGGCGCCCCAGCTCTTGAACACCTCGGCGCCCGGCTGGTGGTCGTCCCAGTGTTTGCGGCGGTAGAAGCCGCCGTAGTTGTGCCACATGAACGTGCGGATCGGGTGGAACAGGTCCCAGCCCCAGGTGAACGCCCGTACCGAAAGGGTGATCTCCTCGCCGTGGAAGTACAGCTCGGGATCGTAGGGGACCTCTTCGACGAACTGGCCGGCGGCGAACAGGAAGTGGCCCGAGACGAAGCGGGCGCGGACCGGGCGGTCGCGGTCGCGCCAGCCGGGGATCGGCATCGGGCAGACCCGCGGGATGGTGTCGGCGCCGATGTCGAGGGCGGTGAGCACCAGGGGTTCGGCGCCGAGGTTCGGCTCCTCGTCGATCTCGTAGACCGGCAGGTAGGCCGAGAGCACCGGCTTGTCGGCCGCGGCGGATCGGAGCTGGTGCATGATCTTGTCGTCCCAGGCCGGCACGAACCGGTGGTGGCTGTCGAACTGCAGGTAATGGTCCTCGCCGTCGTACATCTTCATGCATTCGGCCCGGGCCCAGCAGGTGCCCTGCGCGTCCCGCCAGTTCACGTCCAGGACGGTGACCTGAGGGTGGTCCAGCAGGGGGGTGATGTCCTCGTCGTCGCCGTGCTGCCAGCAGATGCCGAACCGCAGACGCTCGGGGCGGCGCGCCTTGGCCAGCATGTCCAGCACCGTCGGCACCAGCTCGCTGTCCCGGTACGACGCGATCGACACGAAGATCGTCATGGTGACACCCTGAGCTACGCGCGAGCCGGTGGCGATGCCCACGACGGTGAATATGGCTCAAGGGGCACAACCGTGGTTCCTATGGGCCAACGTTCTACGGCCCCGGCGACCGGGCGGTCCAAGATGCTTGCGTGACAACCGCGTTGAACGGCGACCTGTGCCGGATCTCGGTCGAGGGGCCGAACAGGCGGATGGACCTCGCCGTACCCCTGACCACCACTGTGGCCGCACTGCTGCCGGTGCTGCTGCAGCACACCGCCGAGGGCGGGCTCGACCTGACCCGGCCCGAGGAGTCCTGGGTCCTGCAGCGGATGGGCGGGCGGCCCTTCGACCCGACCGGCACCCCGGAGTCGCTGGACTGGCTCGAAGGGGAGCGGCTCTACCTGCGCCCGGTCGAGAATCAGCTGCCCGAGATGCACTTCGACGACATCTCCGAGGGCATCGCCGAGACGGTCAACGAGCGGCGCGACAAGTGGCAGCCGGAGTACCGGCGGCCGCTGTTCATCGGCGTCTCGGCCGCGGTCGTCCTGCTGCTCACCGTCGTTCTGCGGCACGCCGGTTCGCTGTCGCTGCAGGTCGGCGTGGGCGGTGGTGTCGCGGCCGGCCTGCTGATCGCCGCGGTGCTCTACGCCCGCAACCTCGGCGACCGGGCACTGTCCACCCTGTTCGGGCTCTCGGCGATCCTGCTGGCCGGGGTCACGGTCGCCGACGCGGCCGGGCCGGACGCCGGGCCGGCTGCGGGCGCCGGAACTGCCGCCGGGGTCGCGCTGACGCTGGTCGTGGTGCAGCGCCTGTGGGCGCCGACCCTGCTCTACCCGGTCTTCCTGAGCATCTCCGGTCTGGGCGCGGTGGTCGACGGCGTGATCGGTCTGCGGCGGATGGCCGGGATGGACGCGGCCGGGGCGGCCGCCCTGGGTGCCGTGATCCTGTTCGCGTTCGTGCTGTTCGCGCCGAACCTGGTGCTGCGGGCCGGCCGGCTGCGCGGCCCGCAACTGCCGAAGACCGGCCGGGAGCTGCAGTTCGACATCGAGCCGTACCCGGCCGAGGAGATGGAACGCCGGGCCCACGCCGCCCAGAACTATCTGAGCGTGCTGGTCGTCTGTGTCAGCGTCGCCCTGCCGGTGCTCTACACGGTGATCCTGCCGGCCGGCGGCTGGGCGTCCTGGGCGCTGCCCACGGTCCTGTCGGCCGGGCTGCTGCTGCGCGCCCGGGTGCTGCTCAACGTGTGGCAGCGGGTGGCGCTGACCGCGAGCGGCGGCGCCGGGGTGGTCATGCTGCTGCTGGCGGCGGCCGGGGCGGCCACGGCCGGCTGGCTCGTCGTCATCCTGCTGTTCCTGCTCGTCCTGCTGGTCGTGACCGTGCTGGCCGCGATGCGGCCGTGGCCACGGCGGCTGCTGCCGATCTGGGAGTTCACCGCGACCGTCTTCGACGTGATCGCCGGCGTCGCGATCCTGCCGATCGCCCTGCAGCTGATGCACACGTACGCGTGGGCCCGCGGCCTGTTCGGATAGGAGGAGCATGCAGACCCAACGTGACCACGTGCACGCGCACCAGTTCCAGATGGCCCGGATGAGCTCGGCCCTGCTGCTGGGCGACCCGTCGATGGCCGAGAACCCGATGCGCCGCACGAGCATCGGGCTGGCCGTCGGCGTCGTCATCGGACTGCTGGTCGTGGTCTGCTTCGGCGTGTACGGCTGGATCGTCCCGGGCGGCAACAACTCGTGGCGCAAGGGCGGTTCGATCATCGTGGAGAAGGAGTCCGGCACCCGGTACGTCTATCTCGACGGCCGGCTCTTCCCGACCCTGAACCTGGCCTCGGCGATGATCCTCAACGGCGGCGCGAAGATCCAGCTGGTCTCCCGCAACTCCCTCAAGGACGTTCCGGTCGGTGCGCCGATCGGCATCCCGGGCGCCCCGCAGCTGATGCCGTCCTCGGCCGGCGACATGCTGCGCGGCCCGTGGCTGGCCTGCCTGGGCGGCTCGGTCAACGCGTCGGCGGGCGACCAGATCGGCATCAACCTGGACCCGGCGGCGCCCGCGGCCGAGCTGCCGGCAGACCGGTTCGCCCTGGTCGCGTCCGGGTCGAAGGAGTATCTGATCTGGTCGGGGCGCCGGCACCTGATCACCGATCCGAGCATCCCGGTGGCGCTCGGCGCGACCAGCGCGGTGCCGATCCCGGCCCCGGCGGCGTGGACCGAGATGGTCCCGGCCGGCGACCCGATCGAGGTGCCGAAGATCGCGGGTGCCGGCCAGGCCGAGGTCACCGTGGACGGGCGCCGGGTCAAGGCGGGCGCGCTGTTCAGCCAGGCGGCCAACGGCGGTGAGCAGTACTTCGTGCTGCGCGAGGACGGGCTCACCGCGGTCAACCGGACCATGCTTCTGCTCCTGCAGGCGGCGTACCACACCCGGCCGGTCGCATTGGACGCCGCCGCGGTCGCCGCCGCGCCGCGCTCCGATGATCGGTCGCTGACCGGGCCGTTCGACGGCCTGGCCGAGGCCACCGCGCTGGACGGCTCCGGACTCGTGCTCTGCCAGCGGCAGACGCCGTCCGGCAAGAACAGCGTCGACAGCCGGGTCGTGGTGACCGCGCCGGGCAACGCCGCGCTGGCTCAGGACGGGACTGCGAGCGTACGGCTGCCGGCCGGCACCGGGATGGTCGTGTACCCGATCCCACCGGCGAGCGCGAGCAGCCCGCCGGATCCGTACCTGATCGCCGACCAGGGGCAGAAGTACCACCTGACCGACAAGAAGGCGACCTCGGCGCTCGGGCTGGTCGACGGATACCAGGTGCCGTTCCCGCGCGCCCTGCTGCAGCGGATCACCAGCGGGCCGGACCTCGCGATCGAGGCGATCGCCACCTCGGCCGGGGCCGGGGTCGGGCCGACCGTTCCTCAGGCGCCCACCACGCCCGGCAACGTTCAGCTCAAGACCCTCAAGCCGCCGCCCTCCAGCGCCGGCGCCAGCTCCGAGCCGGGGAGGTAACCGATGGCCGTGCTGTCGTCGTGGCGGGGCAAGGGCAGTCGGGGCATGCCGTTGCACACCGTCGGCAACGCCTACGTGCTCTACTCCACCGAACAGATCAGCCCGCAGGCGCAGTCCCTGGCCATGAACGTGGCCCAGGACCCGGAGAACGACGTGGTCGTCCTCGACGCGCCGGGACGGATGTCGGTGCTCACCTGGGAGTCGGTCGCCCAGGCGCTGCCGCGCCGACGGCGGGCCGGTATCCGGTTGGTGATCTGCGGGGACAACGCCGAGCCGAGCAGCCTGGTCGGCCAGTGGCTGTCCGAACGGCTCAACCGGACCGTCGTCGCCCCGCACGGCACCGTGCTGCGGGCCGCCGGCGGGGCCCTGTTCGTGCACTCCGGCGCCGGCACCGGCTGGATCCGGTACCGGCCCGGCCGGGAGCCGCAGTGGGAGGGCAAACGCTTCCCCCGCCCGGAGTGGGACGGGCTGGCCGCCGAGGCCAACCCGACCAGTTCCACCGGCGTCGCCGAGCCGATCCCGGGCGGCGTCTGGATCCACGACAGCACCGCCGGCGAGGCGATCCAGCCGCATCGCGAGTGGCTGCACGCCAACGTGCCCTGCCAGCCCGGCATCCTGGTCGTCCTGCTCGGCTGCCCCGGCACCGGCAAACTTCCCCTGGACGACGTGCACCGCTTCTGGCGCCGGCTCGGCGAGGAGGACCGCCGTCGGGTCCGGTTCGTCGGGTACGGCCCGATCGACGTCCCCGGCCGGGACCCGTTCGGGCAGGCGGTCGCCGACGCGCTGGGCACCCCGGTGGTCTGCTACAGCGGCGTGCCGGTCGGCCCGCCGGCCCGCCCGCAGCTGTTCACCGTCGACGAGGACGGCCGGCTGTGCTGGCAGTCGTTCGCCGAGGAGTTGGCCTACACGCCGCGGGAACGGCCGTCGGCGCCCGCGCCCAGCCCCCGGATCATTCGGCACCGCATCCCCCTCGAACTGGGGGAGGAGCTCGGCGCCGGGGTCTACTGGTACGCCGAGGACGCGGTCGTCGAAGTACTCCAGTCCGGTCTGTGGCTGCGCCCGAGCGAGGCGCCGCGCGACGCCGACCGGATCCGGGCCGCGCTGGCCGACCCGGAACGTCCGGCCCTGGTCTTCGACGACGCCAACGGTCCCCGCGCGAAACGGATGCGGACCCTGGCCGCCGACGTCGCCGCGCAACTGGACCCGGCGACCCGGGAACGCACCGAACTGCTGGCCGCCTCGGCCGTGGTGGCGGCGTCGTCGCGGGGGCCCGCGCGGGCCGTGGGCACGATCGGGGAGGAGGCGCCGACGCCGTTCTCGGCCGAGGAGACGGTGCCGGGCACGCCGGTTCAGGCGCCGCCGCCGCTGGCTCCGGCCTCGGTCGCGCCGACCCCCGCACCCGTCACTCCGGCGCTGCCGATTCCGCAGGTCGCGGCCTCGGACTGGGCCGAGGAGACGCCGCCCATGGCACCTGTGCCCGCTCTCCCGGAGCCGGACCCGGCGTTCGTGCTGCCGCCCCCGCCCCCGCTGCTGGTGCCCCGATCCCGGGAACCCGCAGTGGTGCCACCGCCCCTCGCGCCATCCGCCCTGTCGCCGGTCGAGCCGGTCATGGACATGCCGATCCAGGCGATCCTGGCCGGCTCGTCCCCGACCGTTGACGCCCCGACCGGGGACGCCCCAACCGGGGACGCGCCGACGGTGGGCGCCCCGACCGCGGAGACGCCGACCGGGGACGGTCCGGCCGCCGAGCCGCCGGCTATCGCCGTACGGGAAACAATTGAAGCGCGACCAGCGGCGATGCCGCCGCCTTCGCAGCGGCCGCGCCCCCGTCTCCAGCCGATCCCGGACCGCGCCACCTCGGCCCTGCCGCCGCCGGGCCGCGGTCTCACCGAGGAGCGGGCCTGGCTGCGCCGCACCCTGAGCAAGGAGTTCGACCTGGTCGCGACCACGGTTTCGCGGGTTCTCTCGCAGCACCCGGTGCTCCTGCGTGGTGAGGGCATCAGCCCGGACGACGCGCTCACCGACTCGGTCGCGGTCCGGTTGTACCTGTCGGCCAAGGGCCGCGTGATCGATGCGGCGCTGCGTTCGGCGCGCAAGGGACCGCACGTCCCGCTGGCGCGCTGCGCGGTCGCCGGTCTGACCCGCCTGCCGTCGCACCGGGGCGCGAGCTGGCTGGCCACCTCGCTCACGGCCGATCAGTGGGAGCTGCTGGCCGGGCGCATCATGCTGACCGAGTGGGGCTTCCTGAACGCCCTGATCGAGCCGAGCGGCGACCTGTCCGGCGACACCGACGTGCTGATCTGGGCGATGACCGCGCGCCGGACCGAGCTGCTGGAGCCGAGCGACGACGACCATGCGGGCAGCCGGGTGTTGTTCCTGCCGGGCACCAGCTTCAAGATTCTGGAACGGAAGGAACCGGCGGGTGACCGGCGCGGGCGGTTGCTGCTGCGTGAGGTCGGCGCGAGCGAGATCAACCCCGATGGCCGCGTACGGGACAACCGGACGTCCTTCGACGAGTTGGCCGTCAAGTCCCTGAACGCCTACGCCACGCGCTGGGCCGACGCCGAGTCGCCGTCGCGGATCGGGGCGGCCGCCCGCCCGCGGTTCCATGCCGTCCCGGGTCTGGCCGAGAGTTCGGAGGAGAGCCGATGAACCGCCAGGTGCTCGTGGTCGGCGGCGGCGAGCCGGGCGCGCTGCCCACGATCGCCGCCGCGCTCGCCCGGGCCGGCGACGACGTCACCATCTCGGTGCACGCCGGCCGGTACGAGGAGAACCTCGAGATCAGCAAACGGGTCAGCATCGTCGCCGCCGACGCCGCGGAGTCGGTGGTGGTGCACGCCGCGTCCGGCAGTGTCCTGGTGGTCAACGGCGCCGGTGTCTCACTGCGCGGTCTGCACCTGATCTGCGACGACGAGAGCCTGGCCGCGGTCGACGTCTACAGCGGCGAGGTCGCGCTGGACGGCTGCCGGGTCGAGAGCCGGTCGTGGACCACCGTCCTGGCCCGCCTGCAGGGCTCGATCGCGGCTCGCGGCTGCACGATCAGCAGCGCCACGGGCGCCGGGGTGGTGGTCACCGCCGAGCGGGCCAGCACCATCGAGGACACCGTCTTCCAGGACGTCGCCTCGTCGGCCGTGGTGGTCACCGAGACCGGCCGGCTCACCCTGCGCCGCTGCCGGGCGATCGGCGTGGCCGGCAACGGTGTCTGCGTCAACGGCGACGCCGTCTGTGTCCTGGAGGACTGCGAGATCGTCGACGCGGCCAAACCGGCCGTGGTGGTCGAGCAACGGGCCGGGCTGACCGCCGAGCGGCTCACGGTCACCGGCAGCGCCAACGTCGACCTGTTCCTGCGCGGCACCGGCCCGGTCCGGATCGGCCGGTCGACGTTCACCGGGGCCGGCGCGCACTCCGCGCACCTGGCCGGCGGGTCGTCGGCCCGGTTCACCGGCTGCACGTTCCGGCAGGCCGGCCGGATCGCGATCCGGGCCACCGACGGCGCCGTCCCGCATCTGACCGACTGCGTGGTGGCCGACAGCCCGATCGGGGTCGTCGCCGACGGCGAGGCGGCACCGCGGTTCGAGGGCCTGACGGTCACCGGCACCACCGAGCGGGTCGCCACCGTCGGCGCTTCCGAGGTCGCGTTCACCCGCCTGCACGCGGAGATCACCGAGGGCGCCGGGGTGGTCGTCGAGAGTGCCGGCCGGGCCACCGTCCGCAGCGCCACGATCGAGGCCGGCCGGGCCGCCGGGATCCAGGTGATCGAGGGCCGGGTCACCGTCGAGGACAGCCGGGTCACCACGACCGCCGAGCACGCGGTCGGCGTCACCGGGACCGGCGCCGCGTCGCTGGTCGCGGTCCGGCTCAGCGGCGGCGGCCTGCTGGTCGGGGACGGCGCGCAGGCGAGCGTACGCGACAGCGAGGTGCACCAGCCGCAGTCCGACGGCATCCTGGTCGGCGCCGGGGCCACGCTCACCGCGACCCGGACCCGGATCCGTTCCGCGCGCCGGGACGGGGTCCGGGTCGACGCCGGTGGGGCGATCACGCTCAGCGAGTGCGAGGTGCTCGACAGCGCGGGCGACGGTGTGCGCATCGACTCCGAGCAGCCCAGCCGGCTCAGCGGCTGCACGATCCAGGGCAGCGGCGGTGAGGCCGTACGCCGGCCGCAGCGTCATCAGGTCACGGTGGACACCCTGGACTCGGGCCCGCCGGCCCCCGACCCGGTCCCGGCCGCGGCCGATCCGGCGCCGGCGGCCGAACTCACCGGCGCGCTCGGGGAACTCGACTCGCTGATCGGTCTGGACGGGGTGAAGAAAGAGGTCACCGGCCTGATCAACCTGATCAAGATGTCGGAGATGCGCCGCGGGATGGGCCTGCCGATGCCGCCGATGAGCCGGCACCTGGTCTTCGCCGGGCCGCCCGGCACCGGCAAGACCACGGTCGCCCGGCTCTACGGCACGGTCCTGGCCGAGCTGGGGGTGCTCTCGCGCGGCCACATGGTCGAGGCGGCCCGCGCCGACCTGGTCGGGCAGTACATCGGCTCGACCGCGATCAAGACCACCGAGCTGATCACCAAGGCGATCGGCGGGGTGCTCTTCATCGACGAGGCGTACACGCTGAGCGCGGGTTCCGGCGGCTCCGGTCCGGACTTCGGCCAGGAGGCCATCGACGCGCTGATGAAGATGATGGAGGACCACCGGGACGAGCTGGTCGTCATCGTCGCCGGCTACTCCGAGCTGATGGAGCAGTTCCTGGCGTCCAACCCCGGTCTGGCCTCCCGGTTCACCCGGACCGTCGAGTTCCCCAACTACAGCGTCGACGAGCTGGTCACCATCGCCACCAACCTGTGCCGCAAGCACTACTACGAGCTGACCGACGACGCGGTCCAGTCGCTGTACACGTACTTCGAGCGGGTGCCGAAGGGCCCGACCTTCGGCAACGGCCGGGTCGCCCGCAAACTGTTCGAGGCGGTCGTCAACAACCAGGCGTCCCGGTTCGCGCTGGCCCCGCCGTCGCGCGACACCGAGCTGAACCGGCTCACCGCCGCCGACCTGGAACCCGAGATCGCCCAGTTGCGGGAGCCGCAGCCGGCCGCGGCCCAACCGGACGCGGCCACCGATCCGTCCGCGGCGCTGGCCGCCAGTCACGCCTGGCGTCGCCTCGGCGAACTGGCCGGTCTGGTCGGGGTCCGGCAGGCGGCCGGCGCGAACGTGCTGCGCCTGGCCGACCTCAAGAACCGTCGCCGCGGCTACGCCGACCAGGGCAACGTCATCCTGGCCGGGCGGCGTGGCAGCGGCCGGCACGAGATCGCCCGGCTCTACGCCCAGGCGCTGGCCGAGCTCGGCGTGCTCCCGTCCGGTCACGTGGTGCCGGTCGCGTTCTCCCGCGAGCTCGGCGCGCAGTGGCCCGGCCAGGCCCGCAGCCTGGTCGCCCGGGCGGTCGACGACGCCCGGGCCGGGGTGCTGGTCGTCGACTACGACCTCGACGGCGACGACCACCACGCGGTCGAGGTGGCCGAGGCCCTCGCCGAGGTGCTGGCCGCCCCGGGCGATCCGGTGGTGGTGCTGACCGGCGAACCGGCCGCGCTGGCCGGACTGTTCCGGCAGGTGCCGGCGTTGCGCGACGGGTTCGCCGAGCAGTGGGACTTCCCGGCCTTCACCGCGGCCGAACTGGCCGAGATCGCGGTGGGCTACCTGGTCCGGCGCGGCCACGAGGTGCCCGACGACGTCCGGGCGTCGCTGGCCGGGCTGGTCACCACCCTGCCCGAGCCGACCGTGGTCGCGGCCCACCGGCTCTCGGCGGCGCTCGCGCGCACGGCCGCGGCCCGCACTCTGACCGTCGCCGACGTCGGCGGCCTGACCGCGTACGGACTCACCGACCGGGCCGAGGGTGGCCTGGCGTCGGTGGGTTAGCTCCGAGCGAGATATCGAGGTAGCCGCACATGGTTTTCGGCATAAGAGGACTGCTCCGGGGCGGCGACGACGCGGGGGAGATGGCCCGGCACACCGTCGGCCACGCCCTGGTCCTGCACGGGACGGACAAGATCAGCGCGGAGGCGCAGAACCTGGCCCTCGCGGTGGCGGCCGACCCCGAGCACGACATCGTCGTGCTCGACCTGGGCGCCGGCCTGCCGACCAGTTCCTGGGAGTCGATCGCGGCGGCGCTGCCCCGTCGCCGCCGTGGCCTGCGGATCATGGCCTGCGGTCAGCATCGGGGCATGGCCGCGCTGGTCGGCCAGTGGCTCTCCGAGCGCCTGAACCGTACGGTCGTGGCCCCGGACGGCGTCCTGGTCCGGGGCGCCGCGGGCACGCTGTTCGTCGACTCGGCGGCCGGCAGCGGCTGGGTGCAGTTCCGCCGCGGCAAGGCCCCGGTCCTGCTGGGCAAGCGTTTCCCGGCCCCGCCGTGGGACGCCGCGGTCACCGACGTGACCGCGTCCAGCGCCAGCGGCGAGATCGAGCCGCTGCCCGGTGGCCTCTGGGTCCGGCCGACCGGCGATCCGGCCGTACTGGCCCGGCACCGCAACCGCCTCGTCGCCGACGTGCCCTGCACCGACCACGCGATGACCGTGCTGGTCGGTTGCCCCGGAACGGGCACACTGCACCTCGACGACATCATCCGGTTCTGGCGTGACCTGGCCCCGGCCCACCGGGAACGGGCCCGGTTCGTCCAGTACGGCGAGGTCCAGCTGCACCCCGGCCGCTCGTTCGGGCAGACCCTGGCCGACGTGCTGGAGAACCCGGTGGTCTGTTACAGCGGCGTGCCGGTGGGCAGCCCGTACCGGACGGAGGTCAAGGCGGTACGTACCGACGGCGTGCTGGGCTGGGAGCCGTACGCGATCGAATTGGGGTTTTCCCCGCGCAAAGCCGGCGGCGAGGCGATCCGGCCGCGGGTGCTGCGGCACCGGCCGCCGATCACCGGCGCCGAGCAGGTCGACGAGCGGGTCTACTGGTACGCCCCGGACGCGGTCGTCGAGATCGTCCAGGCCGGGCTCTGGGTGCGCCCGCCAAAACTGCCGGCCGGCGCCGGCCGGGTCCGGGACGTGGCCCTGGACCCGGACCGGTTGGTGCTCTTCTACGACGACACCGTGGCCGCGCGGACCCGGCGGATGCGGGAGCTGGCGACCGACCTGCGGGCCCGGCTCGACGAGGGGATGCGCGACTTCGGCGTCCTGGTGGAGGCGTCCCGGGCCGGGCAGTCCGCGCCCGTCGGCGGCGTACCGGTAGAAATGCCCACCCGGATCAGGCAGCCGCTGGTGACCGCGGTGGACGGCGGTGAGTGGACCGAGGGCGCCACCGCGAAGATCAACCGGGGTGCGCTGGCCGCGCTGACCGTGGACACCGCGGAGCATCCGGTGGTGACGCCGCTGTCGGTGGCGCCGGTCGACGTCGAGATCACGGCGGAGGGCGATGTTGCGGCCGCAAGCTGATGGTGCCCTGGTGCTGTTGGTGCCGGGCAGCGTGGGATGATCTCGCTCCCCACGGATAGCGCGAGGCGCTGAGGAGAGTGTGTGGAAGCGGCCTACCGCGTCAGACCGCTGCGGTCGTCCGACCCGGACCGGCTGGGTGAGTACCGGCTCGTCGGCCGCCTCGGCTCGGGTGGCATGGGGGTGGTGTACCTCGCGAAGAGCGCCGGCGGCACGCACGTGGCGATCAAGCTCGTCCACGCCGCCCTCGCCTCCGACCCGGAGTTCTCCGGCCGGTTCCGCAGCGAGGTGGAACGGGTCCGGGAGGTGCCGTCGTTCTGCACCGCCGGGTTCCTCGGCGCCGACCTCGAGCACGACCCGCCGTACCTGGTCACCGAGTACGTCGACGGCCCCAGCCTGGAGGACGTCGTCGAGGAGCGCGGCCCGCTGCGCGGCAGCGCCCTCGAGTCGCTCGCGGTCGGGCTGGCGACGGCGCTGGCCGGCATCCACGGCGCCGGGGTCATCCACCGGGACCTGAAACCGGACAACGTGCTGCTGCCGCCGGGCAGCCCCAAGGTGATCGACTTCGGGATCGCCCGGGCGTTCGAGGCGACCAGCCGGCATACGCAGGCCGACGTGCTGGTCGGGACCGTGCCGTACATGGCGCCGGAGCGTTTCTCGGCCGATCCGTCCGGGACGCTGACGCCGGCCGCCGACGTGTTCGCCTGGGGCTGCCTGATGACGTACGCCGGGACCGGCCAGACGCCGTTCCGCGGTGACTCGCCGTCGGCGACGGTCGGCCGGATCCTCAGCCAGGAGCCGAACCTCGACGGGTTGCCGGAGCCGCTGCTCGCGCCGGTGCGGCTGGCCCTGGCCAAGGAGCCGGCCGACCGGCCGACCGCGCAGGAGCTGCTCAGCATGCTCGTCGGCGACCGCCCGGTGCCGGTTCCGCCGGCCCCGCCGGCCCCGCCGGCCCGGGGGAGGCGGCGGGCGGTGACCGTGGCCGCGATCGTGGCCACGATTCTCGCGACGGCCGCGGTCGCCGTGACGTTTTCCGGCGGAGCGCCCGAGGTGGCCGTGCAGCCGCCTTCGGCCATGTCGTCGGTGCCGGCCGCGGTCCCGACCCCGGTACAGACGACTCGAGTGGCCACGGCCAAGGCCACGCCGACGGGGCGGAGCAACCCGTCCGGCCGCAACCTGGCGCTGGGCCGCCCGGTGACCACATCGGGCAGCGAGGGCGACCCGTACGCGGCCGGCTACGCCGTCGACGGCGACCCGGCCACCCGCTGGAGCAGTGCGTTCAGCGACCCGCAGTGGCTCACCGTCGACCTCGGCGCCCGCTACCGGCTCGACCAGGTCGTGCTGCGCTGGGAGCACGCGTACGGCGTGGCCTACCGGGTGCAGGTCTCGGCCGACAAGACGAAGTGGACGACCGTCTACTCGACGACGTCGGGTGTGGGCGGCACCGTGACCGTCCCGCTCGACCAGGTCCCCGGCCGGTATGTCCGGTTGTACGGCACCAAGCGCAACAGCGCGTACGGCTACTCGCTGTTCGAGATCGAGGTGCGCTGAGCCGCCGGTTCGACGCCGTACTCGGCGAGCCGGTCCCGGGTGCGCCGCTCGTTCCAGCGGGCGCCCAGCACGACGTGCAGCTCGACCGCCTCCCCGCCGGCCCGGGCCGCCTCGTGCGGTCGCCGGTTCGCCGCCAGCAGCACCGCCGCATCCTCCAGGGTGACCGCCAGTTCGACGACCCGGCCGACCCCGCGGTAGTGCCCGGCCGCGGCCAGCGCCGGCTCCGGGTCCCCGGTCAGCAGCGCCCGGCAGCGTTCGGCGGCGGCGTACGCCCGGGCCCGCCGTACCTCCTTGGTGGCTTCCTCAAGGCAGAGGGCGGTGGCCCGTTCGGCGATGTCGCGGTGCCCGCGGTCCAGGGCGAGGCGGGTCAGGTACGGCAACCACTGGTGGCGCAGCATCAGCGGCGCGAAGTCGGGCACCAGAAGCGGCTCCAGCATCCGGACCGCGTCGTCGGCCCGGCCCTGCTGCTCGGCCGCGAGCGCCCGGGCGACCAGCTGGAAATCGGTGCTCTCCCGTTCCGCGTCGCTGGCCGGCAGCGCCTCGGCCCGGTTCAGGTGCCCGCCGGTCAGCACCGGATCACCGCGCTGGGCGGCGATCAGCGCGGCCACCCCGTGCAGCAGCGTGGTGACCGCGGCCGGCTCCCGCATCCCGAGCAGCGTGGACCGCGGCCCGCCGGTGACCGTGCCGACCTCGGCCAGGGCGTCGTCCCAGCGGCCGCGCCAGTAGTGCTGCACGGCCGAGGCGACGTGCAGGCCGGACGGCAACCGGTGGCGCAGGGCGAACAGCGCGCCCTCGCGCAGGGTGCCCTCGGCGTCGGTCAGCCGATCCAGGTTCTGCAGGGTGAACGTCCGGTTGTCGAGCAGGTCCAGGTACATGGCGGTGAACGTGGGGTGGTCGCGCATGATGTCCAGCGCGCGATCGACGTACTCCAGGGCCCGCTCGTGGTCGCGGCGGATGGAATGGGTCAGCCAGCTGGTCTGCAGGGCGTACACCGCCTCGTACGGTTTGCCCTCGGCCAGCGCGGCGTCGTTGCGGGCCCGCGCCGACCGGTCGGCCTCGTCCAGATCGTCGAGCGGCCCGCGCCGGAAGTTCGCCAGCAGCACCTGGTGCCGGGTCCGCCAGAGCGCGGGCACCCGCGGGTCGGACAGCGAGCCGGCCAGGACGGCGACGGCGGCCGCGGTCTCGCCGTGGCGGTCGAGCATGCCGGCCAGCAGGTGGCGCATCTCGGCGCGCTCGGCCGGGTCGGTGGCCAGCCGGGCCGCCTCCCGGGCGCGTTCCAGCGGGCGCCGCTCGTGCCGGAAGTCCAGTCGCACCGCGGCGACCAGCAACTGTTCGCGTTGCCGCGCGTCGGGCACGCGAGAGTCCAGGGCCCGGTGCAGCAGCCCGGCCGCGACCTGCGGGGCCCGGCGGGCCAGCTCGGTGTGCTGCTCGGTCAGCCAGGACACCGTCCAGGCGTCGACGACCAGGCCGTGGGCGATCAGCTGCTCGGCGACCCGGGTCACCGGGCTGCCGCCGCGATGCAGCACCTCGGCGGTGTGCCGGTGCAGGGCGGGACGGTCGGTGGCCGGGATGCTCTCGTACAGCGCCTGGCGCAGCACCGGATGCCGGAAGGCCAGGTCGGTGCCGGCGTCGGCGATCACGTCGGCGGCGAACGCCTCCTCCAGCGTGGACAGCAGCCCGAGCGGTGACCGGCCGGTGACCGCGGCCAGGTCGTCGACGGCGAACCGGGGTCCGAGCAGGGCGGCCGACCGCAGCACGTCACGGGTGCCCGGGGACAGCCCCAGGATCGTCGAGCCGACCGTGGCCAGCAGCGACGCCGGGGCCTGGACCAGCGAGAAGCCGGGGATCTCGGCGACTCCACCGCTCACCTCGACGACACCGCGCCGCAGCAGCTCGGTGGTCATCTCCCGGGCGTAGCGCGGATTGCCGCCGGACAGCGGGACGACGGTGGCCAGATTCGGTCCCGCGGGCGCGCCGGCCAGGTCGGCGACGAGCCGTTCGATCGCCTCGGTGGGCAGCGGGCCGAGATGCATCAGGTGTCCCCGGCGGGTCTGCACGCCGCGGCGCGGCCCGGCCAGCCGGCCCTCGTGCGTGCCCGGCCGGGTCGCGGCGACCAGCAGCAGCGGCAGCCGCCGGGTGATGGCGGTCAGCCGTTCCCAGACCTCCAGGCTGGCGTCGCCGGCCCGGTCCAGCTCGTCGGCGATCAACACCAGAGGAGCATCGGAACACAACTTCCGGACGTACGCCGGCAGATCGTCCCCGTCCGGCCCGGGCCGCCCCAGCGCGCGGCTCACCGTGTCGTCGCCCCCGGCGATGCTCCAGGCCAGCTGGCAGCCGCGGGCACCGACACCGGCGAACGCGGCGGCGATCAGCTCACTCTTGCCGATCCCGGGCTCGCCCTCGATCCACACCGCCCGGCCCCGGCCCGCGGCGAGCACGGTGACCAGGCCGTGCAACCGGTTCAGTTCGGCGTCGCGCCCGCCCGGCACCCGGTTGCGCGGCTTGCTTTCCAGGTCGCGGGCCACCGTATCGGGCAGGATCCGCAGCAGCGGCGCCCGGTCCGGAGCCGGCGGACCGGCCGGGGCGGCCACGATCCGTTCGTGCAGCGCGGCCAGTTCCGGTCCCGGCACGACGCCGAGTTCGGTGTGCAGGATCTCCCGGGCCGCCCGGTAGGCCGCCTGGGCCGCGTCGCGCCGCCCGGCCCGGTGCAGGGCGCCGACCAGCAACGCGTGCAGCGGCTCGTGCAGCGGATGGTCGCGGACCAGCCCGGCCAGCTCGGCCACCACGCTGTCGTCGCCCAGCTCGGCCAGCACCCGGGCGCGCTGCTCGGCCGCGGCCAGCCGGCGCTCGGCCAGGCGGGCGCGTTCCAGTTCGAAGCGGTGGCCGGTCAGCCCGGCGTACGCCTCCCCGTGCCACAGGCGCAGCGCCTCGTCCAGGGTCGCGGCCGCCTCGGTGTTGCGCCCGGCGTCACGCTGCCCGGCGGCCTCGGCGCAGAGCCGGTCGAAGTGGACGCTGTCCACGTCGGCGGGGGACAGGCGCAGGGCGTACCCGGCCGGACCGGAGGTGAGCAGCCCGGGCCCGAGCGCCCGGCGCAACCCGGAGACGTACGTGTAGAGGTTGCCGGTCGCGGTGGCCGGCGCCGCGGCACCCCAGACACTCTCGATCAGCTCGTCGCGCCCGAGCGGGCGGGTCGCCGTGGCCAGGCCGGCGAAGACCGCCCGCTGCCGGGCCGGGCCGAGCGGCACCTCCCGGTCGCCGGCCCAGGCCCGGACCGGCCCGAGGACCGAGACACGCAGCACCGGTGCATCGCTCATCGATCACCGTCCACGACCGGGCGACGCCGGATGTGCGGCTCGGTCGGGTCGCCGGGCAGCCGCGGCCGGATCCGGTCCAGCAGTTCCCGGATCTGCTCGGTCCACTCGGGCGCGATCCGGCCGGCCCGCAGGGCCCCGTGCGCGATCGCCGCCGCGGTCTCCGGCTCGTCGCGGCGTTCGTGGGTGCGCGCCGCGATCCACAGCATCTCGCCCTCGACCTGCGGATCGGTGGTCCGCGCGGCCACCCAGGCGGCCGGCACGGCGGCGTTGCGCTCGTGCCGCAGCAGCAGCCGGGCCAGCCACGCGGTCAGCGGCACCTGCAGTTCCGGGTCGAGGCCGGGCTCGGCGTGGGCCCGGTGCAGCACGGTCAGGGTGATCATCGGGGCGCGCTCGGCCAGCCGGGACACGTGCTCGGCCAGCCAGGCCCCGATCGCCGTGTCGAACGGCACCTTCCCGGCCAGGAACTGCACCACCACCTCCTCGGGCGGTGCGCCGGCCTCGGCCAGCCGCAGCCCGAGCGACCGGTGCACCGGGACCCGCAGGGCGGCCGGCGTCCCCTCGTGCAGGGTGCGGGCGACCACCCGGTGGGCGAACACCACCCGTTCGCCGCTGGTGACCAGCAGGCCGGCGGCCAGCGCGGGCGCGAGCTCCCGGGACAGGTCGGCCGGAGTACGGTCGGTGGCGGCGGCGAGTGATGCCCGCGAGCACCCGACCGGCTGCGATCCGGGGACCGCCAGCTCGTACGCGCTCAGGAACGCCGCCGCCCGCAGCACCTCCCGGGTCCCGGCGCCGAACGGCGCGAGATGCGCGGCGACGGCCGCGGGCAGTCCACCGGCCACCGTCTCACCGGCCGCGAGGTGCCGCAGGTAGTACGGATTGCCGCCGGCCTCGTCCACCATCCGGCCCAGCCGCGGCGCCTCGGGGGGATCGGCCGCGACCGCCCGCACCAGCGCCGCCGCTGCGGCCGGATCCAGCGCCGGCACCGCCAGCACCTCGCCGACGGAGAGCGCGTGCGCCCCGGCCGACCCGGTCCGCACCGCGGCGACCAGCACCAGCGGCACCTCGGCGGTCCGCCGCCCGAGCTCGTCCCAGATCTGCCGGGTGAGCGGGTCGGCCCAGTGCAGGTCGTCGGCGACCAGCAGCAGCGGCGCCTCCCGCGCGGCCCGCACGACCAGCTCGACCGCCTCGGCCACGGTGGCCTCGGGCGCGGTGTGCGTGGCGTCGCCGGCCACGGTGACCAGCTGGGCGGCCAGATGCCGGGCCGGCGTTCCGGCCAGCGCGCTGTCCACACACTCCAGCAGCAACCCGAGCGGCGCCCGGCCGGACAACTCGTCACCGACAACCCAACCCAGAAGACATTGCTTCGGTACGGCGTCCCGCAGCGCCACGGTGAGCAGCGCCGACTTGCCGATCCCGGCCGGCCCCTCGACCCGCACGCTGTGGCCCCGCCCACCGGCGGCGTCGGCGACGATCCGCCGGAGCCGGTCGATCTCGTGCTGCCGGCCGATCAACGAGGGTCGCTCGACCTCCGGGTGAGTGCGGTGCGGCCCGAGCGACGGGACACCGGCGAACGGGGTCACCGTCATCGGCACCTGCCGCCAGGCCGGGCGCAGCGCCCCGGCCAGCATCGCCCGCAGGTCCTCGCGTCCCGGGTACGCCGTCACCAGCGCCCGCAGCACGTCGGTGGCCTCCTCGTGCCGGTCGGCCGCGGTCAGCAGCGCCGCGTGACGTTCGGCGGTGGCGATCCGCAGTTCGGTCAGCCGCAGCCGGTGCGCCTCGGCGAACGGCCCGGGCACCCCGGCCAGGGCGTCGCCGCGCCACAGGGCGCCGGCGGCCCGCACCGCGGCCAGTTCGGCCTCGGCGTCACCGGCGGCCCGGTGCCGCCGGGCGGTCTCCCGCAGCGCCTCGAACCGGTGCGCGTCGATCGACTCCACCGGCAGATTCAGCCGATAGGTCCCGCCGCCGGAGTCGATCAGCCCGTCCAGCATCCGCCGCAGCGCGTTCACATACGTGTAGACATTGCCCATCGCGCTGGCCGGCGCGTCCTCGCCCCAGACGGCGTGGATCAGCCGGTCCCGGGAGACCGCGTGGCCGGCGTCCAGGGCCAGCACGCAGAGCACGGCGGTGCTGCGCGCGGACCCGAGGCTGATCTCGGTGGTGTCCCGGACCGCGTGCACCGGCCCCAGCAGTCGAAGATCCATCACTCAGCGGCACATCCGGAACGTGACGCAAAAGCCGGGCATGTTCACATTTCTAGTCGCTGGGTCCGGCCCGCGTCCAGCCCGGCCCGGCCGGAGTGGGCAAGATCGTGGCCGGGTCGGGCACGCTGACCGAACAGAGGGTTCCGCTGTGGCCGGTTCGCTGATGGACTCGTCGCGTGCCGGGGCCAGCCGACTACCTGACCAATCCCTTCGCGGGCGAACTCATGCTCACCCTCGCCGACGAGGGACGGCTGGTCATGGAAGCGCGCCAGGCCGACGCGGTCATCGCCGGTCTGGAACGAACCCTTTCCGAGGTACGGGCCCGGCTGCGGGTCATCCGGATCTGGCAGCAGATGCCCACCGGCTGGGTCGACGAGCTGCGCGACGACCTGGCCGACGAGGTCACGACCGCCGTCCTGACCGACCAGATGGCCCCCGGCCGCCTCGAACAGGCCCTGGTCGAGCTGCCGAAATACATCGAAGCGCTGCGCCGCGCACGGGCTTGAAGATTTTCTGAAGATCACTTCCGGAGACTGTCGCCGCGTCTCGACACAACGGAGGTGGAGCAGTGGAACGGGTTCGGGTGGTTCTCCAGGCATCGGACCCGGTCAGTCATGCGGGACTGGCCAGTCTTCTCCGATCCGGCGCCGAACTGAACCTGCTGCGCGCAGGCGATCGCACCGGTGGCCGGGCCCTCGTCTTCGCCTGCGACCGGTTCGGCCCCGAAACGGTGGCCGCGCTGCGCCGGGCCGCCGCCGAGATCGGCCTGCCGGTCGTCCTGGTGATCAACGAGATTGCCGAGGCCGAACTGCTCACCGCGATCGAATGCCGGGTGGTGGCCATCCTGCACCGGTCCGCGGTCACCGCCGACCGCCTGATCCGCACCGTGATCGCTGCGGCCAACGGCGGCGGCGTCATGCCGCCCAACATGGTCGGCGAGCTGCTCAAACACATCGAACGGCTGCAACGTGAGGTGCTCGCCCCGAACGGCCTCAACGTCTCCGGCCTGACCACCCGCGAGATCGACGTGCTCCGGCTGATGGCCGACGGCCTGGACACCAACGAGATCGCCGGGCAGCTCTGCTACTCGGAGCGCACCGTGAAGAACGTGATCCACGGCCTCACCCACCGTCTCAACCTGCGCAACCGCTCACACGCGGTCGCCTACGCCCTGCGCGCGGGCATGATCTGACCTGGGGGCGAGGAGCCGGGAGGTTTCGAGGGGGATTTCCCGGCCCCTCCAGGTCGAGCGGGTTCCACCGGGGTCGGCGCCCGGCGCGTTCGCCTGGCAGAGTTGCGGGCATCCGAGGGGAGGCCCGCGCGGGGCCCTTTCCCGTCCCCGGGTCCGCCGGAGCCTGGACGCGCTGACCGGAGCCGTCCTGATCACCCTCGGCCTGCGCCTGGCCACCACCTCGGCCTGACTCCACCGCCACCCCGGTGCTCGGCCATTTTTGGCCTTGGGCGTCCACTTTTCACGCATCGCCGAAACGTTCCGGTGCCGAGCCTGATCGTCGGCGCACCAGAGCGACCAGAGCGGCGCCAGCGCTCAGTCCTCCAGCAGGTCGCGCAACGCCGCCTCGGCCAGGGCGTCCCCGCCCTCCGCGGCCTGACGGAAATGCCACTCGGCACCGGCCAGGTCGCCGTGGCTCTCGAGCAGGACCGCGAGGTTGTGGTGGGCGTGCGTATCGCCGAGCTCGGCGCCGGCCCGGTAGGCGGCCTCGGCGGCGTCGTCGTCCCCGAGGACATCGGCGTAGAGGTTCCCCAGCGGAACCATGCTCTCGGTCTCGCCCAGCTCCAGGCCGCGCAGGAACACGAGGCGACCCTCGTCGACCCGCCCGGTGCTCACCAGCAGGATGCCGAGGTCCGCGCGGGCCGACGGGTACAGCTCCGCCCCCGCGCGCAGGGCCGGTTCGAGGGCGGGGTCGAGGCTCTGGTCCCACCGCCAGCAGGCCAGCACCGCCGCGGCCAGCCGGTTGCCCGCGGCCTCGGCCCGTTCCATCGCCGCGAAGGCCGCGGAACGCTCACCCTGCTCCCGCAGGGAGAAGGCCAGCGACACGGTGCCGCCGCTGTCGCCGGCCCGTTCGGCCTGCTTGTAGGCGCGCATCGCCCCGGCCAGGTCGCCGAGGTCGTCCAGCACCATGCCCAGGCTGAGCCACGCATCGGTTTCGCCGCGGTCGACGGCCAGCTCGTAGGCGTCCACCGCCTCGTGGAGGCGTTTCTGGCCGGCCAGGGTGTTACCCAGGTTGAAGGCGGCGACGGCGTCGCCGAGGTCCGCGGCTTTCCGGAAGCACAACTCCGCGCCGGTGGCATCACCGTAGTCCGCGAGGTCGCACCCGATGCCGACCAGCTCGTCGATGTCGGAGCTGGCGTGCGCCTGGCGCAGCAACTGAGCCGGAGTCGTCTCCACGACCTCGATGCTGCCTCACGGGGCCGCCGGTGGTGCACCGGCGTCAAACATCCATGGGGCATGATGACACTGTGGACAGTGTGAGCGAGCCGAAGATCGACGTGACCCAGCCGAGCAGCGCCCGGGTGTGGAACTACATCCTCGGCGGCAAGGACAACTTCGAGATCGATCGGGCGCTGGCCGCGCAGATCCTCGCGAAGTTCCCGGAGATCGCCGTGCTCGCCCGCGAGCAGCGCAAATTCCTGGGCCGGGCCATCGGCCACCTGGTGCGGGAGGCCGGCGTGCGCCAGTTCCTGGACATCGGCACCGGACTGCCCACCGCCGACAACACGCACCAGATCGCCCAGCGCCTGGCGCCGGAGTCGCGCATCGTCTACGTCGACAACGACCCGCTCGTGCTCAGCCACGCGCGGGCGCTGCTCACCAGCAGCCCCGAGGGCGCCACCGACTACATCGACGCGAACGTGCAGGACCCGGAGCGGATCCTGACCGAGGCGGCGCGCACGCTCGACTTCAGCGAACCGGTCGGGCTGACGATGCTCGGCATCCTCGGCAACGTCGCCGACTACGACGAGGCCCGGGAGATCCTGCGGCGGCTGCTCGGCGCGCTGCCGTCCGGGAGCTACCTGGTGCTCTCCGACGGGACCGACTCCAGCAGCGAGGCCCGTTCGGGTCACCGGGCGGCCAAGGAGCAGGGGCACCCGTACAACGCGCGCAGCGTGGCGCAGGTGGCGGGCTACTTCGAGGGGCTCGACCTGCTCGAACCCGGGGTCGTGCCGATCCCGCAGTGGCGCCCCGAGTCCGACGAGGTGCCGACGGCCACCGACGGCAGTTGCGGGGTCGGCCGCAAGCCCTGACCTGCTTTATTGACCGCCGAGGCTGCCGACGCCCTTGGCGATCACGAGGACGGAGATGACCAGGGCGGACGTCGACTCGATGCCCATGAGGATCTTGGCGCGGGACGACAGGGGCATCGTGTCGGTCGGGCTGAACGCCGACGAGTTGCTGAGCGACACGTACAGATAATCGATGATCGCCGGCACCCAGTCGCTGACCTTGCTCGATCCGGCCTGGACCTCCTCGACCGTGTCGTGGTCCTCGTCCTGCGGGAAGCGGAAGTCGGCCTGCGGCAGTTCGCGCCGGGGCAGGTGGGTGCGGGCCACCGGCCCGCCCCGGTCGAGTTCCCAGAACGCCAGGCCGTAGACGATCACATTGGTCAGCCACACCTGACCGGCGGCGATGAGCAGTTCGACGGCGCGGTCCTCGCCGGTGGTGACCAGTTGCCGCAGCAGCAGGACGAGCGCGACCGCGTTGGCGACGGCGATCAGGCCGACCAGGGTCAGCGCGGCGGCGCGTTCCCACGGGCTGTCCCGGGTCATCCGGCGCGGGTTGACGATGACGATGGCGATCAGCAGGACGACTTCGAGCGCGGGGATGACCAGGCGCGGCCCGAGGATCAGCTGTTCCGGCAGCAGCGCGTAGAGCGCGATCGCCACGACCACGGTCAGGGCGGACGGCAGGCGGGCCTCACCGCGCCGGGCCTTGTTCTGCGACGCCACCGGAGTACCCCACCTCTGAACAGCCGAAGTTGCCGCCCGGCGAGTAACCCATGCGGTGCCCGGCCAAACCTTTCAGGTTCCGGGCCGACTCAGACCGCTTTCGTACGCCATGACGACCGCCCCGATCCGGTCCCGCACGCCGAGCTTGCCGAGGATCCGGCTCACATGGGTTTTCACGGTGGTCTCGCCGAGGTAGAGCCGGCCGGCGATCTCGGCGTTGCTCAGCCCCCGCGCGACCAGGCCGAGCACTTCCCGTTCCCGGTCGGTGAGCCGGTCCAGGCGCGGGTCGGGCCGCGGTTCGGCGCCTTCGGTGACGAAACGGGCCAGCAGCCGCCGGGTGACCGACGGCGACACCATCGGGTCGCCGCGGAGCACGCCGCGGATCGCCACCAGCATCTCGGCGGCGGGCACGTCCTTGACCAGGAAGCCGTCGGCGCCCGCCCGCAGCGCCGCGAACGCGTGTTCGTCCAGGTCGAACGTGGTGACCATCAGGATCCGGGTGGCCGGCAGCGCGGCCCGGATCCGGGCCGCCGCGGTGATCCCGTCGACGCCGGGCATGCGGACGTCCATGAGGACGACGTCGGGGCGGTGCCGGGCGGCGGCGTCGATGGCCTGGAAGCCGTCGGCGGCCTCGCCGATGACGGTCAGGTCGGGCTGGCTGTCCACCACCATGCGCAGCCCGACCCGCATCATCTCCTGGTCGTCGCAGATCAGGACGCGTGCCGCTGGCTCGTCGAACATTCACTGATGCTGCCGGGGGTCGCCTGTGAGGGGGCTGTGACCGGCGGGTCGAGCGGCAGCGTGGCGTGCACCCGGAATCCGCCGCCGGCCCGGGGCGCCGCGCCGAGCGTGCCGCCGAACATCGCCACCCGTTCGCGCATCCCGGCCAGGCCCCGCCCGGACGACGGCAGCCGCGCGGTCGCGACACCACCCTCGTCGCACACTTCGATCCGGATCGTCCGACCCGGACCGGGCTCACCGAGATCCACGGTGACCTGCACCTTCGCGCCCGTTCCGGCGTGCTTGACCACGTTGGTCAGCGCTTCCTGAACGATCCGGTAGACCTGCACCACGGCCCCGGCCGGCACGTCCTCACCACTTCCCAGGACCCGCATCGTGGTCCCGCCGACCGCTTCCGCGAGCCGATGCAGATCATCAAGAACCGGCTGAGGTACGGACATGGAACCGTCAGTCCCCAGCACCGCCAGCAGACGTCGCAGTTCGGTCAGCGCCTGCCGCCCGGTCGTACTGATCAGGGCGAGCGTCCGGTCCACCGCGTCCGGGTCGGCATGGCGCATGAGCTGCGCGCCCTCCGCGTTGACGACCATCACGCTCACGCTGTGGGCCAGCACGTCGTGCAGTTCCCGGGCGATCCGCGTGCGCTCCTCGGCCGCCGCGACCCGGGCCAGCGCCCGGCGTTCGGAGTCGGCCAGGTCGGCCCGCCGCTCGACCGAGCGCAGGTAGGCCCGCCGGACCCGCACGTACTCGCCGAGCAGCCCGGCCGTGACCAGCGACAGGCCGTAGGTCAGCGCACTCCAGCCGTCGGCCGACCACACGGCGAAGAACCCGGCCGCGACCGGGGCGACGATCAGGGCCGCCCGCCGCCGGCCGCCCACGACCAGGGTGTAGATCATGACCGGCAACGACAGGTGGGCCAGGGGAAGATGCCCGGCCCAGGCGTGGGCGAGCAGCCCGAACCAGGCCGCGGCGAGCACGATCGCGGCCATCGCCTCCGGGTGCCGGCGCCGCCCGAGCAGCGGCAGGACCAGCCCGGCCAGGACCAGAGCCTGAACCCAGAACGGGCGTCCGGCCGGTGGGGCCACGACCGCGGGCGCGGCCAGACCTACGGCCAGCAGCGGATTGACGAGGGGGCGCACGGGCCGACGTTATCGGTCACGGCGGGCCGGGGCGTCCATCCGTACGGCGACATCGGTCCTTCTCCAGGAGGACGACAGCGGCCCGGCGGCAGGACGAGCGGCGACGATCATGGCTCCTAGCGTCCCGGTCATGTCCATCCTCACCGCATTCCTGCGCCACCCGCTGCTGACCGGGGCGGTCGCCGCCAGCTCACCCGCACTCGCCCGGATGATGACCGCCGGTATCGGCCCTGAGCAGGCCCGGACCGTCGTCGAACTCGGGCCCGGGACCGGCGTCTTCACCGACGCGATCCGGCGGCGGGTGGCCCCGGGCACCCGGATCGTCGCCGTCGAACTCAACGGTCACCTCGCCGAGCAGCTCACCCGCCGGTACCGCGGGGAACCGGTGGAGATCGTCCACGGGTCCGCGACCGACCTGGCGACGCTCGTCACGGACCCGGTGGACGTGATCGTTTCCGGTCTGCCGTGGACGGTCATGGCCGAGCCGGTCCGGCGGCGGATCCTGGACGCGGTCACCACGGTTCTCGCGCCTTCCGGCGTTTTCACCACTTTCGCGTACGCCCACGCGGCCTGGACGCCGCCCGGACGCCGATTCGCGGGGCAGCTGCGGGAACGGTTCGGCGTCACCGGCACCAGCCGCGTGGTGTGGCGCAACCTGCCGCCGGCCTTCGTGCACCAGGCGTCGGTGCCGCTCCGCCCGGTCAGCCCGCCCGCCAGCCGGCCGGATCCACACCGCCGGGAACAGGCGCCGCGGGGTCGTAGGGCCGGCGGGTGAACACGAAACTGCCGAGGTCGAGGTGGCTGACCGCGCCCGCGGCGTCACGCTCGACGCGCAGCCGCTCACCGGCGAAGTAGCCGCTCAGGCCCACCCAGTCGCCGTCGCCGGCCGGACGCAGCCGGGTGCCGCGACCGCCCCCGGCGATCGGGCCCATCTCCACGAAACCGTCGGCCGCCGGGCGCAGCACCCAGGGGGACGGCCCCCAGTACCAGGGACCGGCCAGCTCCAGCACCTCCGGATCGACCGAGGGCAGCGGCCGCCACGGCGCCGGGATCGTCGGCTCCCGCTCGGCGACCAGGCGCAGCAGGTCGGCGGCGATGGTGGGGACCGGCAGGCCCGCGGTCACGTTGCTGAGCACGACGACACCGAGCGCATCGTCCGGGCTGATCCACAGGGTGGAGACGAAACCCGGCATCGAACCGGTGTGCCCGGACAGCACGTGCCCGTCGCGGCGCATCAGCTGCATGCCGAGCCCGTAGCCGCTGTCCCAGGAAGCCGCCTCGGGCGGACTGGCCGGCGCGCGCATCTCGGCGACCGAGGCGGCGCTGAGCACCCGCTCGTCGCCGTCGAGCAGGAACGCGGCGAACGTGGCCAGGTCGGCCGCGGTCGACCACAGCTGACCGGCCGGGCCCATCCGCCCGGCGTCGACCGCCGGCTCGGGCAGCAGCACGTCGGCCCACGGGTGCACCGCCCAGCCGTCGGCGTGCGGCGCCACCGGCAGCAGGGTGGTCCGGGCCATCCCGAGCGGCTCCAGCACCTCGTCGCGCAGCACCTCACCCCAGGCCCGGCCGCGGATCCGCTCCACCAGCGCGCCGACCAGCGCGAAACCCGGATTCGAGTAGTGGTGACGTTGGCCCGGCGGCAGCACGTACGGCTCGGCGGCCAGCACGTCGGACAACTCGGGCCGCAGCGTGCCCGGGGTGCGCTCCCACCACGGGCCGGGCGTCTCGGCGGCCAGGCCGGCGGTGTGCGACAGCAGCCCGGCGATCGTGGCCTGGCCGGCCGCCGTGCCGGGCAGGTGCTGCTCCAACCGGTCGGTGAGCGCAAGTTTGCCCTCGTCGCGCAGGCGCATCACCAGCACGGTCAGGAACGTCTTGGTGAGCGACCCGATCCGGTACTGGACGTCGCCGTCCGGCGTCCCGCCGCCCACGCTCCCGCGACCGTCCAGCCACACCGGGCGGCCGCCGCGCACGACAGCGGCGACGATCGACGGAGTCCGGCCCGCGACCTGGGCGGTGGCCAGCCGGTGAAGCAGCGCACGGCCGGTTTCCGGCAGCAGAGGCGTCGAATCCTGAGACATGCCGACCAACCTACCGGCCAGTTGATCGCGCGCCCTGCACGGCTATTCGGCCGTGACCGCGGTCGCCGGGTGGCGCAGGGCGAGCGTGGCGTGGACCTGGGCGAGCTGCGTCGTCGCGGTGAGCATGGCCAGGTCGGCGCCGGGAACGTACGGCTCCTCGGAGTGATCGTCCTCGTTGATGTTGGTCTGGTAGTCGACCAGGCAGATCTGGTAGAGGCGTTCGGCCTCAGCCGCGAGTTCGGCGGCGCGGGCGGCGTGTTCGTCAGCGGTCATGCTGATCATGGTGTCATCCCGGCTGTCCGGGATCGGTCTCGCCGGCGCTCAGCTCGCGCAGCAGGCTGCGGTTGTCGGTGTGCACCCATTCCTCGACGAGGCGCCCCTGCTCGTCGAAGCGGAAGATGTTGAGCAGGTCGAAGACGATCCGGCGGCCGTTCGGCGGCAGCGGCCCGGCCGGCGACTGGGTGAACTCGCCGACGAAGGTGCCTTCGATCCAGGTCTGGCAGGCCATCCGGTCGCCTTCGGCCACCACGATGCCGCGGCGGATCGAGCGGTTGTCGAAGGCCGCGCGCACCGATGCGAAGTAAGCGGTGAGGCCGGCGTAGTCGGATTCGAAGCCGTCCGGGCCGTGGAACCGGAACTTCTCGGTGTCGAAGTAGGTTCCGACCTCGTCCGGGTTCTCGCCGGAGACTTCCAGCTCGCCGGCCCGGACCAGGCGGGCCACCAGTTCGTCGCGGGTGTACTTCGGTGTCGTCATGCTCTCCACCCTGACGCGCCCCGGCCATGCTCTCCAAACACGTTCCGGACTGCTGTCCATGCGAAAATCGCATGCATGACCGAGTTCACCCTGGTGGGGCTCCGCGTCGTCCAGCAGGTGGCCGTCTCCGGTTCGTTCACCCAGGCGGCGGAGCTGCTTGGCTACACCCAGTCGGCCGTGTCCCGGCAGGTCGCCGCGATGGAGGCCGCCGCCGGCGCACCGATCTTCGAGCGCGGGCGCCGCGGGGTGAAGCTCACGGCGGCCGGCGAGGTCCTGATCCGGCGGGCCACCTCGATCCTGGCCGACGTGACCGCCACCGGGCAGGAGCTGGCCGGGCTGCGTGACCGGCTCGCCGGCCGGCTCACGGTGGGCTCGTTCCCGGCCGCCGCCATGGCCCTGGTCCCGCGGGCCCTGGCACGGCTGCGGGCCACCCATCCCGGTCTCGCCGTGCAGTTCGTCGAGGCGTCGACCCCGGCGCTGCTGCGCCAGTTGCGCGCGAAGCGGCTCGACGTGGCGGTGATCGGGGTCGGACACGGCCTGCCGGACTACGACCTGGCCGACCTGCACCGGACCACCGTGCGGTCCGGGTCCCTACTGGTGGCGGTCGGCGAGCAGCATCGGCTCGCCGACCGCCGGGAACTCACGGTGGCCGACCTCGAGGACGAGCCGTGGATCGTCGGCGCCGGCGCGGCCGGCGAACCGCAGTTCGGCGCCTGGCCGACCCTGTCCGAGCCGACGGTCGCGCACTCCACCCGTAACTGGTCGACCCGGCTCGGCCTGGTCGCGGCCGGACTCGGCCTCACCGTCGTCCCGGACCTGGCCGTACCGGCCCTGCCGGGCGGAGTCCGGACCATTCCGGTCACCGGCAGCCGTCAGTCCGGCCGCGCCACGGTCGCGGTCACCCGGGTCCAGCCGTCGGCGCGTGCCCGGGCGCTGGTGTCGGCGCTGCGGGACGAAGCCGCACCCTGATGATGCTCCCGCGGGTCAGCGCCGCAGCCAGGCCAGCAGATCAGGGTCCGCGAGGCCAGACCGGTTCGGGGACGTCCAGGTCGAGGTGCGCGGCGATCCGGCGCATCATGCCGTCCAGGTCGGCCGGCGCGCCGTCCGCTTGTGGGCAGGGGCGCGGTAGGGACAGCCCCCGTGGCGATACTCGGGCTGGCGGTAGCCCGGATCGGGTGGTCAGCGGGATCGGGCGACAGCCGACGGCCGCGAAGACTGATCGGGCCGTTGTCGCTCCCGCGCCCAGAGGAAACGCCATGAACGTCTACACCCCGTCCCGGCTGCACCGGGCGGCCCTCGCTGTTGCTCTTCCCGTGATCGCGGCCGGGGCTCTGGTCGCGTGCAGTGATCCTGCGACGCGGCCGCCGTTGTCGGTTCCCGCGTCGGCCGCACCGGTTGCCTCGGCCGGGACACCGGCGACGGAGACCCACATGATCAACAATAACGGGCATGAGCTGGCGTTCTATGTGACGCCGGGGCACTCGCCGGCCATCGTCCTGGACGCCGGTGGCGGTGAGGACCACACGCAGTGGAAGGACCTGGTTCCGCAGCTGTCGGCGGCGACCGGATCGGAGATCATCACCTACGACCGGGCCGGGATGGGCGCCAGCGACGAGGTGAAAGGCGCGTGGGACGTGCACGCGGCCGTGTCGGACCTGCGGGCCGGCCTCACCGGACTGGGCGTCACCGAGAAGATGATCCTGGTGGCGCATTCTCAGGCCGGCGAGGTGGCGACCTATCTCGTACGGGAAAATCCGGGTTTGGTGTCCGGTGCGGTGCTGGTGGACGCGAGCCTGCCGCAGTTCTCCACCGATGAGCAGATCGCACGGGTGGTGGCGGCCGGCACGGCGCAGATCGCGGCGTCGAGGTCGCAACCGTCGACGCAGCAGTCGCGTCAGCTGATCGCCACGGCGCAGAACTACGGTCCCGCGCACCGGGCGTATCACCAGGTCGCGTGGCCGGACAGCGTGCCCGCCACGGTGATCGTGTCGGAGAAGACCCCGTTCGACGGGTCGCCGCAGGACGCCCAGCACTGGCGGGACGCGGCTGCCGAGTTCGTCAAGGCCGGGCCGGGCCGAACCCTGGTCACCGCCGTGGGCAGCTCCCACGAGATTCCGCAGGACCAGCCCGACCTGGTCCGGGCCGAGATCGAGAAGATGGTCGCCGCGCACGGCTGACCCCGGCCCGGTGTCACTCAGCCTTCGGCCTCGGCGAAGGCGACGATCCGGGCGGCGAGCCCCTCGGGATTCCGGAGGACCACGTCGTGGCCGGCCTCGGGGATGATCTCGACGACGGCGTGCGGCATCCGGGCGGTGATCGTGGCCGCGACCTGCCGGGCGTCGTACAGCTGGCTGTGGCCGCCGAGCAGCACCAGCGTGGGCGCCGTGATCCGTTCGAGGTCGCCGTCGGTGAACGGGGTGGGCAGGATGTGCCGGCGCCGGAAGCCGAAGGTGGCCTTGACCAGCGGCATGGCGTCGTCGTCGCGCAGCGTCACGTTGCGCAGCGGCCCGGCCAGCGCGTGCCGGACCGGCCGGGGCGTGAACGAGGTGAGCCCGCACGCGATCATCCAGGCGATGAACTTCGGGCTGACCTTGCCGAAGCCGCCCGGGTCGAGCAGCGCGAGGCCGGCGACGGTCTGCGGCGAGCGCATGGCATGACGCAGGGCGACCCATCCGCCGTACGAGGTGGCGACCAGGTGCGCCCGGCCGACGCCCAGTGCGGTGAGGACCTCGTCGAGCCACGCGGACCACTCGTCGCCGCTGTCGATGGCGCGGGTCTGCACCGACGGACCGGGCTCGCCGACCGGGTCGATCGCGATGACCGGCCGGGACGCGGCGAGCCGGGCGACGTACGCATGCCACATCAGCGACGGCCCGCCCGAGCCCGGCAGCAGCACGAACGGAGCCTGCTCGCCGGAGCCGAGCCGGTGCACGCGGGTCGTGCCGAAGCTGGTGTCCACGTCGGAGCTGACCGACGTGGACGGCCAGAGCCGGGTGACGAGGTCGTCGTAGACGTCGAAGAAACGAGTGCGGGCCTGATCGTTGCGGAACTCGCCGATCGGCATCACGGCCTCCGTCCAACGCTTTTGTTGATACCACCGTATCATCAAGGCGTGCCGAAACGCGTGGACCATGAGCAGCGACGGCGGCAGATCGGCGAGGCCCTGCTGCGGATCGCCACCACCCGCGGCCTGCAGTCGGCGACCATGCGCGAGGTGGCCGCCGAGGCCGGCGTCTCGCTGCGGCTGGTGCAGTACTACTTCCACACCAAGGAGCAGCTTCTGGTGGCCGCGCTCGCCTACCTCGCCGAGCAGCTCGCCGCCCGGGTGTCGGCGAGCATCCGGGCGCTCGGCAGCCCGGTCACCGCCCGCAACGTCGTCTACGGCACGCTCACTGCCGCCCTGCCGACCGACGAGGAGAGCGTGCGGCTGACCAGGGCCTACACCGGCTTCTACAGCCTGGTGTTGAGCGAGCCGGACCTCGACAAGCGGCCGGGCGCCAACTACCCCGACCGGCTGGAGGCGATGCTGGCCACGCACATCGCCACCGCGCAGGAGGCGGGCGAGGTCGCCGCCGACGTGGACCCGGCCCTGGCCGCGGCCGCGCTGCTCGCGCTGACCAACGGCCTGGGCTCCAGCGTGCTGGGCGGCCAGCGCGACGGCGCCGCCGCCCTGCGGATCCTCACCGACCAGCTCGACCGGCTGTTCGGCGCAGGCGGTGCTCACGGAAGAACTTCCAGATGATCGGCGTCGCGTCGATCACCGTGGGGGTGGCCGAGTCCGGGTTGGACGTGGTGCTCGGCCAGGTATGACCCAGCCCCTCGATCCGGTAGTGCACGACCGACGCCGCACACCCACGCCACACGGAACGGGTCACTGCCGGGACCGGCGTGCTGGTGACCGGGCCGCCGGTGCACCGGTTGCGCGCCGCCCAGTCCGCCAGCCATGTCGGGATGGGCGGGAGTCCTTTCGCGGGATTCCCGTCGTACGGAATGGTGGTGTCGGCCGACCCGTGGAACTCGATGACCGGCGTCGGCCGGGTCGGGGTGCAGGCACCGCCCTGCGGATAGAAGGCGCCACTGACCTGCGCGGACGCCGCGATCCGGCCGGACAACCGGCAGGCCAGCACGCCGGCGAAGCCGCCACCGTTCGACTTGCCCGAGACGTAGATCCGCGACGGGTCGACACACAGCTGCCGCTGCAACTGGTTGAGCAGGTCGCTGGTGAACAGCACGTCGTCCACGCCGGACGAGTAGGGCGCACCCTGGAACGAGGGCTGGCCGTCGGTGCCGATCGTGCCCTGCGGGTAGGCGACGATCGCGTCCAGCCTGTCCATGCCGGTGAGTTCCTGCTGGTACTCGCTGGTCCGGGTGCGCCCGTGGAAGGACAGCACCACCGGCATGGCCCGGCCCGGCCGGTAGCCGGACGGCAGGTGCAGCAGATACGTCCGGGTGAGGCCGCCACTCACGACGGTCCGGGTGACCGCCGCACCGGGCGCGGCCGGCGGGCGTTTTCCGCAGCCGGTGGTGCGCACCGGGCGGTCGACGACCCGGCCGGTGTCCGCGGGCGATGCGGCGGCCGGGGCGGCGAGGCCGGCCGCCAGCACGAGTCCGGCGGCCGGGATCACGATTCTTCGTCCGTACACGGGAAGGGCTCCTCTCGTCAGTAACCGAGTGCCCTTCACTGTGCTTTCCGATTAATCGGGGATTACCTTTGTGGTCATTCTGTCATCGACGGGTATCGAACTGCGGTCAGACCGCGGTGCGCCCACCGTCGACCGGCACGACCGCGCCGTGCACGAACGACGCCTCGTCCCCGGCCAGGAAGACGATCGCCGCCGCGATCTCCTCGGGCGCCGCCGCCCGGCCCGCTGGCGCGGCGGCGGCGAGATTACCCAGGCTCTCGCCGAGGACCGCGGTTCCCTCGGTACGGGTCGGCCCCGGGCTGACCGCGTTGACCCGCACGCCGCTCGGCCCGAACTCGGCCGCCCACGACCGGGTCAGCAGCCCGATCGCGGCCTTGCTCGACCCGTACAGTCCCATGCCGGCCAGACCGAACTCGGCGACCATCGTGGTCACGTTGACGATCGCGCCGTGACCGCGTTCGGCCATCCGCGGCGCCAACTCGGCGACCAGGAAGTACGGCACCTTCACGTTCAGCGCGTACACCTGCTCGAACTGCTCGCCGGTCATCTTCTCGGTCGGCCCGAACGGGAAGATCCCGGCACTGTTGACCAGGATGTCGATCGGCCCGGCGAGCCGCTCCGCGGTGGCCGCCAACTCCCGCGCGGACCGCTCGCCGTCCAGGTCCACCGCGACGAAGTAGGCCGAACCCCCGGCCTGCTCGATCTGCCGCACCGCCCGCTCGCCGCGCTCGGCGTCCCGCCCGGCGATCACCACCGTGGCTCCCCGCGCGGCCAGCGCGACCGCGGTGGCCCGGCCGATGCCGCTGTTACCGCCGGTGACCAGGGCCGTCCTACCGGATAGTGCAGTTGCCATGTTCGAACACCTTCTCTGTCCCGCAAGCCCCGGGCGGGACTCGCGGAAGGTGTAAGCGACCGGCCCCGGCCCGGCCATCCCGCCCGCGATAAGGCCTCCTTATGAGCCGTCATCAGAGGTAGTGGCCGGCGTATCGCCGTTGTCTGTCCGGCCGCCCAGCCGGTTTCGGCCCGGAAGTCGGCGGTGTCGGCATCCCCGAACGTACGGGTAAGAAGAGACGGAAGGGCCGCACCGTTCCACACTGGTGAATGCGATTCTCGCATTCAGACCAGGCAGGGGGTGCGGTCATGGATGTCGACCATGTAGTTCGAGCCATGGGAACCGGGCGATGGGGTGCCGTCCGTGACGCCGTGCTCGACCGGGTCGATGCCCCGGACCGCGACGAGACGGCCCGGATGCTCGACCGGGCCGCCGACCTGGTGTCGGCCGCCACCGACCAGGACGCTGCCCGGCGGAATGTCGCCGCCGTGCTGGAGATGGACGCCCGCCTGCGACGCGCCAGGGCCGTCGGCGACGGCCAGGTCTTCGCGGTGCAGGAAGGGGACCTGCACCTGCACGCCGGCGACGAGGTTCCCCGGCCGCCGCGACGGGATGCGAAGGAGCCGCCGAGAGGCGAAGGCAACCAGCTGAACACGGGGGCGTTCGTTCACAGCGTCCGAGGTGCTGACATGCACGTGTTCGGGACCAGCGTGCCGCTCTACACGGTGCGGCCGTGGAGCCGCTCGGAGCCCGTCGATCCCGAGACCTTGCGTGGGCTGCCCAGCCAGGCGCTCGACAGCCGGAACCGCGTCGTCCGGTTCACCGGGCGGTCGGCGGACCTGCAGGAGCTTCGCACGTGGCGGGACAGCGCGGACCCGTTCGCCGTCCGATGGCTCTTCGGGCCGGGCGGACAGGGCAAGACCCGCTTGGCCGATGAGTTCGCGGCCGCATCGGTGCAGGCCGGTTGGCAGGTCGTCGTTGCTGAACACGGGCCGGGCAACTTGGCTGCGCCGCGCGGCCAGCACGATCTGGGCGCCGGCGGCTCGGCGGGCCTTCTACTGATCGTCGACTACGCCGACCGGTGGCCCTTCACCCACCTGATCTGGCTGTTCAGCAACGGGATACTGCACACCGGCGGACCTACCCGGGTGCTGCTCCTGGCCCGCGGCATCGAGATATGGCCGGCCCTGCAGGCGGCGCTGCGGCGCGAGTACAACACGTACCGATTTGATCTGTCCGAACAAGCGTTACCTCCGTTGCCGAACACGCCCGACGGCCGGGAGGCGATGTTCCGGGCGGCCGTCGACGGCTTCGCCCAGGTGTACGGGCTGACCGACCGGGCGGGTGTCGAGCCGGCAGGATCGCTGGCCGATCCGGAGCTGGGACTGACGCTCGCGGTGCACATGTCGGCGCTGGTCGGCGTCGACCTGCGGGTCACCGGCGCCCGCGCGCCCGCCGGCATGCGGGAACTGACGCGATACCTGATCGACCGGGAGCACCTGCACTGGGCGCTGCGTTACGGCGACACGACACACGAGCTGAACCCGTCGGAACGCACGTACCGCACGTCGCCCGACGTCATGCATCACACCGTTTTTGCGGCGGCCCTGACCGGCAGCATGGCCCGGGCCGCCGGTACGGCGCTCGTGGAGAAACTCGACCTGGCCGGGGACGCCGATCGCATCCTGACCGACCACACGACCTGCTATCCACCCGTTTCGTCAAGTGCGCCCGCGGTGCTCGAACCGCTTCAGCCGGACCGCCTGGCCGAGGATCTGCTGGCTCTCAGCACACCGGGGCATGATCTGGCCTACCCGGCCCAGGGTTGGGCGCCCCGCACCATCGGCACGCTTCTGGCGACGCCGCAGATTCTGACCAGGGGGGTCATCTATCTGGCAGCGGCGACGCAACGCTGGCCGCACGTCGGAGAGAGGGCGCTCTACCCGTTGGTCCGGTCGAGGCCGGAGATGGTGGTCCGGGCCGGGAACGCCGCGCTGCTCGCCCTGAACGCGATCGAGGACCTTCCGGTCGATGTCCTGGAGGCGATCGAGAGCGGGTTTCCGCAACGACCCGATCCGGACGTGGACATCGGAATCGCCGCGATTGCCGAACGTTTGACCGACCACCGGCTTGCGGTGACCAGCGACGAGGCCGAACGTGCCCGGTTGCAGCACATCCTCGCCTGGCGGCTGTCGAACGCCGGACGGCCGGATACGGCGCTGCCCCGAATCCGGTCCGCCGTTGCCGGCTTGGCGACACTGATGATGTCCGACATCGTGACCCACGGGACGGCGTACGTCCTGGCCTTGAACGATCTTGCATCCTGCCTCAGCGAACTGGGCCGGGAATCCGAGGCCGGCGAGGTCGTGGAACAGGTCGTCGTCATCTATCGGGCGCAAGGACCGCTGCCGGAGCCGGGTCGCCTCGCGTACGCCGGATCGGTCCGTGGCCTGGCCGCCATCCGTGCCGCCGAGGGCCGTCCGCACGAGGCCATCGACCTGCTCGGCGAAGCCGTCGAGATACACCGGTCGCTGGCCGGCCATCGGATCGACGGCGCGGGCAACGCGGCCGACGAGGTCTATGAGGCCGAGTTGGCGGCCGCTCTCGGCGATCTCGCAGGGCTGCTCGCCACAACCGGCGAGCTTCCCCCTGCGTTGGCGTCGAGCGAGGAGTCCGCCGACCTCTTCCGCGCCCTCGCCCGGCGGAACCCGTCCGCCTACCGGGCCGAGCTGTTGGGCGCACTCATCGTCCAGGCGATGGCCCGTTCGGACAACGGGCGGCCGCACGCCGCGTTGCCGATCATCCACGAGGCCGTGACGATGGCCCGCGAGCTGGCCGAGGTCAACCCCGCGATCTTCGTGCCCCCGCTGGCGACGGCGCTCAACGACCTCAGCGTGATCCAAGCCGCGGCCGGCGACGACGCCGCATCGCTGGCGCCCGCCGAAGAAGCTCTCGTCCTTCGCCGGCAGCTGGCCGCCCGGAACCCGGACCTGTTCCTACCCGCTCTGGCCGGCACCCTCCTCAACAACGGTGCGGCGCTGTTCTCGGTCGGGCGCCTCGCGGAGGGCGTTGAGCGCTTGAGAGAATCGGTCGCCGTTCACCGGGAGCTGTGCGAAGCCAACCCGATGGCTCACCTGAACGGATTTCGGTCGGCCGCCCAGGTGCTCGACCAGATGCTCATGCACTCCCAGCGGTTCCCGGAGGCGGCCCTCGCCCGCCGGGAGAACGAAACGGCGGAAGAACGATTCGCCGAAGTGGTGCAGCAGGTCGAGCACGATCTCGAAGGTCGTCGCCCGTCCCTGCTGGACGGCGCACTGCTGGCCGCCTCCGCCCGGCCATGGGACGGGAACCTCGCGAACATCGTGCTGCTGGCGCTGGAGTGGGATCACACCGGTGCGACGGCGATCGTGCTCAACGTCGCGTCGCCCAACTCGCTGACGGTGGTCTTCCAGGGCGCGGTTGCCCACTGGGCTCCGGCGGCGGCCGATCCGGCCGTTCTGTTCTGGGGCGGATCGGAGCAGGACACAGCCTTTTGTCTAGGGTTCCTGCGGCCCGGGGCGACCCCGGTCGACGGCATGAACCACATTTTCGGCCCCTTGTTCACGGTCCCTCTCGACGGCGACCCGGCGACGATCATGCCGTTGCTGGAGACCCTACGGATCTACGCCGGCTGTGTGCGCTACGGGCCGGGCGAACTCGACGAGCTCGTGAGACGCGGAGATCTCATCCCGCTGCGGCCGGCCACGACCGAGCCGTTCACCGCGGACCCGGAGCGGCTGCACGACGACCTGCTCCGCGGCGGTTACCAGTGATCGGTGGGCGCCGCGCCGGGCCGGGTGATCAGCTCCGGCACATCGTGGTCGGGCATCCCGTGCAGCATCAGCGCGATCTTTCCCTGGTCGAAGGCCTCCGCGACCGAACGCCCGAAAGCCAGCGCCGAATAGAAGGATGCGGCGAAAACGGTGGCCGACCGGTCGTCGATCGGTTTGTTCATGCCGACGACATGGTCGATGTGCCGGGCTATCGCCTGCGCCTGAACCGCGGAGTAGCAGGCATTGAGAACGACGACGCGGACGTTGTCCTTCATGACCTGAAAGAGCCGGGCGAGTGCATCCGCGGTGACGGGCTGAGAACGCCCGTCGGCCGATGACAGCACGATCTCGCCGGCGGCGGCACCGTGCCCACTGAAATGGACGATCTGCGGAGCCTGTTCGTTGAGCTGCTGCAGAAGGTCGGCCGGACGGACCGCCCAGCGGGTCACGAATTCGAAGGTGTCCCGGTCGCGGGCCAGCCGAAGCTTCTCGGTGATCTCCCGCGCCTCGGTGTCGAGCGCGAGATGGGTGGTGCCGGCCGGGTTGGCGGCCAGGAAGAGGATCCGGATGCGCGGCTGACCGTGCTGGACGATTCGTCCGTCCTGGACGCCGTAGACGACGCCGCCGGCACCGGCCGTGTTGTGCTGGATCCAGGTCGGGGAACCGTCCATGCCCACCTCCGTCGCGGCCGGCCTTCCCGCGAAGCTACCAGCCGAGTGCCATGGGGCGGGCCCGGCCGGCACGGCCGGGCCCGCAGGATTATCGTCAGCTCGACATCAGGTGTTCGAGGATCTTGGCGGTGATGGCTCGGACTGCGCCGGAGACGACGCCGGTGATGGTGGCGAGGGCGATTCTCTGCCGCCACGTCCCCGTCTCGGATGGTTGAGGTTTCACTGTGCGCTCCCGTCACGGGTTCGGGCGGGAGGAGCCGGCCGGTTCTCCCTGTGACAGCTCCATCAAGCGCCGTCGGCCGACGGTTCGGCACCGGGTCGGCAGCAAGCCGAAGGGCTCAGCGCTCCTCGGACCGGGTCGTGGGCGGCGATGGCACGAACCCGCGGTGCGTCCTACGCTGGTTCGGTCCGGTTCGGTGGATCTCGCCGAAGGGGGTCAGGATGGGCGACACGACTCTTGGTTCGGGTAACGGCGGACCCGACCCGGAGCAGGTGCAGACACTGCCGGAGTTCGCGCTCGCCCTGAATCAGCTTCGGGGTGCCCGCTCGTACAAGGATCTGAACAGAGCTGCTGCGGCCAGCGGCGGACTTCCCGGGTCGACGGTGAGCAACCTGCTGAACGGCAAGTCGGTGCCGGGGCCGGACACGGTGGCCACCTTCCTGACCGCGTGTGGACTGAGCATCGAGGAACAACGTCCATGGCGTGCGGCGTGGGAACGCGTCTCGACAAGCCACCTGCGAGCACCGATGGGAGCGGTCCGGGTACGGCTGGCCCGGCCGAGGGTGCTGGGCGTGCACGGCTCGATTCGTGTTGCCGGCGCGGTCGGAGAGTTACCCCCGTACGTGCCACGGGATGTGGACGCCGAGTTGCGCACGGCGGTCACCGCTGCGGCGGTCACGGGCGGGTTGGTGCTGCTGGTGGGCGGTTCGTCGGTGGGTAAGACGCGAACCCTTTGGGAGGCGGTCAGCGCGGTCCTGGCCGAGTGGTGGCTCCTTCACCCCGCTGACGCCCCGGCACTTGTCGCGGCGGCTGCTCGGCCGATTCCGCGTACGGTGGTGTGGCTGGACGAGTTGCAGCGCTACCTCAACCATCCCGACGGCTTGCCCGTCGGTGTCCTGCGGAGCCTGGTCAACGCCAATACGGTGGTGGTGGCCACGTTGTGGCCGGACGAGTACAGCTCCCGCGCCGCGCCGCGCACTCCCGGCCGGCCGGACCCCCACGCCAACGACCGGGAGCTGCTCGGCCTGGCCCGCACCGTGACCGTGCCGGAGAAATTGAGTCCCGAAGAATTGAACCGCGCCACCAGACTGGCCGCCGACCCGCGCATCCGCATCGCCTTGAACACTCCGGACGCCGGATTCACTCAGGTGCTGGCTGCCGGGCCGGCGCTGGTCAGCCATTGGGAGAACGCTCCGGCCGACCAGTGTTACGGCAAAGCGGTCATCACCGCCGCGCTCGACGCCCGCCGTGTCGGCGCTCCCGCTCCCGTCACCCGCGATTTCCTGACCGACGCCGCACCCGCTTACCTCACGCCCGGCCAACAGGCCACCGCCCCGGCGGATTGGCTTGATCGGGCGCTGGCCTACGCCACCCGCCCCCTGCACGGCGCGGCGTCCGCACTGGCCCCGGTTCCGGCCGGGATGGGCCGTGTCGCCGGCTACCTCACGGCCGATTACCTGCACCAACACGCCCGCGGGGCCCGCCGGACCACGGCGTTGCCCGACCAGGTCTGGCAGGCTCTCGTCGATCACCACCATCCCGACGATGCCGGCCGATTGGCCGGCAGTGCCGAAGGGCGTGGCCGGTCCATCTACGCCGAGGTGCTCTACCGGGAGCTTGCCGCGAGTGTCCCGTACGCCCTTGATGCTCTCGTCGGCCTGATGAAGAGAGACGGCCGTGGCCAGGAGGCGGTCAACGAGATCCGGTCGCTCGTCGAGCGGGGCGTCGAGCACGCCACCTGGAAACTGGTCGATGTCCTGGCCGAACAGGGTGACATCGAGGCCGCCGTAAACATCGCACGGGGGCGCGTTGCATCAGGCGAGCCGCGGGTGATCTGGCGACTGACCAGAGTGATCAATGTGCTGGACGCCGATGAGGCGATATCCCTGATTCGTCCTATCGCGGATGCCGGCGACGTGTACGCCGGCCTGGTACTTGTCCGACTGCTCAACCAACAGGGCCGGACCGAGGAAATCGAAGCTCACCTCCGCCGGCACGCCGACGGGGGTAGTGAGGAACATTCGCGCGAACTCGTGCAGCTTCTCGGCCGCCAGGGCCGGGCCGCCGAATTGCGGGAACGTTCCGAAGCCGGCGATCGCAACGCCTCCTACCGGCTGATCAGGCTGCTGCACGAACAGGGGCAGGTCGACGAGCTGCGGCAGCATGCCGATGCGGGTGACGAGTCCGCAGCCGGGTTGCTGGCCGAATTGCTTGCCGCGCAAGGTGGAAAGGACGAGTTGAGGAAACGCTCCGACGCCGGTGACTTGGATGCCACGTACTGGTTGGGCCGTCTCCTGGAACAGCGTGGACGTTCCGACGAGGCGATCACCGTCCTGCGCGGTCAGGCGGAGGCCACCGAATGGCGCAGCGTGGGTGTCACCATGCTTTTGGCCAGGATCCTCGCCCGCCAGGGGCGCGTGGAGGAGGCGATGACCATCCTGCGTCCGCATGCGGCGAACCCGGACGCCCACCCCAACGACCAAGGAGCCGCCCGCCTACTGGCCGATCTTCTCGTCTCGCAGGGACAGGTCGACGAGTTGCGGCAACGCGCTGACGCCGGCGACGAACCCGCCGAGTTCAGGTTGGGCGGGCTGCTGGCCGCGCTGGGGCGGGAGGACGAGTTGCGCCAACGGGCCGACAGCGGCGACGAGATGGCCAGTTATCGATTGGTCGAACGACTCGTCGATGATGGGCGTGCCGACGAGGCGCACACCATGCTCCACGAACCCACCCGAGCCGGCGACCACAGTGCAAGTCGAGACCTCGTCAATCTGATCGCTGCGCGTGGTGTGACCGCAGAAGACGTAGCCGCCTTGCGGGACGTCATCGAGTTCGAACACCTCAACATATCCGCCGCCGTGCTCCTGTCCGACTTTCTCCTCAAGCAACGTGACGTCGATGGTTTGCGCGATCTCACCGGCATCACCCCTCCGGGGACGGCGGACCATCGGCTCCTCGATCTGCTTGTCATGGAAGGTCGCATCGGCGAGCTCGAGAGCGAGGTGCACGCGGGCACTTACGGTGCGGCCAGTCGCCTGCGACAGGTGAGGCGGCAGGAAGCCGCCGACTGACGCTGTCCCGTGGCGCCCCCGGCGGGACTCGCGGAAGGTGTCAGCACCGGCCCGGCCCGGCCATCCCGCCCGCGATAAGCCCCGCTTATCGGCCGCTATCAGGGCCGATGTGGTGCGATGCTCGGGTGGATCTCCGGGAGTTCAGGGTGTTTCTGGCCATCGCCGAACAGGGCAGCCTGTCCGGTGCGGCCCGCCGGCTGCGGGTGAGCCAGCCGTCCGTGTCGCAGACCGTCGCCGCCCTGGAGCAGCAGGTCGGCGCCGAGCTTCTGGTCCGCAGCAGTGTCGGCGTGCAGCTCACCGAGGCGGGGGCGGTGCTGGCGGCCGAGGCCCGGGCGGTTCTGGCCCGCTACGAGCAGGCGTTGTCCGCGGTCGGCCGGTTCGCGCTGGCCGCCGACACGCGGCTGCGGGTCGGCGTACCCCTGGAATTGCCTTCTGATCTTCTGCCGAACGCCTTCACGGAACTCGCCGCGAGCCATCCGCGGACCCGGGCCGAGGTGCGTCATCTGGCGTCGGCCGCGCAGCTCGACGCGCTGCGCGACGGCACTCTGGAGCTCGGGCTGCTGCGCTCGCATCCGCTGGACAGCGACTTCGACGCGACGTTGGTGGTGGAGGAGCCGCTGGGCGTGTTGCTGTCCGCTTCCGATCAAAGATCAAATTCCGCCGGCGTACGGCTGGAAAAGCTCGCCGGTCTCGCCTGGCTCGCGTTCGCCCGGGCCGACAGCCCGCCCTGGTTCGACGAGGTCACCGCCGTCCTGCGCAGCCATGGCGTGCAGCCGGGCCCGGCCGTGCCGCCGGGGCAGTTTCTGATCGCCGAGGTGAAGTTCGCGGCGGTCAGTTCCGGCCAGGCGTTCGCGTTCGCCCCGCGCGGCTGGTCCCAGCCGTTGCCGGCCGGTGTGGCCTGGACGCCGCTGATCGGCACCCCGCTGATCCGCCGGACCTGGGCGAGCTGGCCGGCCGATTCCCGCCGCCGCGACCTCGCCGCCCTGATCACCTACCTCGACCCGGCCTGACCTGTTCGGGGGTCGCCGGCGCCTCGGCAAGAATTCTCTGAGCCGGCACGAAAACGGTGAGTGTTTTTAATCCGGGTCGCATCGTCGTTCTTTTTGCCCGGAAATGCTTTTGCCCCGGGCCGGTGTTCGGCCGCGAATGACTGTCCGCAGTGCGACAGGAGTTCCCCAGAGGCCCTGATCATGGCACCATGTGCGATCACGCGATCTCGCTGTCCTACCGATCAACACATTTATGTCGCTGAGGTCAGGGCAGCGTCCGACAAACGTCAGTACCTGGACGGGAGTGCCCTAATCGGGCGCGTGCGTCAAATAGTGCCAAACTTACGAGAAATGGAAAAGGCAATGAGCAATCCCGATCCCTTCGAAGGGCAGCCCGCCGACAAGCAGGTTCCCCCGCCGCCCCCGCCCGGGTACACCCCGCCCGGTTACGGTCCGCCGCAGTACGGGCAGCAGCCTCCCTACGGCCCGCCGGCGACCGGCGTGGGCCAGCCGGGCACCCTGGTCGACCGGTTCGTGGCGCGGCTCATCGACGGCCTCATCGTCGGCGTCGTGGCCGCCATCATCAACTTCATCCTCGGCTCCATGTCGAACTCCTGGTTCCTCACCAACTTCGTCACCGCGGTGGTGTCCGCGGTTCTCTACCTGGGCTACTTCGCCTACTTCGAGTCCAACCAGGGCCAGACCCTCGGCAAGCAGGTGATGAAGCTCCGGGTCTACGGCCCCGATCACGCCAGCAACCCGACGATGGAGCAGTCCATCCGCCGCAACATCTACATGGGGTTCGGCATCCTCGGCATCGTCCCGGTCGTCGGCGCCCTGATCGGCGGCCTGGCCGAGCTGGCCGCGGTCATCCTGGTCGCCGCCAACATCAACAGCGACCCGCAGCGCCAGCACTGGTTCGACAAGTTCGCCGGCGGCACCCAGGTCATCAAGATCGGCTGATCCTCAACCGGCCGGTGCCCGCGGTGGCGTTTCCCGTGGGCACCGGCCGGCGAGCTACGCCTCGGTGGTCGTCCGCGATCCTGGCGCCGGCCAACTGGAGCCGGCGTCAAGTCGGCGTCCAGTGCGCGGCGGCAGCCTTCCGGGGCGCGACGAGCCGATCCGGAGGACTTCGACATGACCGACAACCCGCCGGGCGGGCCGCGCCTGGACGACGAGCAGTTCCGGCGGCTCGCCGGGTACGGCACCGTGGAGCACGCCGAGACCGGCCGCCGGTTGTACGTCACCGGCGACGACACCTACGACCTGTTCCTGTTGGGTTCGGCGAGCGTCGACATCGTCCGCGAGGCGACCACGATCGAGCCGGAACATCGCGTCTACCAGGGCCGTCCCGGTGACTTCCTCGGCGAGCTGAGCCTGCTCACCGGGCAGCACGTCTACCTGACGGCCCGGGTGGTGTCGGCCGGCGACGTGGTCCGGGTCGGTGCCGCCGGGCTGCGCCGCGTCCTGGCCGAGCAGGTCGACCTCGCCGACGTGCTGATCGAGGCGTTCCGGGCCCGCCGCGACACGATCCGGGCCGCGGCCGGCAACGCGCTGGAGATCGTCGGGCGCTCCGGTGACGTGGCCGCGCGGGACCTGCGTACGTATGTGGCGCAATTGCTGCTGCCCCATGCCTGGTTCGACGCGGACGCGGTGCCCGGAATCGCCCTGATGCGGTCGGCCGGCATCGGCGAGGCCGAGCTGCCGGCCGCGGTCGTCAACGGGACGGTCCTGCGCCGGGCCACACCCGGTGCCCTGGCCGAGGCGCTCGGGCTCACCTACCGCACCGACGGCCGCCCGGCCGACCTGGTCGTGGTCGGCAGCGGTCCCGCCGGTCTGGCCGCCGCGGTCTACGCCGCCTCGGAGGGCCTGGCCACGGTGCTGCTCGACCGTTCCGGCATCGGCGGGCAGGCGGCCAAGAGCGCCCGGATCGAGAACTATCTCGGCTTCCCGCAGGGTGTCAGCGGGGAGAGCCTGACCCGGCTCGCGATGATCCAGGCCCTGAAGTTCGGCGTACGGATCTTCTCGCCGTGCGCCGTGACCGACCTGGATCTGTCCGAGCCGCGCCGGCCCACGGTGCTGCTGGCCGACGGCTCCCGCGTCGAAGCCCGCGCGGTGATCGCCGCAACCGGCGCGCAGTACCGGCGGCTCGACATCCCGCGCTGGGCCGCGTTCGAACGGGCCGGCTGCATCCGGTACGCGGCGAGCGAGCTGGACGTGCGCGGCTACGAGGATCAGCCGGTCACCGTCATCGGCGGCGCCAACTCGGCCGGGCAGGCCGCGCTGTCGCTGGCCGCCCGCGGCGCCACGGTCGACCTGGTCGTGCGCGGCGCCGACCTCGGCGCCCGGATGTCGTCGTACCTGACCGACCGGATCCACAAGCACCCGGCGATCCGTCTGCACACCGGCGCGGCGGTCCGCGACCTGCTCGGCACCGACACCCTGGAGTCGATCGTCGTGGGGCGCGACGGCGCGCGGGCGGACCGGCTCGACTGCCGGGCGCTGTTCTGCTTCATCGGGGCCGATCCGGTCTCGGACTGGCTGACCGGCGTCGCCCGGGACGAACGCGGATTCGTGCGTACGGACGGCCGGTCGGCGCTGCCGTTCCAGACCAGCGCGGCCCGGGTCTTCGCGGTCGGCGACCTGCGCTCCGGCTCGATCAAACGGGTGGCCACCGCGGTCGGCGAAGGGGCCAGCGCGGTCTCGTCAGTGCACGCTGTCCTGGCCGACGACTGACCCCAGCCGGGCCGGCCCGCCGTGCTGGAAACCGGCCAGCACCGACCAGCGCCGATCGAGGACCGTCCGCGCGGTCGGCGGTTCGGCGTCGATCGTCCGGAACAGCTCACCGGCGTACGCGCGAATCAGCCCGTGCAGGGTGAAGCGTCCGTCGCCGTGCTCGGTCACCAGCGCGGCCTCGACCAGTTCGGCCAGCTGCCGGCGGGTCTCGGCGACGTCCTGCCCGGCCAGACCGGCGCAGGCGAGGACCCGTACCCCGGTCGGTGAGGTCGTCGACAGGAACCGGAACAGCCGGGCCGAACCGGCGCTGAGCTGCCGATACGACCAGGAGAAGGCGGTCCGCGGATCCTGGTCGCCGGCGCCGACCGCCAGTGCCGACAGCCGCCGCCCGTCGTCGCGCAGCTCGGCGGCCAGCACCTGCGGCGACAGGTGCCGGTGCGCGGCCAGCCGGGCGCCCACGATCGCCAGGGCCAGCGGCAACCGCCCGCACAGCTCGATCATCTCGTCGGCCGTTCCGGCGGCCGGACGGTTCGGCAGCCCGGCGAGCCGGCGGTTCAGCAACTCCCGGGCGGCCGGTTGATCGGGCAGGTCGACGTGCATCAGGTGGGCGCCGTCGAACGCGGCCAGCCCGGGCAGGGGACAGCGGCTGGTGATCAGGGTGGTGCTCGTCGTGGAGTTCGGCAGCAGCGGACGCACCTGCCCGGCCTCCCGCGCGTTGTCCAGCAGCACCAGGATCTTCTTGTCCGCGGTCAGACTGCGGTACATGCCCAGCCGCGCGTCCACGGTGTCGGGCACCTTCGCCGCCGGAACGCCGAGGGCGTACAGAAGCGATCGCAGGGCCTCGCCGGCGGTGACCGGCTCGTCCCGGTCGCCGCGCAGGTCGAGGTGGAGCCGGCCGTCCGGGAACCGCGCCGACACCCGGTGCGCGAACCGCACCGCCAGGGTCGACTTGCCGACCCCGGCCATCCCGTCCAGGGCCACCACCAGCGGCCCGGATGGCGCGGACAGGCCGTCGAGTGTCGCGAGCTCGGCCGACCGGCCGGCGAACAGCGGCAGGTCCGGCGGAAGCTGCGCCGGGTGCGGGCTCGGCGGTCGCGGCGCCGCGGCCATGGCCGGGGCCACCGACCGGGTCAGCACCCGCCGCTCGGCTTCGAGCAGCGCCGGGCCCGGGTCGATGCCCAGCTCGTCGCCGAGGCGCTGCCGGATCGTCCGGTAGGCGTCGAGAGCTTCGGCCTGCCGGCCGGTGGCGGCGAGCGCCGTGACCAGACTCGCGTGCACCGGCTCGTGCAACGGGCTCATCGTCGCCGCCAGCCGCACCGCGGACAGCACCTCGGCCGGCCGGCCGATCCGGACCGCGATCTCGGTGGCGGCCACCGTCGCGTCGAAGAACTGACTGTCGAACGCCGTGAACACCGCCGCGGCCCGCAGGCTGTCGGCCAGCGCACCGCCGGCCGGTCCCCGCACGAGCCGCAGGGCGTCGGTGTAGTGGTCGAGCGCCCGGTCCGGGACACCGGCGCCCTCGCCGGCCCGCGCATCGGCCAGGTGCCGGTGGAAGGCCCGCAGATCGACCGCCGCAGTACCGGCGACCAGGCGGTAACCGTTGCCGTACCGGAACAGGTACCGGCCGCAGTCACGCGCGGTCAGGTCGGGCTCGAACACCCGCCGTAGGCCGCTGACATACTTGTGGACGATGTTCACCGCGCTCGACGGCGGCGCCGACTCCCAGATCAGATCGATCAGCTCGGAGATGCCCAGCGGCTGCTCGGACGCGGCCAGCAGCAGCGTGAGCAGGCACCGCTGCTGGCGCGGACCGGCATCCAGTTCGGTGCCGCCGCGCCAGAACCGTAACGGCCCGAGGATCTCGAAGCGAAGCGTGCTCACCGTGCCCCCTAGGTCGACGTGCGGGCCGGCCGCGCCGGCACCTCAACCTTGGGAGAGGTCATTGAACTATCACGGACCTGCTCTGGACGGCGACTGAACGCCCGGAGCCCCTCGTTCAGTGGCCCGGTGAGCCCTTGATGCGCTCGACCTCACGCGCGATTCGGGCCTCGTCGATGCCGGCGCCCGAGTACACCGCCCAGGCGTGGAACACCAGGCCGGGCCCCCAGCCGAGGATCGACCACAGCGGCCAGAAGAACTGGTCCCGGGTGTAGGCGAACCAGACGACCACCTGGATGACGTTGGCCATCATGTAGGTCAGGGCATGAACCTGCAGGCCCCGCTTGAGGTGCAGGCGCCGGATGGCCTGGGCCCGTACCGGATCGGGTTCGATGTCTTGCGAGGGTTTTTTATACATCTCTGCTCCTGATTTCTTGCGGGGAGATCGGATATCCGCAAAAGGTAGGAGCGCCTACTGAACGCGTTCTGGACCGGATCTGGACGTTCTTACCAGGACTCCAGGAATCGGGTGGCGCGGTCGGCGAACAGGTGGGCCCCGCGCTCGGCCGAGAGTTCCCGGGCCTGCTCGGCGACCGCCCGGACGGCCTCGACCGGTTCGCCCGCCGCCCGCATCACGCGGGCCCGGTTGAGCCGGATCAGGCCTTCCGGGTAGCGCTGGCCGTGGGATTCGAGGAACCGGTCGGCCCGGTCCAGCGCGTCCGCGGCCTCGCCCGGTGAACCGGCGGCCAGCCACATCTCGGCCAGCAGCCCGTACCAGGTGGCCACGCCGGAGCGCGGCGGGTCGAGCAGCGCCACGCCGATGAGCCGTTGTGCCTCGGTCGCCGCCGCGGCCGGGTCGTTCCCGGTCACCGCCCGCGCCCAGCACCGGGCCAGCCGCTGGTAGCCGCCGAGGAACACGTACGTCATGTCCGGGTCGGCGGCGATGCCCCGCTCGGCGGCCCGCAGCGCTTCGGCCGGGTCGCCGGCGAGGGCCGCGACGGTCACCGCGAACGCCGCCCAGACGGTCAACGGGTACGAGTCGTCACCGGCGGCCGCCTCCAGGGTGGCGAGCAGCTGCCGGGCCCGGTCCACGTCCCCGGCCAGGGCGGTCATCAGCGCCAGCATCACCGGCGACAGCAGTTGCAGGTCGCGGCGCAGCGGATCCTCGGACCGGTCGGCCAGGTCGTCGAGCACGGTCCGGTTGGACTGGCTGAGGTACCGGTAGGCCTCGCCGATGTCACCGATGTCCCACTGGTGGATGCCCCACGAATGCAGACCGTAGGCCCGCACGACCGGATCGTGCGACACCTCGCCCTGCTGGCGTAGCCGCCGGGCCAGCCGGCCGGCCCGGTCCAGCTGGATGCCCTGCGAGTGCGCGGCCCATCGGGAGAACAGCAGGTCGGCCGCTTCCCGTTCGCGGCCGAGCCGGCGGGCCAGTTCCTCGGCGCGTTCCAGCAGGTCCAGGGCCGAGCCGACGTACCCCGAGCGCATGCCGACGACGGCGGTGAGCTCGGACAACGCCGCCAGCTCGGATTCGTCGAGCCCGGCCGCGCGGGCCACGTCGGCGGCGGCCCGCAGCTGCCACTCGGCGGCCTCGAACGCGGACTTGCCGGCGGCCCGGCGACCGGCCCGGATCAGCGCGTCCGAGGTGCGGGCCGGGTCGGCCAGCGGGCCGGCCGCCCACAGGTGGTGGGCGAGCCGCTCGGCCGACTCGTGACTCTCCAGGGCGTCGGCGATCCGCAGGTGCATCCGGGCGGCCGAGCGCGGGGGAGTGGTCTCGGCGACCGACTCGCGCACGATGTCGTGCGGGAACCGCACCAGGAACGGGTTGCCCGGCGCCGGTTCGAGCAACCCGAGCGCCTCCAGCGCCGACAGGTGACCCAGGCAGGTCGGCACGGTCAGGTCGGCGGCCCGGGCCAGCAGGCCGAGTTCGACGTTGCGGCCGATCAGCGCGGCGGCCCGCAGCAGGCCACCGGCCTCGTCGCCGAGCCGCGAGACCCGGTCGTCGACGACGTCGCGGACCGTGGCCGGCACGGTGGTGATGCTGCCGCCGGCGCCGAGGAACCGGGCCAGCTCGCGGACGAAGTACGCGTTCCCCCCGGTCCGGGCGTGGATGCCGCGGATCGTGCTGTCGTCGGCACCGCGCCCGAGTTCGCGGCGCACGAGTTCGGCCACCTCGGCCGGGCCGAGCGGCCCGAGCCGGATCCGGCGGTACCCCGGCGCCCGGCTGACCGCGGCCAGCAGCCGGGCCAGTTCCGAACCGGGGGCCGGGGCCCGGTCGCGCAGCGCGCCGATCATCACCACCGCGCCGGGCAGCCGGGCGGCCAGGTGGGCGAACATCTGCAGCGAGGCCACGTCGGCCCACTGCAGGTCGTCGACGATCAGCAGCACCGGCTGCCCGGCCGCGACCTGCGCGATCACGGCGACGCCCTGTTCGAACAGGCGGAACTGCGAGCCGCTGTCGGGCAGGATCGGCCCGGCCGGGACCCCGTGGTGGGGTTGCACGAGCCGGCCCAGTTCGCCGTCCCGCCACCGCTCGCGGGCCGGCGGCGGCAGGCTGTCGATCAGGGTGCGGACGGCCTGCACCCACGGCCACATCGACGGCGTCCCGTCGCCCTCCAGGCAGCGGCCCCACACGACGTACGCGTCCTGCCGCCCGGCCGACGCGGCGATCTCCTCCAGCAGGCGCGTCTTGCCGGCGCCCGGTTCGCCCTCCACGACGACGACGGCCGTGCCGCCGCCGAGCCCGGACTCCACCGCCTGGCGCAACACGGTGAACTCCTCGACCCGCCCGATCAGGCCGGCGCCCGGCCCCGTGGTGTCGCGGCCGGCCGCGGCCAGGGCGGTGGTCAGGCTCGCCCGGATCCGCGGATCGCCGGGTGCCATCCGTGCGGCCAGGCGCAGCGGGCCGAGCACCCGTTCCGGCCGGCCCCGGGGCACGGCCAGGTCGGCGGCGGTCACGCAGGCGCCGAGGAACTCCTCGTCGAGCGCCGCGAAGCTCGCCGCCCGGGGCAGACCGTCCGCGGCCGGCCCGTGCCACAACTCCAGCGCCTGCAGATAGCCGCCGAGGGCGTCGGCCGACTCCCGGGCCTGGTCGAGCCGCCGGCGGAACTCGACGGCGTCGAGCATGCCGGGCATCGGGCAGAACCGGTAACCGTCGCCGTGACGGACCAGATAGGACCCGGACTCGCGTGGGGCGAGCCCGGGCTCCAGCAGGCGCCGCAGCGACCCGACGTACTTCTGGATGGTGTTGAAGGCGCTGGCCGGGACGTCCGTCCCCCAGATCAGCTCGACGAGTTCGGCGACGCCGACCGTCTCACCGGACCGGGCCAGCAGGACCGCGAGAAGAAAGGCCTGCTGGGGTGGGCCGGCGTCCACTTCGGCCCCGTCACGCCAGATCCGCAGCGGGCCGAGCAGCTGCAGGCGTGGCCGCGTCATTCTGTGCACCCCCGCCTCCGATCATATGGGAGGCGGCCGAGGTCAGCGGACCGTCTCGCGGGCCGCTCTCTCGATGAACGCTGTCGTGACGCCCGGCTGCGAGACGAAGACCAGGTGCGAGGCGCTCCGGACCACCTGGACCTCGGCGCCGGCCCGCTGCGCCATGAACCGCTGCGCGGCCGGCGGGATGATCCGGTCGGCGCCGCTGATCAGGTCGTAGCTGCGGATCGTCTGCCACGCCTGCGGTCCGGACGCGGGCTCGCCCAGCGCCGCCCCGGATGCCGGGCGCTGCGTGATCGCGTACACCGCCGCCTCCTTGGCCGGGACGTCGCCCGCGAAGTTGGCCGGGAACAGCGCCGGGTCGATGTAGAGGTCGACCTGCCCGCCGGGCAGCGGCACCGGTTTCAGCGACTCACCCACCGTGCTGCCCGGGAACCGGTTGGCCAGCTGCTCCACGCTCTCCCCGGCCTGCGGCACGAACGCGGCCAGGTAGACCAGCGCCTTCACGTCCGGATCCCCGGCCGCGGCGGCCGAGATCACCGCACCGCCGTACGAGTGACCGACCAGCACGATCGGCCCCTCGACGCTGTCCAGCAGCGCCCGCACCTGCGCGGCGTCCGACGACAGCCCGCGCAGCGGGTTGGGCGCGGCCACCACCGGATAGCCGTCGGCCAGCAGCCGTCTGATCACCGCGGTGAACCCGCTGCCGTCCGCGAACGCGCCGTGCACCAGCACGATCGTCGGCTTCGGACCGGGCCGCCCGCCCGCGTACGCGCTGTCCGCGGTCACCGCGAACAGGCCGGCCCCCGCCATCGCGATCGCGGCCACCGCCACCCGCGTCCCCATTTTCCGTACCATTTCTCCCCCTTCGGCAAACCGTGGCCCGACGCTAGAAACCGGCTCTGAACGGCTACTGGATGCGACGGGAAGAGGACGATAGGGTTCGGCCGTGGCCGATCCCGTGCGCGGCGCTCTCCGCCTGCAGATCCTCGGCCCACTGCGGATCTGGCGCGACAACCTCGAGATCGACCCCGGTCCCCGCCAGCAGGCCGGTCTGCTGGCCGCACTGCTGGTCGTCCCCGACCGGCCACTGAGCACGGCCGAGCTGACCGGCCTGATCTGGGCGGGCGAGGCTCCGGCGACCGCACACAACATCATTCAGAAGTACGTCGGGTCGCTGCGTCACCTGCTCGAACCCGGCCTCGCGGCCCGCGAGCCCGGCTCGTACCTGCTGCGGCACGGCACCGGCTACCGGTTCCGTCCCGCACCCGGCGTCCTGGACCTGCTCGACTTCCGTGACCTCGTGGCCCGCGCGCGGCAGGCGAGCGGCGAGCGGGCGCTCGACACGTACGCCGAAGCCTTGGATCTTTGGCAGGGACCGGCGGTCACCAGCGCGCTGGACGACGAGTTCGTCACCACCTGTGTGGCCGCCGCCGAGATCGCCGTGGCGCTGGGGCAGCCCGACCGGGTGCTGGCGCATCTGCGCCGGGCCGCCGCGATGGCGCCGCTGCACGAGCCGGTGCAGGCCGGCCTGATCCTCGCCCTGGGCGCCGGCGGGCAGCAGGCCGGGGCGCTGTCCCACGTCGCGACCGTGCGCGAACGGCTCGCGGTCGAGCTCGGCATCCGCCCCGGCCCCGAGGTGCACGCCGCCCACCAGCGGGTGCTCACGCCGGCCCCGGATGCCGCCGAGGAGCCGACCGTGGCGACCGGCGCACTGGTCGGCCGGGTCAACGAGGCCAGAGTTCTGCGACTGGCGGTGGATTCCGCGCTCTGCGGCCGCACCGGCCTCGTCCTGGTCGAGGGCGAACCCGGCGTCGGCAAGACCCGCCTGCTCGAGGAGACCACCGTCCACCGTGACGCCCTGGTCGTCTGGGGCCGCTGCCTGGAGGGCGACGGAACCCCGTCGATGTGGCCGTGGACGCAGGTCATCACCGGCCTGCTCGACGCGCTCGCGCCGGCCGAGCGGGATCAGCGGCTGGCCGGCGAGCTCGGCCGCCTCGTGCAACCCGGGCACGGCGTGTCCGGCGGGCCACTGATGCCCGACAGCGGCGCCCAGTTCCGCCTGTTCGAGCAGACCGTCGACGTCGTCGCCCAGGTCACCGCCCGGCGGCCCGCCGTGCTCGTCGTCGACGATCTGCAGTGGGCCGACGAGTCGTCGCTGCGACTGCTCGGGCACATGGCGGCCCGGCTGCCCCGGGGCGCCGCGCTGATCGGCGCCCTGCGTAACCGGGCGCCCGTGCCGGGCTCGGAACTGACCCGGTTCCTGGCCGTGGCCGGCCGGGTGGCCGGTCACCGGCGCATCCGGCTCGGGCCCCTGGTCGCCGACGAGGTCGCCGAGCTGGTCCGCCGCGAGACCGGGCACAGCCCCAGCTCCGAGGTGTCGAGCCGGATCCATTCCCGCACCGCGGGCAACCCTTTTTTCGTACGGGAGTTGTCCCGCCTGCTCGCCACCGACCAGGGCGTCATCACCGCCGAGGCCGCCACCCGGGCCGAGGTGCCGGCGACCGTCCGTGATGTCGTACGCGATCGGATGTCCGGTCTTGATCCCGGAACCCTCGCCCTGTTGCAGATCGCCGCGTTCGCCGGCCGTGACGTCGAGGTCCGCCTGCTCGCCCACGCGGCCGGGCTGGACGCCCGCACCTGCCTGATCCGGCTGGAACCGGCCGAGGCGCTCGGCCTGCTCGACCCGGCCCCGGACGATCCGTTCTCGCTGCGTTTCGCGCACGATCTGGTCCGTGAGTCGGTCGTCGCCGTCACCCCGGCCGGCGCGGGTCCCGGGCTGCACCTGCGGCTCGCCGACGCCCTGGAACACACCGCGCCCGGGGCCACCCCGGTCGCCGAACGCCTCGCCCACCACCTGTGGTCGGCCGGCCCGCTGGCCGACCCGGGCCGGACCGCGGCCGCCCTGGTGCGGGCCGGCAGCAGCGCCGCGGCCAAGTCCGCGCTCGACGCCGCCGAACGACAGCTGCGCAACGCCATCCAGGTGGCCCGCACCGCGAACCTGGCCGACCTGGAACTGTCCGCCCTCAAACAACTCGCCGCCGTGGTCGGCATGCGCTCGGTGTACGGTGCGGCCGCCGCCCACGACCTGCTCGAACGGGCCGAACATCTGGCCCGCGGCCTCGGCCGGGAACGGGAAGCGGCCGACTTCCTGTTCTCCCGCTGGGCCGGATACGCCCAGAGCATCGAACTCGACCGTGCCGCCCCGCTCGCCCGGCGACTGTTCGAACAGGGTGAAGCGTCCGAGGACCCGACCATCAAGGCGTACGGCCTCAACGCCTGGGGCATCCACCAGTGGGCCGTCGGCAACGTCGGGCAGGGCGTGCGCCTGCTCAACCGGGCCGGCCGGACCCTGGCCGACTACGCGGCCCGCCGCGCCGACGATCCACTGCGCCACGACCTGCAGATGCTGCCCTCGGCGATCTTCGCCGAGATGACCGCCCAGCACGGCGACCTGGACACCGCGACGATGCTGCTCGACGCCCTCGAAGCGCTGGCCGGCGACGATCCGTACATGATCACGGTGTGGTCCTCGATGGCCGCGCGGACGGCGGCGAACGTCGGCGACCCGGTCCGGGCCCGGCACGCGGCCGAACGCGGCATCGCCGTCGACCCCGAGTTCACATTCGTCTTCCAGGGCACCTACCAGCGGCTGGCCCGGAACTGGGCGCTGGCCATGACCGGCCAGGACCCGTCCGGCGCGGCCGACCGGATGGAACAGCTGATCGTCACCAACCTGCTCGACCCGCCGCGCTCCTGCGTCGCCACCTGGTTCGCCCTGCTCGGCGAGGCCCACCTGGCGGCCGGCCGGCCCGACGCGGCGGCCGGCGCCCTGGACCGGGCCGGCTGGGCCCTGGACACCTTCGGCCAGCGCTATCCGGAAGGACTCGTCCTGCTGATCCGCGCCCGCCTGCTGCAGGTCCGCGGCGAACCGGTCGCCGTCGTACGGGCCGCCGCCGAACGGGCCCGGGCCCTGTCGGCCGCCCACGAGGCCCACCTGTACGCCCGCCGTGCCGAGGACCTGCTGCGAGATCTGGAGGTGTGAGGGTGCTGCGCGTCGACATTCTCGGACCGCTGCGTCTGCGGCGCGACGGCGTGGACGTCGACACCGGGCCGCGACAGCAGAGCGTGCTGCTCGGGTTGCTGCTGGCCCGGGCCGGCCAGGCGGTCGGCACCGACGAACTGATCGACCTGCTCTGGGGCGACGACGTCCCGGCCAGCGCCCTCAACGTCATCCAGAAGTACGTGGGCGCGCTGCGCCGGCTGCTGGAACCGTCCCTGCCGGCCCGGGCGAGCGGGTCGTACCTGCACCGCCGGGGCAACGGCTACCTGTTCGCCGCCGACCCCGCCGTCCTGGACCTCGCCGAGTTCCGTGACCTCGTCCACCGCGCCGAGCAGGTCACCGGCGGTGAGGCCCTCGACCTGTACACGCGGGCCCTGGCGCTGTGGCGGGGGCCGGCCGGCGACGGCCTGGCGGTCTTCGCCGGGCTCGACGACGAGTTCTTCAGTGTGTGCGTCACCACCGCCGGCCTGGCCGTCTCGCTCGGCCGGCCGGACCGGGTCCTGCCGCCGCTGCGCCTGGCCGCCGCGATGGCGCCCCTTCACGAACCGGTCCACGCCGCCCTCGTCGCGTCCCTGGCCGCGGCCGGGCACACCGCCGACGCGGGCACGGCGTACCGGCAGGTCCGGGCCCGGCTCGCCGACGAGCTGGGCATCGACCCCGGCCCGGCTCTGCGGGCCGCCCACCACCGGGTCACCGAACCGGCCGCGGACGGCCGCTCACATGTCGAATCCCTGGTCGGCCGGGCCGAGGAACTGGCCGTGCTGCGCCAGGCCACGCAGTCGGCGCTGGCCGGCGACACCGGGCTGGTCCTGATCGAGGGGGAACCGGGAGCCGGCAAAACCCGGCTGGCCGAGGAGGCGGCGGGCGAGGCCGATCGGCAGGGCGCCTGGATCGTCTGGGGCCACTGCCTGGAGGACGCCGGCACCCCGACGATGTGGCCGTGGACCCGCGCCGTCGAGACGATCCTCGACGGCCTGGCCGCGCCCGCCCGCGAGCGGTGGCTGGCCGGCGAACTCGGCCCCCTGGTCGACTCCTCCGGCGGCGTCGACACCCCACCGGCACTTCCCGACTCGGGAAGCCAGTTCCGGCTCTTCGAAACGGTGGTCGCCCTGCTCGCCCAGGTCGCCGCGAAACGGCCCGTGCTGCTGGTCGTCGACGACCTGCAGTGGGCCGACCTGGCCTCGCTGCGGCTGTTCGGTCACCTGGCCGGCCGGTTGCCCGCCGGGGTCGCGCTGCTCGGCCTGCTGCGCGACCGCGGACACGGGCCCGGCTCACCACTGTCCCGGCTGCTGGCCGCGGTCAGCCGGATCGCCGGTCACCGCCGGGTCCGGCTCGGCCCGCTCTCCGCCGCCGACGTCGCCGAGCTGGTGCGCCGCGAGACCGGCCGGGACCCCGGCGACGGGGTGACCCGCGGCATCCACGCCCGTACCGGAGGAAATCCGTTCTTCGTCCAGGAACTGGCCCGATTGTTGGCCGATGACGGCGTGGTCACCTCGGTGCCGTCGACGGTCCGCGACGTCGTCCGCGACCGGGTCTCCCGCCTCGACGACCAGGCCCGTGACCTGCTGCAGGCGGCCGCCCTGATCGGCCGGGAGGTCGAACTCGGCCTGCTCGCCCGGGTCGCCGCCGTCGACGCGCAGACCCTGCTCGACCGGATCGAACCGGTCGAGCAACTCGGACTGCTCGTGCCCGCCCCCGGCAACCCGTTCGCCCTGCGGTTCGCCCACGACCTGGTCCGCGAGTCGGTCGCCACCACCACCCTGCCGCACCACAAGACCGAGCTGCACCTGCGGGTCGCCGACGCCCTCGAAGCCACCGACACCAAGGTCGAGTCGGTCGCCGAACGCGTCGCCCACCACCTGTGGGCGGCCGGGCCGCTGGCCGACCCGGCCCGGACCGCCGACGCCCTGATCTGTGCCGGCCGGCGGGCGGCGTCCAAGTCCGCCCTCGAAGCGGCCGCGCAGCACCTGCGGTCGTCGGCCCAGCTCGCCCGTACGGCCGGGCATGCCGACCTTGAATTGACGGCGTTGTCCCTGTTCACCGCCGTCGTCGGGATGGGGCCGGGCTATGCCTCGACGAGTGATCAGCTGGAACGGGCCGAGCAACTGGCCCGCGAACTGGGCCGCGAACAGGAAGCCGTCAATTTCCTGATCTCCCGCCTGGCCGCCTACTGCCAGAGCCTGCGGCTCGACCGGGCCGAGCGGCTGGCCCGGCAGTTCCGGGAGCAGACCGCGGCGTCGGCCGACCCGATGCTGCGGGCCTACGGCCTGCACTCGTGGGCCATCTACCGGTGGGCCGTCGGCGACATCAGCGCCGCGGTCGACTATCAGAGCCGATCCGACCGTACGCTGCTCGAAGGCATCGACGGGTTCAGCGAGTACTCGCTGCGCCGCGACCTGCACCTGATGGCCGCCGGCATGCACGCCGAGATCTCCGCCCTGCACGGTGACCTCGACGCCGCCCGGCCGGTGCTCGACACGCTCGAAGCGGCCGGCGACGACCCGTACGCGATCACGCTGTGGGCCGCGTTCGCGTCGACCATCGCCGCCCTGGCCGGGGACCCGGACCGGGCGTTGCGCACCGCCGAGAAGGGGCTTGCCGAGGACCCCGGATTCTCGTTCGGCTTCTTCGGCGCCCACCTGCGGATGAACCGGTGCTGGGCCCGCGCGGTGACCGGCCGGGCCGCCGAGCAGGCCGCCGCCGAGGCCGAGGCCGTGCTCACCGCCAAACTGCTCGACCCGCCGCTCACCGGCCTGTCCACCTGGTACTGCCTGATCGCCGAGATGTGGCTGGCCGCGGACCGGCCGGACGCCGCCGCGGACGCCCTCGACCGCGCCGAGCGGGCCATCGGCACCTACGGCGAACGCTACGCGGAGGGCCTGCTGCTCCTGCTGCGAGCGCGGCTGCTGGCCGGGCGCGGCGCACCCGCCGCCGAGGTGCGGGCCGCCGCCGAGCACGCGCGGGCGCTGTCCGCCGAACGCGGTGCCCACCTGTTCGCCCGGCGCGCCGACGATCTGCTCAACGATCTATGACCAGGTCGCCGGTCGGCAGGGTCTGACAGGCCAGCCGCCACCCCTCGTCGAGTTCGGCGGCCGAGAACATCCCCCGGGTGTCGGTCTCGTACTCGCCCTTGACCACCCGCACCCGGCAGGTCCCGCACGCACCCTCCCCGCACGACTGCGGAAACGGAATCCGGGCCGTGTTGGCCGCGTCGAGAACCGTCCGCCCCGGCGGGCACCCGAACGACCCGCCGTCGGTCAGCGCGATCCGGTACTCGGTCACCCCGGCCTCCTGCGCGGCCCGGGCGACGGCGTGCGCCCGTTCCTGACGGGTCAGCCCGCTGCGGCCGGACACGAACGCCTCGGTGTGCACGACGTCGCGCGGCACCCCGAGCGTCGCGAGATGCCCGAGCAGGTCCTGCATCATCGGCGCCGGCCCGCACAGGTGCACCCGGGACACCCCGACGGCGAGCGGACGCAGCGCGTCGAGGCCGATCCGCCCCCGCCCGTCCGGCCCGCTGCTGAAGACCAGCACCACCAGCCCGGGCAGCCGATCCTTCAGTTCCTCCAGCTCACGCCCGAACGGAGGTTCGTCCCGGCAGCCGATCAGCAGCATGATCGGACCGTCGTGGCCGGCGTCGGCAGCCGAGGCCAGGACACTCATCAGCGGGGTGATGCCGACACCCCCGGCGATCAGCAGCAGCGTGCCGCGCTCGGCCGCGGCCTGCTCCGGCGACCAGGTGAACGTGCCGAACGGCCCGGCCACCCGCAACGCCTGACCGACCAGCAACTCGTCGTGCAGGAAGGGGGAGCCCAGGCCGTCCGCCTCCCGTTTCACCGCGATCTCGGCGAAACCGGCCGTCACCGGCCCGCTGCAGATCGAATAGGAGCGTTCGATCGGCTCGACCGCCACCGGCACCTCGACCTTCAGGTATTGCCCGGCGACGAACTCGAACGGCAGCCCACCGCCCCCGAGCGGTTCCAGACGGATCTTGCGGATCTCCGGGGTCAGCGCCTCGATCGCGGCCACCCGCAGATACCCTCGCCACTCACCGGCGGGCGGGGGCACCGGCTTGAGCAGAGCGCGCCACATCGCACCGGTCTGCCGGCCGCCGAGGACCGCGTTCGCCGCCATCAGGCCACCGGCCAGGGCACCGACCACCCCGGACCCCCAGGCGTCCTGCCCGGCCACGACCAGGCCTTTCACCGGCGTACGGGCGCCCGCGACCGAAGAGCGCAGTCGTTGCGGGGTCGCGGCCAGCCCGTAGAACGAGCCCCGGACACTGTGCTGATAGTTCTCGAACGTCAACGGCGTCGCCAGCTCGGCCACGTCCACGAGGTCCCGGAACCCCGGCCAGCGCTGCTCCAACCGGTCCAGCAGGCGTTCCGTCCACTCGGCCTTGACCTGCTCGTACCCATCCGGCCGCCCCCGCCACCGCTCCCACCGGGCCGGGTCGAGCAACTCCAGGATCTCCACGGTGTGGAACCGGGCCGCCGGATTGTTCAGCGACGCGAACGACACGTACAGCGTCCCGTCCGGCGAACCGTCAAGATCCGGCATGAACCAGTGGTTCTCCCCGCGCAGCCCGAACTCGGCCGGCGACCGCTTCAACCCGAGGAACAGCATGACCGCGGACGGCTCGGCCGGCAGATCCACCTCCCGCCCCATCAGCGCATACGTGTTCCGCACCCCCGCCGCCGACACCACCGTCGGAGCCGCCACCCGATATTCACGCCCGTCCGCCTGATCGACCACGTCCACCCCGGCCACCCGCCCGCGCTCCACGACGATGCGCCGCACCAGCTGCCGCGTCCGCACCTCCACACCGCGGGCGGCCAGAATCTCCAGCACCACCTCGTTGATCGCCTTCGGCCCACCCACCGGATGCGCCGTCCCGTCCAGGAAGAACGTCGTCGGCACCGCCGCGTGATACCCGAACGCGCTCCGAGCCGGCGGCGTCCCGTACAAACCCCACCGGGCCTGCAGAATCGCCCGCAACCGCGGATCGGCGACGCTGCGCTCCACCTCGTCCCGCAACGACCGATAGGCCGCCGGAAAAAGCCATTCAACACCTTTGAAACCCAATTTGCGTACGGGAGCAGACATCGACGACAGCACATTCCGCGCGGCGAGCCCCCGCATCGCCCGGCGCACCTTGCGGAAGTACCGCTCGATCGCCGTCGCCTCGCCGGGAAACATCTCCACAAGCCGAGCCTGAAACTTCTCCCGGGTCGCCGGCACGGTGAAGTCGAACCCGGGAAAATGCAGCACGTCGTAGTCGTCCGGCAGCGGCTGCAGCTGCACCCGCCCATCAGTCATGAAGTTCAGAAACGGCCCGGCATTGGCGCTGATGTAGTGCAGCCCGGTCCCGAACCGATACCGCCCGGCCCGCGAGAACTCGTGCGTCATCCCACCGGGGGTGTAGTGCTGCTCCAGCACCAGCACCCGTTTCCCACCGAACTGCGCCAGCATCCGGGCCGCCGCCAGCCCACCCATCCCCGACCCGACAACCACCGCATCGACTTCGTCCACCGTCATGCCGCGCAACCAACCCGAACCCTCTGAATTCCCTCTGAACGCCCCGCCCGGACCAGTCGCGTGACCTCGGCGTCCTGCCCGCGTTCCGGGCTTCTGGGCGGGAAGTCGCCAGTCCGAGTCGCACCGGTCACGACGGGCAGCGGCCCGGTTCGTGCCCGCTCGACAGCGGGCGCCAACTGGCACATCGAATGGTTGGAAGGCGGCATTCAGGCGAGTCGCCGAGTCGTAGGCTGCTTTTCGTGTTCGATCAAACGCTGCCGGCCCCGCTGGCCTCAGCGCTCGCCGCCGTCGACTACCGCCGACACGACTTCCAGCCGTTCGACGAGTTCGACTCGGCGGAGGAGGCCACCGAATGGTGGCGGCTGTGGACCGACAACGAGGATGCCGAGGCGCCGCCGCTCCGGCTCTTCGGCAAAAGCGGTTCCGGTGACCACGTGGCCATCTGGCTGCGTGACCCGGATGCGGTACCGGAAACTCAGCCGGTCGTGCTTCTCGGCTCCGAAGGCGAGCAAGCGGTGATCGCCCGGAACCTCGGCGACTATCTTCATCTGCTGGCCAGCGGGATCGGACCCCTGGGCCGCCCGGAACCGGTGGGTGAGCCGGTCCCGGAGCTCATTTCTCTCGCCTCCGGCAGCCCACGCTCGATCGAGACCATCGTCGCCGACGCCGGAAAACTCCAGCCCGACCTGGAGAAGTTCGTCGCCGAGGCCTCCTGGGGCCCCTTCGACGAGGACGACGAACCAGCCCAGTGAGGTTCCGGCTCACCTGCCCGATCGCGGCACCAGTCAGAGCAATCCTTCGCCGCGACCAAGAGACTTCTTCCGACGTCAAGGCTCGTACCGGGATCTCAAAGTCAGTTGACCAGCAAGCCGGTGGCTGCCGGTTGGGCCAGAGGTAGTCCACCTGGACGGCAGCGCGGCCAGCTGGTGGCCGACCCACACGTAGCCGCCCGGCCGGTCGATGACCGGATTTGGGTACGGCCACCCGAACTGCGTGCGTATCCGCTGGTCGCGGCACCTGCGCGCCGATTGAGGGCCGGCGTTCCTGAGTCGCCAGGGTGGGGTCGAGGTGCCGGTGAAACCGGGGAGCCACCTGGTTCTTTTTGATCTTGGGTGGTCGTATCCTTTGCCGCTGGTTGGCCAAGATCGTGAGGTGGGTGGATGGGCTGGAATCGGCGTGATGCGTTCAGGCTTGCTCTCGTGGCCGGCGCGGTCGACCTGGGCGGTTGTGACCGTCCCGCGGTTACGCCGCAGCAGAGTGCCGCTCCTCCCGGATACCCGTTGCCGGAGCAGACCGCCGGGCTTTTCCAGGACGGCAGCCGGCATCAGCTCGACAACGGGGACTGGGTGACCGCCACGACGAAGCCCGGCGGGACACTTCGCATGCCGACCGGCCGGTTGATCGCGGCCGACCCGACCTGGTTCGGGAATGCGGAGAACCTGAACGTCGTGCCCTACACCGTGACGGTGCCGGCCGGCTCCTATCCGGTGACCCTGGCCATGGTGAGCTGGCCGGATATCAGCCGGGTCGCCGCGGCGCGGCTCACCGTCGAGCAGTTGCCGATTCAGAGTTGGGAGATGGCGCTGCGGCCCGGTGAGGACCTGGCGGCGCTCGCCCCGGGTGAGGCGTACAACGTGGGGGTCGATGCCGGAACCATGGCGCTTCTCGACGAGGCCGCGTTCACCACCATGGCCCCGCTCGTCGACAGCGACCCGGCCCTGTTCGAGTTGAAGGCGCGCGACGAGCCGATCGAGGTGCCGGGGACCGGGCCGGGTGGCAACCTCATCGCTTTCGGCACCGGCTGGGGTGACGGCGGCTATCCGGTCTGGATCGGCCGCACCGCGACGGGAAGCGTCGGCTGTTTCATGGTCGACATGGCGATGCTCACCCGCAGCGGGTCGACGTCCCCGCTGCCCGGCTGAGCGGAGCGGGTCGGCGGGGTTGGGCAAGGAACGGCCCCCGGAAAGGACCCGACAGTGGTGCCGGCTATCGCGGAGCGGGCCAGGTGACGACGGCCAGCGGGAGAGCGCCACACGGGTGGACGTGGACGCCGTCAGGCAGGGACTGGGAAGTCCCTTCGAGGATGGCGGCGCCGATGTTCGGGTCGCGGAGCAGGGAACCGGTGATGTGCTGGGCGGTGCTGCCGGCGATCACCCGCCCGTGCGAGTTGACCAGGGCGACCGTCAAGCCGACGGCCCGCAGCGCGGGGCGCAGGACACGTTCCAGGTCGCCGACCGTGACGTCGGCCCCAGCGATGCCGGTGACCTGGGTGCCGGCGCGGACCGGGATGGTGAACGTGAGCGTGTACTGCTCGGCGCAGACGTAGTCCACGTACGGCCCGGTCAGGTGCCGGCGACCGGTCTCCAGGGGCACCGAGAACCACGGCATGCGGCGCAGGTCGACGTACGTGTCGCTGTCCGGGTCGACGTCGAGGACCAGGCGGGTCCGCTGGGCCGGGTCGGCGCCCATCCACCATTCCAGGCCGGGCAGGCCGTCGGTGAGCGGCACGGTGATCACGCCGGCGCCGCTGATCAGGCCGCCGAGCGCGGCGTTCACGTGCGGGCGCAGCGGGTTCAGGGTGGTCGAGGTGAGCGGGCCGGCGGCGGCGAAGGCGGCTTCGGCCTGGGCGCGCAGGCCGTCGACGGTGGTGAACGTCTGTTCCACGAGGGCGGCGACGTGGTCGGCCAGCGCGGGTGCGGTGGTGCGGGCAGTCGTCTGTCCCACGGGACCAGCCTTCACGAGTCGACCAATTGCAGATGCAGGTTTACCAGACGCTCGACGGCGCGCGCGATGTGTTCCTCGGTGAGCTGACGGGCCAGGTCGCCGTCGCCGGCCGCGATGGCGGTGGCGATCAGGTGGTGTTCGGTTCGCGGGTCGGGGTCGGTGCTGCTCATGGGGACGATCGGGGACCAGAGCAGGGTGCCCAGTTCGGCCGCGAACTCTACTTCGGCGTGGGCGAGCCGCGCGGACTGGGCGACCGCGGCGACCTCCAGGTGGAAGGCGCGTTCGACGCGGTGCAGGGGGCGGCCCCGGCCGTCGAGTTCTTCCTTGATGCGTACGAGGTCGTCGGCGTCGGCGCGCTGGGCGGCGAGCCGGGCGGCGGTGCCGGCGATGGCCGCGTAGTGGTCGGCGGTGTCGCGTAGTTGGGGCAGGCTGGTCGCGGCCAGCCGGGAGCGCAGTGGCGAGGCGACGCCGGTGGCCGGGGCGCGCACGAAGCTGCCGCCGCCGCGCCCGCGCCGGGTCTCGACCAGGTTCTGCTGGCGCAGCGCGACCAGCGCTTCCCGCACGGTAACCCGGGAGACGCCGAACTGGGCGGCCAGGTCGGACTCGCTGGGCAGCTGCTCGTCGTGGGTGAGCAGGCCGAATGTGATCGCGTCGGTGAGGCGCCGGACCACCGTCTCCGCGCGGCTGTGCGGGTCGAGGGGCGTGAAGACCCGTGCTGACGTGCTGGTTCGGTCCGTCCCCATGGCCTCGATTGTTCCTCATCGCTGTTCACGAAGAAGTTACCGGACAATCTTGACCTTTAAAGTCTGGCACCATACTTTTTCGCTACCCCGCACCGAGGACATCGAAGCCTGAGGACGAACGTGACCGACACATCCACCCCAGCGATCCGGCTGACCGGCCTGCGCAAGTCGTTCGGCGCTGTCGACGCGGTCGCCGGCGTCGACCTGGAGATCGCCGACGGCGAGTTCTTCTCGATGCTGGGCCCGTCCGGCTCCGGCAAGACCACCGTGCTGCGCATGATCGCCGGCTTCGAGCTGCCGACGGCCGGCACGGTCGAGCTCGGCGGCCGCGACGTCACCCGGCTGGCGCCGTTCGAGCGGGACGTGAACACCGTCTTCCAGGACTACGCGCTGTTCCCGCACCTGAGCGTGCTGGAGAACGTGGAGTACGGACTGAAGGTCCGCAAGGTCCCCAGGAAGGAGCGCCGGGAACGGGCCGAGCAGGCCTTGGAATCCGTACAGCTGAAGGGTTTTGGATCTCGGAAGCCGGCGGCGATGTCGGGTGGCCAGCGGCAGCGGGTGGCCCTGGCGCGGGCGCTGGTCAACCGGCCGAAGGTGCTGCTGCTGGACGAGCCGCTCGGCGCCCTCGACCTGAAGTTGCGCGAGCAGATGCAGGTCGAGCTGAAGCAGATCCAGCGCGAGGTCGGCATCACGTTCGTGTTCGTGACCCACGACCAGGACGAGGCGCTGACCATGAGCGACCGGATCGCCGTCTTCGACGTCGGGAAGATCGTGCAGGTCGGCACGCCGTCGGAGGTCTACGAGCAGCCGGCCAGCACGTTCGTGGCCGGTTTCGTCGGCACCTCCAACATTCTGGACGGCCGCCTCGTCGGTCGCGAGGGGCGATTCAGCATTCGTCCCGAAAAGATCGACATCTCGCTCGACGGCGAGACCAACGGCGTCGTCGCGGAAGTGATCTACGCGGGTGCGGTGACCCGCTACGTGGTGGACCTGGACGCCGGGACCCGGGTGGTCGTGGTGGAGCAGAACCGCACTCTCCGGACCGGGCTGCGCGGGCAGCGGGTCCGGCTCAGCTGGCTTGACGAGCACGTGATCGAGATCCCCACCGGTGAATTGGAGCGCACTGATGCGTAATAGCAGGATGGCCCTCGCGGCCCTGGCGGCCGGCGTGCTCACGCTGGCCGGCTGCGGCGGCGGAAGCAGCAGCACGACGGGCTCCGGCCCCGGCGGCCTGTCCGTCCCGAAGGCCGACAAGCTGGCCACCCTCGGTGCCGGCGAGGGCACGGTCAACATCGTCTCGTGGGCCGGCTACGTCGAGGACGGGTCGACCGATAAGACGGTGGACTGGGTGACGCCGTTCGAGAAGGAGACCGGCTGCCAGGTCAACAACAAGGTGGCGGCCACCTCGGACGAGATGGTCACGCTGATGAAGACCGGTGACTACGACGTGGTCTCGGCCTCCGGTGACGCGTCGCTGCGGCTGATCTACGGCGGTGACGTGGCCCCGGTCAACACCGACCTGATCGCCAACTACAAGGACGTCTTCGACGGCCTGAAGAACAAGGCGTGGAACTCGGTCGACGGGGTCGCCTACGGCATTCCGCACGGCCGCGGCGCGAACCTGCTGATGTACAACAAGAACACGGTCACGCCCGCCCCGACCTCGTGGGGCGCGGTGTTCGACGCGAACTCGCCGTACAAGGGCAAGATCACCGCGTACGACTCGCCGATCTACATCGCCGACGCCGCGCTCTACCTGATGAAGACCAAGCCGGACCTGGGCATCAAGAACCCCTACGCCCTCGACGACAAGCAGTTCCAGGCGTCGGTCGACCTGCTCAAGGAGCAGAACAAGAACATCGGCGAATACTGGTCCGATTACACCAAGGAGGTTCAGGCCTTCAAGAGCGGAAACAGCGTTCTGGGTACGTCGTGGCAGGTCATCGCCAACCTGACCAAGGCCGACGGTGCCCCGATCGAGACCGTTCTGCCGACCGAGGGCGCGACCGGCTGGTCCGACACGTGGATGGTCGCGGCCAAGGCCAAGCACCCGAACTGCGCGTACCTGTGGATGAACCACATCGTCTCGCCCAAGGCCAACGCCCAGGTCGCCGAGTGGTTCGGTGAGGCGCCGGCGAACAAGCTGGCCTGCGACCAGACGGCCGACAAGGCCTTCTGTACGACGTTCCACGCCAGCGACGAGTCGTACTTCGACCAGGTCTGGTACTGGACCACCCCGCTGGCCCAGTGCGTCGACGGCCGCAAGGACGTGACCTGCAAGGACTACTCGGCCTGGACCCAGGCCTGGACGACGATCAAGGGATAACGTGTCCTCTCTCGGTTCCTACCTGCACCGGCACCCGCGCCTGCGCCTGGCCGGCCTGCTCTCCGCACCCCTGCTCTGGCTGGTCGTCGCGTATCTCGGGGCGCTCGCGGTGCTGCTGGTGTCCGCGTTCTGGACCGTGAACGGCTTCACCGGCGGCGTGGTCCGGGAGTTCTCGCTCGCGAACTTCCGGACCATCCTGTCCGAGGACGTGTACCGGGCCGTCACCCTGCGCAGTCTCGGGGTGGCGGCGGCGGTCACCGTCATCTGCGTCGTGCTCGCGGTGCCGATGGCGTTCTTCATGGCCAAGGTCGCGAAACCCCGGTCCCGGCACTGGCTGGTGATCGCGATTCTCACCCCGCTGTGGGCGTCGTACCTGGTCAAGGCGTACGCCTGGCGGATTCTGTTGGCCAACGGGGGACCGATCGAGTCGGTGTTCGGCGCGACCCCCGGCTACGGGCTGTTCGCGACGATCCTGGTGCTGTCGTACCTGTGGCTGCCGTACATGATCCTGCCGATCTACGCCGGGCTCGAACGGCTGCCCGACTCGCTGCTCGAAGCCTCGGCCGACCTGGGCGGACGGGCCGGGCGCACGTTCCGCTCGGTGGTCCTGCCGATGCTGATCCCGTCGGTCTTCGCCGGTTCGATCTTCACGTTCTCGCTGTCGCTCGGCGACTACATCACCGTGCAGATCGTCGGCGGCAAGACCCAGCTCATCGGCAACCTGGTCTACGCCAACATCGGCGCCGCCAACAACCTGCCGTTCGCCGCCGCGATCGCCACCGTCCCGGTCGTGATCATGGTGATCTACCTGACCGCGGTCCGCCGATCCGGCGCCTTGGAGGAGCTGTGACACTGTCCGGACCGGCCCGCTGGGCGCTGCGCGCCTTCATGGCTGTCGGGCTGACCTTCATCTACGTACCGTTGATGTTGGTCCTGGTCAATTCTTTCAACGGCGATCGTACGTTCGCCTGGCCGCCCCACGACTGGACGACCCACTGGTGGTCGGCCGCCTGGGAGAACGACGGCGCCCGGCAGGCCCTGCTCACCTCGGTGCAGGCGGGTCTGGCCGCGACCGCGATCGCCCTGGTGCTGGGCACGATGGTGGCGTTCGCGGTGCAGCGGTTCGCGTTCTTCGGCCGCGACACCCTGTCGCTGCTGATCGTCCTGCCGATCGCGCTGCCCGGCATCGTCACCGGCATCGCCCTGGACAGCGCGTGGCGCTCGGTGATGGGTGACCTCGGGATCGGCAAGGGCCTGTTCTCGGTGGTCGTCGGCCACGCGACGTTCTGCGTGGTCACCGTGTACAACAACGTCCTGGCCCGGCTGCGGCGGACCGGGACCAACCTGGAGGACGCGTCGGCCGACCTCGGGGCCGGGCCGTGGCAGACGTTCCGGTACGTCACGTTCCCGATGATCCGGTCGGCGCTGCTGGCCGGCGGGTTGCTGGCGTTCGCGCTCAGCTTCGACGAGATCATCGTGACCACGTTCACCGCCGGTCCGGGCGTCACGACGCTGCCGATCTGGATCTTCAACAACCTGTTCCGGCCCAACCAGGCGCCGGTGGTCAACGTGGTCGCGGCCGTCCTGATCGTGCTCTCGGTGCTGCCGGTCTGGCTGGCCCAGCGGCTGGCCGGCCCCGAAGCCGGGGCCAGCCGCACCTGAGCCGGGTGCACCAGCGACGCGCCGGGACGGTTCCCGGCGCGTCGCTGTTCTCATCTACTTGCAGGACTTGGCGCCGGACGCGTAGGCCAGGCCGAAGCCGGACGCCGACGAGTCCATGAAGACCACCTCGCGCCCCTTCCCGGCCGTCGCGTACATCTGCGCGCCCGGGCTGCACGACGCCGGACCGACGAACGTGCCCTGGAACGTGTACTGCTTGAGTTTCGGATTGAGCGAGTTGTCGGGGTAACCACCGGTCGCGAGCCAGGCCGCCACCGGCGCCTCCTCGGTGACGGTGAGGGTCGTGTCGGACAGCGCGACGGTGTCGGCGCGGATCGCCTGCGGCGAGTTCTCCTCGAACAGCAGGTGGCTGGTGCTGGTGGCGAAGTCGAAGAGCCGCACGGAGTCGTGGTACGCCCCCTGGCTCCACTCGCCGTTGATGATCGTGCCGTAGTCACGGTCGGTCATCCAGGCGACCCCGGTGGCCGACAGATCGGGGTAGCTCATCCGCTCGGCGCCGTAGTCGCCGCCGGCGTAGGTCCGCCGCGCGGTCGCGACGTCGTAGACCTCGACGCCCAGCGACCAGTACTGACCGTTGGCGTCGGGCTGCTGGTAGATCTCGTACCGTACGTAGGAGATCTTCCCGTTCTTGACACTCGGCGCCGTCGCGGGACCGAACCAGTCCGGGTGCGCGATCGTGTGCACCGTCCGTGAACCGCCCTGCAGGTAGCGCACGACGTCGAGGTATCCCTGGGTGGCGTCGTACTGGCTCCACGCCACGATGTCACCGTCGAAGCCGAGGCCGTTGATGCGGTCCGGGGAGCTGTAGAGCTCCTTGACCGGGCCACCGCTCAGCGACGCGGACAGGATGCGGTTGGTCTCTCCGGTCGGCGAATCGGGGTTCAACCCGATCGACAGCCAGACGACCCGCTTGCCGTCGGTGTGCGGGAAGCCGTTGATGCTCCCGTCATCCGGGGAGATCCGGTACGGCGTGCCCTTGCCGTTGATACGGCCCACCCAGATCGAGGTCGGCTCGGTGCGGTTGGCGTCCGACCGCGGCACGGCGAACCAGCCGCCGGCCGTGCTGGCCTTCATATCGGCGTACATGCCGGTGTTGAGCCGGTCGATCAGGACGTCGGTGCCCTTGCCGTACAGGGTCGCCTTCCACTTCGCGGTGATCCCGCGCGAGTCGAACGCCGTCTGCACCACCTTGAGGTCCTTCTTGCTCAGGCGGAACGACCTGGCCGAGGCGAGCACCGCGTCCCGGGCGTCGACGAAGTCGGACATGGGCGTCAGGTAGTCGGTGACCGCCCGGTAGACGATCCTGTCGGCGACCGTCTTGCCGAGCGCCTGACGCAGGTCCCAGAGCGCCCCGGAGACGATCGTCGAGTTGAGGTGCACACCGCCGTCGTCCATCGACGGAATGTCGATCAGGTGCTGGAAGTCGGCCGTGGTGGCGCCGTCGTCGAGGTCCCGCAGCGCGCACCGGGCCGGAGCGAGGGTGCGGCACAGGTCGCCGCCGATCAGACTGGCCTGCGGGTCGGTCATCGACGTGCCCGACGCGTCCACGTCGATGGCGTTGCCGAAGTAGTCGGCGATCGCCTCGTTGAGCGCGCCCGGCTGCCCGGCGTAGACCAGGCTCGCGGTGTGCTCGACCACGCCGTGCGTCATCTCGTGCCCGACGACGTCCGGGTCGGCGGCCAGCGGCAGGTACTCGTCGTCGCCGCTGCCGTACACCATGCGGGTGCCGTCCCAGTACGCGTTGACCCAGGGATTGCCGCCGTAGGTGATCCCGACGATCGAATCGATCGGCATGCCCGCGCCGTCCAGGCTGTTGCGCCCGAGCTTCGACTGGTACCACTCGAACACCTTGGCGGCGTCCCAGGCGGCGTCCACCGCGCCGGCCTCGGTCAGGTCGGCGCCGAGCTGGGCCGACGGTGACGCGAACGGCGCCAGGCCCTCGGGCCACTGGCCGCCGCCCAACTCGTAGTAGTCCCGGCCTCGGGCGTCCCAGGTGGTGATCGGCACCGTCGTACCGGCCGGGACCTTGTGGCTCTGGTCCTTCATCAGGTACGAGCCGGTGTCGGACTTGACGAGCGGGAGCGCCACGGTGGCGCCGTGCAGGGTGGTGCCCTGACCGACGACCGACCCGGTCCCGCCGCCCGCCGCCGGGTGCGGCTTCGTCGCGGTCGGCGCCGCCGCCTTGCCGTCGGCGGCCAGGGCGGCGGCCTGCTGGGCGGTGGCGAACGACTTGATCCGGCTGACGCTCAGCAGCGGCACCCCGTTCGTGGCGCCGACGTACACGTCACGCAGCACGGGCTGACCGGTGACGACGTCCTTGCCCTGGACGAGCACCCGCCGGGCGAGCACACCGGTGCCGGTCGGCATGATCAGCAGCCCCTGATCGGTGCCGACCAGGTCGGAGGTGGTGGCCGAGGCCACGACGGCCGTGCCGGGGTGCAGGCCCTTGCGGACCTCCTCGACCGCGCGGGAGACGGCGACCGTGGCCGGGATCGGGGTGACCGTCGTGTCGACGTCCAGGTTGGTGAAGTAGCTGCCTGACGTTCCGGTCACGGTACGTTTGCCGGCCGACTTCTCGGTGCGCACCACGTACTGGGCGCCGAACACGGGCAGGCCCTTGTACCGCTGGTCCAGACGGACCGTCTCCCGTTCGCCCTGCGTCTCGACGCTCTCGGTGGTGAGCGTGCCGGCCGGATCGCTGATCTTGTAGCGGTCCTGGTGGCCGGCGAGGTGGGCCTTGGCGGCCCGGTCCGGTGCGATCGTGGCGTCGACCGGGTCGGCGATCTCGTCCACGATGGAGGGGGTGTCCGTGGCCGGGACGGAAGCCTCCGGCGCCGGGGTGGCCGCGTGCGCGGCCTGAGCGGTGGTTCCAAGGAGGGCGGTCGTCGCCAGGACAGCGATCGCGGGTAGTGCCTTGGATCTACGCAATTGTTGCTCCTGCAGAGTTGTGAACAGGCTCCGGTTCGCCCACCTCACCCCGGCGCCGACCTCCGTCACAAGGACGACGTTGTGCACTTGCGCAAGTGCGCAGACCCGTCGAATCCACTGCGGACGAGTTCTTACATATCCGTAATCCCCGATTCATCGGAGCGGGCGGCGCCCCGAGCATCCTCACCTCGGAGGGATACGGGGACGTGTGGATGAATCGGACATACCGTGGTCGGCCACCGGTCTTGATCCACTGGCCGGTCGCGTGCTGGAACACCTGGTGGCCGTGCGCTCGGCCGACCGTGACGAGGTGGCGTCCGCGGCCGGGGTGACACCCTCGGAAGCCGAGCGGGCGCTGCGGCACCTGGCCGACTCGGCCCTGGCGACACCGACCGGCGGCGCGGCACCGCGATGGGCGGCCGCGCCGCCGCGACCGTCGCTCGGCGCCCTGCTGGCCCGGCGCCGGGCCGAACTGGCCCTCGTCGAGGACCTCGTGGAGCGGCTCTCGGAAACCCACGAGGCCGTGTCCGGGCCGCCCGCCACCGACGTGGTGGAGGTGCTGAAGAGCGCGGACGAGGTGCCCGAGCGCTACCGCCAACTGCTCACCGGAAGCACCTTCGAGGTGCTGCATCTGGCCAAGCCGCCGTACGTGACGGGCGGATCGGCGTCCACCGAGGCGGTCGGAGTCACGTCCGGCGTGCAGATGCGCTCGGTGTACGAGACCGACGGCTTCACCGACGCGGTGTCGCTGCTGACCGCCCGGCGCGGCACGGGCCAGGGCGGAAAACTACGGCTCACCTCGCAGATCCCGGTCAAACTGGTGATCTTCGACCGGGCCGCCGCCCTGCTGCCGATCCGGGGCGACCGCCCGTCCTCGGGCTCCCTGGTCGTGCACTCGCCCGCACTGGTGACCGCGCTCGTCGCACTGTTCGAAAGCGTGTGGGAACGCGCCGAACCGGTGTCGCTGACCAGACGGCACGACCTGCCGACCTCGGGCCGTGACCTGCGGACCCGGGAGATCCTGCGCATGATGGCGGTCGGGATGAAGGACGAGACGATCGCCCGGATCCTCAACGTGAGCCGTCGCACCGTTCAGCAGCACGTCAGCGACGCGGGCGCGGTGCTCGGGGCCCGGACCCGCTTCCAGATCGCCGTGCTCGCGGCCAAGCAGGGATGGCTGAGCGACCAGGGCGACCCGGCCGAAGGCGGGTAGAAACAGCGGTCAGACCGGGGAGACGAAGACGGCGGTGCCGCCGATACGGCGATGGCGCAGGATGCTGCCGGCGAAGACCGAGAAGCCGATCAGGCCGTACTTGCGGAGGATGCGCCGGGCCGCCCAGCGCACGTCGGCCTCGTCACCGATCCGGGCCCGGCCCTCGACCGGGTCACCGGTGGCCTGGCCACGGACGGTGCTGGGGGCGATCGTCACCCGGCCGTCGTGCCGGATGCGTTTGATCTTGCCGCTGTCGGCGCCGGTCCAGATCGCCACCTCACCGTTCGGGGCGGGCAGCACCCAGACCGGAGTCGCCACAGCCCGGCCGTCACGGCGGAAGGTGGTCAGAAGGACGTATTTGGCGGTGCCGAGATCGCTGAAGGTGGTCACCGGCGCAAGCTATCGGCGCCCACTGGACGGCCACTGAACTCGGCCTTCAGGGATCAGGGTCGATGGTGCTCACCGTGTCCGCCGTTGTCCCCGCGAGCACCACCGCCACTGCGAGTTGAAGAAAGTGAGCCGAGGAGTCTCACTCGCTGACGGTGAAGGTCGCCGTGGCGTTGTGCCCGTAAGTCGCGGTATAGGTGCAGGTAAAACTGCTCGGCGCGCGGCAGTCGAAGGTGGCCTGCCCCTCCCAAGGGTTGGACCAGGCGATCCTGATGAACTGGTTGTCGCGGAATCGGTAATGGGCCGATCCGGAGGTTCCTCCCCGCTCCTCGGTCGACTTGGACCCGAAGTAGTCGCTGTCGGATGGACCGATCGTGTCGTTCGAAGTAAGTGCGACCTCGCCCTCGTAGACGTTGAACTGGGTCTTCTCAAGAGGGAAGTCGGTGTCGTTGCCGACGAACACCGTGACGGTGCGGTCGCCGGCGGCGGCGTGGGCGGGGAGGGGGAGGCCGACAGTCAGAGCCGCCACGGTCGTGGCGATCGGGAGTAAGCGCGAATACATGACGAAATCTCCTTTAATGGTTATTTGACCGATCTTGAGTATCGCCTGTCGGAGAAAAAGTTGCGGCTGGAATGTTTGAACAGCCGACCAGCCGTCGCCGGTACTGTCGGGACCGCCCGGACGGGAGGATCCGCGATGCGGCAGTGGCGGTGGCACGGTCGGCTCGCTCCTGTTGCTGTTGCTTCCGGTACGGCCGTTTCAGGTCGCGATCCCGCTGCTCATCGGCGCCGCCACCACCCTGTTCGCGGTCGCTCCCCGGTTGCGCGGCGCCCGAGCGGGCGGTGCCATTCCGGGCGGTTCCGAACGGGCCGGGCTGCTGCTGGCCTGCGTCTACGGCGGCTTCTTCGGCGCCGGCCTCGGCATCATCCTGTCGGCCCTGCTGGCGCTGGCCCCCGGCGACGCCGACGCGAGGCACGTCAACGCCCGCAAGAACGTCCTCGCCTCGGCCGCCGGCCGGCTCAGCGGCATCGTCGCACCGGGGGCGGTCCGAGCCCTGGTGATCACCGGCGGGAGTGTGCTGACGGTCGTCTACGCCCTGCGGTTCTGGTAATTCTCAGGTACGTAGGTGGGACGCCCCGTTGAGGTCCAGCACCGCACCCGACGACCACGTCGCCTCGGGGGAACTGAGGTACACGACGGCCGCGGCGACCTCCTCGGGCGTGCCGACCCGTCCGAACGGACTCTGCGCGAGCAAGGCCTCGGTGATCTTCCCGGCCTGCCGGTCGGTGCTGACGAAACCGGGCGCGACCGAGGTCACCGAGATGCCGTGCGGGGCCAGCGCCACGGCCATCGATTGGCCGAACGCGTGCAGTCCGGCTTTCGCGGCACCGTACGCCGGGTACTCGGGCTCGCCCCGGAACGCCCCGCGCGAGCCGACGTTGACGATGCTGCCGGACGCCCCGCGGTCGATCAGGTGCCGGGCCACCAGGTACGTGACGTTGGCCGCGCCGATCAGGTCGACGTCGAGCATCCGGCGCCAGGCGTGCTGCCAGTCCGCGTACGAGACGTCGGCGACGGCGTGCCGGTTGCTCTCCGACGGGGCCTCGGCCGCGTTGTTGACCAGCACGTCGAGACCGCCGAGCGCGGCCACGGCGGCCTCGACGATGCCGGCGGCCTGTTCGGGATCGCTCACATCCCCCTGGACGAGGGTGTGACCCGAGCCGGGCAGCAGACTCAGGGTCTCCTCGGCTTCCGCCCGCCCGGTGGCGTAGTGCACCGCGACCCGGTCACCCCGCGCGGCGAGCGCGACCGCGACGGCCCGGCCGATGCCGCGTGACGCCCCGGTCACCAGGGTGCGCCTCACCGGCCGTACCTCTGAATCAGGTTGTGAATTTTTCTGTTGATCACGCAGGTCAGCCTCTCATCCCTCGACCCGCGCGGCCGGCTGTGCATCATGAACGCCGCCACCCCGGTGTCGGCCCGCAGGACCCGGATGTTCGCGCCGATCGCCAAGAACTTCGCCGTCGACCAGCCGCCGGATGAGATATTCGACTTCAACCTGCGAGGACCGCCGCCCGGTCGAGGTCCAGAAACCGGAGAACCTGCCGCTCGCCCCGCACATCGAGGGTCAACATCGCGGCCGATCGCAGCTCCGTGGCGTACCGCCGCGGCCTCAAGGCCCTCGGCCTGAGCCACTTTTTCACCGCCTGAACCGAGGGACAAAAACATGCAATTGACTTCCGTACGTTTCGGCGCCGAACTGCCCGCCTGGGTCACCGCCGAACTCGACACCGTCGACCCGCTGCTGCCGGATGCGGAGAGCCGGATGCGGCTCGTGCACCGCCTGGCCCGGCGCAATCACGTCGAGGGCACGGGCGGCCCGTTCGCGGCCGCGGTCACCGACGCCGCCACCGGCGAGATCATCTCGGTCGGGGTGAACGTGGTCCTGGCCAGCGGCCTGTCCAGCATGCACGCCGAGGTGGTCGCGCTCTGCCTGGCCCAGGCCGCCACCGGGAGCTGGGATCTCGGCGGCGCCGGCCGGCCGCCGGTCGAACTGACCGTCAACTGGCGGCCGTGCGCGATGTGTTACGGCGCCACCCTGTGGTCCGGTGTCGGCGTGCTGACCGTCGCCGGCGAGGGCGACGAGATCGAGCAGTTGACCGGTTTCGACGAGGGCCCGATGCGCGACGACTGGCGGGAACAACTTGAGGCTCGGGGTGTCCGGGTGCGCCTCGACGTGCTGCGCGCCGAAGCCGTGGACACCTTCCGCGAGTACGGCGAACGCGCCGACGTCACCGTCTACAACGGTGGAGGCCGCGGCCGGTCGCCGCGGTCACACGCCGACCGTGAGGGTCAGTAGGAAGCCCTTGGTGGCCGAGCCGAGCCCGAGGTCGTGGCCGTAGGGTCCGTGATCGTCTTCGTCTTCCGGCATTTCGCCAGCATTGCCGTCGATTCGGACGCGAACCGGTCGAACCTCGAACTCGGCCGACCGCACCGCGGGGGCGGGCCGACTGAGCCGAGCCGGATCTGGGTACGGGGACGCCCATGGACACAGCACCGCGCTCAGCCGTCGTCGTCAATCCGGTGAAGGTGCCCGATCTGGACGAACTACGCCGCACCATCACCGACGCCCTCGCCACGGCCGGCTGGCCGGAGCCGATGTGGCTGGAGACCACGGTCGAGGATCCCGGCGCGGGCCAGGCCGCCCGGGCGGTCCGCGACGGCGCCGAGCTCGTTTTCGTCTGCGGCGGCGACGGTACGGTCATGGCCTGCGTCTCCGCGCTGGCCGGAACCGAGGTCGCGCTCGCCGTGCTCCCGGCCGGTACCGGCAACCTGCTCGCCGCCAACCTGGGGCTCGGCACCGACCTGGCCACCGGCATCGAGGTGGCGTTGCAGGGCGGCCGGCGGCGCATCGACGTCGGCCGGGTCGGCGAGCAGAGTTTCGCGGTGATGGCCGGGATGGGTTTCGACGCGCAGATGCTCGACGCCACCAACGACACCGCGAAGAAGCACGTCGGCTGGCTGGCCTATGTCGCCGGCGCGGCCCGGCACCTGCGGGACCGTCCGATGCGCGTGTGGATCTCCCTCGACGGCGGGACACCGTTCGCCCGCCGACCGCGCACGGTGATCGTCGGCAACGTCGGCCGGTTGCAGGGCGGGATGCGGCTGCTCCCGGATGCCCAGCCGGACGACGGTCACCTCGACGTCGCGGTCCTCAGCCCGCGCAGCCTGCGCCATTGGCTCGCGCTGGCCTGGGGGGTTCTGCGGCGCAAGCCGGCCGTCGCCCGGATGGAGACGTTCACCGCCTCCACGGTGGAGATCCGCAGCAATCGGGCCCAGCCGCGCCAGCTCGACGGCGACCTGATCGATCCGGGCCACGAGCTGCTCATTTCCGTACGGCCGCAGGCTCTTGTCCTTTGTGTGCCGCGACCGGAGAACGATCCGGACCTCGCTCACGACGCCAAGGCGGTCTCGCGGGCGGCCGCCAAGATCAATTAAGACCCCATTGGTGTACGGCGTGATCAGGCGACCGTCGACGCCTCGATCGGCTCGGCCGCATGGGTGTCGGGTCGCGCCTTCCTCGGGAACGCGAAGGTGAGGGCGAGGAAGGCGACGAGCAGCACCGCCAGCGCGATCAGGGTGCGGCGGAACGCGTGCTCGGCCGTCCCGTCGGTGACGGCGTCGAAGAAGATCGACCCGAAGACGGCCACCCCGATCGAGCTGGCGATGGACTGCACCGCGGTCAGAACCCCGGACGCCGAGCCGATCTCGTCGTCCCGGACCGCCGCCAGGATCACGCTGAACAGGGCGGCGATCACCGCGCCGGAACCCACGCCGATCAGCGTGATCCCGGGCACGACGGGCCAGATCGAGAACGCGCCGCCGTGGCCGAGTTCGTTCCAGAGCAGGGCTGCCCCGCCGAGCTGGACGACCGCGCCCAGCTGCAGGACCACCCGGCCGAGCTTCTCGGCCAGGATCGCGCCGCTGACGGCGCCGCCGACCGCGGTGCCGATCGCGACCGGCAGGTTGCCCAGACCGGCCTGACCGGCGGTGAAGCCGTGGCCGATCTGCAGGAACAGCGTGAGCACCAACTGGGTGCCGATCAGCGCGCTGAAGAACAGGGCGATGCCGACGAGCCCGATCGTGTAGGCGCCCCGGCCGAAGATCGTCGGAAGGACCAGCGGGGTACGACCCGTGGCCGCGGCCCGGCGTTGCTGCAGCGCGAACCCGGCGAAACCGGCCAGCCCGGCCGCGATGCTCAGCCAGGTCCACAGCGGCCAGTCACGCTCCTGACCGAAGTTCAACGGCAGTACCAGCAGCGCCGACGACGCCACGACGAGAGCCGTGCCGAGCAGGTCGACCCCCACCGAACGGTCACCGGGACGGCGCGGGAGGATGCGCCAGGACACGGCCAGCGAAGCGAGGCCGATCGGCACGTTGACCAGGAACACCGTGCGCCAGCCCCAGCCGAACAGGTCGGCCGAGATCAGGCCGCCGCCGAGGACCGGGCCGACGATGCCGCCCAGGCCCAGCACCGGTCCGAAGACCCCGAAGACCTGGGCCAGTTCCTTGCCGGAGAAGTTCTCCCGCAACAGGCCCAGGCCCTGGGGGAGCAGCATCGCCCCGGCCAGGCCCTGAGCCAGACGCAACCCGATGAGCAGCTCGATCGACGGCGCGGCGGCGCACAACGCCGACGCGACGGTGAACGCGGCCAGGCCGAACAGGAACATCCGGCGTCGCCCGAACCGGTCACCGAGGCGCCCGCCGACGACCAGTCCCGCCCCCAGCGTGAGCGCGTAACCGCCGATCACCCACTGCAGCCCCAGCGGCGAGGCGCCCAGGGACTGCTCCAGCGACGGACCGGCGACGTTGACGATCGTCGCGTCGAGCAGGTCCATGATCTCCGCGGCGAGCATCACCACGAGGATCAGCCACCGCCATCGGTACGTCATTTAGCTTCGCCCCTTGATAATCAACGATGTTAGCAATATCGAGTATTACTATGATCGGCGTGGACGTCAACCGAGGTGCCGACCGTCACCAGGCCGGCCCGCCCGCCGAAGGCGACATCCGGGCCCGCATCCAGCAACTCACCCTGCGTCAGCAGCGCTTCGAACGGCGGATCGCCCGCGACCTGGGCGTCGACCGGCCCGGCCTGGAAGCGATGGACCACCTGATCTCGGCCGGGCCGACCAGCCCCACCGACCTGGCCCGGCGCCTGGACATCTCCACGGCCGCCACCAGCCTGGTCCTCAACCGCCTCGAAGCGTCCGGCCACATCCGCCGCGAACGCCACCCCACCGACGGCCGCAAACTCGTCGTGACCGCCAGTGAGCCCTCCGCCGACGAGGCCCACCGCCTGGTGGCCCCCCTGATCGGCGGCGTCGAGGACCTCATCGCCACCCTGTCCGACCAGGAGAGCGCCACCGTCCTCAAGTTCCTCGACGCCCTGATCCAGGTCTACGACAACGGAGCCGCTGACCGCTGACCTCGCCCGGCGCCCGATCCGCGGTCGCGCGACGGTCAGGATTGGCTCACGGCAGGACGAGAGTCCGGTCCGGGCCAAGACGCCTGTTGTAGGCCACACCGATGTTTCGGGCCAGCGGGGTCGAACGGGACTTCGAACCGCCACCGCCGGTGCTCGCCTGGATCGCGTTCGCCTTCCACAGGCTGACCGGCTGACTCGCCAGGGTCCGGACGAGCCGGTCGAGGCTGATCCGCTCCCAGTTCAGGTGCAGGTCAACGGCGATGGCCTGGATCATCATGTTGTCCCATGAGGTGGTGTGCCGGCCCCACGCCTGCTCCGCGGTCTGCAGTGTGCGGGTGACCAGTACCGGCCGCAGCTTGGCGATGTCCTTGAGTTTCTGGACCGCGGCGACCCGGTTCGTCGACGGACTTCCGGCAATCTCCAGCCCGCACGCGTGCACCTCGGCCTGTAACTGGAGGGCGAGGGGTTCGCCCGCGGCGAGCTCGACCCGGAACGTGTCGTACGGGCGGACCGCCTTCCGGTCCCGGTTCGCCGCCAGGAACAATCTGGACTCCTGGCGGCGGGTCAGGCCTTCGTAGACCATGCAGTCGCGGAGGAAACCGGCCCCTTCGCGTTCCCGGGCGACCCGTGTGCTGTGCTGGCCGTCGATGAGGTAGTAGCCGTCCGGTCGGCGGGACACGATCGCGACGAGGAGCAGCTCCGGGTCCCAGATCCGATTCAACTTCGCGGCCCATGACTTCTGGAACAGTCGCTGGGAGTCCAGGCTCGGGTCGACCTTGAGTTCGCTCACCGGGATGGCTTTGTAGTACTTGATCAGGGAGACGTTCATGGCGGATCTCTTTCCGGGGTCAGGTCAGGTCGAGGGTTCGCAGGTAGCCGAGGCGGTGGTACGCGGCCGGGTCGAGCGTTCCGATCACGCAGCGGTGCGCGAGGGCCAACAGCGCGCAATGGACGACGTCCGGTTTCTCGTACGCGTCGATGGCGACGACGGTGGTGATGTCGGTCGCGGCCAGGTCGGGGACGGTGAGGATCCGATCGTCGGTGTCCGGGTCCGGTTCGGCCGTGAGGATCCGGCGTAACCGGTGGGACCCGCGGGTGGCGTAGACCTCGGCCGACGCGCGCAGGTAGGCCAGCGGCGAGCTGATGAGGCGGCAACCGGCATCGGTGACCGCGTCGATGAGCGCGATGCCGACGGTCAGGTTGTCCAGCCGGGCGTAGGAACTGAGCACGGTCGCGTCGATGACGAGGTACGGCCAGGGGACCGCGGACGTGGTGAACGTATTACGGGTAACGCGTTGAACGACCTCGGTGAATCCGTCGGTGTGAGCGGGTGCCGGGTCCTCACGCCTATTCCTTCGTAGGTGCGGAAGCAGGTTCTGGTACAGGCGGTCGAACCATCGTCCAGCGGCATGGTATTCGCCGACGATGCGATTCGCCTCGCGTGTTCTCCAATGCGTTTCGGGGGTCACGGCAGGCGACGATAGGCCCGAAGATCTGCCGCTGGCAACCGGAACGCGTGTGTGCTGACGTGCGGACGAACGCGCGTTCGGGTTGCCGCTCCCTGTTTTGCCACGATTTTCGCGGTGGTGCTTTCCGGCAGTGCTGCCGGAGATTTGTCGGTAGCCCTACCGACATATTTTTCTGACCCGTTCAGGTGCGTTTCGGTGGCTTTGTTATTGCCGGCAGCCCTGCCGGAGACCGCAACTGCTCCGGCAGCACTGCCAGTGCTTGTCGGTAGGGCTGCCGACACCTTTTCGACCTCACAAGAAAATGCCGTTACCCGTCCCACTTCATGAGACCTGAGGTCCCATTTCCTGGCTGCGGGAGGTTGGGAACGCTTCACTTGGAAAAGTGCATAGCCGGATGATTCCGGCGAACGATCTGTCCGTCGTCCGAGGCCAGGGGAGGGATCGTGCCGCCACGCCCGGGCGTGCTGTGGGGCGATCGGCCGCTCGCGTGTCGTGCTGACGAGGAGTTCAATGTCGCGGGTGGCGAAGGTGAAGATCAATGCAACCGATCACTCGGCGTTCAGCGCGGCGGCGGCCGCCGCCGGCATGACCGTCGACAAGTGGCTGACCGAAGCGGGCCGGCAGCGTGCGCTGACCGACCTCATCACCGGGTCCCAGCCGGGCAGCCGGGTCCTGCACGTGCCCCTCGACCCGTCGACCGCCGCGACACTCGACGCCGAGGCGGACCGGGCCGGAACCATCGACTGGGTCTACGCGACCCGATGCCTGCGTGACCTGTTCACCGCGCCGGCCGTCGACCCCGAGCAGCTGTGGGCCGACGTCGTCGCCGTCATCGGTGTCGACATCGCCTCCGCGCAGCAGCGGGCCCACCTCGAACAGGTGGTGATCGACACGATCGTCGGGGACACGGTCCTGCTGGTGGTCCCGGACGCGTACACCCGCGACGTCATCGAGCTGCGCCTGCGGCCGACAATCCAGCTCGCCCTGTCCCGGCACCTGCACCGTCCGGTCCAGGTCGCGGTCACCATCGGGCCCGACGACCGGGCCGGGCGGGTGCAGCCCGCACCCACCGGGCGGCGCCGCACGCGTGAGGACGACCTGCGCCGGGTGCGGCAACTCGTCGAGGAACTCGCCGCCCAGTTCGCGGTGGCCGCCGACGGTCCTCCCGGGTCCCACACCGTGACCGGGTGAAATACCTGACTAGTGTCACGGTGTGCTTCCGATTCCGCCGACACCCGTAACCTCAACCGGCCCCGATAGTTGGCCGGGAGCCGGGAGCCGGGAGCCGGGAGCCGGAAGCCGTGAACCAGGAACCCGGAGACGGGTGGCGGTCGGTCCGGACGGAACGGCGTGTCCTGGTGGTGGTGCGGACGACCACGACCCTCACCCGCCTGCTCGATGTGGTCTCCCTGATCGCGCCGGATCGCCGCGTCCAGGTCGTCTTCACCGCTGACGACGCCAACAGCGCCCGCCTCGCCACCGGCACCCGGTCGATCCTGGACGGTCTGGAGGCGGTGGTGATCCCCTGGGCGCAGGCGACCCGTGAGACTTACGACCTTGCGCTGGCCGCCAGCGAGAACGACGCCCTGGACCAGCTCGACGCCCCGGTGATCCTGCTGCCGCACGGTGTCGGTCACCTGAAGTTCTATCCGGGCACGTCAACCGTCTCGGGCGCCACCCCGGCCCGCCTGCGCAAGATCGCGGGCACACCCCGGTCGGTCGTCGCCGTGTCGCATTCCGATCAGGTTCGGCGGCTGGCCGCGGCCCACCCGCCGGTGGCGGCGACCGCTCGCGTGGTTGGTGACCCGGCGTTGGGCCGGATGCTGGCGAGCCGGCACCGCCCGTACGCATATCGTCGTGCCTTTGATTCTGCCGGTCGCACCTTGGTGGTCGTGGCGTCGACCTGGGGTCCCGACGCGCTGCTCGGTTTCTGGCCTGAGCTGCCGGAACGCCTGCTGGCCGAGTTGCCGGTGGACGAGTATCGGGTGGTGGCGGTGCTGCATCCGGGCATCTGGGCGCACGGCCCGTGGCAGGTGCGGGCGTGGTGGTCACGGGCCGCCGAGTATGGCCTGCGGATCGTCCCACCGGAGAGCGGATGGCAGGCCGCCCTGCTCGGCGCCTCGGTGGTGCTGACCGATTTCGGTTCCCTCGGCGTGTACGCGGCGGCCCTGGACAAGCCGCTGCTGCTGTCCCCGCACGCGAGCCCGACCACCGTGCCCGGGTCCCCGGCCGAGGCGCTGGCCCGGCACGCGCCCGCGCTGGATCAGTCGGCCGGGTTGCGCGGCCAGGTCGACGCGGCGATCCGTTCGCACCTTCCCCGCCAGTACGCGCCGCTCACAGCCTCGGCGATCGACGATCCGGGCAGCACCGCCGCGCGGTTGCGATCCCTGCTGTACGAGATGATGGCCCTCGACGAGCCCCCGCACGCGGCCGAGTTCACCCCGGTGCCCGTGCCCGCCCGGCAGCCCACCCCGCCCGTGGCCATGGTCGTCTCCGCGGAGGTCTCGGAAACGCTCGTGTCCATGGTCCGCTACCCGGCCGTGACCGGACACGCGGGACACCTCGTCGCCGATCTCGACCGCGCCCGGCTGGACCAGGTCGCCGCGGCCACGATCCTGCGGGTGGGCGCCGCCGACCCGGGGGAGGCGGCCGACCTGCTCCGGCAGTGGCCCCGCGCCGAGATGATCACCGCCCAGTCGGGCCCGGACACCTGCTGGGTCTTCACGCGGGAGGCCGAGTTCGTCGTGCGCGCCCGGGTCGACGACGTGACCGTGCTGGCGTCGTGGGCCTACCTCCGGGGCGCCCGCGACGGACGGTTGCGGCTCGGCGACCGGATCATCGAGGTGCGGGTGGAAGCGGCCTGAGCCTGGCCTTGTACCGGTCGTACCGGGGGTCGGCCGCCGCGTAGGCCCGTTGGGCCAGCCCATCCCACAGCCGCCGCGCGGTCGCGTCGTCACCGCGATGCGCCGCGCTGTCGGCAATCAGCTCGTCGATCTCCAGGTCGTAGGCCGAAGCGCCACTGTCCGCGACGAGTCGCCGCGCGACCGCGATCTCGGCATCACACCGCTCCCACTGTTCCAGCCGGTCGTGGACGCGGGCCCGCCCCAGATGGATGCGCGAGAGATTTCGCGGCCGATCGCTGTCGGTGAACTGCGCCGCCTCGTCGAGCAGGGCCATCGCCGCGTCCGGCCGCCCCGCCCGAAGCTCCAGACCGGCCAGCTCGCGGGCGTGGATGCCGCGGGCCCGGTTCAACCCATGGGCCCGATCAAGATCAAGAGCTTTCCTGATGTACGCCGTGGCCCGCGCCAAGAACTCACCCTCGTCCGCGCCCCGGGCCCGCTCCCGCGCCAGCCGCGACCGGAACTCCAGCAGGGACGAGTCCAGACGGGCGAATCCGGCCCGGGCCGCAAACCGATCGGCCGTGTCGAGACTGGACTCGGCCTGGGCGAACCGGCCCAACGCGGTCTCGATGCGCGCCCGGGTGCTGTGCAGGCGAGCGGCGGCTCGATCGTCCCCGACGGCTTCCGCGCTCGCGATGCCCCAGCCGATCGCGGTCGCGATCAGGTGATGGCGCCCGTGGTAGGTCAGCACCATCTCCAACGCCCCGCACAGCCGGATCGCCTCGGAATGACGCCCGTCGTGATGCGCGAACTGCACCAGCTCGACGATCAGCGCGGCGTGCCCGTCCAGGTATTCCAGCGGCGTCAGGTGCGTCAACGGCCAGTCCGGCCGGCCGGTCAGCATGACGGGACGCAGCCGATCGCCCTCCAGGGCCTGGTCGGCGGCGGTCGCCAGGTCGTCGACCGTGGCCAGCATCCGCCGCAGCGCCACGTCCGCGTCGGCCCGGGCCGGAGCGCTCTGCCGCCGCACCAACTCCAGCAGTCGCAGCCGCCCGTCCGGACCGGCGACGGCCAGCCCCGCCCCGATCAGGGTGTCGACCGTGGCGCCGGACGGATGCCCGAGCAGCGCGTCCGCACTGTCCCGGGTGAACGACCCCAGCGGATGCCCGGCCAGCACGGTCAGATCGGCCGCGACCCCCGGCGGCAGACTCTCGATACCCAGACCGGTCAGGATGTCGTCGAACTCCCGGGGGTGATGACCGGCGCGCAGATCGGCCACCAGCCGCGCCACCGGCCTCGCCTCCCCACGCCGCAGCCGCAGCGTCGCCCCGGCCCGGTTCAGGAAGTCCGGCACGTTGTTGCACAGGGCCAGGAGCTGCCCGGTCGCCACCGGCTCGGCGTCGAGCACCGACTCGGTAGCCTGAGCCCGCAGAACCTCCCGCGCCGCCTCGGCGTCGTCCAGCCCACCGAGCACCAGCCGGGTCGTCCGATGCCACCGGGCCAGGTCACCGGACGTCTCGCGCGTGGTCAGCAGGACCAGGCTCGACTCCCAGTCCCGGGTCAGCGCCCGCGCCTCGGCCACATCGGCGACGTTGTCGAACGCGATCAGGAACCGACCGTGCAGCAGCGCCCGCTCATACCGCGCGGACAGGGCGGCGTCGCTGGTCTCGGCCACGGCAAAACCGAGCTGCTCCAGAACCGACCCGAACACCTCCGAGTACCGCAGCACGCCGTCGGTGCGGAACTCGGCACAGTCGACGATCGCGCTGCCGTCCCCGAACTCCCGCGCCCGCAGATGACGAACCTGCTGCAGGACGTACGTCTTCCCCCAGCCCCGCGGCCCGATGATCGTCCGGATGCCGGGCCCGGTCAGCTCGGCCAGCGTGGCGGTGCGATCCCGGAAACCCTCCGGCCCGGGCGGCACCGTCACGTCCGCCACGCCGCCGATCCGCAGCTCGGCCATCTCCGCGTACAGCAAGGATCGGAACTCGGCGTCGGCCTCCAGCTTCCCCACCAGCTTGCGCACCGCCGCCCCCGGATCGCGAGGCAGCGTCGTCACCCGGCTGAAGATCAGATCCCGCAGCCGGGTCGCGCCGGCGAACGTCGCCCCCACCACCGCCGGCACGACCAGCTTCGTCGTCTCGTCGGTCGCCAGCTGCAGAGCCTTCAGCGCCTCGTCCGCCAGGAACTCACTCATACCTGCATTGTGGACGAACCGCGGCCGCCGATGGGTTCAGGCGGGCAGCGCCGCCTCGATCGCGGCGACCACCTCGGGCGCATCCGGTGCCGTCCGCGGCCCGAACCGGGCGACAACCGTCCCATCGGCCCCGACCAGGAACTTCTCGAAATTCCACCGGATGTCCCCGGTGTGCCCCTCGGCATCCGGCTCCACGGTCAACGTCTCGTACAGCGGATGCCGGCCCTCCCCGTTGACCTCGATCTTCTCAGTCATCGGGAACGTCACCCCGTAGGTCGCACTGCAGAACTCGGAGATCTCCTCAGCGGTCCCCGGCTCCTGCCCACCGAACTGGTTGCACGGCACCCCCAGCACACTGAACCCGCGATCCGCATACCGCTCGTGCAGCTGCTCCAGCACCCCGTACTGCGGGGTCAGCCCACACCGCGACGCCACGTTGACGACAAGCGTCGCGCTGCCCCGGAACTGCTCCAGATCCAGCGGCTTCCCCTGAAGATCCGCGATCTGAACCACATAGATGCTCGACTGCGACACGCCATCCTCCAGCAGCTCAACGTTGATCCCCACCAAGCCTAACCACGCCCGATCAGCCCCCTCCTTCTCGCCCGGATCAACCCCAAAAACCCCGATTTCCCCGTACGGGACGGTCCGCCGCTATTCGGCCGACCGATACATCACGATCCACAGCTCGATGTCGTGTTCGAGCCAGACCCGGCCCATCCGCAACTCCTGGTACGGCTCGGGAAAGTCGTCGCGCTCGGCCAGTTGCTGAACACGCTGGCGGCTCACCCCGATCCGTTCGCCGATCTCGGCGCTGCCGAACAGCCGCGGACGGTCGGCCAACACGGTTTCGACCAGACCCAGGTAGTCCACCGTGGTCACCTACTCGTCGTGGAGCAGTGCGAAGTGAGCGGCGATCATTTCACTTTGTGTGATCACGCTTTCTCCTTTCCAAGATCAGACCGTGGTCGCAGATGAGGCATTCACGGCTGCGGCCGCACCCGGGACACCAGCGGCCGCTGACCCGTCCCAGGGCGACACCCGCGAGATAGCCGCCGAGCAGGCAGCAGACGGCGGTGACTACGACGAGCATGATCAATCCCCCTCGCGCCGATCGAATGGTGAGGTAGCCGGCCGGGTGGTCCACCGGAGTCAGGCTGACAACCCGGCCGCGACGACGATGTTTGCCCGCTGCGGCGCCTCGCACAATGGCGCTGGATGAAAAATCCACCCCTTTTCTTGGCATTGGGCAAGATCATGCGGTATTCCTTTCAGATTGGCCGGTCCGGCAGTCCACAGACGCCAGGTTTTGGCTGGCCAGCATGGGAGGAAGGGCTAGACATATGCCTAGCAGAGCAACCGGCTCCACCGTGCCTCGTCGTCAGCTCGGCCGGCTTCTCCGGGAGTACCGCGAGGGCGCCGGAATCACGATGCTGGACGCCTACACCTATCTGGATTGGTCGTACCAGCGACTGTGGCGGATCGAGACCGGCACACCGGGCGTGACCATTCGCCCGGTCGAGATCGAGGCGCTCGCCCGCTTCTACGACGTCCCGCCGGACGAGGCCGAGGTCCTGCGCAACCTGGCCTCAGCGGCGAAGGCCGAGGGGTGGTGGCAGAGTTACAGCGGCACCATCCTGAAATGGTCGGAGCTCTTCTTCAGTATGGAAGCGGGTGCCTCGCGGCTCAGGCAGTTCGAGTCCATGATCGTTCCTGGCCTGTTGCAGGCCCCCGCCTATATGGAGGCGGTAGTCCGAGCAGATCGGCCGAAAGTCTCGACAGAGAAGATGGAAGCCCGGATCAAGGTGAAGCACGAACGACAACGGATCTTGTCCAGGTCGTTTCCCGCGCCACCCGAGTATGAATCGATCGTTTCGGAGGCAATGCTGCTGGGGGAGTTGGACATCCCAGGCGCGATGCAGCAGCAGTTGTGGCACCTCTTGAAAGCAAATGAGTTGGCGCACGTCGCGGTGAGGGTGCTACCACTCTCGGTGGGGGTTCATCCAGGGTCCACCGCCGGCTCCTTCACCATCCTTGAGTTTCCTCCACTGGCCGGCGGGAAGCAGGGCGAGCCTTCAACGGTCTACTCCGAGAATCTCACCGGAGCGATCTATCTCGACAAGACCGATGAACTGCAGGTCTATGAGGACGCGTGGTCCGCGCTGGCCGAGCTCGCTCTCAGCAAGGAGGATTCAACTAAGATGATCACTACGCTTCTGCAGAGCCTAGGAGAGCAACGATCGTGACCAACCACGACTTGACCGGCGCTGTCTGGCACAAGAGCACGCGATCCGGCGGTGGCCAGAACTGCGTCGAGGTCGCCGAGAACCTTCCGCAGGTCGTTGCGGTCCGGGACACGAAGGACCGCGACGGCGGAACGCTTTTCTTCTCTCACGGCGAGTGGGCCGCGTTCCTGTCCGGTGTCAGGAACGGCGAGTTCGACCTGCCCGCCTGATCGATCGGCAAGGGGAGGCCCGGCCCGCGCGGCCGGGCTTCTCGCGTGGGTGATCGAGAGGTCAGGCCGCCCGGGCGTCGGCCGTGTAGCGGGCGAAGTCCTCCGGGGTCAGCGGCCGCGCGTACAGATAGCCCTGCCCGATTTCGCAGCCGAGTTCGCGCAGCTCACGGGCCTGCTGTTCGGTCTCGACGCCTTCGGCGACGATGCTCAGGTGCAGGACCTGGGCGAGCCGGATGATCGCCTCGGTGACGGCGGCGCCTTCCTGGGTCTCGTCGAGTTCGGCGACGAAACTGCGGTCGATCTTGAGGATGTCGACCGGTAGGCGGGTCAGGTACTGCAGCGACGAGTAGCCGGTCCCGAAGTCGTCCAGGGCGATCCGGACGCCGTGCTCCCGCAGGGTTCGGAGCGCGGCGATGCCGCCGGTCTCGTTGACCAGGGACGATTCGGTGACTTCGAGGACCAGCCGATGCGGGTCGACTCCGGCTTGAGCGAGGGCGGTCTTCACGTCGTACACAATTGTGGGTTCCCGAAGTTGCCGGGGCGAGAGGTTGACGCTGATGTACAGGGTCGCCGGGCCGGCGGTCAGCTGGGTGAGGGCCTGTTCGAGGACCCAGAGGCCGATGCCGACGATGGCCCCGGTGCGTTCGGCGATGGGGATGAACTCGACCGGCGAGATGGGGCCCCGGGCCGGGTGCTGCCAGCGGAGGAGGGCTTCGGCGGCGACCGGCCGTTCGGTCGCCAGGTCGACCAGCGGCTGGTAGAGCAGGTGCAACTGCCCGCGGTGCAGGGCGTGTTCCAGGTCGTCGGCGAGGGCCGCGTCGGCGGCGCGACGGTCGGGCATGGCCGGCTCGTAGTTGGTGGATCCGTGCCGGCCGGCCCGTTTGCTCTCGTACAGGGCGACGTCGGCGTGCCGCAGCAGGGTCTTGCTGTCGTAGTCGGCGGCGGCGAAGGCGACCCCGGCGCTGGCCCGCACCGGGACGAGGTCGCCCTCGATCAGGCCGGGATGCTCGGCCAGCGAGGCGAGGACCCGGTCGGCGACGGCGGCGGCGTCCTCGATGCGGGTGACGTCGACCAGCAGGACCGCGAACTCGTCACCGCCGATGCGGGCGCAGACGTTCCCCTTGCGCACCGTGGAGCGCAGGTCGCGGCCGACGTGCCGTAGGAATTCGTCCCCGGCCGCGTGCCCGTAGGCCTTGTTGACCAGGTTGAACCCGTCGAGGTCGATGAGCAGGAGCGCGGCCGACTCGCCCTGCCGGGCGCGGCGTTCCAGGGCCGCGTCGAGCCCGGCCCGGTTGACCAGCCCGGTCACGGGTTCGGTGACGGCCTGATCCCAGCTGTCCCGCAGCGACAGCAGCTGGCGCAGGGATGCGGCGCTCAGCATCACGGCCAGCCCGCAGGCGAGAACACCCCAGGGCAGGACCTGGCCTTCCAGGACGGCGACGCTGAGCACGAGCAGGCATCCGGCGAGCATGGCGCCGGCCGGCAGGTGGGTCGCCCAGGCCGGCGGGCGTCGGTCGCGACGTTCGGCCGGCTGACCGGCCCGAGCCACCGTCAGCATCGGCGCGGCGGTGATCAGCAGGCTCGCGGCCACCATCCCGGTCATCGTGACCGGTACGTCACCGGCGTGGGTGGCGGCCGTGACCGCGAACCAGGTCACGTCGGCGACGCAGTAAAGGGCCAGGCCGGTGATGTAGAGCGTCACCGGGGCGGCGAACCGGGTCACCGAGCCGCGCAGCACCACCGAGGCGGCGGCGGCCAGCAGCAGCATGTCGCCGAGGGGCCAGCCGACGCCGGCGATCCAGGAGACCGAGGGCCGCTCGTTCTCGGCCGTCGGTTCCAGCGCGAAGTACCAGATCACCAGGAAACCACCGGCGAAGACGGTGACGTTCTCGGCCAGCAGCGCGACCCGGGCACGACCGTTCACCTGGATCAGACCGGCCGTGAAGACCCCGGCAGCGAGCAGCACGAACATCAGCAACCGCAGCGAGGCGCCGCACACCCACCAGGCGCTGCTACCGATCAGCCCGTCCACTGCCAATGCGACCACGCTGCCCAGCGAGACGGCCCGGCCGACGGCGATCAGCCGCCACGGACTGGCGCCGATCGGGCTGTAGGCGCCGGCCCGCCAGCTGTAGACGACCCCGAGCGCGTCGAGCATCGCCAGCGACCCACCGAAGATCCACGGCCGGGTCGAGGCGCTGGCCAGGGCGGCAGCCTGGCCCACGGCCATGGCGACGGCCAGGACCACGATGATCGTCATCTGACGGGACTTGGCGGCGTCGGCGGACACCTATCCAGAATCAACCGACTGTTGCCCCCATCGTGGGCATACCAACTTTTCAACACAATTCATCCATTGGTACGAGGTTTGAGGCCGATGGCGATGTTTCCGCTGAATCCGCCGGCCGTCGCGTCCAGGTCAGCGCCGAGCGAGCCGCCAACCGGAGCCATCACGTGCAGGTCAACGTCGGGCGACCCGGCAACCGGACGGCGACCGACGCACCACCGATCTGCGATCACCGCGGCCGGAAGCCCGACGAAGGGAATGGTGCAACCGGCGAAGACGCCGGGGGCCACCAATCGAAAGGGTCGACCTCTTGCGCTCTCTCCTCCGCCGTTTCGCCCTGGCCGCCCTCATCGTCCCGGCCGCCGCCGGCGTCATGATGACCGCGTCCCCGGCCGAGGCCGCGCCGGTGCAGACCAAGGCCGCCGAGCAGACCCTGCAGGCCGACATCGTCCGCCTCACCAACGTCGAGCGCGCCGGGCACGGCTGCGCCGCGCTGACCGTGAACGACCAGCTCACCACCGCCGCCCGGGACCACAGCGCCTGGATGGGCCAGACCGGTCAGTTCTCCCACGTGGGCCGGGACGGCTCCGACTTCGGTTCCCGGGCCCGTGCCGCCGGTTACGCCAGCCCGTCCGGCGAGAACATCGCCTGGGGCTACCCCACCGCCGAGGCGCTGGTCGACGCCTGGATGCACAGCGCCGGCCACCGCGCGAACATCCTCAACTGCAGCTCCACCACGGTCGGCGTCGGCGCCGTGTACTCGGAGAACGGCACCCCGTACTTCACCCAGGACTTCGGCAACTGAATGTCGTGATCTTCGCACCGATGCCCCGCAGCTCCCCCGAGCGCGGGGCATCATGCGTTGCCAGGCAGTGCCGATCAAACCCGGAAAACCGACATTCATCGCGTACGTCGTCAAAGGTTTTCGACATCGAATCGGCGGCGCGAGCTCAGCCAACCCGGGGTGGCGTCGATCTGACTCCGAAGTCCCGAAACACCCACGTTGCGAAATAAGGCGGTTGTTCTCTCTTCGACCGGCGTCCGCCCTGTTTGAGGAGCTGTTCGCCGTCCGGATCCCATGGTGCCGGGCCGGCCCGCCGTCCTGCCTCGTCCACCCGCAGGCATCGCGCCTACCGCACCCGGAGTAATCCCCGGCCTCCGCCTACTGCGCCGGCAGCGTCCTGGTCGGCGCGAAGGCGACCGCGAGAACGGCCGCGCGCGCCGGCACTGAGTGCGGGCGCGCGCGGTAAAGCTGATGGTGCCGGGGGACCTACTCGTCGTGCATGGCCGCGTCGGCGGTTTCGGCGTGCTTGGGGATCAGCAGGGCGAGCAGGGCGCCCAGCACGGCCGCGCCGGCGCAGACGCCGAAGAGGATGCGGTACGCGGTGAGCGAGGCGAACTCGAAGCCGCCGAGGTTGATGGTGATGCCGGCCAGGATGGAGCCGCCGATGGCGCTGGCCAGGGAGCTGCCGACGCTGCGGAACAGGGTGTTCAGGCCGTTGGCGGCGGCCAGTTCGGAGCGCGGGGTGGCGTGGATGATCAGGCCGGGCATGGCCGCGTAGGCGATGCCGGTGCCGATGCCGGCGATGCTGGCGCCGACGACGATCTGCCAGATGGCGCCGGTGAGCCAGATGCGGGACAGGAATCCGGCCGCGATGATCAGCGCGCCGACGATCAGGGCGGTGCGCGGCTTCAGTTTGGCCGAGACCGGCGAGAAGATCAGCATGCCGAGGCCGCCGGGGAGCATGCACAGGCCGCCGACCAGGACGGATGCGCCGAACCCGTAGCCGGTGGCTTCGGGGGCCTCGACGTAGGAGGCGGTGCCGATCAGGGTGGCGAACAGGGCGAAGCCGACGCACAGCGAGGCGACGTTGGTCAGCAGCAGGGCCGGGCGGGCGGTGGTCCGCACGTCGACCAGCGGGGACTTGATGCGCAGCTCGGCCAGCACGAAGACGACGATCAGCACGACCGAGGTGATCAGCAGGCCGATGGTCCGGCCGCTGGTCCAGCCCCAGGCCTTGCCCTGCGAGAGCGGGAGAAGCAGGGACAGGATGGCGGCGCCGAGCAGCAGGGTGCCGGGGATGTCGAAACGGCCCTTGGCGTCGCGGGTCGGCTCGGGGACGAGGAGGCGGACGGCGGGCAGGATGAGCACGCCGCCGATGACGCAGATCCAGAACAGCCAGTGGTAGTCGGCGTATTCGGCGATCAGGCCGGCCAGCGGGAGGCCGAGGGCGCCGCCGACGCCGAGCATGGCGCTGACCAGGGCGATGCCGGAGCGGGCGCGCTCGGGGGGCAGGGCGACGCCGACCAGGCTGATGCCCAGCGGCACGGCGGCCGAGGAGAGGCCGACGATCGCGCGGCCGACGATCATCCAGGTGACGTTGTCGGCCAGGCCGCAGACGACCGAGCCGACGACGAGGGCGCTGAGGGCGATGAGCAGCATGCGCCGGGTGCCGAACAGGTCACCGAGCCGCCCGTACGCGGGCACGGCCACCGCCGAGACCAGCAGCGTCGCCGTGAGGATCCAGGCCACGCCGTCGGCGCCGGTGTGCAGGTCGACGGCGAGTTCGCCGAGGACGGGCACGAGCAGCGACTGGGTGAGCGAGACCAGCAGCGCGCCCAGGCCGATCACCAGCATGATCACGAGCTGTTTGCTGGTCCATTGGTGCCCGGATTCGGCGCTGGGCGGCGCGCTCACTTCTGCGGTCTGTGACATGGGCTGGGGCTCCCGAGGCTTCAGATTTTCGTGGCACAATCTGCCACGAGGCAGAGACTGCCACGTTGAGGTTGCGACGACGTGTACGGCCGCGCCTGGTGAGAGCGGAGTCACACCGACCGGAGGGGAGCACGGAGATCGCCGGCATGCGGGACCGCAAGCGCGAGCAGAACCGCGCGATGACCGCCGAGACCGCGTGGCGGCTGTTCATCGAGCGCGGCTACGACGACGTGACCGTCGCCGACATCTGCGCGGTCGCCGGGATCGCACCGCGGACGTTCCACCGGTACTTCCCGGCCAAGGAGGACGTGGTCGGGGAGCCGCTGCGGCAGATGACGGCGGTGGTGTCCGACCGGATCGGCGACGCACCGCCGGGGACGGCCGACGCCGACGTCCTGCGGGCGGCCCTGCTGGCCCTCGGGCGGTACGCCATCGAGAACCGCGACCTGCTCACCGCGCTACGCCTGGTCGCCGAACGCTCCCAGCATCTGCGGGCGGCGCGGACCGGCACGGTCGAGCAGGAACACGCGGTCGTCGCCCTGCTCGCGGCCCGGCACCCGGGCGCCGATCCGGACGACTGGCGGCGCCGGCTGCTCGTCGGCTGCGCGGTGGCCGCCTACCGGGTCTGGTACGACGACTACCTCGGCACGGAGCTGGCCGACCCGGTCGCGCGCCTTCACGCCGTACTTGATCGGGTTTTTGTCGAGGCTCTTAGATGGTACTGAGTAACATTTCTGAGACCAGTGCCACTTTTGACGTGTAGTATTGTTAACCGAATGAGCAGTCCGTCGCATCAGGGTGAGCGTCGGCCCGGTGCACGTGAGCTCGCCCGGCGGGCCGTGCGGACGCAGATCGCCGACATGGCCCTCGACCTGTTCCTGGACCGCGGCTTCGACCAGACCACCGTCGAGGACATCTGCTCGGCCACCGGAATCTCCCGGAGCACCTTTTTCCGCTACTTCCCCGCCAAGGAAGACGTCTTCGCCGGCGAGACCTCGTCCGCCGTCGACGAGATCTTGGAGCTGTTGCGCCGGCGGCCGGACGAGGAATCCCCGTGGGCGGCGCTCCGCCATTCCATGGGCCCGCTCGTCGAGTCCTACGCGAGCCGAAGTGAGCGCGCCTTCCGGCTGGCCGCCCTCGCCGTGGCCACCCCGGCCCTGGCCACCGTCCAGCGGGAGAAGCAGGCGAAATTCCACGCCCTGATCACCCCCGAGCTGGCCCGGCGCCTCGGCGCCAACCCGGACGACCCGACCGATCCGCGTCCCCGAGCCCTCATCGCGAGCGCCCTGGGCTGTCTGGACGCCGCCGTCGCCGCGTGGATCGCCGGCAACGGAACACAGCAACTGGGTTCGCTGCTCGACCGCGCGATGGGTTTGATCAACCCGTCACCGGCCTAACTCGCCATAACGACCGCCATCACGGTCCGGCCACCCTCGGGAGTGGCCGGACCGTGCTGTGCTGGGCGTTTCCCGAATTCCCAGTCCCGGATCGCGGATCTGGTACTGAGCACCTAAAGTGGGACTGAGTTCCACACTGGAGGTGCGGGTTGGCTACGAAGAAGGTCATCGTCGTGACCGGGGCGAGCAGCGGCATCGGCGCCGCCGCCGCGACCCGGTTGCACCGCGACGGGCACACCGTCGTGCTCGTCGGCCGCTCGTCCCCGCGGCTCGAAGCCGTCCGTGCCGAGCTCGGTGTCGACGGCTACGTCGCCGACTTCGCCCGCCTCGACGAGGTCGCCGACCTGGCCGGCCGGCTCCGGGCGGCGTATCCGCACATCGACGTGCTCGCCAACAACGCCGGTGGCATGCTCGGGGCCCGGACCATGACGGTCGACGGCTTCGAGAAGACGTTCCAGGTCAACCACCTGGCGCCGTTCCTGCTCACCCGGTTGCTCCTGGACACGCTGGTCGCCTCCCGGGCCTCGGTGATCCAGACGTCGAGCACGGTGCGGTTCGCCAAGCCGATCGATCTCGACGATCTCGACCACGACCGCAACTTCGACGCGGTGGACGCCTACGGCGCGTCCAAGCTGGAGAACATCCTGTTCACCACCGAGCTTCACCGGCGCTTCCACGACAGTGGCCTGTCGGCGGCGTCCTTCTACCCCGGCAACGTCCTGACGAACTTCGGGTCGGAGGCCACCAAGCCGGTCATCCGCGCCGTCCTGTTCGCCGCGTCCGTTCCGGGCCTGCGTCGTGTCCTGTTCTCCACCCCGGAGCAGGGCGCGTCCCAGCTGGTGTGGCTCGCCGAGGGCACGCCCGGCCCGGATTGGCAGTCCGGCGCCTACTACTACAAGCACAAGGCCGTCCGGCCGAACCATCCGCAGGCGGCCGACGCCGATCTGGCTCGCGGCCTCTGGGAACGCTCGGAACAACTGCTCGGCACCTGGTTGCCGTCACGAAAGGAACTGCCATGAAACCCACCATCGTGCTCGTCCACGGCGCGTTCGCCGAGTCCGCCAGCTGGTCCGGAGTGATCCAGCGGCTGCGGGCCGACGGCTACCCGGTCATCGCCGCGCCGAACCCACTGCGCAGCCTGTCCTCGGATGCGGCCGGGGTCTCCGCCCTCCTCACCACGATCGACGGGCCGGTCGTGCTCGTCGGCCACTCCTACGGCGGGGCGGTCATCTCCAACGCCGCGGCCGGCCACGACAACGTCAAGGCGCTGGTGTTCGTCGCCGCGTTCGCCCCCGAGGTCGGCGAGAGCATCGGCGAGCTGTCCGGCAAGTTCCCCGGCAGCACGCTCGGCGACACGCTCCAGGAGGTGCCCCTGCCCGACGGCACCGTTGACCTCTACATCCGTCAGGACCGGTTCCACCAGCAGTTCACCGCCGACGTCTCGGCCGAGCGGGCCGCCCTCGACGCCGCCACCCAGCGCCCGCTCAACACCACGGCCCTCAACGAGGGTTCCGGCGAGCCGGCCTGGAAGAACCTACCGTCGTGGTTCGTCTACCCGGAGCTCGACCTCAACATCCCGCTTGAGGCGCACCGCTTCATGGCCGAACGCGCCGGTGCCCGCGCCGCCGTGGAACTGTCCGGGGCATCGCACGCGATCCCGGCCTCACAGCCCGCCGCGGTGGTCGAGTCGATCGTGCAGGCGGCCGCGTCGATCGGCTGAGAAGCCGGCCGGTCCCCGATAGTCATCACGCATACTCAGGAATCGATGATCTCGGTATCGGCAACCATGGTGGCCCGAGCGCGCCGGTGGATGACGCTCGGGCTCGCCATGTCGATCATCGGGACCCGGATCGTCGACGGCGGCTCGAACGGGGCGGTCGCCGAGACCATCCTGCCGCTCACCTGGCTGGCCGTCCTCGCCACGGCCGGCGCCGGCATCAGTTTCGCCGCCCCGCTGATCGCCGGGCTGACCGCGCCCCACAGCCCGGCCCGGACGTTGGTCGCATCCGACCTGGTCGAGGCCGTGGTGTCCGGCGTCGCGCTCGCCCTGCTCGTCGCGTTCCCGGCCAGGCAATCCGCGGTTCTGGGCGGATACCTGCTCGTCGTCGCCATTTTTCCGACCGTCATGGACGTCGTCGAGGAGCTCTACGCCCAGCAGATTGCGCAGTGGGACGAGAAGCAGGCGCTGGCGTTCAACGCGAACATCTACTCGGTCCTGGGCTTTGTCGGTCTGGTGGTGGGAATGCCCCTCGGCAGCTGGCTGACCAGCCGATCCATTGCCTGGCTGGTGGCCGCGAACGCGCTGTTCTCCCTGGTCGGCTCCGCCTTCAGGTTCGTGAGCTCACGCACGCTGCCGGTCGGGGCGGTCTACGACCAGGACGCGGGTGAGTACAGCGCCGCCGGCGGAAGAATGCGGCTCCGGGAGTTCCTCGGAGATCTTCTGCGGACCGGTCCGGCGTCGCCCGCCATGGAGTTCGTGCTCAAGGTCGGAGCCACCGTGTCGGGCGTCTTCGTCTACCTCTGGGTGGCGTCGTTCATGCCGTGGCCGGCCGGTGCCGCGCTGGCCGTGGTCCTCTTCGCGTTCGGCGTGGGCGCGACCATCGGGCCGTATGTCGCCCCGATGCTGCGCCGCCGCCTTACGCCGCGAGCCTCCTTGCTGGTCACCTACGCTTTCGGTGCGTCGATGTCAGCTGTCATGGCTGCGTCTGCCGGTGCTGTCGAAAGGCATCGCCTCTGGGTGATCGGCGTGGCGTTCGTCCTCCTTCTGGGCGTTGTCTCACGGGCGCGCGCCGTGTTGACGGTGACGCTGCGCCAGCAGTCCTTCAAGGGCAAGAGGTTCGTCCGGATCATGAGCTGGTCGTTCAGCTTCGTCGCGGCCGCCTCGATCCTCGGGAACTGGCTGGGGGTCCTCCTCGATCTACCGGCCCGGCCCGCGATCGCTCTGGCTGCCTACGCGGCGACGTCTCTGGTCGGCATCATCGCCGTGCTCCGTGCACTCCCGGCAGTCCTGCCGGACAGGGAAAGTCTCATCGCCGGGCCGAACCGGTGATCGTCTGAGAGGTTCCCGGTGGGAGCGCGGAATCCGCGCTCCCACCGGAGTCAGCGCTGGTGACGGGCGTACTTGGCGCGGAACTTCTCCACGCGCCCGGCGGTGTCCATCAGGCGTTTGCGGCCGGTCCAGAACGGATGACTGGCCGCCGAGATGTCCACGTCGACCACCGGATAGGTATTGCCGTCCTCCCATGCGACGGTCTTGTCGCTGGTGGCGGTGGAGCGGGTCAGGAAGGCGAAGCCGGCGCCGCGGTCGCGGTAGACGATCGGCCGGTACTCCGGGTGGATGCCGCGTTTCATGGTCAGTTCTCCTCGGTGTTGTCGTTGTGGTCGGTCAGGGGGAAGCAGCCCGCGAACGGGTCGGTCAGGGCCGGCCACCGGTCGAAGCCGTCGGCCAGTTCGGCGTCGGTGAGCAGGCAGGAGTCGAGCAGTTCGGTGATCGCGGCCTGGTCCAGGTGCAGGCCGATCAGCGCGAGCACGGTCCGCCGGTCGCCGTAGTACGGGTCCCAGCTCAGGTCGGCGGCCAGGCGCCGCTGGTCGCTGGTCTCGGTCCAGCGTTCGACCGGCAGCGCGGCCAGCCAGTAGCCGAGGCCGACCATGCTGACGCCGCCACCGGCGGATTCGAACGCCACCACCGCGTCGGGCTGGCTGGCGATCCACAGCTGTCCGCGGCCGCGCAAAGCCTCGTCGGTGAGCGTCTCCAGCGAGTCGTGCAGTCGTTGTGGGTGGAACGGGCGGCGGGCCTCGAACAACACCGAGGTCACCCCGTCGGGGCTCGGGTCGTGCACGGCGATCGGCCGGCCTTCCAGGGCGCGTCCGAGCATGCCGGGCCGGGTCGGGTCGTGCCGGCCGGTGCGCCGGATCAGCGCGGCCAGGCCGGTGCAGTCGAGGCTGTTGGTGGTGCCGGTCGGGACCTGGACGGCCCACGGGGCGAGCCGGTGCACGAGTGTGCCGAGCCGGCTCAGTTCGAGCGGGTCGGTGTCCGGGCGGCTCCAGAGGATCACGGTGTCGCAGTACTCGACCTGGTGCACGACGACCTCGGCGACCGCCCGGTGATCGTTGTCGGCCGCGTGCATCCCACGGTCGCGCAGGTCGTCGGTGCTGGCCAGGTCGTCCAGGAAGCGGTCGGCGTCGACGACGGTGACGTACGAGTCGAATCGCACCGTGCCGGTGACCGGGTGGTTCGCGCACGCGGTGGCGACCGCCTCGGGTTCGACGGCCGGTGGCAGCACCAGCAGCAGATCCTGGCCGGGGTGGTCCCGGGCGAGCCGGGCCAGGGTGGGCAGCACGTCCTCGCGCAGCGTGCACGAGACGCAGCCGTGCACGAGTTCGACGGTGCGCTGCTCGATGAGCTCGGTGCCCGAGCGCACCGTTCGGCGCACGATGCCGTCCCGGATGCCGGTGAGGTCGTGGCTGATCGCCAGGAGCCGGTCGTCGCCGAGCAGCACGGCGCGGGCGGCCGCTTGGACGGCGGCGGGGGAGAAGCCGGAGAGCACGGTGACGGCGGGCCGGTGATCGGCGCGGGCCGGTGCGACGGAGGTGATCGGGTCGATACTCACGGGCCGACTTTACAATGAAAACCATTTCCAACAAGATGGTGGGCATGTCTTTCGTCTGTGACGTGACCGGCGCCAAGCCGAGCTTCGGCAATGCCGTGTCCTTCTCGCACCGCCGCACCCGGCGCCGCTGGAACCCGAATGTCCAGCGCCGCCGTTTCCGCCTGGCCGACGGCTCGACCGTGCGGCTCAACGTCAGCACCACCGGCCTGAAGGTCATCGACCGCGACGGCATCGAGGCCGTGGTGGCCCGGATCCGCGCCCGCGGGGCGGTGCGCTGATGGCCCGGAGCACCGACGTGCGCCCGGTGATCAAGCTGCGCAGCACCGCCGGCACCGGCTTCACCTACGTCACCCGCAAGAACCGCCGCAACGATCCGGACCGGCTCGTGCTGCGCAAGTACGACCCGGTCGCCCGCCGCCACGTCGACTTCCGGGAGGACCGCTGACGGCCCGCTGATCGCAGCGGCGCGCCGCCGCCCTCGGGCACCGATGTGAACGGGAGCGGTGGCGCCACCGGCTTGCGCCGGAGATAGTAAGCGCGCATACTAAATGCATGACGACGATCGCCACCGCACAGATCACCTCCGACGTCCGGCCCGAGGCCTTCTTCGAGCGCTGGGCCGACATGGCCACCTGGCCCGAGTGGAACACCGACACCGCGTGGGTCCGGCTCGACGGCCCGTTCCGCACCGGCGCGACCGGCAAGCTGAAACCCAAGGGCGGCCCGGTCACCAGGTTCGTCGTCGCCTCGCTCGTCCCGGGGCGGGAGTTCACCGACGTCTCCCTGCTGCTGGGTGCGCGGCTGACCTTCCAGCACCTGGTGACCGTGGACGATGACGGTCTCACCACCGTCTCGGTGCGGGTCACCCTGACCGGCCCGCTCGCCTTCGTCTGGAACGCGGTTCTCGGCAAGGACATCGCCAAGGGCCTCGGCGCCGACCTCGCCCGGCTCGACGCGGCCGCCCGGGCCGCCGGGGTGCCGGCATGAACCACTGGCTCGGCGTGGTCTGCCGCGATCATGTCCAGCGTGGCGTCGAGCTGGGGATTGCCCAGCTCGGCCACGGCAAGCGCCCCGGGCTGGCCCGGCTCGCCGCGGGCGACTGGTTCGTCTACTACTCGCCGCGCACCAGCCTGCGCGACGGCCGGCCGCTGCAGGCGTTCACCGCGATCGGCGTGGTCGCCGACGACGAGATCTGGCAGGCCGACGAGGGCGACTTCCATCCGTGGCGACGCCGGATCACCTACCGGCCGGACGCGCGGGAGACCCCGATCCGCTCGCTGTCGCTGGACCTGACCGCCCAGCCCGGCTGGGGTGTCCAGCTGCGCCGCGGCCTGGTCCCGCTGACCGAGGGCGACCTCGACCGGATCCGCACCGCCATGGCCGCGCCGGCATGAGCCTGAACACCGCGCACGACAGTGCCGACGACAGCCCGGGCCTGCTGTTGTGGCAGGTCACCAACCGGTGGCAGGCCGCTCAACGGGCGGCACTCAAGCCGTTCGACATCACCCACGTCCAGTTCGTGCTGCTGGCCACGCTCACCTACCTGCAGGCGTCCGGCCCGGTCACCCAGAAAGCGCTGGCCGACATGGCGGCCACCGACCCGATGATGACCTCCCAGGTGTTGCGGACGCTGGAGAGCCGCGACCTGGTGCACCGGCCGCCGCACCCGACCGATCGGCGAGCCCGGGCCGTCGCCGCCACCGACGCCGGGCGTGACCTGGTCAACCGGGCCGTGGTCGCGGTCGAGGCGTGCGACACCGTCTTCTTCGCGGGCCTCGGCGAAGGCCAGGCCGCCTTCACCGGGGCCCTGCGCATCCTGCGTCAGTCCTGACGAACAGCCAGCCGGGCGAGGTTGTCGATGCGACCGAACGGGGTGTCCGGGTCGCCGTCGCGCTGGGCGCTGACCCGCACGGTGACGACACCGGAGCCGGGGTGCGCGAGTTCCCGCACGACGCGTGCGGCCGGTGGCACCGCCTCGTCGATGTCGAACTCGCCGTCCCCATCAAGATCGAATTGCAGCCGTACGATCGGTGCCCCGCCCGCCGGAGCCTCGGCCACCGCCCGGAGCACGCCGTCCGCCTCGGAGAGCGTGACGACCGGCTGGACCCCACCACGCTCGGCGGCCGTGTCCGGCACGGTCACCTGCCCGTCGGTGACCGTGTAACGGGTGTCCGCCGCCGGCTCGACACCGCTCTCCACCCAGCCGGCCACGCTGCGCAGCGCCTCGTGCAGCACACCCAGGTAGCTGACCGTGAAGTCCGGATGTTCCTGCCGTTCGTCGTCACCGTGCAGGGCGTTGTCGACGAACCAGAGCCGCACGTCGCCGGGCGCGTGCTCGGCCACCTTGTCCCGGTACCAGGCGGCCTGCCACGGGAACGCCTCCCGGTCGAGCAGACTCGCCACGATGATCATCTTCCCGGTGATCCTCCCGGTCTGGACGGTGCCGGCGGCGCCCGCGGCGAACATCGGGCCGAGCTGCATCGGCCGCTGGGGGAGCCGCGGGGTCCCGTCGGCGGCGCGGAACTGGTCCCACACGGTGAACTCCGGGCCGGGCACCTGGTGGCGGTGGTAGGTCTGCGCGGCCAGGAAGTTGCTGTTGTCGAGCTCGACGACGTCGCCGGGCACGAGCTTGGCCGCCGAGTCGTCGAGGTCCGGCATGTCGATCACGGCGAGGTCGCCATGCACGCCCTTGAGCCGCAGCCGCGCGCCACCCGGCAGGACCAGTTCCGCACCCTGCGTGGCGACGTCCGGCGTACGGGCGAGCCGGACCGCGACCACGGTGTCCTGCCCGGTGTGCGCCCCCTTGAACGCCTCGTCGACACCGCCCGGCGGGACCTGCTCGGGTTCGGCGTACGGGCCGAGATCGGGCCGGTCGGCCCGGGTCGGCGTGGCCGTGACCTCGGTGGTCAGCCGGACCCGGTCACGGTGCACCGAGGATTCCGGGTCGGCGCCGAGGTAACCGGGCACGGTCCAGAAGTCGGTGAAATAGCCGGGGTCGACCGCGACGATGCCCGGATAGATCGTGGAGAACGCGTGCGAGCCCATCGTCCGGTGCCCGAACCACGACCGCACCGGGAAGCCCATCCGCGTGACCTCGTCGAACGCCTCGCGCTCCTCGGCGGTCAGCGTCGAGGTGTCACCCACGGCGACCCGGTCGAGCTTGTCGCGCAGGAGGCGCTGGGCGTGCATCCGCACGCTGAACACGTTGGGCGCGGCGATCGGGCTGCCCGGCACGTAGGGCACGAACCCGTCCCACACGCCGGCGGTGTTCTCGGCCCCGCCGATGGTGCGATAGGCCCCGCCGCTGCCGCCGTACGCATACCCGTACGCCCGATGGTCGCCGTAGACCTCGGCCGCGACGGACCGTGAGTGTTCGGCGGCGGCCGCGTTGGCCTTGAAGCCGGCGATGGTCGGGTCGGCGCCGGAGCCGGGACCACCGGACGGCCCGCCGCCGTTGGTCTCCAGGAAGTAGCCCCCGGCCCCGAACGCGAACCCGATCCTGTCCTCCTGCCCGGTCGCACTCGGGGCCAGGTGCTCGCTCTCCGGCACGGGCGTGATGTGCTGGAAGAACCGCCCCTGATAGCGGTCGGCGGGCGGGAAGTAGATCGAGAAGCGCGTCTCGGTGCCGGTGAAACCGCCGTGCACGTACCGGTGCGGGTACGGCGTCTCACGCTGCTCGTCGACGTCGACGTACGGGTGCTCGAAAGTCATGGTGGTTCCTAGATTCCGGTGGTCGGGTCGTTCAGGACGGCGAGGGCACGCATCCAGTTCTCGCAGGTCAGGCGGCGGATGCCGTCGACCAGGGACTGGCCCACGTCGAAGGTCGGGTCGGTCAGGCGCATGAACGTCAGGCCCTCCCACAGGGCGATCACCTGCCGGGCGGTGTCCCGCGGGTCGAGGCCGGGATGGGCCAGCCCGGCCTTCTGCCGGCCGGCGATCAGCCGGGCGAAGATCTCCATGGCCCGCGCGGTGCGCCGGGTGAAGTACTCCCCGGCCGGGTGCCCGGGCGTGGCCGCCTGGCCCTTGAGCACGACGAACAGGCGCAGCCGGTGCTGGCTGGTGACCACGGTGGCGTCGGCGTTGCCGCGCAGCGCGTCGAGGTCGAGCATCGCGCCGGCATCGGTGTCGACCTGGATCTCCGCCTCTAGGTCGTCCATCCGTTCCAGGGCGGCCACGAGCAGGTGGTCCTTGGTCGGATAGTGATAGAGCACGGTCGGCTCGCTGGACCCGGAGCGGGCGGCCACCAGCGCGGTGGTCACCCCGTCGTGGCCGAGCTCGTCGACCAGGTCGACGACGGCCAGGACGATCTGCTCACGGCGCTCCTTGGAGCGCTGGTAGGGGCCGCGTTTGCGGGACGGTGCGGTGTTCATGCCAACCTCCGACGCGAATGTTGAGTGGAAGCTAGCAATCGAATCAGCAGGACGGCAAGACCTCGGGAAACATCCTTGACACGGAACCCAAACTCACTCTTTACTCAGCTTTCACGTGAGCCAGGTCGCACCGGCTCCGTCCTCAACTTTTTCTTTCCGGGCCGCTCAAGGGGTTCCCGTGTCTGTTGATCAAGCACCGCCGGTCCACCTCAGCGGCAAGCCGTTCCGCCGCTACCTGCTCTGGTACACGCTCGCGTTCGCCGCGATCACCGCCGTCTGGGGCGGCATGCTCGGCGTGCTGCTGCCCAACCAGGTCCAGATGATCGAATTCGGGCACTGGTTCACCGGTGCCGACGCCGGAATCGACCTGGCCGCCCTCAACGACCTGAAAGCCGCGGTCGCGTCCGGGGCCACCACCGCCACGGCCGACCAGCAGCGGCTGCTCGACCTCCTGGCCGGCTTCGACGCCGCCCGCGCCCAAGCGTTGTCCCTGGTCACGTCGCTCGCCGTGGTCGCCACGATGCTGGTGCAGCCGGTCGTCGGCGTGCTCTCCGACCGCACCCGCGGCCGGTTCGGGCGGCGGGCCCCGTGGATGGTGTTCGGCGCGGTCGTCGGCTCCGGCTTCCTGATCGCGGTCCGCTACGCGCCCACCATCGCGATCCTGGCCCTGCTCTGGACCTGCGCGCAGACCGTGCTCAACATGATCCCGGGAACGCTGCAGGCCACGGTCCCGGACCGGGTCGCCGAGGAGAAGATGGGCACGACCTCCGGCATCGGTGGACTGGGCAACTTCGCGGGCGGCATCGTCGGCGGAATCGGGGCCGGGGTGCTGCTCCCGGTGCTCGGACTGAACATCATTTACGCGTACGCAATCCTGGTCTTGATCGGGGTTTTCGGTTTTGTTTTGCTGGTGCGGGACCGGCCGTCGAGTGATCTGGTCGTGCCGCCGCACCGCTGGGGGCCGTTCTTCCGCGGCTTCCTGATCCCGCTGCGCGACCACGATTTCCGCTGGGTGTGGCTGGCCCGGATCCTGCTGACCTTCGGTTACGCCGCGTCGACCACGTTTGCCCTGTTCATGCTGCAGAGCTACATCACGCCGGCGCTGAGCCTGACCGAGGCGACCCGGACGGCGCCGCTGCTGACCGCCGCGTCGCTGCCCGGCACGATCGTCGCGCTGCTGCTGGCCGGCCGCTACTCCGACCGGATCGGGCGCCGCAAACCGCTGGTCATCGCCGCGTCCGTGCTGATGGCCGGCTCCATGCTGATCCCGCTGCTCTGGGCCGCGCTGCCCGCGCTGTTCCTGCAGAGCATCCTGGCCGGGGTCGCGTTCGGCATCTACCTGCCGGTCGACCAGGCCCTGTTCATCGACGTCCTGCCGGACCGCGAGGCCGCCGGCCGTGACCTGGGCATCGCCGGTCTCGGCTCCAACCTCGGTCAGGCGCTCGGCCCGGTCCTCGCCGGTCAGGTCGTGGCCCTGGCCGGCGGCTACCGCGGGGTCTGGGCGGTCGCCCTGGTCCTGTCCGCGATCGCCGCGGTCGCCATCCTCCGAGTCCGCACCGCCCGATGACTTTCCACACCGCCCGATGAGGGGAAAAAGTTCCGTGCCCGCCCTGCCCAGCCCGCTACTGCCCGGCTTCCACCCGGACCCCAGCGCCGTGCTCGTCGACGGCGTCCACTACGTGGTCACCTCGACGTTCGAGTACCTGCCCGGCCTGCCGATCTATTCCAGCCACGACCTGATCACCTGGGAGCACATCGGCAACGTGGCGACCCGGCCGGAACAGCTCGGCATCGAGGACACCGCGTCCGGGCTCGGCGTCTGGGCGCCCACACTGCGTCACCACGACGGCCGGTTCCACCTCATCGTGATCGTCACCGGCAGCCCGCGCGGCTGTGTCGTGTTCACCGCCGAGGACGCGGCCGGGCCGTGGGACGACGGCGTCACGATCGACGGGATCGAGGGCATCGACCCGGACCTGGCCTGGGACGACGACGGCAACGCGTATGTCACGTACTCGGCTTTCGTGGTCACCGGGCCGGACGCCGGCACCCATCACGGCATCCGGCAGGTCCGCGTCGACCTGACCGCCGGCAAGATCCTCGGAGAGCCGCGCCAACTGTGGTCCGGCACCGGGCGGCAGTTCCCCGAGGCGCCGCACGTGTTCCGGCGCGGCGAACATTGGTACCTGATGATCGCCGAGGGCGGCACCGAACGCGGGCACGCCGTCAGCATCGCCCGCGGCCCGGCGATCACCGGCCCGTTCGAGGGCGCGCCGGCCAACCCGATCCTCACCGCCGCCGGCTTCGGCGGGCCGATCCAGTGCGTCGGGCACGCCGACCTGGTCGCCGGCTCGGACGTGATGATCCTGCTCGGGGTGCGGCCGCTGGGCCGTACCGCCGCGTTCTCCCCGCTCGGCCGGGAAACCTTCGCGACCACCGTGACCTGGCACGACGGCTGGCCGGAAGTGGCGCCGCTGCCCGCGCCGCGCGCGGTTCCGGTCGAGGAGCACTTCGACTTCGCCGACCCGGCGGCGCTCGACGATCCCGGCTGGCTCGCCGTCGGCCGCCCACCCGCGCAGGTCGCCTCGCTCACCGAGACACCGGGCCGCCTCACCCTGCACGGGATCGCCGGCGGCCTGCGAGCGTCGCGGCCCGCTTTCCTCGGCCGACGACAAAGACAATTGAGCAGTACGTTCACGGCCATGCTGGACGCGAGCCGGGGCGCCGGCGGGCTCGGCTGCCGCTACGACGAGACCTTCCACGTGACCGTCGAAGCGCGCGGGACGACGGTCACCGCCACCGCCCGGGTCGCCGACCTGGAGCAGAGCTGGACCGCGTCGGTCCCGCCCGGCGAGGTCGAGCTGCGCATCGAGACCGTGGTGCCGGAACCGGGCGGGGACGGCGCCGACCGGATCCGCCTGATCGCCGGGGACGTGTGCCTGGCCGAGCTGGACGGACGGTACTGGTCGTGCGAGACGGCGGCCTCGTTCACCGGCCGCGTCACCGGCGTCTACGCGGCCGAGGGCACGGTCACCGTCAGTCGCTTCACCTACTCGGGTGGGCCCGCTTGAGGAAGACCAGGCTGTCGATCCGGTCGAGGTGGGCCGGGTCGAGCGGGAAGTAGGCGAAGTCGGGGGAGACACGCGGGACGAGACCGGTCAGGGAACGAACGTCGACCAGGGAGTTGTCCCAGGGGAGCGTCGACAGGACGCCCTCGATCGTGTCCGGCGCCGGCACGTCACCGCCGACCTCACCGAACGCGGAGGCCAGGTACGCGAATCGGTCGCCCAGCCGGGCCGCGAGGATCGCGCCCGCACTCCACATCTCGACCCGATGCTCGCCGAGCGACATGACACTCTGATTCCGCTGCAGGTGCAGGTTGTGGGTGAAGACCAGGGCCGGCCCGTGCTCGGCGACCGCCTGCAGGTTCGCGGCCATCATCGCGTCACGCAGGCCGGACAGCCGGGAGATCCGGGCCGGGGACGTGTCGGCCATCCCGTGGTGATAGCGGAGCAGGCCGATCGCGGTGCGTCCGTACAGCTCGGCCCGGTCCCGGTCGGCCCGGCTCAACCCCGGCACCTGAAGGTCGAGCAGCGCCAGCAGATCGTCGGCGATCACCCGCAACCGCTGAGCGTCGGCGGACTGCCCGATCGACCGGGACGGGTCCATGACCGTGGCCTCGTCCGACCAGCGTTCATCGGCCCCGAGCAGCGTGTCCAGGGTTTCCCCGGAACAGGGAAGGGGGCCGTCGAGCAGGTCGAACAGGCCGGTCATGGCCTGCCGCGGACTGGCCGCCCAGTATTCGAGAGGGCCGTCGAAGCCGAAGAACCGCACCTTCTCGTCGTGCTGCTCGTTGTGGTCGCGCATCCACTCCACCAGGTCGCGCATGCCCGGTGACGCGCCGAAACCGTGGCTGAAGCCGCGCTCCAGAACGTCGTCGAGGTCACCGGCGCCGGTCGTGACGAAGTCGTCCACGAGCAGGCCCAGGAGACAGTCGCTCTCGACGGCCAGCGCGCGATAGCCCTCGTGCTCGACCAGGTGCCGGAAGATCTCGTTGCGCAGCTCGCCCAACTCGGGGACGAAATGGCGGGCCTCGCCGAGGCCGAGCAGCCGAGGCCGTACGGGAAGGGATTGCAGAAATGCTGAGATGCCCGCGCCGTCGCACGGACGGGCCACGTCCTGAATGTTCACCCCTTCAACGGTATCGTTGAACAAACGGTTGAAGCTTTCCCGGCGATGTGCACTTCCTACTGCGAAAAACCCTCAATCGACAAAGTGGGGGAGGGCTTCGCGGTCGGCAGGTCCGGGCCGCGGGCGGTGTAATCGAGCGATGACCCAGGGGACGATCTCGATCGGGCCGGTTCTGGCCGTGGTGCTCGGCGGGCTCGCCCTGATCGCGGTGGCCGCGGCCGCGATCGGCCGCTTGGGCGTGTCCCGGGCCGTGGTCACCGCCTCGGTCCGGGCCGTGGCGCAACTGGCGCTGGTGTCGTTGCTGATCACTGCCGTACTGCGATCGTGGTGGTCGACCGGTGGGTTCGTCGCGGTGATGTTGCTGGTCGCGGCGGCCACCTCGGCCCGGCGCGTCAGCACCCTGCGGCGCGGCGGGCTCGTGCTCGTACCGATCGTGGCCGGCGCCGTGACGACCGGTCTGCTGATCATCGCGACCGGTACCGTGCCGCCGACCGAGATCGCGGTGCTGCCGATCGCCGGGATCCTCATCGGCGGGGCGATGACCGCGACCTCGCTCGCCGGCCGCCGGGCCCTGGACGAGCTGCGCAACCGGCACAGCGAGTACGAGGCCGCCCTCGCCCTCGGCTTCCTGCCCCGCGACGCCGCCCTTGAGATCTGCCGGCCCACCGCGGGCCAGGCCCTGGTCCCGGCGCTGGACCAGACCCGGACGGTCGGCCTGGTCACGCTGCCCGGCGCGTTCGTAGGTGTGCTGCTCGGCGGCGGTTCGGCCGTCCAGGCCGGCGCCACCCAGCTGCTGGTCCTGATCGGGCTGCTGGCCGCCGAGGCGATCGCCGCCGCGCTGACGCTCGAACTGGTCGCCCGCGGTCTGCTCCGCCGGTGAGGCGGACCTTTCACAGGTGGAAGTCGGCGGTCATCGGTGTGGCGGTCCGCGCGCAGCCCAGTGCGGGCAATCCGAGCAGGTCCTCGGTGGTGCGCAGGGTCGCACAGTGGTCGTACGGCCGGGTGGCGACGACGTGCCGGGTCGTCGGCGAGAGCACCACCGTCGGGATGTGATTGTCGGTGAGTGAGCCCCCGTCCCACGTGATGATCACGACCAGCCGGCCGGCCCGGTAGTCGGCGCCGGCCAGGATGCGCGGAACCCACCGTGCCAGCCAGCCGTCGCCGCCGGCCACCACGTTCGCGGGGCAGCCGGGCCCGCCGTGCATGTCGTGGCACGCGTTCGGCGAGACGAACGAGTAGGCCGGGAGCCGGCCCGCGGCGAGATCGCCCGGCAACGCACTGCCGAGCTCGACCTGGCCGATCGAACAGAGCCGGGATTCGGTGGTGTAGTACGGCACGGCCGTGTGCCGGACCAGGAACTTCCCGTCCGTGCTGTTCCGGCGGGCGCACGGGCCGGGCAGGTCCTCGGCGTAGTTGCGCCACGGACGGTGAGCGGCGTCGAGCTGGGCGAAGATGCTGGCCGACCGGATCGGATGGTGGCGCGGTCCCTTGTCGTCGCAGATGCCGGCCGTGCGTCTCTCAGGGAGGGCGGGGGCAACGGCGACCGCCCGGCCGCACCCCCCCTTTCAGGGGTGTCGCCGGGCGGTCGCGAGCCGAAAGACGCTGCTCAGACGCCGTCGTACTGGTTCAGCGTGCCGGCGAGCGTGGTCAGCTTGGCCGCGCAGCCGGCCTGGCTCGGGTTCGCCGCCCGCAACGCGGTCAGCACCTCGTCGATCTGCCCGTCGAGCACGTGCCATTTCGCCGAGTCGCGGGGCTTGAGCCCGGCCTCCGCGTCGTCCCAGGCCACCTCCAGGTCCTTGACGCGGGTCTTGCCGCCGGCCAGGTCACTCGCGGCGACCTTGGCCTGCAGGTCGGCGGTGATGGTGGCGAACGCGGTCAGGTTGCCGAGCTTGGTGGTGGGGTGCACGACCTTGGTCACCGGCGCCGTCGCACCGGCGGCCGGCGCCACCACGGCCGCGCTCGGCGTGGTCGTGCCGCTGTGCAGGGCGCTCAGGCCGGCCCCGGCGATCGCGATGACCACCGCGGCGGCTCCGGCCCAGGCGTAGTCGCCGCGGGCACCGCCGAGCGGCCCCTGACCCTTGACCGCCACGCCGTGCTTGTTCACCAGCAGCTGCTCGCGGACGACCAGGATGACGATCACCGCGAAGAACAGCAGGCTGGTGGCGCTGGCACCCAGGTCGAGGCCGCCGAAGTCCTTCGACTGGGTGAGCAGGTCACCCAGGGACGCGCCGAGCGGGCGGGTCAGGACGTACGCGATCCAGAAGGTCAGCACGAGACTGGCGCCGAAGCGGGAGGCCAGCCAGGTCACCAGGATCAGGCCGGCGAAGATGATCGTGCCGGTGCGGAAGCCCAGGCTGAGCGCCTCGGTGGCCAGGTCACCGGAGGCGGTGCCGAGCGCGAACGTGGTCAGGATCGCCCCCCAGTAGAACGCCTCCCGGCGCGGGGTGTCGATCGACGTGATGGCCAGGGTGCGCTCCTGGCGGTACCAGGTGAGGAAGACGACGGCCAGGATGACCGCGAAGACCGTGGTGCTCACGTACAGGCTGACACCGAGCGTGTCGGTGAAGAAGTCGGTGATCTGGGTGCCGACGATGCTCACCAGCACCACGCACAGCCAGTAGATCCAGGGCGTGTACTGCCGGGTCCGGAACTGCAGGAACAGGGCGACGGCGAGCACGGTCATCATCACCGCGTCGGTCACCAGCGGGCCGAGCCCGACGTTGACGGCCAGATAGTCGGCGAACGTCTCCCCGACCGTGGTCGACAGAACCTTGATCACCCAGAACGTGGCGGTGATCGCCGGAACCTTGGTCAGCCAGGCGCTCCTGGTGCGCGTGGCCAGACCGCTGGAGTACTCCATCGTTTCTCCTGTCAGTGCCGAGTCCGCCACGCGGGGCGGCAGCGGGTCGGTGATGACGATGGGGGTGCGGTCCTGAGACCGGCCTGAAAATCGCCACCGGATGTTTTTCCGGCATCCGGCCGCGGCCGGGATCAGCGGTATGTCAGCAGCGGTCCCGCACCGGCGGCGACCAGCGAGATCACCAGGGTCACGGCGGCCAGTTGCCGGGCGTACCGGCGGGCCAGGAACAGCAGGACGCCGAGCACCCCGACCCCGGCGGCGACGTAGGTCGCCGTCCCGAGCAGCCCCTGCACGCGAGGCCAGGACGCCCCCGCGTAGTAGCCGCCGAGGACCACCACCGTCGCCCAGACGGCGCCGCCCTGCGCCGTACGTGGCCTTCGGTGGCGGGCAGCTGGCCGGGCAACGCGACGACGTCGGCCGGGGCGATGCGCCGCGTCCCGTCGGCCGGTTCCCCGGCTGCGGACAGCACGGTCAACCGGCACCGGCCGCGGCCTAGCTGGCCATTCCCAGCCGAGTATCCCGTCTGATTCTTAGCCCCGAAGTCAGCACAGATCTATTGTGGAGATCTGCTCGGCAGATCCGCTGGTCGGATCCAGCATGCGGATTCCAACAGTTAGATCTGCCGCGAAGATCTGAAAAGTAGATCTGTTGCGCAGATCTACCTGGCCGGGTAGTGTTCGGACTCCAACATCAACGCCTTGGAGATCAGATGACCGAGACACCCCTCACCGAGACCACCCGCCTGTACGGCGCCCTGTGCGTGCAGCGCGGCATCCCAATGCTGCAGACCTACGCGCCTGCCCCGCTGCTCGCCAAGCAGGGTCGCATCGACGTTCACGATCCAGAGACCGAGTCTGGCTATCAGCGCCAACTGGTGACTGCCCGTACCAAGCAGACCGCCGAGTACTACAAGGATGGCGGACTTATGCCAAACCCCCTGCTGGTTAACGTCCGCGACGAGGATTTCGAGAACGGCGTTGTCCTGGGCATCGACGAGGACAGCGACGGTTACGACGCGGCGGTTGAGAACGGTGGCAACTGGATCGGCACCGGCTACATCGAGATCCAGCCCGACGTGCCGCTGTGGGTCTACGACGGTCAGCACCGCCGTGCTGGGTTGCGCCGGCTGGTCGACGAGCAGGCCGAATTCGACGAGTTCCCCACTCCGGTCAGCATCACCTTGGGCCTGACCACTCGTGCCGAGATGAACGAGTTCTACCAGGTGAATACCAATGCGAAGGCCGTCTCGACCAGCCTGGCCTTCACGCTGCTGGCACAGCTCGCCCAGACCGACCACGCCTTGCACGATCGTCTGGTTGCCGGGGAAAAAGACTGGATCACACGCGGGCAGAGCGTGATGGACGAGCTGGAGAAGCTCAACGGGCCATGGACCGGCCGGTTCCAGCCCGCGAACACGCGGAAGCGCGCTGGCGACGGCATGATCATGCCGATGCCGATGTTTGTTCGTTCGCTCAAGCCGGTGCTAGACATGCCGCTGCTCAAGCAGGCCGACGACGTCACCGTCGCGAAGATCCTAAACGCATACTGGCGCGGTATCGCCCAGGTGCTCCCTGAGGCGTTCGCCGGCCAGCCCGAGGACTACGTGATCCAGAAGGGGCAGGGCGTCGTCGCCTTACACCGCGTCCTGCCGCTGGTCATCGAGGTGGTCCGGGCCAATGGCGCCGGTCTCGGTAATGCCGATGCGTATGCCGAGGTTATGACGGATCTACCTACGCTGTCCGGCTATGCCGTGGTCAATGGCGAGCAGACCGTGGTGGACGGCCCCGAGTTCTGGAAGGTCGGCTCTGCGGCTTCCGGGTTTTCCGGTGACGCTGGCCGTCGACGCCTGGGCCAGCTGATTCAGTCCTTGCTGCCCAAGCCCTCGGAATCGCTCAAGATCTAGCGTCGTGGCATCCGCCGGAGCCCCCGCGGCCAGGACGACCGCGGGGGCTTCGTGCGTCTCGCTCCCGAGCTTGGCCTGGACATCGGATCTAAGATGTGGCACCAGCGCGCGCATCAACCCCACCCAGCGGCCGACGAGCACGGCCCAGCTGCCGTGCCGGCGGGTGAACGCTTCCGCCCGGGCCCAGCGCGCGTCGCCGACGAAACGACCGGCGCGGCTCGTCGTGATGGCCGGCCCGCCGCGCCGGCCGATCTCGTAGCCCACCGAGTCGCCGGCGATCGCCGTGACGACCGCCAGCGCCACCACCAGCGGCAGGTTCAGCCGGCCGGTGCCGGCCAGGACACCGCCGACCAGCAGGGCCGACTCGCCGGGCAGGACGAGACCGACGAATGCCGCCGACTCACCGAAGGCGAGAGCCCCGATCACGAGGTAGGTCAGCCACAGCGGGACCGACGTGATGAATTGCAGCACCTGGTTCACGGCCGGACGGTAGACCGGCCGACCTGAGGATTCGGTGAAGACCGAACTCAGTCGGTGTCGGTGGAGGGCAGGTAGGCACCCGGGACCCGGTCGGGGGTGACCAGGGTGGTCTCGCCTGGGTAGGGCAGCTTCCAGTCGTGGGCCTGGTACCAGGTGAAGTGGTTCATCTGGGCCGGGTTCGCGTAGTCCGGCCGGGCATCCGGCCCGGTCAGCCGCTGCCCGGCCGTCCAGGTGTCCCACGCCGCCGCGAGCGGCCGGGCGGCGGCCGGGATCACCGCGGTCGGCGCGGACGCGGCGGCCGGGTCCTGGGCGGCCGGCACGTCCTCGCCGCACGGCGGCGGGGTGGCCAGGCCGAGGGTCAGCGAGGTGCGGTTCGGCACCGCCGTGTACGGCGTGTAGTCGGGCCGCCCGGTGAAGGCCGGGTACATCGGGGTCGCCGCGCTGTCCTTCTGGTTCATCGGGTGGATCCCGAGGATCTGCTCGATGGTCCGGATCATCGTGATCTGCGAGTAGTAGCGACTGTCGACCACGCCGTGCCGGGCGTACGGGCTGATGATCTGGATCGGTGCCCGGTGACCGTCGATGTGGTCCAGGCCGGCCTGGGAGTCGTCCTCGACCACGAAGATCGCCGAGTCCTTCCAGTATTTGCTGTGCGAGATGGTGTCGACGAGCTTGCCGACGGCCAGGTCGTTGTCGGCGACCTGGGCGGCCGCGTTGGGCGGGCCGCCGGTGTGGTCGCTGGAGAACCAGAACATGTTCAGGTCGGCCGGGCCGTTGCGCTGGAAGTCCCGCTTCCAGATCTCGTAGCGGTAGATGTCCGGGACGCTGGTGTCGTACTTCGGGAACCCGGCGACCGAGACGCTGTTGAGCGACGGGATCGGGGAGGCCGAGACCATCGGGTACGCGGTGTCCGCGCCGGTGGCGGCCATGCTCCGGGTGTCGCAGTACAGGTTCTGCCAGGTCGCGCCGGCCGGCTTGGTCAGGAACTGGTGGAACTCGCCGAAGTCGCGCACGCTGCGGCCGGCCGCCTGCGCGCCGGTCCAGATGAAGCCGCTGCGCTGGTGGCCGAGCGCGTCGTCCTCGGTGTCGTAGCTGCGCAGGTACTCGCCGGCCGAGGACTCGGTGTACTCCGGGTCGTCGGCCTGCATCAGCCAGTTGTGTCCCTCGGCCGAGTTGGTGCCGATGTCGTACGTGTTGTCGAAGAGCCCGAACTGCCGGGCCAGGGCGTGCTGGTTCGGTGTCACGTTGGCGCCGAACGTGGTCAGCGCCGGATCGCCGTCGCCGCGCGTGTCGTCGCCGAAGAGCTGGTCGTACGTCCGGTTCTCCTTGACCACCAGGAACACGTGCTTGATGGTCGACGGGTCGCCGAGCCGGATCGGCACCGGCACCGGGCGGGCCGCACGCCCGGCCGCCTTGACGACCGAGCCCGGGGTCCACCCGTTCTGGGCGAAGACCTTGGCCGTGTACGCCTTGATCAGCACGTCGCTCGGCAGCCGGAACCGCTGCAGGCTGGAGGTGGTGTCGTGGGTGCCGTGCCCGGCGGCGGTGGTGGCCCGCCGCGCGTCGATGCCGCGCGTGTTGGAGACCAGCACCTCGCGGCCGACCGTGGTGATCTCGGCCGGGAAGTAGTCGGTGGGCAGCAGTCCGACGTAACTGACCGGTTCGAGGGCGCCGCGGTACCGGTAGACCGCGATCGCGTCGGCCCGTCCGAGCGTCACCAGCAGGTGCCCGTCGCCGGTCAGCGTGATCGCGTCCGGCTCGTACCCGACCGACGCCTCCGGCCAGGGCCGGGTGGCGATCGTCTGGACGACCGCGTCGCGGGCGGTGTCGATGACCGAGACGTCGTTGGTGGCGGTGTTGGCCACGAACAGGGTCCGGCCCGAGGCGTACAACGCGGTCGGGTGCAGGCCGACGTCGATGCTGCGCACAGGGGCCGACAGGTCGGTCAGGTCGATGACGCTGACCGTGCCGGTGGTGGTCGCCGCGGTGACCGGGTCGGCCGGGACCGGCGTGTTGTACGAGTTGATCGTGGTGTCGCCGGGCCGGGCCGCCCGGCCGCCCTCGTTGCTGACGTACAGCCGATTCCCGACCGCGATCAGATCGCGCGGCGCGGTGCCGACCGTCCAGCTGTGCGTGATCGCGCCGCTCGCCGCGTCCAGGGCGATCACCCGGTTCTGGCCGTTGACGGCGGAATAGACGGTCGAGCCGTCGGGGGAGAAGACCGCCTCGGAGGCGAGGGCCCGCTTGGCGCCGTCGGCCGGGATCGTGACGAACGACGGGTCGGCCAGGCTGCCGTCGGCGTTCACGGTGAACCGGCGGTACCCGTCGGCCTGGCCGAGCCACAGCTGCTTGCCGTCCGGCGAGTAGGTGGGTCCCTCCTGGCCGACGTCGTTGCCGCTGATCCGCAGGTCGGCCGCCGCGCTGTTGCCGATCAGCTGCTGGGTCCGCCAGGTCTTGAGGTCGACGACGGCCAGGGCCATTCCGCCGTCGGTGATCGCGGCGGCCAGGTGCGTGCCATCCGGGCTGACCACCGACGACATGATCTTGCCGTTGTCGATCACCAGCCGGTCGCCGATCGGGTCGAGGTACTGATCGGAGGAGACGACGCGGCCCTTGGCCGTGACCTCGCCGACGCGGTCGGTGCCGAAGAACCACGTCGAGCCGTACGCCGTCCCGGCCCCGACCGTGACCACCGCGACCGTTGCCGCCGCGGTGAGCAGCGCGAATCGCCCGCTGCGCCGCTTGACGAGCCGGCGTCGTGACACCTGCATGCGCGTCATCCCTTCGTGAGCAGCTCGACGTTGCCGTCGAACTGCCAAAGCGGGTTCGGCGCATCGCCGTTGCCGGTGCGCACCACGAAGTAGCCGTTGACCTCCTTGGGGCCGTCGCCGTCGGCGACGTAACGCCCGTCCGGGGTGATGTCGAGCTGGTAGACGGCCTGCCCGACGGCGGCGATGCCGGGCAGGTGCCAGGTGACGACGCAGCGCCAGTCGTTGCCGGCCCCCTCGGCGTCGACCAGGCCGCCACCCTTGCCGCAGGCGGCGCTCGCCTGCAGTTGGCCCTCGGTGACGTCCGGGCGGTGCAGCTGGGCGGCCTGCAGGCGGTAGAGGTGGGCGAACGCGACGGCCAGGGAGCGCTGCACCCGGTCCTGGGTGATGCCGGAACCGGCCGCGCCGGGCACGGCGGCCAGCAGCACGGCGACGGTCAGCGCGGCCAGGACACCCAGCGGCAGGACGCCACCGAGCAGGGCCCGGCGCCCCGACCCGTCGTGGGCGAGGTCGGTGAAGTCACGACGTACGAAAAGCAGATAGGCCGCGGCGGTCGCGGTGATCGCCCACAGCAGGCTGACGACGACCCCGATCAGCAGGGGAGCGAGCTGCGCCGGGGTGGTGAACAAGCCGTTCCAGGAGATGAAGGCGTAGCCGGGCAGGGCCAGGCGGACCGCGACCGGCAGCGGCAGCATCTGCGCTACCTGCATGGCCAGCGCGACCAGGGCGGGCAGCAGCAGGCCCATCGGGTTGCGGCCGAGCACGACCGAGCCGAGCAGTCCGATCGCGGCCAGCGCGAGGGTCGGCGCGAGCGCGGCCACCCAGGCCAGCAGCACCCGCAGAGCGGCGTCACCGGGGGTGAGCAGGTGCCCGTCGAGACCGGTCAGCGGATGATCGCCGACCGCGATCAGGCCACCGGCGGTGGCGGCGACGGCCAGCCCGGCGACCATCAGCAGGATCACGGTCAGGCTGGCCAGCGCCTTGGCCACGAAGATCCGGCGCGGCGAACGAACCGCGACGAGCAGGTGCCGCCAGGTGCCGAGGCGGTCCTCGGCGGCGAACACGTCGCCGGCGGTCAGCGAGGTCAGCAGCGGTAGCGCCCAGGTGCCGGCGAAGCCGAGCATCACCAGCGGGGCGGCCCAGCCGCCGGCCAGCATCTCCCGGCCGAACAGGGTGTCCACCGGCAGGGTGGACTGCCGGCTGACCCCGATGACGAACAGCGCCGGCGCGATCCAGCAGGTCAGCACCAGCAGCCGGATCCGCCACTGGGAGATCAGCTTCACGATCTCGAAGCGCAGCCCGCGGGTGAACGGCACGGTGATCGCGGTCATCGCTCGTTTCCTTCGGTCAACTCCAGGAACGCCGCTTCCAGGGGCGACACCACCGGGGTGAGCTCGCGCACCGCGACACCGGCCCGCACCAGCCGCACGATCAACTCGTCCAGGGCCGGCACGAGCGCGCGGACCACGAGCGCGTGACCGGCGACGACGACCCCGGGCGTCTCGTCCGCGATCCGCCGGGTGGCCGCCGGATCGGAGGTCACCAGGCGGTAGTCCAACTCGCGGTGCTCGGCGACCAGTTTGCTGATCGGGCCGGAGAAGACCGCCCGCCCGGTGTGCAGGATCGTCACCTCGGAGCAGAGCGCCTCGACGTCGTCCATCCGATGGCTGGAGAGCACCACGGTCGCGCCGCCGGCGGCCAGCGCGGTGAGAACCCGGTGCACGTAGCGTTTGCCGGCCGGGTCGAGGCCGTTGGACGGCTCGTCGAGCACGAGCAGTCGCGGCCGGGTGATCAGAGCGGCGGCCAGCCCGAGCCGCTGGCGCATGCCGAGCGAGAAACCGCCGGTCCGGTCGTCGGCGACGTCGGTGAGGCCGACCTGGTCGAGCACGTCGTCGACGGCGTCGTGAGTGGCCCGCCGGCCGCGCAGGCGGGCCGGCGCGGCCAGGTTCTGGCGGGCGGTCAGCGACGGGTAGAGGCCGGGACCGTCCACGAAACCGGCTACCCCGTGCGGTCCGGCCAGCGCCCGTGAGACCCGCGTGCCCAGGATCTCCAGCGTGCCGCCGTCGGCGACGGCCAGGCCCAGCAGCAGGCCGAGCAGGGTGGTCTTGCCGGCGCCGTTCGGCCCGACCAGGCCGTGGATCTGCCCGGCGGCCACGTCCAGGTCGACGCCGTCGAGCGCGACGACGTCACCGAAGCGTTTGACGACCGCCCGGGCCCGGATCGCATGATCGGCCGACACGTCTCCCTACTTTTGTGTTCATCGATGAATTGGGCCGGGTGGCGGGGGTGAACGTCAGTCGAACGGAATCGGTACGGAATCCGCAATCATCGATGTGCGGGCCGGCCGTCTCGCGCCGGACCGCAGCCGTGGCCAGGCCGCCGCGACCCCGGCGGTGGCGGCCAGCAGGGCCGCGAGGGCGAACGGGTGCTCGACGAGCTGGTCCGCGACCCGGTTGAGCGGGTTCGTCGCGATCAGCGTGGTCCGTTCGGCGAACCAGGCGCCGGCCAGCACGATCCCGCCCCCGGCGAGCCCGCGCCGGATCCACGGGTACGCCCCGGTCCGGCTCAGCACCAGCAGGGACGGCATCACCAGGGCGACCACGATCAGCTGGGTCAGCTCGATCCCCAGGTTGAATCCGAGCAGGTTGGTGACCAGCGAGCCGCGGGTCAGCCCGAGCTGGTCGATCAGGGCCGCGAAGGCGAAGCCGTGCATCAGCCCGAACCCGGCCGCGATCCACGTCTCGCCGCCGGGCACCAGCGGCCGGATCGCGTGCACGCCGGAGACCAGCACGGACAGCGCGATCAGGGCTTCGACCGGGCGGGACGGCACCGACAGGTAGCCGAGGGCGGCCAGCGCCAGGGTGATCGAGTGGCCGACCGCGAACGCCGACACCACGTGCACCACCCGCACGCAGTGCCGTCGCAGGTCACCGCCGCGAACCCAGCGTCCCCGGCGGGCCGGCAGCGGTGCCGGCAACAGCAGCATGATCAGGAACAGGAGGTGGTCGGCGCCCCCGGCGATGTGCCGCACCCCGAGCCGCATCGCCGCCAGGAAGCCCGCGCCGGCCGGTGCGGTGTCCGGCACCGCGATGGTGTGCTGCCGCCAGTCCAGGATCCCCAGGGTGGTGTAGTCGTCGCTGTGGCCGGACCGGACCGCCACGAACACCTGGTGCGACACGATCTTGTGCAGGATCGCGTCGTACGTGAGCGACAGGTTTTCGGTCTTGGTCGGGGTCAGCGTGAGGTCGAAGATCAGATGGTCGACGCTGTCGACCTGCTCGACGCGCCCACCGGTCAGCCCGACCGTCCACGACCCGGCCGACGTGTGCGCGAGCACGTAACCGCGCAGCTCGGCCAGCCGGTCCGGCTGCACGACGCTGCTCGCGGTCAGCGTCTCGTCCAGCGCCACTTCGAGGCGGTCGATCGGCAGCTCGATCTCGCCGGTCACGTTCGTGCCGCCGGTGTCGAGCAGGATCGCGGTGGTGCTCATCGGATGCGCCGAGGCCGGAGAGAAAGGCAGAAAAGCGATTATTACGTACGTGATGAGCGCGCACGCCGCCAACCGGGCGACCCTCACGACGGCTTGGTGCTGCCGTAGTCGTCGGTCTTGTCGCGGTACACCGAGTGGTAGTGGATGTTCGGCGTGCTCATGCTGCGCGTGTTGATGAACTCGATCCACACGCTCGGCCCGTCGATGCGCAGGTAGCTGCTCTCGTCGTCCGGCCCGGTGTTGTTGGCCCAGGCGATCTTGGTCGAGTCGAGTTCGGACGTGTACTTGGCCAGGAGCTTGGCCGCCGCGTCGTCGGCCAGGTCGTCCACGTAGGGCGCGATCGCCGCCAGCACCAGTTTCTTCTGCGCGTCGGTGAGCGTCGACACGGCCAGCCCCTCGGACGCCGGGAACTGCCCGTCGTCGTGGGTCGGCCCCATCATCAGGTCGTCGTAGGTCCCCGAGGTCAGCTTGGCCGCAGCCTTCTCGCTGTCACCGAGCGACGCGATCATCGCGAACATGGCCGTCGACTCGTCCTTGACCGGCGCCACGGTCTGCCCGCCGGACTCGAACGAGGTCGGCTCCGACCCGACGAACTGCGGGGTCTGACTGACCTTGGTGCCGTTGTAGGTGAGGTTGCGGGCCAGGTGGTGCCCGCCGAACTGGACCATGAACGGGTCGGTGGCCGACGGCGTGCCGTACACCGCGACGTAGTAGTCGACCAGGTTGCCGAATCCGTCGGCGCCCTGCCCGCCCAGCCCGTTCAGGTAGTCGTCGGCCTTCTGGATGTTCAGCACCTGCTGGTATCCGTCCGCGCTGAGCGCCACCTTCATCATCGCCAGGGCCGCGGCGCGTTGCGTCTCGCTCAGATCCTTGAGCGCGACGCCCTTGCGCGCGACCGTGCTGGCCGGAAAATTCGACCAGGTCTGCCGCGACTGATTGTCGGTGAAGGCCAGGTTGATCTTCGCTTTGAGCGTGTCGTCCAGCGTGGCCAGAAACGCGTTGGCCGCGGTCACCACCTCGGCGGTGTTCGCCCCGCCCGGGCTGTCCCCGTCGGTGTTCAGATTCACCGCGGTGAACGTCTGCCCACCCATGCCGCCGCCCGGGCCGCCCTGCCCGCCACCGGGTCCGCCCCGGCCACCACCGGCCGACGAGGAGGTGGGGGACGCCGAATCGGAGCCGCCGCACCCACCGGCGGCCAGCAGCGCCGCCACCGCCACCCCGGACAGCACCTTCGAATTTCGCAGCATGAACCGGCCGACCTTTCTGTCAACGCGTTGGTCCCGCCCAGCATGCTGCCCGTCCGGCCCCGAGAAAATGTCCGAACGACAATTCTTACGCCATTCTTAAAGGCCATTCCCCCGTACGTGATAATCCTTTGCCTTTTCATATGTGTTTGAAAGGCCATTCACAGGTATCGCTGCACGCGGAACGGGTCAGTACCGGAAACCGCGCACCAGCTCCCGCAGGTCGCCGGAGAGTCGGGCCACCGTGGAGATTTGACCCTGCGACTGGATGACCTCGGCCTCGGCCTGCCGGGCGCTGCCGGCTCCGGGCCGCGGTCGCGTCGGCCAACGCCTGCCGGCCGGCGGTGCTCCCGGACTCGGCCGGCGAGTCCAGGGCGCCGCCAAAGCTCTTGTCGGCCAGGTCCAGCGCGCCGCCCGAGGCGATCAGAGCCTCGCCTTTGACCAGGTCACCGGTCTTGGCCAGCGGAACCAGCTGCTGGTCAGGGACTTGGCGCCACTGGGCCAGGCCGTCCGGTTCCGTGGCGATCAGCGCGGGACGGGCGGCATCCAAGGTCGTGGTCTATCCGTTAACCGCCCGGTGGGAAGGTCTGACTGATAGCCTCCACCGTTTTGTCACAGAAGGCGGTTCAGCGTGTCCGTGTCGTTCTGGGTGACGGCGCAGAACCGCCACCGGGCGTCGGCGCCGCGGATCAGGGTGACATTCATGGTGGTCGGCGGCAGAGCAGGGCGCTCGGTGGTCACGTGCGTGGTGCCGCGGGTCGTGGTGCGCTGGTGGATCGGCTCGCTGCCCCGCACCGCGGTGATGTCCAAGGTCACCTGGGCGCCGGCCGTGGTCGGGCCGACAATGCTGGTCAGCATGGGTGCGGCCGGTTGGACGTAGGCGTTCTGATCGACGTACGTCTGCAATTGTCTTGTCAGGGAATCGGCGGCGGCGCATCCGGCGACGGTGATGGTGCCGGCCAGGCCGGGGTTGGGGTTGGCGATCAGCCACTGTCCGTAGGTGATCAGCGAGCCGACGACCTTCGGCCAGCTGGTGCCGGTGTTGGTCAGGGCGGGTGCCTTGCTGGTGGGGACTGCTTTTGTCTTGACGGTCGGCGCGGACGCGGATGCGGGTGCGGGTGTGGATGCGGCGACGGTGGTCGCGGCGGTGCAGCCGGTCAGAGTGGTCAACGCGGTGATGCCGGCGAGCAGGGCGGCGGTGAACGGGCGCATGGCGGGATCCCTAGAGGACGGTGACGGCGGCCGAACGGCCGATCATGGTTTCCTGGGTGACGCCGCTGACCCGGTAGGTGGCGTCCAGCCAGATCTCGTAGTTGTGGCCCTTGGCCAGCCCGGTGATCGTGGTCGTGAGGGTCTTGCAGGTGTGGGTGGGTGCGAGCGTCAGCCACGTGGTCGGCGCACCGCTGTTCGGGATCGCGGCCACCCGGTAGGTGAGCACGGACGGGTCGCTCAGATCGGTCCAGCGCGCGGTGATCGTCCCCGTTCCGGCCGTCGCCGCGACCGGGACGTTGGTGGCCGGGCCGAGCATCGGCGAGCAGTTGGCCGTCGGCGCGACCGACCGGATCACCGCCGGCGACGTCGACGTGGCGGGGGAGACGGCCAGGTAGAGGCCGGTCGACGTGGCCACCGGGTGGTAAGCGCCCGGAGCGACCTGGGCCGGCGCGACCGTCGGCGCCGCCGCGCCACCGGTGCTGTACCAGGCCGGGGCGAGCGGCGCCGGCGACGTGACGGCTCCCGCGGGAGCTGTGGTGGTGCTTGTCGTGCCGGCCGCGCAGGCGCCGGTGGTCAGCACGGCGGCGCCCGCGGCGGTGGCGAGGAGCATCTTGCGAACGTTCATGGTGCGGGCCTTCCGACGAGGTGCCCGCAGAATTCGGCGGCCGGCCGGCCACCATGAGAAGTGGCCGGTCGGACCGTCCTCAGCCGTTCTTCAGGAAGCGGCGCTCAACACCTCACCGATCGGCCGGCGGGTCAGCTCAGGCGGTCGTCCTCGGCCACCGTGTTGAGGCGGTCGCGCAGTTCGGCGGCCTCGGTCGCCCCGAGCACGGCGACGACCTGGTCCTGGGCGGACTGCCACAACCCGTACGCCGCCTCGAATTTTTGTTTTCCCTGGTCGGTGAGGGTGACCGTGACGCTGCGGCGGTCGCTCGGGTCCTGGCCCAGGGTGATCAGGCCGTCGCGCTGCAGCGGGCGCAGGGAGTGCCCGAGGCCGGAGCGGTCCAGCACGAGCACGCGGGCCAGCTCGTTGATCGAGGCCGGGCCGCCGACGGCGAGCTGGCTGAGGATCGCGAACTGGGTGGACCGCAGGCCGGCCGGGGCCAGGATGCCGTCGTAGAGCGCGGTCAGTCGCCGGGCCGCCTTGCGGGCCGCCGTCGCGTAACAGTTCTGCACCACGGACTGCATCTCGGGTACCCACCTCGGGGCCTCCAACGCCGGGTTCCGGCCGATCATGCCAGCAAAAACGGGCATGTGCCCATAATCACTACGGGCATATGCCCCTATCCTCGGGCGTTGCACCGGCCGTCCGACACCGATCACCGCGAGGAGGCCACCATGACCGGCCACATCCTGATCACCGGCGCGGCCGGCAAGACCGGCGGCTACGCCGCGAAAACCCTTCTGAACCAAGGCCATCACGTACGGGCGTTGGTGCGCCGCGCCGACGAACGCTCGGAACGGCTGGCCGCCGTCGGCGCCGAGATCGTCGTCGCCGACCTGCTCGACCTCGACGCCGTCGTGAAAGCGGCCGACGGGATCGACGCCGTCTACCTGGCCTACCCGATCGCCCCGCGCCTGATCGAGGCCAGCGCGATCTTGCTGCAGGCGGCCGAGGAGAACAACGTCGCGGCGATCGTCAACATGTCGCAGATCTCGGCCCGGCGCGACGCCGTCAGCAACGCCGCCCGCCAGCACTGGATCGCCGAACGGGTCCTCGACCACTTCACCGGCGCGGTCGTCCACCTGCGGCCGACGTTCTTCGCCGAGTGGCTGACCAGCTTCTTCGACGCCGCCACGGGCCAGTTGCGGCTGCCCTTCGAGCAGGCGCGGCACGCACCGATCGCGGCCGAGGACCAGGGGCGCGTCATCGCCGCGCTGGTGACCGACCCCACGCCGTACGCGGGAAAGATCCTGAAATTGCACGGACCGGTCGAGCTGAACCACCAGCAGATCGCCGACGCGATGACCCGCACGCTGGGGCGCCCGGTCACCTACGTGCCGATCAGCCTCGACGAATTCGGTCGCGACCTGCGGAAACGCGGCTACGACGAGCACTTCGTCCAGCACCTGCTGGCCGTCGCCGTCGACTACCGCAACGGCATCTTCGCCGGCACGAACGACACCGTCGAAACCATCACCGGCCGGCCCCCGCTGACCGTCGAAGCCTTCACCGAACGTCATTTTTAAGGAGAAACACGATTATGGGTACGAAGATCTGGCTGATCACCGGCGCAACGTCCGGTTTCGGCCGCGAACTGGCCACCACCGTGGCCGCCCGCGGTGACACGGTCATCGCCACCGGCCGCCGGCGCCCGGCCCTGGCCGGGGTGTCGGTGACCGCGATCCAGCCCGGCACCTACGGAACCGGCTTCGTGACCACGGCGACGGTCGTACCCCCGGACGACGTCTACGCCCCGACCGTCGGCGCGTTCCTGCAGACCGTCGCCCAGCTCGGCCCGGACACCGTGGGCGACCCGCGCGAGGTGGTCGCCGCCATCCTGTCCGCGGCCGACAACCCGACACCGCCGCTGCGGATCGCGGTGGGGGAGGAGGCCCGCGCCGGCATCCGCGCCGCCCTGCACCAACAGCTCGACGAACTGGCGAACGCCGCCTGAGTCCGGCTTTTCCGGCGACCCATCACCCCACATCGTCCACCCATCGGTGACACCATCTCACCTGAACGTGTGAGCGATCCGGCCGGCGGGCGTGTCTCGTGTGCGGGCGGCGGCCGGAGGTTGGCTATCGGAGGCGCGGGGAAGACCGCGCCCGGAACAGGAGGCCTGGATGCCCACCATCACCACGACCGACGGCACGGAGATCTTCTACAAGGACTGGGGCTCGGGGCAGCCGATCGTCTTCAGCCACGGCTGGCCGCTGTCGGCCGACGACTGGGACACGCAGCTGCTGTTCTTCCTGCAGCACGGCTACCGGGTGGTCGCGCACGACCGCCGCGGGCACGGCCGGTCCGCGCAGGTCGCCGACGGGCACGACATGGACCACTACGCCGATGACCTGGCCGCCGTGGTCGAACACCTCGACCTGCGGGACGCCGTGCACGTCGGACACTCGACCGGCGGTGGCGAGGTCGTGCACTACATCGCCCGGCACGGCGAGAGCCGGGTGGCCAAGGCGGTGCTGATCAGCGCGGTGCCGCCGATCATGGTGCAGACCGAGGCGAACCCGGGCGGCCTGCCGAAGAGCGTTTTCGACGACCTCCAGACCCAGACGGCGACGAACCGGTCCCGGTTCTACCGTGACCTGGCGGCCGGCCCGTTCTACGGCTTCAACCGGCCGGGTGTCGAGCCGTCCGAGGCGATCATCGAGAACTGGTGGCGCCAGGGCATGATGGGCGGCGCCAAGGCCCACTACGACGGCATCGTCGCGTTCTCGCAGACCGACTTCACCGACGACCTGCGCAAGATCACTGTCCCGGTGCTGGTCATGCACGGCGACGACGACCAGATCGTGCCCTATGCGGACTCGGCTCCGCTCTCGGCCGCGCTGCTGAAGAACGGCGTGCTGAAGACGTACGCGGGCTTCCCGCACGGCATGCCGACAACGCAGGCCGAGACCATCAACGCCGACCTGCTGGCCTTCGTCCAGTCCTGACGTCACCGCCGGGGGCCGGGCCGTGAACCCCGCGGCCCGGCTCCCGGGATCAGGCCGGGGCGTGAGCGTGATCTACCGAACTCCTCGATCTTCTGGTGGCCGTCGCCGTAGGGTGGCGCCGGAGACTGGGGATCATGGGGCGAGTGATTTTGCGGGGGCGCGCGGCCGAGCTGGGCCAGGTCCTCGCCGCGTTCCGGCATGTGGCGCGGACCGGGCAGGCCGCGGTGGTCGCGATCGTCGGCGAGCCCGGGATCGGCAAGTCGAGCCTGCTGTTCGACGCCGCCGAGCAGGCCCGCCGTCAGGGTTTCGCGGTCGGGGTCGGCAAGAGTGAGGAGATCGACCGGATCGCGCCGGGCGCCCCGCTGCTGGTCGCGTTGCGGTCCGGCCGGCAGCCGCTGCTGGACGCGGCCGCCTACGCCGAGCTGGCCGACCTCCACGAACGCCAGTTGTGGCTGGTCAACCGCATCGCCGAGCTGATCGAGGAGGTGGCCGCCCGGCAGCCTGTGCTGATCGGGCTGGACGACGTGCAGTGGGCCGATCCGTTGACCCGGTTCGCGCTGCGGATGCTGCCGTCGCGGCTGGCCGGTTCGCCGGTGGTGTGGCTGCTGGGCAGCCGGTTGACCCCGGCCGAGCCGGTCGAGGAGATCCTGGCCGCGACCGACCCGTCGACGGCGGTCACGCGTGTCCCGCTCGGGCCGATCGGGTTCGACGACCTGGCCGCGCTCGCCGCCGACTTCCTGGGCGCCTCGGACGAGACCGTCACCGAGCTGCTGCGCGGGGTCGGTGGGAGTCCGTTCTGGGCGGTGCAGGTGCTGACCTCCCTGCGGCGCGGGCGTGCTCGCGGTCGGCCGGACGCCGGTCCGTACCCCGAATTGATTGCCGGTCTTCGCCGCCGCATGGCCGCCTTGCCGGATTTCGTGGCCGCCGTGGTCCGGGTCGTCGCGGTCTGCGGGCGGACCGTTCCGGCCGCCGCGGTCGCCGCGATCCTGGACGACACGACGGCTGAGCTGGTCGTCGAGGCGGCCACGCACGCCCAGGACGAGGGTCTGCTGACCGTCGATCAGGCCGGTCTGTCGCTGCCGCACGACGTCATCCGGGAGGCCGTGTACGCGCACATCCCGCCCAGCGAACGTCACCGCCTGCACCGGGCGCGCGGCCGGCAGCTGATCGCAGACGGGTCGCCCGCGCTGGCCGCGGTCCCGCACTTCCAGGCCGGTGCCGCCGCCGGCGATCGGGAAGCCGCCGAGGTGCTGCTGCGCGCCGCGGCCGAGAGCGTCCTGCTCGTTCCGGCCCAGGCGGCGGCGCTCGCCCGGCAGGCGTTCGAGCTCGACGATCGCCCGGAGACCGGCGAGCGGGCCCTCGAAGTGCTCGTCGACGCGCAGCGCAACGGCGACGTCCTGGAGCTGGCCGACACGCTGCTGCCCCTCGCCGGCGAGGAGGCCCGGGCGCGCATCGAGATCGCCGCCGGCTGGGCCCTGTGGGAGACCAGCGACTGCGACGAGCTGGAACGCCGGGCCGCGACCGCGGCCGCCCGGCCCGGCGTGCCGCCGATCGAGCGGGCCCGCCTGATGGCGTTGCGCGCACTGGCCACGACCAGGACCAGGTCCGCTCCGGGCGCGGTGGCCGCGGCCGAGGCCGCGTTCGCCGAAGGCACCACATTCAAAGATCACATCACTCGGCGTACGGCATTGCTGGCGCTGACCGAGGCCTCCCGCAACCTCGGTGAGCATCAGCGGGTGCTCGACCACTTCGACCGGCTCGAAACGATCGCGCCCGGCGCGCACGTGGCCGAACGGGTCCGCGCACTGCAACAGCTGGACCGCTACGACGACGCGGGCGCCCTGCTGGCCGCGGCCCGCCGGGACGCCGGTGACGACCTCGACCGGATGCTGCCGTCGCTGCTGTTCGCGCAGGCCTGGCAGCACCACAACCTCGGCCAGATCGAGGCGGCCGACGTCACCGCCCGCACCCTGCTGCGCGAGGCGGACGCGGTCGGCAACTTCGCGTTCGCCATGAACGCCCGCATGATCATGTGTGCCTGCGCGATCTATCGCGGTCAGCTCACCGAGGCCCGGGCGGCGATCGCCCCGCTCGAGAACAGCCCGGAGAGCCGCGACGAACTGCGCGCCTCCCGCCTGCACCTGGCCCGGGCGTGGCTGGCCGGCGAGGAGGGCGACCTGGAGACGGCCCTGACCATCGTGCGGCCACTGCTCGACGCCGCCGACGACGGCCACCATTTCTGGGCGTGGTCACCGGCCTGGATGCGTACGTTCGGAGGCCTCGCCCGGAGGGCCGGTGACGAGGCCCTGGCCGGGCAGGCCCGGCACATCGCCGACCTGGGCGCCCGCCGCAACCCCGGAGTCGCCACCCTGCAAGGCGTGTTTCTGCAGCTGAGCGGATACCTGGACGGCGACCCGGAATCGCTGCGGCGGGCGGTCGCGGCGATGCGACTCTCACCCCGGCCGCTGCTGCTGGCCGGCGCCCTGCGCGACCTCGGGACTGTCCTGGGCGCCGACGGGGCCGAGGCACTGCAGGAGGCGCGGGCACTGTTCGAGCAGGCCGGCGCCTGGGGTTACGCCCGGGCGATCGACGACACGCTCGGCGTCGGCCGCCGCCCCCGCTCCGGCGGCGCGGCCCGGCCGACACACGGATGGCCGGCGCTGACCGAGAGCGAGAACCGCGTCGCCGAGCTGATCGGTTCCGGACACACCAACCGCTCCGCCGCGGCCGAACTCCAGGTCTCGGCGAACACCGTGGGCACCCACCTGCGGTCGGTGTTCGCGAAGCTCGACGTGCGCTCGCGCGTCCAACTCGCCAACGCCCTGCACGTACGTGACACACCCGCCGGCCCGGCCGCGACAACAGCTCAGCGGACGGGCCGCACCTAGGCTGGGCGCATGGCTGACGACGCGGTGATCCTGGGCGGAGGGCGCCTGACCGCCGGGGTCGTGCGGGTCGGCGAGACGGTCCGGCGACCGGCCTCGCCGTTCACGACGATGCTGTTGACGCATCTGGCTCAGGCCGGCTTCCATGGTGTTCCGAGGCACCTGGGCCGTGACGAACTCGGCCGCGACATCCTGACTTTTCTGCCCGGCGACGTCCCCGCGAAGTGGCGTGCGTTCACCGACGGCCAGGTCGCCGGTGCTGGACTGCTGCTGCGCGGCTTCCACGAGGCGAGCCGGTCCTTCGCCGAGCGCCTGGGTGGCGGATCCGTGATTTGCCACCACGACGCCGGCCCGAACAACACCGTCTTCCGGGCCGGCCGACCGGTCGCCTTCATCGACTTCGACTTCGCCGCCGTGGGTGACCCGATCGAGGACGTCGCCTACATGGCCTGGTCCTGGTGCATCTCGTCGAAGCCGGCCCGAGGTGACGCGAGCGGCCAGGCGCATCAGGTTCGCGTCCTGGCCGACGCGTACGGGCTCGCCGCTGATCAACGCGCCCGCCTGATGGCCGCGGTGGGGCAGCGGTTCCTGCGCAACGAGCAATTCTGGTCCGCCGCGCCGCCGGTGACCTCCGGCCCCTCGCCGGCCGAGGGACTGGCCTGGACCTTGACCGAAAAAGCTTTCGTGAACCGCTTCCAGCACGTGTTCACGGCCGCCCTGGCGTAGACCAGCGAATTCGGCGAGGCCTCATGGTGGATCGGTCGCTGATGCGGTCGACCGGTGACCAGGACGAGTCCAACGTTGTGACGGAAGTGCGCGGGGCCCCATGTCCGGCGTCGAGCACGATCAGGATGTTGCAGTCTCCGGGGATGTCGGGCCGAACACGCGGTCAAGCTGAGCATCGACGAGAGCCAGTGCCTGTTCCGGGTTGTACAGACCGACGAGGATCGGCCCCACCAGTCCCTGGGTGAGGAAGTAGAGCGCGGGTGCCTCCGTGTCGGGATCGATGCCGGCGCGCAGTTCGCCCAGCCGTGACGCCTCGCGGAAGTTGGCAACCGACACCGTCAGGATGCGTCCGTATCCGTCGCGAAGCTGCTCGGCATATGCCGGGTTGACCGTCGCGGCCGAGAAGAACGCGATGTTGACACACGCCTCTTCGCGGCCGGCCGAGTCGACCGGGAGCATGACCGCGGTAGCGGCACGGATCAGATCGCGGCGGGTGGGCTCACGCAGCGCGGCGACGGCGGCCTGGAGTCGGGCCATCACGCGTTCGCGCATGTGCGACAGGGCGAACAACAGCATCTGCTGCTTGGTGGGGAAGTAATGCTGCACGGTTCCCATGGAGACGCCGGCTTGCACGGCGACGTCGCGCAGGCTCACCGCCTCGAATCCTTGCGTGCTGATGACGGCGAAGACCGCTTCGGCCAGGATGCGGCGGCGTTGTTCGTGATCGACCTGCTTCGGCACACACCGAACCTATCTCATGCGAACGCATTGCCATCGAATCCTGCGGCCCTTTATCATGCGATCGCATTGTAAAACATGGGGAGGCAGGCATGGGCATCGAGTACGCCGTGAACGGTGACGCCAGAATCGCCTACGAAACCTTCGGCACGGCTGGTGAACCGTTGCTGCTGGTCCTGGGGCTGGACTATCAGATGGTCTGGTGGCCCGACGCGTTCTGCGAGCGTCTCGTCGAGGCCGGTTTCCACGTGGCCCGCTACGACAACCGGGACACCGGACTGTCCACGCACTACCCGCAGCCGGCGGACGGCAGCCCGTGGCGGGCGCTGGTCGGCCGCACCCGCCCCCTGTACACGATTGCCGACATGGCTGCCGACGGCCTTGCGGTGATGGACGCGCTCGGCTGGTCCGGCGCGCACGTGCTGGGCGGCACCTCGGCGATCGCTCAGGCCATGGCGCTGCTGCACCCTGAGCGGGTACGCAGCCTCACGCTCTGCATGAGCAGCCCGGCGACCGCAGGGGTTCTGCAGACGCTGCGCTATCTCAAGTTCGGCATCTTCCGCGAGTTCCGCAAGCTGCCGAAGGCGATCACATCCGAGCAGGAGATCGACAACTTGGTCGCGATCTACCGGGCGCAGGCCTCGCCCGGCTACCCGTTCCCGGAGAAGTGGGTCCGCGAAGCGGCGACGCTCAGCCACACCCGCGCGCCCCGCGATCCGCGCACCACCCAGCGGCACCTCGCCGCCGGTCGAGCCGTGAAACTGCCGCCGCTGTCCGGCATCACCATGCCGACCCTGGTCGTCTCGGGCGCCGACGATCCGATGCTCAAGCCGAGTGCGGGCCGTGACCTGGCCGCCCAGATCCCCGGCGCGCAGTTCGTGGAATTCCCCGGCGTAGGCCACGACTGGCCCGAGGAAATCTGGGACGACGTTATCGCCCGAATGCCCCGCTGACACCACACCTCACTTCCGGCGCTCTTGGAGGACGACGACCTCAACGACCTTCTTGACGGCGGCGTGCTCAGCTCGGCGTTCAGAGCGCAGGCGGCCGAATTTCCGGGCGGTTTCCGGAGGTGGTGGGGTTCAGCGTGGATTGTCGGTGGTGTGGGGCAGGTCGACCAGGGTGAGGACGTGCCGGGCCGTGCTGCCGGCCGGCGCGTACAAGGTCAGCGCGTTCCCCGGCCGAGGCCGGAACAGCTCGGCCACCGCCGAACTGGCCAGGTGGGTCACCCCGCTCAGGTCGACCACCAGGTCGTGGGTGCCGCCGTGGGTCCGCCGGTCCAGTTCGGCCCGCAGCTGGTCCACCGTGCTCCCGTCCAGCGGCCCGCTGATCGCGATCCGGCGGGACGGCGTATCCGGTTCGGCCACGATGATCAGTTCGTCGGGTTCGGTGACCACGCCCCCGTAGTTGATCAGGTCGAGGGTGAGCAGTCTTGCCGACCGGGACAGCCGCCGCCGTACGGTGACCGTCGTGCCCTCCCGTCCGCGATCCACCTCGAAGTAGTCGGCGAACGACCGGGCCAGCGCCAGCCCGTATCCTCGCGCGGGCCGGCAGCGGTCCTCCTCGGCCGCCCGTTCGCACCAGCGTCCGCTGTCCTCCACGGACAGCCGGGCCATCCCGTCCTCCTCCACCGAGGCGGTGACCGTGATCGTGATGTCGCCGGCGCCGGGCCGGGCGTGTTCGCAGGCGTTGGCCACGAGTTCGACCGCCGCGTGGGTGAGCGCCTCCACGTCGGCCCGGCCCACGTGCACGTCGACGGCCCAGGCCCGGACGGCCGCGCGGACCACGTTCATCGAGGTGGTGGCGCTCGGCGCGGCCAGCCGTAGCGGCGGCACCGGGGTGCGGCGGCGGGCGGCCAGCAGGGTGACGTCGTCGCTGTGCCCGGTCTGGCGCAGCAGCAGTTCCAGGGTTTGCGCGCACACCTGCTCGGCCGTGGACAGCCCGGCTCCGGCGTCGAGGCCGCGCCCGGCGACGGCCCGGCGTACGACCTCGAAGAGTTCGGCGACGGAGGTGGACGGGGTTCGTCCGGGCCGTTCGATGATCCCGTCGGTGTAGAGCAGGACCAGTTCGTCCGGGCCGAGCCGGTCGGCCCAGGTCGTGTACCGGGCGCCGGTGCCCAGTGGCCCGTGCGGCGCGACGGCGAGCAGCCGGGCGTTGTCCGGGCCGGCGATCAGCGGCGGCGGGTGTCCGGCCGAGCAGCCGGTCAGTGTCCCGTCGGCCGGGTCGAGCACGACCACGCAGACGGTCGCGGCGTGGGCGTCCGGGACGCGGCCGGCCATCCGGTCGGCGGCGGCGATCGCGGCCAGGACGTCGCCGGTCTCGTCGAGCCGGTCCTGTATGACCGCGCGCAGCTGGCCCATCGCGGCCGAGGCGGCCACACCGTGTCCGACGACGTCGCCGACGACGAGCGCGACCCGGCCGCCGGGCAGGACGACCGCGTCGAACCAGTCGCCGCCGGCCGAGGTGTCGGCGTCGGCCGGCAGGTACGCGGCGGCGAGGTCGACCCGCGGCAGGACCGGCAGGCCGGGCGGCAGCAGCTGGCGCTGCAGCATGTCGATGACGTTGCGGGCCTGGGCGAAGCGGCGTTCCGCCTCGGCGGTACGTTCCTGGGCCGCGCGTCGTTCCAGGACCCGATCGGTCACGTCGACCAGGTCGACGATGACTCCGGAGACCTCGCCATCGGGCGTCCGGAACGGCAGCAGGGTGAAGTCGACGAAGAACTCCCGCCACTCGCCGGTGTCCGGGACCTTGATGCGTCCCCGCCAATCGCGCAGGGAGGCCGGCCGTCCGGAGGCCATCACCTCGCGCAGGAACTTGGTGAAGTGCTGGTCCCCGACTTCCGGTACGGCCTCCAGGATCCCTTTACCGACCATGTCGTCGCGTTCGCTGAACGCCCGGTACGCGGCGTTGGCGGCCACGAAACGCATCTCGGACCCCTGGAAAGCACACACCATGTGCGGCAACTGCTCGAAAACAGCCTGCACGACGGCCAGTTCGCCCGCCTTCGGGTACGGACCGACAGCGCTGTTGACTCCTGACACGAAACACCGTTCCGGACTGTGGGATGGGACCGTCCGAGACCGTAGCCGACGACACCGGCCGGGGACGCGATCTGCGTCGGCGCGCGGGCACGCGTCCGGGTGACTGACACGCGTTCCGGCCCGTGTCAGTGCGCTGTCGGTGCCGTGTTAGCGCCGCCGGTCATGGTCTGTGGGCCAACGCAGAGCACCCAGGGAGATCATGATGCAGACGTTCGACACCACCGCCCCGATCGCCGTCGTCCTCGGCGTCCCGGCCGGCCGCATCCGCCTCACCGCCGCCGACCAGGTCACGGCCACGGTCGAGGTGCTGCCGGCCGACCCGGCCAAGAGCCGGGACGTCAAGGCAGCCGAGCAGACCACCATCGCGTACGTCGATGGGATTCTGCGCATCGAGGCCGGGGCGGCGAGGAACGAGCTTTTCGGCAACCCGGGATTCGTCGAGGTGACCGTCCGGGTGCCGGCCGGTTCCGGCGTCGAGGGCCGGGCCGCCGCGGCCGATTTCCGGGCGGTCGGGCGCTTCGGCGACGTCGTCTTCGAGACCGCGCAGGGCCCGATCGACATCGACGAGGCGGCCGGCGCCCGGCTCGGTGTGGCCGCCGGGGACGTGTCGATCGGCCGGCTCACCGGTCCGGCCGAGATCCGGACCAGCAAGGGCGACATCCGGATCGTGGAAGCGGTCCGGGGCGAGGTCGTGCTCGGCACCCAGGCCGGCTCGATCACGGTCGGCGCGGCCGCCGGTGTCTCGGCGGCGCTGAACGCGCACACCGGTTACGGCCGGATCAGCAACAGCCTCAAGAACGACGGCTCGATCGAGCTGGCCATCGAGGCCACCACCGCGTACGGCGACATCACCGCCCAGAGCAACTGAGGGAGCACGACCATGACGAACCTGGCCATCGAAGCGAACGGGCTGCGCAAGTCGTACGGGGAGAAGGTCGTCCTCGACGGGGTCGACATCGCCGTACGGGAAGGAACGGTTTTTGCTCTTCTGGGTCCGAACGGTGCCGGCAGGACCACCGCCGTGAAGATCCTCTCCACGCTCGTGGCGGCCGGGGCGGGCACCGGCGGGATCCGGGTCGGTGGTCACGACCTGGCCGCCGACCCGCAGGCGGTGCGCGCCGCGATCGGGGTCACCGGGCAGTTCTCGGCGGTCGACGGGTTGATCACCGGCGAGGAGAACATGCTGCTCATGGCCGACCTGCACCACCTGTCCAAGGAGGAGGGGCGGCGGGTAACGGCCGAGCTGCTGGAGCGTTTCGACCTGGTCGAGGCGGCGAAGAAGCCGGCTTCCACGTACTCCGGTGGCATGAAACGGCGGCTCGACATCGCGATGACGCTGGTCGGGGACCCGCGGATCATCTTCCTGGACGAGCCGACCACCGGGCTGGACCCGCGCAGCCGGCACACCATGTGGCAGATCATCCGCAAGCTGGTCGCCGGCGGTGTCACCGTCCTGCTGACCACCCAGTACCTGGAGGAGGCGGACCAGCTGGCCGACCGGATCGCCGTGCTGCACGGCGGGAAGATCGTCGCCGAGGGCACCGCCGAGCAGCTGAAGCGGATCGTTCCGGGCGGCCATGTGCGGCTCGGTTTCACCGACCCGGACGCCTACCGCGGTGCTGCCGCCGCGCTGCCGGACGCGCACCGCGACGACGAGTCCCTGGCCCTGCAGATCCTCAGCGACGGCAGCCAGCGCGACCTACGCACGATCCTCGACCGGCTCGACGCGGCCGGCGTCGAGGCCGACGAACTGACCGTGCACACCCCCGACCTGGACGACGTGTTCTTCACCCTGACGGAGGCCGCCCGATGAGTACTTTCGCCCTGCGCGACTCGACGACGATGCTGCGCCGCAACCTGCTGCACGCCCGCCGCTACCCGTCGCTGACCCTGAACCTGCTGCTCACCCCGATCATGCTGCTGTTGCTCTTCGTCTACATCTTCGGCGACACCCTGGGGGCCGGGCTCGGCGGCGGACGGGCGGAGTACATCGCGTACCTCGTCCCCGGTCTTCTGTTGATGACCATCGGCAGCACCGTGATCGGCACAGCGGTGTCAGTCTCGACGGACATGACCGAGGGGATCATCGCCCGGTTCCGGACGATGGCCATCCACCGCGGGTCGGTGCTGGTCGGGCACGTGATCGGCAGCGTCCTGCAGTCGGTCGCCAGCGTCGTGCTGGTCGGTCTGGTCGGGGTGGCGATCGGGTTCCGTTCGACCGATGCCACCGTGTTGGACTGGCTGGCCGCGTTCGGGCTGCTCGTGCTCTTCGCCCTGGCCCTGACCTGGATCGCCGTCGGCATGGGCCTGATCAGCCCCAGCGCCGAAGCGGCCAGCAACAACGCCATGCCGCTGATCCTGCTGCCGCTGCTGTCCAGCGCGTTCGTCCCGATCGACAAGATGCCCGGCTGGTTCCAGCCCATCGCCGAGTACCAGCCGTTCACCCCGGCCATCGAAACCCTGCGCGGCCTGCTCCTGGGCACGGAGATCGGCCACAACGGCTGGCTCGCGGTCGCCTGGTGCGTCGGCCTCGCAGTCCTCGGCTACTTCTGGGCCACCGCCAAGTTCAGCAACGACCAGAAATGATCACCGTCGAAGGGCTGGTCAAACGGTACGGGTCGACGACCGCGCTGGACGGCGTCGACCTGCGGGCCCCGAGCGGCCAGGTCACCGCCGTGCTCGGCCCGTCCGGGGCCGGCAAGTCCACCCTGGTCCGCGTCCTGGCCGGCCTGACCGGCCCGGACGCGGGCCGGTTCACCGTCGAGGGCCCGGTCGGGCTGCTCGACGAACCGACCGCCGGTCTCGACCCGCACGCCCGCGACGAACGCTGGGAGTCGATCCGGCGGCTGCCCGGCGACGGGACCACGGTGCTGCTGACCACCCGGTTCCCGGAGGAGGCGACCCAGCTGGCCGATCGGATCGTCGCGCTCGACCGGGGCCGGGTCGTCGCGCAGGGCCGGGCCGGGGAGCTGCGCCGCCGCACCGGCGGTCAGATCCTGCACGTACGGGCCACGGTCGCGGCCGACGGTGACGCGGTCGCCCGGATCCTGCACGAGCTGACCGGCGTGACCCCGGCCCGCGACACCGGAACCGGCCGGTTGACCGTCCCGTCCGGCGATCCGATGCTGTTGTCCGCGCTGGTCCGCCGGCTCGACGCGGCCGGCATCCCGGCCGACGAGCTCGGGCTGCGCCTGCCCGGCCTGGACGAGGTGTTCCGGGCGCTCAGCCGTTGACCGCCCCGGTGAGCAGCCGCAACGCCTGCTCCCGGGGCAGCTCGGCGCCGCGGCCGTACGCCTCGTGATAGCCGTCCGGGCCGAGCGCGCCGACCAGCCCGGTGACGAGGGTCCGCAGGACCGGTTCGCCGTGGTCGAAGGCCCCGCGGATGGCCTCGCTCCAGCCCAGCGCGGTCGCCGCGTCGCCCGGCCGGTCCTCCAGCGCCAGCAGCTCCCCGACCTGCTCGGCGGCCCAGGCCAGCCCGTTGCTCTGCTCGCGGGCGATGTTCGGCCGCACCGCCCGGGGCAGCAGCGCGCGGGCCCCGGAGGCGTCGCGCGCGGCGAGACGGTTCATCATCCGGGTGCCGTCGATCAGATCAAGGGCCATCTGCTCCGGGTACGGCAGGTGCCGCACCCGGAGCAGCAGCCCGTCCAGGATGCGCTCGGACGCGTCGAGGTCGCCCGCCCGCCGTTCCAGGCTCGCCACCCCGAACAGCAGGGATGCCTCCCGCCGCCGCCCGAGGTGCCCGGCCCGTTCCCGCATGGCCCGCAGGTCGCGGCCGGCGCCGTCGAGGTCCCCGGCGCGCATCCGTTCCCGGGCCAGCCGGTTCCGCGTCCAGTACAGATAGTCCTCGGTGCCCAGTTCGGCGCTGATCGCGACGGCCCGTTCGAACGCGGCGATCGAGGTGGCGTACTCGCCGCGCAGCGACGGGACCCGCCCGATCGCCAGCAGGCTCATCACCAGACCCCACCGGTCCCCGGCCTGCTCGAAACCGCGGACCGCCTCCTCCCGGGCCCGGGCGCCGCCCTCCAGGTCACCGTGCTCGACCAGGGTGAAGTTGTGCGCCCAGTTGGCGCTGGCCCGCACCCACGGATCGGCCGACGTCAACGCCTGCTCGATCCCGGCGGCCTCGGGCGCGAACGCGTGCTGGGAGATCCACAGCAGCCGGGCCGGATGAACCTCCTGCGCCCGCAACGTCGACCGCACCAGCTCCAGCGCGCGGTGGGCGCCGGCCGGAACCCGGTCGCCGAGCTCGCACAGCTCGGCCAGGAACGCCTCCAGCTGCGTGTTCAGCCCCCGGTTGGCCCAATACCAGAACAGGGCCTTGATGAATCGGTACGTACGAACGGCGTCGCCCGCGTCCAGCACCGCCCGCAACGCGGCCGCGAGGTTGTCCTGCTCGGCGTCGAGCACGGCCAGCGCGCTCAACTGCTCGCGGGTGCGCAGCAGCGGTTCCTGCCGCTCGGCCAGCTCCAGGTGGTGGTCGGCGAACCGGGCCACGACGTCGTCCCCGGACGCGGCCAGCTGCTGCGCCCCGTACGCCCGCACGGTCTCCAACATCCGGTAGCGCCCGCCGACCTGCTCCACGATCGACTTCTCGACCAGCGAGTCCACCACGTAGAGCACGTCGCGCGCCGGCAGCGCCACGTCGGAACAGACCGCCTCCAGCGCGGCCGTCCCCGCCCCGCCCGGGAACATCGACAGCCGCCGGGCCAGGATCCGCTCCCGCTCGTCGAGCAGATCCCAGCTCCACTCGACCATCGCCAGCAGGGTGCGCTGCCGCGGCATGGCCGCCCGGCTGCCCGAGGTCAGCAGCCGGAACCGGTCGTCGAGACCGCCGACGATCTGCTCCACGGCCATCGAGCGCAGCTTCACCGCGGCCAGCTCCAGCGCGAGCGGCATCCCGTCCAGGCGCCAGCAGATCTCCACGACGGCGTCCACCGTGCGCTCATCAAGAACAAAATTTGCGCGTACGCCGGTAGCCCGCTCCGTGAAAAGCCGAACCGCGGCCGCCCCGGCGGCGGTGGCCAGGTCGGGCTCCCCGGCCGGCAGGTCCAGGGGGCCGAGGTGGCACAGCGCCTCCCCGTTGATGGCCAGCGGTTCGCGGCTGGTGGCCAGGATCCGCAGCTGCGCCACCCGTCCGAGCAGCTCGTCGGCGAGCCGCGCGGCCGCCTCCACGAGGTGCTCACAGTTGTCGAGCATCAGCAGCGCGTCCCCGACGTCGAGCAGCTCGGCCAGCCGGTCCACCGCCCCGGTCGCCGGCCCGCCGCCGTAGAGCCGGCCGTGCGACGAGCCGACCACCCCGAGGACCGCGTCGGCCAGCTGCTCCGGATCGCCGAGCCCGGCCAGCGGCACGAACCACACCCGGCCCGGCCCGTACGCGGGATCCCGCCGGGCCGCCTCCACCGACAGCCGCGTCTTGCCGGCCCCGCCCGGCCCGACGATCGTGACCAGCCGGGCCGCACCCATCAGCCGGGCGATCCCGGCCAGCTCGTCCTCGCGGCCGACGAAACTGGTGACGCCGGCCGGGAGCCGGTTCGGCGCCGCCGCCGGCGTCTCCGTCTGCCCCCGCAGCAGGGAGACGTGCAGCTCCCGCAGCTGAGGCGACGGGTCGACGCCGAGCTGGTCACCGAGCGCGGCCCGGATCCGCTCGTAGACGCCGAGCGCGTCCGACTGCCGGCCCGACGCGGCGAGGGCCCGCATGCGCAACATGGCGAGCCGTTCACTGAGCGGGCGCGCGGCGGCGGCCGCCCCGAGATCGGTCAGGACCTGCGCGTGCCGGCCCAGCGCGAGCTCCGCCTCGAACCGGTCCTCAGCGGCACCGGCCCGCGCCTCGTCCAGGCGGGCCGCGGCGTTGCGGGCGAACGGCGCGTCCAGAACGTCGGACAGCGCCGCCGCCTGCCACAACTCCCCGGCCGCGGTCAGAGTGTCGGCGGCCTCGGCGAACCGCCCGGCCGCCAACTCCTGCCCACCCCGGGCGGCGAGCTGCTCGAACCGGTGCGCGTCCACATCGTCGGCCCGCACCGGCAACCGATACCCACCGGCCGCGAACTCCACCGTCCCGGCCGTCCCGAGCACCCGGCGCAGGCGGGAGACCAGCCCCTGCAGTGCCGCGGGCGCGCCGGCCGGGGTGTCCTCACCCCACAGATCGTCGATGAGCGCGTCGGCCTGAACCGGCCGCCCGCCGGCCAGAGCCAGCCGCGCCAGCAGCATGCGCAGCCGGGCGCCGGGAATCTCCACCGCCACCCCATCGTCGGAGGTGACCGCCACCGGACCCAGCAACACAACCAGCACCGCAGCATGATCGCAAAACCGGCCGCCGCGTGGAGTCCCGTCCTCGGCGCCCCCGGAATACTGATCGGCGGTTCAGGGCCGATGATGGGTGGCCAGACCAGCCGTTGCGGAAGGACCGTCCATGCCTGAACGCGTTGTGAGTCCCAGCGGTCGCGGGTTTCTGCTCCTCGACGCGCACCCGGCCGGCTGTTTCGAGTCGGTCGCGCAGATGCGGGCCGTGGTCGAGGCCCGGAAGGACGTACCGGGACCGGGACCGACGGCCCTGGTGATCGGTTCCAGCGCCGGCTACGGGCTGGCCGCGACCGTCGCCGGCCTGGTCCGCCACGGCATTCGCGGGGTGGGCATCGGATTCGAGCGTCCGCCCGGCCGGCGCACCGGGACGGCCGGCTGGTACCGGACCATCGCGACCGATGCCCTGGCCCGCGAGCTCGACCGTGAGTTCGTGTTCCTCAACGCCGACGCGTTCGCCGACAGCACCAAGGCCGAGGTCCTGGACCTCGTCGCCGACCGTTTCGGGGCGCTGGACTACCTGATCTACAGCGTGGCCGCGCCGCGCCGCACCGACCCGGTAACCGGCACCACCTTCCAGTCGGTGATCAAGCCGATCGGTGCCGCGCACACCACCAAGACCCTCGAATTCGACAGCGACGGAACCGCGGTGCTGCGGCAGATCAGCGTCGAGCTGGCGACCGACCAGGAGGCGGCGGCGACGGTCCAGGTCATGGGCGGTGCGGACTGGTCACTCTGGGTCGACGCGCTGGCCGACCGGGGTCTGCTGCGCCCGGGGTTCCGGACGGTGGCGCTGTCCTACATCGGTTCGGAGCTGACCTCGGCCATCTATCGGTCCGGCACCATCGGCGCGGCCAAACAGCACCTGGAGGTCACCGCCGGACGGATCGGACAGCGGCTGACGGCGGTCGGCGGGCGGGCACTGACCTCGGTCAACGGGGCCGCGGTGACCCAGGCGTCGATGGCGATCCCGGGGCTCGCCCTTTACCTCGGCCTGGTGCACGCCGTGCTGGGCGACGACATGCAGTCGCCGATCGAGCAGTCGGTGCGGATGTGGGATCAGCTGACCGGTGCGGAACCTCTGGACCTGGACGACGAGGGGCGCATCCGGCTGGACCGCTGGGAGCTGGATCCGTCGGTGCGGGCCCGGGTCGCCGAGCGGTGGGAGTCGGTCACGCCCGGCACCGCCGCGGAGCTGGTCGACATCGAATGGTTCCGGACCCAGTTCCGCCGCCTGTACGGCTTCGACGTGCCCGGTGTCGACTACAGCCGGCCGGTCGAGACGGACCGGCCCTGGCCGACCCCGCGCTGAGGTCGTTCAGCTGTTCAGCGCGCAGACGACCGCATCGGTCAGGGCGGCCGCGTACCGGCCGTCCGGATCGAGGTCCGGGTCGTAGATGGTGACCAGCAGCCCGACGCAGCCGGGCGCGGCCAGCAGCGGGCGCAGCAGCTCGACGAGCTGCGGATAGTCCAGGCCGCCGGGGTCGGGCGCGTCGGCCGCCGGCATCACCGACGGGTCGAGCACGTCGGCGTCGAGGTGCACCAGGAAACCGTCGAGGCCGGCCAGCCGTTCCACCGCCCGCGCGCCGACCTGGCCCGGGCCCTGCGCGACGATGTCCGGGGTGGTCCACACCGGCATGCCCAGCGCGCGGACCTCGTCCACCTGGTCGTCGTAGTCGCGGACCCCGAGCACGACCAGATCCTCCGGCCGGCAGTAGGGCGCCAGCCCGTCGAGGTCGACGATGTCCGGCTGGCCGTGGCCGGTGACGATCGCCGTGGTCTCACCGGCCGACGCGCCGACGTAGTCGCTGTTGCCGGTGTGCCGGAAGTCGATCGAGCCGTCCAGGTAGGCGATCCCGTACCGCCCGCGGCGGCGCAACGCGAGCATGGCGCCGAACAGGATCGAGCAGTCCCCGCCGAGCAGGAGCAGGAACTCGCCGTCGTCGACCACCGTCCCGGCCCGGTCGGCGAGCCGCCGGGTGTAGCCGGCCAGCGCCGCCGCGTTCAGCACCCCGTCGCCCGGCTTCCAGTCCCGGATGTCGTAGCGCGGCGGCACGACCACCCCGCCGTCGCGCGCACCGAGGCGCCGCAGCAGTCCCTGGTCGCGCAGCGCCCCGGCCAGCTTGTAGCAGCCGGGCACGAGCCCGGGCGCCGGCGCCCGCAGACCGAGGTTGGACGGAGCGTCAAGCGCGGTGATCGATCGCATCGGGCCAGGCTAGGACAGCCGGGCCGCCGACGCTGACCGTCCGGCCTACTTCCCGGGCTTGACCTTGGGCGGCTTGGGCGGCTTGGCGGGCTTGGGCGGCTTGGGCCCGGCCGGTTTCGGCGCGGCGGGATGGGCCGCCTTCGCCTCGGGTGCCGGGGCGGCGGTCGTTTTTTCCGACGTCGGCCGGTCGACCACCCGCACGAAGACGGTCGCCGACGGGCTCGGCGAAGAGGAAGTGCTGGTCGCCGGCGTCGAGGTGGGCGTTGCGGCCGCGGCTTGTGGCGAGACCGGGACCTCGTCGAGGCTCCACCAGGCGGCGCTCAACGCCAGCACGCCCGCGGCCGCCGCGCCGACCAGCACCTGGCGCGGACGACGGCGCCGGAGCAGGGGGAGTGCGACCGTGGGCACGGCTGCGGTCCGCATCAGGGTCTGCGGCGGCAGCCCACAGATCCCGCCCAGCGTCTCCGCGATCTCGCCGGACGACGGCCGGTCACCCGGTTTCTTGGCCAGACTGCGTTCCAGCAGCCGCCGGGCCTCGGCGGGCAGGCCGGGTACGGCCGGAAGCGGCGCCGGGCTCGTGTAGACGTGAGCCTTGACCATCTGCGTCACGGTCGTCGCGTTCCACGGCATCTGCCCGGCCAGCGCGCGGTAGAGCAGCAGGCCGAGCGCGTACACGTCGGTCGCCGGCCGGACCGGCTGTCCCGTCACGCGTTCCGGCGCCAGGTAGGCCGGGGTGCCGAGCACGATGCCGTCCTGCCCGTCGAGTTCGCCGACCGTCGCCGAGATCCCGAAGTCGACCAGTTTGACCCCGGTCGCGGTCACCATGACGTTGCCCGGTTTGACGTCCCGGTGCACGATCCCGGCCCGGTGCGCCGCGGCGAGCGCGGCCGCGACCTGGGCGCCGATCAGGACGGCGAGTCGCCACGGCAGCCGGCCGGCGGTCAGCATGTCGTCCATCGACCGGCCCTCGACCAGCTCCATGACGACGTACGACAGGGTGCGTCCGGCCTCGGTGAACTCGCTGTAGTCGAAGACCTCGACGATGCCCGGGTGCCGCAGGCCGGCCGCGGCGCGGGCCTCGGCCCGGATCCGTTGGCGCAGCCCCGGATCGTCGGCCAGCGCGGCGGACAGGACCTTGACCGCGACCTCCCGGCCCAGCACCTCGTCGTCGGCCCGCCAGACCACCGACATCCCGCCCCGGCCCAGCATCTCGCCCAGCCGATAGCGGCCGTTGATCAGGTCTCCACGATCCACGCCAGAGGTACTGCCCGGGTTCCTGTCAATGGAAACCGATCATTGCCGGACCTGGCCGAACAATCGGGTGGCCTGGTCGGCGCGCAGGCCGACGAACGTGCCGGTGGCGGTGACCAGGGCCGTGCCCGGGTCGGCCTCGGTGGCGATGGTGCCGGTCGCGGTCACCCGGCGGCCGTCGACCTCGCCCACCGAGGCGGTCAGGAGCAGCGGGGTGAGCAGCGGGACCGGCGCGCGGTAGACGGTGTCCAGTCGCACGGTCATCCCGGGATTGCCGGAGGCGACCACGGCGTGCCCGAGGATCTGGTCGAGCAGCATCGCGCTGACGCCGCCGTGCGCGAACGTCGGTGGCCCCTCGAAGGCCAGGCCGAGCGTGCACCGCCCGATCGCCGTGCCGTCCGCCACCTCGATGCGCAGGGGCGGGGCGAGGGCGCTGCCGGTCCCGGTGACCGGGTTGTACATACGGATGCCGCCGAGCAGGTCGTCGGCGCTGGACAGGGTGGCCCGGTCGCGCACCCGGCGGCCGAGCCGGGCGATCACGGCACGGATCGTGGCGGCGGCGTCGAGGAGGTGGTCGGTCGGCGCTTCGGTGGTGGTGGCGTGTTCGACCAGGGATCGCAGGGCGTCGCCGAGTTCGCTGATGGCCTCGCGCCGGTGGGTCACCGCTTGTCGTTCCATGACAACAGCATCGCCGCCGATCAGCGTCGGCGAACTAGTGAATCAAGTCACACTGCTATAACCTGTTCTAGTTGCTCAACTGGAGGAGGCGCGTGATGGCCAAGGTGACCGTTGAGGCCGATACCAAGGCGGATCCGCAGCGGGTCTGGGATGTCGTGTCGGACCTGTCGCGGGTCGCGGAATGGAACACGATGCACGAGGGATTCGTCGGCGACGTGCCGGCCGGCCTCGGCGACGGCGTCACGTACCGGCAGAAGGTGAAGCTGATGGGCATGCCGGCCGAGATGGCCTGGCGGGTGACCACGGCCGACGCACCGGGCCGGTTGGAGCAGAACGGCGACGGCCCGATGGGCGTCAAGGCGAAGAACCTGTTCGTGATCGCGCCGGCCGAGGGCGGTTCGCACATCACGTACGAGATGGAGTTCATCGGCCCGGCGCTGAAGGGCCCGATGGCCGGCATGCTGGAGAAGCAGGCCGGTGCCGCCGGTCAGCAGGCCCTGGCGAAACTGGTCGCCCTGGCTGAATAGCGCCGGGACGTCAGCGCAGCAGCAGGCGACTGGCCAGCTCCAGGTGGTTGATCACGTCGTTGGCCGAGGCACGGCGGGTCACCCAGGCCACCAGGTTGGACAGCCACACGTCGCCGATGACCCGCGCCTTGGCCCGGTCGTCGGCGGTCGGCTCGCCGTCGTGCATGGCCCGCGTGAACATGTCCTCCATCAGCCGGGCGACCGCGTTGACCTCGGCGCTGGCCGACGGATCGGCGAACATGAAGGCCCGGGTCATCGCCTCGGTGAGCTGCGGCTCACGCTGCATCGCCCGGGTCACCCGGCTGAGCACGAAGCGCATGCGCTCGTCCGGGGTGTCGCCCGGGATCGGCTTGCGTTCCAGCTTCTCCTGGGTCTTCTCCAGCTCGGCGGCCAGGGCCGAGACCAGCAGGTGGATCTTCGAGGGGAAGTAGCGGTAGAGCGTGCCCAGGGCGACCTCGGCGCGCTCGGCGACCGTGCGCATCTGCACCGCGTCGTAGCCACCCTTGGAGGCCAGCGCCAGGGTGGCCTCAAGGATCCGGCGGCGCCGGTCGCGCTGCGCGGCCGAGCCCTGCTCGGCGTCGAGTGTGCTGCGCGCCGCGCGAACACTGGTACTTGTTCTCGGAGTCACCATGGTCTACCCCTCGTGGTGCAGTGGTCCTACCAGCCTAGCAACGGGATGTTGACAGTCTGTTGCGGCGCTTGACCTTCCGGCAGAACTGAAACGTGTTCTAATGGCGGAATGGGTCCGGACTTCGCGCTCGACGACGCCCAGGAGGCGATCGTCCGTCTGGCCGGCGAGGTGCTCGGCGACCACGCCGGCTCGCCGGACCGACTGTGGAAGGCGCTCGGCCAGTCCGGGCTGCTCGGCCTGGCCGTGCCGGTCGAGCTGGGCGGATCCGGGCTCGGCGCCCTCGCCACCGGCCTGCTGCTGACCGAGCTGGGCCGGCACGCGGCCCGGGTCCCGGCCTGGTCGACGCTGTCGCTCGGCGTGCTGCCGGTGGTCCGCTGGGGCACGCCGGACCAGCAGCGTGACCTGCTCCCCGGCGTGCTGGAGGGCCGGGTGCTGACCGCGGCCCTCGGCGAGCCGGTCACCGCCACCGCGGACTGGCGGCTGACCGGGACATGCCGCGCGGTCCCGGACGCCGACCGCGCCTACCGGATCCTGGTGCCCGCCGCTCAGACGATCGCCCTGGTCGACCCGACCGCGCCCGGAGTGACCCGGCATCGCATCCCGACCTCGGCCGGCGGCGACGAGTTCGCGCTGCGGCTCGACGACGTCCCGGCCGAACCTCTGGGAGATCAAAGAGCCGATCCCTTACGGTACGGCGTGGCCGGCGCGTGCGCGCTGGGCGACGGCGCCCTGGCCGGGGCCCTGGCGATGACCGCCGATCACGTGCGCCAACGCCACCAGTTCGGCCGCCCGCTGGCCACCTTCCAGGCCGTGGCCCAGCAGATCGCCGACGTCTACATCGCCTCCCGCACGATGCACCTGGCCGCCCTCGCGGCGAGCTGGAACCTGGAGAAGGGCGCAGACACCGACCTGTGGACGGCGGCGTACTGGCTGTGCAGCGAGGCGCTCCCGGCCCTGCGCATCTGCCACCACCTGCACGGCGGGCTCGGCCTGGCCGCCGACCACCCGCTGCACCGGCACACCGAACTCGTTCGTGACCTGGTCCGTCACCTCGGCGGCGCCGAGAACTGTCTCGACCGGCTGGGAGGCCGCGATGATGATCGAGCTCAGTGAGGCGCAGTCGGCGCTCCGGGCGCGGCTCCGTCCGTACCTGAGCAAGATTTTGACCTCGGAAGAACGCTCGGCGGTGCTGCGCGAACGGCACGGGCGCGTCTATCGCGACCTGGTCCGCAGGCTGGGCCGGGACGGCTGGCTGGGGCTCGGGTTCCCGGAGCGGTTCGGCGGCGGCGGGCTCGGACCGGTGGAGCAGCAGATCTTCGTGAACGAGGCGGCCCGCGCCGACGTGCCGCTGCCCGCGGTGACGCTGCAGACGGTCGCGCCGACGCTGCTCGCCCACGGCACACCCGAGCAGCAGGAGTTCTTCCTGCCGCGGATCCTGGCCGGGGAGATCCACTTCGCGATCGGCTACACCGAACCGGAGGCCGGCACCGACCTGGCCGCGCTGCGCACGCGAGCCGTCCGCGACGACGACGGTTACCTGGTCAACGGGCAGAAGATGTTCACCACGGGCGCGCACGACGCCGACTACCTGTGGCTGGCCTGCCGCACCGACCCGGACGCGCCCCGCCACAAGGGCCTGTCGATCCTGATCGTGGACACCAGCGATCCGGGCTACTCCTGGACGCCGATCATCACCTGCGACGGCGCCCACCACGTCAACGCGGTCTACCTCAGCGACGTGCGGGTGCCCGCGAATCGCCTGGTCGGCGCCGAGAACGGCGGCTGGCGGCTGCTCACCACCCAACTCAACCACGAGCGGGTGATGCTCGGTCCGGCCGGTCGCTTCGGGGCATTCATCGATCGCGTACGGACATGGGCCGCGACCCACGACGAACCCGACGTGCGCCGCGCCCTGGCCCGCGCCGAGGCCTGCCGCCGCGTCAACGAGCTGCTCAACTGGCAGGTGACCGGCGCCGAGCCGAGCGCCGCCGACGCGTCCGCGACCAAGGTGTTCGCCTCCGAGCGGCTGCTCCGGATCGGTCAGGACCTGGAAGAGGTCGTCTGGCGGCACGGCGACCCGGCCGATCCGGCCACCGCCGAGCTGCTGACCTGGCTGGACGTGCAGTCCAAACGCAACCTGGTGCTGACCTTCGGCGGCGGCGTGAACGAGATCCAGCGGGAACTGATCGCGTCGGCGGGCCTGGGCCTACCCCGGGTGCCGAGATAGGGCCCGCACCCGAGGCCGGCTTCTCGGCAAGCCGCAGGCGAGGGCCCAGAAGGGGGTCAGGATGGCGGAGACGATCGAGGCGGCGGCCCGACGACTGGCCGAGGCCGGGCCGTCCCCGGCACGACCGGCCCGGGACCCGGTGAACCGGCCGGCGATCCGGGACTGGCTGGCCGCGATCGGCGACGACAACCCGGTCTACGAGCGGGACGGTGTCGCGCCGCCCGCGATGGTGCAGGTCTGGACCATGCGCGGCCTGCGCCCGGCCACCGAGGACGAGGCCGACCCGCTGCGCGTGATGTCGGCCGTGCTGGACGAGGCCGGCTACCCGTCCGTGGTCGCGACCGACTGCGCCCAGAACTACCACCGCTACCTGCACGAAGGCGAGACCGTGGCCGTTCGCAGCCGGCTCACCGCGGTCACCGGCCCGAAACGGACGGCCCTGGGCGAGGGCTGGTTCGTCACCACCGAGAGCACCTGGGAGGTCGGCGGCGAGGTGGTGGCCGACATGCGGTTCCGGATCCTGAAATACCGGCCCGGCGGCCCACCCGTGCCCAGGACAGAACCGTTGCGGCCGGTGACCGGGCCGGACTCGGCGTTCTTCTGGGCCGGGATCGAGGCCGGTGAACTGCGTATCCAGAGCTGCGGGGAGTGCGGCGCGCTGCGACACCCGCCCGGACCGGGCTGCCCGGCGTGCGGCGCCTTCAAGCCCGGCTACGTGGTCGCGGCCGGTGACGGCACGATCCACAGTTTCGTCGTGCACCACCATCCGCCACTGCCCGGACGGCGCTCGCCGGTCACCGTCGCGCTGGTCGACCTGGACGAGGGCGTACGCATGGTCGCCGAACTGCGGGGTCCGCGCCCGAACATCGGCGACCGGGTCCGGGCCGGCTTCGACGGCGGCCTGCCGATCTGGCGACCGGCCGGCGTCGAACTCCCGTCCTGGCAGCTCACCGCCACCCCGACCGTGATCATCAGCAGTGCGCTGGCCACCCGCGACTTCCAGGACGTGCACCACGACCGGGACGCGGCCGTGCGCCGGGGCAGCCGCGACATCTTCCTCAACATCCTGACCACCACCGGGCTCGTGCAGCGCTACGTCACCGACTGGGCCGGGCCGGACGCGGTGCTGCGCGGCCTCGCGATCCGGCTCGGGGCGCCCTGCTACGCGTACGACACGCTGACCTTCAGCGGACACGCCCGCGCCGACGTGGTGACGGTGGCCGGGCGCACCGCGGGTGGCGAGCACGTCTCCGGCACCGTACGGATAGCGTCATGATCGCGCGAAGCGCCGCGATCGTCGGCGTCGGCGCGACCGAGTTCTCCAAGGACTCCGGGCGCAGCGAGCTGCGGCTCGCGGTCGAAGCGGTCCGGGCCGCACTCGACGACGCCGGCCTGCGACCCTCCGACGTCGACGGCCTGACCACGTTCAGCATGGACGCCAACGCCGAGATCGAGGTGGCCCGGGAGATCGGCGCCGGCGAGCTGACCTTCCTGAGCCGGATCGGGTACGGCGGAGGCGCCGCCTGCGCGATCGTCCAACAGGCCGTGATGGCCGTGACCTGCGGCATCGCCGACACCGTGGTCTGCTACCGCGCGCTCAACGAACGCTCCGGCCGCCGCTTCGGACAGGCCACCGCCCCGCCCGGGCCGGACGCGAGCTGGCACTACCCGATGGGCCTGGCCACCCCGGCCGCCCAGGTGGCCATGGTCGCCCAGCGCTACCTGCACGACTATGGCGCCACCACCGACGACTTCGGCCGGGTCACCGTGGCCGCGCGAGCCCACGCGGCGACCAACCCGGCCGCCTGGTTCCACGGCCGGCCGATCACCCTCGACGACCATCGGGCATCACGCTGGATCGCCGAACCGCTCCGGCTGCTCGACTGCTGCCAGGAGAGCGACGGCGCGGTCGCCGTCATCGTGACCTCGACCGAACGGGCCCGCGACCTTCGCCGGCGGCCGGCCGTGGTGTGCGCGGCCGCCCAGGGCAGCGGGGCGGAGCAGTTCGTGATGACCAGCTACTACCGCGATCGGGTGGCGGCGCTGCCGGAGATGAGTGTGGTGGCGCGGCAACTCTGGGGACAGTCCGGCTTCAGCCCGGCCGACATGCGGGTCGCCGTGCTCTACGACCACTTCACGCCGTACGTCCTGATGCAGTTGGAAGAACTTGGGTTCTGCGGCCGAGGCGAAGGGCGGCATGTGATCGCCGAAGGGCGGCTGCCGATCAACCCGCACGGGGGGCAGCTCGGCGAGGCCTACATCCACGGCATGAACGGGATCACCGAGGCGGTCCGGCAGGTGCGGGGGACGGCCGCCAACCAGGTGCCGGGGGAGGGCCCGGTGCTGGTCACGGCCGGCACCGGCGTCCCCACGAGCGGCCTGATCCTCGACCGGGGCTGAAGCACCCGATCGGGTTCGACAACTCCCGTAGGAAGCGGGCCGTTCATTCCTGCTCGAACATCCGCTCGTCGTGGGCGCTGCCGCCGGGTTCGGGCTGCTCGTCACTGGGCACGAGGTCCTGGTAGAAGCCGATCCGGTTACCCCACGGATCGTCGAAGTCGCTGAAACTGACGACGCCGGGCAGAGTCGTGATCGGCGAAGCCGCCACGCCGAGCCGGGCATGTGCTCGTTGCGTGGCCGCCCGGACGTCGTCCACACGCAGCCGGATCCGCGAGCCCAGCGGCCGAACGCCGTCGGGCTGTCCGACCACCTGCCACCACACCTCGACCCCGGCCAGCACGCGCCACTCCAGAAAGTCGTCGTGCGGCGCGAAGTCGGGCTCCCGCTCGAACAGCCCGGCGTAGAACCGTCGCCCGGCCTCGACGTCCCCGACCGGAATCTGCAGCGTCAGCCCACTGAAACGCGACTCGCCATCCATCGGGACAGTCGACCAGAACCTGGGCCCGGGCGCAGCCCCACCTCAGCGCCCCGCCGATGGGCAAGGGACGTCGATCGAGTGGACGGTCGCGCCCGCGACCAGACCGTCAGCCTCCACGGTCCACCCGCCGCACGCCGCCTTGATCAGATCGCGCTGTTCTTCCCGAAAATGTGAAACCAGGCACGGGCCCGGCTGGGACACCCGAAGATGCTCTTGACAGAAATCGCGTCCCCGACGTCTACCGCGGAGAATGTCATGCGTTCCACCTCAAGGGTCGTCACCGGTGCCGCCGGTCTGATCTTCGGCCTGCTGCTGGTTCCCGTCCCTGCTCAGGCGTCCGTCCACGAAGTGAACGTCACCGGTCAGCGCTCCAGCGGGAACTACCGGGCCGGGAACAACGTGATTCGAACGTTCGCCGGGACCTATTCGGGGGATTTCACGCCGGAGGACTGCCAATCCGCGGCACTCCAGATCTCGGCCAAATTCGAAACATCCAACAAAAAGGTGAATCTGGGTGGGTCGGATCCGGTATCGGTGCCGTTGGAGTCCGGCCGGCGCATGCTGGTGGTCGGCGTGGAGGATCAGACCGCCAACACCTGGAGCTATGACTGCGTCAACATCGCGACGACCGGGCGTGAGACCTTCAGGTACGACACCGACGGAAACGGTCCCTTCACCTCGAGCAGCTGGGTGACCGACCGTTACACGTTCAACGGCCAGCACGTCTACGCCATCGAGTTCGGCGACAACGACCACGGAGCGGTAGGTTTCCGAATCCTGACCGAACCCTAGGCGGCCGTGCCCACGATGGCTGATGCGATCCTCGATCGGTGAGTGATGAGCGGGCGGACGTGCTGGCGCGCGGCGGGAATGTTGCGGTGACCCGGCTGGCCGGGCGGGCGTTTCCCGGGGTGCACATTCAGGGGGACACGTTCGCCGAGCTGGTGCGGCAGGCGGCCGACGCAGCTCGGCAGCTCCGGCGGGATCCGAGTGACGGGGACGCGCTGGAGGACCTTGACGACCTCGTCGGTGAGCTGATCGGCGTGCGTGAGTTCTACGAGGCCACGCTGGCCGAGCGAGGTATCGATCGCCCGTACGTCTGAATGGTCAGGCGAGGTGGATGCGCTGCTCGGGGGGACTATGGCGATCCCGTTTCCTGGCGTAGACCCGCCACGTCGAGCGCGGCCAGGTAGCCGAAGGTCAGCGCCGGGCCGAGGGTGGCGCCCGCGCCGGCGTAACTGCGGCCCATCACGGCGGCGCTGACGTTGCCGGCCGCGTACAGGCCGGGGATCGCCGAGCCGTCCGGGCGCAGCACCCGGGCCCGCGCGTCGGTGCGCAGCCCACCCTTGGTGCCGAGATCGCCGGGGACCATCCGGAACGCGTAGTACGGCGGCCGGGCGACCGCGCCCAGGCACGGGTTGGGGCGCTGCCGCGGGTCGCCGTAGTAGCGGTCGTACGCCGAGTCGCCCCGCCCGAAGTCGTCGTCATGCCCGTACGCCGCGAAGTCGTTGAATCGTGAAACGGTGCGTTGCAGGGCGGCCGCCGGCACCCCGATCGCCCCGGCCAGCTCGTCCAGGGTGTCGGCCCGGTGCGCGATCCCGGCCGCGAACCAGCGGCACGGCAGCGGTGTCCGGGGCCCGCGCCCGGCGAACAAATACCGATTACGGTACGTCTGGTCGGCGATCAGCCAGGCCGGCAGCTGCACCGCGGGGTCGAGCATCGCGTGCACCGCGTCCACGTAGGGCGCGGCCTCGTTGACGAACCGCCGCCCGCTGCTGTCCACCAGCAGGCAGCCGGGCTGGTTGCGTTCGGCCAGGCAGAAGTACGGCCCGCCGGTGAGCGGGATCGACGGCCCCCACCACGCCTCGTCCATCAGGTCGAGGGCCGCCCCGAGCCGTTCGCCGGCTTCGATGCCGTCGCCGGTGTTCCCGGTCGCGCCGACCGTCCATTCCACCCCGATGTTCTGGTGTTTGCGGCGCATCGGTTCGTTGTGTTCGAACCCGCCGCTGGCCAGCAGCACACCCCGCCGCGCGGGGAGGACCAGCGAACCCGAGCGCACCCCGGCGATCCGGCCGTCCGGGGCGACGATCAGCTCGGTCATCGGTGTGTCGAGCCGCACTTCGACGCCCGCCGAGCGCAGCCCGGCCCGCAGGCCGGCCGCGAGCGCCTGCCCCATCGTCAGCGTGTGCCGCCCGGAGATGCGGGCGGTCAGGCCTCGGGCGACGAGCCGGGCCGCGGTCAGTACGGCCCGCGGATGCCGGGTGCCCAGCGACAGCCACCGGTAGTCGACCTGGGTGACCGGGACGGGCGCTTTCTTGTACGGCTCGGCCAGCGTCGCCAGATCGGCCCCGACCAGGCGCGTGTCCAGGGGCTTGGGCTCGATGCTGCGGCCACCCGCACGCCCGCCGGGCGCCTCGGGGTAGTAGTCCGGATAGCCGGGCACCCACCCGAAGTCGAGGGGCGTGTGCGCCCGCACGAAGTCCAGCATCTCCGGTGCTGCGGACAGGAACGCGTTCTGCCGGTCCGGGGTGACGGTGTCCCCGGCGACGTGGGCGAGGTAGTCGCGCGCATCCTCGGCGTGGTCGGTCACGCCGTCGCGCCGCAGCACCGAGTTGCCCGGCAGCCACAGGCCGCCGCCGGAGCGTGCGGTCGAACCGCCGTACGTCGAAGCCTTCTCCAGAATGATCGTGCTCAGCCCGTGACGAGCCGCGGCGAGAGCCGCGACCATGCCGGCACCACCGCTGCCGACAACGATCAGATCGAATGCGGCCTCCACTAGAACAGGTTATAGTTTCGGGCATGGGTAGCGCCAGATGGGACGTCGTCGTGGTCGGTTTCGGCGCGGCCGGCGCGTGCGCCGCCATCGAGGCCGCCGACGCCGGCGCCCGGGTCCTGGTGCTCGACCGATTCGGCGGGGGCGAGGCCACCGCGATCTCCGGCGGGGTCGTCTACGCCGGTGGCGGCACCGCGCCGCAGCGCGCCGCCGGCGTCGTCGACACGCCGGAGGAGATGGCCGCCTACCTGCGCGAAGAGGTCGGCGACACGGTCTCGCCGGCAACGTTGCGACGGTTCTGCGAGCAGAGCGCCGGCATGATCGACTGGCTGGCCGGGCTCGGGGTGCCGTTCGACGCGCGGACGTGTCCGTACAAGACGTCGTACCCCACGAACCGGCACTACCTGTACTTCTCCGGCAGCGAGATCGCCTTCGGGCAGTCGGCGCCGCGCGGCCACCGCGTGCTCGCGCGCGGCACCTCGGGGAAGGCGCTCTACCGGCGGCTCGCGGGGGCCGCGTGCGAGCGCGGCGTCACGGTGCTCACCGAGACCCGGGCCGAGCGGCTGGTCACCGACGCGACCGGACGGGTGACCGGCGTGGAGTGCCGGACCCTGCCCGGCTGGGCACGGCCCGCCCACCGGGTGCTGCACCGCTTGTCGGTCAAGCCGGGCCTCTACCTGCCGGGACTCGGCCGGGCGCTGCACCGGCCGGTGGCCTGGCTGGAGCGACGGTTCGGGCGTCCGGCAAGGATCACCGCGGGGAGTGTCGTCCTGTGCGCGGGCGGGTTCGTCTTCGACCGGGCGATGATGCGCGAGCACGCCCCGGACTATCGGGGCGGTCTGCGGCTGGGCACACCCGGCGACGACGGTTCGGGCATCCGGCTCGGCGTCGCCGCCGGCGCGACCGCCGCGCACCTCGGCCGGGTGAGCGTCTGGCGGTTCCTGAGCCCGCCGTCGGCGCTGCTCGGTGGGCTGCTGGTGGACCGGGACGGCAAGCACGTCTGCGACGAGAACCTGTACGGGGCGGCGGTCGGCGAGGCGGTCCTGCGGTCACCGGGCGGGCGGGCCTGGCTGCTGGTCGACGCCCGCGTGCTGGCCGAGGCGCGGCGTCAGGTGTGGTCGCAGACGCTGTGGTTCCAGCGGTGGCAGGCGTGGTGGCTGCTCACGGCCGGGCGGGTCGGTGGCGCGACGCCGGCGGACGTCGCGCGGCGGGCGGGAGTGGATCCGGCCGGGCTGGTGGCGACGGCGGGGGACCGGGAAGGGACGCCGCCGTACACGCTGATCGACGTGACCGTCGTGCCGGCGCCGATGCTCACCCTCGGCGGCTTACGGGTCGACGAACGGACCGGGCAGGTGGTGGGCGTTCCCGGACTGTATGCGGCCGGGCGGACCGCGGTCGGCATCTGTTCGCGCAGCTACGTCAGCGGGCTGTCGCTGGCCGACTGTGTCTTCTCCGGGCGCCGAGGGGGCCGCCATGCTGCCGATGCTCGCTGAACGACTGCGTGTCGCCGAGCGCGACCGAAAACCGATACCCCCGCTGACCCGGGAGTTTCCCGATCTGAGCGCTTCCGACGCGTACCAAATCCAGCTCTTGAATGTCCGCCGCCGCGACAGCGCCGTGGTCGGGCACAAGGTCGGCCTGTCGTCGGAGGCCATGCAGCAGATGATGGGCGTCGGCGAACCGGACTACGGGCACCTGATGGCCGACATGCGGTTGTCCGAGAACGATCCGGTCGACGCGTCGCGCTACTGCTACCCGCGGGTCGAGGTCGAGGTGGCGTTCTGGCTCGGCGCCGACCTGCCCGGCGAGGACTGCACCGAGGACGACGTGCTGGCCGCGACCGAGGCGTTCGCGCCGTCGATCGAGCTGATCGACAGCCGCATCGAGGACTGGAACATCCGGCTGGCCGACACGATCGCCGACAACGCGTCGTCGGCCGGGTTCGTGGTCGGCGCGGGCCGGGTGCCGCCGGGCGCCATCGACCCGCGCGGGATCGACGCGGTGCTGTTCCGCAACGGCGAATCGGTCGTGCGCGGCCGCTCCGACGCGGTGCTGGGCAACCCGGTGACCGCGGTCGCGTGGCTGGCCCGGACGGTCGCCGGCTTCGGGGTGCGACTGCGGGCCGGCCATCTGATCATGCCGGGGGCGTGCGCCCGGGCGGTCGACGCGCACGCGGGCGACGACTTCCGCGCCGTCTTCACCGGCCTGGGCGAAGTGAGGTTGAGCCTGTGCTGACGGCGGCGATCGTCGGGTCCGGGAACATCGGGACCGATCTGCTCCACAAATTGATCCGCTCGACCGTGATCGAACCGCGATGGATGGCCGGCATCGACCCGGACAGTCCGGGCCTGCGTCGCGCCGCCGACCTGGGCCTCGCGGTGAGTGCGAAGGGCGCCGGCTGGCTGCTGGATCAGGACCCGCGCCCGGATCTGGTCTTCGAGGCGACCAGCGCGGCCGTGCACCGGGCCTGCGCGCCGCGCTACGCCGAGGCCGGGATCCGGGCGATCGACCTCACCCCGGCCGCGGTCGGACCGCTCGTCGTGCCCGAGGTCAACCTGCGACAACACCTCGGGGCGTCCAACCTCAACCTGATCACCTGCGGGGGTCAGGCGACGATCCCTATGGTGTACGCCGTTTCGCGCGTCACCCCGGTCGCCTACGCGGAGATCGTCGCGACCGTGGCGTCGCGCTCGGCCGGGCCGGGGACCAGGGCCAACATCGACGAGTTCACCCGGACGACGGGCCTCGCGCTGGAGACGGTCGGGGGTGCCGCGAGGGGCAAGGCGATCGTGGTGCTCAATCCGGCCGACCCGCCGATGATCATGCGGGACACGGTGTTCTGCGCGATCGGTCCTGACGCGGACACCGACGCCGTTGCCGCGTCGATCAAGGAAATGGTGGCAGCGGTTGCCCGATATGTCCCCGGCTATCGGCTGCTCAACGAGCCTCAGTTCGACGCCGGAAGAGTCGCGGTCTTCCTGGAAATATCAGGTGCGGGGGACTTCCTGCCGTCGTACGCCGGCAACTTGGACATCATGACCGCGGCGGCGGTCCGGGTGGGGGAGGAGCTGTGATCCAGATAACCGATTCGTCCCTGCGAGACGGCTCGCACGCCAAACGCCACCAGTTCACGGTCGACGAGGTCACCGCCGTGGTCGCCGCCCTGGACGCGGCCGGCATCCCGGTGATCGAGGTGACCCACGGCGACGGCCTCGGCGGCTCGTCCTTCACCTACGGCCTGTCGAGAACGCCGGAACAGGAGTTGATCAAAGCGGCGGTGGCCACGGCGAGGACGGCGAAGATCGCGTTCCTGATGCTGCCCGGGATCGGCCTGTTCGACGACATCCGCGCCGCCGCGGCCAACGGCGCCACGGTCTGCCGGATCGCCAGCCACTGCACCGAGGCCGACATCACCGAACAGCACTTCGGGCTGGCCCGTGAGCTGGGCCTGGAGACCGTCGGCTTCCTGATGATGGCCCACTCCCAGCCGCCCGAGGTCCTGGCCGCGCAGGCCCGGATCATGGCCGACGCCGGCTGCCAGTGCGTCTACGTCGTCGACTCGGCCGGTGCGCTCGTGCTCGACCAGGTCGGCGATCGGGTCGCCGCGCTGGTGGCCGAGCTCGGCGACGATGCTCAGGTCGGTTTTCACGGGCACGAGAACCTGGGCCTGGGCGTGGCCAACTCGGTGCTCGCGGTGCGGGCGGGCGCGCGACAGATCGACGGCAGCACCCGGCGGTTCGGGGCGGGCGCCGGGAACACGCCGGTGGAGGCGTTCGTCGGGGTCTGCGACAAGCTCGGTATCCGTACGGGCGTGGATTTCTTCGCCGTCGTCGACGCCGCCGAGGACGTGGTGCGCCCGGTCATGCCCGACGAGTGCAAGCTCGACCGGATGTCGCTGATCATGGGCTATGCCGGGGTGTACTCCAGCTTCCTGACGCACGCGTTCACCCTGGCTAAGCGGTATCACGTCTCCGGCGCCGAGATCCTGGTGCGCGCCGGTGAGCGCCGGCTGGTCGGCGGCCAGGAGGACCAGTTGATCGACATCGCGGTCCGCCTGGCCGCCGAACGATGAGCTAGTTCATCGTGGCGCCGATCGTGCTGCTACCGGTGGTCAGGAACGTCGTGGCCGGCAGCGTGCCGCTCGACGAACGAGCGTTGTAGCAGCTCGTCGCGTCGGTCGACACGAACGACGGCGTGCTGATCCCGCTGTCCCAGTTGTTGCCGGCCGAGGTGACCGACGAGCCCTTGGACACCGAGCCGCTCCCGTTGCTGACGGCCAGGTTCTTGCCGAGCTTGGCCGAGCTGGTCGCGAAGTAGTAACCCCAGTTCCCGTTGGCGTACGCGGTCGTCCGGTTGATCACGATCGCGCCCTTGTTCGAGTTCTCGGTGAACCCGTTACCGGCGTTGTCCCAGGCCGCCGAGTTGTTCACGACGTGCGCCACGGTCTCGCCGTCCCCGCCCAGCTTGTACCCGTTGCCGTCCCCGGCGAAGGCCGAGTCGCCCCACCGGTTCTTGCCGTTGCCGAACGACCAGGTGTGTTCGACGGTCACCGGCGAGGAGAAGGACCAGAAGTCGATCCCGTCGTCCGAGTTGTTGTAGAGCCGGGCCCCGGTGACCAGGTTCCCGGTGCCCGACCCGAACTTGATGGCGATCCCGTCGGCGTTCTCCCCGTGTTCGGCGGCGTCGTAATTGCCGTACGAGTCGATGTTCTTGACCGTGTTGTTCGACGTCCCGTCGCCGGTGAGCGTGAAGCCGGAGTCACCACCGTTGATCGTCTTGATGTTGTTCCAGTTGGTGCCGATGCAGGACTGGCAGACGACCGCGCTGTCGGGGGAGTTCTGGAACGTGATGTTCGAGACGTTCCAGTAGTCGGCGGTCAGCTTGAAGATCCAGGAACCGCTGGGGAGGCTGGTCCCGCTGATCTTCACCACCTCCGAGCCGTACGCGGTGAGCGTGATCGGCGAGCCGGAGGTTCCGTTGTTGGTCGACTGCAGCGTGGCCGTCGGGTAGTAGGTGCCGGCGCGGACCTGGATGACCGTGCCGGCCGTGGCGTTCTTGATCGCGCTGGTCAGGTCGGTCACGTTGCTGACCACGACCGTCGCGGCGAATGCCGGGGCGGCCGGCAGGCCGAGGGCGACCGTGGCGACGGCCGACGCGGCAAGCGCTTTCCTGATGGTGGATCGCATGGGCGCAGTTCCTTTCGGAGGGGATGTACTGCGATTCATGCGATCGAAACATGGAAGTAATTGAATTGAAAGCTTACAACTCAGTAGTACGTGATCGACACGTTCTCGCTGCGGGCCACCGACTGGCAGGCCAGCACGTACCCCTCGGCGAAGTCCTCCTCCTCCAGGATCTCGTTGTTGATCATCTCGACCTTGCCGCCGAGCAGCCGGCACGCGCACGCCCCGCAGTGCCCCTGCCGGCACGAGAACGGCGGATTCAGCCCGGCCTCGATCACCACGTCGAGCATCCGCTTACCGGCCGGCCACGGCAGCCGGTGCGTGCGCCCGTCCAGCTCCACGTCCAGGGTGGCATCGACCGTGATCACCTGATCCAGCGCGAAACGCTCGACCCGGACGCGATCCCGCGGGACACCGGCTCGCTGCAGCGCCTCACGGGCGATCTCGACAAAAACCTCAGGCCCGCAGATGTACGGCGTTTTAGCGCGCTCGTCCGCGACCAGCGCGGCCAGAGCGTCCGGGCCGGGGTTACCGCGCTCGCTGTCGAGCCAGTGGGTCACGACGAGCCGATCCGCGTGCCGTTCGGCCAAGGAGGACAGCTCGGCCTCGAAGATGATCGAGTCCGCGTCCCGGTTCGCGTAGATCAGCGTCAGCCGCGCGCGTCCGCTCGCCAGCACCGACTTGATGATCGCCATGACGGGCGTGATCCCGCTGCCCCCGGCCAGCAGGAGCAGGTCATCGTCGAGCGAGTCGGGGGTGAACTCCCCGGCCGGCGGGAGAAGTTCCAATGTGTCGCCGACGGTGACGTGGTCGCAGATCCAGTTGGACGCCTCCCCGCCCCGTACCCTCTTGATCGTTATTTTTAGATCTTTGTCGGTCTGCGGCGAGCTGGACAGCGAATAGCAACGAGCCACCGGCTGCAGGACCGTCAGGTATTGGCCGGGACGATACGCGAATATATCCGATAATTCGGGCGGCACGGTCAGCACGAGCGAGACCGCGTCGGCCGTCTCGGCGATCACCTCGGCGACTCGCAACCGGTGCCCCATCAGGGAACTTCCAAGCGACCGGCCAGCACCGCGCGCTCGATGCTGGCCTGCAGCCCGGGGCAGGTCGGCACGAGCGCGCCCAGATCGGTGTCGCACTGCCCGGCGGCCGCGGTGGTCCACTGCACGCTGGTCTGCTCCAGACTCGACTTGCGGACCCGGACCAGGGCGGCGCAGCGCTCACAGGCGAGCTCGGACAGGCCGCCTTCGAGATACTCCTGCCGCTCGGAGAGCATCACGCCTGCTGTTCGAGGTTGGCCTGCACCTCGGCGGTCCACGTCTCGACGGCCCGGGTCGTGTCGACCTCGAACTCGTAGCGGGCGACCATGTCCTCGGTGACGTCCTCGGTGTCGACGTAGAACTGCTCGTACCACCGCCGCAGCTGATAGACCGGCCCGTCCTCGGCGCAGAGCAGCGGATTGTCGATCCGGCTCTTGTGCTTCCAGATCTCCACGTCCTGCTCGAACCCGATCCCGATGCTCCGGGAGAACTTCACCGCCGCCCGCGCCGCCTGCTCATCGGTCAAGCCGGGCAGCCTTTTCACGATCACACCCCATTGCAGTACGAACGAGTCGGGCGCGACCGGATAGTGGCAGTTGATCAGCACGGACTCGACGTCGATCCCGCGATAGTCGTTGTACAGGTAATCGATCATGTAGGACGGCCCGTAGTACGCCGCCTCCGACCGCAGCGTCGCGTCGCCCGACTGCTTCGCCGTGATCGGCACGTCCGGCCGCGGCCGGGTCCGCAGGAACTGCGAGGCCACGTGCCCCTCGAGGACGTTCTTGAAGAACGTCGGGAACGCGAAGTGGATGTAGAAGAAGTGCGCCATGTCGACCACGTTGTCGATGACCTCACGACAGTTGGCGCCGTCGATCCGGATCGAGTCCCAGGTCCAGTCGCTCCACTCGTCGGAGAACGCGCCCTCGATCCGCGGGATCGCCACCTCGGCCGGGGGTGGCCGGCCCTGCGGGTCGTTCCAGACGAACAACTGCCGGTTCTGCTCGCACACCGGCCATGATCGGGTACGGGCGCGCAGCGGCACGCGATGCGCATACGGCACCGCGGCGCAGCGCCCGTCGCCGCGCCAGCGCCAGTCGTGGAACGGGCACGCGATCTCGTCGCCCTTGACCGTCCCCATCGTCAGGTCACCGCCCATGTGCCGGCAGTACCCGTCGAGCACGTGCAGCGCGCCCGCCGAGTCGGCGAAGACCACCAGCTTCGTGCCGAACGCCTCGATCGCGTGCGGCCGGCCGTCGCGGAACGAGCCGGCCAGGCCCAGGCAGTGCCAGCCCCGGGCGAACCTGGTCGGCACGACCCCGCTGTCGATCGTGCGTGCTGTCGTGCCGTCGCTCATGGCGTCTCCGGTAGCGGTAGCCCGTCAGGTAGAACGTGTTCTAGTATAGGGACCGTTCGCACAGCCAGCCAAGCCGGTGAGAGGTGATCTCATGGAAGGCGCCGCAGCGGTCGCCTCCGGAGTGCGGGAACTGTTACCCGTTCTACGCGACCGCGCCCAGGAGGCGGAGGACCGCCGGTCGATCTCGGCCGAGACCGTCAAGTCGCTCGCCGCCACCGGCTTCTTCCGGCTGCTGCAGCCCGCCCGGTTCGGCGGCCACGAGGCCGACCCGGTCACGTTCTTCGGCTGCGTGCGTGACATCGCCGCCGCCTGCGGCTCCACCGGCTGGGTGGCCTCGGTGATCGGCGTGCACAACTGGCAGATGGCCCTCTTCCCGGACCGCGCCCAGCAGGACGTCTGGGGCGACGACCCGGGCACGCTGATGTCCTCCTCCTACGCCCCGACCGGCCGGATCACCGCCGTCGAGGGCGGATATCGGGTGAGCGGCCGGTGGAGCTTCTCCTCGGGCAGCGACCACGCGAGCTGGGTGCTGCTCGGCGGGATCGTGCCCGGCGCGGGCGACACCCCGGCCGACTTCCGCACGTTCCTGATCCCGGCCGCCGACTACACGATCGAGGACGTCTGGCACACGATCGGGCTGCGCGGCACCGGCAGCAACGACATCGTGGTGGCCGACGCGTTCGTCCCGGCGTACCGGTCGCTCAGCTTCGCCGACACCGCCCGCTGCGTCTGCCCCGGGCAGGAGCTGAACACGGCGCCGCTCTACCGGATCCCGTACGGGTCGATCTTCCCGTACACGATCACCACCCCGATCATCGGCATGGCCACCGGCGCCTACGACGCGCACGTCACCTACATGCGCGAACGCGTCCGGGCCGCCTACGCCGGGGTGCGCGCCGCCGAGGACCCCTATTCGCAGGTCCGGGTCGCCCGCGCCGCCGCCGACGTGGACGCCGCCTGGCTCACCCTGACCGCCGACATGCGCGAGCTGATGGACCTGGTCACCGCCGGGGAAAAACTACCCATGCGGCTTCGCCTGCGCGTACGTCGTGACCAGGTCCGCGGCACCGAACTGGCGATCCAGGCGGTCGACCGGCTGTTCGAGAACTCGGGCGGCCGGGCCATCTACACCAGCCACCCGATGCAGCGCTACTGGCGCGACGCGCACGCCGGCCGGGTCCACGCCATCAACGACCCGGAACGGGCCCTGTCCATGTACGGCCGGGGCGAGTTCGGCCTGTCCGTCGCCGACGCGATGGTGTGAGGCGGCCATGACACTCGCCTTCCATCGCGCCGGGCCGGCCGGGGCACCGCCGCTCGTCCTGCTGCACGGCGGGGGACCGGGCGCCACGGCGATGAGCAACTTCGGCCGTACGATCCCGGTCTTCGCCAAACGGTTCGACACCCTCGCCGTCGACCAGCCCGGATACGGCGCCTCCGAGCTCGGCGAACTCACCGGGCAGTACTTCACCCACGCCGCCGACGCCCTGGCCCGGCTGCTCGACGAACTCGGCCTCGACCGGGTCGACCTGATCGGCAACTCGCTCGGCGGCGGCACCGCCGTCCGGTTCGCCCTGAACCACCCCGCGCGGGCCGGGAAACTACTGCTCATGGGCCCGGGCGGGCTCAGCCTGAACGTGTTCGCGGCCGACCCGACCGAGGGCGTCAAACGGCTCGGCGCGTTCGGGGTGGCCCCGAGCCGGGAGCGGATGGCCGCGTTCCTGCGCACCCTCGTCTTCGACCCGTCCCTGATCACCGACGAGCTGATCGACTCCCGGCTCGCGGCCGCCGGTGATTCTTCCTTCCTGCGTGATTCGTTCGGTGGCCCGCACTTCGAGGAGGGCCTGCTCTGGCGGGACGCGCACCGGCTGCGCAACGAAGTCCTGCTCGTGTGGGGCCGGGAGGACCGGGTCAACCCGCTCGACGGCGCGCTGGTCGCGCTCAAACTGATCCGGCGCTGCCGGCTGCACGTCTTCGGCGGGTGCGGGCACTGGGCCCACCTGGAGAAGTTCGACGAGTTCAACCGCCTGGCGTTCGACTTCCTGGAAGGAGACCCGTCATGAGTCTCGTCCGATCCCTCGGCTACCTGCGGGTCGAGGCCACCGACGTGCCGGCCTGGCGCGACTTCGGCGTGAAAGTGCTCGGCCTGGTCGAGGGGCGCGGACCCGACCCGGCCGCGGTCTACCTGCGCATGGACGACCTGCCGGCGCGCATCGTCGTCGTGCCCGGCGAACGGGACCGGCTCGCCGCCAGCGGCTGGGAGCTCGCCTCCCCGGTGGCGCTGGCGCAGCTCACCGCCGTACTGGAAGAAGCGGGTGTCGGTTTTAAAGAGGGCGCGGCCGAAGAACTCGCCGCACGGCGGGTCGACCGGATGATCAGCGTCGACGACCCGTCCGGCAACCGGCTCGAATTCTTCTGCGGGGCGGCCCTCGACACCCGGCCCGCGATCAGCCCCTACGGGACAAGATTCGTCACCGGCGAACAGGGCATGGGTCACGTGGTGCTGCCGTCCTTCGACGACGAGGCGGGACTGCACTTCTGGACGGACGTGCTCGGCTTCCGGCTGCGCGACTCGATGCGCCTCGTCCCCGAACACGTCGGCCTGCCGCCCAGCGACAAACCCTTGTGGATGCGCTTCCTCGGCTGCGGCCCCCGGCACCACAGCGTCGCGCTCGCGCCGATCCCCGCACCCAGCGGACTCGTCCACCTGATGACCGAGACGGCCACGATCGACGACGTGGGCCGGGCGATCGACCGCTGCACCAGGAACAAAGCGCCGATGATCTCCACGCTGGGGCGGCACGCCAACGACGACATGATCTCCTTCTACGTCCGTACCCCCAGCGGTTTCGACATCGAATACGGCACCGCCGGCCTCACCGTCGACGACGCCACCTGGGTGGCCCGGCAGACCACCGCGCACAGCGTGTGGGGCCACCGCTTCTTCGGAGGCGGACACGGGTGACCCTCCCGACCGACGTCGACGCCCGCGAATTCCGCCGGGTGTTCGGCCACTTCTGCACCGGCGTCACCGTCATCACCACACCCGGCCCGGCCGGATTCGCCTGCCAGGCCTTCGCCCCGCTGTCCCTGGACCCGCCACTGGTCCTGTTCTGCCCCCAGGCCGGCTCCCACACCTGGCAGCGCATCCAGCGCACCGGCGTGTTCTGCGTCAACGTCCTCGCCGAAGAACACCACGACCTGTCCCGTACGTTCGGAGGCCGCCACCCGGACCGGTTCGAGGGCCTCGCCTGGAGCCCGTCCCCGCTCGGCGCGCCCATCCTGGACGACGCGCTGACCTGGGCCGAATGCTCCGTCGCGGCCGTCCACCCGGGCGGCGACCACGCCATCGTCGTCGGGCGCGTCCTGACCCTGGGCGCGTGCCGGGAGGGCGGGCCGCTGCTGTTCTACAAGGGTCGCTACCACGCGACCGCCCCGCCGCCGCTCTCCGCCACCCCCGAGGTCGTCGACACCCTTCTCGCCTGGCCCCGCCACACCGACTGGATCTGACCCGCCCGTCGGCGGCCCGGCCCGGCTCGACGTGTCAGTGGAAGACCGCTTCAAGCCGCCTCCTTCGGGTGAATTGTTCAATACCCGCACCTTCGTCGGCTGCTTTTGACTGACTGCCGTGTCCAGATGGGCCGGACGGGCCATTAGGTCCGCACCGTCCACGTGGATAGCATCACCGAATCCTTCTGGGAATACCTGATCATTCCGGCAGGAGGCGATTCGCGTGCCCACACTTGCGATCCTGGCTGCCACGGAGACGACGGCCGACCGATTGGGATTGGTCGGCAAGGTCGTTCTCGGCATCCTGTTCTTGTTATTGGTGATCATTATCGGAGCGGCGATCGGTGGATTGGCCGTCAAGCTGCAGGGGTTCCTGGTCGCGGCCGGGATCGTACTGCTGGCGACCTCACTCGGCGGTTGGATCTTCGGCGCGCACTGGGCTCAAACGGTCGCCGGCGCCGGGGTCGGCTGCCTGGTGTTCGCGGTTGTCGGCGCCATGATCAGCGGATCCTGAGGGTGCTTTGGTCGTGCTGGAAGGGGGACATCGATGGGTGAATTCGGGTTCGAGATCGGATACGGCGAGCCCACACCACCACCGCGGGTCAATCCCCAGGAGGAACTGGCGAACGTCTTCCGCGGCATCAACGATGCGGCGAACAGTCACCGGCACGGTTTCGCTCACGCGGTGTGTGTGGCACCGATCGCCTCGGCCCTCGACCTCGGCCTCGTCTGTGGCCTGCTGCGCCGCGAACTCGCGGTCGGCGCGGTACCCGTGGCGAAGTTCGCCCGGCGCAGCGACAAGAAGAATTATCTGGGAGCGGCCGAGAGCGACGACCTTTTCATCCGGACGGTCGTGAATCGTTTCCGGCGTCTGCGTTTCCTGGACGGGACGCCGTACGAGGAAATTGTTCTGCTCTCCGGCCGGGACAAACGAATCGTGCTGGCGGAGCGCCGGACTCCCGCGGGAATGGCCGGTGCCGGTCAGGTCCTCATCGCCTATGCGGTGGTGGTCGCGGAGCCGGAGGGCGCGGTTCGCAATGGGCGGCTGTCGGCCTCGCTCCGGAACTGGGTCGACGGCCCGCTTGAACTTTCCGCGCCGCTGTTCAAAAACCGATTCTGATCATCGCCGCGCCTACTCGCCGTGGGTCGGGATGATGAACGCCCCGAGAAGCCCCGTCAGGGTGAGCAGGAAATCAGCGGTCATCAACTTCCGGATTGGCACCCATCGACCGATGGCGAGTCCCCGCCGGACACACGCGGTGGTGCGCCCTCCGCCTGGCTAACGGGTGCCGCAGGCCGGGGCGTAGGGTTCACCACTCGCGAACCTCGCCCAATCCTTCTCGGAGATCGCGCCGGCCTGATCGCAGAGACTTCGAATCGGGTCGAGATAGATCGTGTAATTCGACAATCGCACGCCTGCGTCGTCGGCGATGGCGAGCAGTTTCCCGTCCGGACTAAACTCCACATCGTTGACCACACCGCTGTCAGCGGTGATCGGCACGCCGACCGGAATGCCGGTGGCCGGGTTCCAGAGCCGCACCCAACCGATGTCCAGATTGCGGTCGCTGCTAGCGGTCGCGACCAGACTTCCGTCCGGACTGAACGCCACGTGGACCTCCGCGTCGGTGCCGCCACCGAGTGTTCCGCCCGGCTTGCCACTGGCCAGATCCCAGAGCCGCGCCTGGCTGGCACCGCCGAATTCTTTGGCGGTGACAACGGCGAACAGTTTCCCGTCCGGGCTGAACGTCATCTCCTCCACCGAGTCCTCGTCGGTGCCCAAAGATGAGCCGACGGGTTTCTTAGTGGACAGGTCCCAGAATTGTACCGGGCCGGTGGCAGGGGCGGTGGCCAGCAGTCTCCCGTCCGGGCTGAACGCGACATGGTTCACCTGGTGGGCGTCGCGGGCCAGCGGGGCCGCGACGGATCTGCCGGTCGCGACGTCCCGGAGTTGCAACTGATCGCCGGCAATGTTGGTGTTGTAGTCGTCGATGACCGCGGCGATCAGTCTTCCGTCCGGGCTGAACGCCACCTCGGTTACGGCGTTCATTTCGTCGGCCAGTGGTGCCCCGACGGGTCGTCCGGTGGCCGGGTCCCGGAGCCGCACCGGCCCGCTGCTGTCGCCTGCGCCGACGCTGGCGGTGGCGAGCAGTTTTCCGTCCCGGCTGAACGCCACATCAATTGTGGGATAGGCATCGCTGCCCAGCGGAACGCCGGTGGGTGTTCCCGTCGCCCAATTCCAGAGTCTTGCCGATGTGCCTACACCAGCGGTGGCGAGCGATTTTCCGCTCGGGCTGAACGCCGCCTTGTACACCAGGCCTGCAGTGTCGGCCAGCGGTGCGCCGGCGGATCTTCCCGTGGCCGGGTTCCAGAGCCGCACCGACCCATTGTCGCTGGACACGGCGAGCAGCTTGCCATCCGGGCTGAATGCAGTCCTGACAAACGACCCGGCGTCGGCGATCCGTATATCGGCGATTTTACGGGTGGCAGTGTTCCAGAGCAGCACCTGCCCGATTTTGTCGCGGCTTCCGGTCTGGTCGGTGGCGGCGGCGAGGAATTTCCCGTCCGGACTGAACGTCACATCCGACACCGATCCCGCGGCCGGGCCGAGTGATACTCCGATAGGTTTCCCGGTGGTCACGTCCCAGATCCGCAGACTGTCGCCGGTTTCGGCGTTAGTCTGGCCTGCGGCGAGCAGCGTTCCGTCCGGGCTGAACGCCATGCTCGATACGTCGATGCGTTTGATCGGCAGTCGCCTGCCAGCCGGTTGACCACTGGTCGAATTCCAGAGCCGGAGTTCGGTTCCACTGTGGCCGATGGTGGCGAGAAGCTTTCCGTTCGGGCTGAACGCCAGGTCCGATACGTCGCTGGGATCGCCGGCCAGGGATACACCGACCGCACGACCGGTAGCTGCGTCCCACCGTTTGGCCTGGCGCAAGACTGTGCCCGACTCGTCCAGGACGGCGGCGGTGACCAGCTTGCCGTCCGAACTGAACGCCACGTCCGACACCAGGCCGTTGACGCTGGCCAAGGGCTCGCCGACCGGTTCGCCGGTAGCCAGGTTCCAGAGTCGTATCGAGTCGCTGCGGGCGCCAGCGGCTACCGAAGTGACGGCGAGTAGCTTCCCATTCGGGCTGAATGCCACCCCGTGCACCGGGCCTGTGCCGGTACTCAACGGGGAGCCGACCGGGATTCCAGTGGTGGGGTTCCATATCCGAACCCCGCTACCTTCGGCTCCGCTGCTGGCGACGGCGAGCAGTTTGCCGTCCGGGCTGAACTTCACATCGGATGGTGAACCGGCCTGGCCGAGCGTGTCGGGCTGATGGAGGAGCAGGGCACTGGCCGCGGCGCCCGCTTCCTGCGTGTTGGCGGCGTACAGGGCGGATGCCGCCAACTGCTGCGCCGTGCGCCACGAGGAGCTTCTCAGGTTCTCGCTCTGCGCCGCCAGCTGCCGGGAGAGCGCCATGGCGTGCTGCTCCCGCGCCCGGCGCGCGTTGACCTCCGCGGTGTCCGCGTTGCGGCCGGCCAGGACCGCGGCTGTCCCGAACGACAGCAGTAGCAGGACCAGAGCCGCGGCGGTGGCCTGGTAGAGCCCGCGCCGGCGCCGGTCGCGGCGCCGGCTCGCGGCCAGGAACTGTTGTGCCTCGGCGTCGACCGCCAGCTGCCGGGTGGTGCCGGCCGTCCAGCGGTCGACGGCCTCCCTTACAGCATGAAGTTGCCCACCGCGATAGAGGTAGGAGCCGTCACGCTGGTGGCTCTGCCAGGCGTGCACGTCGTCGATCAGGGCCCGGTGCAGAGCCTGGTCGGTGAGGCTGGGCTGCAGCCAGCCGCGCAGCCTCGTCCACGAGCGCAGCAGCTCCTCGTGGGCGATGCCGACCAGGTCAGGGTCGGTGCGGGTGAGCAGCCGACGGGCCGTGAACTCGTCGAGCACCACATCCAGGTCGGATGGTGAGCAGCCGGCCGCGGCCCGCAATGCGGCACGGCCGGCCGGGCGGCGGGTGAGGCGGCCGTCCGCGGCGACGGCCAGATGGCTGAGGACCCGTTGCGCGACGGTCCGGTGGGCCTCGGACAATCCGAGGTAGGCCCGTTCGGCGCTGGTCCGCACGATGTCGGCCACCCCGCCGGTGCGCCGATAGCCCTCCGGTGTCAGCTCGCCGCCCTGAACGTCGTCCCACATCACCCACATGACCTGCGACAGAAGTGGCAGCACGCCGGCGTCGAACCCGACGGGCAGGTTACGGTCGCGCAGGTCGTCGAGGACCGCGGTCACCACCTCGGCGGGCACCCGCCGGCCGGCCTCCTGCGCCGGTGCCGTGATCGCCTCCGCCAACTCCGACTCGCTCATCGCGGCCACGGTGAAGACGCCCAGTTCCACCGCCTCCCGCAGCGGGCCGAATCGAACGGCCTGATCGAGGAAGTCGCCCCGGATCGTGGCGATGACCAGGGCCGAGGGTTGCGCATCGGCCGGTCCCCGGGTCACCGCCATGGCGTGCAGGGCGGTCAGGAAGGCCGCCTGCCGCTGCTGGTCGCCGAGCATGTTGACCACCTCCTCGAACTGGTCGATCACCAGCACCAGCCGAGCGGGAAAACCGCTGTCACCGGTGGCGCTTCCGGCCACGATCTGCGCTGCCAGCAGGTGCGCCTGTTCGGGATTGCCGGTGAGTACCTTCTCGACGGTGACCGCGTCGAGGCCGGCGAGATCACCCAGGTGGGTGGCCAGCATCAGCAGGGGATCGGCGCCCGGGGTGATCAGCCGGCGTGGCCACAGTCGGCAGCCGGGAACCAGGCGGTCCTCGGCCAGCGCGGGCATCAACCCGGCATGCAGGAGCGACGACTTTCCCACCCCGGACGGCCCCAGCACCAGCGCGATACCGCCGCCGGTCAGCCGCGAGCGCAGATGTTCCAGCAGGCCGGCGGTTGCTTCCCGGCGGCCGTAGAACACACCGGCATGACGTTGTTCGTAGGGCAACAGGCCCCGGTACGGGGAACCGCTCCAACGAGGTTGCCGGCCCGGACCCGGATCAGGTGCGTCCGCGACGGCCGGGCCGGAAGTCTGCAGGACCTGAAGTGCTTCCAGGATGCGGCCGATGTCGCCCTCGACCTGGCGGGCGCGTTCCCGGTCGGCCTGCTGGCGAGCGATCTCCCGGCCGAGATCCTGGTGCAGCGCTTTCAGGTTCAGGCGGGCCGCGCTCAACGCCCAGCCGAATTCCCCGAACATCTCGTTGAGGGCGACGAACGCCTGGGCCATGTTCGCGGCCAGTTCCGGCCGTTCCACGGTCGCCGTCCGCAACGCTGTCCCGGCGACATCGACCGTCGCGAACAGGGTGATGATCTCGTCGCGCAGATCCTGATGCGACGGATCGGCCGAGGCGAACGCCGCGGCGACCCGATCGGCGACTGCCCGCTGGACCTCGGCCACCGGCACGTCGCGGTCGCCGCCCCGGTCGCGTAACTTCGCGACCGCTGTGGTGATCACATCGGTGAGCACGTTGGCTCCGACCGAACCGAGTACCCCGGCCCCGGCCGCCAGTACCGCGCCCGCACCGGCGGCCGTGGTGATCACCGGAGCCAGCGCGGAGACACACAGGAAGCCGACCAGCCCTGCCGGTGACAGTTCGTGCAGCCGGGCCGCGCTCGCGGCAACCGAATCGGCGACCGCGCCACACATGCGCTTGGCCAGATCCGGCTCGGCCTGCGGGTCGCCGTCCGGCGAATCCTCGACTTCCGATCCGATCCGAGCGATCGGCACCCGGCCGGCATCGCCGCGACGTGACAGGTGTTCGGAATTCTCCTCGGTCGGCTGCGAGGCGCCGGGAGTCGACGGAATGGGCACAGCCGTGAATTATGGGACCGTGTCGGCGGTTTCTTCCCTGGTCGGCACTCGATGGAGTGACGACAATTCTTTCCACCGCCTCCGCGGCGTCCTAGGGTTGCCCCCACTGCTTCTCGGTGATCTCGTATCGCACGCCCCCGTGCTCGGCGCCCTCGACCATCAGCATGTCCGGGGGAGTGTCGACGGTGCCGGCCATGGTCATGCCGACCTTCTTCATGACGTTCTGGGATCCGCTGTTCAGGGACATCGTCTCGGCCCAGACCAGGCGGAGGCCGAGCTCGGTGAACGCCTTGTGCAGCAACGCCCGTGAGCCCTCGGTGGCGTACCCCTTGCCCCACTCGGCCTGGCGCAGCCGGTAGCCGAGCTCGGCCTCGTCCAGCGGGCCCTCCCGCTCCGGGCGCAGCAGGAACCAGCCGATGAAGGCGCCGCTGCTCCGGTCCTGGGCGGCGAACACGCCGAAGTTGCCGCCCCACCGCTCGTAGGCGGCGAGGATGCCGGGCACGTGGCGCTCGCGGATCTCGTCCGGGTCGGTCGGCTCACCACCGGACAGGTAACGCATGACCGCGGGGTCACTGTCCAGTTCGATCAGCAGGTCGGCGTCGTCGGCGGTGAAGTGGCGCAGCGTCAGGCGTTCGGTGGTGAGGTAGGCGGTCACGAGCGCATCCTGCTGGGTGCGGACGGAAAGGGCCAACGCTTTTCGGCGCCGGCCCCGCGTCACTCAGCGAGCGACGCGGGTGGCCTCGGCGACGGCGGCGCAGATCCGGGGGAGGGCCGTGCCGATCGGCTCGCGGATCACCTCGACGGCGAGGTCGTCGTACGGGGTCGGATCACGGTTGACGATCACCAGGCGGTGGCCGGCGTTGACCGCGACCGCGCACAGCGAGGCCACCGGCTCGACCCGGAGCGAGGTGCCGACGGCGATCATGAGCTGGGCGTTCGCGGCGATCCGCTCGGCCAAGCCGGCGGTGGCCGGGTCGAGATGCTCACCGAACAGGACGACGGCCAGTTTCAGGATCGCCCCGCAGTCGACACAGCGAGGGTCGGTGTCCCCGGCGTCGACCCGGGCCATCGTCGGCTCGCTCGGCGTGCGCCGGTCGCAGCCGGTGCAGACCACCTCGCGCATCGTGCCGTGCAGTTCGAGCACCTTGCGCGGGTTGGAGCCGGCGGTCTGCTGCAGGCCGTCGATGTTCTGGGTCAGGACGCGCACCGCGACACCCGAGCGTTCCAGGTCGGCGAGCGCGCGGTGGGCCGCGTTCGGCCGCGCCGACCAGGCCGGGTGGCCGTGATAGGTCTGCCAGAAGGCCGCCCGGACCTCCGGGTCGGCCATGAACGACTGGTAGGTGAACGCCTTGACCAGTTCCGGGTCGAGGGTCCACACCCCCGACGGCCCCCGGTAGTCGGGGATCCCGGAATCCGTCGAGACACCCGCGCCGGTGAGCACCGCCACCCGTTCCACCCCGTCGACCCAACGCTCGATCATGGTCGCCGATCGTAGGGCGCCGCTGCCGTGCCGACCAGCCAATTCAGAGGTAGGCGGCGCCGGCCTCGGTGACGTCAGCCACCAGCACATCGTGATCGGTGTCGCCGGACCATTCCTCGACGCGGCCGCTCGCCTGCCGAAGTTCGTCGCCGGAGACCGGGACCCCGTCGGCCCACGGCGCCGGCCAGGTCTCGAAGCGGCGCACCTCGATCAGATCGTCCTCGGCCAGCGAGACCAGGGCGGGCCCGAGGACCTCGGTGACCGCCTCCCGCGACGGCGCCCCGTCCCGGCCGAGTTCTTGGAGCTTCGCGGGCGACTCCAGATCACCGAGGATCTGGTACTCGGCGTAGTTCAGACCTGTGCGATCACTCATGGAATCAGTCCTCACCGATGTCCAGGCCGCCGCCGAGAACCTCGACGGGGCCGGGGCCGTCCAGATACAGCCATGTGAGGGTGTCACGACCATCGTGATGGTGCAGAAGATGACGGACCTGCTCCGGCCACGGCTCGTCAGGCGCCAGCCGGAGGACCCTCAGCTCATCGACGAAGTCGTCCCAGGACCCCGACGTGTCCATGCTGAGGTGCACGACCTGCTCCACCACCAGCGCGACCTCGGCCGCATCCTCTCCACCGGAGGTCAGCGTGATCCGCACTGAGCTGCCGCCCCGCGAAGCGGCGACGGCGATGTCGCTCAGGAACCAGCCCCGGAACCGGTCAGGATTCACGATAGGGCGGCCGCCGCTGCGCCGACGAGGTGATTGCGGCGCCTGGTTGCTGGCGCTGGTCATTCGGGTTCCCAGATCGCGACGGAACCGCCGGGGACGTTGACCACGAGGAGGCCGTTGTCGGCGCGTAGCTGCCAGGCCTCGTACATCATGTCGGGTTCGACGGTGAGACGGGTCGCACCGAAGTTGATGGTCAGGATGCCGGCCGGGGTGAGGGCGATCGCCGTGACGTCGGTGTTCAGCAGCGGCACGAGGGCCGCGGCGACTTCCGTGGTGACCGGCTCGCTGTGGAGTTCGGGCCGGTCGGGGCCGGTCACGCGGATCCGGCCCTCGACGAGGATTTCGTAGAACGGCTGATCGCCGAATTCCAGCAGGACGCCGCCGCCCAGGCGGAAGGCGATCAGCGGGCGGCCGGCGATCGGGGTCAGGTGCCGGTTGGCCAGGTCGACGTCGTCAGGTGCCACCACCATGAGAACCGATCATGCCGTACGGCAGCAGCGTGGCCGCGAGTCGGTCGAGGTGGGTAGCCGGGGCGCCGAAGAGCTGGGCGTCGCCGTAGGCGCGGCGCAGGTAGCGGTGGGCGTCGTGCTCCCAGGTGATGGCCAGGCCGCCGTGCATCTGGACCATTTCGGCGGTGATGGCCTGGAAGGACTCGGAGCAGTGGACCTTGGCCATCGCGGCCCGGGTCGGTGCGTCGGGGGAGTCGGCGACCAGGGCTTCGGCGGCGGTCCAGGACGCGGTGCTGGCGGCTTCCAGGCGCAGGTACGCCTCGGCCAGCCGGTGCTGGATGACCTGGAACGAGCCGATCGGCCGACCGAATTGGACCCGCTGCCGTACATAATCGTGGGTCATCTCGAAGGCTCGGGACGCCGCGCCGATCTGTTCCGCGCTCAATGCCACGCAGGCCAGGTCGCGCAGCCAGGAGGCCAGTCCGGGGGCTTCGCCGAGGCGTCGGGCCGGAGCGTCGCCCAGGTGCACGACGGCCTGGGGGCGGGTGGGGTCGAGCAGGTCGCACGGCCGCACGGTGACGTCGGCGGGCGTGACCTCCCAGAGGGTGTCCCCGGTGACCGTCAGGATGATGTCGGCCGTCGGGGCGTCGAGGACCGGGAAGTCGGCGAACTTCAGGGCCGCGACGCGATCGCCGGCGAACAGCGACGGCAGCAGCTCGGTGGCGCCGACCTTCAGCAGCGCCTGGGTGGCCAGCACCGCACTGCCCAGCATCGGCGACGGCGTGAGCTGCCGACCCAGCTCGGCCAGCACGACCTGGCACTCCAGCAGGGTGGCGTCGACAGCCAGGGCGGCTACGCCGATCTCTTTGCACAGGCGCGGCCAGAGAGGGTCGGGGCGGGCGGCCAGCAGACCACGTACGGAATCGCGCAATGCTTTTTGCTCGTCGGTCAGTCGCATCGGTCCTCCTTGGCCAGTTCGGCCATCACCCGCGCCCGATGGTCGGCCGGGGTGCCCCAGGCCAGGCTCAGGGCCTTGACCTTGGTCAGCCATCGGCCGAGGCCGTGGTCCCGCGTGTAGCCGATCGCGCCGTGCACCTGCAGTGACGTGCGGGCGGCCCGGCCGGCCGCGCCCGAGCAGGCGACCTTCGCGGCCGAGATGTCGCGGGCGGTGCCGGTCACCGCGGCCGCGTGGAGCAGTGGCCGGGCGAACTCCAGGCCCACCGCGACGTCGGCAAGACGATGGCGTACGGCCTGGAAACGCCCGATCGGCCCGCCGAACTGATGCCGGTTCCGGGCGTGGTCCACGGCCGCTTCGAGCAGTGCCCGGCCGGCGCCGAGCAGCTGCGCGGCGCAGACCAGCGCGCCGAGGTCCAGGGCGCGACCGAGGTCGGGGCAGGTCCGGGCCGGCCCGTCCGGAACGACCTCGAACAGCCGTCGCGTCGGGTCCAGCGACGAGTGCGCCACGACGGCGCGGGCCGGCCCGACCATACCGTGGTCGGCGAGGAGTACCACGTCCGCGACGTCGGCGTCGAGGGCGTACGGAAGCCACGGCGGCGCGGCCAGAGTTCCCAGCCCACGGCGATCCGACAGGGCGGGCACCGCGGCGATGGTCTCGGCCACCGGCCCGGGAACCGCGTGATGCCCCAGCTCCTCGGCGGCGATGACCAGGTCGGCCGGGTCGTCGAGGGCCGTGACCCCGACCTCGGCCAACTGTTCCCAGAGTCGCAGGCCCGGCCCGTGATCGCCGTCAGCCCAGCGGTCCGCGGCGGCCGGCACCCCAGCGGCCGACAGCAGATCGTGAAGGACGGCCGCGAATTGAGCCTGCTCGGGCGAGGGGACCAGGTTCATCGCGGCAGTCCCAGCACCCGGGTGGCGACGATGTCCCGCTGGATCTCGTCGGTCCCCGCGTAGATCGGCCCGGCCAGCGAGAACAGATAGCCGTCGGTCCAGGCCGGATCGACCTCGGCCTGTGGTCCGAGCAGCTCCAACGCGGTCTCGTGCAGCCCCACGTCCAGCTCCGACCAGAACAGTTTGATCATGCTGGCCGAGCCGGGCGCCCCCGCGAAGGCGTGCATCCGATACGCCTGAGCCCCGATCCACGCGTCGGCCACGCGATCCCGCAGCGCCGGATCGCCACCCTCCAGCCACGTCGCGACCAGCCGCCGGGCCGCCGCCGTGAACCGTCCTGGGCTGCGCAGACCCGTCCCGCGTTCGTGTCCGGCGGTGCTCATGGCGACCCGCCAGCCGTCCCCGGGCGCGCCGATCACGTCGGCGTCCGGCACGAATACGTCGTCCAGGAAGATCTCGCCGAACCCGGGATCGCCGTCGAGCTGCCGGATCGGCCGCACGGTCACCCCCGGCGCCCGCAGATCGACCATCAGGTAGGTCAGTCCCCGATGCCGCTCGGCGGCCGGATCGTTGCGGAACAACCCGAACGCCCGATCCGCGATCACCGCCCGCGAGCTCCACGTCTTCTGCCCGGTCAGCCGCCAGCCGCCCTCGACACGCTCGGCCCGCGACCGGATCGCCGCGAGGTCGCTGCCCGCGTCCGGTTCGGACCAGGCCTGCGCCCACACCTGCTCGCCCCGGGCCATCGGCGGCAGGATCCGTTCCCGCTGCTCAGGGGTGCCGTGCGCGAACAGGGTCGGTGCGAGCAGGAACAACCCGTTCTGACCGATCCGTGCGGGCGCCCCGGCGCGGTGATACTCCTCTTCGAAGATCAAGAACTGCATCGGGGGTACGGCCCGGCCCCCGTACTGCCGAGGCCAGGTGACCACCGCGAGCCCGGCCTCGGCCAGCCGCCGCTCCCAGGCCCGATGCGCCGCGTCGCCCTCGGGGGTGTCCATGCTCGGCAGTGGTGAGGCGGGCACGTTCGCGGCCAGCCACGCCCGCACCTCGTCGCGGAACGCGTGGGCCTCGGGCGGCAGGTCGAGGTTCACTCCTTCATCGCCTTCGGGTCCAGGCCGGCCAGGGGATCGCCGGTGACCTCGGCGTTGTGGGCGTGGGCGACGTGGTGCAGGCCGAAGACGGCGTCCATCCCGGCGCGCATGCCCATCAGGTCCTCGCACTGGTTCAGCGCCCGCTTGGCCAGGGCCAGCCCGAACGGCGGCATCTCGGCGACCCGACCGGCGAGCGTCATCGCCGCGGCGTCCAGGTCGTCGCGGGGCACGACGCGGTGGACCATGCCGATCTCGTACGCCCGCCGGGCACTGAATCGATCGCCGGTGAAGAGGATCTCGCGGGCGAAGCGCGGCCCGAGGGCCCACGGATGCGCGAAGTATTCGACGCCGGGGATGCCCATCCGCAGCACCGGGTCGGCGAAGAACGCGTCGTCGGACGCGACGATCAGGTCACACACCCAGGCCAGCATCAGCCCACCGGCGATGCACGCACCCTGCACCATGGCGATCATCGGTTTCGGGATCTCCCGCCACCGCCGGCACATGCCCAGGTAGACCTCGATCTCCCGGGCGTAGCGGCGGTCGGCGCCGGACCGGTCGGTGTGATCCCACCAGAGCGCGGCCCGCCGCGGGAACGACGTGTCGGCGTCCCGCTCGGGCGTGCCGATGTCGTGCCCGGCCGAGAAGTGCTCGCCCGCGCCGGCCAGGACGATCACCCGTACCGCACGGTCGTCGACGGCCCGGGTAAAGGCCAGATCCAGCGCGTACGTCATGGCCGAGTTCTGTGCGTTGCGATACCGCGGCCGGTTCATGGTCACGACCGCGACCACGCCCCGGCGTTCGTAGAGCACCTCGTCAGCCATCGGCCGCCTCCGCCCGCAGCAGGTATTTGAGGACCTTGCCGGAGGCGTTGTGCGGCAGCTCGGACCGCAGCGCGACGCCGCGCGGCACCTTGTACCCGGCGAGCCGTCCCCGGCAGAAATCGATCACCTCGGCCTCGGTGAGCGTCTGCCCCGGACGGCACACCACGAACGCCCGCCCGACCTCGCCCAGCCGCTGGTCCGGCACCCCGATGACGGCCGACTCGGCGACCTGGGGCAGCCGGGCCAGGGCCCGTTCGACCTCGGCCGGGTAGACGTTGAAACCGCCGCAGATGTACATGTCCTTGAGCCGGTCGGTGATCGTCAGATATCCGTGCTCGTCGAGCCGCCCGACGTCCCCGGTGTGCAGCCAGCCCCGCGCGTCGATCGCCCGGGCGGTGGCGTCCGGGTCGTCGAGGTAGCCGAGCATCGTGTTCGGCCCGCGCAGCAGCACCTCACCGTGGGGCGGGTCGACCCGGACCTCGAAGCCGGCCGCGGCCCGCCCGCACGTCCCGGCCACGGTCGCCGCGTCGTCCCCGGGCCGGCACATCGTGGCGACGACCGCCTCGGTCAGTCCGTACGCGGTCAGCACCTCGGCTCCCAGTTCCTTGCGCATCCGCTCGACCAGGGCCGGCGGCACGACCGCGGCCCCGGTCACGGCCAGGCGCAGGCTGGACAGGTCGTGCCGACCGGCCTCGGGATGGTCCATCAGGCTGGTGTAGAGGGTCGGCGGGCCGGGCAGCACGGTGATCCGCTCGGCGGCGATCAGCTCCATCGCGCGGGCCACGTCGAACACCGCCTGGGGCACGATTTTCGCGCCGCTGACCAGGCAGGACAGGATGCCGGCCTTGAGTCCGAAGCTGTTGAAGAACGGGTTGACCACCAGGTAGCGGTCGTCCGGCCCGAGCCCGGCGATCCCGGCCCAGGCGGCGGCGACGGCCAGGGACTGCCGGTGGGCGCTCATCACGCCCTTGGAACGCCCGGTCGTGCCCGAGGTGAACAGGATGTCGGCGACGTCGTCGGGAGTGACCGCCGCGGCCCGCGCGTCGGCCTCCTCCTCCGGGACCGTGTCCCCGGAGGCCAGGAAGTCGTCCCAGCCGGCCGGGATCGACACGACCAGGTCGGGTAGTGACGCGCCGGTCGCCCGCAGCTCGGCCAGGCGGTCGGTGCCGAGGAACGGGCCGACCACGACCAGGCCGCGGGCGCCGCTGCGCTCGACGACCTCCCGGGCCTCGACCGCGGTGAACCGGGTGTTGACCGGCACCAGCGTGGCGCCCGCCCAGCTCGTCCCGAGCGTGGTCAGCACCCACTCGGCCGAGTTCGGCGCCCACAGGGCGAGCCGGTCGCCGGGCCGCAGACCGCCCGCGATCAGGGCTCGGGCCACCCGCCGGACCTGGCCGGACAGGCCGGCCCAGGTCAACCCGCCCAGGGCCGGGGCCGAGCCGAAGACGTGGGCCGCGCGGGCCACGGCGGCCGGGATCGTCGAGGTCATGGCACCGCCTCCGCGACCGTGGTCAACCAAGCAAGTGCTTGGTAGGGTGAGCCTACGCGCGGAGCGGGAGGCGACGCCAGTGGACGATGACCAGGAGTTCAGGCGCGAGATCCGGGACTGGCTGGCCGCCAACGTGACCGACGACCTGCGGGGCGCCGGCGGCGCCGGCCGGGAGAACGAGGCGTTCGGGAGACGTCTCGCCTTCACCCGGCGACTGGCCGCGGACGGCTGGTCCACCCTGGCCTGGCCGGTCGAGCACGGCGGCCGCGGTGCGTCCCTCGCGCGGCAGGTGATCTTCCATGAGGAGTACGCGAAAGCGGGCGCCCCCGGCCGGGTCGACCACATCGGCGTCACCATGGTCGGCCCCACCCTGATGCGGCTCGGCACCGTGCAGCAGCGGGACCGGTTCCTGCCCGGCATCGCCGCGGCCACCGAGCTGTGGTGTCAGGGCTACTCCGAGCCCGGCGCCGGCTCCGACCTGGCCGCCGTCACCACCCGGGCCGACCTCGACGGCGACCACTGGGTGCTCACCGGGCAGAAGGTGTGGACGTCGCTGGCCCACGTGTCCGACTGGTGTTTCGTGCTGGCCCGCACCGCGCCGATCCCCGAAGGTGCGTCCCGGCACGCCGGCCTGTCCTACCTGCTGGTGCCGATGCGCCAGACCGGCGTCACGGTCCGGCCGATCCGGCAGCTCACCGGCGACAGCGAGTTCAACGAGGTCTTCTTCGACGGCGCCCGCACCGAGCGGGACCTGGTCGTCGGCGAACCCGGCCAGGGCTGGAAGGTGGCGATGGCGACGCTCGGCTTCGAGCGCGGCGCGGCCACCGTCGGCCAGCAGGTCGGCTTCCAGCACGACCTGGACGACCTGGTCGCGCTGGCCCGGCGCACCGGCGCGGCCACCGACCCGGCCGTGCGGGAACGGCTGACCCGCGCCTGGATCGACCTGACCGTGCTGCGGGCGCACACCCTGCGGCTGCTGTCCGAGCCGCCCGCGGCCGGGACGGCGACGGTCATCAAACTGCTCTGGTCGCGCTGGCGCAAAGGGCTCGGGGAACTGGCCATGACCGTGCTCGGGCCGGCCGGGGTGGCGTCCGAGCCGGGGGACGGCGAGGTCGACCGGTGGCGGCGGCTGTTCCTGTTCAGCCGGGCCGACACGATCTACGGCGGCTCCGACGAGATCCAGCGCGGCATCCTGGCCGAGCGGGTCCTCGGGCTGCCCCGGCAGGACCGCCGATGATGCCGGAAGGCCACCACCTGGACGCACCGGACACGGCCGGGCCGGACGGGCGCGAACTGCTGGCCGGCAAGGTCGTGGTGGTGACCGCGGCGGCCGGCACCGGGATCGGCGCCGCCATCGCCGAGCGCTGCCTGGCCGAGGGTGCCCGGGTGGTGCTCAGCGACCGGCACGAGCGGCGACTTGCGGCGGCTCACGAGCGGCTTCTCACGACGTACGGGAAAAGGGTCTGGTCCTTGCCGTGCGATGTGACCGACGAGCGTGACGTGACCGCGCTGGTGAGCGGCGCGGCGGCCGAGTTCGGGCGGCTCGACGTCATGATCAACAACGCCGGGCTGGGAGGCGAACGCGCGGTCGACCGGATGACCGACGACGAGTGGTCGCGCGTGCTCGACGTGACCCTGACCGGCACTTTCCGCTGCACCCGGGCCGCGCTGCGGCAGATGATCGCCCAGGGCGGCGGGGGAGCGGTGGTCAACAACGCGTCCGTGCTGGGCTGGCGCGCGCAGGCCGGGCAGGCCCACTACGCGGCGGCCAAGGCCGGGGTCATGGCGTTCACCCGCTGCGCCGCGCTCGACGTGGCCGCCCACGGCATCCGGGTCAACGCGGTCGCGCCCAGCCTGGCCACCCACCCGTTCCTGAGCAAGGTGATCAGCGAGCCCGAGCTGGCCGGGCTGGCCCGGCGGGAGGCGTTCGGGCGGGCCGCGCAGCCGTGGGAGGTGGCGACCGTGGTGGCGTTCCTGGCCAGCGACTACGCCTCCTACCTGACCGGCGAGGTGATCTCGGTCAGCAGTCAGCACCCCTGACCGCCCGGCGCTCATGGTGAGGTGGAGGCGCTCGGCTGGGACGACGTCACCGGCATGGGTGGAATCTCGGGGCGGAGCGCCGCAGCTGGAGGGCGGCCACTGGCGAGTGCCTTGCCCGGCTGGACGGCGTGGCAGAATTGGCGCGTTATCGGTCTGGAGGTGTTGTCGATGAGTGTGGCGCTGTTTGAGCATCCGGGTCCATGGAACGAGGAGCAGTACTTCGCGCTCGGTGAGACGCCGAACCGGATCGAGTTGATCGACGGGGGACTGTGGGCGAGCCCGGCACCGAACAAACCTCATCAGGACATCTCCTTCCTCCTGATGGCCGGCATCCGCCCAGCGGCTCGGGCCGTCGGCCTGCGTGCCTACGAAGCGGCCAACGTCCGGCTCGGCACCGACCGGATCGTCATTCCTGATCTTGTGGTGGCCGACACGGATCCCAAGGGTGGCGTGATCGAGGCATCCGAGGTCGCCTTGATCTGCGAGATCGTCTCACCGAGCAATGCTGCGAACGACCGGCTCCTCAAGATGCAGTTCTACGCTGCCGCCCAGATCGGGTGGTATCTGCTGGTCGAGCCCGACCTCACCGATTTCGAGTCGGTGGCCTTGCGTATGTTCCGCATCGAGGGCCAGCACTACGTCGAGCACGCCGATGTGCCATTCGGCGCCACCCTGACGCTCGACGTCCCGTTCCGCTGTGAGATCGACACCAGAACCCTCCTGGACTGGTAGCACTCTCGGATGGATCGAGGGTCAGGTGGCGAGCGGGACGGTCAGGGTCAGCCGGAGGAAGCAGGTGTCGCCCGGACCTGGGCGGCTGTGGCCGTCGGGCCGCCAGCCGCGGCGGGAGTAGAAGGCTCGGGCCTGCTGGTTGCGGTCCCAGACGTCGAGGCGGGCGGTGTGGACGCCGTCCGCCTGCCAGCGCTGGACGCTCCGATCGTGCAGCCGAGCGCCGAGGCCGTGCCGCCAATGGTCGGGCCGGACGTAGAGGCCGACGAGTTTGGCGGTGGTGAGGTAGGCGAGGGCGACCACCTCGGTGTCGCGGTCGATGCAGAACACAGCGTGTCCGGGTGAGGCGAGGGCGTCGGCGTAGATTCGGCGGGCAGCGGCCGGCCAGGCCGGGTCAGGCGCGACCACGCCGCGGTAGACGGCCTCGCGGGCCTGGCGGTGGACGTCGACGAGGGCGTCGAGGTCCGCTGCGGTGGCGAGGCGAATTCCCGGGTCGGTGAACATCCGGTCGATGCTAACTGTCCGGTTTGGAACATGAAATTTACACACGTATCGCGTCGCATAAGCCTGCGGATATAGAAGTATAGACATTAATAGATGTCTTCTTCTCGGATCGCAGGAGGACGTTAGTGAGAACCGGAATCGCGCTGGCCGGCATCATCGTGCTGGCCGGCGGAGGGCTGGCGGCGACCGCCACGACCGCGTCGGCCGCACCGCCCGTCACCCCCGGAACGTCGCTGATCGCCGCGGCCGACCGGGCCCTGGCCCAGCACCCCACCGCCGTGAAGGCCTCGTCCGAAGATGCCTACCAGGTCTACAGCAGCAAGACCGACGCCGCCGGCCGCGGCACCGTCCGCTACACCCGGACCTACGACGGGCTGCGGGTCTACGGCGGTGACCTGATCATCCGTACCGACGCCAAGGGCGCCTACGCCGGCAGCTCGGTCGGCCTGGCCAAACCTCTTACGCTGGGCACGACGCCGACGGTCACCGCGGCCAAGGCCCGCAAAGCGGCGACCGCCGCGTTCAAGGGCCGGGCGAGCGGCACCGGCACCCCGGAGCTGTTCGTCGACGCCAGCCGGGGCACCGGCGTGCTGTCCTGGGAGACCGTGGTCAGCGGATGGCTTCCGGACGGGCAGACCCCGTCACGCCTGCACGTGCTCAGCGACGCCCGGACAGGGGCGGTCACCGGCTCGTACGACGAGATCGAGACCGTCGCGGGCACCGGCAACAGCCTGTACGCCGGTGCGGTCGCGGTCGAGACGACGTCCACCGACAGCGGTTTCAGCCTGACCGACCCGGTGCGCGGCAACGGCTACACCTGCGACATGGGCAACCGGACCTCGGGCACCTGCGCGGTCTTCACCGACGCCGACAACGTGTGGGGGACCGGCGCCAACAGCGACCGGGCCTCGGCCGCGGCCGACGCGCACTTCGGGGCGGCCACCACGTTCGACTACTTCAAGAACGTGCACGGCCGTAACGGCATCTTCGGCACCGGGGTGGGCGTGCCGTCCCGGGTGCACTACGGCAGCGCGTACGTCAACGCGTTCTGGGACGGCGCGCAGATGACCTACGGCGACGGCTCCGGCAACGCGAAACCCCTGGTGGCGCTGGACGTCGCCGGACACGAGATGTCGCACGGCGTCACCGAGAACGTGGTGCCCGGCGGGCTCACCTACGCCGGCGAGCCGGGCGGACTGAACGAGGCCACCAGCGACATCTTCGGCAGCATGGTCGAGTTCTACGCTAACAGCTCGGCCGACCCGGGCGACTACGACATCGGCGAGAAGATCGACATCCGGGGGACCGGGGCGCCGCTGCGGTACATGTACAACCCCACGCTGGACGGCTCGTCGCACGGCTGCTGGTCGAGCACGACCAAGAACGTCGACGTGCACTACTCGTCCGGTGTCGCCAACCACTTCTTCTTCGACCTGGCCGAGGGCAGCGGCGCCACCGCGTACGGCACCTCGCCGCTCTGCGGTTCGGCGTCCCCGGTCACCGGCATCGGCCGGGACAGGGCGGCGGCCATCTGGTTCCGGGCCCTGGACAGCTACTTCGTCTCCAGCACCAGCTACACCGCGGCGCGCGGTTACACCCTGGCCGCGGCGGCCGACCTGTACGGCTTCTGCGGCACCGACTACAAGGCCGTCCAGGCCGCCTGGACCGCGGTGAACGTGGCCGGCGACGACTTCTGCTCCACCGGCAACGACTTCGCCCTCACCCTGTCGTCGGCCACCACGGCGATCGACCCGGGCACCTCCACCACCCTGACCGTCGGCACCACCCTGGTCAACGGCGAGGCCGAGGCGATCACGTTCAGCGCCGGGACCACCCCGGCCGGCGTCACCGTCTCGTTCGACCCGGCCACCGTCACCGCCGGTGAATCGACCACGGTCACGGTCAGCGCGGCCGAGGGGGCCAGCCGCAGCAGCGCCCCGGTCACCGTCACGGCCGCCGCCGCGTCGATCACCCGCACGGCCGCGCTCACCGTCACCGTCAACAGCTCGGCCGGCTGCGTCGCCACCAACGCGACCGACGTGACGATTCCCGACAACACCACCGTGACCAGCACCGTCGAACTGGCCGGGTGCACCGCGACCCCCTCGGTGACCAGCGCGGTCGAGGTGCACATCGTCCACACCTACATCGGTGACCTGGTGGTCAACCTGATCGCGCCCGACGGCACCGCCTACGTCCTGCACAACCGGGCCGGGGGCAGCACCGACAACATCAACCAGACGTACACGGTGAACCTGTCCGGCGAGACCGCCGACGGCACCTGGACGCTGCGGGTCCAGGACGCCGCCTCGGCCGACACCGGATACCTCGACAGCTGGACGCTCTCCCTGTGACCTCCGGCCGGGGCGGCGGCGGGTGCCGTCGTCCCGGCCGGTTCTCCGGCGTCCCTTTCGAAAGATCAAGATCCGCTTACGGTACGGCGGTCACCACGGTCAGTTCGCGGCGTCCATGACCATGAGCATGGCCATCATCCCCTCGTCCTCGTGGACCGTGTTGTGGCAGTGCAGCATGTATCCGTACGTGTCGTCGGCGTAGTCGACGAACCGCATGGCGATCACGTTGGTGCTCTGCGGCGCGATCAGGATGGTGTCCTTCCACTCGGCGTACCCGCCGGTCGGCGTCACCCCGTTGACCGTCAGCACCTGGAACGGCACGTCGTGCAGGTGGAACGAGTGGGTCAGCGCGGTCGCGTTGGTGATCGTCCACACCTCGGTGGCCCCGAGCGTCGTCATGATCTCGGCGCCCGCCATGGCGGTCATCGTGGTTCCGGCCACGCCGTTGATGAGCATGGTGTTGCCGCTGTTGGACAGTGCGATGGTGCGGGTGGCGTCCGGGCTGCTGACGTCCAGCGCGGTGAACGTGGCCAGCGTGCTCGGCAGGGCGTCGGCCGCGGCGGTGGCGGTCGAGGTGAGGGTCACGATCGAGGACGTGCCGCTGCCGCCGCGGGCACCGCCGGCCGTGACCGTGGCCTGCAGGGTGATGGTGTCCGTGCTGGTCACGTCCAGGCAGATCTCGGCCCGTTCCCCGGCGACCAGGGTCAGGGCGGTGACCGCGAGCGGCGCCGACAGCAGCGCGGCGTCGGTGGCCACCTGGGTCAGGGCGGCCCCGTCGGTCCGGGTGATCGTGACGATGTCGGCGATCGACGCGTTGAGCAGGTGGAACCGGACCCGGCCGGCGTCGACCGTGAGTTCCGGCGTGCCGGCGACCGCCACGTTGGACCCGTTGACCAGCAGCGGGAACGACGTCGTCCGGGCCGTCTCGCCCGCGGTCGTGAACTGCAGCACGCCGGCCGTGCTGACCGGGTTCGACTGCACGATCAGCGGGAACTGGTCGGTGCCGTAGGTATGGGGCAGCGCCGCCGCGCCGTCGGTGTCGTCGTCCACGATCAGCATGCCGGCCAGACCGCTGGCCACCTGCTCGGCCGTGGTGCCCAGGGCGTGCGGGTGGAACCACAGCGTGCACGCCGCCTGGTCGATCGCGAACGACGGCGACCAGGTCGCGCCCGCGGCAATGGTGTTCTGCGGCCCGCCGTCCACCGAGGGCGGCACGTGCGCGCCGTGCCAGTGGACGGTGCTCACGTCCCCGAGGTTGTTGGTGACGTCCATCCGTACGGTGTCGCCCTGGTTCACCTTGAGCACCGGCCCCAGGAAGGCCTGGTTGAACCCGCAGGTCGCGCTCTGGACTCCGCTGAGGATCTCGGTGGTGCCGGACTGCAGGCCGAGCGTGAAGACCTTGACCCCGTCGCTGCCGGTGGCCGGGTCGAGCAGGGGCGGGACGGTCAGGGTGCCGGAGGCGGTGGCCGCGCGGGCCGGGCCGGCCAGGGCCAGGCCGGCGCCGGCGGCGGCGAGAAGGCCGAGGCCGCGCAGGAGTCCGCGGCGGTGGAGGGTGGGCACTGTGGATTCGGTCATGGGCGCTGAAGTTAGGAATCGACGCTGTGGAATGGCTATGCGATGGGTGTCAAAATCCACAGATTAAATACAGAAAAGCGTCGCTCTATGTGTGCTGCCTGTAGTAATCCCTGATGGGCGGAGTTTCTGCGGCCCGGTCGCATAGCTGTTTGACAGACCGCTCCCATTGATCTCCGAGAATGTTTCACCACGGTGAGCCGTCATCCATGGAGCACCGGAAAGGGAAATCATGCGCAGACGCACACTGACCAACGGCACGATCGTCACGGCCGGCCTGCTGGCGGTCACCGCGGCCGGCGTCGCCATCGCGAACGCGGCCACCAGCCCGGGGAGCAGCACGGCTCTCAGCCAATGCGAGAAGGTCTTCCTGGCCTCGGCCCCGGCCGGTGACCCGGCCGGCAGCCTGTGCACGACGGTCGACGGCAGTGCGATGACGGTGACGTTCACGCCGGCGTCGGCCTGCGACGACCGGGTCATGCTCCGGGTCTCGGGCGCCGACGCGAGCGGCGTGGAATTCGGTGACGTCCAGACCGTCGCCTGTTCCCCGGACCGCGCGATGGCCGCGTTCACCCCGGGCGTCGAGGCGGCCGCGGACAGTTTCGTCTGTGGCCTTCTGCTGGCCGAGAAATACACCGCGGCGCAGGCCTGCGTCCCCATTTCCTAGGCCGGCCCGGCCGGGGAATCGTGGCATTCCCCGGCTCCGGCCTTCCGCGTCATGTGGCAGGTGGCGCGTATTCGGGTCGTTGCACCCGGTTTCTGATCGATTAACGTCAATACATGGTGCGAGCGCGATGGATCTTTGTGCTGATGCTCCTGGGGTTCGCGGTCACCGTGCCGCAGCCCGCGTTCGCCGCCGCCAGCGGGTTCACCGACCCGTACGGCCGCGAGCTCACCTTCCGTGGTTTCAACGTCTCCGGCAGCACCAAGCTCCACGAGAGCGGGCTGCTCCCGTTCCGCAGCACCGCCGACGCGGCCGCCTCGGCCACGGCGATGCGCGAACAGACCGGCGCCAACGCGATCCGCTTCCTGATCAGCTGGGAGGGCGTGCAGCCGGCCGCGACCACGATCGACACGGCCTATCTGAGCCGGGCCGCCGCCCAGATCAGACAGTTCACCGATCGCGGTATTCACGTGCTGCTCGACTACCACCAGGACCTCTATTCGTCCTACGTCTTCAACACCGGCAGCTGGTACACCGGCGACGGCGCCCCGAAATGGGTGATCGCCAAGGGGAGTTATCCGACCGAGTCGTGCGGGATCTGCGTGCTCTGGGGTCAGAACATGCTGACCAACAACGCCGTCCGCAAACCCGCCTACGACTTCTGGCACAACACCTACGGCGTGCAGGACGCGTACCTGGCCCAGGCCATGTCCGCCCTGACCTACCTCGGCACCGCGCTGCCCAGGGACATGCTGCTCGGCGTCGACCCGTTCAACGAACCGTTCGACGGCGGCCTCGACGGCGCGTCCGGCACGACCTGGGAGCAGACCTACCTGCTGCCGTTCTACCAGCGGTTCCGGGCCGTGATGGACACCGCCGGCTGGTCCGCCCTCCCGCTCTACGCCGAGCCGCTGGTCTTCTGGAACACCACGTTCGGCGAGGCCGGCGGTCTGTCCACGATCCCGGCGCTGGGCGGCCGGTACGTCTTCAACAGCCACTACTACGACGGCGCCCGCATCACCGTCGACCCGACCGCGGCCGGCGACGGCACGTACTCCTCGGCCATGAACCGCATCCGCGACCGCGCGGTCACCCTCGGCACCACCGGATTCGTCTCCGAGTTCGGCAACGCCATGAGCAACTCCCGCACACCGTGGATGGTCCGGGCCATGTACCAGGGCCTCGACTCCCGCCTGTCCGGCGCGAACTTCTGGAACAACGCGGCCGGTTCCGGCCCGGTCCTGTCGGCCACCCAGTGGCAGTGGGACGTCTACAGCGGCCGCCACTCGGAGCTGATGAACGGCAACCCGAGCAAGGTCCAGACCACCGGCGACGCCTGGAACGGCGAGGACCACTCGGTGATCGCGTCCGGCGCCCTGCGTCTGGACCGCCGCGTCCTCGACCGCCTCTACCCGTCCGCGGTCGCCGGGCACACCCTGGCCTTCGCCTACGAGGACCTGGCCCGCGACGGGTTCGCCGGCGCCGGCACCCAGAAGGCCTGGCTGACCGTCCCGTCCCGGCTCACCACGATCGCCGCCCTGGTCGCCGCCCGCCAGTACGGCGTCCTGGTCTGGCGGGACACCGGCATCACCGCCCCGACCGAACTGCACCTGCCCGGCTCGTTCGCCCCGGCCCGCACCACCGTCGTCAGCGACCTCGGCACCCGCACCGGCCTCCCGTCGACCGGCACGATCGCGGCCGGCCCCGAGACCGGCGCCACCACCGCCCAGCGCCTGCTGCTGACCGCGTCCGGCGCCACCTCCGGCACCGTCCACGTCGCCCTGATCATCAACACCTCGGACACCACCACGGTCCCCGCCGCGACACTCACGGCCGCCCGCACCGAGCTTCTGACCTGGGCTTCCGGCATCACCTGGTAAAAAATCAAGATCCGCTCGGCGTACGGATCCCAGCACCGTCAGCGAATCGTCAGGTTCCCGTAGAGCCGCCGAAAGCCGTGTCGGCCTTACTGACTCCGACCGCCACCGACGGATCGGAAGTCATGACGAAACGTTCCCTGGGCCGTCGCGCCCTGCTGACGACCGGAGCGGCGGCCGCCGTGGCCGCCGCGACCGGGCTGGCCGTGCTCAAGCACAAGCTCGACACGTACCAGGATCCCGGGCAGCGACTCGTCGATGCGGCAGGCTACCGGCAGCGGGTCGCCCAGGTCGGCGACCTGGCGATCGGTTACGCCGAGGGGCCGGACAACGGCCCGCCGCTCGTCCTGCTGCACGCCCAGCACATGGACTGGTACAGCTACAACCGGGTGCTGCCGGCGCTGGCCGAGTCGTTCCACGTCTTCGACGTCGACTACCCGGGCCACGGCGGCACCCCGGCCCCACCCGGCTATCCGATGACGGCCGCCCGGATCGGCGCCGACCTGGCCCGATTCGTCGAGGACGTCGTGGGCGCACCGGCCCACGTCACCGGCAACTCCTCCGGCGGGCTCCTGGCGACCTGGCTCGCCGCGAACCGCCCGGACCTGGTGCGCGCGGTCGTCCTGGAGGACCCGCCGCTGTTCTCGGCCGAGTACCCGCGGATCGCCCGGACGATCGCCGACCGCTCGTTCCGGACCTGCGCGAACGCCGTGCGCGAGGGCACCGACGACTTCCTGCTCTACTGGATCCGGGCCAGCAAGCCGTTCTTCGACCGGAACGTCGGCCGGGGCGCGGCCCGCCTGCTCGTCGAGGCCGTCAAGGAGCGCCGCCGGGCCCACCCGGGCGAGCCCCTGGAGATCGGGCTGCTGCCCGACGACACCGTCCGCCAGTTCATCCGCGGCCTCGACCGGTTCGACCCCCGCTTCGGCGCGGCCTTCCACGACGGCACCTGGCACACCGGCTTCGACCACGCCACCGCCCTGCGCGCCATCGGCTGCCCGGCCCTGCTGGTCCAGGCGAACTTCAGCGTCCTGGCCGACGGCACACTCGACGGCGCGATGACCGAGGAGGACGCCGGCCGGGCGCTGTCCCTGCTGCGCCGGGGCACCTACCGGCGAGTCGACGCCACCCATGTGATCCACTTGGACAAACCCGATTATTTCGTACGGCTGGTCAAGGACTTCCTCCTGACCGCGAACCGGTAGGTGGTGACGGTGCAGGTCCTGGTCGTGGACGACGACGAGGAGATCCGGGAGATGCTCGCCTCCACCCTGGCCTTCGCCGGCTTCGGCGTGACCCTGGCCGCGGACGCCGCCGACGCCTACACCGCGCTGCGGGACGGCCCGGTCGACGTCGTGGTCCTCGACGTGATGATGCCGGGACAGGACGGCTTCGACGTGGTCCAGATGATCCGCCGCCGGCACCCGGACCTGCCGGTGCTGTTCCTGTCGGCCCGCGACGCGGTCGAGGACAAGGTCCGTGGCCTGCGCCTGGGCGCCGACGACTACATGACCAAGCCGTTCAGCGCGGTCGAGCTGGTCACCCGGATCGAGGTGCTGGTGCGCCGGTCGGCCCGCGGCGAGCGACCGGCCCCCGGCGGTGTACTGCGCTGCGCCGACCTGGAACTCGACCCCGGCCGGCACGTGGTCCGGCGCGGCCCCGACGACGTCGAGCTGTCGCCGACCGAGTTCCGGCTGCTGGAACTGCTGCTGGTCAATGCCGGTCAGGTGCTGTCCAAGGGGCAGATCCTGGACGCGCTCTGGCAGTACGACTTCGGCGGCCACGCCAACATCGTCGAGCGGTTCGTCTCCAGCCTGCGCCGCAAGATCGACGACGGGCGGCCGGCGCTGATCCGGACGGTTCGCGGCTTCGGCTACAGCATCCGGGAACCGGAGTGAGGCCGCGCTCGATCCGAGCCCGCCTGACCGTCACCCTGGCCCTGGTGACCGCGCTCGTGATCGCGCTGTCCACGCTGGTCAGCATCGCCGTGGTGTCCCGGTGGCTGAGCGCCCGCGACACCACCCGGCTGGCCGACCTGTCGGCGCGGGTCACGGCCGGCCTGCGCGCGGCCGGCCCGGTCCGGCTGGACGGGCCGACGCTGCGCGAGACCATCGGTTCGGCGTACCAGGTCGTGCTGGTCACCGCCGACGGCCGTACCGTGATCGAGGGTTTGCCGGCCCGGGATGTGGCCGCGCTGTCGGCGGTGGTCTCCCCGGCCCCGGTCGAGGTCGGGACCGACCATCTCGCGGTGGCGGTCGACACCGGCGGCCTGGCCGTGACCTACAGCTCGGGTGACGGCGGCACCGTGACGGTGGCCCGGATCGTGTTCGTCGCCGACCACAGCGATCGCGCGGCCACGGTCGCGACCGTCGCCGTCACCGTGGTGTCGGTCGCCGTGGTCACCCTGGCCGCGCTGATCGCCACCGCGGTCGTCGTGGTCGGCCGCGGACTGCGCCCGCTGCGGGTGATGGCCGCGCGGGCCGAACAGGTGGCCGACGGTGACCGCACCCGCCGGCTGCCCCGCGACGATGACGGCGACCCGGCGATCAGCCGGCTGGCCGGCACGGTCAACGCCGCGTTCGACGCCCAGCAGGACGCCGAGAACCGGATGCGCGAGTTCGTCGCCGACGCGTCGCACGAACTGCGCTCGCCGCTGACCGTCGCGCACGGGTGGATCGAGCTCTACCTGCGCGGCGGCCTCGACGACCCGGCCCGGCTCGACGCCGCCCTGACCCGGGTGGACACCCAGCTGGTGCGGATGCGGCTGCTCGTCGACGACCTGGCCCTGCTGGCCCGGATCGACGCCGGCCGGCCGGTCGACCAGGAACCGGTCGACCTGGACACCCTGGCCGCCGAGGCGGTCGCCGACGCCCGGGTGCTCGCGCCGGACCGCGACCTGCGCTACACCGGCGAGCCGGCCCGGGTCCTGGGCGACGCCGCCCGGCTCGCGCAGGTGCTGCGCAACCTGCTCGGCAACGCCCTGCAGCACACCCCGGACGGCGTGGCGGTCGCGGTCACCGTCGTCGCCGGCGCGACCGAGCACACGGTGACGGTCACCGACAGCGGCCCGGGGATTCCGGTCGAGCACCGGCCCTACCTGTTCGAACGGTTCTGGCGGGCCGACCCGTCCCGGGCCGCACCGGGCGGATCCGGTCTCGGACTGGCGATCGTGCGCTCCCTGGTGAACCTGCACCACGGCACGATCACCGTCGGCAGCGAATCCGGGTCGGGCACGACGTTCACGGTGACCCTCCCGGCCCTCACCCGATCCGCTCGATGATGGTCGCGGTCGACATCGCGCCGCCCGCACACATGGTGACCAGCGCGGTTCCGCCGCCCGTGCGCTCCAGCTCGTGCAGCGCGGTGGTGATCAGCCGGGCGCCGGTGCTGCCGACCGGGTGACCGAGAGCGATCGCCCCGCCGTTCGGGTTGACCCGCTCCGGATCGGCCCGGTGCACGCTCAGCCAGGACAGCACCACACTGGCGAACGCCTCGTTCACCTCGATCACGTCAAGGTCGTCGATCTTCATTCCGGTACGGGCGAGCACCCGCTCGGTGGCGGTGATCGGACCGTCCAGGTGATAGAACGGCTCGGCGCCGATCAGGCACTGAGCCAGGATCCGCGCCCGCGGCCGCAGGTCCAGACGTCCGGCCAGGTCGTCGTCCATCATCAGCACCGCCGCGGCGCCGTCGGAGACCTGCGAGGACGTGCCCGCGGTGTGCCGCCCGTCCGGCAGCACCGGTCGCAACCCGGCCAGCCCGGCCCGGGTCGTGGCACGCAGCCCCTGGTCCCGGTCGGCGCCCGCGACCGGCACGACCTCACGATCGAAGCGCCCCTCCCGCCACGCGCGAGCCGCGGCGGCCTGCGACCGTACCCCGAAATCGTCCAGATCCTGCCTGGTCAGACCGCGCCGGTCGGCGATGCGTTCGGCCGCGACGAACTGGTTGGGCAGATCGAGATCCCACGAGTCGGGGCGGGGCCGGCCGGCGTCGCCCAGGTTGGCCCGCAGCGGAACCCGGCTCATCGACTCCACCCCGCAGGCCACACCGGCCTCGACGGCCCCGGCCGCGATCAGCCCGGCGATCAGGTGAACGGCGTGCTGCGCGGAACCGCACTGGGCGTCGATGGTGGCGCAGCCGGTGGTGTGCGGCAGACCGGCGTGCAGCCAGGCGGTCCGGGTGACGTTGTTCGACTGCTCGCCGCCCTGCGTCACACAACCGCCGATCGCCTGCTCGACCCGGGCCGGATCGAGCCCGGACCGGTCCAGCAGCGCCCGCTGGGCCGCGCCGAGCAGCTCGGCCGGATGCAGACCGGACAGCACGCCGCCGCGCCGGCCGATCGGTGTGCGGACCGCCTCGACGATCACCGGGACGCCCACGAGGCCCTCCTCGTACTAGAACGTGTTTCCATATAGAAGCACAATGTCCGTACCTAAAGCGGGTGTTGACATGTTTGAATCGGTAGAACCTGTTCCGAGGAGGATCCGTGATCGACCTCACCGACCCGGAGATCTACGTCAACGGCATCCCGCACGAGGAATTCGCCGAGATGCGGCGCAACACCCCGGTGCGGTGGATCCCGCAGGCCCGCGGCAGCGCCGGCTTCGACGACGACGGATACTGGGCGGTCACCCGGCACGCCGACGTGATGGCCGTGTCCCGCGACAGCGAGACGTTCTCCAGCTGGGAGAACACGGCGATCGTGCGATTCCAGGCCGGCATGCCCCGCGACCGGATCGAGATGCAGCGGTACGTGCTGCTCAACATGGACCCGCCCCAGCACACCCAGCAACGCGCGATCGTGTCCCGGGGCTTCACCCCGCGGGCCATCAACAGCCTGCGCGCGGCGCTGACCGCCCGCGCCGAACGGATCGTCGGCGACGCCGGCCGCGGTGACACCGGCGACTTCGTCACCGAGATCGCCTGCGAGCTGCCCCTGCAGGCCATCGCCGAACTGCTCGGCGTCCCCCAGGAGGACCGCAAGAACGTCTTCGACTGGACCAACTCGATGATCGGCTACGACGACCCGGAGTTCAGTGGCGCCGCCGACCCGCTCGAACCGGCCATGGAACTGCTCGGCTACGCCATGACCATGGCCGAGGACCGCAAGACCTGCCCGCGCGACGACATCGTGTCCACCCTGGTCCAGGCCGAGATCGGCGGCGAACACCTGTCCACCGACGAGTTCGGGTTCTTCGTGCTGATGCTGGCCGTCGCCGGCAACGAGACCACCCGCAACGCCATCTCCCACGGCATGCTGGCCCTGCTCGAACACCCCGACCAGTGGGCGGCGTTCCAGGCGACCCGGCCGCGCACCGCGGTCGACGAGATCGTCCGCTGGGGCACCCCGGTCAACGTCTTCCAGCGCACCGCCACCCGCGACACCACCCTCGGCGGCCAGCCCATCGCCCGGGGCGACCGGGTCGCGCTCTTCTACGGTTCGGCCAACTTCGACGAAGACGTCTTCGACCACCCGGACCGCTTCGACATCACCCGCAGCCCCAACCCGCACCTGGGCTTCGGCGGCAGCGGCGCCCACTTCTGCCTCGGCGCCAACCTGGCCCGCCTGGAGATCGACCTGATCTTCAACGCCATCGCCGACCACATGCCGGGGATCAGCCTGGCCGGCCCGCCGGAACGCCTGCGGTCGGGCTGGCTCAACAGCATCAAACACCTGCCGGTCCGCTACCGATAACTCCGGTATGCGGTCCGCTGTACGCGAACACCGCAATGGTGCCGGAAATATGGTGATGAACTCCGGGCCATGAAGATGCTGACACGTGCGGCGACCGCGGCCGTCACCATGGCGGCCGGGCTGACGTTCGGGGCGGGCCCGGCCTCGGCCACCGACTGCGAGCCCAACTGCGCAAACCCGGACACGGTCGAGCCGGTCCGCCAGCTGAACCCCTACATCACCATCGGCGTGTTACGGCAGTCGTGCGGAACGATGATGTCGCACTCGGTCGACTCGACGCCGGTCCGGTTGACCGTGGCCAACCGCACCAGGACACCGTTCGTCCTGTACTGGCACAACACGTCCGGAAGCCGGGAATCGGCCCGCACCCTGCAGCCGCCCGCCACCGTCAACATCACGACCTACCGCGGGCACGCCTGGGAGGTCGCCTCCACCACCGGGACCTGCCTCTCCCAGTTCGTCATCAGCGACGACTCCACCAGGTCGTACGTCACCTACGGCTGACACCGATCCCGGGTCTCGGGTCCCGCCGACGGCTGATCGGTGCCGGCAGGGCCGAGCCGAGTGACTCGGTCCCTGCCGGCAACGGCATCATCAGCTGCTGAAACCGCAGATGAAGCGGAACTTCTCCCAGGACTGCACGCTCGTCCGGTTGGAGTCGAAGGCGCCGCTGGAGTGGCCGCCGCCGTCCACCGCGGTCAGGAAGTGGCGGTCGAACAGCCGGATCCCGACCGTCCCGTCGCCCTGCCCGACCAGTTCGAGCAGCTCCCACGTCCCGCGTACCACCGCGTCGGTGTGCAGCACGTCGGTGACCTGGTTGTGGGTCAGCCCGCCGCTGTTCACCGCGGTCACGTAGTTCGCGGTCCGGGTCCGCAGGTCGACGTGGACCCCGTCCCCGACCGATTCGAGGGTGAACTTCTCGTTCGGCCCGACCCCGGTGGCGTCGGTGCGCATCACGCCGGTGATCCGGCCCCCACCGCCGACCGCGGTCACGAACCGGCCGTTGCTGGTCTGGATGGCGCAGATGCTGCCGTTCGGAGGCGGCGGCGCCGCCTGGGCGGGAGCGGCTCCCACCACGGCCGCCGTGGCCCCCACCGCCACGGCGACCGCTGTGATCTTGCTGCGGAACTCCACTTTTCTTCCTACCCCCTTGTGCTCGGATGCCGCCGAGCCGGTGGTCCGGCCGTACGCCGATCCGATGTCGAGAGTGCGGGCGCGACGGTTCCGGGAGCGGAATCCCGGACGATCCCGGACGCCGGTCGCGCCGGATTGCGGACAAATGCGGTGACATCGTGGCGGGGTCGGTGTTGGGTGACGGTGTGACAGCGGTGCTTCCGGACCCGGGGCGGGCCGGCACGCTCGACGAGGTCGCCGAGGGGCTGCGCCGGCTGAAGGTCTGGGCCGGTGACCCCTCGTACGACACCATCAAGGACCGGATCAACGAGGCCTGGCGGGCGGCCGGGCGGCCCGGCGGCGAGCTGGCCCGTAAGGCGACCGTCGCGGACTGTTTCAAGGCCGGCCGGCGGCGGATGAACACCGACCTGGTCATCGCCGTCGTGCAGGCCCTGCACCCGGACGTCGGCTACGTGACCCAGTGGCGGCAGGCGCTGCGGGTGATCGGCGGTGAGGCGCACGCGTCGGCGCAGGTCCGGGTCCAGGACACGCTTCCGCCGGACCTGCCCGGGTTCGCCGGTCGCGACGCCGAACTCAGGAGGCTGCGGCGCGGCGGTGACGCGCCCGGCGGTGTGCTGGCCATCGCCGGCATGGCCGGGGTCGGCAAGACCGGGCTGGCGATCAGGTTCGGGCACCGGCTGGCCCGGGAGAAGCCGTTCGACCACGTCCTGTTCGTCAACCTGCGCGGCTTCAACCTGGATCCGGCCCAGCCGCCGGTCGACCCGGGCGCGGTGCTCGACGGCTTCCTCCGGCTGCTGGGCACGCCGGCCCAGCAGATCCCGTTCGACGTGGACGCCCGCCGGGCCACCCTCCGGTCCCGGCTGGGCGGCCGGCGAACCCTGATGGTCCTGGACAACGCCGCCTCGGCCGGCCAGATCGGACCGCTGCTGCCCGACACCCCCGGCTGCGTCGTGCTGGTCACCAGCCGGCGCAGCGTCGCCGAACTTCGCCCGGCGATCCAGCTGACCATGGACGTGTTCTCACCGGCCGAGGCCGAACGGTTTCTGATCCGCTCCACGCCCGGGGTGCCGACCGGCCCGGACCGGGACGCGGTGGCCCGGATCGCCCGCCGCTGCGGTTGTCTGCCGCTCGCCCTGGGGCTGGTCGCCGGGCACATCCGCAGCGCGCCCGGCTGGACCCTGACCGACCACGCCGACCGTCTCGACGAGCGGCACCGGGACCGGCGGCTCGACAGTGGAGTGCAGCTGGCCTTCGATCGCTCGTACCAGCACCTCGCGGCATCTCAGCAGCGTGTGCTGCGGCTGGCCGCGCTGCATCCCGGCCAGGACCTTGATCTGTACGCCGCCGCCGCGCTGGCCGAGACCGATCTGGACACGGCCCGGGCGGCGCTGGACGACCTCGGCCGTAACCATCTGGTCCAGCGGTCCGGTCCGGGCCGGTGGACCTTCCACGACCTGATCCGGGTGTACGCGGCCGACCGGGCCCGCGATCAGGACCCGCCGCGCGCCCTGCGGGCCGCGATGACCCGGATGCTCGACCACTACCTGGCCGTGTCGGCCGCGGCGGTGGACACGCTGTACCCGGCCGAGGCCGGCCAGCGGCCACGCGTGCCCCGGCCGCGGGGCCCGTCGCCGGACGTCGGCCACCCGGATGCCGCGCGGGCCTGGCTCGACGCGGAACGGTCCACGCTGGTGGCGGTGGCGGGCCACGGCCGTACCTCCCATCTGGTTCGTCTGTCGACCACCCTCTACCGCTATCTCGACGGCGGGCACCCGCACGACGCCCTGCTCCTGCACGCCCAGGCCCAGTCGCGGGCCCGGGACACCGGCGACACCGTCGGCGAAGGGCACGCCTTCCTCGGGCTGGGCACCGCCCACCTGCGCCTCGGCCGGTACGAGCCGGCCGCCGAGCACCTGCGGACAGCGCTCGAACTGTTCCGGACCGCGGACGACCCGGCCGGCCAGGCCCGGGTGCTCGGCAACCTCGGGAACATCGAGAAACGGCGGGGCCGGTTCGCCGCCGCCACCGACTGCCACGAGCAGGCACTGACGCTGTTCCGCCGGGCCGGTGACCGGGCCGGGGAAGCCCGCTCGCTGGTCAACCTCGGGGTCGTCGAGACACGGCAGGGCCACTACCCGGCGGCCACCGATCACCTGTGGCAGGCCCTCGACCTGTGCCGGCGGGCCGGTGATCCGGTCGGGGAAGCCGACGCGCAGGCCACCCTCGGATACGTCGAGGCCCAGCTCGGCCACCATCGCGCGGCCGCCGACTACTGCGAGCAGGCGATCGCCGGATACCGCAAGCTGGGTGACCGCGGCGCCGAAGCCGCCGTCATGGACGACCTGGGCACCGCCTACACCCGGCTCGGCGAACCGGCCCGGGGCGCCGAGTGCCACCGGCACACGCTTGCCGTCGTGCGCGAGAGTGGGGACCGGGACGCCGAGGCCTGGGCCCTGAACGGTCTCGGCGAGGCCGCCCAGGCCGGCGGCGACCCCGCCGGGGCGATCATCCACCACCGGGCGGCCGGCGTCATCGCCGTCGACATCGGCAGCCGTGATCAGCAGGCGCGGGCCGAGGCCGGCCTGGGGGAGGCCTTCCGGTCGCTGAGCCGGCCGGCCGACGCCCGGATCCACTACCGGGCGGCCCTGCGTATTTACACCGAACTCGGCATGCCCGCCGCCGACCGGATTCGCGAGCGGCTGGTGGAGGAAGCCGCCCGATAACAGGCCCGACCCCCGGTCACGGCAGCAGGATCAGCTTGCCCCGGGCCTGCCCGCTCTGGCTGATCTCCAGGGCGGTCGCCCAATCCTCCAACGGCAGGGTGCGCGCCACGGGAACCTCGAAGCGCCCATCGGCGGCGAGCGCGACGAACTCGGGCAACGCGTCATGGGCGGCCGGCCGGACCTCGTGGAACGTGTCGCGAGCACCGAGCCCCGCCGCCTCCGGGACCGAACCACCGCAGGTCAGCACCCGTTTCGGATCCCCGCCGGCGATCTTGATCAGGTCCGGCAGGGCCCCACCGACCGGCGCGGTGTCGAGCACCAGATCCACCGGCCGCCCGCTCATCGCCACAACCCTTTCCACCATCCCTTCCCCGTACGGCGTGACCTGCGCCCCGAAAGCACTCAGCCGCTCGGCGAAGGCCGGCCCTGCGGTCGCGATCACCCGCATCCCGTGGCGGAGCGCGATCTGCACCGCGGCATACCCGACCGTGCTGCCCGCCCCGTGGATCACGATCGTCCGCCCGGCGTCCAGCCCGAGCAGGCTGAGGTGCAGGTATGCCGTGTCCACGGCCATCGGCAGCGCCACCGCCCGTACCGGATCAAGCCCTTCGGGAACACCGGTCCACCGATTCATGATCGCGAAGTCGGACGCGCCCGCCGAGGCTTCACCGCGCCAGTCGGCGTTGCCGAGCACCAGGTCACCGACGGCGACGCCGGTGACCTGGTCGCCGACCGCGTCGACCGTCCCGGCCACGTCGATGCCGATGCCCCGCGGCAGGTCGCCCTGGAACAGCCCGCCGGCCAGGGCCCAGTCGGCCGGGGCGAGCGCGCAGGCCTGCACGGCGACCCGGATCCGCCCCGGTCCGGGCTCGGGAACGGGCACGGTCTCCAGGCGCAGGACCTCGCCGGCCGGCCCGTACTCGTGGAATCGCACTGTGCGCATGAAGTCCCCCTCAGAGTTAGTGACAGCGACTGACGCTACACGTTACGTCAGTCGCTGTCACTAACTCTGCTAGAGTCGCCTCATGCCCCGCAGCGGTAAGGAAGCCCGAGCGCGCCTGCAGCAGGCCGCGATCGACCTGTTCCTCGACCGCGGCTTCGACGCCGTGACGACCGCCGAGATCGCCGAGCGGGCCGGTGTCACCGAGCGCACCTACTTCCGGCACTTCGCCGACAAGCGCGAGGTCCTCTTCGAGGGTGAGCGGATGCTCACCGAGCAGCTCACCGCCGCACTGACGGAGATTCCCGCGACGGTCCCCGCGCTGCCGACACTGCTCGTCGCGTTCCGCACGATCGTGCCCATGCTGGAGCGCAACCGTCCCACCGCCGAACCCCTGGCCCGGGTGATCGCGGCGACGCCGGCCCTCTGGGAGCGGGCCGCCGCCAAGGAGGCCCACCTGATCGATCTGCTGTCGACCACGCTGCGCGCCCGGGGCCTCGACGAACAAACCGCCAACATCGCTTCGCGTACGGGGTGGGGCACGCTCGCCCAGGCCATGCGCCACTGGCACGCCGACCCCGCGACGGGCCTCGACGCGCACGTCGAGCAGGCCTTCCGGCGGCTCCGCGCCCTGGTCGCCGAACTGCCCTGACGGTGGGATCCTGGTCGGCATGACTGACCTGGACGCCAAAGCCACCCTGCACCGCTACCTGCGCGAGGCCCGCGACGCCCTGCTCGGCAAGCTCGACGGCCTGTCCGAGTACGACGTCCGCCGCCCCCTCGTCCCCACCGGCACGAACCTGCTCGGCCTGGTCAAGCACGTGACCATGGTGACCGGTGGCTACTTCGGGGAGACGTTCGGCCGTCCCTTCCCTGGGCCGCTGCCGGCCGTGGGCGACGACGCCGAGCCGAACGCGGACATGTGGGCCACCGCCGACGAGTCCCGCGACGACCTCATCGACCTGTGGCATCGGGTGTGGGCGCACGCCGACGCGACGATCGACGCGCTGCCGGTCGACGCGCCCGGGTCGGTGCGCTGGTGGCGCGGCGAGCCGGTGACGCTGCACCAGATCCTGACGCACATGCTGGCCGAGCTGAACCGGCACGCCGGGCACGCCGACATCGTCCGCGAGCTGATCGACGGTGCGGCCGGCTGGCGCCGCCCCGGCGACAACGTGCGGGAGACCGGCGACGGGTGGACCGCCCACCGCGAGCGCCTGGAGTCCACCGCCCGCAAGTTCGCCTGACGATCAGCTGCTGCTGACCACCCACATCGAGAAGAACTGGGAGCCGCCGCCGTAGGCGTGGCCGAGCGCCGTCCGAGCCCCGTCCACCTGGTGTTCCCCGGCCCGGCCCATCACCTGCATGGCCGCTTCGGCGAAGCGCAGCATCCCGGACGCGCCGATCGGGTTGGAGCAGAGCACCCCGCCGGACGGGTTGACCGGTAGCCGCCCGCCGAGCCGGGTCTCGCCCGCTTCGACGAGTTTCCAGCCGTGCCCGGCCTCGGTGAAGCCCAGGTTCTCCAGCCACATCGGTTCGAACCAGGAGAACGGCACGTAGATCTCGGCGACGTCGATCTCTTCCAGGGGGTCGGTGATGCCGGCGGCCCGCCACAGGGCGGCCGCCGCGTCGGCGCCGGCTCGCGGGTTCACGTGGTCCTTGCCGGCGAAGAACGTCGGTTCGGTCCGCATCGCGGTGGCCCGGATCCACGCGACCGGGCGGGCCGACGCCTCGGCCGCGGCCTGGTCGCCGATCACCATGGCGCAGGCCCCGTCCGACGACGGGCAGGTCTCGTCGTAGCGGACCGGGTCCCACAGCATCGTCGACGCCTGCACCGATTCCACGGTGATGTCCGGCTGCCGCAGGTGGGCGTACGGATTGAGCGCCCCGTTCCGCCGATCTTTGACGGCCACGAGCGCCCCGATGTGCCCAGGCGCGTGCGCCCGCCGGATGTACGACCGGATGTGCGGCGCGAAGTATCCGCCCGCCCCGGCCCCGATCGGCGCGGTGAACGGCGGCTGGATCGACAGCGCCCACATCGCGTTCGACTCGGACTGTTTCTCGAACGCCACGGCCAGCACGCGCCGATGCACTCCGGCCCGCACCAGTGTCGTCGCCACGTTCGCGGTCGCGCCGCCGACCGAGCCGGCCGTGTGCACCCGCAACAGCGGACGCCCGACCGCCCCGAGCGCGTCGGCCAGGAACAGTTCGGGCATCATCACGCCCTCGAACAGGTCGGGCGCCTTCCCGACCACCACCGCGTCGATCTGCGGCCAGTCCACCCCGGCGTCGTCGAGGGCCCGGTCGATCGCCTCCCGGCACAGCCCGGCCATCGACACGTCGGTGCGCCGCGTCCGGTGGTGTGTCTGCCCGGTGCCCAGCACGGCCGCGCGGATCATGACGCCTCCAGCACACAGACGAGGTTCTGCTGCAGCGCCGGTCCGCTCGTCGCGTGCCCGGCCGCCCGTCGCGCCCGCCCGGACATCACCTGTTCGGCCGCCGAACCGATGCGGGCCAGCCCGGCCGAGAACATCGGGTTTCCGCACAGCGCCCCACCGGACGGATTGATCCGCACCGACTCGTCCAGATCGAGGGCGGCCCGTAGCAGCAGCTCCTGATGGGTGAACGGGGCATGCAGCTCGGCCACGTCGAGATCACCGCCCAGCCCGGCGGCCTCGGCCGCTCCGGTCGCCGACGGGACTCGTGTCAGGTCGCGCTCGCCGAGCCCGGGCGCGTCGATCCGGTGCGCCATCCCGCTGATCCACGCGCGCCGCGGCTGCCGGCGGGCCCGATCACCGGCCGCGAGCACCAGCGCCGCCGCACCGTCCGAGACCGGCGGGCAGTCGTGCCCCCGCAGCGGATCGGCCACATAGGCTCCACCGAGAAGATCATCAACGTCAAAGACACCAAAAACTTGCGCGTACGGGTTGGCCGCCGCGTCGGCACGACTGCGCACCGCCACCTCGGCCATCGCCCGCTCGCTGACGATCCCGGCGTTCAGCGCGCACCGCGCCTGCAGTGCGGCCACGCTCACCGAGTCCGGCCACAGCGGCGCGGCCACGTACGGGTCGAGCTGCAGCGCGAGCACCCGCCGCAGCCGGCCGGCGGACGCCTTGCCGAACCCGTACACCAGAGCGGTTTCCGCCTCTCCGGCCAGAATCTTGACGTACGCCTCGTAGAACGCCCACGCCGCGTCCATCTCCACGTGCGACTCGCCGATCGGCGGGCACGCCCCGATCGCGTCGACCGCGTTGACGAACGAGAACGCCCGCCCGGCCAGGTAGTCCGACGACCCCGAGCACCAGAAGTCCACCTCGCGCCGATCCAGCCGCGCGTCGGCCAGCGCGCGCCGGAACACCGGGACCAGGGTCTCGACGCCACTCGTGGTGCCGGCCGACGGAAGGCAGGGCGCCTGCGCGAACCCGATGACCGCGACGTCCGTACTCACAGATGCTCCTGAAACGACTCGTAGGGCGCGTCCGGCTCCCCGGTCGGCCGGAAGTGCGCGATGTTCTCCGGGCTCGTCGTCCAGCTCTCCGGCTCGCGCCAGACCGCGGCCACCCGCATGCCCATCCGCACCTGGTCGGCCGGCAGTCCGAGGATCAGATGGGGGATCGGGATGTCCGCGCCTTCCAGAAGAATCTGCGCGACGACGTACGGCGGTTCGAGGCGCTGCCCGGCGAAAGGCACGTTGACCACGCAGAACGTCGTCACCGTCCCGTGGTCGCCGATCGCCACCTCCTCCTCGGTGGGCACCCCGTCGGCCGGGCAGACCCGGGGCGGCACGTAGACCTTGCGACAGATCGGGCAGCGCTGCCCGATCAGCCGTCCCTCGGCGAGAGCCCGCAGGTAGCGGCTCTCGTCGTCGGAGGCGGTGTGCGTGTACGACAGCCGGATCGGTGTCGTCATGACCGTGACCGGCTCGCCGCCCGCCTCGCTCAGGTCGACCGTGTCCTGGCCGGGCTCGAAGCACGCGATGTCCCGGATGTGCCCCACCCGCTCGTCCGCCCAGCGGATCCGCACCCGCATCCCGGTGCGCATCCGCGCCCGTTCGCCCGCGTCCACGGCGTGCAGCAGCGCCGTGTCGGCCCCGTCGAGCCGGATCAGCGCCCAGCCGAACGGGCGGTCGAGCGGCTGCCCGTCGAGCGGCCGGTCGGTCCACGTCCAGCTGGTCACCGTGCCGGTCGATCGCACCTCGACCAGGTCGGTCACCGGGGCGTGGGTCAGCGGGTCGTACTCCAGCGGCGGCACGTGGACCCGGCCGTCCGCCGTGCGACTGCCGAGCACCCGCCGTTCGCGCAGGCCGGTCATGAACCGGCCCAGCACGGGACCGAGCGAACGCGTGTAGTCGAACGCGATGTCGAGAGGGGCGGAGAGCGCGGCCACGTACGTCAGTGAAACACGTTCTAAGTTGATGCATCAAGCCCTCTGCCTAACGCCTGTTCGGCGACTGGAACGCGTTATAGAGTGACGCTCATGAGCGAGATCGGGCTGTGGAACATCGCGGACCGGGACCCGCACGGGACCGCGGTCGTCGACCCGGACGGGCGCGTCGTCACGTACGGGGAACTGGCCGCCGAGGCCGACCGGATCGGGCGCGGCCTGCAGGCGCTCGGACTGGTCCCGGGCGACACCGTGGCGATGCTGTTGCCCAACGGCGCCGACCTGCTCGCGGTCGAGTTCGCGACCATGCAGATCGGGCTCTACTCGGTGCCGCTGAACTGGCATCTGACCGCCGCCGAGATCGCGTACATCCTGCGTGACAGCGGCGCCGAGGTGTTCGTCGCCCACTCCCGGTTCGCGCCGGCCGCCGTGGACGCGGCCGAGGAGTCCGGGGTGCCGGCGCGGCTCGCGGTGGGGGAGGTGCCCGGATTCGAGCCGCTCGCCGCCATCGGCCCCGGATCGGGGCGGCCCGAGCCGCGCACCGCCGGGGCGCTGATGGTCTACACGTCGGGCACGTCCGGGCGGCCCAAAGGGGTGCGGCGGCCGTTGACCGGGGCCGACCCTGACGCCGTACCCCAGGTGTCTCTGTGGTTTTTCGGTCTTTTCGGTCTTGAGCCCCATGACGGGCACGTGCATCTGTGCTGCTCGCCGCTCTACCACACGGCGGTGATGAACTTCGCCGTGATCTCGCTGCAGCTCGGGCATCCGGTCGTGGTGATGGACCGGTGGGACCCGGACGAGATGCTACGGCTCGTCGAACGCCATCGAGTCACTCACAGTCACATGGTGCCGACCCAGTTCCGTCGCCTGCTGGCCCTACCGGCATCGGTCCGGGCGAGCCACGACCTGAGCTCGATGCGCGTGATGATCCACGGCGCCGCGCCCTGCCCGCACGAGGTCAAACGCCGGATGCTGGACTGGTGGGGTCCGGTGGTGGTCGAATACTACGCGGCCAGCGAGGGCGGCGGCACCCTGATCACCGCGGCCGACTGGCTCAAACGCCCCGGATCGGTCGGCCAGGCCTGGCCCGGTTCCCGGGTCCGCGTGCTCGACGCCGACGGTTCCGACGCCCCGCCCGGCGAACCCGGCACGGTGTACCTGCAGATGGGCGACGCCACCTTCGAATACCTGGGCGACGCCGAGAAGACCCGCCGGTCCTGGCACCACCGCATGTTCACCGTCGGTGACATCGGATACCTGGATGACGACGGCTACCTCTACCTCTGCGACCGCAAGAGCGACGTCATCATCACCGGCGGCGTCAACGTCTACCCCGCCGAGATCGAGAACGAACTGGCCGGCCACCCGGCCGTCGCCGACGTCGCCGTCTTCGGCATCCCCCACGACGAGTGGGGCGAGGAGATCAAAGCGGTGATCCAGCCCTCCCCGGGCGCTGCGGCCGGCCCGTCCCTGACCGCTGAGCTGCTGGAATTCCTCACCGCCCGGGTGGCCAAGTTCAAACTCCCCAGAACCATCGAGTACGTCGATGAGCTGCCCCGCGACCCCAACGGCAAACTCTACAAACGCCTCCTCCGGGACCCCTACTGGTCCGGCCGAGACCGCGCCATCTGAGTCCGCCGGGGTGTCCCTACTCGGTATCGGAGATCAACGCGGCGGCGGTCTCCTTGCTGATGATGACGCTGTTGTCGTGGATCGCGCTGTTCACCAGGATGCCCTGACACTCCGGGTCACCGGCCGCGATACCCAGCAGCGCCTCACCCGACATGCCCGCGTTGAACTGCGGCCCGTACTTACGGGCGAAAGCCTCCGGATCGGCGAACGTGAGCAGCCGCCACTGCCCATCGCCGTAATCGGTCCGGCCCACACCGACCGACCCGTCGGACACCAAGCCCCCTTGCCCGTCCGGCACCGGAGTCCCGCTGACCCGGACACCGACGATGGACGACCGGAAGAGCACGACGAACCGCTCATAGGTCGCCGCATCCTCGTCCCGCACATGCTCAGCCATGACATCCGACAGTGGCGTCTCGCTCATGACCGCGAACCTACCGCCCCCACCACACCTCCGGGTTCAGCGGGCCGGAGGCACCGCCTGACTGGCCCGCCGCCCTTCCCGGTCGAGGGGCTCGGCAAGGGGAGACCGGCCGGTGGTTGCGACAATGCTGCTGCGGATGGGCAGCCCGGGCGCCTGTCGTTGATGCCGATGGCGAGGGGGTCAGTGTGGGCACGGACATCCACTGGGTGGTCGCGGTGATCGATCGCCCGTTCGGCAAGGTGGACGAGGCAGCCCGGTTCTGGGCGGCGGTGTCCGGCACTGTCGCCCAGCCGGTGAAGCATGACCGGTTCATCGAGTTGCGCCGGCCCGACGTGGACGACTGGCTGTTGGTGCAGGGTGTGCTGGACGGTCCGCCCGGCATCCACCTGGATTTCTCGGTGGGCGACCCGGACGCGTTCGTCCGGCAGGCCACGGCGGCGGGTGCCACGGTGTCCGCCGACCACGGCTCCTGGCAGGTGCTGACCTCGCCGGCCGGGCTGGCGTTCTGTGTCGCCGCATGGAAGGGGGAGCACCGTCGGGAAACGCTCACCCGGGTGGATCAGGTGTGCCTCGACCTGGCACCGTCCGAGTTCGACGCCGAGCTGGCCTTCTGGGCGACGCTGACCGGGTGGCCGGTCGACGGTGCCCACGCCCGGCTGCGGCCCACCGGCCCGATTCCGATCGGTCTTCGCCTGCACCGGCTCGATGGAGAGCAGCCGGCCTCCGCCCATCTCGACGTCGCCTGCTCGGAGGTCTCGGCCACCCGGGCCCGGCATGAGCGGCTCGGTGCCACTTTCGTCGGCGCCGGCCCGCACGGGCCCGTCTTGCTCGATCCGGCCGGAGCCCCCTACTGCTTGGAGCACCGCTGAAGATCCAGGTCAGCGTCCTTTGAATTGCGGGGTGCGCTTCTCGATGAAGGCGCGCGGCCCCTCTTTCGCGTCTTCGCTCCGGAACACCGCCATCCCGATCTTCGACTCCACGGCGAACGCGTCGTTCTCGGCCAGCCCTTCGGTCTCCCGGATGGTCCGCAGGATGGCCTGCACGGCGACGGGCCCGTTGGCCGCGATCATCTCGGCCAGTTCGAGGGCTTTGCCGAGTGCCTCTCCATCTGCCACCACGTGACCGATCAGTCCGGCGTCCCGAGCTTCGGATGCGCTCAGTTGCCTCCCGGTGACCAGCATTTCCACCGCGATGGTGTACGGGATCTGCCGCACCAACCGCACAGCCGAGCCCCCGAGCGGGAACAGTCCCCACCGCGCCTCGGACACCGCGAACCGCGCGCTCGCACCGGCCACGCGTACATCCGTGGCCTGCAGGATCTCGGTTCCGCCGGCCACGGCCGGCCCTTCGACGGCGGCGATCAGCGGTTTGCTGAGCCGCCGGCCTTTGAGCAGCGCGTCGATCCGTGACAGGTCGGCGCCGTCGAAGGTGTCCCCGGGGTGGGACGACGTCATGGCCCGCAGGTCGGCCCCGGCGCAGAACGCGCCCCCGGCCCCGGTCAGCACGGCGACCCGGATCTCCGGATCGTCGTCGACCCGGTCCCAGGCGTCCCGCATGATCGCCATCATCTCGGCCGAGAGCGCGTTGCGGACCCGCGGCCGGTTCATCGTGACGATCAGGATCGGTCCGCGCTGGTCGACGATCGCGTGCGGCTCCACAAGTGCCCCCTAGCCGAGTCCTTGCCAGGAACGATAACAGGTTCTACTTTCTGATGATGGCGGCAAATATTGCGGACCTGTTCGAGCACGCGGTCGACGCCTTCGGGCCGCGGACCGCGGTGTGCTTCGGCGAGCAGGAGATCAGCTACGCCGAGTTGGAGGGGCAAGCCAACCGCCTGGCGCACTTCCTGCATGATCGCGGAGTCGCGCCCGGTGACCACGTCGGGCTGTACGCCGGCAACTCGATCGAGGCCGTGGTGGCCATGCTCGCCATCTACAAGCTGCGCGCCGCGGTCGTCAACGTCAACTTCCGGTACGTCGAGAACGAGTTACATTTTCTCTTCGCCGACGCCGGCCTGACCGCCCTGATCCACGACCGTCGTTTCGCGCACCGGGTCGCGGCCGTGCTGCCCACCGTGCCCGGCCTGCGCACCGTGGTGGTGCTGCCCGACGGCACCGGCGGTGAGGCCGACGGCGTCCCGTACGAGGACGCGGCCGGCGACCCGGGCCGGGACTTCGGTGAGCGCTCGGCCGACGACCTCTACCTGCTCTACACCGGCGGCACCACCGGATACCCGAAGGGCGTGCTCTGGCGGCACGAGGACGTTTGGCGTGCGCTCGGCGGCGGCGTCGACTTCATGACCGGCATCCCCCTGGACGACGAGTGGCAGCAGTCGCAGCGCGGCCTCGGCGCCGACGGCATGGTCCGGCTCTGCCTGGCCCCGCTGATCCACGGCAACGCGCAGTGGGCCGCCCTGATGGCCCTGTTCGCCGGCGACACCGTGGTGATGCTGCCGCACTTCGACGCGCACGAGATCTGGCGGACCGTCGACCGGCGCCGGGTCAACGTGGTCGTGCTGATCGGTGATGCGATGGCCCGCCCGCTGATCGAGGCGTTCGCGTCCGGCGGCTACGACGGCTCGTCGGTCGTCGCGGTCTCATCCAGCGGCGCCCTGTTCTCCCCGGTGGTCAAGCGGCAGTACCTCGAACTGCTGCCGAACGTGCTGGTCACCGACGCGATCGGCGCCTCCGAGACCGGCTTCACCGGGCTCGGCGTGGTCGCCGACGTGCCCGGCGGCGCGATCGAGGACCCGCGCGTCATGCCCGGCCCGGACACCGTGGTGCTCGGGGACGACAACCGTCCGGTGCCGCCCGGCGGGGTCGGCCGGCTGGCCAAGAGCGGCTACCTCCCGCTCGGCTATCACAACGACCCGGAGAAGACCGCCGCCCTGCTGGCCGACGTGGACGGCGTCCGGTACGCGTTCCCGGGCGATCTGGCGCGGCTGGAGGAGGACGGCACGATCACCCTGCTCGGGCGGGGCAGCACGTGCGTCAACACCGGCGGCGAGAAGGTCTTCCCGGAGGAGGTCGAGGGCGCGCTCAAGACCCACCCCGACGTCTTCGACGCCCTGGTCATCGGCGTCCCGGACGAGCGGCTGGGCCAGCGGGTGGCCGCACTCGTGCAGGCCCGTCCGTCGGCGAAGCTCGACCTGGCCGCCGTCGAGGAGCACCTGCGCGAGCGGATCGCCGGCTACAAGGTGCCCCGCGCGGTCTGGCTGGTCACCGAGATCCACCGCACGATCAGCGGCAAGGCCGACTACCGCTGGGCCCATCAGTACGCCTCCGAGCACCCGGCCGAGGAGCCCACCCATGCGGACTGACCTGTGCGAACGTCTCGGCATCAAGTACCCGGTGGTCGGCTTCAGCCCGTCCGAGCAGGTGGTCGCCGCGATCAGCCGGGCCGGCGGCCTGGGCGTGCTCGGCTGCGTCCGGTTCAACGACCCCGACGAACTCGAATCGGTCCTGAGGTGGCTCGACGATCAAACCCAGGGTTTCCCGTACGGCGTCGACGTCGTCATGCCCAGCCATGAACCCACCGAGGGCGTCGCCGTCGACCTCGACCGGATGATCCCCGAGGGACACCGCGACTTCGTCGAGCGAACCCTGCTGCGCCTGGGCGTGCCCCCGCTGGACGTCGACGCGGAGCGGCGGGCCGGCGTGCTCGGCTGGCTGCACTCGGTGGCCCGCTCGCACGTCGAGGTCGCCCTGAACCACCCGATCCGGTTGATCGCCAACGCGCTCGGCCCGCCGCCGGCCGACGTGATCGCCCGCGCCCACGACCACGGCGTCCTGGTCGCCGCCCTCGCGGGCCGGGCCGGTCACGCCCGCAGCCACGTCGCCGGCGGCGTCGACATCGTGGTCGCCCAGGGCTACGAGGCCGGCGGGCACACCGGCGAGATCGCCAGCATGGTCCTGGTGCCCGAGGTGGTCGACGCGGTGGGCGAGGACGTGCCGGTGCTGGCCGCGGGCGGGATCGGCAGCGGACGGCAGGTCGCGGCCGCCCTCGCGCTCGGCGCTCGCGGCGTGTGGATGGGCTCGGTCTGGCTCGGCACGGCCGAGTATCAGAGCGCCCCGGCGCTGCGCGAGGCGCTGCTCAGGGCCGGCTCGTCGGACACCGTGCGCAGCCGGATCTACTCCGGAAAACCGGCCCGGCTGCTGCGCAACCGCTGGACCGATGCGTGGAGCGACGAGCAGGCACCGCGTCCGCTGCCCATGCCGCTGCAGAACCTCCTGGTCGCCGAGGCACACACCCGGCTGATGGAGTCCGGCGATCCGAGCGTCGTCCCGATGCCGGTCGGTCAGATCGTCGGCCGGATGAACGAGGTCCGGCCGGTCGCCGACGTGATGGCCGACCTGGTCGCCGAGGCCGACGAGACCCTGGCCCGCCTCGGCAAGCTGATCAACTGAGGACGACGACGGCGCGGCCGGTGAGCGTGCCGGCCGCCAGCATCTCGTACGCCTCGGTGGTCCTGTCGAAGGGGAATTCCTGGACCTGATTGCGGATCAGCCCGGCCCCGGCCAGGGCGATCACCTCCTGCGCGTCGGCGATCGACGAGCCCTGGAACGTGAACACCTCGCCGTCCGCGGGCAGCGTCCCGAACCACGGGCGTTGCAGACGTCCGCCGGCCGAGCCGATCAGCCCGTACGCCCCGCCGGGCCGGACCGCGGCGATCCCGGCCCCGATCGTCTCGTCGGTGCCGACGAAGTCGAGCACGACATCCGCCTTTCCGGTCAGGGAGGTCGCCGCGTCGAGGCAGGAGTGGGCACCGACCGACTCCGCGTACGCGCGCCGGCTGTCCGAGACGTCCACGGCGACCACCCGCGCGCCGGTCAGGATCCGCAGGAACTGCACGGCGAACGCGCCCAGTCCGCCCGCACCGACCACCACCGCGGTGCCGCCGGGTGCGATCCGCGGCCGGGCCCGTCGCACCGCGTGATAGGCGGTCGCACCCGCGTCGGTGAGCGGCCCGGCGTGCCGCGGATCCAGCCCGCCCAGCGGCAGCACCCCGCGGCGGTCGGCCACCACGTAGTCGGCCAGCCCACCGTCCAGGCCGTACCCGCGGCCGGTCAGCCCGCGCGGGCAGGCGTTGTCCATCCCGCGCACGCAGAGCCGGCAGGTGCCGCAGGAGGCGGCCGTGACCAGGGCGACCGGCGTCCCGTCGGGCAGCCACCCGGCCGTCTCGTGCCCGAGCGTGAACGGCATCCGCCAGCCGAGGCGCTCGCCCGCCGCCCGGGGCATCCGCCGCATGGTCAGGTCGGAGCGGCACAGCCCGCACCCGGCGACCCGGACCAGGACCTGTCCCGGCCCGGGCGCCGGCTCGGCCACCTCGCAGTGCTCCGGCGGGCGGTCCCAGCCGGTCATCCGATACGCGCGCATGAGCCCAAGAGTGAAACACGTTCTAACGCCGGTCAAGCGTCCGATGAACCGACGTTGACCCGAAGTTAGAACGCGTTCTAGCATGAGTCGTGCTTACCGAGCCGTTCGCCCAAGCCGTCGCGCAGGCCGAGCGCGTCATCGCCGAAGCCCCCCATCTGCGCGGCGAGCAGGACCTGGTCGAGGGCCACGACTATCTGGCCGGCGGCATCCGGGCCTCGATCCAGATGGCCTGGGCCTACGACCGGGACTTTCCGTACTTCGTGCGCTCCACCGGTCCGTACACCAAAATGGGTCTGGATAATCCGGACACTCTGTATTTCCACGCCTGGTTGCGCGACGACGCCGAGTATGTGGTGACCGGCCGCCGCGGCAGCACCACCGACCTGAGTTTCCAGATCCTCGACGGCTCCTACTCGCCGGTCGACGTGCCGGACAGCCTGGCCGCGTTCGACGACCGGGCGATCGACATCGACGCCGACGGAAGCTTCGAACTCCGGTTCGGGCCGGGCCTGAGCGGCCGCAACGCGTTCTCGCTGGCCCCCGGCTCGGCCATGCTGGTGGTGCGCGAGGTGTTCAGCGACTGGGCGACCGAACAGCCCGGGATGCTGCGCATCCACCGGGCCGATCGCGTCGGCGCCGGGCCCGCGCCACTCACGCAGGAATTACTGACCCGACGGTACGCCGTGGCGGGCAAGATGCTCGTCGGACGGATCCGCACGTTCCTCGCCTTCGCCGAGCGCTTCTACCTGAACCTGCCGGTCAACACGCTGACCTCGCCCCGCCCGACCCCGGGCGGCCTGTCCACGCAGTACTCCTCGGTCGGGCACTACGAGCTCGCCGACGAGCAGGCCATGGTCGTCACCGTCCCGGTCTCCGACGCGCCCTACCAGGGGCTGCAGCTCGGCAGCATGTGGTACGTCTCGCTGGACTACGCCAACCACCAGACCAGCCTCACGGTCCCGCAGGCGCGGATCGACCCGGACGGCATGATCCGGTACGTGATCAGCGAGCGCGACCCGGGCGTGGCCAACTGGATCGAGCGCACCGGTCACGACCGCGGCTACGTGCAACTGCGCTGGCAGCGCCTGTCCCGCTCGCTCACCGCGGCCGACGGCCCCCGGGTCGACCTGATCGCCGTCGACGACCTGCCCAAACAGTTGCCGTACCACGAGCCGATCACCCCGGCCGCGTGGCGGGAACGGATCGCCGCCCGGCAGGCCGCCACCGCGGCCCGGATGCTGGGCTGAACCGTGCTCACCGACAAGGTCGTCCTGGTCGCCGGGGTCGGACCCGGACTGGGCCAGGCGGTCGCGGTCCGGGCCGCCCGGCACGGCGCCGATGTGGTCCTGGTCGCCCGCACCGAGTCCTACCTGGCCGAGGTGGCCGGCAAGGTGACCGCGGCCGGCCGCCGCGCGCTCGTCGTGCCCACCGACCTGGCCGACGATGACGCCGCCGCCACGCTCGTGCGGGCCGCCCTCGACGAGTTCGGCCGTGTCGACGGACTGGTCAACAACGCGTTCGTGATGCCGCCGATGCGCAGCCTGGGCAAGGTCGACCTGGACGACCTGCGGACGAGCTTCGACGCCAACGTGCTGGCCGCGCTGCGACTGACCCGGCTGCTCACGCCCGCCCTGATCGAGTCCGGCGGCGCGGTCGTCATGGTCAACTCGGCCGTGCTGCGGCACTCGCGGCACCCGTTCGGGCCGTACAAGCTGGCCAAGGCCGGCCTGCTGGCGGTCGCGCAGAACCTGGCGAGCGAACTCGGCCCGAAAGGGGTGCGGGTCAACTCGGTGGCGCCCGGCTGGATCTGGGCCGACAGTCTGCGCATGTGGTTCGACTACCAGGCGGCCCAGCGCGAGGTGCCACCCCGGCAGATCTACGACGAGATCGCCGCCACCACCGACCTGCGCCGCCTGCCCGAACCCGACGAGGTCGCCGACGCCGTGCTGTTCCTGCTCTCCGGGCTGGCCCGCGGCATCACCGGGCAGTGCCTGGACGTCAACTGCGGCGAATTCCACCACTGACGGCTCGGTTCGGGAGGCGGATATGCGCAGCACGCGCACCGACGTCGGCACGATCGAGGACCTGCACGCGTCGGCGACCCGGCTTACCGGCCTCGACGACTTCGGCGGGGACGACCACCTCGAAGGGATGGGGGTGCTGCTGACCTCGTACGGGAAAGAAGCAAGCCTGACCCCGGACGGCAGCAGGATGAGCAGGGGGTTGATGCGCGCAGCGCTGATTTCCCGCCTGCTCAGCGAGGCCGCGTGGAAGCAGTTCCCGCAGCGGGCGCCGGTCGTGCGGCCGGTCTTCGTGACCGGGCTGCCGCGCACCGGGACCACCGCGTTGCACCGGCTGCTCACCGCCGACCCGGCCCATCAGGGCCTGGAGCTGTGGCTGACCGAGGCGCCGCAGCCGCGCCCGCCACGGTCGATGTGGGAGGAGAACCCGGTCTACGCGATGTTGCGGGCGGGATATGAGCAGCACCATGCGGAGCATCCGTCGTTCGCGGGGGCGCACTGGACCGCGGCCGACCAGGTCGAGGAGTGCTGGCGGCTGCTGCGGCAGTCGATGACGTCGGTGTCGTTCGAGTGCCTGGCCCGGATCCCGGGCTACTCGGCGTGGCTGGCCGGGCAGGACTGGACCGCCGCGTATCGGCGCCACCGGCGCAACCTGGAACTCATCGGCCTGCACGACCCGGAACGGCGCTGGGTGCTGAAGAACCCCAGCCACCTGTTCGCGCTGGACGCGCTGCTGGATGCGTACCCGGACGCCGTGGTGATCCAGACCCATCGCGCGCCGCGGACCGTGATCGCCTCGGTGTGCAGCCTCAACGCGCAGGCATCGGCCGGATGGTCCACGGTGTTCCGGGGTGAGGTGCTCGGGCGGGCGCAGCTCGCACTGTGGTCGCGCGGGCTGCGCACGTTCGCGGCCGATCGGGCCCGGCACGACCCGGCCCACTTCGTCGACGTCGACTACGACGACTTCGTGGCCGACCCGATCGCCACGGTCGAGAGGATCTACCAGCGCCTGGGCGTGCCGCTGAGCGCGGCCGCCCGGGCGGCGATGACCGCACCGAGGACCGGCCGGAACGGGCCGGCGCATCGCTACGACCTGGCCGACTTCGGCCTGACCGGCGCGGACGTGGACGCCGCGTTCAGCTGAACTCGGCGATCACCTCGTCGGCGAAGCGGCGCAGGCCGTCCTTCTTGGCCGACAGCGGGCCGTCGAAGCCGGTGCCGTAGAAACGCCACGGCACCACGATCGCGTCGGTCACGCCGGCGTCGGCCTGCTGGCGGAAACCGTCCAGCCCGAAACGGTCGACGCAGACCGCCTGGATCTCGAAGGGCTGATCGGCCCGGCCGTACTCGGCTCGCAGCTCGGCCAGGCGGGCGATGGTCGCGCGCAGGTCGTCGAAGCGCATCATCGCCGACGACCAGCCGTCGCCGGCCCGGGCGGCCCGGCGCAGCGCGACGTCGGCGTGACCACCCACGTAGATCGGGACCGGTGCGGTGGGGGCCGGGCTCATCTGCAGCCGGCCGAAGTCGAAGTGCTTGCCGTGGAACTCGACCGTGCCGCCGCCCAGGATCAGCTTCAGCACCTCGATCGCCTCGTCGCCGCGGGCCCCCCGGTCGGCGAACGGGGCGCCGCACCACAGCGACTCCTCCGGCGACCAGCCGAGCCCGACACCCAGGCCGAACCGGTTGCCGGTCAGGTGCGCGACCGATCCGACCTGGCGGGCGAGGAGCACCGGGTTGCGCGGGCCGAGCTTGAGCACCTGGGTGTAGAACCGGATGCGGCTGGTGGCGGCGCCCAGCGCGGCGGCCGTGACGAGCGGATCCGACCAGGGTGTGTCGGCCGACCAGAAACGGCTCCCGTCCGAGGTGTACGGATATTTCGCGCTGACCTCCTCGGAGTAGAAGAGCGAGTCGGGCAGCGCGATCGACGCGAAACCGCACTCCTCGGCGGTCCGCGCCAGATCGATGAGCTGGTCGAGGGGGCTGAGCGCGATGCCGAGGCTGAACTTCATCCTCGAACTGTAACCTGTTCTAATTCCACCGGGAAGGTGTCGGCCAGCGCCAGCAACTGCCGGGTGGCCCCGCCGAGCAGGAACTCGTGGCGCTTCGCGGCCAGGAAGTAACGGTGCAGCGGATACTCGAGGTCGAGCCCGACACCGCCGTGCAGGTGAACCGCGGTGTGCAGCACCCGGTGACCGGCCTCGGCCGCCCAGAAGCCCGCGGTGGCGACGTCGGCCTCGGTCCGCGACCAGGCGGCCTGCCACATCGTGAGGCGCAGCGCCTCGACGTCGATGTGGGCGTCGGCCAGCCGCTGCGCGACCGCCTGGAACGAGCCGATCGGGCGGCCGAACTGGACCCGGGACCGGGCGTACCCGGCGGTCATCTCCAGGGCGCGCTCGACCACCCCGAGCTGAGCCGCGCAGACCCCGACCGTGGGGTGGGCGACCGTCTCCAGGTAGGGCACGTCGGCCGCGGCCCGGCCCAGCTCGACCAGGACCGCGCACTGCTCGACCAGGCCGTACCCCTGGCCGCCCTCGTCCTTCGGCAGCGTCGCGTTCACCACCCCGGCCTCGTTCAGGGCCGGCCACAACGGACGACCGGAGGCGATCAGGTCCCGGGTCAGCGCGGCCAGATCGCGGGCCGCCTCGGTCAGTTCGAAGTCCATCGTCCGCCCCTAACGCCTGACCGGCAGGCCGAGCGCGCCGGCCGCGATGATGTCGCGCTGCACCTCGTTGGCGCCGCCACCGAACGTCAGGATCAGCGACGCCCGGTGCATCCGCTCGATCCGGCCCTGCAGCAGCGCGCCCGGAGCGCCGCCGCGGATCGTGGCGGCCGGGCCGAGCACCTCCATCAGCAGCCGGTACGCCTCCACGGCGAGCTCGGTGCCGTACACCTTGCCGGCCGATGCCTGAACCGCCGCCGGTGGGCCGTCCGCGCCGACCGCCACCCGCCAGTTCAACAGCTTCAACACCTCGGTCTTGGCGTGCACCCGGGCCAGGTGCAACCGCACCCACTCCCGCTCGATCGCCCGGGTCCCGACCGCCCACGCGGTGACCTCGTCGAGCGCGCGGCGCAAGGGGGCGGCCGAGGTGAGCGCGACCCGCTCGTGGTTGAGCTGATCGGTGATCAGCCGCCAGCCCTCGTTCTCGGCGCCGACCCGCGCGGAGACCGGCACCCGGACGTCGGCGTAGTAGGTGGCGCTGGTGGTCGGACCGGCCATCGTGCGCACCGGCGTCCACGAGAACCCGGGCGCGTCGGTCGGCACGACCAGGATCGACAGACCCTTGTGGCGGGGTGCGTCGGGATCGGTGCGACAGGCCAGCCACACGTAGTTCGCGTACCGGATCAGGCTGGTCCACATCTTCTGGCCGTTGATCACGTACTCGTCGCCGTCCCGGACCGCGCGGGTCCGCAACGCCGCGAGATCGGTGCCGGCCTCGGGCTCGGAATAGCCGATCGAGAAGTGCACCTCACCGGCCGCGATCCGCGGCAGCAACTCGGCCCGCTGCCGATCCGAGCCGTGCCGGGCGATCGTCGGACCGACCGTGTAGATCGTCAGGAACGGTACCGGGACCCCGGCCATGGCCGCCTCGTCGGCGAAGATCAGCTGATCCATCCGGGACCGCCCGCCCCCGCCGTGCTCGACCGGCCAGCCCAGCGCCAGCCAGCCGTCCCGGCCCAGCCGGCGCACGACCGACCGGTAGGCCTCGCCGTCGCCGTATTCGCCGTCGTCGTCGGTGAGCGCCGCCCGCAGATCCGGCGTCATCAGGCCGGCGAAGTACGCCCGTAGCTCCTGACGGAGCTTCTCCTGCTCCGGTGTGTATCCCACATGCATTGCGCCCGCCCGGGGTCCTGGATTAGAACAAGTTCTAGTAGAGTCCATCCGGCCGAAGGGGTCAACCGTGGAAACTGCCCACCTGGTCGCGGCGGCCCGCACCCCCGTCGGGCGACGCGGCGGCGGCCTGTCCGGCGTGCACCCGGCCGACCTGGCCGGACACGTCATCACCGCCGCCCTCGACCGCGTCGGTCTCGACCCGGGCCTGGTCGACGACGTGATCCTCGGCTGCGTCGACACGCTCGGGCCGCAGTCCGGCGACATCGCACGGACCGCGTGGCTCGCGGCCGGCCTGCCCGAACACGTGCCCGGGGTGACCGTCGACCGGCAGTGCGGATCCGGCCAGCAGGCCGTCCACTTCGCCGCGCAGGCGGTCATGAGCGGGACGGCCGACCTGGTGGTGGCCGGGGGAGTGCAGAGCATGAGCCGGGTGCCGATCGGCAGCGCGATGAGGCCCGACGGGCCGTACCGGGGATCCCGCGGCTGGGCGGCCCGCTACGGTTCGGACGAGGTCGATCAGTTCCGCAGCGCCGACGAGATCGCCGCCAAGTGGTCCCTGACCCGGCGCGAGCTGGAGGACTGGGCCCTGACCAGCCACCGCCGAGCCATCCAGGCCGTCGACCAGGGCCGCTTCCTCGCCGAGATCGCACCGACCGCCAGGAGCAACACCGATGAGGGGCCGCGCCGGGACACGAGCGCCGAACGGATGGCCGGGCTCGCCCCGCTGCGACCCGGCGGCGTCACCACGGCCGCCACCTCCAGCCAGCTCGCCGACGGCGCCGCGGCCCTGCTGGTCGCCTCCGGCCGGGCGCTGCACGAATACGGCCTGCGCTCCCGCGCCGTCATCCGCCACCTGTCGGCCCGCGGCGGCGACCCGATCCTCATGCTCACCGCCCCGATCGAGGCCACCGCGCACGCCCTGAACCGCGCCGGCCTGCGCATCGCCGACATCGACCGCTTCGAGGTCAACGAGGCCTTCGCCGGCGTCCTTTTGGCCTGGCTCCACGAAACCGGCGCCGACCCCTCCCGGGTCAACGTCAACGGCGGCGCGATCGCCCTCGGCCACCCCCTCGGCGCGACCGGCGCCCGCCTGCTCACCAGCCTCCTGCACGAGCTGGAGCGTTGCGACGGCCACTACGGTCTGCTCACCATGTGCGAAGGCGGCGGCCAGGCCAACGTCACCATCATCGAACGTCATTAGCGGCGCTGTGGTACCGCGGTACCACGCCGGATGAGCACCGTGGTCGGATGGCTGGCCGCCCGGCCGTCCGTAACGTCGGCCCGGTGATCGAGGTTCACGACCTGACCAGGACGTACGGCGGCGTCACGGCGGTGCGGAACGTGTCGTTCCGCCTGGAACCCGGCTCCCTGCACGGGCTCGTCGGCCCGGCCGGCGCCGGCAAGTCCACGACGCTGCGCCTGATGGTCGGTCTGGAGCGGGTCACGTCCGGCCGGTGCCGGTTCGACGGCCGGTCCTACCGTGATCTGGCATACCCGCTGCGGGAGGTCGGCGTCCTGCTCGCCCCGCCGCCGGCGCACCCCGGCCGCACCGGCCGCGACCACCTGCGGATCCTCGCCCGGACCCACGGGATCCCGGACCGCCGCACCGACGAGGTCCTGGAGATGACCGGGCTGGCCGACGTCGCGCGACGGCGGGCCGGCGTCTATTCCCCGGTCCTGCGGCAGCGGCTCGGCCTGGCCGGTGCGCTGCTGGGTGACCCGCCGGCCCTGCTGCTCGACGATCCGGCGGCCGGACTGGACCCGGACGGTGTCGCCTGGCTGCGCGCCCTGCTGCGCACGCTCGCCCGGGAGGGCCGCACCGTCCTGGTCACCGGCCGCCTGACCGGCGGGTCGGCCCACGACATGGACCGGCTGATCATTCTCGGGCGAGGCCGGGTGCTCGCCGACGCGCCGGCGGCCGAGGTGATCTCGCGGCACACGGTCCCGGCGGTGCGGGTCCGCACCGACCGCCCGGACGACCTGGAGAAGCTGCTGCGCGGGCGCGGCGCGGCCGTCGCCCTGCGCCCGGACGGCCGCCTGGAGGTCACCGGGCTGACCTCGGCCGACATCGCCGGGCTGGCCGTCCGCGCCGGGATCCTGCTGGTCGAGAACACCCCGGTGCACGCCTCCCTCGAGGACGTCTACCTGGCTCTGGCTCGCGGCCGATGATCCGCCTGGTCGCGGCCGAGTGGCTGAAACTCCGTACCCTCACATCGTTTTGGATCTGCGCGGGAACCGCGCTGGTTCTCACCCCCGCCGCCGCGGCGCTGTCCGGACGCCTCGCCGCCGTGGTCCTCCAGGCGGTGATCATCGTGGTGGCGGCCGTCGTGCCCGGTTCGGAGTACGCCACCGGAACCATCCGGACGACGTTGCTGGCCACTCCCCGGCGGATCGCCGTGATGACCGCGAAAGCCCTGGTGGTGACCACGGTCGCGGTGGTGCTCGGGGCAGCGAGCCTGATACCGGCCTACGCCGTCGATGTGCGCTACGGCACAGTCCTCGGCGCGCTGACCGTCGATATCGGATACTGCGTGCTCGTGGCGCTGTTCGCGTTCGCCGTCACGCTCGCCGTCAAACACACGGCGTCCGCTGTCAGCCTCGCCCTCAGCGCCGTCCTGCTGGTCAGATTGGTGCTGATGGTGGTGAGCATGATGGTCGGGGCCGACCCGTCGACGGCTCTCGGGAACCTCTGACCCGTGGAACCCGACACCGGGATCCGGGTCTTCTGGGCCAACCATCCCCACCTGGCCACCGTCATCATCGTCGTGATCAGCCTCGCGGCCGGCCTCGACTTCGACATGCTGACCGGTGACATGACCCGCGCCGGTTGGCAGGCGGTCGCCCTCAACACCGTGATCTCGCTGGCGCTGATCTGGCGGCGGTCGTGGCCGTGGGCGGTGCTGGCGGTGACCGTGACCGGCGACGCCCTGTCCGGCGACACCCAGCTGTTCGCGTTCGCCGTGGTGATGTATTCGCTGGTCGTGCACCGCTCGTTGCAGGCCGCGACGATCGGCGCGGTGCTCTCGCTGGCCGTGCTCGGGGTGGTCACCTACGAGCGCGAGGGCCACTACGGGCTCGGCCCCTTCATCGGCCTCTACGGGCTCGCGGTGATCATTCCGGTGCTGGTCGGCGCGACCGTCGCCACCCGCCGTCGGCACGTGCGGTCGCTGGAGGACCGGGCCGCCCGGCTGGCCCGGGAGAAGGAGCAGGAAGGCAAGCTGGCCGCGGCCCGCGAGCGCGTGCGGATCGCCCACGACATGCACGACATCGTCGCCCACAACCTGACCATCATGGTCCGGCTGGCCGACGGTGCGACCGCGGTCGCCGACACCGACCCGGAGCGTTCCGCCAGAGCCGTGCAGCGGGTCGCCGCGCTGGGCCGGGAGGCGATGACCGACATGCGCCGGCTGCTCGGCGTGCTGCGCGACGACAGCCCGGACACCCCCGGTGACCTGGAGAGCCTGATCGAGACGTTCCGGATCGCCGGTCTGCCGGTGACCCTGCGCCGCCACGGGCCGGATCCGGCCTCACCGGGTGTGCAGCGGGTGGTGTTCCGGGTCGTGCAGGAGTCGCTGACGAACGCGCTGCGCTACGCCGACCGGCCCTCCGACGTCCTGGTCGACCTGGACTACGGCGACGACCCGATCCGGATCGTGGTCGCCGACGACGGCCGGGGCACCACGCCGGCCCCGTCGGTCGGCAGCGAGCAGGGCCTGAACGCGATGCGCGAACGAGTCGCCATGTACGGCGGCACCGTCGAGGCCGGCCGTCAGGTGGTCGGATGGACCGTACGAGTAACCCTGCCCCATCCCGCAGAAGGCGCCGATGTCTGAGATAACCCTGCTGCTCGTGGACGACCAGGAGTTGCTGCGTGAGGGCATGGCCATGGTCCTCGGCGCGACGCCCGGCCTGCGTATCGTCGGTGAGGCCGGCGACGGCCGGGCCGGTGCCCTGCTGGCCCGGGACCGCCGCCCCGACGTGGTGCTGATGGACGTCCGGATGCCGATCATGGACGGGATCGAGGCGACGCGGGACATCGTCGCCAACTGTCCCGGCACCCGGGTCCTCATCCTGACCACGTTCGACCTGGACGAGTACGCGTTCACCGGCCTGCGCGCCGGGGCCAGCGGTTTCCTGCTCAAGGACGCGCCTTCGGCCGACCTGATCGACGCGGTCCGCACCGTCGCGGCCGGCGCGGCGGTGGTCTCGCCCCGGATCACCCGGGCCCTGCTCGACCACTACCAGGGCGGGCGGGCCCCCGACCCGGTCGGCGCGACCCTGCTGGAGGAGCTGACCACCCGGGAACGGGAGGTGCTGGTCGCGATCGGCCGTGGACTGTCCAACCCGGAGATCGCCGGGGAGTTGTTCCTGTCCGAGTCGACGGTGAAGACCCATGTCGGCCGGGTGCTGGCCAAACTCGGGGCCCGTGACCGGGTGCACGCGGTGATCTGGGCGCACACGAACGGGCTCGTCTGAGTCGCGTGGTACCGCGGTACCACGCGGGATGAGCACCGTGGTCGGATGGCCGTCCGGCGGGGCGTCCGTAGGGTCATTCCCATGAACGAGGTCGATGAAAACGGCCTCTGAACAGAGGAATGTGTCATGACCACCAGAACCCGCGTCAACCCCCTCGTGATCTGGGCGCCGGTCTCGGTCGCCGTGCTCGTCGCCGCGTTCGTGGCCTGGATCGGCTGGCCGGTCGGGCCCGCCCAGTTGCCGGAAGGCGCCTCGACCGTCGACGTCTATCTGATCAGTGACGAGCTGAGCAAGCCGGCCGAGCGCGGCCAGACCGACGGCTGGTTCGGCGGTCTGGGCCTGCCGTGCGGCACCGACGCGTGGTACGTCGAGGCGAACAACACCGCGATGTGCGCGACGCTGGACGGCCCGAAGGGCACCGTCGTCGTGAACACCAGCGACAAGCAGATCTCCCTGCCCGACGCGTCGCAGGCCGCGCTGAAGGCCTGGGCCACCGAGGCCGACGCCGGCGCCGAGCAGCCCACCACCCGCATCCTGCTGGTGCAGGACAGCACCGCGGTCGCGGTCGTCGGCCTGGCCAGTCCGGCCACCGCCGCCCCGGTCGACTAGCCCCACTCCCGAATCACACGACGTCCGTGGCACAGTCGCGCCCTTTTCCGAGAACAGGAAGTCCGATGAACACCACAATCTCCCGAATCAGTGCCGTCGCCGCCCTCGTGCTCGTCTCCGCCACCGCGCAGGCGTGCTCGGCCGGAACGAAGACGACCACTACCGCGCCGTCCGCCGCCCCGGCCGCCACCACCTCGGCGGCCCCGGCCGCCACCAAGCGCGTGGAGCCGGTCGTCAAGAGCGCTCCGCGGAGCAAGCCGGTCGCCCAGAAGCCCAAGCTGCCGGAGGCGCAGTCCCTCGTCACGGTCACGGCCGCGGGCTCCGGCGCCTCGATCACCGACCTGGGCAAGGGCTATCTGAGCGCCTCGAAGAAGGGCACGGCGCTCCGGTTCCACCTGATCCACACCGACGACAAGACCAACAACTATCAGTTCAGCCTGGCCGGCCCCAAGAATCTGTGCCTTGAACAGGCCCTCGACCCGTTCGGCAGTCTCCGGCTGAAGCCGTGCGACATCGAGAAGGCCGAGCAGCTGTTCGTGATCACGCCTGCCGCCGACGGATACTACGTCGGCAGCAAGCACGCCGAGTACCTCTACCAGGGCGTCGGCGACGTCGCGTCGTTCGACGTCACCCCCGACTTCGAGCCCGGCCACTGGACCTTCGTGGTGAAGGGCTCCGAGCCGCTCGACTGACCGGGCCGAACCTGCCCGATGCCCGGCCCACCACGGCCGGGCATCGGGTGTTTCCCCAAAATCAAGATCAAATTCTTCATGTCCCATCTCCGCTGTGGTCCTTCTGGGCAGCTCCCGCGGGGACCCTTCCGGGATTCGCAGGGCCGTGGCCGGCCCAGAACGCGAATCCCTCCAGGGCGGCCTCCGCGGTGGTCAGGGCCACCCCAAAGCCCATTGGCCGCCAGGCGTCATGGATTCGTGGGAAGCAACCCTGATCACCCGGCCAGGGCGGCCAGCCGGGCGTCGGCGTCTCTCATGATGCGGTTGATGAGGTCGGCGCAGGAGGGCAGGTCGTCGATCAGGCCGGCTACCTGGCCCGCCGACATGACGCCGGACGATGAGCGGCCCTCCACCATGGAAGCGCGCAGCATCGCCGGGGTGTTGGCCGCCATCAGGGTTTGGGCCCAGGTCAGGGAGCGCCCCTGCCGGGTCGCCCGTCCCGCCCGGAGCAGGTCGGGCCAGGACAGGCCGGTCGAACGGCGGTAGGCGGCGGCGTTGCGTAAGGCCCGGATCAGGCCGGAGAGGCGGCCGGCACGTTCCAGGGAGTCGACGAACGGGGTTCGCAGGACGCGGTGCGGGACCCCGTCGACCCGGGTGGTGACGACGGTTCCGGTGAGGCCGGCGGCCAGGTAGCGGCGTTTGACGTCGAGGGCGACCGGGCTGTCGGTGGTCAGCAGGAAGCGGGTGCCCATGGCGATACCGGACGCGCCGTAGGCGAGCGCCGCCACCAGGCCCCGCCCGTCGAAGAAGCCGCCGGCCGCGACCACCGGGATGCCGACCGCGTCCACCACCTGCGGAAGCAGCAGCGTGGTCGGGACCGGCCCGGTGTGGCCGCCACCTTCACCCCCCTGGACCAGGACCGCGTCGACGCCCCACTCGGCGACCTTCTCGGCGTGGCGGCGCGCCCCGACCGACGGCATGGTCAGGACGCCGCCGTCGGCGCAGCGCCGGATCAGGTCGCGGCTGGGGGCGAGCGCGAACGACGCGAGGCGCACCTGATGCCGTACGAGAAGATCGATTTTGTCTTCGGCGTCCGCGGCGTCGGCGCGGATGTTGACGCCGAACGGCGCGTCCGTGCCGGTCTTGATCTTCTCGATGGTGGTGCGCAGTTCGTCGACGGTCATCGTGGCCGAGGCGACGATGCCGAAGCCGCCGGCCGACGAGGTGGCCGTGACCAGGGCGGCGCCGGCGACGTAGCCCATGCCGGTCTGCACGATCGGATGCGGACAGCCGAGCAGGTCGGTGAGACGGGTCCTCATCGGAACTCCCGGCGGCCGTCCGGGTCGAGCCGGTCGCGCAGCAGCGTGATTTCCTCGGCGGTGGGAAGGCGCGACTCCGGCACGTCCGGTGGCACGGTGATCGGGAAACCGGTCGCGGCCAGCACCTCGCCGACCGTCACGCCGGGGTGGGTCGAGCGCAGCCGCATCGACCGGTCCGGCGTGGCGAAGTCCAGCACGCACAGGTTGGTCACCACGACCCGGATCTCGACGGCGCCCCGGTCATGACCGATTCCGGACACCAGGTCGACGTGGTCGACGAAGACGCGCGGTTCGTGGCGGGGCACCCAGTAGCTGGTGGTGTGGTTGATCGTGTTGCCCGGCGCCCCGCGGACGCCCAGCAGCTGCCGGGTCGGCTTTCGCCAGTCGCCGACGCAGGAGATGTTCTGGTTGCCGAACCGGTCGAGCTGGCTCGCGCCCATCATCACGTGCCGGGTGCCGGCCGCGACCACGCCGAACACCGCCCGGTAGGGCAGCCAGCCCTCCGGCTCGTCGTCGTGGGTCAGCGTGGCCTCGCCGTCGGTGAGCAGCAGCGACGGCTCGAACGTGAGCTGCGCGAGGCGGGCGCCGAGCCGGGGGATAAGGCCGGTCGGCGACGCGAGGACGGGGCCGTCGCCGCGCCACGCGTCGGCGCAGGCGACCACGCACACGTCGGCCCGGCTCATCGCGCGGCCACCGCTTTCTGGTAGTGCTCCTCGTCGCCGTCCAGATAGGTGGCGCGGAACGTCTCCCAGTCGGCCGTCGCATACTCCCGCTGGAACGACTCGTCGCGATCATAATCGGGCACGCAGCTGGTGAAGTGTGCGCCGTGGGGCGTCTCGACCACGCCGTCGACCATCATCCGGTTGAGCAGCAGGCCCTGCGGCGGCCCACCCTCCACCAGTTCCGCGGTGCTGACCAGGCGCTCGCAGGAGACGAAACGGCGGCGCGCGGCCAGGCAGAACAGATCGTCGAAGTACGGGTCCGGGCCGAGATATCGCGCATTGCCGCCCGTGTCGGCACGGTTCAGGTGGACCAATGCGGCGTCCAGAGTGATCGCCGGCATCGCGATCAATTCACTGCCATCGGCGTACGGCGAAATCAGGGTTCGAAGTTCGGGGTTGATCTTCAGAATGTCGGAGCCGAGGCCGGCGCGGATCGGCAGGAACGGCAACCGGTTGGCCGCGGCGAGCAGGCCCCAATAGAGCATGCCCTCGTCATATTCGGTCAGCTCGACGGTCCCGCTCTGTCGCGCCCGCCCGAAGTGCGGTTCGAGCGGGATGCTGTCGAGCGACACGAACCCGGTGACCACCCGGCGCACGCACCCGGCGGCGACCAGCAGTCCCACGTCCGGCCCGCCGAACGAGACCACGGTCAGGTCGCGCAGCCCGGCCCGGCCGATCGCCCGGATCAGCGCCATCGGTTTGCGGCGCGACCCCCAGCCGCCGACGCCGATGGTCATGCCGTCCCGCAGTTCGGCGACCACGTCATTGACGCTCATCACGGTCATCGGCCCTCCATGAAATGGCGCCGGGCGCGGTCACCGGCGCCGTTGAGGTTGAGCTCGAACGTGAATCCCTGCTCGAACCGGTACGACCGCTTCACGTCGACCGGATCGATGCCGTTGAGGACCTGCTTGGCCGCCCGGATCACCACCGGATCCTTGGCCGCGATCGACTCGGCCACCGCTCTGGCCGCAGCGGAGAGTTCCGCGACCGGCACGACCTCGTGGACGGTGCCGAAGCGGTGCAGGTCGGCGGCGGTGACCGGCCGGCAGGTGTAGACCATCGCCCGCATGAGCTGCGGCGGGACCAGTCGGGCGAGGTGGGTGGCGGCGCCGAGCGCGCCCCGGTCGACCTCGGGCAGGCCGAACGTGGCGTCGTCGGCGGCCACGATCAGATCGGCATTGCCGACCAGGCCGACACCGCCGCCGAGGCAGAAGCCGTGCACGGCGGCGATGATCGGAACCGGACAGTCGTAGACGGCGGCGAACGCGGCGGCGCACCCCCGGTTGGCCGCCAGCAGCACCTCGTGGCCCGCGGAACGCTGCATCTCCTTGATGTCGACCCCGGCGCAGAAGCCCCGGCCCCGCGCGGACAGCACCACCACCCGGGTCGCCGGGTCGTTCCCGGCCGCGCCGACCAGGTCGGCGATGGACTGCCAGCCGGCCGCCGGCACCGCGTTGACCGGCGGAAAGTCGATCACCACCTCGGCGACGGCGCCGGTTTCGAGGTGTACGCCCATGCCGCGAGTCTAACCAAGCGCTTGCTTGGTCGGCTAGCATCGCGCCATGGATCCCCTCGACTTCACCGGCCGCGGTGTGGTCGTCACCGGCGGCACCCGCGGCCTCGGCGCCGCGATCGCCTCGGCCTTCCTGGCCGCGGGCGCCCGCCTGCTGATCTGTTCCCGGGGTCCCTATCAAGGGCCGATCGATTGTGTACGGACGGATGTCCGCGACCCGGCCCAGGCGGCCGCCCTGCTGGCCACGGCCGAGGAACGGCTGGGACGGGTCGACGTGGTGATCAACAACGCCGGCGGCGCCCCACCGGCCCCGGCCGCGACCGCGTCCCCCCGGCTGCACGCGAAGATCATCGAACTCAACCTGATCGCGCCGCTGCACGTGGCCCAGGCGGCCAACGCGGTCATGCGGACACAGCCCGGCGGCGGCCTGATCCTGATGATCGGCAGCGTCAGCGGCACCCGCCCGTCACCCGGAACGGCGGCCTACGGCGCGGCCAAAGCCGGCCTGCACCACCTCGCGACCAGCCTGGCCGCCGAATGGGCCCCGGCCGTGCGGGTCAACTGCGTCGTCCCCGGCCCGATCGGCGACCTCGGCCTCGACCCGGAGGCGGTGGCGCGGACCATCCCGCTGGGGCGGCCGGCGACACCGGAGGAGGTGGCCGGCGTGTGCCTGCTCCTGGCGTCGCCGCTGGCCGCGTACATGTCCGGGGCGGCGGTCACCGTCCACGGTGGCGGCGAACGGCCCGGCTACCTGCCCGCCGTTTAGCGGCCCGCCCCGACACTCCCGGGGGATGGCAGCCCCGCGCGGCCGGGTCCACAATCCTTGCGTCCCGGTGAGAGGAGTCCAGGTGACGGCGTTCCTCGGCACGATCACGGTCCGGCCGTCCCGGTGACCTCCCCCGGCACGGGCGAGGTGGCCGGGGAGCGGGCCGGCTGGGCCGCCGGAGTCGTGGTCGTGGTGGTCGTCGGGGCGCTGTACTTCCAGTCGCGGACCGACGTGTTCCTGGACCCGCGGAACCTGCGGAACATGGCGATCACCGCGGTCAGCTTCGGCCTGCTCACCGTCGGCCAGACGCTGCTGCTGCGGATGCGCTACATCGATCCGTCGGCCGCCTCGATCGCCGGCCTCACCGGAGCGGGCACGGCCGTCCTGGTCAGCACCCACCACTGGCCGCTGGGCGCCGCGGTGATCGCGGCGATCCTGGCCGGCGCCGTGGTCGGCGGATTCAACGGCGTGCTGGCCGGCACCGTCGGAGGGGCCCGATTCCCGGCCCTGCTGGGCACGCTCGGCGTCCTCGGCCTGGCCGAACTGCTCCGCTACTACATCCTCGGCGACCAGGTGGTCCCGGTCACCGACCGGCAACTCCGGTGGTGGATCGGCACTCCGGAGATCGTCGTCCTGGCGCTGATCCTGCTCGCTTTCGCCCTGGCCCTCGCCAACCCCGGCGTGGCGGCGAGCCTGGACCGGGCCGGCCGATCCCACGACTCCGGCGACACCGGCGCCCGGCACACGAAACTGCTCGGCTTCGTCATCGTCGGCGTGCTGGCCGCGCTGGCCGGCCTGGCCGACATCGGGCGGGCCCAGGCCGCCGGTCCGTGGCCCACCACCAGCCTGGGCCTGGCCGCCATCGTCGCCGCCATTGCGGGCGGCGCCAGCGTCCGCGGCGGCCGGGGCGGCGCGCTCACCGTCGTCTGCGGCATCGTCCTGGTCGAGGCCCTCACCAACGGCCTGCTGCTGTCGGCCGCCGCCGCGGCCCAGGTGACGCTGGCCGTCACCGCCCTGGGTGCCGTCGCCCTGTCGCTCGACGTCCTGATCCGGCGCCCGGCACCGATCTGACCGGCCCGCCGGTCAGGCGCGGACGACCAGGGTCTTGGCGGCCATGTCACCGAGGCGCCGGCGGCGCGACGAGTTGACCACGACGATGAAGGCGACAAGGTAGGCGAGGATGCCGTCGATGAGCCGCAGCAGCGTGCGGACCAGGGCCGACACGAAGCCCGGCCGGTTACCGTTCTCGTCGACCACCCGGATGCCGGTGACGAGTTTGCCGACCGTCCAGCCGAACCAGCCCTCCAGCACGATGTAGTAGGCGAGCACGACCACGGCGGTCAGCAGGCTGCCACCGAACGACAGGGTGGTCAGGTCGAGAGTGCCCGAGGGCACCTTGACGTCGAAGATCCGGCCCAGAAGGTTGAGGACGATGCTCAGGACGACGCCGTCGATCAGCGTCGCGAAGATGCGGCGCCGGGTGACGTGGACGTTCAGGGAAGGCTGCTGTGCATAGGTCACGGCCCGGATCTTAGTGACCCTGTTCAATCCAACCTCTGGCCGCTCCGCGCCGCGTGCACCCTATTCGGGGCGGCCGTCGGCCAGCCACTTCGCGAGGCCGCGCAGTCCGACCGCCCATCGCCCGAGGTCGGTGACCTCGGCGTGCCCGGTGACGACGGTGAGCAGCTCGGCCACCGCCTCGTCGGCGCGTTCGGCGTCGTTGAGGGTGAGGGCGCGGAAGACCCGTACCGCATCGGAGTCGGGGAACTGCTCGCGGGCCCGGTCCAGCACGGCCAGGGACTCGTCCAGTTCGCCGAGCCACTTCAGCGTGCTCGCGTACTGGCACAGGCACCGCCGCAGCACGTCGCCGTCGAGGCCCAGGGCGAGGGCGCGCTCGTAGTGGCCGCGGGCGGTCTGCTCCTGACCGGCGGTGTCGTAGGCGCCGGCCACCTCGTACACCAGGACCGGGTGGTCCGGGTGCCGGGCCAGCAGTGCCTCGAAGTAGGCGATCGTCGGGGCCATGTTCTCCCGGTCGCGCTGGTCGTACCCGCGCTGGATCGCCTCGGCCAGTTCGGCCGTCACCTCGGTCGTCACAGCTGTGCCCCCGTTCGGTAGATGCTGAAGATCAACCGACGACTGTACGCCGTGGCCACCCGGAGCAAGCTCTGGCGGACCCGCGAGGCGCGGCGTACCCTGCGCGTAAGTAGAACGTGTTTCAGTATTGCCGCACCGGAGGTGCCGGATGGTTCTCTCGATCAAGACCAGGCGGGACGCGGTCGGCCTGGCCACCGGCGAGCTGCTGATCGACGGCGTCTGGCGCCCGGCGGCCGACGGCCGGACCTGGACCCACCGTCACCCGGCCACCGGCGAGCAGGTCGGCGACTTCGCGGTGGCCGCCCCGGCCGACGTCGACGCGGCCGTCCGCGCCGCCCGCGCCGCGTTCGACGAGGGTTCGTGGCCGCGGTCCCGGGCCAAGCAGCGGATCACCGTGCTGCGCCGGGCGGCCGAGCTGATCCGCACCCACACCGACGAGCTGCGCACCCTGCAGGCGCTCGACAACGGCGTACCGCTGACCTTCGGCGACGAGTACGCGATGTCGATCGAATGTGTCGCCGACGTCTTCGACCACCACGCCGGCTGGGTCGACAAGCTGGCCGGCGAGACCCTGCCCGGCTATCAGGGCGGCGACCACCTGGTGATGACCCTGCGCGAACCGGTCGGCGTGGTCGCCGCGGTCGTCCCGTGGAACGGTCCGCTGCTGCTGGCCGCGCAGAAGATCGCCCCCGCCCTGGCCGCCGGCTGCACCGTCGTGCTCAAGCCGTCCGAGTTCGCCACGTTCGCCGCGCTGCGACTGGTGCGGCTGCTGGAGGAGGCCGGGCTCCCGGCCGGCGTGCTCAACGTGGTGACCGGCCCGGGCGACCCGACCGGCGAGGCACTGATCACCCACCCGCTCCTCGACAAGATCACCTTCACCGGCAGCCGGGCCGTCGGCAAGCGGGTGCTGGCCGCCGCCTCCGAGGGCATGAAGCGGGTCAGCCTGGAGCTGGGCGGCAAGAGCCCGTCGATCGTCTTCCCGGACGCCGAGGTGTACGCCGCCGCGACCCTCACCATGGGCACGGTCACCCTCGGCCTCTCCGGCCAGGCGTGCGTGGCCCACTCCCGGGCGCTGGTCCACCGGGACGTGTACGACGAGTTCCTGGCCATCGCCGAGGGCATGACCAGCCTGGTCACCTACGGCGACCCGTTCGATCCGGAGGTCACCGCCGCGCCGCTGATCAACGAGCGGCAGCTGGACCGGGTGCTCGGCTACATCGAGCGCGGGCAGGCCGAGGGCGCGCGACTGGTCTGCGGCGGCGGGCGCCCGGACGGCGAACTGTCGGCCGGCAACTTCGTCGACCCGGTCGTCTTCGCCGACGTCGCCAACGACGCCACGATCGCCCGGGAGGAGATCTTCGGCCCGGTCCTGGCCGTGGTGCCGTTCACCGACGAACAGGAGGCGGTCCGGCTGGCCAACGACACCTCGTACGGGCTGGCCGCCACCGTCTACACCGCGGACGTGAAGCGCGCGATCCGGATGGCCCGGGCGGTTCGCGCCGGCACCGTCGGCATCAACGGTTACCAGCTGGAGCCGCACGTCGCGTTCGGCGGCTTCGGCCAGTCCGGGCTGGGCCGCGAGGGCGGCCGTTCCTCCGTCGAGGCCTACACCGAACTCAAGACGGTCCTGATCCCGACCGGTGACGAGATGATGTGAGTCAACCGAGCAGGCGCCGGTGGTCCCAGCTGATCACTCGGCGCGGCTCGACCACGTAGGCCGCCCGTTTCGGCGCCGCGTGCGCGACGTAGTCGTCCAGCGCCTCCGCCGGCAGGTCGCCGCCCGTCGGGCCGGGCATCCGGGCGGCCACCAACCGACCCACCGCCGTCACCCCGGCCAGGTCCTCGATCACGGTCACCACCCCGGTCACCTGTACGCCGCGCAGGTCGAAGTAGTCGTCGCCGTCCTCGACCAGGCAGGTCACCCGGGGGTCGCGGGCCAGGTTGCGGGCTTTCTGCGACGCCCGGTAGGTCCAGAACGCGATCCGCCCGTCCCGCATCCCGTAGAACATGCTGACCAGGTGCGGCGTACCGTCCGCGTTGATCGTCGCCAGTTGCAGTTTGCGACCGGCGGCCAGCAGCGCGGCGATCTCGGCCGCGGGCATCGAGACGGTGTCGCGCTGTTTCACGAGGCTTCCCCGAATGTCGCGTCGGCCAGCGGCAACGTCTCCTCGCAGACGAACCCGGTCCGCGGCGGGTCGGCCGTGAACACTTTTCCGAGGGTCGCGTCCAGTTCGTCGACCGTCCACCGGTCGCCCGACGCGTGGAAGGCGGCCCGCACCGTGGGCGGCCCGAGCAGCGCCACCACATCACCGTGGGCCACGAACACCTCCCCGTTGATCCGTTCCCCGCCCGGCCCGGCCAGGTAGGCCACCAGCGGCGCGACCCGGGCCGGGTCGAGCGGATCGGCCCCCGAGGGCGCCGGCCCCATCAACGCCCCGGTCATCGCCGTGCGGGCTCGCGGGCAGATGGCGTTGGCCCGCACGCCGTAGCGGGCGCACCCCCGGGCCGTGGCCAGGGTCAACGCCACGATCCCGCCCTTGGCCGCGGCATAGTTGGGCTGCCCGGCCGACCCGAGCAGGAACGCCTCGGACGCGGTGTTGACCACGCGGGCGTAGACCGGCCGCCCGGCCGCTTTGCTCTGCTCCCGCCAATACGCCGTGGCCAGCCGCGTCGTCACGAAGTGGCCGCGCAGATGCACCCGGATCACGGCGTCCCACTCCTGCTCGGACATCGAGAAGATCATCCGGTCGCGCAGCACCCCGGCGTTGTTGACCAGGATGTCCACCCCGCCGAAGGCGGCCAGCAGCGCCTCCCCGGTCGACCATTCGGCGACGTCGCCGGGGCAGACCGCGGCCCCCGGGATCTCGGCGGCCACTCGATCGAGACCCGGTCCCGGAAGATCGTTGAGGACGACCCGGGCGCCTTCCAGGGCCAGCGCGCGGGCCTCGGCCGCGCCGAGTCCCTGCCCGGCGCCGGTGACCACGGCGATCCGCCCGTCCAGGGAGCCCATCTCAGTATCCCGGCCCGGCGAGCAGCCCGCCGTCGGCCAGGAACTCGGCGCCGGTGGTGTAGGACGACTCGTCCGAGGCGAGGAACGCGACGAGGCGGGAGATCTCGATCGGCTCGGCGAACCGCGCGATCGGCAGCGACTTGAGGAACGCGGCCGGATCGACGCCGGTCAGATGCTCGGCCGCGCTGATCGCCATGGAGGTCATGACGCCACCCGGGTGCACCGAGTTGACCCGGATCCCGGACGGCCCGAGCTCCTGCGCGGCCGACCGGGTGATGCCGCGGATGCCGAACTTGCTGGCGCTGTAGGCCGACAGCCCGGCCGCCCCGGCGAAACCCTCGATCGACGACACGTTGACGATCGAGCCGCGCCCGGCCGCGATCATCGGCGGCGCCGCGAAGTGCACGCCGAGCCAGCAACCGACCAGGTTCACGTCGAGCACCCGGCGGAACTCGGCCGGGTCCATGTCGGCGATCGCGCCGTGCCGCAGGATCCCGGCGTTGTTGATCAGAACATCGATTTTCCCGTACGTGTTCAGCACGGTCCCGATCGCCGTGGCCCAGTCGGCCTCGCTGGTCACGTCCTGGTGCACGTAGACACCGCCGACGCCGTCGGCGACCGCGGCGCCCTTGTCGTCGAGCACGTCCCCGATCACCACCCGGGCGCCCTCGGCCGCGAAGTGCCGGGCGTGCGACTTGCCCATGCCGCGTGCGCCACCGGTGATGAGAGCGACCTTGCCGTCCAGCCGGCCCATGGCGTACCTCCCAAGCGCTTGCTTGGGAGACTAGCGCTTGACGATGCCGTCGAACAGTAGGCCGAGCAGTCCGTCGACGATCGCGTCGGTGCTCCACGACTTGCCCCGCGCCTGCTTCCACGAGGTGGGGATCCACAGGATGTCGCGCAGCAGGCGGTAGACCAGGCGGGCGTTCAGGTCGGCCCGGAACTGCCCGGCCTGTTTGCCCCGCTCCAACTGGTCGATCCAGGTCTGCTCGATCTCCTTCATGGCCGTACGCAGATAGGCGAAGCGTTTTTGGGCGCTGAAATAGGCCCAGTCGTTCTGCAGCATGGTCAACGCGGCCCGGTGCCGGCTGAGCGCCGCGGTGCTGAAGCGCACCATCCGCTCGATCGCCGCGCGCGGGTCGTCGACCCCGGCCACCGCCTCGCGATAGCCGCCGAGCACGTCGTCGAGGAAACCTCGCAGGATCTCGTCGCCGATCGACTCCTTGGAGTCGAAGTGGTGGTAGAGACTGCCGGACAGGATGCCGGCGGCGTCGGCGATCTCGCGGACCGTGGTGGCCCGGAAGCCCTTCTCCGCGAACAGGTCGGCCGCCAGCCGGATCAGGTGGGCCCGGCGCTCCGACGGCGGGGCGGCCTTCTTCGTGGTCGTCACCTGGTCGATTATGCCCAACCGGCCAATCGCTTGCTCGGGTGCGGGGCGCCCTCTAGCGTAGAACGCGTTCTAATTTATGACGGAGGTGGGCGAGGTGCGGGCAGCGGTACTCCACGATCTGGGCGAGAAACTCGACATCCGCGACGATGTGACCGTGCTCGGGCCGGGCCCGGGCGAGATCCGGATCCGCGTGCGCGCGGCCGGGGTCTGCCACTCCGACCAGTCGGCCCGCGACGGCGGCCTGCCCCAGCCGATGCCCGCGGTGCTCGGCCACGAGGCCGCCGGCGACGTGATCGAGGTCGGCAACGGCGTGGACGACCTCGCCCCGGGCGACCGGGTCATCGTCAACTGGTTGCCCTCCTGTGGAACCTGCGCCGAATGTCTGCGCGGCGAGCCGTACCTGTGCATGACCCACGTCATGAACGGCTACGCGATGCCCCGCTTCATGGCCGGTGACCGGCCGATCTTCGGGATGGCCGGCTGCGGTGCGTTCGCTGAGGAGATGGTCGTGCCGCGGATCGGCGCCGTCCCGATCGACGCCGACGTGCCCTACGAAGTGGCCGCGCTGGTCGGCTGCGGCGTGATGACCGGGGTCGGTGCGGTCGTCAACACCGCTCGGGTCCGGCCGGGTGAGACCGTCGTCGTGATCGGCTGCGGCGGGGTCGGCATCTCGGCGATCCAGGGCGCTCGCGTCTCCGGCGCCGCGCTCATCGTGGCCGTCGACACCGTGCCGGCCAAGCTCGACGTCGCGCGCCGCTTCGGCGCCACCCACGCGGTCACCCCCGACCAGCTCAGCGACCTGATCGTCGAGGTCACCGGGGCCGAGGGCTTCGACTACGCGTTCGACGTGGTCGCCCTCCCGCAGACGCTGCGGACCGCCTGGTCGGCCGCCCGTCGCGGCGGCACGGTCGTCGTGGTCGGCGCCGGGCGGGCCGAGCATCAGGTCGAGTTCAACCCGTTCGAGCTGCTCTTCGAGGGCAAGAGGATCATTCCTTCGCTGTACGGATCGGCCTACCCGCCCCGCGACTTCCCGAAGCTGATCGCGCTGTGGCGGGCCGGGCGCCTCGACCTGGAAGGCATGATCACGCACCGGCTGCGCCTCGACGAGGTGGACGACGCGCTCGCCGCCCTGGGCCGCGGCGACGTGATCCGCCAGGTCATCGTCCAGGACGCCTGACGTGCGGCTGGGCATCCAGCTCGGCTACAGCGGGGAGGGCTTCGCGGCGGCCGTCGAGGAGGTCGCCGAGTTCGAGGCGGCCGGCGCCGACCTGGTCGTGGTCCCCGAGGCGTACAGCTTCGACGCCGTCAGCCAGCTCGGCTACCTCGCCGCCCGGACCACCCGGATGGAGCTGGCCTCCGGGGTCATGCAGCTCTACACGCGCACGCCGACGCTGACCGCGATGACCGCGGCCGGGCTCGACTACGTCTCCGGCGGCCGCTTCTCGCTCGGCCTGGGCGCGTCCGGCCCGCAGGTCATCGAGGGTTTCCACGGGGTCGCCTACGACGCACCGCTGGCCCGGACCCGGGAGATCGTCGACATCTGCCGCTCGGTGTGGCGGCGCGAGACCCTCGTGCACGCGGGGGAGCGGTACCGGATCCCGCTGCCGCCCGGCCAGGGCACCGGCCTGGGCAAACCGCTGAAGCTGATCAACCGGCCGGTCCGCGACCGCATCCCGATCCTCCTCGCGGCCATGGGCCCGCGCAACGTCGCCCTGGCGGCCGAGATCGCCGACGGCTGGCAGGCGCTCTTCCTCGACCCCGATGCGCTGCCCGAGGTGTTCGGCCCGGCCCTGGCCCAGGGGCGGGCCCGCCGTGACCCGGCGCTCGGGCCGCTCGACATCATGGTGCCGCTGCCGTTCGCGGTCGCCGAACCGTCGCAGACGCTGCTGGCCCGGCACCGGGCGCAACTCGCCCTCTACATCGGCGGGATGGGCGCCCGTGGCCGCAACTTCTCCAACGACCTCGTCCGGCGGTACGGCTACGCCGAAGCGGCGGCCACCATCCAGGACCTGTTCCTGAGCGGGCGGCGGGCCGAGGCGGCCGCGGCCGTGCCCGAGCGCCTGGTGAACGCGACCGCGCTCGTCGGGCGGCCGGACGAACTGCGCGAACGGGTGGCCGCGCTGGCCGCCGCGGGCGTGACGACCCTCGTGGTCTCCCCGCTGGCCGCGACCCGGCCGGAACGGGTCAAGGACGTCGCAGAACTGAAACACGTTCTTATAGATGCACCCCTTTGACATCACGGGCTGCGTGGACTGATAGTAGAACGCGTTACAGCTCCAACGTCCGAGGAGCTCGCATGTCCGGTCACCTCAATCGGCGCCAGGTTCTGGCCGGCGCCGCCGCTCTCGGAACCGGCCTGGTCGCCGGTTCGTCCGCGCTCGCCGGTCCGGCCCGAGCCGCCCAGGCCTCGTACGACGTGGTGGTCGTCGGCTGCGGCGCCGCCGGGATGACCGCCGCGCTGCGCGCCGCCAAGCGCGGTCTCAGCGTCCTGGTCGTGGAGAAGGCGCCGACGTTCGGCGGCTCGGCCGCCCGTTCCGGCGCCGGCATCTGGATCCCCAACAACCAGGTCATCCTCGCCGCCGGGGTGCCCGACACCCCGGCCAAAGCCGCCGCCTACCTGGCCGCGGTGGTCGACGGTGACGTGCCGACCGCCAAGCAGCAGGCGTTCCTGGCCAACGGCCCGTCGATGATCTCGTTCGTCATGGCCAACAGCCCACTGCGGTTCCGGTACATGGACGGCTACTCCGACTACTACCCGGAGCTGCCCGGCGGCATCGCCCGCGGGCGCTCGATCGAACCGGACCTGTTCGACGGCAAACTGCTCGGCGCCGAGCTGGCCCACCTGAACCCGGCCTACCTGGCCACCCCGGCCGGGCTGACCGTGTTCAGCGCCGACTACAAGTGGCTCAACCTGGCCCTGGTCAACCTCAAGGGCACGGCCGTCGCGGCCGAGTGCGTGGCCCGCTACACCGCCGCCGTCCTGGCTGGGAAGACGCCGCTGACCATGGGGCAGGCCCTGGCCGGGGCGCTGCGGGCCGGTCTGGCCTCGGCCGGCGTGCCGGTCTGGCTGAACACGCCACTGACCGACCTGCAGATCGACACGACCGGCCGGGTCACCGGCGTCGTCGTCGACCGGGACGGCGTGGCCACCGGGATCAGCGCCACCCGCGGCGTGCTGGTCGCGGCCGGCGGGTTCGAGCACAACCTGGCGATGCGCCTGACCTACCAGCGGCAGCCGATCGGCGTCGACTGGACCGTGGGTGCCCGGGAGAACACCGGCGACGGCATCCGGGCCGGGCTGCTGGCCGGGGCGGCCACCGACTTCCTCGACGACGCGTGGTGGGGGCCGGCCATCCCGCTGCCCGAGGAACCGTACTTCTGCCTGGCCGAACGCACCCTGCCCGGCAGCATCCTGGTCAACCGCGCCGGGAAGCGCTTCGTCAACGAGGCCGCGCCCTACAGCGACGTCGTGCACGTCATGTACGACAAGAACAGCGCGTCCCCGGACATCCCGTCCTGGCTGATCTTCGACCAGAACTACCGCAACCGGTACCTGTTCCGGGACGTCTCGCCCGGCCTGCCGTTCCCCGACTCCTGGTACTCGTCCGGGGCCGTGGTCAAGGACTTCACGCTCGGCGGACTGGCCGCCAAGATCGGGGTGCCGGCGTCGGGGTTGGTGGCCACGGTGAGCCGGTTCAACGGGTTCGCCCTGACCGGCCAGGACACCGACTTCCACCGCGGGGACAGCGCCTACGACCACTACTACACCGATCCCGCGGTCATGCCGAACTCGTGCCTGGCGCCGCTGTGGCTGCCGCCGTACTACGCCTGCAAGATCGTGCCGGGGGACCTGGGCACCAAGGGCGGACTGCGGACCGACCCGCGCTCCCGGGTGCTGCGGGCCGACGGGACGGTCATCGCCGGGCTGTACGCGGCCGGCAACTCCAGCGCGGCCGTCATGGGCCACAGCTACGCCGGGGCCGGATCCACCATCGGGCCGGCCATGACCTTCGGATACATCGCGGCCGACGAGATGGCGGGGGCCTGAGATGACCAGTCGACGGACCCTGCTGCGGGCCGCCGCCCTCGGGGCCCCGGCCGCCGTACTCCTCGCGAAAGCCTCGGCCGCCGGAGCCGCCCTGACCACCGGCGATCACGTGCCCGCACTGGTCATCGGCAGCGGCTACGGGGGCGCGGTGACCGCGCTGCGCCTGACCCGAGCCGGGATCGCCACCGCCGTCGTCGAGATGGGCCTGGCCTGGAACACGCCCGGCTCGGACGGCAAGGTCTTCTGCGACATGCTCAACCCGGACCGGCGCTCCTACTGGCTGCGGACCACCACCGACCAGCCGCTCGGCTACTTCCTCGGGATCGGCGTCAACAAGACGATCCCGAGGTACACCGGGGTCCTGGACTCCGAGAAGTTCGCCGGCATCCGGGTCTACCAGGGCCGCGGTGTCGGCGGGGGATCGCTGGTCAACGGCGGCATGGCCGTGGTGCCCAGGCGTGACTACTTCGCCGAGATCCTGCCGACCGTCGACGTCGCCTCGATGTACGACACGTACTTCCCGCGGGCCAACGCCGCGCTTGGCGTCAACGCCATCGACCCCGCCTGGTTCGAGACGGCCGACTGCTACCGGTTCGCGCGGGTCAGCCGCGACCAGGCCAATGCGTCCGGGTACGCGACGACGTTCCTGAACAACGTGTACGACTTCGGCTACATGAAACAGGAGCAGGCCGGGACGGTGACCCGGTCGGCCCTGGCCAGTGAGGTCATCTACGGCAACAACTACGGGAAACGGTCGCTGGACAAGACGTATCTGGCCGCGGCGGCGGCCACCGGGCGACTGTCGATCACCACCGGGCACGTGGTCACCGCCGTCGCGCCGCACAGCGCGGGCGGATACGCGGTGACCGTCGACCAGATCGACACCGCCGGGGTCACGGTGGCCGTCAAGACCGTACGCGCAGATCGGGTTTTCTTTGCCGCGGGCAGTGTCGGCACCAGCAAGCTGCTGGTCGCCATGAAGGCGCAGGGCACACTGCCGAGCCTTCCGGACGCGGTCGGGCAGGGCTGGGGCAACAACGGCAATGTCATGGTCGCCCGCGCCCAGCACGTGTGGACCACGACCGGCGCCCTGGAATCCGGCATGCCGGCCATGGGCATCGACAACTGGGCCGACCCGGCCGGGCCGGTCTTCGCCGAGATCGCGCCGTTCCCGGCCGGCACCGAACTGTGGATCAGCCTGTACCTGGCCATCACCAAGAACCCGAACCGGGCCCGATTCACCTGGAACACGTCGACCGGGACGGTGGACCTGAGCTGGCAGACCGCGCAGAACCAGCCGGCGATCGCCGCGGCCGAGCGGGTCTTCGACACCATCAACAAAGCCCAGGTGACGGTGTATCGCAGCGACCTGTTCGGGGTGAACAAGGTGTGGGGCGACGACTTCACCTACCACCCGCTGGGCGGTTGCGTGCTCGGCCAGGCCACCGACAACTACGGGCGGCTGCCCGGATACCCCGGGTTGTACGTGATGGACGGCTCGCTGATCCCCGGCAGCATCGGCGTCAACCCGTTCGTCACGATCACCGCCCTGGCCGAACGCAACATCGAGAAGATCATCGCCACCGACCTGTCCTGAAAGTTAACAGTCTTGACAGATTTGCGTCGATGGATGTCGAATGGCGGGCATGATCTCCCGGATCGTGGTGGTCGCCGCCGTCCTCGCCGCCGGCGTGATCCTGCCCGCGGCACCGGCCCCGGCCGCGACCGTCTGCAACCGATACTGCGACGGGCGCGACCCGGCGTCCGCGCCGGCCGACCGGGTCGCGGTGACCAGCGGCCTCTACGGACGCACGTTCCGGCTGCACGTCAACGACACCGACGCGATGGCCTGGGCCACGATCGACGGCGGTCAGGCCGGCGACGAGGTGTGGCTCGACCGCTCGTTCGACGGCGGCCGCACCTGGGCCGGCGACAGCCGGCTCGGTGGCACCACCATCCCGGCGGGTGCCACCGGCTGGCGCACCGCCCAGTACAACGTCGACGACTGGAACACCGACGGCGTCGGCGCTCTGCGAGCCTGCGGAAAAGCCGGGGACAGAACCGAGATCAGCTGTACGTCGTGGGCCCGCGCCACCTGGAACGCGTGGGACCGGCGGACCGCCGCCGCGACCGCGCTGATGATGCGCTTCGACCGCGGCACCGGCCTGTTCGACACCGGCGGCTGGTGGACCGGGGCGAACGCGCTCACCGCGGTCGCCGACAACATCCGGCGCAGCGGCATGCACAGCTACCAGTACGCGATCGCGAGCACCTACGACAAGAACGTCAACGCGCGGCTGGGGCAGTTCCGCAACGAATACCTCGACGACACCGGCTGGTGGGGACTGGCCTGGGTGGACGCGTACGACGTGACCGGCGACAGCCGGTACCTGAACACCGCCCGCGCCGACGCCGACCACATGTTCAGTTATTGGGACGGGACCTGTGGCGGCGGGGTCTGGTGGAAGACCGACCGCAAGAACAAGAACGCCATCGAGAACAGCCTGTACATCCAGCTCAACGCGGCCCTGAGCCGGCGGATCGCCGGGGACACGGTCTATCGTTCCCGCGCCCAGCAGGCGTGGACCTGGTTCCAGGGCACGGGCATGCTCAACGGGTCGAGCCTCGTCAACGACGGGATCAACCTGAGCACCTGCAGGAACAACGGGGACGTGACCTGGACGTACAACCAAGGGGTTTTGATCAATGCCCTTGTGCGACTGAACGAGGTGACCGGGGACGCGAACGCGCTGGCCACCGCCCGCCGGATCGGTGACGCCATGACCACCAGCGGATACCTGTCCCCGAACGGGATCCTGCGGGAACCGAACGAACCGGATGCCTGCTCGGGTGACGGCGCCTCCTTCAAGGGCGCGGCCATCCGCGGCCTGGGCGTCCTGAACATGGCGGTGGGCGGCGCCTACAACACCTACCTGACCCGCAACGCGGACAGCGCCTTCACTCGGGACCGGGACAGCCTCGACATGTACGGATCGCACTGGGCCGGCCCCTTCGCCGGCACCAATCACAGTTGTCAGCACAGCGCCCTCGACCTGCTCAACGCCGCACCCTGACCGGGACGACCGTCAGATGATGCCGCCGTTGGCGCGGACGATCTGACCGTTGACCCAGTGACCGGCCGCGCCACCGAGGAAGGCGACGACGTTGGCGATGTCCTCCGGGGTGCCCAGGCGCTCCAGCGGCGGCTGCTTGGCCAGGCGCTCGATCGTCGCCTCGTCCTTGCCGTCCAGGAACAGGTCGGTGGCGGTGGGGCCGGGGGCGACCGCGTTCACCGTGATGTCGCGCCCGCGCAACTCGCGGGCCAGGATCAGGGTCATCGCCTCGACCGCGCCCTTGGTGGCGGTGTACGCCCCATAGGTCGGGAACTGCAGCCCCACGACCGAGGTGGAGATCAGCACGATCGAGCCTCCCGGGCGTAGCCGGCGGGCCGCCTCACGGGCGACGGCGAAGGCGCCGCGCATGTTCGTCCGGTAGAGCGCGTCCAAGTCGTCGAGGTCCAGTTCGGCGATGGGGGACAGCGGCATCCGCCCGGCCGAGTTGACGACCGTGTCGACCCCGCCGAACGCCTCCGTGGCGGCGTCGAACATGGCCGCGACCTGGTGCTCGTCGGCCACGTCGGCCTGCACGGCCAGGGCCTGCCCGCCGGCCCCGGTGATGTGCTCGACGACCTCGGCCGCCGCTTTCTCGTTGCCCGCATAGCCGACGACGACCGCGTAGCCGTCCGCGGCCAGCTTGATCGCGCTGGCCCGCCCGATGCCCCGCGAACCGCCGGTGACGATGGCGACCTTCATGGCTTCCCACCTCTTCGCTAGTGGTGATACGGAGTATCCGTAGCGCCGATAGGGAAAACCGTAGCACGCCGTCGCGATCGCTGCTAGCGGAATGCCGTATCATTGATTTATGCAGGAAGAGGCGGATGCGGCACTGCGAGTGGCGTTGATCGAGGCGGCCGAGCGGCAGCTGGCCGCATCGGCCGACGGGGACATCGCGACCCGCGCGGTGTGCGACGAGGTCGGAGTCACCCAGCCGGTGCTCTACCGGCTCTTCCGGGACAAGCGCGGGCTGCTCGCGGCCGTCGCCGAGGCCGGCTCGCAACGGTACGCACGGCACAAGCTCGACCTGGAACAGACCGGCGACCCGGTCGCCGACCTGTACGCGGGCTGGGACGACCACATGGCGTTCGCGGCGGCCAACCCTGCCCTCTATCGCCTGATGTTCACCACGTCGGCCGCCCACCAGCGCATCCTCGACCTCCTGGAGGCTGCGCTGGTCCGGGTCGCGGCAGCCGGCGCCCTGCGGATGACCCCCCGGCAGGCGGCCCGGCTGATCCTGCCGGCCAACATCGGGGTGGCGCTGGCGCGGATCGCCCACCCGGCCCTCTACGACGACGCCGACCAGTCACACCGGATGCGTGATGCCGTCTTCGCCGCCGTGCTCACCGAGCCGGCCGCGCCCGCCGGCGCCGTTTCCGACCCGGTCCGGGGCGCCGCGCGTCAGCTGCGCTCCCAGCTGACCCTGGCCGGCACGGACCGGCTGGAACCGGTCGAGGTCGCCCTGCTGGACCGCTGGCTGGAGCGCATGGACGTCACCCCAGAAGCCTGATCAGCGCCTCCCGGTAGGAATGGTCGGCGCCCGGCCACTCGTCGTGCACCCGGGCACCGGTCTCCCACCACTGCGCCAGCCCGCGCCCCCTCTCCTGCCCGGCCCGGGTATGCACGCACAGCGCGTAGTCCGGGACGGTGACGGCCAGCCGGCCCGCCTCGACCATCACGCGCACGTAGTCGGCGTGCTCCGAGCTGGTCCGGTCCTTGGGCGCGGTGGCCAGGTAGCGCACGGCGTGCACGACCTGCATCACGTCGGTGCCGCCGCTGTTCTCGTAGTCGGTCTGCAACTCGCGCAGCAGCACCGGCGCGAGCGGCGCGCCCATCCCGACGTCCTCCACGGCGATCAGCCGCAGCCGCCGCCACAGGTGCGCGGCGACCTCGGCCGAGGTGCGGTGCATCTCGTAGGCCGCGAGCACCGCGTTGTCCACGTTCCCGCGGCGGATCTCCTTCTGCAGCACCGAGACGAGTTGATCGACCGGGACTCCGCCCGGGCTGGTCATCCGGGTGTACGGGTCCTCGGTGTGCGGCGGCGGTCCCATGGCGATCATGGCGTTTCCCTTCCCTCGAACGGTCGGGCGCGTCCGCAACCGGAAGGGGCCTCGCTGTCTCCACCCTGCCACGGTCCGAAGATCAAGACCACGACAAACATTTCGCCGTACGGCGTGGAGCCGCGACCCGCCGCAGTCGGCCGACTCAAGCCTCCGCCGCTCGTCCGCCCCTACGGTGACAGGTGTACATCACCGGCTGAAGGGGTCATCGATGGATCTGGGACTGAACGGCAAACACGTGGTCGTCACCGGCGCCGGCCGCGGCATCGGCCTGGCGATCGTCCGCGCGTTCGCGGCCGAGGGCGCGACGATCGTCGCCGGTTCCCGGCGGGCCACCGCCGAGCTGAAGGAACTGCCCGGCGTCACCGCGATCGAGGTCGACCTGGGCGCCCCGGACGGCCCGTCCCAGCTGATCGAGGCGGCCGGCGACCGGATCGACGTCCTGGTCAACAACATCGGGATCGCCCCGCCCCGCACCGGCGGGTTCCTCGAGGTCACCGACGAGATGTGGCTGACCACCTGGAACCTCGACGTGATGGCCGCGGTGCGGGCGACCCGGGCCGCGCTGCCCGTGATGCTCGCGAACGGCGGTGGCGCGATCGTGAACACCGGTTCGGTCAACGCCCGCCTGCCCGACCCGCTCGTCGTCGACTACTCGGCGGCCAAGGCCGCCCTGACCAACCTGGCCAAGTCGCTGTCGAAGGAGTTCGGCCCGCGCGGGATCCGGGTGAACACGGTCGCCCCGGGGCCGGTCGCCACCGACCTGTGGCTGGGCGACGGCGGCGTCGCCGCGACGGTCGGCGCGGCCACCGGCCAGGACCCGCGCGAGGTCGAGGCGGGCGCGGCGGCGGCCATGGTCACCGGCCGTTTCACCCGGCCCGAGGAGGTCGCCGACCTGGTCCTGCTGCTGGCCGGCAACCGGGCCGGCAACGTGACCGGCGCCGAGTTCACCATCGACGGCGGCATGGTCACGACGCTCTGACGCCGTCGAGGCCCGGGGACGGTGAACGCCGTCCCCGGGCCTCGACCTTCACGGCCGTACGCGAAGAATGATCTTGCCGGGCTGGCGGGGCCGCCGCCCGCCCCGCTGTGCCTCGCGCGAGCTCCGGGCGCCCGTGGGCTGTTCAGTTGCGGGGAGTGCGGATCAGCGGGGAGTCGCACCAGCCGTCGGAGTTGCCGTTCAGGTAGACGCGGGCGTAGACGCCGATGGCGGATCCCGCGTTGTGCCAGGCGCCCTGCTCCCAGTTGCCGCCGGTGTTCGCGATGGAGTCGACGTCGTGCAGGGTGTCGGCCGAGCCGCCCCAGGCCCGGATGATCGGCCGGCTGCCGTCCTGCTGCAACGTGGAGACGACCATGCGCGACGGCGTGAACAACGGGCTCGTGTCCCAGCCGAACCACCAGACGTGGAACTGGTCGAGGTTGTCATCGTTCCAGTCGAGCACGAACTCGAACTTGACCGTCCGATTGCTGACCGGGATCTTGCAGGTCGGGTAGTACCACCCGCTGAGCTCGGCGGACGCCGGCTGCGGGGCCACCGCGACGGCCGCGACCACGCCGGTCAGCAGGGCCAGCGCGGACTGCAACACGCGCCGCGGCGAGGCAAGACGTAACGACATTCGTCGACTCCCTGGTGTCGGTTGCCCACAGCCTAGAGAAGTTGATCGAATTCTTGCGGCCGGCGCGGTGGGGAGTCGGGTCGCGGCGGGGTTGCCTGGTTCGATCATGATGGATGGGTGAATCTGCGCCGTCGGGTCAGCATGCGGGTGGTCGCGGGGGTTTTGGCGACAGCGCTGGCGGGATTCGCCGCTTATCTGGGGAGTCTGCAGTTCCAAACCGGACTTGACGCGTCCGGGCGGTTCTGTACCGGTTCCATGACGCTGTTGGTCCTGGTCGGGGCGGTTACCGGTTTTCGGCAGGCGGTGCAGCGGTTCGAGGTCGACGTCGACCGGGACGGCTGGAAGGTGCGGATCGGCCGGTACCGGCGTGACGTGCGGTGGCCGGAGATCTCGGCGGTGGTGCTGGAGGACCGCACGCTCGGGGGCCGGAGCACCCGGGTGGTTCTGTCGGTTTATCTGGTGCCGGAGGCGGGCGTCGATCTGGGTGCTCCGAGCGACCTACTGGCCGCCGTGGGCCGCCGGTCGGCGGTGCGGCTGTTCGACCTGGAGGATCTGGAGGTCGAGGAGGAGCAGTTCCTCCAGGAGATCGCCGACCTGGCCGGTGACCGTCTGGACAACCGGTCCTACCGCCTCAACCGGGCGCGGCTGCACGAGGATGCCGCGCGAATAGTGCTCAAGCAGGGAAAGGAGCTTTTCGACTTTCCGGCCGGCGCGGAGGGTGTGCGGACGCGGCGCTGGTTGAACCGGCAGCGCTTCCAGCTGTTCGTCGGCTGGTACCTGTTCGCCCTCGTCCCGGTTCTGCTGCTCACCGGTTTGGCGGCGCGGCTGAGCGAACTGCTCGGCGCCGTGGTGGCGGCCCTGGGTCTGTGGGCGGTCGTCAAGGCGTACGCCCGGTTCGTCATGATGTTCAGCGGGGCCACCGATCTGGTCGAGAACCGGGTGGCCGTCTCCGGCACCGAGGTGGTACGGGTGCTCAACCGCTCCCACCGTCACGACCTGCACGGGGGCCGGGCCGTGGTGCTGCCGCCGAGGACGCGACGGGGTTACGGCAAGGCTTGGCTGCTCGGCTTCCCGCAGGCCGGGATGCTGCTCGGTGATCCGCGGACCGGGCGGCTGCGCGACCAGGCCGACCTTTACCTCCTGTCGGCCGTGCTGCACGAGTCGCCGTACGAGTCCGACCGGTACGCCGCGCGGAAGATCGACGACCTGGCCGTGCAGTCCCAGGTGGCTGACCCGGTCGAGCCGGGTGGCGGCGGGGACGCCCGCTTGTGGATCGCGCTGACCCGGACCGGCCGGGCCGTGGCCTGGGCCGTCGTCGTGGGTTCGATCTTGCTGACCGGCGCCTGGCTGCTGGACAGCACCCGATTCCTGGGCACTCCGGTGCTCGTTCTCGGGCTGATCCTCACCGTGTTGTGGGCGTTCTACGCGCTGTACCGGATATTCGCGTTGCTCGGCGCGCTCTGGCGAGTCGTCCGGGGGAATGATCGGCCGGGTTCTTCCGAGGAATGAATCAGTTGACTCAAGCACGTACTGAAAGTCGCACGATAGTGAACGCCGTGGGCGTGCCGTCACCGCCTGCGGTGGACACCGCCGGGTGCGGCGCCGGGTCGAGCGCGGCCTCGGCCCAGCGGCCGGCGCGCTGCCCAGATTACGGGTGGCGCCGCGCGAGCAGGGCACAGGCGTCGTCGCCGGCCGCGCCGTACTCCAGGCCGTCCAGCAGCGCCAGCTGGTCGCCCCCGCACTCGCGCAGGCGTTCGGCCAGGCCGTCGATCCAGTCCTCGACGGTCTGCCCCCGCCGGTAGAGGCCGTCGGTGTGCAGCAGCACCTGCTCGCCCGGCCCGATCCGGCAGGTGCTGTCCCGGTACACGGCCCGCGCGGTGACGCCCAGCAGCGTGCCCCCGCCGTCCACGAGCGCCTCGGCGCCGCCCCGGCCGATGATCAGGACGGGTGGGTGGCCGGCCCGGGCCCAGGTCAGCTCCGCCGTGGCCGGCCGGTACCGGGCCACCACGGCGCTGGCCACGGCGGTCGTGCCGATCCGGCAGGCGATGGTGTTGAGCCGGCTCAGGATCCCGGCCGGGGTGTCGCCCTCGGCGGCCAGGGCGGCCATCGCGTACCTCAGGCGCAGCATCACGCCGGCCGCGGCCAGGCCGTGCCCGGTGGTGTCGCCGACGGCCAGGATCAGGTCACCGTCCGGCAGCGGCATGGCCAGGTACCAGTCGCCGCCGATCTGCAGGTCGGGTTCGGCGCTGGTGCACCGCACGGCCACGCGCAGACCGGCGATGTCGGCCGAGCCGCGCGCCGGCTGCATGGTCTGCTGCAGCGCCCGTATCGTCTGGCGCTGCTCGACCACGAGGTTCCGGTAGCTGAGCTGCCTGCGCCGCCGCGCCGCCGGTGCCGTGTCGGTGTTCATACACCGAGGCTAGGAAACCGCGATCGGGCGGGCATCAGTCATCCGACGCTGCCGACGGCTGCCTTGATCCACAGTCGTCCGACAGAAGAGGTCCGGCCACGACCCGTCCAGACTGCGAAACCATGTACACCGACTTTGATCTGATGCCCCTGGCCGGCAAGTGGCGGCACGGCTCCGCGACCGCCGTGCTGACCGACATCGACCCGTACCGTGGCGATGTTCTCCTGGAAATACCACAGGCGACCGTCGAGGACGTCGACGCGGCCTTCATCGGCGCCCGGGACGCCCAGCCGGGCTGGGCCGCCACGTCGGCGGCCGAACGGTCGGCGATCTTCCTGCGCGCCGCCGAGATCATCGACCGCCGCCAGGAGGAACTGGTGGACTGGCTGACCCGGGAGGCCGGCACGACCCGGATCCGCGCCCTGGTCGAGATCGGGATCGTGCGGGCCACCACGATGGCCGCGGTCACCCACACCACGCTCGGGCACGAGACCGTGCCCAGCGACGTGCCGGGCAAGGAGAACCGGGTCTACCGCCGGCCGGTCGGCGTCGTCGCGGTGATCAGCCCGTGGAACTTCCCGATGCACCTGTCCTACCGCTCGGTCGCGCCGGCCCTGGCCGTCGGCAACACCGTGGTGCTCAAGCCGGCCGAGGACACCCCGGTCACCGGCGGCCTGCTGATCGCCAAGATCCTGGAGGAGGCCGGTCTGCCCGCGGGCGTGCTCAGCGTGCTGGTCGGCCCCGGTTCGGTGATCGGTGATGCGATCGTCGAGCACCCGATCCCGCGGGTCATCTCGTTCACCGGTTCCACCCGGGTCGGGCAGCGGATCCCGGCCAAGGCCGGCGTGAAACGGCTCGCGCTCGAACTCGGCGGCAACGGCCCGTTCGTGGTGCTCGACGACGCCGACCTGGACCGGGCGGTCGACGCCGCGATCTTCTCCAACTACTGGCACCAGGGCCAGATCTGCATGGCCACCAACCGGGTCATCGTCGACGCCCGCGTCCATGACGAGTTCGTCGACCGCTTCGTCGCCGCGGCGAGCGCCCTGGTGACCGGCGATCCCCGCGAGGCCGGCACCCAGATCGGCCCCATCATCAATCACAAACAACTGTTGGGGGTACGGAACAAGGTCGCGCGATCGGTCGACGCCGGCGCCCGGCTGCTGCTGGCCGGTGAACCGCACGGGCCGACCGGCCGGGTCCTCCCGCCGCACGTGCTGCTCGGCACCAACGACGTGGCCACCGCCGCCGAGGAGGTCTTCGGGCCGGTCGCCACGATCATCCGGGCCGACGACGAGCGCGACGCGCTGCGGATCGCCAACGACACCACGTACGGCCTGTCCAGCGCCGTCTTCACCGAGGACGTCGAGCGCGGGATCGCGTTCGCGCTGCGCGTCGAGGCCGGCATGACCCACGTCAACGACACCACGGTCCACGACGACGTGCACGTGGCGTTCGGCGGGGAGAAGCAGTCCGGCCTCGGACGTTTCGGCGGCGACTGGGTCCTGGAGGACCTCACCACCCAGCACTGGGTCAGCGTCCAGCACGTCCGTCGCCCGCTGCCCTTCTGAACCGGCCAAGATTCGCAACCCGGGCCGATGGTGGTCCCGTGGTGCGACGATGGCGACCATGACGGTTGACCACACCGTGCGCCTGCGGTTCTCCGAGGACTCGCAGGCCGCATCGACCCACACCAACCTTTCCGCCGTACGGCGTGACGGACCAGTCCTGTGGATCGCGGGTGACGAGACCGCCACCGTCGAGCGGCTGCTCGCCGACTCCCCGGACCGGCCCACCGAGTTCGGGGACGAGGCCCGCTTCCGCCTCGCCGACCTGGTCGACCTGCCGGGCGCCGACGCCGACGAGGAGGCCGACGTCGAGGGCCTGGCCCGGACCGGTCACTTCCTGTGGGCGGTCGGGTCGCACAGCCTGCGGCGCAAGCAGATCCGGGACCGGCACGACGGGCCGAAGGCGCTCAAACGGCTGGCCCGGATCGAAGGGCAGGACAACCGCCAGATCCTCGTACGGCTTCCGGTCGCCGACGTCGACGGGGTGCCCACGCCCGTACGGGAAATCGAAGTTGATGGTGTTGTTCATCGTGCCGCCGCGCTGAGCGGACGTGATGATCTGCGACGCCTGCTGCGCGACGACGAGCACCTGGCCCCGTTCCTGCCGATCCCCGGCAAGGACAACGGGCTGGACATCGAGGGGATCGCGGTCCGCGACGACCGCGTCTACCTGGGGTTGCGCGGCCCGGTGCTGCGCGGGTGGGCGTTCGTGCTGGAGCTGCGGCCGTACGTGACCGAGGATGATCCCTCGCGCCTTCGGCTGCGGCTGTTCGAGGACGGACGTCCGTACCGTAAGCATGTTCTTGATCTGAACGGTCTCGGCATCCGCGACCTGTGCCCGGACGGTGACGACCTGCTGGTCCTGGCCGGGCCGACGATGTCACTGGACGGCCCGGTGTGGATCTACCGCTGGCACGGCGCGAGCCGTGTCGAGATGCCGTCCGTGGTGCGTGGCAAGCTGATCAGCCGGGAACTGGAGCTGACCTACGGCGAGGGCGACGACCACGCCGAGGGGATGAGCCTGTTCGGTGACGGCCGCGTCCTGGTCGTCTATGACAGCCCGGCGGCCGCCCGGCTCACCGCCGACGGCGCGGTCATCGCCGACGTGCTGCGGCTGCCCGGCTGATCAATCCCGGTCCACGTCCGGCCGCACCCGGTTGTGCCGGGCCAGCCGCAGACCGAGAACGATCATCACGGCGTACGCCGCGAGCTGCACGAAATAGCCGCCCGGAACCCAGCGCAGCACGCTCGGATTGTGATTGATCAGAAGCACGATGGCACCCTGCGCGCCCAGGGCGACCAGCATCAGGCCGACGACCAGCCACACGGCCTGACGCATGGTCGCCTCCCACTATCTCGACCAGCCGAGCGTAGGCGGCCCCGGGCGGCGCCGGAGTCAGAACCCGGGGAACACCGCCCGCAGCTCGTCGAGCGTGATGTCGCCGCTCACGCCGACACCGGCCGGGGTGTGCTCGGGGCTGAGCCGCCCGTAGACGAGCCGGATCGCCGCCTCCAGCGGCCCGTCGAACGTGGCCGTCGCCGGCACGTCGTCGGTGGTGAACCGGGCCTTGTCCTCAAGAACGATCCGGTACGGCGTCTTGGCGATCTCGATCACCGAGTTCCCCCGGTCCGCGGCCGGCTTGCCGATGAACCCGAGCATGAAACTGATCCCGGCGTTCAGGTGCTCGGCCAGCAGCAGCGCCGACCCCTCGAGGACGGTCGCGGACGGGTCGACGCCGGCCCGCACGTCCCAGGTGTGCATGGCGACCTCGCTCAGGCGCATCGCCGCGAACGAGGAGAGCGGCAGCGGCTCGGGCAGGAAGCCCATGTCCACCCGCAGCTCCTCGTGACGCTCCTCCGGGATCGCCTCCAGGGCCGCGACCAGCGTCTCGTCCGAGCGCTGCCAGCCGTCGGCCTGCTCGCGCGGGGCCATGGCGTTCCACCGGTCCCACACGCTCTGGTTGAAGCCGGGGCCGGGCTTCTCCGCCTCCCCGAGCGCCGCCCGCAGCCCGGCCAGGGTGATCTCGGCGCCGCTGCCGAGGTGCGAGAGCACGTCGGCGACCTTCCAGTCGGAGGCCCCGGACGGGCCGGTGAGCTGTGCATCGGTGAGGGCGGGAATCGATTCGTGCTCACTGCGCAGGGCCGCGATCGTGCGGCCGGCGAGGGTCGTCATTCCGTACACCCTAGCCCGCATCGCCCGTTTCGAGCCGCTGTCCGGCGTGGCCCGCTCTCGCCCTCACGAAACCCAGCCACACGTGAAGCGCCAGGTTGACCAGAGCGGGAACGACGGTGAGCGCCGAGATCGAGTCGGGCAGCGGCGGCGAGTACACATTCAGCAGAACGACGAGGAGCGACCACGGCAGCCCCAGCAGCAGAAGGAACAGGCCGATGATGCCGCGCCCGATGTCGGCATCGGGTCCCTCGTCGGCGCTCAGGAAGATGACGGCCGGCGGAATGACCAGCACGGCGTGCAGGACGAGCAGTGTCAGGCGCCCCGCCGACTTCGTTACCGACCCAGACACGTGTTCCCCCGGATTGTCGCTGGTCAACGATGAGGAACCTAGATCCACCGCTCCAATCTGGCAATCGGCTGAGAGCCCACTGTGAGTTGAAGTTGATCACTCCAGGGTGGTCGCGTTGAAGCGGGCGAGCAGCGCGGCCAGCGTGCGTACGTCCTCGTCGGGCCACGAATCCAAGCGGGCGCGCAGGCGCCGGCTGCGGGCCTCGCGCGCCTCGGCCATCCGCCGGCTGCCCTCGGCGGTCAGCGCGACCAGGTGCGCCCGCCCGTCGTCGGGGTCGGGCAGGCGTTCGATCAGGCCGAGCGCTTCCAGGGGTTTCAGCTGCCGGGTGATGGTGGCCTTGCCGACGCCGAGGTCGTCGGCCACGTCGCTGGGGCGGCGCGGGCCGTGATCGCGGAGGCGGGCGAGAAGGCCGTACGCCGAAGAATCCAAACCGGGATGAACAGCGAAACTCAACCGCTGGGAAGCCGCGCGAGCCCGCCGGACGAACATGGCGAACTCGCGTTCCAGGGCGGCGTAGTCGTCGGTCACTTCGACGGGGCCTGCAGGGCGCTCGTGGTGCGCAGCGGAACCTCCCGGATGAACAGGATGCAGAGCAGGGCGACGAGCGCGAACGGCGCCGTGTACAGGAAGAGGTTACCGGTGGCGTGCCCGTACGCGTCCTCGACGACGGCCCGGACCGGCGCCGGAAGGTCGGCCAGCCGCGGCACCCCCGAGCCCTCGCCGGTGGTGTGGATGCCCAGTTTGGCCAGGCCGTCGGTGGTGTAGCGGGTGATCTGACCGGCCAGTACGGCACCGAGCGCGGACACGCCGATGGTGCCGCCCAGCGACCGGAAGAACGACACCGACGTGCTGGCCGCGCCCAGATCCTGCAGGCGGATCTGGTTCTGCACGGCCAGGACCAGGTTCTGCAACGTCGTGCCGAGTCCGATGCCGAGCAGGCCCATACCGACCCCCAGTTCCCAGTACGGGGTGTCGTGCCGGGTCACCCCGAGCAGCGCGAGCCCGGCCGCGATGAACAGCGCCCCGGCCACCAGGTAGGGCTTCCAGCGTCCGGTCGCGGTGATGATGCGCCCGACGATCGCCGAGGCCAGGGCCAGCCCGAGGATCAGCGGCAGGGCCAGGATCCCGGCCAGGGTCGGCGACTTGTCCCGGGACAGCTGGAAGTACTGGCTCAGGAACGTCGTCCCGGCGTAGAGCGCGACGCCGATCACCAGGCTGGCCGCGATGGCCAGGACGACCGTGCGGTTGCGGAACAGCCACAGCGGCACGATCGGCTCGGCCGCCCGGCGTTCGACCAGCACGAAGGCCACGGTCAGGATGATCCCGCCGATGACCATGGCGGCCGATTCCCAGGACATCCACTCGTACTTGTCGCCGGCGAAGGTCACCCAGACCAGCAGCAGCGACGCGGCCGCGGTGATCAGCGCGGCGCCCGCCCAGTCGATCCGGACCTGACGCCCCGCGGTCGGGAGGTGCAGCGTCTTCTGCAACATGATCATTGCCAGTACGGCGAAGGGCACGCCCACGAAGAAGCATCCGCGCCAGCCCAGCCAGCTGGTGTCCACGATGACCCCGCCGATGAGCGGCCCGGCCGAGGTGGCGACGGCCAGCACCGCCCCGATGTACCCGGAGTACTTCCCGCGCTCGCGCGGCGAGATGATCGTCGCCATCACCACCTGGGTGAGCGCCAGCATCCCGCCGGCGCCCACGCCCTGCACCGCGCGGGCGGCGATGAGCAGCGCCGGGTCGGCGGCCAGCCCGGACAGCACCGAGCCGAGGGTGAAGACGGCCAGGCTGATCTGGATGAGCAGTTTCTTGCTGACCAGGTCGGCCAGCTTGCCCCAGATCGGGCTGGACACCGTGGTGGTCAGCAGCGTGGCGATGATCACCCAGGTGTAGACGCTCTGGCCCGCGTGCAGGTCGGCCACGATCGTCGGCAGCGCGTTGGTGACGATCGTCGACGACAGGATCGCCACGAACATGCCGGTGTAGAGGCCGGACATCACCTGCAGGATCTGCTTGTGCGACAGCGGCGTCACGGCCTGTGTCGTCGTCATTCCCGAACCCCAATCAGTTGCCTGGGGCAACCATATGGCTCGCGCTCGTCGCCGGGCAAACCCGGGTTCAGGCCGGGCCGCACGGTCCCGCGTTCAGGGGCGGATTCATGGCGTACGCCGTGCCGGTGCTGCCGACCATCCGGGGCGCGCGTGTGAGCGTGCTGTAGGCCTGTCGGACGTCGCTCACGCAGAGCATGGCGGCGAACCGGTCGCCCGGCGTATGGCTGTTGCTGTCGTCGATGTACACCGGCCCGGTGGCGCCGTAGTACACATCGACGGTGCTCCACGTGCGGAGGTGGTCATCAATCGCGGCCGGGTCGGTCGCATGTTCCGTCCCGGTCCGGAGCAGCACACCGACGGCGTCGTAGGTGAGCGCGCTCCACCCCGTCGCCTGTGCCGCCGGATCACTGGCACACTCGTCGCCGAGATTCCGCAGATACCCCTCCTGCGGCGGAAACTGGGATTCCATGCTTGAAGCGCACGTGCCGAGGTAGCTGCTGGACATGAATGCGAACGCCTGCCCGACCGGCGCGCTCGCCCGGTTCCCCGGGTCGGCCAGGTAGCGGGCGGCCGAAGCACCGGCGACGAGCGTCGGCCGCCGGCCGGTGCAATCCCGCCGGATCCGCGCCAGGAACGCGCCGAGCTGCGCGACCCGTCCGCTGTAGAAGATCACCCCGTCGGCCGGGCAGGTCCCGGTGGGCGAGATGCGCTCGCTGTACCCGCTGCCGTACACCCTGGCCAGGGCCTCTCGGAGGGAGTCGGTGTAGGCGTCCCGATCCTCGGTGACGCTGCTGCCCTCGTACGCGAAGAAGTTGGTTAGTTTTTTCTGTTTGAGGACCTGTGTGGCGTAGGCGTGCACGAGTCGCGCCTCGACGCTCGCCGACGGCGTGAGCCGCAGGACCGGGCTGGTTCCGGTGTCGAGGCCGGTCGGCGGCGTGACCGGGCTGAGTACCGGCACTCTCGCCTCGGCCAGTCGCCGCAGCGCCGCCGTCGCCGCGATCGTGCCGTCGAGGGTGGTGATCACGCCGACGATCGGACGGTCGCCGGCGAGCCCGTCGAGGATGCCGGTGACCGCGATCTCCGCGTAGGCGGCGGCCTGGCCCGCGTTCGCGATCACCACCTGCAGGTACGGGCCTGACCCGCCGTCGTCGGCGGCCCGGTTCGCGCCGCGCTGAGCGGCCCGGATACCGCGCAGGGCCTCCCGCTCGGGCAGGTCGTCCACGTGCCCGAAATCGCCCAGGAGGACCACGGTCACGACCGGGCGGTGAACGATGTCGTCCACTCTCTTGTTCGCGGCGAAAATGTCCGCCTCGACGGCCCGCAGCACCGGGTCGTTACCGAAGAACGCCTCATCGGTGGCACTGAGCCCGATGCATTGCCCCGCCGTGAACCTCACCCCGGTCTGGCCGGACCCACGGCAACCAGCGACGCCCCGCTGCCCGAGACCGGCCACACCCCACAGCATGAGAACACAAAAGACCAGGGCAAAAGCAATTGAGGGTACGAGCACGCCGGCCCACCGGGACCGACGCCGCGGCCGTCGTCTCGCGTGGACCGCCCGCAGCCCCGCCTCCACATCGAAGTCCAGTCCGGCGGCCGCCTCCCGGTCGGCCTGCCGCAGCAGGGCCAGCTCGGCCACGGTCAGCTCGTCGCTCATCGCGGCACCCCCAGGTGGCCGCGCAACGCCTTCCGGGCGGCGGCGAGATGGCTGCTGACCGTGGACGGCGACACCCGCATCAGGTCGGCGATCTCCGCGATCGCATACCCGTCACTGGTCAACATCAGGACCGCGCGCTGCCGCTCCGGCAGCCGCCGCACGAACCCGAGTGCCGTGCCCGGCCCCCGATCCTCGGGCGCCGGCGCGTCGTCCCGCTGCCACAGCCGGGGGAACAGGTTCCGCAGCCGGCGCCCACGACGGGCCAGGTCGCGGGCCTTCCAGGTCGCTCCCCGCAGCAGATGGGCCGCCCGCTGCTCGGGGGTGTAGGCCAGGTGGTCCGGCCAGGTTCGCAGCATCTCTGTCATCGCCTCCTGCACGACGTCCTCGGCTTCCTGCTCGGTCGAACCGCCCAGCACCAGCCGGCGGATCGCCCACGGCGCGACGTCGCGGTAGAACGTGTCGAAATCCGGGAAGGGCTCGCCTCCGACAGGGGTGGTGGAGGCCGATCTGGTCCTCAAGGGCGGCTTTCCGGAGACGGCAGCCGCCGCATCGTCAGCGTCGGAGGACTGCCCCAGACCAGGGTGATCTCCACCGTGCGGCCGGCCGGCTCGGCGGACAGTTCACGCCACAGCTTCCGCAGGTACCAGGCGTACATGACCGCCCGCGCGGAACCGAACAGTGCCAGCAGGGCGGGCGGGAGAAAAGGCAGAAGATCACTCATGATTGTTCTTCCTGGGCCGGGGACGGAATCGCCATCGGTGGGGCGGCGCAGGAAGATAAAGAATGGACTCGGCGCTGCATCCAGCCGCCGAGCCCGGTTCATCCGTTCGGGTCGGCCGGCACTCTCCGGGCCGGCCGTGGTCCTGTTGCGCAATGGGTCCGGATCACCCTGTGATCCGGAATTTCAGCTGTAAGTGATGGTCGCGTGATCGGACGAGGTTTCGACCACGAACGACCCGAGACAGGTCGAACCGTATTTGATCTCGTAGACCACGCCGATGTGCGCCGTGACCCGTTCGCTGGTGCCCGAGTCGACGGTCCCCAGGCTCGACAGCGAGCGCGTCCCGCGAGTTCCGTAGTAATAGACGGTGATGTCGCGGGACGAGTCATTCGTTATGTAGAGGTTGACTTTTGCGCCGAAGTTAGTGGATCTCTGATTGCTGACGCATGGCACCGAAGAGACCCCGGAATAGTCGAAAGGGGCTGGCCGGAGGCCGTCCCCGGGGTTCGCCTGGGCGGGCATCGCGGGAACCATCGAGAGCATCAGTCCGGCGATCGGCGCCATAACCTTGTTACGCATTCTCATGACATCTCCTCAAAATGCATAATGGCAGAATTATCGGCTGCCAGGACCTCAGGCTACCCGCGGCCGTGGTCATTCGAAGGCGATTCGAGCACGGCCGGGAAATGGGACCGTTCGCCGGGTTTGCGGAATGTGATCTTCGTCCGGCGTGGCTTCCGCCGACGGCGATCTGGCAAGGTGACGATCATGCGGATCGTTGTTCTGGACGACTATCAGCGGGTGGCGCGCGACTACGCCCCGTTCGACTCCCTGCCCGGCGCCGACGTCGAGGTGCTGCACGAGCACCTGGCCGAGCCCGATGACCTGGTGGCGGCGCTGCGCGGGGCCGACGTCGTGGCGGCCATGCGGGAGCGGACCCCGTTCCCGGCCGAGCTGTTCAGGCGGCTGCCCGACCTGCGGCTGCTGATCACCACCGGCATGGCCAACGCGTCGATCGACCTGGACGCGGCCCGGGCGCACGGCGTCACCGTGTGCGGCACCAGCCTGAGCGGGTCGGCCAGCAGTTCGAACACCACCGAGCTGACCTGGGCGCTGATCCTGGCCGTGCAGCGGCACGTCGCCGCCGAGGATCGGGCACTGCGGGACGGGCGCTGGCAGACCACGGTCGGCACCGACCTGAACGGCACCACGCTCGGCGTGCTCGGCCTGGGCCGGCTCGGCACGCAGGTCGCGCGGATCGGTCAGGCCTTCGACATGCGGGTCGTCGCCTGGTCGCAGAACCTGACGCCGGAACGCGCCGCCGAGGCCGGCGCCACCTATGTGAGCAAGGATGAGCTGTTCGCCGAGAGTGACGTCCTGACCATTCACTTGAAGCTCAGCGAGCGTACGGCCGGTTCGGTCGGCGCCTCCGAGCTGGGGTTGATGAAACCGTCCGCGGTCCTGATCAACACGTCCCGCGGGCCGATCGTCGACCGGGACGCCCTGGTCCGGGCCCTGACCACCGGGGCGATCGCCGGGGCCGGCCTGGACGTGTTCGACGTCGAGCCGCTGCCGGCCGGGGATCCGCTGCGCGGCGCCCCGAACACGGTGCTGCTGCCGCATCTGGGGTATGTCACCGACCGTACGTATCAGGTGATGTACCAGCAGATCGTCGAGGACGTCCTCGCCTGGCGCGACGGCACGCCGGTGCGGGTGCTGACCTGAGGCCGGCCCCCGCACGCGGCGTCCCCGGTCAGCCGACCGAGACCGGTGGCTCCCACTGCTCGGTGTAGTGGACCCGGGCCGACTGCAGGCCGTCGCCCCGGCCGCGGAAGACCGCGGTCAGCGTGTTGTCGTTCTCCTTGGTCATCGCGATCGCCCCGCCCGGCCGGCCCACCGGACCGCCGACCAGGATCGGCGCGTTCCACCGCTTGCGGCCCTGGACCCAGGCCACGTTGAGCCGGCCGCTCTCGTCGATCGCGGTCGCGGTGAGCAGACCCGGGGTCTGTTTGGCCAGGGCGACGTCGGCGCCTCGGGGGAACGACCCGTCGCTGATCGGCACCGGGCCGTCCCACTTGCCGGTGCCGATCGTCCAGGCCACGTTGATCCGGCCGTCGCCGTCGACGAAGGCGGCCGTCACCAGGTCCGGATCCTGCTGGACGAGGCTGACCGCGGTGCCGGGCCGGTTGTCAACCGGGCCGCTCTGCACGGTCGGCGGGTTCCAGTCGCCGGTGTTGAGGTTCTTGGTGGCGACCTCCAGGGCCGACCGGTTGTTGAAGAAGGCGAACACCAGCCGGTTGATCAGCAGGCCGTTGGTCTGCTTGACGGCGCCGACGGCCGAGCCCGGGACGCCACCGCCGCCGCCGACCGCCCGCGGTTCGGCCCAGCCGGCCAGCCCCTGCGACTCGGCGACCCGCAGCCGGCCGGACCGGTCGACGAACGCGGCGGCGAGGTGGTCCGGGCCGCCCTTGACCAGGGTCACCGATCCGCCCGGTTCACCGATGTCGGGGCCGACCGGTTGCGGGGCGGTCCACTTGCCGCCACCGTCCACGTGGGCCTCGTACATCATGCGGTTCTTGCCGGTGAACACCGCCTGCAGCCGGTTGCCGGCCGGTTTGGCCAGCGCGACCGGGGAGCGCGGGGTGGCCACGGTGCCGCTGATCCGGACCGGCCGGCTCCACGCCCCGGCGTTGTCGGCCCAGGCGACGTTGAGGGTGCCCGTCTCGTCGATGAAGGCCGTGGTCAGCCGGTTCGTGCTCTGTTTGGCCAGGCCCAACCCGTGATCGTCGGCGACGCCGGCGGCGGACGCGGGCGCCGGCAGGGCCAGCAGTGCGACGGGAACCAGTACGGCGATGCGATGCAGTCGCATGTCGTCACCTCGCTTCGAGTAGCTGAAAGTGCACTCAAGGTAGAAATCGCCGCTCGCCGAGACATCCGGGTGCTCCCGGACCACCGACACGTTCGGGGACGCCCGGACGGCCCATTCACCGGGCGCGACGCCCGGCGGTACGAGAGGGGAGTGACCACCGACCAGGAAGGAGCCGGGCGTGCCGCTGCTCGACCGTGACGCCGAGCTGACCACCCTTCTCACTCTGATCGACCGGCTGGCCGGGGGCACCGGCGGCGCCGGGTTCGTCGAGGCCGAACCCGGTCTGGGCAAGTCCGCGCTGCTGGACGCCGTGGCCGCCGAGGCCGCCGCCCGCGGCCACCGCGTGCTGCGGGGCGCGGCCGGCGAGCTCGACGCCGACCGTCCGCTCGGGCCGCTGGCCGAGGCCCTGGGCATCCACCGGGCGCACGCCGACCGGCAGGGCGCCGCGATCGCCCGGCTGCTCGACGAGACCGGGCCGGCGCAGCTGCGGTACCGGCTCGTCGACGCCGTGGTGTCGCTCGTCGAACGCCTGAGCCTGGCCGCGCCGACGGTTCTGGTCCTGGACGACCTGCACTGGGCCGACGAGACGACCCTGCTCGCCGTGCACCACCTGCGGACCCGTCTGGCCCACCTGCCGGTGGTGGTGCTGGCCGGTTTCCGCCCGATGCCCCGGCCCGTGCTGCTGCGGCGCGTCGTCGACGGGGGCGTCCATCTCGTACTCGGGCCGCTGGGTGACGACGCGGTGGCCGCGCTGGTGCGGTCCGTGGCGCAGGCACCGCCGTCGGCCCGGCTGCTGACCGCCGCCCGCGCGGCCGGGGGCAACCCGCTCTACCTGATCGAGCTGGTCCGGACCCTGCGCGCCGAGGGCCGCCTGGATCTGGCCGGTGGTGTTGCCGACACCGACGACCGGGCCGCCCCGCACTCGCTGCGGCGACTGGTCCTGCGTCAGCTGGCCGCGCTCTCGGCCACCACCGTTCCGGTGCTGCGGGTGGCCGCGGTGCTGGGTGCCTCGTTCAGCGTGACCGATCTGGGCACGGTCCTGGACCGGGCCCCCAGCGAGTTGCTGCGCGACCTCGCCGAGGCCCTGGACGCGCGGATCGTCGGCGACGCCGGGGACTGTCTCGTCTTCCGGCACCAGGTGGTCCGCGACGCCGTCTACCTCGACCTGCCCGAGGCGGTCCGGCGCGGTCTGCACCGGCAGGCGGCCCGGGCCCTGGCCGCGGCCGGCGCGGATCCGGTGACCGTGGCGCCGCACCTGGTGCGCGGGGCCGCGCCCGGTGACGAGTCGGCCATGGACGGGCTGTGCCGGGCGGCGGCCCAGGTCGCCCCGACCGCGCCGGCGGCCGCGGTGGACCTGTTCGAACAGGCGCTGCGGCTGATCGGGAAGGACGACCCGCGACGGTACGCGATCACGGCCGAGCTGGTCGACGTGCTGATCTGGGCCCGCCGCTACCCGGACGTGATCGCGCTGGCCCACGAGATCGCCGACCAGGATCCGGACGACCGGCGGCGCAACGGCGTCCGGCTGTCGGTGACCCGGGCCCTGCTGATGATCGGCAAGTGTGCCGAGGCGCGGGCCGAGGTCGAGGCCGGCCTGCGCGACTTCCGCGGCAGTGACCGCGAGCGGCTCCGGATCCGGGTCGGCCCGGACGCGATGACCCGCACGTTCAGCGGCGACGCGGCCGGCGCCCGGGACATGCTCGGTGAGCTGCTGCGCGACGCCGAGCGTCTCGGCGACGACGAGGCCCGGCAGAGCGGGTACACGATCCTGTGCATCGCGTCGCTGTTGCTCGGGGAGACCGGGCGGGCCGTGGCGGCGGGCGCGACCGCCCTCGACCTGTGCGGCGCGACGGCCGGGGTGGCGCACCGGTGGGGCGCGCACCTCTTCCTCGGCACCGCCCTGATGGAGGCCGACCGGCTCGACGACGGCCACCGGGTGCTGCGGCACGGCCGCCGGATCGCCGACCGGGCCGGGATGCCGTGGCAGGCCATGCACTACCACGGGCAGATCGGGCTGCACCACTTCGACGTCGGGCGCTGGGACGACGCGATCGCCGAGCTGGAGGCCGCCTCGGCGGTGGCCGGGGATTTCGCCGGGATGCCGTCCACCTTCGCCGAGGCGATCGCCGCGGTCATCGAGGTCCGGCGCGGAGCGCTGGGCCCGGCCGCCGAGCACGTCGAGCGGGCGCGGCGGGCCATCGCCCACGGTCACGTCATGGGCGTCGACGCCGCCCTGTGGGCCGAATCCCTGCTGCACGAGGCCAAGGGCGATCCGGACACCGCGCTGATCCTGCTGGAGCAGGCCTGGCGGGTTAACCAGACCGCCGGGACGGCCGGTCAGAACGTACGGCTCGGCCCCGACCTGGTGCGCCTCGCGCTGGCCGGCGGCCGGGCCGACCTGGCCGCGCTCGTTGCCGCCGAGGCCGAGCGCCTGGCCGGCCTCAACCCGGTCGCGTCGCGCCGCGGGCTCGCGCTGCTCGTCCGCGGCCTGGTCGAAGCCGATCCGGGGATCCTCGGCGAAGCGGTCCGGGCGTGCCGGGAATCGCCCCGGGTCGGCGATCGGATCACGGCCGGGCTGGCCGCGGGAACGGCGCTGGCGGCCGCCGGGCGGCGGGCGGAAGCCGTCGACCTGCTCGTGGACGCGATCGCCGCGGCCGAGCGGTGCGGGGCAGCCCGGGACATGGCGGCGGGCGAGGCGGTGCTGCGCGGGCTGAAGGTCCGGCGCGGGTCACGGCGTCCGCACCGGCGAGCGGCGAGCGGGTGGGACGCCCTGACCAACACCGAACTGGCGATCGTCGGGTTCGCGGTGGAGGGGCTGACGAACGCGCAGATCGGGCTGCGGCTGTTCATCTCACCCCGTACCGTCGAATCGCATTTCTCGCATGTCTTCGCGAAGCTGGGCCTCTCCTCCCGGGTGCAGGTCGCCGCCGAGGCCGCCCGCCGGCTGTGACAGGCCCGCTCCGCGATCGCTACTCCTCGACGTCCGGTCGTCGAAGTGTCCGTATGGGGCTCGCTCCCACCGGCGGCGCCGGGAAGAGGGGAGCGGTGGCGCTCAGCCGCCGATCGAGGCGATCGGGACGCACCACTCGACACAGGTTCCGGATTCCGGGCCGGGCCCGAGGGTGAACGTGCCGCCCCGGCGCTCGGCCCGTTGCCGCAGGTTGGCGGTGCCGCTGCTGCGCGGGCTGTCGCCCGGACCGACCCCGTTGTCGAGGACCCGGACCGTGAGGACGCCCCCGCCGACCGCCACATCGACCTCGACACCGCTGGCGTGGGCGTGCCGGGCAGCATTGCTGAGACTCTCGCGCAACACCGCGGTCAGATCCGCACCGAGGCCGTCCGGATCGGCGGAACCGGCCACGAGGGTGTCGACCGGCCCGCTGAAGCGCAACGCCGGCGTGAAGCCGAGAGCCTGGCCGGCTTCGGTGACCAGCTCGAGGACGCGACCACGAAGTCCCTGGGGCGTGGTCGCGGCGGTCTGCTGGATGGCGAAGATGGTCGTGCGGATCTGCGCGATGGTGTCGTCGAGTTCACCGATGACGCCGGAGATCCGGGGCGCCACCGGGTGGTCGCCGAGCCGGATGGTTGCCCCCTGCAAGGTGAGCCCGGCCGCGAACAGCCGCTGGATGATGTGGTCGTGCAGGTCGGCCGCTATCCGATCGCGTTCGTCGATGATCGCGGCGCGCTCACGTTCCAGCCGGGCCTCGGCCAGTTCGAGAGCGACCGAGGCCTGGTTCGCGAACGCGGCGGCCATCTCCAGGTCCTCGGGGTGGAAGGGCGGCCGCCCGGCCAGGCGCGCCACGGTCAGCACACCGCGGGTCCGGTCGGATCCGATCAGCGGCGCGACCAGGACCGGACCGACGTCGACGCTGCCGGCCAGGACGGTCGGCGGGAGTCCGAGCCGGTCGTTCGCGTCGTCGAGCCGCAACGGCACACCCGTGGTGAACACGTGCGCGCACAGGCTCTCGTCGACCTCGGTGTGCGTGCCGGTCAGGCTGTCGGCGGCCGCCGCCGGGCCGCCGACCACCGTCTCGATCGAGAGCTCCGTATCGCTTCCGCCGGTGGGCAGCAGAACCGCGACCAGATCGGCCTTGGCGAGGTGGTAGGCGTGTTCGGCGATCGCCCGCAGCGGCGGGGTCTCGCCACCGGGCCGCAGCATGTTGCGGGTGACCGTGGCGGTGGCGGCCAGCCAGTCGCTGCGGCGCTGGCTGGTCTCGTACTGCCGGGCGTTGTTGATCACGACGGCGGCGGTGGCGGCCAGAGCGACCGCGAGCTCCTCGTCGTCGTCGCTGAACTCGCCGTTGAGGCTGTCGGTGAAGTACAGGTTGCCGAACACCTCGTCGCGGATCCGGATCGGCACTCCCAGGAAGCTGCCCATCGGCGGGTGCCCCGGTGGGAAGCCCACCGACCGCAGGTGCTCGCCGACCTCGGCGAGCCTTATCGGCCGGGCTCATCGATGAGTGCTCCGAGCATCCCCTTGCCGCGAGGCAGCGGCCCGATCGCCGCGACGACCTCGTCGGGCATGCCGGAGTGGATGAACTCGGCGAGACCGCCGTGCCCGTCCAGAACCCCGAGCGCGGCGTAGCGGGCGCCGACCAGTTCGCGGGCCGACACCGTGAGCCGTTGCAGGAGGGCGTTCAGCTCCAGGTCGGCCAGTAGCGCCTGATTGGCCCGGAGCAATCCGCGCAGCCGGCCCTGGGTGGCCATCACCTCCTGGGCGCGTTGGATGAGCTGACCCAGGAGTTGATCGAGTTCCAGGCGTGGAAGGTCGGGGAAGCTGAGCTCACCACCGGAATCTGTGCTCATGCGGCCCTCACAGCGGTGAGCGGTGCAGGGCGCGGCGAGTTCATGGGCGCCGACACTGCCGCCGGGATCCGGTTGGTCGATGGCAGCATTCCACGCTTGTGATCGGGCGACAAGAACTCTCAGCGTCGGCCCGGCCCGCGCAGCTGCGGGTGCCCGGAGCTCCGGCGCACTCACGACCGGCGGCAGAGCAACGCATCCGGGGTGCGGGACGAACCGATCCGGCCGGTCCAGGCGATGCCGGCCACGTACTCGTCGTCGGAGCACTGGCCCTTGTAGTTGCCCGAGGCGAAGTCGCCGCCCGGATTGCCGGCCGGACGGTTGTCGCCCCGGTCGAACCAGACGGTCCGGCCGGGGTCGGCGGAGACCGGCTGGCCGTTCGCGCACAGCCCACTGGACATGGCGGCGCCCCGGACCGCGTACCCGATCATCCGCCCGCCGTCCGGGCACTGGAACTTCGTGTAACCGGACGCCCAGTCGCGGGTCACGAACCGCTCGTCGGTGACCACCTGGTACGCGGTCCACGCGGTCGCGCCGGCCGTGTCCGTACACAATCCTCGGTTGGCCTTGTGACTGAGGCCGATCAAGCGCTGTCCGTCGGGGCAGGCGGCCTTGCGGGCGCCGCGGTCCCAGTCGGGCTCGGCGCGCAGGCGCAGCGACGCGATGAAGTCGCCGTGGTCGGGGCCGAGCATCGATCGGACGGGCACCGGATCGACGTACCCCTGGCGTCCGGTCGTGCCCCGAAGTCGTTGCCAGGCCGCGGAACGCCAGTCCGGGTCGTCCAGCAGGCCCGATCGGTGTCCCGAGGAGTCGAAGAAGAGCAGGCCCCAGCCGTTGCCGGCGCGTGTCTCGGCCCAGCCGACCGCGGGCCAGTAGGCGAAGTCGGCGTCGGCCCGGACCAGCAGGTCGACGAAGTTCTCGAACCAGGCGCGCTGCGGGCTGCCCGGTGCCGCGTGGCCGTCGACCCCGAACTCGCTGATCCACACCGGGGCGGTGAAGTGCTGACCGGCTTCGCCGGCGACGTAGAGGGCGTCCCGGTTGACGACCGTGGCCAGGTCGGCCGGGCTCAGGTCGCGGTAGCGCGGGTCGCTGGTCTCGCCGATGCCGGTCGCGCCGCTGTGGTTCGGGCCGGTGTAGTCGTAGAAGTGCGCCGAGTAGACCAGCTTCCCGGACCTGACCAGGGTGTGCGACAGCGCGCGGACCGGTTTGAGGGTGGGCCGCTCGTGCGCGAACCCGTCCACCGGGATGCCGGTCCAGTTGATGCCCTCGACGATGATCAGCAGGTTCGGGTTGGCCTCGGCCAGGATCCGGTCGCCGGCGTGCTGCGAGGCGGCGAACCAGTCGTGGCCGTCGCCGAGACCCCAGTTCGGGTCGTCCAGCACAGTGCGGCGGACCTCGTTGTACAGGTCGGCGCCGACCACCCGCGGGTTGTCGCGGTAGCGGCGGGCCATGAACAGCCAGTCGTCCTCCCACTGCTGGTCGGACTGGGCGGTGTTCCAGCGCTCGTTGCCGTCGACCCCGCAGCACCACTTCGTCGTGGTGGTGTGGTTGTTCAGGACGACGGCCAGGCCGGCACCGGTGAGTCCGGTGACCACCTGGTCGTACACCTGAAGCGGGGTCAGGCCGTGCAGTTGCGGGTTCGCGGCCGAGTCGGCGACCGGGGTGGTGTCGTGGATCATCTCGTTCGAGAACGGGAGCCGGACACTGTTGAGGCCGAGTTGGCGGAAGCCGTCGACGATCGCGGAGATCGGCGCGCGGTCGAGGCCGAGCGGCATGCGGCCCGAGTCCTCCCCGGCGTGGTGCGTGCCGTCGCCGTTCGAGGTGCCGCTGGCGCCGTGCCAGTTGGCCGAGCGCAGTTTGAAGCGTTGTCCGGTGGCGTCGACGATGTAGCGGCCGCGGGTCGAGAGCGGGCCGGTCCAGCCGGGATCGTCGGCCTGGGCCGGTGCGACCGGGACGGTGGGGGCGATCAACAGCAACGCGAGGAGCATTCGCATACGGACATGCTCTCAGACAATGACGTACTTGAATGGCAGGAAATGTCGTGCGGTTCAGTCGGCGACCGGGATCGCCGCGCCGGCCACCTCCTCGGCCCGGCGGCAGGCGTCCCGCAGTTCCTCGGGCGGAACCGGATGGCTCAGCACGTACCCCTGGGCGTAGTCGCAGCCCATCTCCCGGAGCCGGGTGAGGGTCGCGACGTCCTCCACCCCCTCGGCCACCACCCGCAGTCCCAGGTTGTGGCCGAGATCGGTGGAGCTGCGGACCATGATCGCGTCGGGGGTGCCCTCGGCCAGATTCCGTACAAAAGTGCGGTCGATCTTCAATTCGTCGGCCGGCACGTCACGCAGCTGGAGCAGGGACGAGAACCCGGTCCCGAAGTCGTCGACCGACACCGCCACGCCGCTGCGGCTGACCCGGCGCAGGGTCTGCAGCGCCGAACCGGAGTCGGCCATGATCCCGGTCTCGGTCAGCTCCAGGCACAGCAGCCCGGCCGGGATGCCGGCCACGTCGATGGTGGCCAGTACCGTCTCGGCGAACCGGTCGTCGTCGAGCGCCCCCGGCGACACGTTCACCGACACCCGGCAGGACCAGCCGGCCGCCAGCCACGCCGCGGCCTGCCGCGCGGCCACGGTCAGCAGGTGATAGGTCAGACCGGTCTCCAGGCCGCCGCGCTCGACGACCGGCAGCAGCGTCGCGGGCATGACCAGGCCGTGCGTCGGGTGCCGCCAGCGAACCAGGGCCTCGACGGCGGTGACCTGCCCGTCGCTGAGCCGCACCTGCGGCTGGTACCACAGCTGCAGCTGCCCGTCCGGGTCCCCGGTCTCCAGCAGCACGCGCAGGTCGGCGAAGAGCCGCATCCGGTCGTCCTGGGCCTCGACGTCGGTCCCCGGGTCGTAGACGGCGACCCCGCCACCCCGGCGTTTGGCCCGGTACATCGCGGTGTCGGCGTGCCGGAACAGCTGGTCGGCGCTGTCGGCCGGGCTCAGGGCCACCCCCAGGCTGCCCCCGATCGCGGCCAGCTGCCCCTCGATGCTGAAGTCCCGGTTGAGCTCGGCGACCAGGCGGTCGGCCAGCCCGACCGCCTCGGACAGCCCGGACACGCTGGGGATCAGCACCGCGAACTCGTCGCCGCCGAGCCGTGCGACCACGCCGGGCGAACCGACCTGGGCCGACAGCCGCCGCCCGGCCTCGATGAGCACTTGGTCCCCGGCGTGGTGACCGATCGTGTCGTTGACCGCCTTGAACCCGTCCAGGTCGATGACCATCAGCGCGACCGGGCCGCCGCGGTCCAGCGCCTGCTGCAGCTCCTGCTGGAACAGCGTGCGGTTGGACAGCCCGGTGAGCGGGTCGTGCAGCGCCTGGTACCGGCTGTCGGCGGCCCGTTCGACCAGGCGCCGCTGGTAGCCCAGCATCATCCGCATGATCACCGCGACCAGGGTCAGGCCGGCGCCGAACCCGATCGCGGTGCCCACCAGCAGCCGTCCCTGCGTCCGGCGTAGCCGGGTCACCTGTTGCTGGGCGTACTCGTGGTACGAGTGCGCGATCGCGTCCACGTCGTTCTGCAGCGAGTAGAAGGCCGGCGTCACCTGCAGCCGGTCGAACTGCATGTAGTCCGGGTCGCTGTCGGCCACCTTGGCGATCAGCTCCTCGGCCAGCCGGCGATAGGCGATCTGCCCGGTCAGCAGCCCTTCGGCGTCCTTGCGGATCCGCTCGTCGGACGATTCCCCGAGTTCGGCCAGGTTCGCCTCGGCCTCCCCGGCCACCTGCGTGAACCGGCCGAGCACGGCGACCGACGGCTCGACCTGGTAGTGCCGCAGGTTCACCTCCTGCATCGCCACCGCGATCCGGGCCTCGGTGAACTTCTGGTCCACGACCAGGGCGGCGCTCTGCTGCCGGGTCGCCCGGGTCGTGCTCAGTGCCCCCTGCAGCACGTACGCGGCCAGGGCGAGCAGGACGACGGCCAGCGACACCGTCGTCAGAAAGCTGCGGCCCCGCATGCGCCCCAACACATTCACTGTTTCGGCAGCTTGCGCACCGGTTCAAGGGAAATCGTTCAGCTTCGGGCCGACGGCGTCGATCGGACCGGTGTGCGTGCCCGCCGAGCGTTCGCCGTCGCCGTCGCCATCCTGGCCCTGGTCGCGGCGTCCGCCTGCACAGGAACGGGCCGCCCGCAGGCCGCCGCGTCGTCGTCGGCGGGCGTGATCCGCCTGGCCGCGCTGCTCCCGCTCAGCGGCCGCAGCAGCCACACCGGCGAATCCATGCTCAACGGCGCCAAACTCGCGGTCGCCGAGGTCAACGCGGCCGGGGGAGTGCTCGGCCGCCAGGTCGAACTGGTCGTGCAGGACGACGCCTGTGACCCCGGCACCGCGGTCACCGCCGCCCAGACCGTGATCAAGCAGGACGTGGCGGTGTCGGTCGGCGGTTACTGCAGCAGCGCCGTCGTACCCACCCTGAAGATCTTCCGCGACGCCGGCGTCCCGATGGTCATCGCCCAGGCCAACTCCACCGACCTCGTCGCCGCCCACTACGACAGCGTGTTCCTGATCTGCGGCACGGTCACCGCCGAGGCCGTCTTCGCCGTCGACTGGATGAAACGCCTGGGCACCCGCCGCGTCTCGATCGTCCACGACGGCACCAGCTTCCCGGTCACCCTGGCCGACTCCACCGCCGCCCGGGCCCGCGCCACCCGGGCGGTCACCGTCGCCGGCGAGCTCAAACTCAGCCAGGGCGCCTCCGACTACCAGCGGATCGCCCAGGCGGTCATCGCCAGCAAGGCCGACACGGTCTACTACACCGGCTACTACGGCGAGGCCAACCAGCTGATCAAGGACCTCCGGTCGAGAACCTTCGGCGGCCGCATCATCGTCGGCGACGGCGCCACCGACGGCCCGCTGCTCACCGACCTGAGCCCCACCCAGAGCGCCGACGTCTACGGCACCGCCCTGCTGGTCCCCGAGTTCATGCCCGAACTGGCCGAGTGGTCCCAGCGCTACCAGAAGGCCTACGGCGTCGCTCCCGGCCCGTCGACCGCGGAATCCTACGACGCGGTGATGGTCGCCGTGGGCGCGATCAAACGGGCCGGCGCCACCGACGAGACCTCACTGCGCACCGCCCTGGCCGCCACCGATTACGCCGGTCTCTCCGGCACGGTCACCTTCAACTCGGACGGCACCCGCAAGATCCCCAAGTTCCTGCTGCTGAAAGCCGACGGCAAGGAATTCCGCCTGGCGGCGAATTAACTTCATCATTTCCTAGGTCCGCCGTGGTCCGGATCGTCGCTCCCGCGGGGACCCTTCCGGGCTGAGCAGGGCGCTGGCGCGCCCAGAACGCTCAGCCCTCCAGGGCGACGTCCGCTGTTGGGCACGCTCAGAGCAACACCCCCACCCACAGGCGCAACCCCACGGTTCCCGGAGCCCGCAAGCCGGCCTCCACCCGGAGCGCCAGCCGAGCGCGCGCGGCTGGCTTTCAGGTGTGCCTCAGCCGGTCGGAGGCAACCGTGAGGACCAGCCGCGACCGCGAGGCCCGCGTCGGCCAGGTCCACGGCGCGCGTCGGGCCGACCCGGCCCGCGCGGGCCGAGTGGGCGGGTTTGTTGCTCTGAGCGTGCCCACCCGACCACGTCGCCCTGGAGGGTTTCGCGTTCTGGGCGCGCCGGCGCCCTGCGAAGCCCGGAAGGGTCCCCGCGGGAGCGACGGTCTGTACCCCGGCGGACGTAGGAAATGAGGAAGTTGATTTTGATTGCCGCCGGCTCGACGCGGAAGAGCCGTTTTCCTTCCGCGTCGAGCTGGCGCCGCTCCTGCGTAATGGTCGTCGCTGAAATCAGCGGCGGGTCGTGCAGGTGGTGGTGGTCCGGGCGGCCGGGTTGCTTTCCGAGGTGATGGTGATCGGGGTTTTGCCCGGGTGATTGACGTAGACGTCGACCGATGCCGTGCGGCCGGCGCCCACGCCGACAACGGTGCGGGGGAGGGTCGCGTCCGGGGCCGAGATGCGGAAGACGTCGTCGGCGCGGCTCACATTGCGCAGTTGGATCGTGCAGGCGGAATTCGGGCGGGCGCTCGCCGGGAATGCTTTCACGCCGCGGGGGAGCGGGCCGGCGCCGTCGAGTGAGCGCACCGCGACGTCGTAGGAGAGCACGCCGTTCCGGTCCCGCTGCCGGTCCAGGACGTAGAACTGCAGCCGGTTGGCGGTGTCGGTGTATTCGAAACGGCTGCCCGACCCGGTTCCGGCGTGGAAAAGGGCGTCCGACAACTGGCGGTAGTCGCCGATCGTCATCTTCTGCGGGGTGCCGTCCGGCAGCACGAAGTCGACCTTGTCGATGTCCTGCGGATTGGCGTCGACGGTCCAGATGAACGGCGCGTTGTCGGCGTTCTTGGTCTTGGCCAGCAGCACACCGGAGTCCGGGGTGAACGAGTCGAAGCCCATCCGGTCGACCACTTCGAGCGTGTAGTTGTTGTAGCCGCCGCCGTCGCAGTACGGATCGGCCGCCGTGTCGCAGGCCGTCTCGTGGTCGCCGCCGTCGAGCGTCACATTGATTCCGGCCAATTGGCGGCCGCTGGGGTCGATCTCACGTGCGGTGACCCGGGCCAGCACGACCCCGGAGTCGGCCAGCGCCTGGCGGGACAATTTCAGCACCGCGCTGTCGTCGACGATGCCGAGTTTCATCTTGTTGCGCAGCATGTGGTGGGCGCCCATCGACGACCCGCCGGTGCCCGGGATCAGCCAGCGGCTGTGCGGTCCGCCGGGCCCGTTGAACGTGCCCCGGCTCAGCATTTCCCACGGTCCGCTGTAGTCGCGGCGGGCCGGGACGCTGTACGGATTGTTGTAGTTGTCGCCGATCCCGAGAATGTGGCTGAACTCGTGTGCGTAGGTCGACATTCCCGAACTCTCGGCCTGCAGGGAACTGCCCTGGGTGGCGTTGGGCCAGACGTTCGACGACGCCGCCCACGAGGTCCAGTCGACGTAGCGGGTGGCGTTGGAGTTCGGCAGCGCGTCGTCCGGCGGGCCGAACTCGTCGCTCACCTCGTCCTTGGAATTGAACTTCATCTGGCCGAATTCCTGCCAGGTCGACGATTCGTCCTGTCCCGCGGCCAGGAAGAACACGAAGTCGTACTTGGCCGCCTCGTCCGCGCCGACCGCGGCGATCCAGGCCGCCTGAGCGTCCTTGCGGATGTCGCGCCCGCACGTGTCCCCGGCCGGGCAGCCCAGTCCGCGCTGCATCGAGTTCTCGATGCCGTACTCGTGGCTCTTGGCCGGCATCTGATAGACCCCGAACGAGCTCAGCGAGATGCCGTAGCGCCCGCCGGAGTCCTCCATCCAGTATTCGTGAATGGTGTGGCCGCGGTTCAGCCCGCCCGGCTTGTTGAGGAAGTCCCGATAGAACGCGGGCACCTCGGAACGGTCCAGATTCTGCACGCCCGACGGGTTGCCGTAGATGGTGGAGTTCGCCGGCTGGGTCACCACGAACGGCTGGTTCGGGAAATCGACCAGCACGAGCGCGCCGTTGAAGTTGCGTTCCGAGCCCGCCACGGCCGGGTCGGCCCAGTCGGTGCCGGGCACCTTCCGATAGTCCGACCAGGTCATGGTGTCGGGCAGCTCGTAGTGCTGCGGGTCGATCGCCCGCGGTGCGGCGAGTGCGGCCGGTTCGTCGCGCTGCCACGGCTGGGTCTGTGGCCAGTGCCGCATCCGCCACGGCGTCGCCGGATCGACGTCGCCGGGCGGCGCGGCCGTCGCCGGGGTCACGGTCAGGGCGCCACCCGACGCCAGCACCAGGACGGACAGGACCGAGAGCAGACGCCGCGCCGAAGTCATCCCGTCATCCTGGCAGTTCTATCGACGCATCTCAATAAATGAGTGCGGGCGCTACCGCCAGGTCGGCCGGATGCCCCCGCGCCTCTTCGGCCGGCCACCACGGATCGAGGAGATCGCCGCGGCGGCCAACATCAACGTCGCCAGCCTGCACGGCCAGTTCAAGGCGGCAGCCGGGATGCGCCAGCCCGTCGCAGTTCAACCGCGAGTGCCACCGGGCCTGCGGGCTGCCGTCGGCTCAGGGTGCAGCGCGCCTGCGGCACCGTCTGGCCGTGTTTCGCACCCGGTTGGACGGCGAGACGACGCCGGCTAGACCGTCGTGGCGCCGCGGCGGCGACGACGGCGGCGGTGCAGCAGGTAGGCGACCAGCCCGAGTGCGACGACGGCGAGCGCCACGACCAGATAGCGGCTGAGGGTCGAGGCGATCGCCTCGATGTGGTCGCCGGCCAGGTAGGCGGCGGTCGACCAGACGCCGACCCACAGCGCGGCACCGAGCACGTTCCACACCAGGAACCGGGGGAACCGCATGCCGCTGAAGCCGGCGACGATGCCGTTGAACTGGCGCAGGCCCTCGACGAACCGGGCCACGACGACGACCTTCGGGCCCTGGCGGGTCATGAACCCCTCGACCTTCGCCAGGCGTTCCGGGGTGAGCCGGACGTAGCTCCCGAAGCGCCGCACCAGCGGCCGGCCACCGCGACGGCCGATCCAGTAGCCGATGCTGTCGCCGACGACCGCGGCCAGGAACGCGGTCAGGGCGACGGCCACGATGTTCAGGTGCCCGCGGCCGGCCAGGGCGGCCCCGGCGATGATGACCGTCTCGCCCGGCGCCGGGATGCCGAAGCTCTCGATCAGGACGATGCCACCTATGCCGAGATATCCGAACTGCCCGATGAGATCGGTCATCAGCGTCCCCCTGTCGCCCGCACCCACCGTAGGCCCGGGCCTGTGACGCAGCACGCCTTCGGGACGCTCGTCACGGTCGTGAACCTTGAGCTTGCGCGCGTACAGTGTGAAGCCGATTCGATCGGGGTGCCCCTATGCCGCTGACGCCGGCCGATGTCTACAACACCACCTTCCACCGGGCCGCCCTCGGTAAGCGCGGCTACGACGCCGACGAGGTCGACGCTCTCCGTGAGGAGGCCGGCCAGGAGATGGCCCGGCTCCGGGCGGAGCGTGACGCCCTGCGGGCCCGGCTGCAGAATGCCGGCACCGACACGGCCGAGGTCGAGCTGGCCGCGGTCAGTGAGGCGCTGGACCGTGAGCTGCGCGCCCGCGACCGTTCGGCCCGGGTCGCGGACGGTCTGGAGCGACAGCTGAACGAGGCCCGCAACGCCGCTCCGGTGAACGCCGCTCCGGTGGAGCAGAACGAGCAGGTCCTGCAGATGGCCCGCCGGACCGCGGACGAGCACGTGCGCGACGCCGACCACGAGTCGGACCAGGTGCTGGCCGAGGCGCGGGAGCGTTCCGACCGGCTGGTCCGCGAGGCCCGGCAGGCGGCGTACGACATCGAGCAGGCCGCCCTGCGTCAGGACGAGGAGGACCGTGCGCGCCTGACCGAGCGGCACGCCGCCCTGGTGCACGAGATCGCCGAGCTGGGCGAGTTCGCCGAGAGCTATCGGGCCGCGCTGGAGGGCCACATCCGGCACCAGGGTGAACTGTGACACCTGACTTGAGTTAACCAAAGTTAGCCCTCTAACCTCCCTGACTATGGAAACCCAAAGTCAGGTGATGGCGGCTGCGCCCGAGAAGGCGCGCGGTCGCGGCGTGGCCCTGCTCGCGCTCTGCCTGGGCACGATGCTGGCCCTGGTCAACGTCTCGTCCACGATCGGTGCGCTGGCCCGCATCCAGGCCGACCTGCACGCCTCGCCCACCGAGGTCGTCTGGATCACCAGCATGTACAGCCTGGTCGTGGCCGCCCTGGTGCTCTTCTTCGGCACGCTCGGCGACCTGGCCGGCCGCCGCCGGATCTTCGTCACCGGGGCGCTGGTCTTCGTCGCCGGCAGTCTGCTCGCCTTCGCCGCCGGCAGCGCGCCGGTCCTGATCGCCGGGCAGGCCGTGATGGGCGTCGGCGGCGCCATGGTCCTGCCCACCAGCCTGGCCCTGATCAGCCACATCTTCACCGATCCGCGCGAGCGCGCCGAGGCGATCAGCGCCTGGGCCGGCAGCTCCGGGCTCGGCCTGGCCATCGGCCCGCTCGGCGCCGGCCTGCTGCTCAAGCAGTTCTCCTGGCACCCGATCTTCCTGATCAACGTGGTGCTCGGCGTCGTCGCGGCGACCCTCGCCCTGGTCACGGTCGGGGAGAGCCGGCACCCGACGCGCCGGCTGGACCCGGTCGGGGTGGTGCTGGGCACGCTGGCGGTGACCTCCCTGACGTACGCGGTCATCGAAGGCCGCTCCTGGGGTTATGCCTCGCCGCGGCTGTTCGTCGTCTACGCGGTGTTCGTGCTGGCCCTGGCCGCCTTCGTCGCCTACGAGCTGCGTCACCCGGACCCGATGGTCGACGTGCGGTTGTTCCGCAGCCCGTCGTTCGCCGCCGTGCAGGTGGTCGCGGCCGCGGTCATGTTCGGGTTCACCGGAACGGCCCTGATCACCGTCCTCTACATGCAGCGCGTCCAGGGCGTCACCCCGCTCGGCGCCGGGGTGCGGCTGCTCGCGGTGTTCCTGCCGTTCATGGTGACCAGCGCGATCGCCGCCCGCATCGTGCGCCGGCTCGGCGTGCGGGCCACCCTCGCCACCGGCCTGCTGCTGATGGCCGCCGGCGACCTGTTGCTGCTGTTCACCCCGGCCGGACCGGGGTACGGCAAGCTCTGGCCGGCCCTGGTCGTGGCCGGCATCGGCTCGGGCATGCTGATCGCGCCGTCGACCGCGGCCGCGGTCAGCAGCGTGCCCCCGCACCAGGCCGGCATGGGCAGCTCGCTGGTCAACATGTTCCGCCAGGTCGGCAACGTGCTCGGCGCCAGCATCTTCGGCACGATCCTGACCAGCCAGTTCGCCACCCGCTTGGCCGACGATCTGAGCGGTCAGGGCCTGCCCCCGGCGACCGTCGCCAAGATCGTCGACAGCGCCTCACACGGCGGATCGGCCACGCCCGGCCCGCAGATCATCACGGCCGTCCAGCACGCCTTCACCGGCGCCTACCATGTCGGCGCCGTCGTCGCGGCCATCACCCTGGGCGCGGTTTCGCTGCTCGCCGCCGGCTTCGTCCGGCGTGGGCAACACCATTAGGCGTACGGCCATCCAGCTGGTTACCGTTCACGAAAGTCAGCGCCCCGGGAGGTAGCCATGACCGCACCGGACGACGGTGTCATCACCCTGTTGCCGCCGTTCGCCGAGCGTGACCGCTTCACGGCCGAGGGCTGGTGCCCGATGGAACGGGCCCTCGACCTGATCGGCACCCGGTCGGCGATGACGCTGCTGCGCGAGGTGTACTACGGCGGCACCCGCTTCGACGACCTCGCCCGCCGGGCCGGCGTCACCCCGGCGGTCGCCTCCGACCGGCTGAAACGCCTGGTCGAGGCCGGTCTGCTGGAGCGCCGGCCGTACCGGGAGCCCGGTCAGCGCACCCGCTACGAGTACACGCTGACCGACCGCGGCCGGGACGTGTTCCCGGTCCTGGTCGCCCTGATGCGCCTCGGCGACGAACTGCCCCGGGAGAAGGAGGCCACGATCGGCCTGTCCCACGCCGGCTGCGGCGAACCGATCGTCCCCGAGGTCCGGTGCGCGGCCGGTCACGAGGTCCCGTTGAACGAGACGGTGGCGTCGATCGTCCGGCCCTGAACCCCTTGCCGGTGCCGCGCGCGGCGGCGAAGGATGGGTCCCATGGAGCACTTCCCGAGCACCGTAGGACGCATCCTGGAACGCAGCGCGCGGCGCACACCGCGGCGGGTCGCGCTCACCTTCGCCGGCCGGTCGTGGACCTACGCGGAGCTCGACACCGCGGTCGGCCGGGTCGCCGCCGGGCTGCTCGCGCTCGGGCTTGCGCCGGGTGAGCGCGTCGCCGCGTACGGGAAGAACTCTGATGCTTTTCTGTTTCTCTTCCTCGGCTGTGCGCGGGCCGGGCTGGTCCACGTGCCGGTCAACTTCAACACCGTCGGCGGTGAGCTGGCCTACCTGCTGACCCAGTCCGAGCCGGCCGTGGTCTTCACCGATCCGGCGCTGGCCGACCGGCTCGACGCGATCGAGGCGGACCTGGCCGGGACCCGCCGCGGCACCCTGCACGACGGCCCACCCGGCACCGACGTCCTGGCCTGGGCCACCGACCCGGCCGGCACGGTGCACCACGAACACGGCGTGAGCGACGACGACCTGGTGCAGCTGCTCTACACCAGCGGGACGACGTCCCTGCCCAAGGGCGCCATGCTGACCCACCGCGCCCTGGTCCACGAGTACGCGTCGTGCATCGCCGCCCTCGACCTGAGCCCGGCCGACGTGCCGCTGCACGCGCTGCCGCTCTACCACTCGGCGCAGATGCACGTGTTCCTGATGCCCGGCCTGGCCGTCGGCATGACCAACCACCTGATGGAAGCCCCGGTCGCCGACGAGATCCTGACCCGGGTGCCGCGCGACGGCATCACGTCACTGTTCTTCCCACCCACCGTCTGGGTCGGGCTGGGCAACCATCCCGGCGTCGCCGAGGCCGATCTGAGCGGCCTGCGCAAGGCGTACTACGGCGCGTCCATCATGCCCGTCCCGGTCCTGCAGAAGTGGCAGAAACTGCTGCCCGGGGTCGGTTTCTACAACTGCTTCGGCCAGTCCGAGATCGGCCCCCTGGCCGCCGTGCTGCGCCCGGAGGAACACGAGGCCCGACCGGATTCGATCGGCCGCCCGGTCCTGTTCGTCGAAGCCCGGGTCGTCGACCCGGAGATGAACGACGCCCCGCTGGGCGAGGTCGTCTACCGGTCACCCCAGCTGTGCCGGGGCTACTGGGGCAAACCGGAGGAGACCGCCGAGGCGTTCACCGGCGGCTGGTTCCACTCCGGCGACCTCGTCCGGGTCGACGACGAGGGCTACCTGTACGTCGTCGACCGGATCAAGGACGTGGTCAACACCGGCGGCGTCCTGGTCGCCTCCCGCGAGGTCGAGGACGCCCTCTACACCCACCCGGCCGTCGCCGAGGTCGCCGTCGTCGGCCTCCCCGACCCCCGCTGGATCGAAGCGATCACCGCCGTCGTCGTCACCCGCGGCCCGGTGACGTCGGACGAACTGATCGCCTACGCCCGGGAGCGGCTCTCCGCCCACAAGGTGCCCAAGGCGATCCACCTGGTCGACGCCCTGCCCAAGAACCCGTCCGGCAAGCTGCTCAAACGCGACCTGCGCGAACAGTTCGGCGGTGCCTCCTCGGCCGTCGGCCGCGGATGACGGGTCGACGCCGGCGAACCGCAACGATCGGTGTGACCGGGTCAGCCGGCCTGCGACTGCTGGGCGGCCCACTCGGCGACCCGGCGGGCGCTCTCCTCCTCGGACAGGTCCTCGACGCGGGTCATGATGGACCAGCGGACGCCGAACGGGTCGCGGATGCTGGCGAAGCGGTCGCCGGAGACGAAGGTGGTCGGGGCCTCGCGGATGACGGCGCCGGCGGCCTCGGCGCGGGTGACCACAGCGTCGACGTCCGGGCAGTAGCGGCCGATGGAGTAACAGTCCTGGTCGCCCTCGGGCGGCGCGATCAGGCCGTAGTCCGGCTGCGGCTCGCCGAGCTGCAGCAGCCCGTCACCGAAGTCGAGGACGGCGTGGGCGACGACGTCGCCGAACTCGGTCACGTCGACCACCCGTACGTCGAAAACCTTCACATAGAAATCGATGGCCCCGCGGGCATCGGGGATGACCAGGAAAGGGGTCAGCGCGGTGGCGCCGTGCGGGGTGCCGTTCGTGGTGTGCTTGCCGTCGGCGGCTCGGTTCGTCTCGGTCATAGGTCAGGAGCCTAGGTATGCCCAGCGGTGAGCGGCTTGAAGATTCGCGACAACCGAGGGGTGTGCTCTATCCGGCCCGGCTGCCGACCTTCGACCGGATCGCGCCGCCCGAGGGGGTGGCGTCGCTGGTGCGGTGGTTCTGGATTCCCGAGTGGCAGCTGCAGCCGGGGCGGTCGTCGCGGCAGCACCTGATCGCGTTCCCCGCGTGCAACCTGGTCGTCGAGAAGGACACGGTCGGGCTCGCCGGGCCGACCACGCGCAGCTCGCACCGGGACCTCACCGGCACCGGGTGGGGTGTCGGCGCGCTGCTGCGGCCGGCCGCGGTGCCGCACTTCGCGGGTGACCCGGCGGCGGTGCGGGACACGTACCTGTCGATGGACCTTCCTGAGCTGCATCAGCTCGTGCACCGGGCGATGACCGGGCCGGGCGACCGCGGGTCCCGGCACCGTGAGGCGGTCGAGGTGTTCAGCAAGTGGCTCGCCGGTGAGGTCCCGCCGCCGGACCACGAGGCGCTGCTGGCCAACGAGATGGCCGATGTCATCGACTCGGATCCGAGCATTCGCACCGTCAAGGACGCGACCGCCCGGCTGAACATCTCGGCCCGGTCGTTGCAGCGGCTCGCCGGGCGGTATGTCGGGCTGCCGCCCCTGGCCATGATCCGCCGGCGGCGGCTGCAGGAGGCGGCCGAACGGCTGCGCACCGAACCGGGCACGTCACTGGCCGATGTCGCCGCCGACCTCGGCTACAGCGATCACGCACATCTGGCCAACGAGTTCCGCTCGGTCCTCGGCATCACCCTGAGCGGCTATCGGCGCGACGTCACGCCATGACCGGGCGGAGGCGACGGGCGGCCATCGGGGACGGGCGGGGCTCGCGGCGGGACGGTAGATGACGCCGTACGGCGGCGGCTTTTTCCGCGGCGTCAGCCGCCTCCCGGCGCAGGCTCGCCCGGGCCGAACCGGCCAGCTGCGCGTCGTGCCAGGCGGACCGCTCGGCCGCCGCGGCCTGCTGAAACACCCACTCGCGGTGCCGTGCGATCGCCCGCAGCACGACCAGTTCCTGCTGCGCCGGGTGCAGCCGCGGATCCCAGCCGCCGCGCCCGGTGTACACGTCGGCCAGGGTCGCCGCCGGAAGATCGCCGCGCTCCGCAGCGGCCTTCACCGCACGGTGCAGGAATCGCTCACGGTCGGCATATTCTTGCGGTTTCCGACCATTTTCCGGTACGGACCAAGCAGCACCCGCCCGCACCCGCCGCACCCGTTGCTCGGCCATCTGCCACGACTGCCACGCCTTGCCGGACTCCTCCTCGGCCTGCTGCCAGTGCAACTCCCAGCGCTGCGCCGCGTCCTGCGCCCGGATCGCGGCCACCCGCACCTCGTCGGCGAACCGCGCCTTCTCCAGGGCCTCGCGCCGATTCCGTTCCTGCTCGGCCCGCCACCGGGGGAGCAGCCCGAGCGTGTCGAGCGCGACCCGCGGACTGCGCATCGCCTGCGGACTGCCGAGCAGCAGCAGGGCGGGCACCGACAGCATCATGAGAACCGCCCAGATGACAATCGTGGGCAGCACCTGTGACATGACATTCACAGCAGTGAATTCCTAACTCATTGAAGAGCGTGCGAGGACGTGCTCAGGCGCGACGAGCGGGCGGAGCCCGGGAAACCCCGGCCGACGCGACGAACTGCGTCGTCAGAGCCTGTTCACGATCGGTCACCGGCGCGACGGCGTCAGCCTCGGCGACCACATCGGAGTCATCGGCAACCTGTCCGGAAGGGGAGTGCTCACCCTGCCCGGCGCCGGCGAGGGCCAGCAGCGCAACCAGTAACAATGCGAGGAAGCAGCGCATCACCATGCGACTCGCCTCCTCGATCATGGCCACGACATTACCCAGCGACAGCCCTCGCATCCATTCGACTCGCTACCTCGAAAGTGGATAAAAAGGGCGGGGGCGACGGCGCGGAACGCCAATAGACTGCGTACGTGAGAATCGGTGTGCTCGGCGCCGCCCGGATCGCCCCGGCCGCGCTCGTCCGTCCCGCCCGGATCGTCGACGGCGTCGAGGTCGCCGCGGTGGCCGCCCGCGACCGTGATCGCGCGACCACCTTCGCCGCCAAGCACGGCATCCCGGTCGTCCACGACGGCTACGCGCAGTTGCTGGCCGACCCGTCGCTCGACGCCGTCTACATCCCGCTGCCGAACGGCCGGCACGCCCAGTGGATCCTGGCCGCGCTCGACGCCGGCAAGCATGTGCTGGCCGAGAAGCCGCTGACCGCCAACGCCGCCCAGGCCCGCGCGGTGCAGGAGGCCGCCGACCGCACCGGGCTGGTCGTGATGGAGGCGTTCCACTACCGCTATCACCCGGTGGCCGCGCGGATGGCCGAGATCGCGCACGGCGGCGAGCTGGGCCGGATCCGGCGCGTCGAGACCACGATGTGTTTCCCCCTTCCGCTTTTCTCCAACATCCGATTTCAGTACGACCTGGCCGGCGGATCGTTGATGGACGCCGGCTGCTACGCCCTGCACGCATTGCGGCTGCTGTCGCCGAACGAGCCCCGCGTCGTCACCGCCCGCGCGCTGACCATGAAACGGGACCCGCGCGTCGACCGGGCCATGACCGCCGAGTTCGACCTGGGTGACGCCGCGAAAGGCCGGATCCGGGTGTCGATGTGGTCGTCCACGCTGTTCAGCCTGCGGGCGACGGTGATCGGCGAGCGCGGGTCCATGCGGGTCGACAACTATGTGGCGCCGCAGGGCTTCAACCGGTTCCGGGTCACGGTGGACGGACGGAGCCGACGCGAGAAGATCGGCGGCGAGGCGACGTACACCAGGCAATTAAGGTCTTTTCTGGCCGCCGTCGGCGGCGAGGCGACCAACCTGACGCCGCCGGCCGACTCGGTCGTCACGATGACCCTCATCGACGACATCTATCGCGCGGCGGGACTGCCGATCCGCGAGTGAATAAATCGGTGGACGTGGGCCCGGGCGCTCCGATAGCGTGCGCGGCGACCGTGACACCACCGGAGGAGGTGAGCCCCGATGACCGATGTAACGATGTTGGGCGCTCCCCTCGTCGTCACGGTGGGCGGCTGACCCAGGGGCCGCCGGGAGCGCCACTCCCGAGAGGCAAAACCTGTGAATTCTGTACGCACCGCCGTGCTCACCCGCCCGGCGGAGTGGCAGTGGCACGCCCTGTCCGACGATCTCGTCGTCGGGCGCGGTGAGGCCACGCGCCGCCCCGACGGCCGGCTCTTCCTCAGCGTCGACGCGTGGCACGACACCGTGTTCCACCAGCTCGCCGAGGCCATGCTGGCCGCCCTGCCGCGGCCGCTGTTCACCGTCGTCGACGAGGCCGACGTGGACCTGACCGCGCGATGGCGTGACGCCGGCCTGGCGATCGGGCGGCGCGAGTGGGAGTACGTCATCCCCACCGACCCGATCATCACCGGCCTCGCCGTGGCCGCTCCGCCCGGTGACGTCCCTGTTGCGGCAACCCCGCCGGTTGGCGTCCCGCTCACGGCGGCCCCGCCGGTGGGCGTCACCATCGTGCCGCTCGGGCACGTGCGGGAGGACCTGCTGCTCGACGTCGACCGGGCGATCCGCGCCGAGAACCTCCCGGCGATGCCGGCCGAGGTGCTGAACCGCCCCGCCTTCGACCCGTCCCGCTACGCGGCGGCCGAACAACACGGACGGTACGTGGGCCTGCTGCGCCTGGCCCCGCTGCCCCGCCGCCCCCGGATCGGGCTGATCGCCGTCCGCTCCGACCTGCGCGGCATCGGCATCGGCCGGGCCCTGCTGGCCGACGTCCTCACCGGCCTGCACCGGCGCGGCATCGAAACCGCGGCCGCCGACGTGCACGAGCACAACCCGGCCGCCCGCGCGCTGATCGAGGGCGCCCGCGCCCGCCGCGTCAGCAGCAACCTGGAACTGGAGCTGCGCTGATGCCCGGCTCCGCGAACGGAATCCAGGTCGAGGGCACCGTCCTCGAATGCCTGCGTAACGCCACCTTCAAGGTGGAACTGGGCAACGGGCACACGGTGCTGGCCCACATCAGCGGCCGGATCCGCAAGAACTACATCAAGATCCTGCCGTTCGACCGGGTGCTGGTCGAGCTGACCCCGTACGACCTGGACCGCGGCCGGATCATCTTCCGCTACCGCAACTAGCGACAACACCCGGCGGTCCGGGTGATCACGCCTCACCCGGACCGCCGGCTCCGCGGCCTCAAGAGCGGCTGCATCACCGCCCGGCCGGTGTCGTCGTGCCGCGGCACCCGGCGGCACCGACCAGCAGAGTGCCGCCGAGAACATGTCTTGGGCCCGTAATGTGGGGCCAATGGGGTGGGAGGTGTTCGGGCAGTGGGGTGGCGACGCTGCCCGCGTCGAACGGCTCAGCGGCGGGGTCGCCAACGACGTGTGGAGCGTGCGGGTCGACGGGCGGCTTGGCGTCGGGCGACTCGGGACCCGCAGCGATGCCGATCTCGCGTGGGAGACCGAGCTGATGGTCCACCTCGATCGGGAAGGGCTGACCGTGCCGGTGCCGATCCCGACCGCGGACGGCCGGCTCTTCGCGGACGGGCTGGTGGTGATGACCCACCTGGAGGGTGGGCCGCCCGCGACTGCAAAGGACTGGCGCCGGGTGGCGGAAACGCTTCGTGAGCTGCATCGGCTGACGCGGGACTGGCCGCAGCGCCCGGGGTGGCGGTCGTCGACTGATCTTCTGCACGCCGAGACCGGGACGAGGATCGACCTGGGCGCGATGCCGTCGGAGGGTGTTGCCCGGTGCCGGGCGGCCTGGGCTCGGCTCTCGGGCGGGCGGACCTGTGTCGTTCACGGCGACACCAACCCGGGCAACATCCGCATGACCGCGGATCGGATCGGGCTGATCGACTGGGACGAGTCGCGTGTCGACATGCCCGATCTCGACCTCGTGCTGCCGGGGAACGCCGCCGGCCTCGAGGACGGCGCGTATGACATCGCTGCTCAGGCTTCGGCCGCGTGGGAGGCCGCGGTCTGCTGGGACGACGAGTACTCGGCCAAGCGGCTCGCCGAGGTCCGCGCGATCTGAGAGCCCCCGAGATGCTGATCAGCCCGCCGAAGCGGCGTCCGGGGGAGTCGCATCGGCGGAGACCGTGCGGGGGGAGGCGCCGCGCACGGCCACGGTCACCGCGCCGATCGTCACCAGCGCCCCGAGCACCAAAGCCGCCGGCTCCCCGTCCGCAAGCAGATGCGCCCGCGTCCCCACGGTGGCCGCGGCCACCGGCACCCCGAGCTGCGCGGCAGCCAGGGTGGCCGACCGCAACGGCTGCCCGCCCACCCGCATCGCCCAGTGCACCACCAGCGCGCCCAGCCCAAGAACAACCCCGAGCAGCGCGAACCGCGGATGGTCCCCGAGGCTGCGTACGTCCAGGGAAGCCCCCAGCCACACGAAGAACAGCGGCCCGAAGAACCCTTCGGTCAGCGCGAACAGTTGACGAGCCAGTCGCCGGGGTTCCCCGACGGCGGCCACGGCCAGGCCGAACGCGAACCCGGCCAGCATCACCGAGACGTGGGTGGCCACCGCGAGGGCCGCGAGCGCGAACAGCAGGATCAATCCCAGGCGCATCTCCAGCGCGAACTTCCGCCGCTGCGACACTTTGTGCAGCGTCCGGCGCCACCCCCGCCGCTCGGCTTCTCGCAGTCCGAGGAACAGCAGGGCCGCCGACCCCAGTACGGCGACGGCACCCGACCCGGCCCGGGCCGCGTGGGCCGGATCGATCGCCAGCGGCAGCGCGACGATGCACGCGGTGTCGGCGATCGCCACCTGCGGCAGCAGCGTGAGCACGGCGGGATCGCGCGCATCGACGGCCGGCAGGACGAGCGCGGCCGACGACGAGGCGAGCAGAACCGCGTACAGGGGAAAATGTCCGGTTTTGAAAAGCGTGGCGATGAGCATGGCCAGGGGCACGGCGAGGACGCCGACCACCGCGGCCCGCACGGCGCCGGTCCGCAACGCCGGCCGCAGCCGTGGGTCGCGGATCGGCACGTGCGTGCCGGCGACGAACATGACCAGCGCGAACCCGATGTCGGCCAGGAACGCGAAGGTCGGATCGGTGGCGTCCAGGACACGCAGGCCGGTGTGCCCGAGCGCGAGCCCGGCCAGCAGCTCACCGATGGTGACCGGCAGCCGCCAGCCCCGCGGCAGCGCGAGCAGCGGTCCGAGCACAGCGGCCGCCCCGGCAACCGCAAGTTGAGCGAAGGTCATCTCCCGAGCAGTCTTCCACCGCGGAAGCCCGCGAAGCCGAGTAGTCCGCCGCTGCGGACGTAGACCGGCCTGAAGTCCGGACAATACCGATGAGAGCGCACTGCAGCCCACCCTGGAATGGACATTAGGTTCGCTGCGAACCGCTGGGTCCAGCAGTGAGATCGGATGCGCTCAGATGTTCGAGGAGCTTCGTGTCGATGACGCTACTCTCGCCGCCCGGCTTTTCCGCAATGAGTGTCCATGGTTCGGGTGCACAGTAAGAGACAGCTTGGGCGTTCCGCCGATATTGATGCTTATATGGCGGCGTAAGCGATTCCTTTGTGGATCCATTCCCGCGCTTGAGAAGTTGGCTCATATTAGTTACCGTGCTGTTCCGGCCCGGGTCGTCGGCGGAATTAATGCCCGCGAAAAGCCTGTCGGCACCGGACAACTACTCACAGTTCAACGGGGTGTTCTAATTGGACCCACGCGACCCCTCAGCGGCTTTGTCCCGTGCCCACTTCCAGCGGATGGTGGACGCCCCGCCCAAGCGGTTCTACGCTCGCCTACTGCGTCCTGAGGACGAAGTCCGGTTGCGTGTGGAAGACATCTACCGACCCACCCCACGTCATCGGTCGGGTTACCTGGTGGACGTGGACGTGTAGGTGCCGGCGAAGGGTGGCCGGCTCACGGTAGACGGTCCAATGGGTTTCCAAGCCGGTGAGCAGGAACCGACTTTCCGAACGACGAGGCCTCTCATCCGGCTTCAACCGTCAGAAGGCGTCGCTGCCGTCAAGTAGGGCCAGGAGGTCTCGTGCCGGGTTCAGCGCGGCGGACACATCGGCGACGACGAACACCATCGTGAGCAGCGCAGCCACCACCGCGACGGCGCCGAACCAGCCCAGGACCCTTCGCGTCCGGCGGTCCGCCCTCGCGGCCCGGGTGAAGCGCCTCCACAGGACGACCGCCAGGCCGGCGAAGGCGGCCATCGTGCCGGCGTCGATCACGGCCAGCACGGTGTGATATCGGGCGAACTCGGCCACCATGTCGTTCAGCGCGGGTGGCGTGTAACCACCCGCTGGGTGTGATCCGGCGAGCTGGGCCTTGGCCTGTTCCAGGACACCGGCCAGGGCCGGATCGGGTGCCGCGCCGTCGACCAGGAACGGGAACAACGCGGGGAACGGCACCGCTGTGGTGTTGATGTTGACGTCCAACACGAACAGCGTGAACAACATCGCCATCGCAAGGGCGACACCGGCCGACACCAGGACGGCCGTGCGTCCCGCGCCGCGCCGGTCGGTGCGCAGGAACGCACGCCACAGGATGACGGTCAGCGCGACGAGCACGGTCAGCATCAGCGCGGAGATCCCGATCTTGATCAGGTGCCATCGGAACCAATAGTCGACCAGTCGCTGCACCGCCGGCGGCCGGCTCGGGTCCCGCGATTGCCAGTAGTCGACCAGCGCGGGGCGAAACGCCGCCTCCATCCCACCCGGTTCGCCCAGTGCGCGGTCCCCGGACAGCCGCGGTGGGCCGAGAACGAACGCGATCACGAGCGTCGGCACCATCATGATGAGTGCGGCCAGTGCGGCGGGCCGGGCCGGAGTTCGCGGCGGGGGCGCCACAGCGGTCATGACCTGCTCCTCATTTCGAACGGACGCGGTCACGCTATGCGGGACCGGCCGACGGGAACCAGGTGTCTGGCCCGACTCTTGAGGTATGGCCAGGCATACCCGTTATCGCCGTCCGTCAATGCTCGTGACAGATCCGTCGATGGCAGCAGTTATCGCCGAGCGTCACGCGCCGAAAATTGCTCTCATGCCGCGAGCCGCGCGTCGTAGCAGGGCGGGTCACGCCTGACCGGGGCACACCTCGCCGGACCGCGACGAGGTGTACCCCGCGTGTCCGGGTCAGGGCTCGACGAACGCCTGCACGTGGACCGTGGTGCCGGGCGGGGCGAGCGGGATCAGCGTGCCGTCGACCCGTTCGCCGTCGACGAGCAGGCGGGTGACGCGGCCGGCGGTGCCGGCGGGCTTGGTCACGGTGATCTCGTAGGTCGCGCCGCGGTAGGCGCGGGTGGCCGAGAAGCCGGTCCAGTCCGTGGGCAGGACGGGGTCGATGCGCAGGCCGCCCAGTTCGGGCCGCAGGCCCAGGATCCACTGGGTGACGGCCACGAAGTTCCACGCCGCGGTGCCGGTCAGCCAGGAGTTCTTGGCCTCCCCGTGGGTGGGCGCGTCCTTGCCGGCGATCATCTGGGCATAGACGTACGGCTCGCAGCGGTGCACCTCGCTGATCGCCTCCCGCGCCGACGGGTTGATGCGCCGGTAGTAGTCGAACGCACGGTCGCCGTGCCCGAGCATCGCCTCGGCGATCATGATCCACGGGTTGGTGTGGCAGAAGATCCCGGCGTTCTCCTTGTAGCCGGGCGGATACGACGAGATCTCGCCCAGTTCGATCCGGTACGACGAGTAGGCCGGCTGCTGCAGCACCACGCCGTGCGGGGTGGCCAGGCGTTGCGCGACGCTGTCGAGTGCGCGGGCGGCCAGCCCGTCGTCCAGGCCGATCCCGGCCAGCACGCACATGCCCTGCGGTTCGACGTAGATCTGGCCCTCATCGTTCTCGCCGGATCCGATCGGGTTGCCGTAGAAGTCATAGGCCCGCCGGAACCAGTCGCCGTCCCAGCCGTGTTCGGTGATCGTGCCGGTCATCTTCTCGGCCGCGGCCCGGTACTCGGCCGCTTTCTCGTCGAGGCCGCGCAGGTCGGCCAGGCCGGCCAGTTCCTTGGCGGCCAGGACGAACTGCCCGGCGATGAAGACCGATTCGGCCTGCCCGCCGACCGCGTTCTCGGTGGTCTGGAACGGTTCGCCCGGGGTGTCGGAGAAGCAGTTGAGGTTGAGGCAGTCGTTCCAGTCGGCCCGGCCGATCAGCGGCAGGCCGTGCGGGCCGAGCCGGTCCAGGGTGTAGCCGAGCGACCGGGTCAGATGTTCGTAGAGGGTGACCTCGCTGCCGGCCTCGTTGTCGAACGGCACCGGCTCGTCCAGGATCGTCGTGTCGCCGGTCTCTTTCAGGTACGCCGAGACGCCGAGGATCAACCACAGCGGGTCGTCGTTGAAGCCGTCGCCGATGTCGTTGTTCCCGCGCTTGGTCAGCGGCTGGTACTGGTGGTACGCCCCGCCGGTGGCCATCTGGGTGGCCGCGATGTCGAGGATCCGTTCGCGGGCCCGTTCCGGGATGATGTGGACGAAGCCCAGCAGGTCCTGGTTGGAGTCGCGGAAGCCCATGCCGCGCCCGATGCCGGACTCGAACTGCGAGGCCGACCGGCTCAGGTTGAACGTGACCATGCACTGGTACGCGTTCCAGACGTTGACCATGCGGTCGGTGTCCGGGTCCGGGGTGCTGACGCGCAGGCCGCCGAGCAGACGGTCCCAATGTGTGGACAGGGCCGCGAAACCCTCGGTGACGGTTTGCGACCGCAGCCAGTTGGCGATCACCGGCCGTACGCGCAATTTGTTGATGGTCTGGGAATGCGGCGGATCGAACTTGTCGTCGCGCGGGTTCTCCGCATAGCCGAGCACGAAGATCACTTCGCGGGTCTCGCCGGGCGCGAGTGCGAGGCGGACGTGGTGGCTGCCGATGGGTGACCAGCCGTGGGCGACCGAGCCGCCGGCGCTGCCGCGTTCGACGGCGACCGGGCGGTCCCAGCCGCGGTAGGCGCCGAGGAACGCCTCGCGCTGGGTGTCGAACCCGGCCAGGGGTTCCGAGCAGGCGAAGTACGCGAAGTGGTCGCGCCGCTCGCGGTACTCGGTCTTGTGGTAGATCACGCCGTCGTCCACCTCGACCTGCCCGGTCGAGAAGTTGCGCTGGAAGTTGGTGGCGTCGTCCTGGGCGTCCCAGAGGCAGAACTCCACCGACGAGAAGAGCGAGATCTCGGCGGCGGTGTCGCGCTCGTTGGTGACGGTGGTGCGCCAGACCTCCAGGGTCTCGCCGAGCGGGACGAAGTACAGCGTCTCGGCGCGGATCCCGCCGCGGGCCGAGGCGATCCGCGTGTACGACAACCCGTGCCGGCACTCGTAGTCGTCCAGGTCGGTGCGGGTCGGCTGCCAGGACGGCGACCAGTAGTCGCCGCTGTCGTCGTCGCGCAGGTACAGGTAGCGGCCGCCGACGTCGAGCGGCGCGTTGTTGTAGCGGTATCGGGTCAGCCGGCGCAGCCGGGCGTCGCGGTAGAACGAGTAGCCGCCCGCGGTGTTGGAGATCAGCCCGAAGTACGCCTCGCTGCCCAGGTAGTTGATCCATGGCAGTGGGGTGTCGGGGCGATCGATGACGTACTCACGGGTCTGATCGTCGAAGTGGCCGTAACGCACTATGCATCTCCTCCGTCTGGGAGCGCTCCCATTACGGGATTGTAAACGGCGCCTGTGCCCGCGCTCACGTCTGATTGACGTGTCAACTACTCCGCGGCATAGTTGACACGTCAATCACGGGAGGCGCAGTCATGAGTGAGCTGGTTTTCGGTCTCGACACCTTCGGGGACGTGCCGGTCGACGACGCCGGGAAACCGGTGTCCTACGCGGCCGCGATCCGCCAGGTCGTCGACGAGGCGGTGATCGCCGACGAGCTCGGCGTCGACGTCATCGCCCTCGGCGAACACCACCGGCCGGAATACGCGATCTCCACCCCGGAGACCGTCCTGGCCGGCATCGCCGGGCGCACCTCCCGGATCAGACTGGCCTCCGGCGTCACCGTGCTCAGCTCGGACGACCCGGTGCGGGTCTTCCAACGGTTCGCCACCGTGGACGCCCTCTCCGGCGGACGCGCCCAGGCCATCCTCGGCCGCGGCTCGTTCACCGAGTCGTTCCCGCTGTTCGGCTACGACCTGAGCGACTACGACGTGCTGTTCGAGGAGAAGCTCGACCTGTTCGTGAAACTGCTCGACGAGAAACCGGTCACCTGGGACGGCACCACCCGGGCGGCGCTGCGGGACGCCGACGTGTTCCCGAAGACCGAGACCGGCCGGCTCGACACGTGGGTCGGCGTCGGCGGCTCCCCGCAGTCGGTGATCCGCACCGCGCGGCACGGCCTGCCGCTGATGCTGGCCATCATCGGCGGCTCACCCGAGCGGTTCGCCCCCTACGTCAAGCTCTACCGGCAGGCCGCCGAACAGCTCGGCACGGTCGCCCACCCGGTCGGCATGCACTCGCCGGGCTTCATCGCCGACACCGACGAGCAGGCACGGGAGATCTTCTTCGGGCCGTACAAGGTGATCCGCGACCGGATCGGCGCCCTGCGCGGCTGGCCGCCGCTGAGCCGCGCCGAGTTCGAGGCCGAGGTCGAGCACGGCTCGCAGTACGTGGGCTCGCCCGAAACCGTCGCCCGCAAGATCGCCAAGGCGGTCCGGGCCCTGGACGTCGGCCGCTTCGACCTGATCTACACTGCCGGGGCCCAGCCGGTCAGCGCCCGGCTGCGGTCGGTCGAGCTGTTCGGTGCAAAGGTGATGCCCATGGTCCGCGACATCCTGGCGAGCGACCGATGACCACGATCGGCATGCTCGGCGCCGGCAAGGTCGGTACCGTCCTGGCCCGACTCGCCGTCGCCGCCGGCTACGACGTCCTGGTGGCCGCGTCGGGCGACCCGGCGAAGATCAAGCTCATCGTCGAGGTCCTCACGCCCGGAGCCGCAGCGGTCTCGGCCGAGGAAGCGGCCTCGCGGGCCGACATCGTCGTTCTTGCGCTGCCGCTCGGCAAATACCGGAACCTTCCGGTCGCCGCGCTGGACGGCAAGCTGGTCATCGACGCCATGAACTACTGGTGGGAGGTCGACGGCCTGCGCGACGACCTGACCGACCCGCGCACGTCGTCCAGCGAGACGGTCCAGGCGTTCCTGCCCGGGGCGCGTGTCGTGAAGGCGTTCAACCACATGGGCTACCACGACCTGGAGGAGGGCGCCCGTCCCGCGGGCACGCCCGGGCGCCGGGCGATCGCCCTGGCCGGGGACTCGCCGGCTGACGTCGCCACGGTGTCGGGGCTGATCGACGAGCTGGGCTTCGACCCGGTTCCGGCCGGTCCGCTGGCCGAGGGCGTGCGCATGGAGCCGGGCACGGAACTGTTCGGGGCCAACGTGGACGCTGACGAGATCCGGGCCATGCTCGCCCGTTTTCCCAGCTCACCCCGGGGCCTGGTGGTTACCGAGGCCCGTCGCTAGGTGTGATGTCCGGGGACGTTGGTCGAGGAAATGTAACCACTCGATCTGAGGATCGGGGCTGGATCTTGTGAACAGATGAAGGCCTCCGGCTGTGCAGTGGAGCTGTCTAGACAACCACTGAGCAGGCTGGAGGCCTTCATGTCCCACGCTAACGCCGCGTTGACCCCGCGGGCGCGATTGCGGCTGGCGCGTCTGATCGTGGATGACGGCTGGTCACCCGCACGAGCGGCCGAACGCTACGACGTGTCCTGGAGAACGGCCGCGAAATGGGCCGCTCGTTACCGCGCCGAGGGCGAAGCCGGCATGACCGACCGCTCGTCACGCCCGCACCGGCAACCGAACCTGACCCCGGCGCCGACCGTCCGCAAGATCGTGCACCTGCGCCGCAAACAACGCCTCGGCCCGGTCCCGATCGCCGATCAACTCGGCCTGGCCGCCTCCACCGTCCACGCCGTCCTGCGCCGGCGCCGCCTCAACCGGCTCTCCCACCTCGACCGCGGCACTGGCGAACCGATCCGCCGCTACGAACACGATCAGCCCGGTGACCTGCTGCACGTCGATGTCAAGAAACTCGGCAACGTACCCGACGGCGGCGGGCACCGCTTCCTCGGCCGTGTCCAGGGCAGGAAAAACAAGGCCGCCACGCCCGGCAAACCCCGCAACCGGCACCACAACCCGCTCATCGGCACCGCATACGTGCACACCGTCATCGACGACCACTCCCGCGTCGCCTACGCCGAAATCCACGACGACGAAACCGCGATCACCGCCACCGGCGTCCTGCAACGCGCCGTGGCCTGGTACGCCGAACGCGGCGTCACCACCCGCCGGGTGCTGTCCGACAACGGCTCCGCATACAAATCCCGGCTCTGGCACACCACCTGCCACGACCTGGGCATCACCGTGAAAAAGACCCGCCCTTACCGGCCACAGACCAACGGCAAGATCGAACGCTTCCACCGCACCCTGGCCGACGGCTGGGCCTTCGCCAAGCTCTACACCTCAGAGAAGGCCCGCCGCGCCGCGCTACCAGCCTTCCTTCACGACTACAACCACCACCGACCCCACACCGCCATCGGCAAACGCGCACCCATCACCCGGTTGAACAACCTGGCTGGACATCACAGCTAGGCCAGTTCCACAGCGACGCCGGTTCTATCCCGACGGCCCGCGCCGGGCAGCTGTCTCCGAATCACACCGGCCCACCAGCCCTCAGCACCAGCCGAGCACCCGCAGCTGGCGCTCAGTGCTGTTCCCAGCCCGTTTTACGACCCTCAGCACCAGCCGGCGACCTTCAGCTGGCGCTGAGTGCTGTTCCCAGCCTGTTTTGCGACCGTCAGTGCCAGCTGGCGACCTTCAGCTGGTGCTGAGTGCTGTTCCCAGCCTGTTTTACGACCCTCAGTGCCAGCTGGCGACCTTCGGCTGGTGCTGAGTGCTGTTCCCGGGCGGTTTTGCGACCGTCAGTGCCAGCTGGCTGGCTCGGCTGGTGGTGAGCGCGAGGCCGTGCCGCCAGAAAAGTGGGGGCTAGCTGGGGGTCAGCAGGCAGAACTCGTTGCCTTCGGGGTCGGCCAGGACCTTCCACGGGATGGCGCCGACGTCGATCGCCGTTGCGCCCAGCGACTGCAGTCGAGCCGCCTCGACCTCCAGCTCGTCCCCCGGGTAGGGGCGCAGGTCGAGGTGCACCCGGTTCCACCCGATCTTCGGGTCGGGGGTGCGGAGGAACTGCAGGTAGGGGCCGACCCCGAGCGACGACCGCAGGACCGCGCTCTGATCGTCCACCCGGTGCAGCGCCCAGTCGGTGGCCTCGCCCCAGAAGCGCGCCATCGCCCGCGGGTCCGCGCAGTCGACCACGACCGACGCGATCGGCCCGGTGTCGCGCTCCGGGTCGTGCCAGTCCAGGACGCAGAACTCGTTGCCCTCCGGGTCGATCATGACCTCCCAGTCGACGTCGCCCTGACCGATGTCGGCCGGCCGGGCACCGAGCTCGGTCAGCCGCGCGACCACCTCCGCCTGGTGGTCCTTGGACCTGGTGGCGAGGTCGACGTGCACCCGGTTCTTCACCGTCTTGGGCTCGGGGGAGGAGACGAGGTCGATGACCACGGCGACCGGATCCGGATAGACGAAACCCTTCGGTTCGAGGTTGATCACACCCGGTCCCTCGCTCGACAAGTCCCAGCCGAGCGCCTGCGCCCAGAAAGCACCGACCGCGGCCTCGTCCCGGGCTTTCATAGTGATCTGCACCAATCGTGTCCCCATGCCGCCGATGCTAACGGCCGATCCGGGAGAAGCGGGTGGCGAGTGCGGTGAACGCGGCCCGCAGCGGTTCGGGGGAGACGGACGAGATCTCGGCGTCGTAGCGGGCGAAGGCGGCGGCCAGGCTCACCCACGACCAGGAGCCGAGCGTGACCCGGCAGTGTTCGGCGTCGATCTCCTCGACGATGCCCTCGCGCGTGAACTCGGCGATGGTCGCGGCCGGCCGGCCGATCGTCACCGTGCCCTGGCACGGCCAGTTGCCGGACGTGTCGGTGGAGCCGCGGAAGACGCTCATCACGTAGGCGGCCACGTCCCGGCCGGGAAGTTCGCGCGGGGTGAAGCGCGGGCCGTTGGGGGTGCGCAGCGTCATGCGGTCGGCCCGGAACGTCCGCCAGTCCTCCCGGTCGAGGTCCCACGCGATCAGGTACCACCGGCCGTCCCGCGTGATCACGTGGTGCGGCTCGACCCGGCGGCGGTCGTCGTGGTAGTCGAACCGCAGGACCTCCCGCGCGTGCACCGCCGTGCTCAGTGCCAGCAGCAGGCCCCCGTCGACCTCGGCGGCCGGGCGTTTCACCGCGGTCACCCGCAGCGCCTCGACGCGATGCCGCAACCGGGACGGGAGGACCTGCCGGATCGTGGTCAGCGCGCGTTCGGCCGCCTCCCCGCCGGCCACCTGCAGGGCCAGCACCAGCGCCACGGCCTGCTCGTCGTCGAAGAGCAGCGGCGGCAGATCCTTGCCGGCGCTCAACCGGTACCCGCCGTCGGGACCTTTCACCGCCGCGATCGGGTAGCCGAGCTCGCGCAGCCGGTCGACGTCGCGCCGGATCGTGCGCAGGCTGATGTCCAGTCGCTCGGCGAGCAGCGAGCCGGGCCAGTCGCGCCGGGACTGCAGCAGCGACAGCAGGGCGAGCAGGCGGGCGGACGTCTTCGGCATGCGCCCGATTCTGCCCCGAGTAGGTGACACAACCTGGCACGTACCCCTGCAATTCTTTTGTCGTTCCCACCTCGACGAGTACGGAGTCAGCAAACATGTTCGATGTCCTGGGCGACCTCAACTGGATCGGGATCGCGGCCGGATTCGTCGCCTTCACCCTGCTCGGCGGCCTCTGGTTCGCGGCGCTGTTCCCCAAGGCGTACAACCGCTCCCTGGGCCGGGACCCGGGGGCCAAGCCGGACCCGTCGCCGCTGTTCTTCGCCGGCCCGGCCCTGACCAGTCTGGTCATCACCGTCACGAGCGCGGTCCTGAGCGCGGCCCTGAAAATCGATTCGCTCGGTGAGGCGGTCACGTTCGGCCTGATCGTGGGCGTCGGCTACCTGGCCGCGAACACGGTCAACATCGCGATCAACCCGAACTTCCCGCGCCCGCTGCTCTACGCGGCGATCTCCGGCAGTTACAACCTTCTCGGCAGCGTCATCGTCGCCGTGCTCCTCCAGTCGCTTTAGGACTGTCTTAACGTTCGGCTAGCGGGCGGTTAGGGCGGGGATCGCGATAGTCGTCGGCATGCGATCCAAGACTCTCGCGACCCTGACCGCCCTGGCCGCCGCCGTACCCCTGGCGGCGATCACCGCGCCGACCGCCGCCCGGGCGGCCGGCTCGAAGTTCTGCGACGGCGGCAGCTTCACCGTCCTGGGCCGGACCGGCGTGAAGGACCGGTTCCGCGGCACCGTCGCCGCACCGGCCGGCCGCTTCACCGTGCAGGGCAGGTACACCCGATTCAGCATCGACCCGGCCACGTTCGCGATCTACGACTACACGTTCACCGGCGCCGCCAACGTCGGCGACATGACCGGGGGACAGCCCACCGCGATCTACGCGAGCAAGGTGCCGGACCACCGCGGACTGACCCTGACCAGCGGCATCAGCCTGGAACTGCGCGACGGCGACATGACCATCGCACGCGCCGGCACCGGCGGGCTGAGCATGAAGATCCAGGCCAAGGACTGCGCGCAGGGTGGCATCTTCCAGATGGAACCCGAGCGCGGCGACGGCACCCGAACCCGGATCGTGCACACCCTGGCCGACGGCACCTTCTACTACGACAACCCCAACTTCCGCGCCCGGCTGGGTGCGTGGCTGGGCTCCGCCTGCGCCGACGAGGTTTCCGGGCCCTCCGGGCAATTTTGCGTACGGGTGAGCCCGCGCGTGAACATCGGCAGCGACACCGCCCCGAAGCTGGTGCTGCGCGACAGCGCGCAGGTCGCCACCCGGATTCCGCAGGCGTCGTGCGGCCCCGACTTCACCAACACGCTCGGGCTGTCGGAGACCAAGGACCACTGCGGCGCCACCAGCGTCTGGGACGTCGCCAGCGGTGGGCGCCTGGGCATGGTGACCGGCGAGGACGCGACCGAGGTGGCCAACCCGCCGACCACCTGCACCGAGGACTGCGAGGCCGGTAACGGCGTCAACGGGCGGCTCGCCGTCCTCGGGTTCCCGGCGAGTGTCCCGGCCGGCAGCCGGCTGACCCCGCGTACGTCCCCGGACGGCCTGACCGCGCCACTCACCGCGCCATGAGTTGCCGGGGCGGTCCGGTCGCCGGCCGGACCGCCCCGGGCGTATGATGTCCGGACACCTTCCGGGTGCGCCTCGATCACCATTTTGCGAATGGTAATCGAATTACCGGGATTCAGCCGGTCGGGCGACATTGGAAAGACCCCGGAAATGCAATTAAATGGCACGTATTCATAACGGCTCGCAATTGTTCTGGAATTGCTGGAGCCGGCACGTGACAATCGGCAGATGCCTGACACCGTTGATGTGGCTCAAACCCCGGTCCGACTGCTGTTGAGGGGCCGTTTCGGCTGGTTCTTCCTCGGCCGGACCGTCGACGTGGCCGGCACGTCCATGACCACCGTGGCCCTGGCCCTGGCCGTGCTGAAGGCCTCCGGCAACGCCACTGACCTGGGCATCGTCCTGGCCGTGGGGTTCGTCCCGACGATCGCGCTGCTGCTCGTGGGCGGTGCCGTCGCCGACCGCATGAGCCGGCGCGGGCTGCTCATCAATGCCAATCTCGCGTCGGGAATTCTGATGGCCGCGATGGCCGCACTGCTGATCACCGGTCGATACCACTTGGCGTTGTTCGCCGCGCTGTCCTTCCTCAACGGGATCGTCAGCGCGTTCATCACCCCGGCCCTGCGCGGAATCGTGCCGGAACTCGTCGAACGCCACGATCTGCAGCGGGCCAATGCCCTGCTGTCGAGCACCCGCAACACGGTACGGATCCTGGCCCCGGTCGCCGCGAGCCTCCTGGTCGCCACGGCCGGCGGCGGATGGTCCCTGGCGATCGACGCCGCCACCTTCTTCCTCGCCGCACTCTGCTTCACCCGGATTCCGGGCGCGACCCGGCCGCCCGGAGCCGGGCAGCCGCTGTGGCGGGACCTGGCCGACGGCTGGTCCACGTTCCGGTCACTGCGCTGGGTCGTGCTGGTGTCGCTGTCGTGCGCGTTCCTGAACGGCTTCAACGTCGGCCCGTGGAACGTGCTCGGCCCGCAGATCGTCACCGGCCACGACGGTGCGCTGGGCTGGGGAACAGTCCTGTCCGTGCGGGCGGTCGGCCTGCTGGTGACCAGCGTCGTGGCGGTCAAGCTGGTGTTCCGCCGGCCCCTGCGCAGCGGCCGGATCTGGGGTGTCCTCTGCGCCCTGCCGCTGATCGCCCTGGGCCTGTCCGGCTCGGCGTGGGTGGTCGCGGTGGCCGGGTTCATCGGCGGTCTGGGCTTCTCGGTGTCGGCGATCACCTGGGACAGCACGATGCAGGCGGCCGTACCCCAGGAGAGTCTGTCCCGCGTCGCCGCCTATGACGACCTTTTCTCGTACGCGGTCATCCCGGTGTCCCAGGTGCTGTCCGGGCCGCTGGCCCAGGCCTACGGGGCGAAGGAGGTCTGTGCCGTCGGCGGCTTCGCCTACGTCGTGGTGTGTCTGTTCCCGCTGCTCAACAGGCAGGTCCGCACGATGTGAACCCGGGCCGGCGCTTCGTCAGTGCTTCGCCAGCGGCTCGCGGGTGGTGAGCACGGCGCCGGCCAGGTCTCGGGTTTCCCGGTCGGCGCCGTGCTCCTGTTCGCCGCGGGCCAGGGTGATCGACTGGGCGATGCCCTCCCGCAGCTTGTCCAGGGCGGCGCGGTCGAACGCCGTACCGGAAAGCTCGGTCATGGTTTTCAGTTCCCCGGCGGTGATCATGCCGGGCATCGGCATGCCGACGTGGGGGTTGTCGGCCGGGAGGCCGGCCTTGTCGTGCAGGGCGCGCAGCTGCGGCAGCTCGGCCTCGGTGAGCGTGCGCACCCGGGCGGCGAGCTCGGTGACGGCCGGTGTCGCGGTGTGCGCCGGGATCGCGTCGAGCAGTGGGACGATCTGCTCGTCGAGGGCCAGGGTGACCTCGATCCAGGCCAGGTCGGTCCCCCCGAACGTCGTCGACGCCGCGGACGTCGTCGACGCCGCGGACGTCGTCGACGCCGCGGACGTCGCCGGCGTCGTGACCACGGCGGCGGTCGTCTCGCCGCAGCCGGCCAGCATCAGCATCGCGGCCACGATCGCCATGCGTCGCACGGTGGCTCCCTCATGAGTGTCAGGTTGACGTGTTGACTGCATCGAGTTGACGTGTCGACCCGGGTCAACACGAGGTGGTGCCCCCGCTGGCGGGCGAGGGCACCGGTCCTGCCGTGTGAACGTGCTCAGCCGCCGGTGAAGGTCGGGGTCGAGCCGCACTTCGCGCCCGCGTTGATGCAGACCTTGACCAGTGCACCGATCTTGGCCGGCTCCCAGGCGTTCATGAAGTCGCCGTGGATCGACGACGCCATGCCCGAGGAGAGGGTCAGCCCGTCCCCGCCGAGCGAGTCGTAGCCGAGCATCAGCGACAGGCTCGGGATGGCCACCGGGAACTTGCCGGTGCAGACGCCGTTGACCGACGGTCCCATGTGCGACTTGTGGTCGGGCGAGTCGACGTGCTTGCCGTCCCAGCAGTCCTGGAAGGTGAGCTGGTAGATCAGGTTGCCGCCGGCCGCGCACTTGGGCCAGTTGCCGTCGGCGCTGCGGCCGGTCTCGGCGCTGCCCGCGCACCAGAACTGCGAGCTCGTGCCGGCCGGGGTGGCCACCTGCTTCTTGGCGTCACCCTGGACCATGACCAGGCCGGGCGGGAACGGCCGTACCGTCTTGGGGTCCTTGATCTTGGCCCCGTAGTAGGCCCGGAAGTTCTTCATCTTGACCGGGGTGCCGTTGTGCATGAGGGTCGGCGCCCAGTACGCGCTGTTGTCGCCCGGCGCGGTGCACGTCGTCGACTCGGCCAGCAGGTCCTTGCCGGTGCTGGTGGCGGTGACCTTCGGGCCGAAGAACGTGTGCATGTGGGACGCGCCCGGCAGGTTCGGGAAGACGATCGGGTCGTCGGGTGCCTGGCCGGAGACCGAGCAGTCGGTGTGGAACTCCGGGACCATGGTGATTCCGGCCGGGACCGGCTTGGAGGCGACCGCGTTGTACTGCGCGAGCGCCTTGTCCCAGGCGGCCTGGTCGACGTCGACCCAGCCGCCGGGGGTGGCGGCCGGCGCGCTGGAAGCGGACGCGGACGGCGCGGCACTCGACGGTGTGGCCGACGGCTTGGCCGGGGCCGCGGTCGTGGGCTTGGTGGTGGCCGCGGTGGTCGGGGCTGCGGAACCCGACCCGAGCAGCAGATAGTTGATGTTCACGAAGTCCGAGCGGGACTTGCTCTTCATGACCAGGACCAGGTCCTGCTTGCCGGTCGGCACCGTGGTGACCTTGGCGGTGACCGTCTTCCACTTCTGCCAGCCGCCGGTCTTGGCGACCGGGAACGTGGCCAGCAGGGTGCCGGTCGGCTGCCCGAGGTGGGCCTCGATCGAGCCGCCGTCGGCGTTGTTCGACGCGATCCGGGCGCTCAGCGTGGAGCCGCCGATGGTGACGCCCTGGTACTTCAGCCAGTCACCGTTGGCCAGCCAGCCGACGTTCTTGCCGCCGCCGGTGTCCGAGGTCTTCTCGGTCTTGGCGCCCTGCTGGGCCGAGAACGCCTCGGCCTGCAACGCGCCCGGCACGGCCACCTCGCCGGCGTCCGCGGTCGCGATGTAGACGCCACTGGCCCCGAGCACGGCGACCACTGTCGCGCCCAGGATCACCCGGGTGGTCCGGCGACGCCGCCGGGGGTCCCCCGGAGCGACGTGCCTCGATTCTTCAGCCATACGTAATCCTCAATTAAATGCCGTAGAACTGCTGCGGGACGAATTATGCGCACCTCTCACAGCTGATTCAATACGTCAAGAGAAAATTCATTTGCCCAGCTCAGAGCGCTGCTGGTGGCCGTGATGCGGTCAATGAATAACAGTTTTTGCCGACCGTTTCCTTAAGTTTTCTTTAAGGCTTGCGAGTGGTCCGCGGTTGACCGGCGGGCGGCTGGGTATCCGCTCGCCCGTGTTGATCGAACTGCCTGATCTGCCCCGCCCCGGCGGCGGGGCCACCATCGAGCGTCTCCGCGGGCTGGCCGCGCTCGGCCGCGACGACCTGGTCGCCTGCCGGCTGGCCGAGGGCCACGCCGACGCCGTGGCGATCCGCGCCGAACTGGGCGATGCCCACGACTCGGACGACGGCCGCTGGGGCGTCTGGGCGGCGGCGCCCGCTTCGGTACGGGCCGAGCGGGCGGCCGACGGATGGCGTCTGACCGGCGACCGGCCGTGGTGCTCGGGCGCCGCCTGGTGCACCGACGCGCTGGTCACCGCAGCCGCCGACGACGGGATCCGGCTGTTCGCGGTGCGCAACGAGGGCCCGTACGCGCAGCCGCTCGACGGCACGTGGCCGGCGATCGGCATGTCCGGCAGTGACAGCCGGACGGTCCGGTTCACCGGGGCACCGGCCCGGGCCGTCGGCGGGCCCGGGCAGTACGTCGACCGGCCCGGCTTCTGGCACGGCGGCGTCGGCGTGGCCGCCTGCTGGTACGGCGGCGCGGTCGGAGTTGCCGACACCCTGCTGGCCGCCGCCCGGGCCAAGGAGCTCGGCCCGCACGCGCTCGCGCACCTCGGCGCGATCGACGTCGCGCTCGGCGGAGCCCGGGCGGCCCTCGAGGACGCGGCCCGCCGCATCGACGACGACCCGCGGGCCGACGCGCAACGGCTCGCGCTGCGGGTGCGGGCGATCGTGGAGGCCGCGGCCGGCGAGGTGATCGACCGGGCCGGGCGGGCGCTCGGGGCCGGGCCGCTGTGCCGGGACGTGGTGCACGCCCAGCGCATCGCCGATCTCACGGTCTACCTGCGCCAGAGTCACGCCGAGAGCGACCTTGAGCAGCTCGGCCGCCTGCTCGTCGAGGATCCCCGGCGACTCGTGAGCGAGGATCCGCACTGGCTGCCGGGCGCGGCCCCACTCGTCGGGGCGGGGGAGGGGCCGTCGTGGTGAGGGCGATCGCCGGGGACGGCACCTCGGAACAGCAGTGGCGGACCTGGACCGCGATGCGTCAGTGGCCGGAACTGCCCCTCGACTCGGCGGGCCCGCCGCTGATCGTCGCCCCGCACCCGGACGACGAGATCCTCGGCGTCGCCGGGTTGATGTTCCTGCTCGGCGCGGCCGACCTGGCCGCGGTCACCGACGGTGAGGCCTCGCATCCCGGCTCGACCGTGCACACGCCGTCCGCGCTGGCCGCGATCCGGCGCGCCGAGACGACCGAGGCGTTGCGGCGGCTGGGTCTCGGCTCGGCCGCGGTGCACCGGCTCGGGCACCCGGACGGCGGGATCGACGAGGACACCCTGGCCAAGGAGCTGGCCGGACTGCTGACCCCGGGTCGCTGGTGCCTCACCACCTGGCGCGGCGACGGGCACCCCGACCACGAGGCGACCGGCCGGGCCGCGGCCCGCGCGTGTGCTGAGACCGGCGCGCGGGTGCTCGAATATCCGATCTGGGCCTGGCACTGGTCGTACCCGGAAAGTCCCGACGTGCCCTGGGACCGCGCCCACCGCGTCGATCTGCCCCCGGCCGCGCAGGCGGCGAAGGCGGCCGCGATCGCCGCGTTCCCGAGCCAGACCGCGCCGCTCGGCCCGGATCCGGCCGATGCCGCGATCCTGCCCCCGCACGTCGTGGCCCGATTCACCCGCCCGTTCGAGGTGATCTTCGCGTGAGCACGCCGATTTCCTACTTCGAGCAGATGTACGGCGATGATCCCGACCCCTGGAGCTTCGAGACCCGCTGGTACGAGGCTCGCAAGCACGCCCTGACGGTCGACGCCCTCCCGGAACGCCGCTATCGATCCGCGTTCGAACCCGGCTGCTCGACCGGGATGCTCACCTCTCGGCTGGCCGCCCGCTGCGACCGGCTCCTCGCCGTGGACGCGATCGGGTCGGCCGTCGACACGACCGCGAGGCGGCTCGCCGACCGGCCGCACGTGACGGTCCGGGCCGCCCGCGTGCCGCACGAGTGGCCGTCCGAGACCTTCAATCTGATCGTCCTCTCCGAACTGGGCTACTACTTCGACGATGCCGACCTGGCCACGCTGCTCGACCGGGTGGCCGGATCCCTGGAACCCGGTGGCGACCTCGTGGCCGTGCACTGGCGGTGGCCGGTCGCCGAACACGCCCGTAGCGGGGACGACGTGCACGCCGCGCTGGCCGCGGTCCCGGGTCTGCGACGGGTGGCCCGGCACGAGGAGGCGGACTTCCTGCTCGAGGTTTTCACGCTCGGGGCCGGGTCGGTCGCCGAGCGTTCCGGCCTGCTGTGATCGTCGTGGTCGTCCCGGCCCACGACGAGCGGGCCCGCCTGCCGGCCTGCTTGGCCGCGCTGCGGGCGGCCGCCGCCCGCGTGCCGGTCCCGGTGCGGCTCGTCGTGGTGGCCGACGCGTGCTCCGACGACACGGCTGCCCTGGCCGTGGCCGGCGGGGCCGAGGTCGTGACCTGCACGGAACGCAACGTCGGCCGGGCCCGGGCGGCCGGCGTCGCGCATGCGCTCTCCGAAGCCGGCCTTCCGTCCGGGCCATCCCGGGCGCCCGGCCTGGTCCCGGCCGCCGGCGACCTGTGGATCGCGAACACCGACGCGGACAGCCGCGTCCCCCGGGACTGGCTGCGCTGGCAACTGGCCCACGCCTGCAACGGCGCCGACCTGCTCGCCGGCACGGTCCGGGTCGACGACTGGTCCGGCTGGCCGGATCCGCTGCCCACCGAGTACGAACGGCGCTACGCCGCCCGGGTCGCCGGCCACCGGCACGGCCACGTCCATGGCGCGAACCTCGGTGTGCGGGCCACGGCCTATCTCGCCGCGGGCGGTTTCCCGCCGATCGCCTGCGACGAGGACCGCGCCCTGGTCGCGGCCGTCCGGGCGACCGGCGGGCGGGTGGTCGCGGACAGCCGCTGCCCGGTGCGGACCAGTGCCCGCCCGGACGGGCGCGCGCCGGGCGGCTTCTCCGGACACCTCAAAAATATTTACGACCGGTCGGTCTTTTTGTAGAGTGCTGGGCATGACCCAGGACGGCCGGTTGGCCCGCGGCGAACGCACCCGCACCGCGGTCCTCGATCAGGCACTGCTGCTGGCGACCGTGTCCGGGCTCGACGGGCTGTCGCTCAGCCAGGTCGCCGACGCGCTCGGGGTGAGCAAGTCCGGGCTGTTCGCGCACTGGCGCTCCAAGGAAGCGCTGCAGCTGTCCGTCATCGACCGGGCCCGCGAGCAGTGGACCGAGCGGGTCATCCGCCCGGCCCTGGCCGAGCCGGGCGGGGTGCGGCGGCTCTGGTCGGTGCACGATCACCGGCTGGCCTTCTACGAGTCCGGCACACTGCCCGGCGGGTGCTTCTTCGCGAACGCGCACTTCGAGTTCAACGCACGCCCGGGCGCGATCCGCGACCGGCTCGCCACCGAACAGCGCGACTGGATGGCGTTCCTGACCCGGGTCGCGGCCGACGCCGACGACCTGCGCGACGGCACCGATCCGGCGCGGCTGGCCTACCTGATCGAGTCGCTCGGCGTGTGCGCGGTCATGCAGCCGTCCGCGCCGAACTATCGCCATGCGCGGCAGGCGCTGCTCGACCATCTCCGTACCGTCGCCGTCGACCCTCGCATCCTCCCGGAGCTGCCATGACCACCCTGACCGAAGCCGGCGCCGTCATCCCGATGCCGGTACATTTCGACGACCTCGACGCCATGGGCGTCCTGCACAACTCGCGGTATGCGGTGCTCGTCGAGCGGGCCATGCTGCAGTGGTGGCACGAGCGCGGCGTCTCCTACTCGGGCGGCCGCCCGACCTCGCCGGACGTGTTCAACGTCGTCCGCGAGTTCGCGATCACCTACCACCGCCCGGTCACCGGCACCGGCGACATCAACGTCGCATTCTGGCTCGACCACCTGGGCTCGACCAGCGCGACCTACGGTTTCCGCGTCACCTCCCTCGACGGCACGACAACCTTCGCCGAGGGCCGCCGCGTCAACATCGGCCTCGACCCGGCCACGATGCGCCCGGCCCCCTGGACCGACCACGGCCGCGCCATCGCCACCACGCTCCTGCGTCCCTGACCGATTCCGATCAACCCCCTCCCCGCGTACGTCATAAGCCCCGCCCCACCCAGCCCCGCCACCCACACGCCCCACGCCAGGACAGCCCCGCCCAGCCCTTCTGCTCGCGTGCCCCGCGCAGGGACGGCGCCGCCCAGCCCTTCTGCTCGCGTGCCCCGCGCAGGGACGGCGCCGCCCAGCCCCACCGCTCGCGTGCCCCGCGTCGGAGCGGCCCCGCCCAACCCTGTCCGCGACCTCCGCCGCGCTCAAGGCCGCCGCGCGCCGCGCGCTCCCGGCTGGCGCTGAGGGCTGCCTCAAGGGCCCCGAGACAACCCTCAGCGCCAGCCGGGACCCGCAGCCGCGCCGCGAGGCCGGCCAGCGACGGGGTCGCGTGGGGCTGGGCGGGCGTGGGAGTGGCGGGCTGGGCGGGGGTGGGCTGCGCCCGTACCGGAAAGGGGGTTTGGGGTTGAACCGGATGGTGCCTGGACGGCAACCGGGCTGAACTCCGCGTGATCGTGTGGCGACCGAAACGGACACTGCCGCGACGATGACGTGAAGGGACGCCATACCTCGATGAGCAGTGACCGCTTTCGTGCCGTTGCCCTGTCCTGCCTGCTGACCGCTGGTGCTCTGGCGCCGTCGGTGCCGGCCCTGGCCGACGACGCGCCGGGTGACCCGGCCACCACCGCCGGTGTCAGCCGGCCGGACGACCCTGCCGCCGGTGTCAAGGACCCGGGCGCCCCGGGCGCAGCCGGGGTGGACGACTCGGCGACTTCGGCCGCCGGGGTGAACTCGCCGACCCTGGCCGGGCGTCTGGCCGCCGTGGCCGATGCGAAGACGATGAACTACTACCCGTCCGGGGCCGGTTGGTCGGCGATGTGGACGCGTTTCGACGCCGTGCAGGTCGACAGCGACCTGGCCCGGATCGCCGCGCTCGGCGCGGACAGCGTGCGGATCGTCGTCTTCCCGAGGGTGTTCGGGTTCCCGACGCCGGATCCCGAGTACCTGGACCGGCTCGGCGACTTCATCAGCATCGCCGCGATGCACAACCTGACCGTGAAGCTGACCCTGTTCGACTGGTGGTCGCGGTACAAGAGTGTGCGCGGCAGCGTCGAGTGGGCCGAGGCCGTGATCGGCCCCTACACCGACGATCCGCGGGTCATCGCGGTCGAGGTCAAGAACGAGATGTCGCCGGAGGACGAGCCGGCGGTCCGCTGGGTGCGTCACGTCCTGCCGGCGATCCGCGAGTTCGCGCCGACGATGCCGTTGACCGTCTCGGTGGACGGGCATGCCGGCCCGGACGGCCTGGCCGAGTTGCGTGACGTGCTCGGGGACGTGCGGCTCGACTACTACGACTACCACTTCTACGGCGAGTCCGAGCAGGCCCTGGCCGACATCCGCCGGGCCCGGGCCGCGGTCGCGCCGGATCTCATGGTGATCGGCGAGACCGGGTTGAGCACGGGGGTCGGCAGCCCGGGGGAGCAGGCCGCCTACCTGGCCCGGGTGTTCCGGGCGGCCGCGGTCGCCGGTGTCGGCTCGGTGTCGCCGTGGACGCTCACCGACTTCTCGGCGGGCGCGATCCCGGCCGGGTCGATGGTGGCGACGCTGCCCGCGCAGTACCAGTTCGGCCTGTATCGCACCGACGGCACGGCCAAGCCGGCCGCCGCGGTCGTCCGGGCCGCCTGGCGGGGCACCGAGAGCAGCGACGACGTGCTGGACCTGAGCTTCGAGCAGGACAACGACGACTCGCCGTGGCGGGACAACCTGCCCGAGGTGGGGGTGGCCACGCAGACCACCGAGTACGCGCACTCCGGCACCCATTCGGTCCGGTTCTCCGACACCGGGCGGGACATGCGCGGGCTGCCGTCCCTGCGGATCTCCCCGGTGACGCCGGTCCGTGGCGGTCAGGAGTGGTCGGCGTCGGCCTGGGCGCGCGGCGAGGACGCCACCGGGACCAACGAGATCGCGCTGAGCTGGTTCGACGACGAGGGACGGTGGATCCGGCAGGACCGGTCGGCGCGGCTGCCGCACGGCACGACCGACTGGACGAAGCTGACCGTGGACGTGATCGCGCCGGACGACGCGGCCGGCGTCCAGCTGCACCTGAAGTCCGGCGACAACGCGGGCTCGGTCTGGTTCGACGACGTCAGCCTGTCCTGATCCTTCGACACCGTCGGGACTTTCGGCCCTGGTCTCTGCGCATTTCGCCGCGAAAACTATGAAAGCCGCAATACGGGCGGACAGGTGAACCAGCGTGCGACCGCAGTTGCCGAGAGAACGAGGGTGGCTTCCACAAATGATCATCACACGGTCCCGGGCCGCGAGCGGCCGGCGAACTGTCAAGGCCGGCGGCGCCGCGGGGGCCGACCCGGTGGAGGCGGGCGCCCGTCACATCCTCGACTGCGTGCAGGCGAACATCTTCGTGGCCGACCTCGCGCTGAACATCGTCTACGCGAACCCGCGGGCGTTGCGGACCCTGCGGGTCATCGGCCCGGAGATCGAACGGATCTTCGGGGTACGGGTCTCCGACATCCTCAACGGCAGCATCCACCGTTTCCACAAGGATCCCGGGCGCATCGACCGGATCCTGACCGATCCCGCCTTCGAACCTCGCGACGCCGCCTTCACGTTCGGCTCGATCACCCTCGACACCCACATCAACCAGGTCAAGGACGCTCACGGCGCGATCATCGGATATGTGGTGGCGTGGGAGGACGTGAGCGCCCGCACCGCGGCCGAGCAGCACTCCCGGGTGGTGACCGACCGGCTCGGTGACACCCTGACCACGACCGGCGAGGCCAGCGGCTCCCTGCAGTCGGTGGCCAGTGCGATGGAGCAACTGTCCGCCACGGTCGCCGAGATCGCCCGCAGCGAGAGCCAGGCGTCCGAGGTGGTGGTCGACGCGGTGGCCGCGATCGAGTCGGCGACGGCGACGATGGGCCGGCTCACCGAGGCCTCGGGCCGGATCGACGAGGTGGTCAGCACGATCTCTCAGATCGCCCGGCAGACGAACCTGCTCGCGCTGAACGCCACGATCGAGGCCGCCCGGGCCGGCGACACCGGCAAGGGATTCGCCGTCGTCGCCGGCGAGGTGAAGGACCTGTCCACCGCCACCCAGACGGCGACCGAACGCATCGGCGAGCTCATCGCGAGCGTGCAGACGCTCAGTTCCCTGGCCGGTGCCGAGATCTCGAAGATCGCCGGAATCGTGGACGCCGTCCGGGCCAACCAGAGCTCGGTCGCGGCCGCGGTGGAGGAGCAGACGGCCACCAATCACGAGATCACCCGCAGCCTGACCGACGCGGCCGGCAAGGTGCTCGCCGTCACCGACGACCTCACGACGTTCCTGAGCTCGGTCACCGGCCGATCCTGACCACGACGCGGTGGCCCGTCGCAGCCGTCCGCGCGGCTCCGACCGGCCAGGGTCCTAGGATCGGGGCGTGCCCCGGCTGGATCGCATCGCGCTCATCTCCGACGTTCACGGGAACCTGACCGCGCTCGAGGCTGTCCTGAACGACATCGACGAGCGGGGGATCGAGCACGTCTACAACCTCGGCGACTACGTCGGGAAGGGGCCGCGCGGGCGCGAGGTGATCGACCTCTGCCAGGAGCGGTGCCAGGTCAACATCCTCGGGAACTGGGACGACTTCCTGCCCGACCCGGCGCGGGCCTACGACAGCGAGGCGATGCGGTGGTGGCGCGACCAGCTGGGCGAGGGGCAGGGCAAATGGCTGCGGGACCTGCCGTTCTGTCATGACTTCTGGCTGAGCGGCCGCCTGGTCCGGCTGTTCCACGCGTCCGCGACGAGCGTCCACCACCGGGTGCGCTTCGACCACGACGAGGAGCAGTTCCGGGGGATGTTCGCCAACACCCCGGCCACCGGGTTCGACGGCCCGGAGCCCACCATCGTCGGGTACGGCGACACCCACGACCCGTTCTACGAGGTCGGGCCGGGCGGCCGGACACTGTTCAACACCGGCAGCGTCGGCAACTCGATGGACGACCCGACCCCGGTCTACGCGATCGCCGAGGGCGTGCTCGGTTCCCGGGAACCGGCGTCGTTCGCCATCCAGTTCGTCCGCGTCCCCTGCGACCTGGAGGCCGAGCTGGCCGAGGCCGCGCGGCTGGGCATGCCCGAACTCGACGGCTACGTCTCGGAGCTGCGGCACGGCATCTACCGCGGGCGGACGGCATCGCGCTATCACGGCGGGAACTGAACTCCGCACCCTCCGATGCGTTGTGGGAAGTCGATGGAACTCAACGAGACACAGCCGTCCCGCCTGCTCAGCCACGGCGGGCAGACCGAGCGGGCCGTGCTTCTGCTGCACGGGTACACGCACGACCCGTCGCAGATGGCCGGGCTCGGGGCGGAACTGTTCGCCCGCGGGCACAACGTGTGGATCCCGCGGGCGCCGGGGCACGGCCTGTCCGACCCGCAGGGTCACCGGTCGATCACCAAAGGGCAATTGATCGCGTACGCGAACAAGGGTCTTGAATTCACCAAAGAACTCGGCGTCGAGGTGGGCGTCGTGGGCATCTCCGGTGGCGCGGTGCTCGCCGCCCGGCTCGCGGCGGACGCCGGCAACGACGTACGCCGGATGTTGCTTCTCGCCCCGTTCTTCCGCCCGGATCCGGCACAGGCACCGTCGGCCCTGGTGGCGGCGATGACACTCCTGTACGGGCGGCGCCTGATCCCGGACCGGATCACCTCCCGTGGCTACTCGCTGCGCGCGGTCGCCCAGTACCTGGCCGTCGCCCGTACCCTGCGCCCCGCCTGCACCGGCCTGCGGAGCCTGGCCCTGGTCCTCGGCTCGGACGACACCGTGGTCGACGCCGGGGCGGCGATCGCCGTCGCCGGGGACCTGGCCCGGTCGAACGGGATTCCCCTGGCGCTGCACACGGTCACCGCGGGGCACGACGTGCTCAAGGCCCCGGGGGTCGAGGGGCTCTACGCGGACCTGTACGAGGGCGGCCCCGGGGGTTCACCAGTGCCTCTCACTGGGGCGACCGGGCCCACCACCACGGGAGAGTGAGGTCCACGGGATGCCGAGGGGCATTCTCACAGCGGAGGAGCTGACAATGGTGGACTTCAAGGTCGAGATCGTGGTCCTGCCGGTCTCGGACGTGGACCGGGCCAAGGCCTTCTACAACGGGCTCGGCTGGCGCGAGGACGTGGACTACACGGGCCCGGACGATTTCCGCGTGGTGCACTTCACCCCGCCCGGATCGGCCGCGTCGATCATCATCGGCAGCGGGATCACCGAGGCCGCAGCCGGCTCCAGCCACGGCGTCCACCTGGTCGTCGACGACATCGAGGCGGCCCGGGCCGACCTGGTCGCCCACGGCGCCGCGCCCAGCGAGATCTTCCACGACGCGGGCGGCGTCTTCCACCACGCCGGCACCGTCGCCCGGGTGCCCGGGCCGCACCCGGACCACCAGTCGTACGGCTCGTTCCTGACCTTCAGCGACCCCGACGGCAACCTGTTCACGCTGCAGGAGGTCACCCAGCGTCGCCCCGGCCGGATCAGCCACGTCGTCTACGGCTCGGCCGCCGAACTGGAGCAGGCGCTGCGGGACGCGGCGATCGCGCACGGCAAGCACGAGGCCGAGGAACTGGACGGCAAGTACGACGAGAACTGGCCGGGCTGGTACGCCGCGCACATGGCGGAGGCCGCCGGCCTGGAAGGCTGAACCGGCAGCGAACACGGCGGCGACCCCGAGAACCGGGGTCGCCGCCGTTGGTGTTTCCACAGGTGGATGGGGCCGGGCCCGGGCCGGCCCCATCCGCTCGTCATCCGTCGGCCGATCTGCTCGGCCCGGCCCGGCCCGGCGACAGCCGCAGCGGCGGGGCATCCTCGGCGACCGCCCGCACGATCTCCTCGGCCGCCCGGGCCGGGTCGCCGTCGCCCCACTCCACGATGATCACCCGGATGCCGAGCGGCGCCACCTCGGCCGCCAGCATCTCGAAGAAGCCTTCCGCGGCGAGCCGGGCGGGCCGGGCTGCACCCGTGGAGAGCTGCACGAACGTGCCGTCCCGCAGGACCGTCCGGGCCGCCTCGGTCACGTGCACCACCCCGAACAGATCGGCCTCGATCCGCTCCCGCAGCCCGTCCGTGTCCCCGGCCGAGGTGCCGCTGACCACGACGTCGAGCCGCCCGAAGGCTTCGACGGTGTCCCGCACGGCCCGGCGCGCCGCGGCCGGGTTGGTCACGTCCAGCGCGACCACCTCGACCCGCCCCGGGTAGGCGGCCACCAGGTCGGCCACGTCGTCCGGCCGGCGGGCGGTGGCCATCACCCGGGCCCCGGACTCGGCCGCCGCCACCACGACGGCCCGGCCCAGCCCGCGGGAACTCCCGGTGACCAGCCAGACCTTCGGCTCACCCATGCTCTCTCCTCCTCACGCGCGGTTGTTCCGGCCCCCACTCTGGCCGCCGGCCCCCGGGTGCGGGACCAGGGACCAGCCCTGGCCCGGGGGATACCAGGGTTCGCGACCAGTGCACCGCCCTGGGGCGACGGGCACCCCGGGCGGAGCACCGTGAGTTCATGAGCACTGACCGCATGACCGACCTGCACACCCGCCACGCGGCGGCCCTGCTGACCTACCTGACCGGTTTCACCGGCGGCAACCGGCCGAGCGCCGAGGACCTCGTCCAGGAGACGATGCTCCGCGCCTGGCGCCACCTGGACACCGTCCCCGAGGAGGACGAGAACGCGCGCCGCTGGCTGTTCACGGTCGCCCGCAACGTGGCCATCGACTCGCTGCGCCGCAAGCGGGCCCGCCCACCGGAGGTGGACCTGCTGGACACGGACACCGCGTTCGTGGACTGCACCGTCGAGACGGTGGTGGCCGTCGATGCGCTGCGCCGGGGGATCCGGGGACTGAGCAGCATGCATCGGCGGATTCTGAGCGAACTCTACGTGCAGGGCCGGACCGCGGGGGAGACCGCGGAACGGCTCGGTGTGCCGATCGGGACGGTCAAGTCCCGCGCCCATTACGCGATGCGCTCGCTGCGTGCCGCGGTCACCTGAGAAATCCGTACCCCGGAAGGGAATTTGATCGTGAATGCTGCCCGGATCGCGCCGTTCGCCGTCGCCGCGGCGTTCGGACTCGCGTTCGCCTCGGCCTGCGACGACGAGATGTCGGTGGCCGACGCCTCGGTCGCCGCGGCGTCCGGACCGGACCACTCCGACCCGCCGACCCACGTCCGCCAATGGGTGGAATCGTCCTACCGGAAAGAGTTCCCGTGACATCGCGCCATCACGTCTTCGGCCGGGGGCCGACAGCTCTTTGTGGCCTCGCCCGGCGGTCTCGGCGGCCATGGGAAAAACGAAGATCAATTTCTTCATTGCCTATGTCCGCCGTGGTCCGGATCGTCGCTCCCGCGGGGACCCTTCCGGGCTTCGCAGGCCGCTGGCGCGGCCAGAACGCGAAGCCCGGAAGGGCGATCTCCGTGGGTGGTTGCGGTTACCCCACAAAACCCGTTCTCGGCGGCGACAGCGTTTACCGGGCGCGCGCCGACAAGCGCTGTCGTTCCGGTCCGGGCGTGCACCGATAAGCGCTGTCGTCCCGGTCCGGCACGCACCGATCTCCGGTTCGGCACCCGGTCTCGACGTGCCGGCCGCGGCCGGGTTCACCACTGTGACGAAGGTATCGCCGATTGGCAATTATTCATTATAGTGCCCTATAACTGACGCATGTCCAACGTTGTGAACTGGAACGACGCCGAGCAGGACGCCTTCGCCGGAGACCTCGTCACGATCTTCGCGTACACCACCCCGGCCGGCGGCGCCGTGGCCATCCCGGTCTCGCCCACCGGCGGCGTCGACCGCGCCGCCGGCGAGATCTCGGTGACCACGTCACTGGCCTTCAACCGCAAGCTCCGGCACCTGCTGCGCGACCCGCGCGTGGCGATGGCCTACCACACCCGTGAGCACGGCTTCGCCTCCGGCGACGACTTCATCCTGGCCCAGGGCGTCGCGACCGTGCCGCTGGAACCCTCCCCGGCCCGCCTGGCCGCGATCCAGCCGGACATGAACCGTTTCCTCGGCGCCGCACCCACCGGCCCGGTCTGGGACTGGCTGCTGCGCGAGTACCACCAGCAGCGCGTCGTCATCGACATCACGGTCCGGCGGGTCGCGACCTGGCCCGCCCTCGACGGCCGCGGCGCCCTGCGCGTCACCGGCGAGCCCTGGCCGGCCGAGGCCGCGGCCCCGCAGGAGCCCCCGGCCAAGGGCACCGCCCCGCGCGTCGACCCGGCCAAGCTCCACAAGCAGATCCACAAACTCCCGCACCAGGTGATCGCGTTCCGCGGCGCCGACGGCTTCCCGCTGGTCCTGCCGGTCCGAGCCGCCGCCCCGGACTCGCGTGGGCTGCGCCTGGAGTTCGCTCCGGGCCTGCTGCCCGAGGGCGGCCGGCGGGCCGGTTTCGCGGCCCACTCGTTCGGCCCGCAGGCGATCGGCCTGGCCACCCGCTGGGCCACCGGCTGGCTGGAGGTCAGCGGCGGCGAGGCCTACTACGCCCCGCACACCTCGGCCGGTTTCGTCGCCCCGCCGATCAAGACGATCCAGACGTTCGTCAACGGCGTCATGGCCAAGCAGGGCATCCGCAGGGCCCGCCGCGACGGCACCCTCACCGAACTGGCCGCCCTGAAGTCCACCACGACGCGCTGAGCCCCGCGCAAGGACGGCCATGCGCCCGTCCCGGCCGCCGCGCAGCAATTTCTCCGGTGCCCGGCAAAACGCGGAACATTCATTCGGTCGACGTCGACATTCGCTTTCCGAATAGGGTGGGTTCGGCAAATGAAGCCGGGTCCGGAGGCGGTTCGATGCGGAAGCTACGATCCGTTGTCGTGGCAGTCAACCGGTATCACTCGCCGCGGCGGGCGGACGCCGCCGCCGCGACCCGGGCCGAGATCCTGGCCGTCGCCCGGGACTTGTTCACCCGGGACGGCTATGCCGAGACCACGGTCCCGAGGATCGCCCGCGGCGCCGGGGTGGCCGTGCCCACCGTCTACAGCAGCGCCGGCGGCAAGGCCGACATCCTGGCCGCGCTGCTCCTGCCGATCATGGAGGACCCGGCGGCCGAGGAGACCGGTTCGGCCGTCCTGTCCACGTCCGACGGCGCCGAGATCATCCGCCTGCTCGGATATGGCACCTGGCAGAACCACGTCCGCCACTGGGACACCATCGTCGAACTGTTCCCGCAGGCCCGCGCCGAGCCGTCGGCCGCCGCCGTCCACGACCGGATCCTGCAGGGCTACCAGCAGGCGGTCGGCCTGATCGCCGACCGGTTGTCGGCCGTCGGCGCCCTGCGCGCCGGCCTGACCCGCGACGACGCCCACGACGTCCTGTGGTTCTATTTCGGCGCCGGTTCGTGGCCCGCCCTGGTCCGGGACCGCGGTTGGTCCCTGGAACGCACCCGCGACTGGCTGATCGCCGCCGCCTCAGCCGCGCTCCTCCCACCCACCGCGAGCTGACGAATGCCTCCGCGCCCGGATTCCACCGGGGGCCGGATCGAGGCCAGCGGTGCGCGGGGTGGAGGAGCCGGGTGCTCCCGTTTTTCCGGCTCGGGCCGGGGCACCTCCCGAAGTTCGTAATCCGATGCCGGGAAGAAGGGCCAGAACGCGCTCGTCAGAATCCATTCCATACCTGACACGGTCCCGCCCGGGCCGGCCCCGGCACGCCGGTGAGAACCCCTGGCCGTTCAACCCCAGGGGTCACGTGTTCGCGTTGCGGGCGGCCACCGGCCACCGGTCCACCTCGGTCCCGGCCGAGGTCACGACCAGTTCGTCGGCGAGGTTCACGGTCGTACACACATGATTGGGGACGACGCGGAGAACGTCGCCGAGCCGGGGCACCGGCACCCCGTCGGGGAGGGCGACGGTGGCGTGGTGCTCCGAGAGCGCGACGATCCGCGCGTCCGGATGGTCGACGAGCCGGCCGAACCCGGTCGCCCACGCCTGCCGGTCGGCGCCGAGGATCTTGCTGCCGGCGTCCAGGATGAACCGGTTCCCGGAGCGGCTCACCACCGTGGACAGCACGGTCAGCGCGATGTCGTCCCAGCTGCAGGTGCCGAGTTCCAGCTGCTGGGCGTCTCCGAACACGTACACCCCGGGTCGCATCTCGGTCAGCACGTCCGCGCTGGTCAGGGCCGCGGTCGGGGTCGAACCGCCGCTGCGGAGGCCCGGCGCCAGGCCCGCGGCGGCCTCGGTCAGCGCGGCCGCTTCCTCGTCGGCGGCCCGCTTCTGGCGATCGGGTCCGTAGGCGTGACCGGGGAACGTGAACACCCCCCGTACTGTCAATCCGGCCTTGTCCGCCGCGTCGGCGAGCCCGCCGGCCGCCCCGGGCGCGACTCCGCTGCGGTGATGTCCGCTGTCCACCTCGACCAGCACCTCCAGCCCCGGAACGGCCCGGGCCAGGGCTTGCGCGCTCTCCGCGGAGTCGATGCCGACCAGCAGCCGCACCCGGGACGCGAGGGCCCGCAGCCGGGCCGCCCGCTGCGGCGACGGCCAGATCGGATAGGCCAGGAACAGGTCGTCGAACCCGGCGTCGGCGAAGATCTCGGCCTCGCTCACGGTCGCCACGGTCAGCCCGGCCGCCCCGAGCTCGATCTGCCGCCGAGCGATCTGCACGCACTTGTGCGTCTTGGCGTGCGGCCGCAGTGCGATCCCGCGCCCGGCCGCCGCCTCGGCCATGGTCCGCAGGTTCCGCTCCAGCACGTCCCCGTCGACGATCACGCACGGTGTCGGCAGATCAAGAACCACAACAACCTCCTGAGGTACGGCGGGACGACCGCTCCAGTAAAGATCACCCGCGGACGGTCGCAACCTCGGGTTCGCCTGCGCCGACCGAGCCGCCGCCTGCACGATGACGGTATGCCCGGTCAGGTGACGACGCTCTGGCACGACATCGCCGAGTGGCTGCGACAGAATGCCCCGGCGTCCGCATCCGAGATTCGCCCGCCCGCCTCCGACGCCCTGATCGCCCAGGTCGAGGCCGAGATCGGCCGCCCGCTGCCGGCCGATCTGCGGGAGTGGTGGCAGCAGTCCGACGGCGTCGAGGAGCCGGAGCTCGCGTTCCTGCTGCCACCCGGCTTCGCCCCGCTGAGCTGCCGGGAAGCCCTGAGCCAGCGCGCGATGTCGCTGGAGATCACGGCGTCCTCCCCGTCCGGCGGGCCGCCGATCGACGAGGCCGGCGACGAGCGGGCCGCCGACTTCCACCCGCTGTTCCTGCCGATCGGCACGGACACGCTCGGCAACACCCTGTGCGCCGACCTCCGGGACGGCCGGCGGCACGGGTGTGTCGGCGAGTGGAACCACGAGGCCGGCTGGGACGACGCTCTGCGCTGGGAGAACGTCGCCGCCATGCTGGCCGACGTCCGCGCCGCCCTGGTCGACGGCCGCCCGGCGCTGGCCGACTACGCCTCCCGCCGGGGGCAGCGCTTCGCCGGCCGGGACGTCGACACCCCGGTCTTCTCGGCCGAGGTGACCGACGACGGCGAACTGGAATGGACCGATGAGGAGCCCTAGCCGGCGGCCTCGCTCAGACGACCGTCGGCCAGCCGCAGCCGACGGGTGATCCCGATCTCGGCCAGGAACCGTTCGTCGTGGCTGACCACGACGAACGCCCCTCGATAGGCGGCCAGCGCCGCCTCCAGCTGGCCCACACTGTCCAGGTCCAGGTTGTTGGTCGGCTCGTCCAGCAGCAACAGCTGCGGCGCCGGTTCGCCGAACAGCACACAGGCCAGGGTCGCCCGCAGCCGTTCGCCGCCGCTGAGCACCCGGACCGGCAGGTGCGCCCGCGTCCCCCGGAACAGGAACCGGGCCAGCAGGTTCATCCGTTCCGCGTCGGTCAGGGCAGGCGCCCATGCCGTCAGGTTCTCCAGCACCGTCCGGGCCGGGTCGAGCAGGTCGAGCCGCTGCGACAGGTAGGCCACGCGGCCGTCGGCCCGGGTCACGGTCCCCGCGTCCGGCGCCTGAGCACCGGTGATCAGGCGCATGAGCGTGGACTTGCCGGCGCCGTTGGGACCGACCAGGGCGATGCGCTCCGGTCCGCGGATGTCCAGGTCGACGCCGGAAGGATCAAAAACGGACTTTTCCCCGTACGCGATCTGCAGTTTCTCCCCGTGGAAGACGGTGCGGCCGGCCGGAACCGTGGTGCCCGGCAACTCGATCGCGATCCGATCCTCCGGCCGGGCCGCGCGGGACGCCTGGTCGAGGCGGGCCTGCGCGTCCCCGACCCGGTTGGCGTGCACCTCGTTGGACCGGGCGGCCGAGACCTGCGCGTCCCGCTTGAGGCCGCCGGCGACGATCCGGGCCAGCCCGGCGTCGGCGAGGTTGCGCGAGGCGTTGGACGCGCGCCGCTGGGCCCGCTCCCGGGCCAGCTGCATCTCCCGTTTCTGCCGCTTGAGGTCCTGCTCGGCGTTGCGGACCTGGCGTTCGGCGACGTCGCGTTCGGCCCGGACCGCCTCCGAATACGCCTCGAAGTTTCCGCCGTACCACCGGAGGTCGCCGTGGTCGAGGGCGGCGATCCGGTCCATCCCGTCGAGCAGCGCCCGGTCGTGGCTGACCACCAGCAGACAGCCGGACCAGCCGCGCAGCACCTCGGTCAGCCGTTCCCGGGCGGGCCCGTCGAGGTTGTTGGTCGGCTCGTCGAGCAGCAGCGCGTCGGGCCGTTTGAGCAGTTCGGCGGCGAGCCCGAGGGAGACCACCTGGCCGCCGCTGAGCGTGCCGAGCGGCCGGTCGAGCTCGATCCCGCCGAGCCCGAGCCGGTCCAGCTCGGCGCCGGTGCGCTCCTCGATGTCCCAGTCGCTGCCGATCGTGGTGAAATGCTCCTCGGTGGCGACCCCGGCCTCGATCGCGTGCAGGGCCGCGATGATCGGTTCGACGCCGAGCACCTCGGCCACGCTCTGCTCGGCCAGGAACGGCAGGTGCTGCGGCAGATACCCGAGCACGCCCTCGACGACGACGCTGCCGCCGCTCGGTGTCAGCTCCCCGGTGATCAGCCGGAGCAGCGTGCTCTTGCCCGACCCGTTGGCGGCGACGAGCCCGGTGCGCCCGTCCGGGACGGAGACCGACAGATCGTCGAAGACCGGGGTGTCATCCGGCCACGAAAACGACAGATTGGTGCAAATAATAGACATGAAGAGCCTTCGAGGGTACGGAGGTAAGACGCTGGTCAGGGAACGACGACATGGGCCACGCGGACGGCGCGATCAGGCGCGCTCGTCGGTGGCCGCATCAGGGCAGTAACCCCGAAACGTCGTCGTCCATGGACACAGCAGTTCTCCGTTCCCGGATCCCGATCCTAGCGCGCCGTCAGAGCGCCCGGATCGTGTGGTTCTTGCGGAACATCGAGGTCGGGTCGTACTTCGCCTTCACGGTCAGCAATCGGTCGTAGAGCTCCGGACCGTAGAGTTCCCGCAGCTCGGCCGCGTTCAGCGCCTCCTCCGGCCCGACGAAGTTGACCATGCGCCGGACGTCCGCCCACGGCCTCATCGAGCCGATCAGGAACTCCAGGTTGGCCGACTGCGCGGCCACGTCCGGCGGCGGCGCGATCTGCAGGCCGATCAGGTGGAACGGCAACCCGCGGCTGGGCACCGAGTCCGGACCGGCCGGCGCGACGTCGAGCGCGCCGCCGAGCGCCCGGACCTCGACGCTGACCAGCCGCAACGGGCTCTCCGGGCCGGTCAGCTCGATCAGCTTGTCCAGGGCCGCGTCGGGCAACGAGCCGAGCCCGACACAGCGGTGGATCGCCGGGGCCGGTTCGGTCGGGTCGTTGTGCAGGACCGCGGCGACCGGGAACGGCACCTCGGCCACTGTGTCGATGATCGCCGGGGCGACCGCCCGCATCGGCGCGACCAGGGCCGCCCCGGCCTCGGCCGACCCGACGTACGCGAACCGGACGTGCACCACGTTGGCACCGCGCAGCGGAGGCGGCAACTGCTCGAACGGCGGCAGCCACTGCACCGCGAACGATGTCGTCGCCTCGTCCGGCAGCGTCGCCTCCCAGTCCCGCCAGGCGTGCAGCACCTCGCGGATGTCGTGCCCGGAGAAGTAGAGGCCGCCGCCGTAGACGGTGGCGACCGGGAACAGGTCGATCTCCATGGCGGTGACCACACCGAAGTTGCCCTTGCCACCGCGCAGCGCGGCGAACAGGTCCGGCTCGTGCCCGGCGTCCACGGTCCGCGACTCGCCGTCGGCGGTGACGATGTCGAACGAGCGGACGTGGTCGGACGCGTACCCGTGCAGGCGGCCCAGGATCGGGCCCTGACCACCGCCGAGGACGTACCCGATCGCCCCGACCGTCACCGACGAACCGGACAGCGGGGCCAGACCGGCGGCGGCCGACGCGTCGATCACGGCCTGCCACCGGGCGGCGCCGGTGACCCGCGCGGTCCGCCGGTCGGCGTCGACGGTCACGCCGCTCATCCGGTCGAGGGTGATCAGCAGGGCGTCCGACGCGCGGTGGGTCTGCAGGTGACCTCCACCCCGTACGGCGACGGGCAGGTTGTTCGCGGCCGCGAAGCGGACCGCTGCTTGCACATCGGCGGTCGAGGCGGCACCGGCCACGGCCATCGGCGTCAGCGGGTGCGTCAGGTGGAAGGTGAAGGACTCCGCGGCGTAACCGGGGTCACCGGGCAGGAACAGGGGGCCGTCCAGCTCGCCGGCGAGCTTGGTGAAGTCGGTCATGTCACTGGTGACGTCCGTCCGGGGTCCGCGTTCAGCGCCCGCCCGGTTCACCTTTGTGATCAGGCTTGCACCGCGTTCAGGATCTCGGTGTAGGCGGTCTGCAGCTCGGTGCCCGGATCGACGCCCAGCTCGGCCGCCAGGAACTCGCGGACCCGCCGGTAGAGGGCGAACGCCTCGGCCTGCCGCCCGTCCGCGGCCAGCATCAGCATCATCCGGGCCTGCAGCACCTCGTCGAACGGGTGCCGCTCGGCGGCCCGGCGCACGGCCGGCAGGATCGCATCGACCCGGCCGGCCGCGATCGCCGCCAGGGCCGCCTCCCGGGCCACCACCGCGTACTCCTCGTCGATCGCCGCGAACGCCGAATACCGCCGGAACTCGCTGGTCCCGTCGTCGGCGCAGCGCCCGTGGGACATCGCCAGCGCCGCCCGGTACCGATCCACCTTCAGCGAGGTGAAGATCGAGACCCGGGCTTCCCCGGCCAGCCGCCGGAACCCGGTCAGATCGACGCTGTCCGCGGGGACGACCAGCCGATACACGCCGTCGCGGCCGGTCAGCAGCGACCCGCCGGAACGGGCCGGCAGACCCGGTTCGAGCAGGCGCCGCAGCGAACCGATGAACCGGTGCAGGCTGTTGACCGCGCTGGCCGGCGCATGATGCCCCCAGAGCATGGTGACGAACTCGTGAACGGCGACGTCGCGCCCGGCCCGCACGACCAGCAGCGCCAGCACCTGCCGCTGCTGCCGCGGCCCGGCACACAGCTCCCGGTCGCCGCGCCAGGCGCGCACCGGCCCGAGCACCTGAAAACGCAACATCTCCGTCACAGCGCGCCACCGTAGTCGATGCGACCCGGCTTTCGGAGCGGTCGAGATATAGGCCTCTCTAACGAACTTTGGCCGTTCTCATGCGTGGTGATCGCTGATCCGGATCAGCCACTCGGTCAGCAGCTCGGTCTCGGCCCGGCTCAGCGCGCCCGCCCCGGCCAACGCCTGGCGCAGAGCGCCGGCGTGGCTCTTCACCAGGTCCGAGGCTTCGGTTGCGGTGGGCGGGTGGTCATGGAGGACAATTTCCCGGCGTACGGCATTCCAGGCGGTTGCCGACACGCCGGCGTCCCGCTCGTGCGGGGGCAGGGCGAGCTGGCTGACGACGACACCGACACCGCCCGCGTGCACCAGGTGGGTCGCGCGCTCGACACTGGTGCGCAGGCGGCCGGCGGCGGCGATCCGCTCGACCATGCGGCGCAACCCGGTCACTGCCTCCTGCCGTACCGTCGAATCGGGTTGGTGATCTGCCGGTGCCGGACTGAAAGCGATCAGATAGAAGTCGGGCCGGGCCAGACCGAAGCGGACGTGCAGATCCCAGGCCCGGGCCAGGTCGGCGACCGGATCGGCGGTCTCACCGAGCGCGTCCTTGTCGGCCAGATACTCCCGCATCCCGAAGCCGGCGACCGCTTCCAGCAGCGCGGTCTTGTCATCGAAGAGCCGGTAGATGACCGGCGTCTGCACCCCGGCCGCCGCACTCACCGAACGGATCGTCACCGCGTCCCGTCCGGATTCGATCAGCAGCCTGCTCGCCGCGCGGATGATGCGATCCCGGGTTGTCTCCACCCCGGATACAACGTTCGCCGGGCGATCGGGTTCACAGGTGCCGAACTTCTCGGCCGGCCGTGCGTCGGGCCTCACATGAACCTCAGTCTCGCTCTGCTCGGCATCGTCGGCGGTGTCATCACCGGCCTGTCGCCGTGCGTCCTCCCGGTCCTCCCGGTGATCCTGCTGTCCGGAGGCGCCCAGGGCGCGCGGCCCGACGGCGACGGCCCCGGCCGCCGCCCCTACCTGGTGGTGGCCGGCCTGGTCACCAGCTTCACCGTGTTCACCCTGACCGGAACCCTGGCGCTGGCCGCGCTGCCGGTGCCGCCGACCGTGATCCGCTGGGCCGGCCTGGCCGCGCTGCTCCTGCTCGGCGCCGGCCTGATCGTGCCGCGGGTCGAACGCTGGCTGGAAGCCCCGTTCGCGTGGATCCCGCAGCGCACGGTCGGCGGGATCCACGGCGGATTCGTGCTCGGCCTGGTCCTCGGCGCCGTCTACGTCCCGTGCGCCGGACCGGTCCTGGCCGCGATCGCCGTCGCCGGCGCAACCGGGCAGATCGGCGCCTCCACCGTCGTGCTCGCGGCCGGATTCGCGCTCGGCACCGGCGCCAGCCTGCTGGTCTTCGCCCTGGCCGGACGCGCGGTGGCCGAACGGGTCACCGCGTTCCGCCGCCGCCGACGCGCCATCCGGATCGCCTCCGGCGTCGCCGTCGTCGGGCTGGCGCTCGCCCTCACGTTCAACGCGGCCGGCTTCGTGCAGCGGGCCATCCCGGACTACACCACCGCGCTGTCGCACGAGGTCGAGAAACTCGGCACCCTCGGCCCGGCCAAAGGTTCGACCGCGCCGGCGCCGCTGCAGGACTGCATCGACGACGCCCTCTACACCGCCCCCGACGGCGTCCACGACTGCGGCCCGGCGCCCGCGTTCCAGCAGGTCACACGGTGGCTGAACACGCCCGGCGGCCAGCCCGCGACCCTGGACGGGAAAGTGACGGTCGTCGACTTCTGGACGTTCGACTGCATCAACTGCAAGCATGTGATCCCGCACCTGCACGACTGGGCCGGTCGTCACCCGGATCTGCAGCTGATCAGCGTGCACACCCCGGAATACTCGTTCGAACACGACATCCCCGGCGTCGAGAAGGCCGCCGCGAAACTGGGCGTGACCTACCCGATCGCGGTCGACAACTCGTATGCGACGTGGTCGGCCTGGGGTGTCCAGGCGTGGCCGACGGTCTTCGTCATCGACAAGAGCGGGGCGGTTCGCTACATCGCCACGGGCGAGGGCAACTACGACAAGACCGAGCGGGTCATCGAGTCCCTCCTCCAGCAGCCCATGTAGCGGCTGTGGCTCTTCGCCCGCCGGGGCCGTGGCTCCTCGCCCGCCGCCGTTGTGGCTCCGGTCACTGTGGGTCCTGGCCGTTCCGACGGCCGTGGCCGTTCCGGCGATCCTGGCCGTTCCGACGGCCGTGGCCGCTCCGACGACCCTGGTCGCTCCGACGTCCGGGGCCGACTCGATCGTCCTGGACCGTGTCCGGCTGTTTGGGGTGTGCCCGCCCGGCTGGTGTCGCGCCCTGGCTTTGGAAACGGGCGGCCTAGACGCCCGGGCGTCGCGGCGGGAGAACCGACCAGACGATCATGGCTGGAGCTGCCAGGAGCTGCACGGATATGACGAGTGCGGAAACCGGCAGCGATGACGAGATGGTGCTGGCGTACAGACAGAATTGGATGCCGTCGAACTCCAGAACAGGCTCCCCCGACCTGCCAGTGCAGGGTGACGAGGGTATCCACCGCGCCATCCACGGCGAACATCATCAGAGCGGCCCCGCTGACGAGCACGATGTCCTTCAGCCCGAAGAAGCGACGGTTGCCGGCCGGCTCCTCGAGCAAAACCTCGGGACGATCGACGGCTCTCGTCGCGGCGACAACGGCCAGCGCCACCGCTGCTACCAAGGTCAACACTCCCGGCGCGGCCACGGTGAACAGATCCGCTGTGTCGGCCGCCGAGTACAGCGGGTACAGCCCGCGTCGGATCGCCGGAATCGCCACCAGCCCGGCCAGAGCCGCCCCGAGCCATCTCCAGGGTGCGCGGGGCATCCGGAACACGGCCCATATCGCGCAGCCCAGGGCAAGCGCCCGCAGGATCTCGGCCAGCTGCCCGTAGCGCAACTGCCCACGCGCATAATCCGCGATCGCCTCCGACACGACCGGGCAGCCCTGCGAGTTCCGAGCCGGCGGCCCGGGCGCAGGCGTCAGCTCGGCGACCAGGTTGATCGCCGCGGAAGCCGCCAGCAGCAGGCAGAAGCCCAGCAGCGCCCACCGCCCGGCCCGTGACCCCGAGCGACCCGGCAGCCCGACAAGAACGCCCAACGCCAGAAGCGCCGTCACCTCGGCGCCATGCTGCACCCCGGCCCCACCCGCACCCGCACCCGCGCCTGTCCACCCGCCCGCACCAGCGCCTGTCCACCCGCCCGGACCCGCGCCTATGCCCCCGCCCGGACCCACGTCGAGGCCACCGGCCGCGACGACCGTGGCCACACCGTAGACAGCAGCGATCACCACGGTCGAAGGGCGCACGCGCACCGATTCTCCCCGCCGCCCGCCCACACATCAGCCAAACCACACTTCCTCCGACGACGAGGCCCGCCCCCGCCGTCCACCACCCGGGCTGGACGTGTGGGCTGTGCGCCCCGCACCCGGGCTGGACGTGTGGGCTGTGCGCCCCGCACCCGGGCTGGACGTGTGGGCTGTGCGCCCCGCACCCGGGCTGGACGTGTGGGCTGTGCGCCCCGCACCCGGGCTGGACGCGTGGGCAGTGGCTCCCACGTCCCGGCTGTCACGTGGGCAGTGCGCTGGTGCTGGCGAGGCAAGAGCACCCTGCGCCAGCGGGGTCGCGGGGTCCTCGCGAGGCATCCCCAAGCGGCCCCCGCTGATCAGGCCCTCGGACAAGTCGTCTTGACCGCGCCGCAGGTTTCGGGCCTCGGGCTGATCCGTCGATCAGGTGGGCGGGGCCAGGACGATGTCGAAGCGGACGCGGGTCCAGGGGCGGTTGCCCAGGTCGCGGCCGTCCGGGGTGGGGGTGCCGGGGGACTGGGGTTCGAAGTCCTTGACCAGGGAGTCGCGGACGCCGAAGACGCTGTCCGAGTCGAGCAGGGCGTCGCCGCGGACGAAGATGTGGGTGACCAGGGTGCGCAGGCCCTCGGCCTGGACCATGAAGTGCAGGTGGGAGGCGCGCATCGGGGAGCGGCCGGTGGCTTCGAGCAGCTGGCCGACCGGGCCGTCGTGGGGGATCGGATACGGGGTGGGCACGATCGCCCAGAACCGGTACGACCCGTCCGGCCCGCTGTGCAGGTGACCGCGGGCGGCGGTGCGGTCGTCCGTGTACTGCACGTCGTAGAAGCCGTCGTCGTCGGCCTCCCACACCTCGATCCGTGCACCCGGCACCGGCTTGCCGTCGGTGTCCGTGACGACGCCCTCCACCCAGCATGCCTGCCCGGGTGCACCGCCGGCGATGTCGCCGCCGTGCGGGATCTCGGGGGAGCCCTCGACGAAGAACGGGCCGAACACGGTCGCCTCGGTCGCGTCCCGGTACGCCTCGTTGTTGACCGTCACGGTCTGCATGGATGCCCCGAGCACGTCGGAGAGCAGGATGAACTCCTGCCGCCGGTCGTCGGTGATGTGCCCGGTCGCGGTCAGGAACGCGATCGCCTGCTGCCACTCCGGCTCGGTCAGCCGCACCTCGCGGACGAACGCGTGCAGGTGCCGGGTCAGCGCCTGCATCACCTCCTTCAGCCGCGGATCGGGCGTGCCGTCGAACGACGCGACCACCCGCTCGGTCAGCTGCTCCTCACGGGCTTGCTGTTCAGCGCTCATCTCGGGTCCTCTCCCGCCTGGGCGTGGCGTAGGAAGTCGCTCATTTCGGTTCCTCTCCGGCCCACGCGTGGTGCAGCAGTTCGGTCAGGGTTTCGGCGGTGACCGGCACCGGGTTGCCGGGCGGCACGACCGGCAGGATCGCGGTGACCGCGGCCGGGATGTCGGTCTCGCGGAAGCCGTAGTCGCGCAGCGCCCGCGGCGCGCCGACCTCGTCCCGCAGGTCGCTCAGCCCGGCCAGGACCTCGGCGATGTGCGGCGGAACCCCGGAGATGTTCAGCGCCGTCACATACGGCAGGACCACCGCGTGGGTCTGGGCGTGCGGCAGGTTGAACATCCCGCCGAGCACGTGGCAGATCTTGTGATGCAGCCCCGAACCGGCCGACGCGAACGCCACCCCGGCCAGGTAGGCCCCGAAGAGCGTCTGCTCCCGGCCCTCCAGATCGTGTCGGGGCAGGCCGGCCCGCAGTGCCCGGATGCCCTCCAGCGCGAGCGCCTGGTTGATCGGGTCGGCGCGTGGCGCCCACATCGAGTCGACGCAGTGCGCGAGGGCGTTCAACCCGGAGGCGACGGTCAGGTCGTCGGGCAGGGATCGGGTCAGCGCGGCGTCGTAGACGATCGTCCGCGGCAGGACGCGCGGATCCGAGCCGGTGGTCTTCTGACCGTTCTCGGTCAGGCCCCAGACGTTGGTGGCCTCGGACCCGGCGAACGTGGTCGGCACCGCGACGATCGGCAGGCCGGTGGTCAGCGCGACCGCCTTGGCCAGCCCGGTGGCCGACCCGCCACCGACGCTGACCAGCACGTCGTGTTTCTCCGCGGCGTCCCGGGCGCGGGCCGCGACCTCGACCGGAACGTGCATCGCCACCTCGCGGAACCGGGCCGCGCCGGGCAGCACCTCCTCGGCCCGGGTGGAGATCACCAATGGTCGTTCGCCGAGGCGGGCGACCTCGTCGGGCAGGCGTTCGAACGCCTGGCCGGTGGCGAAGACCACGCGCTGCGGCAGGGTCTCGTGGGTGAAGTTCATGCTCGTCGTCCCAGGATCGTGGCCAGCGCGTCGCGCAGGGCCTGGTGCGGATCGGCCGGCAGCCGCATCGAGCGCCAGCCGATGTGTTTGTCCGGCCGGACGAGGATCGCCCCGTCCTCCTCGACCTCGCGGACGCGGGCCCAGTCGTAGTACAGATCGGTGACCGCCCGGCCGGGGCCGATCACCACAGTCTCCACCGGGACGCCGAGATCCTGGGCGACCTTCTCCGCGGCGGCTGTCCAGGCCTCGCCGGCGATGCCGGTGAGCAGGGTGAACCGGGTCATCGGGGCCAGGTCGAGGGTCGAGACGCGGTCGTGGGCGTCGCCGACCCACACGTGCGGCAGCCGCGCGCCGGGGACCGTGGAGGGCTCGTAGAACAACTCCGGATCCCGCGCCGGTGCGGGGCGCGACGAGCCGTCGGGGACGATCGCGGCCGACTCGTAGAACTGGCCGAGCTCGACGCCGTGCGCGTTGAACTCGTAGTGTTTGAGCTCCATCGCGGACACCAGGGCGGCCCGTTTCGCCGCGCCCGCCGGGGTGTTCGCCTTCCGCTCCTCGATGCGGGCGGCCATCTCGGTCTCATCCTTCGCGTCGAGCAGGCCCAGGACCTCGAAGAACTGGACGAACTCGCGGCTCGACTTGTTGGCCCGGGTGACGATCTGCTCGGCGACCGGGGCGCGCTCGGTCGTATACGTCTCCAGCAGGGCGGGATCGGCCTGCCCGCGCAGCACCGCGGCGAGTTTCCAGGCCAGGTTGTAGGAGTCCTGGATCGAGGTGTTGGACCCGAGACCGTTGGACGGCGGGTGCCGGTGCACGGCGTCGCCGGCGCAGAACACCCGTCCCTGGTGCAGCCGGGTCGCATACATCTCGTTGTTGCCCCACAACGAGGTGCCGGTGATCTCCACGTCGATGTCGGGCAGGCCGAGCAGGCCACGGACGATCGCGACCGCGGCGGCCTCGTCGACGACCGGTGGTGGCTGGGCGATGTCATAGCCCCAGACGATCAGCCATTCGTCCCACGGCCGGACCATGCGGACCAGGCCGGCGCCGATGCCGCCGACGTTGGACCCCGGCTGAATCACCCAGTACAGCACTGAGGGGCGCTTCCCCACGTACGCCGAAAGGTCTGCTTTGAAGTTGATGTTCATCGACCCGGCGATGTCCATCGCGCCCTCCATCGGCAGCCCCAGATCCTCGGCCACCTGGGAGCGCGCACCGTCGGCGCCGATCACATATTTCGCGCGGATCGTGTATTCCTGACCGGTCACCCGGTCGCGGACCAGCACGTCGACGCCGTCATCGTCCTGCTTAAGGCGTAGATATTCGGTGGAGAACAGGGTCCGGGTGCCTCGCTCGGTGGCGTTGCGGACCAGGATCGGCTCCAGATAGGTCTGCGGGATGTCGACCGGCAGGCAGGGCGAGGCCAGCTCATAGTCCCCGTGCCGGCCCGGATGCGTGCCCCAGGTGAGGATGCGGCCGATCTCCTCACCGGCGATCGCGGTGCAGAAGACGGTGTCGCCCATCAGATGATGCGGGGTCGCGTCGGCCAGGACCTGCTGCTCGATGCCGGCGTCGCGGAAGACCTCCATCGCGCGCTGGTTGGTGATGTGCGCCCGGGGTGTGTTCGCCGTCCAGCGATACTTCGTGATCATGATGTTCGGGATGCCGAGCGTGGACAGCAGCAGAGCCGCGCCCGCACCGGCCGGGCCCGAGCCCACGACGAGAACATCGGTGGTCACCACCATGGCTTGCCTCCTCCACGCCTGCGGTCCCGGCAAGTGTGGAGGTCGGCCCCAGGGGCAGAGCAAGCCCCGAAGAAGAAACACGGCGGAAATCCGAAAGTGTGGCGGAAACTTCAAGATCAAAAAGATGGCGACGTACGGCGTACGTCCGCGGCGGTGATCCCGAAGTGCGCGCGGAACGCCTGGGAGAAGTAGGTGGCCGAACCGAAGCCGCACCGGGTGGCCGCCTCGGCGACGCTGGTGCCCGGCGCCGCCAGCAGCAACGCGCGGGCCCGTTCCAGGCGGCGGCCCAACACGTACTGCGGAAGGCTCTTGCCTGTCGAAGCGAACGCCCTGGACAGATGCCGCTCACTGATCCCGATGCCGGCCGCGACCCGCAGCGCGTTCAGACCGGAATCGGTCAGATGGTCCTCAATGAAGGCGCGCGCGTTGGCCAGGTGCACCCGCCCCGGATCGGCCGGACTGCGACCGGTCAGGCTGGTCAGCAGGTGCAGCATGGTCTCCTCGTCGGCCTCGTCCAGGCGCAGGGCACGATCGGTCAGCCGGGCCAGCGTGCGCGCCGCGACGTCGCCCTCGGAGACCAGCGGCGCATGCAGCGCGTCGAGCCCGGTCACCTCGCGAAACGTCGCCCGCGGCACCTTGATCGCGAGCTCCTCCAGCCCGCGGGAGAAGCCGCGCATGAACGGCCGGTCCGCGTCGCAGACCAGCGCCTGCCCCGGATGCAGGGTGAACACGCCGTCGTCGTGATAGAAGAAGGCCTCGCCCCGGATCGCCAGGTAGACCGCGATCGCGTCGGCCGGGTTCTTCCGGATCACCTCGGCCGGCCGCTCGACGACGTGCGAATTGCCGTGCACGCGGGCCAGCTGGATCCGGTCCAGCCGCAGGTTCAGCTCGGTGCCGTCGAACGGCTGCTCGCCGAGCACACGGCAGCGCAGGCCGATCAGCGCATCCCGGTTGTGGTCCTCCCACAGCTCGATGCGCCGGGCGGTGGGCAGGCCGGTCGTGCTGAACCGGACCAGCCGCCGGGGCGGGGTCACGACGAGCAGCGTACGACGATGTCGGCCACCTGACGAACCGCCGGCGATGTCTCCCCGGCTCGGGTGGCGATGGCCAGATCGATCGTCGGGGCATCATTTATCAGTACGTACTCGACACCCTCCAGATCCAGGCTGCGGACCGCCTCGGGGACCAGGGCGACGCCCAGGCCGGCGGCGACGAAGACGACGAGTGTGGCCGTCTCGCCGACCTCCATGATCGAGGACGGCTGGAAACCGGCGGCGGCGCACGCGGCCAGCACGTGCTCGTGCATCGACGAGCGATGGCCGGAGAAATGCATGACGAACGGGTCGCCGGCCAGCTCGGCCAGGTCGATGCTCTCGCGGTCGGCCAGATCGTGCCAGTCCGGCAGGACCGCGATCAGGCGCTCGGTGCGCAGCACGCGGACGTCCAGCTCCGGGCGGGCGACGCCGTCGGGACGCAGGACGACCAGGTCGTACGTGCCGTCGAGCAAGCCGTCCAGCAGAGCCGGGCTGAGCGACTCGCCGTGCAGCTCCAGGCGAACCTCCGGGAGCAGGCGGCGCACCTCGCGGGTGGCCTGGGGCAGCAGATCATAGGTGGCGGTGCCGATGAAGCCGACCGACACGCGACCGGCGTGCCCCGACGCGACCATCGACATGTCGGTGGCGGCGCGCTCGACCGAACCGAGCACCCCGCGCGCGTGCTCGGCGAAGCGCACACCGGCCTCGGTCAGCTCGACCCGCCGCGTGGTGCGGGTGAACAGCTCGACGCCGAACTCCCGTTCAAGCTGCTTGATCTGCTGCGACAATGCCGGTTGGGCGAGGTGCAGGCGCTCCGCGGCCCGGCCGAAGTGCCGCTCCTCGGCGAGCGCCGCGAACGAACGCAGGTGCCTGAGTTCCATGCATTGAGGCTATCAATCGTGCGTTATTCAGTATTGGCCACGATCGGTGTGCTCGGCCTAGGTTGGTGGCATGACTTCCGCGTACCTCTACGCCGCGGCCCGGACCCCGTTCGGGCGGTTCGGCGGCGCCCTTGCCGAGAGCCGTCCGGACGATCTGGCCGCGGCCGCCCTCCAGGGCGTGTTGAAAAAGGCCCCCGACCTGGACCCGGCCGCGATCGGTGACGTCGTGTGGGGTTGTGCGAACCAGGCCGGAGAGGACAACCGTAACGTCGGCCGCATGGCCGTGCTCCTCGCCGGCCTCCCCGTCTCCGTGCCGGCCAACACCGTGAACAGGCTCTGCGGCTCCTCGCTGGACGCCGCGATCATCGCCTCCCGCACCATCGAGTCCGGCGACGCCGACGTCGTGGTGGCCGGTGGCGTCGAGTCGATGACCCGTGCGCCCTGGGTGCTGCCGAAACCGTCGCGCGCGTTCCCGGCCGGCAACATGACTGCGGTGTCGACCACGCTGGGCTGGCGGCTGGTCAACGAGAACATGCCCAAGGAGTGGACCATCTCCCTGGGCGAGTGCAACGAGCTGCTCGGGGACAAGTTCGGCATCTCCCGCGAGCGGCAGGACGAGTTCGCCGCCCGCTCGCACAACCTGGCCGCGGCGGCCTGGGACGCCGGTTTCTACGACGACCTGACGGTGGCCGTGGGCGACCTCGCTCGTGACGAGGGCATCCGGCCGGGCAGCAGCGCCGAGAAACTGGCGAAGCTGAAGCCGTCGTTCCGCCCCGACGGGACGATCACCGCCGGGAACGCGTCGCCGCTGAACGACGGCGCGTCGGCGGTCCTGCTCGGCTCCGAGGCCGCCGCCGACCGGATCGGATCAGCGCCGATCGCCCGCGTCGCCGGCCGAGGGGTCGCCGCGGTCGACCCGGTGATGTTCGGCTACGCGCCGGTCGAGGCGGCCGACCGGGCCCTGGCCCGGGCCGGCATCACCTGGGCCGACGTCTCCGCCGTCGAGCTGAACGAGGCGTTCGCGGTCCAGTCGCTGGCCTGCGTGGATGCGTGGGGCATCGACCCGGAGATCGTCAACGCCAAGGGCGGCGCGATCGCCATCGGGCACCCGCTCGGCGCGTCCGGCGGCCGGATCCTGGGCACGCTCGCCGCGCGGCTCACCGAGTCCGGCGGCCGCTACGGTGTCGCCGCCATCTGCATCGGCGTCGGTCAGGCGCTCGCCGTCGTGTTGGAGAACGTGGCATGAGCGCCGTCAAGATCTGCGACAGTACGGCCGAGGCCGTCGCCGGGATCGAGGACGGCTCGACCGTCCTGATCGGCGGGTTCGGGCTGGCCGGGATGCCCGTGCAGCTCATCGACGCGCTGATCGAGCAGGGCGCCACCGACCTCACGGTGGTGTCCAACAACGCCGGCAACGGGGACACCGGCCTGGCCGCGCTGCTGGCCAAGGGCCGGGTGCGGAAGATGATCTGCTCGTTCCCGCGGCAGTCGGATTCCTGGGTGTTCGACGGGCTCTACCGGGCCGGCAAGATCGAGCTCGAGGTCGTCCCGCAGGGCAACCTGGCCGAGCGGATGCGGGCGGCCGGCGCCGGGATCGGGGCGTTCTACTGCCCGACCGCGGTCGGCACGCCCCTGGCCGAGGGCAAGGAGACCCGCGAGATCGACGGGCGGACGTACGTGTTGGAGTACCCGATCAAGGGCGACGTCGCGCTGATCGGGGCGTACCGGTCGGATCGGATGGGCAACCTGATCTACCGCAAGACGGCCCGCAACTTCGGTCCGGTCATGGCGACCGCCGGCAAGCTGGTGATCGTGCAGGTCAGCCAGGTGGTCGAGACCGGTGAGCTCGACCCCGAAGTGGTCGTGACCCCGAGCATCTACGTCGACCGGGTGGTGGCGGTATGAGCCTGAACAAGCATGAGATGGCAGCGTTGGTTGCCCGGGACATCGAGGCCGGCTCGTTCGTGAACCTCGGGATCGGTCAGCCGACCCTGGTGGCCGATCACCTTCCGGCCGACGCGGGCATCGTGCTGCACACCGAGAACGGGATGCTCAACATGGGTCCGGCCGCGACCGGTGAGCAAATCGACCCGGATCTGATCAACGCGGGCAAGGTGCCGGTGACCGAGCTGCCCGGGTCGGCGTATTTCCACCATGCCGACTCGTTCGCGATGATGCGCGGCGGCCATCTGGACGTGTGTGTGCTCGGCGCGTTCCAGGTCTCCGCGCGTGGCGATCTGGCCAACTGGCACACCGGCGAACCGGATGCGATCCCGGCCGTCGGCGGGGCGATGGATCTCGCGGTCGGGGCGAAGAGTGTGTACGTGATGATGACGCTGTTCACCAAGGACGGGACGCCGAAGCTGGTGCCCGAGTGCACGTATCCGTTGACCGGGCTGGGGTGCGTGAACCGGGTCTACACGGACCTGGCGACGTTTGTGATCACGGCGGGCGGAGTCGCGGTCCGGGAGACGTTCGGGATCTCGTTCGAGGAGCTCGGGTCGCGGCTGAAGGTGCCGTTGCTGCGGTCCACCGAGTAGAGCCGGGTAGAGCCACTGGGCCTGGCGTGTGCCGGGTGGCGGTGGATTGTCGGGGTGGTGTGGGTGCGGAGGCGTGCTGGGTCGGGGTGGCGTGGGTGCGGAGGCGTGCTCGGGCGGTGTGTCGGGGAGGGATCGGCGGAAGAGAGGATGGGTGATCATCCGGGTGGTTGGTAGGTGTGAGCTGGGCTAACCTCATGCTCCTCAATGGATCTGGAGACGGTTAGGCTGCAGGCCATGCGGCTGGGCGTGAATCTTCCACAGACCAATAGGTACGACCTCGCGCGGGACGTGACGGAGTTCGCGCGGGCGGCCGAGGAGATCGGGTTCGACAGCCTGTGGGCGTATGAGCGGATCCTCGCGCCGGAGGACACCAGCGGGGCGCACGGGCTCTACGGGGTGCCGGACCTGGCGTGGCCGGAAAGCTACGCGCACACCACGGACGCACTGGTCACGCTGAGTCTGGCGGCGGCGGTGACGAGCCGGGTCGAGCTCGGTACCAGTGTGCTCGTGCCCGGGCTGCATCTGCCGTTCCGGCTCGCGCGGAGCCTGGCGGCGCTGGACGCGGCCAGCGGTGGGCGGGTGATTGCCGGGCTGGGCAGTGGCTGGTCGATCGACGAGTTCGCGGCTACCGCACCGCGGCCGATCGGGGAGCGGGGGAAGGCGCTCGACGAGTTCCTGGACTACGCCGCGGCGGTGTGGGGGCCGGATCCGGTGTCGTTCGAGAACGATCGGTACCGGCTGGCGCCGAGCCGGGTGAACCCGAAGCCGGCCCGGCGGATTCCGATCTTCCTGGCCGGGTCGAACAAGACGGCGCTGGGGCGGATCGCCCGCCGGGGCGACGGCTGGCTGCCGACCGGTGTTCCGCCGCAGCGGGTCGGGGAGATCCTCGCCGGGATCCGGGCGCAGGCCGCGGCCGGTGGGCGGGATCCGTCCGAGGTCAGCTGCGTCTTCCAGCTGGGCATCCGCAGCCTGGAGGAGGTGCCTTCGGAGGGGCGGCAGCCGTACACGGGCAGCGTCAAGCAGCTCGTGGAGGACATCGCGGCGCTGGCCGCGGTCGGCGTCGACCACGTCTACGTGACGCTGACCTCGGCGGCGCGAGGCCTCTCGGAGCTGATCGAGGCCGCGCAGAGCCTGCACACCGAGGTGCGCGCCGCGGGCCTCTGAGCACGCAGCCCCGGGCTGCCGACACTTGAGCGGGCCGCCACGGGCCGGCGGCTCTTGAGCGGGCCGTCGCGGGGTGCAGGTTGCGGGCCTTTGATTGCGGCAACGCGGGGGTGTAGACCGCGAGCGCCTGGGCGCGGCACTGTGGCGTGGCCTGCGGTAGGTCACGGGGCGTGGGCTATGGCGCGTCGCGCGGTGTGAGTCCGCGCCGGGTCGCCGAATTGGGCTGTGGCGCGTCGGGCGGGGCGTGCCTGCCGTGGGTCGGGTCGGTTGCGGCCGGTGGGATGACCGGCGGTGTGTGGGCCTGCGGCGGGTCACGGAGGGTGGGCCGCGGCGTGGCGCCGGTGGGGCGTTTGGCCGCGGCCTCGGGGTGGGTCAGCGCGGGACGTAGCTGGTCACGGTGATCTGGGTGTCGAGCAGCTGGGAGCCGGTGGTCTTCAGGTTGAGGCGCTGCTTGGGTTCGCCGAAGAGCCGCAGGCCGCCGCCCAGGACGACCGGGTGGACGGCCACGTGGTATTCGTCGATCAGGCCCAGCTCGGACAGGGCAGCGGCCAGGGTGGCGCCGCCGGTCAGCAGCAGGTCGGCTCCGGGCTGGGATTTCAGGGCCGTGACCTCGGCTTGCAGGTTGTCGCGGATGACGCGGGTGGTCCAGTCGTCGCCGGCGTATGTGCGGGAGAAGACGATTTTCGGGGTGGCCCGCCAGAACGGGGCGAACTTCTGGGTGTGCGGGTCCGGGGAGATGGATTCGGCCTCGGGCCAGAAGCCGACCATCATCTCCCACACCGGGCGGCCGAAGAGCAGGGTGTCGACGCGCTCGTCCAGGGATTCCGAGTAGGCGGACAGCTCCGGGCCCATGACCGGCCAGTCGAACTCGCCGTGGGGGCCGTTGACGAAGCCGTCGACCGACGTGTGAACCCAGTAGATGATCTTCCGCATGGCTGGTCCTCAGGGTTTATGGGTGGCGTTCTCGGCGGTCAGTCGGAGCCGGCCGGCGGTTCTGCACATCGGCGCGGGTTTTCGCCCGGTGTTTTGGTGAGCAGATCGCCGACCTCGAGCTCCTTCCACAGGTCCCGATCGACTTTGATCTCGCGCAGGCTTCCGTCGTCGAGCCGGACCTGCAGGCGCCGGTAGAGGTTGGAGCCGTCGAGCATCGCGCGGGACTTCTTGGTGACCGTACCGGTCCAGGCATCCTCTTTCGTTGTCATACTTAGACAGTAGAAGTCCTGGTAGCCCTATACGTCCGTCTCAGGGCGGGTCCCGCGCCTGCGACTTTCGGATGAGAGAGGGTGGGACAGGAGTGCGGCGTGGTTGCCCTTGATGATGGCGGGACCGAAGCGCCGGAACGCGACCTTGCGCACGAGCCCGGGCAGGTTGCGGGCGCGATCCCGCCGATGGTTCTGTTCCAGCACGAATCGGATGCGGGCCGCCCGCCGAACCCGGTAGTTCTCCAGCACGGCCGGGACCGCGGCCCGGTCCGGCGCCTCGGCCAGCAGTGACGCCAGCACGACCGCGTCCTCCAGGGCCATCGCCCCGCCTTGAGCCATGCTCGGCGAGCACGCGTGCGCCGCGTCACCGATCAACACCACGTTGCCGCGGACCCAGTCGTCGCCGCGCAGTTCGTGCAACGGGGCGAAATGGGCGTCGCGCGGGTCGGCCGGCAGTTCCGGGACCGGGCCGCCGAATTCGCGGAACAGGTCCCGCCAGTCGCCGTCCGGGGCCTGCTCGGTCCGGCTGTTCACGGCGGCGAAGCAGTACACCTCGCCGTCCCCGACGGGCACGGTCAGGAAGGTGCGGCCGTGGTCGCCGAGTCGCGCGGTCCAGGTGCCGGCGGGCACGGAGTCCGACGGCGTGAGGAAACGCCAGCACACCTGACCGAGAAAGTGCTTCCGGGACAGGGGAAATTCGCTTCGGCGTACGGCCGAGTCGATCCCGTCCGCACCCACGACCACGTCGTATCCGTCGGTCGACCCGAACGGCGTCCCGAATCGCACCTGGCCCGGCCCGACCGCATCCAGCAGGATGGCGTGCAGATCGGCGCGCCGGATCGCGTAGCTCGCCCCGACCTCACCCCAGATGTCGGTGAGGGGAAATTCGGTGAGCAATTCCCCGCCTACGTCGCGGATCTCTTGTTGGTGAACGGGTTGGGCGCGGCGAATGAGCGCCGCCTCGACGCCCACGTCACGCAGGGCCCGGACCGCGTTGGCGGGCAGGTAGAGGCCGGTCCCGCCGGCTCGGGGCGCCGGATCGCGTTCGACGAGATCGGCCTCGATCCCGCGTTGTGCGAGCAGATGTTTGAGGGCGAGACCGGCGATTCCGGCCCCGGCGATCAGAATGCGAAGCATGGTGCGATGTTGCCTTTCAGGAGGTACTCGGGAGTGCTTCGGCGCCCCATTCGCGCCGAACGATCTCGGCGAAGGCGACGCGGACGTACGCCTCCTCGTAAGCGCATGCTGACAGGAATCCGGCGCCGGCGAAGTAACCGGGGTACAGCGATTCGCCGAGCGCGGTGAAAGCCTGCAGGATCAGGTGCGGGAGTCGCATCGGAAGGTCTCCTCGAAATGGTGGGCCGCTCTGTGCATCACGGTCACACGCGACCCGCCGCGGGGGCGCCAGGGAGAGCCACTGGCGGCACCCCGGGCCTACCGCGGGGGCAGCCCGGCGAGCCTTCGCAGCAGCGGGGTCAGCGCCGTCACCTGAGTGCTGTCGAGGCGGTCCAGGACGTGACGACGGGCGCTTTTCGCGTACGTCGGAGCGCCTCGCCGCACCGCTTCCGCGCCCGCCTCGGTGAGCACCGCGTTCCAGCCCCGCCGGTCGTTGAGCGCCGGCTCGCGCTGGACCAGGCCCAGCCTTTCCACCTTCTCGACGATGCGGCTCATCCGGCTCAGCGACAGACTGCACGCGGCCGCGAGCTCGTTGATCCGCAGCCGGTGGCCGGGCGCGGTGGAGAGCCGGAGCAGGGTCGTGTACTCGCTCAACGTCTTCTGCTGCTCATACGTCAGGTCGGCGTCGACGCCACGCTGGACGGTCGTCGCCGCGTACAGAAAGGCCTCGAAGAACGCCCTCTCGTCGGCGGACAGGTCGTCTCCCGGAATGCTCTCCCACATGTCTTCTCACAACGGTGGGCGAAGGCCTTAGTTCATTCAGGCGGTGCCCAGTAACGCCCTGCGCAGAATGTGTAACGCATAGTGTGCCCGGGATTTCACCGTGCCGACCGGCACGCCGAGCCGGTTCGCGGTCTCCACCGTGGTCCGGCCCTGGAAGTACAACTCGGCCAGGATCGTCCGGTGGGCCGGGCTCAATCCGCCGAACGCGGTGAGCAGCGTGTCGACGGCGAGGACCATCTCGGTGCTGTCGGCCGTGATCAGCCGCCGGGTGAAGTCGAGCAGCGGCGTCTCGGCCGGGCGGACCCGGCGCATCCGGATCGCGTCGATGGCGACGTTGCGCGCCACGGTGAACAGCCAGCGGCGCGCATGCTCGCGCTCGTCGGGTACCGCGGCCAGGCTCTTCCAGGCGCGGATCATGGTTTCCTGCAGCAGGTCCTCGGCGGCCGGCCGTTCGCCGCCGGTGAGCCCGATCAGATAGCTCAACAGGGGGCGGGAGTATTCGGCGTGCAGGGCCGAGAGGCGCCGCTCGGCCTCGGCCCGCGTGGTCGGACATTCGAGAATCACGCTGGGGAACACTAGAAAGCCGGTTGTGGATTTCGAATGGAGTGCGCCGCGTGCCGGAACGGTGACGGAATCCGAAGATCGGCTGATCAGCAAGATGGGGAATGTATTCCTAAATGCCGTGTTCCCTGCCGATGCCGTCCGATTTCTTACACAACAGAATGCTTGCGTCGGCAATGGGTGACCCAGGCGACATCGCTTTCGGCGAACTGTCGGGCGTTGCCGCCGTCACCAGTCATGAAGCTATCGGTGATAACACTGGGAGGCCGAGATGAGTGGCTACGACGTGATCGTCGTGGGTGGCGGCACCGCGGGAAGTGTTCTCGCGGGCCGCCTGACCGAACGGGCGGACGTCCGGGTCCTGCTGCTGGAAGCCGGCAGCGGCGATCCGCTGCCGGAGATGGCCGTGCCGCCGGCCTGGCCCGGACTGGTCCGCAGCACGGCGAACTGGGGTGACCTGACCGTCCCGCAGGGGCCGGCCGGGGCGGTGACCCCGCTGCCGCGTGGGCGTGGGCTGGGCGGCGGCTCGTCGATCAACGCGATGCTGTTCACGCGCGGGCACCGCAGCAGCTACGACGCGTGGCCGGTGGGCTGGCGGTACGACGACCTGCTGCCGTACTTCAAGCGCAGTGAGAATGCCCTGGGCCGGGAACGCGGCGTCGGCGGGCCGCTGACGGTCGCCCCGGCCGATCCGCTGAACCCGGTGCTGGCGGCGGCGCTCGACGCGGCGATCGAAACCGGGCAGAAGCGGGCCGCCGACATCAGCGGCGGGCTGGACGAGGGCTTCGGGCCGGTCGACCTCAACATCGTCGACGGGCACCGGCAGAGCGCGGCCGACGCCTACCTGCGACCGGTCCGGCAGCGGACCGGCCTGACGGTCGTGACCGATGCCCTGGCGCACCGGCTGGTGATCGAGAACGGTCGCGTCGTCGGGGTCGAGTACAGCGTCGGTCAACGGCTCGCCAAGGTGTGGGCCGACCGGGTGGTGGTCGCGGCCGGGGCGATCGGCTCGGCCCAACTGCTCATGCTGTCCGGGATCGGACCCCAGGCCCACCTGCGCGAACACGGCATCGAGGTGGTGCTCGACGCGCCCGGCGTCGGGTCCGGCCTGCAGGATCACCCGGTCGCCAACATCGTCTACCGGTCGGCGCAACCCGTGCCGGCGCCGCGCAACAACCACGGCGAGGTCATCGGGCTCGTCCGCAGCCGGGACGACCGGCCCGGGCCGGACCTGCAGCTGATCTTCGTGGACCTGGCCCGGCCGGTGAACGGGTTCACCGGACCCGAGCCGGGATTCGGGTACACGATCGGGGTCTCCGTGATGGCCCCGCACAGCCGGGGAACCGTGCGGCTGGCCAGTGCCACGCCCGGGGCGGCGCCGCTGCTCGACCCGAACTACTACGGGGACCCGCGCGACCTCGACGCGATGGTGGCCGGGCTCGAACTGGCCCGGCGTATCGGTGAGTCCGCCGCGCTCGGGCCGTGGCGCGGGGCTGAGGCCGTACCGGGAAATCCTGATCTTGATCTTCGGGGTTATGCCCGGCGGGCGGTCGCCTCCTACTGCCACCCGGTCGGCACGCTGGCGATCGGCGACGTGGTCGACACGTCGCTGCGGCTGCGCGGCATCGACGGGGTGTGGGTCGCCGACGGCTCGGTCATGCCGGCCATCCCGGCCGGCAACACCAACGCGACGGTGTACGCGATAGCGGAGCGCGCCGCCGAACTCCTCTGAACCGGAGTTCCGGCCCTCCCGGCTACGGGCAGGAAGCCAGCGTGGTCTCGGACCACTGTCCGAGAACGGTCATCAGCCCGGTCAACCGGGTGAACATCGCCTCGGAGCCGGTGTCCTGGCCGTAGTCCGGGCTGCCGACCGGGCGGTTCCGGGTGACCCGGGAGATCAGGGTCGGGGCGAACCAGCAGTATTTCGCGGCACCGGTCGCCGCCACGGCGGTCCGTACGTCGTCCGCGGTGCCGGTCCAGCCGCCGGCGCGCAGGCCCGTCGTGTACGCCTCGACGAGCCCTTCGGCCAGGTCGGGCAGCATGTTCGCGTCGACCAGGCCGTCGGCGAACGTGTCGAAGACGAGGTTGCTCACGTCCTCGCCGATCCCACCCGCGCCGACGAAACTCCAGTCCAGCAGCACCGTCTCGGCGCCCCGGCCGATCAGGTTGGCCGGCCACACGTCGAGGTGACACAGGGTGCGTTCGGTGCGTTCGGCGGCGTCGAGCACCTCGCCGCGGCGCCGCCACAGTTCTTCGAGCTGTCGCCGGACCGTTTCCGGCCACCGCCGCGCGGTCGGATGTTCCCAGTCCATGACGGTCGGGACCGGGCGGCTGTCGAGATAGTGCCGGAGCCATCCTCTCGACAGCCACCGCTGGTCCGGGATCCGCCCGGCCCAGCGGGCCTGCCCGGCACCGAGTTGCGCGGCGAACGCCAGATAGCGCTCGACCGGCCAGCCGGTGGCCGGTTCGCCGTCGGCCCATGCGAGCCACAGTCCGATCTGGCCGTCGTCGCGTTCGTCGACCGCGAGCAGGCGTGGCGCCACGATGCCGGTCCCGGCGTAAGCCTGCCCGGCCAGACCGCTCTCGTAGGCCAGGTACTCGCGTTTCCAGGCGTTCCCCGGCTCGCCGGACGAGGGCGGCCGGGCCAGTTTGTAGACGGCGGACCCGCCGGGCCCGGTGGCTTTCCAGACGCCACCGGTGGCGGCGTTGCCGGTGTTGTGGCGAAGCACCACGGCCTGGTCGATCCGCTCGCCGATCGCCTCGGGAACGGCGGCTCCGTCAATCTGCACCGGGTGACGGTATCCCCAGTGAACGGGTGAGCGCCGCATAGCCGCGGTCGCCGTCACCGGCGTCGACGGCACGGTCCGCGATCGACCTCAACGCCCGCAGCGCCGCCGAGTCCAGCTTGTGCGAGTCGGCGGACGAGACCAGGTGGCCCAGCGTCGACGACATCGACGCGATGCTGGAGATCGAGGCGGGAAAACGGCCTTCGGCCAGCTGGCCCGCGAACCGGTCGATCTGCTCGGTGAGCAGGCCGGCGATCGGCTTGGCGAGCGGCGCGAAGCTCCCGGGCGCGATGCCCTCGGCCGCGGCCAGGGCGAACGCGTGGACGAGGCCGCCGACCGACATCGCGAACAGGCCGAGCAGGGCCGTCTCGTAGGCGGCGGCCGCCCCCGGATCGTCGCCGACGAAGACCGTGGTCGGCGCGAGAACCCGCAGAACCGGGCCGACCCGGTCGAACAGCGACCGATCACCACCGACGAGGATCGCCGCGGTCGCGGTGCCGACGGCCGGGGCGGGGGAGAGGATCGCGCCGTCCAGATAGGGCAGGTCGCGGGCCGCCATCGCCCGGGCCTCGGCGGCGGGCCCGCTGGTCAGGTTCACCAGCACGGTCGAGGTCCGCGCGGGCAGGAGCGTCGAGACGACCTCATAGCTTCGGCCACGACATCGGACATGCCGCCGACGCTAGGGGTTGACGTTGACGTGAAGGTCAAGCCGTGGTCGACTCCGATCCGTGCGGATCAGTGAGCTCGCCCGCCGGACCGGGGTGTCACCGCGGGCGCTGCGGTACTACGAGGAGCAGAAACTGCTCCGGCCCGGGCGCAGCGGCGGCGGCTATCGGGAGTACGAGGAGACGGCCGTCCACACCGTCGGGCACATCCGGTTGCTGCTCTCGGCCGGCCTCGGTACGACGGTCATCGCCGAGATCCTGCCGTGCGTGCCGGACGAGGCGACCACGATCGCGCCGACCTGCCCGGAACTGATCGACGGCCTGGTCGGCGAACGGGCCCGGATCACCGGTTCGATCGAGAAGCTGGTGGCGGCCCGTTCCGTCCTCGACCGGTTGATCGAGGCCGGAACGGGCCGGTAGGAAAGTCAGAACGCGGCCACCGTGAACGTGGAGCTGCTGGTCACGTCCGTCTGGAAGTAGTCCGGGTCGTTGTTGGCCGCATCGGGTGCGCCGTTGCTGACCACGACCAGGTTGTACGCGCCCTCGGCGACCGGCGCCGCCGCGTAGAGCGACCCGGTCACCGGCCGCTGCACGGGCACGGTCACACCGGCCGCGGTGGCGGTCGCCGCGACCGAGAGGGTCGCGCTGGTGCCCGGCGTGATCGCGCCGAGCGTCGCCCCGGCCGGGACACCGACCGCGTTCGGCAGCACGACGGCGCCGCTGTCGGTGGCGGCCAACGCCGTACCGGAAATGCTGGTTTGTCCTTCCGAGATCGACACGTTGGCGATGGTCCCGGCGGTTCCGGCGGTGGCCGGCGCCGACAGGGTGGCGCTGGCGCCGCCCGGGGTCACCGACGTGATCGTGGTGCCGTTCGGGATGCCGGTCGTGCCGAAGAACTGCCGGCCCACGTCCGCCCGGGTGAACGCGCCGCTGGTCAGGCCGACCGTGCTGCTCCCGGTGGCTGTCGTCAGGGTGCCGGTGAGGGCCCGCACCGGCGTGCTGTTGCCGATCGTCGCGGTGAACGCCGAACCGGACGTGGCGACCGCGGGCGCCGAGATGACCGCCTTGGCCGGGCTGAGCACCGAGGTGACGATGCTGCCGGCCGGGATGTTGCCGTTGCCGCTCTGCAGGATCGGCTGACCGACGTCGTTGGCGTTGAAACGCCCACCGGCCGAGACCACGACCCGGCTGCCCGCGACCGCCGAGACGTCGGTGGTCAGCGTGTTGGTGTAGGTCATCGGGTTGAAGAAGTCCGCGCCCTGCGCGTTGAGCCGCCGGTTGAGCTGCAGCGTGCAGACCAGTTCCTCGTCGCTGAGCGGCAGCACGTTGACGCATTCGGCGACCGGGCCGTTGGCGCGGGCCCCGGCGCCCGCGTCGGCGCCGTTGTAGACGCCGTCGACCAGGAAGACCCGGCCGGTGTTGCCCCCGTTGCCGAAGCTGATGCCGAGGAATCCGGTGCCCTGCACGGAGACGTCGATCGAGGCCGCGTTGTTCGGTGCGGTGTTCGGCCCGACCTTGATCGGGTTCAGGTACGAGTACGCCCCGGGCAGCGCTTTGGTCCCGGCCGACGTGCTCACCACCAGCGCGACGTTGGCCTCGGCCGAATGCGCCGGGGCCTGCGCGGTGAACGCCTTGTCGCTCAGCGACTGGATGTTGGTCAGCGGCACGCCGCCGAGCGTCGCGGTGATCCGGCCCGGGTCGGCCGGGAAGTCCGTGCCGACGACGGTGATCGTGTTGCCGCCGGCGGCCGGGCCCGCGGCCGGGAACACGGCGGTCGGCATGGCGACGATCCCGGCCGTGTACGTGCCCGAGCCCAGCAGGTTGTTGTTCCCGTAGACACACACCTGGTAGCCGGTCGGCTGACTGCCGATCAGCGGTAGCGGCGGCAGGGTCACCGCGGCCCGGGTGTTCGACAGCCGGCGTACGCCGTTGCCGATGATCGCCACCGGCGCCGTCCCGTTGATCGGCGCGGTCGACCAGGTGGCCGGGCAGCCGGCGTTGCCGACGAGCAGCACCGACGGCGCCGTGACCCCGGACAGGAACGCGTTGCCCGAGGTCACCGTGACGCCGTTGCTGCTCAGGTACGAGCCGCTGGACGGCGTGACGCTCAGGAGCGTGACGGTGTACGGCGCGATCGACAGCAGCGACCCGTTGGCGGACGAACCGTCGTACAGGCAGATGCTGTACTGCGTGGCCCCCGGGCCGGTCGTGGTGACGCCGGACGGCACGGTGAGGGTGAACCCGGCCGCCGTCTGCTTGGTGATGGCGGTCGCGACCAGGTTCTGCGGGTTGTTCACGCCCAGCGTGGCGTTGCAGGTGCCGGTGGTGAAGACCGCGGCCGGTGCGGTGATGCCGGTCAGGACGGGTGTGCTCGCGGCGACGCTGACCTGGTTGCCGCCGCCCGAGACACCGCTGGACGGGCCGGCCTGGGCGGCCGAGCCGACCCAGATCGGGGCGCCGGCCTGCAGGTTGCTGACCCCGGCCGAGTTGCCGTCGTAGGCGCAGGCGAAGAACGGCCTGATCGCGCCGTTGGGGCCGCCGGTCGGACCGCCGGAGCCCGGAACGGTGAACGTGACCGCGTTCGGGTTGGTGCGGGTGGCGCTGCCGGCGTTCCACGGCCCGGCCGCGGTGGTGGTCGTGGTGGCCAGCTTGGCCGGGCACGCCGTCGTCGAGAACTGGACGGTCGGGCTGGTCGCGAACGCGATCTGCGGATCCATGATCGTGGCGGACGCGCCGGGTGGCACCACTATCGGTCCGACGGTGGTCGCGGCGAACGCGGGGGCGGGCGCGATGAGCACGGCGGCACCGACCGCGCTCATCGTCAGCACGGCACGACGTTTTCGCTGGTTACGGGACATGTCGATCCTCCTGGGATCCGGCGAGGGGTGAGCGTCGCACGGAGCCTAGCCCCGACATGTCGTACTTAATCGGAGATGTTTTATTAGTCCGATGTCGGACCACTGGCGCCGGGGCCGGTGGTCCGACATCAAGGGATCAGCCGTTCTCGCGGGCCGCCTTCTCGATCACGGCCGCCGTCTTGGCCGGCTGCGAGGCCAGGACCAGGTGCGACGCGCCCTTCACGGTGGTCACCTTCGCGTGCGCGCGCCCGGCCATCCAGTACTGTGCGGCGGCCGGAATGTTCTTGTCGCCGGTCGGGATGATCGAGTAGCTCGGGATGGTCTTCCACGCCGGGGTGCCGACCTCGGGCTCGGCCAGCGCCGCGGCGTCGATCGGGCGCTGGCTCACCGCGAGCAGCTTCGCGGTGCGCACCGGCACGTCGGCCGCGAACTGCTGCGGAAACTTCGCCTGGTCGATGTAGAGATCGGTGCCGCCACCGGGGACCGCGACCTGGTGCAACGTCGGCGCCAGGGTGCTGCCGGGGAACTTGCCCGACAGCTCACCGGCCGACTCGCCGACCTCGGGCAGGAACGCCGCCACATAGACGAGGGCCTTCACGTTCTTGTCGCCACTGGCCGCCTCGGTGATCACATTGCCGGCGTAGGAGTGCCCGACCAGCACGACCGGACCGTCGACATCGTCGATCACCGAACGCACCGACTTGGCGTCCGAAGCCACGCCACGCAGCGGATTCGCCACGGCCACGACCGGGTAGCCGTCGTCCTGCAGCCGGCGGACCACATCGTTCCAGCCGCTCGAATCCGCGAACGCGCCGTGCACCAGCACCACCGTCGGTTTCTTGTGGTTCGAGCCCCCGTGCGCCTCGGCGATCGACGGACCCAGCCCCGCGATCGAACCCACAGCCAGCACGACAGCAGCCGAAGTGAAAGCGATCTTGTTCATTGCGTTTTTCCCCTTAAAAACCATCATTTTGTACGTACGTGGTCAGAACCCAACAGCACCAGCCGCGTCCCGCCGCGAGGGTGCCCCCGTGCGTCAGGACCGGACAGCGCCGACAGCGCGCAGGATCGTCTCGGCCACCGCGCCCGGCTCGGAGACCGGCAGCGCATGCCCGGCCCCGGCCACCTCGGTCAGCTCGACGCCGCCGGCCCGTTCACCCATGAATCGCAAAGCCTCGGCCGGAATGTTCTTGTCGGCGTCACCCCACACGAACCAGCTCGGCAGCGTCCGCCAGGCGGGTACGCCACTGATGCTCGCGGTCAGCGCCAGCTCGGTCACCGGCCGCTGCGTGGCCGCCATCAGCGCGGCCACCGCCGGGTCGACGTCGGCCGCGAACTGCGCCGGGAACTTCGCCACGTCGATCGACAACTCGTTCCCGCCACCGCTCAACGGCCGGGCCACGACGGCGTCCCCGAGCGTGCTCCCCGGGAACTTCCCGGACAGCCCGAGCGCGGTCTCCCCGGCCTCCGGCGCGAACGCCGACACGTAGACCAGCGCCCGCACGGCCGGATTGTCGGCCGCCGCCTCGGTGATGACCTGCCCGCCGTACGAGTGTCCGACCAGGATCACCGGCGCCCCAAGCGACGCGACGACATCCCTCAGGTACTGCGCGTCCCCGTGCAGGCTGCGCAGCGGATTGGCCACCGCGGTCGCCGTCACCCCCTCGGCGGCGAGGCGCTCGACGACCCCGTTCCAGCCGGCCGACTCGGCGAACGCCCCGTGAACCAGCACAACGATCGGCTCGGACATGATTTCCTCCAGAAGCGGTTGGCTTTCCTCTGCCAAGAGCTTCTCCGGAGTACGACCCCTACCGCCCCCGGGAGCAGCACTGGTGCCCCCGGGCCCGTGCCCTGGCCGGCCCCCGGCCCGATCGCGCGGAACCAGCCGGACTCGCCGTCCCGGGAGGACAGGACGGCGAGCCGTCCCGGCCCCGATCTCGGGCGGGGAAGCCGAGTTCGGGGCCGGGACGGCGTACGGGAAAAGCGGTTCTACGGGGTTGATCCGACCGGATCGCGGCGGCGGACGGCTCGCTGCAGGGGCTGCCAGCGGGTGCGGAGGCCGGCGAGGCCGCCCGGCACGAAGTAGACGGCCAGGATGAACAGGGTGCCCAGGACGAACAGGGGCTCGCCGAACGGGCCGGGCAGTGATCCGCCGAGGCGGGCCAGGCGCTGGTCGAGGTAGGCGTAGAGGACACCGCCGGCCAGGGCGCCCCAGCGGGTGCCGGCGCCGCCGAGGACGGCCATCACGATCAGCGCCAGGGTGAAGTCGGACGACGCGACGTGCGGGGACGCACCGCCGACGACCAGGGCGTAGACGACGCCGCCGACCGCGGCCAGGGCGCCGGCGACGACGAAGGCCAGGAGTTTCACGCGGTACGGGGACAGGCCGACCACCGCGATCCGCCGTTCGTCGTCGCGCAGGCCGATGAGGGTGCGGCCGAGCGGCGCCCGGTCGATGGTGTGCACGACCAGGACGACGATGACCAGGGCGGCCAGGGCCAGCCAGTACAGGTTGACCGTGTTGGTGACGCCGACCAGCGCGTCCGGCAGGGACCCGGTGCGCATCGGCAGACCCTCCTCGCCGCCGGTCAGCCCGCCCGGGTCGCGGTTGACCAGGATGTAGCCGACCTGCGCGAACGCGAGGGTGACCATGGAGAACGCGATCCCGGACGTGCGCAGCGCGACCGAGCCGAGCAGGGCGGCCAGCGCCGCGGCGGCCAGGACGGTCACCGGTACGGCCGCCCACAGCGACCACTCGTAGTGGCTGACCAGGATGTCGACGCCGTAGGCGCCGGCCGCGATGTAGAGGGCGTGCCCGAACGACAGCAGCCCGGCCCGGCCGAACAGCAGGTCGTAGCCGAGCGCGAGCGCGCCGAAGACCAGGCAGATCGCGAGCAGTTGCAGCGTGCCGGGCGAGTTGAGCGGCCCTTCGAACACCCCGGGGATGCTCACCGTGGAGTACGGCAGGACGGCCGCGAGCAGCAGCACGGCCAGGGGGACGAAGCGTTTCACGCGGTGACCGCCCTCCCGGCGATGCCGGCCGGACGCAGCAGCAGCACGACGGCGAGCAGCACCACCACGCTGACGTCCCCGGCGCCGGCCGCGCCGTAGTAGTTCACGAACTGCTGGAGCAGGCCGACCCCGACCGCGGCGATCGCCGAGCCGGTGATCGAGCCGAGGCCGCCGATGACCACCACGATGAACGCGAAGATCAGCAGGGAGGCGCCCTGGCCGGGGGAGACCGACGTGAAGTACATGCCGCCGAGGATCCCGGCCAGCCCGGCCAGGGCCCCGCCGATCGCGAAGACCAGCGTGAACGCGTTGCGCACGTCGATGCCGAGGGCCCGGACCATGGCCCGGTTCTCGACGCCGGCCCGGATGATCAGGCCGTACCGGGTCCAGCGCAGGAACGCCAGCAGTGCGCCGAGTACGAGCACGGCCGCGCCGATCAGCAGGAACCGGTCGTCGGGCACCTTGGCGCCGAGGATTCCGGTCACGTGCGACGCCCGTTCCGGCCGCGGGAAGACCCGCGCGTCGGCACCCCAGACCGACTGCAGCAGCGCCACCCCGGCCAGCGAGAGTCCGACAGTGACCAGCACCTGCTCGGTGTGCCGGGTGTACAGCGGCCGGATCAGCACCAGTTCGACGAGTGCGCCGGTGGCCGCCGCGGCGGCGATGCCGACGACCACGGCCAGGGGCAGTCCGATGTGCGGGGCGGCCCACCAGGTGGCGTAGGCGCCGACCGACAGGAACAGGCCGTGCGCGAAGTTGAGGACCCCGGCCAGTCCGAAGACCAGCGAAAGTCCGGAAGCGATCAGGAAGTAGAGCGCGGCCAGGCCGAGCCCGGTCAGCGTCAGCAGAATCACGGTCGCCATCTCAGTGCCTCCCGACGCCGAGCAGAGAACGGGTCGCTTCGCCGTCGCCGAGCAGGTCGGCCGCGGATCCGCGCCAGGCGACACGGCCGGCCTCGACGACCACGGCATCGGTGGCCAGCTTGCGGACCACGGCCAGGTTCTGCTCGACCAGCAGCACCGGCACGCGTTCGGCGACCCGGCCGAGCACGGTCGCCACCGCGGTGACCACGGCCGGGGCCAGGCCCTTGGTCGGCTCGTCGACCAGCAGCAGCCGGTTCGGGTTGAGGAGCACACGCGCGATCGCCACCATCTGCTGCTGCCCGCCCGACAGCGTGCCGGCCCGCTGCGCGGCCCGCTGCTCCAGCTCCGGAAACAGCTCGTGGACCAGGGCATAGTCCGGGTCGGGGACCCGCTCGGCCAGTCGCAGATTCTCGGCCACGGTCAAACCCGCAAAAACACAACGATCTTCCGGTACGTACGCGAGACCGTCCCGCACGAGCCGATGGGTCGCCCGCCCGAGCGCCGCCCGCCCGTCGTATTCGACCGTTCCCTGCGCCGGAACCTCCCCGAGGATGGCCCGCAGCGTGGTCGTCTTGCCGACGCCGTTGCGCCCGAGCAGCGCGGTCACCCCGGTCGGAGCCACGTCGAAGGTGACGCCCTGCAGGATGTGGGAGCCGCCGAGCCGTACCGACAGATCGGCGACCCGCAGAATCGGATTCACAAGCCCTCCCCGAGGTACGCCTCCTGGACGAACGCGTCGGCCATCACCGCGTCCGGGGTGTCGCAGGCCAGCAGCGCGCCGTGGTGCAGCACGGCCACCCGGTCGGCCAGGTCGAGCACCACTTCCATGTGGTGTTCCACCATGAGGACGCTGCGCCCGGTGCCCGCGGTCAGCCCGCGGATCACCTCGACCAGCGCGGGCACGTCCTCCGTGCTCACGCCGGCCATCGGCTCGTCCAGCAGCAGGACCCGCGGGTCACCGGCGAGCAGCAGCGCGATCTCGAGCTTGCGCTTCTCGCCGTGGGCGAGGGATCCGGCGATGCGGTCGGCGCGGTGCTCAAGACGTACCTCCGCAAGAATTTCCGCGACGCGAAGCGCGATGTCGCGGTCGGAAGCGCGACGCCAAGCCCGCATCGCGCCGCCTTTACGGGCCTGCACGGCGAGCGCCACGTTCTCGGCGACGGTCAGCGAACCGAAGACCGCGGAGGTCTGGAACGTGCGGCCCAGGCCGTTGCGGGCCCGGCGGTGCGGGGCGAGGGCGGTGATGTCGTCGCCGCCCAGCCGGATCCGGCCCGAGGTGGGCCGGCGCAGGCCGCTGATCAGGTTGAACAGGGACGTCTTGCCGGCGCCGTTGGGTCCGATCAGGGCGACGAACTCGTCCGGTTCCAGGTGCAGGGTGACGTCGTGGACGATCGGCACGGCGCCGATCGTCCACGACACACCCTCGACGGTGAGGGCCGTCATTCTCAGCCCTTCATCGCGGCGGCCGGCGGCGCGGCGTCGTCGGGGCTGATCGTGCTGGTCAGGGTCGCCTTGCCGGCCGTCAGCTTGGCCTGGAACATCGGCTGCAGCAGCGCGTGGTCCTCGGGCCGGACGGTCAGCTTGCCCTTGACCGAGTCGAAGCTGTAGCCCTCCAGCGCGGTGACCATCTTGTCGGCGTCGTCCGCACCGGCGCTGAGCGCGTGCACGATCATCTGCGCGGCGGCGAACCCGTCCGGATGGAACAGGTCGGTCTTGCCGCCCGGAACGGCGGCCTTGAGCGCCTGGTACGCCGGGTTGTCGGCGGCCCCGTCGAAGTAGTGCGCGAGCAGGTTCAGCTTGTCCGCGCCCGAACCGAAACCGGCCCAGCCGGCCTGGATGTCGAGGCCGGTCACGACCTTCGTGCTCGCGAGAACGCCCTGCTGGTCGAGGGCCTGCCACATCGCGCCGGCCGTCGTCCCGGCCCAGGCGACGAACACCAGGTCGGGCTTGGCCGCCTTGATCTGCGAGGCGAACGGGGTGAAGTCGGTCGCGCTGGCCGGGACGGCGATGCTGGTCACGGCGGCGTTTGTGCCGACGACCTTGGTCACGGCATCGACGTTGGACTTGCCGAAGGCCGAGTCGGGCGCGAAGACCACGACCTTCTTGCCGTCGCCCAGGTAGGCCTTGGCGGTCAGGACGTCCTGGTACGACTGCCGCCCCGACCGGAACGTGTACTTGTTCGCCCCGGTGATCGCGTCGGACGCGGCCGGCCCGGACACGAACAGCACCTTGTTCTCGGCGGCGAGCGGCGCCACCTGCAGTGCCACGCCCGAACTGGTCGAGCCGGCGAGCACCTTGTAACCCTTGCCGATCAGGTCCTTGGCTGCCGACACCGCTTTCACCGGGTCACCGGCGTCGTCGGTCCAGCTGACGTTGATCGTGCGGTCACCGATCTTGCCGGTGTTGCCGGTCGCGTAGGCCAGCCCGGCCTTGAAGCCCTCCGCGTACTGCGCGCCGTAGCCGGCCAGGGGTCCGGACTGGGAATAGACCACGCCGACGTCGATCGACGAGTCGTCACCGGCAGCCCCCTTCGGGCTGCCGCATCCGCTCACGGTGACCACGGCGGCGGCCAGCGCGGCGCCGAGCCACGCACGCCGGGATGTCGACAAGGGCCTCATCGAATGCCTTCCGTTAAGAAACTGTTTCGTGTGGCCACAAGCTAAGAGCGTCGATGTGACGCAGGCCATCCGGATCGATCACAGGGGTTGTCACCCGCTTGTGTGGCGTGGCCACATACCCCGGCACGGTCGCTGATCCGTACGGTCACCGGCATGACGACGGCACGTGTGGTCGACCTCGACCTGACAGGACGTACCGCGCTGGTCACCGGCGCGGGCAGCGGCATCGGACGCGCCTGCGCCGAACGGCTGGCCGCGGCGGGCGCCGACGTGATCGCGGTGGACATCGACGAGAGATCGGCCAAGGAGGTGGCCGCGGCCATCGGCGGACGGGCGCTGCACGCCGACCTGTCCGACCCGGACGCGGTCGACGCGCTGCCGGCCGAGGTGGACGTCCTGGTCAACAACGCCGGGCTGCAGGTGGTGGCGCCGCTGCCGGACTTCCCGCCGGACAAGTTCACGCTGATCCAGCGGGTGATGGTGGAGGCGCCGTTCCGGCTCGTCAAACTGGTGCTGCCCCACATGTACGACCGCGGCTGGGGCCGGATCGTCAACATCTCCTCGGTGCACGGGCTGGTCGCGTCGCCGTTCAAGGCCGCCTACGTGACCGCCAAGCACGGCCTCGAAGGGCTCTCCAAGGTGACCGCCCTGGAAGGGGCCGAGCACGGGGTGACCTCGAACTGCGTCAACCCGGCATTCGTGCGCACACCGCTGGTCGACAAGCAGATCGCCGACCAGGCCCGGGCCAACGGGATCCCCGAGTCCGAGGTCATTGAGAAGATCATGCTGGACCGGGCGGCGATCAAGAAGCTGATCGAGCCGGAGCAGGTCTCCGAGCTCGTGGCCTACCTGTGCAGCCCCCCGGCCTCGTTCATCACCGGCTCGTCGATCGTGATCGACGGCGGGTGGACCGCGCACTGAGAAGGGGATTCTGGTGGAGGAGATCGACGTCCCGGTCGCCGGGGGGACGCTGCGGGCGGTGAGCTGGCCGGGGGCCGGGCCGGTGGTGATCGCGGCGCACGGGATCACCGCGAACGCGCTGTCCTGGTCCCCGGTCGCCCGGGCCCTGGACGGCCGGGTCCATCTGGTCGCGGTGGACCTGCGGGGGAGGGCGTTCAGCGCGGATCTTCCCGGGCCGTTCGGGATGGCCGCGCACGCCGACGACCTGGTGGCGGTGGCTTCGCACTTCGGCGCTGAGAAGGTGCCGCTGGTCGGGCACTCGATGGGCGCCTTCGTGGTGGCCGCGACCGCTTTTCATCACCCGGACCGGGTCGGGCCGGTGCTGATGATCGACGGGGGAGTGTCACTCGGGGTGCCGCTCGACGTCGACGTGGACGTCGCGCTGGAGGCGGTGATCGGGCCAGCCATGCGGCGACTGTCGATGACGTTCGCATCGGCCGATGAATATGTCGCTTATTTTCGGCAGAATCCGGCATTGGGCCGCTACTGGTCGGCCGACCTGGAGGCCTACATCCTGCGGGACTTCACCGGGACCGGCTCGTCGTGCAACGTCGACGCGATCCGCGCCGACGCCACCGACATGCTCCGCACCCCGATCCCGGCCCCGTTCCCGCTGCTCTGGGCCCCGCGCGGTCTGGCCGACGAGGACGGCGGCCTCTACCGGGCCGACCGGCTCGACGGCGTCGACGCCGAGCTGGTCCCGGACGTCAACCACTACACGATTCTGCTCGGCTCCGGCGCCTCCCGGGTCGCCGACCGGATCGCCGCGCTGGTCTGACGGCGGATCGGCCGGACCAGCAGCAGCGCGGCGACCACGCCCAGGCAGACCACCGACGAGACCATCAGCAGGTGGCGGGCCGACACGACCTCGGCCAGCGGCCCGACCACCGCCTGCCCGACCGCGAGCCCGGAGACCGAACCGGCCACCTCGTACGCGGTGACCCGGTTCAGCACCTCGGGCGGCACCAGGGTCTGCACGCTGGTCGACCACATCACCGACCAGAACGCCCAGGCCGTGCCGCCGATCACGTGCCCGGCCAGCAGCACCGGCAGCGGCGACCCGAGCGCCAGGGGCAGCGGGATCGCCACGAAACCGATCAGCGCCACCGCCCCGGCGGCCAGGGGCCGGGCCGGTCGCAGCCGCATCGCGATCACGCCGCCGGCCACCGTCCCGGCGCCGAGCGCGGCCATCACCCAGCCGAACTGCTCGCCGACCAGGCGGGAGGCGAGCGGGATGTAGGGGCCGAAGACGAACAGCCCGAAGAAGATCCAGATCACGATCACCGACCACATCCACGTACGGGAGGTGAACTCCACCCAGCCGCGCCGCAGATCCCGCGTCATCGAGGTCCGCGTTCCCGCCGGGGCCGGGGCCGGCCGGATCAGGGCCAGGCACAGCCCGCTCACCACGAACGTGCCCGCGTCCACGGCGTAGACCGTCCCGGCCCCGAACGCGACCGTCAGCACCCCGGCGACCGCCGGCCCGGCCAGCTGACACATCGCGTCGGCGACCTTCAGCACGCCGTTGGCCCGCTGCGGATCCCGCGCGACCAGCGGCACCATCCCGTTCACGCCGGGCTGGAACATGGCCGTCGCCGCGCCGGACAGCGCCGACCCGGCCAGCAACAGCCACAGCGGCGGGCTCCCGGTCAGGAACGCCACGGCCAGCACGCCCTGGGTGACCGCCCGGGCCACGTCGGCGCCGACCATCATGGCGCGGGCGCCGATCCGGTCGGCGAACACGCCCCCGAAGACGATCAGCAGGACACACGTGGCCGTCCAGACGGCGAGAACGTACCCAACCCCGGCCACCCCGTAGCGGGCCCCGACGGCCAGCGCGGCGGCCACCGGCATCATCGCGTCACCCAGCAGGGACACCGCCCGGGCCCCGAAGTACAAAGAGAAATCCCTGGTCCACACGAGTCATGATCCTTCTCGTGCGGGCGGGCGGGCACAGGCGCCCGGCCCGACAAGCTTGGGTACATTCCTGCCATGACACATGCGGTGGTGGCCCTGGTCGGCCCGGTCCTGGAGCTCTACCCGGTGACCTGCGCCTCGGCCGTCTTCGGCGATCACGGCACCGAGCTTCCGCGGCACTACGACTTCCGGCTGTGCACCGAACGCCCCGGGCCGGTGCCGACCACGATGGGCGCCGACATCGTCGTACCCGATGGTCTGTCGGCCCTTGAGAATGCCGACACGGTGCTGATCGCCGGGTGGAGCCCCGGCCCGGACCTGTCGGCCGAGCTGGCCGACGCGGTGCTGGCCGCGCACGCCCGGGGTGCGCGGATCGTGGGCATCTGCGGCGGCGTCTACGTCCCGGCCGCGCTGGGCCTGCTCGACAACCGCCGGGCCGCCGCCCACTGGGAGTGCACCGACGACCTGGCCCGGCGGTATCCACGGGTCAACGCCGACGGCACCGTCCTCTACATCGACCACGGCGACGTGGCCACCGCCGGCGCGTCGGCCACCACCGTCGACCTGTGCCTCAACCAGGTCAGCCGCGAGCACGGCGCCGCCCTGGCGATGCGCATCGGACGGCAGCTGTCGGCCGCGCCGCCCCGCACCGGCTGCCAGCGTCAGGGCCCGGCCCCGGAACCGCCCGGCCCGGTGCCGGACTCCCTGGCCCCGCTGCTCGACTGGGCCATCGCCAACCTGGACCAGCCGTTGACCCTGAACGACCTGGCCGCCCGCTCCGGCCTGTCCGAACGCACCCTGCACCGGCACTTCCTCGACCAGCTCGGCATCTCCCCGGGCCGCTGGCTGCTCGACCGCCGCATCGCCTGGACCCGCGCCCTGCTGGAGGAGACCGATCTGCCGGTCGAGACCATCGCCACCCGGGTCGGCCTCTCGTCCGCGGTCAACCTGCGCCGCCGCTTCCGCACCGCCTTCGAGACCACCCCGGCCGCCTACCGGCGCGATTTCCGTACGAACTGAACGGGCCCCGGGAAATGGTTCTCCCGGAGGCCCGCGATCAGCGATGAATCAGTACAGGCTGATGTACGACATGGTGTCGTTCGGGAGTTCGAAAAGCTGCTCCCGGCCCTTGAAGTTCATCTGCTTGCCCGGCTTGATCGTGGCGTTGTAGTAGCCCTTGCCGTCGAAGTCCTCGCTGACGAACGCCGTCAGATTCGACTTGTTGACGATGGACGACGCGTTGTCGTTGGCGGGCAGGCCGTTGTAGAAGTGCCAGTTGCTGGTGAAGTTGTGCGCCCCGCTGTAGACGACCAGCACCGTGCCCTTGAGGTCGTAGTCCGAGTAGATGCAGACCTCGCCGTTCTGGCAGGAATACACCGCCTGGGCCGCGGTCGGCATCACGACCATGCTCGCGGCCACCGCCATGGCGGCCGCCGCGACGCCGCCGAGAACCGTGCGCTTGTTCATCAAATCTCCCGTTCCGATAGCGATAGGACGCTTACGTATCGACAAAGGTAGAGAGAGGGAGTGGAAGGACACTTTATGACGTATTCACAGCGATCCGGCCGGCGCGGGCCGGGGCGAGTAGGGTCGGGCGGTGTTCTCTCCTCAAGGGCCGTCGCTGCGGGAACTCTGTGTCCAGGCGCTGACCTCGGTCGAGCGCGGCTACGACTTCCTGGCCCCGAAGTTCGACCACACCCCGTTCCGCACCCCGGCCGACGTCCTGGAGGCGACCGTCGAGGCGCTGTCGCCGTACGGGCCGTTCGACTGCGGCCTGGACGTGTGCTGCGGCACCGGCGCCGGCCTGACCGTCCTCGACCGGATGTGCCGTGAGCAGGTCACCGGGGTCGACTTCAGCGCCGGCATGCTCGACGAGGCGCACGCCGCGGTTCCGGGCGCCACGCTGGTGCGGGCCGACGCGCGGGCGCTGCCGTTCGACAGCGGGTTCGACCTGGCGGTGACGTTCGGGGCGCTCGGGCACTTCCTGCCCTCGGAGCGGCCGGCGTTCTTCGACGGCGTGCACCGGGCGTTGCGGCCGGGCGGGCTGTTCGCCGTCGCGCTGGGCGAGCTGCCGGCCCGGGACAACGGCGCCTACTGGAGCACGCTCGGGTTCGACCTGGCCATGCTGGTCCGCAACGCCGTCGTGGCACCCTCCTTCGTCATGTACTACCGGACCGCCACGGCCCGCTCGGTGCGCCGCGACCTGCGGGCGGCCGGGTTCACCGTGGACACGCTGGACCTGACCGCCCCGGGCGACGAGCTGCGCTTCTCCCTGCTGCTCGGCCGGAAACCCGGTCAGGCGCGGGAACGGCGCAGCAGCCAGACGAAGTAGGGGGCGCCGACCAGGGCCATCATCAGCCCGGCGGGGATCTGGGACGGGGCGATCAGGGTGCGCCCGAGCGCGTCGGCGACACACACGAGCAGGCCGCCGAGCAGCATCGCGACCGGGATGATGCGGCCGTGGCGGACACCGACCAGGCCGCGGGCGATGTGCGGGGCGACCAGGCCGACGAAACCGACGACGCCGACCGCGGTGACGCTCACCGCCGCCGCGACCGCGGCCACGGTCAGCAGGGTGAGTCGCGCGGCTTCCCGGCGTACGCCGAAAATCTTGGGGGTGTCTTCGTCGATCGACAGCAGGTCGAGCTGGCGGCGCAGGCCGACGACCACCGGGGCGGCGACCACGAGCACCAGCAGGACCGGGAGCACGTCGGCGAAGGTCCGGCCGTAGGTGGTCCCGGAGAGCCAGGTGAGGATGCGCGGCGTGTCCCACGGGTCGGCCCGCAGCAGCAGGAACGTGCTGATGTCGCTGAGCGCGTAGCCGCAGCCGATGCCGATGAGCAGGAACCGGTCGGGCAGGATGCCGCCGCGCCAGGACAGGGCGGCGATCAGCCCGAACGTGGCCAGGCCCATGGCGACGGCGGTGGCGACGAGCATGGTGTGGCTGCCGGACAGGCCGGAGGTGACCACGATGACCGCGCCCAGCCCGGCCCCGGCGGTGATGCCGAGCACGCCCGGTTCGGCCAGGGGGTTGCGGACCGTGCCCTGCACGACGGTTCCGGACAGGGCGAGTGCGGCCCCGGCGACGACGGCCGCCGCGACCCGCGGGGCCCGGTCGTCGAGGGCCCGGGCGATCAGGTCGGGCGCGGTGCCCTGCACCCAGAGCGCGAGGTCACCGGTGCGCAACCACAGGCTGCCGGCCAGCAGCCCGACGATCACGGTGGCGACCAGCAGCACCGTCACGACGATCAGGACGGTGACGAAACGGCGGCGGGAACGGACGGCGACGTGTGCCCTGGGTGCCGAGCGGGCCGAGCCGGCGTCGCGCAGCCGCAGCGCCAGGATCACGATGACCACGGCGCCGAGCAGCGACGTCGGGATGCCGGTGGGGATCGACGCGGCGGCCTGGGCACCGAGCACGGCCCGCAGCACCGAGTCGGCCAGCAGCACGAGCAGCGCGCCGACCAGCCCGCAGGCCGGGATCAGGAACGCGTGCCGGCTCAACACGCCGACCCGGTCGGCGACCAGGCGGACCGCGACCGGCGCGGCCAGGCCGATGAACGCGATCGGGCCCGCCAGGGTCACCGAGAGGCTGGTCAGCAGGACGGCGCAGAGGATGGCGACGAGCCGGGTCGAGCGGATCGGCACGCCGAGCGAGGCGGCCGTGTCGTCGCCCAGACCGAGCACGTCCAGGCGGCGGGAGAGCAGCACGGCGACGGCGAGGACGGCGACGATGACCGGGGCGGCGCGCAGGGCGGCGTCGATGTTGAGCTGGGCCAGGGAGCCGCTGCCCCAGGCGTACAGGCCGGTGGTGCTCTCCTTGAACAGGATCAGCAGCATCGCGGTGGCCGCGTCCAGGGCCAGCGCCACGGCCGAGCCGGCCAGGATCAGCCGGGTCGAACCCAGGCCGGAGCCGGTGCCGGCCAGGCCGAGCACGACGGCGGCGGCGAGCAGGCCACCGCCGAACGCCACCGCGCCCGAGGCCCACAGCGGCACGGCGAGGCCGAACGCGGCGACCGCGCACAGCGCGAAGTACGAGCCGGCGGTGACGGCCAGGGTGTCCGGGGCGGCGAGCGCGTTGCGGGTGACCGACTGCAGCAGCGCCCCGGCCGAGCCGAGCGCGACCCCGACCGCGATCCCGGCGAGCACGCGGGGCAGGCGGGAGCCGGTCAGCACGTCGGCGATCGGCACGCCACCGACGTTCTCGTGCGCGCCGAGCAGGTAGCGCAGCAGATCCCAGAACCCCACCCCGGAGGTTCCCTGCGTGATGTGCCACAGGCCGGTCAGGAACACGGAGACGAGCAGGACGGCCAGTACGGCCGTCCCGCTCGCGCCACGCCCGAGGCCGATCGGCGCCCGGGTGTCGCTCACGACTTGGTGAGGATCTTCACGTAGGCGTCGATCGCCTCTTCGTTGGATTTCGGCCCGCCGGCGCCCCAGACGCCCGCCGGGAAGGTGTACGCGCGACCCTCCTCGACGGCCGGCAGCTTGGTCCAGATCGGGCTCTTGACCAGCTCTTTGACGTAGCTGTCGGCGGTCTGGTCGTCGGAGTAGAACAGGGTGGCGCCGCCGACCGCGGTGAGTCCCTCGATGTCGGTCTGCGCGAGGCCGTACGCCGGGTCCACGCCCCCGCTGCCGTACGTCTTGTTGATCGCGTCGGTCCACGCCCCGGTCATCCCGAGCTGCTCGCCGAGCTCGGTGAAGAGCGCGCCCTGGCCGTACGGGCGGATGACGACGTTGCCGCCCTCGATCCAGCCGTCGAAGAACAGGAAGTCCCGGGCGGTCGAGTTCGCGGCCGCGACCTTCTGCTTGGCCTCGGCCAGGTGTGCGTCGAACTGCTTGAGGACGGCGTCGGCGCGCTCGGTGCGGCCGGTGGCCGTACCGATCATCGAGAAGACCTTCTTCATGTTGGCGATCTGGCCGGTCGCGTCGGCGCCGACCGTCGCCAGGACGGGGACACCGCGCTTCTCCAGCTTGGTGATGATCTCGTCGTCGGCCTTGAACGCCTCCACGATGATCAGGTCGGGGTTGGTCGCGTAGAGCTTGTCCAGGTCGGGCTCGCCGCGCTCACCGGTGTCGACCGCGGTCGCGGGCAGCGCCTCGGCCTTGACGTAGGTGCCGTATCCCTTGGCGTCGGCGACCGCGACCGGGTTGAGGCAGAGCGTGAGCACGTCCTCGGTCTGCTGCCACTCCAGCACGGCGACCCGGGACGCGGGCTTGGCCAGCTCGACCTTGCGGCCGACGCCGTCGGTCAGCGACACCGGGCCGGTCGCCGTCGTGGTCTTGTCGTCGGCGCAGGTCGCCGACGCGGGCGGGGCCGAGTTGGCGGCGGCCGGCTCGACCTTGGTGGTGCCGCAGGCGGCGACCGTCGCCGCGAGGGCGAGCGTCGCCGCCGAGGCGACGAGGCGGGAAACGGGGATCATGGGGTTTCTTCTCCTGGGTGGATCTTCTTGCGGGTGGTGTGACGCCCGATCGGGTCGATGCGGATGCGGCCGGTCCGGGGGTCGGCCTCGACCTCGACGGGCAGGCCGTAGACCTCGCTGATGTGCTCGGCGGTGAGCACGTCGAAGGGGTCGCCGGTCGCGTGGACGCGTCCGTCGTGCATGAGAAGAAGGGTGTCGGCGACGCGGGCGGCCTGGTCGAGGTCGTGCAGCACGATGCCGACGGCGACACCGCGCTCGTCGGCCAGGTCGCGGACCAGGTCGAGGGTCTCGATCTGGTAGCGCAGGTCCAGGTGGTTGGTCGGCTCGTCGAGCAGCACGACCCCGGTCTCCTGGGCCAGGCACGCGGCCAGCCAGACCCGCTGCATCTCGCCGCCGGAAAGCTCACCGACCGGACGATCGGACATTTCCCGTACGCCGGTGGCGGTCATCGCGTCGTCGATCGCCTTCCGGTCGTCGGGGGAGGGGCCGGCGAAGCGTCGCCGGTGCGGATGCCGCCCGAACGCGACGACCTCGCTGACCGTCAGCCCGTGCGGGGCCTGGCGGGACTGCGAGAAGAGGGTGACCTCGCGGGCGAACTGCCGCGCGTTGAGCAGCGACACCGCGCGGTCCCGGAGCAGCACCCGGCCGTCGTCGACGCGGTGCAGCCGGGCCAGGGCGCGCAGAAGGGTGGACTTGCCGCTGCCGTTGGGGCCGATCAGCGCGGTGACCCGGCCGGGTTCCAGCGTCACCGAGACGCCGTGGACCACGGCGGTCTTGCCGTAGCCGAGTATGAGCTGCTCACCACGCAACATCGAGCCGCTCCGCCTCAGGTTAGGTTTGCCTTGCCTAACGGAGGCTAGATGATGATCTTGTGATTCGGCAATCCGGCACTCAGGACATCGGATACGGGATTCCGGACATCATCCGGCCCGGAGTAACCCGCATCACCCGGCGGAACGCCGCGATGAACGTGCTCGGCTGGGCGTACCCGAGCCGCTCGGAGACGGCCTGAATGTCCGCACCCTCGGAGAGCAGCGCGAGGGCCTCGTGCACCCGCAGCGACTGCCGCCACTGCGCGAACGACAACCCGGTGGCCTCCCGGAACGCCCGGGTGATGGTGCGGTCGCTCACGCCCAGCTGATCGGCCCACTCCTGCAGGCCGCGATCGTCGGCCGGGTCGGCCAGCAGCGCCTCGGCGATCGGGTCGATCCGCGGATCACCGGGCAGCTCCAGGGCGAACTGCCGCGGGGCCGGCTCCAGCACGTCGAACACGACACCCTCGGTACGGGCCCGCGCGCCGGCGTCGAGATCCGTACGGGCCAGGCGCAGCAGCAGCGACTCCAGCAGCGGGGTCATCGTGATCGGGGTCGGCTCGGCGAAGGCGACCGGGGACCGCTCGGGCGCGAAGAACGCGTCGTGCAGCTCGGCCGCCGCGGTCAGCCGGCCACCGTGTACGACCCCGGCCGGCAGCCACAGACCGAACCCGGGCGGCACGGTGAAGATCCGTTTCCCGATCCGGGACGTCAGGGTCCCGCCGCGCGCCCACACCAGCTCGTGCATCGGGTGCGAGTGGGCCGGCCAGTCGGTGGCGACCCCGGTCCGCTCCCGGCTCGCGATGATGGTGAGCTCGTCGCAGGCTCCGGGCGGTGCCGACACGGCGTGGCGGATCACCGTGTCCGGGTCACGCCGCCAGGTGGCCAGGCCGAGATCGTCGGGGGTGGGCGCAACCATGGCGACGAGCGTACGTGCCGGTCACGGCCGCGGAACCTTCGACCAATCGGTGTCCGAGGCCAGGTAGAAGCTCGGATAGGACGGCTGGTTGTAGGTGGTCTGCTGCCGGGCGACCTCGACGCGGTACTGGGGGTCGTGCATGAGCGTGTACAGCTTGTGGCCGGTGACCTCGGTGCCGGTGAAGATCCGCACGGCACTGCTGTCGGCCGTACGCAGGAAAAGCTCTTCTCGCCAGTCGCCCAGGACGTCGGCGATGAGCGAGGCGTTGCCCTTCGTGCCGTTGTTCGACAGCGTGCCGGTGGCGGTCAGCAGGGTGCCGCGTCGCCAGTCGTCGATCGTCGGGGTGACCGTGCCCGCGCCGTTGAGGATCTGCGTGGTCAGGTCGGCCGACCAGCGGATGCTCTGGTTGGTGCCGGGCAGCGTGTCGGCGAGCTTGCGGCCGTCGGCGGTGTAGAGCCCGAGCGCGCCGGAGCCGCCGGGCAGGCTGGCCCACGCCTCCAGGCCGGGTTCCTCGGACAGGACGTCACCGATCATGCCGCGGCCGGTGTCGACACCGGAGTAGGTGCCGAAAAGAACTTTTCCGGTACGGGCGTCGCGCATCGCCATGCCGTAGGGGGCGGCGGTGGCCCCCTCGTGCACCGTGAAGATCTCCAGTCCCGGGCGCTGCGGATCGATATCGGTCACGTGCATGGCGTCGCCGTGCCCGAGCCGGGCCGTGCTCCCGTCCGGCATGGTGCCCGACGACGAGTAGAGCAGCGAGCCGTCGTCGTCGATGGTGGCGCTGCCGTAGACGATCTCCTGCCGCCCGTCGCCGTCCACGTCGGCCGCGCTCAGCGAGTGGAAGCCCTGCGTGGTGATCGTGCCGAACTCCCGCGAGGTGCCGTCGCGTCCGTGCGGGGTGTCGTCGAACGGGTTCGTCATCGGCACCCAGCCGCTGTCGACATACCAGTTCTCGACCAGGTGGCGGCCGTTCCAGCGGTAGGCGATCAGGGTCGTGCGGGTGTAGTAGCCGCGGGCGAACACCGCCGACGGGTGCCGGCCGTCGAGGTAGGCGACCCCGGCCAGGAACCGGTCGACGCGGTTGCCCGGCTCGATCCGGGGCATCGCGTAGTCGCCCCACATCAGGCCGTCGTCGGTCCGGCCCGGCTTGTACGGGATGGTCTCCAACTCGCGTCCCGACCGGCCCTCGAAAACGGTCAGGTACTCCGGGCCGTCGACGATGAAGCCCTCGAAGGCGCGCAGCACGTTCCGGGTGCTGCGGGCCGGGGCGTAGACGTCCATGAAGTAGTCGACCAGCGCCGACGCGTCGGCCCGGTTCAGCGGGTACGAGTAGCGCGGCTCGATGCCGAACGCCTGCTCCAGTGTCGCCGGCCAGTGCCCGGCCACCACCTCGGGATGCGTCGTCCAGCCCTGGAACATGGTGACCAGGTGCTCGTAGTAGCCGGCCGCGCTGAGCCGGTAGTCCTCGGTCACCTGGTGGCCGGGCGTGGTGATCGGGCGGCCCCGGCCGTCCCGGGTCCCGGGCGCGGTCTTCATCATGATCTCGCTGCGGCCGTCGCCGTCGAAGTCGTAGACCAGGAACTGGGTGTAGTGCGCGCCCGCGCGGATGTTGACGCCCAGGTCGATGCGCCAGAGCAGAGAACCGTCCATCTCGTACGCGTCGACGTAGACCTTGCCGGTGTAGCCGACCTGCGAGACGTCCTTGGAGTTGGACGGATCCCACTTGACGATGTACTCGTACTGCCCGTCGCCGTCCACGTCCCCGACGCTCATGTCGTTGGCCGAGTACGTGTACCCGTCGCCGTCGGCCGGTTTCTGCAGCGGCAGGTCGTAGTGGTTCTCGGCCCACGGCTTGACCGGTTCGCTGCGCGCGCCGCCGGCCGGGGCGACCTGGTACGTCGAGGCTGTCGTGCCGTCCGGGTCGAGGTAGTTGGTGCTGTCGGTGACCGTGGCGATCCGCTTGCCGTCCCGGTAGACCCGGAAAGGCGCGCTGGTCACGCCGGTGGCGGAGTGCCCGGTGGCCTCGGGCCCGAGCAGACGCCAGCTGAGGAAGACGCCGTTGCCGGTGGCCGCGGCGACCAGGCCACGGTCGAGTCGTTCGAGGGTCCTGGTGGCGGCGGCCGCGGGTGCCGTGGGAAGCAGCAGGAGCAGGATGACCAGCAGGGCTCGTCGCATCGGTCCTCCTCGACAGGAAAGCGCATTCCCGCAGAATCCTCTACCCGGCTCCGGCCCGGGTCAACAGGTCGATGAATCCTTTCAGGAATTTGAGTCGGTCTATGGCTTACGTTGCCGTGGTGTTACGGTCCGGTTAACCGCTTCAGTAGCGGTGCGTCCCTGTCCTCAACCACGTTGGGATCCCCCATGCGACGCAAAATCCTCTGCGGCCTGTCCGTGGCCGCCGTCCTGCTCACCACCGGCGGAATCCCCACCGCCGCGGGCGCCGCGGTCACACCGGCGGCCGTCGACAACCTGGATCGCGGGCTGATCAGCCTGCGGACCACGGGCGGCAACTTCCTGTCCTGGCGCCTGCTCGCCTCCGACCCGGCGGGCATCGCGTTCGACGTGTACCGCGGCTCGACCAAGGTGAACACCGCCCCGATCACCAAGGGCACCAACTTCACCGACGCGGGAGCGCCGGTCGGGGCGACGTACACGGTGAAGCCTTTGATCAATGGGGTGGAGACCGCCTCACTGAAGGCCGCCACACCCACGACGGCCCTGGCCGCGGCCTACCAGGACGTGCCGATCCAGATCCCGGCCGGTGGCACCACGCCCGACGGGGTGGCCTACACCTACTCGGCCAACGACGCCTCGGTCGGCGACCTGGACGGCGACGGCTCCTACGAGATCGTCCTCAAATGGGACCCGTCCAACTCCAAGGACAACTCGCAGTCCGGGTACACCGGGCCGGTCATCATCGACGCGTACAAGCTCAACGGCACCCGCCTGTGGCGGCTCAACCTGGGCAAGAACATCCGGGCCGGTGCGCACTACACCCAGTTCCAGGTCTTCGACTACGACGGCGACGGCAAGGCCGAAGTGGTCATGAAGACCGCCGACGGTACGACCGACGGCACCGGCGCGGTCATCGGCAGCTCCAGCGCCGACTACCGCAACTCGTCGGGCTACGTGCTGTCCGGGCCGGAATACCTGACCGTCTTCAACGGGCAGACCGGCAAGGCGATGGCCACCGCCGACTACGTGGTGCCGCGCGGCACCGTCTCGTCCTGGGGTGACAGCTACGGCAACCGGGTCGACCGATTCCTGGCCGGCACCGCCTACCTCAACGGCTCCTACCCGAGCATCATCATGGCCCGCGGCTACTACACCCGCTCGGTCATCGTCGCCTGGGACTACCGCAACGGCGCCCTCACCCGGAAGTGGACCTTCGACAGCAACTCCTCCACCAACGGGTCGGCCTGGACCGGCCAGGGCAATCACCAGCTCTCCATCGCCGACGTCGATGCCGACGGCAAGGACGAGATTTTGTACGGGGCGATGGCCGTCGACGACAACGGCGCCGGCCTGTGGGTCAACGGCCAGGGCCACGGCGACGCGTACCACGTCGGTGACCTGATCCCGAGCCGGTCCGGCCTGGAGATCTTCAAGGTCGACGAGGGCACCACGAAGCTGGCCGCGTGGATGGCCGACGCCCGCACCGGCGCGATCATCTGGTCCAACGCGTCCTGCGGCTGCGACAACGGCCGCGGCGTCTCCGACGACATCTACGCCGGCAGCCCCGGTGCCGAATCCTGGTCGTCCGGCGTCTCCGGCCTGTACAACACGTCCGGCCAGAACATCGGCCGCAAACCGTCGAGCACCAACTTCGTCATCTGGTGGGACGGCGACGCCCAGCGTGAACTGCTCGACGGCACCCACATCGACAAGTACGGCACCAGCGCCGACACCCGCCTGCTGACCGCGAGCGACGTGCACTCCAACAACAGCACCAAGGCCACGCCGTCCCTGCAGGCCGACATCCTCGGCGACTGGCGCGAAGAGGTCATCTGGCCGACCACCGACAACACCCGGCTACGCATCTACTCGACGACCGACAGCACCAGCATCTCGCACACGTCGCTGATGCAGGACCGGATGTACCGCGAGGCCGTGGCCTGGCAGAACACCGCCTACAACCAGCCGCCGCACCCGTCCTTCGCCATCTCCTAGAACGGTTCCGGGCCACCGTCGGTCAAGGGCGTAACGCCAGCTTGCCGACGGTGGCCCCGGCCGCCATCCGGGCCAGCACGGCCGGCCCGTCGGCGAGGTCCGCGACCGCCGGGCGGCCGGGCCGGTACACGCCGGCGGCGATCAGCTCGGCCAACTCGTCCATCAGCTCGGCGAACAGTTCCGGTGCGGCCGTGCCGAGGACCCCGATGTGCAGGCCGGTCACCTGGATCTGATGGTCGAAGACCAGGTCGCGGTTGGTCAGCGCGGCCTCGCCGCCGGCGTGACCGAAGACGACCACCCGGCCGGTGACCCGCCGGGCCGCGGCCAGAGCGGTGCGGAACGAGTCGCCGCCGATCGACTCCAGCACCAGGTCGGCACCCCGGCCACCGGTCAGCCGTCGCACCTCGGCGGCCACGTCGGCGGTGCGGCGATCGAGGACGTGGTGGGCGCCCAGGGTCCGTACCACATCATGTTTTGTGGTCGAGGCGGTGGCGATGACGGTGGCGCCGAAGTGCCGGGCGAGGGTCACCGCCGCCTGCCCGACACCGCCGGCCGCGGCGGTCACCAGCACGGTGTCGACGGCGGTGACCCGGCCCAGCGGCCGGAGCGCGGCCAGCGCGGTCGCCCAGTTCAGCACCAGCCCGAGCGCCTGCTCGTCGGCCCAGCCGGCCGGCACCGCCGTCACCGTCGCCGCGGGCAGCACCATGTACTCGGCGAAAGCGCCGTAGCCGGTGCCGATCACCCGATCGCCGACCACCGGGCCGGTCACGGCGGTGCCGAGCGCGACTACCGTGCCGGCAGCCTCGAAACCGGCCGTGTAGGGCGCGTGCGGCCCACCCTCGTACGTCCCACGGGTCTGCATGACGTCGGCGAAGTTGACGCCGGCCGCACCGACCCGGATCAGCACCTCGCCGGGGCCGGCCACCGGAACCGGTGCATCGGTGACCAGCCGCAGGTCACCCGGGCCGTGAAGGGTCGCCTGGCGCAGCGCGCGCATCGTCGCGGGAATGCTCATGCCGGGACGCTAGAACCATGACACCTGCGTCAGGGTCAAGCGCCGTCCGCGCCGCGAGCAGGTAGGCGCCGAGCGCGTCCCGGTTCCGGGTCAGGCTGCGGATGCGCTCATCGAGCTGGGCCACCTGGGCGGCCACCTGCTCGACCAGGTGATCGCACGGCACCTCGGGCATCAGATCGGTGGGCCCGTCCAGGTAGGGCAGCACCTCGCGGATGATCCGGATCGGCAACCCGTTCGCGATCATCGCCTGGATCTGCCGGACCAGCTCGACGGCGTCGTCCTGATACACGCGGTAGCCGTTGGCGCAGCGGCCGGGCCGCAGCAACCCCTCGACCTCGTAGTGGCGCAGGGCGCGCACGCTCACGCCGGCCCGCTGGGAGAGTTCACCGATCTGCACGCCGACAAGCTTGCTTCGCAGGCGTGCCGGTACGCAGCCCGCGGGACCCATTTCCGGAGAAATCGCCGTGCCCGCCGATCGGCCGCTCCCGAACGCGCGCTCGACGCGACGAGCGTGAGAATCACGGGTTTCACCCCGGCCGGGGTGCGGAGTTGAAACGCTTTCCCCATCAGCACGAGGGGGGATTCAAGGTGCACATGGTGACGATGATGATCGCGGCCGGTATCGCCGCTGCGACTCCGGCGGTGTCCGGGCCGCACTACACACCGGGCACGGTCTACTTCAACAAGACCGAGACGGCCGAGCTGACGTACCCGGTGGGCGTGGCCGCGGTGCGGGCGGTCACGGCCGAGCCGTTCGGGCGGCTGGTCGGCGCCAACGCGACCGAGATCATGGTGAAGGCGAGTTCCGCGAACGTGGTCGGGCAGTGCGTGAAGGTCACGGCCGACGGGACGATCGGAACGTACGGCGGCAACGACGGCGACGGGTACTGCCAGTGACGCCGGGACAGGCGTGGCCGCGGCGACGCCCTTGCGGCCCCTCGACCAGCTCCAAGCCGGCCTGAAGAAGCCGCCCCGGCCGTGTCCGGCGTTGTCCGGAGTTCTCGCCGAGGGTTCCGCCTGCCGGTTCCCGGGCTTGGTCGAGGTGGGCCCGGCAATCCCCGTCCGGACCGGGCGTCCCACAGATGGATCCCGTCGTCGCCGGCTACGGCGAGTGTGCGGGCATCCGTCGACAGCGCGAGGGCGTATCTCGGCTGGCTCGCGACGCGAATCGTCGTGACCGGCCGGGGCTGCTCGGACCCGGAGGCGTCCCACACCGTGACCGTCTCGCTCTTTCCGCCGACGGCCAGGAGCCCACCGGACAGGGCAACCGAGTCGACGCTGTCGGCGAGCGCGGGAACGGTCCAGGCCAGGGCTTCCGGTGCACCGTGTCCGAGCCGCCACAGCCGTACGACGCCCTCGTTGTCCCCGGCGGCCGGCAACCCCGACGAGGGGTCGGTCGCGACGGCCACCGTGCCCTCCGAGGCGTGCAGACGACTGACCGGCGGGCCCGCGGCAGCGGTGAGCGGGCTGGACCGAGCCTGCGGGGTAGGGCTGATCCGATAAGCGGCCGCCGCCAGTTGGCCTGCGAGCGTACCGGCACTCCGGCCGGTCAGCTGGAGCCGCGGACGGTCAGGGCCGTCGGCAGGCGGCCGGGGGAGGGCAGCGCCGGATCGAGCAGGTGCCGGACCGCGGACGCGGCCTCCTCCTCCACCGGCATGAAGATCGACGACAGGTCGGCCGCCTCGGCCAGGGCACTGCCGTCGAAGCCGACGACGGCCACGTCGTCCGGCACGCGGCGACCGGCCTCCCGCAAGGCTTGCAGGACCCCCATCGCGGACACGTCGCAGGCTGCGAAGACGGCGTCCAGCCGCGGCTCCCGGGCCAGCAGGTCCTGGGCGGCGGCGTGGGCGGTGGCCCGGGTGAAGTCGCCGTGCGCGGACACCACGGTCAGCCCGGCCCCGGCCATCACCCGCAGGAAGCCGGCCTTGCGTTCCCGCGCGCACGGTGTGTCCGGCCCGAACACCGCACCGACCCGCCGCCGGCCGGTCGTCACCAGGTGCACCGCGGCCTGGAAGCCGCCGCTGTCGTTGTCGGGGGCGACGAACGGGACACCGGGCGCGCTCTCACCCAGTGCGATCGTGCGCCCGCGGCGCGCGTAGGCCGCGCCGGGCCCGGCCGGCATGTTGATCAGGATCCGGCCGAAGGGTGGGTCGGTGTCGGCCACCGGCGGGGCCGGCACCAGCCGCAACTCCAGCGCGACGTCCTGCCCGGCCAGGGCCCGCGTCGCCCCGGTGAGGACCCGGCTGTAGAACGGTTTGACGCTGAGCGCCTGCGGATCCGGGTCCACGATCAGGATCTCGATCCGCTCCCGGGTTCCGGCGCTGGCCCGCCCGGTCGCCAGGGCCCGCGCCACCCCGTGCGGCTCGAACCCGAGCCGCTCGGCGACGGCTCGCACCCGGTCGCGCACCTCGTCGGAGACGCCGTAGGCGCCGTTCATCGCCCGCGACGCAGCGGCCCGGGACACCCCGGCCACTCGTGCGACATCGGCCAGTTTGGTCCGGGCCTGCTCCATCACCGAACGATATCCGACGATGGGAGCGTGATCATCGCCTTGGCGCGCGTCAACCGGTGTGCGTCCGTTTGAGATACCGGGCCGCCGGTCCGTGCTCTGCCTCTTGCGCGAGTTCCGTGGCTTCCGCGACGTTGCCGGAACGCCGGGCGATCCCGCTCAGCCCGAACAGCATGTTGACGAGCGTCTTGGAGAAGGCGGTCGGGTCGGCCGCCACCAGCTTCCGGCACACCAGCAGGGCCTCTTCGGCGACCTGGGACACCTCTTTCTGCGGCCGGCCTCCTTCCGCCAGGTGATGGGCCAGGTTGTAGAGATTGACCCCGAGCAGAGGCAGCTGGCCGGCCGGATTCGTGAGGGCCAGTTCACGGGCCAGGGCGACCGCTTCAACCGCGAGATCGATCGCTGCCTCTGGATTCCCGGCATCGGCCATGACATTGCCCATCGAATTCAACGCGGTGGCCAGTTCGGGGACGGCCGAGGGCATCGTTCCCACGAGCTCTCGATAGATGCTCACGGACTGTTGGCCCGGCGTGATTGCCTCCGTGGCGAGTCCGCTCTCGTTCAGTCGCGCGGAAAGGTGGTGCAACGCGAGGGCCAGACATTTCGTGAAGTAGGCCCGGCGCGGGGCCAGCCGTGAGTAGATCTCTACCGCGGATCTCGCCGCCTGGATCGACTCCTCGGTACGACCGGACGCGCCCAGTTGGACACTGAGGTTGTCGTACCCCAGCGCGACGTGGTGGTCGTAACCCTCCGCGTCCGTTCGCGGCATGGCCTTCCACAGATCGAGGGCTTCCCGGACGGCTCGCAGCGCCTCGTCGTGCCGGTCGAACGTGGCGAACGACACCGCCATTCCTCGGAGGGCCGCGGCCAGGGCCGGATCGTTTCGTTCCCTGGGTACGCCGGTTATCGTCCGGCGGATGCGGACTGCCTTCTCGGACTCGGCCAGAGCGCGTTCATGCAGCCCGGCCTCCCGCAGCCATGAGGCGAGGCGGACGTACAGATAGGCCTGGGTGTCCAGGTCGGTGTGGGGAACGACCCGATCGGTGTAGCGCTGTGCGATCGCCGCGATGCCCTCGGCGGCGTCGCTCTGCCAGTCGTTCGGGAACGCATCCTGCAAGGCCTGCAGGGCCGTGGTGGGAAGGTCGGGAAGTTCACTGATGGCGATCAGCGCCGGACTTCCGGCCGTCATCATCAACCCGGGCCTGGCCGTCACCAACGGGTAGAGAAGGCCGTGGGCGATGTGGGGCCAGCGCTGGGCGCAGGCGGTCAGCACCGCCATGAACTTGGGAAAGTAGTCCGGCCGGGGATCCTCCGCGGTCGGCAGCAGGCGCTGCACCGCGGGCGTGGTCCAGGGATCGGGTGTGGTCGCGGCCGGAGAACCCGGGATCTGAAGCGCGATGAAGTCCTCGGCGAGCCGATCCGGGTAGAGGGGATTCAGCACCGACATGCCGTCCTCGGCCGGGTAACAGGCGAAGTGGTCGTCGAGAACCTGATCCGGTGATGCGCCTCCGAGCCCCACCCGGTTGAGCGCCGCGGTGGCGTCGAACCAGTCGTGCGGCCCGGTGAGTGCCGCGAGGAAGACCGCCCGGGCCATGGTCGCCGGTGAGGTCACCATCGGCTCGGCCGGCTTGTCGTGCATCTGTCGCCAGTAGTCCAGCTCACGATCGAGCAGGTAGGCGGAGAACGAGGCGGGGTCGGTCGGACCCCGCACGCCGCGCATCGCCGCGTCCGCCGCGACCAGCGCGGCCATGTGCAGGGTGAGCGCCTGGCCCGCGTTCTCGTCGCGGACGAGCGCGGCCGGCAATTCGGGACGAGTTTCTGGCTCAGCCCCCAGCACCGCGGCGAACTGGGCCACGGCGAGTGCGTAGATCGCCTTTCGCTCCTCGACGGAGATCCCTAGTCGGGGGATGCGGAGCATGTCGGCGCTGACGCTGCGTTGCCGCAGGTGCTTGCGCAGGACGTCCCACCAGATACGCGCGGATCGGGCGAGCAGGATCACCCGGACCGGCACCGTCGTCCCGGTCAGCATGTCGTCGATCAGCAGGAGGAGATGCGCCGACGGCCATCGCTCCGCGTAGTCGACGAGGATGATCAGTCCGCGCGACGCCGCGGCGCGGCGGCTGCTCGCCCGGCGGGCGATCGGCCGCAGATCGACGGTGTGCCTCGCCTCGACAGTCGCCCATCCATCGCTCCCGGCGCAGAATCGGTGGGCCAGCCGGGTCTTGCCCTCGCCCCCGGCACCGACCACGAGCGTGACGGCAACCATCGATGAGTTGTCGTCCCGCCAGGCCGCGAGCCGGCCGAGTTCCTCGGAACGACCGTAGAAGTCGACAACCGCCCGGTGCGCCTCCAGCAGGGCGCTGAGCGACTCTTCGGCGGGGCTTCCGGCCGGCCTCAGTTCCTGCAGGTGGTAGGGCTTCGGCGGGGCCGGGTCGGCCGGTTTGGGATCCAGCTCCGCGCGTTCGGCGTGCCGACGGGCGGCGCGCTGCCGGTCCGGGCCGGCCCCCAGTGCGGCGGCGACACGTTCGGCGAGGTCCGGGCCAGGGGTCCGCTTGCCCTGCAGAATGTCGCTGACGTAGCCCGGCGACGTTCCGGCCGCCTCGGCGATCTTCCGCAACGACGGCAACGATCGCGCAGCACGTAGCTCCAGCAGAAGTTCGTGGAGCTCGCGGGCTCCACCGTAGAGCGAGCTCGCTTCCCGTCCCGGCATCGTTCATCCCCCGGCCTGTTCGCTGGCACCCAGCGAACAGGAGCCCGTCGCGGCTGGTCAAGCTCGGATCCGGCGGCGCTGTTCGCGGCCGGTCGGGCGACGGCGGCCGGCGGTGAAGGCTCATCGCATCGAGACCTTCAGGACGGAGTTGAGATGCGACTACCACTGCGAACCGCTGTCATTCTGGGCGCCGCGGCATCCGGGGGTGCGACGGGTGGGACGGTGGCCGCTGCCCTCGCGCATGCCCTGGGCATGCCGGTTCAGGGAGTCGAGTCACTGGCGGCCACGGTCATCACCCTCTGGATCTCCGGCCGGCTGGACCGGCTTGTCGACGATGATCGGAAAGACCGGCGGCCCGATCGGCAGTAGCCCGGACGACCGGGCCGGGCACGGGGCGCAATCCCCGTGCCCGGCCCGGCGGTCAGCTGAAGGCCTTCACCTCCAGCAGGCCCACCGAGGCCGTGCCGCTGGTCAGGGCGACCCGCAACCTGGTCGTGCTGAGCTGCGGGAACGTGACCACGTTGTACTGGTTGGCGGCGACCGGATACCCGCTGGCCGACGGCACGTCGACGTACGCCGTGCCGTTCCAGTACTGGAGTTTCCACGACGCCGGCAGGTCGATGCCCTGGCCGTCGTCGAAGAAGTAGACCTGGGCCGAGGTCAGCGACTGCGCCGACGGCCAGGTCAGCTCGGCCCACTGCTGGCCGGTGTTGGGCCACGTACCCCATCGGGGGTTGACGGTGTCGTTGGACGACGGCGGGTCGATGCCGTCGTTGAGCGCGTTCACCGACTCCCACGACGAGGTGTACGACGCGCTCGGGGTGGCCGTGAGCGCCAGGTTGGTGGAGACCGGCGGTACGACCGTGCCCCGCTGGTACAGCTTGAGTTCGGTCAGCCCGGTCTTGGCCGTGCCGGTGGGCTGGGTGAACTGGATCCGCAGCCGGGTCGTGCTGACCGGGGTGAAGTTCACCTTGTTGTAGTTGGACTGCGGTGCGGTCGGTGTCTTGACCTGTGAGGTTGCGGCGACGAAGGCCGAGCCGTTCCAGTACTGCACGGTGTAGGCCGACGGTGGCCGGTACCGGTTGGTGGCCCGGTCGTTGCGGAAGTAGATCCTGGCCTCGTCGACCGTCTTGGCCGTGCCGAGGTTGACCTCGTACCAGTCGGTGGCGTTGGTGCTGCCGTAGCTGCCCCACAGCGGCGAGTTCGTCGGCAGCCCGTCGACCGCGGCCGCCGTGGTCGTCCCCGAGGTGGTGTACGACGCCGAGGTGGTGGCTCCCGCGGCCAGGTTGGTGGCGGTCGAGGTCAGGTCGACCCCGGCCTTGGCGAACACGTCGGTGATCCGGTCCCCGCCGAGCACCACGTTCTGCGGCGCCTGCAGCGACGTGAACGCCGCGCTGTACGCGACCGTGCCGGAAGAACCGGTCGGGAAGGTGACCGCCCCGGTCGCCGGGTTGTAGGTGAACGGGGTGAGCTGGTTGACGGTCGCCACCCGGGTCCCGTTCAGGAAGATCGAGTAGCCCTGCGGGACGCCGCTGTACTTGACCACGCCGTCGGCCGGGTCGTCCCAGACGACCGAGAGGTCGGCGTTGCGGTAGCGCAGGTTGTTGACCGCGAAGTTGGGCCAGCCGATGTTGATCGGGGACAGTTCGATCTGCGCGTCGTTGCGCGGGCGCAGCCCGGCCACGTCCTCGATGATCGTCCAGTTGCTGCTGCCCAGGATGTTGTGGTGGATCCACGACCGGTACGTGATGGCGCTGCCGTTCCAGTCGGCCCAGAACTCGTTGGCGTCCGGCCAGTCGGTGTTGCCGTTGACGTACTGCGCCCAGCTGTTCCAGTAGAGCAGCTTCTTGTAGTCGTCGGCGCTCATCCACTGGTTGGGGTAGTTGCGCAGCACCGACGAGTAGAGCCGGAACTGCACGGTCGAGTTGATCGTCGAGAAGTTGTTGCTGCCCGGGCTGCCGGCCGCGGCGGCCGCCGCCTTGTCGACCTGGTTCGCCGTGTAGAACGGGAAGATCGGGTACTGCGCCGGGTCGGCGAACAACCGCAGCGCCTGGCGGTACTCGGCGGTGTTGGGCATGAGCCCCACCGCGTACGGATAATAGTTGTTGATCTCCTTCCAGGGCACGAACGTGTTGGTGGCGACGTGCTTGTGCTCCAGGAGTTGGTCGGCCGGGTTCCAGAGCGTGTTCACGACACCGTTCTTGATCCGGTCGGCGAGCGTCTGCATCTCGGTCGCCTTGGCCGTGTTCCCGGCCAGGGTGTACGCGTCCCGGGCGGCGTTCGCGGCGCTCCAGACGTACGCCGTCTCGGCCCGGTCCAGGTTGCCGGCCTTCCAGTGGAACGACACGGCGTCGGCGTCGTTGCCGGTCATCGCGCCCCAGTCGTACTCGATGACGCCGTTGTTGTTGGTGTCGTAGGTGGCCAGCTGCCCCTTGGCGTCGCCCTCGGCGTACCGGGCGAAGTTGTTCAGCATGGCCGGTTGCCCGCCGTGGATCTGGTACGCGCGCCACGCCGCCTCGGCGATGTACTGCGTGTACGAGTTCGACCAGTTCTCCGGGTCACCCGGGTTGTCGACGAACCGGCCGTTGGCCGAGTACTGCCCGACCGCCAGGTACGGCCCGTAGGAGTACTCGGCGTTCCGCAGGTATTTCAGGTCGTCGATGTGCATCGGCTGGGTCAGCGCGATCGCGTTGTTGTACCCGGTCGCGCCCTCGACCGACTGCGGGAACTGGAAGTCCTGCCCGGGGATGTCGGCGTCCAGATAGTTGAAGCGCATCAGCCACCAGCGGTAGTAGATGTTCTTCTTGATCGCCGGGTCCGGAACATCGATGTACGGGACGTTGTCGGCCCACCACTTGTTGTACGCCCGCACGTGCGTCGCGAACGCGTCGGCCGCACTCAGCGCACGATAGGAGTTGTAGTCGGTCAGCGACGCCGGGATCTCGTTCGCGACCATGCCCAGCTGCACTTTTGTGGTCACGGTGGCCCCGGCGGCCACGGTCACCGACCGGCTCAGCGCGCCGCTGGCCGCGGTGAACCCGTCACCCGAGAACCGCGGATAGATCGTGGTCAGGCTGTTCTTCACCGCGCGGGTGCCGGTCAGCTCGGTGCCGCTGACCGTGGTGGCGTAGGGCGAGGTCGCGTTCAACGTGATCGTGGCCGACGCGGTGCCGGTGTTGACCACGGCCAGGTTGGTGACCATGACGTTGTTGTTGGTGATGTACCGGGTCGCCTCGACCCGCAAGGTGCCGCTGGTGTGCACGGTCTTCGCGTAGCTGGGCGTCTGCTTGCGCTGCGCCGCCTGCTCGGTGAACGTGCCCGGCGAGGCGGTCACCGCGTACGCGTTCTGGCTGCTGATGTTGTCCCAGTAGGCCGCGTTGCCGCCGAAACCGATCACGGCCGGGTTGTAGGTGTACATGAACGCCGCGCGCCCACGTGTCATCAGGAAGTTCCCGGCCGGGTCGCTGCCGTTGCGGGTCAGCAGCCGGTCCATCCAGAAATCGGTGCCACCCGATTCGGCGTCGTAGATCGCTTTCATCGTGTCGCCGGTGGAATAGGCGACCGGCGGCTGCGGAATGGTCGAACCGTTGAACGTGGGCAGGCCGATGGTCTGCGCGGCCTGCGCCGCCGTCGCCGGCAGGCTGATCACGGCCGCGACCAGGAGCAGAGTCATGCCGTAGGCGCGCTTCATGACTGGAATGCCTTCCACTCGAGGATGCCGGTGGAGTAGCCGCTGCGCGACGTGACGGACAACCGCAGACGGGTCGTACTGACCGTGTTGAACGTGATCACGTTCTCGGTGTTGCCATTCACCCCACAGGACGATTGCCCGGGTACGGCGACGTAAGCGCTGCCGTTCCAGTACTGCACCTGGCAGGAGGCGGGCACGTCGATGCCCTGGTTGTCGTCGAACCAGTACACCGACGACTTGTTGATCGACTGCGCGGTGGGCCACTGGTACTCGACCCATTGCGTGCCCTGTTGCGGCCAGTTCCCGTACGCCAGATTGGTTCTGTCCTGTGAATTGGCCGGTGTCCCGCCGTTGTTGATCGCGGCCAGCGACTCCCAGGATGAGACGTAGGAGGTAGAGGCGGTCGCGGAACTCGCCAGATTTGTCCCATTAGAAGAGCCGACGGTCGGAATTACCTTCTGGATCGTGCCGTCCGCGTTCCAGTACAGCTTGTCGACCGCCACCGACCTGCGGAAATTCCCGCCACCGGGCGCGTCGGCGGTGTGATAGACCAGGTACGACTGGCCGTTGAAGTCGACGATGCCGGCATGGTTGGTCGTCGACGACACCTGGCCGAGCACGATCCCGCGCTGCGTCCACGGCCCGAGCGGATTCGACGCGGTCGCATACCGCTGGCAGGCGTAATTCGAATTCGTCACGCAGCCGTTGGTGTCATTGGCCGCGTACATCAGGTAGTAGGTGCCGTTGCGCTTGAACATCCACGGCGCCTCCCAGTAATTGGTGAGCCCGGCCGGCGTGACCACCGACCCGACCGTGTTGATCATGTCGCTGGCCAGTTTGACCGCGCGCGGCCCCCAGTAACCGCCCCAATACATGTAGGCCTGGCCGTCGTCGTCCACGAACACCGTCGGGTCGATGTTGAGCCCGGACGAATTGGCCGTGCTGTCGCTGATCAGCGGCCCACCCTTGGCGTCGGTGAACGGCCCGAGCGGGCTGTTGCCGACGGCCACACCGATGTCCATCCACCCGGCGCCGTTGCCGTTGACCGACGTGTACCAGTAATACTTTCCGTTTCGCGGCTCGACCTCACCGGCCCACGCGTCCGCCCCGGCCCACGCGAACGTGCCGATGTTCGCCTTGGCGCCGTTGTCGGTCCAGGTATTGGCGTCGGTCGACGACAGGACGTGCCATTCGCGCATCACGAAATTGCTGCCGGTCGCCGTCGCCTCGTCGCGCCCGGCGTAGATGTACATCGTGTTGCCGACGACCAGCGGCGCCGGGTCGGCCGTATAGATCGCGGTGATGACGGGATTGGCGGCGGCCGCCGGGGTGGCCACCGCGGCGACCGCGGTGATCACGCCGCATGCGGCAGCCACCCATTTTCGGGCTGACATCTGGGCTCCTCTACTGAACCTGGGAAACCTCGGCCGCCGACAACGCCCGGCTGTAGATCCGGAAGTTGTCCACGGCCGCGGCGAGATAGGGATCGCCCGCGTACTGGGAGCGGCCGATCCAGTTCTGGGTGGTGGAACCGAGCGCCGACGGCCGGACCGTCAAAGCGCTGTTCCGGGCCACTTCGGCGCCATTCACATAGAGCACGCCGAGGTTGCCGGTGTGGGTGACCGCCACGTGCGTCCACGTGCCCGTGGCCAGCGCCGACGGGGCGTTGATCTGCTGCTCGGCGCCCGCGCCACCACTGGTGATGGCGTACCGGGCGGTGCCGGCGCTGCTGCGCGGCGTCAGGAACAGATACGACCCGGTGCCGCTGCCGAAATCGAAGACGCGCGTCCACGTCGTGGCGGTGTCGACCCGTACCCAGAAAGCAATCGAGAACGAGGTCGCGCCGCTCAGAATTCCGGACGGCAGATTGACGTACGCGTTGGAGCCGTTCAGCAGGACAGCGTTTCCCGCGCGTCCGGTCGTCCGCGTCGCGCCCCCGGCAAGCGTGCCGTTACGGGAGCTGCCGCCGGTGTCGAGCGCTGTGGTGCCGGATGTCTCGTCGAACAGGTATCTGATCTCCGGGGCCGGTGTTCCGGTGACGTTCCAATAGACCGAATAGCGCTGCCCGTGGGTTTTGTAGAACGGCCGCAGCAGCACCGAACCGGTCGTGTACTCCAGCGGCACCCCGGTGGCGGTCAGGCTGGACGGATCGAGTGTCGGCAATGCGGTCAGGTTCTGGGTGCCGAACTGCCCGGCCAGGACGATCGGTCCGTGCCGGACCGCCCGGACCGCGGCGTTGTCCGGCGTCGCCTCGGTGGTCAGCGCCATCGGCAGGCTGATGTCGACGACGTCGCCGCTGGCCCAGGTCCGGTTGATCGCCAGGTACGTGCCGGGCGTCGCCGTGCCGGTCACCGTGCCGTTGACCTTGACCTGCGCGCCGGTCGTCCACGACGGGATGCGGATCCGCAGATCGATCGCGCCGGCCCCGGTCACGGTCAGCCGCGACGTGGACGTCTCCGGGTACGTGGTGGTCTGCTGGATCGTGATGCCGAGCCCCGGCCAGGTCAGCGTCGAGGCGATGAACAGGTTCACGAACAGCGTGTTGCCGTTGTAGAAGTAGATGCTGTCGCCGTATTTGGTGTTGGTCTCCATGCCGGTGCCGTGACAGCAGGTGAAATTGTCGTAGTCGTTGCTGTAGCTCTTGATCCCACCGGCCCGCAGTGGCACGTAATAGCAGTGGAATCCGTGCGCCGAGCTCGGGTTCTGCGCGCCGAGCAGGTGGTTGTAGAGCGCCTTCTCGTAGAAGTCCATCCACTCGGCCGACCGGCTCGGATCGGTGAAGAACAGCTGCCGGGTCAGCTTCAGCATGTTGTACGAGTTGCAGCACTCGCAGGTGGTGTCCGACAGCTGGCTCGCGATCTGGTTCGGCGTCTGGAAGTACTCGCCGTTCGAATTACCGCCGATCGCGTACGAGTGCCGGCGCACCACGAAGTTCCAGAAGTTGACCGCGATGTCGCGATAGCGCGTGGTGCCGGTGGCGTGGAATCCGCGGATCGCCGCGATCGCCTTCGGGATCTGCGTGTTCGCGTGGAATCCGGCCAGCGCGTCGGTGTTGGCGGCGAGCGGGTCGAGGATCTGGGCGTGGTCGAAATACTGCGCGGTGGTCAGATGGGCGGCGTTCTCGGTGACCTGGTAGAGATTGAACAGCGTCTCCCCGATGCCACCGAACTCGGTCCGCAGCACTTGCTGGCGCTGGGCGTACGTCAAAGGGCTGTTTCTCGCCTGGACCCAGGCCGCTTTCCGTTCCAGAACGGTTCGGGCCTGCGCGTTCCCGGCGAGCTGATATTGGTCGAGCAGCCCCGCCACGATCTTGTGCAGCGTGTAATACGGCGCCCAGACGCTCTGCCCGCTCTCCAGACGATCGAAGAAGCTTTCCGGGTACGCCGACAGGAAGCCGTTCGATTTCTGACAGAGCGCGAGCTGAGCGACCAGATAGTCGCCCTTGGTCTTGAACGCCGTGTCACCCGTGCTCGCGTAGGCCTGCGCCAGCGCCGACAGCACGTGCCCGGTCGAGTGCCCGCGCAGCTCGGTCGTCGGCGACTCCCAGCCGCCGCACGGGGTGGCCGACGAGGCGAGGCCGGCGTTGACCCGGAACATGTGCAGCAGCCGGTCGGCGTCGAGGAAACGCAGGTACTCCTGGGTGCGCGCGGAGTTGTCGGCGAACGGGCCGGCGCCCAGACGGACGGCGGTGAGCGGGAACGCGTAGGCCGAGACGCCGCTGTCCGGCCGTGCCTCGGCCAGGCCGGGCAGCAGGGCCCCGGCCGCGCCGGCCGCACCGGCCAGGAGCAGTTCGCGTCGGGAGAGGGACATGGGGGATCACCTTTCGTCGGCGCCCGGTCAGCCGGGCATTGATCGACAGGTTTCGATTGATTCGGATGGAATCCACCCTTGCTGCGGGGGCGAGCGGTGTTTGCGGGCAGCCGGAATCGGCCGCCGGCGGGCGGGGATGTCTTGGTGATGTGGCGGTGGCCCGGAGTCCACCTTGGAGGTCAGCGTTCCTTACGAAAACGTTTTCGGCAAGATGTCAAGCACGTTACGAATAGAAACTCATGAACGGCCAATCCGCTGGTAGCACCCCCGTGGACCGCCACCTGGACCGAAAATCCACGAAACTCCCAGCAAGGAGCCGAGCGTGATTACCGCCGGTCCCGCCGGCGCTGCGCGCGAGACCTTCCGACCTTCGGCGTGCCGGGCAGGACCGCCGCGGCGGCCCGCAGCCGCGCGGTCCTTCGGGCCAGCCGGCGCAGGCGATGCTCCACCAGGCGGTCGACGTGCAACGCGATCCACCCGCACAACACCGCGAGCGGAATCTCGATCAGCGCGGCCGACAGCACCGCCGCGAGCATCTCGGTCCGGTTCGACAACGTCAGATCGAACCACGCGTCGACCACCAGCAGCGTCGCGGTCGCGCCGGCCACCAGCCCGACCCGGGGCTGCCCGCGCCAGGCCAGATAGGCGGTGGTGAGCAACCCGAGCACCAGCAGCACGTCGAACCCGACCCAGGCGGTCCGATAGTTGTCGGTGTGCATCCGCTGCGGCAGCGTGAACGACAGATAGACCGTCCACGGGATGGTCGCCGCGCCCAGCACCGCGAACAGCGGCGCCACCCACCTCGGCACGGGCCGGGGCGGCGACCCGTTCCCGATGACGTCAGTGCCGCTCACCCACCGAGCATGCCACCCGCCCGGTGACCCGCCGGGGCCGCCCACCCCAAAGATCACATTCATTTCGGCGTACGTGGTGAGCACCGCGGCCGGGCGGACGGCTCTGTGATAAGACCAGTGCGTTCGTCGCCGCTCCGCCGGAGGGACTCCATGCGCCGCCTCGCCGTCTTCATCGCCTCGTCCCACGGGAACGACCCGGCCTACGCCGGACTGGCCGCCGACGTCGGCGCCGAACTGGCCCGGCGGGGGATCGGCCTGGTCTACGGCGGCGGGCGCAGCGGCCTGATGGGCGTCGTCGCGGACAGCGCGTTGAAAGCCGGCGGCGAGGTCATCGGCGTGATGCCCCGGAGCATGATCGACCGGGAGTGGGCCCACCACGAACTCACCGAACTGCACATCTGCGAGACCATGCACGAACGCAAGGCGCTGATGGCCGAGCACGCCGACGCCTTCGCCGCCCTCCCCGGCGGGCTCGGCACCCTGGAGGAGATCTTCGAGGTGTGGTCCTGGCGTCAGCTGGGCCTGCACGCCAAGCCGGTCGGCCTGCTCGACTTCGGTGGCTTCTGGACGCCGCTGGTCGACGCGCTACGGGGCATCACCGACGCCGGGTTCCTGCCCGCCGCCACGCTCGACGACCTCGCCGTGGAACCGGACCTCGCCGCACTGCTCACCGCCCTGGACGAGCGAGTGACCGGTACGGCGGAGCCGGCCCACGGCCCGTCGTTCAATCAGCTCCGCACCAGCGCCGACGTTCCGGACTCCACCGTGTAGGAGGCGCTGGTGCTGACCGGGGCCTCCCGCACGGCGATCGTCTCGACCGTGCGCGCGTCCGTACGCCACTCGTGGCGGTCCACCACGCAGCGCAGATATCCGCGGCGCGAACCGTCGAAATAGCGCACGTGCGGGTTGAGCGTCGGGTTGAGCGCCTTGATCGGCGCGTCGAAGGCGGCCGGGAAGTCCGAACTCACCGAGGTGGCGGTGAACTCGACCGCGACCGAGGCCTGCTCGGGCCGGTCGAAGTCCAGCTTCAGCTCGCTGAACCAGCTGGAGTGGATGTCACCGGCGAGCACCACCGGGTTGGCGACCTTCGCGTCGTGCAGGTGCTGCAGCAGCCGGGTGCGCTGCGGCGCGTAGCCGTCCCACTGGTCGAGGTTGGCCAGCGTGGCCGGCCCGGCCCCGGTCGGGTTGGGGAACTTGATCCGGCTCATCATCACCTGCTGAGCGATGACGTTCCACCGGGCCGGACTGCGGTCGAGGCCACGGAGCAGCCAGCGTTCCTGATCCTCGCCGGTCAGCGTGCCGGCCGTGTTGGCCAGCCCGGCCTCGGCCAGACCGAAGTCGCCCGAGAAGCCGCCGGGCTGGTCGGTCCGGTACTGCCGGGTGTCCAGCACGTTGAACCGCACCAGCCGCCCGAAGTCGAAACGGCGGAAGATCCGCAGATCGGCGCAGCCCGGGCGCAGATCGGCCCGGATCGGCATGTGCTCGTAGTACGCCTGGTACGCGGCCGCCCGCTGCTTGGCGAACTGCGCCGGCGTCTGCCGCTCGGCGCCGGTGTCATCGACCTCGTCGACCAGGTTCGCGTAGTTGTTCTCGGTCTCGTGGTCGTCCCAGGTCACGATCCACGGGAACGCCGCGTGCGCCGCCCGCAGCGCCGGGTCACCCTTGTACTGCACGTGCCGGGCCCGGTAGTCGTCCAGCGTGACCAGCTGGTCGAGGCCGAGAGTCTGCGGCGTGGTGTGCCGGCGATCGGCGAACACGCTGGACGGGTCGTACTCGTAGATGTAATCGCCCAGGTGCAGGACCACGTCGAGGTCCTCGGCGGCCAGCCCCCAGTAGGCCGGCCAGTACCCGTTCTGGAAATCCTGGCAGTTGACGATGCCGAAGCGCAGCGAGCCGGTGGCGTGCGCGGTCCTGGTCCGCCCGGTCGGGCTGATCCGGCCCAGCGCCCGGAAACGGTAGAAGTATTCGTGACCGGCGTCCAGGCCGCGGGCGTCCACATGCACCGAATGCGCGAGCTCGGGCCGCGCGACCGTGCGGCCGGACCGGACCACCCGCCGGAAGTGCTCGTCCCGGGCCACCTGCCACTCGACCTCGACCGGCCGGTGCGGCAGACCGGTGTCGCTGATGAGACGCGTCCACAGGATCACCGCATCGGGCAGCGGGTCACCACTGGCCACACCGATGGGAAAGAGGTCGGCCGGCGCGGACGCGTACGCGGCGCCACCCGGAAGCGCAGCGGCACCCGCGGCGAGGGCGGCGGCGGAGAGAAGCTGACGACGAGTTGCCATGCCGCCCACCCAAGTCCCCGACCATGACGGCCGGGTGACGCCGGGGTGGACACCGCACTACCCATCGACGGCTTTGCATCACCGCACGTCCAGTGCCAGGTGCCACGGGAACTCGGTCGCGGCCCCCGGCTCGTGCGGCTCGAACACCACCCGGATCCCCTCGGCCCGCAGCCGCTCGACACTGCGGCGGAACGGCGCCCGGCCCGCGAGCGCGGTGTTCACATACGGCAGGACCAGGACAGGAATCCCCAGCCCGGGCGCCTCGGCGAGCAGCCCGAGCGCATAGATGTCGGCGATACCCAGCGCGAACTTGTTGACCGTGTTGTAGGTGGCCGGCGCCACCACGATGGCATCCGCCCGCGGGCTCCGCGGCTCACCCGGCTTCCGGTACCGGCTGCGGACCGGCCGCCCGGTCTGCCCCTCCAGCGCCTCCACGTCGATGAAGTCGACCGCCGCCGGCGTCGCGACGACCTGCACGGTCCAACCGTCGGCCAGCGCCGCCGCGACCAGTCGCCCCACCTCGCCGGCCGGCCCGGCCGCACAGACGATGACACAGAGAAGCCCGCCGCCAGAGTTCATAAGAGCGATTCTTCAGCGCCGGCGGAGAGCGAGTGCTACGACCTCCTCGGCACAACCCCATGACAGGGTGACTCCGGCGCCCCCGTGTCCGTAGTTGTGAATGACCCGGCCGTGGCTCTCGACCCGGACGCGTGCACGGGTAGGCCGAAGCCCGACACGATGGGCGAGGATGGTGGCGCTGCACAGGCTCGGCTCGATCTCCGAGCAGCGCCGGATGATCGCCTCGGCCATCGTGGAATCCGGCTGGCGATCCCATATGTCTGGTTGGGCGGTCCCGCCGAGGACAAGCCTGTCCCCAAAGGGATACCAGTGCGTCAGGTGGGGCGAGCTGCCGGTTTCTTCGGAGAAGAATTCGGTGATGCCGGGGTTCTCCACGACGACGAGCTGGCCGCGTACCGGGTAGAGGGCCCGGTCAGGGACCAGGGCGCGGGCGCCCATGCCGGCGCAGTTGACGACCAGATCGGCGTGTGTGGTGGCCTCGTGGAGACGGCTGATGGCCCGGGTCTCAAGTGATCCACCGGTCTCCAGAAAACGGTGCAGCAGGTAGTTGATATAGACCGGCATCTCCACCAGTGGTGCGGTGTACCGCCAAGCCGCCGAGAAACCCGTGGGTAATTCGTGCGGCGCGCACATGCGGAATCCGTGGAGCTCGAGAGACCAGGGTGGCGGACCTGCGGGAACGCGGGACGCTTCGATGCCGGCGACGAGACGGACGCCGCTCGACGGCTCCCGGCTGAGATCCTGGAGAACGGCGAGGGTGCGATCGCTCCACGCGGTCACGCGGTCGAGCGGTTCGGCGTGGTACGGCCCCCACATGGCACCGGCCGCCACGGAAGTGGTGTCGCCGGGATTCTCCGCTGTCCAGACCTCGACCCGGAAGCCTGCGCCGGCCAGGCATAGCGCCGTGGTCAGGCCGATGACGCCGGCGCCGATGACGATCGCCTCGCTACGTGTTCCGTTCACGTCGTCCGCGATCGTTGACCGCTGTTGCCGAGAGCCTGTTCGAGCCGGGGCAGAAGTCGCTCGACGGTGTGGTGGCGCTTGCGGCGACGAAGATCCACGGCGAGTGTGGTCAGCAGGGCCGTGCTGCGGGGCGAACGGACCCGCTCCAGGCGGGGCAGGGCGAGCTCAGCGACGGCGCACGCATCGTCGAGTTTGCCGTGAGCCGCATATCCGAGGGCGAGCCAGGCGCCCTCGTACATCGCTCGGCGCTGGTACGGCAGGCCGACAGGGCGTCGGTAGGCGCCAGTGCGCAGCAGGCCCGCGCCTCGGCGGAGCAGTGCACGTCCGTTCGATCTGTCGCCGGCGTCGACCGCGTTGCGGCCTGCGAGGATCATGGCGTATCCAGCTTGGCAGTCGAGATGATTGGCGGTCAGGTAGTACATCCACTCGGGATCACACTGTGCGGCGCGGTGCGTGAGGTGCTCTCGCGACTGCAGCCAGGCCCGCTCGCAGTCACGCGGCCGTCCCGCCGCGGCGTAGGCGAAGGCCAGCCGTGAATCGACCGACGCTCGTACGCTGGGCGCCGATCTGGCGGCGACCCGCCGGCTCGCCTCACCCAGAGTGACTCCGTCCACGACGTCTCCGAGCGACGCGGCCTGAAAGGAAAGGTCGGCGAGAATGTGCGCGGCCATCGGGCGGTAACCGGCTTCGTGAGCGGCCCGCAGCCCGGTGAACAGATATCGCTGCGCGAGGCCGTTCTGGGCCGCGTCGAACGCTTTCCAGCCGGCGAGCTGGGCCAGGTCGGCGAGGACGCGTAGAAGGCGCAGGCGAGTGCTGTCGCTGTGCCCGCCCTCGTGGAGAAGCAGCATGACAGCGCGCATCTGGGCGCCTACGTATTGCAGGCCGCTCGCGCCGCCCTGCTCGTCATCCAGGACCTGCAGTTTGGGCACAGTCGATTCGATCTGATCGACCAGAGGATCGTCCACCGTCGCCGGTGGCCGGGTCTCGCCGATGAGGGTCTGGTCGTTCAGGAACACGGTGACTGCGCGGGCGAGGGCGGAACCGGACACTGTCAGAAAGAGCCTGCGGTCCACCAGTCCTCCCAGCAGCCAGTCCTCAGCGATGTGAAGCAAGCCTCCGGCGGTCCATGGCGCCGCCATACCGACGCTGGAGTCCACCACCAGCGTGCCACCGGCCGGCACGTCGACGCCGGGCCAGAGATCGGCGGGAGTCACCCGTCGTCCCAGGCGTCGCGAGAGCACGTATGCGGCCAGTGCGGGCAGTGGACTGCGCGGGACCCCGCCGGCGTCACGCCAATGGTAGGGAGCCGTCTCGGCCAGTGTCGCGGGACCGAAACGTCGGTTGAGTTCGCGGGAGAGCGCACGTGGCGTCATGCCCGCCTCGATGAGATAGCCGGCCAATGCCTTGTTCGCGCGATCCCGTGTCGTGACGCCTCCTCCCGGAAACGATCGAAGTAGGGGCGATATTAGCCGGGTGAATTGATCATTTCCGGCCTGGTTGACGGATTTGACGGTTGGATCGCCTCCCCTCCCGGTCGAACTCACGGTTCGCTGATAGTCACCCGCCGGGCCACCGGCCGTACGGGTGAATTGATCGTCGATGGTTCGAAGGAGGAAGTGTGATCACGCAGAGGGAGTTGATCGCGGCCCTGGCGGCGATCGGGCTTGATGCCGAGGTACAGATCAACTTGGACGGCATTCCGCTGGACATCAACGGGCTCAGTCTCGACGAGCGTCGTGGGGTGATCTTTCTGCGACCGCATCCGGAGAAGGTGCCCGATGCCTTGCGCCGGTTCGTGGCCGCAGTCACGGCCGCCCGGAGCGGCGGTCGTCAGGAACACGCGGTCCGGCGCAACGCGCACGGCCACTACGAGCTGTTGTGTCCATGAGGCAGCGGCTGCTTCCCCGGCTGATGGGTGCGAGGGAGATCGCGATCCGGCTCGGCCTCTCCCGGCAACGGATCCAGCAACTGGCCGATCGCGACGATTTCCCCGAACCTTTTCAGGAGCTGGGAATGGGCCGTGTCTGGTGGGCCTACGAGGTCGAGGGATGGATCAGCCGATGGCGGGAAGGCGATGCGGACTGCAGACCCGGTCCCGGCGATGCAGCGGTCCGGCGGTTGGCTGAGCGCGTGGCCGACCATCTGGCGGAGCGCGGAGAGCTCTTCATCGATGGAAGGCACACCGATGTCTTGACGGAATTTCTTCACCTGTACCTGGCGAGCAGCGGATTCCCGAGCCAATCTTTTTCCGGAGAGTAGGGGGCGGCTGACCTGGAATGTGAAGCGGCGAATCGCGGCGGCTGATTGGTCACCACGATCGGGCCGACGGCCGCGGCGGGTGGGTACGCACAGAATGGCCGAATCGCCGTTTCCGGGGCCTGCGACTCCGGCTACTCGTACGGGTCGCGGCCAGGCCCGCGTACCGCCGCGGCGGCGGCCTCCGCGATTTCCGAGGCGACCCCGGCGAGTTCATAGACCCGGCCGGTCGCGTGGCCGCGCGCGGTCAGCAGGCCGGCCCGGGTCAGCGCCTGGATGTCGCGGATGGCCTGGTCGCGGCTGAGCTCCTCGTCCTGCTGGTAGGTGGTCCGCCTCAACTCGCCGATTGCGGCGGCGTAGAGAGCGGACACGGTGCGCTCGGCCAGGTTCCGTTCCGTGGCGAGGTGCGCCAGATCGTTCCAGAGCAGCACGGTCCACTCATATCGTCGTTGCACCCGCTGGGCTTGGCGATGGTGGGCCGACAGCACGAACTTGAGCCACGGGCGGGCGTCACGGCCAGGCTGGAAGCGGCCACCTTGCGTGGTGCGCAGCGCTTCGTAGTACTGCACGGTGTTGATCTGTTCGCCGAGCCATTCCTCGATCGAGGAGAACTCGGGTGCCGGCTCACCGGTGCGGGCCAGGATCAGGGTGTGCAGCGCGCGTGCTGTCCGGCCGTTGCCGTCCCGCCAGGGGTGGATGGCTACAAGGTTCAGGTGGGCCATTGCCGCTCGCGCATAGGCCGGGGCATCCAGGTCGCCGTCGCGCAGCCACGTGACCAGTTCGGTCATGAGTCCAGGGACGAGATCGGGGTCGGGGCCCGTGTACATCGGTTCCAAAGGATCGGAGCTGGACACGAAGATTCCGCCGGCCCGATAGCGGCCCGGCCACTTCGCCGGCTGGTACTTCGTGATCATGAAATGCAGCGCAGACAGCAGCGTCTCCGAGTACTCGAAGAAGGTCATGAGGGGGTCTGCTGCACGTAGGTCATGGCATCGCGGTATCCGATCACCGCCTGCTGTGTCTCGTCGCCGGCCGCGGCGGACATCGGGGCGTGTTCGACAAGTGCCCGTGCATTCGCGCTGCTGATCGTGATGTTCTCAATGGCGTTGGAGCCCCGGACGGCCGCGGCGAACAGGTTCCGACGTAGTTGGATCGCCCACCGCGGCTCGGACCGCAGGTGTGCGCCGAGCGCAGCCCGCATCGTGTCGAGTTCTCGGAGGACCTGATGATCCGCGGTGTCCAGTTCGGGAACCGCGTAGAGCACCCACCTGCCTTAGAGGCCCGTGTCAGGACAGCAGGAGGTCGGCGGCGGGGACGGTGGACAGCTGGCGGGAGACGGCGCGGGCGGCCGCCTGGACGGCCAGGCCGTACGGTGCCGCCTCGAAGCCCGCGCTCGGCGCCACCACCGACAGTGCGGCCACCACCTGGTCGGCCGCGTGGATCGGGGCGGCGACCGTGCTCATCGCCCACGGGCGGTTCTGCCGGCCGAAGGCGTAGCCGCCACGCCGTACCTCAGCAAGAACCCGCCGCAGGTCAGCGGTGCCCTGGATGTCGGTGTCACCGTCACCGGCCCGGTAGGCGGCGAGCACCGCTTCCTGGATCTCGGCCGGCGCGTGGGCGAGCAGCACCAGCCCGACGCCGGTGGCGGTCAGGGGGAGGCGTCCGCCGACGCGGTAGCGGACCGGGCTCGCGTCGCGGGCCGAGAGGCGTTCGACGAGCAGGGCCTCGTCGTTGTCGCGGACGGCGAGCAGCACGTGCTGGCGGGTGACGTGGAATAGGTCCTCCAGGTACGGCATCGCGACCGCGCGCAGGCCGTGGCCGCGCGGGGCGAGGGAGGCGATCTCCAGCAGGTGCAGGCCGATCACGTACCGCCCGTCGTCGAGGCGTTCCAGGGCGCCGGCCTCGACGAGGGTGCGGGCCAGGCGCAGGGCGCTGCTGCGGGGCAGGTCGGCGCGGCGGGCCAGGTCGGCCAGGCCCTGCGCCCGGTGGGTGGCGTCGAACGTGCGGAGCAGGGTGAACGCGCGTTCGATAACCGGTGTGCCGCTCAGTGGCATAGGGCATTCCGTTCACCGGTCATGGCTCCTACGGTTGCACACCATGACCGGACTGATCGACGTACATGCCCATTTCGTGACCGACGCCTATGCGGCCGCGACCGGGATCGAGCGCCCGGACGGCATGCCCGGGTGGCCCGCCTGGAGCGCCGCCGAGCACCTGGACCTGATGGCCCGGGGTGGCATCGACAAGGCGTACCTCTCCGTCTCGTCGCCGGGGGTGCTGGAAAACCGGGCCCTGGCTCGCGAAGTGAACGAATTCGGCGCCCAGCAGAAGGCAAAATATCCAGATAAATTCGGGCACTTTGCCAGCCTGCCGCTCCCGGACGTCGACGCCTCGATCGCTGAGGCCACCTACGCTCTGGACGACCTCGACGCGGACGGAGTCGTGGTGGAGACCAACCACAACGGCGTCTACCCGGGCGACGCCCGCTACGAGCCGCTCTGGGCCGAGCTCGACCGCCGCTCCGCCCTGATCTTCGTCCACCCGACCTCGCCGCCGCACGCCGAGGAGATCGCCCTCGGCCGCCCCCGCCCGATGCTGGAGTTCCTCTTCGACACGGCCCGCGCCGCCAGTGACCTGATCTTCAGCGGCGTGCTGACCCGTTACCCGGCGATCCGCTGGGTCCTGACCCACGGCGGGGGAGCGCTGCCCCTGCTGGCCGACCGGATGCAACTGTTCCAGGCGCTGGTGCCCGGAGCCGCCGACGTGCAGGAGTCCGTTGTCGATCAGCTCAGCCGCGTCTGGTTCGACATGGCCGGCACCCCGTTCCCGCGGCAGATCCCCGCCCTGGAGGCCGCCTTCGGCACGTCCCGCCTGGTTTACGGCAGCGACTACTGCTGGACGCCGGCCCCGCTCGCGCTCGCCCAGATCGACACCATCGACGACTCCTGGCGGGCCCTGACCAGCGACAACGCCGAAAGGCTGTTCAACCGATGAGCGCTCTGCTGCTGCGCAACGCCACCGTCGTCGACGTCCGCGCCGGCGGGCTGAGCGCCGGAACCGACGTACTCATAGAAAATCGCAAGATCTCCGCGGTCGGTCCCGCTCTGCCGGCGCCTCCCGGCGCCGAGATGGTCGAGGCTTCTTCGCGGTACGTCGTTCCGGGCTTCAACGACATGCACGCGCACCCGCTCGGGCAGCCCGGCCAGGTCGGCGCCACCCTGGAACTGATGCTGGCACACGGCATCACCGGTTTCCGGCAGATGCACGGCGACCTGAGCCTGCTCCGGGCCCGGGCGAACGGCGAGTTGCGTCTGCCCAAGGCGTCCCCGGCGTTGCTGGCCATGCCGGGTCCGCTTCTGACCATGCTGAACACGGCGACACCGGAAGAAACCGCCGAGACGGTACGGACCCAGGTCGCGGCCGGCGCCGACTTCGTCAAGTCGGCCGCGATGACCGCCGAGAGCTTCTTCGACGCCCAGGCCGAGGCGCTGCGGCTCGGGGTGCCGATCGTCGGGCACCTGCCGGCCGGCCTCGACGTCCTGCGCGCCTCCAAGATCGGCATGCGGTCGATCGAGCACTTCGGGTCCGGCCTGGGCGTGCTGGGTTGCTGCGACGGGCACAGCGAGATCCCGGCGACCGGTGACCAGCGGCTGCGCCTGCCGTCGTTCCGGCTGCCGTTCGCGGACCGGATCCTGGCCGCCGTGCTGCGCCGGATCGTGCTCAACCCGGTCCAGCTGAACAAGCCGGCCGACCTGGCCCTGCTCGACGAGGCGGTCCGGCACTACGACGAGGGGCGGGCCCGTGAGCTGGGAGAACGCTTCGCGGCGGACGGAACTTGGCACGTGCCCACGCTGATCCGGCAGAAGACCAGCAAGCTCTGCGACGATCCGGGCTTCCCGGCCGATCAGGACCTGCGCTACATGACCCCGGCCACCCGCCGCACCTGGGACGGCGCGGTCAAACGGTTCGCCCGGTTCAGCCCGGCCGACCGGGAGATCCTGCGGGCCTCCCACCGGTACGAATATTACCTGGCCAAGACGTTCGACGAGGCCGGCGTACGGATGCTCGTCGGCACCGACTCCTCCGGCGCGGTCTGGATCGTGCCCGGCGCCGGCCTGCACGACGAGATCGACCTGCTCGCCGAGGCCGGCCTCGCCCCGCTGACCCTGCTGCGCATGCTGACCGTCAACGCGGCCGAGTTCCTGCAGGCCACCGCCACGATGGGCACGGTCGAGCCGGGCCGCGAGGCCGACCTGGTCCTGCTCGGCGCCAACCCGCTCGACGACGCCGCGAACCTGCACCGGATCACCGGCGTCGTCCGGGCCGGCACCTTCTACTCGGAACAGCAGCTGTCGACCCTGAAGGACCGCCTCGTCCGCACCGTCAGCTGAAGGATCGTGCCGCCGAGGTAGGAGCAGCCGGGGATGTCCGTTCTAGTCATGTCAAAACCCTACGAAGCCGACCGGCCCGCGCGGCATACGTCGGCTGACGTATTGCGGGCTCGCACGCGAGTAGCGTGCGACACATGGAGACGGTGACCTCGCGGGACGGGACCACGATCGCGTTCGACCGGTACGGCGACGGCCCGCCGGTCGTCCTCGTCGGCGGCGCGTTCCAGCATCGGTGGATCGATCACGGAACCGCCCGCCTGGCCGAGTTGCTCGCCGCCGCGGGCCTGAGCGCCCTGCACTACGACCGGCGCGGTCGCGGCGACAGCGGCGACACCCCGCCGTACGCGGTGGAGCGCGAGATCGAGGACCTCGACGCCCTGATCGAGGCGGCCGGCGGAACCGCGATCCTGTACGGCATGTCCTCCGGCTCGGCCCTCGCCCTGCGCGCCGCCGCGACCGGCCGCCCGGTCACCCGGGTGGCGGTCTACGAGCCCCCGTTCCGCAGCGGCGACCGCGGTGACGCCGCGGCGGCCGTCATCGCGGCCGCCCGGGAGGGCCGGCGCGACGACGCGGTCAGCGGTTTCATGCGGCTGACCGGCATGCCCGACGCGATGATCGACCAGGCCCGGCAGGGCCCCGGATGGGCCGCCCTGGAGGCGGTCGCGCCGACGCTCGCCTACGACCTGACGATCCTCGGTGACAGCGGTGTCCCGGCCGATCTGCTGGCCGAGGTGAAGGTCCCGGTGCTGGCCGTCGACGGCGGCGCCAGCCCGCCGTGGGCGGCCGAGGCGGTGACGGCGGTCGCGGCCGGGGTGGTCGACGGCCGCCGGGAGACGCTGCCCGGGCAGACCCACGCGGTCGACCCCGAGGTGCTGGCGCCCGCGCTGATCACGTTCTTCACGAGCGATCGTCCGGGATCAGGTCGCGCAGCTGAGAACGCGAGGTGACCCCCAGTTTGGGGTACGCCTTGTAGAGGTGCGTGGAGACGGTCCGGGCGGAGAGGAACAGGGACGCGCCGATCTCCCGGTTGGTCAGGCCAGCGGCGGCCAGGCGGACCACCTCACGTTCCTGGCCGGTCAGATCGGCCCAGGCCGAGGGGGCCGGGCCGGCCGCGGTGACCCCGGCCGCGCGCAGCTCGGCGGCGGCGAACTCGGCCCACGGGCGGGCTCCCATCCGTACAAAAGCCATCGAGGCCGCCTGAAGCGAAGCGCGAGCGTCCCGCGATCGTTGGCGCCGGCGAAGCCAGGCGCCGTATTCGAGGCGGGCGCAGGCGAGCTCGAAGGGCCACCGCGCCGCGATCGGATCGGTGGTCGCCGCCCGATGATGCGGCTCGGCGTCGTCCCCGGCCAGCTGCGCGCGCGCCGCGGCCAGCTGCAGCCGCAACCGCGGACCGGCCCCGGCCAGCCGTTTCCCGGCCAGATCGACGACCGGCCGGACCTCTTCCAGGGCACCGGCGCGCACCGCGGTGACGACATAAAAAGCGATTTCCCGGTACGAGATGTGCGGGTGAAGCGGCTCGCCGTCGCGATCGAAGAGCGGCCGCAGCGCATCCCACGCGCCCTGCGCGTCCCGTTCCGCGAACGCGATGTAGGCGCGCGTGACCAGGCCGGTCACCTCCAGCACCCGATACTCGCCGGCCTCCAGGGTGCGCAGTCCCTTTCCGCACATATCACGAGCAAGATCCACATTCCCGCGTACGGCGGCCGCCCGCGCCCCCAGCTCGAAGCCGTGCTCGCCCGCGAACGCGTGCCGCACGGTCGCGGCCAGGTCGACGAGCAGGCGCGACGACTGCTCGGCGGCGTCGAAGTCCCCGACGTCCAGCTGCACCTGGGTCAGCGTCATGAGCGTGTTCGTCATGTTGGCCGGACCGCCCTTGCGGAACAGGTCGGCCGCCCGGCTCAGCCTGGTCAGCGCGTTGCGCGAGTCGTCCAGCAGCCACGCGGCGGCACCCAGCATCATCTCCAGGTTCGCCATCTCGACCGGCGGGCCGTCCGGCGTCCGCACGGTGCGGATCAGCTCCAGGATGTCGGCCGGCTGGGCGAGCGGGGTGATCGCCATCCGGATCCAGGCGCGGCAGGCCAGGATCCGCGGCGGGACGGGCTCGCCGCGCCCGGCCAGCACCTCGTCGTAGCGGTCCAGCCACTGCTGGACCACCGGGCCGTCGGCGCCGCGGCGGTAGGCGAGCACCGCGAGAGTCGTCAGCGACGACCACCCCCAGCTCGGCTGCTCGTCGAGGAGCAGGCCGAGCGCGTCCAGCAGCAGACCCCACGCGCTCTGCTGGCGTGACGTCTGCGAGTTGCCGTAGGCCAGCATCTGGGCGGCCACCGCCCGCGTCGAACGGTCCTCGGACCCGTCCCGCAACGGCCCGGCCAGCTGGAGGATCCACTCGAAGAAGCCGCCCGCCGAGGCCGTCCAGGCCGCGTTCAGGGTGCGGTGCTCCCGGTCGGCGGGGGCCGGGCTGAGCTCCGCGGCCCGGATCAGCGAGCGGGTGGCCTCGGCGTACGCCCCGCGCCGCTCGGCCCGCTCGGCGACCTCGACCAGGGCCGCCGCCACCGACTCGTCGGCGACCACGGTGGCCTCGGCCAGATGCCACACCCGCCGGTCCGGGTCGTCCTCGTGGGCGGCGGCGAGCCGGCGGTGGGCCCGGACCCGCTCCTCGGTCGTGCCGAGCTGATAGGCGGCCGACCGGGCCAGCGGATGCTGGAACCGGGCGACCCGGCCGGTGATCGTGAGCAGCCCGGCCGACTCGGCCGGGGCCAGCCGGCGCAGCAGGGCCCCGGGACTGGTCACCCGGCCGACCGTGCGCAGGTCACCGTCACCGGCGGCGACCAGCAGCAGGGCCTCCCGGGTGCCGGCCGGCAGCGCCCGGAACCGGGCCGCGAAGGCCAGCTCGACCGTGGTCGGCTCGGTGTCGGCGGCGGCCGCCCGGCCCAGCTCCAGCAGAGCGAGCGGGTTACCGGCGGCCCGATCCAGGACCTTCGGCAGGGCGGAACCGGTCAGGTCGACCCCGGCATCCTTCAGCAGACGCGTCGCGTCGTGCTCGTCCAACGGGGGCAGCGGGACCGCCGGCAGACCGGCCAGGGCGGCCGGGATCTCGCTGTCCCGGCAGGCGGCCAGGAAGGAGACGTTCGTCCCGCTCAGGCGGCGGGCGACGAAACCCAGGACCGACAGGGAGGTCTCGTCGCACCACTGGGCGTCGTCCAGGGTGATCAGAAGCGGACCGGACTCGGCCTCGGACTCCAGCCAGGCCAGGACGTCCAGGCGCAGCCGCAAGGGGTGGGGCGGGTTACCGGCGATGCTGTCCAGGAGCTGGTCGTCGGTGATCAGGTCGGCCAGGGCGGCGTACGGGAGGTGGCGGTCGCTCAGGGCGCCGGTGGCCTTCAGAACCCTCCTCGCCTGCCGCTGGACGGCGGTCAGGACGGCGGTCTTGCCGGCGCCCGGGATGCCGGTGAGCAGGACCGCGGGGGCGGGGCCGTGGAGGAGATCCGACACCTGGCGCAGGGTGTCGTCGCGGCCGATGAGCATCCGGCCATCCTAGGCAGGCGATCTGTGGAGCCCGATGGGCCGCGGTCCTGACCTCGCGGGTTGCGGACTGTTTCGCCGCGGGCGAACCCTTGAACCGCTGGTCGCCGAAATCCGTATTAGGACATACGCATCTATTTACATCGTCATCCGAGCGGTGGGACGCGCTGGATTTGTCGGCCGCAGGCGGTAGTTTTACGCGGCCCGAGCAAGGATGAGGGAGCCGCTGGTGACCACGACTACGACGACCGAGAGCAAGACCGAACCGGATGCGGAGAAAGGCACGACGATCGGCTCCCTCGAGGTGCTGGCCGTGGTGCTCGTCCTGCTCGTGCTCGCCCGCGGCAGCATCGCCGGGCTGCTCTCCGGCGCCGCCCTGCAGACCTGGTCCACCGTCTTCGTCTCGGTGCTGGTGCAGGCCGTGCCGTTCCTGGTCTTCGGGGTGGTGCTTTCCGCGGTCATCGCGGTCTACGTGCCCCGCAGCTTCTGGGCCCGCGCGCTGCCCAGCCACCCGGCGCTGGCCGTGCCCGCGGCCGGGGTCGCCGGCGTGATCCTGCCCGGGTGCGAGTGCGGCAGCGTGCCGATCGCCGGCTCCCTGATCCGGCGCGGGGTGACCCCGGCCGCGGCGCTCGCGTTCCTGCTGGCCGCCCCGGCGATCAACCCGATCGTGCTGACCGCGACCGTGATCGCGTTCCCCGGCGAGCCGATGATGGCGGTTGCCCGCGGTGTGGCCAGCCTGGTCGTCGCGGTCGCCATGGGCTGGCTGTGGCTGCGCATCGGCAAACCGGAATGGATCAAGCTGCCGCATCGCCCCGACCTGGACGACGAGTCCAAGGCCCGCGCGTTCTGGGCGGCCTGCCGGCACGACATCATGCACGCCGGCGGCTTCCTGGTCCTCGGCGCGGCCGCCGCGGCGACGATCAACGTGGTGATCCCGGCGGCCTGGTTGCAGAGCCTGGCCGGTTATCCGGTGCTCTCGGTGATCGCGCTGGCCACCCTGGCCGTGCTGCTGTCGATCTGCAGCGAGGCCGATGCTTTCGTCGCGGCCAGCCTGTCCCAGTTCTCCCTGACGTCCCGCCTGGTCTTCCTGGTCGTGGGCCCGATGGTCGACCTCAAGCTGATCTCGATGCAGACCGGCGTGTTCGGCCGCCGCTTCTCGATGCGTTTCGCCCCCACCACCTTCGTCGCCGCCATCCTGGTCGGCTCCGCTTTCGGGATGGCCGTCCTATGAGCCGCATGACCCAGGCCGTGATCATGCTTCTGTTCGGCGGCGCGATCATCAAAGCGACCGTGACCGACACCTTCCTCCGCTACGTCAAGGAGGGCCTGCGCCCGTTCCTGCTGGTCGCGGGCCTCCTGCTGGTCGCCGCCGCGCTCATGACGATGTGGTATGACCTGCGGGCCGCCCGCCGCGGCGACCCCGAGCCCGGCGACGCCCACGGCCACGGCTCGGACGGCCACGGCTCGGACGGCCACGGCTCGGACGACGACGGGCACGGGCACGACGACGGGCACGGTCACGGGCATCACGAGCCGAAGGTCGGCTGGTTGCTGCTGCTGCCGGTGCTCGGGCTGCTGCTGATCTCACCGCCGGCGCTGGGCTCGTTCGCGGCGGGCCAGGCCGGCAGCGTCGGCCTGTCGGCCGCCTCGGACTACCCGCCGCTGCCCGACGGTGACCCGGTCGAGGTGAGCCTGCTCGACTACGCGTCCCGGGCCGTCTTCGACGGCGGCAAGAGCCTGGCCGGCCGCAACGTGAAGCTCACCGGCTTCATCACCCCCGGCCCGGACGGTAAACCGATGCTCGCCCGCATCGTGCTGACCTGCTGCGCCGCCGACGGCCGCCCGATCAAGGTCGGCATGACCGGCGCCGCGATGGACGCGCCGCCGGACGCCTGGGTCGAGGTCGTCGGCGTCTACAGCACCGAGGTCGGGACCGACCCGGTGAACCAGGCGCAGGTCGCCTACATCGACGTCAAGTCCTGGCAGGAGATCGACGAGCCGAAGCAGCCCTACGTCTGACGGCCCCGACCAACCCCCTCACCGCCGCGGTGCCGCGCTTTCGGCCGGCCTGGTCGGTCGGTGCGGTTCGAGCGACGCCCTCACCGCCGCGGTGCCGCGCTTTTCGGCCGGCCTGGTCGGTCGGTGCGGTTCGAGCGACGCCCTCACCGCCGCGGTGCCGCGCTTTTCGGCGGGCCCGGTCGGGGTCGACGGCCGGGCGGGTTCCGGCCTGGGGCGTCACCCGGGCGGTGGTACAGCCGTGTGGTGTCCACAGCCGACCGGATCAGCCGCTGTTGCCGGGCCGAGCGGGCTCCTAGTCTGGGCTCGTGGGGCAGCCTGACGCTGTGGTGACCGGCGACGCCGTCGTCGTGGTGCCCGGGATCATGGGCAGTGAGCTGGTCGACACCGGGACCGGCGAGACCCTGTGGGGTCTGCGCGACCCGCGCTGGTATGTGAAGGCCTGGGCGGGCGGTTCGGCCCTGCGGGCCCTGGCGCTGACCGACGACGAGCGGGCCGGGCACTACGGGCGGGTGCGGGCGACCGGCCTGCTCCGCTTCCCGGCGTTCGCGCCGGTGCTGCGCGGGTTCGAGCCGTACGGACGGCTGCTCGACGGCATCCGCCCGGTGACCCGGGATCCGGCCGCGGTGGCCGAGTTCGGCTACGACTGGCGGCTGCCGGTCAGCCACAACGCGGCGCTGCTGGCCGACTTCGCGGACGCCCACCTGCGGGCCTGGCGGGCCCGGTCACCGGGCGACGACGTGCGGGTCGTGATCGTCGCCCACTCGATGGGCGGCCTGCTCGCGCGACACCTGACCACCATCCCGGGCGCCGCCGATCTGGTCCGCAGGGTGATCACGCTGGGCACGCCGTTCTACGGCGCGGCCAAGGCGGTCGTGCTGCTCAGCTCCGGGCGCGGCGGCCCGCTGCCGTTGCCGCACGCCCGGTTGCGGGACCTCGTCCGGGGCCTGCCGGGCGTGTACGACCTGCTGCCGACGTACCGCTGTGTCGACACCGGAACCGACGCGCGCCGCCTCGACGTGTCCGACGTGCGCGGCCTCGGCGGGGACGGCGAGCTGGCCGAGGCGGCGTTCGCGCGGGCCGGGCGGGTGGCCCGGGTCGCGCTGCCCGGCCACGTCCAGGTCGTCGGCGCGCATCAGCCGACCACGCAGTCGGTGCGGCTGGACGCCGGGGTCGCGGTCGGCGAGCGCTGGACCTGCAAGCCGGCCGCCGCGGGCGGCATCGAGCGGGTCGACCTGGCCGGCGACGGGACGGTCTACCGCGAGTCGGCGCAGCTGCACGACGTCGCCGCGATGCCCCTGGCCCAGTCGCACGGGGCGATCGCGCGCAGCAACGAGGCGATCATCGCGGTGGCCGACGTGCTCACCGATCGGCGCACCGGGCCGTGGCTCGGCGCCGGTGATCTCGGGCTGGACCTGCCCGACCTGGTGCGGCCCGGCGTGCCGTTCACGGTCGAGGTCAGCGGCGCCGATCATCCGCTCGACGTGTCCTGCCGGGTCATCGACGCGTCGACCGACCGGATGGTGCAGCCGGTTCCGCTGCGGCGGGCCGACGGGCGGATCGCCGGGACGGTCGCGGTCCCGGCCCCGGGCGTGTACCGGGTCGAGGCCGCGGGCGGCGGATCGTCCCCGGTCAGCCAGCTCGTGATGGCCGACGCCGGGCCATGACCGGCCCGGAGCTGTTCCCGGTCGTGGTCGGCGCCTACGAGGATCATCCGGCGCTCGCCGTGGAGCCCGAGCTGGCCACCGTCGCCGCCCTGTTCGCCGAGTTCGGCGCCGAAACCGAACCGTGGGCCGTGCCGATGGACGAGCGCGGCGGCGACGCCGTGGACCGCCGCCTGCGCGACTGGTCGCGCCCGGGTGAACCGGCCGACTCGGTGCTCTACTGGCTGGGTCACGGCTGGTCGGACGGCTTTGACGTCGCCCTCGCGCACGCCCGCAGCCCGGCCGCCGTCCGCACCTCGGGCCTGCTGCCGGCGCAGCTGGCCGAGGCGATCCGGGCCCGGCAGGCCACGGCCGGCGACCATTGGGCGATCGTGGTCGTGGACACCTGCTGGTCGTCGCGGTTCGTCGACAAGCTCAACGCCGAACTCGCGTCCGGTCTGCTCGGCGCCGACCGCGTGCTGCTCGTCGGCGTCTCCGGGGACGGTTCGACGGCGCTGGGCCGGTTCTCGGCCGCGCTGCGCCAGTGCCTGACCGAGAATTTCCGCACCGACGAGCGCATCGAGCTGTGGCGCCTCGCCGCCGAGCTGGACCGGCGCCTGCCGACCGGGTTGGTGGTCGGCCGCCGGCTCGGCGACGCCGCCCTGACCCGCCCGGTGCTGCCCCTGGCCGCGGCGGTCAGCCTGCCCCTCGACCTGCTGCGGGAGCTGGAGACGGTGCTGGCGGCGCTGCCGCCGGACGAGCGCGGCCACTTCGTGGCCAAGGCGCGCGGCGCCCAGGAGAGCGAACTGTCCTGGTTCTTCGAGGGCCGCGCGGACGAACGTACGCGGATAGTTCGTTGGTTGAGAACCGCCCGGACCGGACTGCTGATCGTCACCGGCCGCGCCGGCTCGGGCAAGTCCGCACTGCTCGGACATCTGCTGGTGCACAGCCGGCCCGATCTGCGTTCGGTGCTGGTGCGCTCCGGGCTGGTCGACCCGCTGCCGCCGCGTGAGCAGCCGGCCGACCACGTGTTCGACGCCACGATCCACCTCACCGGCATGACCCTCGACACCCTCGTCCGGCGCATCGCCGCCGCCGTCGAGACGAAACCCCTGGATGCGAGCGCTGCCACGACCGATCTGCTCGACCGGTTGATCGACAATGCGCGCGTACGTCGTGAGCCCCTCACCCTCCTGGTCGACGCCCTGGACGAGGCCGTCGAGCCTCTGGTGATCGCCCGCACGGTACTGCGCCCGCTGGCCGCGCTGGAGAACGTGCGCCTCGTGGTCGGCACGCGCGCCTCGACCCGGGAGGGCCTGCTGCGGCCGGAACCGGAGGACGAGGACCTGCTCGACGCGCTGACCGCGGTCGCGCCGCCCGGCTTCGCCAAGGTCGTGTGGATCGGCCCGGACCCGGACGCGATGGAACGCTACGTTACACGCCGCCTGGCCCGGGCCGGCGTGGCCGGGGCGGACCGGATCGCCGAGGCGGCCCAGGACAGCGACTTCCTCTACGCCCACCTGGCGGTGCACGAGATGATCGCCGACCCGGACGGGCTCGGCGACCCGCTGCCCGCCGACCACCGGGGTCTGTTCGCGCAGGCCGCCGCCCGGCTGGCCGGGCTGGACCCGGCGTTCGGGCCGCTGGTCGAGGCGCTGGCCCTCGGCCGTGGGCGCGGCATACCGATCGTCGGCGGCGTCTGGGCGGCGATGGCGTCCGCCCTGTCCCCGGCCCCGATCGGCGACGGCGACGTGTCGGCGTTCCTGGAGGCGGCCAACCCCTACGTGGCCGTGGACAACGAGGCCGGCCAGACCGTCTACCGGCTGGCCCACCGGGTGCTCGCCGAGCAGCTGCTCGGCGCCGACGCCGGCGCGTCCCGCCAGCCGGCGATCAGTCACGCCCTGATCGCCCTGACCACGGCCGGCCCCGCCGCCGCGGGCGGTCGTCCGGACGCCGGGGTGGCGAATCCGTACGTGGTCATGCATCTCTCGGGCCACGTCGCCGATGCCGGTGTCTGGGATGCCCTCGCCGCCGCCCCCGACGTGCTCGACCGGCTGGATCCGCTTGCCATCGCCGCCGACGCGCTGCGGACCGTGTTCGGCGGGGCGGGCCTGCCACTGCCGGTCGCCGGGGTGATCCTTGCCCGACACCAGTTGGCCGCCGCCGGCGCCGCGGACCGTGCCGGGCTGCGACAGCTCGCCATGACCGCGCTCGGCGCGCACGAGTTCGACCTCGGCCCGGGACGGCCGTGGACGGTCCGGGCCGGTCACGCCGAGCGGCTGACGCTGCACGTCCCGCTGCCCGGGCACACCGGCAGCGTCGCCGGCCTGGTCTTCTTCGAGGACTCCCGGCTCGGCCGGGTGCTGGCCTCGGCCGGCGACGACGGCACCGTGCGCCTCTGGGATCCGGCCACCGCCCTGCCGGTCGGTGCCCCCATGACCGGCCATCGCGGTCCGGTCACCGCGGTCTGCGCTGTTGCCGGGCCGGGCGGTCGAACGCTGGTCGCGACCGGCGGCGCGGACGGCACGGTGCGGCTGTGGGATCCGGCCACGAGCACCCCGGTCGGCCCGCCGCTGTTCGGCCACGACGGCGGGGTCGGCGCGATCTGCCTCGTACCCGGCACCGGCCGGACGATCGACAGCGGACAGGTGATGCTCGCGTCCGGGGGCGGTGACGGGACCGTGCGGCTGTGGGATGCCGGGACCGGGGCGCCGGTCGGTGCACCGCTGACCGGTCATGACGGGCCGGTGGTCGACGTCTGCGCGGTGCGCACCGGGGACGACCGGGTCCTGATCGTGTCGGCCGGGGCGGACGCGACGGTACGCCGCTGGGACCGGCGAGGCCCGGTCGGGGATCCGATGCGCGGGCATGCCGGGGTGGTCGCGGCGGTGTGCGCGGCCAGTGCCGACGGCGGTCGCTTGCTGGTGGCGTCCTCGGGGGACGACCGGACGATCCGGCTCTGGGACCCGGCCACCGGCGAAGCCGTGGGGGAGCCGCTGACCGGGCACACCGGGGGAGTGGAGGCTCTCACCGCCGTTCCCGGGCGGGACCTGCTGGCGTCGGCCGCCGCGGACGGGACGGTACGGCTGTGGGACACCGCCCGCGGCACCCAGGTCGGGGTCCCGCTGAGCAGCATGGCCGGAGCACTGTGGGCGATCAGCGCCGGGACCTGGCCGGACGGGCGGACGCTGCTGGCCACGGCCGGGGAGGACGGGGCACCCCGGCTGTGGGACCTGTCGGCCGCGCTCGCCGGCGGGGAGCCGCCCGCGCTCAACCCCGGTCTCGTGGCCGCCGTCGACTCGGCCGGATCCGACCTGATGGCGATGACCATGGACGGCGTGGTCACCCGGTGGGACGCCGTCTCCCTGCTGCCCCGAGGGTTCGCGACCCGCGTGGAGCCGGGGCTGATGGTGATGGCCCGGGTGATCCTCGTGGACGGACGGGCGATGCTCGTGTCGGCCGAGCACGACGGGACGGTTCGCCGGTGGTGGCTGGACACGCTCACCCCGTACGGGAATCCCTTGAAGGGCCACGACGGACCGGTGCTCGCCCTGGCGAGATGGGGTGGGGCGGAGGTCGCGTCGGGTGGTGCCGACGGGACCGTCCGGGTGTGGAACGTGCGGTCGGGCGAGGTTCTGCTGGTGCTGCGTGGTGGCTCGGCGGCGATCCGGGCGGTGTGCCCCCTGTCCGATAGTGACGGGCGGCGGCTGCTCGCCGCCGGGGACGCCGCCGGGATGATCCGGCTGTGGGATCCGCGGACCGGGGAGGCCGTGGGAGCGCCGGTCGGCGGACATCCGGCGCCGGTCCTCGCGCTCGCCTCGCCCCGGCCCGGAGTCCTCGCGGTCGCCGGGGTGGACGGCACGATCCGGTGGTGGGACGTCGGCACCCGCGCGGCGGTGGGGGTGCCGTCGGCGGCGCATGTGTCCGTGATCCGGGCATTGTGCCAGGTGAACGGGGTACTGGCGTCGGGCGGGGGCGACGGGCAGATCGGCCTGAGCGAGGTCGGCCGCCCCGGCGCCCGGGGCCTGCCCGGTCATCGCGGCATGGTCCGCGACCTGTGTGTGGTTCCGCGACCGGGAGGCCCGCCGCTGCTCGCCTCCGGTGGACACGACGGCACGCTGCGGCTCTGGGATCCGGTCCCGGGTACGGCGATCGGCGCCCCGGTCGGTGGTCAGCCCGGTTCGGTCGACGCGATCGCGACCGCTTCCGATCACACGCGCGTGCTTGTCGGCGAGTCCGGGCGCGCCCGGATCTGGGTGCCCGGCCGGCCCGGGGTCCGGCTCCTGGAGACCACCCGGGTGATCAACACGGTCGCCGCCGTCGCCGGGGCTGTCGTGCTCGGTTCCAGCGACGGCTGGCTCTCGGTGTTCGGCGGCGTCACCGACCGCCCGCCGATCCGGGTCGGCGAGGCCGCGGTCACCGCCCTGTGCGAGGTGGACGGCGGTGTCGCGGTGGGCACCGCCGACGGCCGGCTCACGGTGTGGGATCTCGGGCCGGGCCGGCGGGTGCGTGGCCCGATCCCGGTGCACGACGGCCCGATCCGCGCGGTCCGCTCCTCCGGCCACTGGCTGGTCACGGCCGGGTCGGACGGCACGGTCCGGGTGGTCGACGGCTCGGAGATCACCACGATGACCGGCCACGACGGCTGGGTCTGGTCGGTCGCGGTGCGGGGTTCGCGGATCGCCTCGGCCGGCGCCGACGGGACGGTCCGGCTGTCCCCGGGCACGGTCCTGACCGGGCACACCGATCAGGTGCGCGCGGTCTGCTTCCTGAGTGACACGGCGCTCGTGTCGGCCGGACACGACGGCACGATCCGCATCTGGGACGTCCGGGACCGGCGACTCCACGCCACGATCCCGCTGGGTGTCCCGGTTCACGCGCTCGACCACACGGCCGGGATCCTCACCGCGGGCACCCGCACCGGCGTCGTCGACCTCACTCTCGACGCCGCGATGCTGCCCAGATAGCGCCCATCTCGGAGTACCACTCGGCGGTCCGCCGCGCGGTCCGCCGCCAGGTGTAACGTCGCAGCACCCGAGCCCGTCCGGCCTCCCCGAGCCGCCGGCGCGACGGCGGATCGTCCAGCAGCCGCCGGATCGCCGCGGCCAGCGCGGGCGGATCACCCGGGGGCACGTGCAGCGCCGCATCGCCCACCACCTCGGGGATGGCGCCGGCGGCGGTCACCACCAGGGCGGTTCCGGTCGCCATGGCCTCGACCGCGGGCAGCGAGAACCCCTCGTACCGGGACGGCACGACCGCCACCTCGGCCGATCCGACCAGGGCGGCCAGTTCGGCGTCGTCCAGCCCGGTCACGAACCGGACCCCGGCCGGGCTCGGACGCGGTCGGCCGACCACGATCAGCTCAACCCGGCGCGGCTCGGCCGCGATCAGCTCAACCCCGGGCGTGTCAGCCGCGATCAGCTCAACCCGGGGCGGGCCGGCCCCGGTCGGCTCGGCGCGCAGCCGGCTCACCGCCTCGAACAGGTCGGACATGCCCTTGAGGGGCGCCGACGAACTGGCGACGGTGACGATCCGGCCGGGCACGCGGGGAGTCGCCGGCGGCGTGAACACCCGCTCGTCGACACCCAGTTCGATCACGCGGATCCGCTCGGCCGGCACCCGGAACGCGTCCACGATCGCCGATCGGGCCGCCTCGGACACCGTGGTCAGCCCGATCAGGCGGCGCGCGACCCGGCCCTGCATGCGCGTGAAACCGTACCAATGGCGCATTAATAATTGTCGATGAAATCCGCGCTCGGCGGCCACGTCGAATTCGCGATCAATGGTGGCCGGGTGGTGGATCGTGGCCACCACGGGCGCTTTTCCGAGAAGTCCGAGAAGTCCGTAGCCGACGTCCGCATTGTCGTGGACGACGTCGTACGGGAAAGGATGTGATCGTCGAAGGCGCGTCAGGGCGCGCAGTGAGAAAGCGAGCGCCTCGGGATAGACGCCGGCCATCAGTGTGGCCCATTCGAGGGCGTCCACCGGTCCGCGGACGCGCCGCAACGCGGTCATCGGATCGGGGTCGCCGGTCCGGTAGAGGTCAAGGCCGCGCACCGGGACGAGATCAACCCCATCATCGGCGTACGGCCATGGCGGCCCACAGAAAAGGTGGACCCGATGCCCCTCCCGGACCAGCTCCCGGCTCAGATGGCGCAGGTAGACGCCCTGGCCACCCACGTACGGGTTACCGCGGTGCCCCAGCAGCGCGACACGCACCGGGCCGGCTCAGCCGAGGTCGTCGAACTCGCCGTCCTTCACGCCGAGCAGCCACGCCTTCATCTCGGCGCGAGTGAAAATCACCGCGCCGAGCTCCGGAGAATTGCTGTTCCGCACCGCGACGGCGTCGTCCCCCACGGCCGCGACCTCGACACAGGTGCCGTGCGCCGTGCTGTAACTGGAGATCCGCCATTGCGCCTGAGAAAAGTCGTGCATTACTCCACCCCCTTTTTCACGATGCCGATGCGGCCGATACTCGTCTCATCGACAACCGGCCGTCAACGCCATCGAGCGGAGCCGCTATGACTGACATTCCGCCCTACATGCGGCGCGAGGGCGAGTTCCATCCCGACCCTCGCATTCTCGACGGCGGGATTCGTCGGGTGAACACCCCGTACGGCGTTCAGATGTGGCTGGTGACCGGTTTCGACAATGTGCGGCGGGTGCCGGCCGACGCGATCACTTTCAGCAGCGCGATCACGCCGGACCGTCTCGGCATCGCCGGCCAGCGCACCCCGGAGGAGCTGGCCCGCGCCACCGCCGGCGACCTCCCGGCGCTGGACCCGCCGGAGCACACGCGACTGCGGCGCATGCTGAACCCGCAGCTCACGATGCGCCAGGTGCGCCTCCTGGAACCGCGCATCGCGCAGATCGTCGCCGACCACCTGGACGCCGTCGAACGGTCCGGCCCACCGGCCGACCTGATCCGGTCGTTCGCGATGCCGGTCCCCACTCAGGTCATCTGTGAACTGCTCGGCGTCCCGTTCGAGTCACGCGCCGCGTTCCAGCGCTGGTCCGGCCAATACCTCGACCTGTCCCGCCCGTTCCCCGCCCGCGTCGCCATCTTCGAACAGTCCCGCGACCACATGGCCACCCTGGTCGCCCGCGAACGCACCCACCCCGGCCCCGGCCTGCTCGGCGACCTGATCCGCGAACACGGCCGAGAGCTGGGAGAGGACGAACTGGTCGGCCTGGCCCACCTGCTGCTGATCGCCGGCCACGAAAGCACCGCCAACATGATCGGTCTCGGACTCCTGGCCCTGCTACGCCACCCCGACCAGCTCGCCGCCGTCCACGACCACCCGGAAGCCGCCGTCGAGGAGTTGCTCCGTTGGATCAGCGTGATCAGCAGCGGCATCATCCGCCTGGCCACCACACCCGTCGAACTCGGCGGCCACAAGGTCGAACCGGGCGACCTGCTCCTGATCTCCCTCCCCGCCGCCAACCGCGACCCCACGCTGATCGACCACCCGGTGACGCTGGACGTGCGCCGCGGCACCACCGGCCACGTCGCTTTCGGCCACGGCGCCCACCACTGCGTCGGCGCATCACTGGCCCGAGCCGAACTACGCATAGCCATCCCAGCAGTACTACACCGATTCCCCCACCTACGAGTAGCCGGCCAAATACATTTCCGCGCCGCCAACTCCGTCTACGGCCTAACCACCCTCCCAGTAACTTGGTGACAAACCCAACCACCAAAAAAAAGGCGGACCACGCCCACCGAACAAAATTAAGGGAACCAAAGAACGTCCAATAAAATCTTCGGTAACCTCAACCGCAGAACGGTGACCCCCACAAACCCGACGCCACCACACCTCATCGAGTGCCACCGCAACCATCACCCCACGGCGACCAAACTTAATCAATAACAACCCACCCCGACCCCGCCGAAGCCCCAGCACCCCAAACGACCTCAGGCACAATGCCGACAACAACCGCCGCCCACCCGCCTGCGCGGACAACGGCGCCCCCTGCGCAGCAATCGACTCAGCAGCTGCTTGCCGAACCCCCGAAACCGCAGGCTGCGGCGTCACGGCCCGCCGGTCAGGAACTGCCGTCCGCGATGCCGGAGCCGGGGCTGAGGCAGGCGAGGCCGATTCAGTGGCGTGCGAGACCCGGGCCACAGGCCGCCCGGCCGCCACACCAAGACCCGCCCGCTCGTCCCGAACGACCCGCCCCTCGGTGTCCCCTTCTCGCAGGCGACGCAGTTTCTCAGCATGACGACGCTTCAATCCCCAGTCCCGACGAATCTTCTGCCGGCGACGAAATTCATCACGCTCCGCCGAATAGTTCCGAGCCCGAGTCCGATCCCGCATCGCAGCCGTCTCCGCCCGACCGAACAACGACATCTGCCCCATACAAAAATTATCTCAAACCCAAACGCCACCATGTCAGCGGATGATCATGCCAAATCAAATTCCCTAAATGATCATGCATATATGTCGACACAGTTTCCGCAACACGACCCCGCCGAAACAACGGCAATGGCCAGGGCCGGGTCGGCACCTGAAAATTCGCCCACTCCGCCACCACCACGGGCACGGACGGGCAGGCCGAGTTCCTCACCATTGTCCCCGGGAGCGGCACGGGAGGCCTCACCGTCGACGAGGACGGTGCCCACCGCGTCCGGTTCGACCACGAGCTCAGATAGTGCGCAGGTCCAGGCTGTTCCGGATGTAGGACGACTGGTCCCCGGTCGACCACCACAGCACCCCGGCGCGGTAGGTGATGTTCGCCGCGTCCGGGCTGACCAGGACCAGGTGTCGGTTGCTGAGGTCGTAGACGACCAGCTGCTGGTTCCCGCTCAGTTCGGACTGCGAGGTCACCTTGGCCAGCACCTCGAACCGGTCGAGCACGGCCACGTCGGTGATCGCCGTCTCGACGTTGCCTTCCAGGATCTTGCGGCGGGCCGACCCGTCCGGGTGGGACAGCTCGATCCGTGAATACCCGTCCTCGTTGATCGACACCATCTGGCACCACGTCGCCCCGCACCCGGTCACCGATCGCTCGGCCGACGGTGTGGCGACGGTCGCGCCGGTCGTCAGGTTGCGCAGCGTGGTCGTCCCGCGCGCCGAGTGCTGGCCGTCCACGGCCCACGGCCAGGCGGCCAGCGACCAGGTGCCCTTCTGGGTGGTCACGGTGACCGGGCCGCCGGTCAGCGCCACCGACCGGAATTCGGTCTCGTCGCCCTTCCCGCCGGCCACCCAGTGCACCCGCCCGTCGGCCACGACGAGGTCGTGGTCGGAGTCGTAGAACTGCATGGCCCCGACGTCGGCGGTGAGCATCCGTGCGGTTTTCGGGTCGTGCCGGTCACCGGACCAGAGCTGCTGTTTGCCGTCGATGCTCTCCACCCAGATGAGCGTGTTGCCGCTCAGGGTCAGCCCGGCGAACGGCGCCCGGTGCTCGGCCGGCACCTTGCGCAGCTCCAGCAGATTCCCGTCGGGGTCGCGCACGACCAGGCGCAGCGTTTTCGAGTCGGCGCTCTGGGCCGTGCCGACCGACGTCTTCGCGTCGAGGAACAGGCCGGGGGTGAACTCGCTGCCGTCGGCCAGCTTGGACGGCACGCTGCCCCGGGCGGCGCCGGGCCAGGCGGCGGTCAGCGCGACCGGCTGCGGCTCCCCGGACTGGGCGGGTGCGCCGAACAGCAGCGCGGCCCCGGCGGCCAGCGCCACGCCGAGTCCCAACACCGTACGCACGTAGTGCCCCCGCCGACTCACGCGGCGATGTTAGCTCGCCGCCGGGCTCACACGCGCGGGCAGTGCACGTGCGGGATGGCGGCCACCAGCTGCGCGAATCGCTCCTGATCGGCCGAGCTCAATGCGGCGAGCACGTCGGGCAGGCGGGCGTCGACATCCTCGTACAGTGCTCGCCCGATTTTTTGTCCCTCGGGGGTCGCATGGATCATGACCACCCGCCGGTCCTGCCCGTCGGTCGTGCGGCGGACCAGGCCTCGGCTCTCGATGCGGTCGATGAGCTGGCTGAGTGCGGGCTTGGCCATGCCGAGCTGGGCCGCGAGGTCGACCATGCGCCGCGGTTCGTCCTTGATCGTGCACAGCAGCTGGGACTGGGCGGGTGTCAGGTCGTGCTCCGCGCAGATCTGGACGTGGCGGCGCTGGATGAGATGGGAGAGCCCCAGCAGCATGTCGCCGAACCCGGTTGGCTGTGTCACCTGCACATTCTCCCTCGTCTCACGGTTGTGTCCGCCATCGTACTTGCGGACGTTCATGCCATGAACTAACTTCGTTCACGGCATGAACCGTTCACGGGATGAAGGACTTGACATGGTTACGGCATTTGATGCGTACGACCTCGGCGGCACCAAGCTCAGCAACCGCATCGCGATGTCCCCGATGACCCGCAACCGCGCGCACGGCCCGGGCCTGAGCCCGACCGAGCTGAACGCGGAGTACTACGCGCAGCGGGCCGGCGCCGGCCTGATCATCACCGAGGGCACCCAGCCGTCCGTGAGCGGGCAGGGCTACATCAATACGCCCGGCCTGCACTCCGAGGAGCAGATCGCCGGCTGGCGCAAGGTCACCGACGCCGTGCACGCCAACGGCGGTGTGATCTTCGCCCAGCTCATGCACACCGGCCGGATCGGTCACCCGGACACCCTGCCCGGCGACCTGCACCCGGTCGCGCCGTCCGCGGTCGCCCCGGGCGGTCAGATCGTCACCGACGCCGGCCAGCAGGACATGGTCGCGCCGAAGGAGCTGACCGAGGCGGAGATCACCCAGATCATCGCCGACTTCGCCGAGGCCGGCCGCAACGCGATCGCCGCCGGCTTCGACGGCGTCGAGATCCACGGCGCCAACGGCTACCTCGTCCACCAGTTCCTGTCCTCCAACGCCAACCTGCGCACCGACGGCTGGGGCAAGGACATTCAGGGCAAGACCCGATTCGCGTACGAGGTGGCCGCCGCGCTCGTCGAGGCCATCGGCGCGAACCGGGTCGCCATCCGGATCTCGCCCGGAAACCAGTACAACGACATCGCCGAGGAGAACATCGAGGAGCTCTACACCGCGCTGCTCGCCCGGCTGGCCCCGCTGAACCTGGCCTACCTGCACGTCGCCGAGTCGGCCGGCCGTGAGCTGACCACCAAGCTGCGCGCCCAGTGGCCGGGCACGTTCGTGCTGAACCCGGGCACCTACCCGAACCCGACCGGCCCGGACGCGCTCGCCCTGATCGAGGACGGCACCACCGACCTGGTCGCCTACGGCGCGCTGTTCCTGGCCAACCCGGACCTGCCGGCGCGGCTGGCCGCCGGTGGCCCGTTCAACACCCCGGACTTCTCCAAGGCGTACGGCGGCGACCACACCGGTTACACCGACTACCCGACCCTCGGGGCCTGATCCAGCAGTCCCAGGTCGTACAGGCTCCGCCCGGTGTCGACGATCGTGGTCCGCATCGGGCGGGGCTGCCAGCCCAGCTCCGCCTTGGCCCGCTCGTTGTGGATGACCGGGCGGGGCAGGTCCGGCCCGGGCGCCTCCTGCGTGGGGGCGTCCGCGCCGAACTCCTCCCGCAGGATCGCCGCGACCTCGACGAAGCTCGTGGCCGGGCCGTCGGCGAGCGCGAGGAAACGTTTACCGGCCGCGGCGGGCGTGGTCATCGCCCGTACGTGAAGGTCGGCAATGTCCCGGACATCGGCGACACCGAACCGGGCCCGGGGCGCGACGGTCATCGTCCCGTCGAGCATGGCCCTGATCAGCAGGGTCGACGAGCTCGGGCGGGTCGTCAGGGTCGGGCCGAAGATCCCGGTCGGGTTGACCACCACCAGCTCGGTGCCGCCGCCGTCGCGGGTCATCAGGTCCCAGGCGGCGCGCTCGGCGATCGCCTTCGACCGCGGGTACGGCGGCAGGCCGGGCGTGTCCGGATCGGTCCAGTCGTCCTCGGTGAACTCCGCGCCCGGCTTCGGCGTGTAACCGACCGCGGCGAACGACGAGGTCAGCACCACCCGACGGGCACCGGCGTCCCGCGCCGCTCGCAGGACCCGCAGCGTGCCCTCGCGGGCCGGGACGATCAGCTCGTCCGGATCCTGCGGCTGGACCGGCGGGATCGGCGAGGCCACGTGATGCACCTCGGCGCAGCCCTCCACCGCGGCGGCCCAGCCGTCGTCGCTCAACAGATCGGCCGCGACGATCTCCAGCCCGGCGTCGTCGGCCCCGCCACGCCGCACGGCCGCCCGCAGCTCGTCGCTACCCGCCGTGTCGCGAACCGTGGTGCGGACCTCCTGCCCGTCCTGGAGGAGCACCGCGATCAGGTGCGTCGCCAGATACCCCGACCCGCCGGTGACCAGAATCGGACTCATCGCGCCACCTCCAGACGGCCGATCGCGTCCACGACCCGCCGGGTGATCTCGGACTCGGCCCGCTCGTCGCCGCGGTCGCGGGCGTCCCACAGGGCCGCCTTCTCGCGCAGATAGCCCAGCCGGGCCTGCTGGGCGACGATCTCCGCCTCGATCCGCGCGGCGTGCCGCAGCAGCAGGTCACGCTGCTCGGCCGCCGCCGCGTGGCCGCGCCGGCGGTTGGCCAGATACGTCCGCATGTCCTCGATGCCGACGCCGACCGCCCGCAGGCACGACAACGCCTCGATGGTGTCGAGGTCGGCGGCACCGTAGCGCCGGTGCCCGCTCTTGAGGTCCCGCTCGATCGGCCCGACCAGGCCGGCCTCTTCGTAGTAGCGCAGCGTGGGCTCGCTCAGCCCACTGCGCCGCGCCACGTCCTGGATGGTGAATGTCGCCATGCCGCAAGCACATCAAACCTCAAGCGCTTGAAGTCAAGCGTCGCGATCAGTCGCCCTTGACGTTGACCAGCTGGCGCAGCGTGTGCCGGATCGTGACCAGGTCGGCGGCGTCGTTCATGACCACGTCGATCGGCTTGTAGGCCTGCGGGATCTCGTCCAGGAACGCGTCCGTGTCCCGGTACTCGATGCCCTTCATCGCCGTCCGCAGCTGCTCGCGCGTGAACGTCTTGCGAGCCTTCGAGCGTGAGTACGCCCGGCCGGCCCCGTGCGGCGACGAGTTCAGCGCCTCGGCGTTGCCCCGGCCCACGACCACGTACGACGCGTCACCCATCGACCCCGGGATCAGACCGGCCACCCCCTGGGCCGCGTTGATCGCGCCCTTGCGGGACAGCCACACCGTCTTGCCGTAGTGCGTCTCCTGCTCGGTGTAGTTGTGGTGGCACTGCACCCGTTCCAGCTCGTGCACCGGCCCACCGACGAACTCGGCGAAGCAGGCGACCACCCGGTCCATCATCTCGTCCCGGTTGGCCAGCGCGAAGTCCTGCGCCCAGCGCAGCTCACCCAGGTAGGCGTCGAACTCGCCGGTGCCCTCCTCCAGGTACGCGAGGTCACGATCGGGCAGCTCGACGTCGCGCTTCTCCTGCAGGTCCCGCGCGACCTGGATGTGATGCGTGGCGATCTTGTTGCCGACGCCGCGCGACCCCGAGTGCAGGAACAACCAGATCGAGCCGCGCTCGTCGGAGCACACCTCGATGAAGTGGTTGCCGCTGCCCAGCGAGCCGAGCTGCAGCTGCCAGTTCTTCGCGTACCGGGCCGGGTCGAAGTCCGCCTTCTTCAGCAGCACGTCGATGCGGGCCTGGGCCGAATCGGTCACCCGGGAGCTGTAGGAGCCGGCCGAGAGCGGCACCGCCGCCTCGATCGCCGTCCGCAGCCCGCTGCGGTCCGGCCGCAGATCCTCGACCCGGTACTGGGTCCGCACCGCGGCCATCCCGCAGCCGATGTCGACCCCGACCGCGGCCGGGATCAGCGCGCCCAGCGTCGGGATGACCGAACCGACCGTCGCCCCCTTGCCCAGGTGAGCATCGGGCATGAGCGCGATGTGCGGGTGGATGAAGGGCAGCCGGGACGCCTTCTCGGCCTGCTCCAGGGTCTCGTCCCCGATGATGCTGGCCCAGTTCATCAGCCGCTCGTTGATCTGCCGCACGTCTGTTTCCTCCCGTGAAATCCAGAGGATCCTTGCACGTACGGCCGTGGGCCGGGACCGAATTAGCGCCGGGCCCGAGCCACTATGGATCTCAGCGCGCCGACGCCGCCGGTCGCCCCCAACGCCCACGCGACCAGCAGCGGCTGGAAGGCCAGCCGGACCGCGCGCTTGGTGTCGGTGTCCAGGCCGAAGCCGTCCTTGTGCTCGGCGAACTGGGCGATGTTGCCCGGGAAGACCGCGACGAAGAACGCGGCCGCGGTCGCGCCGACCAGGCCGCGGGCCGGCTGTTTCCAGACGGTGAGCAGGGCCGCGCCGAGGCTGATCTCGGCCACGCCGGAGGCCAGCACCACGAAGTCCGGGTCCAGGGGCAGCCAGGCCGGGACCTGGGCCTGGAACTCCTGCCGGGCCACGGTCAGGTGGGACGTGCCGGCGAAGGCCAGGAAGGCGCCGAGGGCCACCTGTCCGGCGCCGGCCACGAGGCGGCGTGCACGAGAGGTCGTCATGCGGGCCACGCTATCGCCGGGAACATGGAAGGGTGAGGTGAGAAAGTACGAGGTGATAATCCGGCCGGGAGTGGGTATGAGCGGCGGCGTGGTAAGCGCTCGGGCCCTTCACGTCCTTGTCGTCGACGACGACGAGGCCGACTTCCTGATGGTCGAGGAGGCCCTGGAGACGGCGAGCGTGCCGCCGATCGTGACGCGGGTCGCGGACGGGCGGCAGGCGCTCGACTTCCTGCACCGGCGTGGCTTCTACGCCGACGCGCGGCGCCCCGACCTGGTGCTTCTCGACCTGAACATGCCGCGGATGAACGGGCACGAGGTGCTCGCGGCGATGAAGAACGACGACGAGCTGTGCACCATCCCGGTGGTGGTGCTGACCACGTCGTCGGCCCGGGAGGACGTGGACGCCAGCTATCAGCAGCACGCCAGCGCCTACGTGACCAAGCCCATGGACTATTTCGCGTTCGAGAGCGCGGTGCGCACGATCAGCGAGTTCTTCCAGTCGGTGGCGCTCACCGAGGACCAGCGGGTCGCGACCGTGCTGCAGTTCCGTCCCCGGCACTGATCACTGACGGTAGAGTCGGCCGCCGTGACCGAACTGCCGACCCGCCTGATCGACATGCTCGAGGCGCCCAGCCCGTGCCTGATCGCCACCACCAACCCGGACGGCTCGCCGCAACTGACCCAGACCTGGGTCGACACCGACGGCAAGCACGTGCTGATCAACACCGTTCAGGGTTTCCGCAAGCTGCGCAACATCGAGCGGGACCCGCGGGTCGCCGTCAGCATCCTCGACGCGGCCGACCCGACCACCTACTACTCGCTGAACGGCACCGTGATCAGCATGGACACCGACGGCGCGCGGGAGAGCATCGACCGCATCTCGCAGAAGTACACCGGCGGGCCGTACCAGAACTACGGCGGCCGTGAGCAGACCCGCGTGCTCCTGACGATCCGCGTCGACCGCGTGATCCACGCCCCCTGGCACTGATTTTTCAAGACCATGTGCGCGTACGGCGTCAGCGGCGCCCTCAAGATCACAGCGCTGCTCACGCCGTACGCGCAGATGATGTTGATCTTGATCTAGACCCCCGTGAGGGTCTCCTCGAGGTTGGTCACCTGCAGCAGCATGCGGACCATCGCACCCGGGTTGACCAGGCGGAACGTGATGCCACGGGCCTGAGCGGCCTTGCGGGTGGCGACGAGGACGCCGAGCCCGGTCGAGTCGAGGAACGAGACCCGGCCCATGTCGACCTCCAGCGCGGTGAAGCCGGGCGTCTCGACGGCCTGGCGCAACACCTGGCGCAGCGCGCCGGCGCTCTCCGCGTCGATGTCGCCCTCGGGCACGATGACGACCCGATCGTCGTGCCGTTCGATCGTGCAGCCGAATTCCATGTCGTCTCCCTGTAGCGCCGTCGCGGTGTGCCGCGCCGATTCCCAGAAGTTTTGCCCGCCAAACGCGTCCTGTGTCACACGTAACGGTGGTAGGAGTGCGCCACCTGCATCGATTAGTACTTTCGGCTGGCATGAACCGAGACGTACGGCTAGGGTTCCTGCATCGGTCAAACAGCGTGCCGAGGAATCATCCAGATGTGCATCAGGGCATCGGGGTGTGTCTCGTGCACATGGCGGACCTCCCCGGCCCGGTGAAGGGGAGTGTCATGGCCATCACCACGACCGACAACGAGACCGATCTCGCCACAGCTCTGGTGGAGACCCCGCGCGACGACGCCTCCTGGGCCTGGAAGCGCGAACAGGCGATCACCGCCTGGCTGCCGATGGCGAAACGCCTGGCCAAACGGTACTCCAGCCGCGGCGTCGAGCAGGAGGACCTGAACCAGGTCGCCGTCGTCGGCCTGATCAAGGCGATCGACGGGTTCGAACCCGAGCGCGGCGCCGACTTCGCCGGATACGCCATCCCCACCATCCTCGGCGAGCTGCGCCGGCACTTCCGGGACCGGATGTGGAACATCCGGGTGCCGCGCCGCCTGCAGGAACTCAACATGGCGATCAACCGGGCGCGCGGCGAGCTGATCCAGACGATCGGCCGGGAGCCGACCGTCGCCGACATCGCCGGCCACCTGGGCCTCGGTGAGGAAGAAGTCATCGAGGGCCTGGAGGGCGCGCATGCGTACCGGCCGACCTCGCTGTCCGCCCCGATCGTGGCCGACGGCGACACCGAACTGGGCGATACGCTCGGTGCCCGTGACCCCGGCTTCGCCGAGACCGACCTGCATCTGTCGCTGGGGCCGGCCCTGGAAAGCCTGACCGACCGCGAGCGGAAGATCGTCACGCTGCGCTTCTTCGGCAACCTGACCCAGAGCCAGATCGGCGAGCAGGTCGGGGTGTCCCAGATGCACGTGTCCCGGCTCCTCGCCCAGGCGCTGGCCAAGCTGCGCACGCGACTCGGCTCCGACACCTTCTAAGGTCGGACCTTGCGCGGACGATGGTGGCCGACGTGCCCGACATCCACGAAGTGCTCGACCGTCGTCTGGTCACGCCGGTCTTCCAGCCCCTGGTCGACCTGACCTTCGGTCGGGTGCTCGGGTTCGAGGCGCTCAGCCGGGGCCCGGCCGGCTCGCCGCTGGAGACCCCGACCGCGCTGTTCGCCGCCGCCCGGGCGATCGGGCGTGAGGCCGAACTGGACTGGGTCTGCCGGGCCGCCGCGTACCGGGCGGCCCTGCACGCGGGCTTCGGCCCGGAACTGAACCTGTTCGTGAACATGGAACCGACCGCGTGGCGGGCCGACTGCCCGGCCGACCTCGTGCCGATCGTCCAGCAGGCCCGGCACCGGCTGCGGGTCGTCACCGAGATGACCGAGCGGGTCATCGCCGACGATCCGGCGGCGCTGCTCGCGGCGACCGCCAGCTGCCGGGAGAACGGCTGGGGGGTCGCGCTCGACGACGTCGGGGCCGACCCGATGTCGCTGGCGCTGATGCCGTTCGTGCACCCGGACGTGGTCAAACTGGACATGCAGCTGCTCCGGGCGCCGGACGACCCGAACACCGCCCGGGTGGTGGCCGCGGTCGCCGCCTACGCCGAGGCCAGCGGCGCGATCGTGCTGGCCGAAGGGATCGAGACGGCCGAGCAGGTGGCGGTCGCGCGCAGCATGGGAGCGACGGTCGGGCAGGGCTTCTGGTTCGGGATGCCGGGGCCGCTGCCGGGGGAGTTGCCGTACGCGACCGCGCTGCCGCACGTGCGGCGCTCCACCGGCGACGCGCGGACGCCGTTCGAGGTGGTGGCCGCGGAACGGCCGGTCACCCGTACGTCGAAATCGCAGTTGATGTCCATGAGCCGGCACCTGGAAGCGCTCGCCGGCGACGGGCCGGAACCACCCGTGCTGCTCGCCTGCTTCCAGGACTCGTGCCACTTCACCCCGGCCACCGCGGCCCGGTACACGCGCATCGCCGCGCACAGCCCGTTCGTCGCCGCGGTCGGCTCCGGGCTCGGCGGCGAACCGGCCCCCGGCGTGCGCGGCGCGCACCTCGACGCGGCCGACAGCATGTACGGCGAGTGGAACGTGATCGTGGTCGGCCCGCACCGGGCGGCCGCCCTGGTCGCCCGGGACCTGGGCGACGACGGCCCGGACCGGGGGCGGCGGTTCGACTTCGCGCTGACTCACGACCGCCGGCTGGTCGTCGCCGCGGCCCGATCACTGCTGCGATGCCTGGCCCCGGTCGCTGTGCTTACCGGCGTCGCCTCCGGCTCGCAGGCATTGCACCCTTAGCGGCCGACGTCGAGAGACCCGACCGGTCGACGTCGCGGGCGCAATGCGGGCCGGGGTTACGCCCACCAAGGCGCCCGGTCGCTGTTGCCGCCGGGTGGGGCTAGTCTTCACACCTGCGGGTGGGGCTCGGTTCGGAGGTGGCGTGATGGTCGAGTGACGGACCATCCCGCGCTGCTCTACCGCGACTTCGACGACTATCTTCGCGGCACCACGGCGTTCGCCCGGGCCGCGGTGGCCGCCGGCGAGCCGGTGCTGGTCGCCGTCCCCGGCAAGAACCTGGTCGCGGTGCAGGACGCCCTCGGTGACCTCGGCGACGCGGTCCGCTACGTCGACCTGACCGTCGCCGGGCGCAACCCCGGGCGGATCATCCCCGGCGTGCTGCTGCCGTTCGCGGCCGCCCACCCGGGCCGGCCGGTCGCGGTGATCCAGGAAGCGGTCTGGCCCGGCCGGACACCGATCGAACAACCTGCCTGCGTGCAGCACGACGCGCTGATCGGGCGGGTGCTCAGCGGGACCGTGCTGTGCCCGTACGACCTGGCCCTGCCCGCCGCCTGGCTGCGCGACGCCGAACGGACCCACCCGGTGACGATCACCGACGGTTCACGGCGGCCCAGCCCGCACTACACGCCGTCGGCGCGGTTCGACGCGCCGCTGCCCCCGGTCCCGGCCGGCGCCGAGACGCTCGCCTTCACGACGGTCGGCGACCTCGCCGCGGTCCGCGGCTTCACCCAGCGCCTGGCCCAGGCGGCCGGTCTGGCCACGATCGCCGCCGAGGACCTGATCGTCGCCGTCAACGAGCTGGCCGAGAACACCATCGTGCACAGTCCGGCCGGCGGCGTCGTCGCGATCTGGGCCGAGACGTCGGTGCTGGTCTGCCAGGTCGACGACCGCGGCCACGTGGCCGACCCGCTCGCCGGACGCATCCCACCGGCCGCGACCAGCGAGGGCGGCCGTGGGTTGCTGCTGGCCAACCAGCTGTGCGACCTGGTCCGCATCGACACGCGGCCGGGCGGCACGAGCATCCGCCTGCAGATGGACCTCGTGGGCGAATGACGCCCGGTCACCACAGGGTGGCCGGTCCGGCGACGAGCCGGCCGGCCGCGGCGGTGATCACGCCGTGGCGGTGAGCAGGGACCGGGCGAAGCGGGCCTCCAGCCGGGCGGCGGCGTGGGCCACGGTCGGCAGGGTGGCGGCGAAGACCGCGGCCACGGCCAGGTAGAAGAGCACGATCGTCAGGTACGAGTCGCCGAAACCGAGCAGCTGCGGCACCTCGACGTCGCCGTGCGGCAGCGCCCAGCCCCACAGTCCCCACGACAGGCCGCCCAGCATCCCGGCCCACCAGGTGGTGACCAGGGAGAACGCGACCGAGTTGGGGATCCAGCGCAGCGCCGCGTGGGTGAGGTCGCGCCACGTCTGCCGGTCGCCGAGGACGGTGACCAGCCGTACGAGAAGGTTGGTGGAATCGGTCGTGCGGTAGACCGGCCGGGCGACCGGTTCGCCCAGCACCTTGGCGATGCGGCCGCGCTCGGTCTCGGCGAAGCCCCGGGACATGCCCAGCGCGAAGATCAGCAGGGGTACGCCGAGCCACACGACGGCCAGCCCGAGCCCGGCCGAGAACGCGGTCACACAGACCACGGCCGAGCTCAGCGCCAGGGGCAGCCCGCTGAGGACGTAGCGCGTGTTCGTCCCGGTCGCGGCCACGAACCGCATGGCCGGCGCCGGGACAAGTACGGTATCGATCTGCGTCGTCGTCATGCTGTCGACGCTATTGAACGCGGGCGCGCCGGACGATGGGGCGGGCTAGCCCTTACGGGGTAGGGCTAGCCCTACCCCTGCGACTTCAGGTAGACGAACGCGGCGACGACCACGACGGCGGCGACGATGTTCATCGTCCACGTGGTCCGGAAACCGGACGACTTCTGCGCGCCGGGAGCACCGAGGCTGCCCTTGGCGAAGGTGAACGTCGGCGCCATGTACTCCAGCGCGACGCCCTCCTCGGGCACCATGAAGTCGAGCGTGACCCGGCCGACGCGGCGCGGGAACACGTACGGGACGTAGATCTCGATCTTGTGGGGCCCGCCCGGGATCAGGTCGAGCTGCTGCACGCCCCACTCCCGGACCGGAACGTCATGACCGTCGATGGTCAGTCGCGGCCGGGTCGCGTTGTAGAGGAAGGCGCCCGCGGGGTGGCGCAGGTCGAGGGAGAAAGCGGCCATCACGCGCTCGCAAGGGGTCGAGGGGAACGAAATTGCGAGCACTCTATGCGAGATCAACGGCGGCCGTTGTCCGGGGTTTGCCGGTGTCGGGCCTGGGTATCCGCACCCCTGGCTGAATACACCTTATTGAGGAGTTTGTCCGGATGGAATCACGCAAGAAGGAGCCCAGTGTTCCGGGAGCCCCGGGCAGCGGCACTCCGAGCCTGAAGGAGCCGACCGCCCCCGTCGAATCGCTGCTGCCGAGCCCGGAACAGGGGCAGCCGGACACCCGGACGCCCACCGGCGCCGAGACCGGTGCGCCACCGGAGGCGGTCGGCCAGCAGGGCGCCTACCTGACCACCGCCCAGGGCGCCCGGCTGCGCGACACCGACCACTCGCTGAAGGCCGGGCCGCGCGGGCCGATCCTGCTGCAGGACCACCACTTCCGCGAGAAGATCACGCACTTCGACCACGAACGCATCCCGGAGCGCGTGGTCCACGCCCGCGGCACCGGCGCGCACGGCGTCTTCACCAGTTACGGCACGGCGTCCGGGCTGACCCGGGCCGGGTTCCTCAAGACCAAGAACAAGGAGACCGACGTTTTCGTACGGTTCTCGACCGTGCTCGGCTCCCGCGGATCGGCCGACACCGTGCGGGACACACGCGGGTTCGCGACCAAGTTCTACACCGACGAGGGCACGTTCGACCTGGTCGGCAACAACATGCCGGTCTTCTTCATCCAGGACGCGATCAAGTTCCCGGACATCATCCACGCCGGCAAGCCGCACCCGGACCGGGAGATCCCGCAGGCGCAGAGCGCGCACGACACGTTCTGGGACTTCGTCTCGCTGCACACCGAGGCGCAGCATCACACCATCTGGAACATGTCGGACCGGGGGATCGCCCGCTCCTACCGGATGATGGAGGGCTTCGGCGTCCACACGTTCCGCCTGGTCAACGACGACGGCGAGACCGTGCTGGTCAAGTTCCACTGGAAGCCCAAGCTGGGCGTGCACTCGCTGGTCTGGGAGGAGGCGCAGATCGCGGCCGGCCTCGATCCCGACTTCCACCGGCGCGACCTGTACGACGCGATCGAAGCCGGCGCCTACCCGGAGTGGGAGCTCGGGCTGCAGGTCTTCCCGGACACCCCGGAGGAGACGTTCGCCGGGATCGACCTGCTCGACCCGACCAAGCTTGTGCCCGAGGAACTCGCGCCGGTCCAGCTCGTCGGCAAGCTCGTGCTCAACCGGACCCCGACCAACTTCTTCGCCGAGGTCGAGCAGGTCGCCTTCCACCTCGGAAACCTCGTGCCGGGCATCGACGTGACCAACGATCCCCTGCTGCAGGGGCGGCTTTTCTCGTACGTCGACACGCAGCTCACCCGGCTGGCCGGGCCGAACTTCCACCAGATCCCCATCAACCGGCCGCACGCGCCCGTCAACGACATGCTCCGCGACGGCTTCCACCAGCAGGCCGTGCACGCCGGCGTGGCGCCGTACCGGCCGAACTCGCTCGACGGCGGCAACCCGGCGCCGGATCCGGACAACGGGTTCGTCGACGTGCCGGTGGTCGTCACCGAGGCACCGAAGATCCGTGACCTGCCGGTCTCTTTCAAGGACCACTATTCCCAGGTACGACTTTTCTGGCTGAGCATGACGCCGGTGGAGCGCGAGCACATCGTGCGGGCGTACACGTTCGAGCTGAGCAAGGTGTACCACCAGACGATCAAGGAACGGCAGCTGCAGTGCCTGGCCGAGATCGACCCGGTGCTGTGCGCGTCGGTGGCCGAAGGGCTGGGTCTGCCCGCGCCCTCGGCCTCGGCCGAGCTGCCCGAGGTCACGCCGAGCCCGGCGCTGTCCCAGGTCGGCGGGGAATGGCCGGGCGACGGCCGGGTCATCGGCATCGTCGTCGACGAGTCCGCCCTCGACGGGGTGGCCGAGGTGCGTGACGCGATCGCCGGGGCCGGGATGGTCCCGCTGATCATCGCGCCGCACGGCGGGACGGTGGGTTCGCTGACCGCCCAGCGCACGTTCGCGACCGCCCGCTCGATCGAGTTCGACGCGTTGCTGCTGGCCGCCGCCCCGGCCCCGGCCCCCGACGCGCCCCCGGCCCCGATCCCGGCCGCGGTCGACCCGCGGGTGAGCCTGCTGATCGACGAGACCTGGCGGCACGCCAAGGCCATCGGCGGGTGGGGGCCGGGCGTGGATCTGCTGCAGCGGACCGGTCTGGCCGACACCCCGGGCGTGGTCACCCACGACACGTCCACGGGTGTCCTGGCCGCCCTCCAGCAGCTGATGGCCGCCCACCGGGTCTGGGAGCGCTTCCCGGCCACCGTCAGCTGATCTTCGCCCCGCCAGCCGGAACCGTGATGTCATCGCGGTTCCGGTCGGCGGGTTTGTTGCTCTGACCGCAACCAGCCGACCACGTCGCCCTTGCGGGCTGAGCGTTCTGGGCGCGCCAGCGCCCTGCTCAGGTCGGAAGGGTCCCCGCGGGAGCGACGGTCCGTACCCCGGCGGAGATGGGCAATGAAGAATTTGATCTTGGTCTTTGTGGGTAGGCGGTAGGCCTGGCGGCGTTGGGGAGGGTCGATGGCGCGGTTGCGGCGCAGTGTGCTGACCAGGGCGGGGATCACGCGTCGGCGGTCCGGGACGGGGTTTCGCTACCTCGACGCGGACGGCGGGCCGATCAGGGACCCGGAGGTTCTCGAGCGGATCAAGGGACTGGTGATTCCGCCGGCGTGGCGGGACGTGTGGATCTGCCCGGATCCGCGCGGTCACATTCAGGTGACCGGTTTTGACGTGGCCGGACGGAAGCAGTACCGGTACCACCCGGATTGGCGCACGGCCCGGGACGAGGAGAAATTCGATCGGGTACGGGAGATCGCCGGTCGCCTGCCCAAGATGCGTGACCGTTTGTGTGAGGATCTGACGACCGGCCGCGGGCTGACCCGGGATCGGGTTCTGGCCGCTGTCGTGCGGCTGCTGGACCTCGGAATGTTCCGGATCGGCGGAGACGCGTCGGCGAGCCGGGACGAGGATCCGTCCTACGGGTTGTCGACGTTGCGGCCCGAGCACGTCCGTCGCCGCCGCGGCTCCCTCATGCTGAAATTTCCCGGCAAATCGGGCGTGGAGCACGAGCGTGTCGTCGAGGACGGCGAAGTTGCGGAAGTTCTCACGGCGCTCAAGAGGCGCGGCCGGAAGCGACTCTTCGCCTACTGGGATCCGTCCCGGAGGCGCTGGCAGGAGATCCACGCCGACGACGTCAACGACTACCTGCGCGAGATCAGCGGCGCACCGATGACCGCCAAGGATTTCCGCACGTGGCACGGCACGGTGACCGCCGCCGCCGAACTGGCCGAGGCCGGGCCGCAGCCGACCAAGACCAAAAGGCGTAAGGTCGTCGCGCACGCCATGCGCGAGGTCGCCGACAAGCTCGGCAACACTCCGGCGGTGGCGCGCGCCTCGTACGTCGACCCGCGCCTGCTCGAGAAGTACGAGGACGGCGAGGCGCCGCGGCGGGGCGACGAGCGCGAAGTGCGGAAGCTTCTCAAGGAGACCTAGGCGCAGCCGATGAGACCGTCGTGACGAATCAGCCGGTTGTCCCGTCGTGGCGGCTGACCCGCACGCTCGCGCTCGCCGGCGGACTGGTCCTGGCCTGCGCCGCCTGGTTCAGCGTCGGCCTGATCGTCCGGACTCCGCCGGTGATCGGCTGGCTGCCGCTGCTGATCGCCGTGCCCAACGCCATGCTCACCTCGTGGCGGGCCGCCGACCACGAGCGCACGATGTGGCGCTACGTGTCGGTCGGGATCGTGCTGATCGGGCTGGGCGCGGCCGGCAACGCCTACGACTACTTCAGCGGCAGCCAGGAGGGCCAGCACATCAGCGGCTGGACCTCGGCGATCTACATCTCCGGGCTGGCCGCGATCATGTGGGGGCTGCTGCGCATCCCCGGCGTCCACCGGTCGCGGATCGAGTGGCTCCGGTTCGGCCTGGACAACGCCACCATGATCGTCACCGTGCTGACGTTCGCCTTCCACCTGATCTACCCGCGCTGGCACAGCTGGCTCGGCGACAGCGTGGCCGGCGCGATCACCGTGCTGATCGTGATCGTCTCCGGCCTCATCTGCGTCTTCGCGTTCATCAAGGTCGCGTTCACCGGCACCGGGCCGATCGACCGGCGGGCACTGCACCTGCTGGCGATGACCGGCGCCGTCGGCACGGCCGGTGGGGCGCTGGCGCCGCTGCTGGCCTCGCGCCCGTACCTGAACACCGCGCACGTGCTGCTCCCGACCACCTGCTTCTGCCTGTGCATCGCCGCCGACCGGCAGCTGCGCGCGACCCGGGCCGGGATGCCGGAACCGCGACCGGCCACGCGGCGGCTGAGCCTGATGCCGTACGCGGCGGTGCTGGCCACCGGCGGGCTGCTGCTGTTCAGCGCGCTCACCCACACCTCCGACCTGGTGGCCATCGCGCTCGGCTCGGTCACCGTGACCGTGCTGGTGGCGGCCCGGCAACTGGTCGCACTGCGGGACAACACGCTGCTGCTCGACGACCTGGACGCCCGGCAACGGGAACTGGCCCACCGGGCCACCCACGACGGCCTGACCGGGCTGCCGAACCGGACCGTGCTGGTCGAGGAGATCAACGCCGCGCTGGCCGACGGACCGGAAACGGTCAGTGCCGCGCTCGTCGACCTGGACGACTTCAAGGAGATCAACGACGACCTCGGGCACGCGGTCGGCGACGCGCTGCTGATCGCCGTGGCCGACCGGATCGCCGCCCAGCTCCCGGCCGACGCGGTCGTCGCCCGGCTCGGCGGCGACGAGTACGCGCTGCTGCTGCGCTCCGGCGACCACGCCGCGATCCTCGCCGCCATCGCCGCCCAGCTGCGCCTGCCGGTCCACGCGGCCGGTCACGAACTGGTCGTCGAGGCCAGCTTCGGCCTGGCCCCGGCCCGCGCCGGTGACACCGCCGACGAACTGCTGCGGCGGGCCGACGTGGCCATGTACGAGGCGAAAGGCCAGGGCAAGGGCCGCCAGGTCGGCTACACCGCGGAGATGGACCAGCGCACCGCCGAGCAGTCCCGCCTCGCCGCCGACCTGCGGATGGCGCTCGACACCGACCAGCTGTACCTGCTCTACCAGCCGATCGTCGCCATCCCGGGCGGCGAGCTGTTCGGCGTCGAGGCGCTCGTCCGCTGGAACCATCCGGACCGCGGTCCGGTAAGCCCCGGCGTGTTCATCCCGGCCGCCGAACGCACCGGGCTCATCGTGCCGCTGGGCGCCTGGATCCTCGAGGAAGCCTGCCGTCAGGGCGCCGCGTGGCTCTACGAACTCGGCGACGCGAGTCCGAAAACGGTCACCGTGAACGTGTCGGCCCGGCAGCTGCGCGAATCCGGCTTCGCCGGCGAGGTCGATGCCGTCCTGCGACGCACCGGCCTGCCCCCGCACGTCCTCACCGTCGAGATCACCGAGACCGCGGTCTTCGACGGCGGCGCCGCCCTCACCGAACTGAAAGCCATCGCCGCGCTCGGCGTCAACATCGCCCTCGACGACTTCGGCACCGGCCACTCGTCCCTCAGCCTGCTCCGCACCTGCCCGGCCGACATCCTCAAGGTCGACAAGTCGTTCGTCGACGACATCACCGAGGGCGGCCAGCACGCGGTCGTGACCGCCGCCCTGATCCACATCTGCGACGGGTTGCACTTGCGGGCGGTCGCGGAAGGGGTGGAGACGGCCGAGCAGGCGGCGGAGCTGCATCGGCTCGGGTATCGGTATGCGCAGGGGTATCACTATGCGAGGCCGCTGCCGGCCACCGAAATCCCCGCCTACCGGCCGCCGGTGCGGGTCACGGTCTGATGAGTGTTAGGCCCCGGGCTCGTCGGGCTCGTCCTCCAGCAGCTGCCGCATCGCCTCCCGGACCGTCTCGTCGGACACGGCGTCGCCGCTGATCTCGACCACCGTCCGCCGGCCGTCGCCGCGGTCGGTGGTCAGCGTGAGCGAACGCCGCCGATCCCGGCTCAGCCACAGGTGGAACACGCGCACGGCGGCACCGACGACCGCCGTCGACCCGCCGAGGGAGATGACCAGATCGGTCAGCTCGCCCTTGGTCCCGGGCCGGGGCCGCCCCTGCGCGGACGGCGGGATCTCCACCGAACGCAGGTCGTCGACCAGTTCCTGGACGGTGGCGTGAGTGCGCTCGTCGTCGGCGCCCAGTCCGGCCAGTTCCGGCCGCAGGATGATCGTGGTCGAGGTCACGGGTTCGTCTCCGATGGATCGACGAGCTTGGCCGGAAGTCGTAGGGTAGCAGCGGTGTACCGCGCCCTCCTGGTGTGCAACTCCACATACGACGACGACTCGCGGCTGGTCCCGCTGCACGGGCCGCGTACCGATGGCCGGATGCTGAGCACCGCGCTGGTGGACGAGCGCACCGGGATGTTCGCCCCGGCCGACGTGACGGTGCTCTTCGACGCGGGCCGCAACGAGATCGCGCTGAACGTGAACCAGTTCTTCAGCGAGGCCGCCAAGGGCGACGTTCTCCTGCTGTACTTCAGCGGTCACGGGCGGAGCCGCAACGGCCGGTTGTACCTGTGCGCCACCGACACTAGCGGCGACCTGCTGCCCGGCACCGCACTGTCCAACGAGACGCTCAACGAGATCATGAACGACTCGCTGGCCCAGGCGATCGTCATCATCCTCGACTGCTGCCACGCCGGCGCCTTCAAAGGCTCCGGCGTGGCCGTGGAACAGCTGCTCTCCGGCAAGGGCCGGTTCGTGCTCGCCGCGACCGGGGCCACCCAGCTCGCCGACGACGCCGAGACCGACGGGCAGCCCAGCCCGTTCACCCGGGCCGTGATCGAGGGCCTGCTGCACGGCGCGGTCGACGGCGACGGCGACGGACACGTCGACGTGGCCGAGCTGTACAAGTTCCTGAGCAGCGAGCTGACCGGTGGCCCGGCACCGCGGCACCGGTTCGACGGGCACGGCGCCGTGCCCGTCGCGCGCCGCGTCGCCCCGGCCGCCGGGCCGGTCCCGCCGGCCTCGGTCGTCCCGGCGGTCGAGCAGTCCGACGAGAACCGTCCGTACCTGGACCTGACCACCACCGCGACGTTCGTGAATCCCCGCCAGGTCGCCAAGTTCCGCCGCAAGATGCGGCGCGACGTCGGCCGGGCGACGTCCCGGCGCGACTCCGCCGCCACGTTCCTGCACGCCGCGAACCTGATGCGTGACGGCCGGCTGACCCGGGCCGGCGCCCTGCTGTTCGGCGAGAACCCGACCGCGGTGATCCCCACCGCCACCGTTCAGTGCACGCACTACCACGGCACCGGTAAGGACGCGCCGATCGACAAGCGGAACCTGAGCGGCACCGTCCCGGAGCAGATCGAGGAGGCGCTGGCCTTCGTCGCCGCTCTGTCCCGGCGGGGTGAGGCGCCCACGGCAGCGGCCGCGGTGACCGAGGCCGTGCATCGGTTCCCGATGGTCGCCGTCCGGGAGGTGATCGCGAACGCCCTGGTCCACCGCGACTACGCGGACACCCAGATGTGCGTGCACGTGCGCGTCTACACGGATCGCGTCGAGATCACCAGCCCCGGACGATGGCACGCGACCGAGCTCCCGGACGGGCGGACGCAGCCGCTGCGCGACCTGCAGGGCGAGTCACGGCACCGCAATTTCTGGCTCGCGCACGTGCTGAGCTGGAACAGCCTGGTCGAGACCGAGGGCGCGGGCATCCCCCGCGCGGTGGCCGACTGCCGGGCCCACGGCGCGATCGAGCCGACCGTGACCCGGGCCGGTGACTCGGTGACCGTCACCATCTACCCGCGCCCGGACGAGGCCGTTCTCGTCAGTCCGCTCTCCGGCAACGCGCGGATCGACAACCTGCCGCTCGGCACGGCCGTGTTCGAAGGCCGGGATCTGGACGTACTCGCGGCCGTCCTGCACGGGCCGGCCGGACAGGCGGCCGTGCACGGCCTGGGCGGCATCGGCAAGAGCGAGTTCGCGTTGCACTACGCGCGGGCGTACCGGGACCGCTACCGCCTGGTGTGGTGGATCAACGCCGACACCGAGCAGAACGTCACGCTGGGACTCGCCGCGCTGGCCGCCCGGCTCCGGCCGACCGGCATACTCGCCAACGCCCGTGAGTGGGCCGTCTCCTGGCTGCAGGGCAACCGTGACTGGCTGCTGATCCTCGACAACGTGGAGGAGGTCGCGGCCGTCGAACCGCTGCTCGGCGAGGTCGCCGGCCGCGGGGGCGCGCTGATCACGACCCGCCGGAACCTGGGCGCGGCCGGCTGGGCGCGACTGGGCGTGACCGCGGTGAGCCTCGGGATGCTGGACCCGGCATCGTGCGTGCGTGTCCTGACCCGGATGACCGGTCTCGACGACGAGTCCGGAGCGGCTCGGCTGGCGGCCGACCTCGGCGGGCTGCCGCTGGCGTTGTCACAGGCGGCGGCGTTCATCAGCCTGCACCAGGGAATGGACTTCGACGGTTATCGGGAACTGCTCGCGTCCCGCTCCGACCAAATCCTCGGCCTGGGCCTGCGCGATCGATCGGTCGCCGGGACGCTGCGGGTCACGATGGACGCGGTGGCGCAACGGTCGGCCACGGCCGCGCGGCTCATCTCGGCGCTGGCCTGGCTGGCCGCCGATCCCCTCCCGGAGGACGTGCTCCTGCCCCTGGCCGATGATCCGATCGACCTGCAGCTGGCGCTCGGGCTCCTGCAGTCGTTCGGCCTGATCGATCGCCACGACGGCGCCCTGACCGCGCATCGCCTGGTCCTGGCGGTGGCCCGCTCGGGCGCCGAACCGGGCGACGAGATCGCGGCCCGGCTGCTGCGGACCGCCGTACCCGAAGATCCGGTCGGCAACGTGGCCGGTTGGGCACGCTGGAACCAGCTCCTGCCGCACGTCGACGCGCTGATCGAGCAGCGCCGGCCCGACATGCGCCCGGCCGACCTGCTGAACCTCGCCGAACAGGCCGCGACCTACCGTCTTTTCCAGGGCGAGACCGGAACCGCCGTGACCCACTTCGAGTGGATCCTCGGCGAGTGGAAGGCCTTCCTCGGCGAGGACCACCCGGACACCCTGACCGCACGGCACAACCTGGCGTCCGCCTACCAGATCGCCGGACGCCTGGACGACGCCATCGAGCTGCACGAACAGGCGCTGGACGCCTTCCGCCGCCTGTTCGGCGAGGACACCCCGGAGACCCTGGCGTCGATGAACAACCTGGCCCGCGCCTACGCCGCGGCCGACCGGCTCAAGGACGCGACCCGGCTGCAGAAAACGGTCATCGAGACATCCCGATCCCACTTCGGGGACGACCATCCGGACACGCTGAAATCCCGGCACAACCTCGCCATCTCGTACGCCACCGCCGGGCGGATGGCCGACGCGATCGAGCTGTTCGAACAGGTTCTGGCCGACCGGGAACGGGTGCTCAGCGGCGACCATCCGGCCACCCTCACGACCCGGCACAACCTCGCGGCGGCCTACGCCGAGGCGGGCCGGACGGCTGACGCGATCACGCTGTTCGCACGGGTGCTGGCCGATCGTGAACGGGTGCTGGGCAGCGGGCACCCGACGACCCGGCGCACACGGGAGGCGCTCGGCGAACTGCGCTCCGAGGCGGGAGACCCGGTCTGATCTGCCCTGCGGTGGTGGCCGGCCGCTGACGCCGTACGGGAAATGGCTGATCTTCCTGGTTTTGAGGTCGGGTCGGCTAGAGGCGGGTCGCGGTGCGGACCAGGGCGGCCAGGGCGCGTGAACGGCTGTGCGGCGGCCAGGCGATCACCGTGGTCACCGGTGGGGCGTCGAGCACCGGGACGGCGGTGATGCCCTCGGGCAGGTGCAGGCGGCTCGACTCGGGGGCGACCATGCAGGCCCGGCCGAGCGAGACCAGCTGCAGCACCTGCATGGTGTTGTGCACGTGCGGCCCGGCGCCGTCCGGATAGCTGCCGTCCCGCCGCGGCCAGCGGGGCAGCGGCAGGCCGGGCAGATTCTGCACCTCGGCCATCCGCACGTGTCGGCGCGTGGTCAGCGGATGACCGGCCGGCAGGAGTGCCACCTGCCGTTCCGTTCCCAGCTCCTCGATGTCGAACCCGGCCGTGGAGTCGAACGGCAGATGCAACAGGGCCACGTCGGCCCGCCCGTCGCGCAGCATCCGTTCCTGTTCGGCGATTCCACATAGAACAATTTCCAGGGGTACGGAGTCAGGCTCCGAGTCGTAGGCGTCGAGCAGCTTGGCCAGCAGCTCGGTCGACGCGCCGGCCTTGGTGACCAGCACCAGCCCGGCCTGCCCCTGGGCCGCCCGTTTGGTGCGCCGCTCGGCCGCCTCGACCGCGTCCAGCGCCGCGCGGGCCTCGCGCAGCAGTACGGCGCCGGCCTCGGTCAGCGTGGTCCCGCGGCTGGAGCGTTCCAGCAGCGTGACGGCGAGCCGGCGTTCGAGTTGGCTGATCGCGCGGGACAGCGGTGGCTGTGCGATGCCGAGCTTCTGCGCGGCCCGCACGAAGTTGAGCTCCTCGGCGACCGCGACGAAGTACCGCAACTCCCGCGTCTCCATGACGGCCAGGCTATACCCGCAGGGTATGGCCGACCAACCCGATCGGTGTTGGCCCCGCCGGCCGCCCACGGACAGGATTCATTCCATGAGCGAACAAACAATTGCACTGGTCACGGGCGCGAACAAGGGCATCGGCTACGAGATCGCGGCCGGCCTCGGCGCCCGCGGACAGACCGTCGGCGTCGGCGCCCGCGACGACACCCGCCGCTCGGAGGCGGTGGACAAGCTGCGGGCGGCCGGGGTGGACGCGTTCGGCGTCCCGCTGGACGTCACCGACGACGCCAGTGTCACCGCGGCCGCCGCCCTCATCGAGGAGCGCTACGGCCGGCTGGACGTTCTGGTCAACAACGCCGGGATCACCGGCGGCCACCCGCAGGAACCCACCCTGGTCGACCCGGCGATCATCCGTACGGTCGTCGAGACGAACGTCATCGGCGTCATCCGGGTGACGAACGCCCTGCTCCCGCTGCTGCGCCGGTCCGCCTCGCCACGCATCGTGAACATGTCGAGCGGCGTGGGCTCGCTGACCCGGCAGTCGGCGCCGGGCGCGGAGATCGGGCCGATCGCCGCGGCGTACTCACCGTCGAAGACGTTCCTGAACGCGGTGACGATCCAGTACGCGCGAGAGCTGGTCGGGACGAACATCCTGATCAACCTGGCCTGCCCCGGTTACTGCGCGACCGACCTGAACGGTTTCCGCGGCCACCGCACCGCCGAGCAGGGCGCCGCGACGGCGATCCGCCTGGCCACCCTGCCGGACGGCGGCCCGACCGGCGCCTTCTTCGAGGACGCCGGCGTCGTCCCTTGGTGACTCGGTGAGGCCTCGCGAGCCCGGTTGACCTCACTGCGAAACCGGGCGCGGAACTCGTCGACTGCTGCGAACTCGGGCCGGATCACCTTCACCGCGACGATCCGCCCCTCCGGATCCGGGCCCGGTGGACCGCGCCCATGCCACCTCGCCGAGCAAGCCGAGCACTGTGTAGTCCAACGGGGCCCGAGATAATTCCTATGTGGCACGAAAGGCAGTCATTCAGATATCAGAATTCAGAGGCACCGCCGACCCGAGCGGCAACGGCGGTGCCTCATTCGACTTCGGATTTCGATCGCGATGAAAGCCGGACCTACTGGCAGATCAGATGCGCTGCCTCATGGGCTGTGCTCATGTTTAGATCGCGGCTCAGCGTGAGTCTCAGCGCGGTCTCCTCGACAGTCGGCGTGCAGCCGCAGCCTCGCGCAATTGCAGCGAAGGCCATAGTGAGAGCCACCGCCCGCGCATCGGACGATTCGGGGAAAAGCATATGTTCGGTCGTTCCTTTCTCCGGCCAGAATGCGCTGGCTGGAGAGCTATGCTAGCTCCGGATCTGACGTAGCGTAATGCCTTTTCCCTTGGATCTTTTGTCCCAAACGGAGGAGGCGGACGCCGGCTCAGGTTGTGGTGATCTCGTTGACCTTGGCCTTGACGGTCAGGGTCTTGGTCCTGGTCCCGTTCGGGCCGATCGCCGTCAACATGAAGGTGTGGGACTGGTAGGAGCCCGGATCCCCGCTGCACGGGAAGTTGATCGTCACCGAGTCCTTGACCCCGTACGTGTCGTAGAGCCCCGGCCCGTCCACCGAGATCGTCGCCTTCTCGGCCCCGGTCACCTTCCATTCCAGGGTCACCGGGTCGCCCTCGAAGTGGGTCTGGTCGGTCCCGGACGGGCAGGACGGCTTGCCCGACACCCGGAAGTAGGAGATGGCCGGCCCGCTGGGCGCCGCGCTGGTCGAGGTCTTGTGGGTCGGCGTGTGGCTCGGGGTGCTGTTGCTCCTGGTCGCCGGCGTGGAGGCCGGGGCGCTCTCGAGGGTCACCGGATCGTCCGACGCGGTCGTCGACGGTTCCTCGCTGTTGCCGGCGGCCGGACCGGCGGCTTCGGCGGACGACCCTTTCCGCAGATGTGACAGTGCGATCCCGGCCCCCACGGCGACCAGCACCAAGGCGAGCAGAGCGATGACGAACCCACGGCGTCTCCGCACGTGTCCTCCCGGGTAGAGCCGACTGTCGACGCACTGTATGAGGACCGCGCGCACCGCGGTACCACCGTGCGGACGGCATGGCACGAAGCCGGTACCGGACAACGGAAAAGGCGCCCTCACGAAGAGGACGCCTTCTCGCAAACAGGGATCAAGCGCGCGGGCGCCGCCGCCGTTCGAAGCCGGGCATGTCGATGTGCGGGTCGAGGTCGTCGCCGGACGACACCTGGGAGGCCAGGCGCTGGGTCACGCGCCGCGCGCCCGGGCGACGCCGGCCGTTGGCGTCCGGCACCTCGGGCTGCAGGAGCAGTTCGGCCATGTCGCCCATCGAGCGGGCGATCTCCTCGAACGGGATGTACAGGGCGCGGTTCGCGGCCGAGCCGAGGTACTCGAACGGTTCCGAGCCGGCCATCGCGACGAACCGTACGCCGAGCATGTCGAGGTTGCGGAACGCGGCCGCGTCGAGCATGCAGACGACGTGCCGCACACCCCACCGGTGACCGGCGTTGATGAACGCGCGGTAGAGCATGCCGCTGACGGTCAGCCCGTTGCGGTCGGCGCGGTAGCGGGGGAGCACCGCGAGCGTGGCGTAGTCCCAGATCTTGCCGCCGTCGTGCATGCCGTGCGTGTCGACGATCTCGGACAGGGACACGCCGATCAGGTCGGGCGCGTCGTCAAGCGTCTTGCCGCCACCCTCGATCGCCCGCGCGGCGCCCGCCGGCAGCCCGGTCTCCCGATCCAGGATCAGGAAAAAATAACTCATTTCCTCGTACGGGGTGTACTCGGCGACCATCGCGGCCTCGTCCAGCCCGAACGACTCCTCGAACACCATCCGCTCGACGGTCCGCGCGACGTCGGCCAGGGGATCGTGCGGGGCGAGGGCCAGGGCGACGAAACGGTTCTCCGACGCGTGTCCGCTGAGCGCCTTGGCACAGAGGTCACCGAGGGTGGCGTCGTCGAGAGCGTAGGACATCTGGGGGACTCCTTAGCGGTGCCAGCGAGGGGGATGAGCTGCGCGCACCAGGCATACCGGGGGAATCGGACTTATGCAGCATCAGCCCGAAATCCGGCTATGTCAAGAAATTTGAAATCACACCGGTTTGCGGGCCACGACGCTGTATATGCCGAGGTCATCGCTGACCGGCCGGTCGGCCGGAGCGTCCTCCGGGCGCCACTCGCTGACCGGGACGATCCCCGGCTCGACGATGTCGAGGCCGTCGAACCAGCCGAGGATCACCGACCTCGATCGGGCCCGCACGTCCGTGCCGCCACGGGCGAACATCTGCTCGTACGCGGAAATCCCGGCCGGACCGCTGAAGTCCATCGTCCCGTGGGTCACCACCAGATAGCTGCCCGGCGCGAGCGCGTCGACGAGCCGCCGGACCGCGGCCGCCACCCGGTCGTCGTCGTGCACGAAGTGCAGCACCGCGACCAGCAGCAACCCGACCGGCGAGCCGAGATCGAGGGCGGCCCGCAGCCTCGGATCGGCCAGGATCGCCTCGGGATCGCGCAGGTCGGCGGCGAGAAACGCGTCCCCGCCGAAGTCCGTGATCAGCGGGTCGTTGTCGACGTAGACCACCCGGGCGCCGGGCGCGACCTCGTGCGTGTTCCCCGGCGCGGGCAGCCCGCAACCGATGTCGAGGAACTGGTCGACGCCCTGCGCGGTCAGGAACGTCACCGCCCGGCCCAAGAACGCCCGATTCGCCCGGGCCAGCTCGACGACGACCGGAAACGCGGCGGCGATCGCGTCGCCGGACTCGCGATCGGCGGCGAAGTGCCGCGTCCCGCCGAGCCAGTAGTTGTAGCGGCGAGCCGGGTGCGGGACCGAGGTATCCACGGCGCTCACTATATGACGAAGGTAATTCGATGGAGATTTGATCCAATGAAAGGAGCAGAGCTACGGTGAATGCATGCGGATCAACCCGGACGCCCCGGCCGACAAGCCGGAGACCGATCAGATGAAGGTCATCCACCGTGCGCTGAGCCGCGAGTTCGCGCTGTTCCCGACCCTGGTCGCCGCGGTCCCGCCCGGCGACACGACCCGCGCGCGACGGGTCGGGCGGCACGTCGGGCTGATCCTCGGCATGCTGCACGAGCACCACGAGGCCGAGGACGAGCTGCTCTGGCCGGTGCTGCGCTCACGCGTGCCGTTGGAGCAGGCCCTTGTCGACGTCATGGAGGAGCAGCACCACGTGATCGCCACCGCGGTCACCGCCATCGAGGCGCTCCTGCCCGGCTGGACGGCGACAGCGGGTGCGGATGAGCGGGCCGACCTCGTACAAAAATTGAATGATCTCGAAAAAGCGCTGGCCGAGCACCTGTCGCTGGAGGAGAGCGAGGTCCTGCCCCTGATCCACGAGCACCTCACCGTCGCCGAGTGGCACGCTCCGCAGGAGCACGCGATGGCCCACGGCCCGGCCGGCCTGACGGCGAAGCTGCTGCTCGCGGGCGCCGTGCTGGAGGACGCGACACCTCGTGAGCAGTCCTGGTTCCTCGGCGAGATGCCCCCACCGGCCCGCGTGATGTGGCGCCTGTTCGGCGCCCGCCAGTATGCGAACCACGTCCGAGCCGTCCGTCACTGATCCGATCTCCCGAACGGGGTCCGCCGCTCGCGGCCCAGGCGCCTGGATTCGGGTCCGGGACGGTGCGGCAGCAGCGCGACGTCACGGCCGGCCCGGATCTTGCCGGGGTGATCGAGGCGGTGGCCGTGCCGGTGGCCGCCTTCGCCGAGGACCTGCCCGTGCTGCTCGCGCCCAGCGTCGCGCCCGCCGACGTCCGGATCTCGCGCTGGAGGCCGGCGACGCGCTGCACGCGGCCGGCCGGCCCGACGACGCCCGCGCCCTCTACCGGCGCCTCACGAGCCGCTCGGATTCCCCCTGGCCCCGGCTCGGCGCCGAACGACTGGCCCGGCTACCGGCGGCGTCTTCGCCGACGAACCCGTCACCGATCAGCTGAGCAGGGCGCCGGCGGCCTGCGTGGCCAGCCAGTCCGCCGCGTTCGCCCGCGACCAGCCGCACTCGGTCAGCACGGTCCAGGCCGAGGTGCCGAAGAAAAACCAAAGAATTTCCGCCGTACGGGCGGAGCTCTCCCGCACCGCCCCGAGCTCGACCAGATGCGCGGCGATCAGCCCCAGCCGCTGCCGATAGCGCTGCACCGACAGCTCGGCCGCGCCGGCCACCGCCGGGTCGGAGGCCGCGTTGTCGAGCAGCACCCGGATCAACTGCTCATGCCGCTGCATCGTCGTCCCGGTCGTCTCGGCCAGCCGGTCCAGGATCGCCCGCCCGTCGGTCATCGCCAGCATCCCGGCGACCGCGCTCTCGATCAGGTCGTCCGACGTGCTGCTGCGGGTCAGCTCCTCGATCAGCGCCGCTTTCCCGCCCACGCTGGTGTAGACGGTGTTCACGGCGACCCCGGCCCGCGCCGCGACCGCCGCGATGGTCGTCCGCGCGTAACCCTGCTCGGCGAACAACTCCCGCGCCGCCTGCAGCACGGCCTCGTGGGTCTCCCGGGCCGACCGGGCCCGCGTCGGGGAGTTGTAGGTTCGCTTCGCCACCGAATGATCGTATGTTTCCGCTAAGGGCGGGCGCCGAGCGGCCGATCGGCACTTCGTGAGGGGCCCGGCCACGCTCGGCGACATGATGATCGCCCGTGGCCTGATCACCCCGGAACAGATGGACGACGCGCTGCGCGAGCAGCAGGCGACCGGTTCCCGGCTCGGCGCGATCCTGATCACCAGCGGCGCGGTCCGCCGTCTCGACCTCTACGAACTGCTCGCCGAGCAGTGGGGTCTGCCGTTCCTCGACCTCACCCACGTCGACCTCGACCCGGACCTGCTCGACGACCACGACCCGACCGACCTGGTACGGGCCGGCTGGGTGCCGGTGCGGCGCGACGCCGACGGGTCGGTGCTGGTCGCGACCGCGGAACGGCCGTCCGACGAGCGGGCCCAGATGATCCGGGCCGCCGTCGGCGGGACGATCACGCAGGTGGTCACCACCGACTGGGACATCGATCAGGCGGTCCACCGGTCGTACCGGGAAAGGCTTGTCGACGACGCGACGATGGGATTGTGGCGGCGGTCGGCGGCGCAGTCGGCCCGCCAGGTTCTTTATGCCCGCCAGGCCTGGTCATTGGGCGTACTGCTCACTCTTCTCTTCGTTTTTCTGATTTTTGCCCCGCGCATCACACTGACCGCCACATCCATGGCCATCAGTGTGTTCTTCCTGGTCAGCGTGATGTTCAAATTCGTCGTCTGCCTGCGCGGCGCGAAATACGACAAGGAGGAGGCGATCACCGCGGACGAGGTGGCCGCTCTCGGCGACCACGATCTGCCCGTCTACACCGTGCTGGTTCCGGTGTATCGGGAAGCCAATGTGATCGGCGATCTGCTGCACAATCTCGGCGACCTGGACTATCCCCGCGACCGTCTGGAGATTCTCCTCCTGATGGAGGAGGACGACGTCGAGACGATCGCTGCGGCGCGGGCGGCAAAACCCCCTCCTACGGTACGGTTCGTGGTCGTCCCCGATCGATTGCCGAAGACCAAACCGAAAGCGTGCAACGTCGGGCTGTTCTTCGCCCGCGGCGAATACGTGGTGATCTACGACGCCGAGGACCGTCCCGAACCGGATCAGTTGAAGAAAGCGGTCGTCGCGTTCCGCCGCTCCGGGCCGGAAACCGTCTGCATCCAGGCCGCGCTCAATTACTGGAACGTCGAGGACAATGCGCTGACCCGGATGTTCACGCTCGAATACTCGTTCTGGTTCGACTACATGCTGCCCGGCCTCGACGATTTGAACCTACCGATCCCGCTCGGCGGCACGTCCAACCACTTCCGCGTCCACGCGCTGCGCACCCTCGGCGGCTGGGACCCGTTCAACGTCACCGAGGACGCTGACCTGGGAATTCGCGCGTCCGTGCTCGGCTACCGGGTCGGCGTGATCAACAGCACGACCTATGAGGAGGCGAACCGGGCCGTCGGCAACTGGATCCGCCAGCGGTCCCGGTGGATCAAGGGCTACATGCAGACGCTGCTCGTGCACCTGCGCCAGCCCGGCACGATCGTGCGCGGCGCCGGCCTCAAACAGAGCCTGTCGTTCATTCTGCTGATCGGCGGAACCCCCGCGTCCTTCCTGCTGACGCCGCCCCTCTACGTCATCTTCTTCCTTTCCCTGATCGCGCCGAATCTGCCGATCGGGCAGTTCTTCCCGGACTGGGTGATGGCCTTCGGCGTCTTCAATCTGCTCGTCGGCAACACCGCAATGGTCTATCTGGCGATGATGGGCGCGTTCCGCCGCCGCCGATACGGATTGATGCTCTGGTCGCTGCTGAATCCTGTTTACTGGCTGCTGCACGCGATCGCCGCCTACAAGGCGCTCTGGCAGTTGATCACGAAGCCGCACTACTGGGAGAAGACGACCCATGGCCTCAGCGTCGCCCCCGGTCGCGCTGCCCTCGCCGAACCCGTCACCGCCGGCGCCGCCGCCGGCCCGCCCGGATAGGTGGCGCTGGCCGCGGGCACTCCTGACCCTCCCGCTGCCGTTGCTGCTGATCTGGCAGGCCCGGCGCAAAGGCGTCGTCAGTCCGCTTCTGGACAGGGTCGACCCGACGATCGTCTCCGCACTTGTGGTGCTCGCCAGCGGCGTCTACTGCCACGTGCTCGCCGCCCGCCTCCACAAACACGGCGTCCCCAGGCTCGCCGCGGCGTTCATCGTGGCCGGCCCCGGCCTCGCGATCTGCGCCGTCGGCACCACCGACCTCCCGTCCATGATCGGGATGGCGCTGGTCGTCGTCGCCCTCGACGGCTACCTCCGATTCGTCGTCGACGGCCAGACGCTGGGCGGATTCGTCGCCGGCATCACCCTGGCCTGCGCCGCGGTCTGCGACCTGGCCACGCTGGTCTACATGGCGGCGCTCGCGGCGGCCGTACCGTTCCTCGCCGGAACCTGGGCCCGGCAGGTCAAGGCGACCACCGCGATCCTCGCCGTCCTGGCCTTCCCCAGCGTCGCGGTCTATCTCGGCTGGCTCTACGTGCGCTGGCGATTCGGCGCCGGCTCACCCCACAATTCAACACCGATGTCCGCTTTTGATCCGGTCCGCGGTGCGGTCACGGCCATCAGTGGTCTGGCTCATTGCCTGCTGTACGTCGTCAGCGCCGCCGCCGTCGCCCGGCGCCGCCGAAGCGCCCTCCCGGCCTACCTGCTGCCCGTCGCCGTGGTCGCGTTGCTGGTCGCGGTCGGTGCGAGCCGCTCCACCCTGGTGATCAACCTCTTCTTCACCGCGGTAGCGGTCACCGCCATCCGCACCCACCTCCCACGCCGCGACTGGGCCATCCTGGCCGGAGTGGCCGCCGCCCAGATCGGCCTCGTTCTTATGTGGCCCCCATAACCGCCCGCCGCCGCCCGACGCCCGCCCGACGCCCGCCGCCGCCCGCCGCCGCCCACCAACGCCCGCCGCCGCCCGCCGACCCTCACCGGTCCCCGACGAGGGTCGCCCGCCGACCCCGCCGACCCCGCCGACCCCGGCGAGCCTCGCCGACTCGCCGCTTGCGTGGCCGCCCGGCACTTTCCGCCGTCCGCGCGTTTGCTTGCCCCCTGCATCCCGCCGGCACGCCCGTGGGCGTGCCCGCCCGCGCCTCGGCGACGACCGCCTGCTCGTTCTGCCTTCCCGTCTGTGCGTTCTACCTGCGCACCCGGGCCAAGGCATGCCGGATTTATCGGGTCAGTTCATGAAATGAACCGGATTGACCAGGTCGGCGTAGGCGAGCAGCGCGGCCATCCCCACCAGCACCAAAGCGGCCGCCGAGGTCAGCGGAATGGTCCGCGCGACGTCGACCGGCCGGTTCCATCGGCGGCCGAACAGCCGCCCGACGCCCCTCTTCAGTCCCTCCAGCAACGCGGCGCCGATGTGCCCGCCGTCCAGCGGAAGAAGCGGAATCAGGTTGAAGACACCCATCGCGATGTTGAACGACCCGAGCAACTCCAGCAGGAACAGCAGCCGATCGGCAACCGGCAGGGCGGAGGAGGCCACGTCACCTCCGAGCCGTGTCGCACCGACCACCCCGATCGGCCCGTCGACCGCCCGCGGCGAGTCACTGAACGCGGCCAGCCACACCCCGACCATGCGCTCGGGCAGCCGGAACACCCCGAACGCGACGTCCTTACTGGCCGCCCCGACAACCCCGGCCACCTCCACCGGCGTCATGTGCTCCCGCGCATACGCCGGCTCGATCCCGAGGAACCCGCCCTGCCCGTTCCGCCCCATGGTCAACGGCACGGCCAGAGTCACCCCGTCCCGCACGACGGTCAGCGTCACCGCCCGCCCCGCATCGTCCCGGATCCGCCCGGTGAGCTCGGTCCACGAACTCACGGGAGAACCGTCATACGAAACAATCCGGTCGCCCGACCGCAGACCCGCGGTGACCGCCGGGCTCACCTCGACCACCTGCTGAACGACCGGCTGCGCGGTGCTGACACCGATCCCGGTCAGCGCGATCGACAGAAAGACGAAGCCGAGCAGAATGTTCATCGTCGGCCCGCCGGCCATGACGACCACCCGCTGCCACCACGGCCGTTGGTAGAACAGCCGTCCGTGATCACCCGGCCCGACGTCCTCCCAGGCCGCCTCGCGCGCCCCGTCGATCAGCGACCGCATCGGCCCGGTCGACCACCGCCGCACCTTCCCGGCCGGCGTACCCGGCGCGGGCGGCAGCATGCCGATCATGCGGATGTAGCCCCCGAACGGCAGCCACTTGATCCCGAACTCGGTCTCCCCGCGCCGCATCGACCAGGCGGTAGGTCCGATTCCGACCATCCACTGCGTCACCTTGACCCCGAACCGCCGCGCGGGCACGTAATGCCCGACCTCATGCAGCGCGATCGAAACCATCAGGCCGAGAAGAAAGACCACGGCGCCCAGGAGCCACGTCATGCCCGGCAGTCTAGGTCCCACCCCCGACATTTCCAGCCACCCAGCGCCCCCCAATTCAACACTGGCCCCCAATCCCAAACCCTCCCTCTAACTTCCAGCTCGTGGCACCCCAATCCCCGCTCCGTCCTGCCCCGCCCCGCCTCAGCTCGCCCTTTCACCCGGAAGATGGATGAATTGGGCGCTTATTCGACGTCCTAGAACGGGCCGGTCGTGTGAGGATGCTCGGCGTGTCTGTGCGAGCACTGAGTTTCGGACCGATAGCCGAGGCCTACGAGCGATACCGCCCCGGATACCCCTCCGAACTCTTCGACCTGGTCATGACCTACGCCGACCGCCCGATACGAACCGCGCTCGAGATCGGCGCGGGCACCGGCAAGGCGACACGACTGTTCGCCCAGCCGGGCATCGCGGTCACCGCCACCGACCCGGACGCCGACATGCTCGCCGAACTGCGCAAACACGTCCCGAATGTGCGCGCCGTCCAAGCAGCGTTCGAGGACCTCCCACTCGACCAGAGCTACGCGCTTGTCTACGCGGGAGCGGCCCTGCACTGGACCCGCCCCGAAGGCCGTTGGAATCGCATGGCCGCCCTGGTCGAACCCGGCGGAACCATCGTCTCCTTCGGCGGACCGATCCAGCCCGCCGACCCCGCCGTCGAAGCCGCCGCGCAGCAGGCCCGGGCCCGGTTCGTCGATCGCGAGGACCTACCGTCCCCGGACGGAACAGCCCCGGACCATGAGATGCAGTGGCCCGGCACGGAACTCCAGCGATCCCCGTACTTCGACGACGTCCGCCAGTCGACGATCACCCGTCGCTTGACGATCAGCGCCCGCGACTACGTCGCCTACCTCTCGACCGTCTCGGCCTACCTGACCCTGCCGCCCACTGCCCGCGACGAGGCCTACCAGCACATTCTCCAAGCCCTCCCGGCCCAGTTCGAACTCAACGCCGACATCATCGTCCACCTGGCCCGCCGCTGCTGACCTCGTTCACGTCATCCGCGATGTCCCTCAGCCTCGTTCCCTCCTCTCCTCAGACGCGTGTGGGAAGTGGACCCCCGTTGTAGGTGACCGCATCCGTGAAGGCCGCGATCAGGTCCAAGTCCTTTCCGTAATGATCGGCGTAGAACCGGTGCAGGTTCAGAACGAGACGCTCGGCGTCGGCCCACCCGGCGAACTCACCGAGATCCACGGCCCGCGCCGCTTCCAACGGTGAGAGCCCCCGGTCGATCCCGTCGGCACCGGCCTGCAGCACCACCCGGTAGTACCGGCGATGCTCGTCCAGCACCCGCGCGATGTCCTCCCCGGTCAGGATCGGCCCGTGCCCGGGTACCACCACCTCCGGTTCGAAGCCGGCCAGCCAGTCCACCGCGGCCAGCGCCCCCGGCACCGAACCCATGAAGACCAGCGGCGTCAGCCCGGCGAAGACCAGGTCACCGGTGAACAGCACCCGCTCGTCCGGCACCCACGCGATCAGGTCGCCGGTGGTGTGCGCCGGCCCGCCGGGGTGCCGCAACTCGACCCGGCGCTCGCCGAGGTGCACGGTCATCGACTCCGCGACGGTGACGTCCGGCAGCCGCCGTTCGACCGCACCCCAGTCCGGCACCGGGCTCCAGAACGGTGGACACCCGTCGATGATCGGATCGACACGTAGCCCCTCCCGCATCTTCTCCTGCCCGATGATCACTGTCCCGGCAGGAAGAAGACAGTTTCCGTACGTGTGATCCCCGTGCTGATGCGTGTTGACGGCCAGCTTCGGCGCCCGCCCGGTTGCCGCCCCCAGCGCTTCCAGGAATCGCCCGGCCCGGGCCGCGGTCGCGCACGTGTCCACCACGAGCTGCCCTTCCGCGGTGGTGATCGCTCCCGCGTTGTTCAGCCACCACGACCCGTCCGGCTGCACCCAGGCGTGGATCCCCGCTCGTACCTCGACCAGCTCCGCCGCATCGTCCACCGCTCCACTCATGGCCTGAGGCTAACCTTCCCGACTTGGCGCCGATTTGGCATCGTCCCTCTCCCCACCAGGTAGTCGGCCCGCCCGCGAGCTGAGTGACCGGCCCGACGTGCCGACGGCCCGAGGCGCGGGTGAGCCGTCCGGGCGTCACAGGTCCACCTGCGGAGCACGGAGAGCGGGCGCGGCAAGCATCCGCCGGGTCGGCAGCACACCCGCGGCCAGGGCGAGGAGCAGGCAGAGCCCGATCACCCCGGCGACGACCGGCCACGGCACCACCAGCGGAACGGCCGCGCCCGTCTGCTCAATCAAGCCGGCGCGGACGGCCAGCAGCGCCCCGAAGGCGACCAAACCACCGAGCACCGCTCCAATGGCCACCACCAGCGCCGATTCCGCCGCTACATAGCTCGTGACCTGCCGTCGCGTAGCCCCGGCCAGCCTGATCACGCGCAGGTCGGACGCACGTCCCTCGGCCGCCATCAGCAGCGTGTTGGCGACCGCGATCGCCCCGTAGCCGGCCGACACCGCGATCAGCATCAGGGTGAACAGCCACACCAGCCGGTCCTCGGCACTGTCGGCCTCCGCCGCCCAGGTACCCGTGTCGATCACCCGCGTACCGACCCCGGCCGGAGCATCACGATCCAGGTAGACGGCCGAGGCCAGCGCGGACGGATCGTGCCGCCGTACCGTGTCGCGCGACAACAGGAGATCACCGCGGATCGACCCGCCGGCGACCACAGCGACGACTCGCAACTCCACGCGCTGTCCATCGGCGAAGACCACCGCGCACAGCGCGCCCGGACTCAGACGCGCCGACTCCGTCACGACCACCGTGTCCGTGTCACGAAGACCGTCTATCGCCCCCGCGACGACTCGCGCGCCCCGGTCGGCCTCGGCGAACGCGACGGGGTCGACCCCGAGCCCGTTGAGTGCTCGCAGTTCCTGTCCGAACACCGTGGTCGGCAGGATCGATGCCCCGGGCGCGACGGCCACCGCGGCGTCGGACAATCCCGGCGTACGATCCGGCACCATCACCCGCCCGGCCGCGACATCCGCCGCCCGTCCGGCCGCGTACGCCGCCGTCGACGTGCGGACCATCCCCGCGACGAGAACCGCGAACGCGACCGTCAGCAGTACCGGAGCGGCGGTGGACGCCGTCCGCCGGGCCGCCGTCATCGCACTCGCCCGGACCAGGAGACCGATCGCCCCGCTACCGTGCCGCCCCGGGAGCCGCCACACCCGCACGATCAGCGGAATCGCCGCCGGAGCGAGCGCGACCATCCCCGTCACCAGTGCCATCGCGCCGAACAGGGCATAGGTCGAACCGTCCTGGGCATCGTCCGAACTTGCGGTGCCGACGGCGAACGCGATGCCCAGCCCGACCAACACGCCACCGGCGACCCACCGGAGGCGGCCCATCGACCGTTGCTCGACGGCAGCCTCGCGCAGCGCCTCCAACGGCCGGACCCGGGCCGCGCGGCGAGCCGCCGTCCAGGCTCCCGCCAGGGCGACCAGCGGACCGAGCAGGAGCGCGGCAATGATCGGCAACGGGTTGTAGCGCACCTCGTAGGTGGCCGGCTCGAACCCCGCGTCGATGAGCACCCGGCCCACCATTGGGGCCATCGCGGCTCCGAGGACCGCCCCGAGGACCGCCCCGATGCTCCCGACCAGCATCGCCTCGCCGTACACCATCCGCCGCACCTGTCGTGGCGTGGCACCGACCGCCCGGAGCAGCCCCAGCTCGCGCCGTCGTTGCGTGACGGTGAAGGCAAACGTCGACGCGACCACGAACACCGTGACGAACCCTGCGAGCGCGGAGGTCCCGGTGAGGACCTGCATGCCGATCCAGCGCGTTCGCGCGTCCTCGCGCGGCTCCAATGTTCCGCGGCCGTCGCCGGTGAGCACTGTTCCGGCGTTGCCGACAAGACCACGCGCGGCCTCGGCCACCGCCCCGGCGTCCGCGTCCGGCTCAAGAACGAGCCCGATCGCGCTCACCCCGGGTGACAGCTGGGCCGCCACCTGGTCCGACACCAGCACATCAGGCACATCGATCAAACCCACCACGGTGTACGGCATGGTCCCGGCCGCAGTCAGCAGCGTTACCGCACTCCCGGTCCGGAGGCCGAGAGCTTTGTCCAACACCACCTCACCCGGTCGTCGCGGCGGCTCGCCGGTGACCAGGCGCTCGCCACCGAGACGGGCCGAGGACCAGCCATGACCCCGGATCACCGTCTCGGACGGCGTCCCGGCGACGACCGCCTGCATATAGAAGGAACGATCGGCGACCGCACCGGCGACACCGGGCAAGCCGTCGAGCTGCCCCCTCATCTCGTCCGCCTTCGCGCCCGTCCACGGAACTGCCGGTGGGAACGGGTCGGCCGGGCTCTGACTCATCGGAGCCTGAACGATCACCGGCGCCTGCGCCAGACGGTCGGGAATCTTCGGCCGTCCCGCGACCAGCAACAGCAGGGCGACCGTGACCAGGGCAATCCCGATCGCGACAGCCACCAGGGCGCCGGCTGTCCGGCGCAGCCTCAACACGGCTCCTCCACCAGCTGAGCGGTGCGGGCAGCGATCTGCTCCGGCGCCAACGGACCTGGGACGTCGCCGGCGATCCGGCCGTCGGCCAGGAACACGACGCGGTCGGCGCGGGCGGCGGCGACCGGGTCATGAGTCACCATCACCACGGTCTGCTGGTGCTCGTCGACCAGCGATCGCAGCAGATCGAGGATCTGCCGTGAGGTCACGCTGTCCAGCGCGCCGGTCGGCTCATCGGCGAACACCACCGCCGGACGACTGATCAGCGCACGAGCCAGCGCGACACGCTGCTGCTCACCGCCGGAGAGCTCGCTCGGGCGATGTCGGAGACGGCCGGTCAACCCGACCGCGGCCAGCGCGCCGGCGATGTCGGCCGCTGGTGTGTGCCGACCGGCCAGCCGGGACGGCAACGCCACGTTCTGCTCGGCGGTGAGGGAGGAGACCAGGTTGAAGGACTGGAACACGAACCCGATCCGGTCGCGCCGAAGTCGTGTGAGCTCGTCCTCGGTCAGATCGTCGAGCACGACGCCGTCGATCGTGATCGTGCCCCCGGCCGGCCGGTCGAGCCCGGCCGCGCAATGAAGCAGTGTCGACTTGCCCGAGCCCGACGGACCCATCACCGCTGAGAAGGTGCCACGCTCGAAGGCGATCGACACGCCGTCGAGCGCGACCAGCTGCCGGTCGCCCGTGCCGTAGGCGGCCCGGACGTCCTCCAGAACAACCGTCTGCGTCGTCATGGCGGCAACGATCCCGCGCCGGGGCGGCTTCGCACATCGGACCACGATGGACACTTTCTCGGTCCGCCCAGGGTGGTACGCCGTACCCTCAAATGGTGTTTCGTCATCCCTGGGGATGACAGCTCCTGGTCCGACGCGCGGCGCCGCCGCACCGGATACGGTCGTGCCCATGAATGCCGCCCAGCTGATCAGGCGCCTCCGCCCGGTCGAGCTCTACGGACTCGACACGGTCGCGGCGGTGACCGTCGTGCTGATCTGTTTCACGGCCGCGATGGCCACGCCGGCGGATCATCGGCCCACGGAGCCGGTCTGGGCGTCGGTGCTGACCGCCCTGGCCATCGGGCTTCCGATCGCGGTCCGGCGTCGCTGGCCCACCGCCGTGGCGATCATCGTCACGGTCGCCGCCTCGCTCGGCCTGGGCCTGGAGTTCATCCCGTCGTTCGCCGCGCCCGGTCCGGCCTGCGCGCTGATTCTGGCCTTCTATACCTTCGGCGGCGCGGTCCGGGACGCCCGAGCGTTCCTGGTCGAGGGCGTCTGCTGTTTCCTTATTACTGTCGGCATGTCCGGGCCGATGCTGTTCGCCCGGCACACCGGTCCACCACCGGACGCGCCGTCCGAGCTCCTGTCACTGTTCTTCGGCGCCCTGATGATCGCGCCGTCCGCCATTCTGGGGTTCGCGATCGGCGAGCGACGGGCGCAGAATGCGCTGCGTAGCGAGCAGTTGCGCCGCGAGGCGGCGATCGAGGAGCGGCTTCGGCTCGCGCGAGAGCTGCACGACATCATCGCGCACACGATGACGCTCATCGTGGTCAAGGCGTCGATCGGGAACCACGTCGCGGAGACGAATCCCGCCGAGGCTCGTGACGCGTTGCAGGTCATCGAGAAGACCGGACGAGCTGCGATGTACGAGGTTCGCAAGGTGCTGGACATGCTTCGGGAGGACACGCCGTTCGCGCCCACACCCGGCCTCGGCGACCTGCCGAAACTGGTCGAGATGGCATCCGCCGGCGACGCGTCCGTGACACTCACCGTGGATCGCCCGGAGGGCTCGGCGGTGGACGGCATTCCCGAGTCGGTGCAGCTGGCGGTGTATCGGATCGTTCAGGAGGCGGTGACCAACGTGGTCAAGCACGCGGCGCCGGCCCATTGTCAGGTCGTCGTGATGGTCGGCGCGCAGGACGTGCGGGTCGAGGTCAGCGACGACGGGAAACGGCCGGTGCGTGTCGGCGCGGTCGGGCACGGGTTGATCGGGATGCGCGAGCGTGTGGCCCTGCACGGCGGAACGTTCAGTGCCGGGCCGAGAGACGGTGGTGGGTTCTCGGTGACAGCGCTGCTGCCCGTGGCCGATCCAGCAGCGGGAGGCAACCGATGATCCGGGTCCTGATCGTCGAGGACGTGGAGCTGGTTCGTGACAGCTTCCGGTTGCTGGTCAACTCCAGCGAGGGGTGTTCAGCGGTGGGGGAGGCGTCGACCGGCGTCGAGGCGGTACGCCTGGCCGGCGAGCTCCGGCCCGATGTGGTGCTGATGGATGTGCGCATGCCGGAACTGGACGGGATCGAGGCCACCCGGCAAATCTGCGGGAATCCCGACCTTGCCGACGTCCGAGTGTTGATCTTGACGACGTTTGACCACGACGAGTACGTGTACGGAGCGCTGCGGGCCGGCGCGAGTGGCTTCCTCCTCAAGGACAGCCCGGCCGCGGAACTGCTCAACGCCATCCGGGTCATCGCGGCCGGGGACGCCTTGCTGTCGCCGAAAGTGACGCGGAAGCTCGTCTCGGAGTTCGCCCGGCAGCCGAAGCCGGGCAAGCCGATCCCCGGATCGCTGGACGCCGTGACCGAGCGCGAGCGTGAGGTGCTCAGGCTGGTCGGTCTCGGACTGTCGAACCCTGAGATCGCCGAACACCTGGCGCTGAGCCTGGCCACGGTGAAAACCCACGTCGGCCGGATCCTGGCGAAGCTCCCCGCCCGCGACCGCGCCCAGCTGGTAATAGTCGCCTACGAGACGGGGTTGGTCACCGTGAGCACATGACCATGGAGGACCCACGCCCAGGGTGACTTGTCGCCCGGCGAACCGGGTTGCGCACTGGCGTGTCCGGCGCGAGTAACGGTGCTGGATGTGAAGGGAGGCGAGCGATTGGTTCAAGACCTTGTAGTCGTGTGTGGCTGATGCTTCGGGCATGACTGAGCGAGCCTTTACGCCGGCACTGGGGCGGTTTGCGCCTACACGGTTCTACGATGCGGTGGTTGCGGTGACCCGCGAGAGGGTTTGGCGGGCATTGACCGTGGCGCACGTGGCGCCGCGGGTCGGGGATGTGATCGTCGATGTGGGTTGTGGTACCGGTTCGCTGGCGTTGATGCTGGCCGAGGCGGAGCCAGGAGCTCGGATCGTCGGAGTGGACCCGGATCCCGAGGTGCTCGCCATCGCCGGACGCAAGACGCGTGCCGTGCGATGGGTGCCGGGGCGGGGTGACGAGCTGGCGGAGCTGCTGGGCGAAAGCATGGCGGACACCGTGGTCTCCAGCCTTGTGCTGCACCAGTGCCCGGTCCCGGTGAAACGGGCGATACTCGCGTCGATGGCGGCCGTGCTGCGGCCCGGTGGGCGATTGGTGGTCACCGACTACGGGCTGCAGCGGACCGCGTTGATGCGGGTGGCGTTCCGGACCGTGCAGTTCGCGGACGGTAGGGCCGACACCCAACCGAACGCCGACGGGGTTCTGCCCGGGCTGATCGCGGAGGCGGGCTTCGCGGAGGTGCGCGAGGCCGAGGTGATTCCGACGATCACGGGGTCGATCTCGGTCTACGTGGCTCGGCGGGACTGACCACGCTCCGCGGCGCCGTGGAGCATGCGTTTGTGGCGGACTGGTCGTGGTTTACGGCGCTGAGGGGGCCTGGTTACGGAGGACAGGGAGGACTGATGCCGGGGTGAGGCCGACCATTTCGCGCATACGGCGGGTCAGGTGGGCCTGGTCGGCGAAACCGGCGGTGATCGCGGCCTCGGCGGGGGACTGACCGGACTGCAGGGCTTCGGCCGCCCGGCGGAGTTCGGACCACAGCCGCCAGCGGGGGAGCGGCATGCCGATCTGCTGGCGGGCCAGGGCACGCAGACGTTGCGGGGAGAGGCCGACCTCAGCGGCCAGTTCCGGCATCGAGATGCTGCGCTCCAGCAGAAGGCGCATCGCCCGCAGCAGCCTCGCATCCAGCGATCGGGACTTTCCTGCGCCGATGTCGCGCACCTCGAAGGCGGCGACGATGGCGTCATGCGTCTCGCTGGCTGCAGCGATGCTGTCGCGCGTCTCGCCGGCCACGGCGATGCCGTCGCGGTAGCGGTTGCGCAGGTCGTCCGCGAGGGCCGAGTGCGGTTCGATGTAGACAGTCAGCAGATCCGGGGCGGGAAGCAGCCGGTGCGGCACCATCGGCGGCACGACCAGGGCCGCACCGCGGTGCTCGCGTCCCGCCGCGTCGACCATGCCGACGTCGGTGTGGTCGGCCGGCGCGATGACGATCTGGAAGGCGGCGTGGCGATGGACCGAGCCCGCCACCGTCGGCCCCCGGTACTCCGCGTAGCCGTCGCCGACCGTAAATCGCCCCCTGCTCATGGGCCGATGATGGCAGGATCGCGGCGTGACCGGTTTTGCTGCACCACTCGACGGCCTGAACGCTCTGGTGATCGGCGGGGGTGGCGACGGCATCGGCCGGGAGATAACCCGGGCGTTCGCGGCGGCGGGGGCGTCGGTCGCCGTGGCCGATCTTGTCGCGGAACGAGCTCATGAGGCCGCTCGGGAGATCTCCGAGACCGGGTCCGGCACGGTCGCGCTGGTCGGCGACGTGCGGTCGCGTGTCGACGTGGACGGTTTCGTGGCCGCGACCGTCGCCGAGTTCGGGCGACTGGACACGCTGGTGACCGTGGTCGGCGGGCAGGTGGCGTTCGTGCCGGCGGTGCGGTTGCACGAGATGACCGATGAGGACTGGGATATCGCGTACGAGATGAATCTCCATTATGTGATGAGGGCCGCTCGTGCCGCCGTCCGCGCGTTTCTCGATCAGGGCACCGGCGGGACGATCGTGAGCGTGGGTTCGGTCGCCGGGGTGATGGCCGCGCCGACGCAGGCCGGATACGGTGCGGCGAAGGCGGGACTGGCCAGCCTGGCGAGGACGGTCGCCGCCGAGTATGCCGGCGACGGCATCCGGATGAACATCGTGACCTGCGGTGCGATCGCGACCGCGGTCGCCAACGCCGGTCAGGCGGCCGAGCCGGTGCCGGAGATCCCGATGGGTCGCCTCGGCGTTCCCCGTGACGCGGCCGCGGCGGCGGTCTATCTCGCGTCGCCGCTTTCCGCGTACGTCACCGGCCAAAGCCTCGTCGTCGACGGCGGCGTCACCGTCCGAGGCCCGTTCGCCTGACCGAAACAATCCGACCGAGAAGCCGACGGAGCGGGAGCCGGCAGTGAAACCGAAGAGCGGGAGCCGGCCGAGTTGCCAGGAGAACAGGAGCATCTGCCGAGGAAGGGGGGACCAGGAGAAACCGGCTATTCCGGGGACCGGGAAAGCAGCAACCAAGCGTCAGCCGGGAACATCCTGCGCGCGATAGCCCAGGTCAGCCGCGTATAGAACGGCCGCGCCACCACCTCGTCGATGATCCGAGGCGCGCCCATCCGGTGATCGACCCCCTTCCACCTGATCGTGCACCCACCGGCCGCCATCACATTCCGCACCCAGTTCGTCCCCGCTCCCCACGGCAGATTGATCACGAACCCGTCCGCCGTCGCCACCACCGCCACCGGCACGGTCAGGTCCCGCCCGCTGATCCGCCCGCGATGCCGCACGACCGCCCAGGGCGAGAACCGCCGCCCGGCCAGCACCCGCACGACCGGCGCCGTCGCCCGGGCAAAACGCCACGAAGTGTTGTCAGGAGTCGCGGTTGAGCTGCTCATACCCGGCATCCTGCGCCGGGCCGGCCGCCCCGCGCATCCCGGGGAACCGTCACGCTCATTGATAGTTTTCCGTCATCGCGTACGCGACGGCGTCCGCCCGCCCCCGCGCCCCGATCTTGCGGTAGAGGTTCCCCAGATGGCGCTCCACGGTGTGCACCGAGATGCCCAGCCGCCGCCCGATCTCCGCATTGGATTCCCCGGCGGCGACGAGCGTGAGCACCTCGCCCTCCCTCGGCGTCAGCCCACCGCCCGGGATCCGCGGCGCCGGAGCACCGCGGGACGCCCGCCCGGAGATGACAAAATCGGTCACCAGCCGGATGTCCCGCGCCGCGTCCTCCATGAACAGTGTGGGTGTCGTCCCCGGCAGTTCGACCAATTCCGCGTCCGGTAAATCGTCGGCCAATCGTCGGAACACCTCGACCGGAATCTGCTGTTCGTTCTGCCGATGCAGCACCAGAGCGGGGGCTCGCACTTTCGCCAGTTCGCCGGTCACATCGATGTCCGCCGCGGCCGAGAACCATGCCTGGGCGACCGCCGCCGTGGTCGCCGTCCGGAACGCTTCGGCGGTCCACCGCCCGGAAGCCGCTTTGTCCCACCCCAGCCATGCCGTCGCCGCCGCGTCCGCGAACAGGCCCCAATCCTGTTCGACCAGGGACAACAATGCCTGGGTCTGGGCCGGCCGCATCGCCTCCCGCATGCGTGCCGCCCCGCCGAAAAGAATCAGCCGCTCGACGCGTTCCGGTTCGCGCGCCGCGAACGCGATGGCCGTCGCCGCCGCGTGGTAGTAACCGAGCAGCGACGCCGTGCGAATACCGGCGTCGTCGAGCACCGCCCGCAGATCCCGCAGATGCGCGTCCACCCCGAGATCGCCGAGGTCGATCCGCCGATCCGACGCACCCATCCCGCGCCCGTCGTAGAGCACGATCGTCAATTCCCGGGCGAGGGCCTCATACACCGCCCGCATCGCCGGAATCCGCCACTGGGCGGCGATGTTGCTCAGCGACGGCATCCACACCAGCACCGGCCCCTGCCCGAACACCTGGTAGCCGATCGTGACGCCGTCCTCGGCCCGGGCGAAGTGCATCTCCACCCGCCCATTATCCCCACGGCCGCGGATATTGTCGTACCGGAAAGGCAATTCAAAAGATTTTATTGACTTTCCCGTACGGTATGGGAGCTGGCAGGATCAGCCGCATGCCCCGTATTTCTGAGCGAATCTCCGGCATTGCTGAATCCGCCACACTGGCCGTGGACGCGAAGGCGAAGGCCCTGCGCGCCGCCGGTCGTCCGGTCATCGGATTCGGGGCCGGCGAGCCCGATTTTCCCACTCCGGACTACATCGTGGAGGCCGCCGTCGAGGCGTGCCGCGACCCGCGTTCGCACAAGTACACGCCGGCCGGCGGTCAGCTCGCGCTGCGCGAGGCGATCGCGAGCATTTCCGGGCACCCGATCCAACCGTCCCGGGTGATCGTCACGAACGGCGGGAAGCAGGGCGTCTACCAGGCGTTTGCCACGCTTCTCGACCCGGGCGACGAGGTGTTGATCCCGGCTCCCTACTGGACCACCTATCCCGAGGCGGTCCGATTGGCGGGTGGTGTCCCGGTCGCCGTGGACACCGACGAGTCGACCGGCTATCTGGTGAGCGTCGCCCAGCTCGAAGCTGCGCGGACCGATCGTACAAAAGTAATTCTGATGTGTTCTCCGTCGAATCCGACGGGTGCCGTCTATTCACGGGAGCAGCTCGAAGGAATCGGCACCTGGGCCGTCGAGAATGAACTTTTCGTCATCACCGACGAGATTTACCAGCACCTGGTGTACGGCGATGCCCAATTCCATTCCCTGCCCGCGCTCGTGCCCGGACTCGCCGACCGGACGATCGTGCTCAGCGGCGTGTCGAAGACCTTCGCCATGACCGGCTGGCGTGTCGGCTGGATGACCGGCCCGAAGGACCTGATCGGCGCGGCGCTCAACCTGCAGTCCCACCTGACCTCGAACGTCTGCAACGTCGCGCAGGCCGCCGCCCTGGCCGCGGTGACCGGGGACCTCTCCGCGGCGACGAGCATGCGCGAGGCGTTCGACCGGCGCCGCCGCACGATCGTCGGCTTGCTCAACGACATCCCGGGCGTGTTCTGCCCGGAGCCGCAGGGTGCCTTCTACGTCTACCCGTCGGTGAAGGGCCTGCTCGGACGCCCGCTGGCCGGCCGCGTGCCGCGGACGTCGGCCGAGCTGTCCGAGATCATCCTTGAGGCGGCCGAGGTCGCGGTGGTGCCCGGTGAGGCGTTCGGCACGCCGGGTTACCTGCGTTTCTCGTACGCATTGAGCGACGCCGACCTGGTCGAGGGCGTGGGCCGGATCGCCAAGCTGGTCGCCGCCGCCTGAGCCCCGCGCCCGGGCGTGTCGAAGCCGCATGCCCGGGCGTTCCGGTCCGGCCCCGCGCCCGGGCGTGTCGGCCGCCGCCGAAAGGACCTCCGCGCCCGCCGTCGAAAGGGCGGGTCCTATTTTGTGACAGGCGCCTCGAATCGGTGTGCGATCGGCCGGAATCGGCCCAGGATGGGCTTCGGCGGAATCAGCGAACGGGGGCCAGACGGTGACCGAGTCCGGGGCGCGGACCACGGAGGATCTCGACGAGGCGGCACGGATCTTCACGAGCGTGCGGCCGCGGCTGTTCGGCATCGCCTACCGCATGCTGAGCAGCGCGAGCGAGGCCGAGGACCTGGTGCAGGACGTGTGGCTGCGCTGGCAGGGTTACGACCGTTCCACCGTGACGAACCCGGGAGCGTTCCTGGCCACCACCACGACACGCTTGGCGATCAATGCGTTGCAGTCGGCGCGGGTGCGCCGGGAGACGTATATCGGTCCCTGGCTGCCCGAGCCGGTCGACACCAGCGCCGACCCCTATCTGGGGGCGGAACGCGGCGAGGCCCTGGAATTCGCGGCGCTGCTGCTGATGGAGAAACTGACCCCCAGCGAACGCGCCGCCTACGTGCTGCGCGAGGCCTTCGACTATCCGTACGGGCAGATCGCCGACATTCTCCGGTCGACCGAACCGGCCGCCCGGCAACTGGTCAGTCGCGCCCGCAAACACGTCGCCGGCGAGCGGAAGGCCACGGTCGCCCCGGAGGCGCAGAAGGATCTGCTCACCACATTCATCGCGGCCGCCCGCACCGGCGACATGACCGCCCTGGAACGCCTTTTCGCCGCCGACGTCGCCAGTTACTCGGACGGTAACGGCGCGGTCCGCGTCGCCCGGATGCCGGTCGTCGGCGCCGAACGGGTCGCCAAGTTCTTCGCCGCCCTCTCGTCCTGGTATTGGGAGAACATCGAGATCAGCTGGGTCAGCACGAACGGCGAGTCGTCGGCCGTGCTGCGCCGCAACGGCATCCTGGAAGGGGTCATGACCGTGGTCGCGGGCGAGGACGGAATCGAGCGCATCCTCTGGATCGTCACCCCGGAGAAGATCGCCGCGTTCGCCTGAGATCGGGTGGCCTGTCACAGGCGGGCGGGCTACCCGGTCCATGAGGGTATGAGCGCTCAGAACCACGCCACCCACATAGCCGGACGGGACCATTGCCTCAGCCTCGGGCGAGCGGTGGACCGTCCGGCCGGGCCGGCCCGTTACGGCCGGATGTTCCCGGGTGCGAAACCGCTTGCCGTCGATTCCGGCGAACTGTTGCGCGCCGGATCCCCGGGCGGAATCTGTGCCGTCGGCGGTCCGGTCGGCGATGACGCCGAAGGCGCCGCCGGCTGGCCGTTCTTCGGCCAGATCATCGCCCACGACATCACGGCGGACCGGTCGCCGATCGCCGGTGGAACGTCTGTCGACCGGCTGCGGAACGCCCGGGCCCCGATGCTGAACCTGGAAATGCTCTACTCGGACGGGCCGATCGGCTCCCCGTTCCTGTTCGACCTGGACGATCCCGCGAAGTTCCTGGTCGGTGACGACGTCCCGCGGAATCCGCAGGGTGTGGCGCTGATCGGCGACCCGCGCAATGACGTGCATCTTTTCGTGCTGTCACTGCACATCGCGCTGCTGCACGCGCACAATCGGATCGTCGACCGGCTCAGAACGCAGGGCGTTGCCGAGTCCGCGCTTTTCGATCGGGCGCGGACGACGCTCACCTGGCACTACCAGTGGATCGTCGTGCACGATTTTCTGCCGCGGCTGACCGGCCGCGACATCGTCGACCAGGTACTGATCAAAGGCGGACAGTGGTTCGCCCCCGATCCCGGCGAGGCGTTCATCCCTCTCGAATTCGCGGACGCGGCCTTCCGGTACGGCCATGGCCAGATCCGCCACACGTACCGCCTCACCGCGGACGGGCCGGCCGTCCCGCTCTTCCCGGACCTGGTCGGCTTCGGCCCGATCAGCCACCACCTGGACCTGGCGCAGATCTTCGACCTCCCCGGCCGGCCACCGGCGCAACGGGCCAAACGCCTCGACGGTCGCCTGGCGTCCAGCCTGATCGGCCTCCCCACGCAGGTCACGGGTGCGGTCGACACCGAGGCCCACCGGTCGCTGGCAGTCCGCGACCTGCTCCGCGGCGAGAGCACGGCACTGCCCAGCGGCGAGGACGTCGCCGCACTGCTCGGCGTGCCCGCGCTGACCGAGGGAACCTGGCCCGGCGGCACACCGCTGTGGTTCTACATCCTCAAGGAGGCCGAGCAGACGACCGCCGGCAACGGCCTCGGCCCGGTCGGCGGCCGGATCGTCGCCGAGGTCCTGATCGGCCTGCTCCGCGCCGACCCGGCCGGCTACCTCAACCTCGAACCGGACTGGACCCCGAACCTCCCGGCCGCCGCCTCAAACTTCCGTCTCACCGACCTACTGGCGCTCAACGTGCCGGACCTGGCTGGGCCGGCGTGAGTGCCGCTTCCACCGAGGACCGCGGGGCCGGCGGCGGCGTCGCCGGGGCATCCGCGTTGCCGGCCGGGAGCAGCCCCGCCTGCCGGGCCCGGCCGAGCCGTTCCGCCGCCAGGTACGCCCTGGTGAGGCCGATCCGGACCGGTTCGGCGTTGATGCCGCACTTGATGCCGAAGAAGAGTGCGATGTTGAGCACCGAGACCACGGTGGCGTAGGCCAGGTCGTCCTCCAACACCTCGGTGTTGATCAGGACGGCGAAGAAAATGACGATGACGACGTACGAGAGCATCGACGGGCCCCACATTCGGTACATCGACAGGCCCGGGATGTTCTGAGGGACGGTGGACAGCTGTTGCCGACGATCGGTGCGTCCCGCTGCCTGGGTACGCGCTTCCTGGACGGCGACGAGTGCGAACAGCGAGCCGGTGAAGTTCACCATCAGCGAGTCGAAGAGGCCGACCGCGCTACCCGTGGTCCACCAGACCGGCTGGAGCAGATTGACCGGCACGACGACGAGGGCGACGAAGAACGCGTTCCATCGGACCCAGAGCTCGGTCCAGAACCGCAAACGGCCCAGCCGGCCGCTCATCGGCGGCAGGACGCGGGTGGTCAGGTTGCTGTAGATGTTCTGGTAGTACTTCACCGCGGCCAGGGCAAAGGTGATGCCGGTGAATCGGGCAGTCAGGTTCGTGGCCAGATCCGCTGGAGGAACCTCGTAGCCGTCGCGGGCGAGGCCGGTGAGAAGCCCGGCCGGGACCAGCCCCAGGTCGGCAAGCAGCAGATAGCCGACCAGAGCGAGGCATCCGTACCAGGCCACTGCGCTGCACACCGCCCAGCGGTGCAGCCAGGTCGAGGTGTGCCACCAGGGGTTGCCGCGGTCGAACTGCTCTGCGCGGTTCTGCTCGCTGGTGACGTCGCGGAGACGCCGCAAGCGTTGCACCGCCCCCGAGACCGGGCCGTACGTCACGATGAGGCGCCGCAGCCGGGTCGGGGGGCCGAACACCCCGTCCTCGCGGTCGGCGATCAGCGTGGCGTGGTAGTTCGTCTGGAAGACCATGTTCAGGTGGGTGTAGGGGTTGGTGTTCGGAGCGGGCCGGTTGAGCAGCAACCGCAGCGCCGGATCCCGTTCGATCAAGTCCTCCAGGAAACGAGCCAGCAGTGGGGTACGCCGGTAGAACGGATCCGGCACCACGCCCTCGGCGTCGCGGCCCACGCCGCTGAGGGCGATCAGGAGTTGTCCGAGGGAGTAGACGTCGGCGAGGTACTCCATCGCCGGCCCGGCATGCTCACCGGCCCGGATCTCCGGCGCGATGTAGACCGCGTCCGCGCCCTCTCGGCTGAGTCCGGCCTGGTCGTAGAGGTAGTTGCGACCGAAGTCGATGAAGACCAGTCGTATCCCGGCGGTGTCCTCGACGACGATGATGTTGGACGGGTTGACGTCCTGGTGCACCAGACCGTTCTTGTTGAGCTCTTCGAGTGCCCGGAACAGCGGCTCGCTGAACGTCTCCAGCATGAGGCGTTCGGCGTACCGCTGCTCCGGCGTGGTGTTCTGGCGTGGTTCGACGGCGAGGAACCTGCGCAGTCGGCCGGACCGGGCGCGGGTGTGCTGTTCCCGTCGAGCCGCGATGCGCTCGCCGTGCAGTTCCCGCTGCATGCGCTCGACGCGTTGGGCCAGCGTGTCGCCCTCGACGAAGTCGGTGACGATCAGGTTGCGGGTGCTGGCCCGGATCTGGACAGCGGATTCGACCCGGTGCGTCCGGCGGCCGTAGTAGGCGAGATATTCGCTGGTGGCGCGTTCGATGGCGGCCAATTCGGCGTATGGCAGGAGAACGAACTTCACAGCCGCGTCGTTGCGGCCCTGGGTGCTCGGACGGTCCCGCCAGGGCGTACGCACGATGAAGGAGGTTGTGCCGCAACGATGGAAGCGCATGTCCTCGAAGTCGAGCTCGGCCCAGATCTGCCGGGCCCGCTTGGCCGTCAGGTAGGCCACGCCGGCGGCCTCGACGGGCAGCTTCTCGCTTCCCTCGAAGACCGCCTGAGCGTTGTAGTCGGTCATGGCCTTGTCCGGGCCCCGATAGTCCGCCCACTCCGGCTCGTAGAGCTTGCACAGTGCCTCGCCGACCTGGTCGAAGGCGAAGAGTTCCTCACAGAAGTCCGCGTATTGCTGCGCCGCGGTGCTGGTCTGCGTGGGCCACGCTGTGGTGCGCGGAACGCCCCAGTCGGCGAGATCGTCGAACCTGCGGTCGTCCGCGTCCTCCATGGTGAGCAGGGTCAAGAAGAGTACGGCCAGATAGCCGAGCGAGTCGTCGCCGGACATCTCGTCCATCTGCCGCCTCAGGCACTGGGACAGGTCGTCGAGGAATCCACGGCGTGAGTTGGCCCCGTGGGCCGGCGCCGCGGTCGTGCTCTCGGCCCACTTCAAGCCGAGGTCTCGGCCGTAAAGTGCCTTGAACGACGCGGCGTCGAGCGGCAGCATCGCGAGCAGTTGCCGCCAGGCCACGACGTCCGGGTCGGCTCCGGTGACGGTCGGCGTCCCCTCGGTCCGGATCTGATCGTGGATCCTGACCGGCAGGACCGGCGACATCTCCTCGTCGCGCGTCTGCCGGGTCCAGATGATCAGCGCGCCGAGCGCCTTGCTGTGTTTCGCCACGAAGGCCTCACCGGTCCAGGTCGAGCGGGAAGCGGAAGTCCGACCGGTTGTGGTCGGGCACCATGAGCCGGGGCATCGCTCGACGGCGGACGCCTTCGAGAGCGAAGTACACCGCCTCGTATCCGGCTCGCCCGCCCTCCATCAGCAGCCAGGGGTTCATCTCGTGCCGTGCGACCTCGGGTTGTCCGGGCAACGGCGCGAGATCGAGGATGTACGGATCCGGCCGGGGGTGAAGCCGTTGAGCCTCGACCTCGTGTCGCGCCTGCCGGTAGACGTGAACGGCCTCGAGGTAGCCGGTGCCCAGCCCGGCTCGGAGCCGGTTGAGCCGCGACCCGACGAAGCGGTTGAAGAGGGTGACCCGGCGTCGGGTGGTGCCCATCGGCCGGGTGCTCAGCGACAGCACGTGGGTGAACGCCTGGTCACCGGTGCGGGGCACGACCTGGAAGGGGTGCGCCGTGAGCACACCACCGTCGACCGCCCGGTACCCGCGGAACGGGGCCGCGCCCGGTACCGCTATCGGAAGCCAGATGGTGGCACGTAACGCTTCGCGGAAGTCGCTGGTCGACGAGAATTCGCTGATCACTTCGGTGCGTAGCGCGTCCACGTTGGTGACCATCACGTGCAGCGGCACCGGCGAGGCCAGTACGGCGTCGTAGTCGAGCGGTTTGATCGTGTGCACCACCGTGTCGAGCGCATACGACGGACTCATCATCGGACGGCCGCGAAGCATACGGCGGAAGTCGAGAAATTGCCTGTTGGTCAGGTCGTCGTAGTAGATGGACACCGGGTACCAGGTCTCACCGACCAGGAAGTACGCCGAGTTGACCGCTCCGGACGAGCAGGCGAAGACCGCGTCGAAACAATGGCGCAGACCGAGATCCTCCAGGGCCTGCAGCATTGCCGCCGACACCACGCCGCGTAAGCCGCCACCCTCGACGGCCAGGGCGAGTCGGTTGCCGTCGCCGTGTCGGCCGGGACCGGTACCGGCGGCCCGCCGTTTGCGCAGCACCTGGAGGACCGGATGGTCCCCGGCCCATTGGGGGCCGGGGAGCGGCACCCGCGGTGCGGGAATCAGATTCGCCATGCTGACCTCAACTCTCGTGGAAGGTGAGCAGGTGGACGCCCGCGTCGCCGACCGCGACGACGGTCGAGTCGTCGAGCCAGCGACAGTCGGTCACGTCCTGGTCCGAGGGAAATTCCGCCATTTGGCGTCCGTCGGCGTCCCACACGCGGACGGATCGGCCGGTGTCGGCCGTGACGAGCCGATTCCCGGCCCGATCGACCGCGGCGGCCACAAAACGCAGTGGGCCGGCGCTGGACTCGGGAGTGAACGGGCGGACGATCGGCACCGCAGCCAACGATCCGCCGGCGATGCTGCCGTCGGTCCGGGTCAGCACGAAGGCATCGGGCGACGTCTGCGCGGCGTGGACCTGGTCGTTCTGGGCGTGACGGATGATCCCGGCCGCCGTGTCGTGCGGGTTGACGATCGCGCGCGTACCCCGGCGGGAGAAGACGACGAGCCGGCCCTCGGGCGACTCGGCGAGGGCCCGGATCAGCGAGCGGTCGACGATGTGCCGGGTCGGCGCCGCGCTGTCGTCGAGAAGCGAATGCACCACGATCTCACCGGTCAGCAGACCGGCGGCCAACCAACTCCCGTCATCGGCGAGGTGACAGGCGGTGATCGGCGCTCCGGCGGCCGGGAACGTGTGCGTCAGTTTGGTTCCGACGAACAGTCGTAGCAGCCCGTCCGACGTCCCGACCAGCAGCAGCCGGTCGTCGGCACTGATCGCGGCGGCGGTGACCCGGGAGTCCCAGACCTCGGCCGGGGCGTCCGGCTCATTCCGGTCCCACCGGTGCAATGCCCGGCCCGGGCCGCCGGTGAGGAACCACTCGCCACCGTGCGCCGGCACGCAGAAACGGGCCGGTTCCGTGCGGATCGTGGGCGTGTGGGTTTCGCGGACGAACGGGTCCCAGATCCGGATCGTGCCGTCGTCACCGGCGGTGGCCAGCCACGAGCCGTCGGATGCGACCGCGCATTGGGTGACCGCACCTCTATGACCGGAGAGGATCGTAGGTTTGCCGTAGCTGCCGCCGAGCCCGCCGGTCACCGGCGCGACCCGGACGGTCCCGTCCTCACCGCCGGTCGCCACCCACCGACCGGCTGGGTCGACCGTCGCGCAGCGCACGGCGCCGGTGTGCCGGTAGAGCGGCTGTGGACCTGAGCCCTCGGTGTTCCACTCCACCACCGCGCCGCTGTCGGTGCCCCCGATCACCCGGTCGCCGTGGGGGGTGAGCACGCAGCACAGAACCGCTCCGTCGGCGTCGAGCGGTTCACCGTGGCTTTCCCCTTCGGGAGTCCACAGCCGGACGGTCCAGTCGTCCGACCCGGTGGCCAGCACATCGCCTCGCATCGAGCAGCAGTTCACCACGTCGCTGTGGCCGAGAAGCTCGACTGTGGCGCCGTTGTCCTGGCTGACCCTGCCGTGCTCGGTGAGGGTGAGCAGGCGGGCGATGTTGTCGGAGCCGGCCACCAGCAGGCGGCCCTCGCCTCCGGCACAGGCGCGCACCCGTCCCACCCGGGCCGTCGTGTCGTCATCGGCGGGCTCTCCGGAGGGCAGGGTGTGCAGGCGGACACCCTGCTCGCCGCCGACCGCCACGAACTGACCGTCGGTCGTGACCGCGCAGCAGTGCGGAGTGCCGCCGGCCGGGTCGGTCCGTGACGGAAGTGGATCACCCGTGGTCGGGTCCCAGCGTCCGATTCCCTCGGGACCGGCGGTGACCAGCCAACGGATGGCCGGCGTGGTTGCCAGTGGCACCGTCTGCGCCCCGGCCGGGCGGATCAGGACGAGTTGGGCCGGATGCGGTACGTCCGGCAAAGGCCACTCGGCGGTGAGCCGGGGCCCGCGGAGTTCGGCGATCAGTGCTTCGCATCCCACCAGACGGCTCAACAGGGTCGTCGTGAGGGCGGCTCGGCGTGCGACCGGGTCGATCAGGTGCCGGGCGCGCAGGAGATGCCGGTGCAACCGGGCGGCGTCGGGCGTCCGACGGCTGATCTTGTCGAGTTCACCGAGCACCTTGGTGACCGATCCGGTTCGACGGATCCGCAGCGCTATCCACCGCGGATCGCAGCGAAGACGGTCGGCCTCGGCTGTCCGGCCCGCGTTCTCCAGGTGCCGGGGCATCCGACCCCAAAGAGTCTCGGGCTCGGCGGGGAGCAGCCACCAGGCCTCGGGCTCACCGGCGGGCAACAGCATGCCACGTGCGGTGCTGACCATCGAGTCGTACGCCTGGCGCCGCCGGTCGCCGGTGAAACCCACCGAGAGGATGGCCCGGGCCGGCTTGCGGAGCGCCACCAGTCGGCCGTGGCCCTTCCGCGCCGGCACGGTCACCTCGACCAGTCGTCGATCAATCAGGTCTTCGAGCAGTTTCTCCGGTTCGGACAGGTGACGTCCGTCGGGGGAGCCCCACCATGCGGTGACCCACCGCTCGGAGACGGGGGAGTCTTCCGGGACCACCTGCATGTCCCGGCAGGCTTCGCGTGCCTCGTCGGTGAGGTCGTCGACTGCCCGCTTCGCGTGACGGGCCTCCGGGAAACGCGCGAACTGCAACTCCCGGCGGAAATTCTCCTCGCCGGCCTGATCCGTACCGGTCCTGAGCGCGGTCAGCTCGACGGTGCCACTGGAGATCGCCGACCGGAACGGCACCCGGTCTCCCAGGCGACGCAGCGCATCGTACACGTCGTCGACGGTCACCGGGTCGGTCCCGGGCGTCTCCAGCCCGAGCAGGGTACGGGCGACCGCGACGGCGAACGGGCTGGGCTCCTCGGTTGTGCCGTCGGGCGCCTCCCGGTCGGCGGCCACGGCCCCGATGACGTAGAGCTGGGTGGTCAGCGTGGGGTCGACCTGGTGTGCGCCGGCCGAGCACGCGTCGATCAGCAGAACGACCCGGACCGTTTTCGCCATGCCCGCGACGGCGGTGTTGATGAAGCCGGTGTCCACGCTCGTCGTAAGAAGTTGATCACGATCGGTGTCGCGAGTGGTGAGGAAGAGGTTGTGGATGGAGTCCTGGTAGGTGAGGCCGTGGCCGGAGTAGTAGATCAGCACGGTTTCCCCGGTCTGCGCCGAGCGCAGCAGGTCGTTGATCCGCTGCCGGGCGACCGTGCTCGTGGGGTCCGGCAGGGTATCCACGTCCTGCTCGTCGAAGAGGCCGATGCCTGGTGTGCTCAGCACGCCGGCCAGCAGCCGCCCGTCCAGGGCCGGGCTCCTCAGCGGCCGTATCCGAGGGTCGTCGTACGAACCGCAGGTGATCAACAGTGCGCGACCCCTCATTCTTTGAACCTTTCGAGCAGCTTCATCGCCTCGGCCGTGGAGATGTTCTTCACGGTGAATTCGATCGTTGAATCGCCGTTCTTCCTCTTGATCATGATGGTTCGATTCGGCCGGGTGCCGATCCACGCCTTGAAGATCTCGATCATTGTCGTGAAAGCGCCCGCCGAACCGAGCGCGACGATGACGGTCTCCGCCGCCCCCTTGCCGGAATCGGACGCCTCATCGAGGCGAATATCCGGCGCATCGCGGAGAGCGGTGATCAATTCCAGCCGTTGACTGCGCCACCGCGGGTCGTCTTCCAGCCAGTCCAGGTCCGCGACCCTGATCTCGATCTCGCTCATCCGGCGCCGCCTGGGCGCACTGGCTCGGAGCGGGCGATCGTGCCGGCCGTGAGGGGCGAGGACAGAGGGCAAAGCCGCTGTCGGTGCAGTCGTGAGTGATTCACAGAGTTCTCCGATAAATGATCAAGACGTAGGGCCGGAAAGGGATCCGGGAGCGTGGACGGAGCTGGATTATTTCCGTCACGGTGGGTCACTGGCGAGGGCGGGTGATCCAGTTCCGCGGAGTGACTAGATGATTTTGTGCGCCCACCATAGAGGATTCCTGCGGAGCGTCAGTAGCAGGAAAACCCCCATAAATTCGCGAGGGTGCGCGCTCTCGTCCGGAGAAAAGATCTTTATGGGGAGTGCGGTACCTGGAACTGCGCCGATCTCGCCACGAGCCCGGAGTCTTGATTCAGTACTCGGGGTAACTGTCGTATTTTTGCTTGCGATCGCACGCGCGCCGGGTCGCTTGCTCGGCGGGGTTCCCGGGGCGCCGGCCCTGGACGATCTTCGACGTGGCCGCGAGACGCGGCGTGAGCGCGGCCGGAACACCGTACAAAAATTGCCGCCCACATGCTCCAGCATGTGGGCGGCCTTGAGCCGGGATGGTTCAGCGTTTTTTCTTACGGTCGCGATCGGCCGCGATGTCCTCCGAATACGTCGCCCCGCCGTCCGATTCCTTACGGAGCGGCCGTGCTCCCCCCTCGGGCGGCCCGGCCAGGGATTGCTCGCCGGCCGCCAGGTGCGGGAATTTCAGGTCGAAGGCCGGCCGTTCGGAGCGGATCCGCGGCATCTTGTCGAAGTTGCGCAGCGGGGGTGGGCTGCTGGTCGCCCATTCCAGGGAGTTGCCGTAGCCCCACGGGTCGTCGACGGTGACCGCAGCGCCCACCTTGTAGGATTTCCAGACGTTGTAGAGGAACGGCAGCGTGGCCGCGCCGAGAATGAACGAGCCGATCGACGAGATGGTGTTCAGGCCGGTGAAGCCGTCCGTGGGCAGGTAGTCGGCGTAGCGGCGGGGCATGCCCCGGGTGCCCACCCAGTGCTGCACCAGGAACGTGGTGTGGAAACCGATGAACGTCAGCCAGAAGTGCAGTTTGCCGAGTCGTTCGTCGAGCATCCGGCCGAACATCTTGGGGAACCAGAAATAGATGCCGGCGAACACGGCGAACACGATCGTGCCGAAGAGCACGTAGTGGAAGTGGGCGACCACGAAGTACGAGTCGGAGACGTGGAAGTCCATCGGCGGCGAGGCCAGGATGATGCCGGACAGGCCACCGAAGAGGAACGTGACCAGGAAGCCGATCGCCCACACCATGGGTGTCTCGAAACTGACCTGGCCGCGCCACATGGTGCCGATCCAGGTGAAGAACTTCATGCCGGTCGGCACGCCGATCATGAAGGTCAGGAAGCTGAAGAACGGCAGCAGCACCTGGCCGGTGGCGTACATGTGGTGGGCCCAGACGCTCATCGACAGGGCGGCGATGGCGATGGTCGCGGCGACGAGTCCCTTGTAGCCGAAGAGCGGTTTACGGCTGAAGACCGGAATGACTTCGGTGATGATGCCGAAGAACGGCAGCGCGATGATGTACACCTCGGGATGGCCGAAGAACCAGAACAGGTGCTGCCAGAGCATCGGTCCGCCGGTGTCGACGTCGAAGACGTGCGCGCCGAGCACCCGGTCGGCCGCCAGGGCGAAGAGCGCGGCTGCGAAGAACGGGAACACCATGATCGCCAGCAGGGCCGTGACCAGCATGTTCCAGCACATGATGGGCATCCGGAACATGGTCATGCCGGGTGCCCGCAGGGTCAGGATCGTGGTGATCAGGTTGACCGAGCCGAGGATCGTACCCAGACCGGAGAGGGCCAGGCCGACCACCCAGCAGTTGCCGCCGATGCCGGGCGAGTGGATCGAGTCGCTGAGCGGGGTGTAGGCGAACCAGCCGAAGTCGGCCGCGCCGCCCGGGGTCACGAAGCCACTGATCGCGATGAGCGTACCGAACAGGTACAGCCAGTAGGCGAACGCGTTCAGCCGCGGGAACGCCACGTCGGGCGCGCCGATCTGGATGGGGACGACGAAGTTGCCGAACGCGAACACGATCGGGGTCGCGAAGAACAACAGCATCGCGGTGCCGTGCATGGTGAAGAGTTGGTTGAACTGCTCCGGTGACAGGATCTGCATGCCCGGACGGGCGAGTTCGGCGCGCATGAGAAGCGCCATGATGCCGCCGATGACGTAGAAGATGATCGACGTGACCATGTACATGATCCCGATCTGCTTCGCATCGGTGGTGCGAATGGTCCGGGCCAGTGCTGACCCTCTCACCTGCCGGCGGACCGGATGAGGCCTGGTGGGGGTAGGCCTCGGGGCGACGGTGGTCATCCAGCCTCCTCGGCTGCGCATACGGAGAACTACTGCTCACCCTCTGTTATAGGCTTCTAACGCTTTAATTCGTGCCAGATCGGCTATTCCTCTTTTATCCGGAAGGGGGAGGGCATGCTGGAGGAGAAGGACCGCCGCGTGCTCGCGGACATCGAAGAGCGGCTCTGCGCCGCGGATCCGGCCTTTGTGAGCCGGATGCGATCGCCCGACTGCCCGTTCCCCACCGTCTCGGTGGTGTGCGTGGCGGGATTCCTGACGCTGCCGTTCCTGGGGCTGTTCCTGGGGCCGCGGGCCGCGCTGGTGGCCATCAACGTGACCGCCGCCGTGGTGATGCTCGTGCTGCTCCGGCGGGTCAGAGCATCGCGCTGATCATCCGCTGGAGCCGGGTGACGAGTTCCTCCTGACCGGCGTCGGCCAGCGGCGCGACCCCGGCCGCGCGCAGGATCGTCAGTCCCACCATGGTGGCGACGACGAACTGTGCGTCGAGCACCGTCGACCCGCCGGCTTCGGCCAGACGCTCGGCGAACGAGTGCAGCGTGGCGATCCGGATCTCCTCGGCCCGCGGGTCCCCGGAGGAGCGCAGCAGCAGCATCAGTCGGGCCGAGTACTGCTCGCTGCGGGCGTCGGTGAGGTGCCGGGCCATGATCATCGGCAGCTGGTCGATGGCGACGTCCTGGGCGACGTCGCGCTCCAGCTCGTCCGCGGAGCCGGCCAGGCAAGCGCGGAACAGGCCCTCCTTGTTGCCGAAGTAGCGGGCGATCAGCGCGACGTTCACCCCGGCGTCGCTCGCGATGTCCCGGATGAACGTCGCGGCGTACCCGCCCGTGGCGAAGCGGCGGCGCGCGGCGTCCAGCAGGAGCTGCTTGGTGGCGGCCGAGTCCCGGCGTCTCATGTGAGAACGGTAACTGATGTAATCCCTGGATGACTTAGCCACCCTGGTCCCATACTGGGCGTCTAAGTAATCCAGGAATTACATCCACACCTCCCCAGGGGAACCCCGTGACCACAACCACCGCGCAGCGCCCACAGGTGAACTCCACGCTGCTGGTCCTCTACCTGTCCCTGGGCGGCCTCGCCTTCGCCGTCCTCCAGTCGCTGGTCGCGCCCGCGCTGTCGACCATCAGCCGGGACCTGAAGGTCTCGGCCGGCGACGGCAGCTGGGTGATCACCGCCTACCTGCTGGCCGCGTCCGTGCTCACGCCCATTCTCGGCCGCCTCGGCGACATGGTCGGCAAACGCCGCGTGCTCATCGGCGTCCTGGCCATCCTCGCCGCCGGCACCCTGCTGGCCGCCCTCGCGCCGAACCTGTCCGTGCTGATTGTCGCCCGGGTTCTGCAGGGCGCGGCCGGCGCGATCCTCCCGCTCTCCATCGGCATCGTCCGCGACGAACTCGACCGGGAGAAGGTCGGCGTCGTCGTCGGCCTGCTCTCCGCGATCTTCGGCATCGGCGCCGGTGTCGGCATCGTCGCGGCCGGCCCGATCGTCGAACACCTCTCCTGGCACTGGCTGTTCTGGCTGCCGCTCGTCCTGGTCGTGATCGCCCTGCTCGGCGCGATCTTCGGCATGCCCGAATCGCCGGTCCGCAAGCCCGGCCGCCTCGACGTGATCGGCACCATCCTGCTGTCGGTCTCCCTGGTCTCGCTGCTGCTGGCGATCAGCAAGGGCCAGAGCTGGGGCTGGGGCGCGGGCAGCACCATCGGCCTGCTCGCCGCCGGCGCCGTCCTGCTCGTCGTGTTCGTCCTGGTCGAGCTCCGGGTCGCCGAGCCGCTGGTCGACATGCGCCTGATGAAGCTGCGCGCCGTCTGGTCCACCGACCTGGTCGCGATGATCCTCGGCTTCGCCATGTTCGGCACGTTCCTGCTGGTTCCGACCCTGCTGCAGCTGCCCGCGGTCACCGGTTACGGCTTCGGCAAGTCGGTCTCGCAGTCCGGCCTGTTCCTGCTCCCGACCGTCGTCATGATGGTCGTCTTCGGCCCGCTGGCCGGCCTGCTGTCCCGCCGCTTCGGCCCGAAGCTCCCGATGTTCCTCGGCACCGTCGCCGTTGTCGCCGCCTTCACCCTCCCGGCCCTCGGCCACGGCGCGATCTGGCAGGTCCTGGCCTCCGGCGTCCTCACCGGCACCGGCATCGGCCTGGCCTTCGCGGCCATGTCCAACGCCATCATCGAAGCCGTCCCGCCGGCCCAGACCGGCGAGGCCACCAGCGTCAACACCATCGCCCGCACCATCGGCAGCAGCATCGGCACCGCCGTCGTCGCCGCCGTGATCACCTCCAACACGACCGCTCAGGGCCTGCCCACCGACGACGCCTTCACCATGGGCTTCTGGACCTGCGCCGGCGTCGCCGTCCTCGCGGTCGCCGCCGCCCTCGCCGTCCCTTCGGCCCGCCGCCGCCACGACCAGGCCCTCGCCGCCGGCGTCTCCGACCTCCCGGACGAGCCGTCGGAGATCCACCTCCCGCACCTGCACCACGCCGAGAAATAAATCAAAACCCGCTTATCAGGTACGTCCTGAGCCCGGCCCTCCCGCCCCACGCGCGGAAGGGCCGGCCATCTCCGCGCCCCGCCCCCACCCATCCCACCTCAGCTGGTGACGGCGGCTGCCCGGAGGCCTCGCAGCAACCGTGAGCGCCAGCCGGACCGGCCGAGCTGGTGGTGGCGGCTGCTTGGGGGCCTTGTAGCGACCGTGAGCGCCAGCTGGGTCGGCCGAGCTGGTGGTGGCGGCTGCTTGGGGGCCTTGTAGCGACCGTGAGTGCCAGCTGGGTCGGCCGAGCTGGTGGTGGCGGCTGCTTGGGGGCCTTGTAGCGACCGTGAGTGCCAGCTGGGTCGGCCGAGCTGGTGGTGGCGGCTGCTTGGGGGCCTTGTAGCGACCGTGAGTGCCAGCTGGGTCGGCCGAGCTGGTGGTGGCGGCTGTCCCGGAACACGCTGGGGTCGTGCCCGGCGACGGCGAGGCACCCCTGAGAGCCGGCCGGGAGCTCGCGCCGCGAGCGTCCCGCGACCCCCGGCGTACCCACGAAGCAACCGTGACTGCCGACGGCAGCGAGCGGCGGCTGCCACCGTGGCCGAAGCGGATGCTGGCTGGCTAGCGGGGGTGAGTGGAAGCGGCCGTGGGTGGCGGCTGCTACCGCGCTCGGAGCGGATGCTGGCTGGCTAGCTGGGGTGAGCGGGAGCGGCCGTGGGCGGCGGCTGCCACCGTGCTCGGAGCGCATGCTGGCTGGTGAGCAAGCGTGAGCAAGCGTGAGCGGTGACGGGCGCGGGTGGCGGCCGCAGGCGGACGGCGGGTACTGGCGACGGCATCGAGCGCCGGCGAGGCCGAGTGAATAGGACCCACCCACCACTGGGGGGCCACCGCCTCTGCCGTAAGTATCGCCCGGAACCCCAAGATCATGCCGACGGCCTGTGGACAACCCCGGGTGTGGATAACGAGCACCACCCCAGGTTTTTGGGTTAAGCGCAACCACCCCATCACATCGCCCTGGAAGGCTGAGCGCCCTGGGCGCGCCAGCGCCCTGCTCAGCCTGGAAGGGTCCCCGCGGGAGCGACGATCTGTACCCCGGCGGACGTAGGCAATGATTGTTTTTCAGCAGTCGGTGTCGGCCTGCCAGAGGTCCGGCCCGAACATCTCATATTGGATGTCGCGCGGTGCCACCCCACGTTCCAGCAGTGTCCCCCGCACCGTTTCAAGGAACGGCAGCGGCCCGCAAAGGTAGTACAGCGCCCGTTTAGGCCGCGGCACCTCGCCGAGATCAAGTGTCCCGCTGTGTGCCGATGTCACCGGCAGCGTGTCCGCCCCGCCGCTTTCGTACCAGACGTGCAGTTCGGATTTGGGCAGGTGGGACAGGTCGTCCACGATCTGGCGGCGTAGGGGGAACGTCGCCTCGCTGGTGTCCGCGTGCAGCAGCATGACCGGCAGATGGGAGCCGGCGGCCACCAGGTGGGAGATCATGCCGGCCATGGGCGTGACCCCGATGCCGGCCGAGATGAAGATGACCGGGCGGCCGCTGTCGTCGAGGACGACGTCGCCGTAGGGGACGCTCAGGGTGAGTTCGTCGCCGGGGTGGACCTGGTCGTGCAGGAAGGTGGAGACTTCGCCGTCGCGTTTGACCGCGAAGTAGCGGTGTTCGCCGTCGTCGGCGCGGATCAGGCTGTACTGCCGGGGCTGGCGCATGCCGTCGGGCATCGGGACCTGGACGGTCACGTACTGGCCGGGCAGGGACGTCTTGACCAGGCGGTCGTCCATGCGGCGGACGACGAAGACGACCACGTCGTCGGTCTCGGTGATCTTCTCGGCGACCCGCCAGCGGCGCCACACGCGTTCGGCGGTGACGCCGCGGGCCGAGTAGAGGCCGCGTTCGCGGTTGATCAGCGCGTAGGCCATCAGCCAGTAGACCTCGTCCCAGGCCAGCACCACGTCGGGTGTGGCTGCGGCCGGGCCGAGCACGTCGAACAGCGCCCACATCAGGTGCTCGTGGACGATCTGGTACTGCTCGGGCCGGATGCCGAGCGACGCGTGTTTGTGGGCGACGCGGGTGAGCAGCCGGCCGGGCAGGCGGCCGGGGTTGGCGACCAGGGCGTCGGCGAAGACGATCACCGACAGGGCGAGGGACTTGGGCTGGCTGCCCTCGGCGTGATGTCCGCGATTGAACACCCCGTCGTGCAGTTCGGGGTGGGCCGCGAACATGTGGGCGTAGAAACGTTCGGCGATCGTGTGGATGTTCTCGCCGACGATCGGAAGCGTGCGTTGGACGATCGGCCGAGCGGTCTTGGACAGCACTGTCCGACCATATCGGCAGGTCAGGCCGCCTCGACGGGGATCCGGGCAAGCCGGCGGTAGCCGACCTGCCACAGCGCCAGGATCAGCAGGCCGCCGACCAGCACCCACGCCGGGAGACGGCCGCCGAGGGCTCCGAGCAGGACGGCGCCGGCGGCGGCCGGCAGGGCCCAGCCGAGGGTCCAGCCGCGGGCCGCGCCGTGGTAGCCGAGCGGGCCTGCGACCAGGAAGTACACGGCCGCGCCGCCGCACATCACCCAGCGGATCCCGGTGCCGGCGTGCTCCGGTTCGCCGGCCAGGCCGCCGAGCCCGGCGGCGATCGCCACGATCGCGGCGGTGGTCAGGTAGTGCGTGGGCATGGTCAGCCGCAGCGCCCGCGACAGCGACCCGGAGAGCGGCACGGCGGCCGAGCCGTACTGCAGCGTCAGCCACCAGAGAGCGACGAGAAGACCGAAACCGATCAACCCCAGGAGCCACATTTGGTACGACCATTGCTCCACCCCGGCGGCCGCGTTGACCAGCTGGGCCACCGCCTCCCCGAGCACGATGATCACGAAGAGTCCGAGCCGTTCGCCCAGGTGCGGGCGGTCGGCCGCGGCGGCCTGGGGCAGGGTGTCGGCCTCGTGCCACGGCGCGAACCGGCGGACCAGTCGCGTCGTCCAACGGCGCTGGTCGCGCTCGAAGTCGCGGCGTTCGGCGGCCAGCAGCCGCTCCGGCGAGCGGGACCCCAGCAGCGAGAACCCGACGTCGAAGACGATGCCGAGCGCCCACAGCCAGTAGCGGGCCGGGGCGTCGAAGCCGAGCGAGGCCACCCACGGGATCAGGCCGAGCGCCTGGTGCACGCCGGGCCATTCGGTCATCACCTCGTTCTCCCGTTTCCAGGAGGCGATGGCGAGCATGCGGCAGGCGACGTACGCGATGATGAACGGCTGCGGCCGGTCGTGCTCGGCCAGCTGCGGGACGGACGCGGCCATCACCGCGATGCCGAACATCGCGGCCAGCATGGTGAGCAGGCGGGTCCGCGTGGCCGCGACGTTGGCGTACAGGGTGAAGCCGGTCCAGACGCTCCACATCGCGTAGTAGAGGACCGCGAAGATCATCAGCAGCCGGGCGTCCGGTCCGGTGTGCAGCAGGTGGGCGAGCTGGGCGACGGCGGCCACGATCACCAGGTCGAAGAAGAGCTCCAGCCAGGTGGCGTGCCGTTCCTCGGCGGCCGTGGTTGACATGGCCGGAAATCTATCCGTTCGCGGGCACCGGTGTGAGGGCCGGGGCGGGTGCCTTTCCGGGGAGCAGGAACGAGACCAGGACGGCGAGTCCGGTGAAGCCGATCGACCACCAGAACGCGGCGTCGAACGCGCCGGTCAGCGAGCCGGTGCGCTGGGCCGAGGTGGCCAGGATGACGGTCAGCAGGGCGACCCCGACCGAGCCGCCGACCTGCTGTCCGATCCGGACCACGATGCTGGCGTGCGGCACCTTCTCCCGGTCCAGGCCGACGAACGCGACGGTCAGCAGCGGGATGAAGACCATGCCCAGCCCGAGACCGCGGACGAAGAGCGCGACCAGCAGCGGCCACGTCTCGGTGTCGGTGCCGACGAACCCGAACGGGACGGTGGCCAGGCCGGTCAGGACGAAACCGAGCAGAGCCACGCCACGGCCGCCGACCTTTTCCATCAAACGACTGGCTACGGTACGGCTGAGCAACGAACCGACGCCCTGCGGGATCAGCAGCAGACCGGCGCCGAGCGCATCCTCGCCCCGGACCTCCTGCCAGTAGAGGGGGAGCAGGACCATCGCGCCGTACAGGGCGGCGCCGGAGAGGAACATCAGCACGGTCGCGGCCCAGGTCGGGCGGGAGCGCAGCACCTCCAGGTCGACCAGCGCGTCCCCGCGCCCGCGCAGCGCCCACAGCACGAACGCAACCAGCAGCACCGCCCCGGCGATCATCGGGACGAGCACCACGGCACTGCCGAAGCCGTGCTCGGCCGACACCTTGGACAGGCCGTAGAGCAGCGCGACCAGCGCGGGGGAGAGCAGCGCCAGGCCGACCACGTCGAGGCGGACGCGGCGCCCGGGCTCGTCCGCCGGGATCAGCCGCACGGCCAGGACCAGGCCGATCAGGCAGAGCGGCACGTTGACCAGGAACAGCCAGCGCCACGAGCCGGCACCGAGGATCAGGCCGCCGATCACCGGGCCGAGGATCGGGCCGAGCGCGGCCGGCAGCGCGACCACCGACATCAGCCGCCCGATGTCCTTGCCGCGCACCGACTGCATGACCATCGTGGTCATCAGCGGCATCATCGCGCCGCCGCCCAGGCCCTGGACCACGCGGAAACCGATCAGGGTGCCGGCGCTCCCCGCGAACGAGCAGAGCACCGAGCCGAGCAGGAAGACGGTGAGCGCGGCGATCCACAGCCGCTTGGCGCCCAGCCGGCTCTGCAGCCAGCCGACGACCGGGATGATCACGCCCAGGGCCAGCAGGTAGGCCGTGCTCACCCACTGGATGGTGGCGACGTCGGCGTGCAGGTCGGTCGCCAGTTCGTGCAGCGCGACGCTGACGATCGTCGAGTCGAGGATGACGGTGATGCCGCCGGCGAGCACCGCGATCGCGGTGCGCAGGGCTGTCGGGTCGATGCGTTCTTCGGACACCGGGGCCGCCTTAAGGTACGCGGTTGTATCTAACTTTGGCCACGGTACGACGCGGCGATAAGATACGCAAGTGAGTCTTAAGGGCACCCGCCGGCGCGGCAGCGAACTCGAGGACGCGATTCTGTCGGCCGCCTGGGCGGTGTTGATCGAACAGGGCTACCCCAATTTCACGTACGAGGCGGTCGCCGCCCGCGCCGAGACCAGCCGTCCCGTGCTCTACCGCCGCTGGCCGCAGCGCGAGGACATGCTGCTCGCGGTGCTCCGCCGGCACTGGTGGTCGCAGCCCATCCCGGTGCCGGACACGGGCAACCTGCGCGACGACGTGATCACGTTCCTGCGCAGCGCCAGCACCGCCCGGACCCGGATGGTGGCCATGCTCAGCGTCCAGATCATGGACTACATCCGGGAGACCGGGAGCAGCTTCGCCCAGCTGCGCGACGCGCTGCGCCCGGCCGGCCTGCCCAACGCCTTCGAGCAGATGATCGCCCGGGCGGTCGAGCGCGGTGAGCTGCCCGACCGGCCGCGCCCGCCGCGGATGGTGAACATGCCGTTCGACCTGTTCCGTAACGAGCTGCTGATGACGATGCGCGAGATCCCGGACGAGACGATCATCGAGATCGTCGACGTGCTGTGGCTGCCACTGCTCGGATACCGAGGCCGCGCCGGCTGACCGCGAGTCGCAGAATCGAGACCAGGCGCGGGTCGGTCGGCAGCGGCGAGCCGGCCGGCGGCCGGGCGGCCAGGGGCAGACGGACCGTGAACGCGGCTCCGGCGCCCGGGTGACCGTCGGCGACGATCGTGCCGCCGTGCCCGGTCACCACCTCACGCAGCAGGGCCAGCCCGAGCCCGAACCGGCGGTCGCCGGCTCCCGCCCCGCGGTGGAACCGGTCGAAGATCCGCTCGGCGTCGGCCGGTTCGAACCCCACGCCGGTGTCGGCCACGACCAGTACGGCCTGGCCCGCCGCAGCCCGCACGGTAACCGTGACCTGGCCACCGCGAGTGTGGTTCAGTGCGTTGGTCAGGAGCTCACTGACCATCCGCCGCAGCGCGGACTCCACCCCGTTGACCAGCACCGGCCCGGGTGGCGTGTCGAGCATCACCGAGGTCGACGGGTTCAGCGCCCGCTCGGTCTCGTCGGTGGCGAGCCGTGCGAGATCCACCATCTGTCCCGGCGGCAGGTTGCCCGGATCGGCGGCCAGCCGCGCCGACAGCAGCAGCTCGTCCACGATCTCCCCGAGCCGCCGGGTCGTGCTGACCAGGCGGTCGAGGTCGCGCCGGTCGACGCCGTCCGGCCCGGCCCGGCGGGCCAGCAGCTGCGCCCGGGTGTGCACCTGGGCGATCGGCGTCCGCAGCTCGTGGCTGGCGTCGGCCACGAACCGGCGCTGCCGCCCGAGCGCCTCGGCCAGCGGCGCCACCGCTCGATGGCCCACCATCATCGCGGTCAGCACGGCCGCGAACAGCCCGGCCGCGGCGGCCAGCAGGAACGCGGTGAGCAGGTGCCGGCGGTCGGCGAGCTGGAAGCGGGCGTCGAACACGGCCTGGACGACGACGTCACCGCGGGCCTGGGTGCGGATCCAGTACTCGGTGTCGTCCCGGTCGATCCGCCGGTTCTGGGTGACCCCGGTGGCGATCACCGCGTCGACGTCACCGCGCAGCGCCAGGCCGGTCGGGGCGGCCCGGTCACCGTGGGTCAGGGTGCCGTCGGCCGCGTAGAAGAAGACCCAGCTGCAGGCCGGCGGGCCGGCGATCACGCCGTTCTGCAGGCCGTAGTCCAGCTCCCGGCCGATCTGTTCCTCCTGGCTGTGGCTCAGGACCTCGTACGCGATGGCGCCGGCCATGGCCAGCAGCACCCCGATGGCCAGCCCGACGAGCAGCCCGATCCGCCACCGGGCGCGGCGCACGGCCCGCAGTTCGATCGCCTGGCTCACAGCGTGCCCAGCCGGTAGCCGAGCCCGTGCACGGTCTGGACGACGGCGCGGCCGAGCTTGCGGCGCAGGTAGTAGACGTACGTGTCCACGATCGACGCGGCCGCGGCCTCGTCGAAGACCTTGCTGCGCAGCACCGCCCGTGAGTGCACCGCGCGCGGGCGGGCCGCGAGCACGCGCAGCAGCTCGAACTCGCGGGCCGACAGGGCGACGCGGGTGCTGTCGGGGAGCACGACGTCCCGTACCCCCAAGTCCAGGAACCCGTCCCCGAGACGCAGCACGTCGGTGGCGTCCGAGGTGCGCCGGCACAGGGCGCGGATCCGGGCGCTCAACTCGTCCAGGTCGAACGGTTTGACCAGGTAGTCGTCGGCGCCGGCGTCGAGACCGGCGATCCGGTCGTCGACCGTGCCGAGCGCGGTCAGCATCAATGCTCGCGCGGCCACCGCCCGCGCCCGCAGCCGGGTGATCAGATCCAGGCCGTCGAGCGCGGGTAACCGCCGGTCGATCACCAGCACGTCGTAGGGCCGGGTCAGGCCCAGGTGCAGTCCGCGCTGGCCGTCCGGAGCCTGGTCGACGTGGTAACCCTCGTCGACCAGCGTCTCGGTGACCATCTCGCGCAGATCCGAGTCGTCCTCGACCACAAGCAGCCGGCGCATGACATCGAAGATCTCATATGGACGGACGTTCCGGGAGAAAAAGTTTGTTTTTTCAACGAAATTCTTAGGACCAGACAAGATCCTTCTTAAGGTACGTCGTGAGCACCGCCCTCAGGCCACCGGAACCGCTGCCGGCTCCGCCGCGGCCGGCGCCCGCCGAGCCTCCCGATACTCCAGCCAGGACAACAGCGGTGTCGTCATCAACGTCGTGACCAGCGCGACCAGCACCAGCACGGTGAACAGCGACGAGTTCACGATCCCGGCCTCCAGGCCCACGTTCAGCGCGATCAGCTGCATCAGGCCCCGCGCGTTCATCAGGGCGCCGACCCGCAGCGCGACCCCGCTCGGTTCGCCCCGCAACCGGGCGGCGGCCCAGCACGCCCCGAACTTCCCGGCGATGGCGACGGTCACGCAGGCCGCCGCGAACAGCAGCACCCGCGGATCGCCGAGCAGGCCGAACTCGGTCCGCAGACCGGAGAACGTGAAGAACAACGGCAGGAACACCGCGGACGCGACCGGCGTCAGCGTCTCGACCACCTGATCGGAGCGCTCCGAGCGGGGCATGACCACGCCGACCGCGAACGCGCCGAAAACCGCGTAGAGCCCGATCTCGTCGGTGTACCAGGCGACCAGGAACAGCAGCGCCACCGTGCCGAGCAGCCGGCCCCGGTCGTCGAGACGGCCGGCGCGCATCAGCGCCCCGGTCACCCGGCCCCCGCCCAGCCACAGCACCAGCCCGAAGACGACCGCGCCGCCGGCGGTGACGAACGCCGGGCCGGCCTTCCCGGACGCGAACGCCAGCACCACCGCCAGCATGATCCAGGCGACCATGTCGTCGATCGCGCCGCTGGCCAGCGCGAGCGAGCCGTGCCGGGTGCCGGCGTGACCGCGCTCGGTGATGATCCGGGCCAGCATCGGGAACGCGGTGATGGCCAGGGCCACCCCGACGAACGCGGCCGACACCCCGATCGACACGCCGTCCGGCCGGATCGGCACGGCGTCAGCGGTCACCAGGACCAGCAGCACGCCGAGCAGCAGCGGCACGGTCACCCCGGCCAGCGAGACCGCACCCGCGGTGCCGGCCAGGTTGGTGACCCGGTGCGACTTGAACGCGTACCCGGCCTGGAACATGAACAGCACCAGGCCGACCTGACCGACCACGTAGAGCACCGGCAGCAGCGGGGCCGGGAACAACGCCGCCTGCACCTGCGGGAACAGCAGGCCGAGCAGGGACGGCCCGAGCAGCACCCCGGCCAGCATCTCGCTCACCACCGGTGGCTGGCCGGCCTTGCCCAGCAGCCAGGAGACGAGGCGGCAGAACAGCAGGATGACCGCGACCGCGATGAAGAACCGCGGCGCGAGCTCGGTGGGGGTCACGGGCAGGCCTCCTCGAAATAGGTGGTGCAGAGCTTCTGGCGCCGGGCGTCGAGCACCATCCAGGTGCCGAGGACCAGCTGCTTGACCGAGCGGCCGGCGTCGGCGAGCCGATCGGCGCGGCGCAGCGCGATCAGCCGGCCCTGACTCGGACCCGGGTGACCGATAGGGGTCAGGTAGGCGGGGCCGCGACCGGGCAGCGAACGGGTGTGCGCGACCGACGAGGCGACGGTGAAGCGGCGCAGCACCTCACGGGTGGCGGCGCGCAGCATCACCGGGGCGGCGCCGCGGGCCGGGCACGCACGGTTGGCGGTTATGCCGTACGGGACGAAATTGGCCTCTTTTCGTGTGAGGGTCTTCCAGCGATCCGGGTCGAAGGTGTCGTCGGCGGCCGGGCCGGTGCGCTGGAACGCCAAGTAGTTGAAGAGGAGCACCGAGCCGGTGGGCAGCGTGACGTCGCCGGCGGTGATCGGCGCCGAGGTGATCCGGTGGGCGATGCCGAAGAGCGGATGCACCCGCAGCGTCTCGTCGATGAGCCGGTCGAGCGAGTCGTCCGATAGGTCTGTCTCGTAGCCGGCGGCGCACAGCAGGACGTGGGCCATCGCCTCGGACATCTGCACGACGGCCGTGTTGAAGAACGCGCCCTGCAGGTACCAGGTGGTTTCCATCGCCGTGAACGGTTCGGGCAGGACCACCGGGCACGTTCCGGCCTCGACGCGGGCGAGCAGGTGGCGGGTCAGCCGGTCGCGGCGGCGCATGTGGCGCAGGCTCAGCCCCTTCAGCGCGGTGACGACGTCGTCCGCGTTGGCGACTATGAGTTTGCGCACCTCAGGAGGGCATTGTTCGCCGAAGACGAGCTCGTGGAAGACCTCGGCCCAGACCGGCATCATCAGGTCCCGCAGCCGGACGAGGGAGGTCCGCCCGGCCGGAAGCTCGTCCAGGACGCGCCGGGTTGCGGCGGTCGCCAGCTCGTCCGAGCGCGGGTGCGGCACGGCCAGAACCCTGCGCGTGGTTCGCGCGACCGTCTGATAACGATCACCGGGTTCGAGGTGCTCCTGGTGCATCTGCGGGCCGGGCGCCAGCCAGTACCAGAACAGGTCGGACAGCCCGGCGCCGCGACTGCGCCCGTCCGCGGCCGGATCGCTGTAGACCTTCTCGAAGTGCTCGGCGCCGACCAGCGGACCCGGGATCGGGATGCCCTCGGCGCCGTTGACCCGCTGGAAGATCCACTCGCGGAGCCGGATCACGGCGCTCATCCGGCCACCGCCACGAGGTCGGGGGTCAGGTCGGTGGGGTGTCCGGCGCCGGCCAGGGCCATGACGTGGTCCAGGTCGGCGGTCAGCTTGCGCAGGTGGTCGCGGACGGCCTCGGGGCCGCCGGTGGCGAGGGCGTGCAGGATCGGGCGGCCGAGCAGGACCGCGTCGGCGCCCAGGGCCAGGGCGATCAGCACGTCGGTGGCGCGTCGGATTCCGCCGTCGATCAGTACCGGGATCCGTCCCCCGACCGCTTCGGCCACGGCGGGCAGGGCGTCGATCGTGGCGATGGCACCGTCCAGCTGCCGGCCGCCGTGGTTGGAGACGATCAGGCCGTCGACGCCGTGATCCACGGCGAGCCGGGCGTCGGCCGGGTGCAGCACGCCCTTGAGCAGGATCGGCAGCCCGGTCATGGCCCGCAGCCGCGCCACCACGTCCCAGCCGAGCGTTGTGTCCATCACGACGTCCCGCACCCGGCCGGTGTCGTCGCGCATGTTCTCGCAGGTCAGGCCGGTGGGTAGGTCGGTGAAGCCGTTGCGGACGTCGCGTTCGCGGTGGCCGTGGACGGGGGAGTCCACGGTCACCACCAGGGCCCGGCACCCGGCCGCCTCGGCGCGCTCGACCACCGCCGCGGTGAACCCGAGGTCCGGCTGCGGGTACAGCTGGAACCACAGCGGGCCACCGGCCCCGGCGATCACCTCGACCGGCTGGTTGGCCGCCATGCTGACCACCATGACGGTGCCGGCGGCGGCCGCCCCCAGCGCGGTCGCCGCCTCACCGCCCGGGTGGGCCAACAGGTGGAACGCGGTCGGCGCGACCAGGATCGGGGTGGCCAGCTCGGTGCCGAACAGGGTGGTGCGCAGGTCCCGGTCACCGGTCGCGCGCAGCACCCGGGGGACGATCCGCAGCCGATCGAACGCGGCGAGGTTGCCCCGCAACGTGCGCTCCTCGCCGGCGCCACCGGCGAAGTAGTCGGCATGGACCGGGTTCATGTCACGCCTCGGTCAGACTGCGCGCGACGAACTCCCGCAACGGTTCGACGTGGACGCTCGGCCGGTCCCACCGGTTCTCCAGGTTCTCGGCCAGATGGTGCGTGGCCACGGCCGTGCCGTCGCGGTAATGGCGGACGACCGGGTGCAGGTAGGCGGCGTCGTGAGCCTGACCGGGAACGTCCTGCGCGATCCGGCTGACCGTCACGTCGAACGGGTCGACCTGGTCGTGCTCCGGGCCGTACTCCAGAGTGACCACGAACGCGTGCCGGTAGTCGTGCTCGGCCGTGGCCAGGCCGTGCGTGGCGAACCAGTCGACCGGCACCTCGTCGTGGTAGCGGGCGTCACCGGCGGCGACGGTCACCACGTCGGCCAGGACACTGAACTGCTGCCAGAGCGCGGACGTCCGGTTCACCCGGGCGATGATCGCGTCGGTCACGGCCTCCGGGGTGGCGTCCAGCTTGTCGGCCGGCCACGGGACTCCCGCGTACGTACGCTCAAGAATTTTGTGCAGAGCGCGCACGGCGTACCGGAAGCCGTGGATGAAGCCGTTGGTGGATTTCTTGAAATCCCGGACCTGACTGATCGTCCCGGCGAAATACAGGCCGGGCACGTTGGTCGACTCCCAGGCCTCGGTCTGCGCCGGGAAACGATCCCGCACGGTCAGCTCCGGTCGGCAGGAATCGTCGAAGACGGACGCGTCGAAACGGAAGCCGGTGCAGGCCAGGACCCGGTCGTAATACAGCTCCTTGACGACCTCGTTCGCCCGGGAGAAACCGAAGGCGACCCGGAAACCGTCACCGTCGCGCTCGATGCTCTTCACCGTGCCGTCGAGGATCGCATTGGCCGACTTCAACTGGTACGTGTCGAGGAAGTTGTTGTTGACCGCGCGCAGATGGCCCACGTAATGCGTCCGCCAGGCCAGATGCACCGAACTCGGCCCGGCCACATGAATGACCGAGGTCGTCTCCATCAGGTTGTCCGCGGTCTCGAACGCCGAGTTCCCCTTGCCGATGATCAGCACCCGCTGGTCCAGGAAATCGCGCGGGTCGACCGACATCTCGTCGTAGCCCTCGGCCAGCTCGAACCCGGGAATGTCGGGCCGATAGGTCTTCGAGACACCGGTCGCCACGATCAGCCGCCGGGCCGTGAAAGTCTGGTCACCGGCGTCGACCTGGAACAGATCGCCGTTCCGGTGAATCCGCGTCACCCGGGTGTCGTAACGGACCCGCAGGCCGCGGGCGAAGTCGCTCAGATAGGTGAGCATGACGTCGGCGTGCGGGAAATAGCGCTCGGTGTAGCGGGTGAACAACAGCTCCGGATCGTCGCTGAGCAGCGAATTCCAGTCCAGCCGCAGATTCAGCTCGGGATCGGTGGTGCCGGTGTGCGGCTTGTTGATGGAGATCAGGGTGCGGTGGCGCGGATACCGCTCGAAGAAGGCGCCGGGACGGCTCGCGCCCTCCAGCACCAGGTAGTCGCGCCTGCCGTCGGCTTCCAGCAGGGCGGCGAGCTGCAGGCCGGCCGGGCCGGCCCCGACGATCAGGTAATCAAGCGGCATGCCGCCGACGGTACGAACCAGAAATCAGTGATATTTCAGAACGGATGTCAGCGACCGTCTATCAACCGTGCGCTGGCCGCGACGGTCTCTTCTGTCTGGGCCCGGCGGCCGGTCTCGTAGGCGGCGAAGGCGGTTGCCGGATCGGCGTGGTCGCACAGGGCTGCGGCCAGGGCGACCGCGTCCTCCAAGGCCATCGACGCGCCCTGCGCCGCGGCCGGGGTGGCGGCGTGGGCGGCGTCGCCGACCAGGACCATCCGATCGTTGTGCCAGTGCGGTGTGGTCGGGATGTCGTAGGAGTCGCCGCCCACGACGTCCACAGTCGCGGCGACGATCGCCGCGGCGGGAGTGGGATCGTCACGGAACAGATCCGCAACGGGCCGGCGACCACCACTCATCCGGGCGAACCACCAGGTGCGGTCGTCGCCGGCGGGAACCGTGAAGCCGAAGAACGCCCGGCTGCCACGGATCATGTGGTACTCGTCCGGGTCGACGCCGGCCGGGTTGCCCGGTGCGTAACCGTAGACGACGTGCTGCCCGGAGTTCCGTGGCTGCGGCGCCTGCGGGTCGATGAGCCGCCGAGTCCGCGAATGGATTCCGTCCGCGCCGACCAGCAGACCCCCGGCGACGGTCCCGCCGTCCTCGAACGTCACCTCGACCCCGCCGTCACCGGCCGTGGCCCCGGTCATCCGCCGACCATGATGCACCGGGATCCCGCGGGACACGGCGAGCTCCTGCAACGCCCGGTAGAGCGCGGCCCGCGTCACCGACCGCGCCGCCCCCTCGATGGGGCGTCGTCCCAGGTGTTGGCCCTGCGCGTCCCAGAGCGACACCGCCCGCGCCGGGCCGGAGACCGCCGCCACCGCCTCGGCCGCGCCGATCTCGCCGAGCGCGCCCATCCCGTTGGCCATCACGGTCAGGAACGCACCCGCGTCCTCCCCGCCGGACGGGTGCGCCTCGAAGATCTCGGCCGCGATCCCGGCCCGCTGCAGTGCCAACGCCGTCGCCGCGCCCGCGACGCCCCCGCCCACGATCACCACCGACATCACCCCATTGTGGTGCACGGGCTGGCAGAGTGGTGGGCGTGAATCTTGAGGAGGGCGCCGGGCTGCTGCACCGGCTCACGTCGTACGTGCCGGACCGGGAGTGGGACGTCCCCGCCGACGACCCCCGGGTGCGCCACGACCTGACCCCGAACGACTCGGCGACGGTGCCACCGCAGATGAAGGCCTACCCGGACGACCTGGAAGCCCTGGCCCTGCCGGGCGAGCTGCCCGATCCGGGATTGAGCGCCGCGGCGGTGCTCGCCGGGGTTACCGGGCCGGCCCGGCCGTTGGACGCCGCCCAGCTGGGCCGGGTGCTGTTCCTGGGCGCCGGCGTGGTCCGGACCGGCAAGCGCGACGGGCGCACGATCCTGTACCGGGCGGCCGGCTCGGCCGGGGCCCGGTTCCCCCTTGAGGTCTACGCCAGCGCGGTCGGCGTGGCCGGGGTCCCGGACGCCGTCTACTGGTACGACGCGGTGCGGCACGCCCTGGTCCGGGTCGCCCCGGCCGCCGGCGGCGACGTGACCACCCTGATCGTGACCGGGGTCCCGTGGCGGACCGGGTGGCGCTACGCCGAACGCGGCTGGCGGCATCTGTACTGGGACGCCGGCACCGTCCTGGCCCAGCTCTCGGCCGCCGCGAACAGTGCCGGTCTCCGGCCGCGGCTGCGCTCACTGTTCCCCGACGCGGCCGTGCGGGACCTGGTCGGTGCCGACGGGGTGCACGAGTACCCCCTCGCGCTGCTGTCGCTCGGCGACGGCGCACCGGCGATCGAACCGTCCGGCCCGGCCGTGCCGGGTGAGCTGCCCGAAGTGGAGTTCCCGCTCGGCACCGCGGCCCAGCGCGCCGGCGACCGGGACACCCTGGGGGAGCCCTGGCCGGACGCGCCGGCGCTGGACGCGACCCCGCCGTCGGACTCGCTGGACGAGGTCATCCGCCGCCGGGGCTCGCAGCGGCGGATGGACCGCTCCCGGACGCTGACCGCCGAGCAGCTGCGCTGGCCGGTGGCGGCGGCCCTGCGCGGGATCCCGGTGCCGCACTGGGTCGCCGTGCACGGCGTCGACGAGGTCCCGCCCGGGATCTACCGCTGGCCCGACCTGGAGAAACCGCTGCGGGCGGCCGAACTGCGCGACGAGCTGCTGCGGGTCTGCCTGGACCAGGCCCTGGCCGCCGACGCGGCCTACGTGGTCATCGCGGCCACACCCCTGTCCGGCCTCGACGACCGGAGCTACCGCGACGCCCAGCTGGCCGCCGGGCTGGTCGAGGGCCGCCTGCACCTGGCCGCGTACGCCCTGGGCGCCGGCGCCTCCGGCATGACGTTCCTGGACTCGGAGGTCCCGGCCCTGCTGGGCGAACCGGACGACCTGGCGATCCTGCTGTTCACCTGCGTCGGCGTCCCCGAGTACCGGTCCCGCCCGGGCGGCGGACCGGGCACCCCGGTGGCCGTCCGCCGCGTCACCCCACGCCTCGGCAGCTGACCCCGGCAGCCACGAGCTGGACCGCCGCCACTGCGCTCGGCCGTCCCGGTGATCCGCGGGTGATTAAGCCACTCCTGGATGCTTCGGAGCACGACGACGAGACGGACGAGGACTGAGCCGTCGGCCCGTGACCCTCGGTGTGCGGTGCCGGGCCGGGCTCACGCTGCCGGGTCGGTGCCCGGGGTGGACCAGGACTCGACGATCTCGGCGGCTCGGCGGACGTCGGCGTCCAGGGGGCGGTCCGGGTCGATCGGGGGGATGGCATCGGACAGGGCGGTGAGCAGGGCGGCGCAGGCCGGGGCGGTCGGGGTGCGGGCGCCGACGTGCACGGCCTGGCGCAGGCCCAGGGCCAGCGAGCCGGTGATCAGGCTGAGCAGGCGGGACTGGTCCAGGGCGCGCAGCGCCGACTGGGTGCCCAGCGGGATGACGTCCTGGTTGTGCAGGTTGGTGGGCAGGCTCTGGATGCTGGCCGGCATCGCGTCGCGGCGGATCTCGGCGATCAGGGCGGTCGAGGCGAGCTGGACGCCCTGCAGCCCGTGCTGCTGCCCGGGGCCGGCCGCCAGCATCGGCGGGAGGCCGCCGTTGCGGACCGGGTCGACGAGCAGGTCCAGCTGGCGTTCGGCCAGGTTGCCGAGCTGGGCCAGGACCATGGTGAGCATGTCGGCGGCGAAGGCGGCCGGTTGACCGAAGAAGTTTCCTCCGTGGACGACCTGGTCGGCGCCCGGGAAGAACAGCGGGTTGTCGCTGACCCCGCTCAGGTCGGCCGTGACCACGCCGTCGGCGTAGCGCAGCGCGTCCTCGGCCGCGCCGAGCAGCTGCGGCGTGCAGCGGATGGAGTACGGCTCCTGCAGCGGCCGCGTCCCGGACGGGGTCGCGCCGGACAGGAAGCCGCGCATCGCGGCGGCCACGTCCCGGGCCCCCGGGTGGCCGTAGAGGTCGAGAAGCCCCTGGTCGAGGAACTGCGGATCGCAGCCCAGCAGGTCGGCCAGCACGCACGACAGCAGCTGGATGACCCGGTGGGAGGTGCGGACTCGGTCCAGGGCCAGCGCGGTCGCCGCGGTGGTCAGCGAGGTGCCGTTGACCAGGGCGAGCGCGTCCCGGCCGTCCAGGGGCAGCGGCTCCAGGCCGCATCGGGTGAGGGCTTCGGCGGCGGGCATTCTCACCCCGTACGCATAAGCGTCTCCTCGCCCGCGCAAAGCCTGCGCCGCGGCGCCCAGCGGGATGAGGTCGCCGCTGGCGCCGACCGAGCCCAGGCGCGGCATCGCCGGGGCGAACGTGGTGCCCAGCGCGGCGGCGAGGGCGTCGACGACGTGCGGGGACACGCCCGAGGCGCCGCGGGCGAGCGAGTGTGCGCGGATCAGCATGGTGGCCCGGGCCAGGTCGGGGTCGATGTCCGGGCCCTGGCCGGCGCCGAGGTGGGCCAGGGTGTTGTCGGCCTGGTCGCGCTGGTCGGCGCGGCCGGCGTAGCCGACCAGGGCGCCGAATCCGGTGGTGGCGCCGTAGACCGCGCGGTCGTCGCCGAGCACCTTGGCCAGGAAGACCCGCCCGGCCGTGACCCGTTCGCGGACCGGCGGACCGGCCAGTACGGTGATCGGTGCGCGGGCGGCCCGCAGGTCGGCGATGCGCAGCGGGGCCGCCAGATCCACCTCGATCGTCATGAACCGGGACGCTAGTGAGGACTTCTCAGAACCCTCTGAAATCGCGCCGGTAACTTCCGCGGCATGACGCACGACTACCTCATCATCGGCGCCGGGCCGGCCGGCCTGCAGCTCGCCGCGCTGCTGGAGCGCGACGGTCATGACTACGTCGTCCTGGAGGCCGGTGACGCGCCGGGAACGTTCTTCACCCGCTATCCCCGGCACCGCACGCTGATCTCCATCAACAAGGTCTGGACCGGTTCGGACGACCCCGAGTTCAACCTGCGGGCGGACTGGAACTCGCTGCTCACCGACGATCCGGCGCTGCTGTTCAAGAACTACAGCCGCAAGTATTTCCCGGCCGCCGACGACCTCGTGCGGTACCTGGCCGACTTCGCCGCCGGCCTGAACGTCCGCTACGGCCGGACGGTCGAGCGGGTGTCGCAGGCCGAGGGTATCTTCACGGTCGCCACCGCGGCGGAGACGTTCAGCGCGCGGCGGGTGGTCGTGGCCACCGGGGTCTCGCAGCTCTACGTGCCGCCGATCGAGGGCGCCGAGCTGTGCGAACGTTACGACACGGTGAGCGTCGACCCGGAGGACTTCGTCAATCAGCGGGTGCTGATCATCGGCAAGGGGAACTCGGCCTTCGAGACCGCGGACGCGCTGGTGGAAACGGCCGCGGTGATCCACGTGGCCGGTCCGCACTCGGTGCGGCTGGCCTGGCAGACCCACTACGTCGGACACCTGCGGGCGGTGAACAACAACTTCCTCGACACGTACCAGCTGAAGTCGCAGAACGCGGTGCTGGACGGCACGGTCGAGCGGATCACCGCGCGCGAGGACGGCGGTTTCCGGATCGTCTTCCGCTACGCCCGGACCAGCGAGCGCCTGCGCGAGATCGACTACGACCGGATCATCCTGGCCACCGGGTTCCGGTTCGACGCCTCTGTCTTCGACGAGTCGGCCCGGCCGGAGCTGGCGATCAACGACCGGTTCCCGGCGCTGACCCCGGCGTTCGAGTCGGTCAACGTGCCCGGCCTCTACTTCGCCGGGACCCTGTCGCAGCAGCGTGATTTCAAGAAGTCCACCAACGGATTCATCCACGGCTTCCGGTACGGCGTCCGCGCCCTGCACCGGATCCTCCGGAGCCGTCACCATGACACCCCGTGGCCGTCGGTGCCGGTCGAGGTGACCCCGGAGGCGATCACCGACGCCATCGTCGCCCGCATCAACGTGTCGTCAGCGCTGTGGCAGCAGTTCGGCGTGCTGGCCGACGTGGTCACGGTCGGGGACGGCGCGGCCCGCTACTACGAGGAGGTGCCGGTCGCCTACCTCGGGCCGGAGCCGCTCGCGTTCGTGGTCACCCTGGAGTACGGGCCCGGCCACGACCAGATCGACCCGTTCGACATCACCGTCCCGCGGATCGCCGAGAACGACGCCACGACCGCGCACGAGGCCAGCTACCTGCACCCGGTCGTCCGGGTGCGCCGCGACGGGGTGGTGGTCGCCGAGCACCACCTGGCCGAGAACCTGGAGAACCACTGGAACATCCCGCCGGTGCACCAGGAACCCCTGGCCCGGTTCATCAAGGGCGTTCTCTGACGATGTGGCCGGATCCGGTACTCGACCTGCTCGCCGACGACGGCGACCGGCCGGTCTTCGAGGAGGGCGGCCGGGTGGTCACCGCCGCCGGGATGTCCACGCTGGTGCGGCGGATCGCGGCCGGGCTGCGGCACCACGGGCTCGGGCCGGGGCGCGGGGTGGCGCTGCGGCTCGGCGTGAACGCGCGGGCGTTCGCGACGACGATCGCGGCGTTCGCGGTCGGGGCGCGGGTCTCCGGGATCCCGTCCGGGCTCGCTCCGGGACAATTGTCCTACCTGCTGGAACGGGACGACGCGGTGCTTCTCGAGGACGACGACGTGCGGTCGCTCGCCGACTTCCCCGGTAGGTCCCTGCGGGCGGCCGGTCGGGCCGGCGACGTCGCGCGGATCATCTACACCAGCGGGAGCACCGGCGACCCCAAGGGCTGCGCCCAGACGTACGCGGCGATGTCCGCGGCCTGGGCGCCGCACCCGGACCGCTGGCCGCCGGCGATCGCCGAACTGGCCCGGCGACTCGACCGCTACCTCGTCTTCGGCTCACTGAACAGCCAGGTCATGCTCGAGTACGGCATCCTCACGCTGGCCGCGGGCGGGACGCTGGTCGCCGCGCATCCGCCGGCCTTCCCGGGCGCGATCGTCGAGCACCGCGCCACCGCGAGCGTGATCACGGTCGGCAAACTGCATCAGCTGGTTCGCGCCCAGCGGACGAACCCGGTGGACCTGAGCAGCCTGAAGGCGCTGATGGTCTCCGGCTCGCCGCTGGAGCCGGGCCGCCTGCGGGAGGCCCTGGACGTGCTCGGGCCGGTCGTCTTCCACGGCTACGGCCAGACCGAGACCGGCATGATCGCGATGGCCACCCCGGACGACCCGCCGGACTCGGTCGGACGGCCGCCGTCGGTCACCTCGCTGCGATTCACCGACGGCGAGCTGTACGTGCGCACCCCGGCCCAGGCGAGCTCGTACTGGGGCGACCCGGAGGAGTCGGCGCGCGTCTTCACCGACGGCTGGGTCCGCACCCGCGACCTGGCCACGCTCGGCGACGACGGCTGCCTGCGCCTGCTCGGCCGGGCCCGGGACGTGATCATCGTGCAGGCGACGCTGGTCTATGCCGGCCCGATCGAACGCGCGCTCGCGAGCGATCCCACGGTCGCCGAGGCCTACGTCGTCGGGCGTCCCGACGACGAGACGGGAGAGGCGATTCACGCGTACGTCGTCCCGGTCACCGACCGCATCCCGGACCCCGCGACGCTGCGCGCCCTCGTCGAGTCCCGCCTCGGCCCTTATTCGGTCCCCCGGTCGGTGACCGTCATCGATCGCGTCCCGCTGGCTCCGAGCGGCAAACCCGACAAGGCCGCCCTCGCCGTCGGCTAGCCCTGCTCGGTGCTGGTGAACCGGCGGGAGTGGTGGATCAACGGGCGGTCCTCGGGGCCGTGGAAGACCTCGACGACCTGGGCGATGACCAGGGTCGAATCACCCACGGGTACGAGGTGCAGGGGCTCGCTGCGCAGCGCGGCGACCGCGTCGGCCAGGATCGGCTCGCCGGTCGGCAGGATCGTCCAGCCCTGGTCCGGGGTGAAACGGTCGCCGCCGGAGTGCGCGAACTGGTGGGCCAGCGCGGCGTGCCGGGTGCCCAGCAGGTGGACGACGAAGCTCGGCGCGGCCAGCAGGGTCCGCGCCGAGTAGGTGCCCAGGACCGAGAACGACAGGGCCGGCGGGTCGACCGCGACCGACGCGACGCTGGAGGCGGTCAGACCGACCGGACCGTCCGGGCCGGTGGCGGTGATCACCGCCACTCCGGTGGGATATCGGCGGAATGCGCCTTTCATGCGGTCGCCGACGTCCTGCCGTGTTCCCAGATCCACGGGCGAACGCTAAAACCTCAAGTCCACTTCATGTCAAACCGTGCGGCAGGATGGTGACATGGAACCTCTGCGCGTGGAGCGTGATCGGGACGCCACCGGACGGGCCCGCAACGCCCGGCCCCGGGACGGGCTCGGCCGCCCGCTCCCGCACGGCCTGACCGGCGTCCCGACCACCCCGGAGGACCTCGTGCTGCCCCCGGCCGAGGCGTTGCGCGAGGCCGAGCGACTGCTCGTCGCCGGCCGGCCCTTCCACGCCCACGAGGTGCTCGAAGGGGCGTGGAAGGCCTGCGACGACGACACCCGCGAACTGTGGAAGGGGCTGGCCCAGCTCGCCGTCGGGGTGACCCACCTGCGGCGGGGCAACGACGTCGGCGCGATCCGGCTGCTGACCCGGGCCGGGGAGCGGATCTCGGCCTACGCGGAGGACGCCCCGCACGGCATCCCGGTCGCCGACCTGACCGCCTGGGCCCGGGACCTCACCGCCCGGATCGGTCAGGGCCCGATCCCGGAGGAACTGCTCGCGCCGCGGCTCAGATCTTCGGAATGACGACCTTGGCGACCTTCTTGGCGGTGGCCAGGTTCTCGGCGTCCGAGCCGCCGCGCACGTACACGTCGATCTGCACGGTGCCGTAGAGCACATACAGATGCCCATTGGCCGAGTACGCGTCCTCGCCCACCCCGTCCACGGTCTCCGCCTCGGCGACCGTGACCTTGAACTCGTCGGCCGTGGTGCGGCTCAGGAAGAGCGCGAGCTGGCCGTTGTCCTGCTGCCACTGGCAGAACCGGCTGACGTCGCCCTCGGAGGCGCCGTCCTTGTCGATCTGCGTGATGTTGTGCCCGGTCAGGCCGGTGACCTCGGCCTTGGTGAGCAGGGTGCACGGGTCGGGGATGTTCCCGCCGTCCTTGACCGAGTCGGTGCTGCCGCCGGTGTCCTCGGTCGGCTTCGCGGTCGTCGGCGTCGGCTTGGCGGTGGCCGTCGCGGCGGGAGCCGCTGCCTTGTCGGTGTCGGCGTTGTTGATCACGCCGCATCCGCCGATCCCGAACAGGATGACGGCGGCCAGGACGACAGGGCGGTGCTTCACGAATGCTCCTCAGCGTGGGGGTGGTGACCAGCTAGATCGCATCATGAGAGGGGCCGTCAACCCCAGACCCGGACGCCCGGAGTCACCCGTCGGCGTCGCGATGTCGTGCCGGTCCGGGGGACTGCCGAAGGTGGCCTTCGTGGTGTAAGAAAACCCCGGAAGACCCGCGACGGGTCTTCCGGGGCACACGAACCGTGTCAGCCTCGCGGCGGTTGGTGAGGGCCACCGGGACCGCCGGGGCCACCGGGTGCGGACGGGCCACCCAGCGGGCCGCCGGGACCACCCGGACCACCGGGCTGACCCGGGCGTCCGGGCCCACCGGGCTGACCGGCCCGCCGGGACCACCCGGGCCGGCCGCCGGTCCGCCGGGACCACCCGGACCACCGGGCTGACCAGGGCGTCCAGGACCGCCGGGGCCACCGGGCTGACCCGGGCCACCAGGCTGACCCGGGCCGCCGGGACCGCCGGGACCGCCGGGACCGCCGGGGCGGCCGGGTGGGGACACCACCGGCGGGCCGACCGGACGGCCGCCGGGGCCGATGACCGGGCGGGCCACGGTCCAGGTGGTGAGCTGCCACATTCCGTGCTGGCCCCGGTCGCAGACGAAGTCGCGCCATTTGCCGAGCAGTTTCCCGGTGGTGCCGACCCATTGGCAGTTGTCCTGCGCGCCGAAATAGCCGATGACGTCCACGTCGAGCCTGGGCCCCGGATTATCCGCGGCCTGAACGGGACCGGCGCCCATGGCGATACCGGAGACAATGCCGGCGGCCACCATCACCAGCCCTTTTGCTTTGTTCACCTCTCAGCCTTCCTGTTCGCGGTCAACCGGTCGAGTCAAACAGGGGACGGGGCCGGCCGGGGCGTCGTCGGCGCTTTTCCGGCCGACTGCATGAGGGCCTTATAGAATGGCCGGAACTCAGGGCAGCGGCAGCGGTGACTGCGGTTTCGTGACGGCGAACGCGAAGGTCGTCTTGATCGAGGCGAGGGCGGGGATCGGCCGGATCTCCCGGCGCAGCAGGTCCTCGTAGGCCGCGAACGACGGGATGACGATCTTCACGAGGTAGTCGTCGTCGCCGGCCAGCAGGTACGCCTCGACCACCTCCGGGATGGCCCGCAGTCGCGTCTCCACCTCGTCGACCACCGCCGACGTGTGCGAGAGCAGCGTGAGCCGGGCGAACGCGGTGATCGGCAGCCCGACCGCGTCCTGCGACAGGACGGCCGTGTAGCGCTCGATCACCCCGGACTCCTGCAGCTGGCGGACCCGGCGCAGGCACGGTGACGGGGAGAGCCCGACCCGGTCGGCCAGTTCCTGGTTGGTGAGGCGCCCGTCGCGCTGCAGTTCGAGCAGGATCTGCCGGTCGATCGAGTCCAGGGTCGTCATTGGCAGATTCTGCCACTGGAGGGCCCGGCACTGGCAGAATTAGCAATCGCGTGCCGGGCGATTCTTCCTAGATTCACGGCATGAAACGGAAGAGCGGCCTGGCCGCGCTGGCGGTCGCCGTCGTCCTGTGGGCGTCGTTCGCCCTCACCATCCGCGGGCTCGGCGCCACCGGTCTGACCCCCGTCGACGCCGCCGTGCTGCGCTTCGTCACCCCGGTGATCCTGCTGGCGCCCTGGCTGCCCCGGGCGTTCCGGGCGGTACGCCGCGAGCGTCCCGGCACGATCCTGGCGCTGAGCCTGGCCGGCCTCCCGCACTACCTGCTCTCGGCACTCGGCGGTCGCCTGACCTCGGCCGCGCTCACCGGGCTGCTCCTGCCCGGCACGGTCCCGCTGTTCGTGGCCGTCATCCTGGTCGTGTGGCGCGGTGACCGGCCGAGCGGGCGGCGGGTGCTGGCGCTGGCCGCGATCGCGCTCGGGGTGGCGGCGACCGCCCTGCTGACCGGGTCGGCGGCGACCACGGCCGGGGTGGGGATCCTGCTGGCGGCCGGGTGCGCGTGGGCGGTCTACACGATCGCGCTGCGGCACACGCGGCTCGATCTGACCAGCGTCGTACTCGTCGTGTGCGTGCCGTCGGCCCTGGTGGCCGTGGCGCTGGAGTGCACCGGGCCGGCGCCGATGCATCTGGCCGGCGCTTCCCCGTCGTACGTAATCGTGTTGATTCTTCTTCAAGGTGTGGGAACCGGGATCTTCTCGACGCTCAGCTACGTCTACGCGGTGCGGCGGCTGGGCAGCGCGATTCCGGCGGTGACCGGTGCGCTGAGCCCGGTGCTGACCACGCTGCTGGCCGTGCCGATCTTCGGCGAGCCGGTCACCGCCGGTGTCCTGGTCGCGTTGGCGCTGGTCACCGGCGGTGTCGTCGGCTACAACCGGGCGTCAGTGCGGGCTGACGCGGACCTCGGGCGTGAGCTGGTCGTCGAACCAGGACGCCTCCCGCAGCGTGTCTAGCAGCCGCTGCCGGCCCTCGGCGTCCTGCCGGTCGATGAACAGGACACCGTCGAGGTGGTCGGTCTCGTGCTGCATGCAACGGGCGAGGATGCCGTCGCCGACCACCTGGACCGGGTCGCCCTTCTTCGTGTAGCCCTTGGCCAGCACGTTCATCCGGCGCTTGGTGTCCAGGTAGATGCCGGGGATGGACAGGCAGCCCTCCGGGCCGGACTGCTCGGCCTCGTCGGGGAACTCCAGCACCGGGTTGACCAGGTGGTCGAGCTTCAGATCATTTCCGGGCAGGTCCGGGTTGATCGCGAAGACCCGCAGGCCGACGCCGATCTGCGGGGCGGCCAGCCCGGCGCCGCGGGACTGGACCAGGGTTTCGGTCAGGTCCTTGACCAGCTGGTCCAGCTCGGCGTCGAAATCGGTCACCGGCGCGGCGATCTGGCGCAGCACCGGATCACCGACCTTCCGGATGGAGACTACGGTCACAGCGGCCCTCCAGGGATTGATGCGTCACCTATTTCGTACGCCATGAGGTGCGCCCGCGACCAGTCGGCCACCGCACCCAGTACCGGGATGACGGTGCGGCCGAGCTCGGTCAGCGAGTACTCGACCCGGGGCGGATGCCGCATGTACAGGGTGCGCTGCAGCAGTCCGGCCGACTCCAGCTCGCGCAGCCGCTGCGCCAGCGTCGCCGTGCCGACCGGATAGAGCCGGCTGCGCAGGTCGCCGTAGCGCAGCGGGCCGTCCGCACCGAGCGCCCACAGGATGTGCGGCGACCATCGGCTGAAGATCAGGTCGACGGCCGGGGAGAGCGGGGAGCCGGTGGTCAGCGAGGAGGAACCCATATCGCCTACGACGCATCACGCGCCCCGCCGTTCAATTCCCGGGTGACATCTGTCATCGGGAGGGGGTGACGATCGGCCTCTCAAGAGGTCGACCAACGTCCATAGTGTTCGGGGCATGGATCACACGGATTCGCCGGCCTTCACCGGCCGTGACGGGGCGGCCTGGTACATCTCGATCCTCGGCGGGCTCAAGCGCCGCGGCGGATGGAAGATGCCCCAGGACCTGCGCTTCGTGAGCCTGCTGGGCGGGGTCAACCTGGACCTGAGCGGGGCCGGTCTGGAGGCCGGGCAGACGTACTGGGTCACCAAGATCAGCCTCGTCGGCGGGGCGTCGCTGCAGGTGCCGGACGGGGTGAGCGTGGTCGCCGAGGGCTTCCGGATCTTCGGCCCGGTGCGCAACGCGGCGCCGGTTCGGGGCGGGGACGAGATCGTCGTGCGGGTGCGCTGCTTCGGCCTGGTCGGCGGGGTGCACGTCGAGCGGGTGTGACATCGACGGGTGTGCGCTCGGCCCGGTTCGGGTATCGGCGCAGGCGTGGAGAACAGCGCGGACGACAGCCGTACGGGAAATGACTCGGAAAAGGACAAGGGAAGCTCCTGGACGGTGATCGTGGCGGTGGCCGCCAATCTGGCCATCGCCATAGCGAAGGTCGTCGCCGGGTTCCTGACCGGGTCGGCGTCGATGTGGGCCGAGGCCGCGCACTCGATCGCGGACACCGGCAACGAGGTGTTGCTGCTGGTCGGATTGCGGAAATCACGCAAAGGACCCGACGAGAAACACCCTTTCGGGTACGGGCAGGAACGTTATTTCTGGACGTTCCTGGCCGCGCTGGGGATCTTCCTGGTCGGTGGCGTCCTCTCGATCGGTGAGGGTGTGCGCAGCCTGATGAATCCGGAGCCGGTGGAATCGCTCTGGGTCGGTATCGGGGTGCTGGTGGTGGCCGCCGGATTCGAGAGCTATTCGTGGTACACCGCGCACAAACAATTGCGCGAGGAGGCCCGCGAGCAGGACCGGTCGATGGGTCACCACCTGCGGCACGCGTCCGACCCGAGCGCGACGACGGTCTTCCTGGAGGACACGGCCGCGCTCATCGGTCTCGCGGTCGCCCTGGCCGCGCTGGTGCTGCACGCGACCACCGGGTGGGCCGGCTGGGACGCGGTCGGCAGCCTGCTCATCGGCCTGCTGCTCATCGTCGTGGCGTTCCTGCTGGCCCGGCGGTCGAAGGGCCTGCTGCTGGACGAGTCCGCGCCGGCCGACGTGCTCGACCCGATCCGCGAGCGGGTGGCCGGGGAGGACTGGGTGGCCTCGATCCGCGATCTGCACGGTGTGTGGGTCGGGCCGTCGCAGTTGCTGGTAAATCTGTGGGTGACCCCGGCCGTCGACGACGACCTGGTGGGTCGGGTGACCCGGCTGCGGCGTGCACTTCTGGATGACGAGTCGATCACCCAGGTGACGGTCACCCTGGAGTGATCGGTTCGGTGCTGGAGCCTATCGGCGCAATAGGAAATGGCGCGCTTTGGATTCATCGGAACGACCGAATAATGACTCGGTTACTGTCCCTACATACTAACAAAACGTACATTAATTTACCCAGGCGGCATTTTTCGTAAACCCCAGCGAAGCGGGCATTCTCCGGGACAGGCTTATGGATGCGCCGAGCCGACCGGCCGGCGCCCGGGCTTCGAGCGGGAAAACGAGAGGGCGCGCGGGGATGAGTGCGGTTGCCACAGAGGTGGCGCGGCGGAAGACGGGCACGCTGCAGGACCTGGTCTCTCCGCTGGGAGGCCTGATAACCGGGGTCGGGCAGCTGGCGGTCGAACCCTCCAACCCACCCCTGAAGGTCTTCTCCGCCGACCTCGGTGACGTGTCCACCGTGATGGCCACCATGTGCGGGCCGGACTGCCTGGGCAGCCTCGACGGCACCGGCACCGGCGTCGACCCCGACCTCGCGCGGACCGTCGGGATCGCCGAGGCGCTCGAACGGTACGCGAACTGCCTGTACGACGACGCCCAGCTGCACTGGGCCACGGCCGACGAGCTCGGGGACGAGGCACTCGACCTGGACGTGCTGCCGCGCTGCTCGGCGACCGAGCTCGCCGACCCGCGGTGCCCGCTCACGCTGCCCGACAAGTCGGGGCGGATGCGGTGGATCCGGGGGATGAACCTGCGTACGCGGAAATTGTCGTGGGTCCCGGCGGTGCTGGTCTACATGCACTACTCGGCGCACGGGGCGGAGAGCATCACCAACCCGATCTCGACCGGCGCGGCGACGCATTACGACCCGGTCCGCGCGATCACCGGCGCGCTCTGCGAGGTGATCGAGCGGGACGCGATCAGCCTGATCTGGCTGCAGAAGCTCGCGCTGCCGCGGATCGAGCTGGACGTGGTGACACCTGAACTGCAGCGCTACCTCGACCTGTACGCCGACCGGGACGTCACCGTCCAGCTCTTCGACGCGACCACCGACCTGGGCATCCCGACCGTGTACGGCGTCTCGATCGCCCCGAACCACCCGGCCTGCAGCATCGTCGTGTCGTGCGCCACCGGCCTCGACCCGCAGATCGCCGCGGCCAAGGCGATCTCCGAGACCGTCTCGGTGCGGATCGCGCTGCAGGGCGAGAAGGCCCCGGACGACGTGCAGGACTTCAGCGGGGTGTCGGACGGCGCGATCTACATGGGCGCCCCGGAACGGGCCTCGGCGTTCGACTTCCTGACCGGCAGCACCGCGCGGCGCAAACTCTCCGAGATGCCGAACCTGGCGACCGGGGACTCGGCGGCCGACCTGCGCGTGGTGCTCGGCCGGCTGGACGCGGCCGGGCTGGACTCGTACGTCGTGGACCTGACCCCGGACGAGGCGATCCGCGCCGGGATGACCGTGGTCCGCGCGGTGATCCCCGGACTGCTGCCGCTCTCCTTCACGTACCGCTCGCGCTTCCTGGGCAGCCCCCGGTTGTACGAGGCGCCGGTCCGGATGGGGTACCCGAGCCGGGCCGAGTCCGAGCTCAACACGTGGCCGCAGCCGTTCGCCTGATGGGAGTCAGCATGTATCACCTGATCGTCACCCCCGTCGGACCGTTCGGATTCGCGGTCGCCGAGCGGCTGCGCGACCTGGTCCCCGACGTCTCCGTCGTCGATGCGCCCGATGGCGTTTTATCGCGAAAAAACGGACAGCCGAGCGTGAACCTTCTCGCCGCCTGGCGTCGCACACCCCACCTGGAACACGAGTTCGACGAGGAGTCCCACCGCACCGGCCGGCCCTGGCTCCCGGTCATCCTCGACCACCCGATGCTCGAGATCGGCCCGGTCGTCGTCCCCGGACTGGGCGCCTGCCAGGACTGCTACCGCCGCCGGCAGGCCCAGCACGACAACGCCCGGGTGATCCGCGCCGCCGTCGGCGAGTACTACGACGCCCACCCCGACGCCGGACCGGACGGCTACCTGCCCTCGACGGCACTGCTGGCCGCGGCCGCCGCGGCCGACGTGGTCGAGCGGCTGCGCGACGACCCGGCGGCCGAGGCCGGACGGATCCGCCAGATCGAGGTGCCGACCCAGCAGATGCGGGCCGGCCGGGTGGTCGGCGTGCACGGCTGCCCGCGGTGCGGGACCGGACGGGACGAGACGACGCGGTCGTACGAACGACTGCCCGAGATGCTGCAGGGAGTGTGGCGATGACCCCGGTCGAGGAAGTCACCCGCAACGACGGGCGGATGGACGCCGCGACCATGGCCTACGCCGTGGCCGCCGACCCGCAGTTCGTCCCGCCCGTACGCCCGTGCCTGGCCGCCGGCCTGGTCCAGGTGCCGCTGGTCGACGGCATCGCGTTCCCCGGCACCGGCAACCGGCAGACCGTGCTGCGCGGACGCTCGGCCGTCCAGCTGATCCCGCGGCTGCTGCCCCTGCTGGACGGCACCCGCACCGTCGAGGAACTGGGCGAACTGCTCCCGCGGGTGCCGCTGAAGACGCTGCACGCCTGCGTGTCCCTGCTCTACGTGAGCGGCCTGCTGCAGGACGGGCCGATCGGCGAGGCCGTCGAGGTGATCCCGGCCGAGGTCGCCGGATACCTCGGCCGGAACCTGGACACCACCCGGGTCAACCGCAGCCGCAACCAGGCCTGCGAACGCCTGGCCCGCACCCGCGTGCTCATCGCCGGGACCGGTCCGCTGGCCGCGATGCTGCGCACCGAACTGGCCGGGGCCGGCGCGGACGCGCACGCCTGGACCGGTGACGCGCTGACCACCGGTGACCTGGTGGTCGCCGTCGACGACGGGAACACCACCGCGCTGACCGAGGTCGAGGAGGCCTGCCGCAAGGCCGGCATCGGCTGGTTGCGGACCGCCGTGGGCGCCGACCGGGCCGAGATCGGGCCGCTGTTCGACGCCCGCTACTCGTGCTGCTACGACTGCTTCGCGCGGAACCGGACGGCCCCGGCGGGCGAACCCTCGGCGGTCCGGGCGGCGATCTGGGCGGCTCTGGCCGCGACCGAGACCGTTCACCTGCTGGCCCGGGTCGGCGAGGTGCCCTCGATGCAGGTCTGCACCGTCTACGACCTGGGGGAGTGGTCCCGGCAGGTGATCGGCGCCTATCGCCGGCCGGGCTGCCCGACCTGCCTGCCGGCCGATCCGCGGGCCGAGACCGATCGGTCGCCGCTGGCCCACCGTTACGAGCAGGCGGTCACCTTCCCGCCCCGCGAGTGGCTCAACCTCAAGGAACACCAGGCGCACTACCGGCCCGCGAACCACGCGCTGCAGCGCTACAACAAGCAATATCAGGCCGCTGCGCGCCTTCCGCTGGGCGACGGGTCACTCTCACACCTTCTTCGCCGTACGGCGGGTCTGCGTGATCTGGGTGACCGGGCGCTCCCGGGGCAGGTCAGCCGGTGGTCGCCGACCGGCGGAAACCTGGGCTCGGTCCAGGCGTACCTGCTCGCCCTCGACGTCGACGGGCTGGACCCGGCCTGGTACTTCTACCAGCGGGCCGACCACACCCTGGGCCGGGTCCGCGCCGCCACGGCCGGGGTCTGCCCGGCGCTCGAGGAGACCGGCCCGTCCGCGCTGCTCGTGCTCACCGGCGCGCTCGGCGTCGTCGCGGCCAAGTACCACGACTTCGCGTACCGGATCCTCGGCCTCGATGCCGGGGTCGCGCTCGCCCAGCTCTCCGCCGTCGCCGCGACCCGCGGCGTGACCACCCGGTTCGCCGCCCGCTGGGACGACGCGGCGTTCCACGACGCCCTGCGTCTCGACCCCGACGCCGAGCCGGTGACCGCCGTGGTCGCCCTGGGAGGCCTGCGATGACCGTGACCGTGGACGAGGACCGCTACCGGCTCCTCGAGGACCTGATGATCGACTCCCGCCTCGACGCGGACAGCGCCGGGCGCCCCCTGGCCCCGGTGCCCGCGTACCTGCTGCCCGCCCCCGACCAGGGGCCGATCATCGAGCTGCCCGAGCCGGCCGCCCCGCGCGCCGGCCTGGACGACGTGCTGTTCGGCCGGACCGCGGTCCGCGACTACGAGCCGATTCCGATCACCGCGGCCGAACTGTCCGCGGTCTGCGCGGCGGCCGAGCGGATGGACGCCGACTCCTGGGCGTCCGAGCGGGACGGCGGCGTCGGCCTGGAGTTCTACTGCGCGGCCTGGCGGGTCACCGGCGTCGACACCGGCCTCTACCGGTACCTGCCCGGACGCGACGCCCTGCGCCGGGTCGCCAGTCTGCCGGACGGGCCGGACGCCGCCGAACTGGTCATGCAGTCGGAGTTCGCCCAGGCCGCGGCCGTGCTGGTGATCACCGGCAACCTGGCCGGCTCGCTCGCCCGGCACGGCAGCCACGGGCACCGCCTGCTGCTGTCCCGCGCCGGAGCGGCCGCGCACGCCGCCTGGCTGGCCGCCCTGCGCCTGCACCTGGGCGGCTCGGTCTTCGCCGGGCTGCTGCCCCACGTGTTGCGGGAACGCGCGGGCGCCGACGGATATCACCGGGCGCCGCTGCTCGCCTTCGCCGTCGCGCACCCCGCGGCCGAACCGGCGGCGTAGCACCCGGTCCACAGTCTGGGGTCCGCGCATCCGGCGTCCGGGCCCCGGCCGGACGGCCGATCCGGCCGCCCGGAGTTCTGCATGGACACGACACATCGAAGGAGCTGAGTCGCATGCACAGTGAACTGAACGGACCCGAGGTCTTCGAGGAACTCGACCTCTGGCTCGAGGACGACCTGACCGCCGAGCAGCTGCCGACCGTGGTCAGCGCGTCGCTGCTGGGTACGGGCGGTTGCGGTGGCGGATGTGGCGGATGTGGCGGTTGCGGCCCCTGTGGCCATTGCGGCCCGTGCGGCCCCTGTGGCCCGTGCCGGTCCTGCCACCACTGCGGCCCGTGCGGCCACTGCGGCGGCTGCGGCGGAACCCGCGGCATGCACTGACGGTCGTCAGATGAATTCGACCGGGGGCGCGCCACGTGGCGCGCCCCCGGCCGGCCCGGCCAACGGAAGGCACCATGACCACCACCGACTGGCTGGACGGGCCCGTCGCCCTGGCCCCCCAGGTCACCCTCATCGACGGCGCCGACGGTCACTCGCTGCTGTTCGACCCCGAGACCGGCACGTACGTGCGGCTCAGCCGAACCGGGGCCCGCCTGGTCCCGCTGCTCGACGGGAGCCGGACCGGGACGGCGCTGCTGGACGCCGCACGGCGGTCGCGCGGACCGGACGGCGTACGCGATCGGGCTCCTGTTCTTCTGTCCTTCCTCACCGACCTGCGGGCGGCCGGCGTGCTGTCCGTGCCGCCGGAGCCGCTGCGGGGCCGGGACCGTGCGTTCGCCCGGTTGTTCCGGCTCACGCCCCGCATCCGGATCCCGGCGCGCCACCTCAACCGGATGCTGCGACCGCCGTCCATGCTGCTGGCGCGCTTCCCGCGCACGTTCACCGCCCTGACGCTGCTGGCCGCGGTCGCATCGGTCGTCGTGATCGCGCTGGCGCTGAGCCGCCCCGGCCCGGCCGTCTACGTCGGCCCGCCCTGGGTGCTGACCGTCGGCGTGCTGCTGGTGCAGGCGGCGGCGCACGAGATGGGCCACGCCGCGGTCTGCCAGGCGCTCGGCGTGCCCGTGCGCGAGGCCGGGGTGAAACTGTTCTGCCTGCTGATCCCGCTCACCTACGTGGACCGGACCGACGCCTACCGGGTGCGGTCCCGCTTCGGGCGCAGCGCGGTCGCCCTGGTCGGGCCGATGATCGACCTGGTCGCGACCGGCGTCGTGGCCCTGCTCGTCCTGCTCGACCCGGCCCGTTTCGACGGGCTGCTCTGGCTGCTCGGCATGCAGATGTTCGTGATCTTCAACAACCTGAACCCGCTGCTGCCGTTCACCGACGGGCACCACGCGATGGAGGCCGCCCTCGGCGAGATCAACCTGCGCGACCGGGCCTTCCGCTACCTCGGCCACGTGCTGCTCCGGCGGCCGATGCCCGCCGCACACCGCGCGGTCTCCACCGCGCGGCGCGGGCTGTATCTCGTCTACGGGCTGGTCAGCGCCGTCTTCGTGGGCCTGCTGCTGACCATGATCTCGATGAACTACTACCGGCTGGTCGTGCAGTTCTTGAGCTGACCGGGCTTGAGCTGACCGGGCCTCAGCCGACCAGGCCCTGCTTGCCGAGCCAGTCCAGCGACGTCTGGGCGACCTCGCGCCAGCCGTGGTCGATGGTCAGCGAGTGACCACGGTCGGCGAACTGGATCAGGTCGGTGACCGCGGACGACTTCCGGTACTGCTTGGCCGTGGCCCGGGTGATCACCTCCGGGACGGTGTGGTCCTTGCCGCCGGCGATCAGCAGCAGCGGACCCCGGTCCTCGTTACCGGTGTTCACCGCGGCCGGCGAGTGCAGCAGGAAGTTCGCCGCGGCCGCCTCGAACAGCGGCTTGCCCGGCGCCGGGATGGCCCAGCGCTCGTGCAGCGCGTCCGACTCCTCGGGCGGCAGCGTGTTGCCGAAGCTGTACCGGAACTGCTCGGCGGTCAGCGACACCGCGCGGTGCCGGTTGGCCGGGTTCTTGAAGACCGGCAGCGTCGAGTGCAGCGCCGACAACGGCAGCGGCAGAACGCCCTTGATCTGCGCGGCGTCGATCGCGACGGCCCCTGCGCCGAGCCCCAGCCCGAGCAGCTTCTCCGAGATCATGCCGCCGAACGAGTGCCCGATCAGGATCGGGGCCTCGTCCAGGCCCTCGATGATCTGCTTGTAGTGCTCGGTGACGTCGTCGATGCCGTGATCGGCGATCGACTCCGGATTCGCCCGGGCCTCGGCGACCGTGTCCGGCGTGCCCGGCCACTCCGGCGCCAGGGTGCGGTGGCCGGCCGCCTCGAAGAACTCCTGCCAGGGCTGCCAGGAGGTGGAGTGCAGCCAGAGACCGTGAATGAACAGGACAGTGGACATCGGCGTATCCCATCGCTCGGTGACAGCCTCATCCTGCCGGTCGCGGTCCGGTCTGGAAACGGTTTCCCGCACAGCCGGTCGGCGCCCGGCGGGGGAGCCGGACGCCGACCGGGTGAGTCAGGAGGCGTAGGTCTCGAACTCGGCGACCTGCGGCGTACCCGAAGCACTGACGATCTTGAAGGTGATCTTGGTGGTCGACGTCGCGGTGAAGGTGATGACGCCGGAGCCGGTGCCGGACTTCAGGACAGCGCCGGTCGCGCCGTTGAGGACCTGGTAGGAGCCGATGACCCCGGAGGTGACCTCGCGGAGGTTGATGCGCGAGACCGTCGTCGCCGAACCCCACTTGATCGAGATGTCGCCGGTCGTGCCGCTCGGCGACCAGTACGTGGTCAGGCTGCCGTCCTTGACGTTGCCGTAACTGGTGCCGCTCGCCTTGCTGGAACCGTCCGCGCCGGCGCCGGACGCCAGGCTCAGGTTGGTGCCGCTCGGCTGCGACGGCGACGTGCTCGGCGTCGGGCTGGTCGAGGCCGACGGTGAGGTCGAGGTCGTCGGGCTCGGGCTGCTGGTGGTGGTCGCGCACGTCCCGGTCGACGTCTTCAGCCCGGTGTTCGCGCCGGCCGTGGCCTTGACCACGTTGGGCACGCACGACGTGTTGTCCAGGGTGTACGAGTACGGGATGCTCACGGTCGTGTTCGAGACCGGGTTCGGCCCGGCCGGATTGTTGTCCGTGCCCACCGCCGACCAGGTCACGTTGTCGAACGTGTTGCCGCTGACCTGCCAGTACCCGGGCAGGTCGGTGTAGAACGTGCCGAGCACGTCCTTCGAGTCCTGGAAGTAGTTGTTGTCGACCTTGGCCTTGCCACCGGCCCGCGGGTTGATCCCGGACTCGTTGAGGCTGTGGTAGTAGTTGTTGTAGATGTGCGCGGTCGCGCCCCGCAGCAGCGGCGTGCGCGAGTCGATGTTCTCGTACCAGTTGTGGTGGAACGTGATCGGCCCGTTGGCCAGGTCGCTGTCGCTGGAACCGACCAGCCCGCCCCGGCCCGAGTTGCGCAGGATGCTGTAGGACAACGTGACGTACTTCGTGTTGTCCTTCATGTCGAACAGGCCGTCGAAGCCGGCGTCCTCGCCGCCCGAGGCGATGAGCGTGGCATGGTCGACCCACACGTTGTGGACGTCGGTCTCCATGCCGATCGCGTCGCCGCCGTTCGACGTCGGCGAACCCGACTTCTTCACGTTCTGGACCGTCACGTTCTGGATGATGATGTTGCTGGCGTTCCGGATGTGGATGCCCAGCTGGTCGAAGACGGCGCTGCCGACCCCGACGATCGTGACGTTCGAGATGTCCTTCAGCTCGATCTTGTCGGCCGCCGTGTTGCAGCTGTCGCCCGAGACCTTCGTCGTGTTGCCGTGATTGATCGTGCCGGTGACCTCGATGATGATCGGGGTGCTGGCGCTGGCCCGGCCGCACAGGGCCTGGTGGATCTGCGTGCCGGTGGTGGCCTTGACGGTGGTCCCGCCGGCGCCGCCGGTCGTGCCGCCGTTCTGGGTGGCGAAGCCGCTGGCCGCGCCGGCGACGGCGGCCGACGCCTGGGGATTCGGCAGCATGAGGGCGATGGCGCCGGCCGTGACGGCGGTGCCGGCGGCGGCGATGAACCGGATTCTTCTCATGAACGGCGCTCCTCGGGGATGGGGTGCAGGAAAGCGCTTTCCTAAGGTTCTTCCGCCGAGCATAGGAGGACGTCGATTAACACACAAGAAACTTCGACGTTTGCATTTTGTTGCAGTCCGCGGGGCTGTTGTCGCCCTCCGGATCCGGCCCGTGCCTGATCTCGCACCCGCGCGCCGCTTTCCCCGCCCGGATCCTGGTGCTGCCTCGGCCGCGGCCGCGGCGCCGCCCGGTTCGGCATGATGAGGGGCATGAGCAGCTACTTCAGAGTCGTGCCGGAAGGGACGCTCCCGTCGCCGGCGGCGGCCGAGGACAAGTTCGCCGGCGGGGTCTGGCAGGCCGAGATCCTCACCCGGCAGAAGCCGGACGGCCTGCGCGGCCACCGCTTCGCCTACGCGCCCGGCGGCCGCTCAAACTGGCACGTCCACACCGGCGAGCAGGCCCTGATCGTGGTCGCCGGCCACGGCCTCATCCAGTGGGAGGGCCTGGACGAGCCCCGCGAACTCCAGCCCGGCGACTGGGTGCACGTCGAACCCGGCGTCCCGCACTGGCACGGCGCCACCGACGACAGCGTTTTTGTCCACCTCGCGGTCACCGCCACCGGCGAGACGGAATGGGGCGACCCGGTGCGGTGACCGCGAACACCGCGCGGAACCACCGGCCGTACAAAGAAATAGGCCGCCGGAATTGATCCGGCGGCCTATTTTCGGACGCTTCTCGACGGCCCGCCCGGCGAGCCGGGAATCAGCGCTTTCCGCGCTTGGCCGCGGTCTTCTCGTCGTGCACGCCCTCGGTCAGCAGAACCCCTTGCGCGTTCTCCAGGTGGGCCCGCACGAACCAGTGGTACTGCTCCAGCTTGCCGGACTGCCCGATCAGCAGATCCTGGGTGACCGGGTCGGGTTCGTCGGTCTTCTCGATCGCCGCCCGATGCGCCTCGATCACGCCGCTGTAGACGATGTCCAGCGCGGCCAGGTGCGAGTTCGTGTCGGCGCGGCCGATCGAATAGTCGTCCCAGCTGCGCTGGGCGACCAGCGCGCCCGGCGTGCCGACCGGGGAACCGCCCAGCGTGGCGATCCGCTCGGCCAGGTCGTCGACCATTTCACGGACCGAGTCGACCTGCGGATCCAGCATCTGGTGAACCGCGATGAAATGCGGCCCGACGACATTCCAGTGCACGTGCTTCAGGGTCAGCGCGAGATCGTTGAGCGCGTTCAGACGATCCTGCAACAGCGCGATGACCTCACCGGCGGCGTCGGGCTTGACCCCGGGAACGGTGTAGCTCGGGGTCGTGGTGCTGACGGTCGCTCGCTTGCGCGGTGGCATCGCTCATCACTCCTTTTCCGGGGAAAACTCACCGTGTTTGGTGCCCGCCCCCGAGATGCGCAAACACCATTCATCCGGGAAAGAATGGGGGCCATGACACTGGCGCGGTATCTGACGGCGGCGGTATGCGGTCGCCTGGCCGACGAGGGCGCCCGGGTCGCGATCGTGCTGCTCGCGCTGGAGCGCACCCGTGACGCGGCCGTCGGTGGCCTGCTGGTGGCCGCGCTGATGGTGCCCCACGTGCTCGCCGCGCCGCTGGTCGGAGCGGCCGCCGATCGCGTCCGGCGCCGCCGCCTGCTTTATGCAACGGCATTCATCTGGTACGGAGTGAGCCTGGCCCTCACCTCGACGCTGGTCGGGCGGTGGCCCTGGCTCGCCGCGCTCGTGCTGGCCGGCGCCGGATGCGTCTCCCCGCTGCTGCTCGGCGGCCTGAGCAGCCTGCTCGGTGAGCTCGCCCCGGACAACCGGACCCGCGCGTTCAGCCTGGACGCGGGCACCTACGGCACGGCCGGCATCGTCGGCCCGGCGGTCGCCGCGGTCCTCGCCGGGTGGGCCGGGGCGTCCTGGGCACTGATTACACTGGGCGGCTTCGTCGTGGTGGGCGCCGCGCTGTTCCTGACCCTGCCGTTGCGCGGGCCGTCGCGGTCGCGGGCTCGTCGCGTACGTCCGATGGCGGGGTTCGTGGTTTTTCTTCGCCGGCGTCGTCTGGCCGCGGTGACCGTCGCCTCGACGCTGCAACTGCTCGGGTTCGGGGCGATGCCGCTGGCCGCGGCGTCGATCGCGGCCAGCGGCATCGTCCGGCGCTGACCGGCCTGATCGTGTCGGCGTGCGCGGGCGGCGGCCTGCTCGGCTCGGTGATCTGCACCCGGGTCCCGGTCGTGCACCGGCGGCCGGAACTCGTCACGCTGCTCTGCACCGGGGTCATGACCGTGCCGTTCCTGCTGGCCACGCTCGGTCTGCCGGCGCTCTGGTTCGCCGTCGCGGGCGTGTTCAGCGGGGTCGCCTCGGTCGCGGTGTTCAGCACGCGCGACCGGGAGGCGCCGCCGGAACTACGCACCCAGGTGTTCACGCTGGGTGCCGGTTTCAAGGTGACCGCGGCGGCGGCCGGAGCCGCCGCCGGGGGCCTGCTGGCGTCCGGCGACCCGTCGGTCCTGCTGATCGCCATCGCCGCGTGTCAGCTGCTCGGCGCCGCTGCCGGGGGATTGCTGCTGGTCAGACCCGCTGCGTCTCGGTCGTCGACGAGTGCAGCTCTGCGGTCGTCTTCTTGACGAACCGGCCGGTGCTGGTGCTCCGATGCACCTCGCGGTCACCCCGGTCCTTGCCGACGTGCTCGGTGGTCGTCGACTTGGGCTCACGCTTCGTGGTCGACTCCTTGACGAATCGGCCGCTGCGGGCACTGCGGTTCACGTCATGTTCCTTGCCGGCCATATCGGGCGACCTCCTGTCGTCTTCGTAACTCCGTTCCTCTTCATCGATGCCCCGACACCGCCCCGGGAAACCCTTGGACTCCGGACCGATCCATCCCGCCGCGGATCCGAGCAGGCCCTGACCGCTCGGTAACGTTCTCCGCGCGAGGTTCCCTCGCTGAATCCTCGACGGGTAGCTGTGGGCGAAAGGCGCTGGTGGAGATGTGGCTCTAGAAGAGATGCGGGCAATTCTTGAGGGTTTGCTCAAGAGACTTGCGTCCAGCCTTTCGGGAAGCGATCTGGGTGAGGTGCTCGATCATCTTGTCTGGCTGACCGATGACAACGGCCACGACATATTCGAGGTCTGCCGCGAATGGCTGGAGAGTGGCGAGCGCAGGAAGGTCGAGGCCGGATTGGGGCTGAGCGAGGCGTTCCTCTACAACGACCGCGAGACGTATGAGCGTGTGCTTCTGCCGATCGCCGCGAGATGGCCCGACCTGGCCGGCCAGGTCCAGGAGAAGTTGGACGTCTTCAACCGCCAATTCCCGAACGGGAGCGTTCCGTCCCCGCGCAGGCCGAGTTGACGGTGTCACGGCCAGGTCGTTTGTTCGGCGAGTGCGAGTTTTGATCCCGAACAGCCGGGGCCCAGGGTGGTCGGTGGGGGTCCCGGCGGCGCGGTGATCGGGCTGGCCGGCGCCCGGCCCACGCTCGCCGTCGCCGGCATGCTCCTGATGGCGGTCGCCGTGACGGTACTGCGCCGTGACGTGGGGCGCGTTCCGGTCGTCAATTGAATATCATCGCTGGATGGCGCTCGCCCTGCTGCTCCCCGGTTATCAGTACTCGGCCGACCGGCCGCTGCTGCACTACGCCGGTGGTGTGTTCGAGAAACACGGGTGGGCCGCGCGGGCCGTCCGCTGGCCGACGCTGCTGCCGCACCGGCACGACGACCTGGCGGGTTGGAACCGGGAGCTGGCGGCGTATGTCCATCTTCACGTCGGCCGGGTTCTGGACGGTGAGACCGACCCGCGGATCGCGCTGATCGGCAAGTCGATGGGCGCGTACGCGGCGTCACTGGCCGCGGATCGGAGCCTGCCCGCGGTGTGGCTGACCCCGGTCCTGCGCGACACCGGCCTGCCGGCCGACCTGCGGCGGGCCACCGCGCCGTTCCTGCTGCTCGGAAGCACCGGCGATCCGTCCTGGGATCCGGAGCTGGCGCGTGACCTCGGCCGGCCGTTCCACGAGGCCGAGGTCGCCGACCACAGCCTGGAGATCGCCGGGGATCCGGTGCGCTCGGTCGACATCCTCCGCGAGATGACCGTCGCCATGGACGAGTTCGTCAGCGGCCTGTAGACGCCACCGGCCGGCCCGAACCCGGTCGCGACGACCCGCCGTGATCCAGACCGTCGGCCTTCGCCGCCGAAGGGGGCGACCGGCACCGGTGATCGGGCCGACCGGGGTGACGCGCGAACCTATATGATCCGCGATCATCACGGCTTCGGGGGCGTCATCGTGGGTCAGGGTAAGCGGGCCGTCGGCCCGATCGAAATCACCGGTATCGTTGTCGTCGCGCTCCTGGTGGTGGCCGCGGTCGTCCACCGGATGAACGCCGAACCGGCCTCCGATTCCACCGCGAACCCGTCGCAGAGCTACATTCCGCTGGCGTCGGGCTCCAAACCGGCCGACTCCGAACCGGCCACGTACGGCCCGTTCCAGGGGACGCCCGCCCAGTCGTACGCGAAGGGCAAGGCCGGAATCGTCCTGCCGCCCGCGAAGGCGGTGCCCGGCTTCACCGCCGCCGAGGTGAAGGCGTCCCTCGCGACGGTGCGGGACGCGTTGATCGCCGCCCGGCTGGACGACAAGATGCTGGTCAAGCACGACCCGTCCGGCTTCCTGGCCACGCTGGCGCCGAGCAGCCGCGCCGAGATCACCAAGTATTTCGGTGACACCCGGTTCTCCTCGGTCGCGACCTGGATCGACCCGGCCGCCACGCTGGACGCCGCCGAGGAGCCCCGCGTCGACGGCAAGATCACCTTCACCTCGGTGGAGGACGACGGCACACGCTGGCTGCAGGTCACCACGAACTTCATGTGGGTGTACGCCTTCCAGGGCGGCGACCCGCGGATCGCCGCCGCCCACGACGAGATCCAGTGGGAGTTCCCGCACGCCGACGGCCTGGCCAAGGCCGACACCGGCATGTGGCTGACCAAGTCCGAGTCGTACATGGCCTGGGTGGACTGCGATGCCGCCCGCAAGGGACTGCTGCGCCCGGGCAGCCAGACCGGCGCCACCACCGGCCCCACCGAGGACCCGAACGCCATCCTCGACTCCGGCCACGGCCTCACCATCACCGACAACTGCGGTTAGTCCCGCAGCTGCTGGATCTTGTCCTTGAACAGGGTGGTGGCGATCGACGCCTTGTGCGGCTGCCCCTTCAACCACGAGGCGGCGAACTTTTTCGCCTGCTCGTAGGTGACTTTCCCGGGCAGGGGCGGCTCGTCCGGGTTGACCGCGACGTCGAGCAGCGCCGGCCCGGGGTGCGCGAGGGCGGCCTGCAGCGCGTCGGCGACGTCGCCCGGCTTGTCCACCCGTACGCCGAAAGCTCCGCAACCCGAAGCCCAGCCCGCGTAGTCCGGCAGGGGCGAGCCGAAGCGGACCCCGTGCTCGGGATAGCCGAGCACCATCTGCTCCCAGAGGATCTGCCCGAGCGAATTGTTGTTGTTGATCACGACCTTGACCGGCAGGTCGTACCGGACCGCGGTGTGGAACTCGGCCATCAGCATCGCGAAACCGCCGTCGCCGACGTAGGCGATGACCTGCCGTCCCGGGTGGGCGAGCTGGATCGCGAGGGCGTAGGGCAGCCCCGGCGCCATCGTGGCCAGGGTCCCGGACAGGTAGAACTCCCGGTTCCCGCGGATCTGCCAGTGCCGCGCCGCCCAGGTCGCGATGGTGCCCGAGTCGCAGGTCATCACCGCGTCGTCGGCCGCCTGCAGGTCCAGCTGGTGCGCCAGGTACTGCGGGGCGATCGGATCCCGCTCGGCCGACTCCAGGGTGGCCATCGCGTGCTGCCAGTCGGCGAACTTCTCGCGATACTCCCGCAGCAGCGACCCCTGCTTCGGTTCCAGCAACGGCAGCAGTGCGCGCAGGGCGGTCTCGACGTCACCGACCAGCGGCACGTCAGTCGGGATGCGTGTGCCGGCCCGCACCGGGTCGATCTCCACCTGCACGACCTTCGCGCCGCCGGGCTGCGGGAGGAACTTGGTGTAGGGAAAATTGGTCCCGAGCATGAGCAGCGTGTCGGCCTCCTCCATCAGCTCCTCGCTCGGCTTCGTGCCGAGAAGACCAAGACCGCCGATGACGTACGGGGAGTCGTCCGCGACCACCATCTTGCCCATCAGCGACTTCACGATCGGCGCGTCCAACCGCGCGGCCACCTCCTCGACCAGCGCCCCCGCGCCGCGAGCACCGATCCCGGCCAGGATCGCCACCTTGGCTCCGGCGTTGAGCACGTCGGCCGCCCGGCGCAGGTCGTCGTCGTGCGGCCGGACCTGCGCGGACAGATAGACCGGGGAGGTCGCGGGCGCCCGCACCGGGGCCACCGTCTGATACGGATCCTCGTGGGCGGGCGCGATCTGGATGTCGTTCGGAATCGTCAGGTGGGCGACCCCCTTGCGCGCGTACGCGGTCCGGATCGCGATGTCCACGACCGTCGGCACCTGAGCCGGGTTCATCACCACCTGGTTGTACTCGGCCACGTCCTCGAAGAGCCGGTCCAGCGCCACCTCCTGCTGATACGCGGTCCCGAGCACGCTGCTCTCCTGCAGCCCGGTGATCGCCAGCACCGGCACGTGGTCGAGCTTGGCGTCGTACAGGCCGTTGGCCAGGTGGATCCCGCCCGGCCCGGACGTCGCCAGGCACACCCCGATCTTCCCGGTCGCCTTGGCGTGCGCGACCGCCATGAACGCCGCCGCCTCCTCGTGGTGCACGAGCACGAAGCGGACCTTGTCGGAGTGCCGCCGCAGGCCCTCCATGATCCCGTTGATCCCGTCCCCGGGCAGCCCGAACACGGTGTCGACACCCCAGGCGGCGAGCCGCTCGATCAGAACCTCGGAAGTAATCTCAGCCACGCCGGTGGGCTACCCGCAATCGGCCCTCCCAACCAGGTCCGCGGTGACATCGAAAACCATAAAACAGCTTTTCCCGTACGGTGGTGAGCCCGGCCCCGCCGCACAATGGGCGGATGGCCACGTTCGCACTGATCCACGGCGCCGGGGATGTCGGCTGGTACTGGCATCTCGTGCGGGCCGAACTCGCCCGGCTCGGCCACGACAGCGTGGCGCCGGACCTGCCCTGCGACGACGACTCGGCCGGCCTGGTCGAATACACCGACGCGGTGGTGGCCGCGATCGGCGACCGCCGTGACGTGATCGTTGTCGGTCAGTCGCTCGGTGGTTTCGTCGCCCCGCTGGTCTGCGCGCGGCGGCCCGTGCGGCGGCTCGTGCTCGTCGCGCCGATGATCCCGGCGCCCGGCGAGGCACCGGCCGACTACTGGGCGGACACGGGCTGGGCCGACGAGCCACGCGCCCAGCACGACGACCTCTTCTACCATGATGTGCCCGCTGACCTGGCCGCGGAGGCGCGGAAGCGGGGGCGCCGCCAGTCCGAGACCCGGTTGGGGGAGCCGTCGCCGTTGAGCGCCTGGCCGGACGTACCCACCAAGGTTCTGCTCTGTCTCGATGACCGCCTGATGCCGCCGGCGTTCGTCCGCCGGGTCGCCCGGGACCGCCTCGGCGTCGAACCTGAGGTGATCCCGGGCGGTCACACGCCCGCGTTGAGCCACCCCCGCGAGCTGGCTGCCGCGCTGTAGCCGATCACAGGCATCCGGCGAGGGCGGCGGGCTCCGAGAACATCGGCCAGTGTCCGGTTCGGATCTCGTGATAGGTCCAGTCGCCGTCGACCATCAGGGCGAAGGCGGGGACGTTCACGGCCAGCTCACGCAGTTGTTTCTCGGAGAAAGAGCAGAGGATTCCCGTACGGGGGATGGCCCGCCACCCGTCCCCGTGCCGCACCGGATCGGTCGCGGTGTCGACCGGCTGCGGGCGGCCACGACCGCGAACGATCGCCCAGTCGAAGCCGGTCGCGGCCGGCGGCGCGTCCACCGGCACCGGCAGCATGCCGTCGACCGCGGCCGGCGCCGACCCGTCGAAGTCGGCCTGCGACATGCCGTCCGGCATCGGCCCCGAGTCGACGTAGACCAGGCGCGCGATCCGCGCCGGCACCCGATCGGCCGCCGCGGTGATGATCAACCCGCCGTAGCTGTGGCCGACCAGCACGACGTCGTCCAGGGTGGCCAGCACGTCGGTGAGCTGCCGGACGTGATCCTCGACCCGGGTGCCGGGGTCGAGGACGGGCGAGATCGCCCGCACGTCGTGGCCCTGCCCGCGCAGTTTCGCGGCCACCTCGTCCCACGCCCAGCCGCCCAGCCAGAACCCCGGTACCAGCACGTATGTCGTCATGCGGCCAACGCTAGGCACTATTCCGGGCAGCTTCCGCCCGGTATATCGTGTGGCCCGTGCCACAGTCGCTGGGGAAGGTGCTCGGGCTCCTGGAGTTACTCCAGGCCGCCCCGGCCGGAGTCACCGTCGGTCACCTCGCGTCGCGGCTCGACGTGGACGAGCGGACCGTCCGGCGCTACGCCGGTCACCTCGCCGAACTGGGGATTCCCGTTCAAGGGCGGCGCGGACGGTACGGCGGGTACACGCTCGCGCCCGGTTACCGGCTGCCACCACTGATGCTCACCGACGAGGAGACCCTGGCCGTGCTGCTCGGCCTGGTCGCCGGCCGTCGCATCGGGCTCGCCACCACCGCGGCCGCCGCCGAGACCGCCCTCGCCAAGATCCAGCGGGTGTTGCCGGCCGGGCTGCGGGCGCGGACCGACGCACTGCTGGCAACCCTCGAATTCGCCGCCAACCGGGCGGTGACCGGCGCCAACCCGGCCACGGAAACGCTGCTCACGCTGGCCTCGGCCGCCCGCGATCACCATCCGGCGGCGTTCACGTACGCCAAACCCGGCGCCGAGCCGGCGTCGCGGCAACTGGATCCGTACGGGCTGGTGTTCCACGCCGGAAAATGGTTCGTGACCGGTCGTGATCACGCCCGCGCGTCGGTCCGCACGTTCCGCCTCGACCGGATCACCGCCGCCGCGGTGCTCCCCGGCACGTTCTCGGTCCCGGCCGGCTTCGACCCGGCCGCGCACGTCGCGGCCGGCCTGGCCACCTCCGCCTGGCGCCACGAGGTGTCCGTTCTGGTCCACGCCGACCTCGACGAGGTACGCCGCCGGATCCCCCCGACCGCGGCCACCCTCACCCGCTCCGGCCCCGACGTCCGCCTCACCGCCCGAGCCGAAAACCTCGACGGCATGGCCCAGATGCTCGCCACCCTCGGCCACGACTTCACCGTCGAAACCCCGCCCGAACTACGCACCGCCCTCACCACCCTCGCCACCCGCCTCCAAAACGCCGCCCACCCCCACCCCTAACCCACCCCACCCGCCCTACCTCACGCCGCGCCGCCCTACCTTGCGCCGCGCCGCGCCGCCCTACCTCGCGCCGCGCCGCGCCGCCCTACCTCGCGCCGCGCCGCGCCGCCCTACCTCGCGCCGCGCCGCGCCGCCCTACCTCGCGCCGCGCCGCGCCGCCCTACCTTGCGCCGCGCCGTGCCGTGCTGCCCGTGCCGTGCTGCCCGTGCCGCGCCGTCCGTGCCGGGCCGTCCGCGCCGCTCCGCGCTGCCCGTGTTGTCCGCCGGCTGTTTGCTCGCCACCATCTCCCTGCCTGGGCGACGGCAGTCCGGCTGGCGCTGAGGGCCGCCTCCGGCCCGGCGAGACAGCCGTCAGCGCCAGCCGGCCGGCCTCGGCTGGCTTTCCGGGCTGTCTCGCTGGCCTGCCTGCCCATGCCCCCGCCCGTCGCCCGGCTCTCGCCTTCGTCGCCGCCTCCCGCCCCCGCTCGCCGCTCGGCTCTCGGCGGCAGCGGGCCCGGCTGGCGCTGAGGGTTGCCTCCGGCCCGGCGAGACAGCCCTCAGCGCCAGCTGGCTGGGCTCGGCTGGCTTTCCGGGTTGCTTTGGGGGGCTTGAGACAACCCTCAGCGCCAGCCGGCTTGCGGGAGGCGGCGGTGGGCTGGAGCAGGGGCGGGGTTGGGGGGCTCGGCGGGGCCGGGCGGGAGTACGTACGGGAAATTGGGGGTGAAGGTCGGACGTTAGACGGGGGTTCGGGCGGGAACCCTTGGCCGTATGGCAACCATTGTCCTGGCCGAGGATGACCCGGACATTCGTGAGATTTCGCTGCTACTGCTGCGGAGGGCCGGGCATGCCGTGATCCCGGCCGGTGACGGCGAGCAGGGGTGGCGGGCCGTGCTGTTCCACAATCCGGATCTGGTGATCAGTGATGTCGACATGCCGGAGATGGACGGATTCGAACTGTGTGAGGCGATCCGGGGGAACCCGGCGACCGAGTATCTGCCGGTCATCTGCATCAGCGGTGTGCTCATGCCCGGCGACGACCGGGTGCTGCGGATCGGCGCCAACCTGCTGCTGCACAAGCCGTTCGCCGGGAGCGAGCTCCTGAGTTGTGTGAACACGGCGCTGAACCACGCCGGCGCGGTCCGCGCGACGTAGATCAGGTACGCAGCCCTCAGCGCCAGCTGGCCAGCTTGAGCTGGTTCTCAGTGCTGTTTCGAGGGGGTTGGGGCAGCCGTCAGTGCCAGCTGACCAGCCTGAGCTGGCTCTCAGGGCTGCTTGGAGGGGCTGCGACAGCACTGAGAGCCAGCCGGCCGGCGACGCCCGGGGCAGGGGAGCGGGCGGCGCAGCGGCCCGGTGACGCCCGGGGTGGGGGAGCGGGCGACGCGGGGGCCCGGGGTGGGGGCTGGGGGTTTCGGGGTGGGGGCTGGGTGGGGTGGTGGGGTCAGTTGTATTGGCCGGGGACGTAGTCGCCGGCCGGGCGCTGGGTGATGATGCTCAGGCGGTTCCAGGTGTTGATCAGGGCGACCAGCGACACGATCGCCGCCAGCTGCTCCTCGTCGAAGTGTTTGGCGGCGTTGGCCCAGACGTCGTCGGGGACGCCGCCGGCCGTGTCGGCGATGCGGGTGCCCTGCTCGGCCAGTTCGAGCGCGGCCCGTTCGGCCTCGGTGAAGACGGTCGCCTCGCGCCAGACGGCGATCAGGTTGAGGCGGGTGGAGGTCTCGCCCTGGTGGGCGGCATCCTTGGTGTGCATGTCGACGCAGAACGCGCAGCCGTTGATCTGGCTGGCCCGGATCTCGACCAGGTGCGCGGTGGAGTGCGGCAGCGTGGACGACGCGATGGCACGGCTGGCCGCGAAGAGGTTCTTGACGACCTTGCCGCCGATCTCGGTGTTCTGGTAGTCCAGGCGAGCGCCCATGATGGGTCTCCTTCGTCAGGGTGGCGATGACATCACTAGGACCCCGCCGAGCCGCGGAATGTGACGTGACCTGGGTCTCATAGACTGGTGTGATGGGGCAGCGGATCGCGTGGGCCGTGTCGCCGGGCGGGGCGCGGGTGGCCTATGCGGTGAGCGGGTCCGGGCCGCCGCTGGTCTACCTGTCCGGATGGCTCAGCCACCTGGAGCTCAGCTGGGCCCTGCCCGCCGAGCGCGGCTTCTTCGAGGCTCTTTCGGAGGGGCGACGGCTTATCCGGTACGACAAACCGGGGTGCGGACTGTCCACGCCGGCCGCCCCGGAGCACTCGCTCGACCGGGAGTTCGACGCGCTCCGGGCGGTGCTCGACGCGACCGGAAGTGATCGCTTCGACCTGATGGGCATCTCCAGCGGTGCCGCGGTGGCGGCGGCGTGGGCGGCCGAGCATCCGTCGACCGTGTCGCGGCTGGTGCTCTACGGCGGCTGGGCGTACGGGCCGGACGTGGCCGCGCCGGCCATCCAGGAGCACGTGCTCGGTCTGGTCCGCCAGCATTGGGGGCTGGCGTCGGACCTGCTCGGGAACGTGTTCGCGCCGGACGCCGACGCGGGCGTGCGGGCGGCGTTCGCGCGCTACCAGCGCGAGGCGGCGAGCGCGGAGACGGCCGGCGCGATGCTGCTCATGGCGTACCGAATCAATGTTCTTGATCTTCTTGGCCGGATCACGGCGCCGACGCTGGTGGTGCATCGGGATCGGGACCGGGCGGCGCCGATCGAGCAGGGGCGGCGGCTTGCGGACGGGATCCCGGGCTCGCGGTTCGTGGTGGTCCCGGGGCGCTCGCACCTGCCCTACATCGGTGACGTCGAGCCGCTGATCAGGGAGATCCGGCGTTTTCTGGGGCTGCCGGTGCGGCGGCGCGGCGCTTTGCCGTCGCTCACTGCGCGGCAGCGGGAGGTGGCCGCGCTGATCGCCGAGGGCTGCACGAACCGGGAGATCGGCGAGCGGCTCGGCATCGCCGAACGGTCGGCCGAGGCGCACGTCGAGCGGATCCGGCTGCGGATGGATTTCCGGTCGCGGGCGCAGATCGCCGCCTGGTACGTGGCGACCGGCGCCGCCAACTGAGGTATTTTCCCGCCTGTCCGGCCGTGTCGCCGTGATGAGAATGAACTGATGATTGTCATCGGCTACGCCGTCGTCGCGTACGCGGCGTTTCTGTCCAGCACGGTCTGGGCGATCGTCTTTCTCACCGGTCCGATCGACGCGGCGGCCACCCGGCCGGCACCGGCCGCCCTCGCGATCGACGCCGCTCTGCTGCTCATTTTCGCGGTGCAGCACACCGTGATGGCCCGGGCCGGATTCAAGAAGGCCCTGATCCGTTTGATCCCGGAGCCGGCCGAACGCAGCACGTTCGTGTTCGCGGCCAGCCTGTCGATGCTCGCGCTGCTCTTCTGGTGGCAGCCTGTTCCGCACCTGATCTGGCAGGTCGGCGGGCTGCCGAGCGTTCTGCTGTGGACGGTTTACGCGGCCGGCTGGGCGCTGGCGATCTGGTCCACCTACATGGTCGACCACTGGGATCTGTTCGGGTTGAAGCAGGCGTGGACGCGGCTGCGCGGGCGCCATTACCGGGCGCCGGAATTCCAGGAACGCTGGCTCTATCGGTGGACCCGGCATCCGTTGATGCTCGGCATGATGATCGCTTTCTGGGCGACGCCGCGAATGAGCGTGGGACACCTCTTCTTCGCGCTCGCCGCGACCGGATACATCCTGGTCGGGATCCGCTTCGAGGAACGGGACCTGCGGGCCCGCTTCGGCGCCGATTATCAGGGGTACGCGAAGCGAGTCCCGTCGATCGTGCCCGGCGCGATTCGACGCTAGTATGGCGGCCGTGTCCGCGCCCCTCGACCGACACCGTGACCAGCGCCAGCAGCTGCTTGCCGGCGTGCTGGAACGGCTGCGCCGGCTCGGCATCCCGGTTTCGTTCGGCCTGCTCACGCCGTATTACGACTTCTACGGGCAGATCCCGGACGGGCTGACCGGGCTGGTCGTCGACGAGCCCGCCGGGCCGGGCAGCATGCAGGTCACCGTCGTGGCCGCCCACCGCACGGGTGAATCTTCGACGGATCCACACCTGTGGACCCGCGAGGTCGACCTGGAGTACGACCTGGACGGTGACGTCTACTTCGAGGTGACCACCCTGGACGACTCCGGGGACGGCTCGGCCGTGTGGGCGCCGCGGCAGCTGGTCGGCACCGAGGAGGGCGTGGTCGACGCGATCCGCCTCTGGCACGGCTACCGGGACACGCTGCGGGCCACCCCGCCGCCGCCCGACCCGAAACGGCTGGCCCGCCGGGCCCGGCAGCTCGCGGCCCGGCACACCGCGGCCGGGGCGGCCCGGGTCCGGATCGCGGTCGACGAGTCCGCGGTCCCGGCCGAGCACCGCGACGAGCTCGCCGCGCATCTGACCGATGTCGATCAGGCGCAGCTGTGCTTCCACTTCCCGCGCGACCGTACGGGGCGGTATTCCCGCAGTGCCGTCGTCGCCCTGGCCGGGTACGGGATCGTGCTCGGCAAGCGCGGCCCGTGGCTGTCCGTGCGGGCCGACGGCGACGACCTGGTGGCCGGGGTCGAGGCGCTCATCGACGTGAACCAGGACCACCGGTGGGACCGGCTGCCCTGGCTGTGGAGCACGTCCGGGCAGGCGGCCACGCCCGAGCAGCGCTGGCAGGCGCCCTCTGCCGAGCAGGTGCGCCCGATCACCGAGCTGCTCGACCGGCACGCGATCGCCGACGCGCTCACCCTGTCGGGGGTGGAGGTGGACCCGGATCTGGCCGCGTTGCTCGACGGCTATCCGATCAGTTACTCGTACGCGCGGTACACCGAGACCTGGGTCCGCAGCCTCTACGACCAGCTCGCCGGGTCGGCGCCGTGGCGGCTGGCCGGCGCGTTCCGGTCCTGGCAGGACGAGCGGCGGGCGGCCGGGCGGTCGCCGCAGCACGAGGTGGCGCTGTTCGGGCTCAAGGGGCTCAACCAGCAGTCGAAGCCGATGGTGGCGCTGGGGGCGCCGGGCGGGGTGTGCCGGTTGACGATGATCTGGACCGCCAGCAACGCCCGCCTGCCCCGGGCCCTGTGGGAGCTCCCGCCCGACCTCGGCTGACCGTACGCACCGGCGCCGGCGGGCACGGCTTCAACGGCGGCCGGTGGGCCGGGCCCGGAGCGGTCAGCGGATGACGGCCTGGGCCGGGGCGGCGGTGGCCTGGTAGACGGCGATCGCGGTGCCGTCGGGGCGGGTGACGACCCAGACGTGCCCGGCGTAGGTCTGCTGGTCGTAGCCCTGCCCCGGGTCGAGGTCGAGATATTTGACCCGCTTGTGGTCGTAGCCGAGCCACATCACGGTGACCGTCCCGCCGGTGCTGTTGGTGAAGTGGATCCAGGTCGCGGCGCCGTCGGTGGCGTCCTCGAGAGTGGACTCGGCGGTGGGCGGCAGCGCCGGGAGCTCCTGCACACCGGCCGAGGCCGGCGGCGGGGCGGCGGCGGATTGCGGCCGGGCCGGGGCGGCGGCGGTCTGCGGCTCGGCCGGGTCGCTGTGCCCGGACCGGCTGACCAGCAGCAGGGCGCCGAGGACGACCAGCACGCCGAAGGCGCCGACGATGATGCCGAGAACCCGGGTGCCCCGACCGGGTCGCGGGTTCTGGTAGGGGGCCGGTGGCTCGTAGGGATCGACCGGCGCGTTCACCGGCGGCTGGTAGGCCTGCGGGACGTTCGGCAGGTTCTCGCTCACGGGGATCACCGTAGTAGCCCGGCGCTCGCTATCCGTCGGCCTTGCGGGCGCGGAACGCGACCATGTTCATCCGGTTGCCGCAGCGGACCGTGCAGAACCGCTTCGACCCGTTGCGGGACAGGTCGATGAAGATGCCGGTGCAGTCGTCGGCGGCGCAGACCCGCAACCGGCCCATCTCGTTCATCCGGATGACGTCGATCAGGGCGAGCGCGGCCTCGACCCGGATCCGTTCGGCCAGGGGCGCGTCCGGCCCGGTGGCGTGGATGTGCCAGTCCGAGCCGTCGTGCCGGGTCAGGTACGGCAACGCGTGCGCCTCCCGCAGCATCCGGTTGACCGCCTCGACCGCCTCGTCCGGTCCGAGTGTCCACACCGCCCGGATCTGGGCCCGGGCCTCCCGGACCTCGGCCATCTCGGCGTCGTCGTAGTCGACGCGTCCGCTGAAGATGTTGTGCGACAGCAGTTCACGCAGGTGATCGACGGTGGCGAGTTCGTCGGTGCCGGATTTGGACGCGCCCGCGTCGGTGTTGGCGAGCACGACCGCGAACTCCAGCGCCTCCTCTGTGTCAGGGGCAAAAAGCAATTTGACTCCTCACTGAACCAGATCTAGCGTCAGGGCCATAAACAACTTAGTCCATGACCGAGGAGGCGCCGTGAAACTCTCGCCGCAGTCCACCGGGCTGGCCGCCGCGGTGATCTCGGCCGCGTCGTTCGGCACGTCCGGCGCGTTCATCAAGCCGCTGCTGGAGGCCGGCTGGTCGCCGGCCGCCGCGGTCACCGTCCGGGCGCTGACCGCCGGGCTCCTGCTGCTGCCGTTCGTGCTGCTCTCGCTGCGCGGCGACTGGGGTGCGCTGTGGCGCGGCCGGTGGCGGCTGTTCGGGATGGGCGTCATCGCGGTGGCGTTCACGCAGTTGACCTACTTCGCGGCGATCAGCCGGGTGCCGGTGTCGACGGCGCTGCTGGTCGAGTACCTGGCGCCGCTGCTGCTCGTGCTCTGGACCTGGGCGGTCACCCGGCATCTGCCGCGCCCGGCCGTGCTGATCGGCTCGGTGCTGGCGATCGGCGGCCTGGTCCTGGTCATCGGGCCGGGCGCGCTGCAGGCGGTCGACCCGATCGGGCTGGCGCTGGCGTTCGCGGCGGCGATCGGCTGCGCGGTCTACTTCGTGGTCGCGGCCAAGCCGGCCGACGGGCTGCCGCCGGTGGCCCTGGCCGGGGTCGGGCTGCTGCTCGGCGGGGTGGTGCTGGGGCTGGCCGGCGCGGTCGGGGCGGTGCCGATGAGGGCCACGTTCGGCGACGTTCCGCTGCTCGGGGCGGTCGTGCCGTGGTGGGTGCCGCTCGGGGTGGTCGCGGTTTTCGGGACTGCCATCGCGTACGCCTCAGGGATTTTCGGTTCGGGCAAGCTCGGGTCGCGCCTCGCGTCCTTCGTGGGCCTGCTGGAGGTGGTCTTCGCCTCGATCCTGGCCTGGATCGTGGTGGGGGAGCGGCTCAGCCCGCTGCAGATGCTCGGCGGGGTGCTCATCCTGGCCGGCATCGCGTCGATCCCGGCCGAGCCCCCGGTGGTCGTGGCCGAACCTGCCGTGGCGGAAGAGGAAGAGGCTCGTCCACTCTTTGCCCACTAGGTCCTTCCTAGCCTGACGCCGTATTCGAGGCATCAAGGCTAGGAGGGCCCGAAAGTGTCCGTACCCGTCATTTTCATCCACGGTCTGTGGCTGCACGCGACGTCGTGGGAGCCCTGGATCGAGCTGTTCACCGAGCGTGGCTACAGCGCCACCGCCCCCGGCTGGCCGGGTGACGCCGCGACCGTCGAGGAGACCCGGGCCAACCCGGACGCCCTCGCCGGTCACGGCATCGACGACGTCGTCGACCACTTCGCGCGGATCATCGAGGGCCTGCCGGCCAAGCCGATCCTGATCGGTCACTCGTTCGGCGGCATGATCGCCCAGAAGCTGCTCGGCCTGGACCTGGGCGTGGCCGCCGTCGCCGTCGACGCCGCCCAGATCAAGGGCGTGCTGCCGCTGCCGCTGTCGACGCTGCGCTCCGGTTTCCCGGTGCTGAGCAACCCGGCCAACGCCAAGCGCGCGGTCTCGCTGACCCCCGAGCAGTTCCGGTACGCCTTCGGCAACGCGATCTCCGAGGAGGAGTCCCGCGAGCTGTTCGACCGCTGGGCGATCCCGGCGCCGGGCAAGCCGCTGTTCGAGGCCGCGGCGGCCAACTTCAACCCGCACTCGCCGGCCAAGGTCGACACGGCCAACGAGTCGCGCGGCCCGCTGCTGCTGATGGCCGGCGGCAAGGACCACACCGTGCCCGAGGTGGTCGTCCGCTCGACCCTCAAGCAGTACCGGCACTCGCACGCGGTCACCGACATCGTCGACTTCCCGGACAAGGCGCACTCGCTGACCATCGACTCCGGCTGGCGCGAGGTGGCCGACACCGCGCTGACCTGGCTGAAGGAGCAGGGTCTCTGATGCGGATCACGCTGAAGGCGGCGGCCACCGCGCTGGTCGCCGCCGTGGCCCTGAGCACCCCGGTCGTGGCTTACGCGCACGGCCACGGCCTGGCCGACAGCCGGCTGCCGAAGGGTTTCACCGAGCAGAAGGTGCGCGTCGGCGACGTCGGCATCAACTACGTCCGCGGTGGTCACGGCCCGACGCTGGTGCTGGTGCACGGCTACCCGGAGACCTGGTACGAGTGGCACGACCTGCTGCCCGAGCTGTCCAAGCACTACACGGTCGTCGCGCCCGACCTGCGCGGCGCCGGCAAGAGCGACGCGCCGGCCGGCGGCTACGACAAGAAGACGATGGCCGCCGACCTGCACGGGCTGCTGGTCAAGATCGGCCTCAACAAGGACATCCGGCTGGTCGGGCACGACATCGGCACGATGGTCGCCTACGCGTACGCCGCGGCCAACCCGACCGAGGTCAAGAAGCTCGTGCTGAGCGAGGCCCCGATTCCGGATAATTCCATCCACTCTTTCCCGGCGCTGCCCGCAGTCGGCCGTGGTGTGTGGAACTTCGGCTTCTTCTCGCTCACCAACGGCCTGCCCGAGCAGATGGTCGACGGCAAGGAGGAGACCTGGGTGCGGTTGTTCACCGACCAGCTCATGGACGTCAAGGGGTCGATCGGCCCCGAGGACGTCAAGGTCTTCGCGAACTACCTCAAGGATGACGCGCACCTGCGGGCCAGCTTCGAGTGGTTCCGCGCGTTCCCCCAGGACATCAAGGACAACGAGGTCAACATCAAGACCCCGCTGCCGATGCCCGTCCTGGCGATCGGCGCTGACGGCAGCCTCGGGGGCAACATCGAGACCCAGGTGCATCAGTACGCCGTGAACGTCCAGGGCAAGGTCATCAGCGGCTCCGGGCACTGGATCTATGAGGAGCACCCGGACGAGATGACCGGCATCCTGACCACCTTCCTGGCCGGACCCGCCTGATGGACCTCCGACTCTCAGGCCGGACCGCCCTGGTCACCGGGGCCAGCAAGGGCATCGGGCTGGCCATCGTGCAGGCCCTGTCGGCCGAGGGCGTCCGCGTCGTGGCCGGCGCCCGCACCACCACCCCGGAGCTGGCCGCGCTGGCCGGCGGCGGGCTCGTCCACCCGGTCCGGGCCGACCTGAGCACCGCCGAGGGCGCGGCCGCCCTGGTCGAGCGGGCCTCGGCCGAGCTCGGTCGGCTGGACATCCTGGTCAACAACGTGGGCGGGGTCAAACCGCGGGTCGGCGGGTTCCTGTCGGTCACCGACGAGGACTGGCTCAGCAGCCTGACCATCAACCTGCTGTCGGCCGTCCGGGTCACCCGGGCCGCCCTGCCGCTGCTCCTGGAGAACGGCGGGAACATCGTCACGATCAACTCGGTGAACTCGTGGCTGCCCGACCCGCTGGTCATCGACTACAGCGCCAGCAAGGCGGCGCTCGCGAACTTCTCCAAGTCGCTGTCCAAAGAGGTCGGGCCGCGCGGGGTACGGGTCAACACGATCAGCCCCGGGCCGGTCGAGACCGACCTGTGGCTCGGGTCCGGCGGGGTCGCCGAGACCGTCGGCGGGTCGGCCGGGCTCGCGCCCGAGGACGTGGCCAAGGGCGCCGTGGCCGGCACCGCGACCGGGCGGTTCACCCGCCCCGACGAGGTCGCCGACCTGGTTCTGCTGCTGGCCGGCGACCGGGCGGCGAACGTCACCGGCGCCGACATCGTCATCGACGGCGGGCTCATCTCCACCCTCTGAGCGGGGGCGGCCGCCGTACCCTCAAGAAAGGCTCTTGATCTTGAATTTCGAAACACTGCGGGCGGGCGTCTCCGGTCCCGTGCTGCTGCCCGGCGACGCCGGATATGCCGAGGAGCTGGCCGGCTACAACCTGACCGTCGTGCACGCCCCGCAGGTCGTGGTCGGCGCCACCAGCGCCGAGGACGTGCAGGCGGCCGTGCGGTTCGCGGCCGAGCACGGCCTGCCGATCGCCATCCTGGGCGCCGGGCACGGCAGCTCGGTCTCCGACGAGGGCTCGCTGCTGATCACCACCCGGCGGCTGACCGGGCTGGTCATCGACGAGGACGCGCGGACCGCGCGGGTCGAGGCCGGCGTGCGCTGGGGCGAGTTCATCGAGCAGGCGAGCAAGGTCGGGCTGGCCGCACTGAACGGCTCGTCGCCGACGGTGACCGTGGTCAGCTACACGCTCGGGGGCGGGCTCGGGCCGTTCGGGCGCAAGCACGGCTACGCCGCCGACCACGTGACCGCGCTCGACGTGGTCACCGCCGACGGCGAGCTGCGGCACGTCACCGCCGAGAGCGAGCCCGACCTGTTCTGGGCCCTGCGCGGCGGCAAGGGCAACTTCGGGGTCGTGCTGGCCATCGAGTTCGGGCTGTTCCCGATCGCGGCGTTCTACGGCGGCGGCATCTTCTTCCCGGGCGAACTGGCGGCCGACGTGCTGCACCTGTTCCAGGAGTGGACGCAGGACCTGCCCGAGGAGATGTCGGCCTCGGTCGGGCTGCTGCACCTGCCGCCGCTGCCGTTCGTGCCGGAACCGCTGCGCGACCGGCTCGTGGCGCACCTGCGGATCACCTACCTGGGCAGCCCGTCCGAGGGTGCGGTGCTGGTCCAGCCGTTCCGTGACCTGGGGACGCCGATCATCGACGCGGTCGGGATTCTTCCGTACGCGGCGATCGCGTCCGTGCACAGTGACCCGGTCGACCCGCTGCCGCTGTTCGAGCACGGCGCCCTGCTGCGCGAACTGCCGAAGGAGGCCGTCGACACGGTCCTGCGGTTCGCCGGGCCGGACGCCGCGTCGCCGCTGGTGCTGGCCGAGATCCGGCACATGGGCGGCGCGCTCAGCCGCACGCCCGAGGTGCCCAACGCGGTCGGGAACCGGGACGACACGCTGTACAACGTGTTCCTGGTCGCGGCCGGTGGACCGCCCGACGCGGCGGTGCTGCACGGCTACGAGCAGCAGCTGATCGACGCACTGGGACCGTGGTCGACCGGCCGCCGGTACCTGAACTTCATGTTCGCCGGGGATGCCGGGCCGGAGACCGCGGTGCTGGCCTTCACCCCGGAGTCGTACGAGCGGCTGGCCGGGATCAAGCGCCGGTTCGACCCGGCCAACCTGTTCCGGATCAACCACAACATCCGGCCGGCCGCCTGAGGGATCATGCCCGGGCGAGCGCCTCCCGCAGCGCCGCCCGGGACGTGATGCCCAGCTTGGGGAAGATCCGGTGCAGGTGCGTGCTCACCGTGCGGTGGGACACGTACAGGCGCTGGCCGATCTCCCGGTTGGTCAGCCCCTCGGCCGCCAGCTGAGCGATCTGCAACTCCTGCGGGGTGAGCCGGTCCAGCGCGTCCGGCGCCCGGCGGGTGCTCGTCTCCCCGGAGGCGCGCAGCTCCTGCCGGGCCCGCTCGCTCCACGGGACCGTGCCGAGCGCGTCGAACGCCTCGCGGGCGGCCCGCAGCACCACCCGGGACTCGGCGCGGCGGCGGTGGCGGCGCAGCCACGCGCCGTACACCAGCTGGGCCCGGGCCCGCACGAACGGCCACGCGGTCAGATCGGTGGCCAGGAAATCGACAAACGCCTGCTCGTCGCCGTCGAGGACGGCCACCGCGTAGCCGAGCCCGACCCGCAGCGCGGCGGTCGGCATCTGCTCGGCGACCTTCTCCAGCTCGCCGACGATCTCGGTCACCCGGAGCCGGGCCGGTCCGCGGGCCGCGGCCTCGGCCAGGTCACCGATCGCATCCCAGCCGTGCAGCAGGTGGTACGCCGGGTCGCCGGGCCGGAAGATCCGCAGCAGCGGCTCGACCGCCTCCCGGTGCCGGCCGGCCGCCAGCGCGGCCAGTCCCCGCGCGTGCTGCACCATCGACAGGACCGCGGCCGCGCGCCACGGGGTCGCCAGCAACTCGGCCTGCGCGGCGCAGGCCTCGAACTCACCGAACCGGCCGCGCAGGGCCGCGATCCGTGCGCTCTGCGCCCAGCCGAGCGCCTCGATCGGCGGCAGCGAGATCTCCCGGGCGAGGCGGATCGTCTCCTCCGCGGCCGGGACCGCGATGCTCAGGTTGGCCAGGTTCACCGCGGCCCGGCCCTGCACGGCCAGCGCGCGGGTGAGCAGGGCCAGCCGGCCCTGGGTGCGCAGGTGGATCAGGGCCGGGGCGGCCAGGGCGAGACACAGCTCGTACTCCCCGATCGCGTTCGCGCTGGTGGACAGGGCCCGGTAGGCCGCACCGTCGACAGCCGGCGCCGGCCGTTGTAACCGGGCCAGGACGTCGGCGCCGCAGGCCACCGGGTGGGCGAACGCCAGCACGAGCAGCAGCCGCGGGTCGTCGCCGTCCACGGTGAGGCGGCGCGCGGCGGCCACCACGGACTCCCGGATCTCGACCCCCGGCTCGGTGAACGCGCAGAGCAGGCTGACCGCCTGCAGCAGGTCGAGGGCCAGGTCGGTCTCGCCCCGGTCGATCGCGTCGCGGGCGAACAGCACCAGCGCCCGGGCACCCGGGATGCTCTGGGCCAGGTGGTTGTCGAACCGGCCGCGCACCCAGGCGGCGCGGGCCTGCTGATCCGGGGTGAGGGCGGCCGGTCCGATCAGGTCGAGGAGCCGGTCCATCTCGTCGCGCCGGCCGATCTCGGTGGCCCAGATGGCGGCCAGCAGCAGCCGTTCGACCCGGCGGTGCCCGTCGGTGCTCAGGCGCGCGGCGATCTCCAGGGTCCGTACCGCCCCGGCCACGGCACCGCGCTGCTGAGCGTGCTGCGCGGCGTCGTCCAGGTCGGCGGCGATCCGCTCGTCCGCGCCCTCGCTCGCCGCGGCCCGGTGCCACAGCCGGCGTTCGGCCGTGGCGTCCAAAACACCGGCCAGTGCGGTGTGCACGGCCAGGCGCCGGATCCCGTCGATGCGGTGGTGGACGGCCGACCGGATCAGCGGGTGTCGGAACCGGATGCGCCCCTGGTCGACCGTGACCAGCCGGCCCTCGATCGCCGGGGCCAGATCGGCCGCGGTCACCCCGGCCGCGGCCAGGGTCTCGGCCAGGCCGTCACCGTCGTTGAGCGCGGCCACCTCCAGGGCCGTGGCCGTCGCCTCCGGCAGGCCGCTGAGCCGGCCCGCGAACGCCTGCTCCAACCTCGTGGTCAGCGGCAGCCAGTTGCCGGCCGGGTCGAGCCGCCCGGCGACCTCGGGCAACTCGGTCAGCGCGAGAGGGTTGCCCTCGGCGTTGGCCAGGATCGCCGCGCGGGTCGACGGCGGCAGGTCCGGGGCCCGCGTGTCCAGCAACTCCTCGGCCGCCTCGGGGTCGAGCGGGGCCAGCCGGAGCACCGGGAGGTCGGCCGCGTCCAGGGGCGTGGCGAACCCGTCGCGGGCGGCCACCATCAGGCCGATCGGCTCCACCGCGATGCGCCGGGCCACGAAGGCCAGTACGGCCGCGGTGGCCGGGTCCAGCCAGTGCGCGTCGTCGACGACGACCAGCACCGGCGCCAGGCTGCTTGCTTCGGCAAGCAGGTTCAGGGAGGCCAGTGCGATCAGGAACAGATCGGGTGGCGGGGCGTCGGCCATCCCGAACGCGGTGAGCACGGCCGTGCGCTGTGGGCCGGGCAGCGCCTCGGCCAGCCGCAGGAACGGGGTCAGCAGCTGGTGCAGGCCGGCGAAGTCGAGATGGCTCTCGGCCTCCACGCCGGTGACCGACAGGACCTGCAGGCCGCTGCCCCGGGCGACGTCCACGGCCACGGCGAGCAGGGCCGACTTGCCGATGCCGGCCTCACCGCGGACGACCAGCGCCGCCCCGCGGGTGGGCAGCGCACCGACCAGGGCGCTGACCCTGTGGATCTCGCCGGAACGCCCGAAAAGACTCGCCATCGGGGCGTTTCACCTCGGTCCCACTAGTCAGGGCGATGATCATACGGGCCGCAGCGCGCGCTCGGTACGGGCCAGCCACGGGTGTGCTCCGGACCTCTCGAACGTCGCCGCGGCGGTGGCGAGGACCACCCTGGCCTCGGGGTTCCGGTTCGCACGGTGCAGCCATTGGCCGTACAGCAAATGGGTTCTGGCTGTTTGGAGCGGGAAGTCATCGGTGACCGCGCGGAGATAGTTGGCCTCCGGATCCTCGCCGAGGACGGCGCGCGCCCGGTGGACCAGGGCCCGCATCAGCGGCGAACCGGTCGCCTCGGCCAGGCGCTCGGCGTCGTCGACCACCGGGCGCACCGCCTCGGCCTGCCCGATGCCGGCCGCGGCCTCGGTCAGGTCGGCGACCGCGGCCATCGCGACGTCGGACTGGACGGCGGTGGCGCACAGGGCGTCGTAGGCCTCCGGCAGATCGCCCCGCGCCAGCGCGGACAGCCCGATCGCCCAGGCGCCCAGCGCGTCGATGTCGGCCCGGATCGGTTCCGCGGCCGAGACCGGACGGCCCTGCCAGGCGTGCGTGTAAGCGATCACCGCCTCGGCCAGGGCGGCGGCGATCAGCAGGTCACCGTCGCGGGCGGCCCGGCGCACCGACTCGGCCTCGGCCAGGGCCTCGTCCAGGCGGCCCCGGACACCGAGGGAGAAGGCCACCTCGGCCCGGACGGCGACCGAGTCGGCCAGTGCCCCGCCGGCCCGGAAGAACCGGTCGGCGGCCGAGAAGAAGTGCTCGACCAGGGTCCAGTCCTGCAGGGCCTGCGCGGCGCTGCCCAGACCGGAGACGAAGTCCATCGGGAGGGCGGCCGGGTCGGCGGCGTACGCGTGCACGAACGGCAGCACGTCCGGGGCGTACCGCTCGGGGGCCAGGACACACCGGGAGATCACCAGGTGCGGATCGTCGTCCGGTACGCCCAGCTCGTCGAGCGCCCGGCTGATCCGCTCCCGCACGTCCGGGCTCGTGGGCCGGCGCCGGCTCAGGTAGGCGGCCGAGCCCAGCAGGTGCAGGCCCATGGCCGGATGGCCCTCGGCGACCGTGCTGCGACCCTGGTCCAGCAGCTCCTCGGGTTCGCAGACCCGGACGCCGGAGTTGAGGTCGAGCGCGAACCGGACCATGGCCAGGTCCCCGCGGATCAGCGGGTCGGTGGTCACCTCGGTGCCCCGGGCCGCGAGCCGCCGGGCGTCCGCGGTCATCCCGGCCTGCCGGGCCGACTCGGCCGCCCGGAGCAGACGGCGGCCCTGCTGGTCGGGGTCGCGGGTGAGGGCGACGGCCCGTTCCAGCGCGCGCATGGCCGCCCCGTGCAGGCCGCGCAGGTTGTCGCCGGTGGCGGCGTCCTCCAGCTCCTGGGCCACCGCCTCGTCGTACCCGAAGGTCGCCGCGGCCCGATGCCAGGCCGCCTGGGACGGCTGATCCTTCGCGGTCAGCGCATCGGCCAGCGCCTGATGGGTCCGGACCCGCCGGTGCAGGCCGGCCGCGTCGTAGCAGGCCGACCGGATCAGCGGGTGCCGGAACGTCACGGTCGTCGGGGTGAGCGCGACCAGGCCGCACTTCTCGGCCTCGTCCAGGGCCTCGAAACCGAGGCCGAGCCGCTCGGCCGGATCGGTCAGCTCGGGGATGGACGACGAGTTGGCCGCGGCGGCCAGCAGCAACAGGTCCTGGGCGGCGGTGGAGAGCGCGGCCAGCTGCGTGGCGTAGCCGCGCTCCAGCCGCGCCCGCAGCGACGACACGGCCGGGTCGCGCCGGCCGCTGGCCGCCTCCCGGGCCAGCTCGATCAGGGCGAGCGGGTTGCCCTCGGCCTCGTCGAGCACCTGCCGCACCACGTGGTTGGCCATCCGCGGATGCCGCCGGACGACCAGCGCGCGGGCGTCGGACTCGGTCAACCGGTCCAGGGTGATCTCGTCCAGCCCGATCGTGGCCAGCGCGGTCGCCGCGTGCGGACGCCGGCCGACCAGCATGACGATCGGCGCGTCGGCCACCCGCTGGACCAGGAACGCGATCATGCTGATGGTCGGCTGGTCCATCCAGTGGGCGTCGTCCAGCACCATCATCAGCGGCTGCTCGGCGGCGAGCGCGGTCAGCAGGCCGTGCACCGCCTGGGAGAGCTGCAGGCGGTCGGGCGCGATCCGCGGCCCGAGGCCGAACACGCTGAACAGGACCTCGCGGTGCTCGACCGGCAGGATCTCGGCCCGATCGATGATCACCCGCAGCAGCTCGTGCAGCCCGGCCAGGCCGATCTGGGTCTCGCCCTCGACACCGGAGCAGGTCAGGACCCGGAAGCCGGCCTCCCGGGCGATCCCGGCGGCGGCCCGGATCAGCGCCGACTTGCCCACCCCGGTCTCGCCGGTGATCAGCATCGCGCCGCCGCGGCCCTCGGGCGCCCGGCCGATCAGTTCGGTGAGACGGGACAGCGGTCCCTCGCGGCCGATCATGGCGGAGACGGGGGACGGCGCTGGGCTCACCAAGGGAACCCTAGGGCGGCGAAAAACTGGGCGCGTACGTCACCTGACGGACGACCAACTGATCAAATCCGGCTCAATGCGGCGATATCTCTCCGGGCCGCTGCTGGAGACGACAACCCATTCGGCCGTACGTCATGAGCCGCGCCGACCGTGGCCGCCGCCCCGGCCGTGACGGGCGGTCCGGCGGGCGGTTCGGCGGGCGCAACACCGCGTCCCGTGCGGCCGCGACGTCGGGGCCGGGCGCGATGCCCAGCTCGTCGGCCAGCCGCCCGCGCAGCCGCTGGTAGGCCTGCAGCGCCCGGGCCTGCTGACCGGCGGCCGACAGCAGCCGGATCAGGCGCTCGTGCAGCGGCTCGTCGTACGGCGCCCGCTCGGCCACCTGCTCCACGACGTCGGCCAGCAGCTCGGCCCCGCCGTAGGTCAGCGCGGCGTCGGCCGCGTCCCGGGCGACCGCGGACAACTCCTGATCGAGCCGGGTGAAGACGGTGTCGGCCCGGACCTGCGGGTCGAGGCCTTCCCCGCCGGAGCCGGCCCAGAGGTGCAGCGCCCGGCGGTACAGACGGGCCGAGCCCGGACCGGTCGCCCGGGCCTCGCGGACCAGACTCCGGAAGCGCAGCAGATCGGAGCTGTCACCGTCCACGTCGAGCCGGTAACCGCCGGACGCCCGGACCAGCCAGCCACCGGCGTGCCGGGCCGGCAGCTCCGGCTCGATCATGCGGCGCAGCAGGCCGACATTGCGGTGGATCGCGTTCACCGCCGTCCGCGGCGGATCCTCACCCCACATGGTGTCGACCAGGTGCGACAGGCTCACGGCCTGCCCACCGTGCGCCAGCAGCAACGCGAGCAGCGCCCGCGCCTGCGGGGCGCCCAGATCGATCTCCCGGTCGTTGCTGAAGGCGCGTACCGGCCCCAGCACCGTGAACCAGATGTTGTTGCGTGACAACGGGTCCCCCTTCCACGTACCGCAGTCCGACCGAAGTATTCGGCGCGGCCGTGAGCTGGGCATCTGTCAAGCGACTACGTCGTCGACCGACCCGTTCGTCGATGACTTAGGGCGGGCGACGCTAAGGTCTGCCCATGCACGGTCGGGGGCGGGAACAAGCGGTACTCCATGGGCTGCTGGCGGACGCCGGTCAGCGGGGCAGTGCCCTGATCCTGCGGGGCCCGGCCGGGATCGGCAAGTCGACCCTCGTCGACGACGCCCGGGCGACCGCGCTGGAGTCCGGCTTCCGGGTGCTGACCTGCGCCGGCGTCCAGCGGGAGAGCAGCTCCGGCATGGCCGGCCTGCAACAGCTGCTGCACGTGGTGGTCGACCGGGCCGACCGGCTGCCCGAGCGGCAGCGGGCCGCCCTGCGCAGCGTGTTCGGCCTGGGCCCGGGCACCTCGCCCGACCCGCTGATGCTCTCGGTGGCGGTGCTCGGCCTGCTCGAGGACCTGGCCCAGGAGCAGCCGCTGCTGCTCATCGTCGAGGACCTGCAGTGGATGGACCAGCCCACGGTCAACCTGGTCGGCTTCGTCGGCCGCCGGGTCCGCGAGACGGCGATCGTCATGCTCGTCACCTGCCGCACCGAGGGGGCCGACCAGGTCACCGACCCGGGCCTGCCCGAACTGCCGGTCGGCCGGCTCACCGACGGCGACGCCGCCGACCTGCTGGCCGAGCTCAACCCGGGCCTGCGCCGGGAGGTCCGGGACCGGGTGCTCGACGAGGCCGAGGGCAACCCCCTGGCCCTGGTCGAGCTCTCCCGCGGCCTGATCGAACGCGGACTGCACGACACGGCCGGCCTGGCCACCCGGCTGCCGCTCAGCGCCCGCCTGGAGAACGTCTTCGCCGACCAGGTGGCCCGGCTGCCGCTGCCCGCCCAGGACCTGCTGCTGCTCGCCGCGGCCGGCAACGAGGCCACCCTGACCGAGCTCGGCAAGGCCGCCCGCATGATCGGCATCGACGCGCCCGAGCAGCGACTGCGTGAGGCCGAGGCGGCCGAGCTGGTCCGTCCGGCGGGCGACCGGCTGACGTTCCGGCACCCGCTGATCCGCTCGGCCATCTACGGCGCCGCCTCGTTCCCGCGCCGGATCGCCGCCCACCGGGCTCTGGCCGAGGTCTTCGCCGGTGATCCGGAACGGTCGGCCTGGCACCGTTCGGCCGGCACCGTCGGCCGGGACGAGTTCGTCGCCAAGGACCTGGAGTCCGCGGCCGACCTGGCCCGCACGCGCGGCGCCCTGGGCGGCGCGATGCGCTACCTGGAACGGGCGGCCGAGCTGTCCCCGTCCCCGCAGCAGGTGGCCCGCCGCCTGGCCCGGGCGGCCGACGCGGCCCGTCAGGGCGGCCTCCCGGACGCCGCGTTACGCCTGGTCGCGGCCGCCCGCAAGGTCGCCGATCCGCTCGTCGTCGCCGAGCTGACGGCCACCGAGTCGTACCTCGCGCTGTACGTCGGCAGTTCCGGGCCGGACGTCGACCAGCTGATCGACACCGCGCGCCGGGTCACGGCGGCCGACCGGGACCTGGCCGCCACCCTGTACCTGTTCGCCGGCATCCGCCTGCGGATGGAGTCGCCCGGGTCGGCGACCGCCGGGCGCGTCCTGGACGCGCTGCGCGAGCTCGGGTTCGCCGAGGGCGACGTGCGCACCACCATGGTGAACGCGTTCCTGGCCCCGGCCGAGCACGCCGATCGGCTGCTGACCGAGGTCCGGACCCTGGCCGGCGACCTGTCCGGGCTGCCCGCGCCGTGGACCAGCGGGCTCGCCACCAGCGCCGAGGCGCTCTACGACTACGTCCTGGCCGGCGCCTGCTGGACCGTCACGGTCGAGGGCTACCGGCGGGCCGGCGCCCTGGCCGACCTGGTCAGCGTCCGGCTCCAGCAGGCCCGCAACCTGCTCGTCCGCGGCCTGCTGGCCGACGCCGCCCTGGCCGCCGACGAGGGCCGGCGGCACGGCGAGGACCTCGGCCTGTCGGTGCTGGTGGCCAACGCCGGGCTGATCGCCGCCCACCTCGCGGCCTGGCGCGGCGAGACGGCACCGGTCGAACCGGTCCCGGCCGCCCGCGCCGACCTGCGGTTCCACCTGGACTGGGCCCGCGGGCTGGCCGCGCTCTCGGCCGGCCGGTACGCCGACGCGCTCGGCGACCTGCTGCGCGCGACCGCCCACCCCGACCTCGGCCCGCTCGCCGTGGCCGACCTGGCCGAGGCGGCGTATCTGGCCGGCGACACCGGCCCGGCCGTGGCGGTGGTGGCCGCGGTCGAGCAGCGGATGCGGCCGTTCCGGTCCGGCCTGCTGCGGATGCTGATCGAGCGCGCCCGGGGCCTGCTGGCCGGCGACGACGACCGGGCCGGCGAACACTTCCGGGCCGCCCTGGACGTGCCCGGTGCCGCCGCCGAGTTCCCCCTGCAGGTGGCCCGCACCCGCCTGGTCCACGGCGAGTGGCTGCGCCGCAAACGCCGCCCGGCCGCGTCCCGGGACGAGCTGGCCGCCGCCGCGGCCGCGTTCGACCTGGCCGGCGCCCACCCGTGGGCGGCCCGGGCCAAGGCCGAGCTGCGGGCCGCCGGGATCGTCGTCGACCAGTCGGCCCAGCGGTCCGGGGCGGCCCTGCTCACCGCCCAGGAACTGCAGATCGCCCGGCTCGCGGCCGAGGGCCGGACCAACAAGGAGATCGCCGACCAGCTGTTCATGTCGCACCGTACGGTCGGGGCCCACCTCTACCGGATCTTCCCGAAGCTGGGTATCACCAGCCGGGCCGCGCTGCCGGAGGCGCTCGCCGAACTTGCCTGATTCGGTACGGTCCTCCCCATGATCGGTCGTGAACGTGAGCTCGCCGAGCTCGTCGAGCTGCTGAACGCCGGCCGGACCGGCGAGGCGACCACCGTCGTCGTGCGCGGCGAGGCCGGCATCGGCAAGTCCACCCTGCTCGACGCCCTCGAACGCGCGGCCGTCGACATCGGATTCCAGACGTTCGTCAGCGTCGGCGTGCAGAGCGAGGCGTCGATCGGCATGGCCGGCCTGCACCAGCTGCTGCACGGCGCCTTCGACCGGGTCGACGCCCTGCCCCCGCAGCAGCGCGACGCCCTGCGCAGCGCGTTCGGTCTCGGCCCGGACGTCTCCCCGGACCGTCTCGTGCTCTCGGTCGCGGTGCTCAGCCTCCTCGAGGACCTGGCCGGCGACCGCCCGCTGCTGCTGGTGCTGGAGGACGTCCAGTGGCTCGACGAGCCCAGCCTCGGCATGATCGGTTTCGTGGCCCGGCGCCTGCGCGACGTGCCCGTCCTGATCGTCGCCAGCTGCCGCGACGAACCGCCGGCCCCGCTGAGCACGATGCGCCTGCCCGAGATGACCCTGGGCCGGCTGCCCGACGACGCCGCCGCCGAACTGCTCGGTTCGTCCAACCCGGCGCTCGACCCGGCCGCCCGGGCGATGGTCCTGGACGAGGCCGAGGGCAACCCCCTGGCCCTGATCGAGCTGGCCCGGGGCCTGGCCGGCCGCGACCCGGCCGAGGTGACCGGGGTCCACCCCCGGCTGCCGCTGTCCGAACGGCTCGAACGGGTCTTCGCCGGTCAGGTCGCCGGCCTGCCCGAACCGGCCCAGGACCTGCTGCTGATCGCGGCGGCGACCACCGGATCGCGGCTGGACGAGCTGACCGCGGTGGCCGGGCGCCTCGGGCTCGGCCTGGCCGACCTGGAACCGGCCGAGGAGGCCGGTCTGGTCCGGGCCACCGCGTCTGAGCTGCGGTTCCGTCACCCACTGGTCCGCTCGGCGGTCTACGAGGCGGCCAGCCGTCAGCGGCGGGTCGCCGTGCACGAGGCGGTGGCCGACATGCTCACCGCCAGTGGTGACCAGCCCGGCGCGGCCTGGCACCGGGCCGCCGCGGCGACCGGGGCCGACGAGGCGGTCGCGGCCGACCTCGACCGGGCGGCCGAGGCACTGACCGCCCGGGGCGACACCGGTGCCGCGACCCGGTCCTGGGCCCGGGCCGCGGACCTCTCCGAGAACGACGAGGACCGGGCCCGCCGGCTCGCCTTCGCCGCCGAGGCCGCCCGCATGGCCGGCCTGAACACGGCCGCGGTCCGGCTGGCGGCCACCGCGATCCACACCTCGGCCAACCCGATCGTCCTGGCCCGGGCCGCCCTGGCCGAGGAGGCCATCGGCATCACCAGCGGGTTCATCAGCCGCGACCCGCTGCAGATGAGCTCGATCGCCCGGCGGACGGCCGGCGTGGCCCCCGAGGCCGAGCTCCTGGCGCTGGCCCTGATGTACAGCACCGCCGTCTTCTGCGCCGCCTACGGCACCGGGCCGGACATCCGGCAGCGGATCGTCGAGGACCTCGACGCGATCGGCGACACGAACGAGGACCTGATGACGGCCGGCATCCGGGCCCTGCTCGACCCGGCCCGGTTCGGCCAGGCCGCGGTCGAGCGGTTGCGCGAGATACCGGCGGCGTTCCGCACCTCCCAGGAGGCGTCGAGCCTGGGCCTGGGCGTCGAACCGGCCCACGACTGGGTCCTCGCGGCCCGCTATCACGAGGTCGGGCTGACGCAGTCCCGGCAGCTGCGCACGGTCGGCGACGTCGCCACCAGCAGCGTCGTGCTCGGCCGGGCGCTGGCCGCGCAGGGCCGGCTGGCCGAGGCGCTGCCGATCGCCGAGGAAGGCTGCCGCATCACCGCCGACCTGGGGGAACACTTCCTCAGCGCGATCGGTGAGGCGGTCGTCGCGCACATCCACGCGTGGCGCGGGGACACCGAGGCGAGCACGGCGGCGCTGGCCCGCAGCCGGGCGCTGGGCTCGCCGACCCGCGTCGACATGACCGTGTGGCAGCGCTGGAGCCAGGGCCTGGTCGAACTGGGCGCCGGGCGGCACTGGAACGCGTACATCGAGCTGAACGCGGTCTGCGATATTCCCGACATGGGGTTGCTGGCGATCGCCGACCTGGCCGAGGCCGCCTGCCGGTCCGGGTACGCGACACAGTTCGGCGAGCGGCTGGCCGAGGTCAAGGAGCGGGCGGCCACGTTCACCAGCCCGCTGATCCGCATGCTGCTGCTGCGGGCGGACGGGCTGCTGGCCGAGGACGGTGAGCCCTTCTTCCGGGCGGCGCTCGCCCTGCCCGGCGGGCACGGATACCCGCTGCAGGTGGCCCGCACCCGCCTGGCCTACGGCGAATGGCTGCGCCGGCAGCGCCGCATCAACGAGGCCCGCATCGAGCTGACCGCCGCGGCCGACGTGTTCCGCGAGGCCGGCGCCCGGCCGTGGACGGCCCGGGCCGAGGCCGAGGCCCGCGCCTCCGGCGTCGCCGTGCCGGAGACCGCCGACGCCCCCCAGAACGCCGCCCTGACCGCGCAGGAGCTGCAGATCGCCCGGCTCGCGGCCGAGGGCCGGACCAACAAGGAGATCGCCGACCACCTGTTCCTGTCACACCGCACGGTCGGCGCCCACCTGTACCGCATCTTCCCCAAGCTCGGCATCAACGGCCGCGGGGCGCTGCGGGACGCGATCGCCGGACTGGCCTGACGCCCACTTTTTCCCCACAACCGCGTCCTAACGTCGGGTCGGCCCAACGAGAGGACTGAATATGCCGGAGAACGACAACGAACCGGTCGTCGTGCTGGTCCACGGCGCCTTCGCCGAGTCGGCGAGCTGGAACGGCGTCATCGAGCGCCTGTCGGCCCGCGGCGTGACCTCGGTGGCGGTCGCCAACCCGCTGCGTGACCTGGCCGGGGACGCCGATTACGTCCGCGACGTGATCACCTCCCTGGGACGGACGGTGGTCCTGGCCGGGCATTCCTACGGCGGTCAGGTGATCACGCAGGCGGCGGCCGGGAACCCGTACGTCGAAGCCCTGGTCTATGTCTCGGCCTTTGCCCCGGAAACGGGGGAGAGCGCGCTCGAACTGTCCGGGAAGTTCCCCGGGAGCACGCTGGGCGAGGCGGTCGTCCCGCGCCCGCTGAGCGTCGGCGGCGTCGAGCTGTCGATCGACGTCGCCAAGTTCGCCCAGCAGTTCGCGGCCGACGTCGAGCCGGGCGTGGCCGCGCTGATGGCGGCCACGCAGCGGCCGGTGGCCGAGCGCGCGCTGACCGCCGGTCTGGTCGGCGAGCCGGCCTGGCGCACCCTGCCCAGCTGGTTCGTCTGGGGCGACGCCGACCGCAACATCCCGGCGCCGGCACTGCGCTTCATGGCCGAACGCGCGCAGGGCCACGAGCTGCGGGAAATCCCCGGCGCCGGCCACGCGCTGACGGTCTCGCAGCCGGGCGCGGTCGCCGAGACGATCCTGGCGGCCGCCCTCAAGTACTGAAGATCAAAACCGATGTGCGCGTACGGCGTTCCGCCCCGGCCGTGGACACCCCCGGGTGACCTCCGGGCAGGCTCCCGCCCGGGGCGAGCGGCCGTCCGCTACAGTGCCGCCCGGAAGTGCCGATTGACGGTGCAGTGGCACCGGGCGCGCACCGAGGGGAAAGAACGTGACCACCGACCATCCCGAGCCGGAGATCTTCCGCGCAGGTGACCGGCAGGTCGCACGTCTGCACCCGCTGATCTTCACGACCCCCGAGCCGGAGATGCCGCACCACGTGCGGTCCGAGCTGAACACCTTCCTGATGGTGTACAAATTCGGTCTGGCCGAGATCGGCACGAAGATCAACATCCTGGCCGAGGAACTCGCCCACCGCGGCCGGGGCAACCCGATCGAGCACGTCAGCCCCCGCCTCAAGAGCCTGGCCAGCATCAACGCCAAGGCCCGCCGGATCGGCTGCCCGATGACCATGGACGACCTGCGGGCCCGCATCCGGGACATCGCCGGCATCCGGATCGTCTGCGGGTTCGTGCCCGACGTCTACACGGTCGCCCGGATGCTGACCCAGCAACCCGACATCCACCTGGTCACGACCAAGGACTACATCGCCCAGCCGAAACCCAACGGGTACCGCAGCCTGCACCTGATCGTCGAGATCCCGGTCTTCCTCTCCGACCAGGTCGTCGCCGTGCCGGTCGAGGTGCAGATCCGCACCGTGGCCATGGACTTCTGGGCCAGCCTGGAACACAAGATCTACTACAAGCACGACGCCGACGTCCCGGCCCCGCTGCGCGACGAACTGGCCGCGGCGGCCGAGGACGCGGCCCGCCTCGACGAGCGCATGGAACGCCTCCACCAGGAGATCCACGGCCCGAGGCACTAGCTCCAGTTGTAGTTGCGCTGCAGGATCATCGCCACCCGGGTGAACCGCTGCGGGTCGAGGATCGCGCCCTCGCGGCGGATACCGTCCTCCTCGACCTCCAGAACCCGGTCGAGCCGCAGCCAGCTCGGCCGGTTCTCCCGATCCCACTCGCCGGGGCCGAGGGCCAGCCAGTGCCGCTCGCCGTTACGGTCGTCCTGGCTGGAGAGCATCAGGCCGAGCAGGGTCCGGCCCTCCCGGCCGACCACCAGCACCGGACGGTCCTTGCCCCGGCCGTCGTCCTCCTCGTACTCCACCCAGGTCCAGACGATCTCGCCGGGATCCGCGTCACCGTCGATGTTCGGCGCGTAGACGATGTGCCGCCCGCGCTCCTCGGTGGGCACCTGCCGGGGCCCGCGTCGATTTTCCATCGGCGCACCTTAACGGATGTCGTAAGGTGGGCGGCAACGTCCACAGAGGAGGTAGATCGTGGCCGATTCAGGTCTGGACACCAGCCGTCCGCATCCGGCCCGGCGCTACGACTACTGGCTGGGCGGCAAGGACAACTTCGAGGCCGACCGGGAGTCCGCGCGGCAGATCGAGGCACGGATGCCGCTGGTCCGGCTGACCGTGCACGAGAACCGCTGGTTCCTGCACCGCGCCGTGCGTCACCTGGCCGGGCTGGGCATCCGCCAGTTCCTGGACATCGGCACCGGCATCCCCACCTCGCCGAACACGCACGAGCTGGCCCAGCTGGCCGACCCGACCGCCCGGGTCGTCTATGCCGACAACGACCCGCTGGTGCTGGCGCACGCCCGGGCGCTGCTCACCGGTGACCCCCGCGGGCGGACGGCCTACCTCGACGCGGACCTGCGCGATCCCGTACGGATCCTGGGCGACGAGGACCTGCGCCGGACGCTGGACCTGAACCAGCCGGTCGCGCTCATGCTCATCGCGATCCTGCACTTCGTCCGGGACGCCGAGGACCCGCGCGGCATCCTGGACACGCTGATCGACGCGCTGCCGGACGGGAGTTACGTGGTGGCCAGCCATGTGACGCTCGAATACATGACGCCGGAGGAGTTCAAGGCGGTCCGGGCGGTGGCCGAGGCGCAGTCCCAGGCACGGTCCGGGGTCGAGCTGGCCGAGCTTTTCGACCGTCCTGATCTCACGCCGGTCGGGCCGGGCGTGCAGTCGGTCTCCGAGTGGTGGGCCGACGAGGCGCCGAACCCGCGCCCGCGCGTGGAGGACGTCGCCTGCAACGGCTTCGTCGCCCGCGTGACCCGCTCCTGAGCTCGTTGTCCGCTCGACGCGCCCGCGAGCCCGCCGTCTCGTCGGCCGGTGAGTTCGTAGAAAGCTCACCGTCAGGAGGAACCATCATGCGTACGCCCGAGGAAACCGTCCGTGCCGTGGCCGCCGGGGTCTGCCGCCTCATGCGTGGTGGGCTCACCGATGCCGAGGAGGCGGCGCTCTTCGACGAGCTGGCCGCCTGCTACGCCGAGCACACCGACGTGCGTCACCCGTTCCAGCCGCTCGGCGACACACCGCTGCTCAGCCGGGCCGCCTTGCGGGAGCACTTCTCGGCCGGGGGCCGGCCCGCCGGGGTGGAACGCTACGACGTCGTCGACGATCACGTGTTCACCACGCCCGACCCCGAGGTGGTGATCTTCGAGTTCTCGTACGCCGGGGTGGTCGACGGCCGGGCCTTCACGCTGCCGTGCATCTTCGTGGTCCGGGTCCGCGACGGGGTGATCGTCGAGTCCCGCGACTACGTGCACCACGTGGCCGGCGCCCGCGCCTTCGGCCGCCTGCCCGCCCTGGCCGCCGCGCTGGCCGCGACCGAGATCGCGCCCTGACCGCGGTCCAGGAGCGTCGCGCCCCGGCTCAGAAACAGGAGCGTCGCGCCCCGGCTCAGAAACAGGAGCGTCGCGCCCCGGCTCAGAAACAGGAGCGTCGCGCCCCGGCTCAGAAACAGGAGCGTCGCGCCCCGGCTCAGAAATGGGAGCGTCCGGCCTCGCCGCCCGGCCGGGTGCCGGGCGAGGCGCGCGGCGAGCGGTGTCAGGAGTTCAGAGCGGTGGCGAGCTCGCTGCGGGCGGTGACACCGAGCTTCGGGAAGATGCGGTAGAGATGACTGCTCACCGTGCGCGGCGACAGGAACAGGCGCTGGGCGATCTCCTTGTTGGTCAGCCCGAGCGCGGCCAGCTCGGCGATCTCGCTCTCCTGCGCGGTCAGCGCCTCCCGTCCGGGCCGCCGGACCGACTCGCCGGTGGCGCGTAACTCCTGACGGGCGCGGTCGGCCCACGCGTCGGCGCCGTGCGCGTCGAACAGGCTGGCCGCCGCGCGCAGGTACGGGCGGGCTTCGGCGTGCTGACGATCGCGGCGCAGGCTCACCCCGTACGCGAAATCGGCTCTTGCCTTGTCGAAGGGGTGCGCGGGCAGCACCTCGGCGACCTCGCCGGGCGCGTGACCGGCCGGGGATTCGTGCAGCCGCAGCTGCACGCGGGCGGCGTAAAGGCCGCGCGCCAGGGCCGGTGAGCAGCGGGTTTCCGCCTCCTCGTCCAGTTCGGCGAGCAGCTCGGCGAGTTCCGTGGTGCGTCCGGCGAGCACCGCGGCCTCGGTGAGCGAGCCGATGGCCCAGAAGCGGACCGTCGGGTGGAACGCGATGTCGCCCCGGTCGAACATCCGCCGCAGGTGATCGAAAGCGGCCACGCCGTTGCCGACGGCGAGCGCCGCGGTACCGCGCACGAGCTGGCACAGCCCGATCAGGTGCGCGCCGTTGGGCAGCAGTTCACGCACCGCGGTGTCCACGGCCGTCTCGGCCGCCGGCTGGTCGCCGCGCAGCGCCGCGACCATGCCCCGGGCCAGCCGGGCCAGGATCGCCCAGCGGGGCTGCGCGGTCCGCTCGGCCAGCGTGATCGCTTCGCTCGCGGCCCGCTCGATCGCGTGCGCGTCGGCCCGGAAGACGCCGATCCAGGCCTCGGTGACCAGCGCCTGGGTGAGCCGGCCGAGCCGCTGCCGGTCGCGGCAGCGGGCGATCGCCCCGGCGATCAGTGTCCGGGCCGGCGCGACGGCGCCGACCGCGAGGGCGCCCCAGGCCAGCATGGTCTGCTCGGCCGCGTCGACCGGCGCGGTGGACAGGAACCGGGGCAGCGCGGCGAGCACCTCCTTGCCGTGCTCCAGCGGTGCGACCAGGGCCAGCAGGGCGACCGCGCGGGCCTCGGGCACGCTGTCGCGCCGGGCCAGATCGGTCATCGCGGCGCGGACCTCGGCCTCCAGCGGCGTGACGAACAGCTGCACCACGATCTCGCCCAGAATGTCGAACGCCCCGCCGCTGACCTGCGCGAACGCGAGCAGTCGGGCATTGGTGACTTCGAGGTCGGCCCCGGCCCCGCCGTCGTGCCAGTTCAGCCAGAGCCGATCCCGATCGGTCAGCCGGTCTCGGTCGATCATGTCCCGTACGGCCTCGGCCACCCCGGCATCGTCGGCGCACACCGCGGCCCGGAAGAGGTAGCGGGCCGGATCCGCGGCGAGAGCGGCCGCGCGTTTCCAGGTGACGAGCGCGGCCCGGGTGTCACCGCGCCGCTCCTGCTGCCGGGCGGCCCACTCCAGGGCGTGGGCGTGCGCCTCGTCCGGCCCGCAGGTCAGCCGCCGCGGGCCGTCGCCCAGCCCGAACAGCAGCGACGACCGGGTCAGGCGCCGCCCGGCGAACGTCAGGACCTGCCAGGTCGGTTCGTCGAGCCACTGCGCGTCGCCGGCGATCAGCAGGGTGGACGGTTCGATCAGGTCGACGACGGCCAGCGCGACCCGGTAGGCCCGCCGGTCGGTGGTGTCACCGGCGAGCACCTGGTCGATCGTGCGGTGGGCGGAACCGGTCACCAGCGGGCGCAGGAGCCGTTCCAGGGCCGCGTACGGCACGTCGGCCTCGGCGGGCACCCCGGTCACCCGGAGCACGCGCCACCCGCGATCTGTCGCCTCGGCCGCGGCCCGGTCCAGCAGGGTGGCGTGGTCGTCCCCGGTGACGGTCAGTGCTCGGCCGGGCTCCTCCAGGAGCGTGGCCGGCCAGGTCTCAGGGGGCGGTTCCGCTGTCACCCGCGGAAAGCTACCGGGAACTCGTTACCGGCATGATGCGGGATCCGTCACGTGACTGCGGGATGACCCAAACGGCGTCCGCGGTGCCCGGATTTCCTCAAGATCGACATAGGGTAGCGGCATGACCAGGGCGATTCTTCTTGACGGCTACGGAACTCCGGACGTGCTGCGACTCGGCGAGACCGAGGTCCTCGAACCGGGCGCCGGGCAGATCCGGGTCGCGGTCCGGTTCGCCGGTGTCGGCCCGACCGACGTCGCGATCCGCTCCGGCCGGCTGGCCGCCCGGTTCCCCGGCAAGGTCCTCGGCTTCGAGGCGGCCGGGACGGTCGAGAGCGTCGGCGCCGACGTCACCGACGTGACCGTGGGTGACGAGGTGGCGGTCTTCCTACCCGATCTCGGCGGCTACGCCGAACTGGTCGTCGCCGACCACTGGGTGCCGAAGCCGCCCGCCCTGTCGTGGGCCGACGCCGCCGCGCTGCCGGCCTCCGGCGAGGCCGCGGTCCGCGTGCTCGACCAGCTCGCGGTGACGGCCGGGGAGACGGTGCTGCTGCTGGGCGCGGCCGGGTCGGTCGGGACGATCGCGACCCAGCTCGCCGTGGCCCGGGGCGCGACGGTGATCGCGGCCGTCCGCCCGGACGACTTCGCGCTGGCGTCGAGCCTCGGCGCGACACCGGTCGACTACCGGACCGTGCCGGGGCATCGCGTCGACGCGGTCTTCGACGCCTCCGGGCGCAGCGACCTGCCCCGGATGATCGAGCTGGCCGGCGGGCCCGAGCGGGTGATCACGCTGTCCGACCCGCACGGTCCGGGGTTGGGCGTGAAACTCTCCGAGGTGGTTCCGTCGCAGGTCAAGGCCGCTCTGGCGACGGTCGTGGGCGCCGGGCTCACGCTTCAGGGGCGGACCGTGGCGCCGCTGGCCGACGCCGCTCGCGTGCACGCGCTCCTGGAGAGCGGCTCCGCCCGTACCAAATTTGTGTTGGAAGCTTGATGATCTTAAATGTGAAGATGATCTTGGCCGGCTTCCACCACATGACCCACCCCACCGAGGGGAAGCCCCCGCTGACAGTGTGGCCGGATTTTCCAAGATCGTGCGGGTGGTCTGTGGACAGGGCGTCGGTGTGGAAAACCTAGTGCGGAATCGCGCGTAGGGCGAAGTCGACCGTGGCGTGCAGTGCGGCCCGGTCGACGCCCGCGGCAGCGTGGACCGCGTTGCCCTCGCTGACCACCATCACGTAGCGGGCCAGGGCGACCGGATCGGTCCCGGCCGGCAGATCGTTCTCGGTCACCGCCTGGGTGAGGCGCTCGGCCAGGGCGGCTTCCCCGGCGAGCCGGCTCGCGGCCAGGAACTGGGCGATGTGCCCGTTGTCGCTGCCGCAGGCGAGCCCGCCCTGGATGGACAGGCATCCGGCCGGGCGATCGGTTCTGGTCAGTGCGTCGGCGTTGGCTCGGAGAAAGGCTTCGATCACCGTGTACGCGGTGGGCCGGGTCATCGCCTCGCGCACGTAGGCCATGTCGATCTCGGCGTAGCGCGCGACGGCCCGCCGGAACAGCTCGTCCTTGTTGCCGTAGGCGGCGTACATGCTGGTGCGGTTGATGCCCATCGCCCCGGTGAGGTCGCTCAGCGACGCGCCCTCGTAGCCGTGCCGCCAGAACACCTCGACGGCCCGGTCCAGGGCCGCGTCGGCGTCGAAGCCCCGGGGCCGTCCGCGTTCCTTGGTGGTCATCGCGTTGCCTCCCCGTCGTCGTGACGCACCTCATCTTAACCGATCGGTACAGAAATAAGTTCCCGCGTGCTAGCGTTTCGTCATTCGGTACCGAGCGGTACAGAAATGGGGTCGGGATCATGGAGACTCTGGGACGCGTAGGCGTCTGGAGCATGGAGTTACGCGGCGCCGGGCGGCCGCGGGTGCGCGACGCCGCGGCCGAGCTGGACGCGCTCGGATGGCGGACGATCTGGCTGCCCGGCCTGGACGGGACCGGCGTCCTCGACGACGTCGACCACCTTCTGGTCGCCGCGCCGAACAGCCAGGTGGTCACCGGTGTCCTCAACATCTGGGGGCAGCCGGCGTCGACGCTGGGCCCGTGGGCCGCGGCCCGGCAGGACCGGGTCGTGCTGGGCCTGGGCATCGGCAGTCCGGCCGGGGCGGCCGCGCACGGGCTGGACTACGGCAAGCCGGTCGAGTCGATGCGGCACTACCTGGACGAGGTCGGTCCGGGGCGGCAGCTGCTCGGGGCGCTCGGGCCGAAGATGGTCGAGCTGGCGGTCGCCCGGACCGCCGGATGGCATCCGTTCCTGGTGACACCGGACTACGTGTCGGCCCACCGGGAGATCGTCGGCCCGAAGCCGCTCATCGCGCCGCACCAGGCCGTCTTTCTCGGCACCGACGTGGCCGAGGCCCGGGCGGCGGCCCGCGCCGGCATCGGGATGTTCCTCGGCTTCCCGACCTATCGCAACAACCTGAAACGGCTCGGGTTCACCGACGACGACCTGGCCGGCGGTGGCAGCGACCGGATCATCGACGCGCTCGTCGCGCACGGCACGGCCGAGGACATCCAGCGGCGGGTGCGCGAACACCTCGACGCGGGGGCCGACCACGTCGCCGTACACGTCCTCGGATCTTCTGCACTTCCCCTCGCGCAGTGGCGTGAGCTGGCGTTTCTTTCGAAGGAGAACTGACATGACCAAGACCGCACTCGTCACCGGTGGCACCTCCGGCATCGGCCTGGCCGCCGCTCGCCGGCTCGCCGCCGACGGCTTCCACGTCTTCGTCACCGGCCGCAGCCAGGAGACGCTCGACCAGGCCGTGGCCTCGATCGGCGCCCACGCCCAGGGCATCCGCGCCGATGTGGCGAACATCGACGATCTGGTACGGGTGGCCGACGAGATCCGCCGTCGCGGCGACGGGCTCGACGTGCTGTTCGCCAACGCGGGTGGCGGCGAGTTCGCGGCGCTCGGTGACATCACCTGGCAGCACTACGCGGACACGTTCAACACCAACGTGGGCGGCACGCTGTTCACCGTGCAGACCGTGCTGCCGCTGCTCAACCGTGGTGCGTCGGTGATCATCACCAGCTCCAACATCGACGTGAAGGGCGCCGCGTCGTTCAGCGTCTACGCCGCCAGCAAGGCCGCGCTGCGCTCGTTCACCCGCAGCTGGGCGGCCGAGCTGGTCGGCCGCGAGATCCGCGTCAACAGCATCGCTCCCGGCCCGATCGAGACGCCCGGCCTCAGCGGCCTGGCCCCCGACCCGGCCTCGGCCGAGCAGCTGCTCAAGGGCCTGGCCAGCGGTGTCCCGATGAACCGCCTGGGCAAGCCGTCGGAGATCGCGGACGTGGTCGCGTTCCTGGCCTCGGACGCCAGCTCGTTCATGACCGGCGCCGAGATCTACGTGGACGGCGGCGCCAGCCAGGTCTGACCCGGAGCCCGGCCGGCGATCCGTCCTGGACCGCCGGCCGGGACCGCCGCACTATCCGGCCCGGCCGCCGCCCCAGCGGTCCGTGTGGCGGGCCAGTTCCAGCGGCCGGCGGCTGCGCCAGCCGTGCCGCTCCAGGTCGGGAACCTCCGGCAGCCGGCTGACCGGGCCCACGCACAGCCAGGCGATCGGCCGGATGCCGTCCGGGATGCCGAGCAGGTCGCGCAGGAACTCCTCGCGGTAGAACGACACCCAGCCCACGCCCAGCTCCTCGGCCGTGGCCGCCAGCCACAGGTTCTGCACGGCCAGGCAGGTCGAGTAGAGACCGGCGTCGGCGATCGCGTGCCGCCCCAGGACCGCCGGGCCACCCCGGTCCGCGTCGTAGGTGACCACGATCGACAGCGTCGACTCCAGAACGCCGTCGATCTTGATGCGGGCGAACCGGGCGGCGGCCTCCGGGCCCAGCGTGGCCGCGAAGACGTCCCGCTCGTGACGAACGTGCTCGTGGAAAGCTTTTTCAACCCCTCATCGCGTACGACCACGAAGTCCCACGGCTGGGACAGGCCGACACTGGGAGCGGCGTGGGCGGCGGTCAGGATCCGGTCGAGGACGGCCTCCGGCACCGGCCCACCGGTGAACTCGGCCCGGACGTCCCGGCGGCGGTGAACGATCTCGTACAGGTCGTGCGACATGGGCAGGCTCCCGCTGCGCTCAGCCCCGGGCAGGCCGGGGCGATCGGACGCGAGGCCGGTCTTCGGACTCCCGGATCGTCACCTCACCGCCCGCCTTCCCGGCCCGGTCCGGGCCAGTGGCTACGCGCGAACGCGTGTGGGCGGCAGCTCCCCGGTCACCGCGGCGGGCCCGTGCCGGATTCCCACCGGCTTCCCGATTCTCCCCGCGAACAGCGGGGCACCTCGCAACAGTTCGTGCCGCGGCCACCCTATCCGGTTCACCGCGAGCCCGGTCAGCGCAGGGTCAGGCGGAACGAGCGGGCGCCCGCGGCCCAGGCCAGGTGCAGGTCGCCCGGGTCGGGGTTGCCCCGCTCGTCGAAGCCGATCTTGTTGAAGCCGGCGAAGTTGTGGTTGTCGCGCGCGATGATCGCGTAGTCCGCGACGACCGCCTCCTCGCCGGTGTGCGCGACGACGTCGGCCCGGCGTCGGCGGCCCTTGAAGCGGACCTCGACCGGCTCGCCGGTGCGCAGGTTGCGGCCCCACCCGAACGGGGTGCCGATCAGCAGCGTTCCCTCGTGGAGCGTGTAGGCGACCGGCACGGTGTAGCGCTTCCCGGACTTGCGGCCCACCACGTACAGCGTGATCAGCCGTTTGCCGATGCCGCGGGACACCAGTGGCACGCGCAGCAGGCCGCGGACGATCCGGTTGGCGACGCCCTGCAGCGCCATCGTCTGCGCCCGGCCGGCGGTGGAGGCGTGATCCTCGCTCATGACGAGAACTCTTCCGGCCCGCCACCGCCGCCGCAAGGGTTTCAGCCGCGTTCGGCCTCGACCAGCGCCCGGACGGCCGGGGCGACCTCGGCCGCGTACTCCTCGATGGCCGCCGGGTCGTCGCCGGCCAGGATGAACGTGCTGATCCCGTGTTCCAGGACCAGCCCGGCCAGGTCCTCGGCCCACTGCTCGGCCGGCCCGTTCAGGAACGACCGCCCGAACTGGCTGAACGTCCCGTTGATGTTGAGCAGCCGCCGGATCCGATCGGGCGAGCGGCCGGCTTCGGCCGCGCTGTCGTCGATGTGCTTGTTGATCGTCGCGTAGTCGCCCGGCCCGCCCTCGAGGTAGGACAGCGACGGCAGCACCCCGTCGGCGGCCCGCCCGATCAGGCGCAGCATCCGAGGCTTGTACGCGCCGACCCAGATGCTCATGTCGTGGGCCGGGGCCGGGCCGCGCTTGAGGCCTTCCACCTGGTAGTACTCGCCGTGCACGTTGACCGGTCCGGGCCGGTCGGCGTCCCACACGGCTCGGATCACCTTGATCGCCTCGCCCAGCGCGGACACGGCCTGGCCGGGGCTGAGCCGTCGCGCGCCCATCGCCTCGATGCCGTCCCAGAACGCGCCCGCGCCGAGTCCGAGCTCGATCCGTCCACCGCTGAGCCGGTCCAGGCTCGCGTGACTGCGGGCGAGGACGGCCGGCGGGCGCAGCGGCAGGCTGAGCACGTTCCCGCTGAGCCGGATGCGTTCGGTGCGCGCCGCCGCGTACGTGATCAGGGTCCAGGTGTCGTGGAACTTCGGCAGGTACGGATGGTCCTGGAAGGTCGCCAGGTCGAGCCCGGCCCGGTCGGCGACGACGGCCAGTTCGACCGCCTGGTGCACCGGCTGGGCGGTGGGCGTGATGAACGTACCGAAGAGCAGATCGTGCCCGTAATCGGTCATCGCGTCGCCGCCTTGATGTTGAAGTTGTCACGGAACAGGTTGTCCGGGTCGTAGCGGTGCTTGAGCTCGCGCAGCCGGGTCAGGGTGGCCGGCGGGAACGCGTCCTCGACCCGTTCCGGGCTCAGGTCGGTCTCGAAGCTCAGGTACAGCCCCTCGAAATGCCCGTCCAGAGTCGCCCAGGCCTCGTCCACCCGGCGCTGCGACGAACCCATCACGATCACCGAGAAGTTGGCCGAGCGATGGGCATAAGCGGTCTCCTCCGGAGCGACGTCGGCGACCGCGCCGCCGACCGTGCGGATCTGGAACCAGTGCACCGCGCCGCTCGCCAGCAGATCCATCGCCGCCCGGGCGAACTCCGGCGTCAGGTGCTCGATCAGCCCGGAGCGCGACGTCGGTTCGCCGACGCCCTGGTGATATCCGCCTTCGGCGGCATTCGAGATCACCCCGGTGTACGGCGTGAGCACCACGTTCTGCTGATACAGCGGCGCGATCTGCGCGATCGGCTGCAACTGCTCGATGATCGTCTCCGGGTCGTCGTTGTCGACCACGGCCATGAGCTGGGCGAACGCGGGCTGCCCGGGCCGGGGCGGGCCCATGATCAGCTGCCCGCTGACGTCCCGGGGGGCCTCCTCGATCGCCCGGCCCCACTTCACCAGCAGGTCGGCCGGGTCGTCGGCGGCCATCACGAGCTGCGCGAAGCCGACGTTGCCGACCTCGTACACCTCGAACTCGAACGACGTGACGACCCCGAAGTTGGCCCCGGCCCCGCGGACCGCCCAGAACAGGTCGGTGTTCTCGGTCGCCGAAGCGCGCACGACACTGCCGTCGGCCAGCACCATCTCGACCGCGTGCAGGTGATCGATGGTCAGGCCGTGCTTGCGGGCCAGCCAGCCGACGCCGCCCGCGGTGGCCAGCCCGCCGACCCCGACGCCGCCGTAGTCACCCGAGCTCAACGCCCACCCGTACGGATGGATGGCCTGAGCGACATCCATCCACCGCGCGCCGGGACCGACTCTGATCAGGCGCCGGGACTCGTCGAGGACCTCGATCGTGTTCATCGCGGCGAGACTGACCACGAGACCGCCGTCGTTGGTGGACCGGCCGCTGACCCCGTGCCCGGCGCTGCGCAGGCCGAACGGCAGGTCCGGGTGCCGGCGCGCGAACTCCAGGGCGTCGACCACCTCGGCGGTCGTGCGCGGGCGCAGGACCAGGCCGGGGGCGCCGCCGCGCATGTAGGTCGAGCGGACCCGCGCGTAGTCCAGGTCACCGGGCTCGACCGCGGTGCCGGCCAGGCTCGCCGGGACGCTGTCGTAGTCGATGCCGGGGCGGCGCTTCGCCCGTACCGAAGCGGGTCGGAAAATGATCGGCCCGGCGGCGTTCCGCAAGGTCTCCCAGGCGCTCAGGTCGGGAATCTCGTCGGCCCGCACCAGGAACGTGTCGGCGCCGAGCGCGGTGAGATCGGCCGGGCCGAGGCCCGGACCGATGATCAACACCCGGCGGATCTCCTGAGGGTCACGGTCCGCCTCGATCGCCGCCGCATCAATTATTTTGTACGCCGTGGCCAACTCGCCCGCGTCGACCAGGTCGAGGTCGGCCACCCAGGCGTCGGCCAGCCGCCCCGCGAGCCGCAGCGACTGCTGATCGTTCCCGGACAGCCAGATCGGGACGCGGTGGGCCGGCAGCGGGCCGCGCTGGGCCTTGGGAACCCGATGGTGATCACCGAGGTGGCGCAGCGGCCCGGCCTCGCCCGCGTCCAGGATTCCACGCACGATCGCGGCCACCTCGTCCACGTGCTCACCGGTCAGCGCCAGATCGAGCCGGCCGCCGGAGAGCAGGTCGAGGCTGGCCGCGGCCCGGCCGAGGACGGTCGGCTCGCGGCGCGCGGTGTCGAGCCCGGTGGCGACCAGGCCGATCTTCTCGGTGTGGCCGGCGATCCAGGTCAGCAGCGTCCAGTCGTCGCCGTCGGGCGCCGGCGGGACCGCGACCAGGTCGTATCCCAGCTCCTCGGCCCGGCGTGCCCCGGCCACCGAGGTGACCACGGCGCCGAACCGCAGTGGTTGTGTCATCGCGATCCCTCCACGGGGTTGATGCGTCAACTAGTTGATACATCAACCCTGGTCTGATCTGCAAACGGACGTAGGATTCGCGCTGTGACCCCCGACGTTCTCACGACCTGGCAGGCGTACCAGCGCATGCGGGTGCTCCTGAACGGCCAGATCAACCGGGAGCTGAGCCGCACCACCGGGCTCTCCGAGGCCGATTTCGACATCCTGTTCTTCATGGAGCAGTCGCCCGAGACCAGCGTGCGCTCGGTCGCGCTGCGCTGCGGCCTCGCCTGGGAGAAGTCACGTCTGTCACACCAGCTGCGCCGGATGGAGCAGCGCGGCCTGATCGAGAAGGCCCCCGGCGCCGTCATCCACCTCACCGACAAGGGCCGCTCCCAGATCGCCGCCGCGCGGGACTGCCACGAGGCGGCCGTCCGCCGCTACTTCGGTGACGTGCTGACCGCCGAGCAACTCGCCGCCCTGGCCACCATCTCCGAGCAGGTGGTCGCCGGGCTGGCCCAGGAACACGGCGGTCACTGACGCGGCGCCACCAGCAGCGGCTGCGCGATCCGGCTCAGCAGGCCGCGCTCGTCGCTGATCGTGCCGTGCGCGATCCCGGTCCCGTCCGGCCCGATCGTGGTCGCCACGTCCATGAACATCCACGGCGTCGCCGGCGCCCGCTGCACGGTCACGGTCAGCGTCGGCGGGATGAACAGCCACTCGGTCAGCGGCATCTCCCCGGACAACCCGTTCGCGGAGTCGGCGACCACCAGCATGCGCTGCAACGCCCCGGTCTCCTCCCCGTCCACCAGCGGAATCCGCACCCGCGTCCACACCTTCGCCGGGCCGGTCCGGTTGAAGCCGCTCTCGACGAACCGCCACTCGATCGCCTCGCCGTACCCCCACCCGGCGCCGACACCCTCGAAGTAGATCTCCGGCCGGGGCTCCGGCCCCGGCAGCGGCGGCGGCAGCAGAGCCGGCGTCGCCACGTGCGCGGTCGCCCCGGCCCGCTGCCGGATCCGCCAGGCCGACGCCCGGACGGCGAGCTTGCCGTTCGCCCACAGCTCGGCCTCGACCAGCTCCACCCGCTTACCGGGCCGCACCACCCGGGCCTCGGTACGGATGCGCCCCTGCGGAATCCCGCCCAGGAAATCCACGCTGATCCGCGCGATCGGCAGCCCGTCGTCCGGATCACACCGCTCGATCGCCCGGGCCAGCAGCGCCGCCGGCGGCCCGCCGTGCTGAAGACTGAAATCCCAGGGGCTGGCGGTCGCCGGGGTCGACTCGTACTCGTCCTCGCCCACCGGCAGGTAGAACGCCTTCTCGGTCATGCCCCGACCTTATGAGTTCACCGGCCCCCGAGGAACTCGCGGGCCGCGCGTACCGTGGCGTCGTGCTGACGTTTCCTCAGGTCCTGGTGCCGGCCGAACTCGTCGGAAGCTCGGACTTCCGGGCCGAGACGGGCGACCGGATCGAGGTGTTGCTGACAACCGGCAGCGACCACTGGACGCCGGCCGCCGGCCCGGACGCCGCGGTGCCGATCCCCGGATCCGTCGACATGCTGCTCACCGGTGTCGCGCTGCCGTTCGACCACCTGCGCCCGCTCGGCGGCTGGGCCCTGGCCGTCGACGGCATCCCGATCTACGTCGCCAGTTCCTACCCGAACCCGTCCCCGCAACCAGGCCGGCGAGTGGAGCTCCGCGGCACCCTCGAAGTCGCCGACGGCTACCTCGTGGACGAGGTTCAGGAGGCGTTGCCGGCCCCGGCCACCCGCTCCTGGCTGATCCGGCGGATCCTCCACTTCGACCCTCGATCGAGAAAGACGCAACCGGATCCCGTCACCTCGATCCGGTGGACGGCCGATCCCTGCAGCTACCTGATCGACCTGACCACGCCCGCGGCGGCGACGAAACGGCCGGCGCAGGCTCGATAGGCGGGCCTGAGGTGGGAGACCGGCGACGACGATCTTTCCCACCACGAGCCGATCGCCCACAACGCGCTGCGGACCTTCGACTGGCTCAACCATCTCCTGGCCTGCTCGCACTGCAACAGCCATCAGAAGCGTGAGCTGTTCCCGATCGACGAACACGGCGTTCCACTGCTGATCGACCCGACCTCGGAGGATCCGTTCGACCATCTGGTCCTCGCGTTGTCGGCGGGGGAGTCCGCCCAGCCGGCCGATGAGCTGCTGCAGATGATCCGGGAGCAGCCGTGTGCCGATGTCGGCCAGGCGATGCTCCGGCAGGTGCAGCAGCCCGGGGCGGCGATCGTTTTCGTGGGGGTGCCGGATGTCGTGGATCTGCTGCGCGACGAGAAGGTTGGTCAGGCTTTGCTTCTGGCGGGGTGAAGGTGCTGGGTGAGGAAGAGGGCGGCCCGGTCGAGGGCGTCGTCGGCTTCGGGTAGGGAACCGGTGTAGGCCTGGAAGACGTGGGGGACGTCGGCGGTGATGTCCAGGATGACGTCGACGCCGGCGGTTCGGGCTCGGGTGGCCAGGCGGGTGGAGTCGTCGAGGAGCATCTCGTTCGTGCCGGCCTGGAGCAGCAGCGGTGGGAGGCCGGTCAGGTCGGCGTGCACGGCCGGGCTGAGCAACGGTTGATGTGGGTCCTGGCCGGCCAGGTACATGGCGCCGGTGTGGTTGAGGGCTTCGGCGGTGAAGAACGGGTCGACGCCGGCCTTGGTGGTCATGCTGTCGCCGGTGCGGGTGGCGTCGAGGCCGGGGGAGAACGCGATCACGGCGGCGGGCATCGGCAGGCCGGCGTCGCGGGCGGCCAAACTGGTGGTGACGGCCAGGCCGCCGCCGGCCGAGTCGCCGGCGAGCACGATCGTGGCCGGGTCCGAACCGGACTCCAGCAACGCTCGGTAGGCGGCCAGGGTGTCGTCGAGGCCGGCCGGGAACGGATGCTCGGGCGCGAGGCGGTAGTCGACCGACAGCGCTCGCACGTTCGTCCTGGTCACGAGGCCGGCGGTGAGGGTGAGGGCGGTCTCGGGGGAACCGGCGACGAAGCCGCCGCCGTGGAAGTACAGGATCGTTCCGGGGCGTGGCGGGCCGGCCGGTTCGACGAGTAGTGCCGGGCGGGGTCCGAGCGTGGTGGGCGTGGTGCGGATGCCGGCGGGGACGTGCATGGTGGCCATCAACGCCCGGAAGCCGGCCCGCAGGTCCTCGACCGGCGGGGGCGGTCCGGACGGACGTGGGCGCCGGAGTGTCGCGGCGAGGGTCGTGCGGTCTTCTCTGGTCATCGCGGTGCTTCCTCCGTACGTAATAATGCCTTGGAAGTATATGCCTTGGCATTGAATGTAGGATACCTTCCGTGGCATCGACAACCGGTCTCTTCGACGATCTCGTGCGGTGCGAGACCCGTCTGTACAACGCGGCCAACGACCGGCTCCGCGAGCGGCACGGGATCGTGACCTCGCAGTTCGAGTTCCTGCGGCACGTGCGCGACCATCCGGGCTGCCGTGTCGCCGACGTCGCCGCCACGTTCGCGATCGGGATCGGCGCGACCAGCAAGGGCGTCGATCGGCTGGAGGCGCGCGGCTGGATCGTGCGGCAGCCGAACCCGGCCGACCGCCGGTCCTCGCTGCTGGAGGTCACCGCCGACGGCCGGGAGCTGGTGACCGCGGCCGAGGCCACCGTGGACGGGCTGCTGGGCGAGCTGCTGGGGGCGAATCTTGCGGCGAGCGCGATCGCCGCGGTGGCCGACGCGATGGCCGGGCTGCGGGCCGCGCTGGAACGCGACCAGATCGGGCTGCCCACCGGGTGACGCGGCATACTGGGGGCATGACCGTGACGCGTGCCCGCCTGGCGGCCGGGCAGCCCAACGCGTTCCTGCTCTCCTGGGCCGAGAACGAGCTGCGTGACGCCCTGCGGGGGTTCGATCGGCCGTTCGAGATCTTCGGTCAGGGCTCGCGGGTCAACGACACGTTCATCGAGCCGGGCAGTGACATCGATCTCGTGCTGATGCTGACCGGGCCGGGTCACGACTGGGTCGAGTTCCGCGACGAGATCCTGGCCACGCTGGGGCAGAACCATCTCGTACGGATGGGTCGCCGTTGCCTCAATATCGACGACCCTGACTCGCTGTTCGGTGAGATGGTCGACATCCTGGTCGCCACCGAGTATCGGCAGGGTGTCTTCTTCCGCGACAGCGAAGGCCGGCCGATCGTCAACTTCCCCAAGCAGCACCGGCGCAACGGCGACGACAAGCAGGGGCGCACCGGGGGGCGCTTCAAGGAGGTCGTCCGGACGGCCAAGCGCCGCCGCCGCGACGTCGTCGACGTGCCGTCCTACCTGCTGGAATGCCTGCTGTACAACGTGCCCGACCACGTCTACCGGGCACCGGACGCCTACCGGAGCGCGCTCGACTGGCTGCACCGCTGCCACCGCGAGGAGTCGGCGGTGTTCGCCGCATTGCCGTGTCAGAACGGGATCAACCGGCTCTTCGGGCCGGGCCCGGATCAGTGGGAGCCGGACGAGGCTGGAAGAATCATCGACGTCCTCCACTCGATCTGATCTTCCCCGGGCGGTATCCGCAGCATGACCTGGACCGCCGCGCAGACCACGGCCGTCATCGCGATCCTCGGCACCGCCCTCACCGCGCTGCTGACGTACGGGCTGAACCGTCGCGCCGCGCGCCGGGAACGCCGGGCCCTCGCGTTCGGCGAGGCGCTCAGCGCGGTCGAGGACTACGCCGAGATGCCCTACCGGATCCGGCGGCGCCCCGGCACTCAGGAGGGGCGTCACCAGCTGACCGAGGAGGTCAGCCGGATCTATTCACGGCTCGCGTTCCACCAGGCGGTGCTCGACATCGAGGCGCCGGCCGTCGCGGCGGCGTACCGGCAGCTGGCCAACGAGGCCAAGGCCGAGGTGGGCGAGCAGATGAAAGCGGCCTGGCAGAAACCGCTGCGTACCACGGACGCGGAGATGAATCTAGAACACCACTATGACCGTACGAGGGTGGACCGCGCCCGTGACCAGTGCGTGGCGACCATGCGGGCCGCGCTCGGCCAGGCCCACTTCCCGTCGGCCGCGGTGCAGCTCGTCCGTGGAAGAGGCCGCCGGTAGCGAACCGACCGGCGGCCGATCTCCGGTCTAGCCGCGGCGCCACTTCTGGTTGGTGGTGCCGGCGCAGTCCCAGAGCTGCAACTTGGCGCCGTTGCCGTTGACCCAGTCCTTGATGTCCAGGCACTTGTTGGCCTGCGGGTTGACCAGGTCACCGGCGGCGCTCAGGACCCACTGCTGGGCCGGGTTGCCGCTGCACGTGGCGATCTGGATGATCGCGCCGCTGGCGGTGGAGCCCCACGGGACGTCCAGGCACATGTTGTTCGAGGTGCGCAGGGCGCCGCCGGTGGCCTCCCACTTCTGGGCGGCAGTGCCGTTGCAACCCCACGTCTGCACCTGTACGCCGTCGGCGAAGTTGCTGTTCGGCACGTCGACGCAGAGGTTGTTCCAGTTGCTGATGATCGGCGCTCCGGCACTGCCGCCGCCGGTGGTGGTCAGCGCGAGGCCGTACACGGAGAGGATCTCGTTGACCGGCTGGAACCACATCGTGCCCCCGGAGGTGCAGTTGCCGGTGCCGCCGGAGGTCACGCCCTGGGCCTGGTTGCCGGAGATCCACGACCCGCCGGAGTCGCCCGGTTCCGCGCACGCGTTGCTGCGGCTCAGGCCCGAGACGGCACCCTGGGCGTAGTTGATCGTCTCGTTGCGGCCGAGCAGGGTGCCGCAGCGCCAGCCGGTGGTGCGCCCGGAACGGCAGATCGAGCTGCCCACGGCGGCCTCGGCCGAGCCGCTGACCAGCACGTTCCCGCCGGAGTAGTTGTTCACCCAGGGCTGGGAGACCCAGTTGCCGTTGGTGCGCACCCAGGCGTAGTCGTTGCCGGGGAACGACGAACCGGCGAACGTGCCCTGGGCGACGTTGTTGTAGCCGAGCGTCGGGCTGCCGGCGCCACCGCAGTGACCGGCCGTGACGAAACCGCCGGCGACGGGGAAGCCGACCGAGCAGAGCGTGTTGCTGTTGATCACGTACTGGTCGCCGCCGCGTGTGTCGTACATCGGTTTCGGCTGCTCGGCGGCGGTCTTCACGGTGACCGGCCCGGCCTGGGAACCGGCGGCGAAAGTACGGGCCTGCGCCTGCGCGCCCGGGGCCGCGGTGATCACGACGCTGTTGGTGGCCACGTCCACGTACCAGCCGCGGATCGCGCCGGGGGCCTGCGCGGCGTGGCGGTCCAGGCGGGCGCGGGCCGCGTCCAGGTCACTCGCCGAGCGCGGGACGACGACCGGGTCGGCGCCCTCGGCCCGGATCCTGGCGGCGTCGTCCGGGCTGGTCACGGCCACGGTGAGGCGGCTCGCGCCGGCCGGGATCCAGGCGCCGCCGAAGCGCTTCCCGAGCTGGGCGCGCAGCCGCTTCTCGATCACCGGGGCGGCCGCCTCGGTGGCCAGGCGATCGGCGATCTGCGTGTCGTCGAGGTGCAGGTCACGGCGCATCGCGTCGAGCATTCCGGGCGCGAGGTCGAAGCTTCCGGCGCTCTGGGCGGGCCTCTCCACGGCTTGGCCGGGCGGTGGTGCCACGGTGATCGCCGCGAGCGTTGCTGCCCCGGCGATCAAGGCTTTGAGGGTACGAGTCATCGAACGTCCTTCACGGTGGGGGAAGTTCTACGTTCAGGGATGTCGCAGAGAGCGCTCTCGGGTTGATTGTTCGCACGCGTTCGCTCTACTGTCAACAAACCTGCACAAAGAAGTGTGTCGATGTCCGAGCGCCGCCGAGGGATGGGCGCCCGGCAATATGACGAGCCCGCAGCCCTTTGCCGGAATCCCACCGGAACGAGTGAAACGTGAGAGGAGGCGGTTTGGCGCGCGCGAGGCCGTGATGCGGTCGGCTATGTGCCGAGAAGGATTGCATCGACGGTCGCGGTGGCGCTGCTCCTGGCGGTGATGTCGGTCGCGTTGCCCGCCCGGGTGACCGCGACGACGCCCGTGACCACCCAGTACGTGCGGGTGTTCGCCGGCGGCTCGCACTCGTGCGGGCTGGACCGGGACGGGAACGCGTACTGCTGGGGCCAGGGCGGATCCGGCCAACTGGGCAACGGCGCCACCCCGGACTGGTCCGGCCCGGTGGCGGTGGACGCCCCGGCCGGAGTGACCTTCACCGCGCTCACCATCGGCGGCCAGCACACCTGCGGGTCGGGCCGCGACGCCAGGACGTACTGCTGGGGCAGCGGATACGCCGGTCAGCTGGGCGACGGCGGCACCACCGACCGGTCGGTGCCGGTGCCGGTGGACACGCCGGCCGGCGTGAGCCTCACCAGCGTGTCCGCGGGTGGCTCGCACACCTGCGGTCTGGGTGGCGACGGCACGGCGTACTGCTGGGGCAGCAACGACTCCGGCCAGTTGGGCCAGGGCGACACGGCGAACCGGTCGACGCCGGTGGCGGTCGCGACGCTCAGGTTCACCCAGCTCATCTCCGGCGGCTTCCACACCTGCGGGGTCGGCGACGACACCAAGATCTACTGCTGGGGGTACGACCACACCGGTGCCCTCGGGGACGGCTCCACCACGAACTCGACCAGTCCGGTGCCGGTGGACGGGCCCGCCGGCGTGGCGTTGACCCAGCTGACCGCCGGTTACGCGAACACCTGCGCGATCGGTGACGACGCCAAGACGTACTGCTGGGGTTTCAACGGCAATGCCCAGCTGGGAGTCGGCGACACCACCGATCGGCTGCGACCGGTGGTGGTGGCCGGCCCGGGCGGAGTGAACTTCACCCAGGTCGCTCCCGGCTACAGCCACGGGTGTGCGCTGGGGGACGACGGCAAGACGTACTGCTGGGGGTGGGGTGGTTCCGGGCAGCTGGGGAACGGGGACACCGCGCAGCAGGCGAACCCGGTGCTGGTGGACGTGCCGGGCGGGGTGAGCTTCACCCAGCTGGTGTCGGGCTACAGCCACACGTGCGGGTTGGGGGACAACGGGAAGTCCTACTGCTGGGGATACGGGGCCATCGGCCGCAACACCGCCGAGATGACCCCGGTCGAGGTGGCGGACCTGCCCCCGACCGACGGCTTCACGCAGGTCACCGCCGGGGGTTTCCACACGTGCGGGGTGACCGGTGACCACCGGACTCTCTGCTGGGGTCAGGGCAGCTTCGGGCAGCTCGGCGACGACGGCACCGCCGACCGGTCGAGTCCGGCCGCGGTGAACGCGCCGGCCGGGGTGACCTTCACCGGGCTCACCCTCGGCAGCGGGCACACCTGCGCCGTGGGCAGCGACGCCGCGACGTACTGCTGGGGTGGGAACGATTCCGGTCAGCTCGGTGACGGCGACACCGTGAACCGGTCGGCCCCGGTGGCGGTGACCACCCCGGCGGGCGTGACGTTGAACGGGCTCAGCGCCGGTGGCTACCACACGTGTGGGCTGGGGAGCGACGGGAACGCGTACTGCTGGGGCCGGAACGAATTCGGTCAGCTGGGCGACGGCACGACCGTGAGCCAGACGACCCCGGTGCCGGTCGACGCGCCGGCCGGGGTGCGGTTCGTCCAGATCGTCGCCGGCGGCAACCACTCGTGCGGGGTCGGGGACGACACCAAGACGTACTGCTGGGGGTACGGGTCGGTCAGCAGCATCGGCAACGGATCCACCGCGAATCAACTGCGACCGGTCGCGGTGGACGGGCCACCGCTGACCCGGCTCACCATCGGGTACGGCCATACGTGCGGGATCGGTGCCGACGGCAAGGCGTACTGCTGGGGGTTCAACGGCAATGCGCAGCTGGGGGTCGGTGACAGCGCCGACAGGTCCAGGCCGGTGGCGGTGGGGGCTCCGAACGGGGTCACCTTCTCGCAGATCGCTCCCGGCTACAGCCACACGTGCGGGCTCGGGGACGACAACCGGGCGTACTGCTGGGGGTTCGGTGGTTCCGGGCAGATGGGCAACGGGGCAACCGGGGAGCAGACCGGCCCGGTGCCCGTGACCATGCCCGCCGGGGTCAGCTTCGTGAGCCTGACCTCGGGCTACAGCCACACCTGCGGGACCACCGGTGCTGGTCACGTGTGGTGCTGGGGGCACGGCGTCAACGGTCAGCTCGGCAACGGGCAGAGCACCGATCAGCTCGAACCGGTCGAGGTCGTGGCCGGCGCCGGGCCCACCACCCCGCCCACCCCGGGCGGTGTGCAACCGCCGGCCGGGGTCACGGCCGGGGCCCGCAACCGGGCGGTCGCGGTGTCCTGGACCGGCGTCTCCGGTGGGAACGATCCGCAGACCGGCTACACCGCGACGGCGACGCCGGACGGGAGGACGTGCACCACCTCCACGACCTCGTGCGTGATCACCGGGCTGACCAACGGCGTCAGCTACACGGTCACCGTGGTGACCACGACCAGCGCCGGGACCTCGGGGGCCAGTGCCGCGTCCGACCCGGTGACCCCGACCGGGCCGCCCGCCTCACCGCTGGTGCGGCTGTTCGCCGGCGGCTTCCACACGTGCGGGCTGGGGCAGGACACGAACGCGTACTGCTGGGGTACCGGCGGCTCGGGTCAGCTGGGCAACGGCGACACCGCCGACTGGTCGGCCCCGGCGGCGGTGGAGCAACCGGCCGGGGTGACCTTCACCGAACTGACCCTCGGCAGTGGGCACACGTGCGGGTCGGGCAGTGACGGCAAGGCGTACTGCTGGGGTGGGAACTACGCCGGTCAGCTGGGCGACGGCGGCACCACCGACCGGTCGGTCCCGGTCGCCGTGGACGCGCCGGCCGGGGTCAGCCTGACCGGGCTCAGCGCCGGTGGCTATCACACCTGTGGGCTGGGGAGCGACGGGAACGCGTACTGCTGGGGTCAGAACGAATTCGGGCAGCTGGGCGATGGGTCGACCGTGAACCGCAGGACCCCGGTGGCGGTCGACGCGCCGGTCGGGGTGCGGTTCACCCAGGTCGTGGCCGGCGGCAACCACTCGTGTGGGGTGGGGGACGACAACAAGACGTACTGCTGGGGTTATGGCTTTGTCGGCAGCATCGGCAACGGATCCACCGCGAACCAGGTGCGGCCGGTAGCCGTGGACGGGCCGCCCCTGACCCGGCTCACCGTCGGCTACGCCCACACGTGCGGGGTGGGGGACGACGGCCGGGAGTACTGCTGGGGGTTCAACGGCAACGGCCAGGTGGGGAACGGCCTGACCGTCGACCAGCCGCGGCCGGCGGCCGTGGACGCTCCCGCCGGGGTGACGTTCACGCAGGTCGCGCCCGGGTACAACCACTCGTGCGGGCTCGGCGACGACGGCCGGGCGTACTGCTGGGGGGCCGGTGGATCCGGGCAGCTGGGCAACGGGGACACCGCGCAGCACGAAACCCCGGTGCCGGTGAACGTGCCCGCGCTGACCCAGGTGAGTTCGGGGTACAGCCACGCGTGCGGGCTGGGGGCCGACGGCAAGGCGTACTGCTGGGGGCATGGGGTCGGCGGGCAGCTCGGCAACGGGCAGAACACCGACCAGCTGACTCCCGTCGAAGTGCTGGTTCCGACGGCCGTGGCGGCGGGGCCGCAGCCGCCGACCGGGGTCACGGCCGGGGCCCGCAACCGGGCGGTGGTGGCGTCGTGGACGGAGGTCACCGGGCTGAACGACCCGATGATCGGCTACACCGCGACCGTGTCGCCCGGTGGCCGGACGTGCACGACCATGGGCACCACGTGTGTGATCACGGGACTGACCAACGGGACCGCGTACACGGTCACCGTGGTCACCACCACCACGGGTGGGGACTCGGTGCCCAGCGGGCGGTCCGGATCGGTGACCCCTGACGGGCCGGCCGCGTCACCCCTGGTGCGCGTGTTCGCCGGTGGGTTCCACACGTGCGGGCTGGGGGAGGACACCAAGGCCTACTGCTGGGGGCAGGGGGGATCCGGGCAGCTCGGCGACGGTGACACGGTGGACTGGTCGGCTCCGGTGGCGGTCGACGCGCCGGCCGGGGTCAGGTTCACGGAACTGACTCTCGGCAGCGGGCACACGTGCGGGTCGGGCAGTGACGCCAGGACGTACTGCTGGGGTGGGAACGACTCCGGTCAGCTGGGCGAGGGCGACACCGTGAACCACTCGGATCCGGTGGCGGTCGACATCCCGGCTGGGGTGACGCTGACCGGGCTCAGCGCCGGCGGCTATCACACCTGTGGGCTGGGGAGTGACGGGAACGCGTACTGCTGGGGCCGGAACGAATTCGGTCAGCTCGGGATCGGGAGCACCGTCAACCGGATGACGCCGGTGGCGGTCGACGCCCCGGCCGGGGTGCGGTTCACGCAGGTCGTCGCGGGTGGGAACCACTCCTGTGGGGTGGGGGACGACACCAAGACGTACTGCTGGGGGTATGGCTTTGTCGGCAGCATCGGCAACGGATCCACCGCGAACCAGTTGCGACCGGTGGCCGTGGACGGGCCGCCCCTCACCCGGCTCACCGTCGGATACGGGCACACCTGCGGGATCGGCGCTGACGGCAAGGCGTACTGCTGGGGGTTCAACGGGAACGCTCAACTCGGGGTCGGCGATACCGCGGACAAGACCAGGCCGGTGGCGGTGGCGGCACCCGAGGGGGTGCGGTTCACGCAGGTCGCTCCCGGATACAGCCACTCCTGCGGGTTGACCGAAGGGGGAACGACGTACTGCTGGGGGTGGGGTGGGTCCGGGCAGCTGGGCAACGGGGGCACCGTGCAGCACGAGACTCCGGTGGTGGCGGGGGGTCCGGCGCTGACTTCGGTGAGCTCGGGGTACAGCCACTCGTGTGGGTCGGGGAGTGATGGGGGGACGTACTGCTGGGGTCATGGGGTGAATGGGCAGTTGGGCAATGGGGAGTATCGCGACCAGTCCCATGCGGTCGAGGTTCTGGCTCCTCGGTTCACACCGTCGCCGACCGCCAGCCCGTCCCCGTCCCCGTCTCCGTCTCCGTCTCCGTCTCCGACCTCGTTTTCGCCTTCGCCCAGCCCGTCGGCGTCACCCTCGGCAACGCCATCCGCGTCACCGTCCGCGTCGCCGTCCCTCAGCCCTTCCGCGTCGCCTTCGCTCAGTCCTTCCGCGTCGCCTTCGCTCAGTCCTTCCGCGTCGCCTTCGCTCAGTCCTTCCGCGTCGCCGTCCCTCAGTCCCTCTGCGTCTCCGAGTCCGAGCGGGCCGCCGGAACCGCCGACCGGCGTGACCGTCGCCCCCGGCGACCAGGCGATCACCGTCTCCTGGACCCCCGCCAACCTGGGCACCCAGACGTTGACGAGGTACACGGCGACCGCGTCCCCCGGCGGCAACAGCTGCACCACCGGCGCCGGCCAGGGCACGCTGTGCACCATCCACGGACTGACCAACGGCACCGTCTACACGGTCACCGTGACCACCACGACCAAGAGCGGAACCTCGACCGGCAGCACCCCGTCCGGTTCCGTCACCCCGAACGGCGGAACACCGCCACCCGGCCTGCAACCCCCGGTCATCACCGGCGCGGAACCCGCCAACGAGGCCATCGCCGTCTCCTGGCAGCCCGGCAAACAGGGGAGCGGCACGCTGCTCGGCTTCACCGTCACGGCGACCGCGACCGACGCCCCGTGCCGTTCCACCACCACCCCGTGCATCAGCACCGGAACCATCAAGAAGTCCGGCACCGTCCAGATCGCCGCGGCGGCGGACTCGGCGAGCTGCGCCACCACCGACGGCCAGAGCTGCACCATCACCGGGCTGACCAACGGCACCAGCTACGTCATCACCGTGATCACCCACACCACCGCGGGCGATTCCGCGCCCCAGACCACGACGCCGAGCACCAGCCCCTCGGTGTCGGCCTCGGCCTCGCCGACACCCAGCGTGACACGGTCGGTCTCCCCGGCGCCGACCCTGCCGGTCACGGGCGTCGCCGCGGCCGGCATCAGCATCGCCGGCTGGTTCCTGGTCCTCGCCGGCTCCGCCCTGCTGCTCTTCGGCTACCAGCGCCGCCGCCGAGGCCGCCTTTCCGATGACCGTTGAGGCGGCCTTCCGCCGGCCGCCGAAACCCGCCTGGCCGCGCCGGTATCGGCTTTCGCCGGCCGCTGAGATTCGCCTTTCAGCGGCCGGTCAGCATGCGTTCCGGCCGCAGTTCGACGATCACCCGATCCGGAGTCCAGCCCGGATCCGCGGCTCTTTCCGGCAGATATTTCTCGAGGATCGGCCTGGCCAGGCTCTCGTGGTCCTCTTCAAGAAGAACCGCTTTCCCGTACGCGACCACATAAAAATTCTTCACGGAATCGTCCACGAGAAGCGAGATCGCCGGGTCGCGCCGCAGATTCAGATATTTCGCGCGCGACCGCGTGGTGCTGAATCGAAAAGTCTCGCCGTCCCACACGAACCACACGACGGTCAGCTGCGGCGGCCCTTCAGCCCGATTGATCCCGACCACGGCGTGATGCGGCCCGGCCAGCAGCTCTTCCACGTCCTCATCGCTGTGCATGCCCCGACGCTAAGTGCTTGAGTTCGTAAGTGCTTCGGGGGTTATGCGGCCAGGGCGTGTGCGGCAGGCTGGTTGTCGCAGCCGGCGGGTTGCTGGAGGTTTTGCTCTTTCTGTTTGTGTCGCTCGATCCGGGCCATCAGGCTCTCGAGGTCGGCCGGGGTGAACTTCCATCTGAAGGGCCGGGCGGTCGCGTTGTAGCGCTGCTCGAAGGCGGTGAGTCGGTCTTCGACCTGGTCAAGGCTGGTGAAGTCGTTGGGTGTGAGGACTTTGCGCTGGATGATCGAGAAGTAGATCTCGACCTGATTCAGCCAGGAGGCATGGATTGGGGTATGGACCATGACCGCGTTCGGGAACCGTTTCGTGAGACGGTCGGCGGCGGCCTGACCACGATGTGATGAGCCGTTGTCGACCACCCAGAACACCCGTTTCGCCGAGGCGTAGGGCTCGCGGGTCATGACCTGTCCGACCAGGGTCATGAACGGCCCGATGCCGGTCTTCGCATTGCGGTGGGAGAACACTCGGGCCTGGTGGACGTCGTAGGCGGCCAGGTAGGCCAGGGCGCCTTTGCGCTGGTATTCGTGGTTGACCCGCATGGTGCGGGCGACGCCGGGTGCCAGGGTGGGGTGGCAGCGGCAGCGGGCCTGGATGCTGGTCTTCTCGTCGCTGGAGATCACGTACTCGTCCGGGCCGAGCGCGATGCCGTTGTATTCGCGGGCGTAGAGGCCGAGCACCCGTTCGGCTTTGACGGCGAATTGCGGGTCGCGGATGAAGATCCAGGACTGGTGCTGCCAGGGCTTGATCGTGTCGCGGCTCAGGAGCCGGCGGATGGCCGGCGCCGAGATCGCCGTGACGATGCCGCGGGCGACGGCCTCGGCGGCCAGGTCGGGGCAGCTCCACTTCGACAGCGGTGTGCCGGTCTCGGCCGGCAACTGGCAGGCCAGCGCTTTGATCTCGGCGGCCTGGACCGCGGTGAGTCGTGGTGGCCGTCCCGGGCGGGGCCGGTCGGCCAGCCCGGGCAGGCCTTCGTCGGCGAAGCGGCCCCGCCAGCGCCGTACCGTGTCGACGGTGACCTCGTGGCGGCGGGCGATCGCGGCGTTGGATTCTCCGCGGACGGCATCGCAGATGATCCGGGCTCGGATGACCTGCTGGTATGCGGCGGTGTGGGAGTAGGCCAGGGCGGTGAGCCTGCGTCGCTCGGCGGTGGTCAGGGTGATCGGGCGTGCGTGAGGAACGGACACCGGCCAGCTTCCATCGAAAATGATCTCGCTTGAGGGCTGGTCGAGGATGCGGGCCGGGCGTGCCGCAAGCCGGTAGGACACGCCGGAGGCGGCAGGATGTGGATATGCCGGTCATCCCTGCTTCCACCAAGACGTCCTTGCCGCAGCGGCTGAGGGCACAGGCCAAGGCGAGCTGGCCGCAGCTGGCCGGAGTGGACGTGCGTTACCGCGGTCAGTTCGCCTACGTCACTGTCGAGTTGACCGGCGGGCAGCAGCTACCGGTAATGAGACTGCGTTACAGCGGATCCGCCCACCGCTGGCACCTGGCCACCTACCGGGCCAGCAACAACAGCTACGAAGACCAGCACTGGTTCAGCGGCACCACCGAAGACGCACTCGACTTCGTCTGCGACGTCCTTATCAGCCCCATCACCGACAGCCCCCTTCCAGACCCCCAACAGTCAACCCCCGAAGGACTTCAGAACTGAAGCACTAAGGGTTCACGCCGGCGTGAGAGTCAAGCCCATGTGCCCGAGCCGACCCCTTCCACTATCAACGTATATCGCAGCAGGGGGCTTGCCGCAAGGCCCGGTCCAGGGCGCAGAATCATCGGTCGGAAGCCGGAGACCTGCGGAAACGGGAGTCGCAAGAATGCGTGTGTTGCTGACGACGTGGGGGTCGCGCGGTGATGTCGAGCCGCTGGCAGGCTTGGCGGTGGCGTTGCGGAACGAGGGCGCCGAGGCGTCCGTGGCCGCCCCACCGGACGACGATTTCGTGACCCTGCTGGCCCGGGCCGGGGTGCCGCACGTACCCCTCGGTCCGTCGGTCCGCTCGATCGTGGCCGGGCCGACGCCGCCCGGTCGGGAAGAAGCCTTCCGGCTCGCGCCGGCACTGGTCGCGGCCCGGTTCGAGACGCTGATGAAGGCCGCCGACGGGTGCGACGCGATCCTGGCCACCGGGCTGATGCCGGCCGGCGCGCGGGACGTCGCCGACAAACTGGGCATCCGGTACGTGCTCGCCACCTTCCACCTGCTCGGACTCCCGTCGCGGCACTCTGCCCCCGGACGCCGCCCGGGCACGCCGTCGGACCCGGAGGAGACCGACCTCAAGACGAAGTGGGAGCAGGACGCGCAGCGGGTCAACGCTCTCTACGGCGGCGCGGTCAACCAGCACCGCGCCGAGATCGGTCTGCCCCCGATCGACAACGTCCGCGACTACGTCTTCACCGACCGGCCGTGGCTCGCCGCCGACCCGCTGCTCTGCCCGTCCGAGGGCCGCACCGAACTCGACGTCGTGCAGACCGGCGCGTGGTTCCTGCCCGACGAGCGTCCCCTCCCGGACGACCTCGAAGCGTTCCTGGACGCCGGGGAACCGCCGGTCTACGTGGGTTTCGGCAGCATGGCGTCGTACACGCAGAAGGACATCGCCCGGACCGGCATCGAAGCGGTCCGCGCCCAGGGCCGCCGCGTCGTCCTCGCCCGGGGCTGGGCCGGCCTGACCGCGATCGACACCGCCCCGGACTGCTTCGTCGTCGGCGAGATCAACCAGCAGGCGCTCTTCCCGCGCGTGGCCGCGATCATCCACCACGGCGGCGCCGGCACCACCCACACGGCCGCCAAGTCCGGAACGCCCCAGGTCATCGTGCCGCACATCGCCGACCAGCCGTCCTGGGCGGCCAAGATCGCCGAGCTGGGCATCGGCACGGCCCATGACGGCTCCTCCCCGACCACGGAATCGCTGGCCGAGGCGCTTTCCCAAACCCTCGAACCCGATTTCCGCGTACGGGCCCAGGCCGTCGCCGACCGGATCGACCCGCACGGTGCCACCACCGCCGCCCGCCTCCTCCTCAACCCGAAGTAGCCCCGACCCGGCGGGCCACCCCGCCGGGCCGGCTCATGCGCAGGGGTTGCCGTCGATGGTGCAGGACTGGGGTGCGGCGTCGATCAGGGTGGCGCCGGACACCCCGAACGTGACCACGACCGACCCGCCGGCCGCCACCTGGCCGGTGGTCGCGTCGGGGGCGAACGTCCAGGTCGAGCCGTCCTGCGTGGCGGTCGCCCCGGTGACCGAGGTGACCCGCAGCGTCGACCGGGGGAGCGTCACCGCGAGGGCCCAGCCGTCCTTCGCGGTGGCGCCCGGGTTGGCGATGGTCACGGTCATCTTGTAGCCGAGCAGTCCTCCGGTGACCGACGAGGTCCCGTAGGACGCGGTCAGCGGCACGGTCGTCGCCTCGGTCACCGGCACCGAGCGGGACGTCACCGGTGCGCTCGCGAACGACCTGGTCGCGGTCGCCGCCGGCCCGAGGCTGGACGCCGCCGAGGTCGAGGTGCGGACCGACACCACCGGCGAGGCCTGGGCGGCGGCCGGCGGCGACGGCGGCCCGGGAAGTGCGGCGGCCGGATCGGGCGGCGCCGCCGGATTGCCGCCGCCCCGAGCCAGGACCACGACCAGCAGGGCGGTGCCGCCCAGAGCGGCGACCGCGGCGACGATCAGAGCCCAGCGTCCGAAGCCGCGGCGCCGCCCGGGCTCGCGGACCTTCGGGGTCGGCGTGGGCCCGGACTGCATGGCCGAGTAGAGCCGCAGCATCCCGTCGAGCACCACCACCGACAGCGAGCGCCGCCGCCGCGTTCCGGTGTCGTTCATCAGTTCCCTCCGGTCGGCATCACAGTGAGTTCAGGCCGCTGAGGAGCCGTTCCAGCACGTCCGGCGGCGCGTCCCGGCGGCGTACGTCGACCAGGCCCGCGTCCCGCATGTCGGCCAGCAGCAGCCGGGCCGGGCCGAGGGGCAGTCCCAGCCGGGCCGCGACCTCGGAGAGCGCGATCGGCCGCCGGAGCAGCCGTAACGTGGCCTGCTGGTCGGGGGAGAGGTCGTCCGGCTCGGGAACACCCGGCACGCGATGGACGATCGCGCTCAGGTCGAACCCGTCGCGCGGCCCGCTCGTCCGGCCGCCGACCCGCATGTAGAGGCGCACGATCGGGCCGGCCTCGTCGTCGTACCAGATCTCCTCGACCGGACACATCAGTTGGTCACCGCTTCCAGGTCGTCCAGGGTGGTCTCGTTGTCGCCGGTGAGCGCGCCGGTCAGGTGCACCGGCAGGACGACCTCGGCGACCAGCCCGCCGTCGAAACCGTTGGCCAGCCGGACCCCGATGCCGTGCCGGGCGGCGAACCGGCCGGTCGCGTACAGCCCCCACCACGTGCCCCCGGCCGGCGGATCGGGCTCGTCCATCACCCGGGCCGCGGTCGCCAGGTCGTCCGCGGTCATGCCCGGCCCGACGTCGGTGACCGTGATCCGGTAGCCGTCAGCCAGGTGCTCACCCGACACACCGACCCGGGTCTCGGCCGGCCCGAACGTCGCCGCGTTCTCGATCAGCTCGGCCAGCAGGTGCATCAGGTCGGTCACGGCCGCGCCGTCCAGGGTGACCGGCTCGATCCGGGCGGTGGAGACCCGGTCGTACTCGCTGATCTCGGCGGCCGCGGCCCGGACCACCTCGGTCAGCGGCACCGGCTCGTGCCAGCGGCGGGCCGGTGTTCCGCCGGAGAGGATGATCGCCTTCTCCAGGTTGCGCCGCATCCGGTTGGCCAGGTGGTCGGCGCGGAACAGGTCGCCGAGCGCGTCGTCGTCCGACTCGCGCCGCGCCAGGGTGTCCAGGAGCCGCAACTGCCGGTGGACCAGGCCCTGGTTGCGGCGTTCGAGGTCGCGCAGCAGCGGGTCGAGGCCCGCGGACCGGTCCGGCGCGGCCGTCCGGGGCGCGGCCCGGCGCGGGGCCGCCCGACCGGTTCCGGACCGCCAGGCCAGCAGGAGCACGGCAATGACGGCGATCAGCCCGACGCCGCCGACCACCCCGGCCCGGACGGCCACCAGCACCGCGTGGTTCGTCCCGGCGTCGGCCGCGGTCCGGACACTGCCGTTCTGCAACTCCCAGAGCGCGGTGTTGGCCGCGTTGTACGCGGTGGACCAGGCCGATCCGCCCTTACCGGCGAGGGCCGCGTCCTCCGCCGTGGTGAGTTCGTCGCCGGCGGTGGCGGGCACGCTCACCCCGGACGCCGCGAGCAGCTCCCGGCGGGCACCGGCGAGCCGGACAAGACGTACGCGCTCAAGGTCGTTGATCTTGGTTTGCCCGGAGACGGCGGCGAGCAGCGCGTCCTCCTCGGCCAGCAACTCGCGGGAACGGCTGAGCGCGGACAGGCCGGGCGCCCGGTCGCCGAGCTGATCGGGGTAGACGGTCGGCGTCTCCCGGCCGACCGGGTCGATCAGCGCGGTGTAGGCGTCGGCCGCCTTCACCCCGGTCAACTCCTTGGCGTCGACCTGCGTGCGGAGCCCGGGCAGCCGCGAGGCGCGGTCGAGCAGCGCGTCGGCCTGCCGCGTCGCATCCGAACCGGAGAGCCAGCCACTCCCGGAGTTCCGCGCGTCGGACAACTCCTGCCGGGCGTGATCGGTGTGCACCCGCTGGGCCGCCATCTCGCTGGCCGAATCGCCGGCCACGGACAGCCGACGCTCGGTCTCCAGAGCCAGGACCAGCGCACCGGCCGGGCCGACGAGATCGGTCGCGGTGGTGCGGGCCGACGTCACCCGGCGTGCCTCGGTGAAGGCCGGCACGGCCGCCGCCACCCAGAGCGCGACCAGCAATGCCAGGCCGGTGATCACCCTCGTACGCGTGCTCATCGCTCTTCCTCCGGGTCGATCAGGGAACGCAGCCGGCTCAGCAGCTCCGGACGCCCGGTGACCCCGAGGCGCTGGCGGATCCGGGAGACGTGATGTTCCACGGTCTTCGCCGAGAGGTAGAGCCGCTCGGCGATCTGCTTGTACGTCAGTCCGGAAAGGATCAGTGCGGCGACCTCGCGCTCGCGCTCACTCAACAGCCTCGGCGAGCCCGGCGGCGGCGCGCTCGGACCCGGGCCGGCGACCTGCTCCCGCAGCTGCCGGGCGCACTCCAGCAGCAGCGTCATCGCCTTGCGATCGGTGGTGCGGATCGCCGCCTGCCCGACCAGTCGCGCGCCCTCACCGATCAGGCCGAGCGCGCTCAGACCGTGCGCGGCGTCGATCACCGCGTCCGGCCCGGCCGGGCCGTCCAGCACGTCGAGCCAGCGTTCCGCCGCGGTCGCCATCGTCTTCGTGTACGGACTGAAGTCGCGCACCCCCATCAACGCCCGCGCGTGCCGCTCGGCCGCCGTCCGGTCCTCGGCGAGCACGGCGGCGTGCAGTCGGCTCCAGTGCAGAGGCGCGCTCCACAGCGGGGGATCGCCGAGCGCGCCGAGCAGCCGGTCGGCCTCGGCCAGGTGCCCGGCGACCCGATGCTGCTCGCCCAGCCGCGCGGCGGCCACCGTCAGCTCGCCCAACGGCAGCAGCGTGAACAGGTCGACCGGCTGGCCGATCAGCGCGTGACACGCGTCCGGCCAGGCGCTGCGCAGGCCGACCAGATCGCCGACCTCGCGGCTGAGCCCGACCCGCAGCGCCCCGGCGAACAGCCGGTCCCGCCCGGCGCATCCGCCCAGGATCATCGCCTGGGCCCCGCCGACCTGGCCGCGCAACATCAGCACCCAGGCCCGCAGCAGCCGGTGCCGGTCGGCCAGCAGCGCGCCGCCGGTGCCGGTCTCGGCCGCCCGGGCCAGCAGCGCGTCGGCCGTGTCGAGCTCGGCGCAGTGCAGCGCGATCGTCGCCCCCAGCGCCGCCGGCGTGTCGGCCAGCAGCACGGCCGGCCCGGCCGGTGCGATCATCGTGGCCGCCTGCACCAGCGTGGAGAGTGCGGCGGCGGGAGCGCCACCGATCGACTCGGCCATCCCCCGGGCCATCAGTGCGGCGGCCGACCCGAGCAGCGTCGGCGGCGCATCACCCGGCCCGGCCGCGCCGCCGCCTGGCCCGGCCTGGCCCGTCGCAGCTCCGACTCCCTGACCGGAACCGATCAGGGCGACCACTCCGAAGGCCGCGGAGACAGCCGAGGGCGACCAGCGGTACAGGGCGGCGGCCTGAGCCGCCTGACCACGCTGGGTCAGGACGACCGCCGCGACGTACGCCGCCTCGGCCCGCTGCTCCGGCGTGTCCGCCCCCAGTGCCTGATCGGCCAGGCGGGACGCCTCGTCGAGGTCGCCGGCGAGCGCGGTGGCCAGCGCACGCCGAGCCGCCGTGCCCCGGCCCGCTCCGGCCGCCGCCGCGAACAGCTCCGCGGCCAGCCGCGGATCGTCGCCGAGCGCCTCCTCGCCGGCCGCCTCATAGACCGGGCCGAGCCCGCTACCGGCCATGCCAAGCCCGCCGCCGGTCATGCCGAGCCCGCTACCGGTCATGCCAAGCCCGCCGCCGGTCATGCCGAGCCCGCTACCGGTCATGCCAAGCCCGCCGCCGGTCATGCTGAGTCCGCTACCGCTCATGCCGGTCATGCTGTCGACCGTTCCGAGGCCGCCGTCGAGCCCTCCGGCGCGGGCTCCACTGTCCTCGCCGTCGAAGCCGTCCGCCCCAAGATCAGCGCCGCCACCGCGCAACAACGGCCGGACCAGCGGCAGCACCGGGCCACCCCGGGCCAGCTGCAGAGCGGCCAACCGCTGCCGAACGTCGATCCGATGCCCGATCGGCCCCAGCGCCGCGATCGCCCGGCGGGCCAGCGGCACCAGCGTGCCGTCGGCGGCGAGCAGACCGGTGGCCCGACCCGCGTCGACCAGCTCGGCCACCGCACCCGCATCGCGCCCGAGCAACGCCGCCACCAGGTCGAACGAGAGCCCGGCGCCGGCCTCGGCCGCGAGCAGGAGCGTGCGCACATCCGGTTCCAGCTCGTCCAGCTCAGGTGCGAACCCGGCCAGCGCGGCGACCGGCATCCGCCCCGCCGCGACGTCGGCCGCGGTGAGTGCCTCGGCGACCCGGGCCACGTAACGCGGCACCCCACCGGTCAGCTCGGCCACCGCCGCGACCAGCTCGGACGAGGCCCCGCCCACCTGCTCCCGCACCTGCGCGGAAACCGCTGCACCCGGCTGCTCCAGGATCTGCCCCGGACTCGACGCGCCCAGCCGGTCCCGGATCTGCCCAGGACTCAGCACGGTCAATCGGATCACCGGCCGCGTGCGGCGCAGCAGGTCGACCAGCTCGGACAGACCGTCCGGCCGGGGCCACGGACGGCAGGCCACGACGATCCGGGTTTCAGGCCTTTCCGCGTACGCCCGCAGGGCCCCGATCGCCGCCGGGTCGAGCCGGTGCGCGTCGTCGGCCAGCAGCACCAGCTCGCCGGTGGCGGGCGCCGTCTGCCACGGCGTCGTAACCGTCACCCCGGCCCGCTGCCACACCTCGTTCAGCTCGCGCAGCAGCTCGGTCTTGCCGAACCCGCCCGGCGCGACGACCGCGACCCGCAGCGGCGCGAGCGGGTCGGCGGCGACCTGGGCGAGCAACTCGGTCGCGGGGGAGCCGGTGATCACGGGCGCGCTCATCGGCCCTCTGCCCGGACAGCCGGGACGGCGACCGGCGGGCGGGCCGGTCGGTGGCGGACGACTTCCGGCCAGGCATCGGTCGGGATGGTCGCCACCGCGACCGGCTCGGGGTCGGCGAGCCCAGGACCGGCGAGCCCAGGACCGGCCAGCCCAGGACCGGCCAGACCGGGGGCGGCCAGACCGGGTCCGGCCGGCTGTCGGGGTGCGGGCCGGCGCACCTGCGGCCGCACCGCCAGGGCGGCGCCGGCGGCCACCGTCATGGGCGGATCCTGGTCACGCAGCACCGGCACCGGGAAGGCGGCCGCCAAGAGATCCGACACATGCGGATATACGGGTGCGGAGCCCCCGGCGATCAACACCGCGGAAAGATCACCGGGTGCGAGCCGGCAGTCGCGCACGGTCTGCACGGCGAGGTCCACCGTGGGCGTCAGGACGGCCCGGGCGTCGGCCGCCGTCGCACCCTCCACGTCGAAGCCGGCGGAATCTTCCAGCTCGGCGCCGCCGAGCAGTTCGAGCCGGCCCGGTCCGCGCGGGGCGGCCACCGTCACCTCGCAGGTCGAGCCACCGATCCGATACGCCAGCAGGAGCCCGCCGGCCGGTGGCACCCGGCCCGCGGCCTGGTGACACTCGACCACCGCGCGAGCCCGGGTGACCAGCGCGGTCTGCGCCAGATCGGCCTCGCCGAGCGCCGCGTGCACGAGGTGCAGCCGGCCGTGCCCCCAGCCCGACGGGTAGGCCAGCGCGATCCGCTCGGGCGGCTCGTCGAACTGCTGCCAGACCCGGTCGACGACCCAGCGGGCCATCGCGGCGACCAAGCCGTGGGCCGGGAACCGGTCGCCGCCGAACAGCATCGGCGAGCTGTCGCCGACCCGATGGAGATAGCCGCCGACCGCGCTCTCGGCGGGGTGCCGCCCCAGGTCGCCGGGCACGACGTCACCCTCGGGCGTCATCGCCAGGGCCGACGACACCGTCCGGGACCGCACGCCGAGCGTGACCGGCTGCGGCGGACCCCAGCCGGGGCCGGGCCCGTCGGCCCGCCGGCAGACGGCGGCCCGGGTGCTGCCGGCTCCGATGTCGATCCCCAGGACGTACGGCACGTCGTCACTCCATCCATCACCGTTCGGGCAGGTGAGTCGAGACGTTCGTACCAGATGTCCGAGCTGTGAACCTCCCCCAAAAAATCCGGCACGCGAATCCCCTAACCCCCTAATCCGGACCCGCCGACCGTACGCCGGGATTGGGGGTTGCGGCCCGATGTCCACAGGCGACGCCGGACCTACGTTGGATTGCGGTGCCGGACCCCGGTGCCGCGACTCGAAGGAGCCTCATGGACGCGTTTCCGACGCTGCAGGAATTCGTGCTGAACCTGATCTACGACCCGTCCGCCCGCTCGGTGTTCGAGCTCGACCCCGAGCAGGCACTGCACGCGGCCGGCCTGGGCGACATCACCGCCGCCGACGTGCAGCAGGTGATCCCGCTGGTCGTCGACTCGGCCCCGGTCACCGGCCTGCACGGGCTGACCGGCGCCGACGACCTGACGACCGGGGTGGCCAACCTCGACGTCGCCGGTGCGGTGTCGCACCTGCAGGCGATCACCGCGCAGGTCGCGTTCCCCGCCACGCACGTGAACGGTGAGGTCAACGCCAGTTTCGGCAGTGCCGCCGCGATCGGCGTGGCCGACGCCTCGGTCCACTCCGACCTGGCGTTCAACTGGACCGGGGTCGGTGGCCTGTCGGCCGGCGACGACCCGGCCCAGCACCTGGACTATCACCTCGACCAGCATGTCAACCAGCACGCCGTGTCACCGGTCGAACACGTCGTCACCGGCGTGGCCCCCACTCTCGACAGCGGAGTGGACACGATCGGCCACCTTCCGTCATCGGTGCCCCTCGATCACATCCCGAGCCTTGACGGCGCCGGGCTCGGCGGTGCAACCTCATCGATCGGAACGGTGATTACGCCGGATTTGGGACATGTGCTGTCGCAAGACCCGGCCGACACCGTGCACGACACCGTCACCGGCGTCACCGGCACTGTCAGCGGTGTCACCGGCACCGTCGGCGACGTCCTGCACGGCGTCAGCGGGGTGACCGGGGCGACCGGAGACACCACTCAGGACACGTCCCACGGTCTCCTGGGCGACTTCCACCTGTAGGCGTAAGCCGGCAGGACGGTCCCCCCGGGCAGGCGGGCCGAGATCCTGCGGGACAAGCCCGCGGGACGAGAGACGGAGCGGGCGCGAATGACGAACTGGGAGGCCGGACCCACGGCCTATGCGGGTCCGGCCTCCCTCGTCCCGCCGCCGCGGGTTCCGTCCCCTCGGACGGAACCCGATCCGCTGCGAGCCTCCGGCGCCCTGCTCTGGCTCGACGTGCTCGACTCGACGATCCGGGCGTGCACCGGGCACGGGCGGTCCGAGATGGCCGAGTGGCTGTCGCGGCGCCGGGCCCAGTTGCTGCACCCGGAGCTTCGGGTGCTGGTGGTCGGCGCTGCCCAGCAGGGCAAGAGTCAGCTTATCAATGCCCTGATCAACGCCGGGGTGTGCCCGGAGACCGGCACCGGCGTCCCGACCGTGGTCCGGCACGCCGCCGCGCCCAGCGCGTACCTGGTCCGCCGGGGTTCGCCGACCGCCGACTGGACCGCCGAGGTCGGGCTGCAGGATCGGATCCCGCTCGGGCTGGACACGCTGGACACGTCGATCGCCGAGACCACGGCTCGCCTTCCGGCCGGCTCGCCGGTGCACGCCGAGGTGGCCGTGCCTCGATCGCTGCTCGCGGGCGGGCTGGTGCTGATCGACACCCCGCCGCTGCCGGGGTTGCCGGGCTCGGCCGACCGGGCCGTGCGCGCCGCCGGTGACCTGGCCGGGAGTGCTGCCGCCGACGTCGTGCTCTACGCCTGCGAGGCCGACCGTGGACTCGCCGACCCCGAGCTCGACGTGCTGCGGGGTCTGTCCCGTTTCCACCCGGGTCTGCTGGTGGTCTTCACCAAGACCGACTACGCCGTGGACTGGCGACGCACGCTGGCCGACAGCCGCACCCGGCTGGCCCGCGCCGGCGTTCCCGCGGCGACCACCGCCGTCTCCTCGGCGCTGCGCCTGCACGCGCTGCGGACCGGCGACACCGGCCTCAACGGCGAGTCCGGTTTTCCCGACCTGATCGTTCACCTGCAGCGCACGGTGGCGGCCAAGCCCGACCGGCTGGCCCGCGAGGCGGTCAGCCGGCTGGCCCGGGTCACGCTCGACGAGCTCGCCGTCCCCCTGCGCGAGGACCTGACCGCCCAGCGCGACGCCGGCGTGCCGGACGCCGTGGCCCGCCTCCACGCGACCCAGCGCCGCCTCGACGACCTGCGCAAATGCGCCGTCCGCTGGCAGAACAGCCTGTCCGACGAGATCGGCGACCTGATGTCCGACGTGGAGCACGACCTGCGCGAGCGGACCCGGGCGGTGCTGGCCGAGGCCGACGAGTTCTTCGTGACCGCGGACCCGGCCAAGGCCTGGGACGAGTTCGAGCCGTGGCTGCGCCGGTCCCTTCAGGAGCTGGCCGAGACCAGTACGACCTGGCTGGCCGAGCGCAGCGAGTGGATGGCCCACCGGGTCGCCGGCCACTTCCCGCCCGAGGCGGGCGAGGTGCTGCCGCCGCCGGCGCTGGTCGCGGCCGGGGACACCGGCGACGACCACGTGCCGGGTCTGGACGCGCCGCCGGTGGCCAAGTTCAGCCCGGGGCAGAAGCTGTTCATCGGCCTGCGCGGCTCGTACGGCGGCGTGGTCATGTTCGGCCTGGTCACCAGCCTGGCCGGGATGTCGCTGATCAACCCGATCTCGATCGGCGGCGGCGCGATCTTCGGCGGCAAGACGATCCGCGACGAGAGCAAGACGCTGCTCAAGAAGCGGCAGGCCGAGGCGAAAGCCCTGGTGGCCCGGCATGTCGACGACGTCTTCGTGCGCCTCAACAAGGAGGCCCGGGACAGTGTGCGCCGGGTGCAGCGGGCGCTGCGTGACCACTTCACCGCGGTCACCGAGGACCTGCAGGAGATCGTCATGGATTCGCTGCGCAACGCCAAGGCCGCCGCCGATCAGGATGTCGCCGCCCGCGAGCAGCACAGCCGGCGGATCCAGGAGGAGCTCGCGGTGCTGGCCCGGCTGCACTCCGAGGCTCTGGCGCTGAGCGGCGTCCGCGCGTGATCGACGACGAGGAGCTCGAACAGCGGACGTATCAGCTGCTCAACGAGGCGGCCCACGTCTACCGGTCGGTGCCGCCGGCCGCCGCGCTGCTGCGTTCGACGCTCGACCGGCTGGCCGATCCGCTGCGGCTGGCCGTGACCGGTCCACCCCGTTCCGGCAAGTCCACCCTGGTCAACGCGTTGATCGGGGAGGAGTTGGCGCCGGTCGAGGGGGCCGGCGAGGTGGCCTACCGGGACGGCACCGAGCCGCGCGCCTGGTGGCACGACACCGAAATCCCGATGGTCCGCACCGAGTCCGGCCTCCGCCTGACCCCGGATGCCCGCCACGCCGCCGGCCTCGATGCTGCCCACGCCGGCGGGCTGGACCTACGGCACGCCGGTGGGCTGGACCCGAACCACACCGGAGGCCCGGGCACCCCGGCCCGGGCGGTGATCGAATGGCCCAGCCGCGTCCTGCGCCGCACCGAGCTGATCGACACGCACGGCCCGGCGGCCGACGCCGATGCGCTCCTCTACGTGACTCCGCAGCTCGGCGAGGCCGACCTGCAGACCCTGCGGGCGTTACGTGGCCGGTTGATGCCTCCGGTGCACGTCATCGTCGTGCTCTCCCGAGCCGACGCCACCGGCGGCGGCCGGGTCGACGCTCTGCTGACCGCCAAGCAGGCCGCCCGGCGCCGCCGCCGCGAGCCGCGGGTCAGCGCCCTCGCCCAGGACGTGCTGGCGGTGTCACCACTGGTCGCGGCGGCCGCCCGGACGCTGGGGGAGGACGAGTTCCAGGCGATCGCCGCCCTGGCCGCGCTGCCGAAGGCCGAGTCCGAGCCGTGCCTGCTCTCCACCGACCGGTTCACCGCGGCCGGCGTCCTGCACCCGGTCGACGCCCAGCGCCGCGTCCGGCTCCTGCAGCGGCTCGGCCTCGGTGGTGTCCGGCTCGCGCTCACCCTGGGCCGGACCGGCTCGGGCAGCGCCGCTGACCTGTCCGAACGTCTCCAGGAGCACGGCGGCCTCAAGGATCTGCAGGCCTCGATCGCCGGTCTGTTCACGGCCCGTCGCCCGGTGCTGCGGGCCCGGTCCGCGCTGACCACCCTGGACCGTCTGCTCCGAACCCATCGGACCCCGCCCGCCGCGAACCTGCTGGCCCAGGTCGAACTCCTCGTCGCCGAGGCCCACGAGCTGCGCGAGTTGCGCCTGCTCGCCTCCTTGCGGGCCGGCCGGGTCAACCTGCCCCGCGATCACGCGGCCGACGCCAACCGGCTGCTCGGCGGCGCCGGTACCAGTGTCGGCGAGCGGCTCGGCATGTCCCCGGACGCGACCGCCGACGACATCTGGACCGCCTCGGGTGCCGCGGCCGAGCGATGGCAGGCTCTCGCCCACGGAAACGCCCTGCTCCCGCCCCAGCGCCGAGCCGCCGAAACGGTCCTGCGCAGCTGCGACCTGATCGCCAACCGCCTGGATCGCCTCGCCACCCCGACCCCCTGATCAAGGCCCCGACGGGCGTCAGCCGGCGGCGGCCACGGCGAATACCGGCCACGCGATTTCGGTACGCCAGGCCCGTGCATCCGCGCTGTCCCGAGGCCCGCACAGGTAGGTCTCCCGGACCGGCCCACCGACTGCCAGCGAATGCTCGGCCACCCATCGCCCCAACCGTCCGTACGTCACCTCGATCGCATCGTGATCCCCCACATGTACGGCCACCGCAAGTTCGACCGCCGGCAGCGTCACCGCCCGCACCCGCCCCCGGACCGGCGGTTCGGCCGTCGGCAGATACACGAGCGCCCGCCCCCGCCCCTCGGTGAACAGCTCGTTGTCGTACACCCCGCCGGGCACGCCGTCCGGCGCCGGCACCAGCACGTCCAGCTCGGCCATGGCCCCCGCGTACCACCCGAGCACGTCGTCCCGGGCAACGACGTCCTGCACCCCGGCCACGGTCCGCGCCGGTTCCCGCCGCAGTTCCACCGCCACCGGCTGCGGTTCCAGGAGTTGCCGCAGCGACGCCACCGCCTGCCGGGTCCGATCCAGTTGTTCTTCCAGCCGTCGCAGATGCCCCGCGATCACCCCGGCCCGTTCGGCCGGATCGGGACTGCGCAGCACCCGCTCCACCTCGGCCAGCGGAAGATCCAGCTCCCGCAGCCGGTGGATCACCTGGGCATCCGGGATCTGCCCGGTCTCGTAGTACCGATACCCGGTCGCCTCGTCCACCCGGGCCGGCACCAGCAGCCCCGAGTCGTGATAGCGCCGCAGCGTACGCACGCTCAGATGGGTGAGCTGGGCGAACTCGCCCACCGAAAGCATCCGCGACATCCCGCGATTGTCCGCCCTCCCCCGGGGGGAGAGTCCAGCGCTTGACCCTCGTCCGCGGGGAGCGGCCACGCTGGGGCGTGACGAAAGGGAGATTCACATGTTGCCCGAGCCGATCAGCGCCTACCTGGACGCCGCCGCCGGTGGCGACCCGGCCACCATCGCCGCCGTCTTCGCCGAGGACGCCACGGTCACCGACGAGGGACGCACGTACACCGGCCGCGCGGCCATCCGTTCCTGGCGGGAGCAGTTGGCGGCCGCCTACACGTACACGACCGAGGTGACCGGCACCCGCCGGGACGGCGACGACTGGATCGTCGCGATCCACCTGGAGGGTGATTTCCCCGGCGGCGTCGCCGACCTCGACCAGCGCTTCACCGTACGCGACGGCCGGCTAACCGGCTTGCACATCAAATAGGGCGCGGCTTACGGTCGGGGCGGCCGGGTGAGAGGCGCTGCGACGGACCAGGATCCGCCACGCTCATCCGGTTTCTCCGACCCAAGGGCGCCTCCTGACCAGGGAGGCGTTCATGACGCGATCCACCGTCACCCCGGCCCGGCCGCTCGTCGGGTTGTTTACGCTGACCGGGGCGGCGTTCCTGTCGGTGACGTTCGAGATGCTGCCGACCGGGCTCCTGCCGGCCATCAGCGACAGTTTCCACGTGCCGGTTTCCCGCGCCGGGTTGCTGGTCACGGCGTACGCGCTGATGGTCGCTCTTCTCGCCGGGCCGCTGGGCGCCTTGACCGCTCGGTTTCCCCGCCGGCCGCTGCTCGTCGGGGCACTCGGCGGGTACGCGGTCAGCGCCGCCCTCACCGCGCTGGCCGGCAGCTTCGCGGTGGCGCTGGCCGCGCGGATCGCCGGCGGCCTCATGCACGGCCTGTTCTGGGCGATCGCGGTCGGCTACGCGGCGCGTCTGGCCCCGCCCGATCGCACCGCCCGCGCGGCCACGTTCGTCTTCGGCGGCGGCACGATCGCGTTCGTCGCGGGTGTTCCGGCCGGCACCTCGCTGGGCCTGCTGGTCGGCTGGCGGACCGCGTTCGGTCTGCTGGCCGGCCTGTTCGTGATCCTCGCGCTGGCGGTCCGATGGCTGCTCCCGGCCCTGCCGGGCACGACCACGGCCGCCGCGACGAGCCTGACCCGCGTGCTGCGCCGCCCCGGCGCCGGCACGGTCATCGCGGCGACGATCGTGGTCTGCCTCGGCTTCTACGGCTTCTACACCTACGTAGCGACGTTCCTGCGTCACGCCGGCGTTCCGGAGACCGCGATCGGCCCGGCGTTGCTGGTCTACGGCCTGACCAACGGCGTCGGCATCGGCCTCGGCGGCATGATCGCCGACCGCCACCCGCGACCGTCGATGCTCACCTCGACGGTCGCCCTGGTCGCCGCCCTGGCCTTCGCCGCCGTAGCCGCCGACGTCGTATCGGCCATCCTGGCGCTGGCCATCTGCGGCCTGGCCTTCGGCACCATGCCGGTATTCCTGCAGGCCGCGGCGTTGCGAGTCGCCCCCGAAGCCCCCGACGCGGCCTCCGGCCTCACGGCGTCGGCCTTCAACGCCGGCATCGGCGGCGGCGCCCTCCTGGGTGCCACCGTCCTCGACCACGCGGGCGTTTCCGCAATCCCCGCCACCGGCGCCGCCCTGGCCGCCTGCGCCCTGGCCATCGTCCTGCTCCGCGGCCAAGCCGCCTTCCCCACCAAAAACCCCCCAAAACCCCAATTTCCCCGTACGTCCTAAGCCCCGCCCCACCCCAAATCCCGCCCCCACCCCACAGGCTCGGGAGCCGAGGGGGACTCTCGGGAGCCGGCGAGCAACCGTGGCTGGGCCTCATGAGTGCCTCCGGCTTTCCGCGACGCAGCGGGTCAGGCATGCGGCCGGGAGCGGCATGCCAGCTGGTGCTGACGGCTGTCGCCGGGGGCCGGAAGCAGCCGTCAGCACCAGCCGGGACCGCAAGGCCGCCGCCTCTGAGGGGCAGGGCCACCGACCCAGCCTCCTAGGATGCCGTAGAGGCAGTGACGGTCGCCGGGCTGGAGTCTGCACTGCGGATCGGCCGGCACCGGTGGGCCCGGGCGGTCGGGGACTGTATCGCCGGGCACAGAAGTGGACGTGTCAATCACGGCGCAATATCGTTGACGTGTCAATCAGGGAGGCGCTGCATGGTCGGGTCACGGAAGCTGCCTACACGCGATGAGCTGCGCGTCTGGCGTGAGTTCATCGAGACGACCGAGGCGCTGCGCGGGCGGCTGGCCGGGCGTTTGCAGGCCGACACCGGGCTCTCCACCGGCGACTACACGGTGCTGCTGGCGCTCAGCGAGACCGACGGCGGCCGTCTGCGTTCGTCCGATCTTGCGGTTCGGATCGGCTGGGAGCGCAGCCGCCTCTCACACCACCTCGGGCGGATGGAGCGTCGCGGCCTGATCCGGCGGGAGGAGTGCGCCACCGACAGCCGCGGCGCCGAGATCGTCCTGGTCCCGGCCGGGAACGACGCTTTCCGCGCGGCTACTGTTCCGCACCTGCAGGCCGTTCGCGAGCTGTTCGTCGACGCGCTCACCCCGGCGCAGATCGCCGCCGCCGGCGAGATCGCCGCAGCACTCCGCGCCCACCTGGAGCAGGCCTGATGACCCGGCCACCCGAACCGGGCCCGATAAGCGGGCCACCCGAGTCGGGCCCGATGAGCGGGCGCCGTGAACCCGGCTTGATGAGCGGGCCGCCCGAATCGGGCCTGATGGACCGGCCAGCTGAGCCGGGCCCGATGAGCGGGCCACCCGAAGCGGGACCGATGAGCTGGGCACCTGGAGGAGGGGCGATGCGGCGGGCCACGGTGGTTGTCATCGGGGGTGGCCAGGCCGGACTTTCCGCCGCCTACCACCTGAAGAGGCGCGGCTTCGCCGACGCATCAAAAGATCAGACCAGCGGACGTACGTTCATTGTCCTCGACGCGTCCTCGACCCCCGGCGGCGCGTGGAGTCAGCGGTGGGAGTCGCTGCACATGGCGACGGTGAACGGGATTTTCGACTTGCCGCGCTTCCCGAAGCCGCCGATCGACCCGGACGAGCCGAGCCGCACGGCGGTGCCGCGGTATTTCGCCGACTTCGAGCGGGTCTCGGGGCTGCCGATCGTGCGTCCGGTGACGGTCACGGCCGTACGGGAAGCGGGTCTTGATCTTGTGGTTGAGTCGAGTGCAGGGGAGTGGACCGCGCGGGCGGTGATCAACGCGACCGGCACGTGGACGAATCCGGTGTGGCCGCGTTATCCCGGGTGGGAGACGTTCGAGGGGCTGCAGTTGCACACGCACGACTACGTGTCGGCGGATCGTTTCGCGGGCCGGCGGGTGGCGGTCGTCGGCGGCGGGATCTCGGCCGTGCAGTTGCTGGAGGAGATCTCGCGGGTGGCGACCACGTTCTGGTACACGCGGCGTGTGCCGTTCTTCCGCACGGACGGTTTCGAGCCGGAGGTCGCCGGCCGGGAGACGATCGCCAAGGTGATCGCCGATGTCGAGGCCGGCCGCCCGACCGGGAGTGTGGTGTCCTACACCGGGCTGGCCTGGACGCCTTATGCTCTCGCGGCCCGGGAGCGTGGGGCGCTGGAGCGGCGTCCGATGTTCACGGCGATCGAGCCGACCGGCGTGCGTGCGGCTGACGGCACGCTGACCGGTGTGGACGTGATCCTGTGGGCCACCGGGTTCAAGGCCGCCCTGGCCCACCTCGATCCGTTGGGGTTGCGCAGCGCGGCCGGTGGGATTCGCATGGTCGGCACTCAGGTCGCCGCCGACCCTCGTGTCCACCTGATCGGTTTCGGACCGTCGCAGTCCACGGTCGGCGCCAACCGGGCCGGCCGCGAGGCCGTGGCGGCCCTCGTCAAGTACCTGGAACCGCTCGAAAGGCTGGTTGACGCGAGTCCTCCGGCCGGGTGATCGAGCGATCAGAGTCGGACCACTAGGGTCCGCACGGTGGAGACGAGAGTGGTGTTGTCGGTCGGCGGGCGCGGGCCGGTCGGGACGATGTTCGTCCCGGAGGGCGCGACGGCGCGGCCGGGTCTGCTGTTCCTGCACGGATTCTTCAGCGATCGCAGCGGTTACCGGGAGCGGGCCGAGGCGGTGGTCGAGCAGTTGGGTGCGGTCTGTCTGACGTTCGACCTGAGCGCGCACGGCGAGTCGCCGGGGGAGCTCACCGATCTGACGCCGCGTGACCATCTCGACGAGGTGGTCGCCGCCTACGATCTGCTGGCCGCGCATCCGGCGGTCGACCCGGATCGGATCGGTGTGTGCGGCGCGAGTTTCGGCGGTTTTCTCGGTGCGAGCCTGACCGGCCGGCGCGCGGTTCGCAAGTTGCTGCTGCGTGCGCCCGCGCTCTATCCCGATGATGCGCTGGACCGGCGTTACGGTGGGCCGCGCCCGATCGAGGCGGTGGAGTGCCTGGCCACGCGGGCGCTGCGTGATTTCAAGGGTGACGCGTTGATCGTCGAGTCGGGTGCCGAGGAGACGATTCCGCCCGAGGTGATCGCCCTCTACCGGGCGGTCTGCCCGGAGGCTCGTGGGGTGGTGATCCCGGGTGCCGCGCACGCTCTGACCGAGGCGGTGTGGCGGGAGTGTTTCCTGGCCGAGATCCTGAAGTTCTTCCGGGAAGGGGCGACCGCCGCACGAACGTGACACCGGCCGGGTGCGGTGACGGCCCCGCGGTTGGAAGATGGGGCGATGCTCGCGTCAATGGAGGCCGTCCGGCGGTTGATGGATCTGCGGCACCGCGGTCGCGCCGAGGATCTGCCGGGGGTTCTCGAGTCGGTTGCGCCGTTGCTCGATGCCGAGGTGGCGACCGTGCTGCTTGTCGATTACGGGCAGGTCGCGCTGCACCCGTTGCGGCGCGACGCGCTCGACGAGGCGGTGTCGTATCCGGTCGAGGACTCGCCGGCGGGCCGGGCGTTCACGACCGCGGAGCCGCAGTGGGTGGAGGGCACGCTGTGGATTCCGCTGTTGCACGGGGCGGAGCGGCTCGGGGTGCTGGAGTTGCGGGTCAAGGCCCGTCCGGCCGAGGAGGCGTTGCTGGATCTGGCGGTGATCGCGGCGTTGATCGCCGAGTTGATCGCGAGCCGGCGTTTCTACGGTGACGCGGTCGAGCACACCCGGCGGCGGATGCCGATGCAGTTGGCCGCCGAGATCATCTGGAATCAGTTGCCGCCGTTGACGTTCGCGGTCGACGGGACGATGGTGACCGCGGTGCTGGAGCCGTGTTACGAGGTGGGTGGGGATGCGTTCGACTATGCGGCCAACGGCGAGGTGCTGCATGTCGCGCTGTTCGACACGGTGGGGCACGGGATCGGTTCCAGTGCGCTGACGACACTGACGTTGAACACGTACCGTAATGCCCGTCGTTCCGGTCTTTCCCTGGTCGACACGTGTCGCTCGATCGACAAGTGGATCCGCGCTCAGTATCCGGGCTCGTTCGTGACCGCTCTGCTGGCCGAGCTCGACATTCCGACCGGTACGTATCGGCGGATCAGTGCCGGTCATCCGGCCGAGTTGTTCCTGCGTGACGGTCGGGCGCTGGCGCCGTTGCCGACGCCGAACACGTTGCCGCTGGGGCTCGGGCACATGCTCACCCGGCAACCGGGGGTGATCGAGCAGCAGTTGGTGCCGGGGGACACGCTGGTGCTCTACACCGACGGGATCACCGAGGCCCGGGACGCGTCGGGGGAGCTGTTCGGGGTCGATCGGCTCAGTGAGTTCCTGCTGGCCGGCCTGGCCGAGCGGATCCCGCCGCCGGAGATGATGCGCCGGCTGATCCAGGCGATCGTCTCGTACGAGGAGGGTGAGCTGCGCGACGACGCGACCGCGGCGATGCTCCGCTGGCAGGGGCACTGAGCTGGCTGATCGGAACCGGGTCCGGAAGCGGGGGCGGTAGCGGATCATAATAGGGGTGACCATCCTCAACCGGGTCAAACTGGGTTCGCGCCTGGCCACCGCCTTCTCGGTGGTCGTGGTGCTGCTGCTGATCGTGATGACCACCGCGCTGACCACGGCGAGGGATCAGGGCGACGCGGCCGATCGGATGGCCCGCGCGCAGCGTTTCGTCGAGCTGATGAAGGACGCCAAGTTCTCGTCGGCCGATTTCAACGGCTGGCAGACCGCGTACGCGTTCGATGCGCACCGCGGTGTCGCCGACGCGGCCGAGGACACCGGTGCGTCGCGCTCCTCGTTCCTCGCCTCGATGAAGACGTTCCAGGCGACGGTGGCGGCCGCGTCCGAGGCGGCGACGACGTCGGCCGAGCGTGACCAACTGGCGCAGCTGACGACCCTGGCCGACGATTTCATGACCGTGGACTCCCGGATCGCGCAGTTCTACCGCGCGGGCACCAATGCGGGCGTCAAGCAGGCCGATGCGCTGGTGATCGGTCAGGAGATCCAGACCTTCAAGCAGATCGGCACGACTCTCGACGAGGTCGTCACGGTCGCCGTCGCCGATTTCACGGCCGCGCGGGCCAGCGCCGACGCCGCCCAGACGTCCGGTTCCCGGCTGATCTGGATCGCCGGGTCGGCCGCGGCGGTCATCGCGATCCTGTTGGCGGTCGCGGTCACGCGGTCGGTGACCGGGCCGGTCGATCAGGTTCGGCGTCGGCTGGTCCTGCTGGCCGGGGGTGATCTGGCCACGCCGGTGGCGGTGGTCGGCCGGGACGAGATCGCGGCGATGGCCACGGCGTTGCGGCAGAGCCTGGACTCGCTGGGTGCGGCCATGCACACGATCGACGACTCGGCGGTGTCGCTGGCGGCGGCGGCCGAGCAGATGACCAACACGTCGGCTCAGATCGCGGCGTCGGCCGAGGAGTCGGCGGTGCAGGCGCAGGCGGTGGCCGGGGCGACCGGGCAGGTGTCGCTGAACGTGCAGACGGCGTCGGCCGGCAGTGAGGAGATGGGTGCCTCGATCCGTGAGATCGCCCATTCGACCACCGAGGCCAGTGCGGTGGTGTCGTCGGCGGTGGAGGCCGCGCAGGCGGCGAACACGACGATCGCGGCGCTGGGTCAGTCGTCGCGGGAGATCGGTGAGGTGGTCGAGGCGATCACGTCGATCGCCGAGCAGACCAACCTGCTGGCGTTGAACGCCACGATCGAGGCGGCTCGCGCCGGTGAGCTGGGCAAGGGTTTCGCCGTGGTGGCCGGCGAGGTGAAGGAGCTGGCGCAGGAGACGGCCCGGGCGACCGAGGACGTGACCCGCCGGGTCGACGCGATCCGTAACGGCACCGAGAAGGCGGTGTCGGCGATCGGGGAGATCGCGTCGATCATCGCGCGGGTCAGCGACTATCAGACGACGATCGCGTCGGCGGTCGAGGAGCAGACGTCGACGACGGCCGAGATGAACCGCAGCATCTCGGACACCGCCGTCAACGCCGAGCAGATCGCCGCGAACGTGGCCACCGTCGCCCTGGCGGCTCAGCAGACCACCGAGGGGGTCACGCAGGCGCAGCAGGCCACCGCCGAGCTGGCTCGGATGTCCAGTGACCTGCGCATCCTGGTGTCGAAGTTCCGTTACGCGAACTGAACCTGGGCCGGGGCGAGTCGCCCGGTCGTCGAGCCGTCGCCGAGCTGTCCGTTGGCGTTGTTACCCCAACACCAAAGGCTGGCATCCGTACGGGCGGAGCAGGTGTGATATCCGGTCGCGTGATCGTCGGTCCAGGTGGTGGCCGTGCCCACCCGGGTCGGGACTCCCCGGTTGACGGTGGTGCCGTCGCCCAGCTGGCCGGACATGTTGTTGCCCCAGCACCACAGGCTGCCGTCGGTGCGTGACGCGCACACCGTGTTGAAGCCGGCGTCGGCCCGGGTCCAGGTGGTCGTGGTGCCGACCTGGGCCGGGGCGGTCTGGTAGGTGGTGCCGGCGCCGAGCTGGCCGTATCCGTTGTCGCCCCAGCACCACAGGGTGCCGTCGGTGCGGTTGGCGCAGTTGAACGCGTAGCCGGCGGTCACCGAGGACCAGGTCGTCCCGGTGCCGACCTGCGCGGGGGCGGTGGAGGCGAGCCGGGTGCCGAGGCCGAGCTGGCCGTCGCCGTTGTCGCCCCAGCACCACAGGGTGTGGTCGGTGCGGGTGGCGCAGGTGTGCCCGAATCCGGCCGAGACGGTGGCCCAGGTGGTGCCCGTGCCGACCTGCCGGGGGGCGGTGGCCGTGTAGACGGTCGACGGGTCGGTGCCGAGCTGTCCGAGGCGGTTGAAGCCCCAGCACCAGAGCGTGCCGTCGGTGCGGACGGCGCAGGTGTGACTGTCTCCGGCGCTGACGTTGGCCCAGGTGGTGGCGGTTCCGACCCGTACGGGAGAAAGCTTGTTGGTGGTTGTCCCGTCGCCGAGTTGACCGCGGCTGTTGGCTCCCCAGCACCACAGGCTTCCGTCGGTGCGGGTGGCGCAGGTGTAGCTGGTGCCGGCGTCGGCGGCGGCCCAGGTGGTGACGTCGCCGATCCGGGTGGGTGTGGTGCGGCCGGTGGTGGTGCCGTCGCCGACCTGGCCGCTGTAGTTGCCGCCCCAGCACCACAGTGATCCGCTGCGGATCGCGCAGGTGTGTGAGTATCCGGCGCCTCCCGAGGCGGCCGTCGCCGGGCCGGTCAGGGCGAGCATTCCCAGGACTGCGGTGAATACCGCGGTGATGAGAGCTTTCACGCGTCAGTCTCCCTCGATCGTTGTGGGAGCGCTCCCACATCACCTTCCTATCATTGACGTCTGTAATTGGCCAGAAACAATTCTGTGTTGTAGCGTCCGCCGGGAGCGCTCCCATCCCGTGAAAGGGGCTCCCAATGAGACGTTCGCTCCTCGCCCTCCTCGCCCTCGGTGTCTTCGCCGCCGTCGGCCTCTTCCTCGCCGGGCCGGCCCAGGCCGACACCCGGATCTGTGAGCAGTACGGGACCACCACCGTCGGTGGTCGCTACACGGTGATGAACAACCGCTGGGGCACCAGCGCCGAGCAGTGCATCAACGTCACCGGCAGTGGGTTCTCGATCGCCAGCCAGCAGGGGACCGGCAGCACCAGCGGCGCGCCGGTGTCCTACCCGGCGATCTACTTCGGATGCCACTACGGCAACTGCTCGCCCGGCACCAACCTGCCGCTGCAGGTCAGCGCGATCAGCAGCGCCACCAGCAGCATCGGCTACACGTACGTCTCCGGCGCCACCTACGACGCGGCGTACGACATCTGGCTCGACCCGTCACCGAAGAAGACCGGGGTCAACGCCCAGGAGATCATGATCTGGTTCAACCGGCAGGGCTCGATCCAGCCGATCGGCTCCAAGGTCGCCACCGCCACCATCGGCGGCCGCAGCTGGGACGTCTGGCAGGGCAGCAACGGCTCCAACGCCGTGGTCTCCTACGTCGCGCCGTCACCGATCAGCAGCTGGAGCTTCAGCGTGCTCGACTTCGTCAACGACGTGAAGAACCGGGGCGCGATCACCAGCTCGTGGTACCTGACCAGCATCCAGGCCGGGTTCGAGCCGTGGATCGGCGGCGCCGGGCTGGCCGTCACCAGCTTCTCCGCCTCGGTCAACGGCGGCGGTGGAGGTGGGCCCACGACGAGCCCGTCGACACCCTCCACCGGGTCGTCGGCCTGCCGGGTCACCTACGGCACCAACGTCTGGAACAGCGGCTTCACCGCGACCGTGACCGTCGCCAACACCGGCAACACCGCGATCAACGGCTGGTCGCTCGGCTTCACGCTGCCCAGCGGGCAGTCGGTGACCGGCTCCTGGAACACCACGCTGAGCGGCACGTCCGGGGCGATCACGGCCCGCGACGCCGGCCACAACGGCAGCATCCCGGCCGGCGGTAGTACGTCGTTCGGTTTCCAGGGCACGTACGGCGGGTCGTTCGCGAGCCCGTCGGCGTTCACCCTCAACGGCACGGCCTGCACCACGGCCTGACCGGACCGCCCGGGCGGGGCTTCTCAGCCCCGCCCGGGTTGTGGTCAGCCGTCGTAGCTGGCCTGGTTCACCGCGAACACGTTGCGGTGACCGACCGGCTCCTGCAGCGACCACAGCAGATCCGGGTCGTCGGTGTCCTCCCAGTAGCTGATGCTCTCGCCGCCACTGACCCACGTGTAGGACGACGGGCCCGCGGCCGGCGTCCAGTAGTACAACTTCTTGTCGCCCGAGGAGTTGAACCACCAGCGGTCGTTGTGCGACGCCACACCGTTCAACTTGTACCAGGGCAGCTGCAGCGCCTCGGAAGCCGTCGTGCTGGCCGCGAACGTGGTCAGGCCGGACGCGAACGGGAAACGGATCGCCCGGGGCGCCCGGTTCGGGTACGCCGTGCAGCCGGAGCTGCAGGTGTACTCGGTCATCACGATGGACGGGTCGGCCCGGTCCAGCGAGATCGTCGACCAGGCCAGGGCCGTGCCCGACGTGGTCGCGGCCGTGATCGTGCCGACCTGCGGCAGCACGTACGCGTAGTTGTGCGCGTAGTACAGGCTGTCGCTCTGCCGGCCGATCTGGTCGGCGGTGCCGCCGGTGTCGGTCTGCAGGATCTTCGCCATGTTGAAGACCCGCATGCCGTGCCCGGTGTCGGCGACGTAGAGGTAGTCGCCGTACCACGACACGCCGCCGGCGTGCACCACGACGTCCTTGAAGCTCGGTGCGTCCGCGGTACCGGTCGGCTCGACCAGCAGGATCTTGCGGTACTTGTTCGGGTACGTCGCGTCCCAGTCGACCAGCGTGATCCGGCTGCGCGCCGAAGCGCCGTCACAGGCGTCCTCGGTGTACCAGCTGACCAGGATCAGCTGGTGCCCGTCGTAGTTGCCGCTGTTCGCCGTGCCCACGGCGTCGCGGCTGGTGGTGATGCCCTGCGGGAAGTTCTTGCAGTCGCTCACGTCGGCGTCGTCGAACTGGAAGCCGGTGCTGTACCCGGCCAGGCCCAGTGAATCGGTGATCGCCTGCCGGTCGTGGTTGGCGTTGTCCATCACCGTGGACACCTTCACCGACGGCAGCTTCGTCGCGAGCGCCGTGTTCAGGGTGTTGTACTTCGTGTAGTTCGCGCTGAGCGTGAACTGCGAGGCCGACAACGCGGTCGGCGCCGCGGCCGCGAGAGCCGGGCTACCGGCCAGCAGTCCGGTGGAGACAGTGAGGGTGAGCGCGGCGGTGGCCCGCAGCAGACGTGCAGGTATGGACATCCATATCCCCGTGACCTAGATCGATATCGAGCGGTCACAATACGCGAATATTGGATGAATATTGAAATCGGGTTCACGTTATTTTAAAGACCAGGCTTGCGCACGTACGGCGTCGTCGTGCCCAGCACGTGGAAACCGAGCCGCTGCAGGATCGGGCTGCTCTGATCCGACGCGTCCACCTGCAGGAACTCGTAACCGAGGTCGGCCGCGATCCGGGCCCGATGCGCCACCAGCGCGCGATAGATCCCGCGCCCCTGCCAGGCCGGCGCCGTGCCCCCGCCCCACAGACTCGCGAACGCGGTGCCCCGATTGAGCTCCATCCGCGCCCCGCACACCGGCTCGTCCCCGGCCATCGCCACGAACGCGCGCATGCCCTCCGGATCCTCGGCCAGCTGCGCCAGCACCTGCGCCCGCAGGTGACCGCTGGACTCACCGAACGCCTGCTCACTGGCCCGGAACATCAGATCCACCCCGGCCGCGTCGGTCACCGGCACCAGCCGCACCCCGTCCGGCGGCGCCACGTCCAGATCCAGCTCGGCGATCGACGCGACCACCAGCGTCTCCCGCTCCTCGGGCACGAAACCGGCCTCGATCAGGCGCTCCCCGAGATCGGCGGGCCGGTCGTGGCCGTAGAGCTTCCACTCCACCTCGACCCCGAGCCCGTCGAAGAACCCCACCTGCTCGGCGATCACCGCGTCGGCGTTGCCCTCGTCGAGATCCGACCACACCACGGCGTTCCAGTCCTCGGCCGCACCGACGTGCCGGACGACCCGCTCACCCCGCTCGACCCGGGTCGACGGCCCGATGGCCACGATCCCACGACGCATCTGCCGATCGAACAGATCCAGCACCTCTTCACGATTCACCCGACCACCCCAGCACCCCCGCTCCGCCCGGGCAACGGGTTTTCCGCCGCACCCAGCACCGACAGCAGCCGCAGCGCCTGCTCGGACGAGGACCCCGGCGCGGCCGTGTAGATGATCAGGCGCTGGTCGCGGTCGGTGAGGTCGAGGACGTCACAGTTGACGGTCAACGGGCCGACGACCGGGTGCTGGAAGGTCTTGCGGAGGGTGAGCTCCTCGGCGACGTCGTGCGAGGACCACAGGTCGCGGAACTCCCCGCTGCCGGCCAGCAGGTCGCGGATCAGGGCGGCCAGCTCCGGGTCGGCCGGGTAACGGGCGGTCGCGGCGCGCAGGCGGCGGGCCGCGGTGCGGGCGAACGCGGGGGCGTCGGACACGCCGTACAGCCGGAGGCCGGGTTGTTGCGGGCCCAGGAAGACCTTGCGGACCAGGTTGCGCTCCGGCCGGGCGACCAGTGAGAAATCCTCCAGCAGGGCGGCGGCCAGATCGTTCCAGGCGATCACCTCGAAACTGGCCGACACCACCGTGGCGGCGGCGTGCGGGAGGCGGGCGATCAGGTCGAGGATGCTCGGGCGGACCTCGCGCGACGGGCCGGACGGCGCCGGTGGCGGCTCGCCGGCCAGGTGGTGCAGGTGGACGCGTTCGGCGTCGGTGAGCCGCAGGGCCCGGGACAGCCCGGCCAGGATCTCGCGGGACGGGCGCGGGCCGCGGGCCTGCTCCAGGCGCGCGTAGTACTCGGTGGAGATGAACGCGAGCCGGGCGACCTCCTCGCGGCGCAGGCCCGGGGTGCGCCGGCGCGAACCCGCGGACAGGCCGGCGTCGGCCGGGCGCAGGCGCTCGCGCCGGCTGCGCAGGAAGGCGGCCAGGTCCCGTCGATCCATGCCCCCGATTGTGCCCGCCCCGGCCCGCCGCAGCCTGGTACGAACCGGTCCTGCCTGAGCGGCCGGGCGCGGCGCAGCCTTGGGCCCATGACCGAATTGCTGAAGAACAGGGTGGCCTTCGTCAGCGGGGCCGGGCGGGGGATCGGGGCGGCCGCGGCGCGACTGTTCGCCCGGGAGGGCGCCCGCGTGGTGCTCGCCGCACGGACCGAAGGGCAGCTCAAAGCCGTCACCGGGCAGATCCGGGCGGCGGGCGGCGACGCGTCGTACGTCGTCTGTGATCTTGCCGATCCGGCGGCGATCCGCGACGCGGTGAGTCAGGTGGTCGAGCGGCACGGGCGGCTCGACGTGGCCTTCAACAACGGGGCGACGATCACCGCGCCCGGCCCGGTCGACCAGGTCGCCGACGACGACTTCGACCGGCTCTACCGGGTGAACCTGCGCGGCGTCTGGGTGGCGATGTCGGCGCAGGTCGCGGCGATCCGGGCGACTGCCGGGACCGGTGCGATCGTGAACAACTCCAGCGTCGGGAGCCTGGCCGGCAACCCGGCGCTGCCGGCCTACGGTGCGATGAAACGGGCGGTGAACAGCCTCACCGAGTCGGCCGCGATCACGTTCGGGCCGGAGGGGATCCGGGTGAACGCGGTGGCGCCCGGCAACACCCGTACGGAAATGATCGAGACCTGGGAATCGGACTCGCCGGGCCTGACCGCCCGCCTGATCGCGGCGACGCCGCTGCGCCGGCAGGCCGAACCGGAGGAGATCGCGCAGGCCGCGGCCTGGCTGCTCAGCGACCGGGCGTCGTTCGTGACCGGGGTCGTGCTGCGGGTCGACGGGGGCGCCCGGGCATGATCGTGAAACCGGGCCGTGGCGTCCCGCATGAGCGTAGCGTCGCGTTGTGAGGTGGCATGGCCGGTTCGGGAGGCGGGCCGCCGATGCGGCGCGGGTCCGGCCGGTCTCTCGCCGCTCGCTGCTCGTCGTCCTGCTCGTCGCGGCGCTCGGCGTCTGCGGGACGCTGCTCGCCGCTGTCGCGCTGCGCGGGAGCGAGCATCGTTTCGTCGAGCGCGCCGCCGACCAGGAGGCGGCCTCGGCCGCCCAGGCGGTGGCCGACGGCGTACGCCGCTACAGTGACTACCTGACCAGCCTGGCCGCCGCCGTCGGGGCCCAGCAGCAGCTGGAGGCGGCCGAGTTCGAGGCGATCACGGCACCGGTGGGCCGCAAGATGCTGCCCGGCGTCGCCGGTGTCGCGCTGGTCGTGCCGACCACCACGGCCGAGATCCCGCGCGTGCAGCAGTACTGGCGGGACCGCGGGGTCAAAGGTCTGACCCTACGGCCGGCCCCGGGCTCGGGCGACCGCCACCTGTTCATCATCCTGGGCCGGTCGCCGGAGAGCATCCCGACGCCGCTGGGCATCGACGTGACGACCGTGCCGGCGGCCCGGGAGGCGATGCGTGCATCCGAGGCCGGCCGGGAGGTCGTCATCAGCGCGGCCTACGAGCTGCGCAAGGACCTGGTGCTGCCCCCGTCGAAGCGCCGGGCCGGGTTCGCGCTGGCGGTCGCCGTGCACGCCACCGCGCCGTCGCCGGACGCGGGCCGGCTGCGGGGCTGGCTGATGCTCGGCATGCGCAGCGACACGTTCCTCAGCGGCGCGCTCGGCCGGGCGACCGGTGGGGCGGCCGCGATCGACCTGTCCGACGGGCCGGTGCGGATCGCCCGCTGGCGGCCGTCGGCGCCGGTCGACCCCGAGCTGGACCCGCGGACGCTGAAGGTCGCCGTGCCCGGCCGCGACTGGCAGATGACCGCGTACCCGACGACGCGGCTGGTCGGTCAGCCCACGGTCCGGACCAGCGTGGTCGCCCTGATCATCGGGGCGGTGATCACGCTGCTGCTGACCGCGCTGACCGCGTCGATCGCCACCTCGCGGGACCGGGCCCGCCGCCGGGTCGAGGTCGCGACGGCCGCCCTGCAGGAGGACATCCGGCACCGCGAGGCGGTCGAGCAGCAGCTGCGCCGGCGGGAGGCCGAGCTCGTCGGTTTCGCCGGGGTGATCGCCCACGACCTGCGCAACCCGCTCGCCCGCATCGCCGGGTACACCGACTTCCTGCGCGAGGAGGCCACCCGCTACCTGCAGAGCGAACACCGCGACTACCTGGAGCGGGTGTACACCTGCGGGCAGCAGATGACCGTGCTCATCGACGACCTGCTCGACTACGCGACCGCCGACAACCGGCCGTTGCAGGCCCGGCCGGTGGACCTGCGGGCCCTGGTCGAGCAGGTGGCCTGCGACCGCCGGGAGTCCCCGCACGGGCGGCCGGCGACGATCGAGGTCGGCGCGCTGCCGTCGGTCGACGGGGATCCGACGCTGCTGCACCAGCTGTTCGACAACCTGATCGGGAACGCGATCAAGTACACGGCGCCGGACCGGACGCCTCGGGTGCGGATCAGCAGCCGCCCCGAGCCCGGCGACCGCTGGCGCATCGAGGTGTCCGACAACGGCATCGGCATCCCGGAGCGGCAGCGCGAGGCCATCTTCGACGCGTTCACCCGGGCCGACGGAAGCGAAAAATTCCCGGGTACGGGTCTGGGCCTGGCCATCGTCCACCGCATCGTCGAACGCCACCACGGGACGATCGGGGTCGGCGCGAGCGCGGACGGCGGCAGCTGCTTCTGGATCGTCCTGCCCGCCCACGCCCGGCTCACCGCCGCGTCGGGAGCGGCCTAGGCTCGTACCCGTGCGGGTGGCGTTCGCGAGCGACGACGAGAACGAGACGACCCGGGCGGTCGTGGCCGCCCTCGTCGACGGCGGTCACGAGGTGATCCGGCCGGGAAGTGCGCCGAGCTGGCCCGATCTGGGCCGGTTCGTCGGGCGGGCGGTCGTCGACGGGCGGGCCGACCTCGGCGTGGTCATGTGCTGGACCGGCACCGGGACGGCGATCGCGGCCAACAAGGTGCCGGGAGTGCGGGCGGCACTGGCCTGGGATCCGTGGATCGCCCGGGGCGCGCGCCTCTGGAACGACGCGAACGTCCTGGCCATGAGCCTCAAACGGCTCGCGCCGGACGTGGCCGTGGAGGTGCTGCAGGCGTTCCTGGACGTGACCGGGCCCGACCCGGACGAGGCCGCCAACATCGACGCCATCGAATGATGCGGTCCGTAGAGTTGGCCCATGGGTATCGACTTCGCCCCATCGGTCAGGTCGCGTCTAGGGATCGAGTGGGAAATAGCCTGCGTCGATCGCCGTAGCGGGGAACTCACCGCCGCGGCCCCGGAACTGCTCGCCAAGCTCGGCGTCGTGGACGGGTTTCCGCACGTCACGAACGAGCTGCTGACCAACACGGTGGAACTGGTGAGCGCGCCGCACCACCGGGCCCGCGACGCCGTGGCCGACCTCGTGCACCTCGTCGAGCGGGTCGCGGCGGTGGCCGAACCGATGGGGGTGGACCTCATCTCGTCCGGGACGCACCCGTTCAGCCAGTGGTTCCGCCAGCAGGTGACCCCGGGCAAGCCGCGCTACGACACGCTCATCGACCGGACCCAGTGGTGGGGACGGCAGATGATGATCTGGGGTGTGCACGTGCACGTGGCGGTCGACGACCGGCGCAAGGTGCTGCCGATCATCGGTGGGCTGCTCACGTACCTGCCACACTTCCAGGCGTTGAGCGCGTCCAGCCCGTTCTGGGCCGGGGAACGGACCGGGTACGCCTCCAACCGCGCCCTGATGTTCCAGCAGCTGCCCACGGCCGGGCTGCCGCCGCAACTCGCCGACTGGGCCGAGTACGAGTCGCTGGTCGGCGACCTGATGCGCACCGGCGTCATCGAGGAACTCAACGAGCTGCGCTGGGACATCCGGCCGTCGCCGAAGTGGGGCACGATCGAGGTCCGCACCTTCGACGGCATCTCCTCGGCGTGGGAGATCGTCGCGATCGCCGCGCTCACGCAATGCCTGGTCGAGTACTTCTCCCGGGAGCTCGACGCCGGGCGCGACGTGCCCCGGATGCAGCCGTGGTTCGTCCGGGAGAACAAGTGGCGGGCCGCCCGGTACGGCCTGGAGGCGATCATCATCCGCAACGCGGCCGGGGACGAACGCCTGGTCACCGACGATCTGGACGAGCTGCTGCCGCGGCTGGCGCCGGTCGCCGAGGCGCTCGACTGCGTGGCCGAGCTGGAGCGGCTGCGCGACATCGTGCACGGCGGGGCCAGCTATCAGCGTCAGCTGGAGGTGGCCGCGGCCCACCACGGGAGCCTCAAGGCCGTCGTGTCGTCGCTGGTCCGCGAGCTGCGCGACGGCTGTTGACGGCTGTTGACGGCTGTTGACGGCTTCCCTCGGTAACGAGGTGCTCAGTCCGTACCCAATCGTGTTTTGGATCTTGGAAAGCGCCGAAGGCGCCGTGACCGGAAGATGACTACCGTGGGTGGGTGACTGACGCGGTTGACGAGGTTGTCGGATTCGCCGGCGACCTGATCAGAATCGACACGACCAACGCGAGCGACAGCGGCGGCCCCGGCACCGAACGCCCCGCCGCCGAGTACGTCGCCGAGAAACTGACCGAGGTCGGCTACGAGGTCACCTACGTCGAGTCGGGCGCGCCCGGCCGCGGCAACGTGATCGCCCGCCTGGCCGGCGCCGACCCGTCGCGCGGAGCGCTGCTGGTGCACGGGCATCTCGACGTGGTGCCGGCCGACCCGGCCGAGTGGTCGGTGCACCCGTTCTCGGGTGAGGTGCGCGACGGCTTCGTGTGGGGCCGCGGCGCCGTCGACATGAAGGGCACCCTGGCGATGAACCTGGCCGTGGCCCGGCAGTTGAGACGCGACGGCGTCGTCCCGTCCCGCGACCTGATCTTCGCCTTCGTCGCCGACGAGGAGGCAGGCGGTTTCAACGGCGCCCGCTGGCTGATCGAAAACCGCCCCGACCTGTTCGAGGGCGCCACCGAGGCGATCAGCGAGGTCGGTGGATTCTCGGTCACCGTTGGTGACGGCGCGCGGGCCTATCTCGTCGAGACCGCGGAGAAGGGCGTCGCCTGGCTGCGGCTGACCGCGCGGGGGACGGCCGGGCACGGTTCGCTGCTGCACGACGACAACGCGGTGGCCAAACTCGCGGCCGCGATCACCCGGCTCGACCGGCACACGTTTCCGCTGATACTCACCGATCCGGTGCGTGAGCTGCTGGAAGGGTTCGCCGAGATGACCGGCGTGCCGTTCGACCCGGACGATCCGGAGGCGGCCGTGGCCCGGCTCGGGCACCTGTCACGGCTGGTCGGGGCGACACTGCGCGACACCGCGACGGTGACCATGTTCGAGGCCGGCTACAAGGGCAACGTGGTGCCGTCGACCGCGCGGGCCACCGTCGACGGGCGGATGCTGCCGGGCCGGGAAGCGGCGTTCGAGGCCGAACTGGCGGCCGTGCTCGGGTCCGAAATCGAGCAGAACTACCTGCACATGCCCGGGGTGTCGACGACCTTCGACGGGTCGCTGGTCGACGCGATGGCCGCGGCGATCGGCGCCGAGGACCCCGGGGCGCGGCTGCTGCCGTACATGCTCTCGGCCGGCACCGACGCCAAGTCGTTCCAGCGGCTCGGCATCCGGCACTTCGGCTTCTCGCCGCTGCGACTGCCGCCCGACCTCGACTTCACGTCGCTGTTCCACGGCGTGGACGAGCGCGTCCCGATCGACGGGCTGCGATTCGGGGTCCGTGTCCTGGACCGGTTGCTCCGCGCGCCCAGTACCCTGTGAGCGTCCTGAAGTCTCAGCATCATTCAGAGGCTGAGCTGCACCAGCACTAATGTTAGCGTTCACACTCCCATGTCCCAGGCGCGCTTGAGGTAGAAACATGACCATGACGGAAACGCGGGAAGCGATCGAGCAGGGGCGCACCGCCCTCGGCATCGAGTTCGGGTCGACCCGGATCAAGGCGGTGCTGATCGGCCCCGACCACGAGGCCATCGCCACCGGCGCCCACGACTGGGAGAACCAGTTCGTCGACCGCGTCTGGACGTATTCACTGGACGCGGTCTGGTCCGGCGTCCAGGCCTGCTACGCCGCCCTCGCCCAGGACGTGCGCGAACGCTACGGCGTCGAGCTGACCACCACCGGCGCGCTCGGCGTCTCCGCGATGATGCACGGCTACCTGGCGTTCGACGCCGACGGGGAACTGCTCACCCCGTTCCGCACCTGGCGCAACACCAACACCGGCGAGGCGTCTTCACAGCTCAGCGAGCTGTTCGCGTACAACATCCCGCACCGCTGGAGCATCGCCCACCTCTACCAGGCCGTGCTCAACGAGGAGGAGCACGTCCCGCGCATCGCCCACCTGACCACCCTGGCCGGATACGTGCACTGGAAACTCACCGGCCGGCAGGTCCTCGGCGTCGGCGACGCCAGCGGCATGTTCCCGATCGACGTCACCGCCGGCGGCTACGACACGGTCCGGCTCGACCAGTTCGACGGCCTGGTCGCCGGTCGCGGCCTGTCCCAGCCCCTGGCCGAGCTGCTCCCGTCGGTCCTCCCGGCCGGCGAGCCCGGCGGCACCCTGACCGATTCCGGCGCGAAACTGCTCGACCCGACCGGCGCCCTGCAGTCCGGCGTCGTCGTCTGCCCGCCCGAGGGCGACGCCGGCACCGGCATGGTCGCGACCAACTCGGTCGCTCGCCGCACCGGCAACGTCAGCGCCGGCACCAGCATCTTCGCCATGATCGTCCTGGACGGTCCGCTGAGCCGCCAGCACCCCGAGGTCGACCTGGTCACCACCCCGGCCGGCGATCTCGTCGCGATGGTCCACTGCAACAACGGCGCCAGCGAGCTGAACTCGTGGGCCGGATTGTTCACCGAGTTCGCCGCGGCCCTGGGTTTTGAAAAGGACAGCAACGCGATCTTCGAAACCCTGTTCCGCTCCGCGCTCGACGGCGCGCCGGACGGCGGCGGGCTGATGGCGTTCAACTACCTCTCCGGCGAGCCGATCACCAAACTCCACGAGGGCCGCCCGCTCTTCCTGCGCGAACCCGGCAGCACGCTCACCCTCGCGAACTTCATGCGCGTCCAGCTCTACTCCGCCCTGGCCACCCTGCGCCTCGGCATGGACGTCCTCCAGAAGTCCGAAAACGTTCAGCTCGACCGGATGTTCGCCCACGGCGGCCTGTTCAAGACCAAGGGCGTCGCCCAGAACCTGCTCGCTGCCGCCATCAACACCCCGGTCTCGGTGGGGGACCTGGCCTCCGAGGGCGGCGCGTGGGGCATCGCGATCCTCGCGTCGTACCTGGTGGGCAAGCAGCCCGGCCAGACCCTCGACGAGTACCTGACCAGCACGGTCTTCGCGGCCGCGGAGCTGGAGACGGCCGCCCCCGACCCGGCCGACGTGGCCGGTTTCGACGCGTTCATGCAGCGCTACGTCGCCGCCCTGCCGATCGAGCAGGCCGCGGTCGACCACAGCTGATCTCCTCGCGCGGACGCGCGACTCCTCACGGACGCACGACATCAAGATCAAATTCTTCATGTCGTGCGTCCGCTGTGGTCCAGGCCGCCGCTCCCGCCGGGACCCTTCCGGGGCTCGCAGGCCGCTGGGGCGGCCAAAACGCGAACCCCTCCAGGGCGACGTCCGCGGGTGGGCGCGGTCACTGCAACAAACCCGACCACCCCGCCCCGCGTGCCCAGACGCCCACCTGTCGCCCCACGCAAATCCACCCCCACCCATCGCCAGCCGCGCCCCCCGTCGCCGGCTGGTGCTGAGGGCTGTCTCGGGGGCCCGGGAACAGCCCTCAGCACCAGCCGGATGCCGGACCCGCGCTGCCGGGCCACCCCGCGGGCTGCCGGGCCTGCGCCGCCCGACCTGCGCGGGGCTCGGGCTGGCGCGGAGCTTGCGGTTGTTGGCTGGTGCTGGGGGCTGTCTCGGGGGCCCGGAAACAGCCCTCAGCACCAGCCGGATGCCGGACCCGCGCTGCCGGGCCGGACCCGCGCTGCCGGGCCTGCGCCGCCCGACCTGCGCGGGGCTCGGGCTGGCGCGAAGCTTGCGGTTGTTGGCTGGTGCTGAGGGCTGTGTCGTGGGGTTGGGCAGCGCTCGGCGCGGGCCGGGCCGGGGTGCCAGCCGGGCCGGGCGGGTGCGGCCGGGTCGGGCGGGTGCGGCCGGGTTGGGGGTGGGCTGGGCCGGGTTGGGGGTGAGGTTGGGGGTGTGTACCGATGGTTTGCGCTGTGTGATGGCGGAGAATCGAGGCATGTATGTGATCAGGGAGCGATTCTTCGCCATCGGTGACGACTTCGACGTGCTGGACGAGGACGGCAACAAGGTCTACCGCGTCGACGGCAAGGCGTTCAGCATCCGCGACAAGCTCGTCATCGAGGACCCGAACGGGGACGAGGTGGCGACCGTGCACCGCCACCTGATCGCGCTCCGCCCGACGTATGAGGTCCGCATCGGTGGCGAGGAAGCCGCCGAGGTCAAGAAGAACCTGTTCACGCCGTTCCGGGACAAGTTCACCATCGACGTCCCCGGGCACGACGACCTGACGATGAAGGGCGACCTGCTCGACCACGAGTATGTGATCGAGCTGGACGGCGACGAGGTCGCGGCCGTCTCCAAGCGCTGGTTGACCGTGCGGGACACCTATGCCGTACAGATCAAATCGGGTGTTGATCCTCTTTTGATCATCTGCAGTGTGCTGGCGCTCGATCTGGCGATGGAACGCGAGGCCGAGAAGAAGGACAAGGAGCAGCGCGAGGACGAGCACTGACACCGGCCGCACGCGAGGCCCGGCCTCGCGTGCGGTTCCGGCGGTAGTCAAAGTCTTGAGAGCGTGGCCGCCCGGCCGATGAGGGTGTTCGGCAAGAAGGAGGCCTCATGCCCACCGAGCGCACCGAGACGATCATCGACGCCCACCCGGCCGAGTGGTGGCGGCAGTTCGAGTCCGCGTCCGACCGGTTCGACGAGGCGATCCTCACGACCGGCCTGACCGAGATGCTGCTCCCGAAGATCACCTCCCAGTTGTTGCAGCGGGAGGCGGACATCGCCGCCGACATCGCGATCCTCTACCGGAACAAGCCGAGCAGCGAAGGCATCCGGGACCGGTATGACGGCGCCCGCAACCGTCTCCGCGAGACGATCACCCGTCTGGCCGACCGCGGTGTCGACCCGGCCGCGCTGCACGAGGCCGAGATCGTCTCCTGGGTGCTCGACGGCGACTACGCCCGGGCCGCCGCCGAGATCGAGCCCCGGATCGGCGCGGTCACGCTGCTGCGCATGTTCGTCGCCGCGCTGCGCGTCGCCCACCTGGACGTGAACGTCACCGCGCACCTTCTCGGCGTCGGCCGCACCCCGGCCGAGGCGATCTACGCCGGGAAGATCGTCGGCAAGTACGGTTACTGGCCCGACTGGCTGCGCGAACTGGTCGTCGAGCACGCACAGGCCGGCACCCTGACCGACGAGTTCGTCAGCGCCCTGGAACTGTGCGCGTTCGCGACACTGCGCTCCACCCAGGCGCGGCTGGCCCGCCAACTGCTGCGCCGTGAGCCGGCCGCGATCAACACGGCCGCCCGGACCCTCGAAGCCATCGGCGAGACCGACATCGCCACCCGCCTGCGCCAGGGCGACTACGGCGCGGTCGCCTTCGCCGCCCGCTTTGCTTCCGTGTAACCCCATCGGGTGACGCGGGAACTTTCCACGGCCGGGCGCTCTCCTACACGTGACCCACGATCACGAGGAGCCCCGATGTCTTTCACCAAGCTTGCCGCCGCAGCCGCCGTCGCGATCACCGCCCTGGTCGCGGCACCCACCGCCGCCCACGCCGCCGGCAACGGCCGCGTGTGGTTCCACGACGGCGGCGACCAGTTCACCCCGTCGATGATCTGGAGCTTCGACAGCTCCACCGGCACCGGGTGGAAGCGCAGCTACATCCCCAGCCCGACCGGCTGGCCGGTGCAGCGCCAGACCACGTTCTCGTACGCGAAGTCCGGCTCGACCTACACCCTCAACATCTTCCCGTACGGCACCACGAACTCGATCACCGAGCTGAGTTATTCGTCGGCCACCGACACCCTGCTCGTCAACAACGACGGTTACACCGAGACGTGGTACGGCTGCGCGAACGCCGGCCTGCCCGCCTATGCCCGAGCCGCCTGCTGACCGCCGAACATCGCCAGGAATTCCCGCAGAAGTCGGTTGCATGATCGTCGCTCGTCGATCTTGAATCGTACGTCCGGCGGGCTCGGGTCTCGCTTTCCGTCATAACAGGGCCGTACTGTTGGTAGCCATGCGGCGCCTGCCGGAAGCAGATCCTGGTCAGCCGGACGTGCGGTCGCCGGTGCGCTTTTTGCTCTGGAATGTACGCCAATCTTGCCGGTCGCAGCTGCTCGCAGCGACGCTGGCGGTCCTCTGGATGTGTGCCCAGGCGCTGACGCCCGCGGTCTTCGGCTGGGCGATCGACGCGCTCATCGCCGGAGGCAGTTCGTCCTTCTTCGGGGTGGTCGGTTTACTTTTTTGTGTAGGCATCGCGCAAACGGCAGCCGGAATAGCACGTCACCGATTTTCGGTAGTGAATTGGCTTGGTGCGGCATTCCGAACTGTTCAGCTGATGGTCCGGCAGGTCACCAAACTGGGTTCCAACCTGCCGAGTCGCCTCGAGACCGGCGAGGTGATCGCGCTCGGAGCGGTGGATCTGACCAATTTCGGCGGAGCGACAGATGCGGGAATCCGGGGTCTGGGGGCGCTGTCGGCGATCTGCATAGTCGCGACTGTGCTGTTGACGACGTCGATCCGGCTCGGCCTGGTCGTGCTGATCGGGGTGCCGTTGCTCATGCTGATCGCCGGGCTTCTGATCAGGACTTTGCATCGGCGCCAGCAGATGTACCGAGAGCGCCGGAGTGCACTCACCGGTCGCGCTGCTGACCTGATCGCTGGGCAGCGGACGTTGCAGGGTGTGGGCGGTGAGGATGTCATGGCGGCGCGGTATCGCGCCGATTCTCGGGCGCTGGAGCGTCAAGGCATCCGGATAGCCGAGATGGAGTCGCTCGTCGAGGCAGTGCAGGTGCTCCTGCCCGGCATACTGCTCGTGCTGATCCTCTGGTCCGGCGCACGCCTCGCCATGACGGGCGTGATCACGATCGGGCAACTGGTCTCTTTCTACGCTTATGCTGCGTTTCTGGCCACGCCACTGCGCCAGCTGACCGACGTTTTCTCGAGAGTGAGCAGGGGCGTTGTCGCCGCCCGGCGGGTGACCGGGATGCTGGAACAGGTGCCGGACGTGGCTGATTCGCCGCGTCCGCGGCCCGTGCCGGTGTCTGGAGATCTGGTCGATCCAGAGTCGGGTGTGGTCATCACCCCTGGGTGCGTCATCGCGCTCGTGGCCCCGGATCCGCATTCCGTGGTTCGGATCGCCGATCGTCTCGGCGGCTACCGGGGTGGCGCAGAGTGGAATGGCGTGCCTCTGGTCGATTTGCCTCAGACAGACCTACGGAAGAGGATTCTGGTCGTCGACAACGATGCGCTGCTCTTCTCGGGTTCCCTCCGCGCCGATCTGAACCCGCATCGCAGCGACCGTGCGATGGAGGCGATCGAGGCGGCCGCGATGACTGATGTCATCGAGGGGCTCCCGGACGGTCTGGATACCGAGGTCGCCGAGCGGGGCCGTTCCCTCTCCGGCGGCCAGCAACAGCGCCTCCGACTGGCCCGTGCGCTGGTCGCGAATCCGGAGATCCTGATCCTGATAGAGCCGACAAACGCGGTGGACACCTTCACGGAAGCACTTATCGCGGTACGGCTACGTGATTTTCGTGCCGGTCGCACCACCGTCATCTGTACGTCGAGTCCTTTTGTCCTCAACCGGGTGGACCACGTTCAGTACGTGGTCGCCGGCGAAGTGCTGGCGACCGGAAGCCACAGCGAACTGCTGCTGTCGGAGCCCGGTTATGCCCGATTGGTGCTCGACGAGGAGTCGTCGTGAGCCGCCCGCTGCCGATCGCCAAAAAGGTCGAGATTCGGCAATACCTTCGGGTGTTGATTCGCAATCACAGCGGCATGGCTTTTATCGCGCTGAGTCTCGCCGTGGCCTCGTCCGCGATCGGCGTTACCGGTCCGTTGATTCTCGGTCGCATCGTGGAGATCATCCATTCCGAAGGGTACAGCCGTACACTTGATCGCCTCGGCATTGCATTCGCGATCCTCGTGCTGGCACAGGCGCTTTTGACGCGTTTTTTGTATTCTGTCCTGGGACGGCTGGGCGAGCGAATTCTGACTCGGCTGCGTGAGGACCTCGTCGCTCGGCTGCTGGCAATGCCGCTGGGAATGTCGGAATCGGCCGGAGTCGGAGATCTCCTGACCCGGGCGACCAAAGATGTCGACGTATTGTCCACGTGCGTCCGACTTGCGGTGCCTGAGGTCTTGATTGCTGTGTTCCGCAGCGCGCTGGTGGTGCTTGTCCTGGCACTGGTCAGTCCCTACCTCTTGATGCCGATCCTGCTCGGGGCGTCGGTCTTCGCCCTGGGAACTCGTTGGTATGCACGACGCGCGGACACTGCCTATCTGCGACAGAACGCGGCATACGCTGCGGTAACCGACAGTCTGGCCGAAACAACCACGGGCACCCGCACTGTGGAGGCACTCGGCCGGCAGCGGCAGCGTGTCGCGCTGACCGATCGGCTTCTGGGTCGTTCGTGGCGAGCTGAGCGATACACACTCTTCCTGCGCACTGTCTGGTGGCCGACGACCGAGGCGGCGTACCTGCTGACCTTGATCCCGATCCTTCTGCTGGCCGGCATGTTGTATCTGAACGGAACGCTGCCGTTGGGATTGACCGTCGCCGCGGTGATCTACGTGCAACTGCTGATCGATCCGCTGGACCGACTTCTGTCGTGGCTGGACGAACTTCAGGTCGGAAGGGCCTCACTGGCCCGGATTCTCGGTGTGGGTGCTGCCCCCGATCCGGCTGCAGCCGGTGACTCGCTGCCGGAGAGAGCCAGCCTCCTCCAACTTCACGGGGCCCGCTTCGGTTACAACTCCTCGCGAGAGGTTGTGCATGGCATCGACTTGGCGGTGGAACCGGGGGAGCGCCTCGCGGTCGTCGGCCCGTCGGGTGGCGGCAAGTCCACCCTCGGCCTGCTGCTGGCGGGAATTCACCAGCCGACCACGGGAACCGTAACGGTCGGCGATGTGCCGCTGAACTCATTGTCCCCGAAGCGCCGCCGCCACGAGATCATGCTGGTCGGCCGGGATCAGCACGTGTTCGCCGGCACCCTGCGGGACAACCTCGATTTCGTCGCCCCGGACGCCACGGACCAGGAAATTCGGCGTGCGCTGGCCACCGTGTCGGCCCTGAGCTGGGTCGACGAGCTGCCGGACGGCCTGGACACCGTGGTCGGTGACGGCGGCGTCGCGCTCACCCCACCGTGGACACAGCAACTGGCGCTGGCCCGGGTCCTGCTCCGCCCACCCAACGTCCTGGTGCTCGACGAGGCGACCTCACTGCTGGACTCGCCGACCGCGCGTGCGGTGAACCGAGCTCTCGACGAGGCCCTCGCCGGTCGGACGATCGTCACGATCGATCACCGGTTGATCCTGGCCTACCACGCCGACCGGGTGGTCGTGATCGAGGACGGCCGAGTCGGCGAGGTCGGATCGCACCAGCAACTCGCTCAGGCCAACGGCACCTACGCCGAACTGTGGCGTCTGTGGCTGCTGTGGCACGGCAGCCGCGCGAGGCAGCCGGTCAACCCGGCGCTGGCGGTGGTGGCGAACGAGCGTGAGCGGTGGGCCCGATATCGGGGCACCAGGGCGGAATCGCGCGCCTGGATCCCCTCCGACGGGGACCCGGCGTTGTGGCTTCCGGACGGTCGGTTCCTCACGCTCGACGACGTCGTCTCCGGCCACAAGACGGTGTACGGCCCCGCGCACGAGCCTCCACCTCCACGGCGATGGCTGGTGGGGAATTTCCCTTCGCACGCCCGCCTCGGGGCGGAGATCAGCCTGACCGTGCGCATCATCGGCCGGTCGTCGTCGGCCCCGCAGGGTCACGCGGCGATGCTGCGCCCGCTGGAGGTCGGTGCGAGTGGCATCGCGGTGACCGTCATCGTCGAGCCGGGCCCGGGTCTGACCGCTCGTGGCCCGATGGAGCAGACGACGCACGTTCCGGTCGACGGCGACTCGGACCCGGTCCGTTTCGTCTTCCGGGCCGGCACGGTCAGCCTGCAGCGACTGCACGTGACGGCCTGGGCCGGTGGGACGTTCCTGGCCGAGTTGGAGTTCGAGGTCTCCGTCACCGCGCTGGGCCCGGACGCGGGCACCCAGGTGAAGAGCAGCGGCATCGAGGACGTCCGGGCCGAGGCCGGTGAGGTGACGCTGCAGGTGCGTCGTGACCGGGACAGGTACACGTTCCAGCTGCTCAGCGACACCCAGCTGTTCGATCCGGTGATCGTCGAGTCAGTGTCGTCGGGCCCGGACGAGACCACTGAGCACATCATCCAGACCGTGCGCCGGCTGGCTCGGCGCACCGCCGGTTACAGTCCGGGCAACGCTCGCCGGCTGCTGCAGAACACCGGGATCGCGCTGTGGAACAGTCTGGTCCCGGAGGCTGTGCGGGAGCAGTTCTGGCAGGTGCGTTCCGGCATCACGACCTTCTCCATCGCCACCGGCATGGACACCGTGCCGTGGGAGCTGCTCTATCCGATCAGCCGGACCGAGGATTCGGGATTCCTCATCGAGCAGATGCCGGTCACGCGCCGGGTCTACAACCAGCCCCGCTCCCGGACCGTCAGCATCGGCCGCGCCCGGTTCGTCGTGCCTCCGGAGAGCCCTCGCAATGCCGGCGCCGAGGTCGACGCGCTGTCCCGGATCGTGTCCGGTGACGGCGATCCGTCCGTGGTCACCGAGCTGGCCGAGCTCTTGCGACTCGTCGACGCCGGCGGCCTGGGGTTGATGCACTTCGCCTGCCACAACACCTATCAGGCGGGATCGGCCGGGTCGGCCATCGCCATGGAGGACGGCGACTTCGTGCCCACTCTGCTCGAACACGCCAAGTCGACCGGCAGTCTGGCGACCTCCCAGCCCCTGATCTTCATCAACGCCTGCCGCTCGGCCGATTCGGTGCCGCACTACACCCGCATGATGGGCTGGGCGCAACAGTTCCTGGCCGCCGGGGCCGGCGCGTTCGTCGGCACCCTGTGGGATGTGCGCAGCAGCAGCGCGCAGGCCTTCGCCGAGGAGTTCTACACCCATCTGGTGGCTGGTCTGACGCTCGGGCAGGCGTCCTTCCGGGCCAGGGTGGCGGCGGCCCGGCAGGACGACGATCCGACCTGGCTGGCCTACAGCGTCTACGGCGACCCGAACGCCGTGCCGGTGAATGAAGGGTGGAGCCAGTGAACGCCGAGCGGCATGACGGGATCGCGTTCGTGGAGATCATCGCGGCGATCAAGAAGGCGGTGAAGAAGGCGAACCTGTCCGCGGCCGACCTACCGAGGGACCTCAAGATCACCGAGGTCACCGTGTCCACCACCGCGATGGCGCGCCAGACCCTTGGCGGTGGTGTGGAGCTGACGGTGCCGTTCGTCGGGTTGAAGCTCGGCGGCAACCTTGAACGCTCCTGGCGCAGCGCGCAGCGCGTCGAGATCACCCTGGTACCTCCGGCCCCGGACGAGGAGATCGAGGTCCGAGGCGGGAATGTCGAGAAGGCGCTGGTCGAGGCGATCAGCACCGTCCGTGCGGCGCTGTCGGCCGCGGCGGGCGGTGAGGATCCGTTCGTGCTCAAGAGCAGCACCGTCGTTCTCGATTTTGTGGTGACCGACTCGGGCACGATCAAGATCGTCGGTGCCGGCGAGGCCGGCGACGAGGAGACTCAGACGGTGACGCTGAAGCTGGGTCCGGCCGTGTCCGTCTGACTTTCCGGGGCCCGGACGTCAGGCGGCGTCGATCTCGACGAGAAAGCCGGGCCCGCTCCTCCTCACCGTCGCCGACGGTGAGGAGGTGGAGTTCGCGGAGGCGACCGGCTGACCTGCCCTTGACATTTCTGGAATGTCGTTCCATTGTTGAACTGGAACGACATTCCAGGCTGGGAAGGACGTGTCATGATCGCGATCATCGGGGCCGGGCTCGGCGGACTCACTCTGGCGCGGGTGCTGCACGTCAACGGCATCGCGGCGACGGTCTTCGAGGCCGACGCGTCCGCCGAGGCCCGCACCCAGGGCGGGCAGCTCGACATCCACGAGCACAACGGGCAGCCGGCCCTCAAGGCGGCCGGGCTGTTCGACGAGTTCCGGGCGTTGATCCGGCCGGGCGCCGAGGCGACGAGGATCCTCGCGTACGACGGGAGCGTCCTGCTCGACGAGCCCGACGACGGCACCGGCCACCGGCCCGAGGTGCTGCGCGGGGATCTGCGGCGGATGCTGCTCGACTCGCTGCCCGAGGGCACGGTCCGGTGGGGGCACAAGGTCACCGCGGTCCGGCCGCTGGGCGCGGGACGCCACGAGGTCACCTTCGCGGACGGGTCGAGCGTGGTCACCGATGTGCTGGTCGGGGCCGACGGGGCCTGGTCGCGCGTCCGTCCGCTGGTCTCGGCGGCGCAGCCGCAGTACGTGGGGACGTCGTTCGTGGAGACCTACCTGTTCGACGCGGACGACAAGCATCCGGCGGCGGCCCGCGCGGTCGGGGCCGGCTCGCTGATGGCGCCCGTCCCGGGGCAGGGCATCCAGGCGCACCGGGAGGCGGGCGGGGTGCTGCACACGTACGTCTCGCTGACCCGGCCCCAGGAGTGGTTCGCCGGCATCGACTTCGCGGACGCCCGGGCGGCCACCGCGCGGGTCGCGGCCGAGTTCCGCGGCTGGGCGCCGGAGCTGACCGCGCTGATCACCGACGGGGAGACCGCGCCGGTGCTGCGCGGCCTGCACGCCCTGCCGATCGGGCACCGCTGGGAGCGGACCCCCGGGGTGACCCTGCTCGGGGACGCCGCGCACCTGTCACCGCCGAACGGGGAGGGCGCGAACCTGGCCATGCTCGACGGGGCTGAGCTCGGCCAGGCGCTGGCCGATCACGCCGGTGACGTGGAAGCGGCGCTCACCGCGTACGAGCAAATTCTTTTTGTCCGAAGCGCGGAGGAAGCGGCCGAGGCGGCGCGGGACTTCGAGATGTGCCTCGGCGAGAACGTGCCGGACAGCCTGGTCGCGCTGCTCACCGGAGCCGGAGCCGGAGCCCCGCCGGGGAGAGCTGACGCTCACAGGGGTCCCCGGTCGACGAAGCTGAAGGTCGACAGCGGCGGCGCGTCCCCGATCACCTCGACGAAGAGCACCTTGTCGCCCGCGCTCCACTGGACGAACCCCCACTGCTCGTTGGAGATGTAGTAGGTCGGGCGCTTCTTGTCGTCGGTGCCCTGGGCGCGCTTGACGTAGAAGAGCGTCGCGTCGGTCGGGTCGCACGTCGTCGAGACCAGCCGCGCCGACTCGTCGAGGACGGCTTTCACGCCGAGGCAGGTCTGTTCGCCGGTCGGGTTGTACAGCGAGCGGATCATGAATTGGACACCGTACGGAACCAGGGCGAACTCCGACTTGGCGCCGGTCCCGTCGCCACCCTGAACCTCGGTGTAGTGCTGATCCAGGGCCAGGTCACGGTCGGCCTCGGCGATGTGGATCAGCGTCCGGCGATGACCCAGCATGATCGACGACAGCTTCTCGGCGGCCGAGAGCGTGGGACTGGCCGACGGGCCGGCCGGCCCTCGGTTGACGGTGATCTCGACGCTCGGGGCCGCCCGGTCCGCCGTGGCGCTCGGCAGGTACTTGGCCGCGACGACACCGCCGGCGGCCAGCAGCACGACGACCGCGGCGGTGACCGGCAGCAGCCGGGAGCGCCGGCGCGGCACCAGTTCGGTGTCGGCCTCCACCGAGGCACCGGCCGCCAGGACGGGAGGCGATCCGGCCAGCAGCCGGTCGAGCAGCTCCCGCGCGCTCGGCCGGGCCGCCGGGTCCTTGTCCAGCGACCGCCCCACCACGTCCCGCAACGATTCCGGCAGCCCGGACAGGTCCGGCGGCTGGGTCAGGATCCGCATCGCGGTGGCCGCCGCCGAGTCGGCCGCGAACGGCGTCCGCCCGGTCGCCGCGAACGCCACCACGGCACCCCAGGCGAAGATGTCCGCCGCCGAGGTCACCGGCCGCCCGTCGGCCGGGTCGAATCGTTCCGGCGCCATGTACGCCACGGTCCCGACCAGCTGATCGGTCCGCGTGTGCTGGCTGGTCGCCTCGAACGCCCGCGCGATCCCGAAGTCGATCACCTTGATCCCGCCGCGCGCGAACAGCACGTTCCCCGGCTTGAGGTCCCGGTGGATCACCCCGGCCCCGTGGATCGCGGTCAGCGCGGTCGCGATGCCCACGGCCACCCCGTGCAGTGCCGCCCCGGACAGCGGCCCGTTGTCCCGCACCTCGGCGGCCAGGCTCGGCCCGTCCACGAACTCGACCACCAGGTACGGCGGCTCGTGATCGGGGTCGGCGTCGAGCACCTCGGCCGTCGAGAACGGCGGCACCTGCTTGGCCCGGTTCACCTCGCTGCGGAACCGGGCGCGGAACTCGGTGTCGTGCGCGAACTCGGGCCGCACCATCTTGATCGCGACGAGCCGCCCGTCCGGGTCCCGCCCCTGGAAGACGGTGCCCATGCCGCCCTCACCGAGCCGGCCGATCAGCTCGTACCGTCCGAGCCGGGTCTCGTCCCCGGGACGTAGCGGCATGCTCATATCGACCTGTACTCCCTCTGGCGGCAACGCGCCGGAGTTTACCCATGCCGATCTCGTGGAGTGCTCAGGACCACGCCGGGCGAGCCGATGAGCCGGGACATGGACCCGAGGACTCTGAACGTGGAACTGACCGCGCTCGAGGAGCAACCGAGGTACGGCATGGACCTGGACGAATGGTTCACCCGCGCCGCCGACATCGAGGCGGCCGCCGCCGCGATCGGGGCCACCGACCTGGAACTGCGGGCGCAGCTGCTGCGCGCGGATCTGGTCGGCCGGCGCGGCGACGTGATCACCAGCGGGCAGATCTGCCGACAGGTCAACGCGTGGGCGGCCGACCACGGCCATCTGCTGCTGCTGACGCTCAGTCATCTGCGGCTGTCGCCGTACTTCGGGCAGCTCGGCGACTATCCGACGGCGCTGGAGCACGCGCTCGGAGCCTTGGAGGCGTTCTCCCGGATGGGGGAGGGGGCTTCGCCGTACCTTCGATGGCGGTGCGTGATGGCGCTGGCCGATGCCCTGGCCGATGTCGAGGACATCGAGGGCGCGCGGCAGCGCTACGCCGAGGCCGAGCGGCTGTCGGTGACTCTCGGGGACATCCGGGCGCGGATCCGGGTGTTCAACAACCTGGCCTACACCGAGCAGGACGTCGGTGACAGCACGAAGGCCGAGGTGGCGGTCGAGCGGATCCTGCGCCTGGCCGCCGAGTACGACCTGACCCTGGACTACAACACTTTGGACACGGTGGCGAACGTGCAGCTCGGAGCGGGACGGTACGAGGACGCGATCACCACGCTGCTGCCGGTGCTCGACGACGAATACGCCAGCGCCTACGAGGAGGTCGGCTCCCGGGCCCTGTGCCTGGTCACGCTCTCGCAGGTGTATCGCCGGGCCGGCGATCTGGCCAAGGCGCAGGACGCGGTCGACCGCTGCCGGCACCTGTGCGAGGACCGTCAGCTGTCCGGGGTCGCCGTCGAGATGCGCCGTGAGCAGGCCGAGATCTGGGCCGACGCGGGCCGGTTCGCCGAGGCGCTCGACGAGTACAAGGCGTTCCACGCCGCCGCGATGGCGCTCACCTCCAGCGAGCGGGACGCCCGGGCGAAGACCCTTCATGCGATGTACGAGGCCGACGAGGCCCGCCGGGCCGGTGCGCGCGCCCAGGAGCTGTCCCTGCGTGACCCGCTGACCGGCCTGTTCAACCGCCGTTTCGTGGACGTGGAGCTGCCGGTCCTGCTCGGGCAGGCGCAGGAGGCGCACACCCCGCTGTCGATCGCGATCGTCGACCTGGATCACTTCAAGCGGATCAACGACACGTGCTCGCACGAGGTCGGTGACCAGGTGCTGCGGCGGATCGCCGAGTTGCTGACCGATGCGGCGGCGCCGGTGAAGGACGCGTTCGCAGCCCGGCTCGGCGGCGAGGAGTTCCTGCTGGTGCTGCCCGGGGCCGACCCCGAGGAGGCGTACGCGTGGGCCGAGCGTCTGCGGATGGCCATCCGCGGCCAGGAGTGGCGGCCGATCACCGGGACCGTTCCGGTGACCGCCAGCATCGGCGTGGCCACGTCCGGGGAGAGCAGCCGCACCCAGGAGGCGCTGCTGCGGCTGGCCGACACGCATCTGTACGCGGCCAAGGAGAGCGGCCGTGACCGCACCGCGGACGGCCCGTTCCACCTGTTGAAACAGGCGTCCTAGCCCATCAGCCGTTCGGCGACACCGGTCGCCTCGAGGACGCGCTGCACCAGCGGCCGGGGGTGGACCAGCACGGCGTCCGCACCCCGGGCCCGGGCCCGCCGGGACACCTCCAGCAGCGCCGCGATCCCGGCACAGTCCAGGAACGTCACGTCGGCGAAGTCGATCACCAGCCGGCGTACGTGATCGTCCCGCAGGGCCGTCGCGGCGGCGGTGTGCACGTGCGGCGCCGCCGCCATGTCCAGTTCCCCGGCCACGACCAGCACACGGGTGTCCGAGTCGCCGCCGGTCACCGAGATGTGCACGGTTACCCGAGCTCGGCCAGGAACGCGTGCGCGGCCGGCGACGACACGGCCGGGGTGACCGCGGCCAGGGTCCAGGTCAGGGCGTCGTCGTCGATCGCCACCGTGCTCAGGCCGGGCCGCGACGCGGTCATCCCGTCCACGACCAGTGCCACGCCCAGTCCCCGGTCGACGAATTCCAGCATGGTCGGCACGTCGTGCACCTCGTGCGGCGCGGTCCGTGGCATCCCGGCCGCCGCGAAGATCCGTTCGAGGTAGTCGTGCCCGCGGGACCCGGGCTGCGCCGTCACCAGTTTCTCCCCGGCCACCTCGCCGCAGGTCACCACCGGTCGCCCGGCGAAGCGGTGGTCGGCCCGGCAGGCCAGCCGGACCCGGCCGCGGGCCAGTTCGCGCACGGTCACCCCGGCCGGCGGGATCGGTGGCAGCGAGACGATGGCCAGGTCGAGCCGCCGCCCGAGCACCCGGTCGAGCAGCCCGTCCGACGTGTCGTTGGTGTAGCGGACCTCGACCTGCGGGAAGCGGGCGGCGAACCGTTCCAGCGCGGTCGCCTGATCGAGCAGCCCGGGTGTGGGTATGCCGCCGATCGCGAGGAAGCCGCGGGCCACACCGTCGACCGCGCTGCGGGCCGCGGCGGCCGCGCTCAATGTCGCGCGGGCCTGCGGCAGCAGCGCGGAACCGGCGGTGGTGAGGGTGACCCGGCGGGTGGTCCGGGCGAACAGTTCGGCGCCGAGGTCGGCCTCCAGGGCGCGGATCGACGTGGACAGCCCGGACGGGGCGATCCGGCAGCGGGCGGCGGCGCGGGCGAAGACTCCCTCCTCGGCCACCGCCACGAAGTGCTCCAGCTGCCGTAACTCCATCGCGTTGTCCCTCGTCCCGGCACAATGAACCACGACAGTTCCGGGACCGAGCATAATCGGCGCGACCGGCCGACGCCGGTGATTGCTCTATGGGAGTACCAGGACGATCCGGCCTTTTCCCTGGTCGGCGGCTTGCCGTTCCCACGCGGAGGTGACATCGGCGAATGGCACGCTTTCGTGGTCGACGGTCAGCCGCCCGGCCGCCGCGTGCTCGGCGATCTCGGTGAGGACGGCGGCTCGCACCTCGACCGGCAGCGCGTTGTTCGTGTAGCCGATGACCTGCAGCGATCCTCCGCGCAGGGTCGCCGAGTCGATCGGCGCGGTCGGCCCGGCCGACGAGCCGAGGTTGACCAGCCGGCCATCCGGTCGCAGCACGCGCAGTGCGGCCGCCGCCGGTGCTCCGAAGATCGGATCGACGACGAGGTCGGCCGGCCCGTCGGTCGCCGCCCGCAGGCGTTCCTCGAATCCGTCCGGCGTCAGCCGCACGGTCGCGTCGGCGCCGAGTTCGGCCGCCCGGGCCAGGGATCGCTCCGAGCGCGCGACCGCGACGACCCGTCGGGCGCCGCCCAGTTTGGCGAGCTGCACGGCGGCCTGCCCGACCACGCCACCGGCGCCGAGCACGACGACCTGCTCACCCTCGGCCAGGCCACCGGCGCGATGCAGAGCGCCGTGCGCCGCCACGGCCGACAGACCCAAGGCCGAGATCAAATGCCAATTGAGACGTACGTCGATGGGCAGGCGCACCACGTCGGCCGCCGGCACCGCGACCACGGACGCCATGCTCCCGTCGCCCGGCCGCATCCCGGCCGCCGTCGCGAACCAGACCGGCGACCCGTCGGCCAGACGACCGACCCCCTGGACCCCGGGCACGTACGGCGTCGACGGCGTACCGAAGTAGCTCACCCCGGAAGCGCAGAGCAGGTCGAGCGGCGTGATCGGCACCGCCACCACGTCGACCAGCAGCTCCCCGCGGGCCGGGACCGGCGCCGGTCTCTGCTCGATGACCGGCGCCTGTCCGCAGGTGGTCAGGACGGCGGCGCTGATCACGTCGCGATGTCCGGGTACGGCATCGACAGGTGCGCGAGCGCCGCCCCGTACGCCTTCTGATATTCGAGGGGTTCTTTGTTGTCCCGTTCGAACATGGCGATGAACAGCGTCAACGTCAGGAACGGGTGCGAGCCGAGCTCGAACAGCCGCACATGGTCGTGCCCGATCAGCGCGTTCCGCTCGTCCTCGGTGAACGCCAGCCACGTGCCGGCCTCACCGGTGTGGCTGTTGAGCAGCGAGTTGGCGACGTTCGCCTCCCACCACGCGACCAGTTCGGCCGGCTCGTGCCGGTAGCGTTCGACCAGCTCGGGGTCGCGGTCCACGGTGAACAGGAACTTGTTCAGCAGATACTTGCTCACGCCGGGCCTCCGTTCGGGTACCAGGTGAAATACGCCTCCATGGTGTGGAACAGGTCGAGCGTGTCGACGTAGTCGGCCTTCACGCCGGCCCCGGCCACGCCCATCATCAGCATGAAGTCCATGAATCCGTGGGTCGCGTTGCCGGGCGAGTGCAGGCTGTCCAGCGTCACCTCGCGCAGACACCCGTCGAGGTCCCCGTTGGCGATCCATTCGACCGCCCGCTGATCGAACTCGGGGTCCGGACCGTGCGGCCCGAACTGCCGCGGCCCGCCCAGTTCCAGCGACAGGTGACCGGTTCCGATCACCGCGACCCGTAGGTGCGACGGCCACTGCTCGATGATCTCCCGGATCGCCTCGCCCAGCTGCACGAACCGTTTCGGCTGGGGCAGCGGCGGCGCGAAGATGTTGGTGTAGATCGGCACGATCGGCAGGTCGGCCTCGGGCCGCAGCGTGATGATCGGGCAGGTCACGCTGTGGTCGATGCGCAGCTCGTTGCTGAACGCCAGGTCGAAACCGGCGTCCAGCCCGGCCCGCAGGATGTGCCCGGACAGGTCCTCCTGGCCCTTCAGGACCATCCGCGGCAGCCCGAACTCGCGTTCCTCGTTGTACCAGTTGGCGTCGTACATCGGCGCCTTGCCGACCAGGAACTGCGGCATGTTGTCCAGCCACAGCTGGTGGAAGTGGTCCGAGCCGACCATCACCAGGACGTCCGGGTTCGCCCTGGTCAGCGTCTCACGGAAGGCGAGGATCTTGCGCGTCCACTCGTCGGCGAACGGCGGCCGGTCCTCACCGGTCGAGGTGCTGGCCCGGTAGTAGAAGGGGTGGTGCGTCGAGGCGATGACCGCGACGATGCTGGCCATGGCATTCCTCCCTTACGGCTCGTAGACGGCGTTGCGGTCGACGGTCAGGTAGATCTGGTTGGCGATCGGGCGGCGCTGTTCCTCGGCGATCTGCCCGAGCAGCCCGGCCGCGCGGGCCAGCAGCGCGAACCCGCGCAGCATCGCCACGGGAAATCCCAGGTCGGCCAGGGCCGCACCGCACACGCCGGCGCCGTTCAGGGGCAAATTCTTTCCGTGTACGCGACCGATCGCCTCGAACAGACGAAGGTGACGTCCGTAGAGGCCCTCCTCGTGCGCGATGCCGATCAGCACCGGGGTGCGCGGGTCCAGGACCTTGTGGACCGGGTGCCCGAGGCCCGGGATCCGGCCCTTGGCGTTGGCGATCGCCTGGCGCGCGATCTCGTCGAAGTCGTCACTATCGGCGTCCTTGAGGGCCGCGGCCAGGAACTTTCCGCAGTCCTCGGTCACGCCCAGGAACCGCGAGCCGCCGCCGAGCAGCCCGGCCGCGAGCGCGCCCTGCAGCGAATCCGGCGCCGAGAGGTACGTGAGCCGGGCCGCGATCGCCGTCGGCGTGAACCCGTGATCGGCCAGGGCCACCAGCACCGCTTCGAAGAGCCGTACCTCCGAAGAAGTCGGACGACGCCCGGCCACCAGCCAGAACGCCAGCTCGCCGAACCCGACCTGGCCCATCAGGTCGGCGGCCAGGTCCTGTCCCAGCAGCGAGATGGTGTCGGCGTCGGACGTGCCGAGCCCGGTCGGAAACCTCAGTTCTTCAGCCATGCGCGGATCTCCTCGCCGTGTTCGTCCAGCCCGGGCGGCGGCAGCTGATACGCCGCCGGCGACTCCGAGAACGTGATCGGGTTACGCACGCTGGGCACCCCGCCGACCGTCACCACCGGCTCCAGTCCGAGCTCCTCGGCGAAGGCCACCCCGCCGTCGATCGTGTTGATCGGCGCGCACGGCACCCCGGCCGCGATCAGGTCCCGGAACCACTCGTCCTTGGTCCTCTTGGTGAGGCGTTCCACCAGGATCGGCCGCAGCTCCTCCCGATTGGCCGTACGGTCCTGATTGCGCCCGAAACGCGGATCGTCCGGCAGCCCCGGCAGGTCGAGCACCTGGCAGAGCTTGCGGAACTGCCCGTCGTTGCCGGCGATCACGATCAGCTCGCCGTCGGCCGTGGGCAGCGGCTCGTACGGGAAGAGGCTCGGATGCGCGTTGCCCATCCGGAACGGGATCGTGCCGCCCGCGACGTACCCGCTGGAGTGGTTGACCAGGCCGGACAGGGCCGAGCTGAGCAGGTTGACCTCGACGTGCTGGCCGCGCCCGGTCTCGGCCCGGCGGTGCAGCGCGGCCAGGATGCCGATGCTCGCGTGCATGCCGGCCATCACGTCGAAGACCGAGATCCCGGCCCGGAACGGCGACCCGTCCGGGTCGCCGGTGAGGCTCATCAGCCCGGAGATGGCCTGGACCATCAGGTCGTACCCGGGCATGGACGCGCCCGCCCCGGTGCCGAAGCCGCTGATGCTGGCGTAGACGACCCCCGCGTTGCCGGCCGCGACGGTGTCGTAGTCGAGCCCGAACCGGGCCAGTCCGCCCGGCCGCATGTTCTCGATCAGCACGTCCGCGCGCCGGGCCAGCTCCTGCGCCGCCGCCCGGTCGTCGTCGTCCTTCAGGTTCAGCGCGATCGACCGCTTGTTGCGGTTGATGCCCAGGTAGTAGGTCGACACGCCGTCGCGGACCGGGGGCATCCAGGTGCGGGTGTCGTCGCCGCCGGGGCCCTCCACCTTGATCACCTGAGCGCCCAGGTCGGCGAGCAGCATCGTCGCGTACGGCCCGGCCAGAACCCGGGAGAAGTCGGCCACGAGCAGGCCGGCCAGGGGGCCCGTGTGGTGCTCGGTCATAAGTACCGCCCGTTCTGCGGACAGGTGTCCGCCGGATCTAGCTTTCGCGGTCGGGACCGCTCTGTCAACGTTCCAGGCTGGGATCCCGTACGGGAAAATGGGTTGATTGAAATCTCGTCGAAACAACTCCTTGACATCGCAAGTGACCGGGGACACTGTTGGACGATCTGAGCTGCCCGCACAGCGGACAGGCGTCCGAAAGAAGGTGACGATGAGCGCTATCTTCCGCAACGGCCTGGTGCTCACCATGGACGACGCGCACACGGTGCTGCCCGGTGCCGACGTCCTGGTGATCGACGACCGCATCGCCGAGGTGGGTCACCACCTCACCGCGCCCGACGGCGCCGAGGAGATCGACGCGACCGGCGGCATCGTGATGCCCGGCATGATCGACACGCATCGGCACATGTGGCAGACCGCGATGCGCGGCTACGGTGCCGACTGGACCCTTACGCAGTACTTCGTCTGGTATTACCTGGAGTCCGGCAAGCTCTTCCGCCCGGAGGACATCTACGCCGGCAACCTGCTCTCGGCGATCGAGGCCATCGACGCCGGCGTCACCACCACTGTCGACTGGTCGCACGGGCTGCAGACCGCGCAGCACGCCGACGCCGCGGTCGACGCGCTCGAAGCCGTCCCCGGGCGGTTCGTGCTGGCCTACGGCAACATCCAGCAGGGCCCGTGGGACTGGACCGCCTCCGACAGTTTCCGCGACTTCGTGCGGCGCCGCGTCGACAGCGGCAAACTCGCCGGGTTCCAGCTGGCCTTCGACGTCACCGGCGACCCGGCGTTCCCGGAGAAGGCCGCGTTCGAGGTCGCCCGCGAACTCGGGGTGCCGGTCACCACCCACGCCGGGGTGTGGGGCGCGACCAACGACGAGGGCATCCGCCTGATGTACGAGAACGGGTTCATGACGCCCGGCACCGTCTACGTCCACGCGGCGACGCTCAGCTCCGACTCGTACCATCGGATCGCCGCCACCGGCGGCAGCGTCTCCGTCTCGACCGAAAGTGAGCAGAGCGCGGGGCAGGGATACCCGCCCACCTGGCAGCTGCGCCGGCACGGGATCCCGGTGTCGCTGTCGATGGACACCAGCGTCTGGTGGAGCGGCGACCTGTTCTCGGCCATGCGCACCACCCTCAGCGCCGACCGCTCCCGCGAACACCTGGAAGCCCACGCCCAACAGCAGACCATCACCAACCACCACCTGCGGGCCGAACAGGTCGTCGACTGGGCGACCCGCGGCGGCGCCCGCTCCCTCGGGATGGACTCGCAGGTCGGCGCGCTCACCCCGGGCCGGCAGGCCGACGTCGTGCTGCTCAAGAACGACGCGTCCCCGGTGATGTTCCCCATCCTCAACCCGTACGGTCACGTGGCCTTCCAGGCCCAGCGCGGCGACGTGCACACGGTCCTGGTCGGCGGCAAGGTCGTCAAACGCGACGGCAAGCTGGTCGGCGTGGATCTGGCCACGGCCCGCGCCAAGGTCGAGGACACCGTCTCCTACCTGCGCGAGACCATGGGCGAGGAAGCCTGGCGGCGCGGCATGAACCCGGACGTCCCGGCGGCCGAACTCTTCGACAACCCGTACCAGTACACCGAGTACGACGCCGGATCCGCGCAATGGAAGCATTGACCGCGTGACCGACATCGGAAGGACCGACTTCATCGAGGCGCTCGCCCGAGGCCTCGAAGTCCTGCGCTCCTTCCGGCCCGGGACCCCGGCGATGACGCTCAGCGAGATCGCCGGGCAGACCGGCCTGGCCCGGCCCACGGTGCGACGGATCCTGATCACCCTGGAAACGCTCGGGTACGTGCGCGGCGCGGGCCGCGGATACGCGCTCACGCCGCGCGTGCTCGAACTCGGCATGGCCTACGTGAACGCGCTGAACATGTGGGACATCGCCCGCCCGCACATGGAGAAACTCGTCGCCCAGACCAACGAGTCCACGTCGATGGCCCAGATGGACGGCAGCGACATCGTCTACGTCGCCCGGGTCGCCGTCCCCAAGATCGTGACCCTGGCGGTGACCATCGGCACCCGCTTCCCGGCCCCGGCCACCTCGATGGGCAAAGTCCTGCTCGCCGCCCTGCCCCCCGGCTCGGTCGACAGCGTCCTGGCCGAGGCGTCCCGCTCCGGCATCAACGCACGCTGGCAGCCGACCCCGGCCGAGTTGGAGGCGTCCCTGCGCGAGGTCCGCGCCAAAGGCTGGGCCCTGGCCGACCAGGACCTGGCCCCGGGCATCCGCTCGGTCGCCACCGGCGTCCGCGACGGCGACGGCCGCGTCGTCGCCGCCATCAACGTGACGGTGCATGCCGCCGAGACCTCGCTCGAAACCCTGATCGAGGACCACCTGCCCAAACTGCTGCGCACGGCCGCCGACATCGGCCACGACTGGGCCCTGGCCGCCGCGGTCCCCTCAACCACGATCTGAACTCCCACCACGGTCCTACCCGAGGACCGCGTCGTCTCCCGCTCGAATACCGACGTCGGTGATGTCACCGGTGCGGACCAGCTCGCGGATGGCCGCGGTCATCGCGGGCAGGCCGGGAGCCGGCACGATCAGCTGGTCGGCGACCCAGAAGTAGCTGCCGTTCGCGGCCTCGCCGCTGTCCTTCCACCGAATGAGCAGCCTGCCGACCTCATCGGCGGTGAGGATCGTCAGCGTCCAGGACGAGCCGTCGGGCAGATCGACGAACGCGTCGACGTTGGCGACCGTGTCGGCGGTGTCCGTGCGGGGATCGAGAAGGAACCGCGCCACGAATGTCGGCTCAGCAATGATCGTGAACGGGGATCCAGCGGTCACGAGCGCAGTTTATGAGGTGGGCAGCTCAGGCGCGGAACGCCTTGACGGTCCACAGCAGGGCGAAGCCGAGCATGAAGAGGGCGACCGCGGCGAGGGCGATCATGATGACGAACGTGCGGGAGTAGGCAGCGATCCGGCGTTTGAGCGGCTCGGATGGCGGCTGCTTGTCGGCCTCGCCGTTGAAGTCGAACACAACCGGACTGTACGTGACTCACGGGCGTGGATCGCTCGGCGAAGGCGCCCCGGCATCCAGTGATGCTGATACATTCGGCCCCCTCATCGGGACAGTTTCGGGGGGATTCTTGTGACTGAGGTGGCGCTGCGACCGATCGTTGATTCCGATCTTGATGCTCTGTTCGAGCAGATGCGGGATCCGGAGTCGGTGCGGATGGCCGGGTTCACGGCCAAGGATCCCGACGATCGGGCAGCGTTCGACGCGCACATGGCGAAGATCAAGGCGTGGCCCGGGGTGGTCAATCGGGCCATCACGCTGGACGGGCGGCTGGTCGGCAGCATCGCAAGCTTCCTGATGGGGGACGACACCGAGTTCACGTACTGGATCGATCGGGCCTTCTGGGGGCAGGGCATCGCCAGTCGCGCGCTCGCGCTGCTGCTCGACGAGGTTCCGGTGCGGCCGGTGCTCGCCCGGGTGGCCGGCGACAACGCCGGGTCGCTGCGGGTGCTGCAGAAGGCCGGTTTCGTGGTCACGGGCACCGAGGTCGGCTTCGCCAACGCCCGGAACGCGGAGATCGAGGAGACGATCCTGCGGCTCGACGGGTGACCGCGGGCGGGGGCTGACGCCGTACGTGCGCATGGTTCGAGCCTGCCCGAAGCGGACCCGGCGGCAAGCCGGGATGTTGACACGGATCGATGTAAGCGATGGGGTGATCTCACGTCCTTCTATGCCCCAGGAGGCTTGATGTCACTCCGAGCCCGTTGGGCGGCCACCGCCGCCCTGCTCATCCTGGGTTCCTCGTTCGCCGCCACCCCGGCCGACGCCGAACCCGCCGCAGCCGCCGCCCCGGCCATCGCACTCAGCAGTGGCGAGCATGCGCTGATCCGTTTCCGCCTGGCCGATCAGGCGGCGCTGGACCGTCTCGTGGTCCAGGGCGCCGATCTCGCGGCCCGGCCGAAGACCGACGCCGGTGCCGTCCTGGCCGATGTCGTCGTCGACGACGTGCAGCTGGCCGACCTGGTCAGGACCGGTGCGGTGCCGGTCCAGCTGATCGAGACCGAGTCGAGCGCGCCCGCGCGGCGCTCGAAACTGGCCGAGACCGCCGACACCCTGCAGTTCCTGCAGGCCTACTGGTGGACTGCTGGCGGTCGCACGTTCCTGCAGACCGAGGTGGCCACCACCGCCACCGACGACCCGGACGTGGAAATTTCCGTGACGTGGACCGCCGCCGACGGCACCACCGGCACGTATCCGCTGGTCCGGTTCGAGGACTCGGGCGAATACCAGTACCACTACGCGTTGCCGCAACCGCTGCCCGGCAAGCCGGTGAAGGTCTCGGCCACGTCCAGCCTCGGTGGGGTGTCCCGCGCGGTGACGCCGTCGGCGTGGCCGGCCGCGACCCCGCCGCCGACGCCCGCCGGTTACCAGCAGGATTTCATCGCCGCCTACATGACCCCGACCGACATCACGGCCCGGATCAAGCGGCTGGCCCGGCAGTACCCGAAGCTGGTCGACGTCATCAACCTACCCAACAAGACCCAAGGCTATCGACGTACGGCGGTGGCCTACCTCGGTGACCCGGCCGTCGCCGCCGTCGTCGTCGAGTCGATCAAGTTCGGTGACCAGGGTATGAACGGCGTGCAGGTCCGCACCGTCGACCCGGGCGCGGCGAACCGTCCGCTGGCCGCGTCCTACGCCGACCGGGTGCTGACCGTCCGTCTCGCCACCGACAGCACCGGCGCGACGATCAGCACCACCGACGACGTCGCCGCGTTCATCACCGCGAAGTATCCGCAGACGTTCCGCGCCTCGGTGGAGAACGGCTCGGCCGGGCTGAGGATGCCGGTGGTCGCGCCGGTCCGGCTCGACGACGGCCTCAAGGGCACCGAGGTGTCGAAGAAGCCGTGGACCGTGCAGGCGCTGCGGATCGGCAAGGTGCGCGACGGGTCCAGGATCGGCGTGCTCGCGTACTCCCAGGAACACGCCCGGGAATGGGCGACCCCGCTCGTCACGCTGGAATTCGCCGAGCGGCTGCTGGCCAATTACGCCACCGACCCGGCGACGAAAGCCCTTGTCGACAACGTCGACGTCTTCATCATTCCGACCGTCAACCCGGACGGCGCGAACTATTCCTTCAACGATTACAACTTCCAGCGCAAGAACCTGGTCGACCACTGCGCCGGCACCAGTCGCGACCCGCGCTACCGCGATTCGTGGGGCGTCGACGTGAACCGTAACTACACGGTCGGCTCCTACTTCGACGGATACGTCGGCGGCAGCGCCAACTGCCTTTCCGGTACGTACGCCGGTACCGGCGAACTGTCCGAGGCGGAGAGCTCCAACGTCATCGCGCTCGCCACCGCGCACCCGAACATCCGGTTCGCTATGAATGTGCACTCCTACGGCGGCTACTTCATGTGGCCGCCCGGCTCCTACCGGGCCGACGGACGGATCACGCTGCCCCGGCCGTCCATCGACGAGTCCAAGTTCTTCCTGGACAGCGCCCGCCGCATCGTCGGCGCCATCGCCTCGTCCCGGGGGACGGTCACCTGGCCGGCCTACACCGGGCCGGTCGCCGACGTTCTCTACTCGGCCGCGGGGAACTCGGCCGACCAGCTCTATTACGAGCTGGGCATCGACGCGTGGGACTTCGAGGTGGGCAACGACATCTGGAACGACACGACCCAGGAATGGGAGGGCGTCGGATTCCAGCCGCCGTACGACGAGGCGCACGCCGAGGCGCAGGAGTATGCGGGCGGTCTGATCGAGCTGGTCCGGGTGGCCAGCGAGGTCCAGGCCCGGGAAGCCGCCGCGACTCGCTGATCCCGGACTCCCGGGAGTGGGCCACCGAGGTGGTCGCCCACTCCCGGGAGGCCTGTGGCCTTCTCCACTTCACTCCGCCCAGGTTGACCTGGGCATTCACATTTTCCGGTCATTCGCAAAGCGATACTTTATGCGTGCGGGTGGAGGAAAATGGAGAATTTTGGGGGGCTCTGGAAGGCAAGTGGAGAGGCATTTGTGGCGCAGATCACATCGCCGCCATTTGCGGGCAGATATATGAGCCGGACTCGCAAAAGCGGGCCTCGTCATAGCCCATTCGGTGGAATGAACGGCGGGCTCGAAAAGATCAATTCGGGCCGAGCCGCGAAGTCCACTCCTCCGAGTCCCTCCACTTCGCACCCCGCGCTCGCCGGCCCGGCGCACGATCCGATTCGGTGAACTACCGTGCTCTCAGCGACCCGCGGCGACCAAGGATCCACGCTTCGACGGCTCGCATTCCGTCAGTGAATCCGGCCGGGCTGAGGCCGTTCGGGCAGGCGAGGAGAAAACTTATGGCAACCAGAGAATCCCATCGCAACCGATCACGGGCGGCGACGCCGGCCATTCATCGGAGAACCTACTTCGTATTCTTTGCGGTTCTCTCGGGCATGGCCGCAGTGATCGCCGGATTGACGGCGTTCATCCTGAAGGCGAGCGGCATGGAAATCGTCACGACGACGGCCGCGACTTTCGCGGCGGCGCTGACGCTTTCGATGACCGGTTATGTGTTCCTCGACCAGCGATCACCGGACACGTGACGAGTCAGGCACAGGGATCGCGGGCGGCGAGTGCGGCCGCGACCGGAATGCCGCGGCGCTCGGCCAGCCGGAGACGGCGGCGGACCTGGGCGCTGGTCCGCGGCCGGAACTTCGGGTCCCGCCCGCAGCCGCACGTTTGGAAACCTTCGTAGCGCAAGCCGGCGGCGAGCACCGCCGCCACGGCGACCCAGCCGGAGGTGTTCCGGTGGCGGGGTGCCGCGAAGTCGTGGCCGGCGAACACCATGGGCACCCGGCATCGTGGACACGGATGCTCCACCGCGTCCCACGGGAGTTTGCTGCTGCGGCGGCACGGCACGCACACGTAGTGAACCTTGTAGAAGACCTCGGCGTACCGGCACATCGGGCCAAGGTAGCGAGACGACCCCGCGAAGTCAGCCGGATTAATCGGGTCAGGTGAGTTGGTAGGTGAAGCGGTCCACCCAGTTGTAGCCGGCGTCCTGTTCGACGGTCCTCCGCAGGATCCGCTCGACGCGGTCGAACGCCGTCGCGCCCATGGCTTCGCGGCTGACGTCGGCGGCGGACCAGACCAGGTGAACCGGCCGGGGAACGTCGGTGCTGAGCCGATCCCACAGCGCGTCCAGGTTGTGGCCGTAGTAGGGACCGAAGTCCAGGAGCGAGGCCGCCTGCCGATGGAAGTCGGCCTCGCTGCGAATCCGGTGGCCGTCGATCTCTACCCGCACCACCCGCACGATACCGGCTCGGTCAGCGACCGGCCGGGGCCGGGCTCACCGGGACGACCGGGTCGCGGCGGCGACGGACGGTGGTGATGACCAGGTCGAAGGCCAGGAACGCCAGCAACGGGACACCGAACAGCGGCAGGAACCAGCCGACCGCGAACAGCACCGGCAGGCCCACGGCGATCGACCACGCCGGCAGGCCGGTCCAGTTGCCACCGGCCGGGGGAGTGCCGGCCAGGGACCGGCGGTCGGTGCGGGTGGGGCGGCGCTGCCACCACATCCGGTAGCCCCAGACGATGACGCAGATCAGGCCCAGGGCCAGGGCCGCGAGCAGGATCTGGTTGGGCAGGCCGAACAGCTGGCCCATGTGGGCGTAGATGCCCCACTGGGTGAGCTTGGCCGGCACCGGCCAGTCGGCGAAGTCGATGCGCTCGACGATCTTCCCGGTGGAGTCGAGGGCGACGCTGTCGCGGCCGACCGGCCAGAGGCTGTCGTTGCCGGAGACGGTCCAGGCGGTGGTCGCGTCGGACGGGACGGTGATCGTGACGGGACCGGTCAGGCCGGCGTCGACGGCGCTGCGGTACACGACGGTGATGGCGGCCGGGTCGACCGCTCCGGCCTCGGCGCCACCCATGGACATGCCGGCGTGGTGGCCGCCGCCGGTGCTCGCGGCGGCGGTGCCGGTCAGGGACGTGGAGACGGCCGGGCGGCTGGCGTCGAGCGAGTCGATCAACGCGCTGAAGTTCGCGCCCGCGTGGTTGGACCAGGTCAGGCCGGTGGCCGAGAGAAACAGGAGGCCGACCGTGATCCACAGGCCGGTGGCCGCGTGCCAGCCCCGGGTGCGGCGGACGCCCTTCTTCGCGGCCAGGTCGGGGACGAGCATGCGGCGCTTGGCCGAGTGCCGTCGCCACCACAGGATCACGCCGCCGAGGGCCAGCACCCACAGCCAGCTGGCGGCCAGCTCCGAGTAGAGGGCGCCGGTGTCGCCCAGGTGCAGGTTCGCGTGCAGGTTGTCGAGCCACTCGTTGAGCGGGGTGGCGGCCCACCACGTGGTCAGCTCGCCGGTGACCGCACCGGTGTACGGGTTCACATATACGGTGCGCTGATGGTCGGCGTCCAGGGACGGGTCGGAGAAGTCGACCTGGGTGGTGACGGAAGGGTCTCCCGTCCGTACCCCCAATAATTCTCCCCCGGGATGAGCGGCCCGGGCCGCGGCGACCTGATCAGCCAGCGGCAGGATCGCGTCGCCCTTGTCGCTCACGGTGAGCTCGGTGCTGTAGACGAGCCGCTCGATCTGCGGGGTGAACGCGTAGAGCATGCCGGTCGTCGCCGCGACCAGCAGGAACGGCGCGACCAGCAGGCCGGCGTAGAAGTGCAGACGCAGCAGCAGCCCGCCGAAGGCGGAAGGTTTCCGCACGGGTGCGCGGAGATCGGGGATCACGGCCATCGGTCGTCCTCGTCAGGTGTCGGAGCGTTGCCCGATAGTCGCCCGAAGGATCCCGATGGTTCCCAGCGATTTCTCAGCCATGGCCGGCGGCGGCTCGGGTTGCCGGATTGAGCTGCGGCTGCCGTGCCCGGCGGCCCATCGTTGAGGAGTGCGGGCAGGCTGGTCACCGCGGAAGTGGTGGCAATTCGTGGCCGTTCCCCTGGCGATCTGGCTGGTCCTGACCGCGAGCGGTACGGCGGCACTGCTGTGGGCGCAGGCCGAGAGCCGCGCCGGCCTGGTGCAGCGGTTCGAGATGAAGCTGGACCTGCTGCGCGATTTCGTCGGCAGCTACGTCGTCGATCTGATCGAACGCGAACGGGCCCAGGCCCGGGCGTTGCTGGCCGACCCGGTGGTGAACCAGCGGGACTTCGACCGGACGGTCGGCGGCTTCGGCTACACGGCCGCTGTACTGCTGGACTCACAGGGGCGACTGCTGCGCGCGGTGCCGGCCGACCCGGCGAGAATCGGACAGGACCTGACCGAGAAGTACGCCCACCTGCGCACCGCCGTCCGCGACCGCCGCCCGGCGGTGTCGTCGGTGGTGCCCTCGGCCATCCGGGGCACGCCGGTCATCGCGTTCGCGGTGCCGTTCCCCACCCCGTCGGGCCGGCGGGTGTTCTCGGGGGCGGTCGCGATCACCGACACCCCGCTGTCGTCGTACCTGGCCACGGCCTGGACGTTCAAGGACATCCGGGTGCAGCTCTCCGACGAGGCCGGCCTGATCGCGGCCGGCAACCGCCCGCTCGACACCACCCGCCCGGCCCTGAGCTCCCGCGACCCCGACCTGGCCCGCGAACTGGCCGCGCACGACCGGGGCCGGTATTGGTCCGGCGGTCACTGGTGGCGCTACGCGGCACTGCGGGTCCCCGGCACGCCGTGGCGGATCTCCGCGACCGTGCCCGAGGGAGTGCTCTTCGGCACGGTGCACGGCAACGAGACCGCCGGACGGGTCGCCGTGATCACCGCGGCCGCCGTCGGACTGCTCGTCGTCGTCGTCGCCGCCCGCGCCCGGCGCAACCGGTGCGAGCTGCAGGCCAGCGAGCAGCGCTTCCGCAAGGTCTTCGACAACTCGCGGATCGGGATGCTGCTGGCCGACCCGCGCGGCCGGTTCCTGCGGGTCAACCCGGCACTGGCCCGGATGCTCGGCCGCCCCACCGGCGAACTGATCGGGCACGTCTTCACCGAATTCACCCACCCCGAGGACACGGCATGCTGCGCCGAGGCGGTCGCCGACTGCTGCGACGGCCGGCTCGACGGCTTCGAACTGCAGAAACGCTACCGCCACGCGGACGGGCACTACCTCGAAGTGGTCGTGACGAGCATCCTGCTCCGGGACGCGGGCGGTCAACCGCAGGTGTTCGCGGCCCAGATCATCGACATGACCGAACGTAACGCGCTGGAGCGCACCCGCGACCAGCAGCAGGCCGAACTGGCCGAGCGGGCCGAGCAGTTGCAGCAGGCCAACGCGCAGATGGCCGACTTCATCACGATGCTCACCCACGACGTCCGGCAGCCGCTGACCGGGATCGTGGCCGGCGGCGAGTTGCTGATCGAGGAGTGGCGCGACCTCTCCAATGAAGATCGGCTTCATTACGTACGGAAAATGACCGCGGCCGGACATCGCGCCGACCAGCTCGTCGAGGAGATCCTCACCCTCGCCCAACTGGACGCCGGTGCCATCGTGGCCCGCCCGGTCGTGCTCGACCTGTCACAGGTCGTGCCCGAGGCGATCGCCGCGCAGGGCCTCACCGCGAACCAGCCGGTCACCGTGCTGGCACCGGACCGGACCATCGCCATCGCCGACCCCACCCACCTGCAGCTGATCCTCGGCAACCTGATCGGCAACGCGGTCAAGTACGGCGCCCCGCCGGTCACCGTCCACGTCATCGGCCGCCCGCAGCACGCCGAGATCCACGTCACCGACAACGGCGAAGGGGTGCCGTCCGCGTTCGTGCCGCACCTGTTCGACCGGTTCGCCCGCGCCGAAACCGGCGTCGCGATCACCAAACCGGGCACCGGACTCGGGCTCTACCTGGTCCGGCAACTGGCCGAAGCGGGCGGGATCAACGTCGGATACCGGCCGCACACACCCCACGGATCGACGTTCGTGCTCACCGTGCCGCGCCCGCACCCGGCCGCGGCCGGGCTGACCGCCGACCCGCGCCGCCGCAACCCGGCCACCACCCCGGTCTGACGTGTACTGCTGGTACACCCATCGCTGGTGACTTCTCCGGCCCGCACCGGGTAGATGTGATGGATACGCACATGATCTGTTCGTAACTGGAGGGCATCATTCTCACCGTCAACGCGATCGCCGCGACCTCGGCCACCGATCCGCTCGTGCGCACCACGATCGAGCGGCGCGACCTCGGACCGCGCGACGTTCTCATCGAGATCCGGTACGCCGGGATCTGCCACTCCGACATCCACACCGTGCGCGGGGAATGGGGCGAAGTTCCGTACCCGCTGACCGTCGGCCACGAGATCGTCGGCGTCGTCGCCGAGATCGGCGCCGAGGTCACCCGGCACGCGCTCGGCGACCGGGTCGGGGTCGGCTGCATGGTCAACTCGTGCCGGGACTGCGACAACTGCCAGGCCGGCCTGGAGCAGTACTGCCTCGCCGGCAACGTCGGCACGTACTCGAGCATCGACCGGGACGGGACCGTCACCCAGGGCGGATACTCGACGCACGTCGTGGTCGACGAGGCCTTCGTGCTGCGGGTGCCCGAGGCGATCCCGTACGAGGCGGCGGCGCCGCTGCTGTGCGCCGGGATCACCACGTACTCGCCGCTGGCCCACTGGAACGCCGGGCCGGGCCGCAAAGTGGCCGTGGTCGGCATGGGCGGACTCGGACACATGGCCGTCAAGATCGCGGCGGCCATGGGAGCCGAGGTGACCGTGCTGTCGCAGACGCTCAGCAAGAAGGACGACGGGCTCGCGTTCGGGGCATCGGCCTACTACGCGACCAGCGACGAGGACACGTTCAAGGCGCTGCGCAACAGCTTCGACCTGATCATCAACACCGTCAGCGCGCCGGTCGACATGCGGGCCTACCTGGGGCTGCTCCGCCTCGACGGGACGCTGGTCAGCGTGGGGGCGCCGCCGGAGCCGCTCCAGGTGCCGGTGTTCGCACTGTTCGGGCAGCGGCGGTCGTTCGCCGGGTCGAACATCGGGGGGATCGCCGAAACCCAGGAGATGCTGGACTTCTGTGCGGAGCACGGGGTGGCGCCGGAGGTCGAGGTGATCGGGGCGGAATCGGTCAACGAGGCGTATGAGCGGGTCCTCAAGTCCGACGTGCGGTACCGCTTCGTGATCGACATCGATTCGCTGCGCTGACGTCTGCCTGCGCAGGCAGCGGCGCCGCCTCCCCGGCCCGCTGCCTGCCCGCCGCTCCCCGCCCACGCCCACCACCCTCCACCGGCTCTCCGCCTTCCATCCGCTCCGCCCTCCACCCGCTCTCCGCCCGCGTCCTCCGCTCGCGGCCTGCACTTTCGCCCGCCGCTTGCCGTCTGCGCCTCGCCCGCCGCTTCGGCTCCGGATCTGCCGCGACTTGCGCCCGTCCTGTGCTCGCTGGCGATGTCCGCTTTTGATTGCGCTAGCTGCCGCCGCTTGCGCCGGTCCTTTGCTTGCGGTGGGCTGCCAGGCGGCCCCCGCGTCGGCGTGCGGTGGTTGCCGCCGCTCGCGCCAATCCTTTGCTTGCGGTGGGTCGCCAGGCGGCCCGCGCTTCGGGTCGCAGTGGTTGCCGCCGCTTGCGCTGCGCCTTTGCGTGCGGTTGCTTCGGAGGTACGTCGTTGGTCGCGGCCCGCTCGCGCCGCAAGCTCCCAGCTGGTGCTGAGGGTTGTCCCGGAGGGCTCGACACAGCCCTCAGCACCAGCTCGCTCGGCTCAGCTGGTGCTGAGGGCTGTTCCGGAGGGCTTGGAGTAGCCGTGGATGCCAGCTCGCTCGGCTCGGCTGGTGCTGAGGGCTGTTCCGGAGGCTTGGAGCAGCCGTGGATGCCAGCTCGGGCGGGTCGGCTGGTGCCGAGGGCTGGTTTGGGTGCTCGACACGACCCTCAGTGCCAGCTCGCTGGGCTCGGCTGGTGGTGAGAGCTGTCTCGGGTGGCTGCGGGGTTCCTGGGCGGCGGCTTGGTGGGCTTGGCTGGTGCTCGGGGGTGGGTCAGCTTGTTTTGGGGAGGGGGACCACCAGCGGGGTGCCGGTTGCAGGGTCGGGGACGACCATGGCCGTGAGGCCGAAGACCTCCGAGAGCAGGTCGACCGTGAAGACTTCGGCCGGGGGGCCTTGGGCGACGATGCGGCCGGCGTGCATGGCGATGACGTGGTCGGCGTAGCGAGCGGCGAGGTTCAGGTCGTGCAGGACCATCACGATGGTGCGGTTCCGCTCGCGGTGCAGGCGGGTGACCAGGTCGAGTACGTCGATCTGGTGGGCCAGGTCGAGGAACGTGGTGGGTTCGTCGAGCAGGAGCATGTCGGTGCCCTGGGCCAGGGCCATCGAGATCCAGGCGCGTTGGCGCTGGCCGCCGGAGAGAGCTTCGACCGGGCGGTCGGCGAAGTCGCGCATGTCGGTCCACTCGAGGGCTTCGGTGACGACGTTCTGGTCGCCGGCCGACCATTGGCGGAACCAGGTCTGGTGTGGGTGGCGACCGCGCATGACCAGGTCGGCGACGGTGAGGCCGTCCGGGGCGACCGGGGATTGGGGGAGCATGGCGACGATTCGGGCTACGTCGCGGGTGGGGATCCGGTCGATGCGGCGGCTGTCCAGGAGGACCTCGCCGGCGAACGGTTTGAGCAGGCGGCCGAGGGCGCGGAGCAGGGTGGACTTGCCGCAGCCGTTCGGGCCGATCACCGCGGTTACTGCTTTATCCGGAATGTCCAGATCTAGTCCGTCCACCACCACGTCATCGCCGTAGCCGAGCCGCAGCCCTCGGGCCTGCAGCCGAGTCCCGGACGACGACGCCGACACGGAATCCGCGGCGGAAGCCGGCGAGAAACCCGCCGCGAAATCGGCCGGGTCGGCCGCGGGGACAAGGTCGGATCGGCCGGCGGCGGGTGCGGAGGCCGCGCCGGGGGAGGGGTCGGCGCGGAGATCCTCGGATGAGGTCATGTGGTCCTCCGGTTGGTGCGGATCAGCAGCCACAGCAGATAGGGGGCGCCGAGGATGGCCGTGACCAGCCCGACCGGGAGTTCGCGGCCGGGCAGGGCGACGCGGGCGACCAGGTCGGCGGCGGAGACGAGCAGGGCGCCGAGGACGGCGGAGACGATCAGCGGCGGGCGTGAGCCTCCGCACAGGCGCAGGGCGATCTGCGGGACGACCAGGGCGACGAATTCGATCGGGCCGGCGGCGGCGACCGCGGCGGCGGCGAGGGCGACGGCGGTCAGGACAACTGCCAACTGCGCCAACTGCAGGCGTACGCCCAGTGACCGGGCCACGTCGTCGCCGAACTGCAATGCCTGCAACGTGAAGGCGGTGGCGACGGCCAGGGGGAGGAGTACCGCCAGGGCCAGGGTGAGGGGCCGCACCTGCACCCAGTCGGCGCCCGCGACCGACCCGTTGAGCCAGATCGTGGCGCGGGTGGCGTCGACGATCTCGGCGCGGATCAGGAACCAGGAGACGCCGCCGTTGACGATCTCGCCGACCCCGATGCCGATCAGCACGAGCCGGTAGCCGTCGACGCCGCGCCGCCAGGCCAGCAGGTAGACGGCGGCGGCGGTGATCAGGCCGCCGGCCAGGGCGGCCAGGGGTACGCCGGTGACCGCGGATCCGCCGAGCACGATCAGCGCGACCGCGCCGAGCGAGGCGCCGTTGGTCACGCCGAGTACGTCCGGGCTGGCCAGCGGGTTGCGGGCGAATGTCTGGGTGAGTGCTCCGGAGACCGCGAGGGCGGCGCCGACCAGCAGCGCGACCAGGATCCGGGGTAGCCGCAGGTCGAGGACGATCAGTTTCTGGGCGGCGGTGCCGCCGCCGAGCAGCGTGGCGACCACGTCGCCGGGCGCGATCGTGAAGCTTCCGTGACTGATACTGAGCACCGCGACGGCGATCACGGCGACCAGCCCGGCGATGCCGACGGCGACCCCGCGCGGTGAGACGGTCGTGGTGAAGCGCCCCGCGCTGAGGACGAGGCGACCGCGAGGCCGTAGCGACGTCGAAGCGGCGGTCACAGCTTCACCGTCCCGGCTCGGCGGCGGACCAGGGCGATGAAGAACGGCGCCCCGACCGACGCGAGGACGATCCCGGTCTGCAGTTCGGCCGGCCGCAGCACGACCCGCCCGATGGTGTCGGCCACCAGCAGCAGGACCGCCCCGGTCAGCGCCGACGCCGGGATCAGCCACCGATGGTCGGGCCCGGTCAGCGTCCGGGCCACGTGCGGCACGATCAGCCCGAGGAAGATGATCGGCCCGCAGGCCGCGGTCGCCGCCCCGGCCAGCAGCACGATCGCGGTCACCCCGACGATCCGGGCCGGCAGGATGCGCTGGCCGAGGGCCCGGGCGACGTCCTCGCCGAGTCCGAGCGCGTTCAGTGCCGGCGCGTTGATCATCGCGAGGACCAGTCCGATGGCGATGAACGGCGCGACCTGGGCCGAGACCGAGGTGTCCCGGCCCGAGATGGAGCCGACCACCCAGAACCGGAAGACGTTGAGGCTGGCGTCGTTGGTCAGCAGCATGGACTGGGTGAACGAGCTGAGCAGCGCGCTCATCGCCAGCCCGGCCAGCGCGAGGGTGACGGGAGTAGGCCCGCCGCGCCCGCCGGCCGCGACCGCGAAGACGGCCAGGCTGGCCAGCAGCGCCCCGGCGAAGGCGAACCAGATGTAGCCGGTGAGCGCGCCGACGCCGAGCTGGATGCCGATGACCACGCAGAACGACGCGCCGGCGGAGATGCCGAGCAGCCCGGGGTCGGCCAGCGGGTTGCGCGTGTGTCCCTGCATCAGGGCACCGGCCGCGCCGAGGGCGAGTCCGGCCAGGACACCGAGGACGGTCCGGGGCAGTCGGAGCTCGTGGACGATGGCGGTGGCCGGCGAGGCCGGGTCGGAGTCGGCCAGGGCGTGCCAGATTTCGCTCGGGCTGAGAGTCTGCGCGCCGATCGACAGGCTCAGCACGACGGCCGCCGCGACCGCGGCGAGCAGGCCGATCAGCGTCCAGCCGCGACGGTGGGAGACCGGCGCCGGGCGGGCGAGCCGGAGTGTGGCCACTATCCGTTTTCCTTCGCGTCCATTGCTGAAATCCTATGAAAGGTTAGCCTTACCAAAACACGGACCCCCGTATTGCCTCGGCAACGAAGCGTCGCTTAGCTTAGCCTCACCTAACTTTGCGATCGAGAGGTCCCACATGTCCTTCCCCATCTCCGTTTCCCGCCGCACGGTCGCGGCCGGACTAGCGCTCGCCGCCGGGCTGACCGTGCTCAGCGGGTGCGGCGGCGACGACGGTGACGACACGGCGGCGGCACCGGGTTCCTCGACGGCCGCGGCGGCCGGTTTCCCGGTGACGCTGACCCACAAGCTCGGTACGGCCGAGGTCAAGGCGGCCCCGCAGCGGGTCGTGGCACTGTCCGATGCCGACCTGGATGCCCTGCTGCTGCTCGGCGTGCAGCCGGTCGGCGTGGCCGAGTCCTCGGGCGAGGGTGGCGTCACCGACTGGGCCAAGCCGCTGCTGACCAGCAAGCCGACCGTGCTGACGGCCGGCGACACCGGCTTCGACGTGGAGAAGATCGCGGCTCTGGCGCCCGACCTGATCCTGGCCGGCGGCGACTACTACATCGCCGACGAGTACGCGAAGCTCAGCAAGCTGGCGCCGACCACGGCGTACGAGACCACCGGCCCGTTCGAGGACTCCTGGCAGACCACGCTGCGCCAGGTCGGCAAGGCGGTCGGCCAGGGCGCGAAGGCCGAGCAGGTCGTCACCGAGGTCGAGGGCAAGGTCGCGAAGGCCAAGACCGACCACCCGGAGCTGACCGGCAAGGAGTTCACGCTCAGCCAGATGTGGGAGGCCGGTTCGATCGGCGTGCTGCGTTCGGACAAGGACGCCGGCGTGAAGATGCTCAACGACTTCGGGATGAAGCTGGCCCCGGCCGTGGCCGCGCTCAAGGGCGACGAGTTCGCGGTGCAGCTGAGCCTGGAGAAGGTCGGCGTGCTCGACTCGAACGTCACGCTGATCTACTACGCCGACGCGAGCCTGCAGCCCACCCTGGAGGGCAACAGCCTGTTCAAGGGCCTGGCCTCGGTCAAGCGCGGCTCGTACGTGGCCCTGACCGGCACCCAGTTCTCGGCGCTGCGCTCCCCGACCGCCCTGTCGGTGCAGTACCTCATCGAGAACGTCCTGCCGGGGATCTCGGACGCGGCCAAGAAGGCCTCCTGAGTGTCCGCCCGCGAGGTGACGGACGGTCTCGCCGCGGCGGTGGTCGCGGCGGGGCCCCCGCCCCTGCCGGTCCTCGAGGCACCCTGGTCGATCCGGGTCCTCGACGCCAAGGGGGACGACCCGGAGCTGGTCAGCCGCTGGATGAACGAGCCCCACGTGGACCTGTTCTGGGAGCAGGCGTGGTCGCCCGAGCGCTGGTCGGACGCCCTGGCCGGGCAGCTGGCGGGGGAGTGCTCACGTCCGTGCCTGGTGTCCTACGAGGACGAGCCCCTGGCCTACGTGGAGATCTATCGCACACCGCGGGACGTCGTCGGCCTGCGGTACGACGCCGGCCCGTACGACCTCGGCATCCACCTGGCGATCGGCGACCGCGACCGGACCGGCCGTGGTCTGGGCCGCGCGATGGTCCGGGCCCTGGCCGAGGGGCTGTCGGTCGCGGACCCGCGGGTCGGGCGGGTGCTGGCCGATCCGGACGAGCGTCACGCGATGGCCCGGCGCATGTTCGAGGGCGCCGGATTCCGGCTGCTGGGCGTTCGTGATCTTGGTCATAAACGTGCTGCCCTGTATTTCTATGAGATTTCAGGAAATGACCCCGAGCGCACCTTTACCGGCGTCGATTAGTAAGGTAAGCCTTACCTAACTAGCAATGAGAACAACAACTACCGAAGGACCCCCGCAGATGACCGCACCCCTGAGCCTCGAACGTCTGCGCAGCGACGTCGCCGAGGTGCTGGCCGAGGAGCCGGGCAGTTTCGCCGACGACGAGAACCTGATCGAACTCGGTCTCGACTCCATCCGGCTGATGAGTCTCGCCACCCGGTGGCGGGAGGCCGGCTACGAGGCCGGATACCTCGACCTGGCCAAGGAGCCGACGGTCACCGCGTGGTGGAACCTGCTGGAGGGGAAGCGTTGAGCCCGATCATCGAGAGCGCCGACATCGTCGTCATCGGCGGCGGCCCGGGCGGGTCGACCACCGCCACCCTGCTGGCCAAAGGCGGGCACCGCGTGGTGCTGCTGGAGAAGGAGACCTTCCCGCGCTACCAGATCGGTGAGTCGCTGCTGCCGTCCACGGTGCACGGCATCGGCCGGATGCTGGGCGTGACCGAGGAGCTGGAGAAGGCGTCCTTCATGGTCAAGCGGGGCGGCAGCTTCCGCTGGGGCACCAACCCGGTGCCGTGGAACTTCCTGTTCGCGGTCGCCCCCGAACTGTCCGGCCCGACCTCCTACGCCTACCAGGTCGAGCGCATGAAGTTCGACGACATCCTGCTGCGCAATGCTGCGAAAAACGGCGTTGACGTACGGGAGAACAGCCCGGTCACCGAGGTCATCGGCGACGACGAGCGGGTCCGGGGCGTGCGCTACACCGACCCGGACGGTGCCGAGCACGAGATCCGGGCCACGTTCGTGGTGGACGCCTCCGGCAACCGCAGCCGCGTGCACCAGAACGTCAAGGGCGAGCGCATCTACTCGGACTTCTTCAAGAACATCGCCCTGTTCGGATACTTCGAGGGCGGCAAGCGCCTGCCCGCCCCGGACAGCGGCAACATCCTCTGCGCCGCGTTCGACGAGGGCTGGATGTGGTACATCCCGCTCTCCGACACGCTCACCAGCGTCGGCGCCGTGATCAGCCGGGAGCACGCGGCCAAGCTGCAGGGCGACCAGGAGGAGGCGCTGCGCGGCTTCATCGACCGCTGCGACATCGTCAAGGGTTTCCTGGCCGACGCGACCCGGGTCACCGAGGGCACCTACGGCGAGATCCGCACCCGCAAGGACTACTCGTACACCAACTCGACGTTCCACCGGCCCGGCATGGTGCTGGTCGGCGACGCCGCCTGCTTCATCGACCCGGTCTTCTCCACCGGCGTGCACCTGGCCACCTACGCCGGCCTGCTCGCGGCCCGGTCGATCAACAGCGTGCTGGCCGGCGACATCACCGAGGAGCGGGCTTTCGGCGAGTTCGAGGGCCGCTACCGCCGCGAGTACCGGGTGTTCTACGAGTTCCTCTCCGCGTTCTACGACATGCAGAGCAACGAGGAGTCGTACTTCTGGAAGGCCCGCAAGGTCACCAACTTCAACGCCACCGACCTGGAGGCGTTCGTCAGCCTGGTCGGCGGCGTGCACTCCGGTGAGCAGGCCTTCACCAACGCCGAGCAGCTGGTCGGCGAGTTCCGCGAGTCCTCCGGCGCGCTGGCCGACGCGGTCGAGCGCACCGGAAGCATGGAGACCGAGACCGGCGACAAGATGCACCACCTCTTCGGTACGCCGGTGGTCCGCGAGGTGATGGCCGAGATGAACAACGTGCAGGTGCGCGGCGTGCTCGGCGAGGCCGCCAAGGAGCTCCCGCTGCTGGAGAACGGCCTTGTCCCGTCGGCCGACGGCCTGGCCTGGAAGGAGGCGTAGTGACCACCAACCCGTTCGAGGACGAGGACGGCCGGTACCTGGTGCTGGTCAACGACGAACGCCAGCACTCGCTCTGGCCGGCGTTCGCCGACGTCCCGGCCGGCTGGACCGTCGCGTTCGGCGAGGACAGCCGGGCCGCCTGCCTCGACTACGTCGAGAAGAGCTGGACCGACATGCGGCCCGCGTCGCTGATCGCCCGGATGGACGCCGCCGGCTGACCGCCGCCCCACCGTGTTCCGCCGCGCCCGGCCGGGCGCGGCGGAATCCACCCTGCACAAAAACGGAGTAACCCCAGTGCCCGATGTCGACCGTCTCGAGCTCACCGCGGCCCAGGCCGGTGTCTGGTTCGCCCAGCACCTGGACCCGGGGCCGGCGTTCACCACGGCCGCCTGCGTCGACATCGACGGCGAGATCGACCCGGTGGTGTTCGAACGGGCGCTGCGCCGCACCCTCACCGACGCCGAGGCGCTGCGCGCCCGGTTCACGGTCGCTGACGCCGTACCTCAGCAAGAGATTGTCGATGATCCGCGGTGGGCCGTGTCGGTCCTGGAGCTGGACGACGACGCCCTCGACCGGTGGATTCGCGACGACCTGGCCACTCCGATCGACCTGGCCGAGGGGCCGGTCTTCGCGCAGGCGCTGATCCGGCGCGGCCCCGGCCGCTGGACCTGGTACCAGCGTTGTCACCACATCGTCATGGACGCCTACACGTCCGCGCTGGTCGCGAGCCGCCTCGCAACCGTCTACACCGCCCTCGCGGCCGGCCGGGATGTGCCCGAGAACCCGTTCGGCACTCTGGCCGAGGTCGTCGCCGAGGACACCGCCTACCGCGCGTCGGACAAGCGCGAGACCGACCGCGCGTTCTGGCGCGAGCACCTGGCCGGCCTGGAGGTGCCCGACCTGGCGTCCGGCCCGGTCCGGCCCAGCCCCACTTTCCTGCGCCGGCGCGCCGCCCTGCCGCCCGCGACCGGCCGCGGCCTGACCGCGCTGGGCGGCACCGTCAAGGCGACCCGGGTCGAGGCCGTGCTGGCCGCGACCGCCCTCTACGTGCACCGGCTCACCGGCGCCGCCGAGGTCGTGCTCGGCCTGCCGATGATGGGCCGGCTCGGCTCGGTCGCCGCCCGCGTGCCGGTCACCGCGGTCAACGTGCTGCCGCTGCGCCTGGCCGTCCACCCGGGCGACACCGTCGGCGAGCTGATCGCCCGGGTCGCCGCCGAGATCAAGGCGATCCGGCGGCACCAGCGCTACCGCGGCGAGGACATCCGGCGCGACCTGGGCCTGCTCGGCGGGGAACGACGACTGGCCGGACCGTGGGTCAACATCAAACCGTTCGGGGCGACCCTCGACTTCGGCGGGAACCCCGGCACCCCGCGGTACGTGTCGCCCGGCCCGGTCGACGACCTGTCGATCACCCTGGACGACCGCGGCGGTGACCTGCTCGAACTCGCGATCGACGCCAACCCGGCCCGCTACACCGAGTCCGACCTCGACGGACACACCGAGCGGCTGGCCAGCCTGCTGGCGACGCTCGCGACCACGGACACGGCGACGCCGACCGGGCGGCTCGGGCTCGTGGACGCCCCGATCATCGACGACACCGTCGTGGAACTGCCGGGCGTGGGATTCGTCGAGCTCTGGCGCGCGCAGACACGACGTACACCTCAATCGGTTGCCTTGATCGAACCTGACGGCGCGTCGCTCACCTATGCCGAGCTCGAAGCCCGCGTCGACGCCCTGGCCGCGGAACTCTCCGCACGCGGGGCCGCACCGGGCCGGATCGTCGCCGTCCGCCTGCCGCGCACCGCCGAACTGCTGGTCACGCTGCTCGCCGTGCAGGCGACCGGCGCCGCCTACCTGCCGCTCGACCCGGACTTCCCGGCCGACCGCCTCGCCTGGATGATCGAGGACAGCGACCCGGCCCTGGTGGTGACCGCCGGCGGCATCGAGAGCCGGCCGCTCGCACCGATCAAGATCGAGGATTCGGCGTACGTCCTCTACACCTCCGGCTCCACCGGAAAGCCCAAGGGCGTGGTCGTGACCAGGGAGAACCTGGTCAACTTCCTGCTCGCGATGCGCACCGAGGTGCCCCTGACCGGCGACGACCGGCTGCTCGCGGTCACCACGGTCAGCTTCGACATCTCCGGCCTGGAGCTGTACCTGCCGCTGCTGTGCGGCGCCGCCGTCGTGCTCGCCCCGAAGGAGTCCGTGCAGGACCCGGAGGTCCTCGCTGCGCTGGTCGAGCGCACCGGCGCGACGGTCGTGCAGGCCACCCCGACGCTGTGGCGCGCCCTGGCCGACGTGCCCGGCGGCGCCCAGGCGCTGACCGGGCTGCGGGTGCTGGTCGGCGGCGAGGCGCTGCCCCCAGAACTCGCGGCCGAGCTGCGGAAACACGCGGCCGAGGTGACCAACCTGTACGGGCCGACCGAGACCACCATCTGGTCGACCGCACACCGGCTGACCTGCGACACCGTCAGCGTCGGGCATCCGGTGCAGAACACCCGGGCGTACGTTCTCGACGCCGCGCTGCGGCCGGTCCCGGACGGCTTCCCGGGCGAGCTGTACCTCGGCGGCGCCGGCGTGGCCCGCGGCTACCTGAACCGGCCCGACCTGACCGCGGCCCGGTTCGTCGCCGACCCGTGGGCGCCGGGGGAGCGGATGTACCGCACCGGCGACCTCGCCCGCCGGCTCGCCGACGGCACCTTCGACGTGCTCGGACGCGTCGACCACCAGGTGAAACTGCGCGGCTTCCGGATCGAGCTGGGCGAGATCGAGGCCGTCCTGGAGGGCGACCCGGGCGTGGTCCGGGCGGTCGCGATCATCCGCGAGGACCGGCCGGGCGACCGGCGCCTGGTCGCCTATGTGATCGGGGCGGCCGATCTGGACGCGCTGCGGCGGCGGGCCGCCGAGACACTGCCGGACTACATGGTGCCGGCCGCGTTCGTGCCGCTCACCGCGCTGCCGACCACGCCCAACGGCAAGCTGGACCGTAACGCGTTGCCCGCGCCGGACTACGCGGCGGTCGCGGTCGAGACCGCCCGCACGCCGGCGCAGGAGATTCTCGCCGGGATCTTCGCCGAGGTGCTGGGCGTGCCGTCGGTGGGACTGCGCGACGACTTCTTCGCGCTGGGCGGGCACTCGCTGCTGGCGGCTCGGGTTGCCGCGCGGGTGCGGACGGTGCTCGGCGCTGACCTGACCTTGCGCGACGTGTTCGAGGCGCCCTCCGTTCTGTCGCTGGAAACCCGTCTCAAGCCGACAAATCGCCCCAGGTTGACCCGTGCTGCCGGTCCGGACGTCATGTCGGCCGCCCAGCGCCGCATGTGGTTCCTCACCCAGCTGGACGGTCCGAACCCGACGTACAACCTGCCCCTGGCCCTGGAGGTGGACGGCGACCTGGACCTGGACGCTCTCGGCGCGGCCCTGAACGACCTGGTCACCCGGCACGAGCCGCTGCGGACGATCTTCAATCCGGAGCCGGTGCTGCTCGACGCCGACGTGGAGCTTCTGGTCGCGGACGGCGACGTCGAGGACGCGGTGCGCGAGCCGTTCGACATCACCGCCGAGGCGCCGCTGCGCGCCCGCTGGTTCCCCGCCCAGCGCGTGTTGCTGCTGGTCGTGCACCACATCGCCGGCGACGAGTGGTCGCTCACCCCGATGCTCGACGACCTGGCCACGGCGTACGCGGCCCGCCTGGTCGGCGACGAACCGGGCTGGGCGCCGCTGCCGGTCCGCTACGCCGACTACGCTGCCTGGCACTCGTTCACCGACGACGACCTCGCGTTCTGGCGCGCGAACCTGGCCGGCGCCCCCGAGGTGCTGCGCCTGCCCACCGACCGGCCCCGCCCGGCCCAGGCCTCCGAGGACGGCGGCACGGTCACCTTCCCGATCCCGAAGGTCCTGGAGGAGAGCCTGCGGCGGCTCGCCCGCGAGCACGGCGTCACCCTGTTCATGACCCTGCAGGCGGCGGTCGCGGCCCTGCTCAGCCGCCTCGGCGCCGGCGACGACATCCCCCTGGGAACGCCGGTGGCCGGCCGCGACGACGAGGCCCTGGAACGCCTGGTCGGCTTCTTCGTCAACACCGTCGTGCTGCGCACCGACGTCTCCGGCGACCCCACCTTCGCCGAGCTGCTGGCCCGGGTCCGTAACGCCGATCTGACCGCTCTGGCCCATCAGGACGTGCCGTTCGAGCGCCTGGTCGAGGAGCTCAACCCGCGCCGCTCGCTCGGCCACCACCCGCTGTTCCAGGTGATGGTCTCCTACCAGGCCGCGCTGCCCGAGATCGCCGGATTCCCCGGGACCGAGGTCACGCCGCGGCTGGTCGCGACCGGAACCGCCAAGTTCGACCTGACCGTCGACGTCGCCGAGCGGCCGGACGGGCTGACCGGCAGCGTCGAGTACCGCACCGACCTGTTCGAGCACGCGACGGTGACCGATTTCGCCGATCGGCTGGTGCGTCTGCTGGAGGCCCTCGCCTCGGGCCCGGACACCGCGATCTCCTCGGTGGACCTGCTGACCGAGGCCGAGCGGGTTCCGCTGCGCGGCCCGCGCCTCGACCTAGAACCCCGCACGCTGCCGGAGCTGTTCGCCGGGCCCTCGGACGCGCTCGCGATCGAGGACGGCGACCGTGTGCTCACCTACGCCGAGCTGGACACTCTCGCCAATCGGCTCGCTCATCGGCTGATCGCCGACGGCGCCGGGCCCGAGCGCGTGGTGGCCGTGCTGATGCCGCGCTCGGCCGATCTGATCGTGGCGATGCTGGCGATCGCCAAGTCGGGGGCGGCGATCCTGCCGCTCGACCCGAACCACCCGGCGAGCCGGCACGAGCTGCAGATCGCCGACGCCCGGCCGGCACTGGTGCTGACCGAGATCGGCCAGCTGCCGCCGCACGCCGAAGACCCCCAGATCAAGATCAACCCCGATCATCCCGCGTACGTCATCTACACCTCCGGCTCCACCGGCCGCCCCAAGGGTGTCGTCGTCCCGCACCGGGGCCTGGCCGCGCTGGTCGAGAGCGTGCGCGACGGCTTCGGGGCCGGCCCGCGCACCCGGGCGTCGCAGTTCGTGTCGCCCGGCGTCGACGTCGCGTTCAGCGAACTGGCGGCCACCGTGCTGTCCGGCGGAACCCTCGTGATCGTGCCCGAGGACGTGCGCCTGGGCGCCGGACTGGGCGCGTTCGTCGCCTCGCGTCGGCTGACCCACGTGGACCTGCCGCCGGCGCTGCTCGCGGCCCTGCCCGACACGGACCTTCCCGAGGGCGTGACCATCGTGGTCGGCGGCGAGGCGATGCCGGCCGAGCAGGTGCGGCGCTGGTCGCGCGGGCGGCGGCTGATCAACGCGTACGGGCCGACCGAGACCACGATCACGGCGACCAGCTGGGTCGCGACCGACGACTTCGACACCGTGCTGATCGGGCGGCCGGAACTGAACCGGACCGCGTACGTCCTCGACGACCGCCTGCGCCCGGTGCCGGCCGGCGTGCCCGGCGAGCTGTACCTGGGCGGGGACGGGCTCGCCCGCGGCTACCTCGACCGGCCCGGCCTGACCGCGTCCCGGTTCGTCGCCGACCCGTGGACGCCCGGGCAGCGCATGTACCGCACCGGCGACCTGGTCCGGCGCACCCGCGACGGCGAGATCGAATTCCTCGGCCGCACCGACGACCAGGTGCAGCTGCGCGGCTTCCGCGTCGAGCCCGGCGAGGTCGAGGCGACCCTGACCGGGCACCCCGCCGTCAGCCAGGCCTCCGTCGTCGTCCGGGACAACCGCCTTTTCGCGTACGTCGTCAGTACGGCCCCCGGGGAGCAGCTCCGCGACCACCTCGCCGCCCGGCTCCCGGCGCCCCTGGTCCCGGCCGCGGTCGTGGTGCTCGACGCACTGCCGCTCACCAGCAGCGGCAAGGTCGACAAGGCGGCCCTGCCGGCCGTCGAGGCGACCGTTCGCACCGGTGAGCGCCCGGTGAACGACGTCGAGCGGACCCTGGCCGGGCTCTTCGCCGGACTGCTCGGGGTGCATGAGGAGACGGTCGGGCGGCACGACGGGTTCTTCGCCCTCGGCGGCGACAGCATCCTCGCCATCCAGCTGGTGTCCCGCGCCCGCGCGGCCGGCCTGAACTTCGCGCCCCGGCAGGTCTTCGAGCACCAGTCGGTCGCCGAGCTGGCCCGGGTCACCGAATCGGTGGTCGCACAGCAGTCGGAGTCCGGGGTCGGCGTCGCGCCGGAGACCCCGATCGTCGCGTGGCTGCGCGGTCTCGACGCCCCGATCGACCGCTACTCGCAGGCCCTGCTCCTGAACACTCCCGCCGGTGCGACCGCGGCCGACGTCGCCGCGGTCGTGCGAGCCGGGCTCGCCCCGCACGACGTGCTGCGCGCCCGCCTGATCACCACCGAGGACGGCCGCTGGGCTCTGGACGTCCCACCCGGCGAGCTGGCCCTCGACCTGCGGGTGGTCACCGCCGACGACCTTCCCGAGGCCGTCACGGCTGAGCGGGAAGCGGCCGCCGACCGCCTCGACCCGGCCGGCGGGACGATGGTTCAGGCGGTCTGGTTCGACCAGGGGCGCCGGCCCGGCCGCCTGCTGCTCGTGGCCCATCACCTGGTGGTCGACGGGGTCTCCTGGCGGATCATCGCCGAGGACCTGGCCGCTGCCGCCCGCGGCGAGGCGCCCGCGGCCACCGGCACGTCGTTCCGTGGATGGGCACTCGGCCTGCGCGCGGTCCGGCCCGACCGTGAGCTGTGGCAACGGATCATCGAGGGCCCGGGTGGGTCGCCGCTCGACCCGGCCCGCGACACCGCCGGAACCCTGCGCCGGGTCACCGTCACCGTGGACGCGGCCGTCACCGGCCCGCTCCTCACGACCGTCCCGGACACCTTCCGCGCCGGGGTCCAGGATGTTCTCCTGGCCGGTCTCGCGCTGGCCCTGGCTCGCCGCTCCGGCCCGCACAACGGCACGCTCGTCGGGCTGGAGGGCCACGGGCGGGAGGAGCAGGTCGTTCCCGGCGCCGACCTGGTCCGCACAGTCGGCTGGTTCACCAGCGAATACCCGGTTCGGCTCCCGGCCACCGCGGCCGGGCCCGTCGCCGTGCTACGCGGGGTCAAGGAACGCCTGCGGGAGATCCCGGACGGCGGCATCGGTTACGGCCTGCTGAACGACCTCGAAGCCGACCCCGAGGTGCTGTTCAACTACCTGGGACGCTTCGGCGGGGCGCAGGCCGACGCCGACTGGAGGATCGCGCCCGAACTGCCCGCCGCGCACGCCGTGGCCGACCCGCGGATGCCGGTCAGCCACCGCCTGGCCGTCAACGTCGCCACCGTCGACAGCGCCGACGGGCCGGTACTGCGGGCCGAGTTCAGCTACCCGGCCGCCGCGCTGGGCGACGCCGAGGTCCGCCGCATCGCCGACGACTGGCTGGCTGCCCTGATCGCCCTGCTGGCCGCCGCGAACGAGCCCGGCGCCGGCGCGCTCACCCCGAGCGACGTCCCGCTGGTCGGCCTGACCGCCGACGAGCTCACCGAGCTGACCCGCCGGCGGCCGGATCTGGTCGACGTCCTGCCGCTCTCCCCGCTGCAGGAAGGCCTCTACTACCTGTCCGATCTGGATCAGGACACCGACGTCTACACCGTCCAGCAGGTCTTCACCCTGACCGGTGCCGTCGACGCCGCCCGGCTCAGGGCCGCGGCCGATGAGCTGTTGCGGCGCTACCCGAACCTGCGCGGCGGGTTCACCCGCACCGCCGCGGGCACGGCCGTGCAGGTCGTCCCGGCCGGCGCGCCGGTGCCGTTCACCCAGGTCACCGTGGACGCGGCCGGGTTCGAGGCGCTGGTCGCGGACGAGCGTCGCCGCCGCTTCGACCTGGAGGAGCCGCCGCTGCTGCGGTTCGTCCTGGCCACCCTCGGCGACGGCGACCACCGGCTTGTTCTCACCCAGCACCACCTGCTGATGGACGGCTGGTCGGGGCCTTTGGCGATGCGGGACCTGTTCGCCTCGTACGCGCAGATCGGGGTGGAGAAGCCACGCCCGTTCACCGACTACCTCGCCTGGCTCGCGGCCCAGGACGCCGCCGCCGGGGAGACCGCCTGGCGCACCGCCCTGGCCGGTGTCGACGAGCCGACCCTGGTCGCGCCGGACGCCCCGGCAGCCGCCGTGCTGCCCCGCGTCGCCGAGATCGTGCTGACCGAAAGTGACACGGCCCGGCTGACCGCCGCGGCCCGGCGGCACGGGCTGACGCTCAACACCGTCGTCCAGGGCGGCTGGGCGCTGCTGCTGGCCGCGCTGACCGGCCGCGACGACGTGGTCTTCGGCGCCACCGTCTCCGGCCGGCCGGCCGCGCTGCCCGGCGTCGAGGACATGGTCGGCCTGTTCATCAACACCGTCCCGGTCCGCGTGCGCCTGAACCCGGCCGAGACCTGGACCGAGCTGTTGCGCCGGGTGCAGGGCGAACAGGCCGCGCTCCTCGACCACCAGCACCTCGGGCTCGCCACGATCCAGCGCCTGGCCGGGGTCGGCGAACTGTTCGACACGCTGACCGTTTTCGAGAGCTACCCGACGACGGCCGGACTGCCCCCGATCGACGGACTGGAGATCGGCGGCGGCATCCCGGTCGACGCCACCCACTACCCGCTGAGCCTGGTCGTCGTCCCGCACGCGGCGCTGCGACTGCGCCTCGAACACCGTCCCGACCTGTACGACGAGGCTGCTGCGCTGCGGATTCTCGGGCAGTTCCGGTCGCTGCTGGACGCGTTCGTCGCGGACACGCCGCCGCTGCGGGCCCGCCCGGCCGGCCACCTCCAGGAGGCCGGTCCGGCGCTCGACATCGCGCCGGGCACCATCCTGGACGAGTTCGAGGCCGCTGTCCGGCGGGCGCCCAGCTCGGTCGCTCTCCGATTCAGATCACAATCGCTGACGTACGCCGATCTGGCCGCCCGAGTGGATCGCCTCGCGCGAGTCCTGGTGTCGCGCGGCGCCGGGCCGGAGAAGGTCGTCGCCGTCCTGCTGCCGCGGACCGAGGACGCGATCGTCGCCTGGCTGGCCGCGTTGCGTGCGGGCGCGATCTACCTGCCGATCGACGTCGACTACCCGGCCGAGCGCATCGATTACCTGCTGGCCGACGCCGCCCCCGCGGTCGTGGTCACGCCGTCGCTGCTCGACGAGGACGCCGAAGTCGAGTTGCCGCACGTCAGCCCGCACAACGGCGCCTACCTGATCTACACGTCCGGCTCGACCGGTCGCCCCAAGGGTGTCGTCGTCGAGCACGCCAGTCTGCTCAACTTCTACCGGCACCACCGCGAGCACCTGATCACACCCGAGCGCACCCGGGCCGCACTCTCGGCCGCACTGGTCTTCGACACGTCCTGGGAGGGCATTCTCTGGCTGCTCGCCGGCCACGAGTTGCACCTGCTCGACGACGAGACCCGCCGCGACCCGGCCCTGTTCGTCGACTACGTGCGCAAGAACCGGATCGACTTCCTCGACGTCACCCCGTCCCTGGCCGGCCCCCTCGTGGACGCCGGCCTGCTCGACGGCGAGCACCGCCCGGCCCTGGTCGCGCTCGGTGGCGAGGCCGCCGACCCGCGCATCTGGCTGGCCCTGCGCGACGCCGACGGCGTGACCGGGGTCAACCTGTACGGCCCGACCGAATGCACGGTCGACACCCTGATGGCGTGGGTCGCCGACAGCACCACCCCGTCGGTCGGCCGCCCGATCGGCAACACCCGCGCCTACGTCCTGGACAACTGGCTGCGCCCGGCGCTGCCCGGCGTCGCGGGGGAGCTGTACCTGTCCGGTGCGCAGCTCGGCCGCGGCTACCTGGACCGGCCCGGCCTGACCGCCGCCCGGTTCGTCGCCGACCCGTTCCGGCCCGGCGAACGGATGTACCGCACCGGCGACGTCGCCCGCTGGACCGCCGACGGGACCCTGGAATTCGTCGGACGGGCCGACGACCAGGTGAAGATCCGTGGCTTCCGGGTGGAGCCGGGCGAGGTCGCCGCCGCGTTGCGCGAGCACCCGGCCGTGCGGCAGGCCGCCGTCGTCGCCCACAGCGGGCACCTGGTCGCGTACGTCGTCGGCCAGGTTCCTGATCTTCGCGAGTGGGCCGCCGAGCGCCTCCCGGACCACCTCGTCCCGGCCGCCGTCGTCGAACTCGACGCGCTGCCGCTGACCGTCGCCGGGAAGCTGGACCGGCGCGCGCTGCCCGAGCCGGACTTCGCCGGGATCGCCGGCGCGACCGCACCGCGCACCCCGACCGAGGAGATCCTGTGCGGACTCTTCGCCGAGGTCCTGGCCCTGCCCGCGGTCGGCGCGGCCGACGACTTCTTCGCGCTCGGCGGGCACTCGCTGACCGCCACCGCGCTGGCCGCCCGGGTTCGCGCCGTCTTCGGCCGGGCCCTGCCGATCCGGGCCGTTTTCGATCAGCCGACCCCGGCCGCGCTCGCCGGTTACCTGGACCGGTCCGGTGCGGGCGCCGACGTGCCCGAGCTGACCGTGGCCGACCGGCCCGACCCGCTGCCGCTCGCGCCCGCCCAGCACCGGCTGTGGCTGCATCACCAGCTCAACGGGCCCGGCCCGACCTACAACGTGGCGTTCGCGCTGCGCCTGGACGGGCCGCTCGACCGGGACGCGCTGCGGCACGCCCTGGAGGACGTGCTCGACCGGCACGAGAGCCTGCGCACGGTGTTCCCGACGGTCGACGGCCGCCCGGTGCAGCGGATCCTCGACCGGCCGGAGGTGACCTGGCGGGGCGGCGAGTTCAGCGCCGACGCACTCGCCGAGGCCGGGCGTCACGGCTTCGACCTCGCCGCTGAGCTGCTGGTTCGTCCGCATCTGTTCACCGACGGGGTGGACCGGCACGTGCTGCTGCTCCTGCTGCACCACATCGTCACCGACGAGTGGTCCGAGGGCCGGCTGATCGCCGACCTCGGTCAGGCCTACGCGGCCCGGGTCGCCGGGCAGGCCCCGGACTGGGCGCCGCTGCCGGTGCAGTACGCCGACTACGCGCTGTGGCAGCGGGACCTGCTCGACCGCGTACAAAATGGGCAATCGGCTTTTTGGCGCGAAGCGCTCGATGGTGTTCCGGCCGAGCTCACGCTGCCGAGCGACCGTCCCCGACCGGCCGTGCCGAGCCATCGCGGCGGCATCGTCGGATTCACCATCGACGATCAAACCCATCGGCGCGTACGGGATCTCGCCCGGCGCACCGGCAGCACGTCGTTCATGATCGTCCAGGCCGCCCTGTCGGCGCTGCTCGGACGGCTCGGCGCCGGCACCGACATCCCGCTCGGCAGCCCGGTCGCCGGCCGCGGTGACCAGCGGCTCGACGCCCTCGCCGGCTTCTTCGTGAACACGCTCGTGCTGCGCGCCGACCTCAGCGGCGACCCGACCTTCACCGACCTGGTGACCCGTCTGCGGACCGTCGACCTGGCCGCGTTCGGCCACGCCGACGTGCCGTTCGAGAAGGTCGTGGAGGCGGTCAACCCGGAACGCTCGCTCGCCCGGAACCCGCTGTTCCAGGTGATGGTCGCGTTCCAGCACGTGCCGGCCGAGACGCCGGGACTGCCCGGGCTGGTCACCTCGCCGGTGCCGATCGACACCGGGGTCGCGCAGTTCGACCTCGGCGTGGTCGTGACCGAGGAGGACGGGGTCGACGGGATGCGCGGCGTCATCGAGTACTCGGCCGACCTGTTCGACCTGGAGTCCGCGGAAACCCTCGCGGCCCGGTTCGTCCGGCTCCTGGAATCGGCGGCGGCTGCCCCCGCCCGACGGATCTCCGAGCTGGAGTTGCTGTCCGATGCGGAGAAGGCACCTCTGGAAGGACCGCGATCGGCCACTACGCCGAGCACGATGCCGGAGCTTTTCGCCGACGCCGTGCGGATCGATCCGGGGGCGACGGCGATCCAGGACGGCGATCTCGTTCTGAGCTACGCGGAGCTCGACCGGCGGACCAACCGGCTCGCCCGCCGCCTGATCCGCGCCGGCGTCGGCCCGGATCGCCTGGTCATGGTGCTGTTGCCGCGCTCGGCGGACCTGTTCGTCACGGAGTTGGCGATCGCGAAGGCGGGCGGCGCCTATCTGCCGGTCGACCCGTCCTACCCGGCCGAGCGGATCGCCAGCCTGGCCGCCGACGCGAGTCCGGTTCTGATCATCGCGGCCGGTGGCGGTTCCCACCCGCCGGCCGCGGGCGTGACCATTCTCAGTCCCGCCGACGGGGCCGGGGAGGACGACTCGGCGATCACCGACGTCGATCGGCTCGGGCCGCTGCGGCCCGAGCACGCCGCCTACGTCATCTACACCTCCGGCTCGACCGGCCGGCCCAAGGGCGTGGTCGTCCCGCACGCCGGCCTGGCCGATCTGGCCGAGACCTTTGCCGAGGTCTGGCGGGTCACGCCGGGTCACCGGATCGGCCAGTTCGCGTCGCCCAGCTTCGACGTGACCATCGCCGAGCTGGCAGTGTCCCTGCTGCGCGGCGCGACCCTGGTCATCACGCCGGAGGAGTCCCGGCTGGGCGAGGACTTCGCCCGGTTCGTCCGGGAGCAGCGGATCACCCACTTCGCGTTGCCGCCGGCCGCTCTCAGCGCGGTGCCGGCCGACGCGATCCCGGCCGACGTGACCGTGATCTCCGGGGCCGATCGGCTCTCGCCCGAACTGCTCGGGCGGTGGACGGCGACGCATCGGCTGCTCAACGCGTACGGGCCGACCGAGGCGACGGTCAACTCCACCTACTGGGAGTGCGTGCCCGGCGGACCGGTTCTGATCGGCCGTCCGGACCGGAACAAGCGGGCCTACGTACTCGACGCGGCGCTGCGGCCGGTCCCGCCCGGGGTCCCCGGCGAGCTGTACCTGGCCGGCGCCGGTCTGGCCCGCGGCTACCTGGGCCGGGCCGCGCTGACCGCCGAGCGGTTCGTGGCCGACCCGAACGCGGACGGCGAGCGCATGTACCGGACCGGGGACCTGGTTCGCCGTACCCCCGATGGGCAGTTGGAATTCCTGGGCCGAGCCGATGACCAGGTGAAGATCCGTGGCTTCCGGATCGAGCCGGGCGAGGTGGCGGCCGCGCTGGCCGAGCATCCGGACGTCCGGCACGCCTACGTCGTCGCCCGCGACGGGCATCTCATCGGCTACGCCGAAGGAACGGCCGACCCTTCCGACGTACGGGCGTGGCTCACCCACCGCCTCCCGGACCACCTGGTCCCGGCCGTCGTCGTCATGCTCGACGCGCTCCCGCTCAACGCGGCCGGCAAGGTCGACCGCAAGGCGCTGCCCGAACCGGTCGTGGAGCGCGAGGTCGAGCGGCCCACGACCGTACTGCAGGAGCTGCTCTCCGGTCTTTTCGCCGACGTGCTCGGACTGGACGAGGTCGGGGTCGACGAGGGCTTCTTCGCGCTCGGCGGTGACAGCATCGTCGCCCTTCAGCTCGTGTCTCGGGCCCGTGCGGCCGGGCTGGAACTCAGCGCCCGTCAGGTGTTCGAGAACCAGACGATCGCCGCCCTGGCCACCGTGGTCACCTCGGCCGGCGGCGCGGCCGTGGAACCGGCCGGGGCCGGGCTGGGCGCGGTGCCGATCACCCCGATCCAGGCCTGGCTGCGCGACCAGAACGCCGCGATCGACACGTTCGCCCAGTCCGTGGTCCTGCGGGTCCCGGCCGAGCTGGATCGGGACCGCCTGGTCCGGCTGCTGCAGGCGGTCGTCGACCGGCACGACGTACTGCGGTCCCGCTGGACCGTGGACGGACTGGTCGTTCCGCCGTCGGGCACGGTCGACGCGGCCGCGATCGTCCGGAACGGATCACTCCCGCTGGCACAGGAACACCTCGCGGCGGTGGGCCGGCTCGCCCCGGCCGAGGGCCGGATGCTGCAGGCCGTGCTGTTCCCGGAGCGCCTGCTGCTGGTCGGCCACCACCTGGCCGTGGACGGCGTCTCCTGGCGGATCATCGCCGGTGACCTGGCCACCGCCTGGTCGGGAGGTGCTCTCGCGCCGGTCGGCACCCCGCTGCGCAGCTGGGCCCGGGGCCTGACCGCGGCCGCCCGTGATCGGGCTGCCGAGCTGCCGCTCTGGGAGTCGATCCTGGACGGTGCCAGGCCGGTGCTGGGTGGTGGCGGAACCGTTGCCGACCAGTGCGAATACACGCTGCGGCTGACCGCCGAGCAGACCCGGCCGCTGCTCACCACCGTTCCCGAGGCGTTCCACGCCGGGGTGCAGGACGTGCTGCTGACCGGCCTGGCCCTGGCCGTGCGCGCCTGGCGCCCGGCCGCCGCGGCGAACGGTCTGCTGCTGCGCCTGGAAGGGCACGGCCGCGAGGAGCACCTGGTCCCGGGCAGCGACCTGACCCGGACCGTCGGCTGGTTCACCACCGAGTTCCCGGTCCGGATCGATCCCGGCGGCGACGACCCGGCGACCGCGTTGAAGCTGGTCAAGGAGCAGCTGCGGGCGATCCCGGACGCCGGGGCGGGCTACGGCCTGCTGCGCTACCTCAACCCGGCGACCGCGGCGCGGCTGTCCGGGGCGGCCCAGCCGGAGATCCTCTTCAACTATCTGGGCCGGATGGCCGCCGCCTCCGTCGACGAGGGCGAGTGGATCGCCGCCGCCGAGAACGACACCCTCGGCGACGGACTCGACCCGGCGTTCCCGGTCGCGCACCCGCTGGAGATCAACGCGGCCACGGCCGACCGGCCGACCGGCCCCGAACTGGACATCCGCTTCTCCTACCTGGCCGGCGCGCTCACCGCGGCCGACCTGGAAGACCTGGGCCGCCGCTGGGCGCAGGCCCTGGACCGACTGCGTGACGCCGCCACCGGCGGTGGCGGGCACACCCCCTCGGACCTGCTGCTGGAGATCAGCCAGGACGAGATCGACGAGTTCGAAGACGAATGGAGACTTCCGTGACGACGCCGAGTGGGCTGCAGGACATCCTGCCCCTGTCGCCGCTGCAGGAGGGTCTCTACTTCCTGTCCGCCTACTCCGGGGACGGCAGCCCGGACGTGTACGTGGTCCAGCAGGTGCTGACCCTGGACGGCGACCTCGACGCGGGCCGGCTGCGGGCCGCCGCGCAGGCGCTGCTCGACCGGCACGCCAACCTGCGGGCGGCGTTCCGGCCGCGCAAGGCCGGCCAGCCGGTGCAGCTGATCCCGTCCGCGCTGGCTGTGGACTGGACCGAAATTGATCTGACGGATCGTCCCTCGGAAGCTTCTTCGGCGGCTGATCTTGTCGCTGACGCCGCTCGGGAGAAGCCGTTCGATCTGGCGCGTCCGCCGCTGCTGCGCTGGCATCTGATCCGGCTCGGGGCGCGTCGTCACCGGCTCGTGCTGACCAGCCACCACATCCTGCTCGACGGATGGTCGGCGCCGCTTCTCGTGCGTGACCTGCTGCTTCTGTACGCCGGCCGCCCGGCGCCGGTCGTTCGCCCGTACAAGGATTATCTGGCCTGGGTGGCCAAGCAGGACCGTAGCGCCGGGCAGAACGCGTGGCGCGAAGCTCTGGCCGGGGTCGAGGAACCGACGCTGCTCGGTCGTGGCGAGATCGCCGCGACTGCTCCGGAGGCGATCGAGCACGTCGTTGACGCGGTGCGGCTGACCGAGATTGCCCGGTCCCGTGGACTGACGCTGAACACCGTGGTGCAGGGGGCGTGGGCGCTCGTCCTGGCCGAGCTGACCGGACGCGCCGACATCGTGTTCGGCAGCACCGTCTCCGGGCGGCCGGCGACGCTGCCCGGCGCGGAGGACATGGTCGGGCTGTTCATCAACACCGTGCCTGTCCGCGTTCGACCACGGGCGGGCGACACCTGGACCGGGTATCTGAGCCGGTTGCAGGCCGAGCAGGCCGTCCTCCTCGATCACCAGCATGTCGGGCTGGCGACGATCCAGCGGCTCGGGGGGATCGGGCCGCTCTTCGACACGCTGCTCGTGTTCGAGAGTTACCCGCTCGACGCCGAGGGGCTGCGGGCGCTGGAGGACGCGGCCGGGCTGCGACTCGCCGAAGTCACCGGGCGGGACGCCACGCACTACCCGCTCACGCTGACCGCGATCCCCGGGGAGACGCTGACGCTCGGGGCCGAGTTCCGGGCCGACGTGATCTCCCGCGACGAGGCGACGCGGCTGCTCAACCGGCTGGAGGCGCTGCTGTCGGCGTTCGCCTCGGAGCCTGAGGGGCGACTGGCGGCGCTGCCGGCGGCCGGGACGCTGCGGGAACCCGGGCCGGCGATCGTCGTGCCCGGCGGGACGATCCTGGACGAATTCGAGGCCGCGGTCCGGCGGGCGCCCAGCTCGGTTGCTGTCCGATTCAGATCACATTCTTTGACGTACGGCGATCTGGCCGCTCGTGTCGACCGTCTCGCTCGGGTGCTGGTGTCTCGGGGAGCCGGACCGGAGAAGGTCGTGGCGGTGCTGCTGCCCCGGACCGAGGACGCGATCGTGGCTTGGCTGGCGGTGCTGCGGGCCGGGGCGATCTACCTGCCGATCGACGTGGACTATCCGGCTTCGCGGATCTCGTATCTGCTGGACGACGCGGCGCCGGTCGTCGTGGTGACGCCTGAGCTGCTGTCGTTGGATGCGGCCGCTGCACTGCCGGTGGTGTCAGCGTCAAATGGGGCATATCTGATTTATACGTCTGGCTCGACCGGGCGGCCCAAGGGCGTCGTTGTCGAGCACGGGAGCCTGTACAACTTCTACCTGCACCACCGGGAGCACGTGATCGCCCGGTCGCGGACGCGGGCCGCGCTGTCGGCCTCGCTGGTGTTCGACACTTCCTGGGAGGGCGTGCTCTGGCTGCTCGCCGGGCATGAGCTGCACCTGCTCGACGACGAGACCCGGCGGGATGCCGCGCTGTTCGTCGACTACGTGCGGGAGCACCGGATCGATTTCCTGGACGTGACTCCCTCGCTGGCCGGGCCTCTGGTGGATGCCGGGCTGCTCGACGGGGAGCACCGGCCGGCCATGGTCGCGCTCGGTGGTGAGGCCGCTGACTCGCGGGTCTGGCAGGCGCTTCGCGACGCGGACGGGGTGACCGGGGTCAACCTGTACGGGCCGACCGAGTGCACGGTCGACACCCTGATGGCGTGGGTTGCCGACAGTGCGGAACCCCTGGTGGGGCGGCCGATCGGGAACACCCGCGGGTATGTTCTGGACGGCTGGCTGCGGCCGGTCGCCGACGGTGTCGCGGGGGAGCTGTACCTGTCCGGCGCGCAGCTCGGGCGTGGCTACCTCGACCGGCCCGGCCTGACCGCCGCGCGGTTCGTCGCCGACCCGTTCCAGGCCGGCGAGCGGATGTACCGCACCGGTGACGTCGTGCGCTGGACCGCCGACGGGGCCCTGGAGTTCGTCGGGCGTGCGGACGACCAGGTGAAGATCCGCGGGTTCCGCGTGGAGCCCGGGGAAGTGGCGGCGGCGCTGGCCGAGCACCCCGACGTGCGTCAGGCAGCGGTGGTGGCTGTTGACGGGCGGCTCGTCGCGTACGTCATCGGCGAAGCCCTTGATCTGCGCGAGTGGGCCAGTGAACGTCTCCCCGGGCATCTCGTGCCCGCGGCGGTCGTGACCCTGGAACGGCTGCCGATGACGGTGGCCGGGAAGCTTGACCGGCGAGCGCTGCCCGCACCCGACTTCGGTGCGATGACCGGGGACGCCGGGCCGCGCACACCGGCCGAGGAGATCCTGGCCGGGCTCTTCGCCGAACTGCTGGGACTGCCGTCGGTCGGCGTGGACGACAGCTTCTTCAGCCTCGGCGGGGACAGCATCGTGTCGCTGCAGCTGGTGGCGCGGGCCCGCACGGCCGGGCTGCGGGTGACGCCGCGGCAGATCTTCGAGCTGCGGACGGTGGCGGCCCTGGCGGCGGTGGCCGTGCCCGCCTCGACGCCGCGGCCGGTGGTGACCGGGGCGAACCTCGGTGAAGTGCCGCTGACGCCGATGCTGCGCTGGCTGCGAGGGGCCGGGCCGGCCGGGAACTACCACCAGAGCATGGTGCTGCGGGCGCCGGCCGGGCTGACCCTGGAACGGTTGCACGTGGTGGTGCAGGCGCTGCTTGATCGGCATGACCTGCTGCGGGCGCGCTGGACCGGGGACAGCCTGACCGTTCCGCCGCCGGGTTCGCTGTCCGCGCGTGACGTGGTGACGACCTCCGGGCCGCGGCTGCGGCCGGCCGACGGCGTCCCGATTCAGGTCGTGTGGCGGGGCGACGAGGTCGAGTTCGTGATTCACCACAGCGTGGTGGACGGGGTCTCGTGGCGGATCCTGCTGCCTGATCTCGCCGCGGCCTGGGCTGATGTGGTGGCCGGGCGTGCGCCGCAGCTGCTCGCCGTGGGGACGTCCTTCCGTGAATGGGCGCTCGGACTGCAGGCCGCTGCCGCGGACACCACGCAGGTGGCCTACTGGAACTCGGTGCTGGCCGGGGCGGCTGAACCGGTGCTGGGGGCGCGTCCGGTGGACCCGGCGCGGGACACCGTGGCCGGCGCGCGGACCGTCACCGTCACGCTCGACGCGGCCCGGAGCGCGCCGATCGTCGGGGACGTTCCGGCGGCCTTCCACGCCTCGGTCCCGGATGTGCTGCTCACCGGGCTGGCGCTGGCCTTCGGGCGGGAGTCGCTGCTGGTCGAGCTGGAAGGGCACGGGCGGGAGGAGAGCCTGGTCCCGGGCGTGGACCTGTCCCGGACGGTCGGATGGTTCACCAGCGAGTTCCCGGTGCGGCTGATCCCGGGCTCCGGCGGGCCGGCCGATGCACTCAAGCGGATCAAGGAGCAGCTGCGGGCGGTTCCGGAGAACGGCGCCCGATTTGGTCTTCTGAACCTGGACGCCGCGAATCAGCCGCAGATCGTCGTGAACTACCTGGGCCGATTCGATTCGTCGGCGGCCGGGCCCGAGGGGGACTGGGCGGCGATCGGCGGGCTCGGCGGTGGGGCGGATCCGGAGATGCCGCTCAGTCGCGCGCTGGAGATCAACGCGTCGGTGGTGGACGGGAGTCTGACCGTCTCGCTGACCTGTCCGGACGGCGTGCTCACCGAGGCTGAGGTGCGGGAACTCGCTTCGAAGTGGTTTGCCGCGCTCGACGGGCTGGTTGCCGCTCGTGGCGGGCACACCCCGTCTGACCTGCTGCTTCCGGGTGTGGGGCAGGACGAGATCGAGGCGTTGGAAGGCCGGGCCGGTGGGCTCGACGACGTGTGGCCGCTGACCCCGCTGCAGGAAGGGCTGGTCTTCCTGGCTGCGGTTGCCGACGGGGTGGATCCGTACGTCGTGCAGCAGGTTCTTGATCTTGAAGGTCCTCTTGATGCGGGCCGTCTGCGGGCGGCTGGGCAGGCGTTGCTCGACCGGCACGCGGCTCTGCGGGTCAGCTTCCCGGCCGGGCCCGACGGCGTCATCCGGCAGGTTGTTGCCGCGCAGGCCGAGCTGCCCTGGTCCGAGTTCTCGGCCGAGGTCGACTTCGAGCGGCTGGCCGAGGCCGATCGGCATGCGCCGTTTGACCTGGCCAGTGCGCCGCTGCTGCGGTTGACGCTGGTCAAGGTGGGGGAGGAGCGGCATCGGCTGATCCTGACCAACCATCACGTTCTGCTGGACGGGTGGTCGACGCCGCTGGCCGTTCGGGAGCTGTTCGAGCTGTACAACGGGCGGGAGTTGGGGGCGCCTCGGCCGTACAAGGACTACCTGCGCTGGCTCATGCGTGCCGACCGAGCCGCCGCCGAGCGGGCCTGGCGTGAACATCTGACCGGATTGGATCAGGCGACTCTGGTGGCGCCGGGGGCCGGGGCGGTGCTCGACGCGCGGCCCGGGAAGCTCGAACGGGAGCTGCCGCGGGAGGTGACCGAGCGGCTCACCGCGCTGGCCCGGGAACGGCAGGTCACGCTGAACACCGTGGTCCAGGCCGGGTGGGCCGTGCTTCTGGCGCACCTGACCGGACGTACCGACGTCGTCTTCGGCACCACCGTGAGCGGCCGCCCGGCCCAGGTGACCGGGGTCGAGGACATGATCGGGTTCTTCATCAACACGCTGCCGGTGCGGGTGACGCTCGACCCGGCGCAGAGCTGGACCGACCTGCTCGGGCGGCTCCGGGACGACCAGGCCGGGCTGCTCGAACACCAGCATCTGCCGTTGAGCGACATTCAGCGGCTGGGCGCGATCGGGGAACTGTTCGACACGCTGACGATCTTCGAGAGCTATCCGCTCGACAGCGACGCACTGCACTCGTCGACCGGCGCGGCCGGGCTGCGGATGACCGACGTGACCGGGGACGACGCGCCGCACTACCCGCTGACCCTGGCGGTGGCGCCGGACGAGCGGCTTCGGCTCGGTCTCGCGTACCGAAGCGATGTCTTCTCCCCGGAAACTGCCGCGGAGATCCTGGACCGCTTCGGGGCGCTGCTCGCCGAACTCGCGGCAGCGCCGGAGCGGCCGGTCGGTCGCGCGCTGCCCGCCCCGGCGCTGCTGTCCGATACTGCCCATCCGGTGCCGGAGACCACGCTGCCGCGGCTGTTCGCGGCCGCGGTGGAGCGTGACCCGGAGGCGGTTGCGGTGATCTTCGAGGGCGTTTCGCTGACGTATGCCGAACTCGCCGATCGTGTCGGCCGGCTGGCGTCCGCCCTGGTGGAGCGAGGTGTCCGGCCGGGTGATGTGGTGGCCGTGGCCATTGCGCGCTCGATCGATCTGGTCGTGGCCCTCTACGCGGTGCAGTGGGCCGGGGCGGCGTATCTGCCGATCGACCCGTCACACCCGAAGGAGCGCAACGACTACCTGCTGGCGGACTCCGGGGCGACCGTCCTGCTGACTTCGGCCGACTCCGGGGACCACTTCCCGGTGCCGGTGGTGGACGTGGCGGCCGACTCCGCGGCGTACGTCATCTACACGTCCGGGTCGACCGGCAAGCCGAAGGGCGCGATCGTCTCGCACCGGTCGATCGTCAACCGGCTGCTGTGGATGCAGGACGAGTACGGTCTGCGGCCCGGCGACCGTGTGCTGCAGAAGACTCCGGCCGGCTTCGACGTGTCGGTGTGGGAGTTCTTCTGGCCCCTGATCACCGGCGCGACCCTGGTCGTGGCCCGGCCTGATGGGCATCGCGACCCGGCCTACCTGGCCTCGCTGATCGCCACCGAGCGGGTCGGCACGGTCCACTTCGTGCCGTCGATGCTGCGCGCCTTCCTCGCCGACCCGGCCGCGGTCACGGTCACCGGCGTCGCTTCGGCCGGCTCTGCTTCGCGTGGTGCCGTCGGCGGGGCCGGCGTTCTGCGGCGGGTCATCTGCTCGGGCGAGGCGCTCCCGGCCGACCTGGCCGAACGCTTCGGGCAGGTGCTGCCCGGGGTTGACCTGCACAACCTCTACGGCCCGACCGAAGCGGCGGTCGACGTCACCTACCACCCGGTCGACGTGACGGCGTCCGGTCCGGTTCCGATCGGCCGGTCGGTCTGGAACACCCAGGTGTACGTCCTGGACCCGTGGCTGCGGCCGGTCCCGCCCGGCATCACCGGCGAGCTGTACCTGGGGGGCGTCCAGCTGGCCCGCGGCTACCTGAACCGTGCGGCCCTGACCGCGTCCCGCTTCGTGGCCGACCCGTTCGGCGCACCCGGCAGCCGCCTCTACCGCACCGGTGACCTGGCCCGGCAGCGTCCGGACGGCGTGGTCGAGTACGCCGGCCGCACCGATGACCAGGTGAAGATCCGCGGCCTGCGCGTGGAACCCGGCGAGATCGAGGCCGCCCTGCTCACCCTGCCCGGCATCACCGCGGCGGCGGTCGTCGCCCGCGCTGACGGCCCGGCCACCCGCCTGGTCGCCTACCTGGTCGGCAGCCCGGCCGCGGACGTTGCCGCAGTGCCGGCCGGGGACGTTGCTGCGGCGCTGGCCGCGATCCTGCCCGAGCATCTGATCCCGGCCGCGTTCGTCACCCTCGACGAGCTGCCGCTGAGCCCGAACGGCAAGCTCGACCGCCGCCGCCTCCCGGCCCCCGACTTCGCGGCCCAAGCCGGCGACGACGAGCCCCGCAACCCCACCGAGGAGTTCTTCGCCGCCCTGGTCGCCGGCGTACTCGCCCTGCCCCGAGCCGGCATCCGCGACAGCTTCTTCACCCTCGGCGGCGACAGCATCCTGGCCCTGCAGCTGACCGCCCGGGCCCGCGCGGCCGGCTGGCAGATCACGGCCCGGGACGTCTTCGCCCACCCGACCGTAGAAGCCCTGGCCCAGGTCGCCACCCCGCTGGCCCCGGCCGCGGACCGGGACGCGACCGAGGGCCGGGGTTTCATCCCGGCCACCCCGATCATGCGCGAACTGGCCGTCACCGACCCGCGCCTGTCCCAGTCCATGCTGCTCCCGGTCCCGGTCGATCTGACCGCCCGGCTCCAGGACCTGCTGGACCGCCACGACGTCCTGCGCGCCCGCTGGACCGGCGCCGGCCTGCACGTCCCGGCACCGGGAACGGTCCGAGCCGAGAATCTGATCGGCGCGGCCTCACTCGACCCGGCGGCCGGTCGCATGCTCCGCGCCGAGGTCATCGGCGACCAGGTGCTGCTGGAGATCCACCACCTGGCCGTGGACGCGGTCTCCTGGCCGATCCTGATCAGCGACCTGACCGGCGCGGAGGCGACCACGCCGGGAACGTCGTTCCGCACGTGGGCGCTGGCCCTGCAACAGGCCGCCACGGAACGGGTCGGCGAGCTCGACCACTGGCTGAGCGTCCTGGGCGGGCCGGCCGGATACCTGGGCGGCGTCGAGCTTGACCCGGCCGTGGACACGCTCGGAACGCTCGACCAGGTGACCGTTCGGCTCGGCGCCGAGCGGACCGCGCCGCTGATCTCGTCGATCCCGGCCGGCTACCGGGCCAACGTCCAGGACGTGCTGCTCTCCGCGTTGTCCGCGGCGGTGGGTGACATGGATCTGCTGATCGAGCTCGAAGGCCACGGTCGTGAGGAGCAACTGCTGCCGGGCGCTGACCTGACTCGCACTGTCGGCTGGTTCACCACCTCCCATCCCGTGCGACTTTACGCTGCTCAGAAGGGTCGCTTGGGGTTATCCACACTGGAGGGTCATCCACAGGGCACCCCTCGGTCGGACGTGAATTTCGGTAGTATGGTCGGTGGAGGATCCCCCAGGGTGGGTGGGATCTATCCGCAGCACCCGGTGGACGCGACCGACCCTGCAGCCAGCCTCAAACGGACCAAGGAAGCCCTGCGCGCCGCCCCCGACGCCGGCATCGGTTACGGCCTTCTGCGCTATCTCAACCCGGAGACCGCAGCCCACCTGGCCCCGTTCCCGCACCCCCCGGTCCTCTTCAACTATCTCGGCCGCCTCGGCGAGGGCAGCGACGACGGCCTGCGCGGCGACGCCGGCGACCACATCCCGGCCCGCCACGCGCTGACCATCGAGGCATCCGTGCAGGCCGGCGAGCTGGTCCTCTCGGCCGCCTTCCCGCGGCGGGTCCTGGACGAGTGGACCGTCCAGCGCCTTCTCGACCGCTGGATCGCCGCACTGACCGATCTTGCCGCCGAGCCCGGCCCGGGCGGTCTCACCCCGTCCGACGTGCTCGTCCCGGTCGTTCAGGCGGATCTCGACGAGCTCGGCACCCGCTTCCCGAACCTGGTCGACGTTCTTCCGCTGACGCCGCTCCAGGAGGGCCTTTTCTATCTGCACGCGCTCGACGGCACGGACGTCTACACCGTCCAGCAGCGTCTCGACCTGGACGGCGACGTCAACCCGGAGCGGCTGAGGGAGGCGGCCCGGACGTTGCTGCGCCGGCACCCGAATCTGCGGGCCGCGTTCACCACGACCGCGTCCGGCACTCCGGTGCAGGTCATCCCGGGCGAGTTGGAGCCTGTGTGGGACTACCGGGAGGCCACCGGGGACGAGGCCGACCGTCTCGCCGACCAGCAGCGGGAGGCGCCGTTCGATCTGGAGAGCGCGCCGCTGCTGCGGTTCCTGCTGGTCCGGCTGGGCGAGGCGGAGTTCCAGCTCGTCCTCACCCAGCACCACCTGCTGGTGGACGGTTGGTCCGGGCCTTTGATCGCGCGGGAGCTTTTTACCGCGTACGCGGGAAATCAGCCGACGCCGAGCCGCCCCTACCGTGACTTTCTCGCCTGGCTGGGGCGGGCCGACGCCGATGCGGCACGCGAGGCGTGGCGGCAGTCCCTGACCGGGCTGGCCGAGCCGACCCTGGTCGCTCCGGGTGGCCGCGCCGGGTTGCCGGCCGAGGTCACCGATCAGCTGCCGGCGGCGGCCGGCGAGTTGGCGCGGCGTCTCGGGGTCACCCCGAACACGCTGGTCCGCGCGTTGTGGGCGGTTCTTCTGGGCCGGCTCACCGGGCGGGACGACGTCGTGTTCGGCGCGACCGTGGCCGGGCGTCCGGCGGAGCTCGCGGGTGTCGAGGAGACGATCGGTCTGTTCATCAACACCCTTCCGATTCGCGTACGTCTTCTGCCCGGCGAAACCTGGTCCGGCTTCCTGGCCCGTCTCCAGGACGAGCAGGCGGCGCTGCTGCCGCACCAGCATCTCGGGCTGGCCGCGATCCAGCAGCTCGCCGGGCTGGGGGAGTTGTTCGACACGCTCGTGGTGTTCGAGAGCTACCCGGTGGACGCCGACCGGCTCGACGACAGTCAGCGCGCGGCCGGGGTGAAGCTGGCCGGGGTGGAGAGCCGGGACGCCACGCACTACCCGTTGACGCTGGTCGCGGCCGAGGACGACGGGCTGCACCTGGCGCTGGAGTATCAGCCGTCCCGCTTCGACGAGGCGACCGCGCGGCTGCTGCTGGACCGGCTGGTGGCGCTGGCCGCCGAGGTCGCCGCCGATCCGTCGCGGCCGGTGGACCGGGCCGATGCGCTGACCGCGGCCGAGCGGCGGCGCATGCTCGTGGACTGGAACGCGGGCGCGGTGCCGGTGGAGGCGAACACGCTGACCGGGCTGGTGCGGGGCTGGGCGCGGACCACACCGGACGCGACGGCGCTGGTTGTCGGTGAGCGGCGATGGACGTACGCCCAATTGGTCGAAGAGGCCGAAGGCCTCGCTCTTGACCTGCGGGAACAGGGGGCCGGAGCTGGGCAGATCGTGGCTCTGGTGCTGCCGCGCGGTGAGCACATCGTGCCGGCGATCCTCGCCGCGATGATGACCGGATCGGCCTATCTGCCGATCGATCCGGAATATCCGGTGGCCCGCATCGCCGCCATGATCGAGGATGCGCGGCCGGTGGTGACTCTGGCTGTGGCCGGCACAGCGCATTTGCTGCCGCACACGCCGATGGCCCTCATCGACTCAAAAATCGTAAATGTCCAAAAGGGGCAACTGCCGAAGATCAACCCCGATCAGCCGGCGTACGTCATCTACACCTCCGGATCGACGGGCCGCCCCAAGGGTGTCCTCGTCCCGCACCGCACCGTGGTCAACCTTTTCGCCAGCCACCATCACCGTATCCTGGGCCCGGCCGCGGAGAAGCTCGGCCGCCCGATGCGGATCGCCCACAACTGGTCGTTCGCGTTCGACGCGTCCTGGCAGCCGCTGCTCGCCCTGCTCGGCGGCGACGAACTGCACCTGGTCACCGACGAGCCCCGCAAGGACCCGGATCTGCTCGCGGCGCTGCTGCGCGACAACGGCATCGACATGATCGAGGTCGCGCCGTCACACCTGGACCAGCTCGTCGCGTCCGGCTTCGACGCGGCCGGGCTGGCCGTGCTCGGGGTCGGTGGTGAGGCCGTTCCTGATCAGCTGTGGGCGGCGATGGCGGCGCTGCCGGACACCGAGTCGTACAACTTCTACGGGCCGACCGAGTGCACGGTCGACGCGGTCGTGCAGCGGGTCAAGGAGGTGCCGCGGGCGCTGATCGGGCGTCCGGTCGCCAACACCAGCCTGTACGTGCTGGACGCGCGACTGCGCCCGGTGCCGCCCGGGGTCGCCGGCGAACTGTTCATCGGCGGAGCCGGTGTCGCCTACGGCTACCTGCGGCAACCCGCGCTGACGGCGACCCGGTTCGTGGCCGACCCGTGGGTGCCGGGGGAGCGGATGTACCGCACCGGCGACGTGGTCCGGTGGACCGCGGACGGCCGCATCGACTATCTGGGGCGCACCGACGACCAGGTGAAGATCCGTGGTCACCGGGTGGAACTGGGTGAGGTCGCGACCGTGCTCGGCGAGCATCCGGAGGTCGGCCAGACCGTCGTGATCGCCGATGGTGGGCGCCTCGTCGCGTACGCCGTGACCGAACTTGATCCGGGCCGGTTGAAGGCCTGGGCGGCCGAGCGGCTTCCCGCCTACCTGGTTCCGGCCGCGGTCGTCGCCCTGGCCGCGCTGCCGCTGACCGTCAACGGCAAGCTGGACCGGGCCGCGCTGCCCAAGCCGTCGTTCGCGGTCACCGGCCGCGCGCCGGACGGGCCGGCCGAGCAGCGGATCGCCGCGCTCTTCGTCGAGGTGCTCGGGTTGGACGCGGTCGGTGCCGAGGACGGGTTCTTCGACCTGGGCGGGGACAGCATCGCCGCGATGCGCCTGGTCAGCCGGGCCCGGACGGCTGGCGTCGACCTGCGCCTGCGTGACCTCGTCTCGTCCCCGACCGTGGCCGCCCTCGCGCTGACCTCGCCCGTCACCGAGCCCGCGTCGCCCGTCGCCGGCTCCGTCACGTCGGCCGGTGCGCACCCGGAGGTGGCGCCGTGACCCGGGGTGAGCTGCTGAAATGGGCGGCCCGGCACTCCCGGGGCGGCCTGGTCGCCTCGTGGATCGGAGGCCTCGGCTACCAGGGTGGGCTGCTCGCGCTGCCCTGGGCGATGGGCCACGCCGTTGACGGCGTCCGCACCGGCGACCGGTCGGCGCTGCTGATCTGGGCCGGTGCGACCCTCGCGGTGTCGATCGGGCTGACCGGCGCCGAGTGGGCGATGCGCTGGTGGTCGACCCTGGCCGGGGTACGCACCGGCAACGCAGTGCTGCTGCGCCTGGCCGACCGGGTGCTCGGCTGGGACGCCGCCACCGCCCACCGGTTCAGCGCCGGTGACCTGGTGGTGCGCGGTACCCGTGACGCCGAGCAGGTCACCGTCTGGCTGTCCACCGTGCCGTCGCTGGCCAGCGGGATGGTCGGCCTGGTCACCGTGCTCGTGCTGATCGCGACCCTCGACCCGATGCTGGCGCTCATCGGACTGGCCGCGCTGCCGCTGCTGATCCTGGTCAACCTCTGGTATCCGCGGCGCTACGAGCGGGCCAACGAGCAGCTCTCGGCCGCGCACGGTGCCCGGGCCGACGCGGTCGAGGACCTGCTCGCGGCCAGCACGGCGGTCCGTGGCCTGGGCGGCGAGGCGGTGCTCATCGAACGGCATCACGAGGCCAGCCGTACGGTCCGGGACCGCACCCTGGCCGTGGCCCGCGTCGCCGCGAGCTGGTCGGCGCACGCGCCGTTCATCCCGTGGCTGGCCACCGCGGCCGGTGTCGCGGTCGGCGGCTTCGCCGTGCTCGACGGGCGGCTCTCGGTCGGCGGCCTGACCGCGTTCGCCGGGTGGATGGCGCTGCTCGGCCGCCAGGTGATGATGCTGACGCTGCGGTTCAGCCAGTTCGGCGACGCGTGGACCGCGGCCGGCCGCATCGCCGAGGTCCTCGACGCCACCCCGTCCCTGACCACCCCCGACGCACCCAAGCCGATTCCGGCCGACACCCGGCTGGCGCTCACGGCTGGTCCGGAGGGCCGCGGACGACCGTCAGCGCCAGCTGGTGACCCGCAGCTGGCGCTCACGGCTGTTCCGGAGGGTCGCGGACGACCGTCAGTGCCAGCTGGGGACCCGCAGCTGGCGCTCGTGGCTGGTTCGGAGGCGGCTGGTGGGTTCGTGACCGTGTCGCTGGTCGGGCGGGAGGCGCTGGTGTTGCCCGAGATGACGGTGGCCGACGGGGAGTTCGTGGCCGTGACCGGCGCCGTCGGGAGCGGGAAGTCGACGCTGCTGCGGCTGCTCGCGCGGCTGGCCGACCCGGATACCGGGGTGGTCACGCTCGGTGGGACCGACCTGCGTGACCTTGACCTGGACGAGCTGCGAGCGACGGTCACGCTGGTGGGGCAACGGCCGCTGCTGCTGTCCGGGACCATTGCCGACAATCTGCGGCTGGGCCGGGTGGACGTGACCGACGAGCGGATCCGGGAAGCGTGCCGGCGGGCCGCGATCCTGGGGCACGTCGAGTCGCTGCCCGACGGGTTCGGGACCGAGCTGGGTGAACGCGGCTCGGGCCTCTCCGGCGGGCAGGCCCAGCGGCTCGCGCTCGCCCGCGGACTGCTGCGCGGCGGCCGTGTCCTGCTGCTCGACGACGTGACCTCGGCGGTCGACGCCGGCACCGAGCAGCGCATCCTCGACGGCCTCCGGGAACTCGGGTGCACGGTCGTCTTCGCCACCTCGCGCCCGGCCGTGGCCGCGCGCGCCGACCGGGTCATCCACCTGGGCGTGCACGACGGGGAGCTGGTCCATGGCTGACGTACGAATGCTGACCGAAGAACCCGACCAGCGGCACGTGCTCCGCCGCGCCTGGCCGCACCTGCGACGGCATCGGGCCGCGATGGCCGGGGCGGTCGCCGTGAATCTGCTGGCCACCCTGGCGCTGACGTTGGTGCCGGTCGCGGTCGGGCGAGCCGTCGATGCGGTCATCGGCAAAGATCGGCAAGGGCTTATCACGTACGCGGCAATCGTCTTTGTTCTTGTCGTTGCCCGCACGATCCTGTTGCGACGGTCGGAGCTCCTGCTGGTGCGGGCCGGCGAGCGGGTCGTGCACGACCTGCGCGACCTCGTGGTGGAGCGCCTCGGCGGGACGCCGCTGCGGTTCCTGGAGGCCCATCGTGGCGGTGACCTGCTGCAACGGGCGACCGTGGAGATCGCCGAGCTGGCCATGTTCGTGCGGGGGCAGCTGCCCGACCTGATCTCCCTGGCCGGGTACGTCGTGTTCGCCACGATCGTCCTGCTCACCTCGTCGTGGCAGATGTTCCTGCTGCTCGTGCTGGTTTTCGCGCCGCCTATGTGGCTGCTGGCACGGATCGTGCGGCGGGCGGCCGAGCGGGCCTATCCGGCCGAGGCGGCCGCCCGGTCGACGCTGACCTCGACGTTCTCGGAGAGCCTGCTGGCCCGCGAGCAGTTGCAGATCGACGGCGCGACCGGGACCTGGCTGTCCCGGCTGCGTGGGGACGCCGACGGTTACTACGGGCGGGCGCGGGCCGCGCAGAAGGCCGCGACCTGGATCGACGGCACCTGGATCGTGCAGGGGATCACCAGTGCGGCCGTTCTCGTCGCCGGCGGCATCCTGGCCTCGAACGGGCAGGTCACGGTGGGTGTGGTGGTGACGTTCGTGCTGGCCAGTCGAGATCTGTTCAGCTCGGTCGACGATCTGACCCTGGTGGTCGGGGACCTGCTGGAGACGCGGGTCGGGCTGGCCCGGCTGCTCGACCTGCTCGACGCGACCCGCGGTCACGAGGTCGCGATAAACGCTAAGAAATCAGACGGCAGAGGCCTCGTCGCCGAGAGCGTCACCTACAGCTACAACGCCGGTGAGCAGGTCCTGCACGGCGTGAGCGTCCACTTCGAGCCCGGTGAACACGTCGGACTCGCCGGGGAGACCGGCTCGGGCAAGACCACCCTGGCCAAGCTGCTGTGCGGGCTCTACCTGCCGGACTCGGGCACGGTCCGGCTCGGCGGCGTCGACCTGGCCGACCTGGACGCCGCTGAGCTGCGCCGGCGACTCGTTCTCATCCCGCAGCAGGTCCACATGATCGCCGGCACCCTCGCCGACAACCTGGCCCTGACCCCCGGCGGCAAGACCCGCGACGACTTCGCCCGGGCCGGTGGCGACCTGGGCCTGACCGGCTGGATCGAGTCGCTTCCGGACGGCTTCGACACCGACCTGGGCCGGCGCGGCGAACGCTTCTCGGCCGGCGAACGCCAGCTGGTCGGCCTGATCCGGGCCGCGATGACCGACCCCGAGGTGCTGATCCTCGACGAGGCCACGGCCGACCTGGACCCGGGCACCGCGCGACGCATCGAGGAGGCCCTGTCCCGGCTCCGGGCGGGCCGCACGGTCCTGGTCATCGCCCACCGCCCGGCCACCATCGCCCGGCTGCCGCGCGTGATCCACCTGAATGCCGGACGACTGTCGCGGCCGGCCGGAAAAAGGTCGGCCGGAGAAGAGACGCCGCACGCCGGCGCCATCGCAACGGAGGAACCATGCCCCTGATCGACGTCGGCGGGGTCCGCCTCAACTACGAGGAGCGCGGCTCGGGGCCCGCGGTCCTGTTCCTGTCCGGCACCGGCGCCCGCGGCCGCACCTGGCACCTGCACCAGGTCCCGGCCCTGGTCAGGGCCGGTTTCCGGGTGGTCACCTTCGACACCCGGGGGATCGCGCCGTCGGACACCCCGCCCGTGGTGACCATGGCCGACCTGATCGCCGACGCGGCCGGCCTGATCGAGACCTTGGGGCTCGGGCCGTGCCGGGTGGCCGGTACGTCGATGGGTGCGCGGGTCGCCGCCGAGCTGTGCCTGCAGCGGCCCGACCTGGTGGACCGGGTGGTGCTGATGGCCACGTTCGGGCGGCCGAGCGCGTTCCTGCGCGCGCTCACCGACGGCGAGCGGGCGCTGCGGGAGATCGGGACGAAGGTGCCGGCCGACTATCTCGGGGCGGTGCGGGCGGCGGTCAACCTGTCCCCGCGGACGCTCGGCGACGATCGGGCGGCCCAGGACTGGCTGGACATCTTCCAGCTGACGCTGCCCGGGGAGGCCGACGGCGCGACCAGTCGCCTGGAAGCCGACTCCGACGTGGACCGGTTGACCGCGTACGCGCAAATCTCTTTGCCCTGTCTTGTCGTCGGTTTCGCCGATGACCTGATCGCCCCCGCCCGTGGCAACCGCGACGTCGCGGCGGCCATCCCCGGTGCCCGGTACGCGGAGATCCCCGACGCCGGTCACTACGGATATCTGGAGCAGCCCGAGCCGGTCAACGCCGAGCTCATCCGGTTCCTGACAGAGGAGAAATCATGATCACCGCCCGCGAGGTCGAACTGGTCTGGCACGACCTGACCCCCAGGCTGCTCGAGGTGGTCCGCACCGAGGCGATCAGCCCGCGCATGCTGCGCGTGACGCTCGGCGGTGACCAGCTCGACGGCTTCCGCTACGGGGCGCCGGACGACCACGTGAAGGTCTTCTTCCCGGAACCGGGCGCCGACCTGCCGGTCATGCCGACGCTCGGCGAGGACGGTCTCGAACCGCCGCCGCCCGGGTCACCGCTGCCGACGTTCCGCGACTACACGATCCGCTACCTGCGGCCCGAGCAGCGCGAACTCGACATCGACTTCGCCCTGCACGGCCACGGTCCGGGCGCGTCCTGGGCGGCCGGGGCCCAGCCGGGCGACCGGGTCGGCATTCTCGGCCCGCGCGGTTCGACCGTGGTCCCGCTGACCTTCGACTGGTATCTGCTCGGCGCCGACGAGACCGCCCTGCCCGCCCTCGGTGCCTGGCTGGAGCAGCTACCGGCCGATGCGAGGGTGCTGGCCTTCGCCGAGGTTGCCGGCGCCGCCGAACAGCAGCCGCTGGCCCGCCCGGCGACCTGGCTGCACCGCGACCGCGGACAGTCCCTGCAGGAGGCGATCCTCGCGGCCGAGCTGCCCGCGGGCGACGGCTACGTCTGGATCGCCGGGGAGGCCACCGGGCTCAAGCCGATCCGCCGCCACCTGCGCGGCCGGGGCCTGAACCGGGACTGGATGGAGATCGACGGCTACTGGAAGCGCGGAGTCGTCAACCTGGACCACCACGAGGATGACAATGAGTAACCCCCTGCCCGGCCTCGACCCGCACGTGCTGCTGGTCTTCCTGCTGCAGGTCTCGTTCCTGCTGCTGGTCGCGCTCGCCCTGGGCCGTCTGGCCGTCCGGCTCGGACTGCCCGCGCTCGTCGGCGAACTGCTGACCGGCGTGCTGCTCGGGCCGTCGCTGCTCGGCACCCTCACGCCGGGGCTGCTCGCCTGGGTGCTGCCCGACGACGCGAACCAGCTGCATCTGGTCGACGCGGTCGGCCAGTTCGGCGTACTGCTGCTGGTCGGCGTGACCGGCATCCAGCTCGACACCCGGATGCTGCGCCGGCGCGGCGCCACCGGGGTGCGGGTCAGCCTGGCCGGGCTGCTGCTGCCGCTCGCGCTCGGCATCGGCGCCGGCTTCCTGGTCCCGGCCGCGCTGCTCACCGACCACACCCAGCGCGGCGTGTTCACGCTGTTCCTGGGCGTGGCCATGTGCGTGACGGCGATCCCGGTGATCGCCAAGATTCTGGCCGACATGGGCCTGCTGCACCGCGACATCGGCCAGCTCACCCTGGCCGCCGGGACGGTGGACGACGCCGTCGGCTGGTTCCTGCTGTCGGTGGTCTCGGCCGCCGCGACCACCGGCGTACGGGCCGGGGCCGTCTCGCTGTCCGTCCTCTACCTGGTCCTGTTCCTGGCCGCCGCGTTCTTCCTGGGCCGCCCGGCCGTGCGCTGGGTGATGCGCCGCGTCCACGGCGGCCCGCGGATCACCGTCGCGGTGATCGTGATCCTGCTCGGGGCGGCCGTCACCCAGTCGATGAAGATGGAGGCCCTGTTCGGGGCGTTCATCGCCGGGATCCTGATCGGCCAGGCGCGCGACGACGACGGTGTGCTCTGGAAGGACCTCACGCCGCTGCGGACCGTGGTGCTCAGCGTGCTCGCTCCGCTGTTCCTGGCCACCGCCGGGCTGCGGATGGACCTGACCGCCCTGGCCGACCCGAAGGTGCTGCTGGCCGGGATCGCCCTGCTGCTGGTCGCCGTCGTCGGCAAGTTCGCCGGGGCCTACCTCGGGGCCCGGGCCAGCAAACTCTCGCACTGGGAGGGGATCGCGCTGGGCGCCGGGATGAACGCACGCGGCGTCGTCGAGGTCGTCGTCGCCACCACCGGCCTGCGGCTCGGGGTGCTGTCGATCGCCACGTACACGGTGATCGTGCTGATCGCCGTGGTGACGTCGGTGATGGGCCCGCCGATCCTGCGCCTGGCCATGTCACGACTGGAACAGACACCGGCCGAACAGCAGCGGGAGCTCGCGCTGGCCGGGACGGGGGCGCACTGATGACTGCCGTTTCCACCGCCACCACCGGCGCCCAGCTGCTCGCCGGCTACCAGCCGGGCGAGTCGTCGCTGTTCGCCTCCCCACGGGGGACGCTGCTGGCCGAGGGCACCTACTTCGCCGTGCCCCCGTCCGGCCGGGCCGACGGCCACGCCGACCTGGCCCGCCGGGTCGACGCCGTGCTCGGGGTCGCCGAGGCGGCCGGGCACGAAGTCCGGACCGTGGTCGGGGCCGTCCCGTTCGCGCCGGGCGCCGCCGCTCACCTGATCGTCCCGCAGCGCCTGCGCCGGGGCAGTGCTCCGACCGCCGTGCCGCCTCAGCCGCGGCCGTCGACCGGCCTCGGCGCGCTGTACCCGGTGCCCGCGCCGGAGGGCTACCGCGACGCGGTGGCCCAGGCGGTCGACGAGATCCGTCGCGGGCAGTACACCAAGGTCGTCCTGGCCCGCTCGCTGCACGCCCAGGTGTCCGGTTTTGATCCGGCACCGGTGGTCCGCGCGCTGGCCGGCCGCGACCCCGGCGGCTACACGTTCGCGGTCGACCTGGGCGCCGGGCGCACGCTCTTCGGGGCCAGCCCGGAACTCCTGGTCGCCCGGCACGGACGGACCGTCACGGCCAACCCCCTGGCCGGTTCCGCGGCCCGCAGCGCCGACCCGGTCGAGGACCGCCGCCGGGCCGCCGCGCTGCTCGCCTCGGCCAAGGACCGGCACGAGCACGCCTTCGTCAGCGAGCAGGTGGCCGCCGTGCTGCGGCGTTACTGCAGCTCACTGACCGTGCCGGCCGAGCCGTCCCTGGTCGCGACCGCGACCATGTGGCACCTGTCCACGGTGATCACCGGCGAGATCGCCGACCCGGCGATCTCCGCGCTCGCACTGGCGACCGCGCTGCACCCGACGCCGGCCGTCTGCGGCACGCCGACCGAGGCCGCCCGCGCCGCGATCGGCCGCCTGGAAGCCTTCGACCGGGGTTTCTACACCGGCATGGTCGGCTGGGTGGACGCGTCCGGCGACGGCGAGTGGGCGGTCACCATCCGCTGCGCGACCGCCGGGCCGGACGGCATCGACCTCTACGCCGGGGCCGGCGTGGTGGCCGACTCGGATCCGGCCGCCGAACTGGCCGAGACCACGGCCAAGCTGGGCACCCTGCTCAACGCGCTCGGGTTGGAGAACGCCGATGTGGCCTGACGACTTCGCCGAGCGCTACCGCAAGCTCGGCTACTGGACCGGGCAGACCCTGTTCGAGCTGCTGACCGACTCCGATCACCTCGCGGTCGGTGACCTCAGCTACCGCCGGCTGCGGGATCGGTCGCTGCGGCTCGCCGCCGGCTTGAATCATTCGGGGGTACGGCGGGGAGACCGCGTCGTCGTCCAACTGCCGAACGTCACCGAGTACTTCGAGGTGATCTTCGCGCTGTTCCGGCTCGGTGCGCTCCCGGTCTTCGCCCTCCCGGCCCACCGCGCCTCGGAGATCGGCTACTTCTGCTCGCACACCGCCGCGGTCGCGTTCATCACCGAGCACGCCGAGCTGGCCGCCGCGGCCGGTGACGCCCGGGTCATCCTGATCGGCGACCTGGCCGCCATCGACGGCGACCCGGATACCCTGCCGCCCGGCCCGAACCCCTCCGATCTGGCGTTCCTGCAGCTCTCCGGCGGCAGCACCGGCCTGCCGAAGCTGATCCCGCGCACCCACGACGACTACCTCTACAGCGTCCGGGAGAGCGCCGCGATCTGCGGTCTCACCCCGGACAGCGTCTACCTGGCCGTGCTGCCGGTCGCGCACAACTTCACCATGTCCTCGCCCGGGGTCCTCGGCGTCTTCCACGCCGGCGGCCGGGTCGTCCTGGCCCCGCAGCCGGACCCGGCGACCGTGTTCCCGCTGATCGCGCGGGAGCGGGTCACCATCACCGCGGTCGTCCCGCCGATCGCGCACCTGTGGCTGGACAGCGTCTCCCTGGCGACCGACCTGTCCAGCCTGGAAGTGCTGCAGGTGGGCGGGGCCAAGCTGGCCGACAGCGTGGCCGAGCGCGTCCGGCCGGTCCTGGGTAGCCAGTTGCAGCAGGTCTTCGGGATGGCCGAGGGGCTGGTCAACTACACGCGACTGGACGATCCGGACGACGTCGTGCTGCACACGCAGGGCCGGCCGATCTCACCGGACGACGAGGTGCTGATCGTGGACGACGACGATCGGCCCGTGCCGGACGGGACGGTCGGGCATCTGCTGACCCGGGGTCCGTACACCATCAGGGGTTATTGGAACGCGGAAGAACACAACCGGACCGCGTTCACCGCCGACGGCTTCTACCGCACCGGCGACCTGGTGCGCCGCCGGCCCGACGGCTACCTGGTCGTCGAGGGCCGGGCCAAGGACCAGATCAACCGCGGGGGCGAGAAGATCGCCGCCGAGGAGGTGGAGAACCACCTGCTCACCCACCCGGCGGTGCACGACGTCGCGGTCGTCGCCGTCCCCGACCCCTACCTCGGCGAGCGCACCTGCGCCTACGTCGTGGCGCGAGCCGGGACCACCGCTCCGAAACTCTCCGAGGTGCGTACCTACCTGCGCGAACGCGGACTCGCGGAGTACAAGATCCCGGACCGGGTCCGGGTGCTCGACACGTTCCCCGTCACCGGCGTCGGCAAGGTCAGCCGCCGCGAGCTGCGCGCGGCCCTGCGTGCCGGTGCCCGCTGAGTCAATGGAGGCCATCCACATGCAGGACAACGACGTGTACGACCTGGTCGGCATCGGATTCGGGCCCTCCAACCTGGCCCTGGCCATCGCGATCGAGGAACACAACGGCCGCTGCCGGCCGGGCGATCGGCTGCGCGCGATCTTCCTGGAGAAGCAGGACGACTTCGGCTGGCACCGGGGCATGCTGTTCGAGGACGCCACCATGCAGGTGTCGTTCCTCAAGGACCTGGTCACCATGCGCAACCCGGCCAGCGACTTCAGCTTCGTGTCCTACCTGCACGCGCACGAGCGGCTGGCCGACTTCATCAACTACAAGAGCATGTATCCGCTGCGGGTGGAGTTCCACGACTACCTGCGGTGGGCGGCCGGGCGGATGAAGGACAGCGTGCACTACGGGCACACGGTCACCGACGTGGTGCCGGTGGAGGGCGGATCGCTTCTCGACGTGACGGCGGGGGCGCGGACGTTCCGTACGCGCAATGTCTCGGTCGCCGTCGGCCTGGAGTCGCGTCTGCCGGCCGGCATCGAGGTGTCCGAACGCGTCTGGCACAACCTGGACATCCTGCACCGGGCGGCCGCGTTCGACGTCGCCGAACCGCGGCGCTTCATCGTCGTCGGGGCCGGGCAGAGTGCCGCCGAATCGGTGTCGTTCCTGCACGAGCGCTACCCGACGGCCGAGGTCTGCTCGGTCTTCTTCCGCTACGGCTACAGCCCGGCCGACGACAGCAACTTCGTCAACGGGATCTTCGACCCGGACGCCGTCGACCTGTACTTCGACGCGCCCGACGAGGTCAAGCGGATGCTGTTCGAGTACCACCGCGACACCAACTACTCGGTGGTCGACCGGGATCTGATCGAGGACCTGTACCGGCGGGTCTACCGGGAGAAGGTCCTCGGCCGCGAACGGCTCCGAATGCTCAACGCGTCGCAGGTCACCAGCCTGAAGACGCGGCCCGACGGGGTCACCGCGGTCGTCGAGCACCTGCCCACCGGTGAGCGGACACCCCTGGAGGCGGACGCGATCGTGTACGCCACCGGGTACCGCCCGGTCGACGTCACCCGCCTGCTCGGCACGGCCGGGGCGCACTGCCGGCGCGACGATCAGAATCTGCTGCGGGTCGGGCGGGACTACCGGGTCACGACCGATTCTGATCTGCGGGCCGGGATCTACCTGCAGGGCGGGACCGAGCACGCCCACGGGATCACCTCGACGCTGCTGTCGGCCGTGGCCGTCCGGTCCGGCGAGATCGTCGACGCGCTCGCCGCGTCCGGCCGGGAGGTTCCGCCACGCCCCCTGGCCATGATCGGCGACCGCTGACCGGGGCCTATCCTCGGCTGATGGGATCCGCTCGGACGCTTGCCCCGCAGCAGAAGTGCCGCATTCTTACGTACGACGTGAGCACCGGTGTCTCCACGCCGGTGTACACGAGTTCGTCCGTCCTGTTCGAGGCGCCGAACTGGGCCGCCGACGGTGACCTGATCCTCAACGGGGACGGGCTGCTGTGGCGGCTGCCGGTGGCCGAGGGTTCGGCGCCGGTCGAGATCCCCCTCGACGGCGTGCCCGGGCTGAACAACGATCACGTGCTGGGCGTGGGCGACGCGATCTTCGTGTCGGCCGACGACGGGCACATCTACGAGGCGTCGCTGCGCGGAGGCCCGGGGCGGCGGGTCACCCACGAGGACCGGATGCACTTCCTGCACGGGGTCAGCCCGGACGGGACCGAGCTGGCCTACGTGGGGATCGAGGGGCAGCGCTGGGACTCCGGGAACCTGTGGACGATCGGGGCGGCCGGTGGCGCGTCGACCCGGCTCACCTCCGAGGGCGGGCCGGACGACGGCCCGGAGTACACGCCGGACGGGAGCTGGATCTACTTCAACACCGAGCGGTTTGGTGTCGGCGCGCAGATTGCCCGGATCCGTCCGGACGGGACCGAGCTGGAGCAACTCACGTTCGACGAGCGGGTGAACTGGTTTCCGCACTTCGCGCCGGACGGGAACCGGGCCGTCTACCTGAGCTACCCGCCCGGGACGTCCGGGCACCCGGCCGACCGGCCGGTCGAGCTGCGGCTCGTCGAGGGCGACGACTGGCGGTCGGCGCGGACGGTCGTGTCACTGCCCGGCGGCCAGGGAACGATCAACGTCAACAGTTGGTCTCCCGATTCGCGCCGTTTCGCCTATGTCGAATATCCGTTCGACCCGGCGGCGTAGACCGGAGCTTGCCGGGGAAAATTCCGGCGAGGCCCGACTCGTCAGGGGGCGCACGTGGAAATCACCGGCATCTTCACCGCGATCATCATCGGCCTGGTCATCGGCGCGCTCGGCCGCCTGGTCGTCCCGGGCAAACAGAACATCCCGATCTGGCTGACCCTGGTCATCGGGATCGTGGCCGCGCTGATCGGCACGTTCATCGCCGCCGCGATCGGCGTCGACGACACGCGCGGCATCGACTGGATCGAACTCATCCTCCAGATCGGCCTGGCCGCCGTCGGCGTGACCATCGCGGCCGCCGCCCGTCCTCGCCGCTGACCTCGTCGCGGTCGGCTCGGCCGACCCGGCGTGCCGTCCTGGGCGGGCCGCCTTCGTCTGCGGCTCGGCCTGGCCGGCGTCAGCGGGTCGGGTCGACCATCGTCATGCCGGCGACCGTGGCGCGGTCGAAAGTCGGGAGCAGGGCGGCGACCTCGGCCAGGCCGACCGTGCGTTCGATCAGGCGCTGCGGCTGCAGCGTGCCGGCGTCGATGAGGGACATCATGGCCGGATAGTCGGCCGCGGCCATGCCGTGGCTGCCGAGCAGGTCCAGCTCCCAGCCGATCACGCGGGCCATCGGCACCCGCGGGTGACCGTCGATCGGCGGGAGCAGGCCGACCTGGACGTGACGGCCCCGGCGGCGCAGGCTCAGGATGGCGTCGGCGCAGGTCTGCTCGCTGCCGACCGCGTCCACCGCGACGTGGCTGCCACCGCCGGTCAGGTCGGCGATCGCGGCCGGGACATCCGTGCCGCCGGCCCGGATCACATGCTCGGCGCCGAGCGCGGACGCGACAGCCAGGGCCTCCGGGTTACGGTCGACGGCGATCGCGCGACCACCCAGCGCCCGGGCGATCATCACCGCGCTCAGACCGACCCCGCCGGCGCCGAGGACCGTCACCCACTCGCCCTCGGCGACCCGGGCGCGGCCGGCCAGGGCCCGGTACGCGGTGGCGAAACGGCAGCCCAGGCTCGCGGCGGTGGCGTAGCCGACCGGCTCGGGCAGCGCGACCAGGTTCGTGTCGGCGGCGTGCAGGGCCACGTACTCGGCGAAGGAACCCCAGTGCGTGAAACCTGGCTGCTCCTGGTCCGGGCAGACCTGGCCCTGACCGGAACGACACCACTCGCAGCGGCCGCAAGCGCAGATGAACGGGACGGTCACCCGGTCGCCGACCGTCCAGCGCTCGACCCCGGCACCGACCTCGGTCACCACACCGGCCAACTCGTGGCCGGGGACGTGCGGGAACACGATGTCGTCGTCGTGACCGGCCCAGCCGTGCCAGTCGCTGCGGCACATCCCGGTCGCCATGACCCGCACGACCACGCCGCGGTCGGGGGCGGACGGCTCGGGCACGTCCCGGACCTGGGGCTGGGCTCGGACAGCATCGATCACGACGGCACGCACGACCCCATCCTGCCAGGCGTGGTCGGAACGGCGGGTGGCGACGGCGGGGCCGGGGGCGGCCCTTCCTCCGTACGCGAAGAAGCTTGTGAATTTGATCGTGAATCACCGCTCGGGGCCAGGACGATCAGGGCGACTCCGACGGCGATCAGGGCGGTGGCGGCCAGCATGCTCAGGGTCAGCGGCTCGCCGAGGATCCACCAGCCGAGCAGGACCGCGACGACCGGGTTGACGAACGCGTAGGTGCCGGCGATCCGCGGCGCGACGTTCTCCAGCAGCCAGGTGTAGGCCGTGTAGGCGACGATGCTGCCGAACACCACGAGGTAGGCCAGGGCGAGCATCGACTTCGGGACGACCTCGACCCGGCCCAGCTCGCCGGAGACCGCGGCCAGGACCGTGAGGATGACGCAGGCGCAGAGCATCTCGACCGCGCTGGCCATCAGCGCCGGCCGCGGAAGGGACAGGTGACCGGCCCAGACCGAACCCAGCCCCCAGCACAGCGCCGCGCCGAGCGCGACCGCCACACTGATCGCGCTGCCGGCCCCGGACGGGCGGGCCAGCACCACGACACCGGCCAGACCGGCGAGCAGACCGAACGCGACCGGCCAGGTGATCCGCTCCCGATCGGCGAAACGGCGACCCACGACGATCCACAACGGGATCGTGGCCAGGAACAACGCGGTGATCCCGGACGACAGTCTCTGCTCGGCCCAGGCGGCGCCACCGGTGCCGAGGGCCGGCAGCAGAAGACCCTGAATCGCCCCGGCCCGCCATTGGCGCTTGCCGTTGCGGTCGTGGTGGCCGAGCCGGTGCCCGCCTTCGAACTGGGCGTGGCCAGCGAGATCTTCGGACTGACGCCGATCGGGGCGGGACTGCCCCGGTACGAGTACGCGGTCTGCGCCGAGCGCTGCGAGCGTCCTCCGGCTTCTCCATCGTGCCCAGCCACGACCTGCGACGACTGGACAGCGCCGATCTGATCATCGTGACCGGGGCGTCGCCGATGGCCGCGGCGCCCGGCGGGGAACTGACCGCGGCCCTGCATCGAGCCGTCGGCCGGGGCTCGACCGTGGCCGCGCTGTGCACCGGCGCGTTCCCGGTGGCGGCGACCGGGCTGCTCGACGGGCGGCGGGCGACCACCCACTGGTCGGCGGCGGCCGAACTGGCCCGGCGCTATCCGGCGGTGAAGGTCGACCCGGACCCGATCTACATCGTCGACGGGCCGGTGGCGACCAGCGCCGGCTCGTCGGCCGCGATCGACCTGTGTCTGCATGTGATCAGACGCGAATTCGGGGCCGCGGTGGCCAACCGGGTCGCCCGGGAACTCGTCGTGCCGCCGCATCGCAGCGGCGGGCAGGCGCAGTTCGCGCCGACGACGGTGCCGGTCGTGGACGCCGGGCCCGGCCTGGCCGAACTGCTCGACTGGGCGGTGCAACACCTGGCCGCGGACCTGTCGGTGGAGGCGCTGGCCGGCCGGGCCGCGATGTCGGCGCGCACGTTCATCCGCCACTTCACCGCGGCGACCGGGACGACCCCGGCGGCCTGGGTACGGGACCAGCGCATCCGCCGAGCCGAGGAACTGCTGGAACGGGACGGCGCGACCGTCACCTCGGTCGCCCGGCGCTCCGGGTTCGGCAGCGCGGACACGCTGCGGCGGCATTTTCGGCGGGCGCGCGGGGTGACGCCCGAGGCGTACCGGGCCGCCTTTCGTATGCTCCCCTGAGCCGCCCGCCGAGCTCCCGGAGGACGCCGTGCGCGACGACCATCCCCTCGACCAGCTGCTTGCCGCGCTGGAAGGAGAACCCGCCGCCCCGATCGTCAGCGCGATGCGCGCGTCGGCCGAACGGCTCGCCGACCGGCGGACCTGGGTGATCGGACCACCCAGCCTCCTCGATCAACCGGATGAGGACGGCACACGCTGGGTCGAATCCGGCCGCATGGATGCCGGACTCGCCGACAACCTCATCGGCGAGTGGGAGCGGGTCGTCGACCGGGCGAATCCCCCTGGATGATCGGTAGACTGACTTCGACCGGCGGCAGGAAGGGTCACCAGGTCGGCGGGCGGTGCTCGACGAAAGCGCGGACGCCCTCGCGGCGGTCGTCGGAGAAGACCGCGGTTCGCCAGGCGGCGTCCTCGATGTCCAGGCCGGCGGGCAGGTCGGCGCCGAGGCCGTGGCGGATGGCGTTGCGGGCGTTGGCGACCGCGATCGGGGAGTTGGCGGCGATCAGGCCGGCCAGGTCGAGCGCCGTCGTCAGGTCGGCGCCCTCCGGGACGAGGCGGTCGACCAGACCCAGACGGGCGGCCTCGTCAGCCTTCACCTGGCGACCGGTGAGGATCAGGTCGGCGGCGATGCCGTAGCCGACGCGGCGCGGCAGCAACTGGGTTCCGCCGCCGGGGACGATGCCGACGCGCACCTCGGGGAGGCCGACCACGGCGGTCTCGTCGGCCACGATCAGGTCGCAGCTCAAGGCCAGTTCGTAGCCGCCGCCCAGCGCGTACCCGTGGACCGCCGCGACGGCCGGGACCGGCAGGTCGCGCAGGCTTGCGAAGGCGCGGCGGAAGACGAGGCGCTGGGCGTCGAAACCGGCGTCGTCGAGGGTGTGGCGCTCCTTGAGGTCGGCGCCGACACAGAACGAATCGGGGGCGGCCGAGCTGAGCACGATCGCGCGGGCCGGGCCGGCGGCGACCTCGGCGGTCGCGCCGATCAGGGCCTCGGCCAGGGCGGTGGAGAGTGCGTTGCGGGCCGGGTCCGGTTGAGCCGGATCTCGGCGACGAGTCCGTGGGCGACGATCGCGACGTCAGCGGTCACGGGCCCACGCTATCGGGCGAGCGGAGCGCCCGCCACGGATCGTGCGACGGCCGGCAACGCACCGATGTCGGTCGACCCATGGGCAGTCAGGGCCGGCCGGGATCGCCGCCGTACGCATAGCCTGTTCCTGTGCCGGACCCCACCCTGTACGCGATCAGCGATCTGCACGTCGCGTACCAAGAGAATCGTGACATCGTCGACGGGCTGCGGCCGGAGAACGAGGGTGACTGGCTGATCGTCGCCGGTGACGTCGGGGAGATGTTCGCCGACGTGACGTGGGCCCTGGAGGTGCTGGCCGGGCGGTTCGCCAGGGTGATCTGGTCGCCGGGTAACCATGAGCTGTGGACGCCCCGGGAGGACCCGGTCCAGCTTCGCGGTCAGGCCCGGTACGAACGTCTGGTCGAGGCGATCCGCGGGCTGGGTGTGGTCACACCCGAGGACGAGTTCCCGGTGTGGCGCGGCGCCGGCGGGCCGGCCGTGATCGTGCCGCTGTTCCTGCTCTACGACTACTCGTTCCGGATGCCGGGGCTGAGCACGAAGGCGGCGTCGCTGGAGAAGGCGTACGAGGCCGGGGTGGTCTGCACCGACGAGATGCTGCTGCACCCGGATCCGTACCCGAGCCGGGAGGAGTGGTGCTGGGCGCGGGTGGCGTACTCCGAGAAGCGTCTCGCGGCGATCGACCCGGCGCTGCCGACCGTACAGATCAACCACTGGCCGATGGTCCGGCAGCCGACCGACATCCTGTGGCACCCGGAGTTCGCCCAGTGGTGCGGAACGGAGCGCACGGCCGACTGGCACGTCCGGTTCCGCGCCGCCGTGTCCGTTTACGGTCACCTGCACATCCCGCGGACCACGCGATACGACGGGGTCCGCTTCGAGGAGGTGTCGGTCGGCTACCCCAGAGAGTGGAAGCGGCGCGACACCCCACCCGGCGAGCTGCGCCGGATACTGGGCTGAAGGGCCGTCACCGGCTCCTCACCCGTCCACATCAGACCTGTTCAGCACGGTCACGAACGCGGCCCGGACCTGAGCCCGCAACCACGCGTGGGCCGGGTCCGTGTCGTGGCGCTGATGCCATCCACACGTGATCGGCGCGGTCGGCAGCTCCACCGGCAGCGCCACACTGACCAGATCAAAAGCGGTCAGCAGGGGCCGCCACATCAGCTCCGGTGTGGTCAGCACGGCATCGCTGCGGGCGATCACGTGCGCGGCCGTCGCCGCGGTACCGACGGCCGCGAGGACCCGCCGCCGCAGCCCGTGCGTCTCCAGGATCGCGTCGACCGGATCGGTCAGCCGGCCCCGCCGCGAGATCAGCACATGCGGCAGATCGGCAAAACCTTCAAGATCAAGCCCTTGCGCGTACGGATGATCCCGCCGCACCACCGCCACGAAACGATCCGCGCCCACGGTCTCGTGCCGGATCTCGGGCAGCGCCGGCACGGACGCCCCGATCTCCAGGTCGACCCGCCCGTGCCGCAGCTCGTCGGTGTCCACGGCGGCCTCGGGCAGGAAGCGCAGCCGCACCCCGGGCGCGTGCTGGACCACGGCGGCCAGCAGCGGCGGGGCCAGCGCGGTGGCCAGCATGTCGTGGCACTGCAGGGTGAACACCCGCTCCAGCCCGGCCAGGTCCAGCTCGCGACTCGGGGCGAGCACCCCCTCGGCCTGACGCAGCAGCTCACCGACCTGCTCACGGACCCGCAGGGCGTACGGCGTCGGGGTCATCGCCCGCCCGGTCCGCACCAGGATGTCGTCACCGGTCAGCCGGCGCAGACGGCCGAGACTGCGGCTGACCGCGGGGGAGGAGAGCCGCAGCCGCTGGGCCGCCCCGGCCACACTGCCCTCCTCCAGAAGCGCGTCCAGCACCGTGAGCAGGTTCAAGTCCAATTGCATGAGGGTAAATCGTAGAGTAACAACGTTGCATTGGACACAATGGTTGGCAGGCTCGATAGTTCAAGTCATGAACTTGTTGACAGTCGCCGTCGAGGCCGTACACACCGCCGCCGCCCAGGTCACCCACCCGGCCACCACCCCGGTGACAAAAGAGGAACTGTTCGCGGCACTACGCGCCAACGACGAAGCGGTCACCGCGATCCTGCGGCCCGCCCTGACCGAGGCGCTACCCGGCTCACAGTGGACCTCGGACGAGCACGGCTCCGGGCCGATGCCCGACGGCGACTGGTGGGTCGTCGACCCGGTCGGCGGCAACATGAACGCCGTCCAGGGCATGCCGGACTGGAACATCGGCGTCAGCCTGGTCCGCGACGGCGCGCCCGTCCTGGCCGTCCTCTACGCGCCGGTGCCGGGGGAGACGTTCACCGCGACCGCCGGGCACGGCGCGTTCCTCAACGGCACACCGCTGCGGGTCTCGGCCAAAACCGACCTGAGCCTGGCCCTGACCGGCACCGGGCAGGCCAAACCGAGCCGGGAACCGGCACACGCCGCCCGGGCCGGTGCCGCGATCGCGGCGATGATGCGCGAAGCGCTCTACGTCCGCGCCTCCGTGCCGGTCGGCCAGCAACTCGCGAACGTCGCGGCCGGCCGGATGGACCTGCACTGGCAGTTCGACAACCTGCGCTCGCACATCGCGCCGGTCCTGCTCGTCCGCGAAGCCGGCGGGACCGTCACCGACCTGGACGGCAAACCGTGGGAGATCGCCAGCGACGGCTACCTGGCCGCGGCCCCCGGCGTGCACGCGGCGGCCCTCGACGTGCTGCGGACGGTGAAGTGACCATGGAGATCACCGTTCTGGGCGCCTCCGGCGCGACCGGCCTCGAACTGACCCGGCAAGCCCTCGAACGAGGCCACTCGGTGGTGGCGATCGCCCGCACCCCGTCCAAAATCGCCATCCCGGACTCGCCCCGTCTTACCCGGGTAGCGGCCGACGTCCGCGATCCCGACAGCATCGCCGCCGCCCTCGCCGGCCGTGCGGTGGTCGTCTCCGGCCTGGGCATAGCCAAGGGCGACAAGCCCGGCGTACTCGTGGCGGGCGCTCGCGCCCTGGCCGCAGCCCGAAGCCGGCCCGACACGAATGCCCGGCCCGCACGCTCGGCCGGCGTGGCGCCCGGCGCAGATGCCCGGCCCGCAGGCGCGGCCGGCGGGGTGCCCGGCGCAGATGCCCAGCTCGCAGGCGCGGCCGGCGGGGTGCCCGGCGTGGGCCGGGTCGTGTGGCTCGGGGCCTACGGCACCGGGCCGTCCGCCCGCGCGGCCGGAGTGGTCACCCGGACGCTGCTCAAGGCGCTCGGCGACCAGCTCCCCGACAAGGTCGAGGCGGACGCCCTCGTGCTGGCGATGGGCGGCACCGTCTTCCACGCCGGCCCGCTGACCAACGGCCCCCGGGCGGCCGACCGGCGGACCATCGGGCTCAGCGAGGCCCCGAAACGCCTGTTCCCGGCCATGGTCAGCCGCGCCACGGTCGCCGCCGCGATGCTCGACGAGGCCGAGAACCCCGCCTACGCGGGCGGGATCGCCCTGCCGGCTGCGGCCCCCGCATAGTCGAGGGCACCGCACCACTGACCTCACCTCGGCTGGGTGCGGCGCCCGCGCTGCCGGGAGCGCCGCACCACCGGCCTCAGCCGCCGATCTTGGAGAGGACGAACTTCTCGGCGACGTTGTTGTACTTGCGCGTGTAACTGAGGTGCACCGCCACGCTCGCCCCACTGGCGCAGAACGTGTCCCCGGTGTCGCAGTAGGACTGGGTCCGGCCGGTGAAGGCGTCCAACGAAGCGTCCTCGCCCCGGGCGAAGAGCCCCCGCGTCTGCGAGGTCCCGGCGTTGAACGACTTGCCCGGCACATACCGCGGATCACCCATGAGGATCACCGCCACCACCTTGTCGGAGACACCGGTGGAGATCGCCGCGCTCTGCGTGAACCCGGCGACCCGCCCGGTACCCGCGAGGACGTCACCGATGACGTGCGCCCCCTGCGAGTAGCCCATCACCACGATCTTGGTGTCCGGGCAGTTCGTCGCCTCGTTCGTGAGCTGCGTGGTCAGCGCTTTCGTGCCGGCCGCCACGCTCGGCGGATACGGGTTGAGCAGCGCCGGGTAGTCGGTCGCCTCCACCGTGATCGTCTGGTCGCTGGCCCGGGTGACCGCCGTGGCCAGGGATCCGATGATGCCGGTGCCGGGCGCCTCGGTCGAGGCCCGGGTCACGATGATGTGCGCATCCGGGCAGTTCCCGGCCTTGTCACCACTGGACGCGACCCGAGTCGTGGCCCCCAGCCTGGGGAACCGCAGCCCGCTGCCGGCCGCCCGCGCGTTGCCGGCCGCTTGCTGCCCGGCAGTCGTGCCACCCTGCGCCCCGGCTGTCGTGCCGCCCCGCGCGCCGGTCGCTGCGCCGGTCGCCTGGCCGATGGCCGTCGCTCGCTGGCCGGCGGCGGATCCGGTGTGGGCGCTCTGGCGGGAGGCGCCCAACCCGGGGATCGTCGCGGCGAAGCTGTTCTGAACCACGAGCAGGGCGCCGACGGTCATGACCGCCACCGCGCCGCCCAGCGCGACGCGCTTGCGCATCGATCGCGGGCCACTACGTTTGCTGGACCTCCTGGGAGACATCGAAACCCCTCTCGGTCTGTTTGCACTCGGTGTGCAAATACCTGCCCGTAGATACGGCAGTGCGCCGCAAAAGGTTGAACCCCTTTCGACTCGATCGTGTTGTGCGGCGCGCTCACCTGCCCGAACATCGACGCCGGCAAGATTCCCGGCCGCGGGATCCGCCCGCTGCCCACATGTTCCGGTCCTCCCGGTCGTCGCCCGTCGGTCGCCTGAGAGCCGGTCGCTCCGGATGTCCGGCCCTTCGTGAGAGGCAACCTACGCCGACCCCGGTGTCACCCCGGTTTCAGCCGCCGACACCTTGCCGACACCGCCCGGCGGGCAGGATGGGCCTCGATCGCCGGACCTGGTTAGCGTTAACAAACCTGCCACTTGACATCGCCGAAACACCCATGAAAATCGATGTTAACTTTCACATCCGTGGATCCCCAGGCGGTCGCCGCCCACCGGACGGCCGTCCCACACGCACGCGAAGGGTTCCCCGAAATGCAGATCTCCCTGCGCTCCCGATGGCGCGCCGCGTTCGCGGCCGCCGCGACCGCCGTCCTCGCCGCGGCCGCTCTGGCCGTCGGCGTCAACGCCGCGCACGCCGCGGGCACCCTGCCCTGTGACATCTATGCCACTGGCGGCACGCCCTGCGTCGCCGCGCACAGCACCACCCGCGCGCTGTTCGGCGCCTACAGTGGCTCGCTCTACCAGGTGAAGCGCTGGTCGGACGGTGCCACCAGCAACATCGGCACGCTCGCGGCCGGCGGTTATGCCAACGCCGCCGCGCAGGATTCGTTCTGCTCCGGCACCTACTGCACGATCGTCAAGATCTACGACCAGACGTCGAAGCACAACGACCTGTCGATCGCGCCCGGCGGCGGCGCCAACCCGACCGCCGACCAGGGTGCGAATGCGTCCGCGCTGCCGGTGACGGCCGGCGGCCACAAGGTCTACGGCGTCTACATCTCGGCCGGCAACGGGTATCGGAACAACGCGACCAGCGGTGTCGCCACCGGCAGTCAGCCCGAGGGCATGTACATGGTCACCGAGGGCACCCACGTCAACGACCGCTGCTGTTTCGACTACGGCAACGCCGAGACCAACAACCTGGACACCGGCAACGGTGACATGGACGCGATCAACTTCGGCACCGAGTGCTGGTTCTCGCCGTGCGCGGGCGGCCCGCGGGTGCAGGCCGACCTGGAGAACGGTCTGTTCGCCGGCGGCAACGGTTCCTACACCGCCAACACCGGCCGCAGCAGCGCCTTCGTGACCGCGGTGCTGAAGAACAACGGCACCACGACGTACGCGATCAAGGACGGTAACGCGCAGTCCGGCAGCCTGGCGACCCGCTACAACGGATCGTTGCCGACGCAGTCGGGCTACATGCCGATGACCAAGCAGGGCGCGATCATCCTGGGCATCGGCGGCGACAACAGCAACGGCTCGGTCGGCTCGTTCTTCGAGGGCGTCATGACCAGCGGCTACCCGTCCGACGCCACGGAGAACTCGGTCCAGGCCAACATCGTGTCGGTCGGCTACAGCAAGAGCGTCACGTTCCCGGTCAGCGGCTCCACCTACCGCCTGACCAACGTGCAGAGCGGCAAGGTGCTCGACGCGGTCAACTGCGGCACCGCCAACGGCACCGCGATCGACCAGTGGGCGGCGCTCGGCAACACCTGCCAGCAGTGGAAGTTCACCAGCGTCGGCGCGAACAAGTGGACGCTCACCAACGTCAACGCCGGCAAGGTGCTCGACGCGGTGAACTGCGGGCTGGCGCTGGGCACGGCGGTGGACCTGTGGCAGTCGCTGGGCAACCTGTGTCAGCAGTGGGCGGTCATCCCGGCCGGCAACGGCAAGTATGAGCTGGTGGTCGAGAACAGTGGCATGGTCCTCGACGATCAGGACTGCGGCACCGCCAACGGCACCCCGGCCCGGCTCTGGATGTGGCTGAACAACCCCTGCCAGCTGTGGACCATCGCGTCCTGACGCAGCTCACCGCGAACGCGGGATCGCCGAACCCGGCGGTCCCGCGTTCGTCGTTCAGCGGCCGGCTTGTCGATGAGACCGGCGGTCTGCTAACTTGGGTGACGTACAAAAGACCGCCGGTCTCTAAGGAGTGCGTCATGTATCAGGTGCCCGACCAGAGCGGCCGACTCGCCGTCGTGACCGGTGCCAACAGCGGCACGGGCCAGGAGGCGGCCAAGCGTCTCGCCGGCGCCGGCGCCGAGGTGATCCTCGCGGTGCGCACGCCGGCCAAGGGGGAGCGGGCCCGCGGTGAGATCCTCGCCGCCCATCCGCGGGCCAAGGTCGAGGTGCGCCGGCTGGACCTGGCCGACCTCGCCTCGGTCCGCGACTTCGCCGACACCCTGATCGCCCGCGGCCGCCCGCTGGACCTGCTGCTCAACAACGCCGGCGTGATGATGCTGCCGCAGCGCACGGAGTCGCCCGACGGCTTCGAGCTGCAGCTGGCCAGCAACTATCTGGGCCCGTTCGCGCTGACCGGGCGCCTGCTGCCGCTGCTGCTGGCCGCGCCGGCCCCGCGCGTGGCCACGATGAGCAGCGGCACCTCGGCCCAGGGCCGGATCGCCTTCGACGACCTGCAGCTGCGCGACGGCTACACCCCGACCCGGGCCTATGCGCAGTCCAAGCTGGCCGACCTCATGCTCATGCTGGAGCTGGCCGACCTTGCCGCCGCCCGCGGCTGGCCGCTGATGTCGGCGGGCGCGCACCCCGGCTATACGCGGACGAATCTGCAGAGCTCGGGTCCGACCCAGGGCGGCGGCCGGGCCAGTCTGGCCATGCGCATCGGGTTCCGGGTGGTGCCCAGTCAGGGCGTCGAGCAGGGCGCAGAGCCGTTGCTGTACGCCGCGACCAGCCCCGACGCGGTTCCCGGCGGTTACTACGGGCCGCGCTGGCTGAGTCTCGTCGGGCCGACCGCGGTCGCCCGCCCGACCGGCCGGGCCCTGGACAAGGGCGTGCGCGCTCGGCTGTGGGCCGAGTCGGAGCGTCTCACCGGGGTGAGCCTGGGATGACAAAGGACCGGCAACCGCCGTACGGCCGCCGGTCCTTGATCTTGATCTTGCTTTTTGCCTTTTAGCGGACCTGGATGCGGACCGCGTCCATGGCCGGCGTCTGGTTCGCCCGCTCCATCATCGGGATGCGGTGCGAGCCGTCGCCCGCCCAGGAGGCGCACTGCGCGGTGCCCGCCTGCGGCAGACCCGGCACCTGGATGGTCACCGAGTCGGGCGTCTTGCCGCCCTTGCTGTCCTCGGTCGCCACGAAGAACGCGGGGACCGGGTCCGGCGCGGGCGCCGTGTTCGTGCTGGCCAGCATGCGGCACGCGGTGTGGAAGTGTCCGCGCACGATGCCGTTCTGCAGAACGCTGGACTCCACGTAGTACCCGCCCTGACCGGCGGCCAGGAAGCGGTCGCGGATCAGATTCCGGGTGCTCACCTTGAGCGTGAACGCCTGGTTGACGCCGACACGCTGCGGCGCCTGCACGATCAGCAGCGAGGCGTCGTTGGCCGCCGAGGCGACCTCGCCGAACTCGGTGCTGACACAACGGTCACCCTTCTGGAAACCGTCGTGCGCCGGAAGCTTGCTGGTGTCGCAGCTGTTGGTCAGAATCCCCAGGTTGGCGCCGGGGGCGGTGGTGGCCGCAGCGGTGGTCGGCGCCGCGGTGGCACCACCCCCGCCGTTCTGGTTCAGCGTGCAGGCCGCCAGGCCCTCGGCGTTGAGGTTCGGCTTCGCGGCGTTGCGGCCGATCGCCGTCTCGATCCGGTTGATCGTGGCAAACCGCTTGTCCTTCAGCGGTCCGAGGATCGCGTTCTGGATGAAGTTCGCGCCGCCCTGACCCTTGGTCGCGACGATGCGCTGATTGGCCTCGTCGATCTGGGTCTTGAGCAGCGCGAGGTTCTGGTTGACCTCGTTCTGCGCCTGCGCCGGGACCGACACGGTGATCTTGACATCGGGGCAGTTGACTGTCGGCGAGGCCGACGACTCCGCCGCCGACGCCACCCCGAGTCCGATTCCGGCCAGGGTCACGGCGACCCCGACCACCGCGACAACCTGCCAGCGCCGCGACTTGATGATCTTTGACCGATACATTGGCCTGTGCCTTTCCCCATGGCATAGACATGCCTTCGGCCATCGATACGGGATCGCTCCCATGGCGGATCAACGATGGCGCCACGAGTTTTCCATTTAAGATCAATTTCAATTTCGGCGTACGTCGTGAGCTCCGCGCGACCGGTTCTGACCAGGCCTTATCGCGCGCGTCGGGAGTGGGCGCCTGAGTGTCGCCTTAAGTTGTCGGCAACCCGTTCGCAGCCTGGCTCCGCGTCCTCCTCAGAATCGGCCCGCGCCCGCCGACAGTCGGGGTCGAAGGTCGAGCAGGGAGAACCATCGTGCAAGCAATCGCCGCGGGGACACGGACGTCGTGGTGGCAGCCCGGAAGTTCGGAACAGGCCGAAGCCGAACGGCTCCTGGACCGGGTCCGCGCCCGGCTCGGCGTCGAAGTCGCCTGGGTGTCCGTCCTCACCGCGGACCGGGTGATGATCTGCGCCGCCACCGGCGCCGTCGACGAGATGAACGTGCCGCTGACCGAAGGCGCCGACCTGATCGGATCGTTCTGCGCCCGAGTCCTCGCCGGCACACTGCCCGACGTCGTCCCCGACGTCCGCCGGCACCCGATCACCCGCGACCTCGCCGCGACCAGCGACCTGTGCATCGGCTCGTACGCGGGAGTGCCGTGGCACACCTCGGACGGCGTCTTCGGCGGCATGCTCTGCTGCGTCAGCCGGCACCCCGACCCGTCACTCGACGAACGGGCGGTCACCTACCTGAGCCTGATCGCCGACCTGATCGGTGACCTGATGGCCGGCCCGCTCGCCGAACAGCGGCAGGCCGTCGCCACGGCCCGCCGCACCGTACAGTCGGTCCTCGACGACCGTTCCGTCACCATGGTGTTCCAGCCGGTCGTCCGCCTGGCCGACAACACCACGGTCGGATTCGAGGCCCTGGCCCGCTTCGACCCGGCCACCTTCACCGGCCCGGACCGCGCGTTCGCGGCCGCCGCCCAGGCCGGACTCGGCGTACCCCTGGAACTGTTGGCCCTGCGCGGAGCGCTGCACCGCCTCGACGACCTGCCCCCGGACACGTGGCTCGCCGTCAACCTGTCCGCCGACGCGCTGCTCGACGCCGAGGTGCGCGACACCCTCCTCGGCCACGCCGGTCCACGCCTGACCATCGAGATCACCGAACACGCGCAGGTCAAGGACTACGAGGCACTGACCGACGCGCTCGCCTCCCTCCGCCAAACCGGCATCCGGGTGAGCGTCGACGACGCCGGTGCCGGCTACGCCAGCCTCCAACACATCCTGCGGCTGTGCCCGGACCTCATCAAACTCGACATCAGCCTGGTCCGCGACATCGACACGGACCTGGTGAAGGCCGCCCTGGCCACCTGCCTGAACGACTTCGCGGCTCGGATCGGCGCCGGGCTGATCGCCGAGGGCATCGAAACCCCGTCCGAACTGTCCCGCCTGACGGCGATCGGGGTGGCCTGCGGGCAGGGGTACCACCTGGCTCGACCCGCCCCACTGCCCTGACCCGATCCCGGGGCAGCCGGGTCCCGCGCCCGCGTTGTGCCCGCGCCCGCGTTGTGCCCGCGCCCGCGTTGTGCCCGCGCCCGCGTTGTGCCCGCGCCCGCGTTGTGCCCGCGCCCGCGTTGTGCCCGCGCCCGCGTTGTGCCCGCGCCCGCGTCGCGCCCCTGCCCGCGTCGCGCCCCTGCCCGCGTCGCGCCGCCACCTGCGTCACGGTGGGCTTGCGCCGCCCTGCGCCGGCCCACCCTGCGCCGCCCTGCGCCGGCCCGCCCTGCGCCGCCCTGCGCCGGCCCGCCCTGCGCCGCCCTGCGCCGCGCTGCGCCGGCCCGCCCCGCGCCGCGCCGGCCGCACCGCGCGGCTTCGTGCCCCGCGTCGTGCCGTGCCGGGCCGTGCCCCACTGTGTCCCCTTTTGGGGCACCCGCTGGGCCGGGGTGAGCGACTACAGTGGCGGGTGCCGTTCTTCCGACCACTGCGAGGTGCCGCGATGCCCCCGGAGCCCGACATCAGCGGCCTGAACACCTCGCGCCGCTACAACCAGTGGCTCGGCGGCAAGGACAACTATTCCGCCGAGCGGGAGTCCACCGCGACCATCGTCAGCGTCCTGCCGAACATGATGTCCGCCGCCCGCGAGGGCCGCGCGGTCGTCATGCGCGTCGTACGCCACCTGGTCGCCGACCGAGGCATCAGCCAGATCCTCGACATCGGCGCCGGCCGCCCGCTCTCACCCAATGTGCACGAGGTCGCACAAGAGGCAAACCCGACAACCCGGATCGCGTACGTCGACAATGACGCCCTTGTCGGCGTCCAGCACCGCGGCCAAACCCTCAGCCACCCACAGGGAGTAACCGAATTCGTCGACGGCGACCTCTTGAACGTCGACCGCCTCCTCACCGACGCCCGGTTACTCCAAGTGATCGATTTCAGCCAGCCGGTCGCCGTGCTCCTGGGCAGCGTCCTCCACCTGATCGACGACGACGAGCGCGCTCACGAGGCGGTCCGCACCCTGATCGCCGCCCTGGCACCAGGCAGCTACGTGGTGATCGTCCACGGCACGTTCGACACTCTGCCGCCCGCGGTCCAGTCCAAGGTCCAAGCCCTGATCGGCAGTGGCCGGCACGGCGTCTACCGAGCCCGCACCCGCGACGAGGTCCTGGCCTTCCTCACCGGCCTCGACCTGGTCGACCCCGGAATCGTCTCCAGCGTCGAATGGCACCCCGCCCCCGACACCACCACGACGGTCGCCGACGCGATGTGCTGGGTCGCCGTCGCCCGAGTCCCCTGATCACATAGCAGTCCCTCTCCCTCTCATCGCTCGTTGGCACCGGCCCGGACCAGGCCGCATTCGTACGCGAACACGACCGCCTGAACCCGGTCCCGCAACCCGAGCTTGGTCAGCAACCGACTGACGTACCCCTTCACCGTCCCCTCGGTCAGGAACAACCTCCCGCCGATCTCCGCGTTGGACAGTCCGCGGGCGATCAGCTCCAGCACCTCCCGTTCCCGCTCGGTGAGCGCCTCAAGTTCCACCACCGTCCGCGGCAGCGGATCCTCGGACGTCCCGATGTGCCGCTCGATCAACCGCCGGGTCACCGACGGCGCCACGATCGCGTCCCCCTTGGCCACCACCCGGATCGCCGACAGCAGATCAGCGGCGAGGGTGTCCTTGAGCAGGAACCCACTTGCCCCGGCCCGCAGCGCCGAATACACGTATTCGTCCAGATCAAACGTGGTCAGAATGAGGATCCGTGGCCCTTCCGGCAGTGCCGCGCGGATCCGGCGGGTCGCCTCCAGCCCGTCGACCCCGGGCATCCGGATGTCCATCAGGATCACGTCCGGCTCGGCCGTCACCGCCAGCCCGGCCGCTGCCGAGCCGTCATCGGCCTCCCCGACAACCTGCATGTCGTCGGAGTTCTCGAGGATCATCCGCAGCCCGGCTCGCAAGAGCACCTGATCGTCCACCAGCAGTACCCGGATCACGTGATCTCCAGCCGCTCAAGCGGAATCCGCGCCGACACGACATACCCACCACCCGGCCCGGGTCCCACTTCGACCTCGCCACCGAGCAGCGCCACCCGTTCCCGCATGCCGCGCAACCCGTTCCCCGTTCCTTCGCCGAGCACCCAACCGCCTGGCACCGCCCAGCCGACCGACATTGCACCCGGCGGCCCGCTGCGGGACATATCGTCGGGCGTCCCGCCGACGCCGTTGTCACGGGCGTCGATCCTCAATTCGCCGCGTCGGTACGCCACCACGACCTGAGCACAAGCACCCGGCCCACCGTGCTTCATGGTGTTGGTCAGGGCCTCCTGCACGATCCGATAGGCCGACACGTCCACCCCGGCCGGCAGCGGCCGTGGCACGCCCTCGATGTGCAGCTGGACCGAAGTGCCCGCCTGCCGCACCTGTTCGACGAGTTGTGGCAGCCGCGCCAGCCCCGGCACGGGCTGGGTCCCGTCCACCGGCCCGGTCGCCGACAACACCTGCCGCATGTCGGCAAGGGATGCTCGCCCGGTTGCCACGATCGTGTCCAGCGCGGCGAGCGTGTCCGAAGGCCGCTTCTCGAATGCCGCCGCCCCGCCCTGCGCCTGCATCACGATGACGGCCAGCCCGTGCGCGACGACGTCGTGCAGCTCACGGGTGATCCGTGCCCGCTCGGCGGCCACGGCCAGCGCGGCCTGCTGATCCCGCTCACGCTCCAGGTCACGGGCCCGTGCCACGAGCTCACCGAGATAGGCACGGCGGCTGCGCATGCCCCACCCGATCGCCCATTCCCCGACCAGCAGCGGGCCGAGCAGGACGATCCCACCCCAGTCGGTCGGGCCGAGCACGGTGTGGTTCTCACCCCGTACCGAATCGTTGTCCGGAGCCGGAGCACCAGCCTGCCGTGCGTCGCCGGGTGAACCGTCAGTGGCCTCCAGGTCGCGGCCTTGGCCGCCGGAGGCTACCGTTCTCTGGAAGGCCCAGCCGTCGGTCTTGCCGTCGAGCGCCACATAGGCCGACCAGCCGACCGCCGTGGCCAGAAGGCCGCCGAGCACGGTGAGTGACACCGCGCGTCTCCGCTGGGCGGCGACCGTATAAAGCAGTATCGGGATGGCCACGTCGGCGACCACCGGAGCATCGGCCGCGGCCATCCGCGCGAGGGTGGCAAGAGTGGCCGCGACCAGCGCGGGGAACGGCCGGCGACGACGCACGGCGACGGCGGCCGCGGCGACTCCGATCAGGAGCCATCGGATCCGCGGCCAGGCCTCGGCCAGCGAGCCGTCGAGCACCGGAGTCACCCCGGCGGCCTGGCCGCCCTGCGCCCCGGCGAGCATCAGGGCGGTGCCGGCGAGCAGCACGATGGCGAGACCGACATCCTGCGATCCCGGTCTGCGCGCTGCCGCCCACATGCCCATGCGAAGAATCTAGGTCGCGGCGCGGCCGCCCGGACACTATCGAAAGTAAGTATTCGAGACCTGACTTCGGGCAGATGCGGGCCGGGCCCGCCGTGGCGGAGCCTCGATCGCATGACGAAACCACCGCTCGTGCTGCTGGTGCTGCTGGCCCTGGCGCTGGCCGGTTGCCGCAGCCTACCCAAGACCCACACGGCGATGGAGTGGACCAAGGTGGTGCCGCCGGGCGACTGCCACTGCGCCGACGGCAGCCAGTTCAACTTCTGGGAGAGACGCACCGATCCGACCAGGGTCGTCCTGTTCCTGAACGGTGGCGGAGTCTGCTGGGATGCCACGACCTGCGCGTTCACCAGCAGCGACTCGGAGGGCGAGAGCAACGAATATGCCTGGAACCTGCACAGTGTCGACCCGGCCAACCGCAGCGGCATGTTCGACACGACCCGGTCTGACAACCCGTTCGCCGACTACTCGTTCCTCTATGTCAGCAGCTGCACCGGCGACGCGCACCTGGGCAACACCACTCAGAAGTATTCGCCGCAGCTGACCGTCGAGCACAGGGGTTATACGAACGGCACAGCCTCCGTCGACTACCTGGCCACCCACTATCCGGACGTCGAACAGGTCGTGGTCATCGGCAAGACGGCCGGCTCGGTCGCGGCACCGATCTACGGCGGCCTGGTCGCCGACAAACTCCCGAAAGCCCAGGTCGTCGTCTTCGGTGCCCAATCCGGCGCCTGGCCCGACGACGTCAGATTCAACACCGAGGTCTTGGGTACGAGGTGGGGGGCCTACGCCGCGATGCCCGTCTGGGCGGTCAAGGACCGCAGCGTCGCCCAGTGGAGCGTTTCTGGCCTCTGGATCCAAGCCGGTCGCCACGATCCGAACCTGGTGTTGGCCCGCTTCGACTTCGCTTACGACCCACACGCGTATCGCGAGGTGACCGCTTGGACGAAGAGTGATCCGGCAGGTCTGCTCGCGCTGACCGACTCCAACGAGAAGACGATCGAGGCCGCGGGCGTGGCCCTGCACAGCTTCACGGCGCCGGGTGCCGACCATCAGATCTTCGAGCCGGACAAGTTCTACGAGCTGAGCGTCAACGGCGTTCATCTGCCCGACTGGCTGCGCAAACTCGTCAACGACAAGATGCCGCCGGCCGACGTCCACTGCGTCGAGTGTGGCCCGTGATCGAGCATGTCAACCCAGCTTTGGTACGGCGTGAGCACCGCCCCGCCGGGCTCGCATCACCACGTGATCCGGCGTTGGCGTCGCCGCAGAGTCCGCAACTGGACACCGTTCTGACCCCAGGCACGCCGGGGCCGGGGATATCCGGGTCGAGGGTGTCGGGACCGGAGTCATCGGGGCCGGGGTCGCCGGGGCCGGGGTTGTCGGGGCTGGAGTCGTCTGGGTCGGGGTTATCGGGAGCAGGGATGTCGTCGACTGTGGGCCGTCCCGCGGAGACTGGCGGCGGGGCGGCCCACGGCCGTACGTCAGGAGGCTTTGATCTCCAGGAGGCCGACCGAGGAGGTTCCGCTGGAGGTGAGCGCGACCCGGAGCCGGGTTGTGGTCACCGAGGTGAACGTGACCGTGTTGTAGGCGTTGGCCGTTGCCGGATAGCCGCTGGCGGCCGGGACGTCGGCGTAGGCGGTGCCGGTCCAGTACTGGAGCTTCCAGGAGGCCGGCAGACGGACACCGTCGTTGTCGTCGAAGAGGTACACCTGCGCTTTCTTGAGGGTGACGGCGTTCGACCAGGTCAGCTCCGCCCACTGGGCACCGCTGTTGGGCCAGGTGCCCCAGCGCGGGTTGACCATGTCGTTCGAGGCGGACGGTTCGAGGCCGTCGTTGATCGCGGCGACGGACTCCCAGGGGGAGGTGTAGGACGCGGAGGCGGTCGCGGTACGGGCCAGGTTCGTCTCGGCCGGGGTGGTGGTGCCGCCGATGGCCAGGTCGGCGCTGGCGAAGGTGCCGTGGGACGGGTTGATGTCGGACTCGCCGCCGGCGCCGTCGCAGCCGCGGTCCGGGTTGAACTGGAGGTAGGTGCCGGCGCTGCACGAGATGGCGAACTCGGCGTCGCCACCGACGACGATGTTGCCGGAGAGGTTGGCGCCGCCCTGGATCAGGGCGTTGTCCTTCACCACCGCGTTGCCGCCCACGGTGCCGCCGTTGACCCAGCCCAGGCCCTCGATGCGGGCGTTGCCGGTGACCGTTCCGGCGTAGACGGCCGCTTTCGGGCCGACGTAGGCGGTGGCGGCGACGCTGGCGCTTCCGGAGACCCAGCCGCCGCCGTTGCTGTGCCAGTGACCGCCGTTGGTGGCGGCCGGCTTCACGTAGCCCGGCTCGAAGCCCGACGGTGTCGCGCCGCTGACCCGGAACTCGTACGGGAAACGCCTGGCCTTGGTGTATCCGTCGAGGAACGCGTAGTGCGGTACCGCGCCGGGGGTCGCGGTGACGACCAGCCACGCCTCGGTCTCGCCGGACTGGAGCTGGAAGTCGATCTGGCCGTCGACGCCGGTGAACAGGGACGAGTAACGGGCGGTGCCGTCGCTGCGCTTGGCGACCAGGCCGAACGTCCAGCCGGAGGCGCCGGTCTCGGAATGGCCCTTGAGGCGGACCTTCACGAGGGCGCCGCTGCCGGCCGGGACCAGTTTGATCTTGTTGAAGCCGTAGTCGGCCGGGGCCATCCGGTCGTTGATGCGGTAGTGGCCGAGGCTCTGGTCGACGGCCTCGACCCCGCCACCGTTGTAGGCGTTGTTGAGGAATCCGGCGCCGTACACGTTGGTGATGAACGGCATCAGCGTCGAGCGGTTGCCGAAGTCGTAGGTGACCGTGCGGGTGGCGTATTCGCCGATCCGGCGGTTGAGTTCGGCCTGCGTGATCCCGGTGATGCGGCGGTAGGTCTCCAGCGGGTGTTCGGTGCTGCGGGCCTCGTTCCAGATCCGGTTGAACATGGCCAGCCCGTCGCGGTCCTTGATGTACTGCGCGAGCATCCAGTTGCCGTAGTGGTGGCGGCTGGAGCTGTAGTACAGGTTCTCCGAGCGCAACCACCGTGACAGGTCGCCGGCCGCCGTGGTGGGCAGCGCCTGCATGGCCATGAACTCGGCACTGGTCTCCCAGAACGTGCCGGCCGAGGCGTCGGTGAAGCCGTAACCGGAGCGGCCCAGGAACGTGTAGTTCTGGAACACGTGTCCCAGCTCGTGGGCCAGACCCCAGGAGCCGGGCAGTGCCGCCTTCGGGTCGATGTTGATGACGCCGACGGTGCCGTCGACCGAGCCGCCGGTGGCCCAGGCGTTCAGCTCGGCGCGGTTCCAGGTGTTGGTGACGATGACGATGATCTTGTATTGGGCGAGGAAGCCGGTCTCGGGGGTGAACTGCATGGTGTTCACGTAGAACGAGTACAGGTTCTCGAGCTGCGTGATGATGCTGTTCGGGTCGAAGTTGTACGGGGAAGGGGCGCTGGTCGGGCTGGTCCCGGACTTCTCACCCCAGAGCAGGATGAAGTTGGTCGACTGCTGGCTGCGGCTGGACGACCAGGGGACCTCGCCGGTCTGGGTCCAGTAGGAGGGGATGTAGACGGATTTCGTGGCCGCGGCCGCCGGGGATTGCGGCGCGACCAGTGCAGCGCAGAGCAGCGCTAACACGAGGAACCAGGTGCGGGGATGTTTCACGGAACTCACCTGCCATAGATCGGGGGATATCTATGGCAGGCCACCCTGCGGCATGAAAACGTTTTCGGCAAGCCTAATTTCAGTCGATGAAGAAAGCCGATGCCCGAAAGCCGACGGGGGAGGGGCGGCGCGGGCAGGTGGAGGGGGTGAGGCGGCGCCGAGGGCCGGGTGAACGGAGCCGGCGCCGGTGGGCGGTCAGAGGAGCGGTCAGGACGACGACTCGCGGATCACCAGGCGGCACGCGACCGTCTCGATCCCGCCGGCGAGGGCTCCACCGGCCCGCGCTCCATTGGCTAGCGCTCCGCCGGCTAGCGTTCCATTGGCGAGGGCTCCGCCGGTGAGGCCGCTGTTCGCAGGAGAGCCGCTGGTGAGGCCGCTGTTCGCAGGAGAGCCGCTGGTGGGGCCGCCGCTCGCAGGAAATCGGCTGGTGGGCCGTCCGCTCGCGGCGGAGCCGGCGGTGAGGCCGCCGCCCGCTGGGGAGTCGGCCGCGAGGTTCGCGCCGGCCGAGAGGCCGGCGGCGCCGCCGCCGCGGTTGGGGAGGGAGCCGTCGATGGCGGCGAACAGACGCTGCGCGGCCAGCCGGCCCAGCTGTTCCAGGTTCATGTCCACGGTCGACAGCGGGGGGCGGGCGTTGGCCGCGAGGATGTTCCAGTTGTCGAAGCCGATCACCGCGACCTGACCCGGCACGTCGAGGTTCTCCTGGTGGAGCACGTCGAGGACGCCCCGCGCGATCTCGTCCGAGCCGGCGAAGATGGCGTCGACGTCGGGGGTGCGCTGCAGGACCATGCGGGTGGCGCCGCGGCCCCAGGCTTCTGACCAGGAGCCGAACCACACCTGGTCGCCGGCGAGTTCGAGTTTTTCTTCGGCCAGGCGTTCGAGGGCGCCGCGGGCGCGGTCCTGCGCGGCGCCGTAGGTTTCGTCGCCGGTGATGTGGGCGATGCGCCGGCGGCCGTGCCGGATCAGGTGGTCGACGGCGAGGCGTCCGCCGCCGACGTTGTCGGTGACCAGTGACAGGTCGCCCGGGTCGTCCGAGGGGGAGTAGGCGTAGATCACCGGCACCGGCAGGTCCCGCCCGAGCGAGGGCCGCGCGTCCGGCCGCGCTCCCACCACTATCAGCCCGTCGACCTTGCGGGACAGCAGCGCCCGGAGGTGGTGTTTTTCCCGGACCGAGTCGCCGCGCGCGTCGCACAGGAACACCGACGTCTGGTCGGAGCCGAACGCGTCCTCGGCGCCCATCAGGATCGGGATGGAGAATCGACCCTCCAGGTCGGACGTCAGCAGGCCGACCGTCCCGCTACGTTGCGTGATCAATCCTTGGGCGAGGGTGTTCGGCGAGAACGACAGTTGTTCGGCCGCCCGGATCACTTGGGCCCGGGTTTCCGCGCGGACCTGCGGCTGGTTGTTCAGGGCCTTCGACGCGGTCGCGATCGAGACGCCGGCCAGCTTCGCGACGTCACGCAGCGTCACAGCGCGGTTGGCGCTCTGCGCCGGTTCGGGCTCCATCGAAGCTCTTGACAACAGTTTTTCCTCCGTATTACGTTCTCGAAAACGTTTTCGGCTGGTCGGAAACATTCCCGCCCAGCGCAATCCTCGCTGTTCATCGCCTCCTGCTCAGTAGAGGAGGCTAACCGAAAGATACCAGCACCGAAAACCCCGAAAACTCCTGACTGGGAGGCTATTTTGCGTACCCGGATAGTCCGGCGGGCCCTCGCCGGCGTCGCCGCGATCGGGCTGGCGGTGGCGATGGCCGCCTGCGGCGGTGACACCGGCAAGGCCGAGGCGCCGACCGCCGCGGGCGTCGACGGCGTCGATGACGGCGCGGCCCTGACCCTGTGGACCAGGGCGCCGCTCGAACTGCAGGCCAAGGCGCTCGTCGACGCGTACAACAAGTCGCACAAGAACCAGGTCAAGCTGACCATCGTCCCGAACGACGACTACGTGGCCAAGGTGGGTGCCGCGGCCGGCGCCGGCCAGCTGCCCGACCTGTTCGCGGCCGACATCGTCTACGTGCCCAACTGGACCAAGGCCGGGCTGTTCGCCGACCTGACCGACAGCATCGGCAAGCTCCCGTACGCCGACAAGATCAACCAGGGTCACCTGGCGGCCGGCACGTACGAGGGCAAGAAGTACGTGATGCCGTTCGTCCTGGACCTGTCGGTGATGTTCTGGAACAAGAAGCTCTACAAGGAGGCCGGCCTCGACCCGGAGAAGGGCCCGACCACTCTCGACGAGTTCAAGGCGCAGGCCCTGGCCGTGCAGAAGCTCGGCAAGAAGGACGTCTACGGCACGTATTTCGGCGGCAACTGCGGTGGCTGCAACGTCTTCACCTGGTTCCCGATGGTCTGGGCCTCGGGTGAGGACGTGATGAACCCGGAGGGCACGCAGTCGCTGCTCAACGGGCCGGCCGCGCAGAAGGTGTACAGCACCTGGCGGGACCTGCAGTCGGCCGGGGCGATCGCCCCCGGTGCCAAGGACGAGACCGGCGCGACCTGGGTCGCGGCGTTCCAGGAGGGCAAGATCGGCGTGATGCCGTACCCGGCGACGCTGCTCTCCACCGCGGCCAAGACGGTCGACGTCGGTGTCACGGCGATCCCCGGGGTCAGCGGCGGCGGGTCCACGTTCGTCGGTGGTGACGGGGTCGGCATCTCCAAGGATTCCAAGAAGACGCAGCAGGCGTGGAACTTCCTGTCCTGGCTGATGTCCGACAAGGCCCAGGTCGACGTGCTCGCGGCCAACAACAGCAGCGTGTCGCGCACCGACTTCGCCGACAACCAGTACGCGGCCAAGGATCCGCGCCTGGTGGCGATCAACAAGGTCGCGGCCGACCCGCACAGCAAGACGCCGGTGTCGGTCAATTTCCAGCAGGGCTTCAACGCCCCCGGCAGCCCGTGGGTCACCCTGCTGCGCGACCAGGTGTACGGCGACGCCGGCGCCCTCGAGAAGGACAATCAGGCACTGACGCAGGTGCTCGGGCAGTGACGACGTTGCAGAGCCGGGCCGAGGTCGTGGACAAACCGGTGGCCGCCCCGAAGAGGCGGAGCACCAGAACCCAGGGCTGGGCCTATGCCGCCCCGACCGCGCTCTTCGTGGTGATCTTCTTCGTCATCCCGATCGGGATCGTGGCCCGGATGTCGGTCTCGGACTGGGGACTGTTCGCCGGATACCGGGGCATCAACGCCCCGGAGAACTTCTCCGACGTGCTCGACGACCGGCTGTTCTGGCCGGCGGTCGGCTTCACGGTCAAGTACACCCTGGTCACGACCGTCATCCTGCTGGCGCTGGCCCTCGGCCTGGCTCTGCTCGTCCAGGAATCAAACCGATGGACCGGATTCCTGCGTACGTCGTTCCTCGTCCCGTCCGCACTGGGCCTCGCCTCGGCGTCGCTGCTCTTCTACGCGCTCTACTCCCCGCAGAGCAGCCCGTTCGGTGCGGTCTCGTTCCTGGGCACGCCGAGTTCGGCGCTCTGGTCGACGGTGGCGCTGATCGTCTGGCGTTACTCCGGCTTCTACATGTTGCTGCTGCTCGTCGGGCTGCAGGGCATTCCCGGGGACGTCTACGAGGCGGCGCGCCTCGACGGCGCCGGCCGGTTCCAGACGTTCTGGCACGTCACCGTGCCGCTGATCCGCTCGTCGCTGGCGCTGTGCACGATTCTCTGCGTCACCGGTTCGCTGCTGGCCTTCGACCAGTTCTACATCCTGACCAAGGGCGGGCCGGACAACAGCACGATCACCATCGTCCAGCTGATCTACAACATGGCCTTCCAGGGGCAGAACAACCTGGGCCGGGCGGCGGCCCTGTCGATTCTGGTGCTGTTCGCTCTGCTGGTCCTCAACATCGCCCAGTTCCGTGGCCTGCGCGGAAAGGAGAGCTGATGTTGCGTACGCCTAAATTTGTTTTGACCGGCGGTCTTGCTCTTCTCTTCCTGTTTCCCCTGGCCTGGGCCTCGGTGGCCTCGGTCAGTCCGCAGGCCGGCACGCAGCAGGTCCACGGGTGGGGCTTCGGCAACTACACGACGCTGGCGCACTACCAGGCCGGCATCGGGCAGTACCTGCTGAACTCGGCGGCGGTGTCGCTGATGACGGTGGCCTTCACCCTGGCCGTGTCGCTGCTGGGCGGCTACGCGTTCGCCAGCTTCGTGTTCCCCGGCAAGAATCTGCTCTTCCTGGTCACCCTGGCCATCCTGATGGTGCCCTACGCGACCCTGCTGATCCCGCTCTACGTGCTGCTCAACCAGCTCGGGCTGCAGAACTCGCTGGTCGGGCTGTCGCTGGTGCTCACCATGTTCCAGCTGCCGTTCGCCACGTTCCTGATGCGCATCTCGTTCGAGGCCGTGCCGAAGGATCTGGCCGAGTCGGCCCAGGTCGACGGCTGCGGAAGTTTCCGCACGCTGCGGCACATCCTGGTCCCGGCGGTGAAACCGGGCCTGATCACGGTGGGCCTGTTCGCGTTCCTGGCCGCCTGGAACGACTTCATCACCCCGCTGGTCCTGATCAGCGACTCCGCGAAACTGCCCCTCCCACTGGCCGTGGCCAACATGCGCCAGCAGGTGATGGGGATCGTCGACTACGGCGCCACCGAAGCCGGCGTGGTCGTGCTCGCGCTTCCCTGCATCGTCCTGTTCCTCGCACTGCAGCGGCACTACGTCCGCGGCTTCATGTCCGGCGCACTCAAGGGCTGAAACACGTGACCATTGAAGAAGCACTGACCTCCGCGGCCTCCCGGAACTGGATCGAGCGCGGCGGCACCCCCGCCACGCCCGGCACCGGCCGCCTGCGACCGCTCGGCCTGCGCGAAGTCACCCTCCGCGACGGTTTCTGGCGGCAGCGCCAGCAGACCAACCGGTCCCGGTCCTTCGCGCACATCGAATACTGGCTGGAGAAGGCCGGCTGGCTGGGCAACTTCTCCGCACCCCCGGAGGAGCGCCGCGGACGGGAGTTCGCCGACACCGAGGTCTACAAGTTCCTGGAGGCCATGGCCTGGGAGTACGGGCGGACCCGCGACCCCGAGGTGGCCCGCCGCTACCGGGCGATCGTGGCCCGGGTCGTCGCCGCCCAGCAGCCCGACGGATACCTGAACACCAACTTCGGGCGCCCCGGCCAGCAGCCGCGCTACAGCGACCTGGAGTGGGGTCACGAGCTCTACTCGTTCGGCCACCTCATCCAGGCCGGTGTCGCCGCCGCCCGCACATTCGGCGACGACGAGCTGGTGGCCGCCGTGGTCCGCGCGGCCGATCACGTCTGTGACGTCTTCGGGCCGGGCGGCATCGCCTCGGTCTGCGGGCACGCCGAGATCGAGCCCGCCCTGGCCGAGCTGTACCGGGTCACCGGCAACCGCCGCTACCTGGAACAGGCGCGGCTGTTCATCCAGCGGCGCGGGCACCGGACCCTGGACGACATCGAGTTCGGAAGGGCGTACTTCCAGGACGACGTGCCGCTGCGCGAGGCCGAGTCGCTGCGCGGGCACGCGGTCCGCGCGGTGTACCTGGCTGCCGGCGCGGTCGACGTGGCGGTCGAGACCGGCGACACCGAGCTGCTCAACGCCGTCGCCCGGCAGTGGCGGCACGCGGTGGCCCGGCGCACCTACATCACCGGCGGCATCGGCTCCCGCCACCAGGACGAGGCGTTCGGCGAGGACTTCTTCCTGCCGCCGGACCGCGCCTACTCGGAGACGTGCGCCGGCGTCGGCTCGATCATGCTGGCCTGGCGGCTGCTGCTCGCGCAGGGCGACCCCCGCTACGCCGACCTGATCGAGCGGGTCCTGTTCAACGTCATCGCCACCTCGCCGGCCGACGACGGCACCCGGTTCTTCTACGCCAACACTCTGCACCAGCGGGTTCTCGGCACCGAGCCGTCGGCCGACACCCAGGTTCCGCGGGCCACGTCCACCCTGCGGGCGTCCTGGTTCGAGGTGTCCTGCTGCCCGACCAACCTGGCCCGCACCTTCGCCGGCCTGGCCGCCTACGTCGCCACCAGCGACGACGACGGCGTGCAGATCCACCAGTACACCGCGTCGACCATCGACACCCGGCTGCCCGACGGCCGCGCGATCGCCCTGGAGATCGACACCGACTACCCGGTCAGCGGGCGGATCGTCATCCGGATCGCCCGCAGCCCGGAGACGCCGTGGACGCTCTCGCTGCGCGTTCCCGACTGGGCGGCCGGGGCCACCCTGGACGGTCTCGCGATCACGCGGGGTCTCGTACAGACCCGCCGCCGTTTCACGGCGGGGGAGACCCTGGTGCTCGATCTCCCGGTCCGCCCACGGTTCGTCTCGGGAGACGAGCGAATTGATTCCGTACGGGGTCAGACCGCGCTCGTCCGAGGCCCGGTCGTCTACTGCCTGGAGTCGGTCGACGTGCCCGGCGACGTGCCCCTCGACGGTCTCCGCGTCGACCCGAACACCGAGCCGGTGGACCGCGACGGGCACGTGCTGGCCGCGTTCCGAGCCACCGATCCCGCGGCCCACGACTGGCCCTATCAGCCCCTTTCCGCCCCGGCCGAGGGCGGCCCGCTGATGAAGATCCCGCTGCGGCCGTATCACCGCTGGGCTCGCCGCGGACCGTCCACCATGCGCGTCTGGATGCCTCTGACGTCCGAAAGGTGACCGCCAGACAATGATCGACAACTCGATATCCCGTCGTCGCCTGATCCAGTCCGCCGCCGCTGTCGCCGGCGCCACCGTCGCCGGCAGCGTGGTGGAGGTCCCGGCCGCGGCCGCTTCCCCCACCCGTCCGCGCGTCAACGGCCTGCCCGTCCCGTCCGCCTGGCGGGCCGTCCCGTTCGACCTCGACCAGGTCGCCCTGTCGCCGAGCATTTTCACCGAGAAACGCGACCGGATCCTGGCCTACGCCCGCGCCTATCCGGCCGACCGGATCCTCAGCAACTTCCGGGCCGCCGCCGGCCTGGACGACCTCGGCGCCCAGCCGCCCGGGGGCTGGGACGACGCCACCGGCAACCTGCGCGGCCACTACAGCGGGCACTTCATCTCGATGCTGGCCCAGGCCTGGGCCGGCACCGGGGAGGCCGTCTTCAAGGACAAGCTCGACCACATCGTGGATGTGCTGAAGGAGTGCCAGGACGCGTGGGCCACGCGCGTCGGTGAACCCGGCACCCCGCCACCGGCGCCGACCTGGGACGGCGGTCTCGTCCTCTCCGGCGACGGCCAGTACGTCGGCCTGCCCGACGCCACCGTCGACGGGCTGCGCGAGTTCACCATCGTCGTCCGGGTCAACCTGGCCGAGCGCCGGACCTGGTCACGGGTCTTCGATTTCGGCACCGGCACCACGGCCAACATGTTCCTGACCGTGGACACCGGCAGCGGGCCACGGTTCGCCGTCACCGTCGGCGGCAGCGGCGCCGAGCAGCGGATCAGCGGCACCACGGCACTGCCGGAGAACCGGTGGGTGCAGCTCGCGGTGACGCTGGGCGGCGGGGTCGGCACGCTCTACGTGGACGGCGCGGTCGCCGGGACGAATCCGGTGATGACGCTGTCGCCGGCCGACCTCGGCGCCCCGAAGAACAACTGGATCGGCCGCTCCCAGTACGGCGACGCGCTGCTCAAGGGCACGGTCGGCGAGTTCCACCTGTTCTCCCGGGCGCTGACCGCGGCCGAGATCGCCGCCGTGCCGTCCGGTGTCCACGGCGACCTGGCCTGGTACCGCTTCGACGAGACGGCCGGCACCACCGTCGCCGACTCCTCCGGCCGCGAATGGGACGCGGCCGTGGTCACCGGACCCGGCGGCCCGCCCGGCCCGAGCCACGCCGGCTTCCTGGCCGCGTACCCGGAGACCCAGTTCATCCAGCTCGAACAGTTCGTGACCTACCCGGCGATCTGGGCGCCCTACTACACCTGCCACAAGATCATGCGCGGGCTGCTGGACGCGCACACCCTCACCGGCAACGCGACCGCGCTGCAGATCGTGCGCGGCATGGGCGACTGGGTGCACAGCCGGCTCAGCGTGCTGCCCCGCGAACAGCTCGACCGGATGTGGGGGCTCTACATCGCCGGCGAGTACGGCGGCATGAACGAGGTGATGGCCGACCTCTACGCGCTCACCGGCGACGAGAAGTTCCTGCGGACCGCCCGCTGCTTCGACAACACCGCGCTGCTGGCGTCCTGCGTCGCCGACACCGACGCGCTCGACGGCCGGCACGCCAACCAGCACATCCCGCAGTTCCTCGGCTACCTGCGGATGTTCGAGAACGGTGCCGAGCGCGACTACCGGACCGCGGCTCGGAACTTCTTCGGGATGGTGGTGCCGCACCGCACGTACGTGCACGGCGGCATCGGCCAGGGCGAGGTGTTCCGCAAACGCGACGCCATCGCCGGGACCATCGTGAACACCACCAACGCCGAGTCGTGCGCGGCCTACAACATGCTCAAGGTGGCGCGGACCCTGTTCCTGCACGCGCCCGCGGCGAGCCTGTTCGACTACTACGAGAAGGCGCTGGTCAATCAGATCCTGGGCTCCCGGCGGGACGCCGACAGCACGACGAATCCGCTGGTCACCTACATGGTCCCGGTCGGGCCGGGGGTGCGCCGCGACTTCGGCAACATCGGCACCTGCTGCGGCGGCACGGGACTGGAGAACCACACCAAGTACCAGGACTCGATCTACTTCGCGTCGCCCCGCGGCGACGTACTCTATGTCAATTTGTATATTCCGTCCACATTGGAGTGGAAAGCCCGCGGCCTGACCGTCGCCCAGACCGGCGACTACCCGCGCTCGGAGAGCACCACGCTCACCATCACCGGCCACGGCCGGCTCGACCTGCGGCTCCGGGTGCCCTCCTGGGCCACCGCCGGCTTCGCCGTCAAGATCAACGGCAAGGATCAGCGGGTACGGGGGTGCGGCGCCGACGGCTACGTGAGCCTGACCCGCACCTGGCGTTCCGGCGACCGGGTCGAGGTCGCGTTCCCGTACCGGCTGCACGTCGAGCCGGCCCTGGACGACCCGACGCTGCAGGCGCTGATGAACGGGCCGATCGCGCTGATCGCCAAGTCGTCGCAGCCGGACTACGTGTCCCGGTCCTGGTACGGCTCGCTGCCGCTCTCCGGTGATCTCGGCCCGGTCCCGGACGGTTTCGGGCCGTTCCACTCCGGCGACACCGACGCCTACCACGCCTATTTCCGCCGGTCCGAGCCGTCGATCGTCTTCGACGGTCAGGACTCCGGCGTCCCCAACCGGGCCGGCGCCACCGGCTCGACGTTCCTGGACGAACTGTGGGCCGGGGCGCCGTTCGCCACCCGCCGCACCTTCCACCGCGCGGTGGACACCACCGCCCGCCGGTGGGAGAAGTCCGGGCTGCTCAGCCGTACCGAAGTCGCCGCCGTGACCGCGGCCGCCGGAAAGGCCTATCGGTGAGAAAACTCCCCTTCGTCGCGGCGGCCGGTCTGCTGCTGACCGTCCTGCAGCCGATCGCCGCCGACGCGGCCCCGAACGCCGACACCCCCTACCCGACCTTCAAGGGCGCGGCCGACCCGGTGCCGGACGAGCGCACCGGCTACCACGTCCGCAACCAGCTGCAGGCGATCTTCGACGCCGACGTGGCGGCCGGCGCCGGGAGCAGCACCGACGACGACTTCTGGATCGACCGGATGCTGGCCCGCACCGGCAACGCGCCCGGCGGCTCCAACGGCGACGCCAACCAGTACCTGTTCAGCCGGGGCCGCGCGGTCTTCATGAAGACGCACCAGCCGGGCACGCTCGGGTTCGGCGGCGAGGTCGCCTACATCGAGACGATCGCCGGTGGCCAGGGCGCGTACACGATCACCGCCTCGACCGGCGGCACCGCCGTGACCCTGACCGAGGACCCGGCCCAGCGCAAGCAGACGCCGAGCTACTGGCGGAGCGTGTTCACCGGCGGCGGCCTGAAGGTCGTCGAGACGAAGTACATCACCGACGACAACGTCGCGGTCACCGGGCTGGACCTGACCAGCACCACCGGCACGGCCAAGGACGTCACGCTGACCGCGACCTCGGCCTTCGCCCGGACCGCGGCCGGCGGTGAGCTGACCGGCGCGGCCCGCGCGTTCAACCAGCTGACCACCGTGTTCCCGCGATTCTCGGGCGACGGGTTCGCCCCGGCCGACGGCACGCTCAAAGGCACGATCGCGGTGCCGGCCGACGGGACCGCCCGCACGAAGGTGCAGCTCGGCTTCGTGACCCGGGAGAACCCGGGCGCCGGGACCGAGTACGAGCACTACCGCGACCTCACCCCGGCCGCGGCCTACGCCGAGCACGTCACCGCGTACAACAAGTGGTGGGCCGACAACGTGCCCTACCTGGACACGCCCGAGAACAACATCGACAAGACGCTGTTCTACCGCTGGTGGCTGATGCGGTACAACTTCCTCGACGCCGACCTGCCGGGCAACGACTACCAGTTCCCGACGTCGATGGAGGGCGTGCTCGGCTACAACAACGCGATCGTGCTGACCGTCGGCATGTTCGTCGACGACCTCAAGTACTTCCGCGACCCGGCCTACTCGTACGGACCGTGGGTCTCGGCCGGCGAGGTGGCCAAGAGATCCAAGTACGTCGACAACCCGGGTGACCCGGCCAACTGGTCTAACAGCTACACCGAGTACATCTCCGAGGCCGCCTGGCGCTCGTACCAGCTGCACGGCGGCCCGGCCGCGATCGCCGGCAACCTGGCCCGCTACGCCGAGGACGACGTCAAGGGACTCCAGCAGGCCTACGACTTCGACGGCAACGGCCTGATCGAGTACAACTGGGGCGCCATGACCGGCAACGACGCCGACGCGGTGTCGTTCCACTGGAAGCCCGGCTACATGGACCGCACCGAGAACGCGTACCTCTACTCGAACGCCCTGGCCTCGGCGAGCGCCTACCGGACGGCGGGCAACACCGCGAAAGCGGCCGAGATGGAGGCGTTCGCGGCCAGCATCAAGGCGGCGGTGCTCAAGTACCTGTGGGAGCCCGGGCGCAGCACCCCGGACCAGATGGGCCTGGACGGCAACCTGCTCAAGCACCGCCTGGTCGCCTCCGACGAGCTCGTGCCGTGGAAGGAGATCAACAACTACTACCCGTTCTCGGTCGGGCTGATGCCCAAGCCCGGCGACGCCGACTACACCCAGCCCTACGTCGAGGCGCTGCGCCTGTTCGCCGACGACACCCAGTACCCGATCTTCCCGTTCACCACGGCCAACCAGGCCGACAAGGCGGCCGCGGCCGCCGCCGGTGAACCGGGCAGCAACAATTTCTCGATCATCAACTCGACCGTGACGTTCCGGATGCTCTCCTCGGTGCTGCGGAACTATCCGAACCAGTACATCGACGCCGAGTGGTACAAGAAGCTCCTCTACTGGAACGCCTGGGCGCAGTACCAGGGCAACGGCGACAACCGGTACCCGGACCAGAACGAGTTCTGGGCCGACGGCTCGGCCGCGGACGGCGGCAGCGTCGACTACCGCTCCTGGATCCACCACACCATCCTCGGCGCCACCAACTTCACCATGATCGAGGACGCGATGGGCCTGCGCCCGCGCGACGACGCCAAGGTGGAGCTCGACCCGATCGACGTCGGCTGGGACCACTTCACCGCCAACGACATCCGCTACCGGGACAAGGACCTGACCATCGTCTGGGACAAGCCCGGCGGCACGAGGTACTACGGCGACGACGTGCCCGAGGGCTACTCCGTCTACCTCGACGGCAAGCTCGCCTTCACCGCCGACAAGCTGGGCAAACTCGTCTACGACCCGGCGGCCGGCGAGGTCCGGGCCGCGGCCGGCATCACCGTCACCTCGACGGCCAGGATCCCGGTGCAGGCGCCGGCCGACGTGCGCTTCGCCGCCGGTGACCGGATCGTCGACGTGATGGCCAAGGCGGGCGCCGACATCGCCCCGGCCAGCACCGGAAGTGTCGACGTGGCGCAGGGCCGGCCGGTCACCGCGACCTTCTCGGCGACCGGCCGCGCTCCGCAGGGCGCGGTCGACGGCACCACCATCAACGAGCCATTCTGGGGCACCGCCGGATCACCCAATGCGACCGACTCGATCGACGTCGACCTGCAGGGCGAGAAGAACCTCGACGACGTACGCGTGTACTTCTACAACACCTCGACCAGCGCCACCGTGCCCGGCTACGCGCCACCGGCCCAGTTCACGGTCAGCTACGACGACGGGGACGGCTGGACGACGGTGCCCGGTCAGAGCCGCGATCCGGCCTACCCCCGCGGCAACCTCAACCGCGTCCGGTTCCCCACGATCAAGGCGTCCAAGTTGCGCGTCACCGTGCAACACGCACCTGGCGCCAAGACCGGGATCAAAGAAATTCAGGCTTACGGTACGGGCGTTGCCGCGCCCGCCGCGAGCGATCAGCCGCCGCTGGCCGACGCGTGGCTCGACTCGTCGTACCACCAGGCCGGCTCGGCGCGACTGATCGGCCTGGCCCAGGACGACGGCACCCCCGGCGGCCCGGTCACCGCGGCCTGGTCGGTGGTGGACGCCCCGGCCGGTGGCACGGTCGCGTTCGACCCGGCCACCACGCCGACCACCGTCGCCCGGTTCACCAAGTCCGGCGCGTACACCCTTCGCCTCACCGTGACCGGCGGAAACGCCACCACCCACAAGGACGTGGTGGTCAACGGCACGGCGTTGACCGAGGGCGAGATCAACGTGGCGTCCACGGCCACGCCGACGGCCAGTTTCACCGCCGGGTGGAACGCGGTCGGCGCGGTCAACGACGGCAAACCGGCGTTCTTCGCCGGCGGCGCCCAGACCGACCTGTGGGGGACCTGGACCGGGAGTGAACCGGCGACGCGCTGGCTGCAGTACGACTTCCCGTCGGCCGTCCGCGTCGACCGCGCCTCGATCGACTTCTGGTCGGACAGCACCACCGGCGGCAGCGGCGTCTCGGTGCCCAAGTCCTGGAAACTGCAGTACTGGACCGGCACCGCCTGGGCCGACGTGACCGGCGCGACCGGATTCGACCCGGCCGTACGGGGCAGCACCAACCAGGTGTCGTTCGACCCGGTCACCACGACCCGGCTGCGGGCGACGTTCAACGCGCTGCCCAGCACGGCCGGAACCGCGTACTCGGCGGTCGGCGTCTCGGAGTGGCGGGTGTTCGCCTCGGCCGCCTCGTCGATCGCCGGCTACGACGCCCGGACCAAGGTCGGGGTCCCGCCCACCCTGCCCGCGACGGTCGACGTGACCTACGCCGACGGCACCCGCCGGCCGATGGCGGTCGCCTGGGGCACGATCCCGGCCGACCAGCTCGCGGCCGTCGGCGACTTCACCGTCGCCGGCTTCGTGGCCGGCACCACGCTGACCGCGACCGCCCACGTCTGGGTCCGGGGCAGCGACCCGGTGCAGATCACCACCGTCGACCCGGTGGCGGTCGCCACCGCCGTCGGGGTCGCGCCGGTGCTGCCGGCCGGGGTGACCGTCGGCTACAACGACGGGTCGCGGCAGAGCGGCATCGCCGTCACCTGGGCCGTGGTCGACCCGGCCAGGTACGCCACGGTCGGCACCTTCGCGGTCACCGGCACGGTCGCCGGCACCGACAAGACGGCCACCGCGACCGTCACGGTCGGCTCCGGGCACCAGGTCACGGTCGAGGCCACGGCGCAGGCCAAGTGCATCGCCGGCAAGGCCTACGTCGCGGTCAACGCGGCCAACACCGGGGGCAGCTCGCTGACCATCGCGCTGACCACGGCCTACGGCTCGCGGGCGGCGGTCGCGGTGGCGCCCGGCCAGGTGGCCTACCAGTCCTTCAACAGCCGAGCGGCCCTGATCCCGGCCGGCACCGCCACCGTCACGGTGACCGGCGGTTCCGGAACGGAGACAGTGACGGCACCGTACCCGGCCGTCAGCTGCTCCTGAGCCGGTGGCGGCGCCCTACCACCCCCGGGGCGCCGCCACCGCACCACCCGTCGGCCCTTCTCCAGAGAGCAGCACCATGAGATCGATACGCAGCGCGGTCGCGGCCGTGCTGGTGGCGGCCGGAATCCTCGCCGGGCCGGCCGGTCCGGCGCTCGCCGCCGACTCGTACACCTTCACCCACCCGGGCAACCCGATCCTGGCCGACGGCAGCTACTACTCGGCCGACCCGGCGCCCCTGGTCGCCGACGGTCAGCTCTACATCTACACCGGTCACGACGAGGCCGGACCGGCCGTCAACGACTTCGTCATGAACGAGTGGGGCGCGTTCCGTACGGGAAACGTCGCCGCCGGCGCATGGACACATTTCCCGTCACTCGCGCGCCCGGAGACGCTCTTCTCCTGGGCGTCGGCCGGCCGCGCCTACGCCGGGCAGGTCGTCCAGGGCCCCGACGGCCGGTACTACTGGTACGTCCCGGTCAGCGAGAAGGCCAGCACCGCCAGTGACAAGTTCGCCATCGGCGTCGCCGTCGCCGACACCCCGACCGGGCCGTGGACCGATTATCTCGGCGGCCCGCTGATCTCGCAGCGCGTCCCGACCGCCAACACGATCCAGAACATCGACCCGACGATCCTGGTCGAGGGCCAGCGGGTCTTCCTCTACTGGGGAACGTTCGGGCAGCTGCGCTACCTGGAACTGAAGGCCGACATGCGGACGCCGGTCGGCCCGCAGACCTCGGTCACCGGGCTGACCGGCTACTTCGAGGCGCCGTGGATCTTCCAGCGGGGCAGCACGTACTACCTGGCCTACGCCGGGAACAACGCCGGGCCGACCTCGGCCTGCACGCCGGCCAACTACCACGCCTGCATCGCCTACGCGACGGCGAGCGCGCCGCAGGGCCCGTGGACCTACCGCGGAACCGTGCTCACGCCGGTCTCGTCGACCACCAGCCATCCAGGGATCATCGAGTACGACGGCCAGTGGTACATCACCTACCACACCGCGGACGCCGCCGGGGGCGGGCATTTCCGCCGCTCGGTCGCGATCGACAAGGTCGAGTGGGACGACACCCAGTCGCCGCCCCGGATGAAACAGGTCGTGCCGACCCCGGTCAAGCAGCGCGATCGCACGCCCCGGGCCAACCTCGCCCAGGAGGCGACGGTCACCGTCTCCAACGATCCGGTGCCGACGCAGTACTGGGTGAAGGCGCTCAACGACGAGATCGTGCGGGCCAACCCGCTGCCGCCGGACATGTGGGGCACCTGGACCGGCAGCAACCCGGCCCAGCAGTGGGTGCAGTACACGTGGGACCAGCCGATGCGGATCGGCGGCTCGCAGATCGACTTCTGGAACGATCAGCCGCCGGGCAGCGGGGTCGGCGTGGCCGCACCGGCCGGGTGGCGGATCCAGTACTGGGACCTGGCCGCCGGGAAGTGGGCCGACGTCACCGGCGCCTCCGGCTACCCGACCGGCACCCAGGGATTCCAGAACACCACCTTCGATCCGGTGACCACGACACAGGTCCGGGCCGTTCTCGACGCGTCGACCAACGGGAGCACCTACTCGGCCGTCGCGGTCGAGGAGTGGAAGGTCCTCGCCGCTCAACCGGCCTCGATCGGCGCACCGGAGTTCACTGTCGAGACCGGCGAGACGGAGCTTCCGGCCACCGTCCCGGTCACCTTCGGCGGCGAGACTCTGCAGATCCCGGTCTACTGGGACCCGGTCACCGCCGCCGACGTGGCCGCACCCGGGCACCTCACGGTCAAGGGCAGCGTCCTCGGTTACGCCGCGGGGCCGATCACCGCGCAGGTCACGGTCATCTCGCCGGACGACACCGAGGGTGACGTCACCGCTCCCACGCTGACCCTGACGCCCAGCGGCAGCGCCGGGACCGGCGGCTGGTTCCGCTCAGCGGTGAAGGTCCGGGCGGCGGCCACCGACGACCGCGGCGGCCGGATGAACCTGGCCACCACGGTGGACGCCGGGGCGGCGACCACCGCCGGGCCGGTGCGCTTCGCCGACGTGACCGTCACCGGGGACGGCCGCCACACCGTCACCGCGACCGCCACCGACCGGGCCGGCAACACCTCCGACACCGTGAACCTTGCGGTCGGGATCGACGCCACCAGCCCGGTCAGTACGGCGACGGTCGGCGACGACCGGGCGGTGACCGTCACCGCCGGCGACGTGACCTCGGGGCCGGCCGGGATCGAGTACGCCGTGGACACCGGGGCGTGGCTGGCCTACACCGGGCCGGTGACGGCGCCCGACGCGGCCAAGCACACCGTCTCCTACCGGGCCACCGACCGCGCCGGCAACGTGTCGGCGAGCCGGTCGGTGACCGTTCCGGCCGACCTGTCGGCGCCGCTGGACGGCAACGTCGGGCCGATCGGGACGGCGACCGCGTCGTACACCGCGGGCTGGAACAGCGTCGGCGCGCTCAACGACGACGCCGACCCGGCCGACCCGGCCCAGGCCCAGATCTGGGGCACCTGGTCCGGCGACCGGCCGGCCACGCAGTGGATCCAGTACGACTGGGCGCGACCGATCCGGATCACCGGGGCCGAGTTGAAGTTCTGGCGTGACTCCGACCGCGGCACCGGCGACGGGGTGGCCGAACCGGACGGCTGGAAACTGCAGTACTGGGACGGCGCCGCGTGGCAGGACGTCACCGGGGCCTCCGCGTACGGCACCGGCAGCACCGCGTTCAACCACGTCACGTTCGACCCGGTCACCACCGCCCGGCTGCGGGCGACGATCAGCGCCAACGGGAACGGGACCACGTACTCGGCGGTCGCCGTCACCGAGTGGCGGGTGTTCGCCGCCGAGTCCACACCGGCGCCGGTCACCGCCACCGCCCGGTCGCGCTGCATCGCCGGGAAGGCGTACGTCGCCGTCCAGGCCCGCAACGACGGGGACGCGGCGGTGGACGTCGCGGTGGTCACCCCGTACGGAAGCCGGAATTTCGCCTTGATCGCGCCGGGGGCGAACGCCTATCAGTCCTTCCTCGCGCGACTCGCCTCGATCCCGGCCGGCACGGCCACCGTCCAGGCCGCGGGCACCTCCGTGACCGCCCCCTACACCGCCATCACCTGCTAGGAGTCGATATGAGAGCCCGTGTGTTCCTGCCCGCCGTCGTGGCGCTGACCTCGACCGCCGCGGTCGCCGTGCCGGCCGCCGCCCTGGCCGACCCCGGCGACAGCGCCGGCGTGCAGGTGACCGTCGACATCACCGAGATCAAGGAGCCCGGCGTGCTGGCCCTGACCGTCGCCGGGACCGCCGTCGACCTCAAGGAGAACGGTTCCGACCTGCTGGTCCGGCAGTTCACCGGCACCCTGCCGACGGTGACCGTCACCGACACCCGGACGGCGAGCGAGATTCCGGCCGGATCGAGCTGGGCCGTCCTCGGTACCGCGGGCGACTTCACCGGCACGGCCGGGCAGGCGCCGATCTCGGCCGGGAACCTCGGCTGGAAGCCGCGCCTGATCAACGGCGGCACCACCGGCGAGGTCAGCGAGGGTGAGGAGGTCGTCACCGTTCTCGACGACCCGACCCAGCCCGGCAACAACGTCGGTCTGACCGATCAGGAGCTGCTGGTCTCGACCTACGATTCGGCGGCGGTGACCGGCGGTGCCTACTCGGTCGACGCCGACCTGTTCCTGCGCACCCCGGCCGACGTCGCCGCCGGCTCCTACCGGTCGACGCTGACCCTCTCGCTGTTCGAATGAAACGCCTGATCATCGTGGTCGTCGTCGCGGCGCTCGGCGTAGGTGCCGGGCCCGCGGCGGCCTCCGCCGCACCCGCGTCGGCCGCCCTGACCTGGACCGTCCAACCGGCGACGGCGGCCGGGCCGGACGGACGGCACTGGATCGAACGCACCCTCGACCCCGGTCAGCGGGTCACCGAGTACTTGGCCGTGCGGAACTTCAGCGACGTGGGCGGGACTTTCGCGCTGAAGGCGGCCGACGGCTACCTGACCGATAACGGTCGCTTCACCATGCTGCCGTCGGACACCCCGTCCAAGGACGGCGGAACCTGGATCACGGTGCCGGCGCAGGTCACCGTCGCGGCCAAGGGGACGGCGCTGGTGCCGTTCACCATCACCGTGCCGCGGGACGCATCGCCGGGCGACCATCCGGCCGGGATCGCCGCCACGGTGCTGAGCCGCAGCGGCACGGTGCAGGTGGAGAGCCGGGTCGGGTTCCGGGTGCTGCTGCGGGCCAGCGGTGCCGTCCGGACCGAACTCTCGGCCGGGGCGGTCGGCGCGCGCTACGAGCGCTCCTGGAACCCGTTCCGGCCCGGCCGCATGACGGTCTCCTACACGGCCACCAACAGCGGAAACGTCGGGGTCGAGGGCCGGGCCGGGGTGCGGGTCACGGGCCTGCTCGGCGGGGCCGATGCGGAGGTGGCGCTCGGCCAGTTGCTGCCCGGCGGCAGTCGCGACGGCCGTGCCGACGTCGCCGGGGTGTGGGCGTTCGGGCGGCTGCGCACGACGGTGACGCTCACCCCGGGCGGCTCGGCCACGACCACGACGTGGGTGACACCCTGGCCGCACCTGCTCCTCATCGCCGCCGCGATCGGACTGTTCCGGCTGCTCCGCGCTGCCGACCGGCACCGTCGGACGCGCCTGCGCCGGCTGCTCGACCAGGCCCGCCTCGAAGGGCGCCGGTCGGCGACCGAACCGTCCTGAGCCGCCCCCGGGCTCAGTCCGGTGACGAACCTTCCGATAGGGCCACTGGAGTCCCGAAAACGGAAGGAGCTCAGCGATGGCATCGTCGCCTGCCGCCGAGCCGCGTCGTCCCGGCGTCCTGAGCTTCTTCAGCGACCTGCGGGTGGGCGTGAAGATCAGCGTCGCCATCGCCGTGGCCCTGCTCGCCGGGGTGGCGGTGGCGGCGGCCGGGCTGGTCGGTCTGAGCCAGGCCGACCGGCACGCGCGGGCCATCTACGAGGAGAACCTGCAACCCTCGCAGGCCCTCGCCGTGGCGCAGGGTTCGTTCGACGACGAACTGCTGGATCTGGCCCGGATGACGATCGCGGTGACCGACTCGGAGACCGAGAGCTTCCGGCAGGAGGCACTCGACGCGCACGACCTCACGGTCAAGGGCGTCGAGGCGTACGCCGGCCTCGGGCTTGCCGCCGAGCAGCAGGCGGCGGTCACCGCGATCACCGACGGGCTCACGAAGCTCGCCGACATCCGTGACAACCAACTCTTCGCTGCGGCCCGGTCCAGCAACAACACGCTCTACGCGACCGCCTATGACAAGAGCGCCGATCCGATCGCCGATGCGATCAACGCCGGGTTCGACACGCTGACCGCCTACGAGGCGAGCAGCGCCGGGGCGGCGGCGCGGGCCAACACCGACGCCTACCACCACAGCCGGACCGTCATGATCCTGATCCTGACCGGCGGTTTCCTGGTCGCGGCACTGCTCGGCTGGACCACGGTACGGCGGATCACCCGCCCGCTGGCCGCCGTCAACGACACCCTGGCCCAGGTCGCCGGCGGTGACCTGACCGGCCTCGTCATCGTGCGCTCCCGGGACGAGGTCGGCGTCATGGGGGTCGCGCTGAACCGGGCCACCGCCAACATGCGCGGCACCGTCGAAGCGCTCGGCACCGCCTCCCAGTCGCTGGCCGCCGCGGCCGAGCAGCTCTCCACCACCAGCGGCCAGATCGCCGAGAACGCCGGGCAGGCCAACGCCCAGGCCGGTGCCGTCGCCGCCGCGGCCGAGGACGTGCGCCGCAACGTCGACACCGTCACCGCCGGCTCGGAGGAGATGGGCGCCTCGATCCGGGAGATCTCCCAGAACGCCAACCAGGCCGCGGCCGTGGCCGGGCAGGCCGTCACCATGGCCGAGACCACCAACGAGCGGGTCACCCGGCTCGGTGTCTCCTCGGCCGAGATCGGCGACGTGATCCGGCTGATCACCTCGATCGCCGAGCAGACCAACCTGCTCGCCCTGAACGCCACGATCGAGGCGGCCCGCGCCGGTGACCTGGGCAAGGGCTTCGCGGTGGTGGCCAGCGAGGTGAAGGATCTGGCCCAGGAGACGGCCAAGGCGACCGAGGACATCGGCGGGCGGGTGGCCGCGATCCAGGCCGACACCGGGACGGCGATCACCGCCATCGCCGAGATCGGCGAGATCATCGCGCGGATCAGCGACTACCAGACGACGATCGCGGCCGCCGTGGAGGAGCAGACGGCGACCACGGGTGAGATGAACCGCGGGGTCAGCGAGGCGGCCGGTGGGGTCAGCGAGATCGCCGACGGGATCGAGGCGCTGGCCACGGCGACCCGGCTGACCAACGAGAACGTGGCCGACGCACAGCGGGCGGCGGCCGAACTGGCGCAGATGTCCGGCGACCTGCGCGCGATGGTCGGAACGTTCCGCGTCTGAGCCCCGGGCGGCTACGGCGCCTCCACCGCCGTACGCGGAAATTGTTGTTGATTCTGCCAGCGGAGGATTTCGAGGGCGGCGGCGATGGCGACCAGATTGTCGGCGAGCGGCCGGGGGAGCAGGCGGTCGGCGCGGGCCAGTCGGCGGACGACGGTGTTGCGGTGGGTGAACAGGCGTTCCGCGGTGCGCAGCGTGTTGCACTGCTCGGCGATGTAGGCGGCGACCGTCTCGCGGGTCTCGGCGTCGGCGTGCCGCAGGTCCCCGAGGGTTTCCGCGAGGAACTCGTCGGCCCGGTCCGGGTCGGTGGTGAGCAGCGCGGCCAGCTGGATGTCGCGGTAGTGGGCGACCCGCTGCGGTGAGCCGAGCCGGGTCAGCATCCGCTGGGTCGCCTGCGCGTCCAGGTGACTGCGGCGGAACCCGGCAATGTCGGTGCCCGGCCGGCCGATAGCGATCAGCACCTCGGGGTCGAGGTCGGCGACCGGCGGCCGGACGTCGGTGACCGGGAGCCAGAGCCAGAGCGCGGACGCGCCGGCCAGCACGGTCAGACGGTGACCGGCGCCGCCGGCCCGCATCAGGCTCTCGGCGGCGGCTTCGAGGGGTGCTGGCCCCGAGGTCGTCCACACGATGGCGGCCGTGTGCGGCCCGGTCAGGCGGTATCCGAGCTGCGCCTCGGCCCGCGCCCGGCCGATCGGCGCCCCCTCCAGCAGCAGCGACACGACGGCCCGGCGTTCCGCGTGGGCACCCCGGGTCAGTTCGGCGCGTTCGGCCTCCATCCGCGCCGACACCGCGGCGATGGTGTCCTCGATGAACGTGGAGATCGACAGCGAGGACACGTCGAGCAGCGCCCGGAGCTCGTCCGGGGACGCGCCGAGACCGAAACAGATCTCCATCCAGCGCCGCCAGGCCACGGTCTGCCCGGTCCGGTACGAGTCCAGCGCCCGCTGATCCAGCCCACGCCGCACCAGGTCACGGGCGGTGTCGAGGACCTCCGGACCGAGGTCGGCCGACACCCGCCGCCCGGGGTGCCGGACGTTCGCCTCGGTCCACCGGCGCAGGTTGGCGACGTTGCTGCGGCGCACGGCGGCGACCAGCACCGGGTCGTCGGCGACCGGCCGCATCCGCTCGCCGCTGAGCGACGCCTCGTGCAGGCCCTCGATCCACGCGGCCGGCGGGTCGAGCGCGGCCTGCGCGCCCTGCCGGAAAAGGTCCGCGACCCGGGACGGAACGGCCGGCCAGTCCGCAGCATTCTGCACCATGAATACGATGATGAAGGTGCGTTTTGAACTGGCGCAACCGGGCCCGGCGACGGATCCTGTAGGGCGTGGAGCACATGGACGTCCTGATCGTCGGCGCCGGGATCTCCGGCATCGGCGCCGCGCGGTACCTGAAGACCGAGCTGCCGGCGAAGACCTTCGCCGTCCTGGAGGCGCGGGCCGCGTCCGGCGGCACGTGGGACCTGTTCCGCTATCCGGGCATCCGCTCCGACTCCGACCTGCACACGTTCGGGTACGAGTTCAAGCCGTGGCGCGACGAGCAGGCGATCGCCGACGCGCCGCGGATCCTCGACTACCTGCGCGAGACCGCGACCGAGAACGATCTCGACCGGCACATCCGTTACCACCACCGGGTGACCGCCGCGTCCTGGTCGAGCGAGCGGGCCCGCTGGACCGTCGAGGTCGAGCGCACCGACACCGGCGAGCGGACCACGATGACCTGCGGCTGGATCTTCTCGGCGAGCGGCTACTACCGCTACGACGAGGGCTTCACCCCGGAGTTCGCCGGCCGCGAGCGGTTCCGGGGCGCGATCGTGCACCCGCAGCACTGGCCGGAGGACCTGGACTACGCCGGGAAGCGCGTGGTGGTGATCGGCAGTGGCGCCACCGCCGTCACCATCGTCCCGGCGATGGCCGGCGACGCCGCGCACGTGACGATGCTGCAGCGCACACCGACGTACATCATGCCGGTCTCGAAGAAGGACCCGATCGCCAACGCGCTGAAACGCTGTCTCGGGCCGGAACGCGGTTACGCGTGGACCCGGCGCAAGAACATCGCCCAGCAGAAAGCCGTCTGGTCGTTCTGCCGGCGCTTTCCCGGGGCCGCCCGGAAGCTCATCCGATGGGTGAACGCGCGGCAGCTCCCGGCCGGGTTCCCGGTCGACGAGCACTTCCACCCGCCGTACGACCCGTGGGACCAGCGGTTGTGCGCCGTCCCCGACGGTGACCTGTTCCGGTCCATCCGGAACGGTCAGGCCTCCGTGGTCACCGATCGGATCACCGGCTTCACCGAGACCGGGATTCAACTGGCGTCCGGGCAGCACCTCGACGCCGACGTCATCGTCACCGCCACCGGCCTGAACGTGCAGGCGTTCGGCGGTGTCCCGGTCACCGTCGACGGCCACGAGGTCCGGTTGTCCGACACCGTCGCGTACAAGGGAATGATGCTTTCCGGGGTGCCGAATTTCGCCTACGCGATCGGTTACACCAACTCCTCGTGGACGCTGAAGATCGGTCTGCTCTGCGAACATTTTTGCCGCCTCTTGAAACACATGCACATGCGGGGGTACGACGTGTGCCGCCCCGAGGTCGCCGATCCGGCCATGCCGACCCGGCCGTTCCTCGACTTCGGCGCCGGCTACATCACCCGGGTCGTCGACCAGCTGCCCCGCCAGGGCGACCGCATGCCGTGGCTCACGTCCATGAACTACCAGTCCGACGTGAAACTGCTCCGGGCCGACGACGTCACCGACCGGGAGCTGCACTTTTCCTGAGATCACCCGGTCAGTGATCTCTATGTGATGAAAACCGGCGAAATGCCCGCGCGGCTCGCCGACACACCTCCTCGCGCTTTCGACACTTGATCCGTTGCCGCGGTTCGAGGAGGAGAGCGCATGCGAGAGAGAGCGTCCGAGCAGGTCTCGTGGTGGCAGTCCGTCCGCGTTCCGGTGGCCCTGATGGCGCTGGCCTCGGCCATGGCGTTCGGCGGCTACCTGCTCACCGGCCCGTCCCGGGTGGCCGCCGGCGCGGCGCCCGACATGCGGGCCGACCAGGCCGAACAGATCGAACGGGCGCTCGTCGCGACACGTCCGGCGCTGCCCGGCGGGATGCCCACCGAGCGGCCGGCCCGGTTCGGCAAGACGTTCGACGCGCTGACCCCGGCCGAGGTCGGCTACGCCCGCTCGCTGGCCGTGCACGCCCAGAAGAATCCGGGCCGCCGGGTCGACGGGACACCCGGCTACGAGTTCCTGTCGGCCGCTCTGGCCACCGAGAACGGCCGCCGGGAGGTCGCCGTCACCTCCTACGACTACGCCGCCAACGTGCAGGTGCTGCAGCTGGTCGACCTCGCGACCGGCGCCGTCACCGAGCACAGCGGTCACGGGACGCAGGCGCCGCCGTCCGAGACCGAGAAGATGCACGCTCTGGACCTGCTGCTGGCCTCGCCGGTCGCCGCGCCGATCCGGACCGCCTACCGCACCTCCACCGGGAAGGACCTGACCGGCCAGGCCGAGCTCGACGTGAACGCGGGCGCGCTGCTCAACCCGCCGGCCACCGGGGACGGCGCGGCCTGCGCGGTCGACCGGTGCGTCACGTTCCAGGGCCGCGTGCGCGACGGCGCCTGGCTCTACTTCGGCAACCTGGCGGTCGACCTCACCGCCCGGACCGTCCGGACCCTGTCATGAAACGCGCCCTGGTCGCCGCCGTGGCCCTGGCGCTGCTGGTCACGCTCGGTCCGGCCGGACCGCCGGCGTCGGCCGAGGCGGCCTCCGACTACTGCTCGGGTGACTCCCTGGTCAGCCGGAAACTCAGCGCCGGCACCCGATGGCAGCTGTGCTGGCACATCGACGACTTCAAAGGCCTCGTTCTCGACAAGGTCGGCTTCCAGGGTACGAGGGACGCCGCCCCGATCCAGGTGCTCGACTCGATCGCGCCGGTGCAGATGCAGGTCCCCTACGACCTGGGCACGGCCGAGTTCGAGGACCTGATCGGGTACGGCTTCGGCCGCTACGCCAGCGACATGACCCGCGCCGAGTGCCCCGGCGGGCAGATCGTCACCACCCACCGCGCCTACACGGATCTGGCCGGCCGGTGGGTCGAGAAGGACCAGCCGGTGCTCTGCGTGCGGGAGATGAGCAAGGGCCTGGCCTACCGCTCCAAGTGGCACACCGGTACCGACCAGCCGCTGGTCACCGCGCAGGGCACGGTGCTGGCGCTGAGCTTCATGTCGGCGGTCGGCAACTACGAGTACGAGACCAGCTACCAGCTCGCCGACAGCGGCCAGATCGACGTCGGGATGGGCGCGACCGGCGAGGTCAACCCCAGCATCTGGACCGATCAGGCGACCGAGGCGGCGTCGCTCAACTACGGCTGGCCGATCGGCACCGGCGAGCGTGACTACTCCGGGTCGCACTATCACAGCGCGGTGTGGCGGGTGGACTTCGGTATCGGCGGCAAGTCCGACATGAAGGTCGAGCAGAGCGACACGACCTGGACCGGCAAGCGCGGCGGCCAGTCGGCCGTGCTGGTGACCCGGCGCAAGACGATCGGGAAGGAGTCGCTGCTGACCATCGCCGACCGGCGGCAGTGGCGCGTCTACAGCCCGTCCAGCCGCAACGCCGACGGGCATCCGCGCGGCTACGACATCGTCTTCGGGAAGAACGACACCTACCCGGCCCACCCGAGCCTGCGCAACGCGCTGGCCTTCACCAAGCGCAAGACCTGCGAACAGCTGCCGATGTACAACAACGACGTGTCGTGCGCCGGCGAGACCACCATGGACTACGCGAACGGCGAGACCCTCACCGACCCGATCGCCTGGGTGAACGTGGGCTTCCACCACATCGTCCGGGACGAGGACCAGAGCCCGATGCCGGTGCACTGGCAGGGCTTCACCCTCTACCCGCACGACTTCTCGGCCCAGTCGCCGCTCACCCCGGCCGCCCGGGCCGGCCGCAACGGCTTCGTCGCCACCGAGAACGAGCAGGCCCGCGGGGTGACACCGAGCCAGGGCTCGACCACCACGCTGCGCCTGGCTCGCACCACGATCGGCGCCGGGCAGCGGGCGACGGCCGTCGTCGGGGTGCGGCCCCGGGACGCCGGGCAGATCGCGGCCGGACTGCTGACCGTCAAGGACGGCGGCCGGACGCTTCTCGTCTCCGACATCACCAAGACCGACCACGGGCGTACGGCCATCCGGCTGCCCGTGCTGCCCGCCGGGAAACACTCGCTGACCGTCGCCTACGGCGGATCCGCGCAGGTCGACACCAGCACCTCGGCGGCGGTCGTCCTGACCGTCACCGAGAACCCCTGAGAGGAACCGTCTTGCCACGCCTACTGCTGGCCACCGTCGCCCTGTCGGTGGTGTTGTCGGCCTGCGACGCGCCCGCGCCGCCGATCGTGCCCGCCGCCATCGGGCCGGTCGCCTCGGCGGTGCCCGCGCCCAGCCCGGACGAGGTCGCCTACGTCACGGCCATGGTGGACCACCATCGGCAGGGGCTGCGCCTGGTCGAAGTGCTCCGGGAGCGCGGCGGGGTGCCGTACCGGATAAGCAATCTCGCCGACCACATGGCGGCGATCCAGAAAACCGAAGTGACCGACATGACGGATTTCCTGAACGCGTGGGGCCGAAGGCTGCCGTCGGCGCCCATGCACATGTCCGAGGCGCGGATCGACGCCCTCAGAACCTCGGCCGGGGCCGCCGCCGGGCGGACGTTTCTGCAGCTCATGATCGCTCACCATGAAGGGGCCGTGCAGATGTCGACCGCGGTGCTGCCGGCGGCCCGGAACCCGTGGGTGATCAGTCTGGCTCGGCACGTGATCGCCGATCAGAGCGCCGAGATCGCCGCCATGCGCCGCGCCGTTCAGGAACCGCTGTGACACTCCGTTCGTCGTGATCCGGGAAGGGCGGCCCGACCAGTCGCCGGGTCAGGCCGAGGGCCATCGCCAAATGCTTCATGCCCTTGAATCTAGGAATCGGCTGGCCCACCGATATAGTCCAGAACGATGACGGATCAGTGGGCCAGAAGCGGTCTGGATCTGCACCTCGACCTCGACCGCGCGCACGGCCTCCGGACCGGCCTGGAACGCGCGCTGCGCGAGGCGATCCGCTCCGGGCAGCTCGCGCCCGGCCAGGCGCTGCCCTCCTCGCGGGTGCTGGCCCGGCAGCTTGGCATCGCCCGCGGCACCGTCACCCAGGTCTACGAGCAGCTCACCGCCGAGGGGCACCTGACGTCACGGCCGCGCTCCGGGGTTCGCGTCGCCCCGCGCCCGCGGCCCTCGTCGGCGCCGGCCCTCACCCCGGCCGCACCGTTCCGGACACCCGCGGGCGGCTTCGACCTTCGCCCCGGCCTCCCCGACCTGTCGATGTTTCCGCGCCGCCAGTGGCTCGCCGCCACCCGCGACGTCCTCAAGGAAATTCCCGACACCGCTTTCGCGTACGGCGATCCGACCGGCCACGCCACCCTCCGCACCACCCTGGCGGAATACCTGGGCCGTTCCCGGGGCGTCGTCACCACCCCGGAACACATCGTCGTCTGCGCCGGCTACACGCACGCCCTGCGCCTGATCAGCCAGGCCCTCGACGGGACGATCGCGTTCGAGGACCCGACCCTGCAGGACTATCCGGCCCTGGCCGAGCGGGTCGGCCGCGAAGTGACCCGGATCCCGGTGGACGACGACGGCCTGATCGCGGCCGCGCTCACCGGCGAGGCGGCGGCCGTGCTCACCCCGGCCCACCAGTTCCCGCTCGGCGTCACCCTCGCACCGGCCCGGCGCCGGGAACTGCTGGACTGGGCGCGGCGCACCGGCGCGGTGGTCGTCGAGGACGACTACGACGGCGAGTTCCGCTACGACCGCCAGCCCGTCGGTGCCCTCCAGGGCCTCGCGCCGGAACAGGTCGTCTACACCGGAACGGTGAGCAAGACGATCGCCCCGGCCCTGCGCATCGCCTGGATCGCCGCGCCGACCCGGCTCGTCCCGGCGCTACGGGCCGCGCTGGCCTACGACGAGGCGTACGTGAACGTCATCGACCAGCTGATCCTCGCCCGCCTGATCGGACGCGGCGACCTCGACCGGCACCTGCGCCGCTGCCGTGGTCGATACCGCGCCCGGCGCGACCACCTCGGCCGGGCCGTCACCGCCCGCCTGCCCGGCGCGCGGCTGACCGGGATCGCCGCCGGGCTGCACGCGGTGCTGCACGTGCCCGGCGCCACCGAAGCCGGCCTGCTCGACCGGTTGACGCGGCGCGGGGTGGTGGTGGACGGCTTGAGCCGCTTCTACGCCGAACCCCGGGCCGCGCCGCCGGGGGTGGTCATCGGCTACGCGACGCCGCCGCAGCACGCCTACGCCGGCGCCGTGAACGAACTGCTCGCCGCGCTGGCGTAGCCACGCCTTCTCGGATCGCCAGGAATCCGCCGAACCGGCCCGGCTGACCGCCACGTCGTTGACCTCGGTGAGGCGGCGATGGTCGACGGAACGGGCCGCGGTCAGCTGCCGGGTTGTCGGGCGGCCTTGCGGGCTCGATACTCCCTGGCCTTCACGCGGTTGCCGCACTCGGCCATTCCGCACCAGGAGCGGGTGCCGGCGCGGGAGCGGTCGATGAAGACGCGGGTGCACTCGGGGCGCTCGCACTCCCGTACCCGCGGAGGGGTGGGGGTGTGCATCTCGTCGAGGAAGGCGATGGCGGCCCGGGCGACCTCGGTGGTGACGGTGCCGAGCGGGCCGGTGCGCCGGGCGCCCCGGGCGGTCAGGTCGAGTGACGGCAGCGGGCGGTTGGCCGCGTCGTTGACGGCCAGCAGGTCGGCGTCGGCCGGAAGGGTTCCCTGGCGGGCCGCTTCGACAAGACGATAAACACTTTCCCGTACGCCGAGCAGCTGATCGAACTCGGTCTCGTCCGGCGGCGGGGGCTCGGTCAGCACGCCGGCCGCGAGCGCCCAGCGCGCCGCGTCGCCGGGGGCGGACAGGCCCTCCTCGGGGCGGGTGCGGCGCCATTTCAGGGTGCCGAGCAGGTCCAGCGCGAGGTTGCCGCTGACGAAGACGAAATCCACGTCACCACCTTGACAGGTGACGGTACGGTTCGGCAAGGTCGCAGCGTCACCTCCTGAAGGGGTGACGGAGGGGAGAACCGCACATGATCTCGACGGATGACTACCTTTACTTCACCGGCCGGGCGCTCGACGGCATGGCCGCGATCGTGGCCGGGCTCGGTGACGACCTGGCCAACTCGCGACCCCCGCTGCCCGGCGCGAATTCCCCGTTCGCGCTGCTCACCCACTGTGTCGGGGTGGTCGACTACTGGTCCGGCACGCTCGTCGCCGGTCGGGTCGCCGACCGTGACCGGGATGCCGAGTTCGTCGCCTCGGGGCCGGTCGGGCCGCTGCTGGCCGAGGTGGCCGCGGTCCGCGAGCGCCTGGCCGCCGATGTGGCCGCCGCCCGGTTCGACGCGCCGCTGCACGCCCCGCCGGACGGTTCTTTCCGCGGGCCGGATCGTGCCCTCGATCGGGGTGGCGCGCTGCTGCACGTCTACGAGGAACTGGCCCAGCACCACGGCCAGATGGAGATCCTGCGCGACGTGATCCGGGCCGGGGCGGCATCATGACCGCCGTCTTCGATCCGCGGGCCGACATCGCGCGGCTGCGCTCCGGCCACGGCGTGAAGTGGGGCGCCCTGCCGCCGGGGGTGCTCGGCGCGTGGGTGGCCGACATGGACTTCCCGGTCGCACCGGTGATCCTGTCGAGGCTGCGCGAGGTGACCGATTTCGGTTATCCGCACTGGCCGGCCGGCGATCCGGTGGTGGCCGCGTTCGAGGAGCGGATGGCCGGCCGCTTCGGCTGGACCCCGGCGCCGGGCCGGACCAGGGTGTTCACCGACCTCATCCAGGTGCTGCAGGTGATCATCGAGGCGGCCACCGTGCCCGGCGACGGCATCGCGGTGCACGTGCCGAACTATCCGCCGTTCCTGGCCAGCATCGTCCGGGCCGGGCGGCGGATCGTCCCGCTCGACCCGGATGCGTTCGACCCGGACGCGCTGCGCGACTGCGCCCTGCTGGTGCTGGTCAACCCGCACAACCCGACCGGCCGGGTCTTCCGCCCGGAGGAGCTGGCGGTGATGGCCGACGCCGCGCGGAAGTATGACGTGCCGGTGCTCTCCGACGAGATCCACGCCGATCTCGTCCACGCCGGGCACCGGCACATCCCGTTCGCGGCGATCAGCCCGGACGCGGCCGCCCGCACGGTCACCACGACCTCGGCGACGAAGAGTTTCAACATCGCCGGGCTGCGCTGCGCGGTCGCGCACATCGGGCCGGACCGGATCCGCGCCGCCCTGGACCGGATGCCGCTCGACTATTTCGGTCAGCCCGGCATCCTGGGCCGGGTCGCCACGGTCGCGGCCTGGCGTGAGGCCGGCGACTGGCTCGACGGCCTGCTCGCCACCCTCGCCGCGAACCGGGAGCGGATCACGCGCTGGGCGGCGACCCTGCCGTGGGACAGCGGGTTCCGTGCGCCCGAGGGCACCTATCTGGCCTGGCTGGATTGTGCGGGCAGCCCGTTCGGGCCCGATCCGGCCGTGCATCTGGAAGGGGTTGCCGGGGTGCGGCTGGGCCGTGGGGCGGATTTCGCCGAGCACACCGCGTCCTTTGTCCGGATCAACTTCGCCACCAGTCCGGAGGTGCTGGCCGAGATCCTCGCCCGGATCACCGGTGCATTGACATGATTCTCTGCCGAGCCGGATAGTGGGAGCGCTCCCACCCCTCGTCCCGTGGAGATCCCCATGCATGTCTCGCCCCACCGGCGGGCCTTCGCGAGCACCGTCCTGCTCGCGCTGGTCACCGCCGTCGCCGGTGCACCACCGGCCGCCCACGCCGCCGCTGTCGCCGGCACACCGTCGGCCGCCCGCGCCGCCGCGGTCGCGGCCGACGTCCGGGTCGACGTCGACGCCCGGGCCGGGTTGGCCACCGTTGGGTCCACCGCCCTCGGTGTCAACCACGCCATCTGGGACTCCCAGCTGGGCACGCCCGCGGTCACCGGCCTGCTCAAGGACGCCGGCGTCCAGATGGTCCGCTACCCCGGCGGCTCCTACGCCGACATCTACCACTGGAAGGACCACACCGCACCCGGCGGCTACGTTGCTCCGGACACCGACTTCGACACGTTCATGGCCGGCGCCCAGCGGACGGGGGCGTCGCCGATGATCATCGCGAACTACGGGACCGGCACCGCGCAGGAGGCGGCCGACTGGGTCCGCTACGCCAACGTCACCAAGGGCTACGGCGCCAAGTACTGGACGATCGGCAACGAGAACTACGGCAACGGGCACTACGGATCCGCGTGGGAGGCCGACAACCACGCCGACAAGAGCCCGAAGGAGTATGCCGACAACGTCGTCGCCTACGCGGCGGCGATGAAGGCGGTCGACCCGAGCGTCAAGGTCGGCGCGGTGCTGACCATGCCCGGTAACTGGCCGGACGGCATCGTCGCGGCCGGCGACGCCGGAACCTGGAACCAGGAGGTGCTCACCCGGGCCGGCGCGGCCATCGACTTCGTCGACGTGCACTGGTACCCGGGCGGCAGCAGCGCGGCCGAGACCCTGACCAAGCCCGCGCAGATCCAGGACGCCGTCTACCTGCTGCGGCGACAGATCTCGCAGTACGGAGGGGTGAACGCGGCCCGGGTCGGCATCAGCATGACCGAGACGAACGTCGACACCGGCCGCAACACCCAGCCGGGCGCGCTGTTCCTGGCCGACGTCTACAGCGGCCTGCTCGCCCAGGGCGTGTTCACCGTCCACTGGTGGAACGTCCACAACGGGCCGGACAAGGCGAGCACGGTCGCCGGGCAGACCGACTACAACGACTTCGGGCTGCTCTCCAGCGGGACGTGCACGGCCGACAACTCGGCATGCGAGCCGCCGCTGAACACGCCGTTCGCTCCGTACCACGCGCTGTCGCTGATGGGGGACTTCGCGCGGACCGGCGATCGGTTCGTCGGCACGGGCAGCGACAACTCGCTGGTGAGCGCTCATGCCGTACGCCGGGACAACGGCGACCTGGCGGTGCTGCTGATCAACAAGGACCCGGACGCCGCGCACACCGTCGGGCTCAACTACAACGGGTTCACGCCGGGGACGGCGACGCCGGTCGTCGAGACGTTCACCAACGGGGCCGGGGGAGTGGCCACCGCGTCGACCGGGACGGCCGGGGCACAGACGCTCGCGCCGTACTCGATCGCGCTGGTCACCCTGCACCCGGACCACACCGTCACCGGAGCACCGCGGGCGCCGGGGCAGCCGTCGGCGACGGTCACCGACCGTACGGCGACGATCTCCTGGCCGGCCGGCGTCTCCGGACTCAAGTACGAGGTGTACCGGCAGAACAACGGCATCAGCGAGCAACTCGGCGAGACGACCGGGACGTCGCTGACCGTCTACAACCTGCAGCCCGGGCAGCGCTACACGATCAACGTGGTCGCCCGGGACGTCGCCGGCCGAGTCTCCGGCGCGTCGCCGCCGCTGACCTTCACCACCGGCACCCCGGCCGGCGCGTCGTGCACGGTGAAGTTCCGCGACACCAACGACTGGGGCAACGGGTACGTCGGCTCGGTCGACATCACCAACAACGGGACCGCCCCGACCGGCGGGTGGACCCTGGCGTTCACCTGGCCGACCGGCTGGCAGAGCGTGAGCAGCGGCTGGAACGCCACCTGGGAGCAGAGCGGCCGGACGGTCCGGGTCACCAGTGACACCGGGCTGGCCGCGGGCGCGTCGACCAACGTCGGCTTCGTCGGCGCCTACAGCGGCCCGAACGTGCTGCCGGAGGTCTTCACCCTCAACGGCACGGTCTGCACCAGCGCCTGATCCGTGGCGGGGCCCGGACGCATCGCTCCGGGCCCCGCGACGGCTCTACAGGTGGTAGCGGATGACCTGGATGTCGTCGATCAGCACCTGGGCGTCGGCCGGGCGCGCACTGGCCACGGTGCCGATCTGCTGGGGTGCGGCCTTCGGCGCGGAGAGCGTGAACAGCTCGGCCGAGCCGTTCCCGGGCGGGTAGGCGACGAACGCCGCGCCCGGCTGGGTGCCGTCCGGCCGGAGCATCCGCTGCACGCTGTACTTGGTGTCGGGCAGGTCATCGGTCGACAGGTAGCCGAGATCGGCCTGGTCGACCTGCTGCGCCGGGTGACCGACCACCGACATGCTGCCGGAGTCGGTGTAGACGATCGGCTTCTCGGCCCCGTTGACGAACCCCATGAACGGCTGCGGCGAGGGCCCGCCGTACGCATAGGTGAGTGTCGTGTCGGTGTGCCCGACGCTGTCGCTCAGGACGATGTGGTTGTCGTCCTTGACCCGCAGCGACCACAGGTCGTCGGTGCGCGGGTTGTAGACGGCGGCGACGTAGGTGATGACGTCGGTCGAGGCGAAGCCGCTGTGGTCGGTCGGCGCCACCACGTCGGTGACCGTGCCGGTGGCGAGGTCCAGGGTGGCCGGCACGGTGTCCCCGTTGTCGTAGGCGTCCAGGCCGGCGATCGAGGACAGCGTCGCGCTGTAGCTGTAGTTGCCGCAGGAGAACAGGCCGAACCCGCCCGGCTTGACCGATCCGGTGGCCGAGAACCGGCCCACGTTCCCGGCGGCGTCGGTGGCCCCGGTGACCTGGTAGAGGTTGCGGAGCCCGGCCGTCGGCTGACTGGCCAGTTGCGATCCGTCGGCCGGGTTGAAGTACTCGATGGTGTCGTAGTTGCAGACGGCGACGAAAGGTCCGGCCGGAACGGTCGACGCCGGTGCATCGGTCGTCGCCGACGGAACGGCCTCGACACTGGCCGGAGCACTGGCCGGCTCGGCCGCGCTCGGCAGCGCCGGTTCGCGGGTGCCGCCGCAGCCACTCAACGCGCCGATCGCCAGTAAAAGAATCGCACCTGCGTATGTGACCGATTTCCACGAATTGCCCATCGGCGGTGCCTTTCATGATCAACTGATCGAGGATTCCCATCCTGGTTGTCCGGTGAGCCGAGAAACAGCGGTCAACAGGTCGGCCCTCGAACCCAACGGATCGCGGCCGATGACGTAAGGCCGTTCCCGGATGAACGATCAGCCGAGCCTCCGGCGACCGCGCCGAGCGGATGTCGCCCGTACGGGGGTAGTGGTCGTCGATGCCTCCTTCGTAGGGTCCGCGGTGTGCGGAAACTCGGGGCGGCGTTGACAGCCGGATTGCTGCTGCTCGCCGGGTGTGGCGTGCGCGCGCAGGCCCGCACCGAGGCCGGCCCTCGTGTCCTGAGCCGGGTCGTCCAGCTCGCCCGCGGCAAGGACCGTCCGCTGCCGACGACCGTCTGGTACCTGAGCGGGCCGGACGGCACCGGCATGGCCGCCGGCAAACACCCGATCGTGCTGTTCAGCCACGGTCTCGGTGGACTGCCCGAGCAGTTCGCGCCGCTGGCCGGCGGGTGGGCCGAGGCCGGCTACGTGGTCGCGGCGCCGGCCTACCCGCACACCAACGGGCACGTGCGGCACGTCGACGCGGGCGACATCGGCCGGCAGCCGGCCGACGCCGCGTACGTGCTGAAGGAGATCACCACCGGCGAGCTCGCCGCCCATCTGGACGCCGGGCACGTCGCCGCGGTCGGGTTCTCGGCCGGCGCCACCACCACGCTCGGCCTGCTCCGCGCCGGACACTCGCGGTCGCTGCGCGCGGCCGTCTCGATCGCCGGGCGCCGCCCCTCGACCGCGTTCGGCGGCCCGGCCACGCCGATCCTGTTCCTGCACGGCGACGAGGACCCGGTGGTGCCGATCGAGGCCGGCCGCGCCGCCTTCGACGCGGTCCCGTGGCCGAAACAGTTCATCCCGGTCCGCGGCGCTGGCCACGGCCAGTACCTGAACCCGGGCCACCCCGACTACCCGGCGACCTCGGCCCGCATCCTGGAGTTCCTCGAGAAACATGTGCCCACACAGTGATCACCGGGTGCTGGCGCGGGCTGATGCCGTACGCGCAGATGGGGTTTGGTCTTCAACGCCACGGACGGTAGTTGGGGTTGTCCTGGCAGTCGGCCATGATCTCGGTTTTGGTGGTTTTGTCGACCGGGCAGACGCCGATGACGAACTCCCGGCGGATGCCGCCGGGGAAGGCGACCTCCAGCTGGTCGGCGTACTTGTGACGGCTGCCGATGGTGCGGTTGACGTCGACCCCGCCGGGCGCGTCGAGGTAATAGTTGTAGCCGGATTTGTACCAGGAGCGGTAGAGGTCGTGGTCGTAGGTTGTGGACACGTACGGTGACGGCTGGTTGTCCAGGACGTACTTCAGGATGTCGTACTGTCCGTGGTCGACGTCCTTGGCCGCGAAACCCTGCTCGAAGACGACGGCCGGGGCGCGGCTGTCGCTGCGATACAGGGTGCCGCAGCCGGCCCGCCAGACCGGCCGCGGCGTGATCCGGGCGAGGCGTACATCGTGGTCGATCGCCGCCTGGATCTTGTCCTTGACCAGCGGGCAGGCCGGCGCCGCGGCGGTCGCGGTGGTCGGCGTGGAGGCCGAGGTGGCCAGCGCGGCGCCGACGGCGAGAAGCGCGGCCACGAGACGCTTGGTGATCATGCCGAGCACCTTCTCGGCCGGGCGCCGCCGCGGGCCGGATCCTCACTCCATCGGTGGCGTGTCCCGCGGTTCGGCTGACGGTGGGCGCCCGATGTGGTCCACGCCGTCACGGAAGAAGAACTGGCGCAGCAGCATCTCGGTCGCCGGTGAGCTGATGCCCTCCCGGTCGGGACGGAAGCCGGCCGCCGAACCGATCGCCCGGCCGAGGTTCTGCCATTGCCGAAGCTCACCGGGACCGACCTGGGACTCCAGGCCGTGCATCATCAGGGCGGTGGCCGGGTTGCCGCGGTACAGCTCGGCCTGGCCGAGGGCCGGAACCCGAGTCAGCAGCTTAGGGTGCGCGCACAGCGCGACGGTCAGGGCGATCGGGTCGGGCCGGGCGTCGAGGGTCAGCAGCAGGCCTACGACCTTCGTGATGACTGATGATTCGAGGCTGGCGATCCGGGTTCGCAGCAGGGTGGCGAGCAGGTGGGCGATCTCGGCCCGATCGTGTTCCGTGGCGCGCGGTGGCGGTTCGGCGAGGGCCATCTGTCCCCAATCGCCGGTGGTGATCGCCGGGATGAGCCAGCTCTGCATCATCAGCCGCCAGTCGTCGGGCGAGAAGATGTTCCGGACGCCGTTCAGGACGGCCGCGCCCAGGCCGAGCTGCCCGGCGACACGGTTGTTGCCGATCAGGCGGGCACTGTCGTACTCGGGGAAGCTGTGCCCGTGACCGGGTGGCTCGGTGGTGATCGTGCCGTCCCGCCGGTCGAGCGTCATCGCCCGCAGGGTCGCCAGCCAGGCGTCGAGGTCGAGACCCGAGTTCCAGAGCGCGACCAGGGCCGGCCAGTCCCGGGTGAGCTGCGGCGACCGGGTCAGCCGCCCGCTCGGCGTCAGATACAGCCGGAGCGCGATCAGGTTGGCCGAGTAGGCGGCCGGCTGGCGCAGGTGATCGACAGGCATCGGCCGGTAGTCGCGGTATCGCTCCGAGGCGGGCCGGACCCGCCAGCGGGCGATGAGAAATTCGAGTACTTCGATGATCTGGGCCCGTTCCAGCTCCGGGAGCGCATGGAAGATCTGGTTGGCGAATTGCAGGATCGGCGGCTGAGTGGCCAGCGCCTGATGCGAGATCAGAGCATGCAGGAGGTCGTCGCTCGGGTCGCGATGCCGGCGGCCGTTGTAGGCGGCGTCGGCCATGTCGCGTACGACCTCGATGATCTTCCGAGCGACCAGGTACTCGCCGAAGGTGGCGTGCAGGAACTCATACGAGCGCTCGACCGGTGCGCCGCCCACCATGGTCGCCTCGTTGACGTGGATGAAGAAGAATTCCATCAGGAGGCGCTCGCCGGACTCCTCGGACCGACTGTCGTCCTGACCGGCGGCCAACGCCCTGAGGTCGTTGCCGAGTTCGGTCGCGCCGATGTGCTGGCGGCCCCGGTTGAACATGGCCAGGGCAGCCGCGCAGAGCCGGTCGATCGAGACCTCGACGGCGGCCCGAGCCTCCTCCCGCAGCAGCGTGCGGCGCAGGTCCTTGGTCGTCTCGCGTCCCGCGAACCGTGTGAACAGCTGGTTGTAGAGGGTGGCCTGCGACGAGGCCGCGTCGAGCTGGGCCGCGCCCGGACCGCTGGCGTAGAGGGCGAGCAGCATGAGCAGGAGCGGCTGCTGAGCGAGGTGCGGTGCCCGCAGCGCCTCCGCGGCGCTGAGCCGGCGGGTGCCCGGCGTGGCCGCCAGGGTCGGCGTGGCCTCGTTCCAGCGGGTGATCCACTGGCCGATCTGGTCGTCGTCGAACCCGGCGAGCTTCACGACCGGGGTTCCGACCGGGACGTCGATGCGATCCGCGACGATCGTCCGTGAGGTGACGATGACCGCGACCGGGCGATCCTGGTCGGCCTCCACCTGCTGAAACCGAATTATCTCCTGCAAGTAGCCGGTCCGGTCGAGGTTGGCCGCCAATAGCAGCTCGTCCAGACCGTCGAGCAGCACCACACGCATCCGGTCGGCCGTCTCGTCGGCCAGCCCGGCCCAACTGACCCGCCGGTGGGTGGCCAGATCGAGGCCGTCCTGGATCTGGTCGAGAATGGAGGCGTGGGCGCTCACCGCGCGAAGCGGGATGTTCACGGTGGCGTACTCCTCGGGCGGCAGAGTCGCCGCCAGCATCTTCATCAGCATCGACTTACCCGCGCCGGGGTGGCCCAGCAGAAGCAGTGGGGTTTGCGTCGCGTCGGTGGAGAGCAGGTGGGCGGCGAGCCGCTCGGCCAGCCGGTGCCGCAACGGTTGACCGGCCCACCAATCGTCGTCGGAGGCGCGGGTCGACGAGTCGAATACACAGATCCGGAAGCCCGGAGGGACGAAGAGCTGGCCGACATTGGGGAACCGGAATCGCGCGTCTGGCCAGGGGATGCTGGTCGACACGACGGGGTCGCGCAGCCGACCGGTGTTGGCCAGGTCCAGCGCGCGAGCCGCAGCGGGCGTCCGGGCGGCGTTCGCGCCCAGGGCGGCCAGCAACACCCGTACCTCCTGGAACGAGGTGTCGACGGCGGTGCGGGTCGCGGCGTGCTCGTCCAGGTCGGTCCAGATCTTGAACTCGGGCACGGCGGCGGCCAGGTCGACGTAGTAGGCCCGGTAGCGGTCCGCCGCGCGACGGGGCACCACCCGCAGGTACGGGTCGATCTCGCGGAGGACCTCTTCCAGGGCCAGGGATTCCACGAGGTCGGTGGTCGAGTCGTGAAGTCGGCCGATCCAGCGGGCGACCCGGTCCCGGTTCTCGAGGAATCCTCTGGTGGCCGACGGCGCCGGGATGTCACTGGAGTAGAGCAGCTCGATCAGTGACGACGCCTGCGCGGGCGCCAGACCGAACGCGGCCCTCGCCTTCTCCTTCGATCGGAGTTCCAGCCCGTTGTAGCCGGCCTCGGCGATGGCCTCGTGGAAGATGTCGAAGTAGGCGGCGATCACGATGGTGCTGTGCGCGGCCGCGATCAATTGCCGCCGGTCCAGTCCGGACGCGTTATTGATCTTGGCGGGGACCCGTCCCAGAAGCTTCCGGAGAAGGCCACCGGCCTCGTTCTTCTGGTCAACCCACTGCCAGATCGGTGCCAGCACGCCCAGGGCAGCCGGTCCGCCGGCGGCGGCGATGCCGGCACCGGCGCCGGCAGCCAGGATCACCCCGCCGACCAGGGTGTCGATTTGGTCGATGAGCGGGGTCTCGGTTTTCCCGAGGATGCGCAGCGCACCCCGGAAGGTCAACGATGGCTCTCGACGCATGCCGTCAGAGTAGGCAAGCGCTCACTGTCCGGCATTCCGCCGTAAGGATGGCTTTCTCGGTCACCAGCCGAAGGTTGACGTGGCGTCCTCGATGGACGGGACCGGGTTTCCGGAGTGGGTGATCGGGGCCAGCAGCATGCCGGCCGCCGCGTCGCACAGGAAGTCGCCGACGGCCGGCCACTCCGGGTCGCGGCCGTCGCGTTCGGCGCGGACCTCGACGTCGGCCGCGGTGCTGACCACCATTCTGGTGATCAGGGCGGATCGGGCGGTCACCACGTCGTGGTCCAGGTGTTCGAGGCGGGCGGCGAGCGAGCGCAGGATGCGGGTCGTCGTCGGGGCCAGGCCGGCGTCGGCCGACATCAGCGCGCGGGTGGCCGGGTCGTGCAGGGCCTGGCCGAGGAAACGGGCCCGCCAGGTGGGGCGGGGCAGCCGGGCGAGCACGGTCATGGTGGGTACGACCAGGCTGCGGATGTCGTCGAGCACCGAGGCCGCGTGCTCCGACATCAGCCGGCGCGGCTCCTCGACCGCCTGCGCGTGCCGGGCGATCAGGGCGCGCAGCAGGCCGTCCCGGCCGCCGTAGTAGTACCGCACCGCGGAGTGGTTGGTGTTGCCGGCCGCTTCGGCGACGCGGCGGTCGGAGACCTGGGCGATGCCGGACTCGGCGAAGAGCCGTTCGGCCGCGTCGAGCAGTGCATCCGTCATGGGTTTCCCTTCTACGCCACGTGACTTACGATCGTAAGCCACCTGACTTACGAGGTGCGCGAGGATCGAGGAACCGATGAAATCAGTGATCGTGACCGGACCCGGACAGACCGCCGTCGTCGAGGTGCCGGAACCGGACCTCGGACCGGCCGACGTGCTGGTCCGCCCGCGCGCCTGCGGCATCTGCGGTTCGGACGGCCTGTACATCTCGGTCGGTGGCATCCCGCCGCGGCAGGGCGCGACCCCGCTCGGGCACGAGCCGGCCGGCGAGGTCGTCGCCGTCGGTGCCGACGTCACCGGGGTCGAGGTCGGCGACCACGTGGTGCTGAACCCGATGGCCTCCTCGGACGGCATCATCGGCAGCGGCGGCGCCCAGGGCGGCCTGTCCGAGCTGGTCGTCCTGCGGGACGCGCGGGTCGGCGTGCACCTGGTCACCATCCCGAAGCACATCCCGTTCGAGGTGGCGGCCCTCAACGAGCCGATGGCCGTGGCCACCCACGCGGTCAACCGCCTGGAACCGGCGCCCGGGCAGACCGCGGTGATCTTCGGGGCCGGTCCGATCGGGCTGGGCGCGGCGATCGGCCTCAAGCTGCGCGGCGCCGCTCACGTGGTGGTCGTCGACGTCGTACCCAATCGCCTGGAAAAGGCCCTCAAGGTGGGGGCCGACGCGGTGATCAACTCGGCTGAGGAGGACGTCGTCGCCCGGTTGCTGGAGTGGCACGGCGAGGCGCCGCGCTACTTCGGGCGGGCCGGCAAACCGGCCACCGATCTCTACCTGGATGCCGCCGGTGCGCCCGCGGTGATCGACACGGTCCTCGGGGCGGCCCGGCACGGCGCCCGGCTCAGCATCGTCGCCGTGCACAAGAAGCCGGTCAGTGTCGACTTCGGCGCGCTGCTGACCAGCGAGATCACCATCGCGCTGGCGATGGGTTACCCGACCGAGATCTTCGAGGTGACCGCCGACCTGGTCGAGCACTGGGAGAGGTACGCCCTGATCGTCAGCGACGTCATCCCGTACGCGGAGGTGGAGCGCGCGCTCGCGCTCGCCGCGACCCCGGGCGCGGCCGAGAAGGTCGTCGTCACGCTTCCCTGACCGTGGCTCAGACCGGCTTGTCGCTCCGGTCGAGCAGGACCGCGCCCAGGGTCGCCGCGAGCGCGCGCATCCGCTCGTCCACCGGCCCGTCGGCGTCCTCCACCTCGACCGTGTCGTCGTCGTGGAAGCACGGGACCAGCCGCCCGTCCGGATGCCCGGTCCAGGCCGGGACCGGCGGGCAGTCGACCCACCGTCGGCCGGACGGCACGGTCGCCTCGACGCGCGTCGTCATGACGAAGTCGCTCTGGGCCGCGACCAGCTCGGCCCACTCGTCGGCCCGGATCGGTGCGCCCGGCCGGCGCAGGTAACGTCCCCGCGCCCCGATCGCCACCCAGTCACGGTCCCTTTGGGCGATGCCGAGGCCGTCCCACTCGTACAGCTCGGAGTCGTCGCCGATGACCCACGCGTCCAGGCGGGCGGCCAGCTCGATCATGCGCCGGACGAAGACGTCCTCCGGATGCTTGACGCTGAGGCACCCGTCCTGGAACAGCAGGTGGTGCTCGCGCTCGGCGAGGACGACGGACCACGTGACGTGGGCGAAGCCGTCCCGCCGCGGCGCGTCGGCCGGGATCGTCAGGTCGGCCTCGGCGCGCACCAGGTCGACCACCTCGGCGTCGGCGATCGGGTAGCGCGCGGTCTCCCACGACCGGAACGCCCGGGTGATGTGCAGTTCATATCCCACGCGAACGATCAAACCATGTCCTCTGTGGACTAGAGTGCCCGCGTGGACGAGATCGATCCGACGGTCGCGCATCCGGCCCGCCGCTACAACTACTGGCTGGGCGGGACGGACAACTTCGCCGCCGACCGGGCCTCCGGGGACGAGCTCGAACGACTGTTCCCCAAGGTGCGGCTCGGGGCGCTGGCCAATCGCGCGCTGCTCGGCCGGGCCACCCGCTTTCTGGTCGCCGAGGCGGGGATCCGGCAGTTCCTGGACATCGGGACCGGGCTGCCGACCGCGGGCAACACGCACGAGGTGGCGCAGCACTACGCGCCGTCCAGCCGAGTCGTCTACGTCGACAACGATCCGCTGGTGGCGGTGCACGCGCAGGCGCTGCTGAACGGGAGCCGGGCCGGGCGGACGACGTACGTCGAATCGGATTTGAATGATCCTGAGGCGATCCTCGCCAGCCCGGCGCTGCGGCAGACGCTCGACCTGACCCAGCCGGTCGGGCTGATGCTGATCGCGGTGCTGCACTTCATCCACGGTGACGGCGCCGCCGCGCCGATCGTCGGCCGGCTGCTCGACGCCCTGCCGCCGGGCAGCTATCTGGTCGCCACCCACGCCACCTCGGACTTCGGGACGCCGGAGCAGCAGGCGCTCTACCGCCAACTGGTCGAGCAGGGCAAATCGGATGTCTGGACGCGGCCGAGGGACGAGTTCGCCGCCCTCTTCGACGGCCTCGAACTCATCGAGCCGGGCGTGGTCCCGGCCAGCGAGTGGCGACCGGAACCGGGCGCCGGCATCCCCGGCCGCTCCGACATCAACGTGTGGACCGCGGTCGGCCGCAAACCCTGACGTCAGCCGATGAGACGCCGCCGCCCGGAGAGGTAGCCGAAACCGATCAGGATCGCCTCCAGCACGATGACCACGATCAGTGCCGGCGTCCAGGAACCGGTGGCGTCGTGCAGGGCGCCGACCGCGATCGGCCCGGCCGCCGCGACCAGGTAGCCGACCGACTGGGCCATTCCGGACAGCGCCGCGGCCTGGGTGTGGTGGCCGGTGCGCAGCCCGAAGAACGAGAGCGCGAGCACGATGGCGGCGCCACCGGCGATCCCGGCCAGGCTCGTCCAGATCGCCGCCTGCCGGGGCGCGGTCAGGATCCCGACCGTGGCGACCAGGAACAACGCCGGCGCCAGCATCCCGAGCAGACGCTGATCGCGGAACCGCGGGATCAGCGTGGACACCGCGAGACTGCCGGCGATGCCGAACCCGTTGAGCAGCAGCTGATGCACGCCGGCGGCGGTCTCACCGATCCCGGCCGCGCTCTCGATCGACGGCAGCCACGTGATGAAGACGTAATACCCGGTCGACTGCAGCGCCATGAATGCCGTGACCTGCCAGCCCAGAGCCGTCCGCCACGGGCTGCGACCGGCCGGCTCGGCCGGCTCCCGCCCAAGATCTTCAAGATTTGCGGGTACGGCGATCCGCCGCCCCAGCTGCGGCGCCAGAACCCCCAGCCCGATCAACGCCAGCCCGGCCCACATGCCCAGCGGCAGACGCCAGCCGGCCGCGGTCAGCGCCGCCACCGGCACCGCGGCGCCCGCCGCCCCGGCCGCGAAAACCGCCTGCACCGCCGAATACGTGCCCGTGACCTGCCCGATCCGGGTCGGGAAGTCCCGCTTGACCAGCGCCGGGAGCACCACGTTGAGGACCGCCACGGCGACGCCGAGCAGGATCGTCCCGATCCACAGCAGCGGCAACCCCGGCAGTGACCGCACGACGAGCCCCACCGCGAGCCCGGCCAGCCCGGCGCCGAGGGCCCGTTCCAGGCCGATCCGGCGGGCCAGGCCGGGCGCCAAAGGCGAGACCACGGCGAACGCGACGAGCGGCAGGCTGATCAGGGCGGACGCGGTGAGCGCGGAGAGCCCGAGGTCCTGCCGCAGCTCCTCCAGGACCGGACCGACCGAGGTGATGCCGGCCCGCAGGTTGGCCGCGACGAGCAGCAACCCGGCCAAAACCAGGGCCGGGCTCAACGTGCGGGTCCGTTGCTCAGTGATGACCATCAAATTGTTCCTGTACGAGTCGGACCATGTGCTCGGCGGCCGACGCGGCGGCCTCCGGGTCGTGGGCGGCGATCGCCTCGACGATCGCGGCGTGCGCGTCGTCGCCCTCGCGCAGCCCGGGAGCGGCCGCCGCGAAGTCGACGTCGGGCGAGTTCAAGGACTGCAGCGCCTGCTCGTTGCCGCCGGAGCCCCGGTACAGCTCGGCCAGCAGAGCATTGCCGGAAGCGTCCAGAAGCAGCCGATGGAACGCGATGTCGGCGGCGGCGTAACCCGGACCGTCGGTCGCGGCCAGGCGCGCGGCGAGAGCCTCGCGCAGGCCGGCGATCTGCTCGTCGGAGGCGCGGGAGGCGGCCAGGCGGGCGCCCTCCCGCTCCAGCAGCAGGCGCACCTCGGCGACGTCGTCGCGGTGATCCTGCGCCATCCGGCGGGCCAGCGTGGGGGCCAGGTCGCTGGTGGCGATCACGAACGTGCCGTAGCCGGCCTTGGCGCCGAGCAGGCCGGCGTGCACGAGCGCGCGCAGGCCCTCGCGGACGCTGTTGCGGCTGACGCCGAGCTCCTGGGTCAGCTCCATCTCGGTGGGCAGCAGGGCGCCGACCGGGAACTCGCCGCCGGCGATCCGCTGACGCAGCTGGTCGGCGACCTGCTGGGCCAGCGAGGTGTTGCGGTTCAGGCTGGGCATGCCCCCACCCTGCCATTCAGCCAAATGTAGGACAAGCGATTGTGGCAGCCCTCCCACCGGCTCGGTGGGGCGTGCGGCGGCGGCGAGGAGCGGTGCGTGATGGGACGTGGGCCGTGGGGCCGGGTCAGGGGTTTTGGGGCTGGGGGAAGGTGACCTCGACGCGGAGACCGTCGTGGCCGGTGGAGGAGGCGGCGATCGTGCCGTCGTGAGCCCGGGTGATCGACCGCGCGATCGCCAGCCCCAGCCCGGCCCCGCCGCTGTGGTCGATGCGGGCGGCCGCTCGCCGCCGGAACGGCTCGAAGAGGGCGGACACTTCCTCCGGTGGGATGTCGTCCCCGGTGTTGATGATGGTCAACGCCGGGGTGTGCCCCACCCGTACGTCGATGGTGCCTTTGTCCCGGTTGTATTTGACGGCGTTCTGCATCAGATTGCCGATCAGGCGCTCCAGCAGCACCTGCTCGCCCAGGACGAGCCGCGGCCGCAGGTCGGTGGTGACGGTGAGGCCGGCCTCGGCCGCGCGTTTGCGGTGGGCGTCGACGACGGCCGCGGTGATCTGGTCGAGGCGCAGCGGGGTGGCCGACATCAGGCCGCGGTCGCTCTCGCTGAGCACGAGCAGGCCTTCGATCAGGCGTTCGTTGCGTTCGTTGGTCTGCAGCAGTTGGGCGGTGAGCAGTTCCAGCTGGTCGGCGCTGAGCGTGTGGGCCATGCTGACCTCGATGAGCGTGCGCTGCACGGCCAGCGGGGTGCGCAGTTCGTGGGAGGCGTCGGCGGCGAAACGGCGCTGCGCCTCGTAGCCGACGGCGATCCGGTCCATCATCTCGTCGATGGTGCGCCCGAGGCGGGCCAGGTCGTCGCCGCCGGGTCCGGGCCGCAGGCGGTGGCCGAGGTTCTGCGGGCCGACGTCGGCGATCAGCGGCACGAGGTCGCGGACCGGGCGCAGGCACCAGCGGATCAGCGGGATGCAGGCCGCGGCCAGGCCGAGCAGAAATATGAGCCGCACCAGCACGACCGGGATGCTGGGGTGACGGTAGAGCTGCAGGCAGAGGTACGACGAGTTGCTGTCCGGCGATCCCAGGGGCCCCACCGCGCACGGCATCGGCACGAAGTCCAGCCACAGTGCGATGAACCGGGTGGTGGCCCACGGGACGAACTGGGCTGCCACCAGGAGGAACCCGGCGACGAGGAGCATCCGCCGGGTCGGCGAGCCGATGTTCACGAGCCCAGCCGGTAACCGACGCGGGGAACGGTGTGGATCAGTGGCGGGTCGCCGAGCTTGCGGCGCAGCGTCATGATCGTCACCCGGACCGTGTTGGTGAACGGGTCGGCGTTCTCGTCCCACGCCTGTTCGAGCAGGTCCTCGGCGCTGACGATCCGGCCGCCGGCCCGCATCAGGACGTGCAGGACGGCGAACTCCTTCGGGGTCAGGGCCAGCACCAGCCCGTCGCGGGCGGCGGTGTGCCGGGTGACGTCGAGGACCACCCCGTCCTGCTCCAGCACCGGGGGCAGCGCGGTCGTCGAGCGCCGCGACAGGGCCTGCAGGCGGGCGACCAGTTCGGCGAAGGCGAACGGTTTGGTCAGGTAGTCGTCGGCGCCCAGGCCCAGACCCTCGACCCGGTCGCGGATGCCGACGGCGGCGGTGAGCATCAGCACCCGGGTGCCCGAGTCCGAGCCGGCGATCATCCGGCACACGTCGTCGCCGCTGCGACCGGGCAGGTCACGGTCGAGGACGGCGACGTCATAGCGGTTGACGCCGAGCTTCTCGACGGCGCTGTCCCCGTCGTAGACCACGTCGACGGCCATCGAGAACCGGCGCAGCCCCTCGGCGACCGTGTCGGCCAGAATCCGCTCGTCCTCGGCGACCAGCACCCGCACGCCGTGCCCTCCCGTTGATCTCCATCGTCCTCAGCACCCTCGCAGCCCGGGCATAAAACTTTCATAAGTACGGCTTTGACGGCCCTTGAACACCCCGTTCCGGAGCATGAGCGCACCCTGCCCCTTCACATGTACCGGTGGTGCCGCCTTGCTCCGTCTCCTGACGAACCTACTCACGGTCATGCTGATCGTGCTGGCCGGTGCCGAGCCGGCCTACGCGATCGCGTACGGCGAGGACGCTCCCGACGGCGACTACGCGTTCTCCGTCAAGCTCGTCATGTCCGGCATCCCGACCGAGGATCACGGCTACCGGGACAGCTGGTGCTCGGGCGCGCTGATCGCCCCGAAGTGGGTGATCACGGCCGGGCACTGTTTCCGTGACGCCGAGGGCAAGCGGGTCAGCCGTACCGTCGCGATGGAGACGACCGCGATCGTCGGGCGCACCGGTCTCGGCGACGGCGGCGGCCACGAGGTGCGGGTGGTCGGCGCCCGGCAGTCCGACACGGCCGACGTGGCCCTGGCCGAACTGGCCGAGCCGGTCACCGACGTGAAGCTGCTCAGGGTCGCCACCACCGCGCCGGCACCGGGGGAGAAGGTCCGGCTGACCGGGTTCGGCCTGTCCGGCACCGGATCCAGCACCCCCGACCGTCTGCAGACCGGATCGTTCGTGATCGACCGGGTCGGCGACGCCGTCCTGGAGATCTCCGGCCGCTCTCCGCAGCGGGCCACCAGCGCCTGCGAGCACGACTCGGGTGGGCCGTACTTCCGGGAGAGCCCGCCGGTCCTGGTCGCGGTGGTGAGCAACGGCCCGACCTGCCCGCACGAGGGACCGGACCTCAGCGCCCGCACCGACAACCTGTCCGGCTGGATCATCGCGACGATCGACTCCGGCTCCGGCCTGCCGGCCGATCCCGCGTTCCGGATCGGTGTCGGCGCCCTGATCCTGTTCGGCCTGGTCGCGGCCGTTTTCCTGGCCCGCGCCCAGCGTCACCCGGTCCGGGCCGGCGTGCGGCGACACCGGGCTTGACGGGACGCCGGCCGGCGTCCCGTCAGCCGCTCAGCCCTCGTCGGTGCCGAAGATGTCGAACTCCAGCCGGTCGGCCTGCAGCGCCACCTGATAGCAGTGGGCGGCCAACTGCTGGCTCGACGTGCCGGTCAGCGGCGTGAACGACTGCACGACGATCCGGGGCACCCCGGTGTCCCCGGCGACCAGCGTGACCCGCCCGTATCCGGGCCGGGCCACCCCGGCCAGCAGCCGTTCCGGCGTGACCAGAGCCGAGGTGGGGCCGACCTCGGCCTCCATCCCGCACAGCTGGACGCCCTCGCTGAACGGGTCGGCGCCGTCGACGACGAAGACCCGGACCACGTGGCTGCGCCCGTCCGGCAGCGGGACGAGCACCGCGAAGTGGTTGTCCCGCTGCTCCGAGTCGGCGCCCAGGTGGGCCGTGAACGCGTCGACCCGCCGTTTCAGGCCCTTGACCCGCCCGCTCAGGGTCGCCGCCGGGGACAGGCCCTTCATCGGTGGCGCGGCCGGGATCGGTGCGTCGGTGAGCAGCCAGCGCTCGATCAGGTCGTCCAGCCCGAGGTCGGGCCCGTCGCCCGCCTCCAGGAAGTCGACCGCGCGGGCCAGCGTCACCGGGCGTCCCCACCCGGCGACCAGTGGATGACCGCCGAACGCGGCCCGCCAGGTGGGCGCGTAGGCGCCGACGTAGCAGGCGCCGAGCACGACCAGCCGCAGCCCGGGCGTCACGGTCGCCGGGTCGATGTCGGCCGGGGAGATGAGGTCGCCGTCGCAGCACTGCAGCCGGCCGTCCTCGGCACCGTGCGAACTCCAGTAGACGCCGGCCGTGCCCTCGGCGGCCACCGCCTCCTGCAGGTCCTGCCGCACGGCCTGCTGGTCGACGACGACCGTGTAGCCGGCCGCGCGCAGCACCGCGATGTCGTCGTCGATCCGGGCGACCTCCTCGGCCAGCATGCCGCGGTCCTGCTCGCTGGCGGTCTTGTAGCCGAACAGGAAGTGGAAGGTCCTGCCCTGGCCCGGACCGTCACCGGCCGGCTCGTGCACGACCCGGGCGGCCGGGTCGTCGCCGCGCGCGCCGGCCGTCCAGTGCTTCGGGCCGGGCCGGGCGTTGGCCCAGTCGGCCGGCAGGAACACCTCGTCCTCGGCCATCAGTACTCGTCCTTGGCCGTGTGCTCGATCTCGAACCGGTCGGCGATCGCGGCGATGACCTGCACCGGCAGCGCGAACTCGGCCTGGTCGAGGGTGGCCAGCGCGGCCCGGTGCACCAGCGAGTAGTCGCCGTCCTTGTCCAGGGCCAGCGCGCCGAGGTTGAGCTCGTCGTTCTTGCGCAGCGCGACCCGCGGGCTCAGCTCGGCCTCGGCGCAGACGTAGCTGCGGAACTCCACCCACTCCTGCTCGTAGGCCTCGTAGCGGCTGATCACGACGCGCTGCGTGCGGTCGCCGCCGAAGGCCCAGACGACGCTGAACCAGTCGTCCTCCATCTTGTCCACGGTGTACTGCGTGCGGGCGTGTTCGCGAAGCTCGTGCCAGCTCGGCATCGGCGTTCCTGCTCTTTCGTGACTGCGGTAGGGGACCGTAAGTATTTACGGTGGCGATTGACGCGGGTTCACCGATGTCGCCCACCTCATCGGGGCTGCTCACCCGCCGTACGGGAGAATGGGTCGGGTTTTCGGCGAAAGGGTGTTCGCGGTGCGGCACTGGCTGAAGGGGCGGCTGCGGGCCGGCGTCGACGGGTTCGAGCACATCGTCGGCGGACTGGCGACGTCGATGCTGGCCCTGGGGACGCTCGTCGGCCTGGTCGCGCTGGTCGCCGCCTGCCTGATCGGGATCGGACTGCCGCTGGTGCCGGGAGCGCTGCGCACGGTGCGGGCCGTCGCTGATCGGGAACGGACCCGGCTGACCCGCTGGGGGCCCGCGATCATCGGGCCGCCGCCGTTGCCCGGCTCCGCCCGGGACGCTTTGCGAGACATTACGGTACGGCGTGAGCTGGGCTGGATCCTCGTGCACGGCACGCTGGGGTTCCTCCTCGGCGCGGTCGGGATCACGCTGCCGGTCTACGCGGTCGAGGACGTGACGTTCCCGCTCTGGTTCCGGGCTCTCGAACCGTCCCAGGGCGGCCCCGGGATGGTCTGGTGGCGCATCGACGGCCTGGCCGACGCGCTGGTCGTGCTCCTGGTCGGCCTGGTCTTCGCGGTGCTCGCGGTCGTGCTCGGCCCCGGGATCGCCCGGCTGCAGGCGCTGCCCGGGCGCCGGCTGCTCGCCCCGGACGGCGACGTCGACCTGTCCCTGCGCGTCGCCCAGCTCACCGCCACCCGGGCCGCCGCCCTGGATGCGCACGCGGTCGAACTGCGGCGCATCGAACGTTCCCTGCACGACGGCACCCAGAATCGTCTCGTCGCGCTGAACGTGCTGATCGGGGCGGCCCGGCGGGCCCTGGACCGCAACCCGGAGTCGGCCGCCGAGATCCTGGACCGGGCGCAGGACGCGACCGAGCTGGCCCTGGCCGAGCTGCGCGCGGTGGTGCGCGGGATTCTGCCACCGGTGCTCGACGACCGCGGCCTGACCGGCGCGCTGGACGGGCTCGCGGCGGCCTGCGCGGTGCCCTGCCGGATCGACGTGGACGTGCCCGGGCGGTGTGCGATCTCGGTCGAGGCGACCGCGTACTTCGTGGTCGCCGAGGCCCTGACCAACGTGGTCAAACATAGTCAGGCCACGTCGGCCGAGGTGCTCGTGCGGCGGGCCGCGGACCGGCTCTCGGTGCGGATCACCGACGACGGGCGCGGCGGCGCCGACGAGGGCGGCGGCTCCGGGCTGGCCGGGATCCGGCGCCGCGTCGAGGCCTACGATGGCCGCTTGGTGCTGACCAGCCCGCCCGGTGGGCCGACGACGATGGACGTGGAGCTGCCGTGCGGATCGTGATCGCCGAGGACGACCCGCTGCTGCGCGAGGGCCTGGCGCTGCTGCTGCGCGCCGAGGGCCTGGCGGTGGTCGCGACCGCGGAGACGCCGGGGGCGTTCCTGACCGCGGTCGACACGTTCCGGCCGGACGTCGCCATCGTCGACGTCCGGATGCCGCCCACGCACACCGACGAGGGGATCGTCGCCGCGGTCGAGGCCCGCCGCCGGCAGCCCGACCTCGCCGTGCTGGTGCTGTCCGCGTACGTGGAACCGGCGTTCGCCACCGACCTGCTCGCCCAGGGGTCGGCCAAACTCGGCTACCTGCTGAAGGAACGTGTCGGCCGGGTCGAGGAGTTCCTCGACGCCCTGCACCGGGTCGCCGCCGGTGGCACGGCGCTCGACCCGGAGGTGATCGGGCAGCTGCTCGCCCGCTCCCGCCCGGACAGCACGCTGTCGCAGCTCAGCCCCCGGGAACGGGAGGTGCTGGCGCTGATGGCCGAGGGCCTGGGCAACACCGCGATCGCCGAGAAGCTGGTCATCACCGAGGGCGCGGTCCACAAGCACATCCGCAGCATCTTCGCCAAGCTCGGGCTCGCGCCGGACGACCGGGCCGATCGCCGCGTCACCGCCGTCCTGCGTTTCCTCGAAGAGGCGCGGTAGTACAGCAGGCTGTACCCGCCTTGGCCAGGTGGCTTCATTTTCCCGGACCCTCCGGCTGAACAGACTTGGTGGCACGCGCTTCTCGGCGCGTCAAGACCACAGCCGGCAGGGAAGAGGCGTACGCGATGTCCGCGGTCGTTGTTCAGGGACTCACCCGCACCTATCAATCCGACGGTGAGCCGGTGACGGCGCTGGCCGGCGTCGACGCCGCGTTCGAGCCGGGCACCTTCACCGCGGTGATGGGCCCGTCCGGCTCCGGCAAGAGCACGTTGCTGCAGGCCGCGGCCGGTCTGGACCGGCCCACCACGGGCACCGTCCGGATCGGCGGCACCGAGCTGTCGACGCTGTCCGAGACCAAGCTGACCGAGCTGCGCCGGGGCCGGATCGGGTTCATCTTCCAGGCGTTCAACCTGATCGGCGCCCTCACCGTGGAGGAGAACATCCTGCTGCCGCTCCGGTTGTCCGGGGCCCGGCCCGACCGGGCCTGGATCGCGCAGGTGGTCGAACGGGTCGGCCTCGGACCACGGCTGCGACATCGCCCGTCGGCGCTCTCCGGCGGCCAGCAGCAGCGGGTGGCGATCGCCCGGGCGCTGGTCTCCCGCCCCGAGGTGATCTTCTGCGACGAGCCGACCGGTGCGCTCGACACGAACACGGCGGCCGAGGTGCTCGCCCTGCTGCGCGGGATCGTCGACGAGCACGGGCAGACGGTCATCATGGTCACCCACGATCCGGTGGCCGCGTCGTACGCGGATCGCGTGATCGTCCTGGCCGACGGCCGCATCGTGCACGACATGCCGCAGCCCGGCGCCGACCGTATCGCCGAGCACCTGGCCGCCCTGGGCCGCCGCCCGGTCATCCGGGGAGCCGTCCGATGACCGCGCTGGCCCTGCGCATGCTGCGCCATCGCCCCGGTTCGTCGGTGGCCACCCTGCTCGCACTCGCCCTGGGCGCGCTGATCCTGACCGCGATGGGCATCCTGGTCGAGTCCGGGGTGAGCTACCACCCGGCGCCCGGCCGGTATGCCGCCGCCGACCTGGTCGTGGCCCGGCCGGACACCACGTTCACCGGCAAGGATTTCGCCGGGGAGAGCTATCGGAGCACCGTCGCGCTGCCCGAGGGTGGGACCGTGCCGGTCGCGCTGGCAGCGCGGATCCGGAACGTGCCGGGCGTGGAGGCGGTGGCCGTGGACGACAACATCCCGGTCGTCACCGCGGCCGGGACGCGGATCTCCGGGCGGGGCTGGGGGAGTGCGGCGCTGACGCCGTACCAGCTCAGCGCCGGGCGGGCGCCGGCCGCCGACGACCAGGTGGTGCTCGACGCTTCGGTGGGCGGCCGAACCGGGGATGACGTGCAGCTTCTCATCGGGGGAGTGCTGCGGACGTACCGAATCAGCGGTCTTGCCAAAGGAAGCGGGGGCGCGGCCGTTTTCTTCACCGATGCCCGGGCCTCGGCCCTTTCCCCGCATCCGGGGGCGGTCGGTGCCATCGGGCTCGTCGCCGCTCCGGGCACCGATCTCGACCAGCTCAAGGCCCGGATCACGGCGATCGCCGGCGACGCGAAGGTCCTCACCCGGGCCGACAGCGGGCAGGCCGAGAACTCGGCCGGTCAGGCCGCGGCGACGCTGCTCATCCAGGTCGGCGCGTCGTTCGGCGGCTACGTCGTGCTGCTCATCGTCTTCGTCGTCGCCGCCACGGTCGGTCTGTCCGTGCGGCACCGCCGCCGCGACCTGGCCCTGGTCCGGGCCGTTGCGGCCACCCCGGGGCAGGTCCGTCGCATGATCATGGCCGAGTCGGCCCTGGTCGGCCTGGTCGCCGCAGCGATCGGCGTCCCGCTGGGCCTGGCCGCCGCCCACTGGCTGACCGGCGAGCTCACCCGTCGCGGTTTCCTGCCGGACGGCTTCCCGATGGTCCCGGGCGCGCTCGCCGCACCCGCCGCCGCCGGCGTCATCGTGCTGTCGGCGGTGCTGGCCGGGCTCTTCGCCGCCCGCCGCGTCACCGGCATCAAACCGGCCGAAGCCCTCGGTGAGGCCGCCGCCGAACCGGTCAAGACCGGGAAGGTCCGCCGGGTCAGCGGCCTGATCGCGCTGGTCGCGGCCGTCGCGTCGGCGTTCGCCGCGGTCACCGCCTCCGGACAGACCGCCATGGGCGCCGCCCTGGGCATGCTCTACCTGTTCGTCCTGGCGGTCGCGCTGCTCGCGCCGTGGATCAACAACGCCGCCGCCCGCCTGCTGGCCAAACCGCTCGGCGTGATCTTCCGGACCAGCGGTTACCTGGCCGCGGCCAACCTGCGGGCCAACGCCCGCGGCACCGCGACCGTGCTGACGTCGCTGGTCCTCGCGGTCGGTTTCGGGGGATCCGTCTGGTTCCTGCAGAACAATCTGGAGCGCCAGGCGGTCGCCCAGAGCCACGCCGGCCTCAAGGCCGAGAAAGCCCTGGTCACCCCGGCCGGCCTGTCGCGGTCCGCGGTGGCCGAGGTCACAGCGATTTCCGGCGTACGGGCGGTGACCCCGATCCGCCACACCACGGTCATGGCCGCGCTGATGGGCGACGGCGAGTCCATCGGCGCCCGCGCGGTCGACCCGGCGAGCCTGGAGCAGACGCTCGACCTGGAGGTCCGCGAGGGCCGCCTCGCCGACCTCAAGGACGGCACGGTCGCCGTCTCCGGCACGCAGGCGTCCACGTTCGGCTGGGACCTCGGTCAGACCGTCGACCTGCGCCTCGGCGACGGCACCCCGATCAAGCCGCGGATCGTCGCCGTCTACCAGCGGGGACTCGGCTTCGGTGACGTGGTCCTGCCGCTGTCCACGGTGGCCGGGCACACCGCCACCGACCTGGACGACGAACTGCTGATCAGCGCACCGGCCTCGGCCGACGCCGCCCTGCGCCGGGTCGCCGCCGCCCATCCGGGCAGCACCCTGGTCGACACCGCCACCCTGACCGGCGGCCTGGCCGAGGATCTCGCGCTCAGCGCCTGGCTCAACCGCCTGCTGATCGCCGTGATGGTCGGCTACACCGTGGTCGCGGCGGCCAACACCATGGTCATGGCCGCCCTGGCCCGGCGCCGGGAACTGGCCCTGCTGCGCCTGACCGGGGTGACCCGGCGGCAGGTGCGACGGATGGTCAACGCCGAACAGCTCGGGCTGCTCGGCACCGCGGTGATCCTCGGCGGCGCCATCGCGGCGGTGACCCTGAGCGCGGTCGTGCGGGCCCTGACCGGGAGTTTCGTGCCGTACGTGCCCCCGCTGGGCGGCGCGATCGTCCTCGGCGGCACGGCGGTCCTCGCCCTGGCCACCACGATCCTGCCGATCGCTCGGCTGCTGCGGGTCCCGCCGGTCGAGCACATCGGCATCAAGGAATAGCGCCGACGTGGCAGGCTAGGCCGAATGATCACTGATGTCGGTGCGGAGATGACCGAGGCCGCGCTCATGTACGACACCGTCACCGGTACGCCGGAACCCGCGCGCGCACGACTCGGCGCGGTGGCCGCGCGGATCGGTGGCGGTGTCGCGCTGGCCATGCCGGGCAGCGGATCGCCGTACTGGAACAAGGCTCTCGGTTTTGGCCTGGCCGAACCGTTCACCCTCGCGGTGCTCGACGAGGTCCTGGATTTCTACCGCACCCACCAGGTGTCGCAGGCCGTGCTGCAGGTCGTCACCGACGTGCTGCCGGACGGGTTCGCCCAGGCCGCGACCGAGCGCGGCCTGGACCGCGGCAGCCCCTGGATCAAGCTGGGCGGCGACCCGGCCGCGGTCGGGGCCGCGCGCACCGATCTGCGGGTCGGCCCGGTGCCCGCCGAGCAGGCCGCCGAGTGGGCCGACATGTTGCTGGGCACCTTCGGGATGCCGACCGGAGACCTGACCGCCATGATGGCCGAAACCGTGGGCCGGGCCGGCTGGCAGCCGTTCGGGGCCTGGGACGGCGACCGGGTCGTGGCCGGCGGCAACCTGTTCGTGACCGGCGGGAACGCGAACCTGTACGCGGCCGCGACCAGCCCCTCGCACCGCGGCCGGGGCGCCCAGTCCGCGCTCATCGCGGCGCGGGCCGCCGCGGCCGCCCGGGCCGGGGCGCGGCGGCTCTACGCCGAGACCGGGAAACCGGCCGCCGGCGACCACAACGCCTCGCTGTCCAACCTGGTCCGGGCCGGACTCGCCCCGCTCTACGAGCGCGACAACTGGACCTGGCGGCCCTGACCGGGTCGCGCGTCAGCCGAGCTCGCGCACGGAGATCTCGCGCATCTCGACCTTGCGGACCTTCCCGGTGACGGTCATCGGGAAGTCGTCGACGATGCGGACGTACCGGGGGATCTTGAAGTGCGCGAGCTTGCCGGCGCAGAACGCCCGCAGGCTCGCCGCGTCCAGGGGCACGGTGCCCGGCCTCATCCGGATCCAGGCCATCACCTCCTCGCCGTACTTCTCGTCGGGCACCCCGATGACCTGGGCATCGAGCACGTCGGCGTGGGTGAGCAGGAACTCCTCGACCTCGCGCGGATACACGTTCTCGCCGCCCCGGATCACCAGGTCCTTGATCCGCCCGGTGATCCGCAGGTACCCGTCGGCGTCCATCTCGGCGAGGTCGCCGGTGTGCATCCAGCCGTCGGCGTCGATCGCCTCGGCCGTCTTGTCGGGCTGCTCCCAGTAGCCGAGCATCACCGAGTAGCCGCGCGTGCACAGCTCACCGGTCGCGCCGACCGGGACCGTGGCCCCCTCGGCGTCGACCACCTTCACCTGCAGGTGCGGGCCGACCCGGCCGACCGTGGCGACCCGGCGTTCCAGGCTGTCGTCGGTGCGGGTCTGGCAGGAGACCGGCGACGTCTCGGTCATGCCGTAGCAGATCGACACCTCGGACATGCCCATCCGCTCGATGACCTGCTTCATCGTCTCGACCGGGCAGGGCGAACCGGCCATGATGCCGGTGCGCAGCGACGACAGGTCGAACGTGTCGATCTCCGGGTGGTTGAGCATGGCGATGAACATCGTCGGCACGCCGTACAGCGACGTGCATCGTTCCTTGGCCACCGCGTCCAGGGTCAGACCCGGGTCGAAGCCGGGGGCCGGGATCACCATGGTGGCGCCGTGGCTGGTGGCCGCCAGGTTGCCCATCACCATGCCGAAGCAGTGGTAGAACGGCACCGGGATGCAGATCCGGTCGGCCTCGGTGTAGTCGATCAACTCGCCGACGAGGAAGCCGTTGTTGAGGATGTTGCGGTGCGAGAGCGTCGCACCCTTGGGGAACCCGGTGGTCCCGGACGTGTACTGGATATTGATCGGATCGTCGGCCCGCAGCGTCGCCGCGATCCCGTCCAGGATCGCGGCGTCACCGGGATCCCCGGTCAGCGCGTCCCAGGACTCCTCGCCGATCAGCACGACATCCCGCAGGTCCGGGCATTCCGGACGGACCTCGGCGATCATCGCGGCGTAGTCTGAGGTCTTGAACGACGGGGCCGCGACCAGGGCGCGGACCCCGGACTGCCGCAGGACGTAGCGCAGCTCGTGACTGCGGTAGGCCGGGTTGACGGTCACCAGGATCACACCGAGCCGGGCCGTCGCGTACTGCGTGAGCACCCATTCGGCGCAGTTCGGCGCCCAGATCCCGACCCGGTCGCCCTTGACCAGGCCGAGCCGTCGCAGCCCCTGCGCGAGCGCGTCGACTTCGGTCTTGAGCTGCGCGTACGTCCATCGCCGGCCCGAGGCGCAGTCGACCAGCGCCTCGCGGTCCCCGTGCCGGGCGACCGTGGCCAGCAGGTCGGCGCCGATGGTGTGCTCCAGCAGCGGCGGTATCGCCGGCCCGGTGCTGATGCTGAGTTCCACAGTGCCTCCCAGACGTCGCAGCTATGACCCAGACCACATCTTCACCCGGATCCGGGGAAAGGGCGAAGAAGAAAATCGACGCATCGTCACTTCGCTATTAGACGATAATTATTGAAAACGATTACCGTTTCGCTCCTCAGCTACAGGGAGTGGAACGCATGAAGCACGCGCACAAGATGTTCGGGGCCGCGGTGGCCCTGGCGGTCCTGGCCGGATGCGGATCGACGGCGGCCGACGGGTCGACCGCCTCGAAGGACGACGCGACGCTCGCGGTCGTCGCGACGACCCCGGAGGTCGCCGATTTCGTCCGCAACATCGGCGGCTCCGACGTCACGGTCACCCAGATCATCAAGCCCAACGTCGACCCGCACGAGTACGAGCCGACCCCGGCCGACCTGCAGGCCATCTCCACCGCCAAGGTCGTCGTGAAGAACGGTGTCGGCCTGGAGAAGTGGCTCGACGGCACGATCACCTCGGCCGGCTTCAAGGGCACGGTCGTCGACTCCAGCCAGGGCGTCCCGCTCCGCAAGGGCGAGGAGGAGGGCGAGGAGAACGACCCGCACATCTGGCACGACCCGCGCAACGCCAAGATCATGGTGACCAACATCGAGAAGGCGCTGGCCGCGGCCGACCCGGCCAAGGCGGGCACGTTCGAGGCCAACCTCACCACGTACGCGGCGGCCATCGACAAGCTGGACGCCGACAACGAGGCCGCGTACGCGAAGCTGCCCGCCAACGACCGCAAGCTGGTCACCAACCACGACGCCTTCGGCTACTACGTCCAGCGCTACAACCTGGAGTTCGTCGGCTCGGTCATCCCCAGCATGGACACCTCTGCCGAACTGTCGGCCAAGCAGCTCACCGACCTGGTCGCCAAGATCAAAGCCACCGGTACGAAGGCCATCTTCGCCGAGAGCTCGCTGCCGCCCAAGACCGCGGAGGCCATCGCCCAGCAGGCCGGGGTGAAGGTCGTCGCCGGTGAGGACGCGCTGTTCGGCGACAGCCTCGGCACGCAGGGCACCCCCGAGGGCACCTACCTCGGTGCCGAGCAGCACAACACCAAGGTCATCACCGAAGCCCTGGCCGGCTGACATGCCGGAACGCTCGCCGGTCGAGATCACGGCACTCCACTACGCCCAGGTCAGCGTCGGATATCAGGGCAGCGCGGTCCTCACCGACGTCGAGCTGGAACTGCGGGCCGGCGAGCGGCTGGCGCTGGTCGGCCCGAACGGCGCCGGCAAATCCACCCTGATCAAGTCGATGCTCGGGCTCACCCAGATCCTGAGCGGCACGGCCACCGTCCTCGGCCGCCACCCGGCCCGGGCCCGCGGCTCGGCCGGCTACGTGCCGCAGACCGACCGGCTCGACGCCGACTTCCCGGTCAGCGTCCGCCAGGTCGTCATGATGGGCCGCTACCGCCGGCTCGGCTGGTGGCGGCCCGCCCGCACGGCCGACCGCCGGGCCGTCACCGACGCCCTCGGACGGGTCGGGCTGGCCGACCGGGCCCGGGACCGTTTCGGCACCCTCTCCGGCGGCCAGCGCCAGCGCGTGCTCCTGGCCCGGGCGCTCGTCGCCGAACCCCGCCTGCTGCTGCTCGACGAGCCGTTCAACGGTGTCGACGCGGTGAGCCAGGACGCCATCATCCGCGTCCTGAAGGAACTCTCGGCCGAGGGCACCGCCCTGGTGATCAGCACGCACGACCTGGCCATCGCCCGGGACCTCGCCGATCGGGTCTGCCTGATCAACGGACGGCAGTGGGCGGTGGGCACGGCGGGCGAGACCCTCACGGCTACATCACTCAGGCTTGCGTACGGCAGTGCCGCCATCGAGGTCGCCGACGGCCGGATGGTGGTGGTCGAGCCGTGATCGAGCCGTTCGCCGTACCGTTCATGGGCCGGGCCCTCGCCGAGATCGCCCTGCTGGCCCTGATCTGCGGCCCGATCAGCGTGTTCGTCTTCGCCCGGGGCCTGTCGTTCGTGTCCGACGCGCTCACCCACACGGTCTTCCCCGGCGTGGTGATCGGGTTCGTCGCCGGGGGAGTGGAGGGACTCTTCGCCGGTGCGCTGATCGCCGGCCTGGTCACCGCCGTCGTGCTGACCGTGCTGACCCGCGGCGCCCGGCTCTCCGACGACGCGGCGACAGCGGTCGTGCTCACCGCCATGTTCTCCATCGGCGTGGTGCTCGTGTCGCGGCGCTCGTCGTACACCGCCGACCTGACCTCGTTCCTGTTCGGGCGCCTGCTCACCGTGACACCCCGGCAGCTCGCCGAGACCGCCGCCCTCGCCGTAATCATCCTGGTGGCGTTGCTGATCGGCGCCCGCGCGCTGCTGTTCCGCGCGTTCGACCCGGCCGGCGCCGCGGCCGCCGGGCTCCGGCTGGGCCGGCTCGACCTGTGGCTGAACGTGCTGCTCGCGCTGGTGGTGGTGGCCGCGGTCCGGGCGGTCGGCACGATCCTGGTCGTGGCCCTGCTGATCGTCCCGGCGGCGGCCGCCCGCATGGTCACCGACCGCCTGGCCGCGATGGCCGTGCTGGGCACGGTGCTGGTGGTCGCCGCCGGCTACGGGGGACTGCTGCTCAGCTGGACCGCGTCGGTCCACTACGGCGTCGCGCTCACCTCGGCCTCGTCGGTGGTGCTGCTGCTGGTGCTCGCCTATCTGGTGCTTCTGCCGATCCGGTGGCTGCGCCGCGTACCCCCGAATCGTCTGGAAAGGACGTCGCCGCATGAGCTGGTGGGATGACGTGACGCACCGGGCCGTCGTCGAGGTGGTCCTGGTCGGCGCGCTGGCCGGGCTGATCGGCGTGCAGGTGGTGCTGCGGCGGCTGTCGTTCTTCACCATGGCGCTGACCCACGCGACGTTCCCGGGCGTGGTCGCCGCCTCCATCATCGGGGTGAACATCCTGGTCGGAGGCGTCGTCGCCGGTGGCGTGGTGGCGCTCGGGGTGGCCGCGCTGTCACGCCGGCGCGGCCAGGACGCCGCCGCGGCGACCGGGGTGCTGCTCTCCGGCGGGTTCGCGCTCGGGGCGGCCCTGGTGGCCACCCAGAACGGGTTCAGCCGGGAACTCTCCTCGTTCCTGGTCGGATCGATCCTCACCGTCACCCCGTCCGACCTGGTCAGCACCGCGGTGGTCCTGGTCCTGGTCGGCCTGCTGCTCGCGGTGTGCGCCCGGCCGCTGCTGTTCGCCGGGTTCGACCGCACCGGCGCCGAGGCGGCCGGAGTCGCCGTCGGCGTCTGGGACGTGGTGCTGCTGCTCGCGGTCGAGGTCGTGGTGGTGACCGTGGTCCCGGCGGCCGGCACGATCCTGGCGCTGTCGCTGATCGTGGCCCCGGCCGCGGCGGCCCGCCTGTGGTCCGACCGCCTGCCGGTGATCACCTCGGTGGCCGTGCTGCTGGCCGTGACCAGCGGACTGGCCGGGCTCTACACGTCGACCCGGTGGAACGTCGCGGCGGGTGCGGCCATCTCCCTCGCCGCGACCGCGTTCCTGCTGCTCTCCTGGGTTCTCGTCACGGTCCGGCGCACCCGGGCGGTGCCGGCGTGACCGCCGGCACGGACGGCGCGGCCGGCCGGGTCGCGGCGGCCGGATCCGCTCCGGGCCCGGCCGTCGACGCGGTCGCGCTGCGCCGGGCGGTCGAGGTGCTGCGCGGCATGGCCTACGAGCATCGCCTGCACATCCTGGTGATTCTCGGCCGGGCCCCGTCCACCCCGGCCGACCTGGCCGCGACCCTGAACGTCCACTCGACGGTGGTCTCCCACCACATGCGCGACCTCGTCCACGCCGGCCTGGTCCGCCGTCGCCGCCTGGGCCGCAACGTCTTCTACGCCCTCGCCGACGACGCCGTCGCCACCCTGGTCGGCGAGGCCTTGGCCTACGCCCGAGCCGATCCCCGCCCCCGATGACGAACTGGCCGCCGGGGCGTCGCCGGTCTACGGTCGATGCTGTGAGTGATCTTGACGAGGATCCGCTGGTCGTGCGGATGATTGCCGCGCTCGACGGCGGGGTGGCGGCGCTGCCCGCGGTGCTGCCTCCGGGTGTCGAGGTGGTCGCCGCGGCCGGGGTGTGGGGTGACTTCGGGTCGGTCGTGGTGCTGAGGCGCGACGACGACGAGGACCAGGGGTTGCTCGACGACGTGTATCTGCTCGCACGGTCACCCGAGGGCCACTGGCTGCCGCCGGACAGCTCTTCGGGATCCGGGATGCCGGAGTGGGTGCTCGACCGGGCCCACGGGCCGCGACCGGGCGATCTGACGAACCTGGGCGCCCAGATCGCGCACGTCGCCGGGCAGTGGGTGGTGGAGCTGACCGTGATGGCGAGCCGGGCGGTCAGCCGCGTCGAGGTGCGCTACGGCGACGAGACGATCACCGTGGCGGTGCCGGCCGGCGGCCTGGTGACACTGCCCGGGGTGGTCCGGTCGGTGTCGGCGGTCGCCGAGTTCCGTGGCTTCGACGAGGCCGGCCGGCTGGTGGCGGTCGAACGCTACCAGCCGTTGACCGAGAGCGATCGGGACGCGGGCTTCCCGGACCCGTCGCTGTGGGCGGGGCGGGTCACCTTCGCGGGGTGAGGTGGGGACGGGTTCGGCCTGCCGTACTGAGAGATGCCCGTACCCGGAAAGGGGTTTGATCCTGCACCGGACACCGTCGTGGGGTGCCCGGCGCAGGATCGGCTCAGCGGGTCAGGAGGTCCATCCGGCCGAGACCACCCAGCTGACGTCGTCGGCGAAGGCGCCGGTGGCGTCGAAGGTGTGCACGCCGCCCTGGCTGGCGATGTAGCCGGTGTTGTTGTAGTGCCGGATGTAGCGGGTCGGATAGTTGAACGAGCGCAGCGCGTTGCCCTGGCCGTTGAGCCCGGACTGCGGGCAGAACGTGGCGTCCTGTTTGAACAGGGTGCTGTTGTCGTTGGCGTTCAGGTAGAGCTGGAAGCCGTTGTGCCGCAGGTAGCTCCCGGCGGTGTCCTTGGACTCGAACGAGACGCAGCCGCTGTTGGCCAGGCCGGCCCGGACGGTGAACGAGGCCTGCGCCTTCAGGGCGGCGGTGCTCGACGACGAGACGACCTGGGTGGCGACGCTGGTCCCGGAGTGGGCCAGGTACCGGGTGGTGCAGCAGGCGGTGGTCGCCCGCAGCGAGACCGACGAGCCCACGGTGACGGCCGGGCCGCTGGTCAGCGACGTGGTGGCGTAACCGGCGGCGGTGATGTTGGCCTGCACGGCGTTCTCGGTCGCGTCGGACGGGTAGCCGGAGGTCATCACGCCCTCGTAGAACGTGCCCTGCGCGCTGACGCTGTTGTCGCCGCCGATGCCGAGGATGATCGCGCCCTCCTTGTGCATCGGGTTGTAGCCGGACTTGTTCGGCCGCACGCCGCTGTAGAACGTCGACAGGGAGCCGGACTGGGCGTTGCCGCCGCGGATCGACCACAGGTTCGGGCCGCCCTTGAGGGTGGCGGTCAGGAACCGGTTGGTGATCGTCGGGTCGCCCGCGTTGTTGCCGGCGTTGTAGCCGGAGAACAGGCCGTTCTCCAGGTCCGCCATGATCCACGGACCGCTGCCGGCGCCGCTGCCCCAGCCGGTGCTGTTGCCGAAGTACAGGGCTTCCATGTGGCCGTTGCCGGTGTCCAGGCTGTTGGTCTCGGCGTTGCCGTAGTCGAAGCAGCATCCGCCGTTGTAGTGGGTGCCGTCGAAGATGGCGTACATGCCCTCGGCGGCGTCACCGGTGGCGATCCCGTTGGTGTTGTTGTTGCGGTAACCGGTGCCGGGTGAGACCCACACGCCGTACGCCTTCTTGCCGCCCACGGTGACCGGGGCGCCGGTGGCACTGGCCAGGTTGTCGTAGCCGTTGGCCTCGGGTCCCTGGAAGCCGCCGGGCGGGGCCTGGGTCAGGTGGTTGCCGCGCCCGGACTGGTCGTAGATGACCGTGATCAGGCAGGTCGTGCCCGCGCAGAAGCTGTCCTGCGCGGCCGCGTTGGCGACCCCGCCCGCGGTCAGCGGGGCGATCGTCGTGGTGGCGCCGTCGGAGTTGCGTCTCACCTGGTAGAGCGCGCCGGTGTAGGCGCCGTAGAGGGCGCGTGTGGTGCTGTGCGCGGCCACGCAGGGGGTACCGCCGGAGGCGTAGATGTCGCACGGGCCGGTGACGGCGGCTTCGGCCGGGGCGACGTTGATCAGGACGCCGGCGGCGACGATGCTCGCGATCGCGAGGCTTCTCACTTTCACCTTGGACTCTTTTCGGGAACGGGGTGAGTGTGAGCGTTAACAACAACATGTCGACGCCTCGGTGGTTGAGGTCGAACATGCAGGGGGATTCGGTGCCGCATCGGCGACCGTGGTGTGTTACCGCTCACAGGGGTACGCCGCCGATTGAAACACTGCCGTAACGCGGCTGTCAACGCATCGATGAACGCCACAGTATTCCCCGATACGGGTGACCAGGTTGCGGTGCCCGGCCCCGGAAGCGTTGGGTATAACGTTGTGCGACGAGCCCCTCACGCTTTAGCTACGACCACTGACCGCGACCTGGAGAACGGTGTCACCACCGTCCGCCTCCGCGGCGAGTTGACCCTGGCCGGCGTCGGCGACGTGCACCTCGCGGTGAGCAAGGCCGCGGCCGAGTGCCCGGCCGCCGTCGTGGTCGACCTGACCTGGTTCGGGCACACCGACCCGGCCCACCTCGGCGTCTTCGCCACCGTCACGCGCGAGGCGCAGACCCACTGGGGCGTCTCCGTCCTGCTCTGCCGGGCCACGCCCGAGGTCACCGACGGGCTGGGCGGGATCCGTCCGCACGTGGCGCTCTACGAGGACGAGCACCTCGCGCTGCTGGCCGTGCGCGCGCACGTGCCCCGCTGGGTGCGGCGCCGGTTCCCGGCCGAGGCGGAGAGCGCCGGGCACGCCCGTTCCCTGGTCGGCGGCGCGTGCCTGAGCTGGCAGCTGCCGCACCTGCGGGACCCGGCCCGGCTGGTCGCCTCCGAACTGGCCAACAACGCGATCCAGCACGCCGGGACCGAGTTCCAGGTGATCACCGCGTACACCGGGCAGTATTTGCGGATCGCGGTGAAGGACGGTAGCCGGGCGGTGCCGCGGGTGACCGGCGGACCACCCACGACCGGTGCGATCATGGCGCCGGGCTCCGGACGCGGCCTGCGCATGATCGAGGCGGCCAGCACGCACTGGGGTGTCACCATGACGCCCGGCGGCAAGATCGTCTGGTCGCTGATGCGCCCGCACCCGGTTCCCTCCCCGGTCGCAACCATCTGACCATTCGGCGATCGGCGATCCGGCCGATCGGCTCCTCGGTAAGGACGGTCGACCTGGGGAGCACGAGTGGGCGCGCGACGACTGCTGACCGACCGGCGGGTCGGCACGAAGATCATGGTGGCGGTCGGCGTCGTCACGCTGTTCGGCATGGCCGACGGCCTGTACTCGCTGGACCAGCTGAGCGCCACGAACCAGCAGGTCAAGATCGGCTACCGGATGAACGGCGAGCTGAACACCATCGGCAACCTGCGGTCCGCGGTCAACCGGTCGTGGCTGGCCATGGACGACTACCTGCTGGCGGCCGACGCCGGCGAGCGGGCCACCGCCACCACCACCCTCGGCGCCGCCGAGAAGCAGGTCACCGAGTTCGTGACCGCGTATCAGGCGTACCCGCTCGGCGCCGAGGCCCAGGCGTCGGTCGCGTCGTTCCGATCGGACTGGCAGAAGTTCGGCGACCTCGCCGACTCCCGGGTGCTGCCGCTGGCCGCCCGGGGCGACCGGGCCGCGCTCAACCGGCTGCGCGCCGGTGACCTGGCCACCGTGATGACGGCCGTCCGCGACGACCTGACCACGCTGGCCGACCTCACCGTGCGGGCCGGCGCCGCCGACGAGCAGGTCGCCGAGGACCGCTACCAGTCGACCAAACGCCTGGTGATCGCCCTGCTGGCGGTCAGCACCCTGCTCGGGCTGGCCCTGGCCGGGGCCATCTCCCGGCTGATCGTCAAACCGCTGTCGCGGTGCGTGGACGCGCTGCACCGCATCGCCCGGGGCGACCTGACCGCCCGCGTGCCCGTGGACAGCGACGACGAGGTGGGCCGGATGTCCCAGGCGCTCAACGAGACCGCGGAGGCGATGGGTGGCATGGTCGGGCGGATCAACACCAGCTCCGAGCTGCTGACCTCGGCCGCCGAGGAGTTGTCGGCGGTGTCGGCGCAGCTGTCGGCGTCCGCCGAGGAGACGTCCGTGCAGGTCGGCTCGGTCTCCGAGGCGGCCGGGCAGGTGTCGCACGGCGTACGGACGGTCTCGGCCGGCGCCGACGAGATGGGCACCTCGATCCGGGAGATCGCCACCAACGCCAACGAGGCGGCCGGGGTCGCCGCGGACGCGGCCCGCGCGGCCGCGTCCACCGACGCCAGTGTGGCCCGGCTCGGCGAGGCGTCGGCCCAGATCGGCACGGTCGTCGCCCTGATCACCTCGATCGCCGAGCAGACCAACCTGCTCGCACTCAACGCCACCATCGAGGCGGCCCGGGCCGGGGAGGCCGGGCGCGGCTTCGCCATCGTCGCCTCCGAGGTGAAGGACCTGGCCGAGGAGACCGCCCGGGCCACCAAGGAGATCACCACCCAGGTCGAGGCGATCCAGGCCGAGAGCGGCACCGCGGTGACCGCCATCCGGGAGATCGGGCAGGTCATCGCCACCATCAACGACTACACGACGACGATCGCGGCGGCCGTCGAGGAGCAGACGGCGACCACGGCCGAGATCTCCCGCAGCGTCGGGCACGCGGCCGAGGGCTCGGAGAGCATCGCCGAGACCATCGCGATGGTGGCCGACGCGTCGCGGCAGGTCACCGAGGGCGCCACCGAGACACAGCAGACGGCCGCGCAACTGGCCGGGACCGCGGCCGAACTGCAGGCGACGGTGGCCGCCTACCGGGTCTGACCGGTGCGGCCGGTGCTGTCCAGATCGGCCAGCACCGCCCGATGGTCGCTGCCGGGCGCGTTCAGGACCCACGCGTGCCGGGTCGTCATGCCACGCTGCAGCAGGTGATCCGGGCGGACCAGGGGCAGGCGGGCCGGCCAGGTGAACCCGAAACCGGCGCCGGCCTCCTGCTGGGTGTCGGTCAGCGGCGCCAGCACGTCGAACTGCCGGTCCGTGGTCGCGGTGTTCAGGTCCCCGGCCAGCAGCAGCCGCGGCGCCGGATCGGCCCGGACCACACCGGCCAGTGCGGTGAGCGTCCGGTTGCGGCCGGCCGTGCGCCCGGCGCGGGCCGAGGCCAGATGCGCGGCGTAGACCCGGATCGGACCGGCCGGCGTGGTGACGGTGGTGCGCAACGCCCGGGTCCAGCCGATCTGGATGTCGACCGGCTCGGTGTCGGTCAGCGGCAGGCGGCTGAACACCGCGACCGTGCCGGCATTGACCCGATAGGGGTACGCGTCGCGCAGCTCGGCCGTCACCGTCGGCCGGTTGGCCGCGGTGATCTCCTGCAGGACGATCAGGTCCGGCCCGGCCGAGATCACCGGATCGAGGGCGTCCCGCACCACCGCCGCGCCCAGGTTGAGGGACGCGACCCGCAGGTCACGGTGGCCGGCCTCGGCCCGGTCGGTCAGGTTCGGCCCGAACATCAGCGCCCACACCAGCACCGGGACCAGCGCCGCGACCATCGGCGCGGGCCGGCGCATCAGGACCGTGACGACCAGCAGGACCAGCGCCGGCCCGGCCAGCCAGGGCAGCGTGCTGTCCAGCCCGGAACCGACCGCGCCGGGCACCCATCGGTGGGCCAGCAGCAGCAGGCTCAGCACCGCGGCCACGGCCACCGGCGCCACGACCGCCAGACGCACGCGGCGCCGGGTGGGGGTGGGTTGGGTGACCGCGACGGCAACGCTCATCGCGTCACCATAGCCAAGATCATCAACCGAACTACCAGGAGGCTTTGCGTACGGCGGGCAGTTCACCGCTCCGAGGCCCGGGCGCCGTCGCAGGCGGGACGGCCCGGGCCAGGTCACGGCGCGTCGGGGGCGGTCGCCGGGGCGGCCGGGGCGGCGGCGCCCGGGCGGGCGGGAATCACGCTGGAGTGGACGGCTCGGGGTCCGTACGCCGAAATCGGGTTTGAATGTTCCTGCCGGTGAAAGTGTCGGACCCTGGTCGTATCGTTCCGTCGTGCGGCCATCCTTGATCAACGAGATCCGCGTGCCCGGGGCGCGGGACGTCGGCCCGGCGCCCGGCGTGGGCTGGATCGTGACCGAGCCGGCGACCTCGACGGTCCGGCTGCTCGATCATGACCTGAGAACGGCCGGCCGGGTCCCGGTGCCCATCTGCCTCCGGGCGGCCGCCTCGCCGAGCTTCGTCGCCGTGGGGGACCAGCAGGAAGTGGTCGTTCTCGACCACGCCGGCGGTGTGCGCTGGCGGCGATCTTTCGGAAAGTCGCCGCGCTTCCATCTCGACCGCGACGGTGTGCTCTGGGTGCATGTGGCGGCGGCCCAGCAGCTCCTCGCGGTCGACGCCGCCACTGGGGAGGAGATCGATCGTCGGGCGCTGGCCGGTCCGGAATTCGCCTGGTTCATCCACCGGCCCGCGATCGCCCGGACCGGTCTGGTGCTGCTGTCTCCGGATCCGTCGCCGGGGGTGCTGATCGGGCTGACCGGTGGGCGCATCGACCTGCGGGCGCTGCGGGGCGACGATCTGGCCGATCTGAGCCCGAGCGGCGCGCGGTATCTGACCGCCGACACCGAAGGATTTTTTTCGATACGGGATGTCGCCACCGAGTCCGTGCTCGTGCATCGGCACCTCGGGGATCTGCCGGACCTGCCGCCCGAGCTGGCCGACGGGCAGGTCGACTCGTGGACGCTCTTCCTGACCGAGGAGCTCGTCCTGGTGTCGCTGTGGTCAGGGGATGCCTCGGAGCATCTGCTTCTGTCCGCGCACAGCCTGCGGTGCCGGTCCCGGGTGCGGTATCCGGGCGGTGGCGCCGGGTCGATCGTGGGTGGTGAGCGGCCGGGGCGGTGGCTGACCCGGGATCGCGCGGGGGATCTTCTCCGGCTGTGGCGGCTGGACGGGGACCTCGACGACGGGCCGTTGCCCGGACAGATAGCTCTTCTCTGATCGCCTGGCCGTGGCGTGTTGCCTGGGTCACTCGCTCTTCTCCATCAACTGCTTGATGGGTAACGTTGGTCAGGCCGGACGACGACCTTCGAGGAGTGGACATGCGAGTTGTGGTTATCGGGGCCGGGATCGGTGGCCTAACCCTGGCCCAGGCCCTGCGCGGTGCGGGCATCGACGTCGTGGTCCACGAGCGGGACGCCCGCGCCGAGGCGACCGCCGGATATCAGCTGCACCTCGACGACACCGCCTGCGCGATCCTGCGGCGGCACCTTCCGCCCGCGTCCTTCCAGGCACTGCTGGCGAGCTCGCCGAGCCACGCCGCACACCGGTGGTTCTTCTTCGCCGACCATCGGATGCGCGTGCTGGCCAAGAAGGAGATTCCCCTCGACCAGGAGATGCTGCTCGTCGGCCGGGTCGGGCTGCGCGTGCTGCTGGCCCGCGGGCTGGACGACGCCATCCGCTGGGGGAGTGAGTACGTGCGGCACGAGACGCACCCCGACGGCACGGTGACGGCCCACTTCGCCGACGGCACCGAGGATCACGGTGATCTGCTGGTGGCCGCCGACGGCTCGACGTCCCGGGTGACCGCGGCACTGGCCGGCCGCCCGACCTCGGCGCCGATCGGGATCGGGGGCATCGCCGGGCGGACACCACTGACCCCGGCGATCCGTGAGCGGCTGCCCGACGTGCTGGCCGGAGGCTCGGTGCTCGGCGTCGGGCCCGGGGGGATCGGCACCTTCCTCACACTGTTCGACGTGGAGGCCGGGGCCGCGCTGGACCCCGGCCTCGGCGCCGACAGTCCGGCGGTGACCGAGTCGTCGGCCGTCTACTGGGGTGTCAACGTGCCGCTCGACCGTCTGCCCGACGCCCGCAAGAGCGGCCCGGACGCCGCTGTCCACGCGGCGGTCGCGCTGCTGAAAGGCTGGTCGCCGGTGATGCGGGACGTGGTCGCGGCGGCCGACCGGGCGACGGTCGGCACGTTCCGCTACCACGCCTGCGACCCGGGTGCGCACCTGACGCCGTGGGCGTCGGGCGTGGTCACCGGCCTGGGTGACGCCGTGCACGCCATGCCGCCGACCGGCGGCCGGGCCGCCGCGACGGCCATCCGGGACGCCGATCTGCTGGCCGAGCACCTGGCCGGCGCGGTCAAGGGGCGCACGACGATTCCGGTTGCGGTGCATGAGTACGAGCGCGGCCTCACCGCGTATGCGGGCGAGGCCGTCCGGGTGTCGATGCAACCGATCGTGTGGCAGCGGCGGCTCGCGCATCCGGCCCTCTCGCTGCTCACCAGGCTTGCCACCCCACTGGCCGCCGCCCTGCACCGCTGAGCCGAGCCCCCGGGCGCCCTGGACGGTGGGGGCCGCCTAGGCTGCCATCAAGCAGCTGATGGGGAACATGGGGGCGGGATGCCGGCCAAGCGGCGGACAGCAGGTGACGGCGAGCAGCGCCGGGCGCAGATCATCACGACCGCTCAGCACACGATCGCGGCCCTGGGGTTCGAGGGTCTGCGGGTCCGGGACGTCGCCGACCGGGTCGAGATCAACATCGCGACGCTGCACTACTACTTCCCCTCGAAGGAAGCACTGGTGGCGGCGGTTGTCCGGGACGTCGTCGGCACGCTGGAGCGGATGCCGGCCGGAACCTCCGAGGACGATCCGGCGGTGGCGCTCGCTCGCCATCTGGAGCACGTGCTACGCCGTTTCGAGACCGATCGTGACCAGCTCGTGGTGCTCAACGAGTGCTACGCCCGGGCCGGCCGTGACCCGGTGCTCCGGGACATCCTGCTGGTCAGCGACGAGGCGTGGGCCGGGTTTCTGCGGGCGATCCTGGAGGCCGGGCGGGATCGGGGGCAGTTCCGCGCCGACCTCGACCCGGATGCGGCCGTCGTGCTGATCATCGGCTTCCTCAAGAGTCTGCTGGCCCAGCTCGATCTCACTGCGGAGCGGGCCCGGGCCGCCGCCGCCGAACTCCTGCGCTCCCTCGCCGCGCCGGGTGGTTCCGGCGCTGCGAGGGTATGACCGTTTCGTGCGATCGCCGTGGCAGTATCCGAGCCGTATCGTGCCGCTGGCGTTCCTGGGCGCGATCGTGGTCGGGACCGGCCTGATGATGCTTCCGGCCGCCCGGGCCGAGGCCGGGCACGCGCCGCTGGTCACCGCGCTGTTCACCGCGGCGTCGGCGGTCTGCGTCACCGGGCTGTCCGTGGTCGACACCCCGACCTACTGGTCCACCTTCGGGCATGTGCTGCTCACCGTGCTGTCGCAGATCGGCGGGTTCGGCATCATGACCCTCGCCACCCTGCTCAGCCTGCTGGTGTCGCGCCGGCTCGGACTGCGGGGGCGGTTGCTGGCACAGGCCGAGAGTGCCGGACTCACCGGCGGCAACATCGGCGCGGTGCTGCTGCGGGTGGCCGCGGTCATGCTGGTCTCGGAGACCGCGATCGCGGCCGTGCTCACGGTCCGGTTCTGGCTCGCCTACGACTACTCGCCGGGCCGTGCTGTCTGGGAGGCGGTCTTCCACGCCGTTCAGGCGTTCAACAACGCGGGTTTCGCGCTCTACCCCGACAGCCTGGTCCGGTTCGTCGCCGACCCGTGGATCTGCCTGCCCCTGATTTTCGGGGTGCTGGCCGGGTCGATCGGTTTCCCGGTGCTGTTCGAGCTGGCCCGCGAGTGGCGCCGCCCGGGCACCTGGTCCACGCACACCAGGCTGACGGTGTGGGGCACGGTGCTTCTGTCGGTCTTCGGGTTCGTCACGTTCCTGGTCTTCGAGTGGCGCAACCCGGGCACGCTGGGCCCGCTCGGCACCCCGGCGAAGGTGCTGGCCGCGTTCACCCAGGACGTGATGACGCGCTCCGGCGGGTTCAACACCGTCGACCTCGGACATCTGAACAGCGAGACCACCGCGGTCACGACCGGGTTGATGTTCATCGGCGGCGGCAGTGCCAGCACCGCGGGCGGCATCAAGATAACCACGTTCCTGCTGCTGGCGTACGTGATCTGGGCCGAACTGCGCGGCGAACCGGACGTGGTCATCCAGCACCGCCGGATCGCCGAGGAGACGCAACGGCAGGCGATCACCGTGGCCCTGATGGGTGTCGCCCTGGTCGCGACCGGCACCCTGGCCCTGGATGCGCTCACCGACGGTGTGCCTTTCGACCGGGCGTTGTTCGAGGTCACGTCCGCGTTCGCCACGGTCGGCCTGTCCACCGGGGTCACCGCCGATCTGCCGTCCTCGGCGCAGGTCCTGCTCGTCGTCCTGATGTATGTCGGCCGGGTCGGCACGATCACCGTCGGCACGGCGATCGCCCTGAACACCCGCCGCCGGCTGTACCGCTATCCGGAAGAGAGGCCCCTCGTTGGCTGACCGAAGCGCACGCGGCGACAACGTGGTGGTGATCGGGCTGGGCCGGTTCGGCGGGCAGGTCGCCGCGTCCCTGCTCGACCTCGGCTACGAGGTGCTCGGCATCGACACCGATCCGCGCATCGTGCAGGACTGGTCCGACCGGCTGACCCAGGTCGTCGAGGTGGACGCCACCGACGAGGACGCGTTGCGCCAGATCGGCGTGCACGAGTTCCCGCGCGCGGTCGTCGGCATCGGCACGAACCTGGAGACCAGTGTGCTGACCGTGCTGACCCTGACCGAGCTCGGCGTGCCGGAGATCTGGGCGAAGGCGACCAGCGTCAAGCACGGCAAGATCCTGTCCTCGGTCGGCGCGCAGCACGTGATCTTCCCCGAGACCGAGATGGGGGAGCGGGTCGCGCACCTGATCACCGGGCGGATGCTCGACTACATCGAGTTCGACGACGGTTTCGCCATCGCCAAGGTCCGGGCCCCGCGCGGCGCGGCCGGCCGCACGCTGCGGGATCTCGCCCTGCGTGGCACGTGGGGGATCACCGTCGTCGGCACCAAGCGCCCCGGCGAGGAGTTCGCCTACGCCACCCCGGACACGGTCGTCCCGGACGGCTGCGTCCTCATCGTCGCCGGCGACACCGCCAAGGTGGAGGCATTCGCGGCGGCCACCTGAGCGCCGCGCCGTCAGCGCGGGACCGGGCAGATTCGGTGCTCGTCCGAGCAGAGTCGATAGTCGACGCCGGGCGTCAGTTCGACCCGGCTGCTGATGCGGTAGGTGATCCCGGAACCGCCGTTCTCCAGCACGATCGCGTACGGCGTGTCGTAACTCCACCCGCCGTCGTACCCGCCGAAGGCGTCGTTCGCCCCCGCCTCGTACCCGTCCCGGAAGATCTCGCTGTCACCGGCGGCCCGGCCGATCGTGGCCTGCAGCGCCCGACCGTCCCGCACGCCGTCGGCATAGCTCCCGTCGTCGGCCGGTGGCCGCACGGTCGCCCGCCCGGCGAGGAAAAGTCCCGCTCCGGCCACCAATGCCAAGATCAAAACAATTATTCGCGTACGCATCCGGATCGCCCTCCCGCACCCATCCTCGCAGAGTCGAAACCGCGTATCCTCTAGCGGAACGCCGTTTCCGAACGGTACGGTGCGACGATGGCGGTCACCGGGGAGTCCGAGCAGATCAGATCGGTGGCGGCCTATCCGGGACGCCCGCCGGTCGCCGTGCGGCGGGGCGCGGGGGCGCCGTTCGGCTGGTGGCCGGCGATCTGCGTCGCGCTCGTCGCCGCGATCGACCGGGTGGAGTACAACCTGCTGGCCGGCGCGCTGCCGACCATCCAGGAGGAGTTCGGCTTCAGCGACAGCGAGGGCGGCGCGATCGCCACGGCCGGCGCGATCGCCGCGATCATCCTGCTCCTGCCGGCCGGGAAACTGGCCGACACCGGCAAGCGCACCTGGACCATCGCCGCCGTCGTGGCGGTCTGGGCGCTGCTCACCGTCGGCACCGGGCTGGCCGGTTCCTACATGACGTTGTTCCTGGTCCGGGTCCTGCTCGGCGCGGCCGGTCAGCTCTACAATCCGCCGTCGTCGAGCCTGCTCGGCGATCTGTATCCGGGTCCGGGGCGGGCCCGCGCCTACGGCTACGAGCGGATGGCCTACTTCGCCGGCCTGCCGATCGGCGTCATCGCCGGTGGCGCGCTCGCGCAGACCCTCGGCTGGCGCACCGGGTTCTTCCTGGTCGCGGTGCCCGGCATCGTCATCGCGGTGCTGGTCCTGACCGTCCGGGAACCGGTGCGGGGCATCGGCGACCAGCTGGCCCGGTGGTACCGCGAGGACTCCACCGTGGAGGCCCCGGTGCCCGAGCCGGAGGTTCCGATGCGGGCGCAGATCGTCGCGCTGCTGCGCATTCGGACGCTGCGCTCGGTGATCACCGGCCTGAGCATCCTGTTCTTCGGTCTCGGTGGCCTGTTCTTCTGGATGCCGTCGTTCTACGCCCGCGAGTTCGGCCTGCCCGAGGCCTCGGCGGCGGCCGTCGGCGGCGGTGCCGGGCTGGTCGGGATCGTCGCCGGGATCCTGACCGGCAGCTGGCTCGGCGACCGCCGCCACCAGCACCGGGTCACCATCGGCGGCCTGTCGCTGCTGGTCGGCACGGTCTTCCTGGCCGGCGCGGTGAGCGTGCCGGTGCTGGCCCCCCAGGCGGTCTGCTTCACCCTGGCCAACGCCGGTTTTGCCGCGGCCATCGCCAACCTGACCGCGGCCAACGCCGACGTCGTGGCCGCCCACCGCCGCGGCCTGGGCTTCGCGGTGCTGCAGCTGGTGGTCACGCTCGGCGGCGCGCTCGGCCCGTGGCTGATCGGCCTGGCCTCGGACACCACCGGCTCACTGCGATGGGCGTACACCGTGGTGCTTCTGCCTTTGGCCGTCGGCAGCCTGATCGTTCTCCGCGGTCGCCACACCTACCGCCAGGACGCGGAAGCCGCCCTCGGGTCAGGCGGTGGGGCGGAATCGCAGGCGCAGAGTTGACGGGGCGCGGGTGAACAGGCCCGCGGGCGCCGCGGGCTCGGCCAGTTCGATGTCGTCCATGGCGTCGAGCAGGTCGTTGGCGGCGATCTCCACCTCGGTGCGGGCCAGCATGGCGCCCACGCAGAAGTGCCGGCCCAGCGCGAACCCGGTGTGGTTGGCGGCGGCCGTGAACGCCCGGCCGAAGTCCAGGTCGCCGCGGGTGATGTCGAAGCGGTCCGGGTCGGTGTAGCGGCGCGGGTCGCGGTTGGCCGCGGCGATCAGGCACACCACGGTGGCGCCGGCCGGGACGGTGCCGCCGGAGAGTTCGACGTCCTCGGCCGGCTGCCGCATGATCATCTGGACCGGGGGTGAGTGCCGCAGCGTCTCGGCCAGTGCGTTGGCGATGAGAGACCGGTCGGCGCGGACCATCGCCATCTGGTCGGGGTGGCGGATCAGGTTGAGCATCATGTTGGCGATCGCCTTGTCGGTGGTCTCGCCGCCGGCGACCAGGAGCAGGCTGACGAACGCCTTGATCTCCAGCGGGGTCATCTGCTCGCCGTCGATCTCGGCCGTGCACAGCACCGACAACAGATCGTCGCCGGGCGCCGCGCGCCGTTCGGCGATGCGCGGCAACAGGTACGACCGCATCTCCTCCCGGGTCGCCATGCCGCGCGCGGTCACCTCCGGGTCCTGGGTGAGGTTGGCCAGGAATCCCATGACCGCGGTGTACCAGCGGTGGAACAGGACGTGGTCGGACTTGGGCAGGCCCAGCATGTCCACGATCACGTTGATCGGGTACCGCGTGGTGTACGCGTCCACGAGATCCACCTCGCCGGTGCGCCGGAACCCGTCGAGCAGTTCGCGGCTGTTGGCCCGCATCACCGGGACGAACCGGGCGGCCAGCTCACTGCCCCGGAACGCCGGCGTGACCAGCCGCCGGTGGATGGCGTGCTCGCGCCCGTTCATCTGCAGGATCGTGCGGCCGTGCACCGGTTCCAGCTGCCAGGCGTAGTTGTCGCTGGTGAACACCGGGTCCTTGAAGGCGCGATCGACGTCCTCGTAACGACTGATCACGTACGCGTTCATGCCCGCATGGAAATTCAGGGGCTGGGTGTCGCGGAGCGCCCTCCACACCGGAACGGGATCGTCGAGACACTCGGGGGACAGGATGTCGGTGACGGTCATCGAAGTCCTCTCGGCGGCGCGGGTCGCCGGACGGGTCGCCGGCGCCCCGCATGAACCTACGACCGGGTTCGCGCCGCGGTCCACCGAACGACGCGAGTTCACACCGTTGACGCGTGAAGCGGACCCCGTGTCATCCGGCGGTGACCTCGAACAGGCGAGCGCCGAGTTTGACCTGGTCACCACGGTGGACGCCGACGGCCGTGACAGTTCCGGCGTACGGGGCGCGCAGGGTCAGCTCCATCTTCATCGCCTCCATGACCCCCAGGACGTCACCCTCGGCGACCGCCTGGCCCTCGGTGACCCGCACGTCGGTGACCGTGCCCGGCATCGGCGACACGACACTGCCGTCACCGGTCGCGCCGGCGGCGTCGGCGACCGGGTCGGGCCGCCGGAAGACGTGCCGCTGCCCCTGGTGGACGACCTCGGCCCCGCCCCGATCGAGCCGGACGAAAGCCACGGCCCGTCTGGTTTCGAGGCGGACCACGCCGGCCTCGACGCTACGGGCCAGCTCGCGCACCGAATCGGGGCCGACCACGACCGGTTCGTCGAGCTCGATGCGGGGCGGCCGGGCCGGCCCGCTCAGCCGGAAGCCGTCCGCCGCGAACGGCCCGGCCGGGCCCGACCGCAGCTCGGCGGCCTGGACCCAGGCCGCCAGCAGTCGCGCGTCGTCCGCTCCGGGCGGCGGCACGGCGTGCTTGTCGAGCCAGGCCGTGTCGATCGCCGCGTCCCGGAACTCGTCCCGGGCCAGCAGCGCCCGCAGGAACCCGGTGTTCGTGGTCAGCCCGAGCACCACGGTCTCGTCGAGGGCCGCGATCAACCCCAGCCGGGCCGCCTCGCGGTCGGGCCCGTGCACGATCACCTTGCCCAGCATCGGGTCGTACGAGGTGGACACGACCTGCCCGGACTCCAGGGCGTGATCGACCCGCGCGCCGGCCGGCCAGCGGACGTACGTCGCCGTGCCCGCCTGCGGCAGGAACCCGCCGAACGCGTCCTCGGCGTACACCCGCGCCTCGATCGCCCACCCGTCGCGCCGCACCTGGTCCTGGGTCAGGCCGACCGGTTCCCCGGCCGCGATCCGCAGCTGCATCCCGACCAGGTCGAGCCCGGTGATCGCCTCGGTGACCGGGTGCTCGACCTGCAGCCGGGTGTTCATCTCCAGGAAGTAGAACTCGCCGGTGGCGCTGTCGAGCAGGAACTCGACGGTCCCGGCGCTGACGTAGCCGACCTCGCGGGCCAGGTCGACCGCCGCCCCGGTGAGCCGTTCCCGGGTCGGCTCGTCGATGGTCGGGGCCGGCGCCTCTTCGAGGACCTTCTGGTGGCGGCGCTGCGTCGAGCAGTCACGTTCCCACAGGTGCAGCACGGTGCCGTGCCGGTCGCCCATCACCTGAACCTCCAGGTGGCGCCCGGATTCCACGTACCTCTCGATGAGCATCGTGTCGTCGCCGAAGGCGGCGATCGCCTCGCGTTTCGCGGCGGCGACGGCCTCCGGGAGCTCGCCGGCCGTGCGGACGACCCGCATGCCCTTGCCGCCACCGCCGGCCGCGGCCTTGACCAGGACCGGATAGGTGAACGAGGTCGGATCCTCGTCGATGCCGTACGACGGCACGACCGGCACCCCGGCCGCCACCGCGACCTCGCGGGCCGCATCCTTGCGGCCCATCCGTTCCATCACCGCCGAACTGGGCCCGGCCAGGGCGACGCCGGCCTTCTCCAGCGCGGCGGCGAACGTGGCCCGCTCGGACAGGAAACCGTAGCCGGGGTGCACCACGTCGGCGCCGGTGCGCACGGCCGCGTCGACGACGGCGTCGACGTCGAGGTAGGACGGCACCCGGACGGCGACGTCGGCCGCCCGCACGTGCGGCGCGGTCGCGTCCAGGTCGGTGTGGACGGCGACGGTGCGCAGGCCCATGGCCCGGGCCGTACGGAACACCCGCAGCGCGATCTCGCCGCGGTTGGCCACCAGAACGGTCTTCAACTCATCACATCCGGAAGATGCCGTAGGACGGCTCGGGGATCGGGGCGTGGGCGGCGACGGCGAGTCCCATGCCCAGGACACGGCGGGTGTCGACGGGGTCGATGACACCGTCGTCCCACAGTCGCGCGGTCGCGTAGTACGGGGAGCCCTGACGTTCGTACTGCTCACGGATGGGTTGTTTGAACGCCTCGACCTCCTCCGGCGTGTTCAGGTCGGAGCGGACGGTCGCCAGGACCGACGCGGCCTGCTCGCCGCCCATCACCGAGATCCGCGCGTTCGGCCACATCCACAGGAAGCGGGGGTCGTAGGCGCGCCCGCACATGCCGTAGTTGCCGGCACCGAACGAGCCGCCGATGACGACGGTGAACTTCGGGACGACCGAGCAGGCCACGGCCGTGACCAGTTTTGCGCCGTCGCGGGCGATGCCGTTGTTCTCGTACTCCCGGCCGACCATGAAACCGGTGATGTTCTGCAGGAAGATGATCGGGATCTTGCGCTGGTTGCACAGCTCGATGAAGTGCGCGCCCTTGAGCGCCGACTCGGAGAACAGGATGCCGTTGTTGGCGACGATGCCGACCCGGTGGCCGTAGATGGTGGCGAACCCGGTCACCAGCGTCTCGCCGTACAGCTTCTTGAACTCGTGGAAACGGCTGCCGTCGACGATCCGGCGGATCACCTCGCGCACGTCGTAGGGCGTGCGAGTATCGGAGGGGACCACGTCGTAGAGCGTCTCGGGCGCTTCGAGCGGATCCTCGACCTCAAGGTCCGCCCGGTCCGGCGCGGGCAGTGTGTCCACGATGCTGCGCACGATGGCCAGCGCGTGCGCGTCGTCGTTGGCCAGGTGGTCGACCACGCCGGAGCGCCGCGCGTGCACGTCCCCGCCGCCGAGCTCCTCGGCCGTGACGACCTCGCCGGTGGCGGCCTTCACCAGCGGCGGCCCACCCAGGAAGATCGTGCCCTGATCCTTGACGATCACCGTCTCGTCGGACATCGCCGGCACGTAGGCGCCACCGGCCGTGCACGAGCCCATCACCGCGGCGATCTGCGGGATGCCGCGGGCCGACAGGTTGGCCTGGTTGAAGAAGATCCGGCCGAAGTGCTCCTTGTCCGGGAACACCTCGTCCTGCCGGGGCAGGAAGGCGCCGCCGGAGTCGACCAGGTAGATGCACGGCAGGTGGTTCTGCGCGGCGATCTCCTGCGCGCGCAGGTGCTTCTTGACCGTGATCGGGTAGTAGGTGCCGCCCTTGACGGTGGCGTCGTTGGCCACCACCACGACCTCGCGCCCGCCGACCCGGCCGATGCCGGTGACGATGCCGGCGCTCGGCACCGTCCACGCCTCGTCGCCGGGGCCGTACATTCCGTACGCGGCCAGCGCGCTCAGCTCCAGGAACGGGCTGCCCGGGTCCAGCAGCCGGTCGACCCGCTCCCGGACCAGCAGTTTCCCGCGGTCGGTGTGCTTCTTGCGGGCGGCCGCGCTGCCCCCGGCGCCCTCGCCGCGCACCACGCCGAGGCGGTCGCGCAGCTGGGCGGCGAGGTCGCTGAGGTTCTCCATCGATCGATCTCCTGAAATCGTCACTCGACCGGAAGGCCCAGGCCGCGCGCGATGAGCATGCGCTGCACCTCGCTCGTGCCCTCGCCGATCTCCAGGATCTTGGCGTCCCGGTAGAACCGGGCCACCGGGTACTCCTCCATGAAGCCGTACCCACCGAAGATCTGCGTGGCGACCCGGGTGCCGGTGACCGCCGCCTCGGTCGCGTACAGCTTGGCGATCGACGCCGACTGCTTGAACTCGGCCCGCGACGGCGCGCCCGGGACGCCCCGGTCCATCGCCACCTTCATCGCCGCCGCCTTGTAGGTCAGCAGCCGGGCCGCTTCCAGCATCACGCGCAGGTCGGCGATCTGGAACGCGACGCCCTGCTTGCGGCCGATCGGCCCGCCGAAGGTCATCCGCTGACCCGCGTACGGCACCGCCATGTCCACACACGCCTGCAGGCAGCCGACGGCCAGCGCGGCGATCGCCACCCGCCCGCCGTCGAGCGTGTTGAGGAACTGCGCATACCCCCGGCCGCGCTCGCCGAGCAGGTGGTCGGCCGGCACCCGGCAGTCGGTGAAGGTCAGCGGGTGGGTGTCCGAGATGTGCCAGCCGAGCTTGTCGTAGGCGGGCTCGACCAGGAAACCGGGCGTCCCCGAAGGCACGATGATCGCGGAGATCTCGGCCCGGCCGTCCTCACGGGTGCCGGTCCGTGCGGTCACCGTCACCACCGACGTCATCGCCGAACCGGAGTTGGTGATGAACTGCTTCCCGCCGTTGATCACCCAGGAGTCGCCGTCGAGCTCGGCCCGGGTGCGGGTGGCGCCCGCGTCCGACCCGGCGTCCGGCTCGGTCAGGCCGAAACCGGCCAGCGCGCGCCCGGCGACCAGGTCGGGCAGCCAGCGCTGCTGCTGCTCGGCCGTGCCGAACGCGACCAGCGGCTTGATGCCCAGCTCGACCGCGGCCTCCAGGGTGATGCCGAGCGCCTGGTCGACCCGGCCCAGCTCCTCGATCGCGATGCACAGCGACAGGAAGTCGCCGTCGGCGCCGGCCCCGCCGTACTCCTCCGGGGCGGTCAGACCCATCAGGCCCAGGTCACCCATCTTGCGCACGACGTCGACCGGGAAATGGTGCGCCCGGTCCCAGGCCGCGGCGTGCGGCGCGATCTCCTTCTCGGCGAACTCCCGGACCAGTGCGCGAAACGCCTCATGGTCGCGGCTCAACTCGAACATGCTGCTCCCTCGTCGATGACTGAGCACCCACCCGTGATCCACCCTAACGCTCGTTAACCATAACGATCGTTAACGAGCGTGTGTGCCCGGCCCGGCGGTGTTCGTGAATTCCGCCAGCAACGCCCGGAGCTGCGCGTGATAGCTCTCGACGTTACGCAGCTTGACCTGCTCATACCCCCGGACCAGGTCGGGCAGACCGGCGATCCGTACGGCCAGGTCGTAGTTCTCGGGCGTCAGCCCGGCTCGCAGCGTCTCGGCCACGCGCCGGTACTCCTCGATCAGCGCCCGCTCGACCCGACGCACCCGCGCAAGACCAAAAGGATCAAGAGCGGTTCCGCGTACGCGTCGAGCCGCGGCCAACGCCCGGAAACCGACCCGGAAAGCCGGCCCCAGCGTCAGCTTCTGCCGCATCCCCAGCGCCCGCAGAGCCGGCGGATGCAGCCGCCACGAGGCCCGCGCACCCGGCCCGAACTGCTCGGCGATCCGCTCGTCCATCGCCGGGTCCAGGCTCAGCCGCGCCACCTCGTACTCGTCCTTGTAGGCCATCAACTTGTACAGCCCGGCCGCCACGGCCTCGGTGAGTCGCCCGTCGGCCCGGTCGGCGGCCCGCACGCGGTCGACGACCTGCTGATACGCGTCGGCGTAGGCGACGTTCTGATACGCCACCAGGTCCTCGTAGCGCCAGCGCGCCGCGTCCCGCGGCTCCGCCTGCTCATCGGGGGTGTTCCAGGGCACCCCGGCCGGATCGGCGACCGCCTGACGGCCCCGGCGGAACGCCTGCAGGTTCTTCTCCACGGCGACCCCGTTGAGCCGGATGGCCTCCTCGATCGCCGACGCCGGCAGCGGCAGCGCCCCGGTCTGGAATCCGGCGCCGAGCAGCAGCATGTTCGCGTACTGGTCGTCGCCGAACAGCCGGCCGCTGACCGCCCGCGCGTCCAGGTTCAGCGGCGGCTCCCGGAAGACGCCGGCGAGCTGCTCGGCCACCCCGGCGGTGTCGGGCAGCCCGACCGCCGGATCGGACACCATCGCGCCGGTCGGCACCACCGAGGTGGACAGCACCGCCACGGTCCGGTCGGCCGCGGCCACCCGCAGGTTGCGCTCGTCGGCGGCGACCAGCAGGTCACAACCCAGGTACAGGTCGCAGGACCCGGCGCTGATCTTGTTGGTGGCGATCCCGTCGCCCCGGGTCAGCACGACGTCGGAGACGACCGCGCCACCCTTCTGGGCCAGACCGGTCTGGTCCAGCGACCGGGCGTGCCAGCCGCCGAGCAGCCCGGCCGTGGCCACGATCTGCGAGATCGTCACCACGCCGGTGCCGCCGATCCCGGTGATCCGCACCCCGGTCGTGGTCCGCTCCCGGTCGCGCGGCGGCGCCGGCAGGTCGTCCGGTCCCAGATCGCCGACCGCGACCCGGGCCTTCTTCCCGGCCGGCACCTCGACGGTCATGAACGCCGGGCAGTCCCCGTCCAGGCACGAGTAGTCGATGTTGCAGGTGGTCTGGTCGATCCGGGTCTTGCGGCCCAGGGGCGTCTCGATCGGGTAGACCGACAGGCAGTTGGACTTGCGCCCGCAGTCGCCGCAGCCCTCGCAGACCCGCTCGTTGATCACGACCCGGGTCGAGGTGGCCTGCGCGGCCGTGCGCTTGCGGCGCCGCCGCTTCTCGGTCGCGCACTCCTGGTCGTGCACCAGCACGGTGACGCCCGGCGTGGCCGCCAGCAGCGTCATCGCCTCCTCGATGCGCGAGCGGTCCCAGACCACGACGCCGCGCGGCAGCGTGACCTTGCGGTACCGGCCCAGGTCCTCGGTCGTGACGATCACCCGGGCGACGCGCTCGGCCAGCAGGACGTCGACGATCTGGCGGACGCCCATGCCCCCGACCGCGGCCTGCCCGCCGGTCATCGCCACGGCCGAGTTGTAGAGCAGCTTGTAGGTGATGTTCACGCCCGCGGCCACGGCGGCTCGCACGGCCAGGGAACCCGAGTGGTCGAACGTGCCGTCACCCAGGTTCTGCACGTAGTGGTCGCGCTTCATGAACGGCGACAGGCCGATCCACTGCAGGCCCTCGCCGCCCATCTGCGACAGCCCGGTGACCCGCCCGACCTGGCCCTCGTCCATCAGCAGCACCATCGCGTGACAGCCGATACCGGCGCCGATCAGCACCCCGTCGCCGGTGGCGCCGCTGGTCGTGGCCGTCGAGGAGTTGTGCGGGCAACCGGAGCAGAAGTACGGCGCCCGCCGCGCCAGCGGCAGCAGTGTGCGCACGACCGGCGCCGCCGGCTCCTCACGGACGAGACCCTCGGCCCGCAACCGGCGCCCGAGCAGCGGAAGGATGGTGTCGACGTCGAGTTCGCCGTACGCGGGAAAAAGGTCCTTGCCGGAAATGGCCGGGGCCCGTTCGGTGCCGTAGAGGATCTCCCGGAGCCCGGCCTCGAGGAAGCTCCGTTTCTCCTCGATCACGATGATCTGGTCCAGACCGTCGGCGAACTCCCGGACGATCTCCGGTTCGAGCGGCCACACCATGCCGAGGCGCAGCACGCGCACCGGGCTGTCCTCGACCGCGAGGTTCAGGCGCTCCAGCGCGACCATGGTGTCCTGCCAGGTGCGGCCGGCCGCGACGATGCCGACCCGGTCGCCGGGCGCCCGGCCGATGATCGTGTTGAGCCCGTTGTCGCGGGCGTACTCGCGGGCCAGGTCCAGGCGGTTGGTGACCAGGTCCCGCTCGATCGGACCGAGCATCGGCTGCAGCAGCCTGGCCGTCGGCTCGTGCCGCCCGGCCCGGCGCGCCAGCACCGGCTCGCCGAACGGCGCGTCCAGCGACACCGGACCGGACCCGTCGGCCACGTTGGTGACGATCTTCAGGGCGGTCCACAGCCCGGACGCCCGGGACAGCTCGATCGCGTGCTGCCCGAGCCGCAGGATGTCCTGGCTGTCGGCCGGGTACAGGGTCGGCACGTGCAGGTCGGCCAGCGCGAGCTCGGACGCGCAGGGCACGCTCGACGACTTCGCCGCCGGGTCGTCACCGACCAGCAGCACCACGCCGCCGCGCGGGTCGGCACCCATCAGGTTGCCGTGCCGGATCGCGTCGGTGGCCCGGTCCAGGCCGGGCGCCTTGCCGTACCAGAGGCCGACGACCCCGTCGTACGTCGCATCGCCGTGCCCGCCGAGCAGCTGCGTGCCCTGGATCGCGGTGGCCGCCGCCTCCTCGTTGAGGCCGGGCCGGAATACCACGTCGTTGTCGTCCAGCAGCTCACCGATGCGCCCGAGCTCCAGGTCGAACCCGGCCAGCGGCGAACCCTCGTAGCCGGAGACGAACGTGGCGACGTTGCGGCCGCGGGCCCGGTCGCGCCGATGCTGGTCGATCGGGAGCCGGGCCAGCGCCTGGATCCCGGTCAGCTGCACGGTGCCGGTACGGCGGGTGTAGCGCTCCGCCAGGGTCCGGATCACCGGCAACGACCGGGCCGGCATCGGGGCCTGTTCGACGACCATTGGTGCGTTTCCCCTCGTACATTTGGACCATCGGCGCGCCTAGTAAGGGTCAGCGGCTAGGCTCCCGGCAACCACCGACCCGGAAATTGAGCCAATGGCCTACATGTGACCTGTGCCACGGCGTTCGCGGTGGCAGTTGGCTCAGCTTCCCAGGAACAGGACCCCCATGCCGGACCAGATAGACGCACTCGACCTCCGGATCCTCGTTCTGGCCGTCCGCGAACCACGGGCCGGCGTCCGCGAGTTCGCCCGCCGGCTGGGCGTGGCCCGCGGCACCGTGCAGGCCCGCCTGGACAAGCTGGAGAAGCAGGGCGTGCTCACCGGCTGGGGCCCGGTCGTCGACCCGGGCGGGCTGGGCTACGCGTCCAAGGCGTACATCCGGCTGAGCGTCGCCCAGGGTGTGCTGGACGCCGTCACCGAGGGCCTGAGCCGCATCCCGGAGGTGATCGAACTGGACTCGGTGGCCGGCGACAGCGACCTGTTGTGCCTGGTCGTGGCCCGCGGCCCGGAAAACCTGGAGGAGGTCATCCAGCGGATCCTCGGCGTCCCCGGGGTCACCCGCAGCCGCACCGAACCGGTCCTGCGCCAGCGCATCCCGCGCCGGATCCTCCCGCTCATCGAGGCCCTGCGCCGCGACCGCTAGGGTTTCGGGAGTGAACGACAAGTCCATCGGTCTCAGGTCGGAACGCGGCGCCGTGCTCGTCGCGGTCATGCTCTGCACCGGGCTGGTGGCCATCGACGCGAACATCATCGCCACCGCCGTACCGTCGATCGTCAAGGATCTCGGCGGGTTCACCGAGTTCCCCTGGCTGTTCTCGATCTACCTGCTGGCCCAGGCCGTGTCGGTGCCGATCTACGGCAAACTCAACGACCTGTTCGGCCGCAAACCGGTCATCCTGTTCGGGGTCGGGCTCTTCCTGGCCGGCTCGATCCTGTGCGGCGTGGCCTGGTCGATGGCGGCGCTCATCGCGTTCCGGGTGGTCCAGGGACTCGGTGCGGGCGCGATCATGCCGACCACCATCACCATCGTCGGCGACCTCTACTCGGTCCGGGAACGCGCCCAGGTCCAGGGCTACGTGGCCAGCGTCTGGGGCATCGCCTCGGTGGCCGGCCCGGGGCTCGGCGGCGTGTTCAGCGAGTGGGTCTCGTGGCGGTGGATCTTCCTGGTCAACATCCCGCTCTGCCTGCTCGCCGGGCTGATGATCATGCGCCGGTTCCACGAGCGGGTCGACCGCGGCCGCCCATCCATCGACTACTGGGGATCGCTGCTGCTCGCGACCGGGGTCGGGCTGGTCATCCTGGGCGTGCTGGAGGGCGGGCAGGCCTGGGCCTGGGGCTCACCGGCCGGCCTGGCCGTGCTCGGCGGCGGCGTGCTCGCGCTGGTCGCGTTCGTCGCGGTCGAACGCCGCGTCGCCGAACCGGTTCTGCCGCTGTGGATGTTCCGGCGGCGGCTGCTCGTCTCCAGCGGGCTGATGGCGGTCGCGGTCGGGGCCATCCTGCTCGGCCTGTCGTCGTACCTGCCGACCTACGTGCAGGAGGTCCTCGGCGAGGGGCCGCTGGTGGCCGGCTTCTCGCTGGGCGCGCTCACCCTCGGCTGGCCGATCGCGGCGAGCCGGTCCGGGCGCGTCTACCTGCGGTTCGGGTTCCGCGCGTGCGCGCTCATCGGAGCGACCCTGGTCGTCATCGGCGCGCTGCTGCTGCTTTTTCTCGATCAAAATTCTTCGGTGTACGAGGTGGGAGGCTTCGGCCTGATCATCGGCCTCGGGATGGGCCTCACCGCGTCACCGACCCTGATCGCGGCCCAGTCCAGCGTCGGCTGGGGCGAGCGGGGTGTGGTCACCGCCGGGAACGTATTCCTGCGGTCGGTCGGCAGCGCGGTGGGCGTGGCCGTGTTCGGCGCGATCGCCAACGCGACGATCGGGGCCGGATCGGTCGAGCCGGCCCGGCTGACCCTGGCCGTGCACCGGATCTGCCTGTGCGTGGCCGTGCTGGCGGTGGTGATGGTGGCACTGGCCGCGCTGATGCCGGCGGCCGCGAACAGGGCGCTCACCGAGGTCCCGGCCGAATAACCCCGGCTCCGGGGCCGCTCGTTCTGGTCGCTTCGCGTCCGGGTCGGCCCGGCTCGTGCTGTCCGCTTCAGCCCCGCGTCCGCGGGCGCACCCGGCGCCACGGGCCACCCGGCGGGCGGCGTGAACGGCCGCCGACGACCACCTTGGCCGATCGGCCCGGGGTGCACCGCCGGGCCGGCTCCGGATCCGGCGCCGGTTCCGGGGCGGCGTCCTCCGAGCAGTTGTGCGGCCCGAACAGCGGCCACCAGTCGATCATCATGGGCACATCGTCGCCGAGCCCACCTGAGATGTGCCTGAGTGTTCCCCGCGTGTCGGGCCGCAGTGCCGAAAATGTCCGAGCGGGGTGCCGGTGTGGAACGCCAGGGCAGCAGGCGTCCCACACCGGCTGGGGGGTGAGCTCGGCTCCGGGCCGAGCCTGGCCGACCGCCTTCACGATCACCGCGCTGTTGTATGACGGTTACGTGACGGATGTTCACGAACGCGGTCCAGCGCGGCCGGCAGGTCGTCGAAGATGTCGAACACGCCGTCCAGCCGCATGGTGTGCAGCACGACCAGCACGTACCGCGACGGCGCGACCAGGGCCAGGAACCGGCCGTGCCGCTTGGCCTCCTGATGCGTGCGCACGAGCAGACCCAGCCCGGCCGAGTCGATCGCACCGGCCGAGCGCAGGTCGATCACCACGTACCGTCGCTCCTGGATCTCCTTGCCGAGCGCCGGTCGCAGCGTCTCGACGATCTCGGCCCCGAGATCGGTCCGCGGCACGATCACCGTCGTGTCCAGGTCCTCGAACACATGCCGCTCGACCGTCACCGGGCACCTCCGTCATGCGCGTGCTTCGGCCGGTCGGCGGTCGTGACCACGCCCGCCACCCCGGCCGTCGCGAACAGCACCTGCAACGCCACCTCGGCCGCGCCCGGCCCGGCCCCCGTAGGCACCGTCATCCGCACGATCACCGTGGCCAGCACCGCGGCACCGACCCCGGCCGCGGCGGGCAGCCACACCGGCACCGACCGGGCCCGCCGGGGCAGCAGCCGGCCGGCCAGCCCGATGACGAGACCTATCGTCACGGCGGTGAGCAGGCTGGACGCCGTCATGGCGGAAACCTCCGGAGGTGGCTCGATCGGCAACGACCAGAGCCAGACTGCCCGCCCGGATTCGCGAAATCGGCCCGCACCCATGACAGTTACGTGACAAACGACCCGCTCGCCGAGCCCGAGCCGTCATCGTCACCGCGGGCAGGCATCATGCGACTTATGAACGCGGTGCTGCTGATCGAGGACGACGACCGGATCCGGCTGTCGCTGGCCATGGCCCTGGAGGACGAGGGGTACACGGCCCGCGCGGTCGCCACGGCCGAGGAGGGCCTCACCGCGCAGCGCACCCAGCCGGCCGACACCGTGCTGGTCGACCTGATGCTGCCCGGCATGGACGGCTACGAGTGCATCCGGCAGCTGCGCCGCGGCGACGACGTGCCGATCGTGGTGATCAGCGCCCGCGACGACACCCACGACATCGTCGCCGCGCTGGAGGCCGGCGCCGACGACTACGTGGTCAAACCCGTCCGCGTGAAGGAGCTGGCGGCCCGCCTGCGCGCGCTGCGGCGCCGGGCCCGGGCCACGGCGCACCCGGTGCCGACCACTTCCGTGCTTTCCTTCGGAGATCTGGAGGTACGGCCGGAAGCCGGCGAGGTGCGTCTACGCGGCGAGACCGTGTCGGTGACGCGGACCGAGTTCCGCCTGCTGTGCGAGCTGGCCGACCATCCGGGGCTGGTGCTCTCCCGCCACCAGCTGCTGCAACGCGTGTGGGGCCACGAGTTCGGCGACGAGCGCGTGGTCGACGTCCACGTCGGCCGGTTGCGTCAGAAGATCGAGCCGGACACCGGCAACCCCCGGCACCTGGTCACGGTCCGGGGCCTGGGCTACAAGCTGCTGCCGTGAGACCGATCGGCCTGCGCGCCCGGGTCAGCGCCGCGTTCGCCGTCGGCGCGCTGCTGCTGTCGGTCTGCATCAGCCTGGTCTCGTACGAGTCGACCCGCCGCACCCTGCTCGACGAGCGCGAACGGACCGCGGTGCGGGCCACCTACTTCGACGCGACGGTGGTCAACGCCGGGATCGCCGGCACCGACCCGGACGTGCTCGAAGTGCTGCGGTCGCTCGACCCCGGCGCCGACCGGTACGTACTGCTCTATCTCGACGGGCAGTGGCACTCCCGCAGCGCCGACCTGGCCGCCGACACCGCCGTACCGGCCGGCATCCAGAAGCTGACCTCGGGGGGCGCCGCCACCGCCCAGCGCATCAGCCGGGACGGCCACCCGGCCCTGATCGTCGGCATCCCGCTGGCCGGCTCGGCCGCCTTCTACGAGATCGTGTCGCTGGCCGAACTCGAACGCACCCTGCGCACCCTCGCCCTGGTGCTGACCGCGGTCGCGATCATGGTGGCGGCCGGGGGAGCGGCGCTCGGCTGGTACGTCACCCGGCTCGCCCTGCGCCCGCTCACCGCGGTCGCCGACGCCGCCCGCGGGATCGCCGGCGGCGACCTGACCACCCGCCTCGACCCGGCCACCGAACCGGACCTGGCGTCGCTGTCGGCCGCCTTCAACGACATGGCCGACCAGCTCGCGCGCCGGATGGCCCGGGACCGCAGGTTCGCCGCGGACGTCAGCCACGAGCTGCGGTCGCCGCTGCAGACCCTGGAGGCGACCGCCAGCGTGCTGAGCAAGCGGCGCGACGCGCTGGACGAACGGTCGGCGGCCGCGGTGACCCTGCTGACGGCTGAGGTGGCTCGGTTCCAGTCCCTGGTCAACGACCTGATCGAACTGGCCCGCAGTGATCAACCCGTACAGCGGGAAGGGGTTGATCTGGCCGGGTTGGCCCGGCGGGTCTGCCGGTCCCGGGGACTTGAGGAGGAGCTGGTCGAGGTGGCGGACGGGGTGCCGGGGCAGTGGCCGCTCGATCGGCGACGGGTCGAGCAGGTCCTCGGCAACCTGGTCGACAACGCCGTCCGCTACGGCGGCGGCCCCACCGCCATCCGCATCGGCCTCACCGAGACCGACGCCGAGCCGGGCTCGGTGTTCGTCGAGGTCGACGACGCGGGACCGGGTGTGGCCGAAAAGGATCGGGTCGCGATCTTCGACCGGTTCGTGCGGGGACCGGCCGCCCACGCCCGGGGCGACAGCGACGGGACCGGGCTGGGCCTGGCCATCGTCGCCGAACACTCGGCGGCCCACGGCGGCCGGGCGATCGTCACCGACCGTCCGGGCGGCGGCGCCCGATTCCGCGTCGAACTGCCCGGGAGCCCGTCATGACCGTTGTTCGCCGGATTCTCGTCCTGGTCGCGGCGCTGCTCCTGACCGGGTGCGGCGTGCCGGTCCAGGACGAGCCGCACGACGTCACCCTGCCGCGGCAGCCGCTGAACATCACGTCCTCACCGGCCGCGACCGCGCCCTCCGGTGACGTGGCCCAGGTGTTGTGCCTGGTCCGCGACGGCCGCCTGGTCCAGGTCGTCCGCCGGGTCCCGGTCGCCCTGAACCCGCAGGGCGAACTCGACCAACTGGTCGCCGGCCCCGGCCCGAACGAGCAGTCCCGCGGCCTGTCCACCGCGCTGGCCACCACCGCGCTCACCGTCCAACTCCCGGCCGACGGGACCGCGGTGGTCGAGGTCGGCGACGCGGGGGAGGGGGCGGCCCGCAGCGACGAGGTCATGGCGTACGGGCAGATCGTCTGCACCCTGACCGCGCGCGCTGACGTCGGTGCGGTCACGTTCCAGCGGGCCGGCCGCCCGTTGCAGGTCCCGCGCGGCGACGGCACGCTCACCGACGCCCCGGTCCGGCTGTCCGACTACCGCTCCCTGTTCGGCCCGGCCTGACCAACCGGCCGCTTTGACACGGAACTGACACATCTTCGCGTGCCGGTCGCCACGTGGCCGGGCGAGTGTCGTCCTGCGAACGGAAGGACCAGCATGCCGGACATCACGATCGACGAACACGGCGGCGCGGCCGTCATCACCATCCGCGGCGCCCTCGACGCGGACGCCGCCCCGGCCCTGCGGGAAGCCCTCGCCGGCGCGGCCACCAGCCACCGGCGTGTCGTGGTGAACCTGTCCGGCGCGTCGCACATCGACCGGATCGGCCTGTCCGTACTGATCGCGGCCCAGGACCGGGCCAACAGCGACGCCGTGCAACTCTGCTTCACCGCGCCGTCCCCGGCCCTGCTGGCGGCCCTGTGCGACCTGCGCGCCGAGGATCTGCTCGCCACCCTCGACCCGGACCTGTCCCGCCCGGCACCCCCGGCCCTCCGGCCGGCCGGATTCAGCCTGCCCGGCCGGGCAGCCGTCGGATCCCCGGGCTGATCGGCCACGCCCTACGATCGCCGGGAGACTCGGCGTTCGGGGGAACCGTCTCTCGACGGACGCCGTCGTACCCCGAGGGGAAAGGGGTTCGACATGCGATCTCTGCTGGCCGGTGCCGTGACGGCGGTTGTGCTCGTGGCCGGTTGCGCCGGTCCGGAACCCGCCACCACCGCCACCACGCCGCCCGATCCGGTCGCGCTGGTCGGCCTCTGGAAACTGTCGACCGACAAGAAGACGACCGACGGCGTGCTGCGTATCAGCGCGGACGGGGAGATCGCCTGGTTCCAGGACTGCCTGGTACCGGCGGGCCGCTGGCGGGCCGACGACACCGGCCAGTTCGTGGGCTACATCGACAGCTACAGCACCGGCGAAGGCCTTCCCGGGTGTGCCGGGGCCGGGGAGCCTGACTACAGCAAGCAGCCGGACTGGCTGGCCCGGGCGGCCGGATACCGCATCGTCGGCTCCGAACGGCTCCTGGTCGACGCCGGCGGCGCGACCGTCGCGCGGCTGCGGCCCGGCGCGCGGCCGGTGTCCCGGGCCGACATGGCGTCCGACGTCACCGACGTACCCACCGTGACCGACGAGGACCGCCAGGCCCTGCGAGCGCCCGTCGCCCCGCTGCCGGCCGATCTGACCCCGGCCACCGCGGCCGGTCTGCTCGGCCGGTGGTCGCCGACCACGCGCATGCCCGACGTCTACCTGGAATTCCGCAGCGGCGAGTGGGAGGGCCGCGACGGGTGCAACACCACGACCGGCGGGTGGATCGTCGGCCCGGACGGCGCGATCCTGTCCACCTCGGGCCCGTCCACGCTGATCGGCTGCGACGGCGCCGACGTCGGCGGCTGGCTGACCCAGGCCGGCCGGGCCGGCTTCGACGGCGTCACCCTGGTCCTGCTGGACCCGACGGGCAAGGAACTCGGCCGCCTCGCCCGCTGAGCCGGCCCCGATCGCAAGCCGCGCCCAAGCTCTCAGCTGGTGCTCATGGCTGTTTTCCGGCCGGAAAACAGCCATGAGCACCAGCTGACAGCCCGCGCCCGCGCCCGCCGCCCGGGTGGGAAGGCCGCCGCGCGGCACGGTCCGTCCCCGCATGGTCCGTCCCCGCGCGGTCCGTCCCCGCGCGGGGCGGGGTGGGTGGTGTTCGGGGGTGTCGGGGCGCCGGGGAAGGGCGCCCCGACACCGGGGATCACGGGATGGTCAGCTTGCCGGTGAGGGTGTTGAAGATCGAGGCGACCTGCTTGCCGAAGGCGGTGACGGCGACGATGCAGATGCCGGCGATCAGGGCGGCGAGCAGGGAGTACTCGACGGCGGTGGCGCCTTCGTCGTCCCGGTGCGGAGAGAAGAAGCGGGCCTGGACGTACGCGTAGATCATGGTCAGCTTTTCCATGGCGGTCTTCCCTCACATCGAGCGCCGCCGGGTTGGCGGTGCAGGCGCTTGGTTCATCGGACCTTTCCCGGCGCTGCTGAAGACTCTGAAGTTGCAGCTGGGGTGCGCGGCGTTGCGAGGTTGCGGCCGGTCCGGCGGGCCCACCCGACCCGCGGCCGGCCGGAGTTGCGGCCCGGTTGCGGGAGCGCCGCGCACAAGTCGGGCGGTAGTGCGGCGGACCACACGGAGAGTTCGGTGGGGGAATCCTCAGACCGAGGTGGGCCGGGCCGATGGTCGACGGCATGGCTGCTGACCGGATTGACCCCGCCGGCCGGGAGACGATCCTGGCCGCCACCCTTGCCGAGCACCCCGACGCGTTCATCGCCGCCATCGCGCCGACCGGCCTGTTCGTGCCGTTGCCGGCCGAACTGACCGCCGGTACGCAGCGGCCGATCGAGGGACCGTCCTCGGCGCTCGGGCTGGCCGTGGCCGAGGATCAGCGGACGGTCATCGAGGCCTGGCACCGGGCGCTGGCCGAGGGCGTGGCGAACTGCGTGATCCGCCCGATCGCCGCCCCGGATCGGCAGGCCCGGCTGCACCTGATCGACGTCACGCCCCGCCTCGGCATCTTCGTCGGGCTGCTGACCGGGTTGCAGGATCACGCCGCGCCCGCGTTGCAGCTCGACGGCGTACGCCCGCGGCTGGTCACCGTCCACAAGGACGCGACCTCGGTGATCAGCGAGGCCGGGCCGGAGATCACCCAGTTGCTCGGCTGGTCACCGGCCGAGCTGGTCGGCCGCCGCACCCTGGACCTGTTGCATCCCGACGATCACGAGCGGGCCATCGCCAGCTGGATGGATCTGCTCAACAGTCCGCTCGGTGCGGCCCGCCGGGTGCGGCTGCGGCATCTGCACCGGGACGGGCACCCGGTCTGGTTCGAGATCACCAACCACAACCGGCTGACCGATCCGGATCGGCCCGGGATCGTGGCCGAGATGCTCGACATCACCGACGAGATGGCCGCGCAGGAGGCGGTCCGGGCGGCCGAGCAGTTGATGCGGCGGCTGACCGAGACGCTGCCGTCCGGGGTTCTGCAGATCGACGCCGATCGGCGCATCGTCTACCTCAACGACCGGGCGGCCCGCTGCATCGGGGTGAAGGCCGGCGAGGTGCTCGGCGAGGGCCAGTTGGACGCGGTGCTGCCGGCCGATCGGGATGCGGTCGACGAGGCGCTGGACGGGGTGTTGATCTCCGGCGGGGACGTGGATCTGGAGTTCGGGCATCGGCTGCCGGGCCGGGGTGTGCGCCGTTTCCGGGCCAACCTGCGGGCGCTCAGTGACGAGGCCGGGGCGGTGACCGGCGCGATCGTCTGCCTGGCCGATGTGACCGAGGACGTGCGGATGCGGGAGGAGTTGCGGCAGCGGGCGACCTACGACGGGCTGACCGGCTGTTACAACCGGGCGGCGACTCTCGGGGCGTTGCACGATGCGGTGACCGGCTCCGACGTACGGGGAACCGCAGTTGTCTTTGTTGATCTGAACGGCTTCAAGCAGATCAACGATCGCTACGGTCACGCGGCCGGGGATCTGCTGCTCACGCACGTGGCGACGCGGCTGCGGCTGGCCGTGGCCGACAACGGGCTCGTCGGGCGTCTCGGTGGCGACGAGTTCGTGGTGATCCGGCGGGAGGTGGCCGATGCCGAGCAGGCGCACCGGCTCGGCGCGGATCTGCTGGAGGCCCTGACCGGCGGCGGCATCGAGGTCAACGGCCAGGTGCTGGGCCCGGAGGCGAGCGTCGGGGTGGCCTGGGCGGCGAGCGGCACGACCGGGCCGGACGAGTTGATCGCCCGCGCCGACGCCGCCATGTACGAGGCGAAGAAGAACCGCACCGGCCCGTTCGCGCTGGTCCTGGCCGGATGATCAGTCGCTGACCATGATCGGGGACCAGCGCAGCTGATGTTTGCCGGGCGAACCGGTCAGGCGTACGCCGTCGTCGCTCGCGGCGAGGCGCCGGGCGCGCTGGAACATCAGGAAGCACAGGGTCATCGCGACAACCGAGAGCGCGATCAGAAATCCGGGCAGCTCGGAGGTGACGCCTTTGCCGTACATGGCGGCGACCGCGGCCACGTCCACGACGAGTCCGACAATGATCGCGGCGATGCAGAGCGTCGCCGTCCGTCGCCAGCGGGCCCGCAGCCGCTGGGTCTCGGCGACGCTGTAGAGCCGGCACTGCACTTTCTGACCGCAGTACTCGCACTCGACGACGGTGTCGGCGAGGCCGGTGTCCGGGCGGACCTCGAGGATGGGCGAGAGAACGTAGTCCTCCGAGCGCGGGTGGGCGATGCTGCGGTGGCCGATCGTGGATCCCAAGGTGCCTGCCTCTCGCTCTCCTGCTCCGAGGCCCACACTGTAGATCCGCCGGGCGACGGCCGGATGAATCGCGCGGCCCGGGTACGTACCGAAAGGTTTGAATCTCTAAGATCGCCCAGATGACAACGGCGGTGACCGATACGACGGCCCGGGCCGGCAGCGTGCCCGCGATCGTGCGGCGGCGGCTGGCGACGCTCGAGAACTGGCTCGACCCGTACTCCTGGCTGATCACCGCGGTCATCACGGTGGCCGCCGGGATCATGCGGCTGGCCGGGGTCAGCAACCCCAAGGGGTACGTGTTCGACGAGGTCTACTACCCGACCGACGCCTGGGACATGCTGCAGCACGGCGTCGAGTGGGACGAGAAGTCGGACTCGGCCGGCTACGTGGTGCATCCGCCGCTGGGCAAGTGGCTGATCGCGCTCGGCGAGAAGATCTTCGGCAACACCGAGCTGGGGTGGCGTTTCACCGCCGCGCTGGCCGGGACGCTGATGATCCTGATCCTGATCCGGGTCGCGTACCGGATGTTCCGCTCGGTCGTCCTGGCCGGGACGGCCGGCCTGCTGATGACCCTCGACGGCTTCCAGCTGGTGCTGTCGCGGACCGCGCTGCTGGACATCTTCCTCGGCCTGTTCGTGCTGGCCTCGTTCGCGGCCATGCTGCTCGACCGCGACCACTACCGGCGCCGCCTGCTGCGGGCCCTGGAGGACGGTCCGCTGGAACGGGCGCCCCGGGCCGTGCCGTGGTGGCTGCTCGCCGCCGGGGTGCTGTTCGGGCTGGCCTGCGGGGTCAAGTGGAGCGGGCTGTTCTTCCTGCCGTTCTTCGGCGCGCTGATCGTGGTCTGGCGCGTTCAGGCCCGGCGGTCGGCCGGGATTCCCGGGCTGCTCGGCGGGCTGGTCGGTGACCTCGGGTGGGGGCTGGCCAGTTTTGTCCTCAGCTTCGTGTTCTACCTGGCCACGTGGATCGGCTGGTTCGTCACCGACACCGGCTGGGATCGGCACTACCGCGCGCAGCAGGGGCTGAGCGAGCCGCCGGTGCTGGGGGCGCTGATCAACCTGCTGCACTTCCACCAGGGCGCGTTCGGGTTCCACACCGGGCTGACCAAGCCGCACAACTACCAGTCGTGGCCGTGGCAGTGGCTGCTGCTGGGGCGGCCGGTCGCGTTCTACTGGCCGCCGGACGCCGGCAGCGGCTGCGGCGCGCCCAACTGCATCCGCGAGATCCTGCTGCTCGGCACGCCGGTCCTGTGGTGGTCGTTCCTGCCGGCGCTGGCCTTGCTGGTCTGGTTCGGTATCTCCCGCCGCGACTGGCGGGCCTACGCGATCCTTACCGGCGCCGCGGCCGGGCTGGTCCCGTGGTTCTACTTCGCCGCCGCCGACAGCCGGACGATGTTCTCCTTCTACGTCCTGCCGGCGCTGCCGTTCCTGATCCTGGCCGTGGTCTACGTCCTCGGGGCGGTGCTGGCCTCACCCAAGGACCCGCTCTTCGGCACGGTAGCCGTCGCCGTCTACGTGGCGCTGGTGGCGATCTGCTTCGCCTACTTCTACCCGATCTTCGTGGGGCAATTGATCCCGTACGACTCGTGGATGTCCCGCATGTGGCTGGGCAACCGCTGGATCTGACCCGCCGCGGAACGTACGGCGATAACTCTGCGGGGTCACGCCCAGCGCGCTGTGCAGGTGCTGGCGCAGCAGGGTGGCGCTGCCGAAACCGGCCTCGGTGGCGATCCGCTCGACCGGCAGGTCACTGGTCTCCAGCAGGGTGCGGGCCCGGTCGACGCGCTGGGCGATCAGCCACTGCACCGGGGTGACCCCGGTCTCGGCGACGAAGTGCCGGCTGAACGTGCGCTTGCTCATCGACGCGTGCCGGGCCAGGTCGGCGATGGTCAGCGGCTGGTCCAGATGCCGCTGCGCCCACTGCCGGGTCGGGCCGGTGCCCACCGTGGAGACGGGCGGGGTCGGGTGCTGGATGAACTGGGCCTGACCGCCGTCCCGCCACGGCGCGACCACGCACCGGCGGGCGGCGTCGTTGGCCACCTGGGCCCCGTGGTCCTGCCGGACGATGTGCAGGAACAGGTCGATCCCGGCGGCCGCGCCGGCCGAGGTGAGCACCGGGCCGGCGTCGACGAACAGCACGTCGGGCCGGACGTCGACGCGCGGGAAGAGGCGGGCCAGGTCGCCGGCCAGCGACCAGTGGGTGGTGGCCGGATAGCCGTCGAGCAGGCCGGCCGCGGCCAGGACGAACGCCGACGTGCAGGTGCTGACGACCCGCGCGCCCGGCCGGATCAGGGCCAGCGCGGCTGTCGTGGCCGCATCCACCTCGCCGATGCGGCGCAGCTCGGCGGACGGCTCCTGGGTGGCCACCACGACGGTGTCGGCGCTGCTCAGCAACGTTTCGTCGTGGTCGGTGACGATCCGGAAACCGGCGTTGGTCTCGACCGGGGCGCCGCCGATCGAGCAGGTGGTGACCTCGTAGAGCCGCTGCCGGCCGGGGCCGAGCGCCTCGTTGAGGACCCGGGCCGGGATGCCCAGATCGAACGGGATCACGCGGGGGAGGGCCAGGACGGCGACGCGATGAGGCATGGCACGAATCTTACGTTCATTGCCTCTCGTGCCACTGGGGCGTATGCCCGTACGGCGGAAAAATAATGATCATGACGAGCGAGAACGCGATGAAAGCGGTCCGGCAGAGCCGATTCGGCGGGCCCGAGTTACTCACGATCGACGAGGTGAAGCGGCCGGCGCCGCTGCCCACCGAGGTGCTGGTGCGCGTGCACGCGGCCGGGGTGAACCCGGTCGACTGGAAGACGCGCGGCGGCACCGGGATGGCCGGAGTGCTCGGCGAACCGCCGTTCATCCTCGGCTGGGACGTGGCCGGGGTGGTGGAGGAGGTCGGGTACGGCGTGACGACGCTCGCCCCCGGCGACCGGGTCTACGGGATGCCGTGGTTCCCGCGGGCGGCCGGCGCCTACGCGCAGTATGTGACCGCGCCGGCCCGGCAGTTCGCCCGGATGCCCCGGGACCTGACGTTCGAGCAGGCGGCCGGGGTTCCGCTGGCGGCGCTGACCGCGTGGCAGGTGCTCACCGACACCGCGTTCGTCCAGCCCGGCCGGCGGGTGCTGATCACGGCCGCGGCCGGCGGCGTCGGTCACCTCGCGGTGCAATTCGCCAAACACCTCGGCGCGTACGTCATCGCCGTGGCCGGACCCCGCAACCAGGAATGGCTGGCCGGGCTCGGAGCCGACGAGGTCGTCGACTACACCACGAAGCCGCTGGACGCGCAGGTCAGCGACATCGACGTGGCGGTGGACCTGGTCGGGGACACCGTTCCGGTGGTGCGCACGGTGCGCCGCGGCGGTCTGCTGGTGCCGGTGCCCCGCGGCATCGACGCGGAGGCGGCCGCGGTGGCCGAGGAGGCGGGGGTCCGGGTGGCGCCGTTCCTGGTGGAACCGGACGGCGCCGCCCTGACGACGATCGCCGGGCTGATCGACCGTGGCGTCGTCAAGGTGGAGATCGCCGAGGTGTTCCCGCTGGAGCGGGTCGCCGACGCGCACCGGGCCGGGGAGGAGGGGCACACCCGCGGCAAGATCGTCCTGCGGGTGCGCGACTGAGTCCCGGCGTCAGACGGCCGCGGCGATGGCGGCGCCCACGAAGATCACCTGCAGGGCGGTCCGTAGCGGGAGCGGGGTCACCGGCCGGCCGCCGAGGGTGAGCTTGCGGCGGGCGGCCGAGACGTTGGCCGGGAACATCGCGAGCATCAACACCGCCAGGCAGATCGCCGCCACCGGTGCGACCGGCGGGATCAGCAGGCCGGCGACGGCGGCGAGTTCCAGTACGCCGGTGGCGGTGACCAGCCGGTCGGGCCGGGGGGAACGCCGCCTGGTCGACCGCGCACGGCTTCGCCGAACTGTTCCTGAGCGGCGCCCTGGCCGACGCGGCCGAGATCGACCCGGAGACCTACACCCGCGAGCTCATCGACCTGGCCTTCGGCCACCTGCGCTGACGCCCCGCGCGGGTGGCGCGGGCGCACGGTCATCCGGACGAGTGATGGTGATCTAGACGGTAAGGCCGGAGCTGTAACGCACCTCAACAGCAGTGACGGGCGATGGTCGCCCGGCTGTTAGGAGGTCGAGGTGTTCAAGAACGGACCGGGGAACGACCGGGGGCGCCGTAGCGAGTCACCCGGGTATCGGCTGGTCAGCCTGTTGCTCGCGGGGGTCTCGACCCTGGCCGCTCTCGTTCCGCTCGCACGCCACGTTCCGCCCGCGCCAGTCGTCGTGGTTCTGGTGCTGCCGGAGGAGACGGCCTGCCCGGGTGGACCCGGCAGCGACCTGCCGTGACTGATCGACCTCACTCACCGGACACTCAGAACAGGACGACTGTGACCGACAGCGACAACCGGCAGCGCGATGTGGCCGACCTCGTAGCCCGGATCCGCTCGGGTGACCGGGCCGAGGCGGCCTGGGCCGAACTGCTCGACGCGCGTTTCCGGCAGCGGATGTACCGCTCCGCCGGCAAGATCACCAAGCAGCGGGATTGGCTGGACACCGCCTGGTCGGCGGCCACGATGGTGATGGTCACCCAGGTCACCGCCGGCGGGCTGGAGGATCCGGCGAAATTCGAGCCGTACTTCCGCACCACCTTTCACCGTCTGGTTCTCAAGATCGCGGCGAAGGAGTCGGCGACCAGCAGCCGGTTCGTGCCGCTGCGGGAGGAGGCCCGCGTAGCGCAAGCTCCGAGCCGGCCGGTCGCCGACGAGGACGGGAAGCTCCGCTACCTGGAAGAACGAGTCCTGCGGGTCATGCCGCAGGCCCAACTCGAAGCGTTGCGGGTGCATCTCACGACCGGCAAACGCGGGGAGGAACTGGCGGCGGAACTGTCGAAGAACGGGACACCGATAAATGCCAATGCCGCCGCCGTACGGCTGAATCGGGCGCGCGACCAGGTGCGGGAGGCGCTGACCGCCGTGCACCTCGCCGACCTGGCCCGTCATGCCCGCCCCGGGACCGCGTGTCCGGACGTGGTCGAACGGCTCGGAGCCACCCGGGACCGGTTGCTGCCCGACGCCGACCGGAAATGGTTGTGCGGCCATCATCGCGGCTGCCGCCACTGCCGCCGGACATTGGAGATCTTTCCCCTGACCGAGCGTCAGATGACCGGAGCGCTGAACATGGTCGGCCGGACTACGGCGCTTCCCGTCCCGGGCGTCGGCGGCCTGTTCCGGGGCCGCTGGGCCGGGCCGGTGAAAGACGCGTTGACCGCGATGCCGACGTCGGTGGCGCGCACGGCCGCCGGGATCACCGTGGCCGTGGCACTGGCCGCGGCGGTCGGCATGTCCTACTCCCACGAGTCGCCGGAACCGCAGCTCCTCTCGCCCTACACGGCCGTGCCGGCCCGACGATCGCCGGCTGCGGCCGGGCCGGCCGTGGAGAGTCCCGGGTCACGGCCTGATCCGGGTGTCACCGGGCCCACGGCCGGACCGCATCCGCCCGCGACTCCCGATGCCGGGCGACCGGGTGAGCCCAGCGCCGGGGGCCGGTCCGGTGCGCCGGGCCGGACCGAAGGTCCCCGGGCTTCCGCCGCGCCGGGCCTGTCAGGCCGCACGATCACCAGTGCCCAGGCGTCGTCCGGCGCCCAGGCTTCCGTTCCGGCCGCGGCAGGGCCGGCCTCGGAAGGGCCGGCCTCGGAAGGGCCGGCTGCGGGAGGGCCGACCTCGGAAGGGCCGGCCGCGGAAGGGCCAACCTCGGGAGGACCGACCTCGGAGGTGCCGGCCGAGCCGGAGGTCACGGTGACCGCCGAGGCCGTGCGCCGCACGTATGTCGGGCCGTGCCCGCCGCCACCGGAGTCCGCACCCACCTTCCGGGCGACGATCAGGGTCAGTCGCGGCCCGGTGACCGTGACGTATCAGTGGTTGACCGGTAACGGCGGGAGTTCCGACCCGTCACTGAAGACGATCGTCTTCGACGGGAGCGGCCCGCAGGAACGGGTCGTCGAGTACATCGACACCGGTTACCTGCCCGATCGCACGACACCCGAGCAGGCCAGGCTGGTGGTGGTCATGCCGGTCGAGACGAGTTCCGGCGCGATCCCGTTCAGCACCACGTGCGTGACATCGCCGCAGGTTCCGGCGACCGGCGGGGCGGCCGCGGTGGCGTAGGAACGGGGCACTCACGGCCGTACCAAATCTAAGGTTTTCGCCAGGTGAAGGCCGTGGGGGCGGTCCAGTGGCGGACCATCGCCAGGATGCGGAAGAGGAAGACGGCGAGCGCCGCGCCGGTGGCGATGACGGGCATGGGCAGGCCGGCGCGGTCGGCGGTGGCCACGAGGACGGCGCCGGCCGCGGCCGGGATGGCGTAGAGGTCGGTTTCGACGCGGACCAGGGCCGGGGTCTCGCGGGCGGTGATGTCGCGCAGCACGCCGCCGCCGACCGCGGTGACGACGCCGAGCAGGACGGCCTGGACCGGGCCGAGGCGGTGGTCGAGGGCTTTCAGGGTGCCGGTGACGCAGAACAGGCCGAGGCCGGCGGCGTCGAAGACCAGGACCGGGAACGCCAGCCGGTGCACCAGCGGGTGGGCGAAGAAGGTGACCGCGGCGGCGGCCAGCGGGATGATCAGGTAGATGACGTTGCTGAACGCGGCCGGCGGGGTGCTGCCGATGATGACGTCGCGGACGATGCCGCCGCCCAGCGCGGTGAGCAGCGCCAGGATCACGATGCCGACGACGTCGAACTTCTTCTGGATCGCCATCAGGGCGCCCGAGGTGGCGAAGACGTAGAGGCCGACGAGTTCGAGAACGCTGACGACGGTGCTGGCGGACATCCCCCTAGCCTGTCAGTGGATCTCGTCGCCCCGGCGGGCGGTGGCGAAGCGGCGCTGGTAGGCCGCGGGTGTGGTCGACATCTTCTTGGCGAAGGCGCGGCGCAGGCTCTCGTAGCCGGGGAAACCGGCCCGGGCGGCCGCCTGCGTCGCGGTGTGACCCTGGTCGAGCAGGGCCCGGGCCAGGTCGAAGCGAATGTTCTCGACGTACCGGGCGGGCGTGGTGGACAGCTCCTCCCGGAACAGCCGGGTCAGGTGCCGGGTGCTCATGTTCAGGTGCTTGGCCAGCTCGCCGAGGGAGTGGTCGGCGCCCGGGTCGGCGGTCACCCGGTCGACGATCTTGTGCAGGGCGGGCGAGCGTGGTGGTGGCCCCTGCAGTGGTGCCGAGAACTGGGACTGGCCGCCGGCCCGCTGCATGTAGACGACCAGGAAACGGGCGACGTCGCGGGTCAGGTCGGGCCCGTGGTCGGCCTCGACGAGGGCCAGGGCCAGGTCGATCCCGGCGGTGACCCCGGCCGAGGTGTAGGTGGTGCCGTCGCGGACGTAGAGCGCGTCCGGCTCGACCCGGGTCGTCGGGCAGCGGGCGGCCAGCTCGTGGGTCACCCGCCAGTGCGTGGTGGCGCGTTTGCCGTCGAGGAGTCCGGCCGCGGCCAGCAGGAACGCGCCCGTGCAGATGGACGCGACCCGTCCGGCGGTGGCGGCCGGCTCGCGTACGGCCCGGGAAAGCTCGTCGGGAACGGGCTGGCGCGGATAACGGCTCCCGCCGGGAACCACGAACGTGTCGGGTGCCGGTTCGGCGGCGGCCGGGCCGTCGACGGCGATCCGGAAACCGAGGTCGGTGGTGATCTGCTCGCCGTCCGGCGACCGCAGCTCGACCCGGTAGTCGGCGCCGAACCGGTTCGCCTCCTTGAACACCTCGGCCGGGCCGGCGACGTCCAGCAACGTCACGCCGTCGTAGAGCAGGAACGCGACGCGGTGCATGTTTCCCTTCGTACCACAGCCGCCGGCGGTCCGGATTCGGGTGTTTCCTGGCCGGATCGTGGCGGTGCCGAACCGGCGCCCGCGGCCAGCATGGAATCATGCCAGAACTCATCGCGGGCATCGAGATTCCCGGTACGGAGGCGGTCGCCGCGGCGACCCGTCTCGTGCGGGAGACGACGAATCCGCTGATCTTTCACCATTCCCGCCGGGTGTTTCTCTTCGGCGAGATGCACGCCCGCCGGCTCGGCCTGGAACCGGACCACGAACTGCTCTATCTCGCCGCGATCTTCCACGACACCGGCATGCTGACTCCGTTCTCCGGCACCGAGCAGCGCTTCGAGGTGGACGGCGCCGATCACGCCCGGAAGTTCCTGCGGGAGAACGGTTTCTCCGACGAGGCCGGGCGGACCGTGTGGACCGCGATCGCGCTGCACACGACACCGGGAATCCCGGCCCGGATGGGACCGGAGATCGCCGCCACCCACCTCGGCGTGCTGACCGACGCGATCGGTTTCGGCCTGGACGTGCTGGACGCCGAGCAGATGATGGAAATCGTCGCCGCGCACCCGAGGGGCGACTTCAAGAAGGAATTCCTGCAGGCTACGTTCGACGGGATCAAGGGGCGGCCGGCGACGGCCGACGGCACCGTCTTCGCCGACGTGATCGAGCACTTCGTTCCCGATTTTCGCCGGGTGACCACCGTCGAGCGGATGCTCGGCGCAGCATGGACGAGGTGAACACCATGAAAGCCGTCATCGTGCGCGACCGGGACGCCGGCATCGGCGGGCTCACCCTGACCGACATGCCTTACCCGCACGCCGCCGAGAACGACGTGATCGTCCGGGTCCACGCCGCCGGTTTCACCCCCGGCGAGCTCGACTGGCCGGCGACGTGGACCGACCGCGCGGGTCACGACCGGACGCCGAGCATCCCCGGCCACGAACTGTCCGGTGTCGTCGCCGAGCTGGGCTACGGCACCACCGGCCTGACCGTCGGCCAGCGGGTCTTCGGGCTCTGCGACTGGGCCCGCAACGGCTCGCTGGCCGAGTTCGTCGCGGTCGAGGCCCGCAATCTCGCCCCGCTCGCCGCCGACGTCGACCACACGGTGGCCGCCGCGCTGCCAATCTCCGGCCTGACCGCGTGGCAGGGCCTGTTCGACCACGGCGGGCTCACGGTCGGCCAGACCGTGCTGGTCAACGGCGTGGTCGGCGGGGTCGGGTCGATCGCCGTCCAGCTCGCCCGGGAGGCCGGCGCCCACGTGATCGGGGCCGGCCGCAGCGGCGACCGCGACACCGCGCTCGCACTCGGCGTGCACGACTTCGTCGACCTGGCCGCCGGGGACCCGGCCGGCGAGGTGGACCTGGTGCTCGACGTCCTCGGCGGTGACGTCCTGAAGCGTCTCACCGGGCTGGTGCGCGCCGGCGGCACGGTGGTGACCATCGCCGCGCCGCCGGAGGCCGTGCCCGAGCGGGGGCGGGCGGTCTTCTTCGTGGTCGAGCCCGATCGCGAACGGCTGGCCGACCTCGCCCGGCGGGTCCGCGACGGACGGCTCAAGCCGCTGGTCGGGGCGGTGTCCCCACTGGCCGAGGCGCCGGCCGCGTTCGCCCGCAAGCGGACCGTCCCGGGGAAACCGATCATCCAGGTCGCGTGACCGGGGAATTCCCCGGTGCGAAGCCGCCGCGCGGTGGACCACCCTGACCACACGTACGTCGGCGGCGGCTTGTGATTGTGGGGTTTCCAGATGATGGCCCGGAGGACTGAGGGGACGACGGGATTCGGGAGTGAATGGCCGGCCGTGGTCGTCGCCATGGGGATTCTCGTGCTGCTCGGCGGGGTGCTCATCACGGCGACGGCCCGGTGGACGGCGGCCGAGCTGAAAGAACTCATCGGTACGCTGTCGCCGGTTCTGGGCGTGGTGACCGGCGCTTTCGTCACCTATTTCTTCACCCGCCAGGCGGCCGCGTCGGCCAGCGGGGCCGCACGGGACGCGGCCGAGGTCACCCAGAATCAGCTGTCCTCCCGTACGGATGAATTGCAGTCGCAGTTGCAACGAACCCAGGCCCTGCACAACGCGTTGAGTGTGGCGCTGGGAATGGCCGACGAACCCACGAGCCGCAAGATGCGGGAGGACCCGGCCATCGCGGCCGTCCTGGAACAGCATTAGGCCGGAAAGTGGCCGCAATGGCGGCGACGATGGGGTCATGACAGCGACGTGGAAGATCGAGCTCATTCCGGTTCCGGTCACCGATGTGGACCGGGCGAAAGAGTTCTACGAGCGGATCGGGTTCGTCACCGACATCGATCGCCAGGTGCACGCGGGTCTGCGGTTCGTGCAGCTCACCCCGCCCGGATCGGCGTGTTCGATCGCGATCGGGGTGGGCCTGACCGACAAGACGCCGGGCACCCAGGAGATCCAGGTGGTGATTCCCGATGCGTACGCGGTGCACAAGGAGTTGCTGGCCGCCGGGCTCGACGTCGGCGAGGTCGACGTGCAGCCGTGGGGCAACTTCGTGCACCTGCGCGACCCGGACGGCAACAAGTGGTCGCTGCAGGCGATGGATCGACGGCCCAACGGCTGAGCCGTGGTGCCGACTCCCGCCCGCCGTCGTGAGCAGGCGGGCGGGGAGGTCCGGAAGGGATCAGGCGGCGGCGAAGAAGGCGGCGATCTCCTTCACCGCCGGGTCCACGTACTCCGGCTTGTCGTACAGGTCCACGTGGCTGGCGCCCTCGACCCAGACCAGGCGCTTCGGGCCGGTGTGCCGCTGGAACGCCTCGATCCCCATCCACGCGGTGACGGCCCGGCGACCGATGATCGACAGCAGCGGCCGGTCACCGATCAGCGGCACCGCGGTCCACGCGTCGAACAGCGCCAGGTGGTCGATGCTGGCCCACGGCATCGCCCTGGTCGAGCGCGGGTGCTGCCCGCGCGGCGTGCAGTAGTACTCGACCCCCTCGAAACCGTGCTCGCCGCCGAGCTCACGACCCTGCTCCGGCGTGGCCGGGAACAGCGGGAAGCTCTGCGGCCCCTCGCCCCGGGCCTCGGCCGTCCGGGCGGCCGCGGCGGCGTCCAGCAGGCCCTGGAAGACGGCCGGGTCCTGGTCACCGTCGGCGCCGAAACGGAACTGGCGGGCGATGTCGACCCCGCTGACCGTGGCCACCGCCCGGATGCGGTGATCGGTCGCGGTGGCGTTGAGCGTGTACCCGCCGGACGCGCAGATGCCGAGCGCGCCGATCCGGCCGGCGTCGACCTCCGGGCGGGTGGTCAGATAGCTGACGGCCGCCTTGAGGTCCTCGATGCGGTGCGCCGGGTCCTCCAGCCCGCGCGGCAGACCCTCGGACTCGCCCTGGTAGGCAGCGTCGAACGCGAGCGCCGCGAAACCGTTCTCGGCCAGCTTGCTCGCGTAGAGGCCGGCCGCCTGTTCCTTCACCCCGCTGCCGGGATGCCCGACGACCACCGCGGGAAGGCGATCGCCGTCCGGTAGGTAGAGGTGCCCGGCGATCTTCAGGCCCTGGCTGTCGAACTCCACAGTGATTTTTTGCATGGCGGAATCGCCCTTTCTTGCCGGTGATTTCTTTCTTTCCCGTACGGTGCCTCGCCCGGGTCCCGGGTGGCCCCGGTGACCGACCCTGGTCGTCTACCGGACCGGGGTCGCAGCGCCGGACCAGGCGGCCAGGATGCGCAGCGCGTCGTGCGACGGCGTGCCCGGCTCGGCGGTGACGATCATCAGCTGCTGGCCGCTGCCGTCCGGACTGCTCCACACGTCACAGTCGAGAGTGAGCTCGCCGACGACCGGGTGCCGATAGTGCTTGGTGCCGTAGCCGGCGTTGTTGACCCGGTGCTCGGCCCACCACGTACGGAAATCGTCGTCCTTGACCGCGAGGTCGCCGACCAGCCGGGCCAACTCCGGATCGTCCGGGTCGGCGGCGGCCCGCATGCGCAGCGCGGCGACCGCGTCGCGGGCGTCGTGCCGCCAGTCGGTGTGCAGCGCCCGCAGCGCCGGATCGGTGAAGAGCAGGCGCACGTAGTTACGCTCCCGGGCCGGGACCGCGGCGAAGTCCGTGAACAGGGCGGCCGCGGCGTCGTTCCAGGCCAGGACGTCCATGCGCCGGCCCAGGACGATCGCCGGGGACTCGGTGAGCTGGTCGAGCAGGCGCCGCATGGCCGGGCGCAACCGCTGCGGCGCGGGCCGACGCCGAGGTCGGGCGTCGGACTTGCCGGCGATCTCGTAGAGGTACGCCTCCTGGCCGTCGTCCAGGCGCAGCGCCCGGGCCAGCGTGGCCAGCACCGAGGCGGACGCGGCGACCCGGCCCCGTTCGAGGCGGGTGTAGTAGTCGACGCTGATCGCGGCCAGCGCCGCCACCTCCTCGCGGCGCAGCCCCCGGACCCGGCGCGGCCCGTCGAGTGCGGGCAGGCCGAGGGCTCGCGGCGTCAGCTCGGCGCGGCGGGCCTTGAGGAAGTCCCCCAGTTCGGAAGTGGTCATGACGCAATACTGCGTGTCATCCGGCAGCGGAGGCAGGGCGAATTCCTGCCCCCTCACCGAGTCGGTCAGCGTTTCCGGAACACCCACCAGCGGGATGCCGAATAGGTGAAGGCGGCGACGAAACCCGACGCGGTGACGCGGGCGACGGCCAGCGGGAGGCCCAGCGCGGCCAGGCCGGTGGTCACGCCGACGGTGATGGCGTAGTCGCCGGCGAAAACCGCGACATACCGCAACGCCTGGGGGCCGGCCGGGGCGTGGGAGCGGAAGTTCACCGAACGATTCAGCAGGAAATTCACGACAAACGCCGTCAGGTACGCGATCGACACCGCGACCGGCCTCGACAGCGGCGTCCAGTGGCGCAGGGCCGCCAGCAGCGCCAGATCGACCGCGAACGTGAACGAGCCGAGAATGGCGAAACCGGCCATGTCCCGGGTCACCACGCGACGCACGCGCGGCGGCAGCCGGTCGACCCAGCCGGTCAGGGCGTCGCCGACCCGCTCGGGCCATCGAACGCCGGTGGTGCTCTGTTCCTGGACCGCCATCCCGCATCGTTTCCGTCGTGCGGCGCGTCCCCGGCGGCGCCGGCCCGGGCGCAACAGTACTTGGTGACTTCGCTTCCGCGGGCCCGGCGGACCAACTCGCGGCGAACGTCGGGCGGGCTACGGATGAAGGCGGGCGCGGCTGGGCGGGCGGGGGCTCACGACGTACCCCGGCAATGGTCTTGGTCTTATCCGGAGAACGACGACGCAGGACAGGACCAGGAGGCCGCCGATCAGCTGGATCGGGGTCAGTGATTCGCCGAGAGTGAGGGCGGCCAGGGCGGTGGTGACGACCGGTTCGAACGTGGACAGGATGGCGGCCGTCGATGGGCCGGTGCGTTTCAGGCCGGCGAAGAAGGTGAGCATCGCGGCGACCGTGGAAATGACCGCGATGCCGATGAGCCAGATCCAGGCCGACGGCGGAAAGGTGAACGAGGTGCCGCCGGTGACCAGGGTTCGCGCGGTCAGGCTGACCGCGGCCCCGGTCATGACCAGGGTGGACAGGAGGACCGGGGCGACCCGGCCGACGACGGTGTCGGCGACGAGGATGTAGATCGTGTAGGTCAGCGCGGCGCCGAGACCGAGGAGCACGCCGACCGGCTGAACGCGTCCGCCCCCGGCCCCGAGCAGCACCAACAGGGTCCCGGCGGAGGCCGCGGCCAACGCGACGATCCGAGCCGGGGTGAGCCGTTCCCGGCCGAGGACGGCCGCCGCGACGGTGACCATGATCGGGAAGGTGTAGAGGACCAGCGACAGCAGCGACGCGTCCATTCTCCGCAACGCCGCGAAATACAGACCGGCCTGCGCGGCATAGCCGATCGCGCCCAATCCGAGGGCGGTCACCAGCACCCGTCCGCGCACCGGCCGAAGGTCGTTCCGCCGAAAAGCCAGGACCATTCCCAGCAGTACGGCGGAGAGGGCGAACCGCACGACGAGAAGCGCTTCCGGCGTGACCCCGTCGTCGTAGGCGAGCTTGCCGAAAATCGCCATCGCGCCGAAACAGGCGGCCGAGACGAGACACAGGAGTGGACCCATGCCCTCAGCGTCCGGCCGCCGACCGAACAGGTCCAGCGATGATTCCCGATGCTGACCCGTTAGGATTTCCGCATGGTCGCGCTGGATCTGCGGCGGTTACGGTTCCTCCGGGAGTTCGAGGAACGCGGCACCCTGGCCGCGGTCGCGGCCGCCCTCGGCTACAGCCCGTCGACCGTGTCGCAGCAGCTGGCCCTCCTGGAGAAGGACGTCGGCACGCGACTGTTCGAGAAAGCCGGCCGGGGCCTGCGGCTCAACGACGCCGGGCGGTTGCTGGCCCGGCACACCCACGTCCTGCTGTCGGCGGCCGAAGCGGCCGAGGCCGACCTGGCCGCACTCGGCGGCGACATCCGCGGCACGGTCCGCGCCGGCGGCCTGCAATCGGCGGCGCGGCGCCTGCTCGTGCCCGCGGTGGCGCGCATGATGGCCGACCACCCGCGGGTCCGGGTCGAGGTGTTCGAACTCGAACTCGAACAGTCCCTGCCCGGACTGCGGCTCGGCCGCGTCGACCTGGTGATCGGCGACGAGTACGACGGGCATCCGCGCCCGCGGCCGGCCGGGCTCCGGTTCGCGGTCGTGCTGGAGGAGCCGATCAAGGTGGTGCTGCCGGCGGCGCATCCCCTGGCCCGGGCGGGTGGCCCGGTCGCGATCGCCGCACTGCGAGCGGACGTCTGGACTGCCTCGGCCGAAGGCACCGGGCATCACGCGATGGTGGTCGGCACCTGCCGGGCGCTGGGCGGATACGAGCCTGACCTGCGGCATCGCTCCAACGACGCCGACGTGCAACTCGAACTCGTCCGGGTCGGGGCGGCGGTGGCGCTCATGCCGCCGCTCGCTCTCCCCGATGACGATCATTCCTTCGCCGTACGGGAGGTGGCCGAGACCGCGTTGACGCGGCGCCTCGTCGTGGCGACCCGCGACACACCGCCCGCGCCGGCGTTGACCGCTTTCCTCGACGCGGTGCGGGCGTACGCCCGGCCCCACCAGAGCGACGGTGACCGGTCGGGTGGGCCGGCCACGGCCGTACCGTGAAGGATTGTTCTACGATCTGCACGTGACCGACGAGTGGGGTACGCGGCTGGCCGGGGATCGGGCGCTGCTCGACCGCGGCAGCACGGCCGAGCGTGTGGCGGACATCCTGCGGCAGCGCATCACCGAGGGGGTGTTCCTGCCCGGCACCCGGCTCAGCGAGGAAAGTCTGCGCGAGGCACTGGGGATCTCCCGGAACACGCTGCGCGAGGCGTTCCGGCTGCTCTCGCACGAGGGGCTGCTGGAGCACCAGCTCAACCGGGGTGTCTTCGTGCGGCTGCTGAGCACCGACGACATCCGGGATCTGTACGCGATCCGCCGCATCCTGGAGTGCGGCGCCCTGCGCAACCTGACGACGGTGCCGCCGGACGCGGCCTCGCCGGCGGGCGCGGCGATCGAGGAGGCCGAGCGGGCGGCCGCGCTCGGGGACTGGGGTGCCGTGGGCACCGCCAACATGCGCTTCCACCAGGCGATCGCCGACCTGGCGGGCAGCCGGCGGGTGGCCGAGACGGTCCGCGGCCTGCTGGCCGAGTTGCGCCTGGTCTTCCTGGTCGTGGCCGACCCGCGGCAGCTGCACGAGCCGTACCTGGCCGGGAACCGCGCGTTGTACGAGCTGCTGGCGGCCGGCGATGCCCGGGCGGCCGAGGAGGCGTTGCAGCGCTACTTCGACGACGCCGAGGCGCAGCTGCTCGCGGCCTACGCGGCGGCTCGGTAGGAGCCGCCCGGCGCTCGGGTCGGACTCTCGTCGCGAGTTATTCACCGGAAGTCGGCCGCGCGCCGCACCCGGATGAGCGACGGCCTGCCGACCCCCGGCTGCCACGACGGCCAGGCGATCTTCGACGGGGCCGCGGCCGGGTCCGGCTGATCCGCAATCACGAGCTGGACCTGGACATTCCCGGATCGGTCAGCGGGCGCTGGGCAGGGTCAACGCCTACGACCGGGCGGCGCCGGCGAGCTCGCCGGGGCGAGTTTCACCGCGGACGGCCGCACCTGTTCATCAACCTTCAGTACCCGGGCGTGACCTGCGTGATCACCGGCCCCTGGCACGCGTTCTAGGCGGCCCGGACGAAACGGACCGCGGTCCCCGGGCGGGCCTGGCCGAGCCGGTCGACGTCGCCCGGGTCGACCACGCCGACGACCGGGTAGCCGCCGGTCGTCGGATGGTCGGCCAGGAAGATCAGCGGCTGGCCGTCGGCCGGCACCTGGATCGCCCCGAGGACCAGGCCTTCGCTGGGCAGTTCGCCGTCGACCGAGCGGGTCAGCGCCGGCCCGGTCAGCCGCGCGCCGACCCGGTCGATCTCGGCCGACACGTGGTACACGGCCGTGAACAGCGTGGTCAGCGCCGCGGCGGTGAACCAGTCGTCGCGCGGGCCCACCCACACCCGCAGCCGCAGCTCGTCGGCCGGCGGAGGGTAGGGCGCGACGTCCACCCCGGGCGGCGGCGCGACGACCGGCCCGATCGGCAGCACGTCGCCGTCGAGGACCGGCGCCGGCCCGAGCCCGGAGAGCGTGTCGGTCGACCGGCTGCCCAGCACCGGCGGCACCGCGATGCCCCCGCCGACGGCCAGATAGGCGCGCAACCCGGCCCGGGCCTGACCGATCGTGATCAGGGCGCCGGCCGGCACGGCGAGCGGCAGCCCGGTGTCGGCGGGACGGTCGCCGACCAGGATCGGGCAGGGCGCTCCGGTCACCGCGAGCGTCATCGCCCGGGTCGCGCGCAGCCGCGCACCGCCGAGCAGGATCTCCAGCCCGGCCGCGTCCGGCCGGTTCCCGGTCAGCCGGTTGGCCAGTCGCAGCGCGCCCGCGTCGAGCGCGCCCGACCGCGGCACACCGAGATGCGCGAACCCGGGCCGCCCGAGATCCTGCACCGTGGTCCGCACGCCGGCGCGCACCACCTCCAGCGCGGCGCTCACGAGACGTCCACGAATCGGACCGTCACACCCGGTGCGAGCAGCGCCGGAGGGTCATTTTCAAGATCGAAGAGAATTGCTTCGGTACGGCCGATGCACTGCCACCCGCCGGGCGACGCGCTCGGGTACACCCCGCTGTACGGGCCGGCCAGCGCGACCGTCCCGGCCGGCACCCGGGTGCGCGGCGACGGCCGGCGCGCGACGTGATGCTCCGGGCCGAGGCCGGTCAGGTACGCGAACCCGGGCGCGAACCCGCAGAACGCGACCCGGAACTCGGTGCTCGTGTGGATCGCCACGACGCCCGCCCGATCGGTGCCCCACATGGCGGCGACGTCGTCGAGGTCCTCACCGCCGTACGTCGTCGGGATCTTGATCGTGGTCGTCGGCCCGGCCGTGAACTGTGGGCCGGACGTCGCGCCCGCCTCCAGCAGTGTCCGGATCCGATCAGGATCCTCGACGCCGTCGACGAGCACGGTGCGGGCCGCCGGGACGATCTCCGTCACGGTCAGGCGGCCGTCCGCGCGCGCGGCCGTGAGCAGGTCGTATGCGGCGTAGACGGCGCCCTCGTCGTCCCATTCGAGCAGGACGGCCGACGGTCCGGCCCGGCGTACGCGCATGGTTGCTCACTTTCCGCGGAGATACACAGTCTTCACATTGAGGTATTGCCGGATTGTTGAACGATTCCTAGAGTGTGGCACACGGCACCACCCAGCCCTCGACCACCCTCGGAGGAGCTAGCCATGAATGCCAGTCGCCGCGTCATCCTCGCCAGCCTCGTCGGCACGTCCCTTGAGTGGTACGACTTCTTCCTGTACGCCTCGGCCGCCGCACTCGTCTTCGGGAAACTCTTCTTCCCCAGCTTCGAGCCGCTCACCGCCACCCTGCTCGCGTTCGCCACCTACGCCGTCGGGTTCGTCGCCCGGCCGCTCGGCGGCATCCTCTTCGGCCACTTCGGCGACCGCAACGGCCGCAAAGGGGTCCTCGTCGCCACACTCCTGCTGATGGGCGGCGCCACCTTCCTCATCGGACTGCTGCCGACCCACTCGACGATCGGCACCGCCGCCCCGATCCTGCTGGTCACCCTGCGCTTCCTGCAGGGGCTCGGCCTCGGCGGCGAATGGGGCGGCGCCGTCGTGATGTCGCTCGAACACGGCGACCCGCAGCGGCGCGGGCTGTCCGCCTCGTGGCCGCAGGTCGGCGTACCGGCCGGGAACCTCCTCGCCTCCGGCGTGCTGTGGGTACTGTCGGCGACCCTTTCGGAGAGTTCCTTTCTCGGCTGGGGATGGCGCATCCCGTTCCTTCTTTCTGGCGTGCTTGTGCTGGTGGGCCTATGGATCCGGGTCGCGGTCACGGAGTCGCCGGCGTTTGCGCAGCTCAGCGCGAAGGGCGATAAGGCTCGGCTCCCTCTGATCGAGGTGCTGCGCCGCCACCCGCGGGGCCTGCTCGTCGCGATGGCGGCCCGGATCGGCACCGACGTCGCTTTCTACACCTTTTCCCTGTACGTGTTGACGTACGTGACCGGCACGGTCGGTCGCCCCCGGACCGTCGCGCTGACCGGTGTGCTCGTCGCGTCCGGCCTCCAACTGGTGCTGATCCCGCTGTTCGGTGGCCTGTCCGACCGGGTCGGCCGCCGCCCCGTCTACGCCGTCGGCGCCATCGCGGCCGCGGGCTGGGCGTTCGCGTTCTTCCCGCTGCTCGACACCGGCAACACCCTGATCATCGTCCTCACCGTGGTGGTCGCGCTGGCCACCCACGCCGCCATGTACGGCCCGCAGGCCGCCTTCGTCGCCGAACTCTTCTCCACCCGCCTGCGCTACTCGGGCGCCTCGATGGGCTACCAGATCGCCGGCATCCTCGGCGGCGCCCTCGCCCCGATCATCGCCATCAAGCTGGTCGTCTCCACCGGCAGCGCCCTGGCCGTGTCGATCTACGTCGCGCTGGCGCTCGCGTTGACCCTGGTCGCCCTCGCTTTCGCTCCCGAGACCTCCCGGAACCCGGCCGACGAGCCCACGCTCCCGCCCACCAAGCCGGCTCTCGCCGCCTGACCCACCCCCGCCCACCAGGCCGGCTCTCGCCGCCTGACCCACCCCCGCCCGTGACCACTCCCCGCCGTGCGAGACCCGACGCCGGTCGCCCCGCAGCGCGTCCCCAGCGCCCAGCTGGTGCTGAGGGCTGCTCCCGGGTCCGGAAATAGCCCTCAGCACCAGCCGGGCAGGAACGCCGGTCGGCCCCGCTGCACGTCCCCAGCCCTAGCTGGCGCTGAGGGCTGCTCCCCGGCCCGGCAACAGCCCTCACCACCAGCCGGGCAGGACAGGCTGGTGCTGAGGGCTGTTTCCGGCCCTTGCCGCAGCCGTCCGCACCAGCTGGGTGGGACGGGCTGGTGGTGAGGGCTGCTTTGAAGGTGGTGAGGCAGCACTGAGCGCCAGCCGGCGGGCGGGAGTCGCGGCTGGGCGCGGACTGGTGGCGGCCTCGCGGAGTGCGGAACGCCAGGGGTGCGGAACTCGGCGTCGGGGCGTGGGGTCGGCAACGCGGCGTCGGGGCGTGGCGTCGGGGCGCGGGTCGGGCGTGGGGTCGGGGCGCGGGAGAAGCGCGCGGGGCGGGGAGGGGTGAATGGGTGGGGTTGGTGGGTTGAGCGTGGGCAAAAGCGGACGTCGCCCTGGAGGGGGTCGCGTTCTGGGCGCGCCAGCGCCCTGCGGCCCCCGGAAGGGTCCCCGCGGGAGCGACGATCTGGACCACCGCGGAGATAGGCAATGAAGGATTTGATTGTGAAGTTGATCGGGTGGCTCGTTTTCCATGGGGCAATGATGTTTAGCCGAAGGGACGACCACTCGGCGCGAACCGGGACTAATCTGCCCGTATCGGAGATGCCTGGGCCTCGCGGAAAGGCGCCGCGCCATGAAGCTTCCGAAACCGCATTCGGCGTATGTGATAGTCGCCGCCCTGACGGTGACGGTGCTCGCCATGTTCGCCGTGGTGGCGCCGTCGCGGATGCTGGTGTTCGGCATGCTGGCGGTCGGGCCGGTGCTGGCCGTCGCGTCGGCGAATCCGCGCGCGGTGCTCGGCGTGGGGGCCTACGCGCTGGCCGCGTCGGCCGCGATCTCCACCTGGAAGGGGCTGCGGGGCACCGAGGATCAGATGTGGCGCCTGCTCATGGTGGCCGCGTTGACCGGGGTCAGCTGGGCCATCGCCGGGCATCTGCGGTCGCTGCTGCGGACCGCGGCCGCCGCCGCGCAGGAGCGGGAGATGCTGGCGGCGCTGGTGCGGCAGTCGGCCGACGCGATCATCGTGATGACGCTGGACGGCGTGGTAACGATCTGGAACGTCGGCGCCGAACATCTCTACGGCTATGCCGCGTCGCAGGTCGTCGGCACCCGGTTCACCAAGGTGCTGCCGCAGGACCGGGTGCACGTGCTGGCCGAAGGGCTGGCCAAGATCGCCGCCGGGGAGAGCATTCTGCTCGACGAGTCCCGGCGCATCGACAGTGAGGGCCGGGAACTGCTGGTCAACGTCGCGGTGTCGCCGATCCGGGACGAACACGGGCGGGTCGTGGCCGCCGCCGCGACCGAGCGGGACGTCACCGAGAAGAAGCGCCGCGAGGCCGAGGAGAAACTCGCGCTGGAACGGTCGGCCCGCACCGCCCGGCTGGAGAGTCTCGGGCAGCTGGCCGGGGGAGTGGCGCACGACTTCAACAACCTGCTGGCGATCATCCTCAACTACGCGGACTTCCTCGGCGACGAGGTCACCCCGGACGGCAGCCGCGACCTGGCCCGCATCCGGGACGCCGCCGACCGGGCGCGGTCGCTGACCGGGCAGCTGCTGCTGTTCGCCAAGCGGGAGCCGACCGACGTCACCACGGTCGACCTGAACGAGGTCGCGACCTGCTCGAACGAACTGCTCAGCCGGACCATCGGCGCCAACATCCGGCTGATCTGCCGCCCGCACGCGCAGCCGCTGATGGTCCGGGCCAACCGCGGCCGCCTCGACCAGATCCTGCTCAACCTGGTCATCAACGCCCGCGACGCGATGCCGGACGGCGGCGTGATCGTCGTCGAGACCGGCCGCCGGCCGGACAGTTCCGCCCTGCTCACGGTCAGCGACACCGGGTGCGGCATGACCCCCGAGGTTCGCGACCGGCTTTTCGAGCCGTTCTTCACCACCAAACCCGCCGATCGGGGTACGGGACTGGGCCTGGCCACCGTGTACGGCATCGTCGGCGACGCCGGCGGGCAGATCAACGTCGAGTCGGAGCCCGGCATCGGCACCACCTTCCAGATCCTGCTGCCGCTGGCCGTGGAGGCCGAGGAGGAGCCGGCCGGGGTCGAACTGACCGGCCCCGCCCCCGGGCACGGCGAGCACATCGTGGTGATCGAGGACGAGGAGTACGTCCACGATCTGGTCGTGCGCATCCTGCGGGAGAACGGCTACCGGACCACGACCCTGGACGAATGCGATCCGGCCGACGTCGCCCTGGTCATCAGCGACGTCATGTTACGCGACCAGTCCGGGCCGGAGATCGCCGAGCGGCTGCGCGCCGCCAACCCCGAACTGCGGGTGCTGTTCATGTCCGGCTACAGCGACGAGGAACTGCGCACCCGGTACGACCTGGACACGTCCACCCGGATCGTGCAGAAACCGTTCACCGCGGTCGAACTGCTCGCCGCGGTCGGCGAAACGCTGGCGCCGACCCTCGACCAGTGCGGCTGAACCGGCCCGCGACGATCCACCAAAACTGACAGACCAGCACCCCGGCGACCGCGACGGCGAAAGCGCCGGCCGTACCGAGCGGAACCAGCAGGACCGCGACCAGGAAACAGAAAACCGCGAAACCCGTCAAACCCTGAAGGACCCCGGCCATCGTACGGATCGTCGCCGCCACACCCAGCTGTGCCAGCACGAACGCGGCGACCACACTCGTCGCGATCGGGAACGGCGCCAGAATGCCGGTCACCGCCGGCCCGGCCGCCGAGGCGATACTGGTGACGAACAGGACCAGGGCGGCGGTCGCGGCGGCCCGGGCCGGCAGATCCCACCACGGGGGCGACACGGCGGCGGCCACCGGAGCGCCGTCGTCGATCACCGCGAGAAGCCTGCGGCCGACCCAGATCGCGGCCAGCACCAGCGGCAACAGCCAGCCCGCGGCCAGGGTACGGCCGGCCATCGCGACATCGGCCAGGCCGGTGGCCAGCCACGCGGCGAGCAGGGTCACCGGCCAGGGGTGACGCTTGGCGACGTACGCGAAAGTGATCGTGAAGATCGCCAGCGAGACCAGGCCGAGCAGGGAAGCCGTGGCGGCCCGGGCCCCGAAGCGCGGCCCCTGCTCCAGGGTGGTGATCAGCAGGATCGGCCCGGCCACGATCGGGAACGCCACCAGCATCCCGGCGACCCGACTGCCCCACCGTCGCCCGGCGAGCGACGACCCGACAACCAGAAGCGGAGCAAGCGCAAACTTCAGCAAGAGCGTCACTTGCCGACAGCCTAGTGCACGCTAAGTCCGGGGGCGGTTGTCGACAATGCGGCGGGCCTTGCCGATGGAGCGTTCCAGAGTGGTCGGGGGGACGACCTCCACCCGTACGGAAACGCCGATGTTGTTCTTGATCAGATCGCCGAGGGTACGGGCGGTGGCCTCGCCCGCCTCGGGGGAACGGGACTCGACGCGGACGGTCATCTCGTCGAGGCGGCCCGGCCGGTCGAGGACGCACTGGTAGTGGGGGGCCAGGCCGGGTACGCGCAGGATCAGCTCCTCGATCTGGGTGGGGAAGACGTTGACGCCGCGCAGGATCATCATGTCGTCGCTGCGGCCGGTGACCTTCTCCATGCGCCGCATCGGGCGGGCCGTGCCGGGGAGCAGGCGGGTCAGGTCGCGGGTGCGGTACCGGATGACCGGCATGGCCTCCTTGGTGAGGGAGGTGAAGACCAGCTCGCCGGTGTCGCCGTCGGGCCGGCTGGTGCCGAACGTCGGGTCGACGATCTCCGGGTAGAAGTGGTCCTCCCAGATGTGCAGGCCGTCCTTCGTCTCGACGCACTCCTGGCTGACGCCGGGGCCCATCACCTCGGACAGGCCGTAGATGTCGACGGCGTGCATGTCCAGCCGGGACTCGACCTCGCGGCGCATGTCCTCGGTCCATGGTTCGGCGCCGAAGATGCCCACCCGCAGGCTGGTGCTCGTCGGGTCGACGCCCTGGCGGGCGAACTCGTCCAGGATGGTCAGCATGTAGGACGGGGTGACCATGATGATGTCCGGCTCGAAGTCGACGATCAGGCGGACCTGTCGTTCGGTCATGCCGCCCGAGACCGGGATGACGGCGCAGCCCAGCCGCTCGGCGCCGTAGTGGGCGCCCAGGCCGCCGGTGAACAGGCCGTATCCGTACGCGATGTGGACGCGGTCGCCGGGACGGCCGCCGGCCGCGCGGATCGACCGGGCCATGACACCGGCCCAGGTGTCCAGGTCGCGCTTGGTGTACCCGACGACCGTGGGGCGGCCGGTGGTGCCGCTGGAGGCGTGGATGCGGGCGATGCGATCGCGGGGGACGGCGAACATTCCGTACGGATAATTGTCTCTGAGATCTTGTTTTGTGGTGAACGGAAAGCGCGTCAGGTCGCCGAGCGCGCGACAGTCGTCCGGGTGCACGCCCGCCTCGTCGAACTTGCGGCGGTAGAACGGCACGTTGTCGTAGGCGTGCCGCAGCGTCCAGCGTAGCCGGTTGAGCTGCAGGGCGCGCAGCTCGTCGACGGACGCGGTCTCGATCGGGTCCAGGTCCTCGGTGCGGGGGGTCAGGTCGAGCACGTCGTGATTCCTTCCTGCCGGGAAGGTTGCGTGAAGCTCACACCCGTGTCACGTTATTACAGACCGATCGGTTGGTAAATGGGGTGGGGGAGCTGGTGGGCGCTACCTCGGACGACGTCGCCCGGCGCAGCGCCGAAGTGATGCTGGCCGGTGACACGGCGAGCCGGTCGCTCGGCATCGCGCTCGACGCCGTCGGACCCGGCTCGGCCCAGGTGTCGATGGTCGTGCGGGCCGACATGGTCAACGGGTGGGAGCTGTGCCACGGCGGGCTCATCGCGTCCCTGGCCGACACGGCGTTCGCGGTGGCCTGCAACTCGTACGGGGAGGTGACCGTCGCCGCCGGATTCGACATCACGTTCCTGGAGTCCGCGCGGGTGGGCGACCGGCTGGTGGCCCGGGCGGTCGAGCGGGCCCGGCGGGGACGCTCCGGCGTCTACGACGTGACCGTGTCCCGCGGCAGCGAGGTCATCGCCGAGTTCCGGGGCCGCAGCCGGGCCCTCGGGCGGGTCATTCCGGGCGTCGGCTGACCGGGACGACCGTGCCGCTCTCCATCGCCACCCACACCGTGGAGTCCGTGACCCACAGGCCGTGCGGCTCCTGGCCGGGCAGTGGATAGAGGGTGACGTCACCGTCGGAGGTGACCCGGGCCAGCTCGGTGGAACCCCACAGCGTCGCCCAGCAGCCACCCTCGGGATCGGGCGCGACGGCGTGCGGACGGCACGCGGGATCGTCGAAGAGATGCTGACGTACGGAACCGGACGGGTCGACGTGGCCGACGCCACCGCCGGCGATGTCCGCGTACCACACGCCGTCGGCCGACGCGGTGATGCCGACCGGCGCCGCCGGGGCGCGGCCGCCGGGCAGCTCGACGATCTCCACCTTGTCGCCGTGCACGGTGGCGAGCGCGCCCGCGCCGTTGAGCGCGGCCCACGGCCGGCCGCCGGCATCGAAGGTGATCATCGCAGCTCGGGCGTCCGGAACCGGCAGGTCGAACCAGGTGATGTCGCCGGCCGGGGTGAGGCGGCCGAGTTGGTTGAGTCCGGGCGCGGTGAACCAGGCGTCGTCGGCGACCGCGATGCCGTATGGCGCCGCGCCCGCGGGCAGGTCGATCACGGTGTACGTGCCGGCGGCGTCGCGCCGGATCAGGCGGTCGTCGGCGCGGGTGCACCACAGGACGCCGTCGGCCGCGGCGGCCAGCAGCATCGGGCGGGCCGGGAACTCCTCGTGGCGGAACTCGCCGGGCGACACCCGCGCGAGTCCCGGCGGATCCAGGATCGTCGCCCACAGGGTTCCGGCGGTGTCTTGGGCCAGCGCGTACGGTGTCATGGCCCTAAAGCTACACCTGTAGCATTAGGCGGGTGCAACCCTCACGACCCGGCGGCCGGACCGCCCGTACCCGCGAACGCGTCCTCGAAGCGGTCGCGGCCCTCCTGCTGGAGGACGGATACGACGCCCTGACCATGGATTCCGTCGCCGCCCGCTCGGGAATCCACCGCACCACCGTCTACCGGCGCTGGCGCGACACCGGCGGCCTGCTCGCCGACTCCCTCGACGCCGCCCGCGAGCAGCCGTGGGAGCCGCCCGACACGGGTTCCCTGCTCGGCGACCTGACCGAGATCAACCGCCAGATCGTCGCCGCCCTGACCGAGGAGCCGTCGATCACCCGAGCCCTCATCGCCGCCTCGTTCCGCTCCCCGGCCGCGGCCGCCGCCCTCCGATCCTTCTGGGAGGACCGCTACGCCGCGGCGGCAATCGTCGTCGAACGGGCCGGTCCCGCCGAGATCGACGCCCGGACCGTCCTGGTGGCCTCGTGTGCGCCGATCTTCTACGAACTCGCCGTCCTGCGTTCCCCGGCCGCCGACGGCCTCGCGGAACGCTATGCCCGGGCGGCAGCTGCGGGCGTCACGGTCACACCATGACATCACCGACGCGGTTGGTCAGTCGAGCTCGCTCGCGTCGATGCGGGCTTTGATCTGCGCGTGCTCGGCGAGCAGATACAGCAGGTTCCCACCGTCGATCAGCTCGATCGGCTTGCCGGAGGCGAACTCGTACGACGCGGGACCGTACCCGCTCGTGGTCACGAGAATGCCCTTGGACGCGCCCTCGTTCTGCAGCGTGCCGAACAGGTCCCGCACGGCCGACACGTCGACGGTGTTGCGGTAGCGTTTGGCCTGGATGACGACCTTGCCGCCGAAGATCGGGCGATGGTCGAAGGCGACACAGTCGACGCCGCCGTCACGTGAGGGCCGGGTCTGCTTGGTGTCCAGGCCCATCTTCGCGAACAGGTTCTGGATCAGTGACTCGAACTCGTTCGGCGTCAGGCGCAGCAGGTTCGGCCGTTCGTCCAGGTCGGCCAGGACATCCACCTCGTCGATGAACCGCTTGTCGACCATGTCGAACTCCAGCACCGGGCGGACCGCCGCCAGCTCCTCCGGCCGTTTGGACACCGAGGCGCTGAGGTGCTGCAGACAGGCGGCCGGGTCGACCTTGGCCAGGTTGAGGACGGTGAACTGCTCGCGGGTGGTGCGGAGGGTGACCAGGCACGGCCGCACGGTCTGCCCGGTCCGCGGGTCGGTGGTGTCCACGACACCGTTGAACACGACGGTCTCGGCCAGCCCGGCCCGGTCGGCCTCGAACAACTCGTGGACGGTCCGCAGGGTCACCTGGGTGACCACGGACGAGTACCGCTCGCGGATCTCCTTGGCCGGCCGCGCGGTCGAGGTGACCTCGTCGCGCGTCTTGACGTACCGGTGGTCGCGCACGGCCGGGACGACGTCGAGGCCCGGGAGTTCGTACTCGACGACGAGCTGCCGGGACTCCGGGACGTAGGCGAGCCGGTACTGCTGCGGGAAGTCGTCCGGGTAGACCGAGTTGGCCAGCACCATGCCGAAGTAGTCGACGACCGCCTGCGGCTCTCCGGCGGCGAACGCCGCGGCGAAGCGGTCGACCTCCGCGTTCCGGGCCGCGGCCTGCGCCTCGGCGCGCTGGCAATGCTGGCGGTAGGTCTCGTAGGCGGCGGCGAGCCGGTGCTGCCGATCCGCCTCCGCGGCGGCGTGCTGCCCCTGAGCATGCTGGAACTGGGCCTGCGCGGCCGCCATCTGCTGCTGGAACTTGGCCTGACCGCCGAACATCTTGCCGAGCCCGGTCGGCGCCGGCGGCTCGAACTGCCGCCAGTCCGGCCCGGGGATCGGCTGACCCAGCTGCCCGGGATTGAACGGCGGGTGCTGAACCGTCTGCCGCAACCGGCCGAAGTCGATGTGATCGTCGACTCCGAGGGTGGATTCCAGCAGCTGTTCGAGCTCCTGCAGCCGGGCCTGGAGATCGGCGTTGTCGGCCGCGACCTCGGCGGCCCGGGCCTCCAGATACAGGCGTTTGCGTTCCCGCTCGTCGGCCGCCGAAGCTCGCTGTGCGGCCTTGGCCGCCTGCTCGGCGGCCCGGCGCATCGCCTGCTGCTGGCGAATGTACGCCGCTTCAGCCTGCTGACTCGCCCGCACCTGACGCGCATGCTCGCGCTGGATCTGAGCGATGAAACCACCACGACGCGCCAAGACGCCCTCCCCGTCACCCCGAAAACGGAGAGAACCTTACTGCGTGACGCTTCGTTGCGTAAGCATACGAACCGGCTCAGTGATCAGCCGGGAAGGCTTGGCGTGGCTGCTCGCGTTCTGCCTCGTTCCCGGTTCGGGGAGAGCCGCGCCGGCCCGCCGCGGCGATGACGGCGGCGAGCAGGATTGCCGGGAGGGCGGCGATTCCGGCGTACGCGAGAATGATTATGTTGGCGATGGCCGCCAGGGACGCGATCGCGCGCAGGGCGCCGGACATGGCGCGGGCCGCCGAGAGCATGCAACCGATGTAGACCAGCAGGAAGAATGACACCGGAATGGTCACCGCGGCCGCCACCGGGACGATTCCCGCAGCGATCAGCCCGAGGATTATCGCGCCGGCCATGGTCAAGCTGATCGGGAACCACCGGGTCAATTCCAAGGACGAAGAATTGAGCGTACGGGCGAGAGCCGCACCCCCGGTGAGATAAGCGTTCACGGTGCCGAGCGTCAGCAGCACGGCCGCGACCGCCGCGACCACCGGGCCGGCCGGGCCGATCGCGACCGTGAGCAGCGCGGCGATCGGCACCTTGGTGCCCGCCCCGGGGCCGAGCGCGGCGATCGTCGTCGCGGCCAGCGCCAGGTAGACCACCGCCGTGACGGCGAAGGCGGCGCCGATGACGCGCGGCAGCTGACGGCGGGCGTCGGTGAAACGGTCGGTCAGCGGGGCGACCGCCTCCCAGCCGATGAACGAGAGCATGAGCACGGCGGCGGCGCCCCCGATCGAGGACCAGCCGTGCGGCGCGAACGGGCGGAAATGGGCGGCGCTCGCGGTGGGTAGGGCACCGCCGACGGCCAGGATCAGGACCAGCAGCAGTACGGCGACCAGGGCCAGCTGGACCCCGGTCGAGGTGCGCAGGCCGCGCCGGCTGAGCACGATCAGCAGCGCGAGCATGACGCCGGCGAGCAGCGCCTGACGGGCCGGATCGCCGGCCAGGTAGCCGGCGCCGAGCGTGCACACGATCGGGGCGCCGGTGACGATGCCGGCCAGGAAACACCAGCCGGCCGCGTGCCCGGCGCGTTCACCCAGGCCGGCCGTGACGTAGTCGGCGACACCGCCGGCCGAGCGGTGCTCGATGCCGAAACGGGCGAAGACGACGGCGACCAGGCCGGACAGGACCAGCAGGAGTGCCCAGGCCAGGATCGAGGCCGGGCCGGCCTGGGCCGCGGCCAGTCCGGGCAGGACGAGCAGGCCGGGGCCGAGGAGGGCGCCGACGTAGAGCGCGATGCCACGCGGGGTGCTGAGCATGACGCAATGTTCGCGACTGTCGCGCCGCACGCGATGGCAAACTTCGGCGCCGTCGAGGTCATCGGTGCAACTTTGTGCGGCTGACTTGTCCGTACGGGAAATAATGTTGTGATGTCTTCTTTTGATGCCACCGATCGGGCGATTCTGACGCGGCTGCAGAGCGACGGGCGGATCCCGAACATCGAGCTGGCCGACGCCGTGAACCTGTCGCCGTCGGCCTGCCTGCGGCGGTTGCGGACCCTGGAACAGGACGGAGTGATCGCCGGATACCGGGCCGAGCTCGACCGCGAGCGGCTCGGACTCGGGTTGACGATCTTCGTGCAGCTGAAGGTCAGCGGGCACTCGCACGAGGCGTCGACGCAGGTGGAGGCCGCGCTGACCGCGATTCCGGCGGTCGTCGCGTGCTACCTGATCTCCGGCGAGACCGACTTCCTTATCGAGATCGCGGCCGGAAGCCTGCCCGAGTACGAGCGGATCCTGCTCGACCAGATCCTCGCCGTCCCGCACGTCGTGGACGCCCGCAGCACCTTCGCCATCCGGACGATCAAGAGCCGCGGGCCGCTGCCGGTCCATTGATCGAATCGATACGCTGCGTGCGTGGCCCGTTCTCGACTGTCCTATGCAGAAGCGGTGCGGTTGCTGGTGGGCGGGGAGGATCCGGTCGAGATCATCGGCCGGGTCGCCGGGGGAGCGATGCTGCTTCTGGCGCCCTTCTCCGAAACCGTGCTGTCGTGGTTCGACGCCAAAGGCGAGGCGAACAACATCCTGCGGGATCTGCTGGGACGCGCGCCGGCCCGGATCAGGGCGGCCAAAGGGCGCAGCCATTTCGAGCTGATCGAGGCGGCTCACACCGTCCTCGTGATCTCGTCGTTCTTCGATGCGCTGGGCGAGCACATCGGGGATCGGTTCAAGACGCTCGAACTGACCGATGACGAACGGGCCCGGATCGGGGCGGGGGAACTGCGGCCGCTCGGCGGGGCCGGTGCGATCTCGATGCCCGACGCATTGACCGGCTTCACCGAGAATCTGCCCGCCGTGGAGCGGGCGCTGCAGGCCATGCACGGGGCGTTCCGGGAATTCGCGGCCGGGCTTGCCGCTGCTCAGGGAATGACGATGCCGGCGGCGGACGGCGTTGTCGAGGTCGCGTTGCAGCGGTATCGGGATCGGTATGTGCGGCTCGCCGAGGACGTGCCGGAGTTCGGGATCTGGTCGCAACTCGACGAGCACGCCGCCACCCGGGCTGAAGTGCGGCGTCAGACCGAGACGCTGACCGGTGTCGCGCGGCAGCTCGGCCGGCTGATCGACGCGGCGGCGTCCGAGGCGGCGGAGGGGTTGGCCAGGCACTACAAGACCGCGCTGAGCAGGCCGCTGTGGCGGTCCGATTCGCCGGCTCCGGACGGGTTGACCTTTCCCGAGGTCGAGCAGGGCTTCGTCAGCCCGCGGTTCCGGCTGGCCGTCTGCGAGAAGAATTCGCCGCTGAGCAGCGAGACGTGGTGGGAGAACCACGATGTACGCGACGACCTCGAGGAATTTCTGACCGCCTATCTGGCGGCGCCCGACAGCACCCAGCGGCCGCTGATCATTCTCGGCCACCCGGGTGCGGGGAAATCGCTGCTGACCGAGGTGCTGGCGGCCCGCGTGCCGGCCGAGGCCTACACGACCATCCGGGTGCCGCTGCGCAACGTCGACCCCGATGCGCCGATCCACGAGCAGATCGTGGCGGCCGTCGAACTGGTCACCAAGGATCGACTGTCCTGGGGTGGGTTCTGCCGCGCGTCCGACACCACGAAGGTGGTGCTGCTCGACGGCTTCGACGAACTGGTGCAGGCGACCGGGATCACGCAGTCCCGATACGTCGAACAGGCCGCGACCTTCCAGCAGGAGGAATGGGAGCAGGGCCGGCCGGTCGTTGTCGTGATCACCTCACGGACGCTGGTGATGGATCGGACGGTCGTGCGCGAGGGCACCCTCGTGATGAAACTGGAGCCGTTCGACGAGCCCCGGGTTCAACGCTGGACCGAGGCCTGGAACACCGCCAACGGTTCGCAGCCCGAATTCCGGCCGCTGACCGTCGCCGAGCTCTGGCGTCATCAGGACCTGGCTGGTCAGCCGCTTCTGCTGCTGATGCTCGCGGTCTACGCCGCCGAGGCCGGGCTCGACGCCGACGATCTGTCCACCGATCAGCTGTACCGGCGGCTGCTCGACTCGTTCATCCGTCGCCAGGTCCGGGAGAAGGCCGCGGCCGATCTCGGCGACGCCAGGTTCGCCGAGGAGGAGATCGCGAGCCGGCGAGATCTGGCCGCGGTCGCCTTCGCGATGTTCAACCGGCGCCTCCAGTGGGTCGGCGAGGAGGATCTGGGCCGCGATCTGGAAGCGCTGCATCCCGGGGAAGAGCGGTCGGCGCCCGCGATGGGTGAGCCGGTCAGCCGGGCCCGCCGGACCGTTGCCGCGTTCTTCTTCGTTCATGTCGCGCGGACCGACGACGAGACCCGGACGCCCGGCCGGCGGTCCTACGAATTCCTGCATGCGACGTTCGGCGAATACCTGGTGGCCGAACACACCGTGGAGCTGCTGACCGGGCTGGCCGAGGACTGGCAGCGTGCTCGGCGTCGCGCCTACCAGCCGACCCTCGACGAACGGGTGCTGCGGACGCTGCTCTCGCACCAGCCGCTGAGCAACGGCGAACAGATCCTGCCATTCCTCATGGACATGATCGCCGCGCGTCCCGAAACCGAGCGGGAGACGCTGCTCGAAGTCATCCTCGAACTGTTCCGGATGGCGCGCAAACGAATCACGGACGACGCCTACCGTCCGACACCGTTCGACCTGGTCAATCGGACCGCGGCCTACACGGCGAACCTCACGTTGCTGGCCGTGCTGTGCCGGCCGAAGGTCGGGGTCACGGTCGATGAGCTGTGCGGGAACGGCGCGCCGGACTTCGAATCGGTCGTGCGTCTGTGGCGCAGCGGTCTCACCGAAGAGGCGCAGGAAGGTCTCTTCGCCTGGTTGCGCCGAGAGGAGTCACGATTGGTCGTGTCGGTACACGATCCGTGGTCCGAACCAACGTCGGCCTTCCACGAAGCTCGGCTTGTCGGTGACTTCGTCGGCGAGGCGGCACTGCGTACGGGGTGGGTGACATTCGAGTCCGGCGAGGACACGATGGATGCCCCAGCTCGCACGACGGCGTTCGGCCGTGACTTTCATGTTCGAGTCGTCGAACTGTTCGTCTGGGGCTGGCCCGCCGCCGGGTTGGCCCGCCTTTTGCCGTATGACGAAGCGGCCTATGTCAGCCTGGCCGACCTGCTCGATAAGTCCGATCGCTCTGGCATCTTTCACGGCAGTCTCAACGTGCTCATGCAGTGTCTCCTCCGGGACGGTCCCCACCTCGGCGCTGAGACTCTCGACCGGCTCGTGGTGCGCTTTCGCGATGAATGGCGTGGTGGGGTCAATGTCCCAATCCTGCTTCTCGCGCTAAGCCATCCAGCCTTGCTCCGGAGGCAGCCATGGCTGTGCGATGCTGTTGTCGAAACGGATATACCGGGCTACTTGCATGAGGTGGCTCAATTCTGCCGTGAGCGGGATCCTGATCAACTCGACCCGATCATCAAGAAACTCGGCGAGCGGGCTGTCGTCCATAGCGGCGATTTCTTCCCGAGTGAGGACTCTGGGGCCGTCCGCTAGCTGAGCAGGGTGACCGCCGACATGCGAGGCCGATGATCACCGGGCTGCACCCGGGAAGTTCCTCCTCGGCGACCCGGCGCGGGGTCGAATGAACGTGTGACCCCACTCACCGGGCGCCTCATCCCAGCCGTCATGGCCGCTCTCTACCTGGCCGTCCTCGCCCTCCGGCCGGGCAGCGACCACACCATGATCGCGTTCGGTGACCTCGCCCTGGTCGTCGCCCCGCTCTACGGCACCCTCTGCGCTTCCTTCGCCGCCCGCCGCCACCGCGGTTCGGTGCGCGCCGGCTGGGCCCTGATCGGCACCGGCACCGGCCTGTGGGGCGCCGGCCAAATCGTCTGGTGCTGGTACGAGCTGATCGGCCACCGCCCGATGCCGTACCCGTCGCTGGCCGACGTCGGCTACCTGGGCAGTCTCCCGCTGACCGCGATCGGTCTGGCCCTGCTCTCGGCCGCCCGTCAGGGCCGCTGGCGGATGGCTCTCGACGCCACCATGATGTCCGTCTCGCTGCTGGCGGTGAGCTGGGCGTTCGTGCTCGGCCCGCTGGTCCGGTCGGACAAGTCGGATCCCGAGGTCTGGATGATCGGGATCGCGTACCCGATCGGTGATGTCGGCGTGATGACCATGGCGCTGCTCGTTTTCGGTCACGTCCGGCAGAGTTTGCGTGGCAGTGTCGCCCTTCTGGTCACGGGCGCGGTGTCGCTCTCGCTGGCCCACGGGGTTTACGCGTTCCAGGTGATGGCCGGCACGTACGTCGCCGGCACGTGGCTGGATTTCGGCTGGTTCGGCGGGTATCTGCTGATCGGTCTGGCCGCGACCTCGGCCTCGCAGGGCCCGTCCCGGGAGCGTCGCGCCGCGCGTCAGACCTGGCTGGCTCTGCCGTACTTCCCCCTGACCGCGGCCCTGCTGACCAGTGTGATCACCGCGATCCGGGCCGGCCGCCCGGAGACGTTCCTGTTCTGCCTGACGCTGATCCTGGTCGTGCTGGTCGTGGTCCGCCAGTTGATCGGCGCGGCCGACAACCGCACCTTGACCGCCCAGCTCAGCGGCATGCTCGACCAGCTCCGCAGCCGTGAGTCGCAGTTGCGCTACCAGGCGTTTCACGACGGCCTGACCGGCCTGGCCAATCGCGCGTTCTTCACCGAGCAGGCGGTTGCCGCGGTCCAGCGGCAGGATCTGACGGACGAGCCGGTGGCCGCGGTTTTCGTGGACCTGGACGGGTTCAAACCGGTCAACGACCGGTACGGCCATCACGCCGGTGACCTGCTGCTCGTCCTGGTCGCGGACCGCCTGCGAGGGTGTGTGCGCGAGTCGGACACGGTGGCCCGGCTCGGCGGCGACGAGTTCGCCGTGCTGGTGGAGGGCCTGCAGGACCGTTCGGACGCCACCGCGATCGCCGACCGGATCGTGTCCGTGCTGGCCGAGCCGTTCGAACTGCTCGATCACACGGTGCGGATCGGCGCGAGTGTCGGCGTCGCGGTCCGGGACCGGCACAGCGGCGACGCCGACGACCTGATCCGGCACGCCGACACCGCGATGTATCAGGCAAAAAACGCCGGAAAGGGCCGCCGCGTCATGGCCTGAGAACGACCGGATCACCATCCGCACGCGGATCACTGGCCGCCGCCAGCACGCCGTCCCTCAATCGCGCGACCTGCACATGCCCGGCCCCGTCATGCCGCTCCGCCAGGGTCTCCACGACGAACCCCGACGTCATCTCCGGCACCGTCAAACCCGGCTCCAGCACCAGCGTGGGCCCGTCCCGGTCGATCTCCTCGGCCCCGATCACCCACCGCGGCCGGGCCACCAACCCATCCAGATCATCCGATTCCAGTACGTCGCCGGCCACCTGCGCGAGGATCCACGGCTGCGACCGCCCACCCTGGCACCCGAGCGCCACGACGGTCTCCCCGTCCACGGCCAGAGTCGGGCACAGCGTGTGCGGCGGACGCACCCCGGGGGCGATCCGCGCCGGATGCGCCGGGTCGAGACTGAACGACGACCCCCGATTGTGCAGCACGATCCCGGTCCCCGGTTCCAGCATTCCCGACCCGAAACTCCAGAACACGCTCTGAATCAGCGTGACCGCGTTCCCGTCCGCGTCGACCGCGGCCACCGCCACGGTGTCACCAGCCGCTTTCGGTCCGATTTTCCGATCAAATTCCGCCATTCCCGTACGGAGGAGAAGACCGTCCACATCAATGGGCCCGTTCCGCGGATCCCCGAGCAGCCGGTCCCGCGCCCGGCGGGCCCGCCACGAGTCGGCCATCAGGTCGCCCGACCCGGCGAGGGCCAGGAACGTGGCGCCCTGCACCGGTGGCGGCGCGGCGTGCCAGGTCACCCCGTCGACGACCCGGGTCAGCGGCTCGACGACTTCGGCCCGGTGCGCGTCGAGGTCGGCCGGCGACAGCGGGCTGCCCAGCGCGGTCAGCCCGGCGACCAGCCGGCGGGCGACGTCCCCGGTGTAGTAGGACCGCCAGTCGGCCGCGAGAGCGTCCAGGGTCGCCGCGAGCGCCGGCTGGACCAGCGTGCCGACGGGTTCACCGGCGTCGTCGAGCAGCAGCGCGGACAGCCCCGGGTCGGCCCGGACCACGTCGATCTCGGCCAGCACGGCCCGCCGCAGCCCGGGGCTGACCGGCACCCCGCCGGCCGCGAGGGCACGAGCCGGCGCGAGCAGATCGCCCAGGGGCAGGCGCGCGCCGAGCCCGGCGACCGCGGCCCACCCGGCGACCACCCCGGGCACGGTCACCGTCTGCGGACCGGCGTACGGCATCTCGCTCCCGGCCGCCCGCAACGCCTCGACGTCGACGTTCGCCGCGGCCGCCCCGATCGACAGGACCGCCCGGGGTGCCTGCCCGGCCGGGCGGGCGACGGCGACCAGGTCACCGCCGATCGAGCACTGGTTCGGGTACGCCACGGTCAGCGCGGCGGCGGCGGCCAGCGCGGCGTCGAAGGCGTTGCCGCCGGCGGCGACCACGGCTCGCGCGGCGTCGGCGGCGGCCGGGTGCGGGGCGGCCAGGGCGACCGGGGTGACGTTCACAAGTCCGTACTGTAATAAGGAGATCGAGATCACCGCATAGCCCAGCCATCGATGGGGCAAATGGGGCGGTATGAAAGACACGCGCACGCGGGCCTACCGCGTCATCGGTGGCATGGCCGTGGGTGGTCTCGCCGTCGCCGGATTCGCCGTCGTGCACGACACGCAGGGTGCCGCGATGGCCAGCGAGGGCTGCTCGACCAGGGTCGATCTGCGGCTCCCGGCCGGCCCGGCGCAGGTGAAGCTGCGGGTGCTCAACGGCACCCGGACCGCGGGCGTGGCCGAGCAGGCCACCGAGGACTTCAAGTACCGGGGCTTCGTGATGGAGAAGCCGGCCACCAGCAAGACCAAGTCCACCCAGGTCGCCGTGATCCAGTTCGGACCGAAGTCGGTCGGCGCGGCCCAGTGGATCCGTGCGTTCTTCCTCGGCGAGGCCGAACCCGACTTCGACCCGGCCCGCACCACCGACGTGATCGACGTCGTCGTCGGCTCGCAGTACCGCCAGCTCGCCACCCAGACCGAGGTCAACCAGTCCCTGGCCCAGCTCGGCGAGCCGACCGCACCGCCCGGCACCTGCGCGGCCTGATCAGACGCCGCCTCGACCAGCGCCCGTGTACGGCAGGCCGAGTCCGGCGTCGCCTGCGCTCGGCCGTAGCAGCACGCGCTACCGAGGGTCAGACGCGGATCGCGTTCAGGGGAATCGACGCCAGGGTGCCCGGCCGGCCGAGGTGGTGGCCCTGGCCGAGCGGGTAACCCAGGTCGCGCAGCAGCGTGGCCTGGCCCTCGTCCTCGATGCCCTCGGCGATCACCGTGAGGCCGGCCGCGGCGAACAGGTGCGGCAGGGTGCCGAGGATCGGGTGGCCGACCGGCTCACGGGCGAGTTCACCGACGTACATCCGACCGATCTTGATGATGTCGGCCGGGAACCGGTGCAGGTGGCGCAGGGAGGCGTGGCCGGTGCCGAAGTCGTCGATGGCGATCCGGATGCCGGTCGCGCGTAGCCGGTCCAGGGCGCCGGCCACCTCGTCGGCCGGCGCGGTCTCGGGGATCTCCAGGACCAGCTGCCCCGGGCGCAGCCCGGTCTCGGCCAGCACACCGGCCACCCGGTCGGGGAAGCGCGGGTCGAGCAGCTGCCGGGGTGAGACGTTGACCGACAGGTAGGTGTCGCGGGCGCCCGGCCATTCGGCGAAGTCGACGCAGGCCTGACGCAGCACGAACATTCCGAGCTCGTCGATCAACGCGGCCCGTTCGGCGACCGGGATGAACACCTCGGGCGGCACCGCACCCCAGCGGGCCAGCGCCTCGACGCCGGCCAGGCGGTGGTCGCCGAGGCCGACGATCGGCTGGTAGACGACGTGCAGGGCGTCGTCGGCCAGGGCCTGGCGCAGCTCGGCCCGCCACATCAGCTCCTGATCGAAGTTCTCCCGCATGGCCGGTTCGAAGACGGCGTACGTGTTCTTGCCGCGCTGCTTGGCCGCGTACATGGCCAGGTCGACGTTCTTGTGCAGGTCCTCCGGCTTGGTCATCCCGGGCGCGGTGACCGCGATGCCGATGCTGGCCCCGATCGGGATGGTGCTGTCGCCGAGTTCGGCCAGCAGCCGCCGGGCCTGCTCGGGCAGGTCGTCGACCCTGGTGGTGAGCACGGCGAACTCGTCGCCGCCGAGCCGGGCCACGGTGTCCGGCTCGGCGAAGTGGGCCCGCAGCCGGTCGGCGACCCGGTTCAGCACGGCGTCACCGGCGTCGTGCCCGAGCGAGTCGTTGATCAGCTTGAAGTCGTCCAGGTCGAGGTAGACGATCGCGACCGGCGTGCCCTCGCCGAGCGCGCTGTCCAGCCGTTCGGTGAACAGGGCGCGGTTGCCCAGCCCGGTGAGCGGGTCGTGGTACGCCTGGTGCCGCAGCCGCCGGGTCAGCGTCGCGTTGTTCAGCATGGTCGACCGCTGCCGCAGCAGGACCAGGATCAGTCCGGCCAGCAGCGACACCGCCTCGGGCGGGTCGATCCGGCCGCCGAGCAGGCTCTGCCCGGCGGCGACGACGGCGGCTACCCCGAACGGGACGTAGGGGACGCTGATCTGCCAGCGACTCACCCCACCGTCCTCGGCCAGGGTCATCGGGCGTCGGGAGGCCAGCCAGCCGGCCGAGGCCAGCGCGGTGAACGCGATGAACCAGCCGGCGTCCGAGGCCTGCCCGGAGAAGTAGGTACCGGCCGAGGTGGCGACCGCGAACAGCACGTCGGCGCTGGTCATGCCGACCAGGCCGAGGATCAGCAGGATGCCGACGCCGCGTCCGCCACGCCGGGTCCGGGCCGCCATCAGTACGGCCATGGTGGCCAGCACGATGTCGCCGACCGGGTAGGCCAGCAGCACCACGAACGTCAGGGGTGTCTCGGCGCCGGCCTGCCACACGTCGCGGACGGTCAGCGTCCACCCGGCCGCGAACAGCGCGCTGCCCGCGATCAGGCCGTCCAGCAGTACGGTCAGGCGGGCCCGGGCCGACGTCCAGCCCGAGATCAGCCACAGGGCGGCGACGCCGAGCAGCGGGAACAGCAGGTAGCCGGCGTCGGCCAGGGACGGGAACAGCACCTCGGCGTGGGCGACCAGCTCGTTGTACGACCAGTAGAAGTTGCCCAGCCCCCAGCTGAGGCTGGCCGCGGCGAGCAGGAACCAGCCGTAGCGTGCGGTGCCGGTCGCCCGCCGGGCCGCGGCGACCCCGAAGGCGGCGGCCAGGCAGGCGAGCAGGCTGCTGCCCAGCTGGGTGTACGACGCGGCCGAGCTGGTGGACAGCAGGACGACCGGCACGGCGGTCGCCAGCGACACCGCGACCAGCACGGCCACCCGCCGCCTCGGACCCATCACGCCGGTGTGATCGGCCCGGCCACCGGTGATCTGAGTCAAGCGGGTCCCGGATGACCCAGTCCGAGTCGTTCGCGCAGCGTGGGATGGGTGTACTCGGTGGGGAACAGGTCGCGTTTCTGCAGCAGCGGCACGACCAGCGTCGCGAAGTCCTCCAGGTCGACCGCGGTGTCGGCCGGCATCACGGTGAACCCGTCGGCCGCTCCGGCCGCGTACCACTCCTCGAGGTCGTCGGCGATCTGCTCGGGTGAGCCGACCAGCAGCCGGTGCCCGGCCCCGCCCGCACCCCCTTCGACCAGTTCCCGCGGGGTCCGTGGCGCTTCCGCGATCAGGGCGCGCAGCGCCGCCCCGAACCCGGCCGAGAACGCGCTGTCCGGCGCCACCTCGGGCAGGTCGGCCGCGCTGATCGGGTCGTCCGGCCCGAACCGGCCCGCGGGCAGCCCGAGGTTGGCGGTCAGCGCCGCGGCGAGCTGCTCGATCGGCAGGGTCGCGTTGAGTTCCCGCTGCCGCAGGTGAGCCTCCTGTTCGGTGCCGGCCACCAGCACGACCACGCCGAGCGACACCTTGATGCTGTCCGGGTCCCGCCCGGCGTCGGCCGCCCGCTGCCGGATGTCGTCGCGGAACGCGACCGCCTGCTCCCTGGTCCGGGCCACCGTGAACACCACGTCGGCGAACCGGGCGGCCAGGTCCCGGCCGCCCTCGGAGCCGCCGGCCTGGACGACCATCGGGCGGCCCTGCGGACCGGCCGGGACCGGCAGCGGCCCGGCCACCGAGAAGAACTCGCCCTGGTGGTCCAGCCGGTCGATGCGGGACGAGTCGGCGTACCGGCCGGTCGCCTTGTCGGCCACGATCGCCCCGGGCGCCCAGCCGTCCCACAGCCCGGTCACCACGTCGAGGAACTCCCGCGCCCGCCGATACCGGTCGGCGCGGGCCGGGTGGGTTCCGGCCCCGAAGTTGGCTGCCGCCGCCGGCGTTCCGGTGGTGACGATGTTGACCGCGGCCCGCCCCTTGGTCACGTGGTCCAGGGCCTGGAAGCGCCGGGCCAGGTTGTACGGCGAGTTGTAGGTGGTCGAGCTGGTGATCACCACGCCGAGGTGGGTGGTGAGCGCGGCCACGTGCCCGAGCAGCACCAGCGGGTCGAGGCCGGTGCCGGGCGCGTCCTCGATCTCGCCGCGCAGGGCCGGGGCGTCGCCCAGGAACACCGCGTCGATCCGGGCTTCCTCGGCGATCCGGGCCAGTCGGGTGAAGTGGTCGACGTCCAGGTAGGCCCGCGGGTCGCGGTGCGGCAGCCGCCACGCGTGCCGGAAGTGCCCGGGGGTCATCAGGGAGATGATCAGGTGGAAGGTCATGCCGCGGGCCGCCAATCGAGCAGGGGCGCCAGGTCACGCGCCGTGGTCTCCAGCAGTCGCCGGTGTTCGGCCCGGTCGGGCACCCCCGGCACGAAGCTGACCAGCAGATCGGTCACGTGCCGCAGCGCCGGGTCGCCGGCCAGGTCCTCGGCGAGCAGTTCGGGCGGTCCGAGCAGCGCGTGGTCGGCCGCCAGGTACTCCTCGACGCCGAGCCCGGCCACGTCCCGTTTCGGCGACAGCCAGCTCTGCCACCGCCGGACGCCGGGCGTGACCAGGCGGATCGCTTCCGCCGGGTCGGGGTGCGGGTAGACCGCGCGCGACACCTGCACCCGTGGCTCCCGGGTGGCCGCCGCCCGGTACGCGTCGATCCAGGTCGCCTGCCGGGCCCGGGCCACCGCCGGGGACGCCTCGCGCCACGCGGTCGCCCGGGACAGCTGCAGGCCGTCACCGGCCTTGCCGGCCGCTTGCGCGGCGGAGACGGCCAGGTCCGGGTCGCTGGTCGTGGCCTGCCACAGCCGGTCCCGGACGCCGTGCCCGGGCGGGTGCAGCACCTCGCCCAGGCTGTTGAGCGACACCCCGTCGAGCACGTCGTGCAGGCGGGCGACCGATGCCTCGTACAGCTGATGTCGGTTTTTGATCTCTTGCCCGAACGCCTCCCAGGCACCGGGGAACGGCCCGGAGCCGACGCCCAGCTCCAGGCGTCCGCCGCTGAGCGCGTCCAGGGTGGCCGCGTCCTCGGCGACCTTGAGCGGGTCCTCCAGGGGCAGGACGAGCACGCCGGTGCCCAGCCGGATCCGCCGGGTGTGCCGGGCGATCGCCGCGAGCAGCACCAACGGCGCCGAGACGTGCTCGTTGCCCTGCCGGAAGTGCCGCTGGATGACCCACCCGGAGTCGTAGCCGAGCTCCTCGGCGAGCCGGAAAAGCTCGATCGCCTGCTCGTACGCGGTCGCCGGCGGCACATCCTCGTCGAGGTGCAGCAGGAATCCGAGCCGGAAGGGCCGGCCGTCGGCGAGGCCGGCCCCTACGCGGTTGTCCGTCATGGATCAGACGCCGTCGATGAGCGACAACTCTTCCGCGGTCAGCGGGGGGAAGTCGAGCGCCTGGACGTTGTGGTCGAGCTGTTCCGGTGAGCTGGCGCCGAGGATCGCCGAGGTGACCCGGGTGTCCCGCAGCACCCACTGCAGGGCGAGCTGGGCCAGCGACTGCCCGCGGTCGGAGGCGATCTTGTTCAACGCCTGGGCCCGCTGCCGGTACGCGTCGTCGATCGACTCCGGCTTGAGGAACGCGCTGTTCAGCGCGCGGGCGCCGGCCGGGATGCCGTCCAGGTACTTGTCGGTGAGCAGGCCCTGCGCCAGCGGCGAGTAGACGACCAGCCCGAACCCGTCGGCGGCGGCCACGTCGAGCAGCCCACCGGTCTCCGGCGTCCGGTCGAAGATCGAGTACCGCGGCTGGTGGACCAGCAGCGGCACGCCGGCCCCGCGCAGCAGCACGGCCGCCTGATGCGCGAGCGCCGGATCGTAGTTCGACACGCCGACGTAGAGCGCCTTGCCCTGCTGAACGGCACTGACCAGCGCGCCGACCGACTCCTCCAGGGGCGTCTCCGGGTCGGCCCGGTGGTGGTAGAACACGTCGACGTAGTCGGTGCCCAGGTCGCGCAGGCTGTGGTCGAGCGAGGCGAGCAGCGACTTGCGGGAGCCGCCGGTCAGATACGGGCTCTTCCCGATCGGGTTGCCGGCCTTGGTGGTCAGGATCAGCTCGTCGCGGTGGGCGGCCAGATCCTTGCGCAGCACCTCGCCGAAGAACTTCTGCGCGGCCCGGTGCGGCGGCCCGTACCGGTCGGCGTTGTCGAAGTGGGTGATGCCCAGGTCGAACGCGTGCAGCACGATGTCGCGCTGGGTGTCGTAGGCGTAGTCGGTGCCGAACTTCTGCCACAGCCCGAGCGAGAACGCGGGCAGTTTCAGGCCGGAGCTCCCGGTGCGGCGGTAGGCGAGACGGTCGTAGCGGTCGCTCATGCGGGGTTCCTTCGGAGCTGGTCGGGCTGCAGGGACGGAGTGTCGACGCCGGTGTCGCGCTCCAGGAAGTGGGTGCCGGGTTCGACGATCCGGTCGATCCGGTCCAGGATGTCGGCGCTGAGCCGCACGGTCGCGGCCTTCAGGTACGTGTCGAGGTGCTCGGCCGTGCGCGGGCCGATGATGATGCTGCTGATCGCCGGGTGGTTGAGCGCGAACGCCACCGCCAGCTCGATCAGGCTCAGCCCGTGCTCCTCGGCCAGCCCGGCCAGGGCGTCGGCGGCGGCCAGCTTGCGCTGGTTGCGGTCGGCGCTGACGTCGAAGCGGCCGGGGATCAGGTCGGCCCGCGCCGAGGTCGGCTGATCGGCGCCGATCCGGTAGGCGCCGGAGAGCCAGCCGGCGGCCAGCGGACCGTAACTGATCACACCGAGGCCGTATTTGCGGACGACCGGGAAGACCTCGCGCTCGTTGGTGCGCACCAGCAGCGAGTACGGCAGCTGCTCGGTGTGCGGCGCGGTCAGCCCGTGCTTGTCGGCCAGCCACTGCGCCTCGACCAGTTGATGCGCGGGGAAGACCGAGGTGCCGTAGTAGAGGATCTTCCCGGCCCGGATCAGGTCGTCCAGGGCCCGCAGCGTTTCCAGCAGATCGGTGTGCGGGTCCGGGCGATGGGCCTGGTAGAGGTCGATGCGGTCGGTTCCCAGGCGGCGCAGGCTGTCCTCCACGGCGCGGACGATCCAGCGCCGCGAGTTACCGGCGTGCGACGGGTCGTCGCCGATCCGGTTGTGGAACTTGGTGGCCAGGAAGACGTCGTCCCGCCGCCCCCGCAGCGCCTTTCCGGTGATCTCCTCGGAGACCCCCTGCGCGTACACGTCGGCCGTGTCGACCGAGGTGATCCCGGCGTCGAGCGCGGCGTGAATGATCCGTAGGCTCTCGGCCTCGTCCTGGTGGCGACCGAAATTCATCGTGCCGAGGGTCAGCGGGCCGATCCGCACGCCGGTGCGGCCCAGGTATCGCGTGGTCATCGTTCTCCTTCAGAACAAACCGGTGGTCGGGGGTTCCTCGCCGGTCAGATGCCAGGCGCCGGCCACGGCCGCCTTCCACTGCCGGGGATTGTGGTTGGCGACCGTGCGCGCGTTGCGCCAGTGCCGGTCCAGGGCGAGGTCCCGGCTCGTGGCCGAGCCGCCGCCGACGTCGAACAGCAGCTCGGCCGCGCGCAGCGCCGATTCCACGGCGATCACGCCGGCCTGGGCGACGGTCACCGACGCGGCCGCGGCCGCGCTCCGCTGTTCGTCACGAGCAATTTCCCGTACGGCGGTGAGCTGCTCGGCCGCGAGCAGCACCACCGCCCGAGCGGCCTGGGCGCGGGCCGCGATCTCGCCGACGGTGTGCCGCACGTACGGGTCGTCGACGCTGCGCGCCGCCGTGCTGTGCTTGATCGGCCGGGCCCGTTCCCGGGCGAACCAGAGCGCGTCGTCGAACGCGGCGGCGGCGATCCCGGCCTCGACCGCGGCCAGGTACAGCTGCGCGAACGAGCCGAGCCAGGGAATGTCCAGGGCACTGTTGTCCCGGCTGGTCACCTCGTCGGCCGCGACCCGCACACCGGCCAGCCGGGTCGTGCCGCTCTGGGTGAGCCGCTGCCCGACCGCGTCGAAGTCGTCGAGCCGCTGCACGCCGTCCCGGTCGACCGGGACGGTGAAGCTGTACACCCGGCCGTCCTCGGCGACGGCCGAGCCGGTGAACCAGGAGGCGTACAGGCCGCCGGTCGAGTAGTACTTCTCGCCGTCGACCCGGAAGCCGTCGCCGTCGCGGCGCAGCGTGGTGTGCACCGACCCGCTCGGGCCGCCGGTCCGCTCGTTGCCGGTGCCGGCGAACAGGTCGCCGGCGCGCAGTCGGGCCAGGACGGTCGCCCGGTTCGGCAGGTCGGGGCGGGCCGCGACCTGGTTGGCGATCAGGAAACTGCCGCGCAGGGCCTGGGCCACGTTCGAGTCGGCCCGGGCGATCGCGATGATCAGGTCGGCGACGTCGCGAACCGTGCCGCCGGCGCCCCCGTCGGCGGTGGCGATCCCGGTCAGGGTGATCCGCTGCTCGGCCAGGGCGCGGACCTCGGCGTAGGCGTACCGGCGGTCGGCCTCCCGGTCGCGGGCGCCGGCCGCGAGCACGCGCAGGATCGGCTCGGCCCCGGCCCGGATCCCGGCCACGGTCCAGTCCGTCGTCCCGGCCGCGCTCGCTGTCGTGGCTGCGGTCACCTCGGCGGTCATGCGGCCACCGCCAGCGCCTCGGCCAGGCCGAATGCCGCCCGCAGGGTCGGTGCCGGTGGCCGTGGCGTCAGCGCCCGCAGCACCGCGATCACGTCCTCGGCGCGGCCCTCCGGGATCAGCTCGAAGCCGTCGAGCAGGTGGTGGGCGGCCCAGCCACGCAACTGTTCCGGGCTCCCGGTCCGTACGCGGCCGAGCAGGGCGACCTCGTCGCGGCGGCGCCCGGCCCGTCGCAGCGCCTGACTCAGCGCCGCGTCCACTCCGGCGGCCCGGGCCAGGTCGACCACGACGACGTCGGCGCCGGCCGCGACCGCGGTCACGTCCAGGGTGTCCAGGTCGGCGACCAGGACCGGGCGGCCCTGCGCGGAGGAGGGGCCGTCGAGCGGGCCGGCGACCCGGTAGAACGCGCCCTCGTGTCGGATCGGCGCGATCGCGGTGTCGTCGACGACCACGCCGGAGTCCTGGTCGCCGATCAGGGCGGTGCGCGGGAAGGACTCCCACAGGCCGGTCAGCACCCGGGCGTACTCGGTCCAGCGGCGGGCCGGGTCGGTCGCGCCCGGGTCCGGCGCGGCTTGTTCGCTGACCTCGTCGCCGCGGCCGGGCAGCAGCGCCACCCCGGCCCGGCCGCCGGTGGCCCGGTCCAGCGAGAGGATCCGCCGGGCCGCGTTGTAGGGGGCGTTGCCGGTGGTCGGCAGCGTCGGCACCCAGCCGACGCCGCTGTACCGCCCGGCCAGGTAGGACGCGACCACGGACGGGTCGAGGGCCGGCCCGTGGCCGGAGTTGTCGGCCAGGCGGATCGCGGCGACCCCGGCCTCCTCGGCGACGGCGGCGATCCGGACGGCGTCGTCGAGGGAGAGCAGGCCGTCGCCGCCGACCGCGAGGGCGAGTTGAACGGTGATACTCATCGGACGGCCTCCAGGGCGGGAAGACCGAGTCCGAGGTGGCCGCGCAGGGTGGTCGCCTCGTACTCGGTGCGGAACAGGCCACGTCGCTGCAGCTCGGGCACGACGTGGTCGGCGAAGTCGTCGAAGCCGGACGGCAGCACGTCGGGCATCACGTTGAAGCCGTCGGCCGCCCCGGCCCGGTACCAGATCTCGATGTCATCGGCGATCTGCTCGGGGGTGCCGGTCACGATCCGGTGCCCGCCCCCGCCCGAGAGCCGTTTCAGCAGCCGCCCGAGGGTGGGCCGATCCCGGTCGATGATCTGCTTGACGACGCGGTAGAACGTCTGCGAGCCGCCGGCCTCGTCCGGCTCGACCAGCAGCTCGTCCGGGATCGGCTCGTCATCGGAGAGCCCGTCGAGCGAGAAGCCCAGCTGCCCGGCCAGGCGATTGCGGGCGTACGCCGTGGGCAGCAGCTCGTCGAGCAGTTCGCGCCGGGCGTTCGCCTCGGCCTCGGTGCTCCCGACGACCGTCGACAGGCCGGGCAGCACCACGATCTCCTCGGGCGAGCGCCCGAACGCGGCCGCCCCGGCCCGGATCTCGTTGCGGAACGCCCGGGCGTGGGCCAGGTCCTGGTCGGCCGAGAAGATCACCTCGCCGACCCGGGACGCCAGGCGCCGCCCGTCGGTCGACCCGCCGGCCTGCACCACCACCGGCCGGCCCTGGGGCGAGCGCAGCGCGGTCCGGTCGGCCCAGGCGGCGACGACCTGGGTGGTGACCTCGGCGGCGCGGGCGTACCGGCCGGCGTGCTCGGGTTCGCCGGGACGCCCGAAGTTGGCCGCGGCGGCCGCCCCCGCGGTGGTGACCACGTTCCACCCGAACCGGCCGCCGGCCACGTAGTCCAGGTCGCCGAGCCGGCGGGCCAGCTCGACCGGGTCGTTGTAGGACGACGACAGTGTCCCGATCAGGCCGATCCGCTCGGTGCGGGCGGCGATCCGGGCCAGCACCGTGGTCGGTTCCAGGTTGTTGCCGGGCCGGTGCCGGATGTTCGGGTCGAGGACCGGCCCGTCGGCCAGGAACACCGCGTCCAGCTTGGCCGCCTCGGCCTTGCGGGCGATCTCGGTGTAGTGCTCGATCGTGTAACTGGCGGTGCCGTCGGTGCCCGGGAACCGCCACGAGCCGCCGAAGACCCCGGCGTTGAGGATGTTGACATTGAGGTGCAGCACGTCGGCTCCTTAGACCTGGGGGACCGCGGCGAGCAGCTGCCGGGTGTACTCGTGGGCGGGCGCGGTGAGGACCCGCTCGGCCGGGCCGGTCTCGACCACGGCGCCGTCCTTCATGACCGTCACGTCGTCGGCGATCAGCCGGACCACGCCCAGGTCGTGGGTGACGAAGACGTAGCTGAGCCCGAGCCGGGCCTGCAGGTCGGCCAGCAGCCGCAGGATCTGCGCCTGGACCGACACGTCGAGGGCGCTGACCGCCTCGTCGAGGATCACCACGCGGGGGTTGAGGGCGAGCGCGCGGGCGATGGCGACACGCTGGCGCTGGCCGCCGGAGAGCTGGCCGGGCCGCCGGTCCAGGTACGACTCGTCCAGCGCGACCGCGTCGAGCAGTTCGGTGACCCGTTCGGCGGTGGGCAGGCCGAACGCGCGCAGCGGCTCGGCGATCAGCCGCCGCACGGTGAATCGCGGGTCCAGCGACGTGAACGGGTTCTGGAAGACGAACTGCAGGTCCTTGCGGACCTCGCGCAGCTGCCGGCGGCGCAGCCCGGTCAGTTCCCGGTCGTCCAGGTGCACGGTGCCGTGGTCGGGGGTGACGAATCCGGCCAGGATCCCGGCCAGGGTGGACTTGCCGGCCCCGGACTCGCCGACGATCGCGTGGGTGGTGCCCTCGCGCAGGACCAGGCCGGCCGTGTCGAGCGCGCGCAGCTGGGCACCGCTGCGCAGGCGGTAGATCTTGGTGAGGGCGTCGGCCCGCAGGACCGGCTTGGTCCGTACGCCGGAAGGGGGAAGAAGGCGCCCGGCGTGGCGCGAGGGGGCCGCATCGAGCAACCGGCGGGTGTATTCGCTTTTCGGGTTGTCCAGAACCGTGGCCACGGGACCGGACTCGACGATCTCGCCCGACCGCATGACCAGGATCCGGTCGGAACGTTCCAGGGCGACGCCGAGATCGTGGGTGACCAGCAGGATCCCGATGCCGAGCCGTTCGCGCAGACCGGCCAGGTGGTCGAGGATGCGCTTCTGGACGGTGACGTCGAGGGCGCTGGTCGGCTCGTCGGCCACGATGATCTTCGGTTGGCCGGCGAGCGCGATGGCGATCAGGGCGCGCTGCTTCATGCCGCCGGAGAGCTCGTGCGGGTACTGGTGGAAGACGCGCTCGACCTCCCGCAGACCGGCCGTGCGCAGGCTTTCCAGAGCCGCTTCCCGGTACGACGCGGCGGACGCGCCCCTGGGCCGGTTGAACCGGACCGCCTCGATGACCTGCTGGCCGACCCGTTTGACCGGGTTCAGCGAGGTGTTCGGGTCCTGCGGGATGAAACCGACGTAGTTGCCGCGGACCAGGGCCATCCGCCGGTCGTTCCAGCCGGTCACGTCCACGTCGGAGTAGACGATCGAGCCGGATCGGATCCGCGCGGCGGCCGGCAGCAGGCCGAGCGCGCCGTGGACCAGGGTGGTCTTGCCCGAGCCGGACTCGCCGACCAGGGAGACGAACTCGCCCGGCCGGACGTGCAGGTCGACGCCGCGCACGGCCGGCGTCCACGCCCTTCCGGTGCGGTAGTCGACGGCCAGCCCGCTGATCCGCAGCAGCGGGTCGGCCGCGGATGACGCCGCGGGCGCGGCCGGGGCGACGGCCTCGGGCACGGTCGGGGAGGCCGCCTCCGGAACGGTCTGTGAACTCATCGCCGGTTCTCCTTCCGGAACGACGTGCTGATGCGGTGGGTGGCGATGACGACCGCGGCCAGCGCCAGCCCGGGCAGGATGGACGCCCACGGGTGCACGGCCACGTAGTCGCGTCCCTCGGCGACCAGCAGTCCCCACTCGGGTTGCGGCGGGGGAGCGCCGTAGCCGAGGAACCCCAGCGAGGCCACGGCGAGCACCCCGGTGCCGACCTCCAGGGCGGCCAGGGCGATCACGGCGCTGAGCGCGTTCGGGACGACGTGGCGCAGCATCACGGCGAGCCGGCCGACGCCGAGGCCGTATGCCGCCTTGACGTAGTCCTGGGTGACGACGGTGAGCACCTGGGCCCGCATCACCCGGGCGAACGACGCGATCGAGGAGATCCCGACGGCCAGCGCGATGTTGTTGGTCGAGTAGCCGAGCACCGACACCACCACCATGGCCAGCAGCAGGCTGGGGATGGCCAGGAACACGTCGACCACCCGCATGATCGCGGTGTCAACGATGCCGCCGGCGAACCCGGCGATCAGCCCGACGAACGCCCCGAGTCCGAAAGCGATCAGGACGGCCAGGAGGGTGGCGGTCAGGGTGGTGCGGGCGCCGTAGACGCTGCGGGCGAACAGATCGCGCCCGAGCCGGTCGGTGCCGAACCAGTGTTCGGCGCTGGGCGGCGCGAAGCTGGCCGACGTGTCCCCGGCGAACGGGCTGTACGAGGTGAACAGGTGCGGCGCGACCGCCCAACCGATCGCGACCAGCACGATGATCCAGGACAGCACCAGGACCGGCCGCCGCACCCAGGTGAGTTTCGGCCATCGGGGGCGGGCCCAGCCCGCGGTCAGCGTGGTCATGCCGGGCTCCCGGCGGTCAGAGTCGCCCGCAACCGCGGGTCGAGGATCGGGTAGACCAGGTCGACGATCAGGTTGATGAGGGCGAAGCTGACCGCGACGAGCACGACGATGCCGGCCACCAGGGGCACGTCCAGGGTGTTGATCGCGGTCTGGGTCATCCGGCCCAGGCCCTTGCGGGCGAAGACGGTCTCGGTGATGACCGCGCCGGCGATCAGGTTGCCGAACGTGACCCCGGCGATGGTCAGCGCGGGCAGGCCGGCGTTGCGGAACACGTCGCCGACGATGATCCGGCCGCGGGTGGCGCCCTTGGCCCAGCTGGTGGTCACGTACCCGGAGGCGAACTCGGTGGCGAAGCTGCGGGTCAGCAGCTGCGCGATCGGCCCGGCGACCGGCACGGCCAGGGTGATCAGCGGCAGGATCAGGCTGCGCCAGCCCTGGTCGCCGAAGGACGGGAACCAGCCCAGCTGGAACGAGAAGATCTGCAGCACCAGGATGCCGGAGAGGAAGACCGGGACCGAGACCGCGCCCGAGGGCAGGGCCTCGACCAGGTCGCGCAGCCACGGGCGCCGGGTCGCGGTGGCCACCAGGGCGATCCCGAAGGCCAGCAGTACGGCCAGGACCAGCGCGCCCAGCGCGAGGGCGAGCGTGCTGGGCAGCACGTCGCCGATCGCGCCGAGCACCGGCTTGCCGGACTGCACCGAGCTGCCGAAGTCACCGGTCAGCGCGTGCCCGAGCCGGCCGAGGTACTGCAGCAGGACCGGCTCGTTGAACCCGTAGTTGGCCGCCACCTGAGCCTTGACCTCGGGCGGGATGGCGTTGACCTCGGCCGGGTCGAACAGCAGGTCGACCGGGTTGGCCGGCAGGACGAACAGCAGCACGAAGGTGACGGTGAACGCGGCCCAGACCACGAACAGCGCCCGGCCGACCTTGAGCGCGGCGTACCGCGCGAGCCCGGTCATCTCTGGTTGCTCTTCCAGGCGTTGACGAAGTGGTTGCGGGACTGGGCGTCGAAGACGATCCCGTGCACGTAGCTCGCCTGGGCGATCACCTGGGACGGGTTGTAGATCGGGTTGACCAGCGCATACTTCTCGACCAGCAGGTCCTGGGCGGTCTTGGCGTAGGCCTTGCGCCGGGCCGGGTCCAGGGTGGTCTCCAGGTCGTCGAGGGACTTGGTGACCTCGGCGACGTCGACGCCGGTGGAGTTGGCGTCCAGGAAGCTGGAGTTGCCGAGCTTCGGGTTGTAGACCAGGTTGAGCGCGGCCGGGTCGTTGCGGGACCGGTTGGCCGCGGTGATGTTCCAGTCGGTCTTGGCCTTGGCCACCTGGGCGGTGTAGTCCGGGATCGGCACGACGGTCAGCTGCAGGTCGACGCCGATCTTCTGCAGGTCCTGCTGGACCGATTCGTAGGCCGGCTTGTTGACCACCAGGTTGCTGATGCCGAGCAGCTTGAGGGTGAGCCGCTTGCCGTCCTTGACCCGGATGCCGTCGGCGCCGGGCACCCAGCCGGCGTCGTCCAGGATCTTCTTGGCCTGGTCGGGGTCGTACTTGAGGACCGAGCCGCTGTAGTCGACGTAACCCTGCACCGAGTCGTTGAGGACCGAGGTGGCGATCGAGTAGGAGTCGGTCAGCACCGTCTTCTTGACCGAGTCCCGGTTCCAGCCGAGCTGGACGGCCTTGCGGACGGCGATGTCGTTGGTCGGGAACAGCTGCGAGTTGAAGTTGAAGTAGATCGCCGTGCCGGACACGCTCCGGTGGATGATCTTGAAGCCCTTGGCTTCGAGGGGCTTCTCGTCGGTGGTGCCGACGTCCAGGGTCGCGTCGATCGTGCCGGACTCCAGGGAGCCGGTCCGGACGCTGGCCTCCGGGATGGTGTTGAACACGATCTTGTCGAGGTAGGCCTCACCCTGGTGCTTGAGCGCGGGCGGCGCCCAGTTGTAGCCCTTGCGCTTGACCAGGACGGTCTTGACCTGTTCCTCCCACGACTCGTAGACGAACGGGCCGGTGCCGATCACCTTGGTCGGGTCGGTGCGCTGCTCGGCGCTGAGCGCGAGCGTGGACAGCGAGAGGAAGCCGGGCTGGGCGTTGGCGGTGAACGAGGACGCCTGCAGGAAGCTGGCCAGCGGCTTGGCGAAGCGGACGACCGCCGTGTACGGGTCCGGCGTCTGCGTCTCGACGTACCCGGCCAGCAGCACCGCCCCGTTCGGGTTGATGCCGAGCTTCTGGTCGCCGTGCACGTACTGGTCGAAGTTGGCCTTGACCACCGCCGAGTCGAACGGCGTGCCGTCGCTGAAGGTCACGTCGTGGCGCAGGTGGAAGGTGAACGCGGTGAGGTCGCTGTTGTACTCCCAGGACTCGGCCAGCCACGGGGTGATCTCGCCGGTGTCCGGGTCCTGCCAGGTCAGCTTGTCGGTGACGTTGTTGCCGATCAGCGATTCGGCGTAGTTCGTGCCCCACTGCGGGTCGGGGCTGCGCTGGTAGTCGATCAGGGCGAACTGCAGCGTGCCGCCGTTGACCGGCTCGTCGCTGCCGGCGCTCTGGGCGGACGGGCCGCCCCGGTTCGCGGCGACCGCGATGCCGGCCGCGAGCAGGACGGCCAGGACGGTGCCGCCGGCGATCCAGGGCCATCGGCGGCGGCCGGACTCGGCGTTCTCGATGGAGTTACGAAGGTCGGACACGGTTGTCTCCCGGAAGGTCTATTAACTATTAAGCCGATGGGCGAAGTAGGAAAATGGGCAGAGTCCGGGCCTGAGCCGGACGGTGATCGGTCAGGCGCGCAGCAGGGGTAGCAACTGGTCGCCCTGCCGCTGGATCTCCCGCAGGTAGGGGGTGTCCGACAGGACGAAGTGGGTGATGCCCAGGTCCTGATACTTGCGCAGCGACTTGGCCACGTCGGCGGCCGAACCGACCAGCCAGGTCGTGCCGGCGCCGCCCCCGCCGTAGCGCCCGGGCGCGGTGTAGAGGTTGTCGTCGAGCACGTCGCCGCGCCCGCCCAGGTCGAGCAGTCGCTGCTGGCCGACCGCGGTGTGCCGGTTCGGGTCGACCTTGGCGGTGCGGGCCATCTCGGCGACCCGGGCCTCGGCGTCGGCCCAGGCCTGCTCGGTGGTGTCGCGCACGAAGGTGGTGATGCGCAGACCGAACTCCAGGGGCTGATGTTCGCGGCCCAGCTCGGCACCGAGCGTTTTCAGACGATCGATTCTTTCCCGTACGCCGTCGAGCGTCTCGCCCCAGAACAGCTGCACGTCGGCCTCGGTCGCGGACACCCGCTCGGCCGCCTCGGACGCGCCGCCGAAGTACAGCCGCGGGGGCTCGGTCAGCCGCGGCACCACCGTCGAATCGGTGACCTGGAAGTGCTCGCCCTGGTAGGTGACGTTCTCCTCGGCCCACAGCCGGCGCACGATCCGCAGGAACTCGCGGGTGCGGCCGTACCGCTGGGCCTGGTCGCCCTCGCTGTCGCCGTACGCGGCCAGATTGTCCTTCCCGGACACCACATTGATCAGAACCCGCCCGCCGGACAGGTGCTGCAGCGTCGCCGCGGCCGACGCGAAGTGGGCCGGCCGCCAGTACCCGGGCCGGACCGCGATCAACGGCTGGAACGTCGTGGTCCGCGCGGCCAGGGCGGTGGCGACGGTGAACGTGTCCGGCCGGCCCCAGCCGGTGCCGAGCAGCGCGCCACCCCAGCCGTGCTCCTCCAGGGCCAGGGCCTGCGTGGTCAGGGTGTCCAGGCTGTTGTGGCCGGCGACCACGTCGTCGCCACGGTGTCCCGGACGGTCCTGGTTGGGGATGTACCAGAGAAATTCGAGACCCATCAGAACGCCCTCCCGGCTACCGTCAATCTCTACCTACCCTATAGATAATCAAGGGATCGGGCGTTTTTCAAGGTGTCGTGCGTCCCTGCGGCGACGCTCACGGCGCCACCTCGTCACCGCTCTTCGCGGGCCGCATCTCGCTTTCGGTGCACCGCTGAGTCCGTACCGGATCAGCGGTTTCTCGGGTCGGGAAGTTTGAGACGTTCGCGGATCGTGGAGCCGTCGTAGGCGGTCGGGAACGCGCCGGCCTCCTGGAGCAGCGGGATGACCAGGTGGTTGAACTCGGCGATGCCGTCCGGCAGAACCGGGATGTGGATGTTGAAGCCGGCCACCGCCCCGCTGCCCCACCAGTCCAGGATGGTGTCGGCGACCTCGCGCGGGGTGCCGACGGCCAGCCGGTGACCGCCTTCGACCCGGCGCACGATCTGCCGGGGGGTCAGTTGTTCGGCCGCGGCCAGTTCGGCGAACGCTTTCACGAATCCGACCGGCCGTTTCTGATCCTCGGTGTAGGTGAACAGCGCCGGGTCCAGGGGTTTGTCCGGGTCGATCCGGTGGTCGAGGTCGACCGCCCAGTTGCGGTGCAGGAAGTCGGCGATCAGCCCGTCCTCCCCGCGCTGCCCGTGCAACGCCTCGTGTTTGCGGTACGCCTCCTCCCGCGTCTCACCCAGGACGACCGTCAGCCCGGGCAGCAGGCGCAGGTCGCCCGGGTCCCGGCCGTGCGCGAGGGCCCGCTCGGCGAGCCGCGCCTGATAGTCGTACGCGGACTGCTTGTGCAGTAATGACGCGTACACGATGTCGGCGTGCCGCGCGGCCAGGTCGATCCCCGCGTCGGAGGCGCCGGCCTGCGAGATCACCGGGTGCCCCTGCGGCCCGATCGGCACGTTCAGCGGCCCGGCCACGTCGAAGAACTCCCCGTGGTGGTCGATGCGCCGGGCAGTGCTCGCGTCCCACAGCGGCCCGTCCGGCGTCTCGTCCGGAGGTGTGTCCCAGCTCAGCCACAGATCCTTGACGACCCGCACGAACTCGTCGGCCCGGCGGTAGCGCTCGGCGCGTTCGGGCAGTGGCGCCGCCCCGAAGTTGGCGGCGATGTCCGGGTTGAAGCTGGACACCACGTTCCAGATCACCCGTCCGCCGGAGATGTGGTCGAGGGTGGCCAGTCGTCGCGCCAGGTTGTACGGCGAGTTGTACGACGACGACGCGGTCAGCAGGAACCCGATGTCGGGCACGGCCGCCGCGATCGCCGTGAACAGCACGGTCGGGTCGAAGCTGTGGATCGGCCGGGACGTGTTGTCGCGCTGCAACGCCGGATGGTCGGAGACGAAGACGATGTCGAACACGCCCTCGTGGGCCAGCCGGGCCGAGCGCAGGTAGTGGTCCCAGTCGCTGAACCGGTTCCACCTGGTGCCGGGCGCGGCCCACGAGCCGGCCGCGGAGCCGGTGCTGTTGAGCGCGACGCTCAGATAGAGGCGATGGGTCATCGGGCTTCTCCCGTCGGGCGCGATCAGAACTCAGGACGCGGTGTTCAGCCGGCGTTTGTGCAGGTAGGGCTCGCGTCTGTCGCCGGCTCCACTATGGCACGGTAGGTCGCCATAGCCTAGTTAACCTATGTAAATGATAGGTTATAGATCGCGTGTCATCCTGAGTCCCATGCACCTCGCCCCGACCTCGGCGCAGGCGGTCGACGACGCCGACGCACATCCCTTCGTGAAGACCGTCCACGAGTACGCCGAGCGCGTCCTGCGCCCGGACGCGCTGCGTACCGACCGGGACGGCGTCTCGGCCGCCCGCATCGACGAACTGCGCGACCTCGGCCTGCTCAACCACCTGGCCCCGGCCGAGTACGGCGGCCGCGGCCTGGACCCGGCAGCCGACCGCCGTATCCACGAGATCGTCGCGGGCGCCTGCTTCAACACCTGGCTGGTCTGGGCCCAGCACGTCCCGCTGACCGGCCGCCTGGCCTGCTCGGCCGAACCGGGCCGCCCGGTGTCCGACCTGGCCCGCCGGGTCCTCACCGGCGAGGTGCTGCTCGGCGCCGGGATCAGCGACGTGCGCAGCTACCCTCACCGCTACATCGAGGCCACCCGCACCGACGGCGGCTGGATCCTCGACGGCACCATCTCCTGGGTCAGCGGCTGGGGCCTCAACGCCGCCCTGACCGTCGCCGCCGTCGAGAAGACCACCGGGACCGTGGTCACCGCCCTGGTCGAGATCGGCGACGGGGTCCGTCAGGGTGCCGCGCTCGGCCTGGCCGCGGTCACCGGCAGCCGGACCGAACGCGTGATCCTGGACCGGGTGGCCGTCCCGGACGAGCATGTGATCTCCCGCCGCTCCCTGGCCGAGACCCGCTTCGACGACCTCGCCATCGCCAGTGACGCCCGCGCCCACCACTTCGGGCTCGCCGCCACGGTCCTGCGGGAGCTCGACGAGACCCCCGATCCGCTGGTCAAAGCGGTGGCCGCGACCTGGGCGCCCCGGGTCGCCCGGATCCGCGAGACCGCCTACGCCCTGGCCGACGAGGCCGCCGCGTCCGGGGGCGGGCGGCACCGGCTCGACGAGCGCCTGGCCACCAAGGTCGCCAGCGGCGAGGCCCTGGCCGCGATCACCCGGGCCCTGGTCGTGGCCCGCGCCGGCCGCGCCCTGACCGGCGCCGACACCGCCCAGCTGCACGCCCGCTCCGCCCTGTTCGTGCTGGTGCAGGGCCAGAGCGCGGACACCCGGCATGCCCAGCTGACCGCACTGACCCGCTAGACCTCACGACGAAAGGTACGACCGTGACGAAGATCGGTGTCGTTTTCCCGCAGAACAGCCTGGGTGACGATCCGGGCGCCATCCGCGCCTACGGCCAGGCCGCCGACGAGCTCGGCTACCACCACGTGCGCGTCGCCGACCACGTCCTGGGCGCGGACCGGGACGCGCACCCCGGCTGGACCCGCCCGTACGACGTGGACACCAGCATCCACGAACCGTTCGTGCTCTTCGGCTTCCTGGCCGCGCTCACCTCGCTGGAACTGGCGGCCAGCGTGATCATCCTGCCCCAGCGGCAGACCGCGCTGGTCGCCAAGCAGGCGGCCGAGGTGGACGTGCTCACCGGCGGCCGGTTCCGGCTCGGCATCGGCGTCGGCTGGAACCCGGTCGAGTTCGAGGCGCTCGGCCTGAACTTCGCCGACCGCGGCCGCCGCTACGACGAGCAGATCACGCTGCTGCGCCGTTACTGGACCGAACGCTCGATCACCCACCGCGGTGAGTTCGAGACGGTGACCGGCGCCGGGATCGCCCCGCGACCGGTGCAACGCCCGATCCCGCTGTGGTTCGGCGGCCAGTCCGAACCGGCCTACCGGCGCATCGGCCGCCTCGCCGACGGCTGGTTCCCGCAGACCACGCCCGGCCCGGAACTGGACGCCGCCCGCGGCACCGTCGAACGCGCCGCCACCGCGGCCGGCCGCGACCCGTCGACGATCGGCCTGGAGGGCTCACTGCACTGGACCGGCACGCCCGACGGTCTCGCCGAGTCGGCCGAGGCGTGGCGGCGGTCCGGCGCCACCCACCTCGCGGTGAACACCGGCGGCGCCGGGCTGAAGAGTCCGGACGAGCACATCGACGCCCTCACCCGGGCGGCGGCCGCTCTCGGCCTCGAACGAGCCGCCGTGGCCTGACCCACACGTGGTCCGGCCCGGCGATCGGCCTCGGGTTCGCTGTGGGTTGCGGTTGTTCAGGACCTGATTTCCGTACGCGATGAATCTGCCCGTCCATCGGCCCCGGCGTGACCGCTGTCGCGCCGGGGCCGACGCATGTCTGGACACCCCCGGAGAGCGGGTCTAGCCTCCACGATAGTTACTTTCATTGGCCGAAAGTGACGTCGCGTCAAGACGGAGGACTGTCCCGTGCCACATTCAATATCGGCCCTGACCTGCGTAGAGACGGCTCTCCTCTGATGGGCCGCCATCCCCGGGACCTGCCGCTGGCCGACGCGCGACGGATCGTCGAACGGGCCGTCGACAAGGCCGAACAGCTCGGACTGCGCGGCGGCATCGCGATCGTCGGCGCCAGCGGCGCGCTGATCACCGCGTCCCGGCTCGACCACGGCGGCCCGGGCGGCATGGCCCGCGCCCGGTCCAAGGCGTGGATCGCCGCCACCCAGCAGATCACCAGCACCGAGCACCTGCACCGGATGACCACCCTGCCGGCGCCCATCTCGGCGGGATTCGTGCAGGTCAGCCCCGAGGCGATGTTCCCCGGCGCGGGCGCGATCCCGGTCCGCGACGACTACGGCGTGGTCGTCGCCGGGGTCGCCGCCTCGGGCGCCACGGTCAGTCCGTTCCTGCCCGAGGGCGTGGCGCCGGAGGTGGTCAGCGCGGCCGGCGAGCCGGCCAACCCCGAGGACCTGCTCATCGCGTACGCACTGGATCTCCCCTACGTCGGCCAGCACGGCGACGACGCGGCCCGCTGGCGGCAGCGCTTCGGTGACCTGACGGTGCCGCCCGAGGAAAGTCTCGGCCTGAAACCGGCCCGGCCCGCGACCGGGCAGCACGAGCTGGACTGGGCGCGGGAGCTGTGCGATCAGGTGCTGACCGAGGCCCGATCCCGAAAGATGCAGGTCAGCGTGGCGGTGGTCGACCGCGGGGGCGACCCGATCCAGCAGGACCGGATGGACGACGCAGCCACCGGGGGAGTCGACATCGCGCTCGGCGTCGCGGCCGCCGCCGCCCGGTTCGGTGTCGCCAGCGACCTGCTGTCCCGCTGGTACGGGGACGCGGTGACCCACCTGAATCCGGTGACCGTGCTCGGCGTCCCGGGCGGCCTGCCGCTGCTGGCCGGCGGTCGCGTGGTCGGCGGCCTGGGCGTCGGCGGCATCGACCCGGCCGAGTGCGCGGCCCTGGCCAAGGCGGTGGCCGCATGAGCGACACCCGCATCGCCGTGCTCGGCTGCGGCGCCATCGGCAGCCTTTACGCCGCCCACCTGGCCCGCGTCCCCGGCGTCGAGGTCTGGGCGGTCGACCCGTGGCGCGAGCACGTCGACGCCATCGAGAGGGCCGGCCTGACGGTCACCGGCCAGGCCGCTTTCACCGCCCCGGTCCACGCCCGGACCAGCGCCGCCGACCTGCCACCCTGTCACCTGGGCATCGTCGCCACGAAGTCGTCGCACACCGGTGCGGCGGTCGCCGCCGCCCGGGACGCCCTGGCCGACGCGGCCGTCGTCAGCGTCCAGAACGGCATCGGCAACGAGGAGCTGATCGCCCGGGTCCTGCCCCGGGTCATGCGCGGCACGATCGTCACGGCCGGCGCGGTCACCGCCCCCGGAACCGTCCGCTACGACGCTCCCGGCGACTCCTGGCTGGGCCCGTTCGAGTCGAGACCGGCCGCGCGGGACGAGATCGAGCTGCTGGCCGGCCTGCTCAACGCGGGGGGCCTGACCACCCACGCGGTCGCCGACGCCCGCGGTCCGCAGTGGACCAAGGTCGTGTTCAACGCCGCCACCAGCCCGCTGGCCGCGCTCACCGGCCTGACCGTGGGCCAGGTGTGCACCGATCCGGGTCTGCTGGCCCAGGTGAACATCCTGATCGCCGAGGCCCGGGCGGTCTGCGCGGCGGCCGGCATCGGGCTGACCCGCGATCCGGAGGAGGCGGTGCAGGAGGCGATCCGGGAGGCGTACGGACACAAGCCGTCGATGCTGCAGGACGTCCTGGCCCGCCGGCCGACCGAGATCGACGTGCTCAACGGCGGCATCGCGGCCGAGGGCCGACGGGTCGGCGTGCCCACGCCGGCCCACGACGCGATGGTGGCCCTGGTGAGCGGTCTACAGAGGTCCTGGTAACGGCCCGGAAACGGGGCCGCCCAGCCATGGACATCTTTACAGGCGTCGTTTACGTTTCTCGCAGGCGAACGAGAAAGTCACTTTCGCTAGATGAAAGTCGAGATTCGCAAGGTCTAACCAGCAAGATCACAGCGAGGAGTCCGGCCGTGAGTTCTCACCCTTCGCGCCCCCTGCGCGCCATAGTCGCTTCCGGTGCCGCCCTGATGGTGCTGGCCGCCTGCAGCCACGCCTCGGATTCCGCCGGCTCGACCGCCGGCGCCTCCACGGCCCTGTCCAAGACGCTGGTCTTCTCCCCGCTCTCGCTCGCCCCGCCGGCCCTGAAGGGGCTGTCCGAAGGCGTGAAGGCCTACGCCAAGGGCAAGGGCTGGGAGGTCATCGTCCAGGACCCGAACTTCGACCCCAGCAAGCAGACCCAGCAGCTCAACGAGGTGCTCAGCGCCGGCCGGGTCGGCGCCGGCTGGATCCTCGCGGTGGCGCCCCCGTCGATGCTGCCGATCATCAAGACGGCCCAGGGCAAGGGCATTCCGCTGCTGGTCAACGGCCGCCCGGACGAGTACGGGTTCACCGGCCCGCAGCCCGGCGTCACGTTCGACTACGTCGACTACGCGGCCGGCGGCAAGGCGCTGGGCGAGAAGCTCGGCGAGTGCATCAACGAGAAGATGGGCGGCAAGGCCGAGGTCCTGGCCGCGCAGAGCTCCGAGGGTCAGGCCGGTAAGAAGGAGTTCGAGGACGCTGCCGCGGCCGCCCTCAAGGCCACGGCGCCCGGCGCCACCATCGTGCAGAGCGTGATCGCCAAGGACCGGGCGAGCGCGCAGACCGACGTCGGCAACGTGCTGCAGGGCAAGCCGACCCTGAGCGCGGTGATGGCCTCCAACGACGAGGGTGCGCTCGGTGCGCTGGGCGCGTTCGCCTCGGCCGGCAAGACGCCGCAGTGCGTCACCGACTTCGGCGGCAACGACGAGGTGCTCAAGAACGTCACCGACGGGAAGATCTACGCCTCGGTCGCGCTGCAGTTCGACGCCGACATGGCGCAGTCCTTCGACACGCTGGTGGCGATGCAGTCGGACCCGAAGGCGAACGGTCAGATCCTGATCGTTCCGCAGAAGGTCATCACGGCGAAGGGCTGAGGTAGATGACCGTGACCGCCGAAACCACCGAGCAGGTCGCCGCCGGGCCGGAGCGGGATCCGGCCGGCGTCCGCTGGCTCATCTTCGTCCGCGACCGGGGCATCCTCGTCCTCTGGGCGCTGCTGCTGATCGGCTTCAGCCTGTGGGCCAGCCCGTACTTCGCCAGTGTGGACAACGCGATCCTGATCGCCAACGCGGCCGCGCTGACCGCGATCTTCGCGGCCGGCATCGCCGTCGGCGTCATCTGCGGGGCGCTCGACCTGTCCATCCCGGGCACCGCCGCGATGGCCGGCTGCGTGTGCGGCTGGCTGATGACGCACGGCGTCCCGGTGGGGATCGGGATCGTCGCCGGCCTGGCCGTCGGTGTGGTCGTCGGGGTGGTGAACGGGTTGATCGCGCTGCGCGGCTTCAACCCGATCATCGTCACCATTGGCTCCCTGTCGGTGCTGTCCGGGCTGGCCGCGGCCCTGGCCGGCGGGTACACGATCCCCGGGCTGACTGACCTGATGTTCCTGGGCACCGACCGGTTCGCCGGGATCCCGGCGCCGGTCTGGGTGGTGGCCGTGCTCTTCCTGGCCGGCACCGCGTTCCTCACCCGCACCCGGGACGGCATCCGGCTGATGGCGGTCGGCGGCAACCCGGAGGCGGTCCGCCGCTCCGGCATCAACGCCGACCGTTACAAGGTGCTCGGCTTCGTGGTCAGCGGGTTCTGCGCGGCACTGGGTGGCCTGGTCACGGCGGCCATGGTGACCGAGGCGAACCCGGCCGCCAACCCGGGCATCATCTTCAACGCGCTGACCGCGGTGGCCCTGGCCGGGGTCGCGCTCAGCGGGGGCCGGGGCTCGCTGCCCCGGGTCCTGGTCGGCGCGCTCATCCTGGGCACCATCTCCAACGGGCTCACCATCAAGGGCATCCAGCCGTACTGGGCGACCGCGGTGACCGGCCTGCTCCTGCTGGGCTCGCTCGGCCTGGAGAAATGGGTCTCGACCACGGTCTCCCGGCGCCTCGTGGCCACCGCCCAGGCGTCCGTACACACCGGAACGAGGTGATCGGCGTGACCGAGACGGCGCCCGCGCTGGAACTGCGCGGCATCGACATGCACTACGGCTACGTCCGCGCGCTCGACGGCATCGACATCGCGGTCCAGCAGGGCGAGGTCCTGGGCCTGCTGGGCGACAACGGGGCCGGCAAGTCCACCCTGCTCAAGGTGATGTCCGGGGCGCATCAGCCGACCGCCGGCACGATCCTGGTGCACGGCGAGGAGACCGTGTTCCACTCGCCGAGCCAGTCCACCGCGGCCGGCGTGCAGATGGTCTACCAGGACCTGGCACTCGTCGACGCCCAGGACATCGCGACCAACCTGAACATCGGCCGGGAGATCCTGCGCAAGGGGCCGCTGGGCTGGCTCGGGTTCGTCGACCACAAGGCGCAGCGCAAGCGGGCCGCGGCCGAGCTCGACCGGCTGGGCGTGCGGACGGCCGCGGTGACCCGCCCGGTCGAGATGCTCTCCGGCGGGCAGCGGCAGGTGGTCGCCCTGGCCCGGGCCGCGACCCGGGTCACCGGGGACCGCAACGGTGTCCTGCTGCTGGACGAGCCGACCGCCGCGCTCGGCTACGAGCAGACCAGGCAGGTCGAGGCGTTGATCCGCCGGATGGCCGAGCAGGGCGTGGCCTGCGTGCTGGTCACCCACAACCTGCCCCTCGCGACCGAGGTCTGCGACCGTATCGTGGTGCTCAACCGCGGCCGCAAGGTCGCCGACGTCACCACCACCGAGACCGACAACGACCAGCTGGTCGGCTGGATCACCGGAGCACGGAGGTCGATGTTCTGATGGCATTCCTGTGGGGCGTCGCGACGTCCGGGCACCAGATCGAGGGCGGCAACGACACCAGCGACACCTGGTTCGCCGAGCACGTCACACCCACCGTCTTCCGCGAGCCGTCCGGCCCGGCCTGCGACGGTCTGAACCGCTGGCGTGAGGACGTCGACCTGGTCGCCGGGATGGGCCTGACCGCGTACCGGTTCTCGGTCGAGTGGTCCCGCGTCGAACCGGTCGAGGGGAAGTTCTCCGAGGCCGCCCTCGACCACTACGCGGCGATCGTGGACCGCTGCGTCGAGCTCGGCCTGGCGCCGGTCGTCACCTACAACCACATGACCGCCCCGCACTGGTTCGCGGCCCGCGGCGGCTGGCTCGACCCCGGCGCGGCCGAGGCGTTCGCCCGCTACTGCGGCGTGCTCACCGACCGCATCGGCGACCGGATCGCCTCCGCGGTCACGCTCAACGAGCCGAACCTGCCACGCCTGCTCTCCTGGACCCCGATCCCGCAGGCGGTCCACGACCTGGAACGGGCCACCCTGCAGGCGGCGTCCGAGGCGGCCGGCGTCGACCGGTACCGGCTGGCCAACGTCGCGCTGCCCGAGGAGTTCGACGCCCTGGAGACCGGCATGGCCGCCGGGCACGTCGCCGGCAAGGCCGCGATCAAGGCCCGCCGCCCGGACCTTCCGGTCGGGCTGAGCCTGGCCGTCGTCGACGACCAGGCGGTCGGCGTCACCACCATCAGAGACCAGAAACGATCAGAGGTGTACGGCCGTTGGCTGCGTCTCGTCCGTGACGACGACTTCGTCGGGGTGCAGAACTACGAACGCGCCCGCTACGACGCGAACGGCCTGGTCCCGGCCGAGGACGGCGCGCTCTTCTCCGACGTGCACCCGTCGTCGCTGGGCAACGCGGTCCGCTACGTGCACGCCGAGACCGGCGTGCCGATCCTGGTCAGCGAGCACGGCATGGCGACCGACGACGACAGTCGCCGGGCCGCGTTCCTCGCGCCCGCCCTGACCGGCCTGCACGAGGCGATCGCCGACGGTGTCCCGGTGCTCGGCTACCTGCACTGGACCCTGCTCGACAACTACGAGTGGATCTTCGGGTACGGCATCCGGCTGGGACTGGTCGAGGTCGATCGGGCGACCTTCGCGCGCAGTCCCAAGCCGAGCGCCGCCGAGTACGCCCGGCTCGTCCAGGCGTACCGGGAAGGGGTCTAGAGCCCGGTCGCCTCACCCCGGGTCAGCGGCCGCACCTGCACGCTGTCCGGGGTGAACGCGGCCAGCATCCCCGTGTACTTGCCCGGGTCGACGGTCTCACCCTCGTGAATCGGCACCGCGACCCGGGGCGCGGCCGCCCGCACATGGTCGACCGCCTCGGCCAGCTTCAGCCACGGCCCGTCGATCGCCACGGCGAGCACGTCCACGTCACCCGGCGGCCGGGCGAACGAGTCACCCGGGTGGAACAGCGCGCCGTCGTCCACCAGGTAGGCATTGTTGGTGCAGCCCGGCACCGGCCCGTACACCGCCGCGTGCAACCCGCCGTGCACGTCGACCGTGGTGGCGCCGAACCGCAGCCGATCGCCCGGCCCGGCCACCTCCAGCCCGGGCAGGTGCCCGGCGGCCGGACGCGTGTCCGGGTCCACGATCAGGCGCGCACCCGGGTTGGCGGCGAGCAGGGCGGCCAGCCGCTCCAGGTCGACGTGGTCGGGGTGCTGGTGGGTGACCAGCACGGCGTCCAGGTCGGTGAGCGCGGCGAAGTCCGACATCGTGCCCGGGTCGACCAGGAGGCGCACGTCGGTCTCCACGAGCAGGCACGCGTGTCCGAGATGGGTCAGCTTCATGGCGACACCCTAAACCCTCATTCTCGTACGGCGAAGATCGGTTTTGTTGGTTGAAAATCTGACCGTGAGTTGGTCTGGCGACGGCGAATCCGGGCTGGACCTGTGACGGCGATCTCATTACAGTCGGCATCCATGTGAAACACGTTTTCACACAGTGAAAGTAAGGGAGTCATCGTGACCCGACCTCCGCGCCTGGCCGGCCTGGCCGTGCTCGTCACCGGGACCGGCGGTGGCATCGGCCGCGCCACCGCGATGGTCTGCGCCCGCGAGGGCGCCCACGTGATCGGCGCCGACCTCGACCGGGCCGGAGCCGAGGAGACCGCCGGGCTGATCCGCGCGGCCGGCGGCCGGACCGACACGATCGCACCGGTCGACCTGGCCACCGAGGACGGCGCCCGGCACTTCGTCGACACCGCGGCCGAGCTCGCCGGCGGCATCGACGTGCTGGTCAACAACGCGTCGGCGATCCGGTTCGGCGCGATCGACGAGCTGTCGTTCGACGACTGGTCGTTCACGATCCGCCACGAACTGGACATCGTCTTCCTGGTCACCCGCTGCGCGTGGCCGCATCTGATCAGGCGCGGGGGAGGGGCGATCGTCAACGTCGGCTCGATCTCGGGGTCGCGCGGCGCGTTCTTCATGCCGCAGAACGCGCACGGTGCGGCCAAGGGCGGTGTGCTCGCGCTGACCTATCAGCTCGCGGTCGAGGGCGGCCCGAAGGGCATCCGGGTCAACGCGGTCAGCCCGGCGATGACCGAAACACCCCAGACGTTACCGACCCTGACCGATCCGGACGGCCCGGCCGAGGCGATCCGTACCGCCGTCCCGCTGCGCAAATGGGGGCAGCCCGAGGACGTCGCCAACGCCATCCTCTTCCTGGCCTGCTCGGAGTCCTCACACGTGACCGGAGCCAACATCCCGGTCGACGGCGGAGCGGCGGCCGTCGGATGACGAACCTGGTGCGCCGCGGCGACGCGGGATACGAGGACGCGCGGGTCGGCCGGATCTTCAACGACCGGCGACCCGACCGTTACCCGGCGGCGATCCTGCTCGCGGCCGACGCCGACGACGTGGCCGCCGGTGTGCGCCTGGCCCGCGCGGAGAACCTGAGCGTCAGCGTCCGCTCGGGCGGCCACTCCTGGGCGGCCTGGAGTCTGCGCGACGACGCGCTGCTGATCGACCTGGCCGAGCTCGACCGGCTCGACTACGACGAGGCGACCGGTGTGCTGGTCGCCGGGCCGGCCGCCCGCGGCGGACTCGACGTGTCACCGTTCCTGGCCGAGCGCGGGCGCGCGTTCCCGGTCGGGCACTGCCCGGAGGTCGGCCTCGGCGGCTACCTGCTGCAGGGCGGCCAGGGCTGGAACGGGCGGCGGATGGGCTGGGCCTGCGAGAGCGTGATCGCGATCGACGTGGTCACCGCCGACGGCGAGCGGATCCGGGCCGACGCCGTCGAGAACAACGACCTCTACTGGGCCGCCCGCGGCGCCGGGCCCGGCTTCCCCGGCATCGTCACGGCGTTCCACCTTCAGACGTACGAGGCGCCGGCCGCGATGTGGCACGACACCCGCTCGTTCCACCCGGACGACGCCGCCGCGCTCCTCGCCTGGATGCACGGGCTGCTGCCGACGCTGGACCGGCGGATCGAACCGGTCATCGCCGCCACCCGGCTGCCCGGCGAACCCACACTGCTGCTGCACACGACAGTGATGGCCGGCTCCGACGCCGAGGCCGCCGAGCTGCTGCGGGTCTTCGACGGCGGGCCCCTCGAAGACCGGCAGGTCGCGCACGTGACCGGGCCGACCTCCCTGGCCGAGGAGTGCGTGGCCCAGGCCGCGCAGAACCCGGACGGCTACCGGTACGCGGTCGACTGCACCTGGACCGACGCGCCCGCCGACGTCCTGGCGCCTTCGCTGAGCCGGCTCTGGAGCGAGCTCGACACCGAACACTCGTTCTCCATCTGGTACGGCTGGGCGCCCGAGCGCGAGCTGCCCGACATGGCGTTCTCGGTGCAGGGCAACGTCTACATCGCGACGTACGCGATCTACAGCGACCCGGCCGACGACGAGAAGTACCGCACCTGGGTGCACGCGCGGACCGCCGACCTCGCCCGGCACGGCGCCGGCGTGTACCTCGGGGACACCGACTTCACGCGGCGGCAGGACCGCTTCCTGTCCGACCGTAACTACCGGCGACTCGAAGAGATCCGCGCGGCCCGGGACCCGTACGGAATCTTCGCCTCTTATCTGACCGGTGACGTGAAAGGGCTGAACGTCCATGGGTGAGGCCCGCCTCGACCACGCCGGGCTGTCGGTGCGCGACCTCGAAGCGGCCGCCCGCTGGTACTGCGCCGCGTTCGGCTACGACCGTGAGCTGGACCTGCGGGTGGACGCGATCGACCTGGACATCGTGATGCTGATCCACCGCGAGCACGGCGACCGCCTCGAACTGCTGCACCGGCCCGGATCGTCGCCGGGGCCGCGGGCGGCCGACCCGGCGCAGGCCGCGCTGGCCGAGGGCTTCGGGCACGTGGCCTTCGACGTGGCCGAGCTCGACGACACGTACGCGAAGGTCGTGGGTCTTGGTGGTCGAGCGGTGATGACGCCGCGGCCGTCGCCGGAACCGGGCGTGCGGATGGCGTTCGTCGCCGATCCGGAAGGCAACCTGGTGGAATTGCTGTCGAGAGGAACGGTGTCATGAAGGTTCTGGGGCTCGGCTGCGGGCAACCCGGCGGCAGTGCCGAGATCCTGCTGACCGCGGCGCTGCGCGCGGCCGGCGACGCGCAGCTGGTGCGGCTGACCGACCTGACCGGCGACGACGACCTGTGGTGGCTGTGGGAACGCCTGGTCGAGTGCGACGGCCTGATCGTCAGCTCCCCGATCATGAGCCGGACCATCGCCGCGCGCCTCAAGACCGTGATCGATTTCCTGCTCGGCCCGAACGCCGACGCCGCGATCATCGAACACCTCGTCGAGGTCCGGCGTGGCGGCGTCGAGCCGGCCGTGCCGTTCCGGGTCGACGAGCGCGTGCTCAAGCCGCGGGTGGCCGGGCTGATCGCGGTCGGCGGCTCGCTCACCCCGCAGTGGAAGACCCTGGCCCTGCCGCTGCTGCACAGCACGGTGTTCTCGATGCACATGGCCGTGGTCGACCAGATCGTCCTCGGCGGCGCCGGAACACCGCGGTCGATCCTGCTCGACGACGCCGCGCTGGACCGGGCCGGACGGCTCGGCGCCAACGTGGCGTCGCAGCTCGGCGTGGAGTTCGACGACGTGACCTACCTGGGTGAGCCGGGACTGTGCCCGATGTGCCACCTCGACGTGATCACCCTCGACGGGGTGGCCGTGACCTGCGCGACCTGCGGCAGCGTGGGGGAGCTGGCGGCCGGGGGCGCGGTCCGGTGGACGGATCTGAGCACGTCGGTGATCTCGATGGCCGAGAAGCGGGCGCACGCGCGGGAGATCCAGGAGACCGCCGCCGCCCACGCCCGGGTCGGCAACGACCTGGCCAAGCGGGCGGCGGCCTTCGGCACGTTCGAGCGCATCGTCACGCCGCGGGGTTGAACCGGGACATCACGGGCCGGGTCCAGCGCAGGGGTGACGCGTTCTCGATCGCGACGACCCGCTCGACGGTGAAGTCGACCAGGCGTTCCGCTCCGGGCACGGCTGCGGCGTGGGCCGGGTCCCAGTCGACGACGGCGGTGCCGCTGAGGTGCAGCAGGGCGCCGGTGCTCCAGTCCGGCAGCAGCAGGCCGGCCCGCGGATCGGCCTCCAGGTTGCCGAGCGTGTTGAACATCGCGTTGCCGTTGTAGTCGGGCCAGCGCAGCCGGGTCGGGCTCAGCACCTGCAGGAATCCTGGATTGCCGCCGCGGTGCGACGCGTCGAAGCTGCCGTCCGGCCCGGTGCTGGCGACGAAGAACGTGTCGGTCGCGGCGGCGAACGCCATCTGCTCGCCGGTGAGCCGGTCGCCGTCCCGCGGGGCGCCCGGCGTGGCCGGCTCCAGCCAGGACTCGCGCTGCTGGATGTACTTCGGGCAGTTCGCGTAGACCTGGTCCAGCTCGACCCGCAGACCTTTCGGGGTGGGGAACGCGGTGCCGTTCATCCGGATCCGGCGGCGGGTGCCGGGCTCGATGCCGATCATGCCGACCCGGGCCGGCTCGCTCAGGACCTCGTGCAGCGGGTTGCCGGGCGCCGGGGCCGAGGCCACCGTGATCGCCGACGGGCCGGTGACCCGGATGCGGCCGGTCAGCTGGGTCGCCCAGACGTGGCCGTCCCGGTCGGCGGCGCCGATCACCAGCATCGGCTGCTCGTCCAGGAACGTGCGGGCCATGCCCGGGATCCGCGGGCCGATGATCGCGGAGACGTGCGCGGCGTGGTCCAGCAGGCCGGCGCGCTTCTGCGCGGCCAGCTCCCCGTGGTGAAAAACGGACATGTCCGCCCCCTTTGGCTAACCTTCAAAACCAACTTTAGTGGTTAGGTGACGGATCGACAACCGGGGTCACAGCTCGATGTGCAACCATGGCAATAGCTGCATATGTTTTCGACCAGCACACTGTCCTGACCACCGGTTTCAACCGGCACATCGGTGCGACCGCCGGTTTCGACCGACGCATCGTCCCGACCGCCGGTTTCGACCGGTGCATCGTCCCGACCGCCAGAGAGGCCGCGCCATGCCGACCCCTGACGCCGATCACGACCACGAGCACGGGCACGCCGGCCACGACCACGGTGTCTCGGCCGACGCCGACCGGCGCTGGCTCGGCGTTGCCCTCGGGCTGATCAGCGCGTTCATGCTCGGCGAGGTCGTCGTAGGCCTGCTCGCCCGATCCCTGGCGCTGCTCTCCGACGCCGCCCACATGCTGACCGACGCCGGTGCGATAGTGCTCGCCCTGATCGCGATGCGCCTGGCGGCGCGAAAACCCAAGGGCGGATTTACGTACGGCCTGAAGCGCGCCGAAATCCTCTCCGCCCAGGCCAACGGGCTGACCATGCTCCTGCTCGGCGCGTGGCTGGCCTACGAGGCGGTCCGCCGGTTGATCCACCCGCCCGAGGTGGCCGGCGGCCTGGTCCTGGTCACCGCCCTGGTCGGCGTGGTCGTCAATGTCGCCGCCGCGTGGGCGATGAGCCGGGCCAACCGGTCCAGCCTCAACGTCGAGGGCGCGTTCCAGCACGTCCTCAACGACCTGTACGCGTTCATCGCCACCGCGATCGCCGGTGTCGTCATGGTCACCACCGGCTTCACCCGGGCCGACCCGATCGCCACCCTGATCGTCGTCGCGCTGATGGTCAAGGCCGGCCTGGGCCTGATCCGCGACTCCGGCCGGATCTTCCTGGAAGCTGCTCCGGCCGGCTTCGACCCGGCCGCGCTCGGCGCCGAACTGGTCGCCCTGGACGAGGTCGTCGAGGTCCACGACCTGCACGTCTGGCTGATCACCTCCGGTCAGCCGGCCCTCTCGGCCCACGTCCTGGTCGTCCCGCGCAGCGACTGCCACGCCGTCCGCGGCCGCATCGAGGACCTGCTGCAGACCCGGCACCGCATCACCCACAGCACCCTGCAGGTCGACCACGCCGGCCCGGACGACCTGGCCGAGCACTGCGACGACGCTCACGGCCTGGCCTACCGCGCCGAACCGGGGCGACCTGGCTAGGGTCGGATTCATGGCCTTCGACAGCGCGGCGCGGGCGTTCCTGCGCGAGCACGGCACCGAGTCGATCGAGCACCCCGGCGGCACGCTCTACGCTCACCTGGGCCGGGTGGCGGAACGCCTCGCGGCGTGCGGCGCGGCGCCGTACGTGCAGCTGGCCGGCCTCACCCACGCCGCCTACAGCACCGACGGCTTCGACCTGGCGCTCATCGCGTGGACCGACCGGCCCCTGCTCCGGGCCGTGATCGGCGTCGAGGCCGAGGAACTGGTGTACCGGTACGGCGCGTGCGACCGCGACCGCACCTGGCCCCACCTGGCCGAGACGTCCGTCGTGCACGACCGCTTCACCGGGCACGACCGGACGCTCGGCCCGGGCGAGGTCGGGCCGTTCGTGGACCTGAGCATCGTCAACGAACTCGACGTCATCGAGCAGAACCCGGCGCTGTACGCCAAGCACGGCGACTACTTCCGGGACCTGTTCGCCCGGTGGGCGCCGGTGACCTCGCCCGCGGTCACCGCCGAGGTTCAGCGGGTCCTGCGGGCGGCGGCCGGCAACGGATGACATGGCCGGCCGCCGTACCGGATCAACCCCGGGTGCAGGCCATGCCGTTGACGGTGAAAGCGGTCGGCGGCGGATTGGTGCCGCTGTAGGTGCCGTTGAAGCCGGCACTCGTGGAACCCCCGGCCGCCAGGGCGCCGTTGTAGGACAGGCTCGTCGCGGTCACCTGCGTACCGGTCTGGGCCCAGGTCGCCGACCAGCCCTGACCGACCTTCTGGTTGCCGGGGAACGTGAAGCCCAGGTTCCACGACGTCCAGGCCGAGGTGCCGGTGTTGGCGACGGTGACCGTTCCGGTGAAGCCACTGCCCCAGTCACTGGTCGTGTAGGTGACCCGGCAACCGGCGCTGGGGGTCGGGCTGGTCGACGGCGAGGGCGGGACCGACGGCGAGACCGACGGTGACGGTGACGTGGACGGCGAACCGGACGGTGACGGTGACGGGGAGGTGGAATCCGGCTCCTGACCCCAGATCAGCTTGCCCGCCTCGTACAGGGGAATTCTGGGGTTGATCGAAGTCCCGGCCAGGTAGGACGGATCGTTGGCCGGGTTCCAGGTGCCACCGTCGGCCACACCCACCTTGAACTGCACCTCCATCCGGTACGCGGACTGCCCGGCCGGCGCGATCCGGTACCCGGCGCAGTTGACCTCGACGTACCAGAGATCGCCGGACACCTGCGTGGCCGTCGACGGCGCCGGGCAGCCCTGCGTGTAACCCGGGGTCACCTGGATCGCCGCCGTGCCCTCGCGGCGGAAGTAGTACCGGTAGGACGCGCTGGTCAGGGCCCGTGCCGGGTACGCCGACTTGTTGTAGATCATCACCTTGAGGGCGGTGTCCCGGGTCTCGTCCTGCATCACCGTGCTCTCGACGGTGATCTCGTCCATGTCCGGCTTCTCGGCCTGCGGGAAACCGGCCACCGGGCTGCCGCCGTACTCCCGGTAGAGCCGGGCCACGGCCGAGGTGAACCCGGCGTTGTAGTCGGTCGCGACCTCGTTCATGACATAGTCGCTGCGCTGATCGGCGTAGGCGTCGTCCGGCGAGGACGGCCCGCCGACCAGAGCGCCGTACAGCACGTGCCGGGTGTCGGCCGGCACGGTCATGTTGTCCCACCAGGACCCGTGCGCCGTACGGTGATGCGGATTCTTCGGCGCGTTGGCCCCGAAACCGATCACGTAGCTGGACTGTCGCGGGTTGTCGCCCAGCGCATAGTTGATCTGTCGCACCGCGAAGTCGTGATAGCGGGTCTTTCGTGTCGCGTCGGACGTCTTGTCGCTGTACACGAGGGCCACGAACGCGGTATTGGCGGCGTACCGCAGCGAACCCCAGCTGTCGAGAACCGCCTCGCCGCCGGGGGAGTACCGCACCTTCTCGCCGTTGACGCCGACCGTCCACCAGTCCAGCCAGCGATTCGCGTCGTCGATGTACTTCTGCTTGCCGGTCAGGTTGGCCAGCAGTACGTACGCGCCGAATTGTTTGTTGTCCCAGGCGATTGTCCACTTGTAGGAGTGGGTCGAGCTCTGCGGCTCGGTGCCGAGCGCGTCGTACTCACTCTCCGCCTTGCTCAGGTACGTCGCCTCGCCCGTCGCCCGGTACAGCCAGATCGCGCCCCAGACCAGCTCGTCCTGGTAGCCGCTCCACGACTTGTAGTAGGAGGCCGCGTCGGTGATGCAGTCGCTGTACGCCTTCCGGACGGTGTCGGCGAACGTGTACAGCTGACGCGCGTGGGTCAGCAGCTTGTCGGCGTACGCCGCATCGGTCGGCCGGAACACCATCGAACTGGCCGCCATCGCCGCCGCCGTCTCGCCGGCCAGATCCGAGCCGCCACAGGTGGCGTCGATCTTGTACGACGGCCGGGCCATCGGCATCACCTCGGCCGGGCCCCACCACTTGTGGTCGTCGTCGCCCTTGCCGACCTGGCCGTAGAGCACGTTGGCCGATGGATGCGCCTTGATGAAATAGTCGTTCGGCACCCGCAGGTTGTTCAACAGCGTGGTCAGCTGGCCCGACGAGGCGTAGGCGTCCCGGTACTCGACCGCGCCCCAGGCCAGCATGGTCGTGGTGAACGCCATCGGGAAGCCGAACTTCACGTGATCCCCGGCGTCGAACCAGCCGCCGCTGAGATCCCGCCCGACATCGGCGCCGTCGTTGACGGCCGCGTCACCGCGCCAGGAGACCTGGCTCCAGGACGGTTTCGGCCCGGCGATCTGCGCCTGGTAGAAGAACATGGACTTCTGCAGGGCCTCACCGTAGTTGTAGGCGCCCGCGGCGGTGGCCGGGCGGCCGAGCAGCGAAAGCCCGGAAATCATGAGAGCCAGAGCAACGGCGACGAGCAAGACACGACGCATGATGGTGCCCTTCGGGAGTGGGAGCGCTCCCAGACATTGAACAGTTTCGTTTCCACTTTGTGAAGCCACGATGACCGAAGCGCCGGGGCTGTGCCCTGCCGGCCACCACCGCATCGATGCTCACTGCGGCGGGCTCGGGGAGCCGAAGTCGACCCGCTCTGACCACAACGGCGGTGGCACTGACCTGCCTGAACCCGAAGCCCGGCCGATGTGGCCGGGCTTTTGTGTGTCGGGGAGTTGCCCGGCCCGGCTGGTGGGCCGAGCCGGGATGAGAGTCAGAGGGGCAGCCAGAGGGCGAGCACGTTCGGCGGCTCCCAGCTGACGATGGACGTGTGGGCCTGGCGGCACTGGTAGCGCTTGCCGTTGTAGGTGACGATCTGCCCGACCTTGTACGCGACCCCGGGCGCCCACGCCGTGCCGGCCGGGGTGGAGACCGAGGCGGACGGGGACGGCGACGCCGGCTTGGACGGGCTCGACGACGGGGTGCTGGGGCTCGGCGAACCGGGGGTGCTGGTCCCGCCCGAGGTGAAGCCCTGCATCAGGTGGCTGAACTGCCAGGTCGACTGGGAGATGCCGGAGCAGTTGCGTTCGCCCGGGGCCTGGCCGGGGCAGCCGCCGTTGTCGCGCTGCAGGGCCCAGAAGGACAGGGCGCCGACGCCCTTGGACTTGGCCCAGTTGGTCACCGTGGTCGCGTTGGCCAGGGTGAACACTTCGGCGTTGAGGTTGCCGGTGTCGTTGGCGTAGTCGTCCTGGCCGTTCATCTCGATGATCCCGACCATGTTCCAGTACTGCGCGTCCGTCTTGCCCGGCCAGACACCCTTGAGCTGGTTGAACAGTCCGGTCGCGGCGGTCTGGGTGGCGGCCGCCATGTCGTGGGTGGCGCCGTCGTAGTAGTCGAACGTCATGATGTTGACGAGGTCGATCCGGGCCTGGTTCTGGGCCGCGTTCTGCAGGACGGCCAGGCCGTTGGACTCCAGGCCGTTCGGGGTGGTCGGCAGCGTGTAGGTGAACTGCACGAGCCGGCCGGTGCCGGCCGCCCAGTCCTCGACCTTCTTGATCGCCTTGTTGCGGCGGTCGATCCCGTCGGCGCGGCTCAGCGAGTTGTCCTCGATGTCGAGGTCGATGCGGGTGATGTCGTAGGTGGTGATGACCCGCTGGAACTCGGCTGCGATCGCGTCCACGCTGTTGCACGAGTCGGCCAGTTCGGTGCCGGTGTTGTCGGCCGCGAATCCGCCGAACGACGGGATGACGTCGCCGCCGCGGGCCCGGATCGCGGTGATGTCCGAGCCGTAGGTGGCCGACGAGATGGCGGTGTTGCCGTTCCACTGCGCGGTGCAGGACCCGGCGCTCGCGGTCTGGATGAAGGCCAGGGTCAGGAAGTTGTTGCCGGACTGCTGCGACAGTCCGTTGAGGCTGTCGCCGTTGTAGGCCTCGAAGTAGGGGGCGAAGACGTGGGCCGGGATGCGCGACGTGGTCGCGGCCTGGGCGTCGGGTGCGAGCGCGACGAAACCGGCCGCGGCCACGACGGCGGCCGACACGGCCGCGAGAACGGCTGATCGTGTTCGATACATGGGGAACTCTCCCGGACGGCAATGGTTAGTTAACTTGCCTAATAGAAGAGTTCAAACGCATCGATGTCAAGACCCGCTTCGCCCCGGCCGTCGAGGAGGCAATCCGTTAGATCAACTTCAAGTTCTTCATTGCCTCGGTCCGCCGGGGTACAGACCGTCGCTCCCGCGGGGACCCTTCCGGTCTGAGCAGGGCGCTGGCGCGCCCAGAACGCTCAGCCCGCAAGGGCGATCTGGTCGGTTGGTCGCGGTCAGAGCAACAAATCCGTGCACGCCCGCGACCCTCCACCCGGCCGGCGCCCAGGGCGGTCCCGGCCCGGGGCGCGGCGGTGAATCGGTGCAAGCCGGGGTGGGGCTGCGGGATCCAAGGCGGCAAGGATTCAGGGCCGGTCGGCGGCGGGTGGGTCGGCGGCGATCTGGGCGGCCAGGTGGCCGGCGCCGTAGCCGTTGTCGATGTTGACCACAGCAACGCCGGGGGCGCAGGCGTTGAGCATGGCCAGCAGGGGCGCGAGTCCACCGAAGGCGGCGCCGTAGCCGACCGAGGTCGGCAGCGCGACCACCGGCGCCGCGATCAGGCCGGCGACGACGCTGGGCAGGGCGCCGTCCATCCCGGCGGCGACCACGACGACCCGGGCTCGGCGCAGCAGTTCGAGGTGGCCGAGGATGCGATGCAGCCCGGCGACGCCGACGTCGACCACGAGTTCGGTGGGCCGGCCGAGGTAGCGGGCGGTCAGTTTGGCCTCGCGGGCGTACCGCAGGTCGGACGTGCCGGCGGCGACCACCACGACCAGCCCGCCGGCCGGCGTCGGAGGAGTGGGCGGCCAGGCCAGCAGTCCCGCGTCGGCATCGTGGCGGGCGTCGGGCAGCTCGGCCAGGACCGCGGCCGCGTGTTCCGGCTCGGCCCGGGTGAACAGGGTGATCACATCCGGTCGTCCGCGGACCGTGGCGGCGATACCGGCCACCTGCGCCGGAGTTTTCCCGGCGCAGTAGACGGCCTCCGGATATCCCCGCCGGGCGGTCCGGTCCAGATCGAGGTCGGCGTACATCGGTGAACCCTATCGATCGGGGGCGTGGTCATCGGAGGCGGAAGAGGATTTCCCCGGCCTGCGGGACGACGAACGTGGACGGGTCGGCGGCCAGCGCGTCCAGGTCGACCGCCCTCGGGTCCAGGTAGTCGAGATTCGCGCCGCGTACCACGGACTCGGGTATGCCGGTGGCCAGCGTGACCGTCACGCGAGGCCGCTCCCCGGCGACCGGATCCCATGTGCCCGCCCCGCGCAGATGAGTCGAGTGCGCGAGCACCCCCCAATGCTGATCGCTGAACCGGTCCCACTGCTTCACGAAGTAGTCCCGGCAGTGATACCCGAGCTGTTCGATCTCGGGGTGCATGGCCGAGATCCGCGTGATGTGCGGGGCGTAGATGATCACCTCGCCGCCGTCGGCCACGATCGGCTCGACCTTGTAGAACCCTTTCGCCCCGGTCCACATGTCGTCGTACTTCTCCGGGATGATCGACACCACCCGCCGCACCGGCGCGTCGAGGTAGCGCACGTGGGTCTGCGCGGACACGTCGGCGCAGGCCGCCCACGCGTCTTCCGGCGCACCGAACGACGCGGCGTGCAACGCCCCGCGGCCCGACTCCACGACCAGGCACAGTGCGAGCCGGCGGGCCGGGATCATCGCGGCCGCCTCGTCGATGAGCGCCCGCACCGGGGTGATCCCGCGGGTGCCGATGATCTCGGCGCTGCTGATCAGGGCGCCGAGCCAGTGCGAGAAGTCGATGATCTCCTGCCCGGCGATGCCCGGGAAGAAGTACTTGTTGCCGCCGGAGAACCCGACCACCTCGTGCGGGAAGACCGGCCCGATCACCAGGCACACGTCGTGTTCGACGACCGCCCGGTTGAGGGTGACGTCGATCGCCTGGCGCATCCGGCCCTCGGACAGCTGCGCGACGCGTTCGGCGCTGATCTCGCCGAGCGACACCAGGGTCTCGGGCAGCCACCACTCGTGGTTACGGATGTCGAACCCCTCGTACGGCCCGCCGAGGTGCTTGGCCAGCTGTTCCTCGGACATCGGGGCATGCGTGCCGAGCGCGATCAGGACGGTGACCGCGGCGGCCCGGCCGTGCAGCGCCTCGTGCACGGCGCCCAGCAGCAGGGGGAGCGGGCAGCTGCGGGTCGCGTCCGGGACGATCACGCACACCCGGGCGCCGTCGAGCTCTTCGGACGCGAGCCGGTCGAGCACGAATGCCCGTACGTCGAAATCGTCAATGATGCCCTCAGGGGCACCGATGCTCTCAGCCATGCCCGCACGATGCGGCCTGCGGGCGGTTCACCGCAACCGATCAATGCGATCCAAGCCGTCGGCCCCGGCAAACCGACGGTCACGTCCCTCATGTCGTCGGAATCCTTCAGGCGGTGCCCGGCAGCGCCGATGTGTTCGGAGCTTGACCGACAACGGTCAGACAGAAACGGGCGGGGGACGGCGTGGCGCAGGTGGCAGTGGACGACCGGGCTCCGGCCGTCGCCGTGGACGTTGACCTGGCGACGCTCATCCGCGAGCGGCAGGTCATGCCCGTGCTCCAGCCGATCGTCGACCTGGCCACCGGCGCCGTCGTCGGCGTCGAAGCGCTTGCGCGCGGCCCGGCCGGCACCGCCCTGGAACGCCCGGACCAGCTGTTCGCCGCGGCCACCCGGGCCGGCCTGCTCGCCCCGCTCGACATGCTCTGCGCCGAACGGGGCCTGGAAGCCGCGCTCGAGATGCCGCTGACGCCGCCGCTGGTGTTCATCAACGCCGAACCGGCCGCCCTGAACCAGCCGCTGTCGCCGCGCCTGATGCGACTGCTGCTCGGCGGGCTGCCGTTCCGGGTCATCACCGAGTTCACCGAACGGGCGCTGTCCGCGGTCCCGGCCGCGCTGCTGGGCATCGCCGGGCAGTCGCACGAACTCGGCAACGGCATCGCGCTCGACGACGTCGGCGCCGACCCGATGTCCCTGGCGTTCCTGCCGTTCGTCGACCCGGACGTCATCAAGCTGGACATGAACCTGCTGCGGAACCCGGACGCCGCCTCGACCGCGGAGGTGTGCGCGGTCGTCGCCGCCACGGCCCGCCGTACCGGAGCGAAGATCATCGCGGAAGGAATCGAGACCGCCGAGGACGTGGTCACGGCCCGCGCGCTCGGCGCCGACTGGGGCCAGGGATGGCACTTCGGGCGACCGGCACGACCGGCCGACCTGCGCTTCTCCGCGCTCGCGACGTCGACCGGGCTGCGCTCGCCCCGGGCCGGCCTGCACCGGCCGGTCGGCAGCCCGTACGAGGTGGCCGAGTCCGGCGGCGCGCACGTCATCGACGAGGCGTCGGCCCGCCGCGACCTGGAACGGGTGGCCGCGGCCGTCGACGGCCGGCAGCACGCGGTGGCCCTCGGCTCCTACTGCAGCCCGGACGAGCTGGCCAAGTGGCAGCCGCAGGCCGATCAGGTGAGCCGGCAGGCCCTCTACACGGCCGTCCTGGCCCCGGACGGGCCGTCCACCCCGTTCCCGGGCGAGAGCTGTCTGATCGTGATGACCCCGCACCACTCGGTGGCACTGTGCCACCGAACGGGCGTGGGTGTGCTGCGCACCGAGGACCCCGAGCTGGTCGCCTCGATCGGCCGCGTGGTCCTGCAGCGACTCGACTCGGTGTCCCTGCCGGCGCTGTGACCCCGGCCAGTTCTTTCGCCCGGGTGGTCTTCCCGGCGCCTCACGCCGTGGCGTGGAGCGCGGCGAGGTAGGCGTCCAGGAGCTCGACCTGCCGCGCCGGGGGAAAGGCCGCCGGGTCGAAGAGTGCCTGGACCACCAGACCCAGGACGAAGGCGTGGGCCGCCGCCGCGAGGGACGCGGGATCGCCCGGCGGCAGCTCACCCAGCCGCTGGGCGGCGGCGATCCGCAGGCCCAGCCGTTCCCGGCCCGCCGCGTACTTCCGGGCGTAGTCGGCGCTCAACCCCGGGTCGGACAGTGCCGCATCCCACGAGCTGACCCAGATCCGGTTGCTGTCGACCGCCTCGGCCGTCAGTGGCAGTACGTCGAGCAGCGCGTCCCGCACCGCCGCGAGTCCGTCACCGCCTTCGCGCCGCGGCCGGGCCAGGGTCCGCTGTTCCAGCAGGTCGAGGGCGTGCGACACCAGCGCCTGCTTGGTCGGGAAGTAGTGGGTGAGCAGCCCGGTCGTCGCCCCCAGCTCGGCCGCCACCGCGCGCAGGGTCAGCCCGGCGAATCCGCGTCCGGCCAGCACGTTCCAGACCGCCTCGGAGACGTCGCGTCGGCGCGCCTCGTGATCTCCCTTGGTGCGTGGCATCCCGCCACGCTACATTCACACAACAAGCGTTATGTGAACGGGAGGCCCGGATGTTCGAGGTACCACTGCGGGACAACGCACACCTCATCCCGCTTGAGGTGTGGCACGCCCAGGAGTTCGCCGAGCACATGGACCGGGCCCGCGAGCACATCCGCCCCTGGGTCGGCCCGGCGTTCGTCACCACCGGCGTCGACGAGGCCCGGGGCACCCTGAGCCGGTACGCCGAGCGCCAGGCGGCCGACGGCGCCCGCATCTTCGGCATCCGGCTCGACGGCACCCTGGTCGGCGGGGTCATGTTCACCGACTTCAGCGCCGCGTTCGGCAACTGCGAGGTCGGCTGCTGGCTGGAGCCGTCGGCCGAGGGCCACGGCCTGATCACCCGGGCGAGCACCGTCCTGCTGGACTGGGCGTTCACCACCCGCGGCCTGCACCGGGCCGAGTGGCACTGCCGGGCCGACAACGACCGCAGTTCCGCCGTGGCCAAGCGTCTCGGCATGACCCTGGAGGGGGTCCGGCGCGAGGCCTGGCCGTTCCGGGGTGTGCGCTACGACAAGCAGGTCTGGGCGATTCTCGCCCCGGAATGGAAAGTGGGCTCAGGCAAACCCTGATCGCGCCGATAGGGGCGACGAGGGGTGGTGAGTGCGCGCGATGACCGCTGTGGCCGAGGACTGGTCCCTGCGCGAGCATCCCCGGACGATCGGCTGGTTCGGGACCACCGCGCTGGCCATGGGCGGGTCGAACCAGAGCCTGTTCCTCATCCCCGCCCTCGTCGTCTCCCAGGGCAGTGCCGCCGTTCCGCTGCTGGTCGTCGGCCTGCTGCTGTCCTGGGCGGCCGCGCCGGGCTGGCTGGAACTGGTCCTGATGTGGCCGAACCGGGTCGGCGGGATCGCCGCCACCTGCGCCGAGGCGTTCCGGCCGTACAGTGCGGTCCTGGCCAACCTGACCGGCGTCTGTTACTGGTGGGGCTGGATCCCGACCTGCGGGCTGACCGCGATCCTGTCCGGTTCGGCGATCCACCAGTGGGTGCTCCCGCAGGTGCCGGTGTCGGTCCTGGCGGTCACCATCGTGGTCTTCTTCACCGCCGTCAACCTGGCCGGCGTGCGCTGGGTGACCCGCCTGGCCAGCCCGATCGCGGTCGGGTCGGCCGTGCTGGCGTTCCTGTCGGTCGTCGGGCCGGTGGTCACCGGCAGTGTCGACTGGCGTCAGGCGGCGACGTTCCACCTGGTCTCGCCGTTCGCCGGCGTCTTCGGCGAGATCACCAGCGCGATGGCCGGGCTGTACCTGATCGGGTTCGCGGCGCCCGCGTTCGAGGCGGCCACCTGCCATGTCGGCGAGACCAAGGATCCGGTACGGAACGTGCGCCGCGCGATGATCGCCAGCGGCGCCATGGCCGGCGTCTACTTCCTGTTCGTCCCGGTCGTCTGGCTCGGTGTGATCGGCACCGACGGGCTCAGCGCCGACCTGGCCGTCAGCCTCGGCCCGGTCTACGGCACGATCCTGGGCGCGGCGGCCAAGTCGGGCGCGATCATGTTCATGATCTTCAACATGTTCCACGGGACGTTGCAGCCCCTGGCCGGGGCGGCCCGGACGCTGTCGCAGCTGTCCGAGGACGGGCTGCTGCCCCGGGTCCTGTCGCACCGCTCGCGCACCGACACCCCGTGGGTGGCGACCACCCTGACCGCCGCCCTGGCGATCGCGTTCCTGCTGGCCGGCGACCCGGTCTGGATGATCGCGGCGGCCAACTTCACCTACCTGATCGGCATCGGCCTGCCCAGCGTCGCCGTGTGGCTGCTGCGCCGGCACGCCCCGGAGCTGCCCCGGCCGTGGCGCGCGCCCCGGGGCACGGTGATGCTGGGCGTGGGTGCGGCGGCCGTCTGGGGCCTGTCGACGGTGCTCGGCTTCGAGCAGTACGGCCTGCCGACCGTACTGTTCGGCCTGGCCCTGGCCTATTCCGGAGCGATCTTCTACACCTGGCGGGTCATCCGGGACCGCCGCGACGCCGGCCTGCCCATCTACTTCCGCTCGATGCACCTCAAGCTGACCGGCGCGATGCTGGCCGTGATGGTGCTCGACGGCGCCGGCTACCTGCTCGCCGTGCAGACCGTCGACCGCGGCCAGCTCATGCTCACCACGGTCCTGCAGGACATCTTCGTCGCGGTCGCGATCCTCACCGTCACCGTCGGGCTGGTCCTGCCGGGCACGATCGCGCAGGCCGCCGGGCAGCTGGCGGCCAGCGCCGACCGGCTCGCCCAGGGCACCCTGGCCGACCTGACCAAGGCCATGGAAGCCCTGGCCGGCGGTCGTCTCGACGACGCGCACGCCCAGGTCGACGAGACCCCGGTGACGGTGCACACCCGCGACGAGATCGGCGTGATGGCCGAGAACTTCAACGTCATGCAGAGCCAGATCGCCAAGGCCGCCATCGCGCTCGACGTGGCCCGCGAGGAGCTGCGCAACTACCGCGATCACCTGGAGGATCTCGTCGCCCAGCGCACGATGGCCCTGGAAGCGGCCAACCAGGAGATCGAGCAGCGCGCGGGCGAGTTGACCGAACAGCGCCAGCAACTCGCGCAGACCCTGCACGACCTGGAGACCGTCGAGCGCGAACGTCGACAGCTGCTGGCCCAGACGATCCGCGGCCGTGAGGACGAACGCACCTGGCTGGCCGCGGAACTGCACGACGGCCCGATCCAGCGGCTGACCGCCGTCCGCTACGGCTTCGAGGAGGCCTCGCTGGCCCTCGAATACGACGACGTGGCCGACAGCAAGGCGTTGCTGGCCGAGTCCCAGCAACGCCTGGAGCAGGAGATTCGCGGCCTGCGCTCGCTGATGACCGAGTTGCGCCCGCCGGCCCTCAACGAGCAGGGCCTCGAACCGGCGCTGCGCGACCTGGCCGGCTCCTTCAGCCGGCGTACGGGCCTGGACTGCCCCGTCGCGGTCTCCACCGCCCGGCGGATGAGCCCCGAGGCCGAGACCGTGCTCTACCGGGTCGTGCAGGAGGCGCTGACCAACATCGCCAATCACGCCCGCGCTCACCGCGCCCGGGTCGAACTGACCGACGCGCCCGGCGGCGACGGCGTGGAGCTGACCATCGTCGACGACGGTGTCGGCTTCGCCCTGGAGGACATGCCGTCGTTCGTCTCCGGCGGCCACTTCGGCCTGGCCGGCATGCGTGAGCGGGCCGAGCTGACCGCCGGGCGCTACACGATCGATTCCACCCCCGGCCACGGCACCCGGGTCCAGATCTGGATGCCGGCAACCGAGCGTGAGGTCGCCACGTCATGACCGGACATCAGTGGACCGAACAGCAGCCGGGAAATTCACGAACGACAACAATTTCCGACGTACGGACATTGGTCGTCGACGACGTCGACGAGGTGCGCGACGGCCTGATCCGCCTGATGAACCGTGTCCCCGGGATCGAGGTGGTCGGCGGGGCCCGCGACGGCGGCGAGGCTGTGTCCATGGCCATGCAGCTCCGCCCGTCGGTCGTGCTGATGGACATGCGCATGCCCGGCATGGACGGCCTGACCGCGACCAAGGCGATCACCGCCCTGCCCGACGCGCCCGCGGTCATCGTCCTGTCCGCCTACGGCGACGAGTCCCTGGTCATCGAGGCCCTGATGTCCGGGGCGCACGGCTACCTGGTCAAGGGCACCAGCGGGGTCGAACTGGCCGAGGCGGTGAAGGCGGCCGCCCGCGGCGAGGCCCGCCTGGCCGGATCGGTGACCCGGCCGCTCGTCCAGCGACTGGTCGAGTCCCTGACCACCGAGCGTGGCCTGCGCACGGCGGCCGAGCAGGCCCAGGACAAGCTGCACCACCAGGCCTTCCACGACCCACTGACCGACCTGCCGAACCGGGCGATGTTCCTCGACCGGGCCGAGGCGGCGCTGGCCCGCGCCCGTACCACCGGGCTTCCGGCCCTGGTCTTCCTGCTGGACCTGGACGGCTTCAAGACCGTCAACGACAGCCTGGGCCACCTCGCCGGCGACCAGCTGCTGACCATCGCGGCCGGCCGGCTCGCCGCCTGCGTGGGTGAGGACCACATCGTCGCCCGGCTCGGCGGCGACGAGTTCGCCGTCCTCGTCGAGCAGGCCGAGGACCCGGGCATCGCCGAGGACCTGGCCGAACGGATGCTGGCCGCCCTCCAGGAACAGACCTGGCTGGAGGGCCGCCCGCTGACCATCGACACCAGCATCGGCGTCGCCGAGTCGTCCGGCGCCGACGACGAGAACGCCCTGAGCCTGCTCCGCGACGCCGACCTGGCGATGTACGCGGCCAAGAACAGCGGCAAGGCCCGCTTCGCCCGGTTCGAACCGCCGATGCGCGTCGCCGTCATGGAACGCGCCGTCGTCGAGGCCGACCTGCGTTCCGCCCTCCGGCTCGACCAGTTCCGGCTCGTCTACCAGCCGATCGTCGACATGCGCACCCGTCGGACGCAGGGGACCGAGGCGCTGCTGCGCTGGCACCACCCGCAGCGCGGCGTCATCGCCCCGGCCAGCTTCATCCCGCTCGCCGAGGACCTGGGCCTGATGACCGAGCTCGGCGCCTGGGTGCTGCGTACCGCCTGCCGCCAGCTGGGCGCCTGGAACCGGCAGCTGCCGGCGGGCGAGACCCTGTACATGAGCGTCAACCTGTCACCGACCCAGCTGGCCGACCCGGGCCTGCTCGACTACGTCCAGGACTGCCTGCGCGAATCCGCCCTGGACCCGCACAGCCTGGTCCTGGAGATCACCGAGCAGGTCCTGGTCGACCACTACGGCCGGGCCCGCGCCGTGCTCGCGGAACTGCATCGCATCGGCGTACGGGTGGCGATCGACGATTTCGGCAGTGGCTACAGTTCGCTGGCCTATCTGCTGGAACTCGACGTCGACATCCTCAAGATCGACAAGTCGTTCGTCGACGGCCTGATCGAGCGGCCCAAGGCGGCCGTTCTCGTCGGCAGCGTCCTGCACATGGCTTCCGCCCTCGGCCTCCGTACCATCGCCGAAGGCATCGAGGAGGAGGAGCAGTGGGCCTACCTGCTGCAGCAGGACTGCTCGTCCGGCCAGGGCTTCCTCTTCTCGACCCCGGTCGATCCCGACGAGATCGCCGCCATCGTCGGCGCGGGATGAGGCGGACGCGCCTCGACGGCCGGCCCGGGGGATGACTACTGTTGCGCCATGACTGACGCCGCGGCCCTGCACGCGTGCTGGTCATATGACGATCACGACGAGCTGGACCGGCATGCGCGACAGTTCCTGCAAGCGGGCCTCGCCGCCGGCGAACGGGTCTGGTTCGTGCCCGGCGCCCGCTCCGGGACGGCCACCGCCGACTGGCTGCGCGGCGTCACCCGGGCCGGGGCCGTGCGGATCATCTCGTGGCAGGAGGCCTACGCCGACGGGCTGGTGATCGACCCGGACGCCCAGGTGGCGGCCTACACCGCGGTCACCGAGCAGGCGCTGGCCGACGGGTTCACCGGCTTCCGGGTGGTGGCCGACGTCACCGCGCTGGTGCGCACCCGCGCCCAGCGGGAAGCCTTCGCCCGTTACGAGTATGCGATCGGGCGGTACATGCGCAACGCGCCGATGCGGGCGCTGTGCACCTACGACCGGGCCGAGCTGGGCGATCCGCTGGTCGGCGAGCTGGCCTGCCTGCACGAGCAGAGCCGGGCCGAAGGCGTGACGTTCCAGCTGCACGCGGGCTCGACACCGGGTGAGGCGCTGCTCGACGGCGAGTTGGACATGGCCGGCGAGGAACTGTTCAGCACCGCCCTGTGGCGCACCGACCTGGAACCGGTCGGTGGCGAGGTGACCGTGGACGCCACCGGGCTGCGCTTCATCGACCATCGATCCCTGTTCGTCCTGCAGCGTTACGCGAACGCCCGCCGGTTGACCGCGGTGGTCCGCACCCGGCTGACCTCGGCCGCCCGCCTGGCCGACCTCCTCGACCTCCCCGACGTACGGGTGGAGCTGGCGCGATGAGGTCGGGCGCGGCGAGCGGACACGTCGGGTATTTCCACACCGCCGGATGCTTCGGGTCGGACGAGGAACTGCTCGGCCTGGCCGTCCCCTTCCTGCTGGACGGTGTCGCGCACGGCGAACCGAGCGTGGTCGCCCTCACCGGGCACAACCGGGAGCTGCTGCGCTCGGCGCTGCCCGCGAGCGCCCCGGTGACCTTCCTGCCCGAAGGGGCGGTGTACCAGCGGCCGGCCACGGTCATCCGGTCGTACCGGAAACTGCTCACCGACCACGTCGCCGCCGGAGCCACCCAGATCCGCATCCTCGGCGAACTGACCCAGGTCGCGCTGGACGCCACCTGGGACTGGTGGGCCCGCTACGAATCGGCCATCAACCAGGCCTACGACGAGTTCCCGCTGTGGAGCATCTGCGCCTACGACACCCGGGTGACCCCGCCGACCGCACTGGCCGACGTGATGCGCACCCACCCGCGGACGGCCGGGCCGGACGGGCAGCACCGGCCCAACGCCGACTTCACCGACCCGACGCTCTACCTCAGCGAACCCCGCGCCCCGATCCCGGACCCGCTCCAGCACGCCGACCCGGTGGCCGACCTGGTCGACCCCGACCTCTCCGAGGCCCGCCGGACGGTCCGCGCGGCCGACCGGGGTCATGTTCCCCCGGCCGAGGTGGACGACCTGATCGTGGCGGTCAGCGAAGCCGTGGCCAACGCCCAGCGGCACGGGCGCGGGCCGATCCGGCTCAGACTTTGGAGCGGCACCGACCGCATCGTCGTGACCGTCACCGACAGCGGCGCCGGCCCGAAAGATCCGTTCGCGGGCCTGCTGCCGGCCGGCGACGGTGCCAATGGCGGGCTCGGCCTGTGGATCGCCCACCAGACGTGCAGCCACGTGGCGCTGTACCGGCATTCCGACGGCTTCACCATCCGCCTGACCGTCGGCGACCCGAGCCACTGACCACGTCTGGGGGCGGGCCGGTAGGCTCACTTCCGGGGTGGAGCGGTGAGCGGATCCGGGCTGGTGGCGCGGCGGCAGGCTGAGCTGCGAGCGCGAGTCGGCGAGCACCTGGACGCCGGGGAGAGTTTCCTGGCGGCGGTGTGGGTGGCGCGGGATTCCGGGCTGCCGCTGATCTCCAGGATCACTTCGTGGCAGGGGGCTCCGCAGGGGGTGCTCGGCCTCGGCGGCCCGGCGATGCAGGCGATGCAGGCGAACCCGCATACCGCACTGGACGGGCCGGAGGGCAGCACGGCGGCCGCTCTGGATCGGCACTTTCCGCACGACGGTACTGCGGCGGCACTCGCGCTGACCGATACCCGGCTGCTGCTGTTGTCCGTTTCTGACCACACCCCGACGCCGGTTCCGGCGCCGCCGACAGGGCTGGCCGATCGCGTCCGGCGCCTGATCGGCCGAGGCGAGCCCGAACCGTTGCCGCTTCTGGTGCTGAGTTGGCACTGTCCGCGGGCGGCTCTGAGTGACGTCGGTCTCAGCGATCCGGAGGGGCATCTGTCGCTGCGGTTCGCCGACGGTTCGGGGGTTTCCGTGGTCGCACCCGCAATGCTGGCCGCACCGTTCGCCGAGGCGGCCCGACCGGCCTGAGTCGATCATCGATCGATGAGTGTCATCATGCCGCGAGGGGGTATGCGGGATGGTGATGCGAAGCGGAGCTGCGCGACGAGCGGATGATGCGGCCGGGGCGACCCGGCACGTGATACGTCTGCTCGTGCTGCTCGGGATCGCCGTAGCGGCGTATCTCCTGCTGACGCTTTTTGACCACGGCGCGCGAGCCGACACGGGCTCGATCGGTCAGCCGGTGAGCCACCTGAGCGACTCGATCAAGGCCGCCACCACAAAGATCACGAAGCCGGTAGCCCCCAAGGTCCACACGCCGAAGGCCTCGACCCCGCAGAAGATCAACACCCCAGAGACCAAGACCTTGCGCGTACGTGTGAGCAAAACAGTCCCGCACGCGCCGACCACGACGCCGCAACCGCGGCAGGCCACGTCCGCTGCGCCGAAGCCGCGACAGATCGTGTCCGCCGCGCCGAAGCCGCGACAGGTCGCGTCTGCCACACCGAAGTTGCGGCAGGCTGTGCCCGTTGTGCCGAAGCTTCGGAAGACCGCGGCTCATGTTGGTCGGGCCGAGGTGAATTCGCTGGTCCAGGCCTTGCCGACGCCCGCCGACGCCCGCAAGGTGGTCGTCTCTCTCGGGCTGTCGCGGGCGATTCTTCCTGCTGAGACGCAGGTGCCGGGCCTGCAGCAACCCGTGTTTCCCACGGTGTCGTGGCCGTCGCTGCCCAGCCTGTCGCAGCTGACGCAACCTGTGGCGATACCGGGCACCGCGGCAGGTGAACTGCCCCTGCTTCCTGCGTCGGTGTATCCGCTCCCGCAGGTGTCGGCGCCCAGGCTGTTCACCGTGATCGAGCCGCCGGCGCTCGGGCTGTCCGCTGCGCCCGCGCCGCCGGCGTTCGGGCTTCCCGGCGTTGCCGATTCCCCGGCGTTCGGCCTGTCCGGTGGGACTGAACCGCCGGCGGTGCGCGCTCAACCCGGCACACCGGCAGCTCCCGTTCCGCCGCGGCAGCCGGGCGACCGCTCGACCCCGGCCGGGCAGGTGCGTGATTCCGGCGGCGGCAACACTCCCGCGGCGGGTACCGTCCCGTCGTCGTGGCACCCCGAGTTCGCGGTGGCCGGCTCTCGCCCGGTGACCGAATTCCGCGCGTGCGGGCGCACCGTCCGCTACGCGGGTCCTCCCAGCTGAACGACCTCCCGCAGGGATCCGGAAACCGGCCGGCATCAGGCCGGCCGTCCGACCGTTCTCGGCTGGGAGGCCATCGTGATCCGCATTCTGCTCGTCGAACCCTTGACCCTGCTCCGCGGCGCCCTGGTCGCGACGCTGTCCCTGGAGGACGACCTCGACGTGGTCGCCGATCTGGGGACGCTCGACCAGGTGCCCGGGATGGCTCGCGCCGTCCGGCCCGATGTGCTCGTGGTCAACGTCGCGCTGCTGTCCGGCGACGGACCGGCGTCGATCGCCCGGTTCGCCGCCGAGCACCCCGGTTGCGCGACGCTGGCGCTGGCCGGCCCCGATGAGTCCGTACTGCTCAATCGGGTTCTGGAAAAACGCATCGACGGTGTCGTCAGCACCCAGTCGGCCCCGTGCGAGTTGATCGGTGGCATCCGGCGTCTCGTGCGCGGTGAACGTGTCATCGATGCGAACCTGGCGGTGGCGATGGTGTCGGCGTCGCGCAGTCCGCTGTCGTCGCGGGAACTCAACGTGCTGAGCGTGGCCGCGTCCGGGGTGCCGTCGGACGAGGTGGCGGCCGAGCTGCACCTGAGCGCCGGAACCGTGCGTAACTACATCTCGGCGATCCTGCGCAAGACCGGCGCCCGCAATCGCCTGGAAGCGGTCCGTCTCGCCGAGAACGCCGGCTGGCTGACCCCATGACAGGCGTTATGCCTTGACGGCAGCAGTGCGCGGCGGTGACACGGCAGGCGGCAGGCGGCAGGCGGCACGCGGCAGGTGGCAGGTGGCAGCGCCGAGCGGTGGGGACACGGCGGCTCGGGCACGGCGGTGGGGACACGGCGGTGGGGACACGGCGGTGGGGACACGGCGGCGCAGCCGCACCTGGCGGGGTGCGGCTGCGCCGGTCGGACCGGGGATCAGAGCTGGCCGAGCAGCGCCAGGATGGCGTTGAGCAGCGCGGCCAGTCCGCCCGCGGTGGGCGTGCCGTCGAGCAGGTGGGTGATCGCGCACAGCAGGTTGCCGAGCAGGTTGCCGGCCGCCTGGACCGCGGTGATCACGAGGTGGACCTGGTTCAGGTCGACGACCAGACCGAGCAGGTCGAGGTGCAGCGGGCCGAGCACAAGGTTCAGCACCTGACAGGTCGCTGCGGCGATGGTGACGGGCGCGGTGACGTTCTGGGTGACCGTGCCGACGGTGGCGCCCGAAGCGTCACTCAGGGTGCCGGTCAGTACGCCGGTGGCCACCAGGTTGCCGTTCTGCGAGGCGAACTTCGCCGGGGTGAAGGTACCGGCGAACGTGCCGCCGTTCTCGGTCGTGCCGGTGATCGGTGTGGCGAGGGCGGTCACCGGCGCCGGGGCGGCCGCGGCGGCCGGGGCGGCACTGGCCACGCCCGTACCCGTGAAGCTGAGTCCCAACGCCGCGACCAATGTCACGGCGATCATCGTTAGCCGTTGCCGAGGTGTCATCGTTCCTCCTGCCGATTACGGGGTTCCGCTGTCATCGACAAGCCTCGTTGCCGGCGCGGGCTCGACCCAGTGAGCGCAGTCAGGGGAATCGCTGACAATTGTCACGTTTGCCGCGGCCGGGGCGGACGGTCCCGCCCCGGCCGGCGGTCACGCGTAGGCGTCGAAGGTGATGCCCGACGGCTTGGACACGTTGAGCAGGTACTCGAACGACCCGTCCTTGATCTTGATGGTGGCCGAGCCGAAGTCGGCCGCCATCAGCTTGTCGCGCAGCGCGACGGTCGGGTAGCCGTTCCAGTCGACCAGCGGCGGGTAACGCCAGTTGTGGTAGTGGTTCTCCGGCGGCTCGTCGTTACCGTTGGCCAGCCGGAAGAAGTGCGTCGACAGGCCGTCCTTGTGGTAGACGACCTTCGGGTGGCTGCCGTCGAAACGCACCTGCGACCGGGTGTAGGTCACCTGCGAACTGTGCTGGGTGGTGGTGACGTACTCGACCTGGTTGGACGCCTGGTTCACCCAGGAGATCACGTGCTCCCAGTCGTGCCGGTGCCCGCCGAGACCACTGCCGGCGACGGCCTGATCCTTCTCGAAGTAGCTGGCGTAGACGATCGCGCACCAGCCGTTGTTGCACTTCGTTCGGGCGTACGTCTGCGAGTTGTCCAGGTCGGACTGGTCGCGGCAGCTGCCGTTGACCGCGCCGGTCGTGTTCAGTCCGGGCGCGATCGTGCCGTCCGGGCTGATCGCCGGCGTGGCGTAGCAGCCGTCGCCGTCATAGTCGTAGGCGGGGGAGAAGGACTGCTCGTACCCACCCGCGTTCTGCGGCAGGTTGTGCGGTGGATCGGCGAAGGCCGGGGAGGCCCAGACCGCGAGGAGGAGGACGGAGAGCCCGGACGCGGTGGCGACCCGGGCCAGGGGGCGGTTGCGACGCATAAGTCGGCGACCCTTCGTGTCACGCCATGGGGCTGGCGGCTCGAAGTGATCTTCACCGTCACGATAGAGGCCGGTCAATAGCTCCCGGTTCCGGAACGAGGTTAGGGGGCCCCTACGCGAACCGTCAGGCGCTGGCCGCGGCGGCCGACTGCTGGGCCTGCCAGATGGCGAGCTGGACCCCGACCACGAACACCTGCAGCGGCAGCGGCAACCCGGGCAGGTCGGCCTCGATGGCCCCGGTCCAGGCGCTCGTGCGCTGCATCGATCCCGACGGCACCCCACCGATCAGCAGTTCCTGCCGGTTGCCGAAGAACGAGGCGCGGCGGAACTCGTACGTCCGGCCGTCGGCCTGCATCGTCCAATGCTTACGGCCGGCCCGCTCGACCAGGGCTATCTCGTGGCCGGACTCGTCATACATCCGGTACTTGGTGCCCCAGCCGTTGGCCCGCACCTGGAACCGGTGCCCGTCGATCTCGAAGTCACCGCCGCTGCGCCACCACGACGGGTCCCAGACGGTGACCGGACGCCCGTCCGCCGCGATCTCGTAGCGCCCGCGCCACATGCTGGTCTTCGTAGCCGTCAACATGCCCCGAGCGTAACCAGCCCCCGCGACCCCGGCCCGGATCCGCTACGGGGCGCGGGGCAATGCCTCGCGTACCGAGGCCACCAGGTCGCACAGCTGTGACGGCATGCTGATGAAGTCGAGGACGCCCATGGCCAGCGCCTGCGAGACATCGGCCTGATTCGTCCGGTCGCTGATCATGATGACCGGAGGCGCCGACCCGGCGAGCGCGTCCAGGATCCGTGAGCAGACGTGCATGCCGCTGAGCCGGTCCAGTGTGCGGTCGACGACGGCCAGATCCGGCCGGCTCTCGATGAGGGCTCGCAGGGTGCTCTCGCCGTCCGCGGCGGTCAGCACCGTGTAGCCGGCGGTCCGCAGCATGAAGGCGATCAGGGACCGCAGACCCGCGTCGCTCTCCGCGACCAGGACCTTGTCGTGGCCCGGGCCGTCCTTCCTGCAGTTGTCTCGCACCGCAGATCACCCCACCCTTGTGCTGAACGGATCGGTATGGCTTCACCTTCGACGGAACGTTTCCGTACTGAAGCTTTCTGTCATGGTCGGCCCCACTCGCCGGAACGACCTTTGTCGCATAATGGGCAAATGCCTGACGAGCAGATCACCGCGGCTCGCCTCGGGCGTGTCATCGTGCAGGCCGGCCGGCGCCTCGACGTGCCCTTCGGCCAGGTGCTGGACCGGCGCGGCATCACCCGGAACGCATGGTGGCTGCTCACCGAGCTGTATCGGACCCGGGCCGAGGAACCCGCGACGGTCGGTGAACACGCCCGGCGTTCCGGCCTGCCGCCGTCGTCGGCCACGGCGGTGACCGAGCAGCTGGCCCGCGCCGATCTCGCCCGCCGGTGGCGCCCGCACGACAATCGCCGGGTGGCGTATGTCGTCATCACCGACGTCGGCGCCGCCTTCGTCGAGAGCGTCCGGGGTGACCTGGAGAAGGCCGTGGCGGACCTCTACGTCCTGTACGACGAGGCGCAGCGGCGGGCGTTGCACGATCTGCTGCTGATCCTGGTCGACGCCCCGCGGGAGTCCGACTGAGCGGGCCGCCGGCTCTCATCGGCGTGCCCTGGACACGATGCGGGACACCGCGGCCATCGTGTCGTAGAACGGCATGTCCGGCAGATCGTGGACGACGAGCAGGTGGCTGATCTGGCGGGCCACTCCGTCCAGCAGGTCCAGCACGCCGGCGGCGTTGTGGATGAACGGCCCGTCGTGAAGGCACACCAGGCCGATCGGCCGGTCCTCGACCGTCAGCGGGACCACGGCGATCTGGTAGAGGCCGGGCGGCCGGCCGCAGACTATCCGGATCCCGCCGGAGGCCAGGACGCGGCAGTGGGCCCGGTCGCAGTCCGGCCCGCCGTGCCCTGCGGTCAGCCGGGGCCGGCGCAGGTGGATCGCGGTGGCCCGGGCGTTGAAGGACTCGCCCACCATCCGGGCGATGATGCCGAGGTCGACGGCGAGGGCGGTGCGGTCGCCGAAGTCGAGCGGGTCGGTGCGGTCGGGTGCGCTGTTCGCCACGGTAGGTCCTCGTTTCCGGACGGAAATGTTTCGCCTGGTCCCGTACATCGCCGTGGCTCCGGGTGGCCTTAACCTTCCGGGGCAGGTCAGGACCAAGGTCCCGAGTCGCCCACTCGGCGGTCCCGAGTGCCGCTGCCGTCCTGGTTACGCTGGGGCATGATCCCTAGCGCGGCGCCGATCACCGGTGTGATCTTCGATTTCCATACGACGCTTGTGGACGGGGGTGATCCCGTCCGGTGGGTCGACGATGCCCTTCAGCGCATGGGGCCGGCCGCGCCGCGGCTCGGTGAGGACCAGGTCGTGGGCCTGCGTGAGTATCTGCGTGACATCTGGCATCACGCCCACGCGATCGACCCGAACAGTGACCGCGACCTGAGTCAGGCCCGCCACCGGGACGTCTTCGCCGCCACGGTCGCGCTCCTCCCGGGGATCGATCCACCGCTGATCGACGCGCTGTACGCGGTGATGCCGTACCAGTGGAACGCGTTCGACGACACCCGGCCGGTCCTGCGGGAGTTGAAGGCGCGCGGCATCAGGATCGTGGTGCTGTCCAACATCGGGATCGACATCCGCCCCTGCCTGGACCGGGCCGGGATCACCGACCTGGTCGACGGTGTGGTGTTGTCCTTCGAGGCCGGCCTGGTCAAGCCCGATCCGGCGATCTTCGCGTACGCGGTGAAGCTGCTCGGCGTACCGGGAAATCAGGTTTTGATGGTCGGGGACAGTGCGCGTGACGACGTCGGCGGTGTGTCCCTGGGCATTCGCACTCTGATTCTTCCGCGTACGGACGGTCCGGTGCACGGCCTGGGCACGGTCCTGCGCTTGGTCACGGCCTGAACGGCCGATAGCGATACTACACCGACTGGTCGGTAAAGTATTCGCATGACGCTGACCGCACCCCCGGCCGCCGCCCGGTCCCCGATCCGCCGCTGGTCCGCCCTCGGCGTGCTCGCCGCCGCGGTCCTGCTGCTCGCGATCGACGGGACGGTCCTGGCCCTGGCCGTGCCGAAGCTGACCGAGAGCCTGTCGCCCACCGCCGAGCAGGTCCTCTGGATCGGCGACGTCTACTCGCTGGCCCTGGCCGGGCTGCTCGCGCTGATGGGCAGCCTGGCCGACCGGCTCGGCCGCAAGCGGGTCCTGCTGACCGGCTCGGTGCTGTTCGGCCTGGTGTCGCTGCTGGCCGCGTTCGCCACCAGCGCCGAGACGCTGATCGTGGCCCGGCTGCTGCTCGGTGTCGCCGGGGCCACGCTGATGCCGTCGACGCTCTCGCTGATCCGCAACCTGTTCCCGGACGCGGCCGAGCGCACCCGCGCGGTGGCGATCTGGTCGACCTCGTTCGGGGCCGGTTCGGCGATCGGGCCGATGGTCGGCGGGCTCCTGCTGGAGCACTTCTGGTGGGGCTCGGTCTTCCTGATCAACGTGCCCGTCATGGTCCTCGTCGTCGGGTCCGGCCTGGTGCTGCTGCCCGAGTCGCGCGACCCGAGCCCGGGCCGGTTCGACTGGTTCTCCGCCGTACTGTCGATGGTCGCCGTTGTCCCGATCGTCTATGCCATCACCCACCTGGCCACCTCCGGCGTCAGCCCGCTGATCGTCGCCTGTGTCGTGCTCGGCCTGGCCGCCGGCACGGTCTTCGTGCGCCGCCAGCGCCGCCTGCCCAATCCGATGCTCGACGTCGACCTGTTCCGCGGCGCCGCCTTCTCCGGGGCTGTCGCGGCCAACGTGATCGCCATCTTCGCGCTGGTCGGGCTGCTGTTCTTCTTCTCGCAGTACGTACAGTTCGTCCGCGGTTTCAGCCCGCTGCAGGCCGGCCTGGCCGAGCTCCCGGCAACGCTCGCCGAGATCGTCGTGATCGGCCTGGTCGGCGTCGCGATCACCCGGCTGGGCCGGGGCCGCGCCATCGCCGTCTCCCTCGCGGTCGCGGCCGCGGGTCTCGCTCTCCTCGCGCCTGCGGCGAGCCAGGGGGCGTACGTCTGGCTGGGGCTCTGCCTGGTGCCGGTGGGACTCGGCGTGGGCCTGGCCATGACCCTGGCCGGCGACGCGATCATCTCGGCGGCCCCGCCGCACAAGGCCGGTTCGGTCTCCGCGGTGACCGAGACGGCCAACGAGCTCGGGGTGGTCCTCGGGATCGCCGTGCTCGGCTCGCTGCTCACGTCCGTCTACCGGTCCGGACTCACCCTGCCGGCGTCGCTGCCGCCGGAGGTGCGGGCCGCGGCGACCGACTCGCTCGGCGCGGCGCTGCGGGTGCTCGACGGGCCGCCGGCCCAGGCCGCCCGGGACGCGTTCCTCGCCGCCATGCAGACGACGTCGCTGGTGGCGGCCGGTTTCACGCTGGTCGCGGCCGCGGTCGCCGCGTGGCTCATCCCGTCCCGATAACCTGTCCTTCTTCGTAGGGCACAGGGGGAGATCGGCACATGGGACGAACCGCCGGGCGGTCACCCGAGGACACCCGGCGTGCGCTGCTCGACGCCGCCGGGGAGGCCATCCGTACGCGTGGGGTCGGCGCCACCCTGGACGAGATCGCCCGGCACGCGGGCGTCTCCAAGGGCGGCCTGATCTACCACTTCGCCAGCAAGGACGAGCTGATCCTGGAGTTGGCCCGGGACCTGCTGGCCGCGTTCCGGTCCGCCGTCGAGAGCCGCCTCGACCCGGCCGACCAGGAGCCGGGCCGGTTCACCCGCGCCTACATCCGGGCCCTGTTCGCCCCGGCCGTGGACGAGGTCGCGGTCCGCAAGGAGATCGCGCTGATCGCCCAGCTGTCCACCATCCCGGCCGTGGCCGACCTGGTCGAGGCCGACACCGAGCAGCTCAACGCCGACCTCGACGCCGACGGGCTGCCGGTCGACGTGATGACCCTGGTCACGGCCGCGGCCGACGGGGTGAGCTGCGCCCCGCTGTGGGGGAGTGCCCCGCGCGGCCCGGAGTTCCGCCGGCTCGAACAGCGGCTGCTCCAGCTCACCCGCAGCCCCGATCTCTGGCAGCAAATGCCTTGGGACGACGAGTGACCGAACCGGCCATTGAGGATCGGGGGTCGTTACCGTGGTGGGAATGACGGGGCTCACGATCCAATCGGTCAGTACTCGGGCGGTGAACCTCGCGCTGGACCGGCCGGTCGAGACCGCGAGCGGGATCATGGCCACCACGCCGCTGGTGCTCATCGACGTCCGTACGCGGGAAGGGGTCGTCGGGCGCTCGTATGTGCGCTGCTACACGCCGCTCGCGCTCGGACCCCTGGCGAGTCTGATCGGCAACGTCGGCGAGGCCCTGCAGGGGAGCACCGCGGCGCCGCTCGTGGTCCACGACAAGGTGCGGCGGATGTTCCGCCTGGCCGGGCCGCAGGGGCTGGCCGGAATGGCGGCGGCCGGGATCGACATGGCGTTGTGGGACGCGCGGGCCGTCGCGGCCGGGCTGCCCCTGGTGACGTTGCTGGGCGGCGAGCCGGGGCTGGTCGACGCGTACGCGTCGCTGCGCGTGATGGACGACCGGGCCGCCGCCGCGGAGGCGGAGGAGCTGCTCGCGCTCGGGTTCACGGCGTTCAAGGTCAAGGTCGGAGGCGGGTCGCTGGAGCGCGACCTGCGGGTGATCCGGGCGCTGCGCGCGGTGATCGGCCCGGACGCGCGGCTGATGGTCGACTACAACCAGAGCCTCACGGTCGCCGAGGCGATCGAGCGGGCGCGGGCGCTCGACCGCGAGGGCCTGTACTGGATCGAGGAGCCGACCGTGGCCGAGGACTTCGCCGGGCACGCGCGCATCGCCGAGGCGGCGGTCACCCCGATCCAGCTCGGGGAGAACTGGTGGGGGCCGCGTGACCTGGCGTCCAGCCTCGCGGCCGGCGCGTCCGACCACGTCATGCTCGACGTCATGAAGATCGGCGGCGTGACCGGCTGGCTGCGGGCGGCGGCCCTGGCCGAGGCGGCCAGCCGGCCCGTCTCCAGCCACACGTTTCCCGAGTTCAGCGCGCATCTGCTCGCGGTGACACCCGGTGCCGCGTATCTGGAATATCTGGATCACGCGCGGCCGGTTCTGGCCGAACCGGTCCGGATCGAGGGTGGCCGGGTCGTCGTCCCGGACCGGCCGGGCAGCGGCCTGGCGTGGGATCTAACCGGCCTCGACCGGTAGGACGGCGACCACCGCGTACGTGCCGTCCCCGCTCAGACCGCAGGTCAGCGTGCCGCCGGCCGCCTCCGCGCGTTCGCGCATGCCGATCAGGCCGTGCCCGGTCCCGGCGCCGCGATGGCCGGGGCGGGCCGGGTTGACGACGCTGATCCGCAGCACCGCGCCGGTGTAGTCGAGGACCACATCGGCCTCGCGGGTGACACCGTGCTTGCCGGCGTTGGTCAGCGCCTCCTGCACGATCCGGTAGGCGGCGAGATCGGCCGAACCGGGCAGCGGCCGCGACATCCCGGTCCGGGTGAGCCGGACGTCGTGCCCGGCGGTGCGGAAACCGTCGATCAGCTGCTCGACGCCGGCGAAGGTCGGCGCCGGGGCCAGACTGTCCGGCGGATCGTCGTCCTGCCGCAGCAGACCGACCGTGGCCCGCAGCTCGTCCAGGGCGGTGCGGCTGGTGTCGCGGATCCCGGCCAGGGCCTCCCGGGCCCGGTCCGGGTACGACCCCATCAGGTGGTGGGCGACCCCGGCCTGCGCGTTGACCAGGGTGATGTGGTGGGCCACGACGTCGTGCAGGTCACGAGCGATGCGGATGCGTTCCTCGCGGACCTGCCGCCGGGCCTCCTGCTCACCCTGCCGGCGCAGCTGGCTCAGCAGCGCCCGGCGGTCGCGGGTGGCGACCCCGGCCGCGACCGCGATCAGCGCGTAGTTGGCCGGCACCAGGTTGGCCAGGTCGAGCAGCCCGCCGGCCTGCCACGGAATCCAGGTGGCGGACAGCGCGACCGCCGCCAGCGCACCGGTCGTCCACACGGTGCGCCGGTCACGCAGCGTCGCCAGGGTGTAGAGCGCGACCACGGCGGCGACGTCGACCAGCACGAGATGCCCGTTGGTGAACGGCAGCGCGACACCGGCCAGCACCGCCACGATCGTCACCGCCAGTGGCTGCCGCAGCCGGAACAACAGCGCCAGGGCACCGATCAAGATCACGATCAACTGCAGACCGCTCGGCGTACGGGCGAGCACCCCGTTCCGGTAGGCGACCGTCGCCATCATGATCATGATGACGAGCAGCGGCGGTGCCCAGATCCGCCACGCCCACCGGCCGCGGTCAGTCAAGGCGCCCGGCCCGGACCAGCCCGGTCTCGTAGGCGAACACCACCAGCTGCGCCCGATCACGAGCACCGGTCTTCATCATCGCGCGGTTCACGTGCGTCTTCGCCGTGGCCGTGCTGATGGTGAGCCGGTCGGCGATCTCGGTGTTGGACAGGCCGGCACCGACCAGGGCGGTGATCTCCCGCTCCCGGGCGGTCAACTCACCCGGCACCGCGGCGACGGTGGTGGCCGCCGGATCCGGCTGGGACAGGAATCGCTCGATCAGCGTCGTCGTCGCGCGCGGCGACAACAGCGACTCGCCGGCGGCCACCGTCCGGACCGCCTGCAGCAGGTCGGCCGGGTCGACACCCTTGCCCAGGAACCCGCTCGCGCCCGCCCGCAACGCGGCGACGACCAGGTCGTCGGTGTCGAACGTGGTGAGGATCAAAATCCGTACACCGGAAAGGTCTTCGTCCTGAGAAATGCGACGAGTGGCCTCGATGCCGTCCATGTCCGGCATCCGGATGTCCATGAGAACCAGGTCGGCGCGGGTGTCACGGACCAGGGCGACCGCCTGCGCGCCGGTGGCGGCCTCGCCGACCACCTCGAGATCGGGCTCGGCGTCGAGCAGCAGGCGGAACGTGGCCCGCAGCAGAGCCTGGTCGTCGGCGAGGAGCACACGAATCGTCACGTGATCATTCTCCGTCGTCGGCGGGCCGGGTGACCTGACAAGCATCGCCCGGCGGGCGTTTCCGGTCGTCAACCCGCTGCGGTGATCTCGGGTACCGCAGGTGCGGTATCCACCGTTTACGGTGTCCCGGTGAATCCTGCCCTGCCGCTGCGCACCGACCGTCTGGTGCTGCGGAATTTCGTCACGCCGGACGAGGAGGCGGTCCACGCCTTCGCCGGCGATCCCGTCGTCACCCGGTTCACCGAATGGGGGCCGAACAGCCGCGACGACACACGCCGGTTCGTGCGCGACTACGCGGCGCAGGCCACCGCACCCCGGCGGGCGGCGTACAACCTGGCCGCGGTGGCCGACGGCGAACTGGTCGGATCGGTGGCCCTCTGGGTCGAGGACGCCGGGCACCGCCGCGGCGGCCTCGGGTTCGTGTTCCACCCGGCGGTGTGGGGCCGCGGCTACGCCACCGAGGCGGCGCGGGAACTGGTCCGCTTCGGGTTCGGCGAACTAGGCCTGCACCGGATCGCCGCGACCTGCCACCCCGACAACCTCGGGTCGGCGCGCGTGCTCACCCGGGCCGGCCTGCGCGAAGAAGGCCGCATGCGGGACCACCTGCTGGTCCGGGGTGCCTGGCGCGACTCGCTCCTGTTCGCCGCCCTCGCCCCGGCGACCTCAGCGGTCTGAGCGGCGCATTTCTCACGGCCGGCGGCGGTTGCGGAGTGTGCGGAAGACCAGGCCGCAGGCGTCGAGGCAGTGGGCCAGGACCACATCGGCGGCGAGCAGTTCGGCCGTGGTGAACACGAAGGCCTCCCGGTCGACCCGCTCGACCGTGACGGTGAACGCGGCGGCGGCCAAGGTCTCCTCGAGGAGGTCGCTGCCGTCCGGGGCGGACAGGTCGAACCAGATCAGGGCCTCGTCACCGAAGGACAGTCCCCACTCGATGCCGTCCTTCGTGCCGACACTCACCGAATGCGACAGGTACTCCAGCTCCGGGGCCCGCGGCAGGCGCGCGAGGGCGCCGGCCACGACAGGCCGCCCGGCCAGCGCCTCAGCCTCGTAGAAATGCCAGCCCTGACCGCTCCGCCGCGGCGTGACACCGTCCACCGCGTAGGCCGGGCGCGACCGTCGAAACCAGCTCATCGACTCACTATCGGGGATTCGACCGCAGACTATCGACCGGGCCCGGCGCGGAGGTGGGCGGCGTGCAGGGCGAGGGCCGACGGCAAGCGCCCGTGGCGCTCGACGATCTCGTCCAGCGGCTGCTGCGGCAGCCCGCTCAGGTGGCGTCTGAGCAGCTCACGGGCGTCGTGCAACCCGGGCCGGCCGACGTGCAGCAGGTGGGCGCCGTCGCGGGCGGCCAGCTCGACCAGGGGGTGGCGGCTGGTGATCAGGACCAGGCTCGCCGGGGAGGCGGGCAGCAGCGGCCGCACCTGGTCGGCGTCGCGGGCGTCGTCGAGCAGGATCAGCACGCGCCCGGTCGCGGTCAGGCTGCGGAACAATCCGACCTGCGCGCCGTCGGTGTCGGGGATCTCGTGACCGGGGACGCCCAGCCCGTGCAGCAGGGAACGCAGCGGTTCGGCGCCGCGCAGGTCCAGGTGGAGCTGGCCGTCGCCGAAACCGCCGGCCACGGTGCGGGCGAAGTGGACGGCCAGGGCCGACTTGCCGACACCGGCCGGCCCGTGAAGCGCGATCACCCGCGGCCCGGGCTCGTCGGACAGTCGGCCCAGGGTGGCCAGTTCGTCCTGGCGCCCGGTGAAGAACCGCAGGCCGGCCGGCAGCTGCGCCGGTCGTGGCCCGCCGGCGGCCGGTCGCCGGACATTCTGGCCGAGGACCTGCCGGAACGCCTCCTGCAGGTCGGGGCCCGGGTCGATGCCCAGGTCGTCGGCGAGCCGGCCGCGGATCGCGCGGTAGACGCCGAGCGCCTCGGCCTGGTGACCGGCCGCGGCCAGGGCGGTCATCACGCTCGCGTGGATCAGCTCGTTGAGCGGGTCCATCTCGGCCGCCCGCCGCAGCGGTGCCAGCAGGCGGCCCGGCCGGCCGAGGCGGCCCGCGACGTCGGCGGCGGCCAGCACCGCGTCGAGGAACTCGCCGTCCAGGCCGGCGAACGTGGTCCGGGCCGCGGGCGTACCGGCCAGACCGTCGCCGGCGTGACCGCGGCCGAGCCGTAGCGCCTCGGTGTAGTGGTCGAGGGCGGCGTCCAGTTCGCCGCGACCCGCGCGGGCCTTGGCCTGCGCGACCAGTTGCCGGAAACGCAGCAGGTCGAGGCCGCCGGGGGCGGCCGTGAAACGGTAGCCGTTGCCCTGTCGCGCGATGAACGCGCCGGTCGCCCGGGGCGGCAGTCCGGGTTCGAGCAGGCGGCGCAGGGCACCGACATACTTGTGGATGATGTTGACGGCGCTCGGGGGTGCGTGGGCGCCCCAGAGCAGGTCGGTCAGCTCGGCGACGCTGACCGGGTTGCCCTCGTGGGCCAGCAGCAGCGCCAGCAGGCACTGTTGCTGATGTGGGCCGGCGTCGACCTCGGCGTTGTCCCGCCAGACCCGGAGGGGCCCGAGGATCCGCAGGTGAACCGGAACATCCATGCCCCCGAACCTAGGGTCCGGGCACCTGCCTCAGATTACGTCGGATGACGTAACCACACCGGCAGGCGGCTCGTACCGGGACGGGCCGCCTGCCGGTCGGGACGGTCAGACCTCGATGTGCGAGCCCATGATGACCGTACGGTCGCGGGGCAGCCCGAAATACTCGGCCGCGTCCGCGGTGATGTACGAGGTGGCGATGAACAGCCGCTTGCGCCACGGCGCCATCGAATGGGTGGCTCCGACCCGCAGCTCGATCTTCGACAGGAAGTACGAGGCCCGGTCCAGCTCCAGTTGTCCCTCGGTGGTCGCGGGCAGCAGCTGCCGCAGCGCGGCCGGCACGTCGGGCGTCTCCATGTAGCCGAAGCGGGCGATCACGTAGATGATCCCGTCGTCCTCGTAGCCGAGATCGTCCACCGTGATCCGCTCCTCGGCCGCGACCCGGGGCACCGGCTCGGTGGTCAGCGACATGATCACGACGTTCTCGTGGCGGACGTGGTTGTGTTCCACGTTGGCCCGCAAGGCCAGGGGAGCGGTCTGCGTGCCCCGGTTCAGGAAGATCGCCGTACCGGGCACCCGCTGGATCGTCGAGGTGTCGTGGTGCAGTTCGTCGACGAACTCGCGCAGCGACCCCTCCCGCCGGTCGCGCTCCTCGGTGACGATCTTGCGGCCGCGCTGCCACGTCGTCATCAGCGTGAACGCGGTCAGCGCGATTAGCAGCGGCAGCCACGCGCCGTGGGCCAGCTTGGTCAGGTTGGCCGCCACGAACAGCAGGTCGACCGCGAGCAGGATCGCCGCGCCCCCGGACAGCACCCACAGCGGCGTCTTCCACCGGCCGTGCGCGACGTAGAAGAACACCAGCGTCGTGATCGTGATCGTGCCGGTCACGGCCATGCCGAACGCGTAGGCCAGCGCGGCCGAGCTGCGGAAGGCGAAGACCAGGGTCAACACCGAGAACATCAGGAGCCAGTTGATCCACGGTACGTAGATCTGCCCGGCCGACGACTCGGAGGTGTGCACGATCCGCAGCCGCGGCAGGTAGCCCAGCTGCGCGGCCTGCGACGCCACCGAGTACGCCCCGGTGATCACCGCCTGCGACGCGATGACCGTCGCCGCGGTCGCCAGCAGCACCATCGGAATCCGGGCCCAACCGGGCACGAGCAGGAAGAACGGGCTGCTGATGTGGGCCGGGTCGTCCAGGATCAGCGCACCCTGCCCGAGGTAGCTGAGCGTGCTCGCCGGCAGCACCAGCCCGAGCCAGCCACGGACGATCGAGCGCCGCCCGAAGTGCCCCATGTCGGCGTAGATGGCCTCGGCCCCGGTGACCGCCAGCACGATCGCGGCCAGCGCGAAGAACGCGATGCCGAAATGCCCGGTCAAAAAACTTATCGCGTACGTCGGGGAGAGCGCCTTGAGAATCGCCGGGTTGCCCACGATGCCGGTCACGCCGGCCGCGCCGATGGACACGAACCAGAGGATCATCACCGGCCCGAAGACCCGGCCGACCGCCGCCGTGCCCCGGCGCTGCACCAGGAACAGCGCCACGATGATGACCGCCGTGATCGGCACCACGAACTCGCCCAGGGACGGCTCGACCACCTTGATGCCCTCGACCGCGGACAGCACCGAGATGGCCGGGGTGATCATGCTGTCGCCGAAGAACAGCGACGCCCCGAAGATGCCCACACCGGCCAGGGCCATGGCCCGACGGCGTCCACGCTTGGCGCTCCAGCGCCGCAGCAACGCGATGAGCGCCATGATGCCGCCCTCACCGTCGTTGTCGACGCGCATGGCCAGCAGCACGTACGTGACCGTCACGATGATCATCACGGACCAGAAGATCAGCGACACCACGCCGAACACGTTGTCCGTGCTCACCGGCACCGGGTGCGGATCCTCCGGGTTGAACACGGTCTGCAGGGTGTAGATGGGACTGGTCCCGATGTCACCGAAGACCACGCCCAGCGCGCCGACGATCACGGCGAGGCGCACGGAGTCCCGTACGCCGGAATGGCCTGGATTTTTGGGTTCGGACTCGCTCTGGCTCTCGGCCACGGCGGTCCCCTTTCACGCGCGCGGCATCAACGCGCGTGACCATACCGCCGAACCCGCGACCCGCAGTGGATCACTGCCGCGTTTCGTGGTCCGCGCCACCGGCGTTGTTCGCTGGCAGTGAACGCCGGAAGAAGCCGGGCCGGTTCACGGTTGAGCCGACCGTACTCAACTCCTCGGAGGTTCCCGGTGACCAGCAAACGACTTCCCGTGTTGTTCCTCGACGACATCGTCCTGCTCCCCGGCATGGTCGTGCCGGTCGAGCTCGACGAGAAGGCCCAGGCGGCCGTCGACGCCGCCCGGACCGCGGCCGGCTCCGAGCTCCTGATCGCACCGCGGCTGGAGGACCGCTACGCCTCGTACGGCGTGGTCGCCACCGTCGTGCAGGTCGGCAAGTTCCGGGGCGGCTCGCCCGCCGCCGTCCTCCGGACCGGCGTGCGCGCCCGCATCGGCAGCGGCGTGACCGGCCCCGGCGCGGCCCTGTGGGTCGAAGCCGACCCGGTGACGCCCGAAACCCCCGGCGACCAGGCCGTCGAGCTGGCCGCCGAATACAAGAAGCTGGTCGTCTCGGTCCTGCAGCGCCGCGAGGCCTGGCAGGTGCTCGACTCGGTCAGCGCCATCGACGACCCCGGTGACCTGGCCGACACCGCCGGCTGGGCGCCTTACCTGTCCAACGACCGCAAGCGCGAGCTGCTGGAGACGCCCGACGTCGAGGCCCGGCTGCGGCTGCTCATCGACTGGACCAAGGACTTCCTCGCGGAGTCCGAGGTCAACGACAAGATCGAGACCGATGTACGGGAGTCGGTCGAGAAGCGCAACCGCGAATACCTGCTCCGCGAGCAGCTCAAGGCCATCCGTAAGGAGCTCGGCGAGGGCGAGGCCGACGGCACCGACGACTACCGCGCCAAGGTCGAGGGTGCTCAGCTGCCCGACGCCGTCCGCGAGGCCGCGCTGCGCGAGGTCGACAAGCTGGAACGGGCCGGCGACCAGAACCCGGAGGCGGGCTGGATCCGCACCTGGCTCGACACCGTCCTCGACCTGCCCTGGTCGGTCCGCACCACCGACAACACCGACCTGGAAGCGGCCCGGGCCGTCCTCGACACCGACCACCACGGCTTGGACGAGGTCAAGGAACGCATCGTCGAATACCTGGGCGTCCGCGCCCGGCGCGAGTCGCGCGGCCTGGAAACCGTCGGCGGACGCGGCTCCGGCGCGGTGATCCTGCTGGCCGGCCCGCCCGGAGTCGGCAAGACCTCGCTCGGCGAATCCGTCGCCCGCACCCTGGGCCGCAAGTTCGTCCGCGTCGCCCTCGGCGGCGTGCGCGACGAGGCCGAGATCCGCGGCCACCGCCGTACCTATGTCGGTGCCCTGCCCGGACGCATCGTCCGCGCCATCCGCGAATCCGGTTCGATGAACCCGGTCGTCCTGCTCGACGAGGTCGACAAGGTCGGCAGCGACTACCGCGGCGACCCGGCCGCGGCCCTGCTGGAGGTCCTGGACCCGGCGCAGAACCACACGTTCCGCGACCACTACCTGGACCTGGACCTCGACCTGTCCGACGTCCTGTTCATCGCCACCGCGAACACCCTGGAGACGATCCCGCAGGCGCTGTTCGACCGCATGGAACTCATCGCCATCGACGGCTACACCGAGAACGACAAGGTCGCCATCGCCCGCGACTTCCTGGTGCCCCGCCAGCTGGAGCGCGCCGCCCTCTCCGAGGGCGAGGTGACGGTCACCGAGGAGGCTCTGCGGGAGATCGCCGCCAATTACACCCGAGAGGCGGGCGTACGGTCGTTCGAGCGCCTGCTGGCCAAGGCGTTCCGCAAGGCCGCCCTGGGCACCCTCCCGGCCACCGTCGACGCCGCCGACCTGAAAGACCTGATCGGACGCCCCCGCTTCACCCCGGAATCGGCCGAACGCACGGCCGTCCCCGGCGTCGCCACCGGCCTGGCGGTGACCGGCATGGGCGGTGACGTCCTCTACATCGAGGCGTCCCTGCTCCCCGGCGACAAGGGCGGCCTGTCGGTGACCGGCCAGCTCGGCGACGTGATGAAGGAGTCCGCGCAGATCGCCCTCTCCTACGTCCGCGCCCACGCCGGTGAGCTGGGAATCTCCCCGGAACAGCTCGACCACCCCATCCACCTGCACGTCCCCGCCGGCGCCGTCCCCAAGGACGGCCCGTCGGCCGGCGTCACCATGACCACGGCCCTGGTGTCGCTGCTGCTCGGCCGCAACGTCCGGGCCGAGGTCGGCATGACCGGCGAGGTCTCCCTGACCGGTCGCGTCCTCCCGATCGGCGGCGTGAAGCAGAAGCTGCTCGCCGCCCAGCGGGCAGGTCTCACGGAGGTCTACATCCCCCACCGCAACGAGCCCGACCTGGACGACGTCCCGGCCGACGTCCTGTCCGCCCTCACCGTCCACGTCGTCTCCGACGTCCGCGACATCCTGAACACCGCGCTGGAGCAGGTCGCCGTCGGCGCCCCCGCTGCCGCCTGACCCCATCACCCACGAACCCCCGGCCAACTGCCCATGAAGCAGTTGGCCGGGGGTTCGTGCTGTGAACAACCTTCTGACCTGCCGTACGGCCGGCCCTTCCGGCCACAGCGGACAGACCTCCTCGGGGCGTTGGCGACACGTGGTAGCCGTGGCCGTTCAAGGGATACCGACCGATGACAGAGGGTTGTAGCTTGACCACGTACTGTGCATCCGGAACGAGGAGGTCCGAGTGCTGGACGCCACTGGTCCTCGTCGTCTCCACGCCTATGTTGTTCTGGGCGCTGCACCGATCGTCGTAGCGGCCGGCAGTTGGCTGACGAACGTCCTCACCTCCGGTTGGAATCCCTGGCTGTTCGCAGCTCTGGCCGCGGTCGTCGGGATGTCCTCGTTCCTCACCGTGGCGGCTGAGCGGCATTACCGGCCGCCGGAAACGGTCACGACCGCGAGCCCGGCGCCTCAGGCGCTCTCGCGCCCGTCGGCCTGGCTCGACGTCCCGCCGCGGAGCCGCCACTTCACCGGCCGGGACGAGTTGCTCGCCACCCTCGGTCGGGTCGGCGCGGAGGAGACCCGTGGCCTGACCGCGATCGTCCCGCATGCGCTCTACGGTCTCGGCGGTGTGGGCAAGACTCATCTCGCCATCGAGTACGCCCACCGGAACCGCGACAGGTACGACCTGGTGGCGTGGATCCCGGCCGAGCAGCCCGCGTTGATGCGATCCGCCTTTCTCCGTATCGCCGCCGCCATGGGCCTGCCGGAGTCCGACGATCTGGAGCAGACCGTCGAGCTGGTTCGCGGCGGGCTGCAACGAGGTACTCCGTTCCGCAGCTGGCTGATCGTCTTCGACAACGCCGAGGAGCCGGTCACTCTGCGGCCGTACCTTCCCGAGCCGGCGCCACCGCACTCGGCGGGCCGGGTGCTGATCACCTCGCGAGACCGCACCTGGTCCAGTCTGGCCGACACCATCGAGGTCGAGGTGCTGCACCGCCACGAGAGTGTGGCCCTGCTCCGGAAGCGAAACCCGAACGTCAGCGACACGGACGCGACGACCCTCGCCGAACGACTCGGCGACCTGCCGTTGGCTCTGGAGCAGGCGTCGGCGTGGATCGACGCATCGGGCATGCGGATCAGCGATTACCTGCGCCTGCTTTCCGAGCACACCCAGGAGCTGCTGGGCGCCAACCGCCCGGCCGACTATCCCACCTCGGTGGCCGCGACCTGGGGCGTGGCCCTGGACCGGCTGTCCACGACCGACCCGGTCGCCGTCGAGTTGCTGGAGTTGAGTGCGTTTCTGGGGCCCGAGCCGATCGACCGTCGGTTGCTCGGGTTCGGCGGCGAGGTCGAGGCGCTGACCATGCTGAAGGCGGTTCTGGTCGACCCGATGCGGCTCGACCGGGCGATGGCCCACATCGGGAAACTGTCGCTCGTCAAGTTCGACTCGGCACGCGGCACCATCCAGCTCCATCGGCTCGTCCGGGCGGTCATCCGCGCTCGGCTCAGCCCTGAGCAACGGGAGCGGCTCGGGACGGCAGCGCAGATGTTGCTCGCTGCGGCGGATGCGTCGGTGCCGGACACCACCGGTGCGGAGAGCTGGTGGATCCACGCGATGATCACGCCGCACCTGCGGTACACCGGCTGCCTGGCCAGCGCCGACGGCCGGATCCAGGAACTCGTCCTGCGGCACCTGAACTACCTGTACGCCCGGCGCGACACGGAGAGCTGCCAGCAGCTGGCCGAGAAGGCCTCGGCCGCCTGGACGAAACGACTGGGTCCCGGACACGCCAATACCCTGCACGCGTCGGTGTTGCTGGCCACTGCTGCCCGCGAGCTGGGGCGTACCGACTTCTCGAAGAGGCTGCTGGAGGAGGTCCTCGGCCGGGCCCGGCGCACGCTGGGCGAATCCCACCCGGTCACACTCCGGGCAGCCAACAGCTACGGCGCCGACCTGCGCCTGATCGGCGACTACCGGCGGGCCCATCAGCTGGACCTGGTCAACCTTGACCAACACCAGGCGGTGTACGGCCCGGCCGATGCCCGGACCTTTCAGATGACCCACAACGTGGCAGTGGATCTCCGCAGCCTGGGGCGTTTCGCCGAGGCCCTGGCGCTGGACGAGAAGAACCGGTCCCTGCTCCGGCGGACGTGCGGTGTCGACGACCTGAGAACCATCTACTCCGGGATGGCCTGTGTCCTTGATCTTTACTATCTCGGTCGATACCAGGAGGCGCTCACGCAGGCGCAATCCGTCGCGGCCGAAATGACCGGGCTGGTCGGTTCGCTGTCCCGGCACCCGTTGCTGGAATCGCGGATCCAGGCGATCGTGCTGGCCGCGGCCGGGCAGAGCGGCCCGGCCGAAGAACTGAGTCAGCAGATCCTCGACAAGTACCGGACCATACACGGTTATCGTCACCCGCAGACCCTGGCGATGGCGATGACCGCCGCGAACATCGTGCGACATCACCGGCCGCGGATGGCGCTCAGCCTGGCCAACGCCACGCTGGCACAACACGAGAAAACATACGGCGGTGAACATCCCGCGACCATCGTTGCGCTGATCAATACCGCGGCGGCCGAGCGGATCAACGGCGAGCACGCGGAGGCGTCCCGGCACGACGACCAGGCTCTGCGGCTGGCCGACGACGTGTTCGGCGCGGAGCACTGGATCACACTCTGCGCCCGACAGGGGCGGGCGATCAATCGTTCGATCGCGGGGGACCACGGCACGTCCTACCACCTGATGAATCAGGTCTATCAGGCCGCGGTCGCGCTTCACGGCGCCGACCATCCCTACACCCTGACCTGCGCGGCCAACCTGGTGAAAGCGGCCGGGCGGGCCAAGCGGCACGGCGCCGCCCAACCACTGCGCGCCCAGCTGAGTCGTCGGCTGGCCCAGGGAGACGGCGGCAATGCCGTGCTGCTGCGGAGGCTGCGCGATCGCGAGTGGGTCGAATTCCCGGTCGAACTACCGCCGTATTGAGGCTTTCTCTCACGCCGGTGCATGCCCGTTACTGAGCGGCGTCACCAGGGCCAGAGAAGGTCTCCAGCTGGGCGAGGATTCCGGTGGCGGCCAGGACTTCGCGGACCTCGCCGTCGCTCTCGTCGAACTCGGAATGGCTCAGGTCGAGGTGTCGGAGAGCCGGGAACAGGGCCGGCGTCAACTCCTCCAACTGCAGGACCGGGCATTCCGTGCCGAACACGTCCGAGCGGATCTCCAGCTGCAGCGAGATCAGGGCTGGCGTGGCCGTCGGGAAGATGGAGCCGTCGGAGAACAGGGCTCCCCGCAACCGCAGGGAGGTCAGGGTCGGGCTGATGATGTCGTCGAACAGCAGGCCGCCGGACGCGGTCAACGAGGTCAGTGCGGGCAGGGCCGCCCACATGCCGTTGGCCGAGTCGTCGGCGAAGCCCTGTTGCAGACGGCTCAACGGGTCGAACGTGTCGCCGGTCGAGGTTTTCACGTCCTCGAACAGGTATTCGAAGTCGTGTCCGAAGTGCAGCGACGTCAACCGCGGGCGCCGGTGGGCCGCGATGGCTTCGGCCGCCGCGAGCGCTGACTGATGAAAGTCGGTCAGGTGCAGTTCGAGCCGCTGGAGCCCGGCCGACGCGGGGTCGACGAGCAGTGCCGTGATCAGCTCCGATTCCCGGTGTCCGGGACCGGACGCCGTCAGACGGAACACCGCCTCGCTGCCGTCGGGGTTCAGGCGCCAGGAATCGTCGCTACTGATCATCGCCGCATCCTAGGTAGCGGGTCACCATCGTCACCAGTTGGTCCTCCAGGCGCTGCGACTCCACCGGCGACGGGGCCGCCATCAGCGTGTGCGTGACCAGCTCGACGGTTGTGACGATCACGCGCAGGGCGGTGTCCAGGTCGTCCAGGCGCACCTCGGGACGGCCGGTCAGGAGATCGCGTAATTCGGTCGCGCGCTTACGGTCGTACCGGGAAATCTTGTCCAAAAGATCTTGGGAGAGGGGCGCCTCCTCGACCATCATGCGCAGCAGTCGGGGGTCGACGCGGTGGTGCTCGACGGTCCGGTGGACGATCCGCCGGATGGCCTCGGGCAGGCTCAGCCCGGTGGTGTCGGGCGGCGGCTCGGTGTCGTCGATGTGCTGCAGCAGCAGTTCGGCCAGGATCGCGTCCTTGTTCGGGAAGTACTGGTAGAGCGAGCCGACCGACACGCGGGCCTGCTCGGCGATGCGGTTGGTGGTGCCGGCGGCGTAACCGTACTCGGTGAAAACGTGAGCAGCGGCGGTCAGGATCCGATGCCGGGTCAGCTCGGCGCGAACCTGTCGAGGCCTGCGACGTGGCTCGGAGCGTTGGGGCACGGTCGTCTCCCGGGGGCCGGCGAAAGCGAGTACCGAAAAGCTGAAACTTTGCTCAGAATATAGTGATGAGCAGCAGAAATACACTGGCGACGGTGGGTCAGGTCGAGGCGGTGGTGGGGCGGCCCAACCCGCTGGTCAACCTGAAGCAGGTCGATCGGCTCGACGACGGTTGTGTCGCGGTGCTGGCGCATTCGCCGATCGCCGGTTTCGGCTACCTGGACGCGGCGGGGGATCGGCGGGCCACGTTCGTCGGCGGGACGCCCGGGTTCGTCCGGGTCCACTCGCCGCGGCGGATCTCCTTCGAGCTGACCGAGGCGGAACCGATCACCGGTGGAGTCTCGTTCGTCTTCCTGCTGCCGGGCATCGGGGAGACGCTGCGCCTCAACGGCGTCGTGACCGATCAGGAACGGTCACGGTTGCAGGTGGACGTTCGGGAGGCGTACGTCCACTGCGCCCGCTGCATCATCCGCTCCCAGCTCTGGGAGCGCCGAACGACAAGGCTGAACCGGGTAGATGTCCGGAACGCCCTGGAGGCCATGCCGTTCTTCGTCGTCACCTCGGGCGACGCGAACGGTGGCAGCGACACCAGCCCCCGCGGCGATCAGCCCGGTTTTGTCCGCATGCTCGACGACAAGACGATCGCCATCCCGGACCGCAAGGGCAACCAGCGCGCCGACACCCTGCACAACCTGCTCCAGGACGACCGGATCGCGCTGGCCGCCCTGCTGCCCGGCCGCAGCGAGATCCTCCGCCTGCACGGCACCGCGACGATCACCGACGACCCTGATCTTCTTCGGACCATGGCGCTGCGCGGCATGGCCCCGCACGCCGCCCTGATCATCCGGATCGCCGACGCCGAGGTAGCCACCGATCCCGCCGTCGCCGACCTGTGGAGCGCGCGGGTCGACCCCGGCGCCGTGCCCGATCTGAACGTCCTGGCCGCCCGGCATGCCGCCGCCAACGCGGCCGGCCCGACCGGTGTCCTGCTCCGGGGTCTGGCCCGCGTGGCGCGCCCGTTCAGCCGTCTGATGGGCGCGATGCTGCGATCCCAGGTCCGCAAGGAAGGCTATGCGCCGGGCCGGCCGGGCGACGCGCGCTCATCCCGGGAGATGACGATTGCCGACGTACGGCGTGAGACCCCGCACGCCGTGACCCTGGTCCTGGAAGACCCGGAACGCCCGATCGACTTCCGTCCCGGCCAGTTCTTCACCCTGATCACCGAGATCGACGGCCGTCCCGTCCGCCGGGCCTACTCGGCCTGCTCGGCGCCCGGCACCGGCCGGCTGGAGGTCACCGTCAAGCGGGTCGACGGCGGTGTCTTCTCCACCCACGCCGACCGGGTGCTGCGCCGGGGCGACCGGATCACGGTCCGCGGCCCGTCCGGCCACCTCCCGGCCCCCACCGGTGACCTGTTCATGGTCGCCGCGGGCAGCGGCGTCACCCCGATGATCAGCATCATCCGGGCGGTGCTGGCCGGGCCGGGCACGAGCCGGCTGGCCCTGCTCTACGGCAACCGGGACGAGACGAGCATCTTGTTCGCGGCCGATCTCGACCGTCTGCGGCGCGACCACCCGGAGCGCCTGACCGTGACCCACCAGCTGACCCGGCCCGGACCGCAGTGGTCCGGCGACCGCGGCCGGCTCGACGCCGGCAGCGTGCGGAAGTGGCTGGACCGGGCCGGCCCGTCACCGGCGGCGACGTACCTGCTCTGCGGCCCGGACCCGGTCATGGCAACGGCCGCGGACGTGCTCACCGAGCGCGGGATTCCGGCCGGCCGCGTCCACCGCGAGAGCTACACCAGCGCGGTGACGACCCCTGCCGGGACCGGGCCGCACCCGATGACCGTCGAGGACGACGGCCACCTGGTGGCGACCGTGACCGTCGAACCCGGCCAGACGCTGCTGTCGGCCGGGCTGGCGGCGGGCGCTCCCATGCCGTACTCGTGCACGGTGGGTAATTGCGGCGAGTGCGTGGTGCGTCTGCGCACCGGCGAGGTCGCGATGAGCGAACCCCACTGCCTGACCGTCGAGCAGCGGGCCGCCGGCTACGTGCTGACGTGTGTCGGGCAGCCGCTCAGCGCGGTCGCGGTCGACCTCGCCGACCCGGCCTAGGCACTCGATCGGACGGTGGACGTGCGGGCCACGGGGGTCCGCCCCCGCCGCGCGAACCCCCGGCCGGCCGGGCGGGCCCCCGGCGTCCGGGTGGTGTCCGCGGCGCGGTTCACGGTCCGGCGCAGGCTCGGGTGGCGGGTCTCCCACGCCTCCCGCACCCGGACCGGCAGATGCAGGTCCCGCCACACCCGGCGCAGCATGGCCGGGTTGATCAGGTCCTCCACCTCGCCGCACCCGGCCGCCTCGCACAGGACCTGCTCGTAGGCGTGCCGCAACTGCGCGGGATCCTCCAGGTCGTAGCGACGGCGGCTGGCGTGCCCACAGGCCATGTGATGCGGGACCTCCAGCACGCCGAGGCTGTTGCCGTGCAGATCGTCGATCCGGTCAGGGACAGCTGGAGCCCGGTGTGCCGCGCTACGATCCCGGCGGCCGTCACGGGTGGCGACGTACGACATGTCCTACAGGCTAGGTCGCCCCGGGCCCGCCTTCCCCCATGTCGCGGCCACCTGTGACCGCAGTTCACGGCTGTGCCGGATGGGACACCGCGACCTCGCGGGTTTCAGATCAAACCCTGGAAGACCGATTCGACGTACGTTCGTCTGGCCGTGACGTCGCGGGTGGAGAGCAGGTAGCGGGTCCAGGCGTGGTGTTCGTGCGCGACCGCGGCGAACTCCCACACGCACATCACGCCGCGGTGGGGTGCCGGCGCCATCGGCTCGAACGGTTCCGGCTTCCGGGCGTCCTTGACGTAGACCGACTCCCACATCTCGTTGTCGCCGCGCCACGTGCACACCAGCAGCAGGTGCACGTGTTCGCCGGACAGGTGGTGGATGGCGAAACCGAGGTCCCCGGCGATCGGCAGCCGCCCGGTGCCGACCTCACCGGCCAGGAAGGCGCGCGCCTCGGCCGACCGTTCCGGGGCGATGGCCTGGTCGGGGCGGCACAGGTCGTACCACTTGAGAATCGTGCTCGGCAGCAGCAGCGGGTCGCCGGGCGTGACCTGCTTGGTCACGTGCCGGTAGCCGGCGTCGACGACGTTGCCCACGGCCGCCAGACGCTCGTCGGTGATGGTCATGCGCGCATTCTGGGCGGCTACCCCTGACATCTTCTGTCAGGGGGCTCGGGCAGACTCAGGTCTGTGCGTGCCAGCCGACTGCTGTCCCTGCTGATGCTGCTGCAGAACCGGGGGCGCCTGAGCGCGACCCAGCTCGCGGCCGAACTGGGCGTGAGTGTGCGGACGATCTACCGGGACGTGGAGGCGCTGGCCGCGGCCGGTGTGCCGGTCTACGCCGAGCAGGGGCCGGACGGGGGCTACCAGCTGCTCGACGGCTATCGGACCCGGCTGACCGGGCTGACCGCGGACGAGGCCGAGTCGCTGTTCCTGAGCGGGCTGACGCAGCCGGCGGCCGAGCTCGGGCTGGGCGCGCAGCTGGCCGCGGCCGAGCTGAAGCTGACGGCGGCGCTGCCGACGCCGTACCGGGAGGCGTCGACGCGGATCCGGCAACGGTTCCACCTGGACACTCCGGGGTGGTACCGGGAGCCGGACGCGGTGCCGCACCTGGTCACGCTGGCCGACGCGCTCTGGCGGGACCGGACCGTCGAGGTGCGGTATCGACGCTGGTCGCCCACACCCGGCGAGGTGACCCGGCGGCTCGACCCGCTGGGTCTCGTCCTCAAGGCCGGCGTCTGGTACTTGGTCGCCGCCGGTCGGAGCGGGCCGCGCACCTACCGGGTCTCGTCGATCGTGTCCCTGCGGGTGCGGGACGAACACGTCGTCCGGCCGGACGGCTTCGACCTGGCCACGTTCTGGCGGGAGCACGTCGAACGCTACGAACGCACGGAAACCGACGAGGTGGCGGTCGTGCGCCTGACCGCGGACGGGATCAGGGCGCTGCCCGGGGTGCTCGGGCCGAAAGCGGCTCGGCTCGCGCTGGCCACCCTGGAAGCGGTCGATGAACAGGGGTGGCAGCGGGCCACGATCCCGATGGAGAGCGTGGCGCACGCGGCCGCTCTGCTGCTGCGGCTGGGCGCGGACGCGCAGGCGGTCGAGCCGCCCGAGCTGGTCCGGCACCTCACCGAGCACGTCCGGGCACTGGCGCGGCTCTATCCGGGATAGGACGAGCGGACGGGTGACCCGTGGGTGCCGGGCCACCGCCGTACGTCGGAAATCGGAATTTTATGGATGCAGGTCAGGCCTCGGTGGCGCGGCGGGGCTGGAGGACGCCGGCCAGGACGATGACCAGCAGGCCGGCGGCGGGCACGACCAGCAGACCGGCCCGCAGTCCGCTGTGGTCGGCGACCGCGCCCACGATCGGCGGCGAGAGCAGGAAACCCAGCCGCATCAGCCAGGAGACCACGGTCAGGCCGGTGCCGGGTTTGAGGCCGGGCAGTTCGTCGGCCTCGTGCATCGCGGCCGGGACCAGCGTCGCCACCCCGAAACCGGCGGCGGCGAAGCCGAGGATCGTGCCCGGCACGCTCGGGAACGCCAGGGCGATCCCCATGCCGACGGCCACGATGACGCCGCCGGCGCGGGCGACGGCGCGCTGCCCGAAGCGGTCGACGAGCCGGTCACCGATGGTCCGGCCGAGGAACTGCGCACCCACCAGGGCGATGTAACCCCAGGCGGCGACCGCGGCCGCGGCGTGCAGGGAACCGGAGAGGTAGAGCGCGGCCCAGGAGTTGCCGGCGTCCTCGACGAGGGCGCCGCCGATGGCGATGACGACCAGGGCCCCGACCATCAGCCAGATCCGGGCGCTGACCGCCGGCCGGGCCGCGGGCCGGCCGGCGGTGGTCCTCTCCTCGACCGGCTCGGCGTCCGGACCGGGCAGCGCGAACCGCAACGCGACCAGGGCGATGATCACGAACAGGGCGCCCGAGATGCTCAGGTGCGCGCCGAGCGGCAGGCCGAGCGCGATCGCGACGGCGGCCATGGCGCCACCGGTGACCGCGCCGATCGACCAGATCGCGTGGAACGAGTTGATGATCGAACGGCCGTAGCGGCGCTGCACGCGCAGGCCGTGCGCGTTCTGCGCGACGTCGGTGATCGCGTCCATGGCGCCGGCCAGGAACAGCGCGGCGGCGAACAGGACGGCGGCCGGGGACAGGCCTGCGGCCAGGACACCGGCGCCGGTCAGGACCGTGCCGGCGACGGCGACCCGGGCCGAGCCGAACCGGCGGATCAGGATGCCGGCGGCCATGCCGGCGACGATCGCCCCGGTGGGGAAGGCGGCGACCGACAGGCCGTACGCCGCGTTGCTGAGACCCAGATCGGACTTGATCTGCGGATAGCGGGGGATCAGGTTCGCGAACAGCGCCCCGTTGGTGAAGAACATCGCGCCGACCGCGACACGCGCGCGGCGTGCGGCGAGATCCGGCTCGGCGAGGATCTGGGAACTCATGCGTACGAGCGTACACAAGCGCTGTGTACACCCGTACATAAGCATGGGTTGTGTTGTGGAACACAGCCCTCAGTCGAACTGGATCTCCACCAGCGGGCTCCCGTCGATCCAGCTCTCCAGGCTCCCGCCCCAGCCCAGACCGGGCACGATCGCGCCGAAGACGCGGGCCCGCTCGCCCGGATCGGTCACCGCACGCCCGCGCACCCGCAGGTCCCGATCGGTGAGGTGCAGCGTGAACCCGGGGTTGGCCAGCACGTTGGCGTACCAGTCGCGCGACCCCGGGCTCCCGGTCAGCCAGTAGCGGCCGTCGGCCAGGTAACGCCACGTCTCGATACGCCGCGGCTGCCCGCTCCTGCGCCCGATCGTGGTGATCTCCACCGTCTGCTGCCGCTCCAGCGCCCGCCGCGCGTCCTCCGTCATGCGACCCATGCTGCGACCTCAAGTGAGCTTCAGGTCAAGCCTCACTTGGCGACGGTGTCCTTGACCCAGGCGATGAAGTTGGCCGTGGCCTCGCCGGTGCGCTCGGCCATCGTGTGGCCCAGACCCCAGACCGTGGCGAAGTCGACGTCGCTCACCCCGTAGTTCTGCAGGGCCAGGACCAGGTTGACCTCGGTCGCGTTGGCCGTGTCACCCTGCATGATCCCGGTGCGGATCCGCCAGTGCGGCGCGACCGTGCTGCTCTTGTAACCGGCGTAGGACGCGTTCAGGTAGTACAGCGGGGTGTACGCGTTGACCCGCGCGGCCATGGCCTGCCCGACGGCGTCGGTCTTGGCGAAGTCGGTGGTGTAGGCCGAGGAGGCGTAGTCGTCCTTCCAGCCCGAGATCTTCGCGAACGCGGCCTCGTTGGCGGCGACGACCTGCTCGGCGACCGGGGAGAAGTGCAGGCCGGCGGTGCCGCTGCCGAAGACGACGTTCTCGCCGATGCTGCGGTCCGGGCCGTCGAAGGCACCGACGACCTTGGACGGGGTCTTCTGGCTCTTGATGAACCCTTCCAGGTCGGCGACCTTCGCGGTGTTCGTGGCCGCGTCGTAGGTGACCCACTGGCCGGTGCTGTTGAGGTGCGTGAAGTACTCGGCGACGGTCTTGTAGGTGGTGGTGTCGGTCTGCTGACCGCTGCCCGGGATGCCGCCACCGGGCATGCCGCCGCCGGGGGCGCCGCTGGGCATCCCCGCCCCACCCGGGGCACCGCTGGGCATCCCGGCGCCGCCGGGAGCGCCGCCGCCCGGACCGCCGGCCCCGCCCATTCCCGCCATGAAGGAGTTCGAGGGCGTGTACGGAAACTTCGTGTCCGTCAGGAAGTTGTTCAGCGACTCGTTGACCACCTTCACCAGGTAGTCGTAGTAGGTGCCGGCCAGATAGACGCCGGAACCCGACTTCTCCAGCGACAACGTCGTCCCCGACGAGTCCTTCAACCCGAGCTTGTTCTGATGCGCCGCGAACGCCTTGGCCAACTCCGTCGAGTAGCTCTTCGTCCAGGTCCCGTCGGCCCGGGTGTCGCTGGTCGAGAACTGTCCGAGGTTCCATTCGTAGGACGCGTTGGCGTAGTCCAGGCTCGTGATCGGGCACCAGCACATCGCCCCGGCGACCGCGTCACTAATCGTCTTCCCGCTGCTGTCCTTCATCGCCGCACCAAGACTTTCCAGGTACGGCGTGTACAACTCGCTGTCGCCCGAGCTGCCCATGACCGCCGACTGCGCCCCGCCGCCACTCATCCCGAACACGACGATCCGGTCCTTGCTGCCGGGAATGGCCTCCGCGTTGTAGCGGACGTACCGCACCGCCGCCTTCAGATCGGTCACGCCCCACGGCGCGTTGCCGGTGTAGCTGTCCGAGTTGCTGTCCTTGCCGCGCAGCCCCGGGTGCACGTAGACGTAGCCGGCCTTCATGTACTCGGACACGGTGTCGTAGCTGTAGGCGGTCAGGGGCGCCTGCGCCGCGTACCCCGGCGTGTTCACCGGCAGCACGATCGGCGCCGTCGCCGCGGTGAAATCCCCGACCTTCCCGGCGGCGTCGATCTTCACCGTGTACGTGCCGTCGCTGTTCTTCGTCCCGCTGAAGAACTTTCCCGGTACGAACACGCTGAGCGACTCGTAGTCGGTGGCGGCCGGCTTGGCCACGTAGTACTTCCCGATCTGGTAGTAGACGTCGTTCGTCTCGTCGTAGCTCCACGTCGCCGCGTCGAAGGTCAGCGACCCGGTGGCCGCCGCCGGGGCGTCCGTGCTCGAGGGCGAGTCGTCGTCGCTGCACGCGGCCAGGCCCAGCACGCCGGCCGACGAGGTCACCGCCGCGACCTGGAGGAGGGTTCGCCTGCGCAGTTCCATGATGGGGTCTCTTTCTCGCGTTTCTTCGTCGATGCCGCGATGAACCGGACCCGCGTTCCTGACATTCTAAGAATTACCTGTGAATATCATTTACGTGATTCCGGCGGTGCGGTGTGAGGCTCCTCCAGCGTCCCCATTTCGACACCCCTCGACATCCACCACGAGAAGCCATTCCGACTACTACCGCAGTAGTACGCCGCCGCGTTCCCCCGATGCCGAGGAATGCGACCCGAGCGTGAACGCGACCCCGCCCAGCCCGGCCACCACCGCGCAGACCGCGAGCGTCGCCCGGTACCCGAAGTGCTCGATCGTCACCCCGGACAGAAACCCGGAGACCAGCAGCCCGGTCGTGGCCGCGTTGGCGAACAGCGTCGTCGCCCGCCCGGTCGCCGGCGCGAGCAGATCCTGGAAATACCGGAGGCCGGCCGCCCCGACGATCGCGATCGCCACCCCGCGCAGCGCCTGCACGGCCACCAGCGCCACCGTCCCGGTCGGCACCAGCATCAGCGCGTAGTACGCGGCCATCGCGCCGAAACCACCGAGGATCAGTGCCCGCTGGCTGACCCGGTCCGGCAACGCGGCCAGCCCGAGCGTGGCCACCACCTCGACCGCGGCCCCGGCGCTGATGATCACCCCGACCGTCCCGGTCGACTGGTGCAGGGCGCGCGTGACGTACAGCGGAATCGCCAGACCACCCGCGAACATCGCTGCGAAGAACAGCGTCACCCCGGCCGTGAGCAGCACCGGCGTGCCACCCGGCCCGGACGACTCGGCCGCCCGGACCGCACCCGGCCGCGGCACCGCGACCAGCGTCAGCGCGGTCACCAGGAACACCCCGGCCGCCGTCCACATCAGCCCCGAATAGCCGCCCCGGGACAGCACCAGCGCACCCAGCAGCGGCCCGACCGCCCAGGCCAGGGACCAGCCCGCCCGCAGCAACGGCGCGGATCGCTGACCGGTCGCGCCCTCACCCAGCACCGCCCGCGCCAGCGCGAACACCTGCGGGAAAGCGGCCCCGGTGGCGCCCAGCACGGTCGCCGCCATCAGCAGCAGCACGAAGAAGGCGGTGACCCGGGGGAGCACCGTGTAACCGGCCGCACCGAGCAGGATCACGGCGATCGCGTACGCCCGCGTCGGCCGCCGGTCGAACCGCCGCCCCAGCCACCAGCCGATCGTGATCCCGCCGATCGCGAACACCGACGACCATACGCCGATCTGCAGTGGCGTCAGCCCGACCACATCGGCGCCGAACAGGACGATGTACGAGTTGACCATCGCGTCCGCGACCCCGAGCAGGAAGACGGCGGCGAGCAGCACGAGGAAGGGCACGCCCCTTCGTACCGTCCGGGTGCTCCCGGCGACAGCGAATTACGGCCCGGCGCGATAACGGCCCGGAGTGGTGCCGACGATCGCGCGGAAAGCGGCGATGAAGCCGCTCGGATTCGACCAACCGCAGGCGTGCGCGACCCGCACGGTGTCGTGCCCCTCGGCGAGCAGAACCAGCGCCCGGTAGATCCGCAGCTGGGTTCGCCATTCGTAGAAGGTCATGCCCAGTTCATCATGGAAAAGCCTGCTCAAGGTACGGGCACTGGCCCCGGCCGCCCGTCCGAGACCGTCCAGCGACGTCGTGTCGGCCGGGTCCTCGTAGAGCCGGCGCGCGACCGCCCGCAACCGGTCGTCGCGCGGTTCCGGCAGGTGAAGCGGCTGCTCCCGGGCCTCCCGCAACTCGTCGACGAGAATCCGGCGCCCGCGCTCCGGCGGGCCGGTGAGGTGACGGCGGACGGCTCCCGCGCCGGAGTTCAGCGCGCGCCCGTCCGCCGTCACCTCCCGGGATCACCGGTTTGTAGCTGATCGGTAGTCTCGCCGTTCGTGCGTACTTTGAAGATCGTCGTTGCTCTGTTGGTCGTGGTTGCCGGGCTCGCCGGGTGCAGCCTGTTCGGGGGCGGCGGGTCGTCGCAGGATGAGCAGATCCAGCAGTACCTTGACGAGAACGCACAGTTCACCGTGTTCCTGCGAGATGACGTCACCGACGCGCAGCGCAAGGATGTCGAGGCGGCGTTGCGGGCTCTGCCCGATGTCGCAGAGGTTGCCTACGAGGACAAGGCGGCCGCGTTTCAGCGCTTCGCCCAGCTGTATTCGGCTGAGCCGGATTTAGTGTCGCAGGTCAGCAAGGACGCGCTTCCGGAGAGCTTCCGCGTGCGGATGGCCGACAATGCCGCTATCCGGAAGGTCCGGGCCGAGGATACGGTGAAAAACCTGCCGGGTGTGAACAAGACCGTCTTCACCTGCACTACCGTGCAGGAATGCCGCGAGTTCTACGCGAAGAAGCCGAGTCCGCAACCGTCCTGAACCATCGACTGCCTTGACTGCAGCGATCGGTCCGGGCAACGTTCGGCGGATGACGATCTCTCGCCGTACGCTCATCGCCATGGCAACCGCGGGAGCCGGCGCCGCGATGGCCGGAAAACCGGCCGAGGCGGCCACCGCGCACCGGGTCGTGAAGGCGCCCGCCCTCCAGCCCGGGGACCGGGTGCGCGTGGTCGCGCCGGCCGGCGTGCCGGACACCCGGCTGGCCCGCGGCATCCAGATCCTGGAGAGCTTCGGCCTGGTCGTGGAGCCGGGTGCGCACCTTTACGACCGGTTCGGCTACCTGGCCGGCACCGACGAGGACCGGCTGGCCGACCTCAACGCCGCCTTCCGCGATCCCGGCATCCGCGGTGTTTTCGCTGCTCGCGGCGGCTACGGGACACAGCGCATCATCGACCGGCTGGATCTGGCCGCGGTGCGGCGGGATCCGCGGGTCTTCGTCGGCTTCAGCGACCTGACCGTGCTCAGCGGCCGCCTGTGGACGGCCGCGCACCTGGTCAGCTTCTACGGTCCGATGATCAACTGGACGGATTCGCGGACCGGGCCGGTGGAGATCGAGTCGCTGCGGCGGGCGGTCATGACCGACGACCCGATCGTGCTGACCAGCGACCCGGCCGAGCCCAGCGCCGCCGTCTCGGTCCCCGGCGTCGCGACCGGCACGCTGCTCGGCGGCAACCTGACCATGATCCAGGCCAGTCTCGGCACCCCCGACCTGCCTGATCTGCGCGGCGCGATCCTGCTGGTCGAGGACACCGACGAGGGACCGTACAGCTACGACCGCATGCTGACCCATCTGATCCGGTCGGGCGCGCTGCGCGGAATCGCGGGCGTGGCGATCGGCCAGTTCACGAATGCCGCCGGGTCGGCCGGGCAGTGGACCGCGGCCGAAGCCGTGCAGGACCGGCTCGGCGGGCTGGGCGTTCCGGTGCTCGGCGGCCTGCGCGTCGGGCACGGCAACGGGCAGCTCACCGTCCCGCTCGGCACCCGCGCCACCATCGACACCGCCGCCGGCGCGCTGACCGTGGCGGCCGGCGTCGACGCCGCCCCGTAACGGGCACGATGCTCGGACTCCGGCCACTTTGCCGGCCGGGCCCGCGGGGAGAGCGGACTGCCGCTGCGGTCAGCGCATTTCGACAGGTCTTGCGGCCGGGGACGAGCGGGCGGGAATCCGGTGGGCCACATTCACGGCGTACAGTCAAGAATTAATTGTTTTTTGGGAGACAGGATCCGTCGGGAGAAGGCAATGTCTGCTTTCTCACCCGGGCCATGAGGCCGATCCGCGATTATTGTTGCCGCTCGACAGAGGGTGGCACGGTGATTCGGGGGTCGGTAAAGAATGCGGGCGCTGGTCGAAGAGCAGCAATTCCTGGACGCGGCGATGGATCGGCGCGATCAACTGCTGGAGCATCTGCGGGCCGAGCTCGCCGAGCCGGCCGCCGACGAGTTGGGGCGGGCCCGGCAGCGCGGCCTGCGGCGGCAGTTCGAGGAGTTGCAGCGGGCCGGTGACGGCCTGGTTTTCGGGCGCCTCGACGCGCTCGACGGCACCGTGCGCCACATCGGACGGGCCGGTGTGCGGGCCGCCGAGGAGGATGCGGATCCGCTGGTCGTGGACTGGCGGGCCCCGGTCGCGCGGCCGTTCTACACGGCGACCGCCCGGGAGCCGCAGGGGCAGGCGCGTCGCCGTCACGTCCGGGTCGACGGGCGTGTGGTGGCCGGTGTCGACGACGAGCCCCTGGACGGTTCGGCCGGTGGTGACCTGGTGGGTGAAGGTGCGCTGCTGGCGGCCCTGGACCAGCGGCGCACCGGGACGATGTCGACGGCGATCGCCACGTTGCAACGCGAGCAGGACGACATCATCCGGGCCGGGGCGAGCGGGCCGCTGATCGTGCAGGGCGGGCCGGGCACCGGCAAGACGGTCGTCGCGCTGCACCGGGTGGCCTATCTGCTCTTCACCCACCAGCAGATGGCCGAGCAGGCGGTGCTGGTGCTCGGGCCGTCGCCGCGCTTCCTGGACTACATCGCGCGGGTGCTGCCTGCGCTCGGTGAGACCGCGGTCGTGTCGGCGACCTGCGACACCCTGCTGCCCGGCGCCGAGGTCGAGCGGGCCGAGAGCCGGGAGGTGTCCGAGATCAAGGGGCGCGCGTTGTGGCAGGAGGCCTTGGCGGCGTACGTGCAATCACTGCTCCCACAAGCGCGTGACCTGCGGCTGCGGTGGGAGGGTGATTTCTACGTGCTCGACGCGGCCGTCGTGCGGCAGGCGCTGGCTTCCGCCGTACCCGGGAAGTCCTATCATCGTGCCCGCGGTGCCTTCGCCGAGCAGGTTCACCACCTGCTCGCCGACACGGTCGCGGAGCAGCGCGAGGCCCTTCTGGACCAGATGGAGGAGGGGTACGAGGAGCTGCTCGCCCGTTTCGACCGGTCGGCCCCGCCGCCGGTTTCCGGGACCGGCTCGGACGTCAACGGGCTGCTGTCCGAGGACGAGATCGAGGAACTGCGCGAACGGATCGCCGCCGACCCGGCCATCGCCCGGTTCCTGGAGACGTGGTGGCCGACCCGTTCCCCCGAGCGCACGCTGCGGGAATTCCTCGCCGACCCCGGCCTGCTGAGCCGATTCGCGCCCGGCCTCTCCGCGCCGGAGGTCGCGCTCGTCGCCGCCGAACCGACACCCTGGTCCTCCGGCGACCTTCCGCTGCTCGACGCGATCACCGACCTTCTCGGCGAGATCGAGAAGGACAATTCGCCGGGGTACGGCGATGTCGCCGACCGGGCCCGACGGCAGCGCGACTGGGTCTACGGCCACGTCGTCGTCGACGAGGCACAGGAACTGTCCGAGATGCAGTGGCGGATGGTCCTGCGGCGCTGCCCCGGCCGATCGATCACCGCGGTCGGCGACATCGACCAGGCCGAGGCGTCACACCGGCACACCACGTGGGCGGAGGCGGTGCGGGCGACCCTGGGGGAGCGGTGGACGGCCGCCGAGCTGACCATCTGCTACCGGACGCCGCGCGAGGTCATGGCGTTGACCGGGCCGGTGCTGGCCAAGGCGGGCAGCCGCAACTCCCCGCCGCGGGCGGTGCGGTCCTCCGGCATCGACCCGTGGGAACGCGTGGTCACGGCGGACGATCTACCTTCGGCCGCCGCGCAGGCCGTGGCCGAGCTGCGGCAGCGCTGGACCGGCGGAACCGTCGGGGTGGTCGCCCCGACGGCCCGGATCGCGCAGCTCACCGCCGTACTGCCGAATGTTCCCGTGCTGACCGCGAGCGAGGCCAAAGGCCTGGAGTGGGATGCCACCCTGCTCGTCGACGCCGACGGGATCGCCGCCGAGCCGCGCGGGTGGAACGGCCTCTACGTCGCCCTCACCCGCTGCACGCAGGAACTCGCCCGCCTGTCGGTCGACTACCCGGCCACCTTCGAGGTGAAGGCGGTGGTGTAGGTCTTGGACAGGTCCACCTGGTCCTTCTTGCCCTTGACGTTCGGGGAGAACTGGCTGAGGACCTCCAGGACGTTCTTGGCGCCGTCCTCCTTCATCAGGCCGTCGCCGTTGAACATGCCGATGCTGTCGTGGACGGCTTGGGCGTACAGCTGCGGGTCGCCCGCCGCGAATTCGGCCGGCATTTTCGCGGCGATCTCCTCGGCGCTGTGTCCCTTGATCCAGCGCAGGGTCTTGACCAGGGCGTTGGCCAGCTTCTGGACCTGCTCCGGGTGGCTGTCGACCCAGGCGCAGTCCATGTAGAGGGAGCTGGCCGGGTACAACCCGCCGAGCGCCGCCCGGGTGCCCTCCTCGGTCCGCATGTCGAGCAGGATCCGGCCTTTGCCGGTGCTGATCAGTTTGGCTGCGGTGGGGTCGGTGGTCATGCCGGCGTCGATGCCGCCGTTGTCGATGGCGGCGATGAACGTCTGCCCGGCGCCGGCCTTGACCGTGGTGTAGTCGGCGCTGGTCAGCCCGGCCTTGGTGGCCAGGTACTGGGTGAGGAAGTCGGTCGACGAGCCGGAGCTGGTGACGCCGAGCTTGCGGCCCTTGAAGTCGGCCGGCGACTTGATGTCCGAGTTCGCGGCGGTGATCTCCACCTCGCCGGGCACGTCGGCGAACTGCACCACCCCGGTGATGCACTTGCCTTTGGTCTGCAGGTCGATGGTGTGGTCGTAGAAGCCGACCACGCCCTGCACGTCGCCGGAGATCAGCACGTTCTCCGCGGTCGCGCCGGACGGCTCGGTGAGCAGCTGCACGTCCAGGCCTTCGTCCTTGAACCCGCCGAGCTGCTCGGTCAGTTTGGCCGGCAGGTAGATGACCTTGTCGATGCCACCGACCATGATCTTGATGGTGCCGCCACCGTTCGACGCGGTGTCGTCCGGGCTGGTGCCGCGGCATCCGGTCAGGGCCAGCGCGGCGACGGCGGTGAGCGCAAGGAATTTACGCACGTTGTTCTCCTGAGGTCTGAACCGGGGGACGCCAGCGAAGGAGACGGTTCTCCAGCAGCGTGAGGAGCCATTCGGCGAGCAGCGCGACGACGGTGATGATGATCATTCCGGCGTAGATGCCGGCCGCGTCGAACGTGCCCTGAGCGTTGGCGATGAGCAGGCCGAGGCCCTTGTCGGCGCCGGCGTACTCGCCGACCACGGCGCCGATCAGCGCGAACCCGAACGCCGCGTGCAGCGACGCGAAGATCCAGCTGGTGGCGCTCGGCACCACGATCGAGGTGAGCACCTGGGTGCGCGAGGCGCCCAGGATGCGGGCGTTGTTGACCAGATTCCGGTCGACCTCGCGGGCGCCCTGGAAAGCGTTGAAGAACACCGCGAAGAAGACCAGCACCACCGCGGTGGCCACCTTGGAGGTCAGCCCGAGCCCGAACCAGATGATGAACAGCGAGGCCAGGACGATCCGGGGCACCGCGTTGGCCGCCTTGATGAACGGCGCCGCGACCTCGGCCACGAACCGCGCCCGCCCGAGCAGGATGCCCAGCACGACACCGGCGACCGCACCGATCACGAAGCCGAGCACCGACTCCTCCAGGGTGATGATCAGCTGCGTCCAGACCGAGCCGAACGCCGTCCCGGTGGTGAACCAGTCGACCAGCCGTTCCCAGATCGCCGACGGTTTCGAGTAGAAGAACGGGTCGATCCAGTGCGTCGCGGCCAGTTCCCAGCTCCCCAGCCAGACCACCACGAAGATCAAACGAACAAGCCACATCTGCGTACGGCGATTGAGCGGTCTTTTCGTTCTCACCAGCAGGTCAGCCGACACGACTCGCCACCTCCCGCGCCCGCGCGACCTCGTCCCGCAGGCTCTGCCAGATCTCCCGGTAGGTGGCGACGAACTCCGGGGTCATCCGGATCTCCTCCACGTCCCGCGGCCGGCGCAGCGGCACGTCGAAGACCGCCTTGATCGTGGCCGGGCTGGACGTCATCACCACCACCCGGTCGGCCAGCGCGATCGCCTCCTCCAGGTCGTGCGTCACGAAGATGACCGCCGCCCCGGTGCCCTGCCACAGCCGCAGCAGCTCGTCCTGCATGAGCTGGCGCGTCTGCACGTCGAGCGCGCTGAACGGCTCGTCCATCAGCAGGATCCGCGGCTCGTTGACCAGGGTCTGGGCCAGCGCCACGCGTTTGCGCATGCCGCCCGAGAGTTGATGCGGGTAGTAGCCCGCGAAAGCGGCCAGCCCCACCCGTTCGACCCAGACCATTGCTTTGGTACGGGCGTCGGCCCGGCTCAGCCCGCGGTAGCGCGGCCCGGCGGCCACGTTGTCCACCACCGACCGCCACGGCATGATCGAGTCGGTCTGGAACATGTACCCCACGCCGTCCGGGATGCCGCGCACCGGCACCCCGTCGACCTCGACCTCGCCGCTGGACGCCGGCTCCAAGCCGGAGACCAGCGACAACGTCGTCGACTTACCGCAGCCGGTCGGGCCGACCACCGCCACGAACTCGCCCGCCGCGACCTCGAACGTGAGGTCCCGGACGGCGGTGTGCGGTTGGCCACCCGTACCGGGGAAACGCTTGGTCGCGTTCCGCAACGCGATTACCGTCAAGGTCAGCGCCTCCTCGTTGTTACGCCGGTATTTCCTTGCCGAGACGGTAGGAAGACGCGCGGCGGGCCGGAATCCTTGTGGAGGTTGCGGCGCTAACCCGCGTTGACCGCGTATTGCGCGTTTTGCTCATCGACTCCAGCGCCGGGACCGGCGTTACAGTGCCGACATGTCACGCCGTCCCGTCCCCGTCGCCTGGCAGGTCCTCGGCCTGCAGGTCGGCCTGCTGGTGGTCGTGTTCGCGATGGGCTGCACGCTGATCGGCTGGCTGTTCAACACCGAACTGACCGAGCAGTACGGCACCCGCGCGCTCGCCGTCGCCCACACCCTCGCCGCCGACCCGGCCGTCCCGGCCGCGGCCGCCACCGGTGACCCGGCCGGGCTGCTGCAGGCCCGCGCCGAGGCCGCCCGCCGGGCCAGCGGCGCGCTCTTCGTGGTGATCACCGACCGTAACGGCCTGCGGCTGGCCCACCCCAACCCGGAGCGCCTGCACGAGCCGGTCAGCACCGACCCGTCGGCCGTGCTGGCCGGCCAGGACACGATCAATGTGGAGCAGGGCACGCTCGGCCTGTCGGCCCGGGGCAAGACCCCGCTGCGGACCGCCGACGGCACCGTCGTCGGCGAGGTCAGCGTCGGCTTCAAGGTGGCCTGGATCCAGAAGTACGTGTGGCGCCAGCTCGGCCTGGCCGGGCTCGTCGCCGGCTGCGCGCTGCTGCTCGGCGTCGCCGGGTCGGCCCTGCTCAGCCGCCGCCTCAAACGCCTGACCCTGGGACTGGAACCGGCCGAGCTGGCCGAGCTGATGCGCGAGCGCGAGGCCGTGCTGCGCGGCATCAGCGAGGGTGTCCTCGCGGTCGACGCGACCGGCCGGGTCACCGTCTGCAACCGGGAGGCGGCCCGGCTGCTCGGTGCCGGACTCGGGCCGGGCACCCCGGTCACCGAGGCCGGCCTGCCGCCCGGGCTGGTCGCCGTCTTCGAACGACGCGAGGCCGACAACGAGATCACCGTGGCCGGCGACCGGGTCCTGGTCGTCAACTACCGCGCGGTCCGCCGGGACGGCCGCGACCTGGGCGGGGTGCTGACCCTGCGGGACCGGACCGACCTGGAGAACGTGACCCGCGAACTGGACTCGGTGCGCACGCTCAGCCGGGCGCTGCGCGCGTCCCGGCACGAGTTCGCCAACCGGCTGCACGTGCTCTCCGGCCTGCTGCAGAACGGGCACCGCACCGAGGCCCTGGAATACCTGCACGCCGTCTCCGGCAGCGCGCTCGCGGCGGCCGGGCCGGTCGGGGCGGTCGACGACCCGTACCTCCAGGCCTTCGTCGCGGCCAAGACCGCCGAGGCGGCCGAGCGGGACGTGCGTCTGACCCTCTCGGACACCAGCTGGGTCGGCACCCGGGTCACCGCACCGGTCGAGGTCACCACGGTCCTGGGCATCCTGGTCGACAACGCCCTGGACGCGGCCCGGCGCGGCGCCCGCCGTCCGGCCTGGATCGACCTGGCCCTGCTCTCCGACGACGACGCGCTGCACATCTCGGTCGTCGACTCCGGCGACGGCGTCGACCCGGCCCTGACCGAGCAGATCTTCACGGCTGGGGTCACCACCTGCGGCGAGGAGGGCCGCGGCCTCGGGCTGGCCCTGGCCCGGCAGGCCGCCCGGCAGCTCGGCGGCGACGTGAACCTGAGCGCGGCCACCGGCGACGGCCACGGCGCGGTTTTCGAGGCCCGGCTGCCGCATGCCCTGGTGGCGGTCGCCGCGTGATCCGCGTGCTGGTCGTCGAGGACGACTTCCGGGTCGCGCAGGTCCACGTCGGTTTCACCGCCCGGGTCGACGGCTTCGTCGTCGCCGGGACGGCCCGGACGGCCGCCGAGGCCCGCGCGTTCCTGGCCGCCCGCCCGGTCGACCTGGTCCTGCTCGACAGTTACCTGCCCGACGAGCCCGGCCTCGACCTGCTGGCCGAACTGACCGCCGACACGATCATGCTGACCGCCGCGTCGGACGCCGACTCGGTCCGCCTCGCCCTGGCCCGGGGAGCGCTGAACTACCTGGTCAAGCCGTTCACCGCCGAGCAGCTGGGTGACCGGCTGACCGCGTACCGCCGCTATCGGACCGCCCTGTCCGGCCGGCGCACCCTGGCCCAGGACGAGATCGACCGCGCCTGGCGGCTGCTGCACGAGGGCGACCGTCCGGCCGTCCCGAAGGGCCAGTCCGCGGTCACCGTGCACCTGGTCAGCGAGGCCCTGCGGCACGCCGCAGCCCCGCGCACGGCGGCCGAGATCGCCGACGAGCTGGGCATCTCCCGGGCCACCGCCCAGCGCTACCTGGCCGCCCTGGCCCGCGACGGCACCGCCGAGATGCGCCTGCGCTACGGCACCACCGGCCGCCCCGAGCACCGCTACCGCTGGCTGGTCACCGGCTGAACGGACGATGCCGGCACGGTTCTCTACCTATATAGAGTTCCGATGTGGTCCGATCGAGGCGCCCGTCGGCGCAGACCCTCCTGGTGCTGAACGCGCTGGTCCGCGAGCCGGCCGAGTGGCGGTACGGCTATGAGCTCGGCCGGCAGGTCGGGTTGAAGGCCGGCTCCCTCTACCCGATCCTGATCCGGCTCTGCGACCGCGGCCTGCTGGAGGCGAGTTGGGAGAGCGACCCCACCCCGGGCCGCCCGCCCCGGCATCTGTACCGGCTGACCGGCGACGGCGTGCGCCTGGCGGCCGACGCGGTGGCCGAGTCCGCCCCGGCCGCGACGCCCGTCCGCCCCCGGCTGCGGGAGGCGTGATGGGACCGGACGTTCCGGAGCGGCTGCTGGCCGCGGTCGAGCGCGTGATGCCGGCCGGCCGGCGCGCCTGGGGTCGCGCCATGCGGGCCGAACTGGCCGCGATCGACCGGCCGGCCGACCGCCTGGGGTTCGCGTGGGGCTGCGCGCGGGCCGCCGCGGCGCAGTTCCACCTGCTGCGCGGCGTGATTCACCTGGCCGTGGTGCTCGGCGCGCTGGGCGCGGTCCTGGCCTGGGTCGTCGCGCTCGGCTATCCGCCGCTGATCGCGGTCCTCGGCCCCGCGGTGACGGTCCTGGCCGTGGTGACCTGGACGGCGCGACGGACCGGAATGCTCGGTCCGGCCGGCGACAGCGCCGGGGCGTGGCTGCTGCGAGCGAGCGGCTATCTGCTGGCCGGCGCGATCACCGTGACCGGTCTGGCCCACCGGCACCCGGCGACCCCGGAGGCGGCCGACTCCGGGGCGGGCATCCTGGTGTTTTCGATCATCGGGGCCGGTCTGCTGCTGGCCGCCGCCATGCTCGCCTCCCGCCGCTCGGCGGCGACCGCCCGGGTGCTGATCGCCGGCACCGGCAGCGGCCTGGCCGGCGCGGTGATCTGGGTGCTCGCCGTGCTGGTGGCGCCCCCGATCCCGGCCTCCACCGGGTGGGCGCTGGCCGTGGCCGGGATCGCCGGGGTCACCGCCCTGGCCGCCGGTCGCGGCCGGACCGGAACGACCGCCGGCGCCCTGCTGTCAGTGCTGCTCGCGGTGGCCGTCACCCTCGTGTCGATCTTCGTGGCGGTGGTGTTGCTGGCCCACCTCGGCCCGGATTCCGTCATTCCCGACATCACGCCGTTCGCCCTGGACGGGCAGCACATCGCCGAGAGCCGGGTGGAGATCGTCGACCCCTACATCCTGGTGGTGGTCCTCGGCGGGCTGGCCGCGACCGCGCTCGGGGCGGCGGGCGTGCTCACCCGCCGTACGTCTCAATAGTGGTTCTGGGGTTGCTGGGCGTCGTCGTAGTCGTCCAGCGCTCGGGTCAATGCGCGGCACACCTGCCCGTAACGGATGGCGTCGTCGGTGCTCAGGACCCGGACCGGGGCGCGAGCGACGCTTATCCACAGCTCCTGGCGGCGGCCGTAACGGCGGATGTCCTCCATCGCCTGCAGGCCGGACGAGCCGGCGGCCAGGTGGGCGATGACCCGCACGAGGAGGATGGCGGCGACCAGGAGCAGGCCGCGACCGGCCCAGATCCATCGGGTGGTCCACCACACCGCACCCTCGACGACGATCGCGACCAGCAGGATCGCCCAGGCCAGCAGCGCCTTGCGCCCCGCCGTGCGGCGGCCCCCGCGCCAGGCCTCCTCGATCTGGCCCAACGGGTACGCCCGGCCGTGCACCTCGACGCCCGACGCGGCCACCGTGATGTCCGCGTCCTGGTAATAGATCCGCATCCCGCACCACCCATCCATTCCCAGAATGCGTCGGCCGGCATGATCAGGTCACCGGTCCGCACCCGTTCGAGCTGTCGCATTCCGTCACCGCGGACCGGGCGGACGATCCGGAAAGGCTGACTTTTGGCAGGTCGGCGGCGGAAACGCGGAACCGGCGCCAGGGGGTGGGGATCTCGGTAATCTGACCGATGATCAGTTGTCGATGAGGGACCGCTGCTTGATGCCGGGAGACGTGGCAGTGAAGAGCTGGTTCGGTGACCTGAGTGTCAACATCAAGATCCTGGGCACGGTCGGTGTGGCTGCGGCGGTCGCGATCGTCGTCGGCGTCACCGGGCTGGCCGGGTTGTCCAAGACCAGCGCGGCCGCGCGACTGATCTCGACGAGCAACGTCGCCAGCATCACGGCGGTCGGGCAGCTGAAGGCCGCGGTCGAGACGACCCAGGGGGACTCGGCCAACCAGGCGCTGTCGCCGGACCCGGCGGTGGCCAAGACGTTCACCGATGCGTTCACCGCCGATCTGCAGGCGTTCGACGACGCGATGACCGCCTACCGCGCCAGCAACCCGGCCGGGAAGCCGGACACGATCGACGCGCTCGACAGCACCTGGGGCCAGTACACCACGATCGCCAAGGACCAGCTCCTGGCGCTCGGTTCGTCGAACAAGCTGTCGGCCTGGTCGAAGGTCCGCGACGAGCAGGTCAAGCCACTGATCGAGAAGGTCGGCGGCTACCTGGACGAGCTGGACGCCGCCGAGAGGGCCGACGCGGTCAAGAACTCCGACAGCGCCCAGCAGACCTACACGTTCAGCCGCCGGTTGTCGCTGAGCATCCTGACCGGGGGTGTGCTGGTGGCGATCGGGATGGGCGTCTTCGTGGCCCGCCGCATCGTGCAGTCGCTGGACAAGGTCCGTCAGGTCTGCGACGCGATGGCGGTCAACGACCTCACCCGGACCTGCGGGCTGTCCACCCGGGACGAGCCGGGCCGGATGGGGCAGGCCCTGGACGCGGCGATCGTCAGCCTGCGCCAGACCGTGACCACCATCGAGGACTCGGCGTCGGCGCTCTCCGGCGCCTCGGACCGGATGAACGGCACCGCGGCCAACATCGCCAACTCCGCGCAGGAGGCGTCGAGCCAGGCCCTGGCCGTGTCGGCCGCGGCCGAGGAGATCTCGCGCAGCGTGGACACGGTGTCGGCCGGCAGCGAGCAGATGGGCGCGTCGATCCGGGAGATCTCCGAGAACGCGTCCGAGGCGGCCCGGGTCGCCGCCGAGGCGGTCGACGTCACCGCCGCCACCTCGGCGACGATGGGCAAGCTGGGCGCGTCCTCGGCCGAGATCGGCAACGTCATCAAGACGATCACCACCATCGCCGAGCAGACCAACCTGCTCGCTCTCAACGCGACGATCGAGGCGGCCCGGGCCGGGGAGATGGGCAAGGGCTTCGCCGTCGTCGCGTCCGAGGTCAAGGACCTGGCCCAGGAGACGGCCCGGGCCACCGAGGACATCTCCCAGCGTGTCGAGGCGATCCAGGCCGACACCAGCGGAGCGCTCAGCGCCATCGAGGAGATCTCCGCGGTCATCGCCCGGATCAGCGACTTCCAGACCACCATCGCGTCGGCGGTCGAGGAGCAGACGGCCACCACGGCCGAGATGAGCCGCAGCGTGTCCGAGGCGGCGTCCGGCACCAACGAGATCGCGCAGGGCATCAGCGGGGTGGCGTCGGCGGCCGAGGCGACCAACCAGGGAGTGGTCGAGACTCAGCAGGCCACGGCCGAGCTGGCGCAGATGTCGCAGCAGCTCACGACCCTGGTGGCCGGCTTCCGCCGGTGACGTGACGGACCCGGTGGGCCGGCACGCCGGCCGAGGCCAGCCGGTCGGCGACCTCCGGCTGCGGGTGGTCGAGGAAGACCGCGACCTTGTGCTCGTCGCCGAGCAGGCAGGCGGCGGCCAGCGTGCCCAGGTTGATCGGGTCGACCTGACCGACCTCGATCAGATCCACCACCAGGCGCAACGGCCGGGTGTGCCGGATCGCGTGCACGAGCGCGCGCTGCAGGTCGACCGCGTCGGTGTCGCCGAGGCTGCCGTGCGGCCGGATCACCAGCGTGCCGTCGGGTCCGGTGCCGATGTCGACCGTCGTCGCGGTCATCGAGTCAACCTTTCGTCACCCGAAGTTTTCCGAGTCGTCAGGCTACGGGGAATGGTCCGTTCGGTCGATCCAAAGTGGAGAAAGTTCACCTGGTCACGGCGCGGTCACCTGTTCGGACCAACACGGCGTGCGTACCTCGGATAACGTGAGCGCCCGTGGCAGCTGTGGACGCCGACGGGCGTGAACGTCAGGACCGGATAGCGGCGTGGCCGGGGCGGATCGTCACGATCGCCGGGGTCTGGGTGGTGCTCAGCTTCCCGCTGCGCGCCTTCCACTGGACCTGGACCGTCGACTACCTGTTCGGGCTGGTCAACGTCCCGGCCGAGCCGAACCTGTTCATCGCCGCCGTGCTGCTGCTGATGGGCAGCGCCCTGCGCCGGCGCCTGCGGGCCGCGTTCGTGCTGATCCTGATCTACCAGGTGATCGCCACCCTGCTCGACGCCGTGATCGCCGCGGTCGGGATCGCGTTCTGGTACCAGCCGGAGAAGGCCGACCTCGACCTGTCCCGGCCCGAGCTGATCGTCACCATCGCGGCCGTTCCGATCGGGCTGGTCGTCACCGTGCTGCTGTGGCGGGCGCGGTCCGCGTTCCCGGCCCGCCTGGCCCACGCGTCCCGGCGTACGGCCCTCGCGGTCCTGGTCGGTGGCCTGGCCACCGCCTGGGCCCTGGCGTTCAGCTGGAGCTGGCTGTTCCCGGACACCCTGCACGGCTCGGGGGAGAAGGTGCGCTGGGCCAATCGGTCGGCGTTCGGGCTGAGCGCGGCCGGCGACAACGCCGGCCTGCACGGGCACCACGGGCATCACTGGGTGTCGCTGCTCGCCTCGACCGTGTCGGCGCTGGTGCTGCTCGGCGCGGTCGCGGTGTTCCTGCGCTCGGCCCGGGCCAAGCTGTACCTGGGCGCCGAGGCCGAGGTGCGGCTGCGCCGGCTGGTGCTGGCCGACGGCGAGCGCGACTCGCTGGGCTACTTCGCGACCCGGCGCGACAAGTCGGTGATCTTCTCGCCCGACGGGCGGGCCGCCATCACCTACCGGGTCGTCGCCGCAGTCAGCCTGGCCAGCGCCGATCCGATCGGTCACGTCGGCTCGTGGCCGGCCGCGATCGCCGAGTGGCGGGCCGAGGCGCGCCGGCACGGCTGGTTCCCGGCGGTGCTGTCGGCGAGTGAGGCGGGCGCCAACGCGTACGTCGAAGCCGGTCTGAAAGCGTTGAGCATCGGCGACGAGGCGATCCTGGAGGTCGCCGGATTCCACCTGGACGGGCGGGCGATGCGCCCGGTGCGGCGGGCGGTGACCCGGGTCCGCAACGCCGGCTACACCAGCTCGGTGCGGCGCCAGGGCGCGATCGGTGCCGACGAGCTGGCCGCATTGGATCAGCTGGCCGCGGCCTGGCGGGGCGACGGCTCCGAGCGCGGCTTCTCGATGGCGCTCGGCCGGTTCGGCGACCCGGCCGACGAACGGTGCGTGGTGGTGACCGCGCACGACCCCGACGGTGTGGTCCGCGGCGTGCTCACGTTCGTGCCATGGGGTGTGCGCGGGCTGTCGCTCGACCTGATGCGGGCCGACCGGCAGGCCGAGAACGGACTCACCGAGTTCATGGTGGCCGCGCTGATGGAGGCCGCACCCGACCTCGGCGTGCGCCGCGTCTCGTTGAACTTCGCGATGTTCCGCTCGGTGTTCAGCTCGGCCGACATGGTCGGGGCCGGACCGGTCACCCGGCTCACCGACGCGGTGCTGTCCGTCGCGTCCCGGTTCTGGCAGCTGGAGTCGCTGTACCGGGCCAACGCCAAATACCTGCCGGCCTGGACACCGCGGTTCCTCTGCTACGACTCGTCGCTGACGCTGAGCCGCGCGGTCCTGGCCGCCGGCATGGCCGAGGGGTTCCTGCCGTCGCTGGCCCCGGCCGTGCCCGACCCGACCGGCGAACTCGTCGGCGACGTCCCGTTCCTCGACGCGATCCGCGACCAGGAACAGGAACTGCTGCGCCCGGTGCCGCCGGCCCGGCGCCTCAGCCAGCAGCAACGCGCCCGGCTGGCCAAGATGGAACGCCTGGCCGAACCCTACCCGGCGACCGTACCCCGGACGTCGACCCTGGCCGAGGTCCGCGCCGCCCACCCGGAGCTCGGAGCCGACGCCCGCACCGGCGCGCACGTGTCGGTCACCGGCCGCGTCCGCGCCCTGCGCGACCTCGGCGGTGTCCAGTTCGCCGTCCTGCAGGAGGGCGAGACCACCCTGCAGGCCATGCTGACCGAAAAGGACACCCCGGAGGCGGACCGCGACCGCTGGCGGCGCACCGTCGACCTGGGCGACCACGTCAGCGTCACCGGCGAGATCGTCACCTCCCGCCGCGGCGAGCTGTCGATCCTGGTCAGCGCCTGGACGATGGCCGCGAAATGCCTGCGCCCGCTGCCCGACGCGCACGCCGGCTTCACCGACCCGGAGGCCCGGGTCAGCCAGCGTCACCTGGATCTGCTGGTCAACCCCGACGCGATGCGGGTGCTGCGCCACCGCAGCGCCGCGGTGCGAGCATTGCGCGAGGCGTTTTTCGTACGAGGGTTCGCCGAGGTCGAGACCCCGATGCTGCAGGCCGTGCACGGCGGCGCCACCGCACGCCCGTTCCGGACCCACATCAACGCCTACGACATGGAGCTCTACCTGCGCATCGCCCCCGAGCTGTACCTCAAGCGCCTCTGCGTCGCCGGCATGGAACGCGTCTTCGAACTCAACCGGAACTTCCGCAACGAGGGCGTCGACGCCACCCACAACCCGGAGTTCACGTCGCTGGAGGCGTACCAGGCCTACGCCGACTACACCACGATGCGCGAGCTGACCCGCGAACTGATCCTCGAAGTGGCCACCGCCGTGCACGGCCGTCCGGTGGCCATGCGCCCCGAGGGCCCGGTCGACCTCAGCGAACCATGGCCGATTCTGACCGTCCACGAGGCGGTCAGCCGCGCCACCGGTGTCTCACTGAATTCACAAACCCCGATTGATTCGGTACGGGAGGTCTGCGCGAGCCACCACGTCCACGCGCCCGCCGACGCCACCCCGGGCGAACTGGTCGTGGAGCTGTACGACGCCCTGGTCGAGAAGCAGACCACGTACCCGACGTTCTACACCGACTTCCCGTTGGAGACGTCCCCGCTGACCCGCACCCACCGCACCGACCCGCGCCTGGCCGAACGCTGGGACCTGGTCGCGTTCGGGATGGAGTTGGGCACCGCGTACTCGGAGCTGATCGACCCCGTCGAACAGCGCAACCGCCTCACCGCCCAGTCCCTGAAAGCGGCGGCCGGCGACCCCGAGGCGATGCAACTGGACGAGGCGTTCCTGACCGCCCTGGACTTCGCGATGCCACCGACCGGCGGCCTCGGCCTGGGCGTCGACCGCGTCGTCATGCTCCTGACCGGCACCCCGATCCGCGCGACCCTGGCCTTCCCGTTCCACCGCCCGGCCGCCGCCCCCTGATCGTCAGCTCGGCGCTCGGACCATGCCCGGTGGGACACCCGGGGGCGACGCCGGCAGCTCAGCCGGCGTCGTCCCGGGCAGATGCTTGTCAGACCGGACTCACGGCACCTGGAACATCCACAGCTGGGCGTCGTTGCCCTGGCAGGTGTACTGCATCAGCGAGCTCTTCGGTCCGGCGACCGTGTCCAGGCACTGGTTGACCGCGTAGTGCTGGGGGTCCCGCCAGAGCCGGCCGTCGTTGCCCAGCACGACCCCGACACTCCACTGCTGGGCGAAGGTGTCGTTGCAGGTGTACTGCTGGACGACGGCGAACGGGGACTGGGAGTTTCCGCGAACGTCGATGCACTTGTTGCTGTGCACGTTCCGGAACCGGGTGGCGCCCAGTCCGATGTCCTCCAGCCACCACTTCTGGGCGTCGGTGCCGTTGCAGGGCCAGATCCGCAGCTGGACGGAGTCGGCGGTGGACCCGCCCGGCACGTCGACGCACTGCCCGTACGCCTTGTTGTAGATCTGGAACGGCCCGGCGGTGGCCGCCTGCGCCGGAGTCGCGATGGTGGCGATCCCGGCCACCAGGGCCAGCACCGCGACGATCCTCATCAGGTTTCGTATCAACGTTCTTCCCCTCGTCAGCGGGGTTTTCCCCGTCAGATCCGACGGTAGGGAGAGCGCGAGGCCCGGGCATCGGCATCCGATACCCATATCTGGCGGCCGATTACCGGGTTCAACCGGTTCGACAGCGCCCGGCGTTCCCGGCGCGCGGGGGACCTCAGTCGCGGCGTAGGACGATGGCGAGCACTCGGAGGATGAGGACGACCGAGATGACCAGGAGGGTGTAGCCCAGGATCGGGAACAGGCCGGTGCTCGCCGTGACCCGGGGCCCGGGCCCGCTGCCGAGCAACATGGCCGCCATCACCCCGGCCGCCGCGCCGATGACCGTCAGCAGTGTCTGGTGGATCAGCCCGGTGACCAGGCGACGGTCCTGGTCGTCGGAGAACAGCCGGATGTTGAGCCGCAGTCGCCCGTTCTCGATCGCGTCCCCGATCCGGTCCATCCGGCGCGGGATTCCGCGCAGCATCGGCAGCAGCGCGACCAGCTCTTCCTCCAGGACCCGGGGCGTGAACGTCTCGGTGATCCGCCGGTTCCCGGATTCCCGCGCGGCCGCGATCAGATCGAACCCGGGCCGCAGCAGCCCCAACGTCCCTTCCAATGTCGCGAACGCCCGGAAGACCGCCGCCACCGGAGCCGGAATCCCCAGCCCGTACGACGTGAACGTCCGAAGAAGTGCGGTCACCGCCGCCACTCCGGCGCTGCTCCCGGGTGCGGCGTAGCGGACCAGCAGCATGCCGAGCGCCCGCTGCAACTCCCGTTCGTCGACCTCGCCGCTGCGATCGGAGAGGTCGAGCAGCGCGTCGCTGGCGCCGACCGCGTCCCCGCGGCCCACGGCGGCCAGCAGCCGGCCGACCGCGGACCGGGTGACCGCGTCGAGCCGCCCGACCGAGCCCAGGTCGAGCATGCCGAGCGACCCGTCCGCGGTCACGAGCAGGTTCCCCGGGTGCAGGTCGGCGTGGAAGATGCCGTGCACCAGGACCTGGTCGAGCAGGCTGTCGAGCAGCCCGGCGGCGATCTCCTGACGCCGGGTGTCGTCGAGTCCGTCCAGGACGGGGGCGGCCGAGCCGAGCGGCGTCCCGGGCAGGCGGCGCATGACCAGCACGCGGTCGGAGCTGAGATCGCCGTACGCGAAAGGCACCTCGACCCCGCGCCCGGGTGAGGTGGCCAGGGCCGCGGCCATGGTCTGCAGGTTGTCGCGTTCGACGGTGAAGTCGAGTTCCTCGCGCAGCGCGTCGGCGAAGCCGAGCGCCAGCCCGCGCACCCCGAACGACCGCCCCCACGACGTGCGCGCCTCGAGGACGTCGGCCAGCCGGATCAGGATGTCCAGGTCGCGTTCCACGACGGCGGCGATGCCGGGCCGCCGCACCTTGACCACGACCGGCGTCCCGTCGGCCAGGCGCGCGGCGTGCACCTGGGCCACCGACGCGGCGGCCAGGGGTTCCCGGTCCACCTCGGCGAAGGGCGCGACGTCCAGGTCGAGCGCGGTCCACGGCACCGGCGCGGCCCGATCCTGCAGCGCGGTCAACTCCTCCACGAACTCGGCCGGCAACAGGTCCCGCCGCGTCGACAGCAGCTGCCCGACCTTGACGAACGTCACCCCGCCCTCGTCCAGCGCGTCCCGCAGCGACCGGGCCAGCCGCCGCCGCTCCGCCGCCGACGACGGCCCCCGGCCCTGACCGCGCAGGAACCGGCCGAGCCCGTGCCGCAGCGCGATCCGCACGATCGTGGAGTACCGGCGTGCGCGCGACGCCCGCCGGCGCAGACTCCGCCACGTCTCCACCGGCCCCGGCAGCGAACCGGTGGGCAGCAGCACCTCCAGGACGACCAGCGCGACCATGGCGATCAGCGCGGAGACGCTGGCCGCGGCGAGCACCAGCAGAGTCCCCTCGGCCGCGGTCACACTTCGTGGGTCGGGCGGCGCGAACGCGGCCAGCACCGGCGCGGTCACCATGGTCGCGAGAACGGCCGCGAGCAGCGTGCGCCCGGGACCGACCCGCACGCCGAGCAGCCGCCGGATGACCGCGGCGAACACCAGGACGGTCACCACCAGGAACGGGACGAACAGCAACACCGACACGGCTTTGGCCACGCGACCGACCATATAGTCAGTTGCCAATGCCGATATTCTTCCGCGGTGAGCTACACCTTCCGGGTCGACCTGCGCGGCGTCGTCGACCTGCTCAGCCATCACCTCTACGCGACACCCCGGGTCTACGTGCGTGAGCTGCTGCAGAACGCGGTGGACGCGATCACCGCCCGGCGCCTGGGCGACCCGCGGGCCGAGGGCGACATCCGGTTCGAGCCGGCCGAACGCACCGGCGACCGGACGCTGCGCATCCACGACACCGGCATCGGCCTGACCGAGGCCCAGGTGCACGAGTTGCTGGCCACCATCGGGCGCAGCTCCAAGCGTGACGACCTGGGCTTCGCCCGGCACGAGTTCCTCGGCCAGTTCGGCATCGGCCTGCTCTCCTGCTTCATGGTGGCCGACGAGATCCGGGTGGTGACCCGCTGCGGCGACCACCCGACGGTGCTCTGGACCGGGCACAGCGACGGGCGGTACTCGGTCGAGCTGCCCGAGGAGCAGCGCGCGACGGTCGGCACCACGGTCACGCTCGTGCCGCGGCCCGGCGAGGAGCACTGGCTGACCGGCAAGACCGTGCGTGAGCTGGCCGAACTCTACGGTTCGATGCTGCCGGTCACGGTCCGCGTCGGCGACGAGACGGTCACCACCGGGGTGCCGCCGTGGGAGAGGGCGCCGGGGGAGTCGTCGGCGGCCCGGTGGGCGCGGCTCACGACGTACGCCGAAGAAGCTTTTGGTTTCTCGCCCTTCGACGTCATCGAACTCTCCGCGCCGGAGGGTGGCGTGCGCGGGGTCGCGTTCGTCCTGCCGGCCCCGGCCAACCCGGCGGTCCGCGTCGCGCACCGCGTCTACCTCAAGCAGATGCTGCTTTCCGAGGGTGTCGAGGGGCTGCTGCCGCCGTGGGCGTTCTTCGTGCGCTGCGTCGTCGACACGACCGAGCTGCGGCCGACCGCCAGCCGCGAGGCGCTCTACGAGGACAGCCTGCTCGAACAGGTCCGCCAGAGCCTCGGCGCCAACCTGCACGGCTGGCTCGCGCGGCTCGGCGCCGGCGATCCGCGCCGCCTGCGCGACTTCCTGAGCATCCACCACCTGGGCGTCAAGGCGCTCGCCGTGCACGACGACGAGATGCTGCGCCTGGTCCACCAGTGGTGGCCGTTCGAGACCAACGTCGGCCACCTCACCCTGGCCGAATTCCATGATCGGTACGGCGTGGTCCGCTACACCGCGTCGTCGGACGAGTTCCGCCAGATGTCCGCGGTCGCCGCCGCCCAGCGGATTCCGCTGGTCAACGCCGGTTACGTCTACGACGACCAGCTGCTCCCCCGGCTGCCCGACGCCCTCGACGACGTGTCGGTCGAGGTGCTCAACCCGGCCGACCTGTCCATGAGGCTCGACCATCTCAACCCCGAAGACCTTGCCGGGGTACGTCCGTTCGCCGCGCTCGCCCAGCGCGTCCTGGAACGCCACGGCGTCGAGGTCGTCGTGCGCTCCTTCGACCCGGCCAGTCTGCCCGCGTTGTACCTGCTCGACGGCGACACCGCGCTGCAGGCCGACCTGCGGCACGCCCGCGACGGCGCCGACGAGCTCTGGGCGTCGATGTTCGACGCGTTCACCGGCGGCCCCGAGCAGCGCCCGCAACTGGTGTTCAACCACCGTAACCCGCTGGCCCGGCAGACCATGGCCACCGGCGACGAGGACCTGGCCACCCTGGCCGTCGAGGGTCTGTTCACGCAGGCGCTGCTGCTGGCCCGGCAGCCGCTCACCCCGGCCGCGACGGCCACCTTCAACCAGTCTTTCCTGGGGCTGCTCACCCGCGCGATGGGACAGCACTGATGGCCGGCGCCGAGGCCGAACTCGAGGAGATGCTGCGCGCCGCGCACCGGCTGGGCGAGGGCCCGGCCTACTACGCGGCCCTGGACGCGGTGTTCCGGCACGCCGACGCGGCCGGCGAGACCGCGTTCGGGTTCCGCGCCCGGATGAACGCGATCAGCGACTTCCACCACCACGGCGAGTACGCCCGCTCGTTCCTGGCCTTCCACTGGTGCCTGACCACGTTCGACAAGCACCCCGAGGTGACGAACTCGCACGACGAGCGGAACCTGCTCTGGCGCTTCAAGTGGATCGTCTGGCAGATGCCGCAGTTCTCCGCGGTCCCGCTCGACCGGGCGCTCGGCCTGCTCGACGACATGGAACGCCGCTACCGGGCCGGCAACCACAGCCTGCACGCCGTCTACCAGTACCGCGGTGCGGTCGCCGCCCACCTCGGTGACCTGGAGGCGGCCGCGCGCTGGTTCGGTGAGCTGGCCACGGCCCGCCGCGACAACCTCTCCGACTGCCCGGCCTGCGTGCCGACCAGCGAGGTGGAGTACCTGTCGGCGCGGGGCGCCTACGAGGACGCGGTGCGGGTCGGCGGCCCGTACACCGGCGGGGGTTGCACCGAGCAGCCGCAGCAGATGCTCAGCCAGTTGCTGCTGCCCTACCTGCACACCGGGCGCGCGCCGGAGGCGGTCGCGGCGCACCGGAGGGCGTACGCGATCATCCGCCGGAACCGGCACTACCTCGAACTGATCGGGCTGCACCTGCAGTTCTGCGGGCTGACCGGCAACCAGGAGCACGGCCTGGCCATTCTGGAACGGCACCTGCCGTGGATGGACCGGCCGGCCTCCACGTTCGCCGCCATGGAGTTCGCGTCGTCGTCGGCGCTGGTGCTGCGCGGCCTGATCGAGAACGGTCAGGGCGAGGCGGCGGTGCGGCGGCGCACCGACAGCGGCGACCGGCGCTGGGTCTCGACGGTGTCCGAGACGTATGCGGAGATGGCGGCCCGGGCCCGGGAACTCGCGGCCGAATTCGACCGCCGCAACGGCAACACCTACCAGAGCGGGCGCATCGAGCAGCGCATGGCCGCCGTCGCCCTGATCGACGAGCTGCCGTTGACCGTGCTCAGCGGGCGGCCCATCGAGGGCTCGCCGGTCTTCCTGCCGGCCCGCCGGGTGGCCGACCTGACCGCCGCCGGTGACACCGTCGGTGCGGCCCGGGCCCGCCTCGAAGCGGCCTACGAGCTGCGCAACGCCGGCCGCTGGGACGACGCGATGGAGACCGCCGAGGAGGCGCAGCGCAGCCTCGCCGTGGCCGGGCTCGACGCGGAGGCCATGGTCGCGCGGTATCTGCTGGTCGAGCTCTACGGCCGATCGTGGGCGGGACGCGATACCGCGTACGCGATGATGATCGAGATCCTGGCCGAGAAGGACCTGCCGTCGACGCTGCCGCCGCGGGCCGAACTGCTGGAGAAGGCGGCCGGGCTGACCTACAGCTCCGCCGCCCTCGACCACCTGCGCGAGGCCGCCGAACGGCATCGCGCGGCCGGCGACCGAGTGGCGGAGGCGCGCGCCCTGACCGACGAGCTGCGCCGCTACCAGGAGAAGCCCGCGCACTGGGCCGACCTGGCGTCCCGCCTCGACGAGCTGGCCGACGCCCTGCCCGACCCGGTCCGCGCCCAGTCCCACCTGTGCGGCCTGGAGGCGCGCGACGGCCGGTTGGAAGCGGCCCTGGCCCGGGCCCGGCGCTGGTCCGAGTTCCCGAAGATGCGCCTGCGTGAGGCCATGTTCCTGCTGCACCTGGGCCGCCCGGCCGAGGCCGAGGAGGTGGCCCGGCCCCTGCTCACCGAGCCGCAGTGGCGCCCGGAAGCGGTCCGGCTGGTCGGCCGCAGCCTGTTCGCCCAGGGCCGCCGCCCGGAGGCCGAAGCCTTCCTGGCCGGGTTCGACATCGCCCCGGACCACTTCGACGACTACGACGACGACCTGGACGACTGACCGGCCGACCGCTCGCGCCCGGTGTGACGATCGACAATCCCTTGTGGTCTTGTGCCCGATCGTCGAAAAGCGAGAGCATCACGCATGCTCGATGCCTCACCGGCCGTTTCCACGCCGAGTTTCGTCGGCCGCGACCGCGAGACGGCGGCGCTGCAGGCCGCCCTGACCCGGCCACCGGCGATCGTGCTGGTGGAGGGCGAGGCGGGCATCGGCAAGAGCCGGCTGCTGCGCGAGTGGCTGGCCGCGCCGGGCCGGCCCACCGCCCTGGTGTCGGTGTGCCCGCCGCTTCGTGAGTCGCTGACGCTGGGCCCGATCGTCGACGCGTTCCAGGGCATCGAAGACCCGGTGCCGAGCGCGGGGCTCACCGAGCTCGCCGGCGCGTTGCGGCCCCTGTTCCCGGAGTGGTCGTCGAACCTGCCGCCCGCGTTGCCGCCCCTGGACGACGCCAAGGCGGCCCGGCACCGCCTGTTCCGGGCCCTGAACGAGTTGCTGCGGGCTCTGCGGGTCGATGTTCTCGTGCTCGAGGACGCCCAGTGGGCCGACGAGGTCACCCTGGAATTCCTGCTGTTCGTCATCTCCCGGCAGCAGTCGGACGGGCCCAGCCTGGTGATCTCCTACCGGACCGAGGAGGTGGACGACGGATCGCTGCTGCTGCGGCTGACGTCCCGGATGCCGGCCGGCGTGACCCAGCTGCGCATCGCCCTGGCGCCCATGCCGCCCGTTGACACCGCGGCCCTGGTCTCCTCGATGCTCGACGGCAACCCGATCTCGCAGGAGTTCACGACGTTCATGCACGACCGGACCGGCGGCGTCCCGCTGGCCCTGGAGGAGTCGGTCCGGCTCATGTGCGACCGGGCCGACCTGGTCTTCCGTGACGGCCAGTGGGTCCGGCTGGAACTGCGCGAGCTGCAGGTCCCGCCGACCGTGCGCGACTCCACCCGGGAGCGGGTGAACCGGCTGTCACCGACGGCGCAGCAGGCGCTGCGCGCGGCGGCCACCCTGGCCGAGCCGTCCTCGGTGGCGACGATCGCGATGACCGCCGACCTGCCACCGGCCGTGTGTCGGGGCGCGATCGCCGAGGCCGCCGCCGCCGGTGTCCTGGCCGCCGACGACCACGGCCGCTGGCGGTTCCGGCACGTGCTGGCCGCCACCGCCGTCTACGAGGCGATCCCGCTGACCGACCGCCGGCAGTTCCACCTGCTGGCCGGCCGGGCCCTGGAACACCTGCGGCCCGCACCGGTGGCCCGCCTCGCCCACCACTTCCGCGAGGCCGGCGAGAAACGCTCCTGGGCGCGCTACGCCGAGCAGGGCGCCGAACTGGCCATGGCCTCGGGCGACCACACCAAGGCGGTCGATCTGCTGATCGACCTGCTGTCCTGGGCGGTGCTGCCGCCGGCCGACCGAGCGCGGGTCGCGCGCATCGCCGGGGTCGCCGCGCTGCGCCGCCGCGAACCGGTCGACAAGGTCTACCACCGGGTGATCCGGACCCTGCGCTCGGTGCTGGAGACCCCCGGCCTCTCGGCCCGCGAGCAGGCCGAGATCCGCAACCCCCTGGGCCGGCTCCTGATCACCGGCGGTGAGGCGCAGGCCGCCCTCAACGAGCTGGAGCAGGCGGTGACCAACCTCGACCACGACCCGGTCGAGGCGGCCCGGGCGATGACCTACCTCGGCTGGGCGTACGCGGGACCGTGGCCGGCCTCGACCCACCGGCGCTGGCTGGATCGCGCCGCCGAACTGGCCGGCCGGATCGACTCCCCGGCGCAGCGGCTGAACCTGGCCGGGAACCGGGCCGCGGCGCTGCTCATGCTCGGCGAGGAGGAGGCCTGGGACGTCGTCGCCGGTCTGCCGGTCGACGGCTCCACGGCGGCCGAACGCCTCGACGTGGCCCGCATCCACGTCAACGTCGGCACCGGGGCGCTGATCTGGGGCCGGTACGCCGACGCCGGGGAACACCTCGCCGTGGCCATGCGCCTGGCCGAGGCCGAGCAGGCGTCCCGGCTGCAGCACAACATCCGGCTCGAACAGGCCAACCTGGCGTGGAACACCGGCCGGTGGGACGGTCTCGCCGAGACCAGCGCCGAACTCGCCGACGCCGACCGGGACCGGCCGGCCCACTACCTCGGCAGCATCCGCCTCGCGGCCCGGCTGGCCGCCGCGGCCGGCCGCCGTCGCGCCGCGGAGGAGCAGTTCCGGCTGGTCCTGGACGAGTCGGCCCGTCTCGGCGCGGCCGACGACACGGTCGAGGCGGCCGCCGCGCTGGCCCGGCTGTGGCTGACCGACGGCAACAGCCGCCGGGCGCTGCGGATCACCGACGAGCCGATGGACACCGTACGGCGAAAAGGGGTCTGGGTCTGGGCGACCGACCTCGTGCCGGCCCGGGTCGAGGCGCTGCTCGCCGTCGGCGACCGGACGGCCGCGACCCGCCTGGTCGACCAGTTCGCCCGGGGACTGCGCGGCCGGTCGGCCCCCGCGCCGCGCGCCGCGCTCGCCGTGTGCCGGGCCCTGCTGCTCGACGCGGCCGGCGACCACGCCCGGGCGGCGGCGGCCCACGACCGGGCGGCCCGCGCCTGGAGCGCGTTGCCGCGCCCGTACGACGCCCTGCGCGCCCGCGAACGCCAGGCCGAGGCGCTGATGGCGCTGGGCCGGAACGAGCCGGGCCGCGAGCTGCTGGCGGCCCAGTACGAACAGCTGTTCCGGCTGGGTGCCCGCGGCGACGCCGACCGGGTCGCCCAGCGGCTCCGCGAGCACGGCGCCGAGGTCCCGCGACTGTGGCGCGGCGGCCGGCGCGGGTACGGCGACGAACTCTCCCCGCGCGAACTCGACGTGGTCCAGCTGGTCGTCGCCGGCAAGACGAACCGGGAGATCAGCCGGATCCTGTCCAAGTCCCCGGCCACCGTGGATCAGCAGCTCCGGGCGGCGATGCGCAAGCTCAAGGTGAGCTCCCGGACCGCCCTCGCGGTCAAGGCGGTGGAGGCCGGCGTCTTCGCCGAGTCGTGAAGTTTGACGTATCCGCCGGATAGCTAAGGGCCTTCGTCCCACCCGAGCATGGCTGCATGATCCATAGCCATATGCCGATGCATGTCTGAGCCACCGGTCGCGCGTGACGACGCCGCGCCCACCGAGGAACCGCCACCTCTCGAGCCGCAGGACGACGCCGACGACGAGAGCCACGACCCGTACCAACCCCTGTAGGCGGAACGGACCCCCATGAGACTCAAAGCCCTCGCCATGACAATGGCCGCCGCGGTCGGCCTGAGCATGCTGCAGCAGCTACCCGCTTCTGCGGCACCCGATCCCGGCACACCGGCCGGCAAGATCGCGTCCGACCTGACCGACCGTTTCCGGACGCAGCCGTCCTCCGACTTCTGGATCACCTTCGAGAACAAGGCCGACCTGGCGCCGGCGAAGAAGATCGCCGACTGGACGGCCCGTGGCCGGTTCGTCTACGACGCGCTGACCGCGGCGGCCAAGACCTCCGTCGCGTCCGTCTCCTCCGACCTCGACCGGGCCGGCGTCAAGTACACCTCGTACCCGATCGCCAACGCCGTACTGGTCAAGGGTGGCACCGAGAAACTGGCCCTGACCGTGGCGTCACGGGTGCAGGTCGCCGAGATCCACACGACGCCGCAGGCCGCGCTCGTCACGCCGGTGGACGAAAAGGCCCCGGCCGCATCGAGGGCCACCGTGGACGAGACCGTCACCTGGGGCCTGGAGTCCATCCACGCCCCGCAGGCGTGGGCCATGGGGGCCACCGGCGCCGGCATCACCGTGTCCAACCTCGACTCGGGCGTGCAGTTCGACCACCCGGCCCTGCTGCACCAGTACCGCGGCACCAAGCCCGACGGCACGGTCGACCACAACTACAACTGGATGGCCACCCGCGGCTCGTGCACGACCGCGCCCTGTGACGACAACGGCCACGGCACGCACACCATGGGCACCATGGTCGGCTCCGACGGCACCGACCACGTCGGTGTCGCACCGGACGCGCAGTGGATCGCGACGAACGGCTGCTGCGACAGCTCCGGCGTCGAGTCGCTGCTGTCGTCCGGCTGGTGGCTGCTCGCGCCGACCGACCTGCAGGGGAACAACCCCGACCCGTCCAAGCGCCCGCACGTGGTCAACAACTCGTGGGGCCAGACCGTCGAACACAACTTCGACAACTTCTTCCAGGCGATCGACGAGGCCTGGACCGCCGCTGGCATCTTCAGCGTCTGGTCGTCCGGCAACACCACGCCGTACGCGGACTGCGATTCCGTCTCCTCGCCCGGCTCGGCCGAGGACGCGTACTCGGTCGGCGCCTACTCCTCGGACGGCACCCTCGCGTCGTTCTCCCGCAAGGGCGAGGGCGAGAACGGCAAGATCAAGCCCGAGATCTCCGCCCCCGGTGACGCCGTCCGCTCGTCCTACCCGAACAACACCTACATCGAGATGTCCGGCACGTCGATGGCCGCCCCGCACATCGCCGGCGCCGTCGCTGACCTCTGGAGCTACGATCCGACCCTGATCGGGCAGGTCGACGAGACCCGCCGCCTGCTCGGCGAGTCGGCCGTCGACGTCGACGACACCGAGTGCGGCGGCACCGCCGAGATCAACAACAAGTACGGCGAGGGCCGGCTCGACCTGGTCCGCCTGCTGGAGCTCGCGCCCCGCAAGGGCGGCACCCTCACCGGTGTCGTCACCGCGAACGGCGCCCCGGTCCCGGCCGCCGACGTGACGATCAGCGGCCCGTTCAGCCGGTCGATCGGCACCGACGCCGACGGCCGGTTCACCACGAACCTCCCGGCCGGTGACTACAAGCTCAGCACCAAGGTCTTCGGCTACCTGACCGCGACCGCCGACGTCACGATCACTCTCGGCCAGGACACCACTGTCACGTTGCCGCTGACCGCCGCCGCGAGGCACGACATCAGCGGCCGGGTCGTCGACGACAAGAAGCGGCCGGTCCCGAACGCCGACGTGAAGATCAAAGACACCCCCCTGAAGACGGTACGTACGGACGCCACCGGCGCCTTCACGATCACCGCGGTCCCCGAGGGCACCTACGGTCTGACCGTCCAGCCCAACGCCTGCTTCTCGCCCAGCACGGTCCCGCTGACCGTCGGCGCGCAGAACCAGCCGTCCGAGATCCCGGTCGGGCTCGTCGTCGACCAGGGCGGCTACAGCTGCGCCGTCACGGAGGGCGAGTACCTGCGCGGCACCGACCCGGTCACCTTCGACAGCGGGGTCTGGGCCACGGTGAAGCTGCCGTTCCCGATCGCGCTCTACAACGGCACCCACGACACCCTCGGCATCGGCCTGCGGGGTGTCATCTCCCCGGACACCAGCACCAGCCCGGGCTTCGGCGGTGCCGGCATCTTCCCGCTCTACGTCCAGACCCCGGTCGAGTTCGCCCCCGGCGGCGGCATCTTCACGGCGGCCACCAAGGTCAACGGCGAGGACGCGTTCGTCGTCGAGTACCGCAACGCCAAGCTCTGGTCCTGGCCGACCCGGGCCGAGTACAGCGAGCCGGTCAACTTCTCGGCCACCCTCACCCGCTCCGGCACCATGATCTTCGGGTACGGCGACGGCATCGGCACCGACGATCCGGTGACCGCCGGCGAGCAGGCCGTCACCGGCATCCAGGGCTGGGCCGGCGTCGACGGCATCCGGTTCTCCGACCACACCCCGGTGCTGCACGACGGCATGATCGTCACCTACGACATGCCGGACTTCGGGTACCTCGACGCGACCGTCGTCGACAAGAACGACGGGCTGCCGGTCGCCGGCGCGAAGGTCTCCTTCAGCGACAAGAACGGGCTGGTCGAGACCGTCACCACCAACGGGACCGGCATCGTGCACCGCCAGCTCCCGGTCGGCGACTACACGATGACGGTCGAGGCGACGAACTACACGACCGGGTCGTACCCGTTCGCGCTGAAGAGTCTCTACGCCAAGGCCACGATCGACGCGCGTCTGACCACGGGCGCCGCCGGTCTGAAAGCCGACGGCCTCGACACCCTGCTGGGCACCGACCAGAACGGCGCGGGCACGCTCACGCTGACCAACAACGGATCCGCGCCGCTCACGTACAGCCTGGGTGAGGCCGCGCGGCACCCCGAACTCGACGCCGCCGGCGCCACCGCGCGCACCGGCACGGGCGCGACCGGCACGATCGACCTGGCCGGCTGGAAGTCCGGTGCGAGCGGCATGAAGCCGTCGAACGTCGACGGCAAACCGGCTACGTCGAGCGCCGCCGAAGCGCAGGCCGCGGCCAAGGTCGGCCCGACCTCCGGCGGTGACGTCATCACCCGGATCGAGATTCCCGGCACGATCGCCGAGAAGGAACCCTCCGGCATCGGCTACGACGGTGACGTCTGGGTCCACGACTACAACGCGCGCACCAACACCGCGTACACGGTGACCGGCAAGAAGACCGGGAAGGTGTTCGACGCGTCGTGGAACCCCGACTACCGGGCGTTCGACATGGCCCTGGACACCAAGACCGGTGACATGTGTCAGATGGAGGACAGCCCGGCCAGCTACATCCACTGCTTCAACCGGGACACCGGCAAGGAGACCCGGCAGATCAAGGGCGACTGGTCCACGCTGCAGCTGACCGGTCTCGCCTACAACCCGGCACAGGACGTCTTCTACGTCGGCGGCCGCGCCAACGGCATGATCGGCACCGTCGCCGGCACGTCGCACGACAACGCGGGTGCGCTGCTGTCCTTCTGCGCCCCGCCGCTGCCCGAGGTGATGGGCCTGGCCTACAACCAGGCGTCGGACACGATCTGGTACACCGACCTCACCTCGAACCGGCCGACCCGCCTGCTGCAGGTCGACCCGGACGACTGCTCGCTGGTCAACGCCTGGTGGTTCCCGGGCCAGAAGGCCGGCCAGGGCGGCGGCCTCGAGACCGACGCCACCGGGGCGCTGTGGGCGGCCGACCAGCTGGCCGACGACGTCGTGCTCGTCGACGTCGAGGACGACCTGCTCACCGATCTGCCGTGGCTGTCGCTCTCCTCGACCGGCGGCACCCTCGCCCCCGGCCAGACGACGACCGTCAAGGTCTCGATCTCGGCCAAGGGCGCCCAGCCCGGGGTCCAGGGCGCGAACATCGTGGTCCGGTCCGACTCCGGACGTCAGTCCAAGACCTACGTCCCGGTGACCCTCACGACCACCAAGTACCAGGTCGGCGTCAACGCCGGCGGCACCAAGCTGACCGACGGCTCCGGCTTCACCTGGTCGGCCGACCAGGCCGCGAGCAAGAAGTCCTGGGGCTACGAGGGCAAGACAAAGATCAACACCACCAGGACCCCGATTTCCCGTACGACCGACGACGCCCTGTTCCAGTCGCAGCGCACCACGTCGGACAAATCGCTGTTCTACCGCTTCCCGGACGCGCCAAAGGGCACGTACGCGATCGACTTCGGTTTTGCCGAGATCGACAAGGCCGGTAAGGGGAAGCGGGTGTTCGACGTCCTCGTGGACGGCGGACTGACCGATTATGCCTACGACCCGACCGCGGCCGTCGGGCCGGACACCGCCGACTGGCGCAAGGCGGTCGTGCAGCACCCGGGCGGTCCGCTGACCGTGGAACTGCGCGGCTCGAAGGGCCTCAAGCCGCCGAGCATCGCCGCGCTGCGGGTGACACTCGACCCGCGTGCCGACGCGGCGCCGCCCGAGGAACAGCCCGAGCAGCCCGACCCGGGCCCGGTACCGGTGGCTCCGGCCGGCCGCTCGTACACGATGAGGGTGACCGACGGGCTCTACCGCCAGGGCACCGAGGAGTCCGGCTGGCACGGCGACGACAGCTGTGGCGTGCTGTGGTTCAGCGACGACTACCTCCAGCCGTTCTACGACAGCGCCTGGGACGGCGTGTGCGTGACCACCAACGGATCGCTGATCTTCGACCGCGCCGACACGTCGGGAAGCAACACGGCACTCCCGTCACCGTCCCCGGCCGACGCGATCTACCCGTTCTGGGACGACCTGATCATCGACGACGAAGCGGGCATCTACTTCGGCACGACCGAGGTGGACGGGGTGCCGGCGCAGATCGTCGAATGGCGCAACGCCACCTTCTACAGCGACCGGACGGCTCGCGTCAGCTTCTCGGTCACCCTGATCGCCGACGGCCGGATCCAGATCGGCTACGGCGACGGCGTCGGCGGCGACAACCCCCTCACCCAGGGATCGTCGGCGACGGTCGGTGTGCAGAGCCTGAACCGCAACCCCGCGGGCCAGTACTCGGCCGACCAGCCCGTCCTGAAAACCGGCCTCGGACTGGAGTACAGCCTCCCGGCCGCCGGCACGATCGAGGGCACGGTCACCGACAAGAACGACGGCAAGCCGATCGAAGGCGCGATCGTCACGCTCGGCGAGAGGGTCATCACGACCGACGTGAAGGGCCGGTGGAAGGCCCAGGCCCTGATCGGCGCGAACACCGTGCGGATCGAGGCGCCGAACTACATCGCCACCAGCCAGACGGTGACCATCACCAAAAAAGACCAGGCCGAGGTACGGAACACGGCGCTGACCACGGGCATCGCCACCGTCACCGGCACGGACCTGGACTGGCTCCTCGACAAGGGCCAGAAGGCGACGGGCACGGTGACCGTTACCAACAGCGGCTCCGCCCCGCTCGACGTGCGGATCAGCGAACAGGGCAGCGACCTTCCGTGGCTGACCCTCACCGGCGCGGCCGCGACCGGCACGGTCACGCTCGCCGCCGGCAAGGCCACCACGGTCACGGTGACCGCCGACAACACCGGCCTCAAACCCGGCGTGCTCGCCGGGAACCTGCTCGTGGCCACCAACGCCGGCAAGGGCGACACCCAACTCAAGCCGGTCCGCCTGGCCACGTCGGCCTACTGGAAGGGCATCGACGCCGGCGGCAAGGGCCACATCGGCACCGACGGCTTCGTCTGGTCACCCGACCAGAACTACGTCGGCGGCAAGGTGAGCACCACCCGGGCCGACATCGCCGGCACCAAGGACGACGCGCTCTACCGCACCCAGCGGACCGGCGAGACGTTCAAGTACGTGTTCAAGAACGCCCCGGCCGGAACCTACCGGATCGAACTCGACTTCGCCGAGCTCGACAAGGTCAAGCCCGGCAAACGCGCCTTCGACGTCCTGGCCGACGGCAAGATCGCCCTCTACGACCACGACGTCCAGGCGAAGGTCGGCGCGCTGACCGCCGACACCAACACGATCACCGTCGAACACACCGGCGGCGACCTGACCCTCTTGTTCACCCGCGAGAAGGACGAGGCCGACCCGATCCTCAACGCCCTGAAGATCCAGGAGGACCCGCGCCTCTGAGCTGACCCACCGACGATCGGAGCCTCCCCGGCGACCCTGCCGGGGAGGCTCCGGCCATGACCCGCCAAGTCCGCACCGCCGGCGGTAGCCTCGACGCGTGCAGATGCAGCTCGGCCGCGGCGACGATGCCGACGGAATCGTCCGAACCGAACCGCAGCCGGTGACACGCCTGACCATGGTGACCATGGTGGAATCGGAGGACTGGGCCGTCGAGCTGCCGCAGCCCCTGCTCCTTCACCCCGGCGACCACATCTGGGTGTCCGACGCAGCGATTTACGTCCGGCGGCCGAGCGGCGAGGTAACCCGCCACGACGGCGACGGCCATTGGCTGTGCCGGTAACTGGATGAATCGTCGACGCGGTCCTGAAGGAACCTGGCGAGATCATCCATCCGCTGATCCTTGCGTCCGCGCCCGCGAGCCTCACGCCAGGACGACCACCCTGCGGCGAGGGAGACGACCTTCGAGCACGGCCCGGCCGGCGTCGTCGAGCCGCTGCTCCGGTACCGGCAGCAGCGGGAACAGCAAATACTGGGCTGATGCTCCACTACTGCGGATCGACGGCAGTCACCGCTGCTGGGGGTAGGTCGAACGCCGGGAACAGGGCCGGATCGACGAAGGTCACGCAGCTCCGGATCAGGCCGTCGGCCACGGTGAACAGCTGCATCGAGTGGGCGCCACCGCCCGGCGCGTAGGCGGCGAGCGCCGGCCCGCCGTTGGCCGCGATCGAAACGGCTCGCCAGCCACCGCCGCGCATGGCGAAGACCCGTTCCATGAATGTCCGGAAGTGGTCACGCCCGGACAGCCAGAGGTTGACCGGCGGCATCTCCAGGGTGACGTCGTCGGCCAGCAGCCGGCTCAGGGCGGCCACGTCGCCGGCCTCGAACGCCGCCGCGTACCGGGTGATCACTGCCCGGTCCGCGGCGACGTCCGGTTCGCGGAGTGTGTCGAGTGACGGCGTGGCGGTGCGCAGGGTGGCCCGGGCGCGCTGCAGGCTGCTGTTGACCGAGGCCACGCTGGTGTCCAGGATGTCCGCGACTTCGGCGGCCGGCATCTGCAGGACTTCGCGCAGCAGGAGCACCGCCCGCTGCCGGGCCGGTAGCAGTTGCAGCGCGGCGACGAGGGCGAGCCGGAGCCCGGCCCGCTGCTGGGCGGTGTCGGCCGGGTCCGGGAACGGCTGCAGCCACGGGATGTCGAGCGCCGGGGTGAGCGGGGCGAACGGATCGTCGCCGGCCGGGCCGAGGCCGCTCGGCAGCGGGCGCCGGGTCCGCCCGTCGAGGGCGGTCAGGCAGGCGTTGGTGGCGATCCGGTGCAGCCAGGTGCGCAGCGACGCGCGGGCCAGGTCGTACCGGTCGGAGGCTTTCCAGGCGCGCAGCATCGTCTCCTGCACCAGGTCTTCGGCCTCGTGGATCGAGCCGAGCATCCGGTAGCAGTGGGCCAGCAGGTCTCCACGGAATTCTTCAAACACGGTGACGTCCCCGATGAGTTCGGCGGCTCGCGCCGGTATGTGGTCGGTGAGAGAGTTCCGACCGAAGGGATCCCATCGTGGGCGATGTCATCGTCATCCAGTTTTCCACGCTCGACGGCGTGGTGTCGGACCCGGACGGGCGCGGCGGCACGAGTTACGGCGGCTGGGCGTTCCGGTTCGGTGCCGGTCCCGTCGCCGACGACAAGTTCCGGCTCGGTGAGCGCATGACCAAAGGCGTTCAGCTGTACGGCCGTCGCACCTGGGAGGCGTTCGCGAAGGTGTGGCCGCAGCGGGACGGCGACTACGCGCGCGTGATGAACGCCGTACCGAAAATGGTCGCCACCCGGACCGGCATCGATGCGCAAGCATGGCCGAACTCGGAGGTGATCGACGGCGAAGCCGTCGCCTGGGTCGAGAAGAACCGGGAGTCGACCGACATCGTGGTGATCGGCAGCACGAGCCTGGTCCACCAGCTGGCCGCGGCCGGCCTGGTCGACGAGTACCGCCTGATCACGTTCCCGGTCGTGGCCGGCCAGGGCGACCGCCTGTTCGTCACCCCGGCCGACTTCCGGATCGTCCTGGCCGAGCCGGCCGGCCCGACCGTGTTCACGCAGCTGCGCCGGGTCTAGTTCCCGGCGCTCTCGTAGCGACGCAGGCCGCGTTTGAAGATGATCGCCGCGGTGGCCGCGCAGTAGGCGGCCACCAGCGGTGTCAGCAGGCCCAGCCAGTGCGACGGCCCGCTGTCGAGCAGGTACGCGACCGGGAAGAAGCTGATGAAGGCGAACGGCAGCGCGAACCCGAGCACCGCCTTCAACGCCAGCGGGTAGATCGACAACGGGAATCGGGTGAGGTCACCGGCCTGGTGGACGGCGAACGCGAACATCGGGGTCGGGCTGGTCATCCAGAACGACACCGCGCTGGTCGCCAGGTTGATCGACACCTTGATGACGGCCGCGCTGATCAGCAGCAGGATCGCCAGCAGGACCCGCCACCAGGTCCAGTCGACGCTGACGTGGGCGATCCCGGCTCCGATCATGAGTCCGCCGGTGACGATGTTACTGAGCCCGTTGACGCCGACCGCGGCACTGCTGACCTGCAACGCCACCGGGTACGGGCGGACCAGGAAGTAGTCCAGGTCGCCCTGGTTGATCTGCCAGGGCAGGTCCCACATGCCCTGGAAGAACAGCGAACCGACGCCCTCGGCCAGCGCGACCAGACCGAACATGATCACCACGGCCCAGAACGTCCAGCCGTTGAGCTGCGGAACCCGGGCGAACAGAGCGGACACGAAGACGACGTTGACCACCTGGGTCAGGACGGTCGCGCCGGCCATCAGCAGGAAGTCGGACTCGTACTCCAGCATCGAGCGCACGTGCGCGCCGAGCAGTCTCAGATACAGGCGAAAGGTGCGCATCGACTCAGCCCCCGTGCACGGTCAGCCGGCGCAGCGCGGCCCGCCAGATCAGCCGGGCGCCGAACCAGAGCGCCACCACCCATCCGAGCTGCACGGCGACCAGCAGCAGGCCCCGCCCGGGGTCGACACGTCCGATGAAGATCAGCGCCGGGGTGGAGACCAGGCCGGCGAACGGCGACCACTGCGCGACCGCGGCCAGCCAGCCGGGCAGGAAGGTGAGCGGGATGAGCGCGCCGGACAGCAGATTCACCAGCGCCAGCCGGGTCCACTGGACGCCGATGAAGTTCTGCGTCCAGAAACAAGCCAGGGTGCTGAGGTGGACGATCACGAACTTCAGCGGTACGAGCAGCAGCAGACTGGCCGTGAACAGGGCCGATGCCGTACCCGAAGGAAGGTCGACGCCGCCGGTGAAGCTCAGCGTGAGACCCGCGACGACCGCGACCACGACGACCTCGATCCAGGCCCCGCCGAGCGTCTCGGCGAACCGGGCGCGCTGGAAGTCGAGCGGTTTGATGATGTCGAGCGCGACCAGGCCGCTCTGGATCCGGTGCGCGGTCCGGAAATCGCCGAACACCGACACCAGCGTGCCCGCGGCGAACGCCACCAGCAGATACGACCGCATCTGGGGCCAGGTGAAACCCTGCACCGACGGCGAGTCGCCCAGCACCACCCGCCACACCGCCAGCAGAGCGACGAGCTGGAAGAGGACCGCACAAAGACCCAGAAAAAGATTACTTTTGTACGTGAGAGCGGACCGCGCCGTCGCCCGGGCCAGAGCGCGGTACGGGCTGCTCACCGGTTCTCACCGAGCACGAGCTCGCCGGAGTAGACGCGGCGGATGACGTCCTCGATGCTCGGCTCGTCCATCCGGAAGTCGACCAGGCTGGCCAGACCGGCCACGGCCGACACCGCCTGGCCCGCGGTCATGGCGAACCGGTCAAAACGTACGGCGAAATGAAGTTGATCCTCGGCGGTTATCGCCGCATCGGGCAGCGACGCACGCAGATCCTCCAGCGCCACCGGATGCTCGGTCTCCACATGCAGGATCCGCTCCCGCGCGAACCGGTCCTTGACCCCTTCGAGGTCGCCGTCGAAGATGATCCGCCCCTCGTCGATGATCACCAGACGGCGGCAGAACCCCTCGATGTCGGCCAGATCATGGCTGGTCAGCATCACCGTGGTGCCCTCGTCGCGCAGCCCGCGGAAGAACTCGCGCACCCGGTCCTTCACCGCCAGGTCGAGCCCGATGGTCGGCTCGTCCAGATAGACCACCTGCGGCCCGTGGATCAGCGCGGCCGCCAGATCGGCGCGCATCCGCTGACCCAGCGACAGCTTGCGACCCAGGATCGGAAGGATCTCGCCGAGCCCGAGCACTTCATCAAACCGATCAAGACGCTTACGGTACGTTTTCTCGCCGACACCGTAGATGTCCCGCAGCACCGCCAAGGACTCCGCGACGGGCAGGTCCCACCACAGCTGCGTGCGCTGCCCGAACAGCACGCCGATCTTGTGCGCGACGGTCATCCGATCACGCTGCGGGTGCAGGCCGTCGATGCGCACCTCGCCCTCGGTCGGCACCAGGATCCCGCTGAGCAGCTTCACCGTCGTCGACTTCCCGGCCCCGTTGGGCCCGACGTAGGCCACCGCCTCACCCGCCTCGATCGACAGGTCGACGTGATCAACCGCCACCTTGTCCCGATAGCGGCGAGTGAACAGGTGCTTGACCGAGCCGGCCAGGCCAGGCCCCTTGTCCGGCCTCCGGAAGACCTTGGTGAGGCCACGCGCTTCCACGATCGGCATGTGCTGAATCCCCCGTTTGGATGTCGACAGCGATCGCCAGCACTCTATGGAACCGGTTCCGGCCCCGCAAACGAGTTGCCCCTGGTTTGATGATCAAGGACTCCCGACGAATCGGAGACGACGACATGACCGGCTGGTCGGCGATGGCAGGCACCCACCGGTTCACGGTGCCCGACGACTACTACGCTCAACAGTTGGCTGAGGCGCTGGCATCGTACGGATTCGCCCATGTCACGGCCCGTTCGTCGCCCAGCGGCGGATGGGTGGTGATCGCCGTCGACGACGGGCCGTACGCGGTCGACCCCATCGGCCATCGCACGATCGAGGCCGTCGGGCGTGCCGCCGCACTCATCGCCCAGCAGTACGGCGGGTATCCGGACGGCGGCAGTCGCTTCGACGTGAGCGGGTTGCCGAGCGAGCGCGGCAGCAGCGACCCGATCGTCTGCGTCAACCCGGGGGCGCGTCCGCCCATGCCGAACGTCGTGCTCGTCGAACCGCCGCCCGCCGCGACCCTGGCCCTGACTCCCGATCATGCCGAGGATGCGCCGATCGACCTGTCCGGACTGGACGAGATTCCGTGGAACGAACTCTCGCACGCCCATGGCGACGCGGAGGAGATTCCGGGACTGATCCGGGCGTTGGCCGACCCGTTCGGCGAGTGGGGCGAGACCCTGGACGAGTTGTTCGGGGACGACCTGCTGCACCAGGGCACCTGCTACTCGGCGACCGCGCCCGCGCTGCCGTTCCTCACCCGCCTGATCGTCTCCGGGGCGGTGCCCGCCCGGCAGCGGCTCGACCTGTACGTGTGGCTGCTCGTCGCCGCCGGTCGACGGGCGGACGGAGTGCTCGCCGACGCCGACCGGGCCACGGTCGCAGGCCGCTCACCCGAGCCCGCGGCGTGGTCACTCGACGTTCACCGCGCGGTCGGTGAGCAGCTTCCCGCCCTGGTCACCCGCTGGGAACTCGAACCCCCGGCCGTCAGGTTCGTGCTGGCCGGCCTGGCCGCCCTGTATCCGCACCACGGGCGTCGGATCGGGGATCGGATCAGCATCATGGCCGAGGAGTTCGACGGCACGCAGCCCGGCGCCTACCTGCGGCTGGCCGAGGCCCTCGTGCACGGGCGCGACCAGGAGGCCCTCACGGCCGCGACCGGCATCGTCGCCTGGGAGGACGGCCTCGAACCAGAATGGCTGGACGGGACCGACGTGCCCGCCCCCGTCCGGGCGGGGCATGTCCTGGCGGAGGGCGCCTTGCACGCTCTCAGCAGCAGCCAGGTTGGAGCAGGGGACTCATAATCCCTCGGTCGCGAATTCGAGTCAGGATCGGCGTACCGTTGATGGACACCGCGAGTTCGGCTCGGATCTTGAGCCTCTGGTCCAAGCGTTCTGCCCGATTGTGGTCTGACGCACCGTGCCGAGGCGCCAGGACCACATGACCAACCCTTACGCGACCACGTGGCGGGTGCGGTGCGTAACCCGCCTCCGTGTCTGAGGACAACTTCGCGATCAAGCTCACCGGGGACCAGGCGCTCGTCCTGTCGGACTGGCTCCACAGCATGATGATGGGCAGTTCCGAGTTCAACGAGCTCGTGAACCGGGACCGTGCAGTGTGGTCGCCGCTCTACGCGATCGCCGGCTCGCTGGACAAATCGCTCGTCGAGGTCTTCAGGCGCGACTACCGCAGGCGCTTGGAGGTTGCTCGCGAACGTCTCCTGGACACGCTGGGAGACGTCGGCCGACCGACGGTTTAGGCAGTTCCTCCCCTTTTGTCATACTGGCTTACCGTGAAGGAACTTTTCGTCCTGGGTGTGGCTGGCGGTGCTCGCTGGCTGATCCACCCGCTGCAGGATCCCTACGGGGACGGCTTCATCTACACGGCCGAGACGGAACTGCACCACGTCGGGCTGACGGCGAAGACCATCGCCAACATTGATGGGGTGTACGCCGAAACGTCGACGACGTTGTCCGGCTTCGTGGGAAGGCTCGCGGCGGACTGGCAGGGCTGGGACGGTCCGCGCACCTGGCAGTCGATGGAGCGCGAACTGACCCTCGATGCCCGGCACGACGGGCGCGGCCACGTGTCGCTCGGGGTGACGCTGCGGGCGCCGGACCGTGCCTGGGATGACACCGCCTGGTCGGCCCGGGTCGTGTTCGTGTTGGAGGCCGGCGAGCAGATGACCGGGCTCGCCGGGGATCTCGCTCACTTCCTCCGCTCGTAGCTGATGTTCCGCGCGGCCCAGGTCGAGGGGCGCCCTACCGGAGTCGGTCGGGGCGGACGACGATGGTGCTCACGGTTTCGTCGCGCCGGACCGCCGGGAGTGGTTTCTCGTTGCCGAGGTCGCGCCGCAGATGCTCGCGGATCCAGGACGCAGGCCGGCCTGGCCGGGGGAGATCAGTGCAGGTAGACGGGGAGCCAGCCCAGGTCGCGGTCGGCGTAGGCGGTGGTCCAGGCCGGGGCGCCGCCGCACCAGGTGGTGCCGATGTTGTGGTTGGCGTCGTACAGGTAGAGGCAGGCGCCCATGACGACGCTGTCGGCCGAGGTGTCGGTCGAGAGCCACGTGTAGTAGCTGGTGAGGCCCGGGGGGATCTGTCCGACGGCGGGTGAGCAGTTCTTGCCGGCCGGGGTGATCGCCCATTCGGAGCCGGCCGGGTTCGAGTATTTTCCGTACATCGTGTAGGCGCAGTCGTACGGTTCGGCGTTGACCGGCCACTGGCCGTTGAGGGCGATGCTCACCCGGAGGGTGAGGTGCCGGCCGTTGCTGGTCGCGGTCCAGGTGGCCCGGGTGCAGTATCGGACGAGGTAGTTGCCGTCCGGGCCGACGTTGTCGACCGAGTAGAAACAGGCTTTGTTGACGATTGTCGCGGCGGCGGCCGGGATTGCGGTCCCGGCCAGGCCGACGGTGAGGACGGCGACGAGGACGGCGGCACGCCTCAGGATGGTCTTCAGCAAGTTTCTCACCACTCCCTACTTCGACGGAGCTCGATGCGCGGGAGATTAGCATCCACAGTAGAGGGCCGGGGCGGACCGCCGCGCGTTGGCGGCCCGCCCCGGGGCCGGCCTAGCGGAAGCGGCCGGCCGGGAGGAACTGTTCGGGGCGCAGGGCGCGCGTGGTGATCCGGGTGTCGCCGATCCAGCCGTAGAAAGTCTGGTCGTACTGCAGGTCGAACGACGTCCCGCCGAGGGTGAACGGGCAGCCGAGGGTGGCGACGCCGTGGGACGGCTGGGTGGGGTTGCGGGCGATCTTCGAGCCGTTGACCCAGACGATGCTGCGTTTGCCGTCGTTGACGACGGCGACGTGGTGCCAGACGCCGACGGGCAGGGCGTGGCTCCACGACGTGGGGTTGTGGTCGCCGTCCTCGGTGTAGAGCACGTACTGCAGGAAGCGTTCGGGTGACAGGTTCAGGCTGCACGTCGGTTCGAGCGGGGACCAGCCGCTGTGCTTGCCGGCGTCGCCGCTGCGGCCTTCCCAGCTGAAGATGCCCATCCACGCGTGGTCGCCGACGTACGGGTCGGGCAGTTTGATGAACGTCTCGAACGTGTACCCGTCGAGGAACTTCTGGCTGTTCAGCGGGGCGTTCGCGGACGTCTGGAGCAGGCTGGAGACGCCGTCGAAGTAGACGCTGGAGTGGGCGGGCGCGCCGACGTGGTGTTCCGGGGAGACGGTCAGGCCGCCGGTGCCGGTCAAACGGCGTACGGAAAGGTCGTTGCCTTTGCCGGAAAGGTCTTTGACCGTGGTCAAAGAGCCTTCGAAACGCCAGTAGGCGGCGGTGTGCCGGTCGACGACCTGGGCGGCCGGGCGCGGCGCGGGCAGGACCGGCGGGGCGAAGTCGGCGAAGCGCGACTCGAAGTCGATCGCCAGGCTGAACCGGTCGACGTCGCTGGTCAGCTCGATCGTCTCGGCTTCGAGGGGGGTTCGCTTGGCCGTGTCGCGGTGCAGGAACCAGGGCGCGAACGTCTCCACGTCGATGCGCCCGCGCACCAGGTCGAAGTGGTAGAGGCGGATCATGCCGGCGCCGCCGTAGTACCGGTCCTGGTAGTTGGTGATGTGCACGTGCACGTCGTGACCGGCGGCGTTCTGGAGCACGGTCCGCCCGGGCGGCCAGTAGTGACCGTTCAGGGTCAGGAAGATCTGGTCGTTGTCCTTGATCAGGTTGTCCCAGAGCCGCTGACCGTTTCCGGACAGGTAGGCCCGGCCGCTGTCGTCGGCGTAGGCCAGGTCGTGGGTGGTCACGATCGCCGGCAGCGTCGGATGCGCCGCCAGGATGCCCCGCGCCCAGGTCAGGCCCGAGTCCGAGATGCGCCAGTCGAGGGCCAGGATCAGCCACTGCTTCCCGGCCGCGGCGACCCGGTGGGCGCTGTTGTAGCCGTCCGCCGACGATCCGAGGAAGGTCGCGGCGTGCCGGAAACGATCAGGACCGAAGACTTTCCGGTACGGCGTGTCACCGCGCTGATCGTCGGTCCCCGAACTGACGTCGTGGTTGCCGGCGAGCACGCTGTACGGCAGCCGCCCGTCGATCGCCGTGAACGTGCTCCCGGCCAGGGTGATCTCCTGCTCGGTGCCGTGCTCGGTGACGTCGCCCAGGTGGGTGAGGAAGGCGACGTTGAGGTCGGTGCGCTGCTCCAGCAGGTACTTGAAGGTGGCTCGCAGCGGGGCCGGGTCGGCGCTGTCGGCGTCGAACAGGTACTGCGTGTCGGGCAGCACGGCCAGCGCGAACCGCGGGTTGTGCGTATCGAACCGCGCGGGCGTGGCCTCGGCCGGTTCGGTGCCGAAAGCGGTGACGGCGGGGGCGGCGATGGCCGCGCGGAGGAGATTCCTTCGTTCCACGATGGACAAATATCTTCGGCGTACGGCAACGGCGGGCGGCCGTGAATCGTGCGGCCGCCCGCCGGATCGAGAAGAGTCGGCTAACACTGCCCGTCGGCGACCACGTAATAGTTCGGCCCGGTCTGGCGCAGCGTGTGCGTGGTGAACGTGTTCCACAGCCCCATCGCCTGGTTCGAGCCGTTGGCGTAGGTGCTGCCGCCGGACTGGTAGGCCCGCCCGGCCGTGGTGTGCGCGTAGTTGCTGGCCGTGAAGCACGGCTGTGCGGTGGGCGGGGTCGACGGAGTCGGGCTGGTGGAGGTCGGGGGAGTGGTTCCGCCGCCGGTCAGGCCCCAGGACTGGGCGATGTAGTACGACGAGCAGATCGAACTGATGTAGTACGTCCCGGTCGTCCCGCACTGGTTCTCGGCGCTGCCGGGTGCTACGGGTGTCCCGTGCGCGATGCCCTGCACCCGGTAGAGCGCGACCGCGTTCCCGTACTGCTCCACGGTCGTCGACCCGGGCAGCGTGGAGGTGGACGTCGGTGTCTGCGAGACGCCGGCCACGTTGGTCCACTGGTCACGCAGCTCGGTCGCGTTGGCCGGGACCACGGTCGTGTCCGAGGTCCCGTACCAGATGCCGACCTTCGGCCACGGCCCGGAATAACCCGGGTTCGCGGCCCGCACCAGGTCACCCCACTGCTTGGGCGTCTTGCTCTGCGCCTGGTACTGGCACACGGTCCCGCAGTTGTAGGGCAGTCCGGCCACCACCGCCCCGCCCGCGAATACGTCCGGGTAGGCGGCCAGCATCACCGCGGTCATCGCCCCGCCCGCGGACAGGCCGGTGACGTAGACACGGGACGGATCCGACCCGTACGCGGAAATGGCTTTGTCGACCATCTGTTTGATCGACAGCGCCTCGCCCTGGCCGCGGGCGATGTCCCCGGCCGTGAACCAGTTGAAGCAGGACAGCGAATTGTTGCCGCTGGTCTGCTCGGGGAAGACGACCGCGGCCCGGTAGAGATCGGCGTACTTGGGCCAGCCGGAGTGCGAGTAGTAGTCGGAGGCGCTCTGCGTGCAGCCGTGCAGGGCCACGACCAGCGGACGGCCGGTGGGCAGGCCGTCCGGGACGTAGGCGTACATGCGCAGCGCGCCGGGGTTGCTGCCGAACGAGCCGACCTGGGTGAGCGTGGCGGCGGCGTTCGCGGGGGAGAGCGGGGAGACCGCGAGGGCGGCGACGGCCAGCACTGCCGCGAGCAGTGCTGGCCAGAGCTTCCGGGGATTCATGTCGCGGACGTTACGGACCTGTGAACGTCAATCCCATGTGCCCGGACGCCACATCGACCCTCTTGAAAATGTGGTCAGCCCTCGTGAAGCACCTCGTCCAGGCCGCCGGACTCGCGCCAGTGCCGGAGCAGGTCGTGGAAGACGACCGGGCCCGGGCCGAACGAGTTGTTGACCGGGCGCGGCTTGCCCTCGCCGTTGTAGTAGCCCGGTGTGCACTCGGCCTGGAAGTTGAAGTTGTTCGGCGCGGTCTCGCGGATCGTGGCGATCCAGCGCTCCTCGGCCTCGACGGTCGGCTCGATCCAGCGGGCGTCACGCCGGGCGGCCTCGCCGACCACGGCCGCGATGTGCGACGCCTGCTCCTGCAGGACGTGGACGAAGTTGACGGCGGCCGCGTTCTGCAGCGAACCCAGGTGGAACAGGTTCGGGAATCCGTGACTGTAGAAGCCGTGCAGCGTGCGCGGGCCGTTGCGCCAGTGCCCGAGCAGGGGGAGCCCGCCTCGGCCGTACACCGGAAGGGTTCCGGAGATGACGCCGGAGATGCCGACCTCGAAGCCGGTCGCGAAGATGACGCAGTCGACCTCGTAACTGTTGTCGCCCACGACCAGCGACGTCTCGGTCATCGCGGTGATCCCACCGTGGTCGGCGGTGTCGACCAGGGTCACGTTGGGCCGGTTGAACGTCTGCAGGTAGAAGTCGCTGAACGTGGGCCGCTTGCACATGTACCGGTACCAGGGCTTGAGCGCCTCGGCGGTGGCCGGGTCGGTGACGATCTCGTCGACCCGTTCGCGGATCTCGTCCATCTTGCGGAAGTCGGCCAGCTCGTCCAGGTACTCGCGTTCCTCGGCCGTGATCGTCGTGTCGACCGTGCCGGTCAGCATCTGCCGCTGCAGGCGGGCCGTGCTGGTCCAGCCGTCGTCGATCAGGTCCTGCTCGACGTAGCCGCCGGTGACCAGGGCCAGGAAGTTCTCCATGCGGTCGCGCTGCCAGCCCGGTTGCAGCGACGCGGACCAGTCCGGGTCGGTCGGCCGGTTGCCGCGCACGTCGACCGAGGACGGCGTGCGCTGGAAGACGTAGAGGTGCTCGACCTCGGGCGCGATCGACGGGATGACCTGGACGCCGGTCGCGCCGGTGCCGATCACCGCGACGCGCTTGCCGGTCAGGTCGTAGCCGTGGTCCCAGCGGCTGGTGTGGAACGTGTGACCGCGGAAGTCGGCGATCCCCGGGATGCCGGGCAGTTTCGGCTGGGTGAGCGTGCCCGAGGAGACGACGACGTAGCGGCTGCGGAACTCGTCGCCGCGGTCGGTCCGCACGTGCCACTCGGCCGCGTCCTCGTCCCAGCGCAGTTCGGTGACGCGCGTGTGGAACATGGTGTCGGCGTACAGGTCGAACTGCTTGGCGATGGCCACGCAGTGCTGGCGGATCTCCTCGCCGGGGGCGTACCGCCACTTCGGGACGTACCCGACCTCTTCGAGCAGCGGCATGTAGACGGTCGACTCGATGTCGCAGTGCACGCCCGGGTACCGGTTCCAGTACCAGGTGCCGCCGAAGTCACCGGCCTCGTCGATCATCCGGATGCTCTCCACGCCGGCCTGCCGCAGGCGGGCGCCGGTCAGCAGCCCTCCGAAACCGCCGCCGATCACCACCGCCTCGACCCGGTCGTGGACGGTGTCGCGTTCGGTCCACTCGGTGTACGGATCGCGGGCGTAGTAGCCGAATTCGCCGGCCGCGCGCTGGTATTGAGCGGTTCCCTCCGGGCGGATGCGACGGTCACGCTCCGCTCGGTACCGGGCGCGCAGGGCCTCGAGTTCGTCGGGCCGATAGCGGTGGGGCGTGCTGGACATAGTGGTGCCTTTCACGGGGGTTCGTCCGGTACGGTGAGCCAACCCAAGGGCCACTTTTAAAGCAACTGATTGAACTAAACTGTGGTCCAGGCCACTTTGGAGGGTCGTCATGCGTTTGCTTGTCGTGGCTCCCAGTGACGAACTGACCGCGCACCTGAGCTTCGCCGGCTATCAGGTCAGCTCGGCCACCACCGGCGCCGGCGCACTCCGGCTCCTCGATCAGCACCACGTCGACCTGATCGTCGTCGACATCGAGATCCCCGACCTGATGGCCCTGGCCCGCAACCGCCCGGTCTTCACCGAACGCCCACCGGTGCTCTGCGTGACCGAGTGCGCATTCCTCGGCACCCTCGTCCCGGCCCTCGGCACCGAGATCTAGGACTACGTCACGCGGCCGTTCCACCGCGCCGAACTGCTCGCCCGCGTCCAGGTCCTCTTGAGGAACAGGGAAAGACACCTGCTTGAGTACGGCGATCTGCTGCTCGACGAGATCACGTACCAGGCCTGGCGCGGCGACCGTGCCCTGGACCTGACGCCGGCCGAGTACCGCCTGCTCCGCCACCTGATCCGCCACGCCGGGCAGGTCCTCACCAAGGAGCAGGTCGCCCGTCACGTCTGGCCGGACTCACACACCGGCAACGCCGTCGAACGCCTGGTCTCCCGCCTCCGCCACAAACTCGCCGCCCCCGACCCCATCCACACCCACCGCGGCTTCGGCTACCGCCTCCATTGACCGCCCGCGACCCGGCCGGACCGTGAGGCGAGGGGCGGCCGTCCGAAGTCCGATCTGGAATGATCGCGCGGTGGAGAGAGTGCTGCTGGACGACGTGACGGATGCCGGTGGGGTCGTTCGGGTCAACGGGGTTGATCTGTTCGTGCGGCGGTTCGGGGATCGGGCGCTGCCACCGCTGGTGGTGATCCACGGCGGACCGTCCTGGGATCACGGATACCTGCTGCCGACCATCGCCGAGCTGGCCGACGTGGCCCAGGTCGTCCTGTTCGACCTGCGGGGTTGCGGGCGCAGCCACCGCACGCCCCCGGCCGGGGACCTGCCGGAGAGCCAGCTGCAGCCGACCCTGTTCGCCGATGACGTCGCCGCGCTGATCCGGGCGCTGGGGGACGGGCCGGCCGATGTGCTCGGGTTCTCCTACGGCGGCCGGATCGCGATGCGCCTGGTCCAGCAGCACCCGGAGGTCGTGCGGCGGCTCGTGCTGGCGTCGACCACGGCGTACACCGACTACGAGAGCGAACTCGAAGCGTCCGAGGACTATCAGCAGCGCCGCGAGCTGTGCACCAACATCGGGTTCGACGATCCGCTGATGACCGACCCGGACGCGCCCGACGGTGCTCTGAGCCGGGCCATGGCCTACGGTGACGCGCCTCTGATGGTGTGGCGACTGGACCGGCTCGACGACTGGCATCGGATCCTCGACGGAACCCGGTTCAGCAACGACTTCAACGGGCCGTACTCCAGCGGAACCCTGCTGCCGGGCGGCCCGGCCGACTCCGACGAGGTGCTGAAGGACTGGGGCCGGCCGGTGCTGATCCTGCACGGCCTGCGGGAGATGGGTTTCCCGATCGGCACGGCCCGCCGCCTGCACGCCGCGCTGCCCGGCAGCACGCTCGTCGAGGTGCCGGAGGCCGCTCACATGGCCCACTTCGACAATCCGGAGCGCTGGCTGGCCGGGATCCGCGGGTTCCTCATCGGCGTGTGACCTGGACCACGTCAGGCTTCTGTCAGGTTCGTGTCCGGGTGATGTCAGGGCCGGCTGGTGGCATGGGGGCATGGTTGACGCCCCCTACTACCCGATGCGGCGGGACGCGCGATGCCCGTTCGCGCCCGCCCCCGCCCTGCGTGAGATGCCACCGGTCGGCAAGGTGCGGATCTGGGACGGCAGCGAGCCGTGGTTCATCACCCGGCACGCCGACCAGCGCGCGCTGCTCAACGACCCCCGGCTGAGCATCGACGAGAAGAAGCCCGGCTACCCGCACATGACCAGGTCGCGGGCCGCGGTCGCGCCGCACATCCCGGATCTGATCACGAACACCGACCCTCCGGAACACACCCGATTACGACGTACGGTAAATGGGCCTTTCATGGTCAAACGCGTCGAGGCATGGCGTCCGCGGATGCAGCGGGTGATCGATGCGTTGATCGACGAGATGCTGGCCGGGCCGAATCCGGCCGACCTGGTCCAGGCGATCGGGCTGCCGGTGCCGACGCTGGTGATCACCCAGATCCTCGGCGTGCCCTACGAGGACCACCGGTTCTTCCAGGACAGCAGCCGCCGCGCGATCAGCCACGACTCGGATCCGGCCGACGCCGCGGCCGCCGGTCAGGGCCTCGGCGAATACCTGAGCGCGCTGCTGATGCGCAAGATCGACGCGCCCGAGGACGACGTGCTGTCCGAGATGGGCGCGCGGGTCAGAGCCGGCGAGATGAGCCACGCCGAGGCGGTGACCATGGGCAGCGCCATCCTGATCGCCGGGCACGAGACCAGCGCCAGCATGATCTCGCTGGGCACGCTCGCCCTGCTGCACCACCCGGACCAGCTGGAACTGCTGCGCGAGCGGTCGGACGACGCCCGGTTCGTGGCCGGCGCGGTGGAGGAACTGCTGCGGTATCTGACGATCGTGCACAGCGGCATCCGGCGGATCGCCGTCGAGGACATCGAACTGCACGGAACGGTCATCCGGGCCGGTGACGGCGTAGTGTTCGAATTGGCCGGCGCCAATTACGACCCGGCCGAGTTCCCGTCGCCCGACGCCCTCGACCTGACCCGGCCGGCGCGTTCCCATCACGCATTCGGCTATGGCGCCCATCAATGCCTGGGTCAGTCGCTGGCCCGGGTGGAGCTGCAGGTCGTCTACGGCACGCTGTACCGGCGGATCCCCACCCTTGCGCTGTCGGTACCGTTCGAGGAGGTCGAGTTCGCGATGGAAGGCGTCGCCTACGGACTCCGGTCACTGCCGGTGCGGTGGTGACCGGCGTGAAGGTGGAATTCGACGAGCCGAAATGCGTGGCCGCCGGTCAGTGCGCGATGGTCGCCCCGGACGTCTTCGACCAGCGCGACGACGACGGCGTGGCGATCGTCCTGGACGACGAACCCGGCCCGGACCTCCATGAGGCCGTGCGGGAAGCGGCGGCGGTGTGCCCGGCCGCGGCCATCCGGCTGGTCGAACGGTGAGACGGGTCGTCATCGTCGGCGCCTCGGCGGCCGGGCTCGCCGCCGCCGAAACCCTGCGCCGCGAAGGCTTCCAGGGGACGGTCACGGTCATCGGGGAGGAGATCGACTTCCCGTACGACCGTCCGCCGCTCTCCAAACAGATCCTGGCCTCGGCGTGGGACGCCGACCGGCTGGCGTTGCGCACGCTCGAACAGCTGACCGCGTTGCGGCTGGACCTGCGCCTGGGCGTGAAGGCGGTCGGCCTCGACACAGCCGGGCGGGCCGTGCGCCTGGACGACGGGACGCCGGTTCCCTACGACGGGCTGATCATCGCCACCGGGGTGCGGCCGCGACGGCTGCCCGGGGCGGGCGGGCACGTCCTCCGTACCGTAAGAGATGCTCTTGAACTGCGGAAAGCCTTGCGTCCCGGCCGGCGGTTGACCGTTGTCGGTGCCGGGTTCCTGGGCGCCGAGTGTGCCGCCGTGGCCCGCGGCCTGGGCTGCGAGGTGACGATGATCGAGCCGGCGCCGGTCCCGCTCGCGCACGCCGTCGGCGAACCGGTCGGGCAGTTCCTGTCGTCGGTGCACCGGGCGCACGGCGTGGACCTGCGGACCGGAATCGGGGTGGACTCCCTGGACGATCCGCTGCTCGCCGGATCGGACGCGGTGCTGGTGGCGATCGGGTCGCGGCCGAACACGGAATGGCTGGCCGGAAGCGGGATGACCGTCGAGGACGGCGTGGTCTGCGATGCGTTCTGCTCGGCTTTTGAGAACGTCTACGCCGCCGGGGACGTCGCGCGGTGGCACAACCCGCTGTTCGGCGCCGACATGCGCATCGAGCACCGGACCAACGCCGCCGAGCAGGGCATGGCCGCCGCCCGCAACCTGCTCTTCCCGTCCGCGCGCAAACCGTTCGCCCCGGTTCCGTACTTCTGGTCGGATCGATACCAACTGAAGATCCACGCGTACGGGTACCTGCGCGGACACGACTCGACCGAGATCGCCGAGGGGTCGCTGGAGGACGGGCGCTTCCTGGCCGCCTACCACCGGGACGGGCGGCTCGTCGGCGCGCTCGCCGTCAACATGCCGCCCAAGGCGATCCGCCCGTGGCGTCAGGCCATCGCCCTCGGAACGCCGCGATGAGGGTGCGCGGGCGGGAGATAAGGTGTAAGGCGGGCCGGAGGCCTCGTGGGCGGAGTTCCCGCTCACACCTCGCGGGCGATCACCGCCCCCTACTACGGGATGCCGCCCGCGACGGGATACGGTTTCGCAGGTCGTAGACGTGGTTGTGGGGGAGCTGAGCGTGAGTCAGAACGTGCCGTCGGCGGAGAGCGTCGCTGTTGAGGCGGGCCGGAGGCGTACGTTCGCGGTGATCTCGCACCCGGACGCCGGTAAGTCGACCATGACCGAGGCGCTGGCGCTGCACGCGCGGGTGATCGGGCAGGCCGGCGCGGTGCACGGCAAGGGTGACCGCAAGGGTGTGGTGTCCGACTGGATGGCGATGGAGCAGGAGCGTGGCATCTCGGTCACCTCGGCCGCCCTGCAGTTCGAGTACCGGGACACCGTGATCAACCTGCTGGACACGCCCGGTCACGCCGACTTCTCCGAGGACACGTACCGGGTGCTGACCGCCGTCGACAGCGCGGTCATGCTGCTCGACGCGGCCAAGGGTCTGGAGCCGCAGACGCTCAAGCTGTTCGAGGTGTGCCGGCAGCGCAACATCCCGGTGATGACGTTCATCAACAAGTGGGACCGGCCGGGCCTGGACGCCCTGGCCCTGATGGACGAGATCGAGCAGCGGATCGGGCTCAAGCCGACCCCGCTGACCTGGCCGGTCGGCATCGCCGGGCACTTCCGGGGCGTGATCGACCGCCGGACCGGCCAGTTCGTCCGGATGGAACGCTCACCCGGTGGCGCCGACCTGGCCATCGAGGAGGAGATGACCGCCGAGGCGGCGGCCGAGCGGTTCGGGGAGGACTGGACGACCGCCACCGAGGAGCTAGAACTGCTGGAGCTGACCGGCGCCGACTTCGACGAGAAGGAGTTCCTGGCCGCCAAGAGCACCCCGGTGCTGTTCGGCGCGGCCGTGGCCAACCTCGGGGTCAGTCAGCTGCTGAACATTCTTCTCGAGCTGGCGCCGCCGCCGTCGGCCCGACCGACCGTGGCCGGCGACGAGCAGGCGGTCGAGGGCGCGTTCTCCGGGTTCGTCTTCAAGATCCAGGCGAACATGAACCGGACGCACCGCGACCAGCTGGCCTTCGTCCGGATCAACTCCGGCAAGTTCGAGCGCGGCATGATCGTCACGCACGCCGGCACCGGTAAGCCGTTCGCCACCAAGTATGCGCAGCAGATCTTCGGCCAGGGCCGGGACACCATCGACGAGGCGTACCCCGGTGACGTGATCGGCCTGGTCAACGCCACCTCGCTGGGCATCGGCGACACGCTCTACCAGGGCTCCCCGGTGCAGTACCCGGCGCTGCCGTCCTTCCCGCCGGAGCACTTCGCGGCCGTGACCGCGTCCGACACGTCGACCTACAAGCGTTTCCGGCGCGGCATCGAGCAGCTCGACGGCGAGGGCGTGGTCCAGGTGCTGCGTTCCGAGCAGCGCGGCGACGGTGTCCCGGTGTTCGCCGCGGTCGGGCCGATGCAGTTCGAGGTGGCCACCCACCGGCTCGAAGCCGAATTCGGGGTCAAGGTCCAGCTCAACCATTTGCCGTACGAGGTGGCGGCCCGCACCGACGAGGCCGGCCGCGAGATCCTGCGCACCGAGTCGAACGTCGAGGTGATGACCCGCGTCCGCGACGGCGCCCTGCTCGCGGTCTTCCCGCACCGCTGGCGCATGCGCACGATCGCCGGCCGCCACCCCGACCTGCGCCTCGACGCCTGACCCGCCCCGATCCGAGCCGCCCCGCCCCGACCCGAGCCGCCCCGGGCCGGGCCGGGTCGGTCTGGTGAGCCGCGGCGCCGCGACCGTGACCGCTCCGGCCCGGTGAGCCCGAGTGCGGCCGCGGCCCGAGGGGTCGACTGTGCCCCCCGCCGCAAAAAGCGCCGGGCCCCTGTCTCAAGTGGCGCCGCGCTCCCGCCTCAGAACGCGCCGCGGACCGTGCCGCCGTCGACGCGAATGGTGGCGCCGCTGATGTACTCCGCGTACGGACTGCACAGGTAGGCGACCGCACCCGCGATCTCCGCCGGCCGCCCGTACCGGACCCGGTCGTTGGGGACGATCTCGCGGACCGAGTTGTACTCGATCTCCTCCCACGTCGAACCCCACCCGCGCTCCGGGGCCAGCTTGGTCAGGAATTCCTGCACGGCCGGGACCAGGATCGCGCCGGGGGACACCACGTTCGACGTGACGCGGGTGCCGGCCAGGTCGCGGGCCAGGGAGACGGCCAGGTTGTGCCGGGCGGCCAGCGACGCGTTGTAGTGCGGGTGGTTGTCGAACGGCTGCACGCCGAGTCCGCCGCCGATGGTGACGACGCGGCCGTAGTCACGGTCGCGCATGGCCGGGACGAGACGCTGGATCATCCGTACGCCGGAAACGACGTTGATGTTGTAGGTGTTGAGCCAGATGTCAGCGGTCGCGGCGGCCCAGTCGAGGTGCTCGTAGGCGCCGGCGTTGTTGACCAGGATGTCGACGTGACCGCCGGCCAGCGCGCCCGCGGCGACCGCGTCGGCTCCCTGGTCGGTGGTGAGGTCGCCGATGGTGACCGATGCCTTCCCGCCCTGCTCGATGATCGAGTCGGCGACGGCCCGGGCGCGTCCGGCGTCGCGGCCGTGGATGACGACCTCGGCGCCCTCGGCGGCGAGCAGGCGGGCGGTGGTCTCGCCGAGCCCGGAGGTCGAGCCGGTGATCAGCGCGCGGTGGCCGCTCAGCTGCAGGTCCATGGTGTGCTCCTCGGTAGGAACTGTTGTCTACACCTGTAGATTACGGCGGCCAAGTCTGCGTCTGTAGACTTTTCCGTATGACGCCCGCCACTCGCCGTCCGCGCAACGCGGCGGCCACCCGCCAGGCCATCCTGACCTCGGCGATCACCGCTTTCACCCGCTTCGGGTACGACGGTGTCGGCGTCCGTGACATCGCGGCCGACGCGGGTGTGACGGCGATGCTGGTGAACCGCTACTTCGGGTCCAAGGAGGGGCTGTTCACCGAGGTGGTGGACGCGTCCTTCGCCCCGCCGACGATGGTTCCGGGTGGTGAGCCCGGCGATCTGGCCGCCGAGATCGCCCGCGCCCTGGTCGACCGCACGGCTCCGGACGCCGAGCACCTCGGCCCGTTCGAGCTGATGATCAAGTCGGCCGCCAACCCGCGGGCCGCCGAGATCATCCGGGCCGGCATCGAGAAGCACGTGGGTGCCCGCTTCACCGCCGCCCTGACCGGGCCGGACGCTCAGGAGCGCGCCGAGACGGGCCTGGCCCTGCTGGCCGGCACCTGGCTGATGCGCCGGCTCATTGCCACCCCGGCCCTGCGCGACGCCGACAGCGACCGTCTGACCGGTCGCCTCACCCGGATGCTGGAGGTGGTCGTCGAGTGATCCGCGCAACGCCCTACTAAACCTATGGCACTTGTAGGTTTAAGGTGCGTGGGGGAGGTGCTCGGATGGGCTCACTGGATGCCGACGTCATAGTCGTGGGTGGCGGCGCCATCGGCTCCGCCGCCGCCTGGCAGCTGGCGCGGCGCGGGGTCGACGTGGTGCTGCTGGAGCAGTACACGGCCGGCCACACGAACGGCGCCTCGCACGGCGCGTCCCGGATCTTCCGGCTGTCGTACCCGGACGCCCTGCACATCGGCCTGGCCCGGGAGGCCCGCGACCTGTGGCGCGAGCTCGAGGACACGACCGGCGAGCAGCTGCTGACGGTGACCGGCGGCGTCGACCACGGCGCCCATCCGGGCCTCGACTCCTTGGCCGCGGGACTGACGGCCGAGAACGTCGAGCACCACTGGCTCACCCCCGGGGAGGCCGCCGAGCGCTGGCCCGGCCTCCGCTTCGACACCCGCGCCCTGTTCCACCCGGACAGCGGCCGGTTGCACGCCGACCGTTCGGTATCCGCGCTTCAGGCCGACGCCGAGAAAAACGGTGCTTCGGTACGGCATGAGACCCCCGTCCGCGCGATCGAACTCCTCGGCGACGACACCGTCCTGGTGCGCACCGACGCCGGTGACCTGCGCGCCCGGCGCGTCGTCGCGGCGGTCAACGGCTGGGCCGCGAAACTGCTCGGCCATCTGATCCCGCTGCCGCCCCTCCGGGTGACCCAGGAGCAGCCGGTCCACTTCGGCGCCCGTGTGCCCGAGCGGGACTGGCCGAGCTTCGGGCACCGCTCGGCCGACGCGTTCCACCCGCTGATCTACGGGCTGGCGACTCCGGGGGAGGGGATCAAGGTCGGCTTCCACGGCGCCGGTCCGGTGACCGATCCCGATCACCGCGACTTCCGGCCCGAGCCGGCGCAGCTGGCCGGCCTGCAGGAGTACGCGCGTCGCTGGCTGCCCGGCGTCGACCCGGACGACGTGACGCCGATCAGCTGCACCTACACGACGACGCCGGACGAGACGTTCGTCCTGGACCGGCACGGCCCGCTGGTCGTGGCCACCGGTTTCTCCGGGCACGGCTTCAAGTTCGTCCCGGCGATCGGCCGAGTCCTGACCGATCTGGCCCTGGACGGGCCGCGGCCGGACCGGCGATTCGCGTCGATCCGATGAGCGATGTGCTCGACCGGGCGTCGTGGGCCTCGCTGACCGGGCCGCACGCTCATCTCGCCGAGGGCGCCGGATGTGCGCGCCGTTATCCGGCCGACGTCTCACCGATCATGGCGGTTCCGCCCGTACAGAATAATCGGGTTTGGGGTGATCTTGCGGCTCTCGTCGGGCCGGGCGGGATCGCGCGCCTGTCCTGCGACATCGCACCGCCGCCGCCCGGGTGGATCGTGGAGCACCGCGGCGAGGGCGTCCAGATGGTGGCCGGCGATCGGCTGCACACCGAGGTCCCCGACGACGTGGTCACCCTGGGCGCCGACGACGTGCCGGAGATGCTGGACCTGGTCGCCCGGACGCGGCCGGGCCCGTTCGAGGCCGGCACCTACCGACTCGGCAATTATTTAGGGGTACGTCGTGACGGCGCTCTGGTCGCGATGGCCGGCGAGCGCGTCCACCCGCCGGGATGGACCGAGATCAGCGCGGTCTGCACCGACCCGGCGTTCCGCGGTCAGGGGCTGGCGTCGACGCTGGTCCGCGCGGTCGCGCACGGCATCCGGGAGCGCGGCGAGACGCCGTTCCTGCACGCCGCGGGCGGCAACGTCAACGCCATCCGGCTGTACCGGTCGATCGGGTTCGAGCTGCGCCGTACCCGTCACTTCACCGTGCTGCGCGCGCCGGGCGCCGATTAGACCTACCCCACATTTCTCCTATCGGAGATGTGGGCTATGGTGGCTCCACCGCATCACCTCGATCACCACTTCGGAGCCATACCCATGTCTGACCAGTCCGACCAGCCGGTTCTGCCCACCCGCAAGCGGAGCCGCTGGCCCTGGATCGCCGCCGCCGCGGTCGTCGTCGTGGCCGCCGGTGCCGTCATCGGCGTCGTCGCCACCCGCGACGACTCCGACGACACCGCCGCCGGCGCGACGAAGACCGAGACCGTGCGCATCGGCGTCGCCGACGCGTCGTCGCCGTACTGGAAGACCTACACCGACCTGGCCAAGCAGAAGCTGAACGTCAATGTCGAGCTGGTCAACTTCAGCGACTACAGCCAGCCGAACCCGGCACTGAAGCAGAAGCAGCTGGACCTCAACCAGTTCCAGCACATCCAGTACCTGGCCAACTACAACGTCACCGCCAAGGACGACCTGCAGCCGATCGGATCCACCGCGGTCTACCCGCTGCCGCTCTACTCGCTGAAGTTCAAGTCGGCGGCCGAGTTCCCGGCCGACGCCAAGGTCGCCATCCCCAACGACGCCATCAACCAGGCCCGCGGCCTGCTCGTGCTGCAGGCGGCCGGGCTGGTCACGCTCAAGGGCGGCGGCAGCGCGTTCTCCGGCGTCAGCGACGTCGAGACGAAGAAGGTCGACGTGGTCACCCTCGATGCATCGCAGACCGCCGGTGCGCTGCAGAGCGGCTCGGTCGTCGGCGCGATCGTGAACAACAACTACGCCACCAGCGCCAAGCTCCCGCGCGACGCCGCGATCTTCCAGGACGACCCGGCCAGCGACAGCGCCGCGCCGTACGTGAACATCTTCGCCGCCCGCGCCGCCGACAAGGACAACCCGACCTACCTCAAGCTGGCCGAGCTTTACCACGACCCGTCGGTGGAGAAGGGCGTGCAGGACGACAACGGCGGCGTCGCGGTGCTGCGCACGGTGTCCGCTTCTGATCTGCAGGCGCTGCTGACGAAGGTCCAGGACCAGGCTGTCGCGGCGGGTAAGTAACCCGTGTCGCACGTACGTCTGGAGAATGTCTCCAAGTCGTTCACCCGGGGCCGTGACCGGTCCCGGGTGGTCGCCCTGGACGACGTCAGCCTGGAAGTCGCCAAGGGCGAGGTGTTCGGGGTCATCGGCCACTCCGGCGCCGGCAAGAGCACACTGATCCGGCTGATCAACGGGCTGGAGACACCGACCACCGGCAAGGTCTGGGTCGACGGCCGGGACATCGCCGCGCTGTCCGAGAAGGATCGGCGCGGCACCCGCCGCGACATCGGCATGATCTTCCAGCAGTTCAACCTGTTCCGGTCGCGCACGATCGCCGGCAACGTGGCCTACCCGCTCAAGGTCGCCGGCGTCGGCCGGGAGGAACGGGACCGCCGGGTGGCCCGGCTGCTCGACTTCGTCGGCCTGCTCGACCGCGCCCACGACCACCCCGAGCAGCTCTCCGGCGGGCAGAAACAGCGCGTCGGCATCGCCCGGGCCCTCGCCACCGAGCCGTCCCTGCTGCTGGCCGACGAGGCGACCAGCGCCCTCGACCCGAAGACCACGACCGAGGTCCTGGCTCTGCTCGGCCGGGTCAACCGCGAGCTCGGCGTGACCATCGTGCTGATCACGCACGAACTCGACGTGATCCGGACCGTCGCCGATCGCGTCGCGGTCATGGCGTCCGGCAAAATCGCCGAAACCGGTTCGGTGTACGACGTTTTCGCGCACCCCAAGAGCACGGTCGCGGCCGACTTCGTCCGGGGCGCCCTGCGCGACCGGCCGTCGGCCGAGACACTGGCGCGGCTGCGCCGTACCCACGAGGGCCGGATCGTCTCCGTCGCCGTCCGCGACGAGCCCGGATTCCAGACCGCCCTGGCCCGCACGTTCCTGGACCACCGGGTGGCCGCCGGAATCATCTTCGGTGGCGTCAGCGAACTGCAGGAGCGGGCCGTCGGCAGCCTCACCTTCGAGCTGACCGGCCCGGACCCGGACATCGACGCGGCGCTGACCGCCCTGCGCGCCGACGGCGTGGACGTGACCGAGGAGAACGACTGACGTGGACGAATTCCGTACCAACCTGCCGGAGTTCTGGAAAGCGATCGGGCAGACGTTCTACATCGTCGGCATCTCGGTCGTCGTCGCCGGACTGCTCGGGCTGGTCCTGGGCCTGGTGCTCTACGCCACCCGGCCGGGCAGCCTGCTCGCCAACCGGCCGCTGTTCATCGGCGTCAACATCCTGGTCAACATCGTCCGGCCGATCCCGTTCGTGATCTTCCTGCTGGCGCTGCAGCCGCTGATGCTCGCCGTCATCGGGACGACCATCGGGCAGGAGGCGACCACGTTCGCGCTGAGCATCGGCGCGTCCTTCGCGGTCAGCCGGATCGTGGAACAGACCCTGCTCGCCGTCGACCCGGGCGTGATCGAGGCGGCCCGGGCGGCCGGGGCGCGTCCGCTCAGCATCCTGCTCACGGTCGTCGTGCCCGAGGCGCTCGGACCGGTCATCCTCGGATACACGTTCATCTTCGTGGCCGTGGTGGACATGTCCGCTCAAGCCGGTCTGATCGGTGGTGGCGGGCTCGGCAGTTACGCGGTGACCTACGGAGCGCAGCGCTACAACTGGCCGGTCATCTACATCACCGTCGCCGTCATCATCGTGATCGTCCAGGCCGGTCAGTTCCTCGGAAACTTCCTGGCCCGGCGGGCCCTGCGGCGCTAGCCGTCGCCGTCCCGGCACCGTTCCACCCGCCGCCGGTCGCCTTTCCTGCGCTCGATTTTTTCGCGGGCGGTCGCCGCCACCGTCGCGGCGACCGCATCGGTGCCGGTCGGCGGCGCCCCGGGATGACATACTGAGGCCCTTCGCCGACTGCGCACCCGGAGTGACATGCCCGCCGACGATCCGGCCGTCCGGCTGCCGACCCTGAGTCAGGTCGCGGCGCTGGCCGGTGTCAGCCTCAAAACCGCCTCCCGGGCGCTCAACGACGAGCCGAACGTGGCCGAAGAGACCGGTCGGCGAGTCCGTGCCGCCGCCGAACAGCTCGGCTATCGGCTCAACGGCCTGGCCCGCGAACTCCGCCGCGGCGGCACGTCCGCCATGGTCGGCCTGATCAGCGGCGACCTGGCCAACCCGTTCTACTCGGCCGTGGCCAGCGGCGTCGAACGCGAACTGCGCCGCCACGGCCTGCTGCTGGTCACCGCCAACAACGACGAGGACGTCGCCCAGGAACGCCACCTGGTCAACGTCTTCCTGGAACGCCGCGTCCGCGCGCTCCTCGTCGTCCCGAGCGGCGGCGGCCAGGAATACCTGGCCCGCGACGACATCAGCGGCGTCCCCGTCGTCTTCCTGGACCGCCCACCCGAAGGCCTGGCCGCCGACAGCGTCCTCATCGACAACGACGGCGGCGCCCGCGCCGCCGCCGCCCACCTGCTCGCCCGCGGCCACCGCCGCATCGCCCTGGTCGCCGACCTGGCCCGCACCGCCTCCCAGCGCGCCCGCATCAACGGCTTCGCCGCCGCCATGCAGGCCGCCGGCAACCCCGACTGGGACCGCTACCTGCGCACCGACGTCCACGACGCGGCCACCGCCGAACAGACCATAGGCGCACTGCTCGCCCTCGACGAGCCGCCGACCGCGCTGTTCACGACCAACAACCGGCTGACCACGGGCGCGCTGCGCGTCCTCGCGGGCCGGGCCCGGCCGCCGGCCCTGGTCGGCTTCGACGACTTCGAACTGGCCGATGTGGTCGGCACGACGGTGGTGGCGCATGACATGGTGGCGCTGGGGCGGGAGGCCGCTCGGCTGGCGTTTGCCCGGATCAGCGGGCATGCCGGGCCGCCACAGACCGTGGTGATTCCGGCTTCGTTGATCGCTCGGGGGTCGGGGGAGATCGCGCCCTGAGGTCGCCGCCGGTTCAAGGCGCGGGCTTCCGGTGGCGCGGGCTTCCAGCGGCGCGGGCTTCCAGCGGCGCCGGCTTCCAGCGGCGCCGGCCGACAGGTGTCCGCGCAGGCCCAGCCGGGTGCCGCGGGTCTTCCGGCCGCCGACACCTGGTCCCCGCCCACCTCAGGGGGCAGGCCGCCACCAGCCATTATCCGCGCAATCCGCAAGATCATGCCGAGCGCCTGTGGACAGAGCGCCAGTGTGGAAAACCTCAACGGCGGCGGACCTGTCGGCCAGGCCCCACAGATCAGGGCCCGGGTCGCCCCTCCGGAACCCCAACAATCGACGAACGGCGATATGGTGACGCGATGCGATTTGCCGCATCGATTGCCGTGATTGCCGTTCTTCTCGCGCCGTCGGCCGCCGCCGCCTCGCCGTCGGCCAGGTCATCGCCGGCCACGTCCCCGCCGGCACAGGCAGGCGCCCGGCCCGGCACCCAGCCCACCTACGACTACACCCAGGCCATCCGTGAACAGGTCTGGGTGCAGAGCACCGTCGACAGCGACTTCGACGGCCGGCCCGACCGCGTCGCCGTCCGCATCATCCGCCCGGCCGCCACCACCCGGGTCCCCGTGATCTTCCAGGCGAGCCCTTACTACGCGGGCCTCAACGACGTGCCGAACCACGACGACATCGACCGGGGTGGCGCTGCCGCCGTCGCCAAGGGTTCGGCCGTGGCCCGCGCCGACAGCATCACGTTCGCCGGTTACCTCGACAATTATTTCGTACCCCGCGGTTATGCCGTGGTTTTCGCGGACAGCCTCGGAACCGGCGGTTCCACCGGTTGTCCCACGTCGGGCGGCCGGAATGAGACGCTCGGCATGAAGTCGGTGGTCGATTGGCTTAACGGCCGCGCCAAAGCCTTCGACGCCTCCGGCAACAGCGTGCGGGCGAATTGGTCGACCGGCCGTACCGGAATGATCGGAGTCTCCTACAACGGAACCCTGCCGAATGCGGTCGCGGCGACCGGTGTGAAAGGTCTGGAGACGATCGTCCCGATCGCCGGCATCTCCAGCTGGTACGACTATTATCGCGCCAACGGTGGCGTGGTCGCCCCCGGCGGTTTCCAGGGCGAGGACCTGGACGTGCTGGCCCGAGCGGTGCTGACCAGGGCGAATCCGGAGGTCTGCGCCCCGGTCATGGACGCCATCGAGCGCGCGCAGGACCGCGAAACCGGCGATTACAGCGCGTTCTGGGCCGAGCGGGATTACACCCGGGACGTGAGCAAGGTTCGCGCGAGTGTGTTCCTGGTGCACGGGCTGCACGACGACAACGTCCGTACCCTGCAGGCCGGTCAATGGTGGGATGCCCTGGCCGCGCGGCATGTCCCGCGGAAGATCTGGTTGCATCAGGCCGCGCACACCGACCCGTTCAACATTCGCCGCGACGTCTGGCTGTCGACACTGAACAGCTGGTTCGACTACTGGCTGTACCGGATCGACACCGGCATCATGCGTGAGCCGATGGCCGACGTCGAAACCGCGCCGAACCACTGGCAGACCGCGTCCACCTGGCCGGTCCCGTCGACCCGCCCGGTTTCGCTGCGGCTCGGATCGGGCCCCCGGGAGACGTTCGTCGACAATCCGGCGCGCACCGCCGAGGACCTCGCCGCCTCGCCGGAGGCCGATGACCCGAACCGGCTCGTGCACCTTTTCCCGGTGCTTTCCAAAGAAACCCGCATCTCCGGTACGGCGGAAATCACCGTCAAGGCGGATGTGACGGGACAGTCCCCCTACCTGACCGCATTGTTGGTCGATTACGGCCCGGCCGAGCGCTACGCCGGCGTGCGGACTCTCGCCCAGCAGGATTGCGTCGGCCCCGGCATCGACGGTGATCCGGGTTGTTTCAACCGCCGCGAATACGTCACCGCCACGACGCCGTACGAAATCGTCACCCGCGGCTGGCTCGACATCCGCAACCGCCTTTCGCCGTCCCGCACGACGCCGGTGGTGAGTGGTCGCCCGTACACGTTCCGGTGGACGCTGCAGAGCACCGACCATGTGTTCGCCCCCGGCCACCGCATCGGCGTGGTCCTCATCTCCACCGAACGCGACCACACCCTCCGCTACCCGTCCGGCACCGTCATCGGCGTCGACCTGTCCCATTCCAGCCTGAAGGTCCGCCTGAGCTGATCACCGGTTGTCCGCCGTGGGCCGGGTGTTGCCCGGCCCACGGCGCCGGGCCCGACTCCCGAGGGCTATGGCCGACTTGCCGGGCGGTGACGCCGGCGCAGGGTTCCTATCGCGCAGAGTGAATACTCAAGGCAATCGATCGATGATCTGGGGTGAGTGTCCTATCTGCTGCGGACGGCGGTCATGAAACGGTGGAGCCGCCCGTCCTCGGCCGCCCGCAGCCAGAGGCGCAGTACCCGCGGATCGGTGCCCATCCGGGCCAGCGGCGCCGCCTGGAGCTGCTCTTTCGTGATCCGGAAGACTTCGGGCGGGGTCCGGTCGGCCATCTCGCGGGCGCGGGCCACGGCGGTCTCGATCAGAGTGCCGGCCGGGGACACCTCGTCGACCCGGCCAGCGGTGAGCGCGGCCGGCGGGTCGAGCGTGTCGGCGGCCAGGACCGCGCGGCGGGCCGGCGGGATTCCGTAGGCGTAGGCGAGGATTTCCAGGGCCGCGGTGGGGAACGGGACGCCGACCGCCAGTTCGGTCACGCCGATCGTGCCGGCCGCCATGATCCGGTGGTCGCACGCGGCGGCCAGGACGGCGCCGCCGGCGATGGCGTGGCCGTTGACGGCGGCGACCACGGGTTTGCCGAGGCCGAAGACGGTGCGGAAGGTGGTTTCCAGGGCGGGGAGGAACGCGTGCACGTAGGCCGCGCCGCCGTCGACGATGCGCCAGAGGTCGACCCCGGCCGAGAAGGCCCGGCCGCTGCCGGTGAGCACCACCGCGCGGGAGGAGTCGACGTCGAGCTGGGTGAACGTGGCGGTGAGGCGCTCCAAGAGCTCCAGGTCGAGCGCGTTGACCTTGCCGTGCGCGAGCCGGACCACGGCCACGCCGTCGGTCTCGTCGAGTTCGATCACCGGCACCTCCCGGGTCGGGCCTCTCGACAATACGCCCGGGACCACGCGGTGGCCCCGGGCGACATGACATTCACATGCAGCGAACAGAACGGCCGATCATGAAACCCGAACACAGAACCGGGCATCCGCCGTACGGCGGAATCGGGTTTCAGAAAATCGACGAGACCCACTCCGGGTGGTCGATGAACGGGTTGCGGTTGTGCTGGTAGGTCGCGTAGATGACCTGGTTGCGGTTCTTCTCGAAGGCGTCCGGCGGGTCCTGCGTGTTCCACTGCTTCAGGACCGAGAGCCTTCCGAGGTACGGGTTGGTCCCGTTGCTGACCGAGTCGTTGACCTCGAGGTTGGGCCAGCCGTCGTCGCCCTCGTAGCGCACCGCCATATAGAAGATCATGCGGGCCACGTCGCCCTTGACCGCGTTGCGGGGCTCCCACGAGTCGGAGTCGGTGTAGTTGCCGGGTGCGCCGGTGGCCGCGCTGCCGCCGGTGTCGAAGTCCTTGTTGTCGCGCAGCGCGTTGACCGCCACGTCCTCGGGCCGCAGGTGGTGCAGGTCGGTGCCGGGGCCGGTGGCGGTGCCGAAGTCGCCGTGGCTCTTGGCCCACACGTGTTCGCGGTTCCAGTCGCCGGAGTCGCCGCCGTTGAGCGTCTTGGACCGGCTGATCCCGGAGTAGAGCAGGATCACGTTGGAGGAGTTGGACGGGTCCTGGTCGGTGACCTTCAGCGCGTCCCACACGGCGTCGTAGGAGATCTTGGTGACCCCGGTGGAGATGATCGTGTGCAGGGCGGCCTTGAGTGCGGCGCCGGACTTGCCGGAGGCGGCCGCGTAGTAGGCGTCGGTGGTGCTGGACGCGGTCGGGGTGGCCGTGGCCGTGGAGGTGGCGGTCGGGCTGGTCGTCGACGACGTGCCGAGCGTCATCGCGGTCGGGGACTTGAGGCCGGCGTGGGAGAAGTACGCGGTGAGCGTGCCGGTGACGGTCAGCTGCTTGCCGATCAGCGACGGGTTGCTGAGCAGCCCGAACGACGCCCGGTAGGAGCTGGTGATCTGGACGTACAGCATGCTGCCGGTGCTGGTCGTGGTCTTGCTGTCGGCGATCGCCAGGGCGGTGTCGCCGGTGAAGTCGCTGAACCGGACCGTGCTGGTGGCGGTCGGCTCACCGACGATGTAGCCGGTGACGGACGCGGAGGCGCCGGTCTGGCTGCTGATCGCCTGCGCGACGGTGAGCGAGGTGGCGGCCGAGGCGGGGACCGAGGCCAGCGTGAACAGCAGCGCCAGGACGCCGACGAGGGCGGACAGGGAGAGCGCGAGTACGCGCTTCGGTACGGGCATGGGGGGTGCTCCGTTCACCAAGGTTGTATAGACAGCTATATAAGTCTCAGTGATCGAATCCCCCGGGTATTCATACCGAACGGGTCATACCCAGAGGCCACTGTCGGGGCCGGGCGGGCGGCCGATAGCCTCGGGTGGCGACGGGGAAGGGATACGGATCGGCTTGGGCATCGAGGAAGACCTGGCGTTGCTGCGCGCCTTCGAACCGGTGGCCAAGTTCACGGAGGGTGAATGGTTCTACCCGGTCTCGGTGCAGCGCTACGTCGAGCAGGCCAGTCTGTGGCGGGTCGACCCGGGCCGCAGCCCGGCCCGGATCGTGCCGCCGGGCGGCCTGAACCTGGACTCCCTGGCCGCCGCCGGCGGGGCCGAGCAGGGGCTCAAGCATTCACTGTCCGGGATCGGCGGCACCGAGAAACATCTGGCGCACATCCCGCTGCGGGAGCGCCCGCCGCACCTGGCCCGGGCCAGCCGCCTGGCCTCGGTCGGCCTGACCGCGCGCCTGGTCGACGCCATGAACCGGTTCTCGCTGCTGTTCCGCGGCAGTGTCCCGGGCGGCAGTGCGGCCCGCTCGTTCCTGCTGCAGCGTGACCATCTGCGGCCGGATCAGCCCACCTACTACGGCCGCGTCCTGCGGGACGATCCGTGGATCGTCTGCCAGTACTGGTACTTCTACTCGTTCAACAACTGGCGGTCGGCGTTCGGCGGGGTCAACGAGCACGAGGCCGACTGGGAGCAGGTCACCGTCTATCTGGACGGCACCGGCGCGACCGGGCCGGACGGGCTGCCCCCGGCCCGGTGGGTGGTCTTCTCGGCCCACGACGAGACCGGCGACGACCTGCGCCGGCGGTGGGACGACCCGGACCTGACGGTCCACGGCGGCCGCCATCCGGTGGTCTTCGTCGGCGCCGGCTCGCACTCCGGCGCTTATCTTCCGGGCGATTATCTGATCACGGTACGGCCGCCGAAGCTGCGCGGGCTGGTCGGCGCGCTCCGCGGTTCGGCGCGACTGCTGGCCCCGTGGTCGGCCGAGGACCGGCACAACGTCGGTATCCCGTACGTGGACTACGCCCGCGGCGACGGCCGCATGATCGGTCCCGGACAGGCCGAGGGCTGGAATCCGACCCTGATCGGCGACGAGACCCCGTGGGTGCGCGACTTCCGCGGCCTGTGGGGCCGCGACACCCGGGACCGGCTGGGCGGCGAGCGGGGCCCGGCCGGTCCGCGCTACAGCCGCAACGGCACGGTCCGGCAGTCCTGGGCCGACCCGGTCGGCTGGGCCGGACTGGCCAAGGTCGTCCCCAACCCGCAGGCCGAGCAGCAGCTCATCGAGATCCGCACCCGGCAGAACGGCGAGCGGCTGGCCGCCCTGGACCGGGAGATCGACACCCTGCGCCACGATCTGGCGGTCGCCGCGGCCGGCCTGCCGGTGGCCGCGCCCGAGGTGCGCGGTCTGCTCGCCGACGAGCAGCGGCTCCTCGGCCTGCGGATGGAACGGACCCGCCTGGCCGATGAACAGAAACGGGCAACCACCGCCACCCCGGTCGCGCACGACCCGCACGCCCACCTGCAGCACCGGCGGCTGCCGATGGAACCGCAGACCGGGCTGCTCGGCCGCGCCCGCTCCTGGTGGGCGGTGCTGAGCACCCCACTGATCCTGCTCGCCCTGGGCGCGGTGGTGAATCCGTTCGGGGTGGCCGGGTCGAAGACCGCCCTGATCCTGCTCCTGGTGCTGCTCACCGTCGAGGGCGCGGTCCGCGGGAAGTTCCTGGCCGTGCTGTTGCGCCTGGTCCTGGCCTGCGTGGCGGTGGCGATCCTGGCCGTGCTGTGGCTCGACGGGGCGTACGTCGTGACGTTCGTCTTCTTCCTGGCCGCGGTCCTGGTGCTGCTCGTCAACATCCGGGAGGCGTGGCGCCGTTAGCCAGGTAATCCCTGGTCGCGGCCAGCGCCATCCGCGCGTGCTGTTTGCCGCCGACCTGCGCGACCAGGGTGGCCCGGGGGATCTCCAGCGCGTAGGGCAGCCCGGGCGGCAGCGCGTCCAGGATGCCGTGGATGTCGATGCCGCCCTCGCCCGGGAACAGCCGCTCGAACCGTGCGGTGTGGATCAGGCCCTCGTTGGTGGCCGGCACGGTCGGCGGGGCGTCGCACACGTGCACGAAGTGGAACCACTCGGGCGGTAGTTGCCGCAGCTCGGCGATGCTGGACCCGGAGCGCGCGAAGTGCAGCAGGTCGACCAGGATCCCGGCGTTGGGCTGGGCCGCCTCGCGCAGGATCCGCACCGCCGTGTGCAGGTCCGGCGTCTCCGTCCAGGACGGGAACTCCAGGTCCAGGGTCAGGCCGAACGGGCGGGCCAGCTCGCACAGCCGCGCGTACCGGTCGATCTTGCGGTTGCGGTCCGGGTCCGGCAGCTGGGCGATGACGTGCCGCGCGCCCAGTTCGGCGCCCGCCTCCAGGAAGCGCCGGAAGTCGTCCGGGTCGTCGTCCGGGCTGATCCGGGCCAGCTCGATGTCGAGCACCTCGACGCCGGTCGCGGCCAGCCGGACCTTGGTGGTGCGCATCAGCGCCGGGTCGGTGGCCAGCGGATAGTGCGGCTCCTGGGGCGTCACCCGGGTCAGCCGCAGGCCGACGTACCGGTAGCCGCCGTCGGCCGCCGCGTCGACCAGTTCCGGCGGGGACAGGCTCAGCGCGGTCAGATGCGCGAGCGAGAAGTCGTGCCGGGTGTCGGTCTCCCGTTCCCGCAGGGCGTGCAGCCGTCGCGATCGATGAGCCGCCATCCGTACGGGCGAGCTCACCGCCCCGCCGTAGCCACGATGGTCCCCGACCCGCTGGATCACCGCGAAGAACAGCCGCGAGCCCAGGATCTCGGTGTAGAAGTGCAGGTAGGTGCCGTGCTCGTCCCGGTCGTAGAGGATCGAGTGCTCGCGCAGGTCGTCGAGCAGCCCGGCCGGCAGGTCGAGCCGCGCGTCCAGGTCGGTGTAGTAGTTCTCCGGGATCTCCAGCCGCGGGAAGCCGAGGTCGCGCATGGTCCGCGCGCTGGCCACCGCGTCGTCGGTGCGGAACGCGACGTACTGCGGATCGGCCACCGTCGGCGCCCAGTCGCCGCGCCGCAGCGGGGCGGTGTTGAGCGCGATCCGCACCCGCTGACCGGCATCGGTCGCCGACCGGCTCCGGATCATCCCGAACGGGGCCGCCACCTCGGCCGCCCCGGTGACCGTCAGGCCGAACAGTGCCCGGTAGAAGAGCGTGTCCTCGTCGAACGCGTCGACCGAGGTGGTCAGCGACACGTGGTCGATGCCGGTGATCCCGGCCGGGGTCGCCGCGCTGCCGGTCACCTGGAAGTCCCGCAGCCAGGTGTCCTGGTCGGCGCCGGTCCGGACCAGGAAGACGGCCGTCCCGTCGGGCGCGGCGATCGAGTTCAGCTCGGCCTCGCCCGGCTCGCGCAGGCGCGGCAACACCGGGGCGAGCAGCATTTCGGCCCGCCGGGTGGAGGCGACCGGGTCGGCACTGGACACGGCGAGAGCGCAGATCGCGGCGGTGCCGGGCGCGACCGTACGCTGGGATCCGAAGTTGAGCAGGACACGCGCGCCGTTCTGATCCCAGAGCTGGACCGGCTTGGTGCGGTGCTGCCCGGCGTGCGCGAAGCCGAGCCCGGTCAGCGCCCCGGCCACCCGCGGCCCGGAGACGTCGTCGACCGCGATCTCGGTGAACGCGTGCCCGCCGAGCTCCGGCGCCGGCGGCAGCCCGCCCCGGCCCGGCCCGACCGCCTCCTGCAGGACCAGCAGCGAGCGCATCGCGTCGATCGCCGCATGCCGCGGATCCTCCTGCCGGTAGACGTCGTTGAACACCTCGACCGACAGCGGCCCGTCGTAGCCGGTGCTCAGCACGTGCGCGACGAACCCGGTCAGGTCGAATTCGCCCAGCCCGGGCAGCACCCGCTGCTGCCGGTTGGCCGAGTCGGCCACCTGCAACCGGAAGATCCTGTCGCCGGGGATCACCCGGATCCCGGCCGGGTCGTCCCCGGTCGCCAGCACGTGGAAGCTGTCCAGGCACAACCCCAATGCCGGATGACCGGCCCGCCGCACGATCCGCCAGGCCCGCGCGTACGTGTTCACGAACCGCCCCTGCGCCTGCGGCTCGTAGGCGATCCGCAGACCCCGCGCCGCGGCCCGTTCCGCCAGCTCGGCGAGCTGCTCGGCGGCCAGGTCGTCGTCGTCCACGCTGTCCGGTGACACGGAGGAGCGCACCAGGAGCGTTGTCGAACCCAATTGCTCCAGTACGGCGAAAGTCCGCTCGGCCCAGCGCACGGTCACCGCGAACTCCCGCGGCGGCACGGCCTCGACGTCGCGCGGCGCCTGATAGAGGTCGACGGTCAGCCCGCGGCGCGCGCACTCCTGCCGGATCCGCGCCGGCGACCACGGCGAGGCGACCAGGTCACTCTCGGCCAGCTCGATGCCCTGGAAGCGGGCCGCGGCGGCCGCGGCCAGCTTGTCGTCGAGGATCCCGGAGAGGCCGACGGTGGCGATGGACAGCATGGCGTCACCCCAGGTAGGTCGGGCGGACGGCGGGCGGGATCGGGCCCTTGTTGCGGCGGCCCTGGCCGATCTCCTCCCAGGCGTGGGCGAGGACACCGACGCTGCGGCTGAGCACGAACAGGCCGCGGGCCAGTTCCGGCGGGAATCCCAGCTCGGCGTAGATGACGGCGGTGGCGCCGTCGATGTTCATCGGCACCGGCCGGTGGCGTCCCCGGTTGAGGACGGCCTCGACCGCGCGGGCCGCCGCCACGAACTCGCCGGACACCGTCCCGGCCGTGACCGCCCGGTCGACCAGCGCCAGCAGCGGATCGCGCCGCGGGTCCCGGGTGTGGAACCGGTGCCCGAAACCGGGCAGGTAGCGGATCCCGCGGGCCTGCCAGGCGGCGACCACCTCGGCCGCCGGCGTCCCGCTGTCGACGATCTCCCGCAGCAGCTCGACGCACTGCTGACCGGCGCCGCCGTGCGAGTCGCCGAGCGTATTGATCGCGCTGGCCATCGCGTTGTTGATGCCGACCCCGCAGGTGGCGGCGATCCGGGCGACCGCGATCGACGGCGCGTGCGGCCCGTGGTCCACCCCGGCCACCAGGGCCGCCTCCAGCAGCCGGGCCTGCTCCGCGCTCGGACGTGACCCGCGCAGCATCAGCCAGATCATCGCTCCGAAGCCGGTGGTGCCGATCAGGTCCTGGACCGGGATGCCGCGCAGCTCGATGCGATCCGGCTCGATGCGGGACACCGCGGTGCCCCACCAGTCAGCGACCTCGGTGTCCGTCATACCGGCACTGTAACCGCGGTCCGCTTAGTGGTCCAGATGGTCTGAACAGTGGAACGTCATCGATGCTTGCGCATCCTGAAACAACGTCCCTATATTGAGCCGGACCTTAGAGCGGTTCACCAGGTCCGCCTGGTGGACCAACGCCGGAAAGGCGGCAACTCCATGGCGAAACTTCCCCGACGTGCGGTCCTGCGGGGCGCGGCCGCGGCGACCGCGGCCGCGGCCACCACCGCGTCCGCCCCGGCCGTGGCCGGCGACCGGCACGCCGGCGGCCGGGAGCCCACGACCAAGCAGCCGATCACGACGACCGTTCCGCACGGCCAGGAGCAGTACTTCGACCCGTACTACAACGTGGTCCGCGGCCGGGTGCCCGCGTCCTACCACCCGTGGGTGAGCAACCGGCAGGACCGGGTGCTGCTCTACACGCGTACCGCGGGTCCGCGGCACGCGCATCTCGGGCCCGCCCTCGCGGCCGGGCTGAATCCGCCGCTGACCCCGGCCCACGTGCTGCAGAACGCGGTCGTCAAGTGGCTCGGTGAGGTCGGTGTCGGCGTCGACTGGACCGAGGACGTCACCCAGCTGCCCGGCATCGGCAGCACGTACAAGGCGGTGATCTTCGGCAGCACCAGCCGGGACACGCTCTGGAAGCACGGCACCGCGGTGCAGCCGGCGGCCGCCGTGAACACGACCACCGGTGCCCACCTGGACGCCGGGAAGACCGCGCTGCGGCAGTACGTGCGGGCCGGCGGCGGGTTCGTCGGCATCCACAACGCGATCGGCGGCACCGAGTACAACTGGCCGTACTACGAGGGGCTCAGCGGCGGCACCCAGTACTACGACCACGGCGCGCTGCAGGCCGGCACGGTCGTCACCCTGGCCCAGGACTCGTCGACCGTGGGGCTGCCGCCGACATGGGACTTCAAGGACGAGTGGTACAACTGGCTGCCGTTCCCGACCCGGGTGAAGTTCCTGCTCGCGGTGGACGAGTCCAGCCTGGCGACGAAGTCGGCGACCCACCCCGGTCACGGGAAGTTCCACCCGATCTCGTGGTGCCAGTACTACGACGGCGGCCGCTCCTGGGTGACCGCGCTCGGGCACGACTCGGCGGCCTGGACCGACGGCTCCGGATACGTGGGCCAGGCCTTCTTCAAGAAGCACATCGTCAACGGGATCCTGTCCGCCATGGGCAACCTCCCGTTCTGCAGCTGAGCGGAGGGGTCGTGGAACGAAGGAAATTCCTGGCGGGTGCGACCGCCGGTGCGGCCGGTCTGGGCGTTCCCGGACTTCGGGGCGGCGCTGACGCCGTACCCCGGCAATCGTCGGCCTTTGGTCGGCCCGGCAAGAACTTTCCGAAGGTCTGTGGAGACCTCGGGAACACCAACCACTCGGACCTGAGCCGGATCACCCGCCGCAACCTGAGCCGGCTGGGCGGGGCCTGGCACGTCAACCTGGAGGGCGGCAGCACCGCCCAGCATCAGCAGAGCACGCCGGTGGTGCAGGACGGCGTCCTCTACGTGCAGACCACCCAGCAGAACGTGTTCGCCGTCGACGGCCGGACCGGCGCGATCAAGTGGAAGACCAGCGTCGGCACCCGCACGACGAACATGCGCGGCGTCGCGCTCGGCGAGGGAAAAGTCTTCTCGACCAGCGGCGCCAACATCGTCCACGCCCTCGACCAGAAGACCGGCGCGATCGTCTGGCAGCGGCAGCTGATCACCCCGGACGAGGACAACGGCACCGGCGGCTCGGCCGGAACCCTGGCCGGCGCGGTGGTCTACTTCGACGGGCTGATCTACGTCGGCATGCAGGGCAGCACCGGGGGAGCGCGCGGCCGGGCGTACGCGTTGAAAGCCGCCACCGGCGAGGTCGCCTGGACGTTCTGGGCGGCCCCCGGGCCGGGCGAATTCGGTCACGACACGTGGGCCGGCGAGTCCTGGCGGACCGGCGGCGGCGTGCCCTGGATCCACCCGGCCGTCGACCCCGAACTCGGGCTCGTCTACTGGACGTTCAGCGGGCCGTGGCCGCGCACCGACGGGTCCTCGCGGGCCGGCGACAACCTGTTCGCCAACTCGATCGTCGCCCTGGAGGCCAAGACCGGCAAGCGGCGCTGGCATTTCCAGTCCGTTCACCACGACATCTGGGACCTGGACAACGTGATGGCCCCGGTGCTGGCCGACGTGCAGGTCGAGCGGCGCACCCGCAAGGTCGTCGTCTACGGCAGCAAGGTCGGCATGTACTACGTCCTCGACCGGCGCACCGGGGAGGCGGTGCACGGCATGACCGAGAAAGCGGTACCCCAGGACGTACGGCAGAGGACCGCGCCCACCCAGCCCTTACCGGGCGGAAAGCCGTTCGTCCCGCAGGAACCGCGCATCGACAAGGCGACCCGGCCGGTGCCGTTCTACGAGACCGGCGGGCTGTACACGCCGCACTGGGACCGGCCGGTGATCCTGTTCCCCGGCGCCGGCGGTGGCGCCGACTGGACGCAGATCTCGTTCAACCCGCACACCGGGTGGATCTACGTCGGCTACGGGCTGATCAACTCCGGGTACTCCAACGCCCGCGACGGGCGGGTCAACACGTCCCGGCCGCTGGGGGAGTACTTTGCCGGCGGGCTGGCCGCGGTCGACCCGTCGACCAACACGCCGGTCTGGGTCCGGGACGGCGAGTGGTCCCTGGCCCACGGCAACGGCATCCTGACCACCGGCGGGCGGGTGATGTTCCAGGGCGGGCCGGACGGTGTGCTGCACGCCATGGACGACGTCAGCGGTGACGTGCTCTGGAGTTTCCAGACCGGCGCCGGCGTGCACACCAGCCCGATCGCGTACGAGATCGACGGCGAGCAGTACATCGCGGTCCTGGCCGGCGGCAACGGCCTGCCCTACCCGGACATCCCCAAGGGCGACCACCTGTGGGCGTTCAAGCTCGGCGGGACCGTCGGGCCCGCGCCCACCCCGACTCCGCCGTCGAAGCGCAACGACATCCGGGTCGCCGCGGTCACCGGCACCACGGTGACGCTCGGCCGGGTGTGGAACTCGGCGGCCGGGACACCGGGTCCGACCGAGAACACCGTGGCCCAGAACGCGATGTCCCCGCAGCACCTGGCCGTCGCGGCCGGCACGACGGTCACGTTCGTCAACCCGGCCGACAACGGCTTCGCCCACGCGGCCGTGTCGTTCTTCGACGACGAGTTCGACACCGGCGTGCTGATGCCCGGCGACTCGTACACGCACACGTTCACCGCACCCGGCACCTACTTCTACAACGACGCCGTGTTCCCGCAGAGCACCGGCAAGATCGTCGTCTCCTGACCAGGCTTCGAAGGGAAGATCATGAAGAGCACCCGGACCAAGAAGACGTGGACCAGGCCGAGGACGCAGTGCCTGGAGTCGCGGCCGGAGGTCTCCGCGTACTCCGGGGACGGCTGGCCGTGGCCCCGGACCCGCTGAGCCGGGACCGGTTCGCGGCGGCACTGCGGGCGCTGGCCCCGCGCTACTGGGACCGTCACCCGTTCCACCTGCGCCTTCACGCCGGCGGGTGCACGCCGGGCGAGGTCCGCTCGTGGGTGGCCAGCCGGTGGTACTACCAGAGCATTCTGGCCCGCAAGAACGCCGCGATCGTCGCCGCCTGCCCGCTGCCGGAAGTCCGGCGGCGGTGGGCCGAGCGGGTCACCTACTTCGACGGCGACGCCCGCGAGGACTGGCTGGTCCTCGCGGACGCCGTCGGGCTCGACCGGGGCGAACTGCTCGACGAGCGGCACGTGGCCCGCGGCACCCGGTTCGCGGTCGACGGCTACCTGCAGTTCTGCCGGTCGGCGCCGTGGAAGCAGTCGGTCGCCGCCGCGCTGACCGAACTGTTCTCGCCCGAGCTGATGGCCGCCCGGATCGTCGCCTGGCGCCGGCACTACGACTGGATCAAGCCGGACGGCTACGCGTATTTCGAGAACCGCATCCTGGTCGTGCGCGGGGACGCCGCGTCCACGCTCGACCTGGTGCTGACCCACTGCCGGACCGCCGACGAGCAGCGGGCCGCGGTGGACGCGCTCGCGTTCAAATGCGACGTGCTCGGCGCCGTTCTCGACGCGGTCGACTACCAGGGCGGGATCCCGTGAGGCCGGGGCTGGCCCGCGGCGTGCGGCTGGTCCACGACCCGGTCCGCGGGGTGGACGCGCTGCTCTACCCCGAGGGCAGCCTGCTGCTCGACGGGCCGGCACCGGACGTGCTCCGGGCCTGCGACGGCCGACGCGACACGATCGACATTCTCACGATCCTTTCCGAGACGTACGAGGGGGTCAGCGCCGACGACGTCGCGGACCTGCTCGGCGATCTCGCCGGGCGGCGCCTGCTCGTCGACGGGGGCCGCCCGGCGCGGGTCGTCCGGGCCGCCGGTTCGCCCGCCGACGACCCCGACCGGCGGCCGATCGGGATGGTGGCCGAACTGACCTACCGGTGCCCGCTGCGCTGCGGATACTGCTCGAACCCGGTGCAGGCCTCAGGGGAGGAGCTGGACACCGCGGCGTGGATCGGGGTGCTGGAGCAGGCGCGGGCGCTCGGGGTGCTGCAGGTGCACTTCTCCGGCGGCGAGCCGGCGCTGCGACCGGACCTGCCCGAGTTGGCCGGGCGGGCGCGGGCACTGGGCATGTACACCAATCTGGTGACCAGTGGCGTGGGGCTGTCCGCGTCACGGCTGGCCGATATCGATCATGTGCAGCTGTCGGTTCAGGACGCGTCGGCGGTGTCGGCGGACGCGATCGCCGGCCTGCGGGCGCACGACCGGAAGATCGCCGCGGCGGCGCTGGTCCGGGCGGCGGGACTGCCGCTGACCGTGAACGTGGTGCTGCACGCGGCCAACGTGGAGCGGGTGGCGGAGATCGCCGCGTTCGCGGTCGGGCTCGGGGCGGAACGGCTCGAACTCGCGCACACCCAGTTCTACGGCTGGGGGCTGCTCAACCGGGCGGCGCTGATGCCGACCGTGGAGCAGGTCGGCCGGGCTGATCGGGCTGCTCAGGCCGTACGAAAGCAATTCGGAAGTGTTCTGGAAATTGTTTATGTGCAGCCGGATTACCACACCGGGCGCCCGAAACCGTGCATGAACGGCTGGGCGTCGCGGCAGTTCGCGGTGGCCCCGGACGGGGTCGTGCTGCCGTGCCTGGCCGCTCGGCAGCTGCCCGGCCCGGCGGCGCCGTCGGTGCGGGAGCAGGGTCTGGCCGACATCTGGTCTCGGTCCGAGCTGTTCGAGCGGTTCCGCGGCACGGCCTGGATGCCGTCCCCGTGCCGGAGTTGTGAGCTGCGGGAAGTGGACTTCGGCGGGTGCCGGTGCCAGGCCTTTCAGGTGACCGGGGACGCGGCCGCGACCGATCCGGCGTGCGCGCTGTCGCCCGATCACGACCGTCTGGTGGCGGCGACCGCGGTGACCACGCGGCCGGCGATGATCCCGCGGCGGTATCGGTGAGAATTCGTATTCTCGGCAGCGCCGCGGGTGGGGGAGTCCCGCAGTGGAATTGCGCCTGCGCCGTCTGCGAAAGGTCCCGGCGCGACGGAGAATCGCGCCTTCAGGACACCGTGGCGATCAGCGGGGACGGCGTCGCGTGGTATCTGATCAACGCGGCGCCGGACGTGCGGGCCGGGATCCTGGCGACGCCGGAGCTGGCGCCGGGGCCGGGACTGCGGGACACCCCGCTGCGCGGCGTCCTGCTCACCACGGCCGAATTGGATCACACTCTCGGCCTGTTGAGTCTGCGCGAGGCGGTCGGACTCCAGGTCTTCGCGACGGCGACCGTGACAGCGGCCCTGAGCAGTGCGTTTCCGCTCCTGCCGACGCTCGGCTGCTACACCGGACTGGACGTGCGTGAGATCGGGACCGAGCTGGACGGCGGCCTGGAGGTCCGGCGGCTCACGGTCGGCGTCAAACGGCCGCGATATGCCGCGGGGATGCCGGCGGGGGATTGGGTCTCCGCGCTGCGCTTCACCCACCGAGGGGCGAGTTTCGTCCACGCGACCTGCCTGCCCGAGTGGACCGTGGCCTTCGACGAGTTCATCGACGGGGCCGATTCCGTGCTGCTGGACGGCACGTTCGCGAGCGAGGACGAGCTGACCGTGGCGACCGGGCGGGCGGGGAGCGCGCGGTCGATGGGGCACCTGCCGATGGCGGTGTCGCGGGAGCACGCGGCGCGGCATCCGCGGACACGGTTCCGGTTCAGCCACCTCAACAACACCAACCCGGCTTCCGGTACGGACATCGTCGCCGACGGCGAACGTCTTGACATCGGCGGTCGTCTACCTCCATAACTAACGTACTGGTTCGTACAAAAGGCGGTGGTCCCGTGGTGACCCGGTCGGATCAGCGATTCCTGGTGGGGCTCATCGGCGCCGGCATCGGCACCTCGATGAGCCCGCCACTGCACGAACTCGAAGCGGACCGGCAGGGTCTGCGCTACTACTACCAGCTCATCGACTTGCACGACCGGGGACAGACGGTGGGCGAGCTGCTCGCTGCGGCCCGCGGACTGGGCTTCCGCGGGCTCAACATCACGCACCCGGCCAAGCAGGAGGTCCTCGAATACCTCGACGAGCTCAGCCCCGAGGCCGCGGAACTGGGTGCGGTGAACACCGTCGTGTTCGAGCCCGGGCGGACGGTGGGACACAACACCGACCGGTACGGGTTCGCGGCCGGGCTGAGCCGCGCGCTGCCGGGCGTCCCGTTCGAGCACGTGGTGCAGCTCGGCGCCGGGGGAGCCGGCGCGGCGGTGGCATCGGCCCTGGCCGCGGCCGGTGTGCGGCGCCTGACCCTGGCCGACCTGGACGCCGGGCGGGCCCGGCGGCTGGCCCGGGCCATGTCCGTGCACCCGTCGATGACGGTGGAGATCATCGGCCCGGCCGACGCGCCGGAACGTCTGAAAACGGCCGACGGGCTGGTCAACGCGACGCCGATCGGGATGGAAGGGCATCCCGGGGTGCCGGTCGCCCCCGAGCATCTGCACGCGGGACTCTGGGTGGCCGACGTGATCTACCGGCCGTTGGAGACCGAGCTGATCCGGGCGGCGCGCGACCGCGGCCTGCGGGTGGCCGACGGCGGCGGCATGGTGGTCTCCCAGGCCGCGGCGTCGTTCCGGCTGTTCACCGGCCGCACGCCGGACGAGCCGCGGATGATCTCGGACTTCGCCCGCCTGGCCGGCCCCGGCGGCCGTCATGTCTAGAGGGATGCCGACGCTACCGCAGGGACCAGCGTTTCAGCAGCTCCGGCAGCTCGTCGTTGTGTTCGCCGAGCACCGGCGGCCCGGCCACCGGCACCAGCGGCTCCCCGTCGAAGAGGACACCGTTGCCCGACACCCGCAGCGCGTCCTCCCGGTCCAGCGCCGCCGGGAACGGCAGGTCGGCGAAGAATCCCCGCTGCGCGACCTGCTCGGCGGCGACCGCCTGGGCCACGGTCAGGATGCGCGCGGCCGGGACACCGGCGGCCGACAGCTCGCGTTCCCACTCGGCCGCCGGCCGTTTCGACAACGCGGCGTTGAGCAGGTCGTTCAGCTCCGCGCGGTGCGCCTTGCGGGCCTCCCGCTCGGCGAACCGGGGGTCGGCGATCACGTCCTCCCGGCCCACCAGGCGGCACAGCGTCTCGAACTGCTCCTGCCGGTTGGCCGCGATGTTGAGCGGTCCGTCCAGCGCGGTGAACGTGCCGGACGGCGCCGCGGTCGCGTTCTGGTCGCCCATCGGCTGCGGCTCGACCCCGCTGACCAGATAGTTGGAGACGGCCCAGCCCATCGCCGAGAGCGACGCCTCCAACATGGACACGTCCAGGAACCGGCCCCGCCCGTCGCGCTGCCGCCCGGCCAGCGCCGCGGTGACGGCCAGTGCGGCGCTGAGCCCGCCGACCGTGTCGGCGACCGGGAACCCGACCCGCATCGGCGCCGTCTCCGGGGTGCCGGTGACCGACATCATCCCGGACAGGCCCTGGATGATCTGGTCGTAGGCGGGCGCCTGACTCATCGGCCCGTGCTGGCCGAACCCGCTGATCGCGCAGTAGATCAGCCCCGGGTTGAGATCGGACAACCGCTCCCACGGGAAGCCGATCCGCGCGAGCACCCCGGCCCGGTAGTTCTCCACCAGCACGTCGGCACGGGTGACCAGGTCGGCGAAGATCTCCCGGCCGGGCGGCTGCTTGAGGTCGAGCTCGACGGATTTCTTCCCGGCGTTCTGGGCCAGGAAGGACGCACCGAGCGCGGCCCGGTTCAGCTCCGGGTCCGGCCCGAGCCGCCGCGCCAGGTCGCCGCGACCGGGGATCTCGATCTTGATGACCTCGGCGCCGAGCAGCGCCAGATGGTATGTGCAGTAGGGGCCGGCGAGGACGTTGGTGAGATCGAGGACGCGTACGCCTTCCAGCGGCCGGTCGTGCATGCCTGGTTCTCCCGTCGTGTCTCAGAACAGGGGGTGGTCGAAACCCCGTTCGTTCAGGTGGTCCGCGGCGGCGCCGAGCGCCTTGGCGAACTCGGTGACCCGCTCCTCGGTGAAACGGACCGTCGGGCCGCTCAGCGTCAGCGCCGCGACGACCGCCCCGGACCGGCCGAGGATCGGGACCGCGACCGCGGACAGCCCGGTGTCACGCTCGCCGTGGCTGACCGCGAACCCGGCCTCGGTCGCCTCGTCGATCCACTCCCGCATCCGGCGGACATGCCCTTCCCCGTACGGCGACGAGCGCGCGACCCGCTCCAGCAGCGCCGGCGACGCGTTACGGAGCAGGATCTTGGCCGACGCCCCGGCCCACAGCGGCAGCTCGTCACCGACGTGGACGACGTGCCGCAGCGGTTGCGGGGACTCCTGCTGGGCGATGCAGACGCGCACGATGTCCCGTACGACATAGAAGTTGACCGTCTCTCGTTCGCGGGCGGCCAGCTCGCGCATCAGCCGTTGCGTCTCCGGCGGAAGCTCCCAGCCGCGCCGGGCCAGGTGCGCCCACCGCCACAGCCCCGGCCCGGCCATGTACCCGGAACTGGTCGCCCACAGCAGACCGCTCTGCTCCAGGGTCTGCACGATCCGGATGACGGTGGTCTTGGCCAGGCCGGTGGCGGCGACGATGTCGCGGACGGCGATCAGCGGGCGGTCCTCGCTGAGCAGCGACAGGATGTCCAGAGCGCGCTGGATGCTGCGCACGCCCTGGCTGTCGGCGGACTCATTGGTCACGGTGGTTTCGTTCCTTCCTCGCGCCGCGGGCCGAGCCGTGGCGTGACCGCGGATGTTCGGGACACCTGCGATTCTGCCGCCCCGGCCGGCGTGTCATCGCTTCGTAACTTTTCGACGTCCGCCTATTGCCTTCGGCTCGCGGCCAACCGTACGTTACACCGGAGTCCACACAGTGGTCCAGAAAGCCATATGTGGTCCGTGTAGCGGACCTTCTGGAGGTCTCGATGCTGTCCGCCATCCTCGACACCCCACCCGGCGCCGTCGTCGCGGCGCCCTCCCTGCTGGCCGGCAAGTGGGTCGGCGACGGTCCCGCGGCCGAGCGTGTCGGCCCGTTCACCCGGGCCGTGGTCAGCCGGGCCCGCGTCGCCGGACCGGCCGACGTACGGCTCGCCGCCGAGTACGCCAAGGCCGGCGCGCGCACGGTCGCACGCCTGGCCCCGGCCACCCGCGCGACCATCCTGGACCGGGCCGCCGCCCTGGCCGCCGCCCGGCGCGACGAGTTCGCCCGGCTCATCGCGCTGGAACTGGGCAAGCCGGTCAAGGACGGCCGGGGCGAACTGGACCGGGTCGCCGACACCTTCCACGTCTGCGCCGCCGAGGCCCGGCAGATCGGCGGCGGCCTGCTGCCGGTGGCCGGCTGGGCCCGCGGCATCGGTAACACGGCCCTGACCTACCGGGCGCCGGCCGGGGTCGCGCTCGCTATCACCCCGTTCAACGCGCCCGCCAACCTGCTCGCGCACAAGCTCGGCGCGTCCTTCGCGGCCGGCAACAGCACCCTGGTGAAAGCACCACCGCAGGCCCCGGCGGTGTCCGCCGCCCTGGTCGCGCTGCTGCTGGAGGCCGGCGCCCCGGAGGAGTCGGTCCAGCTGCTGCACGGCGGGGGCGACGTCGGCGCGGCCCTGTGCGCAGCTCCCGAGGTCGCGGTCGTCAGCTTCACCGGCAGCGCCGAGACCGGGGCCGCGGTGGCCCGGGCGGCCGGCGCCAAACGGCTCGTCCTGGAGTTGGGCGGGAACGCGGCGACCATCGTCTGCGAGGACGCCGACCTGGCCGAGGCGGCCAAGGTCTGCGCGCGCACCGGCTACACCAACTCCGGGCAGAGCTGCATCTCCGTGCAGCGCGTCTACGTGGCCCGGGAGTCCTTCGACACGTTCGTCGACCTGCTCACCGCCGAGGTGGCGGCGCTGACCGTGGGCGACCCGCTCGACCCCGGCACCGACGTGGGCTCGATGGTGGACGAACAGGCGGCCGCCCGCGTGCTCGGCTGGGCGACCGCGGCGGCCGACGGGGGCGCGCGGATCACCGTGGGCGGCACCCGGGACGGCGCGACGCTGGCGCCGACCGTGGTGGCCGGGCCCGCGGCCGACGCCGACGTGGTCGTCAAGGAGGTGTTCGGCGCGCTGGTCGCCGTCATCCCGTACGAAAGCTTCGATGCTGTCCTGGAAACCTGCAACACGAGCCGATTCGGACTGCAGGCCGGCCTGTTCACCCGCGACCTCGGGCGGATCCTCACCGCCTGGCGCGAGCTCGAGGTCGGCGGCCTGGTCGTCAACGGCTCGTCGAACTTCCGGCTCGACCACGTCCCGTTCGGCGGGGTCAAGGACTCCGGATTCGGGCGGGAGTCGCCGCACTGCATGGTCGAGGACTACACGGTGATCAAGACGCTCCTGATCCGGGGCCAGTCGATCTGGGGTGAGAACTGATGACCGAACCCACCACCGGTGCCGAGGCCCTCGTCGCCCAGCTCGGCGCCTACGGCGTGACCAAGATCTTCGGGACCTGCGGGCACACCAACATCGCCCTGCTCGACGCGATCGGCCGCAGCGACATCGAGTTCGTCATCGCCCGCCACGAGCAGACCGCCGCGCACGCCGCCGACGGCTACGCGCGGTCCACCGGCAAGCCGGCCGTCGTCCTGATGCACGTCGGCCCGGGAATGATGAACGCGGTCACCGGCGTCGCCACGGCCGCGATGGACTCGGTCCCGCTGGTCGCCATCTCCGGGGACATTCCCTCCTACCTGTACGGGCGCCACCCGCACCAGGAGGTGAACCTGCACGCCGACGCCGACCAGACGGCCATCTACCGCCCATTCGTCAAACGGGCCTGGCACGTGCACCGCGTCGAGGACCTGACCCGGTTCACCGAGCGCGCGTTCTGGACCGCGACCAGCGGCCGCCCCGGCGCGGTGCTGCTCAACGTGCCGATGGACCTGTTCAACCGCACCCTGACCGCGACGAGTCACCCGCTGCCGCGGGCGGTGGCCCGCCCGGACCTGGCCCCGGCCGACGCCGAGCGGATCGCCGAGGCGCTGCTGAGCGCCGAGCGTCCGCTGATCTACGTCGGCGGCGGCCTGCGCGGTGACGACCGCCTGCGAGCCCTGGCCGAGCATCTGGACGTCCCGGTCGCCCACTCGCTGATGGCCAAGGGCACCCTGCCGGACGACCACCCGCTGCTGCTGGGCATGCCCGGTTTCTGGGGCCTGAAGGAGACCAACGACTACGCCCGCGACGCCGACCTGGTCCTGGCCGTCGCCACCCGCTTCGCCGAGACCGACGCCAGCTCGTGGAACCCGGAGCACACCTGGCGTTTCCCGCCGACCCGGCTGATCCAGATCGACATCGACCCGGCCGAGATCGGCCGCAACTACCCGGTCGAGCTCGGCGTGGTCGCCGACGCGGGCCGGGCGGTCGAACGGATCCTGGCCGCGGCCCGCCGGCAACGCCCGGACGGCCGACGGCAACCGGGTCTGCGGGACCGGATCGTGGCCGCTCGCACGCAACTGTTCGCCGACAGCGCCGAACGTGGCCGCAGCGACCAGTTCCCGTTGCGGCCGGAACGGATCCTGGCCGACCTCCGCGCGAGTCTCCCGGACGACGCGGTCCTGGTCACCGACGTCGGCTGGAACAAGAACGGTGTCGCCCAGTGCTACCCGTTGCCCGCGGCCGGCCGGTTCATCACGCCCGGCGGCGCGTCCACCATGGGGTTCGGCCCGGCCGCGGCGCTCGGCGTGCAGATCGCCGAACCGGACCGCGTGGTGGTCGCCCTGATCGGCGACGGCGGGATGAGCGCCCAGCTCCCGGCGCTGCCGATGGCCGCCGAGCAGGGGCTGCCGGTGATCTTCCTGGTGATGAACAACCGCGCCCACGGCACCATCTCCGACCTGCAGGCCACCTTCTTCGGCGGCAGTTACGGCTGCGACTTCACCGACCCGGACGGCAATCCGTACAGCCCGGACTTCGCCGCTCTCGGGCGGGCCTGCGGCCTGGACGGCTACGACATCACGGCGCCGGGTGACCTGGCGGTCGCCCTGAAGACCGCCGTCCAGCGCCGCCGCCCGGCGGTCATCGACGTCCCGATGGTCAACGAACCGGTTCCCACACCCGGCCATTGGAACATCAAGGACATCTATCAAGGTGTATTCGAATAGAGAGGTGAGACGAAAGTGCCCCGACTTCGCGCCACCGCCATAATCTCCGTTCTCCTCCTCCTGGGCAGCGCCGCCTGCAGCGCCCCCGGCAGCAACGACAACGACACCAGGTCCACCGACGGGCCGATCAAGATCGCCCTGGTCGACGCGCAGAGCGGCCAGCTCAGCTCGCTCGGCGCCTGGGAGCTCAAGGGCGCCCGCCTCGCGGTCGACGAGTGGAACGCGGCCGGCGGCATCAACGGCCGGCAGATCCAGCTCGACGTCTTCGACGATCAGGGCGACCCGACCACCGGCACCACCCTGGCCCGCAAGATCGACAGCGAGAACTACCTCGCGATGATCGGCACCGCCGAGAGCGCGGTGACCATCGCCATGGCGCCCATCCTCAAGCAGGCCGAGATCCCGAACATCACCTCCGGCCAGTCGCCCGGCCTGGTCGCGGCCGGCTCCGAGTTCCTGTTCCTCAACGGGCCGACCAGCACCACCTACGACGAGACCCTGGCCAAGTACGTCGTCGACCAGCAGGGCCTGAAGAGCATCGCGATGATCACCAACAACGGCTCGTACGGCAAGGGCGAGCACGACGCCTTCCTCAAGGCGCTGACCTCCCGGAACGTCACCCCGGTGGCCGACCAGGTCGTCACCACCGACCAGAAGGACTTCTCGGCCGTGCTCACCGGCATCCGGCAGAAGAACCCGCAGGTCGTCTTCGTCGGCGCCGAGGAGGTCGAGTCCGGCCTGATCGTCAAGCAGGCCCGGGACCTGGGCATCACCGTCCCGTTCGCCGGTGCCGCGCCGCAAGGCACCCCGGTCTTCCTGGACACCGCCGGGGCCAAGGCGGCCGAGAAGACCATCGTCAGCTCGCCCTACCTGAGCAACGAGGTCAGCGACGCGTCCAAGAAGTTCGCCGCCGCCTACAAGGCCAAGTACAACGAGGACGCCGAACTGCACGGGGCCAAGGCCTACGACGGCACGCAGATCATGCTGACCGCCCTGAAGACCAGCAACGTGGCCACCGGCAAGGCGCTCGCCGACGCCATCCGCGCCACCAGATATCAGGGCCTGCTCGGCGACTTCGCCTTCGACCAGACCGGCGTCGGCATCTTCGCCACCTCGATCGGCACCATCCAGGACGGCAAGCTCGTCGCGGTCACGGGCTGAGAGATGCAGGTCTTCCTACAGACGATCGTGGGCGGCGTCAGTCTCGGCGCCGTCTACGCCCTGGTGGCGCTCGGGTTCTCCCTGGTCTACCGCACCATGGGCCTGGTCAACTTCGCCCACGGCAACGTGGTCACCGTCGGCGCCTACCTGGCGTCCACCTTCTACCTGACCAGCAAACTGCCGTTCGCGGTGGCGATGCTCGCCGCGATCGCCGTCACCGGCGCGATCGGCCTGGTCATCGAACGGGTCCTGCGCCCGCTGGAGAACCGCGACTTCGACCTGATGCTGATCGGCACCATCGGTTTCGGCATCGTCCTGGACGCCCTGGTCATCGCCGTCTGGGGGGCCACCGGCCGGGCCGTGCCGTCACCCGTGCCGGCCGCGCCGCTCGATGTGTTCGGCCTGCGCATCCGCACGTACGACCTGGTCGTGCTGGCCATCGCGGCCGCCGCCACGGTCCTGCTGGTGCTGTTCCTGTCGCGCACCAAACGCGGCGCCGCCATGCAGGCCGTCGCCATGGACCACGAAGCGGCCACCGCGGTCGGCATCCACGTCGGCCGCAGCAACGCGATCGCCTTCATGATCGGTGGCGGTCTCGCCGCGCTGGCCGGCGGCCTGGTCGGGCCGCTGCTCTACGTCAGCCCGGCGCTCGGCGGCGCGCTCGGCATCAAGGGTTTCGCCGCCGCCATCCTCGGCGGCTTCGGCAGCATCCCCGGCGCGATCGTCGGCGGCCTGGCCATCGGCATCCTCGACTCGTTCACCGCCGGGCACTTCCAGGGCTACTCCGAGCTGGTCACGTTCGTCGTCTTCACGGTGATCATCATGGTGCGCCCGACCGGCATCTTCGGCGAGCGGACGGTGAACCGCGCATGAGAACCAAGCTCGCGCTCCTGGCCGGGGCCGCGGTGTGCGCCTGGCTGCTGCCCTACGGCCTGGACTCCTACGCCATCCACGTCGTCGACGTCATCCTGATCTTCGCCGTCCTGGCGATCGGGCTCGGCCTGGCCATGGGCGTGGCCGGCCAGGTCAACCTCGCGCAGGTGGCGGTGTTCGGGGTCGGCGCCTACGTGACCGCGATCCTCACCACCAAGGCCGGCCTCGGCTTCTGGGTGTCGGCCGTGCTCGCGGTCCTCGCCACGGTGGTGGTCGGCCTGGTCATCGGCATCCCGGCGCTGCGCGTGCAGTCGCACTACCTGGGCATCGTCACGCTCGGGCTGGCGCTCGCGTTCACCAGCTGGGTCACCAACGCCGAGGTCTCCGGCGGCGCCGAGGGCATCTCCGGCATCCCGGTCCCGCGGATCCCCGGCGTCGACCTCTCCAGCGAATACCTCTACTACTACCTGGAACTGATCGTCTTCGTCGTCCTGCTCGTGTTCGGGCTGTTCGTGGTCCGGACCAGCCTGGGCCGGCGGATGCGGGCGATGCGCGACGACGCGCTCGCCGCCGGCTCGCTCGGCGCCGAGGTGCCGGTGCTCCGGATGACGGCGTTTCTGCTGGCCAGCGTCTACGGCGGGGTGGGCGGGGTGCTCTATGCGGGACTGATCCGCTACGTCGCGCCCGAGTCGTTCAACATCGCCAACATGTTCCTGCTGCTCGGCATGGTGATCATCGGCGGGCGGCAGAGCCTGGTCGGGTGTGTGGTCGGCGCGGCCGGGCTCGCCCTGGTCCGCGAGGCGCTCGTCGATCATCCACAGATCGCCCAGATCGCCTACGGGTCGGTGGTCGTCCTGGTCGTCGTCTTCGCGCCGACCGGCCTGGCCGGGCTGCCGGTCCGGGTCCGCTCGGCGGTCACCCGCCGCCGTGGGCTTCAGGGCGCTGCCGCGCAATTACGACCTTTTTCCCCGTACGGGTCGGAGCCGTCCCGCGCCGACGGCGACGAGATCCTGCGCGTCGACCAGGTCACCAAGCAGTTCCGCGGCCTGAAAGCGCTCGACGAGGTGTCGCTGACGGTCGCGCCGGGCGAGATCCGCGGCGTCGTCGGCCCCAACGGCTCGGGCAAGACCACGCTGTTCAACGTGATCAGCGGGCTCTACCGGCCGACCCGGGGACGGGTGCGCTTCCGCGGCGTGGACCGGACCGGGGACGCGCCCTACCGGCTGGCTCGCGCCGGACTCTCCCGTACGTTCCAGAATCTTCGCCTCTTCGGTGATCTGACCGTCGAGGAGAACATCCTGGTCGCGCTGGACCGCAGCCGGACCCGGGAGAGCTGGCGCTATCTGCTGCGCCCGCTCAGCGTGCGGCGCCGCGACCGGGACCTGCACCGGCGGGCGGGCGACATTCTGGACCGCTACGGGCTCACCGCGTTCGCCGCGCTCGCCCCCAGGTCGCTGCCCTACGGCATCCAGCGTCGGGTCGAGATCGCCCGGGCGGTGGCCGCGGCCCCGGCGCTGCTGCTGCTCGACGAGCCGGCCGCCGGGCTCAACGGCGAGGAGGTCCGGCAGCTGGCCGAGATCGTCCGGTCGATCCGGGACAGCGGCATCACGGTCATCATCATCGAGCACAACATGGGACTGGTCATGACCCTCTGCGAGACGGTGACCGTGCTGGCCGGCGGGCGGATCATCGCCGAGGGCACGCCGGCCGAGGTGGCCCGCACACCGGCGGTGATCGAGGCGTACCTCGGTGACTCGATGGCCTCGGACGACCTGCCGCCGATCTCGGAGGTGACCCGATGACCGGGCCGACGCTGACCGTCGAGGGGCTGACCGTGCACTACGGCGGCGTGTGCGCCGTACGCGATCTGGGTTTCGAGGTCCCGGCCGGTGACGCCGTCGGCGTGATCGGGGCCAACGGCGCCGGCAAGACCTCCACCCTCAAAGCGATCATGGGGCTGGTCCCGCGCAAGGTCGGCGTGCTGCGCTTCGGCGATGCCGACCTGAGCGCGGTGCCCGCCCGCGACATGGTCCGGCACGGCATCGGCTACGTCCCCGAGGGCCGGCACGTCTTCGCCGGTCTGCCGGTCGAGAAGAACCTGCTGCTCGGCGCGTACGCCCGCCGGTGGAACGCCGCCACCCGGGCCACCCTCGACGAGGTCTACGAACTGTTCCCGGTGCTCGGCGAGATGCGCGGCCGGCTCGCCGGCGCGCTCTCCGGCGGCCAGCAGCAGATGCTCGCGATCGGCCGCGCGCTCATGTCGGAACCGCGGCTGCTGCTGCTCGACGAGCCGTCGATGGGCCTGTCCCCGAAACTGGTCGAGGACATCCTCGCGGTGCTGCTGCGCCTGCGCGCCGAAGGACTGAGCCTGCTGCTGGTCGAGCAGAACGCGAAACTCACCTTCGAGGCCACGAGCAGCTGCCTGGTCGTGGAGAACGGCGAGGTGGCGATGACCGGCACGTCCGGACGGCTCCGCCACGATCCGCAGGTGCGGCGGATCTACCTCGGTCTCTGACCTCCCCTAGAGTTGTCGCCAGTCGGGCGAGGGAAGGAACGGCGCATGCCATCTCCGGCCAAGGAACGCGTGCGGGACCCCGAGCGCACGCGCGCCGAGATCATGGAGGTGGCGACCCGGGAGTTCGCCGACCAGGGCTACGCCGGGGCGCGGGTCGACGAGATCGCGGCCAAGACGCGCACCACCAAGCGGATGATCTACTACTACTTCGGCGGCAAGGAAGGGTTGTTCCTGGCCGTGCTGGAGCAGGCGTACCGGCACATCCGCTCGCTGGAGCAGCAACTCGACGTCGACCACCTCGAACCGGTCGAGGCGCTGCGCCAGCTGGCCGAACTCACCTTCGACCACCACGAGTCCCACCAGGATTTCGTACGCCTGGTCGCCATCGAGAACATTCACTACGCCCAGCACCTGCAACAGTCCCGGTCGCGTGAGGTCCTGGCCGCGCCCGCGCTGGACGTCCTGACCCGCATCATGGAACGCGGCCGCGCGTCCGGCGAGTTCCGCGACGACCTGGACGCGCTCGACGTTCACATGATCATCAGCGCGTTCTGCGTCTTCCGGGGCGCCAACCGGTACACGTTCCGCGCCATCTTCGGCCGCGACCTGCTCGACCCCACCCTGCGCGACCACCTGCGCCGGACCATCGGCGACCTGGTCGTCGCCCACGTCACCGCGCGATCGCCCGCACATACCGATCGGTCATCCACTCCTGGACCCGGCGCGTCAGCGGACCCCCGGCCCGGGCCAGGACCGACCGGGGCCGGCTGAACGCACGGATCACGAACCGGACGTCACCCCCGGGCGTCATCTCCAGCAGGAACGCCTCCTCACCCTGCTCGGGGTGACCGGGCAGCGTTCCGTACGCAAAGCCGCGTTTGACCTCGGTCTTGATCGTGTAGACCACGCGGCAGGGCGCGGTCGACCCCAGCGGCAACCGCAACACCACGACCACCCCGGCCGCGGCCGGCGGCGTGTCGGCGCGGACGCCGAGGCCCGCTCGCCGGTGCATCTGCCAGCGGAAAAGCCCGTCGGCGGCCCGCTCGAACGCGGCCCGCCCGCTCGCCACGACCACGTCCCGACCGACGATGCCGTAGCCGGCGGGCAGGAGATCGTCGCGGGTGGCACCCACCTCCGGATAGGTGAAATCGGTCCGCACCGCACCACCATAGGTGCGGGCGGTCAGCGGTCGAGGCCGGTGAGGCGGGACAGGGCGGCGAAGCCGTCGTCGGTGCCGGGCCAGTGGCGGCGGACCGCCGGGAGGCCGGCCCGGCGGACCGTGGCGCGCAGCACGACGATGACCAGGATGGCGTCGTCGGCGTGCCCGAGGACCGGGATGAAATCCGGGATCAGGTCGAACGGCAGCGCCAGGTAGGCGAGCAGGAACCCGAGCCGGACCCGGACGCCGCGCGGCAGGTCCCGGTCGGCGGCCAGGCGGCGCAGCAGCCGCAGCAGGTCGGGCAGCAGCCGCAGCGCCTCGGTGAGTTGCGGTCGGCCCGGCGTGACGAGCAGCAGGGCGAGCACGAGGGCGAGCCACACGCCGGCGAACGCCACACCGACCCCGATGATCCATCCGGCCACATCGACATGGTCGCATGACTGACGGCGTGGCCGGCGGGTATGCCTGTCGGCGGATTCGACGCCGAAAATGGGAGGTCAGGATGACGCTGCCGGGCGACCTGGACGACGTCGTCGCCGAGGATCACGCGGTGATCGAGCGCCGATTCCAGGATCTCGAAGCCGGCCGTGGCGATCGGGCCGTCCTGCTCGGGCAGGTGTGTCACGACATGGCCCGGCACGTGGACGCCGAGGAACGGGTGGTCTACCCGGCGCTCGGCGAGCGGGGCGCCCGGGCGCTCCGGGAACACCACCAGATCAAGGAGCTGCTGACCGTTCTTCATCACTGCGAGCCCGGCGACGCCCGATTCGAGGAGACGCTGGGCCGGCTGATCGGCGCAGTGCGCCCGCACGCCGCCCACGAGGAGGACGAACTGCTGCCGGAGCTGCGCCGACGGGTCGGCGGCGCCCGGATGGCCGAGCTGGGCCGGCAGTTCCGGGCGGTCGTGCCTGCCGGAAGCTGAACGGTCAACCTCGGGGCATCCCGCGGAAACCCGTGAGTCGCCTGGGGCTGGTGGTGTTATCCCTACCCAGATCGGCGGGTTCGCACCATCGAAGCGGTGCCTCCCTCATCCGTACGGTCGGTGACAACGGATCGAGGGAGGGGAAACGGATGCTGCACCACCTGATGCCGCTGATCTGCTCGCCGTGGCTCTACGTGGTCGTCTTCGTGGCCGTCGCGATCGACGGGTTCTTCCCCGTGATGCCGTCCGAGACGCTGGTCATCGGCCTGTTCGCGCTCTCCGCGACCGGCTCGCCGAACGTGTTGGCGCTCGGCGCCACGGTCGCCGCCGGTGGTCTCGCCGGCGATCAGATCTCCTACCGGCTGGGCCGCCGGGCGAGCCGGTTCGCGCTGGGCCGGATGGCCGGGACCAGGGCGAAGGCGGAACGGGCGCTGCGCACCTACGGCGGCACGGCGATTCTGGTCGGGCGATTCATCCCGTACGGGCGGACCGCCACCACCGTCACGGCCGGTTCGGTGTCGATGGCCCCGGGCCGGTTCCGGCTGTTCACCGCGCTGGCCGGGGTCGCCTGGGCGGTCTACGCGTTCGGGCTCGGGCGCATCGGCGGCGCCACCTTCACCGATCGGCCGTTGCTCGGCGCCGGGTTCGGGATGGCGCTCGGCATGCTCCTGGCCACGGTCTGCGCCTTCGTCGAGAAGCGCCGCGTGTCCCCTGAACCGAGCCGGCCGCGCACACCGTGGCGTCAGCCGGCCACCGCGGCCGGGGAACCCTGCGCCACCCCGTGCGCCCTGAGGATGGACTGTGTCGGCGCCACCGGATCCCCGATCTGAGGGGTGGGAATCCGCCGGTGGCGGATCGGGGTCACGCCGACGAAGTGACGCGATGGCGCTACCGCTCGGCTGAGCGCGGCCGATCCCGTACTGTCGCTGGTGGTCCCGCCTTTCGCGCCGGACGGCCCTCGACGCTGGAGAGACCTGTGGAGCGACATCACGCACTGCACATCGGTGTGCCGGTGACGGTTGATGAACGAACGGTCCGGGTCGACCTCGGCGGGGAGCTCGACGCGCTCAACACCGGCGCCTTCATGACCGCTTTCCATCAGGTCCTGGCCACCTCCGACGCCGCCCTGATCGAGTTCGACGTGAACAGGCTGACCTTTCTCGACTCGGCCGGCGTCCAGGCCCTCATCGAATGCCAGACGGCGGCGTGCGCCCGCGGACGCCGGCTGGCGTTGCGCGATCCGATGCCGATCGTGCACCAGGTCCTGACCATCACCGGACTGCTCGACGATCTCGGTCTCCGCTGACCCGCAACCCGGCCAGCACCAGGTCGCGGAGCTTGCCGATCACGGCGGCGCCGGTGTCCGGCGGCAGGCGGCGCAGCGACGCGATGGCCAGCAACCCGGCCCGTACGTCGTCGGCGTCCACCCCGGCCCGCAGCACGCCGGCCTTCCGCGCTCGTTCGACCAGCGTGTTCAGGCCCTGAGCGTGCTCGCGCCGCTCCCGCGGGAAGCTGTCGGTCGCGCCGAACAGCGCCTCGTTGAGCGCCCGGTCGTGGGCCTGCCGCTCGGCGAACTCCCGGATCGTGCCCTCCAGGGCCCGCCACGGATCCGGATCGTCGAGCGCCGCCCGCATCCGCCCGGAACATTCCGCGACACGCTCGGCGAGGACCGCGGTCAGCAGGTCGGCCCGCGTCGGAAAGTGCCGGTAGAGGGTGGCCACGCCGATCCCGGCCCGCCGCGCCACCGCCCGCATCGGCACCTGCAGGCCGTCCTCGGCGAACGTCTCCCGGGCCGCGCCGATCACCCGCTCACGGTTGGCCCGTGCGTCCGACCGCGCCATCCGAGACATCGCTGACCCGTTCCCTTCTCACTTCGGCGGCTTTCCGGAACAGCTGCTCCGGTTCCGCCTACCGTACCGGCATGTTCGCAGCTCAATACGCCGAGTTCGGTGGTCCGCACGTCCTTCACGTCACCGATGCGGCTGCGCCGCAACCCCTTCAAGACCAGATTCGCGTACGGGTGAGGGCCGCCGGGATCTCGCCGGCCGACGCGGCCCTGCGCTCCGGCCGCACCCCGATGAGCGCCCGCCTCGCGTTGCCGCACATTCCCGGTGTCGACGCGGCCGGCACCATCGACGCGATCGGCCCCGGCGTCACCGGCGTCGCCGTCGGCGAGGACGTCTTCGGCAGTGTCGACCTGGCCCGGCTGGGCGGTGCCTCGGCCGAGTTCGCGGTGCTGCGGTCGTGGGCCGGCAAACCGCCAGGCCTGCCGTGGGAGCAGGCGGGCGCGGCCGGCACCGGTGTGGAGACCGCCACCCGGGCCCTGGACCTGCTCGGCCTACGTCCGGGAATGACCCTGCTGGTCGACGGCGCGGCCGGCGGCGTCGGCAGCATCGCCGTCCAGCTGGCGGTGGCCCGCGGCGCCCGCGTGATCGGCACGGCCCGTCCGGCCAACCACGACTTCCTGCGCGAACTCGGCGCCGAACCGGTCACCTACGGCCCCGGCCTACCGGCCCGGGTCACCGCCGCCGACCGCGCCCTGGACGTCGCCGGCGCCGGCTCGCTGCCGGAACTGATCAGCCTGACCGGCGACCCGTCGGCGGTGCTGACCCTGGCCGACTTCACCGCCGCGACCCACGGCGTCCGCCTCACCATGGGCGAGCTGGCCGGCGAGCCCCACGGCCGGCACGGCCTGCGCACCGCGGCCGAGCTCTTCACCCAGGGCCGTTTCCGGGTTCCCGTCGAGGCGACCTTTGCGCTGTCCGACATCGTCGCGGCCCACACCGCGATCGAGTCCGGTGGCCCCCGGCGCGGAAAGCTGGTTCTCACGCTCTGATCCGCGGCCTGAGATGTGGATCATGCCGGGAACCAAACGGGACGGGCGACCGACTGACCGACCGTGCGATTAGTGCGGATGGCGCCGGTGCCGGCGGCCGTGAGTGTCCTGGTCGGGGCGTTGTGGTTCGGGGGAGCGGTCGACGACTCGGTGCTGCCGGGTATTCCCAGCCCGGGCGCGGGCACCGAGTGGGGACTGCCCGTGGTCACGCTGGTGGCCAACCTGCTCGGCGTGCTGACCGCCGGCCTGACCGTGACCGCGGCGTTCCTGCTGCCCGGCGACGGGACCAGTGTCGCCGCCCGCGGGTGGTGGCTGCTGCGGCGAACGACCACGCTCGCTCTGCTGTGGGCGATCAGCTCGGCCGTCCTGATCGTCCTCACCGTCTCCGACGTACTCGGCGTGCCGGCCGGGCAGCTCGGCCGGCACGCCGTGGTCAGCTTCGCGTTCTCCATCTCGCAGGGGCAGGCGCTGGTCCTGCAGGCCGGGCTGGCGCTGGCCGTGGCCGTGCTGAGCCGGGCCGGCACCTCGCGCGGGCTGGCGGCGGTCACCGCCGGGGTGGCGGCGGTGGCGCTCGTGCCGCCCGCGTTCACCGGGCACGCGGCCGGCGCCGGCAACCACCAGATCGCCGTGACCAGCCTGGCCGTGCACGTGCTGGCGGCGTCGCTGTGGGTCGGCGGGCTCGTCGGGCTGCTGCTGGTGCGCCGGCACCGGCGGTTCGCGGACACGGCCGCGCGGTACAGCCGGCTCGCGCTGGGCTGTTTCGTGGCGACGGCGATCAGCGGGGCGGCCAACGCCGCGGTCCGGCTGGGGGAGTGGGGTGCTCTGTGGGGTTCCCGGTACGGCGTACTGGTGCTCCTGAAGATCTTCGCCCTTCTGACCGTCGGCGTCATCGGCGCGATACACCGCCGCCGGGCGCTGTGGGCGGAGAGTTTCGTGCGGCTCGCGGCCGGTGAACTCGTCGTGCTCGGCGCCGCCGTCGGGCTGGCCGTGGCGCTGTCCCGCACGCCGACGCCGGGCGCGGCCGAGGCCGGGGCGCCGGATCCGCTGGTCGAGGTGCTCGGATTCACGCCGCCGGGCGCGCCCACCGCCGTACGGATGATTGTTGATCCTCTTCCGGATTTTTTCTTCCTGACCGTGATGATCGTCGGCATCCTCGCCTATCTCGCCGGGGTGCGCCGGATGCGGCGGGCCGGTCACGACTGGCCGGTGAGCCACACGATCTCGTGGATCGCCGGGCTGGTCGTGCTCGGCGCGATCACGATGCTGGGGGTCGCCCGCTACGCGTATGTGCTGTTCAGCGTCCACATGGTCCAGCACATGGTGCTGTCCATGGTGGTGCCGATCCTGCTCGTCGGCGGCGCACCGGTCACCCTCGCCCTGCGCACCCTGCGACGGCCGGCCGATCCGCAGGTGCGCGGCGCCCGCGAGTGGCTGCTGCTGATCCTGCACAGTCGCGTGTTCCGGCTGCTCAGCCACCCTCTGGTGGCGCTCGGCATCTACGTGGTCAGCCTGTACGGGTTGTACCTGGGCGACCTGCTGGCCACCCTGATGCGCTACCACCTCGGGCACCTGGCCATGCTCGTGCACTTCGTACTCGCCGGGTACCTGCTGTTCTGGGTGCTGATCGGCGTCGACCCGGGCCGTCGGCGGGTGCACCCGGCGATGCTCACCGTCGTGCACTTCCTGGCCATGGTCGCGCACGCGTTCTTCGGGTTCGTGCTGCTGCAGTCGACCACGGTGATCGCGGCCGGCTGGTACACGGCGGTGCACCCGGCCTGGGCGTCCTCGCTGCTGGCCGACCAGCGCCTGGGTGCCGGGCTGGCCTGGGCGTTCGGCGAACTCCCGGCCGTGGTGATCATGCTGGTGCTGGTGCGGCAGTGGATCCGCTCGGACGAGCGGGAACAGGCGCGGCTCGACCGGGCGGCCGACCGGGCCGAGGCCGGCGGGGCCGAGGACGACCTGGCCCGCTACAACGCGTTCCTGGCCGCGGCGTCGACCCGCACGGAGAAATCCTGACCGGCTGTCCCGGTCAGCGGACCCCGGCCGCCTTGACCCGCCGGACCACCGGGGACGTGTCGGCGTGCGAGATCCCGGCGAGCGACCCGACCCCGGTGGCCAGGTATTCGTAGAGGTCGTCGAGGTTGCGGCAGATCACCGACGCGGCCACGTTGGCCGGCCCGGTGACCGCGCTGGCATACCCGATCTGCGGATGCGTGGCCAGCGCCCGGGTCACCGAGCCGAGCGCGGACGGGGCCACGGTGAGCCAGAGCATCGCCTCGGCCGCATACCCGAACAGCACCGGTTCGATCTCCACGTCGAAGTAGAGGACGTCGCTGCGCCGCAACTCGTCCAGACGCCGCCGGACCGTGGTCTCCGACCAGCCGGTAGCCGCGGCCAGCACCGGGAAGCTCGCCCGCCCGTCCTGCGCGAGCACGCCCAGCAGCGCGTTGTCGGCCTCGGACAGCGGCACCTCACCGGCCGGCCGGACGCCCGGCGGCGGCGCCAGCTCGGCGACCTGCTCGGGGGCGAGGGCGGCCGTCCGGCCCGGCCACCCGCTGGTGCCGGCCACCCCGCGCAGCATGCAGTGCGCGGTCACCGACGTGATCCGGGTGGTCCGCGGCAACTTCTGCAGCAGCAGCTCACCGTCCTGCGCCTGTTTCCGCGTACGGGTGATGCAGGTGATCTCCGTCCCGCCGGACAGGATCGTCACCCATGACGTGTCCGCGCGCCGGGCCAGCGCCGCGGACACGGGCACGGCGGCATCCGGCGTGCAGTGCATCCGCACCAGCCAGTCGACGTGCCCGATCGCCGTCGCGTCGGGCAGCCCGACCACCCGCAGCGTGCCGGTCGACCGCAACCGCTGGTAGCGCCGCGCGATCGTCCGGTCCGAGGTGCCCAGCACGGCCGCGACCCGGCTGAACGACACCCGGCCGTCCACCTGCAACGCGTGGGCCAGCTGCCGATCGAGCTCGTCGAGGATGACGGTTTCCACCGCCCAACCCTAGCCACGCGCCGGAATCCGCCGATCCGTGCCGCGCGAGTGTCGTGGCGAGGGGTGGCGGCGGCATCGTCGGCGGCATGCGCAAATGGTTGCCGCTGCTCGCGGTCTCGCTGAGCACGTTCATGCTCCTGGTCGACCTGACCATCGTCACCATCGCGGCCCCGGACCTGGCCACCGAGCTGCATTCGTCGTTCTCGGCCCTGCAGTGGACCGTCGACCTGTACGTCCTCGTCCTCGCCGCCCTGCTCATGGCCGCCGGCTCGACCGCCGACCGTCTCGGGCACCGCCGTGTCTTCATCGGCGGCCTGGTGGTCTTCGCCCTGGCCTCGCTGGCCTGCGGACTGGCCCCGGACACCGGCACGCTCATCGCCGCCCGCGGCGTCCAGGGTGCCGGGGCGGCCGCGATGTACGCGACGAACGCCGCCCTGCTCGGCCTCGCCTACACCGGCCGGGACCGCTCGATCGCGTTCGGGATCTGGGGCGCGGCGAACGGCGCCGCCGCCGCGGCCGGCCCGATCATCGGCGGCCTGCTCACCGAACACGTCGGGTGGCGCTCGATCTTCCTGGTCAACCTCCCGGTCGCGGTCCTCGCGGTCATCCTGGCCCGTGTCGCCGTCCCCGGCGGCCCCGGCTCCGGCACCGCCCGGCTCGACCTCCCCGGCGTCGCCACGTTCACCACGTCCGTTTCCTTCCTGGTGTACGGCCTGATCCGCGCCGGCGACGCCGGATGGCGCGACACCGTGACCCTCACCGCCCTGGCCGCCGGTGCCCTCGCGGCCGCCCTGTTCGTGCTCGTCGAACGGGGCCGCCCGAATCCGATGCTGGACCTGGCGCTGTTCCACCGCCCGGCCTTCACCGCCCTGATGCTCGGCGCCGCCGCCCTGACCGCGTCGGCGTTCGCCAACTTCGTCTTCATGTCCCTCTGGGCGCAGCAGGTCCTCGGGCTGGGTGCGATGGACGCCGGCCTGGTCCTGGCCCCGATGGCCGTCGTCGCGTTCGTCGTCGCCGCGTTCGCCGGGCGGCTGCTGCACGCGGTCGCGCCCCGGCACACCATCGGCTGGGGCCTGATCCTGGTCGGAGCCGGCAACGCCCTGTACACCCTGGTCGACGCCGGCTCCGGATGGAAAGCGCTGGTCCCGGGCCTGTGCGTGGTCGGTGTCGGGGTCGGCCTGAGCACCCCGGTCCTGGCCTCCGCGGTCCTGGGCGTCGTACCGCCCGAGCGCGTCGGCATGGCCAACGGCGCGTCCAACACGTTCCGCCAACTCGGCTACGCCCTGGCCCTGCCCGTCCTGGCCGCCGTGCTCACCGCCCGCGTGCGGGCGGTGTCGGCTGCGGGTGGGTCGGCGGCCTCGGCGTACGCGCACGGTCTTGACCGGATCTTCCTGATCAGCGCGGTGCTGGCCGCGATCGGCGGCGTCGCCGTCCTGACCCTGCTGCGTCCGGCGCCCCGCCCGGCCGAGGCTCAGGCGTCGAGGGTGTGAACCCGGGTCCGGAAGTCCGGGGCCGCCGTCGGCCGCCCGAAGTGGTAGCCCTGCAGCAGGCGGTAGCCGAGCGCGTACAACGCCTCCGCCTGCAGCTCGGACTCCACCCCCTCGGCCACTGCGGTCAGGCCGAGACCGTCCGCGACCTGGATCAGTGCGCGGGCGATGACCGCGTGCCGGCCGGCCTCGGTGATCCGGTCGACGAACGACTTGTCGACCTTCAGCACGTCGACCGGGACGGTGTGCAGCAGCCCGAGCGACGAGTGCCCGGTGCCGAAGTCGTCCAGCGCGATCCGCACGCCCTGCGCCCGCAGCTGGTGCAGGGCGGCGACGGCCTGCCCGCCGCCGAACACCGCGGTCTCGGTGACCTCCACGGTCAGGCCGGTCGCGGGCAGTCCGGTGCTGGCCAGGATGTCGGCGACGGCGCCCGGGAACTGCGGGCGGGACAGCTGCCGCGCGGAGACGTTCACGCTGATCCGCTCGGGCGCGTCCGCACCCGCGGTGGTCCGCCACTTCACCATCTGTTCACAAGCGGTCCGCAGGATCCACGCGCCGAGGTCCACGATCAGCCCGTTGCGCTCGGCGACCGGGATGAACTGGGCCGGGCTGATCAGGCCACGCTGCGGATGCTGCCAGCGGACCAGCGCCTCGACGGCGACCACCCGCCCCTCCGGTACGGCCACGATCGGCTGATAGACCACCCGGAACTGGCCCGCGAGCAGCGCCGCCCGCATCTCCGCACCCAGCCGGGCGTGCTCGCCGGCCCGCTCGTCGAGCGTCGGTGACCAGTGCCGATACGGCTCGCCGGTCTCCTTCGCGGCATGCATCGCCGTCTCCGCTCGGCGCAGCGCCTCCACCGGCTCGGCCGCCTTGGCCAGGCCGAGGCTCGCACCCACCAGCAGCTCGTGCCCACCGGCCTCGACCGGCGCGGCCAGCGCGGCCACAACCCGGTCGGCGATCACACTGCCCGACCCCACCTCGGGTGCCAGCAGCGCGAACTCGTCCCCGTCGAGCCGGGCGACCAACGTTCCGGGCGCGGCCGCGACGATCCGCGCGGCCAGCACCCGCAGCACCTCGTCGCCGACCTCCCGGCCCAGCTCGTCGTTCACACTCTTGAAACCGTTCAACCCCAAGAACAAGACCCGCAATCTTCCCGTACGGGCGGAGCACGCCAACGACCGTTCGAAATGCCGCCGATTCGGCAGCCCGGTCAGGTCGTCGTGCATCGCGATCTGCCGCAACTCGGCCGCCTTGGCCTGCACCTGCCGCACCAGCCCGGTCACCCGGGCCGCGGCCAGCAGGCACAACGCCGCCGAACCGGCCCCGATCGCGGTCCGGTCGATCCCGTTGTCGCCAACGTCCGGCAGGAGCAGCATCAGCGGCGGCAGCAGGGTGCAGCCGGTGAGGAAAATCCGATGGGCCAGGTCGAACCGGGCGCCCCGAAGCGCGGCCGGCTCGGCCCGGGCCGCCATCGACGGATGCAGGGCGGCGGCGGCCCACATGACGTACGCCATCAAGAACCCGGCCGAGAACTGCACCCCGTCCGTGTCACCGTGCAGGCTCACGATCGAATACCCGGCGTCCGAGACCAGCAGCAGCATGGCCGCCACCCCGAGCATCCGGGTACTGACCGTCCCGCCCCGCGACGTCAACAGCCGCACCAGCATCGCCAGCAGCAGCGCGTCCGCCGTCGGATAGGCGATGCTGATCAGCCAGGTCAGCCGCGACGCACTCGACGCGGCGGCGATCGGATGCAACACGAAGATCCAGAAGACCAGGCCGAGCCCGATCCCGGCCATCGCGGCCGCACTCAACGCCGCCCCGCCCCGCCGCCCACGGACCAGCAGCCACAACCCGACCGCCAGCAGCGGGTAGCTGGCCAGATAGAAGATGTCGGCGACCGAGGTGTTGGGCTCCTCGTGCGCGACGTAGCGGTAGTACTCCCACACCAGATCCCCGGCGACCGACGCGACCTGGCCGGCGCTGAGCCAATACCAGACAGCGGCCTTCGCCGGACGATGAATCCGGACCCCGAGCAGGATGACCAGGGCGGAGATCAGGCCGACGGCATTGTAGAAGAGATTCGCGGGCAGACCGTCGGCCGGGAGCAGGTAGTAACCGGCGGTGGCGGCCGATCCGGCCGTCACCCACCAGGTCCACGCACTCTTTCGCCGCACGCGCACAGAATCGTCCGATCTTCCCGGTAGCTGAGCGTTACCCCCACCACACCCCCACCGCCGCCCCACCCCGCCTCGCCTCGCCTCGCCCGAGCTCCGCCCCCACCCCGCCTCACCCCGCCCCATCGCCGTGCCGCTCCGCCTCACCCCAGCCCCAGCCTCACCCCAGCCCCAGCGTCGCCTCGCCGCGCCCCAGCGTCGCGCTGCCTCGCCCCACCCCAGCGCCGCGCTGCCTCGCCCCACCCCAGCGCCAGCGTCACCCCAGCCCCAGCGCCGCGCCACCTCACTCCGCAGCACCGCACCCACTCTCGCTTCGCCCGCGCCGCCACCGCCACCGTGACCGCGCCATCGCCCTAGCTGTGTTCCGCGCCGCCACTAGTTCCACCCCGCCCGGCGCCGCTGCCCAGCTTCGCTCGGCCCTTCGGCACCGCCGCTGGCTCCGTCTCCGTGGTCCCGGCGCCGCCGCCAGCTCTGCCCGGCTTGCGGCCCGGCCGCCACTCGCGCCCGGCTTTGGGTTGCGCGGGGTCACCAGGCGGCCTCCGCTTCGGCTCACCCACCAGCCGCCGCTCACCGCCGGCTCTCGGTCCAGGCCGTCTCGGATGTACGCCGTGGCCCAGGCGCGCTCGCGGTCCACCCTCCAGCTGGTGCTGAGGGTTCCCCCGAGCGCTCGAAACAGCCGCCAGCCCCAGCTCGATCTTCCTGGCTGGTGCTGAGGGTCGCTTCAGGGCCGTTGATGCAGCCATAGGCGCCAGCTGAGAGGACCGAGCTGGCGCTGACGGTTGTTTCGAGGCCCGGTGAGCAGCCCTGGGCGCCAGCTCGGCCTTTTCGGCTGGCGCCCAGGGCTGCCTGCCGCCGTCAGCTGCCTGCCGCCGTCAGCTGCCTGCCGCCGTCAGCTGCCTGCCGCCGTCAGCTGCCTGCCGCCGTCAGCGGGCGGCAGGGCAAACGCTGGGGGCGGGCGAAACGCGGCCGGGCAGACGCGGAGGGCCGGGCCGGTGGAGTTATCCACACTGATGGGTCGTCCACAGGCGGGCGGCGTGATCTTGAGGAAATCGGGGATAATGTCCGGTGGAGGTCAGCCCCCTGAGGTGGGCGGGGACCGTAAACGGGCGTGGTGGCGCTGGTCAGGGGCTACTGCAGGCCGGTGCGTACCGATGTGATGCGGTGGGTGTTGAAGCCGAGCCAGTGCATCCGGCCCACGTAGCGGGCGTGTTCGATTTTGAGGCAGCGGTCGACGATCGTGGTGAGGCCGCCGTCGGTTGCGATGTGGTTGCCTTCGTCGTTGATGACGCCGAATTGGCACCACAGGGTGTCGGCGCCGATGGTGACGGCTTCGCGGGCGATGCCGGGGAGGGCGTCGGGGGCGCGGAACACGTTGACGACGTCGACGTGGACGGGGATGTCGGACAGGCTGGCGTAGCTGTGTTCGCCGAGGATCTCGGTTTCGCGCGGGTTGACCGGGATCACCTGGTAGCCGTGGCGTTTGAGGTAGTAGCCGACGAAGTAGCTGGCCCGCAGTTCGTTGCCGGAGAGGCCGACGACGGCGATGGTTTTCGCGGTGTTCAGTACCCGCTGGATCGTGGTGGCGTCCTGATACGGGGCGAGGTCGGTCATCGCAGTCCCTCCGGAGCGGGGAGTCGGGCTGGTCATCGTGGGGCTCGCAGGGCCTGGTCGAGGTCCCAGATCAGGTCGTCGACGGATTCGATGCCGACCGACAGGCGGATCGTGCCGGGCCCGACCCCGGCTGCCCGCAGTTCGTCGTCGCTGAGCTGGCGGTGGGTGGTGCTGGCGGGGTGGATGATGAGGCTTTTGGCGTCGCCGATGTTGGCCAGGTGGGACCAGAGGGTGACGCCGCGGATCAGGTCCTGGCCGCCGTCGCGTCCGCCTTCGCAGTCGAAGGAGAAGACCGCGCCGGGTCCGAGCGGCAGATACTTGGCGACGAGCGCCTCATATTTGCTGCCCGGCAGTCCCGCGTACGTGATGTGCGACGCCCGGGGATGCCCGTCCAGGAATTCGGCGACGCGGCGGGCGTTGGTGACGTGCCGTTCCATCCGCAGGGACAGTGTCTCCAGGCCTTGCAGGAACAGGAACGCGTTGAACGGTGACATCGCCCCACCGAGGTCGCGCAGGGTTTCGGCGCGCAGCTTCATCAGGTAGCCGTACGTTCCGAACGTCTCGTGGAACTTCAGCCCGTGGTACGCCGGTGACGGTTCGGCGATCACCGGGAAGCGCCCGTTGGACCAGTCGAACGTGCCCGCTTCGACGACGACGCCGCCGATGCTGGTGCCGTGGCCGCCGAGGAATTTGGTGGCCGAGTGGATGACGATGTCGGCGCCCCACTCGATGGGCCGGCACAGGTACGGTGTCGCGAACGTGTTGTCCACGATCAGCGGAACTTCGTGTTCGTGGGCGATCGCCGCCACGGCCGCGATGTCGAGGACGTTGCCGGCCGGGTTGCCGATGGTCTCGGCGAAGAACGCTTTGGTGGTGGGCCGTACGGCCTTGCGCCACGCTTCCGGATCGTCCGGGTCGACCCAGGTCAGCTCCACGTTCAGCTTCCCGAACAGGTGCTTGAACTGGTTGACCGTGCCACCGTAGAGCGCCTGCGACGACACCACGTGATCGCCCGGCCGCAGCAGGGTGAACAGGGCGGCCGCCTGGGCCGCGATGCCGCTGGCGAACGCGACCGCCCCGGCGCCGCCTTCCAGGCTGGCGACCCGTTCCTCGAACACCGCGACTGTCGGGTTCATGATCCGGGAGTACGTGTTGCCGTACTCCTGCAGGTTGAAGTACGCGGCGGCGGATTCCGGATCCTCGAAGACGTAACTGGTGGTCTGGAAGATCGGCACCGCCCGGGCGCCGGTGTTCGGGTCGGGGCGCTGCCCGGCGTGCAGCTGACGGGTCTCGAACCCGAACTCGTGCTCGTCACTCATGATCGGCCCTCGGTGCTGGAGGTGAGAAGGAAGTCGCGGACGATGGGGGTCTGGCGCGCTTCTTCGAGGAGGAAACAATCGTGCCCGTACGGGGCCTCGATCAGGTGGAACTCGACCGGTTTCCCTTCGTCGCGCCAGGCTGCGGCAATCTGTTCGGACGCGGCCGGCGGGTAGAGCCAGTCCGAGCTGAACGCGATCAGCAGTGTCCGGGCCCGGATGACCTTCGCGGCGGCGGGCAGGTCCAGCTGGAAGTAGGTCAACGCCCGGGACAGGTACAGGTACGTGTTGGCGTCGAACCGCCGTACGAAAGAGGATGCCTGATGGCGCAGGTAGCTCTCGACCTCGAACTCGGGCTCGTGCAGCGTGTACCGGTACTCGTCGCCGGTCTGCAGGCGCCGCCCGAACTTGTCGGCCAGCGACGGCGCCGACAGGTAGGTGATGTGCCCGACCATCCGAGCCACCCCCATCCCGGCGTCCGGCGCGAGCCCGGTCCCGTAGTAGTCCCCACCCTGCCACGCCGGGTCCCGCATGATCGACTCACGGGCGATCGCGTTCCAGGCCACCCCCTGCGGCTGCAGCGCGTGGGTCGACGCGATGACCACGATGTTGTCGACCCGGTCGGGGTAGCGGGTCGCCCATTCCAGGGCCTGCATCCCGCCGAGCGAGCCACCGGCCACCGCGGCCAGCCGTTCGATGCCGAGCACGTCCAGGAACGCCCGCTCGCAGTCGACCATGTCGGCCACGGTGATGACCGGGAAGTTCGATCCGTAGGGCCGGCCGGCGTCCGGGTCGATCGAGGACGGGCCGGTGGTGCCGCGGCAGCCGCCGAGCAGGTTGGTCGAGACCACGAAGAACCGGTCGGTGTCGAACGCCTTGCCCGGCCCGATCATGCCGTCCCACCAGCCGATTCCTTTGGGGCTGCCGGTGGCCGCGAAGCCGTCGCGAGTGCTCTCGGCGGGCGGCGTGGGGGACAGGCCGGCCGCGTGGGCGTCGCCGCTGAGCGCGTGACAGACCAGGATCACGTTGTCCCGGGCGGGCGACAGAACGCCGTACGTCTCATATGCGACTTTGACCTGCCGCAGTTCACGCCCGGACTCCAGGCACAATGGGCCTGGTAGTTCCAGGTATTGGGTCTCGACGACGCCGACCGATCTTGGATCCATAACTCCCCGAAATTAAGCCAGACCCCGACTATTGTCTAGTATCCCGATGGGTCTTGTAGAAAGACCCTGGGAGAGGGAAGGATGCCAGGCCATGACCACTATTGATAACGGAGTCAACGTCCAGGCGCTGCTCGACGCGCGGGAAGTGCTCAAGGGCGCGCCGGAGGCCGCTCAGTTCACCTGGCGGGCCAACAGCAAGTGGACCACGGGTGTGCACAGCACCACCACCATCGAGAAGTTCTTCGGCCTCGGCCAGGAGCAGACCCACAAGAACCAGACGGAGTACGCGTCGGACCACCCGGCCGTCTTCGCGGCCGAGGACAACGGCATCACCCCGATCGAGTACCTGCTGGTCGGCCTGGCCGGTTGCCTCACCGCCGGCGTCGCCTCGGTGGCCCAGAACCGGGGCATCCAGCTGCGCTCGGTCGAGGCGACCGTCGAGGGCAGCCACGACATCCGCGGCATCCTGGGCGCCGACAGCGACGTCCGCAACGGCTACAACGACATCAAGGTGACCTTCCACATCGACGCCGACGCGTCGAAGGAGGAGATCGAGGCGATCGTCGCCCAGTCGCAGAAGCGCTCGGCCGTCTTCGACGCGCTGACCAACCCGACCGACGTGACCGTCGAGGTCGCCTGAGTTGTCCATCGAACGCGTCACCACGGTCGTCGTCGGCGCCGGCCACGCCGGCCTCGCGGCGAGCCACTTCCTCACCGAGCGCTCGATCGACCACGTCGTCCTCGAACGGGGCGAGGTGGCCAACTCGTGGCGGCGCGAACGCTGGGACTCGATGCGGCTGCTCACCCCGAACTGGCTGAATCGGCTCCCGGGCCTCGACTACGACGGCCCGGACCCGGACGGATATCTGACGGCGGGCGAGGTGGTCGACCTCGTCGAGCGCTTCGCCGCCGTCACCCGGGCCCCGGTCCGAACATCAACAGAATTGACTTCCCTTTCCCGTACGGGCGATGACTACCACCTCGTGACCTCCGCGGGCGAGCTGCGCAGCCGGTCGGTCGTACTGGCCTCCGGCGCGTGCAACGTGCCGGTCACGCCCGCGTTCGCCGCGGCCGTCCCGCCCACGGTCCGCCAGCTCACCCCGTTCGAGTACCGCAGTCCCGCCTCGGTCGGCGACGGCGGTGTCCTGGTCGTCGGCGGTTCCGCGACCGGTGTGCAGATCGCCGCCGAGCTGCAGCGATCCGGCCGCCAGGTGGTGCTGTCGACCGGCGAGCACGTGCGCCTGCCGCGGATGCACCGCGACAAGGACGTGCTGTGGTGGATGGACGCGTCCGGCGTGTGGGACCAGCGCTACGACGAGGTCGACGATCTCACCCGGGCCCGGCGGCTCCCGTCCCCGCAGCTCGTCGGCGGTCCGAAACGGGAGACGCTCGACCTCAACGCGCTCACCGATCTCGGCGTCGAACTCGTGGGGCGCTGGGCCGCCGTACGTGATGGATGGGCTCTGTTCTCCGGGGGGCTGCGGAACGTCTGCTCGCTCGCCGACCTCAAGATGAACCGGCTGCTGACCACCTTTGATCAGTGGGCCGGGATCACGTCGCCGGCCGAGGAGCACGCGCCGACCCGGGTGCCGGTGCGCACCCGGCTGCGGCTCGACCTGGCCGCCGGCGAGATCAGCACGATCGTCTGGGCCACCGGATTCCGGCCCGACTACCGCTGGCTCGACGTGCCGGTGCTCGACGAGAAGGGCCGGTTGCGGCACGAGGGCGGCGTCGTCGACAGCCCCGGGCTCTACGCGCTCGGCCTGCCGCTGCTGCGCCGCCGGCGGTCGACGTTCCTCAACGGCATCGCCGACGATGCCCGACACGTGGTCGATCACCTCGCCACCTATTGATCAAAATCGGCCGGGGTGGCAGCGTTCTGCATCATGTCGAGTTGGCAGATGCACGGCGTGGCCGCCTTCACCCGGCTCGTCCACCGCCGCAAGTTCACCAGCGAGGACGCCGGCCTGCGGTCGCTCGCGCGCCCCAAGGGGCCGTCGTCACCACCGGCCGCCCTGCGCAGGCGCTTCCCGGTCACGGTCTCCGACACATTCACCTTCCCGGTGTACGAGGTGAAGGCCGGCGGCCCGGCGGTCGTGATCTACCTGCACGGCGGGGCGTACTCCAGTGAGATCGTCGGCGAGCACTGGTCGCTGATCTCCTACCTGGCCGCGCGGACCGGATGCGACGTGCTCGTGCCCATCTACGGGCTGGCGCCGGCGCACCACGGCCTCGAAGCACTGGAGTTCGTCAAGCAGGTGATCGAGGCCCAGGACCGCCCGGTCTACCTGGCCGGTGACTCGGCCGGCGGCGGTCTGGCCCTGCTCGCGGCCCAGACCTGCGCGGGCGTCACCGGCCTGACCGTGCTGGCCCCGTGGCTGGATCTGGCCATGGACAATCCGGGCATCGAAGCCATCGAGCCGTACGATCCGTGGCTGGCCCGCCCCGGGTTGCGCCCGATCGCGGCGGCCTGGGCCAACGGGCTGAACCTGAAGGACCCGCGGCTGAGCCCGATCCACGGCGACCTGTCCGCCCTGCCGCCGCTGCAACTGCTGGTCGGAACCCGGGACATCACCCTGGCCGACTGCCGTACGCTGCGCGATCGTCTGCCGTCGACGGTCGAGCTGACCTATCACGAGGAGCCCGGCGCCCTGCACGTCTACCCGCTGCTGCCGGTCCCGGAGGCGCGCGGCGGCCGGCAGATGATCGCCAACCACGTGCGCGCGTCCGTGGCCCGGGTCGCCTAGTAGCCGGCGTCGTCCAGGGCCTTCGTCGTCAGTGTGCGACCGATCTCGATCATCTCGGCGGCGCGGTGGAAGTCCATCACGCGGCACGCGCTGACCGGGATCGCGACCTGCACGTCCGGCGGGAGGCCGGCCATCCGGTAGCGGGAGATCAGGTCCTGCATGGCGTCCAGCGACAGCGACAGCACGTCGGCGATCCGCAGGTCGGCCGGCAGCGCGTCCGGGACGTCGAGGATCTCGGCCGCGTCGGTGGCGGCGGCCCGCCCGGACAGCCGGAACACCTGCCGCAGCCGCACCCGCCAGTCCTCGAACCACTGCGGTTCGGCCGTCGCCCGTACCGGCGCGGCCGACTCACGCGCCGGTCGCGGGGCCTGCAGCGAGACGGCGATGGTCAGGTCGGCCCCGGCCGCGGCGGTCGGCTCGATCGGCACCGGGTTGAGCATCCCGCCGTCGGCCAGCAGCCGCCCGTTGATCACCACGGGCGTGATCACGCCCGGGATCGCGATCGAGGCCCGCACGGCCGAGCGCAGCGGCCCCTTCTGGAACCAGACCTCACGCCGGGCCGCGATGTCGGTGGCCACCGCCGTGTACGGGATCGGCAGGTCCTCGATGTCGACGTCGGTCAGGAAGCTGCCCAGGCGCGCGATCAGCCGGTCGGCGGCCATCGCGCCGGGCGACGACCACTTCGGGTCGACGAGCCGGAGCACGTCGCGCTGCTTGAGCGCGGACGCCCAGTCGGCGAACTCCTTGAGCTGCCCGGCGGCCAGCACCCCGCCGACGAGCGCGCCCATCGAGGAGCCGGCCACCGCGGCGATCTCGAAACCGCGCTCGTCGAGCACCTGAACGGCGCCGATGTGCGCGAACCCGCGCGCCCCACCCGAACCGAGGGCCAGCGCAACCCGCCGAGACCGTGACATGCCGGAATGCTATCGAACCCGGCCCTCTCCATGATCAACATCGGCCTGTGCCCTGCCTCGCACCCGCCCTGCCGACGCCGCTGTCGGGCGGCCCGGCTTCCGCGTCACCCGGCCGGTGGTGCCGCGCCGATCACCAGGCCGGCCTCGGCGGCGGCGTGGGTGGCGCGGGTCAGGGCCTCGCGCTGCGGGATCCCCAGTGCGCGGGCCAAGGCGGCGACGTCCTCGAACTCGGGCATGGCCTGGACGATCCGGCCGGCGGCGTGACCGAGTTTGATCGCCACCGGATGGCCGTCGACCTCGACGCGGGCGAACGTGCGGGCCAGGGCGGTCTTCTGGCGTGGTGACGACCGTACGCCCAAGGTGGTTGTCTGTTCGAAGATCTGATCCCGGACCGCGGGAGCCGCGGTGGGGGAGCAGAGGGCGGTCAGGGTGTGCGCGGGTCGCCCCTTCTTCATCAGGATCGGCACGAGCCAGGCGTCATCCGCGCCCGCGTCCAGGAGGGCGCTGATCACTCCCGGCCAGAGCCGGGGATCAAGGTCGTCCACGTTGGCCTCCAGGAGCACCGCCTCCTGGGCCGGCGGAGACTCCGGAGCGGGGAGGGCGCCGAGGACGACGCGGACGACGTTCGGGCGGTGCGGCGTATCGCGGGTCCCGGCGCCGACGCCGACGGCGGACACCGTCAGGGACGGCAGGTCCTCGCAGGTGGTGGCCAGGGTGCGCAGCAGCGCCAAGCCGGTCGGGGTGGCCAGCTCACCCGTGCCGCCGGAACGGATCCGCCAGCCGCGGGACAACTCGGCCACCGCCGGGGCCGGGACCGGCAGGACGCCGTGAGCCGCGCGGACCGTTCCCGAACCGACGGCGACCTCACTGCCCGAGACCGTGGTGACCCCGAGGTCGTCCAGGGCCGCGCACACCCCGACCACGTCGGCGATCGCGTCGAGCGCGCCCACCTCGTGGAAGTGCACGTCCTCGGCCGGGATGCCGTGCACGGTGGCCTCGGCGCCGGCCAGCCGGGCGAAGACCGCGGCGGCCCGGGGCGCCGACCCGAGCAGGCCGCGAATGTCACGCCAGGTCCGGTGCGGCTGATCAGGAACGGTCGGAGTGACCTCGGCCTTGCACGCGCGCAGCCCGGCCCGCCGCACCTCGGCGGTGGTGATCCGGATCGCGCCGGGCAGCACCGCGTCGACCGCGGCCCGGACCCGGACCGGGTCGGCCCCGGCGTCGATCAGCGCGCCGAGCAGCATGTCCCCGGCGATCCCGGCCGTGGCGTCGACCCACAGGTGGCTCATGAGGCGGACGTGACCAGGGGCAACGTGAACGCGCCGGACTGGATCCCGGCCAGGTCGAGCGCCGCGAAACGGAACCCGGCGGCCAGGATCACCTGGTGGACAGCCGTGCGCAGCGGCTCGGTGACGGCCCGGACGAGATCGTCGGCGGGGAGTTCCAGGCGGGCGATGTCGCCGTGGTGCCGTACGCGCAGATCGTGGAAACCGAGCCGCCGCAAGGCGGTCTCGGCCTGCTCGATCTGGCGCAGCTTGCCCGGCGTTACCTCGACGAAGTGCGGAATCCGGGAGGCCAGGCAGGGCGCGGCCGGCTTGTCCGCGCTGGCCAGCCCGAGCTCACGGGCGATCCGCCGGACGTCCGACTTGGTCAGATCGAGATCGGCCAGCGGTCGCAGCACGCGATGGTCGGCGGCGGCCCGGCTGCCGGGACGATCCGGGCGGCGGGCGTCGTCGGCGTTCTCTCCGTACGCGATCGCGTCCAGCCCCTCGGTCTCCGCAACCCCGGCGTCGATCGTGCTGAACAGCTCGTCCTTGCAGTGGAAACAGCGGTCCGGCCCGTTGGCGCGATACTCCACCCGGTCGAGCTCCCGGGTCGCCACCTCGACCACACGAACACCCAGGTCACCGGCGATCGCGTGCGCGCCGGCCCGCTCCTCGGCGGCGAGACTGGCCGAGACGCCGACCAGCGCCACGACCCGGTCCGCGCCGAGCACCCGGGCGGCCAGCGCGAGCAGCACCGACGAGTCCACCCCGCCGGAGAACGCGACACCGAGCCGGCCCACCCCGGCCAGCAGCTCACGCAGACGATCAGTGGCGGACACGGCCGACAGGGGAACGGGCGATGCGGTCATCCCGCTATTCCATGCCCGCCCCGACGCCGTGGCAAGCACTGGCCCGCCGTCGCTCAGGGACGGGGCGGCCGGGCGCGGTCGAACAGCGTGCCCCGGTACGGCTCCGGCACCTGAGGCGCCAGCTCGGTGAACGCGGCCAACTCGGCCGCGGACCCGGTCGCCCGTGCCCGATAGGCCGCGGCCGCCGCCCGCATCGTCACGTCGTCCGGTTCGAGCTGTTCCCCCCGCGTCGCCAACTCGGCCGCGGCGGCGAAGTCACCCCGCTCGGCGGCCAGATCGGCCAGGTCCAGGTGCATCGACCAGTTGTCCGGATCCAGCGCCAGCGCCCGCCGGAACGCCGCCTCGGTCTCGGCCAGGTCGCCCCGCCACCGCCACGTCCCGGCCCGCACCACCTCGGTGAACGGCACCGGCCGGACGGCGTCGGCGCGGTCGCACAGCGCGAACGACGCGTCGGTCCGCCCGCACACGCGCAGCAGGATCGCCATCCGGGCCATCGAGTCGGGGTCCGGCTCCCGCTCGCAGACCGTGTCGATCGCCCGGAACCAGGGCGCGAGACGCTCCCCGTCAAGGGTGTGGCCGTAGTCGCTGATCCGCATGGTGGCCTCGGCGAACGCCACCGGGCTGACCCGGCCGAGGAAACGCTCGTCGGTGAACCAGGGCGCGTCGGCCCAGGCCGTGTCCGGCTTGTACCCGGTGACCGAGCCCAGCGACATCGCCGCGTCGTCCACGTCACCGTCCACGAACGCCAGGTAGGCCCGCGCCACCACCGGACCGATCGTGTCCGCCGCCGCGATGCCGGCGGCCACCTCGTCGGGCATCTCCCGCCGCAGGTCCTCGAACATCGCCCACGTCTCCGGATCGGCCGGTGCGTCGGCGACCGCCTGCGCGATGATGCTCATCGCCGCGTCCGGTGAGCCGCCGCAGTGGGCCAGCACTTTGGCGAAGGCGAGTGTTCCCCTGGTCGACACGGCGGCCAGCCTAGCGGCGCCCCCACCTCGCCGGGGCGGGAGGTTAGGGTGAGGGCATGAGCGTGAAGCTGCCCTCCGAGCTCCGTGCGGTGATCGAGTCCGGTCCGCTCGCTCACCTGACGACGATCAATGCCGACGGCAGCCCCCAGGTCTCGGTGATCTGGGTCGGTCTCGACGGTGACGACCTGGTCAGCGGGCACCTCGGCCGCCACCGGAAGGTGCGCAACGTCGAGCGTGATCCTCGGGTCGTGCTGTCCTTCCTCGCCCCGCCCGAGCCCGATGTGTTCATGGCCGAGCACGCGGTTCTGCACGCGACCGGTTCGGTCGAGGCCGGCGACGGTGCGTGGGACCTGCTCAACGACCTGCACAAGGTGTATGTGGATCCGGCCGGTGAGTTCCCGGCCCCGCGCCGGCCCGGTTTCGTCATCCGCTACCGGGTGGACCGGATCGGCGGCGTCGGTCCCTGGGTCGCTTCCTGAGGGTCAGGGCATGAGCTGGAAGAACTCGGTGATCAGCTCGGCGGTGTTCACGTCCTGATTGGTGCGGCCGACGATGAACGCGGCCGGTGCGCGGCGCGGACCGGGGACGGTGTGGCCGCCGCCGTGCACGGTGTGGAGCGCGACCGGCTCATGACCCTGCGCCCGGTACTCGGTCGTCTCGATCGCCGTCCCGGGCCGGCGCGTGCTGACCGGTGACGTGGTGATGCCGTTGCGGGCGGCGAAGTAGGCCGCGGTCGCGGGCATCGACAGCGACCGGCCGCCGACCTTGAACACCGTGCGGGTCAGCCACGGCATCTCCCCGCCCGCGTACCCGACGATCGGGTCCTTCGTGCCGTGGATCAACAGCACCGGCAGCGGCCCGGGCGGCGCGGAGGCCAGCAGGAAGCTGTCCGGTTCGGGCATGGTCGCGGCGATCACCGTCGCGCCCGCGAGCAGCCCGGGCGTCTCGTGGGCCAGGCGCATCACCATCTGGCCGCCGTTGGAGTAGCCGACGCCGAACACCCGGGCCGGGTCGATGCCGTGGCTCACCGCGAGGCGGGCGACGACCGCGCGGGTGAAGGCGACGTCGTCGACGTTCTCGACCCGGGCCGGGAATCCGCTCTCGCGGCGCGCGTCGTTCCAGTTCCCGCGGTAGCCGTCGAGGTAGACGACGACCGCGGGCAGGGTGTCGAAGATCGCGCCGGTGAAGTCGCGGTGTTTCGGCCCGGTCTGCTTCGACCCGTGGAAGACCAGGACCAGGTTCTTCGACGGGCCACCGACCACGGTGTACGTCCGGGTCCGGCCGTCGACGTCGATGCTGTCACGCAGCATGGGGTGCCCCCAGGGGTTAAACGGATGAGCTATCCACTTCAACGTAGCACAAGCGGATGAGCTATCCGGTTATCCTGGTGACCATGACCACCGCACCGCTGCGCAAGGACGCCGCCCGCAACTGGCACCGCATCGTCGAGATCGGCCGGCGGTTCGCCGACGAGGGCACGCCGATCCAGCTCAACGACGTGGCGCGGGCCGCCGAGGTCGGCGTGGCCACGGTCTACCGGCACTTCCCGACGCCCGAGGCGCTGCTCGAAACGGTGGCCACGCCCGGCCTCGAAGCCCTGGTCGCGCACGCCGAGCGGGCCCTGGCCGAGGATGACCCGTGGGTTGCGCTGCGCGACTTCCTGCTGGCGTCGGTCGACGCCCAGGCCACCGACCCGGCGCTGCCCCCGGTCTTCGCCGCGCCGGTGAACGCGCTGCCCTCGACGATCGGGTCGAAGCGGCAGCTCATCGACATGTTCGGGCAGCTGCTCGACCGCGCCCACGATGCCGGCGTCGCCGATCCGGAGGTGACCAAGGCCGACATGCTGCCGCTGATGTGCGGGGTGATGTTCGCGGCCGGCGTCCACCAGGACGCGGACGGGCCGGGCCGGGCCGCGACCGCCCGCCGCTACCTCACCGTGCTGCTGGAAGGGCTGCGGAAAGCATCCGCGTAGAGACTTCCCACAGCCGCGCGGCGTGCTCGGCGTCCATCGCGTAGGCGGCCACGCCCCGCCGCACGCCCGGCCGGTGCGGCCCGGCGACCTGACAATCCTCGAAGTAGCGCCCGGTCACGCCCTCGACCAGCGGCGACGCGGCCAGCAGGACCGAGGTGGCCGCGCCCTGCGGGATGTCCTTCACCGAGACCCCGGTGGCCCCGGCCGGGTCGAACGACGCCGGGGGAGCGGTCATGTGCCGGCCCAGATTCGTGCCCGCGATCCGGCCCGGGTTCAGCGCGTTGACCGCGATGCCGTCGGCCGACCAGCGCCGGGCCGCCTCGACCGCGAACAGGATGTTGGCGGTCTTGGACTGGCTGTAGGCCTGCCACGGCTCGTACGCCCGCGTCCGGAAGTTGAGGTCGTCGAAGTCGACGTCCCCGTTGATGTGGCCGACCGAGCTGACCGCGACGACCCGGGCGTGGTCGGCGGTGGCCAGCGCGTGGTGCAGACCGAGCGCGAGCGCGAAATGCCCGAGATGGTTCGTCGCGAACTGCATCTCCCAGCCCTCGGCGGTGCGCATCTCGGGCGTGGCCATGATCCCGGCATTGTTGACCAGGATGTGCAGCGGCCCGCTCCAGGCCTCGGCGAACCGGGCGACCGAGGCGTGGTCGGCCAGGTCGAGCGCCGTGACCTCGGCGAACGCCCCGGCGGCCCGGCGGCCGGCCTCGACGTCGCGCACGCCCACGGTCACCTCGGCGCCCGCGGCGGCGAGAACCCGGGCGGTCTCCAGCCCGATCCCGGATGCGCCGCCGGTGACGATCGCGCGGCGGCCGGTCAGGTCGACCCCGTCCAGGACCTCGGCCGCGGTGGTGGTGGCTCCGAATGTCATGACCTGCTCCTTCGGTGTTACCTTGGTTAAGCGGACCCCGGTCCGCTTAACTCGACGATAACCGGACCGCGGTCCGCTTAGCAAGGGGAGTCGGGTCATGCGCGCGGACGCCCGCAGTAATCACGATCGTCTGCTGGCGGTCGCGGCGGAGGCTTTCGCCCGGGAGGGCACCGGCGCCTCGCTCAAGGCGATCGCCCGGGAGGCCGGCGTCGGCATCGGCACCGTCTACCGCCGCTTCCCGACCCGGGAAGCGCTGGTCGAGGCCGTCTACCGGCAGGAGATCGAGCGCACCTGCGCGGCCGCTGACGAGCTGATCGCCGAACACCCCGGCGCGGAGGCACTGCGCCGCTGGATGGAGCTGTTCGTCGACTTCATGGCCACCAAGCGCGGCCTCGGCGACACCCTGCGCGCGGCGCTGACCTCGGAGGACGACAAGCAGGAGACCCGCGACGAGCTGGCCGCAGCGATCGGCCGCCTGCTCGACGCGGGCGTGGACGCAGGCCAGGTGCGGCGCGGCATCGACCCGCGTGACCTGCTGATGTCGCTCGGCGGCATCACCCTGATCGCCGCCGAGGAGCGGCAGCGCGACCTGGCCACCCGCCTGATCCACCTGCTGCTGTTCGGTCTCCTCGATCCCGCCGGGGCGGCGCGCCTGATCTAGGGTGGCACCGTGGAAATCCCGGGGCTCGGCACGGTCGTTCTCGACGACAAACTCGGCTGGTACCTGAGCGCGGAGATCGCCGTCCCGGTCCTGGACGACGCGCCGTGCATGTTCGCGCTGGCGGGCTACGACGACGACCCCGCGCCGGAGGACTTCCACGCCGCCATCCAGGCGTTCCTCGCTCTGGACCGTTCGGCGATGGAGGCCGCGATCCCGCACATCTACGCCTACGCCCGGGACGTCATCGACGACGTCGGCGAGGAGTGGGGTCTGGAGATCGACGGCCCGGCGGACGTCCTGAACCACGTCGGCTTCGTCGAGTTGATCACGGTCAGCCGCGACCACTGGGGCGATCAGCGCGTCTACGTCTCGGTCGAGGGCGACTGCGACTGGGAGGAGGAGCACGGTCTCCAGATCGTGTTCCGGGACGGCGCCGCGGTGACCAAAATCGGTCCCTACGACGGCCACCTGACCAACGCGAACGCCTACGACGACGACTCCCTGGCCGACGTGATCTACCGGGAAGTTCCGCGCCGCTGACGGGCAAGATCAAATTCAAGTTCTTCATGTCGTGCGTCCGCTGTGGTCCAGACCGCCGCTCCCGCCGGGACCCTTCCGGGGCGAGCAGGCCGCTGGCGCGGCCAGAACGCTCACCCCGAAAGGGCGACGTCCGTGGGTGGGCCCGGTTACCCCAAAAACCGCAGATCAGGCGCCCCTGAAAGCGAAGAGGCCGCAGCTCAGGCGGCAGCCGATCGATAGGCCCCGGCCGTGGCTCTGATGGCGTCGTCCAACTCGTCGTACGGCAGCGGCGCGGCCAGGTGAAACCCCTGCCCGTAATGACAGCCCAGCTGCTGGAGGGCCGCAACCTGATCCGGTGTCTCGATGTCCTCACCCACCACCGCGATGTCCAGCACCTGTCCGACCGCGATCACCGCCCGGATCATGGCGAGCTCCTCGGTGGACGCCCCGGCCGCCCGAGCCGCGATCTTCACCTCGTCCACCGCGAAGCGCTGCAGATGCGCCAGCGACGTCAGCCCGGTTCCGAAGTCGTCGACCGCGACCCGGACCCCGCACCGGCGCAGCACCGCGAGATGCGCGTGAACCCTCTCCGGGTCGCCGGTCAGGGCGTCCTCGGTCAACTCCAGGGTCAGTGCGTGCGCCGGAAGCCCGGTACGGCTCAGGATCGCGGTCACGTCATCCGGGAAGGACGCCGCCTCGACCTGGCGAGCCGACACGTTCACGTGCAGTCCCAGACCGGGATTGATCACGCGCCAGCGCATCACGGCCCGCGCGCTCGTGGTGAGAACCCGGTTTCCGAGTTCGCGGATCACGCCGGCCTCCTCGGCCAGCGGGATGAACTCCACCGGCCCGCGCACGTTCGAGATCCACCGCGGCAGCGCCTCCACGGCCACGGTCGCACCGCTGCCGAGATGGATCACCGGCTGGTAGTGCACGGTGAACTCCTCGTCGAGCACGGCCTGCCGCAGTTCCTCCCGCAGCGCCTCCCGCTCCTCGATCGCCGCCCGCATCGCCCACTCGAACACCACGGCCCGCCCCTTGCCGGCCCGTTTCGCCTGGTACATGGCGATGTCAGCGGCGTCGAGCAGGGACGCCGCGCCGGCGGCCGAGGACGACCCGGAGCCGAGCCGAGCAGCCGGGGAGGGCGACGCCGCCCCGGCCTCGGACGGTGAGGCCACGGCGATGCCGATGCTGGCGCCGACCACGGCCGGCCGCCCGTTGAGGTCGATCGGCGCGTGCACCGAGGCGACGATCCGGTCGGCCACCGCCATCCCGGTCGCCGTGTCGGCCCCGTCCAGCAGTACGGCGAACTCGTCCCCGCCCAGCCGCGCCGCGGTGTCCCCGGGACGCAGGCAGGCCGACAACCGCGCCGCCACCACGGTCAGCAGTTCGTCCCCGGCCTGATGCCCCAGGTTGTCGTTGACCGCCTTGAACCCGTCCAGGTCGAGGTAGAGCACCACCGCCCCACCCCCGGACGCGCAGGCACGCTCCAGCAGGTCGGCGAAGAGCGCCCGATTGGCCAGCCCGGTCAGCGGATCGTGCAGCGCGTCCCGGGCCGCGGCCAGCAGCCGATGCCGCGCGTCGGCCTCGTCGAGAAGCTGCAGTCGCTGCCGGGACAGCTGCCGTTCGGCTTCGAGCATCCGGATGCCGCGCAGCGCGAGCCCGAGCATCCGGGCCATCCCGTGCAGCATCTGCTGTTCCTCGGCGCTCAGCGCGTCGCCGGCCCGGCCGACGAGCAGCCGCCCGTCGACGTGCCGACCCAGGTCGGCGCACCGGACCTCGACCGCGCCCATCCGCGGCAGGTCGACCGACCCGGCGGCCTGGGCGACGTCGAACAGGCCGGGCGGCGGGACCGTACGCCCGAAGCCGAACGCCGCGACCAGCGTGCCGCCCATGGCGACCGCGCCGATCTCGGCGTCGAGGGCTTCGGCCGCGCGTTCGGCGGCGACCCGGACCGCGGTCGCCTCGTCCTGCTGCGCGCCGACCTCCGACAGGTATTCGGTGAGGTGGTGCACCGACCACTGGGCGGACATCGGGCGGCGGTCAGCCGAACGCGAGCGAGACCGACGTCATGTGGTGCATGCCCCGCACCCCGGCCACCCGCGCCACCTCGCCCATCGAGTAGTACCCGGCCACCGGCACACCGTCGGCGGGCTTGTGCAGGCCGTTGACCTCGTGGACCAGGTTGTTCTCGCCGAGCTGGAGCTTGCGCACGACGCAGTCGAACTCCAGGACGCCGATCGGGGCCGCCCCGCCGAGCGCGGCGATCGCCTCCGTACACGAATCGGCCGCCCCGTTGATCAGGGATTTCTCGTCGGTCTCCATGAGCCAGACCAGGCCGCCCTGCGGCACGTCGGCGAAGAACGTCATGGACCGGTCGTCGAGGTGCGCGGCCTGCACGACGCGGATGTCGGCGCCGCTGCGCCGGGCCAGCCCGAGCGGGTGCGCGTGGGTGAACGTGAAGAATTCGCCCGGGTCGGCGGTCACCGAGTCGTCGGCCGCGAGCCGCCGCAGGTAGACGTCGAGCGCCGGCTGGTTGTCCAGCTGCAGCACCCGGTTGTCCTCGGCCGCGGTGACGTGCATCGGCTCGCCGATGGCCCGCCACCCGTGGGCGGTGCCGACGCCGAGCGGCCCGTCCGAGCCGATGAGCATGGCCAGCACCCCGCCGGAGACGATCTCGATCCCGTCCCGCCCGCCGACGAACTGGTGCGCCTTGGTGAAGGTCAGGTTCCCGCCGCACGCCCCGGCCAGCGGAACCTCGGCCCCGAGCACCGAGTACGCCCCGCGGATGACGTCGTGCTGCCGCCCGATCAGCCCGTCCGGCATCATCATCAGCACCTCGTGGGCCCGCCCGGTCGGCGTGACCGCCTCGGCCACCTCGACCCCGGCGGCCCGCTGGCGCCCGGCGGCGTCCCGGCTGAGCGCGGCCGACACGGTGAACCCGTCCCCGCCCAGCGCGACCACGGCCACCCCTCCGGCCACGGCACCCCCGGAGGCGACCTCGCCGCAGGTGGTGGTGCCGACCACGGTGGTGCCCGGCCCGATCCGCCCGCGGACCCCGTCGAGCAGCGCCGGCAGGTCGTCCTCCCGCGACGTCATGACGATCACCGCCGCGGCGTCCCGCCCGCCGACGGCTTCCTCGGTTGCCTGAGCGCCGGCGCCGGCGGCGTCCGTCGCGGTGCTGAATCCGGTGCCGAACCAGCGGCTGGGGTGCATGTCCACGAGGCGAGAATTCGGCCACCGCCACGGGCACATGAGAGAAAACGATCAAAACCATTCCCGCGTACGGCACCAGCCCGCCCCCGCCCGCCGGCGTTCCCTACCGGTCAGCGGCCGTCTGCGGGCGGGGCGTCGCAGGCCGAGGTCAGGACCAGACGTCCCGTACGGCGGCAGCCAGCTCTTCGGCCTGCCGCAACCCGGCGCGGACCGCGGCCGGGCGGCGGACCGGGTCCATGAAGTTGGGGCCGAAGGCCTCCAGCGCCGCCGCGTCCGGCTCGACCAGCAGGGTCCGGGCGGCGCCCGAGGCGGCCATCTCGTCCACGATCCGGTCCCGGCTCAGGGCCGCCATCGGCGCGAACACCACCAGTCGGGAAGCTCCGGCGGCGAGGTCGGCCGCGGCGCCCAGGCGCACGCCGCCGTCCATGAAGCGCTGCGCCCCGATGGTCACCGGCGGCATCAGGCCGGGCACCGCGCAGCTGGCGGCCACGGCCTGCAGCAGGGGAGCGCCGGACGCCGGGGTCAGCACGGTGTCCTGCCCGTCGGCGGTGTCGACGACGACGAGCCGCAAGTCGCGGTCGGGCCATTCCCGGGTCGGCAGCAGTTCCCCGATCCGGGCCAGCCACTTCTCCTCGTCGACGGTGGTCGCCTCCAGGGCCATCGCGCCGACGCGGGCGCGGGCCTGCAGCGGTGGGATCGACGGGTCGAGCAGGGCGGACATGGTGGCCAGCCATTGGCCGGGGCGTGGGCCGGACCGGCCGGGCGGTGCGATCACCTCCTGGGCCTGGGCCTTCACCGCGTCTTCCAGGTCGACCCCGGCCGCGACCAGGGTTCCGACGACCGAGCCGGCCGAGGTGCCGATGATCGTGTCGGCGTCGGCGAGGGGGAGGCCGGCGCGCTGCAGGCCGCAGAGGAGTCCGAGATGCCAGGCGATGCCGGTCACGCCGCCGCCGCCGAGTACGAGAGCCTTGGTCACGGCCCCGAACGCTAATCGGAGCGGGCAAGGAGCGCTATAGTGCCGCGTGGGCAGTAGCAAGGAGTTCGACGCGTTCGGGCCGTGGGTGCTTCCGGTGCGGACGGGCGACGAGGTTCCCCCGCTGTTCCGGCCCGTCGAGGTCGAGCCGGAGGCGATGCGCCTGGTCCTGAAGGTGCCGCGGGGGATCGAGCGGCGCGACGCGAACCCGTCGATGGATCTTTACGATTTCCTGATCGCGGTCGGCGACGAGCTCCTGACCATTCTGCACAGAAACGACGTCGCGTACGACGTCCTGCAGCTCCCGTTCGATCAGATCGTCGCGATCGAGGACAGTGTGCGGCTGCTCGACGGGCGCCTCACGTTACGCACCGCGACCGGTCTTGAGGTGACGATTCCGTACAACGGGTCGTCGGCGCCCCTGATCGGGGACCTGGTGCGGCTGCTGCGCGACTCGTACCTGCCGTTCTCCGCGGAGCCCGGGCCGGATGTCGAGCGGCGCGAGCCGTTCCTCGGGCCGGGCGACGGGTCACTGGTCGTCACCTACCGGGACGTGATCAAGCGGGAGCCCGGCATGCGGGTGGTGCACGCGTTCGGGCGGCGGATCGTCACGCCCGACTCGGGGCCGTTCAGCCCGATCGTGCACCGGCTGCGGCCGATCACGATGCACGCCGCGATCGCGCTCACCGACGACCGGGAGATCCTGGTCCTGCACCGGCGGGACCCGTTCACGCCGGTCGGGGACGATCACTCGGCGGCCCGGACGATCGTGCCGCGGGCGCGGATCACGGCGGCCGGGGTGGAACGCCACCCGCGCTATCGGGACGTGGGGGTGGTGACGGTCGGGCTTGATGCCGTACACCTCAATTTTTTTGTGCCGGACGGCCCCGAGCTGACAGCGTTCCTGGAGGCCCTGGGGGTTTCCCGGGCTCAGGCCCGATAGGGCCCGGTCACGAGGCCGCGGCCAGCCGCAGGTGCCGGCTCAGCGGCTGTTGCCGCCAGACCGCGTAGCGGTGCGCGTAGGCCAGGGCCCGGACCGCCCGCTCGGCCTCCGGGTAGACCGGCGCGCCCCGCTCGCCGAACGTCTGGATGCCGTCGTTGCCGCCGGTCAGCACGGCCGCGATGGTCACGTCGGGATGGTTGTCGACGACCGAGCCGAGCGCGGTCATGATCCCGATCGGGCAGTTGGCCCGGGTGCCGACGATCATCAGCAGCAGGATGTCGGCCTCGCCGCTGTTGGCGACCGTCTCGGCGGCGGCCGCGATCTGGGCCGGGGACGCGTCGATGCCCAGGTCCATCGGGTTGTCCCGGCCGCGCGGCACCTGGCGGCGCAGTTCCCGGCTCAGCGGCAGCATGGTGAACCCGGACGCTTCGGCGCGGTCGGCGGCGAGCCCGGTCAGGCCACCACCGTTGCCGACGATGGCCAGCCGCGCGCCGGCCGGGGGCGGCTGGCCGATCAGCACGCGGGCGGTGTCGAGCATCTCGCCGATGCCGGTGGTGCAGATGACGCCGGCCTGCTCCAGCAGCGCGCTCGCCCGGGTCACGGCCAGGACCGGTTTGCGGCGGCCGAGGGCCTGGACCATCCGGGCGAACTCGCCGGGGTCGCGGATCGTCTCCAGGTAGAGGGCGACGGCCTGAGTGGCCGGGTCGTCGTACCAGTACGAGACCAGGTCGTTCTCGTCGATGTCGAGCGCCTCGCCGAGCGACACGAAGCTGGAGATGCCGCAGGCGTTGCGGGCCGCGTCGGCCATCAGGGCGACCCCGACCGCGCCCGACTGCGAGGCGACCGCGAGACCGCCGGCCGGCGGCCGGGCCGGGGACAGGCAGGCGTTGAGCCGCGCCCGCGACCCGGTGCTGACCACGCCGATGCTGCTCGGCCCGAGAATGCGCACACCCTGCTCGCGGGCGATCTCCCAGACCTCGGCCCGGCGCTGCCGGCTCACCGGACCCGCATTCGAGAAACCCTTGCTGAGTACGACGGCACACCGCACGCCGCGCTGCCCGGCCTCCTTGAGCGCGGCCGGGACCAGGTCGGCCCGGACCGCCACGACCGCGAGATCCGGGGCCTCGGGCAGGTCGGACACGCTGCGAAAGGCGGCCACTCCGCAGACCGGCCGGCCGGCCGGGTTGATCGCGTAGAGCCGCCCGGCGAAACCGTAGTCCCGCAGCGCCCGCAGCGTCTCGTGCCCGGTCCCGCCGTGGCGCGGGCCGGCCCCGATGACCACCACCGAGCGCGGCTCCAGCAGCGGCCGCAGCGCCTCGCCACGGTCGGCGACCCCGCCGACGAACTCGGAGATCCCGATCGGGCGGGCCCGCGCGGCCAGGTGTTCCAGCAGCAGGGTGCTGATGCCGCGCCCGCGGTGGTGGGGCGCGACGTGGCAGGCCACCTCGGCGGTCGGGCTGTCCAGGCCGAGGCGGGCGCAGGCGGCGGCGCCGATCAGCGTGGAGCCGTCATGGGCGACCACGGTCAGGCGTTCCCCGGCCCCGGCGGCGAGCAGGAACCGTAAGGGGCCGGTGCGGTCGCCGGGCCGGGCGAGGCGGATGCTGACGAGCCCGCCGTCGGAAGCCAGTTCGTAGGCGGTGACGGTCATCTGGATCACGGCCTTAGGTCGGGACGCCTGTCCCCTGGCGCCACGGCCCATCCTGCCCGGCGCCGACCCCCGCTGGAAAGTGCTCCCGGTCGATGTAACCGGCTTTGGCATGCTCGCAGCGTCAGGGCACGGTCACCGTCAGGCGCGTGTTGTAGTCCGCGAACCACTTGTCGAAATCGGTCGCCGGCATGGGTCGCGCGTAGTGGTAGCCCTGCGCGATGTCGCACCCGAGAGCGCGCAGCGCGACCACCGCGGCGTCGTCCTCGACGCCCTCGGCGACCACCGACAGACCCAGGTTGTGGGCCAGCGTGATGGCGGTCCGGACCAGCACCTCGTCGCCGTGGCTGGTGGCCATGGCCTGCACGAACGACTTGTCGATCTTCAGTTCGTCGACCGGCAGGTGCTGCAGGTACGTCATCGACGAGTGCCCGGTCCCGAAGTCGTCGATGGAGAGGCTGATCCCGCCGTCGTGGAGCGCCCGCAGCACGGTGAGCGCCTTCTCCGGGTCGGCCATCGCCACGCTCTCGGTGATCTCCAGCTTGAGCAGGGAGGCCGGCAGCCCGGTGCGGTAGAGCAGGCCGAACACCTGCGCGGCGAACCCGGGGTCGAGCAGGCATCGGGTGGACAGGTTCACCGCGACCGGGATCGGGGTGCCCCGGTCGGCCCAGGTCTTGGCCTGCGCCACCGCCAGCTCCAGCACGTGACTGGTCAGCGGATGGATCAGGCTGGTCGACTCGGCCATCGGGATGAACACGTCCGGGAACACCTTGCCGCGCTCCGGGTGCTGCCAGCGGATCAGCGCCTCGGCGCCGGTGACCCGGCCGGTGGCCAGGCTGACCTTCGGCTGGTAGTGCAGCGACAGCTGGTCGTCGGTGCCGATCGCCCGGCGCAGGTCGCCGAGCAGTTCCAGGCGGCTGGCGGTGTTGCCGTCCGAGGCCGCGTCGTACTGCTGGACCGCGCTGGCCTGCTCCTTGGCCAGGTGCAGGGCGGAGTCGGCGTGCCGGAGCAGGGTCTCGGCGTCCACACCGTGCTCGGGGGCCAGCGCCAGGCCGGCGTTGGCCTCGACGTCCACGTGGAAGTCGTCGATCAGGAACGTGCGGTGCAGCACGGTCAGCAGGGCCTCGGCGGTCGCCCGGGCCTCGGCCAGGTCGGCGCCGGGCAGCAGCACGGCGAAGTCGTCGGCGCCACCCACCCGGGCGACCGTGGCGCCGGCCGGGGCGGTCTCGACCAGCCGCCGGGCGACCTGGTTGAGCAGCTGGTCGCCGTGCTTGTGGCCGAGCACGTCGTTGACGTTGCGGAAGCCGCGCAGGTTGACGATCAGCGCGGCGGCCGGGCGACCCCCACGCAGCGCGGCCTGCGTACGCTCGGTGAACAGCGCCCGGTTGGGCAGCCCGGTCAGCGAGTCGTGTGTGGCCGCGCGACGCACCGACCGCGCGTGGCTGAAGAAGCTCAGGCCGGAGATCAGGATCGTCAGCAGTGCGCCGAGCAGCAGAGCGAGCGAGCCGACGCTGAAGCCGCGGGTCCAGCCGGCGCCGTAGACCGGGGCGGAGACCGCCACGTACCAGTCGTTGGCGTTGTTGAGGGTGGCCGGGAGCCGCTGGTAGGCCACCCGCCGGTCACCCAGCGTGGTCGTGCCGGCCAGGTCGCCTTCCTTGACGAGCGGGTTGAACGTCTGGTCGCCGGTGCCGCTGGTGCTCGTCGCGGCCCGCGAGTCGACCAGGACGCGTCCGGTGCCGGCGTCGATGATCGACGCGGTCCGGCCGCCGGTCGTGGCCGGCATGCGCAGGCTGTCCAGGGCCATCTCGAAGTGCACGATGCCGGTGTGGCCGCTGGCCGAGATGACGATCGAGTTGGAGATCACCGCGTGGTGGGTGTCCGGCGAGTCGTAGGCCTGCGCCTGGTAGACCCGCTCCGGGCCGAGGTTCAGCGTCGGCAGGAAGTACTGGGTCTTGTTCTCGAACTCGCGCAGCTCGGACGGCTTGGCCGGGGCGCCGTCGACGATCCGGGCGATCTGCTTGCCGTCGCTGTCGACGAAGCAGGCCTCGCCGATCCGGCCCGGGTAGAGCTGCTCCAGGTAGGCGAGTGCGTCGTTGACCCGCTCCAGCAGCGGGCCGCCCTTGGCGATCTTCTCCTCGTTCGTGCCCGGCGCCTGATAGAAGTCGATGAACACCGGGCTGTCGGCCAGCACCTCGGCGATCGCGCGGGACTGCTCGAAGTAGTTCTTCACGGCGGCGACCTGCTGCCCGAGCGTGAGGTCGAGCGCGTGGTCCTGGGTCGCGACCTGTTTGTCCCGGCCCACCAGCGCGCTGGAGAACACGCTGAACACCAGCACCAGCAGACCGGTGAGGAAGGCAGCGGCACGCGCGTGACGGATCACCGCCGACCAGCCGATCATGCTCCTCCTCATCCGGGCAGCCTTGCTCCTGTGCTCGACGATCGGCCGTTCCCGGGCCCGGTTGAGGTTGAGTGAGCAAATTCGGTCGACGATACCGCTGATCTTGGGGCGGGCGAGAGGTTGTTTCGCTGCCAGCGTGACGGGCTGCGGGGCGGGCGTCACCTCGTACCGTAATCGGATTTTTAGGGTTTTGTCTGGTTTGGCGAGAGGCCCTTGACAGCCGCGCATTGAGCCACGCTAATGGAAACACTGTTTCGGACAGTGTTACGGAGGCTGTTCAATGCGCCGTGTTCTCGCTGCTCTCGTCCTGACCGCCGCCACCCTCATCGCCGCGCCGACCCCTGCCCACGCCGCCGCCGCCGAGGTCGACGGATCGATCTCGGTGCCCTGCTACGTGTACACCTACACCCCCGACGCCGACTGGTACTTCCCGGCCACGAGCACCCCCAAGGCGCTCGTCTACCTGCAGCACGGCTTCTCCCGCTCCGGCGCCAACGTCGCCGACCTGGCCCGCAGATATCAGGCGGCCGGCTTCCTGGTCTTCGCGCCGACCCTGCCGTCGGCCGACATCTACGGCTGCACCGTCAACAACCTCGGCAACAACACGGTCTTCCTGAAGAGCGTGGCCGCGTGGATCGGGCAGGCCGGTGACTCCGGCGGGGCGCTCGCCACCAGCTACGCGGCGGCCGCCAGGACCGCCGGACGATCCGGCAGCAAGCTGCCGACCAGCTACATCCTCGCCGGGCATTCCGCCGGCGGGGAAGCGGTCACCTACATCGCCGACATCTTGCGTACGACATACCCGGGCGCCTTCGCCAACCTCAAGTACCTGCAGCTGCTCGACCCGGTGAAGTCGATCGTGGGCGACAACATGGCGACCGGGCTGCACGGCCTCGCCGGGACGTCACTGCCGATCCGGGCGATCTCGTCACCGCCGTACCTGGCCAACAGCAACGCCAGCGGGACCGCCGAGCTGACGTCCGATATTGATCGGGACTTCCTCGGGGTACGGCTGACCACCGGTTCCCACTGCGACGCGGAAGGGGCCAGCACGAACGTGCTGTGCACGCTGACCGCGGGAACGTCCAAGGCGCAGAACGTGGCGGCGCTGCAGACCCTGGCGGTGAACTGGGCGGTCGACGCGGCCGACGGGACGACGACCGGTAGTTACTACCCGGGCGGCACGTACTACCAGTCCCTGCTCGGCGGCGGGGTGATCCAGACCCTCAGCGGCAGCTGAGCCCGGCTTCCGGGCCTGTTCGTCGTATGCGCGGGCCCCTCCCCGACGGGCCCGCGCATACGCCGGGCGAGGCTTGGGGGCGTCCGCGCCTCGCCCGGCGCGCACCATCCTGACGAAGCCCTCTATCGAACCGCTCTCGACTCACTGTCACCCCGTGGATCTTCCCTAATGGGTGACTCAGAGTGACGAGGAATCGACGGAGCTGGGCGGCGGCCACCACCCTGGGTAGCGGTCGAATCCGTTCCGGGCCGACACCGTGTTCGGCGCGCGGAGCGGGGCGATACGGTTATGCACCATGACGACCTACTCCGGCCCGGCGAGGCTAACTCTCGTCGACGGCACACAGGTGTCCGGCATGGCCTCGCTCAGCACCAACCAGCGCGGGGGCATCAACGGCTGGGGCGGCACGTTTCGGCCGGACCAGACCAGCGCGGACATTCGCAACGCGAGTGACGGACTGTCCCTCGAACTGCCCTACGACCAGATCGGCGCGGTCGCCGTCACCGGCGTCCGCAAGCTGCTCGCCACCCAGATCCTGGTCTCGCTCGCCGGCAGCGGGCCCGCCCCGTTCTGACCGCCGCCGGCGGCCCCGCGGCGTGCCGACCGCTGCTGGCGGTCAGGCACTGTCGCGACCGCCGGCAGCGGCTCCGCGTCCGGCACTGTTCTGACCTACGGCCCTGATCCGCGGCTCTGGCCTACGGTTTTGGCCCGCGGCTCTGGCCTACTACGGTTTTGGCCCGCGGCTCTGGCCCACAGCTCTGATCCACGGCTCTGACCCATGGCGGGACCGGGCGTCTACCGCGCACGAACCCCGGCAGCGATAGTCGCGGCGGCCTCACGAGCCGTCGCGGCGCCCGGGACCGGCGCCTGAGCCGTGACGACGAACAGCCGATCACCCGGGAACGGCACCAGCCAATAGCCCTGCCACCAGGGCCGGCCCTCGTGCTCGTAGCCCAGCTCGACCACCGACGTACCGTTCTCGGACCGCCGGGCGAGCACCGTCTGATCCTCGGCGACCACCGCATCCGGGCCGGCCAGCCGATCCGCCCGCACCGGGCCCTGCGGAAAGATCGCCGAGTCGTCGGGCCCGAGCAGATAGAACGGCGTGTGATCGGCGGCGTCCTGCGGCGATTCCAGGCTGAACCCGTCCGGCCAGGGCACCACCGCCGGACTGATTTCGATCATCCAGTACGGATGATCCGGCCCGCCCCCGACATCAACCACGCCCCCACCGTCAGCCGTCCTCCCCGCCCCGACCGCCTCACCCGCCCCGACCGCCTCACCCGCCCCGACCGCCTCACCCGCCCCGACCGCCTCACCCGCCCCGACCGCTTCAGCCGGCCCGACCGCCTCACCCGCCGTAACCGGCTCGCCGGGTTTAGGTGTTTCGCCCGTCTTGACCGTGATGCCCGGCCGGACCACAAACCGCGCCGGCCCGTCCACGGTCACCCGAGTCACCTCGACGGCGTCCCCATCGCCGCGCCGGAATGCATACGGCCAATACGGCACCAGCGTCATCCCGTGCCCGACGAGCCGCGCGAACACATGCCCCATGCCGCGGCACTGTAGTTGACCATGACCCGCCCCGCCGCCCGCCCGCCCGCCGAAACAACCCGCACCCCCAGCCGAAAGCCCCCAGCTGGCGCTGAGCGCTGTCTCGGGAGCGTCGGAGGCACCGTGAGTGCCAGCTGGCGGGTCTCGGCTGGTGCTGAGTGCTGTGTCGGGGGCGTCGAGGCAGCCATGGGTGCCAGCTGGCGGGTCTTGGCTGGTGGTGAGGGCTGTCCGAGGTGGGTTCGGCGGATACTGGGCGGGTGACGCTCAGGACCGTGGTGGTGGCCTTGTCGCTGCTGGTTGCGCTCGGCTTTCTCCGGACGGCGATCCGGGACGCGCCCGACGAACTCCCACGACTGCGGAAACACTGGTGGATGCTGCTGCTGGTCGTGATCTGGGCCGGCGACGCCGCGTTCGGCGAGGACCGGCCGTTGTTCGAGCGCGCCGGCAAAGGCACCCTCGCCGTCCTCGTCACGACCGCCGCGGTGACTGTCTTCTGGCTGCGGCGACGTTCTAGGGAGGTCGCGCCGGCCGACTAGGGAGGTGTGCCGCCGGGGAGTAGGAAGACCTACCTAACGTACGGGCCGTCACGCGCCCGAAGCTCCTTGTCAGAAGCCGGGAACGGCGAGGGGAGCGAGTGATGTCCGCGACGATGCTGGCCGTGGCGCGTACCGATGCGCTGTTCGTCAGTCCGCTGCCGACGGGTTCTCGCCCGCAGCGGGAAGAGGTCGACGCCACCGTCCGCGCCGAGGTCCGCCGTCATCGGGGATCACGGGGGTGCGCGGCCGAGGTGGCGGCCTGGTACGGCGAGGCACCGGAATATGCCGTTCGCCGGATGACCTGGGCCCGCCGGGTGGTCGCGACCGCGTTCGGCGGTGGACGATGACCGCCCTCGCCGAACGTCCGACCGCGGAGATCCTGGAGCACCTGTCCACGATCGCCCGGGGTGCGACCGGTCACGCCGCGGCGGCGGCCGCCCTGGAACTGGCCGCGCAGGTCGTTCAGGACGGCCGCCGCCGGTTGCTGACCCTGGCCGCGGCCGACGCACAACTGGCCGGGGAACCGCACCGGGCGGCCGACCTGCTGCGGCGGGCCGCCGCGATCGGGGAGCCGTTGCGGGCGCCGCTGGTCGAGGACGAGGTGTCGGCGGCCCGGCGGGAGATGGCGCGGGGGCGTTACCGGGCGGCCGAGCGGGGGCTCGCGGTGATCGTGAGCCGCCTCTGGGAGACCGGGGCGATCCGGCGGCTGCCGAGCGTGCTGTCGATGCGGAGCTGGGCGCTGGCCCGGGCCGGAGATCTGGCCGGGGCGGACGCGGACGCCGAGCAGGCGCTCGTGCTGGCCCCGTTGACCGGGGACGATCAGGCCGTGGCGCGGGCCCGGCACACCCGGATGCTGCTGAACGTGTTGCGGGGGAGTGCGGTGGCCGACCTCGTACCCTCGCCGTCGGACCCGGTGGGAATCGGCCTGGAGCTTCTCGCAGGCCTGGCCCGGCAGCGGCCTGATGATCGTGAGAAGGCCGTGCCGGCCGCCGAGTTCCTCCCGGACCTGCTGGAGTGCCGTCTGATCAGGAATCGCGCGCTGAGCCCGGGGGATCTGAACACGCTGCACGGGATGAGCCGGTCGGCGGCGGCGCCGATCGCCGCCAACGCGTGGCGGGTTCTCGGCCTGACCGGCGCGGCCGACGGTTTCACGCAGGCCACGCGCCTGCACACGGCAATGGATCTGCCGTTCGACAACGCGCGCGTGCACCTGTCGTACGGGGAAAGGCTTCGCCGCGACGGTGACCGGCGGGCGGCGCGCAACCAGCTGCGGATCGCCCGTGACGCGTTCCGCGATCTCGACGCCACGCCGTGGCTGCAGCGGGCCGAGCGTGAGCTGAACGGGACCGCGGAGACCCTGAGTCGTTCCGGGCTGACCCCGGCCGAGTACGAGGTGGCCCGCGTCGTGGCCACCGGAATCTCCACCCGCGAGGCCGCCACGCAGCTGTTTCTCAGCCCCAAGACGGTCGAGTTCCACCTGTCCAAGGTCTTCCGCAAGCTCGGCGTGACCAACCGGGCGCAACTGGCCCGGATCTTCCCGGCGACCGTCGCCGCATAGAACGAGTCCTATCTTGAGCGCCCGAACCGGGATAGAAAGGAGGCATGCCGTCGTGGAAGGGCTTCGTGGGCCGTGCGCCCGAGCTGGCGGCCCTGGCCGCGGCGCTCGGCGACGCGACCCGCGGCGACCCCCGAACCGTCCTGATCGCCGGCGAGGCCGGTGTCGGCAAGACACGCCTCCTGGAGGAGTTCGAAGAGCGCTGCGCCGGGCGTGACCTGCTGCTCGCGCGCGGGGCGTGCGTGTCGGTGGGTGCGGGCGAGCTGCCGTACAGTCCGTGGCTCTCGGCGATGCACGCGGTCGAGGGCGAGGTCGGGGCCGCCGCGCTCGTCGAGGGCGCCCGCGGGGAGCAGGCCGCGCTGTCCGCGCTGATCCCGGCACTGTCCGATTCCGGTCGGTCGTCCGAGGGCGGGCAGCTGGCCCGGGCGCATCTGTTCTCGCTCTTCGTCGACCTGCTCGGCCGGCTCGCCGCGAAACGGCCCCTGGTCCTGCTCCTGGAGGACCTGCACTGGGCCGACACGTCCTCGCTGGATCTGCTGCTGTTCCTGAGCCGCAACCTGCGTCGCGCGCCGATCCTGATCGCCGGGACGTTGCGCACCGACGAGCTCAACGAGGACTCCCGCCACCGGGTGGTGTTCGGCGAGCTGATCCGGGGGCGGACCACGACGTACCTCGAACTGGGTCGTTTTGATCGGACCGATCTCGGCGCGCTCCTCGGTGGCGGTCTCGCTCCGGACGTGGTCACCAAGGTGCACGAGCGCTCCGGCGGCAACGCGTTCCTGGCCCAGGAGATCCTCGCCGCCGAGCAGCGCAATCCTGGCGGGCCGGTCCCCGATCACCTGCGTGACCTGCTGATGATGCGGGTCGACGGCCTGTCCGAGGAGGGTCAGCAGGTCGTGGGCGTGGTCGCGGCGGCCGGGCGACCGGTCTCGGGGGCGCTGCTGGAGGCCGCGAGCGGCCTGGCCGGGCCGGCCCTGCGACTGGGGTTGCGCGATGCGGTGACCAGGCAGGTTCTGGTGCGTACGACCGAGGAGAGTTACCAACTGCGGCACTCCCTGACCGCGGAGACGTTCTACCAGGACCTGCTCCCGGGCGAACGGGCCGGACTGCACCGGGCCGTCGCCGCCGCCCTGACCACCTCGGCCGGCCCCGACGCGTCCCCGATCGTCCAGGCCGAACTGGCCCACCACTGGTTTCACGGGCGCAAGGACGACGACGCGCTCTTCTGGACGTTGCGGGCGGCCCGATCGGCGGCCACCGTGCACGCGTACGCGGAGGCCCGGCGTCAGTACGGGCGGGTGCTCGACCTGTGGCGTCGGGTGCCGGACGCCGCCGAGATCTGCGAGTGCACGTACCCGAGGCTGCTCGACGAGGCCTCCGGGGTGCTCGACTACGCCGGGGACCCGCAGCGGGCCGTCGAACTGACCGGCGAGGCCATCCAGGTGGTCGGCGCCGGCGGGGATCCGCGGGAACTGGCCGCGCTCCACGAGCATCTCGCGCGCCTGCGCTGGCGGGCCAACGACACACCCGGGGCGCTCGCGTCGGCGCGGCAGGCCATCGCGGTGCTCGGCGGCCTGACCGATCCGGCGCTGCAGGCGCGGGCCGGCGAGGTGTACGCGCGGGTGCTCATGCTCAGCGGGCACTACCGGCAGGCGCAGCGCGAGGCGGCGGCCGCCCTGGCCGTGGCATCGTCACCCGTCGAACGTGGATATCTGCTGGTCACGCTCGGGACGCTGCGGTTCATCCTGGGGGAGCGGGAGGCCGGGGTCGAACAACTACGGGACGGGCTGGCGCTGGCCGAGAGCACGGACAGCAAGGAGAACATTCTCCGGGCGTACACGAATCTGACCTACTGCCTGCAGATGCTCAACCAGCTGGAGGAAGGGCTGGCGCTGGCCCGGCGCGGGTGCGATCTGGCCGCCGGGTTCGGGCTGCGGATGACGACCGGGATGGTGCTCGTCGGGAACGCCGCCGACATCCTGCTCGACCTGGGCCGGTGGGACGAGATCGAGCGGCTCATCGGTGAGGTTCTGCCTGACGAAGCCGCCGATGATCTTCCACTTTATCTGCAATATGTACGGGCGGAGGTGTGTGTCGCCCGGGACGAGCGGGAAGCCGCGCGGGACATCCTGGACCTGGTGATGAGCCGGTCGGCCGGGAAGACCGATCAGGACTTCGTGGGGCACACGTACACGGCGCTGGCGGCGCTGGAGATCGCGGACGGGAACTGGCGGGCCGCCCGCCGGGCCGTGGACGAGGGACTCGACAAGCTCGGGGACGGGGAAGGGGCGTTCCCGGCGCTGCGGCTGGCGGTGTGCGGGCTGCAGGCGGCCGGGGAGGCGTTCGCCCGTCACGCCGCCCCGGAACGATGGTTGAGCTGGGCCGATTCGCTGTCGGTGCAGGTGTCGTCGTCGATGGAGGAACTGCGGCGGGCCGGGGGTGGGGTAGCACTGCCGGTGGCTGAGGCGTTGAGCCAGGTGGCGGGGGCGGAACTGCTCCGGGTTCGGGGGGAGCCGCAAGAAGCGGCGTGGACCGCGGTGGCGGAGACCTGGGCGGCGATGGGACACCCCTACCCGGAGGCGCAAGCACGGTTGCGTTTGGCTGATTGCCTGCTCAGGCGGGGGGCTACGGCGGCGCTGCATCGGGAGATCACGGTGGCGTTCGGGGTGGCGACCGCGCTGGGGGCCCGGCGGTTGATCGACGAGTTGTCGCAGTTGGCCGGGCTGGCCGGGGTTACGTTGCAGCCGGTCTCCGCGCCGGCGGACCCGCCGCCTTCGCCCCCGGGGTGGGGGTTGACTCGGCGGGAGGCTCAGGTTCTGGATTTGATCGCGTTGGGCTACACGAACGCTCGGATCGCCCGCAGTCTCGATATCTCCGAGAAAACGGTCAGCGTGCACGTCTCGAACGTGCTCGCCAAGCTGGGTGCCGCCAACCGCTGGGAAGCCGCCTTGATCCACCGTGGCACCCCGTCCCAGTAGCGACCGGGAAGGGTCAGGCGGTGGCGCGGCGCCGGGTGGTGATAGCGGCGGCGATCACCGGGAGCATGCAGATGGTCTGGGCGATCGTGTACCAGATCGGACACACCCCGGGGATCAGATCCACGCCGATGATCGCGACCGGCATGATCAGCGTCAGGGTGCGGACCCGGTCGAGGCGCCCGCGGACGGTCATCACGTAGAGCAGGACGGCCACGGCCGGGAGCAGGAAACCGCGTACCCACATGAAGGTGTTGACCGTGTGGCCGGTGCTCGCCATGGCGATGACACCGCCGAGGGCGAAGATGCTGAGAGCGGCGAATTCCTTGAAGTACTGCTTGGCCTTGTTCATGGGAATGACGCTACGGAGCGTGCCCGCTGATCAATATCCGTCTGGGCGCCCGGCGGGGTGGGGCTGGGCCCACCCTCGTACGAGAAGATCGGCTCGGGATTCTGGCCGGGTGGTCCGCAGGTAGTGGTCCTCGGCGGCGCGCCACCGCAGGATCCACTCCTCAGGGTTCTCGCCGCGGGCGCGACACCGGTCCAGGCACACCTCACGCGGCGTGTCGACGTAGGTGACGTGGTCGTAGTAGCCCGCCAGCTCGGGCCGGGCCGTGTAGACACCCTCCACGATGACCGTCCGCCCCGGACCGATCTCGTGCCATTCCGCGAGCTCGCCGGTCGGCCAGTCGAACCGCTGGTAGCGCGCGGTCCCGCCGGCGCGCAGCGGGGCCAGGACCTGGTCGCGGAGGCGTTCCCAGTCGAAGTAGCGCCGATAGCCCTGCTCGGCGTCGAGCCGCGCCCGCTCGTCGTCGGGCATGACACGGTAGAAGTCGTCGCCGTGCACGATCACCGCGCCGTCGAGCAGTGCGGCCGCCGTGCCGGCCAGCGACGTCTTGCCCGACCCGCCCGCGCCGTCGATGGAGATCAACACCGATTTTCCCGTACGGGCAAAGCCCCGCACCGCGTCCACAAGCACCCGCGCCCCCTGATGAATGTCCTGGTGAACCGTCATATGACCTCCTCGGGCGGCGGTGTGGCCGAAGTTAGCCTACGGCCGCCCGGGAGCGACGGGTCTGTGGCGCCGGTGAGCCGGACGATATGTTCTAACCTGTCGCGCAGTCCGTGCACTTCGGAGGTGGTCGGTCGGTGGATCCCGACGTGCTCACGCGGCTTCGTCGGCGGTACCGTCCGCTGCTCGACCCGCCCGCGGAGTCCGAGGTGGAGACGCCCTCGGACAGCTTCGTCCTGGGTGAGCCGCCACCGGATCTGCCCGAGCTCCGGGAGGATCTCCGGCGGGAGTTCGAGACCAGGCCGGCCGCCCTGAGGATCAGCGTCCGGCTCGGCGACGCGGTCGTGGGCGTGGCCGGCCGGGAGAAGGTGTTCCGGCCGGTCGGTCACGCCCAGGGCGAGTCGGCCGCCCCGGGAAGTCTCGGCGACAGCGGTGGTGCGACGTTGCCGGGGGTGCCGGCCGAGTTCCGCACGTTCCCGGTCCGCTGCCGCCAGTGCGGTGCGGACTTCGTGCGCCTGCACCACGGCGCGCCCGCCCTCGACACCTGTGCCGAGCATCCACAACCGGCGGCGACACGGTGAACCTGGCCGACGCGGTGAAGCTCCCGCCCGGGCTGGAGGGTCGCTTCTCGATCGTCAACTTCCTGCCCACGGCGGCCGGGGTGGTCGGTGTCCTGGTGCTGGCCTGGGCGCGGATCGGTGATCGGCTGAGCTTCAAACAGGCGTGGAAGACGGCCCAGGGGCTGACGGCGAGCCAGATCATCCTGCTGATCGCCGCGGTGCTGTTCATCGCCGTGGTGCTGCAGCCGTTCCAGCTCGCCCTGGTCCGGGTGCTGGAGGGGATCTGGCCGCGCTGGCTGGGCCCGGTGGAGCGGGCGCTCTCCGCGTGGCACCGGCGGCGACGGTGCACGCTGGAACGCGAGACGGTGATTCCGCTCGCCGAGGCCGGCGACGAGCAGCGGGTGCGGACGGCCGGGATCGCCGATCTGGAGCTGCGCACCCGCTACTCGCTGGCCTCGAACGGTATCCGGCCGACCCGCCTCGGCAACTGCCTGGCCGCCATGGAGTACCGCAGCGGGCGGGACTACGGGATCGACGCGGTCGTGGCCTGGCCGCGGTTGTACCCGTTGCTCGGCCCGGCCACGAAAGCCCTGGTGGACGACCGCCGCAACAGCGTCGACATCTCTGCCCGGCTCGCGGTCACGATGTTCGTCGCCGGGCTGGTCGCGCTGGTTCCGTTGTGGGGGACCGGCGCCTGGATGCTGCTGGCGGTGGCGTTCCTCGGGGTGTCCCGGCTGGCCTACCTGGCCTGCGTGCAGGCGGCGGCCGGCTACGGCGAGACCGTCCAGGCCGCGTTCGACCTGCACCGCTTCGCCCTCCTGGAGGCGAGCCGGCTGCCGCTTCCCCGGGACCGCGCGGAGGAACTGATCATCAACCGTCACCTGAGCGACCTGTGGCGACAGGGTGCCCCGCTCCCCGCCGACCTGCGCTATGCCCACCCGGAGGAGAAGCGGCCATGACCGAGGAGCCGAGGCAGCGCATCCGCGTCCTGCCGTACTCGAAGGTGATCGGGAACGACGATCTCAAGGCCGCGCTGGAGATCTCCTACGTCGCCGAGCTCGGGGTGCTGGCTACCGGGCAGCGGGGGACGGCCAAGTCCACCACCGTGCGGGCGTTCTGCCAGATGATGTACGACGACCTCCCCGTCACCCTGCCGATCGGCGTGACCGACGATCGGGTGCTGGGTGGCTGGCGGATCGAGGATCTGCTCGCCGACAAACCGTCGGCCGAGTGGGACGACGGTCTTCTCGTCAAGGCCAGCCGGAACCGGCTGCTCTACGTCGACGAGGTGAACCTCCTCGACGATCACACCGTCAATGTCGTGCTGGACGCCGCCGGGACCGGCATCCTCACCGTCCACCGGGACAACGCCGACCGGCCGCCGGCCCGGGTGGACTTCGCCATCATCGGGTCGATGAACCCCAGCGAGGGTCCCCTCCGCCCGCAGCTGCTCGACCGGTTCGGGCTTGTCGTCACCCTCGACGGGGAGACCACGGAACAGGAACGCATCGACATCCTGAGAAGCGTTCTCGAGTACGACCGCGTCCGCGCGGATGCCGATGCTCCCTTCATGAAGGAGGCCGCGCGGGACGACGCCGCGACCCGGCAACGCCTGGTTACGGCCAAGGATCTCTACCGGACGATCCCGTATCCGGAGGACGTCATCGCCGCCTGCGCCCGGATCTCCGAGAGCTTCGGGGGCATCGGCCGCCGGGGCGAGATTGCCATGGCCCGGGCGGCCAAGGCGCAGGCGGCCCTGGAGCGCGCTGACGCGGTCCGCGTGACCCACCTGGCCCAGGTCGCGAGGTTCGCGCTGATCCACCGCCGGCCCGGGCCGGACACCGGGGTGCTGCGACCGTGGGGAACCGACGACGAGGCCCGGCTGGCCGACCTGCTCGGTGCCGGCCGGCCATGACCGAGCGAGGTCCCGCCGACGTCGGGCTGCTCGCTCTCCTGAGCTGCCTGGTGGTCGAGCCCCGCCTCGGCGGCGTGCTGTTCCTGGACGCCGATCCGGCCGCCGTACTGTCCGTCGCCGAGGTCCTGCGCGACGCCCTGGCCGAGTCGCGGGGGCGTCCCCACCGGACGCTGGTGCTGGGCGCCTCGGTCGACGACGACGCGCTCTGGTCCGGGTGGGGACTGGTCAAGCGGGAATCGGGCACCACCGTCGCACCGCGGCCGGGCGCCCTGGTGGAGACCGTCGACGGCGCGACTCCGGTCGTGGTCGTACCGGACCTGGCGGCGGCCGGCTTGGCCGTGCGCACGGCCGCCGTGGTGGCGGCCGGCGCCGACGTCGTTCACGTCGAACACAACGGTCAGGGCGTGCGGTGGGCGCCCGAGGCCTGCTGGCTCGCCGCCGGCCGTCGCACCGACCTGCTCAGCGTCTCGCCGCACCTGCTCGACCGGTTCCCGATCCGCTGGTCCCGGCCGCTGCCCCGGGAGCGTCCGGACGGGCTCGCGCGGGCGCTGCGCGCGGCGCTCCGGACCGTCGGCGCCGTGCCGGGCTTCGCGGCCGACGCCCTCGGACTGCTCGCACGGGCGGCGTCCGATGCACCGCACGGGCGGGAACAGTCCCACGGGCCGGTCGGCCTGCGTCGTACCCTGGCCGCGGGCCGGGTCGCCCGAGCGCTCAGCCGCCTGGGCGGGGCGACCGAGGTCGGCGTCCCCGAGGTCGAGCGGGCGCTGCAACTGCTGGGTCTCCGGGCCGGTGGTGGACCCGCACCCGAACCCGAGGAGCCGCGGGATGCCGCCGCACCGCGCTCCGAGCAACCACCGATCGTCACCGCCGCGGGACCCGCGGCGGCCGAGCCGCAGGCGGTCCGGGCGCGCGTCTCGCCGCCGGTGGCGACCGCCTCCGAGCGGGCCACGCTGGTGGATGCGCGTTACCCCGAGGACGATCCGCGGGCGTTGCCGCAGCCGCAGTCGTTGCGCTACCTCGATCCGCCCCGGGAATCGGATCGCCGCGCGGCCAGCGCCAAGGTCAGCGGGTACACCGCCGCGACGGATCTCCGTGATCTGGCCATCGTCCCCACCCTGCTACGGGCCACCCTGCGCCGGTTGGTGCCGTTGAGCGACGGCCGGCCCCGCCCGCTGCGGATCCTCCCCGACGACCTGCGGCGGGCCCGCCGGGGTACCCGCCCGGACGCGGCGCTCGTCCTCGTCCTGGACCACACCGTCCGCGGCGGCGCCGAGTGGAACGCCGCGCTGGCCGAACACCTGCAATGGGCGTACAAGGGCCGGGCGGTGGTCACGCTCATCGAGTTCGGTCATGCCGGCATGCAGGACGAACTGCGCCCCGAGCGGTTCCGGTGCGTCACCGTGGTCGATCCTCAGGTAGAGGCCGCCCTCGGCCGTACACCGGGCAGCGCCACCCCGCTCGCCGCGGCCATCGACCTCGCCGCGGACGAACTGTGGCGGTTGCATCTGCGGACGTACCCGCCGTTCCGCCGGATCCGCCTGGTCGTCGCCACCGACGGTCGCGGCAACGTGCCCTTCGCAGGGATCACCCCGGGCCGGATCATCCGGCGCGAGGGGATCGAGGACGCCCTGGAACTGGCCCGCGGCAGCCGGGTGTTCCGCAGCATCCAGACCATCGTGCTCGCGCCGAGGCTGGACCAGCACGCCGAACTGCCGCACGAACTGGCCGCGGCGCTCGGCGGACGGGTGACGACCGTCGCGGCGAGGAAACCGGAAGGCCGGTCGTGACCGGGTCGGCGGCCGGCTACCGGCAGCTCGGCCACCTGATCGCGGGAGCCCCGGTGGCATCCACCCCGGCCGAGGAGCCGATCGTGCCGAGTGCCCGGCCGGACCCGCAGGGCGCGGCCGTCTCGGAGGCCCGGACCCTGGGCGAGCAGGACGTCGACCTGGCCGGCTCGCTCCCGCCGCACTGCGCTCTGCTGATCGTCGAGTCCGCCGACCACGCCGCACCGGTCCGCCATTTCCGGCTCAAGTTCATTCTCGGCGGCCAGACCCGGGAGTCCACCGATCGGGGCGTTCAGGAGCAGGAGGTGCCGGACTTCAGCCTGGTCCGCATCGTCGAGCGGCAGGCCTGGCAGGACGACTTCTACGCGCTCCGGGCCTGGTGGGCCGACCTGCACGAACTCGAGGACTGGCTGGCCGATCTGCTCGCCCACGACGATTCCGGCCGCGCGGACCCGTCCACCCGGCTGGTCGTCTGGGACAGCACCGATCACCAGATTCCGTGGGAGCTGTGCTACGCGCACCAGCCCCGCGACGGCGGCCGCCGGGGCTGGCTCGGCGAGCTCATCGAGGTCGTCCGCTGGACCACCGTTCACGCGCCGGGCCGCCGGAATCACTACACCGGGGTGCAGCGGACCACCAGCGGGCGAGTCCTGCTCCTGGAGACCGACCAGATCACCGAGGACGAGGCCGACATCGCCGTGGCGCCGCTGGTCGACGACCGGGGCGTACGGCCCGAGCGGACCCTCACCGGGCTGGTCGGCCAACTCGGTCCGGGCCACCCGGACGCGGCCCTGGTTCTCATCAACTGCCACGGCGTCGACGCGACCGATGCCCAGAGTTTCTCGCTGGCCGAGCTGTCCATGAACAAACTGGACGCCTACGACATGCCGGCGCTGGCCTCGCCCGGAGCGGTTGTGCTGCTCAACGCCTGCAACACCGCCAAACTGGTGCCGGTGAGTCCCGCCTCCTACCACGCCACCAAGAGCTTCGCCGAGCTGTTCCTGCGCAAGGGCGCGGTGAGTGTCATCGCGACCCTGGGGCGGATCAGCCTGCTCCACACGTACACGTTCACCGAGAAGCTGCTGTACGACGAGGAACGCCGCATCGCCGCGCTGCTCCTCGACCACCGGCGCCGCTACGCGAACCTGGTCGCCGTGCCGGGTGCCGGGACCAGACCGGCCGACTTCGAGAACTTCTTCTACGGCTTCATGTACGTGTGCTTCGGACACCCCGACACGATCCTCGACCTGACCGGGGAGGCGACATGACCGAGGTGAGCCTGACCCCCGTGGTCAGCTGGCCCCGGGAGGCCCGCAGCGGCGGGTCGTACCTGATCAGCGTCGACGTTCAACTCGCCGACCCGGGCCGCTGGCCGTACGAGCGGGAGGAGTACGTCGTCGGATGCGTCCTGGAGGGTGGCGCCACGTTCGACGTCACCGCGCTGGGCAGCACCAGTCTCGTTCTCCACCGGTTCGGCGGAACCTATGGACCGGTCCGCTACCTGGCCGTCGCCGGGGAACTGCCCGAGACCCCCTCGCCCGGGTCGAACGCGGTCGACCTACGCCTGACTCTCCTCAGCGAGGGCGGCCTGCCCTTCCGCACCCTGCACCTCCCGGTCACGCCGAGCGCCGACGACACCGAGGCCGCACCACCGCACGAGGAATTGTTCAAGCCCCCACCCGCCCGGCCGACCCGGCCCGAGGAGCCGCAGCCGCGGGAGTGGGACTTCTTCGTCTCCTACACGCAGGCCGATCGAGCCTGGGCCGAGTGGATCGCGTGGGAACTCGAAGAGGCCGGGAGCCGGGTCCTGATCCAGGCCTGGGATTTCGCCCCTGGAGCCCAGTGGGTCCAGGAGATATCGAACGGTGTGGCCCGGGCCGAACGGTTGATCGCGGTGCTGTCCGATGCCTCTCTTTCCTCGACGTACGGGGCGGCGGAGTGGCAGGCAGCCTTTGCCGCGGACCCGGTCGGTGCCGACCGCAAACTGCTCACAGTACGGGTGGAGGACTGCGCCCGGCCGGGATTGCTCTCCGCGGTCGCCGGCATCGATCTGTTCGGTGTGTCCGAGGCAACGGCGAGGTCGCGGCTACGGACGATGGTCGAGCAGGCCGTGCTCGCGCGAGCCAAACCGAGCGTGCCCCCGGCCTTTCCGGACGCCGGGCGGGCGATGCCGCGGGACACCCGATTCCCCGGGGCACTGCCGGACGTGTGGAACGTCCCGGCCCGCAACCCCAACTTCGTCGGGCGGGAGTCGGATCTCGCCGCTCTCGCCGGGGCGATGGCCGCCGAGGCGAGGACGACCGTGACCACGGTCCGGGGGATGGGTGGCGTCGGGAAGACCCAACTCGCCATTGAGTACGCCCATCGGCGCGCCACCCGATATGACCTGGTGTGGTGGATCAACGCGGACGATCCCGCGTGGATCCCGGACCAATTCGCGACGTTGGCGTTGCGGTTGGGACTCGCGCCGGACAACGCTGAAGCGGTCCGCGACGAGGTTCACCGAGCCTTGCGTCAGGTGCCGGGCTGGTTGCTCGTCTTCGACGACGTCGATTCGGCGGAGTCGATCCAGGAGTGGGTGCCGACGATTCCGATGCCGCCCGGGGTGCCGGGCCACGTGCTGGTCACCACCCGCCGTTCCGGGTTCGGGATGTTGGGACACGTGCACGACCTGGATGTGGTCGATCGGCCGGAAGCGGTCCAGCTGATCCGGTCCAGGGCACCACACATCGACGAGGGCACGGCCGGTCGGATCGCGGACGAGGTGGGCCGGCTGCCGATCGCACTGGAGCAGGCCGCGGCCTACATCAACCGAACACTGATACCACCTGAGGAGTATCTGACCCTGCTCGCGACCCACGCTCAGGCGCTGTTGAGCAGCGGCCGGACCGCCACACTGTGGGAGTTGAGCTTCGCGCGTGTCCAAGCCGTGGACCCGGCGGCCCTGCAACTGCTGGAGATCTGCGCCTACCTGGCCTCGGCACCGATTCCGCTGGACCTTTTCACCGCCCATCCCGACTGCCTGGCAGAACCGTTGAACTCCAAGGTGACCGACCCTCTGGACTTCAACGATCTCCTCGCGTTGGTGATCGACCATTCGCTGGCCAGCCGCACACCGGACGGCCTTCTCCTGCATCGACTGGTCCAGAGTGCGCTCCGCTGGCGCTCCGGTGAGGTGCCTCCGGCGGTCATGGCACTTCTACGGGCGGATATGTCAGGTCTGAGCGCTGACATGCCGGCGAACTGGCCGCGGTTCGCGGTGTTGTTGCCCCACGTGCTGGAGGTCAACGCGGGCATCGGCGATTCCGAGCTTGTCTCTTCCGGCGACCCGGAGTCAGGTCGCCCAGCTGCCGATTTCTCCTGGATTCTGGACCGGACGGCCGGCTATCTCCGATCGCAGGGGCGCTTCCGGGAGGCTCTATCGTTGGCCGAACGCGCCCTGACCCTGATCGAGACGGTGTCCGGTCCTGACGATCCCGCGGTCGGAAGCCGGCTGAACACCCTGTCGTCGATCCTCGTCGACCTGGGGGAGTTCGATCGGGCACGGACCATGGCGGAGCGTGCCCTGGCGATCGTCGAGGCAGTGCTCGGACCGGAGCATCCCCAGGTCTCGGTGGGCTTGAGTAATGTGGCGATCGTTCTGCGAGAGCTCGGGGACATCGATTCGGCGCGTGCGCTGGCGGAACGTTCTCTGGAGATTGTCGAGGCGGCGTTCGGCCCGGATCATCCCGAAGTGGCCATCCAACTGGGCAGTCTGGCCCTGCTCCTGAGCGAGTCGGGTGAATTCGAGCGTGCGGTGCCGTTGGCCGAGCGTTCCCTGGCGATCGAGGAAGCAGCATTCGGAACCCTTCACCCTCGGACCGCCTTGGCCTTGAACAGCCTGTCGAGGATTCTGCGGGAGTCCGGTGAGCCCGGACGTGCACTGCCGCTGGCCGAACGTGAACTGGCGGTCGAGGAGGAGCTGTTCGGGCCGGCTCACCCCAGAGTCGCGGTGGCGCTGGGCAACCTGGCCCTGACCCTGCGAGAGCTGGGTGAGCCGGAGCGCGCGCTGCCGCTGGCCGAGCGCGCGGTGACCATCGACGAGGCGGTGTTCGGCCCTGATCATCCTGAGGCCGCTCCGGCCAAGAACATTCTGGCGATGATCCGTCGAGACCTGGTCGATCCGGATTGATAACCGGAGCGTATGGATCATGCGGGGACGGCATTTCTCGGCGTCCCGGGGTGGGCCTAGCGTGACCGGTATGAAGATTCTGCTCATCGGGGCCACCGGCGCGCTCGGCTCGGCCCTGGACAAGGAGCTGTCCGGGCGCGGCCACGACGTCCTCGCCGTCGCCCGGAACAGCGGGGACCTGCGGTTCGACGTCACCGACCCGGCCCAGGTCGGCGCCATGTACGAGCGGGCCGGCCGCATCGACGCGGTGGTCGGCGCGGCCGGCCACGTGCCGTACAAGCTGGTGACCGAGATGACCAGCGAGGACTATCTGGCCGGCTTCCGGGGCAAGGTGCTCAGCCAGATCGAGCTGGTCCGGCAGGGGATTCCGTACGTGGCCGAGCGCGGCTCGTTCACGTTGATCACCGGGGTGCTGGGCCGGGAGCCGATCCTGACCGGGAGCGCGGCGTCGATGGCGAACGGGGCGGTGGAGGCGTTCGTGCGGGCGGCGGCCATCGAGATCGCGCCGCAGCGGATCAACGCGGTGAGCCCGACCGTGTTCACCGAGAGTCTCACCACGTACGCGACATTCTTTCCCGGAATGGAGTCGGTGGATCTGGCCCGGGTGGCTCAGGCCTATGTCCGGTCAGTCGAGGGTGCGCAAACCGGTCAGGTCTACCAGCTGTGACGTGGCTTTGGCGAGGGCGTCGACGTCCTCGGGGGTGGTGTCGAACGACGTCATCCAGCGGGCCTCCCCGGTCGGCCAGTCGTAGAAGCTGAACTGCTCGTGCAGGCCGGCCAGCACGGGCGCGGGCAGGCGGACGAAGACGGCGTTGGCCTGGACCGGGTGGCCGATCTCGGCGCCGGGCAGGTCGCGGATCTGCTCGGCCAGCCGGGTGGCCATCGTGTTGGCGTGGGTGGCGCTGCGCAGCCACAGGTCGCCGTCGAGCAGGGCCAGGAACTGGGCCGAGACGAACCGCATCTTGGAGACCAGCTGCATCGACGACTTGCGCAGGTAGTCCATGCCGTTGTTGAGCCGCGGGTTGAGCACGACCACGGCCTCGCCGAGGATCATGCCGTTCTTGGTGCCGCCGAACGACAGGATGTCGACCCCGGCGTCGGTGGTGAACGCCCGGAACGGCTCGCCCAGATGCGCCGCCGCGTTGGCCAGCCGGGCGCCGTCCAGGTGCAGCAGCATGCCCCGCTCGTGGGCGAAGCCGGCGATCGCCCGGATCTCGTCCGGCGTGTAGACGGTGCCGAGCTCGGTGGACTGGGTCAGGGACACGACCTGCGGGCGGGCCCGGTGCTCGTCGTCGAAACCCCAGGCTTCACGACGTACGTCATCGATGGTCAATTTGCCGTGGGAAGCGCCGACGGGCAGCAGCTTCAGCCCGGCGATCTTCTCCGGCGCACCGCACTCGTCCACGTTGATGTGCGCGCCGTCGGCGCAGATCACCGCGCCCCAGCGATCGCAGGCGGCCTGCAACGCCACCACGTTCGCCCCGGTCCCGTTGAGCACCGGGTAGGTGCGGGCGTCGTCGCCGAAGTGCGCCCGGAAGACGTCCTGCAGCCGCTCGGTGTACGAGTCGCGACCGTAACTGATCTCGTGCCCGACGTTGGCCGCGACCAGGGCGGCCAGGATCTCCGGGTGCGCGCCGGAGTAGTTGTCGCTGGCGAACGTCACCCGATCCCGGCCTCACGCTGGATCTGCGGGAACTCGGCGTTCATGGCCTCGGCCAGGGCCTGGGCGGCCGAGAGCGGGCGGACCATCACCATGAACGAGTCGATCAGGCCGTTCTCGTCCAGGTGGATGAAGTCGCAGCCGGTGATCGCCTTACCGGCCACCTTCGCCTCGAAGACCAGCGCGTGGTCCCGGTCGTCGTGGCCGGCCAGTTCGCTGACGTAGCGGAAGTCCTCGAAGACCCGCAGGACGCCGCGCAGGATCGCCGCGGTGACGGGCTTGCCCGGGTACGGCTTGAACGCGACCGGGCTGGTGAACACCACGTTCTCGGCGAGCAGGGCCTCGATCGCGGCGGTGTCGCGGGCCTCGACGGCCGCACGGAACGCTTTCATGTCTCCCCCTCAGAGCGTGATGACGATGCCGATGCCGGCCGGGCGCTTGATGTTGAACAGTCGCACGAAGAACCCGCCGATCCGGGCCGACACGTACCGGCTCTCGATCAGGCGGCGCGCGTTCTCGGTCTCCGACTCGGGCAGCAGCACCGCGGTGCCGCGGACGGTCTGCGCGCCGGGCGCGACCTTCCCCCGCATGTCACAGGCGGTGACCTCGACCTGCGGGTTGTTGCGGATCCGCTTGACCTTCCAGGCGTCGGCGGCCGACACGGTGGTCAGCTTGTCGCCCTCGGCCACGTGCCAGACCGCGGTCGGCACCGGGGTGCCGTCCTTGCGGAACGTGGTCAGACTGATCTGCTTGCTGGCGGCGATTTCCGCGGGGACGCTCATGCCGTTGATCCTATGGTTGCCCCATGACGGACAAGGACTGGGCGGGCCGGGTCAGCGCCGGGCTCCGCGACTTCTACACCGGGGCGGTCACGCCGACCGACCCCCTGGAGCTTTTCCGGCGGATGGCCGCGACCGTGCCCGCCTACCAGGACTTCCTCCGGGAGCACGGCGTCGAGGCGGGCACGGTCACCGAGCTCGGCCAGATCCCTCTGATGACCAAGGACAACTACCATTCGGCGTACGGGTTGGAGCAGCGCTGCCCGGGTGGCTCGTTGCGCGGCCGGGACATGGTGGCGGTCTCCTCCGGCTCGTCGGGCCGGCCCACCGTCTGGCCGCGCTCGGTCCTGGACGAGCTGGCTGTCGCCGCCCGTTTCGAGCAGGTGCTGGTCGACGGTTTCGGGGCGGGGGAGCGGACCACCCTGGCCGTGGTCTGTTTCGCGCTGGGCAACTGGGTCGGTGGCCTGTACACGATGGCCGCGTGCCGTCACCTGTCCGCGAAAGGTCACCCGATCACGGTGGCCACGCCCGGGAACGACATCGCCGAGATCCTGCGGGTGGTGGGTGAGCTCGGGCCGCTGTTCGACCAGGTGGTGCTGCTCGGCTACCCGCCCTTCGTGAAGAACGTGATCGATGCCGGGACGGGGTGGGATCCGTACCGGATCAAGCTGGTTCTTGCCGGTGAGGTGTTCAGCGAGCAGTGGCGGGACCTGGTCGCGGCCCGCGCCGGGATCGCCGACCCGGTGACCGATATCGCCGCCCTTTACGGCACGGCCGACGCCGGTGTTCTCGGCAACGAGACCCCCTTGAGCGTACGGATTCGCCGGTTCCTGGCCGGGCGGCCGGACGTCGCGACGTCGCTGTTCGGGGACGCGCGCCTGCCGACCCTGGTCCAGTACGACCCGGGCACCCGGTTCTTCGAGGCGGTCGGCCCGACCCTGGCGTTCACCGCCGACGGGGGAGTGCCGATGGTCCGCTACCACATCGCCGACGAGGGTGGCGTGCTCAGCCGCGCCGACCTGGTCGGGCTCTGCCGCGAGCACGGCTTCGACCCGGGCGACGGGCCGGATCTGCCGTTCGTCTACCTGTTCGGGCGTTCGCTGTTCACGGTGTCGTTCTTCGGGGCCAACGTCTACCCGGAGAACGTCACCGTCGGCCTGGAACGCCCGGACATCGCGGCCCGCGTGACCGGCAAGTTCGTGCTGCGCAGCGTCGAGGACGGGGATCGTGACCGGCGCCTGCTGCTCGCCGTCGAGCTGGCCCCGGGCGAGACCGGGGACGCGTCGCTGGCGTCGGAGGTCGCCACGTCGGTGCGGGCCGAACTGGTCCGGCTCAACAGCGAGTTCGCCCACTACGTGCCCGAAAAGGATCAGCTGCCGGTGGTGGACCTGCGCCCGGCCGGCGACCCGGAGTTCTTCCCTCCGGGCGTGAAACACCGCTATACGCGCTCGTCCTGACATCGGACGGTTCCGGAATTTCAAAAATCAGTCCAAGTATTGCGGTCGTGTGTCCACGCTGTAACGATGGCCATCAATCGAGAACGGAGTCCCCCCATGGCCGTCTCCCGGCGTACCCTGCTGTCCACCGCCGCCCTGGCGCCCGCCGCCGTCGCGCTGACCGGTGCTGATCCGGCCAGTGCCGCCTCCCCGCCCGGCGACGTCGTCGGCAAGATCAGCGTCGGCTATCAGGGCTGGTTCGCCTGCCCCGGCGACGGCGCCCCGATCGGCGGCTGGTGGCACTGGAGCCGCGACCGCTTCCAGCCGCCCTCCCCGAGCAACACGACCATCGTGTCCTGGCCCGACCTGCGCGACTTCACACACACCTACCCGACGGCGTACCCGAACCTCGGCAACGGGCAGCCGGCCGCGCTGTTCTCCTCCTACGACCAGCAGACCGTCGACACGCACTTCGACTGGATGCGCACCTACGGCATCGACACCGCCGCGCTGCAGCGCTTCAACCCGTTCGGCGACGAGGGCCCGACCCGCGACGCGATGGCCCAGAAGGTCCGGGCGGCGGCCGAACGCACCGGCCGCAAGTTCTACATCATGTACGACGTCAGCGGCTGGAGCAGCATGCAATCCCAGCTCAAGACCGACTGGACGACCAAGATGTCGGCGTACGCGGGTTCGAGCGCCTACGCCCGGCAGAACGGCAAACCGGTCGTCTGCATCTGGGGTTTCGGCTTCAACGACGACAACCACGCGTTCACCCCGGCCGCCTGCCTCGACGTGATCGCCTGGTTCAAGGCGCAGGGCTGCTACGTGATCGGCGGCGTCCCCACCTACTGGCGCGAGGGCAAGAACGACAGCCGCACCGGATTCCTCGACGTCTATCACGCCTTCGACATGATCTCGCCGTGGATGGTCGGGCGGACCGGGGACCTGGCCGGGCTCGACTGGTTCTACACCAACGTCAACACCGCCGACCAGGCCGACTGCAACGCCCGCGGCATCGACTACCAGCCGTGTGTCCTGCCCGGCGACCTGTCGTCCGGGCATCGGCGGCACGGCGACTACTACTGGCGCAGCGTCTACAACATGGTGCGGCTCGGGGCGCAGGGCCTGTACGTGTCCATGTTCGACGAGTTCAACGAGGGCAACCAGATCGCCAAGACCGCCGAGACGGCCGCGTCCGTGCCGGCCGGGACCGGGATCCGGGCGCTCGACGAGGACGGGACGTTCTGCTCGGCCGACTACTACCTGCGCATCACCACCGACGCCGGGAAGATGCTGAAGGGGCAGATCGGGCTGACCGCCGTACGCCCGACCCCGCCGACCACCGGAACCGTAATTTCCGACCTGGCCCGCGGCCGGGCGGCCTCCACCAGCGGCTACACGCAGGTGTACGGGCCCGGCAACGCGGTCGACGGCGACGCCGGCACTTACTGGGAGAGCGCCAACAACGCGTTCCCGCAGTGGATCCAGATCGACCTGGGCGCGGCCGTCACGGTCGGGCGGGTCGTGCTGAAGCTGCCGCCGTCGTGGGGTGCCCGCAACCAGACCCTCACGATCACCGGCAGCACCGACGGTGCGGCCTTCACAGCGCTCTCCGCGTCGGCGGCCCGCACCTTCGACCCGGCCGCGGCCAACACGACGACGATCACGTTCCCGGCCGCGTCCGTCCGCCACCTGCGGGTCACCGGCACCGCGAACACCGGATGGCCGGCCGTCCAGCTTTCCGCCCTGGAGGCCTATTCCAGCTGAGTTCGGGGTAATCCACCCGGCATGATTCCGAACCTGATCCGACGCTTCGTCATCATGGCGGTCGCCGTGCCCCTGGCCGCGGCCGGCGCCCGCAAACTCGGCGACGTCCTCGAGTCCCGCCGCGGCAACAACCGGGCCAGCCGGCTGCTGCGGCAGGGCGCGGACACCCTGCAGGGCTTCGGCCGCCCCAAGAAGCAGCGCCGCTTCTCCCTCAGCCGCTGACTTCTGCGGTATCAATGGGGCGTGCCGGAACTGCTGCCCCCACCGCCCGCGACGCGGCCCGACCTCGACGACGACTTCGCCGGGCCGGGCCTGCGCGAGGACCTGTGGGTCGACCACTACCTGCCGCACTGGACGACGCCCGGCCGGTCGGCCGCCCGCTACGACTTCGGCGGCGACGGGCTGCGGCTGCGGATCGACGAGGACCAGCTGGACTGGCGGCCCGAGGACGCCCCGCTGCGCGTCTCCAACATCCAGACCGGCAACCACCAGGGCACCCACCGCCACCGCCCGGACGGCCTGACCGTCCGCACCGGGTCGCCGACCCGGCTGCTCTGGGCCCCGGCCGCCGCCCGCGTCGACATCACGGTCACCGCCAGTCAGGATGCCGGTTGCATGCTCGCCGCCTGGACGGTCGGCACCGAGCACGTCAGTGACCGGGACAGCGGCGAGGTCTGCATCTTCGAGATCGATGCCGGCGCGAGCGTGGCCCGCTGCGGTGTGAAGGCCCACCACGACGACCGCCTGGAGACCGACATGTCCGAGGTGCCGGTCCCGCCCGGACGGCACACGTGGACCGCGATCTGGGGCCCGCAGGGCACGATCATCGGCTGCGAGGGCGTCGTGCTCAAACGATCACGGCAGGTGCCGCTCTACCCCCAGTTCCTGCTGATCGACCTGTGGGAGATCGGTCCTCGCTCCGGGCCTTACCCCAAGACGGCAACCATCCATCACGTACGGGGATGGGCTCTTTAGGCTTTGACGATGTTGCCGTCGCTCTCCTTGACCGCGGTCTCGGCCAGGGAGCTCGTGGCCGGCCCGCCGGTCGGGGCGCCGGTCGAGATGTCGAACGTGCTCTGGTGACAGTTGCACTTGATCACCTTGTTGACCACCTCGGCGACCTTGCAGCCCTGATGCGTGCAGACGTTGGTGAACGCCTTGTAGGTGCCCGACTCGGGCTGCGTCACCACGTACGTGTCGGTGATGACCCCGCCGCCGACCGGCACGTCGGACGCCTTGGCCAGGACCTCCCCGCCGCTGCCGGCGGCCGAGGTCGCGGCGGTCGTCGTCGCGGCGCCGGTCGACCCGCCGGAACTGCTGCTGGTGGTGTCGTCGCTGTCCGAGTTCCCGCAGGCCCCGAGCAGCAGCCCGGCCCCGGTCACCCCGGCCGTTCCGGCGATCCGCATCACCGCACGCCGGTCAACCCCGTCCGCAACGCTCATGGTTCCCGCTTCCCCGTGGCCGTGAGATTTTGGCACCCAACTTACCGAGCGCCCGGGGCCCGGCGCGGCGATTCCCCGGTTAATCCCGTCGATGGGGGCGGTCAGGCGATCTCCATGGCGTCGACCGACTCGATGGCCCCGGAGACGACGCTCTGATATCCGCAGTTCGGACACCGGTGGTGCGTGGCGCTGGTCCGCCAGCAGCCGATCTCGCCGCAGTTGCCGCACCGGACGTAGCCGTTGGCCCCGCACCCCGGGCAGCCCGCGTAGTCGGGGGCGGTGCCGAACTTCCCGGCCATCTCGATCCGCCCGGGAACGGTGCCGCCCTCGGGCAGCGGGTCGGCCGCCACCTCGGCCAGCCGCCATTCCTTGCGCACGCGCCGGAAGGTCGCGACCCGGGCCAGCCCGTCGGTCTCGCAGTGAAAGTTGAGCCATGCGGTTTCTGCCATGGTTGACCTCCTCGCTGGAGGGTATGGCGAGCGGTCAATGCGCGATGCTGGCCGGATGAGGGCAGTCGGCCGCCGGTTCTCCCGGACGGCGTTTCTCGGTGTCGCGTTCCTGCTGGCGTCGTGCTCCTCGGCTCAGGACGACGGCTACGCCGAACTGCGCGCCATCAAGGTTCCCGAGGCGTGGCTCGACGGCGCCGGCGGCACCGGCGGGGACTGGAGTTTCGAGATCGGCTACCGGTACTGGACCTTCGAGTACGGGCCGACCACCGATCCGGTCGACGCGGTCCGTCAGACCTACGACGAGGCGCTCCGAGCGGCCGGCTGGGCCTGGAACTCCACCTGCGAGGCCACGCTGGAGTACTCGTCCGACGTCCCGAACGGCTGCTGGCGTCTCGACGACTACCTGCTGGTCTACCGGGTGAGCGAGGAGCCCGGCCGGCACGTCGACACCGACATGTTCCGGGACAACTGATCAGGCGTCGAAGGCGGCCGGGTCGAACTCGTCGAAGACCAGCAGGGTGCGGGTGTTGACGACGCCCGGCATGCCCTGGATCTCGTCGAGGACCAGGCGCCGCAGGTCGGTGTTGTCCTTGGCGCGGACCAGCATGATGACGTCGAACTCGCCGCCGACCAGGGCGATGTGCACCACCCCGGGCAGGGTCCGCAACCGCGCGCCGACCTCGCGCCACTCGGCCTGGTGCAGGTTCACCGTCACGTAGGCCGACGTGCCCAGGCCGGCCGCCGCGTGGTCGATCTGGGCCCGGAAGCCGCGGATCACGTTGGTCTCGCGCAGCCGCTGCACCCGCGCGTACGCGTTGGCCCGGGAGATGTGCAGGGTCTCGGACAGCTGGCGGATCGACATGCGCCCGTCCCGGGTCAGCTCGGCGAGGATGCGGCGGTCGATGTCGTCCAGCTCACTGACCACGTGTCTGCAACTCCCTGCCTTGACGTTCCCTCGGTTGGACGTCTGGCCCTCGAAGGCCGTACGCGAAACGCATTTTTCTCGATCTGTCTCAGATTATGGAACAACTGTGGTCCAGGGCACAGCATTACCGCATGACGCCTGACTCCCGTCGGCTGTTGCCGTCCGATGCCCCCGTGACCATGATCGATCCCCTGGGAGAAGCGCGCGGAGAAGTGCCCGACGATGCGACGCTGCTGCGCTCGCTCGGGCTGCTGACCACCGCCCGCCGGCTCAACGATCAGGCGTATGCGCTGGTCAGGCAGGGTCGGCTGGCCGTCTATCCGTCGTCGCACGGCCAGGAGGCGTGTCAGGTCGCCGCCGCCCAGGTGCTCGACGCCGGGGACTGGCTGTTCCCGACCTACCGCGACACGATCGCCGCGTCGGTCAAGGGCGTGGACCCGGTCGAGGCATTGAGCCTGCTCAAGGGCGACTGGCACTGCGGCTACGACCCGTACGAGCACCGCGTCGCCCCGCACACCACGCCCCTGGCCACCCAGCTGCCGCACGCGGTCGGCGTCGCCCACGCGGCCCGGCTGCGCGGCGAACCGACCGTGGTGATGGCCATGTGCGGTGACGGCGGGACCAGCGAGGGCGACTTCCACGAGGCGCTCAACTTCGCCGCCGTCTTCCGGGCGCCGGTGGTGTTCTTCGTGCAGAACAACGAGTACGCGATCAGCGTCCCGCTGGCCCGCCAGACCCAGGCGCCGTCGCTCGCGCACAAGGGCATCGGTTACGGCATCCCCGGCCAGCGGGTCGACGGCAACGACATGGCCGCCCTGCTCAGCGTGCTCGGCGGGGCCGTCGACCGGGCCCGCGCGGGCGAGGGGCCGCAGCTGATCGAGGCGCACACCTACCGCATGCAGGCGCACACCAACGCCGACGACGCGACCCGCTACCGCGACGACGCCGAGGTCCAGGCCTGGGTCGAGCGGGACCCGATCACCCGGCTGCGCACCTACCTGACCGGGCGCGGCGCGCTCACCGAGGCGATCGAGGCCGAGTTCACGGCCGAGGCCGAGCGCCGGGCCGGCCACCTGCGCGACGGTCTCAACCAGGACGTTCAACCCAACCCCGAGGACCTTTTCGCGTACGTCTATTCAACGCCCACCCCGCAGCTGCGTGAGCAGGCCGCGCTGGTGGCCGACGAGTTGAGCCGGGAGGTGGCCCAGTCATGACGACGACGGTGGCGCACGAGAAACTGTCCATGGCGCAGGCGCTCAACCAGGCGCTGCGCGACGCGATGACCGAGGATCCGACGGTCGTCATGTTCGGTGAGGACGTCGGCCCGCTCGGCGGCGTCTTCCGGATCACCGACGGGCTGACCGCCGAGTTCGGTGAGGACCGCTGCTTCGACACCCCTCTGGCCGAGTCCGGCATCGTCGGTCTCGCGGTCGGCATGGCGATGAACGGGATGCGGCCGGTCGTCGAGATGCAGTTCGACGCGTTCGCGTACCCGGCGTTCGAGCAGATCGTCAGCCACGTCGCCAAGATGCACAACCGCACCCGCGGCCGGGTCCGGCTGCCGATGGTGATCCGCGTGCCCTACGCGGGCGGCATCGGCGGCGTCGAGCACCACTGCGACTCGTCCGAGGCGTACTACGCGCACACGCCCGGCCTGCAGGTGGTCGCGCCGGCCACCCCGACCGACGCGTACGTGCTGCTCCGGGCCGCGATCGCGTCGCCCGACCCGGTGGTCTTCCTGGAACCGAAGAAGCTCTACTGGAGCAAGGAGGAGATCGAATTTCCGGTACGGGCGCCCGGCATCGGCACCGCCGTGATCCGCCGCCCCGGGACGGACGCCACGCTCATCGCGTACGGGCCCAGCGTCCCGGTCGCCCTGGAAGCGGCCGAGGTCGCCGCCCAGGAGGGCCGCAGCCTGCAGGTCGTCGACCTGCGCTCGATCGTCCCGTTCGACGACGAGACGGTCTGCGCCGCGGTCCGCGCCACCGGCCGCGCCGTGGTGATCACCGAGTCGGCCGGGTTCGCCGGGGTCGCCGCCGAGATCGCCGCCCGGGTCACCGAGCGCTGCTTCAGCAGCCTGGCCGCTCCCGTGCGCCGGGTGACCGGTTTCGACATCCCCTATCCGCCGCCCAAGCTGGAGCACTTCCAGCTGCCCGGCGTGGACCGGGTGCTCGACGCCGTCGACGACCTGCAGTGGGAGCAGTCATGATCTTTCATCTGCCCGATCTCGGCGAGGGCCTGACCGAGGCCGAGATCGTCCAGTGGCTGGTGGCCGAGGGCGACGTCGTCGCCGTGGACCAGAGCATCGCCGAGGTGGAGACCGCCAAGTCGATGGTCGAGGTGCCGTCGCCGTACGCGGGAAAGGTCGTGAAGTTGCACGGGAAGGCGGGCAGCACGCTCGCCGTCGGGGAGCCGCTGATCACGGTGGAGCCGGTCTCGGTGGCCGCCGAGGCGTACCGCGAGGAGGAGAAGGCCGGCTCGGGCAGCGTGCTCGTCGGCTACGGCACCTCGACCGCCGCGTCCTCGGGCCGGCACCGCACACCGCGCCGTCCGGTCCAGTCGGCCACGCACGTGCGACCGGCGCAGGTCGTGTCCCCGCTGGTGCGCAACCTGGCGCGCAGCAACGGCGTCGACCTGACCCGGGTCGAACCGACCGGGCGCGGCGGCGTGATCGTGCGCGCCGACGTCGAACGCGCGATGGCGGGCGGCACCGCGCCGGCTTCGGGGGAGAACCGCGTACCCCTCAACGGTTTCCGGAAAGCGGCCACCGTCGCGCTGAGCCGGAGCCGGGCGGAGATCCCCGAGGCGACCGTGTGGGTCGACGTGGACGCGACACGGCTGTGGGAGCTGCGCGAGAGTGTCCCGGACGGGCCCGGCCTGCTCGCCTACATCGCCCGGTTCACGGTGGCCGCGCTGCGCGACTTCCCGGTGCTCAACGCCCGGTTCGACGCCGAGCGGCAGGAGATCGTCGAGCTCGGCCAGATCAACCTCGGCATCGCCGTGCAGGGCGATCGGGGCCTGACCGTGCCCGCCGTGATCGGCGCCGAGAGCATGAACACGACCCGGCTCGGCCAGGAGATCAAACGGCTGACCGCGGCCGCCCGCGAGGGCAGGGTGTCGGCCCGCGAGCTGTCGGCGGGCACGTTCACGCTCAACAACTACGGCAGCCTGGGCGTCGACGGCAGCGCCGCGATCATCAACTACCCGCAGGTGGCGATCCTCGGCTTCGGCCGGATCCTGGACCGCCCCTGGGTCGTCGACGGCGGCCTGTGCGTTCGTAAGATCACCCAGATGAGCTTCGTCTTCGACCACCGCGTGTGCGACGGCGGCACCGCGGCCGGCTTCATGCGCCGCGTCGCCGACGCCATCGAGAACCCGGCCTCGGCGATCGCCCGTCTGTGATCCTTTACGGTCAGCCCAGCAGCGGTCCGGCCCACGACGTGGAGCTCGGGCCGCTGCTGCTGCGGGACGGCCTCGGCGACGCGACCGAGATTCTGCGCGTCTACTCGCCGGCGCCGACGGCGGCCTTCAGCCGCCGCGACACGCTGCGACCCGGCTACGCCGAGGCCGCGTCGGTGGTCGAGCGGGGCGGTTTCGTCCCGGTCATCCGGCCGCAGGGCGGCAGTTTGGCGGCGTACGGCCCGGGCAGCGTCGTCATCGATCACGTCCACCGGTCCGGGGCCTCGCTGTCCGACCCCGGTCCGCGATTCCGCCACTTCGCAGACATGCACGTCGCGCTGCTGACCAAGCTCGGCGTCCCGGCGCGGATCGGCCCGGTCCCGGACGAGTACTGCCCGGGCGAGTACAGCCTCAACGCCGGCGGCGCGAAGATCGTCGGCTCGGCCCAGCGCGTGACCCGCCACGGCTGGCTGTTCAGCACGGTCGTCCAGGTGACCGGCGCGGCCGGCCTGCGGGCGGTGCTGACGCCGGCCTACCAGGCGCTCGGTTACGACTTCGACCCGTTGACGGTCGGCGCCCTCGAGGACACCGCCCCCGGCCTGACGGTCGCGGCGGTCACGGCGGCGGTCCTGTCCGCGTACGGACTGACCTGACCGTCGTTACATTTTGTTTCATCAGTTCCGGAACTGATACGTATTGACGTGGATATTGGCGCGTAACAATTCTGGTTTCATGATGCAGCGTGGTGCGGCCGGGCTGGCCGGGTTGATGCTTGTCGTTTCCGGGCCCGCGGCGGCGGCCGTGGCCCATCCCCCGTCGAGAGCGGCCCAGGCCCGGGTCTGGGTGACCACGGTGGATCGGGGCGAGCTGCTCCACGAACGGGCGCCGGTCGCGTTCCGGCGCGGGAGCAGCCCGCAGCCGACGATCGTGGTCAACCCGGAGCGGACCTACCAGCGGATGGACGGGTTCGGGGCGGCGATCACCGACTCCTCGGCCGACGTGCTCTACCGGTTGTCGCCGCCGAAGCGGGACGACGCCGTACGCTCGTTGTTCGATCGGAAGAACGGGATCGGCGTGAGTTTCCTGCGGCAGCCGATCGGCTCGTCCGATTTCACGGCGGCCGCCGAGCATTACACCTATGACGACGTGCCGGCCGGGCAGACCGATTTCGCGCTGCGCCATTTCAGTATCGACCACGACCGGGCGCAGATCCTGCCGCTGCTGCGCCAGGCCCGGAAACTCAACCCGGAACTGACCGTTCTGGCTACGCCGTGGAGCCCGCCCGCCTGGATGAAGACGACCGATTCGCTGGTCGGCGGGCGGCTCAAGGACGACCCGCGGGTGTACGACGCGTACGCGCGCTATCTGGTCAAGTTCGTGCAGGCCTACGCGCAGGCGGGCGTGCCGATCGACTACCTGACCGTGCAGAACGAGCCGCAGAACCGGAAACCGGGCGGCTATCCCGGAACCGACATGCCGGTGCGCCAGGAGGCGGCGGTCATCGAGCGGCTCGGGCCGCTGCTGAAGAAGGCCAGTCCGCGGACCCGGATTCTCGGCTACGACCACAACTGGCAGACCCATCCGGGTGATGTGGCATCGACGCCGCCGGGGGAGGACCCGGAAACCGATTACCCGTATCAGCTGCTCGATTCCCCGGCCGCGAAATGGCTGGCCGGGACCGCTTACCACTGCTATTCCGGGGATCCGGCGGCGCAGACCGCGCTGCATGACGCGCACCCGGACAAGGGGATCTGGTTCACCGAATGCTCCGGGTCGCACGGCGCCGGCGACACCGACGAGCAGATCTTCCGTGGGACGCTGACCTGGCATGCCCGAACCCTCGCCGTCGGTGTCCCGCGCAACTGGGCGAAATCGGTCGTCAACTGGAACATCGCGCTGGACAGCACCGGCGGCCCGCACCTCGGCGGCTGCGGCACCTGCACCGGGCTGCTCACCCTGCTGCCCGACGGCACGGTCCGGCCCGACGCCGAGTACTTCACGATCGGGCACCTGTCGAAGTTCGTCCGGCCCGGCGCCGTGCGCATCGCCAGCACCTCGTTCGGCACGACCGGCTGGAACGGGCAGATCACCGATGTCGCGTTCCGCAACCCGGACGGTTCCACGGTGGTCGTCGTGCACAACGAGAACGACGATCCGCGTACGTTCGCGGTGGCCCTCGGTTCGCAGATCTTCGACTACACGCTGCCCGGCGGGGCCCTGGCCACGTTCGTGCTGCCCCGCACGCTCGACGCGCGTCCGGGCGAGATCCCGCTGACCGGCGCGACCGCCGTCGCGTCGCCGCCCGGTGAGGGTGCCGCCCTGGCCGTCGACGGTGACGCGTCCACCCGCTGGTCCAGCGGGACGGCCCAGGCACCCGGGCAGTACCTGCAGGTCGACCTCGGCCGGTCGCAGGAGTTCCGCCGGGTCGCCGTCGACAGCGGCGGCAACCTGGGCGACTACGCCCGGGCGTGGCAACTCTCGGTCAGCCGGGACGGCACGCACTGGACGACCGCGGCCCGCGGGACCGGCACCGGGCAGCTCACCGAGGTGACCCTGCCGCCGACCCGGGCCCGCTACCTGAGGATCACCGCGACCGGCGCCAGTGACAGCTGGTGGAGCATCGCCGACGTACGTCTGTATCGCCGTTTGGCATGATCATCACCCATGGACATCGCGGAGGCAGCGGCGGCGCTGGCCGGCCAGGACTTCGGCGACTGGACCCGCGCCGATCTCGACCGGGTCGTGGCGGCGCTCGGCTGGCCGCCCGCCGACCCGCCGGGGAAGCGATCGCAGCTGCTGTTCGACACCGGCGGCCCGGCCGAGGCGCACGTGTGGCCGGCGTCGGAGCGGGACGGCATCGCGACCACGGCGGCCGGCGGCATGCCCGGGATCACGCTGCCCGCCGACGCCGCGAACGGGCGGCAGGCCGCCGACCTGGCCCTGACCGCGATCCGGCGCTGGAACGCGGCGAGCCCGGCCGACCTGCGCTACCACGCCTGGGTGAACCGGAAGAACGCGCGGCTCGACGCCCACGGCTTCCGGATCACCCAGCAGGTGCCGCCCGGCTAGCTCGGGCTCGGACCGCCGGCCTGCAACAGGGGCATCAGCAGGTCGAGCGCGCGTTCCAGTTCCGGGTGCTCGCCCGAACAGTCGTCGGCCGTGTACGTCCACCCCGGCGTGGTCAGCCGGTAGCGGAAACCGTCGGCGCAGACCGGCGCGCTCGACGCCGGCGCGGCCGTGGTCAGGTTCGGCGCGGTCAGGACCTGCTGCAACGCGGCCAGAACGGTCGCGTCGGTGGCCACCGGCGCACTGCTGACACCCCGGCGGCTGACCGTCATCGTGCCGTCGGCGCCGATGTGCAGACGGTCGTCGAAGCCGGCGAAGCCCCCGGTCCGGGCGAAGTCCAGCGGGAACACCGCCGGGTCCGCGGATGCGGCGCTGACCTGCGGCGTCGCCCCGGTCGCGGTCGCGGACCCGGTGGTCTGGTCGGCGCATCCGGCGATGATCAGCGGCAGTAGGAGCGCGGGCACAAGGCTTCGATTCATGGGTGTTAGATGTACCCGCCCGCCTGCCGGTTCCCACCCGATTCGCGCCGGAATCATGCGCCGCGGTCCATTTCAGGCCGGCGACGGGCTGAGGTGTTCGTGGACGGCGAGCCAGCGGCCGTCCGGTTCACGGCGGAAGACGATGGTCTCGCGTTCGTCCAGGGACTCCGGCCCTTCACCGGTCCGGATGACGGTGCGGACGCGGTGGGTGAAGACGGCGACGTCGCCGAACAGCTGGACGTGCTGGTCCGAGGAGGAGCAGGACTCGACGTGGAAGCCTTCGCGCTCCCAGCCGTACCAGATCTGCTCGTAGTCGGAGAGCGACCGCAACGGCGTCGCATGGGTGTGGAAGACGAAGGTCGCGTCGGCGGCGAAGCTGCCGAAGTAGGCGGCGGTGTCGTGGGCGCCGAAGGCGGCGACGAGTCGGCCGGCGGCGGCCAGGACCTCGGTGGTCATGATTCTTTCCCGGGGGCCAGAGCGGACAGGATCTCGTAGACCGTGTGGGACGCGGCGATGCCGGTGATCTCCGCGTGGTCGTAGGCCGGGGACACCTCGACGACGTCGGCGCCGACCAGGTTCAGCCGGCCGAAGGTGCGCAGGACGGCCAGTAGTTCGCGGCTGGTCATGCCGCCGGCCTCGGGTGTGCCGGTGCCGGGGGCGAACGCCGGGTCGAGCACGTCGATGTCGACCGACAGGTAGACCGGGCGGTCGCCGACGCGGTCGCGGATGCGTTCGGCGATGCCGCGGGCGCCCAGGTCGTCGATCTCGACACTGGGTACGACGTGAAAGCCCAGCTCACTGTCCTCGGCGAGGTCCCGGTCGGAGTAGAGCGGGCCGCGCGTGCCGACGTGCAGGCATCCGGATCGGTCGATCAGGCGTTCCTCGGAGGCGCGCCGGAACGGGGTGCCGTGGGTGTGCGCGGCCCCGAAGTAGGTGTCCCAGGTGTCCAGGTGCGCGTCGAAGTGGACGACGGCGACCGGCCCGTGCTTGGCCGCCATGGCCCGCAGCAGCGGCAGCGCGATGGTGTGGTCACCGCCGATCGTCACCAGGCGCCCGGCCCGTTCCAGCACGGCCCGGGCACCGGCCTCGATCTGATCGATCGCGGACTCGATGTCGAACGGGTTGACCGCCAGGTCACCGGCGTCGGCGACCTGCTGGGCGGCGAACGGTTCGACGTCGGCGGCCGGGTTGTACGGCCGCAGCAGCCGCGACGACTCGCGGACGTGGGCCGGCCCGAAGCGGGCGCCGGGCCGGTAGGAGACCCCGGCGTCGAACGGCACGCCGAGCACGGCGACGTCGATGTCGGAGACCTCGTCGATGCGGGGGAGCCGGGCGAAGGTGGCGGGCCCGGCGAAGCGGGGGACGACGGTCGCGTCGACCTGACCGACGCGACCGTCCCGGACGATACGGGGAGCGGACATGCTGTTCCTTACTCGGTTGCGGCTCGTGCCTTGACGCGGTGCTCGCCGGCGCCGTGGTCGTCCACGACGGCCGGCATCGGGCTGTCGGAGCTGGGGACGCCGCGCGGGCCGTCCGGTCCGAAGACGTACCGGGGCTCCGGGAAGATGACGATCAGCAGGACGTACGTGATCGCGGCGGTCCCGATCGACACCAGCAGGCTGATGTCCACACCACCGGCGGCGTTGCGGAACGGGCCCTCGATCAGCGGCGGGTAGTTGGCGAAGAGCAGGCCGACGATCGCCGACGGGATCCACGCGGCCGTGCCCCGCCAGTTGACGCCCTTGTGGAACCAGTACGCGCCGCCGGTCTGGCCCTTGTTGAACACCTGCAGGTCGGATTCGCGGTAGTGGGCGCGTCTCACGACGTACCCGATGGTCATGATGATCATCCAGGGCGTGGTGCAGATGACGATCGCGCCGATGAACGCGTTCACGCTGGCCATCAGGTCGAAGGCCAGCCGCCCGACCAGGATGAACACGAACGCGAGAGAGCCGATGACCAGCGAGGCCTGGACCCGGTTGAGACGCGGGAAGACCGACGAGAAGTCCAGCCCGGTGCCGTAGAGGCTGGTGATGCCGGTCGACAGGCCGCCGAGGAACGCGACGACGATCAGCAGCAGCGCGTACCAGGCCGGCGAGACGTTGATCAGCGCGACGATGTAGTCGGCCTCGCCGGCCACCAGGGTCGCGGTGAACACGCCGAACAGGAACGGGACCAGGGTCGCCAGCTGCGCGCCGAAGGTGGCGGCGAGCAGGCGCCGCGGCGGTGTGCCGGCCGGGATGTAGCGCGACCAGTCGCCCAGGAACGCGCCGAACGACACCGGGTTACCCATCACGATCAGTGCCGAGAGCACGAACGTCGGCCAGAACGAGCCGAGCGCATAGGCCGAGGGTCCGGGGTCATAACCAAGATCCAATTTCCCGCTGTACGCGATGGCTCCCAGCAGGATCAGGAGCGTGTTGCCGACGACCACGACCTTGTTGACCAGCAGCATGAAGGCGTACCCGTAGATCACCACGACGATCACGGCCGCGCCCAGCACCGCGTAGACGACACCGCGCAGCAGGTCGGAGTCGGGCACGCCGGCCAGCCGGATCAGGGCGCCGACGACCGCGTCCCCACTGACCCAGACCGAGATCGAGTAGAAGGCGATCGCGGTCAGCAGGGACAGGAACGAGCCGACGATCCGGCCGCGGACGCCGAAGTGCGCGCCCGAGGCGACCGCGTTGTTGGTGCCGGTGAGCGGGCCGAACAGGCCCATCGGCATGAGGAACAGGGCGCCGACGGCGACACCGGCCACGGTCGCGGCGATCGACTGCCAGAGCGAGAGGCCGAGAAGAACGGGGAAGGTGCCGAGGATCACGGTGGCGAACGTGTTGGCGCCGCCGAACTGGATGCGGAACAGATCGAGGGGGCGTGAGTGCCGTTCCGACGCCGGGATGGTGTCGATGCCGTGCTGCTCGACCTCGGTTACGCGGGGGCGCTGGGGCTCTATGTCAGTCATGGGGTGTGTCCTTCGTCTCGGACCGATGGGGGGAGACTAGGACCGAGTTTCCTCTGAAGCAACCTTTGTTGCGTGGATTTAACAGCGGGCGGTCCGGGAAAATGCCAGCGGATCTTGCGCGGGGCGGGAGGGGCAGATGGCAGGCCAGGTGCGACGGGTGGCCCAGCCGCCCGCGAGCAGCGCGGCGATCGGCGGGCGCCTGCGCTCGGCACGGCAGGCCCGCGGCCTGACCCTGCAGCAGGTGGCCGACGCGACCAGCCTGAACAAGGGCTTCATCAGCCGCCTGGAACGGGACGAGGTCTCCCCGTCGGTGGCGTCGCTGGTGTCGATCTGTGAGGTGCTCGGGATCCGGGTCGGCGAGCTGTTCGAGCCGCCGCCGACATCCCTGGTCCGGGCCGGGGAGGGCCGCCCGATCAACTTCGGCGGCAGCAACGTGAGCGAGCTGCTGCTGACGCCCGGGACCCAGACCCACCTGCAGGTGATCCATTCGACCGTCGAGGCCGGCGGCGGTGGGGGCGCGGAGCTCTACACCCTCGATTGCGAGGTCGAGTTCGTGTACGTGGTGCGCGGGCGCCTGCAGATCACCCTCGGCAGCGAATCCGTGCTGCTCGATGCCGGGGACGCCTTCACGTTCCCCGGCCGCGAGCCGCACACCTGGTCGAACGCCGGGGACGGCGCCGAGTGCGAGGTCGTCTGGGTGCTGGCCCCGGCGCCCTGACCGCGCCGGTCGGTCAGCGGCCCGGCCCGCCGATGATCACGGTCTGCAGCTCGGTGAACGTGTCCATCGGGTGCGGCCCGCCGACCCGTCCGAGCCCGCTGTCCGACCCGGCCCGCCCGCCGAACGGCAGGTGGCTCTCCCAGTAGTTGGTCGACTCGTTGATGTTGACCCACCCGGTGCGCACCGCGTCCGCGAAGTCCAGCCCGCGCCGCAGATCTTCCGTGTAGATCGCGGCCAGCAGCCCGTACCGCGACGCGTTGGTCAACTCGATCGCCTCGTCCAGGCCGCCGATGCTCACCACCGGCGCGATCGGCCCGAACGTCTCCTCGGTCGCCGCCAGTGCGTTCGCCGGCACCCCGGTGAGGACCGTCGCCGGCCAGTACAGATCGGTCGGGAACCCGCTCGCCGGAGCCCCGCCGGTGCGGACCCGGGCTCCACGGTCGACGGCGTCGGCCACGTGCTCGGCCATCTTGGCCGCCACGGCCGGATTGTTCAGCGGCCCCATCGTCGTCGCCTCGTCGAACGGATCACCGAGCCGGATCCGCTCCTGCACGGCCGCTACCAGCCGGGCCGCGAACTCGTCGTGCACCGCCTCGTGCACCAGCAGCCGCTCCCCGGCCGTGCAGCTCTGCCCCGCACACAGGAAACACGCGGCCAGTGCCCCCTCGACGGCCCGGTCCAGGTCGGCGTCCTCGAGCACGACGAGCGGCCCGTTCCCGCCCATCTCCAGCAGGGTCGCCTTGCCGGCCGCGGCCTGCGCGACCAGACGGCCGGTGGCGGTCGAGCCGATGAACGCGACCGCGTCCACGCCCGGATTCGCCGCGATCTCGTTGCCGACCAGCGGCCCCGGGCCGGTGACCAGGTTCAGCACGCCGGGCGGCAGGTCGGCCTCGGCGAGACAGCCGGCCAGCGCGATGGCCGAGACCGACGTGGACGGTGCGGGCGTCCAGACCACCGTGTTCCCGGACGCCAGTGCGGGCGCGATCAGCTCGGCCGGCATCGTGTACGGCCAGTTCCACGGGGTGATCACCCCGACCACGCCGCGCGGGCGCCGGACCAGCAGCGCCCGGGTGCCCGCGCCGGACGACGGCGGCAGCAGTCCGCCGAGCCGTTTGGCGTCCTCGGCCGCCATCCGCCAGTAGACGATCAGCTCGTCGACCTCGTCGTTCGCCTCGCCCAACGGTTTGCCCTGGTCGAGCGTGAGCGTGCGGGCCAGCGTCCCGCGCCGGCCCTCGATCACGTCGGCGACCCGATGCAGGAGGGCGGCCCGATCGAAGACGGACATCCGGGCCCATCCGGCGGCGGCCCGTCGCGCCGCGGTGATCGCCTCGCGCGCATCCGTACGGTCGCCGTCGGGCACCGACCCGATCACCTCACCGGTCGCCGGGCTCGTCGCCGCACTGACCGATCCTGATCGCGCGTCGCACCACGTGCCGCCGACGAACATCCGTAGATCCATTCCTGGACGTTAATCGCTGGACGCGGCCTGGGAGGATTTCGACATGCGCAAGATTCCCACCGTGTTCCGGCGTGACCCGGACGACCGCAAGCGGGTGCTGCCCGAGGCCGAACCCTCCTGCGCGTGGGTGCTCGCCGGCGAGGGCGTCGCGACCAGGAAATATGACGGAACCTGCGTGCTGCTCGACGACGACGGCGTGTGGTGGGCGCGCCGCGAGGTCCGTCCCGGCCGGACCCGCCCGCCCGGCTACCGGCCGGTCATGACCGACGAGAACACCGGCAAGACCGTCGGCTGGGAGCCGATCGCCCAGTCGTCCTACGCCGCCTGCCACTTCGAGGCGGTGGCCCGCTCCGGGTCGTGGACGCCCGGTACCTATGAGTTGATCGGACCCAAGATCAACGGCAATCCGGAGCGTACGGCCGGTCACGAGCTCGTCGCCCACGCGGAGGCCGACCGCTTCGACGTCCCCCGCGACCTGGCCGGCCTGCGCGAGTGGATCCTGGCCCACCCGCAGTTCGAGGGCCTGGTCTTCCACCACCCGGACGGCCGCCGAGCCAAGATCAAGCACCGCGACTTCGCCTAGGCGGGCACCGGACCGACCGGGCTCGGGAACAGCTGGAGGAACGTCTCCAGCAGCTCCCGCTGCCCGGTCAGCTCGACCAGGCCGCACTTGGCGGCCTGCAGCAACGCCCGGTAGGACGGCAGGTCCTCCGGCTGGAACGTGATCACCAGATCGGCCCCGGCCGGGTGCGGACCGACCCCGACCGCCAGCTTCCCGTCGGTGACCCGCACGTTCAGCACGATGTCGGCGGCGCGGATCTCCCAGGACGCCGTCCGGCCGGCGGCCGCCCCCGCGTCGAAGACCGCCCGCAGCGTCATCGCCAGCGACTGCGGCGTGACGATCTCCCCGGGCCGGGGGTCGCCCATCTGGGTGGCGCCCCACCGCCCCAGCGCGAGCAGCGCCGGCTCCAGCTCATGACCGGTAGTGGTCAGCGCGTAGACGACCCCGCGCTGCGGTGCCGGCGCGATCCGCCGCTCGACCAGGCCCGCCTGCTCCAGCTCCTTGAGCCGGGTCGAGAGCACGTTCGTCGGGATGCCCGGCAGGCCCTCGATCAGGTCGGTGTACCGCCGCGGGCGGACCGCCAGGTCGCGGACGACGAGCAGGGCCCAGCGCTCGCCGACGAGTTCCAGAGCGCGGGCCAGGCCGCAGTACTGCCCGAAATCGCGTGTTCGCACGCACTGAACGTAGCAAACTTCGTACGCAAAAGCGCACTTGTTTTTTTGCAGTTGACTTGTTTATGGTCTCGGCCATGACCCATCAGCTCGGGGTGGCGCCGCCACCGGGGATCGTGCGGCCGCGCGCGATCCTCACGGTCCTCTCGCTTGCCGCATTCATGGCGAGCCTGGACCTGTTCATCGTCAACGTCGCCTTCGACAAGATCGGCGAGAGCTTCGGCGGGACGTCGATCGGCGACGTGAGCTGGGTGTTGAACGCCTACGCGATCGTCTACGCGGCCCTGCTCGTGCCGCTCGGACGCCTGGCCGACCGGGCCGGGCGCAAGCCGACTTTCCTGGCCGGTCTGGCCGTGTTCACCCTGGCCAGCGTGCTGTGCGCGGTCGCGCCGGGCCTGTGGTGGCTGGTCGCGTTCCGGGTGCTGCAGGCGGCCGGCGCGGCGGCGCTCACCCCGACCTCGCTCGGGCTGCTGCTGGCCGCCGTCCCGGCCGAGAAACGGCTGGCCTATGTCCGGATCTGGTCAGCCGCCGCCGGGCTCGCGGCCGCGGCCGGCCCGGTCTTCGGTGGCCTGCTCGTCGCCGCCAGCTGGCGCTGGGTGTTCCTGGTCAACCTGCCGGTCGGGATCGTCGCGCTGATCGCGGCCCGCCGGATCGTGCCGGACTCCCGCGACCCCGCGGTCACCAGAATCCCCGACCTGGCCGGGGCCGGGCTGCTCACCGCCGGGGTCGGCGCGCTGGCGCTGGCCATCGTGCGCGGCGGCGACTGGGGCTGGGGGAGCCGCGCGACGATCGTGTCGTTCGCCGTCGCCGGGCTGCTGCTGGCCTGGTTCGTGCAGCGGGCCGAACACCACCCGGTGCCGATCGTCGACCCGGCCCTCTACCGGGTGCGCAGCTTCGCCTCGGCCAACGTGGCGATGGTCCTTTTCGGTCTCGGACTCTCCGGATACCTGCTGCTGCTCGTGCTCTGGCTGCAGAACGTCTGGCACTGGTCGACGATCACCACCGGGTTCGCGGTCGCACCCGGGCCGGTCATGGTCCCGCTGGTGACCGTCATCGTGCAGCGGGTCGCGCACCGGGCCCCGGCGGCGGTGCTGGCCGGGCTGGGCTGCCTGGCCTTCGCGGCCGGGACGGTCGTGACGCTGACGCTGGTCGGACCGGACGGCGGGCACTACGCGACCGAGCTGCTGCCCGGCCAGCTGCTGTCCGGCATCGGCATCGGGCTGGCCCTGCCGACGCTGCTCTCCTCGGCCACCCACGACCTGCCCCCGCACCGGGCCTCGACCGGCAGCGGCGTGATCAACATGGCCCGGCAGATCGGGCTGGTGCTCGGCGTCAGCATCGTGGTCGCGATCGTCGGGGCGCCCGTCTCCTACGCGGCCACCCACCACTCATTCGTGCAGGCCTGGTGGGTGATGGCCGGGGCCGACCTGGCCGCCGCCGTGGCCTGCCTCGGTATGTCCCCGCTCTCGAACAGGAAGTGACGATCATGTCCAGCACAGTTCTCGGTACCACCTTCGACGCCCGCGACGCCGCCGCCGTCGCCGCCTTCTGGGCCGCGGCCCTCGGCCGGGCCGTGGCCGACGGCGCCGGTGAAGGCTTCGCCGTGGTCGAGCCCGACCCGGCCGTGCCCGGCTCGCGGATCGGCTTCCACCAGGTGCCGGAGGAGAAGAAGGTCAAGAACCGGATGCACTTCGACCTGGCCACCGGCGACCTGGGAGCCGAGGTCACCCGGCTGCTCGACCTCGGCGCCACCAAGCTGAACGAGGTCAGCGGACGCCTGAACTACGTGACCCTGGCCGACCCGGAGGGCAACGAGTTCGACGTGATCGCCGTCGGCTGATCCGGTTCGGCCACCCGGTCGAGCCGCTCGTGGCCGCGCCCCTCCGGCGTGGCCACGAGCGCCCGGGCCCGGTTCTCCACACGCTGGCCGTAATACGTGCCGGCCAGCACCAGCCCGATACCGGCCACGGCGACCACGGTCAGGTGCTCACCACCCAGGAGCAGGCCGAACAGGACCGCCCAGACCGGCTCGGTGCCCAGCAGCAGACTCGCCCGGGACGCCGACGTGCGCCGGATCGCCCACAGCTGCACCACGAACGCGAACACACTGCAGCCCAGCGCCAGATAGACGACGGCCAGCCACTGCGGCGGCCCGTAGGACCAGGGGACGGCGACCAGCGCCGGAGCGAACAGAACCGCCCCGGTCAACGTCTGCAGGGACGTCAAAACCCCCGAGTTGTACGGACGGTCCCGTGTCAAGTGCGCCGACAGCGTCACGTGCACGGCCCGGATCACCGCGGCGCCCAGCATCAACGCGTCCCCCACGGTCGGCGGGCGCAGACCCGGTCCGGCCACCAGCAGCACCACGCCCAGCGTGGCCGTGGCCGCGGCCAGGAAGAACGAGCGCGGCAGCCAGCGGCGGGAGACGAGACCCTCCAGGATCGGGGTCATCAGGATGGTCAGGCTGATCAGCACGCCGGCGTTGGTGGCGCTGGTGCGCGAGACGCCGTACGTCTCGATCAGCAGGACCGACGCCTGGGTGACGCCCAGCAGGATGCCGGTGCCCAGCTCAGGCCGGGTGATCCGCCGGACGGCGAGGATCGGCAGCATCGCTGCCGCCGAGATCAGGAAGCGCATCGCCAGCAGGACCAGCACGCCACCGGCGACCGCCAGGGTCTTCGCGGTCAGGTAGCTGCTGCCCCAGACGACGGCGACGGCCAGCAGGAGCAGGTCACCGATACGGGTTGTCGACACAGGGCGAGCCTCGGGGACACTGATCCGGTAGACAAGAGGCCAACCGGTGAATCGACGATGTAGTGGAGCCTGATGGATCCGCACCACCTGCGGCTGTTACGCGAGCTCGGCGACCGGGGGAGTGTCGCCGCGGTCGCCCGCGCGCTGCACATCACGCCGTCCGCGGTGTCCCAGCAGTTGAACACCCTGCAACGGTCGGCCCGGGTCCCGCTGACCGAACGCAGCGGCCGCCGGCTCGTCCTGACCGAGGCCGGCCGGGCCCTGGCCGCCGCCGCGGTCGAGGTGATGACCGCCCTCGACCGGGCCGAACGCGCGGTCGGCGACTACCTGGACGACCCGTCGGCCCCGGTCACCGTCTGCGCGTTCCACAGCGCCGCCCTCACCTGGTTCCCGCCCCTCGTCCAGCGGCTCGGGCAGGTGCGCTGCGCCGACGAGGACGTCGCCCAGGCCGACTTCCCGGGCCTGGTCGGCGACTACGACCTGGTCGTGGCCCACCGGCTGGCCCAGCATCCGCCCTGGCCGGCCGACCGGGTGACCGTGGTCCCGCTGATCCACGAGCCGATCTACGTGGCCATGGCCGCCGGCTCACCCCTCGCCGCGAAACCACGGCTGACCGCCCGCGACGTGGCCGCCGAACCGTGGATCAGCACCCACGAGGGCTTCCCGGTCGGCGGGGTGCTGACCGCGATCGCCGCCGCGGCCGGCCGCCCCCTCGACGTCGCGCACCGGATCAACGAGTTCACCGTCGTCGCGTCGATGGTCGCCTCCGGCGCCGGGCTGGCCCTGCTGCCCGGCCGCACCTCGGTCCCCGACCCGCGCCTGGTGCTGCGACCCCTGTCCGACCTGCCGGCCGGCCGCTACATCGACGTGCTCACCCGCCCGGAAACGCTGCACCGGGCCGCCGTCCGCACCGTGCTCGACGCGTTGCGGACGATCAGCCGTGGCGATGATGCTTCTTGACGTACGTGTACCCGGGCTCCAGATCCTCGTCGATCTGCTCGTTCTCCAGAGCCCGCTGGTAGGCGGCCATCTGCTTCTCCGACGGTTGCGCCCCCGGCGGCAACTTGCGGATGAACCCCTTCACCCAGTGCTCCCGCCGATCGGCGTGCTCGCCGTCCTCGTCGTCGTCCGGGTCGTTCGGGTGCGGCGCCGGATCGACCAGCGGCGCGTAGAACAGCAGGTCCACCGGCTCCTCCCCGTCCACCTCGGGATACGACGGATGTCCGGTCGCGTCCACGCTGCCGGCCACCCGGGTGATGTAGCCCTCGCGGATCAGCTGCTCCACCGCGTTCTTCAGCAGGAACGCGCCCTTCTGCCCGCGGCCCAGCCCGGCCTGCTTGGCGAGGGACTCCTCCGGGAAGACGGCGCTGCCGTCGTCGAAGACCCGGCCCAGCTTGCGGATCGCCTTCAACACCTGCCCCCGGTTCGACGGGCGCGGATCGAAGTCACGGGTGACGACCTTCGGATCGAACTCGTGGTAGTAGTTGACCCCGTCGATCCGCAGCGGATCCTCCAGCACCTTGGTCCGCATCACCACCGCGTCACGTCCCTGCTGCCAGGAGATGGTGACGAACATGCCGCTCTGCACCCCGGTCGGCCAGGCGATCCCGGTGAACCGCCAGTCGATGTCCTGCTCCAGGGACGCCTCGAACACCTCGCGCGACGGCGTGACCCCCTTGATCCGGTGCTCCAGCACGACCATCACCGGATCCCGCCCGGCGAGCGCCTCGGCGATCTCCTCCGGGACGGCACACACCGAACCTTCGAGCTCAGCCCGGCGCAGAGTGATCCGGCGAGTCACCGTACGCATGGTTCCCTCCCGTTACCGCAGCTCAGATGACGATGCTCGCACGCCCGGAAACCGGCCGGCCGCGCGACCCGTGGTCACCCGGCCGCGCTGGCGTTCTGGCGTACCGCGTCCGGTGATCCGCCGGCGGCGCCGGCCGTGGGGCGTCTGGACCGGGACCCCGGGCCGATGTCGGAAACGGTGGACGCTCTGCTGCTCGCCGGGCACGGATCGGCCCGGCCCGCCGCTGGTCTGGCGGAGACCGATCGGGTGCGGGATCGCATCCGCGAGGTGGTGCGACGACTGCGGCGGTGAGCCGATCACGCCGGCGGGTCGTCGCGGGCGGCCGACTCGGCGAGCTGGGTGGCGAAGGCGGCGACCAGATCGCGCAGCTCGTGCGGCCGGTCGATGACGAACGGGCGGTTGAGCGAAGCCAGCACCGACGGCACCCACTCCAGGCTCTCCACCCGCATCTCCACGCGCAGCCACGGCCCGTCACCCGGGTGGATCACCGCCAGGCTGGGCGGCAGGCGGCGCCGGATCTGGGCCTCGGTGGCCTGGACGCGCAGGTGGATCTCGTGCCGGTAGGGGGCGGTGGCGAACCCGGCGAGCATCCGTTCGGCCGGGTCGAAGCCGGCCGGCGGGTCGAACGAGCCGGGCAGCCCCCGCACCTGCTCGATGCGATCCAGGCGGAAGGTCCGCAGCTCGTCGAGGTCGGGGTCGAGGCCGGTCACGTACCAGCGGCCGTTGTGCGTGACGATCCCGTACGGGAAGAAGGTCCTTGATCCCAAGCGAACCGGCTGATGATCCCGGACCGCGGCCGCCAGCGGCAGGAGGATCGCCCCGTCGGGCGCGGCGGCGGCCGGAGCGGTCGAGGTCAGCGTGTCCCGCAGTGCGTCGAGGCGCTGCGGGAGGACCCGGCGCAGCTTGGCCGCGGCCGTTTCCGCAGCCGTGCTGGACTGCCCGGTCAGCCCGAGCAGCACGGCCAGGGCCTCGTCGTCGCCGAGCATGAGGGGCGGCAGCCGATGCCCCCGCGCGAGCCGATACCCGCCGTAACGCCCGCGCACCGATTCGACGGGAATGTCCAGGTCGATCAGGTGCTGGACGTAGCGCCGCACGGTCCGCGCGTCGACGCCGAGCCGTTCGGACAGGTCGGCCAGGGTGCGCACGCCGCCGGACTGCAGCAGCTCCAGCAGGGTCAGCACACGCGCGGTCGGCCTGGTCACATCGCCGACAATACTGGGCGGATTCTGTCCAGTATCCGGCCTAGCGTCGTCGGCATGAACTTCGTATCCACCCGAGTCATCACCGCCGACGTCGCCCGCCTGATCGCGTTCTACGAGCAGGTCACCGGCATTCCGGCCAATAGTTTCACGCCCGAGTTCGCGGAGATCAACACGCCGCGGGCGACCCTCGCGATCGCGGGGACCTCGACGATCCCGGGTTTCGTGCGGCCCGACGAGAAGATCCTCGAATTCCTGGTCGACGACGTGGACGCGATCCGGGCCGAGGCCATCATGCCGCCGACCACGATGCCGTGGGGCAACCGGTCGATGCTGCTGCGCGACCCGGCCGGGAACCTGGTCAACCTGTTCACGCCGGTCACGCCCGAGGCGAAACGCAAATTCGGGGTCTGACCAAGAATTGGTGAGCCCCCGCGGAATGGCCATCCGCGGGGGCTCCGCTTACCACTGAATTGCACACACCGGCACGTTTAAGGGCGGGTTCATTCTCAGGACAGCGTGTTTTGCCTTTAAACTACCGCCGCTCGAAGCGCGGCGGGCAGGAGTTGAACCCGCATCCGCTGTCGTCGTCCCAACCCGTTCGATCCGGTGATCAGTGGTGAATGCTGACATTGGAGCGAGAATCTGAGTCTTAAACCGGCTGCCTCTGCCATTTGGGCCACCCCCACCCGACAAATGTGGGGGCGGGAATCGAACCCGCACTGTCACCGGCGTGATCAGCTTCAACTTCAGTTGTCAGCTTGTGCGCCGCATCGGGCGCATCCCCGCGCTCCCACGGGGAGTCTGTGTGTCCTATCCGAACAGGAACCCGAAGACGGCCGCGCCGATGCGCTCGTCGGTGACCTCGGTGTTGTTGGCTTCCTCGCGCGCGAACTTGACCGCCGTCTGCAGCGCGATCACCCGGTCGAGGAGCTCGTTGACCCGCTTGGCCGGCAGCGCCCCGGAGAACTTCACGGTCGTCCAGTAACCGACCGTCACATCCTCGTAATACACCTCGACCTGGGCCGGGTGCTTCTCGGTGGCCTCGGCCTTGACGTGGTTGCGCGGCACCTTCTTGGTCCGGTTGGTCCGGACCGGCTCGGTGCGCCAGCTGTCGGTCGAGTCGTCGCGCACCCAGGACTCGGCGGCGTCCAGCACCGGCAGCTTCTTCACGAACGTGTGCAGGTCGACGAGCTGCTTCTCCAGGAAGAGGAGGTAGGTCACCGGCACCTGAGCGGCGATCGTGCGCCCGTCGACGACCACGTCGGCGCGGGCCACACAGTTCGTCCAGTCCTTCGTCGCGGTCACGTCGAACAGTCGCGTCAGCGTGCTGCCGACGTCACGCAGAATGTCCTCGGCCTTGATCTGCACCCGGGTCGACTCGGCGGGCAGCTGCTCGCCCTCTTCGTCCTTCGGCTGATAGGTGCGCGAGATACCGGCCAGTGGCGCGGTCTTCTGCAGGGCGTGGTGGGCGTCGCTCAGATCAGCGAACGCCTTGCTTTTGACGCCTTTCTCCACGGCGATGATCTGGTTCAGCTTAGGCACGATGCCCCCTTTCCGCCGCGAACCCTAGCACCTCTCGCCAACCTCCCCCGAGCGGTTTTCCACAGCCTTCGGCACACCAATTCTCCGGTACGGATCAAGCCCGATCGAGTTCGCGGAGAAGTGCCGTCGTCCGATCTCGCTCGGCGACCGTTCCGAACGGTGCCCCGACGAACTCGGTGACCCCCGCCTCCGTCAATCGCCCCAGGTGAAGAGCCACCGACTCCTCATCGCCGACGACCGCCACATCGCCCCGTCACCCCGCTCGGCCGCGTGGCGCGGGCGCAGGACGGCGATCTCGGCCAGCACCTCGTCGGCGGCGGTCGCGTGCCGGGCGAACTCGGTGAGCGGCCGCAGCGGCGCGCTGTGCCTGCTCTACGACCGCTTCCGGAAGTGATCAGTGCGGGGACTCGGCTGAGGTGCGCCGCATGAAACCGGCCAGCCGCCCGGCGATCGCCTCTGGCGCGTTCAGGTCGGGCGCGTTGTGGTCGAGACCGTCGATGATCTCGAACCGGGCGTCCGGAATGATCTGTGCGAGCCTCGGAAGAACGATCTGGAGGTACGGCGGAGTCTGACTCCCGCCCAGCAGCAGGGTGGGGCAGGTGATCGCCGCGTAGCGGGACCCGTCCGAGTCGAGACGCACCACCTCGCCGATCTCGCGGGGCGTGGTCGCCATCATCGCCCTGGTGTCCGGCCCGTCCGAGCCGTGCAGCAGCAGGAACGCCAGCAGCCGGAACGCGAGCCCGGGCGCGTTCCCGAGCGGCGACAGCCGGGTGTCGCGCAGGAACGTGGCCATCGCCGCGTGGTGGCGTCCCCGGTCGAGCAGTTCGGTGAACCGGGGCAGCCAGGCCGCCGGGAACGATCCGTCGATGCTGACGCCCGGGTCGAAGACGGCGAGCGCGACCGGCGGCCGGAGCAGCGCCGCGTGCAGCCCGATCAGCCCGCCGTAGCTGTGCCCGAACAGCCAGGTCGCGCCGCGGGCGGCCATCACCGCGGCCACGTCCTCGGCTTCCCGGTCGATGCCGTAGTCCGGTCCCTGCGGCCCGCTGCGGCCCCGGCCGCGCCGGTCGATGACGGTCACCCGGTAGCTGCCGGCGAGCAGTTCGGCCAGCTGGGTGTAGTGGTGGGCCCGCCGATTGTTGCCGGGGACGATCACCAGGCCCGGGCCCACGCCGTACTCGATGAAGGTGATTGTTGTTCCGTCCTCGGAGGTGACGCTCCCGCTCATCGCATCCATGGCCGCAGAGTGACCGATCCGACTGGCATCGCGCTGGCACGTCCCTGACACGGACAGACCGGATTCGTGGTACGCATTTGATCAAGGAATGTCGAAAGTCGGAGGAATCGGAAATGCTGGCTGGCCGTCTGAACGTGTCCACCGGGAAGTTCGCCGTCGAGGAGGTGGACGAGCCGCACGCCGGGCCCGGCCAGGTCCGGATCGCGGTGCGGGCGGCCGGGGTGTGCCTCTCCGACGTGCACCTGATCCAGGGCATGCTCAAGCCGCTCTACCTGGCCGGTGACACGGTCACGCTCGGCCACGAGACGGCCGGGGTGATCGACGAGGTCGGCGCGGGCGTCACCGGGCTGACCATCGGCGAGCGGGTGCTGCTGCAGGCCGGCGAGATCAGCAACGGCACCGTGCTGACCCGCGGCGTCGACTACGACGGCGGCTGGGCCCAGTACGCGGTCTCCAGCGCCGGCACCGTGGTCCCGCTGCCCGACACGCTCTCGTTCGAGCAGGCCTGTTTCATCCCGGACGCCGTCTCCACCCCGTGGGCGGCGATCACCGGAACCGCCGGCGTGCAACCGGCCCGCGCCGTCGGCGTGTGGGGTGTCGGCGGGCTCGGCGCGCACGCCGTGCAGCTGCTCCGGATGGTCGGCGCCGCCCCGATCGTCGCGGTCGACCCGCTGCCCGGTGCCCGCGAGCGCGCCCTGCAGTTCGGCGCCGACCTGGCCCTCGACCCGGCCGACCCGGAGTTCGCAAGCCTGATCGGGGAGGCCACCGGCGGCACCGGGCTGGCGTTCGCGTTCGACTTCGCCGGCGTCCCGGCCGTACGTGTGCAGGCTTCTCGCAGTCTGGCCCGGTGGGGCAAACTGATCCTGGTCGGGCTCACCGACCAGCCGCTCACCATTCCCGACGGCACCCGGTTCAGCTACCTGGAGCAGCAGGTCCGCGGGCATTACGGCTCCGGCCCGGAGAGCGTCCTGGAGCTGTTGTCCCTGGTCGCGCTGAACCGCATCGAGTTCTCCCGCTCGGTCAGCGGGATCCTGCCCCTGGCCCAGGCGGCCGAGGCGGTGCGGCAGCTCGACCAGAAGGAAGGTAATCCGATCCGGTTGATCCTCGTGCCCTGAGCGGGAATACGCGACCATGGATCGGTGAGCAAAACCAGGTCGATCGGCTGCTATGGGGGACCGCCGCCGGATCTTCCGGACCCGGTCCGCGAGATCTGGGCGTACGACGGCGCCCTGTCGATTCTGCTCGGCCAGCTTCTGCGCGATGTCGAGGGCATCCCGCCCGAGCATCGGCCGGGCTGGTGGGATGCCCGCGTCGAGGAGCTGCGCACCCAGGCCATGTTCAGCGACCTGTTCTTCGACGTGGCGCTCGGGCTCGCCCCCGACGACCGTGAGGATCTGGCCGAGCTGTTCGAGGAGACCGCGGCCCGGCTGCGGGACCGGCCGCCCCGCACGCCCGGCCAGGCCGACGACTGGCACCTCGTCTTCCGCGGCGATCATGCGTACGACGTGGGGCCGATCGCCGAGCTCGGCCAGGCCCTGGGCGAACTGTTGCGGGGCACCCTGGCCGCGCCGCCGCCCGGCACCCTGTGGCTCTACGGGTCACCGGGCGGGCGGACGACGATCAGTCCACGTTGAAGACGGTCGCGCGCCGGCCGTGCAGGGTCGGTTTCTCGATCTCGTCGACCACGGCGACGGCCAGATCCGCGTACGACAGGTGCCCGTCCACGAACGCCTCCCCGCCCGTCTCGTAGCGACCCAGCCGTGCCGCTTCCACCGACAGTTGCATCGGCGGGGTCAGCATCACCCAGTCGGCGTCGGAGGCTTTCAGCCGTTGCACCCCGGCCGCGTGCGCCTGAGCGAACGCGCGGAACTGCTCCGGCAGCTCGTCCGCGCCGTCCAGGTTGCTGACCAGGCCGATCGCCACGATCCGGTCCACCTTCGAGGCGACCAGGGCGTCGACCGCCTTGACGAAGAAGTCCGGGTCGAGGGCCAGTTTCGCGAGATCCTCCGGCCCGGAGGCCGGGCTGACCGCGTTGACCGCGGCGTCGTGCCCGGCGACGATCGCGGCCACGCTGTCGGGGTCGGTGATGTCGCCGCGGACGGCGTTGTCGATGTCGGGATGCCGTTGTGGATCGCGAAGGACGGCGACGACCTCATGCCCGCGGCTCAGGGCCTCGGTCCGGATGGCCCGGCCGGCGCGTCCACCCGCGCCGAAGATGACGATGCTGCTCATGAGCCAGGACGCTAGGCCGCCCACCCCCGGTTACCGCAACGGAACCGGCTCTGACCTGGTGTTTCTCAGTCCTGGCGGCTCGGCGATAGGCTCGCCGCATGAGTGCCGGTCTGAAGCCCGACATGTTCGACCCCGCCTGCCCGACCACGGTCATGCCGTTCCAGATCGGCGACAAGTGGACCGCCATGGTCGTCCTCTGCCTCGAAGACGGGCCGCGCCGCTTCACCGAGCTGCGGGTCCCGTTGCGCCGGGTCACCCCGAAAGTCCTGTCCGAGACGCTGCGTTCCATGGAACGCGACGGACTGATCAACCGATTCGCGTACGACGAGAATCCGCCCCGCGTCGAGTACTCGCTGACCCCGCTCGGCCGCAGCCTGCTCACGCTCGTCGACGCGGCCCGCTCCTGGTGCACGGACCACATGGACGACCTGGTCGCCGCCCGGGAGGCTTATACGCGCTCCGCGTAACCCGGGGGAGTGCATGTCACGCCGGCCTCCGTCGAGAATCGACGCATGGACGATCTGTTGGCCGAGACCCCGGCGTTGACCCGGTTGCGCTGGTTGCTCGCGGGCCTCGACGGCCGGTGGCCCGCGGATGTCGACGACTTTCTTGATCCCACGTTTGCTGCTCGGGTCGGCGGCTGGCCTTATTTTCGCGACGTGACGGACACGCGGGCGGCCAGGTTCGCCCCGATCCGCGTCGTCGGCGTCGACACCGACGGGCTGTCGGCCACCGCCCGCTTCCGCACCCGCGACGACGAGCTGTTCGTGTCGCACGTGGAGGTTTCCGCCGAGGCGCCGCACCGGATCACCCTGACGCACACGCAGAGCTGGGTCCCGGACTACCTCACACCCGGCCTCCCGGCCGACTTCACCGGCGTGCCGATCCCGTCCGGCCCAGACGCGGCGCTGATCGTGTTCGGTGGTGTGCCCGGCAGCGGCAAGAGCGCCGTCTCCGAGCGGGTCGGGGCCGCGCTCGGCGTCCCCGTCTTCGCCCTCGACTGGCTGCTCGGCGCGCTCACCCCGTTCGGGATGCGGCACCGCGGCGACCTGATGGAGATGGGCGGTGAGCTGCTGACCACGCTGGCCTACCGGGAGCTGTCGGCCGGCCGCCCGGCGATCCTGGACACCACCAGCGAGGACCCGGCCTTGCGAACGCGCTGGGCGAGTCTGGCGTCGGCGGCCGGTGCGGCGTTCGTCCCGGTGGTCTGCCGGTGTGTGGACGCGGACCTGCACCGCGAGCGGGTGGAGACCCGGGTCCGCGGCATCCCCGGCTGGGCCGACGCCGGCGACTGGCCGAACGCGAGCGCCCGCCTCGCCGCGTTCCCACCCTGGCCGGACGCCCTGTTCGTCGACACGGCCCGCCCGCTGGGCGAGTGCGTCGCGGCAGTGCTCGACCACGTCGATCGCCGCCGCCACGCCGCCGCGGGCCCTCGGCGTTCGCCCGGATAGCGGCCACGGTGTCCGGGCTATGCCGCGGCCCACCAGGTGGCGGCGAGGAGTTCGGCGATCAGGGTTTCGGTGAGGAGACGGACGTCCGGGTCGTCGTCGTGCGGGTAGCGGATGACGCCGGCCGCGCCGTCGATCGGAGCACCCACCGACAGCACCCGGGAGCCGCGCTGCCGGATCCACTCCATGGCCTGCTCGTCATAGCCGGAACCGGGGAAGAGCAGCGCACGATAATCGAGGGTCTTGGTCAGGTAGACGTCGACGTGCGCCCAGTCGCCGGTCTCGGTGGCGTCGGCCCGTCGGCGTGGGCCCTCGCGGACCATCAGCGCGGACTGCTCGGCCGACGAGATCCGCTCGGCCGGGGCGATCGTGTGGACGCCGTCCGGCCCGTCCAGGATCTCGTGGGCCATCGGCAGCCAGGAATCCCGATGATCGAGCAGGTGAGCGGTCGCCTCGGCGGCCCGGCGACACAGCTCGGCGACCGTTTTTGATCCGTCGATGCCGGTCAGTCGTGAGGTCAGTGTCAGCAGCAGCGCCAGCGTGTGCGTGAAGCTCCGGCACGCCACCCCGCCCTCCTCCACGCCGGCCCGCATCGGGACGGTGAGCAGGGCATCCTCGGCTATCGGGGGTACTCCGGCGACGTTGGTCAGCGCGACGATCGGCGCGATTCCACGGTAGCGCGCGGTCGCCTCGACGGTCTCGCGGCTCCCGCCACTGGCCGAGATCGCCACGACCAGTGTGTCCGGTTGTGGCGGCAGCGAGGCCGCGACCGACGCGTACTCCGCCCAGGCGTCGACGCCGACGGTCCGCAGCCGCAGTGCGGCCACCCGCGCCGCATACCTTGAACTGCCCATTCCCAAGATCAAAACCCGTCTTGGGTACGGCGTCAGCGGGGCGAACGGGTCGGCCGCGTCCAGCGAGCCGGCCAGGTCGAGCAGCGCCGACGGCTTCTGCTCCAGGTCGCGCAGGAACAGCGACGGGTCCACGAGGTCTCCTCAGTCGGCGAGTGGGTAGCGGCGGCGCAGGACTTCCATCGGGGCGTAGCGCCAGCGCGGCAGGAACCGGGCCGCGTACAGCAGCTCGCGACACTCCTGGGCGGTCTCGAATCCGAGCAGCAGGGCGTCGTCGAGGAGCGCGCCGGCGGGCGGACGGTACGCGGCCAGCAGCGCCGCCCGCTCCCGGGTGATCCACTCCCGCACGGCCACGCCGTACGCGTGCCCGGTCTGCTTGTTGGCGATCGCCGCCACGTGTTCAATGCTGGTCAGCAACTGGGCGACGTCGCGGGCGGCCGGTTCGAGGAGATCCTGCGGGGCGGCCGGGTTGCCGTCGAAGTCGATCACCGCGTAGCCGTCGTCCCACCGCAGGATCTGCCCGACGTGCAGGTCACCGTGCAATCGTTGGACCGCGGTGGGGCCCGGCGGCAGGGTCAGGTCGGCCCGGATCCGGCCGGCCCGGGCGGCCAGCCACGAGCCGTCCTCACCGTCGACCAGGTCCAGCGCCTGATCGAACGCCCGCCGGCCCTGATCCATCCAGCCGGCCGTGCCGGACGTCGCGACCGGGGTGGGCAGCACCGACGACGGGGTGGCCAGGGCGACGTGCAACTCGCCGGCCAGCGCTCCGAGCGGCGTGCCGATGGCGGCCGGCGGTCCGCCGTCCAGCTCGGCCAGCAGGTCGTTCGTGGCCCACTCCCAGCCGTCCAGCGCGCCGGGCAGGAAGCCGGTGACGAGCGCGCGCAGGTCGGTGCCGCGGTAGAGGGCCGCGTACGGGCGAGGCGTGCGGGCGAAACCGACCTCGGCCAGGTGTTCGAGGAGTTCGGGGGCGCGCTGGGGTGCGGGCAGCGGCGGGGACAGCCATTTGACCACGACGTGCTCGCCGACGACGACCGAGCGGTGGGTCTGGTCGACGGTGATCGCGCGCTCGGTCAGGGACCCGGGCAGCGCGAGCGGCGGCCCGGGGAAGATGCGCAGCTCGTCGGGCGGCGGGACGGCCGCGCCGGAGGCGAGGACCCGGACCAGGCCGGCCGACCCGGTGGTGGCGGTCACGATCGGCCCCGCAGGGGGTTGCCGGTGACGCCGCGGGCGTAGCTCAGGATCAGCTCCTCGGCCTCGGCGACGCCGATCGTGGGGTGCCGGGCGACGATCCGGTAGCCGTAGGCGTCCTCGAGAGCCACCAGGTTGCGTCCGATGGTGATCGCCGTGTCGGTGAGCGTGAAGACGCCCTGGGCCACACCCGACTCCAGGATCGTCTGGTACATCGAGACCTGGCGGTCGAAGAGCGTGGTGAGCAGCGCGGCGTAGACGCGGTTGCGGCCGGCCGCGCCGCCGAGTTCGCAGAGCAGCCGCACGTCGGTGTCATCGGGCCCGCCGGGCAGGCCGGACTTGATCGTGACCAGCAGTTTCTCGACCGGGTCGGCGACCTCGGCCAGGCGGCGTACCCGCTGCTCGTAGAAGCGTTCCATGCCGGCGTGATGCGCGTCGAGCAGCAGGTCACGCAGGTCGGCGTAGTGGTAGAGGACGGCGCCGGAGGTCAGCCCGGCCTCGGCCGCGACCTGCTTGACCTGCACGCCGTCGGTGCCGTGCCGGACCATCGCGCGGCGGGCCGCCTCGATCAGGTCCTGCTGCCGGTCGGCCCGGCGCTTGCGAGAAGTCGTCATCGTTCTGTCTTCCGCTCTTGACGGGTGAGCCCCACCATATTTGAATCTCAGTTCAAATAGCCAGTCAGGTGGAGGGTCCATGCCCGAACGCGCGCTGACCATACTCTTCATGCCCGAGAGCGCCTACGGGCCGACGAACAACTGCATCGGGATCGGGGACATCCTGCGGCAGCGGGGGCATCGTGTCGTCTTCGCGGCCGAGGCGTCCTGGAAGGGCAAGCTGACCGCGCTCGGCTTCGAGGAGGACCTGGTCGACCTCGCGCCACCGGCCGAGGGGGATCAGGACGCGGGACAGTTCTGGAAGGACTTCATCCGCGACACCGCGCCGGAGTTCCGCAAGCCGACGATCGACCAGCTGGAGACCTGGGTCAAGCCGGTCTGGGAGGAGCTGATCACCGGCGCGAAGTACTGCCAGCCGCAGCTCCTGGAGATCATCGCGCGGGTCCGACCCGATGTGATCGTCGAGGACAACGTGGTGGCGTTCCCCGCGTTGAACACGGCCGGGGTGCCGTTCGTGCGGATCGTCTCCTGCAATCCCCTCGAAGTGAAGGGCTCCGGGATCGCACCGGTGTTCTCCGGGTATCCGCAGGACGATCCGTCCGGGTGGGACGACTTCCTGGCCGAATACGATCGGACGCACCGCCCGATGTGGGAGGCGTTCAACGAGTGGGTCGTCTCCACCGGCGCCCCCGAACTGCCCGACCTGGAATTCATCCACGAAGGCGCGCTCAACCTGTACGTGTATCCGCAGGAGGCCGACTACACCGACCGCCGGCCGCTCGACCCGACCTGGCACCGGCTCGACTCGTCGGTGCGTGAGACCGACGAGAAGTTCACGGTCCCCGACCTGCCGGGCTCCGGGGCCCTGATCTATTTCAGCCTGGGATCGCTCGGGTCGGCCGACGTCGCACTGATGCGCCGGGTGATCGGGACCCTCGCGGAGACGCCGCACCGCTACATCGTGTCCAAGGGTCCGCTGCACGACGAGATCGAGCTCGCCCCGAACATGTACGGGGCCGAGTTCCTGCCCCAGACGTCGATCCTTCCCCTGGTCGACCTGGTGATCACGCACGGCGGCAACAACACCACGACCGAGGCGCTGCACTTCGGGAAGCCGATGGTGCTGCTGCCGCTGTTCTGGGACCAGTACGACAACGCGCAGCGGATGGACGAGCTGGGCTTCGGGGTGCGGCTCGACACGTACAAGTTCACCGACGAGCAGCTCCACGCGGCTCTCGAAACCGCGCTCGGCCTGCGGGAACGGCTCGCGGCGGTCGGCGCCGGCATTCGTGAGCGGGATGGGCTGCGCAAGGCGGCCGATCTCATCGAGCGGCTTCCGTGACCACTGCGTCTCTGCGGGACGCGCAGCCGTCGGTCTACTGGACCTCCCGGTTCCCGGTCACCGAGACCGAGCCGGTTCCGGACGGGACCGCCGCCGACCTGGTGATCGTCGGCGGCGGGTTCACCGGGCTGTGGGCGGCGATCCAGGCCAAGCAGGACGACCCGGACGCCGACGTGCTGCTCCTGGAGGCGCGGCACGTCGGTCACGGGGCGTCCGGGCGCAACGGCGGGTTCGTCAGCGCCTCGCTCACCCACGGGCACGGCCACGGGATGGCGCGCTGGCCCGGGGAGTTCGACCGGCTCGTCGAACTCGGCCGGCGCAACCTGGCCGAGATCGCCCGGACCGTCGCCGACCACGGGATCGACGCCGACCTGCGGCTGGTCGGCAAGACCACGTTCGCGCTGGCGCCGCACCACCTCGGGGAACTGGCCGGGCTCGCGGCGCTGCACGAGCGCATCGGGGACAAGGTGACGCTGCTCGACGCCGAGGCGGCTCGCGCCGATGTGCGGTCACCGACGTACCTCGGCGGGCTCCGGATCCACGAGTCGGGTGGGATCGTGGACCCGGCGGCCCTCGTGGCCGGGCTGGCCGGGCTCGCGGACCGGCTCGGGGTGCGGCGCTACGACCGGTCGCCGGTGGTGGCGGTCCGGCGGGACGGGGGCGGGATCGTTCTCCGCACCCGATCGGGGTCGGTCCGGGCCGGGAAGGTGCTGATCGCGACCAACGCGTTCCCGTCGCCGCTGCGGCGGATCCGGCCGTGGGTGCTGCCCGTCTACGACCACGTGCTGGTCACCGAGCCGCTGTCGGCGAGCCGGTGGGCGTCGATCGGGTGGGCCGACCGGCAAGGAGTCACCGACAACGGGAACCAGTTCCACTACTACCGGCCGACCGCGGACGGGCGGATCCTGTGGGGCGGGTATGACGCCGTCTACCACTTCGGCGGGCGCGTCGATCCCGCCTACGAGCAGCGCGACACCACGCACGAACTGCTGGCCCGGCAGTTCTTCGAGACGTTCCCGCAGCTCGAAGGGGTGCGGTTCACGCATCGGTGGGGCGGGGTGATCGACTCGACGAGCCGGTTCACGCCGATCTTCGGGACCGCGATGGGCGGCCGCGTCGCCTACGCGGTCGGCTACACCGGGCTCGGCGTGGCGTCCTCCCGCTTCGGGGCCCGGGTCGCGCTCGACCTGCTGCGGGATGTGCCTTCCGAGCTGACCGAGCTTGCGATGGTACGGCGGCGAGGCGTCCCGTTCCCACCCGAACCCGTGCGGTGGCCGGTCGTCGCCCTGACCCGCCACCAGATGATCCGCGCCGACGCCAACGGTGGACGGCGGGGCGCGTGGTTGCGTCTGCTCGACCGCTTCGGCGTCGGCTTCGACAGCTGATTTCTCACTCCGTACGTAATCGGGAAAGGTCTCCCCCATGTCACCTCGCGTGATCGTCAATCCGGCCGATGGCGGCGTAGCCGCCGAGGTCGCGGACACCGACCCGGCCGACGTCGCCGCGGCGGTGGCGCGGGCCCGGGCCGCCTACCTGACGTGGAAGGACGTCACCCCCGGGGAGCGGGCCCGCGTGCTGCTCAAACTCGCCGACCTGGTCGAGGAGCACACGGCCGAGCTCACCGCCCTGGAGGTCGCCGAGACCGGCAAGCCGGTGCCGGTGTTCGCCGACGGCGAGCTGCCGTTCGCGGTCGACAACCTGCGGTTCTTCGCCGGCGGCGCGCGATCGCTGGACGGGACCGGCGCCGGAATGCTGTCCAGCGGCTACACGTCGATGCTGATCCGGCGGCCGATCGGCGTGGTCGGGGCGATCGCGCCGTGGAACTTCCCGCTGATCATGGCGATCTGGAAGATCGGACCGGCGATCGCGGCCGGCAACGCGGTGGTGATCAAGCCGGCGCCGCAGACCCCGCGCAGCACCCAGCTGCTGGCCGCGCTCGTGGAGAAAGCAGGCGCACCGGAAGGCCTGGTCACGGTCGTGACCGGGGGCGGCGACGTCGGCGAGGCCCTGGTCACCGACCCGGGCGTCGACATGGTCAGCCTGACCGGCTCGTCCGAGACCGGGCGGCGCGTCATGGCCGGGGCGGTGACCGGACTCAAACGACTGCACCTGGAACTCGGTGGCAAAGCGCCGGCCCTGGTCTTCGCGGACGCCGACCTGGGCGAGATGGCGGCCGGGGTGGCGATGGGCGCGACCTACAACACCGGGCAGGACTGCACCGCCGCCACCCGCGTCTACCTGCACCGCAGCGTCTTCGACGACGGGGTGGCGGCGCTGCGGGAACTGCTCGGCAAGATCCGGGTCGGCGACCCGTCGGCCGACGGGACCGACATCGGGCCGATGATCTCCGCCGCCCAGCGGGAACGGACCCACGGCTTCGTGACCAGGTCGGTTGCCGCCGGGGCGTCGGTGCTGACCGGTGGCGTGCCGCTGGACGGGCCCGGGTTCTACTACCCGCCGACGCTGATCGTGGACGCGGACCAGGCCAGCGAGGTCGTGCAGCGCGAGGTGTTCGGGCCGGTGCTGGTGGCGGTGCCGTTCGACGACGAGGACGAGGCGATCCGGCTGGCCAACGACACGCCGTACGGGCTCGCGTCGTCGATCTGGTCGCACGACGTGGCCCGGGCATTGCGGGTGTCGCATCAGCTGGACTTCGGGGTGACCTGGATCAACGACCACCTGCCGATCGCCTCGGAAGCACCGCACGGCGGGGTCAAGGGATCCGGGTTCGGCAAGGACATGAGCCAGGAGGCCATCCAGGAGTACTCGGTCACCCGCCACCTGATGATCAAACACGCCGCCCCGGCGCCCCACACGTCGTTCCGTCCCGCTTAGGCCGGCCTGGGGGCAGCGGAAGGCGTACAGCGCAAGGGGTTGGTCATTGCAACGGCGTTGTCGCAACGAGTTGCCCGGCTACGGAGCCTTCCGCTGGGCGAAGACGTCGGCCTCGGTGTAGCGGCCGGCCTCGTGGATCTCGTCGACCGTCATCCGGGGCACGATCGCGTGGGCCGCATGGATGCCGTCCCCGCTGCCCACGTCAAGCAGCTTCAGGTACCAGCGCAGTGCCTGGACAAGGTCGACCGGCCCGCCGTAGCCGTCGCGGTACCAGTCGGCGGCGGCTCGCATCGCGCCCTGGTGGCCTCCTTCGGCCGCGCGGACGTACCAGCTCAGGGCCTCGTCGTCCTCATCCAGTGCGCTGAGCCGGTCGCCCAGCACGGGATAGGCCGCGCGGACGCCGTCTTCGGCAGCGGCTCGAAGCCAGCGCACGGCGTCGGGGTGGTCGCCGAGAATCGATGCCACGTTGAGAGCGGCCCATGCGTCGCCGGCCTCGGCGGCCGCGCGGCACAGGGCGGCGGCCTGCTCGCGGTCTTCCTCGACGCCGGTGCCGTGGTGCAGCAGGAAGGCGTACGACCGTTGGGCGATCGGATCGTTCTGCGCCGCGGACACGGCCAGCAGCCGCGCTCCCTCGGCGGGCTCACCGAGGACGAAGGCCAGAATGACGCCGCGCATCGTCCGGGTACGCGTCGTGGCCTCGGACAGTCGCGGGGCGAGCAGCGCCAGCTCCCGGTTCGCCGGTTCGAAACCTTCGCGGGCGGCCTCCAGGTACCAGTGGGCGGCCTCGGCCAGGTCCACCCGGTGGTGGGCGAACATCGTTCCGAGGTCGTGGAGGGCGCGGGTGTCACCGGCGGCGGCCGCGGCCCGCCAGTGCGCCTCGGCCACGTCGTTGTCGACGGTCACGCCCTGCCCGGTCGCGTACATGATCCCGATCATGCGGCGGGCGCTCTTGTCGCCGAGCTCGGCGGCCCGCTCGTACCAGCGCAGCGCGGCCGGGTAGTCGTCGTGCCGGGCATGCCAGGCGCCCAGGTTGTAGGCGGCCTCGCCGTTGCCCAGCGCGGCCGCGCGCTCGTAGAACTCCGGCTTCCCGGCATTGTCGGCGAGCTGCCCGAGCGCCAGCAGCGCCCGGCCGTCCTCTCCGGCCCGCTGCAGATGCTCGCGCGCCGCGACCGGGTCGTCCCGCTGGATCGCCATCATCGCCAGGTCGTATTCCTGCCACGTCACGCGAACATCATCCCGCCATCCGGATCTCCGCAATCATCGCGTTCCGGTGAGCGGTTCGCCGCGCGCGGACCTGGGCGCTCAGGTGGAGGCCGGGTGGGTCGAGCCGCGGATCTTCAGGGTGGGGGTCGCCGTGTAGTTGCGGGGTTCGGTGCGGCCCTGCAGACGCTCCAGGAGCATCGTCGCGGCCTGGGCGCCCATCTCCACGCCTTCCTGGTCGATCGAGGTGAGGTTGATCAGGGGGTGGGCGGCGATGTCGGTGTTGTCGTAGCCGATGACGGCGACGCGTCGGCCGGACTCGGCGACCGCGGCCAGGACGCCCAGGGCGATGTCGTCGTGACCGGCGAAGATGGCCGTGGGTGGGTTCGGGCCGGCGAGGAGTTCCGCGGTGGTGCGCTGGGCGCTGCCAGGGCCGGCGTCGCGCCGGCCGATCTGGATCTGGTCGGTCAGACCGGCTTCGGCCATGGTCTCGTGGTAGACCGCCAGGCGGATCGCGTGCGGAACGCCGCTGCCGGGGACTGTCACGTTGGCAGGCTCGGTGAGGTGTGCGATGCGACGATGTCCCAGGTCCAGCAGGTGTGTCATGGCGATGCGGGCGCCCGTGCGGTCGTCGCCGACGACGGTGTCGTAGCTGCGCGGGCGGTCGTGGCGGCCGAGCATGACGGTCGGCACGCGGGTGGAGAGATCCTCCAGCCAGTCGGTGTTCACGTGAGGTGCGACCGCGATTATCCCGTCGACGATGCCGTCGGCCAGGGACTCGAACGTTCCGTACTCGGGGCTTTCGGTGGGGGCCAGGACCAGCTGGTAGGCGGTTCCGCTGATGGCTCGTTTGGCGCCTTCGACGATCTGGGTCATGAAGGCGCTCATGTACGGGATCTCCAGGCCGAGCCGGTAGCTGGATCCGCGCAGGGCCCGGGCGGCGACGCTGGGGCGGTAGCCGAGTTCTTCGATGGCGGCCTCGACCCGTTCGCGCATGGCCGGGCTGACCCCGTACGCGTTCCGGATGACCTTGGACACCGCGGCCCGCGACACCCCGGCCGTCTGGGCCACGTCACTGATGGTGACGGATCGCCCTTTCGTGATCGACATGCCCGCGAGTGTAGACCGCTCTCCGGGTTTTGAAACGTTTCGGAATCAGTCTTGTGGCCGGCGTGTAGATCGGTCTACTGTGACGGCCATCTCCCTTGGAGACCGATCTACAAACACGTGCGAAACCGGAGGTTCATATGAGGCTCAGTGCCGCAGTCCTTCTGGCCGGCGTGCTCACGCTGTCCGGTTGCAGTGCCGGCTCGCTCGGTTCGAGCAGCGACGCGAACGGCAAGACCGAGATCACCTTCCTGACCAACAACGATCCCGCCAACGTGAAGGTCGCCGAGGCGGTCATCGCCGCCTTCGAGGCCAAGGACACCGACGTCCACGTCAAGCTCGACACCCGCCCGCAGGGCAGCGAGGGTGACAACCTGGTCAAGACCAGGCTGGCCACCGGCGACATGGCCGACGTCTTCGAATACAACTCCGGTTCGCTCTTCCAGGCCATCTCGCCGCAGGCCAACCTGACCCCGGTCACGGGCGAGTCCTGGGTCGGCGACCTCGACCCGACGTTCAAGCAGGTCGTCACCGCCGGCAACGACGTGTACGGCTCGCCCTGGCAGAACATCACCGGCGGCGGCATCTTCTACAACAAGCCGCTCTACGCCAAGCTCGGCCTGCAGGTGCCCAAGACCTGGGCCGACTTCATGGCCAACAACGCCAAGCTCAAGGCGGCCGGGGTGGCGCCGGTCGAGCAGACCTACAGCGAGACCTGGACCTCGCAGGTTCTGGTCCTGGCCGACTTTCACAACGTCGCGGCGGCCGACTCCGGCTTCGCCGACAAGTACACGAACAACCAGGCCAAGTTCGCCACCACGCCGGCCGCCCTGGCCGGCTTCCAGCACCTGGAGGAGCTGAAGAAGGCCGGCTACTGGAACTCCGACTACGCCTCGGCCAAGTACAACGAAGGACTGGCCGCCGTCGCCACCGGCAAGGCCGGGCACTACCCGATGATCACCTTCGGTGTGACCGCGATCTCGACGGCCGCTCCGGACAACGTCAACGACGTCGGCTTCTTCGCCCTGCCCGGCACCGACGCGGCCAAGAACGGCGTCACGCTCTGGGAGCCGTCCGGCATCTACATCCCCAAGACCACCAAGGATGCCAAGCTCGGCGCGGCCAAGAAGTTCCAGGCGTTCCTGGCCTCGGCCGACGGCTGCGCGGCGGAGGCGAGCGCGACCCCGGTCGGCGGTCCGTTCGCGGTCAAGACGTGCAAACTGCCGGACGATGTCGCTCCCGCGGTCAAGGACCTGAGCGCGTACGTCGATGCGGGGCAGGCCAGCCCGGCACTGGAGTTCCTGTCGCCGATCAAGGGTCCGGCCCTCGAACAGATCACCGTCGAGGTGGGTTCGGGCATCCGGGGCGCCGACGCCGGCGCCAAGCTCTACGACGAGGACGTCAAGAAGCAGGCCCAGCAGCTCGGCCTCCAGGGCTGGTGATGTCCACCATCACCGAGCCGGCCCGGGTGACGACGAGCGAGTCGTCACCCGGGAGGGGCCGGCGTACGAGCACGTACCCCTACTGGTTCCTGATCCCCGGCGGCGTCATCTTCGCCGTCTTCTTCCTGGTCCCGTCCGTGATGGCGTTCTGGTTCAGCCTGACCCGGTGGACCCTGTTCGACCAGGAGTTCATCGGCCTCGACAACTATGTGCAGTTCTTCAAGGAACCGGCGCTCGCCTCCGGGCTGTGGCACACGCTGATCTACGCGGTGGTGACCTGCGGGCTCAAGGTCGTGCTCGGCATGGCCCTGGCCGTGCTGCTGACCGGCCCGATCCTCGGGCGCGGGTTCATGCGCTCGGTCGCGTTCTTCCCGGTGCTGGTCAGCACGATCGGTGTCGGCCTGACCTTCCAGGTGCTCATGCACCCGACCAAGGGCGTCATCAACCAGGCGCTCGACCTGGTCGGGATCACCGGCCCGGCCTGGCTGGTCGACCCGAGCTGGGCGCTGCTGTCGGTCGCGCTGGTCGACGTCTGGCAGGGCGTCGGCCTGGCCACGGTGATCTACATGGCCGGCATCCTGTCCATCCCGGGTGAGTACTTCGAGGCCGCCAAGATGGACGGCGCCGGCCCCTGGCAGCGGTTCCGTCGCGTCACCCTGCCGCTGGCCAGGCCGGCCACGGTCTCGGTGATCCTGCTGTCGCTGATCGGCGGGCTGCGCAAGTTCGATCTGATCTGGGCGATGACCAAGGGCGGGCCGGGCTTCACCTCGGACGTCATGGCGTCGGTGGTCTACAAGCAGTACCAGGCCGGCTTCTACGGCCTGTCGACCGCCGGCAACGTCGTGCTGTTCCTGCTGGTGATCGTCCTCGTGCTGCCGCTGTTCTGGTTCTTCAACCGGAAGGAGGCGTAGATGACGCACAAACGGTCCTGGCTGCTGAGTGGCTTCTCGATCGTCCTGTTCGCGGTCGTCTTCCTGGTCCCGTTCGCGTTCATCCTGCTCACCGCGGCCAAGACGCAGACCGACGCGGCTTTCCTGCAGTTCTCCTGGCCGACCCACTGGGCGTTCGTGCAGAACCTGCGGGCCGTTGTCGAGGCCCGGGACTACCTGCTGATCGTCGCGTTCATCAATTCGACGATCCTGACCGTGGTCAGCGTCGCGGTCGTCGTGGTCGTGGCCGCGATGGCGGCTTTCGTCCTGCAGCGGCGCAAGTCACGCTGGACCGGCGGGCTGAACCTGGTCATCCTCTCCGGCCTGGTCATCCCGCCGGCCGTGGTGCCGACCATCTGGGTGCTGCAGAAAACCGGGCTGTTCAAGACGATGCCCGGACTGATCCTGGTCGAGATCGCGTACGCGATGGCCTTTTGTGTCCTGCTTTTCCAGGCTTTTATCGCCGGTATTCCGAGGGAGCTGGACGAGGCGGCCACGATCGACGGTGCCGGGCCGCTCAGCCTGTTCTTCCGGGTCGTCTTCCCGCTGCTGCGGCCGATCATCGTGACCGTCGTGGTCGTGCAGTCGGTGTTCATCTGGAACGACTTCGCCAGCCCGCTCTACTTCCTGCCCGGGGACGAGAACGCGACCGTGCAATTGACGCTGTTCAACTTCCAAGGGCAGTACACCAACTCCTACAACCTGCTGTTCATGGACATTCTGCTGGTCACGATTCCCCCGTTGATCATGTTCGCGGTGTTCCAGCGGCAGATCGTGTCCGGCATGGTCGCCGGCTCCGTCAAGGGCTGAAAGGTTTCACAACATGCACCAGTGGACTGCGCAGATGATCAGCCCGGCCGTCGAGCTGGGCAGCGCGCCCCTGTTCCGAACCGGGATCGCCGTCGACGGGCCGATCGCGAGTGCCACGCTGCGGATCAGCAGCCTCGGCGTCCATGAGGCGCGGATCAACGGGCGGGCGGTCGGCGACGACGTGCTCAGCCCCGGGTGGACCGCCTACGAGCACCGGCTGCGCTACCTCAGCCACGACGTCACCGAACTCCTGACCTCGGAGAACGTGCTCACGGTGCTGGTCGGCAACGGCTGGTACCGGGGACGGCTCGGATTCATGGGCGGGCGCGCGTTCTACGGCGACCGGCTCGGCGTGATCGCCGAACTCGACATCCGCTACGCCGACGGGCGCCGGCAACTCGTGGTCACCGACCCCGAGACGTGGACGGCCGGCGGGTCCGAGGTCATCAGCGACGACCTGTACGACGGGATGACGATCGACGCGCGGCGGCGCGGGGCCAAACCGGAGTGGTCACTGCCCGTGCGGGCGCTCGACTTCGATCCGGGACTGCTCACGCCGTACGTCGGACCGGTCGTCTCCCGGCAGGAGAGTGTGCCGCCGGCCAAGGTCTGGACGTCGCCGGCCGGGCGGTCCTTGATCGATTTCGGACAGAACCTCGTCGGCTGGGTGCGGTTCACGGTGACCGGGCCGGACGGCACGGAGATCCGTGTGCGGCACGCCGAGGTCCTCGAGGACGGCGAGCTGGGCGTGCGGCCACTGCGCGACGCCCAGGCCACCGACCGATACATCCTCAGTGGCGGCGCCGACTTCTTCGAGCCCACGATGACGTTCCATGGCTTCCGGTACGCCGAGATCACCGGCTGCGCCATCGATGATCTCAGTGGTCTCGAGGCGGTCGTCGTGCACTCCGGGATCCGCCGGACCGGCACCTTCGAAAGCTCCGACGAGCTGCTCAACCAGCTGCACAGCAACGTGGTGTGGAGCACCCGGGGCAACTTCCTGGACCTGCCGACCGACTGCCCGCAGCGCAACGAGCGGCTCGGCTGGACCGGTGACATCGCCGTCTTCGCGGCCTCGGCCGCCTACCTGTTCGACGTCTCCGCGTTCCTGGCCGACTGGCTGGCCGACCTCGCCGCCGAGCAGAAGGCGGCCGACGGTCTCGTGCCGTTCGTGATCCCGGACATCCTCAAGTTCCAGCCGCATCCGCCGGAATTTCCCGACCCGGACAGTACGGCGTTCTGGTCCGACGCGGCGGTGTGGGTGCCCTGGGCGTTGTGGCAGTCGTACGGGGAGCTCGCGATCCTGGAGAATCAGTATGCGTCGATGACCGCGCACGTGCGCCGGGTGCGGACGCTGCTGTCGCCCGGCGGTGTGTGGGATCGGTCGTTCCAGTTCGGGGACTGGCTCGACCCGGACGCGCCGCCGGACGCGCCGGCCAAGGCCAAGGCCGACCCGGGGGTGGTGGCGACGGCCGCCTACTACCGGTCGCTGACGATCGTTTCCGAGGTCGCCGAGTTGCTCGGGCAAACGGCGGACGCGGCCGAGTTCCGGGAGTCGGCGGACGCGGCCCGGGCGGCGTTCGGCGCCGAGTACGTGGCCGGCGACGGGACCATCCGGTCGGACTGCGCGACGGTCTACACCCTGGCGATCGTTTTCGGACTGCTGACGTCCGAACAGGAGACGGTGGCGGGGGAGCGGCTGGCGGCGCTCGTGGCCGACAGCGGGTATCGGGTGTCGACCGGGTTCGCCGGGACGCCGTACATCACCGATGCTCTGACCCGGACCGGGCACCTGGCCGACGCGTACCGGCTGCTGATGGAACGCGAATGCCCGTCGTGGCTCTACCCCGTGACGATGGGGGCGACGACGATCTGGGAGCGGTGGGACTCGATGCTGCCGGACGGATCGGTCAACCCGGGGGAGATGACCAGCTTCAACCACTATGCGTTGGGGGCGGTGGCGGACTGGATGCACCGGACGGTCGGGGGGATCGCGCCGCTCGAACCCGGGTACTCCCGGGTCCTCGTCGCTCCTCGCCCCGGGGGTGGCCTGACCTGGTGCCGGACGTCGCTCGACACCCGGCACGGGAAGATCACGGTGTCCTGGGAGATCGTGGACGGGGAGCTCAAGGTCGACGCGACGCTGCCGGACGGGGTGACCGGGGTGCTGTCCCTGCCCGGCCGGCCGGACGTCGAGATCTGAGGTCAAGCCTGGCGGGCCATCCACTGCCAGATGTGGGTGCCGTGGACGGCCGGGGCGTTGCGGGCCACGTAGATCCACGACCAGTGACCCGGGAACTGGTAGCCGTCCCACACGACGTGGTCGTAGAGGGTGGCCAGTGAACGCGGGATCAGGTCGTGGGCGTGGATCGTGTTCGCCTGCGGGTCGACCGTGTCGTCGTCCAAGGACGCGACGAGCCAGGTGGGAGTGGTGATCGCGGCCAGCTCGGTGTCGGTGATCAGGGACTCGACGACGCCGCAGATCGGAACGGAGGCGGCGAACAACCTCGGGTAGACCGTGGTCATCTTGAGACTCATGTACCCGCCGTTGCTGCAACCGGCCACGTAGACACGATTCCGGTCGACGCGGTGGCGGCGGGACACCTCGTCGACCACCCGGCGGATCATCGGGGCGAAACGGTCGCCGTCCTCGATCCAGTACGACGTGCTCTGCGGGGCGACGACATATGCGTCCCGGAAGACCCGCTGGGCCTCCGGGGTGGCGAAGCCCAGCGCACCCCGGTTGGCCCGCAGGGTGGTCTCGTTGTCGTAGTAGCCGTCGGGCAGGGACGCGCCCTCGCCGCCACCGTGCAACCAGACGATCAGCGGGCGCCGGTCGTGCGACTTCGGGGTGTAGAGGCGGTACTTCAAGCCGTCACCGGAGACGTGGTAGCCGAACGCGTCGACCTCCGGGTTGGCCAGGCGGCCCTGGACGAAACGGGTGATCGTGACCGGGCGGCCGTGCCTGCCGGTCAGCGGGGTGTTCTGGGTGATCGTGTACTGGAGGTTCAACCGGACGTTGCGGCCCCGGCTCGCGATGTAGCCGAGCGTGCCGCCACCCAACTGGCCCTCGGCGTAGCTCAGATCGAGGACGATGTCGCCGCTCCGGGTCAGCCGGGCGGCGGTTACCGGGCGATCCAGGTCGTACTCGGAGAAGATCTGGTCGCCCGGGGCGATCGGGATCGGACTGGTGGCCTTCGCGTGGATGCTGAACGTGCCGGTGGTGAGGCTGCTCGCGGCGATCGGGCCGAGCTTCGCGGTGTTCAGGGTGACCGAGACGACCTGCTCGCCGCCGTCGATGGTCACCGCGTCGAGCCGGAAGCCGACCTCCGTTTTTGTTCCGGCGTTGATGCCTGGGCCGGCTTCGGCGACACCGGGGACGATCAGGCTGCCCGTGGCGGCTGCGGCGGCGGTGAGAACGGTGCGGCGGCTGATGGACATGAACCTGCCCTCCGGGAGTACCGGCACGTTGCAACGACGTTCGTCGATGCAGGCAACGTAACCCTCCCGAAATGCGCATGCAACATCTGTGACGCCGAGGCCGGTCAGGGCTGGGTCCGGACCTCCCCGGTGCTGACCCGGGAACTCCAGGTGCGCAGGTCGGCGGCGGCCAGAGTCTCGAAGGTCCGGTGGACGTCCAAGGTGGTGCCGGGCAGGGACGGGACGCCGATGACGTAAAGGCCGGCGGCGCGGGCAGACGCGACCCCGGTGCCGGAATCCTCGAAGGCGACACTTCTCGACGGGGCCGCGCCCAGCCCGGCGCACGCGGCCCGGTAGAGGTCCGGGGCGGGTTTCGGGTGGTCGACGTCGTCGGCCGAGAAGATGTGATCGAACAGGCCGGACAGGCCGGCCGTGGTGAGGGCGGCGTCGACGAACGCGCGCCGGCTGTTGCTGGCCACCGCGATCGGCACCCGGCCGCGCAGCGCCACCACGAGATCCCGGGCGCCGGGCAAAGCGTCGGCGCCGGCGGCCAGCTCGCGGGCGACCAGATCCTCCAGGTGGGCGGCGAGGGCCGGGCCGGTGCCGGGCTGGTCGAAGTAGGTGGCCATCGCCTCGCCGGCCGCCTCCAGGGTCCGGCCGATCAGCAGACGCTTCTGCTCCAGGCCGAAGCCGTGCCCGTGCTCGGCGAACAGGGCCGTCTCCGCGCGAGTCCAACTCGTCTCGGTGTCGACAAGAAGGCCGTCACAGTCGAACACGACCGCATCCACGTGCGAGGGGAGATCCACGCCGGTCACGCTACCGCCCGGCGGCCACCGCGACCGGGAACCGGATCGTCACGGCGCCTTTCGACGGTCAGGGCGACAGCAGAGCGATCCCACGTCCCTTGTTCCGCGCTCCGGCGGTCGAAGCGAAATGGGGCCGTCATGCCACCCTCCGGCGGCCGGCGTGGAAGGGGAGCGGCACCAGGCCGAGGTAGTGCAACTTGTACTGGACGCTCGTCGGGCTGCGGCCCACCTCGGCGGCGATGGCCTCGATCGTCGCACCCTCGTGGTGGCGGCGGACGGCAAGCGCCTTCTGCTGCGCGGTCCACCGGCCGGGTCGCCGGCCACGGCCGGAACCGTGACGCGGGCCCCGGGCAGAACCGTCGTTGCCCCGGCTGCGGGAAGAACCGTCGTGGTGCCGGTCTCGGGGGTTGGACTCGGCGGTCGGCACGCGGAGCAGGCGGGCGACCAGGAGCAGGTCAGCGGCGGGCAGGGTTCCCTGAAGGTGGGCGATGACCTGGCCGTCGCGATCGGCACCGAGGATGTCGACGGTCGTCCCGTCCGGGCCGGGGGTGGCGGTGAGGTCGTAGTGCCGGTCGCCGTCGGTGATCTCCCAATACGACGAGAGGCCCGCAGGCCGCGTCGCCGCGGGCTCGGGCGGGGGCCAGCGTTCGTGCCGGCGCGCGGCGGTGACACCGGGACCGAACAGCAGCTTCTCCACCTCCCGGGTCGCGTAGCAGGACGTGCCGTCGTCCAGGAAATACCTGATCGAGCCCGGGGTCGCCTCGACGATGCCGGCGCTGCGGACCACGAGCGCCTGGCCGGCGAAGGGCCCCGGCGGGCTGGACGGGAAGGTCAATGTCGCCTCAGCGAAGACGGGGCCTGAGACACAGGTGGAAGCGGGAGGGAACGGGCCGCCGGGATCACCGTGCCAGTTCCCCGCCTCGTCGCGGAACGCGTAGATGAGAGCCATGCCCACACGCTATGAGCCCCCTCCGACATTTTCGCGGGGTGCCCGGGCCGCCACCGGATGTGCCGTCAGTCACTCGGCCGCGGTACCGAAGGATTGGTGTGACCGGAACCAACCGGCCGCCGTACCGAAGAATTGGTGTGGCCGGAACCAACCGGCTGCCCGCCGCCGGACGCCTGCTCCTAGACTCACCGGTCGTGACGACACCACCCACGCCGGTCGATGTGGCTTTCGCGCTTCTGCGGGAGGGTCGCCTGGTCGACGCCGAGAACCTGATGGCCCGCGAGCTGCAGACGGCCACCGCCGAGCACGGACCGGGCAGCCCGCAGTGGGCCTCGGCCCAGTGCGATCTGGGTAACGTCCTGCTCAATGCCGACCAGCTGGACCGGGCGATCGAGTGTTTCCGGCACGCGGCCTCGATGACGCCGAGGGACTACGAGACGCACAAGGATCAGCTGACGTACCGGATGAACCTCGGTATGGCGTTGCGGATGGCCGGGCGTCTCGACGAGGCCGAGGCGTCACTGCGGGAGGGCGCGGGGGAGCGGCTGGAGTTCTACGGCCGCGAGCACGCCGGCTACGCGTTCGGCCTCGAACCTCTCGCCGACCTGCTGCTGGAGCGCGGTGACGTGGCCCAGGCCCGGCAGGTCGTGGAGGAGGCGGTGGCCAACTTCTGGCGTAACGGGCACGGCCGGGTCGCGACCGCACTGGCGTTGCGGGCCGCGGTGGTGCATGCCGGCGGGACCGGCGAGCCGCTGTTCGTGGGCTTGGACCAGCTGCCGGACGCGGTGGTCGAGGAGCTGGCCGGTTCGGTCGTGGCCCGGCTCGACCACGGTGACCCGGCGTCCAAGGATCTGCTGGGCGCGCTGATCGAGGCCGTGCAGGGGCGGCTCGGGCCGGATCACCAGACGACGCTGAACACGTTGTCGGCGCTGGCCAACCTGGGCAGCGACCTGGGTGACCAGTCCGGCCGGGTGGAGGCGATCGAGCGGGTGCTCGACTCCTACGACCGGCAGGGGCGGCACGAGGAGGCGGTGATGGCGTCGCTCGGGCTGGCCATGGCGCAGAGCGAGGCCGGGGACGGGGACGCCGCCCTGCGGACCTACGCCGCGGCGCACCAGCGGGCCGGACGGGTCGGGCGGCCCGAGTTGCAGAGCCAGGTGCTGCGCAACTGGGGGCTGGCGCTGAACGAATCCGGTCAGAGCGGCCCGGCCGAGCAGCGGCTGAACGAGGCCGTCGCGCACGCGCGCCGGGGCGCCGACCACGAGACGGTGGGGCGGGCCTCGGTGGCGCTCGGACTGTTCCTGCAGCACGAGGGCCGGCTGTCCGAGGCCGAGAAGGTGCTGGAGGAGGGGTTGCCGCTGCTCGGGCCGGCGCATCCGGACGGCCTGGTCGGGCGCAGTCACCTCGGCGCGGTGCGGGAGGGCCGGACGTGCGGGTGCGGGGACATGCAGGAGACGATCGCCGCCGCGTTCCACGACTTCGTGATCACGCGGCTGCCCGAGGACCTTCTGGAGCGGCTCGACGTGACGATCGAGGACGACGACTTCAAGATCGACGTGAGGCTGCGCCGGGAGCCGACGGAGGCCGAGCTGGAACGCCTGAACGGGGTGTTCCAGAGCGCCCATGCCGAGTTCCGCCGCAGCCTGCAGGAGCCGCGTTACGCCGGCTGACCCAGCCACGCCGCGAGGTCCGGTGCGGACGACCCGTCGGCGCCGGCCCAGGCGACGTAGCCGTCCGGCCGTACGAAAATCGCCGTGGTGTCGGTTTCTGAGGTCTTCGCGGTGTGGATCGTGAGGCGGTCGGTGTAGCCGGTCGCGGCGGCTCGCAGCGAGGCGTCGTCGGCCAGGTCGAGCAGCAGCGCGCGACCGTCGTGCAGGTGGTCACCGAGCCGGGTGCCGTCGTCGAGCAGCAGGTCGGGGGCGCTGCGGCCGATCAGCGGATGATCGCCGGGCAGGTCGTAGCCCTGCCAGGCTCCGGAGAGCCGTTTGGCCAGCAGCGTCGTGCCGTCCACGGTGCCGGCCAGCTCGCCGAGCACCGCGCGGACGGCGCGGGAGTGCGCGTCCGGCCGCATGATCGCGATCTGCGCGCGGGTCCAGTCCAGCACCCAGGCGCCGATCGGGTGCCGCTCGGCCGTATACGTGTCGAGCAGCCCCTCGGGCGCCCGGCCGCGGATCGTCGCGGCCAGCTTCCAGCCGAGGTTCATCGCGTCGCCGAGACCGAGATTGATCCCCTGCCCGCCGAACGGCGAGTGCACGTGCGCGGCGTCGCCGGCCAGCAGCACCCGGCCCCGCCGATAGTCGGTGACCTGGCGGGCGTTGTCGGTGAAGCGGGTGACCGTGCTGATGCCGGTGACCGTCACGTCCACCCCGGTGACGCGGCGGATCGCGCCCTGCAACTCCTGCGGCGTGACCGGGCTGGTGCGGTCGGCCGGAGCCCCTTCGAACTCGGCGACGAGAATGCGCCCGGGGAAGGGGCCGAACGCGTACGCCCCGGTGTCGGTCATGTTCCAGGAGGGCCGCAGGCCCTCGGTGCCGGTCATGTCGGCGATGGCCTGGTAGGCGGTGATCTCCGGTGGTGTGCCGGGGAAGTCGAAGCCCGCGAGTTTCCGCACCAGGCTGCGCCCGCCGTCGCAACCGACCAGCCACGCGGCCGCGATCGGGCCCTGATCGGTGGTGACCGTGACCCCGGCGTCGTCCTGGTCGAGACCGGTCACGGTGACGCCCCGGCGGACGTCCACCCCGAGCTCCCGGGCGCGCTCCTCCAGGATCACCTCCAGCTGCTGCTGGCTGATCAGGCCGAGAGCGGAGTACCGGGAGCTGCCGACGATGTCCGGATCGGAGACGTCCAGGAGCTGCGCGTCGAGGATCATCGCGCCGAAGTGGCCGAGGAATTTCGGCCGGGCCGGCATCGCCTTCCCGGCCAGCCCCATCCGGGCCAGCGTCTCGTCGCGGGCCGTGGCCAGCGCCGGGGTCAGGCCGCGCCGGTCGAGGGCCTCGATGCCGGGCACGGCGACCGAGCCCGCCTTGATCGTCGGGTCGATCTCCGTGTTGCGCTCCAGGACCACCACCGCGGCCCCGCCCAGCCGCAGCTCACCGGCGAGCATCAGCCCCACCGGCCCGGCACCCGCCACCACGACGTCCGTCATCGCTCGTCCTCCCCCGTTTGGTGCTCTCACTAAAAACATACGTCGAGTGTAAGAATCGGCCAAGTAAACTTTTGCCGTGACCGAAATGGGGCTGCGGGAGCGCAAGAAGCGCCAGACCCGCGAGTTGATCTCCGGCATCGCGACCATGCTGTTCCTGCAGCGCGGCTTCGACCCGGTGACCGTCGCCGAGGTGGCCGCCGCGGCCGGCGTCTCGCCGAAGACGGTGTTCAACTACTTCCCGCGCAAGGAGGACCTGTTCCTCGACCGCTTCCCGGAGCTGATCGACCTGGTCACGCATGCGGTGCGAGGGCGCCGCGAGGGCACGTCGGTGCCAGCTGCCGTCCGCGGCATGGTGTTCTCGCTGCTCGAGACCGGGCATCCGCTCAGTGGATACACCGAGCAGAGCCACGCCGCGTTCTACCGCGTGGTGGTCGACTCCCCGGCGTTGCAGGCGCGCGTGCGCGAGTTCCTGCAGGAGCTGGAGGATCTGCTGGCCGGCCTGTTCGCCGAGGCCGAGGGCGTCCCGCCGGATTCGCCCCGCGCCCGGCTGGCAGCGGCGGTGACCGTCGCCGCCTACCGATCGGTCTACATGACGGCCGCGTCAAGGCTCCTTTCCGGAGCCGATTTCCTTGAGGTACGGGACAGCCTGCCCGACGAGTACCGATCGGCCTTCGACGCTGCCGAGCGGGCGATCAGCCCCGGCTGACCTCCAGGTTCCCCAGTCCACCGGTCGCGGTCACGTCCAGCCCCGGCGTCTCGCCGAACTCACCGGAGTGCAGCGTGGTCCCGGCCCCGATGCCACCCGAGTGCTGTCCGTAGAGGACGACGTCGCCCGCCCCGCTGCCGACCAGGACCTTTACCGGCACCTGGGCGCCCGTCCGGATCTGCCAGCTGCTCACGCCGCCGCCCATCCGGATCGGCAGGGTCCGGTTCAGCCGGCCCAGGGTGATGTCGATCCGCTCGGCGCCGCCGTCCAGGTCGATGCGGCTGACCGTGCCGGCCCCGAGGTCCAGCGTGACCGATTTCGTTCCGGCGCCGACGCGCAGCTGCCAGATCCGCGCGGCACTGAGCCGGACCTCGACCGGGCCGGAGCCCGCGTCCGGTTTCGCGGTCAGCCGCAGCACACCGCCGCTGAACGTGCCGGCGCCCGGGCCGCTGACCGCGAAGTCCGTACCGTCCAGGTCGGCCGTGCGCACGACCAGATCGCCGACGCCGGTGACCAGCTCGAAGCCGCCCTTCAAGGGGGCCGTGGGGGAGGCCTTCACCGGCGTGGTGGAGAAGACCGGCGGGGCCGGGGTGGTCGCCGAGGGGGACGATGACGGGCTCGGCTCCAGCGGGATGACCACCTGGGTCGACTCGGCCGGGACGACCGGCACCGGGCGGGCCTCGTGCCGCCGGATGTCCGCGTCGGTCAACGGCCGGGCCAGGAACACCGAGCCGCCGATCACGACGAGCGCGAGGACTCCGGTGAGCACGACCGGCCGCTGCCGCCACCGCCGCGCCGCCGGTTCCCCGGGCCGCGGTGACTCCGGGCCGTGCGGTACGAACGCCCGCCAGCCCAGGGCCCGCTGGCGATGCGGCGCGTCCGGCCAGTAGTCGGCGATGTTGGGCAGGACGATCCCCGGCTGGGCCGGGGTGCCGGACTTCGGCGGGGTGTCCAGGTACCTCGCGATGCGCAGGCGAGTCTCATCCGAGCCGGCCGGCTCCACACGCGTCTCCTCGGGGGCGGTGTCGTGATCCCCGAGGACGGTACCGTTTCGTTGGCGCCGCGCCAATACGGATCACCCCATGGCGCGTGATCGCGTCCCTACTCCGTGGCGCGGACCCGCCCCACGATCGCGTTGAACGCGACGTCCTCGATGGACGGCCGCGGCTGCGAGGCCTGCTCCGGCCACCACTGGGCCACCGACTGCACGCCCGGCTCCAGCAGGTCGAGCCGGGAGAACAGCTTGCCCAGCTGCTCCCCGGTCCGGGCGCGGAACCGCCCGTCGGGGTTCGCGGCTTCCAGCTGCTCGATCGCCGCGGCCGGCAGGTACTCCCACGTGGAGTGGGAGGCGACCACGTAACTGCCCGGGGGCAGCGCGTCCAGGATGGTGTCGACGATGCCCTGCGGGTCCTCGTCGTCGCGGACGAAGTGCAGGACCGCGACCAGCATCACCGCGATCGGCTTGGTCCAGTCGAGCGCCGAGCGGACCTCCGGGTCGTCCAGGATCGTCCGCGGCTCGCGCAGGTCGGCGTCGATGTACGCCGTCACGCCCTCGGGCGTGCTGGTCAGCAGCGCCCGGGCGTGGGTGAGCACGATCGGGTCGTTGTCGACGTAGACGATCCGGGCGGCCGGGTCGATCCGCTGCGCGACCTGGTGGGTGTTGTCCGCGGTGGGGATGCCGGTGCCGATGTCCAGGAACTGGCGGATGCCCTGCTCGGCCAGGTAGTTCACGGCCCGCTGCAGGAAGTACCGGTTCTCCGTCGCGGCCAGCCGGATGGTCGGCATGCCCTTCTCGATGGCGTCGGCCGAGGCCCGGTCGGCCGCGAAGTTGTCCTTCCCGCCGAGCAGGTAGTTGTACCGCCGGGCCGGATGCGCCACGGTCGTGTCGATCCGGTCCAATGCGTTCCGCCGGTCAGCCACCGACGCCTCCTCAAGCCGAGCCGAAGATCCGCACGCATCGTAATATGCGGGGGCGCGTCCGCAGTGGACAGCACCCAGCCTTCGGGATCAGCAGAACGCGGCGCGCAGCTCGGTGATCAGATCCTCGGTCCGACCGTCGAACGTCTCCAGGGCCGTCGTGAACGTGTCGGCCAGGGCCTTGGCCGGATCCGGATGCGCCGTGTTGAAGATCGTGATCACCGCCATCGGCGCCCGATCGATACGTTCCCGCAGCTCAGCGCGCTGGTGGTCGCTGAGCCGGTTCTCCAGCTGATCGAGTGGCAGCCCGGTGGTGGCGGTCACCAGCGCGGCCGCCGAGATCAGCCGGAACACCGCGCGCCGGTCCGGGAACGGCAGCGGATCGCCACGATCGAGGGCGTCCAGGGCCGGGCGGGCCCATTCGAGCGTGTCGAGACCGGCCACCTCGAAGGCGCGCCGGGCCAGCCAGCGCGTCACTGTGCGTTGCTTCTCCGGTCGCCATGCGGCGAACTCCTTGGCCACCACCTCGTACGCGGAAGAATTGGCGGCCGTGCGGGGAGTGGCCGTGACCGGAGCCGGATCGACGGGTTTCGCGATCCTGGCCGCCGGCGGCAGGGCCCGCAGCGCGCACCGCCGCAGGACGACGGCCTGCAGACTGCGGTCGGTGTCCCGGATCGTGTACGTCGTGCCGAACCGTTCCGCCGGATCCTCCCCGTCGAACGCCGCCGCGGCGACGTCGTGCACGGCGTTCAACCGCGGCAGGTCCGCGGCGAGGCGTTCGTGCAGTTCCCGCAGCCGCACCCGCACTTCCGGGCCGGGTGTCCGCTCCTCGTCGAGCGCGGTCAGCACCTCGGCGATGACCGGTTCGCCGAGCAGCCCGGCGTCCTCGGCGATCAGCCGGGTGCGGTACGCCACCATCGCGGGCACGTTCTCCCGGATCGGCGCGGCCAGCATCCGCTGGATGAACGGGTGGTCGAGCGCGGCCAGCCCCCGCCCGCCCTCCGGGACGAGATCGTCCGGGACGACGGTGAGCACCGCCCCGGGCAGATCCTGCTCCAGAAGATCAAAGGGCAGGCGTACGCCGGTGATCCGCTCGGCCAGCGCCAGCCCGGCCGCCTCGGGGATGACGTCGTCCTCGTAGCCGAACGGCAGCCCGGCCATCAGCGCGTTCAGCACCTCCGGGGACGTGCCCGAACGCTTGTCCGGCCGCATGTGGTCGATCACCACCTGGACCTGATCCCCGGTCACGTAGGTGAGCTCGGACCGCCCGTTGACGTCGCGGAACACGCTCACCGCGGCACCGTCGCCGGCCGCGGCGGCCCGGCGCAGCACCTCGGGACGGTTGCCCTGGCTCCCGTTGATCTCGATGCCGACCCGCCAGTCACCCACCGTGGCGACGACGAGGGTGGCCGGTTCGTCGCCGTACCGGAAACCGTCGAGGACCTGGGCCAGATCGGCCGGCGACATGGTTGCCGCCGGATCGCCGCCGAACGCTGTGAACAGGGCGGATTCGTCGAGGCCGCGCACCAGGGTGAGGCAGAACGCCTCGCCCCACTCCGCGTCCACCAACATCCGGTCGTAGTACTCGGCCGCCTCGTCCCCCACCCGGTCACCGTACGTTCCGTGACCGGGTGGGGGAGTCGATTCGATCGAGGCTCGCCCGATAGCGTGGCCGATCATGGTCGCGGCGCTCTCCGGTTTCCTGCTGATCGGCGTGATCGTGCTCGCCGGGTGGGGCCTGCGGCGCTGGGGCGGGCTGCCCGACAGCGCCGAGACGGTGCTGGCCCGGGTGGTCTGGCTGGTGCTCAACCCGTGCCTGCTGTTCACCGGGGTGGCCGCCGCCGACGTGTCCGTGTTGTTCAGCGAGCCGCTGCTGGTCTCGGCCGGTGCCGCGCTGATCTGTTTCGGGCTCTACCCGCTCCTCGCGCGCCGGGGCGGGGTGGTCGGGTCCCTGGCCGCCGGATACGTCAACGCGAACTACATCGGGATCCCGATCGCGACGTACGTGCTCGGCGACGCCGCCCTGGTGATCCCGATCATCATGCTGCAGCTGCTGATCATCACGCCGGTGGCGCTCACGCTGCTCGAACTCGGCTCCACCGGCCGTACCTCGCTGAGGTCCACGCTTGTCGTCCCGCTGCGCAATCCGATGATCGTGGCCACCCTGCTGGGCGCGGTCGTCGCGCTGACCGGCCTGCGGCTGCCCGCTCCCGTGCTCGATCCGCTGGTCACCGTCGGCCACGCGGCGGTGCCGATGGTGCTCCTCGCGTTCGGCATGTCGCTCTCCGGTCGCCGCGTGCTCGCGCCCGGCCCGGACCGCATTCCGACAATCGTCGCGGTCGGGCTGAAAACGATCGGGATGCCGTTGATCGCCTTTCTGCTGGCGATCAGCTTACGTTTACCCCACACCGAGGTGTACGCCGTGACGGTGCTCGCCGGGCTGCCCACCGCGCAAAATGTCTACCTGTATGGTCAGCGGTTCGATACCGGCCTGGTCCTGGCCCGGGACGCCATCTTCCTCACCACTTCGGTGTGTGTGCCCGTCCTCCTATCGGTGACATTTCTGTTCTCCTTTTGGTGAATAGGCAATTCACTCACGGCTGTGGAAGCCTTTTTGCGTGACCGTACGCCGGATGCCGCTCACCGAGATCCTCGCGACGTACCGGCCCCCGGCCGGCGGCGACACGTGGAAACGCGCCATCCCCGACCTGCTGGCCGACCCGGACGACGCCCGGATCGTCGACCTGCTCCGCGCCGAACTGGTCGCGCACGGGGACTTCCGCGAGCCGATCGTGGTCGAGCCGCAGGAGCGGGACGTGCTCAACGGCCTGCACCGGATCGCCGCCGCCCTGCTCAGCAAGCAGGAGGCGCTGGACGTCACCGACACCTACGACGACCTGCCGGAGAAGCGGCGGGTCGCGATCGCTCTGGCCGGGCCGGTCACCGCGGCGCTCGTCGACCGGCTGACCAAGGTGCTGTTCTCGTTCCCGTTCGAGGGCGGCTGGACCAACTGCGACATGCTCTTCCCGGGCGACGACCGGGTGACCGGCTGGTGGCACTGCCCGGCCGGTCTGGACGAGCGGCTGGGGGAGGAACTGGTGTCGCGGGCCGCGGCGGCCGGGATCCGCCTGCGTGTGGTGGCGATCGACCCGGCATAGGATGGGTCATGATCAACGCGCCGCTGCTCCTCGGCGGATACGCAGCCAAGTCGTGCCCGCGGGCCGTGCACAACGCGCACGACGTCACCGTGCCCCGGCCGCCCGAGGTCGTGCCACCCGCGTTGCAGCAGCTGTTCGACGCCGGGATCACCTTCGAGGCGTCCGTGCTGGCCGAGTGGGTCGCCCTGGACCTGCCCGGATACGTCGACCTCAACGACTTCGAGGACGACCGGCGCGGACACATCGGCGCCACGATCGGCGCGATGCGGGCCGGCGCGTCGGTGATCGTCGGCGGCCGGCTCCCCGACGACGTGCCCGGCCACCGGACCGGCAAGCCGGATCTGCTGCTGCGCGCGGGCGGCGGCTACCATCCCGGCGACATCAAGGCCCACCAGGTGCTCACCCGCGGGACCGATGCCCTGGTCGCGACCCTGGAGGCGCCCGCCCGGGCCGACGCCGTCCGGCTCACCGACGCGGGCGTCAAGGCCCACGAGAACGATCTGCTGCAGCTCGCCCACTACTGGCGGATGCTGGTCGCCTGCGGGCACCAGGCCGATTCGCCGTGGGGCGCGATCGTCGGGACCGACGGTCTGGCCTGGTACGACCTCGCACTGCCGCGCTTCGTCACGTTCTCCCGCAGTCTCGGCAAGGCCAAGCGCAGCGCGCTCGACCGTTACGACTTCGAACACGATTTCCGCGTACGGATCGCCGCCGTCGCCCGGCAGCGCACCGGCGCCCCGGACGACCCCGTCCCGCTCGTCGCCCCGGTCGGGCAGGCCGAATGCACCACGTGCCGGTGGGCGCCGGTCTGCGTCGACGAACTCCCGGCGGCCGACCTGAGCCGGGAACTGCGCGGAACCCTGAGCGTGCGGGAGTACCTCGCTCTGCGGGGCAGCGGGATCCGTACCGTCGCATCCCTGGCCGACAGCGATCCCGCCACCGTCCTGGCCGGCCCCTACGGCACCGAGGTCGCCCACCTGACCCAGCGGCGCCACCGCCTGCACAAGGCGACCGTCGCCGCCCAGCTGTCCCGCGACGGCCTCACCCTGCGCCTGAAGGACGGCCCGCGCCCGCCGGTGCCGCACGCCACCGTCGAGGTCGACATCGACGCCGAGTGGGGCGAGGACGATCGCGTCTACCTCTGGGGCCTGCTGATCACCACCGACGGCACCAGCCGCTACGAGGCGTTCTTCGACCCGTCGGTGGACAGCGACGCCGCCGAGACCGAGCTGGCCGCGCGCTGCCTGACCCGGCTCGGCGCACTCCCGGAGGGGACGCTGGTCTTCCACTACACATCGCCGGAACGGGTCCGGGCCCGCCGCTTCAGCCCGCTGCCCGGCGGCACCCTCCACCCTGATCGGTGGATCGACGTGTTCCCACTGGTCCGGGCGGCCGTCGAGTCCCGCGCCGGCCTCGGCCTGAAGACGGTCGCCGTGCACGGCGCCGGATTCCGGTGGCGCGACGACGACCCGGGCGGACGCCAGTCCCAGGACTGGCATCGGGCCGCCCGCGCCGGCGACCCGGCGGCCGCCCGGCGCCTGCTGGACTACAACGAGGACGATGTACGGGCCACCCTCGCCGTCCGCCGCTGGCTCACCGCGCTGTGAACCGCGGGCGGTGACGCGGCGTACACCCGGGAACAGACCCCGGGAGTGAGCGGAGACGTCGATGGACTGGACGCGGCCGGTGGAACGGACCGCCTGGGTGCTGCTCGCCGCGTACCTGGTGGCGCTCGTGCCGGCGGCGGTCGCGGTCCCGTTCACCCTCTTCGCCTGGGCGTGGCTGGCGGTGCCGGTGATCGCCTTCGGACAGGCCGTGTGGAACACGATCCGTGCCCGGCGAGCCACCGAGCCCGCCCGCCGCGACCACCTGTCCAAACAGGCCGCCATCCAGCTGGTCATCGGCCTGATCCTGGTCGGCCACTTCCTCTACACCTGGTCCCGGTCGCCGGCGGTCCTCCTCACCCCTTGGTGAGATCGGCGAACCCACGGACCGCCGTCGCCGGCGGAGCGCACCGGAACCGGATCAGCCGATCTGGAGGCGTTCGCAGAAGGCGCGCAGTTCGGTGCCGCCGGCCATCCGCCGGGAGCGGTCCAGCAGGGCCCGGGCCGTCTCCTGGACCAGCGACGACGTGTGCACGTGCTGGGGCGCGACCCGCTCGGCGGTGAGCAGGAACCGGATCGCCTCGCGGTCGCGGTTGCGCAGGCGGGCCAGCGCGCGGGCGGTGTCGGCGTAGAAGAAGACCTGCCGGAATCCGTACGGCAGGATCGCCGGGTCGGTCTCGCGGGCGATCGCGGCGGCCAGTGCGGGCTCGTCGCCGTCGGCTTCGATGCCGATGCGCCAGATGTTGACGTTGGCCGGGCCGAAGAACAGGCCCAGGGTCGTGGTCTCGCCGGTGCGGGCGGCCAGCGCGGCGGCCTCGGCCGACCAGGCGCGGCTGTCGTCGGGGCGTTTGCGGCCGCGGCTCGCGTCGGCGCAGATCAGCTGCAGTGAGCCGATCATTTCCGGTCCTCCCGGGCGGGATCGGTGACGGTCCAGGGCGTCGATCGCTTGAGAGGCCAGGGCGTACGCGCGGTCGTAGGAACCGCAGGCGCTCGCCGCACTGGCTCGCGCATACGCCGCGTACCCCTGAAGGATCGGATCCTCGGCCGCGTCGGCGGCGTCGCGGCAGCGTTCCGCGCCCAGCCAGGATTCCGCCGGGTGGCCGAGGTTGCGCAGCACCGAGGAGGCGATGAAGGTGGCGTCGCACAGCATCCGCAGTTCCCGCGCGGCGTACAGCCCGCGCAGCAGCTCGGGCAGCAGCCGCCCGGCGCCCGCATAGTCGCAGGACTGCCGCAGCGAGTCGACGAGCGTCAGCCGCCGGGTCAGATCAGCCGTCACCGGCGCCGCCGAAGCCGACAGATCGGACAGGTCCAGCTCGACCAGGGCCTGCCGGATCGCGTGCACCGCGGCGTGCGCGGCGACCGCGTCCCGGTTCCCGGCCGGCACCGCGGTCCCGGCCAGTTCACCGGGCGTGCAGTCGAGCGCCCCGGCCAGGTCGGCGAGCGTGAACCGGTTGTCGGCGGCCTGCAGCCCGCGCTCGATCCGGCTCCAGGTGGCGTGCGAGACCCCGGCGCGACTGGCGGCGAACCGGATGCTCCACCCGCGGCGCAGGCGGCGGTCCCGGATACGCTCGCCGATCGTCGGGTCGGCGGTGGGTCGTGGCGTCATACCCCGACGCTAGGCCGGGCATGTACCGGTGGTGGTACATGCCCGTACCGGTCAGTGCGGCCCGACCGCCACGATGGTGATGGCCGCGCCGCCGATCTCGTCGGACTCGGCCAGGTCGATGGTGGCGTCGATGCCCCAGTCGTGGTCGCCGGCCGGGTCCTCGAAGACCTGCCGGACCGTCCACACCTGCGGGCCCTGGTCGAGCTGCAGCAGCTGCGGGCCGCGGGCGGCCGGGCCGGTGCCCAGCTCGTCGTACTCGTCGAAGTACTCGTCGATCGCCTTGCGCCAGCGTTCCGCGGTCCAGCCGTGCTCGGCGTCGAGCTCGCCCAGCTCGTCGTAGCGGCCCAGCGCGGCCAGTTCGACCCGCCGGAACATCGCGTTGCGGACCAGGACCTTGAACGCCCGCACGTTACGGGTGACCGCCGGCGGCTTGTCGTCGATCCGGACCTCTTCGACGTCGGCGCCCGGGTTGCGCAGCCGTTCCCACTCGTCGAGCAGGCTGGAGTCGACCTGGCGGACCAGCTCGCCGAGCCACTCGATCAGGTCACCCAGCTCCTCGGTCCGGGCGTCCTCGGGCACCGTCTGCCGCAGCGCGCGGAACGCGTCGGCCAGGTAGCGCAGGACCAGGCCCTCGGAGCGGGACAGGCCGTAGAACGACACGTACTCGGTGAACGTCATGGCCCGCTCGTACATGTCGCGGACCACCGACTTCGGCTTGATCTCGTAGTCGGCGACGTACGGGTGACCGCGCCGATACGTCTCGTACGCCCCCTCCAGCAGCTCCAGCAGCGGGCGCGGCCAGGTGACCTCTTCGAGCAGTTCCATGCGCTGCTCGTACTCGATGCCCTCGGCCTTCATGGCGTTGACCGCCTCGCCGCGCGCCTTCTGCCGCTGCGCCGACAGCACCTGCCGCGGGTCCTCCAGCGTCGCCTCGATCACCGAGACGACGTCCAGGGGGTACTCCGGGGCCTCCTTGTCGAGCAGTTCCAGGCAGGCCAGCGCGAACGGCGACAGCGCCTGGTTCAGCGCGAAGTCCAGCTGCAGGTCGTCGACCAGCTTGTACACCCCGGCGTCGGTGCGCTCGATGACGCCGCCGGCGATCAGCGCGCGGGCGATCGCGACGGCGCGACGGATGTGCCGGCGCTGCGCGGCCGGGTCCTCGTGGTTGTCGGTGAGCAGGTGCTTCATCGCCTCGTAGGGGTCGCCACCGCGGGCCAGCACGTTCAGCAGCATGGCGTGCGAGACCTGGAACGACGAGGTCAGCGGTTCCGGCTCGGCGTCGATCAGCCGGTCGAACGTGGGCCGCCCGTACCCGACCTGACCCTCCGGCGGCTTCTTGCGCACGACCTTGCGCCGCTTCTTCGGGTCGTCGCCGGCCTTGGCCAGGGCCCGCTCGTTGTCGATCACGTGCTCGGGGGCCTGGACGATCACGTTGCCCAGGGTGTCGAACCCGGCGCGACCGGCCCGGCCGGCGATCTGGTGGAACTCGCGGGCCTTGAGCAGCCGGGTCTTGATCCCGTCATACTTCGACAGGCCGGTGAACAGCACCGTGCGGATCGGGACGTTGATGCCGACGCCGAGCGTGTCCGTCCCGCAGATCACCTTCAGCAGGCCGGCCTGGGCCAGGGTCTCGACGAGCCGCCGGTACTTCGGCAGCATGCCCGCGTGGTGGACGCCGATGCCGTGGCGGACCAGGCGCGACAACGTACGCCCGAATCCGGCCGTGAATCGGAAACTGCCGATCGCGGCGGCGATCGCGTCCTTCTCCTCGCGGGTGCTCATGTTGATGCTCATCAGCGACTGCGCGCGTTCCAGCGCCGCGGCCTGCGTGAAGTGCACGATGTAGACCGGCGCCTGCTTGGTCGCCAGCAGCTCCTCGATCGTCTCGTGCAGCGGTGTCATCGCCCAGCTGAAGATCAGTGGGACGGGCCGCTCGGCGTTGCTGACCACGGCGGTGGTCCGGCCGGTGCGCCGGGACAGGTCGTCGACGAACCGGGTGGTGTCGCCGAGCGTGGCCGACATCAGCAGGAACTGGGCCTGCGACAGCTCGATGAGCGGCACCTGCCAGGCCCAGCCACGGTCCGGCTCGGCGTAGAAGTGGAACTCGTCCATCACGACCTGGCCGACGTCGGCCTGGGCGCCCTCGCGCAACGCCAGGTTGGCCAGGATCTCGGCGGTGCAGCAGATGATCGGGGCGTCCGCGTTCACGCTGGCGTCACCGGTCAGCATGCCCACGTTGTGCGCCCCGAAGATCGCGCACAAGGCGAAGAACTTCTCGCTGACCAGCGCTTTGATCGGCGCGGTGTAGAACGTGGTGCGCCCGTCGGCCAGGGCCGCGAAGTGCGCGCCGGCCGCGACCAGGCTCTTGCCCGAGCCGGTCGGGGTGTTCAGGATGACGTTGGCACCGGTCGCGATCTCGATCAGCGCCTCCTCCTGATGCGGATACAGGGTGATGCCCTGCTCCTCCACCCAGGCTTGGAAGGCGAGGAAGACGGCGTCGGGCTCGGCATTGCCGGGAAGGCGATCGGTCAGCGTCATGATCCTGCAAGTTTGCCAGGTCGTCACCCGGCACCGCGCCAAGGGGAGGTTCCGGGCGGGCGGGAGTGAGCGCGATCGTTGTAGGGTCGGCGCCGTGGGACTTCCTGTGCCGGCGCCGGCCTCCGACGGCGACCGCGAACGCGTCGCCGAGCTGCTTCAACGGGCCTGCGGCGAGGGCCGCCTGACCCTGGAGGAGTTCAGCGTCCGCGTCGGCGCCGTCTGGGCCGCCGAGACCGACGTCGAGCTGGCCCGCGCCACCGACGGCCTGGCCCCGCAGCCGATCGTCGGTTCGGCCACCACGGTCGACAAGATCGTCACCGTGTTCAGCTCGGCCACGCGTCGCGGCCGCTGGCGGCTGCGGGACGGCGGGGTCCGGGTGAAGACCGTCTTCGGCTCCACCGTGCTTGACCTGCGCGCCGTCCTGACCGGCTCGGACGTCATCGAGATCACCGGTTCCAGCTGGTTCGGCGACCTGACCGTGATCGTTCCCGAGGGCGTCGAGGTCGACTTCTCCGGCACCAACGCGTTCAGCTCCCGTGACCTGAAACTGGCGCCGGTGCCCCGCGTGCCCGGCACACCCGAGGTGCGCATCACGGTCAGCACCTGGTTCTCGTCGATGTCGGTGGTCTCGCGACCGCCCGAGATCACTCGCTGAGCAGATCCCGCAGCAGCTGCTCGTCGGTGGCGTCCAGATTGCCCACGAACCGCCGCAGCACCGACGCCCGATCGGCCTCGTCGGACAGCAGCCGCGTCATCCGATCGGCGACCAGCCCGGCCGGCCCATGTGGCGCACCGTAACGAAAAGCCCGCCCGTCCCGATGCCGCGACGCCGAACCCTTCTCGTAAAGCCTGGTCAGCGTCGTCACGACGGTGCTGTAGGACAGCTCGCCGGACGGATCCAGCCGATCACGAACCTCACCGGGAGTCATCGGCCGGTCGGCCTCACCCAGCACGGTCATGATCTCCGTCTCCAACTGGCCCGGCCGCCGTCTGCTCACGCAGCGACTCTATCGATCGACCCTGTGAAATAAGGCATCGCGCCAACCGCTGAAGATCAAATTCCTTTTTGCCTATCTCCGCCGGGGTACAGACCGTCGCTCCCGCGGGGACCCTTCCGGTCCGAGCAGGGCGCTGGCGCGCCCAGAACGCTCGGCCCGCAAGGGCGACGTGGTCGGTTGGTCGCGGTCAGAGCAACAAACCGGTCGACGGCCGAAGCTGCTTCCGCACACCGCGGCATCGTCGTGTGCGTGTCAGTTCTGTCCGCGGGCCGGCGCCGGCGGGGTGATCACGGACAGTTCGAGCGCCGCGGACAGATCGGCGCGACCCGGGCCGCCGGCCTTGACCCAGCCCGCGATGTCGTCGAGCACCAGATCGTCGAGCACGAGCCCGAACCACACCGGCCGCGCCCCCGACCGTCGCGCCTCCGGCGCCGGCTGCACCACCAGCACGTTCGACTGTGCGCAGACGTCCAGGCAGAGACTCGTACGCACCCGGAACTCCGGCCCGAGCGCGGCCCGCAACCGCTCGATCTGCCCGGCGTGGTCGACGTCCGGATGTTTGCTCACGCTTCCGCAGCAACAGTCCCGGCACACCGTCACCGTGCACTCCACCTGCTCGTCCTCTCGCACAGGGATCACCATACGGGCGGCCCCGGCAAGATCCGGGCTCGGCGCCCGGGCCGCGGAGTGAGAGCATGGCCGGGGAACCGGCGGAGGGGCGACGCAGATGTTCGATCATTTCTTGTGGTCGGTGGTGATCGTGCCACCGCTGGCCGTGATCGTGGTCCGGCTGCTGGCCGACCGGCTGCCTCCGGGCCCGGCCGCCGCGGTGGTCGCCTGGTCGGCGGTCACCGTCGCCGCGACCAGCACGATCAACCTGCTGCTGCTCTCGGCCCACGCGCTCGCCCAGGTCCCGGCGATCGGGCGCCTGTTCGGCTGGTCGGCCGCGGTCGTCGCCCGGGACACGGCCGGGGTCGAATGGGTGCCGTGGCTGAGCCTGGCCCTGCTGACCGGCGGCCTGACCTCGGTGGCCTGGCGGTGGCGCCGGCAGCGCCGGGTCCTGGCCCTGGTCCCGCCGGACGGCCCGGGCGGCCTGGTCATGCTGCCCGACGACGCCCCGCGTGCGTTCGCCGTCCCGGGCGACCCCGGCCACGTCGTGGTCACCACCGGCATGCGCGGCCTGCTCACCGACGACCAGTTCGAGGCGCTGCTGGCCCACGAGAACGCCCACCTGGCCGAACACCACCACCGCCTGGCCCGCGCGGCCGAACTGGCGGTCGCCGCCCACCCGGCGCTGTGGTGGGTCGGCAAACACGTCGACTATTTGATCGAGCGCGCCGCCGACGAACGCGCCGCGGCCCACCTGGGCAACCGCCGCACCCTGGCCCACGCCATCGGCGTCGCCGCCCTGGCCGGCGCCGGCAGCCCCTTCGCCGCCGCCCTGCACGCCGCGGTCCCGGGCGGCGTCGTCCCGCGCCGGGTCGCCCTGCTGCTGCGCCCCCGGCCCCAGGTCGCCCCGGCGGTGTTCGTGCTGCTCCCGGTCCTGGTCGCCCTGAGCTCGGTCATCTGGACCGGCGAAGCCACCCTCGACCTCATCCAGCTGATGACCGCCGCCTGGCGCTGACCCACCTCCGCCGGCTCACGGCCGGCACCGGCGCGGGCCGCATCGCCGTTTCCCGGAACGCCCGGGTGGATGATTCGGCCGAACGGGTCGGAGATCGGCGAATGCCGCCCGTCCCGGCGATCACCGGTGCTGTCCTTTCCGGGAGGAGGGCTACCGATGATGAAGAAGTTGGCGCTGGTGGCGTGCCTGATCGCCGCCACCGGGTTCGCGGGCGAACCCGCACTGGGCGCTCCGGGTGGTGGTCCCGGCGACCAGCCCGACGACGCCCAGTACCAGTGGATATCCGGCATCTGCTGTGAGGCGTTGGCCGGCGATGCCGTGCGCGTGTTCGCGGACGGGCTTCCCGGCGGCGGCGATCCGAACCATTGCCGGACCGGCCGGGCCCATGTCCGCCTGAACTACCGTGACGGCCGATACGACGTCCAGGTGCACCTCAAGCACAACCGGCCGGGCGGATACGCCACCTGGGACCAGTTCCGGCAGGCCCCCGACATGTGGGTGTCCCATCGGCTGCGGCGCTCGGGGAACGACCAGGGCCAGGTCCGGGTGGCCGCCGTCGGGGAGATCGTCGCGCTGGGCGTGGTGGCCGTGGACCCGCGCACCGGCCGGCAGGTGTGGGCCCGCCAGTGGGACGACCAGTTCATCATCAGCTGTGGGCGTGACCACGGGATCACCCTGACGGACACCGCCCGCCCCCGGTGACCGGGAACGATCAGCGCGGCCCGTCCCCGGCGGGCCGGCCGCACACGATCGGCGCGGTCCGGCCGGGGCCGGGAAGCGTCAGGCGAACAGGGCGCGGCCCCAGTAGTCGTCGGCGGCGAGCAGGCCCGGCGGGCAGGCGAACAGGCCGCTGGAGACGTGCCGGATGTACTCGTTGAGGGCGTCCTGCTTGGCCAGGCTGTTCTGGACCGGGACGAACTGCTTGTGCGGGTTGCGCTGGTACGCCATGAAGAACAGTCCCGCGTTCAACCGCCCGAGCCCGTCCGAGCCGTCCACGAAGTTGTAGCCGCGGCGCAGCAGGCGGGCGCCGCCGTTCTGGTCGGGGTGGGCCAGGCGCAGGTGCGAGTCGACCGGGATGACCGGCTGGTCCTCGCCGTCCCTGGCGGCGAAGTCCGGTTCGTCGTGCTCCAGGCGGCCGGTGAGCGGGGCACCCTCGCCCTTGTCCCGGCCGATGATCGTCTGCTGTTCGGCCAGCGGGGACCGGTCCCAGGTCTCGACGAGCATGCGGATCTTGCGGGTGACCAGGTAGGAGCCGCCGGTCATCCAGTCCGGGCCGTCGCCCGGCTGGACCCACAGGTGTTCGTCGAGCAGCGGGGTGTCCTCGGCCTTGAGGTTGCGGGTGCCGTCCTTGAAGCCGAACAGGTTGCGCGGGGTGGCCTGGGTGCGGGACGTGGACGAGGTGCGGCCGAAGCCGAGCTGAGACCAGCGGACGCTCACCTTGCCCATGCCGATGCGGGCCAGGTTGCGGATGGCGTGCACGGCGACCTGCGGGTCGTGGGCGCAGGCCTGGACGCCGATGTCGCCGCCGGAGATCGCCGCTTCGAGGGTGTCGCGCGGGAAGCTCGGCAGGTCGGCCAGGGCGGCCGGGCGCTTGGCGGCGATCCCGAAGCGGTCCTTGCCCTGGGCGTTGCGGAACAGGGTCGGGCCGAACCCGATGGTCAGGGTGAGACCGGCCGCGGGCAGCCCGAGGGCTTCGCCGGTGTCGTCCGGCGGCGCCTCCAGGGATCCGCCGACCGCGCCGAACGTGCCCGCGTCCTGCCCCTGGGTCATCCGGGCGGCGGCCGCGGTCCAGTCCTGCAGCATGTCGACCAGGGCGGCCTTGTCGTCGGTGATCACGTCGAACGCGCAGAAGTGCAGCCGGTCCTGCGCCGGGGTGACGATGCCACCCTGCTTCGCGCCGTAGAACGCGATCGCCCCGGCGGCGTCGGTGGACGTCTCCGACGCGGTCAACTCCGGGTCGCGGTGAGTCAACGCCAGCGCGCCCGCGCCGACGGCGGCCACACCGGCCGCGCCTGCCCCGGCCAATCCGAGAACCTTGCGCCGCTGCATCTCACGAACCTCTCTTGCGAATGTCGACTGCTGCCACCCGTGAACGGGTTTGTTGCTCTGACCGTGCCCGGCCGACCACGCCGCCCTTGCGATCTGAGCGTTCTGGCCGCGCCAGCGGCCTGCTCGGATCGGAAGGGTCCCCGCGGGAGCGACGGTCTGTACCCCGGCGGAGATAGGCAATGAAGATTTTGAATGTAAGGGGGAAGCCGGGGGCGAGATGCCCGCCCCCGGCTGTCCGAGATCGATTACTTCTTGGCGACGATCGCGGCGACCTTGCTGATCGGCTCGGCCAGGGCGTTGATGTCGTCGGAGAGTTCCTTCAGGTCGGCCTGGGAGAGCGTGTTGTGCAGCTTCCAGCCGTCGCCGTCGCGGTGCTTCTCCAGGGCCGCCTCGACCTTGGCGAAGTTCTCGTCGAGGGTCTTGACCAGGGCCGGGTCGCGGTCCTCAAGGGCCGGGCGGAGCGCCTGGATGGCGCCCTGGGAGCCCTCGATGTTGGCGGCGAAGTCCCACAGGTCGGTGTGCGAGTAGCGGTCCTCCTCGCCGGTGATCTTGCCGGTGGCGACCTCGTCGAGCAGGCCCTTGGCGCCGTTGGCCAGCTCGACCGGGGAGAACGTCACGGACTCGGCCTTGGTGACGATCGTCTGGACGTCCTTGAGCAGCTGGTCGGCGACCGGGCCGTCCTTGCTGATGTCCTTGGTGACCCAGAGGTCCTTCTCGATCTTGTGGAAGCCGGTCCACTCCTGGCCGGGCTCCAGGTCGCCGTCGCGGGCGTCGATCTTCGGGTCGAGGTCGCCGAAGCTCTCGGCGACCGGCTCGATGCGCTCCCAGTAGGTGCGGGCGATCGGGAAGAGCGACTTGGCCTTCTCGACGTCGCCGGCCTTGACCGCGGTGACGAACGCGGTGGTCTGCTCGATCAGGGCGCCGGTCTGCGACTTGACGTAGCGCTGGTAGTCGGCGGTGGCCTGGGCCAGCTTGGCGTCCTCGGTCAGGGGCGCGGCCGAGCCGGAGACCTGGAACGCGTTGCGGATGCCCTTGCCGATCATGCCGGGCTTGCAGGCGGTCTCGTACGCGCCGGCCGGCAGCTCGACGATGAGCTCGCGGGACAGGCCGGGGGCGATGTTCTCGACCTCGCCCATGATCCGGTCGCCGGTGGCGTACACGTAGAACTCGTTGATCTTCGTGCCCTTGTTGGCGATCGCGAACGTGACCGTGCCCGCGGCCGAGGAGGTCCGCTCCACCTTGCACTCGGTGTCGGAGGCGGCCACGGCGATCTTGCCGGTGGCGGCGTCGCCGGCCTTGTCGCCGGTGGCCTTGTCGGCGCAACCGGCCGTGAAGAGCAGCGCGGCTGCCGCGCCTGCGGTGAGCAGTCGTGCGGTGTTCATCGTTCTCCTATGAAGCGGTGGTGGCGGGGGTGGGCGCCGGCTTGCGGGCCGGCCAGAGGAAGAGAACGAGGACGGGAATCCCGTACGCGACCCAGGCGATCGTCTCGACGACGGTCGGCGCGGGCGTGAAGTTGATCATTCCGCGCAGGAGTTCGGCGTACCACGCGGTGGGCGGGAAGCTCGGCGTCACGTCGAACGCGAGTTTGTCCAGGCCACCCAGGACGTTGGACTCCTGCAGGTCGTGGAAGCCGTACTTGAAGATGCCGGCGGCGACCAGCACCAGCAGCGCGCCGGTCCAGGTGAAGAACGTGGACAGGTTGATCCGGACCGCGCTGACGTAGAGCAGCCAGCCCAGCACGATGGCCGTGAGCAGGCCGAGGCTGATGCCGATCAGCGGCTTGGCGTCGGTGGCGCCCTGCGCGGCGGCGTAGAACAGGATCGAGGTCTCCAGGCCCTCCCGGATCACCGCGAGGAAGGCCACACCGGCGACCGCGATCGGGCCGACCGCGATGGCGTCCTCCATCCGGCCGCGCAGCTCCTTGCCGAGGTGGCGGGCCATCCGGCGCATCCAGAAGATCATCCAGGTGACGAAGGTGACCGCCACGAACGACGCGATCGCCTCGAACAGCTCCTGGTGCGTCGAGCTGAGCCGCGCGATCCCGACCTGCAGCAGCACGGCGAATCCGATGGAGATCACGGCGGCCACGGCGACGCCGGCCCAGACCAGGCGCAGCAGCGGACGGCGGTCGCTCTTGACCAGGAACGCCACGAGGATCGAGACCACGAGAGTGATCTCCAGTCCCTCACGCAGGCCGATGAGGTAGATGGCGGTCATGGTGCTCCAAAGGTTAGCCAACCCTAAGTTCTTAACGGCATCATTCTTCTATTTCGTTGTAGATGTCAAATCACACGCGGTTATATAAGTGCTGTTACATTCTCCCGGTGACCGACTTCATCGATCCGACTGATCACGCCGTCTGGCGTCCACTGTGGGACCTGCAGGCGCGGCTGGACGCCGAGATCGCGCGGGTCTACGCCGACGCGCGCATCGAGGGGCTCAAGGCGGCCTGGGTGAAAGAGCTGATCAAGCTGCATGTGCACGGTCCGATGACGATCACCGAGCTGGCGGCGTCGGTCGGGCGGACACACTCGGCGTTGAGTCAGAAGGTCGCGGCGATGCGGGCCGCGGGGTGGGTGGCGACATCGGTAGGGGCCGATGGGCGGGCGAAAGAAGTCGATTTAACCGAAAAATCGCGGCATGTTGTTGTTCGGCTGGCCGCTGAATGGCGAGCGACCGAGGCGGTGGTTCAGGAGATCGAGGACCAGCTCCCGTACGGGATGCTCCGCGTCGTCCGGGACATCGAAGCGGTGCTGAGCCGCACGAGTTTCCGCGACCGTATCGCCGAGAAGCTGGCCGAGGACCCGGCGTGGGAGTGACCGCGGCCCTGATCGACCTCGGCCCCGTGCGGACGTCCCCGGTGTTCCGCCGCTGGTGGCTCGGCCGCACCCTGTCCGGGTTCGGCGCGCAGATGACCATGGTCGCGGTCATGTTCCAGGTGTGGGAGCAGACCCACAGCGCGGTCTGGACGGGCGCGGTCGGGCTCGCCCAGGCGCTCCCGGTCGTGGTGTTCGGACTGTTCGCGGGCGCCCTGGCCGACCGGGCCGACCGCCGCCGGCTCTACCTGGCCACGACCCTCGGATCGGCCGCCACCTCGGCCGCGCTGGCCGCGCAGGGCCTGCTCGGCGGGGCGCCGGTGATCGGGCTGCTGGCTCTGGTCGCCGTGCAATCGCTGCTCGGGGCGGTCGCCGGGCCGGTCGGGCGCACGTACCTGCCGCACCTGTTGCCCCCGTCACAGCGGGCGGCCGGCCTGGCGCTCAACCACATCTCGTTCCAGACCTCGATGCTCGTCGGCCCGGCACTGGGCGGGCTGCTCCTGGGCTGGATCGGGGTCAGCGGCTGCTACCTGGTCGACACGGTCACCTTCCTGGCCGCTCTGTACGGCGTGATCGGGCTGCCCCGGCTGCCCGCGGCCGGTGGGGGACTCGTCCCCGGCTTCCGCGCGGTCGGTGAAGGGTTGACCTTCATGAGCCGGAATTCCGCCGTACGGGCGGCGCTGCTGACCGACCTCGCGGCGACCTTCCTGGCCATGCCGATCAGCCTGTTCCCGCTGGTCAACGCCGCCTGGTTCCACGGCGACCCGCGGACGCTGGGCCTGTTCCTGACGTCGATCGCGGTCGGCGGTGTCCTCGCCTCGGTGCTGTCCGGCACGTTCACCCGCCTCGGGCGGCCCGGGCCGGTGATGTTCGCGGCGTCGACCGTGTGGGGTGTCGCGCTGGCGCTGTTCGGGCTGGCCACCCACCCGTGGCTCGGATTCGGCGCCCTGGTCCTGGCCGGCGCGGCCGACACCATCGCGGTGGTCTCCCGCGCCACCGTCGTCCAACTGCACACGCCGGACGCGCTGATGGGCCGGGTCGCGGCGGCCGAGCAGATCGTCGGCTCGGCCGGGCCCGACCTCGGCAACCTGCGCGCCGGACTGGTCGCCGGCGCCTTCTCCGGGCCGGTCGCGCTGGTCAGCGGGGGAGTGCTGTGCGTGGCGGCGGTCGTCAGCCTGGCAGCAGCTTCCCGACGGCGGTGAGCACCTCGGCCCGCGGATGCCCGCACGCGTCGACCGGAACGCCGGGGTGGATCCAGCGGTCCTGGGCGTCGAGCAGGGCGATCCACGGCGGGTCGATCATGACCATCGTGCAGGCGCCCTTGGTGGGTGGCTCGTCGGGCAGGCGCAGGGCCGCGACCAGGTCGGTGATGGCGGTGGCGCGCAGACCCGGCCCGGCCGGCTGGACGCTCGGCGTCGGACGGTTGTAGAACGTCCGGTGCGGGCAGACGATCGCGGCCGTCGCCGGGAACGTGTCGTCGAGGCGGGTCGGGGCGGCGTTGCCGGTCATCGCCCGGTCGCAGGACTCCCAGCGGTCGTGCGCGGACGGCGCCGGGCTCGCCGTCGCGGTGCCGCCGCCACAGCCGGCCAGTGCGAGCACACCCAGGATCAGCAGCTTCCTCATGGCGCTTCGACGGATCCGGAGCCCTCCTGGTTCCCGAACGGGCGGGCGTACCGGATCGACACCTCCGGCCGGGCCCGGCCGTGGAACCGTTGCTGCAGCCCGGCGGCGATCTCGGCCCGCGTCCCGACCACCTCCACGCCGGCCAGATCCGGCATCTCCGGAATGGTGGCGGGGTTCATGTCATACGCGTTGATCAGGCACAGCCGTTCCAGGCCCGGATGCTGGGCTAGCAGCGGAAGGTCGATCAGTCGCCCGGGAGGCCCCTCGAAGTCGAGGGTCAGATCACGCAAACCGGTGAACGGCTCAAGCTCCTTGATCGAGAACTCGCCGCCGAGGTTCAGCCGGACCCCGGCCGTCCGCCGCAGCCCGGCCGGGATGACGACGCCCCCGCCGCCGAACGACATGTGCAGGGTGAGGCGGTGCGCGTCGTCCTGTGGCTGCACCAGGACACCCTCGCCCGGATTGCGCAGCAGCAGGGTCACCACCGTGTCGGGCAGCAGCAGGCAATCCAGGCGGGCACAGTCGATCCACAGCCGGATGATCGCGGTCTGCCGCAGGTCGAGGTCACCCTCGGCGGCGAACCACTCGGCGTACTGGATCTGCGGGTGAGCGGCGATCGCCTCGGCCAGGCCACGATCCGGGCCGGACCAGGACACCGTGCTCAGATTCGGCAACTTGTCCAGCTGAGCCCAGTCCACCGGGCCGTGCGGGGGCACCACGGCGCGCAGGTCGAGCGCCGTCGTCCACGGCGTCAGCCGGTGGGGGCCGGCACCGAAGTCGACCTCGACGACGGCGTCGACGTGGGCACGGCGCAGATCGCGTACCGAGCGGAAGTTCCACGTGTTCGCGGGCACCCGGACACGCTAGGCCGGTTTCGCACCGCGTACTAGCCCCTTGGCCAGGCCGCCAGTCGATCTCTGAGCTGGGCGATCATTTCGGCATCCAGGCCATAGAGGGTGAAGCGGACGTCGTCGAGGCGGTCCAGGTAGCGACCGGCGTCCGCGATGTCCTCCGGATCCAGGGCCGGATCGGCGGCGTAGGCCAGCTCCAGGATCCGATCCAGCGGATAGCGCTCCAACGCGGCCGCGACGTCGATGTAGTCCCGCACCTCACGCCGGTTGACCAGGGCGGCGACCTTGGTGGCGACCAGATCGTCCAGGTGCATGACCGGGCCGAGATCCATCACCACCGGCGCGCGGCTGCGGTCCAGGCGGCACAGGGTCAGCCGCAACGCCCGGCTCTCCCCGGCGACCAGGAACTCCTGGATGTCCTGGTCCATTCCGGCGAACAATTCGTCGCCCTCTTCCCGGACCACGCGATAACCGGCCCCGGTCAGCGCGGCCGTCACCTCACCGGCCGCCGCGGTCACCCCGTCGGCCGTGTCGGTGAACAGATCGATGTCCTCGGTCGGTCGCGCCACCAGGCCGTTCACCAGCCAGGCGACACCACCACCGAGCACGAAACCGTGTTTGTCGGCAACGGCCAGGGCGATTCTGGCGACATCACGATAGAAGTCGTCGACCGTCATTTCTTTTTGATTCTCAGGCCGCCGCGGCCTGTTCCGGCCGCTGCCGCAGCCGGGGATGCCGGGCCTCCCACGCGGCCCGGACACCGCGCGGCAGATTCAGCTCCGGCCAGGCCCGGACCAGTGTCGCGCCGTCGAGATAGGCCCGCAACTCGTCGACCCGGATCGATTCGCGCAGCACATTCTCATACATCCACAGCATCATCGTGCGCTGCGACAGATCGAACGCGCGCTGCGGATGCCACCAGAGTCGCAACGGCAACTCGACAAGACCGCAGGTCGGACCCCGCAATTCGGCGAGCGTGCCGGCCACGACCACCGGCCGATGCGGCCGGGCGAGATGGACAACGGGGGCGGCGCTCGCGGACATACGCTCAGCCTAAACCGGCATCCCTACCGAATAGCAAGCGCGTTGTTCACCGTTCGGCGTTTTGTCACGGCCGATTTTCCCGGACGAGGGTGGAAGCGCCGCCGCCCGAATCATTCCGCGAATTCGCCCCGATTGATTTCCGGGGTCAGCTCTCGGGCGTGGTGGCCCGGCGCCAGGCCCGCTCGTGCGCCGACTCCCGCACGGCCGCGTCAAGAAGGGCAAGGGCGGTCTCCCGTACGGTCTCGGCGGCCTGCTCGTGGCTCTGGCCCGCGATGTCGAGCAGCCAGACGAGCGACTCGATGCCGGTCGCCGAGCGGATGGCGACGGCCAGGCGGTGGCGGTCGACCAGCGGATGGCTCTCCGCGAGCGGGCGCAGTGCGTCCTCGACCCAGCCGATCGCGCGCCCGCGTCGTAGCAGCGGTCGCGCGTCGTCGCGGCTCGCCGGCTGCTCGTCGCCGGCGCCCGTCAGCTCGCTGTTCTCGGGTTCCGGCAGATCGGGGCCGGGGTGCTCCAGCGACAAGCGCAGGGCCGAGCGGAGCTGCTGCTCATAGCGCAGGTTGTAGTCGGTGAAGGCGGCCATGAAGGTGGCCAGCCGGGCGCGGGGCTCGACCGGGGCGTCGTCGCCGAGCAGGGTATCCGGCTGGAGCTGCGGCTGGGCGGCGAGCAGCAGGGAGCGCTGATTAGGGAAGTAACGGTAGGCGGTGGTGCGGGAGATTCCGCTGTGGGCGGCCGCGTCCTCCACGCGGGGGGTGAGCCCGCGGGTCAGGAGCTCGTGGGCGGCGTCGATCAAGGCTTGCCGGGTGCGGGACTTCTGGTTCGTCCGCCCGGTTGTCTCATATGGCATCGGCATCACCATCATGGTACCGTAATCCCACGAAGCCAGAGGGGGTGCCATGAGTGATCAGGATCCGGCCTTCACCGATCCGCAGCTCTACACGGTGGTCTTCGAGAACGAGCGGGTTCGCGTGCTGGAGTATCGGGACCAGCCGGGGGACCGCACTCATGCGCACCGACATCCGGACACCGTCATGGTCACGCTCAGTGCTTTCCGCCGTCGCGTCAGTGACGGAGAGCGGTCGGTCGAGGTCTCACTGCCGGCGGGTGCGGTGCGTTGGATCGGCGCGCAGCAGCACTCCGGGGCGAACGTGGGTGACACTCCCACGCACAGCTTCTTCGTCGAGTTGAAGGAGGCGCCGGGAGAACACACGGCGGCGGTGCTCGGCCCGCAGCCCTAACGCAGTCCAGGCCTGCGTGCCCCGTGGTCGACCGTTCAGGCGAAGCGCTCGGTGGTCACCGGGATCAGGCCGCGTTCGCGGACGTCGGCGGTGAGTTTGCGGAGCACGGCGCCGGCGACGTCGGGGCTGTCGCCGCCCAGCAGCATCGTGACGTCGAGGCCCCAGGCGATGCCACGACCGACACGGCGCAGGTTCCACGTGAACATGTGGTTGCCCGCGCGGCCTTCGCCCGACGGCATGCCGCCCGGGGTCGTGCCGCGCCAGGCCGCGCTCAGGCCGGCCAGCTGGGCGGCGCGGGGCTCCTTGGCGAACAGGACGCGGTAGACACGCCGCTCGGTGTAACCCTGGGGAGTCTCGTCCGGGCCGAGACGCAGCGGGGCCGCGTTCGTGAAGCGGACCCACTCGCCGAAACGGGCGCGCAGTTCGAGCTCGCTGGGCAGCGCACCGCCGTCGAGATCCCGGAACACCCGGGCCGCGCGGTCCCGGCGGATCGGGGTGAGCACGGCGAGAAGGTCCTCGTTCGTACGCAGAGAACGGCCGAACGATCCCGTGCCGAGCCAGCCACCGTCCCCGGCAGCCCACATCGCGCCGGCCAGGCCCACGGTGACGTGATCCTCGCCGTAGGCGAACTCCTCGACCAGTATCGCGTCCCCGGCGAGCAGGTAATAGTCCATGATTCCCCCCACGACTACGACTGTCGATTGAACCCGCCGGTCGCCGGAGGCGCACGCCACCGCCCTGTCGCATTGCTGACCTCAATCGGTCACCCCTGGTCAGGGCGCCGGGTGCGTGCTTGATCACAGGCCGGACCCCGGCCGACACTGAGGGATGAGCATCGGGCGCCTGCACCACCTGATCTTCGACTGCCCCGATCCGGCGGCCGCGGCTCGTTTCTGGAGCGCGGTGCTGGGGCGGCCGATCACCTACGACGACGGCGACTTCGCGGTGGTGTCGGCGGACCCGGTCACGTCCGGGCTGGCCTTCCAGCGGGCCGCGGACCACCGGGCCCCGACCTGGCCGGCGCCGGAGGTCCCGCAGCAGGCGCACCACGACGTGATGGTCGACGACCTCGACACGGCATCCGCGGCCGTGCTCGCCCTCGGCGCGGTCCGGCTGCCCGGGGACCACGTCTTCGCCGACCCGGCCGGCCACCCGTTCTGCCTGATCCCGCGCCCGCACTGGGCGCCGCCGGTCGGCTAAGGGCGGTCGGGCCGCAGGTGGGAGCGCTCGCCGTCGTGGTCGAGGATGCAGAGGACCTCGGCCGGGCCGCCGGCCGAGCCGAACGCGTGCGGGACCATCGTGGAGAACTCGGCGGCCTCGCCCGCCTTGACGACGATGGTGCGCTCGGCCAGGCGGAGGATCACCGTGCCGGAGAGCACGACGAACCAGTCACGGCCGGGGTGCACGCGCAGATCCTGCGGGACGGTGCGGTCGACGCGGAGCTTGGCGACGGTCATGCCGGCCGGGGTGCCCTCCCGGTTCAGCAACCAGGTCGTCATGCCGCGGGCGTCGTCGTGGTGCGGGCGGATCACCACGTCCTCGTCGCGGCCCGACTCGACGAGCTGGTCGAGCGTGGTGCCGAGGGCGCGGGCGATCGGGGCGAGCTGGTCCAGGGCGATGCGGCGGTGGCCGGTCTCGATGCGGCTCAGGGTGGACGGGGTGAGGTAGGCGCGGGTGGCCAGCTCGTCGAGGGTCCAGCCGCGGGCGACCCGCAGGCCCCGGATGCGCTGGCGGACCAGGACGTCGAGCTCGCCGTCTTGCGTCATACGCAAGACTGTATGTCAGAGGCGCAAGACGGCGCTACGGTCGTGGCATGGCACACGAACACGGTCACGGTCACCAGCACGCGAATCACGGCCACGAGGCCGGCCACGGCGGGCAGCACGGTCACGGGGACGGGTTGGCGCAGATGCTCGACCTGGACGCCGAGGTGCTTCAGGACTACTACAGCGAGGTCATCGGCTGGGCCGGCTCCCTCGTACCGGAGAAGCCTCTGATCGTCGATCTCGGCGCCGGCACCGGAACGGGAACGCTGGCCCTCGCGCGACACCTCCCGGCCGCCACCCTGACCGCGGTCGACATGGACGAGGAGATGCTCGCCCACCTGCGGGAACGCGCGGCCGCGGCCGGTCTGGGCGACCGCGTCAGCACGGTCCGGGCCGATCTTGACGGGGACTGGCCCGCGCTCGGCCCGGCCGACCTGGTGTGGGCGTCGGCGTCGATGCACCACCTGGCCGACCCGGCGCGCACCCTGGCCCAGGTCTTCGGCGTGCTCCGGCCCGGCGGCGTGTTCATGATCACCGAGTTGGACGGCTTCCCGCGTTTCCTGACCGATCCGGCCGGGGCGGCCGTCGAGGAGCGGGCGCACGCCGAGATGGCCCGGATGCGCCTTGAGGGCGGCCTGCACATGGGCGAGGACTGGGGTGCGCGGCTGACGGCGGCCGGGTTCACGCCGGCGGGCGAGCGCCGGTTCGAGATCGAGATCCCGGGGCCGCTGTCGCCCCAGGCGGTCGAGTATGCGCAGGTCACGCTGCGGCGCAGCGCTCAGCGCCTGGCCGATCGGCTCTCGGCCGACGATCTCGCGCAACTGACGGCGTACGCCGAGGCTGTCCCCGATCGTGACGATCTGAACGTTCGCGCGACGCGGGACCTGTGGATCGGCCGTCGTCCCTGACCTGACGCTAGCCGAGGCGGGTGCGGACGATCAGGTCGTGCAAGGAGGCGAGCGCGTCGTCCGAGGGGCGGTCAGGGAGGTTCGACTCGTCCTTGGCGGTCTCCAGGTCGGCGCGCAGCCGGGGGATGTCGGCGGCCAGCCGGGTCGCGACGCCGGGCGGGAACGGGCCGTGTTCGGCCTCGCGCTTGGCCGCGATCAGCTCGGGCACGTAGTCCGGGGCGCCGTCGAGCACGCCCAGGTCGGTCTCCAGCTGACCGGTTCTCATCAGATGGATTCCGGTCAGCAGGACCCGCAGCGTGTAGAGGGCCGGCTTCAGCTCGCCGGTCTTCGCGTACAGCTTCTCCTGGCTGTGCGAGAAACCCAGGTAGTGATAGGCGTGATTGCGGGTGATCAACCCGCCCACCAGGCCGAGCAGGGCGGTGTGCAGCGGGGTGGTGACGACCACCAGCGGGGACAGCAGCTGCTCCAGGACGTAGCCGTTGCGGCTGGTCAGCAGCTTGGCGAACTTCAGCAGGTCGTGCGAGACCAGGTCCAGCTCGACGCCGTCGCGGACCCCGCCGCGCTGCAGGGTGGCCGGGCCGGTGTGCAGGCCGACGACCTCGGCGGCGGGCAGGATGTGGGCGGCGCGCAGGTCGAGGTCGGAGTCGACCGACGCGAACCCGTACAGGTGGGCGCCGCTGACCGTGCCGAACACCAGGGGATAGGGGAGTTGCCGGGCGGCCTCGGCCGCCCACTCGGGCACGTCGATGGTCATGTCAAACCCTCTTCCCGTACGGCGATGAGCAGCTCGTCGACCCGATCGCGATCCGGCCGTTCGGGCAGCCGGGTCTCGCCGGCCGCCCGGTCGAGGTCGGCCATCAGGGTGGCCGCCCACGCGGCGACCTCGTCCCACGGGACCTCGTCGTGCTTGACGGCGAGCAGCCGGTCCCGCAGGTGACGCACGTCGACCAGGACCTCGCCGGTGCGCAGCACGTGGGCGCCGGCGGTGAGCAGCCGGATCATGTGCATGGCCTGCTTGTGGTTGACCTCACCGGTGCGGGCGCGGCGGGCGGCGACGCGGTCGAGCTGATCGCGGGCGTAGTTGCCGTACGTCTCGTGGACCCGCCGGGACAGGAACGCCGACCGGACCGCCCGCAGGTGTTCACCGGCGGGCGTGATCCGCTCGGTCAGCGGGGACCAGAGCACTTCCAGGACTGTCGGGTTGGCCTGCAGCGCGAGGGTGCAGAACCGTTCGATCTCCCACGAGAACTGTTCCTCGGCCGGCCCGTCCAGGTGCGTGGGCGGCTTGTCGAGGCGCCAGAAGTCCCTGGTCGGGGCCGCGTAGACACCCCGCCGGTCGTGGTCGCTGCCCGGCCCGTCCAGCCCGTAGGCGCGGGAGCCGACCACGACGGCGAGGATCGTGTGCTTCTCGACCAGGTCCGTCATGCCTCGGGACGGTAACGAACCGCCCCGGGGCACGCGCGGCAATTTATGGCCGTACCGAATAATCGGTTTTGATCTAAAGGTCGAGAACGGTGCCGTCGATCTCGTCGATCTCGGCCTGGGTCAGCTCCGGGTTGTCGAGGGCGGCGATGTTGTTCTCCAGCTGCTGGACGCTGGAGGCGCCGATGATCAGGCTGGTCATGCGCTGGTCGCGCAGCGCCCAGGCCAGGGCCAGCTGGGCCAGGGACTGGCCGCGCCGCTTGGCGATGTCGTTGAGCGCGTGCAGCCGGCCCAGGGTCTTGGAGTCCAGGGCGCTCTCGTTGAGGAACACGCTGGTCCGGATCCGCGAGTCGTCCGGGATCCCGTCGAGGTAGCGGTCGGTGAGCAGGCCCTGCTGCAGCGGGCTGAACGCGATGCAGCCGGCGCCCGCCTCCTCCAGGGTGTCGAGCAGGTTGTCGTGCTCGATCCAGCGGTTGAGGATCGAGTAGGACGGCTGGTGGATCAGCAGCGGCGTGCCGAGCTCGCGGAGGATCGCGGCGGCCTGCGCGGTCTGCTCGGACTTGTAGTTGCTCAGGCCGACGTAGAGCGCCTTGCCCGAGCGCACGATGTGATCGAGAGCGGACATCGTCTCCTCAAGGGGAGTCTCCGGGTCCGGCCGGTGGTGGTAGAAAACGTCCACGTAGTCGATGCCGAGCCGCTGCAGCGACTGGTCCAGCGAGCTGACCAGGTACTTGCGCGAGCCGAAGTCGCCGTAGGGGCCGTCCCACATGGTGTAGCCGGCCTTGCTGGAGATGATCATCTCGTCGCGGTGGGCCTTGAAGTCGGCCGCGAGGATCCGGCCGAAGTTGGTCTCCGCGCTGCCCGGCGGCGGGCCGTAGTTGTTGGCCAGGTCGAAGTGGGTGACCCCGAGGTCGAAGGCGCGGCGCACGATGTCCCGCTGGCGGTCGGCCGGGCGGGTGTCACCGAAGTTGTGCCAGAGACCCAGGGAGATGGCGGGCAGCTTGAGACCGCTGCGGCCCGCGCGGCGGTACGTCATGGACTCGTAGCGATCAACTGCAGGGGTGTAGGTCACACCCCCACCCTAGGAGTTCCGATCATGGTCATGTCCACTGGTAGGTTGGTTGCCAGCCGCGCGGGAGAGACCTGGTCTTTCCTGGTGAAAGCACGGGCGCCGAAGGGGCAACTCCTCCCCGGAATCTCTACAGGCAAACGGACCGCGCGGGCAGGCGACTCTGAAGTCCCCTTTTGTGGGTATGACAGAGGGGGAGGGCTTTGTCAGCCTTCTCATGCCCCGGGAGTCGCCCATGACGTCGTCATTCACCCACCGCCACATCGGTCCGCAGGCCGATGAGCAGGCCGAGATGCTCAAGACCGTCGGGTACGAGTCGCTCGGTGAGCTGATGGACGCCGCCATCCCGGAGTCGATCCGGTTCCACGGGGAGCTCGACCTGCCGGCCGGGGCCTCCGAGGAGGAGACGATCGCCGAGCTGCGCGCGATCGCCGCCCGCAACGTCGTCGCGACCCCGATGATCGGCCTGGGCTACTACGGGACGCACACGCCCGCGGTGATCAAGCGGAACGTGCTGGAGAGCCCGGCCTGGTACACGGCGTACACGCCGTACCAGCCGGAGATCAGCCAGGGCCGCCTGGAGGCACTGCTCAACTTCCAGACCATGGTCACCGATCTGACCGGACTGACCACGGCCAACGCGTCGATGCTGGACGAGGCCACCGCCGTCGCCGAGGCGATGACCCTCGCGCGACGAGCGTCAAAATCGAAATCTTCGACGTACGTCGTGGACGCCGACACGTTCCCGCAGACGCTCGCCGTCCTGCGCACCCGGGCCGAACCGCTCGGCATCCGGGTCGAGCTCGTCGACCTGGACGCCGGCGACGACCTGCCGGAGGAGTTCTTCGGCCTGCACCTGCAGTACCCGGGCGCGTCCGGTGCCGTCCGCGACCACGCCGCCCTGGTCGAGGCCGCCCACGCCAAGGGTGCCCTGGTCACGGTCGCGGCCGACCTGCTCGCGCTGACCCTGCTGCGCGCCCCGGGCGAGATCGGCGCCGACATCGCGGCCGGCACGACCCAGCGCTTCGGCGTGCCGCTCGGCTTCGGCGGCCCGCACGCCGGTTACCTGGCCGTCCGCGCCGGCCTGGAGCGCAGCCTGCCCGGCCGTCTCGTCGGCGTCTCCAAGGACGCGGACGGCGCCCCGGCCTACCGGCTCGCCCTGCAGACCCGCGAGCAGCACATCCGCCGCGAGAAGGCGACCAGCAACATCTGTACCGCGCAGGTGCTCCTGGCCGTCATGGCCGGCATGTACGCGGTCTACCACGGCCCGGCCGGCCTGCGCGCGATCGCCAAGCGGACCCACGACCACGCCCTGACGATCTCCGGCAGCCTGACCGCGGCCGGCGTCGAGGTCGCGCACACCGCGTTCTTCGACACCGTCACCGCGATCGTGCCCGGCCGCGCCGCCTCGATCGTGGCGGCCGCCGCCGAGCACGGTGTCGACCTGCGCCTGGTCGACGCCGACCGGGTGTCGATCTCGACCGACGAGACCACCACGAGCGCGCACGTCGCGACCGTGCTGGCCGCGTTCGGCGCGACCGTGGCCGAGCCGGCCGTCTGCGGTGCCAAGCCCCTGGGCCGCACCAGCGACTACCTGGACCACCCGGTCTTCAACACCCACCACTCCGAGACGAGCATGCTGCGCTACCTGCGCAAACTCTCGGACCGCGACTACGCGCTGGATCGCGGCATGATCCCGCTGGGGTCGTGCACGATGAAGCTGAACGCCACCACCGAGATGGAGGCGGTCACCTGGCCCGAGTTCGCCGACATCCACCCCTTCGCGCCGTCCGACCAGACGCGGGGGTACGAGGATCTGGTCGCCCAGCTGGAAGCCTGGCTGGCCGAGATCACCGGCTACGACGCCGTGAGCGTCCAGCCGAACGCGGGCTCCCAGGGCGAGCTGGCCGGTCTGCTGGCCATCCGGGGCTACCACCGCTCGCGCGGCGAGACCCACCGTGACGTCTGCCTGATCCCGTCCTCGGCCCACGGCACCAACGCGGCCAGCGCGGTCATGGCCGGCATGCGGGTCGTCGTGGTCGCCTGCGACGAGAACGGCAACGTCGACCTCACCGACCTCGCCGCCAAGATCGAGAAGCACGCCTCGGCGCTGTCGGCGATCATGGTGACCTACCCGTCGACCCACGGGGTGTACGAGACCTCGATCGCCGAGCTGTGCGCCAAGGTGCACGAGGCCGGCGGCCAGGTCTACGTGGACGGGGCCAACCTGAACGCGCTGGTCGGCTTCGCCCGGCCGGGCAAGTTCGGCGCCGACGTGTCGCACCTCAACCTGCACAAGACGTTCTGCATCCCGCACGGCGGTGGCGGCCCCGGTGTCGGCCCGGTCGCGGTCCGCGCCCACCTGGCCGACTTCCTGCCCGGCAACCCCCTCGAATCGGGCGACCACCACGCCGTCTCCGCGGCCGCGCACGGTTCCGCCGGCATCCTGCCCATCTCCTGGGCCTACGTACGGATGATGGGCCCGGACGGACTGGCCCAGGCCACCGCCACGGCCGTCCTGACCGCCAACTACGTGGCGGCGCGGCTGCGCGAGCACTACCCGGTGCTCTACGCCGGGGAGAACGGCCTGGTCGCCCACGAGTGCATCCTCGACCTGCGCCCGATCACCAAGGCCACCGGCGTGAGCGTGGACGACGTCGCCAAGCGGCTCATCGACTACGGTTTTCACGCTCCGACGATGTCGTTCCCGGTCGCCGGCACCCTCATGGTCGAGCCGACCGAGAGCGAGGACCTGGCCGAGCTGGACCGGTTCTGCGACGCCATGATCTCGATCAAGGCGGAGATCGACCAGGTGGCCGCCGGGGTCTGGCCCAAGGACGACAATCCGCTGGCCAACGCGCCGCACACGGCGTCGGCGGTGACGGCCGACGAGTGGTCGCACCCGTACCCGCGGTCGGTCGCCGGCTTCCCGAAGGGCGTCGACCGGACGGCGAAGTACTGGCCGCCGGTGCGCCGTATCGACGGGGCCTACGGCGACCGCAACCTGGTCTGCTCGTGCCCCTCGCCGGAGGCCTTCGAGAGCTGACCCCTAGGGTTGTTGCGCAGGTCGCGGTCTACGGATCGCGGCCTGCGCCGTCTTTCCGCCGGTTGTCCCATCGGGCAAGCGGCGATCGTCCGGCGGGCCACCACATCGGGGCCGGCCGGGGGCATCGAAACTTCCGCCAAACAGGGCGGCCGTATCGTTACCCTCAGTGATTAAGCGGCGAGGGCGTGGCGGGCCGGACCGCGGTGCGGCGCAATCGTCGTACCGTCCGGCAGGAGCTCACCGGTGTCCTCGAAGACGATGACACCGTTGCAGAGCAGGCTCCAACCCTGTTCGCAGAAGGTCGCCACGGTGCGGGCGGCCTCCCGGTCGATAGCGTCGGCTGGAGGGCATTGATTCAGGTGCTGGCACATCGCGGGTTTTCTCCGGTAGGGGGCTGTGTGAAGGTTCACAAAGTCGGGCTCGAACGTTACCTCACATCGAACGACAACGGTTCAACCGAGTGACGGCGTCCGACCCTGTTTCCACGGTTCCGATGGTCCACGCGCAGGGGTCCGTCGGCCACTCTCCGGTACCTCCTCCCGGGGCTCCGCCGGCCGCACCGGCCGCCTGCAACGCCCGTCACCATGCGTTACGTTCGTTTTCGTGGCATCGGGGTGATTCCGGTGACCCTGCCGAGCTTCTGACCGAGTTCCTGGCCGGCAACGGACTGCCGGTGCGCAACCTCGGCCGTTCGGATGACAAATACCGGACGAACAGCCATAGCGCCATTTGCGGAGCGTCGCTCTACGTATCCGCGGATGCCGGATCCGTGATGATCAACGTCACTCCCGGCAGCGCCAGCCCGGTACCGTCGATACCGGACATATACGCCGTCGTCTGGGGTCACACCACGTGCGGTTCAACGCCGTACTGGGAACTCGGGTCGTGGCCTTCGACGGTGGACTGGGAACTCGGCGCCTGGACGGAGAGCTGGACGCGGGCCGATCACGCCGCCGCCGTGCAGGATGTGCGCGACGCGATCGGGCGCGGCGACGTCTACCAGGTCAATGTGGTCGGGCACGGGTCGGCGCCGTACGTCGGAAACCCGACAAACGCCCTCGGGCGGGTCGCGAGGCTGGCCGGTGCCCGCTACGGCGGGATCCTGGGACCGGCCGACGGATCCTGGGCCATCGCGACGGCCTCACCGGAAACCCTCGTCGAGGTCCGCGACGGGCGGATCATCACCCGGCCGATCAAGGGGACCCGGCCGGCCACCGCCGAGGGCCGCCGGGAACTTCTCGCCTCGGCCAAGGAACGGGCCGAACACGTGATGATCGTCGACCTGGAGCGCAACGACCTGGCGCGACTCCCCGGGACCGGGCCGGTGCGGGTGGAGGAGCTCTTCGCCATACGCGAATGGTCCGGTCTGTGGCAGGCGGAGTCGGTCGTGTCGGCCGCGATCTCGGGGGACGTCGGCCTGGCCGATCTCCTGCGGGCCGTCTGCCCGGGCGGAAGCGTCACCGGCGCGCCCAAGATCGCCGCGCTGGCCGAGATCGCCGCCCTCGAACCGGTCGGCCGCGGCGTCAGCATGGGCGCACTCGGCTGGATCGGGCCCGACCACCTCGACCTGGGGCTGAGCATCCGCACCGTGGCCGTCGACGGCACCCGCGTGCACACCTGGGCCGGCGGCGGGATCACCGCCGACAGCGAGCCGATCGCCGAGGTCGACGAGGCCGCGGCCAAGGTCGGGCCGATCCGGAGGGCGCTCACAGCTTTCGCATAGTGGCTTCCGAGGGTTCTCTACCTATTGCGTGCCACTCTCATCGTCCGCCCCCATCCACCGGGGAGGAGCGCGTACCTTGACGCACGCGTTTCCCGGACGGTCCACAGAGAAGGCGACCAGGTCATGCTCTCATCCCCGCCGGTCACGGAGGAGTTCGCGCGATTCGCGCGGGACTGCCGGCAGCGACTGCACAGCAGCGCGTACCAGCTGTGCCGCGACTGGCACCTCGCGCAGGACCTGACGCAGGCCACGCTGACCAAGATGTATCTGAGCTGGGATCGGGCCGCCGAGAGCGAAAACCTTTCCGCGTACGCCCAGAAAGTCCTGTTCCGGACGTACGTCGACCATCGGCGGCGTCGCAGTTCGACCGAGTCGACACCCGGCGAACTGCGGGAACCGGAGTACTCGATCGACGTCGACCTGCGGATCACCATGATGGGGGCCCTGCGGCGGCTGCCCGATCGGGACCGGGCCATCGTGGTGCTGCGCTACTTCGCCGACCACAGCGTGGAGCAGGTCGCGGCCGAACTCGACGTGCCGATCACCGTGGTGAAGAGCCAGACCCGCCGGTCGTTGATCAAGCTCAAGCACATGTTGTCGCGCGACCGGTCGTCGCTGCTCGCCGCCTGATTTTTTCGGGCCTTGCGCCGGGGCGGTAGTGTTTCGCGCTGAAGGGGAGTAGTCCTTCGCCGGTCGTTCGACATCCTGGAGCCCTCGGGCTCCCGGCGCCCGGGCCTCGGAGATCCTCCGAGGTGGACCAGACCTTCGGCCCTGCAGGTGACGTGAGTTGCCGCGGACAGGGGCCGGGGTCTCGGTCGCTCACCGGGGGTCGGTCTCCTGCCTCGGCGGGAGAGGAAACGACCATGGCGACTGGGCAGGATCTGCGCGGACTCCGGGCTCCGGAACTGAACTACCCGGCCGGGGCGCTGCTGATCGTGGCCGGTGTGCCCGGAGCCGGGAAGACGACGCTGCTCAAGCGGCTCTTCCCGCAGCCCGGGGTGCGGTTGCTCGACTCCGAGCAGGCACGGATCGCACTCTCGCCGATCCTCGGGGCGGTGCCGTACAAGTACTGGCGGCCGCTCGTGCACGTGGCCCACTACGTGCGGCTGTTCCGGGCGTTGCGGGGGACGGAATCGGTCGTGGTGCACGAATCGGGCACCCGGAAGTGGGCCACCCGGCTGATCACGAGGGCGGCGCGGCGGGCCGGACGGCGCACCCATCTGCTGCTCCTCGATGTGGAACCGTCCGAGGCGCTGGCCGGGCAGGAGGCGCGGCGGCGGCGAGTGCGGCGGTCGGCGTTCGCCACACATGTGCGTAAGTGGCGGGGGCTGCTCACGGACGTGGCTGACCCGGCCCATCGGATCCATCAGGACGTGGCGACCATCACGATCATCGACCGGCCGGGGGCGGCGGCTCTGACCGCCATCCGATTCGACGGTCTGCACCTGGTTCAGTCGCGTCCGGTGGTGGTGCCGGTTCTGTCCCGGGCCGCCTGAGGCCGCCTTCGCTCGCCGCCTGTGCCTTCGTGGTTCGCCGGCGTTGTCCACGGCCCGGCGGCCGGTGGGCTGCGGACGGTAACGAGTGGATAGGATTTCGGGCATGACAGTGAGGCCGATTCGGCTCTACGGTGACCCGGTCCTGCGCACGCCCGCCGATCCGGTCACCGACTTCGACGCCAGCCTGCGCGAGATCGTCCGTGACCTGGAGGACACCGTCCGCGAGCCCGGCCGCGCCGGCGTGGCCGGACCCCAGATCGGCGTCAGCCTGCGGGTGTTCTCGTACAACGTGGCCGGGCAGATCGGGCACATGGTCAACCCGGTTCTGTCGGATTTTGCCGGCGAGCAGGAGGACGAGGAGGGCTGCCTGTCGTTGCCCGGCCTGGGCTACTCCACCAAGCGGGCCGAATCGGTCACCGCTCGCGGTTTCGACCTCAACGGCGAGCCGCTGGTCATCCACGGCACCGGGTTTCTGGCGCGGGCGTTGCAGCACGAGACCGACCATCTGGACGGGCGCCTCTACATCGACACCCTGACCGGAGACGTACGCCGTCAGGCCCTTCGCGAACTCCGCCGCGTCGTCCCGCGATGATCGCGCCCGAGCCGCCCGAGCCCGCCCCGGTTGCCGCCTCCGGTGACCCGGGCTCGGCGGCCGACTCCGGTGAGTCCGCTGCCGCTGCGCCGTCCGGTGACTCCGGTGTGGCTGCGGCTTCGGGAGGTTCCGAGCCGGACCGGGCGAACCGTTCGGTTGCCGACTCCGGTACCGCGGATGCTCGGCGGTTCGCGGCGGCGTCGCTGGCGGCCGGGGACCCGACCGGGTGGTTCGAGCGGCTCTACGCCGAGGCCCGGGACGGGCACGCGACCGTACCGTGGGATGTTCCGGCGGCCGGCGTGAACCTTCGCGAGTTCGCGCTGGCGCCCGGCGACGGCCGACGGGCGCTGGTCGTCGGATGCGGCAACGGCCGGGATGCGGAACATGTCGCGGCGCTGGGCTACTCCGTGACCGCTTTTGACATCTCGGCGACGGCGATCGAGCTGGCCCGTTCCCGGCATCCGGAGTCGGCGGTCGACTACCGCGTGGCCGACCTGCTGAATCCGCCACCGGAGTGGAACCGTACGTTCGATCTCGTCCTGGAGAGCAACAACGTCCAGGCGCTGCCGGTCGAGATCCGCGCCCGCGCGATCGCCACGATCGGTGACTTCGTGGCGCCCGGGGGAACCCTGCTGGTCCTGGCCGCCGCGGCCACCGACTCGCCGGGCGAGGGCCCGCCGTGGCCGTTGAGCCGCGCCGAGGTCGACGCTTTCGCCGGTCCGGGTCTGCGGCCGGTGTCCGTCGAGGAGCTGCCGGCCCCCGGTTCCCGCCTCCTGATCCGCTGGCGCGCGGTCTTCAGCCGCTGACCGCCCGGCCTCCGCGCGATCTGCCGCTCAGCGCCCGGCCCCGTCGGGCTCCCTCGGTCGCGTTCGCCTGGGTGCTCGGCCCGGCGGTCATGGACTGACAGTCATCGAAGTATCACGGAAATGTGCCATGGGCGGCTCAGAAAATCTGTGCCGCAAAACCTAGACTTGTTGGTGGCTGTCGGCTAATGTTCTTGTTGTTGACAGCGAAGATCTGTGAAAGACGCAGATGAGAAGGCCGAGCTACAGCAGGGCCCGACGCACGTCGTGGCTCGCTCGACCTCTGCGATGCGCGTCATCGCCGTGTGAGCAGGTGGGGCCGAGGCAGGTTCGGGGCTCCACCTGAGGAAGCACTCTCGCCGGACGCGCGAGGAGCCCAGGAAGTTGCGTGGGGCTTCGATGCCGGCGAGCAGCACGACAGTGCAGGGAAGACAGAGGAAAGGGAGGGCACGGAACACCGTTGGATCGCCCGCCGTCAGGCCGTTGTCTCAAGGCCGGTGGTGGACACCGCAGTTCCCTTCGAAGTGAGGTGGTCTCCGGTCACGCTTATGCGATCCCTGAATCTCGCGCCGTTGACGGCGGAAGATTCGGATACGACAACCCGACGTACCTGTCGGTAGATGGTGTTTTCAGTCCTATTAACCCTGAGCCCCGGCGCGCGAGCGCCGGGGCTCTCGCCATGGAGGTTTTGTGTATGGCCCCACCTGACGACATGTTCGGTGACGACGACTATCCCGCCTACACGATGGGCCGCGCCGCGGAGATCGTGGGCACGTCGCAGGATTTCCTGAGACGGCTCGACGAGGAGAAGCTGTTCACCCCGTTCCGTTCGGCCGGCGGGCACCGCCGCTACTCCCGCTACCAGCTGCGCCTGGCCGCCCGGGCCCGGGAGATGGTCGACCAGGGCACCGCTCTGGAGGCCGCCTGCCGGATCATCATCCTCGAGGACCAGCTCGAAGAGGCCCTCGAACAGAACCGCAAACTCCAGCAGACCCGCGACCTCGGTCAAGACCATTAGCAGGGCCGCGACTTCCGTCGCGACGAGGACACCGATCACGACCCCGGCCGGCCACGGCTGACCCCGCGACCACACACGGTCCTTCTCCACGAGAAGGGCCGTTCGTCGTGTTCCGGGCCGATGCCTCAGAGGCGCAGCACCAGCCCGGACCGCGCCGCCGTCACCTCACCCCGGAATCGGCTCCGGGCTGCGTCGACGGCCGCGGCCGGCTCCGTCTCGGCGAGCAGATGGGTCAGGACCAGATGCCCGGCCGCGGCCTGAGCCGCCGACCCGCCGGCAATCGTCGCACTCGAAAGAAAACCAACTGCTTCTTCCGGTACGGCATCCACATACGATGCCTCGGCCAGGAAGACGTCCGCGTTGCGGGCCAGCCGGGCCACGTCCGGGCTGGGTCCGCTGTCCCCGGTGTACGCGAGGACCTGCCCGCCCGCGCTCAACCGCAGCCCGGCGTTGGGCACCCAGTGGGGCAGCAGCGCGGTCTCGACCCGGAACGGCCCCGCCTCGAAACGGTCGCCCGGTGTGAATTCGCGCAGGTCGAGGCCGCTGTCGAGCATGCCCGGGCGGTCCAGGGCGAGGACCGCGTCGAGGGATCCGCCCGGGGCGAAGACGGGTAGTGGACGAGCCGGTCGGTCGCGGAGGACGCGGGCGCGCAGCAGCGGGTTCAGGTCGGCGCAGTGGTCGGGGTGGCCGTGGCTGATGATCACGGCGTCGACGTCGGGGCTGGGCAGGCGGGGCATCGTTCCGTACCCCAGGTCGATGGCCAGCCGATAGCCGTCCTGTTCGACGAGGAAGCCGCTGCAGGCCTCGCCGCGTAACGGCCACGCACCGCATCCACCGAGCACCGTGATCCGCATCGTCGCCTCTACTAAGGATCGAATACCAGGGATCGAAAGAAACAGCGCACCCTAGCCCGGCCACGCTAACGGCAGATGTACGACATCCACCACTACGCGAGGTCGGTTACGAGTTGTCGGCGATCCGACCGGCGCCCCGAACCGAGGCTGATCGCCGCGATGACCACCGCGATCCCGGCCGCGGCCAGGAAAACCCGGTCGTAGCCGGTGAACGTCGCGAAGACGGCCAGGCTGATCGCGCTGCCGACCTGGTTGAACGTGGTGGCCAGCCCGCCGGCGACACCCGCGTCGGCGTCCGGGACCCGGGCCGTGGCCAGCGCCATCAGCGTAGGGAAGGTCAGGCCGATGCCGGTGGCGACGATGAGTGTGGCCCCGATCACGGCGGCGACTCCGCCGGCCTGGGACAGCCAGCCGAATCCGGCGATGAAGCACGCGCATCCGAGGGGCCGCCCGGCCCGGGGCAGCCGTGGCGCCACCCATCGCGCGACCAGTACGAACGTGACCGCGGCGGGGGTCTGGGCCAGCCCGGCTCGGAGCGCGTCGCAGCCGAACGTGTTCTGCAGCAGCAGGGAGGTGAAGTACCACATGGCGGTCGCGATGCCGCCGAACAGCAGCAGCATGGTCGCGCCGGGCGCCACCCCGGCCGTCCGGAACAGTCGCAGCGGCACCATCGGGCTCCGCGCGAACCGGGCTTCCACCAGCACGAACGTGCCGAGCAGCAGGACACCGGCGACGATCGGCAGCACCGAGCCGTACATGACGCCGTAGACCAGCGCGCCCAGCCCGGCCGTCCCGGTGGCCGCCCCGGCGAGGTCGAGCCGGTCGCGGCGCTCCGGGACCGAGCGGGGCAGCGACGTCGCCGCGACCGCGATCAGGGCGGCGCCGATCGGGACGTTGATCAGGAAGATCCAGCGCCAGGACAGGCCGGTGGTGAGCGCGCCACCGACGATCGCGCCGGCCATGCCGCCGACGCCGCCCGAGGCCGACCACGCGGCGAACGCCCGGGCTCGGACGGCCGGTTCGGTGAACGCGGTGTTGACCACGGCCAGCGTGGCCGGGGCCAGCATCGCGGCCCCGACGCCCTGGGCCGCGCGGGCCGCGACGAGCATGGTCGCGGTGCTGGACAGGCCGGCGAGCAGGCTCGCGGCCGAGAACACGGCGAGTCCGGAAATGGTCAGGCGCCGCTGTCCGAACAGGTCGGCCGCGCGCCCGCCGAGCAGCATCAGCCCGGCGAACGTCAGCAGGTAGCCGTTGACGACCCAGGCCAGGCCGGTCGCGGAGAAGCCGAGATCGCGTTCGACCGACGGCAGCGCCAGGTTCACGATCGCCGCGTCCAGGATGATCATGAACTGGCACGCGCACACCAGGGGCAGGAGCAGCGCCGGCATGTGACTCCTTCCGATGATAGGTTTTAGTTACGCGCATAACGTTATGTGCATAACTATTTCTGTCAAGGAGCGGACGATGGACTTCGAGCGGGCCGACGCGCTCAACCAGGCGATCCGGCTGCTGAGCCTGCGGCATCGAGCCCGGGCGTCCGCGCTGCTCGCGCCGCTCGGGCTGCACCCCGGGCAGGAGGCGCTGCTGCTCGAACTGGACCGGACCGGACCGCGGATCCAGGCGCAGCTCAGCGAGGCACTGGGCTGCGAGCCGCCGAGTGTGACCCTCATGGCGCGCAAGTTGGAGGCGTCCGGCCACATCCGCCGTACCCCCGCGGCCTCTGACAAAAGAGCGACAGTGGTCGAGCTCACCGACTCCGGGCGAGCCCTCACCGAGAAGGTCAAACAGCTCTGGTCCGGGCTGGCCGAGGAGACCGTCGACGGCCTGGACGCGGCGACCGTCGCGATGCTGCCGGGCGTGCTCGCGGCGATGACCACCAACGTGGACGCCCGGCGACGAACCTGAAAGACCTCGGGACGCACGGCGCGTTCCCGACAGCCTACCCGGCCCCGTCCAGGCCCGGTGGCATCGACGTATTTGATAACCGTTAACCTTTCGGGCGCGTACCGGAAAGGTTTTTCAGGTTGCCGGGTTCACGCGTTGTGCGACGCACGCGCTCCGACGATCGCTAGCCTCCGGCGTGGGAGGCAGCGTGACGATCGAATCAGAGATCCGGCGGACGTGGGACGAACTGCCCGCCGAGGAGTTGGGCATCGCCCCGCGCGCCGTGCAGACCATGATCAGAATGGTGGCGGCCCGCGGCGCGGCGGCCCAGCTTGTGGTGATGCGGCACGGCGAGGTCCTGCTCGACTGGTCGTTCGGTGTGCCCCGGGATGTGCCGTTCCTGCTCTTCTCGGCCGGGAAGCCGCTGGTCGCGACGCTCGTGCATCGGCTCGCCGAGCAGGGACTCCTGTCGCTCGACGCGCCTCTGGCCTCGTACTGGCCGGAATTTGAATTCAACGGAAAAGACACGATTACCGTACGGCAGGTGCTCCAGCACCGGTCCGGACTGCCCTACGTGAAGAGCATCTATCGGGACGCCCTCCTCGCTCCTGACTGGAACCGATCAGTGCGCGCCCTGGCCGGCGCCCGCGCCCACCACGCGCCCGGCCAGCGTCCCGCCTACCACACCCTGAGCTACGGATTCCTGCTCGGCGAGCTGATCCAGCGGGTCACCGGGATGTCCCTGCGCGAGGTCCTGCACCGGCTGATCCTGCAGCCCCTGGCCCTGCGCGACACCCACCTGAACGCACCGCCGCGGCGCGTGCCGATGCGCCACGCCCCCAGCGGCGGCCCCCGGACCCTGCAGTGGGCGGCCAACCTGGGCATCGCCCGCAAGGCGGTCATCCCGGCCGCCACGGTCTCCAGCACCGCCCGCGACCTGGCCGTTTTCTACCAGGCGATGCTCGGGTCGCGGCTGCTCTCGGCGGACACGGTCGCCGGGGCCTGCGCACCCTCGACCAGCGGCGAGGTGGATCAGGTGCTCGGGAACCGGATCCGCTGGTCGGAGGGGTTCCAGCTGGGCGGGCACGAGAACGATCCGGATCGTCCGCGGCCGATGGGCCGGCTCAGCAGCCGGCGGGCATTCGGGCACAACGGGTCGAATGCCTGCCTGGGCTGGGCCGACCCGGAGCGCGACCTGGTCATGGTCTACCTGACCAACCGGCTGGAGGGCAGCCCGGAAGGGTCGCCGTATCAGTGCGAGCTCAGCGACACCCTGCTCGCCGGCTGCCGCTGACCTCGGCCCGTCCCATCGATGCCCGGCCATGGGGTGCCGGGGCCGGGCAGAATGGCCCGCATGACCGCTCCTCGGGCCGATCCCCGCCAGGGCCGCGGGTCGCCGCGATGACCCGGCGGCCCCGCGAGCAGGTGTTCCGTGAGCTGATGGCCGCCTGGCACCTGCCCGAGCCGGACGAGATCCGGCGCGGGCGGCAGGCCGCCGAGGCCGTCTACCGCGGCGGTGGGCTGCGCCGCCACCTGCGGCTGCTGCCCGGGACCCACGGGCGGCTGCGCTGGAACGTGCTGGTCTTCGACGACGAACTCGCGCCGCTGGTCGACACCGACTTCTTCACGGCCTGGGTGTTCCGGGCCGACGAGCCGCTGGTCGCCGAGGGTAGCCCGCCGGTCTTCTTCCACGGGGAGTACCGCTGGCCCGAGGTCGGTCGGCCGGCCGAGAACCGTCTCGTCGTCGACGGCCTGCTCTTCGCCGGCCGGCTGCTGTGGTGCCTGGCCGACCGGGCCGAGCTGGGCCGCCTGCTGATCGCCGGGGAGTGGACCCGCGACGACATCACCGCCCGGCGGCTCGGCGGCGATCCGATGGGGACCGTCGCGGCCGTCATCATCGCCCGGCGCATCGGCGACACCGAGCTGGAACGGCTGGCCCTGGCCCGGATCGGCGGCGCCGGCCCGGTCGCCGCCCAGGCCGCCGCGTGGTCACCGGTCGACATCAGTGATCTTGTGACGCCGGTCCGCCGGAGGGGCCGCGGGCCGGAGAAGTAGTCTGCGGCGATGCGATTCGAGACGGGGCAGATCGTGGTCCGGCGGTACCGGCGGGGACCGTGGCGGACCTGGGCCCAGCCGATGCGGGTGGTCCGGGACGACGACGCCGGGCTGCTCCTGTGGGCGCCCGAGGGCGGCGAGTTCGCCCGGCTGGTCGACGTGGACGGCCGGACCACCCACGACATCAGCCCGGACCGGATGCAGGATCCGAAACTCAAGCTCCACACGTGGCAGGGCAACGACGTCCTGATTCTGATGCCGCCCGGCGCCGGGTACTCGGTGTGGTGGTTCTTCAAGAGCGGCGTGTTCTCCGGGTGGTACGTCAACCTGGAGAAGCCCTACGTGCGGCAGGACGACGGCGTCGAGACGACCGATCTCGTGCTGGACATCGTGGCGACGCCCGACCGGACCTGGGAGTGGAAGGACACCGACGAGTTCGCCGAGTTCGTCGGGCACCCGCTCTACTTCGACGAGGCCGCGGCGGCCGGGATCCGGGCCGAGGCCGACCGGCTGACAAAACTGATCGACACCGGCGAGTTCCCGTTCGACGATACGCACACCGGTTTCCGGCCCGACCCGGGCTGGCCGCTGCCGCGATTCGCATCGGGAGCCCTCGAACGATGATCACCAGGTTCAGCCCGGACACGGTCCACGCGACCGCCGGATATCACCACGTGACGATCTCCACGGCCGGGCGACTGGCTCACCTGGCCGGGCAGTGCCCGCTCGATCTCGCCGGCCGGGTGGTCGGCGAACCGGGCGACTACGCGGCGCAGACCGCCCAGGTGATCGCCAACTGCCTGGCCGTGCTCGCGGCCGCCGGGGCCGGTCCGGACCAGGTGGTCCGGTCGGTGATCTACGTGGTCAGCCCGGACCACGCGGTCCTGTCCGCGGTCTGGCACCAGCTCAACGCGTCACCGCTCGGGCCGGCCTTCACCACGGCGAGCACGCTGCTGGGCGTGGCCTCGCTCGGCTACGAGAACCAGCTCGTCGAGGTCGACCTCACCGCCGCGCTCGCGGACTGATCGGTCTCGTCCGCTCAGGCCGGGGCGAGCAGGGCCGGCAGATCCACGACCGAGTTGATGGTGTGGGTGGGATGAGGCAGGTCGACCAGGTGAAGCTGGTCGTGGTGCTTGCCGGTGCGGACCTGGACCGAGGTGGCGCCGGCGGTGTTGGCCATCAGGATGTCCGTGGTCCGGTCGTCGCCGACGACCCAGACACCGGACGGGGCGTCCCGGGCGGCCAGCCGGAAGAAGTCCTGGCTGGGCTTGCCCAGGACGCGGGCCGTGGTGCCGGTGGCGAACTCGACGGCGGCGACGATCGCGCCGGTGTCCAGATGGTCGCCGTCGGCGGCCCGGAAGTACGGGCCACACTGCAGGGCGACCAGCTCGGCCCCGGCCCGCACGGCCCGGAACGCGGCGTCCAGCGCCCGGTAGTCCAGGGTCTCGCGGCAGTCGGCGATCACCACGTGGGTGGCGTCGCGCGGGCCGGCCAGCGGCGCGTGCGCGGCCAGGTCGTCGCGGACCGGCTCGTCGGCCAGGACCAGCAGGCGCGCGTCCGGCGGCAGGACACGCTTGGCCGCGACGACCGGGGTGAAGACCTCGCCCAGCGCGACCGGGATGCCCGAGGCGCGGATGCGTTCGACCAGGCCGGACTCGGACTCCGAATCCGTGTTGGTGAACACCCGGACCACGTGCCCGGCCCGCCGCAGCTCGACCACGGCCCGAGCCGCGCCCGGCAGCGCCTTTCCGCGTTCGTGCAGCGTGCCGTCCAGATCGAGCAGTACCAGCCGCGGTTCCATCCCACCCCAACCCGTCACGAATTCCGGGCAGCCTATCGCGCGGTGTTACCCACGCCACAATTGGTCCATCGACAATCGGTCCGGCGGCCGCGGCGTCTGACCATGCAAGGACGGGGGACCGGAAAGCAGGGGGAAGACATGATCGGGGTGCCGGCCGGAACGGTGGAACCGTCGAAGCGAGGCCGCAGCCATCCCGGCCTGCGGGTCGGGTGCGTCGGCTTCCGCGTCGTGCGGAGCGTCAGCGGATCCCCGGCGGTGGCGGGTCCGATTGAGACGGCCCATCCGCCGAGCCGGTGAGATAACGGGTCAGCATCGCGGTCATCTCGTCCTCCAGGGACTTCGGGTCGAGAGCGGCCGGCGCGGCGGTCAGCCAGTGGGCGACCACACCGACCGTGGTCACGACCAGATTCGCGGCGGTGGTGGTGTCGGCGACGTCGACCTGCGGGTGCCGGTCCAGGAAGGAGCGGATCTCCGTGGCCCGGTCGCGCTGCTGCTCGGCCATCAGCGGCATCACCTCCGGCCAGCGGATGGCCTGCTGCATCATGACGCTGAGCAGCTCGGGATCGTCGTTGTGGTTGTGGACGGCGGCGTGGACCAGCGCGCGGACCGCGTCGGCCAGCGGCAGCGCGGCGAGCTCGTCCAGGTCCGGGGTCTCGCGGGCCAGGTGGTCGGTGACCAGGGCGACCAGGATCGCGTCCTTGCCCGGGAAGTACTGGTAGAGCGAGCCGATCGACACGCCGGCACGCTCGGCGATGCGGTTGGTGGTGCCGGCGGCGTACCCGTGCTCGGTGAAAACGTGAGCAGCCGCCGCCAGAATGCGCTGCCGGGTCAGCTCGGCGCGGATCTGCCGGGGCGTTTTCCGAGGTTGAAGGTGTTTGTCATCGGGCGTCATCGAGGCTCCCGGGAGCGGTGAAAGCGAGTAGCGGAGGATGTGAGCAATTGCTCATAATAATGCCATGAGCTGCGGAAATTCGAGGTGATCGGTGTGCCGGGACTACTTGATCGGATGGTGCGGCGCGCGCCGGTCCGGGCGATCACGCCGGTGACGCCGTCGATGGTGCAGATCGGCCTGAGCGGGCCCGCCCTGCGGGATCTCACGTGGACGCCGGGCCAGCACCTCAACGTGCTGCCGGGCTCGCCGTCCGGGCTGATCGAGGCGTTGCGGAAAGGGTGGCGCAGCTACACGGTGTGGGACTACGACCCGGCCGGGTCGCTGGAACTGCGCGTGGTGACGCATGGTCACGAAGGGCCGGGGACGCGATGGGCGACGTCGGTCCGGGTGGGCGACGAGGTCGCGGTCACCCCGCCGGAAGGGCGATTGACGGTACGGCCGGAGGCGCCCTACCACCTCGTGGTGGGGGAGGAGACGGGCTCGGTCGCGATGGGGGCGATCATCCGGGCCCTGCCCGCCGGATCGGCGGTCTACGGCGTGATCGAAGTGGACACGCCCGACGACCGGCCGGACCTGCCGCGCGGCGAGGAATTGCAGTGGGCGTACCGCAACGGGGCCGGCGCGGCATCGTCACCGGCGCTGCTCGGTGCGCTGAAAACGTTGCGGCTGCCGGACGAGCCGGGGGTTGCCTACGTCGCCGGAGAGGCGCGCACGTGTCAGAAGGTGCGGGCGCACCTGATTCACGAGCGGGGGTGGCCGCGGGCCGGCGTGCGCCTGCACGCCTATTGGACCGCCTGACTCGCGAGCCGGCCGGCCGCCCTGTCCACGATCGAGGCGGTGGGGAGAACGTCCGCCGGACGTTCCGTCGGGCGCGGGATCGGCTGGTGTCGAGTCGTCCACCGGGGACTGGCCTGACTTATGGCGCGGCGCGGGGTGGGACGGCGATGCCGGACTTGCTGAGGGTGGCGACGAGGCGGTCGACGGTGTGGGCGAGCTCGGCGCGGTCGGTGTCGGTCAGGCCCTCGAAGACCAGCTTGCGCACGGTGTCGACGTGCCCGGGGGCGGCCGCGCGGATCAGGGTCCAGCCCTGGTCGGTGAGGACCGCGTTGGTGTAGCGGCCGTCGTCCGGGTCGGGGCGCCGGTGCAGCAGCCCGCGCCGTTCCAGGCGGGCGACCAGGTGCGAGATCCGGGACAGTTCGGCGTTGGTGAGCACCGCCAACTCGCTGAGGCGGGCCGTGCCGGTGTCGCGTTCGGAGAGGGCGGCCAGCACGTAGTACTCCAGATAGCTCACCTGGGAGTCCTGCTGCAACTGGCGGTCCAGGGCGATCGGGAGCAGCACCAGAACGGTGTGCAGGGACTGCCAGACGCGCAGTTCCGGCGGGGTCAGCCAGGTGGGTTCCGGGGTGCTCACCCGAGCGATTCTAGGCGAGTCCAGGGTCACATGAACGTTCACGTAAACCGGTGCTAGCTTTTCACGTGAACGTTCATGTGACTGGTTCTGGAGGGACTTCCATGTCCGAGTTGAAGATCGCCGTGATCCTGGGCAGCACCCGGCCCGGCCGCAACGGCAAGGGCGTCGCCGACTGGGTGCTGGCCCAGGCCGCGGGCCGTCCCGGCGTCACCTACGACCTGGTCGACCTGGTCGACTACCCGCTGCCGCACCTCGACGAGCCGGTCTCGGCCAAGGCCGGCTCCGGCCTCTACTCGCAGGAGCACACCAAGGCGTGGGCCGCGACCATCGGCTCCTACGACGGGTTCGTCCTGGTCACGCCCGAGTACAATCACTCCACTTCCGGCGTGCTGAAGAACGCCGTCGACTTCCTGTACGAGGAGTGGAACAACAAGGCAGCCGCGTTCGTCAGCTACGGCGTGGTCGGCGGTGCCCGGGCGATCGAGCACCTGCGCGGTGTGATGAGCGAGCTGCAGGTCGCCCACGTCCAGCAGCAGCTCAGCTTCTCGATCTTCAGCGACTTCGAGAACTTCTCGGCGTTCACGCCGGCCGACATGCACAAGACGTCGGCCGACACGCTCTTCGATCAGCTGGAGAGCTGGGCGGGCGCGCTCAAGGCCGTACGGGAAAAGGGTCTTCAAGGGGGTCTATGAGATTTGTTGTCGTAGCGATCTCATAGGATGCCCGCCATGCGGGGAGAGGCGGCGGGATCGCGCCGGTCAACGGCGATCCTGCCGTTGCGGGCGACGACCGCGGGGGAGTCGCTGGACGCCGGCGTGGCGCTGCTGCGGCAGCGCGCACTGCCGTTGCTGATCGTGGCGGCCGTGCTGGCGGCCGGGGAGCAGGTGCTGCTCACCCGGATGCGGGCGGCCGTCCCGTCGCTGACCCCGCCGTTCTACTTCCCCGACAAGTGGGACCTCGGCGCGTGGTGGCAGATCGTGGCGACCGGGGTGGCGATCGAGGTCGGGATCATCACGCTGCTCGGCGCGTTCGCGGGTGCGGCGGCCGGGCCCGCGTTGATCGGGCGCTTCGCCTCACACGTCGACATTCTTCGGCGTACGAGGGTGGGCTGGGCCCTGCTGCTCGCGGTCCTTCTGGCCGCACTGGCCTGGCCGGCCGCCTACTTCGCGCTGGTCGCCGCGATCGTGCTTTACGCGTTCACCGGCCTGACCGGCCCGATCCTGACGCTGGACCGTCCGGGCAACCCGTTCGCGGCGCTGACCCGGTCGATCCAGCTGTCGGCGCGCGGCGGGCTGCGTGTCGGCCGGATCCGGATCCTGGGCTATCTGACCTGGCTGGGGATCCGGGGTGCGCTCGGGCTGGGCTGGATCGCGGTCGCCGACCTGCTGGCCTACAACGTGACCGGCGCGAGCTGGCTGGACTGGGCGGTCCCGGCCGCCTGGGCGGTGGCCAACACGGTGGCCTACGCGGCGCTGGCCTGCCTGGACGCGGTGCTGCTGGTCGAGGCGCGGATCCGCACCGAGGGCCTGGACATCGCGCTGAACCGGAGCCGGTCGCGCGGCGAGGACGAGGCGCAGACCCTGGTGGCGATCCGATGAGGTTCTACGACTCGCTCGTCGCGCGGATCTTCGACGCGTTGTCCCCGCAGCTCACCCTGCTGATCCTGCTCGCGCTGACCGGCCTGGTGGCCGCGTTGTGGTACTGGTTCCCGGCCTGGGTCCCACGGCGGTTCCCCCGTCTGAAGTTCCGGTTTCCGCGCCTGCGGCTGCCCCGGTGGCGGCTTCCCCGCGTACGGCTGCATTGGCGTTTTCCCCGATGGCGCCGCAAGCCGAAAGCGAAAGCCCAGCCCACGGCGAAGCCGGTCGTCGCGGCGGCCGAGCCGGCCGTCGTGGAGGCGCCCAGGCCGGCCGTCGGTCTGTCGCTGGCCGACCGGCTGGCGGCCGAGGGGCGCTACGCCGAGGCGATCCGCGAGCGGCTGCGCGAGACCGTTTCTGATCTGACCCGGGCCGGCGTGATCGCGCCCGAGCCGGGCACCACCGCCCTGGAGCTCGCGGCCGACGCCGCCGCCCGGCGCCCGGTCGTCGGGGCACCGCTGGGCGGCGCGACCGCGATCTTCTCGGAGATCTGGTACGGCAGACGCGAGGCGTCCTCCGGGCACGACGACCGGATGCGTTCGCTCACCGCCGAGGTCCGGTCCTCTCTCACCGCACCGCCGCAGGGAGGGCCCCAGTGACCGCGCCGGTCCGGAAACGCCGCTGGCTCCGCGTGGCGATCCCGTTCACACTGCTGATCGCGCTGATCACCGGCACCCTGATCGTGCACGCGATCGAGCAGCCGGACCAGGACGACAGCGACTACCTGTCCCCGGTCAGCCCGGCCGGCATCGGCTCGGCGCTGCTCGCCGGCGAGCTGACGGAACGCGGCGTGACCGTGGATCGGGAGACGTCGACCGCCGGGGCGCTGGCCGCGGTGCGCGGCGAGGCGGTGACGCTGCTGGTCACCACGCCCGACCTGGCCGACATGGAACGGCTCGGCCGTCCCGGCGCGGTCCCGCCCGGCACCCGGCTGGTGGTCGTGTCGCCCGACTCGTCGGCGCTGGCCGAGACGAACTGGCCGATCGCGCAGTTCCACGAGCGCTGGGCCACCGGCCTGATGCTGCCGGAATGTGCCGACCCGCTGGCCACGGCCGCCGGCAAGGTCGCGGTCGGCAAGCGGGCGTACGGGCCGGTCGCGCCCACCACCTGCTACGACGGTGCCGTGCTGAGCGTGACCACGGCCGGCGCGACGGTCACCGTGGTCGGCGCTCCCGACCCGTTCCGCAACGACCGGATCAACGAGAACGGCAACCTCACCCTGGCCACCGGGCTGCTCACCCAGACCCCTCGGGTGATCTGGCTCGACGTGCACCACCGGGAGGCGGTGCCGAAGGTCAGCTCGTCGCCGACGAGCCGGCCCAGCCAGGTGCCGGTCAGCCGGCCGACCTCCCGCGCGACCCCGCGGGAGGCCGACACCGGGAACCCCGAGGAGACCCGGCCGCCGCGGCAGCCGGCGCAGGCCGACAACCAGCCGAACCCGCTGGCCCAGGCGTTCCCGCCGGCCGTGTGGGCGTCGATCGCGCTGCTCGCGCTCGCCCTGCTGGCCCTGGCCGTCGCCGCCGCGCGCCGGCTCGGCACCCCGGTCAGCGAGCCGCTGCCGTCCCGGGTCCCGTCCAACGAGACCATGCTCGGGCACGCCCGCCTCTACCAGCGGGCTCATGCCCGGGACGAGTCCCTGGACATCCTGCGGGCCGCCGCCCGGCGACGGCTGATCGCCCACCTCGGGCTGCCGGCCGGCGCGACCCTCGCCGACATCGCCGAGGCCGCGGGGTACGAGGTGGACGACGTGCGGGAGATCCTGGCCGATTTCCACCCCGAGAACGACGCCGAGCTGATCTCGGCCGCCGACGCCGTACAGCACCTGGTACGCGAGATCACCGGATTCGAAGGAGACCAGCCGTGACCACCGATGCCGTCGTCACCCCCGACGCACAACAGGCCCGCCTCGCCCTGGGCCGGCTGCGCACCGAGGTCGGCAAGGCCGTCGTCGGCCAGGACGCGGTGATCGGCGGGGTCGTCGTCGCGCTGCTCTGCGGCGGTCACGTCCTCCTCGAGGGCGTGCCCGGGGTCGCCAAGACGCTGCTCGTGCGGGCCCTGTCGGCCGCGCTCGACCTGGACACCAAGCGCGTCCAGTTCACGCCCGACCTGATGCCCGGCGACGTGACCGGCTCGCTGGTCTACGACTCGCGCACGGCCGCGTTCAACTTCCGGGCCGGCCCGGTCTTCACCAACCTGCTGCTCGCCGACGAGATCAACCGGACGCCCCCGAAGACCCAGGCCGCGCTGCTCGAAGCGATGGAGGAGCGGCAGGTCAGCGTCGACGGGACGCCCCGGCCGCTGCCGCAGCCGTTCCTGGTCGCGGCCACCCAGAACCCGATCGAGTACGAGGGGACGTACCCGCTGCCCGAGGCGCAGCTCGACCGGTTCCTGCTCAAGCTGAGCGTGCCGCTGCCCGAGCGCGACGCCGAGCTCAACGTGCTGCGCGCCCACCACAACGGGTTCGACCCGCGCGACCTCAAGGCGGCCGGTGTGACCGCGGTCGCCGGTGCCGCCGACCTGGCCGCCGGGCGGGCCGCGGTGCAGCGCGTCCAGGTGGCCGACCCGGTGCTGGCCTACATCGTGGACATCTGCCGGGCCACCCGGGTCGCCCCGGCCCTGGAACTGGGGGCCTCCCCGCGTGGCGCGACCGCGCTGCTCGCCGTGGCCAAGGCGCACGCCTGGCTGAACGGGCGCGACTACGTCGTCCCGGACGACGTGAAGGGCTACACCCTGCCGACCCTGCGCCACCGCGTCCGGCTGCGCGCCGACGCCGAACTGGACGGCGTGACCGTCGAGTCGGTGCTGGCCACGGTCCTGACGTCGGTGCCGGCGCCGCGCTGATGATCACCAGGCGTTTCGCGCTGCTGCTCCTGATCGGGCTGCCGCTGCCGGCGCTGCTGCCCGCGCCGTGGCTCGGCGCCGGGATCGTGGTGGCGCTGGCCGCCCTGCTCGCGCTGGCCGATCTGGTCATGGCCGGGCCGCTCACCGGTCTCGAACTGCGCCGCTCCGGGGACCGGACGGTGTGGCTCGGCCACACGGCCACGACCACGCTGACGGTTTCCAACACCTCCGATCGCGACGTACGGCTGAGCCTGCGCGACAGCTGGGTGCCGTCGGCCGGGGCCGGGCCGGTGCACCACGCGTTCCTGCTCGAACCGGGCGCCTCCCACGAGATCGTCACCAGCCTGACGCCGACCCGGCACGGGGACCGGCCCGCGGTGCGGGTGACGTTGCGGTCCATGGGGCCGTTCGGGTTCGCCTACCGGCAGCGCCGCCGCGCGTGGAACGAGCAGGTCACGCCCGCGTGGAACCTGCGTGTGCTGCCCCGCTTCCCGTCCCGCCGGATCCTGCCCGAGAAACTGGCCCGGATCCGCGTGCTCGACGGGAGCGTGGTGACCCGCGGGCGGGGGCACGGGACCGAGTTCGACGTGCTGCGGGAGTACGTGTTCGGCGACGACGTCCGGTCGATCGACTGGCGGGCCAGCGCCCGGCACCACGACGTGGTCGTGCGCACCTGGCGGCCCGAACGCGACCGGCGCGTCTACTGCGTGCTGGACACCGGCCGCACCTCGGCGGTCCGGGTCGGTGACGCGCCCCGGCTGGACGCCACGATCGACGCCGCGCTGCTGCTGTCCGTGCTGGCCGCGCGGGCCGACGACAAGGTCGACCTGCTCGCGCTGGACGGAGCGGTGCGGGTCCGGGTCGACGGCGGCGGCCACCGGGTGCAGCTGCCCCGGCTGATCGACGCGATGGCGTCGCTCGAACCGGCCCTGGTCGAGACCGACTTCTCGCTGCTCGCCCGGGAGCTGCTACGGCGTGACCGGAAACGATCCCTGGTGGTCATCTTCACGGCGCTGGACACCGCGCCGATGATCGAGGGGCTGCTGCCCGTGCTGCCGCGGCTGGCCGCCCGGCACAAGGTGATCGTGGCCGGGGTGCGGGACCCGGCGGTGGCCCGGATGGCCGAGCTGCCGGAGAAGCTGTCGGCGGCCGACGTGCACACGGCGGCGGCCGCCGAGCGGGTGCTGTTCGAGCGGGACCGGGTGCGGGACGTGCTCGACCGTTCCGGGGCGACCGTGGTGGACGCGGACGCGGACACCTTCGCGAGCAAGGTCGCCGACGTGTATCTGCTGCTCAAGGCCACCGGCCGCCTGTAGTCGCGGCGGGCCCCGGCCTAGGCGGCCGGCAGGTCGGCCGTGTCCGGGCCGGCCGGTCGGCGGCGGTCGGCCTCGCGGCCCCAGACCAGCGCGTAGGACAGGAAGCCGAGCCAGACCGCGGCGCCGATCCCGATGCGGGCGAAGGGCGGCAGGGCCGACGGCGTCACGAACGCCTCCAGGCAACCGGCCACCAGCAGGGCCGGGACCAGGCCGACGGCCACCACCATGCCCTCGCGGACCCAGGCGACCAGCGCCTGACGCCGCGTCTGCAACGGGCCCGGGGCGATCCACGACCAGCCGATCCGCAGCCCGACCCCGGCCCCGACGAACAGGCAGGTGATCTCCAGCAGGCCGTGCGGGGCCAGGTAGGTGAGGAAGGTGCCGCCGGCGTCGCGGCTGACCATGATGCCGCCGACCACCGCGGTGTTCAGCATGTTCGACCAGAGCAGGTAGAAGACCGGCAGGATCAGCACACCGGAGGCCAGGCACTGGGCGGTGAGCAGGGCGTTGTTCGTCCACACCTGCAGCGCGAAGTTCTGCGCCCGGTACTCGCTGTAGTACCCCACGAACTCCTGGTTGACGACCTTGTCGATGTCCGCGTCGTCGACGAACAGCGACAGCACCTCGGGGTGCGAGGCCATGTACCAGACCAGGACCGCGGTGGCCGTGACCAGCAGCACGGCCAGGGTGCCCCACCAGCGGCGGGTCCGGTAGAGCGCGGCGGGCAACCGGTACGCGAAGAACTCGCCGAGCGGCCGCCACGAGAAGCCGCCGCTGCTGCGGGTGACCGCGGCCCGGCCGGCCAGGACCAGGCGGGACAGATCGGCCAGCATCACCGGGTCGGGGTTGCGGGTGCGCAGCACCGACAGGTGGGTGGCGGCCCGCTGGTAGAGGACCACGAGCTCGTCGATCTCGGCCGGGCTGAGCAGGTTGGGCCGGTTGGCCAGCACCTCCAGGCGGTGCCACTCGCCACCGCGCTCCGCGAGATACGCGTCGAGATCCATCATCGTTCTGCCCCCGCCGAATCCGTTGCCCGGAAGCGTAGTGGACGCGGTGTATGCGGCTCGGCCCCGGTGGTGTTCACTGTCCGGGTGAACGCTGCTCCCGTGGATCCGGTGACCACTCCCGCCGCGGCCCCGGCCCCGGTGACGGCCACCGGCCCGGGCGCGGCCTCCGACGCGACGACCGCCGCGGAGCTGGTCACCGCCGAGGCCGTGGCGCTCGAACTGCGGCCGGCCCGGCTCGGCTCGCGGGCGATCGCGCTGGGCATCGACATCCTCGTCCAGGCGATGGTCGCCGGGGCCGCGGCCCTGTTCACCGCGCTGATCCTGGCCGCGCTGCCGGACAGCATCGTCGACGAGGCGCTCGTCTCGGCGGTGCTGCGCATCGTGGTCGTGCTCGTGCTGCTGCTCTACCCGACGTTCGTCGAGACCCGGACCAACGGCCGCAGCATCGGCAAGTCCGCCATGGGCCTGCGGGTCATCCGCGAGGACGGCGGGCCGATCCGGGTCCGGCACGCGTTCACCCGCGCCCTGATCGGGCTGGCGGTCGAGTGGCCGGGACTGCTCCTGCCGTTCCTGACCTGGATCGTCACCCTGGCCGTGATGATCTTCTCGGCGAAGGGGCGGCGCCTCGGCGACCTGGCCGCGGGCACGATCGTCGTCCACGAGAAGCGCCCGGTCCCGTTCCGCTTCGTCCCGGCCCTCCCGGCCGGGCTGGCCGCGTGGGCCGCCGTCACCGACCTGTCGGCCATCGACGACGAACTGGCCGCCCAGGTTCGCCAGTTCGTGTCCCGCGCCCCGGAGTTGCGCGAACCCCACCGCGGCCATCTGGAGCGGATGCTGGCCGCCGAGGTCGGGGCCCGGGTGACCCCGCCCCCGCCGCCCGGCACCACCCCGTACTACTTCCTGGCCACGGTCCTGGCCGAACGCCGCCGCCGGTACGCGGCCCAGCTCGCGGCCGGCCGCATGGTCACCGAACGCCTGCTGCCCGGTTTCGGCCGCTCGCCCCGCCGCTCGACGTCACCCGTCCGCCCGGCATCACCCAGCTTCTGATGCCGTGACCGTTCAGTCCGGCCGGCCCACCGCGCGGGTGGTGCGTTCGCCGTATGACCACCCGCGGTAGGGGGCGCTGTGGACGTGGCCGGTGGTCGGGAGCTCGCGTGGGACGGGTGTGTCAATGTTCGCGATCTGGGCGGCCTCGGCCGGATCCGGCCCGGTGCGGTGGTCCGGATGGAGGCGCCGACCCGGTTGAGCGAGTCCGGGTGGGCGGCGGCCTGGGCCCACGGGGTCCGGACCGTGGTCGATCTGCGCCATGCCGACGAGTGCCGGCCCGACGTCGCGCCGAGACCGCCGGGTATGACCACGGTGCGGATCCCGCTGGACCCGGTGGGTACACCGTTCTACGAGCGCTGGCAGAAGATCGACAACTTGGCCTCGCCGCTCTACTACCCGGCCGTGCTGGCCGAGCATCCCGAGCCGGTGGTCGCGGCCGTGCGGGCGATCGCGACGGCCGCCCCGGGATGCGTGGTGTTCCACTGCGCCGGCGGCAAGGACCGTACCGGGTTGCTCGCCCTGGTGCTGCTGACGTCGGCCGGGGCGACACCCGAGGAGATCATCGCCGATTACCTGCTGACCTTCGAACGGATGAGGCGGCGGTACGCCGAACTCGGCTTCGGCGACCAGCTCGCCGCTGTGAACGAACGCCTGGCCGGCCACGACACCACCATCGCGGCGTCGCTGACCTCGACCGTCGGGTCGCTGACGATGCCCGATTTTCTCCTGGACAACGGCCTGTCCGAGGCCGACCTCGCCGCCCTGCGTGCTCGCCTGACGACCTGAGACACCGGTCCTGCCGCGGGAGCGCGCGAGGTCGGTCACGGCGCCGTGGTCCAGGTGGTCCTCACGCCGTACCGAATAGGGATTTCGGAAGTTCGATGGCCGCGCCGGTGATGTTTTCGCGCAGGTGGGCGACGGAGGATGTGCCCGGGATGAGCAGGATGTTGGGGGAGCGCCGGAGCAGCCAGGCGAGGGCGATCGACATCGGGGTGGTGCCGAGGTCGTCGGCGGCCTGCTGGAGTTCGGCCGTCTGCAGCGGGGTGAAGCCGCCGAGCGGGAAGTACGGAACGTAGGCGATGCCCTGCGCCGCCAGGGAGTCGATCAGCGGATCGTCCTCGCGGTTGGCCAGGTTGTAGAAGTTCTGCACGCAGACGACCGGGGCGATGGCCTGCGCCTCGGCGATCTGCTCGGCGCTGACCGTGCTCAGCCCCAGGTGCCGGATCAGGCCCTGGTCGCGCAGCTCGGCCAGGGCGCCGAACTGTTCGGCGATCGAGCCCGGCTCGGGCCGGTCGAAGCCGCCGACGCGCAGGTTGACCACGTCGAGGACGTCGAGGCCGAGGTTCTTCAGGTTCTCGTGGACCTGTTCGCGCAGCTCCTGCGGGCTGCGGGCGTGCGGCCAGCCGCCGTTCTCGTCGCGGCGGGCGCCGACCTTGGTGACGATGTGAAGATCATTCGAGTACGGCGACAGGGCGTCCCGGATGATCTCGTTGGTGACGTGCGGGCCGTAGAAGTCGGCGGTGTCGATGTGGTTGATCCCGAGCTCGACCGCGGTCCGGAGCACGGCGATCGCGGCGTCCCGATCCTTGGGCGGGCCGAAGACGTGCGGGCCGGCCAGCTGCATCGCACCGTAGCCGAAGCGGGACAGGTCGAGGTCGCCGACGCGGTAGCGCCCACCGGGCAGTTCGTTGCTGTTCATGGTTCAAAGAATGCCCGCGGCCCGGGGCTTGTGTGATACCTCTGTTCATCCTGGGACCGCCAGGACCAGGAAGAGCTTAGGATCGGATCGATGCTGACCGAGGCGCAGGCGACCGACTACGTGAGCCGCTACGACGACGTGGCCGCGGATGTTCTGACCGACGGTGTCCCGCTGCTGGAGCGGCCCGTGTTCTGGCAGGCCACGTTCGACGGCTGCGCCGACCCGGAGCTGATCGCCGAACTGTTCGGCGACGACCCCGTGCAGCCCCTGGACGAGGAGATCCGCGCCTCCGAACGCTGGCCGGTCATCCCGATCGGCGATCATTTCGTGCAGATCATCTGGCACGGCTATGACATGGAGGGCGGCGACGAGTACGTGGTGCTCACGCCCGGCCGGGCGATCACGGTCGCGGCGCGCGAGGGCCACGGTTACGGCCCCGGCCTGTCCTGGCCCGAGTTCCGTCGCCTGGCCACCACACCCCAGCGGGTGCTGCTCGCCCTGCCCGCGCTCGGCGACGCCGATGCCCCGCCCGAGGCGGTCGACGTGGTCGCGCAGGCGTTGCTCACTGTCGGTAACACCGCTCCGCTTGCCGCGACCGAGGCGGCTCGGCAGTTGCTGGCCGGTCCGGTCCGCTGGGTGGGTGACGAGACCTTGCTCGTGTGCGACGGGGATTACGCCGTACGCAAGCCCGGTGGTCTTCCTGATCTTGATCTTCGCCTGGTCACGCAGGCTCTGGCCGGATAGTCGGGCCGGGACCGGTTCACAAGAAATCACTATCCACCGGCACAGGAGACGCACAGACTCCGGCCGCAGAGTGATCTCAACACCGGTTCTCGAAGGGAGCGCCCGATGCGCCAGCGTTCACTCTCCGTCCTGATCGCCGCGGCTACCGGATTGGCGATGACCGGCGGGCTGTCCTCGCCCGCCAACGCCATGGCCGCCCGGCCCGCGCCGGCCTCGGCCCCGGCCGGGACCGACCCGGCCTCCGCCGGGGTCAAGGAGGTCTCCTACGCTGCGGCAATCACCTCCTGGGCTCCACAATTCGGGGGTACGGCCGTGAGCCTCGACCACGTCCGCACGGCGACCGGCGGCGGCGACCGGCCGGCGCACCCGATCCGGACCGCGGTCTGGGCCGGCGGCACGGGCGCGGCGGCCGACACCCGCACCGTCAACCGCTCGGAATCGACCGAGGAACTCGCGCCGTCCCGCCGGCCGGCCTCGCAGTTCGCCTGATCCGGACCTCACAGCGTGAGGCGGCCCATCAGGGTGTTCAGCATGACCCGCGACCGGGTCTGCGACACCAGCGGATGGCGGCGCAGATCCATCAGCAGCGACTCCAGGTGATCGGTGTCGTCGGTCTGCACCAGCATGACGACGTCGCTGTCACCTGCGGCGGTGAACGCGACGAGCACCTCGGGCCGGTCGGCGAAGACCCGGGTGATGTCCTCGCGCTGGATCTGACCGGCGCAGAACAGCTCGACCACGGCGTGCAGTTTCCGCGCGCCGGGCTCGGCGACGATCGTGGTGTAGCCCCGGATGACACCGTCGCGTTCCAGACGGCCGATCCGCCGTTTCACCGCGGGCACGGACAGCGAGATCGTCCGGGCGATGTCGGTCAGACTGGTCCGCGCGTTCACGGTCAGCTGATCAAGAATCTGACGATCGACGGTATCCACGTTCAAAAACTAAACCCATTCACAAGCTTCGCAACTATTCGGTACGGACACGGCTCCCTAGCGTTGATGACAGGACATCGACCGCTATCGGGGGAGCACACCTCATGAACGTTCCGCGTACCGCCCAGGTCGTCGCCGGCGCCGTGGCGCTGGCCGGTCTGGTCGGCACCCCGGCCACGGCCGCGCCGCGCACCTCGCTGGCGGCGCTGGCCGACCAGGACGTGGCGGCCGGCGCGCCCGGGGTGATCGTCCGCCTCGACGACGGGCGGGGCCGGGTGACCACCGTCGCCCGGCAGGCGCCCTGGACCAGGGCGGATCATCGGCTCACGGCCGACGACCAGTTCCGGATGGGCTCCAACACCAAGACCATGGTGGCGACCCTGCTGCTGCAGCTGGTCGCCGAGCAGCGGATCGGCCTGACCGACACCGTGGACAAGTGGCTGCCGGGGGCCGTCGCCAACGGCGACACGATCACCGTACGGATGCTGCTCAACCACACCAGCGGACTGCCCGACTACTCCATCGAGTACGACAAGCAGCGCTACGACCCCGAAGTGCTCCCGACGATCACCGGTCAGCGGCGGCACACCTGGACGCCGGGGGAACTCCTGGGCGTGGCCGCGAAGTATCCGGTCAACTTCGCACCCGGGGCGCGGTTCTCGTACAGCAACACCAACTACATCGCGCTCGGCATGATCCTCGAACGGGTCACCGGGGACAGCCTGGCCGACCTGCTCCGGGACCGGATCTTCCGGCCGCTGGGGTTGACCGGCACGTACCTGGCGGCCGACGGGCGGTTCGGCGACCGGCTCGCCCACGGCTACGAACCCGACGCCGCGCATCTGGCGCCCCTGCTGGAAGCGTTCGGGGCGCCGGCCGGCACCGCGTTCATCGGCCCGAACCGGCACGAGCACGTCGACGTCACCGGTATCAGCCCGTCGTGGGCGTGGGCGGCCGGCGCGATCGTGTCGACCCCGCGCGACTGGGAGCGGTTCCTGGGGGCGCTGCTCTCCGGGCGGCTGCTGCCCGCGGCGCAACTGGCCGAGATGCGCTCCACCGTCGAGGATCCGGCCGGCTCCGGGCGGTACGGGCTCGGGCTCATGGAGTACACCAACTCGTGCGGGACCGTCTGGGGGCACACCGGCGGCATCCCCGGGTACGCGAGCCAGAACTACACCGACGCGACCGGGCGCCGGACCGTGACGGTCGTGACGATCTCCCAGTTCGGGACCAAGTTCCCCGAGGTGCAGGCCGCCGACCAGAAACTGGTCGACGCGGCCGTCTGCACCATGCTCGGCCGGCCGATCAGCTGAGCGCCGGCGGCGGCCCGTTCTCAGTCGGCGAGCAGGTGGCGCAGGGTCCGGTCCGGCGCGCTCAGGAAGTTGCGGGTCACCTGGACCGCGTCGGCCTCGTCGTAGGTGACCCGCCGCAACCGTCCGTCCTCGGCGATCTGCAGGATGGTGGCGCCGGGCAGCGCGAGCAGGATCGGCGAGTGCGTCGCGATGATCATCTGGGAGCCGGCCCGGGTCAGGGCGTGCAGCCGGGCCAGCGCGACGAGCAGCCCGCGCGGTGACAGGGCCGCCTCGGGCTCGTCCAGCAGGTAGAGGCCGCCGGGGTGGAAGCGCTGCTCGATCAGGTCGAGGAACGATTCCCCGTGGGAGCGTTCGTGCAGGCTGCGCCCGCCGTAACCGGCCCCGACGCCGAGATTGTCGATCTCGGTGACCACGTTGTAGAACGACTCGGCACGGAAGAAGAAGTTGGAACGCTCCCGACGCCCGGCCACCCGGCCGACGATCAGATGCCGGCCGAGCGGCGATTCGGTGGCCTTGGTGGCGAACTGGAAGTTGCGGCTGCCGCCCTCGGCGTTGAACCCGGCCGCGACGGCGATCGCCTCGATGAGCGTGGACTTCCCGGAACCGTTGTCCCCGGCCAGGAACGTGACCCCGGGACCGATGTCGAGCCGGCCGGAGGCGATGAGCCCTTTGACCACGGGCAGGTGGAACGGGTAGATCGCGGGGTCGAAACCGGGGGAGACGGCTATGTCGCGCAGGAACCGCCCGGTCACTCGCCGAGTGTAAGAACGACCCGCTGCCCGGGCGCGACCGGGGCGCTCCACGCGTCGGCGACCTGGGCCATCGGCACGGGAAGAGCGTCGACCGTGAACGCGCCGGCGCTGATCAGCCGGGCCAGCTCGGGCAGCTCGCCGAGGATGTCGCGGGTGCGGACCGAGCCCTGGCCGCTGCCGACGATCGTGATCGCGGCGGCGCGCAGCAGGAACGACGGCAGGGTGATCTCGGGCGCGGTCACCGAGCCGATCTCCACCCAGGTCAGCGGCTTGGCCCGGTCGTGGCGGGCGGTCAGCAGGGCCGGCATCAGGTGCTCGGTGGGCTTGCCCCACAGGTAGTCGAGCACGACGTCGACATCGGCGGCGGCCTCGGGCAGCGCCGGGTCGGTCAGATCGAAGACGGCGTCGGCGCCGAGCCCGGTCAGCAGGGCCAGGCGTTCCGGATCGCGGCCGGCGGCGATCACGCGGCCCGCACCGAGGTGCTTGGCGACCTGCACGGCCAACTGGCCGGAACCGCCGGTCGCGCCGATGACCAGCACGGACGCGCCCGGCCGGAGGTTGGCGCGGTGGCGCAGCGCGATCCAGGACGACATCGCCGGGTTCATGCCGGCGGCGATCGCGATCGGGTCGGTGCCGGCCGGCAGGGCGACGGCGCGGCGGCGGTCGACCGCGGCCTGCTCGGCCATCGTGCCGAGCGGGGTGTCGTGGGCGACGAAGTAGAGCAGCTCGCCGTCGGCGGCGCGGCCGACCCCGTCGATGCCGGGGACCATCGGCAGGACGCCGTCGGAGCTGTAGTGGCTGCCGTCGGCGGCCGAGCGGACCCGCTGGTGCAGGCCGGCCGCGACGACGTCGAGCAGGATCTCGTCGTCGCCGGGGACGGGGGTGGGGACCTCCTGCCAGCGCGGGAGGGTTCCGAACGAGGTGACCACGGCTGCGTGCATGGTGGGACTCCCAACTAGTTTGTGGCGCGTACTAAAATCAAGGTAGTTGGTGCCACGTACTAAATGCAAGTAGGGTTGTCGTCGTGGACACGACAGACGCGTTGGTGCAGCTCTCCTTCCAGATCCAGCGCATCCTCACCGCGGTCGGCGCCGAGCGTGACCTGTCCGTCGTCCAGCTGCGACTGCTCGGCATACTGCGCGACCGCACGCCCGGCATGCTGGAGTTGGGCCGCCACCTGGGCCTCGACAAGTCGTCGATCACCGGCCTGGTCGGTCGCGCCGAGAAACGCGGACTGGTCCGCCGGCTGCCGTCACCGCACGACGGCCGCGCCGTGCTCGTCGAGCTGACACCCCTCGGGCAGCAGTTCACCCGGGACGGCGAGGCCGAGGTGAACCGCCGGATCGCCGAACTGACCGCCCGCCTGTCCGACCCGGATCGCGCGCGCCTGACCGCCCTGGCCGCGACCCTCGTGACACCGTTCCCGGATGCGTGAACCGGTCTCCTCCAACGCCAGCAGGGCGGGCAGGAGAGCCCGGCCGTCGGCGAAGATCTTCTGGGTGGACGGTGGTGCGGTGCCGGTATCGGCGCCGGCGATTACCAGGCCCAGGCTTCGGGGGCGGGTCCGCCGTTACCGATCGGCGGGAAGATCTCGTCGAGCCGGGCCAGGACCTCGGCCGGCAGGGGCTTCGTCACCGCTCTGACCGGGAGGTCCAGCTGCTCGGGGGTGCGCGGGCCGATGATCGGTGCGGTCACCTCCGGGCGGGACAGCAGCCAGGCGATCGCGACTGTGGTGGGCTCCTCGCCCAGGTCGGCGCAGAGGTCCTCGAAGCGCTGCAGCGCCGCCCGGTGCGGTTCGACCCGGTCGGAGGCGTGCAGAAGCGTGCGGCCCGGCGATCTGTCGCGTTGTTTGCGCAGGGCCCCGGAGAGGGCGCCGAAATGCAGTGGGGAGTACGGGAGGACGCCCAGGCCCAGTTCGGCTGCGGCCGGAAGGACTTCGAGCTCGGCGTGACGGGTGAGCAGGTTGTACTTCACCTGCTCGGAGACCAGCCCCAGGTAGTGGCGGCGGTCAGCGACGGCCTGGGCGCGGGTGAGGTGCCATCCGGCGAAGTTCGACGAACCGGCGTACACAATCTTGCCGTGGTTCGTCAGCGTTTCCAGGGCTTGCCAGATCTCCTCCCAGGGCGTGGTGCGGTCGACGTGGTGCATCTGGAAGAGGTCGATGCGGTCGGTGCGCAGACGTCGCAACGACGCCTCGCACGACGTGATGATGTTGCGCGCGGACAGGCCCCGATCGTTCGGGTCGGCCGACATCGGGGCGTAGACCTTGGTAGCCAGGACTGTCCGGTTCCGATTACCGGTTCTCGCCAGCCACGTGCCGATGATGCGCTCGCTGAGACCGTCGCCGTCCTCACGGCCGTACATGTTGGCGGTGTCGATGAGGTTGAGGCCCTGAGCGATGGCGTGGTCGAGGACGGTGTGCGCGGCCGGCTCGTCGATCTGCCAGCCGAAGTTCATCGTGCCCAGGCCGAGGCGGCTGACGGTGAGGCCGATGCGGCCGAGACGGGTGTATTCCATGGTGGGCGACGGTAGGCGGGGAGGGCCGTGGCTCCCAGGCGTTCGATCGTGCTCGAATGGTCCCGTGATCTCGTGGGAGTTCGGGGCGGCGGATCTCGCCGGGCTGCGATTCGCGCACTCGCCCATGGCCGAGGTGGTGGCCAGCGCGTTTGCACTGCGTGCGGGCTGGGTGTCGCCGGCCTGGACCGGTCGGGTCTCGGGGGCTCTGGGGCGGTGGCCGACGTTGCGGGCGGTTCTGTTCGGGCCCGGGGGGTATGCGCCGGATTTCCTCACGCCGGTGCCTTCGGTCGCTCGGCCGCGGCTGGTCGATGAGTTGTCGGTGATCGCGGCGACGCCGTTGGACCGGGTGGTGGCCGAGGCTCCGCTCCTCGCCGGGGATCCGGCGGCCGGGCTGCAGACGCTGATCACGGAGATCCGGGGGTACTCCGAGGTGGCGATCGCACCGCTGTGGCCGCGGCTGCGGGGATTCGCCGAGGGGGAGATCGCCGGTCGGATGCGGGTGGCGGCGTCGCAGAGTCCGCGGGTGATGATTGCGGGGTTGCATCCCCGGTTAGGGTGGGATGGGTCGGCTCTGCTCATCAAATATCCAGATAAATCCGGGCAGTGGGCGAGCGGGGAGCGCATGACGTTCCTGCCCACCGGCTTCGCCGGGCCCGATGTGTACGCGATGACCACCGGCCGGTCGCTCTGGTATGCGCCCCGTGGTTACGGGGAGTTGTGGTCGCCCGCGCCGAAGCCGAGCGCGGTATTGACGGGGCTACTCGGGCCGACGCGGGCGGCGGTCCTGACGTTGGTGGCCGTGCCGGCCAGCACCGGTGAGGTGGCGGGGCGGCTGGGCTTGGCGCCGGCAACCGCCTCTCACCACCTGACCACGCTGCGGGACGCGGGGTTGGTGGCGGCGTCCCGGGCTGGTCGGCGAGTTCTCTACCAGCGGACTCATCTGGGCGACCAGGTGAGCGGCGATTCCTAGGCGCCGGCCTTGACGTCGCTGGTGGGGCATCGCCGGCGAGCGCGGTGTCGGGCATGCTCGCCGAGGGGAAGGCTCAGATGGACTCCGAGCAGCGAGGCCAGGGGCGGGCCGGTCGGAGTGCGCCTGCCACACGCGCTGGTGCGGGTCGTCCGGGACGGCCTCCGGATCCGCAGGCTGGACCTCGCCGCCCCACGCGGCCGGCCCAGGATCTGGTGGGCATGGTGAGCGGCGGGACGGTGCCCGCCCGGTAGGCCTTTATGGAAAAACCTCGGCGGGGTTGTCGGATTCGGGGTGGGGCGTTCGTGGAACGAGGGAGAGGTGGTCGGTGGTGGCCGCCGGGATGAGGGGTGAAGGCATGACTCAGTACGTGATCTCGTTCAACGACGGCGGGATGGATCACATCGCGGCCGAGGAGCTTCCGGAGGTGGCCAAGGCCGCTCATGCGGTTGTCGAGGAGGCGGTACGGGCCGGCGTGTGGGTGTACGGCGCCGGGCTGGACCGGCCGGCGGTCAGCGTCGTGGGCACGGACGGGGTGGTCACCGACGGGCCGTATCCGGAGACCAAGGAGTTCATCGGCGGGTTCGTGGTCGTCGACGTGGCGACCCGGGCCGAGGCTCTGGAGTGGGCGGCCAGGATCGCCGTGGCCTGCCGGTGCGCGCAGGAGGTGCGGGAGTTGCTGCCCGACCCCGAGATGGCCGTGATCCTGGACGCCGCCGGGCGACGCTAGACCCGGGATGCCCGCGGGCCGTCAGTTCGCACTGGCGGTCTCGCGGGCGGTCAGGGAGGTCCGCAGGGTCCAGGTGACGGCCGAGGCGGCCGCGGCGACGAGGGCCAGGGCCAGCCACGGGAGTGCCGGCCCGTACGCGTAGAGGCCGGTGAAGAACGTCGGCGCCAGGATGTTCGCGAACGCGAAGGTGTACTGGTAGACGGCCAGGTAGCGGCCGCGTTGGGCCGGCGGCGCGGCGGCCGAGGAGAGCGCGTTGGAGATGGGCGCGTGGATCAGGTCGGCCGCGGCGTAGAAGATCATGCCGAGCAGCAGGTACGGCACGAGTGCCCAGGCCGGCACCCGCCCGGCGGCCGCGTAGATCACCGCCCACAGCGCCCACAGGCCGCCGGCCAGGACCAGCGCGCCGGCCCGGGACAGCGGGCGGACCAGGCGTACGGCCAGGCGCTGGCCGGTGGCGAGCAGGACCGTGTTGGCGGCCAGCAGCGGGCCGATCAGCCAGGCCGGGGCGTGCACGCCGTCGATCAGGTGGATCGGGACGGCGACGGCGACGAAGATGCTGCACAGCGCGAAGATCGTGTTGACGGCGATGAGCAGCAGGTACGGACGGTCGCGCAGCAGCGTCCGGTAGCCGCCGTGGTCCTGCTCGGCCGCCGTGGGCCGGGCGCCGCGGGGCACGAGCAGCAGCAGGAGCGCGGAGAGCAGGAAGCTGGCGGCGTTGAGGTAGACCACGGGCTGGTACCACGAGTAGGTCACCGCGAGCCCGCCGATCAGCGTGCCGACCCCCATCGCACCCATCTGGATCATGCCGGCCATCGCGAAGCGGCGGTCGGCGTCTCGGCTGTCCTCGCCGGGTTCGGCCAGGGCGGCGACGACCGAGAAGAACGAGGACCAGAACAGGCGCTGGCCGACCGCGGCCACGGTGGCGACCAGCAGCAGGGTGATCGGGCCGCTGACCAGGACGTACGCGGAAAAGGCCAGACCCTGCAGGACCTGCGCGGCCAGCACCCGGGTCAGCGGGCGGGTGCGGTCGGCGACGTGCCCGACGATGATCGGAACCGGTAGCGAGGCCAGCGCGGCCAGGCTCAGCAGCGGGCCGACGGTGGTCAGGCGCAGGCCGGTGACCTCGGTGAAGTAGAGCAGCGAGACCGGGAGCAACAGACCGCTGCCGAGCATGTCGACCGCGAGGGCCAGGGCGAGCACGATCAGTTTCGGTCTATGGGCCACTCCGGAGTGTCTAACGTCCGGAAACTCCCCGGGCAACCGATTTTACGGGCGACGGGCCCAGAGCGCGTACGGCGTCGTCCCCGCCCGGAAACCGTGGGCCTCGGCCATCGCGGCGGCCTCGCGGAACCCGTGCGCGACCAGTTCCGGCCGGTGGGCGTCGCTGCCGAAGCTGACCGCGTCGCCGCCCGCCTCGTGCCACCAGCGCAGGATCGTGGCGTCGAGCGGGATCCGGGTGTTGATCTCCAGGGCGCGGCCGGACCCGGCGAGCGCGCTCAACGCGTACCGGAACTCGTCCTCGAACGATGCCGGGTCGAACGGCCCGGCCCGGTCGGCGGGCCAGGACCGCAGTGGATAGTCGATGTGGGCCAGGATCGTGAACGGGTCGTCCCCCGCGACCATCCGCGGGATCTCGGTGAGGTACTCACGGACCAGCTCGGCCGGGTCCCGGTGCGGGAACAGCGCCCACGGCTCGGCGTGGCCGCCGGCGCCGTCGGGCAGGCAGTGCAGCGAGCCGAGGACCCGGTCGAACGTCCCGGCGGCGAGGATCTTGGCGATCTGCTCGGCGTACCAGTGCGGCTCGCCGACCTCCAGACCGGTGAGGATCCGCAGGCCGGGGAACCGGTCCCGGCAGCGCTCGATCGCCGCGAGATAGCCGTCGACGTCGAACGCGGGCGGGGTGATCTTGCCGTCCGGGTCGGCGGCGGCGGTCAGCTCCACGCTCACGTACGGCCCCTCGGTCGGCGCGGCCCAGCGGGTGTGGTCGACGTGCTCGGTGAACGCGACCACTGGCAGGCCGATCTCGACGGCCCGCGCGCAGGTCCCCTCCATCGAGCCGACCTGGGTGTCCCAGGAGAACTCGCTGTGCACATGACTGTCGGCCGGCAGCGTCATGCCGTCCACGCTATCCGCGGATTGTGAACGCCACCCGGTGGGGCGGCGTTCACAATGACCCGATCAGACCGCCACCGGGACGGGCGGCTGCTGCTTCCCGGCGGTCTCCTCCACAGCGGCGCGGCGCGCACCCCGCAGGCCGCTGAGCAGGCACAGCAGGGCGCCGAAGGCCATCCAGGCGAGCAGGACGACGAGCGGGTGCGGGTAGCCGTTGCCGTCGAAGAAGGCGACCGACCGCAGCAGCGAGGCCGCGGCGCCGGGCGGCAGGAACTGGCCGAACGCCCCGGACCAGCCGGGCAGCATCTCCGGGGCGCTGGACGCGCCGGAGAGCGGGTTGCCGAGCAGCATCATGATCACCGCGCCGAGGCCGAAGCCGGCCGTGCCGAGCAGCGACTCGAAGCCCAGGATGGTCAGTGCGGTCGCGGCCAGGCTGAGCGCCATCACGCCCGAGTTGGCCAGGTAGTCGCCGGTCAGCGAGCCGAGCCAGTACTGCAGGATCGCGGTCATGGCCAGCCCGCCGAGCACCGAGTAGGCCAGCGCGCCGGTGATCTTGCGGGCGGTGCCGCGGACCCGGAGTGTGAGCAGGACCGCGGCCAGCATGCCGCCGAGCACCATGGGCAGCGCGGCCGCGGTGACCCCGGCCCCGCGCGGGTCGTCGGCCGGGGTCGGCACGACGTCCCGTACGGAAGCGGCGGTGTTGTTCTGAGCCAGCGCGGCGGCCACCGCCTGCAGGGTCTGCGCGACCACCGGGCTGCCGGCCGAGGCGGTGAGCACCTGCGGGGCGCCGGAGGACAGGTCGATGGCGCCGTAGACGTCGCGGTTCCTGATCGCGGCCTCGGCGGCGGCCGTGTCGGCGACCGTGGTGACGTCGAAGGCGCCCGGGCGGTTCTTCTCCAGGGCGGCCGTGACCTGCGCGGTGGCCGCCGGGGGACCGGCGACCGCGATCGGGAGGTCGTGCACCGAGGAGCGTGCGGCCGGCCAGGCGAACGCGGTCAGCAGCGCGCTGATGATCAGGGTGAGCAGTCCCACCGTGGCCGCGACGCGCGGCCACGGGGTCGGGGCCGTGTTCATGACAACTCCTAAAAGAGAACGACCATTCGTTTTCAAGGTAGGAGCCGGGCGTCCGGCCTGTCAAGAATGAGCGTTCGCTTTATGACGAGGACCCCTGACCGATACGGGCCAGGGGTCTTCGGGTTCCGGCTGATCAGCGGTCCTGCAGCAGCCCCAGCACGGTGCCGTCGGCGTCGGTGACCGTCGCGATCAGGCGGTCGCCGCCCACGTCGTGCGGCTCCTCCTTGAGCGTCGCGCCGGCCGCGGTCAGCTCGGCCACCTTGGCCGCGATGTCCGGCACGGCCCAGTACGTGACCGGCGCGGCCACCCCGTCCTTGGCCGGGACGAGCCCGACGTGCTGGGCGCCGGTGTCGTAGCCGACGTAGTACGACGTGTCGGTCTGCGGCGCGATCCCCAGCAGCGCGGTGTACACGGTCTTGGCCGCGTCCAGGTCGGAGACGGTGTGCAGAACGGTCTTGATTCCCAGCGTCATGGTGGTCACTCCTCGTTGTCGTTCGATGCACCAAGCCTCGCGGTCCGGGGCCTGCGCGCACATCCGTGCCGACCACGGAACCGACCACGGACCGCGACACCGACCGCCACCCCGAGACCGACCGTGAGCAGGCCGGACCACAGAAGAACAGACCTTCCTCCGAGTACGGCGACCAGCGGCCCGCCCAGCACCGTGCCCACCGAGGTCGCGGGCACGGCCAGCGCCGCCCGGGCGGCCAGGACCCCGCTGATCGCGGCCGGTGGTGTCCCGCGCTGGAACAGCGCCGTGGAGATCGCCGTGTACGGCCCGTAGATCAGACCGCCCACGGCCAGCCCGAGCATCCCCGGCCAGATCGCGTCGGCCAGACCCAGCGGGATCAGCGCGACACCCCACCCGACGATGATCACCACGATCACGTACGCCGGTGGCAGGCGCGACAGCAGCCCGGCCCCGAGCGCCCCGGCCGTCGCGCCGACCCCGAACACCGTCCAGTACAGGCCGAGCAGCCCGGCCGACCCGTTCAGGTCCACGGCGACGTGCACCGGCAGCGCCACCTCGACCAGCCCGTACAGGAAGTTGAAGATCATCGACACCACGAGCAGGCCGAGCAGACGCGGCCGGGCCCGCAGCGTCGCCCACGCCCCGGCCGCCGACTCGGTCGAGGCCACCCGCTGCCCGGTGACCGACCAGGCGGCGACGGCCAGCACCGCGAAGCTCAGCGCGTCGACGCCGATCACCCAGCCGGGACCGGCCAGTCCGGTCAGCGCGCCGGCGACGGCCGGGCCGACCACGATCGCCGCCTGCTGGAACGTGGGCAGCAGCGCGTTGCCGGCCACCCGCTGCTCCTCCGGCAACAGCTCGGCGACCAGGGTGTACGCGCCGGCGGTGCCCCAGGCGTGCAGCAGCGACGACAGGGCCAGCAGGACGACGTACGTCATCGGGGTCAAGGATTGGGTGATGGCGAGCATCGCGACCGTGCCGAGCGCGACCGCCCGCACCGTCGCGTCGGCCGCGACCAGCCGGGCCGCCCGCAGCCCGCGCATGAACCGGGACAGCAGCGCCGCCCCGATCGACGCGGGCAGCGCATAGGCGGCGACGGCCAGGCCGGTCCACACGCCGGCCTGCCCCGGCGGCGCGATCCGCACGGCCAGCCAGGCGACCGCGACCAGGCTCATCCCGTCGCCGAGAGCGGACACCAGCAGACCCGGCACCACCGGGTGTCTCAGCAGTTCACGCATGATCCCCATCCTCGGGCCGGGCGGTGGTGCGGTCATCCGTGCCGGCCACGGATAATGGGGCCATGACGAGCGCGGATGTCTCGGCCCGGGAGGGCGAGGTGCTGACCCTGATCGGGCAGCACCTCAGCAACGCCGAGATCGCCGCGAAGCTTTTCATCTCGGTGCGCACCGTGGAGAGTCACGTGTCCGCACTGTTGCGCAAACTCGACGTGGCCGACCGGCGGGCCCTGGCCTCGATCAAAGGTCCGGCACCGGTCCGGCCGGCCCTCCCGGTGCCGCTCACCTCGTTCGTCGGCCGCGCCGCCGAGACCACCCGGCTGACCGGCCTGCTCGGGGCGAATCGGCAGGTCACCGCGGTCGGGCCGGGCGGTGTCGGCAAGACCCGGCTGGCGCTGGCGGTCGCCGCCGGGATCGCCGGGAACTTCCGCGACGGCGTCTGGTTCGTCGACCTGGTGCCGGTCACCGGTCCCGGCCCGTGCGTCGTCGCGGCCGCGGTCGCCGCCACCATGGGGCTCGGCGAACAGCTCGGCCGGGCGATGGACGAATCCGTGGTCGACACCCTGGCCGACCGGAACGTGCTCCTGGTCCTCGACAATTGCGAGCAGGTCCGTGACGGGGTCGCCCCGTTCCTGGAGAAGCTGCTCCGCACCTGTCCGGAAGTGACCGTGCTGGCGACCAGCCGGGCCCGGCTGATGGTCCCGTTCGAGCGCGTCTTCGAGGTCCCGCCGCTCTCCCTCGACGGCGACGGCGGGTCCGACGCCGTGGCGCTGTTCCTGGACCGGGCCGCGGCCGCCAGCTGGCCGCCCAACCAGGCGCTGCGCGACCCGATCGCCGTGTTCTGCCGGCGCCTGGACGGGATGGCCCTGGCCATCGAGATCGCCGCGGCCCGCTGGCCGGCGCTCGGGCTGGACGGGCTGACGGCCGGGCTGGACGACCCGTTGCGGATGCTCGAAGGGGGCTCCCGCACCGACGAACGGCACCGTTCGGTCCGCGCCGCGCTCGACTGGAGCCACGCGCTGCTGACCGAGGATGATCAGGCGCTGCTGCGGCGGCTGGCGGTCTTCGTGTCACCGTTCACGCTGGCCGCGGCCGGCGAGGTGGCCGGCGCGACCGCCGACGGCCTGGCCCGCCTGGCCGAGCAGAGCCTGCTGACCGTCACCCCCTCGGCCGAGGCCACCGAGTTCCGCCTTCTGGAAACCATTCGGCAGTACGGCGTCGAGCGGCTGGACCGGGCCGGCGAACTCGACGACGCGCGGGCCCGTCACCTGCGCTGGTGCCGGGCGCGGGCCGGCGAGCTCGTGCGGACCGGGCCGGACTGGCGGGTCCGCTTCGACGCGGTCGCCGACGACCTGCGGGCAGCCCAGGCCTGGGCGTCCGACTTCGACCTCACCCGGCAGCTGGCCGAGCTGACCTTCGCACGCCGGCTCGCGGCCGAGTCCCAGATCCGGTTCGTGCAGGCGGCCGAACTCGCGCCCGAACCAGGCCTGGCGGCCGAGATGTTCCGGCAGGCGGCGGCCGTGGCCGGATGCCGGATCCGCGGCGACGACCTGTACCGGTACCTGCGGGCGGCCGCGGACGTGGCCCCCTCCGACGCCGAGGCGGCCACGGACCTGGCGCACGCCGCGACCAGCGCCCACCGGTTCTGGGGCAAGTTCGAGGTGCTGCCCTCCCCGGAGGAGACCGCGGGCCTGGTCGAGGCGGCGCGCAAGCGGGCCGGCGACGATCCGGGAGCGTGCGCCGCGGTGGCGCTGGCCGAGGCGGGCGTGCTGTCCGACGCGTTCGGGGCGGCCCAGGGACCGGCCGAGAACGCCGTACCGGAGACGATCGCCCGGGCCGAACGGGCCGTCGACCTGGCCCACCGGCTCGGCGACCCGCTGGCCGAGTCGGCCGCCCTGGACGCGCTGATCGGGGCGCAGAGCTGGGCCGGGGACACGTTCGCGACCGCGGCGACCGCCCGCCGCCGCATTCTGATGCTGGCGCCGCTGCCGGAGACGCCGGCCGTGGCCCACGAGCGGCTCGACGCGCTCGGCATGGCCGTCGAGACCGCCCTCGGGGCGGGCGACCTGCACGGCGCGCGGCGGGCCGGGCAGCTGCTGGCCGAGCATCCGATGCTGGCCGAGGTGGGGCACCGGGCGACCTGCTGGCTGCTGGTCACCGAGGCGTTGTCCGGGGACTTCGACCGGGTGCCGGCGATCGGCGAACGGTTCCTGGAGTCGTGGCAGCGGGCCGGGCGACCGGCGACGGCGGCACTGGCCCCGGCCGCGGCCGCCGTCGCGATGGTCCACGAGCTGCGCGGGGACGAGACCGCCGGGCAGCAGTGGCGGGCCGTGGTGGAACGGATGGGGGTCACGCCGGAGTACACGTACGGATTCGGCGCCGTCTTCGACACGATCCGGCTGCTCGACCAGGGACGGGCGGCCGAGGCCGCGGAACGGACGGTCCCGGCGCCCGACGAGGTGTGGAAGTGGGTCACCTGGATCTGGCTGCACTGGTACGTGGCGTTGCGCGCCGAGGCGGCCGTGCTCGCCGGGTCACCCGACGCGGCCGCCCGGCTCGAAGTGGCGCGGGACATCGTCAAGGGCAACCCGGTGGCGGAGGCGCTCGTCGAGCGCGCTGACGCCCTGCTCGTGTCCGACAACGATCGGGTGCGGGCGACGGCTGCCGCCTTCGACCGGGCCGGCTGCGCCTATCAGGCCGCGCGGTCGAGCAGGCTCTCCTCGGGTACCTGACGCGGGCCGATGCCGATCCGGTCGAGGGCCAGACCCAGGACGAGTCCGACCGGGATTCCGAGCAGGACCAGGATGACGTCCTCGTCGGCCTCGTTGATCTCCGTGTTGGCGGCCAGCCGGGTGAACACCGCGCCGACGTTCGTGACGAGCGACGCGATCAGCAGGCCGTAGAACAGCACCACGGTGATCCCGGTGGTGACCGCGGCCAGGACCAGGTAGTCGCGCGAGGACATCCGGCCGCGGGCGATCGTGGCCACGGCGGCCACCAGCAGGATGACGAGTACGAGCTGGCCGAGCACCCGGAGGCCGCCGGGCTGGGGGAGGGCGAGCCGCAGCGCCCACGGGACGGCGCCCGCCAGCACGCCGACCGGCACCGCGAGGCGAGCACGCCCACGACCGACCGGCCCGGCGGCGACGGTGGCGGCGACGACGGCGATCACGGCCAGGATCGAGGCCACGGCCGCGCTGCCGAGATTCAGGCCGGTCTCGACATCGGTGGGTGACTCGGTGCCGGCGGCGATGCCGGAGGTGACCGCGGCGACGGTCGCGGCCAGGAACAACACGCCCGGGCGGGGCACGGTCCGGGCCACGGCCGCGACGACGCAGAACAGGACGGCCACGACCGCGGCGCCGACGGCCAGCTCGACCGTGCCGGAGTCCTTGTCGATCCGGTCCAGGGCCAGGTCGGCGATCAGACCGGCCGCGCCGGCGGCGAGGGGGCCGCGGATCGCGCCGCGAGTGAGCACGATCAACACCAGGACCAGGGCGATCAGGGCGGCCCAGCGGATCTCACGAGCCCAGTAGGTGTTGTTCTCGCCGTAGGCGTCCGGGCCGGTCGGCTCGCTCGACGGCTGGAGGACGGTGATGCCGATCGCCCACACCACGGCCGACGCGGCGGCCAGCGCCGTCAGCACGAGCCGGTTCAGGTTACCCATGCGGCGACACGCTACCCAAGATCCACAACTCGGCGGGCGGCGGGCTGTCGCCGTACGCGCCAATGGGGTTGATCTTGATCTATCGAATGTCGAACTCCACCAAGGAGTAGCCGTATTCGCTGATCCGTTTGACGCCGACCAGACGGACGAAGCGGGCGACGGCGCCCTTGGCCGGGATCTCCTCGGTGCCACCCTGACCGTTGGTGGTCGTGTACAAGCGGGTCCAGGTCTTGCCGTCGAGGGACGTCTCGAGGCGGTAGCTCGCGCCGTAGGACCGCTCCCAGACCAGGGTGACGCCGGTCAGCTGCCAGACCCGGCCGAGGTCGGCCCGCAGCCACTGGGTGTCGCTGAACGCGCTCGACCAGCGGGTTTCCGGGTCGCCGTCGCAGGCGTAGCGGGGCAGCCAGGCGGCGGACTCGGAACCGGACGCGGTGCAGACACCACGCAGTGCGAGATTGGCGCCGGCCGTGTTCGCCTTGCCGCTGGGCTGCGGTTTCCCGGTCGGCGAGGCCGCACTCGCGGACGGCTCGGCCGACGTCCGGGCCGGCGAGGGCGCGGCCGCGACGGGCGCCTGATCGGCGTCGGTCTCCGACGGCTCGGGGCCCTCGACGGCCGGGAAGGTGGCGGGCACGCTCGCGGCCGGGCTCGCGATGGCGCCCGATCTCCATCGGTACGCGACCCCGGCGCCCGCCGCCACGAGGAGCAGGACGAGTCCGGCGACGACCCAGCCGCCCCGCCGCCGGCGCCGGGCCGGGGGAGGAGGCGGGGTCTGCGCCGGGGGTGGCAGCGGGATCGCGCCCGTCGTGCCCGGCCGCGGGGGCAGCGACGGCATACGGGTCAGCCGCAGATTCTCGGCCCGAGACGAACGCCGCTGGTCGTCGTAATCGGCCACACACGCCCCCTTGTACTCACACGACGGTGAGTATCTTGACGTATGTGGATTTTGGTTCCGGAACCGGCTCAGGCCGCTCTTTGCGCCGAGTCCCCGGACCCCAGGCTGGCCAGCAGATCTTCCGGATGCACGGGCCGGCACAGGTGATAGCCCTGTCCCAGATCGCAGCCGAGCAGTCGCATGGCGTTACGTTGCGCCTCGGTCTCGATGCCCTCCACAACAGTCCGCAACCGCAGTGTCCGGGCCAGCTCGACGATCGTCCGGATCACCGCGAGATCGGCCGTCGTCGGGTTCTCCCGGCTGATGAACGCCCGGTCGATCTTGAGTTCGTCCACCGGCAGCCGCTGCAGGTAGGACAGTGACGAGTAGCCGGTCCCGAAGTCGTCGATGGACACGTCCACGCCCAGGTCCTGCAGATCCTGCAGGCAGGCGATGGCGATCTTCGGGTCGCTCATCAGCACCGACTCGGTCAGCTCCAGGGTGACCGCCTGCGGGGGCAGGCGGGTGTCGGTGAGCATGCGCTCGACGTCGGCCGCGAACTGCGGATCGGTCAGCTGACGCCCGGAGACGTTGACGTTGATGCCGAGGTCGGGCACGGTGCGCCGCCACACGGCGGCCTGCCGCCCGGCCGTGTTCAGCACCCAGCGGCCCAGGTCGCTGATCAGGCCGGTCTCCTCGGCCATGGGGACGAAATCGGCCGGGGAGACGTAGCCGCGGTCCGGGTTCTGCCAGCGCACCAGGGCCTCGACGCCGACCATGGTGCCGCTGCCCAGATCCATCAGCGGCTGGTACTGCAACCGGAACTCGCCCAGCGCGAGGGCCCGCTGCAGGTCACCGTTGAGGGTCAGCCGGGCCAGGGCCTCGGCGTGCATCTGCGGCTCGAAGAGCACGACCTTGCCCGGGCCCTCGGTCTTGGCCCGGTACATGGCCACGTCCGCGTTGCCCAGGATCTCGCCCGGCGCCGCGCCCGGACCGGCCGCGATGCCGATGCTGGCGCCGATGAACACCTCCTGCCCGGCCACCGGGAACGGCACTTTGATCGCGTCGATCAGGCGCTGCGCGACCGGGACCGCCTGGTCCGCCTCGCAGTCGCTGAGCAGCACGGCGAACTCGTCGCCACCGATCCGGGCGGCCGTGTCGGTCGGCCGCAAGCAGGCCCGGACCCGCCCGGCGACCAGACCGAGCAGTTCGTCGCCGGCCCGGTGCCCGAGACTGTCGTTGACCGCCTTGAACCGGTCCAGGTCGATGAAGAGCACACTCGTCGGGTTGTTGCCGGACAGCCGCTCGGCCAGCATCTCCAGGAACAGCACCCGGGTCGGCAGACCGGTCAGCGAGTCGTGCCGGGCCTCGCGCAGCGAGTCCAGCAGCGCCAGGCGCTCGGCGGCCTCCCGCTCCCGCTCCTCGCGCAGCGTGCGCTCGGCCGTGAGCAGACTGATGTTGGTCAGGGCGAGCCCGATGGTCTGGGCCATGGCCTGCAGCAGCTGCCGCTCCTCGGGTTCGAGCGGGTCACCGGCGCGGGCGACCAGCAGCGCGCCGCCGCCCTCGAACCGGGCCGTCGTCACGTGCAGCTCGCCGAGCCCGTCCACGGTCAGGGTCGGGGGCCGGTCGCCGTCGCCGAGCGCGGCGGTGAGCTGCTCGGCGCTGACGCCCCAGGCGACCTCGACCCGGCCGTCGCGCAGCACCGCGCCGATCTCGGTCTCCAGCACCTCGGTCGCCCGCTCGACCGCGACCATGATCGCGGAACTCTCCTGCTGCGGTGCGCAGACCGCGGCGAAGAACTCGGTGAGCTGGTGGGTGGACCAGTGATTCATCGCCGATCCTTCAGGCCAGGGCCAGGGTCACGAGGGTGAAGTGGTGCATGCCGAGAGCGCCGCGGACCCGGCCGATCTCGCCGGTGCTGTAGAAACCGCCGTACGGGACGCCGTCCAGCCGCTTGGCCATCTCCACGTTCTCCTGCTGCACGCCGGCCTCGCCGAGCTTGATCCAGCGGCCGGCGCAGTCGAACACCAGCACACCCAGCGCCGGCTCGCCGCCCAGCGCCTCCAAGGCCTGCCCGGGGGCGTCCGCGGCGCTGTCCAGCAGCGTGTCGTGAGTGCTGGTCATCAACCAGGTCAGCGCACCCTGCGGCACGTCGGCCAGACAGATCAGCGACCGATCGGCCCGGTCACCGTCGTGGATCACCCGGATGTCCTCGCCGCTGCGCCGGGACAATCCGAGCGGATGATGGAACGCCAGCTCACGGAAGCCGGCCGGATCGTCCAGGGCCGACTCGTCGACACCCATCCGCCGCAGGAACACGTCCAGGGCCGGCTCGCCGTCCAGCTCCAGCACCCGGCCCTCGCGGCTGCTGGTGACGACCAGGGCGTCACCCTCCTTCTGCCAGCCGTGCGCGATCCCGATCCCGAGCGGCCGGTCCGAACCGATCGCCAGCCCGATCACCGCGTCCGACATGATCTCCACGCCGTCACGCCCGCCGAGGAACTGATAGGTCCGGACATAGGTCAGCTCGTCCCCGGCGGCCCCGCCGACCAGCGGAACAGCGGCGCCCGCGACCGAGAACGCGCCGCGCACCACCTCGTGCTGACTTCCGGTGATCCCGTCCGCGATCATCAGCAGCACCCGATGCTCGGCCTCGAAACCGGCCAGGCACGACGCGGCCTCCGCTCCCGCCTCACGCAGGCGGCCGGTCACGCTTCGAGCCACATGCGTGCGTACGGAGAAACCGGCACCACCCCAGGCGGTCACCGCCACCCCGTTCCGGCTGACCCGGCCGTCCGCCAGCTGGCCGGACGTCGTGCAGCCGACGATGACCGTGTCGGCCCCGACCTGCTCGCGCAGCGCGGTGAACAGCTCCGGCACCTGGTATCCGATCGAGCAGAACACGAACACGACCGCCGGGTCGCGCCCGTGCAGGGCGGCGGTGGCCGCCTCGGCCCCGGCCGCCGCCGGGTCGCTCAGGGTGCTGTGGCCGCTGCCGAACCAGCGCGCGCTGCTGACGTGACTCATGCCCGTGGACATCGGCGGTCACGGGGTCGAGTTGAGCCCCGCCGGCGGCCTATCCTTCGGCCGTGGCCTCCATCATCCGTAATGTCGCGTTCGACTGTGCTGATCCGTACGTCCTGGCGGTCTTCTGGAGCGAGGTGATCGGCCATCCGGTCCACCCCTCGTGCGCGCCCGGCGACCACGAGGTGGTCATCGAGCCGCCCGGCGGGCCGCGGCTCTACTTCCAGGCCGTGCCCGAGTCGAAGCAGGTCAAGAACCGGGTCCACGTGTGCCTGCAGTCACCCGACCTGGGGCGCGACGCCGAGGTCGACCGGCTCCTGGCCCTCGGCGCGACCATCGACTCCGACCACCGGACCCCGGACGGCGCCGGCTGGGTGGTGCTGCTCGACCCGGCCGGCAACGAGTTCTGCATGACCCGCCACTCCTAGGGTTTCAGCTGATCAACGCCCGGGTACAAGATCGTTACCTCCGGTTTGGCCAGACAGAAGCAGGCTGCGTCGTGCGGAGGTGAAGCAATGTTCAGCATGATTCCGGTCGCTGTCATGGCGGCCACGGCAGGATTCGCGCCGTCCGCCGTCTCGTCCACCGCCCAGGTCTTCGACCGGGACAGTGAACTGCTGGCGGAGGCCCACTTCGATGCCGGGGACGACACGTTCGCGGTGACCAAACACGTCGCCGGCGGTGGTCGGGCCTATCTGGAGTACCGCTACGTCCGCGCCGACGGCACCCTGCAGACCGGCACCCACACGGCGGCCGACGCCGCCGGGCAGACCGTCCGCTTCGGCCACGACTTCACGGCCGGCCGCACCGTCACGTTCCGCGTCTGCGTATCCGGCGAACACGGCTTCAACCCCTGCAGCGCCGGCGCCGACGGCGAGAACTGGACGATCGGCATCGCCTGACGCCCCGCCCCTTCGCTCGGCCGGCGTCAGGTGCGGCGGGCCCGGACGTAGTCGCCGTACTCCGCGCCGGCCACCCCGGCGTTGACCCAGCGGTCCGGACCCGCGCCGGCGCGGGTCTCGGCGAGGAGCAGCGCCTGCTCCTCGCCGACAGCGCGGCCGAGGGGCGCTCGCGGTGATCTATCGACGTTGTGACATGGGTGGGTTAATGCTGTGACCCGTTTGGGGTCGTCCGGCATTATCACGAGCGTGACAGCTGACGAGCCTGTGATGGTCGAACTGGACGAGGACGAGCGGGAGGTGCTCGCTCACGGACTGACGGAGTGGGGCGGCCCGGCGCGGTGCACCGAGGCCCTCGCGGTGGCCATGGACTTCGGGGGCATCGCGGAACTGTTCGAGCACGTGGTCCGGCTGCGGCCCCTGGTCCGGGCCGGGCAGCCGCTCAGTCCGCGGGACTGGCGGCGGGTGCTGGTGTCGGCCGAGATCGTCTTCGCCAGCGACGTCTTCGGGTCGGGCTGGGACTGGCAGAGCACCACCGGATTCCGTGACGACGAAACCATCCGCCTGCTGCGATCGCTGCAGCGCAAGATCGCCCGGGGCGCCCGCATCCACGAACTCCCGCCGGTGGAACCGGCCGAGCCCACCGAACCCGGCGACCCTGCCTGATCCACCCACACCTCCACCCCGGCCTCGGGGCGGCGACCACGAGTAGTTCTTGACCGGCCCGGCGGCCACCCGCCGGGCCGTCGGGCACGCCTCCCGCCGCGCTCGGTGCCGGCGGAAGGCTGCCGACCGGCGTCGAGGGTGGGTGCCCGAAGTCGGCGGAAGGTTTCCACCGGGCCGGATGAGTGCGCGCAGCCAGGTGCGGGCGTGCTGGCGGTCGGGGTGCACGCGGCGGCCGGGGCCTGAGGCTGCCGGTGGGCGTCGGTGCCGGGATCGTCAGGTGAGCTCCGGGACGAGCACGGCCAGGTCGAAGGCGTCGGCGACCGGGAGATCGATGTAGCTGTCCAGGTTGCGGAAGCGCTGCGGAGCGTCCGGGGTGCCCCGCAACGGGCGGATGTCGGTGAGACGGGTTTCGGTCGCGCCCGGGCTCAGCCGGGCCTCGATGCTGCCGGGTGCGGGCTCGGCCAGGTCGACCGTGAGGACTTCGACGCCGCTGGCGGTGCCGGGTGCGGGGCGCCTGGTCGGGGTGCGGCCGCCGGCGCACGTGAGCGCGATGGCGACGTAGTCGTCGCCGAGGTCGGCGACCAGGTGACTGCCCAGGACGGCGACCTCGAACGTGCCGGCCAGGCTGATCGGGATCCGCTGCAGGTGCGTGTTCGCCGCCGAGATGATCAGCCGCTCGCCGCCGGCCAGCAGGTGCCGGGCGGTCTCGGCCATGGCCGTGTCACGCACGTTCACCGCGGCGTGGATGCCGGAGCCGCCGACGGCGGCGGCCTGGGCCCGGAGCATCTGGTCGAGCAGGACGGCCAGGCGCAGCTCGTGCCGGGCGGTGGCGAACCCGGCGGCGCCGCCACGGCGAACATACAGCGGGCGCATCGCGTCGACCCGCGCGGCCAACTCGGACAGCAGGATCGTCTGGGCGTCGCGCTCGGCGGGCGGTGTCTTCAGGTACGCCGCGAAGGCCGCCATCGTGTACGGACTGGACCAGCCCTCGGCGTACGTCCGGATCTGATCGATGATCGAGGACGCCGCGGAATCGACGCCGGAGAGGTAGCTCGCCACCCCGTCGACACCGGGCAGCAGCGAACCCAGGTCGGCCGGCAGGTCCAGACCGGCGAAGCGCACGTTCTTCTGCTCCCGCAGCCAGGCGAGCAACCGCTGTGTCTCCGCGGTCCGCCCGAACCCGTAGGTCAGCCCGCGCTCCGCGACCTCACCGGCCTCGCCGTCGTCGTCGCCACGGACCCAGCGGTCGACCGCGAGCCCCTCGCTGAACCCGGACTCCAGGGCGACGGTGGAGAACCCCATGCGCTCGGTCAGGAATCGCACCAGTCTGTGCCTGACCTGCTGATATTCGCGCACGTTGTGGGCTGACTCGCCGATGCCGACGACGCGGGCGTCACCGATCAGCGTCCGCAGTGGTTCGAGGTCGTCCAGCTGCGCGTCGGCGTCCAGCGTGGTGAGTGTGATCGCGTCCATGGCCCAGCGCTCCCTTGCGTCGGTTCCGATGCCGGACCGCCAACCTATCGGTCGGCCCCAGGGGCAGAGCTAGACTCCTAGAGTCCTAGGACGCATCACGCGCTGTGGGGGTGGTCACGTGACGACCGACGAGGTGACGCCGGACGGGTGCCCGGTCGAGGTCTACCTGCGTCTGCCGCCCAACGGCGAGCCCGATCTGATCGACCGCGCCGTCGAGCCCGGATCACGGATCCTGGAGCTCGGCTGCGGCACCGGCCGCCTGGCCAACGAACTGGCCGCGAGAGGCCACCGGGTCACCGGGGTCGACGAGTCGGCCGCGATGCTGCGCCATCTGCGCGGCGTGACACCGGTTCAGGCGCGGATCGAGGAACTGCGGCTGGCCGAACGGTTCGACGTCGTTCTGCTGGCCGCCAACCTGATCAGCACCCTCGACGAGCGGGGCGGGCCCGGTTCGGCGAGACCTGCGCGTGGCACCTCGCGCCCGGCGGTGTGCTGGTCGGGCAGTGGCTGCCGCCGACCTGGTTCGACGAGGTCGTGAACGAGGGCGGCCGGGAAGGCCGGCTCGGCGAGGCGGTGTACGGCCGCCTCCGGGTCCTGCACGCCACCGGGGCGGTGATGGCGATGGAGAACACGTACGCGATGGGTGGTCGATCCTGGTCTCAGAAATTCACCGCGCATCGCCTCGGCGAGCCGCAGCTGAGTGACGAACTGGCCCGGGCCGGGCTGCGCCTCGACCGCTGGCTGGACGACCGGCGCAGCTGGTTCGTCGCGCTCGCCGGGCCGTAGTGGAGTAGAGAGGAAGGTGTGGAATTCTCGGATACGGTCGTGACCGCTGCCGGCATGTTCGGGCTGTGGTCGCCGCCCGCCTTCCGCGGCGTCGTCGACTACGGGACGTGGGAAGCGGAACTCCTCGAGGACGAGGACATCTCGCGGCACATCCGGGACGGCGTCTTCGTTCCGATCAACCTCCACAGCGACGGCGCATTCACCTTTCTCGTACGGATCGGCTCGGAGGCGCTGCCGGCCGAACTGACCGACCGCGAGCGGGAGTATCTCGTGGTGTCGTCGGCGCCCTACCTGTTCGTCGCCACCGACGGCGCGATCCTGAGCGGCATCGAGCACGCCGGGGCCGTGGCCGGGCCGCACCTGCACGTGCCGCTGCCGGCCGGGCGCTGGGAGGTCGGCGTGTTCCTTCTGGACTGGACGGCCGAGCCGGGCATGCAGAACAGTCACGGGGATCCGTTGCCGGGGTCCCTTCCGGACTTCACGCTGCTGGTGAACGCCGAGCGCGCCGGGGCCGGCTATCGGACGGCGGTGGACACGTTCGATCGGGCGTGAGCTAGGGTGTCCAGCCGTGATGCCCAGCACCGAGAATGTCGATGTCCCTGCGGAGAATGTCGAAACCGTACCTGTCGTTCCGAAATCCTCCTGGCAGAAGCCATTCCTGTTCGTGGTGATCTTCGCATTCTCGATGCTGCTCGGGGCGGGCGCGGCCACCGGGGTTTTCCTGGTCACCGGGCTTCCGGGGCAGCCTGTGCACACGTTCGCGGTCTATGTCTATCTGGAGACCGACGCGACGGCCGAGCAGAAAGCGGCGGTTCAGGCGGCACTGCCGGCCTTCGATCCGACCGGTGAGGTGAAGTTCACCAGCCGGGAGGAGGCCTGGAAGCATTTTCAGGAGCTCGGGAAGAGCAATCCGGAGATTCTGCAGGGCGCCAAAATGGAGTACCTGCCGGAGTCGTTCGGGCTGGAGACCAAGGGGCGTCTTTTCGACTGCGCCGGATACACCAAGGTGCGGCACATGCCGGGCGTGAACAAGGTGCAGGTCATTCAGGATCGGGTGAACGGGTACGTCGCCACGATCACCTGCGACGCCGAGTACGCGACGCGGTAACCACCGATTGGCAGCGGTGTCCTCCACGGCGATGCGTGCTCTTCGCGCCTGATCGGGCTCATCGCGGCGGGTGGCAGGACCGCCGTCGGGAATCCGCGCCTCTCGTGAAGCCCGAGGGTGTCAAAGGATGATGAACTCCGGGGCCGGGTGGCGCAGGAAGTCGTGGTGGGAGATGTCCCAGGCGTAGGCGCCGGTGCGGGCGAACACCAGCCGGTCGCCGACGCGCAGCCGGGCCACCTGCTGGCCGCGGGTGAGCACGTCGCGCGGGGTGCACAGTTCGCCGACGGCGTCGACCGGGGTGTCGCTGACCGACGGGCGGGAGTAGGGGCGGTCCCACTCGTCGACCGGCAGGACGGTGAACGGGTGGCTGTAACCCCAGGCGGCGGGCAGACGGAAGTGGTGGGTGCCGCCGCGCAGGACCGCGAACGTGCGCCCGTGGGTGGTTTTCAGGTCGAGCACCTCGGCCGCGTAGTAACCGGCGTCGGCGGCCAGATACCGGCCCGGCTCCAGGATCAATTCCACGCCGTCGGGCACGCTGACCTGTGATAACGGGGCCAGGTCGATCGAGGCGGCCGACGTGTGGTCGATGCCCAGGCCGCCGCCCGCGTTGACGACGCGCAGGTTGATGCCGTACGCCGAAGCGGTTTTGATCGACCAGGAGATCGCGTCGCGCAGAAAGTCGGCGTGGGCCTGGCCGTCGAGGTTGTTGGAGACGGCGTGCAGGTGGAATCCGATGACGGTGAGGCTGCTCGGGAGGCTCGCCAGGACGGATCCGAGCTGATTCTCGTCGATGCCGAACGGGGTGGGGGTGCCGGTCATCGTGTGGCTGCCGGTGACGGCGACGTCGTTGCGGTTGATCCGCAGGCAGATGTCGCCGGTGAAGCCGAGCGCGGCCAGTCGTTCCGCTTCGAAGCGGCTCTCGACGTTGAGCAGCGCGCCCGCTTCGACCGCGGCGGCCAGTTCGGTGTCGGTCTTGGCCGGGCCGCCGAAGACGATGCGGCCCGTGCCGGCCCGGACGGCCAGGTCGAGTTCGCCGCCGGAGGCGACCTCGAGACCGTCACAGACCGAGGCCAGCGACTGTACGACTTCCGGGTGCCCGTTGGCCTTCACCGCGTACAAAATCGTGGTTCTGGCCGGCAGTGAGGCCCGCAGGCGGGCCGCGGCCGTGCGCAGCGCCTCGGTGTCGTAGACGTAGGCGCAGGCCGGTGTCGCCAGGGTGCGCAGGGCAGTGGCGACGTGGTCGGGCAGCTCAGCCATGCAGGGGATTCTCCACGGGCAGGTAGATGTCGCCGTTGTCGGCCAGGCGCATGCGCACGAGGGCCTTGTGCGGAACCGTCGGCGCGGTGAATGCGGTGTGGTCCGCGCGGGCGTCGGCCGAGCCGAGCGTCTCGTAGGTGTGGTCGACCACGTCCCGGATGATCCGCCAGGCGGCGCGTTCGTCCAGGTCGAGGTGGAGGACGAGCTCGCCGAGGTGGGCCTGGAAGGCGGTGTAGCCGAGTTTGGCGCGCATGACGGCGGGGTCGTCGGTGCCGACGACCGATCCCGGCCACAGGTCGACGTGATGGCCGGCCGCGGCGAGGCGGGGGAGGTGCAGGCGCAGGCCGGCGAAGTCGCGCAGGGCGAGCCGGTACGGGCGGCCGTCGACGAAGGTGGGCAGGCAGTTCTGCAGGTGCGCTTCGAGGCCGACGCCGGCGGTGGCCAGGCGCAGCAGGGGCGGGAGCAGCAGCTGGGTGTAATCGGTCAGCCAGGCCGCCGGGCCGCCGCCGTGCCGGGTGATCAGCTCGCGCATGCGGTAGGGGAGGGCGCTGCCGGCGATGGCCTCCTCGCCGGGATGGAGGCGGCCGGTGAGGCCGTCGCGCAGGATGGCCGACAGGTCGCGGCCGGAGCCGGCGGGGACGGCGGCGCCGGCGGTCTCGGCCATCAGCAGCAGGGTGGGTTCGTCGGCGGCCAGGCGGTGCAGCAGCCGGGAGACGGCCGGGCCGTTGCGGGTGCTGGCGACCGAGATGCTGCGGCGGGTGGAGGTGACCTGGATGTCCAGGGAGACCTTGAGGTAGTGCCGTCGGCCGTCGGCGTCGGGCGGGAGCAGCAGGGTGCGCAGGGCGGCGGTCGGGACCGCGTCGAGGTGGCCGTCGACCTGCTTCAGCGTGCCGTCGGCGAACAGGTGGCGGTAGCGGTCGAGGACGAGAGCGTGTTGCCAGGCGTGGACGGGTTGCAGGCGGTAGCCGGGGTCGACTGGCGAGATGTCCGGATATAGAGCGCTCAGGTCGTCGCCCAGGTGCGTGTCATCGCGCACCGCGATGAATCGGATCCGCGTGCTCCCCGCCTCAAGATCGTGGGCGAGGACGTCGCAGGTGTCCCAACCGAGCCGGGTCCGGCCGCAGGGGTGCAGGTTGTGACCGGAAATGGCCAGCCGTTCCCCGGCGATCGCGGCCTCGTCGGCATCGCCGCCGGCGACAGGTCCGGGCCGGGCCAGCGCGATCGCCAGGTTGATCACCGCGTTGCGGATCTCGGCCGCGAACCCGGGCGCGTCCAGATCGCCCAGCAGTTCCACCGGGTCGGCCACCCCGGAGCGCGCGAACTCGATCCGGTGGAAGGCGTGCCGTGTCCCGTCCCGCTCGTCGTCGCTGGTCAGCCCTTCGCGGGCGAGGGCGCCGCGCAGCCGTCGCCCGACCGTCCCGGCCGCTTCCGGCAGGTGGGCGAGGAAGCCGGCGACCAGCTCCGGCGCGTGCACGGCCAGGGCTGCCTGGGTGTGCGCGGCGGCCGCGGCGAGGCGTCCGGTGGTGAGGCTGGAGGTCATGCGAACACCGCCATCGGGTTGGGCTGCTGGGTCCAGATGTCGTCGAGAGGGTCGGCGGCGAGGCGCATGGCTGTTGTCGCTTTGACCGGAAGTGATCCGGTCAGCAGTTCCGGCACGGCGCGCAGCCCGGCGGCGATGATCGCCCACAGCCGGTCCGGTTCGGCGCCGTGATGCTCGGACAGGGCGTCGACGAGCTGGGTGGCGACGGTGCCGAGGGCGGCCGCCGCGACCTTGGTGCGCAGCACCGCCGGGTCGTCGGTGAGCAGGTCACCCTGGAGATCCAGGCCGAGCCCGCGATCGACGCGGACGCCGCCGAGGTCGCGGTAGAGGATGCGGACCGGTCGCCGGTCGCGGAGCACGACCAGGCTGTTCTGCCCGTGTGCTTCGAGGGCGACGCCGCGGCGCAGCACGGTGGTCAGCGGCGTGAAGAAGACCTCGGTCAGGTCGCGCAGCCACTGACAGGGGTCGTCGACGGTGTCGAGGAGATGGGTGGCGAAGACTCCGAGGGGTACGGCGATCTCGCCCGGCCCGAGTCGCGGCGCGCGCCGCACCAGGTGGGCCAGGTGCCGGTCCGGCCCGTGCTCGGTGATCACCGCGCCGGCCTCGGTCTCGGCCAGGATGTCGATCGGCAGGTCGGCGGTGATCCGGGTCAGGGCGGCCGACAGCAGCGGCCCGTTGTGGACGGCGGCCGGGGAGACCGTCCGCACGGCCGAGGTCATCTGCACGTCGACCGCGGTCTTGATGTGCGGGCCGCCGCTGACCGGGGCGACGGTGCGCAGCGACATCAGCGGGCGCATGGGCCGGGTCGGGCCGGCGTCGGTCAGCCACGGGTAGCGGCGCAGCAGCCGCGCGGCCTGCCACGGGTGGGCGTAGAGGACCGGCTGGGCGGTGCCGTGCCAGCGGTCGGCCGGGACGCGCAGGCGGCGCAGGCGGATCGTGGGGCGGTGCTCGGGGGCGTAGGCGAGCACGTCGGCGACCGTCATGCCGCCGCGGGTGCGACAGCAGGGGTGCAGCGGGTGACCATCGGTCTCCCACTGCTCGATCTTGCCGAGGCCGTCCGGGTCGCCGGGCTCGGGAATGCGCCGGGGCACCCGGTTGGCGCGGGCCAGGGCCAGGTTGGCGACGCTGTTGGCGACCTCGGTGACGAACGTCGTCCCCGGCCACAGTTTCGCGGCCAACTCGATCGGGTCCAGGTCGGCGTGGACGGCACCCGGAAGGGGTTCACGTTCGATGGCCAGTTTCAGTCTGTGCAACACCGCGGCACGCGCCGCCGGGAGTGCCGCATCGTAACGTTCGACCAGGTCAGGCCGGATATCTTCGAGCTCGGCACGGGTCTGCGCCGGGTCGGCGGTGGGGATGTGGAGCGGCACCACACCATTGTCGCCGTGATCGGTCGTAGTGTCCGTTCGGGGTTTTGCGGGGCGAGCGAGGACACACCTTAGATGAGTTGCATTCACGTATCGGATACATTCCTGGAACGCCGAGTGGCGCGGATCACCTGAGGGGGTTGTCGTGGACGCGGACGTCATCGTGGTCGGCGCGGGACTGGCCGGATTGGTCGCGGCGCACGAACTCACCGCCGCCGGGAAGAAGGTGGCGCTGCTCGACCAGGAGAACGCGGCCAATCTCGGCGGGCAGGCGTTCTGGTCGTTCGGCGGCCTGTTCTTCGTCGACAGCCCCGAGCAGCGTCGCGCGCGGATCAGCGACAGCGTCGACCTGGCCTGGAGCGACTGGCGGGGCAGCGCCGGCTTCGACCGCCTGGACGACGAGGACTCGTGGGCGGTCAAGTGGGCCCGCGCCTACGTCGAGTTCGCCGCCGGGGAGAAGCGCTCCTGGCTGTCCGGGCTCGGGCTGAGCTGGCTGCCGTTCGCCGGGTGGGCCGAGCGCGGCGACCTGCGGGCGGGCGGGCACGGCAACTCGGTGCCGCGCTTCCACATCACCTGGGGGACCGGGACGGGCGTGGTCGAGCCGTTCGTCGCCTCCGCGCAGCGGGCCTCGTCCAGCGGGCTGCTGGCGTTCCGGCACCGGCACCGCGTGGACGAGCTGATCGTGGACCAGGGCGCGGTCGTCGGCGTACGCGGAAAGATCCTGGCTCCTGATGACGCCGCCCGTGGGGTGTCGTCGAACCGGGACGAGGTCGATGATTTCGAGGTACGGGCGCAGGCCGTGATCGTGACGACCGGTGGGATCGGCGCCAATCACGATCTCGTCCGTCAGTACTGGCCGCCCCGCCTGGGCACCGCGCCCAAGACGATGATCACCGGCGTGCCGGCCTATGTCGACGGCCGGATGCTCGGGATCGCCGAGACGGCCGGTGCGCGGCTGGTCAACCGTGACCGGATGTGGCACTACACCGAGGGCATTCGCAACTGGGACCCGATCTGGCCGGCGCACGGCATCCGGATCCTGTCGGCGCCCTCACCGATGTGGTTCGACGCCCTCGGCAGGCGGCTGCCGCAGCCCTATTACCCCAGCTACGACACCCTGGGCACGCTGCGCTACCTGCGGACGACGCCCGATCTGGCCGAGCACGACCACTCCTGGTTCATCCTCACCCAGAAGATCATCGAGAAGGAGTTCGCGCTCTCCGGCTCCGAGCAGAACCCGGACCTGACCGCGAAGGATCGCAAGGCGTTCCTGCGTGACCGGCTGCTCGGCAAGGGCGCGCCCGGGCCGGTGGAGGCGTTCAAGCAGCACGGCGCCGACTTCGTGGTCGCCCCGACCCTCGACGAACTGATCGCGGGAATGAACGGGCTGACCGACGAGCCGCTGCTGGACGTCGCCCACGTGCGCGGGCAGATCGAGGCCCGGGACCGGCAGCTGGCCAACAAGGTCACCAAGGACGGGCAGATCCAGGGCATCTACAACTCCCGCCGCTACATCGGCGACAAGATCGGGCGTACGTCGACACCGCACCGCCTGCTGGATCCGGCGGCCGGGCCGCTGATCGGCGTGAAACTGCACATCCTGACCCGCAAGACGCTCGGCGGCATCCAGACCGACCTGGACTCGCGGGCGATCGGGGCCGACGGCCAGATGCTGCCCGGCCTGTACGCGGCCGGCGAGGTCGCCGGGTTCGGCGGGGGCGGCGTGCACGGCTACAACGCCCTGGAAGGAACGTTCCTGGGCGGCTGCATCTTCAGCGGCCGCGCGGCCGGCCGGCACGCGGCCCGATCGTTGTAACAACCACACCCGGCCGGCACCGGTTCACCGGGCCCGGCCGAATTGCCGACCGCCGCATCCTTCGGCCCGGCGGTCGGCCGAACACCTCGGTCACGGGGTTTGCCTGAACAACCGTGACCGAGGGAGAAGTCGATGCGTTCCGACGACGGGGTGGCCGGGCTGGGACCGGATCTGCGGTACGGCGCCGCGCAGACCGGGACCGACGACGACGGGGTGGTGCTGGTCCGGGTGGCCGCCGACGGCGCCGTCCTGGCCGTGGAGATCAACCGGCGGTGGGGTGAGCGGCTGCGCGGCGTGGACGCACTGGCCGCGGCCGTGCTGGCCGCCTACCGGCAGGCGCTGCTCAAGCGGATGGCCGCCCGCCTGGTGAACGGGCCCACGGTCGCGGAAACGCCCGAGCGGCCCGGCGTCGACGACCCGGGCTGGCTGCGGGGCGTCCGGGACGCCCTGGACCGCGCCCATCAGCAGCTGACCGCCGTGCCCCGGGACGAGACGGTCACCGGCCCGGCCCGGCTCGTGCGGGTCGCCGGCGGTGCGGCGGCCGAGCGTGAACCCGGGCGCGTCGCCGAGGACGCCCGGATCGCCCTGGACCGGGCCCGGAACCCACGGCGTCCGTCCTGATCCGCCCCCATTCGGCGTTGCCGGGGCACGTGGCCGCAGACCGTCGGTCAAGCGCCGAGCAGCGTCGCCTCGACCGCGGGATCCAGCCCGACCGCCGGCCGGTCGGTGCGCTGCGGCGCACCACCGTCGAGCCCGGACAGCCAGGCCCAGGTGTCGGCCACGGTCTCCTCGACCGGCCGGCACCGCAGCCCCGCGGCGAGCGCCTTGCCGACATCCCCCTGGTGCATGAACGTGTGGACCTCGCCCGGCGGCAGCCAGATCGGCAGGTCGGTCCACGGGCTGACCCCGGCCGCCAGGATCGCCTCCGGGTCGGTCCAGCGCAGCTCGGCGCGGCCGCCGGTCACCGCGTTGCCGGCCGTCAGCAGCCCGCCCATGGTGGCGTGCCCTTCCGGCGCGACCAGGTTGAACGGCCCGGCCGTCCCGACCGTGGCCAGGATGAACTCGGCCAGGTCGCGGACGTCGATGTACTGCACACCCAGATCCCGCGGCCCGGGCGCGAGCGTCGGGCCACCGCGGTGCAACCGGTTCAGCCACCAGGGCAGGCGGCCCACGTCCTCGTGCGGGCCGAGGATCAGCCCGGCGCGGGCCAGCAGCACCGTGCCGCCGAACGCCTCGGTGGCCCGTTCGCCGCGCAGCTTGTCGCCGGCGTAACCCGGGTCGTCGAGGTCGGCCAGGGGCGAATTCTCGTCGACGCTGCCGGTGGCCAGCCAGCGGTACACCGAACGACTCGACACATACGTCAGGTGAGCGGCCCGCCCGTCGAGCAGCGCCGCGGTCGCACCGACCGCCTCGGCCCCGGCCGACCAGGTGTCGACCACCGCGTCCCACGTGCCGGACCCGAGCGCGGCCAGGCCGCCCTCGGCCAGCCGGTCACCGGTCAGCACGGTCACGCCGGGCACCGGGTCGCGCAGGCCGCGATTGAAAACGGTCACGTCGTGGCCGGCCGACACCGCCGTCTCGGCCAGGACACGGCCGACGAAACCACTGCCCCCGAGGATGAGAATCCGCATGGGCCGAGCCTGCCCCACGGCGCGGCCCGGCCCCAAACGGATCTGCCGAGAGCAGAGCCGGCCGGAACCTACTCCTCCAGGAACGTCTCCAGGGCCTCGACGACCAGGGCGTGGTCGTCGGCCTGGGGCAGCCCGGACACGGTGACGACGCCGACCACGCCGACGCCGGGAACCCGGACCGGGAACGCGCCGCCGTGCGCCGCGAACAGCGCCGGGTCGACGCCCATCGCCGCGTCCAGTTCCCGGCCCTTGGCCGCGAGCTGGCGCCCGATCAGGTACGACGAGGCGGCGAAGCGGTAGACGACCCGGACCTTGCGGGCGATCCAGGCGTCGTTGTCGGCGGTGGAGCCGGGCAGGCCGGCGTGGAAGAGTTGCTGCTCGCCGCGGCGGATGTCGACCGCGACCGGGAGCCCGCGCTGGGTGGCCAGGTTGACCAGCAGGCACCCCAGCGCCCAGGCGTCGGCCTCGTCGAACTTCGGGAAGACCAGGCGGCGTTCCTGCTCTTCGATCTCGGCGATCAGGTTCTGTGACTCGTCGCTCATCACTGCATTCTTATCTGATCGACTCCGAGCTTGACGATCAGGGCCAGGACCACGACCAGCAGCACGATCCGGACGAAGCCGGAGCCGCGGCGCAGCGCCATCCGGGCCCCGACGACCGCGCCGGCGATGTTGCAGACGGCCATGCCGGCGCCGAGCCACCAGTGCACGTGCCCGGTCGCCGCGAACACGATCAGCGCGCCCAGGTTGGTGCCGGTGTTGACCAGTTTGGCCATAGCCGAGCCGTGCACGAAGTCGGCGCCGACGATCGTGGTGAACGCCAGCACCAGGAACGTGCCGGTGCCCGGACCGATGAGCCCGTCGTAGAGGGCGATGACCCCGCCGGCGACCGCGACGGCCAGGCCACGCCGCAGCGCCGTGCGTTTCTCCATGTGCTCGGCCAGGCCCATGGCCGGGCGCACGGTCACGAAGACGGCCACGCCGATCAGGACGACGAGCACGACCGGACGGTACGCGGCGGCCGGGATCGACCCGGCCAGCAGCGCCCCGCAGCCGGCGCAGAGCAGCGCCAGCGCGGCCGACGGCCCGGCCACCCCCCAGTCGATCTTGGTGCGCCGGGCGTAGGTGAACGCGGCCGTGCTGGTGCCGCAGATCGCGGCCAGCTTGTTCGTGCCCAGCGCGGTCGGCAGGGGCAGTTGCGGGGCGGCCAGGAGCAGGGCCGGAAGCAGCAGCAGGCCGCCTCCGCCGACGACCGCGTCGACCCATCCGGCCGCGGCGGCCGCCACCAGGAGCGTGATGATCACTTGCGGCCGCGGAGCCTCTGGAGCCACATGCCGAACATCGCGACGGCTATGAAGACCACCATGCTGCAGCAGAGGGCCTTGGTGAACATTCATCTCCTCCATTGACTAGGGTCGGCCTGTGCGCCTGGCCACGTTCAACCTGTTGCACGGCAGATCTCTGTCCGACGGCACGGTACACGCCGACCGGGTCCGGGACGCCGTCGCGGACCTCGACGCCGACGTGCTGGGCCTTCAGGAGGTCGACCGCGCACAGCCCCGCTCCGGCGGCCTGGACCTCACCGTCCTGTGCGCCGACGCCCTGAAAGCACCCGCGCACCGGTTCGCCGCCGCCGTGGTCGGCACGCCGGGGCAGACCTGGCAACCCTGGCACGCCGAGGCCGACATCACCCACCCGCAGTACGGGATCGCCCTGGTCAGCCGCTTCCCGGTGCAGCGCTGGCAGATCACCCAGCTGCCGGGCGCGCCGATCCGCTCCCCGGTGCTGACCGGGGACGGTCTGCTGCTGCTCAAGGACGAACCGCGGGTGCTGCTGGCGGCGGTTCTGGAGACGCCGCGGGGCCTGCTCAGCGTGGGCACCACCCACCTGTCGTTCGTGCCCGGCTGGAACGTGCGCCAGCTGCGTCACGTGGTCCGGGCGATGCGCGCGCTGCCCGCGCCGCGCGTCCTGCTGGGCGACCTGAACATGCCGTCCGGGCCGGTCCGGGCGTTCACCGGGTGGCGTCCCCTGGCCCGGGCGGCGACGTTTCCGAGCCCGTACCCGCGTACCCAGCTCGACCACGTCCTGGCCGATCCGCGAGGGGCGGCCGCGCTGGGCCGCGTCGTGCAGGTGCGCACCCCGCACCCGCCCGTCTCCGACCATCGCCCCCTGGTCGTCGGTCTGGACCTTTAACCCCCTTTGCGCGTACGTCGTTGAGCCCGGCCCCGCCGTGACCGCCCGCCACGCCCAGTCCGTCGGGTCGACCGGGGAGGCGGGTTTGCGGTCGGGGCGGCTGGTGGCCGTACCTAAGCGGGGGTTTGGGGCTTTTTGGTTCTGAGATAGACGTCTTCGAGGCCGTCCTCCGGATCCCACTGCTCGCCGATCTTGCGGAAGCCGAAGCCTTTGATCGTGGCGCGGGAGCCGAGATTGTCGGGGCGGATGCTGGCGCGGACGGCGGTGACGCGCGGGTCGGCGTCGGCGCGGTCGAGCAGAGCGCGCAGCATCGCCTTGGCGTAGCCCTGCCGCCGGTGAGCCGGGTCGACCGAGTAGGCGACCTCGACGACACCGTCCGCGTCGGGCGGCCCGTGGAAGCCGCCGTGGCCGATAACGATCCCCTCGGGGTCGGCCAGCGCGGCCCGGGCGATCCATTCAGCCGCGGCCGGATCGCGCCGAACGTCCTCGAGGCGGATCTCCCACAGCCAGTTCTCATCGACGAGGTACCGGCTCAGGGGAGTACCGGCGGCCTCGCTCGCCGCGTCCAGGTCGCCGTCGACGAGGGCAGACAGGGCGGCGGGGGGAAGTTGCACGAATCGGATGCCCGGCATCCCGCGATGATCACACATCGTAGTGGCCCATGCCACCAACCGGTTGCGCACAACTAAATTGCGCACTACTGTTCTGGGCATGCGGGAGAGCACGGCACTGGACGAGATGATCTGCTTTCAGCTCTATGCGGCCAGCAGGGCGATGACGTCGCTGTACCGTCCGCTGCTCGACCCGCACGGTCTGACCTACCCGCAGTACCTGGTTTTGCGGGTCCTCTGGCACGACGGCCCCACTACCGTGCGTGACCTCGGTCGCACCCTGCGACTCGACAGCGGCACCCTTTCCCCGCTGCTGAAACGACTCGAAGCCCAGGGCCACCTGACCCGCGCCCGGGGCGCCGACGACGAGCGCACCGTCCTCATCAGCCTGACCGAAACCGGTCAGCGTCTGCGGGACGAGATCGGCGATCTCACCCAGGCGCTGCTCTGCTCGGTCAATCTGACCGTGGACGAACTCACCCAGCTGCAGAGCCTGCTCATCCGAGCGAACCGCGCCTCCGAGAATTCCCCACGAAAGGTGACATCCGCATGACCGCGATCTACACCGCCTCGGCCACCGCGACCGGAGACGGCCGCAACGGCCACGTCCGCTCCAGCGACGGCGTCCTCGACTTCGACCTGGCCATCCCCAAGGAGATGGGCGGCCCCGGCGGCGCGCTGACCAACCCGGAGCAGCTGTTCGCGGCCGGCTACGCGGCCTGCTTCCACAGCGCCCTCAAGCGGGTGGCCGGCATGCAGAAGCTGACCCTCACCGACACCGCGATCACCGTCGACGTCGGCATCGGCCAGCTGCCCTCCGGCGGTTTCGGCCTGAACGTGACCATCGAGGCCGAACTGCCCGGCCTGACCGAGGAGCAGGGCAAGGCGGTCCTCGAGGCCGCCCACCAGGTCTGCCCCTACTCCAACGCCACCCGCGGCAACGTCGAGGTCGTCCTCAACCTCGCCTGATCCGCGGTGCGATGAGGCCGGGCCGGGATGCCGGCTCGGCCTCATTCTCGTCGGGCGACCTGGCGGCGTGTCTCGTCGGCCAGGTCGGGGTAGGCGGCGGCGATCACCGCGTACACCGTGTTCCGGATCGCGATGGTGGCTTCGGCCCGGCCGACCCGGGCGTACAGGCGGTCCAGCGTCGCGTCGTACACCGTCGTCCGGTGCCGTAGGTAGTTGACCATCCAACGCCGCAGCGTCGCCTCGTCGGTGTCCTCGACCGTGGCGGGGTCCGCGCCGAAGCCGTGTCGTTCCCGGTCGAGCCGGTTCCGGTGGTCGACCGCCCGCGCGGCCAGGGATGCCACCGGGATGATCGGCACCCGGATGTCCAGGGCGGCGATCTCGGCCAGCAGCGCGGCCCGTTTGGTCTCGGCGACCGCCCGGCAGCGGGCCGACCGCTGGATCGATCTCTCCCGCCAGCGCTGCCACTGCTCGGTCCGCTCGGCCGCGGTGACCCGCTCCAGCCGGAACAACCGCATCGGCCCGGCCGACCGGAACACCGGGTTCGGCACCGTGCGGTCCGGCTCGCCGAGGAACCGGCGGACGGCGGCCGCCGTCCATCCGCGCTCGGCCAGAACACGGCTGCTCACACAGCCGTCGATATTGTCGTGACGCAACTGCACGTACGTCATCGTGTCATGCGTCAATGCGGTGCGCAACCGCCCGGGGCGCCTCCGGGCCGCTGCTCGCTGCTACTCGGCCGTGGGCATCCAGCGGGCCCGCTCGGCCTGCATGGCCGCGACCTGCTCCGGCGTCATCGCCGCGGCCGCCTCCGTGCGTCGCCGGCTCAACTCGGCCAACTCGTCCGGACTCAGCGACGCGGCGAACTCCTGCCGTTTGCGCTGCATCTCGGCGATCTGGTCGGGTGTCAGGGGCTGGGACATCGTGGTCATCTCCTCGATCAACTGCAGGAATTCCGACGTCGACGGCTCGTCCATGGCTTCGAGCGCGCCGAGCACCCCGAGCAGGCGGCCTCGCAGACTCATCCCGCGCCGGATCCGTTCCTCGGTCTCGGCGAGCTGCCGTCGCAGCAACCCGGCCGGGTCGCCGGACGCCTCGCCGAGCGTGTCGCGGATCTGCGACAGGCTCAGCCCGAACCCGCGCAACGCCAGGATGACGTGGAGTTTCCGCACGTCGTCCCCGGTGTAGCACCGGTGCCCGCCCGCGGTCCGGGCCGACGGCACGAGCAGACCGAGCCGGTCGTAGTGGTGCAGCGCCCGAACCGTCACCCGGGTGATCCGGGCCAGTTCCCCGACACGCCACTCACGCTGGGTTTCCTCCACAAACCCCCCTTCCTGAGGTACGTCGTGAACGCTACGACCTGACGCAGGGTCGGGTTCAAGCCCCGATCCTGCGATGATCGCGACTGTGACCGAGCATCCGTGTCGGTCGCCTCGCCCCAACTGGCCGTCCAGCACGGGGGTCTGGTGGCGCGGTCGGCGAGTCACGAGGCGGTGCTGCACCGCCCCGACTGGCGTGGCCTGCCGGCCCGCGGGTCCCCGCCCCGCGCCGGCCGGGCGCCAAACCGGCCCGGGCCCTGCTGGCGGCCCTGTCTTTGACCTGAGTCAAGTATCGTCGGCGGGTGGACGTCGAGCGGATCCGAGCCTTCAACCGGTTCTATACGCAACACCTGGGTGTCCTGACCGACCGCTACCTCGGGCAGGAACGGACGCTCGGCGCCGCTCGGCTGCTCTTCGAGATCGGCGACCGGTCCGACCTGCGGGAGCTGCGGACCCGCCTCGGCCTCGACGCCGGATACCTGACCCGGCTGCTGCGCGGCCTGCAGGAACAGGGCCTGGTCGAGGTCCGGGCCCACCCGTCGGACGGCCGTGCCCGCATCGCCGAGCTGACCGCGGCCGGCCGCCGGGAGCGCGCCGACCTGGACGAACGCTCCCGGCAGGCGATCGCCGACTCCCTGGCCGGGCTGACCGCCGAGCAGCAGGACGAGCTGGTCAGGGCGCAGACCACCATCCACCGGATGCTGCGCCTGGCCGCCGCCCAGGTCGCCCCGGCCGACCCGGCGGACCCACCGGCCCGGGAGTGCCTGCTTCGCTACGCAGCCGAGCTGGGACGACGATTTCCTGAGGGGTACGAGGTCAGCACGCTCACCGCTCCCGAGGACGTCGACGGGACGCTGATGCTGGCCCGGGAGGACGACCGGCCGATCGGCTGTGGCTTGTGGACGCGCCTGACGCCCGGGGTCGCCGAACTCCGGCACCTGTGGATCTCGCCGGAGGCGCGGGGGATCGGTCTCGGCCGGCGCCTGCTGAATGCCCTGGAAGCGGATGCCGTCGCGAACGGGATCACGGTGATGCGGCTCGGCACCCATGGCGTGCTGGGGGAGGCGATCGGTCTGTACCGGGGCGCCGGTTACACGGAGATCCCGAACTACAGCGACTCGCCCTACAACCAGCTGACGTTCACGAAGGCGCTCACCTCGGCCGGATAGGCGTCCGGTTCTTTCCTAGAATCCTAGGATGCCTTAGGGGCAGTGCGGCAAGCCGCACCAGAACCCCGAAGGACGGCTTCGCCGACGAACCATCAAGTCTTTTGCGAACGGGAGGGCGGGCGGCCGCTGGGAGGCAGAATCGACAGAGACCGGTCGATATTCTGCGCGGCATGACTCGTGTTCTGCTGGTGCCCGGTCGCGGGGTGGCGAAGGCCGACCACTGGGCTCAACAGTGGGCGCGCGATCGTGGGTACCGGTGGGCCCCGGAACCGCCCGGGCCGCCCTACCGCCCGGCGGAGCGGGTCGCTGACCTGGAGCGGGTGCTCGGGGAGAGCGACGAGCCGGCAATTCTGGTCGCGCACAGCGCGGGGTGCTTGACGGTTGCCTACTGGGCGGAGCGCCAACCGTACGGCCCACCCACCCTGGGGGAGGTGCCGCTTGTCAGTATGGCGGGATTCGACAAGATCACGTCGGGGGCCTGTGGACAACCCGCCGGTGTGGACAACGGGGGACCCGTGGTGGGGGCGTTGCTGGTGACGCCGCCATACGTCGAGGAGGTTCCGCGGCGACGGCTGCCGTTTCGGGCGATCGTCGTGGCCAGCCGGGACGATCCGCATGCGGTGTTCGGGGAGCAGGAGCGGTTCGCGCGGGAGTGGGGTGCCGAGCTGGTCGACGCCGGGAATGTCGGGCACCTGGACTCGGCTACCGGGTTCGGGCCGTGGCCGCAGGGCGAGGAGTTGCTCGATCGGCTGCGGAGAGCCGCTGCGGCCGGCTGACGAGGCGCCGACCGGGGCTCAGACCGGTCGGGACGGGTGCGCCGACCGGGTTCAAGCTGGTCGGGACGGGTGCGCCGACCCGGGCTCAGGCTGGTCGGGACGGTGCCAGCAGGGCGAAGGCGACAACGAGCCCGGCGATGATCACGTCGACGGTGATGACGAAGAACCGTTCGGCCCCGGACGGGGCGAGCAATACACCGGTGACGACCAGGGCCAGGGCGGCGACGACGGCGACGCCCTGGGCCGGGCGGATCCCGCGGTTCACCCGGGTGGCCAGGGCTACCGTGGCGCCGCCCAGCCCGGCGAGGATCATGGGGATGGCCAGGGCGTCGACCTCGTGGCCGAGTGCGGTCACGCCGGTGGCGGCGAGCAGGGCGAACAGGGCGATGGCCACGATTCGCACGGTGCCTCCCGGCGGTCGGTCAATGGGCGTACTTCAATCCGACCACACCGCCCACCACCAACAGCAAGCAAATAATCTTCCCGAACGAGGCACTTTCCCCCAACGCGAGCATGCCGGTGATCGCGGTGCCGACCGCGCCGATGCCGACCCAGACGGCGTAGCCGGTGCCGACCGGGATGGTGCGCAGGGAGTAGCCGAGGCCGATCATGCTGAGGACGAGGGCGACGCCGAAGACGGCGGTGGGCAGGGGCTTGGAGAAGCCGGCGCTGCGGTCGAGGGCGACGGCCCAGACGGTTTCCAGCAGGCCGGAGATGACGAGCACGATCCATGCCATGACGGACACACCTCTTTCAAGGCGGTCGTCTTGTCAGGCCGGGTACGACACGCAACTCGTCCGGGGCGGCCGCGTCGCGGTGCCGTGACAAACCGTAGCACCGTGGTGCAGAAGACGCCGTGACCGAGTTCATCACCGAGAATCCTCCGGTCGCGTCGCTGACCGGCGGATGGATCGCGGCCGGGCCGGCGTGCCATCATGGCCCGCCTATGGAGACGTCGACTACCTGGCAACCGCCGCTGCTGTGGCGGTTCCTGCTCGCCCTGTCCCGGGTGCTGATCGCCCCGTTGTGCCGGTTGCGGGTGCGCGGGAGCGTGCCGGCCGAGCTGCTGCGCGGGCCGGTGATCCTGGCCGCGAATCATGTCAGCCCGTTCGATCCGCTGGTGATGATCGCGGCCTGTCACAAGGCGGGCCTCGCGCCGCGCATCATGATCACCGGTGGGGTGTTCGACGCGCCGGTGCTGGGTGCGTTGATGCGCGCGTGTGAGCACATCCGGGTCGATCGGGGGACGGCGCAGGTGGCGGATGCTCTGCCGGCGGCCGCGCAGGCGTTGAAGGACGGGGCGATGATCCTGGTCTACCCGGAGGGGCGGATCGGTCTGGACCCGTGGATGTGGCCGGAGCGGGGCAAGACCGGGGTGGCGCGGATGGCGGCGCTGACCGGTGCGCCGGTGTTGCCGGTGGCGCAGTGGGGTGCGCACGCGGTGCTGCCGTATGAGGCGCCGAAGAACGCGGGGCGGGCGTTGTTGCGGGCGCTGGTGCGCCGGCCGGTGGTGACCGTGGGGTTCGGTGTTCCGGTGGATCTGTCGGCGGTGACGGGGACGCCGGGGGCGCAGGCGATGCGCGCGACGCGGTTGATCATGGAGGGGATCGATGCGGCGCTGGCGCCGCTGCGGGCCGACGAGATGGAGATTCCGAAGTACGTGGACCGCACGCGTCCCCCGGACACGTCCCGGGTGCGGCCGCGGCCCTGAGGGCGCCGGTTTTTGTCGGTGGGTGGTGGCAGGATCGGCACCATGGTGAAGGGACGGATTGTCGCCGAGAGCCTGCGGACCGGTGCCGCGCTGGTGGTGCCCGGGCTGGAGTTGACCAGGGTGTCGCGGGTCGGTGTGTCGGCGCCCGGGCCGGGTCAGCCGGCGGTGTGGACGCTGCTGGACGTGGCCGCGCCATCGGAGCGGGCCGAGGAGCTCGCGGCGGCTCTGAGTGCGGCTCTTCTGCCGGACGGTGGGTGGTATGCGGATTTTCGCGCCGGCGGCGATCACGTGGTCGTCTATGCGGGCCGCATCTTCCGTTATGCGGTCGGTGATGTCGCCGGCCGCGACGAGGCGGTGGCGCACGGTCGGTCGGCCGGTGTCCCGGAGGCGCAGCTGGACTGGGGTCCGTGATCGACACCTACCCTTCCGTCCTAGGATGCCCTAGAGGCAGTGCGGCAAGCCGCACCCAACTACAAAAGGCCGGCTGCGCCGACAGACACAAAAACCTTTGATTTGGGTACGGAGGCAGCCCGGTGACCGCATCCGGACGGTTCGATCGGGGCGTGCCGCGGGCGCGGGGTCCAGCTGTGAGAAATGGTGTGGCGGGCTGGACGGGGTGCGGTCCGGGCTTGTAGCTTGCTCCTGACTGTGACGTCGTGCGAGGAGGTGAGACCCATGAACGCTGGAACGCTGTGGGTGCTCCCTCTGCCGTCACGGTCGGGCGATTGACGTAGGTGTCGCCGGGAGCGCCTTGACACTCCCGAAAGGCACTACCTGTGAACTCCGATTTTGATGTGATCGTCGTCGGCTGTGGGCCGACCGGCGCGATGCTCGCCGCCGAGTTGCGACTGCATGACGTACGGGTGCTGGTGTTGGAGAAGGACACCGAGCCGGTGTCGTTCGCCCGGATCGTCGGCCTGCACATCCGCAGTCTCGAGCTGATGGCGATGCGTGGGCTGTTGCAGCGTCTGGTCGAGCGTGGGCGTAAGCGCCCGGCCGGCGCCTATTTCGCGGCGATCGACAAGCCGGCGCCGGCGGGGCTGGATTCGGCGTACGCATATCTGTTGGGTATTCCGCAGCCGGTCGTCGTGCAGCAGTTGGAGGAGCACGCGGTCGCGTCGGGTGCTCAGGTCCGGCGTGGTTGCGCGGTTGCCGGGGTCGAGCAGGACGAGGACGGTGTGACCGTCGAGCTGGCCGGCGGGGAACGGCTGCGTGCGAGCTATCTGGTCGGGTGTGACGGCGCGCGCAGTGCGGTGCGCAAGCTGCTCGGGGTCGGTTTTCCTGGTGAGCCGTCGCGTAACGACACGTTGATGGGCGAGCTGGAAGTGGGTGTGCCGGCGGAGGAGGTCGCGGCCCGGGCGGCCGAGGTCCGTGCGGTTGACCGGCGGGTCATGGTCGGGCCGGTGGGTGCGGGTGTGTATCGCGTGGTGATTCCCGCGGTCGGTGTCAGTGATCGTGCCGAGCCGCCGGTGCTGGCGGATTTCCAGGAGCGGTTGCGGGCGGTTTTCGGTTCTGATCTCGGTGTGCATTCGCCGCGTTGGTTGTCGCGGTTCGGTGATGCGACGCGGTTGGCCGAGCGTTTCCGGGTGGGGCGGGTGTTGCTGGCCGGGGATGCGGCGCACATTCATCCGCCGGTCGGTGGTCAGGGGCTCAATCTGGGTGTTCAGGACGCGTTCAATCTGGGGTGGAAGTTGGCGGCGCAGGTGCGGGGCTGGGCGCCGGAGGGCTTGCTGGATTCGTATCAGGCTGAGCGGCAGCCGGTGGCCGGGGAGGTTCTGGAGAACACTCGCGCTCAGACGGAGTTGTGGTCGGCGCCGGCGGCGCGGCGGTTGTTGACCGCGTTGATGGAGTTCGACGAGGTTAACCGGTTTCTGTTGGAGAAGGTCACGGCGATCGGTGTCCGGTACGACTTCGGTGCGGGTTCGGATCTGGTCGGGCGTCGGCTGCCGGATGTCGAGGTGAAGCAGGGCGGTGTGTACGGGCTTCTGCACGGTGGCCGTGGTCTGCTGCTGGATCGCACCGAGCGTTTGAGCGTCGGTGGTTGGTCGGATCGGGTGGACTATCTCGGGGATCCGTCCGCGGGGCTGGATGTGCCGTGTGTTCTGGTGCGTCCGGATGGCCATGTCGCCTGGGTCGGTGATGATCAGCGGGATCTCGACGCTCACCTGGCCCGCTGGTTCGGCGTGGCCGGGTAGGACGCAGCGCGGCCGGCTCACCCTGGTCGCCTCGGCCACCGCCTGCCGCTGCTCTTACCGCTGTTTCCCGGCCCGTCTCCGCCTGCCGGCCATCGCGTCGGCAGGCGGTGGCCGAGGACGGCAGGCGTGGGGCCGCTTCGGTGGGGGTGCGGGTCCTGATCACGGGGCTGCTGCCGGGGTAGTGGTGGGGAGCATCGTGGCGGCCCAGGATTTCAGGGTGGTCGGGGTGGTGGTGAGTGGGGTGCGGGGCTGGGCCGGGGTGAAGCCGTGGCGCAGGCCGGTGGTCATGGCCAGGACGGCGGCGGCGGCTTTCGGGGTCAGGCCGGCTTGCCGGAGCCGGGCGGTGACGGTGTCGTCGGGGACGATGTGCAGGGTGACCGACAGGATGGCGGCGACCTCGGTCCAGGTGAGGTCGGCCGGGCCGTGGACGGCCTGGATGCCGGTGCTGGTGTGCGGGTTGAGCAGGCGGGTGGCGGCGATGTCGCCGATGTCGCGGGGGTCGACCCATGGGGTCGGGTGGTCCGGTGGTGCGTTGGTCGAGAGGTGGCCGGTGCGTAGTTCTTCGGTGCCGGCGAGCAGGTTGGTGAAGTAGTAGCCGCAGCGCAGGGTCAGGACCTGGGTGCCGGTGGCGGTGAATTCGTGTTCGCTGCGGGCCAGGCCGTCGATCAGGCCGGCGCCGTGACCGAGTTCGGCGCCGATGCTGCTGATCAGGACTGTTCTGGGGATGTGGTTGGCGCGGACGGCGGCGGTGCCGGCGTCGACGATGGTGGCCATCTCGGCCAGGGGGTCGTCGGCTCCGAAGTTTTCCGGGGTGGCCCAGAACAGGGCGTCGGTGCCGGTGGTGGCGGTGCGTAGGAAGTCCGGGTCGCGCAGGTCGCCGGTGTGGATGTGGGCGGCGGCGCGGATGTGCGGGGCGAGTTTGGCCGGGTCGCGGACGAGCAGGTGGGGTCGGATCCCGGCCTGGATGAGGAGTTGGGTGACGCGGGAGCCGACGTTTCCGGTGGGGGTGGTGACGGTGATGGTCATGTCTTACTGCCTACCCGTGGGGTACGACAGATTCCGGGGTTCGGCCGTGGCCGGGTGTGTTGCTCTGACCGTGACCAGCGGCGGAGGTCGCCCTGGAAGGTCGAGTGTTTTGGGCGCGCAGCGCCCTGCTCGGCCTGGAAGGGTCCCCGCGGGAGCGGCGGTCTGTACCCCGGCGGACCGAGGCAATATGGATCTTGAATTTAGGCTTCTAATGCGGCTTTGACCAGGGCGATTGCGGTGTCGGTGGGGATGCCCAGGGCGCGGATGGTGTCGGCGTAGGTGGTGGCGGCGTTCTGGGCGCGGCGGGAGGTGCCGGTGGCGCGGGCGGTGATGACGGTGCCGAGCCGGCCTCGGGTTTCGACGAGGCCGGCTTGTTCGAGTTCTTTGTAGGCGCGGGCGACGGTGTTGGCGGCCAGGCCGAGGTCGGTGGCGAGCCGGCGGACCGGGGGGAGTTTGGTGCCGGCGGCCAGGGTGCCGTCGGCGGCGCGGGCGGCGATGTGCAGGCGGACCTGCTCGTAGGGCGGGGTGGGTGAGTCCGGGTCGATGGGGATGTGCATCAGACCAGTGTCGGGGGTGTGTTGCCGGCGGCGATGATGGCCCGCCGGATGGGGACGAACGCGAGGAGGATGCCGCCGATGAGGAAGAAGACGACCAGGGAGACGATGCCGAGGCGGTAGCTGTTGGTGAGCTGGAAGATCAGGCCGAACAGCAGGGGGCCGAGCCAGCTGGTGCCCTTGTCGGAGATTTCGTAGAAGCCGTAGTACTCGCCTTCGCGGCCTTCGGGGATGAGCTGGGAGAACAGGCTGCGGGACAGGGCTTGGCTGCCGCCGAGGACCAGGCCGATGCCGGCGCCGAGGATCATGAACGGGATCGGCTTGCCTTCGGGGAGCCAGAACGCGGCGACGACCACGACCAGCCAGAGGACGAGGCTGACGAGGATGGTGTTGCGGGCGCCGAGTTTGGTGGCCATGGCGCCGAGCAGCAGGGCGCCGCCGAAGGCGAGGAACTGCACGATCAGGATCGTGATGATCAGCGTGGACTGTTCGAGTTTGAGTTCTTCGGTGCCGAACTGGCTGGCCAGGGTGATGACGGTCTGGATGCCGTCGTTGTAGATCAGGTAGGCGCCGAGGAATGCGAGGGTCAGCGGGTAGGCGCGCATGTGTTTGATGGTGTGGCCGAGTTGTTTGAAGCCGTCGGTGAGCACGTTGCCGCGTTCGGGGGTGCTCTCGGCGCCGGGGCGATCTTTCAACCAGAGCAGGGGTACGAGGGTGAAGGCGGCCCACCAGACGCCGGCCGAGACGATGGACCAGCGGGCGACGTCGAGGGTGCGTTGCGGGTTGCCTTCTTGCGCGAGCAGGGTGACGGCGACCAGGTTCAGGGCGAGGAGCAGGCCGCCGCCGAGGTAGCCGATGGCCCAGCCGCGGCTGGACACCTTGTCGCGCTGGTCGGGTTCGGCCAGCTGCGGCAGGAACGAGTTGTAGACGACGATGGCGGCGCCGAAGGCGATGTTGGCGATCAGGAACAGGATGCCGCCGAGCAGGTAGCGCTGGCCGGTGACGAAGCCCATGCCGATGGTGGCGGCGGCGCCGATGAACGCGGCGCCGGCGAGCAGGGGTTTCTTGCGGGGGGCGCGGTCGGTGATGGCGCCCATGACCGGCAGGACGAAGACGGTGAGGAACACCGACAGCGACACCAGGTACGGGTAGTAGCTGCCGGCGGCGACGGTGAGGCCGAGGGGGTGCACGACGCCGTCGCATTCGTCGGCGCCGAGGGGGCAGCCGGCGGCCTGTTCGGTGACGGTGGTCAGGAACGGGCCGAGGAAGACGGTGATGACGGTGGTCTGGAACGCCGAGTTGGCCCAGTCGTAGAAGTACCAGCCGCGGCGTTCCCGTTTACCGGCGGGGACGGGGGTCGGGGTGCCGGTGACGGCCATCGTGTGCGCTCCAGGGGTTTCGATCGGTGCGCGCACATGATGCCATCCGGGCGTCGTTCATGGGAGACCCATGTCACTGTTCACCGGGCGTCCACCAGCGGGCCAGCGCGGCGACGGCCGGGTCGTCGGAGGCGGACAGGATCGACCAGGGGTCGGCGCCGTCGGGGACCTCGACGCCGGCGTAGGCGGCCAGTTCGTGGGGGTCGATCGGGTCGGCGTGGGCGGCGTAGGTGTCGGCGGTGCCGAGGGTGGAGGCGTCGACCCAGGGGAAGCCGTCGACCGGTTCGGGTAGGTCGCCGACTTGCAGGGTCGGGGGGAAGTCGTCGGTGACGGGCAGCGGGTCGTGCAGGTCGGGGAGGTCGTCGTGGTCGGTGTCGACGGGCGGTGGTTCGTGGTGGTCGAGGTCGTCGTGGTGGGTGTCGAGTTCGGGTGTGTGCAGCTCGTGGGTGTCCGGTAGGTCGTGGATGTCGGAAAAGTCGGGCAGGCCATCGTCGTCGTGATGGTCGAATCCGCCCCAGTGGTCGCTCATCTGCTCTACCTTTCGTCGTCGATCGGCGCCGGGGTCAGGGCACGGGCCCGTAGCAGGGCTTCGTCGGCCTGGCGGACCCGGACGCGTACGGTGTCAAGCTCGTGCTGGGCGGCGGCGCGTCGTTTGGCGCGGCCGCCGGCGTCCTCGGCGGCGGCCGCGTCGATCTCGGCGATCTGGGCGTCCAGGTCGCGCAGGCGGCGTTCGGCGGCGTCGTCGAGGGCGACCGACAGGGCGTACTGCAGGTCGGTGAAGCGGACGGTGACCTCGTCGGCCAGGGCGGCGCGGGCTTCGGAGAGGACGTCGCGCAGCCAGGTGCGGGCGTGCTGGCGGTCGGTGTGCACGCGGCGGCGGTACAGCACGTAGCCGCCGGCGGCCAGGCCGAGGCCGATGCCGGCGACCGGGATGAGCAGCCCGCCGGCGGCGCCGAGCACGGACATGCCGAGGGCGGCGCCGCGGCCGGCCATGAAGGCGATGCCGCCGGCCGACAGGGCGATGAGCAGGTTGTCGCCGGAGCCGTCGCGTGGTGGGGTGGCGGCCAGGGCGTGGCGCAGGGTGGCGTTGACCTTGCCGAGGACGGCGTCGCGTTCGCCGTCCTCGAACGCGCGGTCCAGGACGTGCTGGGCGACCTGCGCGAAGGTGGTCTCCAGGCGTTCGGACATCTGCACGGCGACGGCCTGCAGTTGGGTGTCGACGTCGTCGGGGAGCCGGGCCAGGTCGGAGGCGCGCAGTTTTTCGATGCGGGTGGACAGTTCCTGCTGGATCTCGGCGATGCGGCTGCGCAGGGCGCCGACGGTTTCGACGCGGGCGCGTTGGACCTCGGCGTTGAGCAGCAGTGACCATTGGCGTGACTCGGTGCGTTTGCGGGTGGCCAGGGCGGCCCGGTCGGCGCGCAGTTCGGCCTGGCGGGCCGGGTCGGCGGTGGCGGCCTGTACTTTCGCGTCGGCCTGGGCTTCGAGGCGGCCGAGTTCGCCGCGGGCGGCGCGCAGCACGTTGGCCAGTTGCAGTTGGTGGCCGCGGCCGGCCAGTTCGATCAGGGCGTGCTGCAGGCCGGGGATCTTGGAGGCGTCGGCCAGGGCGCCCTGGCGGGTGGTGTCGGTGGTGGCCAGGGCGAGTTCGGCCAGGCGGGCCGAGACCGGGAACCAGGGGGCGGCGGCGAATCGCGGGGCGTGGGCCTGCAGCAGGCTGCGGTTGTCGTCGGCGATGCGCCGCCACTGCGGGAACGCGTCGATCTTGGTGAGGGCGAAGACGACGGCGTCGACGCGTTCGGCGGCCTGGGCCAGGAAGTCCAGTTCGGGGCGGGACAGGGGGGCGGAGGCGTCGGCGACGAACAGCAGGGCGCTGGCGCGGCGTACGGCGTCGAGGGCGACGGTGGCGTGGACCGGGTCGAGGCCGCCGGCGCCGGGGGTGTCGAGCAGGGTGAGGTATTGCAGCAGGGGGGCGGGGTGGGTGACCTCGATGCGGCGGGCGCGGCGTTTCCCGGCGGCCCAGTCGGCCAGGTCGTCGACGGTCACGGGTTCGCCGCCCTCGGGCAGCCAGGCCCGGGCCGTGTACGTGTCGCCGGGTACGAAGCTCAGGTAGGCGGCGGTGGTGACGGCCGCGTCGACCGGGGACAGGCCGGGCACCCCGAGCAGGGCGTTGACCAGGCTGCTCTTGCCGCGTTTGGTTTCGCCGACGACGACCACGCCGGGCCGGGTCAGTTGGGTGCGGCGCAGGTCGGCCAGGTCGGCGGCGGCGTCCATGTCGGTGGTGCGCAGGTAGGCGAGGGTGTCGCGGACGGCGGCGTCCATCTGCGGGGTCAGATCGCGCATCGGCCGCGTACCTCCTGGGCGAGCAGTTGGAAGCCGCGGTGGGCGATGTGGGCGATGCGGGCCTGGGCGGGGCCGGCGCCGTCGACGGCGTAGGCGCGCCACCGGCCGGCCGCGGCGATCAGTTCTTTTTCGCCGGCGCCGGGCCGGTCGAGGATGAAACCGGGGTCGTCGCTGGTGGCCAGGCGGATCAGTTCGGTCTCGCGGTCGGCCGGCAGCCGGACCGTGCCGGTGGCGGCGCGCTGGGCGGCGTCGAGCAGGCGCAGGCGGTGGTAGGCGGGGTCGCGCAGTACGTCTTCCAGGGCGTCGCGGACGCGGGTGCGCAGGTGCGGGTCGGCGGTGTGCCCGGCCAGGCGTTCCAGGCGGGTCAGGGCCCATCCGGCCTTGATCGCGTCGGCGCGCCAGCCGAACGATTGTTCCAGGGTGCTCTGCAGGCGGGGCAGGCCGGAGGCGGACAGCAGGCGGCGTTCGAGTTCGCCGGTGCTCAGGCGTGGGTCGGCGGCCAGGTGGGCGCAGGCGAAACCGATGCCGTACAGGTCGAGGCGGCCGAGCAGGCGTTCGCGGCGTTCGGCCGGCACGGGGGCGGGCAGGGAGCGGAACAGGTCGACGGAGGTGAGCAGCAGGTCGACCTGGTCGGGCGGGAGGGTGGCCAGGGTGGCCAGGGCGTCGCGGTCGGCGCCGGTGAGCCGGCCCGCGCCGGCGGTCTCGGCGAGCAGCCCGACCAGGGGGACGACGTCGCCGACGGTGCGGTGCAGCAGGCCGGCCTGCTGCCGGGCCAGGGGGACGGCGACCGGCCACGGGTCGGCGGCCCCGCCGGCCAGGGTGTCGATCTTGGCGAGGACGGCGAGGGCGTTGATGGGGCTGGTGGCCAGCCGGGCCGACGCGTCGTGGAAGGCGTCCAGGGCGCGGACGTCGTCGGCGCGGACGGCCTGGGTGAACACGTAGATGACGGCTTCGGCGGCGGCGACCTCGCGGGAGGAGTCGGCGTCGATGTCGTCGTCGAACGGGGCGTCGCCGACGACGCGGGCGGCGCGGTCGCTGGAGGCGGTGTCGGTCGAGGACAGGCCCGGGGTGTCGACGACGGTCAGTGTCCGCAATCGGTCATTGGTGAGCGTCACATCGACGTAGGCGATGCGGGCGGCGGGGACGCCGAGGCGGGCCGGGACCATGCCGTCGTCGTCGAGGGGGAGGCTGCGCCGCTGGTCATCGCGGGTGACGACGTCGACGCGGTCGGCCGGGCCGTACCGGAACCGGGTGACGACTCTAGTGCACTCGCCGGCTGCGGTCGGGGCGACCCGCCGGCCGATAAGAGCGTTTACTAGTGTCGACTTTCCGGCTTTCAGGCGACCGGCGATCGCGACCCGTAACGGTTCGTGTAGACGGTTGCCGATCTGTCGTACCTGCCCACCAGCATCGGAGTCGAAATCCGTGACGATATCGTGACACAGAGTAGCCAACCGTTGGCTGAGCGGTCCGGTCACCGCGACTCGTCAGCTGAGCACACTGTCAGCGACAATGTGCAGAAGGCGGCAGTCGGCGTCACGAAACGGGGACCTCTCTCGCGCGGGAAGCGGGTTCGCAGCACAGACTACGGATGCCGGTGCCGCCTCGGGGATCCCGTGTTCGTGCCAGAGAAGGAGGACCACTAGTGGCGGACGAGCCTTACCTGGCCGCATCCTCCACTCTGCGTCACGGCCCGGCCCTCGTCGTGCTCACCGGCCCACCCGGCTGCGGCCGCAGCACCCTGCTGCAGCGCATCGCCGCCGCGGTCCCCGGCCCCGTGCACGCCGGCGGCGGACTGGCCATGCTCGCCGGAGTTCCCGCCCTCGCCCTGTCCCGCGCCGTGCGGGCCCGGCTGCCCGGCGACGACGTACACCTCCTGGCCGAGGCGGTCCGGTCCCGGGTGCGCGGCGGCCTGCTCGTCCTCGACGACCTGCAGCACTGCGACCCGGCCACCATCGCCGCCCTGCCGCATCTGGCCCGCACCTGCCGCGTGCTGGTCGCGCTGCGCACCCCGCACCGGCTGCCCGCCGACCTGCACGACGCGCTGCGCGACGCGGCCGGCGCCTGGCTGCCCGTGCCGGCCCTGACCGGCGACGAAGCCCTCGCCCTGGCCCGGCGCACCGCCGCCCGCCTCGACGAACCCGGCCTCGCCGCGGTCGTCACCCGCGCCGGCGGCAACCCCCTGGCGATCATCGCGCTGGCCCGGCAGGCCGCCGCGGGCAAGACCCCGGCCACCCAGGACATCGACCAGATCGCGTACGCGATAGCGACCGCCCTGGCCGACCTGCCCCGCCCCGCCCGCACCGCCCTGGCCGCGCTCGGCCTGCTCGGCCGGCCCGCCCCGGCCGGACTGCTCGGCCCCGGCGCCGCCGACCTGCAGGCCGCCGGCCTGGTCGACACCGAACCCGGCGGCGCCCTGTACCCGGTGTCGGCGTACGTCGCCGAAACCGCGGCCGGGCTGCTCGACGCGACCGCCCGCGCCGACATGCACCAGCGGCTGGCCCAGCTCACCCCACCGGCCGAAGCCGCCCGGCACCTGGCCGCGGCCGGCGACAACGCCGGCGCCTACCGGCAGGCCCTGATCGCCGCCGACCAGGCCGGCACCGCCGAACGGGCCGGGCTGCTGCTGTTCGCCTGCGGCCTGGACACCCCCGTCGACCTGCGCGTACGCCTCGCCGCAGCCGACGCGCTGCTGGTCGCCGGCCGGGCCGGCGAAGCCGCGTCCGTGCTCGCCGCCGCCGGGGCCCGCCCCACCGGCGCCGCCGCACCCCTGGCCCTGGAGGTCGCCGTCCTGCACGGCGAAGCCCTTCTGCAGGCCGGCGACCCGCACGGCGCCGTCCTGGCCGTGCAAGGCGTGCCCGACGCGGCCGCCGCCGCCGTGGTCGCCGCCCGCGACCGGGTGCTGCTGCTGTCCGCCCTGGCCACCGCACCCATGTCCGCGCTCGACCTGGCCGACAAGGTCGCCGCCCGGCACCCGCACCCGCAACCCGGTGTCGCCGCGGCCATCGCCGCCGTCCGCGCCGCCCACCGCGTCCCCGGCTGGGACACCGACCTGGCCGCGGCCGCCGACCCGGCCGGCGACCCCCTGATCAGCCGCTGGAGCGCCTGGCTGCTCGTCGAACACCTCGCCGCCGACGGCCGCCTGGCCGAATCCGCGGCCGCCGCCCGGCAGGCCGCCGACGCCGCCGCCGACGCCCTCGCCTACGGATGGCAGACCCGGTTCCTGGCCGCCGCCGACTGGGCCCTGGTCCTGCACGGCCCGACCGGCGACACCGACGCCGTCGTCCGCCGCACCGCCAACCTGACCGACCTGGCCCTGCCCGAGCAGGCCCGCGCCTACGCGACCGCGGCCACCGCCCTCGTCGAAGCCGACACCGGCCTGCTCGCCGCCGCCCGCGGACGACTCAAGAGCGCCCCCCGGCACCCGGCCGCCGATTGGGTCGCCCGCGAAGCCGCCTGGCTCGACGGGCAACCCGAACGCGGCGACAGCACCGAACCCGGCGACGGCCTGCTCGCCGGGCTGCACGCCATCACCGCCCGGTGGGCCGCCCACGACCTCGGCCAGCGCGACAGCTCACCCATACCCACCGGACTACCCGGACCGGCCCGGCGCACCCTGACCGCCTGGGCCGTCGGCAACGGCTTCCCGGCCGCCGCCGACAGCTGGGAACCCGTCGCCCTGCGCGAACAGATCCGCTGCCTGCTCGCCGCCGGCCTCACCGACACCGACCGCGACCGGGCCGTCGCCGCCCTGCTGCGCGCCGAAGAACTCGCCGACAACGCCGGACTCACCGTGCTCGCCGGCCGCGCCCGCCGCGGCCTGCGCCAGCACCGCGTGCACCGCGACGTGCGCGGCCGCCGCTCCCAGGGCGGCCTCACCCAACGCGAACAAGACGTGCTGCGGCTGGTCGCGGCCGGCGAACCGACCCGCCGCATCGCCGGGCAACTCGGCATCTCCACCGAGACCGTCGACACCCACATCCGAGCCAGCATGCGCAAACTCGGTGCCCGCACCCGCACCGAAGCCGCCGCGCTCGCCTTCGCGACCCGCGCCGAAACCAGCGACAACAGCGAGGATGGCCGGTGAACCCACAATCCGACGCACCACGCCACGTAGTTGCCACGGCCGCCGACGCCGACACCGTCCTGCGCCGCCTGGCCCGTGACGGCTGGACGGCCCGGCCCGGATTCGCCCTGCCCGACCCGGCCTGGGACGTCGCCGCCGCCCACATCGTCCTGCACGGGCGCATCGGCGACGACGACACCGACGCCGCCCGCCTCGCCGTGCTCGCCGCCGCCCGCGGCGCCGGCGTCGTCGCGGTCTGCGACACCGAATCAGCGGCCGGGCGTGCCCTGATCGACGACCTCGCCCGCATCGGACCCGTGCATCGCGGCGTCGACGGCGCCGACCCGGTCGCCAGCCTCATCCCCGAACAGCGGGCACTGCTCGACCGCCTCGCCGCCGGGGACACCATCGCGGCGGCGGCCGCCGCCGAATTCCTCTCCCTGCGTACGGCCAACCGGCGCATCGCCGAGGCCCGCGCCCTGTTCGGGGTCCGCACGACCCGGGAAGCCGTGCTCGCCTACCTGCGCCAGCGCCAGCCCGACTGACTCACTCCGTCAGCTGCGGGTAGAGCTCGCGCAGGTAGGCCTGCTGGCGGGGGAACAGCGCGGCCAGTTTTTCGAGGCGGCGCGGCACCGGCGCGGCCTGCGGCGGCGGGTCGTCCAGGCGCACCGGCTCACCGCTGTCGTAGTAGCCGTCGTACTCCTCACCGGTCAGCTCCTCCAGAGCACGCTCCGGGGCATACCGGAAACCGGCCAGCATCAACGCACTGATGTCGGCGCGCGCCCGCACGGCCGGATGCTCGGCCAGGACATCCGGATCCTGCAGGGCCCGCGTGTACCAGTCCCGGCCCAACCCGACCAGACCGGCCCGGAAATCACCGAACCCGTCGTCGTCACACCCGTGATGGATCAGGAACGCGGCCATGAACAGATCCTCACGGTTCACCCGATGCTGCAACGCCCGGAAGAACTCGGCGAACCGGGCCACCTCCGGCGGCGACAACTTCACCAGATGCCGGGTCAACGTGTGCTCAAGCCGCTCGTCCAGGTGATCCCACGCCTGACCGGCGTCGTCCCGGGCCGCCTCGATGATCTCCCAGCACTGTTGCTCGTCCATCACTCGCCCTCCCGGGGCCGCTCGCCGCTGCATGTCCCCTGACGATCGGAACGACGACGTGAACGTTGAGGAAACCGCCGCCCCGCGACGGCGACCATTTCCGGCGGCCGGGTTCAGTCGTCGAACCGGAAACCACGCCCCTGCGCGATTGTCATCAGCTCACGCAGGCGAGCCTCGTCGGTCATGGCAGCGCCCAGCCGGGTGGCCAGGTCGTCGAGCACCCGCCGGTCCTCGCTGTGGGCGAGGAACGCGTCCGACTCCGAGTCGGCCCAGAAACGTCCTTCGAGCGCGGGGGCCTCGGTGGCGACGAGCAGTTCGGTGATGCCCTCCCAGAACGGGCCGTTCGGCTCGTGGCCGAATTCGCCGATCACCGCGTCCACCGACGTGCCCGTCACCAGGTACAACCGGAACCGGCCCGGGTCGATCTCTTCCACCGTGATGTCGTTCATCGGCCGATCCTCGCAGACGACGCCGGAGCTGCGCGCAAGGTCCGGGCCGGGCCGGGGTGCTCCGGCGAACGGGGGTCAGAGGCGGACCAGGGCGAGGTCCCACTGGCCGTGCTCGTCCTCCCACACCGTCACGATCTCACCCAGCGGCAGCGGATTGCGTTCCGGCTCGTCGTCGACGTAGACGTCACCGGCCTCGGACATCGCGTCGGTGATGCGCAGCGCGTCGTCCCGGGTGCCGTCGGTCGCGACCCGGATCCACGCGACCCGCCACGCGCTGCCGGTGAGGTCGCGGCCGATCAGGTCACGGCCGGTCAGCAGCCGCCCGTCGACGTCGAAGAACGTCGCCGGGCCGTCGACCGGCATCGGGCCCTCGTCGATGAGGGTCAGGTTGTCGTCGACGGCCTGGCGGGACCCGTCGAGCACGGCCGGGTCGAGCCAGGCCGGCAGACGGTCCAGTTCGGCCTCACGAATGAAATTGCCCCAGGCATACAACGCGAACATGGCCGCGATCATAGGGGACTCTCAACCCCGTGCTCGTCGGCGAGGAGCTGATCGACAACGGTCAGGGGTGGGACTCCCGTGCCGGCCGCGGTGGTCAGGATGGCTCCCAGGGTGTCGCCGATGGCGTGCAGCCGCGCATCCACCTGGGCCGGCGTCTCGTGCAGCAGTTCGACCGCGGTCGCGTGGATCAGCCCGCCCGCGCTGACCACCACGTCCGGCGCCCACAGAATGCCGCGCTCGTGCAGCAGTTGCGCGGTCGCGGGCACGTCGAGCTGGTTGTTCGCCGGCCCGGCGACCGCCGCGCACCGCAGTTGCGGCACCGACGCGGCGGTCAGCAGGCCGCCCAGCGCGGCCGGGACCAGCACGTCCACCTGCGCGCTCAGACACTGCTGCGGGCTGACCCAGGCGGCCCGGTGCCGCTCGGCCAGCGCCCGGCGGGACTCGTCGACGTCGGCCGCGAGCAGGTGAGCATTCTCGGACGCGAGCAGCCGCAGCACATGACCACCGACGCGCCCCAGCCCGAGGATCGCGAACCGGCGCCCGTCCAGGGCGGGGGAGCCGAACCGCTGCTCGCACACCGCCCGCAACGCCGCGATCACCCCGACCGCGGTGTGCTGCGACGAGTCCCCGCTCGCATCGGGCCGGCAGAACACGTGCGCGGTCCGTTCACCGATGACCGCCATGTCGTCCGGCCCGGTCCCGACGTCCGGCCCGGTCGCATACTGCCCGCCCAGGAACTCGATCAGGTCACCGACGTCGAGCAGCAGTTCATGACGGTCGAACACGTGCCCCGGGGGCAGGGCCACGACCGTCTTGCCGCCGCCGAGCGGCAGCCCGGCGATCGCGCATTTGCCGGTCATCGCCGCGGACAGCCGCAGCGCGTCGCTCACCCCGTCGCGCCAGTGCGGATATTCCTTGAGGCGGCAGCCACCGGCGGCGGGGCCGCGGGCGGTCGAGTGCACGGCGACGGTGATCGGCAGCCCGGTCCGGGGGCCGCGGCGGGTGACGACGAGTTCGTGATCCATGGCAGCAGAATGTAGTCACCTGCACGGCCGACGATCATCGGATCCGAACGACGTTCGGCAGCAGGGGGATAATTCCGGTCGTGGACGAACTTGATTCGGCGATCGTGGCCAGTTTGCAGACCGACGCACGCCAGACGAACCGGGAGCTGGCCCGCACGGTCGGCATCGCGCCGTCGACGTGCCTGGAACGGGTGCGGGCGCTGCGCGAGCGGGGCGTGATCAGCGGCTTTCACGCCGAGGTGGACCTGGGCGCGCTCAACCGTGGTGTGCAGGCGCTGCTGCACGTGCAGGTCAGGCCGCTGTCGCGGGCGGTCATCGAGAGTTTCAAGACGTACGCGATGGGCCTGCCTGAGGTTTTGTCGGTTTTTGTCCTTGCCGGTGGGGACGATTTCCTCGTGCACGTGGCCGTGCCCAGCGTCGACGCGCTGCACGGATTTTTGATGGACAAGTTCAGCGGACGCCGCGAGATCGTCGGTTTCCGCAGCTCAGTGATCTACGAGCACACCCGCAAACCGGTCATCGAACCCCTCGACCCGTAAATTGGCACTAGCGCCAATCGGTTTGTGATGGAAACCTATTGGCATGACTGCTGATTCAGTTCCTGCCGGCGCGGATCCCCGCCGGCTGTTGTCGGAGGTGCGCACCCTGTCCCGCCGGGTGCGCACCGACCAGCGGGTGACCTGGGTCGCGCTGCTGGTCCTGGCCATCGCGACGTTCGCGGCGATCCCGGTCGACTGGTTCGCCACCCAGGTCGACTGCACCGCGGACGGAGCCTGCCGCTTCGACCGGCTCGGGACGATGGTGTTCTGGCCGCCGGCGCTGCTGCTCTCGTACGGGATCATCGCCGTCGTCTACGTGCGCATCGCGCGGTCGCGCGGCGTCGACGCCCGCGTGCTGCCCTATGCGATCACCGGGGCCGTCCTGGCCGGGGTGTTCGCGGTGGCCTGCGTGTGGGTGCGCATGTACCTGGCGAGCCATCCGGTGACCGCGGACTCGCCGCCGACCGCCGGCTGGATCCTGCTGCTGGACCGCCTGGTCGCCCCGGCCGGCACGATCGGGATCTCGCTGCTGGTCCTGGCCTGGCTCGAACGCAACCCGGCCCTGCTCGCGTACACGGTCGGCTACCTGACCATCGTGCTGGTCCCGATCACGTTCGGCTGGCGGATGCACAGCAGCGTGCAGGCCGAGTTCCTGCCCCCGCAGGTGATCAGCGGCACGCTGCTGCTGCTCGGCGCGGCCGGCTTCGCCCTCGCCCGCAGGCGCCGGCGGTGACCGCCGACGCCCTGCACCCGGTGACCGGCCTCGACGACGTCGTGCACCAGCGCGTGCGCCTCGGGATCCTCACCATCGCGCACGAGGCACGCCGCGTCGAGTTCGGCTACCTGCGCGCCCAGCTGCAGCTGACCGCCGGGAACCTGTCACAGCACCTCGGCGTGCTCGAGACCGCCGGCCTGGTCGCGATGGAGAAAGGCTACGAGGGCAAACGCGGCCGCACCTGGATCACCCTGACCCCGGCCGGCACGACCGCCCTGGCCGAGGAGATCGGCCGCCTCAAAGAGCTCATCTCCCGCGTCGACCTCTGAAGATCAACACCGATTGGCGCGTACGGACGGAGAGCCGCACTCACCTCGATATGACATCATTGTTGTCATGTCTGCGAGGCGGGGTGCACAGATCTACGACGTACTGCGCGAGACCCGGCCACTCGTGCTGAACTCGGCCCGGGTGGTCGAGGCGGCACTGCGCGACGATCGCGTCAGCGTCGGGATGCGGGCCGTGCTCGAAGTGCTCGCCGGCGCCGGAACACTCACCGTGCCCGGCATCGCGCAGCGCCTCGACCTGGCCCGGCAGGGAGTGCAACGGCACGTCGACGATCTCGGGGAGCTCGGGCTGGTCGCGGTACGGGCCAACCCGGCGCATCGCCGCTCGCTGCTGGTACACCTGACCGACACCGGCACGGCCCTGTTCCGGCGCATCCACGACGACGAACTGGCCCGCCTCGACCAGCTCGCCGCCGACTGCACCGACGACGAGATCACCGCCGCGGTGAAAGTGCTGCGGGCACTGAACCGGGAGGTGCGCGGATGACCGTCTACACACTGACCGGCAACAACCGGCGGCTGATCGCCGACGTCCTCGACGGGCTCGACGACGAGCAGTGGACGACCGAGACGCTGTGCGCGGGGTGGACCGTGCGGGAGATGGCGGCCCACCTCGTACAGCCGATGCTCGTCGGTTTCGGAAAATTCTTCCTCGTGGCGATGCGCTATCGGGGGAACACCGACCGGACCGTGGACCACGTCACGCGCCGGATCGCCCGCCGCGAACGCGGCGAACTGCTGCGGCTGCTGCGCGAGCACGCCGGGGACCGGGTGAACCCGCCGCGGGTCGGGCCGATGGGGCCGTTCGCGGAGACGTGCGTGCACCTGCGCGACATCGCCCGGCCCCTCGGACTCGCCGCCGACGTGCCCGCCGAGCACTGGCGGATCCTGCTCGACTACCTGGCCGCGCCCGGGGCGGCGCCGGGCCTGGTGCGCCCGGGCCGCCTCGCCGGGGTCCGCCTGCAAGCCACCGACATCGACTGGGCGGCCGGTGACGGCCCGGTGCTGCGGGGAACCGCCGAGGCGCTGGCCATGGCCGTCACCGGCCGCGACGTGGTGCTGCCGGAACTGAGCGGCCCGGGCGTCCTGCGATGAACCCGCAGCGTCCCTACCGCGGTGGGCGGGCGGTGATGCAGTAGGCGCGGCCGGCCGGGTCGTGCAGGGTGGTCCAGTCGTCGGGGAAGTGGCGGATCACCGTGGCGCCCAAGGTTTCGTGCCGGGCGACCTCGGTGGGCACGTCGTCGCAGGCCAGGTCCAGGTGGACGCCGGGCGGGCCGTCGTCGAGGCGCTGCAGCAGCAGCCGCATCGGGATCGGCGGCGCGGGGAGCAGGCGCTCGAACTCCGGGCAGTGCGGCATCGCGTCGTGGTCCCAGCCGGTCACCGCCCGCCAGAATCGGGTCTCCGCCTCGTAGTGTGCGGCGGGAATGTCGAGGCACAGCTGGTCGGCGCGGCCGGCGTACCCGGTCGGGGCGGTCTGTTCGCCGTGCCACGGGACCAGGCAGAACACGATCCCGGCGGGCGAGCGCAGCACCACGATCTCGTCGTCGCGGGCCGTCTCGGTCGCGCCGAGCGCGATCAGCCGCGCCGCGGCCGTGAACGGGTCGTCGACGTGCAGGTCCAGATGGCCGCGGGCCGGATCGTCGCCGACCACCTGCACCCGCAGCGTCGCCTCCCCGGCGGGCGGGTCCAGGGTGGCGAACGTGCCGTTGCCGCGCCGCGCCGACAGGGTCGTGCCGGTCACGGCCGACCAGAACCGCTCGGCGGCCGCAGCACCGGCCGCGGGCGTGTCCAGGAAACCGGTCACCCAGCGCACGATCATGGGATCAGCACCACCTTTCCACGGTTCTCGCGGGCCTCGACGATCTCGTGGGCGCGGGCCGCCTGCTCCAGGGGAAGTTCCGCGTGCACGGCCGGGGTCAGCTGCCACACCTGCTCGCCGTGCTCGGCGTAACGCTGCCGCTCGGTGCGGGCGAAATGCGCCATCGCGAACCCGGCGGCCTCGCCGCCGGGCGTCGCCGGGAACGGGCCGGTCGTCTCGCGCAGGCGCCGCACGGCCGGGCGGGTCACCCCGATCGCCGCGGCCCGCAGCAGCAGCTCGCCGTCGCCGGGCACCGGCGGGTCACCGTCCTCGGCCCGCAGCACCTCGGGCCCGCCGGCCCGGTAGTAGCGGATCAGCCGCATCAGTTCCGTCCCGTCCTCAACGCCCGGGCCACGTCCGGCCTGCCGCATTCCTGCGCGAACCGGGCCGCGTCGTCCCACCCGTATTCCACCTCGTGGAACGTGGCCTCCCACCGGCCGGACGTGTCGTCGACGATCGCATACCGGGCGTGCGGGCTCCCGGCGGCCATCTCGTGCGGGTACGGGTCGTCGTCGGTGTACGCCGGCCAGCCCACACTGCCCGGGTTCACGATCAGCGGCCCACCGGGCAGCCGCATGGATCCGGCCAGGTGCGTGTGCCCGCACAACAGCAGCTGATAGCCGCTCACCGCACCGACCCGATCGACGACCTCGTCCACGGTCGCGTCCCGCACGCCGTCCGGGGTGACCGTGTGCAGCAGATACTGCAGGTCGTCGGTGGGGGTGCCGTGGAACGCCAGCACCCCCGGCAGCGGCGACAGGGTCATCGGCAGCGACGCCAGCCACTCCCGATGCCGCGCGCTCAACCGGGCGGCGGTGACCCGGTCGGCCATGCCCTGGCGCTCCGGCGCCAACGTCAGCACCTGCCGCTCGTGGTTGCCGGCAACCGTCGGCAGACCGATCGCGATCAGCCGGTCGGCGGTCTGCGCCGGCTGCACATACCCCGACAGCAGGTCACCCAGGTTCACGGTCAGATCGACCCGGTCGCCGGCGATCGCGGCCAGGACCGCGTCGAGGGCGGGCAGGTTGCCGTGCACATCGGAGATCACCGCGACTCGCATGGCGATCATGCTACGGCGATCGGGAACCCGTTCTGGTACGCCAGACGCCGATCCGCGCCGGCCGCGAGCCCGTCCAGATGATCGTCGAGAGTCAGGAACACCGCCCACGGCTCGTCCCCGCTGACCGCGACCAGACGCTGCACCAGCAGCTGCTCCAGATCCGGGACCCGTTTCGCCTTCCACACCTTGTCGGCGACACTGACCAGCAGATCCTCCACCCCGGCGGCGGGGGAGTCCCACGTGCCGTGACTGGCCGCGAACCGGGCCAGCCGCGGCTCCACCCCGGCGTCCAGCAGCAGCCGCCGCCCGGCCGGTTCGTGCCGCGATCCCGGCCCGGACAACTCCTCCGGATGCACGATCTTGCCGATGTCATGGGTCGCCGCACCGAACAGCACCGCCGCCCGATCAAACCCCAGACCCGGATACGTGCTGGTCAGCCACCCGGTTAACTGCCAGGCCACGTCGTGCACGGCCCGCAGGTGCGCCCCCAGCCGCGGCGGCGCCTGCAGGGCCACGAGAAGATCGACCGCCTGCGGCGGCAACAACCGCATCCGGGGTACGGACGGTCCGCCCATCGCGGTCGCGAGCAGCCCTGCCGTCATCACGTGCCCCCCTCGGCCAGCCGGTTCAGCCGTCGGGCGAAGTCCCGGTAGGCAACCGCGTACCCGTCCTGGCGTCCCGCCAACCGTGCCACCTCCGCCCGCACCAGGGTTTGCGCCCGCGACCGGTCCCCACCGGCCAGGGCGACCGCCGGCAGCAGGAAATGCCGGGTCGACTCGTGCGCCAGGGTGCCGATCTCCCGGGTCAGGGCCGGCCAGTCGGCCCACCGGTCGATGAACGGCTGCCCCAGCACCACCACCGCCTCGGTCAACTCCTGCGCGACCGCGTCCACATCACCGGCGGTGAACGTCCACGTGCGGCCCACCGGCAGCGTCACACACGCGACCGGCTCGTCCCAGCCGGCCGTGGCGACCAGGATCTTCTCCACCGGCTTGTGCCGCACCCCGACCACCGGATCCGCGACCACCGACGTGTCATCGTCGTCGCTCAGGCCCAGGTCGAGCCAGCCGAACTCCGGCTGCAACAGGATCCCGTGCCGGCGCCGGGTGAAACCACAACAGGCCAGCGCTCGCGCGCAGGCGTCCGTGACCCGTTTCCGCACCGCACATTCATAGCATCCACAAAGGACCCATGGTGTCTTTTTGCGATAGCTTCGTCACGGACAGTTTCGCCGCCATCGATACGGGGAGAACAATCGTGGGCGATGACGTACCCGCCGGCCTGGACACCTGCACCGTCCACCCGGCCCGCCGCTACAACTACTGGCTCGGCGGCAAGGACCATTTCGCCGCCGACCGCGAGTCCGGGGACCTGATCGAGAAAGCACACCCGACGATCCGGGTGACCGCCCGCGAGAACCGGGCGTTCCTGTCATCGCATCACGGCAGCTCGCGGCCGACATCGTGGCCGAACTGCTGGGGGCGCTCGCACCGGGCAGCTACCTGACGCTGTCGCACGGGACCACCGACTTCGGCACCGAGCAGGAGGAGGCGTACGCGCAGGAAATCATCGGCAAAGGACTCGCGGACGTGTTCCCGCGGACCCGCGAGCAGATCGCCACGTTCTTCGGCGACCTCACCCTGATCGACCCGGGCATCGTGCCGGTCTCCGAGTGGCGGCCGGTCCCGGGCGCGCACCTGCCCACCCCGCACGACGTGGCCATCTACGGCGGCGTGGCACAGAAATCTAGCCGAGCGCCTGGGTGATCTGGTACGTGGTGACCGCGGCGATGTGCGCGTCGGTGGCGGCATACGCGGTGTAGGCGATCAGACCCGCCGACAGGGCCCAGCCACGGCCGCGCAGCCAGGTCGCGTCGTCGACGGCGAGCGCCTCGCGAAACGCCGGGCGGGTGCGGGCCGACATCAGCGTGAACGCCATCATCAGGTCGACCGCCGGGTCGCCGGCGCCCAGCCCACCGAAGTCGATGACCGCGCTGACCCGGCCGTTGCCGGCCAGCAGGTTACCGGTGTGGAAGTCACCGTGGAACCAGACCGGTGGCCGCTCCCAACCGGGCGCGGCCACCGCGTCGTCCCAGAGCCGGGTCATCGCCGTCGCGTCGAAAACCCCCGCGGCCCGCCCGATCGCCGCCCGCGTCGACCGGTCCCGGGCGGCCAGGCCGCCGTTGCCGGTGGGCGCCGCGTCGACCGGGAGCCCCTGCAGGGCGCGCAGAAAACCGGCGAGCGTCGCCGCGGTCGCGACCGAGTCCAACGCCCGGGTGGCCGGCTCACCGTCCATCCAACGCGCGACCGCCCAGGGCCACGGGTAGCCGAAACCGGGCCGGCCGACCGCGACCGGCACCGGCACGGCCAGCGGCAGGTGCGGCGCGAGCCTCGGCAGCCACTGCAGTTCCTTCGCGGCCTGACCGATCGCACCCTCGTGCCGGGGCAGCCGCACCGACAGGCCGGGACCGAGCCGGTGAATGACATGATCGGAACCGGCCGGGTCGACCAGGCTCAGCGGGAGACCGGCCCACTGCGGGAACTGCTCGTCGACCAGGCGCCGCACCAGCCGGGTGGTGATCTCCACGGTTCCCCCCGTCCGACAGTGATCAGCCATCGAAGTCTATGCCGGCCGCGAACGCCCTCGACCGGGTCCTGTCCGCGGACGGGCACCTGCCTTTCGGGTGATCCCGGCGTTGCCGCGGCCGCCGGCGATCTACGGTTGGCCGGTGGAGACCCTGACCCAGGTCCGCTCCGGCATCGTCGTCGAGCGTCTGCTCGGCCACCCGAGCCTGCCGCTGATCGCCGGCTGGGACACGCAACGTCCGGCGATCCACATCTGGGACGGCGACCTGCGCGAGATCGGGGCTGTCGGCCGGGACACGGCCGCCTACGGGGACCGCCGCCATCAGCACATACCCTCCGCCGCCTGGCACCCGACCGCACCGCACCTGATCGTCGCCGACCGCGACACCGTCACCCGCTGGACACCCACCGGCGTGCACCCGGTCGGCGGGCTCGCCCCGATCGACTACCGGCGCGACGTCGCGTTCAGCCCCGACGGCCGCACCCTCTGGGTGTCGAACCCGCCGGTCGGCCTCGACCCGGGCACCGGCACCACGATCACCGTCCCGCGCTGGGACACCGGCATCACCGCGCACCCCGCCGGCGGCCTGCTCACCCTCCTGCAGAGCGACCAGGGCGCCACCCTGCTGCTGTTCGCCCGCGACACCGGACCGCAACTGCGGCCGCTGCGGCGCGGGCTGATCCTGAGCGCCGACGGCTACGAGACGCCCGTGTTCAGCCCGGACGGACGACACCTCGCGGTCCGCGGCAACGCCTACGGCAACGCGGTGCAGGTGTTCGCATTCCCGTCGCTGCGCTGCGTCCTCGGGGCGACGCTCGGCCGGCCGAACCCCGGATACCCGTACCCGAAGGAATGGCTCGACCAGATGAACGCCTGGTCCGGCCACAACATCGCCTACGGGCGGGCGCCCGGCGTGCTGTGGATCGGCACGCCGCAGGCCACCCTGATCGCACTCGACGGCGAGCACCCGAACGAGCACCCGATGCCGGCCGCGGTGACCGCGCTGACCGCCACCCCGGCCGGGGACCTGCTGGCCGCCGACGCCGACGGCACCCTGCACCTGCTGGCGACCGGACCGCACGACCCGGCCGAACCCGCCCCGGACACGGTCACCGCATTCCTCGCCACCACCACCGAGGCCACCGAGGTCCACGAGGACCACCTCGACCTCACCGACGGCCTGCCCGACGACGGCACCGCCCCGCCGTGGCTGCAGATCCCGGCCGCGTGACCGGCTCAGGCGATCAGCTCCGCGCCCGGCAGGATCAGCGGCGCCCACCGCGGCGCCCCCACCGTCCCGTGCTTCGGGTCCACACCCACGAAACGGGCCGCACCGCAGCGCGTCACCGTGTGCCGCGCCTCCCAGTCCACCGTCGTGCGCGCCCGGATCCGCTCCTCGCACGCGAACTCCCGCGCCTCGAACCGCACCACCGTGGAATGCCCGTGCACCTGCGAGAACGGCAACGACCCGACCGCACCCAGCCACGACGGATACACCGACGAACCGGCCTCGGCCCACAACGGCCCGTCGAAACCCCACAACAACGGCTCCGGACGCGTGTTCAGCAGATCCGCCGCCGTACCGGCCGTCACCGGCTCACCCAGCTCCCGCCAGCAGTCCACACTCAGCCCGGCATGACAGAGCAGCATTTCCTCACCGTCGGCCGTCCGTACCGCTGCCGCGACCCGCATCCACTCCCGCAACCACCACCCGTTCAACAGCGCGGCATCATCGGCGTCCAGAGGCTGCGGCCAGAACATCGCCCCACCCAGATACTGCGCCTCATGATTGCCGAGAAGCTGAATCCAGCGCCCGGCCCGCAACCGCTCACCGACGATCCGCAGCACCCCCGCCGAATCCGGGCCCCGATCCACCAGATCACCGACCTGAACCACGACCGTGTCCGGATCGTCGGCCAGCGGCAGCACCACCCGCTCCAGCTGCTCCGCACACCCACCGACATCCCCGACGATCACGATCCGCGCCATGCCCGGGAACCTAGCGCCCAGCGGCAAACGCCCCGCCGCCGCCGCGCACGGCCGACCCGGCGACTCGCTCGGCGCCTCGGTCCCGGTCACCCCATGCGCGCGTACGGCCGTGAACCCCACCCATCGACCAACCGTGCCAAGATCCACGCGTGGACAGGTTCGAACAGATCACCACTCTGCTGCGGCAGGGACACGACGACACGGCCGACCGGTTGCACGCCGCCGACCCGGACGCGTGGCTGCCCCGATGGACGGCCGGCGACCCGCTCAGCCCCGCCCTGCGCCTGAGCACCCAGGTCCACAACACGATCATCGCCACCCGCCTCGACGACACCTGGGCCTGGGTCCTCACCGGCGACCACGTCGTGCGCATCGCCCGCACCGGCGGGCAGATCCATCGCACACCCCTGGCCGGCGACCACGTGTACCGGCCCGCCGGGGTCTTCCACCACGACACCGCCGTCATGCTCGAACACGACCGGATCCGCGTCTTCGACCTCGCCACCGGCGCACAACTCCTGGCCACCGACCCCGACGACATACCCCGCCCGGCCGGGGACATGGTCCGCATCGCCGTCACCGGACACACCGCGGTGACCGGCACCACCAACGGCTACCTGCTGCACTGGGACCTGACCGGCGGACGCCTGCTCGCCCGCACCCACGCCCACGGCGACGCCGACACCACCGACGCCTTCGTCACCCGCGTCGCGATCAGCCCCGGCAACCACCCGATCGTCCTCAGCCTCGGCGGCCACCCCCGCTGCACCGTCGCCTTCCACAACCTCGACGGACTACGACACACCGCCTCGGCCGACGTCCCCGAGGACACCACCATCGGCTACTGGACCTCCCAGGGTGCCGTCACCGTCTCGACCGAAGCCGCCCCGAACACCCCCACCAGCTGTCCGGCGTCACAGGGCGCCCCCACCGTGGACCAGCTGACCTTCTGGGACCCGGCCACCGCCACCGCGCTCAACGGACATCCCGTCCCGGCCGGGAACGGTCTGGCCTCGCTCCCGCTGGCCGCCGTCCCGGCCGCCGGCGGCACCCGGTTCCTCGCCGGCACCGGCAGCGCTCTGCAGATCGTCGACCCGCACGACGCCACCGTCCACGGCACCGTCCGCACCGACTTCCGCTTCGGGATCAGCCACGCCGCCGTCCACGGCCGCACCGTCCTGGCCGCCCAGGGCAGCAGCACCGAAGGCCGCATCAACCTGCTCGAGCTCACCGACCCGCTGCCGCACGACACCCCCGGACGCACCAGCCTGCTCGGCGCGACCCCCATCATCCTCGACGGCCGCGCCACGATCCTGACCGTCACCGGCAACGGACTACGCCACGCCTACGACCTGGACGGAAAACCGCTCACCATCCCCACCGGGAAACCGACCGACGAATACGGGTACGTCGGCGGGCACCCCCGGCTCGCCGCCGACGACCACGGCCGGCTCGCCATCATGAACCACCTCAAGCCCGTCCTGATCGACCTGACCACCGGCCACACCCGCCACGGCGACCCCCTCGGCCCGGACCGATCCATCCTGTGGGGCCTCGCCCTGCACGACACCACCCTGGCCGCGCTCACCATTGGCGGCACCCTCGCCGTCTGGGACACCGACACCCTCACCCCGCGCGCCCAGGTCAAGATCGGCACCGCCCAACAGGCCACCACCATCACCCTGGCCGACATCGACGGACAGACCACAGTCCTCGCCGGCTTCCAGAACGGCGCCGTCCGACGATTCGACGCCCACGACCTGACCGAGACCACCCCACCCGGCGTCCCCGACACCACCGGCATCGACACCGACGACATCCCCGGCATCCACGGGCCCGACGCCGTCCGCAGCCTGCACACCGCCGGACCGATCCTGATCACGGCGATCGCGGCCACGGTCACCAGCACCGACCTGCGCACCGGCGAACCCGCCGGACCGCCACTGACACACCCCGCGCCCGTACGCGAAAGCCGGCCCTTCCTCCTCGACGACGGCACCCTCGCCGTCGTCACCGACGGCACCGACAACCGGCTGCGGATCTGGGACGTCACCACGGGGGAGACCGTCAGGACCGTCCCGATGCCCCACGAGCCCTACCGGATCCTGAACGCGAGCACCGACCGGATCGTCATCCAGGACCGCGGACACCTGATCGCACTCGGACCCCGTACGCGCCAATCGCCTTTAAGGTTTTGATCTTGAAACCCGGGAAAAACGACACCAAGCCTCAACCGATACAGTCCCACCGACCAGCCATGGGGGAGACGATGACCGACTACGACGAGCGCTACCGCACCGGCAACACACCCTGGGAGACCGGCCGACCACAACCGGCCATCACCGCCCTGCTCGAACACGGCATCCGCGGACCCAAAGTCCTCGACCTCGGCTGCGGCACCGGCGACCTCGCCTGCACCCTGGCCCGCCGCGGCTACCACGTCACCGGCATCGACATCTCACCCACCGCCATCGAACGCGCCCGCGCCAAAGCCACCGGCCTGACCGCCCGCTTCGACGTCCAGGACGCCACCGCCCTCAACCTGCCCAACGCCCCCTTCGACACCATCTTCGACAGCGGACTGCTGCACAACCTGCACCGCGACGGCGGCGACGTCGACACCTACCTCGCCCAACTGCCCGGCCTCGCCGAACCCGGCACCAAGGTGTACGTGCTGGCCATCTCCGCCGACGCCGGCCACGGCTGGACCATCACCCGCGAATACCTGCAACAGTGCTTCCCCGAACCCGTCTGGGACGACACCACCGTCAAAGACGCCCAGGTCGAAGCCGAAGTCGACGACCAGAAGATCACCATGCCCGGCTTCCTGCTCCGCACCTCCCGCGCCTACAAATAGGTTGAGACTTGTGGACTCACAACCCGGGTTTCACGGAGCAAAGTTTCAAACCGACCGCATCGGAACAGCGCTGCGCGGCGAAAACCCGACCATCATCGCCCGCCTGAACACCGGATTCGTCGCCATCGGAGACAGCCAGTTCCTCCCCGGATACTGCGTCCTGCTCACCGACGACCCCGGCATCGACCGGCTCACCGACCTGCCACGGGCCCAACGCCTCGCCTTCCTGGCCGACATGGACCACCTCGGCGAAGCCATCGCCACCGTCTGCGCCCGCCGCGACCCCGCATTCCTGCGCGTCAACTACCAGATCCTCGGCAACCTCGACCACTACCTGCACGCCCACGTCCACGCCCGCTACGCGTGGGAACCCGCCGAATACGTCACCGGACCGGTCTTCAACTACCCCCGCGACCTCCGAGCCCAGAAACCGCTCGGCCCCGAACACGACGACCTGCGCGCCGACCTCGCCTACGCCCTACGCGCCAGCAACTGAACACCCTTGTACTGACGCGGGTCGGAACGCTCCGGCTCACACACCAGACGGGCCACCTCGGCCAGCCCGCACTCACGCAACAGCCCAGCCAGGTGATCCGGCTGCCACAGATACGCCGGGGCGACACGATGGTCATAAGCCTGCGTGGGATGCCCGCCCGCCGAGAAACCGATCAACAGATGCCCGCCCGGCGCCAGCACCCGGCGAAACTCCGCCAGAACAGCCGGCACCTCGGGCGGCGGCGTGTGAATGATCGACCAACGCGACAACACACCACCCAGCGCACCGTCGGCGACATTCAGCGCCGCCATCGACCCGACCTCGAACCGCAACACCGGATACGCCTGCCGAGCCAAACCGATCATCGCGGGGGAGGCGTCCACCCCGAAAACCGCCACCCCGAGCCCAGCCAGATAGGCCGTCACATGCCCGGGACCACACCCGACATCGGCGACCTCACCCTTCACCACATCCGCGAACGCGCCCAGAATCGCCCGATCCAGCGGACTGTCACGCAGAGAATCACGGAACAGCTCCGCATAAGCGGGCGCAGCAACGTCATACGCCTCGTCGACCCCGGTGAGCGCCTTCACGTAAAACGCCAGCGTCCACGACCAACCCGGCTGATGCTCACGACCGACCTCCACGAAACCGAGCGCCTCGTAGAACGCCATCGCCTCCGGCTGATTCGTGGCCGTATCCAGATGCAACGCCCGCAGACCGGCCGCCACCGCACGCCGCTCCAACTCCGCCATCAAAGCCCGCCCGACACCGCGCCGCCGGGTCGCCGGATGCACCCGCACCCGCAACACCTCGGCCCGCCCGTCACCACCCGGCCGAAAACCACCCATCCCGACAAGATGACCGTCGAGCTCCACCACCAGGAACTCGCCACCCACAGCCAGGAAAGCACCCTCGACATCAGCCAGATCAGGGAAACCCGACGGCACCCCGACCGCCGGCGACAACGGGACCGCAACCGTCGGGTCAGCCGTCTCACCGACATTCGGCAACGCACCCAACGCCCACAACACACCGGTATCCGACCCGCGGAACCTTCTCACCGTCACCACACGCTGATCCTGCCAGTCACAGATCAGCCGGGATCAGACTGAACACCGCCAGATCACCACGACCCGACCGCGTCCACGACGCATTCCGCAACACACCCTCGAACACGAAACCGGCCGCCTCCGCCACCCGCCGCGACGCCCCATTACGCACATCCGAATGCAACGTCACCCGCGCAAACCCCAACTCCCGCACCGCCCACCGGCCCGCCGCAGCCGCCGCCTCCACCGCGAAACCCCGACCACGCGCCCACACCGCCGTCCAATAATGAATCTCGGCCGTCATCGCCGACCAATCCGCACCGAACAACGTCACATGACACGCCAACCGGCCACTCGCCCGCTCCACCCCGGCAAAAACGTCCCCCCGCGCACACCACTGCACCGCCTGCTCAAGACCCGCCCCCGCATACCGGAAACCCACCGGCGCGAACCGCAAGAACTCCCGCTCATTCCAGACCGCGTGCACACCCGCCGCATCACCGGACTCGAACGGCCGCAACACCAACCGATCCGTCACCAGCGTCGCCCGCGGAAACACCACCCGATCACCGCCCACGGAAAAACGAAACCGCCTCCGCAAACGCCAGATCCGTCAACACCGGATCGTGACGCACCCCCACATCCCGCATGAACGCATGCTCCCCACCCTGAAACACATGCAACTCCAGATCGGTCAACCCCGACCCGTACAACGAACCGATCGTCGCCAGACGCGCCTCCGCCGGCACATGCGGATCCCGCGACCCGAACACCACCATCAACCGGCCCCGGATCTCCGACGCCCGCGCCAACGAATCCGCCACATCCGAACCCAGCCCACCATTGTGCAAACCGGTCGGATAAAAACACACCGTCGCCGACACCCGCGCATCCAACGCCGCCCGGAACGCCAGATGCCCACCGATACAGAACCCGGTCACCAACAGCGACGACACATCCGCCCGCCGCTCCAGATAATCCAGAACCGCCACCCGATCCGCATCGAACTGCGCCGTCGACGTCGCCGCCGCACCCGCCAACCCACGCGCCTTACCCGCATCGTCGAACTCCAGAGCCACCCCACCCAACTCACCGTGCGGATAGATCTCCGGAACACACACCACAAAACCGTCCGACGCCAACCGCCGCGCCGACCGCAACGTCGACTCCGTCAGCTGAAAAATGTCCGTGTACAACAACACCCCGGGAAACGACCCACCACCCACCGGCGACAGCACCACCGCCCGGATCTCACCGGCCGCCGACGGAACCCGCACCTCATCCTCACGCAACTTCATGAAGATCAACCTAACGGACAAACCTCAGCAACCCACGCCAGCAACCCCTCCACCATCACCCGCGTCAAACCCACCGCCGGATCAGCCGGAACCAACAACGTCGGAAACCGCCGCGCCGCCGCCCACTCCCACGCCGCCGGCGCATGCAGATCATCCACCCACGCCGCCGCCCGCCCACCCGCGAACGCATCGATACGCGGCACCTTGTCACCCGGATCGAAAATCCCCACCGGCATCCCGACCACCGGCAACGCCGGCAACCCGAGAAACGGCGCCAACAGCCGATTCGCCTCCGCATTCCACCCGGTCGCCCACACCACGTCCATCACCCGCGACAACTCACGAATCCACCGGCCATGAACCGAATTCAGCCGCACCGGCTCCTCACCGGCAAACCACCCATGCTCGGAGAACCCCGGCGGGGGAGAGGCACCCCCATACACGTTCAACACCCCATCAACATCCAGAAACAAAATCGGACGTACGGACTCCGCCCCGCTCACGCCAACTCCCGCAGAACCCGATTCGTGCGATTCGACTGGATCGCCGCCCGCTGCTGCTCGGCCGTGACCTCGATATAGTTCTGCGACGTCGCCAGAGACGCATGCCCCAACAACCGCATGATCTCCGACGCGTTCGCACCATCCTCGGCCAGCCGCGTCGCAAACGTATGCCGCAACGCATGCAACTGCGCACCCCGCGGCACCCGATCACCGATACCGGCCCGCCGGAAACACGACCGCACCAAATACTGCAAACCACCCCGCAACAACGGCGCACCATGCCGATCCACCAACAACGGATCCGACTTCGACACCCGCCCGAACCGCACCCGGCGACTCTCCACATACCGCCCCACCGCCGCATCCAGGCCACCGTCGATCGGCACCACCCGCGGCCGCCCACCCTTACCGGCCACCTCCACACGCCGCTCACCGTCACGCCCCGACACCGAACCCACCCGCAACCCCAACAACTCCGACAACCGCAAACCGGCACACAACGCCAACGCCACCACCAGAACATCCCGCTCCGGCCACGGATCCCGCTGCCGCTCATCAGCCCGCGACACCACCCGCAACAACTCCTCCGGAGTGTCCTCACCCCGCAACGGTTTGGGGGAGTGCGCCACCATCCGCGGCTTGTCCACCGCCGACATCGGATTACCGGCCACCACACCCTCGGTCACCAGGAACGTGAAAAACGCATTCCACGACGACCAGGCACGAGCCACCGAAGCAGGGGCGCGATCGGCCGCGAACCGCGCGAACGCCGACCGCAGCACGCGAGGGGAGAGGTCGGCCGGCGACTGCGGCGCGGGCAGGGCCTGCTGCAACACCAGGAAAAGATCGCGCTTGTACGCCATCAGGGTGTGCGCTGACGGCTTGCGGGTGGCCCGCGCGGCCAGGAACTCGTCAACCAGCTCGGCGAGAGGGGAGAGTGGCTCAACGGCTGATTCGTGCTGCATAAGAGATATTATGCATGATATATCCGCATTTGTGCCTGGATGGACCTTAGCACGTAAGTCAACCTCCCGAGCAGCTTTCACGCACACCACGCCCGTCAGCGGCGTTCCCGCCCACACGGGAGCCAAACCCGGGCAGCTCCGCACGGGCAAGCTGAGGTCGGCGGACACCATCGGGGAAGGGGGTGCCGTGGCGCCCTTGCGATGTGCCACTTCAGGGACGTGCGCCGCGGCCTCCGGTCAAGGGGAACTCGATCATGCACGGCTGGGTTCGCTCGAATGTTCGAATGCTGCGCGGCGACACCTGTTTCCCTTTTGTTCGACGTGCGCCTTGGCTTGCTCTCGGGCCGGCTCACGGCAGCCCTGGCCCGGACCGGGGGCTGAGGCTGGGTGGGAGTTTGCGCGACACGACGTGTTCAGGGGAGCGAACGCCGCCGCAGGCGGACCCCTCTCCGCGTTCTAGTTGACATAATGTGCATTATCGACCTGATATTTTAGGCCGGAACCAGCGGGATAACGCCCACCCACACCTGACGATCAGCCGCACGTTCCGAGCTGGTTCTCACGTGCGCCTCAAGCACACGTGAGAACCAACTGCTCTGCCTGGGGCTGGCGCATGGCCCTTGCCGGTGGTCGGCGCGGTGCGCTCGGCGTTGCTGTGGGCTGTCGGCGCGGTGCCGCGCTCGGCGTCGGTGACTGCCGGCGGTTCTCCGGTGTTTTCGCGACTCGACGTCGTCGGGTCAACTCGGGGTTGACGACTCCCCCGGGCCGGCGCGGCGGGGCATGGCACGATATCGGTGATCTTGATGGTGCGGGGAGGTCGTGCGGGTGCGGGACGAGTGGATCTACGTGGTGACCGACGTCGAGGTGGACGGGCCGTGGCCGGGTGCGAATTCGATGCGGTCGTTCGCGTCGGTGGCGGTCACGGCCGGTGGCGAGGAGGTCGGCGTGTTCGAGGCGGTGCTGGAGCCGTTGCCGGGTGCGGCGCCGAATCCGGACACGTATGCGTTCTTCCAGGAGCATCCGGTGGCGTGGGCTGCGGCGACGAATGATCCACTTCCGGTTTCGCGGGTGATGGACGACTATGTGGCGTGGTTGCGGTCGTTGCCGGGGCCGTTGATGTTCACGGCGTTCCCGATCGCGTTCGACGGTGGGTGGATCGACTTCTATCTGCGGCGTTTTACGAGGTACGGGCTGGTGCAGGGCCCGTACGAGAAGGATGTTCTGTTTGTGGGTCGTCCGGGTTTGTGTCTGCGCAGTTATGCGGCGGCGTTGACGGGGCGGCCGGTGGCGCAGGTGACGCCGCAGACGTTGCCGGCGGGGTGGTTCGGGGATTTTGCGCATACGCATCCTGCGATCGACGATGCGCGGGGGTATGCGCACTTGTTGGGTGTGCTGTTCCGGGTGCCCGCTCCCCTGGCCGGTGTCGAGGATTGAGGGTTGATCCGGTCCCTGATCTTGATCTTGGGTGTCCGGGGTGGCGAACGGTTGTTGTCGGTGGGGGCTGGTAGAACTAAGGCCCTCTCATACAGGCGTACGAAGGTGGGGACAATGGCCGCGGCGGGCGTGGAGGCCCGTGGGTTGACCACGGAGGAGTTGGACGGGATCCGGGACGCGCTGGCGGCCGGGCGGAAGCCGAAGGTGCAGTTCACCGAGTCGGCGGGGCAGATCGCGGGTCAGATCGGGCAGGTGGTGGGGTTGGAGGATCCCGCGGTGTCCGAGGAGTGGGTGGTGGTGAAGTTCGGGCGTGACGAGCTGCCCTTCTCCCCCGTTGATCTGCGGATCGCGCCGCGTGGTGCGGCGGCGGCGAAGAAGGTGGTTGCGGTGCCCGAGCCGGAACCGGAGCCGGTGTTGTCGGGGCCGGAGTTTCTGATCGACAAGCCGATCGAGAGGCCGAAGCCGGCGCCGGTGCAGCGTAAGAGTGAGGACAACGTGGAGAACGAAGGTCAGGAAGTTGCCGCTCCGGCGCCGCGGAAGGTGGCGCGTCCGGTGAAGGCGAAGCCGTCCCCGCAGTTGACGGTGACTCTGGCGTATGCCGAGGGCGAGTGGACGGTGGGCGCCAATCAGGGTGCGAAGGCCCTGGCGAAGCCGTATGTGATTCGTCCGGCCGAGGCGTTGAAGATGGTGCAGTTGATCGACGTGCCGGGTGTGCAGGAGGCGGTCGAGCAGATTCTGTCGGGTGAGCGTGCGGAGGCGGAGCAGCAGGCGCAGCGGTTGCGGGCGGAGTTGGCCGAGATCGAGGCGCGGCTGGCGGAGTTGGGTGAGGCGGGCTCGCAGCCGTCGTGACGGTGGTGTGCTGTGCCGGGCGGCGAGACGGGTGATGACCCGTGTCGCCGCCCGGCTGAGTTTTACGCGGGTTCGCAGTCGGGTCGGTCGCCCAGTTCGTGGATTTTGTCGAGTTTTTTCTCGTCCTGGTCCATCAGTTTGTCGTACTCGTCTTCGTCGTACGGGTAGTGCTCCATGAGTTTGTCGAGCTTGTCGGAGATCTTCTGCTGTTCTGCCATGAGTTTGTCGAAGGTGGCGTCGTAGGTGTCCCGGCGTTTGATGCAGGCGCGGTTCTTCGCTTCGGCTTTGGCTTCTTCGGCTTCGGCCTTCTTGGACGCGGCGATCTCGGCTGCTGAGGGCGGCGAGGGTGGTGGCGGCGGTGGTGGGGGTGGGTCCATCACCCAGCGGCCGCAGTTTTTGCTGGTGAAGGCCTCTCCGTAGCCGAGTGTCACGGTCACTTCGCCGGGCGCGTAGGTGATCATGTCGTTGGCGATGATGCTGCCGGCGGAGGTGCTGCGTTCCCAGTAGCAGTTCCGGACCACGTAGACGGTGCGGTAGGTGCCTGCGGGGGTGTCGCGGCCGACGAGGAAGTTGCCGTCGCCTATCCCCTCCGGTTGGCTCGGGCTCGGGCTCGGCGACGGGGCGTCCGGTGAGGGTGTCGATGTGCCGGCGCTGCTCGTTGTCGGCGTGTGTGCGGCGCAGGCCGGCACGGTGAGCACGGCCAGGGCGGCCGCGAGGCATCGGAGATGACGTCTGACGGTCATGTCCGCCAAGTCTGGATGCTGTCGGTCGTGGGCCGGTCAACCCGTGGTTGTAGCTGGGTGGCGGTGCCGGAGACGGAACAAGCGCCCGCCGGGGAGGCGGGCGCTTCTTCGATGAGCTGGGGTTATTGGGCGGTGATGGTGCCGGTGGCGAGCAGGAGCATGAGCAGGGAGCCCAGGGCCAGCCGGTAGAAGATGAAGACGCTGTAGGAGTGTTTAGCGACGAATTTGAGCAGCCAGGTGACGGCGAAGTAGGCGACGACGAAGCTGACGGCGGTGGCGACGATGGTGTTGGTCCAGCCGACGCCGTTGGAGATGTTGTCGTATTCCTCGTAGCCCTGCAGCAGGGAGGCGCCGGTGAGGGCGGGGACGGAGAGGAAGAACGACAGTTTGGTGACGGTGACGCGGTCGAGGTCGCGTAGCAGGCCGGCGGACATGGTGGAGCCGGAGCGGCTGATGCCGGGGATGACGGCGAGGCACTGGACGAGGCCGATGACGAGGGCGTCTTTCCAGGTGACGTCGTCTTCGTGGCGGACCTGGGTGGCGGCGTGGTCGGCGAAGGCCATGACGCCGGACCAGACGATGAGGGCGCCGGCGACGAACCAGAGGCTGCGCAGGGTGGTTTCGATGGTGTCTTTGAAGGTGAGCCCGGCGATGACGATGGGGATCGAGCCGAGGATGACGGCGATCGCGAATCGGAAGTCGGGGTGGTCGCGGGCGTCCTTGCTGCCGAGGCCGCGGAAGAAGGCGGGGACGATCCGGACGATGTCCTTCATGAGGAAGAGGATGGTGGCCAGGACGGCGCCGGATTGGATGATGACCGTGAAGGCGGTGATGTCCGGGTCGTCGAGGCGGTAACCGAGCAGTTTCTCCAGGATGGTCAGGTGTCCGGTGCTGGACACCGGGAGGAACTCGGTGACGCCCTCCACAGCGCCCATCAAGATTGCTTCGAAGATGTTCAAACCCTGATCCCGCCCTGTTTGTCACGTGTGTGGCCGGGTTCAGAGCATAGGGGTGCGGGTCATGCGGACCGACGGCGGTCCCTCGTCAGTTTTCGGTCACGGTGCCGTCGGCGACGTGCCAGTGCCGGGTGTGACCGACTGCTTTCGCGAAGTATCGGTCGTGGGAGACGATCAGCAGGGTTCCGCGGTAGCGGCGCAGGGCTTCCTCGATGACGTCGAGGGCGTCGAAGTCGAGGAAGTTGGTCGGTTCGTCGAGCAGCAGGATCCGGGACGGGCTGTTGACCAGGACGGCCAGCAGGAGTCGGCGCAGCTCCCCCGCGGACAGGTCGCGCAGGCGGGACGTCCACTGTTCGGGGTCGAACTGGTGGCCGGTGAGCAGTTTTTCGGCGTCGTCGACGTACACGGGAACTTCTGATCGGAAATAGTCGATGACGGTGGTGTCGGTGCGCAGGTGATCGGTGGTCTGCGGGAGCACGGCGACGTCGGGGTGGTCGGCGGCGATGGCGCGCAGCAGGGTGGTTTTGCCGGAGCCGTTACGGCCGGTGACGACGATGCGGTCGCCGCGGGTGACGTCGAGGTCGACGTGGTCGAGCAGGACGCGGTTGCCGTAGGCGCGGTGCAGGTCGCGGATCTTGAGGATGATCTCGCCCGGGTCGCCGGTGTCGTCGGGGAAGGCCAGGGTCAGGGCGGGGCGGCGGCGGGGTTCGGCGATCCACCGGACGGAGGCCATCTGGCGGCGTAGGCGGCGTTCGCGGACCTTGGCCTTGCGGGCGACCAGGCGGGCGACGCGGCGCAGGTGGGGTGCGGCGGCGTTGGAGCGGTCGGCGTTCTCGACGCCGCGGGCGAAGCCCATGGTGCGTTCGATGTCGGCTTCCCAGCGGATCCGGTCCTTCTCCTGGGCCTCGAAGTCGAGCAGCAGGCGTTGCCAGCGGCGTTGTTTCTCGGCGCGGAACGCGGTGTAGCCGCCGCCGGGATAGTCCTGGGGTTGTTCGTCGATGCCGTCGAGTTCGATGATGCGGGTGACGGTGGTGTCGAGGAATGCCCGGTCGTGGCTGACGGTGAGGATGCCGCCGGGGTAGTTCTGCAGCCAGTCGCGCAGCCAGGTGGCGCCGTCGGCGTCGAGGTGGTTGGTCGGTTCGTCGAGCAGGAGCAGATCAGGACCGGTCAGCAGCGCGCGGGCGAGCATGAGGCGGGCCTGTTCGCCGCCGGAGATGGACGCCAGGGGCAGGTCGTCGTCGAGGTGGTCGATGTCGAGGCGCTGGCGGATCTCGGTGAGCCGGGTCTCGGCGGTCCAGCCTTCCAGGGCGGTCCAGCGTTCCTGGACGTGGGCGTACTCGTCGAGGACGTCGTCGCCGGCGGCCATCCGGGTTTCGAGTGTGCGCATGCTTGCGGTGACGTCGGCGAGTTCGCCGAGGCCGGCGGTGAGGAACGCGGCGACGGTTCCCTGCGGGTCGGGGACCTGCTGGGAGACGTACGCGATGGTGGTGCCGGGGGCGAGGGTGACCGTGCCGTGGGTCGGGGGCAGTTCGCCGGCGAGCACGCGCAGCAGGGTGGTTTTCCCGGCGCCGTTGGGGCCGACCACGCCGATGCGGTCACCGTCCTGCAGGACCAGGTCGAACCCGGAGAACAGCAGGTCACCGTCGTGGGCGCGGGCGATGCCGCTGGCTTTGAGGTGGGCGGGCATGCGAAAACCTCCAAAGAGCAAAGATCAACACCGGATTGGGGGGTACGGGGTGTTGGCTGCTCTCACATGGGGCGTTCATGCTCCTGGCTGTTGCGGGAAGGACTCGGCCAACTCTGCCCGGCGCGGCGCCCGGCCGCAACCCGAATGCAGTGGCTTGGTGCGCGAACCAATTGTGGGACCAATCTCGTACTTAATCGGCGTTAGGCTTTTGGAAAGCGCCTTGACCAGGTAGCTGCTTCGCCGCGCACGTCGATGGCACGACCGTCCGTGACTCGTGGGCTTGATTCGCGCCACCTTCCCGGAATTGGACTGTCATGCGTCTCTCCTCTGTTGCCTCCTCCCCCGTGCGTGACCTGTTGGCCCTGGTCGACCGGCCTGAGGTGATCTCCTTCGCGGGTGGTCTGCCCGCACCCGAACTGTTCGACGTGGACGGGTGGCGGGCCGCGTTCGACGCCGCGCTGACCGGGCCGGCCGCGCGGCGGCATCTGCAGTACGCGGCGACCGAGGGCGACCTGCGGTTGCGGGGGCATCTGGCGGCGCGGATGACCGCGTGGGGGCTGCCCTCGCAGGCCGGGGACGTGCTGGTCACGACCGGCTCGCAGCAGGGGTTGACGCTGGTCGCGGCGGCGCTGCTGGAGCCGGGCGCGACCGTGGTCGTGGAGGAGCCGACATATCTGGCCGCGCTGCAGTGCTTCGGGATGGCCGGGGCGCGGGTCGTCGCCGTGGCCTCCGACGCCGACGGGGTGGATCCGGACGCGCTCGCTGAGGTGTTCGCGCGGGAGCGGCCGGCGCTGTTGTACCTGGTGCCGACGTTCGCCAACCCGACCGGGAAGACGCTGAGCGCGCGGCGGCGCGAGCGGGTGGCCGAGCTGGCCGAACGGTACGGGGTGTGGATCGTGGAGGACGACCCGTACGGCGAGCTGCGGTATCGCGGGGATGCGCTGGCGCCCGTGGCGTCGTACGGCGAAAGGGTGGTTTTTCTCGGAAGTTTGTCGAAGATCGGTGCGCCGGGGCTGCGGCTCGGCTGGGTGCGGACGCCGAGTGCGTTGCGGGCGGCGCTGGTGATCGCCAAGCAGGCGGCCGACCTGCACACCTCGACGATCGATCAGGCGGCGGCGGCGCACTATCTGGCCGTGGCGGATCTGGACGGGCATGTGGCGCGGCTGCGGGTGGCCTATCGGGAGCGGCGCGACACGATGCTGGGGTTGCTGCCGCAGGTGTTGCCGGCGGGGGCGACGTGGACCGATCCGGACGGTGGGATGTTCGTGTGGGTGCGGCTGCCCGGTGAGGTCGACACCGCGGCGGTTCTGCCGGTGGCGTTGGCGCATGACGTGGCGTTCGTGCCGGGGGCGCCGTTCTTCGCGGTGCGGGCGGATCGGGCGACGTTGCGGTTGTCGTTCAGTTCGAGCACGCCGGAGCGGATCGTCGAGGGGATGCGGCGGCTCGGGGTGGCTCTGGGGTCGGGATCTTCGGCGCTGCCTTCGACGGCTCTTCCTACGGCTCTTCCGACGGTTCTTTCGGCGGGAAACCGTACTTAAGAAGGGGGTCGTGGGGCGTCGAGTTTGGCAAGCTTGCGGCGTCAAACCTTCGAGAGCAACCGATCTGAGGGGAAACACCGCGATGGCGAAGGTCGTCTCCACCCTGTTCATCTCGGCCGACGGGGTCGCCGAGATCGATCCCGAGTGGCACTTTCCGTACTTCGACGAGAACATGGGCCGCGCCGTCTCCGAGGACTACGAGACCGCCGATGTGCTGCTCATCGGCCGGGAGACCTACGACAGCTTCGCCGGGGCGTGGCCGGACCGGGAAGCCGGTGGTGAGGAGGACGCGCCGTTCGCCAAGCAGCTCGGCGACGTCCGCAAGATCGTCGTGTCGCGGCAGCCGCTGGAGTTCACCTGGCGCAACTCGGAGCTGCTGCAGGGCGACCTGGTCGCGGCGGTGAGCGCGCTCAAGGCCGATCCGGGGGTCAAGGGGGTGCTGATCCCGGGGTCGATCTCGGTCGTGCAGCAGCTGCTGGCCGCGGGACTGGTCGACGAGGTGCGGCTGCTGGTGCATCCGGTGGCCGCGCGCAAGGGGCGGCGGTTGTTCGACGACGGCGATCGGGCGTATCACCTGCGGGTGGTGGCGACCGAGGTGCTCCCGACCGGGGTGATCCGGGTGATCTACGCGCCCGGGGCGGCGCCGGCCGCGGCCGGGTATGACGACGCGAAGGGCAAGGTCTGATCGTTGCCGCCCGGCGGGCGGGTCCGGTAATTCCCGTCCGGTCGGCGGGGGTGACCGTTCTCGCCCGCCGGGCGGGGGTGACGGTGTCCGCCGGGTCGGCGGGGCCGCGTCCGTGATCGGGACGGCGGCCCCGCCGGGCGAGCGGGCGTCATGCGGCGACGGCGAGGCGGGTGCCTGCGGTGCGACGGTCGGCCGGCGCGGCGGCGCGGGCGGCCGCAGGGTGGCGATCGCTCACGGCAGCGGGACGCTCGGCGGCGGCGGCGGTGACCTGGCCGGCGCCGACACCGGCGGCGGCCGTGTGGCGGTCGAGGGCCGGGGCGGCGACGCGCTCACCGCGGGCGTCGGTGATGCTCAGGCGGGTGGCCATGGTGCTGCGGGCGGCGATCTGCGCGGCGTAGGCGGCCCGGCGCCGGGCCACGCAGCCGTCCTTGGCGACCGGGCCGGAGACCTGCTCCATGTGGGTGGTCAGGCCGTCGCGCAGCAACGCCAGGGCCTCGGTGCGCAGCTGCGACACCCGGGACTCGGTGACGCCGAGCTCGGCCGCGACCTCGGACAGCGGACGTTCCTGCAGGAAGGAGGCCTCCACCACGAACCGCAGTCGCTCCGGGAGAACGGTGACCGCATCGTGCAGGTAGCCGAGGCGCTCGCGGTGCAGCAGCGTCTCCTCCGGGTTCATCGACGACTCGGTGACCATGTCCTCGGCGGCGCCGGCGGTGAAACCCTGCAGCGACAGCACGGCGGCGCGCTGCACGTCGTCGTCGACGCTGGACAGCTCGTTGACGGCGACACCGAGCAGCTCGGCCAGTTCCTCCGCGGTCGGGGTGCGGCCCAGCTGGCGGGTCAGTTCCTCGCGGGCGACATCCGCGCGGCGGGCTCGGGCCCGCACCGAACGGCTGGCCCAGTCCATGCTGCGCAGCTCGTCGAGCAGGGCGCCGCGGACCCGGACGGCGGCGAACCGGCCGAACGGGATGCCGCGCGACTCGTCGTAGGCCTGCGCGGCCGTCACCAGGGCGGCATACCCGGCCGACGCGAGATCGTCGCGGTGCACGTGCGGCGGCACCTTGAACAGCATCTCGCGGACCATGTGACCGACGAGAGCCATGTTGTCGCGGATCAGCTGCTCCTGCTCGCGGGTGACGGAGCGGGTCGCGGTGTTCAGAGCGGTCGCGGTCATTTCGGTTCCCCCCGTGGTGTCGGTTGCAGGGGGAACTTTTCGCGGCTACGGGTGCAGCGGATGGGCACTCTCGGTTGCCGCTCGGTTGCACTGCGAATTTCTTCTCAAGTCCGGCGGGTGGCCTCATAGCAGAACCACAGGCCCGTCACCTTGACTTTTCGCTGTTGCGTGGCCCCGCCTCGTGGGCGAGCGCCACTACCGGGGGCGGGCGGCTACGGCCGGCGGCGTCCGAGTGCGGTGGCGAGGGCGGCGACGCCGCGGTCCGGGTCGCCGGTCAGCCCGGCCAGCAGATCACGGGTGACGGCCGTCGGCAGCTCGGCCAAGGCTTGAACCACGCGGATCCGCACGCCCGACCCGGCACCGGACGCCGAGAGCTTTGCCGGGCTTGAGCCGGCGCCGGAAGGGGTGAGCTCGGCCGGGCCGGCGGCATCGGAGGAAGCGAGTTCGGCGGTGAGGGCGGCCAGGATCGGGCCGGCGCGGCCGGGGAGCAGCGCCAACTCCCCCAGCAGTTCGGCCGCCTCCACGTCGTTGGTGCCGGCCACCACCAGGGCGACCAGGGCGGGCACGGCCGCCGTGACGCCGCGGCGGGCCAGGGCGAGCGCGGCCGGCCCTCGTACCTGCGCATCGTCGTCGTCCAGGGCGCCGGTCAGCACCGTGGTCGCCTCGTCGTCCGGGATCGCGGCCAGGGCCAGGACGGCCCGGCGCCGCACCTGCGGGTCGGGTGACGACAGCCCGGCCGCCAGCCCGATCGTGGCCGGAGTGTCGGAGCGGGCCAGGGCCCACCGCAGCGCCCCGGCCACGATCGGATCGGTTTCGGTCAGGATCGCCGCGGTCAGGACGTCGGCGGGCACGTCCTCGGTCGGGGCGAGCGCGGCCTGCTGGCGGCGGGCCGCGCTGGGCGAGTTCAGGCCGTGCAGCAGCTCGACCAGGCGCAGGACGCCGGCCCAGCCGGTCGGGGACGACGCGTCGACGGTCCGCAGCCGGTCGAGCAGTTCCTGTTCGCGGCGGATCCGGTCCTCGGTGCGGGCGATCAGGTCGGCGACCAGCGCGGCCGGTTCGAAGCCGGGGTCCTGCAGGGCCTGCCCGATCTGGCGCAGCGACAGCCCGAGTGTGCGCAGGCTTTCCACGTGGAAGATGCGGCGCAGGTCGGCGTCGGAGTATTCCCGGTAGCCGCCGCTGCTGCGGCCGGTGGGGCGGACCAGGCCGAGCGTGTCGTAGTGGCGCAGCATGCGGGTGCTGACCCCGCACCGCCGCGCCACCTCACCGATCAACATGGTCGAGGGCCACGATCCGGGTGGCCTCGTCGGCGGCCAGGTCGAACCCGGCGTCCGGGTCGCGCAGCAGCCGCAGTGTGGCCCGGGCGTGGGCGGCGATCGCCGGGTCGTCGTCGTGCAGGGCCGGGCCGAGGGCGGTTTCGGTCACGTCGCCCAGGTCGATCAGGGCGCGGCTCAGGCTCTGCCGCACACTGCGGTCGCCGCGGCCGAGTTCGGTGACCAGTTCGCCGGCCAGGTCGGCGCGCTGCTCGTCGGGGACCAGGCCGGCGGCGGTACGCCAGGCGGCCCGCGCGACCTCGTCGTCGGTGTCGTGCAGCAGCGCCCCGGTGATGGCCGGCCACACCGACCGGTCGGCGATCTTCGACAGGGTGTGCAGGGCCTGGCTGCGGGCCTGCGCCCGGGCGCCACCGAGCTCGGCGCGCAGCAGCGGCACGGTCACCTCGGCCGGTAGCCGGGTCAGCGCCCAGGTGAGCATGTCGCGGACGAAGAAGTCCGGTTCGACCGCGCAGCGGGCCACCAGCGCGCCGGCCAGGGCCGGGTCGGCCCGTGTTCCGGCGGCCAGGGCCGCCTGCAGTCGCGCCGACGAGTTACCCGCGTCCAACCCTTTGATCACGTCCATGGGGACCACCTCCGGCACCCACTGAAGACCTTGTCACGGTGTCAACCTCAAGGGGTGTCAGCCGAGCATCCAGCCGTTGTCGACGGCCAGGCGTACCGCTTCGGCCCGGGTCCGGGCGCCGGTCTTGCCGATCGCCGAGGACAGGTGGTTGCGGACGGTGCCGTCGGACAGGCGCAGTTCCCGGGCGATGTCGGCGACCGTGCCGCCGTCGCGGGCCGCGCGCAGCACGTCGGACTCGCGGTCGGTCAGCGGCGAGTCGCCGTGGGCCAGGCTCTGCGCGGCCAGCGCCGGATCGACCACCCGCAGGCCCTGGTGGACGCGGCGGACCGCGTCGGCGAGCTGCCGGGCCGGGGTGTCCTTGACGACGAATCCGCTGGCGCCGGCCGCCATCGCCTGACGCAGATAGCCGGCCCGGCCGAACGTGGTCACCATCAGCACCTTGCACGAGGGCAACGCCTCGTTGAGCAGCCGTGCCGCCGAGATCCCGTCCAGGCCGGGCATCTGCACGTCGAGCAGGGCGACGTCGACGTCGTGGGCGCGGGCCGCGTCGACCACCTCGTCACCGCGCCCGACCTCGGCGACGACCTTGATGTCGGGTTCCAGGTCGAGCAGGGCGGCCATCGCGCCGCGCACCAGGGCCTGGTCGTCGGCGAGCAACAACTTGATCATGAGGGGACCTCCACTCGTACTCGGAAACCGGGCCGGTCCCCCCGCCGGCCGGCGGTCAGATGTGCGCCCAGTTCGTCGGCGCGCCGGCGCAGACCGGCCAGGCCTTGACCAGGGGCGTCGGCCGAGGCCGGCCCCTGACCGTCGTCGACGATCTCCACGCTGTCGGGGCTCAGGCGGACCTCGGCGTGCCGGGCCCGGCTGTGCCGGACGATGTTGGTGACCGCTTCCCGGATCGTCCAGGCGAACAGTTCCCGGTTGCGGGTCGGCACGTCGTCGGCCGCGCCGGGCAGGTCGGCCTCGACGTTGGCGGCGGCCAGCGCGGCCTTGGCGGCGGCGATCTCACCGGGCAGCGAGATCCCGCGCATACCCATCGCGGTCGCCCGCACGTCGGCGAGGGCGTCGCGGGACAGCGCTTCCAGGTCGCGCAGTTCGGCGCGGGCCCGTTCGATGTCGACGTCCAGCAGGCGCTGGGCCAGTTCGGCCTTGACCGCGACCACGGTCAGCGAGTGGCCGAGGATGTCGTGCAGGTCCCCGGCGATGCGGGAGCGTTCGTCGGCCACGGCCAGGTCGGCCAGTTCCTGCTGGGCCTGGATGAGCCGGCTCTGGCGTTCGAACGCCAGCCGCATCCCCCAGGTCGCGGCCGCGGCCAGCACGACGGCCAGGGCGTAACCCTGGCTGACGGCGTGCCAGCCGGGAACGACCCGCAGCGTGATCTCCACGGTCAGCGCGACGGCGACCGCGACGCCCAGACCCTGGTGCAGTGGCAGGCCCATCACCGCGGTCGCGCTGATGTAGACCGCGCAGGTCAGCACCGTCGACCCGGCCGCCGGGACCTGCAGCAGCGCCAGCACGGCCAACAGGGCCAGGCCGAGCCAGACCGGCAGAACCTTCTCCGGGTACGGACCGTCGCGGCGCTCGCGGCGCATCGTGGCGATGATCAGCACGTACGAGAGGGCGAACAGCGCGAGGGCGGTCAGGCCGACGTCGCGCCACATGCCGGGCGGATGGGCGAGCAGGGCGTTGAGGTTCTCACCGAGGTAGAACAGCCAGATCGCGGCGAACACCCAGCCGCCGCGGAAACCGATGCGGCCGGGTGTCTCGGACGTTGCCGTGGTCATGAGAGGACGGTACCGGGGGCTCAGACCCGGGCGGTGTCGCGGCGGAACCGCCACATCGCGCCGATCGAGAACACCAGGGTCCAGGCGATCACGTTGAGCACGGCCTGCCACAGGTGCCCGGACTGGGTCACCGGGTAGCGGGCGAGCTCGCCCACCCCGTACACCGGAGTGAATTTGGCAATCGTGGCGAAGGTGTGCCCGAGCGTGTCGAGCGGGACGAACAACCCGCCGGCGAAGGACAGCAGGGCCAGCGCCGGGCCGAGGATCTGCATCACGTTCTCACTGGGCAGCAGGTAGCCCATGAACAGGCCGAACGCGGCGAACACGAGGGCGCAGACCCAGGCCAGCACGGCCGAGGCGATCCACTCCCCGACCGGCAGGTCGGCGCCGAAGACCACCCCGGCGATGTTGACGACGATCACCGACACCAAACCGATGATCATCGCGAGGGTGAGCTTGACCGCCACGTACGCGGACGGTTTGAGCGGCGTCAGCCGCAGTTGCCGGCTCCATCCGGCCGCCCGCTCGATCGAGACCATCGCCCCGCCCGAGGTGGTGGCCAGCATCGCGCCGTAGACGGCCATGCTGATCAGCACGTATCCGGTGGCGTTGCCGTCGCCGATGCGCTCGGTCTTGTAGTCGGCGCTGGTGCCGAAGAGCAGGAAGAACGCCGGCGGCATGACGACGCTGAAGATGACCGTCCGCTTGTTGCGGACCAGCCGGCGCAGTTCCAGGGCGATCATGCCGAGGTTGAAGCCGCCGAACTTCGGCAGGCGGCGCTCGATCGTGGTGGCGGTCATGCCGGGGTCTCCTCGTCGGCGGTCAGCGTCAGGAACGCGTCCTCCAGGTTCCGGGAGGTGATCTCCAGGTCCCGGGCGTCGGTCTGGTTCAGCAGGTAACGGGCGATCGCGTCGGTGTCCCGCCCGTGCAGGTAGATGCTGTCGCCGCGGATCTCCGACGACTCGACCTCGGGGATCATCGACAGGTCGAGGCGTTCCGGGTCGGGCAGGGTGGCCCGCACGGTCCGGCCGGCGGCCAGGGACTTGACCTCGCTGGCGGTGCCGTCGGCGACGATCTGACCGCGCCGGACCAGAACCACCCGGTCGGCGTACGCGTCGGCCTCCTCCAGGTAGTGCGTGGCGAAGATGACCGTGCGGCCGCCCTCGGCGTCCTGGCGGATCGCGTCCCAGAACTCGCGGCGGCCCCCGACGTCCATGCCGGTGGTCGGCTCGTCCAGGATCAGCAGCTCCGGGTCGGGCAGCAGCGCCATCGCGAACCGCAGCCGCTGCTGCTGACCGCCCGAGCACTTGCCGACCAGGCGGTCGGCGATGTCGGCGATCCCGGCCCGCTTCAACGCGACCCCGACCGCCTCGCGCGGCTTGCCGAACAGCACGGCGGTCAGCCGGACCGTCTCCTCGACCGTGTAGTCCTTGAGCAGCCCGCCGGTCTGCATGACCGCCGAGACCAGGCCGAGCGCGACCGCCTCCTGCGGCGCCCGGCCGTAGACCTGAACGGTTCCGGACGTGGGCTGCGAGAGCCCGAGCAGCATGTCGACCGTGGTCGTCTTGCCGGCGCCGTTGGGCCCCAGCAGGGCTACCACCTCTCCGGGGCGGATGTGCAGGTCGATTCCGTTCACGGCGGTGACCGTGCCGAAACGTTTGACCACGCCATCCAGGTTCACGGCCAGCTGCCCCGTACCGGTGGCCGCGAGATCGGTTGAAGCGGTGAGCGTCATGAGAGCAATTCTTCTTTATCCGTACGCGGTCACGACCCCGCTATGCGTCACGGCTCTCCCATGACATCCGTCAGTATGTGCTTTGTCCGGTGGCGTCCATCAACGACACTTCGCGGATGGAACCGACGCAGAGCGCCCTGATCGTTCCGATTCCCGAAGCCGAGCCGGCCGTCGCCGGGCTGCGGGCGCGCCTGGACTCCTCCGCGGCCTGGGGCGTGCCCGCCCACATCACGGTGATCTTCCCGTTCCTGCCGCCGGACCAGCTCGCCCCCCAGGTCCTGGCCGCGGTGCGGCTGATCGCGGCCGGGGTGCCGCGTTTCTACCTGAGCCTGGACCGGACCGGCTGGTTCGGCGAGAACCGGGTGCTGTGGCTGTCACCCAACCCGGCCGAACCGTTCCGTGAGCTCACCAACCGGCTCGCCGTGCGATTCCCGGCGGCGAAACCCTACGGCGGTGCGTTCACCGACGTCGTCCCGCACCTGACCGTCGGGCACGACGCGCCCGGGCTGGCCGAGGCGGCCGCCGAGGTCGAAGCGCGGCTGCCGATCCGGGCCCGGGTCACGTCACTGCGGTTGATCACCGGCCGTCCCGAGCCGGGCGACTCGTGGCACACCCTGACCGATTTCCCGCTCGGCTAGCCGGCCCGCACCTCGGCCGGCCCGTCGTTCACGGTCTGCTCGACCGCCGCTTTCAGAACACCCAGACCATGAAGTACGCCGCCCTCGGGCTCTTCCTCTTCGAGCAGCGCGAGCAGCACGTGCCCGGTGCTGATGAACTCGTCCGAGAGCCGCAACGCCTCCCGGAACGTCAGATCCAGGGCCTTGCGGGACCGCCCGTCGTACGGGATCAGCGCCGGTACGTCCTGGCCGCCCGCGGGCAGCGCCGCGATCATGCGCTCGCGCACCGCCTCCACGCTCAGCCCCTGCGCGACGACCGCCTTCACGGCCAGGCCGTCGGACTGGTCGAGCAGACCCAGCACCAGGTGCGCCGGGGTGATCTCGTTGTTGCCGTGCTGCTTGGCCAGGTTCATCGACGCGACGACCGCGGAGCGGGCCAGGTCGGAGAACCGGTTGAAGCCCTGCGACGCGTCGGGTTTCTCCTTCGGCACGAACCGTTTCTGCGCGGCCTGCTTGGACACGCCCATGCTGCGCCCGATCTCGGTCCAGGAGGCGCCCGAGCGGCGGGCCTGATCGACGAAGTGCCCGATCAGGTGATCGGCCAGCTCGCCCAGATGATCGCCGAGCAGGACCGCGTCGGAGAGCCGTTCCAAGGGCTCGTCGGGGCGGTTCTTGGTGATCGCGGTGATGAGGTCGTCCAGACGTACCGGAGAATTAAGCTCTGTCATGTGGTCAACCGTAGGTTGACGCAACCCGTTCGTCAACCTTGAGTTGACGATATAGGCTTCGTGGCGTGGTGATGACGATGAGGCCGTGGGCCCTCGGCGATGCCGACGAGTTGCGGCCGTTGCAAGACGATCCAGGGGTACGGTCATGGACCCGCGACCTGCCCGCCGAAGCCTGGATCGACGCGGTCCTGGCCGACACGCACCGGCACAGCTTCGCGGTCCTGCGCGACGGCGCGATCGCCGGGAACATCGCCCTCAAGACACCCCGGCCCGGCCGGTGGGAGGTCGGCTACTGGACGGCCGCGCACGCCCGCCGCCAGGGCGTCGCCGCGTGGGCCCTGCAAGAGGTCACGCGATGGGGGTTCACCCGCTTCGCGATGACCGAGATCGCCCTGATCCACAATGTCGACAACGTGGCGTCGTGCGCGGTCGCCCGGCGCTGCGACTACCGGCTCGACAGCGAGCTGCCGCCCAGCCCCGGCTACCCGCTGCCGGGCCACCGGCACGTCCGGAAACGGGCATGATGGGCGCCATGACCACCAACCCGATCCGGCACATCACCGTCGACGCGCACGACCCGATCAAGGTCGCGAAGTTCTGGGCGGAGCTGACCGGCTACACCTTCGACGACGAGTCCGACAGCACCGAGGCGTTCATCGCCTCCCCGTTCGAGCAGTCCCCCGGCATGCTGTTCATCGCCGTGCCCGAGGACAAGACCGTCAAGAACCGGGTGCACCTCGACATCCAGCCGCCCACCGGCACACGCGACCAGTTCGTCGAGCGGATGCAGGCGCTCGGCGCGAGCATCCACGAGGACCACCGCACCCCGGACGGCAAAGGCTGGGTGACCATGCGCGACCCCGAGGGCAACGAGTTCTGTGTGGAGCGCAGCACCGCCGAGCGCGCCGCCTAGGACGACTTGGCCGCCTCCCGCTTGCCACGCTTGCCCAGCGGCACCTCGGACATGTCCACCGACTGCGAGGTGATCTTCTTGTAGCCGTAGCCGTGGTCCTCCAGCCACTGCACGGCCTTCATCTCGGCGCGGATCGCGGCCTGCGGGATCTGCTTCTCGTCCTCGACCTGCTCGGCGAAACGGAACGTGAAGAACGGGCGGGCCGCGATGTCGTACGTGAGATGACCCTGCTCGGTGTACTCCACGGTCAGCAGGTCGTCACCGCCGTTCGCGGCCAGCTCGGCCCGCTGCTCGTCGGTCAGGTTGTCGAAGGACCCGCGTACGGTCACGCGAATCGTGCGGCTCTCACTCATCCGGCCAGTATCGGGCACGCCCGCGGTCAGCGCCGCAGATATTCGTGCGCCCCGCGCAGCCGCGTGCGCAGCACCTGCCCGGCCCGGTCGCAGACGAGCCGGACGTCGCCGGGCCGGTTCAACCCGAGCGCGGCCAGCGACGTGGCCGGGATCGCGGCCGGGTCCAGGCCCTCACGGCGGGCGACCAGCACACCCAGGTCGTAGCGGCTGACCGCGTCGGCGCCGGCCACGTTCAGCACCCCGGCGTAGTCGCCGCCGGCCAGTTCGAGCAGCGCGTCGGCCAGGTCGTCGACGTGCACCGGGGTGCGGATCTCGTCGGTGAACAACGCACCCCGCACCCGCCCGGCGATCAGATCCCGGGTCAGGACCTCGTGCGCGCCGTTACCGTCGCCCAGGATCAGCGACGTGCGCACCACCGCGGCCGCCGGGTCGATCGCCCGCACCGCGGTCTCCGCGGCGGCCTTCGCGGCACCGTACCGGTACACCGGGTCGGGCCGCGCCGACTCGTCGTAGTGCACCTCGCGCCCGGAGAAGATCGCGTCGCTGGACACGTGCACGAGCCGGATCCCGCGGGCGGCCACCGCCACGTGCGCGGCGCCGTCCGCGGTCGCCGGCCAGTCGTTGCGGTCGCGGCCGGACGCGGTGTGCACGATCGCGTCCGGCGCGACCTCGGCGAGCACCCGCCGTACGTCATCGGGGTCGCGGATGTCCATCCGCATGCCGGCCGTGTCGGCCGGGCCGGTCACATAGGTCCCGACCGGCTCCCACCCGCAGGCGGCGGCGCGCGCGACCACGCGCCGCCCCAACGATCCACTGCCCCCGGTCACCAGCAGACGTCGCGTCACGCGCCGCAGCCTAACCGGCTCAGGCGCTCGCGCGTTCCACGGTGCACTCGTCCAGCTCGGCCGTGCGGGCCCGCACGGCCGCCCAGAACCGCTCGTCCGGCTCTTCGGGAGCGAACAACCACATCAGGTGCTCGTACGTACGGTCACCCTCGATCGTGTCGCGCAGCGTGTACGGCACCTCGGAGGTGATGTGGTACCAGTGGTAGCCGAACGGCCTGACCACCTCGGCCAGCCGATCCTCCCCGCGGCCGGCGAGGACCTCGCACAGGATCCACGGCCGGTGCTCGGCGATCGTCGCCGCCGCCCCGGCCAGCACGTCCGGCTCGGTGGTCTCGGTGTCCACCTTCATGACCGCCGGCACCACACCGTTACGCGCCGCGAACGAGTCGAGGGTCTCCACCGTGACCGTCAACTGCTCCGACGACGCACGGAAACCCTCGGCCAGGGAGTTCGACGTGTCCGAACCGTCGGACATGTAGAAGGTGGCCGTCCCGTTCTCGGCCCCCAACGCCAGCGTCTCGACCGTGAAACCGAGCTGATTCTCGGCGGCGAACCGGGCCGCCACCTCGGCCAGCTCCGGCGCCGGCTCGAACGCCCGCACCGTACGGCGGGTCAACGCGCTCGCGATGCCGGCGTAGATGCCCACGTTGGCCCCGATGTCGAGGACCTCACCGGGCCCGGCGACGTCCAGCGCGGCCATGAAACAGGCCATCGCCGCCGGCTCGTACGCCTTCAGGCCCACCTTGGACAGCTTGCGCGGCACCAGCATCCGCGCCGGCGCGGTCATCGTGATCCGGCTCGGACCGGCATGCCGGTCCGGTGTCGCCGACGGCAGCGCGATCGGCACCACCCGTTCCGGCTGCGGGACCGCCTCCGCGGGCGCCCCGGCATCGACCGTCGCGGCGCCCGGCCGGGCCCGGCCCTCCCGCCACAACCGGGCCAGACCGGCCGGCACACTGACCGCCGCCCGGGCCGGGTGCCGGCCGCCGTCCACCAGCACCTGCCCGGCCCGGAAAGCGATCGACCGCTCGATCACGGCCAGCCGCTTACGGGTCTTGGTGAGCTCGTCGGTCGACTTGCGCAGCGCCGCCGCCCGGTGCCGGGCCAGCCACTCCAGGTCGGCGATCTTCCGGTCGCGGATGTCCACCGACGCGACGACATCGGCCCGCTCCACCAGCACCGCGCACTGCACGCCGGCCTCGCCGACCGGCAGCACGGCCATGCACTGGCAGCCGGACGCGGTCAACGCCGCCGGCAACCCTCGCGGAAGCAGCTCGGCCGCCGGCCACGTGACCAGCAGCAGGGCCCGCGCGCCCAGCCTCAGCCCGCGCAGCGCCGGAACCAGATGCGCCAGATCGGTGTCGTCCGGCGCGTCCCCGCCGACCGGCGCGACCAGCAGGGCCCCGGGGCCCAGCTCCAGCTTCTCCACCTCGGCGAGGGTGCCTCGCCGTTGCGGGAGGCTGTCGGGCACACCGAGAAGGCGCGAGACGTCGGCCGCCGCCGACGTGGTGTCGACGAGTTCGCGGATCCCATCCGTGAACGGCAGGACTTCGGAGATGAGCATGAAAGGGCGAATCCTCTCTCAGCCGGCCAGCTGTGGCGGCTCATCCTATGCCGTTTTCCGGCTCGTCATGTCCTCTGACCGGGCCCTGATCAACAGCCCGCTCGTACCCCCTCTTATCGGGCGACACCCGATCGAATGCCGGCCCTTCCCGCAATTCCCCCTTCGTGTTCACCAACAAGAATCAACCGAACGGGAAACGATCTCTAAACGACCGAGATGGCAGCGACGGAAGCCGCGCCGGACGACCCTCGACGAGCCTGCACGGTTCCGGGCAGGACATCATGGCGTCCATGGACCTGATCGACGCCCGCGAAGCCCTGGACCAAGCCGTGGCCGCACGACTGAGTCAGCACCAGGCGACCTGGCTGGCGGGCGCCTGCTCGCGCCGATCAGCGAAGCTCGGTCCGGCCGGCATCCGGGGTCACTCCATCGCCTACGACCCGGGTAAGTGGCATGACCTGCCGTTCGGCGACGGCTCGATCAGCCGTGGCGAGGTCTTCGACCTGTCCGGCGCTTCCGCGGCCGACGTGTTCACGGCCAGCTACGTCTTCGGCATGGGGAAACGGGGCTACGGGCGAAGCCGCTACGACAAGATCCGCAGCGGGGCCCCGCACCTCGGCCGGACACTCGAACAGGTGCGCGAGATCGGCCTGGGTCAGGGACCGATCTTCGCGTACGCGCAGCTGTACGGCGGCCCGGACTACGACCGCCGCACACGGCCGGGAACCCTGCCGTGGTCACGGATCGCCAGTTACGGTCCCGCTTTCTTCACGAAGTTCCTCTATTTCACCGTTCCGGGGGCGTTGATCCTGGACGCCAGGCTCGCCGCCCGGGTCGCGCGGCTGACCGGAAATGAGTCCGGCTACCTCAAGAACGGTCGCCCGGTGGCGTGGACCCCGTTCCGGTACGCGGTCTACCTGCATTGGATGAGACAGGCGGCAATCGATGTGAGCCGGCATGCCGTCCCGCACACGATCAGCGCTGAACTGATCGAACTCACCCTTTTCGACGCAGAACTCGCCGACCTGCCGCTGCGGACCGAAAACGCTGCTGCCGCCGCCGTTCCCGACGAGAACGACGACGGTGACGCGGCCGACTGATCCGGCCCCGGGCCGCGCCGTCACCGTCCGGGAGACCGATCGTCACGCTCATCGACGGCCGGGGCGATCTCGGCCAGGTTCACGGTGAAGTTCCACTCGGCCCGTTCGTCCGGGGCGACATCCGGCGGCAGGCCGTCGAACCGGTCGTAGTAGTGAAAGACCACCGACAGGACCAGGAACCGCCGGCCGGGCATGACCTCGCTGATGTCGCCGACCTTCATACCGTGGGCCTGCGCCTGCGCGTAGGTGCCGACGAACGAGCCCGCCGCCGTGCTGGCGGTCAGCCGTTCACCGGTGAAGGCCAGACCGGAGGCGGCCATCACCGCGTCCTCCTCGGCCGCGATCCGGCGTTTCTCCTCGGCGCGCTTGCGGTCCCACTCGTCACTGCTCACGCCGTTCACTCCCAGGGTTCGCGTCTTACCGGGCCGGCTTTCGGAGCAGCGAGTGTAGCCAGCGGCACACACCGGGGATCACCACATCAGCGCCCGTTCCAGCGCCGCCGGCGATGCGGGCAGCAGCGGAAGCCGGACCGAAGGGGTCGGGATGCGGCCTCGCGCGTGCAGCACCGCCTTGATCACCGTCGGGTTCGGCTCGGCGAACAACGCCGCCGACAACGGGCTCAACTCCCGGGTCAGCTTGCGGGCCGCGTCCAGGTCACCGGCCTGCCAGGCCCGGTGCAGGGCGACGAAACGCTGCGTGGCCACATGCGCCGACGCCAGAATCCCGCCCGCGGCACCGAGCGCGAGCAGCGGCGACAGGAACACGTCGTCCCCGGACAGCACCGCGAATCCCGGCGGCGGATCGGCCAGCAACGCCATCACGTCCGCGTCGAGAGCCCCGGTCGCATACTTCACCCCGATCACCCGATCGAGCGCGCCGATGCGCCGCAGCGTCGCCGCGTCGAGGGCCTGACCGGTGCGCCCCGGCACGTGATAGACGATCAGCGGCGCCGCACTGGTCGACGCCAGCGCCGTGAAGTGCGCCACCACACCTTCCGGGCCCGGCCGCACGAACGGCGGCACCAGACTCAGCACGGCATCAGCCTGCGCAAACGGCACCCCGGAGATCATCCGAGCCGAGCGCTCCGCGCACACCTGAGCCACCACGTCGAGGACACCCTGCTGCTCCTCGGCGCTCAGCGACGACGGTTCGCCGGTCGTCCCCAGGGCGACCAGCCCGGCCGCGCCGGCATCGAGAATTTCACGAGCCAGATTTCCCAGTACGGGGTAAGCCACCGCCCCGGAAGCATCGAACGGCGTGATCAGCGGCACGAAAACACCAGTCAAGTCCATGACCATCAGCCTCGGCGACCACGAGCATCAGGTCCAGTTCACGTTCGTGACGCTACTCGTAAGCTGAACTGATGCTCGATGTGCGCAAACTCCGCCTGCTCTGCGATCTGGAGCGCCTCGGCACGATCGCCGCCGTCGCGCTGGCCCGCTCGTACACGCCGAGCGCCGTCTCCCAGCAGCTGGCCGCACTCGAACGCGAGGCCGGCCTGCCGCTGCTCGAACGCACCGGCCGCCGGGTCGCGTTCACCCCGGCCGGGCAGGTCCTGGCCCGGCACGCCGCCACCGTCCTGTCCGCACTGGAGGAGACCGAGGCGGCCCTGGCCGCGCTGCGCACCGGACCGGCCGGGCCGCTGCGGATCGGCGCGTTCCCCACCGCGGTCCGCACCCTGCTCCCGGCGGCCCTGGTCGCGCTGGGCCGCGACCACCCGGCCCTCGACCTCATGGTGACCGAAGTGGATCCGGCCGACGCGCCGGCCGCGCTGCGCGAACGCCGCCTGGACGTGGCGCTGCTCAACGACTACGACGTCGCGCCCGGCGATGTGGACCCCGACCTCGACTCGGTCGCGCTGCTGGACGAGACCGTGTTCCTGGCCGTCCCGGCCACCGGGGACTGCGCAAACCTCGACGACGCCCGCGACCAGCCGTGGATCATGGCGAGCGAGGGAACCCTGTGTCACGAGGCCACCCTGCGGGCCTGCGCCACCGCCGGGTTCACCCCGCGGGTGCGGCACCGCGCCGACGACTTCGCCACCGTCCTGGCCCTGGTCGGCGCCGGCCAGGGCGTGTCGCTGGTGCCCGAGCTGGCCGCACAGCCGTCCCCGGGCGCGCGCCTCATCCCCCTCGCCCTGCGCCGGCGCACCCGCATCTCCTACCGCAAAGGCGCCGCCGCCCACCCGGCGATCGCCGCCGTCATAGCAGCCTTGACCAGCTGAGATCCGGCGACTCACCCGCCGGGAGACCGGAACCGGAGAGGCCGCACCGAACGGGTCAGGTCGTGCGCAGGACGAGCGTGCGCAACAACCCGGCGAGCTGCTCCCGCTCGGCCCGGCTCAAGCCGCCGAGCAGGTCCTCCTCGGCAGCGCTCTCGGCGCCGGTGTGCCGCTCCCACATCGCCAGCCCGGCCGGCGTCAACCGGACCCGGACCCGCCGCCGATCGCCGTCCTCGCTGCTCCGCGTGATCCACCCGGCCTCCTCCAGGGGCCGCAGCCGAGCCGAGAGCGCACCCCGGCTCAGTCCCAGATGCTCGGCCAATTGCGACGGGCTTCTCTCGTACGGCGTCCCGGCCCGCCGCAACATCAGCAGCACCTTGAACTGCCAGTGCATCAACCCGCTGGCGCCCAGCGCGGCCCGGCGGGACCCGGCCAGATGCCGTCCGAGCAGCATCAGCCGCCCGACGACGGCCTCCCGGACCGGGTCGAGCCCGTCGAGTTCCCGCACCCACAGGTCCACGTGATCGTCGATGGCGTCTCTCATGCCGTACCCCCGAAGTAGTTTTCTTGTGGATAGTTTTTCGCATAACTACCGTCGCGGAGCATGACCGATCTCGATGAGATTCTCGAAGCGGCGCGCGAACTGGCCCGGGCCGGACGCTGGCCGCGGGCCCTGTCCCTGCTGGAGTCGACCGACGGCGGTTTCCGGGTCGCGGTCACCGCGGCCGAGGTCGCCCTGGAGTCCGACTGGTTCGCCGGCACCGGCCTCGCGGCCGCCCGCCTGGCCACCGCGACCCGGCTCGGCCACAGCTGGGACCTGGACTTCCTGCAGCTCAGGCACGATTACTGGCTGCTGCTGCACGACGGCGACACGTGGACGCCCGGGCCGGACGGCAAGGACCCGGCCGCGGTCGAAAAGCTGCGGAACCGCGCGGCCGAACTGGAGGAGCACGCGCCCGATCCGGTGGCGCGTGGCTGGGCCCGCATGTATCAGGGGCTGATCGCCGACAACCTGCTCGGCCGCCGCGATCTCGCGCCCCCGCACTACGAGGCGGCGCTGCGGGCCGGGCAGAGCACCGACCCGCGGCTGGAACGGGAGGCCCTGCGCCACCTCGGCGATCACGACCGGGACAACGGTGATCGGGCCGCCGCCTACGCCCGGTGGGCGCGGGCCACCGAGCTGAGCAGCCGGGCCGGCCTGGTCCCGGGCCTGCTCACGCAGCAGATCCTGCTCGCGGTCCTGGCCCGGGACGAGGGCGACGAGGCGGGCGCGCGGATGCTGGCCCGGGAGGTGGCGCGCGCCGCCGACGCGATCGGGGCGCACCGCCCGTACGCGCAGGCCGTTGCCTTTATCGGCGATGTGCCTCGATGAGGAAGCGACGGGCATGCGCGACGAACGGCCCCCGCGCGGCGATGAGTTCGTGCAGGTCCCGCAGGCGGGAAAGATAAGCGTCGACGGTGAAGCCGGGCACCGTCCAGATCACCTTGCGCAGGAAGACGATCACGGCGGCGACGTCGTCGAACTGCATGCGCAGCGACGCGTCGCGCAGGTCGACGACGGTCAGCCCGGCCGCGGTGGCGTCGGCGCGATGTCTCGACGGCTCGCGGGTCGTGCCCGGATCCTGCGGGCCCATCATGAACTCGTACAGCTCGCGCACCGATCCGGCACCGATCTGCTGCGACAGGTACGTGCCGCCGGGCGCGAGCACCCGCGCCACCTCGGTGTAGTCGGTCGTCACCGGATGGCGGCTCACGATCAGGTCGAACGAGGAGTCCTCGAACGGCAGCGGATCGTTCTCGGCCGCCTCCACGACGGTCCCGCCCAGCGGCGCCAGGGCCGTGCGGGCCAGCGCGGCGTTCGGCGGCCAGCCCTCGGTGGCGACCAGCACGTCCGGCCGGCCGGACGCGGCCGCGGCGGCCAGCACCTCACCGCCGCCGGTCTGCAGGTCGAGGACCCGCTCGGCAGTCGTCATCCGGGCGCCGACCAGTCCGGCGTAACCCCAGCTGGGGCGCTGTTCGGTGGCCCGCCCGGCGAACCAGGAGAAATCCCAGCCGTCGACCGGTACGGACGTGCCCTCGGCGACCAGATCCTCGAATGTGCTCACCGGCCGATCCTGGCGATCGGCGGGACGGCGGGCCACCGATTTTCTTGCGACCATGGCGCGGTGACTGTTGCTGACCAGTACCTGGACTTCGCGGCAAGTGAGGCGCACGGCACCTCACCGGTCTACGAGCGGCTGTCGTATCAGGTGGCCTCCGATGCTGATCTGCTCGACCGCCTGGCCACGCTGCCCGCGCCCAAGCAGCAGCCGAACCTGCTGTTCGCCGTCGTCCGGCTGCTCGGCGGCCCGGTCACCGACCCGGCCGACTTCCGCGCTTTCGTCATCGCACGCTGGGCCGACGTCAGCGCGCAGATGCTGGTCCGGGCCACCCAGACCAACGAGGTCGGCCGGTGTGCCGCCCTGCTGCCGGTCCTGGCCGCCCTGCCGCAGCCCCTGGCCCTGCTGGATGTCGGCGCGTCGGCCGGGTTGTGCCTGTTCCCGGACCGGTACGCCTATCGGTACGGCTCCCGCACGGTCGGCGCCGGGACCCCGCTGCTGGACTGCACCGCCACCGGGTTCACCCCGCCGACCCGGCTGCCGCGCGTCGTCTGGCGGGCCGGGCTCGACCTCAACCCTCTGGACGTGACCGATCCGGATGATGTAGCGTGGCTGCAGGCGCTGATCTGGCCGGAGCACCAGCACCGGCGGGAGCGGCTGCGGGCCGCGATCGAGGTGGCCCGCAGGGACCCGCCGCGCCTGGTCCGCGGCGACGCGACCGCCGACCTGCCGGCCCTGGCCGCCCAGGCGCCGCCGAACGCGACCCTGGTCGTCTACCACACGTCGATGCTGTATCAGCTGCCCGATCCGCAGGCGTTCCTGGCCACGGTCCGTTCGCTGCCCGGGCACTGGGTCGCCTCGGAGAGCCCGGCGGTCGTCGACCCGGCCTTCGAGCTGCCCGCGCCGCCCTCGCAGGCGCTGCACAACGTGCTCACCCTGGACGGTCAACCCCTGGCCTGGGTACGTGGACACGGCGAATCGCTCACCTGGTTCGGGGCGCTACGATCCCGCGATGGCTCTGCGACCCGCTGATCTCGCCGGATACGTCGTCCGTGACCTCGACGCCGACCTCGCCCGCTGGTTTCCCGGCGAAGACCCCGTCTCGTTGGACGACCCGACCCTGCCGGTCGAACCGTTCCTGACCCTGCTGCCCGAGCCGGATGCCGCCGCGCTGGCCGCTTTCGATCAGCGTGTGCGGTCCGGGTCGATGCCGCAGTTCGCCGACATCTACGACTGGTCGTACGGTTTCGACTTCGCCGCCAACGACTGCTCGGTGCACAACGCCGACACCGTTTTCTCGCTGGCCGCCGACGGCTCCTCGAACCTGTACGTCGTGCTGCCGGACGGGCAGGTCGGCCTCTGGTTCCACGAGGAGGAGGTCATCGAGGACGACACCCGCTTCGACAACCTGGACGTCTTCGTCTGGCACCTGGTCCGCTACCAGGCCGTGCTGCAGGGCGCCCTCGACCTGGCCGAGGTCGAGCAGGATTTCCGCAGCCTGGGCCAGGGCGGCGCGCTGCACCCCGAGCTCGGCTTGTTGCATTCACTGACGTAAACGCGTCTTTTTACATACGAGTCGAAGATCTTCGATAGGTTGGCGCGGTCAGCCCTTACCTATCGGAGGGAGTTCGACCGTGCGAAGACTGCTCGTGGCCACCCTTGCCACAGCGTTGACGCTAGCCGGAACGGGCGTGGCCGCGCAGGCCGCGCCCGCGCCCGGAGCGCCCGGCATCGGCGATTCGTACTACCCGGACTACGGCAACGGCGGGTACGACGTCTCCCACTACGACATCCGCCTGCGCTACACGCCGGCCACCGACCGGCTCACCGGCACCACCACGATCCTGGCCACCGCGACCCAGGACCTGAACCGGCTCGACCTGGACTTCATCCTCGACGTGTCGTCGATCCAGGTGAACAACCGGCCCGCGACCTTCGCCCGGCAGGGCGACCACGAACTGGTCGTCACCCCGGCCCGCACGGTCGCCAAGGGCGGCGCGCTGACCATCGTCGTCCAGTATTCGGGGGTACCGTCGACCAAGGTTGCCGCCGGATACACCGCCTGGACTCGTACCCAGGACGGGGCGCTCGCCGTCGGTGAGCCGGAGATCGCCTGGTGGTGGTTCCCGAGCAACGACCATCCGACGGACAAGGCCACCTTCGACGTGTCCGTGTCGGTCCCGGACGGGGTCGAGGCGATCAGCAACGGCGTGCAGCCGCGCCCGCCGGTGCGCGAAACCCTCGGCTACACCCGGTGGAGCTGGCGTTCGCTGAAACCGCAGGCCACATACCTGACGTTCCTGACGATCGGCCAGTACGACATCACCACCGACACCACCGCCGACGGGTCGACCGTCTACAACGCGTACTCGCAGCTGATCAGCCCGGACTTCCGGGCCGCCGCGCAGTCCAGCGTCGAACGCACCGCGGAGATCACCGACTGGGAGTCGACCGTGTTCGGGCCGTTCCCGTTCGAGGCCCGCGGTGGCGTCGTCACCCCGCCCGGCTCGATCGGGTTCGCCCTGGAGAACCAGACCCGCCCCAACTTCGCCGACGTCTTCTTCCGGCGCGGCTCGAACACCTCGGTGATCGTGCACGAGAACGCCCACCAGTGGTTCGGCGACTCGGTCTCGGTCCAGAGCTGGCAGAACATCTGGCTCAACGAGGGCTTCGCCAGCTACGCCGAATGGCTGTGGTCGGAGAAGAACGACGAGGGCACCGCCCAGGAGATCTTCGACTACCTGTACGCCACCTACCCGGACGACGCGTCGATCTGGACCACCGCGCCGGCCGACCCGGGCGTCGACGAACTGTTCGGCGACGCCGTCTACGACCGCGGCGCGATGACCCTGCACCAGCTGCGCCTGGCCGTCGGCGACGACGACTTCTTCACGATCCTGCGCACGTGGACCGCCGAGCACAAGTACGGCAACGCGACCACGGCGGACTTCACCGCGCTGGCCGAGAAGATCTCCGGCCAGGATCTGGACGCGCTGTTCCAGGCCTGGCTCTACACCCCGTCGAAGCCGGTCGTCGCATCGTCACTGGCCCGCTCGGCCAAGGCCGCCCCTCTCGCCCCGAAGTCGTGGGCGCAGATCAGCCGGACCCACCAGCTGCTGCACGAGCACTGACCGATCCGGATCAGGCGCGCCGTAACCCTTTTGCGGCGCGCCTTTTTCTAAAAACCCGTTCGCCGTACGGCGTGAGCGCGCGTCCTGGCCAGCGGAACGCCGAGCAGGCATCCGACGGCCAGGCCGACGCCGTGGTTGTTGGTCAGCACCAGCAGCACGACCGCGGCCACGGGGACCAGCAGAGCCAGCCGCCGCAACCTTTGCGCGTGCGCGTCGCCGTCCCGCTCGTCGCCGGCGTCGCGCTGGTTCCCGCGCAGTGCGTAAAGGACGGACAGCGCGCCGACCAGCCCGCAGATCGCCACCGAGTCGCCCCCACCGTGCGGCGACCAGCCGGCCACGCTGACCGCCTGCGCGGCGACCCCGGCGATCAGATAGACGGCCAGGGTGGTGACCGAACCGAGAACCCGCTCGGCCACCGGCGCGACCACGATCAGCGCGGCCAGGTTGCCGAGCAGCTGAACCCACCCGGAGGTCTGCACGAGCAGCCCGGTCACACACCGCCACCAGCCGCCGCCCGGTTCCCGCTGCAGATCGTCGATGATCGCCGGATGCGCCACCTGCAGCACCGCCATCACCGTCAGCAGGGCGACAAGCCCGGCCGCCACCCACGGAACCGGCCGCGCCCAGATCCGGCGCAGCAGCACCGACGGCGGGATCCGCTCGGAAACGGTGAAGGCGAGAAGCACCTGCGATCCGATGCCGACGACCACCCCGGCACACAGGTAGAGAGCAATGTCGTGCATGTCCGCCAGCCTCGCACCGTCCGCCCACCGGAGCCCGTGACAATCGTCGTGCTCGATGCCATGACAATCCGGCCCCTGCTGCCGCCTCGACATCGACCCGGGCGGGCGGGCGTGACTCTGTTCACCGCGGCGCGGTAGGGCCCGGCTCCGCACATCGACCGGTCATGACGTCAGGATGCCGGGCGGACCGCCGCGAGCTGCGTGGCCTGGGCGACCAGGGCGCCCTTGGCGTCCCAGAGCAGGGCCGTCTCGTCCATGCGGCCGCTGGTCACCTCGGCCGACTGCATGGTCATGCGCAGCGGGCCCGGGGCGGGCAGGCGACGCACGTACGCGGTCAGGCTGATCGTCGGGGCCCAGCCCTGGATGCCCAGGGTCAGCGAGATCGGCGGGGTGGGGTCGAGCGCGACCAGCAGGCTCAGCGGATCCCAGTCGGAGCCGTCGGCCAGGCGCAGGTAGCCGCTGATCTGGCCGGTCGTGGACGGGTGACCCATGGCGAAGGTCAGCGAGGTCGGGTCGAGGCGGTGCTCGACGACGTCGAGCAGGTGGACCGCGATCCCGGCGCCGGGCGGGTCGGACGGGAGCAGGTAGCACTCGTCCTCGGCGGGCAGGACCGGCAGCGGCAGACCGGACCACCACGGGTCGGCCTCGTCGAGCACGCCCTGGGTGACCAGGGATTCCGCGCACGCCACGCCGTCCTGGACGAGGCGGGCGCGGAACTGGGCCGAACCGCGGCCGGCGCGCAGCGCCTCGACCTGCACGGTGACCGGGCCCGGGGCCGGCGGGCGCAGGAACGTGGTGGTCATGGCGATCAGGTGCGGGTGCGCCGGGCCGGCACCGGCCGCGACCGCGCGGGCGACCACGGCCATCAGGTAGCCGCCGTGCAGTTTGTCGCCGACACCCCACTGCGGGTCCAGGTCGGCGGAGAACCCGCCGGTGACGGGGTGGACGGCGGTGGCCTCGGCGAAACTTTGCATGCGAACAGACTAAAGGCGCTCGATCACGGTGGCGTTGGCGGTGCCGCCGGCCTCGCACATGGTCTGCAGCCCGTAGCGGCCGCCGGTGCGTTCGAGAACCCCGAGCAGCGTGGTCGCCAGACGAGCCCCCGACGCACCCAGGGGGTGTCCGATCGCGATCGCGCCGCCGTCGATGTTGACCTTGGCCGGGTCGGCGCCGGTCTCGGCCAGCCAGGCCAGCACGACCGAGGAGAACGCCTCGTTGACCTCGAACGCGTCGATGTCGGACAGCGACAGCCCGGCCCGGCGCAGCACCTTGGCGGTGGCCGGGATGATGCCGGTCAGCATGTGGATCGGGTCGTCGCCGACCGCGACCGCGGTGTGGATGCGGGCGCGCGGTCGCCAGCCGTGCCGGGCCGCGTTCTCACCGGTGGTGATCAGCAGCGCGGCGGCGCCGTCGTTGACCGGACTGGAGTTGCCGGCCGTGACCTTCCAGTCGACGGCGCCGAACCGCTGCTCCCAGCGCGGGTCGGCGAACGCCGGGCGCAGCGCGGCCATCGCGTCGAGGCGGGCGTCGGCGCGCACGGTCTCGTCCACGTCGAGAAGCCGACCGGGAAGGACCGGGCCATCGACGTACGGGAAACCGGGTGTGATGGTCGTGATCTGGCTCGCGAACCGGCCCTCCGCCCAAGCGAGCGCCGCGTTCTGATGGCTGAGCAGCGCGAAGGCGTCGAGTTGCCCGCGCGACAGGCCCCACTTGCGGGCGATCAGTTCGGCCGCCACGCCCTGCGGGATCAGCCCGCCGGAGTACCGCCGCTCGATCGACGGGCCGGCGATGTCGCGGCCCAGGGTCTGGCTGCCGATCGGCACGCGGGACATGGATTCCGAGCCGGACGCGATCACCAGGTCGTAGGCTCCGGAGATCACGCCCTGGGCGGCGAAGCTGATCGCCTGCTGGCTGCTGCCGCACTGCCGGTCGACGGTGACACCGGGCACCGCGTCGGGGAAACCGGCGGCCAGCGCGGCCAGCCGGGTCGTGTTGCCGGACTGCTCACCGACCTGCCCGACCGCGCCCCCGATCACGTCGTCGATCTCGGCCGGGTCGAGGCCGGGCACACGCTCGACCAGGGCGCGCAGGACGTGGGCGTGCAGCTCGACCGGGTGCACGCCGGCGTAGGCGCCGGACGGTTTGCCCTTGGCCAGCGGCGTGCGGACCGCGTCGACGATGACGGCGTCTCGCATGGTTCTACCTCCGACAACAGATGACGGACCGATCGGTCCCAGATTAACCCTGGAGCGGACCGAACGGTCCGTTAAACTGGTCACCATGGCCCGCACCGCGATCCCCGGCACCCGCGAGAACATCCTCAGCGCCGCCAGCGACCTGTTCTACCGCCACGGCGTCCGCGCGGTCGGGATGGCCCAGGTGATCGAGGCCGCCGGCTGCGGGAAAAACCTGCTCTACCGGCACTTCCCCAGCAAGGCCCACCTCGCCGCGGCCTACCTGACCCTGGTCCGCGAGCGCCGCGACCGGTCCATCACCGCCGCCCTCGGCCGGGCCGACGACCCCGCCGGCCAGCTGATCGCCCTGGTCACCGAGGTCGCCGACCTGGTCCGCAGCCCGGAATACCGGGGCTGCGCCTTCCGCAACCATCTCACCGAGTTCCCCGGCGAGAACGACGCCCCGGCCCAGGTCGCCCGGTCCTACCTGCACGACACCCGGGCCCAGGTCGACCGGCTGGTCACCGCGCTCGGCAAACCGGCCCAGGACGCCGACCGGATCTGGCTGCTGATCAGCGGCCTGCACGGCGGCGGACCCGAACAGGCCCCGACCGCCATCGCATGGGTCACCGAGCTGGTCTCCTGACAGCGTCGGGAATCCGACCACAGCGCAGACCGGGCGGGAAGGCGGGTACACACCTGTCAATGCCCGAAGACCCTTTATCGGGCGCCCCAACTCTGGGACGCTGCACGTGGTCCCCCGTCGCTGTGGAACTGCTGGGAGGTTTCGCCCGTGGAGGTCACCGGCTCACTCTGGACGGTCACCCTCGTCGCACTGGGCGCTCTCGTGCTGTTCGACCTGGTCCTGGTCAGCCGCCGGCCCCACGAACCGTCCATCCGGGAATGCGCGCTCTGGGTGACCGGCTACGTCGCCCTGGCCCTGCTGTTCGCCGTCTTCCTGGGCCTGCACTTCGACGGCGCCGCCGCCGGGCAGTACCTCGCCGGCTGGCTCACCGAGTACAGCCTGTCGGTCGACAACCTGTTCGTCTTCGTCATCATCATGTCGCGATTCCGGATCGAACGCCGCTACCAGCAGAAGGTGCTGCTCGTCGGCATCCTGCTGTCGCTGCTGCTGCGCGGGCTGTTCATCGCCCTCGGCGCCGCCGCGATCAGCCGATTCACCTGGGTGTTCTACATCTTCGGGGCGTTCCTGATCTACACCGCGGTCAAAGTGTTCGGCTACGACGACGACGAACCCGAATACGCCGAGAACATCCTGGTCCGCTGGGCCCGCCGGGTCCTGCCGATGACCGGCGACTACGACGCGGCCCACCTGCTCACCCGCGACCACCACGGCCGGCGCCGCTTCACCCCGCTGATCGTGGTCTTCATCGCCATCGGCACCACCGACGTGATCTTCGCGCTGGACTCGCTCCCCGCCATTTTCGGTCTCACCGACCACCCGTACCTGATCTTCACCGCCACCGTCTTCGCCATGATGGGCCTGCGCCAGCTGTACTTCCTGCTCGGCGGCCTGCTCGACCGGCTCGCCTACCTGTCCATCGGGCTCGGCATCGTCCTCGGCTTCATCGGCGTCAAACTCGTCCTGCAGGCCCTGGCCGAGAACAACCTGCCGTTCCTCAACGGCGGCGAACCGATCGGCTGGGCCCCGCACATCGGCATCGGCCCCTCACTGGCCGTCATCGCCGGCACCCTCACCCTGACCGCCGCGGCCTCCCTGATCAAAGCCTGGGCCGACACGAAATCCAAGGTCAGCCCTCGTCGATGACGTGCTGCCGCTCCCAGCCGGTGGCGAAGAACGCCGACAGATACTTCTCCGGCCGCAACGCACTGTCACGCATCAGCGAAAACACCTCGGCGCCGTGCCCCGGCTCCTCGGGCAACTCGTAACCCTGCAGCAGACCGGTGAAAACACAGCGGTCCAGACAACGCGCATACTCCACCGCGTCCGCCCCGGCCAACTCCAGCGACGCCGCCAGGTCGCCGGCCCGCCACAACGTCAGCCGCTCCTCATAGGTCAGCGTGCCACGTTCACCGAGGTCGAACGCGAAGACCGCCCGCACGCAAAACCAGCCCATCGCCAACAGCTACCACCGCCGTAGATCGACAGCAAGATCGGTTTCGGTCAGCGCGCTTTCACCCCTGCGGCCCCGCGTGGGCCATCATCGTGGGGTGCAGATCGAGGTCGTCGACATCAGCCCCGGCCGCCCCCACCCGATCGCGCGATTCGTGAGCCGGATCGGGCAGGCCGCCGTGCCGTGGTGCGGAAACCCCGACGCGCCGCCGGGAAAGTATTACATCGAATGGACGATCGAACCGGACCTGGTGTGGGGTGTCAACACGACGCCCGCCGACGAACCCGGCCCGGCCATCCGGACCGACGGCGACCACGTGATCCTGCGCGGGCGACTGGACGTCCGGGCCGCGACACTGCAGGTCGACGACGCCCTGATCCTGATCGGCGGCGACCACACACTCCCGCGGGAGGCGGACGGCACCTGGATCCAGATCCGCGTTCCGGTCGGGGACGCACATCTGTACCCGTACCAAATCTGAATTTAAGTGATAATGCTCGACGTGACTCTCGACGCCGAATATTTCGACCAGTGGTATGCCGACATGGCGGTCTCCCCCGCCCGCGACGCGATCATCGCCCGCACCCTGGGGCTGCCGCCGGAACTGGAATTCGCCTGCACCCTGACCTGGTCGGGCATCGCCGAGATGACCGTCGAACTGCGCCTGCCGCCCGACGGCCGGCTGCTCGACATCGGCTGCGGCCGCGGCGGCTACGGCATCGAGATCGCCCACCGCACCGGCGCCCACCTGACCGGCATCGACTTCTCCGCCGTCGCCCTGGAATCGGCCCGCCGGATCAGCACTCGCCGCCTGCCGGCCGGCCGCGCCGCATTCCACGTCGGCACACTGACTGAAACCGGCCTGCCCGACGGCGGCGCCGATGCCCTGATGTGCGTCGACGCCGTCCAGTTCGCCGAACCGCCCCTGGCCGCCCTCACCGAATTCCGCCGCCTGCTCACCCCCGGCGGCCGCATCGCCCTGAGCTGCTGGGAAGCCACCACCCCGGGCGACCACCGCGTCCCCACCCGCATCCGCGCCGTCGACCTGCGCCGCGACCTGCCGTTGGCCGGCTTCACCGACGTCCAGGTCCACGACAAGCCGGACTGGCGCGAAGCCGAACGCGCCATGTGGGAGGAAGCCGTCGCCGAACCCGAGACCGACGCGGCCGTGCGCTCCCTGCAGGAGGAGGGCCGGCAGTCCCTGAAATCCTTCGACGCCATGCGCCGCGTCTTCGCCACCGCCACCGCCCCCTGACCGTTCAGGTTCACGGCTCCCACAGCAGCAGCTGACGGTGGTGGGTGAAACCGTTGCGCAGGTAGAAGTCGACGGCGCGGCGCCCGGAGTGCACGGTCACGTGCAACAGGCCACGGGTGTCGGCGTCGGCCAGGATCGCCGCGATCAGGGCGCTGCCGATGCCCCGGTTGCGGTGATCCGGATGCACCTCGACGGCCTGCACGTCCCCGAACCGCCGATCCGGCGCGCCGGGGCCGGGGACCCGCTCGGTCACGTGCAGCCAGGCGACGCCGACGACCGTGCCGTCGACCTCGGCCACGAACGGCAGGTGGGTCTGCTGGTGGGCGGCGACCCAATCTCCGTACGCCGGAAGCTCCTCGGCAGTTATGCCCCGCAACCCGGCCAGCGCCGCCACATCGTCGACGCCTGCTCTCCGCACGATCATCTCTCGGAGTTTATTCACGGCGGTCAGTAGAGGAACGGCAGCGCCGGGAGATCGTTCTGGGAGCGGCCGAGCAGCCAGGCCAGCAGTGACGCCTGACGGTCACGCACGACAATCGCGCCGGTCGACGAGCCCAGACGGTATTCGGCGCCGGTGTCGGCGGCGATCAGGTGCAGGGCGGGCACCGCGGCGCGGCCGGTGAAGGCGGTGACCACGTCGGCGAGCTGCGCGGTGACGAAGTCGGCGGGCCAATGGTCGGGGCCGAAGCCGGCCGCGAGGTCGACGTGGTGCACGAGGACCTCGGTGAGCCGGGAGGTCGCGGCGCGGGAGGCGGGTCGCTGCTTGCCGGACGTCCACCGCAGGATGCGCGACCACGCGTGCTCGGGCATCGCCTCGTAGGCTTCGGCGAAACGGGACGCGCTGTCGCGGACGTCGGCCAGGAGAACCTTGGCCGGGCGGCCACTGCCGGCCTCGATCTCGTCGGCCCGCGCCCGCATGCTCGGATACTCGGGCGTCTCGACACCGGTGCGCGCCCAGGTCAGCATCCGCGTCCCACCGTCGGCGTTGCGGGCGACGTGGGTGAGGACGTGCCCGCGCGACCACCCGGGCAACAGGGACGGCTGCCGCACGTCGGTGTCGTCGAACCCGGCCGCGGTCGCCATCAAGTGTTCGGTCGCGCTGGTAATCCGGCTCAGCACGCTCTCCACAGTGCCACGACCAGCACGATAATTACCGTATTGCTATTAACGGTAATCCAATAATCCGGTCAGGACGGTCCTGGGATGCCTAACAGAGCTCATAGGATAATTACTGTTATCCTATGAGCTCTGTTGGACGAACGATCGGACGCCGATGACTGCCTTGCCCGGGGAAGAGCTCGCCGCCACAGGCGGGCGGGCCGCTGACAGCGTTCTCGCGGCGCGCGTCACGCGGATCGCGACGCTCGTGGCCGGGATGGCGGCGCTGCCGCCGGACGACGGCAGCCGCTACAGTCCGCGCCGGCTCACCGTCGCGTGGCTGCTGGAGGCCGAGTCGGTCCACACCGAGATCGCGCACGGGCGCGACCTCGGGGTTTTCCTGCAATGGTGCGGACAGGAACGGCTCGATCCGCTCACCGCCCGGCCGACCGACCTGAGCCAGTTCAAGGTGTGGCGCGAGCAGTCCACGTCCGACGGGCGGCCCGCCGCGGCCAGTACCGTCGCGCGGGCGCTGGCCTCGATCTCCAGCTGGTACGGGCATCTCGTCGCCAACACCGACGGTGCGGTGGCCCGCAACCCGACCGCCGCGATCAAACGCCCGACCGTGAACCGGCACGTCTCCAACACGGCCGGGCTGACCCTGGACGAGGTCGACGCGCTGCTCGCCGCCGCCGACGCGCAGGTGACCGCGCGGTCCGCGGCGGCCGGGCGCACACCGACCGGGATGACCAACTACCTGGCCGCGCTGCGCGACCGGGCCCTGCTGCGGCTGCTCGCCGACCTCGGTCTGCGCATCAGCGAAGCCCTGGACCGTGACATCGACGACCTGAGCCACAACGCCGGGCACCGCACGCTGCGGTTCGTCGGCAAGGGCGGGGTCGCCCGGGAACGGCCGATGCCCGCGCACACCCTGCAGGCCATCGACGAATATCTGGCCGCGCGGGCCCGGGCCGGCGGCGCGCTGACCGGGCCGCTGTTCGCGACCAGTGGCGGGCGGCTGGCCGAACCCAACGTCTTCATGACGCTGCGCCGCCTGGCCACGGTCGCCGGTATCGCGTCGGCCGGCCGGTTGTCGCCGCACTCGCTGCGACACGCGTTCGCCACCGGGGCCCGCGAGGCCGGGGTTCCCCTCGAAGACGTTCAGGACGCGATGGGTCACGCCGATCCGCGCACCACTCGCCGCTACGACCGGGACCGTCACAACCTGGACCGGGATCCGGCGTTCATCCTCGGGGCGCGCCGGGCCAGCCGCCGGTCCTGACCGGACTCCGGTTCTGTCAGAACGATTCTCCTGGGATTTCGGGCAGGACCACCATCAACTGACCTTCATCGCCGTACGGGAAATCCTGGGTCTTGATCTGCTCGGGTAATCCTGGATCGGGGACGCGATCCGGCCGATAGCATCGACGACATGGAATGGCTCAGCGCCGAGCGGTATCTGTCCGCCATGGAGTCCGAGACCGGCCGGCTCGTGGCCGCCGTCGGCCGGCGTGATCCGCACGAGCCGGTGCCGAGCTGCCCGGACTGGTCGGTGCGGGATCTGGTCACGCATGTCGGGACCGGCCATCGACTGTCGGCCGCGGTGGTCCGGGCCAAAGCCAGCAAACCGGCGCCGTACGAGCTGATCCAGGCGCCGGAGGACTTCGGGCCGTGGCTCGCCGAGGGGGCCGGCGAGCTGGTCACCGCCGTACGCGAGCAAGGTTTTGACACCGAGGTCTGGGCCTGGGTGCCGCAGCATCAGACGACCGGCTTCTGGCTGCGGCGGATGCTGCACGACCTGATCATTCATCGGTTCGACGTCGACCCTGACGGTGACCTGGATGAGGATCTTGCCGTGGACGGGGTGGCCGACATTCTGCTGTGCTACGCGACGCTCAGCGCTCGCGAGCCGTCACCGATGGCCGGTCTTCGCGGTCGCGGTGAGACGCTGCAGTTCGGTGATGGGGTGCACGGTTGGCACGTCACGCTGACTCCGGGCGGCGCGCAGTGGCGGCCCGGGGTCGCAGCGGCCGATGTGGAGTTGACCGCGCCGGCCCGTGAACTGCTGCTGGTGCTGAACCGGCGACGCGAGCCGGGCGAGTGTCGAGGGGATCGGGCGCTGCTGGACCGCTGGGTGCAGAACACTCGGTTCTAAGCTGACATTCATGGCATTGATCGCGTACGACGAGAGTGACGCCACGGCGTTCGAGGCGAACCGTCATCTGGACGGGGACGGGCTGGGGCCGTGGCGGGAGGCGATCGGCCGTCATCTGGATCCGCGGCCCGGGATGCGGCTGCTCGACCTCGGGTGTGGCACCGCCACGTGGACGGCGGCGTTTCGCTCGTGGTGGCCCGGGGTGGAAGTGATCGCGGTGGAGCCGTCGGCGGCCATGCGGGAACGGGCGGTGGCCGGGCCGGTGCTCGCCGGTGACGCTGCTGACATTCCGCTGGCGGACGGCAGTGTTGACGGGGTGTGGCTGTCCACAGTGATCCATCATGTGCCGGATCTGGGGGCGGCGGCCCGCGAGATTCGGCGGGTGCTCAAGCCGGGTGGGGCGGTGTTGATCCGGTCGGCGTTTCCGGGGCGGCATGAGGGGATCACGCTGTGCCGATTCTGGCCGGAAACGATCACGGTGTTGGAGCAGTCGTATCCGTCGGTGGCGGTGATCGAGAATGCCTTCGGGGTGAGCGGATCGGTGGTGGAGGCGGTGACCCAGGTTTCCGCCGGGTCGTTGCGGGAGGCTGCGGCGTCGTTGCGGCGGGAGGCGCATACGCTGCTGCAACTGATCAGCGATGAGGCTTACGCGGACGGGCTCGCGCGCCTGTGGGATGCGGTGTCCACCGAAGAAGGTCCGCAAACGGACACTCTCGATCTGTTGGTGATGCGCTGAATCCGCGTCACGCTTGAGACTCAGGCCCGTCCGTGCTTCGGAGATAAAGAGCTTTGTCGAATTTGCGCGATTCTCGAAGCCGGCTCATTGATGCTCTTCTTCTCGTGCCGGGGCTGGAAAGCCGATCGGCCCGGGACGCGCGGATCGCCGAACTGAGCGAGTTGCTGACCCGGGATTTGACCTTTTCCCGGTCCGACGATCCGGGCGCGGATCTGGCTGCGTTGATCGATGTTCTGCTCGACGCGCCAGCCGATCTGCGCACGTTCGCCGAGATCGTCGGGCTGCGGCACCGCGGTGAGGCCGCTCAGCGGTTCGCCGACCTGACCATGGCCCGGCCGCGCAGTTCTCGACCGTACGTATATCGCCCCGAGGCGCGCATCATCGGTGACATCCCGATCCGCAACCGCAACTTCACCGGCCGGATCGAGCTGCTCGATCGTCTGGACCAGGCTCTGGAACAGGACTCGACGGCGTCGGTGCTGCCGCCGACCGTCAGCGGTATGGGCGGTGTCGGCAAGACCCAGATAGTCAATGAGTACGTACACCGCCATCTGGATCAGTACGACCTGATCTGGTGGATCCCCGCCGAAGAGATCTCATGCGTCCTGTCGTCGTTGAACCAGTTGGCCCTGCGCCTGGACCTGCCGGTCTCCGACGATCAGCAGGAGACTGCGCGGACCGTGCTGAACTGGCTGGCCGGCAGCGACCGTGAGTGGCTGCTGGTGTACGACAACGCCGACGATCCGTCCCAGCTGACACGGCTGCTGCCGTCGACCGGTGGCCATGTCATCGTCACGACCCGCAACGAGGCGTGGAATCAGATCGGCATCGCCATCGAGGTCGACGTCTTTCATCGCGACGAGAGCATTCAGCTGCTCACCCATCGGGCCCTGGATCAGCAGGGCAACCCGATGATCACCGAGTCCGAGGCCGACGAACTGGCAGAGAAGCTGGGTGACCTGCCGCTGGCCCTGGAGCAGGCCCTGGCCTGGTACCTGGCGACCTCGATGCCGGTCCGGGAGTACATCGACCTGCTCGACGATCGGATCGAGCTGCTCAACGAGGGCCAGCCGCCGGACTATCCGCTGACCGTGGCCGCGTTCGTCGCCGTCGCGATGGAGGAGTTGCGCGGCAAGGACGAGGCCATCGCCCAGCTGTTCGCCCTGTTCGCGTTCTTCGGTGGTGAGGGCATCCGGCAGTCGCTGCTACGCCGCGGCAGCAACGCTGCCCTGTCGTCGCCGCTGCAGGAGGCGTTGCGCAACCCGATCCGGACCGGTCAGCTGCTCCGCGAGCTGCGGCGTTACGGTCTGGCCAAGACGGTGAGCCGGACCGCGTCGGCGCCCACTCCGGCCAGCGCCGACAAGTCGCCGCGCCTGCAGGTGCACCGGCTGGTGCAGCGGGTCGTGCGGGACACGATGGAGCCCGCGCTGCGGGCGCAGACACTACGCAACGTGCAGAACCTGCTGGCCGCGGCCAGCCCGGGCGATCCCGACACCATCGGCGAGCTGGACATGCAGGCCGAGATGGGCCCCCACCTGTTGCCGGCCGACATGATTCATTCGGGTACGCCACAGGGCCGCCAGACCGTTCTCGATCACGCCCGGTTCCTCTACCTCAGCGGCGACTACGAGAACAGCCGGTTCCTCGCCGAGCGAGCAGCCGTGGCCTGGGCTCAGGATGATCAAGGGGATGGGCAGCTCGGCCCGGACGACCAATCGACGCTGCTGGCTCGGGCTCAGGTGGCGAATGCGACGCGGGCACTGGGCGACAGCAAGCTGGCCGCCGAGATCATCCAGGACACCTACGACCGGTTCGTCAGGAACCCCGCGTTTGGTCCCCGACACGAGTACACGCTGATCACCGGCAACCAGATCGGCCACGACCTACGCATCGAAGGCAGGTATGCCGAGGCGCTGGAGTTCGACCGGCGCAGCGCCATCCTGCACCAGCAGGTGTTCGGTGATGAGGAGTTCTACACATGGCGGGTCCTCAGTAGTGTGGCGACCGATCACCGGCTGATGGGGCAGTTCGCCAAGGCCGCGCGACTCGACGAGGACGTCGAGTCGCGCTTCGCCGACCACGGGGTGCTCGATGTCGAACTGTTCCGGATGAACATGAACGTGGCCCGCGACCACTACGGTCAGGGCCTGTACCAGAAGGCCCTGGAACGGGTCGAGGAATGGCTGCTGCAGAAACGCCAGATCTCGGACACGCACCTGCTGACGGTGATGGCCCAGCGGACCTACGGGATCGTGTTGCGCAAGCTGGGCCGGCTCGACGAGGCGGTCCAGGTTCTGCTGGAGGCGCACGAGCGTACGGTGCGCACGTTGAAGCCGAGCCACGAGCACGCGGTGCTGGCCGCGATGAGCCTGTCCAACGCGCTGCGTCAGGCCGGAGAGCTCGACGAGGCCACCATTCTGCTCGACCAGGTGTTGTCCGGTTTCCGCCGCGACTTCGGGGTGGATCATCCGTTGACCCTGGTCGCGGAGGTCAACCAGGGCATCCTGCTGCGCGCCCAGGGCGAGATGGACAAGGCGGCGACGATCGACGCGGCCGCCTATGCGCGGCTGGACGACCGGCTGCGGGACGGCCACGCGTACACGATCTGCGCGGGCACGTCCCTGGCGACCGATCATGCGGTCGCCGGGCGGCATGACGACGCTCTGGACCTGTCGGAGCGGATGCTGACGCTCAGCAGCGCGGCCGGTGATCATCCGTACGTGCTGATGCGGGCGGTGAATCTCGCCTTCGACCTGCGCGCTGTCGGTCAGGACGAGCGCGCCACGACCCTGTTCGACGACGCGGTGACCACGTTGCGGACGCAGCTCGGCGACGACCACCCCGAGGTGCTGGCCGCGGTCGCCGGTAACCGGCTGGAGGGCGACATCGAACCGCCGCCCACCTGATCAGACCCGGTTGTGTTCCCGCCACGCGGCGTGGATCTTGGCCAGCCGGTCCCGGGCGGCCCGATCGGCCGCGTCCGGTACCGGCAGGGCCAGCATCCGGTCGGCGCTCTGCCGCAGTCCGGCCGCGAACCGTTCCCCGTCCCGGGTCAGCGCCCCGGATTCCTCAATGGCCCGCAGGCCGCGATCCACCTGCAGGCGGGCCTCGGCGAACCGCGCGGTCGCGACCTCGACGGTTGTCTGCAACGCCCGCCAGGTGTCCGCGACGCCGACGAACGCGTAGACGCCCTGCATCAGCCCGGCCAGGGGCCGCGGGTCGGTCCGCCACGGCGCGAAGTACCGCCGGTCGTCGTCCGGGTCGGTCAGCACGGCCAGGTCCAGCAGCGCACTGAGTTTGGAGTGCTGGAACTCGTGCACGAGGGTGACGGCGAAGTCGTGCGGCGTCGGCGGCAGGGTCAGCCCGAACACCCCGAACGCGTGCCGCAACGTGGCGCTGCGCGCCGACAGCGCATCGATCTGCGCCAGTGGTACCAGCGTGCGCAGCCCGGCCACCATCTCCTCGGCCCGGTCCGGTAGATGCTCCGCGAGCAGGGCCCAGGCCTGCCCGAACGATTCCTGCCAGACGGCCACGTCGGCGTCGGGGAGCCGGTTGAGCGGCGGCACGTGGTAGCCGTGCCGATACGGGTGCACGTCGTCGAGCGCGAGCCTGATCCCCGGCCCGGCCAGCATCCGGATCGGCAGTTTCTCGATGGCGCCGAGGCCGGCCGCGCTGACGGTCACGGTCGCCGCGTCACCGGCCTCGATCGCCCCCAGCCCGGGCAGCACCGCCAGTCCCCCATGGACCGGGACGTCGAGTGTCGCGTCGAGGCCCGCCGCGGCCGCCGCGACGACGGCGATCGCGGCCAGGTGATCACGGTCGGCGTCGGCGAGCACGCCCTGGGTGGCGGCGCGGCTCGCGATCGCGGTCCAGCCGCCGACCAGCGGGTCGCCGATGATCCGCCGGAACTTCTCGGGCGCGGCGGTCCGGGCCTGTTCGAGCAGGCCGGCCAGCGCCGCACCACCGTCCGGGAACTGTTCCAGAAGATACCGGATCAGCAGCAGATGCTTACTGACCTGCGCCTCGTACAGTGCGCCGATCGCGGCCGGCCCGCCGCCCCCGGTGGCAAGCTGATCGAACATCCGGGCGTCGAGGCTGTGGACGGCGGTCACGAGGGGCTCCTCAGGTCGGCGGCGACACGCCGGTAGACGTGACCGATGAAGGCCAGCAGGTCGGCGCAGTGCACGGACGGCGCGCGGAAACCGATCCCGCGCCGGTAGCGGTGGGCGTAGTGGCCGCCGCCGCAGAACGCGACGGCCGGGCAGGCCAGGCATTCGTCGGCCAGGGCGGCGCGCCCGATCTGCCGGGCCACGATCCCCGGATGGTCCAGGGCCGCGTCGAACGAGTCGCGCAGCACGTGCAGCCCGGTCGCGCACGCGCCCGGATACGCGCTCTTGAGCGCGTCGACCTGCTCGATCGCCCCGTCGGACTCCACGACCAGCACCCCGGACGGGCTCAGCCCGACCTGTTCGCACCGGCTGGCCCCGCCGAGCACCAGGCTTATCGTATCGTCGAACAATCGGATCCGCGTCGGCGTCCGGTCGCTGTACCAGCGATCAAAAACAGCGATCAACCATTGCGCGTACGGCGTCAGCACCCCATCCGGGCGCATCGGCGGGCTCTCCCAGTTGGCGTGCGGCAGCAGCAGATCGATCGCCGGCGGCGCGAAGCTCATCAGCTGCTCGTAGCACGCGATCGGGTCGGTGCCCGGGTCGACGGTGCAGAGCAGGCCCGCGTACGCGGCCCGGTTCTCCGGTCGTTGCAGCAGGGCCAGGGCCCGGGCGACGGCCGCGAAACTGCCCCGGCCGTCCTTGGTCCGCCGATGCCGATCGTGAGCGGCGGCGATGCCGTCGACGCTGACACCGGCGGCTATGCCGAGTTCCAGCAGGGTGGCCACGACCGGTTCGGTCAGCAGCACCCCGTTGGTCTGCATCCCGAACGTGACCCGCACGCCCGCCGGGAACACCCGGCGGGCGGCGCCGACCAGTTCACGCAGCCGGGCCGGGCCGTAGAGCAGCGGCTCCCCGCCGTGCAGCACGATCCGTACGTCACCGAGCTGGTGGTCGCGGGCGTGGTCGGCGAACCGGGCAAGCGCCGCGTCGCGCACGTCGTCGGGCATGGTCCGGGGCCGTTCGCGCCAGCTCTGGTCGGCCGACTCGTACACGTAGCAGTAGTCGCAGGCGAGGTTGCAGCGCTGGTGAATCTTCATCACCAGCTCGCGGAACGGCACCGCCCGGTGCCCGGCCGCGCGGGCCGCGGCCACGTCGAGCCCGGTGTACGGCCACGGCGCCGCCCGCTCGTGCACGACCGGCACCGGCATGTCCACAGCGGGACTTTCTCAGGCTTCCGCGATGAACGAGCCGAACGAGCTGATCACCGCGTCACGATCGTGCAGGCTGTGCAGCACCCGGCGCAATGCCTGGTCCACGACCCGGTCGTCGTCGGTGATCGGGGCATCGAGGGGAACCCGCGACAGATCGGTCAGTGGTGCCCAGAGGTGGGTGGTGGATTCGACCCTCATCGTGACCTCCTTGCCGGACCGGACAGGGTTCGTCAGGGCCTGCCGGCCGACACATAGATATAGCCAGTTTGTCTGATTCGAAGACACGTGCCGCGTGAAGAGTGGCACAGGGCCAGAAGTTATCGGGAACGCTGACCTCATGCCGGATGGACACAGGTTCCTGACAAGACCTGACAAATCTAGGCTTGCCGGTTCACGCTGACGGCAGTTCGATGTCCACGGCTACCGGGAGTCCGCCGGCCACGCGGGTCACCAGCTCATGTCCGGAACCGAACCGGCGCCGTAACGCCGACAGGATCTGATCGAGGCGGGACGCGAGATCGCTTTCTTCGTCACGGGCGGCCCGGGTCGCTGCGAGACCGGCTCCGGCCAGCAGAGTGTCCAGGTGCTCGGCGCCGAACAGCTCGCGTGCCTGCTCGTAGGCTGAGAAGGGTCGGGGCCAGACCGGTTCCGGGCCGCGGCTCGCGGCCGCAAAGGCCTGGTTCACCCCGGCCAGAACGGTGAACGGATGCCGGACTCCGACCTGCTGCGCCAGCGCGGAGTAGGCCGGGCCGATGATCCATGCGGCCCGCTCGCGGTCGCCGTCGGCCAGATGCACCGCGGCCGTGTTCACCCGCGCTACCTGGACCAGGGGATTGTCGTCACCCATGGCATCGCGGTAGCCCTTCTCGGCGAGTAAGCAGTAGTGCAGGGCGCTGGCCGACTGGCCCCGATCGCGCAAGGCGTTGGCGAAGCTCAGGCACACCGTCAGGCTCAGCTCGTGCCGGCTGCCGAACTGGTCCAGGCACGCCTGGTGGCAGGCACCGAGTTGCTCGACCGCTGCTGCGGAGTGGCCGAGCCGGCGCAGTGCGACCCCGGCCATGCGACGGGCGCGATACAGCTCGCGACCCGATTCGCTCTCCAGGATCGGCGCGAGCAGGTCGGCCAGTTCTTCGAAGCGGCCGAGCCCGTACAGGTCCTCGGCCAGGGCGTTGGTCAGTCGCGCTCGCCGACGCCGATCGTCGCGGAACCGGTCGAAAATGATCCGATCCGCTGCCTCGGCCTCGCGGTACCGGCCGAGGAACCGTCGGCTGACCGACAGGTTGTAGCCACTGGCCAGGCACCGCGGGTCCTTCACGTCATACGCGGCCAGATGCTCCTTCAGCGTCAGCTCGTCACGGTCGTGCGCCTCCTGGTATCGCCCGGCGAGCCGCAGGTCGTGCCCGCGGCTGCGGGCGAGGTCGAGCACTATCGCCTGGGCCTCGGCGTCACCCGGATAGGCGCTGTCCAAGGCCAGTTTCAGGGACTCCTCGGTCAGCCGGTCGGCCTCCGGATACCGGCCGTCGGCACGTAACGCGTTCGCGAGGTCTCGCTTGATGAGCAGCACGATCCCGGAGCCGGACAACGCCGACCCGTGCCGGGCCAGGGCGGCTTCGGCCTCGCGGCCCAATTTCTGGGCGAGCAAGAAGTTGCCGGTCAGGAACAGGAACCGGATCTGGTGGTGCACGGTCCGGTACGCGGCCGGGCGCGACGACTCCAGGATTCCGGCCGGCCCGAGGTGCGGCACGATCGCCGTGTGGCGGGACTGCGCATCCCGGTCGCCCGGCCGGCCGGGGTCCGCGCACACCAAAATCTCCACCACGTCGCGCCGGTTGATCTCGCTCCGGGACTCGGGCAGCAGCTCGTGCAGCACCAAGCGTTCGAAGGCCGGGATTCGCACCCAATCGCCGTCGGGGTGCCGGCGGGCCAGGCCGATTCTGGCCAGGGTCTGTATCTGTCGCTGAAGGCCGGCAAGATCGGCCAGCAGTTGCCGGGCACCGGCCGAGATGTCGCCGTCCATGCCCTTACGCAGAATCCACACCCAGACCGGACTGGAACCGAAGCCGAGCAACAGCGTGAGCAGCGCTTTCAGACCCGGTTCGGAGGTCAGGCCCTCGTCGAGGACCTGCCGGACGGTCTCGGTCGCCGTGCGACCGGGCCCGGTCAGGACCCGCTGCTTCGGGTCGGCAAGCCACTCGGCCAGCTTGTCCCATGTGCAGCCCAGCTCACTGTGCAGCTTGCAGGCCTCGACCAACCCGAACGGGGTCCGCCCGGCCGCCGTGACCACTCGTCGCATCTCCACGGCCGTGATGGACGGATCGTACTTGCGCAGGAGCTGCGTCGATTCGCCCTCGTCGAAGCCCGGAATCTCCAGGCTTGGGGGTGGATTGGTCTGACCCCAGCCCGGATTGCGGGCGGTCACGATGACATCCCCACCACGAGTGGTGATCAGAGTTCGCACGTCGCCGGTGACGACACCGTCGAAGATCAGCAAGTACGGCCTGGACCGGCCGAGCACCTCGGACAGAACACCGAGGCGGAGCCGCGTGGAGTCGGCGGGCGGGATGTGCAGGGCATCGGCCAGCCTCAGCAGGGACAACCGGGCTTCCTCCACGGTGGCCGCGGGTACCCACCAGGTGATCGTGTAGCGCTCCCGGTTCTGGCGCATGTATTCGGCCGCGATCTGTGTCTTGCCTGACCCGATCGGCCCGTGCAACAGCAGGGCCTGCGGCGAACGGATCAGCCGGCGCTCGATCTCGTCGAGGGTCTCCTTCCGGCCGGTGAACAGTGATGACCGAGCCGGAATCTCACCGTGGCAGCGGGCCTCGACCCGATGGCGCAGCGGCAAAGTTTCGTGGCCGATCGCCGATGTCGGCGCGGGTTCCGGCAGGACATCAGCAGGTTCGGTTTCCGGTGGAACCAGGTCGGCCTCATTCCACAGGGTGAGGCACTCGACGAGTTCCCGGCGGCTGTCGATCGTCCGTTCGGACATGGCGCACAGCACCACGATGATCGATTTCAACTTGTTCCAGGACGGCACGTGCTTGCCGCGGAGAATGCTGCTGACCGTCTCGTGGGAGACGCTCTCCAATGAACGGTCAGCCAGAATGCGCTTCCTGATGAGCCGGGTTGCCGGTTTGCCCGCCTGCTGATATAGCGCGTGCAGCCGAACCACGAGGTCGCGGCGAGGGCCTTCCGGCAGCGCGTCGGGCCCAGGTACTGCAATCGGCACTCCACACGCTCCGAGCTGCTGCCAAGGTTTTCAGATCGGTACAGGATCCCACGCGGGCCACCCCGGACGGCCGACAACACCATCAGATGCACGGTCGTTTCACCGACTGTGCCACCGCCGCGTGGTCCCCGAACGGGCGAACTGCTGACGGACTGGTAGCGTCCGCACGGTGACCGAGGGGTGGCTGGCCGACACGCGGACCTCGTACGACACCGTCGCCGCCAGCTACGCCGACCTGATGCGGGCCTCGATGCGGGAGCAACCGGAACTGCGCGCCGCCCTCACCCTGTTCGCCGATCTGGTTCATGCGGCCGGCGACGGCCCGGTCGTCGACGTCGGCTGCGGGCCCGGGCACGTCACCGCCCACCTGCGGGAGCTCGGCGTCGACGCGTGGGGTCTCGACCTGTCCCCCGCCATGATCGACCTGGCGCGCCGTGACCATCCCGGCCTGCGTTTCGAGGTCGGTTCCATGACGGACCTGCCGCTGCCCGACGCCTCGGCCGGCGGCCTGCTCGTCTTCTGGTCCCTGATCCACATCCCCGACGCGGCCGTCCCCGGGGTGCTCGGACACTTCCACCGCGTCCTGCGGGCGGGGTGTCCGCTGCTGATCGGCTTCCACGTCGGCAACGAGTCGACCTTGAAGACGCAGGGTTACGGCGGGTATCCGATGAACGTGCACGTGCACCGCCGCCAGCCCAGCCGCGTCGCGACCTGGCTGCGCGAGGCCGGGTTCGCCCTGACCACGCAGCTGCTGCTCGACCTGGATCAGCCGCGGCCCGGGGCCATCCTGATCGCGCGCCGCTGACCACCTCACATTCCGGCTCGCTGTCTCGTCGGATCGGCAAAGCCCGTCGAATGCCGAGGAGCACCCGTGCACGCCGCCTACATCACTGTCACGATCGTCGCCGCGTTCTTCGCCGCCGGCGCCGCGGTCACCTACCTGATCGGCCACGACTACCCGAAAGCGCAACTGAGCATGAAACGGCTGCCGCTGTCGTGGATGCCGCGGCTGGGAGCGTCACTGGCCGCCGGCGCGGTCGGCCTGCTGACCGGTTTCGCCCTCCCGATCGTCGGCACGCTCGCCGCCGCCGGGCTGGTCCTCTACTTCGTCGGTGCGCTGATCGCCCACCTGCGTGTCGGCTCCCGCAATCTGCTCGGCTGGGCCATCTTCTTCACCACGATGACCGCGACCCTGATCATCAACGTCCTCTACCTCTGGTGACGACGAGAACCGATGCGCGCGTACGGCGTGAGAACCCGCGCGACGCGCCGGGCCGGGCCACGGGGCGCTGCATCGCCGTACGCGCAAATGTGTTTTTCAGGGGTGGAGCGCGAGTGAGGCGAACTCGGTGACCAGCGGATTCCGCGGCCCGGTGAGCCAGGCCAGGCACACCTGGTTGTCGGCGATGTCGTCGATGCGGGCGTGGACCACATCGGGCCGCGTGTAGAACGTCACCGTCGACAAGGGCAGCACCACGATGCCCCGCCCGGCCGCGACGTGCTCCAGTTTCTCCTCGACCGCGAGGGCCGGCACGGGCACCGCGGGCACGGTGGCGACCGCCCGCCATTCCGGCACCGCGTCCGGGTCCTGCAGCAGCGGTTCCCCGCCCAGGTCGGCGATGCGCACGGTGTCCTTACCGGCCAGGCGATGCCCGGCGGGCAGGGCGACCACGCGCGGTTCGTGCAGCACCGGCCGCACGGTCAGCCCGTGCTGCTCGGCCGGCAACCGCAGGTAGCTCACGTCGGCGCGCCCGTCGTGCAGCACCGTGACCTGGTCACTCCAGGTGGTGCGCAGCACGTCGACGACCAGGTCGGGGTGCCGGTCGCGCAGCGCGCGCACGGCATCGGTGACGATCAGGCCGGGCATGAACGCCACGACGAAACGGTCCGCGCCGGTCACCCGCCGCCGCACCCGCGCGGCGTCGGCCAGCAGCGCGACGGCGTCGGCGAGCAGACGCTGCCCGGCCGGGGTCAGTTCGGTCGAGCGGCGATCGCGCCGGAACAGCTGGGTGCGCAGGTCGGTTTCCAGGGCCCGGATCTGGCGTGACAGCACCGGCTGGGCGATGTGCAGTTCGGCCGCGGCCCGCCCGAAGTGCAGGTGCCGGGCGACCGCCACGAAGTAGCGCAGTTTGCGCAGGTCCAGGTCGATGCCCTCAGGGTATTACAGGCGACCGGACAGGTCTTGGACGCGGGGCCGCGGCCGGGCGCATCGTGATGGTCATGAACATTGCGAAACAGCGGGTGGTCGTCCTCGGCGGCACGTCCGGTATCGGCTACGCGACCGCACAGGCCGCCGCCGCTCACGGTGCCGAGGTCGTGGTCGTCTCCAGCAACGAGCAGCGCGTCCGGGCCGCCGCCGACCGGCTCGGCGTGACCGGGATCGCCGCCGACCTGAACGAGCTCCCGGCCGGGCTGTTCGACGAGATCGGGGCCTTCGATCACCTGGTCTACACCGCCGGCGGGCCGCTGTCGCTGATGCCGGTGACCGATTTCGATCCGGTGGTGGCCCGGGACTTCTTCGGGCTGCGCTACTTCGGGGCGCTGTCCGCGGTGCGGGCCGCACTGCCGGTGCTGCGCGAGGGCGGGTCGATCACGTTGACCACCGGTACCGCCGGGGACCGGCCGAGCCCCGGCTGGGCGGTCGCGTCGAGCATCTGCGGGGCGGTGGACTCGCTGACCCGGGCCCTGGCCGTGGAGCTGGCGCCGATCCGGGTGAACGCCGTCAAACCGGGCGTTACCCGGTCGCCGCTGTGGGGTGCCGGCGCCGACGACTTCTACACGCAGACGGCCGCGCAGGTGCCGCTGCGGCGGGTCGGTGAGGTCGGCGACGTCGCCGACGCGTACCTGTACCTGATCGGTCAGCCCTTCACCACGGGAACCGTCGTCACCGTCGACGGGGGTGCGCTGCTGGTCTGAACGGCGATTGCCTACCCGCGTTCGGGCGACCGGAACCGGACGGGCGGCGCTGATCGGCTACATTCCGGCCATGACGACGAGTCTGGATGTCAATGGAGTAACCGTCGCCTACCGAACTGCCGGTGATCCCGGCAACCCGCCGCTGGTCCTGCTGCACGGCCTCGGCGACAGTGCCGCGGACTGGCAGACCGTTCTGCCCGACCTTTCCGAAACCCACCATGTCTACGCCCTCGACCTGCGCGGTCACGGCTACAGCGCCCGTCCGGGCAAGTATTCGTTCGAGCTGATGCGCGACGACGTGCTCGGTTTCCTCGACGCGGCCGGCATCGACCGGTGTGTGCTGGTCGGGCACTCGATGGGCGCGGTCGTGGCGACCCTGGTCGTCGTGGCCGCGCCCGGCCGCGTGTCACATCTGGTCGTGGAGGACGCGGTCGTGCCCCGCCCGGGGGCGCTGTCGAGGCCGCCGCTGCCGGCGCCGACCGAGGCGACACCGTTCGACTGGGCCGTGGTCAACGCGATCCGGGCGCAGCTCAACGACCCGGATCCGGCCTGGTGGGAGGCGCTGCCCACGCTCACCGCACCCACGTTGATCATCAGTGGGGCGGAGAGCCCGGTCCCGCACGAACTGCTCGCCGACGCGGCCGACCGCATCCCGGACGCGGTGCTGGCCACGGTCACGGCCGGTCACAACGTCCACACCGAGCAGCCGACCGCGTTCATGAGCGAGCTCACCCGGTTCCTTCAGAATCATTGACCCGATTTTCCCGTACGGCGTCAGCGTCGCACCCGTGCGCGGGTGCGACGCTGACGGGCGTGAAACGGATCGTCGTCTACGGGGTGACCGGTTCCGGCAAGTCGACCCTGGCCCGGGCGATCGGTGAGCGCACCGGTCTGCCGTACCACGCGGTCGACGACCTGACCTGGGAGCCGGGCTGGGTCGAGGTGCCGGCCGACGTACAGCGCTCACGGATCGCCGCGGTGTGCGCGGGCGAGGAATGGGTGCTCGACAGCGCGTACATGTCCTGGCTGGACGTGCCGATGGCCCGCGCGCAACTGATCGTCGGACTGGACCTGCCACAGTGGTTGTGCCTGGTCCGGCTGCTGCGCCGCACGGTGTCACGGGCGATCACCCGTACCCCGGTCTGCAACGGCAACACCGAGTCGCTGCGCGAACTGTTCACCCGCGATTCGATCATCCGGCAGCAGTTCGCGTCCTACCCGCGCAAACGCCGCCGGATGCGGCAGTGGCAGCACGATCCGTCGATGCCGCCGATCGTGCTGCTGCGCTCGCCGCGCGCGGTCCGCGCCTGGCTCGACACGATGTAACACCGGGCGCCTCCCGGGCCAAGTACTCGGTGAAGACATCGAAGGAGGCCCTGTGGAGGATCCGTTCGAGGCGTTCTACCGGGAGCACATCGGCCCGGTCAGCCGCTTCGTCGCCCGCCGCGTCGACGACCCGCACCTGGCGGCCGATCTGACCGCCGACGTGTTCGTCGCGGTGATCGAATCCGCGCACACCTACCGCCCCGACCGGGGCAGCATCACCGCCTGGCTCTACGGCGTCGCCCACAACGTGGTCGCCGCCGAACACCGTCGCGCCCGCCGCGACCCGCCGCATCGCCGGCCACCGCCTGCTCGACGCGGCCGACGTGGCCCGCATCGAGGAACGCATCGACGCCGAGGCGTCGGCCCGGCACGTCCACCGGGCCCTGTCCGGCATCCCCGAGGGCACCCGCCGGCTGCTGGAACTGGTGGCGGTCGACGGACTGCCGGTCGCCGACGCGGCCGCCGTGCTCGGGATGTCGGCGATCGCCGCCCGGGTGCGCCTGCACCGGGCCCGCCGTCTGCTGCGGTCGCTGCTCACCGACGAGATTCCGCTGGGAGGAACCACCCATGAATACGCCTGACCTGCGTTTCGACGACGCCGGGCCGTCCGGCCGGTTCGAGGATCGCCTGCTCACCGCGTTGCGCCCCCTGGCCGCGGAGCATCGCGAGGGCCTGGCCGCGCTGACCGGCAGCGGTTCTTCTTCCACCGATGATCATCGGCGGACCCGGGAGCGCCGGGTGGGGAAACCCGCCCTGGCCGCCGCGACGATCGTCGCCGCGGTGGCCGCGCTGGTGCCGCTGCTGCACACCGCCCCCGCGTACGCGGTCGAACGTGACCCGGACGGCTCGATCCGCGTCACGATCCGCCAGTACACCGACGCCGCCGGCCTGCAGAAGCGCATCGAGTCGTTCGGGGTGAAAGCCGCCGTCGACTTCCTGCCCGCCCGCATGGTCTGCCAGGGTCCGCGCGCCGACTTCGTCGCCCCGGAGAAGATGCCGCTGGGAATGGTCGACTGGTCCACCCTGTCCGAACCCGACCACTACTTCAAGGTCCACCCGGAGTACATCGGCCCCGGTCAGACGTTCGTCTACGCCGCACAGGTCAACAAGGGCAGCACGAAGGCCGCGATCCGCCTGGCCGACGGCCCGGTCGGCCCGTGCCTCCCGATCCCGGGCGACACGCTGATCGCCGGCGGCTGACCGGCCACCCCGGTCTGCACGGCCCCGATCGCCGGCTGGTGCTCACGGCTGTTCCCGCCCGCGGAAACGACCGTGAGCACCAGCCGGACCTCAGGCAGCGCGGTCACCCGGCGGCAGGGGCTGCGGCTGGATGAGGACGCCCGCGTGCAGGCCGGTGGTGATCGCGGCACCTTCCGTGCCGGCCGGAGTGGCCGAGACGGCCGAGGACGCCCCGGCGCCGAGGGCCACCGCGGCCATCAGACCGATCCCGGCTGTCAGCAAGCTCTGAACCCTGTTCATCGTGCGGCTCCCTTCAGCGAACAACTCGATGCGCCCCTGAGCTGACCACCGCATCCGCCGGCCCGTTGCCACAATGCCGGTAAACCACCCGATCGTTCAGGACAAAACGGTCTCAACGGGCCTGCTCCGCTTCGCGTCGGGCGGCATACACCCACCGCGCCAGCGTCTCCCGGGCCGCTCCTTCGTCCACCGCCCGGCCGCAGGATGCGAGCGCGTCGGCCAGGCCACGCCCGTCCACGGCGACGAGCATCGCCGCGGCGTTGAGCAGCACCACGTCGCGTACCGGCCCGCGCTGCCCGTCCAGCAGCCGGGTGAAGCCGGCCGCGTTCTGTTCCGGGGTGCCGCCGCGCAGGTCGGCCGGCGCGGCCCGGGGCAGCCCGAGCGTCCGCGGATCCAGCACGGAGGCCCGGACCGTGCCGTCGCGCACCGTCCACACCTGCGACGTCGTGGTGGTGGTCAGCTTGTCCAGGCCGTCGTCGCCGCGCACGACCAGGGCGTGGCCGCCGCGGGCGGCGAGCACGTCGGCGATCAGCGGCGCCATCCGCGCGTCGGCCACGCCGACGACCTGATGCTCCGGGGCGGCCGGGTTGATCAGCGGGCCGAGGATGTTGAACACGGTGGGTACGCCGAGGTCACGGCGCACCCCGGCCGTGTGTCGCAGCCCGGGGTTGAACCTGGGCCCGTACAGGAAGGTGATTCCGGCCTCGGCGGCGACCCGGGCCGCCGCGGCCGGGTTCAGGTCGAGACTCACGCCGAGGTGTTCGACCAGGTCGGCGGCCCCGGACGTGGTCGACGACGCGGCCCGGCCACCATGTTTGACCACGGTCAGCCCGGTAGCGGCGGCCACGACGGCGGCCATGGTGGAGATGTTGACCGCGCCGAGGCCGTCCCCGCCGGTCCCGGCGATGTCGACGACCGGTCCGGGGATGTCGACCGGCAGGGCACCGGCCCGCAGCGCATCGACCAGGCCGCTGATCTCGGCGGCGGTTTCGCCTTTGGTGCGCAGCGCGGCCGCGAACCCGGCGACCTGAGCCGGGGCCGGTTCGCCGTTGACGATCCGGGTCATCGCCCAGGCCGCCTCGGCGCGGGTCAGGTCGTGGCGTTGCAGGAGCCGGGGCAGGATGATCTTCGACAGCGGCATGTCCGGGGTGTCCTCGCTGGGTGGGGGCCACTCACGAGGCTCACACGCAAAATCGGCCGCCTCGTGGAGGCGGCCGATGGGATGGTGCGAAGCGGGGCCGCCTAACCGGCGGGCCACCAGAACTTCACACACGTGATCACGGCACGGACTTTAGCACTGCCAGGCCGGGTCGCGGCCGGTCAGGGCGAGCAGTTCGGCGAATTCCCCGGCGTCGGGCGGGCAGTCGACAGGGTCGCCGAACGCACCCATCTTCCGGCCGGTTTCGACCATCGTGTCGAGGAATTCGCGCAGGGCCGGGACGAGACTGGGGTCGACCCGGTAGGGCAGGCCGGTGCCGCGGGCCAGGTCCCAGCCGTGCACGACGAGGTCGCCGAGCACCATCTGCCCGACGGTGCGCTGGGGCAGTCCCATGCCGGGGGACACGCCGTCCAGGGTGTCCGGGTCCGACCAGGCGTCGACGAGGCGGCTGGTCTCGGCGGCGAACGCGGTCCGCCAGTCACCGACGAGCCGGTCCGGTCCGGGCGTCCAGTCGACGTCGTCGCGGCGGGCCAGGGCCTGAAAGTTGTGGACGACCTGGATCAGGTGGTTGAGCAGGTCCCGCACCCGGAACGCGGTGCAGGGCGTGGCCTGGTCGAGCTGGTCGTCGCGGACCGCGGCGACCAGTCCGGCGACGGCGGCCGAGGCGGTGGCTAGCTTGTCGCTGATTTCGGTGGACACCCGGACAGGCTACGAACCCGGGCCGCCGCGCTCAAAGCGATCGGATCGGATGTCATCACTGCGGAGGACGCACGATGGCATGCTCGACCAGGTCGACGGTGGCGCGCGGATCCTCCACCTCGATGACCAGACGCGCGTACGTCTGGTCGCGCAGCGCGATGACCACGGCCCGGTTCGGGTCGTGCACGTTCCAGAACACCTTCTCGCCGTCGAGGTGGAACGTGCCCGACGTGATCACCCCGGGCACGTGGGTACCGGGCGCCCGCAGCCCTTTGCGTTCGCGGCCGACACCCGGGTCGGCGGTCGCGCCGGCCACGTTGACCAGGGGGATCTCCAGGCGGCTCTTGAGCGCCCAGAGCTTGTCGAGACCACGGACCTCGACGATGAGGGTTTCCCCGGCGATGCTGACCTCGGCGGTCATCGGACGCTCCCGTCGGTGGGTGAGGTGATCCGGGCGCGCAGCCGCAGCCCGAGCATGGTGGCGGTGCGCTCGTCGGTCAGGACGGCACCCACTTCCCGGGCGACCTCCGGATCCTGCGGGGCGCGTTCGACCGCGGCCATCAGCAGCAGGTCCAACGCCGGCTCGTAGGCCAGGGTGGCCGGGTCGGCGTCGTGCAGCAGCGGCCGGACCTGGTTGTCCAGGCTCCAGCGCAGCGCCCGCAGGTAGAGGCCACGTTTGCTGCCGAACACCGAGTACAGACTGTTGCGGTGCACGCCCAGGTGGGCGACCAGGTCGTCGACCGAGATCCCGTCGAACGCGCGCCGGGCGAACAACCCGGCGGCGGCCTGCACGACCTCGGCTTCGTCGAACGCGCGTGGCCTTCCCATGACGACCACGCTAACCCTTTCAGGAACACCCAGTCAAGAACGACCGTTCCTAAAAATTTACGGTGCCGGCCAGGCGTCGGCGACCTCGGCATGACGCATACCCAGCGACTCACTGATGTGCCGGAACCACGCCGCACACTCCGGCACCTCCATGATCGTCTTGGCTGATTCCTCGGCCTCGGCGAGCGAACGCCACAGCACGATGTCGGTCCACGACCCGTCGTCCTGCTTGACCAGATACGCGGCCAGGCAAGCCGGATAGGCCGCGCGCATCGCGGCCAACATCGCCGGGCGCTCGGCCAGCAGCGCCGGCTCGGCCCCGTCGTGAATACGGAACGAGGCCAACTCCATCGTCGTCATGACCGCCAAGCTAACCTGCCGCACGCCACCGCCGGCGGCGCCCCCGCACCAGCGCCGCCCCGACCACCGCCGCGGACACGCCCAGCCCCGCCCCGGCACCGGCGAACCACAGGGCCCGCCGCCGGGCCGGGACCTCGCTCACGCCGTACGCGAAAGTCTCCGAAGGATGCCCGGCCGTCAGCGACCGTGACGTCCCCTCGGCCAGGGCCCGGGCCGGGTTGAGCCGGCGCGTGCGATCGGAAGTCGCCACCAGCCGGTCCTCAACCCGGGCCGGCGTCAGCCGAGGAAACCGCTCCCGCAGCAGCGCCACCGTCCCCGACACGAACGCCGCCGCGAAACTGGTCCCCGCATCCCCGGCAGCCAGCAGATCCGTGTGCGGGCCCGCCGGGGAGAACGACGCCGCCTCCCCCGAGGTGAGGACCGCGCCGACCCCGATCACCCCCGGGTAGGCGGCCGGATACATCCCCGGCCGCCCCGCATCGTTACCGACCGCGGCCACCACGACCACCCCACGGGCGAGCGCGAACGCCACCGCCGAACGCACCCGAGGGTCGTCCACCCCGACCACCAGCGAGATGTTGATCACTGAAGCGTGGCCGGCCGCCCAGCGGATCCCCTCCGCCACCCGCCCGATCCCGGCCCGATCCCCCGGATCACCATCGGACACCCGGACCGCGACGATCGTCACCCCCGGCGCCACCGCGACGATCGACGACGCCACCGCCGTCCCGTGCCCGGCACACGCAGGCCGGCCCGCCAGCAGGTCACGCCCACCGGCCACCCGGCCCTTGAGCTGCGGCAGCGTCGCATCCACCCCGGAATCGACCACCGCCACCCGCACCCCGGCCCCGGTGGCCAGCGGCGACACCGGATAAGGATTCACCACCACCGGCGCCACACACGACGCGAGAACCCCCACCCACCACACCATCGACGCCCCCACCCCCGACCAGCGACGAACGTGAATCTTATCGTCCGGTTGTGCCCCTGCCACGGCGACAGTTAGTTTGTGAGGGCCATCTGCGGCGTCGTGAGGGAAACCGGTGAGATTCCGGTGCGGTCGCGCCACTGTGAACCGCCCCCGCCCGCGGGGACGGTGAGTCAGGACGCTCACGCGTCCGCAGCCTGTTCGACGGGACGCGTCATCCCGTAGGAGGTTGATCCGCCATGCCCAAGGCCACCACCATCCGGCCCCTCACCATCCCGGCCGTCTCACCCCGCCTGCTGCTCACCGCAGCCGGCGCCGTGCTCCTGCTGCTCGCCCTGGCCTACCTGGTCGCCTTCGACCAGGGCGCCCTCTCGCGCAGCGGCATGTACATGCACGAACTCATGCACGACGGCCGCCACCTGCTGGGTGTCCCGTGCCACTGAAAGTCAGCTTCGGCCGGCTCCTGATCGCCGGCCTGCTCGCCGGCCTCGTCGCCGGGCTGCTGGCCGGCACCTTCGCCTACTTCGCCGGCGAACCGCGCATCGACGCGGCCATCTCCATCGAGGAACAGAACGCCCTGGCCCACGGCGAGGCCGGCGGCGGCGAGGAACTGGTCAGCCGCGACACCCAGAAACACGTCGGCCTGTTCCTGGCCACCGGCCTCTACGGCATCGCCATGGGCGGCTTCCTCGCCACCGGGTACACCCTGCTGCGCCGCCGCCTGCGCACCGGCAGCGACACCCGCGCCGCGATCGGCCTGGCCGGCGCCGCCCTGCTCGGCATCGTCCTCGTGCCGTTCTTCAAATATCCCCCCAACCCACCCGCGGTCGGCGACCCGGCCACGATCAACCAGCGGACCGTCAGCTACCTCGCCGTGCTCGCCCTCGGCGTCGTCGCCGTCTGGGCCGGCGTGCTGGCCGCCCGCACCCAGACCCACGAGTGGCGCCGCGCCACCGCCGGCCTGCTCGGGTTCGTCATCGTGGTCACCATCGCCTACCTGCTGCTACCCACCATCAACGAGGTCCCCGACACCTTCCCGGCCGTGCTGCTGTGGAAATTCCGGATCGCCTCACTCGGCACCCAATCCATCCTGTGGACGGTCCTCGGGCTCGCCTTCGCCGGCCAGCTCAACCGCCTCGCCGGACGCACCGCCGACCAACCGGCCGTCGCGGAAACCGCCGACGCCTGACCGAACATCGGCTGCTCCGAGGCACCACCGAACGCCGCGCGAATCCGATTCGCGCGGCGTTCTCCCATAGAGTGTGGCGATGCCCCGGTTCACCAGCCTCGACGAACTCCTCGGCCACGACGAGCTGGGCACCAGCGACTGGCTGCCCGTCGACCAGGACCGCATCAACGGATTCGCCGCCATCACCGGCGACCACCAGTGGATCCACACCGACCCCGAACGCGCCCGCAAGGACGGCCCGTTCGGCACCACCATCGCCCACGGAGCCCTCACCCTCTCCCTGTGCATGACCTTCCTGACCGAAATCGTCCAGGTCGACACCGTCACCTTCGTCGTCAACGGCGGCTTCGACCGCGTCCGCTTCCACACCCCGGTCCGCTGCGGCGCCCGCCTGCGCGGCAAGGTCCGCCTCCTGGAATCACGACGACTGCCCGGCGGCGCCCGCCTGATCCTGCGCACCACCGCCGAGATCGACGGCGAACGCCGCCCCGCCTGCGTAGCCGACCAGATCCTGGCCCTCTACGAACAAACCCCCGATTAGGTACGGCCCGAGCACCGCCCCCACCCTCATTCCGTCCGCAACGCCACCGCCGTGCGCGCCCCCACCGGCGCCAGCACCGCATCCAGGGCCGACACGGACGCCCCCATTTTCCTTGTCGCATGCGACAGCCCACCTCGACGCCGCCGCCGAGTTCACCGGTTGCGGCGATCCCGCGCCGCCCGATCCAACCCGATGACCACGCCACCGCAAGCGTCAGCGGGAAATGCCGGCCTGTGGGCTCAGGTCTTTGGCGTTCGTCGGCGAAGCCGTCCTTTCTGATGTTGGGTGCGGCTTGCCGCACTGTCTCTAAGCCGTCCTAGGATGATGACTCAAGCGACCGGCCCGCGAATCCAGGTAACGCTGCTCGGCCAGACTCGCCGTAGCCTTCGCCGCCCGCCGATAGCATTCGTACGCCGCCTCGCTGTCACCGGCTTTCTCCAGCAGATGCGCCCGCACCGACAGCAACCGATGGTGCCCCGCCATCCGCTCGTCACCGTCCAACCCGGCCAGCAGAAGCAGCCCCGCCTCCGGCCCGTCCAACTCGGCCAGGGCCACCGCCCGGTTCAACGTCACCATCGGGTTCGGCGCGATCCGCTCCAGGATCAGATACAACGCGTACACCTGCCGCCAGTCGGTCTCGGCCGCCGTCACCGCATCGGCGTGCGTGGCCGCTATCGCCGCCTGCAACTGATACGGCCCCAGCTCCGGCGCCCCCAACGACCCTTTCGCCAGTTCGAGACCTTCCTCGATCAAATTCCGATCCCATTGCGTACGATCCTGCCGGTCCAACGGCACGAGATCCCCACCGGCCGTGGTCCGCGCCACCCGCCGCGCGTGCGTGAGCAGCATCAACGCCAGCAGCCCGGTCACCTCACCGTCCTCCGGGAGCCGCGCGTGAACCATCCGCGCCAGCCGGATCGCCTCCCCGGCCAGATCCGGACGGTCCAACGACGACCCCGACGACGCCGTATACCCCTCGTTGAAGATCAGATACAGCACGTGCAGGACCACCGGCAGCCGCTCCGACCCGGCCGGCAACGGGAACGACCCACCGGCCGCCCGGATCCGCTGCTTGGCCCGGCTGATCCGCGCCGCCATTGTCGCCTCCGGCACCAGAAACGCCCGCGCGATCTCCGCCGTCGTCAACCCACCCACCGCACGCAACGTCAACGCCGTCTGCGAAGCCGCCGTCAACGCCGGATGGCAGCACAGGAACAGCAGCAGAAGCGTGTCATCGCTATCCGCAACCTCCACCGGAACCTCGACCGCGTTGGCCGACTCCCGCTCCCGCCGCGCCGACTCGCTGCGCACCTCGTCGATCAGCCGCCGCGACGCCACCGTCATCAGCCAGCCCCGCGGATTCTGCGGAACCCCGTCCCTCGGCCACTGCACGGAAGCCGCCAGCCCAGCCTCCTGAACCGCGTCCTCACACCCCTCGAACTGCCCGTACCGGCGCACCAGCGCGCCGAGGACCTGCGGCATCAACTCACGCAGCAGGTCCTCGATGCCCGGCCCGGTCACGCCTCCAGAACCCCGTCCGCGAACATCACCTGCCGCACCTCGACCCCGAGCCCCTCGATCCCCGCATCCGGAATCTGCAACGCCAGCTCGATCGCCCGCTCCTTGCTCTCCACGTCGACGAAGTAGAACCCGCCCAGATACTCCTTCGACTCCACGAACGGCCCGTCGGTCACCACCGGCTGCCCGTTACGCACGGCCACCACCACCGCCTGCGACGGATCAACCAGCGCCTGCGTCGTGATCAGCTCCCCCCGCTCCTTCAGCCCGTCCATGAACCGCCCGTGCCCCTCACCGATGGCCGCCTTCTCCTCATCGGTGAGCGCCTCCAGAACCGCCGGGTTGATATGCATGCTGATCAGGAACTTCATCTCCATACCTCCACAGAACTCGGTGTCTTTCGGCCCTCAGTCGTAGCCACCGCCCCCACCTTGACACCCCCACCCGACTTTTTTCCGCCGCCATCCACAGCCCCCACCCGAACCCCACTTCCCCCGTCCACAGCCCGACGCCCCCGCCCGCATGCGGCACCGCCCACTCGGCGCTTCCCTGCCGGCGCTTCCCTGCCGGCGCTTCCCTGTCGGCGCTTCCCTGTCGGCGCGGCAACCTCCCCGCCCCACGAACCCGAGCTCCAACGGCCGCACCCCGATCGGCACCCGGCCAGCTGGCGTCCACGGCTGAACCCGGCCCGGAAGACAGCCCTCAGGACCAGCCGAGACCTGCTGGACCCGGCGGCGACCGGGAACGAAGCTAGCCGCGGACAACATCGCGTTCCGGCACCGCGACAGGCCTGCGCGCGGCGTGGATCAACAGCGCCAGCCCGGCCAGGATCACCGCCGCGACCAGGGCGGTCACGGTCAGACTCGCCGTGAAGGCATGACGCGCGTCGACAAGCAGCTCAACGGCCTGACCTGCGGGAAGGCGACGACTCGCCGCAAGGGCAGCCGGCAGCGAATCCGAGGCGCCGTCCATCCGGGTCCGGTAGACGAACGCCGCCAGCACTCCGAGAAGCGCAAACCCGAGCGACCCGCCGAAGTAGTTACCGGTCTCGGACATGGACGCCGCCGACCCGGCCCGCGCCGGCGGAACCGCACTCATGATCAACCCGGTCCCGAGCGCGAACAACGGACCCGTGCCCAGAGCCAGCACCGTGATCCCGGCAAGAATCAGCGGAAGCGACTCGGTAAGCACCAGCAAACTCCCCAGAGCCGACACGCCCAACCCACCGGCGATAGCGGTGATCGGGGCGACCCGGCGCGCCACCGCGGGCGCGGTCAACGTCCCGACGGCCACGCCGAGGCCCATCGGCGCGAACAGAACCGCCGATGCGACCGGCGAAAACCCCCGCACCCCCTGCAGATACTGAGTGACCAGCAGCCCGGTCCCGGCCATGGCGATACCGGCCCCGACCAGCGCGACGAGGATCGCGGCAAACGTCCGATTCCGCAGCAACCCCAGGTCGAGCAGCGGCGCGGCCAGTCGCCGCTGACGACGCACGAAGGCAACCCCGACCACCGTGCCCAGCACGAAAGCCACACCCGGAACGACCGCCCCTCCCCCGGACACGGCCTGCTTGAGGGCGTAGATCAACAACAGCACGGCGACCAGGGACAGCCCGACACTGGCCAGGTCGAGCCGACCGGGCTGCGGCGCCCGGAACTCCGGAAGCAGAAAAGGCCCCGCGACCAGCAACAACAGCATCGGCGGAACGGCCAGCAGGAAAACCGACCCCCACCAGAAGTGCTGCAGGAGCAGACCGGCCAGCACCGGCCCCAGCGCACCCCCGGTGAACTGGCAGGTGGCCCACACCGCGATCGCCCGTCCCCGCCGATGATCATCGTCCCGGAACATGTTCGTGATCAGCGCCAGCGTCGACGGCGTCAGGGTCGCACCGGCCACCCCCAGCAGCGCACGAAGCCCGATCAGCATGAGCGGACCCGTGGCGAGAGCGGCCAGCAGCGAGAGCCCGGCGAACGCACCCGCCCCGATCAGCAGCAGCCTCCGGCGGCCGATCCGGTCGCCGAGCGTCCCCATGGTGATGACCAGCGCGGCCACGGTCAGACCGTAACTGTCACTGATCCACAACTGCTCGACCGCCGTCGCGCCCAGGTCGGCACTGAGCTTGGGCAGCGCCAGCAGCAGGGCGGTCAGGTCCATGGCGACGATGAGCGTCGGCAACATCAGAACGGCCAGGCCCAGCCACGTCCGCAGCGACCGGGTGGTGGTGGCCGGGCGTAAGGCATCACTTGTCATGCCCGATGGTCGGAACGGGCCACCGATTCTTGACACGCCCCGATGCGAGAGCTCCACCCTCATCCCCTACCGTGATGGTCATGGATACGCGCGAGCGCCGAACCGACACCGCCCGGATCCTCGGAACCATGGCCCTGCTCCTCGGTCTCGTGATCGCCGTCGCCGGATCCCTGGCCGCCAGCACCCGGACCGGCGGCTACGTCTTCGCCGGCCTGCTGGTCGTCACCGGCATCGGCCTGCGCCTGGAAGCTGCCATCACCGACCGCCGCTGAGTCACAGCCCCGCCAGCAGCCGCATCACCCGCCGCTCCCGATCGGCCAGGTCGGCCAGCAGCGCGGAGGCACGATCCAGAGGCACGGGATCACCGGACTCGCCGGCCGCCGCGAAGCAGCCCGCCACCTCGGTCCACAGCGGCGCGATCTCCCCGTACATCCGATGGGCGGCGGACAGTTTCTCGTCGTCGACGATCGTGGCCGCCTCGGCGAGAAAGTCCCGGTACATGGCCCGGAACAGCCCGCCGCCGGTCCCGCCCCGCTCCATCAGCATCGCCGCCCGCGGCAGATCCCGGGCCGGATCACCGGACCGGTCCAGCCACGTGCGCACCCGCGCCGACGCCTTGCCGATCCCGCGATATCCCAGGTTCGCGATCGGCGGGTTCAGGAACGTCGCCGCGTTCCCCCGCACCGCGGCCCGGATCGCCGCACCCAGGTCGGGCCGGTTGCCCGGAACCGCCACGGTGAACGACAGATTCCGCGCCGTCATCGGCCCGCGCTCACCCCGCGCGAGCTCCAGGCTCTTCAGCGAGGTGGTGACCGCGCCGCCCTGCTGAGCGGTGTCCACCAGGAACGCCGAGGTCTCGTCGAACCCGTACAGAGCGACGACGTGCCCGCCGAAATGCGTCCTGGTCGTGAAGTAGTCCAGGTGAAAACAGTCCAGCTGCAGCCCGACCGGTCGCCCCGACTCGACCGCGGCCTCGACGTTGCGCCAGGCCTTGCCGGCCGACCCGGTCTCCTCGACCCACAGCGCCAGCCCGAGCCGCTCGGCCAGCCTGCGGGTGATCTCCATCGGTTTGGACCGGCCGCCCAGGAACGGAAAGTCCATGTTCTTGGCATCCCAGTAGACGAAGCCGAGCCCCTCGCCCAGCCCGAACAGCATCGGCTCGGACAGCTCCAGCCCCGCGTGCCGCAGCAGTGCACCGACCGCGGTCGTCTCGCAGTGCTGACCGCCGGGAAACCCCACTCCTTCGATGATCATGGCAGGGCACCGCCCGCCATGACGGCAGCGATCTCGGACAACGGAACCCCCAGGCTTCCTGGGCGCCGGACCGACCCGCCCCGATGCGGGTGGCCGCCCGACGCCGGCAACGAGACAAGCCTCAGGTCTGCCCTTGGGGCAGAGTCAAGCCCGTCCCCGGAAGTCTTTGCGGGACTCGCCGAGCCGGCAAGAAGGTGGGCTCGTCGGCGAAGCCGTCCTTTTCGTTTATGGGTGCGGCTTGCCGCACTACCCGTAGGCCATCCTAGGACGATAGGATGAAGCCGATCACCGGAGAGCCTCGCCGGCCCACCGCGCCACCACTTCGAGGACCGGCCCTCGCCCGGCGAACCGCTCCGGCCACCCCCGCGAGTCGTACGCGGCCGCCCGCGCATCCCGCATCAACGCGTCGATCATCCGAGGCGCCAGCCAGAAGTACTTCGCCGCGCCGGTCACCATGATCGCCCGCTGGACCGCCAGCGGATCCACGTCATCCGCCATCCCCCGCACATAACCCTCGGTGACCGCCGACAGCACCCCGTCCAGCAGCGACAGATCGACCAGCCCGTCGAGAAAAGTGTCCAGGGCCAGATTCGCCGCGTCCTCCCCGATCGCCCCCGGCCCGACGAAAGCCCAGTCCAGCAGCACCGGCCCGGACTCGGACAGCACCACATTCATCGGCCACACATCGTGATGGCAGAGCGTCCGTGGCAGGGCGTCGGCCGCCGCCAGCAGATCGTGCCGGTGCGTCCACATCTCGCGCAGCCGGGCCCGCAATTCCGGCTCCCAGGCCGCGGCCACGACCGGATGATCCCAATCCAATTCCGGCGGTATCGGCTGGGCCAGGGTGTAATCGCGAAGAAAATCCCGCGCCAGCCACCCGGCGGCCGGCGGATCACCGAGCCATCGCGCCTGCGCGACCCCGAGCCGGTACGCGATGTCCCCCAGATCCTCGGGCCGCCACGACGACAGCGGGGTTCCGCGCACATCGGCGAGCAGCATCGCGATCGACCCGTCGGGTTGTTCCGCGATCTCATACAGTTCCGGAACGGACAGTCCACCCGCGGCGAACGCGGTCGAGGCCAACCCGTTCTCGTATGCGGTCGGTTCCCGCCGCCAATAGTTGAAATGCCCGGGATCCTCACTGGCGGCCAGATGGGCCGCCGCCCCGTCCCGGCTGCGCATGACCAGTTTCCGCACGGCCGTCCCGCCGTCGTGCGGCACCCGCCAGACTCCACCGGTCACTTCGTTGGCCGTTCCGTGCGCCAATTCCTGCAGGCCGGCGCTCACGACGCGAATATCCCGATGATCCACATAGGTTCGGATGGTAGACCGATCACATGCCCGATTTCCGGCCTGGCGTGGAACTGGCCCGACGGTTCTACCTCGAGGCGGTACGCCCTTTACTCGGCGACCGTCCCCACAGTGCCGCCCGTATCGGCCCCGGCAGCGATGTCCTCGGCTTCGACACGGAACGCTCCATCGACCACGACTGGGGTCCCCGTGTCGACCTGTTCCTCGACGACCCGGGCGACCTCGGCGAGGAGCTGCGCCACAAGCTGCCGAAACGCTTCCTGGGCTGGTCCACGCACTTCGCCCCGCCGGGCGCCCGGGTCCGCTCGATGGCCGACACCGACGGCCCGGTCGACCACTACGTCACCATCGCGCCTCTCGATGCGTGGTTGCGCGCGAGAATCGGCGACGACCCGGATTGGCCAGCCATTCCGTGGCAGCGGCTGGCCGAGATCACCGGCGGCGCCGTCTTCCACGACCCGGACGGCGAGCTCACCCGGATCCGCGAGCGTTTCGCCTGGTATCCGACCGACGTGTGGACGTACGTATTGGGCTGCCAATGGGCCCGGATCGGCCAGGAGGAATCGTTCGTCGGCCGCACTGCCGAACTCGGCGACGACACGGGATCCCGCGTCGTGGCGGCCCGGCTCGCCCGTGATCTCGCACGGTTGTTCCTGCTCCAGCAGCGCCGCTGGCCCCCGTACGGGAAATGGCTCCTGACCGCGATCAAAAGCGACCCGGCGGCGAACCACCTGGCCCGCGCATTGTCGGCCGGCAATGCCGATCTCCGATCGGCGGCGCTGGCCGACGCCTCCGAGGAGGCCGCCCGCCGGCAGAACGCGCTCGGCCTGTGCCCGCCGCTGCAAACGCACCGCCGCCCGTTCTTCGACCGCGGTTATCCGGTGATCGGTGCCGGCCGTTTCGCCGAGGCGCTGCTCGACGGGCGGGCACCGATCGGCTCGATCGACCAGATCAGTGACAGCACCGATGTGCTGGAGCGACCGGAAATCTGCATCGCCGTAAGCAGCGCGGCCCACTCACCGCGTCCTTGAGGGTGACGGCACGTTCGAGGACCGGGGGGACGACGGAGTGCACAGCGGATTCGAGGAATACGTGCGAGCACGGGGGGACGCGTTACGACGCTTCGCCTACCTGCTCTGCGGCGACCGGCATCTGGGCGAGGATCTCGTTCAGGAAGTGCTGGTCAAGGCGTACCGAAGATGGTCGAAAATCGAGTCCGAACAACCGGACCGATATCTGCGCACGGCCCTCGTGCGTTCCCACGTCTCCTGGCTGCGCCGCCTGTCCAACACCGAGCGACCGGCCACGATCAGTGACGAGAAACCGATCGGCGGGGACTTCGCCGATCAGCAGGCCGTCCGCGACGAACTGTGGACGCGGTTGTCCGGCCTGAGCCGGTCCCAGCGTGCGGTGCTGGTGCTGCGCTACTACGAGGACCTCGACGACCGGCAGATCGCCGACATCCTGCGCTGTGCGCCGAGCACCGTACGCGTGCACGCCGGCCGCGGCCTGGCCCGGCTGCGCGACGAGATCGATCCAGCACTGTCCGAGAAGTCGGGAGCGAAGCGATGAGCCTGGAAGAAGACCTGCGTACGACGTTGCGGGACCGGGCCGCCGACGCCGCGCCGCAACCCGACCTGTGGTCGAGCGTCACCGACGGCGTCCGCCGTGATCAGCGCCGCCGCCGCACCCTGGTGGCCGTCGCCGCGGCCCTGGTCGTCGGCGCCGCGAGCGCCACGATCCCGCTGCTCGGCCACGACCGCGCCCCGAACCCGCCGGTCGTGCAGCCGACCGACCGCTGGGCGCCGCCGTCCTGGCCGGAGCCGGCCTTCCCGATGCGCCCGACCTGGGTTCCCGGCAACGCCGGCACCGCGAGCGTCGCCGTGTTCGGCCCGAACGTCCACCTGGAATATCGCAACGCCGACGAGGCGATCATCTCGGCCGAGATCGGCCCGCTGCAGGCCGACTGGGAGACCGAGGCCGAGCAGACCGGCTCCACGACGGTCAACGGGCGACCGGCCGAGGTGCACAGATCTTCCCAGTACGATGGTTCCGGCCCCGCCGACCGGTATGTCGGTATCCGCTGGCAGCAGCCCGACGGGCGGTGGATCTCGGTCCTGAGCTGGGGCCCGCGCACCGAGGCGGACGTGCTGCGCTTCGCCGAGGGCCTGCGCGACACGGGCACCGTCCCGGCCGGGAAAGCGCCGTTCACGCTCGCGACCGTCCCGCCCGGTCTGACCCTGGCCCAGCAGTCCGACGGCCTGATGTGCCTGGCCCCGCCCGACGTCGCGTCGCGGCAACGACAGGGCGGCAACCCGGTCTGCATCGGGATTGAGGACTCCGACGGGGTCAGCCTGGAACCGCCGCTGGAGAACATGACCATCAACGGGCGCCACGCGGTCTACTACGAGGAACTGCACCAGATGGTGATCACCTGGTCGGCCACGCAGGATGTGTTCATCACCTGGGATCAGCAGATGGTGCCGTTCACCCGCGACGACGCGATCCGACTCGCGAACGGTATTTCCTGACGGCCCGACGTTCGGCTTCCTCCTCGCCGGGAGGAAGCCGAACGTCGGCGTATCCCGGGTCGAATCCGACGCGGCGGAAGACCCGCGACAAATCCCGCCAGATTTCCTTGTCCCGGCCCTGCGTCGTCCGATGGTCCTGGTGAATCCGTCGCTACAGGTCCCCGGCGGTCATCACCCCCAGGGAGTCACACATGTCCACTCGCCAGTTCGTCACCTTCGAGGTCGCCGGCCAGTTCTTCGGCGTGGATGTGGACGCCGTGCAGGAGGTCCTGTCGTACAGCGAGTACACGCCGGTGCCGCTGGCCCCGAACGCGGTCGGCGGACTGTTCAACCTGCGCGGCCAGGTGATCGCCGCGGTGGACCTGCGGGTGCAGTTCGGTTTGCCCCGCCGCGACATGTCCGGCCTGGTGATGAACGTGATCGTCCGATACGACGGCGAGCCGGTCAGCCTGCTGGTCGACCGGATCGGTCAGGTCGCCGACCTCGACGCAGAGATGTTCGAGGAGCCCCCGGCCACCCTGACCGGGCCGTCCGGGCCCTGGTCACCGGCGCGTACAAGACCGAGGGCCGCCTGCTGCTGGTCCTGGACGTCGCCGAATGCGTGAGCACCACCCGCGTCACCGCCTGAACTCAGGCCCTGACCCGGTGAGTCGAGGAATGTCTTCCGCCCGGCCCCTCCCGCGCCGGGGGAAGACATTCCCCAGATCAACCCCAATTTCGCCGTACGGCGGTAAGCCCGCCCTACTCGATGACCACCAGAGAAACGTCGTGGCCGCCGTAATTCCGAGATCCGCATCGGTCAGCATCGTCAGCAGCTTGGGATTTCCGTGAAACAGTTCCACCAGTGCGGATGCATCGAGGATGCGGGGCGGCTCCTCGATCATGCCGCCTCACCCTTGAGCCGGGCGGCGCGGAGCTCGGAGACTTTCCGATTGATATCGACCTTCTCCGCCTGGTAGCGGGCCTCGTCCTCCTCGGTCCACGGCTCGGGTGGTGGCAACCCCATGTCGGCGCAGAATTTCGCCGCGAACTCGTTGCGATAACGGATGATGTCCTGAGGGATGTCGTGCGACATGTTGACGAGCGTACAGCCCGTGAACGCACGACATCAAGTCGCACGACTAGGCGTCACACAGCACGTGCGGCCCGGCACCGAAGCACCGGGCCGCCACGAACCTCAGTGCGCCGACGGCCTCGCATACGGCGTGACCGTCACCTTGTCGATGACCGGCGCATACGCCGACCGCAGCAGCACTCCGGGCCACGTCTGCGACGCATAGGTCACCCCGTCGAAGTTGGGCAGCTCAGCCGACGAGAAGGTGACCTTGTTCGTCCCGCGCCGCAAGGTCACCGGCACGGTCAGCTCCCAGAAGTTGTTGTCGTGGAAGCTGTGCGGGAACAGCACCCGCTTCGCCGTGCCCCCGTTGACCACGATGTCGGCATGCCGGGCGAGCGGGTCCGGGTTGTAGTGCGTCGCCTCGGCCTGTTCCGGGTTCGCGTACCGGATCCGCAGCGCATAGGTTCCGGTCCGGGCCGCCGGCACCGAGAACGTCACCGTGTTCGCCGGCCCGTTCCCGATTCCGCTGACCGCCGCCCCGCCACTGGCCAGCGACTTCGATACGACCGCGGCGGTGCCGGTCAGCGACGCCGATTCGGCTTCCAGAACTGTCGACGGCAGGTGAGCCGAGGCCCGTACCGTCAACCGGTCCAGGACCGTGCTGTCCCGGCCGGCTTTGACCACCACTTTGTTGATGCCGCCGGACAGCGACACCGCCGATGTCGGGGCCACCGCGATCCCGTTCACGGTCACCGTTCCGGCTCCGGCGTCGATAGTCGATTCGGCGTCGGCTTTCGAGTACACCCAGAACGTCGCGGTCCCGCCGCGTTTCAGCGTCACCCGCCCGGCCGAGACGGAACGCACCCCGCTCAGGTCGGCCTGGGCCGCCGGATAGACCGCGGTGGCCGCCGCCGGGTTCGGCAACGCGAGGGTGATCCGGTCGAGAATGGCGTCGCCCTTGGTCGTCCGGGTTCCGTCCAGGCTGCGCGCGGCCAGCGAGATCGTGTGGTGGCCGGCGGTCAGCCGCACGGTCGTGTCGGCGTGATCCCACACCACCCACTTGTAGCCGAGCGGCAGGTACACCTCCTGTTCGGCCGTGCCGTCGACCCGCAGGAACACATTCGTCGGCCCCTGTTCCTTGACCAGGTCATAGGTGTTCAGCGAGTTGACGAAAACGCTCAGGTCGTACGTGCCGGTGGCCGGAACGTCCACGCTGAAGTCGAGCACGCCGTCGCTGCCGGTCCGCAGCCCGCCGACGTCGTAGCCGCCGGACGTGTAGAACTTGGAGACGTCGGCCGTCGATCCCTCCGGCCCGTTCCGGCTGTAGCCACTGCCGGTGTATTTCGCGTCCTCGGCCTCGTACGAACCGCTCCAGGTCTGCGGAACAGCACCGGCAACCGCCCGGGACGGGCCGGGCGACAGCACGATCTCATAGGCCGAGGAGTCCACCAGGCCGGGCATTTCCACGGCGACCGCGTTGTCCCGTACGCGCAGATCGGTTTCGGTGAGAAGGCGCGGCTGAGCGGAATCGCCGATCTGGCCGGTCCACGCGATCTCCCGGATCGTCGCGTGCACCGTCGTGCCGAAGACCGACGCCGGCACGTTGTCGAATCGGATGTACCCGGCGCCGGCTGCGCCCCCGATGATGGCCCGCGCCTGTTTCTTCTGCTTGTCGAGGGTGGCGACGCCCTGCAGGGTGTAATTCTGGCCCGGGTACGGCGGCGTCACCTGAACCGTGTTCCCGGTCATGCTCCCGTACGCGTTGAACAGCCACCACTGCCCGTTCCCGCGATTGGCCTGCACGGCCGAGCCGGAGATGTTCCCGTCGATGTTCCAGTACGCGATGTCGGCGTCGACCTTGGACTCCTCGATCGCCGAGATCCACTGGATCATCTGCCCGGGCACCGAGGTGTGGTAGTTGAACGCGTACTCGTTGATGTTGATCGGCAGTCGGCGCCCGAGAATGGCGGCTTCCCATTCCCGGTAGAGCGCGACGTCCTGCCGCACCTTCTCCGGGTGGCTGAGTTCGTGCCAGGTCATCACGTCGGGCACGGTTGCGGCGGCCAGCGTGTGCTTGAGGAAGCCCTGGATCTGGGTGTAGAGCACGCTGGTGTTCGGCCCGGCGATCCGCGCGGCCGGCATCTTGCCCTTGATCAGGTGGTAGACGTCGTCCCAGGCGGTGAAGTAATCGGTGGGATCGTCGAGCCAGCTGATGCCGTTCAGGCTCCATTCGCCGGTGCCGAACATGTTGCCCTCGGGTTCGTTGAACGGCACGAACACGACATGTTTCTGGTATTCCGGGTCGAGCGTGAGCACCTGGTCGACCTGTTTGCCGATCTTCTCCTTGAACAGCGCCAGTTTCTCGGCGGGCGTGCTGCCCGGCCACTGGTACGGGAAACCGCGATGAATATCGGTCATGTAGATGTAGGTGTCACCGCCGGTGCTGTCGGCCAGGGGCTTGACCACTTCGAGGGCGTCCGCGCCCGGGTGCTGCGGGCCGTCCTGCGCCTTGGTCGAGACGGTGCGCAGGTGCATGCCCTCGATCAGGTTGTTGGTGGGCACGCCGTCGCCGTAGAGCCCGTAGAGCGAACCGGACGCCCCGCCGTGGAACGCGCCGGTGGATGTGGCCAGGTCGATCGTCATCTCGCCCTCGCGGATGACCGTCACCGTTGCCGAAACCGTCACGTCGCCGGCCGCGGTTCCGGCGACGGTGAAGGTGCCCCGCCGGGCGTAGGACGCCGGATCCACCGCGGCCCAGGTGATCGGCACGTCGCGGGCGTACCCGTCGGAGAACGTGCCGCGCACGGTTGCCGGAAGCGCCGGGGCGGTGCCGATCGTCGTCCGCACGTCGAACGAGGTCGGGGCCACACCGGTCAGCGCCGGCAGCTCGGCGCCGTACAGGGAAGCGACCTGGCCCGCGGTGAGGGCGGTGTCGTACACGCGGAAGTCGTCGACCGCACCGCCGAAGAGCGGGTCGGCGTAGAACGATTTCCCGATGTAACCGGCGAACGTGGCGTCCGCGAGCACGTCCGTCGCACTGATCGTGGTGGCGGCCGACGACACGGCAACGCCGTCCAGGTAGGTCACGATCCGGTCGGCCGCGGTGTCCAGCGTGACGGTCAGCAACTTCCAGGCCCCGGCGGGAAGTGCCGCCGACCCGGTGACCTGCGCCTCCGCGCCACCCCCGCCGGTCGTGATCGCCGTCCGCAGCAGCCCGTCCCCGTTGTACGGCGTGCTGAACAGGTACCGCCCGTTGTCCTTGCCCAGCGCGTAGATCCACTGCCAGGGCGCGGTCGATCCGTTCCATCTGACGCGAACGGAAACGGTCAGATCGGTGCGCCCGGCGAGGACCCCGCGGGGCAGGGTCACGTACGCGCCGGCCGAGTTGGTCGCACCGCCGGGCAGCTGCAACGCCCCGTCGACGAGGGCCGCGGTATCCCCGTTGACCAGGGTCCCGTTCAGCCGGTGGCCGGACGTGTCGGTGATGACGCCGCTCAGGTCGTCGTGGTCGAAATCGTAGGCGACCACCGGTGCGGGCAGGTCGCCGGCGGCCGCGGCGGGGACCGCGGTCAGGGCCGTGACCAGGCCGGCGACGGCCGCCGCGGCCAGGATTCGGGACGGTCTCATAGCGCTCAGCTCCACTGGTGTGACATCAACGCGGAAACTTTTTGCCGAAGGGGGACAGCGGTTTCCGCCAGGTTACGATCGAGGTACACAGTGGTCAATGGGCTGGGTTGAGGAAAAGGGTTTCCGTCGGTAGCGTGGCGTTGTGCCAGGGAAAACCAAAGCGCGCGCCGGGATCGCCGACGTCGCCCGCCTCGCCGGCGTCTCCATCGGGACGGCGTCCAAGGCGCTGAACGATCGCGGACAGCTGCGCGAGGAGACCCGCGCCCGCGTCCAGGCCGCCGCCGAGCAGCTCGGTTTCATCCCGAGCTCGGTCGCGACCAGCCTGCTGACCGGGCGCACGTTCACCGTCGGCCTGATCATGACCGACCATCACGGCCGGTTCAGCCTGCCGGTGCTGCACGGCGCCGAGGACGCGCTCGGCTGGGCCGAGACCCTGGCCTTCGTCTGCGACACCCGCGACGACCCGATCCGCGAGCAGCACTACGTGCGCAGCCTGCTCAGCCGGCGCGTCGACGGGATCATCGTGGCCGGCCGCCGCGCCGAGGCCCGCCCGCCGCTGCTGGCCAAGTCGCCGGTCCCGGTCGTCTACGCCTTTGCCCGCTCGGCCGACGACGCCGACTGCAGCGTGGTCACCGACGAGGAGGGCGGCGCGGTCACCGCGATCGAACACCTGGTGCGTACCGGGCGTCGCCGCATCGCCCACGTGACCGGCCCGCACGGCCACGCCTCGGCGATCGCCCGGGTCGCCGGCACGTCCCGCGCGCTCGCCGCGGCCGGCCTGGAGCTGGTCGGCGAGCCCTGGTACGGCGGCTGGAGCGAGGTCTGGGGCCGTTTCGCCGCGTCCGCGATCGCCCGTGAGCACCCGGAGGTCGACGCCGTCTTCTGCGGCAGCGACACGATCGCCCGCGGTGTCGCCGACGGCCTGCGCGAGGCCGGCCGCCGCGTCCCCGAGGACGTGGCGCTGGTCGGTGTCGACAACTGGGCCCCGGTCGCCGAGGAGTGCCGCCCGCCGCTGACCAGCGTCGACCTGAGCCTGCGCCAGGTCGGTCGCCGGGCCGGGCAGCTCCTGCTGCAGGCCATCGAACACGGCCACACGGCCGGTGTCCACTCGGTCCCGTGCCAGCTGGTCGTGCGCAACTCCTCCGCGCCGGCCTGAGCACCCGGCAGTGAAGGTCCCCACCTGAGCACCCGACAAACGCGGTAAACCGGATGCCGCCCTGGACTGCCCCGGCTAGCCTGACTGCGCCAGGCTCCGCGGCGAGGCGAAAGGGCATCCGTGATCCCGTCCGGATTCGTGTTCCTGGCCCTGGCCTTCAACTGTCTCGGCGCCGGCTTCTACCTGTATCGGCTGGTCCGCCGCGAGATCCAGCCGCACATCGTCACCTGGGCGCTGTGGGCGCTCGCGCCCGGCCTGGCGTTCTCGGCCCAGGTCAGTGACGGTCTGGGCCTCGCCGCCCTGGTCACCCTGTTCACCGGCGTCAGCCCGCTGGTCGTGGTGGTCGTGCTGATCCTGCGCGGGCAGGCGGCGTGGGGCGTGACCGGCTTCGACGTCTTCTGCGGGGCGCTGTCGGTGCTGGGTATCGCCGCCTGGCTGCTGACCCGCCACGCCGCGTACGCGGTCGTCCTGGCGATCGCCGCCGACGCGCTGGCCTCGGTGCCGACCTACCGCAAGTCGTGGCGGGATCCGGAGAGCGAGTCCTGGTTCAACTACGGGTGCCTGACCGTCAGCGCGCTGATCACCCTGGCCACGATCAGCGGGCGGACGCTGTCGCACTACGCGTTCGCCGGCTACCTGGCCGTCCTGGGCGCCGGCCTGACGGCGATCATCCTGCTGCGCGGACGCCGCCGAACGGTGGCAGGTCGGCGCGGGTGACCGTGCGGGTCGACGGGTCGTCCACGATCTCGTCCCAGATCCCGCGGAACACCCCGACCAGCTGACCGCCCGGGTCGTTGACCAGCACCTCGCCCCAGATCCGCAGATCACTGGGGGTGTCGCCGTACTCCTGGAGCTGGATCACCAACGCCGTACGGTCGATGATGATGAATTTGAACGGGAACCGCCGCCGCGTCACCCGCAGCGACACCTTGCCGCTGCGGATGCTCTGCAGGTCCATGATGTCGTGGCAGTGCCGCACCAGATTCGGTGTGAGCGCGTGGTGCAGCCCGGCCTCGGGCGACTCGACCTGGACGATCCGCTTGTAGCAGATCGCCGGATCCGACTGGCTCAGAAGTCCGTAGAAGACGTCGAACGCGTTGGTCTGATACGACTGGTCCATCGCCTCGTCCGGCCACCGCCCGTCCTCCAGCAGCAGGTCGAGGACGAGGATCTCCTCCTTGGTGGTCAACATGAGCTGCACCGTCCGGTCACTCTCGACGGTCTTCGCGCGGTTCAGCTCGTCCAGCATCATCGTGTCGACCTTCATGCCGACGCTCCCGGCCAGCGCGACGATCTCGTGCCCGAGCGACGAGATCCGCGCGTCGGTGCTGCCGGCCAGACGCCGATGATCGGCGATCTCCTCCCGGACCGTGGCGATGATCGCCTCGTCGGCCCGCAGCCGGCCCTCGACCATCTCGGTCAGGCTGGTGAACAGCGCCGCCACGAGCAGCGACACGAGAACCGCGGCGATCGCGGCGAAGCTCAGATGCGTGTCGAAGAGCTTCTGCACCGCGACCCCGATGAATCCGGCGATCAGAAAACTGGTCGCCGCGATGCCCTTGGTGCGGTGCCGGGCTCCCCACCGTACGACGCGCCCACCGTCCGTCATGACGCGAGTGTTCCACGCCTGGTCTAATGCTCCGCCGATCGGCACAAGTCGATCAATGCCCGGCCGCGGCCCGCAGCACCTCGGTCACCAGACGCGCGACGTGCGGACCGGCCACCGCGTACACCTGGCGCCGCCCCTCCCGGCGCACCCTGACCAGCCCGGCGAGCCGCAACTTACCCAGATGCTGCGACACCGCGGGACGCGCCGCCCCGGCCACCTCGGTCAGCCCGGTGACGTCCCGCTCCCCCGCCACCAGCGCCGCCAGCAGACGCAACCGGGTCGGGTCGGCCAGCATCCCCAGCATGGTCGTTGCCACCTCTATGGTGTCACCGGAAGTGTGTTTCTGCAGGTCACTGGCATCTGCAACGTTGTCGCGTGCGCGCATGAGCACATATTATGGGCGCGCCCGGCCACCCGAAAGAGGAAAGAAGCCTCCGATGAGCCACGACCACCGCTGGCTGCACCGCGTCCGCCACGCCCTCACCCCGCACTCGCACGACGCCGCCACCAAGGTCGACCAGGCCCTCGAATCGTCCCGGGCCGGCCTGCGCGCCCTCTGGATCTCCCTGGTCGCGCTCACGCTCACCGCCCTCGCCCAAGCCGCCGTCGTCGCGTTCTCCGGCTCGGTCGCGCTGCTCGGCGACACCCTGCACAACCTCGCCGACGCGCTCACCGCCGCACCCCTGGGGATTGCCTTCTGGCTCGGCCGCCGCGCCGCGACCAGGGCGTACACCTACGGTTTCGGCCGCGCCGAGGACCTTGCCGGCATCGCCGTCGTCCTGGTCATCGCCGCCTCCGCCGCCGCATCGGCGTTCTTCGCGGTCCAGCGCCTGCTCGAACCCCGCACGATGACCCACCTCCCGTGGGTGTTCGCCGCCGGCGTCATCGGTTTCGCCGGCAACGAGCTCGTCGCCCGCTACCGCATCGCCGTCGGCCGCCGCATCGGTTCGGCCGCCCTGGTCGCCGACGGCCTGCACGCCCGCACCGACGGCTTCGCCTCCCTCGCCGTCGTCCTGGCCGCCGCCGGCTCCGCCCTCGGCTGGCGATGGTCGGATCCGGTCATCGGCCTCGCCATCACCGCCGCCATCCTGTTCGTCCTCAAGGACGCCGCCCGCGAGGTCTACCGCCGCCTGATGGACCGCGTCGACCCGGCCCTGGTCGACCACGCCGAACGCGAACTCCGCCTCATCCCCGGCGTCCGCGACATCTCCGGCCTGCGCATGCGCTGGGTCGGCCACCACCTGCACGCCGAAGCCGCCGTCGTCGTCGACGCCGCCCTCACCCTGATGGCCGCCCACGAGATCGCCGCCGACGCCGAACATCAGCTCACCCACCACATCCCCCGCCTCACCGAGGCGACCGTCCACGTCGACCCCGACACCCACCCCGGCGCCGCCCACCACCTGCGCATCTCCCACTCGCGCCAGCCCGCCTGACCCCACCCAAGATCAAATTCAAATTCTTCATTGCCTATGTCCGCCGTGGTCCGGATCGTCGCTCCCGCGGGGACCCTTCCGACCCTCGCAGGGCGCTGGCGCGCCCAGAACGCGAGGCCCAAAAGGGCGACGTGGTCGGTTGGTCACGGTCAAACCAAAAAACCCGTGACCGGCCCCTGAACCCACCCCACCACCACCGATCCCCGTCCCACCCTCTCTTATCCCCGGCGCCCGCAACCCGGTGGCCGACAGCGCGAGGAAGCCCGGCGGCGGGCTGGCGGACGGGGCCGGAGGCGTTGGGCGACACCGGCGGGCGGGGGCCTGGCGACGCGGGGCGCCGGGGTCGGGACGGGGCCGATAGAGTCGGGTGGCGTGACTGTGATCTCGGTGGCCGGGCCTTCCGACCGTACAAAAGTGGTCTCTTCTCTGGTTCCTGCCTTTGCCGAGGATCCGGTGTTGCGCTGGTTGTTCCCGGAGGACGCGACCTACCCGCGATACGCGGCGGCGTTCTTCGGGCGGCTCTTCGACAAGCGGGTCGGCCGCGGCTCGATCTGGGTGGCCGACGGCGGGGACGCGGTGGCGATCTGGGAGCCGCCGTCCGACGGCACGCCCCCGGTCGACCTGGTTCTGGACGTCCCGGCCGACGTGAGCGCCCGCGTCGACGCCTACGATCGGGCCGTGCACGCGGTCCTGCCCGACGGGCCGTACTGGTATCTGGGTGTTCTCGGCACCCACCCGGATCACCAGGGTCGCCGTCTGGGTCACGCCGTCATGGCCGAGGGCCTCAAGCGGGCCCGGGCCGACAACGTCCCGGCCGTTCTGGAGACCGCGACCGAGGGCAACGTCGGCATGTACCGGCGGGCCGGCTGGGAGGTGACGGCCGAGGCGACCGAGCCGTTCCCGTTCTGGGTGCTGCGTCAGGGTTTGTAGAGCGAGTCCCGCACGTTCTTCTGCACGGCGACGGCCGCGTACAGCGCGAGGACGAACGCCAGCCCGTAGAAGCCTTTCTCGTTGAGCTGCATCCCGCTGTTCCACAGCCCGACGATCAGCATGATGATCGACAGCGCGACCATCACCCAGGCCAGGCCGAGGTAGAGCCCGGAGACGGGCACGCCCTCGGCCTGATCACGAACGGACTTCTGCAGCGAGATCGCACCGAACAGCCCGAGCAGCAGCGTCGCGGCGTAGAAGCCCTTCTCGCTCTTGGTCATGTCGGCGTTCCACAGCCCGACCCCGTACGAGATGATGCCGACAGCCAGAGCCGCCCAGGATGCGCCCACGAAGGCGGGCGTCGGCCTGAGCGGCCGCGGCTGGGACGGTGGCTGCTGATAATTCACCACCTAACGGACATTATCAGGACGGACGGTAGATGTCCGGCTCCAGATAAATGACCTTCGCGGTCGGCACCACCGCGCGGACCCGGGCCTCGGCGTCGTCGATCGTCGCGGCGATGTCCCGGCCCTCGTCGTCCTCGCCCACCGCGATCTTCGCGGCGAGCAGCAACTCCTCCGGCCCCAGGTGCATGGTCCGCAGGTGGATGACCCGCTGCACGCCGGGCGACGCCAGCAGCGCCGTCTCGATCGCGGTCAGCTGCTCGGGCACCGCCGACTCGCCGATGATCAGGCTCTTGGTCTCGACCGCGAGCACCACCGCGACGGCCACCAGCAGCAGACCGATCATCAGCGTCGCGATGCCGTCGAAGATCCCGTTCCCGGTGATCACGGTCAGGCCCACGCCGAGCAGCGCGAACAGCAGGCCGAGGAGCGCGCCGCTGTCCTCCAGGAGGATGACCGGCAGCTCCGGGTTGCGGGTGCGCACGATGAACCGGAACCAGCTGCGCTTGCCGCGCACCCGGTTCGCCTCCCCGACCGCGGTCCGCAACGCGTACCCCTCAAGGACCGCGGCGATCAGCAGCACGATGACCGCGACCAGCGGCGACTCCAGCGGATGGGGGTCGATGATCTTGTGGTAGCCCTCGTACACCGCGTACAGGCCACCCAGGCTGAACAGGATGATCGCCACTATGAACGCGTAGACGTACCGCTCGCGGGCGTAGCCGAACGGGTGCAGCGCCGACGCCGGCCGTTTCGCCCGGCGCCCGCCGACGAGCAGGAGCACCTGGTTGGTCGAGTCCGCCACCGAGTGGACGCCCTCGGCGAGCATGGAGGCGGATCCGGTGATGGCCGCGGCGACGAATTTCGAGACGCCGATCGCGAGGTTCGCGCTCAGTGCCGTCACCACAGCCTTGGTACTGCCTTCGGTTGCCATGATTCCTCTCTTGAAGTCTGAACAACCATTATCCAGCCATGATCAAGTTTCACATTCGGGGGGAGAAACTACGGGACATCCCGGATGCGATCACGACGTCCCAAACGGGACGATTCGCGGGTCTCGATGGGAGGGCACCGTGAAGCGAATCCTGCTCCCCGCCGCCGCGTTGTTGCTGCTCGCGGCCTGCGGATCCACCGAAACTCCGGCCTCGGCCCCGGCTCCGGCCTCGGCCGGCCCGCACGCCGGGCACACTCTCGGCTCGGCGCCACCGCCGACCCCGCTACGAGCCGGGGAACGGTTCGTCGATCTGGCGCTGCCGCAGCCGTACACGCCGCAGGCCCCGAACGGCGGGACCGACGACTACCGATGCTTCCTCGTCGACCCCGGCCTCACGTCGGCGTCGTACCTGACCGGCAGCCAGTTCCAGCCGCAGAACGCGGCCATCGTGCACCACGCGATCTTCTACCGCCTCGACCCGCAGCAGGCCACCGAGGCCACCCGGGTCGACGACGGCACCCCGGGTGAGGGCTGGACCTGCTTCGGCGACGCCGGCGTCCAGGGCCAGACCGCGTGGGTCGCCCACTGGGCGCCCGGCGCCGGCGAGACCCTGATGCCGTCCGGCTCCGGATTCGCCATGCCGCCCGGCAGCAAACTCGTCATGCAGGTCCACTACAACTTGCTGGAGACCGGCGCCACCGGCCAGACCGACAGGTCCGGCATCCGGCTGCGCGTCGCCGACGGCACCACCCCGCTCAAGCGGCTCGACACCGCCCTGTTCCCGGCCCCGATCGAACTCCCCTGCGCGCCCGGCGAGTCCGGCCCGCTGTGCGACCGCGACACCGCGATCGCCGACGTCGGCCACCGCTTCGGCGCCGAGGCCGGCGAACAGGAATCGCACCTGATCCAGGGCTGCAACGCCGGCAAGGTCACCGCCGGCAACACCCAGCACTGCGACCAGCCGGTCGAGGAACCGGCCACCATCTACATGGCGGCCGGCCACATGCACCTGCTCGGCCGCTCCATCAAGATCGAACTCAACCCGGGCAAGCCCGGCGCGCAGACCATCCTGGACGTCCCGCAGTACAACTTCGACAACCAGGCCCTGGTCCCGCTCCCCCGACCGATCACCGTCAAAGCGGGCGACACGGTCCGCGTGACGTGCACGCACGACGCCACACTGCGAAAGCTGCTGCCGCAGCTGCAAAAACTGCCTCCGAGGTACGTCGTCTGGGGCGAAGGCACCAGCGACGAGATGTGCCTGGGCATCCTGGTCACCGCCCGCAGCTGACCGACTCCACGCCACCCGCGGCCGCCGGGTCCAACTCCACGCCACCCAGGGTCGCCGCACTCGCTCCTGCCGGCCGGGGTCGCCACCCAAGTCGTGGCGACCCCCGACCTCGCGCGGTCCGGCTACCCCCAGGGCCACGCAGGGTCGACGCCGGCCGACTCCGCCGCCGCGATCCAACCCCGCACGGTCCCGCCGCCCGGCAGGGCCGCGCGGTCTGGCGTCGGCTGACTCCGCCGTCCTGATCCGACCCAGGGCAATCCGGTCCAAGAGACGCCCGGACGACCCGCCGGCCGCCTTCACGGTCCGGGCCGCGCGGTGACAGCTCGAAAGCCGCTCGGCCTCGCTCGCGGTTTCCGCGCGTGGCCGAGGCGACATCGCGTAAGGCATCCTAGGAAGATAGGTCACTACTCTCGGAGCTCGGTCAGGGTCACCGGTTCGGGTGCCGGTTACACGAAACGGTGACGGTCGATGCGCGAGCCTCGGGAACTCTGCGAGGCTGACACAGGGCATCTGGCCTCGTGACAAGCACCAAAGGGCCGCCCCAGCCCTCCACAACCGACGAAAGTTTCCGCAACGAATTGGCCCTGCGGGGTACTCAAGGTGGTTGCTCTGTGCCTATAGTCGCTCGCATGACCACCAAGCGCCCCAAGCTGATGGGCACCAAGGAAATCTGCGCCCGGCTCGGCTCGATCAGCCGTCAGCGCGTCACCCAGCTGACCGCCAAAACCCACTTCCCCAAGCCGGCCGCCGACCTCGCCCAGGGCCGGGTCTGGCTCGCCGAGGACGTCGAGGAGTGGATCAGCATCCACCGCCCGGAATCCAAGCCCTGACCGGGCCGCCCGAGGCCGGAACCCGACCCGAGGCCAGGCCGCCACGGGCAGAGCACGGCGCGGCCAGCAGGCCGATGCGGGAGCCGATACGCGGGTCGGCGATCAGCGCACCGGCGAGGACCCGCATCAGCGCAACAGCAAGTCGAAACGCAGCCCGGCCAGCACACCCCGAGCGAGGGTTAGTCAAAAACGGCCAGGTGCCGGGCCCGGGCCGCACTCAGATGCTCCCGCATCGCCTCCTCGGCCGAGGAGGCGTCACCGGCCCCGATCGCCACCGCGACCAGTTCGTGTTCACGCCGCGTCGACCCGGTCTCCGCGTACGGAAAATACAACCGATGAATATGGAGATGCGCATGCAGTCGTGAGATCGCGTCCCGCAGCAGCGGATTGTCGGCTGCCTCGGCGACCAGGTCGTGGAAGCGCGCGTCCGCGGCCGTGAACGCCGCATGCGACGACGACACGACGTACGAGATCGAGGCCTCGGCCGACAGCGATTCCCGCACCGCGGCCGGGGATCGCGAGGCCGCCCACCGCGCGGCCGCCGTTTCCAGCACCAGCCGCATGTCGAACATGTCGTTGAATTCGGCCCGGGTGAGAAGCGGCGCCACCGTGTACCCGGCCAGGGGCCGTTTCCGCACCAGTCCTTCCGATTCCAGCCGCGCGAGCGCTTCCCGCACCGGTGTCGGCGACACGTCCAGCGAGCGGGCCAGGGCGTCGATGTTGACGCGTTCCTCGGGGGCCAGTTGGTGTTCCAGGATCATCGACCGCAGCGATTCGTGGACGTCGTCGCTGAGCACCGAGCGGCGAATCGGCCCAGACATCGACCTTCCTCCATGGGAAAGTTGACTATCAATGCGAAGGAGATTAGACAGGTACGCGGATCCTATAGGATCTACGAAAGGACCGCGAAGTGGATCCGTTCGAGACAGTGCCGCTGGGCGGCACCGGCGTCACCGTCACCCGCCTCGGCATGGGCCTGGCCCCGATCGGCGGCCTGTTCACGCCGGTCGGGGACCGTGCGGCCCGGGATGCCGTCGACACCGCCTGGCGGCTGGGTGTGCGGTTCTTCGACACGGCCCCGCTCTACGGCGCCGGCCTCTCCGAGCGTCGCGCCGGCGCGGCCCTGCGCGGCCGGAGCGCCTTCACCCTCGCCACCAAGGTCGGCCGGCGGCTCGTTCCCGATCACCACGCGGCCGAAGGCATGTGGTCCGAGCCGTCCGGCGCGTCACCGGTGTGGGATTTCAGCAATGCCGGCGTACGCCGTCAGCACCGCGAGAGCCTCGACCGCCTGGGCCTGGACCGGGTCGACATCCTGCACCTGCACGACCCCGACGAGCATTTCGCGCAGGCGCTGACCGACGCCCTCCCGGCCCTCGTCGCGTTGCGCCGCGAGGGCGCGATCGGGGCCGTCTCGGCCGGCATGAACCAGTCCGCGATGCTCACCGAGTTCGCCCGCACCGGCCGTTTCGACTGTTTCCTGTTGGCCGGGCGGTACACGCTGCTGGACCAGTCCGGCCTGCGGGATCTGCTCCCGGAGTGCGAGCGCCGCGGCATCGCCGTGATCTGCGGTGGCGTGTTCAATTCGGGGATTCTGGCCGACCCCGGGCGCAACACCACTTTCGACTACGGCCCGGCCCGCCCGGACATCGTGGCCAAGGCGCGGGCGATGGCCGAGGTGTGCGCCCGTCACGACGTACCTCTGCGGGCTGTTGCTCTGCAGTTTCCCCTGGCCCATCCGGCTGTCGTGTCGGTGGTGATCGGCATGCGATCGGCCGCGGAGGCCGCCGACGCCGCGGCGATGGCGGCCGTCGAGATCCCCGGCGGGCTCTGGCGTGACCTGATCAAAAGCGGTCTGCTGGACGCCGGGATCCCGGTGCCAGGATGATCGTCGACGCCCATCACCACCTGTGGACCGCGGACTATCCGTGGCTGGCTGCCGACGGGCTGGCCCGGATCCGGCGCGACTACACGATGGCCGACCTGCGCCCGCACCTGGCCGCCTCCGGGGTACAGCGCACGGTCCTGGTCGAGGCCGGGTTGTGCCGGCCGGCCGAGACCAGCCGGTTCCTGGCCCTGGCGGCCAACACCCCGGAGATCGCCGGGGTCGTCGGCTGGGCCGACCTGTCCGATCCGGATCTGCGGGCGATGCTGGCCCGGCACCGCTCCGGCCCCGGCGGTGACCGGCTGGTCGGCGTCCGCGACCAGGTGCAGGCCGGGCCGGACGACCTGCTCGACCAGCCCGGGGTCCGCGCCGGGCTGGCCACCGTCGCCGACTCCGGGCTGGTCAACGAGCTGGTGGTCCGCGCGAGTCAGCTGCCGTCGGTGGCCCGCGCGGTGGCCGCGATGCCGGAGTCCACGTTCGTGCTGGACCACCTGGGTAAGCCGTCGATCGGGGACCTCGACGGCTGGACGCGCCTGATCACACCGGTCGCGGCGTGCCCGAACGTGGTGGCCAAGCTGTCCGGGCTGGTCACCGAGGCCGGTCCCGGGTGGACGCGGGCGGGGCTCCGGCCGTACGTCCAAGTCGCTCTTGATCTTTTCGGTCCGGACCGGCTGATGTTCGGCTCGGACTGGCCGGTGTGCGAGGTCGTCGCCGGCTACGGCGAGGTCATGGCGCTGCTCAGTGGCATCCTCGGCGGCCGGCCGGGTGACGTGTTCGGCCGCACCGCGATCCGCGTCTATCGATTGGAGAACCGATGAGGTACCTGCGTGCCGGTGAGCCGGGCGCCGAGCGTCCGATTCTGTACGCCGACGGCGTGCTCCGCGACCTGTCCGAGGTCACGGCCGACATCGACGGCGCGTTCCTGGCCGGCGGCGGGTTCACCGGCGATCCGGACGAGCTGCCGGCGGCCGATCTGGATCACCACCGGATCGGCCCGCCGATTGTGCGACCGGGCGCGGTCGTCTGCATCGGGCAGAACTACGCCGCGCACGCCGCCGAATCCGGAGCTCAGCCGCCGGTCGAGCCGATCATCTTCTACAAGGCGCCGAACACGGTGGTCGGCCCGGAGGACGACATCCGGATCCCGCCCGGCTCGAAACGCACCGACTGGGAGGTGGAGCTGGGCGTCGTGATCGGCCGCACGGCACGCTACCTGCCCAGTCCGGAGGCGGCCCTGGAGTGCGTCGCCGGCTATGTGCTCTCCAACGACGTGTCCGAACGTGAATACCAGCTCGACCGGTCCGGCGGGCAGTGGTCGAAGGGCAAGTCGTGCGAGACGTTCAACCCGCTCGGGCCGTGGCTGGTCACGCCGGACGAGCTGAGGTTCCCGCTGCGGCTGCGCAGCTGGGTCAACGACGCGCCCCGGCAGGACTCCAGCACGGCCGACATGATCTTCGACGTCGGGTTCCTGATCTGGCACCTCTCCCAGTTCACCGTCCTGGAACCGGGCGATCTGATCAACACCGGGACGCCCGAGGGGGTGGCGCTGAGCGGACGATTCCCGTACCTGAGCGCCGGTGACGTGGTGGAGATCGAGATCGACGGGCTGGGGCGGCAGCGCAGCGTGGTCAAGGGATGAGGGTCGCCTCGATCACCTCGTCCGACATCCGCTTTCCGACCTCGCGTGAGCTGGACGGATCCGACGCGATGAACCCGGATCCGGACTACTCGGCGGCCTACGTGGTGCTGCGGGCCGAGGACGGTTCGGAGGGGCACGGGTTCACGTTCACGATCGGGCGCGGGAACGAGGTGTGCCGGGCGGCGATCGACGCGCTGGCGCCGTTGATCGCCGGACAGCCCCTGGACGACCTGGGCGAGTTCTATCGGAGGTTGACGCACGACTCGCAGATGCGGTGGCTCGGGCCGGAGAAGGGGGTCATGCACCTCGCGGCCGGAGCGATCGTGAACGCGGCCTGGGACTGGCGGGCCAAGAAGGCCGGGCTGCCGTTGTGGGAGTTGCTGGCGTCGCTGTCGCCCGACGAGATCGTGGATCTGGTGGACTGGCGGTATCTGACGGATACGTTGACGCCGTCGGGCGCGCGAGATCTGTTGTCCGATTTATCGGACAAAGCACGACGCATTGACCACTTGAAGGCGTTCGGATATCCGGCATATACCACTTCGGCGGGCTGGCTGGGCTACGACGACGCGAAGATCGAAAGGCTAGCCCGCGAGGCCGTCGACGCCGGATTTACCATGATAAAGCTAAAAGTAGGGGCAGATCTCGACGACGACATCCGCCGCTTCGCCCTGGCCCGGGCCGTCGTCGGCCCCGACATCCGGATCGCCGTCGACGCCAACCAGCGCTGGGACGTCCCCGACGCCATCACCTGGATGTCCGCGCTGGCGAAATACGACCCGTGGTGGATCGAGGAACCCACCAGCCCCGACGACGTCCTCGGCCACGCCGTGATCCGCTCGGCGATCGACCCGATCCGGGTCGCCACCGGCGAACACATCGCCAACCGGGTCGTGTTCAAGCAGCTCCTGCAGGCCGACGCGATCGACTTCGTCCAGCTCGACGCGTGCCGGGTCGCCGGCGTCAACGAGAACATCGCCGTCCTGCTGCTCGCCGCCGCGTACCAGAAACCGGTCTGCCCCCACGCCGGCGGCGTCGGCCTGTGCGAGGTCGTCCGCCACCTGTCGTTCTTCGACTACGCCGCGGTCTCCGCAAGCCTCGACGACCGTGTCATCGAATACGTCGACCACCTGCACGAACACTTCGTCGACCCGGCGGTCGTCGCCGGTGGCCGCTACCTGGCCCCGGCCGTCCCCGGCTTCTCCACCCAGATGCGTCCGGAGTCGCTGACCCGGTACGCCTACCCGGAAGGCCCGGCATGGCAGTGAACGACCTCGACGGCCTGGTGGCCGCGATCACCGGCGGCGGCTCCGGCATCGGCACCGCGTGCGCCCGCCGCCTCGCCGCCGCCGGCGCCAAGGTCGGCATCCTCGACCTGGACCCGGCCAAGGCCCCCGGCCTGCCCCTGAAGGCCGACGTCCGCGACGAGGCCTCCCTGGACGCGGCCTTCCGAGAACTGGCCGAGGCCTACGGCGGCATCGACATCCTGGTCAACAGCGCCGGCGTCAGCGCCGTCGGCACCGTCGAGGCCAACGACGACGCCGAATGGTCCCGCGTCCTCGACGTCAACGTCACCGGCGTGGCCCGCGCCAGCCGCGCCGCCCTGCCCTACCTGCGCCGCAGCCGCTCCCCGGTCATCGTCAACCTGTCGTCGATCGCCGCGACGGCGGGCCTGGTCCAGCGCGCCCTCTACTGCGCGTCGAAGGGCGCCGTCCACGCCCTCACCCTGGCCATGGCCGCCGACCTGGTCACCGAAGGCATCCGCGTCTGCTGCGTGGCCCCCGGCACCGTCGACACCCCCTGGGTGGCTCGCCTGCTCGCCCGCACCGACGACCCCGAAGCCGAGAAGGCCCGCCTCGCCGCCCGCCAGCCCACCGGCCGCCTGGTCACCGCCGACGAGGTCGCGGCCGCGGTCCAATACCTGGCCGCCCCGGCCTCGGGCGCCACCACCGGAATGTCCCTGGCCGTCGACGGCGGAATGTCCGGCCTGCGCCTCCCGTCCCGCTAAAAACCAAGATCAAATTCATCATTGCCTCTCTGGTCTGTGGTCTAGATCGTCGCTCCCGCGGGGACCCTTCCGGGCTGAGCAGGGCGCTGGCGCGCCCAGAACGCTCAGCCCGAAAGGGCGACGTGGTCAGTTGGTCACGGTCAGAGCAACAAACCCGTCCACCCTGTTTCGTCCCGAGCCGCCCGCCGCCCCCGCGAGCCCGCGCCCGGTCAAGCCCCAGCCGCGCCTCCACCCCCGGCTGGTGCTCACGGCTGTTCCCAGCCCAAAAACCAGCCCTGAGCACCAGCCGAGAGCCGGAACCGCACCGCCCACCGCAACCCCCGCGAGGTCCGCGCCACACCCGGCCCAGCCGCGCCTCCCGCCCGCCGGCTGGCACTCACGGCTCCAAAAACGAGCCGGAACAGCCGTCAGCACCAGCCGAGAGCCGGAACCGCGCCGCCGACCGCAACCCCCGCGGAGTCCGCGCTGCACCCGGCCCAGGTGCGGGTCCTGCCGACGGCCGGAACGGACCCCGCGGCTGGGCGGATTCGGGGATGTGGGTTGCTGGACGCGTAACCTAGTGGTTACGCTTCTGGGTGTGGATGGGGTGGCCGGTGCGATCGCGGACCCGGTGCGGCGGGAGATCCTGCTGATGCTGCGGGACGAGGCGCTGACCGCCGGGCAGGTGGCGGAGCGGTTCGCGATCAGCCGGCCCGCTGTCAGCCGACATCTGCGGGTGCTGCGCGAGGCCGGCCTCGTGCAGGACACCGCGGATGGGCGGCGGCGGGTGTATGAGCTGGTCACCGCGCCGCTGGACGAACTGGCCGGGTGGCTGGGGCAGCTGACCGGACGCTCCGGCGTGGTGGTGGCGGGTGAGCCGCAGGAGCGCGGTGGCGTGGGGGCGGGCGGCTTGTGGGAGCGCGGCGATGCGGCGGCCGGGGTGTGGGGGCGGCACTTCGACGCGCTGGAGACCGAGGTTCACCGGACTCGCCGCGACCGGCGGCGGGGGCAGCCTGAGGAGAGGGAGAGCGCATGAGTCCGACACCGACCGGGCGACTGTTCGGGAGCGACCTGGTGCTGACGCGGACGTTCCGCGCCGGCATCGACGACGTGTGGGCGAGCCTGACCGAGCCGGAGCGGACCGCGAGGTGGTTCGGGCCGTGGGAGGGCGACGCCGGCCCGGGCCGGACGATCAAGGTGCAGATGGTCCAGGAGGAGGGCAAGCCGTGGTTCGACATGACGGTCGACGCGTGTGAGCCGCCGGCCCGGCTGGCCGTGTCGGCCGGTGAGGACGACGGCCGCTGGTTCCTGGAGATGGTGCTGATCGAGAGCGCGGGCGTCACCGAGCTGACGTTCACCCAGCACCTGACGAGCACGGACGGGATCGGTGAGGTCGGGCCGGGGTGGGAGTTCTACCTGGACGCGCTGGTCGCGGCCCGGGACGGCATCCCGATGCCGAGCTTCGACGACTACTACCCGTCGATGAAGGAGCATTTCGAGAGGCAGATCGGGGACCCCCGCTGACAGGGCCCCCGATCACACGGTCAGCCGCAGGCGATCTTGTTGCGGTCGGGGTCGAGGTTCTGCCGGTCCTTGGCGACGACCTTGATCCCGGTGAACCCGTGCGCCTTCAGCCAGGCGCACCGGTCCTTCACCCCGGCCGGGTAGTTCAGCGGGATGCACTGCGCTTTCGTGCCGTAGTTCCGATCGCATCCGTCGACCGTCGGCGCGACCTTCACCGGGATCTTCGGCGACTTGCCGGGCCGGATGCGGGTCCGCCCGGGCTGCGCCGCGAACGTCTGCACGAACGGGGCCGGTGTTCCGTACGTACGCGGCCTTTTGCTGTTTGAAGAGGGCGCCGAAGCCGAAGGCGAGGCGTGAGTGGCGGCCGTGGTGGCCGGAGCCCGTTTGCCCGACCGATCGGTGTGGTCGGCCCGCTGGGCCTCCTGCACGGGCAGCACTCCTTGCTGCGCCGCCGGAGTGCTGGCGATCGCGGTGTCCTGCCGACCGGAGGTGACCCCCCATGCCGCCGCCCCGCAGAGGGCGAACGCGGCCACGGCGATCCCGGTGAAACGTAGACGGCTCATCCGACGTGCACCCACTTCGCTACCGATGGAACACCGTTGGTGCCGACCACGAACAGCATGTACCAGCCGGGCGGCGCCAGATTGGGGTTGCTGCTCAGGTTCAGGCCGATCGTGTTGCCGTTGACGGTCATCGGCAGGTCGACGAACCGCTGGTTGGGGTCGCTGGAGTGGGTGACCGCGGCCGGCCGGATCAGTTCGGCCTTGAGGATCGGCCCGTCCACGGTGACGGTCTGCTGCGAGCCGTAGGCCCACTGGGTGCCGGAGACGCCGGTGATCTGCGGCCGGGCGCCCTTGAACAGGTACGGCGGCGAGTACACGGAGATCCGCATGTCGAACGTGCCGTTGCCGGGGTTCTCGCCGACCGACATGACCCGCCCGTCGGGCAGCAGGAACGCCGACGAGTGGTACGTGCGCGGCACCGGGTCGGTCGCCATCCCGGCGGTGAACGTGTTGGTGGCCGGGTCGTACATCGACGCCTCGTAGACGGGGTCGGCCCGGTTGTGCAGGCCGCCGCCGGTCTCGAAGACCTTGCCGTCGGGCAGCAGCACCGCCGAGACGTACATCTTGCCCTGCGCCGCCGTCTCGGGGACTCCCCCGGTGAGGGTGCCACCGGGCAGTTGCGGGCCGACGGTGTAGACCGGGTTGGCCTGCTTGAGGTCGATCAGGTCGGTGAGCCGGTGCGCGTCCGGGTTGGTCTCGATGTTGCCGCCGCCCATGGTCAGTACCTTCTGGTCCTGGGCGGGTGGGAGCAGCACGCTCATCGACTGGTCGCGCTCGTCCTTCTTGCGCAGCCCGTCGACGGGGGTGACCGTGTTGGCGTTGTAGTCGTAGATGCTGCTGCCGGTGCCGGACAGGCCGTTGCCGAAGACGTGGCTGCCGGTGTAGAAGAGCCGGCCGTCCTGCATCAGGATCATCGACGGGTACAGGCCCCAGAAGCTCCACGTCTGGTGGGCCTCGTTGAGGCCGAGCCAGCGCTGCTGCGCGTTGGAGAAGTACTGGGTGGCGACCGTGCCGTTGGAGTCCTCGCCGAGGCCGCCGAGGCTGATCACGTCGCCGTTGCCGAGCGTGGTCGCGGACGGGTACCAGGAGCCCGCGGTCATGTCGTTGACCCGGGTGTAGGCGCTCGTGGCCGGGTCGAAGACGTACGAGTTCTTCAGTCCCTTGTACCCGTGGCTCCCGTCGGCCGCCGGGTAGTCCTTGTTACCGCCCATGATCAGCACCCGCCCGTCGGGCAGTTGCACGTGCCCGGAGCAGAACAGGTCGGCCGGCGTGGCCACGTTGGTGAACGTGCCCTTGCCCGGGTGGTAGATCGCCGACTTGAACGTCTTGGCCGCGAAATCGTCCGGGTTGTTCCCGGAGCCGGCCACGAGCAGCACGTCACCGTTCTTGAGCACGACCGCGTGGATGGCCCGGACCGGCGAGTTGAACGGCATGACCGCCCACGCGCCCTTGGTGCAGGCGGTCCCGGCGCTGCAGGACTGCTCGGGAGCGGGCTGGGTGGCGTCGTTCATCTGGTAGTCGTCGGTCTGCAGGGTGCCGACGCCGTAGATGGTGATGCCCCAGACGATCTGGTCGGTGTTCTCCGGCACCTGCGGGGTGCGGACCGTGGACTGGGTCCAGCCGGTGGTCGGGGTGAGGTTGGCCAGGTCGGTCCAGTAGACCCAGCCCTGGGCGACGTCGTGCCGGAACACCGTCATGACGGTGTTCGGCGTGGTCGTCTGGTACCAGGCCGACAGGTCGTACTGGTGGCCCGGGGTGACGTTGGGCGCGCAGGAGGTGTCCTCCAGCATCATCGCCTTGCGGTCGCCGCTGCCGGCCGCGCTGACCGTCACCGTCATGGCGTTGTTCCCGCTGTGCGCGGTGTGCGTGACCGCGAACGAGTAGCCGTTGGACCCCCAGCCGGACTTCTCCCAGCAGACCGGGAAGCCGGTGCTGTCCAGGGATTCCAGGCCGGGGTTGCCGACCAGGTTCGCGCTCGCGCCGGCCGGCAGCTGCGGCAGGCCGAGGAAGAGCACCAGCGCCAGGACTATCAGCTGGGCGATACGGAGCCGGTCGCGCCGGCTCATCACGGGTCTGTTCATTTGCGCCCCAGGTAGATGACTTTTTCGGCGATGAGGAATCGCACCGCGAACGACGCGACGAGGGTGAGCAGGTTGGCGGCCAGCACCCCGGTGTGCAGTCCGTCGACGAGCAGCGCCAGCAGCGGGATCCGCAGCAGCAGATCGGCGTTGCCGACCAGGAAGAACCGGGCGAAACGCCCGGCGAACGGCCGGTCGCGGCGGTTGCGGTAGAGCACGCGGTCGACGAGCAGGAAGTTCCAGACCACCGCGACCACGTTGGCGGCGACGGCCGCGGGCGCGTAGTGAAGGCCGGCGAGGGTCAGCCCCCACAGCACCGCCTGGTTGGGCAGCAGCCCCGACAGGCCGATCAGGCCGAAACCGAGCATCCGGGAGCGTCCGCTGCCCAGCCGCAGCCGCGCGAGGTGCTTGAGGAACCGCAGTCCCTCGGCCACTGTCGACTTCGACTCGCCGGCGTGCCGGGCCTGGAACGTGTACGGCACCTCGACGACCCGCCCGGGCCGGTTGCGCACGATCAGTTCGAGCAGGATCTTGTAGCCGAGCGGCCGCAGCTGCCCGGCGTCGAGCGAGCTCGCCCGGATCGCGAACAGGCCGCTCATCGGGTCGCTGACCTGCAGCAGGTGGTTCCGGAAGAGGGTCTTGACCAGGATCGTCGACCCGCGCGAGACGAGCTTGCGGTAGCCGTCGGCCAGTCCGCCGGTGCTGCCGCCGCCGGCGTAGCGGGAGCCGATGACCAGGTCGGCGCCGTCGCGCATGCCGGCCGCGATGAGGTCGGGGACGATCTCCGGCGGGTGTTGCAGGTCGGCGTCCATGACCACGATCCACTCGCCCCGGGCGATCCGCATGCCTTCGACGACCGCGCCGCCGAGGCCGCCGACGCCCTCGTCGCGGTGGTGCACGGTGATCGCCATCGGGTAGTCGCGGGCGACCTCGGCGATCACTTCGGGGGTGCCGTCGGTGCTGTCGTCGACGAAGACGATCTCGGTCTCGGTGTGCGGCAGGGTCGCCGCGAGGCGGTCCAGCAGCGCGGTCACGTTGTCGCGCTCGTTGTAGGTGGGCACGATCACGCTCTGCCGCAGCACCTCGGGCGCGTCGCGGACGCCGATCTCGCCGGGCAGGACCGCGCGGGTGCGCCCGGGTTTGCGGTGCTGCTGCAGCGGTACGGTCTTCTCGCCGGGCGCGACGGCGGCGCGGCTCGGCGAGCGCACCACCCCGCGGGCGGAGCGGTCGTCAGCGGCCAGGGTCATGATGTCGTCTCCGTAGTGTTGATCCGGCGGACCTCGATGCGGCCCTCGTCCGGGCCGAACGCGGCGACCACGCTGGAGTTGGCGAGCAGCGTGTTCACGGTCGGCAGGGCGCCCGGGTCCTGCCGCAGCGCCGGGGTGGACACGATGTAGTCGACGTCGTGCCAGCCGTTGGGCAGGGTCGCCTTGACGGCCGGGTCCAGGTCGAGCTTGTAGAACCAGATGACCTTCTCCTGCTGGTATCCGGCGTTGACGCAGTCGAGCCAGAGAACGTCGTCGACGACGACGGTGGTGTCCTTGCGGTCGATCACGGCGGTGCGCAGGTAGTCGGCGGCGGCCGCGTAGCCGGCGTTGTCGTTCGCGGTCAGGGCCCGCTGGTTGCCGGTCCACCAGCGCGGGACGACGAACGTGGCCGCCACCAGGGCGAACACGGCGAATGCGGCGAGCTTCAGCCAGCGGCTGCGCCGCTCCCCCAGCACCGCGATCTGATCGAGCGCGGCGGCGATGGCGATGGCGAAGAACGGGAGGATCTGCACGACGTACATGGCCGGCAGGTAGCCGCCCGGCCGCAACGCGACCAGGGTCAGGATGACGCCGGCCACGGCGGGTGGGCGCAACCGCCGTACCGGAAGAATCGCCACCGTGGCGACGAGCCCGGCCACCAGGATCACCGGGTCGTAGAAGAGCCACGAGTGGAGCAGGTCGTTGGCGCCGGACCCGTCGGTGAAGATGCTGCCCGAGCCGGAGCGGCTGGCCAGCTGGAACTGCCAGGCGCCGATCAGCGACACGTGACCGGGCCCGGGGAACAGTTCGCCGCGCAGCAGCGCGTAGAGCGGGTAGAACGCGCCGACCAGCACGACACCGCTGGCGTAGCCGCCGATCGCCCACGGCCGGGTCGAGCTGCGGGCCGCGTTCTGCCACAGCGCGACGACCACGGCCGGCGCGGTGACCAGCATGGTCTCCTTGCTGAGCACGGCGATCGCGGTGGCCGCGCCGGCCGCGGTGACGTGCCACAGGTGCCGGCGTGGGGACAGGACCAGGGCGAGCGCGCCGAGCATCCAGGCCACGGCGAAACTGTCCAGGTAGATCTCGCGGTCCATGGTGATCGCCAGCGGGGACAGTCCGAAGATGAGCAGCGCGGCGGCCGACGACCAGACGGCCATGCCCATCCGGCGGGCGATCGTGTAGATCAGCATCAGGCTGGCCGCGATGACCGGCAGCATGGCGATCCGCCCGGCGGCCACGGCCGGGCTGTGCACGCCGAACACGCCGGGCAGCCAGGACAGGGCGGCCAGCTGGATCCAGGCCAGGGGCGGGTGGTCGTACCAGTAGGTGTAGTGGGCCAGGCCCTTGCCGCTGGCCACGGCCCAGGCCTGGGCCAGGTAGGTGCCCTCGTCGTCGCTGGCCCCGGGGAAGCCGGTGATGTTGATCGCGAGGACGGTGACCACCAGGGCGGTCAACGACAACGCGAGCCAGGTCTCCGGGTTGCGGCCCCGGCCGCGCGGTGCGGCCGCTTTTTCTTCCGGTTCGGGCAAGGTTTCCGTACGGTCGGGAACGAGCTGCAGCAGCGTCATGCCGCCACCCCGGTCTCCGGCTGCGGCACCTGGTTGTGCAGGTGGGCCCCGACGTGCGAGGTCAGTTCCCAGTTGCGCCGGCCGGTGTACTCGCGCCAGACGGCCCGCAGCGCGGCCACGCTCAGGATCAGCGCGTACGGGAACGCGCCGAGGGTCAGCCACGCGTAGTGCTTGAGGCCGACCTTGAGGTTGTACTGCAGGCCGAAGTCGCGCAGGCCCACGGTCTGGAAGACGATGTTGGCCAGCATCGGTACCACCGGCACGAACGTGGCCAGCGCGATCCCGACCGGCAGGTCGGCCCAGAGCGCCGCGGCGATACCGACCGGGATGGCCAGGCCGGAGAACGCCTGCAGGAACGGGCCGGTCAGCGTGTAGCGGGCGAGCAGCCGCTGCCGGAAGGTCGGCAGCCGCCGCCACTCCCCCTTGCGCAGCACCTGCAGGAAGCCCTGGTTCCAGCGGGTGCGCTGCTTGACCAGGCTGCCGATGGTGTCCGGGGTCTCCTCCCGGGTGACCAGTGACGCCTCGTAGGCGACGACCACCTTGGCGCCCCGGCTGGACAGCCGCACCCCGAGGTCGCAGTCCTCGGCCAGGCAGGTGCCGTCCCAGCCGTTGGCGGTGCGCAGCACGTCGGTGCGGACGAAGACGGTGTTGCCGCCGAGCGGGATGAACCCCTTGTCGGCGTGCAGGTGCAGCCGGCTGCGGAACCAGAAGAAGTACTCCAGGCAGTTGTGCAGGCTGAACCAGCTGGAGTGGAAGTTGATCAGTTGGACGCCGCCCTGGACGACGTCGGCGCCGGTGGTCCGGAACGCGTGGTCGACGTGTTCGAGCAGGTCCGGGTGGACCTGGTCCTCGGCGTCGAAGACACCGACCACGTCGCCGCGCACGTAGGGCAGGGCCGTGTTCAGGGCGCGGGGCTTGTTCTTGACCGTGTTCTCGTCGGTGACGACCAGGATCCGCTCCGGGGCGCGGGCGGCGACCCGGCGGGCCACCTCGGCCGTCTCCGGGTCGTCGTGGCCGATGATCAGGATGATCTCGTAACCCTGGTGGGTGGAGCGCAGCAGGCGCTCGACCGTGTGCTCCAGTACGGCCTGTTCGTGCCGGGCGGGCACGAGCAGGGAGAACGTGACCCGGTGGTCGCCGTCCGGTTCAGCGAACCGGGTGGCGGCGAGCGTCTCCGGGGTGCGCCAGGCGTGCATCGTCCACCACAGCGTCACCGCAGCGAATACGGAGAGCACGACAGAAATAGAAATCATCACGGCGGCAGCCAAGATCGGGGCCCTTTCGGCAAAGGAGGAATCGCCACCAGAAATAGCGTTGCGGCGAGACCTTATCGCTAAACGGCAGGTGCAATTCAAGTCGATCAGAACCTTTTCCCCTGATCCAGTGAGCAGGGACGATAGGTGACTAATGTCCATTTCGCCGCGCTTGGACGGATCAACTGGTCGGATCGGCGACACCATTTATTCGCCGCGAACGCAAAAAGGCATCCGCCCCGGCCGTCGGAGCGGATGCCTTTTCTTTTACGCGGGCCGACGTAAGAAATCCTCACGCCACTGGGAAGCCCTGCTGGAAAGAAGGTAAACCAGGTTGGCTATTTCACGACATCCCGCGTACGGGGGACAGCCTCACCCGGCGACGGCGTGACCTTACTCGACCGGCAGCATTTCGGGGTCAGGCGCGCCGTAGAGGTCGACCGTCCCGGTGGCGACCGGTCGTTACAGTCCCGGCATGTCTGCGGTCTGGCGCCCCGGCGATGTCGTCCTCGGCCGGTACGAGGTGAGAACCGTCCACGAGAACGGCGGCATGGGCCTGGTCTACCGGGTCCGGCACCGCCGATGGAACACCGACCTGGCCGTCAAGGTGCCGCGCCCCGGCCTGCTGAGCGAGCCCGCCCTCCGCCGGCAGTTCGTCGCCGAGGCCGAGACCTGGGTCGGCCTCGGCACCCACCCGCACGTGTGCACCTGCCACTACGTCAGCGTCGACGACGGCATCCCCCGCGTCTTCGCCGAATACCTCGCGGGTGGCAGCCTGCGCGACTGGATCGACGACCGGCGCCTCTACCAGGGCGATCCGATCGCGGCACTGGCCCGGATCCTGGACCTGACCATCCAGATCTGCTGGGGCCTCGACCACGCGCACGCCAGCGGGCTCATCCACCAGGACGTCAAGCCGGGCAACATCCTGCTCGACACCGACGGCCAGGCCAAGGTCACCGACTTCGGCCTGGCCCGGGCGGCGGGCGCCCTGGTGACCGCGCCCGGGACCGGGGACGGCCCGGCGACCGTCACGATGATCGCCACGGCCGGCGGCCTGACGCCGGCCTACGCCTCCCCGGAGCAGGTGGCCGGCGCGAAGCTGACCCGTCGCACGGACGTCTGGAGCCTGGCGGTCGTCGTCCTGGAGATGTTCACCGGCCGGCTCACCTGGCCGTTCGGGCCGATGGCGGGCGCCGCCCTGGCCGAGCACCGGGCCCGGCCGCCGGCGGATCCGCACCTGCCACCGATGCCGGCCCCGCTGGCCGATCTGCTCGGCCGCTGCCTCCAGGACGATCCGGGGCAGCGACCCGCGCGGATGACCGACCTCGCCGCCGAACTCACCCGGATCCACCAGGAGACGCTCGGCCGGCCGTACCCGCGCGCCGTACCGCGTCAGGCCGAACTGCGGGCCGACGAGCTGACCAACCGCGGCCTGTCCCTGCTCGACCTCGGCCGCACCGCCGAGGCGGAGGAGGCGTTCGCCGGGGCCCTCGCGGCCGACCCGCAGCACATCGAGGCCACCTACAACGCCGGCCTGCTGCGCTGGCGGCAGGGGCAGCTGTCCGACACCGCCCTGCTCACCTCGCTCGACACCGTGCGCGCCACCCTGGGCGATCCCTGGCCGGCCCGCCACCTGATGGCCCAGGTCCACCTCGAACGCGGCGACCTGGCCGCGGCCGAGGCGCTGCTGGCCGGCGCCGGTGACGACCCCGACGTGGCCGCCGCCCGGGCCGAGGTCCGTGCCGGGGTCGCCGCCGAGGAGCTGGCCGCCTTCGACCACGGCACGGCGGTGATGAGCGTGGCGGTGGCCGCCGACCGCCACGTCGCGGTCACCGGTGACGCCGCGGGCACGCTCGGCGTCTGGGATTTCGGCGACGAACCAGGCTTGCGGTACGCCGTGACCGCCCATGAGGAGACGGTGCTGGCGGTCGCGGTCAGCGCCGACGCGAAGGTGGCCGTCTCCGCCGGGGCCGACGGAACCGTCGTTGTCCGGGACCTCGAACGCGGCGGCTGGCGCCGGCGGCGGCGCGAACTCACTCTCGCCGGGCACATCGACGCGCCCACCCGGGTCGCGATCAGTCACGACGGCCGCCGGGTGCTGACCAACGACGGCGCGACCGTACGGGTCTGGGACGCCGGCACCGGCCGCTGTCTGCGCATCCTCACCGGACACACCGGCAAGGTGGCCCTCGTGGCCGTCAGCGGCGACGGACGGCGGGCGATGTCCGCCGCCGGCGACGGGACGGTCCGGCACTGGGACCTGGCGACCGGCGACTGCCTGCGGGTGCTGCCCGGCCTCGAGTGGATCGGCCACGGCGGCGTCAGCGCCGACGGGCGGTTCGGCCTGGCCGCCAGCCGCAAGACCGGCGCCCACCTGTGGGACCTGCCGTCGGGCTTGCCGCTGCGGACCGTCGAGGCGCACGCCGACGTGCAGATGGCGTTGTGGCCGGCGCCCGCCGCGATCAGCGCCGACGGGACCCGCATGATCACGGCCGGGCGTTACCACACCTTCCGGCTGTGGGAGACCGCCACCGGCCGCTGCCTGCGCACCTTCACCGGTCACGAGGACGAGGTCTGGGCGGTCGCGCTCACCGGCGACGGCCGGTTCGCCGTCTCCGCCGACCGCGCCGGGGTCGTCCGGTGGTGGCGGCTGCCCGCGGCGCACACCAGTCCGTACCGGTTGTGCCGGCCCCGCACCCACGTCGAGCTCAGCGGCCTGCGGGACCAGGTCGACACGCTGCTGGCCCGGGCCGAGCAGGACCTGGCGGCCGGCCGCTCTCCGGCCGCGCACACCCTGCTCAGCACGGCCCGGGCCACGCCCGCCTACGAGCGGGAACCCCGCGTCCTGGACGCCTGGCGGCGCCTGGGCCGGCACGGCGGCCGGGCCGGGATCCGCGCGGTCTGGCCGGTCCGCACGCTGACCGATGCCGCCGGCATCACCCGGGGTGTGAGCCTCGACGCCGACGGAACCCGCGCGCTGACCGCCAGTGACAACACCGTCCGCCTCTGGCGCACCGACGGCACCGGCGCCTACCTCGAACACGACACCGGCGATTCGCCCTCGACCGCGTCGCTGAGCGCCGACGCGACCGTCGGCCTGACCGCCGGACGGCGGCTGCACGTGTGGGATGCGCGCACCGGCGAACTGCGGCGCTCCTTCGGCGGGCACACCCACTACGCCGTTCTCAGCGTCCACCTCGGCGCCGACGGCCGGCTGGGCGTCTCCGGCGGGGGCGACAACGCCGTACGGCTGTGGGATCTCGATGCCGGAAAGCAGGTCCGTGCCTTCCAGGGGCACCGTACGCGGGTGACGTCGGTCCGGTTCGGACCCGGCGAGCGGCACATCCTGTCCGCGAGCGCCGACGGGCACGTACGCCTGTGGGACGCCGCCGACGGGGAGTGCCTTCAGGTGTTCGCGGGCCACCAGGGCCTGGTCGCCACCGCGGTGCTGACCCCCGGCGGCGAGACCGTGGTCTCCGGCGGCGAGGACGGCACGATCCGCCGGTGGGACGCGGCGACCGGCGAGTGCCTGAGCATCCTCGAAGGGCACACCGGCTGGGTCAACGAGGTGGCCCTCAGCGGTGACGGCCGGTTCGCCGCGTCGGCGAGCCACGACGACACCGTACGGCTGTGGGACCTGGAGACGGGCCGCTGCCTGCACACGGTCGACGGGCACACGTACCCGGTGTGGTCGGTGTCGTGGAGCGGCGACGGCCGGTACCTGCTCTCCGGCAGTCACGACCGGAGCATCCGGCTCTGGGAGATCGACTGGGATCTGGCGTTCTAGACGATCGCGTGTCCGTACTCGCCGGCCAGCGGGGGCAGGTCCGGTTCGCCGTAGGTGCCGACCATCTCGGTGAAGCGGGCCGCCTTGTCCGGGCCGAAGCGGGCCACACTGATCGTGTACGCCGCGGCGGAGACGAAGACCGGGGGCTTCTTCTTGCTGTGGAACTTGTCGGCGTACATGACCAGGTCCTCCTCGGGCGTCTCGGCCACGTAGTCGCCGGGCGGCAGCGGCAGCCCCTGGTCGAGGATGTCGGCCCGGGTCACGCCGACCCCGGTGTGACAGGAGCAGAACCGGCACAGGTAGTCCGGGAAACCCTCGGCCGCCAGGAGCTCGTGCCCGAGCAGCCCGTGCCGGATGTAGCCGCTGAAGTCCGGCGTGCCGTCGCGCCCGTACAACCGGTACACGCCGATGTCGTGCAGCAGGCAGCCGGCGCGCACCAGGGCGGCGTTGACCTCGAGGTCGCGCCCGGCCATCACCTGATCGGCGATCCGGGCGACGATCTCGCAGTGCGTCCAGACGAGGTCGAACGCCTCGGGGGTGGGCGCGACCCGTTCGTGCAGCTGCCGGATCTCGGCGTCGGAGGGGATCCACATGACCGTCCATGATCCCAGGACGGCCGCCGAGGGCGGACAGCACCACCACGGTCCGGTACCGTCTCGACGGTGGTCGATACCCTGCCGGACGAGTTCACCACGGCCGTCCGCGCCTGCCTGCCGTCGCTCGCCGCGCTGATCGCCAACGGTCCGGCCGCCGAACTGGGCCGCCTCGGTGCGCCGGTCGACGCCGGTCCGCCGCCGCCGAGCCTGCGGCAGCTCGCGCAGGCCCGGCTCAGGAGTTCGGCCGCGGAGCCGGCCCCGATCGTCGTCCTGCGTGACCTGGGCCCGCTGCTTCCCGAGCGGCTGCTCGGCGCCCTGGAGATCACCGTCGCCGGCCTGGCCCTCCCGGCGTTGCCGGCCGCTCCGGCGCCGGCCACCGCGACCGGGCTGGCCATGATCTCGGCCGGTCAGGACAGTGCCGCGGTGCGCGCCGCCGTGCTGGCCGAGCGCCTGCGGCCGGGCGTCGCCGACGTGGTGCTGTCGCTGACCCGCCGCCTCGGGGCGAGCCTGCCGCCGTCGGACGCTCCGGTCGGCGGCGAGCCGGAGATCGCCGCCGCCCACGGCCGGCACTGGCTGGCCCTGGCCGTCGCCGCGTCGTGCGCCGCGATCACCCGGGCCGACCCGCCGGGCATCGTGGAAAGACCCGCGGCGATCGCCGGGCTCGCGGTGGGTGCCGCGGCGACGGTCCTGCGGGAGGCGCCCATGCCTTTCCCGTACGCCGGAGCCCTGCTCACCCGGATCCGCGACGAGTACCTGCTGCCCCGGCACGGGTACGGCACCGTCCCGGTCGCCGGTCACCGGTTCGCCCTGTCCGACCGGGAGTTCCCCGATGTCGAGGCCGACTTCGCCGGCAACGGCCTGATCGCCGTGACCGGGTCGGGCATCGTGGTCCGCACCGGGCGCGCGGCCGGCCCGGTCCGGCTGCACCTGTCCGTGCTGGCCGACCCGCCGGCCGACGTCGAGGACGGCTGGGACGAGATCGTCGAGGTCAGCTGGCACGCGGACGAGGGCCGGGCGTCGGTCCTCGGGCCGGACGCGCCCGCCGACCCGCAGCTGCGGCACGCGACACCGCCGTGGCCCGGGGACTACCGGCTGCGGGCCCACGCGCGCGGGCGCGACGAGGCGGAGGACCCGGAGTCGCCCGACACCGAGATGTACAGCCTGGTCGTGTGGGCCGCGCCGCCCGCCGATCCGGTCACCCACCGGGCCACCGATCGGCTCGGGCACCGGCTGCGCGGCCAGGCCGAACCGGCTCGGCCGGTGCGGCCCGAGCACGCGTACCGGTGGATCCGCCGTACGGAAATGGGAATGGCGGCCACCGTGACCGTCGTGACCGGCTCGACCACGGCGGAGGTTCTGCGCGCCTTCGGCGCGGACCCGGACCGGCCGGAGCCCGTCGGATCGATCGAGGACTCGCCGTGGCCCGACCCGTGGGTCGCCGTGCGCGAGGCGGGCGACGCGGTGGTGGCCGTCGAGCTCAACGGCTACCAGGGCTCGCACGCCGCCGTGCTGAAGGCGGCGTCGGCGAACGGGCGCGCGGCCAGCATGTTCTGGAACGAGCGGGCCCTGACCAGGCTCTCCTTCGCCGAGCGGGGCGCGCTGCTGGCCGCGTTCGAACCGTGGGAGGACGTCGACGCCGAGCCGCGGGTGGCGGCCGTGCTGGACGGCCTCGACTTCGCCTCGCCCGGGTCGCGGGCGGAGAAGGGCCTGGTCGCGGTGGAACGCTTCACCGGGCAGGGCCTCACGCCGGCGATGCTGGCCACGATCCGGGCCGGAGACGGGTTCCGGTTGTCCCTCGCGTGATCGGGCCGGCGGTCACCGGCCGACGCCGACGCCGCGTTCGTCGAGGCGTTGCCGGGTGGCCAGGAAATAGCCGACGGTGGTGACGCCCAGCGCCAGTCCCCAGCCGGCGAAAACCAGCAGGGTGGCGTCCACCGCCCAGCCGGTCCGCCAGCGCTGGTCGCCGTCGAGCACGTCGATGATCAGCTTCCCGATGCTCAGCAGGCCGTAGGTGACCAGGGAGATCGCGACCAGGCCGGCCGGGGCCAGGGCCAGCAGCCGGGGCACGGCCCGGCCGCCCAGTCCCGGCACCCAGCGCGGGAACTGCTGGCCCCAGCGCTGGACCAGCCCGAGAACGAGCAGGCCGGCCAGCGGCGGGACGAGGGTGATGGCCGCGCCGGCTCCGGTGGAGAGGTTGCGGTGGATGTCGTCCAGTTCCGCGGCGGAGATGCCGAACGGCACGCCGAGCACCCAGAGTCCGTGCGGCAGGGCCCAGCCGATCACCGGCAGGGCCACCGAGGCGTACGCCCAGCGCCGCGCCCATCGCGGAACCGGCCGGTAGTCGGCGGTCACCGGTCGGCGCGGCGGGGCGCAGGCCGCCGCGAGGCCGCCGAAGACCACGCCGCCGGCCACCAGGGCGAGACGGGCGCCCAGGTCACGCCCGTCCGAGGGGCGGCCGGCGAGCGCGGCCGGGACCTCGAAGAGCAGGTTCAGCGGGAAGGCGAGCAGCAGAAGTACGGCGGCCGCCACCCAACCGGCGACGGGTGCCCGCACTGTCCATGCCACCACGATCGTGAGGAGCACGCCGACGCCCACGGCGCCCCAGCCCGACCAGAACGGCAGCGACCCGACCTGGTCGGCGCCGCAGCCGCCGGTCGGATCGACCAGGTGGGTGCGGTCGCAGGCGGTTTAGGCCCAGCGCCCGCCGGCGATCCAGTAGAGACGCAGGGCGACCTCGGCGGCCACGAAACCCAGGCAGGCCAGGGCCCACGTTCTTGCACGACGTTCCGACATATCGACTCTCCCCGATGAGCATGTGCTGACACCGGGATCCTGGACGGAGTCGGCTGCGGACTCGCTGAGGACCGCTCAGGCGACTCTCAGCCGCTTTCGGCCAGGGCGCGCCGGGCGAATCCGTCGGCCTCGCGGCGCAGCGAGGCCCGCATCATGCCGCCGATCAGCGCCGACGCGACCCCGGACAGGGGGCCGTCGACCTCCAGGACGAGCGTCATCCGGGTGCCGCCACCGTCGGTCTCCAGCAGGTGGCGACCGGTCAGGCGCAGTCCCGGGCGGCGCGTCTCCCAGGTGAACTCCCGCTGCGGCTCCAGGCGGGTCACGGTCCAGACCGCGCTCGCCTGGCCGGGCTGCTTGAGCCGGGCGGTGCTGCCGACCCGGATCTCACCGGTTTCGAGGCGGTCCAGGCGCCGGACGGTCGGCAGGAAGGCCGGCCAGTCCTCGACGTGGACGGTCAGGCGCCAGATCAGCTCGATCGGCGCGTCGATCGGGACGGTCACCTCGTATCGCATGCGGTCAATGTACGACCGTGGACCGGGCGTGGCGAAAGTTTCGAAACGGGGGCGTGACTATCTTGACCAAATGAAGAAACATCTGGACCCTTGTGGGAGCGCTCCCGAATGACCCCCATCAATCCCCAGAAAGGGGAGCCAGACCATGCGAAGAGTCCTCGTCGCGATCTGTGCCGCCCTGCTCGCCGCGACCGGCGCCGTCCTCGCGCTCGGGAACCCGGCCTACGCGGCAACCGGGCTGCACGTCTCCGGCACCGACATCTACGAAGCCAACGGCGCCAAGTTCGTCATGCGCGGCGTCAACCACGCGCACACCTGGTACACCAGCCAGACCAGCTCGTTCGCCAACATCAAGGCCACCGGGGCGAACACCGTCCGGGTGGTGCTCAGCGGCGGACGCTGGACCGCGAACAGCGCCAGTGACGTGGCCAACGTGATCTCCCTGTGCAAGGCCAACAAGCTGATCTGCATCCTCGAGGACCACGACACCACCGGGTACGGCGAGGACAGCGCGGCCTACACGCTCGACCAGGCGGCCAACTACTGGATCAGCCTCAAGAGCGTCCTTCAGGGCCAGGAGGACTACGTCGCCATCAACATCGGCAACGAGCCGATCGGCAACACCAACCCGAGCCAGTGGACCGCCGCCACCGTCGCCGCTGTCAAGAAGATGCGCGACAACGGCTTCCAGCACCTGCTCGTCATCGACGCCCCGAACTGGGGCCAGGACTGGCAGACCGTGATGCGCGACAACGGGCAGGCCGTGCTGGACGCGGACGCCCAGCACAACACCGTGCTGTCCATCCACATGTACTCGGTGTACGCGCAGGCCGCGACCATCACCTCGTACCTGGACGCGTTCAAGGCCAAGGGGTGGCCGCTGATCATCGGCGAGTTCGGCTGGCAGTTCGACTCCAGCCAGGTCGACGACCAGACCGTGCTCTCCGAGGCGGTCAAGCGGGACATCGGCTACATCGGCTGGTCCTGGTCGGGCAACACCGACCCGATCCTGGACCTGGTGCTCAGCTTCGACGTCAACCAGAAGACCACGTGGTACCACCGGCTCTTCGACGGCGTCAACGGCATCACCGCGACGTCCAAGCAGGCGACCATCTACGGCACCGGGGGCACCACGTCCCCGTCCCCCAGCCAGTCGGCGTCGACCAGCCCGTCCTCGTCCCCCTCGGCGTCACCGTCGCAGCCCGCGGGCAAGGCCTGCACCGCGTCCTACGCCATCAGCGGGTCGTGGCCGGGCGGCTTCCAGGGCGACGTCAAGGTGACCGCCGGCAGTTCGGCGATCACCGGGTGGACGGTCACCTGGACGTACGCGAATGGTCAGAAGGTCAGCAACGCCTGGAGCGCGACCGTGACCAGCAGCGGCTCGACGGTCACGGCGAAGAACGTGAGCTACAACGGCAGTCTGGGGGCCGGAGCGAGCACGTCGTTCGGGTTCCTCGGCTCCTGGACCGGCACCAACCCGGTGCCGGCTCTGAGCTGCACCGCGGTCTGAGCACATGAGGGTGGGGGCCGGGCATCACGCCGGCCCCCGTTCCTCAGTGGTTCCTCAGTGGTTCCTCACCAGTTCCTCACTGGGCGAACATCTCCATGAGGTGCTCGGGCGGGCCGTCCGGGCCGAAGATCTGCTCCATGAACTCGGCGCCGTCGGTGGGTTCGGCGCTGCGGGTGAACATCGCCGCCTCGAACTCGGCCAGCGCGGCCTCCACGTCACCCGGATGCGCGGCCAGGGCCCGGCCGAGTTCGGCGCCGTCGAGCATCGCGTTGTTCGCGCCCTCCCCGTCCGGCGCGGCCAGGTGCGCCGCGTCCCCGATCAGCGTCACCCCGGGAACCCGGTCCCACCGGTGCCCGACCGGCAGCGCGAAGATCGGCCGCAGCACCGGCTGCGTGTCACTGTCGGTGATCAGCGAGGTCAGCGCCGGCGCCCAGCCCTCGAACTCGGCGGCGATCCGGGTGGTGACCTCGTCGAAATCCGTGAAGTCGATCGCGGCGAACCAATCAAGAGATCGGGACAGGATCACGTATGTGTGCAGGGTCGCCCCGCGCTCCCGATGCGCGTTGATCGCCCGGTCGTCCGTCCCGGCGGCCAGCGTCCCGCCACCCACGATCGCCGCGGCGGCCGGGTGACGCTCCTCGGCGTCGTACAGGTAGGTCTCGACGAACGACTGGCCCGCGTACTCGGGTTTCGCGCCGGACAGCAGCGGCCGGACCCGCGACCAGGCGCCGTCGGCCCCGACCAGCAGATCGGTGACCTCGGTCGTACCGTCGGCGAAGCTGACCTCGGAGCGTCCGTCGCCGAGCACCCGCACACCGCTGACCTTGCGCCCCCACCGCACGGTGCCCGGCGGCAGCGAGTCCAGCAGCATCTGCCGCAGCTCACCGCGCTGCACCTCGGGCCGCCCGCCGGTGCCGTCGTCGCCCTTGTCGAACAGGATGTTCCCGTCCGGATCGGCGATCCGGAACGCCTGCCGCCCGTCCAGGGCCAGGGCACGGAACTCGTCCATCAGCCCGGCCGCCTCGACGGCGAGCTGCCCGTTGTAGTCGTGGATGTCGAGCATCCCGCCCTGCCCGCGGGCCGTCGGCGACGGCTCGGCCTCGTGGACGACGGACGCGATGCCGTGGACGTGCAGGACGCGGGCCAGGGTGAGTCCGGCCAGGCCGGCTCCGATGATCGTGACGTTCATGGGAGCAAGCCTGGCCGCGGCCCCTGGCACGGTCCTGGCACCGGCCTGCCACGCCCGCACACCACGCTGTCAGTCCGGAACTGATCGGAACCGGGTGTAGCCGTCGATCAGCTCGATCAGGCGCGGACGGCCGAAACTCGGACCGTGGCCGGGCCGGACGACGGTGACCGGCAGTTCCGCCAGGCGCGCCAGCGAGGCCACGTAGTCGGCGATGTCGGCGCCGTGGATCTCGTCGAGCAGCTGCTCGCCCTCGTCCAGGTCGTAGATCACGTCACCGGAGAACAGCGTGCCGTCGGCCGGGTCGAACAGGGCCAGGCTGCCCGGCGTGTGCCCGGGCAGGTGCAGGGCGGTCAGCTCGCGGTCGCCGAGGTCGATCCGATCGCCGTCCGCCAGGGGGCCGGACGCGACCGGGAGCAGCCGGTAGCCGGCCGGGTCGTAGTCCGGGAACGGCCGGGCGGTGATCATCAGGTCCGGCCCGCCGGTCAGGTCCAGGCCCAGGAGGGCGGCCAGGTCCGCGGTGCGCAGCGTGCCCGGCAGCGGATCGCCGACCGGTTCGAGCGGGTGCGCCCGGACGTCGGGGAACTCGGTCGCCGCACCCATGTGGTCCAGGTGGGCGTGGGTGAGGACCAGGATCGGATCACGATCGAAGAGGTACGGCAGTTCCGGGCGCAGCGGCACCACGCCGAGCCCCGCGTCGACGACCAAGTCCCGGTCGCGGCCGCGCAGGTGCCAGATGTTGGCGCGCAGCAGCGGGTGCACGTGCGGCTCGGTGATCACCGTCAGGTCGTCGGTGACACGCGTGGTCTCGTACCAGTTCACGATTCCGGACCCTACTGCCCGCCTGTTAAGGTCGGAGGCGCGCGCCGGGCACGCGCCGAGACCCGCCGGAAGGCTCGAAGCCAGCCCCGCAGTTCCCGGTCGCTGCCGCTCCGCGCCCGTGCGGGTCCGGGCGCCGCTGAGCGAGGTGCCCCGATGAAGACCCTGCCCGACAACCCCAGCCTGGACCACCTGCGCCGCCAGGCCAAGGACCTGCTGACCGGCCTGCGCGACCTCCGCCCGGAGGCGAGCCTGGCCGACGCACAGGCGTCCCTGGCCGAGCAGTACGGATTCCGCACCTGGGCCGACCTCAAGGCCGAAACCGATCGCCGCCAGGACAGCGCCGACGTCTCCTCCCCCGAACTCGCCGCGCGGATCGCCGCCCGGTTCGGCCTCGGCCCGGTGACCGCCCCGATGCGCTCGCTGTCCCGCCCCGACGAGATCGGCCGCCGCTGGGGCCTCGACACCGAACGCGGCCGCTGGACGGCGCGGACCGTCGACGACGTGTACCCGGTCACCGACGGCGAGGCCGACACCCGCTTCCAGGAAGCCGCCGCGACCGCCGGGGTGACCCTGCCCCGCCCGGTCCGCGACGTCGACGGCGCCGTCATCGCCATGATCGACGGCCACCGGTGGCGGATCTACGAACGACTCCGCTCCGGGCCGCCCCTGGCCGCGCCGGTCAGCGCCGCCGTGACCCGCTCGGTCGGCGAGATCCTCGCGACGCTGCACGACCTGCGGATCCCGGCCGCCCGCCTGTGCCCCTGGAGTTCGAGGCGCCTCGGACCGGTCCCCTCGAACCCCGCCCACAACGATCTGGCGGCGATCGGGTCCCGTCCGGCCACCGGCTCACCGATTCTCTGCCACAACAACCTCAATCCCGGCAACGTACGGACGGGAGCCGGCGGCCGGCTGATCGTCACCGGCTGGGAACACGCGGCCGGACTGCCCCCGGCCTGGGAACTCTCATCGGCGCTGGCGAACTGGGCGGTCGACCCCAACGGCGGGGTCAGCGCCGGCGGCGCCCGGGCGCTGGTGGACGGCTATCGGTCACGAGCCGGCTCGGTGCCGCACCTGAACCTGGACACGTTCAGCGGAACGGCGACGGCATTGCTCAACTACGTCTCGGGACAGGTCGAACTGGCGGAGAAGGCCCGTGGCGACGAGGACGTCCGCTTCGCCGAACGCAACGTCCGGCACCTGCTGACGCACCTGCCGTCGCGAGCCACCTTCGAGCACATCCTAGAGGCCGTCCGAGCCTGAACCGGAGTTGTCCACACCGGCCCGTTGTCCACAGGCCAGCGACGTGATCTTGCGATTCCCCGCGATAATTGCAGCTGGGTACGGTTCCCCCCTCTGTGGAGGGTGGGGTCTGCGCTGCGGCAGGCGGGCGGGGGCTGCGCTGCGAGCGGGCGGCAGGGCCGGACGCGGGCCGCGTTGCAGCGGGCCAGGCGCGGCGGGGCTGCTGGCGGCGCGGGCGGACGCGGCTCGGCCGGGACGCAGGCGACGCGGGCAGACGCAGCTCGGCCGGGACGCAGGCGACGCGGGCAGACGCGGCTGGGCAACGGGCGGGTCACCCGCGGGCAGACGACGCTGGGCTCCAGGTGAGCGCGAGGGCGACGGCGAGGGTGAGGGCGACGGCGAGGGTGACGGTGAGGGCCGCACTGCGGCTAGCCTGACCGCATGCAGCCTGGCGAGATCTGGTGGGTCGACGGCGTCCCGGAGTCGCTCGTCGTCCTGCTCACCGCCGGTGACCCGGCCGAGGCGATGCACGTCGTCGCGCCCGCCTCGGACGAGCAGAAGCGCGGTTTCATCGTCCTGACCCCGGAAGAGGCAACCGACGATCATGTACGGGCGCAAGCGCTCGCCCAGCCCGTCGGCGGCGTCGGCATCGAGGTTCCGGTCGGCGACCTGGGCGTTGTCCGGGTGGCGCTTCCCCGGGACGGCCGGATTTTCTGCACCTGGCAGCTCACGGTGCAACGGTCGGCCCTGGTCCGGCGCGCGGGCGTGTTGTCTCCGGAGAGGATGCGCCAGCTCGGCAGCGTTGTCGAGCTGGCGGGCATCATCGGGTGAGGGTCAGCAGCCGTTGCGTGAGCCGCTGACCGCGACGTCGTCGTACCAGAGGGTGTCGGCGCCGTCGCCGTAGCTCTCCCAGCCCAGTTTCAGGTCGGTGAGGGCGGGACGCCAGGTGCGGTTGAGCCACTGGCTGTCGATGTCGTGGGTCGCGACGCCGTCCTCCAGCAGGCCGGGCACCGACGTGCCGTTGAGCCACGTCTCGATCGTGCCGTCCGTCCCGGACACCTTGAACTCGACGCAGTTCCAGGTGTCGACCGGCAGCGGCTTGGACAGGGCGACCCCGGCCGGGCTCTGCTCGGGCAGTGTCGCGTCGTCGGAGGCCCGGTTGAACTGCAGGGCGCCGTTCTGGCCGCCGAAGCGCAGGTCCTTTCCGCCGTCGTTGGCGTCGGTCATGGCGACCGCGGCGACGTGCGCGGCCGGCAGGGCGGTGGTGTGCCGGACCCAGTAGCGGACGTACCACGTGTTCGACACCGCGCTGATCAGGGTGGTGTTGCGGGCGAAGACGTGGTTGCAGTAGCCGGCCGCGCCGGTGATCTTCAGGGAGGTGGAGCCGGTGTGGGCGACCGTGCGGTCGATGGTGGCCGTGCCCGCTCCGGAGCAGTCGGGGCTGGTCACCGCCCACGCGCCGGACGGTGTCGAGCCGGTCTGCGACTCGAAGCCGTCCGACCCCGGCGTTGTCGAAGGATTCGACGGGCTGGTCGAAGGACTGGCCGACACGCCGGCCGACGGACTGCTGGACGGACTGGTGGAGGGGGTGGTCCCTCCGCCGCAGGACACCCCGTTGAAGGTGAACGCGGTCGGGGCGGTGTTGGTCCCCGAGTACGTCCCCTGGAAGCCGAAGCTCGCCGAGGCCCCGGTGGCCAGGGCACCGTTCCATCCCACGTTGGCGGCCGTCGCCGACGTCCCGGACTGCGTGACCACCGCGTTCCAGGCCGAGGTGACCTTCTGGTTGCCGGGGAAGGTCCAGCCCAGCGTCCAGGAGCTGACCGCCGCCCCGAGGTTGGTGACCTTGACGTCGGCCGTGAACCCGGTGTTCCAGCTGTTCGCGGTCCACGTGACGTCGCACGTGGCCGCCGCGGCGTCGGCCCGGCCCAGGGTGGCGACGCTCAGCGCGGCGCCGGCCAGGACCACGGCCGTGAGAACCGGTACGGCCCTCATGAGCACGTCACTCCGCCTAGTTTCACGCTGGCCGGGGCCGACGCCGTACCGTTGGCGGTGAATCCGATCGTGACCGAAGCGCCGGCCGCGAGCGACGGGGAGTAGCTCGGCGCCGCCGCCGTGATCGTGGTGCCGGACTGGGTGACCGTCGCGTTCCAGGCGCTGGCCAGCGTCACGCCGGACGGCCAGGTCCAGGTCACCTGCCACGGGTTGACCGCCGCGCCGCTGGTGTTCTGCACCTTGAGCTGGCCCTGGAAGCCGCCCTGCCAGGCGTTGTCCTGGGCGTAGGTGGCCGTGCAGCCGCCGGTGGTCGTCGGCGTGCTGGCCGAGGTGGACGGGGACGGCGACGGCGAGCTCGGGCCGCCACCACCGGCGACCGGCGCGATCAGGTACGGCTGCAGGATCGCCTGCTTGGCCTGGTTGATCGTGGTCCAGTCGTCGTTGGCGATGCCGCCGGTGTCGCCCGAGTTCGGGTTCCACGACCAGTAGGTGAACGACATGCCGTTCACACCGGTGCCGGTGTAGGCCATCAGGTTCTGCAGCCACACCTTGTCGACGTTGCTGGCCAGGGTGGTGCCGAACTCACCCATCATGATCGGCGCGATGTTCTGCTTGTACAGGTAGCCCCAGTAGTGATCCCAGATCGCCGGCATGTTCGCCGGGAACGTCGGGTCGTCGAACCACGCCTGGTGGTAGACCGACGTCGCGTACTCGTGCGGGGAGTAGACGAGCCGGTTGGCCACGTTCAGACGTACGGGGAAATCTCCTGCCTTGGAAAGGTTGCCGCCCCACCAGCCGCAGTCCTCGTCGTTGCTGGTGTCCCCGTCCCACACGTTGGACAGGCCACCGCTCGGGCAGCTGACCCCCTCCACGAAGATCAGCCAGTTGGGCTGGACCCCGAGGATCGCGTTGCCGGCCCGCTCGGCCGCCAGCCGCCAGTCGCGGGTGGTGTCGCCACAGCCCCAGCACGCCCCGGTCGCGGCCGGGTTGGTGCCCTCGGCGTGCGGCTCGTTGTGCAGGTCGGCGCCGATGACCGTGGTGTTGCCGGCATAGCGCTGGGCGAGCGCTTTCCAATCAGAGATCCAGGTGCTTTCCGGTACGGCGGTGGTGTACCAGAGGGCCGTCTGACCGGCCGAGGTCGGCCGGTGCCGGTCCAGGATGATCCGCATCCCCTTGGTCCCCGCGTAGGCGACGACCTTGTCCAGGATCTGCAGCGGCGACAGCCCCACCAGGTCCGGGTTGACGAAGTCGTTGATGCCGGTCGCGGTAGCCCCGGCCTTGAGCGCGTCGTCGGAGAACGGCACCCGCAGCGTGTTGTAGCCGAGCGACGCCATCGTGTCGATCTGGCCCTTCCACGGGTTGCTGGACCACAGCCCGTGGAACGTCTTGTTGTCGGTCTCCATGCCGAACCAGTTGATCCCGGTCAGCCGGACGGTGGCACCCGTGCTGTCGATGATCTTGTTGCCGCTGGTGTGCAGGTAGCCGGTGCCGGTCCCGCCGGTGGCGGCGTTGGCCGGTTGGGTGCTGCTGAGGACGGCGACCGTGGCCACCGAGGCGGCCAGCGCCACGGCGCCGGCCAGCCATTTACGGACATGCATGAGGGAGCGCTCCTTCGAGGACGGAAGGCAGTTCACGCCATCGTTACATGGGAGCGCTCCCAGTAACAATCTCTGTCGATGTTTTCGCGCCGCCCGGGCGGTCGTCAGAGGGACAGGACGCCGACGGTCTGGCCGCCGCTGAGTTCACCGGTCGGACGGAAGCCGAGCTTCAGGTAGAACGGCTCGGGGCCGCCGGGACGCGGCTCCCAGGTCACGTACATCCGGGGGATCCCCCGGGCGGTCAGCTCGGAGCGGACCGATTCCACCGCGAACCGGCCGTAACCACTGCCCTGCGCGTCGGCGGCGATGTTGAGACGCCACAGGCCCGAGCGGGTCGAGCCGTCCGACCAGGGGATGTCGAGGAAGGCCATGAGGAAGCCGACCGGGCGCGAGCCGTCGTAGATCAGGCGCGGCCAGGCGTGGGCCGGGTACACATACGCCTCGGCCAGTGACTTGACCACGGGCTCGACCAGATCGGCCTGGTCGGGCCGTACCGTGATGGCGAACGCCGTCTCGTAGTTGTCCGGGGTGATCGGTTCGAGTCGCACAGGACGCACCCTAAACGCGCCACGCCACGGTCCGGGATGATTAATCGGCGATCATCGCGGCGGGTAGGCTCGTGCATCGACGGCTCACGGACGGCGTGGGGGCGCGGGCCGTCGTGGACAGCGGAGGGGCATGGAGATGGACGTGCAGGACACTGACTCCGATGACGGCGTCGGGGCGGCACCGTCGGTGGCTCGGCTGCTCCTGGAGCTGCGCGGACGCACCAGGGTCGACGTCAAACCGGCCGGCCGCAGCATTCAGATCCGGCCGCAGGGTCTGCGGAACATCGCGGTGAACATCCACCCCGGTGGGGTGGACATCGCGGTCGCCCGCAGTCAGGCCGACGAGGTCGCGGGCAGCATCTTCGGCGCGACCGTGATCGACCCGGACGACCCGGTGCCGTTCGTGTCGGTCGACGGCAGCCTGATCGACGCGAACTACGACGCGATTCTGGACGCCGCCGTGCAGGCGGTCGAGCTGCGTAAGTCCGGCCCGCCGAAAACCCCGCGGGCCACCGCCACGCGAACCACGGCGACCAAGACGACGACGGCCAAGACGACCCGGGCGACCAAGCCCGCCCCACGGCCCGACCAGCCGATCTGCCCGCGCTGCAAGCAGTACGAACTGCTGGCCAGCGGCGAGTGCCCGTCCGGTTACTGCTGAGGCGTCAGGCGGCGGACGAGCGCGGCCGGTGACATCCCGGCGAACTCGGCCGTCTCCCTGGTGAGGTGAGCCTGATCGGTGTAGCCGGCCCGCACGGCCAGCTCCCCCAGGCTCGCCTCCCCGGCCAGCCGCAGGAAACGGCGGAACCGGAACACCCGGTGCAGGGTCTTCGGCCCGTACCCGACCGCGGCCCCGAACCGCCGGCGCAGCTGCCGTTCGCCCAGGCCCAGCTTGGCGCCGAGCTCGTGCACCCGCAGGTTCGGGTCGCGCAGCAGGCGGGCCGCCTCCACCATCACCGGGTCGGCCGGGCGTTCCTCGGCGAGCCGCCCGGTCAGTGTGACCAGCTCGCGCAGCGCCACCGCGGGCGGGAGATCACCCGGCAGGGTGGCCCGCAGGCCCAGCTCGGACAGGTCGGGGCGCAGGTTCTGCAGCGGGGACAGCGGCAGGCCGAGCACGGTACCGCCCGCGCCGGGTCGCAGGCGCACCCCGACGACATGCCGGCCGCCCGGTCCGGCGTTCGGGACGGGGCCGGTGTCCGGACCGGCCAGGAACGCGCCGCGCCCGCTCTGCCAGATCAGGTCGACACAGCCGTCGGGCAGGATCGGCATCGGCGCCCGGCCCGGCCGCTCGGGAACCGTGCTGCGCCACAGGCACGCGACGGCGTCGCGCAGCGAATCCGGCGGGGCCCACTCGACGTAGGTCATGACCGATTCATACAAGACGTACGGGTGCGGCTGCCATAGCGTCGGGGCATGAGCGCTGATTTCCGTACCGCTGAAAGGTTTTTGCAGGCCGAAGGCCGTCTCCTGGAACGCCGTCTGTTCGACGCGATCTTCGGCGAGGGGTCCCCCGAGGCCGTGGCCGGGGTGCTGCGCGGCTATCGGAACGCCGACGGCGGCTTCGGGCACGGTCTCGAACCGGACAAACGGTGCCCGGCCAGCCTGCCGATCGACGTGGAGGTCGCGTTCCAGTCCCTGGCCGCGGTGAACCACCCGGACCGCGAGCTGCTCGGCCCGGCCTGCGACTTCCTGGCCGGTGTCGCCCGGGGCGGCGCGGTGCCGCTGGCGTTCCCGGTGATCGAGGGGTATCCGCGGGCGGCGCACTGGACGGAATGGACCTACGAACCCGGGGTGAACCCGACCGCCGGGCTGACCGGGCTGCTGTACCAGCTCGGCTTCGAGCATCCGTTCCGCGACGCGGCGACCCGGTACCTGTGGGAGACGATCGAGGCCGGCACGCTGCCCGACGAGACCCACGGGCTCAACGAGGTGCTGAATTTCCTCGCGTACGTGCCGGATCGTGACCGTGCGGCCAAGGCCGCGCCCGCGATCCTGGAGCGGATCACCGCGTCCCCGCTGTTCCAGGCGATGCCGAAACCCGGCGAATACGGCCTGACCCCGTTGCACGTGGCCGCGGCGGCCGACTCGCCGTGGCGGGAACTGTTCGATGACGCTCAGCTCGACGCGCACCTGGAACAGCTGGCCTCGCTGCAGCAGGAGGACGGCGGCTGGCCGATCACGTGGGACCCGCCGAGCCAGGCGTCCCGGCTGGAATGGCGCGGCATCGTGACCCTGCAGGCGACTCGCACGCTGAGGTCGTACGGAAAGATGTAGAGCGATGGACTTCGAGGACGCGATCCACGCCCTGCTGTTCCGCCGCCCCGGCGAGTTCCGGCCGAACAGCACCACGACCCGGCTGGAGCAGGGCGTCTACCACGCCGACTTCCACGACGACCCGGACAACGTCTACCTGGTCACGGTCCGGCAGGTGCCCCGGGTGACGCTGCCGCTGGACGGCCCGGTGGTGGTCGGCGAGGCCGGCGGGGTCCGCGCGCTGCTGGTCAAGGTCGCCCTGGCCAACCACGTCGAGGTGACCCTGGACGCCGAGGACAGCCCCGCGGCCCGGGCCACCGCCGACGAGCGCCGCGCCGCGTGGCTGGCGTGGGCGGAACAACCGGGCGGGGATCCGCCGTCGTGGCCCGGCGAGGTGTTCATGCACTTCCCGATCGCGGTCACCGACGACCTCGGAACCGTCTACCGCTTCACGACCGGGGCCGGCGGCGGTGAGGACACGCCCTGGCGTTCGCATCGGAACTTCCTTCCGGTCCCGCCGCCGCAGGCCCGCCGCCTGACGATCGGTTTCCCGGCCGGCGAGATCGAGCTCGCGCTGCCGTGATTTTCGGTACGAAGCCGGTTGCCGTTCGGTCTCAGGTCGCCGGCAACCGTGCCGATACCAAGGCCCACGAACGGCGGCGACCTGCCCCTGACCGCATAGGAGCGACGATGCTCGCACTCTTCCGCAAAGCCGCTGCCGCCCCCGACACCGACCCCGCCGGCGCCGACCTGGAGCTGCGCGCCGCCCGCGACCGCGCCCTGGCCGGCGACTGGACCCCGGTCCACCGCCTGATCGCCGCCTCCGGCCGGGACTGGGAGTTGCGGGCCCACCGTTTCGCCGTGCTGGCGACCGCCGCCGCCCAGGATCCGCGCTGGCTGCTGGCCTGGGAGGCAGCCATGCCGGGCGACCCGGCGGTGGCCGTCCTGCGCGCCGACACTCTGCTGCGCCAGGCCGCGGCCGCCCGGCACACCAGCCGCGAGCAGTCGGCCCTGGCCGCGCAGGCGACCCAGCGGGCGGCCGACCTCAACCCGGACGACCCGTACCCGTGGGTGGCCCGGATGAACGCCATGTTCGACGACGGCTACCGCCAGGCCGACGACTTCGCCGCGTCCCGCCGCGAGGCGCTGCGCCGCGACCCGCACAACTTCGAGGCCCACCTGTCGGCCATGAGCTTCGCCGCCGCCAAGTGGTACGGCACCCACGACGAGATGTTCACCGCCGCCCGCTCGGCCGCCGCCGCTGCCCCGTCCGGCTCCCCCACCACGATGCTGCCGCTCCTGGCCCACTTCGAATACGCCCGGCGCGAGTTCGGTCCCTCATCAACTTCCCACAAAGCCTATTTCCGCCGTACGGACGTGACCGCCGAAGTCATCTGCTGCGCCGGCAAGTGGCAGGCCCCCGGCCCGGCCCGCCCCACCGGCCGCGGCACCACCGTCCGCCACTGGCTGGCCCTGGCCAACTACCTGTCCGACCAGAACCGCCCGGCCACGAAAACCCTGCTCACCGAGGTCGGCCCGTATTTGGGGAGCACCCCGCCCTACGCCTACTTCTGGCCCACCCAGCCCGAGGGCTTCCACACCGTCCAACGCTGGTCCGGCGCCACCCCCTGACCCACCGCTCGAACGCGCCTCAACCCACCTTCGCTGCCCATCCTCATCCTTCAGGAGGCGGCTCGGCATCACCCGAACCCGTCAGGTCGGCTCCGGGCTCACCCAACTCCACACCGAAAGTCGATTGAGCCTCGGAAACAAATACTTCGCGTGCTTTGGTGGCCGCGGAGCGGGCACCTTCCATCTTCGACGACCTCCGCCGAGTTCGACAGGCGTCGTCGATCAGATCGCAGTATTCCCCCACTGCCAGACGCAGTTGTCGAGCCTTCTTTGCCAATGACTCAGGGCCCATTATGTGCAACGGCGATTCAATCAGGACGAGCTCGCGCCACTCGGTTTCGTAGCTGCTGTGCATCGCCGCCAGTTTGATATGGTCCGTCTTTTCCCCGATCTGAGCCAATAGAGCCCTCCCGTCCTCTTGGATAGTGTCAACTTTGGTCATGAACGCCACACACGCCACACGACCGATCTCGGTAATCTTGCCCTTTCTGTCCCTCAGTTCCCTTTCCTTCTGCTGCTCAGCGGCCAGCTGAGCCGCAACCTCCTGGCTTTTGGCGGCCAGCGCCGCGGTTCTCTCCTGACTTCTCGAGCTGATCCACGACGTCAACGCCGTAATGCTCCCGCCGACAAGCGACCCGAGTACTCCGATGACCCCGACGGTGACCTCACTCCCCATGGAGTCATGGAATCACAGGCCGCCGGCGCCGCAGGGTGGAAAACCTCGGTCAGTGGTCTTCTTCGCCGCGCAGTTTTCGCAGCTTTCGAGCCGCGGCGAAACCGGCCCAGTCCTGGCCGCTGTCGTTGTTCCAGGCACCGCCGTGGGTCGAATTGACCGGTGCCCCGACGTCGCCGAGATGAAAGGCCATCCGGACGACGATCGCCTCGGCCGCTTTCAGCGGAGCGGCCGCCACGGTCTCGCCCAGATAGGCCTCGATAATCGGCACGCCTTTGTCGGAGACGATTCCCGGGAGCCAGCTGAGGTCCGGTTCGATCCGGTCGACCGGTCCGCCCACGGCTTTGGCCTTGGCCCGCCGGATGGCGACCCCGTGCGCATGGTCGCCGGTTCGCCAGCTCTCCTCTTTGCGGACCCGGCCGCGCCATCCGCGAGCGCCCTCTCCGATTCCCAGGTACAGCGCCGGGCAGTGGAGCAGGTCGTCGGCGTCGCCGGGGATGACCCAGGCGTACATGCCGGGCCCGGCGTCGCCGGGCTCCGTCTCCCACGGGGCCGGCTGCCAGAGCAGGCCGAGGAGGCGGAGCCCTTCGGACAGCGCCGCCGGGGTGGCCAGTCGGAGGGTCGCCGAGGCGGTGAGCGGGCGTGCCGCGGCCGGCTCCTCCTGGGAGTGCTCGGGTGTCGTCACGCCCATGAGGATTACCAGAGCGGCCGCCCATCCGGGCGGGAAACTGCCGGCCGGGCGGCTCAGGCGCGCATCACCGTGGCGATCGGGATTCCGGCGGCTCGGATGGCCGGGACGAAGCCGCCCAGAATGCCCGCGACCAGGCCCGCGATCACACCCGAGACGCCGGCCGACCAGGGGAACTCGACGCCCTGCAGGAACGGCTGGGACGGGCCCAGGAAGATCGTCACCGCTTTGAGGGCGGCCACGCTCACCCCGATCGCCGCCACCGCCGTGAACAGGCCGGTGAGCAGGGTTTCGGCCAGGACGATGCCGGCCAGCACGGCCCGGGGTGTGCCGACGGCCCGGCGCAGGGCGAATTCCTCGACGCGTTCGCCGACGGTGGCCAGGCCGACGTTGAGGACGCCGGCCGCGCCGATGATCAGGACCAGGCCGGCCATCGCCAGGAAGATCAGGCGGAGCAGGTTGAGCTCGTCCTTCATCTCCTTGCGGGAGTTGACGACCTGCACCGGCACGTCGGTGGCGCCGAGCGCCTTGAGCTTGGCGACCAGCACCGGCTCGACCGGGGTGGATCCGGCCATGACGACCTGGTTCATGCCGAAACCGTTGGGGTCGGTGAGCCGGGCGAGCGGAAGCCAGTTGGTGAGCTCGTCCAGTCGTACGTAAGCATGGGGTTGGGAATCCCCGTCGTCGACGACACCGATCAGCTGCGGGGTCATGTCGGCGCTGGCCCCGTTGATCCGCATCTCGGCCGGCACGTGGTAGCGCTCGAATCCTTTGGCCGCTTCCATGTTGAGCACGATGCGCGGCGCCAGCATCGGTGTCGTGCTGAAGTCCAGCCATCGGCCGGACTTCGGACGGTACGGCCGGAAGTCGCGCACGTCCCCGGTGAGCGCGGTGATCCCCAGCTCGATCGCCTGTCCTTCGGGCCGGCCCGCGTTCGGGTCGTAGCATCGCCCGGTGGCGTCGCAGATCTGGCTGCCGCCGCCCCAGTCCTGGTCGAACGGGGATCCGCCCTCGTTGATCGGGCGCACCCCGGGTTCGCCGATGATCGCGTGGGTGCCGAGCATGGCGACCGCGTCGGCCCGGCCCTTGACGGTGGCGACGACGGCCTCGCCGGCGCCGGGCAGCGGCTGCACGTCGACGACCTTGGTGCCGTCCTTGCCGACCTGCAGTTCGAGGTCGGCGAGTTGGAGGCGTTCGGCGATGCCGGCGCCGGCCTGGACGACGACCACGGCGAGCACGCCGAGGAACAGGCTCACCATGGAGAGCAGGGTGCGCAGCTTGCGGGCCCGGATGCCCTGCCCGCCGATGATCATGGCCGAGCGCAGCCGGCCGGAGAGGCGCATCATGCCGGTCCTCCGAGACTCGGGAGCTGGGCGGTGGGGCCGTTGACCGACAGGGCCGGGGCCCGTTCGGTGAGGATGCCGGCCTGCAGGTCGAGGATCCGGCCCATCCGGGCGGCGTGGTCGCGGTCGTGGGTGACCAGGATCAGCGCGCATCCGCGGGTGGTCGCCTCCTGCAGCGCGCTGATCACGATGGAGCCGGTCTCGGTGTCGAGGGCGCCGGTCGGTTCGTCGGCGAGCAGGATCCGCGGGTCGCGGACGAGGGCGCGGGCGATCGCCACCCGCTGCTGTTCGCCGCCGGACATCTTGGCCGGCCGGTTCTTGGCCAGGTGTTCGATGCCGACCTGTTCCAGGGCGCGCATGACGCGGGTCCGGCGTTCCCGGCGGGGCAGCCAGCCCTGGCCGTTGATCAGCGCCATCGCCACGTTCTGGGCCGCGGTCAGGTGTTTGAGCAGGAAGAACCGCTGGAACACGAACCCGAAGTGGGAGCTGCGCAGCTTGGCCGCGTGCCGTTCCCGCAGGCGGCTGATGTCGCGCCCGGCCAGCTGGTAGGTCCCGGAGTCGGGCCGGTCGAAGAGCCCGAGCACGCTGAGCAGGGTGCTCTTGCCGGAGCCGGAACGCCCGACGATGGCCACGCTCTCCCCGGCCCGGACGGTCAGGTCGACCCCGTCCAGGATCGTGCGCGGTTCTTTCTGCCCCTTCAGGACCTTGGAGATCCCTTCGAGGCGGATCAGTTCGCTCACTGCGTCGGTTCCGGCGTCGGCAGGTTCGGCCCCGGCACGGCGACCGTCTCGTCGCCCTGGAGACCCTTCTTGATCTCGATGACCTTGCCGTCGGAGATGCCCAGGGTCACGTCGATCGTCTTGCGGGTCTGCCCGTCGCCCACGACCAGGTCGACCTTGCCCTTGCCCTGCGCGCCGGCGACCGCCTCGACCGGCAGGACCAGCACCTTGCTGGCCTTGTCGGTGATCAGCTCGATGGTCACGTCGGCACCGTTGATCAGCTTGACGGTGGCGGCGGGCACGCAGACCAGGCGCAGGCCGGTCGGTTCGGACCCGGTCGGCCCGGAGTCGCCGCCGTTGAGCGCCGGGTCGGGCGCGGTCTGGACCTGGAGGCCGCCGGACGCGTTCGGGGCGGGCGTCGTCGCGGTGGCGGTCGGCTCGGGGACGGTGCCGGCGGGCAGCGCGGCGATCGTGCCGAGGGCGGTGCACTTGAACGGCCCGGGACCGTTTTTGATCTGCGCCTGGACCTGCTGCACGGCGCCGGAGACCCGGTAGGCCTGGGCGCTGTCGATGTCGGCGGTGATCCCGTACCCCGCGTGGGTGGCCGAGACGACCGGCATCCCCTTGGTGACCTGGGCGTGGTCCTCCATGAGGCGGCCCGCGAAGAGCGAGTCGGCCGGGATCTCCACGTGCCAGGGCGTGCCGTCGCGCCAGACGCTGGCCACCCAGACCGGGTGGTCGGCGGCCTTCTTGGGCGGTGTGCGGGTCACCCAGCGCAGTTCGCCGTCGACCGGTGCGACGATCCCGAAGACCGGGTTGATCGTCACCTTGCCGGACAGGCTGATCTTGTTGCTCAGGTCCTGCCGGGTCGGCTTCACGGTGGTGAGAACCGTGCCCCGATCGGCCAGGTCCGGCGTCTCCGCGGTCTCCCCGGCCGACGAACAACCGCCGGCGGCGAGCACCACCACCAGACCCAGTAGGGCATGCCTGCGTGCAACCACCCGAATCCCCCGTCGTCAATGCGTTATGCAGCGCGGCGAAGGGTACCGGACGCCCGCAACCCACAGAAAGATCACAGACTCCGGCCGCTCAACCCCACAAGACCCCCTTTGCGCGTACGGCGTAAGCGGCGCGCGGCTGCGGCCGGATTACCCATACCCGGCCCTCGCCGACGTGGGATCCTTCTGCCCGGACGACGAACAGCACCCGCCCGACGAGACGAAGAGCGTCATGAGCCACCCCCGAACCGACCGCGAACTGCTCGACACCATCAATGGCGTCCCCTGGATCACCGACCTGCTCGCGCTGTTCGACTTCGACGTCTCGCGGCACGCCGCCGGCCCGGTCGAGCCGGTGACGCTGCCCGGCGACGCAGCGCTGGAGATGATCGCCGGGGACGGCTCGGGCGGCGCCTTCTTCCTGGTCGGCTCCGGCGCCGACCGGCCCGTCGTCTACGTCGGCACCGAGGGTGAGGGCGGTTTGGTCGCCCACAGCCTGCGTGACGCCCTGGCCCTGGTCGTCGGACTGCCCAGCCTTCACGATGCGACCGCGATCCCTGTTCACCAGGACAACGGCGCGCGGCTGCTGGCCTACCTGTCGAAGGCCGACGAGTATCTCCGCGAGGACTGGCCCGACCTGGATCAGGACCGCACGCGCCTGCGGGAGACGCTGGACCTGCCGGACGCGTACGAGTTGCTGCCCGGGCTGCACGCGGCCGCCGCCGACAGCCGTTATCGGCCGGTCAACGGGCAGGGCGTTCCCTACCGGGCGATGGTCGACGGGGTTGCTGAGGAGGATCCGGCTCCCCGGCGCTTGTGATCGGGGCGACCTGAGGGTTGCGGTTTGGGTGTAACGAATCTCATGGAGCTGCCGATCTTCAGGAGGTGAGGTCAGACCGGCTGGAAGAGCTGCTCTACGACAGTGAGCGCACCCGAGTCACCCGGATCCGAGAGGCGGACGGCAGCTGGGTCGTCAGCAAGCAACCGCTCGGGCCGGGGGCCGACGAGCGCCTGCGCAACGAGCTGGCCGCGCTGCAGCGGCTGGCGGGCGTGGACGGCACCCCGCAACTGGTCGGGGACGGCACCCTGACGTTGCGGGACATGCCGGCCCGGACGCTGTCCGAGCAGCCCGGGCCGTGGGCGCCGGACCGCCTGGTCGACCTGGCCCAGCGGCTGGCCGGGGTGCTGGCCGGCATTCACCGGCACGGCGTGATCCACCGGGACGTCAGTCCGGCCAACGTGCTGGTCACCGACGCCGGCGAGCCGATCCTGATCGACTTCGAGCTGGCCGCGCTGACCGTTCAGGATCATCACACCGAGGTGCCCGAGGACGGTCTGGCCGGCACGCTGCCGTATCTGGCGCCGGAGCAGACCGGGCGCACCGGACGGCCCGTGGACCATCGCGCCGATCTGTACGCGCTCGGCGCCACCCTGTACGAGCTGGCCACCGGTGCCCCGCCGTTCGGCCGTGACCGCGATCCGCTGAGCCTGATCCACGACCACCTGGCCCGCGTGCCGGTCCCGCCGGTGGAGGTGAATCCGCAGGTCCCGGCCATGCTGTCCGAGATGATCATGCGGTTGTTGCAGAAGGAACCGGACCGGCGCTACCAGAGTGCCGAGGGGCTGGCCCACGACCTGACGCTGCTGCGGCTGGGCGGGCTCACCACGCTCGGCAGCCGCGACTTCCCGCTGCGGCTGACCCCGCCGGCCCGGCTGATCGGCCGGGACGCGCCATTGGCCGCGCTGCGTCAGCTGCTGGCCGGGGTGACCGGCGGGCACAGCGCGCTCGCCCTGGTCACCGGGCCGCCCGGGGTGGGCAAGACGTCGCTGGTCGACCGGTTGCGCCCGGCCGTGGCCGAGGCCGGTGGGCGGTTCGTCGCCGGGAAGTTCGACCAGTTCCGGCACGACGTGGGTGGCGATGCCGTACGGGAAGCCTTCGATCTCCTCGGTTCTCAGCTGCTGTCGGAATCCGATGAGGTGGTGGCTGAGCTCCGGGCCCGGCTGCGGGACGCCCTCGGGCCCAACACCGGCCTGGTCGGCACCATGATGCCGCCCTTTCGGGCGCTGCTCGGGGTGGAGACCGAGGAGCCGCTCACCGAGGATCCGCGGGGGCTGTTCGCGCGGCTGCGGCTGGCCGTGCTCACGGTGCTGCGGACCATCGCCGGCGGCGACAGCCCGGTGGTCTTCTTCCTCGACGACCTGCAGTGGGCGGCCGGTGCCGCGTTCCGGTTCCTGGACGACGTGCTCGACCAGGAGGACCTGCCCGGCCTGCTGGTGCTCGGCGCCTACCGCGAGGAGGAGGTCGACGAGGCCCATCCGCTGACCGCGGTGCTGGCCCGGCTGCACCGCGAGCGCGGCGAGGCGGGCGAGATCCGCCTGGCCAACCTCGGGCCGGACGACCTGCCGCTGCTCGTCGCCGAGATGCTGCGGCTTCCCGTGGCCGACGCCGAGCCCCTGGCCACGGTGCTGGCCGAGCGGACCGGCGGCAACCCGTTCGACACGGTCGAGCTGATCAACGCGCTGCGCCGGGAGGGCGTGCTGGTCCCGGAGGGTTCCGGCTGGCGGTGGGACGAGGCGACGGTACGGCGGTTCGTCGGCCACGGCGACGTGATCGCGCTGCTCGGCGCCCGGATCGCGGCGCTGCCGGCCGAGGCCCGGGACATGCTCGACGCGATGGCCGGGCTGGGCGGCGAGGTCGACCTCGACCTGCTGCGGGTGGCGTCCGGGCGCGGCGCCGAGGAGATCACCGCGGCCCTGCGACCGGCCGTCGACGACGGTCTCGTGGCCGTGGACGCGAACGCCGCGCGGTTCCGGCACGACCGGGTTCACCAGGCCGCCTTCGGGCGTCTCGACGCCGGCGAGCGGGCCCGGCTGAGCCTCACCCGGGCGCGGCGGCTGGCCGCGGATCCGGCGCACGCCCTGGCCGCGGCGCCACAGTATCTGGCCGCGGGGCCGGCCATGGCCGTACCGGAAATCGCTCTTCCGGAGGAGAAGCGGACCGCGACCGCGCTGATGCGGCGAGCGGCCGGAGCCGCGCGGCTCGTCGCCAACCATGCGGCGGCCGAGGTCTATCTCGCGGCGTCGCTCAAGCTTCTGGACAAAAACGATGCGGCGTACGACGACACGCGGGCGGAATGGCACGGCGCGCTCTGCGCCCTCGGCCGGTTCGACGACGCCGACCGGGAGTTCGCCGAGCTCAGCACTGGTGACCACGACCCGGTGTGGTTCGCCGGGCCGGTCGCCGAGCAGATCGGCGCGCTCACCAACCGGCGCATGCTGGCCGAGGCCCTGGCGCTCGGGCTGGATCTGCTCGGCGCGCTCGACGTCGACGTGCCCGCCCCGGACGCGATGGGCCCGGCGATCGGTCAGGGGCTGGCCACGTTCTACGCCTGGCTGGCCAACTACGGCGACGACGAGAGCCACCCGGAGCTGACCGACGAGCGGCTGCTGTCCGTCGCACACCTGCTGAACCGGATGACCCCGGCCGCGTTCTTCGCCGACCAGCAGATGATGGCCTGGCTGGTCGCGCAGGCGGGCCGGATGTGGGCCGGGCACGGCGTGTGCGCGGCGCTGACCGGCACGCTCGGCAACCTCGGCGTGATCACGATCGCCAGCGGCGGCGAGTACCGGGCCGCCTACGACGCGCTGCGGGTGATCATCGCGGCCGGTGAGAAGCACGGCTACGAGCCGGAGGTGTCGCAGGTCAAGTTCCTGCACGCCCTGGCCGGGGTGCCCTGGTTCGAGCCGCTGGAGAACGGTGTGCGGCTGGCCCACCAGGCCCGCGACGGACTGTTGCGCGGCGGGGATCTGCGCAGCGCGTTCTACACGTACTACGCGTCGGTGCCGCAGACGCTGGGCAGCGCGCCGCACCTGGAGGCGTTCGCGAAGGAGTCCGAGGCGGCCGAGGCGTTCGGGCAGCGGATCGGCGCCGACTTCGAGACGTCGATGTTCGTGGTCGGGCAGCGCCTGGTGCGGGTGCTGCGCGGCGAGGAGAGCGCGAGCGTCCCCCTGGGCGACGCCGCGACGCTGACCGGGAACGAGGCGGCCCAGGCGTTCCTGTCGGCGGCCCAGGCCCTGTGCTCGGCGCTGTTCGGCGACGACGACGCCCTGGCCGTCACCAGCGCCACCGCGATCGGCCTGCTGCCGGCCATCCCCGGCGTGTACCTGCAGGCCCCGGCCCACATGATGGCCGTGCTGGGCGCCGCCGTCCGGATCCGGCGCAGTGCGGGCGCCGAGCGGGACACGGCCCTGGCCGATCTCGACCGGAGCCGGGACTTTTTGGCCGCCCGTGCGCTGGACCAGCCGGGCAACTTCCGGCACCTGCACCGGTTCGCCGAGGCGACCCGCGCCGCCGCGCTGGGCGACTTCGCGGCGGCCGCGCTCGCCTACGACGCGGCCATGCAGGACGCGTCGGCCACCGGCCGGTCCTGGCACGCGCCGCTGATCGCCGAGCGGGCCGCCCAGTTCTACCTGGCCGGCGGCCTCGACCACGTCGGGGACCGGCTCCTCGCCGAGGCCGTTCAGGGCTACACCCGGTGGGGTGCGATCGGCAAGGTCCACGAGCTCAAACGCGCCTACCCGTCGCTCGGTTCGGCCGTGTCCGGGCTGGCCGCGCCGAGGAGCAGCACGATCGACAGCAGTCACAGCATCAACCTGTCGACCGAGGTGATCGACCTGATGGCGGTCCTCGAGGCAGCCCGGGTGCTCAGCTCCGAGACCGACCTGGACCGCCTGCGCCGCCGGGTGCAGCACGTGCTCAAGGCGATGACCGGGGCCACCGCCGTACGGGTGGTGCTCTGGGACACCACCGCCGGCGGCTGGGTGTACGAGGACGAGGGCGGCCTGCCGCTGACCGCGATCCGCTACGCCGAACGGACCCGCGAACCGCTGCTGGTCGACGACGTCACCCTGGACGGGCGGGTGTCGCGCGACCCGTACCTGACCGGCCTCGACCACTGCTCGCTGCTGGTCGTGCCGGTGCTCAGCCAGGGGCAGCCCCGGGCGATGCTGGTGCTGGAGAACCGGCTGACCCGGCGCGCGTTCTCGGCCGGCCGTCTCGACGCCGTCCAGCTGATCGCCGGGCAGCTCACCGTCTCGCTGGAGAACGCGCAGGTCTACGCGTCCCTCGAACAGAAGGTGGCCGAACGCACCGAGGCCCTGGCCGAGGCCAACCGCCGCCTCGAACTGCTCACCGTCACCGACCCGCTGACCGGCCTGCCCAACCGGCGCAAGCTCAACGCGTTCCTGCACGCCGAATGGCTGCGCTCGATGCGGTCACGGGAGCCGATCGGCGTCGCCATGGTCGACATCGACAACTTCAAGAAGTACAACGACCACTACGGTCACCAGGGCGGCGACAACTGCCTGCGGCTGGTCGCCGAGGCGCTGCGCGACAGCGTCCGGGTCACCGACCTGGTCGCCCGCTACGGCGGCGAGGAGTTCTGCATCGTCATGCCCGGCGCCGGCGAGGAGAACTCGCTGATGGTCGCCGAACGGGCCTGCCGGGCGGTGGCCCGCCTGCGCGAGCCGCACGAACTCGGCGACCACGGCATCGTCACGGTCAGCATCGGCGTCACGTCGGCCACCCCGGCCGGCGCGGCCGCCCCCGAACAGCTGACCAAGCTTGCCGACGAGGCCCTCTACGAGGCGAAACGGGCCGGGCGTAACCGGGTGGTCAGCGGGTGATGCGCATGCGGCGCTGGATCGTCGGCGCGCTCGTGGTGGTGCTCGCGCTGCTGTCCGGCTCGGCGGTGTGGGACAGCCGCCGGCACCGGCAGATCACCGAGGACATCATCCATGCCGCCGGGCAGGTCTCGGCGTACCAGCAGGCCGCCTACCTGTCGGCGCGGGAGATGGCACTGATCGAGGGCGCGGCCAACAACCCGAGCGGGCCCGAGCGCGAGGAACTGCTCGACGTCGACCAGCAGGCCTACGCGGCCACCATGACGCTGTCCGGGATCGACGACGAGCGGGCCGACGCGATCGAGGCCGGCAACATCGGTCAGCGGCAGCTCAACCTGCGCCAGGAGATCATCTGGTATCTGCAGCTGCTCGACCGCGGGGAGCACACCCGGGCGGTCACCTTCCTGGAGGGGAGCATCGTCCCGGCGTACCGGAGAAACATGGCCCAGCTCCAGGAACTGCGCGACCGGCATCAGGACCGGTATGTGCTCCGGGCCGCCGAGGCCCGCGAGGACTCGCAACGGCTGTTCTGGCTCAGCGTGATCAGTCTCGGTCTGACCGTCGTCATGCTCGGCCTGTTCGTGTGGACGCTGCGCGCGCACCGGATCCGGGTCGAGACCCTGGCCGCCACCGACACCCTGACCGGGCTGCCCAACCGGGCCGCGTTCACCGCGCACACCCAGCGCGCCCTGACCGCCGGGCTCACCGTGCTGACCGTCAACATCGACGGCTTCCGCCTGGTCAACGACCAGCTCGGGCCGTCCATCGGCGACCGGCTGCTGGCCGAGGCGGGCTGGCGGCTCTCCGGCTCGGTCCGCGACACCGACCTGGTCGCCCGGATCGGCGGCGACGAGTTCGCGATCCTGCTGCGCGACACCGACACCGAACGCGCCGAGATCGTCGCCGAACGGCTGCGCGAGGCGTTCGACCAGCCGTTCCAGCTCGGCGACCTGACCGTCGACCTGGAGATCAGCATCGGCGCCGCGACCGCCGCGCCCGACGACGACGTGAGCACCCTGCTCGGGCACGCCGACAGCGCCATGCACGAGGCGAAACAGCAGCACGAGGGTTTCCGCCGCTTCGCCCCGCACGCCGGCCCGGACAGCGCCGACCGGCTCAGCCTGCTCGGCGACCTGCGCCGCGGCCTCGACGACCCGGAGCAGTTCACGCTGCACTACCAGGCGAAAGTACGCCTCGACGACGGCTCGGTGTCCAGCGTCGAAGCCCTCGCCCGCTGGCACCACCCGATCAAGGGGCCGGTCTCGCCCGGCCAGTTCGTGCCCGTCCTGGAGTCGACCAGCCTGATCCACCGGTTCACCGACCGGGTGCTGGCCATCGCCCTGCGCCAGTCCCGCGCCTGGCTGGACGAGGGCCGCCGGGTGGCGATCGCGGTCAACGTGTCCACCCGCAGCCTGCTCGACGAGACGTTCCCGGCCCGCCTGGCCGCCCTGCTGGAGACCTCCGGTGTGCCCGGGTCGCTGCTCTGCATCGAGATCACCGAGTACACCGTGATGTCCGACCCGGGCACCACCATCGCCGCGCTGCATCGCATCCGTGAGCTGGGCGTCAAAACATCAATAGACGATTTCGGTACGGGATACTCGTCGCTCGCCTACCTGAAACTCCTCCCGGTCGACGAGCTCAAGATCGACCGTTCCTTCGTGGCCGACATGGTCACCGACCCGAGCAGTCACGCCCTGGTCGCGTCCGCCGTCGACCTGGCCCACAACCTGGGCCTGACCGTGGTCGCCGAGGGCGTCGAGGACGCCCCGACCGCCGAGGCACTGCGCGAACTGCACTGCGACACCGCCCAGGGCTACTTCTTCGCCCGCCCGGTGCCGGCCGAGGAGGTCTGCCTGGACCCCCGCTCGATCCCGGTCACCGTGGGCAGGTCCGGCTAGCCACCGCGGCCCCGCGTCCCGATATCTCGTAGTCGATCTTCGCGGCACGCTCTACGCTCGCCGCATGCTGCTGCTGGTGCCCGCGGACGTCCTGCGCCCCCGCCGTCCCGACGAACATTTCGCCGAAGAGGTGTCGGCCGCGCGTGACGCCGGGATCGAGGTCGCGGTCATCGACCACGACGCGCTGGCCCGTGGTGGCTCGGCCGACGCCGCGGTGGCCCGGATTCCGGCGGCCGACCACCCCACCCGCACGGCTGCCGTCTATCGCGGCTGGATGCTGCGGGCCCCGGCCTACGAGGCCCTGGCGGACGCTCTCGCCCGGCGCGGGGTCGCCCTGCGGACCAGCGCCTCCGACTACCGCGGGGCGCACGAACTGCCGGGCTGGTATGCGACGGCGGCCGCGCACACCCCGGAGACCGTCTGGACCACCGGCGACGACCGGGACGACTTCACGGCGGCCTGCGCGGCGCTGGGCAGCGGCGCGGCGGTACTGCGCGACTACACGAAGTCGATGAAGCACCACTGGGCCGAGGCCGCGTACATCCCCTCGGTCGCCGACCCGGACGCGGCCTGGAAGGTCGCCGCCCGGTTCCGTGAGCTGCGCGAGGACGAGTTCACCGGCGGTTTCGTCCTGCGCCGCTTCGAGTCGTTCACCGGTGCCGAGGCCCGCACCTGGTGGGCCGGCGGCGACTGTCGCCTGGTCACCGCCCACCCCGACACCCCGGACGACCTCCCAGCGGCCGACCTCGACCCGACCTTCCTGGCGCCGTCGATCCGCGCCCTGAACCTGCCCTTCGTCACGGCCGACCTGACCCGGCGCGACGACGGCCGGTGGCGACTCGTGGAGATCGGCGACGGCCAGGTCAGCGACCGCCCCCGCACCACCCCGGCGGCCGACCTGATCGCCGCACTGACCGGCGCCCACCGGGTCTAGCCGGCCGGGGCGTCGTACCGGTTTCTCACGAATGCCCCCAACCGTCCGGCGAAGTTCGCCAACGTCGACGCCGCCGCGTGGCGCGAGTCCCACACGGCGGCGAGCCGGATGCTGAGGTCGCGCCCGCCCACATCGACCGCCAGTGCCGCCAGCCCGAACCGCGGGTCGTCGGACGCCACCGCGATCCCCCGCCCGGCCGCGGCGAGGGCCTGGGCCACGGTCCCGTTGGCCGCCTCGATCACCGACGTGTACGTGGCCCCGGCCGCCGTGACCGCCGCCTCCAGGGACTGCCGCGCCGTGAACGCCACCGGCTGCACGATCAGCGTCTCGGTGAGCAGTTCGGCCAGCGGCACCGACGACCGCCCGGCCCACGGATGTTCCGCGGCCACGTACGCCCACACCGGCAGCACGGCCAGCGCCAGGGACTGAAAAGGATCGGGTGCCCGTACGGTCCCGATCGCCAGATCGGCCCCGAGCCGCAACGTCTCCACCGGTGACAGTCCGTCAGCCCCGAGCACGTCCGCGGTCGGGTCCTCGGGGGCCAGTGTCGCGATGAACGGCGACACCACATCGGTCAGTGTCACCGTCGGCGCCCCGATGGTCAGCCGTTCCAGCCGTCCCGACGCGGCCACCATGGCCGCGACCCGGAACGCGTCCACGCGCTGCAGGACGTCCCGGGCCTGCGGCAGCAGCGCCCGCCCGGCCGTGGACAGTTCCAGCCGGCCACCGGTGCGGTCGAACAGTTCGATCCCGAGGGAGCGTTCGAACTGCCGGATCTGGCGGGACAGCGACGGTTGCGTGAGATGCAGGGCGGCCGCGGCGGCGCTGACCGTGCCGGCTTCCGCGGTCGCGACGAAGTACCGCAGCAGTCGCAGCTCCACCTATGCCTCCCAGGCATGCACATCCAGCCCAACAGGACTTGGACGAGCATAGTCCCAGGTGAACACACTGTTGGATGTGAGCCTCGAACAGAAACGCCGGCTGGTCACCGAGTTGCCCGGTCCGCGCTCCCAGGAACTGATGGAACGCAAGCTGGCTGCGGTCGCGGGCGGCGTCGGCACCACCATGCCGGTGTTCGCGGCGCGCGCCGAGGGCGGCATCGTGGTCGACGTCGACGGCAACCACCTGATCGACCTCGGTTCCGGCATCGCGGTGACCACCGTGGGGGCCAGCGCGCCGCGGGTCGTCGCCGCGGTGACCGAGCAGGTCGCGGCGTTCACCCACACGTGTTTCATGGTCACGCCGTACGACGGTTACGTGTCGGTCGCCGAGGCGCTGAACCGCGTCACTCCCGGTGATCACGAGAAGCGCAGCGTGCTGTTCAACTCCGGTGCGGAGGCCGTGGAGAACGCGGTGAAGATCGCCCGGGCCCACACCGGCAGGGACGCCGTGGTCGTTTTTGATCACGCGTATCACGGCCGGACGAACCTGACGATGGCGATGACGGCGAAAAGCATGCCGTACAAGCACGGGTTCGGCCCGTTCGCGCCGGAGGTGTACCGGGCGCCGGGCTCATACCCGTACCGTGACAATGGTCTTGATGGTCGAGCCGCCGCCGCTCGCGCCATCGACCAGATCGAGAAGCAGATCGGTGCCGACAATCTGGCCGCGCTGGTCATCGAACCGATCCAGGGCGAAGGCGGTTTCATCGCGCCGGCCGACGGTTTCCTGCCCGCGCTGGCCGCGTGGTGCCGCGCCAACGGCGTCGTCTTCGTCGCCGACGAGGTCCAGACCGGTTTCGCCCGCACCGGCGACTGGTTCGCCTGCGACCGCGAGGGCGTCGTCCCCGACCTGATCGTCACCGCCAAGGGGATCGCCGGCGGTCTGCCGCTCTCCGCGGTGACCGGCCGCGCCGAGATCATGGAGGCGCCGCACTCGGGCGGCCTCGGCGGCACCTACGGCGGCAACCCGATCGCGTGCGCCGCCGCGCTGGCCGCGATCGAGACGATCGAGGCCGACGGCCTCGTCGCGCGAGCCCGTGAGATCGAGGCCCGGGTTCACTCCCGCTTGCGGGAAATCCAGATCAAGGACAACCGCCTGGGCGACGTACGGGGTCGAGGGGCGATGCTGGCCGTCGAACTCGTCCGCGCCGGCGGTACCGAACCCGATCCACGGCTGGCCCGCGACGTCGCCCGTTACGCCCACCAGCGTGGCGTGATCGTGCTGACCTGCGGCACGTACGGAAATGTTCTTCGTTTCCTGCCGCCCCTGTCGATCTCCGACGACCTGTTGGACGACGCGTTCGACGTCATCACCGCCGCCTTCGAGGAGATCCGATGAGCACCATCACGGTGGTCGACCCCGCGTCGCTGACGCCGGTCGCCGAGGTACCGGACCAGGACGTCACCGCCGCCCGCGCCGCGGTCGACGCCGCCCACCAGGCGTTCCCGGCCTGGTCGCGGACCGCCCCGCGGCACCGCTCGGAAATCCTGCACCGCGCGTTCGAGCTGATGCTGCGCGACCGCGCGTCGCTGGCCGAACTGATCGCCCGGGAGAACGGCAAGTCGCTGACCGACGCGGCGGGCGAGGTCACGTACGCGGCCGAGTTCTTCCGCTGGTTCGCCGAGGAGGCCGTCCGCCCCGGCGGCGAGTACGGCGAAGCCCCCGCCGGTGGCGCCCGAACCCTGGTCACGCACCGCCCGGTCGGCGTCGCCGCCCTGGTCACGCCCTGGAACTTCCCGGCCGCGATGATCACCCGCAAGATCGGCCCGGCCCTGGCCGCGGGCTGCACGGCGGTGGTGAAGCCGGCCGCCGAGACCCCGCTGACCGCACTGGCCATCGCCCGCCTGCTGACCGAGGCCGGCGTCCCGGACGGCGTGGTCACCATGGTCACCACCACGGACGCCGCCACCGTGGTCGGCGCGTGGCTGAGCGACCAGCGCGTCCGCAAGATCTCGTTCACCGGTTCCACCGCGGTCGGCCGGGTCCTGCTGCGCCACGCCGCCGACCGCGTCGTCAACTCGTCGATGGAGCTGGGCGGCAACGCCCCGTTCATCGTCACCGACGACGCCGACCTGGACGCGGCGGTCGCCGGAGCGCTCATCGCCAAGTTCCGCAACGGCGGCCAGGCCTGCACCGCGGCCAACCGTTTCTACGTCCACGAGGCGGTCGCGTCCTCGTTCGTGGCCCGCTTCGGCGCCGCCGTCGAGAAGCTGACCGTCGGCGCCGCGGCCGACGGCGCCGACATCGGCCCGCTGATCAGCGCCCAGGCCCTGCGCCGGGTGTCCCGGGCGGTCGCCGACGCCGTCGCGGCCGGCGCCCGGATCTCGCACCAGGCGGCCACACCCGCCCTGCCCGGCCACTTCTACCCGCCGACGATCCTGGTCGACGTCGCCCCGGACGCCGCCATCCTGCAGGAGGAGATCTTCGGGCCGGTCGCCCCGATCGTCACCTGGTCCGACGAGGCGGAGATGCTCGCCCAGGTCAACGCCACGGAGTACGGCCTGGCCGGCTACGTCTTCTCGTCCGACCTGGCCCGCGCCATCCGCCTGGGCGAAGCGGTCGAGGCCGGCATGGTCGGCATCAACCGGGGCCTCGTCTCCGACCCGTCGGCCCCGTTCGGCGGCGTGAAGCAGAGCGGCCTCGGCCGGGAAGGTGCGCGGGAGGGGCTGCGCGAGTTCCAGGAGACCCACTACCTGAGCGTCGCCTGGCCTTCCTGAACCGCCGAATCGCGATGGGCGGCCGCTCTCGGTCCCGAGCGGCCGCCGCCTCGCAGCCCACCGTGAGTTGATCGGGCCTGCCAGACTCGCCCGCATGTCTCCCGACCCCGAGCAGGCCGTGTTCACCGACTACGACAGTTTCGCCGAGGCGTACGCCGCCGAGACCGAGTCCAGCCTGGAAAACGCCTACTACGCCCGCCCGGCCGTCCTGAACCTGGCCGGGGACGTCACCGGCCGCCGGATCCTCGACGTCGGCTGCGGCGCCGGCCCCCTGCTCGAATCCCTGCGCGATCGCGGGGCCGTCGTGACCGGCATCGAGCCCAGCGCCAAGATGCTGGCCCTGGCCCGCAAGCGGCTCGGCGACGACACCCCGCTGCACCAGGGCGGCCTGGGCGGCGCCCCGCTGCCGTACCCCGATGACGCCTTCGACGACGCCGTCGCCTGCCTGGTCCTGCACTACCTGCAGGACTGGCAGGCACCCCTCGCCGAGTTACGCCGCGTGCTCGTCCCCGGCGGCCGGCTCATCGTCGCCGTCAACCATCCGCTCATCTACAAGATGCTCCGGCCCGAAGGCGACTACTTCGCCGTCGAGGAATGGTCCGACGAGTTCACGTTCAGCGGCCGGACCGCCGTGCTGACGTTCTGGCACCGCCCCCTGCACACGATCCTCACCGAGTTCCTCACCGCCGGCTTCCGCATCACGGCCGTGAGCGAACCGCCACCCGCCCCCGAAGCCCACGACGTGTTCCCCGACCTCGTGACCTCGCCCTCGGGTTCGTTCCTGGGCTTCCTGTTCCTGGTCCTCGAGGCCGCCTGACGCCCCGACACGCCCGGCCGCCCCACCCGCGGCCGGCAGCGACCCCTCGAAACCGATGCTGCACGATCGTGCGCGGGACCCGTCATTCCTCGATCTGCAGAACGATCCGCCCGTCGGCGACACCCTTGTACCACCGCGCATCCGCCGTCATCACATCCACGCCCAGGTCAAGGGCGAGCATCGCCGCCGAGGCACAGTCCGCCCGCCCGGTCAGCGACCGCAACGCCACGAGCGAATCCCAGTCCTCGGCGTCATCGGTGATCAAGAACGTGGCCGGGTGAGCGATCAGCAGATCCAGCCGCTCCCGGTCGATCATCGCCGTGTTGTGACCGGCCTCGACCAGACACCACAGCGGCAGAATCACCGCACCGTTCTCGTCGTTGATCTCGGCCAGAGTCTCGCCGACCGCAACCGACCCGCGCACCCACGCCGTGATCGCCGACGTGTCGAGGACCAGCTTGGCGTCCCGCCCCTCCGTCACGCGGGCCGCGACCGCAGCCCGGCGAGGAACGCCGCCCGCCCCTCGGTGTCACGCGCACGCTCAGCCTTACGCCGCCGCTGCCGCGCCCGCGCCTTGCCCTCGTCGGTGACGGCCAGCCCCATGCGCGCGTGAATATCCTCGACGCTCAGTTTCGAACTGGTGTCCTGTTCCATTCCCACAGACTAACCGCCCTTTCGTACTCCTCCTAGCCACCATTCCCCGGGCACACACCCAACCCCGCGCCAAACCACCCAACACGAACACAAGACGGCGCGGACACGTTACGGACAGCGTGGCCGAACTACCCAAGGCCGGGCGCACCGACCGGGCCGACCGGAAACGCAACACCGTCTCCGCGCTGATCTGGACCAAAGTCACCCAGGGCGAACACCGATTCGCCCCGCACCGCCGGTCCGCACCCGGCTTCCGGCCCGGCGCTCCCGAAGACCGCAGCCTGGACATCGACCGTGCCTGGTGGCGCGCCCGCAACAACGAACCCCACCGGTACTACCCCCAGCTTGACGCCGTCTGCGAGCGGTACGCGGCCGACCTTGCATGGCGCATCGACCAACCACCACAGCCAGCCGCTCCAGGCGATAGCCCAACATGACGTTGATGCCGTACCGGCAAGGCCGCCGTGGCTCTGGCCAGGCGGCACTGCACGCCGAGACGGAGATCTGGCGAAAGATCGACGATGGGCACTAGAGTTAAAGCGCCAAGATCAATCGATCCTGGGTCGCGTGAGCGTGAGGATGCTGAAGTGATCAACCTTGCCCGAAAAGCAACGGCCGTACGCGCCGGGGTCGTGTCGGCTGCCATTGCGGCAACAGCCCTCGTTGGAATCGGCAGCCCCGCCGAGGCCGCCTACCCGACGACCACCTTCACTGTTACGTACGGCAATACCTTCAGCACGGGCAATATCACTTGGTTCAATCAGAGTGTCCGCCTCGTTGGGTCCACGACGATTACTGCCGGCAACTGGCGCGGGACACAGGCGGGTACTTATTACTACAACAGTAATGGGTCCGACGTGTTCCTGGATGGTGCGGGCGACCCCGCTTACCATAATACGGGCACTAGCACTATCTCCCGCCCGTTCGATTTCACGGTGCAGGCTGATGTCACTGGCGGCGCTGCATACGTGAAGGTCACCCTCGTCGACCAGAACGGTGTGATTGCGTACAAGAAGTGCTTCAAGTCGACCCCCTGCTGACAAGCATAAACTCAGCCCTTCCAGTCCCATCTTGCAGGTCAGCGCAAGTTAGACAGTGGTTTTGATCGGTAAGGGCGGGGCTCAGGACGGGGCAGCTATCGACTGCGACTCGATGCCCCAACCGGAGCCTTGCCCGACGATCCCGTTGACGACGCCTAGACGTTGCAGGCCCCAGGGTTCTCGGCTCTCTTGCTCATTAGCCTGGTGGTAGCGCCACGATCAACGGGTAGCGCTGCCGGATACGCGTCGGCAACGGGTCGGCGTCCTGGCGAGGCCTGCAACCCGATCACGAGCCGGCCGCCGCGCTACTGCCCGACGATTATTGACTCGGCTGCGTGAGTCGAGCTGGAAGTAAGGTCTGCTTTTTGCCGGGCCGTCGCCGCCCTCACCGCCTGGGACCACCCACCCGCCTTCGCCGCCACCATCGCCGGCCCGCTCGGCGTCCTGTCCGTCGCCGGACGGCTGATCTCCACCGGCCTCCAGCGCCGCCACCGAACTACCACCATCACCGCCGGCATCTTCGCGATCCAGGCCGCTGCAGCCCTGCTGCTTCCCGCCGTCGGCGCCAGCACTGGCGGCCCATCGTGGCGGTGGTCGGGTTCGGCATCGGCTTCGGCGTGGCCACCATCGCCAAACCGGTCATCCTCGCCGAGCGCTACGACACCCGCCGCTACGCCACCCTCGCCGGCGTCCTGGTCGCGCCGATGACCCTCGCCAAAGCCAGCGCACCCCTCGGCCGCCACCCTGCACACCGCCACCAACTCCTACACGTGTTGAGCGCCAGATAACTGACCTCCGCGGCGCCGGTTAAATGCCCGGTCGGCGTGGCGATCGTTTCTGGGACTGCGGGCAGGCCGATCAGCAGCGGACAACCTTTCGCGAAGGCCCCGACGGACCTCGGTGCTGGTCTCCTGGGCGGTCGTGCCGCGGGGGTTGTCGTCGTATCAAACGAAACGATCACGGTGACAACTATCGCTGTCCGGGTGACAGCTATCGCTGCCCGTCACACACGGACACCGCCCCATTCGGCTCGGCCCAGGCCCAAGCCCAACCCCGCCCGGCGCCGACACAAGACAACGCAGCCTCAGCGCCCCTCGGCAGGGCGCGGCCCAAGCCCCGCGCTGCACCACCCCATCCAGCCCCGCCTGACACGGGCGCAAGATGGCACACCTGAACCCCACCGGCGCAACCCCGGCCAAGCCCCGGCACGGCCCCGCCCGGCATGCACACACTGCGGCAGTCAAGCCCCGGCTCTCACCCGCCCACGTCGGCGGACCCCATGGCAAATGTGTTCGCCCCGGCGTTGACCATGTGTTTGGGTGACGTCATGGGCCAACCGACATTGCGGACCGATCGCCTCCTCCTGGTGCCCCTCGCGGACCGCCATTTCGAGCTCGAAGTCGAACTGGACGCCGATGCCGAGGTCCTCCGATACATCTGGGGGCGGGCACGCACCCGGGACGAGGTCGTCACCTCGCACGCCGAACGCATGGCCCTGGCCACCAGGGTCGACGGCCTCGGTTACTGGATGGCCTTCGGTTCGGAGGGCGGCCGCCGGAGTCCACCGCGCCGGAGACCGAGACCGAGGGCGAGTTCGTCGGCCTGATGATGTTGCCGCCCGCGCACGGCGAGGATCAGCCCGACGACCCGACGATCGCCGAGCTCGGATACCGCCTGGCCAGGCGATACTGGCGGCAGGGCCTCGCCGGCGAGGCATCCCGCATGCTGCTGCGCCACGCGTTCGACACTGTCGGCCAGAGCCGGGTGATCGCGCAGACGATGGCCGTCAACATCGGTTCCCGCGGCGTCATGGAGACCATCGGCATGCGATATGTCCGCACGTTCCACCCCCTCTGGGACGACCCGCTGCCCGGTTCGGAGAACGGCGAGGTCGAATACGAACTGACCCGCGAGATGTGGACCGCCCGCCGCGGAACGCTGTAATTCAAAAGACGATTTCCGCCGTACGCCGATAGGCCGCCGCCGGTGAAATTCCTGCGCCGCAATCGTGGAGATTCCGCTCCTACGCGGCCCGCCACCGCCGCTTCGGCGCCTAAAACCCCGGCCGCTCGCCGGCACGGCACCATCGCCCGAACCGACCGCCGCGCCGACACCCGACAATCCAGGCACAGCGCCGCCACCCGACAATCCGGACGCAGCGCGGTCACCCGCCAATCCAGGCGCAGCGCAGTCACCCGACGATGCGGCGAGCTGGTCAGGCCACGGCATAGCGGGCCAGCTCGGATCGGGTGAAGCGAACCCGGTCGGTCTCCGCACCGCCGGAGGCCGCCAGCTGGTCGGCCAGGTCATGGGCGGCCTCCAGCCGATGCTTACGCCGTCGCCGATCGCCGCTGCCGCCACCGGACCGGTACCGTCGCCGCTGCCGCCACCCACCCGACAGCGCGGCCAGCTCGTCCGGGCTGAGCACGCCGGCGTCGACCTCGGGCGCCATCACCGCCCGCATCGCCCGGCGCTCCGGCCGCACGGTGATCTGGAAGACCGTGATCACGATGGCGAACGCCAGCAGGGTGATCCCGATCAGCAGTCCGAGCAGCACCGTCCCGCTGCCTTGCGCGAACGCGCTCGTCGAGTCCCACAGGAAGTGCAGCAGCATGGCGAGCAGCATCAGGAGCAGCCCCCGAGCCGGCCGCCGCCGCTGACCGGGCGTGCCGAGCAGGTAGATCAGCCCGGCGCCGAAGACCGCCGAGTACAGGATGTGCGACGAGAACCCGGTCAACAGGCGCAGGAAGACCGTGCTCAGGCTGGTCCGGAGCTGGTGCGAACCGAACTCGTCGGGCGCGGACTGCAACGCGTACAGAATGTCCTCGAGGATCTCGAAGCCGAGCCCGCAGAACGCGCCCAGGATGAACCCGTCATATGCGGTCCGCACCACGCGCGGGGCCAGGTAGAGCAGGAGCAGCACACCGGCGCCCTTGCCGAGCTCCTCGAAGAACGGCGCGGTCAGCCCCGGCCCCCAGTCGAGGACGAAGTCCTGGCCGAGGAGCTTCTGGTACAGGTTCATCAGGCTGGTGTTGCCGTTGATCGCGATGGTCCACGTCGCCCCGAACGCGCCCCACACGAACGCCGCCGCTCCGAGCCCGACCGGCTGCCGTGAATACCGGTCGATGCGCGCGGTGAACCACCAGAACAGCAGCCCGTAGACCGCGAAGATCACGCTGGCCGCGGCGAGCGCCGGCCCGTAGACCCGGACCTGGGAGTCGACCAGGCCGAACGCGTACCAGAACCCGTATCCGACCACCGCGACGTAGACCCAGAAGCAGGCGTTGCGCGGCTGCCACGGCTGGAACCGGTTGCCCCACCCGGTACGTTCGATCGCGGCCTCCCGCTCGGCCACCGGCGAGGTCATGCCGCCACCGCCCGGACCGAACGGATCATGTCGGTCACCGCGGGCGTAGAGCTCTCGTCGACGCTCTCCGGCCCGATGGCGATGATCTCCACACCGGTCTGGCCGAAGACGAAGGCGGCGACCAGGCCCTTGGCGTCGGTGCCGTCGAAGTGCGCGATCACGCCGCGATCCCCCGCGCTGTTGGTGAGCGTGACCGGATCGCCGGTCACCCGGAAGCCACCGTTGTCCCGGAAGCCCTCGTTGTTCTTCCTGATCTGGGCAAGCAACTGGGCCGGCGTGCCGTCGTAGGTGTCGGCGACGACGCGGAAGGTGACCCCCTCGTACGTCAGCACGACGTGATCGGGATAGCTGCCACCGGTCGTGAGTTCGCCACGGCGGAGCCCGTCGACCAGGTTCGCCCCGGTCACCGGCACGAACTCGACCCCCGGCCCGACCTGGACCACGTCACCGGCCCGGGTCGGATTGTCCACCGGGACGGCGTCGTCGATGCCCGGCACGATCCACAGTGCGAGCGCCACCAGCAACGCGACGAGCGCCGCCGGCAGCAGGGTTCTCCGGTCCAGGCCGAGGAATCGGTGCTCGACCGGCACCCACCGATCCCGCCAGCGATGATCTTCTGGACTCAGCATGGCCGATGCCGCCACGTGCCCTCCCCCAAGCCGCGGATCGAATCCCGACGCTAACAGCCGGCCGGCGACGAATCGATGACCGCCGGATTCCGGTCGGTCACCAGACCACCGAACCCGGCGACCGCCTCACGGCCGCGCCTCTGGTTCTCCGTGATGTAGGGACGCAACTCCTTCTCGTACTGTTCAAAAGCGGTCGTGTGATCCTCGCCGTGCACGGCCAGGCAGCGCGCCAGGGTGGACGCGGCGACGAGCGCCTGCGAGGTGCCCATGCCGCTGGTCGGCGCGGCGCAGAACCCCGCGTCGCCGAGCAACGCCACCCGCCCGGTCGACCACCGGTCCAGATGCACCTGGCAGGTGGCCGCGAAGTAGAAGTCGTCGGCGGTCGCCATGTCGGCCAGCAGCCGCGGCTGATCTGCGAAGAGCTCCCGGGCGGCGGCCTCGTGTGCGGCCCGATCGGGCAGCGCGGCCGAGGTGGCGAAGGACAGGCTCACCGTCATCCGCGACCGATCCTCGGCCGAGAAGGCATACACCGCGCGGCCGGGCTCGGCCTGCAACCGGCCACGATGATGCAGCCCGAAATGATTCGCGGTGGTGAAGCCCACACCGGACATGCCGAGATGCTGGATCGGATCGCCGCCGGGAAACACGAGACGGCGGACCGCCGAATGCACCCCGTCGGCTCCGAAAACCAGGTCGAAGTCCCGGGTCGGCGCGCGCTCGAAGGACACGGTCACCCGGTCGTCGTGCTGGACGAGCGCGGTGATCGTGTCGTCGAACAGGTAGGTCACGTCGGCCACCCGCTGCAGGATGCCGGTCAGCACGCTTTTCGGCACCTCAAGCTCGCCCGCGAAGGTGGACGCCGGGAGATTCCCGACCGTCGTGCCGGACGCGTCCACCAGGAGCGTGCCGCGCATGTGTATCTCATGCTCGCGGACCTCGTCCAGGATGCCGATGGTCGCCAGCACCGGGATCGCGTCACCGCGGAAATCCACCGCATAACCGCTGGTCCGCGGGCCGGGTGCTCGCTCGACGACCGTCACCTCCCATCCGTCACGCCGTAGGAACCAGGCCAGGGCAGGTCCGGCGACGCTGGCGCCGGAGATCAGTGCGCTCCTCATGCCGACGACCCTAGCCCCGATTTATCCATCCGGTCAATCCAAGCGGATAAACCATGCGGTTAAGGAATGAGGTACGATCGCGGCGTGGGAAACCGGGAGGCCCTGATCGAGGGCGCGAAGCAGTGCCTGACCGAGCGCGGCTGGGCTCGCACGACGGTGCGTGACATCGCCACGGCCGCCGGGGTCAACCACGCCGCGATCGGCTATCACTTCGGCTCCCGCGAGTCACTGCTCATCCATGCCCTGGTCGAGGCGGTCGAGGAGCTCTCCGCGACCGTCGCCGAGCGCTCGCAGGGCCACTCCCACCAGGAGCGATGGCAGTCACTGATCGACACCTTCGACACCCATCGCCCGTTGTGGATGGCGCAACTCGAAGCCGCCGTTCAGGCCGAGCACTCCCCCGAGCTGCGCGAGCGGCTGGCCGACGCCCTGCGGCAGAGTCGCCAGGGCCTCGGCGGCTCGGTGCCGCTGGCCGTGCTCTCCGGCCTGATGATCCAATGGCTGATCGACCCGGACGAGGCGCCCGACGGCGCGCAGGTGGTCGTCGAGCTCCACGCCCAGGCCGAGGAGGGGTGACCCGCGATGCCCGACGTCCGCAGCGCCCTGGCCACAGCCCTTCCCGGCTTCGTGGCCGAGTCCGTGGCGCTGCTCGGCGACGGGCTCGACAACGTCGTTTTCCAGATCAACACCGATTTGCTCGTACGGTTCGGGAAGTCCCCTGATCCGGATCGGACAAGCCGCGAGGCTCAGCTGCTGGCCGCCCTGCAGTCCGTCTCGCCCCTGCCGGTTCCGGAGCCGGTGTTCGGTCCCGCCGAGGCCCAGCAGGACTGCCTGGCCTACCGCAAGCTCCCCGGCATCCCCTTGATCGAGGTCACCGAGCCGGCGAACCTGCCCCGGATCGCGGAAACCCTGTCCGACTTCCTCCGCACGTTGCACGCCGTGCCGCTCGACCAGTTGCGCGGCCTGGTGGACGTCGACGACCAGCCCCTGCCGGAGTGGCTGGCCGAGGCCGCGGACATCTTCCCGATGGTCGCCGACCGCGTTCCGGCCCGATTCCGCCCCCGGGTCGAGCGGTTCCTGACCGCCACGCCGCCGCCCGGCCCGTCCACCCTGGTGTTCTCCCACAACGACCTGGGCATCGAGCACGTCCTCGTCGACCCGCGGACATCGGCGGTCACCGGCGTCATCGACTGGAGCGACGCCGCCCTGACCGATCCCGCGTATGACTACGGCCTGCTCTTCCGCGACCTGGGCCCAGCCGCCCCGCCCCCGGCCGAGCTCCGCGACCGCGCCGTCTTCTACGCGCGCTGCGCCCTGCTGGAGGACTTGGAGTACGGATTGGAGACCGGCCGCCGCCGCTACGTCGACAAGTCCCTGTCCGCCGTGGAGTGGCTGTTCCCCACCGCCTGATCCCCAGCCACCGCCAATTCCCCAGCCACTGACACTGCCGCGCCCGCTACCACCGCCGCTGCCGCTCCCGCTCCCGGTGGCTCTGACGCTGGCCGGGGAGCCGGAGCCCGCGCGACCGCGGATGGAGGCGGCGCGGCCGTCGATGTGCGGCCATCGCCGAGATCACCGGAGCCCCTATGAGGCACAGCTGTCGTCAATCTGCCAGTCCGTATCAGCACGGTCGGCGATAGCCTCTTCACGCTCAGTGGGCTCTACGCGAAGGGTGACCATGGACGCTCTAGCCGGCCGTCTGGCGGCCGAAACCGACATCCGGACTCTGCAGATGGGTCAGTACTCCGGATACCTCGACGATCCCGTGGTGGCGCGGCACGGACTGCAGCCCGACGGCCGTTTCCATCTGGGCGATGTGCTCGTCGACCTGCCGGCCGGTGAGCCGGTCGGCGACGTCGGCTTCCAGAACTGCGTGCCCGCCGCGATGGCGCTGGTCGCCCAGTCCTGGTACGCCGCGGCGAAGGAGCAGTACAACCCCACCCTGGAGGACACTCTCAAGATCTACGAGAAGGTGTCCCCGTTCCGGCGTGATCCGGGTCCGGCCGCGCTGGCCCGGGCCACCGTGCAGCCGAACTCCGGCCATCGTGAGGCCCACAACGACTTCGGGACCAGCCTGCTGCTGGCGTTGAAGGTGTGGGTGCACAAGGAGCAGCCGCTGGCCGGGCTGCTTCCGGAGGCGCGCTCCTTCCTGGAGATCGAGCCGCGCAACCTGGAGCAGCTGCGCGATGCGGTGACCCGGTTCGGGGGTGTGCTCGTCGGGTTGTCGCTCCCTCAGTCGATCAAGGACGGGTCGGGGGTGCTGCGGGATTCCTGGTACGTGCCCGGGTACGGCCCGGTGTACGACGCGACGCCGGGCAGCCTGTCCAGTCACTGTGTCGCCATCACCGGGTATTCCGAGCGGGAGTTCTTCTGTCTCAGCGCCGGGAAGATCCGGCGGCTGTCCCCGGAGTTCCTGCTCACCTACGTCGAAGAGGCCTACACGGTGACGTCGCCGGTGGTGCTGGACGGGAATCCGGCTCTGCGCGACCGGATCGCCGCCGACCTCGAGGACATCCGGCGGATCGATCGGCCGGCCGGCATGCCGGCGTTCAATCACCGCTGGCGCGGCGGCAACATCATGTAGGTCCGTTCGCGCCTCCACCGTAGTCGCTTCGCCGCCCGCTCGGACGTTGTCCACACTGGCCGCTTGTCCACAGGGCCTGAGCGGGCGGCGGCGACTTCCTGCAACAATGGATCCGAGGCGGTCAGCCCCCAGGGGGGTGGGGTCTAACCAGCTCGGCTCGCTGCCTGGGCGATGTTCTCGGCGGTCCGTGACGCCAGCGCCATGATCGTGATCATCGGGTTGGTGCCGGACGACGTCGGGAACGCCGACCCGTCCCCGATCCACACGCCGGCCGTGTCGTGCAGTTCTCCGCGCGGGTCGGCCACGCTTGTCGCCGGGTCCGTTCCCATCCGGCAGCTGCCCATCTGGTGCGCCGAGAAGAGCACCGCCCCACCCGCGCTCAGCGGGATCTTCGTGGCCTGTTCGACGTAGGCGTCCAGGTCCTGCCCCGATTCCCACGCCGGCAGGCCGTGCCCGAGCAGTCTGATTCCGCGCGCCCCGGCCGCGTGGTGCAGGCGGATCTGGGCCTCGATGGCGCGCCGGCTGTTCCGTACGTCCAAATCGTCTTTTATCGAATACCAGGCAGTTGTCTGACCTGATTCGTCGACCGTCACCCGCCCGTGGCCGCGGTCACGGATCAGTCCGATGAACGAGGCGTAGTTGCGGTAGTCGGCCATGGCCCGTTTGTGCTCGGCACCGGTCGTGAACGGCATCGCCGACGCGCCGAGACCGGTCGTGTACTGGACGCTCTCCATCAGGAAGCCGTAGTCGTCCTCGACCGCCGCGAACTCGTTGACCAGGGCGGCCTGCGGCGGACCCCACCAGCCTTTCATGTCCGTCCCGTAGTCACCGAGGGTGACCGTGCACGGGTGCAACCGCAGGTGGTGGCCCACCGCCGGCCCGCCGATTCCCGAGCGCAGCAGCACGCCCGGGGAGTCCAGGGCGCCCGCGGCGAGGACGACGATCGGTGCACGGACCGTGACCTGGGCCTGCCGGGAGCCGTCCTCGCTGGTCCATCCGGCCAGCACGCCGGTGGCCCGGCCGCCGGTGACCAGGATGCGGTCGGCGGCGCATCCGTCGATGACCCGCACACCGTGGTCGGCGACGGCCGGTTCCAGGTAGACCTTGAGCGTCGACTGTTTCGCGCCGGACGGGTCCCCGAATCCGAGACCGCCCGCGACCAGGGTGTCGTGCCGTTTCTCGTCCCAGTTGCGGTAGGCCGTCGCGAACGACCACCCGAGCGTTTCCGCACCGCGCCGCATGGCTTCGTGCGCCTGATTGAACTCCGAGCACTGATCGTTGACGGACAGTTCCCGCCATACGGCGTCGAGGTGCTTGTCGAACGCGGTGGTGGCCACGTCGTCGAGGCCGTGCGCGGCCCACTGCCGGCGGACCCGGTCGGTCGTCCGGATGCAGTTCGTCCAGTTGATCACCGTGCCGCCGCCGAGTCCGGCGCCGGTCATCAGCGTGATGTTCTGATCCGCGGTCGGCGTGGGGCCGCCCCGGCGGTAGGACTGCTGGTAGGCAGCCAGTTCGAGCTGGTGGAAGTCGCTCTCCCCGCGGTAGCGGCCCGCTTCCAGGACGACGACGCGGGCGCCGGTCGCGGCGAGCCGCCCGGCGATCAGACCACCACCGGCGCCGGAGCCGATCACGACGACGTCGGCGTCGAGTTCGAGGTCGCCGGCCGGGCGCAGCGGGGTGATCGGCCGCTTGTCGGGCGGCTGCGGACGGGCGGGCGGGCCCGGGTAGCCGAGCCGGCTCCAGTTCGGATTGCGTCCGGTGACGTCCGGCAGGCCGTACGTCAGAAGAAGAATGAGGCTGGTCAGTGGGGCCACGACGGGCCCCAGAGCGGCCAGGATCTGCTCCCGCTGCTGCTGGGAGGCGGCCGGGAAGCCCTGCGCGGCCAGGGCGTCGAGCAGGGCGCCGAGGGCTTGCTGCTGGTCGGTGGGCATGGCCGCGATGGTCGTCAGCACGCCCAGGTCGGCGCCGACATCGGTGGCGCGGCGCGCCCAGAATCCGTCGGCGTCGTCGGGATGGTCGATCGGGGGCACCACGGTGTCGCAGAGCAGTCGCAGCACCTGGGTCTGGTCCGGGGTCACGGAAACGGGCCTCCTGCATCCATTGGAGAAGGACGTCGTTGAAGCATCAATGTACGACGATGGGGGTCGCTGTGAACCCGGTCCGCGGCCCGGCGGTACACCCGGGTGCAGCAATTCGCCGACAAGGGGGACCCGTTCATGCAACCGATCGCCGGACAACCGCCCGAAGACGTCACCGCCCTCGCCCTGAGCCGGGGCCTCGGACATCTCGTCGACACCCGGAAACTGCCCAACCCGGTGACCCGCGGCCTCGGTCTGCTGGTCGGGTCGGCCGTGGTCTTCGGCCTGCTTCTGCTGCTCAGCTACCTCGGCCGCGACGCCGACGGCTTCTTCTGGGAGATTCTGCACGTCATCGCACTGTTCCTGTGCTTCATGGTCCTCTATTTCGTCATCAACGCGATAAGGGTGCTGATCATCGGCGCCCAGTCGTTCCACGTCTTCACGAACGGTTTCGTGCACCGAAAAAACGGCACATTGCGCGCGTACGTGTGGCCGGAGCTCACCGAATTCAAGCCGGTCCTCCAGACCCGCGGCGAGAACAAGGGCACGCTGCTCCACTATGCGCTCGTGCCCCGGCACGACAAGCCGATCGCCGTCCCGGTGGCCATCGTCAACGGCCGTGACACGTTCCTCGACAACCTGATGGGCCTGCTCCAGCACCACGGCATCCCGGTCAGCTGACCGTAGGCTGGGTCGATGGTGCGCGACGAGTTGCTGCGGCTGCGAGCGCGGGCGGAGGCCGAGGCGGCCACGCTCGACCGGGACCTGCACGCGCTGTTCACGGCGTCGCGCGACTCCAACGCGGACGACGAGCACGATCCCGAGGGTGCGACCATCGGCTTCGAGCGGGCGCAGCTGACCGCGCTGCTGGCCGCCGCCCGGGAGCGGATCGCCGAGGTCGACGACGCCCTGAGCCGGGTGGAGGCGGGAACCTACGGCATCTGCGAGGGCTGCGGGCGCCCGATCGCCGAGGAGCGCCTGATCGCGCGGCCGTTCGCCCGCCACTGCATCGCCTGCGCCTAGACCCGCTCGGTGACGACCCGGTGGACCTCGTTGAGCAGGGTCTGCGCCTCGAACGGCTTACGGATCAGCGGCGCGTCGGCCGGTAGTTCCTTGCCGCCGGGGGCCGGGCCGCTGGTGTAGCCGGACATGAACAGCACCGGCAGCCACGGGCGGTCGCGGCGCAGTTCGTCGTAGAGCTGGGTGCCGGACATGCCGGGCATGATCACGTCGCTGAGCAGCACGTCGAACTCCAGGGCCTCCTCGCGGCACAGGCGCAGCGCCTCGGCCGGGTGCGGGGCCGCGAACACCTGGTAACCGGCTTTGCGCAGCAGCCGGCAGACGATGTCGCGGACCTGTTCCTCGTCCTCGACGACCAGGATCCGCCGCCCGTCACCGGCCTTGGCCGACGCGACCGGGGCGGCCGGGAGGACGCCGGGGGCGCCCGCGGCCCCGGCCGGCAGCCGCACCCGCAGCGTGGTGCCGTGGCCGGGCTCGGATTCCAGGCTGATCGTGCCGCCGGCGTCGGTGACCACGCCGTACGCGGTGGCCAGCCCCAGCCCGGTGCCGCTCCCCCGTCCCTTGGTGGTGAAGAAGGGCTCGAACGCGCGGGCCAGGACCTCCGGGGTCATCCCGGTGCCGGTGTCGGTGACCGCGAGGCAGACCAGATCGCCGTCGCTGCCGTGTTCGCGGCTGGTGCCGATGGTCAGGCGCCCGCCGGACGGCATCGCGGCCCGGGCGTTGAGCACGGCGTTCATCACGACCTGTTCGATCTTGCTGCGGTCGATGACGACCGGCGGCAGGCCCGGGATCAGGGCCGTGCCCAGTTCGATGTCCTCGCCGAGCGTGCGGCCGAGCAGCCGCAGCATGTCCGAGGCGACCGCGTTGAGGTCGAGCAGCTCGGGCTGGGAGGGTTCGGAGCGGCTGAACATCAGCAGCTGGCGGGTCAGCCCGGCACCGCGGGCGGCGGCCTGTTTGATGCCGGCCGCGTCGGGCCGGCCCGGGTGATCCTCGCCGAGCTCGTCGGTCAGCATGTCGGCGTACCCGGAGATCACCGCGAGGATGTTGTTGAAGTCGTGGGCGATGCCGCCGGCGAGCTGACCGAGCGAGTCGAGCCGTTCCGACTGGCGCAGCTGCTGCTCCAGCACGGCCCGTTCGCGTTCGGCGGCCATCCGCTCGGTGACGTCGCGCAGGATGCCCTCGACGGCGACGACCTCGCCCGCGTCGTCCGGGATGGCGCTGGCCCGCTGCTCGATCCAGACCACCTCGCCGTCGCGCCGGCGCAGCCGGAACGTGGTCGTCCCGGAGCGCGGCCCCCGCCAGGACTGTTCGAAGGCGGTCCGGTCCTCGGGCTCGATCCGGTTCACGATCAGCCGCGGGTCGGCGTAGAAGTCCTCGGCCGGGTATCCGGTGATCGACTCGACCGCCCGGCTCAGGTACTCCATCCCCGGCGCCGGCCCGAGCCGGTAGCGGAAGATGATGTCCTGGGCGTGCTCGGCGAGCAGCCGGAAGCGCTCCTCGCTGTCGCGCAGCGCGGCCTCGGCCCGGCTCCGCTCGGTGATGTCGGTCGAGATACCGGCTACCGCGTACGGCGTTCCGGCCGCGTCGATGAGCGGAAACTTCACCGTCAGATACGTGCGCACGCCGTCGTCGCCCGGCGCGTGTTCCTCCATCTGGACCGGCACGCCCCCGGCGAGCGCCTGCCGGTCGTTCTCACGGAACGCGTCGGCCACGTCGAGCGGGAACAGGTCGTGGTCGGTGAGCCCGACGATGTCCTCACGACGCAGGTCGAACAGGCGCTCGTACTCGCGGTTGACCAGCAGATAGCGGCCGTTGGAGTCCCGCATGTAGATGACCGCGGAGGTGTGGTCGATCAGGGCCATCAACTGGTCGAAGCCGAGTTCGGGCATCCTCTCGCGCGTGCCCTGGCGCCCTCGGGCGCCGGTCCGTGCCTCCACCCCGCCCCCGGCTGCGTCGTCCGTTCGGGTCATCCGGCCAGTTCCAGCACGACCGGCGCGGCCGCTCCCCGTCCGCAAGGTACCTCCGAATCGAGCGTGCTTTCCGCCGTTTCCCCGATCAGCAGCGGGCGCAGCGCGGCCAGGACGTGCCGCTGGCGGGCCCGGGTGATCCGCTCCAGGAACGTCTCGGTCATGCCGGTGGTGCCGGCCCGGTTCGACACCAGGCGCCGGTCGCCGAGCCCGTCCTGGTCGCGCTGCCGCTGCGGTTTGAACAGGAACTTCTTGCTCAGCATCAGATGCGCGCCGGAGACCCGCGCGTGCATGGTGAGCAGCCGGTACCAGTCGATCAGGGCCGGGTGGTGGGCGATCAGCCGGCGCAGGTCGCCGTCGTCGGACAACCTCAGGTCGGTCTCGTCGGTCCCGATCGCGGTCAGCAGCCGCAGCGGCAGCGCCGGCGCGCTCATCAGCTCGCCGATCTCCTCCCGCTCGCGTTCCAGCAGCGCCGGGAACAGGCGCCGGGCCTGCTGGTCGTAACCGGGCTCGGCGATCCCGAGCAGGAAGTCGCGTTTGAGCGCTTCCGGGTCGAGGGCGCCGCTGGGCGGGATGTCGTCCGGCGTCCAGTGCGCCGCGAACTGCCGGAACACGTCCATGAACATCTCGGCCGCCATCGTCTGGTCGGACGGCCGATTCGCGAAATCCAAGAACAAACGGCGCATAGCGCCGAGCAAGACCGTTGCTTCGCGTACGCGGTGACGGGCGCTCTCGCCGATCAGGTCGGCGTGATCGACGGCGAGCGGCTCCAGCAGCCCGTTGACCGCCAGTTCGATCGCCTCGCCCTGCTTGACCAGCAGGAAGAAGCGCTCCTCACCCGGGGTGCCGGTGTAGCTGCGGATACGTCCGTCGTCGAAGATCCCGGGAAGCTCGGCGACCATCTCGCCGCGCAGGAGCACCTGGATCGTGCCGACGTTCCACCGCACCAGCGAGGCGTAGCTGTCCCGCCCGTAGTGACCGGTTCCGGTCTGCTCGGCCACGCCCGCGAAGTAGCCCCGGAACGGGATGCCCGCGTCGCCCACCGGCATCCCGGCGAACGCCTGCTCCGGGTGCTCGACGCCGCCCGGGGTGCGCTCCTGGTAGTGCCGGGCCACCGAGGCACCGACAAAACCCAGGTGCACCAGGAGCCGCTGGGCCTGTCCGGGGGTCAGCTGCGTGATCTCCGGCAGGCGGTCGAGGACGTGCTCGCGCACCTCGGTGACCAGGCGCCCGGGTGGGGCCTGGTCCCGCAGGATCGCCTCGTTGAGCCGGGGTAGTTCGTCAAGCACCCAGTCGCCGACCTGTTCCGGAACCATCCGGACCATCACCTCCGCGGACGTCTCATCCGTTCCCATCGGCTCGACAGCAGCGGTGATAAGCGAGGACGATCACTGCGAGTCGCATCCTCTGCATGATCGGGCGTTCGGCCGGATACGCCCCGGCAGGGCCGTTCCGGGGGCGGAACACGACAACGCGGCCCGGCGATCAGTCCGGAACTGATCGCCGGGCCGCGGTTCACCGACGTACGGGGGAAATGGTGTTGATCTTGGTCAGTTGCCCGAGATCGACCAGTGCCAGGCCTCGGCCGGGAAATTGACGAAGCCGTACTCCTTGGCGTGCAGGGTCAGCCACTTGAAGGCCGGCGTCTTCGACGAGATGGTCTTGCCGCCGGACGAGATGTCCACAGCCAGGCCGATCTCGTGCAGCGAGCGGCCGGGAATGGCGGTCGGGACGCGGCACGACGAGGACGGGGCGGTCCAGACGTCCGGGCAGCCGTTGATCTTGCGGAGCTCGATCTGGCGCTGAGTGGTGCGGAAACCTCCGCCGGACATCGGTACGCCGTCGGCCTGCGCGGCGTCGATCATGCGTTTGAAGGCGAACGCGACGACGCGGTTCACCGTGACGCCGTACACCTGGGTGGTGTCCGTGATCTTGAAGGTGGGCCGGACCTGGTCGACCACATCCTTGCTCAGCGTGGCCGCCTGCGCGGCGTAGGCGGCGGCCGTGGGCAGCGTGGCGATCGCGGTCCGGGTCTTCTGGATCGCCGCGGTCTCGTAGGCGAGACCGGCATTCGCCCTGTTCAGACGGGCGATCGCGCCGCGCGACTCTCGGCCGGCGGTGACCAGCGCGGTCGCGGCCCGCTGCGCCTGGTTCCTACGGAGAGTGGTGGTCTTGGTGGCCGTGGCGACGGCCTTGCGGGCCCGGGTGATCGCCGAGTTGCTGCGGGGCTTCTGCTTGGACGCGGCGGCCAGCCGCTGCTTGGCGGCGGAAAGAGCGGTCCGGGCGGCCGAATAGCGGTTCTTGGCGGTCGTGTCGGCGGTGGTGGCGGTGGCCAGCGCGGCGCGGGTGCCCCGCTGGGCGCGGCCGGCCAGGGCGATCTCGGTGTTCCAGGCGGCGATCGCCACCTTCTGGCCGGAGAGCGAGGTCTTCATGGCCTGGAGCTGCACGTCATGGGTGAGGCTGCGATACATCAGGCTCGACCAGCTGGACGCGATCTTGGGCGCCTCGGCCCGGGCCGGCGCCGCCGGCAGGCCGATCGCGGTTCCGGCGGCGGCCAGCGCGATGATCGCCGCGGCGGCGGACTTCGGGAGAGTTCGCTGTCGTGTCGTCACCCGGAGACTGTGAAAGCCGCCGGGTTCGATGTCCGTTCCCGATCAGGATCCGGCCGGTTGCGGAACCTCAGTTCGGGGTGAACAGGCCCTCGATGCCGACGAGGATCGCGATCACGCCGAAGATGGCGATGATCAGGGCGCGACCGGCCGGCTCGGTCGGGCCGGGCGCCTCCAGGATCCGGCGGCCGGTGAACTTCTCCCAGGTCAGCAGGACACCGACGGCGATACCGACCACCTCGAAGTGCCAGATGTGCCCGTCCACAAGGTGAACGATGAAGAAGAACCCGCCGGCGATCAGCGCGATGATCCCGATCAGCCAGGACCAGCGGGCCACCCGGTCGGTGAAACGCTCCAGGCCACCGCCGACGTTCGGCAGCCGGCGCAGCAGCGGGATGGCCAGCAGCAGTCCGCCGAGAATATTCGCAAGATCGAGCACGAAAGCCATGGCGAGAGCGTAATGGGAGCGATCCCAGCCCGCCACCGACACCCGATCATGAGCCCGCCTCGCCCGCCTCGCCCGCCTCGCCCGCCTCGCCCGCCTCGCCCGCCTCGCCCGCCTCGCCCGCCTCGCCCGCCTCGCCCGCCTCGCCCGCCTCGCCCGCCTCGCCCGCCTCGCCCGCCTCGCCCGCCTCGCCCGCCTCGCGAACGTGGCCGGCCTCTTGCGGTTACGGGCCGGCTTCGGCCGTTGCCGGCTTTCTTGCGGTGGCCTCGGCTCGGGCGGTCACGAGCGGAGGAAGGTGAGGACGGCGAGGACCCGGCGATGGGTCTCCTCGGCCGGCGGCAGTCCGAGTTTGAGCAGGATGCTGCGGATGTGCTTGGCCACCGACGCCTCGGCCACGGTCAGCGCGGCGGCGATGGCCACGTTCGACCGGCCCTCGGCGACCAGCGCCAGCACCTCACGCTCCCGGGCGGTGAGCGATTCGAGGGGGTCGCGGCGCCGCCGCAGCATCTGCCGGACCACTTCCGGGTCGACCACCGTCCCGCCCTCGGCGACCCGGCGCAGGGCGTCGACGAACTCGTCGACGTGCCCGATCCGATCCTTCAACAGATAGCCCAGATGAGTCCCGTCCCCGGCGTCGATCAGCTCGGTCGCATACCTCGTCTCGACATACTGACTCAGCACCAGGATCGGCAGCCGCGGCCGCTCGCGGCGCAGCTCCAGGGCCGCCCGCAGGCCCTCGTCCTGAAAACCGGGCGGCATCCGCACATCGGTCACGACCACGTCCGGCTCGTGGGCGGCGACCGCCGCCTGCAACCCGTCCCGGTCGGACACCGCGGCGACCACCGTGTGCCCGAACCGGCCCAGCAGCCCGACGAGACCGTCGCGCAGCAGGACACTGTCCTCGGCGAGGACTACCCGGAGTCCGGAAGCGCCTGACAAGGAATCTCCACGGTGAGACGGGTGGGACCACCGGCCGGACTGGACAGCGACAGTCTGCCACCGACGACCGACACCCGATCGGCGAGCCCGATCAGGCCGGTGCCGGCGTCGATGTCCGCGCCGCCCCGCCCGTTGTCGCTGACCTCGACGGTGAGGATGCCGGCGGCGTAGCCCCCGGTGACCGCGCCCCGGTCGGCGCCGGAGTGCTTGGCCAGGTTGGCCAGGGCCTCGGAGACCACGAAGTACGCCGTGGACTCCACCGCCCGCGCAAACCGCTGCCCGGCCCACCCGCCCTGCTCGGCCCGCCCGCTCTGCTCGGCCTGCTCGGCCCGCCCGGCCTGCTCGGCCTGCTCGCTCTGGCCGGCCCGCCCGCTCAGGCCGGCCCGCCCAGACTGTCCGACCGGCCTGACCTGCCCGGCCGCGAACGTGACGTCGACTCGCACCGCGCACCGGGCGGCCAGATCCGCGATCGCGGCCTCCAGACCGAAATCGGTCAGCAGCGGCGGATGAATGCCGCGGATCAGCTCGCGCAGCTCGACCAGGGCCTGACCGGCCTCGTCCTGCGCGCGCGTGAGCTGCTCGGCCAGTGGGCCGGCCGGGGCGTCCAGCCGGGCCAGCCCGAGCATCATCGACAGGGCGACGAGCCGCTGCTGGGCCCCGTCGTGCAGGTCGCGCTCGATGCGGCCACGCTCGGCCTCGAACGCGTCGACCAGGCGGACCCGGGAACGGGCCAACTCGACGACGCGCTGATCCGGGCCGTCGCGCGGGTTGAGGATGCCCCGGCCCAGGGCCGCGCGGGCGGTGGCGAGCAGGCTCATCCCGTACGCGCAGAAGAAGAATGTGAAAGCACCGGCCAGACAGGCAAGAAGCGCCTGTGCCCAGGAGGTGACCGCGTAGGCCTTCAGCACGTTGACCTGCTCGCCGTCGCCGATCGTGGCGAACAGCGCGGGCGTGGCCAGCAGCGCGGCCGGCACGGTGACGCCCAGCAGCACAGCGAGCAGGTCGATCGGCCAGAGCACGGTCATGAGGAGAGCCGCGAAGCCGAGCGCGCGCCACGTCGCGGGCTCGGTGTAGCGGGTCCGCAGCCAGGAGGTCAGCCCGGGTCGAGGTGGGACGCGATGACCGTGGCGCAGCGGCCGGTCGTCGATCAACCGCTGGAACCGCCGCTCAAGGGCCGCCACCGGGACGCCGATCAGGGCCAGGGCGGCCAGCAGCGGCAGACCGACGATCACCACGGCCAGGACGCCGCCCACCGCGAACAGCAGCAGGGTGGTGAGCAGCGCCAGGAGACCTGTAACGCCGTTCGCCAGCAGGTAGATCGTCGCCCGCAGCGGACGGACGGACCCGAGAGGACGCACGCGAATCACCGTAGAGGGCGGCCGGATCGGCCACCAGCAAGCAGGCATTACCTCCGGAGGTAGTCCTAGGGCTACCCCGAAGACTCACTCCTGCACGAATGTGCCCGGGTCGGCCGTGCGGCACGGTTGACGCCATGTTGATCCTGACGGTGAGCGGCCTGCGGGCCCGGTGGGCGACCCTGGTCGGCGCCTTCGTGGCGCTCGGTCTCGGTGTCGCCCTGCTCGCGATGACCGGGCTCGGGCTGGCCGCCACTCTGGACGCGCCGGAGCAGCCGCCCGATCGGTTCGCGACCGCTCCGGTCGTGGTGCGCGGCGACGACGAGCTGCGGGTCGCGGGTCGGATCCAGACACTTCCGCGGCCGAGACCGGTGCCGCCCGAGGTCGCGGCCACGCTGACCAGGATGGGCGCGATCGCCGACCGTTCCTTCCCGGTGGGCGACGACGGCCTGGTCGGGCATCCCTGGTCGGTCGCCGGTTTCGGGGGTTATCAGCTGGTCACCGGCCATGAGCCGCGCGCTCCGACCGAGGTGGTGGTGACCGGCGATCCGTCCGCGCCCGGCCCGGCGGGCTACCGGGTGGTCGGTGCCGTCGCGCCGATCCCCTACGAGCAAGCGGTGTTCTTCACCGACGACACCGCCGCACGCCTTTCCCCGAAGATCGACAATTTCGCCGTACGGGCGACGCCGGCGGCCGTGCGAGCGGCGATCGGCGACGCGGCCGGCGTCCAGATCCTGACCGGTAATGATCGGCGGCAGGCCGACCCCGATCCGGACCGTGACCGGGACGCGCTGACCGCGATGAACGCGCTGCTCGGCACCGCGGGCGGGGTCACCGCGTTCGTGTCGGTGTTCGTGGTCGCCTCCACGTTCGCCTTCGCGGTGGCGCAGCGGCGCCGGGAGATCGGGCTGCTGCGGACCGCCGGGGCAACCCCCGGCCAGGTCCGCGTGATGGTCTTCGGGGAGGCCGTCGTGGTCGGGGTGCTGGCATCGGCGGCCGGATGTGTGCTGGGCTCACGCGGTGCGCCGTGGCTGGCCCGGCTCCTGGTCCGGGAGAGGCTGGCACCGTCCTGGTTCGCGATCGGTGACCATCAGTGGCCGTTTCAGGTGGCGTTCTGGACCGGGCTGCTGGTCGCGCTGGCCGGGGTGGGCGCCGCGATGGTCCGGGCCGGGCGGATCCGGCCCCTGGAAGCCCTGCGGGAGGCGGCGGCCGACACGACCGTGATGACGCCCGGGCGGTGGATTCTCGGCGGTGCGCTGCTGGTGACCGGGCTGGGGACGCTCGGCTGGCGGCTGCTCAGCGATCCCGGCGATGCGTTGCACCGCAAGACGTATGTCACCCAGCCGATGCTGCTGATCACCGCGGTCGCGCTGCTCGCGCCGATCCTGGTCCGGCCGCTGGTTCGCCTGGTCGCGCGGCTTCCGGGGGCGATCGGCCTGCTCGTGCGGGAGAACGCGAGCGTGGCGGTCCGGCGGACCGCAGCGGTGGCGGCGCCGGTCCTGGTGACCGTCGCGCTCGCCGGATCGTTGCTGGGGACCACGGCGACGATCGACAAGGCCAAAGCCGCTGAGGTACGGGGGCAGACCGTTGCCGACCTCATCGTGCGGGGGCGGCTCGACGACCGGACCGTCGCCGCGGTCCGGGCCGTCCCGGGAACAAAGGTCATGGCCGGCGCCGCCACGACCGTCTACACCCTTGAGGAGGGTGTGGCGCTGGCCCGTTCGCGTGGTCGCGCCGTGGATCCGCGGGCGCTGTCCGCGGTCCGTCACCTGCCGGTCGTCGCCGGTGACCTGAACGACCTCGACGACGACGGCATCGTGGTCAACGCGGAGTGGGCCGACCACACGGTCGGTGATCGGGTCCGGGTGTGGCTCGGCGACGGCACCGAGCGGACGCTGCGGATCGTCGCCGTCCTGGCCGTCGGTACCGGCAGCAACGGTGTCTACCTGACCATGCGCAACGCCGGCGGGGCCGAAATCGATCAGGTGGAGATCGCTACCGACTCCGTGGCCGACGTCCGGGAGGTCCTGCGGGACTCCGGAGCACGGGTGCAGACCCGGGAGCAATGGCTCGCCGGGCAGCGGCCGGCCGGGAACCGGCAGACCAGGGTGGGCTACTTCGTGGTGCTGGGGCTCGCACTGCTCTACACCGGGATCGCGATCGCCTCGACGATGCTGATGTCCACCTCGGACCGGGTCGGCGAGTTGAGGGTTCTCCGGATGGTGGGCGCCACCGGGCGGCAGGTGCGGCTGCTCGTGGCGGTCGAGGCCCTGACCGTGGTCGCGGTCGGTACCGTCCTGGGCATGATCGTGACGGGGATGAATCTTCTGGGCATCTGGGCCGCGCTGGCATCGCTCTCGGTGTGGTCGGCGATCACCGTCCCGTGGCCGGCCCTCGTGCTGACCCCGGCGGCCTGCGCGATCATCGCGGTAGCCGCGGCCACGGCAGCGATCGGCCGGGCCGGCCGATGACCGGGAGGCGCGAACGGTATCGATGGGCGGTCTCGCGGTGACCAGGGCGACCCGGCCGACGCCGGTGAGTGGGCCCGCGTTAACCAGGGTGACCTGGTCGACGCCGGTGGTCCCGCGATGACCAGGGTGACGCGGCTGGCGCCGGTGGTCCCGCGATGACCGGGGCGACGCGAGCAGCGCCGGTGGGTGGTCCCGCGGCGGCTGCGGGAGGTGATCGGCTGCGTTGGGTGGTCCTGGTCGTCGGGATGATGGCGATGATCGCCGGCAGCACGTTTCAGTACGGGCTGGCCTACCTGATCCCGGCGTTCCGCGACCAGGGACTCTCCCTGGAGGAGACCGGTCTGCTGGTCGCCTGTCCGACCGTCGGCGTGACGTTCACGCTCATAGCGTGGGGAGCCGCGGCCGACCGCTGGGGCGAGCGCGCGGTGCTCTCCACCGGACTCGGGCTGGCCGGCCTGCTCGTGATCGCCGCCCGGTGGGCGCCCGGCACGCCGAGCCTGGCCGTGTGCCTGGCCTTCGCCGGTGCGGCCGGTGCGTCGGTGCTGGCCAGCGGCCGGTTGATCCTCGGCTGGTTCGCACGGCGCGAACGCGCCCTGGCGATGGGCATCCGGCAGAGTGCCGGACCGATGGGCCTCGCGCTGGCCGCGGCCACGCTGCCCGCGCTCGCCGGCCACGGCCTCGGCCGCCCCCTGTTCTTCCTCGCTGGGCTGTTCCTGACCGCCGCTACGGCCGCGTTCGTGCTGGTGCGCGACCCGAACCCACAACCGCCGAGCGACGGCACGGAAAGACCGCCGGGTGAACCGGGCCCGCAGGAGCCGAGCGACGGCACGGAAAGGCCACCGAGCGACCTGGGCTCGGAACCGCCGGGCAACAGCATGGCAGTGCCGTCACGCGCCCCGGGCCCGCAACCGCCGGGCGACAGCGTGGCGGGGCCGTCGCGCGCCCCGGCCCCGCAACCGTCGGGCGGCAGTGCGGGGGCGGTGGTGCGGGAGGCGTCGCCCTATCGCACGTCTGTGCTGTGGCGGGTTCATGCCGCCAGCGCGCTGCTGATAATCCCCCAGTTCACGATCACCACGTTCGCGCTCGTGTTTCTCACCGATGTTCGTGGGTGGTCCGTGCTCGCGGCCGGGCATCTGCTGGCCGGGGCGCAGGTGTGCGGTGCGCTCAGCCGGCTCGGGGCGGGCTGGTGGTCGGATCGGACCGGGAGCCGGCTGAAACCTGTGCGGATCATCGCGGTCACGACCGGCGCCGGCATGCTGGCACTGGCCGCGGCCACCGGGGCCGGGTCGGGTCTGGCCGTGCCGCTGCTGTTGTTCCTGGGTGTGGTCGCGGTGAGCAGTAACGGTCTGTCGTTCACCGCCGTCGCCGAGTATGCGGGGGCCGCGTGGGCCGGGCGTGCCCTCGGTATCCAGACCACCGGCCAGAACATCCTGACCGCGGCCACTCCCCCGGTCCTGGCCGTGGCGATCGGTTCGGTCAGTTTCGCGCCGAGTTTCGCCGTGGTGGCCGCCATTCCGCTGGTCGCCGCTGCGCTCGTCCCGGTCGCGGCGGAACGCTCCGCCGCCGGCGACCGGTCGCGCCCGAAGGCCGACCAGGCCCAGAGCAGGCTCAGCACGTGACCCGGAGGCAACCCGGCCAACCCGGGCGCGGCAGGTGATCCGGAGAGCGACCGGGCCAGGCCGGGCTCGGCAGATGACCCGGCAAGCCCGGGAGCCGGCCTCGACCAGGTGGGGGCGGCGGGTGCGTGGGCCGGCCACGACAGGCGGGCGGGTCAGACCAGGTGGAGGCGGCGGGCGGCGATCGTGATGGTCACGCGCTGGCCCCAGGAAAGTTCGAGCGCGTCCGACTCCAGGCCGTCGGCGAAGACCACGAGGCGTTCACTCTCGCTGGTCAGCTCCAGCTCCTGGCCGGCGGTCAGCAAGCCGCTGACCTGCTGCACGCCGGTGGCCGGGGACGGCCAGGCCTCCCGGACGAACCAGCACAGGGCCGGGTCGGCCGGGCCGGGCAGGGCCGGGGCGGCGACACGGTCCCGGGCGATCGACGCGCACCAGCCGGTGGCGCCGGTGCCGGTGCCGACGATCAGGCCGGACGACGACTGGCGTTCCCGGGCGCCGTCCGGGGTGGCGATCACGTAGCGCGCCGACTGGTGGCCGGCGTGACCGATGTAGATCTCGTTGAGGCCGTAGAGTTCCTGCCCGTCGTCGAGCCGGGCCATCACCATCGTGCGTTCCATGGTCCGGATCCGGCTGCGGACGAGCCGGCCGACCTCCGAGGCGGGATGACGGACCAGCACTCCGGGGTTGCGCCCGGGTTCCGGGTTGACGCCGATCACCGGTTGTCCGTCCAGGTATTTGGCCACGTTCGCGACGAGGCCGTCCTGGCCGACGGCGATCACCCAGTCCTCCGGGGCGAACAGGAAGCGGGGCAGGTCGGTTCGTTCGACGTGGCCGCGCCGCCAGTCGGCCGGGACCGCCGCACCGACCTCGGTCAGCGCCTGCCGCTGAGCCTCGTGCCGGGCGGTGACCTCGTCGAGGTCGCGTCCGCGCTGCTTGAGGTAGTAGGCCGCGGCGCCGCGGGTGCCGTGCCGGGCGAGGAGCTCGTCGAGCTCGCTGCGCCGCGACACGACCACTACACGGGGGTTCAGGGTGCTCATGATCCGATGCGCCCGATCAGTTTGCTCAGCAGGTCCGGCGTGACGGTGAGTTCGCCGATGGCCGGGAGGTGCTGGGCCAGTTCCTTGAGGGCGAGCGACTGGAGCACCTCGGGCGGCAGGTCCCGGTAGGCCGCGAGGCGGGCCGCTTCGGTTTCGGCCTCGGCCAGGCCGACGACCCGGGTGCCGGCCGCGCGGGCTTCGTCGCGCAGGCGTTCGGCGTCGGCTTCGGCGGCGGCCGACAGGCGGGCCCGTTCGGCTTCGCCCTGGGCGGTGACCAGCTGCGACTCGGCGTCGAGTTCGGCGCCGCGCCGGGAGTTGGCACCGTGCTGTTCGACCAGTTGCTGTTCCTGCCGGGCCAGTTCGATCTTGCTCTGGAGTTCGTTCTCGGCGATCGAGCGTTCCTGCTGGACGGCGTGGGCCCGGCGGGCGTAGGTGGCCCGGTCGGCGTCCTGCTGCACCTTCTCCCGGGTCGGGGTCTGCAGGGCGCGTTCCAGTTCGGGTTCGGGTCGCAGGGCGACGACGCGGGCGCTGACCACGGTCACGCCGGTCTCGGCCAGGCGCGGGTCGGTGGCCAGGGCATCCGCGACGGACTGCCGGACCGGGGCGATGCCGGTGGTCAGGGCTTCGGCCAGGGGCAGGCGGGCGAGCACGTCGAGGGCGGGCTGCTGGGCGAGTTCGGCCAGCAGGGTGGCGACCTGGTCGAGCGGCTGCCCGTTCCACAGTCCCTTGTAGGGGTCGATGGAGAAGTCGAGCCGGGACGCGGCGGCGGCCGGGTCGCTGAACCGGTAGGTGACGGTGGCCTGCACGGTCACGTCGGCGAAGTCCTCGGTGCGGGCGTGGAACAGCAGCGGCAGTTCCCGGTCGTCGACCGGCACTTCGGACAGGACGGCGGTCAGCGGGCGGTACCAGAACGCGAGGCCGGTGCCGGAGCGCTTTCCTTTGCCCTGGACGGTCCAGCTGACCCAGCTGGTCGGGGCGGAGCGCAGGTGACGCAGGTGCAGACGGCGTTTGACGTCGGCCATCGGAGGGGTCCTTCCTTCGTTTTCGTCACCATGACGATAAAGGCTTGTGGTTATTATCGTCAACATGACGCTATACATGGCGGCCGTCACAGTTGATCTCGTGCTGCTGACCATCCGGCAGAGCGCGCTGCAGGTGCTGCTGATCCGGCGCGGCATCGAACCGTTCCTCGGCCAGTGGGCCCTGCCGGGCGGTTTTGTGCACGACGACGAGGATCTGGACGCGGCGGCGGCCCGGGAGCTGCGGGAGGAGACCGGCGTGGATCCCTCCACCGGTCATTTCGAACAGCTTTCGACGTACGGAACCCCCGGGCGCGATCCTCGCGGGCGGGTGGTGACCGTGGCCTACCTGGCCCTGGTCCCCGATCTTCCGGCCCCGACCGCCGGAAGCGACGCGGCCGGCGCCGAGTGGCGCCCGTTCGACGACGCCACCGGTCTGGCCTTCGACCACGACCGCATCCTGGCCGACGGCATCGAGCGGGCCCGGGCCAAGCTGGAGTACACGCCGCTGGCCACGGCGTTCTGCCCCCCGGAGTTCACCGTGGCCGATCTGCGGGACGTCTACGAGACGGTGTGGCGCACCAGACTGGACCCGCGCAACTTCCATCGCAAGGTCACCGGCGCCGAGGGTTTCGTCGAGCCGACCGGCCACAGTGTCACCCGTGATCGTGGCCGGCCCGCCCAGTTGTACCGCCGCGGCCCGGCCACCCTGCTGCATCCGCCCCTGCTACGCCCGTGACCAGGCTGCGGGCCGGGGAAAGGGCGCGGCTGGGGACAGGCCGGGAACCGGGATGCCCGCGCGACGCGGTGACCGGCGCCGGGGGCATCATCCAGCCCCCGGCGCGACGGGAGACGATCAGGGGATGCGGCGCAGGTAGTAGCGGACCGGGAAACCGGTCCGGTAACCCTCGTCCTTGTAGAGCGCCTGCGCGTTCACGTTCGACTCGTCGGTCGACAGTTCGATGCGGACCACGCCCTGCTTCTCGGCCCGCTCGGCGGCCGCCCGCAGCAGCGCCCGGCCGACGCCGTGGCGGCGGAACGACGGCGCGACGAACAGGTCGTTGAGGGTCCAGACCGGGGCGCGGCGCACCGAGCTGAACGTCGGATAGATCTGGGTGAACCCGGCCGGCTCGTCCCCGATCCGGGCCAGCAGGATGATCGACTCGTCGCGGGTCATCCGCGTCTCGATGAACGACCGCGCGTCGTCCGGCTCGGCCGGTGCCTGGTAGAACTCCAGGTAGCCGAGGAACAGCGTGGTCACGTCGTCCAGGTCGGCCAGGTCGGCCTGCTCGATACGTACGTCGGAATGCATTTATCGTCCTTTATCCGGCGTCAGGTCAGCCGGACGCTATCATGATCATCCCGTCGATATCGGGATGCGGCACGCGCTGGACGACACTACGCTCCGCGACCTATGACGAGTCGACTGACCGCGCTGCGCATCGATGCGATCGACCCCGGGCGCACCGCGCGATTCTGGGCCGGCCTGCTGGGCCGGGAACTGGCCGACGAGACCACGCTGCTGCCGCCGGACGACACCGGTTTCCGCATCCGGTTCACCGCGACCGACCGACCGAAGAGCGGGCAGAACCTGGTGCACTTCGATCTCACCAGCACCGACCTGGCTGATCAGGAACGGACAGTGGCCCGGACTCTCGAACGCGGCGGACGGCACCTGGACATCGGCCAGTCGCCCGAGGAGGACCACGTCGTGCTGGCCGATCCGGAGGGCAACGAGTTCTGCGTCGTCGGCCCGGACAACACATTCCTGGCCGGCTGCGGCTACCTCGGGGCGGTGAACTGCGACGGCACGCAGGCACTGGGCTATTTCTGGAGCGCCGCGCTGGGCCGGCCGCTCGTCTGGGACCAGGACGAGGAGACGGCGATCCAGTCCCCCGGCGGCGGCCCGAAGATCACGTGGAGCGGGCCGCCGCTGATGCCCAGGAACGGTGACCGGATCCGGTTCGAGCTGGCCGCCGACGACGCCGAGGTGGATCGCCTGGTCACGCTCGGCGCGACGGTCGTCCGCCGGGAATCGGGGCAGGTGCTGCTGGCCGATCCCGACGGGAACGCTTTTCACGCCGTACCGTAAGCGTGTTTTTTAACCGAGGACGATCGGCTCGAAGATCGACGAGAACTTCTGCTGCTGTTCCGAGGTGTTGAAGTTCACGTAGTAGTGCAGTTTTGCGTAGTCGGCCTCGCTCGGGAACACCAGCGAGCTGCTGGCCACCTGCTCCATGTCGGTGCGATCAGTTCCGGTCAGGGCGGCCGCGTCCTTCTTCATCTGGGCCTGCGCGCCCGGCACCGGGCACACGTAGTTGATGTACTCGGCCAGCGACGCCGCGTTCTCGACCTCGTAGAAGAAGTCGATGAGCATCAGCGCGTCGACCGGGTTGGTGGCGGTGACCGGGATGGCGAAGTTGTCGGTCCAGATCGTGCCGCCCTCCTGCGGGATCACGAACTTGAGGTTCGTGCCGTCGGAGAGGTTCTTCTGGAAGATGTCGCCGGACCAGGCCTGGGTGAGCCACACCTCACCCTTGCCGAGCGCGTCGACGTAGTCCTGCTCGTAGTACTTGCGGACCAGGCCGGCGTCGCGCTGCTGCTTGAGCTTGGCCGCCGCCTTCTTCCAGTCCTCCTCGGTCGAGTCCTCGGGCTTGAGACCGGCCGCGAGCAGACCGAAATTGGCCAGCTCGGTGGCGTCCGACATCATGCCGACCTTGCCCTTGAACTGCGGGTCCCACAGGTCGGCCAGGCTGGTGATCTCCCGGCCGGTCCGGGCCGGGTCGTAGGCGATGCCGGTGATCCCCGAGGCCCACGGCACGCTGAACACGTTGGCCGGGTCGAAGCTCTCCTCGGTGTACTTCGACGAGACGTTCGCGGTGAAGTTCGGCATCTTGGCGTGGTCGAGCGGGGCGAGGAAGCCGGCCGCACGGAATTGACCGAATTGGATCCCGTTGGTGATCACCATCAGGTCGTAGCCGATCGACTGGCGGGCCGACAGCTGCGGCTGCACCTTGGCGAACCAGGGGCCCATCTCCTGGATGACCTCCTGGTAGTTCACCTGGATGCCGGTCCGGGCGGTGAACTTCTTCAGCTCCGGGTGCGCCGGGTCCATGTAGAGCGGCCAGTTGGCGAAGTCGACCTTGCCGTTCTGCTTCTTGTCCTGCCAGAACGTGGCCAGGGTGCCCGCGTCGACGCTGGCCGCCGGCGTGCCCTGGCCCGGAACCCCGCACGCCGCCAGCGCCGCGCCGAGCGCGGACAGGCCGCCGAGCCGGAGGGCGTCGCGACGGCCGAGCCTCCGCTGGGTGACGCCGCGCAGCAGGGACGGTTCGGTTGCGGTGCGGGAGAACATCGAGCTCCGATCGGGTTTTACCAGGTACGGGACCCCCAGGTTACCCAGCGGTAGTGGTCCCTCCGGGCGCCGAATCTCAAGATCAACAGTCCGGGTCGTATCGTCCGACCATAAGCTGCGGCATCATGGCCTGATGGCGGAATCGGACGCCAGGCGGCGCACCTGGCTCGTCCTGATGACCGTGGCGTTGGCATATGCGACCGGCGCGCTGGTGGCCTTCCTGGTCTTCGGCGCCACGTCGATCGTCGTGCTGTTCCTGCCGGCCGGGGTGACCCTCTCCGCACTGCTGCTCAACCCGCCGCGACGCTGGCCGGCCATCCTGCTCACGGTCATCGCCGTCGAATTGGTCATCGACGTCCGGCAGGGGATAAGTTTCCCGTACGCGTGTGGCTTCGCCCTGGCCAACACCGCCGAACCGCTGCTCGGGGCGACCCTGCTGCGCCGCAACGTGCCCGGTGACGTCGATCTGTCGCAGCGGCGCGACCTGCTGGCGTTCCTCGGCTGCTGCGTGCTGGCCGGGCCGCTGCTCGGGGCGGTGATCGGCGCCACCACGATCACGATCGGTCAGGACCGCGGGTGGTTGGAGTCGTTCCTGCCGTTCTGGGCCGGGGACGCGACCGGCGCGCTGACCATGGCCGGCACCGTGCTGGCCTGGCGCGGGCCCCTTCGGGCGGCCGTACTCCCGCTGCTCGCGACGGTCGCGGTCACCGCCGTCGGATTCTGGCCGCAACACCTGCCCCTGTTCTACCTGCCCATCCCACTGCTCTTCGGGCTCGCCTTCAACCGATCGCTCGCGGTCACCATGCCGGCCGGGCTGGCGATGGCGATCACCGCCAACACGATGACCAGTTCCGGTCACGGACCGTGGGCGGTGCTCGACGGGCCGGTCGAGCTGAAAACCGCCACCCTGCAACTGTTCCTGGCCGTCACGATCCTCGGCGCATGCTTCCTGACCGTCGGCATCGCCGAGCGCGACCAGGCATTGCTGCAGGTCAGCGCGGCCCGCCGCCTCCAGCGGGCGCTGCTGCCGACGATTCCCGACGCCCGGCCCGGCGTCCGCGTCCGCGCCGGATACCGCCCGGCCGACCTCACCCACGACGTCGGCGGCGACTGGTACGACGTCTTCGACCTGCCCGGCGACCGCATCGGCATCGCCGTCGGCGACATCGTCGGCCACGACCTCGCCGCGGCCGCCGCCATGGCCCGCACCCAGGCCACGCTGCGCGTCCTCGCCCAGCCGGCCCCCGGGCCGTCCGAGGTCCTCGCCGCGTTGGAGCGGGCCAGCACCCTGATCAGCGGCAGTTACGCCGGCACGGTCGGCTACGCCGACCTCAACCTCACAACACGACTGCTCCGGTACGTGTGTGCCGGTCACCCGCCGCCGCTGCTGGTGACCGCGGAGGCGGCGTCGTTCCTGTGGGAGGGCCGCTCGCTGCCGATCGCGGTGAACCCCGGGGAGCACGGCCACGGATCCCTGACCGTGCCGGACGGCGCGCACCTGATCTTCTACACCGACGGCCTGATCGAGCGGCGCGGCGAGTCCCTGCAGGTGGGGTTGGAGCGGCTGGCGGCCACCGCCCTCGGCCTGGTCCGAGCCGGGGTGGGCGATCTGTGCCACGAACTGCTCCGTGCGATGCCCGCGCCCGGACCCGCCACGGACGACACCGTCGTCCTCTGCCTGCACTTCCCTTAAAGTAACGCTCAGGAGGGCAGAGTGGCCGGGCGTGACGACGGGGTGGACAGCCGGCGGACCGACACCCGGGAACGGGCACTGCGGGTCGCGCTGGGGCTGTTCGCGCGGCAGGGCTACGCCGGGACGTCGCTGCGGGAGATCGCCGAGCAGCTCGGGGTGACCAAGGCCGCGCTGTACTTCCACTTCCGTTCGAAGGAGGAGATCCTCACGGCGATCCTGCGCGGATACCTGGACGGGGTCAACGCGCTGGTCGCGGACTCCGGGGGTGGGCAGGAGAAAGTGCTGCGCGGATACGCCGAGCATCAGCGGCGGTGGGGGCTCGACCTGGTGCTGACCGTGCGGCAGAACTTCAGCGAGATCCAGGAACTGCCGATCGGCGCGGAGATCCGGTCCGGCATGCGTGCGCTGATCGACGTGCTGGCGCCGGCCGGGGCCGATGCCGCGCAGCGCCTGCGGGTCCGGGTGGCGTTGTCCGCATTCCAGACCGCGGCGGTGACCGGGCTGACCGAGGACGCCGCCGACGAGGACGACCTCCAGGAAGCGGCCCTGGCCATAGCCCTCGATCTTCTGCACGGTCGGTGACGCGGATCCACCGGGTCTCCGGGGCGACGTGGGTGGGTTTGTTGCTCTGACCGCAACCACCCGACCACGCCGCCCTTGCGGGCCTCGCGTCCTGGGCGCGCCAGCGCCCTGCGAGGACCGGAAGGGTCCCCGCGGGAGCGACGGTCTGTACCCCGGCGGACCGAGGCAATGAAGAATTTGATCTTGAGGGGAACGGGAAAACCCGCCGGGAGAGTTCCGGCGGGTTTTCGCGTTCGAGCGGGTGTCGCGTCTGGGCTTTTTCGGTCGTGGAGTGGCCGGTTGGTCAGGCCGCGGCGGGCTCCGGGGTGGCCTGAGTGGCGACCGGTTCGGGCTTTGCCGCCGGCTTGCTGCCCCGGAGAGGGACGTGGCGGACGAAGAGCGCGACGACGACGCCGATCACGGCGACCGCGCTGCCCCAGATGAACAGGGCACCGATGCCGTCGGTGACCGCCTTCTGGAACAGGACGCGGGCCGCCTCGGGCATGGCGCGCAGCGCCGCCGGAGTCATCGACGACACCTCGCCGCCGGCCGCGGCGCCGCCCGCCTCGGTGAGGGAGCTGGTCAGGTGGTGGGCGTAGATCGCGCCGAGGATGGAGACACCGAGCGAGCTGCCCATGTTGCGCAGGAACGTGGAGACGCCGGTGCCGGCGCCCATGTCGCGCATCTCCAGGCTGTTCTGGGCGATCAGCGTGCTGGTCTGCATGATTCCGCCCATTCCCGCGCCGAGGACAACCATGAAGAGGGCCGTCACCGTCTTAGAGGTGTGCAGGCCGACCGTGCTGAACAGGAACATTCCGGCGACCACGAGGGCGGATCCGATGATCGGGAAGATGCGGTATCGGCCGGTGCGGCTGATGACGTTGCCGACCACGATGCTGACCACCATGACGGCGGCCATCATGGGCATGAGCAGCAGGCCGCTGTTGGTGGCCGACGACCCCTGGACGAACTGCTGGTATTGAGGGAGGTAACCGATCGCGCCGAAGAGCGCGAAGCCGGAGATGAAGGCGATGCCGCCGGCCAGCACGAAGTTGCGGTTGCGGAAGACGCGCAGCGGCATGATCGGCTCGGCCACCCGGTTCTCGACCGCGATGAACGCGGCCAGGCCGGCCAGGGTGAGCGCGATCAGGCCGAGGATCTGCGGGGACGTCCAGTCGTACTGGGTGCCGCCCCACGTGGTGATCAGGACGAGCGAGGTGATCCAGACCGCGAGCAGCACGGTGCCGAACCAGTCGATGCGGGCCGCGCCCTTGCCCTGGGGCAGGCGGGCCAGGGTGATCCAGGAGACGACGAGCGTCACGATGCCCAGCGGCAGGTTCACGTAGAACGCCCACCGCCACGACAGGTGGTCGGTGATGAAACCGCCGATCAGCGGGCCGCCGATCATGGCGACCGGCATGACCGCCATCATCACGCCCTGGTATCGGCTGCGGTCGCGCGGCGGGATCATCTCGCCGATGATCGAGAGCACGCCGACGATCAGGCCGCCGGCGCCGAGGCCCTGCACGGCGCGGAAGCCGACCAGTTCGGCCATGTTGTGGGCCATGCCACACAGCATCGAGCCGACCAGGAACAGGGCAACCGCGGAGACGAAGGTGATCCGGCGTCCGAAGAGGTCGCCGAGCTTGCCCCAGATCGGAGTGGCGATGGTGGTCGCCAGGATGTAACCGGTGGTGACCCAGGACAGATGCTCGAGACCGCCGAGGTCACCGACGATCGTCGGCAGCGCCGGGGCCACGATCATGTTGTCCAACTGGGCGAGCAGCATGGCGATCACCAGGCCGCTCATCGTCACCATGATCTCGCGGTGACTGAATCCCAGTCCCGCCTCGTCCGCCGGTCTGGCCGGCGCCGCGGGTTCCGCCATGGACTGTGCCCTCCCTCGCTGCGATGTGACGGAGGTTCCATCGGTCGCGAGGGAGCGCAACTTAGCCTGCCGTTCGGCAAGCCGTCTCAGGCCGGGACGACGATCCCTTCGGTCAGCAGACGGCGGGCCAGGACGAGGCGGTCGGCGTCGTCGTCGAGCGGCAGTTCGCCGACCGGGAGCGGCACGCCGTCGAGGGCCAGGCGCACGGCCGGCTCGCATTCTCCGGGCATGGCCAGGGTGCGGCCGCCACCCAGGTGCAGCGTGATCCGGTCGCCGTCGCGGGTCAGGTGCCAGCGCAGGCCGGCGCGGGCGACGATCATGTCGGCCGGGGTGAGCGCGTCGGCGAAGTCGAGCTGGGCGAGCGGGCCGAGCGGGGCCGGGCGGGTGGCCGGGCCGGTGCGTTCGCGCAGGCGGTCGACGATCTGCTCGGCATCGGCGGTGAGCAGCCAGGAACGCAGGGCGGCGACGGTGGCCGCCAGTTCGGCGCCGACCGCGTCCGGGTCGGTGAGATCGATGCCGTACGGGAGGGAGGCGCGCAGCCGCGGGTCGGTGGAAGCCATCGCGAGCAGCTCCTCGACCAGGGCGTACCGGGTCAGGCCACGGATGCCGATCGTGACATGCAGGGAACGGCCATTTTCCGTACGGGCGGAGTGCAGCCAGCCACGCGGAAGGTAGAGCGCGTCACCGGGCCGCAGTTCGGCGTCGAGCGCGGGCGTGCCCTCGGCGTTGGCGGCGACCTCGTCGGCCCGGCCACCCCAGGGCTGCTGTTCGAGCGGGTCGGGCAGCACCGGCGGGTGCACGGTCCAGCGCTTGGTGCCCTCGATCTGCAGGACGAACACGTCGTGCGTGTCGTAGTGGGTGGCGAACCCCTGACTCGACGGCGGTGTCAGGTACGCGTTCACCTGCAGCGGGCGGTCCAGCTCGGCGCTGAGCCGGCCGGTGAAGTCGATCAGCGGCGACCAGATCCGGTGCAGGCCCTGCAGGACAAGGGTGGCGCCGTCGGCGAACAGGCGCATGACCTGCTCGTCGAGCACCTGGTCGGTGATCTCGGCGCCCGCTCCCCCGCCGCCGGTGAACCGGGCGCCCGGCAGGACCTTGCCCTGCTGGGCGACCCGCAGGAACGGGGTGCGCAGGCCGCGGCGGCTGAGCAGCTCGTCGACGGCGGCCGAGGAGAGCAGGTCGTGGAACCCGCCCGGGCCGCGCAGGTCGGCGGCCCGGGACAGCAGCGGCGTCCGTCCCCAGTGAGCGGCGGCGAACTCGGCCGGATCAGCAGCGACGATCCGGCCGAGAACGTTGTCCTGCCTGGTCAGGGCGGTGGTCATCAGGAGGCGGAACCGTCCGCGCCGCCGTCGTGGCCGGCCACGTTCGCGCCGCCGTCGGCCGGGCCCTCGCCCGCCGCGCCGCCGTCAGCCCCACCGTCCACGGCGCCCGGGTCGGCACCGCCGTCGGCCGGGCCCTCCGCGGTGCCGTCGGCCGCGCCGTCGTGGCCGTGCGGGTTCGCGCCGCCGTCGGCCGGGCCTTCGCCGCTGGTCGGGTTCGCGCTGGTGAAGTCGCCATCACTGATTGTCATGATCTTTGCGTACCCGCAACGATCAGCTGTTAATCACGAAATTGTCCGACGGGTCGCCAGGAGTCCGCCGATGCCCGGGATCCAGGCCAGCAGCTTCGCGGTGCGGTCGGCCGCGGGATTCCACGCGGTCAGGATCAGGACCATCAGGTACGCGCACCCGTGCACCGGACCGCACAGCGCGGCGACCGGCCGCACGTGCACGGTGGCCAGGTTGACCAGCAGAATCACCAGGGAGAGCAGTTCGACGGCGGCGGCGAGGCGCAACGGGCGGTTCATCGCGTCACGCACCGTGTGCGGGGGCGGCTCATCGCGTCACGCACCTGTCGTCGAGCCCGGGCGGATGATCATCAGGACGACGACCACGGCCCAGAGCAGGTTGAAGACGCCGGTGAGCATGCCGAGGCGAGCCGGCGGGAACGGCGTCCCGGCGATGATCCGCTGCTGGGCCGGGAGGATCGCGAGGCCCAGCAGCGCCGCGGCCAGCCCGGTCAGCACGATCGAGACGATCAGCCAGATGTCGCCGAGCACGCCGAGGCTGCTCGCGGTGGCCAGGCCGAACACCGGGACGGCGACGCCGAGCAGGGCGTACACCCGGCAGATCCGGTGCAGCAACGGAAGCGAGCCACGATCGTCGCGGCGGGTCACGGCCGGGAACATGCTGGCCGCCACGGTCACCGGGCCGATCGCGACGATGGCGGCCAGAACGTGCAGGCTGAGCAGGAACTTTGTCACGTCACGGGACGGTAGTCAGCCGATGTCCGGTGCGGAACTGGCTGGATTGCCCGCCTCCGACGAGATCTGGCCAGTCCACGCGCTAGGGTCTCGGCATGCACATCGTCGCGGTGCTCGCACTCGACCAGGTCATCCCTTTCGACCTGGCCACACCCATCGAGGTGTTCAGCCGGGTGCGCCTTCCCGACGAGGAAAATCCCTATGAGGTACGGGTGTGCGGGCCGGCCGAGACGGTGGACGCGGGCGCCTTCACGATCGGGGTCCGGTGGGGGCTGTCGACGCTGCTCGACGCGGACACGATCATCCTGCCCGGCTGCGCCGATCCGGCCATGATCGTGCCACCGGACGTGCTCGACCACCTCCGGAAGGCCGCCGCGGGCGGGACGCGGATCGCCTCCATCTGCGCCGGAACGTTCATCTTCGCGGCGACCGGCCTGCTCGACGGACTGCGGGCCACCACCCACTGGATCGCGGCACCGGTGCTGGCCGCCCGCTACCCGGAGATCACCGTCGACGCAGACGTGCTGTACGTCGACAACGGCCAGTTCCTGACCTCGGCCGGCGCCGCCGCCGGGCTCGACCTGTGTCTGCATCTGATCAGGCGGGACCACGGCTCGGCGGTGGCCGCCGACGCCGCCCGGCTGTCGGTGATGCCACTGGAACGCGAGGGCGGGCAGGCCCAGTTCATCGTGCCCGACGCCCCACCCACCCCCCGCGGTTCGGAGTTGGAGCCGCTGCTCAGATGGATGCAGGAGAACACCGACGTCGACGTGACGCTCGGGGATCTGGCCGCTCGGGGCGGGATGAGCGTGCGCACCCTCAACCGCCGGTTCCGGGAGCAGACCGGGACCACACCGCTGCAATGGCTGCTGCGCGCCCGGATCCGCCGGGCCCAGCACCTGCTCGAAGCCGGCGACCAGCCGGTCGAGGTGATCGCCGGGCGGGTGGGGTTCGGTTCGCCGACCGCTTTCCGGGACCGCTTCAAACGGATCGTCGGCACCAGCCCACAGAGCTATCGCGCCACATTCCGGCGCCGCTGACCGCTACGGATCATTTTCTGTCGGCGTCAGCCGAACCCTTGCTGCCCGCTAGTGCCGCTCCGCCCCGCCGTCGGCACCGCCGTCCGCGCCGACCGGGTTGGCGCCGCCGTCGGCCAGGCCCTCGCCGTGCGGCTTCTCTCGTTCCGCACCCCCGTCGGCGCCGCCGTCCCGGCCCAGCGGATTCGCACCACCGTCGGCCGGCCCCTCACCGTCCGTGCCGGCCGGGTCGGAGCTGATGATCTCCTGATTCTCAAGTCCCATGTTTTTGGTCATACCCGGAGGAGTCGGACTCAATCATTGACCACATAGTCAAATGATCTTTATATTGGCGGCCATGGTGAAACCCATGCGGGAACCCACGTTCTGGATCCTGACCGCGCTCGCCGCCGAACCCCGGCACGGGTACGGCGTGCTCCAGGAGGTCACGCGGCTCACCGACGGCCAGGTGAAGCTGCTGGCCGGCACCCTGTACGCCGCCCTCGACCGTCTCACCGCCGAAGGCCTGGTCGACGTCGACCGCGACGAGGTCGTCGACGGCCGCACCCGCCGCTACTACCGCCTGAGCGGCGGCGGCGCGATCGCCCTGGACGCGGAAGCCAAGCGCCTGCGCCTCAGCGCCGAAACCGCCCAGCAACAGTTGGCCAGCGCCCGCCCCGAACTCGGTCTGGCCTTCGGTGCCATCAGAAGGTCCCTCAGACACCCCCGACCGGGCCCGACCCCCGGACACGTCGGGCTGGGCCCGGCATGAGCACCGACAACAACACGAACCCTGCCAACGGCGAGAACCCCTCCAACAGCACCGACGCCACCCAGGACACCGACCCGGCCGGCGCCCGAGTCCCCGAGCACGCCCAAAACACGAACACCAGCCAGAGCACAGCACACACGCCAGGCCCGAGCGACAGCCACACCGCAGAGCTCACGACGGACACCTCCGACCACCGGTCCCCCAGCACAGCCGGCACGCCCGACAGTCACGCCGCAGCGCCCACGGCAGGCAAGGCCGATCGCGACGCCGCAGCACTCACGGTTGACAGCCATGTCGCAGAGGAAACGACGAACGGCAGCACCGCAGGGGGCCGGGCGGACAACGCCGGAGCCGCCACGGACAGTCCGGGCACGGCGACGGCCGAAGGCGGCCGGCTGGCGCGACGTTATCGGAGGATGCTGCGGGTCTACCCCGCCGGGCGGCGACGGGAGGAACTGCTCGACACCCTCCTGGAGATGGCACCGCCGAGCCGGTCGTGGCCGACCGCCCGGGAGACCACCGACCTGATCCGACGTGGCCTTCGAGCCCGTCTCGGCCGACCCGCAAGCCGCGGCGTAGTCGTCATGGCCGTGATGGTCGCCCTCATCACCGGAGGCACCGCGGCCGCTTTCGCGGTGCGCGGCGCGTGGGAGGCCGTCCCCGACTACCCCACCGGCACCAGACTCGCCGAGATCACCGACACGATCTTCCCCGGGGAAGCGGTCGACGGATCCCGCACCGCCGGCGGCCTGTTCTTCGACGTCCGCGAACCGTCGACCCTCGACGTGATCCGAAAGGGCCACGACGAGGACTTCGGCTACGCCCAGTACCAGTTCGGCCCGTCCGACCAGTACCTCAAGGGCGACTATCACGCGTGGATGACGGACACGACCCGGCGCCTGACCGAGGCCGGCTGGACCGTGCACGACGTGACACCGACCGGCGGGACCGTGATCGCCACCGGTGAACTCGACGAATCCGGTCGCTACCTCACGGCCGAACGCGACGCGCTCTCCCTGGAGATCTACGCCGAAACCGACGTCGTCGGCACTCGCGCCGGGAGCTTCTACGCCACCGCCGACCTCACCCGCGAGCCGCGCTGGTACGTCGCCGGTGCCGGCGCCCTCGCCTGGCTCGTCGGCGGTCTGATCGGCTGGTTCCTCACCGGCTGGGCGAGTCGCCGTACCGAGCAGGCGAGCGCCTCGATCCGCACGCTCACCGCCTGTGCGGCGAGTGCCGCCCTGTTCTTCCTGCTCCCGCTGGCCATTGTCGGTCTCCTCGGTTTCGTCGACGAGTTCTGGATTCCGCAGTCGCCGGATTCCGCGCCGTTCTGGTCGCTGGGTGTCACCTGGTTCTACGGCTGCGCCCAGCTGGGCGTGCTTCTCAGCCTGGTCGCCCTGGTCCTCGCCGCTTTCGCGCGGCCCCACCACGATCCGCTGGCCGACGAGATCACGGCGGCCACCAAAAAGATCAAGAACCAGTCCCCGGTACGCGAGTAGACCGTCCCCCGTGTCGCCGGCGACGTCGTGACCAGCAGGTCGGCGTCGCCGGCCGTAGCCTCGCCGAGCACCCGCCCGGTCGGGTCGGTGACGGTCAACCGGCCGAACGCGGCGGCCCGGACCACGGTCGTCCCGCTCTCGATGCCGCGGACCAGCGCCATCCGGCTGTGCAACCAGCCGTCGTCACGGAAGTCGAGCGCGGGCACGAGCAGCATGGTCGCTCCCTCCGCCCGGTAGCGCCGGACGAGCCCGGGAAAGTCCAGATCCTTGCAGATCGCGACGCCGAGCCGCCCGTCGATGATCAGGTCGTCGTGTCCCGGGGTGAGCCAGTCCTCGACCCCGGGGATCAGGTGCTGCTTCGCGTAGGTCGTCGTCACGCCGGTGGGCTCCACGACCACGGCGACGTTGTGCTGATGCAGGACCGCTCCGACGACCACCCGGACCCCGACCGGCCGGAACGCCGCGACCATCTGCGGCAGCGTCACGTCGGTCAGCCCGAACACCTTCTCCGGCAGCACGATGACCCGTGCACCACGACCGGCCAGGCCCGTCGCTCGCGCCGCATACCGTTCGAGCAGCTCACGCCCTGCCGGCTGGTCGACCGGCATGCCGTCCTCGGGTTGCTCCAGCGCCACCAGTCCGACCCGATCGCCGGACCGGTCCTGCTCACCGGGCGGGCGGGCCAGCCATGCGACCGACCAGCTCACGGTGATCACCACGAGCACGAGCAGACTGGCAACGGCCGGTAGCGGGGATCTTCGGAGAGCGGCGAGAGCGATCGGCACCGCGACCAATAGATACGTCACGCCCCAGACGCCGGTGAGAGCGGCCAGCTGAATCACCGGACGCACGTCGGCCTGGGTGTAGGCCAGACTCCACCAGGCGCCGTTCGGCAGCAGGCGGGAGACCGCATACTCCCCCAGGACCCACAGCGCCGGGACGATCAGGACCGCGGTGACCGTGCGCCCGTGAAGAAGCAGGGCCCGGGCGAGCAGGACTGTGCCCGCGGCCAGCGCCGCGCCGAGCGCCACCACCCCGCCGACCAGGACGGACGGCAGCTGCAGGGTCTCGTGGTAGTAGCCGATCACGTTCAGCTGGCCGGCCAGCCAGGCTCCCACGGTGGCGGCGAGCGCCGCTCGCGGACGCACGCCCGGCGCGATAAGAAGGAGAGGAATCGGCGCGAGCCAGGTGAGCCCGGCGTTCGGGTGCAGCCCCGTCCCGGCGAACCACAGCGCTCCGCTCATGACGGCGGCCAAGAGTGTCCACATGCGGCAAAGCCTGCCGCCGGCACCGGGCCGGGCGGATCGCCGTACGGGATGGGATCGATCTGGTCCTCTGGAGGGAGGCGCGGCAGCGCCGGATCGATCGATACTGCCGGGGTGAATCGCATCGTCAATCCGATCATCGCCGCCGCGGCGGTTGCGGCCACCGTGCTGCCCGCGTCGGCCGGCGGCCCGCGTGCCTGGTGGGTGCTGCCGCTGGCGCTGGCGTCGTCGGTGCCGGTGCTGTGGCGCGAGCGGGCGCTGCTGCCGGTCGGCCTGATCGTGGGCACGGCGACGACCGTTTCCGCGTCGCTCGGGGCGCCCCCGCTGCTGCCGGTCGGCCCGCTTGTCTGTCTCTACACGTTCGCGGCGCGCGCCGCGCTGCCGACCCGTCTGCTCGGCATCGCGGTGACCGCGGCCGGCCTGCTCGTGTCCGTGCTCTATCCCCGGCCTGACCTGGAGGTTCTGCGTTATCTGACGGTCGCCTACATCTTCGCGTACGCGTTGGGCACCGGCACCCGTGCGCGCCGCAACCAGGCCTCGGCGCTCGCCGAGCGGGAGCGGCGGGTCGCCGGGGAACGGGAGGCGGCCGTCCTGCGTGAGCGCACCCGGATCTCGCGCGACCTGCACGACATCGTCACCCATGCGCTGGGCATCATGATCGTGCAGGCCGAGGCGGGGCCGTTGCTGGTCCGCAGCGACCCGGCACGGGCGGATGCCGCGTTCGAGGCCATCGCCGCGACCGGGCGGGACGCGGTCGTCCAGCTGCGGCGCGCCGTCGGGGGTCTTCGTCCGCCGCCCGATGACCCCCTTGAACAACCCGGCCTGGTGCAGCTGCCCGCGCTGGTCAAGCGGGTCCGCACGACCGGCCTCGACGCCTCGCTGGAGATGGCCGAGATGGCGGTGGCGGTGCCGGCCGATGTCGGCGTCGCGCTGTACCGGATCGTGCAGGAGGCGCTGACCAACGTGGTCCGGCACGCGGCGGCGCGATCGGTGCGGGTTCTCGTCGATTGCACGGGCGAGGCACTGACCGTGTCCGTGATCGACGACGGCCGGGGAGCCGCGGTGGCCGGCCCGCCCGGCTTCGGCATCGTGGGCATGGGCGAGCGCGCCCAGGCCTGCGGCGGCACCTTCCACGCCGGGCCGGCGCCGGGTGGGGGCTTCGAGGTCAACGCGTCCCTGCCGCTTCCGATCGCGGCCATGGCGTTCTTCTCGCTCCCGGCGGGAGACTGATGATGCGCGTGGTGATCGCTGACGATCAGGAGCTGTTCCGGGCCGGGTTCGCCACGATCCTCCGGGCGGAACCGGACATCGAGGTCGTCGCCGAGGCCGCCGACGGCGCGGCCGCTGTGCAGGCGGCTACCGAGCTCCAGCCGGATGTGGTGCTGATGGACATGCGCATGCCGGTTCTCGACGGCGTCGAGGCGACCCGTCAGGTCTGTGCGAGAACGGACAGCCGGGTGCTCGCGCTGACCATGTTCGACCCGGACGAGTATTTGTATGCCGTGCTCCGGGCCGGGGCCAGCGGCTTCCTGCTCAAGGACGTCCCGCGGGCCGAGCTGGTGCACGCGGTGCGGGTGGTGGCGGCCGGTGATGCCCTGCTTGCTCCGGCGGTCACCACCCGCGTCATCGGCGAGCTGCATCGTCGCGGCCATCCCGACCACACCCTGGCCAGGGCCGTCGCGGCGCTGACCCCGCGCGAGACCGATGTGCTCCGCCTGATCGCCGGCGGCCTGACCAACGCCGAGATCGCCGCTCATCACCAGCTCAGCGAGCACACGATCAAGACTCACGTCGGCAATCTGTTCATCAAGCTCGACCTGCGCGACCGGGCCCAGGCGGTGATGGTCGCGTACGAGTCGGGCCTGGTGGTGCCGGGTTCCTGACCATGATCACCACGACATTTCGGAGGTCGGCATGAAACGACGGGACTTCACGCTAACCGCCCTCTCCTCGCTGACCGCGTTCGCGCTGCCGCCGCATCGGCCGCGAGCCGGCCGAGCGGACGTCGCCGCCGTCAGAGAGGCGGTGAGCCGCTTCAGCCGGGCCGACGAACGGTTCGGTGGCGGGCATGCCCGGGCCGGGGTCGAGCGGTATCTCGGCTCGGTGGTCGCCGGTCACCTGCGCGGCGGCTTCGCCCGCGACGCCGATCGGCGGGCCATGACCAGCGCCGCGGCCGAGCTGAGATATCTGGCAGGCTGGAAGGCCTTCGACGCCGGCGAACACGCGGCCGCCCGGCGGCACTACGACCGGGCATTACGGCTCGCCGAGGAAGCCGACGACCGCGCGCTGGCGGGGTTCGTCCTCCGCGCGATGGCGCATCAGGCTGTCGACCTGGGGCATGGACGGACCGCACTGGACTTGGCCTCGGCCGCGCAGGACCGGTCGCGGGGTCACGCGACGCGGCCGCGGCGGCACTCTTCGCCGTAGTGACGGCCCGAGGGTATGCGGCGACCGGTGATCGTGCACGTGCGACGGCGGCGATCCACGACGCCGAGGCGCGGCTGGCCAGATCGAGACCTGCTGACGAGCCGGAATGGATCCGGACGAGCGGCTTCACCGAAACGTCATTGGCCAGTCAGGCGGGCCAGGCGCTGCGGGATCTCGGCGATCTCGCCGGGGCGGAGGCGCAGTTCCGCACCTCGATCGCCACTCGTGACGGGGAGGCGTTCCGGCGCATCCATGCGCTGACCTACGCCAATCTCGCCGGTGTCCAGTGTTCCCGCGGGCGCCTGGCCAAGGCGGTGGCCGGCTGGAATCTCGCGCTGGACACCCTGCCGGGCGTTACTTCCGGACGGGCGCGGTCGGCGGTCGTCGCCATCCGGCATCGTTTGCGGGGGCTCGGGACGCGCCTTCCGGCGTACGCGCAGGATCTTGACCGTCGGGCCGGCCTCTACCTCGGTGCGCCCGCATGACGGCCGTCCGGCCGCTCGGTCCAGGCAGCGGTGACTTCGACGTTGCGTTCCCAGCGCCGCACGCCTGGGCGCAGCGGGGTCAGCATCGAGCGGCATCTGATGACCATGGCGGCCTGGCGGGCCGGCCATCGGGGGCGTTCGCCGTAACCGGTGAACAGCGCGTCCAGGTCGTCGACGGCATCCGGGTGGTGCATGCGGATGATCCATTCGCACCAGGCGAGGTCCTCGATCGGGTCGCCCGGGTGGGCCCATTCCCAGTCCAGGACCGCGGTCGTGGTGACGGTGACCGGGTCGAACAGCATGTTGTTGGGGCCGTAGTCGCCGTGTACGAGTACGCGCCGCGGATGGTCGCCGCTTCCGGGAAAGGAGTTCACGGACTGCAGCAGTCGTAGCATCCGGCCGCACTCGTGGAGCACGGCCGCGGCGTGACCGGCCTGGATCAGGTCCTGGCCGTGAACACCGGGGACGTGGGCCGTCAACAGGACAACACTGTCCGGCGGGCCGGAGAGGGCGGTGCCGGATGCGTCAGGGGGAAGGGGCAACCCGGCAGGGAGAGGCGAACCAGCGGGAAGGGCGGTGATCAGAGCGGGAACCGGTACTGGGCCGTCGGCCAGGCATGACAGGTAGAGGCGTTCCGTGGCACGGGCTGCTTCAGCGCGGGAGCCCTGATATCGCTTGACCACAACAGAGCCGTCGCTACGGGTGTCATGCGAGTAACCGTGCGGAAGAACCTCCATCACCGGATCATCGCAGCACGCAAACCGATACCGCACGGTTGGACAACGCGCTGCGCGCGAGGCGCGAGGCGCGAGGCGCGAGGCGCGAGGCGCGAGGCGCGAGGCAGGGTCATGCGGGAGGGCTGTGCGCGACGCGGCGGCGCGGCGGCGCGGTTGTAAAGCACAGGTGCGCACCGATGCGCGCGCCGGGAAGCCGGGCGCGGAGGTTGCGAGGGCGGGGCGACGGGCGTGGGAAGAGGAGCCGCGGGCGGGACTCCCACGGCCGTACGCGCAAGGAATTGGCCTGGAGTCCCGCCTGGCCGGCGGCTACTCCTCGGCCTGGTAGTCCTCGACCTTCTCGACCGGCCAGCCGATGAACTCGGCGATCTCCTCCGGGTCGGCGTCATCCGACAGGACCCAGTCCTCGACCGCGTTCGCGAGGCCGTCCGGCAGGCCCGGCGTCGACACGTACTCCAGGTCCTCGTCCTCGAGGATCCGGTCGTGGTGGATGAACTTGTTGTCGGGGTCGAGCTCGCCGGCGGCGGCCTCGTACTCGTCGAGGCCGCCGTCGCCGGCGGCCAGGATCTCGTTGGTGCGCCAGTCGATGATGTCCCAGCCGTCCTGGCCGATCTGACCGCCGGTGATGATCCGGTGGCCTTCCGCTTCGAGTTCTTCGATGCGGCGCCGGATCTGGGTGACGCCGGCGTAGTTGGCCTCGAGCACGTTCATGACGTGCTCCTTGAGAAGGTCGCTCACGGGCGTGGAGCATATTGCCCTTTTGGTCTCGGCGGGCGACCGCCCCGCTCACGGATCAGTCTTTGCGGGCGACTGCCCCGTACGCGTCGATGAACTCGCCGTCGGCCCGCCATTGTGTGATGGGCACGAGTCCGGGCGTGATCAGGCTCAATCCGTCAAAACAGCTCGCCAATTCGTCCGGACTGCGCAGTATGTACGGCACCCCGCCACTCTCCGCGAGCCGTTGAGCACCGGCCACCACCGATGGTGTGGTGTTCGTCCCGTCCCACAGCACGAGGTGGCTGCCGGGCACGGCCGACCCGAACGTGTGAGTCACGATCGAGCGCACTTCGTCCAGTGACGCCTCGTAGCCGAGCACTCCCATGAACATCACGGCGACGGGCTGGGAGAAGTCGAGGATCTTGCCGGCCGACGCGAGGATCAGCGCCGGATCGTGGTAGTCGGCGTGCACGTAGGTGCCGGGCTGCGCGGTCACCATCGGATCGTTGTCGACGTAGACGACCTTCACCGCGGGGTCGATGCCGGCGGCCACCTCGTGCGTGTTCTGCATGGTCGGCAGCCCGGTCCCGATGTCGAGGAACTGTTTGATCCCGGCCTCGGCGGCCAGGTAGCGCACGACCCGGATGAGGAATTGCCGCGATTCGCGGGCCATCACCACGATTTCCGGGTACACCTGCGCGACCGCGTCGCCGGCCGCCCGATCGGCGGGGAAGTTGTCGGCCCCGCCCATCCAGTAGTTCCAGATCCGCGCCGCGTGCGGCACGTCCGTCCGGATCTCAGTCATAGAGGGAATCCTATAAACGAACGGTGTAGGCGCGAAGGAACGCGCGGACCCCTTCGACGACCAGTGCGCGAACCCGCTCGTCGGCGGTCGGGATCACGGTCGACCCGTGCCGGTTGAGCACGACCCCGAACGTCAGCGCGATCAGATGGTCCGCCGCGAGCCGCGGGTCGGGCGCGTCGAGCAGCCCGGCCCGGTCGAGTTCGCCGATCCGCACGGCCACCGCGTCCTCGGGCGCGTCCTTGAACGGCGCCTCGTTGAGGTGCCCTTCCCCGCCGAGCAGTTTGAGCAGTGACGTGTAGTCGGCCGATCCGAGCATGTCGGTGACGATCCGCAGCGAGAACCCGACGAACGCCTCTTCCAGTTCGCCGGCCGAGGCGACCCGGGCCAGGGTGGCGTCGAGGGTCCGTTGCACGGTGCCGACGAGCGTGTCGGAGATGTCGTTGACGACGGCCTGCAGCAGCGTGCCCTTGTCCCCGAAGTAGTCGTAGACGGTCCGTTTGGACACTCCGGCCCGGGCGGACACGACGTCCACGCTGGTCCGGTCGAAGCCGTCGCTGAGGAACAGGTCACGGGCGGCCGAGAGGATGGCGGCCCGCTTGGCCGCCGACCCTTCTCGCAGCGTCTTGGCAGTTGGCACACGCCAACCTTATCGCAACTACACTGCACGGTGTAGTGTCGTCGCCATGAAGGCACTCATCTCCGGCGCCAGCATCGCCGGCCCCGCTCTCGCCTACTGGCTGCACCGCTACGGCTGGGACGTCACCGTCGTCGAGAAGGCCGCCGCCGTCCGCGCCGGCGGCTACCCGATCGACGTCCGTGGCACCGCCCTCGACGTCCTGGACCGGATGGGCGTGCTCCCCCAGGTTCGCGCCGCGCACATCGACACGCGACGACTCACGTTCATGACCCCCGACGGCCGGACCGCCGGACGGATCAGCGCCGAGCAGCTCACCGGCGGCGTCGAGGGCCGCGACCTGGAGCTGCCGCGCGGCCGGCTCACCACGATCCTGTTCGACGCGATCCGCGACGACGTCAACTGGATCTTCAACAATTCGATCGCGGCCATCGACGATCACGGCGACGGCGTCACGGTCACCTTCACCAACCGAACCGGCGAGGGCGACACCACCGAATTCGACCTGGTCATCGGCGCCGACGGCCTGCACTCCAACACCCGCCGGCTGGTCTTCGGCCCGGAGGAGCAGTTCAACCGCTACCTCGGCTACTGCTTCGCCGGCTTCACCATCCCCAACGACCTCGGCCTCGCCCACGAGGGCCTGACCTGGTCGGCCCCGGGCCGGATGGCCGCGATCTACGCCCCCGGCTGCACCGACACCCTGCACGGTTTCCTGATGACCAGCCGCCCGCAGCCCCCGCTGGCCGAGCTCGGCGACGTCGAGGCGCAGCGCGCGCTGATGGCCGGCGTCTTCGGCGGCGACGGCTGGCTCATCCCGAAACTGCTCGACGGCATGCGCGCCGCCGACGACGTCTTCTTCGACGTCACCAGCCAGATCCACATGCCGGTCTGGTCCCGCGGCCGGGTCGTGCTGGCCGGCGACGCCGCACACGCGCCGTCGTTCTTCTCCGGCCAGGGCACCAGCATCGCCCTGGTCGGGGCCTACATGCTGGCCACCGAGTTGGCGACCGCGACCGACCCCACCGCGGCTTTCGCCGCCTACGAGCAGAAGACCCGCGATTTCGTACGGATGAATCAGGCTCTCGCCGGCAGCGGCGGAACCACCCTGGCCCCGGCCACGAACCGGGCGCTGTGGATCCGCAACAACGTGCTCCTCAAGCTGGCCCCGCTGCTCGCCCCGACCGGGCTGCTCGGCCGCGCCGGCCGGAAAGCGGCCACCGGCATCACCCTGCCGCCGGTGAAATCGATGGACGTGCCGGCACCGCTGTAGCAGGCTGCCGCGCGTGGTCACGAAACTGCACGACGACGAAGTGGACATCGACGCCTCCCTGGTCACCCGCCTGCTGGCCGACCAGTTCCCGAGGTGGGCCGGCCGGCCGGTCCGCGTCGTCGCCGAGTCGGGCACCGACAACGTGACCTTCCGCGTCGGCGACGACCTGGCCGTCCGCCTCCCGCGCACGCCCGGCACGCAGGGCCAGGTCGAGAAGGACATGACCTGGCTGCCCCGCCTGGCGCCCGCGCTCCCCCTAGCCGTTCCGCAACCCCTGGAGATCGGCGCGCCGAGCGAGGAGTTCCCGTTCACCTGGGGCGTCTACCGCTGGCTGGAGGGCACCCCGTTCCGCCTGGACCAGCTCGACGACCCGGCCGAGGCGGCCCGTGACCTGGCCGATTTCGTTCACCACCTGCAGGCCGTCGACACCACCGGCGCACCGACCCCGCCGGACGACCCGTTCAGTCGCGGCACCCCACTCGCTCCGCGAGACAACCTATTCCGTACGGCGGTGGACCAGCTCCGCGACGAGTTCGACACCGCACTCGTCCTCGACGCGTGGGAGGCGTCGCTCGCCGCCGGCCCATGGAACGGCCCGCCGCGGTGGATCCACGGCGACCTGATGCCCGGCAACGTCCTGATCAGCGGCGGACGCCTCAGCGCGGTGATCGACTTCGGCACCGCGCGGGCGGCCGACCCGGCCGGCGACCTGCTGGCCGCCTGGTACCTGTTCAGCGGCGACTCCCGCCGCGCCTTCCGCGAGGCCCTGGGCCTGGACGATCACGCCTGGGCCCGCGCCCGCGGCTGGACCCTGTCCCTGACGATGATCGCCCTGCCCTACTACCGGACCCGCAACCCGGCCGCCGTCCGCAACTCCGCCACCCTCATCGCCGACCTGCTGTCCGATTTCGCCACCGAACCGTAAGCAACCGAGCCGTAAGCAACCGAACCGCGAGCAACCGAACCGAGGCGGATCGGCCGCACCGGGTCGGCGAGGCGAGGCGGGAAAGCAATCGGCGAGGCGAGGCGAGGCGAGGCGAGAAAGCAAGCGAAGCCCGAGAGCGCAGCCTCAGCCGATCGCGACCTCGTTCGACCGGGACTCGATCGCATCGAGCCTCGCCAGCGTCGCCGCGTCGAACGCGATGTCCGCGACGGCAAGGTTCGCCTCGAGATGAGCCGGATCCGCGGTACCCGGGATCAGCAGCACGTTCGGCGCGTGATGCAGCAGCCAGGCCAGCCCCACCTGCGAAGCCGTCACACCCAGCTCCGCCGCCACCTCCTGCACGGTCGCGTCATCGGTGACTTTGGGCAGCCCCGGGAACGCCCCGCCGAGCGGGAAGAACGGCACCCACGCGATCCCCTCGTCCCGGCAGAGGTCCAGCATCGCCTCGTCGTCGCGGGAGGCGAGACCGTACGCGTTCTGCACGCACACGATCCCGGCCGGCAGTGCCCGCCGCAGCCCGTCGAGGGTCACGCTGGACAGCCCGATCGCGCCGATCTTCCCCTCGTCCCGCAGCGCGGTCATGACCGCCATCTGGTCGTCCAGGGCCACCACCTGGTCCGCTTGGGGCCGCAGCCCGGGACCGGTGTCGAGCCGTCGCAGGTTCACCACGGCCAGCTGCTCCACGCCGAGGCTGCGCAGGTTGTCCTCCACGCTGGCCCGCAGCTGCTCGGGGCGTTGCGCGACCCGCAGCGGCAGCCGCCCGCCCGGGTCGGGGTCGGCCCCGACCTTGGTCACGACCAGCACGCCGTCCTCGGCCCGCAGCGCCTCCTGGATCACCGAGTTGGCGAACCCGAACCCGTAGAACTCGGCCGTGTCGACATGGTCGACGCCCAGCTCGATCGCCCTCCGCAGCAGCGCGACCGCGTCCTCCCGCCGGTCGGCCAGCCGGTGCAGCTGGGCCGCGCCGTACCCGATCCGGTTCACCGAGTTGATCATTTGGTCTCCTCCGAAGCGACGTGACGTGAATCGACGTGGCGCTGAGCGTCGTGCCCTTGGGCGTCGTGCCCTTGGACGTCGTGCCCTTGGACGTCGTGCCCTTGGACGTCGTGCCCTTGGGCGTCGTGCCCTTGGGCGTCGTGCCCTTGGGCGTCGTGCCCTTGGGCGTCGTGGCCTTGGGCGTCGTGAAGCTGAGCGTCGTGAAGCAGTGCGAGGTGAAGCAGCTGAGCCTGGTACCGGTCCGACACCTGCGCGGCGATCCCGGTGGCGCGTTCGGGGGCGGTGGCCGGATCGTGGTGTTCGACCTTGACGAGCCAGGCGGTGACGCACCCGGCGATCAGGGCGCGCATCCGCTCGATCATGTCGACGACGATGGCCCGGATCACCGGATCGGTGGTCGCCTCCCCCCAGAGCTGCACGGCGACCCGCGCGGCGGCCGGATCCTTGGCCGCGACCAGGCGAGCGAGCAGTTCCTCGGGATCCGGTGGGGTGTCGCTGTCCGCATACTCCCCGAGCACCGCAGCCCGCTCGGCCAGCACCTCGCGCGCGGAGGCCTGGACGAGCTCGGCCTTGTTCCGGTAGTGCGCGTAGATCGATCCGGCCGACAGCCCCGATTCGGCGGTGATGTCGGCGATCGACGTCCGTTCGAGCCCGTTGCGCCCGAAGCACCGCACGGCCGCCTCGGTGATCTGCGTCCGCCGCAGTTCCTTGCGCGCGTCGGTCAACCGCGGCATGGCCACCCCCACAAAAAGAATCATTGTTCTGCTTGCCGAAGCCTACAACCAGAACAGCGATTCTCTTTACGAATGTGGGATGGCGCTCACCCAGCGACCCCAGGCCCGCAACCCCAGGGCACCGGCTGGAGTCCTCACGCCACGGCTCGGCGACAAGGCGGAGCGGCGGGGCAGGCGGTCAAGGCGCGGGCCGAACGTGTGACGGCCAGGAAGGCGGAGTGACAGGGCGCGGGCGGAAGGCAGGACGCGGCGGTCAGGAAACGGGGACGGCCACGACCGGGCTACGGCGATCCCAGGCGGCGGTCACCAGGGTCGCGGTGAGGATGAAGAGAGCCGCCGCCCACAGCAGCCGGATCTCCGAGTGCGTCGCCGGCACGGCCAGTCCGACCGCGGCCGCGAGGGCGCCGGCCACCCCGGCCACGACCAGGCCGAGCAGCCAGTGGCGGGCGGAGGTCGCGCGCCCGGGAACGGGCAGACGCCCGTACACCTGGAATAGCGCCGCAGCCGTAGCCGCCCCGATGACCAGGAGCCCGGCGGCGGCCGCGAAGAGGGCCGAGCCGAAGCCCAGCTCGTAGCGGATGGCCAGCGCGGGCACCAGGAACAACGCCAGCCACCAGGACAGTCCGCCGGTCAGTGTGTCGAACCCGGCCCCGGCCGGGGCGACCTCGTCCCGGCCGCGCAGCCGGCGAGCGGCGACCCGCGACGCGGCCAGCACGATCCCGGCGACGATCGCCCCCGGAACATGTTGACCGACTTTGCCCATGCTGTAGAGCAGCACGCTGTCGTAGAGCGCCAGGATCAGGTACCCGAGCGCGGCGGTCGACGCCGCGAACGCCAGCAGCTCCAGAGCGTCCCGCGGAGCACCCGCACCCGAGGGCCGCAGCCGGCGCAGGGCGAGCACGGTCAGCACCCCCGAGATCGCCCGAAGAACAAGATCTTCTTTCGCGTACGTCGTATGCATGGCCCACTCGATCAGCCCGAAAGTGATCGTGTACGAGGCGCTCATCAGCGCCAGCACAGCTGACCCGGTGAGCCGCCGGGCCAGGCTCGGGTCGAGCCAGTTCACGATCGTCAGGTACGCGAGCATGCCGAGCGGCAGCTCGAACAGCGACGGCACCCGAAGCGCGCACACGGCCAGCAGCGACGGCGCCGGCCAGTGATCGGCCAGCCACGTCATCCCCGGACCGTCGGCCAACTTGAACCAGCCCGAGGGAACATATCCGCCTATATACGACATATCGCCGCGATGGACCCGGATCGCATACACGGTGAACAGCACCTGATTGACCCAGAGCACCGCAACCACCGCGGCAAGCCACCACCCGGGCCGGCCAGAGCGGACGCCCGGCTCGCCGAAGCGGGGGCCGGGGTAAGCAGACCGGAGGCCGGGGTCGGCAGAGCGGACGCCCGGCTCGCCGAAGCGCCCGCCCGACAGCGCCCCGGACGACCGAACCGCCCGCCACGTGACCGGCAGCCCCACCAGCACCGATCCGGCCACGGTCGCGTGCAGGGCCAACGCCGTACCCGTCAATGATCTTCCTTTGCCTTGGAGTGCCCGGGCCGAAACGACCACCCGGGCACTTTAGTGGATCTTCTAGGCGACGGATTTCGGGGCGATCGGCGCCACCGCATTCCCCGGCGTGGCCGGTTCGGAGCGCATGCCGCCGCGCAGCGTCTCCAGCATGGTCATGCCCTGGGCGGCCAGCGACGCGACGACGCTGTTGAGGCCTTCGGCCCCGTCCAGGACGGTGACGTTGGCCCCCCGCAGGCCCTCGGCGGCGGCCCGCATCATCTCCGGCAGCTTGTCGATGATCGCCTGGTCGAGGGCGATCCGGTCCTGCGCGGCGGCCGCCTCGGCGGACAGTTTGGTCGCGTCGGCGTCGGCGCGGGCCAGGGCGCGGATGCGCTCGGCCTCGGCCTCGGCCGGCCGGACCACCTCGGCGATCAGCTGGGCCTGGCGCAGTTCGGCGTTGCGCTGGGCGACCAGGGCCTGTTCGGCGATGACCTCCTGGGCGGCGCGGGCCGCGGCGAGCGGGCCGGCCTGGGCCGCGGTCTGCTGAGCCTGATCGATCTCGGCCTGGTACTGGGCTTTGGCGATGGCGGTCTGCCGTGCGTACTCGGCCTGGTGGCGCACGCTCTCCTGCTGGGCCATGGCGCTCTCGCGGTCGGCGGCGGCCTGCGCGACGTTGGCGTCCTGGTTGACCCGGGCCTGATGCGGGGCCGCGAGGGCCTTGATGTAGCCGACGCCCTTGTCGTCGATGCTGCTGATCTGCAGCGAGTCGACGGCCAGACCGATCCGCGCCATCTCGGTCTTGCTGGCGTCGACGATCGCGTCGGCCAGGGTCTGCTGCTCGCGGATGATCGACTCGACCGTCATGCTGCCGATGATGCTGCGCAGGTGGCCGGAGAAGATCCGGCCGACCAGCGTGGGCATCTGGCCCTGGTCGCCCTGGAATCGGCGGGCGGCCGCGGCGATCGACTCGTGGTCGTCGCCGACCTTGAACGCGATCACCGCCTGGACCGAGAGCGTCAGGCCCTGCTTGGTGTAGCAGTCCTCGAAGACCTCGGCCTCCTGCATGGCCAGGGTGAGCCTGGTCGCCTTGGAGAAGATGGGGGCGACGAACACACCGTGCCCCGTGACGATCTTGAACGGCAACGCGTCCGCACCCCGCTGCTTGCGACCGCTGATGAGCAGCGCTTCGTTGGGGGCGGGCACCCGATAACCGAACATGTTCCTACAGCCCTTCTTCGATGGGCCATGGCTCGACGTCGATCTGGCGCGATCCACGGTTGTTGATGACGAGCACGTCGGCCCCGGCCCGGACCGGCCCGGCGGCGAACGCGAGGTAGTAGTGCGCGATGCCGGCGACCAGCAGCCGCACCTCTCCCGCGCGCTCGCCGCCGCGGATCGGGATGATCACCGTTCCGATCCGGCCGACCAGCGTCTCACTCGTCACGCCTGCATTGTGCTCCCGCCACACGAACCCCGGCTGCCCCGGTCACGCAAGCCGCCGGAAAGCCTGGTGCAGCCGGTTCCGGCCCGGCCCCTGGATTACCAGAATCGGACATTACCGGGCTCGATCTCGGTGCCGTCGAAGATCGAGAAGACCGCTTTTCGCGTACGTCGTCAGCATGCCGCCCGTGGAGTCCGGCACCCCCGGTCAGGCCGTCGGTTCGGTGTGGAGCACGACGCTGCTCAGGGCCTCGTCCCACACCCGGTCGTCGTACGGCGCCATGATCTTGATCTCGACGGCCAGGACGAACCGATGGCTGCCCGGCCAGCCGTAGGCGTATCGCCAGCGGACACCGGCCGGGCACCGCCACTCCCCCTGGACACCGGTCAGACCCAGCCGTTCGAGGGTGAACGTGCTGGTCCCGGCCGCGGTGCAGCCGGACGGGCCGAAGTACTGGCGCAGGTACTCGGGGCTGAACCGGCCCTGCTTGACGGCGCGCGCCGACGCGCCCAGGAACAGGCCGGGGACGGCGGCGTCGCCGAACCAGTCGGACACGTTGGGCGAGGTGTTCAGGCCCGGGCCGACGTTGACGTGGCGGTAGAACGGGCCCTGCGGCGGGTGCCAGCCGTTGCCCCAGTGCTGGCTCCACTCGGCCGGGACACGTACGGAGAGGGCCCTGGTGTCGTCGAAGACCTCCTCGTAACGGATCGTGGGGACGGGTGCCGGGGCCGCCGCCGGGGTCCGGTCCTGGTGGAGGACGGCGAGCAGCCCGGCGGTGAGCAGCACGATCAGGAGCGCGCCCAGGGCCGGGAGCTTCCAGCGGGCCGGCCGGTCGGTGGTGACCGCGCCGGTGAGGCCGTCGAGCCATTCCGCGGCCGACGCCGGGCGACCGGCCGGGACCGGGTCGAGTCCGGAAAGGATCACCTTGCGGACGGCCGGGCTCATCGACGGCCGCCCGTCGAGCAGGCCGGCCGAGGGTGGGCGGCCGACGAGCATCCGGGCCAGCAGGGCGCTGCACGCGTAGACGTCGGCCCGCTGGTCGACCGCGGCCGACGCGTCGGACTGTTCGGGTGCCATGTAGCCGGGTGTGCCGGCCGGCAGGCTCAGGCCGGTGGCCCGCATGCTCAGGTCCTTGGCCAGCCCGAAGTCGCCGAGCACGAGGCGTTCGTCGGCGCGGAGAAGCGGATCCGCGTCCGTTTTCCCGGCCGGTTCCGCCCCCGACGGTTCCGAGAAGATCAGCAGGTTGCCGGGTTTGACGTCGCGGTGCACCACGCCGGCCTCGTGCACCCGCCGCAGGGCCAGGGCCACCTCCCGGGCCACCGCGAACGCCGCCCCGGCGGACACCGGGCGGCCGGCGGCGAGACGATCCTCCAGGGTGCCGCGGTCGGCGTAGGGCATCACGAAGTACGGCGTCCCGTCCGGCATCTGCCCGATGTCGTGCACGCCGACCAGGCGCGGGCCGCCGATGCGGCGCAGCAGCCGGGCCTCGTTGAGGAAGCGCTCGCGGATGTCCGCGTCGAGCACCCACCGGCCGGCCAGCACCTTGATCGCGACCGGTGATTCGAGATCGTCGTCGACGGCCAGGAACACGTCGGCGAAGGCGCCGCGGCCGAGGCGGCGCATGATCCGATAGCGACCGATGAATTCGATCAACACCACTCCCCGCCGATATTCCGAATACCGCCGGTTATACCATTTCCGGATGCCGGACGACGATCTCCAGGAACTGGCGGAACGGGCCGCGGCCGGGTCGCGCACCGATCTTCAGGAATTGTTGCACCGGATTCACGTACGGCGTCTCGCGCACGCCGGCGCGCGACGGGTCCTGGCCGACGCCGCGGACGTCGAGGACGCCGCCCAGGAGACGCTCATCGCGGTCGCGCGGGGTATCCATACTTTCGAGGGACGTTCACGTTTTACCAGCTGGTTGCACCGAATCGCGGTCAACGCGGCCCTGGAGATCGTGCGCCGCAAGAGCCGGGCCGGGTCACCCACGGACGAGCCGCCGGAGCTCGGCGCGACGCTGCGGCGGATGAGTTCGGTGGCCGCCACCAGGATGGACGTGGACAATGCGCTGCGACGATTGCCGGACGAATATCGAGAGGCGTTGCGGCTCCGCGAATTCGATCAGAGATCGTACGAGGAAATTGCCGATCTTCTGCATTTACCGATCGGCACGGTGCGGTCGCGAATTTCTCGCGCGCGTCGCCTGATCGGGGTCTATCTGCATCTCGCGCCCGGTTTGCCGGAGTAGACGGCTACCGATCGAGCACGGTTGCGCGCACTCTGTAACGGGAACATCACGATCCCGCTCCGACGGCCCGGAAGGAGCACCGGTGTCGCTCAGCTGGCCCTGGGCCCTGCTCGCCCTCGTGACCGTCCCGCTTCTGCCCGCCGCGCGGTGGTGGTTCCACCGTCGCCGCCGCCGCGCCGCGGTCGTCGTCTCCAGCGTCGCCCTGATCCGCGCCGCCGTGCCCGGCCCGAGCGCCTGGCGCCGGCGCGTCCCGGTGGCGCTGTTCCTGGCCGGGCTCCTGGCCCTGGCCGTGACCGTGGCCCGGCCGCAGGCGACGGTCGCCGTGCCCCGGGCCGACACGTCGATCCTGCTGGCGATCGACGTGTCCGGTTCGATGTGCTCGACCGACGTCTCCCCCAACCGCCTGGGCGCGGCGATCGACTCGGCCCGTGACTTCATCCGGCGCACCGACCGCGGCACCCGGATCGGCCTGGTCGCGTTCTCCGGTACGGCCGGCCTGGCCGTGCCCCCGACGACCGATCGTGATCAGCTGCTCGACGCCGTCGGCAAGTTCCGTACCGCCCTGGGCACGGCGATCGGCGAGGCGATCCTGACCTCGATCGACGCGATCGCCGAGTACAACCCGACGGTCGCGCAGACCGGTGTGGAGCTGGCCGCCGACTCGACCGGCGGGTTCGAGCCGGACACGATCGTGGTGCTGACCGACGGGTCGAACACGACCGGGGTCGACCCGCTGATCGCCGCCGGTCAGGCCGCCGCCCGGCATCTGCGGGTGTTCACGATCGGCTTCGGGACCACCCATCCGGGACCGATGGTGTGCGACCCGGGGCAGATCACCAGCGGGTCGTTCGGGGCCGGGCCCGACCCGGGCGGCGGTTACGGCCAGTCCCTGGAGATCGACGAGAAGTCGCTGACCGAGGTCGCCGAGACGACCGGCGGCCGCTACTTCCGGGCCGAGGACGCCGGGCAGCTCAACGACGCGCTGACCGGGCTGCGGCGCGAGATCGGCCTGCACAAGCAGAAGACCGAGACCACCGTGTGGTGGCTGCTGGGCGGGTCCGTGCTGGTCGTGGCCGCGATCTTCCTGTCCCTGTGGTGGCGGCGGCCGTCACCCGGCCGCCGGTAGGTCGTAGGCGGCCCGATGGGCCGACACCTCGTCCATGTGGTTCTCGGCCCACGCCTTCAGCCCGCGCATCATCTGCTGCAGGGACAGGCCCAGCTCGGTCAGCTCGTAGGTGACGGTCACCGGGACGGTCGGGGTCACGGTCCGGGTGAGCAGGCCGTCGCGCTCCAGGGCGCGCAGGGTCTGGGTGAGCATCTTCTGGCTGACCCCGGCCAGCAGGCGCGACAACTCCGAGTAGCGCATCGGGCGGGGATCGCCGGCGCAGTCCGGGCCGCTGCCGAGCGCGGTCAGGATCAGCGTGACCCACTTGCCGGAGATGCGTTCCAGCATCTTGTGACTGGGCAGACGGCCAGGAAGGCGTCGTACTCGGCCTTGGTTCTCGCTTGCACGTTACGCACTTTAAGGTGCCTACTTCCCGATGGGAAGTTACTCCCTCATGGTGGACGCCATGAACACATCACTTCCCGGTGGCACCTGGACGCTCGGGGACCTGAGCGTCACCCGCTTCGGCTACGGGGCCATGCAGCTGGCCGGCCCGTGGGTCATGGGGCCGCCGGCCGACCGTGCCGGGGCGGTCGCCGTGCTCCGCGAGGCCGTCGCGCTCGGCGTCACCCACATCGACACCGCGGACGCGTACGGGCCGCGCTTCACCAACGAGATCATCCGCGAGGCGCTGCACCCCTATCCGGCGTCGCTGCACGTCGTCACCAAGGTCGGCGCGACCCGCGGCCCGCAGGGCGGCTGGCCGCCGGCCCGGGATCCGGCGAGCCTGCGCCGGGCCGTCCACGACAACCTGTCGGCGCTCGGCCTGGACGTCCTCGACGTGGTCAACCTGCGCCTGGGCGACGCCACCGGGCCACAGGCCGGGTCCCTGGCCGAGGCCTTCTCGACGCTGGCCGAACTCCGGTCGCAGGGGCTGATCCGGCACCTCGGGGTGAGCAACGCGACGGCCGACCAGGTCGCCGAGGCCCAGAGCATCGCCCCGATCGTGTGCGTGCAGAACGGCTACAACCTGGCCAACCGCGATGACGACCCGCTGATCGACTCGCTCGCCGCGCAGGGCATCGCCTTCGTGCCGTTCTTCCCCCTGGGCGGCTTCACCCCGCTGCAGTCGGCCGCCCTGACCTCGGTGGCCGACCGCCACGCCGCCACCCCGATGTCGGTGGCGCTGGCCTGGCTGCTCCGGCGCTCCCCGAACATCCTGCTCATCCCCGGCACGTCGTCGGTCGCGCACCTGCGCGAGAACGCCACCGGCGCCGGCCTGGCTCTCACCGGGGACGATCTCGCCGAGCTGGACAAGATCGGCAACTGAACGATCGATGCCCGCGGCCGTGGTGGCCGCGGGCATCGATGGCCGGGAACCGGGATCACTCCGCGGCGGCGACCTCGGCGGGAGCCTTGGCGGCGCGGCGGGCGGCCCAGAGGATCAGGGCGGCGCAGAGGGCGGTGAGCACCAGCGTCGCCGTGGTGACGGCGTTCTCGAAGGTGTGGATGCCGGCGGCGGTGGCGCCCACCCCGATCAGGGTTCCGCCGAGCGCGGCGGCCACGATCGTGCCGGTCACGGCCATGCCGACGCTGCTGGCGACCTCCTGGCTGGTGTCGCTCATGGCCGCGCCGATGGCGGTCTGGTCCTCGGGGAGACCGCGCATCACGGTGACGCCGGCGATGGTGGCGACGACCCGCATGCCGGCCGCGGTCAGGGCCAGGGCGATGGCGATCCACACGTAGTTCTGACGGCCGAGGACACCGTAGATGAGCAGGCCGGCCAGGAAGGACGAGGCGCCGAGGACGGCGGCGAGCCGGGTGCCCAGCTTGTCGACGATCTTCTCGACGAACGGGCCGATCGCGATCAGCACGACGACCTGCGGCAGGTTGCCGAGCGCGGCCTGCGCCGGGGACCAGCCCCAGACGAGCTGCAGTTGCAGGGTGACGGTGAAGCCGATGACCGCCATGCCGAGGCCGAGTGATGCCTCGTAGGCCAGGCTGGCCGACACGGCCGGGCGCTTGAGCAGTGTGAAGTCGAAGACCGGGTGGGCCGTGGTGCGTTCCCGGACGACGAAGGCGATGGCCGCGAGCACCGCGCCGGCGCCGGCCAGCCACGGGGCGGTGCTGCTCCAGCCGTCCTCGACGGCCAGGGTGGCGGTCCAGAGGGCCAGAATGATCGTGGCGGTGCCGAGCAGGGCGCCGGGCAGGTCGAGCGGTGAGCTGTTGCGTTTGGCCGGGTCATCGGCCGGGATGCCGAAGCGGATGCAGCCGATGGCCAGCACAGCGATCGGCACGTTCATGACGAGCAGCGTCTGCCAGGGCAGGACCGACAGGACCAGGCCGCCCAGGGTGGGGCCGACGGCCATGCCGACCAGGCCGACGGTGGCGATCAGGGAGGTGGCCCGCATCAGCAGGTTCTCCTGGTCGAAGAGCCGGAAGCAGAGGGCCATGGTACCGGGGGCGGTCATGGCCGCGGTGACGCCGATCGCGGCGCGGACGGCGATCAGCTGCCCGGGGGTGGTCACGAACAGGACCATGAGGTTGGCCAGGGCGAACAGGACCAGCCCGATGAGCATGACCCTGCGGGTGCCGTACCGGTCGGAGATCGCGCCGAAGGCGATCATCAGGCCGCCGAAGAGCAGCGAGTAGCCCGAGGTGATCCACTGCAGGGCGGCCGTGGAGGCGTCGAGCTCCTTGGCGATGGTCGGCAGGGCCACGTTGAGCACGGAGTTGTCGAGCATCTCGACGAGGAAGACGACGGACAGGCCGAGGATGGCGGGCCACACGGCCCGCAGGGAGGTGGCGGAGCGGGTGGTCTTCTCCTCCGGCACCTCCAGGACGTCGGTACTCATGGCGATCCTCCTTCTGGAATGGCGTTCCATTACTCCATCAGTCTGGAATGCCGTTCCAGTCCGTGTCAAGATGTAGTCATGTCACAGACACGTAGCCGGGGCCGGCGCACCGACGCCCTGTCCAAGGAGGTCGTCGTCCGCGCCGCCGTCGAGCTGCTCGACGAGCACGGCGAGCGGGGCTTCACCTTCAAGCTGCTCACCGAACGGCTGCAGACCGGTGCCGGTGCGGTCTACTGGCACGTCGCGAACAAGGACGAGCTGGTCCTGCTCGCCACCGACAAGGTGATCGGCGACGCCCTGGCCGCCCTTAGCCCCGAGGCCGGCGCCGACGCCGAGACCCGGCTGCACACGCTGCTGCTGACCATGTACGACGTCCTCGACCACCACTCCTGGGCGGCCCCGCACGTCGTCGCCGGCCACGCCATGCCCAGCGCACTGCTCCTGCTGGAGCGCATCGGCAGCCTGATCGCCGAGACCGCCCTGCCCGCCCAGCGGCACTTCGCCGCCGCCACCGCGCTCTTCCTCTATCTGGTCGGCGTCACCGCGCAGGACAGCGCCCACGCCAAGACGGTCGAGCCGGGCGTCAGCCGCGACGAGCTCCTCGGCCAGGAGGCCGACCGCTGGGCCGCCCTCGACCCGGCGACGTTCCCGTTCATCACCCGCATCGCCGCCGAGCTGGGCGACCACAGCGACCGCGACCAGTTCATCACCGGCGTCGACCTGTTCCTGGACGGCCTGCGCGCCCACGGCTGAGCGATGGCCGAAACTGTGGGAAGCTGGTCTGCACGGACATGGCCGGGAGCGGTCACGACGGCGAGGCTTGGGGCATGACGATGATCGACGTGCCCGACACGAAACTGGCCCGTGAGGCCACCGAGCTGGTCCGCGACACCACCGACGAGCTGATCTACCACCACTCCCGCCGGGTCTACCTGTTCGGCGCGCGCCAGGGCCGCAACCGCGACCTCAGCTTCGACCCCGAGCTGCTCTACGTCGGCGCGATGTTCCACGACCTCGGGCTGGGCGAGAGGTTCCGGGGCAGCGGCCGGCGCTTCGAGGTGGACGGCGCCGACGAGGCCCGCCGGTTCCTGCAGGAGCGCGGCGTGCCCGAGGACAGCGTCCGGCGGGTGTGGCTGGCGATCGCGTTGCACACCACGCCCGGCATCCCGCAGTTCCTCGAACCGGAGGTCGCGTTGGTGACGGCGGGCGTCGAGTACGACGTACTGGGAATGGAATTTGATCGCATCAGTCCCGAGGAACGCGCGGAGATCACGGCGCTGCACCCGCGGCCGGATTTCAAGCGCCGCATCCTCGCCGCCTTCACCGCCGGCATCGCGCCCAAGCCGGAGACCACGTTCGGCAACGTCAAGGCCGACGTCCTGGGGCACTTCGTGCCCGATTTCCAGAAGACCGATTTTGTACGGACGATCCTGGACTCCCCGTGGCCCGAGTGACCCACGTCGTGGCGATCCTGGCCTTCGACGGCGTCCAGCTGCTCGACGTGACCGGGCCGGCCGAGGTCTTCACGACGGCCAACGCGTTCGGGGCGGCCTACGACGTGCGCCTGATCTCCGGAACCGGCACCGATGTGACCACCTCGTCCGGCGTCCGCCTGGGCGCCGGCCCCGCCCCGGACCGGCCGCGGCGACTGGGCACCCTGCTCGTGCCCGGTCGCCCGGACTGGCGCAACGCGGTCCGCGACGAGGTCACGATGGCCGCCGTGACCGGCCTGGCGCCGCGGGCCGGCCGGATCGCGTCGGTCTGCGCGGGCGCGTTCCTGCTGGCCGAGGCCGGTCTGCTCGACGACCGGCGCGCGACCACGCACTGGCAGCTGGCCGCCGAGCTGGCCCGGGCCTACCCGTCGGTCCGGGTCGACCGTGACTCGATCTTCGCCCGGGACGGCCGGGTGTTCACGTCGGCCGGGGTGACCGCCGGGATCGACCTGGCCCTCGCCCTGGTCGAGGCCGACCACGGTCCCGGCCCGGCCCGGGAGGTGGCCCGCCAGCTCGTCGTCTTCATGGCCCGGCCGGCCGGCCAGTCCCAGTTCAGCGCCCGCCTGAGCATCCGCGAGTCCGACCACCCGGTGCTGCGCGCGGCCATGGACGCGGTCACCGGTGACCCGGCCGCCGACCACACCGCGGACCGGCTGGCCGCCCGGGTCGGCGTCAGCCCGCGCCACCTGACCCGGCTGTTCCGCACCCACACCGGCCTGAGCCCGGGCCAGTACGTGGAGTCGATCCGCGTCGAGGCCGCCCAGGCCCTCCTGGAGGACGCCACCGGCTCGGTCGAGGCCGTCGCCGCAACCGCCGGTTTCGGCTCCTCCGAGACCATGCGCCGCGTCTTCCACCAGCACCTGGGCGTCTCCCCCACCACCTACCGGGCCCGGTTCCGCACCACCGCCGCCACCAGCTCGACGGACGCCGATCGGGTGGCCGGCGAAACGCACTCACCGACCGGCTGAGAAGCAAAGAGGTTCGGCGGTCGCATGTCCGACATGTCGCCGGGGGCTGGGCGGGGACGTCGCCGCCGATCGATTGCGGACACCCGTGGGTGAATTCCGGGCTGAGCAGGGGTGATCCCCCAGTGGCGGCGTCCGGCGGGTAGGGCCATGATCTACCCCATGATGGAGACCGAGCTTCCGCGGACCGGTGTGCAGGACGTCGACTGGTCGCTGGTGGAGGACGGCTCCGCCGTACGGCAGATGCTCCTGAATCTGGCCGGCGGTGACGCCGCGGCCCGGACCACCGCATTGCGGAGCCTCTATCGGATCGCCCCCGACGGCGCCGACGTCCGGCCGTGGGTCGCCGCCGCCCTGCCCGTGCTGCTCGGCCTGGTCGCCGACACCGGGCAGGCCGATCGTGGGCGGGTGTTGCGGCTGGCCGGGGATCTGGCCGGGGCCGACCGCACCTGGCAGATGTCCGGCGAAACGCTGCGGGCCAAACGGATCCTGGCCGAGTACGAGGGTCTGACCGCGCTGCTGACCGACGAGGATCCGCAGGTCCGTGACGCCGCCGCCTACACCGTCCGGGCCGTGTGCCGGCTCTCGGCCGAGCTGGTCGAGCTGCTCTGGGAACGCTACATCGAGGAGCCGGACCCGGGCGTGCGCCTCACCCTGGTCGGCAGTGGCGTGCTGGCCGGGGCGATCGGCACCGGCTACGAGCCGACCAAACGGCTGCTCGCGTGGGTCGCCGACACCGACGCCGACCTGCGGGTGCGCACGACCGCGCTGGCCGAGCTGGTGTCGATGACCAATCCGCCGCCGTTCGACGTGGAGATCGCCCGGGACACCGTGCTGGAGGCGTACCGGGAGGGGCTGAACCGTGAGCCGGCCCCGCTGGACGACCTGGTGGCGCCGCTGCTGGCCGGGCAGTGGCTGGCCGCGCGGCAGTGGACGCCCGGGTATCCGCAGGTGGTGAGCGTGGTCCGGGCCGCCTACAGGAACGATGTGACTCCGCAGCTGGACCTGCTCGAACGGATGCTGGAGCTGGACGGGTGGGACGCGCGGCAGGACGCGCTGTACGAGGCCCGGTCGCTGGTGCCGCGGCTGCGCGGGCCGTACGGGCCGCTGGTCGACCGGGCCGCCGAGCTGATGCGCGACCGCGACCCGCAGGTCCGGGCGGCGGCGTTGAGCCTGCTCAGCAGCATCGGTGAGCTGGCCCGGCCGGGCGCCGACGCGGTCTGGGCCGATCTGTCCGGTGGCGGCTACTGGATCAACGACGCCGGGTCGGGTCCGGTTCTGGCCATGGCCGCGCGACTTCTGGCCGAGCTGCGTGACGAACGCCTCCTGCCGACCCTGGAACGCATGCTGGACGAGGCGCCCGAGGTCGGTGACCTGCACCGCAGCATCGCCGAGTACGGGTTCGCGGCCCGTGCCCTGAGCCGGACCCTGCGGCGGCGGCTGCGCAGCACCGAGGACGAGACGGAGTACGCGGGGCTGTTGCGCGCGCTGACCGCGGTCGCCCCGGGCGAGGCGGCCGAGCACCTGGCCGAGGAACCGATCAGCCTGGAGACGCTCGATCTCCTGGCCCGGGCCGGGCGGTCCGCGGCCGGCCGGGTTTCCGACATAAGAGCAACCCTTACCTGCGGTGATCCGCTGCTGGAGCTGGCCGGGGCGCGGGCGATCTGGCGGGTGGCCGGGGACGCCGAGGCCGCCGCGGGCGTCTACGACCGGTACTTCGACGACCGCAAGGCCGACCCGGAACACGCCGTGGCCGCCCTCGACGGCCTGCGCGAGCTGCGCATCCGCGTCAAGGACCGGGCCCGCCGGATGGTCCGGCTGCGCCGCCGCCAGGCCAACGGCGCGGTCCTCGCCGCGGTCGCCGACGCGCTGTGGTGGGTGGCCGGGAACCAGGACGCGGCGCGGGCGCTGGGCCCGGTGTGGGAGGCGGTGCCGCGCGAACGCCCACGCATCGCCCGGCTGTGGCTGGCCACCGGCGACGTGCGCTACGGCGCCCGCTACGCCCGGGCCGAGCTGGCCCTGCCACTGCGGCACAACCTGCGCGGACACGGCGGGCGGCCGGCCGAGATCACCGAGGACGAGCAGCTGCTCGCCCTGTGCCGGGAGATCGTGGCCCAGGCGGGCTGACTACCATCGGCGCGTGGACGACCGGGAACTCGTGCTGTGCGCCCAGAACGGTGACGTGGCCGCGCTCGGCGTGCTGCTGCGGCGGCACGAGGCCGGCATGCGGGCGGTCGCGCTGAGCCTGCTCGGGTACGGGCCGGACGCCGAGGACGCGGTGCAGGACGCGATGGTCACCGCCGTGCGCCGGATCGGGGACGTACGTGACCCGTCGGCCGCCGGGGCGTGGTTGCGGACCGCGGTCCGGAACAACTGCCGGATGCAATTACGGTCACGGTCGCCGCTGCCGGTGGCCGAGCCCGAGTGGTTCCTGCCGCCGGTGGGCGGCGTCGAGGAGCTGATCGAGCGGGCGGCGACGCGGGACTGGGTGTGGTACGCGATCGGGGAGCTATCCGAGGGCGATCGCCTGGTGACGGTGTTGCGGCACTTCAGCAGCGTCACGTCGTACGCTCAGATCGCTCTGGTCTGTGGTCTTCCGATCGGCACCGTGCGCAGTCGGCTGAGCCACGCGCACCGGACGCTGACCGGTCTCCTGCGGGCCGGTGCCGAGCGGGCATTTCCGGACATCACCCCGCACCTCGGGGCCCGGGAGCGGGAGGCCGCCGACGCGCTGACCGCGGCGATGCGCGGGGATTTCCGGGACGTCGTGGACGACCTGTGGTGGCCGGACGCGGCCATGTCGGTGCCGGCGTCCGGTCAGGGCGGTGGCCGCGAGTTCGCGCTGCGCGGCATGGAGTGCGACCTCGCCTCCGGGGTGCGGCAGCGGCTGGTCAACGTCGTGGCCGGGCACGACGTGCTGATCTGGGAGACCGAGCTGATCAGCGACCACTGCCCGCCGGGCGCAGTCTGGTTGCACAAAATCGACAAAGGTCGCATCCGGCGCCTCACGCTGTGTCACGCCGAAACTACTTCGCCCCGGTAGCGAACTTTTCCGCACGCTCGCGCATCTGGTCCGGTCATCGCACCATCGGATCGGAGATCATCGTGAGCATCACCACCCACCAGATCAGCGTCGACGGCGTCCGGCAGGTCTATCACGTCGCCGGCCGCGGCCCGGTCTGCGTCGCGCACTCCGGCGGTCCCGGCATCGACTGGGCGTACCTGCGGATGCCGCGGCTGGAGCAGCACTACACCATGGTCTACCTGGAGCCGATCGGCACCAGGGACTCCGGGCGCCTGGAGAGTTACGCGCTTTCGACGTACGTCGATTTCCTGGCGGCCGTGGTGTCGGAAATCGGCGCGACCCAGGTGTACGTTCTCGGTCACTCGCACGGCGGTTTCGTCGTGCAGCAGTACGCACTCGACCACCCGGAGAAGGTGGCCGGGATCGTCCTCTACGACACCTCGCCGGTCACCGGCGCCGAGTTCTGGGACTCGGCGATGGCCGGCGTGATCGCCTACGCGTCGGTGGATCCGGCGGTGCCGGCCGCGTTCGAGAAGGCGGTCACGGCAACCGACGACGACGCACTGTCGGTGGCGCTGCGGCAGGCCGTGCCGGTGTACTTCGCGGACTTCCCGCACCGGCGCGACGAGTTCGCCGCCTTCGTCGCCGGGGTCCGGGCCTGGGCCGTTCCGCAGGACCCGAAGCCGTTCGACGTGCGGGACCGCCTCGGTGAGATCACCGCGCCGACGGTGATCGTCGTCGGGGCGCACGACTTCATCTGCGGGCCGAGGTGGGCGGCGATGCTGCACGACGGGATCGCCGGATCGCGGCTGGTCGAGCTGCCATCGAGCGGACATTTCGGGCACATCGAGGAGCCTTCGGCGTTCGCCGACGCGGTGATCGCGCTGTTGGGCTGAGTGCGACCGGGGAGCGCCGCGGTTAGTTGGCCGCCAGGACCCGGGCGGCCTCCCGCACCGCGTCCACGTTCTTGACCCCGGCGCGGGAGCCGTTCAACTTGGCGGTGATGTGTTCCTGGACCGTCACCGGCTCGTAGAGCGGCTCCTCCCCGGCCGGCACGAACCCCGGCAGCGGCGCGATCACCGCGTCGGCGTTGCCGTCGTGGAAGAACGCGGCCGACCGCCGCCGCTCGATCGTCCCGTCGATCACCGGCGGCTTCACCCGGTGCAGCGTCGACATCCAGACGTCGTTGGTCAGCCGGGCCGACACGTCCCCGAGGTTGATCAGCAGCGCGCCGTCGGCCGGCTGCACGTCGTGCCAGACGTTGTCGGTGCCGAGCACCTGCAGCCCGGCGACCTGGTCGGCCCAGAGGACGGTGACGATGCCGTAGTCGGTGTGCTCGCCCATCCCGGTGAGGTCGGCCCCCAGCTCGATCGCGCCGGGTTCGAGCGCGTAGTTGTTCATCCGCAGCACGTCGATCGAGTCACCGGTGATCTTCTCGAAGAAGTCCGGTTCCACCCCCAGCGCGGCGGCGAAGATGCTGGTCAGCGTGTGCGCGACCCGGCGTGCCTGGGTGAAGTGGGCGATCACCCGCTGCTCGAAGCCGCCCGGTTCGTCCGGCCACGTGTTGGTGCCGACGCCGATGTTGAACGCCTCGAAGAAGTCGTTCATCCGGGTCACCGGGTCCACGCCCAGGCTGTAGCTGAGCGACTCGCTCTTCGGCGGGCTGTATCCGCGGTTCTCCGCGGCCGGCCGGACGTAGGTCTTCTTCGCTTCGAGGGTCTGCCCGAAGAATCCGTCCATGGCATCGGCCAGCCCGCCCATGACCGATTCGGGCACGCCGTGCCCGACGATCTGGATGAACCCGACGGTCCGGCACGCGTGGTCGAGCTCCCGGGCCACCTGCGCCCTGGCCTCGGGCGAGCCGTCGGTGACCCATGCGCTGATGTCCACGGTCGGGACGAGAAATGCGGACGACATGACCCCAGTCTGCGCGACGGTTGTTTCCGCCACGGTGCGTCGGCCGAATAATCGGATGACCCGGCGGCCGGGATCCTCATATGATCTCGGCGCGGTGGGCGGCTCCCCGCGGTGCTTCCTTCTCATACCTCTGATGATTTAGCGTCGCGACTCTCCGCCCACCGCCTCACGGGGAGGCACACAAAGCTTGGATGCGCTGGCCGTGGTGCTGTTGCGCCGCACGGGTCGGATCGCGGTAACCGTCAAGAACCAGGCTCCGGCCGACGGGCCGGCCTGGATGGCCACCCTCGAAGCCGATCTGGCCGACCGGGGCTGGCTGATGCGCGACGACCTGCGGGTCGCGGTGTCCGGGCTACCCGTCACCGTCCGGGTCCGCTGGGCCGACTGGCTGCTGGCCACCGTGGACGAATTCGTCGGCGCGGACCGGCCGATGGTTCCGCTCTACCGATCGTTCCCGGACACGCCGCGCGACATCGAGGCGGTCTTCGTGCGCCGGCTGCTCACCCACCTGTTCGCGGTGCCGGGAGCGCCGTGCGTCCTGTGCGGACGGGCCGGCGGCGGTGCGCCGCTCGACCCGTGCGGGCATCCGGTCTGCCCGGCCTGTTTCCCGCCGGAGAGTTTCAGCGGCTGCCCGGTCTGCGGGCGGCGGCTGGCCGCGGCCGACCCGTACCTGACCATCGCCCTGCCGGACCCGCCGGCCGGTCCACCCCGGCGGGCGTCCACGGACTGGCGGGAGGAGGCCGGACTCGACGACCCCGGCCCGGACGTGCCGCCGATGCCGATGCGGGTCGCCGGGCTGGAGACCGACCCGGCCGGGGCCGCCGTCCGAGAACGCGATCTGCTCGTCGCGCGGACCACGGCGCTCGGCGAGGGTGACCGGGCGGACCTGAAGCTGCTGGTCACCGCGACCGCGGCCGGTCGGCTGGACTGGCTGCCCGAGGTCGTGCCGGCCCGGGAGACCCTGGCGCTGATCATCGCGTGGGCGTTGCACGCGACCGCGCTCATGCCCACCTATCCGGCCGTGGTGGACGCGGCTCGGCGCCGGTGGGGAACGGCGACCGACGCGGCGCGGACGTTGTGGGCGTACTCCGGCGGCGATCCGGGACTGGTCCTGGAGTCTCCGGCACCGCGACCAGTCGGCGAACCCACCGCGGTCAAGCCGGTGACCCGGGTGCGGGCGCTGCCGCGCCCGTTGCGGCGGGCGGTGCTCGACCACCTCGACGGGTGCGGCGTGGTGAACGCGGCCGAGGACATGCGCCGTCATGAGGCGGTGTGGAAGCGGCTCGGGGAGCGGCTGCATCCGTACGAGAACGTCGCCCGTCATCCGTCGGCGGCGGTCGCCTTCGCGGCCCTGCGTGGCACCCGGACCCCGAGGGACAGCGCCCTCGGCGCGGCCGTCGTGGCCGCCTGCACCACCTCACCGCGGCATCTCGAACTCGTCGAACACGACGACGACCGGGTCTCGGTGCGGTTGCACACTCACGCGGCGCTGGTGGAACGCGCCTTCGCGGACGGCGACGTGATCGGGGCGGCCCGGCTGCTCGGCGAGCGTCCCGGCGACCTGTGGCGGCGCCTCGATCACCTGTTGAGGGCGGCCGAGGACGACCCTGACACGCGGGCCGCCGGAGACCACCTGGACACGCGGGCGGCGATCCTTGCGGTGGCCGAACGGGCCGCGGCGCGGGTGGCGCCCGCAGTCCTGGCGACGGCCGCAGCCGAGCTGGCCGGCCGGGCCACGACGGTGCCGGCCACCGCCGAGCAACTGGCCGCGCTCATGGTGGTGAAGAAGGCCGAACGTGCGCCGACCGGCAACCCCGCCAGCGTCGGGCCGCCGCTCACCAGCCCCCTGCGGGACGCGCTGGAGGCCGCCGCGCCGGGACTGCCCGCCGCTCTGCGCGACCTGCTCAATCCGCCGCCGGGAGAACGGGACACCGAGCCGGCCGAAGGCGGGACGACCGTTCGCCGAGAGCCGCCCGGACCCGACGTCCCGCGGCGCATCTTCTTCCCGCGCGGCGGCGTGGTGACCTCCTGGACCGAGCCGGAACACCGCACCCCACTGCCGCCGGACCCGATCGCCGCCGTCCGCCGCCTGGTCGACGGCGAGCTGACCGCCCGCGCGGCCCGGCATCACCGGTTCGACGTGGCGGTGCTCGACGCCGCCCTGACCGACGCCCCGGCCCCGATGCGGGAACGCGCCTCCTCCTCACAGCTGGCCGGCTGGCCGCGGGGCAGTGTCCGGGCGCTGCCCGACGCCGAGGTGCTGCGCCTGTTCCTGCACTGGGAGGAGCCCGAGAACGTCCGGGTCGACCTGGATCTGTCCTGTGTCTTCTTCGACCGCGACTGGCGGCGGGTCGGGCACTGCGACTTCAGCCAGTTGCGGTTCGGCGACGGCGCGGCCAACCACTCCGGCGATCTGACCTCGGCCCCCGCGCCGCTGGGCGCGACCGAGTACCTGGACCTGCACCCGGACCGGCTCGCGGCCGAGGGCGTTCACTACATCGTCCCGATGGTGCTGAGCTTCAACGCGATCCCGTTCGAGAATCTCCCGCAGGCGTTCGCCGGGGTGATGTTGCCGCTCGCCGACGGCCGGCAGTTCGACCGCTCGCGGGTGCCGCAACGCTTCGACCTGCACGGTAACGCCCGGATGATGCTGCCGATGGTGGTCGATCTGAGCACCCGGCGGCTGCTCTGGACCGACCTGACGCTCACCGGCACCGGGACCGGCCACAGTGTCGGCCGGCACGGCGACCAGCTGGCCCGGGCGGCGGCCGACCAGTGGGACCACTTCCTCGGCGGCCGTCGGGCGACCGTGCTGGACCTGATGGCCTGGCATGCCGCCGGCCGCTGCGATCGCGTGCTGATCGGCCACGCCGACGGCACGTTCACCGAGGTCCCGGCCGAGGTCGAGGCGATCCGCGCGGCGGGCGCCGAGAAGACCGGGCCGATCGCGTCCCGGCCCGATCTGAGCGGCCGGGTGGTGCTGGCCGGCGTGGTCGACGCGCGGTCGGTGAACGGGGTGCCGGTCGCCGCCGATTCGATCGCCCTCGCTGTCACCGGCGACCTGGGCCCACCGTGGACGGCCCTCAGCGCCGGCGATCTGATGGCCGGGCTGGCCCCGCGCTGACCTCAGCCGTCGAGCAGGGCGGAGAGGAGCGCCTCCGGCGTCTCCAGCTGCGGCAGATGACCGCTGGCGGGCAGCACGGTCAGCCGCGCCTTCGGGATCGCGGTCGCGAACGCCTGCGCGTGGGCGACGTCGACCACCCGGTCACTCGCGCCCCAGATCACGTGCACCGGCACGTCGACCGCCCGCAGCCGCTCCAGCAGGGTCGGATCGGACATGCCCGGCCCGGTGTAGGCGGCCAGCGCCTGCAGGTCCGGGCTCGGCCCGGTGCCACCCGCGGCCGGCGGAACCGGGGCCCGGCTCGGGTCGTGCCAGGCGTGCGCGGCCAGCTCGGCCGGTGTCATCGCACCGACGTCGGCCACCGGGTGCCCCGGCACCTCGATCCCGACCGCGTCGACGAGCACCGCCGCCCCGATCGTGGGGCCGCCGAGCAGTGCCATCTCCGCGGCCACCCAGCCGCCGAACGAGTTGCCGACCACCGTCACGTTCTCGGCGTCCAGCCCGTCCACGTAGAAGCGAGCCAGGTCACGCACGGTCCGCAGCGACTCGGGACGCTCGGTCCCGCCGAATCCGGGATGGGTCGGCAGCAGCACTCGCGCCCCGGTCCGCCCGGCCAGCAGATCCGCGAACCCGGCCATGGTCCGGCGCCCGCCACCACCGTGCAACAGCAAGAAGGTTTCCATGTCAGGAACCTTAGATAAGGAAGCTTATATACGCAACCTGAGATTTTCGCGTACGGTGTTCCCGTGCCCTACGAACCCGCCGCCGTCGCCCTGGCCGTCAAGCGCCTCCAGCACCGTCACCACCGAGCGCTCACCGCCGCCCTGGCGCCGCTCGGGTTGTCCCTGCCGCAGTGGGACACGCTGCGCCACCTGCACCGCAACCCGGACGCGTCCCTGCACGACCTGGCGCTGCTCACGTTCCAGACCGATCAGTCGTTCGGGTCCCTGGCCGCCCGGATCGTCGACCGCGGCCTGATCGAGCGGGTTCCCGGCCCCGGCCGGGCCGTGAAGCACCGGCTCACGGCCGAGGGCGAGCGCCTGCGCGCGGCCGGCCAGGCGCTGGCCGACGAGGTGGTCGCCCGCTCGTTCGGCGCCCTGACGGCGGCTCAGATCGACGAGCTGGGTGCCCTGCTGGAGGCCGTACTGGAAAGCGATTGATGCCCTAGCAGAAGTGCGCTGAACGCGGTCCCGAGCAGAACGAACAGCCCGGTGTCGCCGGCCAGGTACTCGTTGACGACGGTCGGGTGGGTCGTGCTGATCAGGTAGGTCCCGGCCCACGCGAACGTCGCGTTGTGCGCGAAGTGCCCGAGCACGGCCGGCCACAGGCTGCCCGAGCGCAGCCGCAGCCGCCCGAAGAGCACCGAGAAGGCGAGCACGCTGCCGGCGAACAGGGCGAGGTTCCCGTTGTGGTGATAGAAGGGCGTGAGCAGGATGTACGGCAGGTGCCAGGCCACCCAGACCACGCCGCCGACCAGCAACGCCCACCCCTCCCCGAGCCAGAGCAGCCGGGGCAGCAGGTATCCGCGCCACCCGATCTCCTCCGCGAACGCCAGGATCGGCCCGGTCACGCACAGCGCCAGCCCGTCGGTCAGCCAGGCGCCGCCCGGCACGACGAATCGCGCCAGCCCGCACCCGACGACGGCGACGGTGGCCAGCAGGCTCACCCCGGCCGTGGCGGTGAGGGCGACCGGCCAGTCCCGCAGTCCGAGCCGGCCCATCCCGAGACTCCCCCAGCGGTCCCGTGTCACCAGCATCATCACGACGGTCACGAGCAGCGGCGACACGGCCAGGACGAGCCCGCCGAGCACCCGCGCGGTCGCCAGCGAGACGCCCAGCACCAGCACGATGAACGTCAGCGCCGCGGCGCGGTCGGAGAGTCGGATCACCCGATCAGTCTTCGCAACCGGACACTCGCCGCCATCTATCGAAAGTAGGAGAACCGCCGTCCCGGATCGGCCGCGCGACGGAGGCCGTGGCTAGCGGATCGGGACCGGCGCCGGCGCTTTCACCTCGCCCAGGCGCAGCAGCGTGGTCAGCCGCCGTGCGCCGACCCGGGTCAGTGCCCGCAGGACGTCCTGCAGCTCACGGCTGTCGGCCGCCGCGATGTGCAGCAGCACGTCCTCCGGGCCGGAGATCGCGTCGGCCCGCAGCACCGCCGGGATCCCGGCCACCGCGGCGGCGAACCGCGCGTCGCCCGCGTCCGAGTGCTGTTCCAGACTGACCAGCACGAACGCCTCCACCCGGGTGCCGGTCCGCTCGGGGTCGACGAGGGCCCGCACCCCGGTGATCACCCCGTCGGCGCGCAGCCGCTGCACCCGGCGCAGCGTCGCCGCCGGCGACATGCCGACCTGCCGGGCGAGTTCGACGTTGGGCAGGTCGCCCTGCTCCTGCAGAAGTTCGAGGATTTTGCAATCTTTGTCATCTATACCGGCCACAAGCTGATGATAGTTGTGCCGCGGACCCTCGTGACCTACCGGAAGTTGTCATTCGCTGAGAACCGGCCGCACCCTGGGCGGCATGTTCAGGAACAGGCAGGAGTTGGCTCTCGTCGTGGTCACCGCATTCTGGGGTGCCACGTTCCTCACCGTGCAGCACGGTCTCGCGATGACCGGTCCGTGGACGTTCGTCGCCCTGCGGTTCGCGATCGCGGCGCTCGCCCTGGCCGCGCTCGCACCCCGTGCGCTGCGCGGTCTCACCGGGCGTGAGCTGGGCGTCGGCGCGCTGGTCGGGCTGATGCTGGCCGGCGGTTACGGGTTGCAGACGGTCGGCCTGCAGTCGATCCCGAGTTCCACCTCGGCGTTCCTCACCGCGATGTACGTTCCGCTGGTCCCGCTGCTGCAGTGGGCGTGGACGCGGCGTTCACCGAGCGCGGGCGCGTGGGCCGGCATCGTCTGCGCGTTCGGCGGCCTGCTGCTGCTCACCGGCGCCACCGCGTCCGGCCTGCATCTGGGCGGTGGGGAGATCGCCACGATCGTCAGCACGGTCGCCATCGCCGCCGAGATCCTGCTGATCGGCCGCTTCGCCGGCACGGTCGACGCGCGCCGGGTGACGATCGTCCAACTCGCGGTCTGTGCCCTGGTCGCGGCCGGGATCGCCCCGATCTCGGGCGAGTCGGTGCCGGCGTTCTCGTGGCCGCTGCTGGCCATCGCCGGCGGTCTCGGCGTCGCCAGCGCGGTCATCCAGATGACGATGAACTGGGCCCAGCGTTCGGTCTCCCCGACCCGCGCCACGATCATCTACGCGGCCGAGCCGGTCTGGGCCGCCCTGGTCGGCCGGCTCGCCGGTGAGAATCTCGGCCTGGCGGCCCTCACCGGTGGCGCGCTGATCGTCGTCGCGGTGCTCGTCTCCGAGATCAAGACCAAGCAGAACCCCATTTCCGCGTACGGCGGTGAGGTCGCTCCACCGATCGGTTGACCGCCCGTCTCCACCCCGCACCCGGCGGATCGGGCGATCCGCGCAGGACGCCCCGATCGGCAGGCTGAATCCCGTGAACGCCGCGCCGGGCCCGCGACACCACCGTGGCGACGGCTAGATTGTGGCGCCGGGGGTGAGGACGACAGATGCAGAGTTGGCAGGCCGGTGGACCGGCAAGCTGGGAGCCGCGGCTCCGACCCCTGGTCACCGTGGTGCCGTACGTGCTGCTGGCCGGCCTGACCGGGTTCACCGTGATCGTCGAGCACGGGCACGGGATCGCCCCCGACCTGCTGCTCGGCGCGCTCGCCGCGGGGTGGAACCTGGTGTTCTTCACCGTGCGGCCGGCCTGGCGCGAGCGGCCCCGGATCATGGAGGTGTTCCTGGCCGGGCTGATCGTTCTCGGACTGATCCTGGCCTTCCGGCACCCGTGGTTCGGTTTCTACACCCCGGCGCTGTACTTCTACGCCTTCCGGGTCATCGGCTGGCCGCGTGAGCTGTTCTTCATCGCCGGGGCCGCGCTGGTCGCCGCCACCGCCCAGGCCACCGGGTCCGACTACGGGACCTGGGTGGGCCGGTTCACCTGGCTGGCCGTGGCCGCGGCCAACGTCGTGCCGATGTGCCTGCTCGCCTGGCTCGGCCAGGTCGGCGCCCGCTACTACGAGGCCCGGGAGGCCGCGCTGCGCGAGTCCCGGGAGGCCAACGCCCGGCTGGCCGCCGCCCTGGCCGAGAACGCGGCCCTGCAGAACCGACTGGTCGAGCAGGCCCGCCTGGCCGGGGTGCTGGACGAGCGCGGCCGGATGGCCCGGGAGATCCACGACACCATCGCTCAGGGGCTGACCGGGATCGTCACCCAGTTGCAGGCGGCCGGGCATGCCGCCGACGACCCGGCCGCGTGGCGCCGGCATCACGAGGCGGCGACCGCGCTGGCCCGGGAGAGCCTGACCGAGGCCCGGCGTTCGGTGAACGAGCTGCGGCCCGAGCCCCTGGACGGCGGGCGGCTGGCCGACGCGATCACCGACACGGCGGCCCGGTGGTCGGCCCGGCAGGGCATTCCGGCGCAGGTGACGATCACCGGCGAGGCCCGGGTGATGCGCCCCGAGGCCGAGGTGGCGCTGCTCCGGACCGCCCAGGAGGCCCTGGCCAATGTGGCCAAGCACGCGGCCGGGGCCGGCCGGGTCGGGCTGACCCTGTCCTACATGGACCGGCAGGTGGCCCTCGACGTGCGCGACGACGGTCCCGGCTTCGACCTGGCCGAGCTCACCGCCGGGTTCGGCCTGGTCGCGATGCGCCAGCGGATCGAGGCGCTGTCCGGAACCCTGCAGATCGAATCCGAGCCGGGCGGCGGGACCGGGATCTCGGCCTGCCTGCCCACCGAACCTCCGGAGGTACACCCGTGACCGGCCCGATCAAACTTCTGATCGTCGACGACCACCCGGTGGTGCGGGACGGGCTGAGCGCGATGTTCGCCCGCGACCCCGAGTTCACCGTGGTCGGCGAGGCGTCCGACGGGGCCGAGGCGGTCCGGATGGCCGTGACGCTCGTACCCGACGTGATCCTGATGGATCTGCGGATGGCCGGGATGGACGGGGTGACCGCGATCGGCGAGCTGTCCCGGCGCGAGGTGCCGGCCCGGGTGCTGGTGCTGACCACGTACGACACCGACAGTCACGTGCTGCCGGCGATCGAGGCCGGGGCCACCGGCTACCTGCTCAAGGACGCGCCGCGCGAGGAGTTGCTGCGGGCGGTGCGGTCGGCCGCCCGGGGCGAGGTGACGCTCGCGCCGTCGGTGGCGGCCCGGCTGATGAGCCGGTTGCGGGCGCCGGCGCCGACGACCGGGCCGCTCAGCCAGCGTGAGCTGGAGGTGTTGCGGCTGGTCGCCGGCGGGAACACGAACCGGGAGGCGGCGGCCCGGCTGTTCATCACCGAGGCGACGGTGAAGACGCACCTGATCAACATCTACGCGAAGCTGGACGTGAAGGACCGGGCCGCCGCGGTCGCCGAGGGCTACAACCGGGGCCTGCTAGGCGCGTGAGACCTGGCCCGAGACGTCGCCGTGGGCACTGCGGACCCAGTCCTTCTGGGCCAGTTTGAAGTGCAGCTCGTGCAGGCGGGCGGTCCGGCGCCGGTCGTCGGCCGGTCGCACGTGCGCGGCGAGGACCGCGAGCGGGGAGTCGTCGTCGAGGTCCTGCGGGCTCGGGCAGCGGCCCTCCTGGCGGGCCCGGCGCAGCCCGCCCTGCGCGGCCAGCACCGTGAGCGGCTCGGCCCCCAGTTCGCGCCGCAGATAGTCCACGTCGACCTCGTCGACCACCTTGTTGCCGGCGAAGACCAGCAGGTCGGCGACTCCGGCGGCGGTGGCCAGCTCGCGATAGCGGCGGGCCACCGTGGTCGACTCCGGGGTCGGCTCGGCGACCACCACGATGGCGTCGAACTGGGCGTGCAGCGAGTTGGCGAACGCGTCGGTGCCGGCCACCATGTCGCAGACCACCCAGTCGTCGTCCCCGGTCCGCAGGTGCGAGAGCAGGTTCTCCAGGATGGCCAGGTGGCCGTGGTAGCACCCGCCGCCGATGTCCTCGGGCTCGTAGGTGCCGACGTGCATGACGTGCGTGCGCTCGTCCAGCGCGACCGCGTGCCCGGCCAGGACCGGGTCGGCCGCGTCGAGGGTGACCAGCCGTGACCCGGGGCCCGGCGGGGTGGTGGCGACGAACCGGTCCACGCCGCCGACCAGGGCGTTCGTGCCCATCAGGTGACGGCGCACGGCGATGGCGTTGTCCGGGTGCGACAGCGCCGCGTCCCGGTCCGCGGTGACGCCGAGCAGCGGTGCGAGGTGCACGTTGACGTCCGCGTCGATCGCCAGGACACGGCGGCCGGTCGCCCGGAGATGCCCGACGAACAGCGCGGCGAGGGTGCTCTTCCCACTGCCACCCTTGCCAGTGAAAGCGATTTTCATTACCAGGACGGTAGAGACACGTCACCGCCCTCGCAAGCGGAACACGCTAATCCGGCGATGAAAATCGTTTCCAGTACGATGACAGGTGGGCCGGACACGACAGAACCCGGGTCGCGCTGATCGCCGCGTCCCGGGTTCGCCCGCTGTGGCCGTACCCAATAAGGGTCTTGATCTTGCTCTGGCCGACGTCAGTCGGTCTCGGCCCGGTCGAGCTGGGCGTTCCACCAGGCGGTCTCGTCGACCGACTCCGGGTCGCGGTGTTCGAGCTCGGAGTACATGTCGGCGACGAAACGCTCGCCGATCTCCTCGGTCGGCTCGGGGCGCTCCCAGAAGCGGGTCAGGAAGATGCCCAGGAAGTAGACGAACAGGGCCGGGTGCGAGTTGATGAACTGGTCGAACTCCGGGTCGGCGGCCAGGTAGACGACCCGGTCGGTGGCCGGGTCGACGCCGAACCGGTACTTGTCGCTGGTGCTCACCAGCAGCGGCAGGTAGGGCCGGCCGGCGTGCTCGACCGGCGTGCCGAGCCGCTCGTCACGGACCGGGACCATGTCGCGGAACTTCACCGTGGGCAGGCCCACCGTGGTCAGGAAGTCGCGCGCCGACTCGGACAGGTCGGGGCTGAGCAGCCCCGGGTCGACCGGCTGGATCCGATCACCCCAGACCGCCCGGATCTCGTCCTCGGTGACCCGCTGCCGCCAGTTCACTTCCGTAGCCGCCACGCCGCCATCCTCTCAGCCGAACTCCCGTTTGACCCGGATCCGACACAGTGTCCTGCCCGGAAGTAGGAGGTTCAACCAGGAACGGGCGGAAAGATCGTTCAGGGCGTGATCGCGGCGGCGAACGTGATCGACCCGGTGTGGTACTCGATCGGGTCGACGTACAACTGGAACGTGCCGGTCGTGGCCAGCTTGACCGAGCTCGATCCGTTGCTGACACCGGTGGCGATCGTGATGCCGTCCGGGCGTTTCAGCGACCAGTAGACGTAGCAGCAGCCGAACCCGGTGCTCGCGTTGGTCGCGGTGATCGCGATCGTCTGCCCGGACGTGCCGGCCATCGTCAGGTAGCCGTTCTGCCCGACGCTGCTCAAGGTGACCGTCTTGGTCACGCCGTCGGTGGTCAGCGCGCCCAGGTTGGTGTCGGCGGGCACGGTCCACGCCCCGACCGTGACCGATCCGGTACGGATGTCGGCCGGGTCGAACCGCACCTGATACGTGCCGGTCGACGGCAGCGTGGTCGCGTCCAGGTAGTCGTTGCCGACCCGGGTCCAGCCCAGCTGCGAGCCGTCCGGGGCGTACAGACCCCAGTAGAGGTAGCAGCAGCCGAACGCCGCCGACGCATTCGTGGTCTGGATCGCCACCCGCTGACCGGCCGTCCCGGCGAACGTGGCGTAGCCGTTCTGCCCGGCGTTGCTGATCGTCACGTTCTTGGTCGTGCCGTCGAGCACCAGCGCCCCCGCGTTGGTGTCGGCGACCGCGCTGAACGCGGCGAACGTGATCGACCCGGTGCGCGTGTCGGCCGGGTCCAGCCGCACCTGATACGTGCCGGTCGACGGCAGCGTGGTCGCGTCCAGGTAGTCGTTGCCGACCTTGGTCGAGCCGACCTTGGTGCCGTCCGGGGCGTACAGGCCCCACAGCACGTAGCAGCAGCCGAACGCCGCCGACGCGTTCGTGGTCTGGATCGCCACGCGCTGACCGGCCGTGCCGGCGAACGTCAGATACCCGTTCTGGCCGGGGTTGCTGATCGACACGGTCTGGTTGGTGCCGTCCAGGGCCAGGACGCCCAGGTTGACGTCGGTGGAGGCGGCGTAGGCGGCGACGGTGACCGATCCCGTACGGGTGTCGGCCGGATCCAGCCGCACCTGGTAGGTCCCGGTCGACGGCAGCGTCACCGCGTCCAGGTAGTCGTTGCCGACCTTGCTCGCGCCGACCTGCGAACCGTCCGCGGCGTACAGCCCCCAGGTGATGTAGCAGCAGGTGAACGAGTTCGGATCGGTCACCTGCAGGGCCACCCGCTGCCCGGCCGTCCCGGCGAAGGTCAGGTAGCCGTTCTGCCCGGGCGTGCTGATCGCGACCGTCTTGGCCGTGCCGTCCAGGGGCAGCACCCCGAGGTTGGCGTCGGCCGCGACGATCCACGCGTTGAGCGTTATCGACCCGGTCCGGAAGTCGTTCGGGTCCAGGCGCAGCTGATACGTGCCGTCCTTGGGCAGGGTCGTCGGATCGAGCAGGTTGTTCCCGTACTTCTTCGACCCGACCAGGTTGCCGTCCGAACCGTAGATCCCCCAGCTGATCTCGCAGCACCCGAACCCGGTCCCGCCGTTGCTCGCCTGCACCGAGACGCGCTGCCCGGCCGTGCCCGCGAACGTCAGGTAGCCGTTCTGGCCGGGCGTGCTGAGCGCGACCGTCTTCGCGGTGTTGTCCAGCGGCAGCGCGCCCAGGTTGGCGTCGGTCACCGACCAGACACCGACATCCACGGTTCCCGCGGTCGTCGAGGTGTTCTTCAGTACGAGCGTGCGCGCCCCGGCCACCCCGGTCGCGGCCACGGTCTCGATCCAGCCGGTACTCCCCCAGCACGACGCGGTGCCCGAGTTCGACAGCTTGGTGTCGTAGAGCCGCAGATCGTAGGCGCACAGGCTGGGCGAGGCGTTCTCGGCGGTGACCGAGAACCGGTCGGTGTCGGTGCCGTCGAACAGCCGCATCACGGCCTTGCCGGCCGGCACGCTCAGCGTGGTCCTGGTGCCGACGGTGAGCCGGCCGGTGCCGCTGACATCGGCCACGGCCGTGCCGGACGGCACCACGAACAGGTCGGCCGAGCTGGTCGCGGTCCCCCCGGGCGTGGTCACGGTGATCTTGCCGCCGCCGGCGCCGGCCGGGACGACCACGGTCAGGCTGGTCGACGTCTTCCCCATCACGGTCGCGGCTACGCCGTTGATCAGAACCGTGTTGGTGTCCGTGTCCGGGTTGGTGACCTGCAGCGTCACCGGGTCACCGACGGCCGCCGTGGTCGGCGTGAACGACGTGACGACGGGCGCCGCGGCCCAGGCCGGCGCCGCCCCGGCCATCGCGAACACGACGGCGGTCACGATCGTAAACACTCCGCGGCGCATGGCCTGCCCCCGTTGGAATCAGCCGAATTCAAGGCTTTCCGACCGTAGCCGAATTCGACTCGCCTTTCCGGGTTTCCGCTGCTCGCGGCCGGTCAGGCGCGGGTGAGGTCCGCCGCGGTCGGGGCCATCACGATCCGTGGGTGACGGGCCGGGTTCAGCCATCTCAGCAGGGCGGCGACGTTCGACCGGCTGACCGAGACACACCCGGCGGTCGAACCCTTGCCACTGGCGTGCAGGAACACCGCCGAGCCGCGGCCCACGTGGGAAGGGGTGCTGGTCACGTACTCGCCGCGCTTGGCATCCCAATGCACCCCGGCCGGCCGATTGAAGTCGATCACGGCGGCGTAGGCGTACTGCGTCGGATACGCGGCCAGGCGCTCGGCCTCGGAGACCCGCCACGTACGGTTCTTCGAGGCCGACGGCTCGAAGACGTTGTAGGTCCGCGGATCGCGCCGGTCACCGACCCAGTAGTCGTTGCCGTCGACCTTCCGGTACGGCAACTTCGTCCCCGGATCGGCTCGCACCCCGAACGCCTGCGTGATCGTGAACGTGCCGCCCGGCGTCAAACCCTTGTCCTGAACGCGGCGCGACGCCCAGGCCCAGCCGCCGTACCCGGTCCGGGCCGGCATCGCCGCGAACACCTGCTTCCACTTGCCGTCGGCGCCGCGCTGGTAGGCCCGCAGGGTCGCCCCGGTCGACTTCCAGCCGTGCCCGGTCACCACGATCAGCTGCTGAGCGTTACCGACATGCTTGAGCCCGGCCGGCAGCGACGCGGCGGCCGGCGCCGCGGGCACCACGACGACGACGGCCACCAGGGCGATCACTGCGGCTAGCCTGCGCACAGCACCCAGCCTGGCCGCCCGCCCCGGTCGTGTCCATCCCCCGCTCATGCGAGATCCGAGGTCTGCCGCAGCGAGAACGGGGGCGCGGAGTCGCTCAGCGGTTCCACGTCACCGCCCGGCTCGGCGGCGTAGGCGTGACCGCCCTGGACGTAGAAGGTCAGCCACGGATGGAGCGACAACTCCTCGCGCGCCTGACCGATCCAGCCCTGCGTCAGGGACCACCGCGCCAGCCAGTTCGGCACGACCGTGATCAGCTCGTACATGGCGTCGTCGAGAATCATCGTGCGCAGGAACAGGCCGAGCGAGCCCGGCCGATTCGGGTACGGCGCCTGGGCGATCAACGACCGGACGCCGCCGCCCGGCAGACGATCGTCCGGTTCGGCGACCAGGCACGAGCCGTCCAACTCCAGTTCGGATTCTTTCGGCGGCCGGTCGGTGAGGCCGAGGTAGAAGCGGAGCTCGTCCAGGAACGAGGCGGGCGCGTCCGGGCGCAGGCGCAGCGACAGCGTCCACTCGTAGTGCAGGCTCACCGGCGTTCTCCTAGGACCGGGTGAACCAGGTGGCGGTGGCGACCGTGTGGAAGCCCAGGGTTTCGTAGAGCGGCCGGCCCGCATCGGTTGCCACCAGGGTGAAGGCGCGATCCGGGTGGGCCTCGAAGGCGGCGTTCAGGATGGCCCGGCCCAGGCCGCGGGAGCGGAACTCCGGGAGGGTGGCCAGCCAGTAGAGGCCGACCGTCGCGCCGTCGTCGACGGTGTAGGCGGCCGCGGCGGGTTCGCCGTCGGAGTACGCGAGCCAGAAACGCCAGCCGGGCCGGGTCAGCAGCCGCGGGGGCAGGGCGTGACCGCGGACGACCGGCTGCAGCAGCGGGAACGGGAAGCCGTCGATCATCACGCGCTCGGCCACGGCCAAATCGTCCTCCCCGGTGACGCGGACGACGCCGGGGCGTGGAGGCTGTGCCGGCGGGCCGGGCGGGCGGACCATCACCGGCATGCGCATCACCGTGGCCGACGGGGCGTGCTCGTCCGTGTCGAAGACGTTCTCGACGGTCACCCGGTGGCCGGGCGGGACGCTCGCCAGCAGCGGGCCGACGGGGATCGGGCGGCGCAGCACGATCCGGGTGCCCGCGGGAAGTTCCGCACGGATGTGGTCGCCGTGGTCGCGGGCGGTCGGCGTGAACCCGGACAGCGCGGCCGCGGCGTTGGTGACGTACACGTCGGGGCTGTTGATGATCACGGCGTGACTCTAATGCCGTACGAAAAAAATGATTTGACGGCGCCGATAATCTGATCCTCCGTGCTTGCGTGAGGCGGGAGGGGCTCTGTCCCTCTCGACCCAGGAGCCTTCGATGCGCCGGGCACCCGCCCTGTCTTTCCTGCTCATCACCGTTTTCATCGACATGCTCGGGCTCGGCCTGGTCGTGCCGATCCTGCCCGCCCTGCTGACCTCGGTCACCGCGAACGCCGCGCTGTGGTCGGGGCTGCTCGGCACCGTGTTCGGCCTGCTCCAGTTCGTCGCCGCCCCGCTGCTCGGGCGGCTCTCCGACCGCTACGGGCGTCGCCCGGTCCTGCTGGTCTCGCTCGGCGTTCTCGGCGTGGATTGGCTGGCGCACGCCGTGACGTCCGGCCCGTGGCCGCTTCTGATCGTGCACGCGCTCGCCGGGGCATGCGCCGGCACGAACACTGTCGTCAATGCGTACATCGGGGATGTCTGCCGACCCGAAGAGCGATCCCGCGCGTACGGGATGATCGGGTCGGCCTTCGGTCTGGGCTTCGTGGCCGGTCCCCTGATCGGTGGCCTGCTCGGCGCCGTGGACGTCCGGCTGCCGTTCCTGGTCGCGGCCGGGCTGTCGTTCGCGAACGTGACCTACGGCTGGCTGATCCTGCCGGAGTCGCGGCCCGGGGACGGCACGACACCGCTGAGTCTGCGACTGGCCAACCCGTTCACCGCGATCGCCACGCTGTTCCGGCGGGCCGGCCTGGGACGGCTGGCGCACGCCCGCCTGCACGCCGACCTGGCCCGGATGATCCACCAGTCGACCTGGGCGTTCTTCCTCACCTACCGGTTCGCCTGGGGAACCGCGCACGTCGGGGCCGTGATCGCGGCGGGCGCCGTGGCCATCGCGGTGTTCCAGGCCCGAGCGGTCGGTCCGGTGGTCCGCCGGCTCGGCGAGAAACCGGCCGCGCTGGTCGGCACGATGATCGGCGCGATCGCGTTCCTGGGCACGGCGTTCGTCACCGTTGCGTGGGCCCTCTACGCGCTGCAGGTCCTGGCCGTCGTTTCCTCGGTGGGCGCCACGGCCGCGAGCGGGTGGATCTCCCGGAGCATCGGCGCCGACGAGCAGGGCACCGTGCAGGGCGCCCTGACCAGCCTTTCCGCGGTCGCCGAGATGGTGGTCCCGCTGGCCGCGGGCGCCGCTTTCACCTGGGCCCTGACCCATGGCTCCCCCGGCCTGGTCTATCTAGGGTCGGCGGCCTTCACCGTGGCGTCGGCGTTGCTCCTGGCGACAGCAGGGCCCGGATCGCCGCGTGATAGGTCGCCTGCACCGACGGGATCGAGTCGATCCTGATCCGTTCGTCGGTGGCGTGCAGCCCCTCGTAGACGACGCCGAAGCCGGCCGTGGCCGGGATGCCACGGCCGGCCAGGTAGTTGCCGATGTTCGACGGGCCGGCCACCTTCGGGGTCACGGCGAGCCCCTGACCTGCGGCGGCGTCCAGGATCGCGCGGCGCAGCGGCGAGTCGGGGGCCAGCTCGTAGGCGGGCCAGGTCGTGACCGGCTCGATCGTCGTCGCCGCGGTTCCGGGCCACCGCCGATCGACGTCCGCCACCGCCTCCCGGATCAGGGTTTCCGCGGTGGCGGCGTCGAACTCGGCGGTCGTCCGCACGTCCACGTTCAGCGTGCACAGATCGGGCGTGACCGAAAAACCCGATCCGCCGTCGACCGCGGTGACGGTGATTTTGCCGCCACCGGTCGGCGCACCGGCCAGGGCCTGGATGATCGCGGCCGCTTTCACGACCGCGTTCGGTGTGGACGCCCGGGCGCCGGAGTGCGACGAAATGCCGTACGCGCCAATCTTTGTTCGATGAACGCCACGCCCGCCGATCACCAGGTGGTCCCGCCCGGGATATCCGATGATCACGCCGTCGGGCTTCTCCCGATTCTCGAAGTACGATTTCGCCCCGCCGAAATTGCCGGTGTGCTCGTCCAGGTCGAACAGCAGCGTGACCGTCCCGTGCAGGCTTTCCCGCTCGGCGGCGAGTCGCACGGCGAGATGGCAGAAGATGGCCACCCCCGACTTCGAATCGGCGCTGCCCCGCCCGTGGAGCCAGCCGTTCTCGACGATGGCGCTGGTCGGCGCGTGACGCCATCGACTTTCGTCGCCGAAGGGCGCGGTGTCGAGACAGGCGTCCAGCACATAGTGCGGGCCGTCGTGCTGTCCGATCACGTCACACACGAGCGCGACCGCGTTTCCGGATTCATCGGTCAGCACCGAGGACGGCAAACCGTGCCCGGCGAGCCATTCATCAAGAAAGGAGACGATTATTCCGTACGGATCGAGGCCGCCCCGGCTCGGAATGGCGACCAACCGCCGGGTCAGCTCCAGCACCGAGCCCGCGTCGTCGCCCACACGGCCGACTCTACGCTGTGGACATGATCGATCCCGCTGCCGCGATCCGCATCGCCCGTCCGAGCCGCGACCTGGCCGCCGCCGAACGTTTCTACGCCGACGGCCTCGGCCTGCACGTCCTGTACCGGGGCGAGGCCCACGCACCGGGCGAGCACGACCTGATCATGCTCGGCCGGCCCGGCGCGAACTGGCATCTGGAACTGGTCGGCGGTCCGAATCTGATCAGCGCACCGACCCCGACCGCCGAAGACCTGCTGGTCATCTACCTCGCCGGGCCGATCGACGAGGCCCTGATCGCCCGGCTCGTCGAGGCCGGCGGCCGGCGGGTCGAGCAGAGCGAGTACTGGGATCGCTGGGGTGTGACGGTCGCCGACCCGGACGGCTACCGGCTGGTCCTGTCCACCCGTAGCTGGTCCAACGGCTGACGCGCGAGCAGCGCGAACGCGTTCGGCAGGCGCCCCCGGAACGCGGCCGCATCGACCTCACCCATGCGCCAGAACGGTTCCGCGAACTCCTCCAGGTGCCGGATCTCCAGGCCGGCCCGGATCAGCGCGGTGACCGTCCGGCCGAGCGTCCACTGCCACATCACCGCGCCGTACGCCGGGTAGCTGTCGTCCGGGCACACGAACGAGCGGCCGAAATAGCTGCGGTCCGGGCGGATCCGCGGCTCGTCCACATCCCAGGTCCACAACTCGCCGGCCGGATGGCCCTCGTAGAGGAACAGGTGCCCGCCCGGGCGCAGGAGCCGGGCCATCTCGGCCGCCCAGGCGTCGATGTCGGACATCCAGATCAGGGCGCCCTTGCCGGTGTAGACGAGGTCGGCGCACCCGTCGGCCAGCGGGACCCCCGGAACCGAGCCGAGCACATACCGGCAGGCCACACCGAGCCGGTCGGCCCGGCTCTGCGCGTCCCGGACCGTGACCGCGCTGTAGTCGACACCGATCACCTCGCGGGCGCCGGCACCGATCAGGGCGATGTCGTCCTGGCCGTTACCGCTCTGCGGATGGACCACGCGGGGTTCCGTCGCCAGGATGTCGCGCAGCAGCTCGCGTTCGTCGGCCAGCAGCGGGTCGCCGGTGACGGCCACGGCCAGGATCTCGTCCGAGGTCTGGAACTGCGTCCGGTAGGCCTGATCCCAGGCGTCGCGGTTGGCCAGAGTCGTCTCATCCATGCCTGAAATCTGTCCGGTCGCCGGCCGCCCGGCAACCGAATTCAGGCCGCCGGCCATCGGCGCTCGACCGCCCGATCCCGGTCGGCTCCGTGGTGATGCGCCGTCACCGGCGCGTCGGGGTCACCAGGGCACGCTCCGGTAGTCCTTGAGGAAGCGGCCGCTGATCGGGTCGCCGCGTTCGGCCGCGAGGATCGGGTGGTAGACGCGGGCGGCGCCGTCGATCACGTCGAGCGGTGGACGGAAACCGGCGGCGCGCAGGTCCCGTTTGTGCGGGTGCGGGCGTTCGTCGGTGACCCAGCCGGTGTCGACGGCGTTCATCAGGATGCCGTCGCGGGCGTAGTCGGCGGCCGACGTGCGGACCAGCATGTTCAGCGAGGCCTTGGCCATGTTGGTGTGCGGATGCCGGACCGTCTTGTAGCGGCGGGAGAAGCTGCCCTCCATGGCCGAGACCTGCACGACGTGCCGCAGCCGGGGTGGGCCGGCGGTGAGCAGCGGGCGCAGGCGGGAGGTGAGCAGGAACGGGGCGAAAGCGTTGACGACGTGGGCGGAGAGCCACTCGTGCGGGGTGACGTCGCCGTCGCGCATGGTCCAGGAGTTGGCCGGGCGCAGGTCGAGCTGCTGTCCGGTTTCGTCGACGAGGCCGGGCGGGAAGAAGCCCGCCGGGAAGTGGCCGCCCGGACCCGCCGGGAGGTTGTCGGCCGGACCCGCCGGGAGCTCGGCCCGGCCGGTGGCCGGTGTGAGGCTCGCGGTCCGGCCCTTCGGCGGGGCCGCCTCCCCGTCGAGCAGCTCACGGTAGTAGGCGGGCGGGCGGTACAACGTCTGGGCGGCGTTGTTGACCAGGATGTCCAGGCTGCTGAAGTGCCGGCCGGCGAAGGCCACGAACTCGTGGACGGCGGTCAGGTCGAGCAGGTCGAGGCCGTAGACGTGAAGCCGCGGCGACCACTGCGGGAAGTCCGGCAGATCGCCGAAGAGCCGGGCCGCCGCCTGCGGAAACCGGGTGGTCACGACGACGTCGGCGCCGTCGCGCAGCAGCTTCAGGGCCAGCCGGAAGCCGATCTTCACCCGGGCGCCGGTCACGATCGCCGTGCGACCGCTCAGGTCGGCCCGCGCCTCCCGCCATGTCCGATTCTCATCGGCGCAGGCGGGGCACATCAGGTGGTAGTCGGCGTCCACCTCGCGGTAGTCGCCCTTGCATACGTAGCAGAGCCGCGACCGCCGCAGCATCCCCGGCGAAGCCTTCGGCCCCGCTATGGAGACCGGCTTCGGCCCAGCCCCGGCGACCGGCTTCGGCCCGGCCTCGGAAATCGGCGAGGCATCCCGCCCGGCTGCGGAAACGGGCGTGACCGGCGGGATCTCGGTGTGGAAGCGGGTCGCCGCGGACAGCAGCTCCCGATCCGCGGCCCGCGTCTCGGCCGTGCGGCGCGCCTTGGCCCGCTGCTTGATCCGCCGGGCCGCGCCCTTCACGGCCAGCTCCAGCACCAGCCGGTCCCCCGCGCCGAGCTCCGGGTCGTCGAGCCGATCCAGAACGGTCAGGCAGACCTTCAGCTCCGACTGATCCATTCCGGTCAGCTCCTCTTCCGTTTCCGGGTCGTCGCCAGCACTTCCCGCGCGGTCTGCCCCTGGGCGTCCTGGATGCTCGCCCGCGCACCGGCCGCGATCAGCGCCGCCATCGTGTCCTCGGCCCCGGACTGGGCGGCCACGTGCAACGGCGTCTGCCCGTCGCGGTCCTGCTCGTCCAGCGGGAGACCGCCGGCCAGCAGAACCGGCAGTACCCGCCGGTGATCGACGTGCCCGACCCAGTGCAGCAACGACCGCCCCCGCCGGTCCCGCAGGCGCGGATCGAAACCGGCCTCCAGGTCGGCCAGCAGCCCGTCGGTGTCCCCGTGGAATGCACGACCGAACAGGTCCTGCCGATGCCGGCGGATCTCCTTCGGCACCCGACCGATCCCGGTCAGGAACGCCTCGGCCGCCGCCGCGCACCCGCCGGCCGCCTCGCCGTGATACGGCGTCGACACGCTCGCGCCGATCCCCTCGACCACGTGCCAGTCCGCACCGCAGCGCACCCGATATGCCCCATAAGGGTCATGCGGGAGCGGCTGCCAGTCCTGGACGCGGTCCGGGAACAGCGCCTCGTGGACCAGCGGATGCAGCTGATCAGGGGTCAGCACACCCCAGCGCAACAGCGCGGCGTCCCGGGGCGCGGCGATCCCGAACCCGGCCGGGCCCTTCTGATCCCACGAGCGAGGCCACTCCCAGGAGACCACGGCGCCGGCGTGGCCCGAGCGCAGCGCGTCGTCGCCCAAGCGCAGGCCGTCGCCCTTCGTGCGGAGACTGTCGCCCTCCGTGCGCAGGTCGAGGCCTCCCCAGTTCAACGCCGGGAAGATCCGCGCCTCGGGCCCGTAGCGGTGCGCCAGCCGGCGTGCCTCGGCGGCCAGCAGCGGCAGCCGGTCCTGCATCCGGATCAGCGCCAGCGTGAACCACTCGCGCTGACCCCGGCGCTCCACCTCCAGCCCCGCTGACCGATACAGATCAGTGATGCGATCCCGGCCGACCGGAGCCAGCAGCCGTTCGAACTCCGCGGCCCGATCCTCATCGACAGAATCCACAAGCCCTTGCGCGTACGGCGTTCCGTCCGCGAAGTGCCACGGCAGCCGCGCCGCGCTCGCCCCGTACGCCAAGCGCCGCTCCTGAACCGCGTCGGCGTGCCAGGCCCACGGCGGGAGGTCCAGCCACGTGCCGTCCAGGTCGCCCGCCGCGGCCACGCGCAGGTCCAGCCGTTGCGCGGCGTCCTCGCCGACCGGAAGCGTGACGACCAGCACCGGCGTCGACGTGCGGAACGGCTCGGCCGAACGGGAGAGCACCACCCGTACGCCGGGATGAAGCCTTTGATTGTCGTCGCGGGGCAGATGACGGCGCAGGAAGTCGGGCGCGAAACCGGCCAGATCGGACTCCACCGTTGTCGCCTGCTCAGCGCCGATGTGGACGTCCACGGCCGCGGCGACGCAGGCGGCCCGCCAGTCCCCGGCCCGCCGCGCGGCCGTGGCCCGCACGATCATGCCGGCCGGCGAGGCGTGGTCCATCGTCCGCGCATACCGATCGCGGCTGCGCCGCCGTTCCAGATCCACCGTTCCCACCCTCCCCGAAGGTGGCGAACCGACCGGATTCGAACCGGCGTCCTCCGCCCTGACAAGGCGGCGCGACGACCTCTGCGCTACGGCCCGCCGGGACGCAGTGTAGTGATCGTCTTCGCCCTCCCAACAGCGCATTTCCCGCGGCTCGATCCCCGGCGTGCCGGCTCGCGGGCGGTGGAGTCTTCGCCTCGCTTACCTTCGCGGGCGGCGGGCCTCGCCGCGCTCAACCGTGCGAGCGGTGGCCGCCCTCGCTTCGTCTGGCTTTGCGGGCGGCGAGCCGGCCGGATTCGAACCGGCGTCCTCCGCCTGTGCAGGGCGACGCGACGACCTCTGCGCTACGGCCCGCCGCCGCGCATTCTAATCCTCGCGTGCGCCTGTCACGGACACCCGCCCGCCGAGCCTTGTCCTCGGTTCGGCGCCGGCTCGGGTGACGTCGTCCAGGGGGTGTCAGAGCGGTTCGAGGATGGACCAGCCGGGGCCGGGGACGAACGTGCCGTTGTCGATGTCGTCGTGGGTGAGGAGGGTGCGCAGGGGGCCTGTGTCCAGGGTGAACTCGTGGCCGTTCTCGGCGGCGTTGAGGAGGACGATCAGGCGGTGGTCGCCGGACGACACCTCGTACGCGAGTTCCTTGTTGCCGACGTGCAGCGGTCGTGTCACCGCGCGGTGCAGCCAGGGGTGGCGGCGGCGCAGGCCGATCAGCTGCTGGTGGAGGCGGTAGGTGGGCCGGCCGTCGGGGGCCAGGTCGGACGGGGCGGGCGGGAACGCGGGGCGGATCTCGTCGTCGCCGTTCTCGCGTTCGTACTTGATGCCGCGGAAGGCTTGTTCGTCGCCGGCGTAGATGCTGGGGACGCCGCCGACGGTGAACAGGACGGCCAGGGCCAGGCCGATGTGCCGCGGGTCGGTGAGGGTGCTGGCCAGGCGGGTCACGTCGTGGTTGCCGACGAATGTCAGCGGGGCGAAGTCGTGGGAGAACTCGTCGTGGCGTTCCAGGGCCCAGGACAGTTCGAAGAAGTTGAGGTCGTTCAGGCTGCTCCAGACCGCTTTCCACAGCTCGTACTGGGTCACCGAGTCGAGGCCGCCGTCGCGCACCCAGGCCGGGTAGTCGCCGTGGATGATCTCGCCGACGAACCAGCCGTCGTCGAGGCGGCCCGCGGTGCTGCGCCAGAAGGGCAGCGGGACGGCGTACGCGGCGTCGAGGCGCCAGCCGTCGACGCCGAAGTCCAGCCAGTGGCGCATCACGCCGGTCACGTAGTCGGCGACGGCCGGTTCGTCGTGGTTGAGGACGACCAGAGGCCGATGCCCCTCGAAGGTGACGTAGTCGTCGCCCTCTCGGCGGAACCAGTTCTCGTACGACGGGTCGCCGAACCGCGCGAACCCGCGGCCGACGTGGTTGAACACGCCGTCGAGCAGCACCCGGATGCCCCGGCGGCGGCACTCGTCGACCAGCCATCGCAGGTCCTCGGTCGTCCCCAGGCGACGGTCGACCTGATAGTGGTCGACCGTGTCGTACCCGTGCGTCTCGGATTCGAAGATCGGGCCGAGCGCGAGCCCGTTGCAGCCGAGCTCCAGCAGGTAGTCAAGCCAGGGTTCGAGGTGGCGCAGCCGCGGTTCGGCCGGGGCGCCGGCGGGCAGCGCCTCGCGTGGGGCGCCCAGGAACGTCAGGGGGTGGAGGTGCCACCAGATCACGTGCTCGGTCCAGCCGGTCATCACAGCTCCCGCCCTACTGCGTGAGTGTGAAGTATGGCCGATCGGGCGGACGTGGCCGCGTCGCCCGGGCCGGGCATACCGATTCGGGCGACGCGGCGCCACGTCGAACCCACGGGTCGACGCCTTCGACGACAGGACTAGCGCAGGTCGGCCAGCGGGACTGACGGGTCGGCCAGCCGCGCCGGGTCGACCTCGCGTCCGGAGGTGATCAGCGCCTGGATGTCGCCGACGACGTCCCACACGTTGATGTTCATGCCGGCGATCACCCGGCCTTTCAGGGTCCAGAAGACGATGCACTCCAGGGCGTCCAGGTCGCCGCGGACCACGATGTCGGCGCCCGGTTCGACCTGGCCGGCGAACTCCATGCCCAGGTCGTACTGGTCGGTGAAGAAGTACGGCAGGGTCTCCCACGGCGTGCCCCGGCCGAGCATCGAGCGGGCCGCGGCCGGGCCCGAGTTCAGCGCGTTGGCCCAGTGTTCGACGCGCAGCCGCCCGTAGCGGGGGTGGTCGACCTCGGCGACGTCGCCGGCCGCGTAGACGTCCGGGTCGCAGGTGCGATGGTACGCGTCGACCAGGATCCCGTTGCCGACGGCGAGACCGGCGCGCTCGGCGAGTTCCGCGTTCGGGACCGCGCCGATCGCGACGAGCACGTTGTCGGTCGCGACGACCGTGCCGTCGGTCAGGACGACCTGACGTTCCCGCAGGTCCTGGACGTGCGCGCCGAAGCGGAAGTCGACACCGTGCCGCCGGTGCAGGTCGCCGAAGATGCCGCCGAGACGATCGCCGAGCGGCTTCTGCAGCGGAACATCGTCCGGGCTGATCACGGTGACGGCGACGCCGCGCTCGCGGGCGGCCGCGGCGACCTCCAGGCCGATCCAGCCCGACCCGATGATGGTCAGGTGCTGCGAGGACTCCAGGACCGACGACAGGACCGCGGAGTCGTCGTAGCTGCGCAGGTAGTGGCCGCCGGCCACGGGCAGCTCGCGCGGCCGGGCTCCGGTGGTCAGCAGCAATTTGTCGTACGCAATAATTTCCTGGTTCGTTTTGAGGGTTTTGTCGGTGACGGACAACTCCTCGACGCGCTCGCCGACCCGTAACTCGATGTCGTGGTCGGCGTACCAGTCCTGCTCGTGCACGAACGGGCTGTCCAGCTCGGCCGTGCCCAGGAGCAGGCCCTTGGACAGCGGCGGGCGCTCATAGGGGCGGCGCGGGTCGTCGCCGATCAGCACGATCCGCCCTTCGAAACCCTCCTCCCGCAGCGTCTCGGCCGCCTTGGCACCGGCGAGGCTCGCGCCGACGATCACGTACGTCTCGGGCATGTTCTCGATCTCCAATCACACCGGCCGGAATCCGTCGCAGCGGAGTCCATCTTCGTCGATTCCCCCACGAGGACCACATGATCGGCCGGGCCGGTTATAAAGGATCATGCACACGGAACCGGTGATCGTCGAAGTCGGCGAACAGGTCGGGCGGCTGACGCTGAACCGGCCGAAGGCGATCAACGCGCTGACGCCCGAGATGGTGGCGATCATGCGGCAGGCGCTGGCCGACTGGGCCCTGTCCGATTCGGTTCACACGGTGGTGATCAGCGGGAACGGCGAGCGCGGGCTGTGTGCGGGCGGCGACATCCGGGCCATCCACGCGGACGCGGTCTCCGGCGGGACGGCGTCGGTGGCCTTCTGGGCCGATGAGTATCGGCTCAACGCGACGATCGCGGCGTACCCGAAACCGATTGTCGCGATCATGGACGGCCTGGTCATGGGCGGCGGGATCGGGATCTCGGCGCACGCGTCGGTGCGAGTCGTGACCGAGCGGTCGCGGCTGGCCATGCCCGAGGTCGGCATCGGGATGCACCCGGACGTCGGCGGCTCCTGGCTGCTGTCGCGGGCGCCGGGTGAGCTGGGCACGCATCTGGCGCTGACCGGGTCGCCGGTGGGGGCGGCCGACGGGATCGCAGCCGGGCTGGCCGATCATTTCGTGCCGGCGGCGCGGCTGGCGCAGCTGCTCGCGGACCCCTCGGCCGTCGCCGAACTGGCGACGACACCGCCGCCCGGGGAATTCGCGGACGCCCGGGAGTGGATCGACGAGTGCTACACCGGGGACGACGTCGGCGAGATCGTCGCGCGGCTGGCCGCGCATCCGGCGGCCGGGGCGCAGACGGCGGCCAAGGAGATCCTGACCCGGTCGCCGACCGCGCTGACGATCACGCTGCGGTCGCTGCGGACGGCCGCGCTCCTGCCCGATCTGCGGGCGGCGCTCGATCAGGAGTTGCGGCTGTCGGCGGCGATGCTGCGGCTGCCCGATCTGGCCGAGGGGATCCGGGCGCAGATCATCGACAAGGACCGTGATCCGCGGTGGCGGCCGGCGACGTTGGGCGAGGTCTCCCCCGAGCTGATCGACGCCTGTTTCAGCGCTCGCTGAGGACGTCCGGGAGGTCGCGGCGGCTGCTGATGCCGAGCTTGCCGAAGACCTTGCGCAGATGCCACTCCACGGTCCGGGCGCTCAGGAACAGTTCGGCGGCGATCTCCGGGTTCGACCGCCCGTCCCGGGCCCGCCGCGCCACCTGCAGTTCCTGCTCGGTCAGCTCGACCGGTTCGACCAGCTCGGGCGTGTCGATCCGCTCGCCGCTCGCGGCCAGTTCGCGGCGCACCCGGTCGGCGAATCCGGTCGCGCCGCACCGGCCGAAGATCTCGTGCGCGGCCCTGAGCTCGCGTAACGCTTCCGTCCGGCGGTTCTGACGACCGAGCCACTTCCCGTACGCGTAGTGGACGCGCCCGAGAGCGATCACCCCGCGGCTGCGCCCCAGCAGTTCGAGCGACTCCCGGAAGTGGGCCTCGGCCGACGCGTCGTCGCTGAGCACGGCCCGCGCGCACGCGGTCGTCCCCGACGCCCACGGTGTCCCGCACGCGGCGGCCGTGTCCTCCAGCCGTTGCCGGGCCTGTTCGGCCAGGTCACGCCGATCGCACCGGATCGCCGCCTCGATCAGCTCGACCAGCCCCCAGTGCGCGACCTCCCCGATCCGCCCGTTCGCCCGGGTCGCCGACGTGGCCAGCTCGGCCGCGGCCAGGGCCTCGGGGAAGCGGCCGAGCCCGGAGTTCAGCACCGCGTTGGCGTGTTGCAGCCGCCCGTACCCGACCCCTTCGGCCCGGGCCAGCATCGCCGCGCCGACCGTCTCGATGATCGGCGCCGCGACCTGCTCGTCGCCCTGCCAGGCGGCGACCAGCGCGCCGGCGTAGTAGCGCATCCCGAACCCGGACACCCCGTAGTTGGTGGCCTGCGCGATCGCGTCGAGCTCCTCGACCAGGGCCGCCGCCTGCGCGATCTCGCCGCCGTGCAGCAGCACGCCGATCCGCAGGTGCAGGGCGCCCGGCATCAGGGTCAGGGCGCCGGTGTCCCGGGCCAGCTTGAGGAACCGCGCGGTCAACCGGAACAGCAGCTCGTCGTCCCAGATCACCTGCCCGGCCTCGACGGCCAGGTAGTAGAACCGCAGCGCCACCTCCAGCGGCGGTTCATCATCGAGATAAAGATTCAGAGCTTCGCGTACGGCCGGAACGCCCGTCGCATACCCGTCGTTGAGCAGCGTCGCCAGGCCGTCCAGCAGCAGGTCGGCCGCGGTCACCGGCTCCGGTGCGGGTGGGGCCTCCCGGGCCGCCTCGGCGACCTCGGCCAGTCCCACCGAGCCGGCCAGCCGGCCCACGTAGAAGCCGCCGGACAGCGCGTCGAGGTAGGCGTCGCGGGACAGCCGGGCGTCCAGGCGCGCGTACTGCCGGGCGGTCTCCAGCTGCAGCGCCGGGCCCTCCCGTTTGTCCTCGCCGATGCTGGTCAGCTGGCCGCGCAGGGTCGCGCTGCCGGCCCGGCGGTACGGGTCGTCCGGCCCGCTGTCTGCCCGCGCAAGCAACATCTGGGCGGCGTCGTTGGCCCCGGACTGCGACTTGGCCCAGGCCGCGGCCAGTTCCCGGTCGGCCCGGCGGGCCGGGTCGGGGGTGAGGTCGGCCGCCCGTTCCAGGAAGGCCGCCGCGGCCGCCGAGCCGCCGAACGAGCGGGCCCGCCCGGCCGCCGCCTCCAGTTCGGCCGCGACCGTCTCGTCCGGGCCGTCCGCCGCGTACGCCCGGTGCCAGGCGTGCCGGTCCGGGTCGGTGACCCGGCTGGTCGCCTCGGCCAGGGCCAGGTGCGCCCGCCGCCGGTCGGCCGGGGACGCGTCGCGGTAGACGGCCGAGCGCACCAGCGGATGCCGGAAGACCACCCGCATGCCGATCCGCAGCAGCCCGGCCGCCTCGGCCTGGTCGGCCTCGACCAACCGACGAAGCTCGGCGCGCTCGTCGTCTCGCCCCCGCAATACCACCGGACCCCCAGGTTTTGACGGCGATCATCGTATGCACAGGTCAGGCCTCGGTTCCGTCCCGGTCCGCAGGCCGGCACCGCAACGGCAACCGGAACCGACCCCGGCGACACTCAGCGGGTCCGAAACTCGTTCCCATGGCCACCACGAAGAAGGCCCGCCGGGCCACCGCACTGACCGTCGCGACCGTCACCGCCGTCGTCGCGCTCGCCCCGAACCCCGCGTCGGCGAACCCCGACCCGTTCCGGAGCGTGTACGCCGCCGGCGACGTGGTGACCAAGGTGCCCGCGCCCAAGGCGGTCCTGCCGATCTCCGGGTCGACCGCGGGTGGCACCACCGTGACGGTCACCGGCACGGGCTTCGCCTCGCTGGACACCAAGGACCCGACGGCGGTGAAGTTCGGTGACGTCAACGCGGCGTCGTTCACCGTCGTCTCGGACACCAAGCTGACCGCGGTCACCCCGGCCGGCACCGCCGGTTCGGCCCTGGTCAAGCTCACCAACAGTGCCGGGAGCAGCACCGGGACGGTCACGTTCATCTACCGGGCGCCGCTGACGGCCTCGTTCGACGCGGTCACCGGGGCCAAGCCGGCCGGCGGGACCCTGGTCAACGTGACCGTGTCCGGCGGCACGGTCGGCGCCACCGCCAAGGAGTTCGCCGCCGAGAAGATCACCGCGAGGATCGGTGACACCACGGCGGTCGTGACCTGGGTCGACGAGAACCACGTCAAGGTGACCGTGCCGCCCTCGACCAAGACCGGGGCGCTCAAGCTCACGCTGCTCCACGACGGGGTGGCCGGTCCGGCGTCGGAGTCGACGATCCGCTACGCGCCGGGCGTGACCACGATCTCCCCGGCCAAGGTGTCGACCGCGGGCGGCGAGACCGTGACGATCAGCGGGTCGGGCTTCTCCGACGAGGTCACCGGTGTGCTGTTCGGCGAGGTGAAGGCCACCAGTTTCACGATCAAGTCGGCGACGCAGATCACGGCCGTCGTCCCGGCCGGTGAGAACGGGCTCCGGACGGTGTCGGTGGTCGCGCCCGGTGGCACGGCGACCGGGCAGATCACGTACCGGGCGCCGCTGGGCCTCGACGTCGCCGACGGCACGGTCGTGCGCGCCTCCGGGGGTACGGTCACCCTGGCCGTCACCGGGGCCACGGTCGGCGCGAGCGCGAAGGACTTCGCCGCCGAGAAGATCACCGCCACGGTCGGCACCACCAAGGTCACCCCGACCTGGGTCGACGCGACCCACGTCAAGGTGGCACTGCCGGCGTCGTCGGCCGCGTCGGGCAGCGTCACGCTGATCCACGACGGGGTCGCCGGGACCGCGGCCTCGGTCAGCTACGTCCCGGTCGTGGTCAGCCTCTCGGCGACCAGCGACAAGCTCGCCGGCGGCGCCAAGGTGACCGTGAAGATCGCCGGTGGCGAGGCGACCGGGGCCAAGGACTTCAAGTTCGGCACCACGGCGGCCACCTGCACCTCGGCCGGGACGGGCACCTACTCCTGCGTGGTGCCGGCCGCCGACGAGGCCGGGCCGACCTGGGTGACGTTCACCGCCAGCACCGGCACGGCCAGCCGCTTCACCCCGTCGGCGACGTTCAACTACACCGACCTGGACTGAAGCACCCGCAGCGCCAGCTCGCCCCAGGAGATGTTCTCCCGTTCGAAGCTGATGCCACGCTGGAGCGTCAGGTAGGGACCGATGCGGTTCCCGGTGGCGAGGAACTCCTCGTGGCTTCGGCTTCCGAGAATCTCGGCGAGCTGGCGCTCGTACGCCTCGACGCGTTGCTCGCTCTGCTTGATCCGGGCCTCGATCGACGCCCGTACGGCGGCATGATCGGCCCAGGCAAGAGCCTCCACCTGAACCAGCAACTCGTCCCGGACCGTGGTCGGTCGAGGTTCCTGCCGGGTGAACTCGTGCAGGGCGGCCCGGCCGGCGTCGGTGACCGAGAACAAGCGCTTGTCGGGGCGCTTGTCCTGCCGGACCATCCGGGCCGTGAGCAGCCCTTCGGCCTCCATCTTGTCCAGTTCGCGGTAGAGCTGCTGCGGCGTCGCGGTCCAGAAGTTGGCGACCGAGACCCGGAACCGTTTGGCCAGGTCGTAGCCGGACGACTCCCGGTCGATCAGCGCCGCCAGCAGGGCGTTTCTCAGGGCCACAGACGAATCCTACGGGCCCGGGGCCGGAACTCCGGGTCGGCCTTCTTGATCACCGCGCGGCGCAGGATCCCGGTGTTGGGCAGGCGCAGCAGCCGCAGCTGCTCCCAGCGTTCGCGGGCCAAGGTGTGGCGGGCGCGGCCGGTCAGCGCGCCGTCGACCAGGCGCTTGGCCGCGGCCAGGGCGTCCGGCGACTTGGCCAGCAGACTCTCGGCGAACGCGGTGGCCGCCTTGACCGGCTCGTCGTGCAGCTCGGTGACCAGGCCCAGGTTCTTGGCCTCGGCGCCGCTGAACTGCTCGGCGGTCATGGTGAGCCGCTTGGCGACGTCCGGCCCGAGGATCTCGGTGAGGGTGCGCACCCCGCTCATGTCCGGGATGATGCCCCACTTGCCCTCCAGGACCGACCACTTCGAGTCCGGGGTGGCGAACCGGAAGTCGGCGGCCAGGGCGATCTGGATGCCCCCGCCGTAGCAGTGGCCGGTGACCGCGGCGATCACCGGGACCGGCAGCCGCCGCCAGGCCCAGCAGGCCTCCTGGAACGTGTTGGTGCCGCGCCACGGCGCCGGGACGAACGCCCGGGCCACGCGGCCGGGCGTCTTCAGCGTGCCGGCGATGTCCAGGCCGGCGCAGAACGACGGGCCCTCCCCGGCGATCACGACGGCGCGCAGGGTTCGGTCACGCTTGAGTTCACGGGCCGTCCGGATCAGCTCGTGCAGCGTGTCCAGGGTCAGGGCGTTGAGCTTGTCGGGGCGGTCGAGCCTGACCTGGGCGATGCCGTTGTCGATACTCGTCGACAGGTATGTCATTTCTCGTCTCCTGAATCAGACACTTGCGGCAAGCTCGGTGGCCTGCTTTATCGCCCGTTTGGCGTCGAGTTCCGCGGCGACGTCGGCGCCACCGATGACGTGCACGGTGACTCCGCGCTCCCGCAGAGGCGCGGCGAGGTCGCACACCGACGTCTGCCCCGCGCAGAGCACCACCGTGTCCACCTTGAGCACCCGGTCGGCCAGGTGCAGACCCTCGTCGTCGATCCGCCGGTAGTCGACACCGCGCAACATCGTCACGCCCGCGTCCTGCAGCGTCGCCCGGTGCACCCAGCCCGTCGTCTTGCCGAGCCCCTTGCCGAGCGCTGTCTCCTTGCGTTGCAGCAGGTAGAGCTCGCGTTTCGCGGCGACCTTGACCTTCGTCGCGAGGCCGCCCCGCTCGACGGCGGGATCCGTGACGCCCCACCGCCGCATCCAGTCCTCGACCGGCTCGCCCGCGTCGTGCAGCAGGAACTCGCCCACGTCGAAGCCGATGCCGCCCGCTCCGATGATCGCCACCCGGTGGCCGACCGGCGCACCGTTGATGACCTGCTGATACGTCAGTACCGACGGGTGGTCGATGCCCGCGATGTCGGGAACACGGGGCTTGACCCCGGTGGCGATGACCACCTCGTCGAACCCGGCCAGATCATCGGTCACGGCCCGTTTGTTCAGGTGCAGCCGCACGCCACGGAGGTCGATCATGTGCTCGTAGTAGTCCAGGGTCCGGGCGAACTCCTCCTTGCCCGGGATAAGCGCCGCCAGCCGGAACTGCCCGCCGATCGCGTCCCCGGCCTCGAAGAGCTCGACCTGGTGGCCCCGGCCGGCCAGTTCGACGGCGGCCGCGAGTCCGGCCGGTCCGGCGCCGACCACGGCAACCCTCTTCGCCGTACGGGTCGGCAGCAGCACCAGCTCGGTCTCGTGCCCGGCCCGCGGGTTGAGCAGGCACGAGGCGCGCTGGTTCTTGAACGTGTGATCGAGGCAGGCCTGGTTGCAGGCGATGCACGTGATGATCTCGCGCTCCCGCTCCTGCGCGGCCTTCACCACCCACTCGGCGTCGGCCAGCAGCGGCCGGGCCATCGACACCAGGTCGGCGTCCCCGGTGGCCAGGATCTGCTCGGCCGCCTCGGGCCGGTTGATCCGGTTCGAGGCGATGACCGGAACCTTCACCACGTCCCGCAGTTTGCGGGTCACCCAGGTGAAGGCGCCGGACGGCACCGACGTGACGATCGTCGGCACCCGGGCCTCGTGCCACCCGATGCCGGTGTTGAACAGGCTCACCCCGGCCGCTTCGAGGCGGAGCGCCAGCTCGACGGTCTCGTCCCAGCTCTGCGCGTCGTCGACCAGGTCGAGCAGGCTGATCCGGTACTGCACGATGAAGTCGTCACCGGCCAGCTCACGGGTCCGCTTGACGATCTCGATCGGGAACCGCATCCGCTTCTCGGCGCTGCCGCCCCAGGCGTCGGTGCGGTCGTTGGTGCGCGCGGCCAGGAACTGGTTGATCAGGTAGCCCTCGGAGCCCATGATCTCCACGCCGTCGTACCCGGCCCGCCGCGCGAGCTTCGCCGCCCGGGCGAACGCGGTCGCGGTCCGGTCCACCTGCCGGGCCGACATCGCCCGCGGCCGGAACGGCGTGATCGGCGACTTCTTCCCGGACGCGCTCTGGATGAACGGGTGGTAGCCGTACCGCCCGGCGTGCAGCACCTGCAGCAGGATCTTCCCGTCGTGCTCGTGCACGGCGTCGGTGACCACCCGGTGCTTGTCGGCGTGCCGCCCACTGGCCATCGTGCTGCCCAGCGGCGCGAGCCAGCCCCGCCACGTCGGCGCATAACCGCCGGTCACCATCAGGTCGACCCCGCCCTTGGCCCGCTCGGCGAAGTAGGCGGCCAGTTTCGGCAGGTCACGCTCGCGATCCTCGAGCTTGGTGTGCATCGACCCCATCACCACCCGATTGCGCAGCGTGGTGTGGCCGAGGTCCAGGGGGCTCAGCAGCGTCGGATACCGGCTCATAGTCCGCGACTATACAAAGAGTTGCATAGTAAAGAAAGTGACTATGCCGTCCCGATAACCGCGCCGCGGTTACGACGGACCGGGCTCCGGGAGGAGTTCGCCGGGCAGGACCAGGCCGCTCTGGTAGGCCAGGACGACCAGCTGGGCCCGGTCGCGGGCGCCGAGCTTGGTCATCGTGCGGTTGACGTGCGTCTTGGCGGTGAGCGGGGAGACGAACAGGCGGGTGGCGATGTCGTCGTTGGACAGGCCGTGGGCGACCAGGATCATGATCTCGCGTTCGCGGTCGGTGAGCAGGTCCAGCGCGGGCAGTTTGGCGACCGCGGACGGGCGCGACTGGGCGACGAACGCGCTGATCAGGCCGCGGGTGGCTTTCGGGGACAGGAGGGATTCGCCGCCGGCGACGACACGGATCGCGGTGACCAACTCGGCCGGATGGACGTTCTTGCCGAGGAAACCGCTCGCGCCCGCCTGCAGGGCCAGCACGACGTTGTCGTCGTTGTCGAACGTGGTGAGGACCAGGACCCGTACCCCGGCAAGCCTTTCATCGGCGCAGATGCGCCGGGTCGCCTCGATGCCGTCCATGTGGGGCATGCGGATGTCCATCAGCACGACGTCGACGCGGGCGGTGAGGGCCCGGTCGACCGCCTCGCGGCCGTCGGCGGCCTCGGCGGCGACCTCGAAGCCCGGATCGGCGTCGATGATCATCCGGAAGCCGGCCCGGATCAGGGCCTGGTCATCGGCGAGCAGCACGCGGATCACTCGATCGGCCCCCGCCCCCGCGGATCACTCGGCCGGTTCATGTCGGTTCCTCTCGAGGCGGGCAGGATCGCGTGGACGCGGAACATCCGGCCGGGCTGGACGCCGGCCGTGATCGTGCCGTGCGCGGCGGCGGCACGTTCGCGCATCCCGATCAGGCCGAAGCCGGATCCGGCGGTGCTCCGCCCGATGCGGTTGGTGACGTCCAGGACGACGTCGTCGGGGGTGAACTCGACCGACAGGACCGCACTGCCGGCGCCGTGCTTGTGGGCGTTGGTCAGCGCCTCCTGCACGATCCGGTACGCGGCCAGGTCGACCACCGCCGGTAGTTCCCGAGGCGTGCCGCGCACCTCGTGCCGTACCGGAAAGTCCATTGCCCGAAGCCCGGCGAGCAGTTCCGGGAGGCGTTCCAGTCCCGGCGCGGGTTCGGTGCTCGGCACCTCGTTCGGATCGCGCAGCACCCCGACCACGGATTTGATCTCCTCCAGTACGGTGTCCGCGGCCTCCCGGATGTGCCCGAGCACCGGCCACACCTGCTCGGGTCGTTCGCGCAGCACGTGCCCGGCCGCTCCGGCGTGCACGCTGATCACCGCGATGTGGTGGGCGACGACGTCGTGCAGTTCGCGGGCGATGCGCAGCCGCTCGTCGATGACCCGGCGGCGGGCCTCCTCCTCCCGGGTCTGCTCGGCCTGGCGGGCCCGTTCGGTCACCTCGGCGATGTAGGCGCGGCGCATCCGCACACTGTCGCCGACGCCGGCCCCGCCGAAGATCCACGCGAACAGACCGAATTTGTCCGGCGCCCACCACTGGGTGAAATCGGCCACCGACCCGGCGACCATCACCGCCACCCAGACCAGGCACGCGTGGTGCCACGGGCGGCGGTGCTCGCTGTAGAGGGCGGCCGAGTACGTCAGCACGCCCAGCGTCAGGAACATCCCGCCCGGCGGCGGCCACGCGACGATCATGGTGACGACCACCCACGCGGTGGTCACGGCCAGGACCCCGACCGGAAACTTGCGGCGCAGCAGCACGGCGAGCGCCGAGAGCACGCTGATCCAGTAGACCTGCTTGCCGTAACTGAGCCCGTTGATCCGGTCCACGCCGACGGTGAGCAGCAGCGCGAGGACCACGTCACCGAGGACCGCCTTGCGGTGGTAGAGCCAGGGCGGCATCCGGGCGGCGGTCGCGTCGTGCATGACCAGACCGTATGCGCCGCGGCGGCCGGCATCGTCCTGCTTCCGCAGTAAACGGCCGGACCGGGAAATACCACGTTCGTGGTACGCCGAAGCCTGCGCCGACACGACGACGCGGCGCGCGGATCCCGGAACCGTGGGTGGCGTGGCAACTCTCCTCTACCGGCTGGGCCGGTTCTCCTACCGGCGGCGCAGGCTCACCCTGGCCGCCTGGGTCCTGCTGCTGGCCCTGTTCGGGCTCGGCGCGGCGACCCTGTCCGGGCCGACGAGCAGCGCGTTCTCCATCCCGGGGACCGAGTCCTCGCGGGCCCTGGAGGTGCTGGGGCAGAAGTTCGGCGCCGGCGCGGACACCGCCACCGCCAAGGTCGTCTTCACCAGTGACGCGCCCCTGACCGAGCCGGCCCGCAAGGCGGCCGTCGAGAGCGTGGTGGCCGCGCTCACGAGTGCCCCGCAGGTGGCCGGCGTCGACGACCCGTACCGATCGAAAACGGTCTCGCAGGATCAGCGCACCGCGTACGCGACGGTCAACTACGCGGTCGCCGCGACCGACATCACCGACGCCGCCCGCACCGCCCTGCTCACCGCCGGGGACCGCGCGAAGGCGGCCGGAGTCGGCGTCGAGTACTCGGGCGAGGTCACCAAGCAGGCCGCGGGCGGGCACTCCAGCGAGGCGATCGGCGTCGCGGTGGCCGCCCTGGTCCTGCTGATCACCTTCGGGTCGCTCGTCGCGGCCGGGTTGCCGCTGCTCACGGCCGGGGCCGGGGTAGGTCTCGGCATGCTCGGCATCAAGATCGCGACCGGGTTTTTCGACCTCTCGGACGCGACACCGGCCCTCGCGACGATGCTCGGCCTGGCCGTCGGCATCGACTACGCGCTGTTCGTCGTCTCCCGTTACCGGCACGAGCTGGCCCAGGGCCACGACGGCGAGGAGGCCGCCGGGCGCGCGACCGGCACCGCCGGGTCCGCGGTCGTCTTCGCCGGGCTCACCGTGGTGATCGCCCTCGCCGCGCTCGGCGTCACCGGTGTCCCGTTCCTGACCGCGATGGGCATCGCGGCCGCCGGCACGGTCGCCGTCGCGGTGCTGGTCACGCTCAGTCTCGTACCGGCGATCCTGGGCTTCTCCGGTCGCCGGGTCCTGCCGAAGAAGCGGCGCGAGCACGCCACCCCGTTCGGCGAGCGCTGGGCCCGGACCGTGGTCAAGCACCGCTGGGTCGCGCTGATCCTGTCCGTCGGCGTGCTCGCGGCGGTCGCGCTGCCCGCCACCGACCTGCGGCTGGCGCTGCCCGACGACAGCACCGCGTCACCCGCGTCGACCCAGCGCAAGGCGTACGACCAGTTGGCCGCCGGGTTCGGGCCGGGCTTCAACGGGCCACTGATCGTCGTCGCCGACGGCCAGTTCGAGCAGGTCCGGGCGGCCATCGCGAAACTGGACGACGTGGTCGTGGTGACCGCGCCGGTCGTCGACCCGGGCGGGGACGCGGCGATACTGACCGTCATCCCGGCCAGCGCGCCGACCAGCGAGGCGACCAAGGCGCTGGTGCAGCACATCCGCGACCTGCCGCTGCCGGTGGCGGTGACCGGCACGACCGCGATCAACATCGACGTGTCGGACAAGCTGACCAGCGCGCTCGTCCCGTACCTGATAATCGTGGTCGGTCTTGCCTTTGTGCTGCTCATGCTCGTTTTCCGGAGCATTCTGGTGCCGCTCAAGGCGACGCTCGGGTTCCTGCTGTCGGTGGCCGCGGCGTTCGGGGCGCTGGTCGCGGTGTTCCAGAAGGGGCATCTCGCCGGGCTGATCGGGCTGGACACGACCGGGCCGATCGTCAGCATCATGCCGATCTTCCTGGTGGGGATCCTTTTCGGTCTCGCCATGGATTACGAGGTGTTCCTGGTGACCCGGACCCGGGAAGAATTCGTGCACGGAGCGTCACCGAACGACGCGGTGGTCACCGGCATGCGGCACGGCGCGCGGGTCGTCACCGCGGCGGCGCTGATCATGATGAGCGTCTTCGCCGGATTCATCCTGGCCGATGACCCGATCATCAAGGGGCTCGGTTTCGGGCTCGCCTTCGGCGTCGCCGCCGACGCTTTCCTGGTACGGATGACCATCGTGCCCGCCGTGCTCTCCCTGCTCGGCCGCGCCGCCTGGTGGCTGCCCGCCTGGCTGAACCGGCTGCTGCCGAACGTGGACGTGGAGGGCGAAGGCCTGGCCGAGCACCTGGCGTCCCGGTCCGAGCCCGAACTCGTCGCGACGGGTTCCTGATCCGGGGGCCGCGGGCCGACCTCCCCCGGTCCGCGGCCCCTCCGCCCGTGTGCAGACCCTGTGATGATCCGGTGAAGGTCATTGCCGCCGGGTGGGCGTGACCCGAGCATTGGCGGCGTGTCCAAGGTGTCGCGTCGAGTTGTACCGGCCGTCGTGGGTGGGTCGGTCGCCGTGGTGGTGGCCTGCTGCGTCGGGTTTCAGATGGTCGGCAACGGCTTCCGGGAGTCGTTCATCGACGATCGGATCGAGCCGCCGGCCTCGATCGACGGCCGCTACTGCTCGGCGGCCGACGATCTGATCGTCATCTCGGGGCACCGGTTCACCGCGGATCGCCTGACGCGATCGATCGCCCGGCTGATCGACATCAACGACCCCGACCCGCCGACCACGGGTCAGGGCACCGTCGAATGGGATCGGGGCGAGGGGTACGCGGCGGCCGAGTTCTCGTTCGAGGAGCCCGGCCTCGCGCCCTCGGCCGGCGAGCCGTTGGAGGCCGTCATGACCGAGACCGGTTTTGGCTGGCAGCTCGACTTCGGCTTCTCCTCGAAGCCGCTGCGGCCCTGCGGGACCTAGCCCTCCCGGCCCTGCCAGGTGGTTATGCAGGCCTCGTTGCCCTCCCGGTCGGCCAGGACCCAGAACGCGGGCGCCCGGTCGTCGGCGACGAGCCGGCCGCCCGCGGCCAGGGCGGCGGCGAGGCGACGCGGTGCCTCGTCGTGCGGGACGCAGATGTCGAAGTGGATGCGGTTGCGCTGGTCCCGCGGCCGGTCCATCGGCTGGAACCAGATCGCCGGGCGCTGCCCGGCCGGGTCGACCAGCGGGTCCGAGGGGCCGTCGGCGCCCGCCTCGCCGCTGTAGCCGAGGATCGCCTTCCAGAACGGGCGGATCGCCGGGATGTCGAGTGCGTCGATGGCGATCTCCAGGATCTGGACCGTGCCCGGCTCGGTGCTCAGGCCGAGGTCGCGCAGGGCGGCGGTGAGCCGGTGGGCGAGCTCGGCGTCGAGGGTCGTCACCGCGGCCCGATCCAGTGACTGCAGGCTGAGCACGACCTGGTCCGGCCGCAGGTCGACCCGCAGGTGGCCGTCGGCGTCGCTGCCGCAGGTCGCGACCGCCCGCGTCGCCGCCGCGGCGGCCTGGGCCAGGGATCCGACGCGCACCGAGGTGCGCAGGGTGCCGAGCAGGAAACGCCATCCGGCGTCACCCACGGCGTCCGACGCTTCCGGGCGGCTCAGGGTTCGTTCCACCCGGACATCCTCGCAGCTCGATCCGGTCACCCGCGGTGATGACTTCCTGATCAACTGCACCGGGTCGGCCGGGCCGGGCGCGAACCTGGACGGAGTGCTGATATTTACGGAGGTCACGTGTCGGTCATGATGGTTCTGCGGCTCAAGGGTGATCCGGATGCCCTCGAACGGTTCGGCAGCGACAACGAGCCGCTGATGGACGGGATCGCCGAGGCCGGTAGGGCGCTCGGTTGCCTGCGGCACTCGTTCGCGGCCGGGGACGGGGAGGTTCTGGTGATCGACGAGTGGGTGGACGAGGACGCGTTCCACAAGTTCTTCGAGAGCCAACCGGACACCCGGCGGCTGATCGAGGCGGCCGGGGCGCAGACGCCGCCCGAGGTCGCCTTCTACCGCAGGCTGGACATGCCCGGACAATTCTGACCGCCACGTGGCGGGGAGGATCCGCCGGGTGGCGGTGTGCTGGATCACCGGGGCGAAACAGGATGGGCATCACCCCGTAACAAGCCGAGGAGGCACCTCGTGACGATCCAGATCGGTCCGCCGCCGCCGTTCGACCCGGAGCTCGCCGCCGCGCTCGACGTGATCGGTGCCCAGCTGCCCAGTTCCGTCACCGCCGACATGATCGGGCCGATGCGGGCCGGGGCCATCCCGGCCCCGCCCGACCTCACGCGCGACGGGTCGTTCACCGTGACCCGCCGCGCGGTGCCCGGCCCGGCCGGGGATCCCGACGTCGAACTGCTGATCCTGGCGCCGGCCGGGGCCACCGGCGCGCTGCCGGGGATCTTCCACATCCACGGCGGCGGCATGATCATCGGGGACAACACGACCGGGGTCGAGCTGCTGCAGGACTGGGCCGCCGAGATCCCGTCGGTGATCGTCTCGGTCGAGTACCGGCTGGCGCCCGAGCATCCGCACCCGGCGCCGGTCGAGGACTGCTACGCCGGGCTCGTGTGGACCGCGGCGCACGCCGGGGACCTCGGCATCGACGGGTCGCGCCTGATCGTGGCCGGGGCCAGCGCCGGTGGCGGGCTGGCCGCGGCGGTGGCGCTGCTGGCCCGCGACCGGGGTGGGCCGGAACTGGCCGGGCAGATGCTGCTCTGCCCGATGCTCGACGACCGCAACGACACCCCGTCGACGCTGCAGATGGCCGGGCGCGGGGTGTGGGACCGGACAGCCAACGACACCGGGTGGACGGCGCTGCTCGGTGCGGCCCGGGGTGGGCCGGACGTGTCGCCGTATGCGGCCCCGGCCCGGGCGACCGACCTGTCCGGGCTGCCGCCGACGTTCGTCGACGTCGGGTCGGCCGAGACGTTCCGGGACGAGGACGTGGCCTACGTGACCCGGATCTGGCAGGCCGGCGGGCAGGCCGAGCTGCACGTGTGGCCGGGCGGTTTCCACGGCTTCGACCTGCTCGCACCGCAGGCCGCGATCTCGCAGGAGGCCCGGGCGGCCCGGGTCCGCTGGCTGCGGCGCCTGCTCGGCGCGTAGCGCAACGCCCGGCGCCCGTCACCCGGCACGCCGGGCCGCCGCCTTCGCCTGCTCGGCGCGTAGCCCGGAGGCCGGGTGACGGGAGAGGATGTCTCCGTGAGGGATCTCGCCGCCCGGCTCACCGCGCTCGACCCCGACGCCGGGGCCGCGCTGCAGGTCATCGCCTACTTCGATCGTCTGACCGAAGGCCGCGCCGGCCTGCAGGCCATCGTCCGTGGTGCGGCCGTCCTGGCCGGCTGCCCGGCCCGCCTGGCCGACGAGCAGCGGCGCATTCACCTGCGGGTTCACCCCGACGGTACGGACACCGGCGCCGAGTCGGCCGACCCGGCGTGGATGTCGGTCGCGGTCGCCGACGGCGCCGTCCTGTGGCTGGAGCGCCCCGGCCCGCCCGGCCCGGTCGACGCGATGATCCTGGAACGGGCGGCCGGCGCCGCCCGCACGGTTCTCGACCGGACCCGTGCGCACCCGCCGCCGGCCGACCCCGCGCTGCTGGAGCTGGTTCTGGACGCGGACGCGCCGGAACCGGCCCGGCTCCAGGCGGCGGCCCGGTTGGGGATCAAACCCCATGCGCGCGTACGGGCAGCCGCCCGGGCCGACGGCAGCGCCCACCTGATGACCGAGACCGATCCCCCGCCCGATCCGCATCCGCGGGCCGGAGTCGGTCCGGCCGGACCGGTCGCCGACCTGCCCGCGTCGTATGCGGCGGCCCGCACCGCCCTGCGCCTCACCGCCGAGGGCACCGAGCGCGATCCCGGCCCCCGGGTCGTCCACGCCGACGAGCTGGGCGGTCTCGCCCTGCTGGCGGCCACGGTCGGCCCGGACACCGCCCCGATCCCGGACGTTCAGGCCCTGACCCGGGTCGCCGCGGCGGCCCCGTGGGCGCTGGCCACGCTGGACGCCGTGGCCGAGTCACCGAGCCTGCGCACGGCGGCCACCGCGCTCCGCGTCCACCACTCGACGCTGCAGGAGCGCCTGTCGCATATCGATCACGTACTCGGATGGGATTTCCGGACTCCGCAGGGTCGCCTCCGGCTGCAGCTGGCGCTGGCCCTGCGCCGCCTGACCCGGAATTAGGCCAGCAGCTCGTCGAGCGTCGGGTTCGCGATCCCGGCGGCCAGCAGGCGCGCGGCGTCGTGATCGCCGGCGTTGCCGAGGGCGGCACTGTGCCGCATCGCCCGCACGGTCATCTCCCGCATCCCGGTCCGCGATGCGAGGCGTCGCAGCGCGCCGACCCAGAGCGGCGTGGTCGGGTGGCCGTGCCGCCGCCCGAGCGAGCATTGGGCGTCGAGGATGTAGGCGTCCAGCCAGACGTACGAGTCGGCCAGCCGGTTCGACCGCCGCCGGGCGTCGGCGAGCAGGTCGAACGCCCGCTCGGTGGCGCCACCGGCCTCGGCGGCCAACGCCAGCGACCGGGCCGAGATCCCCTCCCAGCAGGGGTCACCGAGCTGGCAGGCCCGGGCGAAGGCCTGCTGGAGCACGACCCCGGCCGCAGCCGGTTCGGCCGCGGCCAGGTGCACCTCACCGCGTAGCGCCTGCGGCCAGGGCAGGAAGGCCAGCCAGTGGTCCCGCTCGGCCAGCCGGATCGCCGCCTCGAGGTGCTCGGCGGCCGGTTCGAGAGCGCCGGTGAGCAGGTGCACCCGCCCGAGCATGGACAGCGCGTACGCCTCGGTCCGCCGGTCGGCGCAGGAGCGTGCGAGGCCCGCGGCCTGTTCGAGCAGCCGAGCGGCCGGGCCATAGGCGGCCCGGTCGCTCTCGACCGCGCCCAGGTAGGTCGTGACCCGGGCGGTGATGCCGGCCGAGCCGCCGGCCACGGTGAGCGCGTCGGTCAGCCACCGATGGCTGCGGTCGTAGCGGGCGCGCAGAAAGTCCACGTACCCGATCTCGGCGCGGGCCCGCGCCACCGCCACCGGGTACCCGGCGTCGAGCCCGAGCCGTTCCGCCTCGTAGAGGACGGCCAGCCCTTCCTCGTCCATCCCGCGCAGCGAGTGGACCAGCGCCTCGGCCAGCCGCAGCCGGGCCGTCACCCGCAGCGGCCCGCTCCCGGCCCGATCGGCCAGCCGGACGGCGGTCCGCAGCGAGCGCACCCCGGTCTCCACCACCCCGGCCGCGACCGCCGCCGCCCCCGATTCCAGGATCGCCTCGATGGACGCGTCGTCGGCCGCGACCTCCCGTTGCCGCCGGCCCTCCCCCATGGCCTGCTCGATCGCCCGCCCGGGGGCCACCCCGAGTTCCTTGCGGAACAGCTCGGTGACCGCCGCGAACTGCCGGTCGGCGGCCCGGTCGTCCCCGGCGAGCCGGTACAGCCGGATCACCAGGGCCTGATGGTTCTCGTCGAGCGGGCTCATTCCGGCCGCGCGCTGGGCCAGCCGGCTCGCCCCGTCGAGGTCGTCCGCGGCCAGCCGGCCCAGCGCGGCCTCGTGCAGGATCGCCTCGGCCGCCGCGGCGGTCCGGCGCCGTTCGGAGAGCAGCCACGACTCGAACGCCGGGGCGTCCCGGACGGTGAGGCCTTCGAGCAGGTCGGAGCCGAGGCCGGGCAGGTCGACGGCCGCGGCCCAGGAGCCGTGGGCCAGGACGTCGACGTCGACGACGGCGTCCGGCGGCAACGTCAGCACCACCGGGTCGCCGTCCACGGTGACGCCCAGGCCGCGGCGGATCTCGGCCAGGCCCCAGCGCAGGGCCCGCAGCGGGTCCTCGGCCTCGGCGTACAGCAGGCCGGCGAGCCGGCCCCGGGTCAGCGGGCGTTCGCTGAGGATCAGGCAGGCCAGCAGGGCCCAGCTCTTGCGGCTGCGCATCGGGTCCGCGACCCCGTCGGCCCGCTCGACCCGGGGCGGACCGAGCAGGTGCACGGTGAGTCCCATCGCCGGCCCGGCCCTCCCCTCGATCGCTCAGCCCTGAGCGCTGATCGGGTAGATCTCGTCGGCGACCAGGCCGTGCGCCTTGCGGTGCACGGCGTTGGCCGCTTCCGCGTCCGGTGCGTCGACCAGGCAGAAGATCTTCCCGCCGGCCTCGTCCACCCAGTACTTCAGGTATTCGACCCCGAAGTCGCCCTGGGTGGCCAGGTCGGCCTCGTGGGCGGCGGCGACGTCAGCGGCCAGCAGGCCGTCGCCGACATTGTGGACATCCATGAACAGCGGCATCGTCGTCTCCCGACAGTAGCGGGCCGGGTCGTTCCCGGGCCTCGCGCCCCATCGGACAGCCGGGCCGTTTGACGGGCCGTTTGACGCTCAGCACTCGATGACGTTGACCGCGAGGCCGCCGCGCGACGTCTCCTTGTACTTGATCTTCATGTCGGCGCCGGTCTCCTTCATGGTCTTGATGACCTTGTCCAGGGAGACGTGGTGTTTCCCGTCGCCGCGCAGCGCCATCTTGGCCGCGGTGACCGCCTTGACCGCGGCCATCCCGTTGCGTTCGATGCACGGGATCTGCACCAGGCCGCCGACCGGGTCGCAGGTCAGGCCCAGGTTGTGTTCCATGCCGATCTCGGCCGCGTTCTCCACCTGCTCGGGTGTGCCGCCCAGGACCTCGGCGAGCCCGGCCGCGGCCATCGCGCAGGCCGAGCCGACCTCGCCCTGGCAGCCGACCTCGGCGCCCGAGATCGACGCGTTCTCCTTGAACAGCAGCCCGATCGCGCCCGCGGCGAGCAGGAACCGGACCACGCCGTCGTCGGAGAAGCCGGGCACGAACGCCCGGCAGTAGCTGAGCACGGCCGGGATGATGCCCGCGGCGCCGTTGGTGGGCGCGGTCACCACGCGACCTCCGGCCGCGTTCTGCTCGTTGACCGCCATCGCATACGCGGTGAGCCACTCCATCGCGTGCGGACCGGGATCGCCGGCCGCCCGCAGCTGACGGGCCGTGGCCGCGGCCCGCCGGCGCACCTTCAGGCCGCCGGGCAGGACCCCTTCGGCGTCGAGACCCGCGGCGACACATTCGTCCATCACGCGCCAGATGCCGAGCAGGCCCTGCTTCACGTCGGCCGCCGGGCGCCACGCGGTCTCGTTCGCCAGCATCAGCCGGGAGATCGACAGCCCGGTCGCGCGGGTGAGGTCGAGCAGTTCGGCGCCGGTGCTGAAGGGGTGGGGCAACGGCGTGTCGTCCGTACGCAATCGGGATGTTCCTTCGTCGACGACGAAGCCGCCGCCGACCGAGAAGTACTTCTTGGCCAGCAGTTCGGCGCCGTCGCCGTCGAGGGCCGTGAAGATCATCCCGTTGGGGTGTTCGGGCAGCGCCCGGCGGCGGTGCAGGACGACGTCGACCGGCACGACCCGGCCCGACGGCAGCACGATCTTGCCGTCGGCCGGCGGGTCCAGGGACGTGTCGACCGTCTCCGGGTCCTCGCCCATCAGCCCGAGCAGCACGGCCCGGGGCGTGCCGTGGCCGTGCCCGGTGGCGCCCAGCGAGCCGAACAGTTCCGCGCGCACGCTCACCACCCGGTCGTCGAGGTGGCGGGTGAACAGCCGGGCGGCGCGCATCGGGCCCACGGTGTGTGAGCTGGACGGGCCGATGCCGACCGAGAACAGGTCGAAGACGGAGACGGCCATGATCATCAATTCCTTACCGGGGGCGCTGGTAGAACGGGAGTGGAACGATCTCGACGTCTTCACGCTTGCCACGAACATCGACCGCCAGGCGGCCGGGGTCCAGATTTTTCGTGACATATGCGAGAGCGATCGGGTGTCCGAGCGTCGGTGACGGCGCCCCGCTGGTCACCTCGCCGACCTTCTCCCCCGTTGCCGCGTCGACCACGTCATACCCGGCCCGCGGCGACCGACGCCCCCGGGTGACCAGTCCCACCAGTTCGACCGCCGGTTCGGCCGCCCGCAGCGCGGCGGCGCCGACGAAGTCCCGCTTGTCGAGCGCGACGATCCGGCCCAGCCCGGCGTCGAACGGCGTGGTGCGGATGCTCAGCTCGTGGCCGTACAGCGGCATCCCGGCCTCCAGGCGCAGCGTGTCCCGGCAGGCCAGCCCGGCCGGGACCGCGCCCGCCGCGGACGCCCACTCCCAGATCGCGGCCGCGTCCTGGTTGGCGCAGTAGATCTCGAACCCGTCCTCGCCGGTGTATCCGGTCCGGGCCAGCAGCACGTCCTTACCCGCGACGACCGACGGCTGGATCGCGTAGTACTTCAGGTCCGGATACTCGCCGACGATCGACACCGCCTCCGGGCCCTGGACCGCGATCAGCGCCCGGTCCAGGGCCGTGACGGCCACCGCGAAACCACCCGAGTGCTCGCCCAGCATCGCCCGCACGACCGGCGCGTTGGCGGCGTTGGCGACCACCAGGAACCGGTCGGCGGCGAGCCGGTAGACGACCAGGTCGTCGAGCACACCGCCGGTGGTGTGGCACAGCATCGTGTACTTGGCCCGCCCCGGCTTGACCGCCGACAGCTTCCCGACCAGGGCGTGGTCCAGGAACGCGGCGGCCTCGGCGCCGGACACCTCGATCTGGCCCATGTGCCCGAGATCGAAGAGACCGGCCGATTTGCGGACGGCGTGATGCTCGGCCACATCACTGCCGTACCGCAGCGGCATCTCCCACCCGGCGAACCCGGTGAAGGCGGCGCCGAGCCGCTGGTGGACGTCGAAGAGCGCGGTGCGTCGCAAAAGAGACTCCTGGGGTCGGGGTCTCCCTCGCTCTGTCATCTCTGCCTGAGAGGTTCACCGCCGTTGGGCGGCTTGCACCGTGGGCGCAGCGCCGGAGCGCTGACTTTCCAGAGTCGCCTGACCGCTGCGGTGCGGGGCCTGAGAGATTCTGAGGGAGAAGTTGCTCCTTCGGCGTCCTCGCCAGGTCGCGAGGACTCTCCCGCAGCGGTCGTTGCGGCGAAGTCTTCAGTTTGTCGGATCGGACCCTATCAGCCGGCGCTCTCCTTCTCACCGGCCTGGGCCAGGCGTTCCAGCGCGGGCAGGGCGCGCACGACGGCGTCCTGGTCGTCCGCGTCGAGGCCCTCGAAGAGCCGGTCGAGGGTCGCCGCGTAGTGCGACAGCGTCCGGGCGACCAGATCGCGGCCGTCCTGGGTGACCTCGACCAGGACGCCGCGCCCGTCGGTGGGGTCGGGCACGCGCCGGACCAGGGCGGCCTTCTCCATCCGGCCGACCAGCTGCGTCATGCCGGGCTGGGACGCCCGGGTCAGCCGGGCCAGCTCGGTGACCCGGGCCGGGCCCTCGTCGGAGAGCCGGCGCAGCACGGACAACGCCACCGAACTCGGGTTGTCCGGGCCCTCCAACTGGCGCAGGAACCGGACCAGCTGAGCGAGCACGGGCAACAACTGTGATCCACGACTCTCGTCGCTCATTTGCATAACCTCATTATGGACCTAGGGTGGAAACCATACAGATCCTTTCGTACGCGGAGGTGTGCCCGTGAGTGCGACTCCCGGTCCATCCTTGTTCAAGCAGCCCCGGGCCGTTTTCGCGGTCGCTTTCGCCTGTGTCGTCAGCTTCATGGGCATCGGCCTGGTCGACCCGATCCTCCCCGCGCTGTCGTCCAAGCTGCACGCCACGCCCAGCCAGGTGAGCCTGCTGTTCACCAGCTATCTGCTGGTCACGGCCGTGGCGATGCTGTTCACCGGCTGGGTCGCCAGCCGCATCGGGGCCAAGCCGACCCTGATCGCCGGCCTCTCGCTGATCGTCGTCTTCTCCGCCCTGGCCGGGCTGTCCGGCTCGATCGACGGCATTGTCGGTTTCCGCGCCGGCTGGGGCCTGGGCAACGCGCTGTTCATCGCCACCAGCCTCGCGGTCATCGTCGCGTCGGCCACCGGCGGCTTCGCCGGCGCGATCGTGCTCTACGAGGCCGCGCTCGGACTCGGCATCGCGGCCGGCCCGCTGGTCGGCGGCTTCCTCGGCAACATCTCCTGGCGCGGCCCGTTCTTCGGCGTCGCCGTCCTGATGGCCATCGCCTTGCTGGCGACGATCACGCTGGTCGAACCGACCCCGAAACCCGCGCGGCCGACGCCGCTCTCGGCACCCCTGAAGGCGTTGCGGCATCGCAGCCTGCTCACCATGGGCATCACCGCACTGCTCTACAACTGGGGTTTCTTCACCATGCTGGGCTACGCGCCGTACCCCATGGAACTCAGCGCCACCCAGCTCGGCCTGGTCTTCTTCGCCTGGGGCCTGCTGCTCGCCTTCTTCTCCATCACCGGTGCGCCCTGGCTGCAGCGCACCTTCGGGACCGCGCCCTCGCTCTACGGCGCGCTCAGCGCGTTCGCCGTCCTGATCCTGCTCATCGGCGTGTTCACCGACAACCGCTGGGCCGTCATCGTCTGCGTGGTCGCATCCGGCATCGTCGCCGGCATCAACAACACGCTCACCACCCAGGCGGTCATGCTGGTCTCCCCCGTCGAACGCCCGGTCGCCTCGGCCGCCTACGGTTTCGTGCGCTTCATCGGCGGCGGCCTCGCCCCCTACGCGGCCGGCAAGATGGTCGACCACGGGAACATCCACGTCCCCTTCGTCGTCGGGGCGGTCGCCGTGCTGCTCGGCGTCCTGGTCCTCACCACCGGCCACAAGCCCCTGGCGGCGGCCGACGCCGCGATGGCCGCCGACCCGCACGGCGCCTCCGACGACGTCGCCGGTGAGGTCGCCGACGAGTTCGGCGGCGCCCCCGACGCCATCAACTTCGAAAAAGAACTCAAAACCTCCTGAAACCCGCTTCCCGTACGGCCATGGCCCGCGCCCGCCCGTCCCACTCCGCGAGCCGCGCCCCGGGCCGGCCCGCGACGCGCCTCCGGCTCCGGCTGGTGCTCAGGGCTGTTTTTGGGCTCGAAAGCAGCCGTGAGCACCAGCTGACGACCGGAGGCGCGGGACGGCGGTGGGTCGGGGCGTGCTCGCGTGGGGGCACGGGCGGGCGGGGGCCATGGCCGTACGGGAAAGGGGGTCTGGTTCTTATGGGCCCAGGTGGAGGAAGGCGGCCCAGGCGCTCGGGCGGGCGCGGTCACGGGTGCGCAGACGGTGGAGGACCTGGTGCAGGGCGAGGGCGGCACCGGCCGCGAGGGGTTCGCCGTCCGGGGCGACAGCTGTGTAGAAGCCACGGGTCACGGCTGCGGCGGCGTCGTCGGGGATGCTCCAGAGGGTGCCGACGACATGGCGCCAACCGGCGTGCTGCATGGCCGCGGCCACGGTGATCGCCTCGTCGGGAGTGCCGGTGCCGCCGGTCGCGGTCCGGCAGGCCGACAGGAACGCCAGCTCGCCGTCGTGGTGCCGGGCGTCGGCCAGGTCGACGACGCTGACCAGGCCGGACGTCTCCCAGTCGTAGGGGACGAGACCGCCGCTGCTCGGGTCGGCCAGGCTCTGCGTGCCGTGGCAGCTGGCGTGGAACCAGCGGTGCCGGGTCAGTTCGGTGAGCAGCGTGGACCGGTCGGCGGCGGCGTCGTCGAGCACGGTGCGTGACTGCGGGGCGATCCGGGCGGTCAGGTGGCGTCGCTCGGCGACCGCGCCCGGCAGGGGGCGCTGGCCGGGGGTCCGGGGCAGGCTCGCGACCAGCATCCGGGCCGGGCGCTGCGAGGCGGCCCGGCGGCGGGCGTGGTCGAGGGCGCGGACGGTCGGCGTGTACGACGACACGACCAGGTCGGGCACGCCGGGACCACCTTCGGACGGGCCGGCGGCGTGGATCGGCAGGGCGGTGAGCAGGCCGGTCGGGCACCACCAGACGCGCGGCCAGTCGCCGCCGGGGGTTTCGGTGTGGCCGAGGTGCCGCAGGACCGGCCCGGCGATCCGCTGCCAGAGCCAGTCGAGCGTGCCGGTGACCGTCGCGTCCCGGTCGGACGGGTTGCCGTCGAGGGCGGTGAGCTGCCGATCCGCGACCTCGGCGACCTCGGTCGCGGTCAGGTCGGGCAGCGCGACGATCTCGACGCCGGCGGCGGTGAGGATCAGGGCGTCGCAGCGCAGGGTGCTGACGTTCAGCAGCACGACCGGGCCGGTGTCGTCCGGCGGCAGCAGCCGCGACACGGCGGGCGGGCGCAGGAACTCTTCCGGGTGGGCCAGTTCGGCGGTCGGGGCCAGGTCGCGCACCTGGCCGACCAGTTCGTCGAAGCGGCGGGCGGCCTGATGCCGGGCGGTGGTGACCTGGGCGCTCTCCAGGATGCGGCGGCAGTCGCTGAGCTCGCCGGCCAGCTCGGCATGGTCCGACTCCAGCGCGGACAGGTCCGTGCGGGTGCCGAGCAGTTGCGCCCAGGAGACCCCGCGGCCCTGTTCCAGCAGCTCCACGGCGAGGCCGGGACGCCCGGCGGCGATCGCGCAGGCGGCCGCGTCCCGGGCCAGGGAGGCGTGCGACCGCAGGCGTTGTTGCTGGTCACGCTGGCCGATGCCGCGCCAGGCGAGCAACGGGAGAAGATCGATGCCGATGATGTACGCGGTGAGCGCGGCCTCCGGCCCGGACGTCTCGACCAGCACGGCGGCTCGGCGCTCGGCCGCGGCCAGGCGCACGCCGGCGGGTGCCTCCTCGGCCGCCGCGACCTTCTCCAGCCCGTCGAGCGCTTCCCGCAGATCCGCATCGGACTCCGAGGTCGCGGCGGCCTCGGCGAGGGGCGGGGTGACCGTGATCGCGGCGGATTCGACGCCGGTCGCGTGGCGGTGCAGGAGCCGCCGGGAGAGGGCGAGGAGACGGCCGGCCGACGCGGGGTTGGCGCCGGTGCCGCCGCCGAAGCCGGTGATGCCCGGCTCGTCCGGCCCGCGGCGCAGGATCCGGGGCGGCTCGCGATGGTCCTTGCTCATCTCGACCAGGTCCCGGTTGAGGCGGTCGAGCATGGCGCTCAGGTGGGGCAGCCATCCGGCCCGGTTCCCGTAGGTGGCCTGGTCGGTCGCGGCGAGAGCCAGCCGGGACGCGTCGATCGCGGCGTCCAGGTCGCCCGGGTCGCCGTCGCGGGCGTGGCGGGAGATCAGTGTCTCGGCCAGCCGGTCGAGATGGTTCGCCAGCTGGGGATCGCCGTTGCGGGCGGCCTGCACGGCCCCGGCCGACGCCTCGATCCCGGCGTCGAGGTCACCGGCCGACCCGGTCAGCTCGTGCCGGACGGCCAGCACCGAGGCGAGCGTGCTCAGGTGAAGCGCCCGGTCGCGATGCCCGGGACCGGCCTCGGTGACGGCCGCCCCGGCCGCGTCCACGGCGTCGTCGATGCGGGCCGGGTCATCGGTGAACACGGCCTGGCGGGCCAGCGCGGTGGCCAGGTTGGTGAGGCGGCCGGGCCGCTGCTTCGGGGCGGCCAGTTCCAGGTTCAGCCGGCACAGGCGGACCTGCTCGGTCAGGTCGCGGCGGTCGCCGAGCCGGGTGAACCGGATCCCGACGGCGATGCCCAGGTTGTTCATGACGATCGTGTACGAGGAGTGGCCGGCCGGGATCTCCGCCAGCAGGTCGGTGAACGTGTCGATCACCCAGTCCAGCGTCCGCGGGTCGTCGACGTCCTCGACCATCTGCAGCAGGCGGGTCGCTCGGTGGGTGCGCCGGGCGGCGTCCAGGCGCGACCTCCACGACCGTCGCCCGTCCGCCATCGCCCGCTCCCCCTGTCGGCTCGTCTACTGTAGATCCGGTGCGGCGTGAGGACACGATGAATATCGAGGATCGCCACGATCTGGCCGACCTGTTGTCCGGCGTGCCGGCCTGGACGCATCCGCCGGCGGCCTGGGACGAGATCGAGCGGGTGCTCGGGCGACTCGGGGCCGGTCTCGGCGGCGACGGCGATCCGATGGCGGCCTGGCGGGAGCTGAGCCGGTTCGCCCCGGCCCGGATCACCGAGGACCCGGAGGATGATCCGGCCGAGTCCGCGCCGCCCACGATCCACGAGGTGGTCACCCGGCTGGTGCGTCAGATCGGTGAGATCCCGGCCGAGGCCGACGAGTCGCCCGCATGACCGAGCCGCTCGAACGGACCGCTCTCGTCTGGCACGTCTTCCTCCACGAGAGCATCGGCGAGGCCCGGCTGCTCGCGCTCTGGGACGAGCTCACCGAAGGGCTGGGCCCGGCGGAGGGCGTGCCGGAGCGGCCGGAGAGGCCGGAGGCTCCGGGCCGGCTGCTGGCCATGCGCCGGGTCGAGGTCACCGGCGGTTTCCGGGCGGCGGCCGTCTACCGGTTGCACGACACCGTCTGCATCAGTTCGGCCCACACGACCGCCGGCACTTCCTGGGCGGGCCTGCAGACCCTGCCCTGGGATGCCGGGACGGTGCCGGACGACCAGGTGATCGGCACGGCCACCGTCCACGTCGGGCACTGGCCGGGCAAGGACGACACCAGGACACCGACGCCGCCGGTGGAGGTGGCCGACCGGGCCTGGGCCGACCGCCGCTCCCGCACCGACGACCGGATCGACTGGTGGGATCTCCCGGCCGGCGACGACCGGGCCCGGCAGCTCCTCGTGATGAGCGCCCGCACCCACGAACCCGACGTCAGCCGCTTCCTCTGGCGGGGCCCGGGCCGGACGCTGCCGTGGCTGACCCGGTACCTGGCCCACGCGGCGCGACTGCGCTACCAGCGGAAACTGCTCGACGACCGCCTGCCCGCGCTGCGCCGCGCGGGCGAGTCGACCACCGAGGCCGCGACGACTCTCGCCCAGTTGCTGGCCGACCAGGCGCTGTCGGCCCGGGACCTGGAGAAGGCCGGGCTCACGCTGACCGACACCCGGGTCGAGCAGGGCGGGCTCATCACGGCCGCGGCCGACGTACGGGACATGGTGGCGTCGGTCCGGGGCACCACCCGCAACCTGGACCTGATGACCGCCTCCGGCGTGATGTCGGAGCCGGGCGGGCCGGTGGACGCGGACCGGGCCGTCGCGGACTGGCTGGCGCAGCAGCTGCGGGTGGAGGCCGCCTACCTGGACTCGGCCCGGCTCAAGGCCGACGAGCTGAGCCGGCTGGCCGGGGAGGCGGTGAGCGTCCAGCGGCATCGGCGGCAGGAGTTCCAGACGCTGCTGCAGACCGCGATCCTCGGCGGGCTGCTGATGGCCCTGACCGCGGTGCAGAGTCTGGGATATCGGATTCCGGTCCCGGACTGGTCGATCCCGAGGATCATCGTGGCGGTGACCGCGGTGGCGGTGCTGCTGCCGGTCGCGCTCGCCTCCTGGCAGTGGTTGCAGCGGCGGCGCAGCCGCCGGGAGCACGACGCCCGGCGCCGCGGCCACGGCCCCGGGTGACGGGGGTGGTGCGGTCGGGGCGGCTTCATGGCCGTACGGGAAAGGGCAGCAAGGTCTCCCGAAGCGGACCGGGCCCTCAGTTTCCTCCCGCACCGGCCGAATTGCCCTGAGGAAGGACTCTTCGGCGCGGAAGGCGTGTGGTCGGGATGGGTACCGGGGTCACCGCCAGGCTGGCCGACCTGCGGGTCGGGGTCAAGATCTACGCCGTGGTGGCCTGCGGCGTGATCGTCGCCGCGATCATCGGCGGGCTCGGCATGAGCCGTCTCAGCGGGCTCAACGACGACATCAAGGCGATGAAGGCCAAGCACGTCGACAGCAGCCTGCAGCTGAGCACGCTGCGGGGTGCGATGGCCGAGGGCGCGTCGGCCATGTTCGGCTGGGCGGTCGTGCCGGTGGCGCAGAAGCCGGCCCAGCGCGACGCGATCACGACCGCGGACGAGCACACGACCGCCGCGATCCAGAAGTATCAGCAGCTGGCCACCGGTTCGGCGGCTCGGGAGGCGGCGGCCAAGGACGTGGCCGACACGTTCGCCTACTTCCAGCAGCTGCGGAACTATGCGTTGTTCCAGGAGGCGCCCGCGGCCGGGGTGCAGATGCCGGCCGCCGATCAGGTGTCGGCGGTCTGGATCAAGACGCAGACGCAGCTCACCACGTCGACCGAGAACCTGCAGGACACCGAGAACGCGGAGTCGACGGCGATCGCCGCGGCGTCCGAGAAGTCGTACCACAACGCCCGCAACCAGATGATCATCTATCTGGTCGCCGGGGTGCTGCTGGCGGTGATCCTGGCCGCCGTGGTGACCCGGATGATCACCCGGCAGCTGGCCAGCGTCTCGGCCGCCCTGGCGGCGGTCGCCGGCGGTGACCTGACCGTCGCGGCCCAGGTGCACGCCCGCGACGAGCTCGGCGGCATGGCGGTGGCCGTGAACACCGCCCGGGACGGCCTGCGCAGCATGGTGAGCCGGCTGACGCTCAACTCGGAGTCGCTGGGCGCCAGCACCGAACGGCTCGGCCGGGCCGCCGAGCGCATCGCGTCGTCCGCGCAGGAGGCCGCGGCCCAGGCCGACGTGGTCGCCACCGCGGCCGGTGACGTGTCGATCAACGTGCAGACCGTGGCCGCCGGCAGCGAGGAGATGGGGGCGTCGATCCGGGAGATCGCGTCCAACGCGGCCGAGGCGGCGCGGGTGGCCAGCGAGGCGGTCGGGGTGGCCGACACCGCCAACACCACGGTCTCCAAGCTGGGCGACTCCAGCGCGGAGATCGGCAGCGTGGTCAAGGCGATCACGGCCATCGCCGAGCAGACCAACCTGCTGGCCCTGAACGCGACGATCGAGGCGGCTCGCGCCGGGGAGATGGGCAAGGGCTTCGCCGTGGTCGCCAGCGAGGTCAAGGACCTGGCCCAGGAGACCGCGCGGGCGACCGAGGACATCGCCCGGCGGGTCGAGGCGATCCAGGACGACACCACCAACGCCGTGGCCGCGATCGCGCAGATCTCCGACATCATCGCGCGGATCAACGACTACCAGACGACCATCGCGTCGGCCGTCGAGGAGCAGACCGCCACCACCGGGGAGATGAGCCGCAGCGTCGGCGACGCCGCCCAGGGCACCACGCAGATCGCCGGGAACATCGGCGGGGTCGCGGCCGCCGCCCAGAACACCACGGCCGCGCTGGCCGAGGCGACCGACACCGCGATCGAGCTGGCCGGGATCGCCACCGAGCTCAAGCAGGTCGCGGCGCAGTTCCGGGTGTGATCGCCCGGTAGTCTCGCCGCCGTGGATCTTCTCGGGCGGCGGCCGGAACAGGAAACTCTCGACGGGCTGCTCCGGGCCGTACGCGGTGGGCAGAGCCGGGCCCTGGTGCTGCGCGGCGAGGCCGGCTGCGGCAAGACCGCGCTGCTCGACCACCTCGTCGGGCAGGCCGGCTTCGCCCGGGTGCTGCGCGCGTCCGGGGTCGAGTCCGAGTCCGAGATGGCGTACTCGGCGTTGCAGCAGCTCTGCGCGCCCCTGCTGGAACACCTGGACGTGCTCGCCGAGCCGCAGCGGGCGGCCCTGAGCACGGCGTTCGGGCTGGCCGCGGGGCCCGCGCCGGAACGGCTGCTGGTCGGGCTGGCCGTGCTCGGGCTGTTCGCCGAGGCCGCCCGCGCCCGGCCGCTGGTCTGCGTGGTCGACGACGCGCAGTGGGTCGACGACGCGTCCGCCCTGATCCTGGGCTTCGTGGCACGGCGGCTGTCGGCCGAGTCGGTGGCGCTGGTCTTCGCCGCGCGCGACTCGGAGCGGCTCGCCGCGCTGCCGGAGCTGCCGGTCGCCGGGCTGCCGCACGCCGAGGCCCGGGCCCTGCTGGACTCGGTGCTGACCGGGCCGGTGGACACGCACGTCCGGGACCGGATCGTGGCCGAGACCCGGGGCAACCCGCTCGCCCTGCGCGAGCTGCCCCGGGGTCTGTCCCCGGCCGAGCTGGCCTTCGGGTTCGGTACGGCCGGCGCGACGCCCCTGACCGGCCGGGTCGAGGACGGGTTCCAGCGGCGGATCGCCGCGCTGCCGCCACCGGCCCGTACGGTCCTGCTGGCCGCCGCGGTCGAGCCGGTCGGCAACCCGGCGCTGCTGTGGCGGGCCCTGCAACGGCTGGGCCTGGGCCCGGACGCGGCGGCGCCCGCCGAGGCCGACCGGCTCATCGAGTTCGGCGCGCGGGTCCGGTTCCTGCACCCGCTGGTGCGTTCGGCCGCGTGGCGGGCCGGGCCGGCCGCCGAGCTGCGGCAGGTGCACGCGGCCCTGGCCGAGGTGACCGACCCGGCCACCGACCCGGACCGGCGGGCCTGGCATCGGGCGCACGCCACCGCCGGCACGGACGCGCAGGTCGCGGCCGAGCTGGAGAACTCGGCCGGCCGGGCGCTGGCCCGGGGCGGCTGGGCGGCGGCGGCCGCGTTCCTGGAACGGGCGGCCGAGCTGACCCCGGATGCGGCCCGGCGCGGCGAACTGCTGGTGTCGGCGGCCACGGCCCGCGCCGACGCGGGCGCGTACGCGCTGGTCCCCCGCATCCTCGCGGCGGCCGAGCTGACCCCGATGGCCCCGGTGGCGCGGGCCCGAGCCGAGAGCCTGCGGGCCCGGGTCACGTTCATGCTGCACCACGGCCGGGCGGCCGGCCCACCGCTGCTGGCCGCGGCCCGGCGGCTGCGCACGCTGGATCCGGTCGCGGCCCGGGACACGTTCCTGATGGCGGTCGGCGCGGCGTTCTGGGCCGGCCGGTTCGGCGGGGACGACCTGCGGGTGGCCGCGTCCGCCGCTCGTGAGGGCGCGCCGCCCGGCGAGGACTTCCCCGACCTGATGCTGGCCGGGTTCGTGTCGTGGGTGCTCGACGGGCGTACGGCCGCGGTGCCCGCGCTCGGCCGCGCGCTCGACGCGATGGGCTCGGCCACCGACTTCCAGCACGTCTGGCTGGCCGCGGCCGCCGCCCACGACCTGTTCCGGCTGGACCTGGCGCACCGGATGACCGAACGCGCGATCCATCTGGCCCGGGCCAGCGGCGCCCTCGCCCTGCTGCCGAACGCGCTGACCATCCACGCGCACAGCCTGATCGACGAGGGCCGGCTGACCGAGGCGGCCGACCTGCTGACCGAGGTGGACACGGTCATCCGGGAGACCGGCGCCACCGTGTACCAGCTGTCGCATCTGCTGCTGGCCGCGCACCGCGGGCCCGAGCCGGAGGTGCGGGAGCTGTTCGAGGAGAAGCTGCGGGACGCGGCGGCGCGCGGGGACGGGCGGCTGCACACCGTGACCCGGCGGGCCCAGGCGATCCTGGGCAACGGGCTGGGCGATTTCGCGGCGGCGGCCGACGCGGCCGAGGACGCCTGCGCGTACGGCGAGATGGCCCTCGGCGTGTGGTGCCTGCGCGAGCTGGTCGAGGCCGCCGTCCGGGGCGGCCGGCCGGAGCTGGCGCGCGACGCCCGGGCCCGGCTGGCCGAACGCACCGCGGCCACGCCCACCCGCAGTTCCCGCGGTTTCCAGGCCGTCGCCGACGCCCTGGCCGGGCCGCCCGCCGAGGCCGAGGCGCGTTTCCGCGAGGCCGTCGAGCTGCTCGCGATCGCCGAGACGGCGACCATGGGGCATCGGGCCCGCCTGCTGTACGGCGAGTGGCTGCGCGAGCAGGGCCGCCTGCCCGAGGCGCGCGTCGAGCTGAAGGCGGCCCACGACGCGTTCGCCGGCATGGGTGCGACGTTCTTCGCCGCGCGGGCCGCGCGTGAGCTGGCCGCCGCCGGGGAACGTGTCGCCGCACCGGCCGCCGCCGGTGAGGTCGGGCTGACCAGCCAGGAGGCGGCGATCGCCCAGCTCGCGGTCACCGGCCGGACCACCTCGGAGATCGCCACGGCGCTGTTCCTGAGCCCGCGCACGGTCGAGTGGCATCTCGGCAAGGTCTACGCCAAGCTCGGCATCAACTCCCGCCGCGAGCTCGCGCGCACGCTGCCGGCCCGCTGACTCAGCCCGCGCGGGCCAGTCGGTAGGCGCCCTTGCCCGCGCATTTCGCCTCGTACATGGCCTGGTCGGCGGCGTGCAGCAGGGCGGCCGGCGAGTCACCGTCGGCGCTCCGGGCGATGCCGACGCTGGCCCGCACCCGCACCGGTTCCCCACCGGGCAGCACGCACGGTTCGGCGGCGGCCCGCACGATCCGCCCGGCCACGACGGCCGGGTCGTCCCGGTCGAGCAGCACCGCGAACTCGTCGCCGCCGAGGCGGGCGACCACCGCGTCCGGGCCGGCGGCCTCACGCAGGCGGCCGGCGATCTCGGCCAGCACCGCGTCCCCGGCGGCGTGGCCGTACGCGTCGTTCACCGGTTTGAAGTCGTCGAGGTCGATGAGCAGCACGGCGACGTCGTCGCGGTACGTCTCGTCGAGGCGTTCCATGAAGTGGGCCCGGTTACTGAGCCCGGTGAGGCTGTCGGTGAACGCCATCGTGTGCAGCCGGGCGGCCAGCGCGTCGCGTTCCTCGAGGAGTTCGGCGTTGGCGACGAACGCGGTGAGCTGCCGGGCGACGACGATGCCGGTGCTGACGGTCACCCCGGCCACGGCGACCCAGGCCCGCAGCGACAGTCCCTCGATCAGCAGGGTCCCGATGAGCAGCCCGAAACAGGCGGTCAGGGCCACGTACGGCAGGAGGCTGAACCGGCGGTCCCGGATCCGGTCGGGTACGGCGTCGGCCGACCGGAACTGCGACCACACGGCCAGCATGAGCAGCACGTGCGAGGTGACGGTCAGCGCGAAGATCACCCCGGGGTGTCCGTCGCGGACCAGTTCCGGGCCGAGCGCGCGGGCGAGCCCCTCGACAGCGGCCGCGAACGGCCCGACCACGCCGATGTGCCAGCGGAAGGGCGCCCCGCCGCTGAGGTAGAGCCGCCCGACGGCGAACGCGGTGAGCATCGCCACGACCGGCCCGGCCGCCACCGTGACCAGGTCGCCGGTGCCCACCGTGCTGGACACGGTCCAGCTCAGGCCGCACGCCCCGGCCGTGGTGACCACGGTGGCCAGGTCGTACAGGTAGCAGAGCCGTTCGCGGGCCGACCGGTGCGGGATCGGATAGGTCAGCACGACGCCGACCACGATCAGGCAGCCCAGCACCAGGGCGATCGTGCGCGCCAGCCCGGTGCCGGTGAGCGACGCCACCGACAGCGGGTGGGCCACGGCGGTGACGATCTGCGCCCACTCGCCGGAGGCGAAGACGGCCGCGGCGATCCCCAGGGTCTTCCAGAACCGGCGGCGCGGGTCGGCCCGGGCCATCCGCCCGGCCGCGCGGAAGCCGTAGTACGACATCAGCGTCGCGCAGGCGCCGACCACCACCCAGCAGATGATCACCTGGGTGTGCAGCATGCCGGGGACCAGCAGGTACCAGCCGGACAGCAGGACGGCCAGGGCGAGGGCGCCGACCGGCAGCGCGGTGTCGCCAGGGCGGGCCGTCATCACCCCGGTGACTTCGGCCGCCCCCGCTCCGGCTTGAGGGATCCGGGCAGCCGGATCGTGAACGTGCTGCCCCGGCCCACGACGCTGGCCGCGTCCAGGGTGCCGCCGTGGGCCTCGGTCAGTTTGCGGGCGATGGCCAGCCCGAGGCCGCTGCCGCCGGTGGCGCGGCTGCGCGACTCGTCGGCCCGCCAGAACCGGTCGAACACGCGGGGCAGGTTCTCCGGCGCGATGCCGGCGCCGGTGTCGCGGACCTCGATGACGGGCCCGGCGGCGGCCAGGGTGACCGAACCACCGGCCGGGGTGTGGCGGATCCCGTTGGCCACCAGGTTGCCCACCACCTGCCGCAACCGGACCGGGTCGGCCTCGACCACCGGATTCGCGTCGACCTCGATCCGCAGATCGACCCCGGCCGCCTGCGCCGGCGCGCGATGGCTCTCCGCCACCTGACCAAGAACATCGCGGACGTACGTCGGTTCCGCGTGCACCCGCAACGTGCCCGCGTCGGCCGCCGCGAGGTCGGTCAGGTCGTCGATGATGTGCTGCAGCAGCACCGCCTCGTCGTGCAACAGGTCGAGCAGTTGCCCGTCGGTCGGCGCCAGGTCGTCCTGGGCCGCTTCGAGCCAGCTGCGGATGTTGGTCAGCGGTGTCCGCATTTCGTGGGCGACGTCGCTGACCATGGCCCGGCGCTGTGCCTCGGCCCGGTCGCGGCGTTCGGTGGAGTCGTTGAGCGCGCGGGCCAGCCGGCCGATCTCGTCGCGGGTGGACACCGGGACCGGCCGGTGCCCGTCGGCGGCGTCGGTGAGCGCCCTCAGCGGCCGGACCAGGCGGTAGCCGACCAGGACGGTGATCAGGATGGTGGCCAGCAGCACCCCGCCGGTGACGGTGACGATCCGGATCGTGTTGGCCCGCGAGAGCGTGAACCGGGTCTGGTCGGCGCCGGCCCGCGGGTCGGTGACGAACAGCAGGGCGGGCGGGGCGACGTACGGCTGCAGGAGGGTCCGCCGGGCCTTCTCGACGCAGCCGCGGACGCGGGCGTCGGTGATCGGCGCGACCGGTTTGACCGCCTGTTCGGAGTCGGTGCTGGTGTAGTAGGCGGTGAAGTCCGGCCACACGCCCAGATGCAGCTTCGCGGTCAGGCCGGCGCAGCGGGCGGCCAGCCGGCCGACCTGGCCGAGCGGCTCCAGCTCGCTCTTGGTGATCGTGTAGGTCAGCTCGGAGACGCACCCGCTGGTGCTGCCGGTCGGATCAAAACCGGTCACGGCCAGGGCCGGGCGGCCGCTCGGCTGGTGTACGACCTTGGCGTCCGAGCCGAGCTTGCGCACGCAGCCGACCGCGTCGGCGGCGATCTTGTCGAGGACGTTCCGGTCGGCCGCCGCGATCCGGAAGGGGCCGGTCGCGCGGGCGTCGATCCGCACGTTTCCGCCGGTCAGGCCGGTGTCCACGGTGAGCGGGTCGACGGTGGCCGAGGGCCGGGCGGCGGCCAGGGACGGCCCGGGACCGGAGTCGGCCAGCACCGTCCGGTCGACGGTCATCAGGGTGATCCGCCGGTTCAGCTCGGCCGCCCGGGCCTGGATCAGCGCCGGGGCGCCGGACCAGTCGGCGTGCGTGGCCGCGTAGCCGAGCAGCATGTCGTAGACGCCCTTGTCCTCGGTCAGCGACCGGCCCTGCTCCTGCGAGATGGCCCGGGTGGCGGTGCTCGCGGCCAGCCAGGCCGTCGCCACGATGGCCGCGATCGCGATCAGCACGGACGTGACCAGCAGCCGCGTGACCAGGCTGTGCCGCACCCGGACGCGACTCACGCGGGTCCCGCGGCGATCTTGTAGCCCACGCCGTAGACGGTGATCAGCTGCGCCGGCCGTTGCGGGTCCGACTCGATCTTCCGGCGGAGATTCATCACGTGTACGTCGATGGTCCGTTCCGTCGAGCTGCGGTCGATCCCCCGGGTGTGGTGCAGCAGCTGGGCCCGGGTGAACACGCGGTCGGGCTGCTCGGACATGGCGGCCAGGATCGCGAACTCGCCGCGCGTGCACTCCACCTCGACGCCGTCCACGGTGATGTGGCGTCCGGCCAGGTCGACGCCGATGCGGCCGATGCGGCGCACGTCGGGCCGGGTCTCGCCGCGCGGCGCCCGGCGCAGCAGCGTGCGCACCCGGGCCATCAGCTCCCGCGGCGAGTACGGCTTGGTCAGGTAGTCGTCGGCGCCCAGTTCCAGGCCGAGCAGCAGGTCGTCCTCGCCGGTGCGTGCGGTGAGCATCAGCACCAGCAGGTCGGACTCCTGCCGCAGGGTCCGGCACACGTGCAGACCGTCCAGGCCGGGCATCATCACGTCGAGCACCAGCAGGTCGGGCCGCCACCGCCGGGCCTCGTCGAGCGCGGCCCGCCCGTCGTGCACGACCAGCGCGTCGTGACCGTCGGCGACCAGGTATCGCCGGATCACCTCGGCCTGCCGGGGGTCGTCGTCGGCGACCAGGACCTTCGCACACATGGCGGCGATGATAGGTGGGGTGCGCCCGGGAGCGGCGAACTTCCCTCGATACCTGACAGCTTTCTAACGATCTCCGGCCACGCTCGTCGCCATGCACTTGAAGGCTGACGCCCCGACCGAAGTCATCGCTCTTCCACCGCGCCGCCGGGGGTGGGTGAAAGGCCTGGTCATAGCCGTGATCCTGGTCGTCGCGGCCGGCGGCACGGCGGTCGTGGTGATCCGCCACCGTGGCACGGCTCAGCCGGTGGCTCAGGAGAGCGCCCAGGTCGAGACCGTGACGCTGGAACGGCGGAACCTGTCGACGACCAAGAAACTGGACGGCAGCATCGGGTTCGGGACGGCCCGGCCGCTCGACGGGCACAACGCGGGAACGGTGACGTGGCTACCAGCGGTCGGGGCGACGATCAAGCGCGGACAGCAGCTGTTCCGGGCCGACGACAAGCCGGTGCCGCTGTTCTACGGGTCGATGCCGCTGTACCGCGCGATCACCGGCGCCGACCTGGCCGGTCGCGACGTCAGGATCATCGCCGACAACCTGAAGGCGCTCGGCTACCACGTCGGGGCGCGTCCCAAGGCAGCCAAGGACGGCGAGAGCGTCCTGACGCCCGACCTGGTCAAGGCGATCAAGAAGTGGCAGGAGCACACCGGGCTCCCGCCGACCGGGGCGATCGCCGTCGGTGACGTGGAGGTGCTGGCCGGGGCGGTCCGGGTCGACACGATCGCCGTGCAGCCCGGTTCCCCGGCGAACGTCCCGCTGATGTCGGTCACCCCGACCCGCAAGGTGATCACCGTCGCCGCGGCGCTGGAGCAGGCCGGGGCGCTGCGGCAGGGCGACAAGGTCACCGTGACCCTGCCGGACGACCGTACCGTCAAAGCCCGGATCCTCGCCGTCGGCCGCGCTCTGGCCACAGCGGACGGCGAGACCGAACCGAAGCTGACGGTCTCGGTCACGGTCGACGACCCGAAGACGATCGACCGGCTCGACGCGGGCGACGTCGCCGTCAACATCACCGGCCGGACCGCGAAGAACGTCCTGGCCGCGCCGATCGAGGCGCTCGTCGCGCTGAGCGAGGGCGGCTACGCGGTCCAGGGCCCGGCCGGGCTGATCGCGGTGAAGACCGGTCTGTTCGCCGACGGGTTCGTCGAACTCACCGGCGACGGGCTGACCGAGGGCATGACCGTGGTGGTGGCGTCGTGACGACGGTGCCGGTCCTGTCCGTACGCAATGCGGGAATGTCCTATCCGGGTGGCGTCAACGCTCTGACCGGGGTGAACCTGGACATCGCCCGCGGCGAACTGGTGGCCGTGGTCGGCCCGTCCGGCTCCGGGAAGTCGACCCTGCTCAACATCATCGGCACCCTGGACCGCCCGACCACCGGCACGGTCCTGATCAACGGCCGGGACGTGGCCACGCTGAGCGACCGCCGACTCTCGGCGCTGCGGGCCCACGAGATCGGTTTCGTCTTCCAGCAGTTCCACCTGAGCGACGGCCTGACCGCGACCGAGAACGTCGCCACCGGGCTGCTCTACGCCGGGGTCCCCCGCCGCCACCGCCGCCCGCGGGCCCTGGAATCCCTGGCCCGGGTCGGTCTGAGCCACCGCGCCGGCCACCGCCCGCAGGAACTCTCGGGCGGCGAACGTCAACGCGTGGCCATCGCCCGCGCCCTGGTCAACCGCCCGTCGCTGATCCTGGCCGACGAGCCGACCGGCGCCCTGGACACCGCCAACGGCCAGGCCGTGCTCGCACTGCTCCGACGTCTCAACGAGGAGGGCAGCACCATCGCCCTGATCACCCACGACCGCGACATCGCGGCGTCGCTGCCCCGCCGGATCGAGATCCGCGACGGGCGGCTGGTCCGATGAGCCCCCTCGACCTGCTCGACCTGGGCCTGATCGGCCTGCGGACCCGGCCCGCCCGCGCCGCGCTGTCGGCGCTGGGCATCGCGATCGGCATCGCCACGATGATCGTCGTCACCGGCATCCCCGCCTCCAGCCAGGCCGCCCTGGTCGCCCGGCTGAGCGCGCTGGGCACCAACACCCTGCAGGCGGTGGCCCTGCCCGACCTGAACCCGCCGGCGCCGCTCCCGGAGTCCGCGGTCGAGATGGTCCGCCGGATCGGCCCGGTGACGGCCGGGAGCGCGGTCGCCAACACCCATTCCCCGGTACGTCGTAACGACCGTCTCGAAGCGGGCAACGGTTCCGGACTGACCACCCTGGCCGCCCGTCTCGACCTGCTCCCCACGATCAACGCGCGCGTCCGGGCCGGCCGGTGGCTGACCCCGGCCACCGAGAACTTCCCGGCCGTCGTCCTCGGTTCGGTCGCGGCCGACCGGCTCGGCGTCACCGACCTGCCGCCCGGCGCCCCGGCCCCGCGGATCATGATCGCCGACCGCGGGTTCACCGTCGTCGGCATCCTGGCCACCACCCCGCTGACCCCCGACATCGACCGGTCGGTGCTGGTCGGCTGGCCGGTCGCCCGGTCCGAGCTCGGCTTCGACGGGCATCCCACGGTCCTGTACGTGCAGGCCGACGAGGACCGGATCGAGGACGTACGCGGGGTGCTGGCCGAGACGATCTCCCCCGAGCGGCCGGGCGCGGTCATGGTCACCCGTCCGTCCGACGCCCTGGCGGCCAAACGCGCCACCGAGAGCAGCTTCTCGGTGCTGTTCCTGGCCCTGGCCGGGGTGGCGCTGGTCATCGGCGGCATCGGGGTGGCCAACACGATGGTCGTCTCGGTCCTGGAACGCCGCTCGGAGATCGGCCTGCGCCGCGCGCTGGGCGCCACCCGCGGGCAGATCCGGGGCCAGTTCCTGACCGAGTCGGTGGTGCTGGCCGCCGCCGGTGGGGTGCTCGGCACCGCCCTGGGCGTAGCCGCCACGGTCGGGTACGCGAGCTGGCAACGATGGCCCCTCGTGCTCCCGGCGCAGTCAGCGGCGCTGGGAGTCGGCGGGGCCATCGTCATCGGCGTGCTGGCCGGGGTCTACCCGTGCGTCCGTGCGGCCCGGCTGACCCCGACGCGGGCCCTGGCCGGCGTGTGACTACTTCTTGTGCTGGGCGGCGGTGCTGCGTTCGCAGCCGGGGATCAGGTCCATGCCCAACGAGATGGACTTCGGGTCGTTGTCGTCGCCGCCCAGCGCGATGCTGATGCCGTCGTCGCTGACCTCGACGTACTTGACGCCTTTGCCTTTCAGGCACTTGACGACGTCCCGGGCGAAGTCCTTCGCGTCGGGGTTGGCCGGGTCCTTCTCCCACGGCGGGAGCGGGAAGTACTGCGGTTCGCAGATCCGGTTGGCCTCGTCGAACTTGGCCTGCTGCTGCTCCGAGGCCGGCTTGGCGACCGCGCCCTTGGCCAGGTCCGACTTCGAGACGCCGCCGTGCTCGGCCATGCACTTGTTGTAGGGCGCGAGCATGGCCAGGTACTCGTCCGACGTGGTGTCCAGGCGCTCCCGCGGTCGCTGCGACTGCGGTGACGCCGCCGACGACGGTGCGGCCGCCGACGGGCTGACCAGGGTCGCCACCTCGGGGGCGGCGCTCTCCGGGGGCGAGCTGCACGCGGACAGGGCGAGCACGGCCACCACCAGCACTGACGTTCTGCGCATCAAATCTTCTCCTCGTCGCGTTACGGGTCGAGGAGGAAGCCTTCCGAGCAGTCGTTTGGAAGTGGTCAGCTTTCCGGTACGGGCGCCGATTGTTGTATTACGTGCCAGCGGCCCCCGGAAGGATCATGCGAGTCAACTCCCCGTGGACCCGTTATGTCGCCGTCTCCGCGGTGATCACCCTCACGTGTGTGGTGGCGACCGTGCTGGGCGCCCCGGAGGCCGTGATGGGCGCGGTGTCGGCGGTGGCGGTCGCGGCCGGTCTGGTCGCCGTGCTGTGGGGTATCCGCCTGCACCGGCCCGGTTCGCGCTGGCCCTGGATGATGGCCGGCTGCCTGACCCTGGCGGTGGTCGGCAGTCTGCTCCCGGCCGGTGTCCTGGCCGGTCATCCGGCCACCGTCGCCGACGCCTGCTTCCTCGGCGTGTCCACCGGCGGGGCGCTGACCCTGCTGCTGATCGTGCGGCGGCGCAACCCGGGCCGGGACCTGCCCGGCCTGATCGACGCCGCCATCATCACCGTCTCGGCCGGGCTGTTCTGGTGGATCTTCCTGATCGACCCGATCGTCGGCGGCACCGGCGTCGGGCTCACCACTCGCCTGATCGCCGCCGCCTACCCGCTCGGCGACCTGCTGCTGGCCGCGTTCGGCGCGCGGCTGCTGCTGGACACCGGGCGCAAGTCGGTCGCCGTCTACAGCCTCACCGGCTACCTCGCGCTGACCGTGGTCCCGGACACCATCAGCACCCTCGACACCCTCGCCGGCAGCACCCGCTGGCACGCGCTGTCCGTCGTGCTCTGGACCATCTCGCCCCTGGTCGTAGGCCTGACCTGCATGCACCCGTCGATGCGGGAACTGGACGCGCCGAGCGCGGTGCCGACCCCGGACATGGGCAACTTCCGGCTCACCACGCTGGCGCTGGCCTCCCTGCTCGCCCCGGCCACGCTGCTGGTGCAGTTCGTGCGCGGCGCGACCCTGCACATCCCGCTCATCTGCGCCACCTGCGGCGTGCTGTTCCTGCTGGTCATCGGGCGGCTGGCCGGACTGGTCGGGGACATGCGCCGGATGGCCACGACCGACGGGCTGACCGGGTTGCGGACCCGGCGCTACTTCCAGGACGCGCTCGCCCACGCCGGCAGCCGGGACCACGCCGTGATCCTGCTCGACATCGACCATTTCAAACTCGTCAACGACACGTACGGGCATGACGGGGGCGACCGGGTGCTGCGCGAGGTCGGGGAGCGTCTGCGCGGCGCGATCCGGCAGCAGGACGTCGTGGCCCGGTACGGCGGGGAGGAGTTCGCCGTGCTGCTGCCGCACACCAGCCCGGAGGAGGCCCGGACGGTGGCGGCGCGCGTGCACACCGCGATCCGGGCCACGCCGATCCCGGTCGCCGCCGATCAGGCCATCACGGTGACGATCTCGGTCGGGGTGGCCTGCACGCCGACCGACGTGGCCGACCCGGCACGGCTGCCGCTGCTCGCCGACCAGCTGCTCTACCAGGCCAAGAACGCGGGCCGCGATCGCGTCGCGGTCGCCGCCTGACCGCCCGTACCCTAATCGTTTTATCGGATTTTAGGGTTTTGGCCTTTTCCCGACGGTCGCCGTCTTGTTATCAAAGTTTCCCTGTGAGAAAACTTGCCCTGTGAGCAAGCCTGTGCCGATACTTGGCGGTAGCAAGCATTGACCGGCCAGGAAGGTTCCGCCCGTGCACGGCGCACCGCCCGAGATCGGCATGCGCCTGCACGATCTGCTCAAGGCCATCCGCCAGCTCAAGCAGCATCGATCCGCGGCGCAGCCGGCCATCCCCACCGGCCTGCTCGGCATCCTGGCCGAGATCGACCGGATGCCCAGCGGCTGCCGCAGCCGTGACCTGGCCGCGCAGGCCGGGCTCGACCCGTCCACCGTCAGCCGCGCCGTCGCCGCCCTGGTCACCCAGGGCCTGCTGGCCCGCGAGGCCGACCCGCACGACGGCCGCGCGACGGCCCTGGTGGTCACCGCCGCCGGGCGGGCCGCGCTCAGCGACGCCCTGCGGTGGTACGGGCAGATCGTCAACCAGGCCCTCGACGGCTGGAGCCAGGACGAGATCACCGCGCTGCAGCACGGCATCGACCGTCTCGTCGCCGACATCCACACCGCACTGACCCTTCACGAGACCACGGAGGCCGCGCCATGAGCGCACCCACCCCACCGGCGGCAACCGCGGCGAGCGAGGCGAAGACACACCGGCAGACCCTGGAGGCCCTCAGCGGCCTGCTCCTGGTGCTGTTCGTCGCCATGCTGAGCAGCACGGTCGTCTCCACCGCGCTGCCGAAGATCATCGGAGCCCTGAACGGGTCGCAGACCCAGTACACCTGGGTCGTCACCGCCACCCTGCTGACCGCGACCGCCACCACCCCGATCTGGGGCAAGCTGGCCGACCTGTTCAACAAGAAAGCCCTGATCCAGATCTCGATCGTCATCTTCGTGATCGGATCGGCGGTGGCCGGCGCCTCACAGAACGCGGGTGAGCTGATCGCCGCCCGCGCGTTCCAGGGCATCGGCGTCGGTGGCCTGCAGGCCCTGGTCCAGGTCGCGATCGCCGCGATGATCCCGCCCCGCGAGCGCGGACGCTACAACGGCTACCTCGGTGGCGTGATGGCCCTGGCCACGGTCGGTGGCCCGCTGCTGGGCGGCCTGATCGTGGACACCAGCTGGCTGGGCTGGCGCTGGTGCTTCTTCGTCGGCGTCCCGGTCGCCGTCATCGCCCTGGCCCTGCTGCAGGCCACGCTGCGCCTGCCGACGGTCCGCCGCGACGACGTGAAGATCGACTACCTGGGCGCGACCCTGATCGCCGCCGGCGTCAGCGTGCTGCTGGTCTGGATCTCGTTCGTGGACAGCTCGTTCGCCTGGATCTCCTGGCCGACCCTCGCCATGGTCGGCGGATCCGTCGTGCTGCTCGGCCTGGCCGTGCTGGTCGAGTCGCGGGCGGCCGAGCCGATCGTGCCGCTGCCGATCATCCGCGAACGCAACACCGCACTGGCCATCCTGGCCAGCCTCGCGGTCGGCATGGCCATGTTCGGCGGCGCGGTCTTCCTCGGCCAGTACTTCCAGATCGGCCGCGGCTACAGCCCGACCGAGGCCGGCCTGCTGACCATTCCGCTGATGGCCGGCGTGCTCGTCACCTCGGTCGTCTCCGGACGCCTGATCACCAGGACGGGCCGGATCAAGCCGTACATCATCGCCGGTGCCGTTGTTCTCGTCGCCGGATTCGCGGTGCTGTCCACCATCGATCACCGGACCGCGCTGTGGTTCGTCGGGATCGGCATGTTCCTGGTCGGCGCCGGCGTCGGCATGACCATGCAGAACCTGGTCCTCGCGGTGCAGAACACCGTGGCCCTCAAGGACATCGGCGCGGCCAGCTCGACCGTGGCGTTCTTCCGGTCGCTCGGCGGGACCATCGGCGTCTCGGTGCTCGGCGCCGTCCTGGCCCGGCGGGTCACCGACCAGATCACCCACGACCTGGCCGCGGCCGGCGTGCCCGCCTCGGGCAGCGGGGGCGGCACCAGCGCGCTCAACCTGAGTGCGCTGCCGGAGCCGATCGTGCACATCATCCGGGCCGCGTACGGGGACGCCACCGGGCACATCTTCCTGATCTCGGCGGTCATCGGGATCGTCGGGATCGTCGCGGCGGTGGCCATGCGGCCGGTGATGCTGCGGGACAGCCTCGACCTGCCGGCCGAGGTCAAAGCCGTGGCGGTGGCGGCGGACGCGATCGACGGGGCGCCCTCGGTGGATCAGGTGGACATTGCGCGGGACGACGAGAACACGGCTACGCGGCGCTGACCTCTGCTCCCTGCCCACTCTCATCGGCCGGCCCGCCTGCGCCCGGCCCTGGGGCTGGCCGGGGCGTTGCCGCCCTGCTCAACTGGCCCCGGACGCCGCCGGTCAGTTTCGGCCTCATCGTCGGCCCGGGCCGCACGGCATCACCCGGCCCGGCCGGTGCGCCGCCCGCGAACCCTCCGCCGCCAGCACCCGGGCACCTCACGTCCGGCCTCCCGCCGCCCGATCCACCGCTGAACCGAGAACGGCCGGCCCCGATCATGTCGATCGGGGCCGGCCGCGTCGGATCAGGTGTTACTACTCAGCGACCGTGATGGTGAAGGTCGCCGTGTTCGCGCCGTCGGTCTGGGTCGGACCGTGGCCGAGATCCACCCGCGTGGTGGCGCTGCCGAGCAGGCCCGGCACGGCGTCCTCGGACGCGTTGAACGCCCACTGGAACGTCCGCTCCTGCCCTTCGGCCAGCTGGCCGCCGGTCACCTGGCAGTCCACCGCGACGCCACCGGGCACGGTGGGCGCGCTGGGGAAGCACACGTTGTCGGGCAGGTTCTCCGGCCAGCCGCTGAGCCCGGCCGGCGCCGAGATGTTGCCGGCGAGGCCGTCGTGCGCGGCATCGCCGTCGTTGCGGACGGTCACCGTGGTGACGCCACGGTAGGTGCCGTCCTCCTGACGGGTCAGGGTCGCGTCGCCGGCGGTCACGACGAGCTTGGACGTGGTGTCCTGCACGTACGGGACCGGGTTGGCCAGGCCACCGCCGGTCGCCCGGAACACCGCGTCGAACTGCGCGGACGCGCTGCCGACCTCGACCTTGCCCTGGTCCGGGGCGATCTGCGGGAACGCCTGGGGCTTGGCCGGCGACCGGAAGCTGACCGTGATCACGGCGTTCGCGCCGGGCTGGAGCGGCTCGGCGAGCATGCAGCCGACGGCAGCCGGGGTAGGCCCCGTGCCTCCGCCCGCGCACGGTCCGGTGCCGGTGAACTGGTCGAACGTCTGGGCGATCGGCTCGGTGATCGTGACGCCCTGGTCGTAGACCTCGGTCGTGCGGTTCTTGATGACGATCCGGATGCTGCCGGTGTGGCCGAACTCTCCGGGCTTGAGGATCAGGCGGTTGACGCTGACACTCACGGTGCTGGCCGGTGCTGCCGCCTGAGCAGCGACTCCGCTGCCCAGGAGCAGGGTTCCGGCCGCGAGCGCGACAGCGCCCGAGCGCAGGATGGTGCGCATGGTGATCTCCTGTTCGATTCCCCGTGCCGGGTCGGTCGCCCCCGGCTCATCGATCGATGATCACCATAGCGATGGAGATCAACCCCCGCACGCCTTATCGGCCGGCCATCTGACCGAGCATGCGGACCGAGTTCTCGACCGTGTCGAAGCCGCGCGGGAGCATGACGCGCTCGTAGGCGGCGACGGCGCCGGGCAGATCCTTGTCGGACAGCAGTTCGGCGGCGAGGGTGGCGGCGTCCTGCAGGGCGGTGTTGGCGCCCACTCCCCCGGCCGGCGGCATGGTGTGGATCGCGTCGCCGAGCAACGTGACCGGGCCCGATTGCCACGGATCGATGCGGTCGCTCGCGCGGATGGTGATCGGGAAGAATGAGGTGCTGTCGCCGTACCCGATAATGGTTTTGATTCTGGGGTCCCAGCTGCTCGTCGCCTCGATGACGGTTCCGTGCAGGTCGGGGCCGATTCTTTCCGGGGTGGTGACGAGCGCGATCATCAGATATCCGCCGGGTCGGTGACGGTAGCGGACCGGGGCGAATCCGACGCCGATGCCGTTGTCGCCGGCGACCCAGGAGAATCCGCGGTCGAACTCGGCCGGAATGAGCGGTTCGGTCCCGGCGTCGATCGGCATCCGGCCGTAGATACAGCGCAGGCCGAGATCGCGAGGACCAAAACCGGGAATCAATTGCCCGCGTACGGCGGAACCGACCCCGTCCGCCCCCACGAGCAGATCCCCCTCGTCGGTGCCCCCCTCGGCGAATTCGATGCGGACGCGTCCCGAATCGGCGATCCGATAACCGGTGATCGTGCGCCCGAACACCACCCGATCCTCCACCCCGGTCAGTAATCCGCGGCGGAAGGTGTCCCGGTCCACATTGCTGATCTCGCTCTCCGGAATGCCGGGGAACTCCTGTGCGAAATACCGTTCGAGCCGCTGCCCGTAGGTCGCGACCAGGTCCCCGTTGACGCCGCTGGTGTCGCGGACCAGGTCGAGGACCGCGGGCGGGAGGCAGGCGCGCAGGGCGGCGTTCCCGTTCGCGTCGATGTGCAGCCGATAGCCCTGGTTGCGGGTCGCCGGGGTCGGGTCCCGCTCGTAGACGGCGACGTCGACGCCGCCCCGGTGCAGTGCCTGGGCGAGGGCGAGACCGCCGAGGCCGGCCCCGCTGATCAGTACTCGTGTCATGCCCGGCACGGTATCAACCGTGTGCATGCCACTGTCAATCAGATGATTACTTGATTGTCTCAGCCGGGCGTATGATCGCGTCGTGACATCACCACGTCCGCGCAGGTCACCATCGCCGCAGGAGCGGCAGCGCGACCCCGAGCGCACCCGGCAGAAAATTCTGGAAGCGGCCGCCGCCGAGTTCGCCGAGCACGGTTTCGCCGGCGCGCGGACCCGGGCGATCGCGTCCCGGGCGGGGGTGAATCAGCAGCTGGTGTCCTATTATTTCGGCGGCAAGGAGGGCCTTTACCGGGCCATGTCCGAGCAGTGGGCCCAGCGCCGCGAGGAATTGGCTCCGCCCGGAATGACACTTCCCGAACAATTGCGCAATTACGCGATGGAGACCGTCCGCAATCCGGACAGTGTGCGGATGTTCGCGTGGAGCGGCCTGCAATGGTCGGGCCCGGAGGACGACCCCGATCGGGACACGCGCACCGAGATGCTCGGCAGCACGGTCACGCAATTACGGGCCCGTCAGGAGGCCGGGACACTTCCGGCCGAACTGGACCCGGTGTGCCTGCAGATCATGCTGATGGCCGCGTGCATGGCGACGACCACGTTGCCGCACGTCATCGAGGGCCTGTGCGGCGCCGATCCCCGATCGCCGGAATTCGTCGAGCATTTCGCCGACCAGATGGCGTTGCTGGCCCGCCACATCGGCCTCGACGACGCCACCTGATCTGGCCACGGCCCGGCGATTCGCGCTGAACCCGCGAGACCACGACGGCCGGATCAGTTCGATGCCGCCGGCCCGGCCGCCGGGTCCGGGGGCGGGTGGCGGTAGTCGCGCGGTGTGCGGCCGGTGTGTTTCTGGAATGCGCGGGTGAAGTCCGCCGGGCGGGGGAATCCCCAGCGGGCCGCGATGGACGCGATCGTGCGGTGGCCGAGCCGCGGGTCGATGAGATCGCGGCGGGCGCCTTCGAGGCGCCGGGTGCGGATGTGCGCGTTGACGGTCGAGCCATGATGCTGCTGGAAGATCCGGTGCAGGTAGCGGAGCGAGATCCGGTGGGCGTCGGCGACACCGGCGGGTCCGAGGCCCGGGCGCTGCAGGTTCTGCTCGATGTAGGAGAGGACGCGCAGGTAGAGCACGCGTGAGGGCGAGTGCAGCGGCGGGTGCCGCTGGTCGAGGTGGTGGGCCATGACCGCGGTGGCCAGATCGATGGTGATGTCGCCGAGGCGGCACAGGTCGCGCTCGGTGGGCTGCGGTTGCCGGTCGTGCTGCTCGATCAGGGTGCCGACGAACTGTCGGAGCAGTCCGCCGAGTCCGCTGGTGCCGGGCAGCGGCCGCGCGCAGAGCCGGGCCACCTGAGCGCCGGGCAGCGGCAGCAGGTGCCGCGGAAAATGGAGCACGACTGATTCCGCCGGCGACGTCTCGCCGATGGCGGACGCCTCGAACGGATGGGAGCTGTCGTAGATGACGAGGTCGCCCGGTCGCAGCACCGCGCGCCGGTCGTGCTGATCGATGCCCTGCCCGCCGGCGTGGATGAAGCCGACCTGGTAGTACTCCGGATCGGAGCGCCGGATCAGCCGGGCCGGTCGACTGCTCTTCAGCGACGTGTACGACAGCGCGGTCACCTGCACCGTTCCGAGCGACATCGCGCCGAACCGGGCGGTGAAGGCCGAGGCTTGCGGACTGTAGATCTCGGTCGAGATCGTCCAGGTGTCGACCATGCTGCGGAAGGCTTCCAGCCGATCGGGTACCGGGATCGCACTGCTGTCGAAGATCGTCCGCATAGATGTCCTCCCATCCCCATTGTCGCCTCCGGCGGCATTCCTCGGCAGTGCGCTCGTCGCGTAGGACTGTGCACCGGACGCTAAGGCGGTCGCGACAACGGCACCGGATACTGAAATCGACCGGCCTGAGTGGATTCCCCGGGACCCCGGCATGTGCCCATTGCACGAAGCTGATCGATGCGTTAGGAGTGGAGATGCCGAAGGTGTTCTTCGTCAGCGAACGGTACATGGCTGACTGGACGGTCTACGTCGTCAGCGAACGAGGCCTGGCCGACGAGTCCGTCTACGTGGTGTCCGAGTCGCGTTACGCCGACAAGAAGGTGCTCAAGGTGAGCGAGCCGAGCCTCGCCGACAAACGCGTCTACATCGAGAGCGAGGAGTACCTGGCCCGCTGACCGGCTCCGCGAACGGGAGGAAACCGACCGGTGGCAGAAAAACTCGGAGTGGGCTGGGCCGTGGCCGTGGCCGGGCTGATGGTCAGCTTCTGTCTGCTCATGTTCGTCCGGTCCTGGCGGACCGGGGCCGAGGTCGCCACCTACGTCTTCATGGTGGCCATCGCCGAACTCATCGCGATCGGCTGTCTGACCGCGCTGTACCGGGTGTTCCCGGAACAGGACCGGCGGGCCTACCGGATCGCTGCCACGCCGGTCGCCCTGGCCGTGGTCGCCGGCGCCGTCGCCTGGGCCTTGGGGGTCGACTGGGCGATCTGGGTGGCCCTGGGCGCGTTGGGGATCGCCGTGGCGGCCGGGCTCCTCGCCGCGGAGAGCCGGCGCCGCCGAGCGACCGAGAACCGCATACCGGCGGCCACCTGGCTCGTGCTGCCGCTCGTAGTGGTGCTGTGCGGCGGCGCGGCGACGTGGTTCGTGCGCTACCTCGGCCACCACGACCCGTACCGCGAGGCCGGCGAACCCGTGACCGCGCCGCCCGCTCCGGGCCCGGCTCCGACTCCGGCCTGGACGCCCACCCCGGCCATCAACCATTTCATCCCCGACCGGCGGTACGAGCTGGAAAAGGGGGTGCTCGCCGCCGCTCAGCGATCCGCGCCGATGTCGAGTGGCTGCACCCAGGGTGACGACTGGGTCATCAAGGTCGTGCAGAGGTTCCCGTGCTGGGTCGAGTACGACGGCGCGCGGGCCACCTTCGAGGTCGAGATCACCTCGGTCTCCCCCGTGGGCGACAACCTGCCGCTCGCCTCGGTGAAATACCGGATCGCCGCGAACGAGGTGATCGTCACCCGGGAGACCGCCCGGCTGAACGTCTCGCACATCTACGGCGGGCCGTCGCTGCGTTGTGACCCGTTCCCGGCCGTCTCGGTGGTCAAGGTGGGCGCGGCGATGAGTCAGCATTGCTACTACAAGCCGGACGGTGAACCGCGCCGACGGCTGAACCTCACGGCCACCAGCAACTGGGACAGCCCGTATCTCCTCACCGTGCGAGAGGAGCCGCATTAACTCAGCGCGTCCAGCATCAGATGGGCGAGGTAGGCCTCCTCGGCGACGGTCACGCCCAGCCGGTTGTTGGTCATGTGCAGGTAGGAGTGTGTCAGCATGGCGGCGTCGCCGATCGTGACAGCCCGTTCCCGCAGCAGCCGGCAGTGCCGCACCCAGGCCGAGACCGGCGCCGCCTCCCGGGACGCGGCCAGGACCCGCTCGACCACCGGGCGCAGCGTCGCCGCCTGGTCGTCGCGATACGCGGCCCGCAGCGCCGGCCCGGCCCCGCTGAACTCTTCCCAGAAGTCCCGGTAGCGGCCCAGGAACACCGCCGTCCGGCCGGCGTCGCCGAGCATGGCCAGGCAGAGCGCGAGTCCGAGCTGCGCGGACAGCCCCAGCCGGGCCCGCCGGTCCGGGCGTCGCGCGCTCAGCAGGTGCAGGACGACCTCGGTGGAGGTGTCGAAGTGCCATTCGGCCAGCTCGATGCCGGCCGGCCCGCCGTACCTGTCGTATTCCGGTTCGTAGGGCACCGGCCGGTACGTGTTGGGTGGGCTCATCGGCATCACCCCGCTCCGGCCGTACGTGTCGTGCCATGCCGCCGGGCCGTACTCGGCCTCGAAGGTCCGCCGCAGCAGCTCCGCCGCCGGACGGTCGGCCGCGGCGGGCGCGGGATGCCGGTCCAGGAACGCCGTCAGTGCGGCATGCATCGGTTCCTCGACCTCGGCCGCCGGAATCCGCGCGGCCGGTCGCAGCCGCAGCCGCACGTGCGGCCCTTCCACCCAGTAGCGCACGAAGAACGCCCGATCGATCAGCCGCTGCTCCCGCAACCGCCGGACCAGCGGCGCCACGCAGCCGATCAGCAGCGGGTCCTCGTCGGGCGCGTGGAAGACGTGGACGCTGATCCAGCCGCGGTCAGCCGAGCGTGTGCTCGAAGGCGGCGTCCTCATCGTGCTCACCGCCGATCAGCAGGCAGAGAACGGCCCGTTCGCCACCGTCGAATTCCAGGATCCCGTCGACGTACGGATGGTCCAGGTTGAGCACGGCCCCGGCGCCGATCCCGGCGGCCGCGGCGGCCAGGTAACCGGCCTGCACCACGGCCCCGACCTCGGCGTTGAGCAGCCGATACCCTCGCGGCCCGTGCTCGGCCAGCACCGCGTCCGCGCGCCCGGAGACGACCAGCACCGCCGACGCCTGTTCCAGGGTGTAGTTCGCGACCCGCCGCCCGATCCGTTCGAGGTGGGCCGCCCATCCCGGTCCCGGGTCGGTGAGCGCCGGGTGCAGCCGATGGCCGTCCGGGTCGTACCGGTAGCCGCCCGGTTCGAGCCCGTCCACATGATTGACCAGGACCGACAGCCGGGTCAGGCGACCCCGGTCGGGGTTCGCCCGCTCGGTCCACCGCAGTACCGCCCCGAGCGTCGCCATCGGCAGCGCCGGGATCGCCACCATCGCGCCCGAGCTCGACCGGCGCCGCCCCAGCAGCGTCCCGGCCGGGGCGGGGTCGACGGCCGGCTCGGGCAGCGCGACGGGCGGCCGGCCGGTCTCCGCCGGGCCGACCCGCGCCGGGGAGTGATGGGCAGAACCGGTCAGCCGCGCCGCCATGATCGTCCGGTGCACGCGGGCGCTCCAGGCGAACCGCAGGACCGTGCGGGAGGCCTCGGCCGGCGCGATGCGCGGCCGGTCGGCCGGCACCTCGACCGGCGGCTCGTCGTCCGACCACGGCAGCGGCACGACCGCGAGGACACTCTCCTCGGCCGGGTCCAGCCCGAGCGCGTCGTTCAGGGCGGCGTCGTCGAAGTCCAGCAGCGCCTCGAAGGGCCGGCTCACACCGGCCGCGAGCAGGCCCAGACTGCCCAGCAGGGCGCCCAGGTCCAGGGTGCCGATGTGGTAGCCGAGATCGGCGTACTTGAACGCGTTGCGCCAGAACCGCAGGCTGATCAGCAGGAAGTGGGAGCCCTCGGCCGACCCCACGGCCGCGCGGATCCGCTCCGCGGCGTCACCACGGGCCAGTTCCTCGAACGCGTGCTGACCCGGCGCGTAGTGACGGATCCCGCGCCCGCCGGCCACCCAGTAGACCTGCAGCGGATACAGCCCGCCACCACTGGCCGTGCCCCGCCGCCACAGCGCACTCGGATAGCCGGTCCGCGCCCCGCCGTCGTGGTTGTAGTCGACCCGCAGATTGCGCGCGAGCGGACCGTAGGCCCGCCGCAACATCCAGATCAAGATCTCGCTTGTGTACGGCGTGAGCACCGCGCCCGTCGACGCCGGGAACGGCCGCTCGGCCGGGTCCGCCGGGTCGGGCAGCACCCGCAGCGGCGCTCCCGGATAGGTCGGGAACAGCGGCGGCCGGTCGCCCCAGTCCGTGACGTAGTCCTCCGGGGCCAGGGCCCGGTCGACGAGCCGGTGGGCGGCCGCCGCGTACTGGCCGACGTCGCCCGACGACTCGCCGGGCCGGCTCTCCACGTCCCGGATCACCGGCGCGGCCTCGGGCGGCGGCCAGGGTGACGCCGGCCGTCGCGGGCGGTCCGGGGCGCACACCGCACACCCGCCGCCGACGTCGATCCGGGCCGCACGCAGCGTCCGCAGCCGCTGCACCGTGGCGGTCCGGGGTTCGTCCCGATCCGCCCCGGTGAGCAGCCGGAACGCGGCGAACGCGACCGCACCGCCGAGCATCCGGGCGACCAGCGGCGTCGGCGTCCCGGCCGCGCCCACCTCGCCGCTCCGGGCCAGCCGCTCGTGGACGCACCACCAGCAGCCCGGCCCGTCCGCGCCGGTCAGCGGCCCGAGCACGGCCCAGCCGCCGGTCATGGCGAGCGCGAGCAGGGGTGGGCCGCCCGTGCGGGCCGCCCGGATCAGCGGTGTCAGCGCGGCCGGCTCAGCCTTGTCGGCGCAGTGCACGACCAGGTCGGCCCAGAGGTTCGGGGTGGCCCCGATGCGGACCTGCGATGCCGCCAGCGCGTCCCGGTACGGCCAGTCGTCGTCGTCCGGGACGACGGTCAGCCGTCCGGCGCCGTTGGCCAGCAGCGCGGTCGCCGCCGCGTACAGGCTGATGCCGTTGCCCTGAAGCAGGACGGAAGCGCCGTGCCACCAGCGGACGCGCTCCCCCGGGTCCGGCACCAGGTGCGCCAGGTAGTTGCGCTGCGCCGGCCACCGCGCCGCGGCCGCGTCGCCCACGTCGACGACCAGGCCGCGCCCGGCCAGTTCGGCGACCAGACCGGTCACCGTGCCGGCCTCGGCCGGGCCGAGTCCGGCGCAGATCTGGCGCACCGTCCGCTCCCCGGTGAGCCCGGCCCGCAGCCGGGTGAGCAGCGGGTAGGCGGCCGCGCCGGCCAGCCGGGCCTGCTCCCGCTCGGTACGCAGGGTCGCGCCGGCGTCCACCCGGTGCAGGACGGCGTCGCGGCGCAGCAGCGGCCGCCAGTCGAGGATCGGTCTGGTGATGTCGGACATGGTCACTCCACGGGCTGGTTCGGTGGGCGGGCCCGGTCAGGGGAACGGGTGCGGGTGCAGGGCGAGCCGGTCGTGGTCGAGGACGGCCGGCGCCCGGCCCAGGCGGTGCGGCACCTCCAGCAGCCGGGGCAGGCCGCGGGTCCGCCGGTGGACGTGCCCGAACGTCATCGGCAGCGTGCCCGGCACGATCACCCGGGCCGCGTGCAGGCCGAGACGGTCGCGCAGGCCCGGGTCGGTCTGGTCGACGACGACGGTGTCCAGCCCCTCGGCCGCCAGCCGGTCGACGACGCCGGTCAGCACGTCGGTGACGTCGCGGCCCGGGTCGCCGGCGCCCGGCCACACCCGCGTCCACGGCCGGGGCTGCTCGTCGTGCAGCAGGAACTCGTACCGGGTGCGGGCCTCGGGGACGGCGTGCAGGGCGACGTGGTCGTCGATGTCGCGGACCTCGGCCGGGTCGGCCAGCATGCGCAGCGCCCGTTCCCGGCCCAGGCGCCGCGGGTGGCGCCCGGTGAGGCCGGCGGCGGCGTACACCCCGACCGCGATCTCGACCGCGGCGGCCCGGATCGCGGCCCGCGGGTCCGGGTGGGCGGCCGCGGCGAAGTAGGCGTGCGGCGCCGGCGAGTCCGGGTCGCGCTGCGTCGCCAGGGCGATGACGACGGGCAGGGCGAGATCGTTGGTGGCCGAGAAGAACCGCAGCTCGTAGTCGAGCTCGTCGAGCCGGTCGAGCAGGTGCGGGGTGATCGGGTCGCCGGCCGGCACGGCCACCCGCGGCAACGGGGTGGTCGCGTACCAGGCCATCAGGAACGCGTCGCGTTCGAGCACCTCGCACAGCCCGTACAGGATCGCCTCTTCCAGGCTGTTGCCCAGTCCGCACCCGTTGGAGTTGGGGTCGACGAAGTGCGGCGCGGCCGGGGTCGCGGCGATGCCGTAGTAGGCCATGTGCTCGGGCACGGCCAGGGTCTGCCGCCGGGTCATCGACCAGCCGTGCACCCAAGTGGTGGGCAGTTCCGGCCGGTACGGCGTGACCAGCGAGGCCGGGTGGTGGTCGTAGACCGGATCGGGCAGGCCGGTGGCGGCCGGGTCGAGCGCCCGGTCGGGCCCGAGCTCGTCGAACGCGGCCCGCAGCACGGTCCGGCGCCGGTGCGGGCGCATGGCCAGCCGCCGTTCCACGGCTTCCAGCAGCGCGACCCGTTCGGCCTGGTCGGGGGTGACACCGCGGCCGTGGCCGGACTCGCGGCCGGCGCCGGCCAGGATGGTGGCGGTCGCCAGCGGCAGCGGCATCCCGTCGATCGGGTCGAGCGCCACGACCGGCCCCAGGACCCGGTCGACGAGCGCCGCCCGCAGCCGGTCGACGCCGGTGCGCGGGTTGGGCTGGCGCAGCTCGGGGCCGGGTACGGGCCGGGGCCGGGGGCGGAATCCGGCCCCGGCAGCCTCGTCCGGCGGGGGGCCACCGGCCGCGCAGTGCGGCCCGTGGCCCGGCCGGTGGACCGAGACGGTGGCGTCGCCGGCCCGGACCATCCACATGGTCCGGGCGGCCGCCGCGGGTGCGCGCAGCGCCTCGACGATCAGTTCGACGATCACCGGGGTGGACACCGGTGCGGGCGCCCCGCCGAACGTCAGCCCGGCCGGCTCGCCGGGCAGGTCGAGCGCGGCCCGGCGGGCGTCCTCGGCGCAGGCCAGGCAGCCGTCCAGCCCCGGGCCCATCACCGGCCCGAGCAGGGTGACCGCACCGTCGTGCCGGACGGTGACCAGGGTGGTCCCGGCGGCCACGGCCCGATCGCCCAGGCGGGCCAGCGAGCGCGGGGTCCAGTCGGGCAGGACGATCACGGCGGGCCGGCCGCGCTCGAAGACGGCCGGGTCGCCGGTGCACACCTGGGCGTTGAGCCGGGATCCCAGGGCGGCCCGCAGCGCGACCGCCAGCATCGTGTCCTCAGTCATGGTGGCCTCTCGTCCGCCGGATCACGAAACCGGCCGCGTGCAGGGCGTCGCCGAGGTCACCGGCGTGGCGCCGGGTCACCGGCCGGGGGTGCCGTTCGGGGGCGATCAGGCGGCGCAGGGCGCGTTGCAGCTCCCGCTCGGCCGGGCGGGTGCCGGGCCAGGTCCACGGACCGCTCATCCAGTCCGCGTCGGCGAACGGGCGGGCCGGGGCGACCGCTCCGCAGCAGGTCAACGGCCCGGTCGCCGCCGAGGGCAGGTCGGTCTGGGCGGCCGCGACGGCGTGCAGGAGGGCGAAGGCGGCCGCGTCGCCGGGGGTGGCCTCGACCGCGCGGCCGAGCACGTCGCGCCGGTCGGTGACGGTCGCGGTCCAGACGCCGGGCACGATTGGGGCCACCACGCACTCCACGTCAACCCCGAAGCGATCCCGTACGGTCCGCAGCCAGCGCCGGGCGGTCGGATGCGTTTCCCACGACGGGTCGTTGCGGGCCGGCCCGGCCGGTGTCCGGTCGAGCAGTTCCCGGCGCAGCAGGATGCCTTCGGCCTGGGTGGTGTCGGCGCCGACGGCCAGCCGGCCGGTGCCGGACGGGTCGAGCCGGCGTTCGGCCGCCCGCAGGGTGGCGTCCAGCCGGGCCGCGCCCAGGGTGACGCCGAGGCCCACCTCGGCGCCGGACCGGGCCAGCGACATCGGCACCTGCGGCAGCGTGCCCGTCTCGGCCGCGGGCAGCATGCCGAGTTCCGGGTCGCACAGCGCGTCGAGCCGGTGCAGCGCGTCCTCGAGGGTGTCGGCGGCGCCGGCCGGGACCCCGCCGCCGGCCAGCCACGGGTGGAATCCGGTGGTCAGCGGTTCGGACCGGGCCACCAGGACCATCGACCACGGGTCCGGCCCGGTCTCGTCGGGGCTGGTCCGGGAGCGGGCCGGATCGTTCAGGCCGGCCGAGTGGCAGATCAGCCGGTGCGCGGCGGCGGCGCCGAGGATCGCCGGCATCGGCCCGGCCGGCACCCGGCGCGCGGTGATCAGTTTCAGTCGCCCGGCGATCCGGGCGGCGAGCTGGGCGGCGTCCGCGACCGGGGTCGGCTCGGTCACGAACCCGGCCCCGTCGCCGAGGCCGGCCACGACGGTGACGTGCCGGCCGGCGGTGACGCCGACCATCCGGGTGTCCTCGGTGTCCGGCCGCACGGTCACCGGCAGGCCGGTGGCGGTGAGCGCGGCGACGGCCGCGTCGGCGACCGGGCCGGTGCCGGTCACGGTCACCGTCCGGCCGGCCAGGCGGTGCCAGGCCGCGGCCGGGTCGGCGGTGAGCTGTTCCAGCCAGGCGGCGACCGCCGGGGGCGCCGGTTGGTGGGCGTAGGCCAGGGCCGGCTGCAGGTCCAGGGTCATGTCGTGCTCGCGCAGGGCGTCGATCAGCGCGCGCAGGACCACGCGGGTCCGCGGGCGGGTGGTCAGCCGGTCGAGCCGGTCCACGGCGATGCCGCTGCGCAGGGCCGGTTCGAGGCGCTGCCACAGCCGCCACAGGTCGGCGCCGCCGTCGGCGGTGAACGCGTTCATCCAGCCGCGCACGTGCAGGCCGGCCGCCGTCGGCGAGGCCTGCACGGCGTGGCGCAGGCGCAGCACGGTGCCGGTCACCGCCGGCTCCGCGGGTCCGGACCGGCCACGTCCCGCCAGGTCCGGCCGGTGATCCGTTCGGTCGCCGCGCAGACCAGCGCGGACGCCAGGTAGCGCTCGGCCGGGGTGATGTCGCAGACGGCCAGCAGCAGGTAGAGCATGTTGGCGCAGAACCGTTCGACGTCGAAGAGCCGCTGCTCCCCCGGGTCCCGTTCGCGCAGTCCGATGCTCCGGTGGAAGTCGCTCACCGTGCCCGGGTCGTGCCAGCGGCGCAGGGCCGGTGCGTCGAGGGCGAGCGCGCGGCGGGCCAGGTCCTCGCCGGTCGTGGACCGCAGGTCGCCGCGGTCGCGGGCGGCGGTGGCGGCGCGCCGGGCCCGCACGCCCCAGTCGTGCCAGCCCGCCTCGGCCGGGCCGGGGGCGCCGGCCGGGTCGGGTCCGAGGCCGCCGAGCCGGCTCACCAGTGCGGTGACCGGGTCGGCCTGCCGGCGCCAGACCCGGTCGTGCAGGGCGCGGATCCGCCCGTCCGGATCCTCGTGCCAGAGGTAGGCCTCGACGTGCGACAGATACGACAGGTAGTTCCCGCGCAGCCCCCACGGCCCGCCGGCCGCGACCGCGGTGAGCGCGACGACGGCGGCCCGGACCCGGGCGGCCGGGTCGTCGCCGTCCTCGGCGGTCCGGTCCAGGGTGGCCTCGACGGCGTCGGTCCCGGCGGCGAGCACGAGCGCCCGGACCGGGGACGGGTCCGAGGCCACGACCAGGACGGTGTTGTCCGGCCGGAACGGTTCGTAGGGCGGCGCCACCAGCTCGGCCCGCCCGGCCGCGATCGAGGCCGTGAGCAGGTCCTCTTCGCTCAGCCGGGTCCGCGACGGATGCTCGGACAGATACGCGCGGACCCGTCCGGCCAGGCGGTCCGCGGCCGTCTCGACCGGCCGGGCCGGGCCGCTGAGCCGGATCCGCAGGTGCGGTCCGTGCCGCCAGCCGCGTTCCAGGTGCGCCGACACCGCTTCGGGTACGACGGCGCGCAGCCCGGGCAGCACGGCCCCGCGCAGCAGCGGTGCTTTGACGGGGTCGTAGTAGTGGCAGACGACGTCGCGAACCGTGTCGGTCATCGTCGTCTCACCTCCTCGTCCGGTAGGTCTCGACGACGAATTCGGCCGCCCGCCGGCCGGTCGGCCCGGTGCCGGGCACGGGCAGCGCCTCCTCCAGCCGGATCCCGCCGGTGAACTGGCCGAGTGTCTTGGCCAGGCAGCGCAGGTGCAGGGCACTGCCCAGGTCGAAGAACTGGGGTTTCGGGTCCTGGAAGTAGGCCCGCAACGCCTGCGGGTCGGTGAGCAGGTCACCGCCGGCGCCGGAGACGAACACGGCCCGGGGCAGGTTCAGGGCGGCGGCCCAGCGCGCGGCCGCGGCGACCGGCACGTCGCCGTCGCGCAGCAGGTCGTCGCGCAGCGCGGCGACGGTTGCCGCGTCGAGCAGCCAGCTGCCGCGGACCAGGGTCAGGTCGCGGTAGCCGAGCCGGGACCGGCGGTGCACGATCCGGCCGTCCACCTCGACCGGTTCGGTCGGGGCGAGATGCCCGAGTACGGCATTGCTGCCGCCCAGGTCCAGGTAGAGCGGCGCGGCCCGGTCCGGCAGTCCGGGCTGCAGCAGGAAGCCGAGGTAGAGCAGGTCGATCGGCCGGCCGGTGGCCGCGACCCGCAGCCGCAGCGCGTTGTTCTCCGGCTCGTGGACCAGTTCCAGGTCCTCGATCGGCAGTGACGACCAGGCCGGGTCCTCGCCGGCCTCCTCGGCGGTCAGCATTGGGTGCAGGTTGGCGTTGAACGCCGACACCGGCCGGTACTGCACCGGCGTCGCCGCGCTGTGCCGCCGGACCTGGTCGGTAACCGCGCCGGCCAGACGCGGGTCCAGGGCGGTCAGGAAACGGCTGGTGTAGCGGCCCCAGCCGTCGCCGATCCGGTTGAGGCACCAGCCGGTCGTCCCGCCGGTGATCTCGTACGGCTGCACGAAGAACGAGTGCGATCCGGGCCGGTGCAGCAGCCACTCCGGCAGCGCCGCGGCCGCCCGGTCGAGCAGCGTGTCGGTCAACCGGACCTCGTCGTCGCGGCGGGGCCCGGTGCGGGCCGCGGAAGTGATCACGCGCCGGAGCTCGGCGAGTTCCCGCAGCTCGGGCGGCAGTGGCCAGTCGTCGTCGGCCGGTCCGAGGGTGCCGTCCGGTTCGATGCCGGCGGCGGCCGACCAGAGCCGGCTGCCGTCGGCGACGACCTCGGTCACCGGGCAGCGGCCGCCGGGACCGTACCGGTCGACGACCCGGCGGCGCAGCAGGGAGCGCAGCACCGGGCCGATATCGAAGAGCTCCACCAGCGGCGCGAGGCGGACCAGGTCGTCGCGCAGGTCGCGGCCGGCCCGGCGGCCCAGGCGGCGCGGGTGGGGGAAGGTGACGTCCTCGCGGATCGCCGGAACCTCCGGCGGTGCCGCCCCGACGTGGCTGAAAACGCTGGTCCAGGCCGTGTTCAGGTCCCGCAGCGCTCCCGGTCTCCGGTCCGAGGGCAGGTCGGCGAACTCGGCGCCGGCGCTCCGGATCGTCGCCAGGGTCTCGGTCAGGCTCGGGTACCCGGCGTCGGCCAGCAGTGCGGAGACGGCGGGCAGTGGGTCGGCGGTCTGCGGGTCGGCCGGTGGGATCGGCACCAGCATCTGCTCGGTCACCAGGCGGTCGACGAACGTGAGCGCCGCGGCACCGCGATCGGATCCGGTCAGCCGGCCGGCGAGCGCGGCGGCCAGCTGTCCGGCGGTGCGACCGGCCGGCCCGGCCGCGCGCACCTCGGCGATCACCAGGTCGAGCGCGCGGGTACGGGGCAGACGGACCTGCTGTTCGTGGACCAGCACGATCGTACTGATGGACGGGTCGTCGCGCCGGAAGCCGATCTCCTGTCCGGCGACGGTGAGGGCCGGGGCCAGCCGGAACGTCAGCCGCCCGCGGATCTCCGGCCGGGCCAGCAGTGCCTTGTCCAGGGCGGCGGTGAGGACCCGGTTGACCGCCGTGCTCGGGTGGGCCGGGGTCTGGTCCAGAACGTCGTCGTGCTCGTCCCAGACGCCCCAGCCCACCGTGGTGAACCACGACCACGGGCTGGTCTTGGTGGTGGCGCGCAGGGCGTACCGGAGGATCTTGGGTTCGGCCTTGCGGGCCCGCGCGTCCGGGGTGCTGCCGGCCGCCGCGGCCCGGTCCAGGCCGGACAGCAGGGCGGCGCTGGACAGCGCGACGGCCCGGCGCAGCGGCTCGGCCGCGCACAACCCGGCCAGGACGGCCCGTTCGGCGGCCAGCGCGGCGGCGGTGTGGTCGGCGAGCCGCTGCCGCAGGAGTTCCCGCTGGTCGGCGAGGTGCAGCCAGGTGTCCAGCCCGGGCAGCCGGTCGGGCAGGTCGCCGAGGGCAGCGCGCAGGGCCGGGGCCGGTCGGCGGCCGTTGTGCACGTCCCGGCGCAGTGGCAGCACCACCGAGCGGTGGAAACGCAGTTCGTGCTGGTCGCGGCTGTCGTGCAATCGCTGCCCGAGCGACTCGGCGAGGGCGCGGAGGTCACGTTCCCGGGCGATCAGTGCCTCGGCCAGCTCGCCGAAGCGCCGGGCGGCGGCCGGGGCCGTCGGGCTGGGCAGGCCGGAGAGGCGGATCAGGGCATACGGCGCGACCTCGACGCGCTGCCCGGTCCACGCCGGGGCGGTCGCCGCGCTCATCGTCGATGATGACATCTGCTTCCTCCGGACCGGGCTCGGGTGGCGGGCGCCGCCGAGCCGGTGAGCTCGGCGGCGCCCCATGGGATGCGGCGGTTCGGATCAGGTCTGCTTTCCGCAGGATCCGCTGGCGCTGCAGTAGTTGTTGCCGGTGCCGGTGGACGCCGCCGTCTCCGGCAGGCCGACCGTGTCCCGCAGCGAGGTCACGTTCAGCTCGCTCAGGTCCAGGTCGTCCAGGTCGAGCTGGTCGAGCTTCTCGTCCAGGTTGACGTTCTCCATGATTCTTTCCCTCCTCCCGTGCTGTGTGCTTCTGTCCTTCACTCTGCCCGCCGGTGGGGCCGCCGCCATCGGTGACAATTGCCTACATTGGACGGTCCGGCACCCATCTCGGCGCTGGTCAGCCGGTGGTCGCGGCAACGATGCCGAGCCGGTGGGCGACGGCCGTGGCCTGCCGGCGGGTGTCCACCGCGAGCTTGTCCAGGACGGCCGCGACGTGGTGGTCCACGGTGCGTACGGACAGGGTCAGCCGTTCGGCGATGTCGGCGTTGGTCAGCCCGCCGGCGACCATCCGCAGCACCTCCATCTGCCGCTCGGTGAGCCGCTGCGGGTTGGCCACGGTGGCCGGGCGGGGCCCGCGCGGTACCCGCAGCCCGGTGCGGTGCCGCAGCCGGCGCCGCAGTTTGCGGGCGGCCGCGTCCGCGCCGAGCCGGTCGAAGATCTCCAGCGCCCGCAGGCAGGAGTCGTCGGCGCCGCCCGCGGCCAGCGCGTCGGCCTGCTCGTAGGGGCAGCCGAGGGCCGCCCAGGCGTCGGCCGCCCGCTGCCATTCCCCGGCCAGCAGCAGCCGGTACGGCTCGGCGTACCAGTCCTCGACCAGCGGTCGGGCGCCGGCCCGGCGCAGCCATCGGGCCAGTTCACCGGCCCGCCACGGATGCCGGGCGGCCCGGGCCGACCCGTACGCGGTGGCCAGCCGGGCCACCGGCAGGGTCCGCCCGGCCAGCCAGGCCTGTTCGGCCTGGGCCTCGGCGGCGCCCGGGGTCACCGGCAGCTCGGTGGTGCCGGGGTCGCCGCGCCGGGCCCGGATGCGCAGGAGCAGGATCCGGGCCGAGGTCGCCAGCGGGCCGTCCGGGTCGAGCGCCACGTGCGCATCGTCCTCGGCCCCGGCCCAGTCCCCGGCGTGCAGCCGGGACCATCCGCGCAGCACCGTGACCCGTCGCCGCAGGTGCCACCAGCCGTTGTCGTCCACGAGTCCGAGCAGCCGATCCAGGTCGGCCGGGAGCCGGTGGTCGACGCGGTTCGCGGCCAGCCCGACCGCGGCCCGGGCGGCGATCTCGCCCAGGTCGTGCTGCCGGGCGAGCGCGAAGGCCCGTTCGAGGTCGGCATCCCCGTCGTCGGCCGGCCGGGCCTGACCGAGATCGATCAGTGCGGACGCGAGCGCGGCCTGGTCGCCGATCCCCTCGGCCAGCCGCACCGCCGTCAGGGCGCAGGCGACCGCCGGACCGGGACGGTCCGCATCCCGGTGCGCGGCCGACCGGGCGGCGTGGGCGAGCACCCGCTCGGGGCCGGGATCCACGGTGGCCAGCACCTCGACGGCGGCCCCGGCGACCGCGGCCGCGTCGTCGGGACGGCCCAGCCACCGGTGCAGCCGGGACAGGTGGCGCAGGTTCGCGCCGATGCCGGTCAGGTCACCGGCCCGCTCCCGCAGGGCCAGCGCGGCCTGGCGGGCGGGCACGGCCCGGGCCGGGTCGCCGGAGGCGAACGCGTACTCGGCGAGGGCTTCCCAGGCGTCGGCCCGCGCGGCCGGGTCGAGCCGGTCGGCGTAGCGCAGCAGCAGGTCGCAGTGGTCGGCGGCGGCGCCCGGGTCGCCGGACGAGGCCGCCCGCCGGGCCGCCCGGGGCGCGTGCCGCAGCACGGCCTCGGCGTCGTCGCATCCGGCCGCGTGCCGCACGAGCCGGGCGGGGTCGGTCGCGCCGGCCACGACCGAGGCGCGCAGCAGCCGGCGGTGCGCGTCGGTCCGGACCAGCGGCGCAACCGTGCCGAGCGCCGCGCGGCGCAGCAGTTCGTGGCGGAACCGTACGCTCTCGCCGTCCTGTTCCAGCAGCCCGCAGGACAGGCCTTCGGCCAGCGCGGCCGGCTCGTCCGGGCCGGCCGCGGCCAGCACCCGCCCCTCGGCTCCGGCCGGATCGGTGGACACCAGCGTGACCAGGTCCCGGGCCGGTGCGCTGAGCGCGGCCAGCCGGGCCCGGACCAGCGCCTGCACCCGGCCCGGCACCCCGGTGCCCGGCCCGGCGGCCAGCATCTCGGTCACCAGCAGCGGATTCCCACCGGTCAGCGCGTGCAGGCGGGGCCCGGCGGCGGCCCCGGCCAGGGTTGTCACCGCGGCCGCGGACAGCGGGGCCAGGGCGAGCCGGGCGACCCCGGTGGACGGCAGGCCGGCCAGCACGGTGTGCAGCGGATGGTCCGGTGCCAGTTCGTCGTCCCGGTAGGTGAGCACGATCAGCGCGGTGATCCGGTCGAGCCGGCGGCTGACGTAGGCGAGCAGGTCGAGCAGGGCACGGTCGGCCCACTGCACGTCCTCGAAGACCACCACCAGGGGACGGTCGGGCCGGGCCAGCCGGTCCAGGAACGCGGCGAAGATCTCGGCGTCACGCTCACCGGAGCGCAGCGCCCCGGCCAGCCCCCCGCCGAGCCGGGGCGCGATGTCGAACAGCGGACCCAGGTCGCGGGCCTGCCCGAGCGGATCGCACAGGCCGACGACCACGTCCGCCGAGCCCGCGTGCCGTTCGGCGACGTGCCGGATCAGGGTGCTGCGCCCGATGCCGGCCGGGCCGGTCACCAGTGCGAACCGGCCGGGGCCGGGTCCGGTCATCGCGGACAGCCGGGCCACGGCGGTGTCTCGTTCCAGCAGCTCGGTCACGGGTTCACCGGACCCGGCGGCCGAGGATGCGGACGGTCCAGGCCAGGGCGGCAGCGGTCAGGACGGCCTCGGCCAGGATCGCCCACCACACCACGGCGGCCCGGTGGTCGCCGCCGAACAGCGCCCGTACCGCCTCGACGATCCAGCTCATCGGGTTGGCCCGGGACACCGCGACCAGCCAGCCGGGCGCGGTCGCGGCGGTGATCGGCAACAGGATGCCGGAGAGCAGCAGCAGCGGCTGGGTGATGGCGTTGAGCAGCTGACCCATCGTCTCCTCGCCGGCCGAGCGCAGCGCCACCGCGTAGGACAGCGTGGACATCAGCAGGGCCGCGAAGGTCAGCAGCAGGTAGACCACGGCGAGGTCGAGCGGGCGGATCCGCAGCCCGAAGGCCACCGCGAGGGCCACGATGATCGTGCTCTGGGCCAGCAGCGAAACGACCTCGCGCAGGCTGCGGCCGATCACCATGGCCGTCCGGCTCACCGGGGTGAGCATGGTGCGTTCGACGACCCCGGCGCGCTGTTCGCCGATCAGTCCGAAGCCCGCGAACAGGGTGCCGTAGATGGCGAGCATGACCAGCAGGCCGGGCACGAACGTCTGGTAGGCCTGGGCGGTCGTCGGCAGCCGCAGCGCGCTCTTCATCAGCGGCCCGAACAGCAGCAGGTAGAGCAGCGGTTGCACGACGCCGAGGATCAGCCACACCGGCCCGCGGCGCAGCAGCAGCAGTTGCCGGTCGAGGATCAGCCAGCAGTCGCGGGCCAGCTTCGCCGGGCCGCTCATGACTCACGCAACTTGCGGCCGGTACGGGCCAGAAACACGTCGTCCAGGCTGGGCCGGCGCAGGTCGACCGAGCGCGGCTCGACCCCGGCGTGGTCCAGCGCGCGCACGATGCGCAGCACCACGTTGGTCTCGGAGTGCACGTGCACGCGCAGACCGTCCGGGTCGGGCGGATCTATGCGGTGGACGTACGGTTCGGCCCGCAGCGCCCGGACGGCCGGCTCGGGCGAGCCGTCGAGGCCGATGGTCACCACGTCGCCGGACACCTCGCGCCGCAGGGCCTCCGGTGAGCCCTCGCAGACGATGCGGCCGTGGTCGATGATGGCGATCCGGTCGCAGAGGGCGTCGGCCTCCTCCAGGTAGTGGGTGCTGAGGAAGACGGTCATGCCCTCGTCGCGCAGCCGCCGGATCTCGTCCCACATCCGGGCCCGGCTCTGCGGGTCCAGCCCGGTGGTCGGTTCGTCGAGGACGAGCAGGGCGGGCCGGTGGATGACGCCCAGCGCGACGTCGACCCGGCGGCGCTGGCCCCCCGAGTACGTCTTGCACCGGCGGTCGGCGAAGTCGTCCAGCTCGAACGCCGCGATCTCGGTGCGCGCCCGCCGCTGCGCCTCGGCCCGGGAGTGGCCGTGCAGGCGGGCCTGCATCACCAGTTCCTCCCGGGCGGTGACCTCGTACCAGGTGCTGCCGCCCTGGGCGACGTACCCGAGGTGCCGGCGCACCACGTCGGGCCGGCGCCGCAGGTCGGCGCCGGCGACGAACACGCTGCCGTCGTCCGGGGGCAGCAGCGTCGCCAGGATCCGCATCGTGGTGGTCTTGCCGGCCCCGTTCGGGCCCAGGAAGCCGAAGATCTCGCCGGACTTCACCTCCAGATCGACCCCGCGCACCGCCGCGACGGCGTTCTCGCCGGTTCCGAACGACTTACGCAGACCGCGTACGTCGATGATCATGACTTCGCCTCCGAAGGGCTGCACTGACATGGGCATCACCGTGTCAGCGGCCCGGCCCCGGAACCGGCCGTCCCGGACAGGCCCGGACAGCGGCGCACGGATACACGCGCACCTGTCGGATCGCAGACCTATTCGTCCACTTAGGGCACCTAGGCTGCGAAACGTCCGCCGGACCACAGGTACAGGGAAGAGGGACGGTGCTCGAACAGCCCGCCGACCCGGAGGTCGTCAACCGTGTCAGCACCCCGGCCGAACTCGCCCGGCTGCTGCGCGACCTGCGCCGGCGCGAGGCCCGCCGGCGCGGCACCAAGGAGATCACCTATCGCGAGCTGGCCGGCCGGACCGGCTGGTCGCACGCCGTCATCGGAGAGTACCTGACCGGCCGCACGCTGCCGCCGATCGACCGGTTCGACAGCCTGATCCAGCTGCTCGGCGCCGAGCCGGCCGAACTGCGCCCCCTGGCCACCGCCCGCGACCGGGTCGAGGAGCGGTCCCGGGCCGTGCCCGGGCCACCGGGCGGCGGTGTCCAGCTCGGCGGCCCGGCACTGGTCGGGCGCGACGACGAACTGGACACGGTCGCCACGGCGATCGGGGCGGCGGCCCGCGGGTCGGGCGGCGCCCTGTTCCTGATCGGCGACGCCGGCATGGGCAAGACCCGCCTGGCCGCCGAGGCCGCCCGGGTCGCGGCCGGGTCCGGCCTGCGGGTGCTGCGCGGCCGCGCGGTCTCCCCGGCCATGCAGTTCCGGCCGCTGGCCGAGGCCCTGCTCGCCGAGATCCGTCGCGACGGCGTCCCGGACGATCCCACCCTGCTGCCGTACCGGCGGGCGCTGTCGCGGTTCGTGCCCGAGTGGTGGCAGGAACGGCTCGGCGGCCCCGACGACTCGCTGGTCGTGCTGGCCGAGGCGGTGCTGCGGCTGGTGATGACGCTCGGCCGGCCGCACGGCTGCCTGTTCGTCCTGGAGGACCTGCACGAGGCCGACCCGGACACGCTCTCCGTGCTCGACTATCTGATCGACAACGTCGGCCGGGAACCGATCCTGCTGCTGGGGACGGTCCGCACCGGCCCCAGCCCGGCCCTCGACCTCGCCCACGCCGCCCGCCGCCGGCACACCGCGGGGGCGGTCCCGCTGGCCCGCCTGGACGACGACGCGGTCCGCCGGATGGCCGCCGCCTGCCTCGGCATCCCGGCCGATCAGCTGCCCGGCCCGGTCGTCGACCGGCTGCTGGCCAGCGCCGACGGTGTCCCGCTGCACGTCGAGGAGCTGCTCGCGGGGATGGTCGGCGACCGGGTGCTGCTGCGCTCCGGCGACGGCTGGGAGCTCGCCGCCGACCTGCCGACCCAGCTGCCGGTCAGTCTGGCCGCCACGCTGACCGGCCGGGTCCGGCTGCTGACCCGCCGCACCCAGGCCCTGCTGAACGCGGCCGCCCTGCTGGGCCGGCAGTTCCCGGTCACCGTCGCCGGCGCCGCGGTCGGCCTGGGCGGGCCGGAGTTGCCGTCGAGCCTGCGTGAGGCGATCGAGGCGCAGCTCATCGGGCCCGGGGACGATTCTTCGACGTACGCGTTCCGGCACGTCCTGACCGCCGAGGCGTTACGCGCCCAGCTGCTTCCGATGGAGCTCACGGCCCTGTCGCGCAGCCTGGCCGAGGCCGTCGAGGCGTCCGCGCCCGTCCCCGGCCGCGAGCGGCTGGCCGGTGAGTTGTGGGCCACCGCCGGTGAGCCGCGCCGGGCGGCCGAGATGCTCGGGCCGGCCGGACGCCAGGCGCTGACCGAGGGGGCTGTCGCGACCGGCATCGCGCTGCTGGAACGGGCGCTGGAGCTGGGCGAGGACGACGTCGCCGACGGGCCGCTGGCGTCGATCGGCGAGTCCCTGGTGGACGCGTACGCGCTGGCCGGGCGGGTCACCGACGCCTACGAGCTGGGCGAGCGCCTGAACCGGGACAAGCCCCGGGCCGGCGTGCACCTGCGGCTGTGCCGGGTCGCCGCGGCGGCCGGCCACTGGGAGCGCGGCCTGCTCGAGGTCCGGGAGTTGCGCCGGCTGCTGGGCCCGCATCCCGACCCGGTGGCCGGCGCCCACGTCGACGTCATCGAGGCCCGGCTCACCTTCGGCAACCCCACCGAGGACCGGCAGCGTGTCACCGAACGGCTGGCCGAGCGGGCCCTGGACGCGGCCCGGCACAACGGGCTGCCCGAGGTGGCGTGCACCGCGCTGGAGATCCTCGGCCGCTGCGCCCGGCTGCGCGACCTGGCCCAGGCCGACGACCTGTACGCCCGCGGTCTGGCCGTCAGCGAGGAGAACGGCCTGGTCAGCGACCGGATCCGGCTGTCCTATCAGATCGCCGCGCACGCCGGGATCCGGGCCGCCGACGCCGAGCCGCTGACCCGGGTCCTGGCCCTGGCGGCCGACAGCGGGGCGATGGTGACCGCCCTCGACATCGAGCTGGAGCTGGCCGTGCTGCGGATCTGCCGCGGTGAGTACGACGACGCCGACCGGGCCGCCGAGCACTGCGAGCAGGTCGCGGGCCGGCTGCGGCTCACGCACACCCGGCTGCTGGCGGTCGGGATGCGGCTGGTCGCGGCCGCGCATCGCGGTGACGGTGAGGGCGTCGACGCCCTCACCGTCCGGTTCCGTGAGCTGGGCGGTGAACGGGACGACTTCGCCTCGGCGGTGCGCGGCTTCGGGCTCGCCTTCGGCCGGCTGCTGCACGAGGACCGGGACGGTGCCGAGGCCGACATCGCCGCCGCGGTCGCGGTCGAGTCGTCCCGCCCGGCCTCCTACCTGTCGCTCATCCACGGCCCCGACCTGTTGCTGTCGGTGCTGGCCGGGCGGGCCGGGCCGGACGAGTGCGACGCGCTGGCCGGCACCGCGCAGGTCCAGGCCGGCTGGAACCGGCAGTTCCTGCCGCTGGCCCGGGCCGTGCTGCACGGCCGGGCCGGCCGGGTGGCCGAGGCCGAGCGGGCCATGGACGAGTTCCGCGGGCTGTCGCGGCCCTATCCGCTGGCCCGGCACCTGGGCCTGCGGCTGGTCGCCCCGGAGGCGGTCGCCGACCGCTGGGGGGATCCCGGCGGGTGGCTGCGCACCGCTCAGACCTTCTTCCACGCGCGGGCGCCGGAGGTGGCGCGGGCCTGCCGCCGGGCGCTGCGGGAGCTGGGCGCGCCGGTCCCGCAGCACCGCCGGGGCACCGAGACGGTTCCGCCGGCGGTCCGGGAGCTCGGCGTCACCGTCCGCGAGTACGAGGTGCTGCTGCTGGTCGGGCGGGGTCTGAGCAACGCCGCGATCGCCAAGGCCCTGTACCTGTCCCCGCGCACCGTGGAGAAGCACGTCGCCAGCCTGCTGACCAAGACCGGTCGGGCCGACCGCAAGCTGCTGGCCCGGATGGTCGCCGCCGAATTTGGGTAGGCCGCGCGCAAAGCTACGTACCCGCATACCGCCACCCACGCGCCCCGCCCACCCATGCTTACTGACGGCAACGACGCTAGTGAAGGAGCTGCCATGCGAATTCGTCTTCCCGGCACGGTCGTCGTGGTGATCGCGGTCGCGCTCGCCCCGGCCACGCCGGCCGCCGCGACGCTCACCGGCAAGTGGACGGCCGACCCGGTCACCCTGAAGCCGGCCGCCGCGACCGGGGCCGGCCTGCACGACGTGTCGGCCCGGTCGGCGACCGACGTGTGGGCGGTCGGGTCCTGGTGGGATGCGTCCACCCATCCGATCTCCGCGCACTTCGACGGCCTGACCTGGTCGCCGGTGCCGGTGCCGGCCACCACCCCGGTCGACCTGTTCGGCGTCGACGGCGCCGCGGCCGACGACGTGTGGGCGGTCGGCGGCGACGGCGGCCCGGCCCCGGTGACGATGCACTTCGACGGCCGCGCCTGGACGGCCGTGTCCGCCCCCGGCCTGCAGGTCACCGGCACGGTCGCGACGCTGAACGACGTGGACATGGTGTCCACCGGGGACGGCTGGGCGGTCGGCACGGTGACCGCCGGGGCGAAACCGCCGCAGGCCCTGCTCGCCCACTGGGGCGGCGGGAAGTGGACCCGGTTCCCGGCGCCGTCCGACGCCCAGTCGATGGACCTGGAAGCCGTTAATGCCACGTCGGGCACCGATGTCTGGGCGGTCGGGTCGCAACTGCGCACCGACGGCTCCGAGGCCGCGCTCGCTCTGCACTTCGACGGGTCGCGCTGGCTGTCGGTGCCGCTGCCGGAGGCGGGCGCCGACGGCGAGAAGGTCACCCTGGAGAGTGTGTCGGCGGCCGGGCGGGACGAGGTCTGGGCGGTCGGCGAGGCCTGCCGGACCGGCGGCGGCATCGAGATCTGCCGGCCGGTCACGTTGCGCCTGTCCGGCGGGGCGTGGAAGGTCATGCCGACGACCGGGGGCGGTACCGAGTTCACCGGTGTGGTGGCGTTCTCGCCGTCCGACGTCTGGATCATCGGGTACGCGGCCCAGACCGCCGTGGCCGACACCGATTACGCCGAGCACTGGGACGGCACGACGTTCACCGCCGAGGCCACGGTACCGCCGTCCTCGCCGGTGCCGATGGGTGAGCTGGCCTCGGCCCTCGAAGCGGTGACCGGCGACCGGGCCACCGGTCAGCTGTGGGCGGCCGGCTGGACGGCCGACCCGGGTGGCACGAAGCCGAGCCCGAGCCCGGTCTTCGGCACCACCCACCTCGTCCACCGCGGCTGACCGGCCCGCTCACGGGATCGAGACCAGCACACGACCATCGGCGTCCCGGGCAGCCCCGGCCGAGGCTGCCCGGGGTGGGCGTCAGTTCGACGCGGCCGTCGCGGTGAGGCGTTCGGCCGAGGCGACGACCGCCTCCGGGGTCGGCGCGGTGCCGGGCATGTGCGGCGTGCCCTCCAGGTCGTACGCGATCTCGGCGTGTTCGGTGATGTCGATCCCGGCCGCCTCTTTCTCGGGACGAGCCCGGCGATCGCCCCGGACATCGCGCCCAGGGTCGTCCCGTGCCCGAGCTTGTTGGCGATCCAGCCGCCGACGACGCTGCCGTCCGGCGCGTCGAACGCGAACACCCAGTGCGCCACCGGGAAGTAGACGAGACCGGCCCACAGCCCGGAGAAGAGCAGCCATGGCCCGAATCGGACACGGTCGGAGATCGCGCCGGCGATCAGCGCGGTGGTGATGACCGCTGCACCCGGATGTCAGCGGTGCGGCGCGACCGTGTCCGGGAAGGCGATCACCGACAGGAAGCGGATCGGGAGTTCGACCAGGTCGGCCGGGCCGTGCGCGCCCTCGCCGTCCATCTGCAGCGAGTCGCCGGGCGTGAGCCGGTGCACCGACCGCCCGTGCGCGTAGTCCATGGTCCCCTCCAGCATGTAGATGAACTCGGTGCCGGGGTGCTGGAACAGCGGATACGTCTCGCTCTTGACGGTCAGCGTCACGTGCAGGCACTCCAGGCGCCGGTGTTCACCGCGCAGCGTGCCGAGCAGCTGGTACTCGTGCCCGGCCTGGGAGCCGTCGCGGACGATCGCGGTGCCGCCGCCGGCCGGGACGAACGACGACGGCCGTTCCTTGTCGGCGCCGCGGAACAGGCTGGTCACCGGCACGTTCAGCCCGTCCGCGAGCGCGGCCAGGGTGCCCAGGCTGCACGACGTCTGGGCGTTCTCGATCTTGGAGAGCATCGCCTTGGAGATGCCGATCCGCAGGGCCAGCTCGGCGACCGTCAGCCCGTGCTGGGTGCGCAGCTCACGCACGTTGCGCCCGATCGCCGCCTCCAGGTCGAGCCCGCCGAGCGGCTCGTCGGCGGCCCGCTCGCGCGCGGTTCCGGTGTCGTTGCGGAGCAGGGGACTGTCGGTCATCAGGCCACCCTAGATTCTCCGAAGATCAAGACCATCAAGACCCTTGCGCCGTACGGCGGGAGCCCACCCGGAATCGCCCGGCGGGAACGGCGCGCCCGAGCGCGGAGTCGGCGATGATCGAACCCAGCAGCGGCGCGAACTTCGCCCCGTGCCCCGAGCAGGGCGACGCCACCGTGAACGGTCCGATCGTGTCGATGACGAAGTCCTCGGTCGGCGTCACCGTGAACACGCACGTCGTCTCCGCGTACGGCGAAGGAATCAGTCCGGGCAGGAAGCGCTCCACGTACCCGACGAGCCGCGCCCGTTTCCCGGCGTCCACGACACCGTCGTTGTCCCGGGCCGACCCGATCTCGGATCCGCCGTTGTACTCGGCCACCTTGTGCCCGCGCTCCCCCGCGTCCCGTCCCCCGGGCAGCCCGTAGATGGAGATCTCGGCGCTCTTGTGCACGAACGTCGGCCAGTCACCCGGTTCCCGGTACGGGAAATGAAACGCCTGCTCCTTGCGGATCCGCAGCGCCGGCAGCGCGAACGGCAGGTCCCCGGCCAGCTCGGGCAGCCACCCACCGGCGGCGACCACGACGTGATCCACGGTCAGCTCGTCGCCGTCGGCCGACCGGATCGACACGCCCTCGGGCGTCGAGAAGATCCGCGACACGGTCCAGCCCGGCTTGATCGTGGCGCCGCCCGCGAGGGCCAGGGCCGTCATCGCGTGCACCGCCATGGCGGCGTCGATCACTCCGGCCGACGGATGCCAGAGCACCGACCCGTCGGCGTGGATGCCCGGCCAGCGTTCCCGCGCGGCCTCCACGGACAGGACCTCGTGGTCGACACCGGCGGTTGCCAGGACCGATGCGAGGCCGGCGGGGTCGCGGACCGCTCCGAAGTCGAGCGCGCCGGTCGGCCGCAGCAGCGACACCCCGGCGGCTTCCTCCAGTTCGGTCCACTGCTCGCGGGCCGCGCCCACCATCCGTACATAAAAGGGGTCGGGATAGGCGTAACGGAAGATCCGGGCCGAGCCGTGCGACGAACCTTGCGGGTTGGCGGGCGCAGCCCGCTCCAGAATCGTCACGTCAGCGCCGTGCTGGACCAGCCGCCACGCCGTCGCGGCGCCGGCCAGCCCAGCCCCGACGACGGCGTAGGACCTGGTCACCGCCCGGTCCCGGGGATCCAGTCGGTGCCGGCCAGGGGCACCCGAGCCATCGCGGCGGCCTCGATGGTCACCGCGACCAGGTCCTCGGGTTCGAGGTGGGTGACGTGCGACTTTCCGCAGGCGCGGGCGATGGTCTGCGCCTCCATGGTGAGAACCCGCAGGTAGTTGGCGAGGCGCCGGCCGCCCTCGACCGGGTCGAGCCGGGCCGCGAGTTCGGGGTCCTGCGTGGTGATGCCGGCCGGGTCGCGCCCGTCCTGGAAGTCGTCGTAGAAGCCGGCGGCCGAGCCGAGCGCCTCATATTCGGCACTGTACCGGGGGTCGTTGTCGCCGAGCGCGATCAGCGCGGCCGTCCCGATGGCGACCGCGTCGGCGCCGAGCGCGAGGGCCTTGGCCACGTCGGCGCCGGTCCGGATGCCGCCGGAGACGATCAGCTGCACGCCGGTCGGGCCCTGCCGGTGCACGCCGAGCTCCTGCAACGCCCGCACGGCCTGCGGCAGGGCGGCGAGCGTGGGGATGCCGACGTGTTCGATGAAGACGTCCTGGGTGGCCGCCGTCCCGCCCTGCATGCCGTCGACCACGACGACGTCGGCGCCGGCGTGCACGGCCAGTTTGACGTCGTAGTAGGTGCGGGTCGCGCCGACCTTCACGTAGATCGGCTTCTCGTGGTCGGTGATCTCCCGCAGCTCCTGGATCTTGATGGTCAGGTCGTCCGGCCCGGTCCAGTCCGGATGCCGGCAGGCGCTGCGCTGGTCGATGCCCTGCGGCAGGGTGCGCATCGCGGCGACACGCGCGTTGATCTTCTGGCCGAGCAGCATCCCGCCGCCGCCGGGCTTGGCGCCCTGTCCGAGAACGATCTCGATGGCGTCGGCCCGGCGCAGGTCGTCCGGGTTCATGCCGTAGCGCGACGGCAGGTACTGGTAGACGAGGTGCTTGGACTGGCCGCGCTCCTCCGGCGTCATCCCGCCGTCGCCGGTCGTGGTGCTGGTCCCGACCTCGGACGCGCCGCGCCCGAGCGCCTCCTTGGCCTGCGCCGACAGCGCCCCGAAGCTCATCCCGGCGATCGTCACCGGGATGTCCAGGTGCAGCGGATACTCGGCGTGGCGACCGCCGAGCACGACGTCCGTGCCGCACGCCTCCCGGTAGCCCTCCAGGGGGTAGCGGGACATGCTGGCGCCGAGGAACAGCAGGTCGTCGAAGTGCGGGAGCGGCCGCTTGGCGCCCCAGCCGCGGATGTCGTAGACGCCGGTGGCGGCCGCGCGCTGGATGGCGTGGATGGTCGCCCGGTCGAAGGTGGCCGATTCGCGAAGGTGGCTCATCAGTATTCGTTCCCCGCGTGGAAGTGGTAGAGCTGCCGGGCCGATCCGTACCGGGTGTAGTCGCCGGTGTCGTCGTCCGGCCAGCCCGCTCGGTCGAGGAGATCCCGCAGCTCGGCGTGGTGTTCGGCGCGCATGTCCTTGGCGATGCAGTCGGCCCCGAGCGACGCGACCTTTCCGCGTACGTAGATCCGGGCCTCGTAGATCGAGTCGCCGAGGGCCTCGCCGGCGTCGCCGCGCACGACCAGGCGCCCGGCCTGGGCCATGAACGCGCTCATGTGGCCGATGCTGCCGCCGACCACGATGTCCGCGCCCTTCATGGAGATCCCGCAGCGGGCGGCGGCGTCGCCGCTGATCACGAGCAGGCCGCCGTGGGCGGTGGCGCCGGCCGACTGGGACGCGTTGCCGTTGACCCGGACCGAGCCGCTCATCATGTTCTCGGCGACGCCGACCCCGGCGTTGCCCTCGACGACCACGTCGGCCAGCTGGTTCATCCCGGCCGCGTAGTAGCCGCAGTGTCCGGTGATGGTCACCTGCAGCGGCGTCCTCAGTCCGGCCGCGACGCTGTGCCTGCCGTTCGGGTTCTCCAGCGTCACCCGGCCCTGCGGCAGCCGGTGCAGGGCGCGGTTGACCCGCTCGTCCTTGGCCAGGTCGAAGGTCAGCGTGTCCATACGTAGATCCGTTCCGGCTCGGGTTCGAAGATGCGGGCCTGATCGATGCCGGGCAGGCCGACGAGTGCGCGGTACTCCGAGGCCATCGCCACCCAGTCGTCGTGCTCGGCGATGACGGCCGGCTTGCAGGCGATCGCGTCGCGCACCACGGCGAACGAGTCCCGGTTCGACACGAGCAGCGTGTAGAAGCCGTCGAACTCGGCGCACAGGCTTTTCAGCGCCGACTCGACGTCCTGCCCGTCGGCCAGCGCCCGGGCGACGAAGCGGGCGCCGACCTCGGTGTCGTTCTCACTGTCGAAGACGACGCCGCGGGCCTTCAGGTGGCGGCGGATCGTCGCGTGGTTGGCGAACGAGCCGTTGTGCACCAGGCATTGATCAGGACCGACCGCGTACGGGTGAGCCCCGCTCGGGGTCACCGCCGACTCGGTCGCCATCCGGGTGTGCCCGACGCCCTGCCAGCCCTGGGCCTGGGCGAGGCCGAACGTGGTGGCCAGGTCGCGGGGGTGGCCGACGCCCTTGAGGACGGTCAGTTGTTCACCGAACCCGGCGATCAGCGCGCCCGGCAGCTGGGCGAGCAGATCCTCGACCGACATCGGCGCGTGCACGACCTTGATGTCCCCGAGATCGATGACGGTGGCATTGATCTCCTCCGGGATGCTGCCCAGGACGGTCACCGTCGCGTGGCCGGGCGGTGACCACACCGGATCGCCGTAGATGGCGACACCCGCTGAATCAGCGCCTCTTTCCGACATTTCACCCAACATTCCGGCGAGGAGGACGCCGAGACGAGGGTATAAGTCCGAATTTCTCAGGTGCAGGCCCACAATTCCGCACATGGTGACCCCTTTCAGAAGGCCTGGAGGTACTGGTCGATCTCCCACGGCGACACGGCGCTGTGCCAGGCGAAGAACTCGTCCCGCTTGAGCTGGGCGAAGTAGGCCGCGACCCCGGGACCGGCGGCGTCCAGCACCCCGGTGAGCAGGTCGTCGGCCTCGAACGCACCGATCGCGTCGAGCAGGGTCTGCGGCAGCGGATCGCCCTTGGACTCCCCCGCGCCGGGCCGGCCGGGGTCGAGCGAGCGGGCGATGCCGTCCAGGCCCGCGCCGAGGGCGCCGGCGATGGCCAGGTACGGGTTGGCCGAGCCGTCGCCGCCGCGCAGCTCGACCCGCTGGTCGTCGGGAACCCGTACGTAATGGGTCCGGTCGTTGCCACCGTAGGTGGCGAACCTCGGCGACCAGGACGCGCCGGACGTGGTGGCGACCGCTCCGGTCCGCTTGTACGAGTTGACCGTCGGCGCCAGCAGCGCCTGCAACGCGCACGCGTGTTCGAGGACGCCGGCCACGAAGGCGTAGGCCGTCGGCGACAGCCCGAGGCCGCGGTCGTCGCCGTCGGCCGGGAAGACCCGCTGATCATTCGCGGTCAGCGACATGTGCAGGTGCAGGCCGTTGCCGGTCCGGTCGGCGAACGGTTTCGGCATGAACGTGGCCGTCATGCCGCGCCGCTCGGCCAGCATGGTCAGCAGGTAGCGCAGGGTGATCACCCGGTCGGCGGTGGTCAGCGCGTCGGCGTAGGCGAAGTTCTGCTCGAACTGGCCGTTGCCGTCCTCGTGGTCGTTGGCGTAGTTGCCCCAGCCGAGCTCGTTCATCGCGGTGGAGATCGCGGTCAGGTGCTCGTACATCCGGGTCACGCCGCGCGCGTCGTAGCAGGGCTGGGCGGCCGTGTCGTGCGTGTCGGCCGGTCGCAGACCGCCCTGGCCGTCGCGCTCGAGAAGGAAATACTCCACCTCGGCGCCGACCCAGGGGGCGAACCCGGCCTCGGCCGCGCGGGCCAGCATCGCCTTGAGGATCACGCGCGGCGCGAACCGCCACGGCTCACCGTTGACGTGCGGGTCGCAGTGCACGACGGCCAGGCCCGGCTTGAGGAACGGGACCGGGGTGAACGAGGCCGGGTCGGGGATGGCCATCAGGTCCGGGTCGCGCGGCTGCTGGCCGATGGCGCCCACGGCGTACCCGGCGAATCCGACGCCCTCGCCGGCCAGCGTCTCCACGGCCTCGACCGGGACCAGCTTGGCGCACGGCTTGCCGCGCAGGTCGACGAAGAGCGCCAGGATGAAGCGGACGTTCGCCGCCTCCGCGAGTTGTGCGAGCTCGGATGCCTGTGACACGTGACCTCCCCAGAGATGATTCTTCACAAGAAACTATGTTTCACAAGAGTGAACCGGGTCTCTGTTACGGGGAAGGGCACGGGCCGTTACGGAAACCCCCCGGGGATCCACAGGGTTCGGTCAGCCGACTTCCAGATTCCGGGAGTACATAAAACGGTGATAGATCGATACCGGCCGGGAGGAGAATCCGGTGACCATTCCTGAGCAGGGTCCGGAAACGCACGGGGCGTGGGCGCCCCAGCAGCAGCACTGGCCGGTCAACACCGGATGGAGTCAGCCGGGGCAGTGGGCCGGGGCGGGCCAGTGGCCGGCCCAGCCCGGGTGGCCGCCCCCGCCGGAGCCGGCGCGGCGGCGCAACGGGCGGATGACCGCCCTGATCGGCGGCGGGCTGGCGGTGCTGGCGATCACCGCGGCCGGGGGTTTCGCGGCCGGGTGGTCGCTGAAGCCGACGCCCGTGGCGCAGTCCAGCGCCACCTCGCCGTACCTGCCGTTCAACCCCGGGACGGGGAACGGATCGCAGTTCGGCGGCACCGATCCGAACACCGACCCGAACACGGATCCGAACTCGGGCACCGGCTCGGGGTCCGGCACCGGCGGTGGCACGACCGCCGGCGGTGCCACGCAGGCGCAGGTCTCGGCGGTCGCCGCCAAGGTCGACCCGGCGCTGGTCGACATCACCACCGTGCTCGGCGCGCAGAACGCGGAGGCGGCCGGCACCGGCATCGTGATCGCCTCGGACGGCATCATCCTGACCAACAACCACGTCGTCGCCGGTGCGACCAGCATCACCGTCACCGACATCGGCAACCACAAGGACTACCGGGCCGCCGTGATCGGCTACGACCGCTCGCACGACATCGCGGTGCTACGGCTCTCCGGCGCGTCCGGCCTGACCACGGCGACCCTGGCGACCTCGGCGGTCAGGCAGGGCGACCCGGTCGTGGCGATCGGCAACGCGGGCGGCACCGGCGGCACCCCGAGCGCGGTCGGCGGGGCGGTCGCCGCGCTCGGCCAGTCGATCACCGCCTCGGACGAGTCGACCGGCGCGTCCGAGAAGCTGACCGGCCTGATCGAGGTCAACGCCGACATCGAGGCCGGCGACTCGGGTGGCCCGCTGCTGACCACTTCCGGTCAGGTGATCGGGGTGGACACGGCCGCGTCGACCGGTTTCTCGTACCAGGCGGCCGGCGGCGACGGCTACGCGATCCCGATCGCGGACGCCACCGCGATCGCCGACAAGATCCGCGCCGGGCAGTCGTCCAGCAGCATCCACCTCGGCTCCACGGCGTACCTCGGCGTCGAGGTGACCAGCAGTGAGCGCGGCCAGGGCGTCAGCGGCCCGGCGGTTCTCGGGGTGGTCCAGGGCTCCCCGGCCGAATCGGCCGGCCTGACCCGGGGTGACGTGATCACCGCGGTCGCCGGCAGCGCGGTCGCCTCGGCCACCGACCTGACCAACCTGCTCGACCACTACCACCCCGGCGACAAGGTCAAGCTGGCCTGGACCGACGTCAACGGCCAGTCGCACACCGCGACGGCCAAGCTGGCCACCGGCCCGGTCGGCTGACCTCAGTCCGACAGGGACACCTCCCGGAAGTCGACCTCGTAGGCGGTCCGCCCCATCTCCGGATCCCGCGCGTGCAGCGTGTGCAGGACCGGGGAGTGCGGACCGCCGAGGTCGATCAGGGTCGCCGACGCGCCCTTGACGAACCGGTCGACGCCCGGCGTCCCGGTCAGGTCGATCCGGTTGACCACGCCGGGCGTGACCCACAGCGGCGCGCCCGCGAACATCCCGAACAACTGCAGGTGGAAGTGCCCGCAGAGGATCAGCCGCACGTCGGTCCCGGTCAGTACGGCGGCCAGTTCGTCGCCGTTGCGCAGCCCGGCCCACTCCTGCACCCGGTGACCGGGAACGATCACCGGCGGATGGTGGAACGCCACCACGGTCCCCTCGGGCGCGGGCTCGGTCAGGATCTCGCGCAGCCAGTCGAGTTGCCGGGCGGAGATCCGGCCGTACGTCTTGCCGGGGATCAACGAATCCAGCGTGACCAGGCGATATCCCTCGATCAGGCTGACCGCGGCCCGCTCCGGCCCGTCGAACTCGGCGACCGGTTTCGGGTGCCCGCAGCCGAGAACCGCCGCGAACGCCCCGCGCTCGTCGTGATTTCCGGTGGTGAAGAAGGCGGGCACCTCGCGGTTACCGATCAATTCAAAGGCTTGCGCGTACGCCTCGGGAGTGCCGTCGTCGGCCACGTCCCCGGAGACCAGGATCGCGTCGACGCCGGGCAGCTCGGAACAGTCCCGCAGGATCCGCCGCAGCGACTCGGCGGGATCGATGCCGTACGGGTTCGGTTCGGCCTCGCGGGTCAGGTGCGTGTCGGAGAGATGTAGTAGCCGCATGCCCCGCACGCTATCGCTCTGATTCCGTAGTTATACTAAGTAACTATGAGCGAGAACGCGGAGGAGGTCGGCGCCGACCTGCGGCGGGCGGTGGTGCGCCTCTACAGCCGGTTCCGCTCCGAACGGGTCGAGGGCGAAGTCCCGGACGCGGCCCTGCTCGTCATGATCGTCATCGACAAGCGGGGGCCGATGAGCCTGAGCGACCTGGCCGAAGCGGCGAAAGTCACGCTCGGGTCGATGAGCCAAACCGTGCGGCGGCTCGAACAGCTCGCCTACGTGACCAAGTCCCGGGACACCGCCGACCGGCGCAAGGTCCTGTTCACCCTGACCGAGACCGGGCAAGCGGCAGTCACCGCATCCCGCCGGCACCGGCGCGACTGGCTGAACGGGCGCCTCGCCGAGCTGACCCCGGCCGAGCGGGACGACATCGCCCGGGTTGCCGCCCTGCTGCTCCGCATAGCCGACTCCTAGCCCGACCTACCAAGTCCTGTCCGCTCGACCGATCCTGCCCTGGAGCGCCATGCACCCCGTCGAAATTCTCCTGTTCCCACTTGGCCGGGCGCTGCGCAACCGCCGCCCGGACGAGTCGGCGAGCCTCGCCAACGCCCCCGGCCTGGCCACTCCTAACCACTTCACCCTCTCCTCCCCCGCCTTCCGCGACGGCGAAGTCATCCCCGCCAAACACTGCGGCATCTTCATCGGCAGCGACACCTCGCCGGCCCTCACCTGGAGCGAACTGCCCGAAGGCACGAAAGACCTGGTCCTGATCTTCGAAGACCTGGACGTCCCACTGGGCCCCAAACCCGGCATCCACACCATCGTCGCCTTCACCCCGAACGCCGACGGCCTGCCCGAGGGCGCCCTGACCCCGAAGGACCCGTCCTTCCGCTTCCTCCCCGCCCTGCGGGGAATCGCCAAGTACGTCGGCCCCCGCCCCCTGCCCGGTCACGGCCCCCACCGCTACCGCTTCCACCTCTACGCCCTCGACACCCCGATCGACCTCACCCGGATCCCCAACCCCACCCAGCTCCCCCCAGCCCTCGCCGGCCACGTCCTCGCCTCCGCCACCCTCACCGGCACCCGAACCTGCTGACCCCCACTCCCCCAGCCCCCACCACCAGCCAAGCCCAGCCAGCTGGCCCCCACGGCTGCCAGCCAGCCCGAAAACAGCCGCCAGCACCAGCTGAGCGCGCGCAGCTGGCGCTGACGGCTGCTGGCCGGCCCCGGAACAGCCGTCAACACCAGCTGAGGGTGGGCGGCTGGTGCTGACGGCTGCAAATCGGCCCCGCCGCGACCCTCACCACCAGCCGAGCCCAGCCGGCTGGCACTGACGGCTACCTGCCGGCCTGGGAACAGCCATCAGCACCAGCTGAGGGTGGGCGGCTGGTGCTGGGGGCTGAGCGCAGGCCTGATGACGACCGTCAGCGCCAGCCGGGCGAGGCCGCCAGAGGAGCGGCAACGCGGATAGCGGCCGACGAATGCCGGGCCGCCCGCCTGCCTCGGCGCGGGACAGCTGGAACCGGCGCGACGCCGGGCGGCTAGACGGGGGCGACACCGGGCGGCTAGACGGGGCGCGACACCGGGGCTGGGCCGAGACGGCGGCGGGCGGCTGGGCCGGGCGGCGTTGGGCGGCTGGGCCGAGACGGCGTTGGGCGGCTGGGCCTGGGTGGCGTTGGGCGGGTGGGCCGGGGGCGTGGGGTTAGTCCGTGGTGGGGAGGGTGGCGAGGTAGGCGCGGTGGCGGCGGCGCATGATCAGCCAGCTGATCCAGCCGGCGCCGATGATGAAGCCGAAGCTGATGATGCGGTAGAGGACCACGGCGGCGATGGCCGTGGGGGTGTCGACGCCGCCGGTGACCAGGCCGAGGATCAGGGCGCTGTCGATGATGCCGAGGCCGCCCGGGATGATGGTGATCGTCCCGGCGGCCATGCCGGCGCAGAACGCCAGCAGCACCTGCGTGGAGTCGATCGGGCCGCCGGTGACCGCGCGCAGGCACAGCCACAGGCAGACGGCGTCGAAGGCCCAGTTGAGGATGGCGGCGATCGCCGCGGCGGCGCCGTAGCCGGCGGTGAGGCGGGCCGCGCCGAGCTGGCCGATGAAGCCGCGCACCCGGTCGAGGCCCTGTTCGGCCGGGCGGCGGCGGACCCGGTTGACGCGGGTCAGTACGGCCCGGACGGCCGGTTCGAGCATCTGCGGGCGCCGGGTGACGCGCTGCACGCCGAACATGATGAGCACGGTGACGACGGTGAGGCCGGCCAGTCCGAGCCAGTTCGGTTCGCCGTTCGAGGCGAGGGCTCCGACGGCGGTGACCAGGGCCAGGGCCGTGGTCGAGAGGATGCCGGAGAGCGCGATGCACCAGGTGGCGACGGCCGGGGTGGCCCCGAATCGGCGCATCTGCTGGAAGTTGAACTGGGTGGAGAACGCCGGCCCGCCGGGCAGTGTCTCGTTGAGCGAGTGGGCGGCGTAGGCGAGCGCGACGTTGCGGTAGATCGGCACCCGCAGCCCGGCCGAGGAGAGCAGGAAGTGCTGCATGCGGCCGTACGCGCCCATCGCGGCCAGTTCGGCGACGACCGCCGCGGCGAGCCAGCCGGCGTGCGGGGCTCGCAGCTGGGACAGTGCCGAGGAGAGGGACGGCCAGCCGATGACCAGTTCGACGGCGAACGCGACGACGATCGCGGTGATCGCGAGGCGCCGGATCCAGCGGCGGGCCGGGTGTCGCCGGGCCGGGCGGGCGCCGTCGACCGTGTCGGCGGGGCGGCTGGTCACGGTCATGCTCTCAATGTCGGTCAGGACCGACCAGGGTTGACAATTCCGGCGTAACGCCGCGGTCTCACTGCCGCCGGTGGGACGACAGTGTGCGTTCCGGGCAGGGCGTGCCGCGGTCGAGGGTGTATCGCGCCTCGACCGTGTACGTCCCGGCGGCCTGGGCGACCAGTTCGGTCCACGACCCCTTCTGGGTCAGGCAGGCCGCCCGGGCTCCTACCCCGTGCACGGTCAGCCACGGTGACCAGGCGATCCGCAGCAGGGTCGTGCCGGCCTCGGGCAGGTGCACGGTGACCGCGGCCGGTCCGGCGTAGGTGACGGTCGCCGGGGTCGAGGCGAGCGGGTCGGTCCCCTCGACCTGGTAGACCCGCCAGTTCGCATCACTCCAGACCAGCGGCAGCCAGGTCTGTCCGGCCGTGATGATCCGCGCTTCGGCGATCCCGGCGTTGTCCGGCTCGGCGGTCGGCAGGACGACGAAGCCGACGCTCCAGTTGTGCAGCCACTGCCGGTACGAGTCCGCGGTCAGCGTGCCGTCGTAGAACAGCGGGTTGCGGTGCACGTCGGTCTGCCGGTTCCAGCCGCGGGCCAGGTTGACGTGCGGGGCGAGGCTCACCGCCTCCCAGTGCGTGCGCAGCGGCACGACCTCGACCCGGCCCTGCTCCGCGTTCAGCCGTTGCAGCGCGGTGACCAGCGGCTGGGCCTCGTCGACGGTGGCCGGGGCCGAGGAGGAGGTGCGGGCGTAGTCGACCAGCGGCTGGATGACGGTCCAGGCGGCGAGGGCGGTGGCTATGACGTACGTCGCAATCGTCTTTGATCTCAGGGGTTGCCCGATCGCGGCGGCGCAGATCAGGAACGCGGCGCTGAGCAGCACCGCGAGGCGTTCGACGTTGCTGCCGATGGGGGTCGGGAGCACCCAGCACAGCGTGACGCCGACCGCGTAGACCCAGGCGCCGGCCCGCACCGTGCGCCAGGTGTCGGGGGTGAGCACGGCCACGGCGACCGCCGCACCGACCGTGACCAGCGCGGCGTACCACGGGAAGGGTTGCACGCCGGAGAACGGGAACAGCATCGACGTCGTGCCGACGACCACCGGCGGGCCGGACCCGATCCAGAGGGCGTGGCGGCGCCGGCCGGTCAGGAACATGGCCGCGGCCAGCACCTCGATGAACAGGCCGGCGACCGGGCTGCACAGGGTGGCGATCGTGCCGAGCACCGCCGCCGCGACCGGCCAGGGACGGTGGCGACCGGATCCGCTGAGCAGACAGATGGCCGCCAACAGGGCAAAGACCAGGCCGATGAGGTACGTGACCCGACCGGCGGCCAGGTTGCCCCAGACCGCCACGGACAGCCACAGCGCCGGCAGCAGCGGCCGGGATATCCCGGACCGCAGCAGGATGTAACCGGCCAGGGTCGCCGTGCCCGTGCAGGCCAGCACGCCCGTGGTGCGGACACCGAGCCAGGCCATCAGGTACGGCGACAGGACGCTGTACGAGGCCGGGTGCATGCCGCCGTACCAGGACAGGTTGTAGGCCGATCCGGGGTGGTGGCGGACGAACGACGTCCACGCGTACTGGGCGGCCAGGTCGCCGGCGTCGCGGGCCAGCCAGAATCCCCACATCAGGCTGAGCGCGCCGGCGAGCAGCCCGGCCACCACGTCGGGCCGCCCCGCCCAGCGGGGCAGCACGACGCGCGGGCCTGCGTCAACGCGGTCCATAAGTGCCATCGGGTCGTCTCAGATCCGTTCGTCCGATTCCCCGCCGGCGGACCAGCGGACCGCCCGGCGGCAGACCGTAACATTTCCCGAGGCTGAAAGTGGTCACCCAGATGGGACCGGCCTTCAGAGCTGAACGACGTGACCCACTCGCGGCGGCACCCGGCCGCCGAGAACTTCGAGCCATACCCTCTGCAGCTCGTCGGGCCCGTGGCCGACCTGAACGTCCAGCCAGCCGTCGACGACCGTGGCGAAACGCTGCCAGGCGGCGGTGAAACGCTCCTCCAGGCCGTCGCGCCCCCAGTCGTGGCGGCGCTTGCGCATCTGGACCGGGGCGAAGAACACCTCACCGGCGGCGCCGGCGTTGGGGACCTGGCCGGTGAGCCCGACCGCGATGTCGCGGACCAGGTAATCGCCGAGACGCTCGCGCAGGGCGGCGCGGACCTGCGGGGAGCCGGACAGGTCGAGGTACACGCTCGGGACGAGGTCGAGCGAGTCGATCTCGTCGTAGGTGCGGACCTCGTCGTAGCAGCCGAGCGAGCGGGTGAACTCGACGTTGCCGTGCGAGGTGAGCCCGATCAGGCGCACACCCTGGTCGCGCAGTTCGGCCGCCGCCGCGTACGCCGTCTTGCTCGACGCGGACGAGATGATCAGCGTCCGGGTGCCGTAGAAGTCGTTGTCGGCGACCTGGTCGGCCAGCATGAACGAGGTGTAGAACAGCGGCCGGAACAGGATCAGCAGGTCCTCCTGGTCCTTGCGGTAGGCCGGGTCGCCGGTGGTGGCGCGGTACACGTTGTAGGGCGACGGCAGCTCGGCGCGGTGGGCGGAGCCGTCCCGGAATCCGGACTCGTCGACCCGTTCGGGCCGCACGACCAGGTGGCTCGCGGGCGGCAGGTAGCCGTAGACGCGCAGGCCGACGGCAACCTCGGGCACGGTCGAGGCGACCACGTCGGCGAACCCCCACAGCGGCGCGAGGCCCCGCTCGGGCGACCCGGACGGGAAGAACTCCCAGTAGCGCATGGCGTCGCCGAGCACCGCGTAGGTGACGTTGTTCGCGGTCAGCCCGACCCGGTCGACGCGCAGCAGGACCTCGCCGTCGGTCACGGCGGGCACGTCGCCCTCGGCGTACGTCATCTGTGCGAGATCGTCGCGAGCAACCGCGACCGTCCATGAGCGAGGCATGGCCACGACGCTAAACATCCTGGTCAATCCACACAAGTGCACTGAGAGTGCAAAATTACACAGTTCGCCGGTCGGATACTGTCCGTGAATGGAACGAGATCTTCTCGCGGCCCGTGACCTGGTCGCCGCCCTGACCGAACGGGCCGGCCGGCTGCAGCTCGAACGCCGCGACACCCTCCGGGTCGGCGCCCCCAAGGCCCACGTCAACGACGTCGTCTCGGACGTCGACATCGAGAGCGAACGCCTCATCGTCGACGCCATCCGCGCGCAGTGGCCGGACGACGCGGTGCAGGCCGAGGAGGGTCACGGCCGGGAGGGCACGAGCGGCTGGACGTGGATCGTGGATCCGCTCGACGGCACCCGCAACTACATCAGCCGCACCGGGCCGTGGTCGGTCTGCGTCGCCCTGCACCACGAGGACCAGCCGCGGCTGGCGGTCGTGCACGAGCCGGTGGCCGGGGAGACGTTCAGCGCGATCGACGGCGGGGGCGCGTTCCTGAACGGCGTGCCGCTGGCCCGGCCGACCGGTGAGCCCCTGAACAAGGCGCTGGTCGGGGTGAGCTTCCAGCCGAACCCGAAGACCAAGGAACGGGCCGCCCGGGTCGTGCGTGACCTGCTCCCGCTGGTCGGGGACATCCGCCGGGTGCCGGCCGCGCTGAACCTGGTCTACCAGGCGGCCGGGCGCCTGGACGGCGGCTTCGCCCTGGACACGTTCCTGTGGGACATCGCGGCCGGGGCGCTGATCGCCCGCGAGGCCGGCGTCGTCCTGGGCGGCCACGGCCCGGAGTTCACCACCGAGCTGACGATCGGCGCGGCGCCGCAGCTCTGGCCCGACCTGTCGGAACGGATTCGCGGCAGCGCCTGAGTCGCGGGCCACAAAATACAAAAGGGCCTTATGTAACTGGCCGGCGCAGGCGGATAGTGACTCGGAGATCGGCCGTGGTGGTTGCCCACATCCACCACGGCAAGCGTCACCCCCGGGAGGTCACCATGCCCACCGCTGACAGGCTCAAGAATCTGCTCGAGACCCTGCTGCAGACCCCCATGCCGGTACGGCTTCGCGCCTGGGACGGCTCCGAGGCCGGTCCCGCCGACTCACCGCTCGTGATCGTCAGGCATCGGCGGGCGCTGCGCCGGCTGATGTGGCAGCCCAACCAGCTCGGCCTGGCCCGCGCGTACGTCTCCGGCGAGATCGACGTGGAGGGCGACCTCTACGACGTCCTCGCCCGGCTCGCGCCGCTGCTCTGGCGTCCGGCCGGCACGTCCGGCCTGCCCTTGCGGGCCGCGGCCGGCGAGGCGCTGCGGCTGGGGATCATCGGCAGCCAGCCGAAACCGCCGCCGGAGGAGATGACGGTCGCCGGGACCCGGCACAGCAGGAGCCGGGACCGGCAGGCGATCGGTCACCACTACGACGTCGGCAACGACTTCTACCGGATCGTGCTCGGCGAGAGCATGGTCTACTCGTGCGCCTACTGGACGTCCGACGATCCGGCGTACGGGCTGGCCGACGCCCAGCGCGACAAGCTCGACCTGATCTGCCGCAAGCTGGAGCTGCGCCCCGGCATGCGGCTGCTCGACGTCGGGTGCGGGTGGGGCAGCCTGGCCCTGCACGCCGCCCAGGAGTACGGGGTGCAGGTCCTCGGCATCACGCTCTCCACCGAGCAGGCCGACTTCGCCCGCAAGCAGGTCGCCGCGGCCGGGCTCAGCCACCAGGTCGAGATCCGCGTGCAGGACTACCGTGACCTGGACGACGGGCCGTTCGACGCGATCTCCAGCGTCGGCATGGCCGAGCACGTCGGCACCGGGCCGTACCGGGAGTACGCGGGGATCCTGCACCGCCAGCTCAAGCCCGGCGGCCGGCTGCTCAACCACCAGATCTCGGCCCTGCACCCGGTCACCGGGACGGGCCCGCAGCAGCGCAGTTTCATCGACGCGTACGTGTTCCCGGACGGTGAACTGGCGCCGATCGGCACCACCGTGACGCTGCTGGAGGAGGCCGGCTTCGAGGTCCGCGACGTGCACGCGCTGCGCGAGCACTACGCCCGCACGCTGCGCGAGTGGGTCGCGAACCTGGAATCGGACTGGGCAACCGCAATGCGTCTGACCACGCCGGGGCGGGCCCGGGTGTGGCGGCTCTACATGGCGGCGTCGGCGCTCGCGTTCGAGCAGGCCCGGATCGGGGTCAACCAGGTGCTCGCCGTGAAGACGCACCGGGACGGGACCAGCGGCATGCCGCCGACCCGCACCGGTTTCCTGGGCTGACCGAGGGCCGGCCGCGCCGACCTGATGCCGACGAGGCTCAGTTCGGTGAGGCCGGCTGGTCGGCGCTCGCGCTGCCGGTCGACCGCTGACGCAGGTGGGACAGGGGTGCGAGCTGCACCGTCCACGTCCGCGCCGCGCCGACCACGTCGATGGCCCGGCACAGCAGCTCGCAGCCGATCTGCGGGGTGCCCTCGGCGAAGCCCCGGTTGATCAGGTTGATGGCCCGGTCGTGATCGCCGGCGGCCAGGGCGTCCTCGAGCCCGGCGGCCAGGACACGCCCGAGTGCGGCGTGGAAATTCGCGGCCCCGCGGTCGCGGAGGTTCTGGGTGGGTTCGCGCAGGGTGGGCTGGATTGACACGAGGTCGTGCTCCTCTGGTCTCGGTGGTGCCTGACGCCTGACCGCAAACCGGAGGGTTCTCGTCGTCATGGTGCCGCAAGGCCCCGGTCCACACTACCCGCCCCATCCAGAGATGCCGTTGTTCAGCGGCGCTCAATATCCGGGAAACCTTGTGACGGCGGTCGCCGCGCCGAAATGCGCAACGGCCGGGATTTTCTGTGCTAGGTTCAATCGCGTTGCAGTTTTGATTTCCGTAGACGTTTTCGGCGCCTGATGGGTCATCTGAACCCGCTGGGCGCTTTTTCGTTTGTCGTGTCGGTTCGACGCGGGATGATCAACGCGGCGGCGCGCGGGGTCCGCACGGTGTGGACTTCGAACTGCCTGCGAAGGAGCAGACATGGTTACCGGTACCGTCAAGTGGTTCAACGCTGACAAGGGCTTCGGTTTCATCAGCCAGGACGACGGCGGCCCCGACGTCTTCGCCCACTTCTCCGCGATCTCCTCGAGCGGCTTCCGCAGCCTCGACGAGAACCAGCGCGTGGAGTTCGAAATCACGCAGGGCCAGAAGGGCCCGCAGGCGGAGAACATCCGCGCTCTCTGATCCACCGTTTCACGCCACGGCGGCCCGACTGGTTTCGGCGGGCCGCCGTTTCGGCGTTTCTCGAAATAGCTTTCAGGCGCTGATCGCGTAGAGAAGATCGCGCACCTCAGGACGCGATTCTTTGTCCTCCCGCCACACCAGTCGCACGCTCAGCGGAGGCAGCGGATCGCCCAGCCGGGCCAGGTTTCCGGCCTCGACCGCGGCGGTGACCGCGTATTCGGGCAGCAGCGCGACGCCCAGTCCCTGCTCGGCCCAGGCGCGCACGGTCGCGACCGAGCCGAGAAAGATCCGCTCGGTGCCGGGGCTGAAGATTCGCCCCGCGGCCAGCGCGAACGAGCAGTTCGGTGCGTTGAGCAGCAACCGCTGCCCATCCAGGCTTTGACCGGGCCGGGCGACCAGGGCGAGCGGCACCGGGTCCAGGTCGAGGAACGCCAGTGACGCCGGCGGCGGCCGGAAGCCGAGACCACCCAGCGCGGCCCCGGTGTCGAGCAGCAGCGCGGCGTCGAGCCGTCCGGCCTCCACGTCGGTGAGCAGCGCCGACCGGTCGGCGGCGGATCGGACGTCCACCTTCAGGTCCGGCCGGCGCTCCCCCAGACGTTTCAGGATTTCCGGTACGGACGTGGCCACCAGCGTCTCCAGCGCGCCGAGGCGCACCCCGTCCCGGGCCCCGGCCATGTCTCGCCGGGCCCGCTCGGCCAGGTCGAGCAGCTGACGCGCCCAGCCGACCAGGCGTTCCCCGTCCCCGGTCAGCCGCATCCCGCGGGCCCGGCGCTCGAACAGGTCCACCCCGAGCGAGCGTTCCAGCGCCCGGATCTGCTCGGACACACTCGACGGCGCCATCCCCAATGCAGTGGCCGCGTCGGTGACCGTGCCGTCGCGGACGACGGCGTCGAAGACCCGCAGGTGACGAAGTTCCACGCCGAGGGACAACCGGCCCCGGGCGTTCGGTATTTCCGAACGCCGATACGGTCGCTCCGGTGGAGCCGTACGGCCCGGCCCGGCGACAGTCCCGGCGTGACAAAACCGCTCCTGGGTATCTCTTTCGGGTATTTCATAGTCCTGCTCGACATGACCGTCCTGGCCGTCGCCGAACCCGACCTGGCCGCCGGCCTGCACGCGTCGGTCACCGGGCTGCAGTGGGCGACCACCGGTTACACCGTGATGTTCGGCGCGCTGCTGCCGGCCGGCGGCGCGGTCGCCGACCGGTACGGCGCACATCGTGCGTTCCGCGCCGGTGTCGCCGCTTTCGGGGCGTTGTCCCTGCTGTCGGCGTCCGCGCCGAGCCTGCCGGTGCTGGTGATCCTGCGGATGGCGCTGGGCGCCGCGGCCGCCGCGTGCGTGCCCGCGTCCCTCGCGCTGATCGCACGGCTCCACCCCGAGCCGGGTGCCCGGACCCGGGCGGTCGGCCTGTGGGCGGCGATCAGCGGCGCGGCCGTGGCCGTGGGTCCGGTCGTCGGCGGGGTGCTCGTCGACCTGGCCGGCTGGCGGGCCGTGTTCGTGGTCAACGTGCCGATCACCGTCCTCGTGCTCGCCCTGGTCGCGGGTCCGGCGGTGCGCTGTCCGGCCGGCGATCGGCGGATCGACTGGCCCGCGCAGGCCATCCTGGCGCTGGCGCTGGCGGCCGGAACCGACGCGCTGATCGCTGCCGGGGCGGGGTCGTGGCTGCACGCCGCCATTTCGACCGTCGCGGCGACCGCGTTCGCCCGACTCCGTCATTTCGCCCGACCTCGCCAGCAGGTCCTGGCCGGCCTGGTCGCGGGCGCGGCCGTCAACTTCGCGCTCAACGGCACTTTGTTCGTACTTCCGCTGCTGCTGCGCAGCGAACATCACCTGACCGCCTCCGGCACCGGCCTGGTCCTGCTGCCGCTGACCGTCCCGTTCGTCCTCGGCCCGCCCGTGACCGGCCGCCTGGTGAGCCGCTTCGGCCCACGCCCGCCGATCCTGGCCGGACTGTTCATGCTGTCGATCGGCAGCATGATCCTCGCCGCCGCGGTCTGGTCCGACGCCGGCTACGCGGTGCTGACCGCCGGGCTGTTCGTCTCCGGTTCCGGTGTCTCACTGGTCCTGCCCCCGGTCGTCGCCGCCGTGCTCACCGCCGCGCCGCCCGGGACCGCGGGCACGGCCGGTGGCCTGCTCAACGCGGTCCGCCAGGGCGGCGCCACGGCCGGCGTGGCCGCGATGGGCGCACTCCTGCAAGCAGGAGTCCACAGCCGAGCCGGTTCCGGAACCGCCCTGGCGCTGCTGCTCGCCACCGCGGTCAGCGCGGGCTCCGCCACGTACTTTAGGAAGATGTTTTAACAATTAGGACTGTTAACCTTGCGGGTCACCACATTGATACCTGAGGATGTACGCCACGCGCGCCGCTCTCCCCCGCTCCTTCGTCCCCGAGGTATCCACGTGGCCAGAAAGCTGCTCAAACGCGCCCTGGTGGCGACGATCGCCCTGCTCACCGTCGTCGCGGCCGGTCTCGCCGTGCGCACGACCGAGGCGGTCGCCGCCACCCCGTTCAAGGTGCTCGCCTTCTACAACGGCACCTGGGACGCCGCGCACATCGACTTCGACAAGGAGGCCAAGGACTGGTTCCCGAAGGCCGGCGCCCAGTACGGTTTCACCTGGGAAGCCACCACCGACTGGAGCCGACTGAGTGCCAGTGGCCTGGCCGGCGTCCAGGTGGTCATGTTCCTGGACGACGGGCCGCCGGCCGAGCGCCGGGCCGCGTTCCAGACCTACATGCAGAACGGCGGCGGTTTCCTGGGCTTCCACGTGAGCGCGTTCACCACCGACGCGAACTCGTGGAGCTGGTACTACAACACGTTCCTGGGCTCCGGGAACTTCGTCTCCAACACCTGGGGACCGACCGCCGAGACCCTGAAGATCGAGGATCGCAACCACCCGTCCACCGCCGGGCTGCCCGCGACCATCCAGTCGTCGGTCAGTGAGTGGTACTCCTGGAGCAACGACCTGCGCCAGAACGCGAACATCGACATCCTGGCCTCGCTCGACGCGTCCACGTTCCCGGTCGGCAGCGACCCGAACCAGCAGTGGCGCAGCGGGTTCTACCCGATCATGTGGACCAACAAGAACTACAAGATGCTGTACGCCAACTTCGGGCACAACGGCATGAACTACGACACCAACACGCGGACGTCGTCGACGTTCGAGAGCGCGCAGCAGAACCAGTGGCTGATCCAGGGCCTGCAGTGGCTCGGCGGGCAGACCACGACCACGCCGCCGCCCACGACCGGCCCGATCGACCCGGCCGCCTGGTACCAGGTGATCAACAAGAACAGCGCCAAGTGCCTCGACGCCCGTTCCGCCGGGACGGTCAGCGGCACCGCGATCCAGCAGTACACCTGCAACGGTTCGACCGCGCAGCAGTACCAGTTCGCCACCACCAGCGGCGGTTACGTGCGCATCAACCAGCGCGGCAACGCGGCCCAGGCGCTCGACGTGACCGACGTTTCCACCGCCGACAATGCCAAGATCCAGACTTGGACGTACGGCGGCGGCAACAACCAGCAGTGGCAGCCGGTCGCCGAGAGCGGCGGCTACTACCACCTCGTCAACCGCAACAGCGGCAAGTGCCTGGACGTCCCGGCCGCGAGCACGTCCGACAGTGTTCAGCTGGTCCAGTACACCTGCAACGGCACGGCGGCCCAGAGCTTCCGCCTGCAGTGACGGTCCCCGGCCGGCGGCCCGGATCCACTCCGGACCGCCGGCCGGCCTCACCGATCAGAGACGGTCGAAGGGCGCCCAGCCCTCGATCGCGAACGCGTCCCCGCGCCGCGAGATCTCCAACGCGCCGGGCCCGCTCAGGTGGGCCGGCAGGACCAGGGCGTTGCTGTCGGCCGCCCAGCCCAACAGCTCACGACGACTGCGCACGGCCGCCACCGGGTCCTCGCAGAAGCAGCTGTTGTGCCCCAGCTGCTCCAGTTGCAGCGGCGTGTGGATCAGGTCGCCGGCGAACAGCGCCCGATCACTTCCGGACACCAGTTTGATCACACTGGCTCCCGGAGTGTGCCCCGGAGCCGCCTCCAGCCGCAGGTTCGCGTCGATGTCGTGGTGTCCCTCCCACAAATGCACCTTCCCGGCCGCATACACCGGCGCGACGCTGTCCTCGAACGCATTCTGATTGACGTGCCCTTCGAGTCCCGGGTGATTCTCCGGATTCCAGTAGTCGAAATCGGCCCGCGGCATCAGATAGGTGGCATTGGGGAACGTCGGCACCCATTCCCCGTCGACCAGCCGGGTGTTCCAGCCGATGTGATCGAGGTGCAGATGCGTGTTGACGACCACGTCGACATCCTCCGGATGCACCCCGGCCCGGGCCAGATTGCCCAGGTAGTCGAGGTTCAGGTGATCCCAGGACGGCACCGCCGGCCGCGACTTGTCGTTCCCGATCGCGGTGTCGATCAGAATGGTCCGGCCCTCGCTGCGCAGCACCCAACTCTGCATCGCCGTGTGCACCATGTCCCCGACCAGGTGGTCCGGTTCGAGTTCGGCCGCGTGCCGCTGCCAGGCCTCGCCGGGCAGGGTCGGGAAGAACGCCCCGGTCGGCATCACCGGCCCGTGCATCTCCTCGACGCGGCTCACCGAGACATCGCCCAGCTTGATCTCGTACAATTTAATTCTCCGTTTTTTGGGCGCACGGCATCACCGCACGCATTGCCGAATAAAAATAAAAAATGCCTATTCGGTACGGACGGAGCGCGCCGGTTCCGCGAAAGCCGCACCGTGCGCCAGCAACGCCATGGCCGCCCGTGATGGCGACCCGGGCGCGGTCGTCGCGATCACCACCGTGTGCCCCTGCTCGGTCAGCAGCGCCTGCTGCGTGACCGTCATCGCCCCGACCAGCGGATGCCGCATCTCGTAGGTCGCGTCCCCACCGGCCTTGACCCGGTGCGCGGCCCACATGTCGGTGAACTCCGCACTGCGGACCGTCAACTCCCCGACCAGGCCGGACAGCGCCACGTCGTCCGGGTAGCGCCCGGCCGCCACCCGCAGCGTCCCGACGACCGCCCGGGCCTTGGCCGGCCAGTCCGCGTACAGCTCACGGGTGTGTGCATCGAGAAAGACCAGCCGCGCCATGTTGGGCCGGTGCCGCACCTGATCCGGCGCGGCCCGGTCGAGGTGCCCGGCGAACAGCGCGTGCCCGGTCCGGTTCCAGGCCAGCACGTCACTGTGCCGGCCGAGCACCACCACCGGCGCCTCCCCCATCGCCTCGACCAGTTGCTCCAGCTCCCCGGTCATCCGCTCGGGCGCCGCCCGCCGCACCGCCGGCCGGGCCCGGGTCCCGGCCGCGAGGTCGTGCAGGTGCCGCCGCTCGGCGTCGTTGAGCCGCAGCGCCCGGGCGATCGCGTCGAGCACCTCGGGCGACGCGTTCAGCGAATATCCCTGTTCGAGCCGGGCGTAGTAGGAGGCGCTCACCCCGGCCAGCAGCGCGAGCTCTTCCCGCCGCAGCCCGCTGACCCGCCGCCGGTCGCCGTACTCGGCCAGCCCCACGTCCTCCGGCCGCACCTGCGAGCGCCGGGTTCGCAGAAACTCACCGAGATGCCTCTTGCTGTCCACGAATCGAGTATCGGCACGTCCCGCGCACCCAGCCACACCCTGCCATGGGTAGGCAGAGGTCAGTCCCGCCCGAACCGGCCGGCGAACCGGGCGGTGAACAGATCGGCGCCCTTGCGCTGCTGAACCGTCTCCACCGGGGCGGCCACGACCCCGTCCGGCGTGGGCAGCTGACCGACGCCGGCCCGGGTCCCGAGCGGCAGCAGGATCCGCCGGTCGCCGGTCGCGGCGTGCTCGGCGTCCGGCTCGGTCCCGGCCAGCTGCGCTCGCAGGTTGCGCACCACGACCTCGGCCTGAGTCATCGCGTACGAGGCCATCTTGGGATCGGCGTGCGCGATGATGTCCCCGATCGCGTAGACGTGCCGGTAGCCCCGGACGTTGAGGCGCTCGTCGACCGGCACCGTCGCCCGCCCGGTCAGCGTCGTGAGCCGCCCGTCGGCGAGGTAGCCGGTGTTGACCTGAACCCCGAAAGCGCGGAACCAGATGTCGGCCTCGATCGTCTCGCCCCGATCGGTGGTGACCGCGAAACGACCGGCCCGGCCGGGCTCGACCGGCGGCGGCGCGGTCAACCCGGTGCCCAGTCGCAGCTCGACACCGAGCGCGTCCAGCTGCCGGTGCAGGCTCTCGCGCACCTCGGGCAGGAAACCGGGCAGCAACTCGAAGCCCCGGTCGACGACGATCACCGACTGGTCGGGCCAGACGTCCTTGATCTCCCCGGCCAGCTCCAGCCCGACCGGCCCGGCGCCCAGGATCAGCACGCGGCCGGACCCGGCCAGTTCCTTGTGGGTCGCGTGCAGGTCGGCCAGTTGCCGGGCCACGCTCGTCGACTCCGGGTGCGGCTTCGCCGGATAGCTGTGGCCGGAGCCGGTGGCCAGCACCAGGTAGTCGGCCTCGACCCGCCCGCCCGACGCCAGCGTCACGCCGCCCGGGTCGGCCGAGATCGCCCGGTCGCGGATCACCCGTCCCCGGGCGAGCAGCGTGTCGTAGGCGAAGAACGCGTTCGGCGCCCAGTCCGGCCGGGTCAGCGCGCGCAGCGACGCGGCCGCGTTGACGAACGCCTCCCGCGGGTCGACCAGCGTGACGTCGGCCTCCGCGTCCAGGGACTTGGCGACCAGCGTCCCGCCGTATCCGCCGCCGATGACCAGCACCGCAGGTTTCATCTCTGCCTCCGACCTAGAAGTTGTCATGACAACTCTAGGTCGCGATGAGTTGACGTGACAACTCCTGCGGTAGGATTCCGGCATGCTGCAACCGGACGAATGGGAGCTCTGGCACACCTGGATGCAGGCGCAACGCCTGCTCGTGCTCGAACTGGACCGCTGCCTGCAACGCGACTACGGCATCACCAAGGCCGAATTCAGCGTGCTGGTCACGTTGCACCAGGCGCCCGAAGGGCGGATGCGGGTCGGCGAACTGGCCGCATCGCTCGGCTGGGACAAGAGCCGGGTATCGCACCAGCTCACCCGGATGGAGAACCGCGGCCTGGTCGAACCCACCACGGCCGAATCCAGCAGCCGCCGGATCGGCATCGAACTGACCGCCACGGGCCGCGAGGCGGCGGCGAACGCCATCGACGGCCACGGCGAGAACATCCGCCGCCTGTTCTTCGCGACGCTCACCCCCGAGCAGGCCGAAACCATCGGAGCGTGGAGCCGGCAGACGGTCGAGCGCCTCGAAACCCGGAACGACTAACTTCCGCCACGCGCATCATGCGTGGGCCGGCACGACGATCGGGCGACCGGGATCGGCTGGGTTACGGCGGTCACGTCGGGGTGGCTTGACGAGTAAAGCTAACTGGATTAGCTTATGAGCTAACGGAAGTAGCCGAGCGAGGAGAGCTGACATGACCGAGTTTCTGAACGTCGACGGTGGGACCATCGCGTACGAGGTGAGCGGCGAAGGCCCCCTGGTCGTGCTCGCCCCGGGCATCGGCAACAGCCGCAGCGCGTACCGGTTCGTCGCCCCGCGGCTGGTCGCGGCCGGGTATCGGGTGGCCGTCACCGACATCCGCGGCGCCGGTGAGTCCAGTGCGCAGTGGCCGGCCTACTCCCGTACGGATATCGCGGGTGATCTTCTTGCTCTGATCCGTCACCTCGGGGGACCGGCCGTGCTGGTCGGCCACTCGATCTCCGGCGGCGCGGCGACGATCGCGGCCGCCCAGGCCCCCGAGCTGATCTCCGGGGTCGTCGAGCTCGCGCCGTTCACCCGCGCGCAGTCGTTCAGCCTGGGTGATCTGGGGAACGCGCGCTACCGCAAGGGCATGCTGAAAATGGTCGGGACCATGCTCGGAAGCCTGTCGTCCTGGAAGGGCTACCTGGACGTGGCCTACCCGGGCCGCAAGCCGGCCGACTGGGACACCGACCTGGCCGCGGTCGATGCGATGCTGCGTGAGCCGGGCCGGATGAAGGCGCTGCAGAAGATGACGCAGACCTCGCCGGCCGACGCCGGGGCCCAGTTGGGCAACGTGCGCTGTCCGGTTCTGATCGTCGAGGGCACTCTGGACCCGGACTGGGCCGACCCGCAGGCCGAGGGTGCGGCGATCGTGACCGCGATGCCCGCCGGCCTGGCCCGGCTTGAGATGATCGATGGCGCCGGGCACTACATGCACGCCCAGTTCCCCGACGAAACGGTGGCCCTGATGCTCACGTTCCTGCAGGCGACCGCCCGTGCCTAGGGCCGGCCTGGCCCCGAGCGCGGTCATCGAGGCCGGGGCCGCGCTGGCCGACGAGGTCGGCTTCGACAAGCTGACCATGGGTCTGCTGGCCGAGCGGCTGGGGGTGCGGACGCCGTCGCTGTACAAGCACGTCGACTCCCTGGAGGCGCTGCGGCGCGGGATCACGCTGCGGGCGATGCGCGATTTCCGGGACGCGGGGTCGCGGGCCGCGGTGGGTCAGTCCGGGCCGGACGCGGTTCGCGCGTTCGCCGAGGCGTACCGTCGCTGGGCCCTTGATCATCCCGGTCAGTACGCGTCGGTCGTCCGCGCGCCCGAGGAGGGCGACGAGGAGCACGCGCGGCTGAGCAACGAGGTCATGCAGCTGATGTACGACGTCCTGGCCGGTTTCGAGCTGCGCGGGACGCACGCGGTCGACGCCGCCCGGGTGTTGCGGACCAGTCTGCACGGTTTCGCGACGATCGAGGCGGCCGGCGGGTTCGGGTTGCCCCGCGACGTCGACCGCAGCTACGCCTTCCTGATCGACACCGTCATCGCCGGTCTGCGTAACGGCCCCACCGATCCGGAGGCCGGCCCGGCCAGTCGCCAGTTCCACGCGACTGGCCGGTGACCGACCGGCGGCTCAGTTCTGCGGAGGGGCGTCCCCGGGCCGGGAGCCCCAGGTCAGGCTGGGTGCAGCCGACCGCGTGTAACTGAGGTGACCGCCGTCGTGGATCGCCGACGCCGGCAGCCAGGCCTTGGTGCGCGGCTTGCCGTCGAACCGCAGGCCCTGCACGTAGAGCCCGTCGCCCGGCGCGTCGATCGTCAGTGACCGCCCACCGGCCAGGTGCACGACCGCCCGCGGGAACAGCGGCGTGGTCAGGGCCAGTTCGGCCCGGGTCGGGACGGTCGGGTAGAGGCCCAGCGCGGAGAAGACGTACCAGGCGCTCATCGTCCCGGCGTCGTCGTTGCCGGGGATGCCACCGGTGCCGTCACTCCACCGGCCGTCGATGATCGCGCGAACCGTCTCCTGGGTCTTGTAGGCCTGCCCGAAATAGTTGTAGAGGTACGGCGTCTGGATGTCCGGCTCGTTGGTCGCGTCGAACCGGGTGCTGCTGGCCGCGGTCAGGTCGAACGTGCCGTCGGGCTTGCGGAAGAACGCGTCCAGCCGCTCGGCCGCCTTGGCCGTCCCGCCCATCGCCTTCGCCAGCCCGAGCACGTCGGAGTAGACCATCCAGGTGTACTGGGCGCTGCTGCCCTCGACGAAACCGGTCCCGGTCGACGGGCTGAAACCGGGCGCCCACGTGCCGTCGGCGTAGCGGTCGCGCATCCAGCCGACGAACGGGCCGTCGGGCGGGTTCGGTGTCGCCACCGCCGGGTCGGCCAGTTCGAGCTCGCCGAGCTGCACGATGTCCTCGCCACCGTTGGCGGTGACGTTGAGGCGGTAGTACAGGTACGGCTTCGGCTCGGCGACCGTGAACTCCACGGTCTGTCCACGCTGGGCGAACGTCTGACCGGCCCGCTCGTCGACGACCGACCAGGTCGTGCCGTCGTTGCTGCCGAGCAGCTGCCAGTCCTTCGGGTCGCGTCCCGGCTCGTCATTTCCCGAGGTCAGAGCGTACGACGTGACGGTCTGCGCCTGCTTGAGCTGCGCCTGGATCCAGCCGGTGGTGGCGAACGTGAGCCACTTCGTGCCCCGGTCGCCGTCGAACGCCTTGGCCTTGCCCTCGGCCGTCCCGTTCTCGCCGCTCGCGGTGATCGTCGCGATCTGCTCGCGGATGTTGTGCTCCAGGCCCGGATCCGCCTTGGCCGCCGGGTCGTAGACGTTGCGCCAGTTCAGCGACCGGTCCAGGAACTTCTTCTCGTTCGCGCGGTCACCGAGCGATGCGGCCAGCCGGGACAGCCCGTAATCGGCGGCCGCGTCCTCCAGGGTTTCCGCGGCGCCACCCCAGCAGTGGCAGTCGTCGGCCGGCACGTACCCGAGCTGCAGATACTTGTCGAGCGCGGGCCGCTGACCGACACACTCCACGTTGCAACCGGCGTCGCTGGAGTCGTTCTCGGTCGGGACGGTTGCCGCCCGTACCAGGGAACGGAATGCGCCCTTGACGTCGAAATCGCGAGCGCCGAACGCATGCATGGCGGCGACCGCGGCCGCGGCCGGGTCACCGGACATGACCGCCGTCTTGCCGTGGATCAGCAGCCACCGATCCCATTCGCCGTCGCGCTGAGTGGCGTAGTTGTAGAGCGACTGCGCGAAATCACTGGCCATTCCCGGATCGAGAAGTGTCAGCAGTTGGACCTGCGCGCGATAGACGTCCCATCCGGAGAACGTCCCGTACTGGGATCGCTGCTTTCCGCGTACGGAATGAGCCGTCCCGTCGGCCCCCATGTACTTCCCGTCGACGTCACTGGTCAACGTCGGTTCGAGCTGCGCGTGATAGAGCGCGGTGTAGAACGTGCGCCGCTGCGCCTCGGTCCCGCCCCCGATCGCGATTTTCCTCAACCGGCTCGTCCACGCGGCGCGCGCCGCCGCGGCGATCTGATCGAACCCGCGTTTCCCACTCTCTTTCGTGAGATTTTTACGAGCACCATCAACGCTTACGTACGAGATACCGACGCGCATGCCGACGCTGGTCGTGCCGGGCGCGAACGTCACGTACCCGCCCGACCCCTTGCCGGCCACCGGCCGTCCCACCGTGCTGTAGCCACTGCCGCCGCTCGCGTCCGTGCCGCCCGGCGTGAGCGTCGCGTCGGTCCAGGTGCCGGTCGCCGCGAACGGCTGGTCGAGCACGGCGACGAAGTGCAGCGTGTAGTAGGCGTGGCTGTTGTCCGTGCTCTGCGGCCCGCAGAAGTTCCCGGCACTGACCGAACCGGTCACGGTCCGCGTCGCCGGATCGAGATGCACGGTCGCGGCTTCACTGCCGGTCTCCGACATCGACGTACGGAACAGCAGGCTGGCCGCCTTGTCGGCCGGGAACGTGAACCGCCCCGAGCCGGTCCGCGGCGTCGCCGTCAGCTCGGCCCCCGCCCCGCTGTCCAGCCGCACCGAGTAGTAGCCGGGCCGGGCCGCCTCGTTGGCGTGCGCGAACGTGCTGGCGAAGGTCGCGTCGGTGGCGTCCGCGGTCGGCGAGGTGGTGACGTCACCGACCTGCGGCATGATCGGGATGTCACCGCTGCCGCCCGAACAGCCCACCCCGCTGAGATGGGTCAGGCTGAAACCGCGGATCCGGGTCGCCGTGTACTGATACCCGCCCGGCGCGGGCGTCGAGATCTGGGTGCCGCGCGAGGTCTGCGGACTCCACGCGAGCATGCCGAACGGCGTCACCGCACCCGGATAGGTGTTGCCGAGATTGGTCGTCCCGATGAACGGGTCGACATAGGCCGCCGGATCGCCGACGAGGGTCGCGGGCGCGGCCTGAGCTGCGGCGGCGCCGATCGGAACACTGAGGGCAACCCCCAGAAACACTGCGACGGTACGAGATCTGAGCACGCGCTGCCTCCACGGTGACATCGATGTCAGTCGCCATTGGAAACAAGGTTTATTCGACTGATCTCAATGTGTCAACCGCCCGCCGCGCGGCCGGCTAGACCAGCAGGTCGCGTTCGAACCAGGTGCCCGGCTTGCCCCCGAGGTGGCCCGGGTCGGCCGGTCCGACCGGCACGAAACCGGCCTTGACCAGCACTTTCCGGGACGCGACGTTGTCGTCGGCGGCGGCCGCCCGCAGGGTGCGCAGCCCGTACTCGGCCCCCGCCCGGCGGCACAGCTCCCGGACGGTGGCGGTGGCCACGCCCCGGCCGGTGACCTGCTCGGCGACCCGGTAGCCGAGCACCGCCGTGCCGTCGGCGATGTCGAACAGATTGAACCGGCCGAGCACCACATCGTCGTCGAGCAGCACGTAGAACGCGCAGACCCCGGCGTCCTGCTCGGCCAGCAGACCGCGGTGCCGCTCGGCGAACTCCTCGAAGTAGTCGTCGCCGCGATCCGAGACCGCGGCGGCGAAGTAGGCCCGGTTCGCCACCTCGAAGGCCAGGACCGCCGCCGCGTGACCGGCCTCCAGCCGCATCAGATCAGGCACCAGCCGACCCTACCGGCAGAGCCCATAGGTGTCGGCCGAATAACCCTGCCCTACCGGCTGGACCAGCAGAATTCGCCAATTCTTGCCGTCGACCCGCAGCACATACAATTGCTGTCGCGTCTCCACATACCCCATCGGGATCCGCTCGTAGGACAGCGATCCGGCCACCTTGTTCTGCGTCGCCAGTTTCTGGATCACGCCGTCGACAGTGGGTGCACCGGCCGAGGCGGGACCTTTCAAACTCATCAGGGCCGTGCTCGTGCAGCCGAGCTTCCGGATGTCCCCCGAGCGGTAGTACCCCTGCGGATCGACGACAAGAATTCGGATCTTCGGAGAATCGGCGTCTCCTTTCACGCAGGACACGTCGACCGGCCCGGGTGGAATGTCCCACACGATCTCCCGGCTCTGCGATGAGAGCACCGCGTTGGTTCCCGCCGGCCCGGGCGGCCCGAACCATCCGCTGCCCGACGTGGCCGGGTCGAAAAGGTAGGCCACGGACGTGTCGCTGCTGCTCGCCGACGCCGCGAAGTGCACACCGTCCGGCGACGCGGCGACCGTGGTGCCGTCGATCGTGGGCGTGCTGCCGGCACAGCTGACGGTCAATTTCGCCGGTATGGAACCGGCGACCTTGGTGTCCGGTGGGTGCGACCTGTCCGCCAGGACGGGTATCGAAACCACGGCCAGAAGGGACACCGCGACCGCGGCCACCCCGGCCGCCCTCATCAGCTTCCGGCGGCGTCGCGCGGTTTCGCCCCGTTGCACGACCGATTCCAGCGAAAACGGCGTGGGCGGTGTCTCGGAGACGATCGTCTGCATCTGCTCGTGGGCCCATTGCTCATTCATGATCGGCCGTCCCGCACGACATGTTCCGCCCCCATCAATTGACGAAGATCCTCTAACGCTCGGGATGTCAGGCTTTTGACGGTCCCCTCCGAGACATTCATGATCGAGGCCGTCTCGGTTACCGGAAGGTCCTCCAGAAAACGCAGCACGAGGCAGGCCCGCCGCCGGGGCGACAACTTGGCCAGGGCGTTGAGGATGTTCGGGTCGTCGTCCGGGCCCGCGTGCGAGTCCGCGAACTCGGGGACGGCATCCGTCGGCCGCTCCCGGCGCCGCCACGCGCTCCTGGTCTCGTCCGTCCACCGGCGGATCAGCGTCGTCCGCAACCAGGCGTCGATCGCCCCCTCGTCCCGCAACGGCCAGACCTTGTAGAGCCGGACCAGGACGTCCTGGACCAGGTCATCGGCCCGATGCCAGTCGCCGCAGACCGCCAGCGCCAGCCGCCGCAACCAGGTCAGGCGCGCGTTCACGATCTCCGTAAATCTGGCCTGCTCAGCAGCCTTCAACGAACCTCCCCCACCTCGCACATGACTAGGACGACAGCCGGCGGTCCGGAGGTTGCCGAGGGCCCGAAGTTTCTGCGCCTACTCCGCTTCGAAGCCGCCGTGGTCACGGGCCACCGTGAGCCATCGGATCCAACTGGCCCACTTCTCGTCGGTCTCCAGCGTCGCCCGCGTCTCCGCGGGTGCCTCCGCGTAGGCGGTCAGCGCCTCGTCGATCTCGCGACGGCTCACGAACCACCGGTCGTTCGACTCCAGTTTGAACGCCGCAATCCCGCGCCTCCCCCGTGGCGTGTCGGTTCGCCAGCCCAGACCGGCGAACTCCGGCTCCGGTTCGTCGCCGGAGTCCTCGGGTTCGGCCGCGTAACCCATCCCGAGCAGGCGCATGTTCTGGTTGATGTCGGCGAAGTGCCGGTAGCGGAACTCCGACGGGGACACCTCGCCGGGCCGGTCGTCGGCCGCCCTGGCCAGGCTCCGGTAGACCTTCGCCTCGCAGTCCGGTTCGTGCGGGCACAGCGGCCCGGCCGCCTCGCACGCGGCCAGCCTTTCCTTCGCGGCGGCGCAGTCGGCCAGTTCCAGGTCGATTCCCATCGACCCATGATCAAGAGCGATGGCCGGGACGGCAACCCGGAGACTTCGGTGTGCGCCGCCGACGAGCTACCACGTGATCAGAGCGGACGGACCAGACCGCCGGCAGCCTCGTTCGGCGATCCTGGCGGCTCGGCCCGGCCCGGTGGTGGAATAGCGGCGCCCGTCACCGCGTACTGAAGAATGCCAAGATCGGGCAGCTACGGCATCGAGGAGTTCCCATGGTCACGCATCCGAACGAGCCGCACGACGAGTCGGTGGCCGGGCGGCTGAACTGGCTGCGCGCGGGTGTTCTCGGCGCCAACGACGGCATCGTCTCCACCGCCGGCCTGGTCGTCGGGGTGGCCGGCGCGACCACCTCGACCGGTCCGCTGCTGACCGCGGGCCTGGCCGGTCTGGTCGCCGGCGCTGTCTCGATGGCCCTGGGCGAGTACGTGTCGGTCAGCAGCCAGCGCGACACCGAACGGGCCCTGCTCGACAAGGAGCGCCGCGAGCTGGCCGACTTCCCGGAGCAGGAGTTCGAGGAGCTCACCGAACTGTACGAGGCGAAGGGCCTGTCCCCCGCGACCGCCCGGCAGGTGGCGCTGGAGCTGACCGAGAAGGACGCGTTCGCCGCGCACGCCGACGTCGAGCTGCACCTGACGCCGGGCGAGCTGACCAGCCCGTGGCAGGCCGCGGTTGCGTCGGCGGTCGCGTTCACCACCGGTTCGGCGCTGCCGCTGGCCGCGATCCTGCTCCCGCCGCCGGGTGTCCGGGTGCCGGTGACGTTCCTGGTGGTGATCGCCGCCCTGGCCGCGACCGGCTTCCTGAGTGCCCGGCTGGGCGGGGCCCGGGCGGCGCGTGCGGTGCTACGCCTGGTGGTCGGGGGCGCGGTCGCGATGGCGGTGACCTACGCCGTCGGCACCCTCGTCGGCTGACATGGCGTCCATCACAGCCAGGGTGTCGAGGGTCCCTTCGGGCAGCGCCGCCCCGTGTGACGCGATCGCCGACGCGCCCATCGGCAACTCGACCCAGTCGATCGGCGGCCGGGACAGAATGCGCATAGCGTCGTCGATCACGCGCACGGCGGCCGGGACGATCTCCGGCCCGATGCCGTCGCCGTGCAGGACACCGAGGGTGTACGGGCTGCTCATGCCATCCATGATCGCCCCCGCGCTAGATTAGTTGCGACAGGAACAGTTGAAAGGGCAAGCATGTCGAGTCCGGTACTGCAGATCATCACCGCCAGCACGCGTGACGGCCGCAAGGGTCACGCGGTCGCCCAGTGGGTCCAGCGTGTCGCCGAGGCCCACGGCGGGTTCACCGTCGAGCTGGTCGACCTCGCCGAGGTGGCCCTCCCGATGTTCGACGAGCCGAACCACCCCCGGCTGGGGCAGTACAAGCACCAGCACACCCGGGACTGGAGCGCGACCGTCAAGCGCGCCGACGCGTTCGTGTTCGTGACGCCGGAGTACAACCACTCGTTCCCGGCCTCGCTGAAGAACGCGCTCGACCACCTGTACTCCGAGTGGAACCACAAGCCGGCCGGCCTGGTCTCCTACGGTGGCGTGTCGGCCGGTCTGCGCGCCGCGACCGCTCTCAAGCCGGTCCTCTCCTCGCTGAAGATCATGCCGGTCATCGAGGCGGTCTCGGTCCCGATGTTCACCCAGTTCCTGGACGAGCAGGGCGAGTTCGTCCCGTCGGCCCAGGTCGAGGCGTCGGCCAAGGTCATGCTCGACGAGGTCCTCAAGCTCACCAACGCCCTGAGCGTCCTGCGCGAGTCCTGAGCCGCCCGGGCCGGCGGGCCTCCCAGCTCGCCGGCCCGGCAAAGGGCGGCCCGGTCAGGCGAAGACTTCCTCCAGGAACGCGACCAGGTCGCGCCAGCTGCGCTTGTCGGCGACCGGGTGGTGGAACGGTGTGCCCGGCAGGCTGTACGCGTGCGGCGCCCCCGAGTAGACGTTCACCTGCCAGTCCAGGTCCTCCCGGCCGCGCAGCTCGTCCTGGAACGCGGCGATCGCCGAGTCCGGCACGACCGGGTCGGCCCCGCCGGTGAGCACCAGCACCGACCCGGTGATCGCGGCGACCTCGGCCGGCTCGTGGACGATCAGGCGGCCGTGGAACGACACCGTGCCGCGCAGGGCGGCGCCGTCGCGGGCGAATTCGAGCGCGGCCGAGCCGCCGAAGCAGTAGCCGATCACCGCGATCCGTTCCGGGTCGACCGCCGGGTCCTTGGCGACCAGGTCGTAGGCGGCCTGGACGCGGGCGCGCAGCAGCGGCAGGTTCCCGTAGTACTTGCGCGCCTCGGTCTCACAGTCCTGCTCGGTCTCGAAGCGGCGGCCCGTGCCGTAGATGTCGGCCGCGAACGCGTAGTAGCCGAGCCGGGCCAGCATCTGCGCCCGCGCCTTCGGGTACTCGCGCAGCCCCGACCAGTCGTGCACGACGATCACGGCCGGTTTGCGCTCGGTGATCGCGGTGTCGTGGGCCGCGTAGCCCTCCAGGGGTTGCCCGTCATGGCCGTACGCGATGGTGGTTGTCTCGATTCTGGCGCCGGCCCCGGCCGGCACCGTGTCGACGAGTTCCTGATGCAGTGCGGACAGCTCACTCATGCGGACCACGCTACTGGGACTAAGGTCTGGTGATCGTGACGAGGATCCCGTACCCGCTCGCGGTGGCCGCCCTGCTCCCGGTCCTGCTGGCCGCCTGCACCACGAGCAGCCCCGAGGTCGCCGCGTCGCCGGTGACCACGGCCGGGGCGATCAGCACGCCGGCCGACGGCGCCGAGGTGCAGCAGTGCGCCCGCTTCACCGGCACGGCGACGCTCGCCGACGGCAAGACGCTGGTGCTGGCGATGAAGAACATCGACAACAACGACCCCACCGCGTACGTCCAATTTGTTGAGAATTTCGGCGATCCGTCAACCTTGTCGTCGTGGCGGGGAGTCCAGTTCTTCGGCAACGGCGATGACTCGGCCGGCCAGCACTACCAGGTCAGTCTGCTCGCGGTCGACCTGGTCACGGCGCAGGACGCCGCCGGCTCCGGCCAGGACGCCGATGTGAACGCGCTGGCCGCGAAGTCCACCGAACTCGCCACCGTCAAGCTGACCCGGATCGCCGGAACACCGGCCGACCACTGCGCGTGACTCGCGATGACGCTGGAGATCGTCGAATAGACTGACATTCGTCGATAGGGTGGAGGGGTGCGAGTGACGGGGCGGGCGGGAGTCGGATTTCAGGCCACCCCTCTGCGGCAGCCCGCCTTCCGCACGTTCCTGGCCGGCCACTTCGTCTCCCTGATCGGCGACCAGCTCTACTTCCTGGCCCTGCCGTGGACCGCGCTGCGGCTGGGCGCGTCGGCCGGCACGGTCGGCGTGCTGCTGGCCGCGGCCGCCGTGCCCCGGGCGGCGCTGATGCTGGGCGGCGGGGTGATCGCCGACCGGTTCGGCGGCCGGCGCGTCATGCTCGGCAGCGACGTGCTGCGCGCGGTCGTGATGGCGTTCGCCGCGGTGGCCGCGTTCTCCGGGACGATCGGGCTGCCCGGCCTGTTCGTCGTCGTGATCATTTTCGGTGCGGTGGACGCGGTGTTCCAGCCGGCCCTGACCACCATGCTGCCCCACCTGCTGCCGCCCGAGGCGCTGCCGGCCGGGAACGGGTTGCGCACCCTGGCGCTGCGGTTCGCGCAGTTCATCGGGCCACCGGCCAGCGGCGCCCTGATCGGGTTCGGTGCGGGCTGGGTGTTCGCCGCCAACGCGGCGACCTTCCTGGTCTCGGTCCTGGCGCTGCGGGTGGTGCCGATCGCGCCGCCGTCCCGGTCCGCGGACGGTCCGAGCTTCGTGGAGGAGTTGCGCGCAGGGCTGCGGTACGCGCGGGACAACCGCCCGCTGGCCCGGCTACTGCTGTTCACCGTCCTGGTCAACGCCGGTTTCGCCGGTCCCGTCAACGTCGGCCTGCCGCTGCTGGCCCACGCCCAGGGATGGGGTGCCGGGAACCTGGGCCTGATGCTGGGGGCGATCGGGGCCGGGGCCACCGCCGGGGCGGCGCTGCTCGGGTTCGGCCTGATCCCGGGCGCGGGCGGCGCACCGTTGATGATCACCATGACGGCCGGCCAGGCACTGCTCACGGTCGCTGCCGGTCTGGCCCTGCCACTGCCGGCGCTGGTGGCCGTCCTGGGCGCGATGGGCCTGTTCCTCACGGTGGCCGGCAGCTCGGCGATCGGCATGATGCAGGCGGTCAGCGACCGGTCCATGCTGGGCCGGGTGGGCAGCCTGGTGTCGTTCTCGGTGGTCGGGCTGATGCCGGTGACCTACGCGATCGTCGGCTCGGCGGCCGGGTGGGCCGGGCCCCGCCCGCTGCTGCTGGTCGGCGGCGCGATCCAGGTGGCCGCCGTGGCGTGGGCGATCTGCTCGCCGTCGCTGCGGAGCATCTCGATCGCGAACAGCCGCGCCGCCGGCGACGACCCGGCCCGGTGAGATTCAGGACCAGAAGAAGTCCAGAACAGCCCGGCGCTTGGTCACGATGTGGGTCACGCTGCGGATGACCGGCTTGCGCGGCTCGGGCTTGGCCGACTCGGCCGGCTTCTGCTGAGCAGTGTTCACGTGCGCTCCCTCTGTGCGGCTTGCGAGACCGCCGACACCGCCGAAATTTCGTCCACTATAGACGTCCGATCCAAGATCATGAATCCTCGAACCGGTCGGGCGGCGCGACCGGCAGGCGCAGCATCCGGTACGGCAACCAGACCGCGACCGGCCCGGAGGTCACCAGCCCCACCCCGGCCAGCTCGGCGAGCAGCGGATCGGTGCCTGCGGTGCCCGCGGCCGGCCGGTCCAGTTCCGGGCCGAACGCTTCGACCAGCGGTGGACTGTCGATGACCAGGCTGCGCCGGTCCTCGCTGTCCCGGCGGTCGTCGACCAGCACGAAGCCGGGGCCGCGCCGCCAGGTCAGCAGGCCGTACCGCCAGCGGCGGCGCCCTTCGAGGTCGGTCCGGGCGGGCACGAGGTGCGCGAATTCCGGCCCGGCGGTTCCGGTCCAGTGCAGTGGCAGGCCGTGGGTGAGTGCGGCCTTGGCCAGTTCGATCCAGTCGGCGGTGGCCGCTCCGACCGGCTCGGACACCACCAGGCGGTCGACGCCGGCCACGGCGAGTGCGGCCACGGCGGCCGGTCCGCTCTCCGCGGGCGGGGGCACGTCGATCCGTACCTCGATGGCGGGTCCTCGAATGACCTCCTGAGCCAGAGCGCCGAGCCGGTCGGGCGGACAGGCGATCGAGATCCGGTGCGATGCCACGGTGACCGGCCCGAACCGGCCCAGCGCGGCGATCAGCGATTCGGGATCGTTGAGCGGCAGTGACGGCGCCACCACCCGGCCCGCACCCGCGGTCCGGGGCAGCCGGTACGGCGTCGCGACCAGCGGCAGCGGCACGCGTTCACCCGGCGACGAGGTCACCGCGGTCCCGCCAGCCGTTGGTGATCCGCGGGTCGGCCGGCAGCGCGAGCGCGACCCAGCCGTCCCCGTCCCGGTAGACCAGGCCGAGCTGCTGCCATCGGGTCAGCAGGGCGAGCAGCCGATCCGTCTCGGCCGGGTGGTCGCCGGCCCGCAGCGCCGCGGCCAGGCCGGACACGGTGAGGTGCCGTTCCAGGCTCAGGTAGACGACCGCCTCCCACCCGGACAGCACGAAATCGCCGCCGAACCTGCCCACACGACGGTCGCAGATCTGCAGGTCCTGTCCGGCCGTCCGATAGGTGAGGGTCGAGTGCTCGTACGCCCGCTGCCAGTTCTCGACCGCCGCCGACAGTTCCGCCGCCTGCTCGTCGGTGATGCCCTTGGGTTCGTACCGGAAGAAATAGGCGAGGTCGGTCAACTCGGCCGCGGGCAGGTCGAAGATCATCGCGTACCACTCGGCGGCGGCCCGCGGGTCGTCGATGCCGAGTTCCGGCCGTTCGAACAGCGGCGCGAAGCGTTCCAGGGTGATCCGCTGCACGGTGCGCGGCGGCGGCAGGTGCACCAGTGCCGCGATCTGCTCGACCACCGGCCGGTAGTCCCGCGCCCAGTCCTCGCCCGGGAATCCGAACAGATAGTTCCACGAGGGGAAGATGCCGTGCTCCCGGAACAGCCGCAGCGCCCTGACCTGGGCGGCGCCGGTCGCGCCCTTGTCCATCAACGCCAGCGGGCCCGAGGCCAGGCTCTCGATGCCCGGCTGCACCTCGGTGACCCCGGCCGCGGCCAGGATCCGCATCTGGTCGGGGCGCAGATTGGACTTGACCTCGTAGAAGATCCGCAGGTCCCAGTCGGTGGCGGCGAGCCGCGGCAGCAGCGTGTCGAAGTAGGCCGGGTCCAGGATGTTGTCGGTCAGCGCGATGTCCAGCACGCCGAACTCGGTGACGGCTCGCTCGATCTCGGCCCAGGCGCGCTCGGGTGGTTTGGTGCGATAGCCGATGGTCGCCGCGTTCAGCCCGCAGAACGTGCACTGCCGCTTCTCACCCCACCAGCAGCCCCGCGACGTCTCCAGGCGCATGTAGGGCACGTCCATCCAGGACCGGATCAAACCCTCGGAAACGATGTCGAAGTACGGCCGGACGTGCGCGACCGGCAGCCGGTCCCCGGCCGTCATGCCCGGCCCCAGCGGGTTGACGACTGTCGTACCGCGCTCGTCGCGCCAGCAGAGCCCGGTCACCGTGCTCAGCTCCCGCTCCCCCGCGAGCGCCGCCATCAGTTCGGTCAGCGGCCGTTCGCCCTCGCCCTGCACGACGTAGTCGAGGATCGGGAAGTTGCGGTGCAGCGCGACACCCATGACGTCGTCGCAGTTCGCGCCGCCGGCCACGATCGGCAGGCCGGGCCGGCGGCGTTTGAGCTCGGCGGCGAGGGCGAGGATGGGCACGGTCTGCGCGAACGTGGTGGTCAGCCCGACCAGGTCGGGGTCGCCGGCCAGCACCCGGTCGGCCGCCGCGGCGATGTAGGCGGGCGCCAGCCCGTGCAGCCGGATCACCTGGTCGACCAGCGGAAACCCGTCCTCGCGCAGCCGGGCGGTGTACTCGTCGAGCCGCCAGCCGGGCCGGTACAGCGACGACGTGAACACCCATTCGCCGGCGCCGTGCTCGTGGCCGTTCTCGGCGATCATCAGGTAGTCGTCCGGGGTCACCTCGCCGCCGGTGGCCCGCAGCACGTGCTCCGCGAAGGTCAGGTTCTCGTACAGCTGGGTGACCTGATGGCCGAGGCCGGTGAGCACGGTGTCCAGCAGTGAGATCGCCAGGTTCGGCCAGGACAGGGTCGGCCAGGGCATGTTGACCAGAGCGACGCGCAAGCGACTCCTTCCCGAAGATCGACCGAAGACTATCGAATGCGTCCGACACCGAGCAATATGGACGATCAGGCGTCCGGGGCCAGATCGCGCAGAACCCGGACCAGGGCGGCCACACTCGGCCGATGCTCGGCCGAGCTGCGGAACACCGCCGCGATGTGCCGTTCGAACGTCTCGGCCAGCGGCAGCACGTCGAAGCGGGACGGCCGCAGCCGCAGCATCAGCCCGGTCACCGTGCTCACCCCGAGACCGGCCTCGACCAGCGCGAGGGACGCGGCCGTGTCGTTGACCTCGTGCCGTAGCCGCGGTTCGATCCCGGCGCGGCGGCACGCGACCCGGATCGCCTGCCCGTAGTCGGTGTTCTCGGGCGGCAGGATCCAGCCCAGCGGCGGACCGGTCTCGGCCAGACTGACCCGCTCGGCGTCCGGCATCGACCCGGTCGGCACCGCCAGCGAGAACCGTTCGCGATACAGGCGAACCACCCGCAGTGACGGGTCGCGGCGGATCGGCACGTCCGGATACTCCAGGCCGATCGCCAGGTCGGCGCTGCCGGAGGAGACCGCGTCGTAGGCGTCGTCGACGACGATCTCGCGGCTGCGCACGACCAGCCCGGGATGCCGCTGCCGCACCCGGGCCAGCATGACCGGCAGGATGTCGGCCGCCGCCGTCGCGAACAGCGCCACCTGCAACTCCCCCGCGACCGTGCCGGTGCTGCGTTCCAGCGCGGCCGTCGCCGCCGCCTCGATCTCCAGGATCTGCTCGGCGTGCTCGACCAGCGCCAGCCCGGCCTCGGTCAGCTCCACCCGTCGCCCGACCCGCCGCAGCAACGCCACTCCGGCCGCCCGTTCGAGGGCGCTGAGCTGCTGCGATATCGCGCCGGGGGTGTATCCGAGGGCGGCCGCGACCGCCGTCACGGTGCCGCGCCGGCGCAGCTCGACCAGCGACCGCAGCTGCACGCTCGACCAGTCCACGCTCACCCCCGACCTTTCAAAGAAATTAAACATTTGAGCGTACGGATTGAGAATGGACCTGAACGAAAAGTGGACTTCATGATGGGCGTATGACCGTCCCCAGCTCCGCTGACGTGGTCGTGATCGGTGGCGGCGCGATCGGCGCCAGCATCGCGTTCCACCTGGCCGAGGCCGGTGTCCGCGACGTCGTGCTCCTGGAGCGCGACGAGCTGGGCGCCGGGTCGACCTGCAAGGCCGCCGGCGGCGTACGCGCCCAGTTCTCCGACCGCATCAACATCGAGCTCGGCGCGCGCAGTCTGCACGCGTTCGCCGATTTCGGGCAGCGCCCGGGCCAGGAGATCGACCTGCACCGGGTCGGCTACCTGTTCCTGCTCTCCACCCCCGAGGACGTGGCGTCGTTCGAGCGGGACGTCCAGTTGCAGAACGAGCTCGGGATCACCAGCCGGATGATCGACGTCGCCGAGGCGAAACGGCTCTCCCCGCTGATCGAGACCGACGGGCTGCTCGCCGCCGCCTGGTCCCCGGACGACGGGCACTGCACGCCCGAGTCGGTGGTCCTGGGCTACGCCCGCGCCGCCCGCAGGTACGGCGCCACCCTGCTCACCGGGGTCACGGTGACCGGGATCGACAGAGACGCCGGGACCGTCACCACCGACCGGGGCACGATCCGCGCGGGTGCCGTGGTCTGCGCGGCCGGCGCCTGGTCGGCCGCGCTGGGCGACCTGGCCGGGGTGCCGCTGCCGGTCACGCCGTTGCGGCGGCAGATCATCTTCACCGAGCCGATGCCCGGGCTGGCCGGGGTGGTGCCGTTCACCATCGACTTCGCCAGCACCTTCTACTTCCACCGCGAGGGCCCCGGCCTGCTGATGGGCATGTCCGACCCGGAACAGGCGCCGGGGTTCCAGCTGAACTACGACGACGACTGGCTGCCCCGGCTGGGCGCGGCCATCGGGGTGCGCGCGCCGTCGTTGATCGACGTCGGGCTGCGCAACGGCTGGGCCGGGCTCTACGAGGTGACGCCGGACCACAACGCGCTGATCGGCCGGGCCGGGAACTTCCTGTACGCGACCGGTTTCTCCGGGCACGGTTTCCTGCAAGCGCCCGCGGTCGGCGAGGTGATCCGGGATCTTTATCTGGACCGGCCGCCGGTGGTCGACGTCGGCCCGCTGACCGCGGAGCGTTTCGTCGCCGGCGCGGCCGGGCGCCCCGAGTCCCACATAGTCTGAGCAGGAGTAGAGCGATGGTTCCGCAATGGCGGCTGCGGGCGAGGTTCGCCCAGGAGCTCTCCACCATGTACGGGCACGAGGTGCCCGCCTACACGACCCTGGTCGAGGTCTCCGAGCAGGTCAACCGCGATGTCGTCGAGCGCGACGGCGCCGGCGCGCAGCGCCTCGGCTCGATCGGCCGGATCACCGCGGAACGGCACGGCGCCATCCGGGTCGGCACCCCGATCGAACTCGGTCAGGTCGCCCGGGTCTTCGGCGCGCTCGGCATGCACCCGGTCGGGTTCTACGACCTGCGCGACGCGGCGAGCAGCTCGGTGCCGGTGATCTCCACCGCGTTCCGGCCGATCGACGCGGACGAGCTGGCGCGCAACCCATTCCGCGTCTTCACCTCGATGCTGACGCCGGCCGACCCGCGGTTCTTCACCCCGGAACTGCGGGCCCGGCTGGAGACGTTCCTGGCCGGGCGGCAGCTGTTCGGCCCGGAACTGCTGGAACTGGCCGACCGGGCCGAGCGCGACGGCGGCCTGGACGAGCCGGACGCGGACAACTTCCTGCGCCTGGCCGTGCAGGCGTTCGAACTGTCCGGCGAGCCGGTCGACCGGGCCTGGTACGCCGAGCTGGAGAAGGTCTCGGCCGTCGCCGCCGACATCGGCGGGGTCCGCAGCACCCACATCAACCACCTCACCCCGCGCGTGCTGGACATCGACGAGCTGTACCGGCGGATGACCGACCGCGGCATCGCCATGATCGACGAGATCCAGGGCCCGCCGAAGTGGCACGGGCCGGACGTGCTGCTGCGGCAGACCTCGTTCCGCGCGCTGGCCGAGGCCCGGATCATGCGCGAGCCGGACGGGACGGTCGGCACCGGGTCGCTGCGGGTCCGGTTCGGCGAGGTGGAGGCCCGCGGGGTCGCGCTGACCCCGGCCGGGCGGGCCCGCTACGACACACTGCTGGTCGAGGTCGACCGCCGGCTGGCCGCGTCCGGGGGTGTGCGCGCCGAGGTCGCGGCCGACGTGTGGGCCAAAGGCCTGCCGGACACCGAGGCCGGTCTGCGCGAGGCCGACCTCGCCTATTTCTCGTACGCGGTCAGCCCGGCGCGGCCCGGCGGCCCGCCGCCGGGCACCCTGCCGGAACTGGTCGAGCAGGGCTGGGTGACGGCGACGCCGATCGTGTACGAGGACTTCCTGCCGCGCTCGGCCGCCGGGATCTTCCAGTCCAACCTCAGCGCCGAGGGCACCCGCGACACCAGCCAGGAGGCGGTCGCCTACGACCAGGACTGGCTGGCCGGGGCGGTCGGCCGCGACATCCACGACCCGTTCGCGCTCTACGCGGCCCAGCAGGCGGCATCGGTCACCAAGATCACCACGCAACTCGGCACACCGGAGGTCTCATGAACACCGACCAGCTGCGCGAGCGGGCCGGGAACAGTCTCAGCCGGGTCGGCGTCGCCGTCCCGGACGGGACCGATCTGTACGCCCGCTCCCCGATCACCGGCGAGAACCTGCTCGGCCTGCGGGCCACCACCGCCGAGGAGGGGACTCGGGCGATCGGCGAGGCCGCGGAGGCGTTCCGGGTCTGGCGCACCACACCGGCGCCGGTGCGGGGTGACCTCGTGCGCACGCTCGGGGAGCTGCTTCGCGTACACAAATCAGATCTGGCCGATCTGATCACCATCGAGGTCGGAAAGATCCGCTCGGAGGCGCTCGGCGAAGTGCAGGAAATGATCGACATCTGCGAGTTCGCGGTCGGTCTGTCCCGCCAGCTCTACGGCAAGACGATCGCGTCCGAACGGCCCGGGCACCGGCTGGCCGAGACGTGGCATCCGCTCGGCGTCGTCGGCGTCATCTCGGCGTTCAACTTCCCGGCCGCGGTCTGGTCCTGGAACACCGCACTGGCGCTGGTCTGCGGAAACGCGGTGGTGTGGAAGCCCAGCGAGCTCACTCCCCTGGTCTCGCTGGCCACCAGCCACCTGCTCGACCGGGCCATCGCCGCCGTCGGCGCCCCGCCCGAACTGCACCGGCTGCTGCTGGCCGGGCGCGAGGCCGGTGAACTGCTCGTCGACGACCCGCGGGTCAGCCTGGTCAGCGCGACCGGCTCCACCCGGATGGGCCGCGAGGTCGGCCCGCGCGTCGCCGCCCGCTTCGGCCGGGTCCTGCTCGAACTCGGCGGCAACAACGCGGCCGTCGTCACCCCCACCGCCGACCTGGAACTGGCCCTCCAGGGCATCGTGTTCGCGGCGGCCGGCACCGCCGGGCAGCGCTGCACCACCCTGCGCCGCCTGATCGTGCACCGCGACATCGCCGACACCCTCGTCGACAAACTCGCCGCGGTCTACGGCCGCCTGCCCATCGGCAACCCGTTCGACGAATCCACCCTGGTCGGCCCGCTGATCACCGACGCCGCGGCAGCGTCGATGACGGCCGCGCTGGACCGGGCCCAGGCCGAGGGCGGCAAAGTCATCGCCGGCGGACGCAGAATCGAAAAAACCGGCGGCGCGTACGTCGAACCGGCCATCGTGCGAATGCCGAAACAGACTCCGATCGTGCGGGAGGAGACGTTCGCCCCGATCCTGTACGTGCTCACCTACGACACGTTCGACGAGGCCGTGGCGCTGCACAACGACGTACCCCAAGGATTGTCGTCCTCGATCTTCACCCGCGACATGCAGGAAGCCGAAAGATTCCTGGCCGCCGACGGCTCCGACTGCGGCATCGCCAACGTCAACATCGGCACGTCCGGCGCGGAGATCGGCGGCGCCTTCGGCGGCGAGAAGGAAACCGGCGGCGGGCGCGAATCCGGCTCGGACGCGTGGCGCGCCTACATGCGGCGGGCCACCAACACGATCAACTACTCCAGCACGTTGTCCCTGGCCCAGAACGTCAGCTTCCTCTGATCGCCGGGGCCCTGCAGGCCCGGGCACCCGTCTGACCAGGTTGGGCGGGCCGGTTTCGCGGCGCTATGCTGTGTCCACGGCAGCCGCACCTGCCCGCCTCCATGCCGGTCTCACCCACGATGAGCCGGCACGCCGGACAAGGGTCTTCGACTCGTGCGATCGCTGTCTTCACGTGCCGTGAGATGTCGCGGTCGGAGTCGTGGGGTTCGGCCCAGGATGGACATGGCATGACCAAGAATCGGCGTGCAAAGGACGATGCCCGCGCCCGGATGGCCGCCACCGGTGAGTCTTACTCCACGGCCCGGCGTCACGCCTCCGGCGAGTCAGGCCCCCGTTTCGACCCGGATCACTGCGCGAACTGCCTCAACTCGCTGCCCCCGCAGATCGAGGGGCTGTTCTGCTCAGAGTTGTGCAGTCAGACCGCGGAGACCGTGAGGTACTGGCGGCGCGTCACCCGTGACGGCCGAATCGAAGAACCGGACGTCCGGCTCGTTCTGAACACGAAGATCGCCCATCTCCTAAGTGGCGGCTACGCCAAGCGGGCCCGGCAACTGTCCGATGGCCTTCGAGCTGAGGTGTGGCGGCGGGATCAGCGGCGATGCCGCATCTGTGGTGAGCCGGGTGCCGAGATCGACCACATCGCCGGGGACTCGTCGGCCCTGGACAACCTGCAGTTGCTGTGCGTCGCGTGCCACCACCGGAAAACCGGCGCGCGGATGGTCCCCGCGCCACCGGAACGCGTCGCCTACGCCCGGCGGCTCGAACGCGAACGAGTAACGCCCGACGAACCGCGCCTTTTGTGCGACGACGAGAACGGGTGGGCCGACGCGTGGCGGAATCTACGGAAGGAACGCCGCGCCCGCCTGCTGGAGGAACTCGCCGAGCACGGATACACGCTCGCCGACTTTCCAGGACAGTCGTGGGCGGACATGTGGGATGCCGTCCTCGACGACTATGAGTATGACGACGACGAAGGTGGCGGGCCGGAGGACTACGACGGCGGCTACGGCCCGAACTCGTACTTCGCCCACGCCATGGCCAAAGACGACTGACGCATTACGCCTCGTAATGAAAGAGGCCCGGACCCTGGCAATGCCGTTGGGGCGTGGCCCAGGCCGGGCCTCCTTCTCAACCGGCATCCGCGGTGCGGAGGCGGGAGTCAATCGCGGTGGTCGCGGATCCAGGTTTCGATTTCCGGTTCCAGCCAGATGCGGCCCATCGCGAGTAGCTGGTACGGCTTGGGGAAGTCGTCACGCTCGGCCAGCTGCTGGATGCGTTGGCGGCTGAGGCCGAGCCGGCGGCTGATCTCGGCGGCGCCCATCATGCAAGGGCCGTCGACATCCGGTCTTGTGGCCGTGAACTGCGTGTCCATCGTCCGGGCCTACTCGTGCAGGAGCTCGAAGTGGCCGCGCGCGTTGCGCCGGACGGCGTGCTCCTGCGCCCCGAACCCGTCGCGGTCGCCAGCCTCTCGGGTCCCACTACCAGCGGATTCCGTCGGCCGGACGGTGTGAAGCGGAGCAGGGCCGACGGTTTGGACGCACTCGGCGGCGGTTCGGGGGCGTTCGGGGGTCGGGTGGGGCGGGGTGGTCTGGGTGGCGGCGAGGGTGAGGAAGCGGCGGGTTGCCTCGTGGGACTGGTCCTCGTCCAGGGCCAGGATGATGACGCCGCGCAGGTCGTCGAGGCGGACACCGATGATCTCCATGGGTACGCCGGCCAGGCGGACCTGGACCTCGGCGTCAATCCCGATCGCGTTCAGGGCGGCGCGTAGCTCGCTTTGCCGGATCATGAACCCTCCTTTCCAAGATCAAGCCGCGGTCGCAGACCAGGCATTCGCGGTCGCGGCCGCAGCCGGTGCACCAGCGGGCGCTGACCCGGCCCAGCCGTAGGCCGGCCAGGTAGCCGCCGGCCAGAATGACGAACGCGGCCCCGATCAATGCGGAAACAAACATGCACGGTCACCTCCGCGGAACTATTCGAGGACACACGGCGGCCGGCCCGAGGGGCCAACCTTCAACCGGCCGCCGTGTCGAAGAAATTCCCTCCGGCAATCCACCGTCGGTCATCTCGCAACGGATGTTTCCGCGGTCTCGTGGGCTGGCGCAACGTTCCGCCGTGCAAAAGTAGGCCCAGGGGGCTGGAAATTTTCAAGATCACACGGTAAACCTTCCATGGCGGAGGTGGAGACCATTCCATGGCCGATGTTAGGTAAGCCGTATCTCCTGGAAGGAGGGCCTCGGGTGGAGTCCGAACAGACCGGGTCGACAGTGCCGCGCCGCCAGCTCGGCCGGTTCTTGAAGGCGCTTCGCGAGAACGCGAAACCGAAAAAGATCACGATCGAGCAGGCCGCCGCCTATCTGGACTGCTCGACGCAAAAAATCTGGCGTATCGAGAAGGGTGCGGGACCCGTGCGCGCGCCGGACGTCCGCCTGCTGTGCGATTTCTACGGCGCCGACGCCAAGTACACCGAAGATCTGATGAGCCTGGCGAAGGAAACCAAGACCAAAGGATGGTGGTTCACCTACGGCGTCGAACTGCCGGACTGGTTCGATCTTTACCTGGGCCTGGAGAGCGCCTCGAACAAGATCCGCAAGTTCGAGCCCATCCTTATCCCAGGACTTCTCCAATCACTCGCTTACATGGAAGACCTGTTCCGAACCTTCGGACCTGATCGGACCGAAGAAGAACTCGAGCGAAGGATCAAGCTCAGGCAGGTCCGACAAAGCTTGTTGACACGCCAGTTCCCAGAGGCTCCGGCAACCGATTTCGTCATCTCGCAGGCAGCACTCTTGATCGAGACCGCAACAAGCGGCGCCATGCATCAACAGCTCGTTCATCTCTTGAAAGCGAATGAACAGCCCAATATCACAATTCGCATATTGCCGAACTCCAAGGGGCTGCATCAAGCCTCGGTTGGCGGCGGCTTCACCATCCTCGACTTTCCCGACGAATCCGAACCGACCACCGTCTATTCCGAAGGCATAACCGGGGCACTCTATCTCGACCGTCCGAGTGAAATCGAGGTATTCAACCGGGCATGGTCGGAGCTGGACGATCTAGCCTTGAGCGCGCAAGAATCGAATGAAATGATCACTTCGATCCTGCACAGCCAAGTAGAGGGATGATCATGGACGTGCATAGCTTGACCGGCGCTGTTTGGCACAAGAGCACGCGCAGCAGCGCTCAGGGCGACTGCGTTGAGGTGGCGGGCAATCTTGCCGACGTTGTGGCTGTTCGGGACACCAAGGACCGGGATGGCGGGACGCTGATGTTCACGCGCGGTGAGTGGGAGGACTTCCTCGACGGGGTCAAGCGGGGCGAATTCGACTTGCCGGGCTGAACGCCGTACGGGAAAGGTGGGAGCCTGGGCCGAAGCGGCCCGGGCCTCACCGCATGAGGGACCAGCGTCCTGCCTGGTGGTCTGTGATTGACTACCTCTCATGACCGCCGAGTCGACCGCGGCCACCCGGCCCCGCAACCGCAAGCAACTCATCGTCGAGGCGGCCGGCCAGGTCTTCAGCGAGCGGGGCTACCACGCGGCGTCCATGGAGGAGATCGCCGCCGCCGTGGGCATCAGCGCCGCCGCTCTGTACCGGCATTTCCCGAACAAGTACGCGTTGTTCGCCGAGTGTGCCGACGTCATGGTGGACCGGCTGGCGGCGGTGGTCGACGAATCGGCGGCGGACTCGACCCTCGATGACGTGCTGACCGCGATCATCCGGGTGACCGTGGCGCATCGATCGTCGGGCGGGCTGTACCGGTGGGAGGCCCGCTACCTGGAGCAGGACGACCGGCGGAAACTGCGGACGAAGTTCGGGCAGGTCATCAGCCGCGTGTCCGAAATGGTTCAGCGGGAGCATCCGCGGGAGGACGACGGGTTACGGGCGGTGGCGGCGCTCGGGGCGATCGGCTCGGTGACCATGCATCACACGTCGATCGCGCAGCGGCGGATCGAGGAGTTGTTGCTGGCGTCCGCGCTCGGTGTGATCACGGTCGATCCGGGGGCGGCGGCCGGGAGTGCGGAATCTGTTGAGCTGCCGGCACAACCGGTGCCGCGGACGCGACGGGCGGAGATCCTGGCGGCGGCGATTCCGCTGTTCGCGCGGGACGGGTTCGCGAACGTGACGAACGTGCAGATCGCGCAGGCGGTGGGGTTGGCGCCGTCGGCGATCTACCGGCACTACCCCGGGAAGGTCGACATTCTGGCCGCAGCGTGTCTGCAGGCGGCCGGGCTGCTGGCGCAGGCGGTGGATCGGAGTCTGCATCAGGCGGGCGATCCGCGTGAGGCGGTGATCGCGCTGGCCGCGGCGTATGTGGCCTACAGCTTCGAACACAACGCGCTGACCAGCGTGGCCGAAGCCGAGATCGCCGGGCTGCCGGCCGACCTGCAGCGGCCGTTGATCCTGGCGCAGCGGGAGCACATCGCGGTGTGGGAGCAGCAGTTGCGGACGGCGCGGCCGGATCTGGATCCACGGCAGGCGCGGCTGCTGACACACGCCGGGTTCGGGGTGGTGGTGGAGGCCGGGCGGGCCCTCCGCTGGGAGGACACGCCCGGTCATCGTGATGCGGTGACCGCGCTGGTCACCGGCGCGTTGACGATCTAGCGTCACACGTCGACGTCCCGCCATTGCTGCGCGGTGGTGCTGTTGCAGGTGTAGATCTGCACGATGGTGCCGTTGCCGGTTCCGTTGTTGCGAGCGTCCAGGCACAGGCCCGACCAGACGTTGACGATCGTCTGCACCGGTCCGGTCTTGACCGGGAAATACCACAACTGAGTGACCGAGAGGTTGCACGAGTTCATGACGACCGGGGTGCTGACGGCCGTGCTGAAACCGTTCGGGGTGAGGCAGGAGTTGGTACGGCGGTTGACGATGTTGTAGAAACCCTCGCCGTCGGGCAGGGTGCCGACGAAGCTCACGCCCCACGATTCGTCGCTGCCGCTGTCGCAGCTCCAGAGTTGGACCTTGAAGTTGGTGTTGGTGTCGACGTCGAGACACCGGTTGCTGGCGACGCCGACGAAGTGGCGCCAGTTGAGGTCGGCGGCGGACGCCGGGCTCGCCACGAACAGTGTGGCCATGAGGGCGGCCAGCGCGGTGGCGACGGCGAGAAATCTGTTTCTGGGCACGATGGTTTCCCTTCGCTCGCGGTTGTCCGCGTCGGATTTGGCCAGCGGAACTGCCTTCGCGAAAGGAACGCCACGAAGTGGCATTGCTGACTTCATGGGTAGGAGATTAGGTTTGCCGGTCGCCTCAGGAGATGGGCGATTGTTGCCCAACTTTGCGGCCGGCGATACCCAGGTTGCGGGTAGGAGCACGGGAGCTACCTACGAAGGGCACGCCGGGATTTGACATCGCCTACCGTGCCCTGCATGGATCATGATCAGCTCACGCGGATTGCCCCCGATTTCGAGCGGTACGGCCGCCGCGTACGGAAAGCAGGTGTTGGTAAGAAACGGATCACCAGGTCCAAACGGCGGTGATCATGACGTCCCGGCCGAATCCCGCCATTGAGCTGACGTTTCCCAGCAAATTGACACCGGAGGATCAACCACCCATGACGTCGGGGCATACGCGGCCGAACTGGCCGGTTCGGATATCGGTCATCAGCGCGATGCTGGCGGTGGTGCTCGTGGTCCTCACGCTCGCCGGATTCACCAGTGGTCTCTTCGGATGGCATCCCGGGACACCGGCGGCCGTGGTGGCGGCACGGGCGGTGAACCTGCCGGCAACGGTGGGGGTGCCGGGTATCCGCAGTGCCGACGAGACGAAACATCCGGTGACCGCGGCGGCCGTCCTGATCAGCGGCAACACGTGGTACGCGGACGGCTCTCACTGGTACGGCGCGGTGATCGGCGCGGACTCGGGAGACTACCGGGTGTTCGTCAACAATGCCGGGGCCGCCGGGTTCGGGGCCGTGCTGTCGCCGGACGGCCGCCGCCTGGCCTCCGGTGACGGGATCCTCGACATCGCGACCGGCCGATGGACGGTGTACCCGCAGGCCTGGCAGCACCGGGAACTTGCGGCGCAGGCCTGGTCGCCGGACGGTGCCCGGCTCGCCGTGACCAGCCGCGCGACCGGCGGCGACGGGCCCTACCCGTCAACGGCGAACGGGTCCGCCACCACGCTGAACCTGCTCGACGTCGCCAGCGGCGCGATCACCGAGGTCGCGGTTCTCCCGGACGCCGCGGCGCTGGACGGCTGGACGGTCGCGTTCTCGCCGGACGGCACACGCCTGGCGTACCAGGCTTCCGGTCAGGTCGTCATCGTCACCGTCGCCGGCGGTCGCACCACCGCCGTACCGTTGCCGGACGGCGCGCGGCTGGCGGGCAAGGGCAGCTGGACCCGCGACGGGCAGGGGCTGCTCGTGGTGTCGGGAGAACACTGCCCCTCCTGCGGCGACTACCCGGTGCGCTGGACCGTGACGACCCTCGCGGCGACGACCGGGGCAGCCGTGGGACCGCGGTATCAGGTCGACGGGGCGTACGCAGTGCGGGTGCTCGGCTGGTGGCCCTCCGGGCGGCCGGTGGCGGTCGCGTAAGCACCCACCAGTGACGCCGCCACGACACTGTTCGACGACGAGGACAGCCGCTACCAGCTGACCAGCATGAACCAGGTCGATTCCGCCCGGCTGCTGGAGCTCTCGCCGGGGACCGGCCATCACCAGCTGAGCTCGGTCGGCACCGAGGCCGTCGACGTGGCCGACAACGTGCTGGCCATGGGCAAGGTCGGGACGGCCGCGACGCCGGCGACCACGGTCGACACCATCGCCGGCGGCCTGCTCACCGCCGCGGCGGGCGCAGCCGCGACCGCGGTGCTGTCGGGTGGCTTCGCCCTCTGGCGGCGGCGCTTTCCCCGACCGGGCGCCGTAGGGGTCAATGAGGGTCCGTGACCGTGCCGGGCAAACTGTGCGCTGCCGAATGACGGGCGCCGCAGGAACTCAGGCGTTGGGTCCGTGATCAAAGCGCTTGCCGAGGTGAAAAAAACTCGGCAAGCCGGCTCCAACCGCTCACCCACGCTACGCGGCCAGACCGTTCCGATTCTGCGTGGAGGTCGACATTCGCGGTCAGAGCTGAGCCTCTGTAGGGCACAGCGCGGCCGGGTGCGAGGACGATCAATAGTCTTCGGATCGCCCCCATAGGCGACGACGGCGCAAGATCGCCTCGACGAACCGTTCCGCGACGTTGATCAGCACGCCGCCTCCGCGGTGCCCCGTCATGAAACGGGGAGGGTGAGGATGAAAATGGATCCCTGTTGCGGGGCTTGTTCGTAGTGGATGTCGCCGTTGTTGGCCCGGGCGAGTTCGCGGACGATGTAAAGCCCCAGGCCGGTGCCCTTCACCGTTGTGGCTGTGTTCTGGGCGCGGCTGAAGCGTTCGAACAGGTGTGGGCGCAGTTGGGCCGGAACTCCTGGACCAGCGTCCTGGACGGCGATTCTCGTGCTGGTGCCGTTACTGGTGGCACTGATCATGGTGGCGCCGCCCCCGTATTTGCGGGCATTGGACAGCAGGTTGGTGAGAATCTGAGCGAGATGCCCGGGTTGCACGCCGGCGGTCAGGTCAGCGGAACAGTCGACTGTCGTGGTGGTGCTGTTCGTGTTGGCCACGGCGATCTCGAGGTGGTCGCGGAGGTTGACGGTCTCGGGTGTTGCGGTGATCGCGCCCGCATCGAGGGTTACCAGGGTGAGGACCTCACCCAGGATGCCGTTGATCAGGTGCGCGTTGCGGTCGATCGCCTGCAGCATCTTCTTCTGCCGATCGGCGGGAAGGTCGTCCCAGCAGTCGGTGAAGATCTCGGTGTAGCCGAGGATGGAGCACAGCGGATTGCCGATCTCGTGGCCGAGCATGCCCATCAGGTCCTGCTTGAGCCGGTTGGCATCCTCGAGCTGGCTGTTGCGGTCAGCAAGGTCGGCGATGGCGGCGTCGCGGGCGATCTCGGCGGCTTTGCGGTCGCTGATGTCCTGGAACAGGCCGACGAAGCGTTCCGGGTGGCCGGTCTCGTCCCGGATCGCCGAGACGGTGGTGTGTACCTCCAGGTGGCCGCCGTCGGCTCGGATCAGCTGACATTCCTGCTGGTAGGAGTCGGCCTGACCGGCGAACAGGGTGGCCAGTGCGCGGATTCTGGCCTGATGGTCCTGCGGCGCGATGTGTTCGCCGACCTTGGTTCCTACCAGTTGCTCGGGCGAGTATCCGAGCATGGCCGCGAAGGCCGGGTTCACCTCCTGGATGCGGTCGTCGGCGCCGCGGATGACCTGCCCGACCGCGGAATGCGCGAACTGGGAGCGGAAACGCCGCTCGCTGTCCTGGAGGGCTTGTTCAGCGTGGCGGCGAGCCGAGATGTCGGTGTTGATCGACAGGATCGCTACCGGGTTGCCCTCGGGGTCGCGTTGCAGAGCCTTGCGCGACAGGATGCTGACCCGACGGCCGTCGGCCCGGCGGTGTTCCAGTTCGCCGGCCCAGGCGCCGTGGGCATGCAGTTCCTCGTCGATCGCCGAGCGGGTGACGTCACCGGTCCAGATGGTGCCGAGTAGCCGGTCGAGGTCGTGCCCGGCCGCGATTTCCGGCGCCCAACCGTAGATGTGCTCCGCGGCGGGGTTCCAATAGATGATGTGCCCGTCGAGGTCGCGGACGATCACCGCGTCCTGGGTGAGATCCAGCAGTTGGGCGCGCTGGTGCAGCTGCTGTTCGATCTGCCGCTGGGTGGTGACGTCCTGGACCTGGGTGATCAGGTACAGCGGGGCGCCTTGGTCGTCGCGGATCACGGCCGCGTGCAGTTGCACCCAGACGGTGTGCCCGTCAGCATGCCGGTAGCGTTTGGCTGAGGTGAGCGTGTCGATGCCGGCGTGCTGCAGATCGTCGAGTGCCTGGTCGGTGGCCGGGTGGTCCTCCGGGTGGTGGAAGTCGTGGACGCGCATCCCGGTGAGCCGATCGGTGGGGTAGCCGGTGATCGTCGCCATGGCGGCGTTGGCCTGCAGGACGACGCCGACGTTGGCGGCTCGGATGTCGGTCAGGACCATGCCGAGCGGGCTGTTGTCGAACGCTGACCGGAAGCGGGCCTCGCTGATCTCCAACGCGGCCACCGCCTCGTTGGCTCGCTGCAGCAGCCGCGCCCGGTGAGCGGTGTCGTCGGCGTGCCGCAATGCGCCGGTGAGCGCGTCGGCGAGCAGCGTGAGTTGCTCGGTGTCGGCGTCGTCGAACGCGTTGGCCGCAGAACTCGACACGCCGAGGGTGCCGAAGACCTGACCGTCGGCGAACAGCGGCGCCACGATCATTGATCGGACGGCGGCGGCCAGGCTGCTGTCCCGGGCGACCCGGCTGTCGGTCTCGATGTCATCGCAGCGCAGCGTCGTGCCGGTGGTGACGACCTGACCGGCCAGTGACCCGGTGATGCTCACCCGCACGTCGCGGTGGGCGGTCAGGACGCCGGCGGTCGCCGCCGCGTACAGTTCCGTCCCGTCGAGCAGGCCGATGATGGCGCCTTCCGCGGCCGGCAGCGCAGCCGTCGCTCGTTCCGCCACCAACTGCAGCGTCCTGTCACGGTCGGCAGCCGCCGCAGCCACCTCCCGTTGGATGGCGATGGTGCTGCGCAGCCGTTCGCTCTCCCGGCCGGCCCGCTCCTCGGCGTCCTTGCGGACCGTGATGTCCTCCGCCTGCACCAGGCGTTGTGTCTGGCCGTCCGGGCCGGTGATCGCGGTGATCGTCACCCGCGCCCAGACGACCGTGCCGTCGTCGCGCAGGAACCGCTTCTCCAGTTCGCCGACGACCTGCTGGTCCTGGACGATGCGGGCCACCTCGCGGCGGCTGGCGGCCAGGTCTTCGGGATGGGTGAAGTCGCGATAGTCACGGCCGAGCAGATCTTCGACGGGCAGGTCGATCATCCGCGCGAAAGCCGGGTTCACCCGCACGAACCGGCCGTTGTCGTCGGCGATGACCATGCCCAGCGGGCTGGCATCGAACGCCACCCGGGATTGTTCCTCGCTACGCCGTAGGGCCTCTTGCACCGCCCGTGCGTCGGTGATGTCCCGGCCGCTGGCGATCAGCAGTCCTTGTCCGGGTAGGGCGGCACCATGCCACTGCAGCCATCGGTAATCGCCGGTTTTGGTCCGATAGCGGTTCACCACGGTCACCGAGCGGTCCGATGCCGGCCCCGAGGTCGCCGCGGCGACGCCCGAGAGCGTGGCCGCCCGGTCGTCCGGGTGGATCAGCGCGGTGGCGTCACTGCCGACCAGTTCGTCCTCGGTCCAGCCCATCACGTCCTGCCAGGCGGTGTTCGCGCGCACCACCACACCCTCCGGAGTGGTGAGCAGGTGCAGGTCGGGCGACGAGGCAAAGGTTACGTCCAGTAGTTCCTGGCTGCGGCGTTCCGCGTCGACCTCGACGACCTGCGCCAGAAAGTGCTGTGGCGTGCCGGTTTCGTCGCGGACCAGCGTCACTGAGAGCAGGCACCACACCGCTGTGCCGCCCTTGCGCAGGTAGCGCTTGTGCATCCGATAGTCCGGGATCTCTCCGGCCAGCAGTTGCTCGACGAGTTCCAGATCCCGGTCCAAGTCGTCCGGATGAGTGATGGACTGGAAGTCCATCGCGAGCAACTCTTCACCGCCGTAGCCGGTGATGCCGGCCATCGCCGGGTTCACCCGCAGCCACACCCCGTCGAGCCCGACCAGGGCCATCCCGATCGGGGACGACTCGAACAACGACCGGAACCGGACCTCGCTGTCGGCGATCTCCTTCTCCCGCGCCTTCCGGACACTCACGTCGTGCAGGAACGCGTGAAAGAGCGTGCCGTCCTGCTCCACCTGCGCCTGCAGACTCATCTCGACCGGGAACTCCCGGCCCTCACGATCGACCGCGACCTGTTCCAGCCGTTGCCCCGGCAGCCACGAACGCAACCCCGCGGCGTGCTCTGCACGCAACCGGTCCGGAATGATCAGATCTGTCAGAACGTGGCCCAGTGCCTCGCACTCGTCCCAGCCGAACAATGTCTCAGCCGAGGAGTTCCAGCTGCTTACTATGCCCTGACCATCGACGGTGACGAACGCATCGGCGGCGGCGTTCAGCACCGCTTGCCGCCGCCGCGACTCGGTCATCAACTTCGCGTGGGACAACCGCATAGCGATCTCGGCCTCGATCGCGGCGGCCAGATCCTCGACAATCGCCAGTTCGTCGGCCGACCACTGCCGAGGCTGGACGTCAATGACACAGAACGATCCGAGCGGCTGACCCTGCGGAGCTCGCAACGGAAATCCGGCGTAGGCTGCCACCCCGAGATCTTTGATCGCGAGATTGCCGCACACCCGATGATCGGTACGAGCGTCACTCACAATCAGGGGTGCATCGGCGGCGACGACATGCTGGCAGAACGAATGCGACAGCGGCGTCTCACCACGACTGGCCCACGGCTCCGGCAGGCCCACCGCACTGGGGAATACCTGCCGCTCCTCCTCCACCATCGAGACCAGCGCCACCGGCGCGTTCACCAACCGGCCGGCCAGACGCGTCAGCCGATCCAGCACCGCGCTGCAGTGCTCCTCCAGCAAACCGGTAGCCCGCAGAATCCGAAGCCGAACCGGATCATGCAACCCTGAAGCGACCCATGACGCCTCGCCGAACAACGGACTCACCATGGGCCCATATTCGGCGACAAGAGCGACGGCCTGAGGCCCGCTACCACATTGCCACCCGCCGCCACCCGACATCCACATCCGGTGGCGTTTGCTCAGGCGGAACCGTCGAGGTCGCGGGTGATCCACCCCGGCACCTCGCCGGGGCAGGGCATCAGAGGAGCGGCCGTCTACCGCATGGCCACCACACACCCCGAGGACGTGCGCAGCCTCACCGCCATCGAGATGGGCCTGCCCGGATTCGACCTCGAGGCGCCGGCGGACGTGACACACGGAGGCGCCTGGCACATCGACGTCCCTCGCCGCCTCGGGAATCCCCGAACTGCTGTTCACCGGCCACGAAAAGGAACTCCTCGGCCGATACGCATTCCCCTCCACGGCCGCTGTGCCGCAGGCGATTCCGGACACCGATATCGAGGAATTCTCCGCGGTCACGCACGACCTGGCGGCTGGCGCGACGCCGCCGACCTCTATCGGCTGGCGGGCTGTCTACCGCCGAACTCTCGGGTGGTGCGCCATTCCCGGAGGGCAGCGTGATGCCATCACGCTGCCCTCCGGGCGACAATGACCACTTGATACGGAGTAAATGGGTCAAGGGGCCACGGTGCAGGCCTCACCATTTCAGGGGCGGTTGCCGGTCGGGATGGTGATCGGCGTGTAGGTCGTGGAGGTGCCGTTGTTCAGGAACAGCATGGCCAGGCCGCGTACGAACTGGTCGAACAGGGAGAACCCGGTCGGGATGATCGGGGACAGCCCCTCGCGGAACGCCACGTACGCCGGCCAGCCCACCTCGATCAACGCCCGGGACGCGTAATCGCGGGGCAGCTTCAGCCAGTCGCCGATCTTGTCGCTGAGCACGTAGCGGGCGAACTCCCGCTGGAAGCCCTGTGTCACGCCGAGGTCCACCTGGGAGACCAGCCCGAGCAGTACGTCGGCCAGGTTGATGCCTTCCGGGGTGGAGGCCATGATCGGCGTCAGCACGTACGCGGACTGCTGTTTCGCCGCCGCCCAGCTGGCCGGGATGAAGTCGTCGCGGACGCCGAGCAGGTGCAGGGCGACCTGCCACATGTGCAGGAACGCGTCGGACTCGGCGGTGGAGATCTTGATGCCCCAGGACGTCAGTTTGCCGTACACGTACGTTCCGAGGCTGTGGAAGGTGACCAGGATGTCGCCGTTGCTGATCGGGATGAAGTCCTGGTCGTTGGTGACCGCCCGCCAGGCCGCCGACCGGGGCAGCAGGTGGCGTACGGCGGCGTGGGTCAGGCGGGTCTTGTTGGACGTGACCACGAAGTGGCCGGTCGGTTTGAACGCGTCGAGCGCGCTCAGGTCGTACCCGTAGGTGAAGGTTTTGGCCGCCCGTGACTGCATGTCGGCGCCGCCGGCCGAGTAGTACACGTTGCGGGCCTCGCGCGGGATGACCGTGCTCATGATGCCGCTGCCGAGGCCGTAGAGCAGGAACAGGTACATGCTCATGCGCTTGTTGAACTGGGCGGCCCGTTCCAGCTTCACCGGGTCGGCCCAGGAGGGCAGCGTGTTGACCTGCTGGAGGTAGGTGACGAGTTCGCCCGGCAGCCCGGCGGGCAGCGCGTCACCGTTGTTGACCCACGAGTCGAACGCGGTGTTGACGGCCGGGATCTGGCCGTTGTCGAGGAGGGAGGCGACGAGCGGGTCGGTGGCGTCGTCCCAGACGCTCCACGGGTCGGTGACCGTGTCCGTCGCGGCGATCGAGTCCTTGGAGGACCATGCCCACGCCGCCGAGGGGTCGGCGGCGGCGGCCACGCCCAGCGCGGCACCTAGTGTGAGGACACGCCTCCTGCTGAGATTCTTCATTCGCTTACCTACTTCCCGGGCCCGATACATACATGTTTCGGAGAGAGCCGGTCTGTGATTTTTCATTAACATAGACGGGCCCGGGCGAGTCGGCAAGGGTCGAAGTTCATGGATAAATCGAGTTCTGGCCCGGCACCGTCTTCCGCGAACTCGACCCGCGGTCACGACCTGCGCTGACGGCTGTTGAGCCGGGCCGCCTGCCGGGTGAGGTGGTCACGCTCGCGAACGTTGCCGGCCTTGCGCGCGGCCTCGGCGTAGAGGTGTGCGGCCGTGTCCAGGTCGCCGGCCTTCTCGTGCAGGTACGCCTCGACCGCCGTGTGGCGCGGCAGCGTCGTGTCGAGTTTTGCCAGTTCGGCCAGGCCGGCGCGGGGGCCGTCGGCCTCGCCGAGGGCGACCGCGCGGTTGAGGCGGACCACCGGGCTGTCGGTCAGGCACGCGAGTTCGTCGTACCACTCAAGGATCTGCACCCAATCGGTCTCGTCCGCGGTCGGCGCGTCGGCGTGCAGGGCGGCGACGGCGGCCTGGGCCTGGAACTCGCCCAGCCGGTCGCGGGCCAGCGCGGCCTGCAGGATGCCGACGCCCTCGGCGATCATCGTCGTGTCCCAGCCGCCGCGGTCCTGCTCGGCCAGGGGCACCAGGCTGCCGTCGGGCGCGGTCCGGGACGCGCGGCGGGCGTGGTGCAACAGCATGAGCGCGAGCAGCCCGGCCACCTCCGGGTGATCGATCACGGTCACCAGCTGCCGGGTCAGCCGGATCGCCTCGGCCGCCAGGTCGACGTCGCCCGAGTAGCCCTCGTTGAACACCAGGTACAGCACGCGCAGCACGGTCGCGACGTCGCCGGGCTGGTCGAAGCGCACGTCGGACACGGTCCGTTTGGCCCGGCTGATCCGCTGGGCCATGGTCGCCTCGGGCACCAGGTAGGCGTCGGCGATCTGCCGGGTGGTCAGTCCGCCGACGGCCCGCAGTGTGAGCGCGACCGCCGACGACGGGGTCAGCGACGGGTGCGCGCACAGGAAGTACAGCTGCAGGGTGTCGTCGGCGCCGGGCGCCGGGCCGGGCGGCGGCTCCTGGTCGACCAGGTCCTCGCGCCGGCGCCGGGCGGTGTCGGCCCGGGCCGCGTCCAGGAACTTGCGCCAGGCCACCGTGACCAGCCAGCCCCGGGGGTCGCGGGGCGGCTCGCCGGGCCAGGCCCGGACCGCTTCGATCAACGCCTCCTGGACGGCGTCCTCGGCCGCCGCGAAGTCAGCTCCGCGGCGGACGAGGATCCCGATCACGCCGGGCGTGAGCTCGCGGAAGTTCACTCGCCGATGGTGGGCGGCGCGGTCAGGAACGGACGCAGCTCCAGCCACTCGTGGATCGGCCGGCCGCCGGCGCCGGGGGCCGCGGAGAGCTCGCCGGCCAGTTCCAGGGCGCGCTCGTAGCTGTCCACGTCGATGATCATCCAGCCGGCGATCAGGTCCTTGGTCTCGGCGAACGGGCCGTCGGTCACCGGCGGGCGGCCCGGGCCGTCGTAGGACACCCAGGTCCCCTCCGGGGCCAGGGCCTGCTCGCCGACGAACTCGCCGGTCTCGACCAGCTTCTTCGCGAAGTCGTTCATGTATCGGATGTGGGCGTTGAACTCCTCCGGCGTCCACTTGTCCATGGTGACGTCGTTGACCGGGGCCGGAGCGCCGCGGTAGTGCTTGAGCAGCAGGTACTTCGCCATGATGTGCTCCATTCTCGTTGACCTTCGTCCCGGGGACGGAGCGGCCCGCGGGTTCTCGACATCTTTCCCCGACATTTTTTCTTGACCCACACCCGGAGGTACGGGTTTAGCGTCGCCCCATGATCCGTGACTATCTGCGCGGCTTGCCGGTGTTCGCCGGTGACCTGCCGAAGTTCGACCCGGCCGGCGCTCCGGAGCGGCCCGACGAGCTGTTCGTGACGTGGCTGGTGGAGGCCGTGCAGGCGGGGGTGCGGGAACCGCATGCGGCCACGCTGTCGACGGTCGGGGTTGACGACGTACCGTCGGCAAGGATTTTGATCGTCAAGAATGTCGACGAGTCGGGCTGGCAGTTCGCGGTGCACGGGGACAGCCCGAAGGGGCGTGAGCTGGGGCGACGTCCGGTGGCGGCGATGACGTTCTACTGGCCGGCGCAGGCGCGGCAGGTCCGGGTGCGCGGGGTGGCACGGACGGCGTCGGCGAGCGAGAGTGCGGCCGACTTCCTGGCGCGGCCGATGGCGTCGCGGGCCGAGGCGGCGCTGGGGCGCCAGAGTCAGCCCCTCGACGAGCGGGCCGGGGCGGTCGCGCTCGATCCGGACGTCGTTGTTCCGGAGTGGACCCTCTACACCCTCGAACCCGGCCAGGTCGAGTTCTGGCAGGGCGATGAGCAGCGCAAACACACCCGGTTGCGGTATTCGCGCGGGAACGCCGGGTGGGAGCGGGAACTGCTCTGGCCCTGAGGGTCAGGAGAACAGGGTCCAGCGGGGTTCGGTCTTGGGGCGCTGGGTCTTCAGGCGGATGAGGACACCGATCACGAACAGAACCGGGGCCAGGGGGTAGAGCAGGAAGAAGTCCTGCCGGCCGTCGGTCAGCAGGACCACCCCGAGGACGATCGAGGCCACGACCAGGCCGATCGACAGGCGGGTGTAGTAACGGTCGGGGTAGCGCAGCGGAACCGGCTCGGTGGTGGCGGCCACGCCGGGATTCCGGGCGACCCACTTCTCGGCGACCCCGACCGGGACGTCGCGAAGGCGCAGGTCACCGGAGGGGTCGCGGGACAGCAGTCGCACGGGCAACCGGCGGTTCGACAGGGACCAGCCAACACCGAGCAGGCCGATCACCGCGAATACCGTCGTCAGGACGTTCGGCGACACATCGGACAGGCGGCCCGTGAACACCCAGCCGAGCCAGAGCAGGGGAAGGACCGGCGTGACCCACGGGGTCAACATCGCGTAGCGCCGGGCGGCCCGGGCGGCTCGCCGATCCAGGGGAAGGCGCAGCTTGGGCCGCCGGCGGAGGTTCACCGTTCCGATCGGCACGTCGGTCCAGACCGGGTCGGCGGTGCCGTCGGTGACCGCCAACGGCGGAATGTCCAGGCCAGGCACCAGCGCGGCCGGGATGACAAGATCGGTGATCTCGGGGATGACCCGCCTCCTCAGTTGATCTTGAGAATACCAGTCAGGCCCAACGCCGACCGCCCCCGGAGCGCCAGACCTGCCGGTACAGGAGGACGTCGCCACGTCACCAGGTCGACCGGCACGACAAGATCGATGCGTTCAGTGATGGCTCGCTCCCCCGCGAATCATTCATCGACGTAACAGCCGCCATTGTGCCGGACAGGAACCAGGTGTGAGGACCTTGAAACCGGACCGGGAGCAACGCTTCCGATCGCTGTTCGCCGACACCTATCCCGAGATGCTGCGCTTCGCCCAGCGTCGCGTGCATCCCAGCCATGCCGAGGACGTCGCGGCCGACGCGTTCCTGGTGGCCTGGCGCCGGCTGGAGGAGGCGCCGAGCCGCGGTGACGACCTGTGGGCGTGGCTGTTCGGGATCGCCCGGAACTGCCTGCTCAACACCCGCCGCGGGTTGGGGCGGCAGGACGCTCTCGCCGTCCGGATCGCCGGGTACACCACCCCGCTCGACTTCACGGTGACCTCCGAGGAGGACGGCACCGCGCAGCGGCTCGACCTCGCCGCCGCGTGGGGACGACTCAGCGACGGGGAGCAGGAGACCCTCGCGCTGACCGTGTTCGAGCAGCTCACGTCGTCGCAGGCGGCGATGGTCCTCGGCATCGGCGCGGCCACCTACCGGCTGCGGCTGCTGCGGGCGCGGCGGGCTCTGCGGCGCCACCTGGACAACGACACGCTGGCCGTGGTCGGCCTCGACACCCTGGAGAGCCCGTCATGAACGATCTCGAAACGTCTCTGCGGTCCCTGGATGCCGCCGAGCCGATCACCGACGAGCAGCAGCGGCACGCCATGACTGTTCTGGACCGGATCGTCGCCACTGAGGTTTCCGGGCATCTCCGCTACAGGCGACTTGCCGTCGCGGCGGCTGCCGTGGTGGCCGCCATCGCCGGCGCCCTGGTGGTGCTCCCCGGAACCGGCAGCTCGGCCTACGGTTCGTGGACGTCGGTGCCCAGCCCGCTGAACCCCGACGAGCTCACCCGGATCGGCTCGAAGTGCCTGGACGGATTGTCCATGGGCCGGTTCGACCGGACCCAAGCGCGGGTCGCACTGGCCGAGCGGCGCGGCGAGTACGCCGTCCTGCTCTACCGAAGCGCCGACATGGTCGGCTCCTGCTTCGCTCACAATGTCCCGGGCAGCGATGACGTCGACCACGTGACGTGGGGCGCCGCAAGTGCGGGCGGGTCGCAGTTCCCGCCCGCGCGCAGGTTCACCGACGGGTCCCTCGCCGACTTCGGCGGGGCCTCGGTCACCGAGGGGGTGGTCGGCGCCGACGTCACCGGGGTGACCGTCCACGCCAAGAAGCTGACCGCCCAGGCCACCGTCACCGACGGGCGCTACGTCGTCTGGTGGCCCGGCCCGGCGTTCGAGAAGAAGAACGGTCAGCCCGTCGACTTCCTCACCTATGACCTGACCCTGCGCGACGGCACGGTGATCCACGACGCCGAGCCCAGCCACGGCTGACCCGTCACCGGTGGTGCGGGTCCTCCGGGGGCAGCCACGCATCCGGGTCGTCCAGGCAGTGCCGGTCCACCGACCGGGTCAGCGCCTCGACGACGGCCCGCACCACCGGCCGCGGCTCGTCCCCGCGGGACACCAGTGACCAGGTCCAATAGGGAGCCGGATGCCGGATCGGGCGCGCGGTCAGGTCCGGCGGGACCGGGGCGGTCTGGCTCTTCGGGTTGTTGACCACCGGCCGCCCGAGCCGGCGCACATGGTGGTAGTAGGCCTGCCCGGTCGAGCCGCCCTCGGACACGTGCTCGACCCGGGCGCCGGTCTCGGCGGCCATCGCCAGCGCCCACCGGTTCCACGACGACCAGCTGCTCTCGTCGGCGTCGATCAGCACGGTCGTGTCCCGGGCGCGGACCGGAGCGGCGTCCGAACCGGTGCTCAGCGCGTACAGCCGGTCGGCGCCGAGCAGCCGGGCCTCCAGTTTCTCCTCGGCCAGGACCGACACCGGCACCCAGCAGATCGCCAGGTCGAGCCCGCCGTCGACGACCCGCGCGGCCTGCGCGTGCGACGGCAGCACCCACGCGTCCACGATCAGCTGCGCGGTGCCGGCGGTCAGCTCCTCCAGGCTCGCGGGACGCCAACTGACATAGCCCAGCCGGACCGGGCCCGAGGCGGACAGGCCCATCGCCGTACGCCGCAGGTCGTCGGCCTGGTCGAGCAGAACCTTGACGCGCGGCAGCAACAGCGACCCGGCCGGGGTCAGCGCCACCGTGCGGCGATCACGGTCGAACAGGCGGGTGCCGAGATCCCGCTCCAGCGCCTTGATCTGCTGCGACAGCGACGGGCCGGCGATCCGCAGCCGCTCGGCCGCCCGCGCATAGCTCAGCTCCTCGGCCACCGCGACGAAGTACCGCAGCTGACGTAGCTCCATCGCCCCAGCGTAAGCCCCTGATAGGCGCAGCCTCTCAGCCGGGAGAAAGCCGATCGTGCCGGTCACCCCGTACCCGAGGGATGGTCTTGCCAGAAGGTTTTCCCCGCCCACCAAGGGAGCAAGAAATGTCGAACGTCGTCGTCGTCACCGGGGCCTCGCAGGGCATCGGCGCCGCCACCGTCGCCGCCTACCGCAAGCTCGGCTGGAACGTGGTCGCCACCTCGCGCACCATCCGGCCCTCGGACGACCCCGGCATCCTCGTGGTGCCCGGCGACATCGCCGATCCGGCGGTGGGCGCCCGCGTCATCGAGGCCGGCCTGACCACTTTCGGTCGCATCGACACCGTCATCAACAACGCCGGGATCTTCGTCGCGAAGCCGTTCACCGACTACACGGCCGACGACTACGACGCGGTCACCGGCGTCAACCTGCGCGGCTTCGTCAGCATCACCCAGCCCGCCGTCGCCGCGATGCTCACCCAGGGCGGCGGCCACGTCGTCAGCATCACCACCACGCTGGCCGAGCACGCGCTGAGCAGCGTCCCGTCGTCGTTCGCGTCGCTGACCAAGGGCGGCCTCAACGCGGCCACGAAGGCCCTGGCCACCGAATACGCGAGCCGCGGCGTCCGCTTCAACGCGGTCTCCCCCGGCATCATCCGCACCCCGATGCACCCGGCCGAGACCCACGAGTTCCTGGCCGCGCTGCACCCGATCAACCGCCTCGGCGAGACCGACGAGATCACCGACGCCATCCTCTACCTGGAGAACGCCAAGTTCGTCACCGGCGAGATCCTCCACGTCGACGGCGGCCAGAGCGCGGGCCACTGACCGAGCCGACGGATCCGGTCGCGGCCCCTCCCCCGGGTCGCGACCGGATCCAGGATCACCAACTTTCATTTCCTATCTCCGCCGTGGTCCAGATCGTCGCTCCCGCGGGGACCCTTCCGGGCTTCGCAGGCCGCTGGCGCGGCCAGAACGCGAAACCCGGAAGGGCGACGTCCGTGGGTGGTCACGGTCAGAGCAACAAACCCGTCCACACCCGAACCACTCGTCAGGAGTTTCCGATGACCGTCTCCTCCGCCACCACCCTGAGCGACGTACTCGACGCCTGGCAGCAGGCGATCGCCGCGCACGACTTCACCGGTGTGGCCGCCCTGTTCAGCGAGGACGCCGTCTTCCAGGGCCTGCACCCGTACAGCGTGGGCCGCCAGGGCGTGGCCGACTACTACGCCGCCCAGCCGCTGGGCATGACCGTCGACTACCGCATCGTCGAGGCCCGGCAGCTCGCGGACGACGTGACACTGGGCTGGATCGCCGCCGACTTCAGCTTCGTCGAGGACCGCCCGCCGGCCTCGGTCAGCCTGACCGTCGTCGTCCGCAACGGCCTGGTCGCCCACTACCACGTCTCCCCACGCATCGACGCGGCCTGACCCGGGCCGCGGCACACTCCGGGCCGCGGAGCTCGCCGGCGGGTCTATGCGGCCGGCAGGCGGACCTCGAAGCGGCAGCCGCCGGCGATGTTGCCGGCTCGGACCTGGCCGCCGTGGGCTTCGACCAGGCCGCGCACGATGGCCAGGCCGAGGCCACCGCCGGCGTCGCCGCCAGGGGTGCGGGATCGCGTACCCCGGAAAGCGACGTCGAACAGACGGGGCAGATCCTCCTCGGGGATGCCGCCGCAACTGTCGGAGACAGCGAACCACACCTCGCGCGTGTCCCCACCCGCCTCGATCTGGATCACCCCGTTGGCCGGTGTGTACCGCACCGAGTTGGTCAGCAGGTTGCTGACGATCCGGTTGAGTTCGGCGGCGCCGCCGGTGACGATCGGCCAGCCGTCGGCGGCGGCGACCACCCGGATGCCGCGGCCGACGGCGAGCGGGGTCACGGCGGCGACCGCGTCGGAGACCACGTCGGCCAGCGGCAGCACGGTCGGGGTCAGTCGCAGGGCGCCGGCGTGGATGCGGGACAGTTCGAACAGGTCGTCGACGAGTCCGGTCATCCGGTCGGTCTCGGCGCCGATCCGGCGGTGGTATTCGGTCACGGTGGCCGGGTCGGTGACCACGCCGTCCTGCAGGGCCTCGGTCATCGCCCGTAGCCCGGCCAGGGGTGTGCGCAGGTCGTGCGACACCCAGGCGACCAGGTCGCGGCGGCCGGCCTCCATGCGGCGTTCCCGGTCGCGGGCCTCGGCCGCCCACATCGCGGCGGCCGCGAGCCGGCGGCCGAAGACGATGCCGAGTCCGAGGCTGACCACGGCCGACGCGACGACGGTGAGCAGGACGACTTTCATGTCGTGGCTGGACAGGAACATCGCGCGGGCGACGGTGACGACCCCGGCGACGACCGCGGTGACGGTGATGGCCAGCAGCACGCAGACGTGCACGGTGATCGACCGGCCGCGCAGCAGTCGCAGGACCGCCGCGCCGAGCAGGCCGACCGCGGTCCCGGCGGCGAGTGAGTAGAGCCCGATCAGCAGGATGTCACGCATCGGCGGACGGCTCCCAGCGGTAGCCGACGCCCCACACGGTGACCAGGCGGGTCGGCGCCGCCGGGTCGGCCTCGATCTTCTCCCGCAGCCGGCGCACGTGCACGGTGACGGTCGACTGGTCGCCGAACTGCCAGCCCCACACCTTGTCGAGCAGTTCGGCCCGGGAGAACGCCCGGGCCGGGTGCTTCAGCAGGAATTCCAGCAGGTCGAATTCGCGAACGGTCAGCGCCAGGACCCGGCCGCCGAGTTCCGCGGTGCGCCGGCCGGTGTCGGCGACCAGGTCGCCGTCGCGCAGCAGCGCCGGGCGCGGCGGGGCGACCGGTGAGGTGCGGCGCAGCACCGACCGTACTCGCAGGGTCAGTTCGCGTGGGCTGAACGGTTTGGTCACGTAGTCGTCGGCGCCGACCTCGAGCCCGAGCACCCGATCGCTCTCCTCGCCGAGCGCGGTCAGCATGACGACGGGCAGTCCGGGCTGGTCACGCTGCAGCCGGCGGCACACCTCGATACCGTCCAGGCCGCCGAGCATCAGGTCGAGGACGACCAGGTCGGGGCGTTCGGCGTCGACCGCGGCGAGCGCGGCCAGACCGTCGGCGACCAGCCGCACGCGGCAGCCGTCCTGTTCGAGGTAGCGACGCACGACGTCGCTGACGGTCGGGTCGTCGTCGACGACCAGCACCCGATGGCTCATCACCGCAGGTTACCGACGTTTGCGCCGCCGAAGTCTTTCCAACCCCTTACGGCCGGCCGGCACGGTCACGGTCGTCACGATCAAAATCAAGATCAGGCCTTTCCCGTACGCGCGGGGCAGCACCGTCGGATTGCCGGCGTCCCGACCGAAACCCAGCACCAGCGGCAGCGCGACCACGGTCACGGCGACGGCGGTGACCGCCACGATCCGGACAGCGGGCTGCCAGCCCGACGGGACGAACCGGCGCAGCAGCGCGCCCGCGGCCCCGACCAGCGGAAGGAAGACACCGTCGTGCAGCACGAGCAGGGCGGCACCGAACACGACGACTCCGACCAGGTTGACGTCGGTGTCGAGGATCGCGCCGAGGAGGCCGTACGCGAAAATCAGTAAGCCGGCGGCGATGAGCGGACGTCTCACGACGCACCCCGCACGGTGATCCGGCCGACCCACTTGGTCTGCAGCACGCCGGGCCGGTTGGGGGCGATCAGGCGGGCCGGGAAGCCGTGGTCCAGGGCGAGCGGCTCGCCGCCGAGGCGCAACGCGATCAGGGTGCGGTCGTCGGCCGGATCACCGACGGTGGATGTCCGATAACGGCCACCGGCCTGCAGGGATTCGATCTCCGCGGTGCACGTTTCGGGGTCGGCCCCGATCAAGGACAGAAGATCCCTGAGGCGTACGCCGGTCCAGGTGCCGACCGAGCTCCAGCCCTCGACACACGCGATCGGCAGGACCGTCGTGTGCTGCGGGAGGGCCGCCAGGTCGGCCAGACTCAGCTCGACGCTGCGACCGAGACCGGTCACGGTGAGCCGGTAGGCGGGGTCGAGCACGGCGTCCCGCACTCCGGCCGAGGCCGCGGTCCGGTTCACCGGCAGGCCCTGCGGCCCGGTCCCCGGTCGGCGCGGCCCGAGCAGGGCGAGCGGTGAGAGCGACCGCACGGTCTGGCCGAGCGTGGCAAGGGTGATCACCCCGGCGGCAACAGCCACGGCCAGCAGGAACTCACGGCGCCCGCCGGCCGCCTCCCGACCGTTTTCGGACACGCCGTCGACCAGGCCGCTTCCGGGCTCACCCTTCCCCCGGCGGCGCAGCGCGTCCTTGACCACCGGCAGCTGCACGCCGATGTGGCTGACCAGGGCGCCGATCGCTATCCAGGCGACCCAGTAGTGGGCGTCGGTGAAGAAGAACGGCATCGGGCCGTACCAGTGGGCGATGTTCAGGACGCCGCTGATCACCTGGAACAGGGCGGCTCCGACCAGGGCGGCCACCGTCAGGCGCTCGGCCGCGTGGATCAGGCTGCGCACCGGCGGCCAGGTGAACAGGCGCGGATAGACCGACCAGAGTTTCGCGCCCAGCAGCGGCACGGTGGCCAGACCGGTCGCCACGTGCAGGCCCTGCGTGAAGCGGTAGAGCCCGGCCGGGCGGGTCGGCAGCCACAACCATGCCGGCGGGTGCTGCAGGACGTGGCTGTACAGCCCGGTGAGGAAACAGATCCCGAACGCGACTCCCAGCGCGACCCCGAGTTGGCTGGTCAGCCGGGCCGACCGCAGCGGCGACCCGAACGCGTCCGGCCGGAGCGGCCCCCGCCGCAGACCCTCCGGCGGCACCGGCAGCGGTTCGGTCAACCAGGCCCAGATGCGGCCCGGCCTCATCCGGCCGACAGGGTGGCGAACCATCGGCCCTCCTCGGTCCAGGTCCGGCGGATGATCAGGCCGGCGGCGCGGGCGGGTGTCGGCAGGTCGTCGGCCGCCACCCGGGCCCAGCGCAGCGGCGCGCCCGCGTAGCCGTCGGCGGTGTGCAGCGTGGCCGCTCCGGCCCAGGAACCGGATCCCGGCGGTTCCACCTCGACATGCACCAGACCGTCGCGGGCGACCAGGTCGCGGCAACGCCGCAGCAGCGCGACCGGATCGCCGCCGATGCCGATGTTGCCGTCGGCGAGCAGCAGATGTTCCCAACGACCGAGCCCGGGAAGCGGGCCGAAGACGTCCCGCCGCAGCGCGGACGCTCCACGGGCGCGGGCCAGGCCGACCGCGGCCGCGCTCACATCGATGCCCAGCGCCGACCGGCCCCGCCACAGCAGGGCGGCGGTGAGCCGGCCGGGACCGCAACCGACGTCGAGCGTCGCCCCGGTGCAGCGGTCGAGCAGGCCGTCGTCGCCGGGACGGTGGGCGCGGTACCAGTCGGCGGCGTCGGCCCGATGCTCCCGGCCCTCGGCGTCACGCAGGATCAGCGGGCTCCCCGCGCCGGTGGCCGCGCGGTGCAGGGCGCGGTCGAACGCGTCCAGGGCGGCCCGCTGGTTCGGCGGGCAGAAGACGGTGGGCGCGGTCATGCGGGACTCCCCGTCATCACAGGGCCGGCCGCCGGAAGCAGGTCGGCGACGATCGTCGGGAAGCGGTGACCGGATTTGCACAGGGCCGCGACCGTGATTGCGTCGACTGCGGTGTCCACGTCCCGCAGGCCGGGCAGGAACGTCGGCCGGGTGCCGCGCCGGCGCAGGGCCGCGACGGTCCGCTTGCCGGTGTCGGCACGCGACATCGGGACGTGCGGCAGCACCTCGGCGTCGGCCGGATCGGTCAGTCCGAGGGCCCACCAGCCGCCGTCGTCGGCCGGGCCGAGCACCGCGCCGTCACGGCGCAGGGTCACGGCCGCCGCGGTCAGCAGGTCGGCGGTGACCTGCGGGGTGTCCATGCCGATCAGCAGGCTGGGCACGCCGGGCAGCGCGGTATCGGCGAACGCGTGCGCCAGCCGCTCCCCCAGCCCGACCCCACGTTGCGGGACGCGCTCCCACCCGCCGGGCGGTGCGGCGTAGTCGCCGTCGATGACCAGCACCCGCCGTACTGCGGAAATCTGCGTCGCGACATCGAGAGTGTCCTCGAGGGCGGCCGCCGCGATCGCCGCCGCCTCGCCGGGCGTGCACGGTGGGCAGAGGCGCGTCTTGACCCGGCCCGGCACCGGGGCCTTGGCCATGACCAGCAGCTGGATCATCGGGCCAGCACCGCCCGCATGTCGGCGACGGCCCGCAGCGTGCCGCGGACCGTGCCGGTGACCTTCGACCGGGTTCCGGCCGCCCGCGGGTGGTAGGCGACGTCGAGCTCGGCGATGCGCCAGCCGTCCCGGGCGGCCGCCAACAGCAGCTCCAAGGGGTAGCCGAAGCGGCGGTCGCGCAGGCCGAGCCCGAGCAGCGCGTCCCGGCGGGCGGCCCGGATCGGCGCGATGTCGTGCACGGCGACGCCGGTCTCGCGGCGGATCCGGCGGGCCAGCACCGCGTTGCCGAGCCGCGCGTGCAGCGGCCAGGCGCCGGAACCGGTGGGCCGGCGCCGCCCGCAGGCCAGGTCGACGTGGCCGGCGCGGACCGGGTCGGCCAGCCGCGGCAGCTGCGCCGGGTCGAACGAGCCGTCGGCGTCCATCACGCACACCACGCCGTCGGCCGGGTCGGCGGCGAGCAGCCCGGCGTGCACGGCCGCGCCGTAGCCGCGCTGCTCCACCGTGACCACCCGGGCCCCGAACGAGCGGGCCACCTCGCGTGATCCGTCGGTCGAGCCGTTGTCGGCCACGATCGCCCGGTAGCCGGCCGGCATCCGGGCCAGGAGGTCCGGCAGCGCCGCGGCCTCGTTCAGGCAGGGCAACACCACATCTGTCATGGGCCGAAAGTTATCGCTGGTCAGAGGCGGCAAATCTTACGAAGTACGGACGTGGCGCACGGTTCTTACGAACCGCTGACGGATCGGCCCGGGCCGCTGTGCCCGGGTGTCATCGGGCCTACGGTCGCCGTCGTGACGCATATCCTCGTGACCGGCGGTGCCGGGTTCATCGGCTCGCACATCACCGCCGCGCTGCTGGCGGCCGACCATGACGTGTCCGTGCTGGACAGTGCGCATCCGGCCGCGCACAACGAACCCTTACAGGTGCCCGACGGGGTGCACCTGCATCAGGCCGACGTGCGGGACGCGGACGCCGTCAAGGTGGCGCTGCGCGGGGTCGACGCGGTGCTGCACCAGGCGGCGCTGGTCGGGCTCGGCGCCGGGCCGGGTGACCTGCCCGAGTACGTCGGCTGCAACGACCTGGGCACGGCGGTGCTGCTCGCCGCGATGGCCGAGGCCGGGGTGAAGCGGCTGGTGCTGGCCAGTTCGATGGTGGTGTACGGGGAGGGCGCGTACCGGTGTGACCGGCACGGCCCGGTCCGCCCGGCGCCGCGCACGCCCGGCGATCTGGAGGCGGGCCGGTTCGAGCCGCCGTGCCCGGTGTGCGGCCGGCCGTTGACCACGGATCTGGTCACCGAGGACGCGCCGCTGGATCCGCGCAGCGTGTACGCGGCGACCAAGGTGGCCCAGGAGCATCTGGCCGCGATCTGGGCCCGGGAGTGCGGGGCGAGCGTGGCGGCGCTGCGGTACCACAACGTGTACGGGCCGGGGATGCCGCGCGACACCCCGTACAGCGGGGTCGCGGCGATCTTCCGGTCGTCGCTGGAGGCCGGCCGTGCGCCGCAGGTCTTCGAGGACGGCGCCCAGCGCCGCGACTTCGTGCACGTCGGTGACGTGGCCGCGGCCAACGTGGCGGCGCTGTCCGCCGACGCCGGTTTCCGCGCCTACAACGTCGCGTCCGGTCATCCGATCACCATCGGTGAGGTGGCCGGCGCCCTGGCCGACACGGTCGGCGGCCCGCGGCCGGTGGTGACCGGCCGGTTCCGGCTCGGCGACGTGCGGCACGTGGTCGCGTCCCCGGCCCGCGCCGCCGCCGAACTGGACTTCCACGCCGCGGTCACGCCGGCCGAGGGCCTGAAGGAGTTCGCATGCGCCCCGCTCCGCGGCTGACCCACGACCGGCCGGACCGCGTCACCGCCCGGCCGGCACCCGACCGGTGGGCCGCAGTGGCGGCGTTTGCCCTGGTGGGCGCCGCGGTTCTCGTCGGCGCGGCACTGGGCTGGGCCGGTCATCCGGTGCACGCGCCGGCCGCTCCCCTGTTCGGGCACGTGATGCCGCACGTCGGTCCGGGCACCCCGTTCGCGGTGCTGATCGCCGTCGCCGTGATCCGCTGGGGCCCGGCCCTGGCCGAGCGACTGTCCTGGCGCCGGTTGCTGCTCACCGGGTGGGTGGCGTCGGTGGCGTGGACGTTCGCGCTGGCCCTGATCGACGGCTGGCAGCGGGGCGTCGCCGGCCGGCTGACCACGCCGTTCGAGTATCTGACCGAGGTCCCGCACGTCACCGACGTCCACGCGATGCTGCGCGGGTTCACCGACCACATCCTGCTGGGCTCGCCGGACAACTGGACCACGCACGTGTCCGGTCATCCGCCCGGCGTTCTGCTGGTCTTCGTCGGCCTCGACCGTCTCGGCCTGCACGGCGGCGGCTGGGCCGGAACCCTCTGCATCCTGGTCGGTTGCGCGGCGACGGCCGCGGTCGCGGTGACGTTGCGGGCGCTGGGCGACGAGCCCGCGGCCCGCGCCGCGCTGCCGTTCCTGGTGTTGTTCCCGGGCGCGGTCTGGGTCGGGGTGTCGGCCGACGGCCTGTTCACCGGCGTTGCCGCCACCTCCCTGGCGTTGCTCGCGGTCGGCCTGACCCGGCCGTCGTGGTGGTGCGCCACACTCGGCGGCGCCGGGCTGGCCGCCTGCGCGTACCTCTCCTACGGCTTGATCCTTCTGGTCCTGCCCGGGGCCGCGGTGGTCGTCGCGGCCCGCACCCGCCGGTGGCCGATGCTGCTCTGGGCCGCCGCCGGAGCGGCCGCCGTGGTGGCCACGATGAGCGGGCTCGGATTCAACTGGTGGGAGGGATATCGCCTGGTCAAGATCCGTTACTACCAGGGCCTGGCCAGCGCCCGCTCCTACACCTACTGGGTCTGGGGCAACCTCGCCGCGTTCACCATCAGCGCGGGCCCGGCCGCCGCCCCGATCCTCCGACGGGCCATCACCCGGCTTCCCGCAGGCGTGCGCCTGCACCGCCCGTCCATGCGCCTCTCCATCGATCTCGCTCCCCCGGTGCTGCTGTGTCTCGGCGCGCTCGCCGGAGTCGTCGCGGCCGATCTCTCCGGCTTGAGCAAGGCCGAGGTCGAGCGGATCTGGCTGCCGTTCGCGATCTGGCTCCCGGCCGCCGCGGCCCTGCTGCCGGCCGCCGACCGACGCCGCTGGCTGTGGCTGCAGGCGGCCACCGCCCTGGTGGTGAACCACCTGATCCTGACCAGCTGGTGAGCCCGGCTCAGCGAAGCTGCTCCCGCAGGAAGCCGATGATCTCGGCCCGGGCCGCCCGGGCCTGCGGAACCAGGTGCGGCAGGCTGAGGAACGCGTGCGGCGCCCCGCGATGCTCGGTAACGGTCACGGGCGTGCCCGCCGCACGGAGCCGCTGCGCGTAGGCGCGTCCCTGATCGGCCACCGGGTCGGCGGTCGGCACCACGACCAGCGCGGGCGCGAGGCGGGCGTGGTCATCGACGTACAGTGGGGAAATTGTCTTTTGATCGGAAACCGCCAGGCGGCGGAAGAAGGTCATCTGCGGCACGGTCAGCATCGGGCTGTCGGCGAACTCGCGCATGGACGGATAGTCGAGCGCGGTCTCGGTCAGGTCGACGCACGGGTTGACCAGCACCTGGGCCCGCAGCGGGAGTCCGGCGTCGCGGGCCCGGATCGCGGCCGTGGCGGCCACCAACGCTCCGGCGCTCTCGCCGAAGACCGCCACCCGGTCGGCATCAACCTCCCCCGCGGAGGTACGCCGGAGCACCTCCCACCCGTCGTCGACCGCCGCCGACAGCGGCACTCCCGGCCCGACCAGCCGATGCTCGACCGACACGACCAGGGCATGCAGCCGCGCGGCGACGTGGCTGCTGATCCAGTCGCACTGCACGGCGGTGCCGACGAACCCGCCGCCGTGCACGTGCACCACGAGCGGGAGTCGGCCGCTCGCCCCGGCCGGCCGGTAGACGCGCACCGGCAGCGTGCGCCCGGGCAGGTCGATCCGCTCCCATCCGATGGTGACGTTGCGGGCCGGGAAACCGCTGATCAGCCGGGCCGCGGGCAGGGCTCGGCGGCGGTTCTCGGACTCCTGCAGGGTGGTCAGCTCGGCGTCGGACATGGTCGCCCAGTCCGGTTCTTTCCGCAGGGCCTTCAGCACTCGCACGCTCATGGAGCCTCCCCGATCGAGTTACGCTACTTGAAGTATCGATACTAGAAGTAGCATAACTCGATAGGGTGGGGCCATGCACCGATCGCCCGGCCGTCCCCGCTCCGGAATCGACGACGCGGTTTTCGCGGCCACGCTGAAAACGGTCGACGCGCTCGGTTACACACGGGCCACGGTGGATCGCATCGCGGCCGAGGCCGGGATCGCCAAGACCACGATCTACCGGCGCTGGCCGACCAAGGGTGCCCTGATCACGGCATGTCTGATCGACGCGCTCGGCCCGGCGCCGATGACCGGTGCCGGGCGGGCAGAGGTGCTGGCCGCCGCGACCCGCTGGATCGCCGCGAAGATCGGCGAGCCGGGGATCGGCGCGGCCTTCGCCGGGGTGTTCACCGACGCGGTCAACGACCCGGAGCTGCGCCAGGTCCTGTCGACCCGGCTGCAGGATCCCTACCGCCTGGCCTTCCAGGAGGTGCTGAACGAGTCCGAGCAGCGGGTGCTGTTCTTCATCGACGTGGTGGTCGGCACGCTGCTGCACCGGCTGGGCATGACCGGCCGGCCGATGGCCGACGACGACGTGGACGCCCTGGTCACGATGGTCCTGACCGTTTTCGACGAGCCGCCCGGCTGAGCGTCAGCCGCGCCAGGTGTGCTGGGGGTCGTAGCCGAGCAGGCGGCGGGCCTTGTCGATGGAGAGCAGCGTCTCGTGCTCGCCCAGCTCCCGGGTGACCGGGATGTCCGGGAAGTACTCCGCGGCCAGGTCGGCCGTCCGCCGGCTCATCACCGTGTCCGCGTTGGCGATGACGAAGATCTCGACACCCTTGCGGTCGTAGTCGAGGGCGAGCCGGACCGCCTGCGCGCCGTCGCGGCCGTCGATGTAGCCCCACAGGTTCCAGATACGCTGCCGGGGGTCGGCGTCGAACGACGGGAAGGCCGCGTAGTCGGACGGCTCCATCACGTTGGAGAACCGCAGCCCGACCATGGTCAGCTCCGGGTTCCACCGGCAGAACTGGGCCGCCATCTGCTCGTCGAGGTGCTTGGCCAGCGAGTACGACGTCTCCGGACGCGCCGCGTACTCCTCGTCGACCGGCAGGTACGGCGGCGGGGTGTCGAACGGCAGCCCGAGCAGGGTCTCGCTGGACGCCCAGACCACCCGGTCGATGCCGGCCGCGCGGGCCGCCGCGAACACGTTGTAGCTGGCCGTGATGTTGTTGGCGAAGGTCGCCGCGTTCGGCACCACACCCGGGCCGGGGATCGCGGCCAGGTGCACGACGGCGTCGACGCCGGTGTAGCGGCTGTCGATCGCGGTCAGCGCCTCGACGACCTGGCCGTAATCGGTCAGATCCACCCGGGTGAACGGGCACAGCGGCTCCCGCGGCGCGACCAGGTCGAGGTTCACCACCTCGTACCCGTGGTCGGAAAGCTCCTGCACGACGAAGCGTCCCAGCTTGCCGCTGCCACCGGTCACCGCGATGCGCGCCATGTCACGTCCCCACGCTCAAGATCGGATCTCCACCTTATGCGACTCACCCGCGGGCGGTCAGTGAGGCCCGCAGTCTCCGCAGGGCCTCGGCGCGCACGCCGGCCGACGCCGGGGAGCCGGTCCGGGTGGTGGCGCGCACCGGCACCTGCCGGGGCATGCGCGCCGTGGCGGCGACGATCTCGCTGATCAGCGACGGTCCCCAGGAGCCGCCGACGACGATCTCCCCGGGGTCGGCCAGGGCGATGACGGCGGCGATCACGCCGCCTACGGCGGTTCCGATCATTTCCCGTACGGCGGTGGGACTCGCGATCAGCCGCTCGGCGTCGATGGCCGTGGTGCCGGGTCGGCGCAGTCCCAGCTCGCCGAAGAGCTCGATGAACGGGATCGCCCGCCCCTGCGGCCCGACCGTCAGCAGGTGCGCGATCTCCCCGGTCAGCCCGCTGGAGCCGCGCCGGATGCCACCGTCGTCGACGACGGCCGCGCCGAGCCCCTCGCCCAGGAACAGGTACGCGAAGTCGTCCTGGCCCTCGGCGGCGGCGGCCCAGTTCACGTCGTTGTCGACGACGACCGGGCCGTCGACGTACGCCGAAAGGATCTCCACCGGGTCGAGCGCGCCGACCAGGAACGGCGAGTCGGGCAGTTGCACCAGACGCCCGGTGACCCGGTCGACCGGGTCGGCCGCGCTGACCACGGCGAGCCGGATCGGCTGGTCCACCGCGTCGCGCACGCCCGCGACGGCCTCGATCAGGGTCTCGCCGACCCGGCTGGGCTCGCCCGGCCGGGCCACCGAGGCGACGCCGTCGCCGTAGACGTTCAGGCCCTCGGCGACGATGCCGGACGGTGCGATCGTCACGGCCAGGGCGACGCCGACGGACGGGGCGAGCGCGTAGTACGACCCGACGCGGCCCCGGCCGCGCCCGCCCGGTGTGCGCTCGCCGGTGTCGGTGACCAGGCCACGCTCGGTCAGGCGGCGCACGCTCTCGCCGGCCGTGGGCTTGGAGATGCCGATCTCGACGGCCAGTTCGGCCCGGGTCAGGCGCCGGTGGCGGGTCAGCGCGCGGAGCACGTGCTCGTCGGTGAGTGACCGGACGAGGTCCTGTGACGGCTTGGCGGTGTCCACGTGCCGATTCTAGTCAAGACCCTTGCCTGGAAAAGGTTCGCGCCCCTATGGTCGTACAAGTAAAGGGGTTTGACTTGAAAGGAATCGCCATGGAACTCCCCCACTGGGAAGAGCAGCCGGCCGATCTGCGCGCCGCCACCCGCGAGGTCAAAGCCGCTCTGCGGGCCCGCATCGCCGCGTCCGGCCGCACCGTGGAGGAGGTCTTCGCGGTCGTCGAGCAGCGCGTGCAGTCGGCGGTCGACGACATCGTGGCGGCCCGGCGCCGCGGCGAGACGGTCTGGCCGGAGATCGACTACGCCGACATCGAGGCGGGCACGGTGCCGGCCGAGCAACTGGCCCGGCTGCAGCGCCGCGGCTGCCTGATCGTTCGCGGACACTTCGACCGTGGGCAGGCCCTGGAATGGGATGCCGGGATCGTCGACTACGTCGAGGGCAACCGCTTCTTCGAGAACTACCGCGGCCCCGGTGACGACTTCTTCGGCAGTGTCGGCTCGAAGCCCGAGATCTATCCGATCTACTGGTCACCGGCGCAGATGCAGGCTCGTCAGAGCGAGCGGATGGCCACCGTGCAGGCGTTCCTGAACAGCCGGTGGAAGCACGAGTCCGACGGTGTTCAGTGGTTCGATCCGAGCCGCGACTCCCTGTACCCGGACCGGATCCGCCGCCGGCCCGAGGGTGCCGACTCGGCCGGGCTGGGCACGCACCTCGACCCGGGCACGCTCGACCTGTGGATGACCAGCGCCTACCAGCAGGCGTTCCGGCACCTGTTCGACGGCAGCGTGGAACAGTACGACCCGTGGGACGCGGCGCACCGCACGGACGGGCCGCAGTACCCGGGCTCGACCATGTGCTCGGCGTTCCGTACGTTCCAGGGCTGGACCGCGCTGTCCGACATGGATCACGACCAGGGTGTGCTGCACACGGTGCCGATCCCGGAGGCGATGGCGTATCTGATGCTGCGCCCGCTGCTGCCCGACGTGCCGGACGACGACATGTGCGGGGTGACCGTGAACCAGGTGTTCCCGGCCGGGCACAAATGGCACGCGCCGCTGATGGACGCGCTGTCCGGCATTCCGGACGTGCGGGCCGGCGACTCGGTGTGGTGGCACTGCGACATGATCCACAGCGTGGCGCCGGTGGAGGCCCAGAAAGGCTGGGGCAACGTCATGTACATTCCGGCCGCGCCGTGGTGCCCGCGCAACGAGCGCTATGCCGCGTCCGTACGGGAAGCCTTCCTGTCGGGCGAAAGCCCGAGTGATTTTCCGGCCGAACACTACGAGCGCTCCTGGCCGAACCGTTTCCGGCCCGCCGACCTGAACGAGATCGGTCGTCGCGGCCTCGGCCTTCAGTGAGGACTTTCGCTTCTCGGAGGTGCCGGCGCTGTTTCATGACCGGCGGGCGACCAGCTCACCCACCTCGGTGCGGGAGGAGACGCCCAGCTTGCGCAGGATGTTGGAGACGTGCACGGCCGCCGTCTTGGGTGAGATGTAGAGCCGCCGGGCCAGCTCGGTGTTGGTCAGCCCGTCGCTGATCAGCACCGCCACCTCCCGCTCGCGGGGCGTCAGCGCGGCCGTACCGGTCACGGCCGGCCCCGCATCGGCCGGGGCCAGACCCAGCCGGGCGCGGACCTGGTCGAGCTGGGCGACACGCCAGCCGTCCCACTGGCACAGCAGCGACGCGGCCGCGTCGGCCTGCACGGTCGCCTCGGCCCGCCGGTCGGCGGCGAGCAGGCAGCGGGCGGCGCCGACCCGGGCGGTGCCGCGGGGCGCCGGGCCCAGGATGTGCGTGTCGACGATGGACAGGTAGTCGCCCAGCGCCTCGGCGTGCCGCCCGTGCGCCTCGGCCAGCTGGGCGTGGAACAGCGTCCGGTAGGCGTCCCAGACGTCGCTGTCGTTGAGCAGTTCGGCGGCCATCGCATCGAGCCGGGGCCCGGGCAGCCCGACCTCCAGCGCGGCCGAGATCAGGTCGTTGGCCTGCTCGCCGCTGCGCCACGGCTGCGAGTCCAGCGCGGTGATGAACTCGGCCAGAAGTTCCTCGGCCCGCGCCAGGTCGTGCCGGCGGCAGGCCAGGTGAAAAGCGAGCCCCGGAATCACCGTCGGCGGGTTGTCCGGCACCGCGGCCAGGTCGGTGATCACCTGCTCGGCCCGGTCCAGTTCGCCGGCCTCCAGGTAGAGCCCGGCCAGGAACACCCCGTGATAGTCGGCCCACCGGCCCCGGCGCTGATAGCCCCGGTCCTGCTCGCGGCCCTCCTCCAGCGCGGCGATGGCCGCGCGCAGGTCACCGCCGCGCAGCGCGAGCCGGGCCCGGCCCTGGAAGTAGGAAGCCACGGCCAGGGACTCGAAACCGGCCCGCTCCGCGTCGACGCGCATCCGCTCCAAGGTCTCGGCGTGCTCGGCCGGTGACGCCGGCGGCTCGCCGTTGACCAGACGGTTCAGCGCGCGGGCGGCCAGCACCCACTCGCCCGCCGCCTCGGCCTCACCGACCAGCGCGGACAGAATCCTGTTACCGGCCGCGGCGGTCTGCGGGCGCTCGCTGAGGATCGAACCACGTTCGAGCAGGGCGGCCAGACGGACACCGGGAAGGTTGAAATCCTCGGTCAGCGCCAGCGCCCGGTCGGCCCAGGTGAGCGCGCCCTCCAGGTCGTCGCGCAGATAGGCCGACTGGGCGACCGCGGTCATCGCCCGCGCCTGGGCGGCGCCGGGCGGAAGCTGCTCCACCAGCGTCTCGATGTCGTGGGTCAACGCCACCATCTCACCGGTCTCGCGGGACTCCCACGCGCAGCGGACCAGCAGATACAGCGACTCGGCGCGGTCGGCCGCGTCGACCGCCAGGTCACGCCAGCGACGCCCGTACCGCAGACCGTCGTCGAGCAGGCCGGCCAGCCACGCCGCGCGGGCCGCGGCCCCGAGCAGCTCGGTGTCGTCCGGTGCCTCGTCCAGACCCATCTCGGCCAGCTGCAACGCCTGATAGGCGGAGCCGATCGACAGGTACAGCGCGGCACCACTACGGGCGGCGGCGATCAGATCCTCATACCGCCCGGCGCCGCGCGCATGATGCGCCACCATCGCCGGATCCGACGCGCCACTGCTCAACAGCACGTCCAGCGCGGTCTCGTGCAACCGGCGGCGCTGCCGGCCGAGCATCTGCCCGGCGATCGCCTCCCGCACCAGCGCGTGCCGGAACGCGAACTCGTCATCCCCGGACTCCACCAGCACCCCGCGCGTCACCAGGTCACGCAGGACGGTGATCAACTCGTCCTCCCCGGCGCCGGTCACCGCCGAGAGCAGATCGAACGGGATGCGATGCCCGAGCACGGTCGCCGCCTCGACAATCCGGTGACTGACCGGATCAAGATCGTCGACCTGGCGGCGCAACACGTCGGCCAGGCTCCACGGCAACGGCTGATCGACCAGCTCCTCCAGATCGAAACCGGGCAGCGCGCGCAGCAACTCCTCCAGGAAGAACGGGTTGCCACCGGTGCGATGGTGCAACGCCGTCGCGGCCCGCAAGGGAGCCGGGGCACCGGTCGCGGCCGCGAGCAAAGCCGCGGTCTGCGCAGGAGAAAGACGATTGAGACGTACGTGCGTGACCGCGTGCCGCCGTTCCAGCTGCGCCAGCAGCCCGGCCACCGGACGGCGGCGGGTCACCTCGTCCGGCCGGTACGTCCCGATGAGCAATCTCGGACCGTGCTGGTCGGCGATGCGCTCGAACAGGGCGGCACTCTCCGAGTCGGCCCAGTGCAGATCCTCGAACACGATGACGGCCGGGGCGTCGCCGATCAGCTCGTTCACGATCGCCAGGCCGGTGTGCAGCCGCTCCACCGGGCTGCGCCTCGGATCGGCCAACGCGGTCAACTGCTCCTCGTCGACCTCGTCACGGTGGTCGATCGCATCGAGCAGCACCTCGTACGGCCGGGACAGCGAACCCGGCTCGGCCTGACCCACCAGCACCACGGTCCCGGCCGGCAGCGTCGCCAGCAACTCCTGCACCAGGCGGGTCTTCCCGATCCCGGGCTCCCCCGCGATGATCGCCACGGCCGGCTCACGCGCGGCAGCGAGCCGCGCCAAACGGCGCAGCTCGCCATCCCGCCCGACCATCACCGAACTGGCACCGCCACGGACGATTCGCACGAGGCCAGGTTACCGGTGGGCTGCCCCCGCACCGCCTCCGATTTCCGTCCCCGCCGCGCCCGCCGCGCCGTCTGAGCGGCAGCCAGCAGCCGCTCCCGATCCGCCTCGGCGATCAGTTCCCGGCGGCGCTCGTCGGCCAGGTTCATCATGAGTTCCGGATGCATCAACATGGTGTGACTCCCTGTCGTTCGTTCGCTGATACATCAATCCTCGAACGACAGAGCCCCGGACACATCAGACGCTGTTGCGTATCTTCGCAGCTCAGAGGGGCCTAGGTAGGCCTGAGTCGGCGCCTAGGCATACCTAGGAGCCGCCGGCCAGCTGTCCGGTTGCTGACAAAGAATCTCGTGAATTCCCTGGAATGGCGGACCGGAGATCGGCATCGAACAGGGGGACAGAGAAAGCTCGCCTGTGCTGATAGGAAACCCACCATGCGTATCTTGCCCCTGGCCGCCGTCGCCCTGACGGTGACCGCGCTGACCGCCTGCACCGAGTCCGGCCCGCAGAGTGTTGCCGGCGACGCGGCTCCGGCCGGCCGGCCGTCGCCCGTCGTGACCTCCGTTCCGCCGTCGGCACCGGCGTCGCCGTCGCCGAGTGCGTCCGTCTCGGCCAAGCCCTCGGCGGCGACCACCACGACGTCCGCGGGCGGGGTGCGTAAGACCGACTGGGACAACGTCACGTTCAGCGACCTCGCGAACTACGGCGAGATGCGGTTCAAGAACGGCAAGGCGACGAACGGCGCCAACACGTGCACGATGTTGCCCGGCGGCGCGAAGCCGTTCTACGCCGAATACCTGGCCGAGGAGCCGGCCGACGCGCCGGTGGTCGAGGATGCGCTGCTGCTCGTGGAGTGCGGCTCCGACGCGTACGACCAGATGCTCGTGCCGGCCCACCTGACCGGAGGAAAGGTCTGGGCCGCGGCCGGCGGTGTCATCAAGGCGGACCCGCCGCCGGGCCCGGGCAAGCGGATGACGTTCGTCTCGTACCGGGTGGAGAGCGAGACGATCGTGGCGACGGTCCGTAAGGCGGACGGTGGCACGCAGGTGCGCCGCTACCGGTTCGAGCCCACCGGCTGGGTGCGGGCCTAACTCGTCCGTACTTCCCGCAGGATGGCCTCGGTGTGGTCGGTGTCGCCGACCTGCCGGATCTGCACGTACAGCCCGTAGTCGCCGGTCGCCGGCGTGATCAGGGCTTCGGTGAAGGAGATGCCGGTGCCGCCGCACCCGGTCCAGCGCTGCACGACAGCGGTGCGGTTGCCCAGGTCCGGGTGCGGGTCGGGCCGGCGGACGCACGTGGAGTGGTCGGGCAGCGCGGGTGCGGTGCCGCGCAGGGCCGGGCTCAGGCCGGCGAAGACTCCGGGGACCGGGTTGGCCGGGTCCTCCCAGGCGCTCAGGTCGGTGCCGACGACCAGGCCGGGCGCGTGACCGCCGGGCAGGCTCAGGGTCGCCGGGTTCCAGCCGGTGCCGCGGACCTGTTCGGCCCAGACGGCCGGCACCCACACCGAGACCTGGCCGGTGGTGTCGCTCACGCGGGTCCAGGTGGGTGCGTCGTCGAACGAGGCCACCGCGGCCAGCAGCAGCGTGCTCAGCGCGGCAGTGACCGCCAGCCGCCGCCCGTGGGCGGGCCGCCGGCGCGGTTCGGGTGCGGTGCGGGCCGCGTCCAGGGCGTCGGCGAACGCCGCCGCGGTCGGCCACCGGCGGGCCGGCGCCGCGGCGAGGGCCCGCATCACCACGGCGTCGACCGCGGGTGGAAGGCCGGGTCGTAGCTTCGACGGGCGGGTCACCGGCTGGGCGGCGGCCGCGGGTACGGCCTGGATGGAGGCGGGCAGCGTGGGTGTCCGCCCGGTGAGCATGTGGTAGGTGAGCGCGCCGAGCGCGTACACGTCGGTGCGCTCGTCGAGGCCGCTGCCGAGCAGCGCCTGTTCCGGGGCCATGTAGCCGGGTGATCCGGCGACGACGGTGAAGCCGGACCCGTGCGTGAGGGCTTTGGCCAGTCCGAGGTCGCCGACGAGCACCCGGTTCTCGTGGAAGAACACGTTGGACGGTTTCAGGTCGCGGTGCACGATGCCGAGCTCGTGCAGGACGGTGACGCCGCGGGCGGCTTCCACGGCGACGCGCAGCGCTTCACCGACCGGCAGCGGGCCGTCCTCCAGGCGTTCGGCCAGGGTGCCGCCCGACGCATACGTCATGACCAGGTAGGGCCGCCCGTCCGGCAGTTCGCCCACGTCGAGCACCCGGACGAGGCGATCCGACTCGGCCCGGCGCATGATCCGGCCCTCCTCGGTGAACCGGGCCCGCACGTCGAGCTGGTGGGTCCAATTCTCGGCCAGGACTTTCACCGCGACCGGGCTGCTCAGTTCGTCGTCGTCGGCGAACCACACGGTGGCGAACGCGCCGGAGCCCAGGCGCCGCCCGACGCGATATCTGCCGATCAGTTCAGGCACCGCCACGGCCGTACTATAAGTCGATCACGGGGGAAGAGGGGTGCATGGCGTTCAATGTGGAGGTCGAGGCGCTGGCCACGGCGGCGGCGGGCGGTGATCGGGGCGCGCTCGACACCCTGCTGGTCCGGATCGGACCGGACACGTTGCGGCGCTGCGGCCGGATCCTGCCGTGCCGCCAGGATGCCGAGGAGGCCTGTCAGGACGCGTTGCTGCAGGTCGCGCGGAACATCACCCGGTTCAACGGTGATTCCACGTTCGCCACGTGGCTGTACGTCGTCGTCGCGAACTGCGCGCGCCAGACCTACCGTTCGCTGAAGCGTCGGGCGGCCGAGAGCACCGGCGCCGAGCTGCCCGCCGATCGGCCGGACCCGCGCACCACCAGCGTGATCGCCGGTTCGCGCCTGATGCTGCTGGACGCGCTGGAACGTCTGGAGGCCGAGCGTCCGGGCCTGGCGACGGCGCTGGTGCTGCGCGATCTGAGCGAGCTGGACTACGAGGAGATCGCGGCCCAGCTGTCCATCACGGTCGGCGCGGCCCGTTCCCAGGTGTTCCGCGCCCGTCAGCACCTGCGTCAGTCCCTGGACGAGGCGCTGGCGTAGGCGGGCTCCGCGACCGGGGCGGTCCGGGAGCGCAGCAGGGCCCATCCGACCAGGGCGGCGGCCATCGCGGTCAGGGCCAGGCCGGCGACGGTGACGGCCTGTTCGAACTGGGCCGACTGGTGTGCGGTCCAGTTCGGGGACGTGATGGTGCCGGTGAACATGGCGGCCAGGATGGTGCCGGTCACCGCGATGCCGGCGCCGGAGGTGACCTCGGACGAGGTGTCGACCAGGGCGGCGCCGATGGTGGTGCGGTTGCCGGGCAGGCCGCGCAGGACGTTCACGACGGCGACGGCGCCGACCACGCGCATGCCGGCGGCGACCAGGATCAGGGCGAGCGCGACCCAGACGTAGCCGAAGCGGCTCAGCAGGCCGTAGACGGCCAGGCCGGAGACGATGGCGGCGGCGCTGAGCCAGGCGGCCCGGTCGAGGCCGACGCGCTGCACGAACGGGTTCACGAACGCGCCCCCGGCGATCAGCACGACGACCTGCGGCAGCAGGCCGATGGCGGCGCGGGCCGGGCTCCAGCCCCAGTCGAGCTGCAGCTGCAGCGTGACCAGGTAGCCGAGGCCGGCGATGGCCAGTCCGGCGGCCGCCTTGTAGGCCAGGCCGCTGGAGACCAGCGGGCGGGCGACGAGTTTGAGGTCGAGCAGCGGGAACCGGGCCGAGCGTTCCCGGGCGACGAAGGCGATCGCCGCGGCCACCGCCGCGACCGTGACCGCCCAGGGCAGCCAGGTGCCGGCGCCCTCGTTCAGGAACATGGTCGGGGCGATCAGGGCGAGCACGATCGTCGTCGTGCCGAGCGCCGCGCCGAGCCCGTCGATCGGGTCGCGGTGCAGCCCGGCCGGGTCGTCGGCGTCGATGCCGAATCGGATGCAGACCATGGCCAGGACGGCGACCGGAACGTTGACCAGCAGCAGCACCTGCCAGGGGGCGATGGCCAGGACGAGGCCGCCGGTGGTCGGGCCGACGGCGAGGCCGACCAGGCCGATCGTCGAGATGAAGGTCATCGCGCGGACGCGCAGGCCGTCGTCGTCGAAGAGCCGGAAGGCCAGCGCGGCCGAGCCGGGCGTGGTCATCGCCGCGGCGACGCCCATCAGCGCGCGGACGGCGATCAGCTGCCCGGCGGTGCTGACGAACGCGGTGGCCAGGCTGGTCACGGCCAGCAGGGCCAGGCCGACGAGCATGACGCGGCGGCGGCCGTACCGGTCGGCGATCGCGCCGAAGACCAGCATCAGGCCGCCGAAGACGACCGCGTACGCCCCGGTCACCCACTGCAGGTCGACGGTGGAGGCGTGCAGTTCGCGGCCGATGGTGGGCAGGGCGACGTTGAGGATCGAGTTGTCGAGCATCTCGAAGAGGAAGACGGCCGAGAGTCCGGCCAGGGCCACCCAGGCGGCCCGGAGGGATGGGGCGCTCATTGGCGCTCCTTTCGCGAGGTCAGTGGATACGAACACCGTTCTACTCCGGTACAGCGTTCGTATCAAGAAGAACGGTGTTCCGAGTGAACTAGAACACCGTTCGTAAGATCCGCTAAACTGCGGGCATGTCTCCGACTCCGCAGGAACGGCGCGCCGCGCGGCACCAGGCCGATCCGAACCCGCCCGCGGTCCGGCGCGGCCCGTCCGGCGGGCGCAAGAAGCCGATCACCGTCGACGCGATCGTCAGCACCGCGTTCGGGATCATCGAGACCGAGGGGTACGCGGCTCTGACCATGCGCCGGCTCGCGGTCGCGCTGGAGACCGGGCCGTCGTCGCTCTACGCGCACGTGGTCAACAAGGAAGACCTGGACGAGCTGCTGATCGGGCGGCTCAGCGCGGAGATCGAGCTGCCCGAGCCCGACCCGGCGCGCTGGCGGGAACAGCTCGTCGGCGTCTGCACCCGGCTGCGCGATCAGTATTTGCGCTATCCGGGCATCTCGCAGGCCGCGTTCGCCGCCGCGCCGTCGAACCTCGACACCCTGAGGGTCAGTGAGGGGATGCTCGCCATCGTGCTCGCCGGGGGTGTGCCACCGCAGGTCGCGGCCTGGGCGGTCGACTCACTGACGCTCTACGTCAACGCGCACAGCCTGGAGGTGTCGGTCGCGAACAGCCGGATCAGCCGCAACGAGGACGGCTGGGTGGTCGGGCGCGACGAGATGCTGCAGCGCTTCGCCGCGCTGCCGGAAACCTTTCCGCAGACCAAGCGGTACGCGGCCGAGCTGACCGCCGGCACGACCACCGACCGTTTCCTGTTCACCGTCAACCTGATGATCGACGGTCTCCCCCACTCCCAGGCCGAGCCGTCCTGATCGGGGGTCCATGAAACGATTTACAGCGCGAGAATGCCCGGTCATGACGAGCATGACCGGGCTACCTCATCGAGCGCCGTAGCGCCTGTTCGTCAGGCCGTTCAGCAGCGCGGCAAAGACCAGGACCGCACCGAGTGCGAGCAGCTGATACTGCGAGCCCTCGTTGCCGATGAAGGCGAGCAGGATCCCGGCGTTGAGCCACACGATCAGCAGCGTCGCCAGGACCACGCCGGCCACGCGTCCGATGCCGCCGGTGATCGCGACGCCGCCGAGCACGGCGATGGTGATCGCGGGCAGTGCCATGCCGTTGCCCGAGACACCCGCGTCCGGGCGGGCCGAGGCAAATTGGCCGACCGTCACCACAGCGACAAGACCCGAGATCAAACCCGCGTAGACGTACGCCTTCAAACGCGTGTCGCGGACCGGAAGGCCGGCCCAGCGTCCGGCGACATCGTTGGTGCCGATCGCATACAGCCGCCGCCCGTAAGCCGTGCGAGTCAGCAAAAGCCACACCGCAACGACCGTGGGCAGCAGAAACGTGAAGATCCCGAGCGGCACGTTCGGGATGTACTGCCCGAACAGCGGGAGTTCGACAGATTTGGTGATCGAGTACAAATCCTGGACCGGCTTGGTGCTGATCGGGGACTGGTTGTTGATGACGATGGCGATCGACTTGTAGGCGTAGAACGTGGCCAGGGTCGCGATCAGTGCGGGGAATCCGACGTAGGAGACGAGGAACCCGTTCACGGCGCCGAGCAGCGCACCGAACACAGCGGTCAGGATGATGGCCGCCCAGAGGGGCCAGCCCCACTCGCCGTACGCGAAGCCGAAGATCATCCCGGCCAGAGAGACGATCGCACCCACGGAGAGATCGATGCCGCCCCGGCCCGAAAGGATGACGAAAAGCTCGGCCAGCCCGAGCATGGCCAGGGGAACCGCGTTGATCAGTGACGCCGACATGTAGTCGAAGTCGTAGGGCGCGGTCAGGTAACCGCCGGCGTCCTGGATGAAGAACGTGACCACGACGGCGACGATCAGTACCGCGAGCAGCGCGATCCGCTGGGTCAGCAGGATGCGCAGGGCGCGGGCGCCGAACGACTCGCGGGTCTCGACCGGCGTTGCCGGCTGGGTTTCGACGATGGTCATCGGGTCCTCCGGGCGCGGGCACGCAGCAGGTCGGCGCCCACCGCGACGATGATGAACACGCCGACGAACAGGTCGGACAGCTGGGATTTCCAGCCGAGCTGGGTGACGCCGGAGCTCACCGACTGCACGAGCAGCGCGCCGAGCAGCGTCCCGAGCACCGAACCGCGCCCGCCCATGATCGACGTGCCGCCGATGACGACGGCCGCGATCACCGCGAGCTCCTTGCCCGAGCCGACCGACTGATCCAGCGTGGACGTGCCCTGGGCGATCACGAAACAAGAGGCAAGACCGACGAGCAAACCCGTGATCACGTACGCGATGAGCACTCGTCTCTGCACGCGGACGCCCGCGAGCCGGGCCGCGATCGGGTCGCCGCCGATGGCGAAGAAATGCCGCCCGCCGGCCGTGTGCCGCAGGTACCACCAGACCGCCGCGGTGATGACGACCGTGATCAGGAAGGCGTGCGGGATCCCCAGGGTGCGGCCCTCGGCGCCGCGGCCGAAGAAGGCCAGGGTGCCGGGGATGCCGTTGACCGTGGTCGAGCCGAAGATGCGCAGGCCCAGGAAGGTGAACAGGTTGGCCGTGCCGAACGTGATGATGATGGCGTGCACCCGGCCGTAGGCGATGAGCACGCCGTTGACCAGGCCGAGCACCGCGCCGGCGACAACCGAGATCAGCACGGCGACGCCCAGGTTCACGCCGGAGTCGACCAGGGATTTCGCGGTCAGCACGGAGCAGACCATCATCCCGGCGCCGACCGAGACGTCGATGCCGCCGGTGATGATGATGATCGTCATGCCGACGCCGACCAGCGCGATCGGCGCGGTCGCGACCAGCAGCGGCTGCAGCGAACCGGCGGTCAGGAAGGCCGGGGTGGTCAGGGCCAGCCCGATCCAGAGCAGGACGATCACCGCGACCAGGACCAGTTCCTGGCCGGACACCGGGGCGGGCAGCACCCGGCCGCGCGGTTTCGGCGGGTCGGTCGCGGCCGGCGGCCGCACAGCGGTGGTCGTCATCCGACCTTCTCCTCAACGGGTTCTTCGATGGCGTCCTCGGAGCCGGCCGCCGCCGCGAGCAGTTCGACCTGGGTGGCGTCCGGGCCGAACTCGGCCGTCGTGGTGCCGCCGCGGACCACCTGGATGCGGTCGGCGATGCGCAGCGCCTCGGGCAGGTCGGAGGTGACCACCAGGACGGCGGTGCCCTCGTCGGCCAGCTCGGTGATGATGCGGTGGATCTCCTCCTTGGCGCCGACGTCGACGCCCTGGGTGGGCTCGGCCAGGATCAGCACCTCGGGGCGTTCCACCAGCTGGCGGGCGAGGACCACCTTCTGGGCGTTGCCGCCGGACATGGCGCTGATCGGCTGCCGCTCGTGCGGGGTCTTCACGGCCAGGCGCTTGATCAGGCCGAGCGCGACCTCGCGTTCCTTCCCGCGGTCCAAGAAGGCGCCGAAGCGGGACAGTCGGCGCAGGTGGCCGGCGGAGATGTTGAACGCGATCGACTGGAAGCCGAACATGCCCTCGGCCTTGCGGTTGGCCGGCAGCAGGGCGATCCCGAGCTTCTGGGCGTCGCGGGGCGAACGGGGGTTCACCGCGGCACCACGCAGTCGCAGGTCGCCGGCGGTGGCGCGGTCGATGCCGTAGACGCAGGCGGCGATCTCCGAGACACCCGAGCCGACCAGGCCGTAGAGGGCGACGATCTCACCCTTGCGGACGGTCACGTCCACGTCGTGGAACCGGCCGGTGCGGCACAGTCCGCTGAGCTCCAGGATCGGCGGGCCGTCGGGGACCGTCCGGTGGGGGCGCTCGTCGGAGAGGATGCCGCCGACCATGAGTTCGGCGATCTTGCGGACGGTCAGGTCGCTGATGCCGTACGTGCCAATTGTTTTTCCGTCTCTCATCACCGTGACCTCGTCGGCGATCCGGAACAACTCGTCCAGTCGATGCGAGATGTAGATGACCGAGACGCCGGAGCTGGTCAGACGGCGGACGACGTCGAAGAGCACCTCGATCTCGGCGTCGGTGAGGATGGCCGAGGGTTCGTCGAGGATCAGCACGCGGGCGTCGCCGGCCAGGGCCTTGGCGATGGAGATCTGCTGCTGCCCGGCGATCGAGAGCGTGCCGACCGGGGCGGTGGCGACGTGCGCGGGCAGCCCGAGCAGGTCGAGCAGTTCGACGACCTTGGCGTTCTGGGCGGCCCAGTCGACCCGGCCGCGCTTCTTCAGCTCGCGGCCGAGGAAGATGTTCTCGGCCACCGTGAGCTCGGCGAACAGCTGTGGCTCCTGGTAGACGGTGGCGATGCCGAGGGCCAGTGCGTCGGTGGTCGACCGGATCGCGACCTCGGTGCCGTCGAACTCGACGGTGCCGGTGTCGGCGGTCTCCACCCCCGAGACGATTTTGATCATCGTCGACTTGCCGGCGCCGTTCTCGCCGACCAGGGCGTGCACCTGCCCGGGTCGTACCGTCAGGTCGGCCTGGCGGATCGCCCGGACCGCACCGAACCGCTTCGAGATTCCGGTCAGTCGCAACCGCGGGGATTCGTCTTCTTCTGCCACTCTGCTAGCTCTTCCGTTCGGCCGGGGCTGCATCCTACGCAGCCCCGGCGGGCGGCATCAGTAGTTGAACTGGTCGACGTTCTGGTCGGTGATCGCCAGCGCCGGGCCGAGCAGCAGCATCTTGCTCGTCGCGTCGTAGGTGACCGCGCTCAGCTTGTCACTGACGTTGTTGGTCGCCTGGAACTGCTTGCCCTCGGCGATCTGGGCACCGGCCCACGCGGTCAGATAACCCAGGTTCTGCACGTCCCACAGGATCGCGGCGGTCGACGACTTGTCGGTCAGGTACGGCTTCATCGACTGCGGCGTACCCAGACCGACCGTGAAAACCTTGCCGATCTTGCCCGCGTCCTTCACCGCCTGCGCCACCCCGGGCGCGGACGACGTGCACTCACCGACCAGACCGGTCAGATCCGGGTGCGCGTTCATCAGGTCGGTCGCCATCTGGGTGGCCTTCGCCTGATCCTCACCGGCGTAGACGACATCGACGATCTGCGCGTCCGGGTACTTCGTCTTCGTGTACTCCTGCTGGACCTTGATCCACGCGTTGAGGTTCTCGGCGGTCTGGCCGCAGGAGACGATGGCGTACTTGCCCTTGCCGCCCATGGCGGTGAGCAAGGAGTCGGTGAGGCCCTGGCCGATGCCCTCGGCCGTGGCCTGGTTGACGAACACCTCCCGCACGCTGCTCGGGGCATCCGTGTCGGCGGTGGCGACGTGGATACCGGCGTCCTTGGCCTGCTGCAGCAGCGGAGCCATCGAATCCGGGTCGTTGGGCGCGACGATCAGCGTGTCGACCTTCTGCTGAATGTACGAGCGCACGATGTCGGCCTGCGCCGCCGCATCGGCCTGCGTCGGCCCCTGATACAGCCACTCGACGTTGCCGAGAGCGGCCGCCGCGGCCTTACCGCCCGCGTTCATCGCCTCGAAATACGGAACACCCTGCAACTTCGGAACAAACGCGATCTTGTACGTCTTCGCGCCGCCCGTGCTGCCGGACGAGGTGTCGTTGTCGTTCTTCTTCGTGCAACCGGTGAGGGCGAGAGTCGCGGCGGTCGCCATGGCGACGGCGATCTTCACATTGGCGCGCATGGATTCCTCAAGGGTGAAAAGGGTGGAAGCGGAGGGCCTTGCCAGCTGCTCTGAAACGTTTCACGCTGTGAATGCGCTCACGTTACGTCGTGGTGGCGGGAGTGTCAACAGTCACTGCCCTCAGTTGATCTTGCCCCTTAAAACCTTTCACCGACCGCCGTCGCCGCGGGCCTTCTTTCGGGTGATGCCGTTCTGGTGGTCGCAGCCGACGATGGTGTGATGACGCGACAGGGATGGTGGATTGCCGCGGGCGGGGTGCTGCTGGTGGCCGGGGTGGTCGGGTTCCTGGCCGTGCAGACCTTGGACGATGCGGACAAGTGGGCCAGTGTGCTGTCGGCGGTGGTGGCGATGGCCGGGCTGGCAGTCAGTGTGCTGGCCCTGATCGAAGGCCGATCGGATCCGGGGCGGGGTGGGCAGTCGGTCACCGGCACGAGCGTCGGCGGCGGGGTGCGGCAGGTCCGCGGGGTCGACGGCAGCGTCCGGATCGGCTCGGCCGGCCGGGCAGCGGCGCCGCCCGTCGCTCCCGCCGCGATCGGTGACGGCGGCGGTACCGATGGCGGGCAGTCGGTGGACCGATCGCGGGTGTCGGGCTCGGTCGACCAGATCGATCAGGTCGGCGGCGACGTCGAGGTCGACCGATGACCCGCTCGTGGATCCCGCGCCCGGGCGTGCGGCAGACGGTGACCGGCAGCGTGGTCTTCGGCGACATCATCCAGATCACCGGTGTCGGCGGCGACGTGACGGTCAGCCTGGACCGGCCGCCGTACCGGATCACCCCCGCCGACGACTCCCCCGTGCCGGTCAGCGTGGCCCGAGCGCGGGCCCAGCCGAGCCGGCTGTTGCTGGCCCGTCACCAGATCGTGCCGTTCACCGGCCGGGACCACACCCTGGACGAGCTGGCCGCCTGGGTCAGCAGTGACGAACCGGTCGCCGCAATGCTGGTCCACGGCACGGGTGGCCAGGGCAAGACCCGCCTCGCCGGGCAGGTCAGCGGTCACTGCGCGACCGCGGGCTGGGCGGTGTGGCAGGTGACCCACACCCCCACCCCGGTCGCCGGGTCCACCGCGGTCTCGACCGTCGAGCTGGCCGGTGGTGCGGTTCTCGCGGTGGTGGACTACGCCGACCGGTGGCCCGCGTCGGCCCTGCTGGCCCTGCTCACCCAGCTACGAGATCTGCACGCGCGGGCGGGAACCCGGGTGCGGGTGCTGATGCTGGCCCGCTCGGACGGCTACTGGTGGCCGGCGCTGGCCGACCGCGCCGACAGCGACCTCGGCGTCGAGGTCGACCAACGGGCGCTGCCGGCCCTGGCCGCGGACAGCGACGACGACCGGGCGGGCCTGTTCGTCGCCGCCGCGGCCCGGTTCGCCACCGCGCTCGGCTTCGACCATCCGACCGGCTGGCCGGTGCCGGACCTCACCGGGGACGGGTTCGGGCAGGTCCTGGCCGTACACATGGCGGCGCTGGCCACCGTGGACGCGACCCGGCACGGCGAGACCCCACCCACCCGGGCCGCCACGGTGTCGGCGTATCTGCTGCGGCGCGAGATGGCGTACTGGTATCACCTGCACACCCGCACCGAGTTACCGATGCCGAGCCCACCCACGGTGATGCACCGGACGGTGGTCGCCGCGACCCTGACCGGTGTCCAGCCGCGCGACGAGGCCCGCCAGGCCTTGGCCGATGCCGGAGCCCTCACCCCCGACATCGGCGCCGATCAGATCATCGACGACCACGCCACCTGCTACCCACCGGCCGACACGCGCACCGTGTTCGAACCGCTGCACCCCGACCGGCTCGGCGAGGACCTGATCGCCCTGTCCACCCCTGGCCACGGCCACCAGGGCGTCGTCGACCTGGAGCGCGACTGGACCCCCGTGGCCATCACCGGGCTGCTCACCACCGGCGACTCGACGCCGACATGGACGCCGACCGCGATCACCGTGCTCGTCGAGGCCGCCCGCCGGTGGCCGCACCTCGCCTCCGACGTGCTGTATCCGATCATCCGCACCCGTCCCCAGTTGGCGATCGCCGCGGGCGGGGCCGCCCTGACCCGGCTGACCGGCATCCCCGGCATCGACCCCACGATTCTGGAAGCCCTCGAACCGCTGCTGCCCGCCGACCGGCACATCGATCTCGACATCGCCGCGGCCGCCATCACCGGCGTGCTGACCGAACACCGCCTCGCCCACACCACCGACCCGGCCGAACAAGCCCGTCTGCACGCCGGCCAGGTCTTCCGCCTGGCCCGGGCCGGCCGCCGGGAACAGGCCCTGGCCGCGGCCGAGAAGGCCCTGGCCATCCGGCGCCGGCTGGCCGAGGAGAATCCCGACACCCACCGGCCCGACCTCGCCGTCTCCTTGAACGACCTCGGGCTGCGCCTGTCCGAGTCGGGCCGCCGCGAACAGGCCATCGCCCCGGTTCAGGAGGCTGCCGTCGTCTTTCGCCGGCTGGCCGCGGCGGACCCGGACACCTACCTGCCGCACCTCGGCGCGTCGATGAACAATCTCGGTGCGCTCCTGGCCCGGCTGGGCCGCCACGAACAGGCCCTGGCCCCGGCCGAAGAAGCCGTGACCATCCGGCGGCAGCTGGCCGGGACGAACCCCGACGTCCACCGGCCCGACCTCGCGGCGTCGTTGAACAACCTCGGCGGCTGCCTGGCCGAGCTGGGACGACCGAAGCAGGCCCTGGCCCCGGCCGAGGAAGCCGTGACCATCTGGCGCCGGCTGGCCGAGACGAACCCCGACACCTACCTGCCCGACCTCGCCAGATCATTGACCACGGTCAGCAACTGCCTGTCCGGGTTGGGCCAGCACGAACAGGCGCTGGCGCCGGTCCGGGCCGCCGCCGTCACCTATCGGCGGCTGGCCGAGGCGAACCCGGAGGTCTACCTGCCCGACCTCGCCGCCTCGCTGTACAACCTCGGCGCCTACCTGTCCGAGCTCGGACGCCCCGACCAGGCCCTGGCCCCGGCCGAGGAAGCCGTGACCATCCGGCGGCGGCTGGCCGAGACCAATCCCGACGTCCACCTGACCGGCCTGGCCGACTCGTTGAACAACCTCGGCGCCTACCTGTCCGAACTGGGCCGCCCCGACCAGGCTCTGGCCCCGGCCGAGGAAGCCGTGACCATCGGACGCCGGCTGGCCGAGACGAACCCCGGCGCCCACCTTCCCGGCCTGGCCGACTCGCTGACCAACCTCGGCGCCCACCTGTCCCAGGTCGGCCGCCCCGAATGGGCCCTGGCCCCGGCCGAAGAAGCCGTGACCGTCGGACGCCGGCTGGCCGACGCCGACCCGGACACCTACCTACCCCTGTTCGCGGCGTCGTCGGTCAACCTCGGCGCCTGCCTGTCCCAGCTGGGCCGCCATGAGCAGGCGCTGGCCTGTACCGAGGGCGCGGCCGTCATCTACCGGCGGCTCGTCACGACGAATCCGCACGTCCATCTGCCCGCCCTCGCTCAATCGTTGATCAACCTCATCACCTGCCTGGTCGCGCTGGGCCGGCCCGAGCAGGCCCTGGCCGCGTCCGAGGAGGCCACCATCGTCCGGCGGCGGCTGGCCGAGGCGGACCCGGACACCGGCCAACCCGGCCTGGCCCTGTCGTTGTGGATGTACGCCACCCTGTGCGTCGAGGTGGAGCGCAACCTGCCCGCAGCCCTGGACGCGATCGCCGAAGCGACCCGGCTCTACGGCTCGTTGGTCGCCCGTCAGCCGCAGGAGTTCGCCGTCCAGGCGCTCTCGGCGCACCGAACCCTGGCCGACGTGCTGGACAAACTCGGGCGCCGCGCCGAAGCGAACAGTCTCCGGCAACAGCTCGACGCGGTCTCGATCAAAAACCGGAGCTGAGCACCTGCGTTCACACTGTTGATGAGCCGGAAACATTAGCCTTACAGTCGGCCCACTCGACTCCGGTGGAAGGACGTCACGGTGTTTCTGGACTCGTCGGACTGGCAGGGCAAGATCTACGTCGGTGGCTCGTGGGTGGCCGGCTCGGGTGGGGCGCGGGACGTGGTCGAACCGGCGACCGGGCAGGCGCTCGGCCGCGTCGGGATCGCCGGGCCGGACGATGTGGCCCGGGCCGCCGAGAGCGCTGCGCAGGCCCAGCGCGCGTGGGCGGCGACCCCGCACACCGAGCGGGCGGCGGTGCTGCGCCGGGCCGGGGCGTTGTGGGCGCAGCACGCCGACGACGTGGCCTGGTGGAACATTCGCGAGGTGGGTGCCGTGCCCGGCATGGCGGGGTTCGCGGTGCACGTCGCCGAGCAGGAGTGTTACGAGGCGTCCGGGCTGCCCGGGCGGCCGTACGGGGAACTGCTGCCGAGTGAGCAGCCGCGCCTGTCGATGGCGCGCCGGGAGCCGGTCGGGGTGGTCGGCGTGATCTCGCCGTTCAACGTGCCGATCATTCTCGGCATCCGTTCGGTGGCACCGGCGTTGGCGCTGGGCAACGCGGTCGTTCTCAAACCCGATCCGCGTACGGCGGTGACCGGCGGCGTCACCATGGCCCGGATCTTCGAGGAGGCCGGGCTCCCGGCCGGGCTGCTGCAGGTGCTGCCCGGGGGCGCCGACGTGGGTGAGGCCATCGTGACGCACCCGCTGATCCGGGTGATCTCGTTCACCGGGTCGACCGCGGCCGGCCGTCGCGTCGGTGAGCTGGCCGGCAAGCACCTCAAGCGGGCCCATCTGGAGCTCGGCGGGAACTCGGCGCTGATCGTGCTCGACGACGCCGACGTCGACGAGGCGGTGAACCTGGCCGCGTGGGGTGGCTTCTTCCACCAGGGGCAGATCTGCATGACGACCGGGCGTCACCTCGTACACGAAAGCATTTATGACGACTTCGTGGAGCGGCTGGCCGCCAAGGCGGCGAAACTGCCGGTCGGCGATCCGGCGCGGGACCAGGTGGCGCTCGGGCCGGTGATCGACGCCGGGCAGCGGGACAAGATTCACGCGCTGGTCGAGGCCAGCACCGCGGCCGGGGCGCGGCTGGCCGCCGGCGGCACGTACGAGGACCTGTTCTACGGGGCGACGGTGCTGGCCGACGCGACGCCGGAGACGCCCGCGTTCGCGCAGGAGATCTTCGGGCCGGTCGCGCCGGTCGCGCGGTTCGCCGGCACCGACGACGCGGCGCGGCTGGCCGCCGACAGCGAGTACGGGCTGTCGCTGGGCATCGTCACCCGGGACGTGATGCGCGGGCTGGCCCTGGCCGAGCGGCTGCCGACCGGGATCGTGCACATCAACGACCAGACCGTGAACGACGAGGCCAACGCGCCGTTCGGTGGGGTCGCGGCGTCCGGGACGGGTTCACGGTTCGGCGGGGCCGGGGCCAACGTGGACGCGTTCACCGAGACCCGGTGGGTGACCGTCCGCGGCCAGGCGCCCACGTATCCCTTCTGAGGCCGGGATGACTTAACCTCCTCCCGGCACTCCGGGAGGAACGACAATGGCCAACGAGTCCGAGAACGAAGCATCAATACCCCCGCACCGGCCCCGGGACATGACACCGGCGCAGCTCGGGTTCACACCGGCCAAGCCGGTGGCCTGGCTGTCGCCGGTGCAGCTGGCCGGGACCGGGCTGCGGGTGGCGCTCGCCTCGATCCAGGGCAGCTACCTGGACAAGCGGGAACTGCAGGGATCATTTCCCGACGAGGTGGACCGGGAGGTCGGGCCGGACGGTGACGCCTGGATCGACTTCGCGGCCGACCTCGGTGACGGGTTCGACGCCACCTACTCGGTCGCCTACCTGCTGGCGCAGCCGCAGCTCACGGTCGGTGACCACGTGCTGCCGCGCGGGCGGGCGCTGGTGCTCGGCGGCGACGAGGTCTACCCGACGCCGAGCACGGAACGCTACGAGGATCGGCTGATCGGGCCGTACCGGGCGGCGCTGCCGTCGGTGCCCGAGGGGCAGGAAACCCCGCGGATGTACGCGCTGCCCGGTAACCACGACTGGTACGACGGGCTCACCGCGTTCCTGCGGTTGTTCACCGGCACCCGCCGTACCGAGATCGGGGGTTGGCATCTTCCGCAGAACCGCTCCTATTTCGCGGTGGAGCTGCCCGGCGGGTGGTGGCTGCTCGCCCTGGACGACCAGGCGTCGACCTACATCGACGACCCGCAGCTGGAGTATTTCAAGCGGGTCGCGGAAGGTTTCACCGCGGACACCAAGGTGATCGTCGCGTCGGCCAGCCCGACGTGGGTGCAGGGCGCCGAACGGCCGGTGGTCTACGAATCACTCGACTACTTCGTGCGTACGGTCGTGACCCCGACCGGGGCGAACGTGCGTCTCATGCTGTCCGGCGACTGGCATCACTACGCGCGCTACAGCGGCCCCGATCGGGAGCTGATCACGTGCGGGGGTGGCGGGGCCTACCTCTACCCGACACATCAGCTGCCGGAGACCATCCAGGTGCCGCCGGCGCCGCTGCAGAGCACGTCGCCGCGGGAGACGTACACCCTTGAGTCGCGGTTTCCGAGCAAGCGACTGTCACAGACGTACGCCGCAAGCATTTTTGGTCGTCTCCCCAAACACAACCCGAGCTTCATCGCGATGATCGGCGCCGTGCACACCGCCATCGTCCTCGCCGTCGGTGGCGTGATCAGCAGCGGCTTCGGCAGCCCGCTGCAGAAATTCGCCCTCGTGCCACTGTTCATCCTGGTCGCGACCGTGATGGCCGGGACCTATGCGTTCGCGCACCTCAGCGACTCCGAACTGGGGCGGACCCGGCGGCAGATCCTCGGGTTGCTGCACGGCGTCGCCCAACTCGGGCTGGCCGCGCTGCTGACCTGGGCGTGGTGGGAACTACCGCTGCACGACTGGCGATGGCCGTGGTCACTGATCGCGACACTGGTCGTCTACGGGGTGGTGTCCGGGTTCGCGGCGACCGAACTGGTGGCGGTGTATCTGCTGTTCGGGGCCCGATTCGGGGTGAACCTGAACGAACTGTTCTCGGCGCAGGGGATCATCGATTCCAAGTCGTTCCTGCGGATGCATGTGGCGGCTGACGGGACGCTGACGATCTACCCCTTGGGGGTACGGCGGGTGGTGCGCCGGTGGCGGACGGCGCCCGACGGCGAGGCGCACTCGTCGTGGCTGGTGCCGGAGGACCGGCTGCACGCCCACCTGATCAGCGAACCGATCGTCCTCGCCCCGACGAAGGTGGACACCGCGGTCGTCTGACGGCGCCCCGGGTACCGGCGGTCCGTCCGATCAGGATCGCCGGTACCGGGCCGGTCACGCCGGTGTCTCCATCAGGTGGTCGAGGCCGATGACGGTGATCACCCGCTTGACAATGCCGATGGCGCCGGTCAGGCGGAACGACACGGCGGCGCGCTCGGCGGCCAGGTACCCGGCGATCAGGGCGCTCAGCGCCTCCGAGTCGATGAACCGGACCCGGTTGAGGTCGACCACGATCCGGGCGCCGGTCTCGGCCGCGGCCAGCAGCGCCGCGCGCAGTTCGAGCCGGGATCCGATGTCGAAGGAGCCGGCGAGGCCGATCCGGCACGTCGGTCGGCCGTCGCTGTCGGGTTCGACCTCGTTGGTGTGGATCGTGAAGTAGTGGTCCGGCACTTTATCCATTTACCAGCAGTATGTCCGGGCGGTCGTCTCACCCCGACGGCGCGGCGGATAGTTCCTCCGAACGTGCGCGTCTCAGCGGCCGTAGTGCAGGTTCGGGTGGGCGGGCCCGCCGAGTCCCGCCGAGATCCGGTCGAGCAGCTTCCAGTACTCGGTGCCGTCCGGCGTGCCCTCGGGCTCTTCGGCGTGCGTTTCGTCGCGGGCGGAGGCGGCACCGGCGATCTCGGACGTCGTCGAGGCCCAGTCGTCGCCGGTCAGGACGATGCTGAGGCCGGCCTGCGCTCGCACGTCCGCGGTGATCCGCCGCAGGCGTTCGCGTGATTCGTCCTCGGACCCGCCGGACCAGCTGGTCGGGTTCTCGGCGGCGAACGCTTCCGCCTCCGGGAAGATCTCCAGCAGCGACCGCTTCTCCGCCGCCGTGAGCGTGACCGTGTATCGACGGCCGGGGTCGACGCCGAGCTCCCGCACCGCATCGATGTCGGTCGCCGCGCTCAGGTCGGTGAGATCGGCCGCCACCGTGAACTCGCACCACTGTGACCAGCCGGTTTCGACCCAGGCGGCGCCGGTCGCGCGCCACCGGTACGACTCCCCCGGCGCCAGGCCGGGATCCTGCACGTCGAACATCGCGACACCGTCGGCGGCCACCGGCGTCACGCCCTTGACCGGATCGTCCGAGGCGTTCAGCGCCCGCAGCTCGAAGGTGGCTTCGGTGGCGCCGGGAAAGACCGCCGTGAGGTCCGGCGTCGTCGTGGTCACCACCGGGCGCTCCGATCCGCGCAGGCAACCCGGCACGCCGTCGGTCAGCAGTCGTTCCGGCGGGTCGCTCGGCGCGGCTTCCCGGTCCGCGTCCGCGCAGCCGGCCGACACCATCGAGGCCGCGACCGCGACAGCCAGGACAAAGCGCCATTTCCCGCCATAATGGCTGCTCAGGGTAGGTCTCATCGGCGCTTCACGGTGGCAATTTACAAGATCCTTCCGACGTACGGGTTCGTCAGGCCGGACGGAACGGGTTCGGGTCGGAATCGTCGGGATACGGATCGACCGGATCGCCGTACTGATCGAATGTCTCGCCGGGGTCGACGGCCGCAACGGGCGCGGCGACCGGCGCGGCCGGTTCGAGGGCCGCGGCCAGGGCGGCGACGATCGCGTCCAGCCGGGGACGCAGCAACCGCCAGTCGCGGCCGGCGGCCAGGGCCTCGTTCTCGGCGTCGACGGCGTTGACCAGGTCGCGGAGGATTCCGGCGACCTGGCTCGCGTAGGCCTGGCGTTCGCCGTCCGGGGTGGTCTCCAGCAGGGCCGCCCAGCGCGCTTCCAGGGAGGTCAGGTCGTCGCGGACCGGCGGCCAGGCCAGACCTCGCTGCGCCGCGGCGGCTGTGGTCAGGATCGGCGGGAGGCGCACGCCGAGCACGGTCCGGGTCTCGCCGGCCAGGCCGCGGGCCTCGGCGTCCCACCCGGCGACCTTGCCGCTGCGGTTGGCCATCAGCAGCGCGACCAGGCCGGTGAACAGCCCGATCAGCAGCAGCCAGCCCCAGGCGCCGAGCCCGCCGCCACCGTCCTCCGACGCCGGCACGACAGCCGCCGAAGTGGACGTGGTAGCCGCCGCGACCGGTTCCTCGGCGGTCGCCTGCGTCTTCGTCGGCTCTTTGGCCGGCTCCTTGGTCGGCTCCACCGTCCGCGTTTCGCGGGTGCGCGTCGGCTCGGGCTGCGACGTCTTCGTGGTCTCATCCTCGGTGGGTGTCGGATCGGGCTTCGACGTCCGCGTGGTCTCGTCGTCGGTAGGTGTCGGCTGGGTGGTCCGGTCCACGGTGCGTTCCACGGAGGGCCGGTCGGACGGCAACCCCTGCGGCGCCCCGTCCCCGCTGCAAGCCGCAACGGCCAGGAGCAGGCCGGCGATCAGGAGCACTGCTGCCGGCCGTCGCCGAGCGTCCATCGATTTCCACCCCTCAGGAGAAGTTTTGAAGGCGGGGCGCCGGCCGGACACTGGTGGCGAACCTCTACGGCCGGCGCCCCGCACCCGCCGGCGACCGACCCCCATCGGCCCCGGCGTACCCACTGCGGTGAAATGCTCAGGCGACCACGTGCAGGTCACGGCTGGTGTTGTTGAGCCGCCGCCCGCCCGTCTCGGTCACGGTGACGATGTCCTCGATCCGCACCCCGAACCGGCCGGGCAGATAGATGCCGGGTTCGATCGAGAAGCACATTCCGGGTACGAGGACCTGCTGCTCCCCTTCCACCAGGTACGGCGGTTCGTGCGTGGTCAGTCCGATCCCGTGCCCGGTCCGGTGGATGAAGTACTCGCCGTACCCGGCCTGCTCGATGACCCGCCGCGCGGCCCGGTCGATCTCCTGGCACGGCACCCCGGGCCGCACCGCCTCGAACCCGGCCTGCTGGGCGCGTAGCACGACCGCGAAGACGTCCTGCTCGTCCGGGGTGGGCGGGCCGACGTGCACGGTCCGGGTGGTGTCCGACCCGTAGCCGTCCTTCAGCCCGCCGAAGTCGAGCACGACCATGTCGCCGCGCCGGATGACCCGCTCCCCCATCTCGTGGTGCGGGTTCGCCCCGTTGGGCCCGGACCCCACCACCGTGAAGTCGACCTGCGAGTGCCCGTGCGCGGTCAGGAGGGCGGCCAGGTCGGTGCCGACCGCGCGTTCGCTGCGCCCCTCGAACCGTACGGAAAGAATCTCGTGATAGGCCGCGTCAGCGGCTTTCCCGGCGGCCGCGAGCCGTTCCACCTCGTCGGTGTCCTTGACCGCCCGCAGCATGGGAAGTGTGCCGGTCATCGACGTGTAGGACGACCCCGGCAACGCCTGCTGGAGTCCGAGCAGGTGCATCGCCCAGGCCGAGTCGGAGATCGCGTAGCGTCCGGTCGGGTCGAGCAGACGGGCCACGGCCGCGTACGGATCGGTCCCGTCGCTCCAGTCCGTGATCGCCAAGGGCACGCCGCCGGCGTCGCCGCGCTCCAGCACGGGCAGGATCAGGTGCGGATCGTGGTCGGCGTCGAGCACCAGCATCGTGATCCGCTCGGTGATCGCCGTCGGCCGGTAGCCGGTGAAGTAGGTCAGGTCGGGTCCGGGCGTCACCAGCAGCCCGGTCAGGCCGGCCGACGTGGCCTGCGCGACCGCGCGTTCCATCCGCCGCAGAAAGTGTTTCATCGGGTGCCTCCGGTGGGCCGGGTCGGGATGGTGTGGCTGGTGGCCGCCGCGGCGGCGGCCAGGTGCACGGCGGTGGCCGGCTCGCCGCGTTGCCGGCGCAGCAGCAGGGCCAATGCGACTCCGCCGGCCGACATCAGTGCCAGCAGCAGCGCGCCGCCGGCCAGTCCGGCGGTGAGCGCGTCGGCGGCCGGTGCGCCGGACGTGGTGCGGCCGTCGGTGACCGCGGTGGAGACGGTGGCCGCGGCGGCGACCGCGAGTGATCCGCCGACGTACCGGGCCATGTTGGAGATGCCCGACGCCTGGCCGACCTGGTCCTGGTCGACGGCGCTGGTCGAGGCCGACGACGCGGGGCCGTTGGCCAGGCCGAGCCCGACCGACAGGACGATCAGCGGGAGGACGAAGGCGGTGTACGCCCAGGACGGTGAGACGAAGACCAGGGCCGTGAACCCGGCGGTGGCCAGTCCGAATCCGATCGCTACGGCGTACCGTGGCCCGATCCTGACCGCGAGTGGGGTGATGACCGGCGTGACCACGATCATCGCGGCCGCCGCGGGCAGCGTGGCCAGGCCGGCCTGCAGCGCGGTCATGCCGAAGCCGTCGGGGTTCTGGAAGTAGAGGCTGAGCAGGTACATCAGCGCGTTGATGACGCCGGCCACCAGCAGGATCGCGATGGTCGAGCCGACCAGGACGCGGTTGCGCAGCAGGCTCAGGTCGACCAGGGGCGCGGTCGCGTGACGTTCGGCCTGGACGAAGCCGAGGCCGCCGAGCACGGACAGGACCAGGCAGGCGATGGTCGGGAAGGACAGCCAGCCCCAGCTGCCGCTCTCGCTGAGCGCGAGGACCAGCGGGACCAGCGCGACGGCGACGAGCACGGTGCCGAGCAGGTCGATCTCGCGGGGCCGGTCCGGGTCGCGCGACTCCTTGACCTTCAACCAGGTGAGCGGCACGCAGAGCACCGCGACCGCCGCGTCGATCCAGAACAGGCCGGGCCAGCCGGTCGATCCGACCAGGACGCCGCCGATCAGCGGGCCGGCCGCGGCGCCGATGGCCGACGCCGCGCCCCACATCGTGATCGCCCTCATCTGCCCGGTGCCGGCCGAGTCGACCGAGAGCAGGCTCATGCCGCAGGCCAGGATGGTGGAGCCGGCCGCGCCCTGGATCATCCGGCCGGCGATGATCCCGCCGGCCGACGACGAGAGCGCGATGAGCGCGCAGGAGAGCACGAACAGCAGCAGGCCGAGCAGGAAGATCCGGCGGCGGCCGAAGACGTCGCCGAGCGCGCCCGAGGTGACGATGACCGCGGCGCCGACCAGCATGTAGCCGGTCACCGCCCACTGCAGGGTGTCGACCGAGGCGCCGACGTCCTGGCTGATCGCCGGGAGCAGGATCGTCACCGCGGACGTGTTGGCGTTCACCACCAGCGCGGACACGCAGGCCGCGAGCAGCACGCCGAGTCCTGCCGTGCGATCGGCCTGGGCCGGTGAATCGGTCGCCGCCATCTGCCCCTCCTCGAACCGGATGCGAAGAACCGGATGCGAACCGGATGCGGTCAGCCTCTCGGCGGCGGGCCGATCGAGCATCGCTCGCGCCGGATGAATCGCCGGGCCGCCCGGTCCGCCTACCTTCCTCGGCATGGACGAGCGAGAGCTGCAACAGTTCCTGCTCTATCTGGGCAGCGCGCTCACCGCGGCCGGGGAGGCGGTCAATCAGATCGAGGAGCACCTGCTGAAGGTCGCGGCCGCCTACGGCGCGCCGCGGGCGCGGGTCAGCGTGCTGCCCACCTACCTGGTGGTGTCCCTGGAACCCGGGCAACCGGTCACCCTGGAACCGACGCGCCAGCTCCGCGGCGGGTTGCGGTTGGATCAAACCGCTTTGGTGTACGACGTGTTGCGCGCCGCCGAGCGGGGCGAGGTCTCCCCCGCGGCCGGCAGCGAGCAGGTCCTGGCCGCGGTGCAGATGCCTCCGCGGTTCGGTCCGGTGATCCGCACGCTCGGGCACGCCGTGCTGATCGGCGGCATCTGCCTGATCCTGGCTCCGACCTGGGCCGACATCCTGCTCGCGGTGCTGTTCGGGGTGGTGGTCGGGATGATGCGGCTGGCCGGCGCCCGGTGGGTCAGCGCTCAGATGATCATGCCGGTGGTGGCCGCGTTCACCGTCTCCGGCGCGACGTTCCTGCTGGCCGGCACCGGCTGGGCCGACGCCGACCTGCGCGCGATGGTCGCGCCGCTGGTGACGTTCCTGCCCGGGGCGATGCTGACCATGGGCGTCGTCGAGCTCTCCGCGTACGAGATGATCACCGGCTCCAGTCGTCTGGTCGCCGGAGCCCTGCAGCTGCTGCTGCTGGCGTTCGGCATCATCGGCGCCGCCCACGTCGTCGGCGTGCCCGCACCGGCCGCCGAGGACTACGTCCCGAACACGGTCGGCTGGTGGGCGCCCTGGCTCGGCCCTCTCGTGGTCGGTATCGGCAACTACCTGCTGCTGGCCGGTCCACGACGCTCGCTGGGGTGGCTGCTGCTGGTGCTCTATTCCGGATGGCTCAGCCAGTACCTGGGCAACCTGGTGCTCGGCGGCTACCTGAGCGGGTTCATCGGCGCGCTGGTGCTGACCCTGGTCGCGTACACGGTGGAGCGGTTCCCGTCCGGCCCGCCCGCGCTGGTCTCCTTCCTGCCCGGGTTCTGGCTGCTGGTGCCCGGCGTGCTGACCCTGATCGGGGTGACCGAGTATCTGGGCCAGGACACCGTCCGCGGCTCGGAGGACCTGATCGGTGCGACCGCCTCGATGGTGTCGATCGCGCTCGGTGTGCTCTGCGGGCACCCGCTGTTCCGGGCGGTGGCCCGATGAGCACCACCGAGAAAGGGCTGCTGGAGCTGCTCGGGCCGCTCACCGAGTGGCTGCTCGCCTCCAGCTTCGAGGGGACCGTGCGGTGCGAGGCGATCGTCGAGGACCTGGGCCGGCACTACGGCCATCGGGTCGAGGCGACGTTCCTGGCCGACGCGGCCCTGCTGACGGTCGGCGACCGCACCCTGTCGTTCACCCGCGAACCCGGCGTGCCGCCGTTGCACCAGGTCACCCGGGTCAAACAGCTGCTGCTGCGGATCGGCGACGGCCTGCCCCCGGCCGAGGCGGCCGAGCGGCTGGCCGCGATCCGGGCGCTGCCGCCGCGCTGGTCACGGCCGTGGCAGGTGCTCGGGCTGGTGGCGTTCACCGTCGGCTTCGGCGTCTCGGTGCAGGCGACCTGGCAGCAGGTCGGCGTGTCGGCGCTGACCGGGCTGCTGATCGGCCTGCTCGTGGTCGCCGGCGGCGGGCACCGGCGGCTCGTCCTGATCGAACCGTTCGTGGCGTCGCTGCTGGTCTCGGTGGTCGTGCTCGGGCTGGACCGGCACGGCCTGATCACCGGCGGGCCGATCCAGCTGATCATCCCGGCGCTGTTCTACTTCATCCCGGGCGACGCGATCAGCGCCGCCGCCCTGGAGCTGGCCGCGAACCGGATGACCGCGGGCGCGGCCCGGCTCGTCTACAGCACGGTCGTGCTGCTCGTGCTCGCGTTCGGGGCGCTGATGGCGACCGTGGTGCTGCGGCTGCCGCGCAGCGCGCTGTTCGACGTGACCGTGCCCGGCACCCTCGGGCCGGTCGCCGTGTGGGGCGGCTGGGTGCTGTTCGCGCTCGGGGTGATGCTGACGTTCTCGATGGCGCTGCGGGACTTCCCGTGGGCCCTGGGACTGATCCTGCTGACCGCGGCGGTGACCGAGGCCGGGACGCGGGTGCTGGGCGATCCGGCCGGCACGTTCCTGGGCGCGTTCGTGATGATGACGGTGGCGCTGCGGCTCGGGCGCCGGCCCGGGCGGCCACCGGCCTACGTGCTCTACCTGGGCGCGTTCTACGTGCTCACGCCCGGGTCGCACGGGCTGCGCGGGCTGGAGAGCTGGATCGGCGGGCACCCCGTGCAGGGCGTCACCGGGGTCGCCGACATGGTGTCGTTACTGGTCGCGATCGCCGTGGGCATGCTGGTCGGGGCCGCGGCGGCCGGGCGGTTCATCCGTACGGGATGACGCTCTTGATCTTGATCGGTCGCACCCTCGGAAGCCATGCAGAGCCGCAACCCGGTGCAGCCCGTGCTGCTGATGTTCCCACTCGGCCTGTTCGCCGTGGCGATCATCCTGGACCTGGCCACGATGCTCGGGGCGCCCGCGATCATCGGCACGCTGGCCTACTGGAACGTTCTCGCGGGACTGGCCGGCGGCGTCTTCGGCGCGGTCGTCGGCCGGCCGCGGGTGACGATCCTGCTGCTCGACCTGGGGGTGCTGTTCCACTTCGCGGTCCTGGCCCTGATCCGGGTGCGCTCCGGCGACCGCGTCGCCGATCCGAGCCTGCTGCTGCTGGAGCTGCTCGGATTCGCCGTGGCGCTGGCCGCGTCGTGGTGCGGCGGGCGGCTGGACCCGAACCATTCCGCAGGGATGAGACGGCCGATATCCAGCTCTGCCGATGATTCGGCCGGACTCATCCCTACCCGAAGGGAGGCGGCGTGAGCGCAGAAGCGGAAGACCAGGCGAGCTCGCCACCGAAAACCGCGCAAACCCTGAAGTACATCTCGTGGGTGGCCCTGGCCCTGATGACCACCAGCTCGGTGGCCAGCCTGCGCCCGTCACCGACCATGGCCGTCTACGGGCTGGCCAGCATCTTCCTCTACATCGTGCCGGCCGTCGTGTTCCTGCTGCCGACCGCGCTGGTCTCGGCCGAACTGGCCTCCGGCTGGGACGGCGGCGTCTTCAACTGGGTCAGCCAGGGCCTGTCCAAGCCGATGGGTTTCCTGGCGGTCTGGTGCCAGTTCGCCATGACCATCTTCTACTACCCGAGCCTGCTCGGCTTCGTGGCCAGCACCCTCGCGTACGTGATCAACCCGGACCTGGCCTCCAGCGGCCTGTGGACCGCCATCGTGATCATGGTCTGTTACTGGGCCGGCGTCTGGGTGTCGTCCCGCGGCACCAGCGGCGTCGCCGGCCTGGCCAGCGGCGGCCTGATCATCGGCACCCTCGTGCCGGGCGCGCTGCTGGTCATCCTCGGCATCGCGTTCCTGGGCCAGGGCAACGAGTCGGCCGCGCCGATGACCGCCGATCACCTGCTGCCGGCCTGGGCCGGACTGTCCAGCCTGGTACTGATCGTCAACAACTTCCTGTCCTACTCGGGCATGGAGATGAACGCGGTGCACGTCTCGTCCCTGCGCAAGCCGGGCAAGGAGTTCCCGCGGGCGATGTTCCTGGCCATGGGCCTGGTCCTGCTCATCTTCATCCTGCCCGCGCTGGCCATCAGCTGGATCGTGCCGGCCGAGGAGCTGTCGCTGACCGCCGGCGTGATGCAGGCGTTCGACGCCGTGTTCGCCGCGTTCGACTCGCAGTGGCTCACCCCGATCCTCGGGATCATGCTGGTCGCGGCGTCGCTCGGCGGCATGCTGACCTGGCTGGCCGGACCGTCGCGCGGACTGCTGCTGATCTCGCGCCGCGAAGGCTACCTGCCGCCGTTCCTGCAACGGCTCAACAAGCACGGCGTGCAGCAGAACATCCTGGTCACACAGGGTCTCGTCACCACGGTGATCGCTCTGGCGTACGCGTTCATCCCCGACGTCTCCAGCGTGTACTGGATCTTCTCGGTGATCACCACGCAGGTCTACCTGATCATGTACCTGCTGATGTTCGTGGCCGCCGTGCGCCTGCGCCGCACCCAGCCCGACCATCCGCGCGGCTACCGGGCGCCGATGCTGACCGGGCTGTGCGGGATCGGTTTCGCCGCGTCCCTGGCCGCGCTGCTGATCGGGTTCGTCCCGTCGTCGCAGTTCGGCGGCGGCAACGTCGGCACCTACCTGGCGATCGTGGCCGGGGGCGCGCTCGGGCTGGGGCTGCTCGTCCCGTACCTGTTCTACCGATTCCGCAAGCCGTCCTGGAAGGAGGCCGCCGCGTGAACCGCTGGGTGTACGTCGTCGTCGGAGCCGTGTTCCTGCTGCTCGCCGGGGTCGCGCTGGTCTCCTACCACGGCAAGAAGGAGACCGAGCAGGCCAACGCCAAAGCTGACCAACTGCAGACCGCTCTGTCGGCGGCCGGGCTGCGGGTGCCCTACAAGGACAGCATCGTCCGGGTCCTCGGCGACGACGGCGGCGCGGTCTGCTACAACCCCGACGACGCCCTGCGCCGCGGCATCCTCTACGGGATGATCACGAACGGCGCGGCCGGGCCCGGGCAACGGCCGGTGCTCGCCGACAACAAACTCCTGCAGGGCCAACTGCTGATCATCAAGGTCTACTGCCCGCAGTACATCGACGCCTTCCAGGACGTCATCGCCGACCTGAAGGACGCCTGACATGGACCTTCGCGCACACATCGACGAACTCATGCCCCGGGCCCGCGCCGACCTGGCCGACCTGGTCGCGATCCGCTCGGTCGCCGATCCGCGCCAGTTCCCGCCGGCCGAGTGCGAGCGGGCAGCCACGTGGGTGGTCAACAATTTTGCCCAGGTCGGCTTCACCGACCTGGGCCTGCACCTCACGGCCGACGGCAGTCAGGCGGTTTTCGGCGTACGGCGGGTAGCCGCCCCGGACGCACCGACCGTGCTGCTCTACGCCCACTACGACGTGCAGCCCCCGTTGGACGACAAAGCCTGGCGGACGCCGCCGTTCCAGCTCACGCCGGTGGGCGGGCGCTGGTACGGGCGGGGCGCGGCCGACTGCAAGGGCAACATCGTCATGCACCTGACCGCTCTGCGGGCGCTGGGTGACGACGTACCGGTGAATCTGAAGTTGATCGTGGAAGGTTCCGAGGAGCAGGGCACGGGCGGCCTCGAAGACTTCGTGACCCGCAACCCGGACCTGCTGCGGGCCGACGCCATCCTGGTCTGTGACACCGGCAACGCCGCGGTCGGAGCACCCGCGGCCACGGTGTCGCTGCGCGGCCTGGTCAACGTGGTCGTCACCGTGACCGCGCTCGGCGGGGAACTGCACTCCGGGATGTTCGGCGGGGCGGCCCCGGACGCCCTGGCCGCGCTCATCCAGATCCTGGCATCGTTGCGGGACCGGGCCGGGAACACCACGATCGCCGGCCTGGAGAACGAACAGACCTGGCTCGGGGCGCCCTATCCGCCGGCCCAGTTCCGCGCCGACGCCGGCCTCATCGACGAGGCCGGCCTCCTCGGCGACGGATCGGTCTCGGACATGATCTGGGCCCGCCCGGCCGTCACCGTCCTCGGCATCGACTGCCCGCCGGTCGTCGGATCCGCCGCGGCCATCCAGCCGCAGGCCCGGGCCCGGCTCAACCTGCGCGTCCCACCCGGCACGGACGCGGTGAAAGCGCAGGACGCGCTGACCGCCCAGCTGCACGCGGCCGCACCCTGGGGCGTCCGGGTCTCGGTCCGGCCGGAGGCACTCGGCCAGCCGTTCTCGGCCCGCACCGGCGGACCGGCCTACCAGGCCCTCTCCGCGGCGATGCGGGAAGCCTACGGCCGCGAGATGACCACCCTCGGACAGGGCGGCTCGATCCCGCTGTGCAACGTGTTCGCGGAAACCTATCCGTCCGCGGAGATCATCCTGATGGGAGTGGAGGAGCCGCTCGCCGCGATCCACGCACCGAACGAGAGCGTGGACCCGACCGAGATCGCCCGCCTGGCCCACGCCGAGGCACTGTTCCTCCAGCACTACCAGCGCTGATCGTCATCGGCGGGCCCGGCATCCCAGTGCCGGGCCCGTTAGCATCTCCACGATGGATCCCACGTCGTTCGTGCGCGGCTACGAGCAGGCCACCAACGCCCGCGACCTCGCGCGGCTGGCGCCGCTGATCGCGCCGGACGCGACGTACTGGTTCACCGACGGCTCCCACCACGGCATCACGGCGATCAAAGCGGCGATCGAACGCACCTTCGCCGCGATCCAGGACGAGGTCTACGAGATCCACGACCTGGAGTGGATCGCCGTCACCGACGACCTGGCCGTGTGCCGGTACCGATTCCGCTGGTCCGGCCGCGTCGACGGCAAGCCGGCCGCCGGTCGGGGCCGCGGCACGAACGTCCTGGTCAAACGGGACGGCTCCTGGCAGATGCAGCACGAGCACCTGAGCCGCTGACCTCACGCGAGCCGGGCCGTCGGTCTGTTGCAGCCGGGCGTCCGGCGGGTCGGACAGCGGGGGCCGGCGCGGTTTACGATCTCGGCGCCCGGCACCGCGGTCCATCGTGCGCAGCCGGATTCCGGAGGTCTGCGTGAATCGTTCGGCTGCCGCCCGTGTCCTGACGATGCTGGTGCTCGCGCCGGTCGCCCTGGCCGCCTGCGAGACGCCGACGCCCCGCGCGCCGGTGGCAGCCGCGCCGACGACCGCCGGACCTTCCGTGGAAGCCGGCACGGCGGCGCGGCGGCTCATGGGGCGGCCCTCCCCGACCGCGCCGGTCATCAGCCGGGCCGGGCTCGCCTATTTCTTCGCCGTCGCGTTCGGCTCCCAGTACGGCGACACCTATTCGGTGGTCACCAAGTGGACCGAGCCCACCGTCACGGTCCGCGTCCACGGCGGTGACGCGAAGAGCCTGAGCTGTCTGAACACGGTCGTCTCGGATCTGAACAAGCTCACCGCCACCACCGACCTGAAGCTCACCAAGAGCGACGCCGACATCGAGATGCATTTCGCGCCGTTGTCGGAGTTCAAGAAGATCGAGCCGCATTACGTGGCCGGCAACGACAGCTACGCCTACATCTTCTGGTCGGACCTGCACGCCATCACCAGCGCCACCGTCCTGGTCCGTTCGACCGGCATCAGCCCGACCGTGCGGTGTCACCTGATCCGCCAGGCGCTGACCAGGGGCATGGGTCTGCTGAAGGATTCCACGATGTATCCGAGCAGCATCTTCTACAACAGCTACTCGCCGGCCGTGACGAAGTACGACGCGATCGACGAGGAAGTCATCCGGCTGCTGTACGACGACGCGCTCTCCCCGGGTGACGACAAGAGGGCGGTCACCGCGGCGGTGACGATCAGATGAGCCGCGGCCCGGGGCTCCGCATCGTGGCGGAGCCCCGGGCCGCAGGTCAGGCCGGGTGGGAGCGGAGCCCGGCGATGCCGACGATGATGCCGCCGAGCCCGACGAAGCACAGTGTCGTCGCGCCGAACAGGATGAACGTGGCCAGGCCGAGGCCGGGCCAGACCAGGACGGCGATCGAGGCCAGGACCGCGACCAGGCCGAGGGCGATCCGCCATCCGCCGCCGGTGGAGCCGACCGAGGTGAAGATCTCGGCCAGCCCGTCCAGCAGCCAGCCGAGCGCGACGACGACCAGCAGCAGTTTGAGGGAGCCGGCGACGTTGCGCAGGCAGAGGATGCCGAGCAGACCGACCAGGACACCGAAGACGACGCCGAGGATGCGCGCGGTCACCGGGGCGTCCGGGACGAACAGGAACTGCCCGGCGCGGACGACGCCGAGGATCAGCAGGTTGAGGCCGAACAGGACGCCGACGACCTGCAGGGTCGCCGCCGGCCAGGCGAACGCGACGATGCCGAGAATCAGGGCGGCCACGCCGGCGGCCAGGCTGATCCAGCCGGAGCCGCGGTTCACCGATACCCCCGGACCTCGCGGCCGTGGACGGCGAGGGCGTAGATGACCAGCACGTCGGTGGCGATGACGATGGTGCACCAGACCGGGTAGGCGGGCAGGAACAGCATGTTGGCGAACGCGCTGAGCACGGCGACGATGATGCCGACGACCCGGGCCCACATCTGGCCGAGGAACACGCCGATGCCGGTGAGTACGGCGAGCGTGCCGAGCAGCAGGTGCGTCCAGCCCCAGCTGGTGTAGTCGAGGGTGAGGACCAGGCCGTTGCGGGTGGTCACGTAGTAGTCGTCCTTGAACAGCGCGACGAACCCTTCGATTGCCTGGAAGCCGCCGGTGAGCAGGAGCATCACGCCGGCGAAGACGACCGCACCGACCCAGGCGGTGGGTTCGCGGGCGGCAGTGGGCGGCAGGTAGGGCGCCTCTTCGGACATGTCGGGTCTCCTTAGGTAAGGGAACGGGTTCACGATGGTCATCGCGGGGCCGGGCCGATCGCGTCATCCCCGGTGGATGAGCCCCGGGCCCAGTTGCCGGGACGCCAGTTCTCGACCACCTTGGCGACGGCCGTGACCAGGAAGAGCTGGCCGGTGAGGGCCTCGAACACGGCGATCGTCTGGGCCGGGTTGCCGGCCGGGACCAGATCGCCGTACCCGGTGGTGGTGACGGTGACGAAGCTGAAGAACAGCGCTTCGGACAGCGTCGGGTCGCCGCGGTCGCCGAAGAGCGGTCCGGGCTGCAGTTGCGCCACGCAGGCGTAGGCGAACCCGAAGGCCATCCCGATCAGCAGGTACGCGGCGAGCGCCCCGAGCATGGTCTGCGCGTCGACCCGGTCGCGGCGGCCGAGGTCGCGCACGATGGCCAGGGGCGCCAGCAGGTACAGGGCGCTGGCCGCGGAGAACGCGATCGCGGTGAGCGGGCCGACGTCCAGGAAGCTGAGCACCGCCGCGGCCACCGCCAGTCCGAAGACGAGCGCGCCGGCCAGCCGCAGCCCGGGGCGGGCGCGGGCGACCCGCAGCGACTGCCAGACGGTGACGGTCTGCACGGCGAGCAGGACGGTGACCGTCCAGCGGCGGGAGGCGAGCAGCGCCAGCAGGTAGGTTCCGACGATCAGGAGCAGCACGACGCCGTACCCGAAGCGGGTTCTCATTCTTCGGATGCGTCCACGGGTAGCCGGCGGACCTCGATCAGCCGCAGGCCCAGCCCGTGGATGCGTGAGATCAGGCCGACCACCGCCGACTGGTCGGGCAGGTTGCCGTGCAGGACGGTCTCGGGCGGTTCCACGCTGACGGTCAGGTCGCGCAGTTCGTCGAGCAGTTCGTCGGGGATCACCCCGGAGACCCGGACCTGGTAGGTCGCGTCCGGCATGGTGCACCTCCTAGTCGACGGGCTGCAGCAGGCCGAGCCGGACCAGCCGCTCGATGCGCCGCACGGTGAACGGATGGGACTGCGGCAGCTGGGCCAGTTCGACCCAGAAGCCGCGCAGCGCCCGGCCCTGCCGGATCAGCTGCGCCATGTCGGTGGTGTGCTCGGTGTGCCGGCCGGATGTGAGCAGGACCAGCCCGGACGCGCCGGACGGGCACAGGTGGGCGCCGTGCCGGTCGCACGAGTACTCCCGCAGCCGCGACAGGGTCGGCCCGAGCACCGGGATCCGTTCCGAGTAGGCGACCGACAGCTGGTACCACAGTGCAACGTGGTGCAGCCGGATGTGCCCGAGTTCGTGTCCGAGAATGAACCGCAGCCCCTCCCGATTGTTCTGCTGCAGGTTGGCGAACAGCTCGTTGGAGAGCACCACGTAGTCGTGTCCGGTGGCCTGGGCGGCGAACGCGTTGAGCGTGCCGTTGCCGTTGGCCAGGTAGATCGTCGGCCGCCGGGGCAGTCCGAGGCGGTGCGCGAAGTCGTCGGCGGTCTTGTAGAGCTCGCCGTACTGGTGCGGGTTGAGTTCGACCGCGGTGCCGCGCACCGAGGCGCGCTGGGTCTCGCGGATCACCACCAGGGCGGGCACGAGCAGCAGCAGTCCGATGAACGCGCTGCGCACGGCGGTCGCCCAGCCGGTGCTCTCCAGCCGTTGCGGCAGATAGGGCAGGGTGACCGCGGCCCGCACGATCAGTCCGATGATGATCAGGTTGAGCACCACCATGAACACGTAGAACGGCAGCTCGGCCGGGTGCCGCAACCGTTTCGACACGGTGTCCTCCTTCCTGTCCCGCGGACCGGTGCCGCGGCTGTTGCCGACGATCCGCGCTGGGCCGCCGCGCCACCTCATCCCGCCCGAGTGAGGCCGGTCCCCGCCGTTCAAGGGAAGATCACCACCACGATTTCCGACGTACGGACGGAGCACCGTGACGACCGGCGATGGACGCCCCTGGATGGCCCGCCTCGCGTTCGCCGCCGCGACTGCCGCGACCGCCCTGGTCCTGGCCGTCGCCGGCCTCGCCGCCAGCCTCGCGCTGCTGCTCACCGCCGCCCTGGGCAGCGCGCTCACCCTGGTCGCGGCCTGGTGGTTCCTCACCCACCGGGGTCTGCCGCGCTGGGCCGCCGGCACCGTCGTGGTGCTGACCCCGCTGGTGGTGGCCGTTCTCTACGCGCGCGCGAACCTGATCGGTGTGGTCGTCTCGTTCGGTCTGCTCTGGACGGCCGCGGTCACCGCCGGCCGCCGCGCCCTGGCGGTGGCCCGGCCACCGGCGACGGTCCTGACCCCGGCCCCCGAGCGACCGTTCCTGATCATGAATCCGCGCTCCGGCGGTGGCCGGGTCGGCCGGTTCGGCCTGGACGAGCGGGCGCGGGCCCTCGGCGCCGAGGTGTTCCTGCTGGACGGTCCGGGCGTGGACGTGGCCGCGGTCGCCCGGCAGGCCGTGCTGGACGGTGCCGACCTGCTCGGTGTGGCCGGCGGCGACGGCACCCAGGCCCTGGTCGCCGGGATCGCGGCCGAGCACGACGTCCCGTTCCTGGTCCTGGCCGCCGGCACCCGCAACCACTTCGCCCTGGATCTGGGCCTGGACCGCGACGACCCGGCGGCCGGCCTGGACGCGCTCACCGACGGCGAGGAGCTGCGGATCGACCTGGGGCTGATCGGCGACCGGACGTTCGTGAACAACGCGTCGTTCGGCGCGTACGCGGCCGTGGTACGCAGCCCGGCCTACCGGGACGCCAAGCTGAGCACCGCGCTCGATCTGCTGCCGGACGTGCTGAACAGTCCGTCGCCGCTGCGCCTGACCGTCGGCGACCGCACCCTGGACGGGCCGCAGGCGGTGCTGATCAGCAACAACGCGTACCGGACGGACACCGGGCGCCGGCCCGCCCTGGACCGCGGCGAGCTCGGTGTGCTGGCCATCGCCGTGCACCATCGGCGCGGGCTGACCGTCACCACGGCCCGCGAGGCGATCGTGGACGCGGGCGGCGCGGACATCCCGGTCGGCGTGGACGGCGAATCGCTGGTGCTGCCCACGCCCGTACATCTGAGAATTTGTCCTGAGGCTTTGAGAGTGCGTGTCCCCCGGCAGCGACCCGGGGTTCCGGCCGCTCCCCCGCACCTGGACTGGGGACGGCTGCGGCGGCTGGCCTTCACCAGCCGCCGCGGGATCCGGTCGGTCAACGCCGGCGGGCGACACGCCGGGTGACGCGGCGGGCGGTACGGCGGCCCGTGCGACGGGCGACCCTGCGTGATCCGAACATGGTGGACTCCTCTCGTCAGGCTCCGGCGGTTTCCAGGTCGTGCAGTTGCTCGGCCTCGTCGGCGTTCAGCAGACCGATACCGATCAGGTCGAAGGGGCTGATGAAGCCGTCCGAGACCCGGTAGCCGCCGGCCCGGGCGATCGCGTCGCGCAGCGGCACCGCCCAGTGATGCTCGATCAGGATGAGCGCCGACGCACTGTCGTTCGGGATCTCGGCCAGCACGTCCCAGGCCTGCGCGTCCTCGAAGACGGCGACCTTCCCGGCGGCGTCGGCGGCGGCCGCCCCGATCGCGGCACCCGCCTCCATCCCGGTCTCGCCCTCGATGCCCAGGCCGACCAGGGCACCGATCTTGCTGCCGAGCTCGATCGCCTCCTCCCGGGTCAGGTTGCTCAGGTGCTCGACCTCCATCGCGCCGTTCTCGTCCTTGTAGACGGCGAGCGCGTCGATCACGCGGACCGTGTCGGTCTGCCGCAGGCGTTCCAGCTCGGCGATGACCTCGCCGTGAAAGTCCGGATGGCGGAAACCGAGCACGATCAGCTGGACGGGTCCGATAGCCATGTGATGCCCCTTTCGTCACCTCCGATCCTGGGTCGGGGCGGGCGGCAGCCGCCTCATCCGGCACGGGTGAGGACCGATCACCGCGGGCCGCGCGACGCTGGCGCCATGAAGCGCTACCTGGTCGTTCTGGTCCTGCTCCTGTCCGGTTGCACGGCCGCGCCGGCCGCCCGGCCGCCGGTCTGCGACAGCTGGGACGCGGTGCGCAACACTGTGGACCACATCCGTGACGTCAACGTCTCCGACAACGGGCTGTCCGCGCTGCGGCCGTACCTGACCCAGCTGCGCGACGAGTTGACCGCGCTCCACACCGACGCCAAGGCGCAGTTCGGCGCTCAGGCCGACGCGTTGCAGGTCGCGACCGACCAGCTCGGCACCGACCTGCGCGTCGCCCGGCAAAACCCCGACATCAACACCCTTGCCGCCGTACGGGCATCGGTGGCCGACGTCCGCACGACCGCGAACACCCTGCACAACGCCATGCTGTCGACCTGCTGAGAGAGGACGAGCGCGATGGAGATCGAGCGGAGCCGGGCCACCGGCTGGGTCGCCTGGGTGCTGTTCGGCGGGATCCTGCTGGTCCTGCTCGGCGCCCTGCACCTGAGCCTCGGCCTGGTCGCACTGCTGCGCCCCGAGTTCCTGGCCGGCGACCGGGCCGACCAGCTGACCGACCTGTCCCCGGCCGCCCTCGGCTGGCTGCACCTCGTGGTCGGCGTGGTCGCGCTGATCGCCGGCCCGGCCCTGATCCGTGGCCTGGACTGGGCCCGCGCGGTCGCGACCGGCCTGGCCGTGCTGGCCGCCCTGGTCAACTTCGTGTTCCTGGGCGTCTACCCGATCTGGTCGGTGATCGGCATCGTGCTGTCCGGGCTGATCGCGTGGTCGGTCGTGGCCCACGGCGGCGAGGTCGCCGACGCGTACGGGTCGTGATCGGCCGCCTCGACGACTGGCAGCGCCGGCACCGGACGCCCGGATTCCTCTGGGCCGTGCTGCGCAAATACCTCGACGACGGCGGGCCCCGCGAGGCCGCACTGATCACCTACTACGGGTTCCTCAGCCTGTTCCCGGCCCTGCTGCTGGGCGTGGCCGTGATCTCGCGCGCCCTGACCACCCGTCCCGAGCTGCGCCAGGAGGTGGTCGCGGCGATCGTGCCGGTGGCGCTGCGGGCCGACGTGGACGCGGCCGTCGCCGGCCTGCCGGCCTTCTCGGCCGCCCTGATCGTCGGGCTGGCCGGGCTCGCGTACACCGCCTGCGGGGTGGTGATGTCGGCCTACGCGACGCTCAACCACCTGGCCGCCGTCCCGCATCGACGCCGCTCCGGGCTGCTCTCGTGGGCGCTGCGCGTGCCGGCCGGGCTGGCCGTCCTGCTCACCGGTGTGGTCACCGCCGCGCTGCTGCCCCCGGCGGGCGCGTTCGTCACCGCGTTCACCGTCCTGCTGCTGGTCGCGTGGCTGCTGCTGGACCGGCCGGCGCCGCTGCGGGCCCTCTGGCCGGCCGCCCTGATCGGCGCGGCCGCGGTCACCCTGCTGCGCGCGCTCGGCTCGTCGGTGCTGCCCGGCCTGATCCGGCAGGCCGGGCCGGTCTACGGCGGATTCGCCGGGGTGGCCGCCGTGTTCACGCTGCTCTACCTGCTCAGCAACGTCCTGGTGCTGGCGGCCGAGGTGGCCGCGGTCCGGTGGGCCCGGCTGTGGCCCCGGGCCCTGGACAACAACCGGCCCACGACGGCCGACCTGCGCGCGTACGCGCTGCTGCGAGCGGAACAGGAACGGATCGGCAGTCAGTAACGTCCGCTGTCACGGCTCCAGATCGGGCCGACCTCCCGCCACTCCCGGGTCCAGGCCCGATCGCGGCGGCGGTCGATCACCGCCCGGACCAACCGGAGCAGGCCGACGAACCCGGCGGCCAGGCACAACAGCACGGCGATCCCGATCGTCACCGCCTGCGCCCCCGGCGAATGATTCGACGGCGGCGACTGCAGGACACCGGCCCGGTTCACCCAGATCGGCACCCGCTTCCCGGCCGGATCCCCGATCGTGGCCTGCACCAGACCGTTCTCCGCGGATCCGTCCGGCGCCCTCCAGACGGCCTTGACCGTGTCGGCCGTGGCGGTCTCGGCCAGCACGGCCTCCACCGGGAACAGGTTCTCCCGTTCCCACTGCCGCGCCCGCTGATCCGACCGGTAACTCGCCTGCCCGGCCTCCCAGGCCAGCAGCGGCGCCGCAGCCAGAAACGTGAGGACCAGCAGAAACACGAGCAAACTCTCCACCCGGTCCGAGGTGCGGCGCAGCCGGTTGCGCTCCCGTCGCCTGAACATGCCGCCAGCATTCGGGCTGCCCACCCAGATCGTCGCCACCCGCTCCGGATGATTGGCTGAACGCGCGGGCTGTGCCAGTTCGACTCAGTGTGTATCGCGGACAGCGAAGTAGATCGCGTTCTCCAAGTCGACTCGCCGACGCTCCTCTTTGGTCATGTTACCGCTGAGGAGCACACACGGTGTGCAAGAGCTTCCGGTAAAACTTCCGGGGCCGGACTCGAAGTAAAGGTGCCAAAGAATTATGAGGCTATAAGACCATTGGCCGTCGGTAAATCGCACAGCCGTTCCAGTCACTGTGGCATGATTGAAATCTACGACTATTCCTGAGTCCGTCTCGATCGAATCGAAATCAATTGACCCACCCCTGAGCATGGCAACCGCGAAACTCACTGCCGACACTTGAGGAATACCAAGGTGGTGGTAATAGTGCTGCGCCTGCTCCTCCTCTGTCAATGCTAGCAGATTTTTCAGGAACCCAGGAACATGATATTTTTCCGGATGGACAGCCTGCCTGATCCAGCATGCGCGGAAAGAGATCGAACCGTCAGCGATCACTGATTCGACAAAATTAACGGTCGACCCTCGAAAATCAGTCCGCCTAAATGATATCTGTGAGCCCTCTATCGTCGCACCCTGAAAGGTGATTTCGACCAGAACGAGGCGGCAGTCCTCAAAAGATATTTGCGTTCCTAGGAGCTGCGAATAACTGAACGCCGCAGCTTGCCACCTCATCGTCAGTTCACTCTCAAGCCTCTTTTTCCGACCCCTTTCTTGATCCATTAATCGTGTCCCCGAAAAAGAGATCGTCCCGCCCCTAAGTTCCGACTCACGAAGATCAAGAGCCCATCCTCTGCGGCCGGCCTGCTCGTCCCTACGCCCAAAGGTGGACCAACGACCTATTTGGGCCTTAACTACATTGATCGCACCGGCGGTCATAACCATACCGACAAAATCGAATTGACTCTCCTCTGTCTTAATCTCGTTGAGGTCCAAAGTTCCGCCTGACACAACCAGGCCCGGCAGAGCAACCTTGGTCCGGACAAAGCTACTACCGGCGAACGACAAAAGGTCGCCGTCGCAGAGCTCAAGGGAAGAACAGTCGATGATGCAATCGACAAATATCGCAGACATCCAAGAGAAGCCGCCCCCGACAAAACGGCAACTACTAAGGCGAACCTCGCTACCCCTTAGAACCGCGCCATCCAGCACCCCCGCGTCCAACGTCGCACCCGTGAGGTCGATGTCATATTCGGACCAGCTGTGAATCGCGTCGTACTGCAGATGCTCGGCGAGAAGTTCAATAAGAGCGACACGGACATCACGCTCGCCGGGAGGCGCATGCACAGGATCGTAGGGACGACGCAAATATTGACAGATAACTTTTACGTACCACTGCGGATCACCCCTCTCAATGGCAGAAGATCGGGCGAGATGCTGCACGCCACTCATCCGCGTCCCGACATCCGCACCGGCCAACAACTTGATGGCCTCGCTGTCGTTAAAGGAACCAGTCGACACTTGGAGCCCCTCCACCCGCGATTTCCGGACTTCCATGATCACAGCAGAGATGATCAAAATAATGGTCACGGGCCACGCCACCCAAAGCCAGGGTTGCCACGATTCCGGAAGATTTCCGGTCGCAACGTTTCCGGTCAAAGCCAGCAGTGCAGCCGTCAGACCGTTGCCACCGCAACGCGCTGAGTGCGGTGCATGCCCCACCTCCCAGATCGCCCAACTTCGATCATCCAGGCGAGGTCACATTCGCGGAAGTCTTGTTGATCAGAATGAACTGTCGGAAATCATCCCGGCAGTGTGAAGGTTCGGGCGGAGGCTTCGATGACGCTGTGCGCCATGAGCCGTGCGCGAATCCGCCTCACCCACGAGACCGAAGAGGCCACCGCCTCGGGCATCTACGGGATCATCGTGGGAGCGGCCGTCCTGGTGACGGCGCACGCGGTGGCGGCGTGGCGGGAAGTCCTGGCCGTCCTGGTGACGCTGACCGTGTACTGGGTCGCCGAGCGCTACGCGCGGATCGTGGCCGAGCGGATCCACGAAGGGCACCGGCCGGCCTGGCACGTGGTGCGGGAACAGCTGACCAGCGGCTGGGAGATCGTCACCGCGTCCGTACTGCCGCTGCTGGTCCTGATCGTGATCCGGGCGGCCGGCGCGCGGCTGCTCACCGCCGAGATCGTGTCGCTGGCGTGCAGCACGCTGCTGCTGTGCGCGGCCGGCTGGCGCATCGGCGCGGGCGGCCGGCTGACCACCCGCGAACGCCTCGTCTCGACGGTGGTGGCCGGAACGTTCGGCGCCGCCCTGATCCTGCTCAAAACCCTGCTGCACTGAGCTTGACCTGTGAAGACGTACGGCGGAAAGATTTTTTTGGGGTGGTGTCGATCCGCGGAAAGCTCGTTCGACGTTAGGGTGCGAAGGCCGAGAGGCGGCCCGGCGGACGAGGAGTTTGCGATGTCGAAGTACATGCTGATCATGCGGGGTACCGACGAGTCGAACGCGGCCATGATGGCGAACGTCGAGGAGATGATGGCCACCACCCGCCAGTTCATCGAGGACCTGTTCAAGGCCGGTGTCTACGTCGAGGCCGAGGGCCTGGACCTTCCGGAGAACAGCGTCGTGGTCTCGTTCGGCGGCCCGGCGCCGGTGGTCACCGACGGGCCGTACGGGGAGACCCGGGAACTGTTCGGCGGCTACTTCCTGATCGACGTCGCCTCGAAGGAGGAGGCGGTCGAGTGGGCCAAGCGGGTCCCGGCCGCGCCCGGCTCCCAGATCGAGGTCCGGCGCGTGGTCGGCGAGGACGAGGCCCCGCCGCAGGTCCGCTGATGGGTCCGGCCGAGATCGAGGCCGTCTGGCGGATCGAGTCGGCGCGGATCGTCGCCGCGCTGACCCGGTTCACCGGCGACTTCGGGCTGGCCGAGGACGCGGCGCAGGAGGCGGTGGCCGAGGCGCTGGTCTCCTGGGCCGACACGCCGCCGGCGAACCCGGGCGGCTGGCTGATGGCCACCGCCCGGCGCCGGGCCATCGACACGATCCGGCGGCGGGCCGTCCTGCAGGACAAGTACGCCCTGCTGTCCGCCGACGTCCCGGCCTCCGCGCCCGACGAGGAGATCGACGACGTCCTGGCGCTGATGTTCATCAGCTGCCATCCGGTGCTCTCCCCCGAGTCCCGGGTCGCGCTGACGCTGCGCGTGGTCGGTGGTCTGACGACCGAGGAGATCGCCCGCGCGTTCCTGGTGCCGGTGCCGACCGTGCAGGCCCGCATCACCCGCGGCAAGAAAACCATCGCCGCGGCCGGGATCCCGTTCGAACTGCCCCCGGCCGACGAGCGCCGGGAACGCCTCGGCGGTGTGCTCAGCGTCCTCTACGTGATCTTCACCGAGGGCTCGACGGCGACCTCGGGCGACCGGCTGGTGCGGCCCGACGTCGCGTACGAGGCAATTCGCCTGGCCCGAACCCTGGCCGCACTCCAGCCGGACGAACCCGAAGTGCACGGATTGCTGGCCCTTTGCGAACTGACGGCGGCGCGATTCCCGGCGCGGACCGGCCCGGACGGCCGGCCGATCCTGCTGGAGGATCAGGACCGGCGCAAGTGGGACCTCTCGGCGATCCGCCGCGGACTGACCGCGCTGGCCAAGGCGTCGGCGCGGGGAGGCCTGGGCCCCTACGGCCTGCAGGCGGCGATCGCCGCCACCCACGCCGCGGCGCCGTCGGTCTCCGAGACCGACTGGGAGCGGATCGTGGTGCTGTACGAGGCGCTCGGGCGGATCGCGCCGTCGCCGGTGGTCGACCTCAACCGGGCGGTCGCGGTGGCCATGGCGTCCGGCCCGGCCCAGGGATTGGCCATCGTCGACGAGCTCATCGCCTCCGACCGGCTCCCCGGTTCGCATTTGATTCCGACGGTACGGGGTGAGCTGCTCACCCGCCTCGGACGGCTCCCGGAGGCGCGGGCGGAGTTGGAGCTGGCCGCGCGGCTCTGCGCCAACCAGCGTGAACGCTCGGTCCTGCTGGGCAAGGCGGCCGCGCTCGATTAGGGACTGGTGGTCCATGCGTCTACATCCGGGCGAGCCCGAAGCCTCCGGCTGGCATGTCGTGACCGTGCGCGACGCCGTCCAGCAGCTGCGCGAGGCTTCTCCCGGCGTGTCCGGGCGTCCACGAGTGATCGCCGTCGACGGCCGCGGCGGCTCGGGCAAGTCGACCCTGGCCTCACGGCTTCGCGCGGCGGTCCCCCGGTCGGCCGTCGTGCACACCGACGACGTGGCCTGGAATCACGCCTACTTCGACTGGGGTGACGTCCTCGCCGCGAACATCCTGGAACCGCTGCACCGGGGCCGGGCGGTCGACTTCCGCCCGGCCGCCTGGATCGGTCACGACCGTCCCGGCTCGATCACCGTCCCCGCCGGCCTCGACTTCGTCTGGGTCGAGGGCACCGGTGTCATCCGGGCGTCGCTGGCCCGATGGTTGGACGCCTCGATCTACCTGCAGGGCGACCTCGACGAGCAGGAGCGTCGGCTGAACGCCCGCGACGGCGACTCACCGGAGCAGCGGGAACACGTGGCGAACTGGCTGGTGGAGGAGCTGCCGTTCATGCTGCGCGAACAGCCGTGGTCCCGGGCCACGCTGATCGCGGCCGGCCCGGCGCCCCTCGACCACGACCCCGACACCGAGCTGGTCGTTTCGGATCGGCCCGGCATCACATCCTCAGCTCCCGGACGTGCTGTGTTCCCTGAGCTTCGGTAGGCATTCGTCGAGGAAGGCCAACAGCGTCGATTCATCAAGCCGGGCGAGAGTGCGCAACGGCGCCCGGAACTCGGCTACTCCCGCTGATCGGTCGGCTCTCCCCTGCCTCGACGTCCCGCCACCCGGTCCCCAGCAACGTCCGACATTCGATGTGTGCCCGCTCCGTGCGCTCGGTGTCCTTTCGCGAAGGACCACCGCGCTGGTCGGGCTCACCGCCGCGGTGATCAACCTGGTCGGCGGTCGCCAGGGCCGGGGCCGGAAGGACGACCGGCGTGAGGAACGGTGATGAGGCGGCCGGTGCGCCAGCCGTCGAGCATGAAGTGGCGTTCGATGACCGTGACCATGCCCTCGGCGACCGTGATGCGGCTCCAGGAGCTGGGGGTGCCGCGGGTGCGACGGCTGGTCGACGTGCCGGCGACGACGACCACGGTGCTGCCCATCGTCCGTACGTCGGGATGGTGGGTGTGCCCGGCCAGCAGCAGGTCGGCGCCGGTGCGCAGGAGTTTGGGGCCGTTGATCAGGGTCTGCCCGAAGGGCGGGTGGTGCAGCGCGACCAGCCGCAGGTCCCCGCCGGGAGCGGCCGCGAAAGTGGAGCTGACCAGGGACAACTGGGAGCGGCGGACCAGACCGTCCTTCCAGCGCCACCGCGGCATCGACTGCAGCCCGACCGCGGTCAGGCCGGGTACGCGCACCACCGGGTCGAGGTCGGCCGAGATGTACGACCGGTAGCGGTCGTACGGCTTGAACAACCGCAGCGGGCTGTCCAACGGCAGGTCGTGGTTGCCGGTCACCACCAGCACCGGCCCGGGCAGTTCCTCCAGGAATGCCCGGGCCTGCTGGAACTCACCTGTGCGGGCCCGCATCGTCAGATCCCCGGTGACCACGGTGAGGTCGGGGGCGGCGGCGACCACGTCGGCGATCAGTGACGACACGGCATCCGGGCTGTGCACACCGAAATGGAGGTCCGAAAGGTGAGCGATGTTCACCGGCTCAGATGGTAGTCCCCCGCCGGGGTGACGACCGTTCCCGCTTTGCCGGCGAGGATCGTGGCGGCGTCGTCGAGGGCGCCGATCGCGGCCAGGCCGCCGGTGAGTTCGACGAAGCGGCAGACCGCTTCGACCTTGGGGCCCATGGAGCCGGCCGGGAATTTCTCGCGGCGCAGTTCGGCCGGGGTGGCGCGGCTGATCGGGGCCGGTGACGGGCCGCCGTAGCCGCGCAGGACCGCGGGCACGTCGGTGAGCAGCAGTAACGCGTCGGCGTCGAGGGATTCGGCCAGGACGGCGGTGGCCAGGTCCTTGTCGACGACGGCTTCGACGCCGCGCAGCCGCCCGTCTTCGTCGCGGACGACCGGGATGCCGCCGCCACCGGCGCAGACGACGACGGTGCGGTCGAACAGCAGGGATCGGATGGTGCGGGTCTCGACGACGCGTTGCGGCTGCGGGGACGGGACGACGCGCCGCCATCCGGTGCCGTCGGCGGCGATCGCCCAGCCGCGGTCATCGGCGTACTGTCGCGCGGTTTTCTCCTGATAGACCGGGCCGACGAACTTGGTCGGGTTGGTGAAGGCCGGGTCGGCCGCCGAGACCAGGGTCTGGTCGAGGACGGCGGCGACCTGCCGGCCGGGCAGCGCGTTCTGCAGGGCCTGCAGCAGCCAGTAGCCGATCATGCCCTGGGTCTGGGCGCCGAGCACGTCGAACGGGTACGGCCGGTGCAGGCTCTGGTCGGCGGCCGATTGCAGGGCGAGCATCCCGACCTGCGGCCCGTTGCCGTGGGTGATGACGATCTCGTGGTCGGCGGCGAGCGGGGCCAGGGCGTCGACGGCGCGGACGGCGTTGGCCCGCTGGACGTCGGCGTCGGGGCGCTGGCCGCGTTCGAGCAGCGCGTTGCCGCCGATCGCGATGACGATGCGCATGCCTCAGACTCCGAGGGTGGCGACCATGATCGCCTTGATCGTGTGCATGCGGTTCTCGGCCTGGTCGAAGACGATGGACTGCGGGGATTCGAAGACCTCGTCGGTGATCTCCAGGGCGTCCAGGCCGGTGTGTTCGAAGATCTCCTCGCCGACCTTGGTGCGCCGGTCGTGGAAGGCCGGCAGGCAGTGCATGACCTTGACCGCCGGGTTGTTCGCGGCGCGGACCACGTCGCTGTTGATCTGGTACGGCTTGAGCAGCCGGATCCGCTCGTCCCAGGCCTCTTTCGGCTCGCCCATGGACAGCCACACGTCGGTGTAGAGGAAGTCGGCGCCGCGCACGCCGTCGCCGACGTCCTCGGTGTGGGTGATGCGGGCGCCGGTGGTCTCGGCGATCGCCCGGGCCGCCTTGATCACCTCGTCGGGGTTCCAGCGGGACTCGGGGGCGACCATGCGCACGTCCATGCCCATCATGGCGCCGGCGATCAGCAGCGAGTTGCCCATGTTGTTGTGGGCGTCGCCGAGGAACGCGAAGGCCACCTCGTTGTCGTGCTTGACCGTGTGCTCGCGCATGGTCAGCAGGTCGCACAGGGTCTGGGTGGGGTGCCATTCGTCGGTCAGGCCGTTCCAGACGGGCACGCCGGCGTGGCGGGCCAGGGTTTCGACGCTGTCCTGGCCGAAACCGCGGTACTCCAGGGCGTCGTAGAAGCGGCCGAGCACGCGCGCGGTGTCCTTGACCGACTCCTTGTGGCCGAGCTGGGTGCTGCCCGGGTCGAGGAACGTGACGTGCGCGCCCTGGTCGTGGGCGGCCACCTCGAACGCGCATCGGGTGCGGGTGGACGTCTTCTCGAAGATCAGCGCGATGTTGCGGCCGGTCAGCCGGGGCACCTCGGTGCCGGTGTACTTGGCCGCCTTGAGCTGCGCGGCCAGCCGCAGCAGGAAGCGCCATTCGTCGGGGGTGAAGTCGAGTTCCTTGAGGAAGCTGCGGTTGCGCAGGTTCACTGACACGTCAAAAGCTCCTTTTCCCGTACGGGCGTGAAGGGCGGCGACCTCAGGCGGCGTCGCGCTCGATCGGGCAGGTCATGCACCGCGGCCCGCCGCGGCCCCGGCCCAGTTCGCTGCCCGCGATGGTGATCACCTCGATGCCGTGGCGGCGCAGGTACGTGTTGGTGGTGACGTTGCGCTCGTAGCCGACGATCACGCCGGGCTCGACGGCGAGGAAGTTGTTGCCGTCGTCCCACTGTTCGCGCTGGGCCGCCCGTACGTCCTCGTCGGTTTCCAGAATGTGCAGTTTTTCGACGCCCAGGGTCTCGGCGATCGTGGCGAACAGGTCGTCGTTGCCGACGACGGTGAGCCCGTCCTCGTCGTCGCCGGGCCGCACGGTCCACGACCGCAGCGCCTCGCGCAGGTAGGGGTAGAGGACGAAGGTGTCCCGGTCGATCATGGTCATCACCGTGTCGAGGTGCATCATGGCGTGCGAGTGCGGCAGCTCGATGGCGATGACCTTGGTGGCGGCGCTGGCCAGGAACAGGTTGCGGGCCAGGTTCTCGACGCCCATGGCGGTGGACCGCTCCCCCAGCCCGATCATGATCGCGCCGTTGCCGAGCACGTGGATGTCGCCGCCCTCCAGGGTGGCCGGTTGGTGCGGCCGGTCGTCGGCGCCGTACCACATGTCGAAGTCGGCCAGGCTGAACATCGGGTGGAAGCGGTAGATGGCCGAGCTGTGCACCGACTCGCGGTGGCGGGCGGCCATGGCCATCGGGTTGACGCTGACCCCGCCGTAGATCCAGGCCGAGTTGTCCCGCTGGAACAGGTGGTTGGGCAGCGGGGTGAGCACGAAGTCGTCGGCGCCCATCAGTTCCCAGCGCAGGCTGTTCACGGTGAACCCGGCCAGTTCCTGCTTGAGCACGCCGCCGATCAGGTACTCGGCCAGTTTCACGCTCTCGGCCTGTTCGGCCAGCCGGCGCAGCGGCCCGGTCAGGGTCGGCCCGACCGTGTCGTCGGTGATGATCCGGTCCAGGACCCAGCCGCGGGCGTGCGGGATGTCCAGGACGTCGGCCAGCAGCTCGGCAAAGTAGTGCACCGTGATGCCGCGTTCGCGCAGCACCTCGGCGAACGCGTCGTGCTCCTCGCGGGCCCGGCGGGCCCACAGGATGTCGTCGAAGAGCAGGTCGCGCACGTTGTCCGGGGTGAGCCGGCTCAGTTCGACACCGGGGCGGTGCAGGATCACCTGCCGCAGCCGGCCGGTCTCGGAATCGACGTGGAAAGGCATGGTTCTCCCCGATCATTCGTGGGCGGAGACCGGCGGCGGCGCGGTCATGTGTTTGCGGACGGCCAGGTAGACCGGCAGGCCGAGCAGGAACGCGGCGCCGGCCATCAGGAACGGGCCCCAGACCACGTACCAGTGGTCGTGCCCGGTGTTACGCGAGTACCAGACGAACAGGATCGAGAAGATCAGGCTGAGTACGGCGATGACCGCGTCCCGGGTGAGCCGGCCCTTGACCCGCCATCGGAGCTGGGCCAGGGCCGAGAACGCGTACGGGATGGCGGCGGTTATCCCGGTCATCAGGACCAGGGTGTTGAAGACGGTGGCCCCGCTGGCCCCCATGTAGCTGACCGTCATGGCCAGGCTGCCGAGCACGGTCGACGACAGGATCCCGGCGGTCGGCACCCCGCGCCCGGACAGCTTGCCGAACAGTGCCGGGAACACGCCGTCCTTGGCCGCGGCCAGGGGCATCTCGGCGCAGATCATCGTCCAGCCGTTGAGCGCGCCGAGACCGGAGACGATCACCGCGAGCGCGGTCAGGTCGCCGGCCCAGGTGCCGCCACCGGCCATGACGTTCGCCGCGGCCGAGTACGACGCCTTGTCCTGACCGAGGGTGGTCAGCGGCACGATGCCGAAGACCGCGATCAGCGAGAGCAGGTAGACCACGGCGCTGCCGAGCGTGCCCAGCACGGTGGCCCGGGGCACGTTGCGGGCCGGGTCGCGGACCTTGGCCGCGGCGACCGCGGCGCACTCCACCCCCAGGTAGCTGAACAGGCAGATGGCCATGGCGCTGCCGATGGCCTGCCAGTCGCTGTCGCCGCTGACGTTGGCCGGATGGAAGTTGGCCGTGCTGATGAAGAACAACCCCATCGTGGACATGATCAGCAGCGGGATGAACTTGATGACGGTCGTCCACAGCTGGACCGCGCCCATGTTCTTCACACCGGTCAGGTTGACCAGGGCCGGGACCCAGAGGCCGACCAGCGCGATCAGGATGGACCAGCCCTTGGCCCCGTCCTTGTTGACGAAGTGCTCGACGTAGAAGACCCAGCCGGTGACGATGGCGGCGTTGCCGGCCCACGCGGTGATCCAGTACGACCAGGCATTGACGAAGCCGACCGTGTTGCCGAACGCGGCGCGGGCGTACGCGTACGGGCCGCCGTCGGCCGGCAGCCGCCGCGAGAGCACGGCGAACATCAGGGCCAGGGCGAGCGCGCCGACCGTGGTCAGCGCCATCGCGACGATGCTGATCGGGCCGATCCCGGCCAGGGAGTACGGCAGGTTGAAGATCCCGACCCCGATGATCGTGCCGAGGATCAGGGCGGTGGCCTGCGGGAGTCCGAGCGAGCGGTTCACGGCTCGGCCGGTTCGAAACGGCCGAGCTCGTCGGCGCCTTTTTGGATCACGCCGTACGAGGACTCGGGCACCGGCTGCCAGGCCCCCGCCAGCTCGCCGAGCGGCTCCGAGACGACCAGCCGGGTCTCGGCCGACAGCCGCTGAAGCTGCCGGTTCTCCGGGTGGAGGGCCTGCAGCGCGGTGGTGTCGGTGCTGTAGTAGAGCGACCGGCTGTGCCCCTCGCTGGAGTAGCGGAAGCCCCAGATCCGGTCGCCGTCGGTGGTGGCCACGGTCATCTGCAGCGGATCGGGCACCCCGTGGGCGCGGCCGACCGCTTCGACCAGGCCGGCCATGCGCTCGACGGCGGCGACCGGACGGTCCCGCAGCCCGAACGTGAGCGCCAGGTGGAACATCACCTCGGAATCGGTCGACCCCTCGATCGTCGCGAACAGGCGCGGGTCGACGGCGAGCAGCAGGTCCCGCTTGAGCTTGGGGAACTCGCGGATCGAGCCGTTGTGCACCCACAGCCAGCTCTCGTGGCGGAACGGGTGACAGTTGGTCTGCTGCACGGCGGTGCCGGTGCTGGCCCGGATGTGGGCCAGGAACAGCGGCGACGTCGTGGACCGGGCGATCTCGCGCAGGTTGGCGTCGTTCCAGGCCGGGCCGACCCCGCGGAACAGGGCCGGGTCGGCCGGGCCGTCGACCGGGTACCAGCCGACACCGACGCCGTCACCGTTGGTGGTCTCCACGCCGTACCGGGAATGCAGGCTTTGATCGATCAGGGAGAACCGTGGTCGATAGAGCAGTTCATCGAGGCGGATCGGCGTACCCGAATAGGCCAGCCACCGGCACATCGCGGCTCCTTCATCAAGTCGATGCGGGTCATCGTGTTCGGCCGTCGCCCGCGCGGGCTCACCCCGGCGGGATGAGCTTGCGGAGGTAGCCGTGGGCATCACGTTGCCGACGCTGACCCCGTCCGCGGCGAGCAGCCCGCGCCTGTCCGACGCCGGCCAGCCATCAACCCAGCGTGGGCAGGTTCCCGGCCTCGACCGCCCCGCGCGCCGGCGGCGCCGACAGCCCGTCGATCTGCACGATCAGCAGCCCCGGCTCGTCGGTGCGCGGCACGCTCGCCCGAAACCGCCGGTTGATCCGCAGTAGATGCTGGGTGACCACACCGTCCTGTCCCGCCGTGACCACCCAGAGCCCCACGCTCATCAGGCCCGCGCCCAGCCACGCCGCGCCGAACGCCGCCCCGAGCCCGTCCACGTGCACCCCGGGCAGCACCGCGATGGTGACTCCCAGCGCGGCCGCCCCGAGCATCGCCGTGACCACCAGCGCCGTGACCCGCATCCCCTGACGGTCCCGGCCCGGCTACGGTCGCACCTCACCCCGGCGGCATGAGCGGGCGCCTGTCACCTCTCCAGTTGCCGCTTCCACTCCCGCCAGCGCTGGCCCGGCCGCGGATCACGCTCCTTCGGACGGTCACGCGGGAGCCGGTCCGGCGGCTCAGGCGGTGCCGGGCGTGTGACGACGAACAACAGCCAGGCGATGAACAGCACGAACTCGAAGCCGAGAATGTAGTCGACGGTGTTGAAAGTGCTCACATAGGCGGGGACCAGCACCTGTCGCAGGGGCAGCAGGGCCAGGATGCCGACGGCGGCCTCGATCGCGACCTCAGCCGGGTTGGTTCGGGGCCGGGAGGAGGCAATGACGAATCCCAGCAGGAGCACAAGCGGCGAAAGCGCAATCGTGTACACCCAGCCCTGCTGGTAGCGGTTTCGCCGGAGCAGGAAGTCCAAATATTCTCGGCCGACAGCCGCGCGCAGCTCGTAATCACTCAAGCGCTCACCGGCGATCACAATAGTGTTCGCCCCGGTTCCGGATTGCCGTCCGTCGTCGAGCAACCAGTAATATTGGATGGCGTAGACGTCCGACGGGAACACACGCGCGGTTCCCTCCGCCTCAAGGTCGAACGGAACGGTATTCAAATCGTAAATTCCCCTCGAGAGGGGAATCTCGATCGTTGACGGCCGGAATCGAGAAATCAGGCGGAGGTGAACCTTTTTCCCCTCGGGGGTATTGTCCGCGGCGTCAACAGCGCCGATATTTCCTGACAGTTGACCGCTTGCCGGATCGAAGGAATTCAGGGTAATCTGGAACGTTATTGTCGATTCACCGGCAAAGGTGACCCTCTCGCGGTTCGCGATATCGCGGACGCCGGGAATTGATGGGTTGGACATGATCAGGGCCAAACGAGAGGTCATATCGCCCGGCTGCTGCAGACGCTGGAATACCGAGAAGAACACTGCGCTCAGCAGCATCACCAAGCCGAGAGCCATACCTAGGTACCCGATCAGTCCTCGGCCGGACTTCCCTCTCCGACGCCGATTCACCCGCATGGATTAAGTCCCCAGGTACGACGGGCGCCGTCGAGCAGGGTGGCGGCAATCGCGTCGTCGGCGCCCAGGTAGCGGCGGACCCGGGCCAGGGCGTCGAACCCGGCCGCGGCGTTCTTGGTGCGGCCCGCGTCGAGGCCGGCGTCGAAGACGCTCACGACGGTGGCCAGGAATTCGACGTGGGTGGCCGGCCCGTTGCCGGTCGGGGTGGCGCGCAGGTCGGCGGCGTAGGCGAGCAGTGTCGGCGCGGTCAATGCGGACGGCGGGTCGTCGAGCAGGCGGAACAGGGCGACCTCGGCGGTGGCGTGCGCGTGCCGGATCCGGTCCAGCTGCTGGCGGACCAGCGCGCGGGTCACGTCGGGCAGGAAGCCGTCGTGGTGCCGGGTCATCTCCCGGGCGATGCGGATCAGCTGCCGGGGCAGGCCACCGGCGAGGCAGTAGGCGAGTGCCGCGAACTGCTCGGACAGGCCGGCGACCCGGCGGCCGAGCAGGTCGCGGGCGTTGGCGAAGGTCAGGTGCTCGACCCGGATCATCTCGTCGAACGTGCTGTCGAAGACGTCGCGCACCCCGTGCCCGGCCAGCTCGAACGCCCGCAGCGCATCCTCGGAGACCGAGACCACGAAGTGGCAGCCGGGTTCGCCGAAGACACCCTTGATGTCGTTGAGGAAGCGTTCGACGCTCTCGGCCGAACCGATCCGGTCCAGCTCGTCGATGCCGATGATCAGTTTGGGCGGCGGATCACCCAGGTGTTTGAGCTCGAGACTGATCTGGCCGAGCATCTTGTGGAAGAAGGAGACGATTTCCGGGTACGTCATGGGCAGCGCCTGCCGGCTCGCGGCCTTCTTGAACGCGACCTCCCCGCCGGCCTTCGCGACTTTGCCCGACCACTCGCGCGAGCCGGACTGCAGGTATCGCAGTTCGTCACGCTGCTTCTGCATCGTCTGCACGATGGTCGCCGGTGCTCGCCACGACCGTTTCATGTGGGGCGCGAAGTAGGACTCGGCGGCCTCGCAGACCGCGAGACACAGGTGGATGGCGAAGTCCCGGGAGGCGTACTCGACCGGGACCGGGACCACCACGACCAGGTCCCGGGGGCTGTCTTCGGTGCGGTGGCGGCCGTCGCGCAGCGCGTGCAGCAGCATCGTCTTGCCGGAACCGCGGGCGCCGGCCAGCGCGAAGCTTCCGCCGTCCAGGTCGTCGAGGAGGCCGAGCAGGCGTTCGGTGGCCGGGGTGGCGACGTGATAGTCGGTGGCGCGATGGGTGCGCAGGCCGGGCGCACCGCCCCGGATCCGGAGGGTCTGCGCGTATCGGGAGTCGACGGCGTCGGTGACCGCCGCGCGGAGGAACGGCATCAGACCGTTCTCGCGGAGTTGGCGCTCCCACCGTGATTCAGCCTGCTCGGTCGCGGACGCGCGGTCCGCGGCCTTCGCCAAGCCGCCGTCGGGTTCGGTGTTGTAGAGCACGTTCCCGGCGATCAGCCCGGCCATGATCGAGTAGATGAAGCCCATCACCGGAAGCGCGACTTCGAGCGCCTCGATGTGGAACGCCGACCCCAGGCGTCCCCCGATGAACCCGGCTCCGAGCCAGAACGCGGGCAGAAACGCGAACAAGACACCTATGTTCACCGTCGTAATCCGGAAGTCCTCGCCGCGCTGGCGCGCGATCACGCTGAGCACCGACCCCACCACCAGCCCGGCCAGACCGGACAGGGCGACCACGCCGACCCGGCGCAGCACGACGGCCGGGTCGGCGACGATCAATGCCCAGACCAGGCCGACGACCGGCGATCCCAGATGAAACGCCGCCAGCAACCACAGCGTCGCCTTGGCGAGAAGTCGCCCCCGCCGGCGCACGGTGATGCGAAGCGCCGAGGACCCTGGGCTGCGGACGAGCTCGGCCCACGCTTCCAGTTCCGGGGCCGCGGCCGGAAATATCTCGGCGTCGGCGCGGGCCAGCACCTCGGTGCGCAGCCGCTCGGCGGTGAGGTCGTCGTCGAGCCAGGCGGTGATCTCCGGCTCGGCGAGCGCTTCTTCGAGCTGCCGGTCCAGTACAAGTGTGCGGTGCCGGGCGAGCCAGGCGTCGTCGTGGGGCGGCATCGGTTCAGAGTGGACTGTTCCCGTCAGGCCGGGGAACGGGCTCACCCTCGTACGGGAAAGGGATTTCACTCTCCTGGGGTGGGGTGAGCGGGAGCCGCGCGGCGGAGATTGGGCCGGGAGGTGGCCGCGATGCCCGAGCCTGTCGGCCCGCTGGACCGGTTGCCGCGATGGCTGCGGCCCCGGGCCGCCCTGGTTCTGGGCAGCGGCCTGGGCCGCTGGTTGCTGCACGGCGCCGGCGAACTGGTCCGGGTGCAGATCTTCGATCGGGCGATGACCCTGGCCGCCCAGTCCTTCACGTCGATCTTCCCGCTGCTGATCATGCTGGCGGCGCTGCTGGGTCCGGCCTACCGGGCGCGGCTGGCCGAGCTTCTGCGGCTGCCGGACACCAGCGAGCGACTGCTGCAGGAGGCCCTGGCCGGTAGTCGCAGCAGCGCGTTCGGCCTGGTCGGCTGCTTGATCGTGATCCTGTCGGCGACCGGGCTGAGCCGCGCCCTGGTCCGCTGCTACCGGGTGGTGTGGACGGTCGAGCAGCGCCCGGCCGGGGCGGCGGCGACCGGGCGGCAGGTCGCGACCGTGGTCGCCCTGGTGGCGTTCCTGCTGGCCGCACGGGCGCTGGCCTGGCTGGCCTCGTTGTTGCCGGCGCCGCGGGTGTCGGGGGTGCTGGTGGCGCTGTTCGCCGACGTCGCGCTGGCCGTGCTGTTGCCGTGGCTGCTGCTGGGTGCCGGGGCGCCGCGCGGGCCGCTGGTGGCCGGTGGGTTGGCGTTCGGGCTGATGATGGTGGCGGTCCGGGGTGCCGGGGCGATCTATCTGCCCCGGGCGCTGCAGTCCAGCACCGACCGGTACGGCACGATCGGGCTGGCGTTCACCTACATCGGCTGGCTCTACGTGCTCTCCTTCTGCCTGCTGCTGTCGGCCGTGATCGGCGCGATGGTCACAGGTGACCGAGCTGGCGGGCGATGACGACGGCTTCGCGGCGGCGGGCGGCGCCGAGTTTGCGGTAGATCGAGCGCATGTGCGCCTTGACCGTGTTCACCGAGATGCCGAGGTTCTCGGCGATCTCCCCGGCGGTCAGCACGGTCGGCAGGTACTGCAGGACGTCGAATTCGCGTTCGCTGAGCGGCCCGGCGGCCGGCGGGGCGCCGATCGGGATCTCGCCGGTGATCTCGGCCAGGACACCTTCGCCGGCCGCGCCGCGCGGCTCGGTCAGCCATTGCTGGCGTTCGGCCAGGGTGAGGATGCGGCCGGCGTCGAAGCGGCGGAACGGCCGCCGGATGCGGTCCGGTTCGGCGGCGGCCAGCGCCCGTCCGAGCGCCTCGGCGGCGCGTCCGCCGCGGCCGTTGGCGTCGGCCGCCAGGGCGGTGAGCAGCCAGGCCGAGACCGCGGAGATGGAGTCCGGGCCTTCGCGGACCACGGCCAGGACCTCTTCGGCCTGGGCCGGGTGGCCGGCCGCCTGGTACGCCTGGGCCAGTCGCAGCCGTTCCTGCGGGAAGAGTCCGTCCTGGTGGGCGTAGCGGGTGAGCACCGGCCACGGCTCGTCCAGGGCCAGGTCGGCGTCGGTGAGCGCGAGGACGAGGATCCGTCGCAGGATCGGCGCGTCCAGTTGCGGGCCGGCCTCCTCGGCCACCTTGTCCAGCACGGCCCGGGCGGTGCGCGGTTCACCGCGGTCCAGCAGCAGGTTGGCCCGCAGGACCCCGGTCAGGACGGTCAGCGCCGCTTCCGGGTTGTCGCCGGAGGCGTGCAGGGCCCGGCGCATCGCCTCCTCGGCCTCGGTCTCGCGGCCCTGTTCGCGTTCGATGACGGCCTGGGCCAGGTACGCCGGTGCCGTCGTGAGCCGGTGCTCGGCGTCGATGCGCCGGGCCACCCCGAGCGCCGCGCTGGCGTGTTCGGCGGCCTCGCGCAGGGCGCCCTGGATGGCGCTGAGCAGGGCGAGGTGGCCGAGCGCGTTGACCTCGATGAGCGGGGTGCCGGCGGCCCGGGCGCCGGTGGCGGCGGCCCACAGGTAGCGGTCGGCGTGGTCGAGCCGGCCGGCCCAGAGCAGGCCGAGGCCCTTGTTGGCCAGGGCGATGGCCCGGTACTGGGGCATGGCCGGCACCTGGTCCCAGCGCAGTGTGGCCAGCTGGTTGAGGACCCGGGTGGTGGTGTCGATGAGCACCGGCATGTTCCCCTGCCAGCGGGCCACCATGGTCGCGTCGAGCACGTCGAGGGCGATCTCGACCGACCGGCGGGCGTCGGCGTCGCGGCCGTGGGCCAGGCGCCGGACCCGGCCGAGTTGTCGCTGGACCCCGGCGACGTCGCCCATCGCGTAGGTGAACAGCACCGAGCAGAGGGCGAGTTCAGCCGTCTCCGGCTGCAGGTCGGCCGGGATCCGTTTGATCAGGTGGGCCAGTTCGGCCCGGTCCGAGGAGACGAACAGCGGAATGCCGTAGTCGGTGACCAGGCGGCTGGCCAGGGCCCAGTCGCCGGCCTCGACGGTGTGGTTCAGGGCGGTGAGCGGGCTGCCCTCGCGGGTGTGCCACTGGGCGGCGAGCAGGTGCAGCCGGGCCGGGCTGTCGATCTGTTCCTGGCCGAGCAGCCGGCGCAGGGTGGCCCGGAACTGCCGGTGGTAGCGGAACCAGCCGCTGGTGCCGGCCCGGTCGAGGAAGAGGTTGGCGTGTTCCAGCTGTTCCAGGACCTGCAGGCCGTTGCGGCGGCCGGTCAGCGCCTCGGCCAGGCTGCCGGAGATCCGGTCGGGCAGGCTGGTCGAGAGCAGGAACTCGCGGATCGGGGCCGGTTGGACGGCCAGCACCTCGCGGGTCAGGTAGTCGGCGGCGGCGTCGTCCGGGTCGACGCCGGGCGGTGCGTCCAGGGCCAGGCGCAGGCCGGCGCCCCAGCCCTCGGTGGTGCGGACCAGGGCGGCCAGTTCGGCGGCGGGCATCCGGCGACCGAGCAGGGCGAGCAGTTCGGCCGCCTCGTCGGTGCGGAAGGCCAGGTCGGTGGCGCGCAGGTCGGTGAGTTCGCCGGCCGCGCGCAGCCGGTGCAGCGGCAGTTCCGGGGTGGTGCGGGTGATCAGGACCAGGCGCAGGCGTTCGGGCGGGTTGCGCAGCAGTCCGGCCAGGGCGCCGAGCACCCGCGGTTCGGTCACCTCCTGCAGGTCGTCGAGGACGATGACGACCGGGCCGGGCGACCCGCCGAGTCCGGAGCCGAGCCGGCGCAGGAAGGCCGGGCCGTCCACGCCGAGCAGCGGGCCCCGGTCGGGGACGATCTGGCCCGGGCGCACGGCGCCGCTGGTGCGCAGGGCGAGCATCAGATCGGACCAGAAGACGTACGGCTCGTTGTGTCCGGCGTCGAGGGCGAGCCAGGCGATCGGGCCGCTCATCGCCCGCGCCCCGGCCCAGGCGGAGACCGACGCGGTCTTGCCCCAGCCCGGCCCGGCGCAGACCAGGGTCACCGCGCGCCGGGCGCCGACGTCGAGGGCCTCGGCCAGCCGGGGCCGCCAGATCACACCCTGTGGCAGTCGCGGGCGGGCCACCTGGGCCGACGCTATCGCTGTCGGGGGGCCGTTGCCCCGATGGTCACGCATGTCGCCTCCAACCGCCGGAAAGCACGAGATGAGTGCGGCTGTTCACCGCTGCGTAGCGCCGCCCCCGGACGCGTGGTGACAATCAGTGACAGATCGCTCGGCCACCACGACACGCAATCACAGGGGGTGCACACGGAGCAACCCCCTGTATTCGCACGAGTCGTGCAATTTACCGTGCAAGTTGCATGTTTCAGGCACGTTCACCCCTGCCGTGGGAGGCGCCCGGGTGGCCGTACGCCGTCTGCTGAGAGCTATGTCGAACAGTTACGCGAGTGAACGTCCTGCCGGCGCCGACTCCCCCGCACCGCCCGCCACCGAGTGGGTGGGGATCGTCGTGTTCGCCGGCGTCATGCTGCTGTCGCTGGGCGTGTTCCAGCTCACCGAGGGTGTAGTCGCCCTCGTCAACGAGGACTACTACGTGGTCACCGCGGCCGGGTTGCCGGTCGATCTGGACTACACGGCCTGGGGCTGGGTGCACCTGGTGCTCGGCCTGCTCGCCGTCGCGGCCGGGGGCGGCGTGTTCCTCGGCCAGCTGTGGGCCCGGATCATCGGGATCCTCATCGCTTTCCTCGGCGCCCTGATGCACTTCGTGTTCCTGGCCGCGTCACCGTTCTGGTGCACGATCCTGCTCGGCATGGACGTGCTGATCATCTTCGCCCTGGCCGCCCACGGCCGGGACATCCGCCGGCCCTGACCGGGTCAGATCAGATTGAGGGACCGCGCCCGGCGCACCGCCTCGTTGCGCCGGGACGCGGACAGTTTCCGCAGGATGCTGCGTACGTGCGTCTTGACCGTGTTGACCGAGACGTACATCGAGGCGGCGATCTCCTCGGTGGGCAGCATCTCAGCCATCCCGCGCAGCACGTCCAGCTCCCGTTTGCTGAGCGCCTCGACCACGACCGGCGCGGCCACCGACTGCTGGTTCCCGCCACCCAGCGCGGCCAGTTTCTCGTCGTCACGCAGCACCCGCCGCAGCGCGCCCCACACCTGGTGCACCGGCCGGCGGATGTTCTCCGGACCGGCCACCCGCAGCGCCCGGCGCACCGCTTCCCGGGCGCCGGCCGCGTCGTCCGCGCTCGCCGCCAGCATGGCCAGCAGCAGCCAGGCGTCCAGGGCCACCGGCGCCGCCACCCCGGCGGCGTCGGCGACCGTGCGGGCCACCTCGTGGGCGCGGGTCGTCTCGCCCCGCACCAGGGCCAACCCGGCATCGAGGACGGCGACGTCGGCCGTGCGCGGCTCGGGGTATCCGGCCAGCAGTTCGGCGGCGTCGTCGGCCCGGCCGGCACCGAGCAGCAGCCGGGCCCGGCCCAGGTCGATCTCGCGGCGCAGCCAGGCCGGTGCGGCCGGGCTGGGCGGGGCGAGCGCGTCGATGGCGCCGCGCAGTTCGCCGCGGACCTGCAGGCGACGGGAGCGGACCACCGCGTACGCGGAGGCGGCCAGCGGGTCCTCGCCCAGGTGCAGTCCGCGCAGGTGCCGGTCGGCCGCCTCGATGTCGTAGCGTTCGAGCGCGACCCAGGCCAGCGCGACCTCGGCCGCGGCCGGCCGGTGCTCGCGGTCGGTGCCGCACTGCGCGGCCAGCTCCAGGGCCTGCCGGGCCGCACTCTCGGCCCGGGTCAGGCGTCCGCGGTACGCCTCCAGCACCGCCGTCGTCCGCAGGCAGTCCACCTTGACCCGCTCGCAGCCGGCCGGGGTCACGGCCGCGGCCTCGGTCAGCACCTCGACCGCGCCGTCCACGTCGCCGCAGGCGCTGCGGGCGGCCCCCTCGGCGGCCAGCAGCAACGCCCGCAGTTCGGGGTGCCGGGCCAGTTTGCGGGCCGGAGCCACGGCCAGGAACGCGTGCGCGACCGGGGCCAGTTCCTGGGCCCGTTCCGGTTCCGGACCGCCGGTCAGCAGGAGCATCTGCATCAGGAAGCAGGTCAGGGTGAGTCCTTCGCCGCAGTCGCTGCCCTGGATCGCCAGCAGGTTGCCGGCCAGGGCGAACAGTTCACGGGCGTCGTCGGCGTGGCCGTCGCCGTAGGCCAGTGCCGCTCGCACCATCACCACCTCGGGCAGGTCCAGATGGTCCGGGAGCCCGCCGAGCAGTCCTCCGAGCCGCCCGGCGGTGCCCTCGACGATCAGCCGGCCGACCGCGAAGTCCTCGATCACCATGGTCGCCGCGGTTCCCCAGTCCCCGGCCACGACCGCGTGCGCGATCGCGTCGGCCAGCCGGCCGTGCTCGCCGAGCCAGCGCGCGGCCCGCTGGTGCAGCCCGACCACCCGGTCCGGTTCGACCCAGGCCAGTTGGGCGCGCAGCAGTTCGGCGAACAGCCGGTGGTAGCGGTAGAGGTCGGATCCGTCGCCGACCGGCTGGATGAAAGCGTTCTCCCTGGTCAGCTCCGCGAGCAGGCGCGGTGCGTCCGGCCGGCCGGTGACCGCGGTGGCCAGGTCGGCCGAGAACGTGTCCAGCACGCTGGTCTCCAGCAGGAACTGCCGGATCTCCGGGCTCTGGGTCCGCAGCACCTCGCCGATGAAGTACTCGGCGATCGTCGACTCGTCGCCGGAGATCGTGGTGACCATCCGGGTCAGGTCGGCGCTGCCCTGCATGGCGCAGGCGCACAGCCGGATCCCGGCCGCCCAGCCCTCGGTGTGTTCCAGCAGCGCGGACAGGTCCGGCCCGGCCAGCGGGACACCGTGCAGTTCCATCAGCCGGGCGGTCTCGCCGGCGCTGAACGCCAGGTCGGCGCCGCGCACCTCGCGCAGCTGGCCGGCCAGCCGGTACCGGTAGAGCGGCAGCGGCGGATCCCAGCGCCCGGCCAGCACGACCCGCAGGCCGTGCGCGTGGGCGAGCAGGAACTCCAGGCCGGCCGCCCACTCCCGGCCGGGCAGCTGGGCGGCGCCGTCCAGGACCAGGACCACCGGGGTGGGCTGCTGGTCGATGATCGCCGCGAGCCGGGCGAGGACCGCCCGGCTCGCGGCGGCGCCGGGGACGGCCGGTTCCGGGGCCGGCACGCCGGCGCGGCGCAGGCCCTCCAGAACGTACGACCACAGGTTGGCCGCCGGCTCGTCCCCGTTCTCGCAGGTGATCCACGCGATCGGCCAGTCCACCGTACGCGCACGCACCCACGAGGCCAGCAGCTGCGTCTTTCCGCTGCCGGCGAGCCCGGTCACCAGGGTGACCGGGCCGCGGACGCCCTCACTCAACCGGGCCAGCAGGGCCGGTCGCGCCACCATGAACGGCGGCGCGGCCGGTACTGCGAACTTCGAGGCGAGCAACGAGCTGTCCGCGTCGTACGCGGATATGTCGGGCGAGTCCGCTAGTAAATCGATGGACACGATTGATACCTCCGAGAGCCGACCCCATTTCGATCTCCTCGTTCAGACTCCCGGCGCTATCAGACCCGCGCATCGTCCGGATCGGATAATCCGTGACCTTCAGTACCGACTCCGTCACTCACTGACTAGAACATGCGTTCCCCATGGAGGTAGGTCGATGAACAGTCCGGCGTCGGCCAGCTCCGCGCCGGATCGTTCGAAGACCCGCCCGTCGAGTCGGTCGGTCAGCCGCCAGGCTCGGCCGGGCAGGTCCGGCCAGGGCAGGAAGATCCGCCCCTGGGACGGGTGGTCCGCGAAGTTGACCACCACGACCGCGTCGTCCCAGGCCCAGGCGAGCAGGTCCTGATGCGACCGGTTGTCCGGCCACCCGGCGGTCGCCAGCAGCCGCCACCGTCCCTGCCGGACCTCGGCCGCGGCTGCTACTACAGCGCGGTAGAAGTCGTGCAGCCCATGATCAAAGGGTTCTACCGGATATCTCGCCAGAAAGACCGGCAGATGGGTACGCCGTCCCTCGAACTGCCCGTCGTGCCACAGCGTCGCGCCGGGCAGCGTGGCGACCACGACCGCGGCCGCCCGCGCCCGCCCGGCCGCGAAGGTGGCCGCCGCCCGCGGCTCGTCGTGGTTCTCCAGGAACCGGATCAGCCGGTCCTGATAGTCACGCCCGGCACCGAGGTGCTCGCGGATCGATGCGGCGTCCTCGTGGACCAGGCGGTCGTAGAGCCGCTTGTCGTAGCAGTGGTCGAAGCCGTGCTGCTGCAACAGCCACTCGGTGTCCCAGTAGGCCTCGGCCACCAGGACCACGTCCGGGTGCCGCTCGCGCAGCCGGCCGATCACGGACGGCCAGAACTCCTCGGCCGGGGCCGGTCCGGCCAGGTGTCCCCACGTACGCGAAAAGATCTCGTTGACCAGCAACATGGCCATGTCGCAGCGGATGCCGTCGCACTGATCGGCGATGGCCGACAGCGCCTCGACGGTGGCGTCGCGCATGCCCGGCGCGAACGCGTTCAGCTGCAGCACGTCGGGCCAGGGCGGGAAGAACGGGTCGCGGCCGTTGACGACGACACCGTTGTCCCGCACGAACCAGTCGGGGTGTTCCTCGACCGCGCGATGGTCGGGTGCGACGTGGTTGGGCACGTAGTCGAGGAACAGCTTGACACCCCGTTTCCGCAGCTCGGCCCGGGCGTGAGCCAGTCCCTCGGGTCCGCCGAGGTGATCGTCGGCGCGGTACTGCCGGATGCAGTAGGGCGATCCGGCGATCTCCTCGGGCGGCGTCGCGGGCAACCGGTCACGGAAGATCGCCGTGCCGGCCGGACTGCGCTCCCAGACACCCATCAGCCAGACCGTGTCGATGCCGGGCGCGGCCACCCCGTCCCACACCTCACCAGGCACGTCGGCGAGGGACTTCACCCCGAGCCCGGCCAGCCACGGCCAGGTGTCGATCTCGTACACGACCGGGCTCATGCCGGCTCCCCGGAGAACTTGTGGAAGACGCCGGTCATGCCGCCGGCCAGCAGGTCCTGCCCGTCGAGACCGGCGAACAGGTTGGGGAAGACCGCGACGAGCCCGGTCCACCCGGTCTGGTGGGCCGCACCGAGCCCGGCCCCGTTGTCGCCGTGGAAGTACTCGGCGAACAGGATCAGGTCGCGCCAGTGCTCGCCCGCGAAGACCGGCTGCCCGCCGTAGCAGGGGCGTTGCCCGAGCGCGTCCGGCAGAAAGATCCGGGTCAGCCGCTCGGAGATCTCCCGGGCCACCTCGAACAGCGTCATGTGCCGGCCCGACCCGGTCGGGCACTCGACCGTGAAATCCTCGCCGTAGGCCACGTACAGGTTCAGCAGCGCCCGGATCATCAGGGCGTTGACCGGGAACCAGACCGGGCCACGCCAGTTCGAGTTGCCCCCGAACATGGCGCTGTCCGATTCGGCGGGCCGGTACGAGACGCCGTACACCTGATCGCCGACCGTGAATTCGAAAGGGTGCTCGTCGTGAAATTTCGAGAGCGACCTGATGCCGTACGGACTCAGGAACTCCTCCTCGTCGAGCATCCGCGCCAGGATGCGCCGCAACCGGTCGGCGTCGAAGAGCGCCAGCAGCTTCCCGTGCCCGTCGCTGAGCCGGATCGACCGGTGGCGGGCCAGGAACGCCTGCCCGTCGGCCATCATCTGCGGATGCCGGGCGATGGTCGCCGGGTCGTAGACGGTGGCCGCGGCCAGCGGCAGCAGACCGACCATGGAACGCACCCGCAGCCGCTGCGACGAGCCGTCGGGCAGCCGCAGCACGTCGTAGTAGAAGCCGTCGTCCTCGTCCCACATGGCCTGGCTGCCGGTGGCGATGTAGGCGAAGTGCTCGAAGTACGTCTGCGCCTGCTCGGCGTAGACCGGGTCCTGAACGGCGAGTTCCAGCGCGATCTGCAGCATGTTCTGGCAGTACAGGGCCATCCAGGCGGTGCCGTCGGCCTGGTCCAGGTGCCCGCCGGTGGGCAGCGGCGCGCTGCGGTCGAAGACACCGATGTTGTCCAGGCCGAGGAAGCCGCCCTGGAACACGTTGCGCCCGTCGACGTCCTTGCGGTTGACCCACCAGGTGAAATTCTTGGCCAGCTTGTGGAAGATCCGTTCGAGCCAGTCGTGGTCGCCCACGCCGGTGCGGGCCTTCTCCAGTTCGTGGATCAGGTAGGCGGCCCACGCGTGGACCGGCGGGTTGACGTCGCCGAAATTCCACTCGTAGGCCGGGATCTGCCCGTTCGGGTGCAGGTAGCGCCGGCTCAGCAGCAGGTCCAGCTGGCTCTTGGCGAACGCCGGGTCGACCATGCTCAGCGCCACCGCCTGGAACGCCAGGTCCCAGGCCGCGAACCACGGGTACTCCCAGGTGTCGGGCATCGAGATGATGTCGTGCGCGTCCAGGTGGAACCACTCGCCGTTACGGATGCCGGAAGCGTCCAGCGGGTCGCGGCCGTGCTCGGACAGCCACTGTTCCACGTCGTACGCGAAGAATTGTTTTGACCAGATCATGCCGGCCAGCGCCTGGCGGGCCACCTGGCGCTCCGGATCGGGCAGGGCCGGCGCGAACAGGTCCCGGTAGAAGTCGTCGGCCTCGGCGCGGCGCGCCTCGACGACCTCGTCGAAGAAACGAACATCCTGGTCGGTCGCGGTGGGCGGCTGGTCACTGAGCTTTGCCCGTACGGCGGTGGACCCGCCCGCCGGAATCGTCACCGTCACCACGGCGGCCGCTTTCGTCCCGGCCCCGCCGGCGTTGACGGCTTCCTTGTCGCCCTGGATCAGGTAGCGGCCGATCGCGTCCTTGCGCCCGTCCGCGTTGTCGGTGAACAGCACCTGCGGGTCGCCCAGGCAGGTCCACCAGCGCGCGCCGAGCCGGTCGTGCCCGGCCTGGACCACGCCACGCTCCCAGGCCCGCAGCATCCCGTCGCCGCCGGTGGCCCGGAACCACACGGTCGGCAGCACGTGCAGCACCGCCTCCTCGGGACCCCGGTTGTGCACGGTGATCCTGGTCAGGATCTGTTCGGGGCCGTCCTTGGCGTACTCCACGACCACGTCGAAGTACCGGTCCTCGGCGAAGACTCCGGTGTCCATCAGCTCGTACTCGAACTCGTCGCGCCCCCGCCCCCGGTTGGTGGCGACCAGGTCCTCGTAGGGGAACTCGCGCTGCGGATACTTGTAGACCATCCGCAGGTACGAATGGGTCGGCGTCGCGTCGACGTAGAAGTAGTACTCCTTCACGTCCTCGCCGTGGTTGCCCTCGGCGTTGGTCAGCCCGAAGAACCGTTCCTTCAGGATCGGGTCGCGCCCGTTCCACAACGCCACGGCCAGGCACAACTGCTGGCGCTCGTCGCTGAACCCGGCGATGCCGTCCTCACCCCAGCGGTAGGCCCGCGAGCGGGCCTGCTCGTGACTCAGGTACCCCCAGGCGTCACCGCCCGGGCTGTAGTCCTCCCGGACCGTGCCCCACTGGCGTTCGCTCAGATACGGTCCCCAGCGCCGCCAGTGCACGGCGCCCGTGTCGGCGTCCCGCAGACGCCCCTGCTCGGCATTCGTCATGCCGTCAGGCTCGGCAGGCCCCGCTCAGCGGGCATCCTCCCGCAGGGCTGAAACCGCGTCCTCGACCGTCGGGTAGAAGTGCGCCGGGTCGATCGTGCGGGTCAGCTGGTACCGGTCCACCTTCGCCCGCACGGGCGTCTTCATCCCGGCGATGACCAGCGAGATGCCGGCCGCGTTGAGCTCCTCGTCGAGTTCCTTGAGCATGTCGGCGGCGGTGGTGTCCACGTCGGTCACCGGCTCGGCGGCGATCACTATGTAGCGCGGCTTGTCGGCGGCGTGCGCGAGGGCCCGGACCTCATCGCGGAACGTCCGGGCGTTCGCGAAGATCAGCGGCGCGTCGAACCGGAACACCACGATCCCGGGCACCCGGGCGGCATCCGGGAAGACGCGCACGTCGTGGTAGCCGTTGACGCCGGCCGGGCGGCCCAGCTCGGTCCGGTACGGCCACCACAGGCGCCGGAACACGTTGAGCACCGACAGGCCGACCGCGACCGCGATGCCGGGCAGCACCCCGACCACCGCGACCCCGACGAAAGCGGCCGCGGCCAGGGCGAACTCCATCCGGCGCTGGCGCCACAGGCGGCGCAGGCCGGCCACGTCGGCCAGCGACAGCGACGCCGCGATCACCACCGCGGCCAGGATCGGCTGCGGCAGGTTGCGCAGCAGTCCGGGCGCGAAGACCAGCATCAGGGTGATCGCCGCGGCCCCGACCAGGCCGGTCAGCTGGCTGCGGGCGCCGGCCTGGAAGGCCACCGCGGTCCGTGAGCCGCTGGTGCTGACCGGGAAGCCCTGGAAGAACCCGGCCGCGATGTTGGCCGCGCCGATGCCGAGCATCTCCCGGTTGCCCCGGACCTCCTGCCCGGAACGGGCGGCGAAGGTGGACGCCGTGGAGATCGTGTCGGTCACCGAGACCAGGGTGATGCCGAGCGCGCCCGCCGCGAGCAGGCCCAGGTCGGTGGCGTGCGGCAGCGTGAACGGCGGGAAACCCTGCGGCAGGGTGCCGACCACGCGCACGTCCAGGTCGAACACGGTGACCGCGGCGATCGCGCCGGCCACGGCGAGCAGGATGCCCGGGATCTTCGGGAGAAAGCGCCGCAGAAGCAGGATGAGTAGGAGCCCGCCGGCACCGATGGCCAGCGCGGCCGGCACGGTCTCCCCGTCCACGACACCGCGGACGAACCCGGCCGCCTCGGCGAACAGGCCGTCACCCTCGACCGAGAACCCGAACAGTTTGGGCAACTGGCCGATCAGGATCGTCAGGGCCAGGCCGTTGATGTAGCCGAGCTGCGTCGGATGCGACAGCAGGTCGGCGACGAAACCCAGCTTGGCCACCGCGGCCAGGGTCATGTGGTCAGCACCAGGCCGGCGATCAGGTCGCGGCCGGGACGGGAGACGCCGCCCAGCAGGGCCGGGCGGCGTCCACTCGTCATCGCCGGATCTTACTGCGCGCCGGCCCCGTGCAGAGCTTCCTGCAGCTCCTCCTCGGTCTCCTTGGGCAGCGACGACTTGAGCACCGTGCCGCCGAACCGGCTCAGCGACTCGACCGCCTTGTCCGAGGTGACCGCCTCGACGACCATGAACAGCGCTGACGTGCCCGGCTGCAGCTCGGCGCGGATCCGTTCCTCGAACTCCTTGTTGATCTGCCCCTTGGCGATCTTGCCGGTGAGCGCGCCCAGGCCGGCGCCGACCGCCATGCCCAGGATCGGGATGAAGAACAGCATCCCGAACAGCAGACCCCAGAACATGCCCCACGTCGCGCCGCCGCCCACCTCGTGATGGTTGGTGGTGACGTGGAACTTGCCCTCCCGGTCCCGGATGATCACCGCGATCGCGTCCGGTTGGATGATCAGGTCCTTGGCCAGCCGGTTCGCCTCCAGCGACGCCGCTGTCGCCGTGGTCTCGTCGGGGTATCCGATGGCGACCAGTGTTGCCATGACGTACTCCTTCCGCTCGATGCCGTCAGTCAGCCACGTCCCGTCGCGCCGATCCTCATTCCGCGAGGATGACTTCACTCCCGGTCGGCGGCGCGGCTCACGGCCGTTCATCCCCGAGGGGCGATGCCGCCGTACGGCCCCGGCCGCGAACCTCGGAAAACAAAAACCACTATTTCCGTACGACGGGAGCCGGTCATGCACGAGCGATACGAGATCCGGGTCCGCGGCTTCCTCGGCCCGCTGCTCCGGCGAACGCTCGGTGACCTGCGGATCCGGACCATGCCGCGGCAGTGCACGATCCGCGGGCGGCTCTCCGAGGACGACCTGCAACGGCTGCTGACCCGGCTCGACCGCTCCGGGGTCGAACTGGTCTGCCTGACCTCGGTGGCCTCGCCGTCCGCACCGGGCGCGCCGTGAGATCCGGGCCGGACACCCGGCCGGGCGGGCTGCGGCTGCGCAACCCGTCCCCGGCGGCGGTGCTGCCCCGGGGCGTACTGGTGCTGCTGGGTTTCGCCTGCCTGGTCGTCGTCGTGGCCGGGCTGCGCTGGGTGGCCGACCTGATCGGGCCGGTCTTCCTGGCGCTGATGCTGGTCGTGACGGTCAGCCCGGTCACCGAGGGCCTGCGCCGGCGCGGCCTGCCGGTCTGGGTCGCGGCCGTGGCCACCGTACTGATGATCGATGTGATCCTGATTGCTCTGGGTCTTGCCCTGGGTGTCTCGGTGGCCCGGCTGATCGAGCTGATGCCGCAGTACCAGGCGCAGTTCAGCGCGTTGCGCGACGATCTGGTCAGCGGCCTGGGCACGCTCGGGATCAGCGCCGCGCAGCTCAGGTCCCTGCTCGCCGGCGCCGACGCCGACTCGGTCGTGCACCTGATCGGGTCCCTGTTCGGTGGCATCGCCGGGGTACTGTCCAACGCGCTGTTCCTGCTCGCGGTGCTGCTGTTCATGGGCCTAGACGCAGTCGGTTTCCCGGCCCGGCTGTCCGCCGTCGTCGGCGAACGCCCGCAGGTGGTCGCCGCGCTGCGCTCGTTCGCCCGGGGCACCCGCCGCTACCTGGTCGTCTGCACGGTGTTCGGCCTGATCGTGGCCGTCGGCGACACCCTGCTGCTGTGGGCCCTGGGCGTGCCGCTGCCGCTGCTGTGGGGGCTGCTGTCGTTCATCACCAACTACATCCCGAACATCGGCTTCGTCGTCGGCGTGATCCCACCGGCGCTGCTCGGCCTGCTGCAGGGCGGCCCGGAACTGATGCTCACCGTCATCGCCCTGTACTGCCTGATCAACTTCATCATCCAGTCGGTGATCCAGCCCAAGGTGGTCGGCGACGCCGTCGGCCTGTCCGCGACCGTCTCGTTCCTGGCCCTGATCTTCTGGGCGTGGGTGCTCGGCGGGCTCGGCGCGCTGCTGGCCATCCCGCTCACCCTGCTCGCCAAAGGCCTGCTGGTCGACATCGACCCGGGCACCCGCTGGATGAACGTGCTGCTCTCGTCCTCGTGGGATGAGGCTCACGAGCCGGACACGCCGACAGCATGACGGGATGACGACCTTCACCGTGTGGAAGTACGACGACCCCAAGGGCGCCGAGCAGGCCTTCGCCACCATCAAGTACGCCGCCGCGGACAATCTCGTGACGATCGTCGACCACGCAATCCTGACCTGGCCGGCCGGCGCATCCCGACCCGAGTCCCACCACGGCCACGACACGAACCGGCGGGCCGTCGGGTGGGGCGCGTTCTGGGGCGTGCTGCTCGGCAGCCTGTTCTTCGTCCCGGTCGTCGGCGGCGTCGTCGGGGCCGGGGTGGGCGCACTGGCCCGGGCCACCGAAGGCACCGGCATCACCCGCGACCAGCTGGAACGCATCCGGACCACGATCACCGAGGGGACGTCGGCGCTGTTCCTGGTCACCTCGGACGGCAACCTGGACCGGCTGGGCGAACGCTTCCACGGCCTCGGCAGCCGCCTCATCGAAACAAACCTGACCGAAGCCGAACGCGACATCCTCCTCGACACGTTCGGCGACCACCGGATGTAGACCGTTCCCCGCTCACACCGCTGGGACCTCCGGACACCGAGCCGCCCGCCGAAGTCCTCGCGCACATTCATCCTCGGCGCGCAGGACGAGCCCGGGTGATGATCATCAGCCACCGTTGCCGCGGTCACCGCGTTCCGCAGCCGCAGCCACCACCGGCGCACCCGGTATCGTGGCGTCGCCGCGACGCCCACCACCAAGCACCACCGGCCGCGGCCGCGAGCAGGACAGCAATGCCGGGCATCCAGTGGCCGGCAGCCACCCAGCCCGCGCCCGACAGCACTCCAGCGGCCGGCAGCATCGGCAGGACGCAGCAGGCGGCGCAGGCGATCCCGGCCAGGCCGGTCAGCCCGGACGGCAACAGGCGACGCAACCGGTCAGCGACAGCCGGCATCGGACACTCCTTCAGCTGCGGGCGCGGTGGACGCGATGGTGGCGAACGGAATCGGGCAGCACGGACGGTCCGCGCAGGCGACCAGGTCGTCGCAGCCCGCGACGACAGCGGCCCGCAATGTCCCGGCGATCACCTGCAGGTCGGCGATCCTCGCCTCCACCTCGGCGAGTTTCTCCTGAGCCCGCCGCTGAAGCCCGGTATCAGGACGGCCGTGCCGATGCCCGCCGGCCGCGAGCAGATCGGCGACCTCGTCCAGGGTGAACCCGAGCCGCTGCGCCGCCTTGATCACCTTGAGCACCGTCACCGCCTCGGGCGGGTAGAGCCGGTGCCCGCCGAGACTGCGGTCCGGCTCGGCCAGCAGGCCGCGACGCTCGTAGTAACGCAGCGTCTGCAGATTCACCCCGGCCGCATCAGCGACCTGACCACTGCGCAACCCGGTCACGGCCGGAGCCTGACCGCGGCCCGCTCGGCCAGCGCGTCGAGGACCGCGACGTGCGCGGCCGGGACCTCGACCTCCAGCCGCAACGTCCCATCGGCGGGATGGAAGACGAACGAGAAGAAGGAACAGCAACTGCTCTCCCGGGCGGTCAGGTCCCGGGCCGTGGCCTCGGCCGCGAGATCGAGGTCCCAGCGCAGCGTCGTGGCCGACAACCGCTGCTGGCCGCGCACCGCGGTCGCGAACAGGTCATCGAACTCAGCCAGCCGCAACGGCCGGTCAACGGTGGGCAAGGTACATGCCTCGGGCACCCACACCTGGTCGTCAGTGGCGGTCATGCATCGACGGTAAGCCTGTACCCAGGTACCGGATGCAAGCCTGCGCCTGTCATCCACCGGCATCGGTGATCGAGTGCAGGTCGCCGTTGTGTGAGCCGACTGTTCGCGCAGCCGACCGGTGAAGATCGTCTGCGGGCCTGGACACGGTGGCCGGGGTCCACCTAGCCGGGGTGAACCAGCCGGTCTCCGGACGTCGAAAGGCGCTCCGGCGGCGTGGATCATCGCGGGCCGGAGCGCCTCTCGCTGTCAAGACGGAGGGGTCACGGCCACGCAACTCATCCGCCTCTAGAAGTCATCATCCAGTAGTTGCCAACTCTTGGCAATAAGCAATACTGGGCGGCATGGCGATCTACACGCTTCCCGACATGCCCTACGACTACGGCGCGCTCGAACCAGCGATGAGCGGCCAGATCCTCGAACTGCACCACGGCAAGCATCACGCCGCGTACGTCAAGGGCAGTAACGACACCCTCGACCAGCTCGCCGAGGCCCGCGACAAGGGCGACTACTCGGCCCTGGTCGGTCTGGAGAAGACCCTGGCGTTCAACCTGTCCGGGCACGTCCTGCACTCGATCTTCTGGAACAACCTGCGCCCCGGCAGCAGCGCCGACCGCCCCGACGGCGATCTGTTCGCGGCGATCGCCGAACACTTCGGCTCGTTCGAGGCGTTCGCGGCGCAGCTGTCCACCGCCACCAAGGGGGTGCAGGGCTCCGGCTGGGGCGTGCTGGCCTGGGAGCCGCTGTCGCAGCGACTCATCGTCGAGCAGATCTACGACCATCACGGCAACGTCGGGCAGGGCTCCACGCCGATCCTGGTCTTCGACGCCTGGGAGCACGCGTACTACCTGCAGTACAAGAACGTGCGCCCGGACTACGTCGACCGCCTCTGGAATCTGGTCGACTGGGCCGACGTGACCAGACGGTTCGACGCGGCCCGCGCCGCCGGCAGCCCGATCATCCTCGCCCCGTGACCGCCACCGGCCCGGGACACGACGACGCGGGCCCCGGGCCGGTTCTGCCCGGCGCTCATCACTCCCCCGCCCGGGCGGGAGCCGGCGCTGCTATTCCGCGGCCGGCGCCTCGGCTGCTGAATTTCCGCGCGCGACCAGGGTGACCGTCACCTCGAAGACTGCCAGCAGGATCGCGACGACCAGCAGGGACGTCCAGGAGGACAGGATCAGCGCGAGGACGGCGGCGACCACCGCACCGGCGATGCGCAGCGGGTCGCGATGGGTGACGATCCAGCCGGGGGCGTGGGTGGCGACGACCCGGGTGGCCCGGACCAGCTGGGTTCGGAGCAACTTCGGGAAACGACCAGGACCTATGAGGTACGCGATGAAAGCCAGCAGCGCACCGAGCACGAGCAGCTGTGTGCCCCGCTCGCGCAGGACGCTGAAGATGCTGGTCATGGCCGCGTCGACGCCGTCGCGATAGGTGCCGGGCGGGACCTGGGCGAGGAGTTCGCGGCGGACGGCGCGCAGGATCGCGGTCACCGCGACCGAGGCCAGGACCAGCCACATGCCCAGTTGGACGGTGGTTCTTCGGCGGGACGGCGATACGACGTACGCCGAAATCAAAAGGACGATGGTCGCGCCGATGAACAGGGCGAGGTCGCGCTTGGCGGTGACGACGGCGCGCTGAGCGGCCCGCAGGCGACCCGCGTCGTAGACGGTGAACTGGGCGAAGTTGGCCGGCAGGGTGACGCCGAGCTGTTCCTGGACGCGGTCGCGCAGGTTGGCCGGGATGGCGCCGCTGCTCAGGTCGGGCAGGCTGATCTGTTTGCCGAACAGGGTGGGCAGCTGGTCGCTCAGCTGGCGCAACGCCTGGTTGATCAGGGGCAGCAGGTCGATGTCGACGTGGTCGTCGCGGGCCTGCAGGAGGTTGCTGTCGCCGTCGAGGACGGTCAGGATCCGCTGGTGCAGACGCTGGTTCAGCTCGACCCAAATTCCCTGGAAGCGGTCGCTGCGCAGGACGTTCGTGACGACCGCGCGGACCTGCTGGCGGATCTGGACGGTCAGCGGGCCGGCAATGAACGCGGCCTGCTGCGGGAGGACCGTGCGCAGGCGCTGCTCGACGTCGAGGACCTGGAAGAACTGGGTGGTCGCGTAGTCGGCGACGGCCGCGGAAACCTTCGGGTCCTGCGGGAGTGGGGCGACGGTGGCGACCCAGCGGTCGGTGTTCAGAGTGGTGCGGGCCGCCCACAGTCCTACCACGCTGGTGACCAGGGCGAACGCGGCGATGGCGGCGAGCACGGCGGCGGTCGTGCCGCGGACTGTGCGACTGATCGGGCGGCGCCGGGCCAGCCGGGTCCGGAGGGCCGCGTTCTCCGCCCGCAGCCGGACCAGCTCGTCGGTATCCGAGGGGGGCGCGGCGGCCGGCGGGCCGGCGGGACTGGTCATGGCCTCCGACAGTGGCCGACCGGTCCCCGGCCGCGCGTCACCCGACGCGGATGAACACCGCCGGCATCCCCGGTTTCACCCCGCCTGGATGAGGTCGGTCCCGATCAGGCCCAGCACGCTGTGGCCATGGCATTGGGGCCGCTGGAACTCATGATCATGTCCTTCCCCGCGGATCGGCTGAACGACGGTGTGCTGACCACCCTGGACCGGCTGACCCGGGCCGGGCAGATGCGCGTCGTCGACGTCCTGGTGGTGCGCACCGATGCCGCCGGCGGGGCATGCACGGTGGAGCTCTGCGACCTGCCGGGACTGCCGGGCGATCTGGCCTGGGCCCGGCTCGCCACCGGGCTGATCACCGCCACCGACCTCGACGAGGTGGCCCGGCTCGTCGACCGGGACACCGACGCCCTCGCGGTGCTGCTGGAGCACCGCTGGGTGAACGAACTGGCCGGCCGGGTCGCCGCCGCCGACGGGATCATCGTGGGCCTGACCCACATCCCCGGGGCGCCCGGCCATGGACGAGTGCTGACCACCACGAGCTGAGAGGTAATCCATGAGCAGGAGAAAGACGGCCATCGCGTACGACGTTCTGCGGGGTCACCCGGTGCGGCCGGACTACGGCTACCTGGTCGTGCTGCCGCTGATCGCGGCGGCCGGGGGTGCCCTGATCGCCTGGGGCATCGAAACCCTGGTGAGCCACCGCCGGCCGGTGACCGCGCCGGCCGCCGCCGCGGAACGCCGCCTCGAACCGGTGAGCGCGTGATGACCGGCCTCGACGAGATGGGACCGGTCGACTACCTGTGCATCGAGTTCCCGCGCGGCAGCCTCAACGGCACCGCCCTGCCGCTGCTGCTGGATCTGGTCGACCGGCGGATCGTACGAGTCCTGGACCTGTTGTTCGTCCGCAAGTCCCCGGACGGCACGGTGGTCGCGCTGGACGGCCGCGAACTGGAGCTCAGCGGGCTCGGCGCGTTCCACGGCGCCGCGTCCGGGATGCTCGGCGGGGACGACCTGCGCGAGGCCGGCGCGATCCTGGAGCCGGGCGCGGCGGCGATCCTGCTGGTCTACGAGAACCTGTGGGCGGCGCCGCTGTCCCGGGCGTTGCGGCGCTCCGGCGCACACCTGGTGGCCGGGGGCCGTATCCCGGTGCAGGAGCTGCTCGGGGCACTGGACGCGTCCGAGGCCACCGTCACGAGCGGGAGGTGACCGGCGATGCCGGGACTTCTGCGGGGAATCGCGCGGACCGCGGTGATCGCCGGCACGGCCACCGCCGTGTCGAACCGGGTGTCGCGCCGGCAGGCCGGGCGGTGGGCACGGCAGAACGCCGACGAGCAGTACTACGCCGAGCAGGACGTCGAGGAGGTGGACGCCGGGCCCGAGCCCGATCCGATGACGGCCAAGCTCGAACAGTTGCGCCAACTCGGTGAGCTGAAGGCGCAGGGCCTGCTCAACGAGGCCGAGTTCGAGGTCCAGAAATCCCGCATCCTCAACACGTGACGGCCCAGGTGTTGAGTCGACCCGACACGTCGGATCGGCTCAACACGCCACGTTGATAGCATCCGGCGTGCCCAGCTCCCCGCAAGCTCTGAACCATCCCACCGTCGTGTTCTACGGCGACTCGATCGTCACCGGGTGGAAGGGCACGACCCACCCCCGAGCGAGATGGTCCAGCCTGCTGAGCGACGAACTCGGCTGGCGCGAGGTGAACCTTTCGATCGACGGCATGGGCTTCTTCCGCCGCCGCGGACCACGCGCCGCCGTCGACCGGTACGAACCGTCGGCCACCGACACGACACTGCTCGACGCCGCCATCCGCCTCGAACCCGACGCGGTCATCGTCTGCCTCGCGGCCAACGACATCAGGATGCTCGCCGAGCACGCCGACGAGATCCGCGGCGCCATCGAGCGCGACCTGACACGGCTTCGCGACGACCTCCCGGGACGACCGGTCCTCGTCGTCACCTACTACGCTCACATCGAACTCAGCGAGCGCGGCACCCTGATCAACGGATGGATCGCCGAAGCCGCGGATCGTCTGGGCCTGCGGTACGTGGACGCCTTCCGGCGGGCGATCGACAGCAACGACGCCCTGCTGTGCGACGACGGTGTTCACCCCAACGACGACGGCCACCGGGCTCTCGCCGACGCGATCCGGCCGATCTGCCGGTCGTTGCAGCTGCGATGACCACGGTTCTGCTCGTTCACGGCGGACTCTGGGAAGAGATGGACGCCGAACGCTTCTGGCACCGGCCCGGCATCGTCGCCGGCCTGCAACGCCACGGCGTCGGCGTGCTCGCCCCCGACCGCCTGCGCCGGCCCCGGAGCTGGACCGCCGAGGCGCAGCACCTGGCCGCCCTGCTGCCCGAGCACCCGGTCACGGTGGTCGCCGGCTCGAACGGATGCTCGGCCGCCGTCCGTCTCGCCCTGGCCGCACCGGAACGCGTCGAACGGCTCCTCCTGGCCTGGCCCGCAACGGCCGGCGATCCCCGGGTCGACACCCGCACCCGGCTCGGCCTGGCCCAACTCGGCGCCGAACCGGACGTCCTCGACGCTCTGCTGAACGGCGGGACCCTGCGTGGCGTCACCGACGACGAACTCGCGTCCGTCGCTGTGCCGGTGGGCGTGCTTCCGTCGGTCCCCGAGAATCCGTTCCACCAGCGCCGTACGGTCGATGCCCTGCTGCGCCTCGTGCCGACGGCAGTGGCGTTGCCGGGCTGCCCGGAACCGCCCCACCCGGCGTTCCCACCCCACACCGAAGCGCTCGTCCGGACCGTCGCCGCGTTCGCGCTCGCCTGACGTCAGCACCGACGGCCACCGCGACATGCTCTGCGGCCGAAGCCGGTGCGCCTGATCTTGAAATGTGTCACGCTCCGCCACGTGCAGATCACTTCAGAGGTCCTGCGAGCGGCTGCGACCGACCCCGCCTCCCCGGCCTGGGAAACCATCTGGGGACAGGCCTGCCACCAGGGCACCTGCGATCCCGACAGTGCGGCTCTGCTGCCCTGGCTGGCTACGACCGCTGCCGGTTTCGCCGGTGACCAGCTGGACTCGCCATTGGCTCTGGCCGGCTTCATCACCGCCGACGCCACCGTCGAGGACCGCGTCACCTACGCCGAAGAAATCTCGGCCCTGCGTGCTCTCGCAGCAGGTCGCCTGCCGGCGGCCTCCACCGATCGAGCCTTCGTCTACCTGCTCCAGGCGATCCTCGGCTTGGAGGGCGACGAGACCTGGGGCAAGGAACTCGATCGCCTCAACGACGGCGAGGCCGACGTCCGATGCCCGGAATGCGACGAGGAGACCCTCCTGGACATAGCGGAAGAGAATCCCGACATCGCCCCAGCGCACTCTTCCGAACTCGCGCAGCGTCTGCATGACGAGGCCATCGCTGCCGGCCGAGAGCGAGTAGCTACAGCCATAGCTCAGCTGTTCGGTCGGCTCACCTGCGCCGAATGCGGCACATCGTTCACCATTGCGGAGAATCTGGCCGGCGCCTCATACACCGGGCGTTGACGACGCGGATTGCGGCTCGACAGGTGAGCTCACGGCAAAGCAAATCGGGTGACCACCGGGGTTGACCTTGTCGTAGCGTCAAGGTGTCTGCTGGAGGCATGCGGATCGGAGAACTCGCTGACCTGGTCGGGATCAGCACCCGGGCCATCCGGCACTACCACCGGGTCGGCCTGCTGCCCGAGCCCACTCGCCGGGGGAACGGCTACCGGGACTACTCACTGCGGGACGCCGTCGAGCTGGCCCGTGTGCGCCGTCTCGTCGAGCTGGGGCTGAGCCTGGCCGAGGTCGGCGACGTCCTGGCCGGTGATGCCGACCGGGATCTGGCCGACATACTTCGCGAGCTCGACGCCGATCTGGCCGGCCAGGAGGCCGACATCCGCCGGCGCCGGGTCCGCCTGGCGCAGCTGCTGCGGCAAGCGGACGAGGGCGTGCCGGCCGAGCAGGCCCCGGTCTCCCCCGGGCTGGCCGCGCTCTTCAGCAGCATGGCCGACGCCGCCCCCGGGCCGGAGTCGGCGATGGCGGCGAAGGACCGCGAAGTGATGGCGCTGATGGAGTCCGTGTCGGGCGCCCACGGCGCCGATTGGCTCGATCTGATGGCTGAGGGCATGGCCGACGATCCGGGGGCGATCGAGCAGGCTCATGCGGTCTACGCGCTTCTCGACGAGCTGGCCGGTGCGGCGGTCGACGATCCACGGGTGGAGGTGGCCGCCCAGCAGATCGTGGCGTCCATCCCGGAGTCGGCCCGGCGGGCGATCCGGATACCGGACGGCGCGTTCGAGGAGGCGGACGAGGGTTTCGCCGCCGCGTTCTACACGGATTTCGCCCCGGCCCAGGCGGCCGCCATCCGCCGCACCCTTGAGCTGCTGAAACGGCCGTACCCGGCCGATGGCTCCGACAATGAACAGGAGATCGCACCATGACGTCCGAGATCACCTCGCCGGCCACGAACACCGAGCTGTTGCGGGCCGCTTTCGCCACTTTCAACACCGGCGACGTGGACAAGTGCATGGCCTTCACCGCCCACGACCTGATCATGAACCTGGCCGAGCTGCCCGAGCCCCGGCATGGGCAGCAGGTGTGGCGGGAGGGCTACGAGATGATGCGGAACGCCTTTCCGGACCTGCGGGCGCACATCGAGGACATCGTGGCCGCCGGCGACCGGGTCGCGCTCCGGCTGCGGTTCCGCGGCACCCACCGCGGCGAGTTCCTGGGCATCCCGCCGACCGGCCACGCGATCGAGTACGTCAGCTACGAGTTCTACCGGGTCGCCGACGGACTCATCGCCGAGGAATGGATCTGTTCCGACATGGCCACCCTGTTCCGCCAGCTCGGCTGACCATTCACTACGGGATCGGATCAGACTGGGGTTCATGGAGTACGTAGTCCGGGTGCCCGCCCCGCCGCTCGACCGGTTCATCGACGACATCTACTACCTGAGCGGGGTGCCGAGCCATCGCCGGATGAACGTCCCGCCGATGCCGTCGGCCCATCTGTTCCTCAACCTGGGCGAACCGGTCCGGCTGTGGGATTCGGCCGCCTCGGGGCCGCCGGTGGTGCTCGCCGACGGGTCGTTCATGGGTCTGTGGACCCGGCGGTTCCTCCTCGGGTATCCGGACCGGGTGCGTCTGGTCGGGGTGCATTTCAAGCCGTGGGGGATGTCGCCGTTCGTGGACGTGCCGGCGGCGGAGCTGCGGGACCGGGCGGTGCCGGTCGACGCCGTCTGGCGACGCTCATGGGACAGGATCCGCGACCAGGTGGGCGACACCGCCCGTGCGGACGAGACGCTGCGGGTCGTGGAGACGGAGTTGCGGTCGCGCCTGGCCGCGACTCCGTCGCGCGGTCTCGACCTGGTCCGGTACGCGGGCAGCCGGTTGGCGGGTCTGCACGGCGCGGTGCCGGTGGGTGCGCTGACCGACGCCGTCGGGGTGAGCGGCACTCACCTGGCCACGCAGTTCAAGTCGTATGTCGGGGTCACCCCGAAGCGGGTGGCTCGGATCTACCGGTTTGCGCGGTTGATCCTGTCCGTGGACGCCCGCGGTCCGGTCGACTGGTCGACGCTCGCCCCGGCGGTGGGCTACTTCGATCAGGCCCACTTCATCCGGGAGTTCAGGGACTTCACGGGTCACACCCCGTCGCAGTACCTGGCGCTGCGACGCCGGTTCCCGGCTGCGCCGGGGTTCCCGCCGGATGCCGGTCCCATGCCCGCTGTTTGATTTTTTACAAGCCTTCGCCGGCCCCGGACGCCAGCATCGGTGCGACCGGGCGCGGAGATTCGAGGAGGGCCTGTGGGCATCGTGTTCATGCACGACGTCGTGTCGGTGGACGGTTTCATCGCCGACGACAACGATGAGGTGGGGCCGCTGCACGAGTGGTACTTCAGCGGCGACAACCCGATCACCGACGGCGGCAGCAGTTTCAGGGTCTCCCGTGCGTCGGCGCTCTACGTCCGTGAGATCTGGGACGGTCTCGGCGTGATCGTGATGGGTCGGCGCCTGTTCGATCTGGTGAACGGCTGGGAGGGTCATCCGCCGGCGGGCGACCATGTGGTCGTGGTGTCCCACCGGCCCAAGCCGGAGGGCTGGCATCCCGAAGCTTCGTACCATTTCGTCGACAGCATCGCGGCCGCCGCCGACAAGGCCCAACAGTTGGCCGGGCCGCGGCATGTCGCCGTGAACGCCGGCGAGGTCGGCAGCCAGTTCCTGGCCGCCGGGCTGGTCGACGAGGTGGCGATGGATGTGGTGCCGGTGGTGTTCGGGTCGGGCCGGCGCTTCTTCGCCGGCGTCGACCGGCAGCATCTGCTGGAGGATCCCCACGTGGTCATCCAGGGCGAGCGGGTACTGCACCTCAGGTTCAAGGTGCGCCGATAGATGGAGACCGGATGATCGATTCCGATGGGCGAATCCATAATGATCGTCATGACGACGGTAGGTGGGTGGGTGTTCGAGGGGAATGTCGTTCGCTTCCTCGAACACCTGAGCCGTTACATCGGCTACCGGTACGACGCGGCTGACGAGGATGCTCTGGTCGGCGCCCTCGACGACACCGACGACGAGTCCGCCACTTTTTGGTTCAGTTATCCGCTGCAGGGGACTCCTCCGGTCGTGGTCTTGCTGGCCCGCGGGGTCGGCAGCAGCGTCGTCAGTGTCCGCGTCCAGGGTGAGCTCGACCCGGTCCTCGAGGCGAGGATCGACACCATGCTGAGTCTGCTGTCCGAGAGCTGACCTCAGTAGGCCACGGCCAGCGGGGTCGTCGCGTGCGCCAGCTCCCGGACGAAAGCGCTGCTCGGCCCGTGCCGTGCCCACAACCGCCGCTGGCGGTCGGCGCCGGTGCCTTCGCGGCGCAGGCGTTCGAAGCCGGCGTAGACCTCGCCGGTGTCGGCGAGCAGGAACGGGGTCACCTTGGCCGGCAGGCGCTGCGACGCCGGCAGCCGCCCGCGCGCCGACAGTTCCAGGTCGGCCCTGATCCGCGTGTCCGGCGCCGGCACGATCTTCTCGCCTCGGCGTACGTCGTCCAGCAGGGCCGCCACCAGGGCCCGGACCACGCCGGCGAGCAGTACGGTGTCGGCCACGTCGAGGCCGGTGTCGGCGACCCGTACCTCGATGGTCGGGTATCGCGGCGAGAGCCGCGCCAGGTAGCAGACGCCGGCCGGGTCCAGTGCCGCGCCGGAGTCGATGTGCCCGCGCACCGCGCGGTCGTAGTGTTCTGCGCTGGCCCACACCCCGGGCGGCCGGAACGTGGGCCAGCGCAGCTGGGCCGGGTAGCGCGCGCTGGCCCAGCCGGTGTCCACCCCACCGGCGAACGGCGAGTTCACCGTGAGTGCCAGCAGCGCCGGCAGCCATGGCCGCAGCCGGGTCAGCACGGCTGCGGCCAGTTCCCGATCCGGTACGCCGACGTGCACGTGACAACCGCATTCGCCGGCGCGTGTCGCGTCCGGGAAGCGCCGGGCCAGCTCCCGGTAGCGGTCGGCCTCGGTGAGCGCGCCGCGCGGGCCGCCGGGCAGCGGCGCGACCCCGGCCGCGACCAGGCGGGATCCGGTCTGCTCGGCCGCATCGGCGGCGATCAGCCGCAGTCGGGTGAGGTCCCGGCGCAGATCCTGCAGGTCCTCGCAGACCGCGGTGGCGGTCTCCACCTGATAGGACATCAGTTCCGGTTTGACCCGGCCCGGCGCGTGTCGGACCACCGACGCCGCGGTGGGCGAGACCGCGCCGTCCGGGTCGAGCAGCAGGAATTCCTCTTCGACACCGATGGTGAGCATCGGCCTCACCCCTCCCGGATGACGGCGGTCATGGCGATCTTGTCGGGCAGTCCCTGGTGGCGGCGGTCGACGATGAGCCACAGGGCACCGATCGGGAAGTACGCGAGCAGCAGCGCCCGGACCACGGCGGCGGCCCACCGCACCGGGCGGCCGTCGGCGCGGACCACGCGGACGCCGAGTACGGCCATGCCGGGGGTGCGCCCGGCCAGGGTCCAGAACAGCGCGCAGTAGGCGGCCAGCACCGCCGGCAGCAGGACCAGGTAGGACGAGAGGACCCAGCGGGCCGCCTCGCGGGCCTCGGCGCCGACGACCGAGGCGACCATGCCCAGGGCGGTCACGGCGGCGCCGGCCAGCGCGGCGACGGTGAGGGTGTCGATCAGGTACGCCAAGGTCCGGCTGACCAGCCCGGCGTATCCGGTCATGACGGGTCGCCGCGCCTCGACATCCGCAGGGTGAGCCGGTCGACGGCGCTGTCCCCGGCCGCGGCGCCGGAGCGGACCCGGCCGACGGCCTCGCCGACGATGCTCTCCCGCTGGCCGCGGATCAGGCCGCGGACCCGGTCGGGTTCGTTCTCCAGCAGGGACAGCACGCGTTCGAGCTGGGCGTCGACGAGGCGTTCGACGAGGCCGGAGTGGGCCAGCCGGTCGACGGCGGCGTCGACCGCCCGCTGGGCGCCGCGTTTGCCGCGTTCGCGCTCGGCGGCGCCCCGCTCGGCCAGGACCGTCCAGCGGGCCCAGACTTCCGCGGCCGTACGCAAAGTGTCTTGATCGAAGCGTGAGCGGAAAGCGGACAGCTTGTCGGCGCTCTTCTCGCCGGCGCGGACCGCGGCGCCGATCGCGACGTCGCCGAGCTGGATCAGGGCAATCATGAGGAACCTCCGGCCCGGCGCCGCAGCGCCGCCTTGCGGATCTCCGTGGGGATGACCACGGTGAGGGCGGCGACCAGGCAGATCGCCCACTGTCCGAGGTCGAGGCTGACCGTGTCCAGCATGCGCTGGAACAGGCCCATCTCGGTGGCCAGCACGATCGCGGCCAGCGACATGCCGCTGGTGATCACGAACCGCCGGTCGTTGAACGTCTCCAGGCTGAACACCGAGCGGACGTCGCTGCGCACGGTCCACGAGAAGACCAGGTTCATCAGGGAGAACGCGGTCAGGCCCATGGTCCGGGCGACGTCGACGTCATGGTCGCGATCGGCGAACCAGAGCACCAGCAGCGTGACCGCGCCCATGAAGACGCCGAGCAGGCCGAGCCAGCCGAGCAGGCGGTTGCTGAGCAGCGGTTCGTCGGAGCGGCGGGGCCGGCGGCGCATGATGTCGGGTTCGGCGTTGCCGTAGCCGAGGCCGACCGACTGGAACACCTGGGTGGTGAAATTCAGCCACAGCGTCTGCAGCGGCAGGAACGGCACGCCGGCCGCGATGTTGGCGATGCTCGCGGCCAGGAACGTGACGATCATGGCGGCGAGCACGCCCATCTGGAAGAAGATGTACTTCTTCAGGTTGGCGTAGAGGGCCCGGCCCAGCTCGACGGCCTTGACGATGGTGGCGAAGTCGTCGTCGGTGAGGATCATCGCGGCGGCTTCCTTGCTCACCTCGGTGCCGGTGATCCCCATCGCGATGCCGATGTCGGCGCTCTTGAGTGCGGGCGCGTCGTTGACGCCGTCGCCGGTCATGGCCACGATGTGGCCCTTGCGGCGCAGCACCTCGACCAGGCGCACCTTGTGTTCCGGGGTGACCCGGGCGATCACGCCGATGCCGCCGATCTCCCGGTCGGCCTGTTCGTCGCTCATCGCGCCGAACTCGGCGCCGGTGATGGCCCGGCCGCGGATGCCGAGCTTGCCGGCGATGGCGGCGGCGGTGATCGCATGGTCGCCGGTGATCATGCGGACCTCGATGCCGGCCGCGTGGGCCTGCGCGATCGCGTCCCTGGCCTGCGGTCTCGGCGGGTCGACGATGCCGACCAGTGCGAGCGGTTCGAGGTCCTGGAGCAGGTCGAGCAGGTCGCCGTCGACATGGTCGACGTCGCGCCGGGCGGTGGCCATCACCCGCAGGCCCTGGCTCGCCAGGCGATCGTTTTCGGCCAGGTAGCGGTCGCGCTGCTCGGGAGTCACCGCGCACCGGGCGAGGATCTGGTCCGGAGCGCCCTTGACGAAACAGCGCGTCCGGCCCGACATCTCATGAAAGGACGCCATCATTTTGTACGTGGCGTCGAACGGCAACTCGGCCACCCGGGGGTATCGCTCGCGCGTCGCCGCGGCGTCCAGCCCACCCTTCTCGGCCAGCACGACCAGCGCGCCCTCGGTCGGATCCCCGATCAGCGTGCCGTCGCTGACCACGGCGTCCGACGCCAGGATCATCGGCAGCAGGTACTCCTCCAGGGGCACGTCGGGCTCCCCCGCGACCCGCTTGATCGTGCCCTCGGTCGCGTAGCCGCCGCCCGAGATCACGTACCGTCGCCCGGGGATCGCCATCTCGGTCGCGGTCATCTGGTTCAGCGTCAGCGTCCCGGTCTTGTCCGAGTTGATGGCCGACGTGGACCCGAGCGTCTCGGTCGAGCGCAGCCGCTTGACAATGGCGTTCGACCTGGCCAGCAGCTGGGTGCCGAGCGACAGGATGGTGGTGACCACGGCCGGGAGCCCGGTCGGGATGGCCGAGACCGCGAACGCGACCGCGGCGGTGAAGACCACGGTGAACTCGTTGCCCCGGGCCAGGTTGATCAGCACCGAGGCCAGCAGCGCGAAGCCCGCGACGTACAGAATCTGGTTGGTCAGTCGGGCCAGTTGCCGCGTCAGCGGCGTGTCGGCGTCCTTCTCGGTCTGCAGCAGGCCGGAGATCCGGCCGACCTCGGTGGCCATCCCGGTCGCGGTGACCAGCAGCTCCCCGGCGCCGCGGGTGACGTTGGTGTTCATGTAGGCCATGTCCGACCGGTCGCCCAGATCGGTGTCGGCCTCGGCCAGCGGCTCGACGCTCTTGGAGACCGGCAGGCTCTCCCCGGTCAGCGCCGACTCGCCGATCTCCAGGGTGGCCGCGCGCAGCAGCCGCCCGTCGGCCGGGACCACGTCGCCGGCCTCGATCTGCACCACGTCGCCGGGCACGAGTTGTTCGGCCGGCAGTTCGGTGAGCGTGCCGTCGCGGCGCACCTTGGCCTTGACGATCATCATCTTCTGCAGGGCGTCGATCGCGGCGGCCGCCTTGCCTTCCTGGTGCAGGCCGAGTGCGGCGTTGAGCAGGGTCAGCGCGATCAGCATGACCCCGGTGCCCCACTGTTTCAGCGGGTAGAGGCTGCCCAGGCCGGCGATGAGCAGCACGATCTGCATCGGGTCGGCGTACTGCCGGGCGAACGCCCGCCACCACGGCTCCTTGGTGGCCTGGGCGAAGCGGTTGGGCCCGTACTTCTGGCGGCGGCTCTCGGCCTCCTCGCTGCTCAGGCCATGTTGCCGATCGACATTTTCGACATTCAGGGCTTCCGGTACGGAGAGGGTGTGGAAGATCGTCGTCATCGGGGCGCCTACCGGTACTGCTGCGGGTAGGGGCGCGGCGACGCCGGGCCGGTGCCGGTGCGCACCAGGCGGGTCGCCGACCGGGCGACACCGGCCAGCAGCGAACCGATCGCGATGCCCAGGATCATGTTCAGCCCCGACGTGTAGAACTGCGAGCCGCGACCGGCGTCGGTGACGAACGGCGCCAGCATCGCCGACACGGTCGCCAGAGCGACCACCCAGCCGAAGAACCGCATCGGGCGCGGCGTGGTCAGGATCAGCACGTGCACCAGGCCGGTGGCGGTCAGCGCGGCCAGGGCGGCACCCAGGGCGTACCAGCCGGTGCTCGCGTCGCCCCAGGTGCCCTGGCCCTTCGGGGCGAGGACGTCGATGTCGAAGATGCCGCGGCCGAGCAGGATCCCGGCGACGGCGATGAGGGCCGCCACGGCCGCGGTGGCGCCACCCCCGGCCCAGAGTTTCCCGGCGTTGACTGTCGGTTTCACGGATTCGGCGGTCATGGTTTCTCCTCGCTCACGTGAGGTGCCGGGCCGAGAATCGCCGCCGCCGCGATCCGGCGCCTCATCCAGCCGGGATGACTCTTGCGGGGGTGGGCGAGGATGACGCGATGAGCAGCCCTTCCGTGTCGTATCCGTGCCCGTTCTGCGGGGTGCTCGCATCGGCGGACAACGGGTGTCCGGGGTGCGGCCGGGGGCCTTCGGCGGACGCGGTCGAGGTGATCCGGCTGAACGCGGAACTGGCCGGGCTGGACGGCCGGTTGCGGGCCGCCCGGGCTGAGGTGGCGACAGTTGAGGCCGCGGTGTGGGAGGTGCGGGGGCGGCGGGACGCGGTGGCGGCGCGGGTGCGGGCGGCGGTCGCGGCCACCCGGCCCGTTGCGCCACCGCCGGCCGCGCCATTGCCGTTCGGGCCGCAGCCGTTCGGGCCGGCTCAGCCGTTCACAGCGTTTTCTTCGATCCCGGCGGCTCCCGAGCGGCGACTGACCACGCTCACTGCCCAAAATGTTCTTTTTGCCCTGGGTGGGCTGCTGCTCGTCGTCGCGGCGGCCGTCTTCACCGCCGTCGCCTGGGCGCAAGTGGGCGTGGCCGGGCGGGCGACGATTCTTGCCGCGGCGACCGCGGCTGTGCTTGCGGTTCCACCTTTTGCCGTACGTCGTAGCCTGACCGGCGCCGCGGAAACCCTGGCCGCCGTCGGCCTGCTGATGATCCTGCTCGACGGGTATGCGGCCTGGTCGGTCGACCTGCTCGGGGTGAGCACCCTGCGCCCGGCCACCTACGCCGCGATCGTCGGCGCCCTGACCTCGGCGATCGCCTTCGGATACGGGCGGCTCGTCGGGCTGCCCGGCCCGAAGATCGCCGCCCTGCTGATCGTCCAGCCGGTGATCCCCCTGGCCGTGCACGCCGACGCGACGGGCACGTCACTGGCGTTGACCGGCACGGTCGCGGTGAACATCGCCGCCCTGCATCGGCTGCGGTTCCGGACCTCCGGGGCCGGGCTGGTCGCGTACGTCTGCGGTTTCGTCGCCGCCCTGGCGGCCGCGCTCCTGGCGGTCAACGCCCTGGCCGTGGCCGGCACGGCGAGTTCCGCCGCCGCTGCCGGTGGCGCCCTGGTCCTGCTCGCCGCCGTGCTGACGGCCGGTGCGGTGCTGGCCGGTCACCGCATCGCCCAGACCTGGACCGCCGGCCTGCTCACGGTCGCGATCGCGGTCGCCGCCGCCGGCTGGCTGCTGCAGTGGGGCGCCGGTGCGCCCCTGTTGCGCCTGTCCGCGGTCGCCCTCGTCGTCGCCGTGGCGGCTCAAGCCCTCCGGGCCGCACGCCTTCCGGAGCCGGTCGGGCAGGGGCCGTGGATCGCGGCGCTCGGCGTCGCGGCGGTGCCCGCACTCGGGGTGGCGGCCAACGCCCTGATCGCCGCGCTGAACAGCATGACGGCCGCTCAGCCGCTGTTCGAAGCGCCACTGGCGGCGACCGTCGCCGGGCCCGGCGAGTCGCTGCTGCCGGCGACGATCGCCGTGTTCCTGGCCTACGTGATCCTGCTGCCCGCCTGGACCCGCGTCGAGCTGGCGTTGACCGCCCTGGCCGCGGTGGCCGTCCTGATGCCGGCCGTTTTCGGCCTGCGCTGGTGGACGGCGGCGGTTCTCGGCCTGATCGTCACCGCGCTCGCCCTGGTCGTGGCCGTCTTCCACAGCTCACGGATCCCTCGCGCGGTCCCGCTCGTGATCGCCGCGGCCGCCGCCGTGCACGCGTCGGCCACCGGGCTGGGCGATCCGGGGGTCGCGGCCGGTGTGTTCGCGGCGATCGCGGTGCTCGGCGTCGGCACCGCCCTGCTCGTCGGTACCGGCCCGCTCGGCGAAGTGACCCAGGTCGTCGGCCTGCTGGCGTGCGCGCCCGCGGTGTGGCTCGGCCTGTTCGCGCTGGATGTCTCCGTCGCCGTGCAGGTCCGGGCCCTGTTCGGGCTGACCGCCCTGCTGGGCCTGGCCGCCCGGCGGGTCCGCGCCTACGAACCCCAGGTCGCCGGGGTCGCGCTGCTGTTCGCCGCCGCCACTCCCCTGTGGAGCTATTCCGGTGGCGATCCGGCCCAGCTGTACGTGGGCGGTTCCCTGATCCTGGTCGCCGTCCTGCGCAGGAATCTGCTCGCCCCGGTCGTCGCGGCCGTGCTGACGGCCGGCCTGCTCGCCTGGACCGCCACCGACCTCGCGGCCCTGGTCGCCTTCGACGAGTCGAGCACGCCACCGGTGGCCTGGGCGACCGTGGCCGCGGTGCTCATGGCCGCGGTCGCCGCCCGGCTGTTCACCTCGGCCTGGACGGCCGCCCCGCTGGTGGCCCTGGCCCTCCCCCTCGCGCTGGCCGCGGCTCACGCGCCCTGGCCGACGGTGCCGATGGCCCAGGTCGCCGCCGGGCTCGCCGGCCTGGTCGCGGTCGTCCTCACCCGGCGCCATCCGCTGCTCGCGGCCGCTTTCGGGCTGCTCGCCGCGATCGGGGTCGGCGCGTCGACGGCCCGGCCGGGCACCTTGCTGGCCGCGTTCGCGCTGGTCGCAGTCGCCGGGGCGGTCATCGGCACAGCCGCGCGGGACGTGCCGAGCCGCATCGCGGGTTGGGTCGGCGGTTGTGCGTCACTGGTCGTCGTCGCGTACCTCGGGGCAAGCGACCTGATTCATCTCGAAGCCGGTGGCGTAGCGCTCACCGTGCTCGCCACCGCCGCCCTGGCCATGATGCTCGAATGGTTCCTGGCCGGCCGCCGGCCCGGCGAGGCGCCCGCCGTGACCGCGGTCGCGCAGACCGCCGCGGTCATCGCGCTGCTGCTGGCCGGCAGCCTGGGCCGGGCGGCGCTGATCGCCACCCTGTGGGCGGTCGTCCTGGCCGTCCGCGCGGTGCGCCCCGGCGAATCATCGAAGATCCGCTTCCGGTACGCCCTCGGCGCGGCCGCGGGGGCGCTGCTCGGCTGGTGGTTGTTCCTGATCGCGCGCGAGGTCGGCACGGCCGAGCTCTACACCGCGCCGGCTGCCGCGCTCGCCCTGCCGGCCGGTTGGCTGGCCCGTCGCAGCCGGCCCGAGCTGCCGTCGTGGACCGCGTACGGTCCGGCGCTGGCCGCCGGTTTCCTGCCGACCCTGGCGGTGATCGCGAACAGCGGCGCCGGCGACCCGCAGTACGCGCGCCGGCTGCTGCTCGGGCTGGCCGGGCTGGCGGTGCTGGTGGCCGGCGCGCTCGCGCGGCTGCAGGCCCCGGTGATCTGCGGCGGCATCGTGGTGGTGCTGACCGCGCTGCACGAATTGGCGCAGGTCTGGGACCTGGTGCCGCGCTGGGTTCCGCTGGCGCTCGGCGGCCTGCTGCTGGTCGCGATCGCCACCACCCTCGAACAGCGCCGCCGCGATCTGCTGAGATTGCGCGACGCAGTGGGCCGGATGAGTTGAACCACGGCAGGTTCGGTCGATTGAACTGCGTGGAACAGAGCGCGTTGGATGGGTGACATGAGCGACACGGGTGATGGCATGCTGGCGCGGATCCGCGACGGACTGGTCGGGGCGGGACAACTGCTCGACGGACCGTTCGGTCCGCGGCGGATCACGTACGCCGACTACACGGCCTCCGGGCAGGCGCTCGACTTCGTCGAGGACTTCCTCCGCGAACAGGTGCTCAACCGGTACGCCAACACGCACACCGAGGCGTCGGCGACCGGGGCGCAGACCGGGGCGTTGCGCGAGGAGGCCCGCGAGATCATTCACCGCGGGGTCGGCGCCGGCCCGGAGCACGTGGTGATCTTCTGCGGTTCCGGGGCGACGGCGGCCGTGGCCAAGCTCGCCGGGCTGCTCGGACTGCGCATTCCGGAAAACCTCGACGATCGGTACGGGCTGAGCACGCACATCCCGCGCGATCAGCGGCCGGTGGTCTTCGTCGGTCCGTACGAGCACCACTCCAACGAGCTGCCCTGGCGGGAATCGATCGCCGACGTCGTCGAGATCGAGTCCGATCACACCGGGCACGTGGACCTCGACGCGCTGCGCGGGGCTCTCATCGCGTACGCGGACCGGCCCGTCCGGATCGGCAGCTTCTCGGCAGCCTCCAACGTGACCGGCATCCTGACCGACACGGCGGCGGTCTCGGCCGTGCTGCGCGAGCACGGCGCGCTCTCGGTCTGGGACTACGCGGCGGCCGGGCCGTACGTGCCGATCTCGATGGCCGACAAGGACGCCGTCTTCCTGTCCCCGCACAAGTTCGCCGGTGGTCCGCAGACCCCGGGCGTGCTGGTCGTCGACCGCCGGCTGATGACCAACCGGGTGCCGGTCACCCCGGGCGGCGGGACGGTGGCCTACGTCGACCCGACCGGCCACCGCTACCTGGAGGACCCGGTGGTGCGGGAGGAGGGCGGCACCCCGGCCATCGTCGAGTCGATCCGGGCCGGGCTGGTCTTCGCGGTCAAGGACGCCGTCGGCACCGAGGTGATCACCGCCCGCGAGCACGCCCTGTGGCAGCGGGCCAAGCAGCGCTGGACGGCCGAGGAGCACATCGAGATCCTCGGTGACGTCGAGGCCGACCGTCTGTCGATCGTGTCCTTCCAGGTCCGGGCGGGCGAGAAGTACCTGCACCACAACTACGTGGCCGCGCTGCTCAACGACCTGTTCGGCATCCAGGCCCGTAGCGGCTGTTCGTGCGCCGGGCCGTACGGGCACCGGCTGCTCGGCATCGACGAGGCGCACTCCCGCGAGTTCCGCGACGAGATCCTGGACGGCTGGGAGGGCATCAAGCCGGGCTGGTCGCGGCTCAACTTCAACTACTTCATCTCCGACACGGTCGCCGACTACCTGATCGAGGCGGTGCTGCTGGTCGCGCGATACGGTGCGCGGCTGCTCCCGGACTACCGATTCGATCCGCGTACGGCCCGGTGGACGCACGTGCGGCACACTCCCCCGCCGGTGCGGCTGGCCGATCTGCGGCTGGGCGCGGACGGCACGGTCACGATGCCGGCCGCGCCGACGGCCACCGTGGGTGAGGACGTGCTGGCCGGCTACCTCGAGGACGCCCGCGCGCTGCTGACCGCGCGGACGGAACCGGAGGACGGCGTACGCCTGAATCTGCCTCTGGGTTTCGAGAAGCTGCGGTGGTTCCTGCTGCCGGACGGCTGCCCGGCCTAGGTACCTTGTCGGGTACGTAACCGATCGGGTACGTTGGCGTCGTGGATGCGGTGTTGCATGCGTTGACCGACCGGAGCCGGCGCGTCGTGCTCGACGCGCTGGCCGACCGGCCGGCGACGGTGAACGAGCTGGCCGACCTGCTGCCGATCGCCCGGCCGGGCGTCTCGCGGCACCTGCGGGTGCTGCGCGAGGCCGGGCTGGTCGAGGTCCGGCAGGAGGCGCAGCGGCGGGTGTACTCGTTGCGGCCCGAAGCGCTCGTCGACCTCGACGCGTGGCTGGGCCGCTACCGGACACTGTGGCAGCGCCGGCTCATCGACCTGCACGCCGAGATCGCGCGCCCCCGCCCCAGCGAACCCGAAGGTGACCGATGACCGGGATTCATCTGCTCGGCAGCCTGTACCTGATGCCGGACGGGCGCGGCGCCGTCCGGATGGAAGATCTCTACGACACCGGCATCGACGACCTCTGGTCGGCCATCACCGACCCGGTGCGGCTGGCCCGCTGGCTCGCCGAGGTCACCGGCGACCTGACCCTCGGCGGGACCGTCCACGCCCGGTTCACCAGCGGCTGGGACGGGCCGGGGCGCATCGACGTGTGCGAGCCGCCGCACCGGCTGCTGGCCACGATGGAGCCCGGCACCCCCGACGAGACCGTCATCGAGGCGGTGCTGACCGCCGCGGGCGACAAGACGCGCCTGGTCGTGGAGGAGCGCGGGCTGCCCGCCGACTCCTACTTCCACCACGGCGCCGGGTGGCAGGCGCACGTCGAGGACCTCGCCGCCCACGTCGCCGGCCGGCCACCCGCGCCGTGGCGCGAGCGGTGGCAGGAGCTGGCCCCGGCCTACCGCGCGCTCACGTAGGCGCGCACCCGCGGGGCCCACGCCTCGCGGCCGACCTCTTTGGCCGCCTCGCCGGCGCGGCGCAGGGCGATCGCGGCGGCCTCCGGCCGGGGGCAGGACTCGCTTACCTTCGTACGACGTCGGCGGTGACTTCACTTGGCAATTTCCACGTAGGCTCACCCGATGGCAGCCCTCACACGCCACGGGACACCGGTTTCCTCGGTGTTCGATCTTCTCGGCATTGACGAGAACGACGTGACCGCAGCCCTCGGCTTCGCGCTCGCCAGAACACCGACCCTGCTCGGGGCGGTGGTGCGCCGGGTATGGCCTGCCGCTACGGATGCAGACCTTGGCGCGGCGTCGCTCGCGTTAGAAGTGCGTGGCGAGATCGGGCGCACCGACTTGGAGATCACCCTGCCCCGAGCGTTACTGATCGTCGAGGCGAAGCGTGACTGGCTCCTACCTACCGAAAGCCAACTGCGTACCTACGCGCCGCGTGTGCTCGCGCATGGCGCCGGCGCACTCGTCACGCTCTCCCAAGCAAGTATCGAGCTTGCCCAGGTGCTGGCCCCCTCAACGGTGGATGGGGTGCCCGTGACCCATCTGAGCTGGCGTGATGTGCTGTCCGATCTAGGCGACATCCGCCCTGTCAGCCGCGGCCAGGAGCGGACATGGCTCGACGAACTGACTACCTACCTGCAGAAGGTGATGCAGTTGAGGTCTATCGCTGACAGCTGGACATACTGCGTAGTACTCAGCGACGACCGTCCCGGGGACGGCGGCGAACGTACTTTTCGCGAGTTCGTCACCAACGACCACGCGTACTTCCACCCCTACGGATCAGGCGGCTGGCCCACAGAACCGCCCAACTTCATGGCGTTCCGGTGGCAAGGAGCAGTACGCCGAGTCCATCGCGTCATCAAGGCCGAAGTTCTGCCGAGCCTGCTCAACCGCTGGCCGGACATACTCGCCACCCAGGAAACAACACGCCCGCACGCGGTCTACGACCTCGGCCCGCAACTCCCACCCACCGACCCCGTTCCCAACGGGGCGCCCTACCGCGCCTCACGCCTCTGGGTACTACTGGATCAACTACAAACCGAACCAACCCTGGCCGCTGCGCACGCCAGCAGCAAGCGCCTCGCCGGCACCGGCTAGAACAAACGGCATGATCCATCTTGCGGTCTGGATATCTCGTACGCCTCGGACAGCGGCATGAGAGCGTGCGGTCGGGTGGTCGAGCCGTGTCCGCTGTTTGACCGTCAGTCATCCGGTCAGCCGGGGCCGGACGCCTCTTCCACCATTTCTGTGTACTCGGTATCGGTGGCACCGCGCCACTCGCCGGTCGTCAGATCCTGCACGAGCCACGGCTGGTAGAGCGTGCCCTCGACCCACTTAGCGAACCAGTCGACGATCGTCATGTGTTGGGGAAAAGCGGATGAGACCCCGTGCGGGGCCGGGTTGGGATCGCAGCCCCAGATCTGGCCGTCGGCAAGGTCGAGCTCACTGCTGATGCCACAACCCCAGTCGCATAGCGTGAGGACGCCACTCTTGAGCCCGGTCAGCGCATTTATTCCGCCGATTCGGTGCCCGTCTCGGAGGCCGAGAAGCCCGTAGCCGGGGCCAAAGCCGCCGTTGCCGACCTCTAAGTACAGCCGGCGCAGCAGCGATGGCAGTGACCGGCCAGCCATTTTCTCAGCCTCCGCGACTGCAGCAGGCAGTGCGGGCCGGAGCGGCGCTAGCCGATTGCTCGGCACCTCGTCGATATAGTCGCCAGCAGCGATTCGTCGAACCACCGCATCGAACACCTGGTTATCTCGTGCCGACATAGCACGCAGCGTAGCGATACGCACTGCGATCCATCAGATGGCCGTACATCAGGGGCGTGAAGGTGGAACCTGAAGAGCCGTTGGCATGCTGACTCGACCCGCCGTCACGCGGAGTACACGACCGGATCGCGGTAGATGAGGTAGTTTCCGCCCGCCGGAGCTGGAGTCCCGGAGCGGACCTATTAATCGCGGCCAGCCAGGTGAATACGGAACGTGGATCTCGACACATAACGCCATGACGACACAGTTAACTGGTTCGTTACTTGACTTTGGCGCCGGAGCAGCCCTTCATGGATCGCATCTCGCCCGACCCGCAGGCCCAGACCACTCGTACAACCCGCCCAGCCGGGTTAACATAACTCGCGGCTAGAAGAGGACGTCATCGGATTCTGGATGTTCGCCCGAACTAGGCTTCGGCGCAAGAGTCCGTGACAGAGCGCACGCGCCTTGTTGCTTTGTGGCAGCGCTCTATCAAGGACGCAGTTCGACCCGGATATCACCACTATCCGGGAGGATGATTGCGGTAGCGCTATTGTCTCGCCGCCATCCAACGGGGAGCAAGAACCAGCGCTTGTCCCGATATATGTAGAGCCGGAGTCCGTCATACCGGTAGGGAAATGCAGCCGTCGTCGCCGCTTTCGTCATAGTCACACCGGGGCCGGCTAGTCCGAGGTCTACTTTACTAAAGACTACGGCTGTTGATCTGCTCGACGGAGTGTTCGCGATGGATTGCGCCACACGTTCGCCGGTCTGCTGAGCATAGATAGCGAAGGACCAGAACAGGCTGATCGTGACGGTGCCAGCGACCGCCCCGCGACGCAGCGCCGCGAAAGTCTTGGCCGACCAAACGGTGGCGGCGGACTCAATAAGAACGGCTCCGGCGATGAGAGAGATAGCTGCTGCGATTGGCTGTGAAACCTGGGTCCAGCCGAACAGCACTGCGGCACCAGTCGTCGTGAAAACCGCGCCAGCAAGCGCGACCTCAATGAGAGCAGCCTGTTGGGACGCAATGCGGCGGAGTAGGACAAAGGCGACCAAGCCTGCGGCGATCAGGCCCAGCAACGCAGCGCAGGGCCGGAAGGCTACACCGACGCTGCGCAGAAGGTAGTCCTGCGGCGTGAACGCAAGGAGGTTTGAGTCGATTCCGAAATAGCCGAAGATCGCATTCGTGCGTACCCAGCCGAAGTAGAATAAGAGCCCGGTCAGCGTCGCAAACGGCGCGATGACCAGACCCACTGTCTCGAGGGTCTTGGCTAGTGCGGGCGCGGGTGTAGTCAGTCGAGGCCCTCCACCTCTCGGGCACGGGCGTAAAGATCACTGGCGCGCGACGATCGCCACTCATAGCTCCGCAGCAAAGCCAAGGCCGAGGCTATGTCTTGCCTGGCGGCTTCCCGCAGTTCGACCTCTGTCTTGATGTCACCTTCGGCTTCGAGGGCGTCTGCCTCCGTGTCGATGGCCTTATTGAGTAGGCATCTCGCCTGTGTCGTGCACGCGCTTGAGGACGTCGTGCCCACTTGGGTTGGCGCCGCCTCGACGCCAGGAATCTCGTCGGGCGGGCGGGTAGCAGTCGCCACCACACCTGGGATCTCGGTCGCACCGGCGCTGGCCGCTCTCGGCGTCGGCGCGCCCCCTACCCCCGGAACCTCCTCATCGTTGCAGCTCACGAGCAGAAGAACCGAAGCTAGCGCGGCCAGGATCAAAATCTGGCGCTTGCCCATAATGTCATCATGAAGATCGATGGCGCGGATGTCCATCGACTGAAAGGAGTGCGTGGTTGTCCGATCATCCAGGCGGCTAAGAAGCCTTCCTCTGCATGGCTTGTCGTGAAGAAGGAGCGCTTTTCGAGTCCATTGCAGGGCGCGCCATTTTTACGCGCTTAGGCGGGAGCGGGCGGGCCGCCGAGCAATGGGTTGCGGCACACCGGTACCCATTAAGAAAATGGTCATACCGGCAAAAGGGATGCACTCTCATCGGCATGAGAGTGAATCTGCCTCATGGATCTGACCGGCCAGGGCCAGCGGCGGAATATGTTTACGTCTTGGCCCTTGCCCGCGTGGGGTGGACAGGTCAGTCACCGGATGGTGAGGTGGTGATGTCCGGGCCGCTGTCGTCACGACGGAGTCGCCCCAGTTCCGTGGCGTTCTGATCGAGTAGTACGAGGGTCGTGCCGTCGAATCCGGCCCGCCGCGTCGACGACAACCAGCTGTCAACCGGTACGTTGTCACAGCCCACAAGGGTCGTAAACCCGGTCGTGGCCAGCAGCGTGCCCGCCGGTCCCGAAACCCAGCCACCCCCGAATCCGTTGCACCCGTCCGAGCCCGCCCAGCGGCCATCGCCGCCGAATTCCAGGTGTGGCTGCTCAGGCTGCCTCGGTCCATCACTGACCGGTACCCATCGGCCCGGCAGATCCTGCCGGACGACCGGCGTCAGACCGGCGGGGAGCACGGCAGGTGGAGCGAAAGATCGGCGGAACTCGTCGGTCACCTCGAAGGATTCCCGGTCGGGTCGCGGCGGCTTTCCGCTGGCAACCAGGTAGGCGACGGTCGCACCGTCAACGTCGACCAGCACCACGGTACGGCCGTCGACCCGGTAGCCGGCGGCTCTGTCCAGCCAGGCGACGCGGGTATCCAGGTCGCATCCGTCGGTGCTGCTCATGACATCGGCGATGAACAGGCCCTGAGAATCGGCTTTCCAAGCAGCCTGCAACTCGCCGCAGGTTTGGTAGACCGTGAGTTCTTCCGACGTCAGATCCACTACCGAGGCGGGCTCTGCACCAATACCGACTGGCGTCCACATGCCGACCAAGGCGATCGGGTCCAACGGACCAGAAAGGGAAGGCGACGGCGCGACCGAGGCTGACTCCGCAGACCCGGATAGAGCAAAGATTGCCGATGCGATCATGGCCGCCACCAGCGCCGTTCGCCGGACGTCACGCATGTCGACGCTCATCGGGCGACGACCCCGCTTCCGACATGTCTGACCCCCAAGGCCGAATCCTGGACGGATCAGGTGTCGCGATCCTCATCAACTTGCCGCACCCACAGCACAGCCGTGCAAGCAGACAAGCTCGAAGCCTAGAACGACGATCGCCCCTTCCTGCTCCACTGTTCGGTTGATCTTGGCGTCGTCTCAGGCGGGCTGACCGTCGCGGTACCGCCGGCGCCGCGAATAGCTTTTGCAGTTCAGGAAGCCTGAACCGTACAGGCGGCCGATCACCGTGCGCGGCAAAGCGCCGTCCGGCGGCGCCCACAGTGCGGCAGACGAGGACGATCGAACGGGGCGCGCTCTCTCGTGCCGTAAGGTGCGCGGATGGCATCGGAAGTGGACGAGTTGCTAGCCCTATTGTCGATGGAACATGATTTCCACCGGCGTTGGGAGATCCGCTGCAATATTGAGAAAGCGCCAAATGCTGCGACGGTGCTGCGGGACATACGTCGACACGGCCCCGGCCGGTTACGGGCCGCCGCCCTTGATGCTCTCATGCATCTCGAAGGGGAATCGGGCCTGGATCCGACGGACCTGGCTACGATCGAGCGCCTCATCCGGATTCGCCAGCACACCGATCTCCTCACACCTGTCATGTCGATCGAAACGACTTGGTGGTGCGTTCGCGATTTCGACCAGGCAGCGGTTATGGCTTCGCTCGGGCTGACCTCACCAAGGCCTGTGACCTACAAGATGGCCAACAGCGTCATGGAGATCATCGATTCGGACGACGAGTCTGGTCTTGTCTACGTCGGTCCGAAGATCAACGGATGGACACCCGTCGTCGGTCCCTGGTGCGACGCGTTCGGCGATCGTGCTGATGAAGCCCGAACGACCATCGAGCGGCTGAGCGCGGATTGCGGCGAGGTGCACGCGTTCTCCTTCAGCGCGTACAACAACGGGACCGCGTGGCTGGTCGCAAGGAACGGCGTCACGGTACGTCGCTACAGTACATTCGATCCCCAGGACACGACCGGTGACCCGCTGCCGATCGAACGGGACTGGATGGCTGCACATGGGGTTCCGGGCCGCCCGGAAGAACACTGCAGGTACAACGACCACGGGGTCCTCGCGTACGACGACGAGTTCGCGGATGCAATGTGGAACTTCTACGAGGCCAACGATGTTGCCGCCGCGGTCAGCGTCGACGTCGGATGGAAGCATCCTCATGACGCCGTCATCCATGGCAGCCCGGTACTGGCTGCAGTGCCGGGCGCCGGGCCTGTCACTTTGCCGCCCGGCATGTATGAAATATAGCGCCAGCACTGGTCATGATCTCGAACACACCGTCCAGCCCGGCGAATCACCGCAGAAACGAGTCGGCGTCGACAAAAAGGCCATGGCGCGCAGGCTACGGCCGCCCGGTGAACAACTCGGGCGAGAGCAGCCGGCCCGCCCGATAAGTGGGCGGTGACGAGCGCCCGGGCGAGTCCAGCGCTCGTCACCGATTCAGGACATGCGCTGGTGATCAGTGGCGGGCGCGGTCGGCCAGGGTGTTGAGCAGGGCGGCGCCGGTGGCGGCGTCGTCGACGGTGACGACGAAGGAGCGGCCGCCGCTGCGTTCGACGAGCAGGCCGGCGCCGGAGCGCAGGACCACGCCGATCCGGCCGCCGCGGCCGACGCGCCAGCCCCAGCCGCCGAACTGGCGGACCGGGTGGACCTCGGTGACCGAGGCGCGTTCGACCTCGTCGGCGGGCACGTGCGTGCCGGGCCAGCCGACCAGGGAGCGCACGGTCAGGCCGGTCGCGTCGACCCGCACCGAGAAGCCGAACATCATCACGAACAGCGCGGCCAGCAGCACCGGCACGACGAGCAGCCACCACTGTCGTAGTCCGACGGCGAGCAGCGCGACCGCGACGGTGACGACGGCGCCGATGATCAGGCCGGGGCCGCCGTCGGCGTGGCGGATCCACACGGCGCGCTCATTGTCGGTCAGGCCGATGCGTGGGGCGTCCGCCGCGATCGGCGTCGTGACCGGTTCGGGCCGGTCGGCGGGCACGAGCACGGCGGCCAGCAGTGCGGGCAGCAGCGGGACGACGATCACGGCGGCGACGGCCCATCCCCGTACCGTCGCCTGGGTGGCATCGGACAGGCCTCGCTGAGCGCCGGCCGTGAGCAGCAGCAGGCCCGCGCCGAGGCTGCCGATCCAGAGGTTCGACGCAACGACCAGGCGCCGTGTCATCGCGGAGCCGCCCCAGAACCAGGCGATCGCGCCGAACAGTCCGCAGCAGACGATCACCATCAGCGCGGCGACGATCAACAGCGAGGTCAAGGACATGAATTCATTGGGTACGGAGGAAGCCCCGCCCCAGTGCGTCGCGAGTGGATCCGGCAGGTCGTCGCGCCAGCTCAGCACGACGGCGGAGGCCCCCGCGGTCAGGGCGAGCGCGGCCAGGGTGGACCACAGCGCCGCCGTGCGGGCCTTCGGTCGCCAGGTGTGGTTGGTCATCGGCTCATCGCCTCCTTGAGAAGCACGGTCACGGTCTCGACGGACAGGTTGGCCGCGCGGGCGGCGCCGACCAGGGTGGTCAGCGCCTGCTCGACCGGGGACAGGTCGGTGGCCGCGCGCCCGGTGACCACGGCGCCCCGGCCGCGGCGCAGCTCGATCAGGCCTTCGTCGCGCAGCTGCTGGTAGGCCTTGAGGACGGTGTGGACGTTGAGGTCGAGCGAGTCGGCCAGCTCGCGGGCGGCCGGCAGCCGGTCGCCGGGGGCGAGTTCGTGGCGGGCGGCGGCCAGGTGCACCTGCGCGGCGAGTTGCGCGTAGAGCGGCTCGTCGCCGGCCGGATCGATCCTCCAGAGCATGCTTCGACTCTACTTGTTCTAGTTGAAGTAGAACAAGTAGGCGAAAAAAATTAGGACCGGCGGCTACGGCATCTGGCCGCCAAGCTCAGCCCGCGCCGCCGGTGACCAAAAGATAACCCAATGGAGTCGCCACCACACCCGTCAGTGACGATCGTCGTCAATATTTCATCCCAGCGATGCGCTCGCGGCTCGCAGCTCGGCCAGTGCGGCCAGCGCGAAGGGAGCGAACTCGTCCCGATCACTTTCGGACCAGGCGGCGTAGCCGCGCTTGAACGCGAGCACCCCCAGCTCCCCGGCCAGCGCCGCCACCGAGTCGGCGACGCCACGGGCGGTCAGTGCCGCGGTCATGGCCGCGGCCAGGCTGACACTCTTGAGCGCGTCGCGCTCCTGCAGCTCGGTGCTGGTGGCCACGGCGGCCTTCAGGCGCGGGCCGAGATCGCGGTTCATCGGGCCGAACGCGCTCGACGCCCGTTCGAGGCCGGCCGCGACCGCCTCCAGCGGACCGGCGTCGGCCGGCGCCTCGGCGATCCCCTCGGCCAGCAGGCCGCTCAGCGTTTCCTGCCCGGCGACCAGCAGCTCCCGCTTGTCCGGGAAGTGGCGGAAGAACGTGCTCTTGGTGACCCCGGCCCGCTCGGCGATCTGCGCCACGGTGGTCGCGTCGTAGCCCTGCTCGGTGAACAGGTCGACGGCGGCCAGGACGAGTCGTTCGCGTGCGCCGGGTTCCCATCGAGCCATGGTCACATCATAGGTGACGGGACAATGGTCCCATCGCTCTGGTACGGTGACGGGACAAGAGTCCCATCACTTCGGGGAGAGTGCCATGCACGTCTTCGTCACCGGCGGCACCGGCCTGGTCGGGTCCGCCGCCGTCGCCGAGCTGATCGCCAACGGTCACACCGTTCTCGCGCTCGCCCGTTCCGACGCCTCCGCCAAATCCGCCGAGGCGGCCGGCGCCACCACCGTCCGGGGCGGCCTGGCCGACCTGGAGGTCGTCCGCGCCGGCGCGGCCCAGGCCGACGGGGTCATCCACCTGGCCTTCAGCAACGACTTCAGCAGCCCGGAAGCGCTCACCCGCGCGATCACCGAGGAGACCGCCGCGCTCACCGCCCTGGGCGAGCAGCTCATCGGCAGCGACCGCCCGCTCGTGACGGTTTCCGGCACGCCGTGGGAGCCGGGCCGCGCCTCCACCGAGTCCGACCCGCTGCCGGTGGACGGCCCGGTCGGTGGCCGCGGCCGCACCGTCAACGCCATCCTCGCGCTGGCCGGCCAGGGTGTGCGCAGCAGTTCGATCCGGCTGCCGCGCACGGTGCACAACAACGGCGACGGCGGATTCGCCGGGCTGCTGACCCAGATCGCCCGGCGCACCGGGGTGTCCGGCTATCCGGGCGACGGCACCCAGCGCTGGCCGGCCGTGCACGCGCTCGACGCGGCCGTGCTGTTCCGGCTCGCCCTGGAGTCGGCGCCGGCCGGGACCGCCTGGCACGCGGTGGCCGACGAGGGCGACGCGGTGCGCGACATCGCCGCGGTCATCGGCCGCCGCCTGGGCCTGCCGGTGTCGTCGGTGCCGCCGGAGACGTTCGGGCCGCTGGGGCCGATCTTCGCGGCCGACCAGCCGGCGTCCAGCGCGCACACCCGGGAGGCGCTGGGCTGGAAGCCGGTGCACCCGAGCCTGCTCGACGACCTGGAGAACATCCAGCCCTGACGGATGACCGTCGCGCCCGGGCGGGCTGACCCGTTCGGGCGCGACGACGATCACAATCGGCCCAAATCCCGGATACGGACAAATCCTCGCTTTAGCTTTCTAGTCGTAAGGCGCCCGCCCACGACCCAGAAAGCAGTTCCCTTGACCCACCCGCTCGCCGTCGTTGCCGTCAGTCTCTCCGCCTGTGCCCTGGTCGCCGTCCTGCTGCCGCGCGCGGTCCGGCCCGCCGTGGAGTCGGCCGGCCGGGCGGCCCTCGCCCGGCTGCGCCCGCACACCCCGGCCCGGCTACGACGGATGGCCCGGGCCGCCCGCAACCGGATCGATCCCGCGGTCGGCCGGTCCGCGCTGGTCACCGCCGCCGCGGCCGGGATCGCCTGGTCGGCGGCGGGCACCCTGCACCTGGCCGGCCCGGCGATCGCCGCGGTCTCGGCCACCCTGTCGGTGCAGATGAGTTCGCACGCCTCGGTCCGGGAGGGCGCCCAGCGCCTGCTCGGCACCTTGGCCGGGCTCGCGGTGGCGGTCGTGGTGTGGGGCGCGTTCGGTCTCACGCCGTGGTCGATCGCGGTCATCACGGCGTGCGGGCTGGCCGCCGGGCGGCTGCTGCGCCTGGGCGACAGCTCGGTCTCGGTCCCGGCCACCTCGCTGGGCATCCTGGTCGCCGGCAGTGCGGTCACCGAGACGTTCGTGTGGCAGCGCATCGCCGCCACCGCGCTGGGTATCGTCGTCGGCGCGATCCTGTCGCCGCTGGTCGGCGGCATGACTCCGGTGCAGCGGGCCCGCTGGGAGCTGGCCCGGCTCTCGACCGAGATCGCCCGGCTGCTCGACCGGCTCGGCGCCGGGGTGCGGGACGGCTACAGCCGTGAGCAGGCCGCCGAGTGGCTGGCCCGGTCCCGCGAGCTGGCCGACGACCTGGACGACGCCTCGACCGCGGTCGACGAGCTGCTGCGGCAGGCCCGCTGGTCGCTGCGCACCCCGGTCACCCGGGTCACGCCGCTGCAGCAGACGCTGCGTGCCCTGGATCACGGCGCCCAGCAGGTCAACTCGGTGGCGCGGTCGATGTTCGACGCCACCGCGACGCCGCGCTCGGCCGCCGTTCCCGAGCCGATCGGTCACGTGCTGAGCACCGCGTCGGAGGCCTTCGCGGCGCACGCCGCGCTGGTGGCCGACCCGCGGGCCGAGGCCGAGACCGGCACCCTGCACGAGCTGCTGGAGTCGTTGCGCGACGCCCGGCGCCGGACACTGCGCACGGTCCGCACCGAGGTCGACGACACCGGTGTGCTGGTGCTGACCGGCTCGATCATCACCGACATCGACCGGATGGCCGGCTCCCTGGAACGCTCCGCGCCCGCGCTCACCGTCGGCGTCCGCGAACCCGGCCCGGGCATCCCGGCCGTCTCCGAGGTGCTGCCCGCGGTCCGCCTGATGTGGGAGAAGGCGCGAGCCGGACGGTGAACGCGGGTCAGGCGGCGATGTCGCGTTCGCGGCGGCGACCGGACACCTGCCGCACCCACCGGATCGCCGACGACGCCATCATCGCCTCCAGCTCGGCCCGCGCGTCCGGCGCCGACAGCACGTCCCGCTTGCGCGAGCCGGGCCGGGCCCGCTGCGCCTCCAGCGCGTCCAGGCCGGCGGCCACCACCGCGTCGAAGGTCGCGCGGTCGGTGGCGGCCATCGCCAGCAGCACCCGGTCGAGCACGTCCTGCGGGCCGCTGTCGGCCGGCACGTCCCGGATCCAGGCGCGCTGGCGCAGCACACCGGCCTCGGTCAGCGTGTAGGCCCGCGGCCCGTGCCGCCCGCTGGTGCGCACGTGCCCGAGCCGTTCCTGGCGGGTCAGGGTCGCCACCACCCGGAGCACGTCGACGGCGCGGTCCGGCCCGAACGTCCGCGCGTGGCGTTGCCGCAGCTCGTACGCGCTTCCGGGACCGTCGGCCAGGAAGACGAGCAGAATGTCGCCGAGCGTCGCGGTCATGACTCCAACTTCTACAGAAGAATAGAAGTTAGCACGTCATCCGGCCGCGTAGACCGCCTCGGCGATCGCCTCGTGCCCGGCCGCGTTCGGGTGGTCGCCGTCGGCCGCGAGCAGTGCGGTCGGGTCCCGGGACCGGTCCGCGCCCTTGAACGCCGGCACCGTGCTCACGTAGGTGGCGCCGCTCTGGGCCGCCGCCGCGCGCAGGGCCGCGTTGCCGTACCGGGTGGCCGAGTCGGCCGACCGCACCCCGTCCGGCCCGTAGTCGGCGAGCCCGACCGCGCCGTCCTCGACCACGTTCCAGTAACCGAGAATCAAGATCCGGACCGGCGTACGGCGTCCCTGCCGCACCACCGCGACGATGTCGGCCACCGTGGTGCGCACGTTCGCGGCGGCCACGGCGTAGTCGGCCCGGTCGCTGAACGCCTCGGCCATGTCGTTGGCCCCGGCCATCACGATCACCACCGACGCCGCGTCGAGATAGGCCCGGACCCCGGGATCAAAAACCTGATTCTGTACGTCCACAGCGGTGTAACCGGGCACGGCCAGATCGACCGATCGGGCCGGCGGCGCCAGCATCCGCCCGTACAGATCAGGAAATGGGGTGCAACCGCAAGCGGTGCCCGCCGGAACCGAATCGCCCAGGGTGACCACCAGCGGCGCCGAGGCCCGCACGGGCGAGGGCGGCGCCGAGGCCACGAACCCGGTCAGGCACACCACGGCGAGGAACAGGACGGCCCGCGCGCTCAAGCGGCCACCGTCGTGGGGGTGCCGGCCGGTACCGACCGTCCGGCCGGCAGGAACGCCTCGGCGGTCAGCGCCGCCACCGCGATCCGCGGCAGGTCCCGCGCGGTCGGGAAGCACAGGTAGCGCGGCTGCCAGGTGGGCAGATACTTGGCGTTGGCCCGGTAGAGCGACTCGATCTGCCACAGCCCGGACATCAGGCGCAGCAGCCGGTGCCAGAGCCGCAGCACCGGCCCGGCGCCCAGCTCCTCGGCGCGGGCGAAGACCGAGCGCAGCACCGCGAAGTTCAGCGACACCCGGCGCACCCCCAGCGACGCGCCGGCCTCGATGGCGGTGACCACCATCAGTTCGGTCAGCCCGTTGTCGGCGCTGCGGTCGCCGCGCATCAGGTCCAGCGACAGCCCGTCGGCGCCCCACGGCACGAACTGCAGCACCCCGCGCAACCGCTGCTGGTCGTCGCGGGCCAGCACCAGCAGGCAGTCCCCGTCGCGCGGGTCGCCGAGCCGGGACAGCGCCATGGAGAATCCGCGCTCGACGTGGCCGTCGCGGAACACGTCGGCCGCGCGCAGCACCGCGTCCATCTCCTCCGCCGATAAATCCCGCTGACGTACGACCGTGCAGGTATAACCGGCCCGGCTCATCCGGTTCACGGCCTGCCGGACCGCCCGCATCGGCCGTCCCTGCAGCGTGAACGCGCCCACGTCGATGACCGCCTCGTCGCCCAGTTCGATCACGTCCAGGCCGTGCCGCCGGTACGCGGTGCCGCCGCTGCGACCGCACCCCAGCACCGCCGGGGTCCAGCCGTGTACCGCGCAGTCGGCCAGCCACACCGCGATCGCCTCGGGCCAGGCCGCTTCCACGCCGATCGGGTCACCGGCGGCCAGGCTCACCCCGCGCACCACCCGGTAGGCCACCGCCGCCTTGCCGTTGGGCGCCCACAGCAGTGCCTTGTCCTCGCGCAGCGCGAAGTAGCCCAGCGAGTCGTTGCCGCCGTAACGTCCGAGCAGCTCACGCAGCCGTTCGTCGTCGGCCTGGGAACGTTCCGGGCGCCGCTCGGCGGTCTGCAGCAGCAGCACCGCGGCCACGATCACCGCCAGCAGCCCGAACGTGCCGGTGGTCAGGCTCACCGTGTCGGCCGCCCACGGCCGGGCGAAACGCACCGGCCCGGTCACGCCGAGCAGCCCGAGCGCCGCGTGCAGGACCCACTGCACGACACCGGGCGCGCCGATGAGGTGATCGGCGCGGATCGCGATCTCGGTCAGGCCGAGCAGGAAGCCGGTGGCGGCGAACCCGGTGAACGCGGTGAACGCCCGCCAGCGGCTGCGCGGGTCGGGCACCGCCCGGAACCCGCCGCGGACCAGGATCAGCATCGCCAGCAGGGCGGCCGAGACCGCGGCGGCGTCGAAGTCGAGGCCCTTGAGCACGTGCAGCAGCACCGCGGCGCCGGCCAGGGCGACCGCGAGCTGCCAGGCCCGGTGCTTGCCCCGGCGCAGCCCGTTGCCCAGGTACACCAGGGTCACGCCGGCCGCGGCGGTGGCGGCCCGGGCCGACAGGATGCCGGCGGCGGGCATGAACTCCACCAGCATCGCCATGCGTTCCCGCTGCTCGGGGAAGACGGCGGTCACCACGTCGAACACACCGGCCAGCTGAACCAGGCGGGCGACCGCCGCCCGGGACAGCGGCGGCCGGGACTTCCAGGCTGCGGTCATGGCCGCAGGCTAGGCCGCCGTCGGTGAGAGAACGATGAGAGCGACTCTCACCGATCTCTCATGGTCGGGCCGCCACCCTGGCACCATGAGCCTCACCGGCATTCCGCTGATCGCCGTGGCGGTCCTGGTCACCCTGCTGGCCGCGGCCGCCACCGTCGTCGTGTGGGGGCGGGGCGGACGGGCCCGGGTCGTGCTGCGCTCCGGCGCCCTGCTGCTGACCGAGGTGTTGGTGCTGGTCAGCGTGGGTCTCGTGGTGAACCGCTCGGAGGGGTTCTACCCGACCTGGGCGACGCTGTCGCAGTCCGGGCACACCAGCGGGACCACGTTCGCGGTCACACCGGGGGAACTGGACGGGTGGCTGCGGGCGAACGGGCCGGCGTTCCGGTGGCAGCCGGCCGGCTGGACCGGATGGCACCTGGCGCAACCGCCGGTCGTGGTCGTGCCGGCCGGCTACCTCGACCATCCGAAATGGCGGTACTCGGCCGTGGTGGTCGTGGACCGCGGCGCCGGATGGACACCCGCGGCACCGGACTCAGCGGTGGTGGCGTTCGTCCGGACCACGGCCTCGACCAGCGTGAACACCCTGGCCCGGGACCTTCCGGCGGCGCTGGCGCACGACCTGCGGGTGACCGGGAAGCGGTGGGCGTTGGTCGCCGGCGCGTCCGACGCCACCCTGGCCCGCCGTGTGGTGGTCGCCGCGCCCGGCCGCTACCCGGCCATCGCCGTCCTGCCCGCCATCGGGCGGAACTCCCCGCGAACCGCGTCGGCCCCGATCAAGACTCAGCGGCACGCTCCCCCGGCCGGGCCGCCACTGCCGGCCGGCATCGCCGTCGCCGGGCCGGCCGACGACCGCACCGGCCCGGCCGCACTGACCTGGGCCGTCGAGCAGACGCCGGCCCCGCTGGCCGCGTCCGCGCCCGCGGTCACCTCGCTGCCGGCGCAACCCGCCAAGCACCACCACCGGCCGAAACGGGCCGAACCTCGTACGGGAGCAAAGAATGTCTCTGGACAGCCTCGGCACTGAGATCACGGCGATCATCGTCGCGGTGCTGGCCGTCGTCGCGCTGAGCCTGCTCTGGAATCGCGGTCGCGGATGGCGGCGGGTGGTGCTGCGGGTCGTGACCGCGATGCTGTGCCTGCTCAGCACCGCCGCGACCGGGCTGCTGTGGGCGAACCGGCAGGCCGATGTGTATCCGACCTGGTCCAGCCTGGCCGGTAAGGACGACGACACCGATGCCGGCGCCCCGGCCCCGGCGACCCGGGCCACCCCCGGCGGCGGGCAACTGCTCAAGGTGAGCGTCGCCGGAGCGGCCAGCCATCTGACGCTCACCGTCTACGCCTACCTGCCGCCGGGCTACCGCGACGACACCCGTTACCCGGTCATCGAGGCGCTGCACGGCTATCCGGGCTCGCCGACGACCTGGTTCAACCGGCTGAGCGTGGTCAAGATCCTCGACCACGAGATCGGGGCCGGGCGGATGGCGCCGACCGTCGTGCTGTTCCCCTACCAGACCCCGGACCCGCTGCTCGACACCGAATGCACCGACCTGACCGGCCGGGCCCAGGCCGAGACGTTCCTGACCAAGGACGTTCCGGCCTGGGCCCGGACCCGGTTCCACCTCCGCGCCGACGCCGGGTGGGGGCTGGTCGGCTACTCGGCCGGCGGCTATTGCGCGACCGATCTGGCCCTGCGGCATCCGGGCCAGTACACGGCCGCGGCCAGCCTGTCCGGGTACGCCACGCCCGGCATCAAGATCGGCAACGGGACCGAGAACACGCTGTACAACGACCTGTGGCGGCTCAAGCACCTGCCCGTTCCGGCGGTCGCGCTCTACCTGGCCAGCGCCCGCAGCGACGGCCTGCCGCTGCGCGACACCCATGCGCTGGCCCGGGCGGCGCGGGCTCCGCTGTCGGTGACCACCTCGTACATCGACGGCGGGGGTCACAACGCGCAGACCTGGCAGGCGATGGAGGCGCCGGCCTTCGACTGGCTCTCGACCGAGCTGGGCCGGCCCCTGGGACCGGCCGCTCCCCCGCCGGCGGCTGATCAGTCCCGGTCGGTGTCGCCGCTGGCCATCGCCCCGCACCTGTGAGGCGGATGCGGCTGCGTCTTCCCGGGGCCGGGCCGGCGCGGCACCCGGGTCATGACGTGGCGGTGGCCCCGGTGGCCGGGGTCTCGGCGGTCGGGGTTCCGGCGGTCGGGGTTCCGGCGGTCGGGGTTCCGGCGGTCGGGGTTCCGGCGGTCGGGGTTCCGGCGGTCGGGGTTCCGGCGGTCGGGGTTCCGGCGGTCGGGGTTCCGGCGGTCGGGGTTCCGGCGGTCGGGGTTCCGGCGGTCGGGGTTCCGGCGGTCGGGGTTCCGGCGGTCGGGGTTCCGGCGGTCGGGGTTCCGGCGGTCGGTCCGGGGGCGGCAGCGGCGCGAGCGGCGGCCCGGCGGCGCCGGATGGGCCAGCTCACCGCGCCGCTGAGCACCAGCACCCCGCCCAGCCCGGCCCAGATGTAGGGCGCCTGCGACTTGTCGGCCTTCGCCTCGTCGTACGTCTTGTCCAGGCTGTTGTCGGTGTCGGTGAGCCGGTGACAGATGTCGCCCTGGGCCATGGTGTCGCCCCCGCAGGTCGGCGCGCTGTCCCAGTCGGTGGCGAGCACCCCGCCGATGATGGCGAGCCCGATGACGATCCCCGCGATCGGATACCGGAACGGCAGGATCAACAGGCGGATGAGCAGTCCCACGATGCCTCGCAAAGTCACGGCTCCGCCGTCTGCGGCGGGCCCCCGAACATGACTCACCCACGGTGGCGGGCGATCTTCCGGGCAGACAGTAATCGATCGGGTCGAATGTCGGGCGCCGGGGTCGCGGCGATCAATGCCGGGCTTGTTGCCAGCCTTTTGCAGCATCCTGGCCGCCACCGACGACGGCCGGCACCTGTACCGGACGCTGGGCCGGACCGTGCGCGGCGCGCTCCCGGCCGCCCGGGTGCCCGAGCCTCAGGCGTCCGGGTCGAGCCGGTAACCGGCCCCGCGGATCGTGCGGATGGTGTCGCGCTCGAACGGGCGGTCCACCTTGTCCCGCAGGTAGCGGACATAGACGTCGACCACGTTGGAGCCGCCGTCGTACGCGAAATCCCAGACGTGCTCGATCAGATACGTTCGCGTCAGCGTCTCACCGGCTCGGCGCATCAGCTCCTGCAGCAGCGCGAACTCCTTGGCCGAGAGCGGGATCGGCGTGCTCCCGCGCCGCACCGTGTGGCTCGCCGGGTCCAGGGTGAGGTCACCGACGCGCAGCACCGACGGGCGTTGCGCGGGCTCGCGGCGGGTCAGCGCGCGGACCCGGGCCAGCAGTTCCTCGAACGCGAACGGCTTGGTCAGGTAGTCGTCGGCGCCGGCGTCGAGACCGCGGACCTTGTCGTGCAGGCCGTCGCGGGCGGTGAGCATCAGCACCGGCGCCCAGCGGCCCTTCTCCCGGATCTGGCGGCACACCTCGAAACCGTCCGGCGCGGGGATCATCGCGTCCAGGATCACCACGTCGAAATCGGTCTCGACGATCGTCCAGACCGCGTCGGCGCCGGTTCCGACGGTGTCCACCGCGTACCCGGCCCGGCGCAGCCCGCGCCCGACCATGGCCGCCATGGCCGGATCGTCCTCGACCACCAGCACCCTCACGGCGCCAGCATAGGGCCGTGCGAAGCCCTCGGCCCGTGCCGCGGCGCCGATGCGGGCCAGGTCACGGTCGTCAGCGGTCATCCGGTCATGGTGGGCCGAGCATGATGAGAGCATCGTGAGGACCGTGGAGGTGTCGTGCGCAGGCTGATCCCGACGTCGTTGCGTGCCCGGCTGGCCCTGCTGTTCGGGATCGGCACGTCGGCGGTGCTGCTGCTGGCGTTGTCGCTGCTCTACGTCGCGCTGGATCACCAGCTGGACGCCGCGGTCGACCAGGACCTGGCCGCGCGCAGCGACGACCTGGTGGCCAGCGTGCGCACCCACGACCTGGGCGCGGTCCACGGCGATCCGATGGCCCAGCTTTATGCGGCCGACGGCACCCCGGTGGCGACCTCGGCGGCGATCCGCGACCGGGTGCTGCTGGCGCCCGAGCAGGTCCGCACCGTGCACGGGCGCACCTTCACCGACGGCAGCCTGCCGCCGCGCGAACCGGGCACGCCGATGCCGGTGCGGCTGCTGTCGCGGCCGGTCGGCGGCACCGGCCAGGTGCTCACGGTGGCGCTGCCGCTGTCCGCCATCGATCGGGCCGGCACCCGGCAGTTCGTGGTGCTCGCGGTGGCCACCCCGGTGCTGATCATCGCCTTGGCCGCGCTCGGCTGGCGGCTGCTGCGGGCGGCGCTGCGCCCGGTCGACGTGCTGACCCGCGAGGCCGCCGCGATCTCCAGCCTCGACTCCGACCGGCGGCTGCCCGCGGTGCCCGGCGACGACGAGATCGCCCGGCTCGCGGCGACGCTCAGCGGCATGCTGTCGCGCCTGTCGGTGGCCTTCGACCGGGAACGCGCGTTCGTCGACGACGCCAGCCACGAGCTGCGGACCCCGATCGCGGTCCTGCGCGGCGAGATCGACCTGGCGCTGGCCGCGGTCGACGACCCGGCCGAGGTCCGCGAGTCCCTGCTGGCCGCGCAGGGCCAGGTGGTCCGCCTGGGCCGGCTCGCCGAGGACCTGCTGCTGCTCGCCCGCGAACGCGCCGGCACCCTCGTCGTGCTGCGCGGCCCGGTCGACCTGACCGGATTGGCCCAGTCCGAGGCCACGATCCTTTCCAAGATCAAAAACATCACGATCGAGACGTACGGCGACCCGGCGCCCGTCGAGGCCGACACCGACCGCCTCCGGCAGGTCCTGGGCAACCTGGCCGCGAACAGCGCGGGCGCCGGCGCCACCACGGCCCGCGTCACCGTCACCACCGACCGCGGCCACGTCCAGCTGCAGTGGGCCGACGACGGCCCCGGCTTCCCGCCCGCCCTGCTGGAGTCGGCGTTCGAACGCTTCGTGCGCGGCGACGCCGCCCGCTCGGCCACCGGCGGCGCCGGACTGGGCCTGTCCATCGTCCGAGCGATCGTCACCGGCCACGACGGCACCGTCGAGCTGCGCAACGGCCCGCCGCTGGGCGGCGCCGTGATCACCGTCCGGCTGCCCGCCGCTCCTTGACGCTCTCCCACACCAGGGTGAAGGCGATCATCAGGGCCGGCCCGACGATGAAGAACAGCCCGAAGTTCCGGAAGTTCGTGTGGTGCGTCGCCGGGGCGGCATCGGTGTCGAAGTTCAGCCGATCACCGTCCACATGGATGACCTTGCCCCGGTAGAGGGTCACCCGCACCGGCCGCCCACGCACGTCGTCGATCTCCCCGGACAGCGAGACCACCGCCGTGACGTCGCGCCCGCCGACCGTCATCTGCGCCGAACCGCTGCTCAGAGCCACCATCGTCGCATCGAGCGTGACCCGGCAGGGCGCGCTCGTGAACGGATCCCCGGAGCAGACCGGCGCGTCGCGAACTCGCTGCTCGGCCACCCCGCTGCGCCATGACGCCAGCAGAAAACCGGCCCCGACCATCCAGAACAGCGACAGCAGGGCCAGCGCCCCCTGCACGTTCGCCGACGGCTTGCGCACCATCAGCCGATCATCGCACCGTCGAGGTCATTCGAGGCCGTCGCGGGAGATGGGAGGGACGAGTCGGAAATCGCGGAAGGTGGCTTTGAGGCCGGCGCGTTCCGGGGAGCAGCACATGACGCCGACGTCCACGGTGGCCGGCAGGTCCAGGTAGCCCAGGCGCAGCAGCTGCCAGGGCTGGTCGCCGGTGCGGCAGTGGACGGTCAGCGCCTCGCCGAAGCGGGTCACCCGCATGGCGAGTTCGCCGGTGAAGTCGGCGATCGGGACCATCGACACGTCGGAGAAGTCGCGCGTGCAGACAGTACTGACCTGCACGATGCCGGAGGTCACCTCCAGGCCGGACTTCAGCCAGTTGCGCTCGTCGGCGCGGACCATCATGCCGGCCTGGTCGAACCGGGTCGTGTGCTCGGCCGACACCAGGGCCTCGGCGGTGAAGTCACCGGTCACCGAGCGGTGGAAGAAATGGCCGTTGTCGGTGGTCCAGCCGTAGAAGGTCTGTCGCCAGAAGTCGGTCCGGGACTCGGTGACCGCGTGGAGAACACCCTCGTCCAGGGACCATTCCTGTGGCTCGTTGAGCCACGACATGTCGGTCAGCACGGGACCGAGCCTATCGCCGTACATCCAATGATGTAGGTCTTGGTGTCTTCATCGGGAGGACGCGGGGCGCGGCGGCCGCTCCTAGCATTTCGGGTGCCCAGCGAAAAGGGAGCTCGGATGACCCGGAAAGCTGTTTCCGTCCTGTCGGGCGCCGCCGCGCTCGCCATCATTCTCGCCGATCTGCTGACCCCGGAGTACGACCCGATCGGCGAGCCGGTCAGCCGTTACGTGAACGGCGACGCCGGTCTTCTCATCACGTTCGCGATCCTGGCCATGGGGCTCGCCTCGGCGATTCTGCTGTGGCGGCTGCGGGCCGCGCCGAGCCGGACCGGCCGGGCCGCGCTGGCCGTCTGGACGGCCGGACTGCTGGTCGCCGCCGTGTTCCCGGCCGATCCGCCCGGGCAGTGGGCCCACCCGTCCACCTCGGAGACGGTGCACGGGGTGGCCGCCTGGTTCGCCGTTCTCGCGTTCCCGGCCGCCGCCGTGCTGCTGTCACGGGCCCGCCCGATCGCGTGGATCTCGGTCGTCACGACCGTGGTGTTCGCGGTCTACACGGTGGACGTGATGGACGGCCCGTCGATTCCGGTCGGCGGGCTGGGACTGGCCGAACGCCTCATGATCGCCACAAATCTTTTGTGGATTTGTCTGGCCGTTCGCGATTGGACGCCGCGGGCACGGGGAACTGTCTCTGTTACGAAGCCGCCCGGGTTCGAACGGTAACGATCCCCGTGCCCGGTCGAGAGATGACAATGGCCCCACCGCGCGGTCAGCGGGTGAGGGCCTTTGTCATGAGAAGACCGGAAATCAGCAGCGCGACCAGCCGACGGGCGTCGTAACCGGGCTTTCCGCCGCCCGCGCAGAGACTTCCGACGGCGCGCACCGACCTGGCCGTGCGGGTGACCGCGCCCATCACCGGCACGACGCTGCCGATCATCGTGTTCTCGCACGGGTATGGGTCGTGTTGCTGCAGGGTGTCACCACCGCCTATCTGCGCGGCGTGCTCGGCCTGGACGACCGCGCGTGGGACGAGGTGACGGTCGGCCCGCTGGGACACCTCGAATCGAAATGACCGGAGAGGCGTCACGGACCGGAGAGGGCCGGCAGGTCGTCGATGCTGTGGGCGTTGCGGGTGCGGCGGTACTGCGCCAGTTCGTCGTCGCTCTTGCGGTCGGCCCAGCGCACCAGCAGGTCACGGTCGCCGACGTGGTCCATCAGCGGGACCTGATAGCCGCAGGCGTCGCTGACCCGCTCGACCTCGACCTCGATGACCGAGCGCAGCCCGCGCGCCGGGTCGACGGGGAACGCCGCCACCAGTTCGGCGAAGGGGGCGTCCTCGGGCAGGACGGCGCGGCCCCGCCCGTACAGTCGAAGGATTTTCGGTGGTCCTTGAAACGCGCACATCATGACCGTGATGCGGCCGTTGTCGCGCAGGTGGGCGATGGTTTCGGCGCCGCTGCCGGTGTAGTCGAGGTAGGCGATCCAGTGCGGGCCGAGCACGGCCAGGGTGCCGGTGCCGCCCTTGGGTGAGACGTTGACGTGCCCGCCGGCGCCGCTCGGTGCGGTGGCGACGAAGTAGACCGGCTGGGCCAGGATGAACTCGCGCAGGCGGTCGTCGATTCCTTCGTAGACTTTCCCCATAGGGCAATCCTCGCCGAAGGATCAACCGGTTTGGGGTACGCCCGGCCCTGGTCGCGTTCGCCGCCCATCACATGCTCCTGTGAACCACGAATGCGAGCCCGGGGGCCGGAGCGCGACCTCATTCGTAGCGCAGTTCCTCGGTCCGGGTGAGGCGGCGGACCGCCGGGAGCAGCACGGCCGCCGTGCCCACCAGCACCAGCGCCCCGCCGGCCCCGATCGGGCCGAGCAGCGCCGACGGGTCGAAGACCACCGGCAGCTCGGACATGCGCATGAGCAGCACCCCCAGCCCGGCCCCGAACACGGCGGCCAGGGTCAGCCCGGTCAGCACCGGCACGACCGCCTGCAGCAGCACCGACCAGATCACCGTGGAGCGGCGGGCGCCGACGGCGGTGAGCACGCCGAGCAGCCGGCGCCGTTCGTGCAGGCGGGCGGCGACGTCGAGCAGCAGGCCGATGCCCATCATCAGCAGGATCAGCGCCGAGCCGACGTCCAGCGCGGTCCGCAACGACGCGTACTTGTCGGCCTCCGGCGCGATCGCGGTGAACTGCGCCAGCGGATCGACCTCGGCCGCCAGGCCCCGCAACCGGCCCGCCACGCCGGCCGGCCGCGCGGCGGTGAACATGCGCGTCTCGACGAACCACGGCTCGACCGAGGACAACGCCGCCGGCGCGGCGCGGGGTGTCATCAGCACGCTCGGCCCGGAGACCTGCGCGTCGACGCCCACCAGCCGGGCGGGCCGGGCCGTCCGGCGCACCGGCACGGTCAGCGGGTCGTCGCCGTCCAGCGACACCGACCGGCCGACGTCACCGGTGGTGAAGACGTCGCCGTCGGCGCACCGGTCGACCGCGGCGATCTGCTGCAACGCCACGCAGTCGCCGACCACCACGTACCCGATCGGCGCCTCGATTTTCGACGGGTGGATCGTGTATTTGGCCACGGTGCCGGCCCGCACGTCGCTGACCTGCTCGAACAGGGCGGTGCGCTGCCGCATCTGCTCGACGGTCCGGGCGCCGGGCGCCTGCAGGACGAAGGCCGGATCAGCCGGATCGTCCGGCGTGGCCCGGTGTGCGGCCGCCGCGGCGAAGAGGCTGTGCAGCGCGACCGCCCCGGCGACCGCGACGACGATGCCGGTGACCGCGCGGGTCGAGGCCACCGGGTTGCGCCGCAACTGCTGGGCGGCCAGCAGCCACGACGCCGGGCCGCCGGGCAGGACCCGGGCGGCCAGGGGCACCAGGTACGGCAGCAGCGGGATCACCGCGATCACCAGCAGGACCACCCCGGCGCCGGTGCGTTCCTGGCCCGGTTCGGCCGCGCCCAGGATGGCCGGGTACAGCAGGGCCAGGCTCAGGACCAGCGGAATCAGCCGCCACCAGAGGCGCCCGTGCCAGACCGCCGCCTGGCGCAGCACCCCCAGCGGCTCGACGGTGACGCCGCGGAAACCGAGCAGGGTCAGCCCGGCCGCCAGCACCACGACGGTCACCACGACCAGGGCGGCCAGCGCCGGCACCGGGTAGATGTCGGCCGGGTAGACGCTGACGTCGAACAGCCGGAACTGCCCGGCCAGGGCGCGCAGAAGCAGGTACAACCCCGTACCGGAGACAAGCCCGGAAGCGGCCGGGACCAGGCTCTCGCCGAGCGCGATGCGCAGCACCGCCCGGCGGTCGGCCCCGATCAGCCGGATCGCCGCCAGGCGCCGGTCGCGGGTGTCGGCGCCGAAGCGCATCGCCGCCCCGATGAAGATCGCGACCGGCAGCAGCAGGGTCGCCAGCAGCGCCGCGATGATGGCATAGGTGCTGGTCGACGGCGTGTCGTCATCGCTCGTGCGGCCGAACCCGGTGATCCGCCACGCGCCCGCGCCGGACAGGTGCTGAACCCGCTGATATCCGGCGTAGTACGCGAACTCCTGCGGGCCGGACAAGCCCTGCGGCGAGATGTCACCGACGATCTCGTACGGCATCTGCCGCCGCAGCACGTCCCCGTCGGGCCCGGCCAGCGCCGCCCGCAGCGCCGGTGACACGTACATGTGATGCTCGGCCGGGAAGGCCGGCACCCCGGGTGGCAGCGGCGCGTCCGGGGTGTCCGGCCACATCAGCCGTCCGCGCACGGCGTTGGGCCCCCACTGCGAGTCGACCGTCGCGATGACCAGGGTCCGCCCGGCCGCCACCTCCGTGCCGCCGTTGCTGTCCGCGCGGGCCTGCGTCCGGACGTGCCGCGCGTCGAGCATCACCGGCACCGAGGCGCCGAGCAGCAGCGCCGCCGCGCCGATCGCGACCCCGGCGGTCGCCATCGCCGTGCGCCACCGGCCCGTCCGGCCACCGGCGAACGCCAGCCGGGCACCCAGCCCGAGCTCGGCCAGGATGCGACTCATCGGATCCTCACCCGCTTGTCCCTCACCATGGCGCGCCACTATACACACGGGTTTATAGGTCAGCGGCGGGTCGCCCAGGCGATCGCTTTCTCTATAAGATCCCACGCGAAGAAGCCGGCGACGGCCAGGCCGAGCAGCACATACCACCGCCCGAGGACGCCGAAGTCGCCCGAGCGGCCCATCGTGTGCAGCACGCTGACCGCGGCCAGCGGCGCGCACGAGACGGCGATGACCAGGCGGCGGAGCCAGACGCGGGCGGGGTTCTCGATGTCGCTGTCCATGGCCGAAAGTCTGGCAGCCGGGCGGCCTTCGCGAATCTGACCGAAGTCAGAACCTGGCTTATAACTTTGGATATAGGTCGAGGGGGCCGAGCGGAAAACCCGCCCAGATCAAGGACGAGGACCTCTCCGGGTACGCCGTGACGACATCCTCCGTGTCGAACACCTTCGTCAGACGCTGGACCTGGTCATACACCGGCCAGCCGGGGTCGCCGCTCGTCGCGAACCCGGTCCACGCGCTGCGCATCCGCTCCGAGAGCGCGATGGCGTCCGGCCCGGCCTCCGGCCCGATCAGCATGCCGGGCTGCCCGTCGGTCAGGTTCCCGAAGACCAGCGGCACGTCCAGCCCGTGACACGCGCCGAGCACACCGCCCAGCCCCGGCGCCGGCCAGGTCAGCTCGTAGAGGTAGCGGCGCCCGGTGTGCGCGTCGGCCAGCCGCACGCTCGGCATCCGGAACAGCCAGTCGGACTGCACCAGCTCGTACAGCAGACCCGGTCCGGCCTGCGGATACGCCTCGCGGTAGCGCTGCGGGCCGTCCGGGCCGGGCGCGATCCGCTCCAGACCGGTGGCCGCCTGCTCCGGGCTGGCCGGACCGGAGATGATGTCGAACAGCCGATGTTCGTCACGGGTGTGACCGGCCACCAGCACCACGTCACGGGAGGCGCCGCCGGCGAGAGCCTCCCACGGCGTACGCGGAAGAATGTCTCCGTCGACGACCGGCGCGAAAAGAATCGAACGGAAACCCGCGAGACCCCACCGGGCGGGCGCATCGGCGACCAGCGCATCGGCGGCCGCGACCAGGCGATCCGGGTCGTCGGAACCGGCCCGCGACCGCACCTCGGCCGCGATGTCGGCCGCCAGCCCGGGAGTGAACAGGGTGCCGGCGACACTCTGCGCGACCGCCTGGCCGAACAGGCCCTCGGCCCGGGGCATGGCCAGCAGCGCGGCCACCGACCCGCCACCGGCCGACTCGCCGAAGATCGTCACCCGCGCCGGGTCACCACCGAACGCGCTGATGTTGTCGCGCACCCACTCCAGCGCGGCGACCTGGTCGAGCAGGCCACGGTTGGCCGGCGTCCCGTCGACGTGCCCGAAGCCCTCGAAACCGACACGGTAGTTGAAGGTGACCACCACGACACCGTCGCGGGCCAGGTTGCCGCCGTCGTACTCCGGCCGGCCGGAATGGCCGATCGTGTAACCACCGCCGTGGATCCACACCATCACCGGCAGCCGCGCGCCGAGATCAGGCGACCAGACGTTGACGGTCAGCCACTCGTCGCCGGCCCGCGCTACCGGCCCGCTCCCCATGAGGTCACTCTGCGGGGGTGGCGGCCCGAAAACCTCTGCCGGCCGCACCCCGTCCCAGCTCACGACCGGTTGCGGAGCCTGAAACCGATGCGGCCCGACCGGCGGCGCGGCGAACGGCACACCCCGGAACACGGCGATCCCGGACTCCAGCAGGCCACGAAGCGTCCCGCTCCCGACCTTCACCTCAGGCGACATGGCCCGGATCCTCGCCGAGTTCCCCACCAGGACCAACCCATTTTCCGCGTACGGCGTCAGCCGCCGCCTCACCGCATGACCACGTTTAGTGACCTGTCGCTGAGCGCACGTCTGATGTCATCCGGCAGCAGTGCCCAGGTGATGTCGTTCGGCAAGGTGCTTCAGGTTCAGCAGCTGTCGTCGAGCCATGAGCAGGTCACCGACTGACAGTCCGATCGCCGCCCAGCGGTTCGCCCGGCTCACGACCTTGAGTAGTAGGCGCGTGGTGTCGTGTCGCTGGGGCACCAGCACGTACGACATGAAGGCACTCATGATGCGCCCGGTGAGCTGTTCCTCGAGGTCCACCGAAACGATGCGGCCCCGCTTCCGCCCGCCCGCTGTAGTGAATGCCTCTCCGATAACAGGCGGGGGAAGGCCCAGCAGGTGCCGAGGTGAGCGTCGGCCGAGGTTGTCGATCCAGTCATATGAGTACGGCGAGATCCTGATCTGGGCGACCCAGGGCCAGACCGCTACGGCCGGCGCTTCGACGTGCACCCCTCGCCACACCTGAAGAGCTGGAGACGAGATGAAGTCATCGCACGGATAGAAGCGCGACATCTCGCCGCTCGTCACGCCCCACCGGTCACCGATCATTCATATCTCCCGCGACCACAAGGTATCCCGGATGTGCCGCCGGCCGCGCTCGCACTTCGCGGCGAAGCCCTGACCGAGGGCTACTTCGGTGCACGCGACAGGTCCTCAGCTCGGTGGCGGAGCCAGGCGGCTTTCGCCGCGGCGCGCTCCTCATCGGCACCCGCGGCTCGCAGCAGATCCAACACCGGCCACGAAGAGATCGTCTCGGCTTGTGAACCGACAACCACTCGGTGAAGAACGTCCCCGAGCACATCGCCCAGCACCATTCGGTCGCTGGTCATCCGGCGTAGCTCCGGTAGCGCTTCCAGGCGACCGCCGGCCAACTCTCCCAAAGCGAAGCGATCGATCATGGCGGCGACCCGCGCAGCGTCTGCGCGCTGTCTCTCATCGAGCTCGGGCTCCCGCATCTCACCACGATACGCCGCCTCCCAAATCTGCGTGATGGCCCGGCAACGCACCGTCAACCACGCCGAGCGCGCACATCAGCCGACAGCAAGCAGGCACGGCGTTATACCGGCGGAAGCCAGGCACGCGCTCGTGCCGATGACAGTGCGTCCGGGTAGCCATTGATCGATTCAGCTGAAGAGTCGCGCCAACCTGGAGCCGCTGCGGCCTTTGAGCTGATGGGTGGCGCGCGCCAAACAGCGGCCAGAGACAAACCTTCCAAATCAAGCATCATTCGCAGGAGGTTGCCTGCGCAAATATTCTCCCAGCAAGTCAGCCTGCAAATTGGTGAAGCCAATCAAAATGAGTGCGATGCACTCTTTCACCAATTGATGTCGCGTCTTCGGCAGCATTTCTTGAATTTCATCATCCGCCGCTCTGAAGTCACTTCGGTTGAGTGCGTCGACGGCGCGGCTTGAGTTGACGAAGGATATAGACAAGCCGGTCATGGCAGTCGGTGACTTGCTCGAACGCATAGCAGCTGCAAGTAAGTATGTCGTCAGAACTGTGCCCTCCTCCTCGGAGATCTCAAGTTCATGTTTCTCGCGGCATGGGGCATCCCAGATTGACGCGGCTATCGCGCGCCAGATCGGAGAAGGGTTGACGTCGGTGGAGTACGGGCCGATCGCCGATCGTTGGCTCGCTGCGCCAAAATCTAAAGAATTCTGCCAAGCACCGCTTGGGGGTGCGGGAAAAGGATGCTGTGCGTCACATGTCATTCCGTTAAGCTGATCGCGCATGAGATCCCTCGCTCGGTCTTGGGGTGCACACCTAAGGGAAGACTACGGCGAACCGGGCCGGACATCTACATTCGTTCATGCGTTAGAGCTGCTCCGACGCAGACCGCCTACATAGCCTGCCGAGTTGCCCGAGACCCAGATCTCGGTCCCCGCGCAGCCGAGACCTAGGCGTTGGCGATTCGCGCTGCACTGTCATGCCGATGATAATATGCGTCAGCCGTCCATTCTATTCGCCGGTCCCCATCTCTGCATGGTTGATCTGCAGCGATTTGGCGAGATGCGGGAGGCCCGCATCGTCGGTGACGAATAGTACCTCCCAAACTGACATGCCGTTGATCCTCGCGCGATGAATATATTCCGTGTAGATCCTTACGTGATAGCGGATGCTCTCATCGAGCGCCAGTCGCGGGTTGAGCCACCTCGGCAGATGTCGCCATTGGCCAAGAATGCTACGACGCGCGACGTCGATGCGCTCGAAGCACCACAACACGACAAATAGAGACTTGATCTCTTCGTTCTTCAGTTCCGGATTGCTTGTTCGCGCTGGATCCTCCATGACTGAGCCGAAGACATGGCGAGCATCCGCAACGGGGCCGCCTGTGAGATCGGCGTGCAGTTGCCGAGCGCGTTCGAAGTCTGCGCGGCGAATATTATTGACGCTGAAAAGGACTGTTGCGACCCCAAGGATTAGGTTGCTGCAGGTCCGAAAGTGTCCCCAACTGCCACCGTGCACCTCCAAGATATCTGCGCCGACCGCGCTTCCACGGAGCCTCGATTAACATCGAGAAACCGGCAATTTAGTAGCAGTCTATAATCACCGTCGCATGTTATGAAACCTCGATTTTAAAGTAGCATTTCCATTGCGAGATTGCCGGTGAAGTGGCGTGCTCTTTTGCCGCGAGGCGTGCGCGATGACCGCACCGGGGCCTCCGTTCGCAGGCCGTTCGGGCAGCTCCTCTGCTTCTGGCAGAAGCGGGCTCGACCGGGTGTCGGCGACGGCGACGGCTCACTACCGTCGGCGTATGGAAGATGTGACGTACCGGCACCGGCCACTGTTGCGCAACCTGCTGGGCGAGGTGCTGCGGCGCCGCCGGCTGGAACAGGAGCGGACGCTGGCCGAGGTCGCGCGGGACGCGTGTGTCTCGGTGCAGTACCTGTCCGAGGTCGAACGTGGCCGCAAGGAGGCGAGTTCGGAGATCGTGGCGGCCGTCTGCGACTCGCTGGGTATCGGGCTGGATGATCTGCTGACCGAGGTGGGGCGCGATCTCACCGCGTATCGCGCCCCGGTTCTGCGGCTGGAGACGGCCCGCCCGCGCCGGGCGGCACATGCGCCGCGCGGCTTGCGGTCCGGCGACGTCGTGCTGCTGGCGGCCTGATCAGGCGGCGGTGAGCCGGTAGCCGAGCTGCTCGCGCCGGGTGATCACCCGATCGACGAGGCCGTAGGCGACGGCGTCGACGGCCGACAGGGTCATCCGGCGGTCGGTGTCCTCCCGGATCCGGGCGATCGAGTGCCCGGTGTGCTCGGCCAGGATCTGATCCATCTCGGCCCGGACCTTGGCCACCTCCTTGGCCTCCACGGCCAGGTCCGGCAGCGTGCCGCGGGCCTGGCCGGACGGCTGGTGCAGGGTGGCCTTCGCGTGCTTCAGCATCGAGCGTTTGCCCGGGGTACCGGCGGCCAGCAGCGCCGCCGATGCCGACGCGGCCTGGCCGACGCAGATGGTGGCGATGTCGCACCGGATGAAGTTCATCGTGTCGTAGATCGCCGTCAGCGCGCTGAAGGAGCCACCCGGCGAGTTGATGTACAGCCCGATCTCCTGTTCCCCGGTGGACTCCAGGTGGATCAGCTGGGCGATCACCACGTTGGCGACACCGTCGTCGATCTCGGTGCCGAGGAAGATGATCCGGTCCGACAGCAGCCGGGAGTAGATGTCGAAGGCGCGTTCCCCGGTCGGCGTCTTCTCCACGACCGTCGGGATGGTGTACTGGCTCATGCGCTCAGTCCCATCGGCTGGCGGGCGGTCGCCGGGCGAACGTCGTCGACGCTGTCGAGGATCCGATCGATGAGACCGTACTCGAGCGCCTCCTCGGCGGTGAACCAGCGATCACGTCGGCTGTCGCGTTCGACCGTGTCGATCGGCTGCCCGGTGTGCTCGGCGGTCAGCCGCAGCAGTGTCTGGCCGAGCCGCTCCAACTGGTTGGCGTAGATCTCCACGTCCGCCGCGGTGCCGCCGAAGCCGGCCGAGCCCTGGTGCATCAGGATCTGGGCGTGCGGCAGCGCGTACCGCTTGCCGGGAGTACCGGCGGTGAGCAGGAACTGCCCCATGCTTCCGGCCAGGCCGAGGGCCAGCGTGCTGACGTCGTTGGGGATCAGCCGGATGGTGTCGTAGATCGCCAGCCCGGCGGTGACCGAACCGCCCGGCGAGTTGATGTACAGGTTGATGGTGCTCAGCGGGTCCTCGGCGGACAACAGCAGCAGTTGCCCGCAGATCCGGTTGGCGATCGGGTCGTCGACCTCGGTCCCGAGCACGATGATGCGCTGGTGCAGCAGCTGGACGGACAGCTGGTCATCGACAGACCCGGTTCCGCCTGGTGTCGTGGCAGTGAATGGATACATGGTTCTCTCCTCCGGCTCGGTCCTGCGTGCCGTCTCCACCTTCACTGCGACGGCACCGCCCGGCCAAGCCGATCTGCGGTCAGCAGATGAGTACGTCGCCTCGCCTCACGAAGGTCCGTTGCTGACGGCGAACGCCCGCAGTTTCTCGGCTTTTCGTTCGGCATCTCGCCTCGAATAGGAGCCGAGCAGTCGAATCGGCAACACACCGGCGTCATCGCCGAGGTCAAGGACAGGACCGTACAGCGGCAGGCCGGATCGTTCATCGATCTGCGCACACTCCACCGATCGCACGCTGCTCCACGGTATGAGGTCGTCCCGGCTGTCGAAGTTGCGGAGCCGAACGCCGGTGTCGTCGATGACGGCACCGAGTCGCAGCGCCCGCCAGATCCCGCACGGACCCGTGACAACGCACATAATTCCCAGCGCGATGCCGAACCAGTCGCGCTGGGCCAGGACGTCTCCGTTGGTGAAGTAGGTGACGCCGAGCAGGGTCCACACGGTGAAGAGCACCACCAGCAGCGGGACCTGGATGCGGGGCCTGATGACAATGCGCCTCATGGCCGGGACTGTATAGACGAGACTCCAGCCCGCTGCTCCGGCCGGTGACCATCACGACGCGGTGGACGGGTGGTCGCCGCTATGGTGCCGCCATGTTGGACACGCACGAGCGTTTTGTGGTTTCCGGACCGTTACGGATATGGACCGAGCGGGTCGGGGATCCGGAGCTTCCCGCCGTCCTGATGATCATGGGGTCGGCGGCTCAGGGTGTCAGTTGCCCCGATGCGCTGGTCGGCCGGCTGATCGAGCGTGGGGTCCAGGTGATCCGGTTCGATCATCGCGACACCGGCCGGTCCAGCGTGGTGGACTTCGACGCTCACCCGTACACCATCGCCGATCTCGGCCGCGACTGCCTGGCCGTGCTGGACGGCTATGGCCTGCAGTCCGCCCACGTGGCGGGGGCTTCGCTGGGCGGCATGATCGCGCAGTGGCTGGGGGTGCACGCACCGGGCCGGGTCCGGTCCTTGACGATGATCTCCAGCTCGCCGGTGCGGGCCTGGGCCCGGGCGCTGGCCGGGGAGCCGGCCGACCTGGATCGGCTGCCGCCGCCGACACCGGCCTATCTCGCCCATCAGGCCGCCGGGCTGCCGCCCGGGGTGGAGTCCGACGTGGCGTTGTTCCGGGTCTTCAACGGGCCGGTGCGCCCGTTCGACGAGCCGGCCGCCCGGGCGATGCTGGAACTGGCGTTGTCGCGGGCCACCGATCCGGCGGCCGCCGCCAACCATGAGCGGGCCGCGTGGCGGCCCGAAGCCGACCTGCTCGCCCCGCTGTGGTCGATCACCGCGCCGACCTCGGTCGTGCACGGCGACCAGGATCCGCTTCATCCTCTCGGCCACGGCGAGGCCCTGGCGGCCGCGATCCCGGGCGCGGTGCTGCACGTGGTGCCCGGGATGGGCCATGCCCTGACGTCACCCGGCCTGCCCGAGGAGGTCGCCGATCTGATCCGGCTGTGACCCGTGCCCAGGAACGCGACTTCCCGCAAGAGCAGACCCGCCCGGCCAGGTGTGCACGCGCTCGGATGATCGCCCTCCGGCGCCCGCTCGGCGGCAGTAACGTGATCTTGTGAAGGGAGTGCGGGCGTCGTTCGTGGCCGGGCTGGTCGTGGCGGTCGGTGTGGGATTCGGGGCGGCGTGGGCCTGGCGGGACCACACGGCCGCGCCTCGGCGGATCAAGGGGACGGTGACCTGGTCGAACGAGGACGCTCAGCGTCTGGTCTTCGAGGCCGGGACGAGCGAGGACAGCGGGGAGTATCAGACGGCCATCACCGAATGGGTCGACGCGAAAAAGGTCCGCACCGTCGGTCACTGGCCGAGCTGCCTGGCGGCGAAGAAGGGTTCCCTGGTCCGCACCGATCGGCGCCCCGCCGAGATAGACGTGCTCTCCGCCGAGTTGACCGGAACGACCTACCGCGTCGTGGTGGCCATCCACTGCCTGTCCTGAGCCGGCCTGCCCGGATTCTGCCGCCACCACCTCGGCCGCACTGCCGGCGTCACGGCGTGGCCGGTTTGCGGGCGTGGATGCGCTCGATGCTGCCGGCCTTCAGGCGGGTCGCCTCGACGACGGTGAAGCCGGCCGCCTCGACCAGCGGGCGCTGGCGGCGGGTGAAGTGCTCGCCGGCGGTCGGGATGGTGAAACGCTCGAACAGCCATTGCGCGGCCCGGACCGGGGGCCAGGAACTCCCGATGTGGTCGACCAGCAGCAGTCGCCCGCCCGGGATGAGGACGCGCCGCATCTCGGCGATGGCTGCGCCCGGGTTCGGGATGGTGCAGAGCGACAGGGCGCACACCACCGTGTCGAAGGATTCGTCCCCGAACGGCAGGTGCTGGGCGTCGCCCTCCCGCAGGTCGGCCTTGAGACCGAGGTCGGTCGCGCGGCGGCGGGCGAACGCGAGCATCGCCGGGCTCAGGTCGATGCCGGTCAGGGTCGTGTCGGGCGGATAGTGCGGCAGGTTCCGCCCGGTGCCCACGCCCACGTCGAGGATGCGGCCCTGGGCCCGTTCGCCGAGCCACTCCCGGCCGCCGGTGAACCAGTGCCGTTCCATGAACTCGATCTGCCGGTCGTACCGATCGGCGGTCTGATCCCAGACGCGGCGCGCCTTGGCGGTGGCTTCCGACTCGTCCACTGTGGCCTCCCCGGGTGAAACGACTCCCCCGGACCTTCCCATCCTGAACGCCCCCGGCCAAGCGCCCTGTCGCCGGTCGGCCACCACACACCCGCTGGAGCATCCTAGGAACCTGGGTTGAAACCGGTGAACGAGCGCCGACCTGGCCGAACGGATCTTCCGAGAGGCGCGTCGCCGAGCAGCTGGGCACGTCACTGGTGATGTCGTTCCTGGGGACGGTGGTGGACGGCTTCGCTCTGGCGGCGCTCGGCATGCTGGTGACCCGCCCGGCCCGACGCTTCTTCACCGGAGCCGCGCAACGCTGAGCCCGGCCGCTCCGGGGCTGGGCACGGCCGTGATGCGGCGGGAGCGGCCGCTACCGCCGTACGCGCAAGGCTTTTGACTGGTTTTGAGTGGCCTGAGGCGTCAGCCGCCGAGGACGGTGACCTCGGCGCGGCCGGAGGCGGTGCCGCTCTTCTGGATGACCACCAGATCCGGGTGCTTGTCGGCGTTGAAGTCGCTGACCAGCAACTCGTGCTGGTCGTCGGAGGGCTGCCCGGTGCTCGTCTGGGTCAGGTAGCGCCCCAGCGACGCCGCCCCGTCGAGGATGTGCACGTCGGCCTGGGCCGCCTTGCGGATCGTCACGAGGTCCGGGTGCTTGTCGGCGTTCCAGTCGGTGACCGAAACCGTCAGGCCGTCGGCGGCGGGTTCGGCGGTGACCAGGTCGGGGCCGATCGGCTGCTGGAAGTTGGTGGCGCCGTCGAGGACGCGCACCTCGACCTTCTTGCTGGCGGTGCCCGCGGTCTGGGCGCTGACCAGGTCGAGTTTGCCGTCACCGTTCCAGTCGGTGATCACGAACTGATGGTGCTCGTCGGCCGCCGGCAGCGCGGTGGCGGTCTCGACCAGCATCTTCTGGAAGTACGACGCGCCGTCGGCGACCCGGATCTCGACGTGGCCGCTCGCGGTGCCGGAGCGCTGCACGACGACCAGGTCGGGTTTGCCGTCGGCGTTCCAGTCGGTCACCGCGTAGGTCTGGGTGCCATCGGACGGGCCGACCGCGGTGGCGGTGAGCAGCAGCAGCGATGAGAAGCCGCGGGAGCCGTCCATGATGCGCAGCTCGGTCTTGCCGGTGACGGTGCCGGCCGCTTTCACCACGACCAGGTCGGGTTTGCCGTCGCCGTTCCAGTCGGCCAGGGTCAGCGCGTGCGCGCCGTCCAGCGAGCCGAGCTCGGTGGCGGTGGCGGCCAGTGTGCGCTGGAACGGGCCGGTCGGGGTCGCCGCCGGGGTGGCCTTCGCCGTGCCGGGCGGCGGGGCCGCGACCTGGGCCCACAGCGCGCCGACGATGAGCGCGGCGTCCGGGACCTCGGGCGCATACGCCCCCGGGGTGGCCGAGATCTGCACGCGCTGGCTGATCGAGCCGATGTCACCGGTCACCCAGCTGTTGCCCGGGAACTTGCGGATCATCGCGGTGAGGAACGCGTTCGTCGCGTAGACCGGGTCGACGAGCTGCCCAGGGCTGCCCCAGCCCTGCGAGGGCCGCTGCTGGAACAGGCCGAGGCTGTCGTGGTCGGTCGCCTCGGTGTGGTTGTTCAGGGTGCTCTCGGCGATCGCGGTGGCGACCGCGATGACGGCGGCGCGCTGGCCGAGCCCGCGGTCCTGAACGGTGCGGACGATGATCCGGGCGCAGGCGATGCTGCCGCCGCTGACCCAGGAGCCGAGGCGCCGGCCGCTCATCAGGGGCCGGATCTGGTCGGCGATCACCTTGTCGGCCGCGGTCACGTCGCCCGGGCGACAGGTGCCGGCGGCGGCCGAGGGCGTGGTGTCGGGCTGGGCCTGGGCGGCCGACGGGGTCAGGATCGAGCCGGTGACGAAGCTCAGAGCGATCGAACCGGCAACGATGGTGGTCAATCGTGGTCGTGCTCGCCTGCTCTGATTCACAGCCCGGTTCCCCGCTTTCTTTCGCCGCGCGGCACCAATCTGCCACACACCCCGGCGAACGCGAAAGGCATTCGGGGTGGGTGATCTTTCCCTCGTCCGTCCGAAATGCACCGACTACGGATCGTAGGACATCACCTAATGGGTATAGGCTGTGCAGGTGGAACGCATCACGCTCAGCTCGAACACCGTCGTCTCCGCCGCGGCCGACCTGGCCGACGAGGCCGGATTCGAGGCCGTCACGCTGTCGGCGGTCGCCCGGCGGCTCGGCGTGCGCGCGCCCAGCCTCTACTCGCACGTCCGCGATCTGGAGGCGCTGCGCGACGGCGTGGCCGCGCTGGCCCTGGGCGAGCTGTCACGGCGCGTCGCGGCGGCGATCGCCGGCCGGGCCGGGCACGACGCACTCGACGGCTTCGCCACCGCGCACCGCGAGTTCGCCCGGGACGCGCCCGGGCGCTGGCAGTCGCTGCAGCGTCGCGCCGGTGACGCCGTGGTGCGCTCGGATGCGGCCCGCCAGATCGTCACGCTCAACCAGGCCGTGCTGCGCGGCTATCCCGTGCCCGAGGACCAGCACGTGCACGCCGTGCGGCTGCTCGGCGCCACGATCAACGGCTACCTCGCGCTCGAACGCATCGGCGGCTTCGACCACAGCAGCCCGTCCTCCGAGGTGTCCTGGCGCAAGACCGTGCAGGCCCTCGACACCCTCCTCACCACCTGGCCCCGGGAGAACCCATGATCAACCCCGAATTCGTCCACGGCGCCGCCGAGCTGGAGACCACCGCGCGTGGTCTCAAACCCCACCGGCTGCCCGCGTGGGTGCGCGAGCGTTTCCCCGATCCGCAGCTGACCATGACCGAGTCACAACCTTCCGGCGTACGGGTCGTCGTGGCGACCACCGCCCGTACCCTCCGAATGGTCTGCCATGCGACACGGGTCGGTTACGTGGGGGCCGAGCGCCCACGCGGCGCCGTCGACCTCGTCATCGGCGACGAGATCGTGGCCACCGACCGGCTGACCGGCGGCGACCTCGTCGCGGTGGACCTGCGGACCGGGGCGACCGAGTTCCGGCCGGGCGACGCGCACACCGCGAGCTTCGACGGGCTGCCGGCCGGCGACAAGATCGTCGAGCTGTGGCTGCCGCACAACGAGACGGTCGAGCTGATCGAGCTGAGCGCCGACGAGCCCGTCCGGCCGGTCGTGACCGGTAAGAAGCTGTGGGTGCATCACGGCAGCTCGATCAGCCACGGCTCGAACGCGGCGAGCCCGGCGCGGATCTGGCCGGCCGTCGCCGCCCGTCGCGCCGGGGTCGAGCTGCGCAACCTCGGGCTGGGCGGCAGCGCGCTGGTCGACCCGTTCACCGCCCGGGTCATCCGGGACGCGCCGGCCGACCTGATCAGCGTCAAGCTGGGGATCAACGTGGTGAACCTGGACGGGATGCGGTTGCGGACGTTCGTGCCCGCGGTGCACGGGTTCCTGGACACGATCCGGGAGGCTCATCCCCGTACGCCGCTGATGGTGATCTCTTCGATCTTCTGCGGCATCCACGAGGACACGCCCGGCCCTGGGGCCATCGACCCGGACTCCGTCGGCACGGAGCAGATCCGGTTCGTCGCGACCGGGCGCACCGGCGACACCGAACTGGGGCGGCTCACGCTGCGGGTGATCCGTGACGCGCTGAGTTCTCTGGTGCAGCGGCGGGCGGACGATCCGAACCTGCATTACCTGGACGGGACGCTGCTGTACGGGGAGAAGGACGCGGCCGGGCATCCGCTGCCGGACGCGCTGCACCCGGACACGGCGACGCATCAGCTGATCGGCGAACGTTTCGCCGAGCACACCTTCGGGGCGGGTGGGCCTTTCCGCACGCGGTGAACTTCCGGCGCGGGCATACGTCGTCCGATGTGGATCAGCCGATCCATCGACGAAGGAGGACGCCACCATGACCAAGAACGTCACCCGCGCCGCCATCGGCCTGGCCGTCGCCACCGCGGCGGTCGGCCTGTCGGTGACCCCGGCCGGGGCCGCCGTCACCGACCCGCACACCGGGCTGACCTTCTACAGCGGGTCGTTCGCCACCCCGGTGCTGAACGTCGCCCACCCGGACGGCGCCTGCACGGCGCTGCCGGCCTCGGCCGACTCCCTCGTCGGCTGGAGCGACGTCACCGCCGTCCACGCCTACGCCGGGGCGGACTGCACCGGTGCGGCGGTCGGCCTGGGCACGCTGCGCACGTTCCGGGCGGGCGAGTTCGCGGCGTTCCGCGCTTCCTGATCCACCCGTGGGGCGGCGTCAGCGCCGCCCCACGTTCCCAGCTCCGCCGCGGCGTCGCCCCCGCCGGGCCCGCGGCCGCCTCATGCGTCAGCGCCACGATCTCACCGGCCGCGTTGATAATTTCTGAACTTTCTTAACAGATACCTTGACTCGCCTGTCGGTATCTAGTTGAGTCGATGTACCTCTCATCCCCTCTCCCGCCAGTACGTCCCCGACGTACGGAAGGTGAACTATGCCCAGAAGACGGCTTGTGTCGATCCTGGCCGCCGTGAGCGTCGCCATCGCCGGCGCCGCCGCGGCCCTGCTGCCGGTGACCGCCTCCAACGCGGCCGCGGCCTGCGTGACCGCGTACAGCAGCTCGCAGGTGTACACCGGTGGGATGACCGCCTCGTACAACAGCCACAACTGGACCGCCAAGTGGTGGACCCAGGGTGAGGCGCCGAGCACCGGCGGCTCCGGCGTCTGGGCCGACAACGGCACCTGCGGCGGTGGCGGCGGCACCACCACTCCCCCGGCGACCTGCAACTATCCGAACTGGGTGGCCGGTCAGTACTACGCCGCCGGCGCGATCGTCCGCTACACCAACGGGCTCTACTACCAGGCCTCGCACGAGAACCCGGGCTACGACCCGGTCATCAGCACCTGGTACTGGTCGCCGTACTCCTGCTCCGGCGGCGGCACCACCACCCCGCCGCCCACCGGATCCGGGAGCTTCCCGGTCACCGAGGCCCAGTTCAACCAGATGTTCCCGAACCGGATCGCGTTCTACTCGTACGCCGGCCTGATCGACGCCATCAAGAAGTTCCCGGCGTTCACCACCACCGGCAGCGACACGGTCAAGAAGCAGGAGGCCGCGGCCTTCCTGGCCAACGTCAACCACGAGTCCGGCGGCCTGGTCTACGTCGAGGAGATCAACCAGGCGAACTGGCCGCTCTACTGCGACCGCAGCCAGTCCTACGGCTGCCCGGCCGGGCAGAGCGCCTACCACGGCCGCGGCCCGATCCAGCTGAGCTGGAACTTCAACTACAAGGCGGCCGGCGACGCGCTCGGCATCGACCTGCTCAACAACCCCGACCGGGTCAAGAACGAGGCGTCGGTCGCCTACCAGACCGCCGTCTGGTACTGGATGACCCAGCGCGGCCCGGGCACGATGACCCCGCACGACGCCATGGTCAACAGCCGCGGCTTCGGCGAGACCATCCGCAGCATCAACGGTTCCCTCGAATGCAACGGCGGCAACCCGGCCCAGGTCCAGAGCCGGGTCGACGCCTACAACCGCTTCACCAGCATTCTCGGCGTGACCCCGGGCGCCAACCTCTACTGCTGACAATCAAAAATTCACAACACGTTTGAGGGGTACGGCCATAGCGGCCGTACCCCTCAATTCTCGTCAGCGACGCCGCTTCTGCAGCCGTTCGAACAGCCCGCGCAGCCGACGTTGGTTCTCCGGTTTGGCCAGCTGCCGGCGCCCCTGATCCACCAGCTGCTGACCTCGTGGGCTCCGCAAGAATGCGCTGACGCGTTGGCCGATGGTCGCCATCGTGGTGCCTCCTTGTGTGCCGAGCCCTTTACATACCCGCCCGCGGTGCGCCGCAACCCGCCTTGTGAGGTATACGGCTGCGAGACCGTGCGTTTCGTATCAGGCGTGGTCCGTCCGACGGCCGTGCACGGCAGCGAACAGATTCGGCGGCTGTGGCGCGGCGCGGGCTTCAGCGAGCTGGGCAGCGGCCGCGTACGGATCCGCCGCCGGTCGGGCACGACAGGCACCGCGTGGCCGTCACGCTTCGCGCGATCGAAGCCGGGGGCGTGCTCGTGCCGATGAAGATCGCGTCCCGGCCATCGGCATCTTCACTCGGCCGGTCGGGTTGCGTAGCGCTCGACGGTGCCGGCTCGGCCCTGTTCTGCTCGGGGGCCGGCCGGAGACTGCACGTCAGCGTCCTGGGGCGGGCCAGCATGTCCTGCAGCCGGGCGTGCCGGAACTGGTACACCGGACCGAGGACACGCAGAACACCTCGGCGATGAGCGTCGTCGAGATAGCGGGGCAGTTGCCAGGGACCGAGCCCGGCGGCGCGCATCTGCAGGCCGAGCAGGATCGTCTGCCACGTACGGCTGGAGACGACAGCGAACGTGGGACCGCCCACAGCACCGATGAGCAGCAGGGTCTCGGAGGCGAACAGCAAGTTCACCACCCACGCGTCGACCCGCGCGCCGGGCGGTGGCTCGAACAGCATCGCCGACGGAACGACGGGCAGGCTGAGCGCTAGACCGAGCGCGCATCCGGCCGCCACCCGGCAGCGGAGCTCCTGGCGCATCAGACGCAGCGGGCTCGCCGGGACACCGCCGTCTGCCAGGTCACGATGCGGGAACAGGCCGATTATCGGCAGGATGACCAGGAAAAACATCAGAGCGGCGATCAACGCGAGCAGGGAACGGGAGGGCATGTCGCCAGTACGGGAATCGGCCAGCATCGACAGCGTGAGGAGCCCAAAAGCGGTCGCGGCAGACAGGCCCACAACCAGCGTCGCCCGCCCGAGCAGGCCCGGGCGCCCCGTGCCGGCAATCCTCGCAGGTGTCACCTCACGTGGTGGCTGCAGGAAGTAGAGAAGCAGTCCGAGTGCCAGCGTCTGCCCTACGGCTCCGCTGAATGCGGGTACTACCCCGTCGGGCAGGAAGCGGATGAACATGCCGAGGAGGACGGCACACGCACCGATCGGTGCCGACAGCGTCGCGGGGTTGTCGAAAGTGACCCGCAGCCGTCCATCGCGCCGACGAAGCGCAGGCTTCTTGGCCAGAAGCAGGGTGAAGACCACAGTCCCCGCGATATCAAACGGTGCGTACCTCATCGGCAGTGTCATCTGGGCCCCGATGTGAGAGAACACTCCGCAGACGAAGCCGTATCTGATCACCGTCCGGGAGAATGCGGCCCGGCGCCTGGCCGCCGCGCCATGTCCGGGTTGGGCGACGGCAAGCGCTGCGAACATCGCCGTTCCGGGTCCGTCTAGCAAGGCGGCAATCAGAACGTCACGTGCTGTTCCGAAACCCGGGCCCAGCACCAGCCGGTCGGCCAATATCGTTGCCCCGTTGCCGATACTCCAGACGACAGTGACGAGGACCATCGTGGCCAGCGTCCGTGGACCCTGTGGCAGCCACTTCGGCATGTCCCACCACGCGAAATCGCGGACCCCACGGCTGTTGAGGTTGGCCGCCAGGAAGTTGAGCAGCGCCTGGGCCGCTGTTGGCGAGACTCTCCCGGGTGACCGATAAGCCAACGCGATCACCCGGTCGAGCAGGCATTCCTCGATGCCCGTCGCGTTGCCGGCACGTTCCAGCTCCAGCAGCTCGTGGACGTCGTCGTCGGCGGCGAGGCGGTCACGCAGCAGTGCCAGCATCAAGGGCTGAGCCACGGTGCGGGCGAGGGGACCGTTCGGCGCCCGCATCAGATGGTCGGCCACCGCTCGGCAACCGGGGCGTGTGGGACTGACGCTCACCCGCAGCAGATATTCCACGGCATGATCGACGGGCACCGGCAGCAGTTCCGCCGCAGCGGCGCCCGGCAGGTGGGTGTCCTGGGCAGTCCGAACCATCTCACCGAGTCGGGTAATGAGTACGATCCGATGCGTGACCTGGCGGTCCAGTGCGCGGACGGCCACCGGCCGGAGGCCTTCCGGGATTTCGTCGAGGCCGTCGAGGAAAACCGCGATGCGGCCGTCGCGCACCATCGCTGCGACGGCGGTACGGCCGGCAGCTGCGAGTGCCGGGTAGTCGCCGAGCAGACGATCGGTCAGCCACGACGCGAAGTCCTGACGGCGCGGATCCCATCCGTAGAAGGTAAGCATGACCGGCACCGGAATAGGGGTGCGGTCGGCCTGCCGGTTGCGATGCTGCAGCGCGTGCAGCAACAACAGGATTCCGGCGCTGGACTTGCCGGCGCCGGCCCGGCCGGTCAACAGGATCCGGCCGGAGTCCAATCCCGCGTAAATCCGGAAGAGATCCTCGGCGTCGCCCCCGGCCAGGTCGGCAGGCGTCACCCGATCGGTTCCCGGGAGCGGCGCGGTACGGACCACCGACGGGATTCCCACGGCATCCTCGGCCGAGGCAGAAATGCATCGGGAGGACCATTTCCACCGCATCGGTACGGGGGTCGGGTACCGCAGACCGCGCTCCATCACCGCGTTCTCCCACTGCCGGGTAACGGCGTCCGCGAGCTGGTCGAGGTGTTCCCCGACATCGGTCGCCGGCCGCCGGGTACGCCCACGGGTGTACCGCCACAACGAGGTACCGCAGACACCGGCCAGGGTGACGGTCGCGGTCACCGCCTGGATGATCGAACCGGCCAGCGCCCGGTCATGAGCCGCGGCCAGATATCCGAACGTCAGCGTCACAGCGACGGCCAGGACCACGGCAGCGCCAAGGGCGACTCTTGTACGGCTCACGGCATCCTCGTGACGATGTCGACGGTACGTCCGGCAGACCGCGCATGACGCTATAGAGCCATCACCGCCGTCGGCATCGGAGAAAAATCTGATGTGTACCGTTCAAGCACCGACTGTCGGCTTTCAGCAAGATCCAAGGGTCAGCACCCGTGCAACCGCTCTCGCATTTGAGCGCTCCCGTCACCGAGCAGCGGTAAGACGGCGGGATCAACGCTCGGAACAGAGAACGCTCCGGCATCGGCAAATAGGTCCGGTAGACGGACCCTCGGCGCTGTTGAGCCGCGTAGGCGTGCGCTTCTCAGTTGTCGAGCGCTGTTTGTGCGCCGCGCGGGCACTGCCATGGAGTCGCCGCGAAGAATGTGGACAGCAGATCAGCGGACACGGAAATCGCGCGCTCTCGGCCACCGACCGCGTTGGCCTGCGGTGAGCAGTCACCCGCCGTGCCGCACGCCGAAGGCGGATCGAGGCCGTTCGCGTCGCGGCCGGCACGTCAGGCTTCGGGTTCCGTGGAGGATGCCGCTGAGGCGGTCGCTACAGCAGGTGACGAACCGGTTCGGTTGGTCAGGGTCGGTGATCGAGGGCGATGGGGCCTGTGACCGGGCGTTGGCGTCGAAACTCCCCGCACCGGTTCACCCTTGGAAGTCAGGTGCACCGCCGGCATACCCGATGGAATGAAGATTCGCTCGGATGGTGGGGGAATTGCCAAGCATGGCCGGTTTCACGAATGTGCGATCGAGATCGTCGCTGTGGGAGCTTCGGCGCCCGACGATCCCGTGGAGGAAGGCTTGTTCGAATCACATTCTGCGGCAACCCCCAATACCGGCATGCTGGTGTCCTCGATCGCCGTCGAGGTGGTGACCGCCGTCTTTCCTGACGAGTTGGACCTTCTTCCCGAGCTGCTGGCCAGGTCCGCTGCGGATCCGCGGCAGTTGCGGGTTCGGCGATTGCGGGCGCCGGTCGGGATGGGCATCGACCTCGCGCTGGCCACGCCTGCGTTGCTTTCCGCGCTGTCGTTCGTGGCCGCTGCTGCGGCCACGAATCTAATCGACGGGGCGATGGATCGGTTGAGCTCGGCCGCCTACGAAGTGGTCACGAGGCTCTTCCGGCCAGGCGGAACAGTGGACACCGGCGCCGTCTGCTCCGAGACCGCCTGGTCGGAGATCACTGCGCTGTGGACGTTGTTGCTGACCGAACGCGGTATGCGAGCCGACCTGGCTGCCATGACGGCGGCGCAGATCGTGGCGGCGATGCGCCGTCGAGACGAAGCTGGTCGATGATGACGCCCGTCCCGGGAACCGGAAGACTTCCCTCACCCGGGGTTGCTCGGTACGCAGCGATCCTCCTGGTACTCGCCGTGGCCGGCATGTTCGCCGGACAGACCTCTTATGACGCGACCCGCGGCAACCACCGGAAGGTAATCCTCGAGCAATGCGCTACCGCGCACCCGGTCGATCTGAGCATCGCCGGTGATACAACCGAGGAGCGGGCCTACCTGCGCTGCGTGAACACGGTGGACTACGAGCGAGTCGGCTCTGCTGCCGTCGGAGTACTGGCGGTGCTGCTGTCCGGGGTGCTGCTGATGCTGGTGCTACCGTACCGGCTGTTATGGCGAGCCCGGCCGTTGGTTCCCGCCGAGGCCGAGATCGCCGGCCGCGCCGCATCGGCGGCTGATTTCCTCGGGATGCGCCAACCACCGAAAGTGTTCTTCGGTAACTGGCGGCTGCATGAACCCTTCACCGCACGCGCCCTGCGCGGCATCCGGATCATCCTGCCACGCGGTCTGCGCCGCTTGCCTCCGGAGCAGGTCGATGCGGTCCTGCGACACGAGACGGCCCATGTCCGCGCGGGCGATGTCACCCTGGTGTGGCTCACCCGCGGAGTCCGGTGGGCGCTGATCCCGGCCCTGCTCACACCCTTGTTTCTGCTCAACAAGGCGGTGCTGGCCAACCCCGCGGCCTTGGTCGAAGCTCCGCTACCAGTGCTCTGGTCCGTCGTCGGTCACGCCGTTACGGTCAACTACTCGCTGCGGGCTCTGCTCCTGCTGGCCGTGGCCGCCATCTTGTCAGCGGCCGCACTCCGATCCCGCGAACACGAAGCTGACTTGGCCGCTGCCGAGGGCGGCGCCGCGGGTCTGCTGCACCTGCTAAGCGACGGGCCGGCACCACGACACGCGCTGTGGCACCGCCTCCTGGCAGTCCACCCCACCACCCATCGTCGCGTAGCCATGCTCACGCAGCCCCACCGCATCTCAGAACTGCGCCTGGTTGACGCGGCTGCGGCCGGCCTGCTCGCCGGAATCATGATCCCGGGATTCTATGGCGCGCTGCCTGCGTACGACGCCGACGGCTGGCTGCCCAGTGGAATCCACCTGACCGGTGTCACGGCTGGCGTCGTGCTCGCGTCGGTCTGGGGGACGACATTGTGGCGAGCTACGCTGATCGCAGAGCACATCGGCCTTCCGACGCCACTGCGCACCACCTCGACGACGCTGGCCGTCGCGACCGCGGCCGGGCTGCTGGCCGGCTTCTCCGAGAGAACCATTCCCGGGCAGGGCATTTTTGACAGCCTGATCATGCTCGCTTTGCTGCCACCGTCGGTCGGTGCGGCCGCCGCGGCCAGCGGCCTGCTCGCCCGCGCTTGGGCCCGCGGCGCAGTCCGAGCACCGGTGGCTGGTAGGACCTGGGTCGCGATCGGGGGCCTCAACACGCTGCTGTTCAGCGGCGCTCTCTGGATCAGCTGGGGCGCCTTCCCCTGGGTGCACAGCCACGGTTGGGTGGCCGGGTTATGGGTGGGCTTGGGCTCTTTCGGTTTCAACTACACGGGTGCTTGCGCCGTGGTGGGGCTGTGCGTGCTCGCTCTGCGCTGGACAAGACACCGTCCACGACTCCCCCTGATCGCGGTCCTGGTCCTCCTCCCGGCAGCCGCCGCGCTGGTTGTCCGGTGGCTCGTCATCACCCATCCCACCAACCCGCCGAATGTTCTTCTGCGCGACTCTTGGGCCATGGCGGCCGCCGGCGGCACCGTCGTCGCCTATCTCCTCGTCCGGCGTGGAGCCGACGGCCTGATCACCGCCATGGCTATTGCCCCAGCCTCGACCTTCACGGTCGCAGCGGCAATCTGGCTACGATTCCTCCACGGCTGGGAAAGCCCTGCGGCGCAAGCCGGCATCTACTTCACCGCGACGTTCGCGGTCCTGGCCCCCGTCTACCTGCTGGCCGCACTGGTAACCCTGGTCCTCCCGTACCGCCTCACGCTTCCTTCTTCTCCGGCAACGCCACCATGGAATTGCCGATGGCGAGCGTTGGGGGGGTATCCGTCGGGCGGGGAGATCAGCCAGGCGGGCACACGGGTCCGGCGCCGGTTAGGCATCCGGACTTGACGCGATGTTGCCGCTGGTCTCACCGGTGATCGCGGTCTGCTCCTCGGCCGGGACGGCGGCGGCCCGGCGCTGGTTGAATTTTCTCGATGCCCCGGCGATCTCGCTGGTCGATGCCGCGGCGCTCTGGGCGTCGGCCTGAATGGCGGCGACCCGCCAGGAGACGTCCTCGGCGACGCGGGCGGTTTCCTGGGCGAGGTCCTTGGGCTCGGAGGTGACGACGGTGCGGCGGTGGGAATTCCGAAATCGGAATCCCTGGCCCGCCCCGGTGCCGCCCTGACCCGGCGCCCGCGGCGATTCGAGGCGGCGAATCACCGAATCGGCGCTCCTCAGAGACGGAACGGGTTGCTGGTCTGGGCGGCGAGCAGGTACCAAGCGGTCGCGCCCGTGTGGAAACTGCGGTAGTACAGGTCACCGAAGCCGGTGTCCAGGCCGTCACTCGACGCCGCCGGAATGCCGCCGTTCGGGCCCTGGGCCTGCGAGATGTTCCACAGCAGCCGCTTGCTCAGCAGCGCATCGCCTTTGGAGCGGCGCACGGCCAGGGCCAGGGCGGTCTGGGCGGTCCCTTCCAGCCACACCTTCGTCGTGTCCGTGTCGCTGAAGCTGACGCCGTGCAGGCCCACGTCGTACGCGGAAAGGTTGTCGAGAACCCACGACACCGACCGCCGATAGCGGTCGTCGAGGGTCGCCAGGAAGGCCCAGACCTGGACGTCTTCGGGGATGGGGCTGCGGTTGGTCGTCACCCCGTCCGGGTCGGTTCCGGTCCACAGGTGGCCCGACGCGCGGTCCTGCATCGCGGCCACGAACGAGAACGCCGTTTTCGCCCGGGTGCGCCACTGCGATTCGCCGGTCAGCGACGCCAGCATCGTGAAGAAGGCACCGACGTCGATGTTGTGTTCGGTCGCCTTGTACGTGATCGCCTGGTCATCGGCCGTGCGCCCACCGCTGTAGCCGTAATCGCTGTGTGTATTCGCGAAAATCCACCGCGCCAGCCGCAGTGCGCCGTCGAGGAATCGGCGCTGTTTCGTCCGCGCGTACAGGTGGGCGAATGCCATTCCCACCCACGCCTGATTGCCGGTGTACGCGGCCGGCGACCCGATGTCCAGCGTCCCGTTCAGCACGGTGAACGAGTCGGGCTGATAGGACGCCCGGGTCCGTCCGTCCCCGATCGGATCGTGCTGCTGCGCGTACAGCAACGTGTCCCCCAGCAGAGCCGCCCGCGCCACATCCCCGTGCGCGAGCCACGCCAGGATCATGAGCGCGTCGTCGTACGCGAACGAGCTGACGAACGTCCAGGTCGGCGTCTCGAAGAAGCCGCCGGTGTAGCTGCGGGGCACGCGCAGCGCGTCCCCACCGCCGTACTCGTCGAATTTGGTATTGAGAAAATCAATTGCCGCGCGTACAGAGGATGGGCTGCACCCGGCGGTCCAGCGGGGTGCCGCCGAGGCCGGGGTCGGCAGGTAGGCGCCGGTCAACAATCCGGTGAATGCGCTGGACGCGCCGATCAGCAGGCCGCGTCGGCCGGCGGAAAACGTCATGCGAGGGCTCCTCAGAGAGCGATGTTCTCGACCAGCCGGGCGATGTGGGCGGCGCGCTGCTGGCGGGTGTCCGGGCGGCCGGGTACGCCGGGGCGGCGCTGCCAGGGCAGGGGTCCGTCGGGGTGGCGGTATTCGACGCCGAGCGCGTCGAGGCGGGTCAGGTGGTGGGCGAGGCGGTGGGCGAAGTCGGTGTAGTCGCGGGCGGCCGGGCTCCAGAGGGCTTCGGCGACCGCGCAGAGGCGGGGGAAGGCCAGGTAGTCGACGGTGCGCGGGGAGTCGGCGTGTTCGGTCCAGATGTTGGCCTGCCCGCCGAGGATGTGCCGGGCCTCGTCCGGGGTGAGGCCGTCGGGGACCGGGTCGAAGGCGTAGACGTCGGCGACGGTGAGCGGGATGGAGACCGGGATCGGTTCGTCCGGCGAGTCGGACTGCCGGTAGTCGAGGTAGACCTGGTCGTCGGGGCAGGCCACCACGTCGTAGCCGCGGCGGGCGGCGGCGACCGCGCCGGTCATGCCGCGCCAGCTGGCGATGGTGGTGCCGGGTGCGAGGTCGCCTTCGAGGATCTCGTCCCAGCCGAACAGGCGGCGGCCGGCCGCGGTGAGGTGGTCGTCGAGGCGGCGGATGAACCAGGCCTGCAGTTCCTCCTCGCGGGTCAGGCCGAGTTCGGCCATGCGCTGCTGGGTGCGTGGGTCGTCGCGCCACTGGTCGCGGGGGCATTCGTCGCCGCCGACGCCGATCCAGCGGGACGGGAACAGGTCGATGACCTCGTCGAGGACGTCGCGGAAGAAGCCGACGGTGGATTCCTCGACGTTGAGGATGTTCCGGTTGATGCCCCAGCGGGTGTAGACGTCGAGGGGTTCGCCGCCGACGCCGAGCTGCGGGTAGGCGGCGAGCGCGGCCTGCACGTGACCGGGGGACTCGATCTCCGGCACGACGGTGACGAAGCGTTCGGCGGCGTAGGCGACGATCTCCCGTACGTCGTCCTGGGTGTAGAAACCCCCGTGCGGGCGACCGTCGCCGGGGGCGTCGCGGGTGGCCCCGACCTGGCTCTCGCGGCGCCATCCGCCGACCTCGGTGAGCCGCGGATACTTCTTGATCTCGACGCGCCAGCCCTGGTCGTCGGTCAGGTGCCAGTGCAGGGTGTTGAGTTTGTGCAGCGCCATCAGGTCGATGAAGCGCAGCACGTCGTGCTTGGGCATGAAGTGCCGGGCCACGTCGAGCATCGCCCCGCGCCAGGCGAACCGCGGCTCGTCGGTGATCTCGACGGCCGGGATCGCCCAGCGCTGCCCGGCCACCGGCGAGCGGCGGTAGATCGCGGCCGGGAGCAGCTGGAGCAATGCCTGGCAGCCGTAGAACACGCCGGCCGCGCCTCCGCCGACGATCACGGCCCGGTCGGGGGTGACCCGCAGCCGATACGCCTCGGGGCCGAGGTCATCGGCGAGACCGAGAGTGATCGTGGCCGAGGCCGCTTCCCGCAGAGGCAGACCGGTGGCCGGGCGCAGCGCCTGCTGCAGCCAGGCCAGGACACCGCCGAGCGGGGAAGGTGCGGACAGGGTGGTGCTGTCGCTCAAGGCGAGCTCGCCCTCATTTGTGGTGAAGGTGAGCGGGCGGGGGGTAAGCCTGTGGGCGGGTCGGCGGGAGTCAAGCAAGGTGGAACCTAGCCCTTCACAGCGCCGGCGGACATCCCGGCGACGAGGTTGCGCTGGATGATCAGGAAGAACACGACGACGGGGATGGAGAACAGCACGGACGCGGCCATCTGCCCGCCGAAGTCGGTCCCGGCGTGCGGGTTGGTGAACGAGGCCAGCCACACCGGCAGCGTGTACCGGCTCTGGTCCTGCATGAACGTGTACGCGAACAGGTAGTCGTTCCAGGCGGCGATGAACGCGAAGATGCCGGTGGCGATGACCCCGGGCGCGACCAGCGGGAACAGCACCCGGGTGAGCACACCCCAGGTGGTGGCGCCGTCGAGCCGGGCGGCCTCCTCGATCTCGTCCGGGATGGCCACGAAGAAGCCGCGCATCACCCAGATCGAGAACGGCAGTACGGTGGCGACGTAGGCCAGGACCAGGGCCGCGTACGTGCCCAGCAGGTCGAGCTGGTTGAACATGACGAACATCGGGATGAGCAGCGCGGTGCTGGGCAGCATCTGCACGGCCAGGATGACCACCATGATCGTGCGGCGGCCGGTGAACCGGAACCGGGACAGGGCCGCGGCGGCGAAGATGCCCAGCACGATCGAGGTGAGCACGGTCAGCGCCACCACGACGACGCTGTTGAGCAGGTTGGTCAGGAACTGTTCCTGGCCGATCGCGTCGGCGAAGTTGGACAGGGTCGGGTGCAACGGCACGAAGTGCGGCGTCGCGGTCATGATCTCCGGCCGCGGTTTGAACGCGGTGTTGACCATCCAGTAGACCGGGAAGATCCACACCAGGCAGAAGATCGCCGCGATGCTGTTGACCGCCCAGCGGCTGCGGTGTCTCACAGGTCCTCCCCCGATCGCAGCAGGCGCCGGATGTAGACGGCGGTCAGCCCGAGCAGCAGCAGTGTGGTGACGACCGAGATGGCCGCGCCCTGCCCGATGTGGAAACCGACGAACGCGGTCTTGTAGGTGAACACGCCGAGGGTCGACGTGGAGTCGCCGGGCCCGCCGCGCGAGATCAGCCAGATCTGGTTGAACACGTTGTAGTCCCAGATCACCGACAGGATGGTGACCAGCAGCAGGATCGGCCGCAGATGGTTGAGCGTGACGATGCGGTAGACGGCCAGTTCGCTCGCGCCGTCGAGGCGGGCGGCTTCCTTGTACTCCGGTGGCACCTGGGTCTCGGCGGCGTTGAGGGTCAGTGCGATGAACGGCACCGCCTGCCAGACGATCAGGAGCCAGATGGCGACGTACGCCCGCGCGGGGTCCTGGGCCCAGTTCAGATCCGTGGTGTCGCCGAAGATCCCGAGCTGGTCGAGAGCCCAGTTGGCGATCCCGTATCCGGGCTGGAACAGCCAGTTCCACACGGCCGAGGACGCCACGTTGGGCATCGCCCAGGCCACGATCAGCACGACCGTGACGGTGTAGCGCATCCACAGTCCGAGCCGGGTGAGCAGGTGCGACACGCCCATCCCGATCAGCACGCTGCCGGCCACCATGGCCGCGGTGAACAGCACCGTGCGCAGCAGCGACGTCCAGAACGCGCTGTCGGCCAGCAGTTCGGAGAACTGGTCGAGGCCGACGTAGGAGTACCGCCCGGTGAACAGGGTCCGCTGGTTGTAGTCGGTGAACGCGGTGAAGATCAGGAACCCGATCGGGGCGAGCGTGACCACGGCCAGGACCAGGCCGGCCGGGCTGAGCAGCCACAGGGGTGCCAGGTCCCGCCGCCGCCGGCGGCGGGACTGCGGGGTCGGGAAGGGTGGTGCGGCCGGATTGGCGCCGGCCGCATCCCTTGCAACGGTGGTGACGGGCACGACGGTCACTTGCCGCCGGCGAGCGTGGAGTCGAGGTGGTCGTCGAACTCCTTGGCGGCGTCCGCGGACGACTTGGCGCCGGAGACGACGTTGGAGAACACCTGGTTGATGCTCTTGTCGCCCTCCAGGGTCGGCCACTGCGCCGCGGCCGGGGTCGCCTTCGAGGTCAGGGCCGCGGTGAAGAAGCCCTTCTGCTGCTCGTTGAGGCTGGGCTGGGCGGCCTCGATGCCCTGCGTGCTGTTCGGGATCCAGCCGTCGTTGCCGAACACGTTCTTGTCCTGCACGGTCGGGCTGGCCGCGATCTTGACCCACTGCAGGGCCAGCTCGGGGGTGTCACTCTTGGTGGCGATGCCCCAGTCGGAGCCGCCGAGCATCACGGGCTGCGCCTTGCCGGAGACTCCCGGGAGAGGGAACGTACCCAGATCCTCGGGCTTGATCTTGGGGTTGGCCTTCTGGATCAGGCCGAGGGACCCGGCGGTCGACAGGATGGTCGCGGTCTTGCCGTCGGCGAAGACCTGGTTCTGATCGGGCGTGATGGTGTCGATGGCCTGCGAGGCCTTCGAGGAGTACGTGTTCTGGAAGGTCTTGAAGTCGTTGAGGCCCTTCTGTCCGGCGCTGCTGGAGAAGCCGCCCTTCCAGGTGCCGCCGTCGTTGCTGGCGATGTCGCCGCCGGCGTCCCAGATGAACTGCATGCCGGCGTACCAGTACTGCCCGGGCAGGTAGAACGGGGAGAAGTCGGCCGCCGGGTTGGCTGCTTTCACCTTGTCAAGAGCGGCAGTCAATTCGGCGTACGTGGTGGGAGCGGCCGTCACCCCCGCCGCGGCCCAGGTCTTCTTGTTGTAGATGACCGCGCGCGCCCCGGCGAAACCGGGCACCGCGTAGAGCGCCTTGTCGACGGTCGCCGGCTCCTCCAGACCGGCCAGCCAGGTCCGGCCCTGCTTGAGATCGGCGGCGTACGGCGTCAGGTCGAGCAGCCCGCCGTTGGCGGCGAAACCGGGCACCTGGGTGTTGCCCAGGTCGAGCACGTCGGGCGTGCCGGAGGTCGACAACGCCGTACTGATCTTGGTGGTGATGCTTTCCCACTGCTGGATCTGCACGTCCACCTTGGCGCCGGTAGCCTGCTCGAACTGGTCGTTGATGGCCTTGACGGTGGCATCGGTGTAGTCGCCGTCCATCACCCACACGGTGAGCGTCTTGCCCTCGCCGCGGGTGTTCGGCACGGTCTTGGGCGAGCCGTCGTCACCGGCGGCCGACGTTCCGCCACCCCCGCAGGCGGTCAGGGTCAACAGGGTCGCGGTACACAGGGCGGCGGCGGCGATATAGCGGCGTCGGCGCATATGGGACTCCTTCATCATTTGTTGTTACGGCCCCGGTTACGGGTCGGGTTCTTCTCGGGGAGGCGGTGGGCGTCGACCGCGCGCACGGTCAGTTCGAGCGCCTCGGCGGTCCGCTCGTAGGTGCGCTGGGCGACGGCGACGTAGATCATGTCGAGGATCAGCAGCTGGGAGTGCAGGGCGGAGAGCGCGGCCAGCCGGAACGTGGTCTCCTGCACCGCGGTGGTGAAGACGACGTCGGCCACCTCGGCCAGGGGTGAGCGGCTGTAGCTGGTCAGGGCGACGGTGAGCGCGCCGTGATCGGCTGCTTCGGCGAGCGTTTCAATGACTTCCCGGGTACGGCCGGAGTGGCTCAGCCCGATGGCCACGTCCCCGGGCAGCAGCAGGGCGGCGTTGGTCAGTGCGGTGTGCGAGTCGGGCCGGTGCCAGACGGGGACGCGGATCCGTTCGAGCCGGAACGCCATCTCCCGGGCCGAGGTGCCGCTGCTGCCCAGCCCGAAGATCTCCACCCGGCCGGCGCCGGCGATCGCGGCGGCGACCCGTTCGACGGCGGCCATGTCGAGGCCGGACGCGGTGTCCTGGATGGCCCGGGTGTCGGCCGCGGTGACCACGCCGAGCACGTCGGTCAGCGGGTCGCCGGGGGCGATGTCGCCGCTGATGTCGGTCTCCCACCGGGCCTGGGTGGCCCGGCCGGTCTCGGTGGCGACGGCGACGCGCAGGTTCGCATACCCCTTGAAGCCCAGCGTGCGACTGAACCGGGTCACCGTCGCGGTCGACGTCCCGGACCGCTCGGCCAGATCGACGATGCTCGCGTTGGCCGCCGTCTCCGGGTCGTTCAGGATCGTCTCGGCGATTCTCGCCAGGGCCTCCGGCATGGCCGGTCCCTCGATCCGGAGCCGCCCGAGCAGCCCACCGCTCTCACCCGTCACTGTGGTCATCCTTTTCATTGCCTGCCGTTGTTGATGAAAATTACGACCGCCACGCGGTCTAGTCAATAAGTCTTTCCTATGTTTCGATCTCGTTCATGGATCTGGTGGTGGGCGTGGACGCGGGCGGCACCGCGTCGAACGCCGTCGTCGCGACGACCAGCGGCACGGTCGTCGGCCGGGGACGCTCCGGCCCGGGCAACCCGCTGACCGCGGGCGCCGGCAACGCGGCGGCCGCGGTCGCGGCGGCCGTCCGATCGGCGCTGGGCGGGCACTCCCCCGCGTCGGTCCGCGCGGCCACCCTGGGCATCGCCGGGCCGGCGTCGGCGTCGCAGTTCACGCCCGCCCTGGCCGCGCTCGGCGTGACCGGGCCGGTCGCCGTGGTCGGCGACGTGGTCACCGCGTTCGCGGCCGGCAGCCCGGCCGCCTCCGGGGCGGTGCTGATCGCCGGGACCGGGGCGATCGCGGCCGCCGTGCACGCCGACGCCGTGGTCCGCACCGCCGACGGCCTCGGCTGGCTGCTCGGCGACGAGGGCTCCGGGCGGTGGCTGGGCCTGCAGGCCGTGCGGGTCGCGGTGCGCAACTGGTCGGCGCCACTGGCCGGGCAGATCGCCGCCCGCGCCGGGGTGAGCAGCGCGGACGAGATGGTCTACTGGGCGCAGGCACTGCCCTGGGACGAGATCGGCGCGCTCGCACCACTGGTCTGCGAAGCCGCCCGGGCCGGGGACGGGCACGCGTCGGCGATCGTCGCGGAAGCCGTCACGCATCTCGTGCAGACGCTCGACGACCTGGGCACGCCGGGGCCGGTCGTGCTCGGGGGCGGGCTGCTGGCCTGCGACACCCCGGTCCGCGACGGCGTCCTGGCGACCCTGCGGGCCCGCGGTCAGAACCCGCGGACCAGCCACGATCCGGCGGCCGGGGCGGCCTGGCTGGCCGCGCGACCGCTGACCTCGCTGCTCCCGTCCACCCTGCACGAGGCCCTGCTCGGCCGGCCCTGATCCATCGACGCTGCGGGTACCACACGGACGAGCCCGAGGTGGCATGCTGGCCGCTCGAACTACTTCCCGGAATGTGGTGGTGTGGGTGTCGGTGCTCCGGATCCGCGGGTTCGCCCTGCCCGAGGGCGAACCGGTCGACCTGTACGCGGACGGCGACCGGTGGACGTCCGACCCGGTGCCCGGCGCCGAGCTGGTCGCCGAGGGCTGGATCCTGCCCGGCCTGGTCGACGCGCACACCCACCCCGGAGCCGAGGCGCCCGGCGACCCCCTGGACGACGGCATCCTGCGCAGTGACCTGCGGGCCCACCTGGAATCGGGCGTCACGCTCATCCGCTCCCCCGGCCTGGCCGACGACCCGCCGGACTGGTTCGGTCACGGCGACCAGAGCCCGCGGGCGTTCCATGCCGGCCCGTGGATCGCCCAGCACGGCCAGTTCATGCCCGGGTGGGGTCGCCGCCCCGACCCGGCCGAACTGCCGGCCGTCGCCGCCGAGCAGGCCGCCCGCACCGGCTGGGCCAAGATCGTGATCGACTGGAAGCCGGATGACCAGGTCATTCCGGTCGCGCTGCTGCGCGAGGCGGTCACCCGCGTGCACGCCGCCGGCGGGCGCCTGGCGGTGCACACCCAGCACACCGCCGGAGGCGCGGTCGCCGTCGAGGCGGGCGTGGACACGATCGAACACGGCATGGGCCTCGACCCGCAGCTGCTGCCGCCGATGGCCGAGCGCGGTATCGCGCTGACCCCCACCCTGGCGGCGATCTCGTCGAGCCTGGCGACGATCCTGGCCGACCCGGAACGCGCCCGCCGCAGCTGGGCCGTGCCCGGCGCGAGCGTGCACGCCGCTCTCACCGCGGCCGCCGTCGAGGCCGGCGTCACCGTCCTGGCCGGGACCGACTCACGGCCGCACGGGGCGATCGGCGGGGAGATCCGTGCCCTGGTCGCGGCCGGCGTGCCCGCGCACGACGCGATCGCCGCCGCGTCGTGGACCGCGCGTTCCTACCTGGGGCTGCCGGGCCTGGCCGACGGCGCGCCGGCCGACGCGGTCGTCTACGACGCCGATCCCCGCACCGACCTGACCCAGTTCGACAAGCCCCGAGCCGTCGTCCTGCGCGGCAAGCGGGTGCTCTGACCCGCCGGGTCAGGGCGATCTTTCCTGGTAGACGTCGGGGATGTCGTCGTGGTCCTCGTCGAGCTGCTCGGCCTCGTACAACCGGCGGTAGGTCCGGTTGCGCAGGCGCAGCACGACGGTCGCCAGCAGCGCGGCCGTCAGCGAGCCGACCAACACGGCGACCTTGACGTGCCCGTCGCCCGCGCCGAAGGACAGTTCGCCGATCAGCAGCGACACGGTGAACCCGATCCCGCCCAGCACGGCCAGGCCGGCCACGTCGATCCAGGCCAGCCCGTCGTCGATGCGGGCCCGGGTGAACCGCGCGGTCAGCCAGGTGGCGGCCAGGATGCCGACCGGTTTCCCGAGCACCAGGCCGGTCATCACGCCGATCGCGATCGGGTCGGTCAGCGCCGACCGCAGCCCGGCCACCCCGCCGATGGTCACGCCGGCCGACATGAGCGCGAAGACCGGCACCGCGATCCCGGCCGAGATCGGCCGGAACCGGTGCTCGAAGTGTTCGGCCAGTCCGGGGTCGGGTCGCGGTGAGCGTTCGGAGACGAGCACCGGCACGGCGAACCCGAGCAGCACCCCGGCCACGGTCGCGTGCACCCCGGACGCGTGCACGAGGGCCCAGGTCGCGAACGCCAGGGGCAGCAGCAGCCACCACGACCGCACCCGCCGCTGCACCAGCAGCGTGAACAGCCCGAGCGGCACGAGCGCGCCGAGCAGCGGCAGCACCGACAGGTGGGCGGTGTAGAAGACCGCGATGATCACGATGGCCAGCAGGTCGTCGACCACGGCCAGGGTGAGCAGGAACGTGCGCAGCGCCGACGGCAGCCAGCGGCCGATCACCGCGAGCACGGCCAGGGCGAACGCGATGTCGGTGGCGGTCGGGACGGCCCAGCCGCGGACCGCCCCGCCCAGGTTGATCAGCGTGTAGGCGACCGCGGGCACGACCACGCCACCGACGGCGGCGGCCACCGGCACCGCGGCCCGGCGCGGATCGCGAAGGTCGCCGGCGACGAACTCGCGTTTGAGTTCCAGTCCGGCGACGAAGAAGAAGATCGCCAGCAGACCGTCGGCCGCCCAGGTGGCCAGGGACAGGTCGAGGTGCAGCGCGGCCGGGCCGACGGTCCGGCCGATCATCGTGCGGTAGCCGGCCGACCAGGGCGAGTTCGCCCAGCCCAGCGCGATCAGGGTGCCGGCCAGCAGCAGGACCCCGCCGACCGTCTCCTTGCGCAGCACCGCGGCGACGCGGCGGGCCTCGGCCCAGGTGCCCCGGGCCAGCAGCGAAGGGGTCGAATGCGGTGTCTCGGGCACAAAGTACTCCTGTCCGGGCATGGGTCGTCACATCGCCGACCAGACTTCCCGGCACACCGCGCACAACCCTAGCCCGCGCGGGACGACAGGGTTCCCGCAGGTCTCGGCCCCGGGCCGAATTGTTCACCGGGCGATCCACGCCAATTCGCCTGAGGGGAATACGGCGCTCGCACGGGTACAATCGCAATCGCTTCGCGCCACACCCCCGAAGAGCCAGAGGGCCTCTCGGCAGCGCTTCTTCCCAGGCTGCGATGCCTCCGTATCCAGCCGGAGTTGATTACGTGACCGCAACGATCGACCGCACCCGCACGGTGGAGCCAACCGACGAGGACGAGCAGGCCCCGGCCCGGATACCGCAGGGCTATGTGGATGTCGACACCGTCAAGGCGTACCTGCGCGAGATCGGCCGTGTCCCCCTGCTCACCGCCGAGCAGGAGGTCGAGATCGCCAAGCGGATCGAGGCCGGGCTGTACGCGACCGAGCTGCTGCGCGCCCACGAGGACGCCGAGCGGCCGCTGACCGCCGACCGGCTGCGCGACCTGCGGTTCATCGCCCGTGACGGCGAGCGCGCGAAAAGCCACCTCCTCGAGGCCAACCTGCGCCTGGTCGTCAGCATCGCGAAACGCTACAGCGGCCGCAGCATGCCCTTCCTGGACCTGATCCAGGAGGGCAATGTCGGACTGATCCGCGCCGCCGAGAAGTTCGACTACACCAAGGGCTTCAAATTCTCGACGTACGCGACGTGGTGGATCCGCCAGGCGATCTCGCGCGCCATGGCCGACCAGAGCCGCACGATCCGGATCCCGGTCCACATGGTCGAGCTGATCAACAAGCTGGTCCGGGTCCAGCGCGAGATGCTGCTGCAGCTGGGCCGCGAGGCCACCCCGGCCGAGCTGAGCGTCGAGATGGACCTGCCCCCGGCCCGCGTCCTGGAGATCCGGCAGTACGCGCGTGAGCCCATCTCCCTGGACCAGGAGGTCGGCTCCGAGGGCGATGCCCAGATCGGCGACTTCATCGAGGACACCGACGCCGTCGTTGCCCTCGACGCGGTCAGCTTCGGCCTGCTGCGCGACCAGCTGGAGTCGATCCTGGCCACCCTCACCGAGCGGGAGGCCGGCGTGGTCCGCCTCCGGTTCGGCCTCAGCGACGGCGTCCCGCGCACCCTGGACGAGATAGGCCAGGTGTACGGGGTGACCCGCGAACGCATCCGCCAGATCGAGATGAAGACGATGTCCAAGCTGCGCCACCCGGCCCGCTCCGGCGCCCTGCGCGACTATCTGGGCTGACCCGCGTGGGCGTTACGATCGCGGGCGATGGCGGCGTGGCTGAGTTCCTTCCTGGACAACGGCGACAAGGTTTCCTCCATCGTGGGCGGGATCGCCGCCGTGATCGGGCTCTGGCTCACCGTCCGCGCCGGTCTGCGCCGCCGGCAGCGCGCCACCCCGCAGGTGTTGCACCCCCTGCTCACCGCCCAGCGCGCCGACGCCGCCCGGCACCGGTACCGGTTCTTCGGTGAGCACGTCCCGGCGCTGACCGATCTGTACGTGCGGACCCGGGCCGCCCCCGGTGGCCCGCAGCCGGAGAAGGGCCGGACCATCCCGGCCGTCCAGGTGCTGACCGCGCACCGGCATGCCGTCCTGCTGGGTGACGCGGGCGCCGGCAAGTCCACCTTCCTGGCCACGGTGACCGGCGACCTGGCCCGGCGCGCCCTGACCCGCCGCGCCGGCGGGGAGATCGCGGTTCTGCTGCACGCGTCCGACCTGGTCGAGCACGCGGTGCCGGAAGCGATCGTGCGGGCCGCCCGGCGCGAGCACGGGATCGACCTGCCGACCGAGATCTTCGAACGGGCCCCGAGATCCGGGCAGGCGTGGCGGGTCCTGGTCGACGGGCTGGACGAGGTGGTCGCCGCCCCCGACCGCGACAAGGTGCTGTGGCGCATCCGGGACCTGATCGGCGGCGACGGGCCGTACCGGTTCCTGCTCACCTGCCGGCCCCTCACCCGCTCCGAGCTGAACTCGCTGCACGGGCCGGACGTCGGCCTGTACGACCTGCGGCCCTTCGACCGGGCCGAGCTGGACGAGTTCGCGCGCCGCTGGTTCGCCGCCCGCTACCCGCACGACCGCCGCCGGGCCGACGCGACGGCCGGGCGCTTCCTGGCCCGCATCGCCGGGGCCCGGCTCGGGCCGGTGGCCCGCATCCCGCTGCTGGCGACCATCGCCGCGCTGGTCTACGAGTTCCAGGACGGGCGGGCGCTGCCGTCGAGCCGGGCGGCCCTCTACGACCGGTTCGTGGATCATCTGCTCGACGGGCAGCGGTCACTGGACCGTTTCCGCGAGGCGATCGAGCCGGAGCTGCTCGCCCGGGGCACCGCGGGCAAGGCGGTCGCCGAGTGGTTGTTCGCCGACATCCGCCGGCACGTCGGCGCCCTGTTGGAGACCTGCGGCGAGGCGTGGCTGGCCGACCCGGAGACCGACCTGGCCGACGTGGCCGCCACCCGGCTGCGTGATCTCATCGCGGTCACGCCCGACGGCGTACGCGTGCTTCGTGATCTTCTGATCGCCACCGGGATCTGCACGCTGCGGCAGGAGCGCGTGGTCTTCGCGCATCTCAGCTTCGCCGAGTATTTCGCGGCCCGCGCGGGCGACCCGGCCTTCGACCGGGCCGCCTGGCTGGCCCGGGCCGCGAACCCGGCCGAACGCAGCGTGGTCGCGTTCGCGGCGGCCCGCCGCCCGGAGTCCGACGACCTGATCACCGCCCTGCTGGACGGCGGTGCGATCGTCGCGGCCGGTGACCTGCTGGCCGACGGTGTTCCGGCCCGCCCGGAGACCGCCGCCCGCACGATCAACCTGCTGGTGGACCAGGTCGTCGACGAGACCGGCCAGGCGCCCGAGGCCCTGCGCATCCTGGGCGAGCTCAGCGTCGAGACGTGGGTCTTCCAGCGGCTGGTGGATCTCGCGGGGCGGCCGGACGTGCCCGGCTGGACCCGCGCCCTGATCGCCGACCGGCTGGCCGACGTCGACCCGGCCCGGGGCAACGAGCTGCTGCACCGGGTGTCGAAGCAGGCCGACGACGTGCTGCGTTCATGGATCGCCGACGCGGTCGAGGACCACGGCGGCAAGGTCGACCCGCACCTGCGGGTCCCGCTGAGCCGCGACGCCACCGGGCCGCCGCCGGGCGCGCTCGGCCGTCACGCGCTGGCCCTGCGGCTGACCGACGCCCGGGTGACCGGCTCGCAACGGATGGCCGCCGCCCAGGAACTGGCCCGGGCCGGTGATCTGGAACCGTTGCGGGCCATGGCCGCCGCCCCGGGCGTCGACCCGCTCGACCAGGTGACGATCGCGACGTGGCTGGCCGACGCCGGGGATCCGGACCTGCTGCGGGTCCTGGGCCGCTACCGCAACGTCTCCGTGCCGGCGCAGTACGCCGCCGCGGTCGCCCTGTTCGACCGCGGCGACCAGTACGCCGAGGCGGCGCTCAGCAAGATCGCCATGAAGCACTTCGACCGTCCGATGGCCTTCGGTGCCGCCGCCCGCAGCGCGGTCCTCGGCGACCGGGAGCCGCTGCGCTGGCTCGTCCGGTCCGGTGACCAGCCGCAGATCCGGCTCGCGGCCGCGCGACGGCTGGCCGCGCTCGGCGAGGTCGATCCCCTGACCTGGATGCTGGCCGACCGGCTGGAACCCCGCGACGAGGTCGCCGTTCGGGTGGAGCTGCTGCGCTCCGGGCGGGCCGGGCACCTGCCCGGCCTCGCCGAGCTGGTGCGCCGTCATCCGTTGCGCCTGCACCGCACCATCGAGCTCTGGTACGTGATGGCCGCCTACGGCGACGGCCCGGCCCTGCGGCGCCTGCGCCGGCTGGCCGATCATCGGCCCGGCTCGCTCACCTCGATCTGGACCGCGGTCGTGCTCGCCGACCTCGACGATGCGCACGGCCGTGACCTGCTGTCGCGGGTCGCCGGTCGGCGCTTCGCCCGGACCCGGACCCGGATGCGCGCCACGGCCAGCCTGCTCACCATCGCGCCGCGCCAGGGTCGCGAGGTGCTGGCCGGCCTCGCGACCCGTCCCGGCCGGCCGCGGCTGCGCCTGGAGGCCTCGTCGGCCGCGGTGCGGCGCCTCGGTGACTGGACGCTGCTCGAGGATCTCGCTTTCGACGATCAAGTGCCGATTTCCGTACGCCGTGAGGCCCTCGCCACCCTCACCCGGCCCGTCCCCGGCGACGTCCTGGAGACGCCGCTGATGCGCAGCCTCGACCTGCGCGCCCGGGTGGCCGCCCTGGCGCGGGACCCGGCGACGCCGACCGCCCTGCGGCTGCCGGCCTCGGCCGCACTGCCGTTCGACGAGGCCCGGTCCCTGCTGACCGCGCTCGCCGCCCCCGGAAACCGGACCAGTGATCGCGCGTATGCCCTGCTGGTGCTCGCCACGATCGACGCGCGGGCCGCCACCGAGGGTTGGAGCCGCCTGCTGCGCGACCCCCGGATACCCCGGCTCTCCCGCTGGTTCCTGACGTTCCGGGAGTTCGAACAGCTCGCGGAGGCCGACATGGACGCCGTCGTGGACCGGATCGGCGGCGACCTCGACGACCTGGGCGTGTGGCGCTGGGTGCTCGGCGGGATCCGCCTTGTCCTCCGGCGGCCCGAACAGGTCCTCGGTGACCTGCCCGAAGATTAGGCCGTGGTCCACGCCAGCAGGGCTGCGGTCGGGCGGTCCTGGCCGTCGCGGACCGCGGCGATGGTGCGGGCGCCGACCCAGGCGAGGGTGGTGCCGTACCTGAGGTCGGGGAAACGCTTCAGCAGCGCGTCGAAGAGCTCGTGGGCGGACGGCTTGCCGGCCAGGACGGACTCGGCGTAGTCGAGGTAGGCCAGGGATCCCGCGATGATCCGGTCGGCGTCGTGGTCGAGGTCGCGATCTCCATGGCTGGCGACCACGTGGCGCGGGTGCAGGGCGGCCACCACGGCGATGGCGTCGCGCCAGCGCTGGACTCCGTCGACCGCCGCGTCGCCGATGTACATGTGGGCGCCGTTGTAGAGCACGTCGCCGGCGACCACCAGTCCGAGTTCCGGCACGTGCACCACGGAACTGTCCTCGGCGTCACTGGCACCGACCGGGACCAGGCTGATCTCGTACCCCTCAAGCAGGAATTTGTTGTCGGGAACGGTGACCGCGGTGACCGGGGCGGCGGGGATCTGGCCGGGGAAGGTGACGTCCCAGAGGAACTCGCGGATGCCGGCCTGCTGGCGCATGTGCGCGATGGTCTCGGCGGTCGCCACCACCGTCGCCCCGAAGCGCCGGGCGAGCAGATCGGCGGTGAACCAGTGGTCGCCGTGTCCGTGAGTGATCGCGATGTGGGTGAGGTTCTTGCCGCCGGCGGCGATCCACTCGGCGACCGCGGCGGCCTGGCCGGAGGTGGTGGGCGGGTCGACCAGGACGGCGTCGTTCTCGCCGGAGATCAGGGTGATCGCCATCGGCTGGAACCGGCGCTCGTCGCCGTTGGGCAGCGGCTCGTGGGGCGTGATGGGGAGGGCTTCGAGATGCAGCACGTCGTAGTTCATGCTTTGAATATGACCGGTCGTCTTGGTTGGTGGCTAGCGTCTCGTGAATCACATGGCGCTGGCGCAGACGACCGGTCATATTGGGGGGATGCCTCGTCGAAGCATGCGCGCCGAGATCGCCACCGCCGCCCTGGACCGCTTCCACGCCCACGGCTACGCGGTCGGGGTCAAGGACATCACCGACGCCGCCGGGGTGCCCAAAGGCTCGTTCTACAACCACTTCCCCAGCAAGGAGGCGATGGCCGTCGAGGCCCTGGCCGCCTACGGGGCGACGCTGGGCCTGGAGGAACTGGCCGACGAGTCGGTGGCGCCGCTGGACCGGCTGCGGGCGCACTTCGAACTGCTGGCCGGGCAGGCGCGGGAGCGGGAATTCGCGCGCGGCTGCCTGTTCGGGAACCTGACCGCCGACGTGGCCGACCACAGCCCGCTGATCCGCGGACACCTGGAGCAGGGATTCGACGACTGGGCGGCGCTGATCACCGGCGCGATCGCCCAGGCCCAGCGCGACGGCGTGGTGGCTGCCGGGCTGGATGCGGCGACGACCGCGCGGTTCGTGCTCAACGCCTGGGAGGGGGCGCTGCTCGGGGCTCGGGCGGCGCGCTCCGAGGAGTCGTTCGCCGCCTTCTTCACGACCGTCTTCGACGTCCTGCTGCGGCAGCCGAACTGACCGGGGGCAGGCCAAGACCCCCTGTGTTGACTCGTGCTGGGACGCGCCGGCGGTCGGCGCCACCCTGTAGACCTCAGTCGCCGAAGATCACCGCGCGCACGGTCCACACACGGACGCGCCGGAGACCCCCGTGGTTCGAGGGCCTCCGGCGAGGCGGTTCCGTGCGGTGGATCAGGTTGCCGTTGTCCGCGGCGCCGCTCTGCGAGCCGCTTATTTCGCTGCCGTGCTCCCCGCGGCTTTATCCGCCGGCGTTTCGTTCAAGCCCAAACCGCGCAGAATGTTATCGCGGTTCGGGTTTCCGCGCAGCGCGGTCAAGGAATTCAAACGGCCCAGCAACGTCGTGGACGACGCCGGGCACTTCAAGTCCTGAATCGCCGACAAGGTCTTCTCAAAACGCTGGATGCGGCTCTCAAGATCCGTTCCACTCGGAAGGCTCCCATTCTTGAGCGCCACCTGCGCGTTCACCTGAGCCTGCGTGGGCGGGCAGCGACCAGGAACGTTCACCCCGGTAGGACCCACGCGGTCGGCCGTCGCGTTCGGATTACCCGGGCTGAAACCCAGCGCCGGCACCAGAGCGTTAATGCCACCGGAACTGGCTCCGGGGTTCCCTGTCGCCCCACTCGCGGGCGCACCACCGGATCCTGCGGCGGCTTTATCCGCCGGCGTTTCGTTCAAACCCAAACCGCGCAGAATGTTATCGCGGTTCGGGTTTCCGCGCAGCGCGGTCAAGGAATTCAAACGGCCCAGCAACGTCGTGGACGACGCCGGGCACTTCAAGTCCTGAATCGCCGACAAGGTCTTCTCAAAACGCTGGATGCGGCTCTCAAGATCCGTTCCACTCGGAAGGCTCCCATTCTTGAGCGCCACCTGCGCGTTCACCTGGGCCTGCGTGGGCGGGCAACGACCAGGAACGTTCACCCCGGTAGGACCCACACGGTCGGCCGTCGCGTTCGGATTACCCGGGCTGAAACCCAGCGCCGGCACCAAAGCGTTAATACCACCGGAACTGGCTGCGGCGTTGCCCCCGGGCTGGACGGCGGCCTGGCTCATCCCCGTGCCGACCGCGAGCGCCGAACCGAGCAGCGCTGCGGCGGCGCCTCCGATCACCAGCTTGCGCGTCCGGCTGCTGACTCCGCGTCGATACATGCACGGCTCCTCTTCGTTTCGGTACTGCTTGTGCCGAGATGTACGAGCAGTGCGGTGGCAGCAGTTCATGACGCCGAGCAAGCTTTCCTTAAAGTTTCTTTAACGAGACTCCCGGGGCATGCATCGTCGCGCCCGCATCCGCGGGCACCCGACCGCGGACCCGCCACCATCACCGTGAACGCGGGCGGCACCGTTCACACGGCCGGCTGCGCGAGCAACTCGGTCTGCCAGCCGGACAGCGGCGGCCCGAACACCGAGACCAGCACCGCGGCCATCGCGGCACCGCAACCGGCCGGCACGCCCGAGGCCGCCCCGGTGCCCGTGAGCCCGCGCCCCAGATGCGTCGTGGTCTTACCGGCGCTGTTCGGGCCCGCGCCTCAGCACGGGCCCGGAAGGTCCAATCTGTACTTTTGTCAGCCAGCTCCCCGCGGACCAGTCCGCTGCGTCATCCGGGGCAACTACGGGGAGTGCCGGCGATGGAGCCGGTGCGGGTCGCGGCAAACCACGACGGCACGCTGCCTGCGGGAGATGAGTATGCTGACGCAACACATGTTGAATAGACTATTTGCCGAGACATCGCGTGTGCGGGCTGTCATTTTTGCCGCAGCGTGTGCCGAACGTGCGGTAGAGATTGCTTCGTGGGCGGCTGCCCTGGACGGGCGACCGGATGATGCCGTCGTATACGTAGAAGCCTTGGAGTTCCTATGGCGTCCGCAGCTAAAGGATACGCGAGCTTTTGACGCGAAGATGGCACAGTTGGAGAAGATGCGCGAAATGGCTCTGGCGGACGAGTTGATCGGGCCGCCTGCTTACGGGTTCCATTCGGTCCTAGTTCTTCATTCTGGTCTGCGCGTTGCAGTCGAAACCACACTCGAAAACGTGGAGGACTGCTCAATGGCAGCCCGCAACGCAGCCTTCCGCCTCGAGCGCCTCATTCGTTCCGCGCACTACCTCCTCAGCGCAGAAGAGCGAAGTCAGTACGAGGACATTGATGCACTCTTGCAAGGTGCCACTGCGGACGAGCTGCGAGACCGGGCAAGGCGGGCCGGCAGGAGTCGCCTGAGTCTCTTCCGCTCACATTCAGCCCTCGCATGAGGCTGGTCTTCGAGTGGCGCATACCAGGGCTCGAAGTTGGCGAACACCAGAACCCGGCGCTTCAGGCAGCGTAACCCGCGATCTTCAGCACAAGCGAGCACTCGACGCGCTGATCCTGATCGCAGTGCATCCGCAGCCGGGCGGCGAGGTCGGCACGGCGGACCGGTGACGTACCGCCACAATGATCAGCTGCGGGCCGTTCACACCGGCAGAATCGCCGGGCAGACAAGTGCGTCTGTCCTTGGCCTGCGGTCCGCAGCAACGGCAGCCAGGACGCTCCGGATCGAGTCCGGGTCAACAGTGATTCACATGGCCTCGGGTCCGGAGTCCGGACCGATATGGATCTCGCTTCCGTCGGACCGCCATGCTCTCATCCTGGAACCTCCGCTGGGCGTGTGTACGACCATGTCACCGGCTTCCAGGGTGACTGCGCCGTCGTCTGCGCCATCGGTCCATTCCACGATGATCTCCTCGCCTGCGCGCAACGGATAGATCGCCGCGGTTGGCTCGAACGCCACCGTGATCGCGACATCCGACGTGATGGTGAACCTCATGGTCAACATCCAACTACGAGCCGGCCGAGATCGTCAGGCAGTGCCCAGATACAGATGATCGAGCTCTGAGCGGGGCGGCAGACGGCACGGATCGATGGAAAGGTTGGCCGCACTGTCCATCCGATCTGGAGTGAGATCTTGCGTTCATCCCCCCGCCGGCTGGCTGCTCTCGTGGCCGCCGGCCTGCTCGTGCCCGCCCTCGCCGTGGCCACAGCCGACACGGCTGCCGAAGCGGCCTGCTCGACACCGTCGACGGTGGCCGGCTCACCCTCGTTTCCGTATGCGGCCGGGCCCGTCGTGGCCGTCGCCGGTGGGAAGGAGCCGGTCACCGCCGGGGCCGGGAACACGACCGACCCGGCGAAGATCGCCTGGCGGCCGTTCACGTTCGGCGCCGATGTGGTCAAGCGGGACGCGTCCGGCAACGACGTGAAGTCGCGCGCGATCACCATGGTCTACCAGAAGGATTTCGACGGCGGGTCGGCCGCGAATCCGTACCAGGGAATGCTCAGCACCGATTCGGGCGCGACCTTCTCGAACCTCTCGTTCAGCACCGACCAGCTGAAGAATCTGGGCGAGGTCGGCCAGCTCAACGACGGCCGGCTGCTTGCGGTGAACTTCGTCGTGCAGAACGGCGCGGTCCCGGGCACCACCGGGCAGTACTACGTCAAGCTGCAGATCTCCGGGGACAAGGGCGCCACCTGGAGCAGCGTGCCGACGCCGAGCGCGGTCCTGCACTACCCGGCGAGTGGGTACACGGTCGGCAGTTTCCTGGGCATGTCGGCGGCGGGCCGGCCGATCCAGAAGGCCGACGGCACGATCGCGATACCGGTGTACGTCGCGGTCAAGGACACCACCGCGGCGCAGACCCGGCACTCGTACTTCGCGGCGCTGACCTACACGCCGACGATGGGCGTCGACGGCCAGTACGGCACGACCGACTGGGTCTTCACCATGGTCCCGCTGCTGGCGAGTGCGGCCGACGACTACACCGAGGGCGCGGTCGCCGAGCTGCAGGACGGCCGGCTGCTCGCGGTCGTGCGCGGTGAGGTGCGGGGCGCGAGCGCGCCCGACCCGCGGCTGAACTACGCGATCCTGGGCCCGGGCGGGACCGAGACCGGCCTGATCTCGTTCGCCGACAAGGCGGGCTGCCCGGTCAACGGCGTCCTGCCGCAGCTGACCCGGCTCGCGAATGGCACGCTGGTGCTGGGCAGCGGCCGCCCGGACAACTTCGTGGCGATCGCCACCGACGAGACCGGCAAGGTCTGGTCGCACGAGACGAACACCTGGACGAACCGGGCCAGCGGCTCCGGCTCGAACTGGACGTACGGATCGTCGGGCTACACGTCCCTCGAACCGGTCGCCGGGAACCAGGTGCTCGACTTCGTCGACAACTGTCAGGGCCCGAACGGCGGGCGCAAGAACGGGTGCGCGGGTGCCTACACGTACACCACGAACAACGTGTACCGGATCGAGTCGCGCACGGTCGACGTGCTGCCGGCCGAGACCGGGCGGATCGACATCGCCGGCCGGCTGCGTCACGGGACCGCGCACCTGACCACGAACATGACCAGCGCGTCGCCGGCGAAGGTGACCGGGCCGACGACGCCGTACGGCTCCGCGCCGTCCGCGGCCGACGCCACCAGCACCGACTACTGGTCGCAGGCCGAAGGCGCGGTCGACGGCAGCACCGCGTTCTGGTCGGGCGCGCTGGCCGACGGGGACGGGTCCTACCAGCTGGACCTGGGCCGTACGTACAACCTGACGAAGCTGGGCCTTGCCCTGCTGCCGGGCGCCGCCGTGACCGCCCGGATCTCCACCTCCGCCGACGGCGTGATCTTCACCCCGGCCACGCTGTCCTATCCGAGCGGTGTTCCGGCCGGTGCGGAGGCCGGCCTGATCAGCACGCCCGGCGACCGGGGCACCCGGTTCTACGGGCTGAACGCCGCCGCCCGCTGGATCAGGGTGGAGACCGGCGGCGTGCCGTGCGCCGGAATCGGCGTACCGGGAAATTGCAGCATGATCAACGAGCTGCAGCTGTTCTCGACGACCGCGTCGGTCGAGGACGAGGTCTCGATCCCGCGCGGCTTCGCCGAGACCGCATGCGCCCGTGTCACCCAGCCCGGCAACAACCTGGACCCGAACCACGACAGTCAGTACGCGATCCGCCTCAAGGACGTCGGCGGAACCGACGACTCCTACTGCGACGGTGACAAGGTCCAGGGGCGCCTGACCTACCAGGGCGCGGGCACGAAGACCGCCCGTACGTTCCAGGCCCAGGTCTATCCGCACCAGGTGACGAACAGCTTGCTGTTCGACATCGACGGCGCCCGGACCTCGAACGGCACGACCTCGCTGGCGTACCACTTCGGCATCAGCAACGACGCCGCCCACCACTGGATGTACGACAGCGGATCCGGCTGGGTGACCTTCGCCAACGGCCCGGCCGCGACGATCGACCGGTGGACGTCGATCCGGGTGGTGGCCTCGACCACGAGCGCCACGCTGTACGCCACCGACGCGCAGGGCGCCGAGGTGCTGGTCGGCGCGCTGCCCAAGCTCGGCGACCCGGTCGGCTCGATCTCGGCCTACACGGTCGCGACCAACGGCTCGGCTACCTTCGGCGACGAGATCGTCCTCGACGACCTGTCCTTCGAGTAAGTACGCGAACGGGTGAAAGTGCTGGTCCGGCCGGGGTGGCGGCCCCGGGCAGGCCGGCGGCCTGATCGGACGGATCACCTTGAAGGATCTCAACTCGGCCAACCTCGACAAGACCATGCAGCGCGTGCGCGAGGTGGCACCCCATGGATCCGGATGCAGCATGCTCGGTCCGCGCGCAACCTCAACGCGGAACAGCATGTCGTCAGGTAAACCGCAGAGAGCATCAGGAAACTGGCCGACCGTCAATCGCCCAACCCCATGCGAGAAACGCTCAATCTTCTCCCCGCCATGGCGGCAGGATAGGGAACCAGCACTCATCGGAAGATCAAGGCGGCCGTATCAGAAGCCACCGCGCGTGGCGCTCTCTGCTGGCCTACCTCCACGATCGGCGGCAGAGGAGGACATCGGCGAGCAGCGCGCTGTGGTGTCCGTACAGAATGCCGGTAGGGAGAATTTGTATGGATGGTCTGGAACGCCAGCAGAGCTACTGGGAGACCACCGGAGCGACAAAAACCTTCACGCATCCTGTACACCGGGAGTGGCTCGCGGCGGTCAGCTCGACCTCGCGTGTTCTCGACTACGGATGCGGCTACGGGCGAACCATGGCGGAACTGGAGGACCTCGGATTCGGCCGGGTCCGCGGTGCCGACATATCGTCCGCCTTGATCACCCGCGGCCGCCGGGCCAGACCGCACCTGCGTTTCGAACTCATCGAATCACCGCCGAAGCTCAACCACCCGGCGGCGAGCTTCGACATGGTCACGCTGTTCGCCGTGCTCACTTGCGTCCCCGATGACCGTGCCCAGCGCGAACTCGTCACTGAACTGCACCGACTCCTTGCGCCCGGCGGCGTCCTCTACCTCAGTGAACTGACGGTGCAGCCGGACGAACGCAGCCGCCGTCGATATGACACACACGCCGAACGAGCCGGCACCCCCTACGGCGTCTTCATCACCGACGACGGCGCTGCATGCCGGCACCACGACGTCGCGCACCTGCGGCGCCTACTCACCGACTTCCACATCACCGACGAACGCCACATCGAGGTCTTCACCATGAACGGCAATCCGGCGGAAGCGGTGCAGATACTGGCCCGCCGCCGGGAGATCTCGCACCCAGCCTGAACAACCTGGCTCCTGATTCAGGGCGCGATCAGCGGCAGAAAGGGCAGCCGAACAAGCGGGTAGAAGCCTTCGTGTGCCGCTTGGGAGCTCAGCGCTCGATTGGTTCGGCGGAGTAGCCGCATCCATGCGGTGAGCAGACGGCTTCGTGCTCCTGGTGCCAGAGGTAGAAGTCGCGTTCCAACATACGAGCGGTCAACACGAGCCGGCGTTGCCGCATTCGGGAGACGTTCGACGGCAATGCGCTGAAGGTCTCCGGGAGAACCGCCAACGAGCCGGTGATCTGCTCTCCGTCGACCATCCGAAGGAGCACTCGGCACTGCCACCAGGGCCGATCGTCGCCAGGCCAATAGTGCTCAGCTGGGTCAGGGAACAAGTAGTGCCTGGCCTCGGGATCCAGATGTGTGTACAAGGCGGCGCTGCTGGAGCCCAGACCGAGTCGGCGACGGCCGGCTTCCTCGTACAGGGCGTACATCTGGTCGCGTCCCAGCGCTTTCAGCACCCGGGCCGCCTTGGGCAGAGGCCGCCGGCCCGATGGCGTCCGAACCGGCCAGCCAGTCAGCACCTGGAGCCGTCGCCGTAGATTCCAATCGGCGAAGTTTTTCACCGGGATCGGTAACGGCGGCGGTGGTGCCCACCGGAAGCCGGCGTTCGCGATATGGCGCAGCATCCACTGCCGTCCCGATTCGCCCGCCGCATTCCAGGTCCAGCTCATCGGCCGGGCTTGCATCGCTTGCTCGCGGCGGTTGGCAGGTCTGGGCCGGCGGTATCGCCATGGTCGTTGAGACCGAGCCACCAAAGGCAGGTTGTGCACCAGATCGGCAAGGAACGAGATCGACTCGAGGACCTCGGCGGTCGAGGTCTCCGGCTGGCGGGAAGGCTTCCGGGCAGACGCCCGTATCTCTACCAGCGCGTGATAGGCGAGCAGGCCAGCAACCGTACGGTCATCAGCCTCATCGGCCGTCGGCCCGAAGAGCCTGGCCGGATTCCACTGACCGGACGACCGGGGCGCTACGCGGGACGAATCCTGCTCCGACGACATGGAGACATCATTACTGGCGCTCGCGACCCGCGGTGGCACACCCGTGCCCCGACCGGTACAAGGTCTGAGCCGCCATGGCCGTACCGCCTCCTCGGCGGCAGATGAGTGCCTTTAGCAGGCTCAGCGACTGACCGGGCCATACGCCGCGTCAGGAATCGACGGTAATCCGGAACTGAAGCAGAAATTAACTGGATGCTGATCGCGTCAGTGGCTGTCCGATAAGGCAAGCTATTCCAACCCACGCTTGAAGTCGGCCGGATATTCGACGGCCTTCGCTCTGAACGCTTTGCCCAGGAGATCGGTTCCGCCGTTGACGAGGGCATAGAAGTCGGCGTCGGCCGGCACCGAGTCGGGGGATTCACTGTTCAGGGCCTCATCGAGCAAGGTGGCAGCCTCGGTAAGCCTGAAGTAACGCAGGGCAATGATCGCGCGCCGGACGCTGGACGGCTCGTTAGCCTCCAGTGCGAAGTACAGGCCACCGCCCATCGCCGAGTTGTAGACGCCCATCAGGTGAGCCAGGTGCTCGATACCAGGCGGGATGCCCTCGGGTACCTCGCCCGTGATGCCGTAGTCGTTGGCTTCGTCCCAGATGAGGTCGAGGTCGTCGGGGCTGTCACAGCCGTGGATAAGCACCTGGGACAGTGCGGCGAAGGTGTCGCGCGCCTCGGCGTCGGCTGTTTCGGTCGTCCACCCCTGCAGCCAGGGGTCTGCAACGGAGAGCAGGGCTTCCCGGGTGTGGCCGACCAGGTCTCGCAGGGGCGGAACCAATCGGACGTCGGAGATGAGGTCGCGGTCTTCGAGCCTTGCGAGCTCCTCGTCGAACTGCTGCCCGCCGGGAAGAGCAGCCGCGACGACGGCTGCGGCCGCGACGATCTCGTCCGGGAAGAACTCCCGCCAGAGGAGGTCGGGGCTCTCCTTGACCAGCAGGAAGGTGCTTCTGAGGACGGCTTGCCGCTCAGCCGGAGGGTGGCCGGCGAGCTCGCCGAGAAAGTCCATGGCGCCGTCGCTGGAGAACGGACCGGTGCCGAAAGTGCCCATGGTCGCTGACGGTACAAGATCATGCGGAGGGGTTGTGGAGGGACCGGGACCAACGACGGAAACCTATTGGAGGATGCCGGAGTTCAACAAACTCGATGTCGACATCAACCTGGTCAGACGTCAGGTGGCCAGGCGATGAGAAGCGTGTTGTAGGCGGCAGATCCGGAAAATGGCTGGCCGTTCCACGCTCTGCTGGGCCAGCCTGAGTCGTGATCACCATCCAGCGAGTACGGGTTCGGTGGAGCGCGGCCGCACGCGGCGTCCCGCAGTCGAATGCTCGCCGTGGCCTGTGCCGGCCGGTGACGCTTCCGGCGTCGTCCGCGACCGACGACCTGCTCATCCATGACGTGCTCGCCGACGAAGGGACCCGCTACGCACGCCATGACGCTGTAGTCACCGGTGGTCCGGATCGCGTCCGAGACCTCGGGCTGTGGCTGACGGTGGCCGACTCCGCGCTGCTCGTCGACCGGTTGCCCGGCCGGGCCGCCTACCCAAGGCACAGCGGTCCAGGCCGTCTTTTCGCTCTTCTGCCAGGCCAGGTGGGCCGGTACCGGGCGAACTTCCGGTTCACTGTCACCACGTGTGCGTGCAATCCGAGCTGGTACTACGAGGACTGGCTGGTGCTGGTCGCCAACGGCGAGGTAAAGACGGACGGGTTCATCTCCCGCGAGCCGGACTACGACGTTGACCAACGAGTCCATCTCTACGGCGGATCGAGACGTCCCGCAGGAGGGTCAGCCCGTCGCCGTCAGGTCCGACGCTAAGAAGACTTTGATCCGATCACCGATTAGCTTCGCGTGAATTTTGCCGCCGGGCACTCAACTCACCGGATCCGGCTGCCGGCGCCGCCGCAGTGCAGGCCACCGTGCGAGATGTGCTCGATGGCGTCTGACGGGCGACTTGCGGTAAATGATTAACTCGAGAGCCTCTCGACCGGCTAGTCCAGCTGTCGTGCGCTTGCCAGAGTGCCGATCTTCTCGACAACGGTCACGGGTATCAGAAAGGCGATGTCCCACGCCTCGTCGTCATGTCCGATCAACACCGTCGCGATCTCAGGATCTGCCCCCTCGCCGGGAGCACACCAAAAGACCCTGCCACCGGCGCTTACTCCAGCCGCGATTGACCTACGTTGGTCCCACGCCGCGACTCGGACGCCGCGCAGCTTGGCCAGATCCTCGAAGGCTGCCCAGACATTCAGCTCCCAGTTGTCACCGCCTTGGAGCTTGAGCACCACCTCGTGTGGAGGACCCGCGGCGCCCAGCGTCGCGTCAATGACCGGTTGCATGAGGCGATCATAAGCCGCGAAGCGGCGCACAAAGATCGGCAGATCAGTGAGCCCATCTGGATGGCTCGGCGCGGCCGGGACGGTCACCGTGGCTGCCCGATGGGCTCGAGCAACGGACTACACGCTCTCACCGCCGCGCAGGTGCAGCGACTCGCCCTGGCTCGGCTGAGCTGCGCGACCCGCCCGTGGTCGACCTCGACGAGGCCGGCAGCGCGGGCGCCCGCGGACCTCGAACCCGCGGTCGCCGCACTGATCGGCGGGCGCACCTCCATCGTCGTCGCGCACCGGCTGAGCCGGGCCAGCGCGTGTGACCAGATCGTGGTGATCCTGGTGTTGTGGGCCGGGATCACCTACGACGTGTCGACGCGTCCTCGGCCGGCCGCGCCGGGGTGGCGACGGTGCGGCTGTCCGTCGATCAGCACGTCCGGCCGCCACCAGTAACCTCCGTGTTTCCCCGGTCAGTAGATGTTCCAGCGCTGGTTCCAGGCCCAGCCGCAGTCCCAGACCTGCAGTTTCGCGCCGTCGGTGTGACTGGCGTTGGTGACGTCGAGGCACCGGCCGTCGGACATGTTCTCCAGGCGGACCCAGTTCAGGTTCGTGTCACCGGTCTGCTGGGGGATCATGTGGGCGCGCCACTGCTGGTTCTTGCTCGAGTTGTTGCAGGTGTACTGCTGCACCACGTCCCCGTTGTCCAGCGAGCCGTCGAGGCGGCGGTCCAGGCACTTGTTGCTCAGCGCGTTGCGCAGGTGGTAGACGCCCATGCCGGAGTCTTTGTACATGAGGTCGACGTACCAGCGCTGGTTACGCACCTCGTCCTGGTTCCGGTAGATCCACAGCTGCGCCTGGGTCAGGTCGTCCATCGACCAGCCGGTCATGTCGAGAACCCGGGTCGGGCTGATGCTGGTCGGCTTGAGCACGCTGATGTAGATCGGGCCGGCGGCCTGCGCCGCCACCGGGACGACGAGCAGGGTGAGCAGGGAAAGGGCAACGGTGGCGATCGCGGTGGGCAGTCTGCCGATACGCATGGCTCTCCTCAATAGATCGGCTTCGATCACGGTGAGGCTATGAGACCCGCCCGGATCGGACTGTCATCCATCGGACGGCGTCGGATTGGCGCATCGAGCGAGATGAGATCGTGCGGATGTCGTGCCCGGCAGTCTCAGCCGACCGCTAGACTCCCTCACGTTCTACGATCTTGGAGGCGCTGTGCAGCTCGCCGAACTGTTGGACCTGCTCAAGCGCCTCATCGAAGCCGGCCAACACCCGGACATCACCGATGTCAGCGTGTTCTCCCGCGGCCCCGAGCTTGCCCGTAACGGTGTCGCGGTGAAGGACAGGTGGTCCGGCAGCACCTTCCTATCCGGCTCGGACTGGAAGCGCGAGTCCCCGGTCGAGACGCCTGCGGTACTGCCGCCGCCGAAGAAAGGCGTGCAACGCATCGCGACCCTGACCATCATGTTGCTCGACGCGGCCCGGCCTGCGCAGCTGCAGGCGTGGCGCCCGGTCGCCTTGCCCGACCTGGGGCCGACCGATGCCCGCGGTGCCACGCCGGCCGGGCTGAGCATCGTGTGCGCGGACGGCACCCACTTTCTGCTGCGAGCCACGCAGGGCGGATCGCAGCTGCCGACCCCGGACGAGGACCCGCACCCGGAGTGGCGGGTCCCGGAAGGGCTCAGCATCTGAGGCTGGTTGCGAAGCCTCACATCCTTGACGAGCACCCGGACACGGTCAGAAGACGTGGCCGAGCAGGTCGATCTCGCCGGTGGGCCACGTCGACCCGGTCACCGGCCGGATCATCATCTCGTGCGGCGTCACCGCCCGCGCCAGGCCGATCGTGCGGTGGTCGTTGATCTTCACCCAGGTCAGCGGGTTGTCGACCCGTACGAAGCCGTGGCGGCGGTAGAGAGCGTCGTTGTCGGCGAACAGGAGGACGAAGTCCATCCCGCACGCGGTGGCGTAGCTCGTCACCTCGGCCAGCAGCCGGCTCGCCAGCCCCTGCCCACGACGGTCGTCGCGGACACAGACATCGACCACTGCGAACGTACGCAGGACCTGCTCGCCGACGCGGATCACGCGAAGTTCGACCCCGAGCTGCGCCAATACCGCGGGGCCCTCGGTCACGACGTACCGGAAATGGGGTGGGATTTTGAAGTAAATGCGCGAGGGATAGTCGGCGAAACAGGCAACGAGCAGGGATTGCAGAGCGACGTGCAGTTGCGGGTCGATCTCGGCTTCGGGCCGCCGCTTCACCTCTGTCGTCACGCGGCGACCCTATCCGGAGACACGAAATCCGTCGTGCCAGGCACCTTCGCGGCCGGGGGCCGATAGATTCTCTGGTCGTGGGGGGCGTGGACGTTTTCTGGCGGCGGGTCAGTCGGGACGACTTCGTGATGCCCGGATCGATGGCGGAAGTCCGGGCGCTGGCGCCGCACTTTGCCGAGGACGGCTATCACGAAGCGGTCGAGGCCGGGCTGCTCGTCGGGGCGGAGGCCTTCGGCGAAATGGTCCCGGCGCTGGTGAAGCTCGCGGCGCCCGACCATCCGGCGTCGAGGCTCTTCTGGCCGTCCGGCTGGGACGACGACCTGATGACGTCAATGGTCGGGGCTGATGACGTACGGGAAATATCTGATCTTCTCGTCGGTTCTCCGATCGAGGAATGGGCGGAACGTTGCCGGGGCGCGCTCGCGGCCGAGTTCTACCTGCCGGAGCTGCCCGATGAGATCGTGGAGATCGTCGTGCGGGACGCCCGTGAGGTCGCGGACCTTTTCGCCGCCGCGGCAGCCGCCGGCGACGCGATCTTCGTGCGGGTGGTCGCCTGACGATGCGGCGCATCATGCGTTGCTGCACCAGGAATATCCTTCCGCGGTGAGCGTCAGGCAAGGTCTTCGAAAGAGTCTTCTCCAGGGCGCCAACACATCCAGCGTCCGTCCTTGAAGCCGGTCAGCAGCGCGATTTCCGGTCCGATCTGATCGCCGGTCTCGGGGTGCAAGCGGATCGTTCCCGTGTCGAATTCGATGCGGAGGCCTTGGCCGGTCTTCTCTGCCGTTGCGACGACCGGTCGTGGGATGAGAGCTCGTAACGCGTCGGCCCAGCCGAGTTGTCCGGGAGCTACCGGCCCGGAGGGCGTTTCGACGACGGGCAGCACGTCGCAGTTGAGAAGTGGCGTGTCCTCGGTCGGCCCGTCGAAGCGCAGCTGGACGTAGTCCATGACGAACTCGATCGCGTAGAGGCGGCAGCCGACGAGACGACTCAACAGCTCGTTGGGAACGTACGCGTTTCGCCATGGCAACACATGGTCATGGTGCCCGAGTCTCCCGCCGGCGCTGAGGCCGACCACGGATGAGGACGGCGCGCGAGACCGTCAACGCACCCGCCAGTCGCCGTTGAGGCGCATGGCGAATTCACGGATTGCCCGGAAAGAACGCCGATCCTGATCGGAAGGAATTAACGGAGGTACCCCGTCCAGGTGCTCCACGGCAGCGGCCACGACGCCCTCCGACCCGTCGCGCCAGTCCGACGCCATGACGGTACCGATGTAGTCGACCATGGCCGGCACCGCAGCTGGACCGGCAACAACTGTTGCGGCAGCGGCGAGGGGTGGCGCCGTCAACGAACCTCGGGATTGTGCCATTGCCCTGAGAAGCTCGTGCTGGATCGATTCGGCCGAAACGGCCAGGCTGTACCAGGCTCCCATGATGACTGGCCGCCAATGGCCGGCCCGCAGCATCCGGGCGACGTCACTCGATGCGATCCGGCGACCGGCGGAGATCACGTCCGCCTCCACCTCAGCCGTCAGACCGAGGCAGTTGAATCCCATCATGTCCAGGTAGAAAGGAGCCACGAAATGCGACTCGATATCCTTGATGTGCATTTCGAGGCCTTGAGTTGAACGGTCGACCCTGACGCGTAGAGGATCTCATTCGGCGTCTGGCCCTGCCGCCCCGATCAGTCCGGAACCACGGTCGGCAACGTGAACCAGAAACGGCTGCCGCCGCCCGGGTTGGACTCGACGCCGACCGCGCCGCCGTGGCGCTGCACGATCCGCTGCACGATGGCCAGGCCGAGCCCGGTCCCCGGGTACCGTTCGCTGCCCTCGGCCCGGGTGAACGCGTTGAACACCTCCCCGTGCTGCTCGGGCGGGATGCCGATGCCCCGGTCGGCCACCTCGACCCGGCAGATCCCCGGCTCCGGGCTGACCGCCTCGACCGTGACCTGCGCTTTCTGCCCCAACGGGGTGTACTTGATCGCGTTGCCGATGAGGTTGTCCAGGACTTGCCGGATCAGCGTCGGGTCGCCGGGCACCGTCGGCAGTGCCACGTGCTCGATCGTCGCGTTGGCCCCGTTCTCGTCCAGGCGTTCGGTGACGATCTCGCCGACCAGCTGGTCCAGGTCGATCTCGGTGATCCGCAGGGTCGCGTTGTCGGCCGTCGCGTAGTCCAGAAGGTCGTCGATGAGTCGCTGCATCAGGGCGGCGCTGCCGCGCACCCGGGTCAGGTAGCTCTGCTGTTTCTCGCTGAGTCCGCCCTGGTCGGCGACGTAGATCAGCTCGGAGTAGCCGATCACGTTCGACAGCGGGTTGCGCAGGTCGTGCGCGATCACCCCGGCGAAGCCGACCAGTTCCTCCTCCCGGATCCGTAGTTGCTGTTCGACGGTCTCCCGGCGTTCGATGTCGTGGCGCAGCGCCGCGGTGGCCCGGTCGACGTGCCGCAATGCGCGGTCGCGGGAGGTCACGACGGTGGCGGTCAGGCTGGTCAGCAGTAGGGTCAGCACTCCCCCGATGATCAGCGCGCCGCGGGCCAGCCACGCCTGGGAGGCCGGTACCAGTTCCACGGTCGGCCGGAAGACGAGCATCCAGTGCGGGTTGTCGGCGGGCAGGCCGACCCGGGCGACGCGCAGGCCGGGGTCGGTGCGGGCCGGCGACGACCAGGAGACCAGGGTGATCGGCGGGTCGGCGGACACGTCGACGAACTTGACGGCCACCTGGTCCTCGCCGAGCATGCCGGCGCCCGGTCCGAGGAAGTCGCGTCCGCGGAAGGTCATGGTGACCCAGCCGTCGAACTTCCCGGACCGGTCGAGCACCGAGGTCGCCACGGTGAACGTCGGATCGCCGCCGTCCGGTGGCCGGTAGCTGGGGCTGGCCTCGACCAGGCCCCCGGGGAGCACTTTACGCAAGGTCCGCGCCACTTCCGGTGTCGCCGCGAGGTCGCCGCCGACTTCGGGCGGGCTTCCGTCGAGGGTACGGGTGAGCACCGTGAAGTAGTGCTGGTCCGTCCCGGCGGCCGGGGTCAGGGTGAGGCCGGTGCCGCCGCGCCGGCGCCATTCGGTCTGCACGTCGCCGACCCGCACATCGGTGGCCGCCACGACGTAGCCCACGGCGATCGCGCCGGGCAGCCGGAAGCTGTTGATCGGCGCGGTGATCGCCGCGAACGAGGTGGCGTCCAGTTCCGGCTGGGCGCCCATCGAGGCGGACAGGTCGGCCAGGGTCACCCCGTATTGTCCCAGTTCGGCCATCACCACCTTGGTGATCAGGTCCTGCTTCTGCGCGTAGGCGGCCCGGCTCCAGCGCTGCGCCGACTCGTGCAGCGCGACCGCGGACAGGGCGGTCCCCAGCACTCCGAGCACCAGGACGAGGGCGACGATCACCCCCGACCGCCACCGTCGTACGTAGCCCGGGGCCCGCATGCGTCCGACGTTACGGCCCCGGACCGCCGGTGACCCTTCTATCGGTCAGTACCGCTCGGTTCCCGAGGGGACAGGGCTTCGGCGCGGGCGGTGAACAGCGTGCGCTCACTGTGGTTGCGGGTGAGCCCGGCCGCCCGGCCGGTTGAGCAGCGCGAGCAGTTCGCCGCGGGCGGCCGGGTGGGCGGCTGTGAAGATCAGCCGTAGCAGGTCGTCGCCGAAGTGGTCGTCGAGCGCGTCGACGACCTCGTCCTGCCCGTCGCTCTCGCGCCGTTCGGCGTCCCGGCCGAGCAGCGCGAGCTTCTCGGCGTAGCGGGAACGCCGGCGCAGCAGGCCGATGGCCCGGTGTTTGGCGGTGGCCCGCAGCCACTGCCCCGGTTCGGCCGGCACGCCGTCGCGCGGCCACTGTTCGAGGGCGATGACCAGGGTGTCCTGGGCCAGTTCCTCGGCCAGCCCGATGTCGTGGACCAGTCGCGCGAGCCCGGCGACCAGCCGGGCGTACTCGATCCGCCACACGGCTTCGAGGACGCGCCCGACCGCTGTCACGTCCTCGTCACCGGTGGTCACCCGGGTCTCCTCCCCCACGATGGTCAGGCCGGGGCCGGGAGTCCTCGGGGCCGAACAGTTTCAGCACCTCGACCTCACCCTCCCACTCCGGCCACAGGTCGCGGTGCACCCGCAGGAACCGGGAGGCCCACTCCACCGCCTCCTCCTTCGAACCCACCTCGTAGATCGCGTAGCTGATGACCTCCTTCGACTCGGCGAACGGGCCGTCGACGGTGGCCAGCTCGCCCGCGGCCAGGTTCAGCCGGGCGCCGCTCGCGCTCGGCGCCGGCCCGGCGGTGTCGAGCAGGGCGCCCGCCTTGGTCGCTTCCTCACCGAGCGCCATGATCGCCGCCATCAGCTCGGGCGGCGGCGGGGTGGCCGGGTGCCGGCCGCGCGCCCGGCACCCGGTGCAATCCGGCCGCCCCGGCCACGACCAGGAGCCCGCCGGCGAACAGGGTCAGGCTGTGGATCCAGCCGTACGGCCCGTTCGCCAGCATGCTCCACGCGTGCCGGGTCGGGTCGAATCCGTCCCGGACCGTGACCTCGACCAGCGAGACCACGACGTAGAGCGGGCCTGCCACCACGCCCGCGGACAGCAGCGCGTTCGACCACCGCTTCAAGAGAACCCCCTGTGCTCCCGGGCCGCCTTCCGGCCCTTCACCCTCTCTCTCGAACGGGAGCCGCCCGTTTCGACACGACGGCGGGATTTTTTCTCCGGCGGTGCTCACGCCGTACGCGCCCATCGTCTTTTCAGATTTTGATCTCCCATGTGTCCAGCTCGGCGAGGCGGGACTGCAGGGAGGCGCGGATCGCGGCGATCGCGTCGGCGCCGATCGCGAGGCGCAGCGGCGGCTCCGCGGTGTCGACGATCGTGAGGATGGCATCGGCGACGCGGCCGGCGTCGCCGAACGCGGACGGCGGCAGCTGGGAGAAGTCGCGCAGGAACTTGCCGACGGTCGGGTCGTAGGTCTCGTCGGGCAGCACGGCGTGCGCGGTGCCGGCGAACTCGGTGGCGAACACGCCCGGCTCGATCAGCGTGACCCGCACCCCGGTCGGGGCGAGTTCCTCGGCCAGGGCCTCGGTGAGCAGCTCGACGGCACCTTTGGAGGCCGAGTAGACGCCCGAGGACGCCCAGGCCAGCTGCCCGTTCATCGACGACAGTTGCACGATGCGGCCCTTCGACGCGCGCAGGGCGGGCAGTGCGGCGCGCAGCACGGCGAGGTTGCCGAGCACGTTGGTGTCGAACAGGCGGCGGGCCTCGGCGTCGCTGATCTGCTCGACCGCGCCGAACAGCCCGTAGCCCGCGTTGTTGACCAGCACGTCGAGCCCGCCGGCGGAGGCGATCGCGGCGCTGATCACCGACTGGGTGCGCGGCGTGGTGATGTCCAGCGGGATCGTCGTGACCCGGCCCGGCGCCGTCGCGGCGAGCCGGTCGAGCAGATCGGCGCGGCGGCCGACGGCCAGGACGTGGGCGCCCCGGGCCAGGGCCCGGTCGGCCACGAGACGCCCGAATCCGGAGGTCGCGCCGGTGATCAGCCAGATTTCTGACATGGGAGAAGCTCCTTTGGGGTACGGCCTTGACGCCTCAATCAGGCCACGTTCCGCAGCCCGATGGTGGGCGCTGATCGGCCCGCTCGAACCTAGGACGCGCAGGGCCACCCGGGGCCGTCCGCCGAGCCCGCGACGCACGGCACGATGGGGTCATGGCGCACAACGAAGAGCTCGGAGCGTTCTTACGTACGAGGCGGGCCGCGCTCAGCCCGGAAGCCGCGGGTCTGCCGTTGCCGTCGGGGCGGCGGGTGCCCGGGTTGCGCCGTGAGGAGCTGGCGTCGCTGGCCGGGGTGAGCGTCGACTACTACACCCGGCTGGAGCAGGGCCGGCCGATCGTCCCGTCCGAGGCGGTGCTCGACGCGATCGCCTCGGCGCTGCGGTTGAACGCGGCCGAACGCGACTACCTGCACACGGTGGCCCGGCAGTCGCCGCCGCCGCGCCGGCGCGGATCGTCGCGGGCGCAGGCCGTGCGGCCGGGTCTGCTGACCTTGATCGAGCAGCTGGGTGACACGCCGGCGTTCGTGCTGGGCCGGCGCACCGACATGCTGGCCACCAACCGGATGGCCCGGCTGCTGTTCGCCGACTTCCCGGCGATGCCGGCCCGGGAACGCAATGCGACCCGCTGGCTGATCCTCGACGAGGGTGCGCGGTCGCTGTTCGCCGACGACTGGGAGCGGGTCGCGGCCGACATGGTCGGGACGTTGCGGATGGACGCGGCCCGGCATCCGGACGATCCGAGGACGGTCGCGCTGGTCGGCGAGCTGTCCATGCGCAGCCAGGAGTTCCGGCGGTGGTGGGCCGAGCAGAAGGTGGTGGAGTTCAGTTTCGGGGTCAAGACGCTGCACCATCCGCTGGTGGGTGCGGTGCGGCTGGAGACCGAGGCGCTGACGCTGCCGGGTGACCCGGATCAGATGCTGATGGTGTACCTGGCCAGGGCGGCGTCGCCGGCCCGGCACGCCCTGGACCTGCTGGCCACCTGGTCCGAGCCGGCCGCCCTCAGCCCGCCGGGCGCGCCTGCTCCGGGACCGGCGGGGACGGCTGCAGGCGGGCGTTGAGCGGGACGGTGAGCACGGCCGCGAGCGCCACCAGGGCCAGCACGACGATCATGGCGCCGCGCAGGGTGTAGTGGTCGCCGAGGAAACCGAGGGCGGGCGGGCCGACCAGGAACGCCACGTAGCCGGCGGTGGCCACCAGCGCGACGCGGGCGGTCGGGTTCGGACCGGAATCGCCGGCGGCCGACAGGGCGACCGGGAAGCCGAGCGCGGCGCCGGCGCCCCAGAGCAGCACGGCCAGGCCGGCCACGATCGCGTTGTCGGCCACCACGACCAGGGCCAGGCCGATCCCGCCGACCACGGCGCTGGCCCCGAGCATCACCGGCCGGCTGAAGCGGGCCAGGAACCAGCCGCCGACGAACCGGGCGGTGGCCATCGCGATGTTGAAGCCCAGGTAGACGCCGGAGCTGAGCGCCGGGGCGAGCCCGTGCCCGTCCACCATGATCAGCGGCAGCCAGTCGTTGGCCGAGCCCTCGGCCAGCGCCAGCGCCAGCACGATGGCGCCGATGAGCAGCAGCCGGGAGTCGCGCCAGAGCCGCGGTGCCGGGCCGTCGGTGCTCTTGGTGGCGGTCGAGCGGCCCACCCCGTACGGGAGGGTGCGCACCGACCAGAACGCCATCGGCACCGAGACCACGCTGACGACGATCAGGTGCCAGAGCACCGGCAGGCCGACGACGGTGAGCAGGGTTCCGGCGGCGGCGCCGATCACCGTGCCCAGGCTGTAGAAGCCGTGCAGCGTCGGCAGGACGACCCGGCCGGTGATCTTCTCGACGTCGGCGCCCTCGACGTTCATGGCGACCTCGCCGCCGCCGACGCCGAAGCCGCACAGGAACAGGCCGATCGCGACCAGCACGCTCTGGTGCAGGTGGGCGCCGAGGCCCACGACCGCCATGCTGACCAGTACGGCGCAGATCCCGGCGGTGATCACGGGGCGGGCGCCGAACCGCAGGACCAGCGCCCCGGAGCCGAGCACGCCGAGCATCGAGCCGACCGAGAGGCCGAACAGCACCAGGCCCATCTCGGTGGTCGAGGCCCCGAGCAGGTCGCGCACGTCGGGGGTGCGGGTCACCCAGGACGACAGCAGCAGTCCGGGGATGAGGAACAGCAGGAACAGGGCGGTGCGCCGGGCGGCGACACCGGTACTACCGCTCACGGGCGATCCTCAGCAGCCAGGGGGACGAGATGTGTACGACCGTACACCGGAATGTACGGTCGTACACATCGCCGGTCCTGACTACTCGATGCCGGCCGGAACGGTGTCCGGAACGTCCGGCTCACGGTCGGCGCTGCGGAACACCAGCTTCGACTTGTCGATGTTCTCCGGGTCGCCGTCGCAGTCCACGAGCACCAGCTGGCCGGGGCGCAGCTCGTTGAACAGGATCTGCTCGGACAGGGTGTCCTCCAGCTCGCGCTGGATGGTGCGGCGCAACGGCCGGGCACCCAGGACCGGGTCGAAGCCCTTCTTCGCCAGGTACTTCTTGGCGTTGTCGGTCAGCTCCAGACCCATGTCCTTGTTCTTCAGCTGGCCCTCGATGCGGGCCGTGAAGATGTCCACGATCTCCAGGATCTCTTCCTGGCGCAGCTGGTGGAAGACGATCGTGTCGTCGATACGGTTCAGGAACTCGGGCCGGAAGTGCTGCTTGAGCTCGTCGTTGACCTTGATCTTCATCCGGTCGTAGTTCGACTCGGTGTCCTCCGAGGCCTGGAAGCCCAGCGACACCGCCTTGGCCACGTCCCGGGTGCCCAGGTTGGTGGTCAGGATGATGACCGTGTTCTTGAAGTCCACGATCCGACCCTGGCCGTCGGTCAGCCGACCGTCCTCCAGGATCTGCAGGAGCGTGTTGAACACGTCCGGGTGGGCCTTCTCGATCTCGTCGAACAGCACCACGCTGAACGGCTTGCGCCGCACCTTCTCGGTCAGCTGCCCGCCCTCGTCGTAACCGACGTAGCCGGGAGGGGCACCCACCAGGCGCGACACCGTGTACTTGTCGTGGAACTCGGACATGTCGAGCTGGATCAGGGCTTCCTCGCTGCCGAACAGGAACTCGGCCAGGGCCTTGGACAGCTCGGTCTTACCGACACCCGAAGGCCCGGCGAAGATGAACGAGCCGGAGGGCCGCTTCGGGTCCTTGAGGCCCGCCCGCGTACGCCGGATCGCCTTGGAGACCGCCTTGACCGCATCCTCCTGGCCGATGACGCGCCGGTGCAGCTCGTCCTCCATGCGCAGCAGCCGGGTCGTCTCCTCCTCGGTCAGCTTGTAGACCGGGATGCCAGTCCAGAGCCCGAGGACCTCGGCGATCTGCTCGTCGTCGATCTCGGAGACCACGTCCAGGTCGCCGGCCTTCCACTCCTTCTCCCGCTGGGCCCGCTGGTCGAGCAGCTTGCGCTCGTCGTCGCGCAGCTGGGCGGCCCGCTCGAAGTCCTGCGAGTCGATGACCGATTCCTTGTCGCGGCGTACCTGAGCGATCTTCTCGTCGAGATCGCGCAGGTCCGGCGGGGTGCTCATGCGGCGGATGCGCATCCGGGCGCCGGCCTCGTCGATCAGGTCGATCGCCTTGTCCGGCAGGAAACGGTCGGAGATGTAGCGGTCGGCCAGGGTGGCCGCCGCGACCAGGGCGGCGTCGGTGTAGGAGACGCGGTGGTGCGCCTCGTAGGCGTCGCGCAGGCCCTTGAGGATCTCGATCGAGTGGGCCAGGGACGGCTCACCGACCTGGATCGGCAGCAGCCGCCGTTCGAGGGCCTTGTCCTTCTCGACGAACTTGCGGTACTCGTCCAGGGTGGTGGCGCCGATCATCTGCAGCTCGCCTCGCGCCAGCATGGGCTTGAGGATCGAGGCCGCGTCGATCGCGCCCTCGGCCGCGCCGGCGCCGACCAGGGTGTGGATCTCGTCGATGAACAGGATGATGTCGCCGCGCGTGCGAATCTCCTTGAGCACCTTCTTCAGGCGCTCCTCGAAGTCACCGCGGTACCGCGAGCCGGCCACCATCGAACCCATGTCCATGGTGTAGAGCTGCTTGTCCTTGAGCGTCTCGGGCACGTCGCCCTTGACGATCGCCTGGGCCAGGCCCTCGACGGCCGCGGTCTTGCCGACGCCGGGCTCGCCGATCAGCACCGGATTGTTCTTCCGGCGCCGGGACAGGCCCTGCATGACCTGCTCGATCTCCTTCTCCCGGCCGATGACCGGGTCGAGCTTGCCCTCGCGGGCGTCCTGGGTCAGATTCCGGCCGAACTGGTCGAGCAGGGCCGAATTCGTCGTACCGGTCGTCTCGCCGGTCGGACCGGCGGCCGCCGGCGCCTCGGTGTGCCCGGCCACCAGCTGGATCACCTGCTGGCGGACCCGGCCCAGATCGGCGCCGAGCTTGACCAGGACCTGGGCGGCGACGCCCTCGCCCTCACGGATCAGCCCGAGCAGGATGTGCTCGGTACCGATGTAGTTGTGGCCGAGCTGCAACGCCTCCCGCAGGGAGAGCTCCAGCACCTTCTTCGCCCGCGGCGTGAACGGGATGTGCCCGCTCGGCGCCTGCTGACCCTGACCGATGATCTCCTCGACCTGCTGCCGGACACCCTCAAGCGAGACGCCGAGGCTCTCCAGAGCCTTCGCGGCGACACCCTCGCCCTCGTGGATCAGACCGAGCAGGACATGTTCCGTACCAATGTAGTTGTGGTTGAGCATCCGGGCCTCTTCCTGGGCCAGGACGACAACCCGGCGAGCCCGGTCGGTGAACCGCTCGAACACGACACACGTCCTCACGGCGAAGCCCCACGCACCCCGCCCAACAAAACGCACGCAGACGTGCGGAAACGGACAGGTGTCACATGCGCTGAGTCGGGGCCTCTTGGCGTTGACGCGCGGCCCGCGTGGGGAACCGCACAACGCTCGTGCAGGCGCGCTGCTCCACCACCTTACAACGGCGGCGGCATACGATATGCCCGGGAGGACGCCCATGACCGCTACGCGAAACCGACGACCCGTGCCCGACCGGGCCCGTAAACGGGCGATCCGGGCATTGGCCGCCGAGCTCGGCGTCGCCTACTCGGTCGCCGCCCGGCTGATGGCCGCGCAGACCCCGGGCGCACGCCCGCACCCGGACGCCCCGGCCGACGGTGACGAACATCGCGCCTGGATGTTCGACGCCCGGGCCGGCCGGCCCTTCCACGCCCGGGTCAACGACACCCGGCTCGCCGCCGACCTGCCGCTGGGCCGGGCCGAACACCTGGTCCGGCGCTTCCCGCCGCTGCGGGCGATCACCGCGGCCGGGCCGCTCTACGCGGGCGAGGGCCGGGAGACGATCATCGCGATGCTGTACGCGGTGCTCGCCCACGAGTCACCCACCCTGCAGCCGCACGCCGACGAGCTGACCTGGGCCGCCGAGCTGGGCGAGGAGGCGGCCGTGGACATCCCGTGCGCCGCGCTCGACCGGGCGGCCCGCCGGCTGCTCGATCAGGGGCGCTGGCAGCTGTGGGCCCGGGTGGAGGCCGCCCTGACCGCCGGAGAGGCCGACCCCGACCGCCGGGTGCGCGACGCGGCGATCGCCCTCGGGCGCGAGCTGCGCTCGACCAGCCTGCGCGGGTCGCTCGAAGGGGTGCGCCACATTCTGGACGCACTGCTGGCCGAGCCGTTCGGGGCGCCCGCGCCGGGCACCCGGGTGCGGGTCGACGGGCGCGAGGCCACGGTGATCGGCATGGAGTGGGGGCCGGTCGGGCCGCCGATGGGGTTCCGCGTGCGCCTGGGCGACGAGCCGGTGGCCCGGGTCGTGCCGGCCGGTGACGTCGACGCCGGAGCAACCGCCGAACCCGACCTGATTCCCGGATAAAGCTGGAAGTCTCCGGCAGATCGTGCACCGAAACGCCGAAAGGCCGCCCCCAGGGCGGCCTTTCCGACGTGCGGCACGGACTCAACGAAGCAGGTCAGGCACCCGCTCGAACAGCTGCACGGTGAACGTGATCATCTCGTGCAGCATCCAGTTGCCGGCGAACAGCAGCACCGCGCCGATGGCGATCGCCTTCGGCACGAACGACAGCGTCGCCTCCTGGATCTGGGTCACCGACTGGAACAGCGAGATCGCGAACCCGACCGCCAGCGCGGTCAGCAGGATGGGCGCGGACAGTTTGGCCGCGACCGTCATGGCCTGCAGCCCCAGCTCAACCACCATCGTGTCGGTCATGCCCTTCTGTTCGGGTGTTCCCGGGCCGGTTCGAGTGCAGTCCGGTCTCCGCCCGGTTGCCATTCGGTTAGCTCCCGAAAAACCCTCAAGTCGGCGAATGCACCGGTCGGTGGCAAACCGGGCAGGCCGATCATCGGCGTTGTAGGTTTGCGGCATGGTTTCTGCGATGGAATTGCATGGCGACCCGCACGTCGCGCGGTATCTGGAGACCGACGGCGAGGACGGCTTCCACTGGCGTAACGGGACGGAGATCCTGATCCTGTTCACCAAGGGACGCAAGTCCGGTGAGGAGCGGTCGCACGCGCTGATCTTCCGCGAGCACGAGGGCGCCTACCTGGTGGTGGCGTCCAAGGGCGGCGCCGCCGCACCGCCGGCCTGGTTCGTGAACCTGAGCGCCGATCCGAACGTCGAGGTCCAGATCAAGGGTGACCGGTTCCGGGCGGTGGCCCGGGTCGCGACCCCGGCCGAGAAGCCGGCGATGTGGGCCACCATGGTCGAGGCCTGGCCGGACTACGACGAGTACACCAAGAAGACCGACCGCGAGATCCCCGTGGTGGTCCTGGAGCGCGCCTGAATAGAAGGGCGCTCGTGGGGTAGGGCCCTCGGCATGCGATTCGGATACAAACTCATGGCCGAGGGCTTCGGCCCGAAGGAGCTGATCCGGCAGGCGGTGGCCGCCGAGCGGGCCGGGTTCGACTTCGTCGAGATCAGCGACCACTTCCACCCGTGGCTGGAGGAGCAGGGCCATTCGCCGTACGCGTGGAACGTGCTCAGTGCGATCGCCGCGCGCACCGAGCGGCTCGGTCTGGCCACGGGTGTGACCTGCCCGACCGTGCGCTACCACCCGGCGATCGTCGCGCAGGCGGCGGCCACGCTGGCGATCATCTCGGACGACCGGTTCACGCTCGGCATCGGTTCCGGCGAGCGGCTCAACGAGCACGTCACCGGGCAGGGCTGGCCGAGCGTGCGGGTGCGGCACGAGATGCTGGCCGAGGCCCTGGACATCATCAATCTGCTGTGGCAGGGCGGCTACCGCTCGTACGCGGGAAAATATCTTCAGCTGGACGACGCGCGCGTCTTCGACCTGCCGCAGACGCTGCCGGTGATCGCGGTGGCGGCCGGCGGGACCCAGGCCGCCGAGCTGGCCTCGACGCACGGCACCGGGCTGTTCGCGACCGAGCCGCGCAAGGATCTCGTCGACGCCTACACCGGGGGCGGCCCGAAGTACGCGGAGATCCCGATGGCGTGGGCGCCGACCGTGGAGGCGGCCGCGCAGGAGGCGCACCGGACGTCGCGCTGGTCACTGAGCGGGTGGAAGGTGATGGCCGAGCTGCCCAACCCGATCAACTTCGCGGCCTCGGCCGAGACGGTACGGGTCGAGGACGTACGGGAAAAGTTCGTCTGCGGCCCGGACCCGCAGCCCTACCTGGACGCGATGAAAACCTACGCCGAGGCCGGTTTTGATCACCTGGTCCTGCAGAACGCGGGTCCGGACCCGGACGGTTTCCTGGACTTCTTCGCGAGCGAGCTCAGGCCGAAGTGGTGATCGGCAGCGACGAGTAGCCGCGCAGGGTGAGCCGGTCCCGGCGGACCGGCTCGCCGGCCAGGGCCAGGCCCGGCCACCGGTCGAGCAGCAGCGGGAACGCCACCTGTGCCTCGAGGCGGGCCAGCGGCGCACCCAGGCAGTAGTGGGCGCCACCGCCGAACGACACCGGCTGGATGTTGGGCCGGTCCGGGTCGAAGCGGTGCGGGTCCGGGTATCGCGCCGGGTCCCGGTTGGCCGCGCCGAGCAGCATGGTCAGCATCGCGCCGGCGCCGACCGGGACCCCGTCCAGGTCGAGCGGCTCGGTGGTGAACCGGGACGTCAGCTGCACCGGCGAGTCGTAGCGCAGGATCTCCTCGACGAAGGCCGGCGCGAGCGACGGGTCCGACCGCAGGCGATCGGCCTGCGCCGGGTGGTCGAGCAGGACGGTCAGGCCGGTGCCGAGCAGGTTGGTGGTCGTCTCGAAGCCGGCGACGAGCAGCAGCACCAGGTTGGCCAGCAGTTCCTCCCCGGTGAGCACGGCGTCGTCGTCGGTCGAGGCGGCGACCAGCGCGCTGGTCAGGTCCTCGCGCGGGGTGTGGGCGCGGTCGGCGATCAGGCCGGTGAAATACGCCTCCAGCTCGCGGCCGGCCTTGTCGGCGCGGCCCATCTCCTCCTCGGTGCTGATCGGTTCGAGGACCACGGTCAGGTCGGCGGCGCGCTGGCGGAACCAGCGGCGCTCGCCCTCCGGGATGCCCAGCAGGGCGCAGATCACGCCGATCGGCAGCGGGTAGGCGAACGCGGTCATGAAGTCGGCCTGCGCCGGCATCTCGTCGATCAGCTCACCGACCTGGGCGGTGATGACCTCGCGCATGGCGGCGACCCGGCGAGCGGTGAACGTGGACGCGGCGGCCCGGCGCACCCGCGAATGGTCCGGCGGGTTGGTCTGCAGCATCGACAGCACCACCGAGGCGACGCCGCGGTTCTCCCGCCAGGTCGGCCAGAACCGGTCGTAGTCGTCCTTGTCGGCGACCCGCAGCCCCGGGTCGCGCAGCAGACGGCTGACCACAGCGTGGCTGCTGACGAAGTACTGATTCTCCATGGCCGCCAGGACCGGGGAGTGTGCGCGGATCACGTCGTAGGCCGGGTATGGATCGAGGCGTCCCTCGGGCTGGAAAAGTGAGCCGAGCGCGGTTTCGTAATCCATCCGGCCATCATGCCCCGCGGTATCAAGAGTCGCTAAAGCTCAGTTCCGCGAACGTCCGACCGATTGCTGGACCCGGACGGCCCACCGCGTGCCGTCGGCAGGAGGGGGCGATCGTGGAGCGTTGGTTCGGGGTGGGACGCAGTCTTCTGGCCGACCCGGCCGAGGCCGGGGCGCAGGCGTGCCGGGAAGCGCTCGGCGGGCGCCGGGCGAGCATGGTGATCGTGTTCGCGGCGTTGTCGCACTCGACGCCGGCGATGGCGGCCGCGGTGCACGCGGCGGCCGGCGGGGACGTTCTCATGATCGGCTGTTCGACCTCCGGCGAGTTCACCGAGGACGGTCGCGGCTCCGGCGTGGTGGTCAACGCGCTCGGCGGGGACGGGTTCAGCGTGTCGGGGCGGGCCGTGCCGTACAACAGCATGGATCTTTATGCCGCGGGCGAGACCGTGGCGTCCGCCCTGGACGACGTCGGCTCCCCGCACCGGGTGCTGCTGATGCTCGGCGACGGGCGCAGCGGCGACCAGCAGGAGGTCGTGCGCGGGGCCTATTCGGTGGCGGGCGCGCAGGTGCCGCTGATCGGCGGGTGCGCCGGCGACGACGTGACCCAGACCGGGACGTACGCGTTCTTCAGCGACGGCCGTGAGGTCCGGGTGCTCAAGAACGCGGTGCTCGGGGCCGCGCTCGGCTCCGAGACGCCGTTCGGGATCGGGATGGCGCACGGCTGGCACCGCACGGGCGAGCCGATGGTGGTCACCCGCAGCGAGGGTGGCAAGATCTTCGAGCTCGACGGGGAACCGGCGCTCGACGTCTACCTGCGCCGCACCGGCGGATCACCGGAGCTGGCCGGCGACGCGACGGCGTTTTTGACGTTCGCGACCGTGCGGCCGCTCGGGCTGGCCCGGCGCACCGGCGAGGACGTACGCATCATCTTCGAATGCGACCCCGAGGGGCGGTCGATCTCGAGTCTGGCCGAGACGCCCGAGGGCGCGATGGTCTGGTTCATGCAGCAGGACGTCGATGCCGTCGTCGGTGCCGCGGCGTCGGCCGCCGGGGCCGCCACCGAGGCGCTGGAGGGCGCGGCACCGCTGGGGGTCCTGGTCTTCGACTGCTGCGTACGGCCGATCGCGCTCGGCCAGGACAACGCCGATCTGGCCGCCGAGCGGCTGCGCGACGCCCTCAAGCCCGTTCCGTTCGGCGGTTTCTACTCCAACGGCGAGATCGTCCTGACCCGGGGAGCCAAGGGCATGCATCATCTGACCGTGGCCGCCCTCGCAGTGAGCTGAGCCGATGACCGCGTGGTCGATGCTGCGGCTCAGCGAATACTTCAGCGCCATCACCCGGGCCGGCGACGAGCCGAGCGCCGCCCGGATCGCCGTGCAGCGCGCCACCGAGGCCACCGACGCCGAACTGGGCGCGGTGATCTTCGGCGGTGAGCTGGCCGCGTCCGTCGGGCTGGGCCGCTCCCCCGACCCGGACGTGTTCACCCGCGTCCGCTCGGGTGAGGAGACCGTGTCGTTCCCCGGGTTCGGCCCGGCTTTCGTCACCGTGCACGTGCTGGCCGGCGAGTTCGACGAACGCCTGGTCGTGGCCCGGGCGGGCGAGCCGTTCGCGCCCGAGGAACGCCAGATGCTGCAGGGCATGGCCAAGGTGCTCGGCCTGGCCCTGCGCGGGCTGCGCACGATCGCCGCCGAGCAGCAGCTGCGCCTGGAACGCGAGCGCGAGGCCGAGGCCCGGCTGGTGCTCCTGGAGGCTCTCGAACGCCGGGAACGGCTGCTGGAGACGCTGCTGCGTGTGCAGCGGGCGGCCAGCCAGGGCACGCCGCTGGGCGAGCTGCTCGACTCGATCACGCTCGGCGCCCGGACCCTGCTCGACGACGGGGTCGCGGCGCTGGTGCTCAACGACGTCGGCGACGCGGGCAAGCTGACCGTGGCCTCGGCCTCGGGCGGCACCGGATCCGGGCGGGCCGCCGTGCTGGACGCCGCCCGCCGGGCCATGGCGGCCGGCGAGCCGATCTCCGACGGCATGCTGGCCGCCGCACCGGTGTACATCGGTGACCGGCTCGCCGGCGGTTTCGTGATCTCCGGGCACGGCGGTGACGTGCGCGAATCCGAGCGCCGCGACGTCCTGGCGGCGTTCAGCGAGCAGGCCAGCCTGGCCCTGACCGGCGCGCACACCCAGGCCGCGGTCCACGAGGCCCACCACGACCCGCTGACCCGGCTGCCCAACCGCACCCTGTTCCTGCGGCGGGTCGAGCAGGTGCTCGCCGACAACGGCGGGGCCGCCCTGCTCTACCTCGACCTGGACCTGTTCAAGCAGGTCAACGACACGCTCGGGCACGCTGCGGGCGACGAACTGCTGCGCGGGGTCGCCGCGCGGCTGCGCGACGCGGTCCGCGACACCGACATGGCCGCCCGGTTCGGCGGCGACGAGTTCGCGGTGCTGCTGGAGCCGATCTCCGGGCGCACCCAGGCGTGGGAGATCGCGCACCGGGTCATCGACGCGATCGGTGAGCCGTTCGAGATCGCCGGCCGCTCGGTGGCCACCCAGGCCAGCGTCGGCATCGCCTACAGCGAACCCGGGCGGACCGCGGAGGGCCTGCTCGAAGAGGCCGACCTGGCGATGTATCGGGCCAAGAAGACCAAGCCGGGCACGTGCCGGGCATTCGAACCGCGCATGCGTACGGAGGTCCTGCGCCCCGCCTGCTGAGCCGCCTACTGGTACCCGACATGGATCTTCAGCTGCCCGCCGACCGCGGTGGCGCCGACGTAGACCGACCCCGGATCGGTCAGCGTCGGCGCCTTCTCCTGCTCGTTGCCCAGGCCCATCTGCCGGGCCAGCTCCTCGGGGCTCTGCCCGGCCGGCGGCTGCACGGTGACCTCCCACCAGCAGCCGCCCGACCCGCACGACTTCTCCTGCGAGACCACTGTCGCCCCGGCCGGCACCTGCGGGATCCGCGACTGCGGGGGCATCGACCCCTCGTCGCCGAGGGCCACCAGATACACGAATTTCGCGCCCCACAGGCAGGCCAGCGCTGCGATCACCACGATCACAGCGACAACCACGTTTCGCGTACGTCGTGACGTAGCCCCCGAACCCATCGCGCCAGGCTAGCCACCGAGGTCAACCTCGCCGTCACGGCACGAGAACGGTCTTGCCGCGCAGCCGTCCGGCCTCGGCCGCCCGGTGCACATCGGCCAGCTCGGTCAGCGGGCGCACGCCGGCGATGTCGACCGTGACGGCACCCGCATCGATCAGCGCGACCAGCTCGGACAGCTGCCGGGTGTCGTTGCGGGCCACGAAGTGGATGCCGAACGGCACCGTGATCGAGACCACGACCGGGCCCAGCCCGAGCAGTTCGTCGATCGCGGGCGGCTCGACGTGGACCAGGTTGAGGACGGCGTCGAAGCCCTGCGGCAGCGGCTCGCGGGTGTGGTCGACGATCTCGTCGGCGCCCTGGGCACGGACCGTGGCGGCGCTGCGGGCCGAGGCGGTCGCGGTGACGTGCGCCCCGGCGTACTTGGCCAGCTGCACGGCGAAACCGCCGACGCCCCCGCCGGCGCCGTTGATCAGGAGGCGCATGCCGGGGCCGGCCTTGGCGTGCTCGAACACGGCCTGCCAGGCGGTCAGGCCGGCGATCGGGATGGCCGCGGCGTGCGCCAGGGGGATCGTGGCCGGGGCCGGGACCAGGTCCTGCGCGGGGGCGCTGACGTAGTCGGCGGACGCGGCGACGATCCGGCCGATGACGCGCTCGCCCTCGGCGGTGCCGGCGACGTCGCCGCCGAGCGTGAACGGCAGATCGGTCGGGAGCAGCCCACGGCGTACCCCCAGATCGGAGGGGTTGAAAGACGTGGCGGCCACCTTGACCAGGGCGTCACCCGGACCGGGCTCGGGCCGCGGGACGTCGTCGGCCTGAATGACGCCGGGATCGCCGTACCGATGAATTCGCATCGCTCGCACACCACGACGCTACGATCCCGGCGCGGGACGAACCATGTGTCAGAAGCCTGCTTTCCTGCGCTATCGTCCCGGACGATGGATGTGCTCAGCGACATGATCACGGTGATGCGCACCGGCGAGGCCCGCTCGGCCCGGGTCGAGTGGGCGGCACCGTGGGCGCAGGAGTTCGGGCCGGTGCCCGGCGCCGCCGGTTTCCAGGTGATCCTGCGCGGCCCGTGCTGGCTGACCCCGCCCGAGGGTGAGCCGGTCGAGCTGGCCGCCGGGGACGTGGTGTTCCGTCCCCACGGGCGCGGGCACACGCTCGGCGGCAGCCCGCTGAGCAGGGCGGACGGGCCGTCGTGCGATCCGCGTACGGTGGCCCGGTTCGCCAGCCGGACCGTGCCCGACCCGGCCGCCGTGGTCCTGTGCGGCGGCTACGAGCTCGACACCGATCGCACGCATCCGCTGCTCACCGGCCTGCCCGAGCTGATCCACCTGCCCGCGCACCTGGGCCGGCACCCGTCGCTGCGCTCGACCGTCGACCTGCTCGCCGGCGAACTGCTGAACCCGCGCCTGGGCACCGACGCGATCGTTGCCGCGCTGCTGGACACACTGCTGCTGCACATCCTGCGCGCCTGGCTCGACCAGGTTCCGGCCGGCGGGTGGGCGCTCGCCCTCAACGACGCGCCGATCGCCGCCGCGCTGCGGGCGATGCACCTTCGCCCCGAACGCCCGTGGACCGTCGCCTCGCTGGCCGGCGAGGCCGGGCTGTCCCGGACCCCGTTCGCGCGCCGCTTCACCGCACTGGCCGGCCAGCCGCCGTTGACGTATCTGACCTGGTGGCGCCTGACCTGCGCGGCCCGCCTGCTGAAGTCCTCCGACGCACCCCTGACCTCGATCGCCGCCGCGGTCGGCTACAGCTCCGAGTTCGCGTTCGCCGCCGCCTTCAAACGCCGCTTCGGCACTCCCCCGGGCCGCTACCGCCGGACCGGCTGATCCGCCCCGCGCGGCGTCCGGATGACGATCTGCGCGCGCTCCCGGGTGATCAGATGACACAGATCGGGATCGGTCAGCAGGATGACCGGGGCGATCCGGTGCGGGGAGTCCGAACTCCAGGCCGGCAGCGCCTGCACGATGACCTGCCACGCCTCGTCGGGGCGATCCGCGTGGACGAGCTCACGGGCCCGGTCGAGCGCCGCCTGGAACAGCGGCGCCTCGGGCAGGACCGGGGGCGCGAACCGGCCGCTGATCTCCGCCTCGGTCAGCACCCCGTTGAGCAGCCGCAGGTGCGACGGCATCCGGTCACGGCGCAGGAACAGCGGAACCGCCTCGGCCCGGACGAGTTCGGCGCCGACCGCGATGACCACGTGCGCGTGCGCCAGGACCTGGTTGCGGATCTCGTGGTGGACCAGGTCCGGCTTGAGGAACGCGCTGAGAACGGTGCCCAGGTAGGCGCCGGCGCCCGAGCCCTTGACCGCGGCCCGTTCGAACGCGTCGGCCGCGGCCTCGACCTCGCCGCGCAACGCCAGAGCGCGGCCCTCGGCGACCAGCTCCTCCGCGCCTTCCGGGTGGACCGGGTGCCCGTCGGCCCCGCGCAGCCGCTCGTAGGAGTCCCGCTCCCCGTCGACCAGCGCCTCGAAGGATTCCAGCCGGTCACCCAGGCCGGGATACCAGCTGGCCCAGACGTACGCGGCCCACTCGCCGTCGGCGTTCACGTCACCCGGATCGAGCAGCCAGTACTGCGCGTCACCGTCCCCGGAGATCAGCAGCGACCGCGCGACGATCCGGGTCTCCTCGTCGTGCTCGTCGTGGCACATGTCCGGCTCGACGTCGCGCAGCCAGCCGACCTCGCCGGTGGTGCGCATCGTGTACATGAACGAGCCGAGGTTGAGCCAGCCGTCGGACACCTGCAGAAACGCCCGGTAGCTGGGCGGCAGCGCGGTCCCGAGACGCTTCTGCAGGGCCGCGAGCTGCTCGGGGCGGGCCCCGCCGAAGCCGAGCCAGCGGTCGGCCCGCTGCTTCTCACTGACGTCGCGGAGCACCGCGGGTTCCGCGGTCCGCAGAACGTCAGCGCTGTAGTCAGCCAGATACACCCGCCACTGGTCCGCGTCCCTCACCCGAGCATCGTACGAATCTCCGCGAGCAGCTCGTGGGTCATGCCCGGATCGCGCGGGTGCAGCGGGTCACGTAGGGCAGCCGGATCTCGTCGTGGTCGGCCAGGTCCGGGTGCGAGTCGAGCAGTTCGGCCACGTTGCCGAGCAGTTCGGCGCGTTCCGCGTCGGGCAGGACGATCACGTAGCTGCGCGAGGCCACCATGTCGATCAGCGCGGCCCGGGTCATCGTGTGCACCCAGCCGAATTCGGCCCGGGTGACCTGCGTGAACGGTGCGCCCAAAGCCGGTGCCGTGTCCAGGGCCTGGCTGCTGTGGTGTTCCAGCAGTTCGCCGAGCTCGGCGACCCACGGTTCCTTCTCGTCGCGGATGTTCCAGACCAGGCCGAACGTGCCGCCCGGGCGCACCACGCGGGCGATCTCGGGGATGGCGACGGCCGGGTCGACCCAGTGCCAGGCCTGGGCCATCACGGCGGCGTCGGCCGAGCCGTCCGGAAGCGGGATCTTCTCGGCCGTGCCGGCGTGCACGGCCGCTGCCGGCACCACCTCGGCCAGCTGGGCGCGCATGCCGTCCGACGGTTCGACGGCGATGACGTCGAACCCGGACGCGACCAGCAGTTCGGTGAACTTGCCGGTGCCCGCACCGAGGTCCAGGACCGTCTTGGCGGAGGCCGGGATCAGCCAGTCGACCGCCGCCTGCGGGTACGTGGGGCGGCCCCGCCGGTATGCCTGGGCGGCCGCCCCGAACGACGCCGCGTGCTGCCGGCGCTGCTGGTCACTTTCGGATGAACTCACGGGGGCAACATATGTCATGCTGCCCCCGCCGGCATGATCAAGGTCGGCCGTCGGCTCCGCACTTCACGATGATCCGGATGCAGTTGTTGACGCGGCGGGCCATCTCGTCGACCGGCCACGCGTTGAAGAAGTCGCCGTGCATGGTGTAGCCGGGGCCGGAGGCGAGCCGCAGCCGCGACGGGTCACCGTTGACCGGGTAGCGCATGACCTGGCGCAGCTTGGGCACGACGACCGGGTGGCTGGCCGGGCAGGCGTTGTTGACCGGGTACGCCATGTGGCTCTTGTGGTCGGCCGAGTCCAGGTTCTTGCCGTCCCAGCAGTGCGGGAAGTCGAGGTAGGACTCCAGCATCGACCCGGCCGGGCAGTTCACGAAGTCGGACAGCGGGTTGACCTCGCCGTGGCTCAGGCAGGACCAGCGGGCGATGGTGTTGTCGGCCGGCCCGGTCGCCTTGGCGTTGCCGGCCACGATGCGCAGGCCGAGCGGCAGCGGCTGGGTCTGCGCGATCAGCGCGTCCGAGACGCCTTCGCCGAGGTAGTAGAAGACCCCGGTGACCGGTTCGACCGCGACGTTGTCCTGGTAGAGGGTGGGGATCCAGTAGGACGACTTGTCGATCGACGGGTTGCAGTTGCTGTTGGCGTTGATCAGGTCGTTGACCGTGGTCGTCGCGTTGGTGACCTCGCTGCCGAAGAAGCTGTGCATGTGCGAGGCGCCGGGCAGGTTGGGGAAGACGATCGGGTCGTCGGGCAGCCGGTGGGTGAACGGGCAGTCGGCCAGGAATTCGGCGACCCGGACCGCGCCCGGCGGGATGGTCGGCGGTGTGGTCGTGCCGCCGCCGGTGCCGTAGACCTGGAACTCGGTGAGCGACACACCCCACTGGGTGGCCCGGACCGTGGTGGTGAGCCGCACGTAGCGACCGGTGCCGTTGACCGTGACGCTCTGGTGCCCACCGGTCCCGGTGGTGGTGCTGTAGCGGCTGGTCCAGGAATTGCCGTCGGCCGAGGTCGAGATCGAGAACGATTTCGCGTACGCGGCCTCCCAGTCCAGGCTCACCGAGGTGATGGTGGCACTGGCGCCGAGGTCGACCTGCAGCCACTGCGGGTCGGCGAACGCGCTGGACCAGCGGGTGCCGGCGTTGCCGTCGACGGCGTTGCCGGCCGGGAAGGCGGCCGACTCGACGGACGACGCGGTGGCGGTGCGCCCCTGCGAGAGCAGGGTGTCGGCGGCGCTGGCCGCGGTGGCGGCGACCAGCACGTAGGCGGTGAGGGCCGCGGCTACGGCAGCGGCGAGCAGGGGACGTTTGCGCATGGGCGACGAGCCTTTCCAACCACAGGAGGACGGGGGGTGTAAGAAAGCGCTCTCTTGCCCGCCACTGTGAACGGCGTGTTAATCGGTGTCAATGCGCCGAAACTGCTTTCGGCGATGTATCGGCAGGTCAGCGCGGTGCCTCACGCACAGTTCCGGTAAGTGGGGACCCCCTCCCCGCTTACCGCCCCCGAACCGAACCGTTTCCACTTAGATTGACAAAAGTCTATTTGCGCGGTGGCCCGCGGCAAGTTGCGGACCTCAGGATCGTTGATCAGGCAGCCCCCGCATCAAGGAGCCCCGGATGACCGCCACCGCAGTCCGTTCCCTGTTCTCCGCCGCCGTCGCCACCGCCGCCCTCACGATCGGCCTGGCCGCCCCGGCCGCGGCCGCCCCGGCCGACAAGCTCGCCGTCCTGTCGAGCTTCACCCAGACCAGCGCGACCAGCTACAACACCTGGCTCGCGGCCCGCAACAACCAGGGCGCATGGTCGTCCTACGCCTTCGACTGGAGCACCGACTACTGCTCGTCGAGCCCGGACAACCCGCTCGGCTTCGACTTCACGCTCTCCTGCGCCCGGCACGACTTCGGCTACCGCAACTACAAGGCGGTCGGCCAGTTCGACGCCAACAAGAGCCGCCTCGACTCGGCGCTCTACGAGGACCTCAAGCGCAAGTGCGCCACCTACTCGTCGGCCGTGCGGCCGGCCTGCAACGCCCTCGCGTGGACCTACTACCAGGCCGTCTCGGTCTTCGGCTCGTTCGCCGCGGTCACCGACGCCGACATCGCCGAGGCCGCCGAGCTCAAGAGCGCGGCCTGACCTGAGGTCAGAAGGTCGTCTGCGACAGTACGTCGTTGACGACCTTCTGCGCCTTGGCCTTCTGCGCCGGCGCGGTCCGCGCATCCACGCCGACCTGGTATTTCACCCCGCTCGCGGGGTCGGTGAAGAAGTGGCCGAGCTCCAGTTGGTACTTGCCGGCGCCGTTCTCGGCGGTCTGCCGGAACCGGGTGTCGCCGTCGGCCCGCCGCAGCCCGGCCGTGTTCTCGAACCACTGCTGGTCCAGCTTCGCCCGGTCGGCCGCGTCGCAGGTCGACGGGCAGGTGCGCAGGATGATCCCGGCCCGCTCGTTCTTCTCGGTCCTTTTGTCGAAACAGACCATGGCCTCGGAGTCGGGCAGGTCGACCTTGCCACCGACGCACTTCCAGTCGGCCGGGATCCGGAATGCGAACGGCCACCCGCCCGAGGTCGCCACCGAGACATCCTCGTCGCGTCCGAACGTGGCCCCGGCAACCTGGCGGGCGGGCGCGTCGGCGCGCAGGCCGGCCGGCGCACCCTTGGATGCGCCGGGGAACGTCGGCACGGCCGGACCGGTCGGGTCGACCGGGAACGGCGGTGCCTCGAACGCCGAGGCCCGCGGGGTCGGCGTGGCCGCGGCCGGCCGCGACGCCGCCGGCCGCGAATGCAGGTTCGCGTAGCCGAGCACCCCGGCGGCGAGCAGCGCGGTCGCCACGATCCCGTAGATCGCGGCCCGCGGAACCTTGCGGGCGACCGGCGGGGCGACCGGACCGGCCGCGTAGTCGATGCCGGTCGCGTAGTCGAAGTCCGGGTAGCCGGCCGGCGGCGGCGCGGCCCGCCCGAACGCGGGCGCCATCGGGATCTCGGTGATCACCGTCGGCACGGAACTCCCGACGGCCGGCTGCGCAAAGAAGGACGGCGCAGGCGGCGCCGGATAAGGCGCGGCATAGGGCATGCTCGCAGGAGCGGCCGGGGGCGCGGAAGGACGGGCGGCCGGCGGCCCGGGGTAGGCCACCGCGGGCGGCGGCGCGTACTCGACCGGCTGCGCCTCATCCCACGACGGGAACGACGGATATCCCTGGCTCATCGCTATCTCCCCCTGGCCGCGCCTGCGTATGCCAGGGAACACACCGCGACACCCCCATCCGGTTCGACGGAATCCGGGGAAATCGTGAAGTTGACACTCGTCAGTGTCCGGCGCCGAACCTCAGCCCGTCGACGAGCAGCGACACCATCCGCCGGGTGTGCTCCGGGTCCCCCTCGGCCGGCAGGCACAGGTTGGCCACCGCCATCAGCAGATCCTCGGCCGCCACGTCGCGGCGGACCTGACCGGCCGCGGCGGCCGCGTCGAGCAGCGAGACCAGCGCCGGCCGCAGGTTGCGGTCGAAGTAGGCGGGCAGTGTCGCGAACGCCGGATCCCCGGAGTGCAGCGCCGCGGCCAGACCCCGCTTGGTCGCCATGAACTCGATGTACCGGTCCAGCCAGAGCCGCAGCGCCTCCAGAGGCGGATGCTGCGCCGCGATCTCCCGCGCCGCCGCCGCACACCGGTCGATCGCGTGCTGGAACACGGCCGCGACCAGGTCGGATCGCTGCGGGAAGTGGCGGTAGACGGTCCCGAGCCCGACCCCGGCGCGTTCCGCGATCTCCCGCACGGGCGCGTCCACGCCGGAGACCGCGAAGACCTCCCGGGCCGCCTCGCGCAGTGCGTCGCGGCTGCGCTGTGCGTCCGCCCGCACCCGCCGTACCGGTTCCGCCGTGCTCTCGCCCACCCGGTTCCTCCACCCAAATCCGGAACAAGGTTCCGCTGACCTCGCCAAATGTTAGCCGGAGTGCGGGCGCTGGGCCGTCTCGGTATGGTCGCGGCGTGGACTGGTTGCTGGACGCGGACCCGGCGATCCGCTGGCAGGTGCTGCGGGACCTGACCGGCGCGCCCGGAGCTGAGGTCGCGGCGCAACGGCGGCGGATCGCTCACGAGGGCTGGGGCAGACAGCTGCTCGACCGGCAGGGCGAGGACGGCCAGTGGGACGGCGGCGCCTGCTTCCCCGGCGGCTGGTTCGACGTGGCCGACAAGGGGCCGGGCCAGCCGTGGACCTCGACCCTGCCCACGCTGCAGCTGCTGATGGAGTTCGGCGTCGACCCGGACGATCCGGTCGTGCGGGCGGCCGTCGAGCGGGCCCGGGACGGGTCACGCTGGGAGTACAACAACGAGCTGTTCTTCCGCGGCGAGGTCGAGGCCTGCATCAACGGGCGGGTGGTGGCGCTCGGCGCCTACTTCGGCCACGACGTCGACGAGGTGGTGGCCCGGCTGCTGGCCGACCAGCTCGGCGACGGCGGCTGGAACTGCTACGAGTCCGAGGTCTCCTCGTTCGCAAGCACGCTCTGTGTCCTCGACGGCCTGCTGGCCTACCCGGCAACTCCCGAGACCCTTGCGGCTCGGGAGCGCGGCGAGCAATACCTGCTGGAAAGGCACCTTTTCCGGCGCAAGAGCAACGGCGATGTTCCCGTACGGGAATGGCTGGAATTTTCTTTTCCGACGCGCTGGAAATATGACGTTCTGCGGGCGCTCGACTATTTCCGGGCCGTCGGACGCAGCGATGACCCGCGGTTGGAGCAGGCCCGGGAATTGGTGCGCTCGAAACAGCAGCCGGACGGGACCTGGCTGCTGGAGAACACCCATCCGGGCAAGGTGTGGTTCCCGCTGGAACAGGACGGGCAGCCCAGCCGCTGGAACACGCTACGGGCGCTACGCGTGCTCGCCTGAGCCGCGCAGCAGCTCAAGCGCGGTCCGGCCGAGCTCGGTGGACACCACCGACTCGCGCATGACGACGTGAATGCGGCGGACCGGTGTCGGGCGCACGATCGGGACCCGGACCACTCCGGGCGGCGGCTGATCGGCGCCGAGCGACGGCAGAACGGTGATGCCGATCCCGGCCGCGACAAATGCCAATGCGGCCCGATAATCGTGGGCCTCGACGTGAAAGGACGGCCGGAATCCGACGGCCGCGCACGCGTCGAGCGCCACCTGCCGGCAGCGGCCCTGCACGAAATCGTTGTCGATCCACCGCTGCTGCGCGAGCTCGGCCAGCTCGATCTCACCGCGCTCGGCCAGGGGGTGATTTTCGGCCAGGACCACCACGTACGGGTCGTCGCGCAGATGTTCGGTCCGGAAGCCGGCCCGGCGCGGGACCTCGTCGCCGGCCACCACCAGCTGCACGTCGGGGCGCTGCTCGGGCCGGTCCGCGATCTCCTCGCTGAGCCGCAGGTCGAGCCGCACCCCCGGGAATGCGCGCATCAGCCCGTCGACCAGCGCGGGCATCCACACGATGCCGGCCGACGGGAAGTAGGCGATCGACAGCTCCCCGGTCCGCCCGGCCTTCAGGTCGGCGACCAGGGCTTCGACCGCGCCGACCCGGGCCAGCAGCTCGTCGGCCTCGGCGGCCAGGGCCAGCCCGGCCGAGGTCGGACGCAGGCCGCGACCGGCGCGTTCGAGCAGGACCAGGCCGGTCTCGCGCTGCAGCGCGGCCAGGTGCTGGCTGACCGCCGACGGCGTGTACCCGAGGTTGGCCGCGGCGGCGTGCACCGAGCCGCTGGCCACCACCGACCGGAAGATGCGCAGGCGATGCAGGTCGAGCATGGCCGCACTCTACAGCGACACTGAACGAACCGAGCGAACCGTGAAATCCCACTGCATCGGCGGCCCGCCCGGCGCGACCCGGACCCGGTGCGGGACAGCCCGGTTCGCCCTGGTCAGGGCGCATCCGCGAGATCCCCGGGTTCCGGTCCCGCATTCCGCCTAGCCTGCCGGTTATGCGAGAAACCCCAGGCCGATTGGGTACGGCCATGGCCGCGCTCGCCGCGCTCGCCGCGCTCGCCGTCACCGCCACCCCGGCGATCGCGGCTCTCCCCCGGCCGGCAGCCTCGGACTGGGCGCAGGACGGGCACGACGCCACACACGACGGGTTCAACCCGGACGAGTACCAGATCACCGCGGGCACGGTGAAACGCCTGGTGCAACGCTGGTCGATCTCCACCACGGGCGGGGCCACCCAACAGCAGGCCCCGATCGTCGCCGGGACGCAGCTGTTCCTGGCCGACAGCTCGGGCGTGGGCGCGTACGACGCGACCACCGGCGATCCCGACTGGCGGTTCCCGCTGACCGAGGCGCCGCTGCTGGCGACCGACGGGGACACGCTGCTCGCGTACGTGCGCTCGGGCGAACTGGTCGCGCTGGACACCGCGGACGGCTCGGTGCGCTGGCGCAAGCCGATCCCGGCCGCCGCACCGGCCGGGCGGCTGCTGCTCGACGACGGCGTCGCGGTGGTCGGCGGCAACGACGGCACCACCCTCGGCGCCTGGGCGTTCGACGTGGCCACGGGCGAACCGCGATGGCAGCGGCTGGGGCTGGACCCGCAGTGGCCGGTCGCCGACGGCAAGATGCTGCTGTCGCGGCCGTACCAGGGCGGGATGCAGGCGGTCGACATCGCCACCGGGCAGGTCGTCTGGGAGAGCCCGAAGGACTGGTTCGGGTATGCGGCCGACCCGACCGGCCGGTTCTTCCTGGTCGGGCAGGACGCCGAGCTGTCCAAGGTCCGCGCCGACGACGGGCACGTCGTGTGGTCACGCTCCGGGCTGTGGGGCAACCCGGCGATCGACCACGACCGGGTCTACACCGGCGCCGAGGGCGAGCCGGAGACGATCGTCGCCGTCGACCTGTACACCGGGCAGACGCAGTGGCAGCTCGCGGCCGGTCTGACGCCGTCGGTGGCCGGGGGTGTCCTGTGGGCCGGGCACTCCACGCCGGACGCCGGCTGGCAGCTGGAGGCCCTGGACCCGGTGACCGGAGTGCCGCTCGACCTGCCCGACGCCGTCCACGAATCCGGCGGCCCGGACCGGACCGTCGTCACCCACGGCTGGCTCTACACGACCGACGGCGCGACACTGCGCGCCTTCACCGTCCCGGCGCGATGATGCCGTTCATCAGGATGGTCAGCAGGCGGGCAGCCCGGGCCTCGTGCTGGGGCGGGCGGGCCACGGTGAAGATGCCGATCAGGGCGGCGGCGATGTCCTCGGCGGTGACGTCCGCGCGCAGCTCGCCGGTCGCGCGGCCGGCCCCGAGGATGGCATCGATGGCCGCGAGCAGCTCGGACCGGGTCTGCGTGTGGGCGATCTCGCCGGACTCGATCATCGCCAGCAGCGTGTCGAGCATGCCGTTCTTGGCGGCGATCCAGTCCCCGAACAGGTCCATCCAGCGGCGCAGGGCCACGGGCGGGGCAAGCTCGGCCAGCAGCTCGCGGGCGCCGGCGGTGAGCCGCTCGACCTGATCGCGGTAGATGGCGTCGACCAGTGACTCCCGGGTGGGAAAGTGCCGGTAGAGCGTGGCGATGCCAACGCCGGCCTCGCGGGCGATCGCGCGCATCGACGGCTCGTCGTCGGCCGCGATGAACACGCGGGTGGCGACTTCGAGCAGTTGGGCGCGGTTGCGGGTGGCGTCCGCCCGCTGCCCACGAGTCTCCTGCTGGTTCAAAACGGATCACGCTCCGGTTGTGCTACGGTGCTTCCTGGAAACGGAGCATAGTCCGTTTAAGGAGACCGGTGGTAATGCAGCAATCAAGCGTCAACAGGGCGGTCCAGCTCGACTCGTTCGGCGGCCCCGAGGTCCTGACCGTTCGCGAGGTGCCGGTGCCGCAGGCCGGTCCGGGGCAGATCCGGGTGCGGGTCGCCGCGGCCGGGCTGAATCCGATGGACTGGTTCATGACCTCGGACGCGGAGACCGGCAAACGGTTCGGCCTGAGCCTGCCGTGCGGGTTCGGCACCGACTACGCCGGCGTCGTGGACCAGGTCGGTGCCGGCGTGACCGGGTTCGCGGCCGGTGACCGGGTGTTCGGCGGCGCCATGTCCCGCGCGATCGCCGACCACGTGGTGATCGACGCGGGCGGGACCATCGCGGTCGGCGGCGACGCACACCGTACGCCCGAAGGGGTCGACGACCGCACCGCCGCCACCCTGACCATCGCCGGATGCACGGCCGCCGCCGCCCTGGCCGTGGTCCAGGCCGGCCCGGGCGACACGCTGCTCATCGGCGGCGCGGGCGGCGGGGTCGGCGTGTTCACCACGCAGCTCGCCCGGCTCGCCGGCGCCCGCGTGATCGGAACCGGGTCGGCGACCTCGGCCGATGCGCTGCGCGCGCTCGGAGCCGAGCCGGTCGTCTACGGCGACGGGCTGGCCGACCGGGTCCGCGCCCTGGCCCCTGACGGCATCACCGCGGCGATCGACCTGTTCGGGACCGACACCGTGCAGGTGGCCCGGGACCTCGGCGTGCCCGACAAGCGGATCACCACCATCGCCGGGCTGGTCGACGGGATCACCTCGGCCAACGGCGCCAACGCGGCCCCCGGCGCCATCGAGGAGATCGCGGGCCTGGTCGCGGCCGGCCGGCTGCGGGTGCCGATCGCGGCCACCTTCCCGGTGGACCAGATCCGGGCCGCGGTCGAACTCCAGTCCGGCCGGCACGTGCACGGCAAGGTCGTGATCGACCTGCTGTAAAGATGGAGCAATCATCACCCCCACCTCGTCGAGGCGATGAGTTCCTGAAGTGTCAAGGGCGACGATGAGCGCGAGGCCGGCCGGGACCCGCCACGACCTGCGACAACGAGGCCCAGTGAACTCCGTGGTGAGAACTGGCGGCCGGCGAGCAGACTTGGGCAGGTGACCGATCTGGATGTGCCGTCCCCGGAAGACCTGCCGCTTGCGGTGTTGCTGCGGCTGGCCAGACGGGAGGTCGAGGACGACGACGGCAACGTTTCGACCCCGGCGCTTGCCGCACTGCATCGGCGGCCGTCCCGGGAGGTCTTCGACCGGGCCGCCGCGCTCACCTGCGACAGCGACGCCACGCAGCGGGAACTGGGCGTGCGGATCCTGCGGGAACTCGGCAACGAGCAGCGGCATTTCAGGGACCAGACAGTCTCTCTGATGCGGGTCCGGCTCGGCGAGGAAACCGATCCCGCGGTGACACGCTGGATAGTGTCCGCGCTCGGCTGTCACCACGGCCGGGAGGCGCTGCCGGAGGTGGTGGCCCTGGCCGATCATCCGGACGATCGGGTGCGGTTCCACGTGGCGGCCGCACTGCCGAGCCTGGTCGACCTCGACCGTGTGGAACTTGAGGCCGCCGACGCGTTGATCCGGCTCTGCCACGACGACGACGCCGACACCCGCTATTACGCGCTGTACGCCGCGACCCGGGAGATCGGCGGCCTGGACGTTCCGGCGGTGAGCCGGCTGACCGCGCAGCTCGGCGACGACCCTGACGAGCAGATCCGCGCCATGGCCACCGGCCACCACGAAGCGATCCGCGAGGTCCGGGAACTGCTCGGCAACGCCTTCGAGCCGGAAAACCCCACCGACGCGTACGACCACCTGATCGGACCCGTCCTGGTCGCACTCGCCTGCGCCGGCGATGCCCCGGACGCCCGGCTTCTGGACGAGGAGATCCGCCGCCACCTCGGCCCGGCGGCTACCGGGCTTCGCACCACGGGCGTCGCGGAACAACTCGTCACCTGGTGGACCGACAAGGAAAGCCGCATCACCTGAACCCAGCGCTGACAAGACTTGGCCAGCCGCTCCACGGGGCTGATGGCCCGGTCATCGAGGGAAGCGGGAACAATCCTTGCCGGCTGCCGGCGAGCGTCACCAACGGGCATCGCCACCGCGGGTCAGGGCATCATGACGACCTGAGCCCCGTACGAGAGGCCGGCGCCGAAGCCGACGAGCAGGGCGGGACCCGTCGTGTCGGGCAGGGCGGCCATGGCCTGGGGGATGGACGCCGCGCCGGTGTTGCCGTTGGTCGTGATGTCGGTGGCCACGCGCACGTGCGGGCCGAGTTCCAGGGCCTTCGCGGTGGCCGAGATGATGCGCAGGTTGGCCTGGTGGGGGATGAAGGCCGCAAGGTCGGCCGCCGAGATGCCCGCCGCGTCCAGCGCGCGCCGGGCCAGGTCGGGGACGATGGAGGTGGCCCAGCGGAAGACCTCGGGGCCGGCCATGCGCAGGAAGCCCGCTTCGTCGTACCGCAGCAGCTCGCTGCCGGAGCCGTCGGCGCCCCACACCACCGGGCCGATGTCGCACGTCGGCGACGGGCCGATGACCACCGCGCCGGCGCCGTCGCCGAACAGGAACGCCGTGCCGCGGTCACGCTCGTCGATGATGTCGGTCATGCGCTCGGCTCCGACCAGGACCACGTAGCGGGCCGAGCCGCCGCGGACGAGCGCGTCGGCGGTCGCCAGGGCGTACGGGAATCCGGCGCATGCCGCTCCCAAATCCATCGCGGCCGCCTGGGTGGCTCCCAACGCGTCGGCGACCAGGGGGCCCACCGTGGCCGCGGGGCCACGGTGGGACATCGTCGCCACCAGGACGGCCGAGACGTCGTACGGGTCGACGCCGGCACCGGCCAGGGCCTTGGAGGCGGCCGCCGTGGCCATCATGACCAGGTCCTCGTCGGGTGCGGCGCGCCGGCGCGACTCGATGCCGCAGCGCCGGCGGATCCACTCGTCGCTCGAGTCGATCAGAGCGGCAATCGCCTCGTTGCCCACCTCGGTTCGGGGGCGGTACGAGGCCACGCTCAGGATCCGCGATCCGGGGTGACCGACACTGGGCTGCAAAGGATGGGCCATGACCAGGGATCCAAGCATGCCCGCCTGGGTGCACTCCGTTTTCGAAGTTCCTCGCCGGTAACCAAGCGTTCAACGAGCGTGGCGCAAGCCCGGGTCGAGGCTCAGCGGCGCCCGGGTCGCATATCTGGGCCCTCCGTCGCCCATACCGCCTCCAGGCCGTCATCAGCGGCGTAAAACAGGTGCTGCCGCAGTTCGGGAGCGGATCTCAGCCTGCCCCGTACCTTCCACGGCTGGGCTGACCTCGCGGCCAGGAACGGTTGGGCCGCGAGGATGTTCCGAAGATCTGCGACCCGCCAATCCGCGCCCAGCAGCTTGCTTGCGCGCATCAGCAGCGCCACCGCGTCGACCGGCATCTTGTCGATGTAGACGTCGGCGATCAGTGGCATGTCCGGCTCCGGCTCGGCCGGCAGGGCGAACCCGGAACGCAGCCACACTCCGAACGTGGGAGCAACCACGTCGAGGTCAGCCGGGCCGAGAGCGCCCAGGTCGGCCGAGTACACCGGACCGCCGCCGCCGCCGTCGCATCTGAGGAAATATCCTCGATCCCCTTCCTGGCCGATCATCAGATGGCCCGCCGGCCACGCGCCGATTTCGTAGGTCGTGTTGCGCTCCAGCAGGGATTCCCGGCCGAACACGGTCAGTCCGGTGGTGTCGGCGGCAAAATCGTCGACGGCTTCCGTCAGCCACCGCTGGTAGACGGCGTCCGTCCGGGAAACCAGCTGCTCGATCATCTCCACGACCGGCTCCTTCCTGTCCTGCGGGCGTTTCGCGGCGGCCGGGCGGAGCGCTCTCGGCGACTACCGGTCGCGGGAACCGGCCTCAACGACGTTTCGTGCCCCGGCCGCGCGCATCATCCACGTCAACGCTCCGGCCTCCGTAGGGAGCTCGACGACCTCGACGTCGATCCAGAAATCGGAGTCGTCGTCGATCCCGCCGTCCCACCAGCGCCATGAGCGCTGCCGGCCGGACGAGTGGTCGAACCATCCGATCCAGTCGGCGAAGGTCCACGGCTGCTCCGCTCGGTGGTGAGCCTTTCCCGCTTCGTCGAGTGCTCTCCCGGCCCGGAGTTCCTCCTCGGCCGGGACGGGGGCGCAGGCACGAACGAACCATTCCGGTGTCCGGGCCTTCCAGTCCTCGACGCGGGCAGGTCGGGCGTCGCGCGGCGGAATCCAGTGCGTGACTGCGATCAACAGCTCTTTGCAACGATCGAGCGAGGCCTGCGCCTGGCGATCGGTCTTGCCGACGAAGCGTCGAAGCGCACCCTGCGGAGCCCCTCGGGGACCATGGAAGATGCGAACTCCCTCTCCGGTGCGTGTCACGTTTCCAGTCTCTCAAGATTCGGCGCCCTCACCCCCACAGGGCGCGCTCGCGTAGCGGATCGCCGATCATGGATCTCGTGGAAGGTGAAGCGAAGGTCGTCACGCTCTGCGGCTCGACCCGGTTCGAGGCCGAGTTCGCCGAGGTCAACCAGCGGCTGACGCTGGACGGTTGCGTCGTGCTCAGCCTCGGGATGTTCCGCCTTCCCGATCTGCCGGGCTACGACTGGACGGTCGACGGTTCGGACCTCAAGGGGCGGCTGGGCCGCGTGCACTTGCAGAAAATCCGGATGGCCGACGAGGTGTACATCGTGGATCCGGGCGGCTACGTGGGTGAGTCGACCCGGCGGGAGATCGCCTACGCGCAGTCGCTCGGCAAGCCGGTCCGGTATCTGAGTCGCGAGGCCCCGGCGTGAACCGGAGACGGTGACGGGGCTACCGCGGCGGACTGAGGGCGAGCAGACCTCGATAGGCGGGGCGGCCGTACCAGGCCAGCCCGTCCAGGGTCAGCGCGGGCAACGGCAGGTCCAGCCCGTCCAGGTAGGTCTCCCCCAGGTCGGCGTCGGTCCACGGGTCGTTGGCGTAGAGGATGCCGTCGCGGTGGCTGTGGACCAGGATCCAGTGCGGGCAACTGGAGGCGTGCATGCCGAACTGCTCGATCAGGACCAGGGACACCCCACCCGCGTCGAGGATCGCCTGGACATCTGCGATGGTGAAGGCCTCTGTGCGGACGTCGGCGTTCGCAGCGGCCAGGTCGGTCCGGAACCCGGATTGGATGAACCCGCGCAGGTCCCGTTCCTCGTCGGTGCCGCACAGTTCGAGCAGGGTCGACGCCGAGGTGGACAGCGACACCCGCGCCACCGCGCCCTCCCCCAGGGCGGCCAGTGCCAGCCCGAGCGGCTCGCTCCCGCCGATCGTGTTGGCCGAACGCCACAACCGGATCTCGTCGTCGCGCGTCGGCTCACCCCGCAGCCCGAGGGCGGCCAGCCCCATGAGCAGCGCGGCCGGCCCGCACGTGAAGTCGGTGGTCTGCCGCAGATAGGGGACGCGCCGCGCGGGCGCCGAACGCCATTTGACCTGCCCGGCCCCGGGGTCCCGGTGATGCGGCCCGGCGACCGGCCCCGACCATCGCGGTACCGCGACCTCCTCGTAGCCGCGGGCCAGCGACCGCTCCCAGGCCTGGCCGCCGGCCGCCGGGAACCACCGCTTGACCCCGGCCGCCCCGGCCTCCCAGGCGGCGTGCTCGATGGCTGCGACCAGCTCATCGCCGCGACCGTCAACTTCCCAAAGATCGAGGATCAGACGGTACGCGGTGAGCGGCCGATGCACCTCGACAGCGGCTGTGACCAGCCCGGAGTCGTCCTCGCCGGTCCACAGCACGGCCTCCTGGACACCACCGTGCCGACGCCAGCGCTCCAGAGTCGCAGCCGGCACAACGGCCGGCAAGGCGGTGGCGGGATTCGCCGTGATTCTCACGGATCGACGCTACCTGCACACTTTCGACGCGAGCGGGTGATCTTCGGTGCGCGATAGGGTGACTCATGGACGTCATCGACGATCTTGAGGCTGAGCAGGACGCACTGGCCGTGGTGCTGGACGGGCTGAGCGCCGAGGACTGGAGGCGCCCGTCGGCGGCGGCCGGGTGGAGCGTGGCCGACGTCGTGCTGCATCTCGCGCAGACCGAGGAGGCGGTGGCCTCCGGCGGTGTCGACTGGCGCCGGTTCGGCGACACGGTCGACGACGGCATGAACGGCATGGTCGGCAACGACCCGGCTGCGCCGGAACAGATTTATGTACGGTGGCAGGCCGCGCGACGGGCGTCGGTCGCCACCCTGCGCGCGGCCGATCCGAGCCGGCCGCTGCCGTGGGTCACCAACGCGTTGAAGCCGCGGACGCTGGCCACGACCCGGCTGGCCGAGCACTGGGCGCACGCCCTGGACATCACCGAGGCGCTCGGGCTGGACTATCCGGACACGGCGCGGCTGCGTCACGTGGCCTGGCTCGGTCACAGCACGTTGCCGTATGCGTGGCGGCTGGCCGGGCTGACGCCCGTACCCGTCAATTGTGTTCTGACCGCGCCCGACGGATCACGGTGGGAATTCGGCGATGCCGGCGCCGAGTCGATGATCTCCGGCGCCGCAGGCGAGTTCTGCCGGGTCGGCGCACAGCGCCTGGCGCCGGAGAAGTCCGGTCTCGCAACTGCTGGACCTCATGGCGACCAGGCGCTGCGTCTGCTGCGCACCTATGCGGTCACGTGATCAGGGCAGGGCGTTGAGGAACGGCTCGTGGCTGTTCTTGAACTCCCAGTTGTAGAACTTGTCCCAGTTGATGCTCCAGGTCATCAGCCCGCGGAAGTTCGGGTTGAGGCCGCTGCGCGGCGTGTAGGAGCCGCAGTTGACGCCCTTGACCAGGCAGTTGACCGCCTGCTGGATCGCCGCCGGGGAGATGTAGCCGTTGCCGGCGCTGACCGAGCTGGGTGCGCCGAAGGCGATCTGGTCCTCGCGCAGGGCCGGGAACATGTTGGCCGTGTTGCCGGCGACCGGGAAGCCGGCCAGCATCATGTCGGTCATCGCGATGTGGAAGTCGGCGCCGCCCATCGAGTGGTACTGGTTGTCCAGGCCCATGATCGAGCCGGAGTTGTAGTCCTGCACGTGCAGCACGGTCAGGAAGTCGCGGACGGCGTAGATGACCGGCAGGTAGGAGCCGGCGCGCGGGTCCTGGCCACCCCACGGCCCGGAGCCGTAGTACTGGTAGCCGAGCTGGACGAAGAACGTCTCCGGGGCCATGGTCAGCACGAACCCGGCGCCGTAGCGGGCCTTGAGCGACTTCAGCGCGCTGATCAGGTTGACGATGACCGGGGTGGTCGGGTTCTTGAAGTCGGTGTCGCCGGTGTTCAGCGACAGCGAGTGGCCTTCGAAGTCGACGTCGACGCCGTCCAGGCCGTACTTGTCGATGATGGCGCTGACCGAGCTGACGAACTTGTCGCGGGCCGCGGTGGTGGTCAGCTGGACCTGGCCGTTGGCGCCGCCGATGGAGAGCAGCACCTTCTTGCCGGCCGCGCGCTTGGCCTTGATCGCGGCGGTGAACTCGGCCTCGGACTCGACGCCGGGGCATTCGGTGGCCGGGCAGAGTTTGAACTGGATGTCACCGGAGGTGGCGCTGGTCGGCTCGCCGAAGGCCAGGTTGATGATGTCCCAGTCGGCCGGGACGTCGGCCATCCGCAGGTAGCCGGAGCCGTTGGCGAAGCTGGCGTGCAGGTAGCCGATGAGCGCGTGCTTGGGCAGCCCGCCGACCGGGATGGGCGTGCTCGGCGAGGTCGACGGGGTCGGTGACGTGGACGGGGTGACCGACGGCGACGGTGAGGGCGATGCGCTGGTGGTGGACGGCGACGGGGACGGGTTGGTCGTGCCGCCGCCGCAGGCGCCGTTGTTGATCCAGACGTCCCACTGGCCGCTCTTGAGGACCGGGTCCTCGCCCTGGGTCCACCACTTCGCGGTGTAGTTGTTGCCGCCCTTGGAGGCGACGTTGTCCTTGACGTAGGTCGCGGTCGCGCTCCACGCGGGAGCGCAGGCCACGGCTGCGCTCGCGGTGGTCGCGACATAGACGGTTGAGCATGCAGCGGCCAGGGCGGTGACGGCCGCGAGGATCACGGATCGACGCATGCGCAATTATTAGGACTGTTAACTGAAGATGTAAAGAGGTCTACCAGTTCGCGATGACTCGGGCCTGCCCGCCGGAGCCGCCCTCGTACGGGATCAGCCCCACGAAGATCCGCGCACCCTTGCGCGGCAGGTGGGCCAGATTGGCCAGGTTCTCGACGCCGTAACGGTCGGCGCCGGTCAGGGCCACGTGCACGTCGAACGTCTCCGACGGCGCCGGATCGATGCTGAGCGTGTCGACCCCCAGCGCGCGGATCCGGCGGCGGCGCAACAACCACTCGCAGGCGTCCGGGCCGAAACCCGGGAAGTGCGCGCGGTACGCGGCGGCGTCGCCGATCTTCGCGCCCCAGCCCGAGTACATCAGCACGGCCGCGCCGTCCGGGATCCGGCCGTAGCGGCGCTCGTAGGCGAGCAGGTCCTCGACGGTCACGACGGCGTCCGGCTCATGCGCCGCCCGGCCCGCGATGTCGACCACCACGGCCGGCAGCAGCAGCTCGGACAGCCGCAGCTCGGTCGAGGTCCGCCCGCCCGCGGTGAAGTGCGCGGGCGCATCGACGTGAGTGCCGATGTGCTCCAGGACCCGCCACTCCTGCATGAAATAACCGTCCTCGGCGATCGTCGTGACGGTCCGCCGCACGGCCTCCTCCCCCGGCGAGAACGGCGGGAACGCCGGGCCCAGGGTGTAGGTCAGATCGAGCTGGCCGGCCGCCGAGGCCACCGCCGGCGCGCTCAGGGCCAGCGACGCGGCGACCCCCGCACCGCCGAAGAGTGCGGCCCGGCGCGTGACGCCGTGTTCGATGCACATATTCGTACGCTCCCATCCTGGGGTTGTTCGGTCCGATTGTTTGACAGGCTTTCCCTCGTGACGGTGAGTGAGCCGCGGCTCCGCTGGACGTTGAGCCGCAAGATTGCGGTGGTCCTGGCGGCGGCCGGGATCGGCCTCGTCATCATCGGGGCCACCGGATATCGGTCGGTGGGTTCGCTGGGCGACAGTGCGGCTCAGGTCGACCATACGTATCGGGTGCTCGCACAGATAGCGTCGATCTCCAGCAGTCTCAAGGATGCCGAAACCGGACAGCGCGGGTTCCTGATCACCGGGGAGCAGAGCTACCTGGATCCGTACACGCAGGCCCGCAGCGACCTGGCCACCGAGCAGCAGTCGCTGCGCGGGCTGACCTCGGACAACCCGGTGCAGCAGAAACGCCTCGACAGTCTGGAACCGCTGGTCGAGTCGAAGCTGGCCGAGCTGAGACAGACCATCGACCTGCGCTCCGGCGGCGGCGGCTTCGCCGCGGCGCTGAAAGTCGTGCTGGCCGGCTCCGGCAAGGCCGTGATGGACGACATCCGCACGGTCCTGTCGGACATGCAGGCCGAGGAGGTCACCCTGCTCAAGGCCCGCAACGCCGCCGCCGGTGACTCGGTCACCCGGACCGAGGCGATCATCGCGATCGGCAGCGGTGTGCTGCTGCTGGGCATGGCGGCGGCCGGGTTGGTGCTGGCCCGGCGCATCGCCGGCCCGGTCCACGAGGTCACCGACGCGCTGCGCGCGCTGGAGGGCGGCGACCTGACCGTCTGCGTCCCGGTGCACACCACCGATGAGCTGGCGGTGATGGCCACCTCGCTGAACTCGGCCGGCGCCCGGCTGCGCGAGACCATCGGCGGGCGGATGAAACAGGCCGCGGCCGCGCTCACCCAGCAGGCCGCGCAACTGTCGACGGTCAGCACCCGCCTGGAGTCCGAAGCGGCCGAGGTGGCGCAGCGCGCGACCGACGCGACGGCGACGTCACACGAGGTCAGCGCCGGGGTGCAGTCGATCGCGGCGGGCGCCGAGCAGATGTCGGCGTCGATCAGCGAGATCGCGTCGAACGCCTCCCAGGCGGCCCGGGTCGCGCAGCAGGGCCTGGTGGTGGCGGCCCGGACCAACGAGCAGGTGGCGTCACTGGGGGCGGCCAGCGCGGAGATCGGGGCCGTGGTCAAGCTGATCACGACGATCGCCGAGCAGACCAATCTGCTCGCCCTGAACGCCACGATCGAGGCGGCGCGGGCCGGTGAGCTGGGCAAAGGTTTCGCGGTGGTGGCCGGTGAGGTCAAGGAACTGGCCCAGCAGACCGCCAAGGCCACCGAGGAGATCACCTCGCGGATCGGCGCCATCCAGGGGTCGAGCGAGGCCGCGTCGCTGGCGATCCGCGAGATCAGCGAGGTGATCGAGCGGATCAGCGACTACACGACGACCATCGCGTCGGCGGTCGAGCAGCAGACCGCGACCACCGGCGAGATGAGCCGCACGGTCGCCGAGGCGGCCGGCGGCAGCAGCGGTGTGGCCGGCACGGTCTCCACGGTCGCGCACGTGGCGACCTCGACGGCCGAGGCCGCGCAGACCACCCAGCGCACCGCCGCCGAACTCAACCGTCTCGCCGAGGACATGACCACCCTGGTCGGCGGTTTCCGACATTAAACCCCGATTTCGGCGTACGGCGGGAGGCCCTTGAGCCTCCCGCCGTGAGTGTCCCTACGCCAGGCGCGCGGACACCTCGTCCAGGGCGCTGCGCTCGTCGCCGGTCAACTCGACGAGCGTGACCAGGGCGGGCACCTGCTCGGGGGTGCGGGCGCTGGCGATCGGCGCGGCCACGTCCGGGCGCCCGCGCAGCCAGGCCAGGGCCACACTGGCCGCGGTGACCTCGTGCGCGGCGGCGACCTCCTCGAGGACCTTCACCACGGCCAGGCCGTTCTCGTTCAGATAGTTGGCCGCCGCGCCGCCGCGGGCCGCCCCGGCCAGGTCCTGCGACGTCTTGTACTTGCCGGTCAGAAAGCCGCTGGCCAGCGCGTAGTACGGCACCACGGCCAGGTTCTCCTCGGCCGCGACCGGTGCGATGTCGCGCTCGTAGCCGCCGCGCGCGACCAGGTTGTAGTGCGGCTGCACGGCCACCGGCAGGGCGAAACCCTCCCGGCGGGCGATCGTGAACCACTCCCGGATGCGCTCGCCGGTGTAGTTGGAGACGCCGATCGTGCGTACCTTCCCGGCCTTGACCAGGGCGTCGAACGCGCCGGCGGTCTCCACGAGCGGCGTCGCGGCGTCGTCGTAGTGCGCCCAGTACAGATCGATGTAGTCGGTCCCGAGCCGCTTGAGCGACGCCTCGGCCGCCGCCGCGATGGTGGCCGCGGCCAGGCCCCGGAAGTCCGGGTGCTGGCTGACCTTGGTCCCGATCACCACCTGGTCGCGGTTGCCGCGCGCGGCCAACCACGACCCGATGATCGTCTCCGACTCGCCGCCCGAGTTACCGGGCACCCAGGCCGAGTACCCGTCCGCGGTGTCGACGAAATTCCCGCCGGAGGCCACGAAGGCGTCCAGCACCTGGTGGGAGGCCTTCTCGTCGCTGGTCCACCCGAACACGTTGCCGCCGAGCGCGAGCGGGAAAACCTCGATCTCACTACCGATCCTCGTCATAGCTCGGTTCTATCCCACCGCAGAACCCATCACGCTGTGAACTACCGCACGGCCCCCGGCTCCGTCGGGTACGCCGACGCGTCGCCCCTGAGCCGAGCCCGTCGTGGCACTAGACTCGCGGGCCATGGGCCTGCTCACGTTCAGCCTCAACGTCACCCTGGACGGTTGCGTCGACCACCAGGAGGGGATCGCCGACGACGAGACCCACGCCTACTTCACCCGGCTCCTGGACGAGAACGGCGCCATGCTGTGGGGCCGGGTCACCTACGAGATGATGGAAGGCTACTGGCCGGCCGTCGCCCGCGGCGACGTGCAGGCCCCGCCGGCCATCCACGAGTGGGCGGTCAAGCTGCAGGCCAAACCCAAGTACGTGGTGTCGTCCACGCGCACCGACCTCACCTGGGCCAACAGCCACCACCTCGGCGGCGACCTGCGCGCGGACGTGCAGACGCTCAAGGACGCGACCCCGGCCGGGGTCCTGCTCGGCAGCGGCACACTCGCCACCGAACTCGACCGCCTGGATCTGATCGACGAGTACCGGCTGCTGGTGCACCCCCGGATCGCCGGGCACGGCCCGACGCTGTACCAGGGTGGGCTGCCCGCCACGCGCCGCCTCGATCTGATCTCGGCGCAGCCGCTGCGCAACGGCGTGGTGGCCATGCACTACCGCCGCGCCGACTGACCGGTCCCGGGTCGGCGCTCACGGCCGCAGCGCGACGCCGGTGAGCAGGGCCAGCGGGTGCTGCCCCGGCTCGGCCGGGCCGGGACCCAGCCGAGCGGCACCGCCGTGCCCGCCCGGAAGCTCGCCCAGCCTCAGCCGGCGGCGATCTGCTCCGGCCGGCCGCCAGATCGGGCCGGCCGGGTCGGCGGCCGGCTCCCGCACGCAGGTCGCGACCGGGAATCCGAGCGCCGGCAGGCCGGCCAGCTTGACCTGCGATGATCCCGCCGGAACCCCGGGGCGCGGCTGGCACGGTGGTGGTCGCCGGCCCGCACCTTCGCGAAGATCAACCACGGGACCCGGCCGGACGGGCACGGGGTGTGGCGGGAGCGGGAGGCGCAGGTGGCGTTCTTTCTCGAACACGACACCGGCACCGAGAGCCACGCGACCGGGGCGGCCAAGCTGGCCGGGTATCGGACGTTGCATCAGCAGCAGTTGCGCTGGCCGGTGCTGTTCTGGCTGCCGACCGGCCTGATCGACCCAAGGCAAGCGCAGTGATGACAGCGATACGCCGTCGCATGTGGAGCCCCCGTGTTCACAGCTTCTTCCAAGATTCGGCGAATTCTGTGCCATGACATTTGATCTATGCAAGATCTTGATCTCTGTGCCGCGATCTGCCTACCGTCCGCCGGTGCCCCAAGAGTCAAGGTCACGCCCCGGTACGTGGCATCGGCCACAAACCTTGGTCATCAGGGGTCGTGGGCGCTTCATCCGCACCCCGGTCGACGAGGTCATTGCGCCCCAGACCGGCGTCACGCTGCCGGCCGGGCGTCTGACCATTCACCGTTCACAGTCGTCTACGACCCGGTTCATCGGCGGATGCCGAGCAGGTGCTCGGTCTCGCGCCAGAGGGTGGCCTGCAGTTGCGGGTCGTCACCGGGTGTGACGGGTTTGGTCCGGCGGGTTCCGCGGACCGTGTAGTAGCCCCCGGTCCGATCGGCGAAAGCGGGGTCGGCGGCCAGGGCGACGATCAGGCCGGCACCCCGGCTGGGATCACCGATGCCGAGCCGGGTGAGGACCTTCTCCAGGACGGCGGCGAATCGCAGCTCGCGGCCCAGGCCGGTGGTGTTGAAGCCGGGGTCGAGGCAGTTCGCGGTGACGCTTGCGCCGGCCAGCCGGCGGGCGAGCTCCATCGTGAACATGATGTCGAGCAGTTTCGACCGGCCGTAATGCTCGGAAGAGCCACGGGCGGTGAAGGCGACCGTCTCGGTCAGGCCCTGGGGAAGGCGAAGGGTTCCGTGGCGGCGTGACGCTTCGGAGGCGACGGTGACGATCCGCGCGGCGGGCGCCCGGCGCAGGGCGGGTAGCAGGGCCTGGGTCAGCAGCCAGGGGGCGAGGTAGTTGACGGCGACCATCTCCGGGTAGCCGTCGGGCGTGGTGCGTGGCTCGAATGCGTGAATGCCGGCGTTGTTGATCAGGACGTCGATGTGGTCGTAACGGGCGGCGATCTCGGCGCCGATGCGCCGGATGTCGTCGAGCCGGGTGAAGTCGGCGAGGAAGACGTCGACCAGGTCGGTGCCGATCTCCTGGCGGACCTGCTCGGCCTTGTCCGCGTCGCGGGCGGTGATCGCGAGACGGGCGCCGCGCCGGGCGAGGTCGATGGCCGCGAGCCGGCCGAGGCCGCTGGTCGCGCCGGTGATGACGATGGTGGGCCGCATGTCGATCCTGTTCGGAAGCCTCAGGTAATTTGCATATCCCCATCACAATAAGCAGGTATGATGGAAATATGCAAACCACTTCGCGGCGAGAACTCGAACTGGCCCTCGGCGAGGGCATCAACGCCCTCGTCAGCGCGACCCGCGCGCTGAGCGAACGCAGCGCCGCGCACTTCCACTCGCAGCTGCAACCGGCGGCATTCCACATCGCGCGCTGGCTCTACGCCTTCGGCCCCGCGAAACCCAGCGAGGTCGCCGAGGCCGTGCACATGGACCGCAGCTCGACCAGCACCCTGATCGGCAAGATGCGCACGCTTGGTCTGCTCGAGGCCTCCCCCAACCCGGACGACAAGCGCAGCGTCATCGTCGGGCTCAGCACCGACGGGCGCGAACGCGTCGCCGCCACCCTGCAGGACCGCGGCGATGTGTTCCACGCCCGTACGCGGGAATGGTCTGATGACGATCTCGCCCAGCTCGTCGAACTGCTCGGCCGGCTCACCTCCGAACCGTCTCCGGGCGTGGTCAGCTGACGGTCACGGTGGCTATGTCGTGGACCGCTGCGGCGGGCCGCAGTGAGCTCAGTTTTGTCGTTGAACCTGATCCGGTCCGTGAATGAGCCCGGTAGGGCCCGGACCCTGCGACGGGGCGGTCAATGCTGTCGCAGGCGCGTCTTCGGCCCGCCAGCCTCATACGATGATCACGCTGAGGCCGGTGCTGGAGCGGTGGTCCGCCGACTGCCCGTTCTGGTCGGCCGAGCTGACCGACTTTTATATCACGGTTCCGCGTGTGCCGACGTCACAGCAGGTGGGGGCGGTGGTCTGGGCATTGATCGGCCGCAGCGTGACCGCCGACGACCTTTCCATCACCGAGCCTGACGCCGCCGAGGCAATCCAAAAGTATCTGGCCAGCGACGATGAAGACTTCGCGCCAGGTGGATTGCAGGTGGGCAGTGAGGTTGTTGTCATCGACCCCGGCTGCTGCGTCGGCCTCGACGAATGGCGTGATTGGCTACGCGTAATCGACGGTGAGGTGATCGATCTCGGCCACGACCCCGACCCGTTGATCGAGCATCGAGGGGCGGCGGTCCGCGTGTGGAAAAACAGCGGTCAACTTCATTCAGGGTCGGTCCGCGACCCGGGCGAACCGCACATCGACATCTCACGCTTTGCCCTGCCGAAGCTTCTGAATGAGGTTCAGCAGGATCTCGCCGGTTTCTTGAACGCTCTGCATGCATGGGTGCTGGGCATCCATGCCGATCTGGCGGACCCACTGGCCGCGGCCGTGGACCGGCGTCTGCAGATCAACGCGCCTCTCGGCATCTGACGCAAGGCTGCGCTCCCGTCCTCGAGCGCTTTACCCGGTGTCGTCGCCGCTGCGGACGACGTTGTTGAGTGGTCCATCCGGATTGGGGACACTGCAGGGTGCGGCGGCGAGCGTTGCCTGGCCGTAGAACACTTCACGGTCTGCCCGAAGCAGGTTCAAGACCGTCGGATTGCACCGCCATTGTTCAAAGACAAGGCACCAGCCTGGGAAGAATCCGCCAGAACAGCGGGCCGATCCGGCACCCGGCCAGACACACGTCGGCTTGTCCTGCTTCCTCGACATGCGGGAGAGGGAGTCTTCACCTTCATGATCATGAAGGTGACCTGCGTTTCACTGAGGCGGTGGACGACCGCAGTGGGATAACAACGTTGCCAGTGGGCCGAGCATTGGATTGGCATCGCCAGTCGTCAATGTCCGCAGCCTGAGCGTCGACGGCCCTGCCGGAGACCGGCAAGCCCTGCGCCAAGATCGGCCGCATCACCCGGAAACGCACCGCGCCACCAATCATCACCGGCTGACGCCATCCATGTCGGACCGTGAGGCCACCCTCGCCCCTCGTTCGGATCTCTCGGCCGAGGGTGGCCTCTCGTCATCGAGCAATCTGATCCCGAAGCCGGTCGACCAGGTATCGAACCGTCCGGGGCGCGTCGCCCGCGAACGCGTGGCCGTCGTCGCCACCACGGTTGTAGATCACGAACCATCCGGGCCGGTGGGCGAACACGGCGACGAGCACGCTGCCGCTGTGCTCATCGGCCGAGAGCGCGAAGCGATGGCCCAGATGTGGGAAGAGCCGCCTCAGGAACTCGTCCCGCGCGGCCAGGACCACGAGTTCGCGAAAGTGCTGCTCGTCCCGCTCGGCCGCGTCGAGCACCGCAGCCCACTGGAAGTCGCGGGCGTCGCCTCGCTCGCAGGCGAGCTGAAGCCCCGAGAACTCGACGAAGGGCTGGGCAACGGCAAGTTGCTCCAAGCCGTCTCCCTCGACCCATCGGCGCGCCGCGTCAACGGCCGCGGAGATCTCGGAAGTGTGTCCGTGCGCCAGTTGCCGCCCGCTGCCATGCAACGACAGCAGGTACGCCCCGTCGCTCTCGAAGACGCTCGCCGACCGGCCCGCATGGGACAGGACCGCGACGGCACCGCTCCCAGCCGCGGCTGTTCAGGAACCAGGTTATCCGGTCGGAGAATCGACCGAGCCGCCCTGAGGTGAACCTCGTCGCCATTGATCACCGGACAGCCCCGGATGGTCTGACCGGAAATTGATCGATGGTTCTTTCGTGATCCAGCGGCATCCGGGTATGACCGCCGAAACCATCCCGACCAGCGACGAGTTCGCAAGCCGGGCCGCACACTGCGATCGTCAGCGCGCCGATCTGGCGGACCCACCGGCCGTGGCCGTGGATCGACGCTCGGCCCAGGTCAGCTGGGTATGCACACTGGAGTCGGTTGAGTACATTGGGTCACATCGAAGGAGGTGACCTTGGCGACTGTCTTCCGCCGCCGCCACGCTCAGACCCCGCCTGTTCCCGAAGTCAGACCGGAACCGACCCCCGAGGACGCCTGGCGCACGCTGGGCCTGGTGGTCGAATGGATCAAGCACGCCGAAACCAAGGCGACCGCGACGCTCGCCTCGGCGGGGGTGGCCGGAGGTCTTCTCTACACGCTGATCAACACGGCCGACCGGCCCGGCGGCGCATTGATCGTCGTCGCCTCGATCTGCGCGGCCGCGATCACCGTGGCGGCGGTCGCCGGGGCGATGGCCATCCTGCCCCGTCTGGGCAGCCGTGGCGGACACAGCGGACTGATCTTCTACCGCAGTATTACCGACCGGTTCGGCACCGATGCCGACGGTTTCACCACGGCATACACCGAACTGGTCGCCGATCGGCCCGCGTTGCTCGCCGAGCTGACCCGGCAGATCTGGTCCAACGCCAACGTCGCCACCCGTAAGTACCGGGCTCTCAACGTGGCCGTCCTCGCCTTGCTGCCGGGATTCGTCCTGCTCACCGTCGCCGCGGTGATCACGCTGTTCAACCATTGATCGCCGGATCGCTCACCACGTCCGGCCACGCGGTGACCACCCACGGACCGTGTACGTACGCCGATCGTTTCAACGCCCACCGCCGTTGCACCGCGGCCAGGGCCGTGGCCGGCGGGACACCCTGAGCCAGCTGGGCGTGGTAGTCGCGCATCAGCTTCGGCACGGTGACGTCGTTGACCGGCCACAGCGGTGCGGTGACCATTCCGGCACCGGCCAGCAGGAACGCCGTCGCCGCGCTGAACGCCTCGTCGGGCAGCGCCGCACCGGTCAGTGCGGCATCGCAGGCGCTGAGCACGATGTGTCCACGCCGGGCGCCGGCGGCCGGGCGCGGGCTCACCCGGATCGGCGGTCGTAGCCGCAGGATCGTCTCCTGCGGGTTGTCCACGTCCACATCGCAGTGGCAGGCCAGGTGTGCCAGGTCAGCGTCGAGCAGGAGATCCAGTGCGGCGTCAGCGTCCAGGCCGCTCTCCTCGTCGACCCGCGGTCGCACGCCCGGGTATTGGCCGGCCACTGCCGTGGCCTCCTTCGCAACGGCGGGGATCGGCCGGGCCACCGAACCGGTGTCCGCCCACACCACCACCCGCGGTGCCTCGCCCGTCAGCGTCCGGGCCTGGCCGGAGGCACCGGCCCGAATCAGCAGGATCGGCTCGTAGTCGCTCAGGGCGGCCCCCTCCCCCGGCCTCCCGCAGGTCGTGACGGGAAGCCAGGCGAGGCGCCCGAGCGGCAGCACCGCCAGGCGTGACACCCCGTCCAGCAGTGGCAGCACCGGGTTGACCAGCGACGTCAACGTCCACGCCGCGAACCGGTCGGCCGCCGTCAGCCGGATCTGTGCGGCGTCGGAACTGTCCTCGGCCCGGCGCAGGTCCTGCCGGAACACGGTGGCCGCCTCGGCCACGCCGGCCTCGTCCATCAACGGCAGCTCCGCGGTGCTCACGACGCCGTGCGGGGCGACCAGCACCGCGACGCCGGCATCCGGCGTGCACCCGAGTAACAGGATGTGCCGGTTCATCCGGGCCGCCGCGGCGGTGATGCCGGCGAAGGTGACCGCCTCGGCCCGGATGCCGATCGCTTCGGCGATCAGCGTCGCTGACGCCTGTTCCAGGTGAACCGCGGCCGCCGCGGGGTCACCGGACCGCACCGCGGCGAGGGCGGCCATCGCACCGATGCCCTGTACCCCGGAACGGGCTCGTTCCTTGTCGGCCTGCAGCGGACGCAACCCGGTCAGCTCACCGGCGGCCTGCAACGCGGCCGCGAACGACTGTTGCGCCTGCGGCCACATCCGCGCCAGCCAGGTGATGCCGCCGAGGCGCCGCCCGGCGACCACCGCCAGATGCGGATAGCCGGCGCCGAGCACCTCGTCGAAGAGGTCGGCGGCACGCTGGAGTGTCTCCATGTCCACCTCGCCTCTGTCCCGCAGCACATCGAACCGGTCCTGCAGGCGGGCCCCGAGGTTGAACGCGATCGTCGCCGCCATCGATCCCTGGATGTCGTCCTCGGCTCGTCCGGTCGCGGCCAGCGCCTGTTCGAGCAGCCCGATCGTCCGGTCCAGCACCTGCTCGTCGCCGTCGCGCTGCCAACGCTCGGACTCCCAGTTGGCCCAGTTGTTCAGGTACAACGCCCGGTCAGGGGAGCCATTGCCGGTGGCCGCCACAGCCAGACCGGCATGTCGTACGGCTGTGTCCAGATCGTGGGGGTCGTGGCGATGATGGGCGCGGGCCGCGTAAAGGCGCCCGGCGGTGTCGTGACGGGCGGCGAGCTCCGAGCTGTCCGGGTCGGTCAGCTCGATGGCCTGTCCGGCCAGCTCGATCGCCCGGTCCAGATCCTTGGCGGCGGTGTCCCGCTCGTACCGGGCCAGCAGGTTGTTGGCCTGGTTGTTGGCGACCGCAGGCGCCATGTCCGGGTCCGGGTCGGTCGCCAGCAGGCGATCGAGCAGTGCGATGGCTCGGTCCAGATCGGTGCTGTCGCCGAACAGGTCGTACCGTTCGGCCAGCAACGACGCCAGATTGGTGGCGTACTCACCGTCGCGCCAGTGATCCGAGGCGCTCTCGAGTGCCGCCCGGGCGTCGTCGACCGCCGCGGTGAACTCGGCCCGGTCGTTGGTCAGGCGCGCCGCGGTGGCCCGCACCGTTGACCGGACCGACAGGGCCAGCGCCCGGTCTGCCGCGGTGCCGGCTTCACGCACGGCGGCCCCGGCGGCCTCGATCGCCTCGGCGAGAGCGGTTCGGTCCCCGGCCCACTCGTACCGGGCATGCAGCACCGACGCCAGTAACCGGTGCAGCGCCATTCGCACCGACGCGGTGGCCGGGCGCCCGGCCGCGATCCCGGACCGGGTCAGCCGCTCGGCCAGGCCGAGCAGGTCCCGGTCGAAGCTCTGCTCGGCGGCCGTGGCGAGCAGGCCCGCGACGTTGACCACCTCTGGGCCGGCGGTCTGCGGGTCCAGGCCGTCGGTGAGTGTTCGCAGGGCGGCCTCGAGCCGGCTCCGGTCGCCGCCACGGCGCCACAGTTGCAGGTGAATCCCGGCGAGCGCCGATATCGCCACGGGCCGTTCCGGGTCGTCGCCGGCGGCCGCCGCGAGTTCGCTTTCAAGCAGCTCGCGGGCCTGTTCGGTCCGGTCGGGTTCGCCGGGGAGCAGCGACCGGGCGGACAGTCGCCCGGCCAGGTTGGCGGCAACCTCAAGGCGCGTGCCCGGCAGCGATTGCTGCCAGACCTGCTCGCCGATCGCACAGGCCGCACGGAGATCGGCCGGGTCGCCGTCGCGCCGGTACCGATCCATCAGGTCGATGCCGAGATTCGTCGACAGGTCGAGACGAATCCCGCCGGGCACGTCGCCGTCGAGGCGGGCCAGCGTCTCGCGACGGACCTCGATCGCACGGTCCAGATCACCGTCTCGTACCCAGGCCTCGGCCACCTCGTCCATCTTCCTGGCCCAGGGCTCGCCTCCGACGGCCTCGTCGTCCGGCATCACGGCTCCTTACCGTCGCCGGTCGGCGACAACGGACGAACGGGTTTCGGCGACCGGGTCGGCACCGTCACGGGCGAGCGGGACGCCGCCATTGTCACCTCCGAGGATGTCCTGCCCGACCGGTCGACGCCGGCGTTCAGCAGCCCATGTGGACGTAGGAAGCCCAGGCTGCCGGACGGTCGGGCCACCGGGCCCGCAGCGCGCGGGTGGCGTCCCTGAGCGCCGCCGGTAGCCGTTGTGGCCGCAGTGCGCCTTCCTCGAGCACAGCCGGATACAGATGGCCGGCCAGGCGCAGCGAGACGATGTCGCCGACGGGCCAGAGGGTGCCGACGACCTGCCGGAACCCGGCCAGGTGAAAGGCGGCGGCCACATGCACCGCCTCGGTTGCCAGGTCGGCACGCGTCCGGTTGCTGCTGCACGCCGAGAGCACCGCGACCTCACCGGCCACGTCGTGGGTGGCGAGGTCGACGACGCTCAGCGGCGCATCCGCCAGCTGCAGGTTGCTGCGCGAGGGCTGCTGCAGGTCGGTCTCGGCGTGGCCGCTGAAGTGCACCCAGCCGTGGCTGGTCAACGCGGCCAGGGTCTTCTCCTGGCCGGATGTCCGGGTCACACATCCGGCCAGGATCTTGGCGACCAGTGCGGCCTCGCGACGGGCGGCCGGCAGCGGCACCGATCCCTGCGGCGCCTCGACCACCAGTGCCCGCACGTCGGCACCGTGCGGGCGGAGCCGATGGTGGCGCAGGGAACCCAGCGTCGGCGTGTAACTGCACACGGCCCGGTCATCGACGTACGGCCCACCCCGGTGACCGGCCGCGTGCAGCGGCAGCAGGGCGATCACGCCGACCGGCATCCACCAGAGCCGGGACGTCTGCGCCGGCGCCTCGGGCAGCGCGTCGAGGACCGGAGCGGCGACGGTGTCCCACAGCCAGCCGAGCATGTCCTGCAGGAGACCGGGGTCCTCGGTGGGATCCGTGGTCAGCAGGGACTCGGAAGCGGCGACCACGTCGGCGTGCGCGAGGTTCGGCAGAGGTACGAGCCGGACGTCGTGATCGGCGGTGACAAGCAGCGCATCGCAGCGATAGCGGCTCGTCGTGACGATGACGATCGGCCCGGGTTCGGCGAGTCTGCGCAGTTCCGGGCCGGACGGGGGCGTCTGGAAGCGCTCGAAGCCGGCCAGCTGCCGGATCTCGTGAAGCAGGTCCCGCCAGGCGCTGTCGGCTCCCCGGCGGTCGAACCCGTGCAGGGTGGCCCCGGCGATCCCGGTGCCGGGTGTTTGTCCGGCGGCGACCGCGGCCGTCAGCTGGTCGAGGCGCGATGCCACCTCGGGGTGGTGTGACCGCAGGTCGTCGACGTCGGAGCGCAGCGCGAGGGTGCGGGAGAGCATCACACCGGTACCGGCCTCGATCAGATCGAGTGCTCGCCGGAGGTCGCCGAGGTGAATGGCGCACGCCGCGGCGTCCGCGCTCAGCTGAGCGAAACGGGACAGGTCGTGTTCCTCGTCGGAGCGGACCGTGTAGTGGGTGGCCAGCCGTTGCATGAGCTCCACGCCCAGGCCGAGGTGGTCGGTGGCCTGCGCCCACCGGTTGTCCTCGGCACACAGCGCACCCGCCTGCGCGGCGGCTTGGATGCGCAGTGTCACCGGGCCGAGGTCGTGGCCGGCTACGGCAGCGAACAGGTTCACCGCGGCCGTCCGGTCGGGGCCGGACGGGTCGCGCGTGTTTCTGGCGAGAAGCGTGGCGGCGAGGTTACTCATCCGGCCGGGCTGTGCGGGATGGGTGTCCGGTGTCGCCGCGAGGGCGTCGTAGCCCACCTGGACGGCGTCGTCGAGAGCGTCCACGACACCGTAGTGCCGGCCCAGGTAGCGCAGAGTCAGGCTGAGGTTGGACATCCGCATGGCCCGATCGGGGTGGCCCGGTTCGGTGCGTTCGACAGCTTCTCGGGCAAGCTCGACCGCTTCTCTCATGAGCGTTTCGTGGCGTCCGTTGTCGGCTTGCCGGGCCAGCAGACCGGAGAGGTTCGACAGGTACATGGGCCGGTCGGGGTGCCCGGCCGGGGTGGCCGACAGCGCCGCCCGCGCGGCCAGTACTCCCTGTTCGAGCGCGGCCGGATCCTGGGTGCGCACGTAGAGCCGCCACAGTGCCCCGCCCAGGTTGGCCAGATAGCCCGCCCGGTCCGGGTCGTCGCCGGCCGCGTCGGCGGCGGCCCGGGCCACTTCGACCGCTTCCACGCTGACGTGCTCCTCGCCGGTCGCCTCGGACCACGACAGCAGGAACACCGCCAGGTTGGACAGGTGGGCGAGGCGTGCCACGTGGCCGGCGGGCAGCGCGTCGACGGCGTCGCGCAGCCGTCTCGCGCTTTCCTCTGCGGTCTCGGTTCGGCCGTCGGCGGCAAAGCGGGCGGCCAGCGCCAATCCGAGGTTCGACAGGCTGGAAGCCCGGTCGTCGGCATTCGCGAACGAGTGTCCGGCCAGTTCACGGCCCAGCTCGATGGCTCGGGTGAGGCGGTCGCCGGCCGAGCCGGCGGCGGCCTGGCGCTGCCACACCACTGCGAGCCCGGCTTTGGCGATCGTCTGATGCGCGGGTGTACCGGCGGTCGCCGCGACCGCCTCCTGATGCAGCCGTTCGGCCTCGTCGAGCGCGTCCGGGGCACCGGTGCGCTCGTAGCGTTCCAGGTGGGCGCCGCCGAGATTGACCAGCAGCGGCCCCTGCCGGGGATCGCCGGCGGGCAGAGCACGCAGCGCCCGATGCGCCGACGTCTCGATCTCGCGGAACGTCGCCGGTCGCGGATCCCGGCGGTACTGCTCGGTCCGGCAGATCACCAGGTTGGCGAGCCACTGGTGCTGAAGCGGCCCGGGATGGGCGGCCGCACTGGTCAGCATCGCAACAGCCTCACGAAGATCTTGTTCGTGGTGGCCGGCCTTGTGCCGGGCGAGGTGGACCAGGCCGAGGTTGCCCTCGGTCGAGACGCGCCCGGGCGAGCCGTCCGGCAGTTGCGCGAGGGCGGCGTGGCCGATCTCCGTGGCGAGATCGGCGAGCTGCGGATCGAACCCGCGCTCGTAGGCCGTACGCAGGGCCAACACATGGTTGTTGACCACGACGGACCAGAATTCGTCCTCCGGCGCCGGCATAGCGAACGCCCGGGTTGTCAGGGTCAGCGCTTCGTCCAGATCGTGGCCGGAACCCGTGCGCCCGCCCCGGTCGAGCAGCAGGCCGGCCAGGCTCGCCAGCCGCGACGGCAGCTTGAGGTCGTCCTGGCAGGTTCGTAGCGCGTCCCGGGCAGCCGTGACCGCGTCGTCGAGGCAGGCGCCGTCGCCGGTGAGCAGGAAGCTCACGTGCAGCGCCGAAGCCAGATTCAGCTGGCGCCCGGAGGTGGCCTCGGCCGCGACGGCAGCCTGCGCTTCGGCGACCGCCGCGGCCGCGGCCGTGCGGTCGCCGGTCCGCTCGGCCAGCATCCGCAGCGCTACGCCGAGGTTCGCGCAGACGGCGGCCGGGTCGGCATCGCGCGCGCTGCGGAACAGCTCGATGCTGCGGCGCAGCAATGCGTCAGTGCGGCCGGGGTCGTCGCCGACCTGCATCTCGCTCCTGGCCTGCAGCAGGAGCTGAGCGGCCTGCCCGAATACGTCATCGGTCATCACAACCCCCTGCGACGGTATCGCCGGCGCCGGCCCGGGCACAATTACCCGTTCGTGACCCGGCCCTGCTCTACAGTGAATTGTCGTGGACGGGCGATGGGATTCGGAGACGCTGGACGACGCACTTGACGTGCTCGGCGACCTGCCCGAGTGGCGGTTGCCGTCGCCCCGGTGGGAACAGGTCAGCTCGATCGTGGACCGGATGCGGCAGGCGTTCGACGCGGGTGACGTCGTGGAGTTGCGCGACGCCACCGCCGATCTGGAGCTGCACGGCCCGGTCCGGGCGAACCGGATGGGCACCAAGGATCCGGCACCGGCGAACGCATCGATCAAGGAACGTCAGAACACCCTCGTTCATGATCTGAACACTGCCTCCGCGGATCTGCGCAGGCGGGCCGGCACCGATCAGGAGGCCGACGGTGCAGACCAGCCGCCTCGTTGAACACGAGTTGGTCGCTCATCTTTTCGCACCCGCGGACGGCCCGCACGCCGCGACGGCACGCCGCCAACTCGAGCAGGTCTGGCGGCAGTGCCGGACCCAGCTCGCGATGTCGGAGCCGGTGCACGGTGTTGCCGACACCGACCTGCCCGACATCTGGCCCGGAGTCGGCGACTACACGGTGGTCGCGGCCCAGCAGGATCTCGGGTTCGACCGTCAGGCGATCGTGCGCCGCGATCACGATGTGATCAACCTGTCGATGGTGTTCGCCGCTCCGATCGGCGCGGAACGGGTGCTTCGCATCGGATCGGCTGCCCCGCAGCAGTGGTCCGAGCTGTACGAGTGGTGGCGACGGCTCGTCGTCGGTGGCACCACGGCCATGCTCGGCAGCGCCGTCGTCTTCCAGGCGAAAGCGCCCACCGACGACGTCGATCCGGAAGCGCTCGCCGCAGACGTCCGCGACGATCTCGCGGCGGACCCCGCCGATGCGCCGGATTGGTGGTCCCGAGGGCATCGGACACCGGAGGGTTTCGCCTTGTGGGAGGCCTCACCACCCGGCGACGGGCCGGCCCGACGGATCGTGGTGCTCGCCGGTCCCGGCCAGGACTCGGAACTCAGCAACCTCACCTGGTCCGACGGGAGCACCGATATGCCACCGTTGGCGCGCTACCTCATGCACGCCGCCAAGCTGCGCTATCAATCGCGGGTCCGCGGCGACGGCAGCCTGCTGCGCACCCTGCACGAAGAGGTCCGCAGCCGGCTCGACCGGCCGGACGTCGAGGCCTCGGAACTCGGAGCGGACCAGCGCCGGCTCGCGGGCACCGTCGCCCATCTGCGAACTCTGCAGCACACCGCGGAGATCGCCGAACACAACATGCGAGCCGCATATCCACCGCTGCTGACCACGGACGCCGACGTCAGCGACGCCCTACGGATCCGGATACCCGACGACCTCGCCTACCTGCAGATCCTTGTCGACGAGGTGCAAGCTGTGCGCCGTGTGCTGGACGAGACGCCGCAGCGAAGCGCGCCGCTGCCATCGGTACTGTCCGCGCCGGAGCCCGCGCCGGAACCGGAGCCGGCCCAGGACAGCCTCGACCTGAGGATGTGCTTCGCGGTCGACATCGTGGGCTACAGCACTCGGGAGGATCCCGAGCAGCAGGATGCCCAGAGCCGCCTTGCCGAGTTGCTCGACCGGACACTCGACCGGCTGAACCTGACGCTGGCCGGCGTGGACCGGCAGACCACCGGCGACGGAATGAACATTGTTCTACCGGCCGGTGTGTCGCTGCACGAATCCCTGCCTGTTCTGCTCCACACGGTGCGCCGTGAACTCGCCACGGGAAATCGCCGGTTTCGCGACCGCCTGCGTCTTCGGCTCTCGGCCGGGGTCGGCATGATCGGCGACGGGGCAATCGGGTTCAGAGGATCATTGATCGTCGAGGTCAGCCGATTGCTGAACAGCCCGACGCTGAAAACGGCCGCTGTGGAGAACCCGGAGGCCGACTTGGTGGCGCTGATCTCCGATACGTTGCACGATTTCGTGATCAAACCCGGACTGACCAGGGATGACCTACCGGCAGGGAGCCTGCAGCAACGACAGGTCCGGATTAAGGAGTACGACAAGCCGGCGTGGCTTTGGGTGCCACCGGCCTCGTAGGCGACTCATCCCGATCGTGCCCGCAATGATCCGAAGCGCGCCGTGTCGCCGGTAGCCTCACGGTCATGAGCGGCAGCTCCGAACCGGACGAATTCCCCGCGGTGCTGGGACTGGTCAAACAGGCCTACCGGGACGGCGACACGCCGGCCCTGGCCCAGGCCGTGCAACGACTGGTGGGGCTGACCGATCTCGACACTGCCCCGGCCGACCGGGCCGGTGACCTCGGTGACGCCCTGTACTGGCTGGCCGACCGCACCGGCGACGCCCGTCCGCTGCTGGCCGCCGAGCGGGCGTATCGGGCGGCCGTGGCCGGGGGCGCGCTTCATCGCCGTACCCATCTCGGCCTCTGTCTTGTCCGGGAGAGCGAGAGCCTCGGCCGATCCGCCGCGCTGGACGAGGCGTTGCCGCTGTTGCGCTCCGCCGCCGAGGATCGTCCCGGGAATGTCGCCGCGCACGCCAACCTGGTGCTCGGGCTGATGCGCCAGTTGGAACGCACCGGGGACGTGACGCTGCTGCCGGAGGCGCTGGTCGCCACGCGGACCGCCGGTGAGGCCGCCCGGCTGCGGCCGTCGGCGGGCGCGCAGGTCCTGAGCAACAGCAGCAGCATCCTGATGGCGGCGTGGGAGCTGACCGGTGACCGGGAGCAGCTCGACGCGGCGGTGGAGGCCGCCCGGGCCGCGTGCGCGCTGGTGCCGGCCGGTGACCCGGCTGTGCCCGGTTGCGCGGCGGCGCTGCTGCGGGCGCTGCTCGACCGGGCCGCGGTCACCGGTGACCGGACGTCGGCGGCCCAGGCCGCCCGCCGGCTGCGGCGCAGCATGCGCACGATGGCACCGGACGACCCCGACCGTCCGATCTATCTCCATCAGATCGCCATCGCCGGGCGAACCACCTTTTCCGGTACGGGTGATCTCGACGCTCTCGACGAGGCGATCCGCGACTGGGCCGAGGCGATCCGGCTGCTCCCGGCCGGGCATCCCGACCGGGCCGCGTACCGCGCGAACCGGGCCGGCGCACTGCGCAACCGGTTCGAGACGGTCGCCGATGTCGCCGCGCTCGACGAGGCGGTGCGCGAGCTGGAGGACGTGGTCGCGGCCACCGCCCCGGGTGATCGGGAGCGGTCCACCCGGCTGGCCGCGCTGGGCAACGCGCTGCACCGCCAGGGTGTGCAGGCCGGGGATCGGGAGGTGCTGGCCCGCGCGGCCGGGCTGCTGCGCGACGCCGCCGCGATGCTGTCCCCGGACCGGCCGGAGCACCGCGAGCACCGGACGAATCTGGGCGCGGTCCTGCTCGCGGCCGCTCAACTCGGCCCCAGCGGCGCTGATCCGCAGGAGGCGATCGATGTTCTCACCGAGGCGACCGCCGGGGCCGGACCCGATGATCCGGCGCTGGCCAACTCGCTGCTGAACCTGGGTCACGCGTGGGAGCTGCAGGGCGGCGCCGACGGCCTGCGGCGGGCCGCCGAGGCGTACCGCACGCTGCTCGACACCGAGGTGGCGGCCGCCCTGTCGCGGGCGATGGCCGCGCAGAGCCTCGGCCACCTGTACGTACGCGAAAGGGAATGGTCTTTTGCTCGGGAAGCGCTGGGTCGTGCGGTGCAGCTGCTCGACCTGGTCGCCTGGGCCGGGCTGGGTCGCGACGACCAGGAGCGTCTGCTGACGCAGTTCCCCGGGCTGGCCACGACGGCGGCCGCGTGTGCGCTCGAACTCGACGATCTTGACGGGGCTGTGGAGATCCTGGAGCAGGGGCGGGGTGTTCTGTATGCCCAGGCGCTGTCCCGCTCGGCCGGCACCGAGCAGATCCGTGCTCGGGCGCCCGGTCTGGCTCGGCGGCTCGGCGCTGCGCACGATCTCATCGAGTCCACGCATCGCGGCGACGGCCCGGCGGTCTGGGACCGGCATGACGCGGTCCGGGAACGCGACGCGGTCCTCGCCGAGATCCACCGTGTCGAGGGTTTGGAGCGTTTCCTGCGTCCGCCTCGCCTCGACGGTCTGCGGGCCGGGCTCGGCGACGGCACGGCCGTGATCGTCAATGTGGCCGCTCATCGCTGTGACGCGCTGCTGGTCACCGCCACCTCGACCCGCCATGTCCGGCTGCCCGCTCTCACCGACGGCGACATCCGGCGCTACGCCGTCACGGCGCTGCAGCCCACCGATGCGGGGCTCACGGAGATGCTGGAATGGCTCTGGGACACCGTTGCCGAGCCCGTCCTGCAGCAGGTGAACCCGGGCGCTCACCTGTGGTGGATCCCGACCGGTGCGCTGTCGTTCCTGCCGCTGCATGCTGCCGGGTACGACGAGCCGGGACGTTCGGTTCCCGATCGCGTCGTCAGTTCCTTCGCTCCGACGCTGCACAGCCTGGCGGCCATCGGCGGGCCGGCCGCTGCGGTGAGCACCACCGTGATCGCGCCGTCGCCGTTGCCGGCCACGCGGCGGGAGGCTCACCACGTACACCATCGTCTTGGTCCTGGTTCTGATCTTGTGACCGAAAAGGATGCGAGCGTGGCCCGGGTGCGCGACCTGCTCGCCGACGCCGACTGGGTGCACTTCGCCGGCCACGCCACCGCGGATCCGGCTCGGCCGTCCGACAGCCATCTGGCGCTGCACGACGGTTCGCTGCGCATCCGTGACCTGCTCAAAGACCAGGCGGGGGTACGCCGGACGCGCACACTGGCCTATCTGTCGGCCTGCTCGACGCTGCAGGGCGGGCCGCGCCTGCCGGACGAGAACATCCACATCGCGGCGGCGTTGTGCCTGGCCGGGTTCGCGGATGTGGTCGCCACGTCGTGGCCGGTGCCGGATGCGGTCGCGGTCCGTGCGGCGCGCCTGTTCTACGACGGGCTGAGCACCGGGTCACCGGCCCGGGCGGTCAACGCGGTCACCCGGGCGCTTCGCCGCAGGTATCCGCGCCGGCCGACCTGCTGGGCGGCCTATGTGCACGTGGGAGCAGATTTCGCGGTCACGCTCCCCACCGGGTGATCGCCTCGCGCATGGCCACGACGTCGGGCGCGTCGGGTCCCCAGATCCGTTCGAAATCGGGAAGCAGCTCGCGGAACAGGGCGTGGGCGCGCGCCGCGTCCCCGGCCATGCCCGTCCACTGCGCGAGCGCGCCACAGTCGTAGAGCACGTCCGGGTCGTCGGGGCCGGACTGTCCGGTACGGATCAGCACCAAATCGGTGAACGCGTCGCGGGCGGCGACGGCGTCGCCGGACTTCTCCGCCCAGTACGCCCGGTTGGAGAACGCGACGAGGACATCCGGATCGTCCCGGCCGGCAATCTGGCGGTAGGTGTCGGTGACCTCGGCGAGGATGTCGTGGGCGGCGGCCGGATCCCCGGCGTTGCCGGTCCACCCGGCGAGAAACGTGAGGCCGAACAGGGTGCGGGGATGGCTGGCGCCGAGCACCCGGCGCGTCCGGGCGACCACGGCCGCGCTGATCGTGCGGGCCTCGTCGTAGCGGTCCTGGCCGGCCAGGATCTCGCCGATGAGCAGGCACGTGTTGGCCATCAGGTCCACGTCGGCGTCGTCCACCAGTTGCAGGACGTGGACGGCGGTGTCCGCGAGTTCGGCGGCCGGTGCGGCGGCACAGACGAGCGTCGCCAGCAGCGCGAGGTGCGCCGGACGCTGGCCCGAGTCGCGGTTGTCCCGATCGGCGAACTCCCGGATCGCCGGATCCATCGTCAGCAGGTCGGCCGTCGTGTCGATCAGGGCCAGCGCGGACAGGCCGTCGAGCAGGGCGTCCAGATGCGGGCCGGTCAGGCGTGGGAACAGCTCGGAGTCCGCGAGCCGATCCGACTTCACAAACCACCGATATGGTACGGATGAGTCCGGCAGGAGTGCGAGCAGCCGCAGCAGTGTGTGCGCCTGGCCGAGCCCTTCGTCGTCCAGCCGTTCCAGGGCCAGTTCGATCGCGGTGTCCAGTTGTGGGGTGCGCCTGAGCAGCAGCTCGATCCGATATCCGGTGAAGGTGCGGGCGCCTGCCGTGAGGTACGTGACGGCCAGCCGGCCGGCCTGCGGGTCGTCACCGAGCTGGGTGGCCAGGGCGGCGGCCTGCGCCGGAGTCCCGGAACCCGGGCACAACGCGACCAATGCGGCGAGGGTCTGCACCCTTCCATCATGGAGCTGCCGGCTTGCGCCGGTCCTTGCGGGTGATCCGGGTGATCAGCAGCCCGGTCGCGTCGTCGAGGGCCCCGGTGTCGGCCAGCCCCAGCTGCACGGCCAGGGCGTTGCCGTAGAGGTCGACGGCCGCTTCGGTGAGGTCGGCGAGCACCGCGGTCGCCGACCGCGACCGGTGCCGGGCGACGAGCAGCACCACGGCGGCGCCGGGTAGCGCCGGCCACCACCACGACATCGTGGTAGACGATCAGGTGATCGCCGGGCGGGGAGGTCGGCCAGCGTCACGTGGCCGGCAAGCCGGTGATCTCTTCATAGATGGCGTCGTACCCGGCACCATCTATGAGGTCGAGCAAACCACGCTCGTCCAAGGCGTAAATGCCTCGAGCGAAGCAGGCGTTGGTAACGGCGACCAGCTCGGCGATGGAGCCGTACTCGACGACCGGGTCACCAGGGTTCAGCAGAGATACGACAACTGGTTCCTCGCCGGCTGCCGACCACGCGGCAACATACAGATCGGTGCCGCCGTCGCGCAGCAACGGCACCGAGTGGGGATAGGGCAGCTCCACGTTTAACTCAGCGCGGGTCTCGGCGAGCGTAACCGGCCAATAGCCCGGGATCACCCAGCACTCGCCGATCGACTGGCCAGGCGCATCTTCGACGCCGTCGCACCACGAGAACCAGGTGCGGACGGCCGCAGGCAACTCCGGGCCGAGAACGGCAGTGATCTCCTCGGACGGCCGTCCAGGACGCAGCCACGAAGCGACTGGAGCGCCAAGTCCACTCAACCATCCGCTCCACTCGCGGAGAGCGTCCGCAAGGCTATTGTCCCTGCTCATCGATAGGAAGTTAGCAGAACCTCGGCCAGGGAGCATCGCTCGGCCACTCATTGCCCGACGTCCATAGCACAGTTCGCGCCAGAGCCCCGAACTCAGTTACAAACTCACTCCTGCTTCACCCATCGAAGCGAGCCCAGCGGAATCCCTGCGCGAGGAGCGGAGTCAGGGTTCCGCGGTGGAGCGCGCCGAAGCTTACGACTGCTTCCTTCGTGTCGCCGCTCACCTGCGTGAGCAAGCCCGGTGCCATGAAGAATCGCTCGGCCGTGTAGGTCGGCAGGAATGGGCTCAGCGGTACGGGACGCACCATGCTCCACAGCGCGTCCAGGCCCGCGGTCGGCATGCAGTAGGTCCATGCGCGGTAGGGGGCGGCATTCATCGCTTCGTTAAGGGTGAACTGCAGGAGGAAGCGACCGAGTGGCTCCTCTTCGAGGATCATCTCCGGTTCCTCGGCGTAGGGGTCTTCGGCAAGCCACACGCGCGGATCGGCCTCGCCTGGGTTCTCCGCCGGCCATGGGATGGACCAGTCCATCCCGCCTCCGTCCCACACCGCGAAGACGAGCCGTTCGCCGAGTGGTCCGGAGGCACGCCTGGGCTGTTTCAGCACCGGATCATGAAATCTGTGGATCGCAGGGCGCAGACGGGCCAAGCGGTGGAAGGCAGCCAGGGCCTTCGGCAGGCTGCCCAGTGCGTCGGGCGAACTCTCTGACTCGGTCGCCTCTTGCACCTCGGCGGGGAACCAGCCGAGCACGAATGATTCCAAGGCCCGGATCGGATCCTTTTCCACATGGTCGATCCACTCCACCCCTGGCACCGGGCCGGGTACCGGGACGGGCCGGACCGCGTCCAGCACGTCGCGGGACAGAGGCTGGTCGAGCACCAGGTTGGCGAAGTTGAAACTGGAGCGTTCCGAAGCTCCACCTCTGCAGACCGCGGTGCCCAGGGGAAGGCAGCCCTGGTCCATGCGGACGAATAGGTAGATCGGTAGAGGGGCACGGCTCATAAACCTTGAGTGAAGGTCCGGAATCCTGTCCCCGCGCAGAAGCACCTCGGTGGAGTCCTGGACGCCGCTGTGTCTGGGGTTGTCCCCGGGCGCGACGATGACCACGGTTGCGTCCGCCCCTGCCCCGATCAGCGCTGGGCCCATCTCGTACCGATGGAGTCCGTCGCCGGCAACGGAGAAAGCCGCCGCCTCGGTGATCAACGACGGGCGGGTTCGGGACATGTGGTGACCCTATCCAGGAGTACGAACAGGGCCCACCCAAATGGGGCCGGGCCAGAAGTCATCGCGGTCCATGGGGATTGGCTGAGGACTTCTGAGAAACCTTTCCTGGCGGTCACGGTCCGAGATGGAGATACGCCGCCCACACCAACGGATGATTCGGATAACGCTCGCGCAGTAGTCGCACCGCCCGGTGCAGGGCCGTTGCTATCTCGACCGGCTCATCGGCGGTGAGCTGCTCATAGACCGCCCGCGCCAAGCGCAGCGCCGGCCGGTCCGGCACCGGCCACAGAGTGGCCACCACATTCCGATAGCCGGCAACATGCAGCACCGACGCCAGATGCACGGTCTCGTCAGCCAGGTCGGGCCCGGTGCGGGCGGTCTCGCACGCGGACAGAAACATCAGCTCACCCCCACCGTCAGGGCGGGCGCGACTCAGTTCATCGGCGGTGACCAGCGAACCGTCGGAGCGGGCAATGCCGCCCCGCGACGGGTTGACCGCATCGGCGATCGCGTGCGCCGCGACGTGCACGTTCCGATACCGGGCCAGCTCCGCCGGGTCGACCTCGGTGGTGGTGACCGCCCGGCCACCGAGCAGTGCGGACAGCACGCGTTGTTCGGCCGCGGCGGCGGGTAGGTTCCCCGATTCAGGTGCGACGATCAAAATCTCTGATTCCCCCGTACGGGCGGCCGGACGCGCCCGGGCGGCCGACAGAGCGCGCAGGTTCGGGGTCACCGAGCTGATCACCGCGTCGAGTGCCGAGCCGCTGCCGGGCCGGCCGGCGGCGTGCAACGGCAGCAGGGCCAGCAGTCCGGTCGGGCACCACCACAGCCGCCCGCCCGCATCCAGCGCGGCGATGACCGGTGCGACCACGGCATCCCACAGCCATCCGAGGACGTCACTCGCGGCATCGTTGTCGTCGGTGGTGATCGCCGTCGCGAAGTGGCGCACTTGCCGCCGTACCTCCGCGGGTGTGGCCTCTGGCAAGGGAATCACAGTCACGATGCCATCGCGGAGCAGCAGTGCGTCGCTGCCGAAGTTGCTCACGTTGATCATGGCGATCGGCCCCGGATGCGTGAGGTCCGGTGCACCCGGCTGCGGAGTGTCGTCCAGGGCGTGCGACAGGATGATGCCGCGGCCTTTCTCCAGCAGCTCGACGGCGGTGTGCGGCTGCTGTGCCCGCAGCGCGGAGGCGGCCGCGTCGGTGGTCACTCCCCCGAGCCGTGCCAGCTCGAACTCCTGGTCGGCCCGGGGCAGTTCGCGCGGCGACACCGTGCTGAGCAGCTCCACCGCCAGGGTGTATCCGTCGAGTGCGTCCGCCCAGCGCCGCGCCACCGCGGACCAGTGCCCCCATCGGACGGCCGCCCGGATCCGGACCTCCACCGGCGCGTTCGCGATGCGAGCGGCCTGGCCGGCTTCGTCGATCGCCCGGTCGGCGTCGTCGCCGCTCAGCCGAGCCGTGCGGGTGGCGGCAAGATTGGCCAGGCAGGCCGCACGCTGCGGCGCGCCAGGATCACAAAGATCAACAGCTTTCCGATGTACGTCGATCGAGCGGTCCAGTTCCCCGGCGGCCTGCAGGGCGTTGCCCAGGTTGGTGAGGTAGTACGCGTGCTGCCGGGATCGGCTGCCCGCGTCGGCCGCGGCTTCGGCTCGCCGTACCGCTTCGGTGGTGTCGCCGGGTCCGGATCGCGACAGCAGGGCGTCACTGAGGTTGGAGAGCCGGCCGGCCAGGTCAGGGTCCTGTGCGGGTGTGGCATCGGCAGCCTCGTAGAGTTCGTCGATCGCGGTGTCGAGATCGTCCGGGGCGTTCCGGCGAACCGCGCGCACGTGCCGGGCCAGACCGAGGTTGGCCAGCGCGCCGGCCCGACCTGGGTGCCCCGGAGCAAGCGCGGAGACCGCTGCCTCGCCGTATCCGACAGCCCGGTCCAGGTCGGCGGAGTTCCCGGTGTAGCGGAACCGGGCGCGCAGTGTGTTGCAGAGTCCGCCGTGGATCGCGGCCCGGTCCTGTGGTGTGACGTCCGGCAGTCGGGTGGCTTCCTCGCCGGCGGCGAGGGCGGCGTCGAGGTGGGCCGGATCGCCGTCGGCATCGAACGCAACCGTGTGCGTGACCGCCAGATTGGCCAGGTGGCGGGCACGCCGCGGGTGGCCGGGCGCGGCGAGGGCGATGTGATGAGCGGTGAAGGCCTCGGCGATGTCGTCCTCGTGGCCCGCCCATTCGAACCGGTAGGTGAGAGCCACGCCCAGGTTGGTGCACCGGTCCGGGTCGGTGCCCGCGTACCGGCGTCCGAGCGTGATCGCCTCGTCGAGGTCCCCGAGCGCTGCGGTCTGTGCCGATCGGCGGCGCAACGCGACCGCGGTGGCAGCGGCGGGCACGGCGCGGCGCGGGTCGTCGTCGCTGAACGCGGCCATGGCCTGCTCACCGAGGCGGACCGCCTCGTCGATGCCGTCCGGGTCCCCGGTCAGGTCGGCCCGGATCTGCACGGCCATCGCCAGGTTGGACAGGTACATGCAGGACTCGGGATCGTCGTCAGGTGTGCTGTCGACGATCCGGCGAAGCAGTGCCACGGCGATCGTGGCGGCCGTGGTGTCCCCGGTGCGGCGTGCGTGGTCGATGAGAGCCGCGGCCGGTCCTTGCGCGGCGTCGGTGGGCCGCAGTGGGCTCAGGCCGAGCGTGGCGAAGTACTCGGCAATCGGCTCCGGCACGGAGGTCGGATCGGCGCGCCAGACCGGGTGCAGCAGCGCCAGAGCGGGAATCAGGTCATCGTGGTCGGCGTCGTCGCTCTGGAAGGTGCTGCGGACCCACAGCAGCAGACCGCAGACCCGTGCGGTCTCAAGGTCGACGTCGTCGGTGTCGAGCAGAGCCCCGACCTCGATCAGCGCGGTCACCGACCGCACAGCGTCGTCGTCCCCGTTCTTGTAGCGGAGCAGACGCGCCCGAATCGTTTCGATGGATGCGCCCACAGCGAAGTCCCGCTTCATAACCGGCAACTGTAATAGCCGGTTGACCTAGATCTTTAACTTGAGCGCCACATCTATCGGTCCTGCTACGCGCTCTGAAACCCTCCCAGATGCGCTTACAATCCTCGCGAGCTGTTGATTGCCTCAACACCGTCCAGATACGTCACACCGTCAGCCCCAACGTATGCGACCATCATCTGCGTAACGAGCGGCATAATTCTCTCGACAAAGTTCAGTTACATGTATTCCTGTCGAAAAAGCCGCTTCTGCACTACCTCCGCTTCGGAGCTTTGGAGAATCGGAAGCAGCGCGGCGCCCCGGTGTTCGACCTTCAACTCCACCAGGCGTTGGGCAACCCGATACCTGACAGCCGGGTTCGGATGCGCCAGCACAGAATCCAGCCAGGCCGAGCAGCTGCCCGATGCCGCGGCCTTCAGCTTTCGAAAACAGCACGTTGTCGCAGCATAAGCAAGGTCAGCCTGCACGACTGGATCGCGTTCTTGAACGAGTTCGGCACTAAAGCGCTCGAACATATTCGACGAATCCTCGGCAGCATCAGCCAGCAACACAATTGCAGCACCACGAATATCGCGGACTTCACTGTTCGTCGCCGCCTCCACCAGCGGCAGCCCGTCAATAATCTCGCTGCGGACGCGAGCCCCCAAAGACGAACTCGCCACCTGCCCCGAATCGGATTCCGCAACCATATCCACACAAGCAATAGTGTCAAGCAGTTGAAGGACGTACTGATTCCATCGAAATTCAGCGTCGGCCAATATCGTGTACAAAATGCGAACCGCAGGAACCGTCGCTTCCTCAACGGTAACAGCTCCATAGCAAAGCAGCTCATGCAAGGCGTGTGTTGCCTCTATGGCCGCACCATCATCGGTGGCGTTCCGGAGTTCCCTCAAGCGGAGCGGGATACTTCTCGCTGGACCTGGTTCCGCACAGGCGAACCAATCAACGTCAGAAATCTCCACGTTCAAGTCCATCCCCTCCACGGAGCCTGATCGCTCAACGCACAGCGCCACGACAGCTCAATCAGCCCAAAATCAGCGCCGGATGGCCAGCCGCAAGCAACCTAATCCGATATCGCGTCGCAAGTAATTAGCATGCCAAATTCTCATAACCCGAACGTCAATCGGGGTTTCCGCCGACTGAATAGTCACCGACCGCCACGTCCTCCAAGAAGGCCGGCCAATACCCATACAGATCCTCCATAGACTTTGGATCTATTTCAACCAGAAGCTCCCGGAGCTCATCTGCGGCAACCCACGCAGATTCGATTTCACCACTAAATTTGAACGGGCACCTGGAATCAACCTGGAGCAGCGATTGACGGAATGCAACCAAAGAGCTGTTGACCAAAAGGCTGTCAAATTCCCAGGGCAAGCCCAGCCATACACTGCCGGAAATATATTCTAAGAAGAACTCAGCACCTCCCAAGTTATGCCCAAGAAAAATTCCCTCAACTAGAATTTCATCTATTTTTGTAGACACAGGCATAAGATTAAGCGCTGGTGTAAAGAGGTTGATTCGTACCCTAGGAAGACATACATCGCAGAGATCTTTCCAGACCACTTTCGGACAACCCGCTGGCGACTCTCCACCATACGTAACGAATTCTGAACTCAACCCCTGGCACCTCTCATCCAAAAATATCCTTGACAAGGGTCGTTTTCGCTTTTCTTGCCGCAGGTCACGATGCCGGATTTGCAAGCGGGATACTATAGGCAATCTTAACATCGGGCCTCAATTGAGGAAGGACTGACTCAATGCCTTTAATCGGGCGGCCCAAGCAACAGCCCATGAGGACGAGGGTGATATCGAGTTCTTGGGCGCAGTTCAGGTCGCGCACATAGCCGGGCATTCATCTCGGCAGTCCAGATGCGAGAACTGTTCAGGATCACGAACACCTAGCCAGCGGCGCGGTGTGGTACGTCGTGCGGATTGGATCGTTGAGCAGTACTCCGATTGATCGGACTTCGCTGATTGCAGGGTCACCAAATAGGGCAGGTGGCTGGCCGCGAAAGTATCATCATTCGTTGATCAAGTAGGCTGGCCTGACCTGCCCGCAATGGGGACATCAAACGCAAGGATGCGGAGACAATGGTCTTAAAGACTGGCGACAAGATTGCTTTATGGGGACTCGCCACCGCCGTTGTGACTGGGCTGATCTCGGTAGCAGCATGGCAGTACCCCCACAGTGATCCGAAACCTGCAGCTGGAACTCAGCAGCCAGGGGGCCCCATCGCCATCGATCGCACCCCGACCGGCGCCCTCTCTGAAATGCCGACCGCCACTGCCGGCGAGGCGCCGAGCAGCACCGATTTCGCAGAAACCGACCCACCGACCTTCGTCAAAGACCTCGTGGTGCCTCTTACCAACTACACGTCGTTGTCGCTGAGCACGGCCAAGATCGAGGAGAGCAGGGGAGCTGCCGACCTCTACTACGACGCGCCTGCGGGCGGGAAGCCTCGTATCAGGGACGGCATGGGTGGGCGCACCAGCATCCTTATCGAGGATCCCACTAGGCAAGGATGCCAAGACGCCGTCGACACTCGGCCCAATACAAAGCCCATCACGAGCCTCAAGAAAGCAACAAGAATCTGCGTAACCGTATACGATGGAGTTGCTCTCCTTGAAGTTACATCCGCGCCGGATGCCGACGGGGATCTCGGCCTGAGGCTGACATATTGGGAAGACTGAGGGATCCGCGCTAGCCGGCCGGGCGAATCTGAGATTACTGATCAGCCTCTCTTAGTCTTCGAAGTAAGCGTTAACCTTCTTCAACCACTCCAACGAGCGACCTGGATAAACCCTTGAGGGAAATGGCCAGTCACCATCCACTAGATGCTGTATTCTTTTCAAGCCCGTTGCCGCAACAGTAATCTTCAATATTCTATCGTCCACCACGTGCGGCACAACACTCGTGAGATCGAATCTCGCTAACACTAAGACTTCATCGCCGACGTAGATCCGCAGTCCTGGAAATGCTTGCCAGCTACTGGCATCGATTTTGATCATACCGCCGCACAACGCGGTCTATCAGCTGAGTGGGAATTACCGAAATCCATCTCCAAGAAAGCGGACTTAGGGCCACCTCAAGCAAGGTCCTCTGCGCCAACAAGCCAACGAGACTTGAATCGACCGGCTGCCAGGTTGCATCAGCATCTGGGCTTTGATCGAACAATTGACTTGAATTATGCACATCGTAGGCCCACCCCTATTCCCCTCATCATAGGTCATGAAAGTCATCTTTCCCGCATCAGAGCTTGACGGGCGTGGATTTTCCACACGGAAAAAGCTTCGCCTTCCCCATAAGAGCGGGGACGTGGTCGAGTATTGCTGTCGAATTTTCTCCGGCAACCAGGCGAGTTCGGACGGCATCACCTCGCCGGGATCCATCCTTCCATACCACCGTTCGGCGACTTCAGTGACCGCAAAGTCCTCAACGTACATAAAATTCCTCCATCGAATTGCTCGAAGGATGAAAAAGGCTCAATCCCTCCAAAAGACTTCATCCTTCCTCAGCCACTCCAGCGATCGGCCGGGATGAATCTGCACAGGAAACGGCCACTCACGATGCGCCAGATTGCCGAGGCGGCCTTGGCTATCTGCCGCTACAGTGACCTCAAGCATATTCTCGTCAGCTCCGGATAGTGCTGGCTCCCCGAAGTTGTAGTTGACTACCGCCAGAATTCCGTCGCCGATGTAGATACGCAAGCCGGGAAATGCTTGCCATTGGCATACACGGATTTCCGTTAGGCCATTAGTAACATCAGGCACCAGATCCTGGGGAATCACCGAAGCCCACCGCCAAGAGATCGGCCCTAATGCTATCTCAAGCAACACTCTTTGCGCCAATAGGCCAGCAAGACTCGACTCGACAGCCTTCCAACCCTCATCCGAATAGGGCCCATGATCATAAAAACGATCGACGCAATTTTCATCATATGCCCACAACCATTCCCTCTCGTCAAAGCTCATGAAAATGAACTTTTCAGAATTGACGCGTGAGCGACGAGGCGTTTCGACGGGGAAGAGACTCCGCTTTCTCCATAATAGCGACGATACATCCGCATACTGTCGCCGGATACCGTCCGGCAGCCAGTCGATGTCAGATGGTAAGACCTCACCTGGGCCGCTACGCCCGAACCAACGCTCAGCAATATCGCCGACCGCGACATCTTCAATATCCACAGCTAGCCCTCCAGGTCAACATCAGCCGGCAGGCACCAGCCAACCGGCCATCACGCTATGCCACCAACAACGGCGCCAAGGTATTGGAACAAGCAAGGCCAGGCGGAGCCGTGACACACGGACCATTAACGTTGTTGATCACCACCTCCGCATGTTCAATGCCTCGCTCGTGCATCATGTGGACCACCTTGGTCTCGACATGGTCGGCATCCCCCAGACTTTTCCGCGAAGCAAACCCATCGCATTGAGACAACTGCCGAGAGCAACCTTCGCATTCCTAGTCAGGGTTTCGCGACCCTGGCCGCTAACTATCTCCTCGTCGCTGAACGAAGCACGCCCCCATCCAGCTAATCAACGATTTTGAAATATAGGGATTCGTCTACTGGCCCAGCGTCCGTAAAGTAGATCGTAAAACCGGCCTCGTCGCCGCACTTGCTCAGGTCAGGAGGTAATTCAGTGAATGTCACCGTCAAGGCAGACGTCGGACGAGGAAGACTTCCGGTGTCCTCAGGAGCATCAAGTCTCTCGAACTTTTCGATTTTGAATTGAGTTGGAGGGATGAATAGCTGGCAGATATCACCTACCTGCAGGCCAACTCGTGGCTCAATACGCCATGGCGTCTGAACCCATTCAAGAACGGAAGGATCGGTCGGTATCCCCACCGTGCCGTCCCATTTGAATTTGGACCCTGTATCCACCGCACCCCAAGGCCAACGAACAGTAACATAATCTCCGAAAGCATCATCTACAAGAACTGCGCATGGATCACTCCAAATTAGCAGCCTCTGTCCGACCGAAAAATTCATATGCGACCCCCTAACCTCAACGGGAATCATCCCTCAATCAGATTGACCATAGAGCCGGAGTTTCCTATCTCCCTCGAACCTGGATGACCGGTGGCCTCATAGCGTAGTGGTCAACAGGCACCGCATAGAATCCGGAAGCCTCGGGCACCGCGGTGAAACGTACACCGAAAGGGTTTTGAAGTAGGTCCATGATGCCGGCCTTGACCCGGGCCGAAGGCGAAATAGGACCGCAGCTCGCGACTGTCCGAGCCGAAGTCTTCGGCCCGGACCTGTTCAGTCAGATAGATCGAGGCTGGTGGCGATCTCGCCCGATCCGGTCAGGCCGAAGCGGCGGATCCGGTCGGCGCCGGCGGAATCCCCGGCTCCCTCCCGGATCCGGGCCAGCACCCACAGCGCGCTGCTGTTGCCCAGGTCGGCAGCTTGCCGGCACAGCGCCTCGGCCCCGGCGAAGTCGCCGTCGCGGACTTGGCGGCCGACCCTCCCCCATATCTCGGCGGCTTGCGGGCTGGCGTTCATCGCCCCCAACAGCATGGCCCCGTCGTCGTCGGCGCGCGTGTTCAGCCGAGTCAGCTCCTGTCGGGCCGCCAGGTCCCGGAGTCGGTCGAGGTTCTGCAGCTCGGCCATTTGGTAGAACCAGAGGGAGTCGCTGGAGCGGGGTGTCCCCAACATGCCCGGGGCCTCTTGGCGCAGCGCCTTGAGGTCGCGCAGGGCGACAATGTCACCGCGTTGCGCGGCCTGCCGGTACAGCGCTGCGGCCCCGGCCACGTCGCCCGTCTGTTCGCGCAGTGCGGCCAGCTCCCGCAGGACCAGGACGTCGCCCTGGTCGGCGGCCCGGATCGCCATCGCCTCGGCGCCGGCGCTGTCACCGGCCGCGTCGAGCCGGCGCGCCAGTTCCCGCATCCCGATCGTGTCGCCGCGGTCGGCGACCAGCCGGTAGAACATCGCCGCATGCTGGTACCGGCCGCGGCCCTCCGCCTGGCGGCCGAACGTCATCAGCGTGCCGGATTCGGTGGCCACGGACGCCACGGCTCGCCAAAGACTGTCCGGCGGGTACACGCCGTGCCGTTCGATGACGCCGAGCTGCTCCAGGTAGTCGGCGAGCCGGTAGAGCGGCTGGCCGGCCGGCGTGATCTCCTCCCCGGGCCGGGCCCGGATCCGGGTCAGCGCTCCCCGCGCGCCTGCCGAGGACACCGCGGTGTAGGTCAGCGCCCGGTCCAGCCAATCCTCGCCGAGACTGTCCCACTCGTCGTTGTCGAGGTAGCCGGGTGCGGCCTGTTCCAGCAGGGCGCGGGACAAAGCGAGCGGGTGCCCGAGTCGGCGGGCGTCCATCGCGACCCGCAGGACGGCCCGGGCCGCCGGTGGCGCGGTGCGGTACTGTGCTTCCAGGACGGGCGCTCCGGCCAGGTATTGGGTGATCCGGCCGTTCTCGGCGTGCCGGGCCGCGTATCGCAGCCGGACATCGGTGGTCGGGCCGGTCAGCGCGGCCATCTCGGCGGCGGTGAACGTTTCGGTCAGAGTTACCGCGGTGCCGGACAGCAGCTCCCGGGCCTGCGCGTAGACGTCCGGGCTGTCGCCGCCAGGGCGAGTCGTCAGGGTGGTCCAGTAGTCCGGCCACAGGGTGGCCAGGACCAGCACCGGGGTACGGTCCGGATCCCGCAGCAGGGTCCGCAGAGCGGCGGCGATCCGCTCGCCCCGGGCCGTGTCGGTGGGCATCAGGTAGTGCTGGGCTTCGTTGAGCCACACGATCGTGTACGGACCAACGCGGTCCAGTTCGGCCAGCGCCGCGTCGAGGCGGGTCGGATCGTACGGGTGCCAGATCCGCCACCGGCCCGGCTGTTGTACTTCCAGGTAGCAGGCGAGTTCCCAGCCTGCCCGGGTCTTGCCGGTGGACGAGCCACCCACCAGGGTGATCAGCCGTGACCGTCCGTTGTCGAGCAGGGCGTCGGCGATCTTGCGCAGGTCGACGTCGTGCGATCGGATGACGTAGTCGGGCAGTACCGCGCCGGGTTCGGTGCCGGGGATCTGGATGGCCGGGTGCACTTCCAGGGCGAGCGGGTCGCTGTCGCCGATCGGTTCGCCGAGCCGTCCGGCGACCGTCGGATCGCTGCGCTCGTCGGCCGCGCGGGGCGGCTGCCGGCCGCCGGGTTCCCTGCTGAGCTGGCGCTGGCGCAGGGCCCGTTCGTGGACGGCCAGCCACCAGGACAACGGATGTGGACGGTAGCCGGGATCGCGAGCTGTCCGCTGTTGCAGGCAGCCGACCAGAAACCGGACCACCGCCGGGTCGGCCGGCACCGCCCGGCCACCGAACCAGTCACTCAACCGCTGGCTGCTGATCTGCAACGGCGGCCGCTGGGCGGCGGCCTGGCGGACCAATGTGGCGTACGAGATCGAGCCGGTCGCCCGGCGCAACTTGTCGAGAGCGGCGAAGAACTCGTCCGCGGCCGGGTTCCCGGTCATCACCGGCCTCCGGCCGGGTGTCCGGACCCGGACCGGACCGGACAGTTGGCTACCCGTGGTGACCTGGACACGCTCAGACAGTAACCGAGGCAGACATCGACGGACAGCCGCCGGATGCCCGAGAACTGGGGCACCGATGCCCGACCAGCCGGGGAGCCCTCGATGTCCACTGCGCTCGACATGATCCAGAACGGTGCCTTCGCCGCGGGCGCCGGCGCCGTTCTCTACAGTTCCACCGTCACCGCAGCCGCCATTACCGCGTTGGTGTCCCGGAGCGCAGATCGGCGCCGCGACGCCCGCACCGTTCTCACCATCCTGCTTCGCGCTCGCAACGACGCAGGCCGCCGCTGATGCCGCCCGAAGCATGAACTTCCAGCTCAAACCAGCACGCGGACAGTCGAGGTGCGTTCCGCCGCCGCGGGATGGCGTTGCGCGCTGAAGAGGATCAGCTGCTGTCAGGAGAGCCATTCCCGGTAGGCCGCCGAGTTGTATGGGCGGCCGAGGAAGTCGGCCACCAGCTCGGCGGCCGGGGCGGACGAACCTCGGGAGAGGACACGGTCGCGGTAGCGGCGGGCCACTCCCGGATCCCGGATGCCCTCGGCGGCGAACGCGGTGAACAGGTCCTTCGCGATCACCAGCGACCACTGATACGTGTAGTACAAAGCCGAATACCAGGACAGATGCAGAAAGCTCACGTACGAGTACACGTCGCCCGGGACGGGATACGGCAGCATCCGCTCGGCGGCGGCCCGCTCGACCTGCTCCGGGGACAGTGATGATGTGTGCAGGCCGAGGCTCAGCGCGGCGAGGAACAGTTGCCGCCGGGTGTCCAGTGACCGGCCGAACTCCGCGGCCGCGCGCATCCGGTCCACCTCGTCGGCCGGCAGGGGTCGGCGGGTCTCGTGGTGCACGGCGAAGGCGGCCAGCGTGGGCGCGTCGGCCATCCACTCCTCCAGCATCTGCGACGGTGTCTCCACGAAGTCCCATTCCACGCTGAGCCCGTTCAGGCCCGCCCATTCGCCCTGCCCGGACAGGACGTAGTGCAGCAGGTGCCCGAACTCGTGCAGGAAGGTGCGCACCTCGGACGGCAGCATCAGTGCCGGCGCCTCGCCCGGTTGCGGGAAGTTGCCGACCAGGGTGCACTCGGGCATACGCCGGCCGGCTTGGCCGGAGTCCATGGCGAAGACGGCCGCGTGCGTGTACTTGTCCGGGCGCGGGTGCAGATCCAGGTAGATCCGCCCGAGCTTTCCGCTGTTGTCGGACACGTCGAAGGTCTCGACATCCGAGTGCCACACCGACGCCTCGGGCACCGCGGTGAAACGTACGCCGAAAAGGTTTTGAAGCAGGTCCATGATGCCGGCCTTGACCCGGTCGAAGGCGAAGTAGGCCCGCAACTCACGGCTGTCGGAGCCGAAGTCCTCGGCCCGGACCTGTTCGGCCAGGTAGATCGTGTCCCACGGGTCCAGGTCGGTGGCGTCCGGATTGTCGGCGCGTTTGCGGGCCAGCAGCCGCTCCCGGTCGGCTGCCGCCCCCGCCGCGGTGGCCTCGGCGATCTCGTCGATGAACGCGCCGATCGCCGCGCCGGAGCCGATCATCTTGTCCGAGGCGGCGAGGTCGGCGTAGTCGGCGTATCCGAGCAGGCCGGCCAGTTCGGCCCGCACGGCGAGCAGATCGCGCAGGACGGTGATGTTGGCCGGGCCGCCACGCTGCTGGAACAGCCGCCACATGGTCTCGCGCACGCCCGCGTCGTGGCAGTACCGCAGCACCGGCTGGTAGTCCGGGTAGGCCATGCTCAGGTGCACGAGACCGTCGCCGGCCGGCGGTCGTGCGTCCAGATAGTCCGTCGGTAGCCCGGCCAGCGTCTGCGCAGGGAACGCGGCCTGCCGGTGGTCGTCGCGGATGGCGCTCTCGAAGTCCTGCTCCAGGCCGAGCATCCGCAGCTGCAGGTCGCGCACCTTCGCGCGGGTCTCCTCGTCGGCGTCCAATCCGTAGCGGCGCAGGTCACGCAAGGTCCGGTCGAGGTAGTGCCGGGTGGCCCGGTCGTCGGTCTCGACGGTCTGCAGCGCCCGGAACACGTCGAGGTCGAGGCGCACCGCCAGCTCGGCCGCGCGCAGCTCGTGCGCCGCGACCCGGGCGGCGTCGCGCAGTGCGGCCGACGGATGCAGCTGTTGCACGTGTTTGGCCAGGTTGCCGCCGTCGGCGAGCAGGGCGCGGGCGTCGTCGTACCGGTGCAGGAGTTCAAGGCCCTTCGCCTCGCCCCGGGTGATCGCGGCGATGTGGTCGCGGGCCTCGCCGATGCGCTGCCGCATCCGCGCGAGCAGGTCCGCGGGCGGGCCGGCGATGAGATCGGCTGCGGTGACGACTCCCATGTGTACCTCTTCCGGTCACGGTGATGGGTTCGTCCCTATTCTGCCGTGGCCGGCGTTACGACCGGGAGAACATGGCGGCCAGGGCCGCGTCCGAGCTGTGCAGGGCGGCGCGGTCGAAGGTGCTGCTCGCGGTGACCAGTTCGGCGGCGCCGGTGCGGTCGAGCAGTTCGGTGAGCCGGCGTTCGACCCGGTCCGGCGGGCCGGTGATCGCCGCCGCGGCGGTCTGTCCCAGGTACTCCTGCTGGCGGGCGGTCTTGGTGGCGGCCCGGGCGGCGGCCACCGGTTCCAGGGGCGGGAACACCCCGGTGGTACGGCTTTGCGCCATCGCCCACGCTTCTGGCAGCAGCAGGTCGGCGGCTTCCGCGTCGGTGCCGGCGACCAGCACGTCGAGGCTGATCGCGACCCACGGTTCGGGCTGCTGCTCGGACGGGCGGAACTCGCGCCGGTAGCCGGCCAGCGCCTGCTCGCCGCCGGCGCGCAGCAGCGGGCCGCCGACGATCACCGGGAGCCCGAGTCGGGCCGCGATCGGCAGGCCGGTTCCGGTGGCCAGCACGTACATCGGAATGGGGGCGGCCGGCTGCGGGCGCACGGAGATCTCCGCCGTACCCCGAAGGAAGTTTTTCAGTTCTTGAAGGTCGGCGGCGAAGTCGCCGTCGGCCTGCCGCAGGGCCCGGCGCACCGGCGCGGTGAAGCCGGGTGAGCGGCCCAGGCCCAGGTCGACGCGGCCCGGCGCGAACGCGGACAGCGTGGCGAACTGCTCGGCGACGACGAGCGGCTGGTGGTGCGGCAGCATCACGCCGGCCGAGCCGAGCCGGATCGTGCTGGTGGCCGCGGCGACGGCGGCCAGCAGCACCGCCGGGGCGGAGCCGGCGATCCCGGGCACGCCGTGGTGTTCGGCGACCCAGAACCGGTCGTAGCCGAGCCGTTCGGCGGCGGCCGCCCGCGCGACGCTGCCCCGCAGCGCCGCGGCCTCCGTCTCCCCCACCCGGACCCGCGAGCGATCCAGCAGGGAGAGGCGAACCTTGGAGTCGATCACAAAAGTGCCAGCGTCCGCCCGGTCCGGCGTTGTTCCCGGACCGGGCGTTCCGTTTCGCCGGTCTCGGCCGGAACGACAAAGGCCCATTGCTTTTCCCGTACGGCCATAGCTGCGCCCCAGCTCAGCGGCAGTCCTTCGACGCCCGCTCGGCCGTTGGTTCGTCTCCTGATCAGTGCCGGACGACGCGGGCCACGAGGCCGTTCATGGCCACGTCGGCGACGGACGGTCGGGGCTGGGGTGCGGTCTCCGGCCACCACTGCGAGATCGACGTGATCGGCCCGACCAGTTGCAGGTCGGGGCGGGCGAACAGCGCGGCCAGCTCGGTTCCGGAACGCACCCGCGCCTGGCTGGCATCGGCCCGGCCGATCCTGGCGGCCTGTTCCGGGGTCACGTGCTCGGGCGTGCCGTGCGAGACGACGACCAGGCTGCCGTCCGGGAGGGCGTCGATCAGGGTGTCGACGATGGCGCGCGGGTTCTCCTCGTCCCTGATGAAATGCAGCACCGCGAGCATCATCAGCGCCACCGGCCGGGTGAGGTCCAGCGCGGCGACGGTGTCGGCGTGGTCCAGGATCTTGCGGGGTTCGCGCAGGTCGGCGTCGATGTAGGCGGTCCGGCCCTGCGGGGTGCCGGTCAGCAGGGCGCGGGCATGGGTGAGCACGAGCGGGTCGTTGTCGACGTACACGATCCGGGCCGCCGGATCGATCTCCTGCGCCACCTGGTGGGTGTTGGGGCTGGTCGGGATGCCGGTGCCGATGTCCAGGAATTGCCGGATGCCCAGCTCCTGGGCGGCGAAGCGCACGCCGCGGTGCAGGAACCACCGGTTCTCCTGCGCGAGCAGCCGTACCGTCGGGAAGTGTTTCTCGATCGCGTCGGCCGCGTCCCGATCGACCTGGAAGTTGTCCTTGCCGCCGAGCCAGTAGTCGTAGCGCCGCGCCGGGTGGGCCGTCGTGCCGTCCACTTTGAACGGTGTGTCTTCGCTGCTCACCACGGCTCCTTCATGAACAACGGACAGGCGTCGATCGGTATCGTATCGAAGATCTTCCGCTACGCGGGCCCGGCGAGCGGGGGTGGTGCGAAGGCACCGAACTCGCGTTCGAGCAGTTCGGCGAAGCGGATCGGTGTGTGGTCCTCGAAGAGCGGACCGATCAGCTGTACGCCGATGGGCAGCCCCTGCGCCGAGCGGGTGATCGGCACCGCGGTCGACGGGAGGCCGGGTGCGGTCGCCATGGCGGCCCAGGCCAGCTGGTCGATGTAGTCGTGCTTCTCGCCGTCGATCGTGATGGTGCGTTTCCCCATCGGCTGGCTGTGGTCGTGCGGGAAGGCCGGGGTCGAGGACACCGGTGCGATCACCAGGTCGACGTCGGTGAACAGCTCGGCCCACTGCGTTCGCTGGACGCCGCGGGCGGTGTCGGCCGTGAGCCAGTCACGATGGCTCAGCACCACGCCCCTCGCCCGTTCGGCGAACAGTGACGTGTCGGACGGGTCGAGGGCGGCCGCCGCCGTCCGGGCCGCCGCGTAGACCTCCGGCGGGAAACCGACCGCGATGCTCGACTGCAGCAGGCGCATGTAGGTGCGGGCGCCCTCGGCCAGATCGGGCAGGTGCGGGCTCCCCCGCCGGACCGTCACCCCGAGCCCCTCCAGCCGCGTGGCCAGTTCGTCGACCGCGGCCAGCACCTCGGACGACACCGGGACCAGAGGGTGCTCCGGCAGGATCAGGACGCGGAATCCGCTCAGGTCGTCGTGCCGGGCCGGGCGCAACGCGGTCCGGTAGGCGAGGCCGAGGCCGGTCTCGTCCGGGTCGGCGAGCAGGCCGAGCATCATCGCGAGGTCGGTCGCGCTGCGGGCCATCGGCCCGACGACGCCCAGGTCACCGCCGATCTCGGGGAGCGGCCGGGTGCCCGGGAACGTGTGCCCGCGCAACGGCAGCAGACCGATCGAGGGTTTGTGCGCGTACACCCCGCAGAAGTGCGCCGGCACGCGCAGCGAACCGCCGATGTCCGACCCCATCGACAGTGCACCGAAACCGGCAGCCAGGGCGGCGGCCGAACCACCGGACGAGCCACCCGGTGTACGCCCGAGGTCCCACGGGTTGTTGGTGGTGCCGTAGATCGCGTTGTACGACTGGAAGTCGCCGAGGGCCAGGGACACGTTCGTCTTGCCGAGGATGACCGCCCCGGCCGCCTTGAGCCGGGCGACCACGACCGCGTCGGCGGCCGGCACGTGATCCTTGAACGGCGGCAGGCCCCAGGTCGTGGGCAGCCCGGCGATGTCGATCGAGTCCTTGATGGTCATCGGGACGCCGAGCACCGGGCCGGCCTCACCCCGGGCCCTCGCCGCGTCGGCCTCGCCCGCCGCGGCGAGGGCCCGATCGAAGTCGGGCACGCAGATCGCGTTGATGTCGCCGTCGAGCCGCTCGATCCGGGCGATCGCCGCCGTGGTCAGCTCGACCGCCGACACCTCGCCCTTCGCCAACGCCGTGGCCAGTCCGGCCGCGGTCGAGTACGCGTAGTCGGTCATGTCCCACAGACTGCCCCATCACGGCGACCCGCGGGGGGCCGCGCCAGCCGCGAAACACCGCCACGGTGGGTAGCCCAGCCGGGTGACACCGGGCCTTCGCGAGGAGGCCGCTGCCGGTGAGGCTGGGAGTATCCGGACGTGCGTCCTTCCGTGCCTGCCTCGATCATGTCGGCCCTGACCAGCGCAGTTCTTGGCGTGATCGGCATCGTCGCGCCGGCTGCGGCCGACGACGGCTATCGGGCTTCGGTCCAGGCCGTTGGCCTCGCCGACGCAAAAGCGATGACCGGCGTCTCGTGGCATCGCGGCTGCCCGGTGCGGATCTCGGAGCTGCGCCGGGTGGAGCTGACGCACTGGGGTTTCGACGGTGCCCGGCACCGAGGTGAGTTGATCGTCCACCAGGATGTGGCGCGCAGCGTGGTGGACATCTTCCACATCCTGTACTCGATGCGTTTTCCGGTCAGGACGATGCTTCCGGTGGATCGCTTCGGCGCCGACGACAACGCGTCGATGGCCGCCGACAACACCTCGGCGTTCAACTGCCGGCCGATCACCGGCTCGACGCGTGGTTTCTCGGTGCACTCGTACGGTAAGGCGATCGACATCAACACGCTGGAGAATCCGTACGTGAAGGGCACGGTCGTGCAGCCGCCGGCCGGTAAGACGTTCACGAACCGTGCCGATGTCCGGCCGGGCATGATCCGGCACGGTGACCCGGTGTGGCGGGCGTTCACGGCGCACGGTTTTACCTGGGGTGGGGACTGGACGTCGCTCAAGGACTATCAGCATTTCGAGGCCCCGGTCTGACAGCGGGGAGGATCACTGCCACGCCTCGAGCGTCAACCGTTCCGCCAGGATCTTCTTGACGTACGAGGGTGGCAGCGGCCGGCTGATGATCCGGGACAGCGGCTGATCGGGATGCAGGCCGAGCCGCCACAGGGCACCCGACCGGCCGGTTCAGGACCGAGCGGGGGCCCGACACCTCGACGCGCTCGACCCGAACCGGGCAGTCTCTTGATCACGACAACCTCGGGCGGGGCGAACGGTGACACCCCGAACTCCGTCACTCCGTTCTGACGCCGACGGCCAGGAGATGTATCGATGTCTCGGCCATGGTTGCCTCAGCGGTGCGCGCTATCTCCAGCGCTTTGACGTTGAGCGTCGGGTCGAGGCGTGCCCATGCGCCGATCGGCCCTTCGACCCCGACGACCCGGATTTCACCGAGTCCTGACGCTTGGAGCTCCGCCGCAAGTTCTTGAGGGTCATGCAGATAGGCGACATTGTCCCAGGCATCCCCGCTGTCGACGCGCCCGTCCAGCATGGTCGACATGGTGTGCTCGTGCCACGTCTGATCATTGAGTTGGTCTCCGGCGGCACGGACGAACAGTCGCCCCCATCGCGAGAGTGCCGCCACCACCACGACTCCTCCCGGCCGCAGTGTCCTGACCGCCTCCGAGAGCGCCTGTGCCCGGTCAGCCGCAGCGGGCAGGTGATAGAGCGGACCCAACAACAGCACGGCGTCGGCCGCCCGGTCGTCCACCGGTATCCGGCGGGCGTCACCCGGAAAGGCCGGCACGCCCCGTGCCCGGGCCTGCTCAATGTGTTTCGGAACCGGGTCGTACAAGGTGACGTCGTAGCCGCGGTCCACCAGGTATCGGGCCTGCCGGCCGGGCCCTCCGCCGATGTCGATCACCGCGGCGGGTGGCGGCGGAAGCCACCGATCCAGAAGTTCACAGGTCCGGACCCACTCGACCCGATTGCGGTCGAGAGTCATCCGGACGTCCTCGTCACCATTCGTGTAGTGGTCGACGACGGCGTCCATAGCCATACCCTGGCCACAGGAACCATCGCCGGCAAGCGATTTGCCGATCCAGAACGAACCCGGAGAGACCGGGACCCAGCCTCGCTGTCCCCTGGCCGGCCCGTTCCGTCGTGTGATCATCCCGGCGTGCGGAAACAGTCCGAATCGCGCTGCCGATCGTGCCGAGCGGCGGGAGGGAACCGGCGGACGACGTTCACTGATGGGAACCTTCGGCGGCGTGGAGTTTCAGGCGGACGGCGTCGCTCCCCGGGTGGTCGAGCTCGGTGAGGATGTCCAGGGCGCGCTGCCAGGCCAGGTGCGCGTCGGTGTCGCGGCCGCTGTCGCGGTAGGTGTCGCCGAGGGCGGCGAGGGATCGACCCTCGTAATAGCGTTCACCCGCGGAGTGCAGCAGGGCCGCGGCGCGCTCGTAGCAGGAGGCGCCGGCCTCGGGATCGCCGAGCAGCTGGTGGATGTTGCCGATCATGGCCAGGGTGATTCCCTCCCCGCGCCGGTTGCCCAGTTCCCGGTGCAGGGCCAGTCCTCGCTCCGACGGGTGCAGCGCCCCCTCCGGTCTTCCGGCTTTGGCCTGGTGGTAACCGAGCCGGGACAACGCGTCGGCCACGCCCGTCCGCAATCCGGCGGCCTCGTAGCAGTGCAGGGCCCGCCGGACACTGTCGTACGCCTCCTGGGGTTTTTCCCATTGGTCCATCAGCCAGGCCAGGTGGCTGTGGACGAGGGCCTGCCCGGCCGGATCGCCGAGGGCGGTGAAGGCTTGCAGGGCGCGGCCGAGCTCGGCGCGGGCGTCGTCGTGGCGGCCGAGCCAGCCGTAGGCGCGGCCCAGCCCGGCCAGCGCGTGGGCCTGTGCGCGGTGGTCGCCGTGCGCGCGGGCGGCGTCGTGGGCGGTCTGCGCGGCGGTGGCCAGGTCCTGCCAGTGCCCGCGCCGGTCGAGGTAGGTGGCGAGGGTCCAGGTGAGCTGCCAGCAGGTGGTGGGTTCGCCGATCGCGGCGGCGTGGCGGACCGCGGCGAGCAGGCCGGCGTGTTCGCGAGTGAACCAGGCGAAGGCGGCGGCCTGGTCGGTGTGGTGTTCGGTGACCGGCGACGACGGGGGTTCCGGCAGGACGATCGGATCCCGGTACGGGTTGAGCTGCCGGTCGGCGGCGTGGGCGGTGTGCAGGTAGTACGCCAGGAGCCGGCCGACCGCCTCGGTCCGTTCGCGGTCGCTGAACTCGCGGTGGGCCTGTTCGCAGGCGTACGCGCGGAGCAGATCGTGGAAGGCGAACCGGCCGGGGCGGTGTTCGGTCAGGAGGCTGGCGCGGATCAGTTCGGCCAGCAACGCCCGGGCCTCGGGCAGCGGCCGGGCGGCCAGGCCGGCCGCCGCGTCGGCCGAGATGTCCGGGCCGGGGTGCAGGCCCAGCAGCCGGAACATCCGCGCCGCGGCCGGGGTGAGCGCCGAGTACGACCAGGAGAACACCGCCCGGACCTGCCCCGGCCGGTCGCCGGTGTCGAGGACGTCCAGCAGGCGGCCGGCGTCGGCCAGTTCGGCGGCGACCGCGGTGACCGGGAAGCCGGTGACCTGGATCCGGGCGGCCGCGATGGTCAGGGCCAGCGGCAGCCGGTCACAGGCGCCGATGATCCGGGCGAGCGCGTCGCGGTCCGGGCCGGCGGCCACCGCGCCCAGCCGTTCCGTCAGCAGTTCGCGGGCCTCACCGTTGGAGAGCACGCCGAGGGGGAACGGGCGGGCGCCGTCGACGGCGACCAGCCCGTTGAGCTGGCTGCGGCTGGTGACCACGGTGACGATGCCGTCGTCGCCGGGCAGCAGGGGCCGGACCTGCTCGGCGTCACGGGCGTTGTCCAGCACTACCACCATGCGGCGCCCGGCCACCTCGCTGCGGTACAGCCCGGCCTGCGAGTCGAGGCGGTCCGGGATCCGTTCGGCGGCCACGCCCAGCGCCGCGAGGAAGCCGCGCAGGGCCTCGCCGGCCGTGGTGACCTGCCCGTCGTCGTAGCCGCGCAGGTTCACGTAGAGCTGGCCGTCCGGGAAGCGGTGCCGGGCCCGGTGCGCCCAGTGCACCGCCAGCGCGGTCTTGCCGACGCCGGGCGGCCCGGTCAGCAGGCACACCGGGGCGCGGGCGCCGCGGCCGGCGGCCCGGTCGAGCCGGGTCAGGTGATCCTTGCGGCCGACGAAACCGTACGGACCGGCCGGCAGCAGAGCCGGTCCACGTCTACGGCGGGCGGGCCGATCGGGGGCGGTGGCCGGGCCGGGCCGGTCGCCCCGGAGGACCAGCAGGTGGGCCTCGCGCAGTTCGCGGGACGGGTTGACGCCGAGGTCGTCCGCCAGACGGCCGGCGATGGTGGTGTAGATGCCGAGGGCGTCGGCGGTGCGGCCGAGCGCGTGCTGGACCCGCATCAGCATCGCGGCGACCGGCTCGGCGTACGGATCAGCGCGAAGCAGTGCGGCCAGCGGCGGCACGGTCACGGCCGCGGTGCCCCGGTTCAGCTCGGCCCGGGCCCATTCGAGCGTCACGTCCTGGTGTTCGCGTTGCAGGGCGGCGCGCGTCTCGGCCGCCCAGGGGCTGGTCAGGCCGGACAGCGGCAGGCCGCGCCACAGTCCGAGGGCCTGGTGCAGCAGGTCCGGATCGCCGCCCCGCTGCCGGGCTCGTCCGGTGAGCGTCCGGAACCGGTGCAGGTCGACCAGGCCCGGATCGCCGTCGAGCAGGTAGCCGCCGGAGCGCCGGACGAGCCGGACAGCGCCGGCGGCCTCCAGGATCTTGCGGAGCCGGGCGAGGTAGGAGTGCAGGGTGGCGCGGGCCTGATCGGGCGGCCGGTCCCCCCACACGCGGTCGATCAGGACGTCGGCCGGTACGGCCGGGCCGCGGTCGCAGGCGAGCGCGGCCAGCACGCTGCGCTGGCGGGGCGTTCCCAGGCCGACCGGGCCGGTCCGGACCCACACCTCCACCGGCCCGAGCAACCGAAGATCCACCGACGTCCCCCGAACCCCGCGCATCAACGCTAGGAGTTTGACGACGGTGAATCCCGGGGTCAAGCGGCCGGTCCGCTCAGTAGGCGGCGGTCTCCGCGTACTGGTCGGCGTTGAAGTACCTGACCTGCGCATTGGCGTACGAGGTCAGCCCGGCGTCGTTGACCATGGGCGTGTAGCAGGTGTACGTCCGCAGGTCGTTGCTCCAGCCGACGTTGCTGCACCGATAGTGCTTGTTGTCGCCGATCCGGATGATCTGCCCGATCGGGCTGTTGGTGGCGCCCCGCTCCCAGTCCTCCTTGTAGAGCTGGATGCGGGCCCACGTCGTACGGCAGACCGAGCTGTACCGCAGCTCGATCACGCCGATGGCGTAGTTGCCGTTCACCAGGACGAACACGCTGTGGGCGGTCTTGGTGCTGCCGCATCCCATGGCGATCGGGTCCTTCCCGTCGCAGGAGTACCCGGAACAGCCGGCGGCCAGAGCGACCTGCGGCTGGGCGGCGACGATGCCCGTTCCCAGCGCGAGCGCCACGAGTACCCGCGCCATCATGGACTTGATCAATTAATCCTCCCCGAGTGGCGAATGCCGTCAGGCTGCCCGAGCGTCATGGAGGTTTCCTTGCAGTTTTCCTGTGGTCCGCAGCCGCACCACCGTCGGCCTTTCCACCCCCAAATGCCCGATTAACGTACGGAAATCGAAGCTCTTGATGTTTGGGGGATTTGGCCGAAATCCCGGGTGGGCGGGGTGTTCTTGCAGGTCGGACCTATGATTCGGCCATGCCCAACGAGCCTCGCCGGCTGTCGACCGGATCGACGACTGCCGCCCGCATCATCGGTGCCGTCTTCGGCCTGGTCTTCGCCTCCTTCGGCGTTCTGTTCGCGGCCGGGGTGCTTTTCACCGAAACGCTCGGCCCGTTCGGTGCGACCTCGGACTGTGTGAAGCCCGACGACGTCGCCGGCCTGCCGCCCGAGCTGCTGCCCGACGGCCTCGACTACTGCGGGAGCTGGCTGCCGGACGGCATCAGCGTCTTCGGCGTCGTCGCCGTGCTCGCCGGCGGCTTCTTCGCTCTGGTCGGCCTGCTGATCGTGCTCGCCTCGCTGCGCGGCAGCGCCGCCTGGCTGGACGGGGCGAGCCTGCGGGTCCGGCGCACGTTCGGCACCCGCACCGTCGACCTGTCGACCGCCGACGTGACCGCCGGCATCGTCACCCACACCAGCAGCGACGAGACCCGCACCCGGGTCCGGCGCGTGCCGACCCTGATCGCCCGTGACCCGGCGACCGGGCGCAAGGTGACGCTGGCCCTGCAGGGTACCGGCCTGGACCGGCTGCCGCCGCCCGAGCTCCGCGCGCTCGCCGACGCCATCACCATCAACCGCCCGGAATCGGACGTGGACGCGTATCGGATCGCCCAGCAGCTGCGGGAGATGGCCGACAACCCGCTCGAACTGCACCGCTGAGGTTCCGGTCCCCCGCCGGGCGGCGGCGGGCTGATCATGCTGTTAGCGTCCTCCTCCGATAGTCGTTCGTCGATAACGGGGGAACTCTTGCCGTCTCGTACCCGGCGATGGGCGGCCGCGACCGCGGCCGTCTGTCTCGCACCCGCTCTCGCCGTGGCCTCCGCGCCCGGCGCTGCCCAGGCTGCCTGCACCTCACCGATCACCGTGCCGGTCGCGGCGAGCGCCCAGCGCGCCGACCGGACGTCGGTCGCGCTCGGCAACACCCAGACCGCGTTCACGCCGGCGTCGGGCAGCATCGCCTGGGCACCGCAGGCGATCGGCACCGACGTCGTCACCCGCGATGCCGGGACCGGCGCTGACACCGTACGCAAGCAAATGCTCTTGATTTATTCGGCGACCCGCGACATCTCGCAGGGGCCGACCGCGACCTCGTCGGGTGCCCGGGTGTCGGCCGACTCGGGGGCCACGTTCACCGCGGCGCCGTCCACGGTGGTCGGCTCGGCCCTCAGTGAGATGGGCCAGCTGCTCGACGGGCAGCTGCTCGGCGTCCAGTTCGTGATCAACGGCGGGGTGACCTACAGCACCGACGGCAGCCAGCAGCGGGCCGACTTCCCGCTGATCCTGAGCCTGTCCCGGGACAAGGGCAAGACCTGGTCGCGGGTGCAGGCCAAGACCGGGTTCACCGACTCGCAGCTGCCGGCCGTGCTGCCGGTGCGCAAGGTGTCGACGCTGCGCGGGATCCGGGCAGCCGGGCGGCCGATCCAGATGACCAACGGCACGCTGGTGCTGCCGGTCTACTTCAACATGTGGAACGGTCAGAAGAATGCCAACGGCAGCGAGCAGACGATCGCGTTCGCCGCGGTGCTGACCGCGCACCCGGGCTTCGCCGACGGCACGATCAACACGGCCGCCACCTGGGACTTCACGCTGCGCCCGATCTCGGCCAGCGCCACCGTCGACTTCACCGAGACCGCGGTGATCGAACGCCAGGACGGGCTGCTGCTCGCGGTCACCCGGCAGGACGCGGCCGTGCAGTTCCTGACCTACCGGCTGTCGTCCAACGAGGGCGCCACCTGGACCGACTACAAGCAGGTGAGCTTCGCCGACCAGGCCGGCTGCGCGGTCAGCGGGGTCTACCCGCAGCTGGCGATGATGCCGTCCGGGCAGCTGCTGCTGGGCAGCGGCCGGCCGGACAACTGGCTGGCCGTCTCCACCGACGCGACCGGCACCAGCTGGATGCTGGAGCAGCAGACGTATTGGAACGCCCCGGTCAGCGGCACGTGGTGGTACGGCTCGTCCGGTTACACCTCGCTGGTGCCGACCGGCGGGACCCGGCTGCTGCAGTTCGCCGACAACTGTGCCGCCCCCAACGGCGGCGGGGTCAACGGCTGCGCGTCGAACCTGACCTTCGACCACGACCGTAACTACCGGATCGTCGACCGGCAGGTGGGCATCCTCCCGGCCGGCCTCGGCAAGATCGACCTGGCCGGCAAGCTGCGGCACGGCACGGTCACCCTGGACACCGACCTGACCGGGGTGCCGCCGGTGGGGGCGGTCACCCCGCCGACCCCGTACGGCAGCACGCCGTCGGCCGCCGACGCCACCAGCACCGGCTACTGGTCCGGCGCGGAAGGCGCGATCGACGGCAGCAACGCGTACTGGGCGGGCGCGCTGTCCAGCCGCGCCGACGGCACCGGCACCTACCAGCTGAACCTGGACCGGACGTACCACCTGACCACCATCGGGCTGGGCCTGCTCCCCGGAGTCGCCGCCGGCGCCCGCGTCAGCACCTCCACCGACGGGACCACCTGGACGCCGGCCACCCTCGGCTACCCGGCCGGCAGCGCCGACCCGGGCGAGACCGGCCTGATCCGTACGGCCGGTGACCGCGCCCTGCGCTACTACACGCTGAACGCGACGGCCAAGTACCTGCGAATCACCACCGAGGCCTCCACCTGCACCACGGTCGGCGGCCCGGACGCCTGCAGCATGATCAACGAGCTGGAGCTGTACTCGACGGTCAACTCGTTCGAGAACGAGTTCGCCATCCCGCACGGCGTGTCGGACGTGGCCTGCGCCCGGGTCACCTCGGTCTGGGGCAACGGCGACCCGGACCACGACAGCGAGCACGGGGTACGGCTCAACGACGGCACCGACACGACGTACTGCGACGGCAGCACGACGATCGGCAAGTTCGTCTACCCGGGCCCCGGCGTCTCCCTGCCGGCCGCGCCGGCCCGCACCCTGCAGGCCGGGATCTACCCGGTGACCAACACCAACGGCATCCTGTTCGACATCAACGGGGTCCGGGCCAGTGATCACAAGGCCGCGGTCATCTACCACCTGGGCATCAACAGCGGGAACCGGTGGATGGCCTGGACCAGCGCCGGCGGCTGGACCGGCCTGGGCGGGGCGGCCGTACCGCTCAAGTCGTGGACGACCTTCCAGGTCGTGTCCACCACCAGCGGGGCAACGCTGTACACCGTCGACGGGGCCGGGCAGCGGACGCTGATCGGCACGCTGCCGGAGAGCGAGGGCGTTAAGGGCGAATCGTTCACCGGGGCGACGTTCTCCAGCGGAAGCACCCTGGGCATCGGCGATCAGGCCGTGTTCGACGACATCAGCTTCGAGTGACCGAGCGGCCGGGCCCGGAGCGATCCGGGCCCGGCCGCAGGCCTATCAAGGCCGGTGCCCGTTCTGGTCAGCCGAATTCTGTCTCGCCTGGCCGTCACGGTGACGCGACCCGATTTGATCCTGCGCGCGACGGGGCTGGTGAGCGGATGGTCGCGCACGTGCCATGATGCCCTGGTGTCTGTTCTGACCGACTACTTCGCTGCTCCCTCCGACGGTGTGGCGGCGACCGCCGTCGACGGGCAGCCGCGCTTGCTCGATCTCACGCCCGAGGACGTCGCGGCCGGCAAGGCGCTCTATCGGATGTCACCGGACGAGGCGTTGCGGCCGCAGGTGAAAATCGCGCAATCGGGGACACTCGTCGTGCAGAGCAAGGGTGTCGACTCGACCCGCCTGGCACGGCTGGAACAGATTCTTACCGGCCGCCCGGATGACGAGGTGAAGGCCGATCCTCGGCAGGCTGCCCTCGTCGCGCCGGCAGAAGAAGACATCGACGGATGCCTGGTTCTGTCAGTTTCCGACACGGTCCGCGACGCCTTGGCATCGTTGGAACCGGCGGCGCAGCCCCAGGTGGCGCGGCAGTGGGCTGACGCAGAGTTCGACGCGGCCTCGGCGGAGAGCCTGACGATGTTGCTGGGTGCCCTCGCTGAATTGGCGCAGCGAGCCGTCGCCGAGAACAACCGGCTCTACTGCTACGTGGCCTTCTGACCTGCACCGTCCCGTGGCCTGGCTTCGGTCCTGCGGTTTGCGGTCAAAGCGCAACGCTGATCGAGTCGGTCGCGGACGTTCTTGTCGGATGGTCGTGCCAGAATCCCGCCCATGCCCGAGATCGTTACCGCGGCGCTGGTTCGCGAAGGTCGAGTCCTGCTCGTCCACCGAAGTCCGGACCGCCACGTCTACCCGAACGTGTGGGATCTGCCCGGTGGGCACATCGATGCGGGTGAAACAGAGCTGTCTGCGCTCGCCAGGGAGATGGGCGAGGAATTGGGTGTGCGGATAGCGGTCGGATCGGCGATCCATCTGTGCCGGCTGCAGGTGGGCCGCCGAGAAGAATCAGTGCACCTCAGCGCGTGGGTTGTCACGGAATGGGAGGGGACACCGACAAACGCAGCCCCCGAAGAACACGACGAGATCTGTTGGTTCCGGCCCGACGAGTTGCCTGCGCTCGTTCACGAACCCGTACGCGCGGCGGTGGTGGACGCGATGCGGGATACCCACGCCTGAGGCGCGGGTCCCGAACCACTGCCGTTCCCACGATTACGCTCTTCCCTGACCGCCACGCCCGCCATTCTTCGCTGCCGAAGCGCACTGTTGGACCACAACGTCGCCACGCGTTTCCAGCCGACGAGAGGGCATCCCCTACAGCGGCGCCGCCCCCGAACTCATCGCAGCGCCGCCGCCAGGTCGGCAGCGATCTCGAAGGTCGGTGCCGCTCGTCTGGTCTCGTCCGCGTTCAGCGCGACGTCCTCGATGCGGGCCAGCATCGCGGTTGCGGTCTCCCGGTCATCCAGCACCATCGCCAGTTCCGCGCGGTACGCCAGAACCTCCACGTGCGTGACGGGATCATCGTCGGCCTGCGGGCGGGCCAACGCGCTGTCAAGAATGCGGACGGCCTGACCGGCGTCACCCTTGGAGTCGGCCAGCACGACGGCATTCGCCAGCACTTTGGCGAGCCGCCCGGCCGACGCGGGCATCGTCGCGGCGTTCTGGAAGACACGGATCCAGTTGCCGCCCGGGTCAACGACGCTGAATCCGCCCACTCCGTCGGCGTTCCTCCGAGCCCTGGGCCGGGTCATCCGCGGCATTCCGGACACCAGGACCTTGCCGTATGCGGCCCGCATGCCGGCGGCGAAAGCCCGGTGCAGCTCAGCGATGTCCGAGGTGAGCACAAGACAGGAGCCGTAGGACTGCTCCGGATCGAACCCGGCGATCTCGAAGAACTGCAGTTGCAGGTCTTCACGTTGCAGTCCCACGCAGGGGTTGGGTTTGCGCTGCTTGTACGTGGTGCTGAAGCCGAGAACCGTGTAGAAGGCTTCGATGTCGTCGATCGACGCGCAGGGCAGCAGGGGAACGGTTACCTCGTTGGCCATGGCTCCTTCCTAGGCGTCGCGGACACCCCGTCGCACATGGAAATAGCCGATCATCGCCTGGCCCCGCCCGATCGGCCGATCCGCAGCATCACCCGCGTTGGTGGCCGACAGTCGCCTGGGTGGGTTGTCGACCCCGAGCTCACAGCAACGCGTCGACGATCTCGGCTGCCCGGTCCTCGTGGTCGGCGTACGCGTCCGGCACGCCCGATCGCTGCACGGCCTGCGCCGCGTCACCGAGACTCTTGGTCTCCCAGTCGTCGACGCGCAGCAGCCGTTCGTAGAAGGCCCCGGCGGCGTAACGCGGATCCATCAGCTGCGCCACCGTGCCCCACCCCTGGCTCGGGCGCTGCTGGAAGACACCGAGCGAGTCGAAGTTGTCGCCGCTGCCCTCGTTCGGCCGGTCGAGGGAGGCCGGGACCGTCGGATTGGCCAGATTTCGCAGACCGGACTCCTGCAACCCGGTCATCGTCGCCACCAGCATCGCCCGGCGAGGCAGCCCCCGCTGCTGGGCCACCCGCACGATGACCGCGGCAATGTTCATCTGCTTCTGGTTCAGACCCTTGATCGGCCGAGGCGTCCGGGGCACAGGCGACGATGACTTCGCCCGGGCCGACGGCGCCGAGAACACGCGGGCCTGAGGGCTGGCAGCCGCCTTCGTCTGCGGCCGGGCCGTGGAGAACGCGGCGTCGACCGTGACCGGCGCGGCCACCGGCTGGGAGTCGGCTCGGTGGACGGCGAACACGCCACCCGCGGCGGCCGCGACAGCGGTCATCACGACCACGACGGATCTCCCGCGACCGGACCGCCGCCGACGGTGGCGGCGACGAGGCGACCAGTCCGTCTGGTACATGTTCGGCCGATCCCCGAGCCACTGATCGGGTTCGCTCCCGGGCTGCAGATACGCAACGCGGGGGCGCGGAATCCTGTCGGATACCGCCGGTTGATCCAGGTGCGCGGGCGCCACTAACGCGACCGTCCTTCCGTAAACCTTTTCGTGTTACCAGGTCATACGGCGGCCGGCGGCCTCTCGGATCAATTGGATGTTGGCCTCTCCCGACCGGCCCTTTGCCGGGACCGGCCCGGCCCGCCACGAAACAGGACGGCCGAGGAGAAACGCGACCGAGGGACACTTCTCGGCCGATCACAGGTCGGGAGCCCAGAACCACCACGGGGCATCGTCGATGTCGGTGACGAACGAGCCGAGCCGCTCCCCGTAGTGGCGCCCGAGCTGGATACGCAGGAAGTCGTGGAGGTCCTTGCCCCGATACGGCCACTGCTCGACGAGGCGCCAGAGGACACGGCCGGCCGGCTCACGGACCAGAGCCCCTTCGTCGTAGCCAAAGATCAGATCCACCGGCTGATCCCCTGAGTAGTCGGGCAACGTGGCGACGAATCGGGCTGCCAGCAGATCGATCGGACGCTGACGTTCGCTCGCTTCCGCCAACCGGCGACGCTCGTGATCGGCGAGCGCTGCGGCGAGCGCCTGCTCCACGGTCCCGGCCCGGGTCCGCCAGCCGGTGACCTCGTCGAGCGGCACGCTGACCAGACCGGTGATCTCGGTATCGTGCCAGGAGGACTCGACCTCGCCTCGGCGGGTGTTCCAGGAGGTCCAGAACTCGTAGAGGGTGTCGCCGTCCACCTTGCAGACCGCGCCGTACAGGCTGTCGTCGACGGAAGAGGTCCGGCCGCTGAAGATCCGCGTGAGTGTCCAGCCGGTGTCGAGCAGATAGTAGGTGCGCGGCGCGAGGACCGGATCGCCGGCCTGATCCAGGACATGACCGCCGACGGTCTCGGCCGACTCCTGCGGGCCCTCGACAAGGAGTTCACCAGCCGGCGTCATCCAGACCTGCACCGCTGCCACTCCTGCCGCCGTATGGATCTTCACGGTAACCGGGACCCGCCTCCGTTCAGCGGGTCCCGGCGGGCACCCGATCCAGGCCCGCCGGCTCGACGACATGAACGCGGAGGTCCCGCCGGAACTCCATCTCGGTCGGCCGGCGAACGGCCCTACCGGTAGCCTGCGGCGACGATGTTGGCCTGCACCTCGTTCTCGGCCGCCGCGGTGGGATAGCCACTTGTCATGGCGCCTTCGTAGAAGGTGCCGGCGCCCTTGATGCTGTTGTCGCCGCCGGTGCCGAGGATGATCGCACCCTCCTTGCGCATCGGGTCGTATCCGCTGACTGCCGGATCGAGCACCGATTCCGTCGGGCGCACCCCGTCGTAGTAGGTGGATACCGTGCCGCCCTGGGCGTTGCCGGCCCGGATGGCGAAGTTGTGCGGCTTGCCCTTGATCATCGCGGTGAGGTAGCGGTGGGTGAGAGTGGGGTCGTTGGTGTTGTCCTGTGCTTTCGACCCGCCGTAGACGCCGTTCTCCATGTCGGCCAGGACCCACGGGCCGTCACCGGCGCCGGAGCCCCACTTGGTGGTGTTGCCGAAGTAGATGGCCTCCATGGTGCCGTTGCCGTTGTCCTCGCCGTTGGTCTCGGCGTTGCCGTAGTCGAAGCAGCAGCCACCGTTGTAGTGGGTGCCGTCGATGATGTCGTACATGCCCTCGGGGTTGTCGCCGGTGGCGATGCCGGTGGTCTTGTTGTTGCGGTAGCCGACGCCGGGTTCGACATAGACGCCGTACGCTTTGTGTCCGCCGACCGTGGTCGGGGCTTTGGTGGCGTCGGCAAGGTTGTCGTAGCCGCCCGAGGCCGGGCCGGTGAAGTGCCCCGGCGGTGCCTGGTAGAGGTGGTTTCCCTTGCCGGACTGGTCGTAGATGATGCTGATCAGGCAGGTGGTGCCGGAGCAGAACGAGTCCTGCAGGGCAGCGTTGGCCACGCCGCCCGCGGCGAGCGGGGTGATGTTCTTCGTGGTGCCGTCCGAGGCACGTCGGACCTGGTAGAGGTTGCCGTTGTAGGCGGCGTACAGGGCCCGTACGGTGCTGTGCGCGGCCACGCAGGGCGTCCCGCCGCCGGCGTAACTGTCGCAGGGCAGCCGGGGTGTGCTGGTCGGCGGGCTGGTGGTGGGCCCGGAGACGTAGTTGAACGACCACTGCATCCGGGCGATGTCGGAGCAGGTCTCCTCGACGATCGGGTTGTTCCCGGCGGTGGAGCCGTCCTTGTCGCTGACGCACAGGCCGGTGGCGACGTTCTTGACCAGGTACTTGCCGGGCACCCCGGCCGAGGCGGTGAATGTCCAGAGCTGATTGTTCTTGGTCCCGTCACCGCAGCCGTACTGCTGAAGCTGGGTGCCGGAGACCGTCGATGAACTCGGCACGTCGATGCAGCGGGTGCTGTTGACGTTGGTCAGGTTTGCCGGCGCGGAGCCCTGGGCCTTCCACTGCTGGCTGGTCGTGGTGCCGTTGCAGGCCACCTGGATCAGCAGGGCGCTGTTGGCCGTCGACGCAGCCGTGACGTCGACGCACTTGCCGCTGGCGCCCGAGGCGAGTTGGTAGACGCCGCCGGCGACCGGGACGGTGGCCGCCTGCGAGGGCTGCATCGTCAGCGCTACCACCGCGCTGGGCACGGCCAGAGCGAGGGCGGTGACGAGCAGTCGCTTCTTGCGTTGCGGGAACGGAGGCACGGATGATCCTTTCGGCATGCCGGTGCATGGTCGTCGCCCTCTGGTCGGAGAACGGCCGGCCGGGACGGCGAGGTGCCCTCGGATCGAGGACGTCCGGGTGGTAGATGAATCTCGGGCCCGGCGATAACCAAAAGATCGGGTTTCGCCGGCAAAGGCGGACGACGAGTCGGCGGATGTGCGACCCTCCGGGAACCCGCATCACGGACGTTCCTCGGACGGCTTCCGGGATCTGGAGGCCGGGAGGCTGCCCCGGCCTCAGATCTCGTCCGCGTGACGCTCAAACGCCGATGCTCGATTGCGGCCCGGCGTACTGGCGCAGCAGCGCCGGCACGTCGGCCGCCGCGTCGAGGGTGTAGGAGTAGAAACTGCTCGGGGTGAACGCGGACCCGCTCGTCACCTGGTTGCCGGTGCAGTTGACCAGGATGCTGCCGCTCTGCCTGAGCTGGGCCGTCGAGTCCGGGTAGTACGGGTCCTTCACCGTGTCGAAGTAGCTGTTCTCCAGGACCATCTTGGTGGCGCCGCGCGAGTAGTTCCCGTACGACGCGACGTTCTGCAGGTAGTTGTCGTAGAGGTGGGCGTAGGCGACGTTGTCGGTGCTCGGGTTGCGCTGGTTGGTGTCGTGGATCCAGTTGTGATGGATGGTCATCCGGGCGGTGACGTTGTCGGTCCAGCCGATGCCGAAGGCCTTGTTGTTCTCGGCCAGGACGTTCCACGACACGGTCAGGTAGGTGGTGTCCTTGCGCGAGTCGATGAGGCCGTCGTTCATCCGCTCGATCGTGTTGTGGTCGATCCACACGTGGTCGGCGGTGTCCATCTGGATGCCGTCGTAGTCGTAGACCTTGTCGTCCGGGTCGTCGTCGGCCATCCGGGTGTCGCGGATGGTCAGGTTGCGGATGATCACGTTGGTGACGCCAGTGCCCAGGAAGAAGCCGCCGCCGACGATCTGGCCCGAGGTGCCGACCCCGACGACGGTCTTGTCGGAGCTGATCGGGATCTCGGTGCCCTTGGGGCTGATCGTGATCGCGGCGGCCACCCGGATCACGTACGCGCCGGACGCGGCGGCGTACCGGGCCAGGTCGGCCTGGGTGGTGACGGTGACCGTGGTGCCGCCGGCTCCCCCGGTGGTGCCGCCACCGGTGCTCGCGAATCCGTCCGGGGTCGCGGGCCAGGTGCGACCGGACGCGGCGACGAAGGCCCACTGCTTGTTGGTGTTGGCGGTGCACGTCTCCTGGATGATCGCCGCACCGGACGACGTGGACGCGTCCTTGTCGGACAGGCACAGCCCGCTGCCGACGTTGATCACCTGGTAGGTACCGGTGCCGCTGGCGGTCAGCTTCCACTGCTGGTTGGTCTGGCTACCGACGCAGGTGTACTGCTGCACCTGCACACCCGACACCGTCGAGAAGTCCGGCACGTCGACACACTTGCCGCTGTTCACGTTCTTGATCAGATAGCTCGAGCCGGACGCGACCAGCGTGAACTGCTGCCACGCCGAGTTCGCGGTGCAACCCCACTGCTGCAACAACACGGAGTTGGCGGTGGAGGCGCTGGGCACGTCGAGACACAGGCCGGACTTGGTGACCTTGAGCTGGTAGGCGACGCCGGTGGTGGGGGCGGCCGATGCCGGGGTGGGTGCGACGAGCAGCGCCGCCAGGATCAGCAGGGGTGTGATGAGTCGGCGCATCATCAGCCCACCGGGTTCCAGTTGTCGGATCCCGCGAGGTACTTCTGCGGGGTGTAGTTGGCCGCCTGCGAGTCCGCGAGCTGCGGCCGGTTGCTGTTGACGGTCGCTCCGGAGCCGGTGTTCTTGTACTCGAGGAAGCGGGCGTTCTTCCACGAGTTCGACGACATGTCGATCCACGGCTGGGCGGTGGCGATGGTCGCGCTCAGGTTCGACTCCCGGTAGAGCACCTGCGCGTCGGCGCCCCAGGGCCGGCCGAGCTGGGTGGTGTTGTTGGTCGCACCGGTGATCGTGCACTTGTAGAAGAGGAAGCCGTACGGGTTGGCGGCATCGGTTCTGGACGCGGTGATCGGGCCGCCGGTGCTGCGCTTCTCGTAGATCGCAGTGGCGTTGAAGACCGCGGTGCCGCCGCCGAAGATGAAGTCGACGGTGCCCTCGACGTAACTGTTCTTGACGTACGCCCGGTAGTTGTTGATCAGCAGGGTGTCCTGCGCGCCGAGGAACCGCACGTTGTCGAAGACCGACCGGTCGCCGTTGAGGTTGGCCGCGACGGCCTGGCTGCCCTCGCCGTAGTCGTTGGACATGGTCAGGTTGGTGGCGGCGAAGTCGGCGCCGTTGACGAAGACGCTGGCGCTGCCGGAGGTGCCGTAGCCGCCGGCCGAGCTGTGGTTGTTCACGATGACCGTCTGGCTCGCCGACGACCCGAGACCCTGCAGCGTGATGTACGGCTTGTTGGCCGGGACGGTGACGATCTCGCGGTAGGTGCCGGGCGCGATGGTGATGGTCCGGCGGGTGGTGTTGCCGGCCGGCACCGCGTCGATCGCCGCCTGCACGGTGGTGTACTGGCCGCTGCCGTCCTTCGCGACGGTGGCCCCGGCGGTCGAGGCGGTGACGAAGGCCCACTGCTTGTTGGTGTTGGCGGTGCACGTCTCCTGGATGATCGCCGCACCGGACGACGTGGACGCGTCCTTGTCGGACAGGCACAGCCCGCTGCCGACGTTGATCACCTGGTAGGTACCGGTGCCGCTGGCGGTCAGCTTCCACTGCTGGTTGGTCTGGCTACCGACGCAGGTGTACTGCTGCACCTGCACACCCGACACCGTCGAGAAGTCCGGCACGTCCACGCACTTGCCGCTGTTCACGTTCTTGATCAGATAGTTCGAGCCGGACGCGACCAGCGTGAACTGCTGCCACGCCGAGTTCGCGGTGCAACCCCACTGCTGCAACAACACGGAGTTGGCGGTGGAGGCGCTGGGCACGTCGAGACACAGGCCGGACTTGGTGACCTTGAGCTGGTAGGCGACGCCGGTGGTGGGGGCGGCGGACGCCGGGGACGGTACGCCGAGGACGGCGGCCGCGGCGACCAGAGCGAGCGCGGCGGTTCTTCGCATGGGGATGGTCCTTCCTACGGGGGGATTCAGGACGCGCGGACGAGGACGACGAACGTGCCGCGGGCGGTCCTGCCGTGCTGGTGGACGGTCACGGTGACCGTGGCCACCCCGGCCTGCTCGGTGGTGAGCACGCCGTTCCGGACCGAGACCACCTGGGGGCGGTTGGACTCGTACCGGATGCGCAGGTCGGCGGGCAGTGGGGTGCTGTCGCCTAGGGTGCGGTAGCCGGCCCGGCTGTCGTCGCTGAACGCGACGGTCAGCTGCGGGTCGATGCGGGCGCCGGGCGCGAAGTTCACCCGCTGGGAGATGCCGGCGGCCGCGTCGCCGGTCACGACCGGCCGGGCGGTGACGAACCGGGGTGTCGCGTGCAGCCGGCCGGTCACGGTGACGGCGGTACGAGCGCGGACGTCGCTGCTGGACGCGCCGAGCAGCAGCTCGTAGCGGCCGGTGTCGACGCGGAAGCGGCCGGCGGACTCGTCGAAGTAGGCGAGGTCGCTCACCCGTACGGGAAAGGTGATCTTTTTGGTCTGGCCGGGTTTGAGGGTGATCTTCTGGAAACCGGCGAGACGCCGGCGCGGCCGGTCGGCGGCCTGCGGGGTGCCCGCGTAGAGCTGGGCGACCTCGGCGCCGGGCACCCGGCCGGTGTTGGTGACCTCGGCGGTGACCCGGATGGTGCCGTCGGCGTCCACCTGGCGCTCGTCGGTACGCAGATGCGAGTAACGGAACCGGGTGTAGCTGAGGCCGTGTCCGAACGGGTAGGCGACCTCGCCGGTGAAGTACTGGTAGGTGCGGCCGAGGGTGGTCGTGGTGGGCCGGATCGCATAGTCGCCGATCGGCGGGAGCTGGGATGCGTCGGCATACCAGGTGAAGGGCAGGTGGCCGCTCGGGTTGACCGCGCCGGTGACCACATCGGCCAGGGCGGCGCCTTTCTGCTGGCCGTTGAAGGAGCTCCACAGGATCGCCGGGACCTGGCCGGCGAACGGCGTCAGGTCGACCTGGCCGACGGTCTCCAGGTAGACGATCGTGTGCGGGTTGACCGCCGCGACCTGCTGGATCAGTTGCGCCTGTCCGTTCGGCAGGGCCAGGTCGGTACGGTCGTGCGACTCGCGGGCGGTGGTCTCGTCGGTGCCGGCGTAGACGATGACGGTGTCGTAGCCGGCCGCGGCGGCGCTGTCGGTGAGCAGGTCCACGGTGGCGCCCGGGTTGACGGCCTGGATCGCGGCTTTCAGCCCGGCGTATCCGCTGACCGATTTCGCCTGCCCGGACGGGCCCTGGATGCTGCTGTAGCCGCCCAGGTAGAGGGTGGCCGGATGCGCGTACGTGCCGATGACCGCGACCCGGTAGCCGCCGGTGGCGGGTACGCGCAGGGGCAGCGCGTTGTCGTCGTTCTTGAGCAGCACGAGGCTCTCGGCGGCGACCTCGCGGGCCATCGCCAGCCGTTGCGGGGTCTGCGTGACGGCGTTGTTGGCCTCGGTGTTGGTCCAGGTGCCGGGGGCCAGCCGGGCGCGGGCCGCGGCGACCCACGGCACCTCGGCCTCGGCATCGAACTCGCCGGTGGCGATGCGGGCGGTGAACAGCCGCACGGCCGAGACGTCGACGTCGTTCTCGTTGTAGATGCCGGTGAACGTGGAGATGTGCTGGTCGATCGCGGCCGGGATGGTCGTGCCGTAGTTCTTGCCGTCCTTGTAGCCGGCGTTGCAGTTGAGGTCCTCGCCGGCCGACTGCGCGTACGCGGTGCGGGTGAACTCGTTCACCGGTTCCGTCGCGCCAGGCGGCTGCCAGTGGTGGCCGGACTGCATGATGTAGACCGCGTCGCAGTCGGAGGTGAAGTAGCCGCCGAACCCGAACGTCTGCCGGGCCAGGGTCTCGTGCAGGTAGGTGCTGGCCGGGGCGGGGGTGCCGTTCACCCGGTTGTAGGCGCTCATGATCGAGCCGGGGTGGCTGGCCGCGATGATGTCGCGGAACTGGGCCGTGTAGTACTCGCGCAGGGTGCGCTCGTCCACGTCGGAGCTGCCGGTGGTCCGGTTGTACTCGCTGTTGTTGGCGGCGAAGTGTTTGAGCGTGGCGATGGTCTTGAGGTATCCGCCGGATTCCGGCAGCGGGTCGCCGGTCATGCTCTGGCCCTGCAGGCCGTTCACGTACTGGCCGGCGAGGGCGGCAGTGAGCACCGGGTCCTCGCTGAACGCCTCGTCGTTGCGGCCCCAGCGCGGGTCGCGGGCCAGGTTGACCGTCGGCGAGTACAGGCCGAGGTCGAGCTTGTTCTGCCGGAAGATCTCCCGGGTCTCGTCCGAGATCATCGAGGCTTCGCGGTAGACCAGCTCCGGGTTCCAGGTGGCGCCGAGCGACAGGCTGACCGGGTACGACGTGGTGTTGAGCAGGGTCGGCGGGCCGCCACCGTTGCGGGTGCCCTCGCGGGCGACGCCGTGCCCGGCCTCGTTCCACCATCCGTAGGCGGCCACGCCGAGCCGCGCGACGGCGGCCGCCTGACTGCTGTTGAGCTGGGTGGCCTTCTCGGCCAGGGTCATCCGGGAGACCAGGTCGGCGGCGCGTTCGGCCGGCGAGTAGGAGCGGTCGAGGTAGATCGGGGCGGCGCCGGCCGGGACGCCGGCCAGCGGCAGCGACACGACGACGGCCGCCAGCAGGTGCATCAGTTTCACGCGGGTTCACCTCAGTCCGGTGGTGGCGATGCCCTTGACCAGGTATTTCTGGCCGGCGATGAAGAAGCCGATGACGGGCGCGAGCGAGACGAACGACATCGCGAACATTTCGCCCCACTGGCTCTGACCCTCCGAGTCCATGAACTGGCGCAGCGCGAGCGGGACGGTGTAGAGCTGCGGGTCGGTCAGGTACAGCAGCGGGGCGAAGAACTCGTTCCACACCGAGATGAACGTGAAGATCGCGGTGGTCGCGAACGCCGGCCGGCACAGCGGCAGGATCACCCGCCAGAACGTGCCGAACGGGCCGCAGCCGTCGATGCGGGCGGCGTCGTCGAGCTCGGTCGGCAGCGAGCGCATGAACTGGACCATCAGGAAGATGTAGAAGCCGTTGGTGGCCAGGAAGTGCGGGACCAGCAGCGGGTAGTAGGTGTTGAGCCAGCCGAGCTTGTCGAAGAGCACGTACTGGGGGACGACCAGGACGTGCCCGGGCAGCATCATGGTGCCGAGCATCATCGCGAAGAAGATCTTGCGGCCGGCGAAGCGCAGGCGGGCGAACGCGAACGTCGCGAGGGAACAGGACAGCAGGTTGCCGACGATGCTGAGGGTGACGATGACCAGGGAGTTGACCAGGTAGATCTGGAAGGGCTCGCTCAGCGAGGTCCAGCCGCGCGCGTAGTTGCCCGGGTCCCAGGCGGCCGGCCACAGCGACTCGTCGGTGAAGACGGTGTTGCTGGGCTTGAGCGAGCTGGAGATCATCCAGAGCAGCGGGTACATCATGACCAGGCCGGCGACGCAGAGCAGCAGGTGGCGCAGGAACCGTGGTCTCTTGGTCGGCGGGGCCTGCTCATCCCGTACGGGAACGAATCCGACCTGGGTCTTCTCCGTCGTGTCAGTTGTCATAGAACACCCACCAGCGGGCGGCCAGGAAGTTGATCGCGGTGAACCCGGCGATGATCGTCAGCAGTAGCCAGGCCATCGACGAGGCGTAACCCATGTCGAACTCGGCGAAGCCCTTCTGGTACAGGTACAGGTTGTAGAACAGCGTCGACTGCCCCGGCCCGCCGCTGCCGTTGCTGATCACGTACCCCTGGGTGAAGGTCTGGAACGAGGCGATCAGCGACTGCACCAGGTTGAAGAAGATGATCGGGCTCAGCAGCGGCAGTGTGATCGACCGGAACTGCCGCCAGGACGAGGCGCCGTCCATCGAGGCCGCCTCGTAGTACATCGCCGGGATCTGCCGCAGGCCGGCCAGGAAGATCACCATGGGTGAGCCGAAGGTCCACACGTGCAGCAGGATCAGCGTGCTCAGGGCGTATCGCGGGTCGGTCGACCAGCCCGGCCCCTGGATGCCGAACCAGGCCAGGAAGTCGTTGACGATGCCGTGGTAGCCGAAGATGTAGCGCCAGAGCATGACCACGGCGACGCTGCCGCCCAGCAGTGACGGCAGGTAGTAGATGCTGCGGTAGATCGCCAGCCCGCGCACGCCGCGGTCGAGCACCATGGCCACGGCCAGCGCGACCGCGAGCGAGAGCGGCACCGAGACCAGGGTGTAGATCGTGGTGACCCCCAGCGAGGTGTGCAGGGTGGCGTCGTGCCACATCTCCCGGAAGTTGGCCAGTCCGGCCCAGCGCGGCGGGGTGAGCAGGTCGTAGTCGGTGAAGGCCAGGTAGAGCGACGCGAAGAACGGGATGATCATGAAGAGCGTCCCGCCGAACCAGGGCAGCAGGAACAGATAGCCGGCACGGTCCTGCCGGGTCACGTGGTTATCGCCTTGTGCGCCTCGGTGACGAATTGCTGTCCGGCGTCGGCCGGGGTCATCCGCCCGAACTCCACCTCGGTGCTGATCACCTTGAGGATGTTGGTGAGTTTGCTGGCGCCCACCGGGTACGGGTACGACGGCGGCAGCTCCTCGTCCTGCAGCTGGGTCAGGAACTCGGCGGAGCGCCGGCTGTCCGGGTCCAGCGTCGGCGCGGTCTGCACGGCGAGCGCCCGGTTGGGCGGCACGCCCCGGGTGGCGCCCGCGGCCTTGGCCGCCTCGGCGTCGTTGATCAGGAAGTTGAGCAGGGTGAGGGTCTCCTGCGGGTGCTTGGTCCTGGCCGCGATCGACCACAGCGCCGGGGTGTCCACCGACTGCCCGCGCTGCTTCGCCTGGGATTCGCCGGGGATGCGCAGCAGCGCCAGGCTGCCTCCGCACGCCTGGTTGTAGCCGAACAGGTTGTTGGTCGGGATGATCTGCGACGCGATCGACTTCTTGGCCAGGTAGGACTGGGCCGGCGAGGTCCCGTTGTTCTGGTCGATGAAGCCGGCCGGGGGCAGACCGCCCTGGGCCCGCAGGTCCACGCTGAGCTGGTACCAAGCGGTGACGGTGGCCGCGGTGGCGCCCAGCCGCCCGTCGCGGGTGAAGAAGTCCTCACCCCGCTGGCGGGCGAAGACCAGCAGGTTGGCGACGGTCCACGGTTCGAAGTTGGATCCGTACACCTGGCCGGCGCTGGCCTTGGTGACCCTCTTGGCGAAGTCGGCGTACTGATCCCAGCTCCACGTGTCGCCGTCGGGCACCTCGACGCCGTACTTGTCGGTCAGCGTCTTGTCGACGACGAAGCCGATGGTGTTCAGCCCGGACGGTACGCCGAAGGTGTCGGCGCCGACCTGGCCGAGGGCCTTGGCCTGCGGGGTCAGCGCGGCCAGGTCGAGACGGTCGGCGTGCGCGCCCAGTTCGAGCAGGGTGCCGCGGTCGGTGTACTCGCGCAGGCTGTCGAAGCGCATCGCCAGCAGGTCCGGCGGGTCCCCGGCGGCGAACCGCGCGGCGAGCTTGTCCTTGTACGGGCTGCTGTCCTGGTACTCGGTGCGCACCCGGATGCCGGGGTTGGCCGCCTGGAACAGGTCCAGGGTCTTCTGGGTGAACTCGGCGCGTTGCGCGTCGCCCCACCACGCCATGTTGATCTCGATCTTGCCGTCGTCGCCGCCCTTGCCCCCGAACCCACGGCCGCAGGCGGGCAGCGCGGCGGCCGCTCCGGCCAGGCCGGCCAGCTTGAGCACCTGACGCCGGCCGAGTCCGGCGCCACTGTCGACATGGGTCACGGTCGATCCTCCCGATCGGCGAACAGATTTGTTTCAGTGTTTTATCTATCGAGCTAAGTCCATGTCAACAGCCCGGCACATAATTTGTTGCAGTGGTTGACGTAACTCGGGCGGCGTCGGTAACTTGCCGCTCATGCCGAACGTTCAGGCACACGACCTGCACTGCGCGGGCCGCGTCGTCGCCCGCTACGTCTGGGACCCTCAGCTACCCACCAGCGTCTCGCCCCGGCCCTACCTGCACCCGGTCACCACCCTGGCCGGGACCACGGTCACCGGCTTCATGCCCGCCGACCACCGGCACCACCTGGGCGCCAGCATCGCCGTGCCGGCCCTCAACGAGGCCAACTTCTGGGGCGGGCGCACCTACGTCGCCGGCCACGGACCGACCCACCTGGACAATCACGGGCGTCAGCAGCACCACCGCTGGCTGCACCGCTCCGGCGACCGCGTCGAGCACCAGTTGCGCTGGACCGGGCACGACGGCACGGCCCTGGCCCGGGAGGAGCGGGCCCTGACCGTCCACGAGCTCACCGGCGACGCCTGGCTGCTGCAGGTCGATTACACGCTGCGCAGCGCCACCGGCACGGCCCTGACCATCGACAGCCCGGCCGCCCGCGGGCGCACCGGCGCCGGGTACGGCGGTTTCTTCTGGCGCGCCCCGGCCGGGCCGGACCCCGTCCGGGCCTTCGGGCAGCAGTCCGACGGCGACGTGCACGGCAGCCGCGACGCCTGGGTCGTGCTCAGCGGCGACGCCTGGACACTGATCTTCCTGGCCCCGACACCGCAGGCCGATCCCTGGTTCGTCCGCGCCGACGACTACGCCGGGGTGTGCTCCGCGATCGCCTGGGACCGGCGCCTGGTCGTCGCGGCCGGCGAGGTCTTCACCCGCCGGCTGCGGGTCGTGATCGCCGACGGCCCGCCCACCCCGGCCACCATCGCGGCGGCGGAGGCCTGGTCGTGAGCGCGCCGTGGATCGCCGACAACGGTGACGGCACCTACCGCAACCCGATCCTGTACGCCGACTGGTCCGACCCGGACGTGATCCGCTCCGGCGACGACTTCTACCTGACCGCCTCCAGCTTCAACCGGGTCCCCGGCCTGCCCGTGCTGCACTCCACCGACCTGGTCAACTGGCGGATCGCCGGGCACGCGCTGCATCGGCTGCCCGCCGAGCACGCCACCCCGCAACCCGGCTGCGGCGTCTGGGCGCCGTCACTGCGCCGGCACGACGGCCGGTTCTGGATCTGCTACCCCGACCCGGACCACGGCATCTTCCTGACCACCGCCAGCGACCCGGCCGGCCCGTGGACCGAGCCACGGCTGATCCTGGCCGGACGCGGACTGATCGACCCGTGCCCGCTGTGGGACGACGACGGCCGGGCCTACCTGGTGCACGCATGGGCACGCAGCCGGTGCGGTTTCAACAACCGGCTCTCCGCGTACGAGATGACGCCCGACCTCGCCGAGCCCCTCGGCCCCGCGACCCCGGTCGTCGACGGCGACGCCATCCCGGGCTGCCGCACCCTGGAAGGACCCAAGTGGTACCGGCGCGACGGCTGGTACTGGATCTTCGCCCCGGCCGGCGGCGTCGCCACCGGCTGGCAGTACGCCCTGCGCTCCCGCGACGTGTTCGGCCCCTACGAGCCGCGCATCGTGCTCGCCCAGGGCGACACCGAGGTCAACGGCCCGCACCAGGGGGCATGGGTGCGCACCCCGGCCGGCGAGGACTGGTTCGTGCATTTTCAGGACCTTCGCGCGTACGGGCGGGTCGTGCACCTGCAGCCGATGAGCTGGACCGGCGACGGCTGGCCGCAGCTCGGCGACCACGGTGTCCCGGTCGCCGGCCACCGTAAACCGATGCCCGGCTCGGGCCGCCCGAGCGCGCCGGTCACCAGCGACACGTTCCCCGGCGGCCGGCCCGGAGCGCAGTGGAGCTGGCCGGCCAACCCCGGTATCGGCCGGGTGCGGCCGAACCCGGAGGGCGGGCTGCGACTGGCCTGCCGGCCCGGCGACGACGACCTGCGGCGCCGACCGGACGTGCTCGGCCAGCGGCTGCCCGGCCCCCGGCTGCGCGCCGAGACCGGGCTGCGACTCGACGCCCCGGCCGGAGCGCGGGCGGGACTGGTGGTGCACGGCCGTACGTACGCCTGGATCGGCCTGGACCACCGGTCCGATGGCGCGTATCTGACCTGCCGCTTCGCCGAAGCCGAAGGCGAGGCGGAACAGGACGCGGCGAACCCGGTCGCGGTCCCGGCGGGAGCAGGGGTGCGGCTCGCCGTGACCGTGACCGAACCGGCGACGGTCCGGTTCACCGCGGAGATCGGCGGTGAACGGTGGGTGTGCGACCCGCCGTTCACCGCCACCCCGGGCGTCTGGATCGGCGCCACCCTCGGCCTGTTCGCCGCCGGACCCGGCGGCCACGCGACCTTCGACCGCTTCCTGGTCAGCCCGCTGGAGGACACATGATCGCGAAACTCGTCGCCGTCGCCCTGCTGCTGCCCCCGGCGCCGGCCGCCACGGACGCGCCGGTGACCTGGACCGACCGGCCGATCGGCTTCGCCGCCGTGGCCGGACCGGACGGGCACGCCACCACCGGAGGGGCCGCCGGGCCCACCGTCCGCGCGCAGACCCTTGACCAGTTGCGCTCCTACGCCGCCGCCACCGAACCCCTGGTCGTCACCGTGGCCGGCAGCATCCGCGTGGATCCGTTCGGCGACATGATCACCGTCGCCTCCGACAAGACGATCATCGGGGCCGGCCCGGGCGCCGAACTCGTCGGCGGCGGCCTGTTCCTCAACGGCACGCACAACGTGATCATCCGGAACCTGACCATCCGCGACTCCTACATCCCCGGCGACTTCGACGGCAAACGCGCCGACAACGACAACGACGGCATCCGCCTGGACACCGCCCACCACGTCTGGATCGACCACACCCGCATCGAACGCGTGGGCGACGGCGGCATCGACATCCGCAAGGACAGCGACTACATCACCCTGTCCTGGAACGTGATCAGCGACATCAACAAGGCTCTCGGCGTCGGCTGGACCGCCAACGTGATCACCCGGCTGACCGCGCACCACAACTGGATCCGCAACACCGTGCAGCGCAACTGGAGCCTGGACAACACCGCCGCCGCGCACCTGTTCGACAACTACCTGCAGGACATCACCCAGTACGGCACGATGAGCCGCAACAACGCCCGGGTACTGGTCGAGGACAGCGTCTTCGACCACGTGAACGACCCGCTCGTGGTCAAGGACGCGACGGCCTCGCTCACCGGGCGCCGCAACCTGTTCACGGCCAGCCCGGGCCGCAACGACAGGGCCGGCGTGCCGTTCGACCCGGCCACGTTCTACCCCTACTCCCCCGACCCCGCCTCCCGGGTCCGCGACCTGGTCACCCGGTACGCCGGACCGGCACCGACCGTGCACCGCACACCCCGGGCGATCACCGTCGCGCTGGACGGCACCGGCGACTACGGCAGTCTGCTGGCCGCCCTCGGGGCGACCCGTGACGCCCGCGGGCCGGTCACCATCGCACTGGCACCGGGCTTCTACCGCGAGCAGGTGCGCATCTGGCCCGACCAGGCCGGAGTGACCGTCACCGGGCCGGCCGACGCGATCGTCGCCTACGACCTGGACCCGGCCGCGCAGAAGTTCTACGGCGGTCTGCTGGGCGCCGACGCGGCAACGGTCACGCTGCTCGGCAGCGGGACGACGCTGCGCGGGCTGACCATCGACGCGACCACCGCACCGGCGCTGCGCTCGGCCGGCGACCGGAGCCTGCTCGACGGCACACGCCTGACCGGCCCGCTGCGCGCCGAGCGGGGGCGCACCTACCTGCGCGACTGCGCCGTCGAGGCCGAGAACGACCTGATCACCGGGCCCGCCGTCGCGGTCCTCGACGGGTGCGCGCTGACCACCGGGACCGGCGCGGTCACCGCCGCCGACACCCCGGCCACGCAGCGGTACGGCATCCTGCTCACCCACTGCGTGATCACCGGAACCGGGCTGCTGGGCCGGCCCGGCGCCGCCGGCACCCTCGCCCAGGTCGTCGTCCGCGAGAGCGAACTGGGTCCGGCGACGGCCGCCGCGGCGTGGAGCGGCGACCCGCTGCCCCGCTTCGCCGAATACGCCGACACCGGCCCGGGCGCGGTGACCGGCCCCGGACGGCCACAGTTGTCACCGCGACAGGCCGGGCGGTACACGGTGGACGCGTACCTCGGCCACGATTGGCGTCCCCGCATCTGAGCGCGCCGATGACTATCCTGCTCAGGAATCGCCCGACCCGCCCGGAGGCACCCGTGACCGGTGACGCCACAGCAGTCCTGCGTCTGGCCGGCCGCCCCGTCGCCGAGTACGCGTGGCGTCCCGACCTGCCCGTCGCGCTGTCACCCCGGCCGTACCTGCACCCGGTCCGCACCCTCGCCGGGGTGACCGTCACCGAGCTGATGCCGGCCTCGCACCGGCACCACCTCGGTGTCAGCGTCGCGGTCGCCGAGGTGGACGGCGCGAACTTCTGGGGCGGGCGCACCTTCATACCCGGGCACGGCCCCGCCTGGCTCGACAACCAGGGAGCCCAGCAACACGTGCGCTGGCTGCGGCGAACCGACACCCGGCTGAACCACACCCTGCGCTGGACCGCGATCGACGGGCGGCTGCTGCTGACCGAGCGCCGCGACCTGACCTGCCGCCCGGCCGGGCCGGACGCCTGGGCGCTGAGCTACGGGTTCGCACTCACCAACGCCACCACCGAGCCGCTGCCGATCCGCAGCCCGGCCGCGCACGGGCGTACCGGCGCCGGCTACGGCGGTTTCTTCTGGCGCGCCCCGGCCGGCGACAGCCGGATAACCTCCCCCCACGGCGAGGGCGTGGCGGCCATCCATGGACGGCGGGCCCCCTGGCTGTCGGTGTCCGGCCCGGACTGGACGCTGGTCTTCATCGCCGGAAGTCTGCAGACCCGTGACGACCGGTGGTTCGTGCGCACCCGCGACTATCTCGGCATCGGGTCCGCCCTCACCTGGGAACACCCGCTGCTGCTCGACCCCGGCGCGACGCTGGCCCGGCAGGTCGTCACCGTGATCGCCGACGGCCCGGTCGACGCGGACCGCGCCGCCGCCTACGCCGCCGACCTGGCCTCATGATCCGCCCGGTGCACCGGGTCGCCCCCACCACCGACACCCCGATCCGGCAGGACGGGCTGCGCGCCCACAACCTGAGCCTGACCTTCCAGCAGATCGTCGACGCCCGGCAGGCGCCGATCTCCCGCAGCGAGCTGGCCGCCGGCACCGGCCTGACGCGCCCGACGATCTCCCGCATCGTCGACGAGCTGCTCGGCGCCGGTCTGATCGTCGAAGCCGAGCCGGCCCGCTCCGGCAACAGCGGACGCCCCCGGGTCGGACTCGGCCTGGCCCGGACCGGACCGGCCGGGCTCGGCCTGGACATCCGGACCGGGGTGCTCTCAGCCTGCGTCGTCGATCTCACCGGCGCCGTGCGTCACCTGGACTTCGCCGCGCACACCGGCCGCGACGTGCCACCGGCCGACACCCTGAACAGCCTGGCCGCGATGGCGCGCAAGGCCATCGCGGCGGCGGCCGCCGAGGACCTCACCGTGGTCGGCGCGACGTTCGCGGCCCCGGGCCCGGTACGAGACGGTTCCCTGGTGCGGTTCGCACCGGCCCTGGGCTGGCGCGACGTCGACGCCGGCACGGAGCTCGGTGCCCTGATCAGCGCGCCCGTCGTGGTCGGCAACGACGTCGCCCTGGCCACGCTCGGCGAGCTGTACGCCGGCGCGGCCGACCTGCGCAGCTTCGTCTGCGTCAGCGGTGAGTTCGACATCGGCGCCGGCGTCGTGCTCGACGGCAGCCCACAGCGTGGCTCCCGCGGCCACCTCGGCCACGTCATGGTCGACAGCACCGGTCCGGCGTGCGCCTGCGGAGCGACCGGCTGCCTGCAGAGCTACGCCGGACTGCGCGAGATCCTGGCCGCGGCCGGCGGCGACGACTCGGCGCCGGCCCCCGCGGTGGCGATCGACGAGATGGTCTCGGCGGGATCCCCGGCGATCCTGACCGCGCTCGACCGGGCCGCCGGCGCGCTCGGGGTCGCCGTGTCCGCCCTGCTCAACCTGGTCGAGGTGGACACGGTGCTGCTCGGCGGCAGCTACTCGCTGCTCGCGTCGTGGCTGACCGAGGGTGTCGAACGTGAGATCCGGGCCCGGGTGCTCAGCGACCGGTGGGCGCCGGTGCAGGTACGACCGGCGCCGCTGGGTCCGGACGCCGCGGTGATCGGCGCCGCGCTGAGCTCGATCGATCAGGTTCGCCGGGACCCGAACCGGTGGCTCGCCCGCGCGCAGCCATGAGCGGTGGCGACAGTCCGGCTTCCGGGATTGCTGATTTGCAGTATCCTGACCGGCGATGCCGGAAATCCGCCAGCCCTCTTCGTGGCGTGACGCGGTGCCCGAAGGCACGCCCGCAGGAGCCGGCTGGCTCCCGCACGGCTTCCACATGGAGATGCACTCGCACCCCGAGGGTCAGCTGGTCTACGCGGCGGCCGGCGCCCTGGCCACCACCACCGAGCGGGGTACCTGGGTATCCCCCGCCAACCGGGTCACCTGGACGCCGCCGGGTTTCCAGCACGCTCACCGCTTCTACGGCGAGACCGACGTGCGTCTCGTCGCCATCCCGGTCGACCTCTGCGCCGAGCTGGTCGCGCAACCCAGCGTGTTCGCGGTCAGCCCCGTGCTCCGCGAGGTCCTGCTGGCCCTGACCGACCGGCCGGAGACCCGGCCCGGCGCGTACGACCGGCTCCGCGCCGTGGCCGTCGACGAGCTGGTCGAAACCCCCGAGCAGTCCCTTCACCTGCCCGAACCGGGCGACGACCGGCTGCGGGCCGTCACCGACCGCCTGCACGCCGACCCCGGCCACAACGCCACCCTGGCCGAGCTGGGCCGGGCCGTAGGAGCGGGCGAGCGCACCCTCAGCCGTCTGTTTCACGCCGAGCTGGGCATGAGCTTTCACCGCTGGCGCACCATCCTGCGCATCCACCACGGGCTGATCCACCTCACTGACGGCCGCTCGGTCACGGAGACCGCCGTGATGTGTGGCTGGTCGAACCCGACCAGCTTCATCGAGGCGTTCACCGAGGTCGTCGGCCAGACTCCGGGCCGATACCAGGCGAACCTGCGCAACGATGTCAGATGAGCCGACCTCGGCTCACTTTTCAGGCGGTTCCGGAAGTGAGTTCGCTGAAGACCCGGTTCGCCGCCTCGGACTCGAATTGGCGGCGCAGCTCCGCCCGGGCGACCTGCTTACGGAACTCCCCCTCGGAGGACGGATCGCCGGCGTTGTGCATGAGGTCGGTGATCCAGGTGGCGAAGGCCTGGTAGTTCCAGACGTGACCCAGGCAGGTGTCGGAATAGGAGTCGAGCAGGCTCGGATCGCCGTCTCTGACCTGCGCGATCACGGCTTTGGCGAAGGTCTCGGCGTCGAAGAGGGCCAGGTGGATGCCTTTGGCGCTCATCGGCGGCACGATGTGGGCGGCGTCGCCCAGCAGATAGACGCGCCCGTGGTGCATCGGTTCGTGCACGACGCCGCGTAGGGCGACGACCTCCTTGCTGAGGATCTCGCCCCGGCCCAGCGACTGACCGACACGAGCTTCCAACTCGTCCCAGACCCGTTTGTCGGGCCACTGCGCGACCGTGTCCCCGACCGGGCACTGCAGGTAGATACGGCTGTTCTCGGCACCTCGGGGAATCAGACCGGCCAGGCCACGGGTGTGGATGGCCATGCCGGAGGTTTTTCCCGGCACCGCGGCCAGAACGCTCAGCCACGAGTACTTGAACTCGTACGCATACCGGGTGAGCACACCGGCCGGGATGCTCCCGCGGGTGGCGCCGCGATCACCGTCGCAGCCGGCGACGTAGTCACAGTGAAGGACCACCGTCGCACCGGTGCTGTCCCGGTATCGCACCGCCGGGCTCGCACCGGCGATGCCGCTCGGCTCGACGTCGGCCTGGTAGCGGATCTCCCCGCCCTCGCGCAGGAAGATGTCGGCGAGCCGGCGGACCAGAAACTGCTGCGGGATGAAGATGCTCTCGTTGTCGTCCTCGTCGACTTCGATCGGCATCGCGTGGCCGTCGATGAAGAAGCTGCCCTCCACTTCCGTAGTGGGGCCGGCGTCCAGCACTTCCGCCAGCCCCCACTCCCGGAACAACCGCACCCCGCGGGTGTCGAGCGTCCCCGCCCGCTGCCGCGCCTCGACATGTTCACGCGAACGGCGTTCAAGAATGATGCAGTCGACACCGTTACGCCGAAGAAGATTGCCGACCGTGAGACCGGCGACCCCTGCTCCGACAACGACGACCGCCGTACGTTTCTCCACTTCAGCCATGCCGCCACTATCGGCGCGACATCACCCGTACCACCACCGGTGATTGCTCTTCGTATACCGGAAACCCGCCAACCTTGTGCGCAGCCGCCCGGCCCGTGCGGTTCAGCGTTCGATCATCTGCATCTGCTCGTCGGTGTGATGGCCGCCCTCGGCCACCGGCAGCGCGTCGAGGGCGGCGATCTGCTCGGTCGTGAGCGTGATCGCGTCCGCGGCGACGTTCTCCTCGACCCGGCTGACCCGCCTCGTGCCGGGAATGGGGACGATGTCGTCGCCCCGGGTCAGCAGCCAGGCCAGCGCCACCTGGGCCGGGGTGGCGCCCACCTGGTCCGCGATCTCCTGCACCTGGTCGGCCAGGCGCAGGTTGCGCCGGAAGTTCTCGCCGATGAAACGCGGGCTGGTCTTGCGGAAGTCGCTGTCGTCGAGCTTCTCCACGTCGGCGGGGGTGCGCAGGGCGCCGGTGAGGAAACCCTTCCCCAGCGGCGAGTACGCCACCAGGCCGATGCCCAGCTCACGCAGCACTGGCAGTACTGCTTCCTGGTCCCGTGTCCACAGCGAGTACTCCGACTGCAACGCGGTGACCGGGTGCACGGCGTGCGCGCGGCGGATGGTGTCGACCCAGGCCTCGGACAGTCCGACGTACCGAATCTTGCCCTGTTCGACGAGGTCGGCGAGGGCGCCCATGGTGTCCTCGATCGGCGTCTTCGGATCGACCCGGTGCTGGTAGTACAGGTCGATGTGGTCGGTGCCGAGCCTCGTGAGCGATCCCTCGACGGCGGTGCGGATGTTGTCCGGGCTGCTGTCGAGGTTCCACGTTCCGGCCCCGCCGTGCGAGACGAGGCCGAACTTGGTGGCCAGAACCACCTGGTCGCGGCGGCCCTTCAACGCCTGGCCGACGAGCTCTTCGTTGGTGTAGGGGCCGTAGATCTCGGCGGTGTCGATGAGGGTGACCCCGAGGTCGATGGCACGGTGGATGGTGCGGATCGACTCGGCGTCGTCACTGCCGGCGCCGGTGTAGCCGTGCGACATGCCCATCGCACCCAGGCCGATCCGAGCGACTTCGAGGTCTCCGAGCTTCGCGTTGTGCATGGTGCTCCTTCGTAAGATTCAGGCTTCGGGGATCGGCCGGCCGAACGTCTCCAGAGTGATGGCTTCCGGTTCCGGGCCGCCGCGCTTGCCGGTATCCAGGGCGTCGATCGCGGCCAGCTGCTCGGCGGTGAGCTCGAAGTCGAACACGTCGAAGTTCTCGGCGATGCGCTCCGGCTTGGTCGACTTCGGGATGACCTGGCGGCCCTGCTGCAGGTGCCAGCGCAGCATCACCTGGGCCGGGCTCTTGCCGTACGCCTTGGCGATCTCCCCGATCGTCGGGTCCTGCAGCGTGCTGGTGTGCTCGCTGTCGCGGTAGAAGGTGATGCCGCCGATCGGTGACCAGGCCTGGGTGACGATGCCCTGCTCGGCGCCGAGTTCCTGCACCTCACGCTGGGCGAAGTACGGGTGCACCTCGATCTGGTTGACCGCCGGCACGACCGTTGCCTGGTCGAGCAGGGCGGTCAGGTGGTCGACCATGAAGTTGCTGACGCCGATCGCCCGGACCTTCCCGTCGGCGTAGAGCTTCTCCAGCGCGCGGTAGGCGCCCAGGGTCTTGTCGAAGTCCGACGGCAGCGCCTGGTGCAGGATCAGCAGGTCGATCTGCTCGACGCCGAGCTTGACCGCGCTCTTGTCGAAGCCGTGCAGCGTCTCGTCGTACCCGTAATCGCTGATCCAGATTTTGGTTTCGACGAAGACCGCGGAGCGGTCGAGGCCGGATGCGGCGATGGCCTCGCCGACCTCGCGCTCGTTGCCGTAGGCGGCGGCCGTGTCGATGTGCCGGTAGCCGGTCGACAGGGCGGCCTGCACGGCGGCGCGGGTCTCGTCCGGCGGGGTCTGGAAGACGCCGAGGCCGATGGCGGGGATCTCGACGCGGTTGTTGAGCGTCAGGTTCGGGACGGTGGTCATGGAAAAGGTCCTCTCAGGAACGGGGCAGCAGGCGGATGGTGACCTCGTGGGCCTGCTCCCCCACGACGGAACCCACGATGGCGGGCCCGTAACGGTCGTATTTGCTGTGGTAGGCGGCGTCGATGCCCGGGTGCACGTCCGACTCAGCCGGCGCGAAAGTGACCTCGCGTTCCAGGCCGCCGGCTCGGATCCGGCCCGCCCCGGCGCGCAGCGCGCGCACATACCAGCCGTTGGCCGGGCCACGAGCCGAGCGCACGTACAGCTCGTCACCGGCGCGGGCCACCCACATCGTCACGTACGGCCGCATCGTCCCGTCACCACGCGGAGTCGCCAGCCCCAGCTCCTCGGCGCCGCCGATGGCGGTCAGTTCCTCGCCGGTCCAGGTGGTCATCATCGGTTCAGCCATCACGACATTCCTTTCAAAACCTTCACCCCGATTCGGTACGGACGGAGCCGGCCCATCGGATCCAGGCAACTCGTCGCTGCCGATCAACTCCCGGGGCTGCGAGGCGGCGTGAAGCTTGACGTGCCTACCAGCAAACACCCCGCCGCGGCGGTCAGGGAGACACCGCCCAAAGGGGTACCAGCAGGGACCCCCTCACGCCGAATCAGCTGCTTAACCTGGCCTTATGGACAATCGGGACGGGGTACGGGCGTACTTCAGCTCCCATCGGCCGAAGGTCAACCCCATCCCCGCGTACGACAGCCGGCGGCTGCTCATCCCGTCCGCCGCACTGCTCTGGGGCCTGCAGTTCGCCCTGCTCAACCCGGTCCTGGCGGTCCTGCTCGCCGGCGTCTTCGGCGCATCCGCGGCCCAGGTCGGTGGCGCGCTCGCGGTCTACAACGCCAGCGGTTTCGTCGCTTCCCTGATCCTGCCCGCTTACGCGGATAAAAAACACGATTATGTACGGCCGATGCTGGCCTGCGCCGTGCTGACGCTCGCGCTGGCCGGGCTGCTGGCCGTGACCACATCGCTGCCGGTCGCGGTGTGTGCCCTGGTCGTGCTGGGCGGCCCGGCCGGCGTCGGCAACTCGCTGCTGTTCGCCCATCTCAAGCACAGTGGCGCCGCCGCGCCGGAGGTGGTTCGCACCCGGGCGGTCGTCTCGTTCGCCTGGGTCGCCGGGCCGCCGCTGGCCGCGTTCGTCCTGACCGGGTCGGAGCCGAAGGCGGTCCTGGTCCTGCTGGCCGCCGTCGCCGTCCTCACCATCACCGCGACCGCCGGGTTGCTCCGCACCCACGCGGCGTCACCCCCGGTTCCCGTCGACGCCGAGGACCGCGGGCCGGTTCGCCGGGGCCACATCGCCACGATTCTGGTCGTCTTCGTCGCGCTGCAGGCCACCAACAGCGCCGTCGTGTCGATCATGGCGTTGTTCGTCGCCGATCGGATGCACCTCGACGTCGCCTGGGCCGGGATCGCGCTGGGCGTGGCCGCGGCGTGTGAGATCCCGGCCCTGCTGGCCATCGGACGGTTGAGCCGCCGCTTCTCGGCGACCGGCCTGATCGCGGTCGGTTGCCTGGCCGGCATCGCGTACTACCTGGCCATGCCGTACGCGAAAGGTCCCATGGTTTTGATCGGTCTGCAGGTGCTCAACGCGTGGTTCTTCGCCGCGGTCGCCGGTGTCGGACTGCCCCTGTTCCAGGAGATCATTCCGCGCCCGGGGCTCGCTTCCGGCCTGTACGTGAACACCCGCCGCGTCGGCGCGATCGTCTCCGGGCCGATCATCGCGGTCGGCTCGGCAACCCGGCTCGGCTACGGCGCGGTGTTCCTGGTCTGCGCCGCCGTCACCCTATTAGCGCTGCTCATGCTCGGGATGGCGTCCCGGACGAGGGCCGGTCGGCGAACATAGCCGCCGCCGCGACCGGACGGATCTGCCGCCCGAGCCGTCGCGGCTGGTCTCAGCCCGTCCAGAGGGAAGTTCACGATCGGCACTATCGCCGGCGCCCACTCCGTCGTGCTCTGCCACATGACATCACGCGTCAGTCGAACCAGTTGAACAACAGATCTCCGAGTCGCGGCGGACGATGGTAGGCCACGTCACGCCGCTCATCCGCAGTGAGCGCGTGCAGATGGCGTTCGCTGAGTGGTTCATTGAGCTGCGCTGGGCCGGCCACCTGAAAGCCTCGGTCGGAGAAAACCTTGCTCCCAGGCACTGCGACGAACGCCATGGCGACCTCTTGAGGGTCGGCCGCTTCGGCCGCAGCGACCAACAGCGCGGCCGCGTTGAGCAGGATGACCCCTGTGACACCATCACGGGTTTCCACGCCCAGCCGGTAGTGGTTGCGGCCCGCTGCCGGCCCCTCGGCAGCGGCGACGACGGCACCGCCGACGCTCCTCATCGCCTCGTGCACGGCGACGAGCCAGGAAGCCCGCGCGGCGGGATCAACGTGCGGCTTGGTTACCTCCGGCCGCAGCAGGTCGAGGATCTCCACGCGCCTATCGTCGAGCACCAGCCGGCGAAGATTGAACTCACCCCGTCCCTGCGCACGAACCGCACTCAGTCCACCGACCTCGCCGAAGCCGCCGCCCGTGACCAGATGACCTATCGCGGATTCCTTGCCGACCTACTCATGGCTGAGTGCGATGACCGGAACCGGCGCCGCTCCGAACACCGCATCAAGGCCGTCGCGTTCCCCCGAGACAAGGCCCTGAGCGTTCGACTTCGCCGCGAACCCCAGCGTCGACCCCGCCGTCGTTCACGCCCTCGGCGGCTGCGACTGGATGAGAAAGGGCTTACCGTTCTGCCTGATCGGAGACTCGGCACCGGCAAGAGCCACACGGGCAACTCCGCACCGCTCGCGTCGGCGTGTCTGGCGGGTAGCTGGCTGATCTTTACTTGACCAGCCGGAACCCCGGTGCTGCCGCCCACGCCCGGAGGAACGCGGCCGTCCCGAAAGCGCTTGCGCCCCACGACTGCGGTGCCACGGACACGGCTCCGGTGAGCGCCTGCACCGCCTCGATCTGCTCCGGATAAAGCTACGACGCCACGCGACGGCTACCCGCCGAGGCCGAGGGCTCCGAGATGGGCAAACTCCGCCGCGAGATGCACCGCCGGATGCTCGGCAACGGCTACTGCGCCCGGCCCGTCGAGATGGACTGCCACTTCGAGTCGATCTGCGAGTCCTGCACCTTCTTCGTCACAACCATCGAGTTCCGGCCCACCCTCGAACGACAACGAGACGACGCCGCAGCCAAGGGACAAGTCGCCCGCGAGCAAATCTTCGATGGGCTACTCAGCCGATTCGATGGGGAAGCATGCTGATCTTTGCGCAAGACGCATCGCGGTCAGCTCGGTGACCGAGGCGATAGCTGGATCACGCCGACGGAGGTGTCTTCGGTCGGAGAGGCATGGACAGCCCGGATCGTCCAGCTACCGGGCGGGATAGAGACAGGCGACTGATCCGGCAAGCCACCGCCGTTCGGATACTCGGATGTGAGCTCGGCGCCGGCAGTCACCGAGTCTATGAGCACCGCCGGTCCGCCCGTCGTCCAGACTCCGCACTCCTCCCACACCGTTGCTGGGTCGGCAAGCACCGCCTGAGCCGCCGCGATCAGGTCGACTTCGCTGTCGGCACCCAGCCAGCGGACGAACGCTTGATGTTCGGGCAGATAGCAGCTGAGGGCGGGCTCGTCTGCCAGAACGAGTCCCTGGTCTCCGTCTTCACCGAAAGCGATCACACCTGCCAGACCGTCGACTTCGCAGGCGCGGTCGTAGTCGTCCACGACGTCTCCGCTGCCGGCGGCGTTTCCTGACTCGGTGCAACCATGCCACCGGGGCAACGCAGCGACCGGCACCACTATCAGTGGGCCGCCCATCGACTCGACCCAGATCAAGGATGGCCCGGTCGAGCCGGCATCCGCACGGGATGTCTTCACGACGCCAGTATCCCTGCTGGTGCTCCAGACGACGCTTCTTCAAGCCGATCATCGGGACGCGGGTCTTGACATCGAGACCCGCATACAAGAGGGGTGCCGACCGGCCAGGTGCGCTACGACAATCTGCGATCTGCCGTCGCCCAGGTCCTGGGGTACTCCCGGCAGCGGGTGGAGACCGCCAGGTGGACTGCGTTCCGTTCGCGTTACGGCATCGATGCCTTCGACTGCCAGCCAGGCATCCAGGGCGCTCACGAGAAGGGCGGCGTCGAAGGTCAGATCGGCTGGTTCCGCCGCAACCACCTCGTCCCGGTCCCACAAGTCGACTCGTTCGAGCAGCTCAACGCCATGGTCGACAACTGGGATGCCGCTGACGGCACGAGGCGGATCGGCACCCGCCCGCACACCGTCGGCGAGTACTTCGCCGTCGAGCAGCCGCAGTTGGCGCTGCTGCCGGACGAGGCGTTCGAGACCGGCACCTGGCTCACCCCTCGGGTCGACCGGTTCAGCCAGGTCACCGTCCGCACCAACCGATACTCCGTACCGGGCTGATGGAGGTCACGAGGCTGCTTTCGGGGTGTGCAGGGCGAGCAGGGTGAGCCGGTCCGCGGTCGCGGTGCCGGGGACCGGGGAGAACAGGGCGAGGATCTGGGTGCGGTCCTCGTCGACAAGTGACTGGCAGTCCAGTTCGAGCAGCCCGACCTCGGGGTGCAGGATCCGTTTGCGGCGGCCCCGCATGACGGCGACATCGTGCAACTCCCACAGCGCCGCGAACTCGGGGCTGTCGCGGCGCAGCCGCTCGACCAGGCCACGAGCGGGTTCGTCGTCGCGGCGGCCGACAGCGGCCCGAAGGTCGGCGACCAGGGCCCGGGACTCCTCGGCATGGTCCTCGACCGAATACCCGGTGCGCGTGCCGGATTCGGTGAACCAGCGATGGATGACGCTCCCTCGACCGATGAGGTTCCCGAACACGCCACGGGCAAGATGGTTCTGCGCCAGGCTCTCCCCAAGATCAGTCATCACCTGCGCGGGCACGTCGTGCAGCCGGTCGAGCACGGCCAGCAGCGTCGGGGCGACGTGCCGATCACCACGCCGCCGGCCCGGCACGTTGAGCCCGCACAACCGGTACAGGTGATCGCGTTCGTCCAGGCTCAGCCGCAGCGCCCGGGTCAGCGCCCGCAGCACCGACTCCGACGGCGTCGCCGTGGCCCGTTCCTGCTCCAGCCGCGTGTAGTAGTCGGTCGAGACGCCGGCCAGCCCGGCCACCTCTTCGCGGCGCAGCCCCGGCGTACGCCGCCGCCCGGCCACGGCCAGACCGACATCGGCCGGGCTGAGCGCTTCACGCCGGATCCGCAGGAACTGGGCGAGTTGCTTGCTGTCCACGAACAGAAGTCTGCGTTCCCGGCCGGTCGGTAGGCAGAGAGAACCTCACTCTGCCTACCGACCGCGCGACGATCGACGCTCGGTCACATGACTTCTTCCCGTACCTGGTTCATCACCGGCGCTTCCCGAGGCCTCGGCGCGCTCTGGACCGAAGCGATTCTCGAGTACGGCGACCAGGTCGTCGCCACCGCCCGCGACGCCGCCACGCTCAAACCGCTCGCCGACCGCCACGGCGACCGTCTGCTGCCGCTCGATCTCGACGTCACCGACGAAGCCGCCGTCAACGAAGCGGTCCGTACCGCCGAGCAGCACTTCGGCAGCATCGACATCCTGGTCAACAACGCCGGGCACATGCTGCACGGCGCCGTCGAGGAGGTCAGCGCCGACCAGGCCCGCGCACAGATGGACGTCAACTACTTCGGCGCCCTCTGGACCACCCGCGCCGTACTACCGGGCATGCGCGAACGCCGCTCCGGCCGCATCCTGCAGGTCTCCTCGATCGGCGGCCTGCTCGCCTACCCGGCCCTCGGCATCTACCAGGCCTCCAAGTGGGCCCTGGAAGCCATGAGTCAATCCCTGGCCGCCGAGGTAGCCGCCCACGGCATCCACGTCACTCTGATCGAGCCCATCATGTTCCCCACCGGCTTGGCCGCCACCTCACCACAATCAACACCGATTTCGGCGTACGGACACGCCCGCGAAGCCCTGTACACCGGCGCCACCGCCTCCGGCTTCGTCCCGGGCGACCCGGCCGCCACCGCGCGAGCAATCCTCGCCCTGGCCGACGCCCCGAACCCACCCCTGCGCGTCCTGTTCGGCACCAACGGCCTCGACGCCGTCCGCACCGAATACGCCGCCCGCCTGGCCGGCCTGCAGGAGTGGGACCACATCTCCCGCCTCGCTCAGGGCAACCAGGCCGGGAGGTGACTGCTATGACCCGCACCGTCGTCTCGGTCGACTACCGGCTCGCACCTGAATATCCGTTCCCGGCCCCGGCAGTTCTACCTCGGCGAGCAAGCCGGTGACCCGTCGCCGTATGCGGCGCCGGCCCGCGCCGACGTGACCGGACTGCCGTCGACCTACCTGGCCGTCAACGAACTCGACGTCCTGCGCGACGAAGGCCTCGACTACGCCCGCCGGCCGTTCGAAGCCGGCGTACCCACCGAGATCCACCTGTGGCCAGGAACCTTCCACGGCTCCCACAACGTCGTCCCCGACGTGGCCGTCTCCCAGCATGCGAAGAACACCCTGGTCGCTGCAGTACGGCGCGGCCTCAACGCCTGACCTGTCCAGGGGCCCGGCCGGCTGCCGGGCCCCCGGACCGCACGGTGTGGCAGACCGCACAGTCAAGCGTCCGACCGCAGCCGGGGCACCAGCGACCCCGATTTCGTCCGACAGAGAGCCCGCTGATCAATCCGATCATGACTCCCGCCACGGCGATGATGGCAAGCATCGCGATCCTCCCGAAGTCGATTGACTCTTGCGGGTCTCGATGCTCACCTTGACAGACAACACTCAGCAACGCCTTGAACTGCGTTTTTCCCATCAATCAAACCAAATATGCAACTTGCAGCCTTGACGTATCAGAGGGCCGAGCGGACCCTTCCAACCTGTAATCCCGACTGATTTCACATAGAAAGGGAGAAACGTGTTGGCTTCCGATAGTGCAGGCTCCACCATCCCCCGGCGGACGCTTGGGCTGGCTCTGCGGAAAGCTCGAGAAGGCGCCGGCGTCACCATGGTCGTGGCGGCCGACGCGATCGGCCAATCCGTCCAAAGCCTCCGTCGCATCGAGCAGGGCACCGTCTCCACCCCCAAAGCCAAGGTGACAGTCTTGTGCATGGCCTACCGCCTGCCGCCGACGACCCGGGCCGTTCTGGAACAACTCGCCACGGAGACAAAGTCGAAAGGCTGGTGGCATTCCTACGGCGACGTCGTCCCGGCCTGGTTCGAGCTGTACGTGGCTCTGGAACAGACCGCCGACCGCATTCGCTCCTTCGATCCCCTGCTGGTTTCCGGACTCCTACAGGAATCCGGATACATGGCCGCCGCGATTCTGGGTGTCGAGCCCGACCTCACAGCCGAGGACGTTGCTGCCCGCACCGAGGTCCGACGATCCCGTCAGCGACAGCTGACTCGCTCGTTCCCGCAGCCGCCACGGCTGGAGGTGATCCTCACCGAAACCGTGCTGCTCGTCGAGATGCCCGACAGCGTGATGCGGGCCCAGCTGTGGCACCTTCTGAAGGCCACCGAGCTGGGCCACGTGACCGTCCGGGTACTGCCGTTGTCGGCGGGGCTGCACCGCGCCTCGGTCGCCGGCCCTTTCACGCTCTTGAACTTTCCGTCAGAGAACGGGACGACACCGCCAAGTCTCGTCTACAGCGAAAGCCACACCGGAGCGATCTACCTGGACAAGCCGCAGGAGATCGCATCTTACGAGCAGGTCTGGGCCGCGCTCGATGCCGCTGCGCTGGATCAGGCCGGATCAGTAGAGTTGATGTCCCAGAGGTTGAAGGAGCTAAACGATCATGAGTCCTAACCTTTCCGGCGCGGTGTGGCGCAAATCGGCCCGGTCCGGCGGGAGCGGCCAGTGCGTTGAGGTCGCCTTGGATCTCCCGGAGGCTCCCGGCCATGTCGCCGTTCGCCACAGCCGGCGCCCCGGCGCCGAGGTGATCGTCTACACCGACGCCGAGTGGTCCGCCTTCCTCGCCGGCGCCCGCGACGGCGAGTTCGACAAGTCCTAACCACCGCTCTCGCGCCCGTCCCACGATCGGAGACGGGCGCGAGCCGCGGATCTACAAGCCTCACCGACCTGCAGCGCGCCCATGTGCATCGGGCGGATCAACTCTTCGCCGGTCGCCGAACAGGTCGTCACGGCCACGTTGTCGTCGTAGTTGATGTCCCAGACGCTTAAGGAGCTGAACGATCGTGAGCTTTGAGGTTGACCTCGCCGGCGCCGCCTGGCGCAAGTCGACCCGGTCCGGTGGCAGCGGCGAATGCGTCGAGGTCGCCCTCGACCTGCCCAGCTCTCCGGGCTACGTCGCCGTTCGCCACAGCCAGCGCCCCAGCGCCGAGGTGATCGTCTACACCGACGCCGAGTGGTCCGCCTTCCTCGCCGGCACCCGCGACGGCGAGTTCAACAAGCCCTGAACGCCGACCTCGCGCCCGTCCGCAATCTGGGAGCGGGCGCGACGAGCGGTAACTGCCTGCCGTTCTGCTGCCGACTCGCTGCGCCTGCTCCCCAGTTGGACGGCTATCGTCGGCCAGCGCGATTCCGCCCCGAACACTGACCGATCCCGATCACAGCAGCCCGATCTCGCAGTTGCGGCACGCTCGACCGAGATGCCTGGCTGCTTGCCATCGGATCGGTCGGCCAATAAGGCTGGTGCAAGCCTTCGGGGCGGTCAGGTCACCGCCGGCGGCTCGACTCCGGTTGCGTCGCGCAGAAGCCGCAGATGTGGGCAGCGATTGAGGCCACCGCACCGGACACGGCGGCCCCAGCAGAGTTGATATCTATAAGTTGAAGGAGCTGAACGATCGTGAGTCTTGACCTGACCGGCGCGCACTGGCGTAAGTCGACTCGATCCGGCGGCAGCGGAAATTGCGTCGAAGTCGCCCTGGAACTGCCGAATGCACCGGGCTATGTCGCCGTTCGCCACAGCCAGCGCCCCGGCGCCGAGGTGATCGTCTACACCGACGCCGAATGGTCCGCCTTCCTCGCCGGCACCCGCGACGGCGAGTTCGACAAACCCTGAACCCTGCCCTCGCGCCCGTCCCACGACGGGGCGGGCGCGAATCGCAGGTCCACGAGCGTCTCAACAGTGACGAACACGCAAAACAAGCCAGCCCGCAGGCCGTCCTGACTCGATCCGTTCAAGCCGACCATCGAAACAGGCAACGCCGCACCCCGTGGCAGGGTGCACGCACCTCCTACTTGACCGTCACCGCGCCCGTGACCGCTTTCCGGTCGTCGCCGACCTGCAGCACGCCGCTGTACATCAGCCGGATCAGCTCTTTGTCGATCGCCGAGTACTTCGTAGCGGCCGCGTCGTAGTCGTAGTAGAAGACGCTGTCCCGGTACGTCTTGGAGGATTTCAGGAACCCCATCCCCCGTGTCAGTTCCTCGCGGATCAGGACGCACCGCGAGTGCTCGGTGATCCCGTTCGACCGGACCAGGACGATCGCGTCGGTGATGAAGTGCAGATCCGACCAGTCGATGCTGACGGAGGCGTCACCGCCGCCCGCACGCGGGTCGATCGATTTGAACTTCGACTTCGGCACGAAGTGCAGTTCGATGTCAGCGGGCGCGGTGGTGAGTTTCAGGTCGGTCGTGGCGGTCAGCCCGTTGAAGTCGGAGATCACCTTGTCCAGGCAGCTCCGGCTCGCCGCGTTCCCGCCGTGCACGCGGACCGTGACCTGCGGGCTGAACCACTTGGTGACGACGTTGTACTTGTCGCCGCTGTCCGCACCGAACGCGACCGCGAAGAAGTAGGTGAGCCCCGCTTTGCTGACCCGTGGCTTGACCGGGGCCGGCGGTGGTGTCGTAGCGGACGGCGCGACCGAGGCGGACGGTGCCGGCGCGGCACTCGCCAGAGCCGTGGTCGCCTGGTGGGCCGCCGCTTTGCAGCCGGCCAGGGCGACCGTCGCCAGCAGCAGCACCGGCAGGACGCGACGGATCGAACGGAACATGCGAGGCCTCCCCGAAAGCCGGATGCGTCCCGCTGATCGCAGTGCCGGGCGGCAAGATCGTAATTGCATCCCCACCGGCACAGCAGCCAGGGTCGACGAGCAGTCCGACCTGGTAATTGATCCGGGGAATCGTCAAGTCGCCTGTCGGCGCTGATCGATCGAGTGCCGGGCGGCACGGCGCGACGAGGTGTCCGCCGGTTCTCATCGTCACCTCATCGACACGGCCGTAGGTTTGTCACCGGAGGGGGTGATCCCCGTGACCGGACTCCGCACAGCCTCCGCAGGCGTTCCGTTTCTCCCACGGCTCAAGCCGGGGTTTCCACGGAAGGATTTCGATGAGTCTGCTGATCGCCGTCCTCGCCGCGCTGGGATATGCCCTCGGATCGCTGCTGCAGAGCGCGGCCGTCAGCCGCCGGGTCCACGCCGCGACGACGGCACGGATCGTGCGATTGCTCGCCGGACTGGCCCTGGACGCGGCGGCCTGGCTGCTCTCGCTGGTCGCGCTGCGACACCTTCCGGTGTACGTGGTGCAGGCGGTGCTGGCCGGTTCGCTGGCGTTCACGGTGGTTCTCGCCCGGATCTGGCAGCATGCCAGGCTCCGTGCTCGCGACCTCGTCGCGATCGGCGCCGTGATCCCGGCGCTGGCCGTCATCGCGTACGCCGGTCGTGAACAGGGCGCACCGCTCGTCGATCGCCTCACCACGATCAGCCTGACGGTCTTCGGAACGGTCGCTGTCCTGGCCGTCGGCATCGCGCTGGTCGCCGCCCACGGCCGCAGCGACCGCGGGCCGTCGGTCCTCGCGCTGGTGGGCGGGCTCAGCTTCTCCGCGACGGCGCTCGCCGGCCGCGCCGTTCGCATCGACACGCCGGTGTGGCACACCGTGCTGCACCCGCTGCCCTGGGTCGTCGTCGTCACGGGGGTGGCCGGAACCGTGTCGTACACGGCCGCGCTGCAACGCGGCCCGGTCGGGCCGGCCACCGCTCAGCTGTGGGCGGTCGAAGTCGTGGTGCCCGCGGTCGTCGCGGTCCCCCTTCTCGGCGACACCGTCCGTCCGGGCTGGCTGCCCGCGGCGGCGTTCGCGGTCATCGTGGTCGTGGCCGCCACGACGGTGCTCGCCCTCGCCGGCACAGCGCATCTGGCAACCTCCGGCCCGAAAGTCGCCGACCCCGAAGCCGATGTGCCCCGGCCCCGGCAGACGCACCGCACCTAAGGTCGAAATGTCAGCTCAGTCAACGGCCTCCTGCGATCCGCGCCCCGCAGCGCTCTCCGGGCCGCGGCACCCGCGACGTCGACGGCGCCTCCGGGGCGATGATCGCCCCGTTCCTCGACCCTGAGCTCGCCTGGGACTTCCGGCTGGACCGCGTCGCCTCGATCAACACTTCCGGCCACAAGTACGGCCTGGTCTACCCCGGGGTCGGCTGGATCCTGTGGCGCTCGCAGGCCTGCCTGCCCGAGGACCTCGTCTTCCACGTCAGCTATCTGGGCGGCACGATGCCCACGTTCGCCCTCAACTTCTCCCGCCCCGGAGCCGAGGTCGTCGCCCAGTACTACACGTTCTTCCGGCTCGGTCGCTCCGGCTTCCGCGCCGTCCAGCAGGCCTCCCGCGACATCGCCATGAGCCTCGCCGAGGCGATCGAGAAAACCGGTTCGTTCCGGCTCATCAGCCGCGGCGACCAGGTCCCCGCGTTCGCGTTCACCACGGCCGACGACGTCACCGCGTTCGACGTGTTCGACGTGTCACGCCGCCTGCGCGAACGCGGATGGCTGGTACCGGCCTACACCTTCCCCGCCGACCGTACCGACCTCAGTGTGCTGCGGATCGTGGTCCGCAACGGATTCACCCAGGACCTCGCCGACCTGCTCCTCGACGACCTCCGCCGGCTGCTGCCCGAACTGCAGGCGCAGCCCGGACCGGCCACACACGGCGGGCACGGCTTCCATCACTGACCCGCCCGGGCCGGTACCACCATGTGCCGCCTGTTCGGGCGCTCCGCCGCACCTTGCGCCACCCCGCAGCGGCGTGTCTGGTGTGCGGGCTTGCCGCTTCGGCCGTCTTCGTCGTCTCGGCATTCTATTTCTTCAGCAGGGCGAACCAGACGGTGGACGAGAACGCACCGACCGATGCCCGGTTCGCGGTCAGCGCCGTCGCCGGCTTCGTCAGCCTGATCCTGGCGCCGGCCCTGCTGTGGACGGCCCGCCTGCACCGCGACAACGCGGCAGCCTGGCGCGCGGCGTCCTGAACGCCACCGCACCGCACACCACGTAAAGGCGCCCTGAACGCGGCTCGCCAAACCTGACATTGTTCAAATCTTCTACCAATACTGTCCGGTCCCGACCATGTGAACGGCGTGATCGGGGAGATGTCATGAGAAAGCGCACCATCTTGAGTACGGCAGTGGTGGCGGTAGCCGCCTTGGCCGCGGCCGTCGTGATGACGACCCGCGGCACCACCGCCGACGCAAGCACCGAGCTCACGGACGGCAACGCGGTGGGTGTCGTCGAGTACAACCTGGGTGACAAGGCGTTCACGGATCCGGGCTGGGGCGGTGTCTCGGAGTTGCGGGCCGTCGTGCACTACCCGAAGAAGCTGACGGGCAAGTTGCCCGTCGTCGTCCTGCTGCACGGCCAGCAGCTCGCCTGCTACTCGACAGACGAGGATGACTGGACGTGGCCGTGCCCGCCCGGCATCAAGCCGTATCCGAGCAACCGCGGTTACGACTATCTCGCCCGTGCCCTGGCCCGGGCCGGCTTCGTGGTCGTCGCCCCGGCCGCGAACGGCCTCAACCATTACACGGGCACCGCTCCCGAGCGCGCCCATCTAATCAACCGGCACCTGACGATGCTGCAGCAGCTCACCACCACGGGCCGGGGGCCGCTGTCGGGCCGGTTCACCGACCCGGCCACCGGCCGCCGGGCCGACGTCGACTTCCGCGGCCATCTGGACCTGAGCCGGGTCGGGACGATGGGCCACTCGGTCGCCGGTCAGGGTGTCTTCTACCAGGCCGCCGACACCCAGCAAGCGGAGCTGCCGCCCGGTGTGCGGATCAGAGGCGTCGCCGCGGTGGCCTCGCCCTACTTCAAGCTCATCGACACGACGGTCACCAAGGCGCAGGTAGCGGTTCTGTCGGTGGGCTGTTGGACCGCCAGGGACCAGGAGGGTTTCTACCGCGACGCGGAAAGTCACCACGGCGTCGGCGGTTTCCTGGTCAGGACTCCTCTGGCCAACCACAACTACTTCAACACCGCATGGACCAAGGGGCCCGGGCCGACCGGCGGGGACGACACCACGTGCCCGCAGACCGAGGGGCGGCCCACCGCCGCACAGCAGCAGAACCTGGCCGCCACGTATCTGACGTCGTTCTTCGAGTACGCCCTCAACGACGACCGGCGCGGCCTGCCCGTGCTCACCGGTCGCACCCCGGTCGCTGGTGTCGCCACCGAGGTCGAGTCATTCGGTAATTAGGGTGGCGTGTGTTGAACGCAGGTTGAACCGATCTGCCGGGCGCCCGGTCGCGCCGCACCCGACGATATTAAGGAGGGTTCTTCACTTCTCGGGTGCGGGTGAAGCCGTCACCACGACGTTGTCCCGGTAGTGCCGGGTTCTGGCGTCAAAAGGGCCGCCGCAGGTGATGAGGGTGAGCCGCACGGCGCCGTCGCGGGCGAAGTACTTCGCCAACGGGATTGCCGTCTTGCGATAACGCTCACGGGCGACCACCTCGAATTGTCGTTCGGCGCCGTCGCCACCGGTCAGAGTGATCCTTTCGCCCCGGTCGAGGGAACCCAGCCGGAAGAACGCCCCTTTCCCTGCGGCGCCGTCGACATGCCCGGCGACAACGATCGACCCGGCGGTGGCGGAGAACCCCGGCCCGAACCGGTACCAGCCCACCCGGTCGATGCCGGGAGGGACGGCGACCTCGCCGGTCGAGGCTTCGATGCCGACGACGTCGACCGCCGCGTCCACGCCGAGGCCGGGGATGCGCAACCGGGACGGCCGGTCGACGGCGGTGACGGCGGGCACGGTGCCGTCGATGACGGGTACCCGGGCGATCGCCTCGGACGGCGCCGGGGCCTCCAGGGCGGTGACGGCCGGGGCCCCGAAGTCCGGGCGGGGTTGCGACCGGTGGACGACGAGGCCGGCGGCACCGGCGAGGACCACACCGAGTGCGATGAGCAGCAGGGCACGCCCCGGCGATCGCCGGGGCGTGCGGTCCGCGGGCGTGCCGCTCATCGGCGGGCGGTGACCAGCCGGGTCAGGCCGAACAGGGCGAGCAGGATGCCGACGGCGCCGGCGCCGTACCAGGGAAGTGACCTGTTGCCGTCGGCGGCACCACCGTCACCGCTGGGCACACCACCGGGCGCGGAGTGCAGTCCGTCGATGCTCTGCGACACGATGTCCAAGGTCTTGTCGTCGGCCGAGCCGACCGCGTACACGATCGTCGCGGTGCCTTCCTTCAGGTCGAGGTCGGCCGGACCGAGCACCCGGGTGTCGGAGCCGGCCAGCACCACGTCGGCCGAGACCGTGCCGGCGGGCAGATCGGCCTTGCCCTCCTTGCCGTTGGTCACGTCCTTGAACACCGGTTTGCCGCCGGCGCGGATGTCGACGGCCGGCGCCGCCGCAGTGTGCCGGACGATCAGCCGGGCCTGGCCGGGGCCGAGCTTGCTGGTGTCGTTGACGAACGGGGTCAGGGTCGGCTTGCCGTTCTCGTCGAGGTGCGCGACCAGGCTGATGTTGGCGTCACCGGCAACCTTGGCGTCGTCGACCTTGAGCAGAGCCTTGCCGATGGCGTCGCCGGGCTTGGTGAGCGCGATGTCGTACTCGCCGGCCGGCAGGCTCAACGGTCCGGCGACCTTGCCGGGCTGGAAGTCCGGGATGGTCTTCTTGCCGTTGACGTAGACGTCGACCGGCTGGCCGGGAATGCCGTGCACCACCGTGACCTTCGAGGTCGCCGCGGCGTAGGCCGGCGACGCGGCGAGGCCGCCGAACGCGAGCAACGACGCTGCGCCGACAGCGGCGGCGGCGCCGAAAGGCAGAATGCGCATCTGTTCCCTCCACATGGTCCTCGTTGACGGGCTGTGTCAGGTCCTTCGCCACCATCGCGACGGTTGGATGCAGCTGAACGAAAAAGTGTTCGGCTGCAACCGGCGGGGCCGCGCGGGACGAAATACATGAAGAACCCTGTGATCAGGAAGGAGGTCGATGAGCTTCGACAGTGAGCTCGCCGAGCGCTTACGCGCCGGCGACGAGAAGGCATTACGTGAGGCGTACGACCGGCACGGCGCGGCCGTGCTGTATCTGGCCCAACGCCTGCTGGGCAATCGGGCCGACGCCGAGGACGTCACCCAGGTGACGTTCGTGGCGGCGTGGAACGGCCGGGACGGCTTCGATCCGCAACGCGGAACCATGCTGAGCTGGCTGCTCGGTATCGCCCGGCGCAAGGTGATGGACCGCTTCCGGGCCGGGGCGCGCGAACAGCGGATCGCCGAGACCGTGCAGGCTCAGCAGGCGACTCCGGTCGTCGAGGAGAGCCCGGAGCGGATCGTCGACCGGCTGGTGGTCGCCGACGAGCTGGGTCGGCTGCCCGAGGAACAGCGGCGCACACTGGAGCTGGCGTTCTTCGACGATCTCACTCATCCGCAGATAGCGGCGGCCACCGGGCTGCCCCTGGGAACGGTCAAAAGTCATATCCGTCGGGGAATGGCGAGCCTGCGACGTCGTTGGGAGGTGGACGGTGCAACACTTGGATCCCGATCGGCTGGTCCTTCTCGCGCTCTCTGAAGAACTCGAGGATCTGACCGAACTCGAACACCTCGAGCGGTGCGCCGAATGCCGCAGCGAGATGGACGCTCTGCGCCACGTCGCCGAGCTCGGCGTCGGTTCGCAGGATCTCAAGGATCTGCCCCCGCCGCCGGAACACGTGTGGCAGGCCATCGCCGCCGACATCACCGCTCCCCCGGTGGGCACCGGCACGATCACGCCGGCCGTAGTGACACCGGACGAATCGGCGACCGTGATCGACCTGCCGCAACGCCGTTCCCGCCCGCGGTGGCTCATGCCCGTGGTGGCTGCGGCGGCCGCCGCGGTCCTGGCCGTGGCCGGCACGGTTGCGGTCAGCCGGTTCACCGGCTCGGCGCCGGCCGAGCGGGTGACCGCCCGGGCCACGCTCACCCCGCTGCAGACGGTGCCGGCCGGTGCCGGCGGCGACGTTCAGGTCTATGCCGACGGCACACTGCGCATCGACGTACGCGATCTGCCGTTGACCTCAGGTTTTCATGAGGTCTGGCTGCTGGATCCGGACAGCCCCGGCAAGATGGTGGCCATCGGCAACCTGTCGGGCCGGCCGGACGCCGTTCTGGAGGTGCCGCCGGGCACCGACCTGAACCGGTATCGCCTGGTCGACGTCAGCGACGAACCCCACGACGGTGACGCCACCCATTCGGGCAAGAGCCTGCTGCGGGGAACTCTCACGAACTGAGTGCATCCAACCCGCGGAGCCCGGACGAAGTACGGGTGGTGGCAGTCGAACGCCACCACCCGTAACCGACCGGAAAGAGGCTCGACCATGAGGTTCGCCCGTATCGGCAAGCAGGCCGCCGCTGTCGTCACCGCCGCGGTTGTCTCATCGGCCCTGGCTGCCGCGCCCGCTCAGGCCACCGGCAAGAAGCCGCTCAAGACGAAGTCTCTGGCCGCGGTGCTGATGGCCGACAAGAGCGGTTTCGACCACAACGGCTACGACTACGACATCCTGACTGCCGCGGTGACCGCGGTGCTCAAGGCCAAGCCGGCCAGCAAGGTCGCGGTGCTCGCCGACGGCACGACCGCTCTGACCGCCTTCCTGCCCAACGACCGCGCGTTCGAGCTGCTCGTCCAGGACATCACCAAGAGCAGGAAGCTGCCCAGCGAGAGCAAAGCGTTCACGGCGGTCGCCGGGCTCGGCATCGACACCGTCGAGACCGTGCTGCTCTACCACGTGGTGCCGGGCGCCACGATCACCAGCAGTGCGGCGCTCAGGTCCGACAACGCCCAGCTGACGACCGCCGCCGGCGCGAAGATCAAGGTCGACGTGTACGGGCCGCGCCGGCACCGGCGGATCGCGCTCATCGACGCCGACCGGTCCGACCGCAACCCGCGCATCAACCGTTTCGACATCAACAAGGGCAACCGTCAGATCGCCCACGGCATCGACCGGGTTCTGCGCCCGATCGCCCTGCCCTGACCTGATTCGCCGCCAGGAACGACCTCGGACGCGGGCTGCCCTCGTGTCCGGGGTCGTTCGCGTCCGGCCCGAGGCAATGGCGGAACCCGTCAGGTACCGGAATGCTGCAGGGGCCGTTCGGCCAGCGCGCGGAGCCGGTCGAAGCGGACGGCATCCTCGCTTCCGGGCGCGGCCGTATAGGCCAGCACCCGCAGATCACTCCCGACCACGGTGAACACGTCGCAATCAAGGGTCACCGGCCCGACCACCGGGTGCACGAACGTCTTGACCTTGGGCTGTTCCTCCACCATCACGCTCTGCGCCCACATCCGGCCGAACACGTCGCTGACCGTTTCCAGCCGCGCCACCAGGTCGCGCACCGTCGGGTCGGCCGGGTAGCGGATGGCGGTGGCCCGCAGGTCGGACACGAGCGAACGCCGCAGATCGTCCCGCTCGGCGGGCGTGCGCACCGAGCAGATCCCCGACCCGGAGAACTCCTCGTAGATCAAATTCCGGTCGGGGTCGACCTCGCCCAGGATCGCCACCCAGGTCGCATTCGCGATCAGAAGCTTCCAGTACGACGTGTAGACCCCCACAGCCGCATCCGGCAGGCGCTCCACGAGCCGCCGCACGCTGCCCGGAATGTCGGTCGGGACGACCCTGGGCAGCGGCGCCGACAGCCCGGCCGCGATGTACAGCTGATCGCGCTCCCGGTCCGACAGTTGCAGCACCCGGGCCAGCGCGCCGACGACCTGATCCGACGGCCGGTCGGCGCGGCCCTGTTCCAGCCGGACCAGGTAGTCGACCGAGAGCCCGGCCAGCATCGCCACCTCTTCCCGGCGCAGCCCGGGGGTGCGCCGCGGCCCGGCCGGGAGGCCGGCCGCGGACGGCGGCAGGCGATCCCGCCACGAGCGCAGGAGGGTGGAGAAGACGCCGGGTTCGCTCACCCGGGCAACGATAATCCGGCCGCTGCGGACCTGAGTGGTACTGATGGTCCTACCCGGGCCCCGATTTTCCGTGCCACGGTCGTTCCCATGACGACGACGTTCATCACCGGCGGTAACAAGGGGCCCGGCTTCGAGACGGCCCGGCGGCTCAAGGACCTCGGCCACCAGGTGGTCATCGGCGGCCGTGACGCCGACCGCACCCGGCAGGCCGCCGAGACGCTGGGGGTCGACTGGGTCACGGCCGACGTGACCTCGGACGCTTCCGTGGCCGCGGCCGCCGCCGAGCTGCGCACCCGGTTCGGCCACCTGGATGTCCTGATCAACAATGCCGGGGTCGCCGGCCTGATCGCCGACCTGGAGAAGTTCGACGGCCCGGAGGTCCTGGCCGTCCTGGACACGAACGCGGTCGGCCCGGTCCGCACCCTTCACGCCCTGCTCCCCCTGCTGCGGGAGTCGGCCAACCCGGTCGTGGTCAACGTGTCCAGCGGTCTCGGCTCGTTCACGGTCCGGGCCGACACGTCCCGGATCGAGCATTCGGTTCCGTCGCTCGGCTATTCGGCGGCCAAGGTCGCGCTGAACATGATGACCTCGATGTACGCCCAGTTCCTCCCGGAGATCCGGATCAACGCGGTCGACCCGGGCTACACCGCCACCGACCTGAACGGCCACTCCGGCCCGCAGACGGTCACCGAGGGCACGGATGCGATCGTCGCCCTGGCCACCATCGGCCCGGACGGCCCGACCGGCACGTTCAGCGACCGCCACGGCCCGCTCGGATGGTAGGTCGGATAATGCTCCGGTGATCACCCTGCGGGCGCTCGAATGCCTGGTCGCGCTGGTCGAGTCGGACTCGGTCACCAGCGCGGCCGCCCGCCTGCACATGTCCCAGTCGGCCCTGTCGCACCAGATCGCGGCTCTGGAACGCGAGATCGGCACGCCGGTCATCGAGCGCCTGCCCCGCGGCATCCGCCCGACCGTGGCCGGCTTGGCGGTGGCCGCCGAGGCCCGCAACGCCCTGCACCACGCCGGCCGCGCGGTCACGGTCGGCCGCCGCGTCGGCGAGGGCCGGGCCGGCCGGCTGCGCATCGCTTCGGCCGAGACCATGACGACCTGGCTGCTCGCCCCGATTCTGCGCCAGTGGCGGGCCCGCCATCCGGAGGTGGCGTTCGAGCTGAGCGAGTTCTCCAGCGCCGACCGCATGGACCGGTTCCTGTCCGCGGGCAAGGCCGACCTGATCGTGGGCCCGGAACCGACCACCACCGTCCACCACGTCGAGCGGATCGGCCAGGAGGAGATGGTGGTGGTCGCCGGCGCCGGCCACCGCTTCGCCGACGAGCCCGCGGTGTCGCTGGCCGCGGTCGCCACCGAACCGTTCATCCACTACGACCCGGAGAACGGCATGGCGATCTGGGTCGACGAGCTGGCCGACCGGCACGGCATCGCCTACGACACGGTCCTGCACACCCGCAGCCCCCGCACGGCCGCCCAGCTGGCCGGCGCGAACATGGGTGTCGCCATCGTCCCGGTCTCCGCCCTGGCCGGCGCGGCCGAGGGCACGGTCCGTCCCCTGGACCCGCCGGTGCTGCGCGACGTCATCGTCACGATCGCCGCCCCCGCCGATGCCCTGAGCCGCCGTTTCGTCGCCGAACTGCACCGCCGTGGCCTGCCCGGCGACGGCCGCATCCCCGCCTAGAGTCGCAGCTTGGCCCGCGAGTGCACGCCGAGCTTCGCGAATGCCCGCTGCAGATGCGATTCCACGGTCCGCCGCCCCAGCGCCAGGCGTTCCGCGATCTCGGCGTTGCTCAGCCCGTCCCGCGCCAGCGACGTCACCTGCGCCTCCCGCACGGTCAAACCCGATTTATTCGGTACGGACGAGCCGGCCCCCGGCACCAGCCGCAGCTCCGGCAGCCCGTCGAGCTCGGCCGTCTCGCCCCGATCGGCGAACAGCATGACCACCCGCCGCCGCCCGAGACCGCGAGCCGCACCGGCAAGGGCCCGCAGCGACGCGCTGTCGAGCCGGTCGGCGTCGTCCACGGCCACCAGCAGCGGCCCGCCCCCGCCGAGCTCGTCGAGCCGGTCGAGCACCGCCGAGGCGTCACCGCCGGTCATTCTCAGAAGAAGATGCAGTCCCGCGTACGGCAGATCTTGTTCCGCCGGCACCGCCACCATCCGCAGGATCCGGTGCCCGTCGGCCCGTTCGACCGCGTACCCGAGGACCGCCGACCGGCCCGGCCCCGGCTCCCCCGTGATCCGCAGAACGCCCCCGGTCGCGACGAGCCCGTCCAGGCGGGCCGGCACAGCATCTCTCACGGTGACCAGCCTGCCTCGCGTTCACCGATCGACCTATGAGACTTTTCCCTGGCTGCCCCCGGTTTTTCGCATGGCCGCGCACCCCGGTCGCGGGGGCAACCACTCCTAGACTCGGGCAGCATGCTCCTGGACCGAGGCCCCGAACGCGCCGCCCTCGACGACCTGCTCATCACCGTCCGCGCCGGTGACAGCGGTGCCCTGTTCCTGCGCGGCGAGTGCGGCATCGGCAAGACCACCCTGCTGAACTGGGCCGCCGGCCGGGCCACCGGCTGCCGGGTGATCCGCATCGCCGGTGTGGAGGCCGAGCGGGAGCTGGCGTTCGCCGCGCTGCACCGGATCTGCGCCCCCGAGCCGGACCGGCTGGCTCGGCTGCCCGGCCCGCAGCGGGAGGCGCTGCAGGTCGCGCTCGGGCTCGGCGCGGGCGACCCGCCGGACCGTTTCCTGATCGGTCTGGGCGTGCTCGGCCTGCTCACCGACCTGGCCCAGGAGCGGCCGGTGGTCTGCCTGGTCGACGACGTGCAGTGGCTCGACCGGGCGTCGGCGCAGGTCCTCGGGTTCGTCGCCCGGCGGCTGGGCGACGGCCCGGTGGCGATGCTGTTCGCGGCCCGCGGGCCGGAGGTGGACGGCGAACTGCCGGACCTGGCCGGTGTGCCGGAGCTGCCGATCGCCGGGCTCTCCGACGACGAGGCCCGCCGGGTGCTGGCCGCCACCGATCATCCCGGCCCGGTCGACGACCGGGTCCTGGACCGGCTGATCGCCGAGTGCCGCGGCAATCCGCTGGCCCTGGCCGAGCTGCCGCGCGGGTTCACCCCGGCCGAGCTGGCCGGCGGGTTCGGGCTGCTCGGCCCGGCGTCGGTGCCGCGCCGCATCCAGCAGAGCTACCGCCGTCAGGTCGCCGCGCTGCCCCCGGCCGCGCGGGCGGTGCTGCTGGTGGCGGCGGCCGACCCGACCGGTGATCCGGTGCTGGTGTGGCGGGCGGTCGCCCGGCTGGGCGCCGACCCGGACGGTACGGCCGCCGCCGAGCTCGGCGCGAACGGGCTGGCCGACTTCGACGCCGGGGTGCGGTTCCGGCATCCGCTGCTGCGCTCGGCCGTCTACCAGTCCGCAGCCCCGGAGGATCGGCGGCGGGCGCACGCCGCGCTGGCCGAGGTCACCGACGCGGCCACCGACCCGGACCGGCGGGCCTGGCACCGGGCCCAGGCCGCCGCCGGACCCGACGAGGAGGTGGCCGCCGAGCTGGAACAACGAGCCGATCAGGCGGCTTCCCGGGGTGGTCCGGCCGCGGCCGCCGCGTTCCTGGAGCGGGCCGCCGGGCTGACCCCGGATCCGGTCCGGCGAGGGCGGCGGTTCGTGCAGGCCGCGCGGGCCGAACACCGGGCCGGTCGGCCGCAGGCCGCGTCGCGGCTGCTCGCGATGGGCAGCACCGTGCCCTCCGACGACGCCGACCTGTTGCGGGCGCACCTGGCGGTCGCCGCCGGCCCCGGCCGGGACGCGCCCGGGCTGCTGGTGCGGGCGGCCGACCGGCTCCGGCCGACGAACGCCGCTCTGGCCCGCACGACCTACCTGGATGCGCTGCGCGCGGCCTGGCACACCGGCGACCAGGCGTTGGTGCGCGAGGTGGCCGAGGCGGTCCGGCTGGACGATCCACGGCTCGACGGGCTCGTCCTGCGCCACACCGCCGGGTTCGCGGCGGCCGGGCCGGGCCTGCGCGCGCTGATCGCCGACCCTTCCCCCGCCGACGACGTGCTGTGGTTCGCCTGCTCGGCCGCGATCGACCTGTTCGACGACGACGCCGCCGACCGGCTGAGCGCCGAGTACCTGCGGCGGGCCCGGGCCACCGGCGACCAGGCGGCACTGCCCCGGGCTCGATCGCTGCGGGCCACCGCGCTGGCGCTGACCGGTGACTTCACCGGCAGCGGGCGCCACCTCCCGGCGGCCGGCCCGAACCCGGGCGGCCGGAACCCGGCGGACCGGGGTACGGCCGATGAGCTGGGCGACGAGCTGGCGGACGCGTGGGCCGGGCGCGGGGAGCAGACGTGCGGGTGGGCGCGGGCGGTACGAGCCAACGGCGACGGCCGCTACGCCGAGGCCCTGGACGCCGCCCGTTCCGCACTCGGCCCGGGCGGCCCCGAACGCGGCCATCTGACCTGGGGACCCGCGTTCGAGCTGGTCGTGGCTGCCGCCCATCTCGGCGAGCCGGTCGCCGCCAAGGAGGCCCTGGACCGGCTGGCCGAACTCACCCAGGCCGGCGGCGTCGACGGGGCGCTCGGGCTGGAGGCCTGCGCGCGGGCGCTGCTCGACGACGGTCCCGGTGCGGAGGGTGGGTTTCGCGAGGCGGTCGCGCGGCTGGGCCGTACGCGCAAGAAGGGTTTTCTTGCTCGGGCGCATCTGCATCTGGGCGAGTGGTTGTGGGGCCAGGGGCGCCAGGCGCAGGCCGGTGAGCAGTTGCGCCTGGCCGCCGAGGTGGGCGAGTCGATCGGGATGAGCGGGTTCGGTACGCGGCCGACACCGGTGAACGGCCTGTTGAGCGGGCAGGAGGCGCGGATCGTCCGGCTGGTCCGCGACGGGCTGTCCAACGCGGAGATCGGGGCTCGGCTGTACCTGAGCCCCCGTACCGTCGAATGGCATTTGGGAAAGATCTTCGGCAAGCTCGGCGTGACCTCCCGGCATCAGTTGCGGGCCCGGGTCTGAACCGGTGGTTCTACGGAGGCGGCCGGGGTCGTGCGGCGGCGACGCTCGGTGCCATGGCGACGACACCGGACGGTGAGCGGATCCGGCAGCTGTTCGAGGAACGGTCCGGACTGCTCCTGCGCTTTTTGCGGCGGATCAACGTGGATCGCCCGCACATCGCCGAGGACCTGCTGCAGGAGACGATGCTGCGGGTCTGGCGGCACCTGGGCACGATGCCGGCCACCGAGGAACACCTGCAGCCGTGGCTGCTGACCATCGCCCGCAACGTGTCGGCCGACGAGGCCCGGCGGCGTCGGCGGCGCCCGCCCGAGGCCGCGTTCGAGGGCCTCGAAGCGCGGGCCGAGCCGGGCGATCCGATGGCGGTCGTGGTGGCCACCGAGTCGATGCTGGCCGCGTTCCGCAACCTCTCGGACGGGCAGCGGCGGGCCCTGCGCGACATTCACCTCAACGGGCGATCAGCCGCCGACACCGGCCGTGACCTGCAGGTTCCCGCCGGCACGGTCAAATCACGCGCGCACTACGCGATGCGGTCCCTGCGGACCGCGATCCTGGACAACTGAGAACGAAGGAGGGTCCCGATGGGACTCGGATGGCAACAGGGACCGCTCTCGGGACGGGCCGTCGGCCGGTTCCTGACCCCGGAACCGCTGCCCGAACGGCTGCTCTACGCCGAACGGCTGCGCCGGCGGATGCGGGTCCGCTTCGGCGGCGAGTGGATCGCCGACAGCGAGGACGTGCTGCTCCTGCACGAGCCGGGCCACTATCCGGTGGCTTATTTCCCGCGTACGGACATCCGGGGCGACGCCCTGGTGACCACCGGCCGCAGCACCAAGCATCGCGAGCTCGGCGCCACCGCCTGGTTTACTGTCGCCGCGGGCGAGGGCCGGGCCGAGCGGGCCGCCTGGCAGCACACCGAGCCGCCCGCGCACGCCGGCGAAATGGCCGGTCGGGTGGCGTTCGCGTGGCGGGCGATGGACGCGTTCTACGAGGAGGACGAGCGGATCGCCGGGCACGCGGCCGACCCGTACCACCGCATCGACATCCGCCGCACCTCCCGCCACCTGCGGGTCTCCGACGGCGACCGGGTGATCGCGGAGACACGGCGCCCGGTGGTGCTCTACGAGTCCGGGTTCGCGCCGCGCTGGTACGTGCCGCGCGAGGACGTCGACCTGGACGCGCTCACACCGAACGAGTTGCGGACGTTCTGCCCGTACAAGGGCCTGGCCCGCTACTGGGACGTCGACGAGCGGGTGGCCGCGGTGTGGTCGTATCCGGACGCGTGGCCCGAGGTCGACCGGATCACCGGGCACCTGTCGTTCGAACCCGACCGCATCGACGTGTTCCTCGACGGGCAGCAGCTGCGGCTGGAACCCGGCCAGTCGGTCACCCCGCACGGCCTGGACCGCGGCCTCGACGTCGACGAGTTCCGCAAGCAGGGAGAACTCTGATGGACATGCCCCTGGAGGTGATCGTCCTGGCCGTCACCGACGTCGACCGCGCCCTCACGTTCTACCGCGACGTGATGGGTTTCCGCCTGGACGTCGACTACCAGCCGCACGACGGTTTCCGCGTCGTGCAGCTCACCCCGCCCGGCTCGTCGTGCTCGATCCAGTTCGGGACCGGGCTGGCCCCGACCGCGCCCTACCTGGTCGTCGCCGACCTCGACGCGACCCGTCAGCGCCTGCAGGCGGCCGGGGCGGTGGTCTCGGACGTGCGGCACAAGACCGGCGCCGACTGGCAGGGCGACTTCACGGCCGGGCTGGACCCGCAGCGGCGCTCCTACGCCAGCTTCGCCGACGTGACCGACCCCGACGGCAACCACTGGACCCTGCAAGAACGGCACTAAAGATCGGGTACGCCGTCGTCAGGCCCGGCCGTCTCGGATCCTCAAGCTGGTCAGGGCGGTGGCCAGGAGGAGCGCGGCGGCGATGGCCAGGCCGGCCCGGGCGCCGGGCACGAAGGTCGCGGACCCGGCGATCAGGGAACCGAGGACGGCGATGGCGACGGCGCCACCGACCTGGCGGAAGGTGTTGAAGACGGCGCTGGCCGTGCCGGCCCGATCCGGGTCGACACCGTCGAGGACCACACCGGTGACGGCGGGCATGGCCAGCGCGCCGCCGGCACCGATCGGGATGACGCACAGCGCGACGAGCGGCACCGACCTCAGGTGAACGGCGCCCACGAGGGCGGCCAGGCCGGCCACCATCAGCAGCTGGCCGGCGACGACCGGCAGCCGGGGGCCGAAGCGGTTGGTGATCGGGCCGCTGGTGAGGTTGCCGATGACGGCGAAGATCGCCGACGGGATGTAGACCAGTCCGGCGTGCAGCGGTGACCGGCCCAGGTATTGCTGCAGGAACAGGCTGGTGATGAACACGTTGCCGTAATTGCCGACCATGAACGCGAATCCGACGCCGAGCGCGATCCGGAAACTCCTCGACCGGAACAGTTCGAGAGGCATCATCGGGTGGGCGACGCGGGCCTGGACGACGACGAACGCGACGGTCGCGGCGGTGGCGACCACGAGAGTGGCGACGACGGCGGGCGAGGTGAAGCCGAGGTGGCCGCCCTCGATGAGGCCGTAGACGAGTCCGGCCAGGGCGACGACAGCGAGGACCTGGCCGGCCCAGTCGAAACGGGCCGGTCGGGTGGCCGAGCGGGCGACGGCGAGCAGGAACAGCGCCATGCCGATGCCGACGGGCAGGTTGACGACGAAGACCAGCCGCCAGTCGAGGGTGGTGAGCAGGCCACCGAGGGGCTGACCGACCAGCGCGGCGACCGCACCGCCGACGGCCCACACCCCCAAGGCCCGCGCGCGGCGGCGGCTGTCCGGGAAGGCCTCCCGGATCAGGGCCATCGAGGCGGGCAGCATCACGGCGGCCCCGGCGCCCTGCCCGCAGCGGGCGGCCACCAGCGCGCCGATGCCCGCGGCGGTCGCGCACGCGGCCGAGGCGAGGGTGAACACGGCGATGCCCAGGACCAGGGCCCTCTTCGCCCCGGCCCGGTCGGCCAGGTTCCCGGCGAACAGCAGCAGCGAGGCGAACAACAGCGTGTAGCCGTCGATGGTCCACTGCTGACCGGTGGTACCACCACCGAGGGCGCGGGTGATGTCGGGCAGGGCCACGTTGACGATCGAGATGTCGAGCGTGATCAGGAAAAAACCCAAAGACCCGACCGCCAGGACGGTACGGGCATGAGGTGCGTCGACGGTCGCTTGCCGACTCGTGGTGGACAACGGTGAGCCTCTCGTCGGGAACGGCAGTGCCTGTCGGTCAGGGCAGCAGGAGCGTCGCGGTCGCACGCCGCTCGGCGGCGACCCGGATGCCGGCATGCAGTACAGAGAACCCGGTTGCGGGCGGACGCGGCAGGGCGAGCGTTCGGGGGTGGAAACTCAACCCCTCACCGGCACGGACCGTGACGTAGCGTCGATCGTATGGACAACCGAGCCGAGATCCGCGAGTTCCTCGCCTCACGGCGCGCCAAGATCACGCCGGAGCAGGTCGGTCTGCCCGCCGGCACCGGCCTGCGCCGGGTTCCCGGGCTGCGCCGCGAAGAGGTCGCCGTCCTCGCCGGGGTGTCCACCGACTGGTACGTCCGCCTGGAGAAGGGCCACATCGACGGCGTCTCCGACGACGTCCTCGACGCCGTCGCCCGCGCCCTGCACCTCGACGACGCCGAACGCCTGCACCTGTTCAACCTGGCCCGCGCCGCGAAACCCCAGCGCGCCAACCGCACCCGGCGGACCCCACCGGCGTTGCACGACAGCGTGCGAAGGGTCATCGACGCGATGAGCACCCCGGCGTTCGTCCGCAACGGGCGCCTCGACGTGCTGGCGATCAACACCCTCGGCCGGGCGCTCTACGCACCGGTGTTCGAGGATCCCACCCGGCCGGCGAACATGGCCCGGTTCTGCTTCCTCGACCCGGCGTCCCAGACCTTCTACCCGGACTGGGCGCAGGTCGCCCGCGCCACCGTCGCCGTGCTGCGCGCCGCGGCCGGCCGCGACCCTCACGACCGGGACCTGACCGACCTGGTCGGCGAGCTCGCCACCCGCAGCGACGTCTTCCGCACCGAATGGGCCTCGCACAACGTCACCCTGCACCAGCACGGCCACAAACACTTCCAGCACCCGATCGTCGGCCGCATCGACGTCACCTTCGACTCGATGCCGCTGCCCGCCGACCCCGGCCTGACCCTGACCGCATACAGCACCGAGCCCGGCTCCCCGTCCGAACAGGCACTGAACCTGCTGGCCAGCTGGACCGCCCCCGGCGAACAGCCGAACCCGACCCGAACGGGCGAGACCACCCGCTGACCCACCACCCCGGTCGTCGCGGCCCGCGCTCGGCGCGAGCCGATCCACCACCCTCGCGGCCGGCAACGACCTGCGCGCGCAGATCCCACGCTTCTCGGCCGGCGCGCTCGCCCACAACCTGGCCATGGTCGACGAGATCACCGCGATGGTCGGCGCCCTCGACATCGAACTCACCAGCGACGACCGGCAACGGCTGACCGACCTGTCCGACACCATCGAGATCCAGGGCGGCCGCTACCCCGATTTCCTGGAAGCCCAGACCAACCTCTGACCGGCTGGGCGATCAGAGGTCGAGCACCACGTCGTCGGCGGGCCGGGCGCAGCACAGCAGCGCCTCGCCCGCCGACGGCATCTCCAACGGCTGCGGGTCGTAGGTCACCGAGCCACCGAGGACCGGGGTCACGCACGTGTGGCACACCCCGGTCCGGCACGCCCAGCGGGTCGGGACGTCGCACGCCTCGGCCAGGGTGAGCAGCGACGACTGCTCGTCCGGCCAGGGCACGGACAGGCCGGCCCGGGCGAACGTGACCAGCGGGCCGGTGCCGGGCGGGCCGGGCGGCTGGTGCGGCGAGGCGCCGAGGGGCGTGGTCACGCCCGGGTTGATGGCCGACCGTTCGCCGAACCGTTCGGTGTGGATGCGACTCGGGTCGAGCGCGGCTAACGCCGTACCCACATCGTCCATGAATTTCTCCGGGCCGCAGATGTAGGCCGAGGCCGCGGCGGGCAGGCCCAGATCGGCGATCGCGGCAGCGGTCAGGCGATGACCGGAAGCGGTCAGGAAGATGCGCGAGTGGGCGTGCGGCAGGGACGCCAGCAGCGCGGCCGCCTCGTCGGCGAACGCCAGCCGGGACGCGTCGCGGGCGGTGTGCAGCCACCAGATCTCGCGTTCACTGTGCTCGGCCGCCAACTCCTTGAGCATGGCCAGCATCGGGGTGACGCCGACCCCGGCCGAGATCAGCAGCACCGGCTCGGTGCCCTGGTCGAGCACGAACTCGCCGCGCGGGGCCGCCACCTCGATGGTCGCGCCGACCCGCAGTTGCGCGTGCAGCCAGGAGCTGACCCGCCCGTCGCGTTTGACACTGATCCGGTACGCCGGTTCGCCCGGCCCCGACGACAGCGAGTAGCTGCGCACCGGCGCCGGGTCGCCCGGCACCCTCAGCGTCAGATACCGGCCGGCCTCGGCCCGCGGCAGTGCGCTCCCGTCCGGTGCGGCCAGCCGGATCGACAGGATCTGCTCGCTCTCCTGAACAAGATCGGTCACGCGCAGCGGCCGGAAGCCGGCCCAGCCCGGTTCCGTGCCGACCGGCGGCGCGTCCCCACCGGCCAGCAGCTCACGGAACGACTGCTGCCAGCCGGGGCTCAGCGCCGGGATGTCGGCGGCCAGCCGCAGCCGTTCGGTGTCACGGCCGGGCAGGTAGAGCAGGGCGTCGATCTCGGCCACGGTCATCGCGTGCCGGCCCTTCGCGACCAGCGTGATCTCGTCGCCCGCCGCGACCCGGCCCTCGGTGATCACCCGCAGGTAGAAGCCGGGCCGCCGGTGCGAGACCAGCAGCGACGGCAGGGTCGGCGCGTCCATCCGCAGGCCGAGCCGGTAGCAGGTGACCCGCGGCTGGGTGACCTCGAACTCGGCCTCCCCGATCCGGTACCGGTCGCCGACGCACACCTCGTCGTCGGGCAGCCCGTCGACGGTGAAGTTCTCGCCGAACTGACCGAACTCGTAGTCGTCGCGTTTGAGCTGGTCACGCCAGTAGGCCAGGGAGTCGACCTGGTAGACGAGCACGGCCCGCTGCTCGCCGCCGTGCCCGCCCAGGTCACCCTGCCCGTCGCCGTCGAGGTTGAGGCGGCGGGCCATGGTCGGGCCGGGCACCGGCGTCTTCCAGATGCCGGTGCGCACGCTCCGGCCGTGCCACGCCACCTCTTTCGGCATGCCCACGTTCACCGACACCAGCGTCGCCATGGCCACCTCCCGTCACTGATCCTGCCTCCATCAGATGACACGACGGTGCCCGGCGATCGTTCAATTCACTTTCCGGTGTCGGCAGTTTCCGACTTCGGGGCCGGCGGGCTCACTTACCGGTGTTGCCGGTCGCCGCGGCCATCCGGTCGATCGCCTCCTGGTGCACGTGCAGCCCGGCACCGAGTTCGAGCAGCTGCTCGCGGCTCAGCGGCACGTCGGCCTGCACGGTCGCGTACACCTTGGGCGACACCAGGATCATCAGCTGCTGGGTGGGCCCGATGCCGTGGATGACCGCCGGATGCCCGCCGACCGTGACCTTCTCGCCGTCGTCGTTGCCCTCCCGGTACCACTTCGGCTCCAGGTAGATGCCGATCTTCCCGCCGAGGTCACGCGGGTCGTACATCGGCGCCCTGGACGGGTCGATGCCGGCGGGCGGATTCTTGACCGCGTCGGGGGCGATGGTCAGGCCGCCCTCGTCGTCGTTCTGGATGAAATAGCCCTCGGGCACTTTGTCGACCGTGAAGTACCGGGGCTGCTCCCCCACGTAGTCGACGAGCGTGAGGCCTCGCCCCGCGTTCGTGCTCCCGGCCACCGGGGGCGCCGAGGGCGCTCCGGTCACCGCCCCGGTCAGCGAGATCGTGGCGACGATCGCGACCGCCCCGAACGCGGACACGGCCGTCGTCAGAATCGTCCGGCGCCGCCGCACGGCCCGCCGTCCCCGCGCCACGTCCTCGGCGATCGTGTCCGCCGAGACGGCCTCGATCGGCCCCCCGAAGTGCTGCAACCTGGTCTGCAGATCCATGATCAGTTCACTCCCAGCTCTTGAAAGGTGTCCAGCGACGCGCGCAGCTTCTCCAGCGCCCGCGCGGTCTGACTCTTGACGTTGCCCACCGAACAGCCCATCGCCTTCGCGGTGTCCACGACGTCCATGTCATGGACGAACCGGAAGACGACCGCCGCCCGCATCCGTGGCGGCAGCTCCCCGAGCGCCCGCGCCAGCTCCGGGTCGCCGTCGTCCCCGACGTCCCCGGCCCGATCCGGCACCTCGGCGAACGGCCTCTCGAAGCGCCGCCACACCCGACGCTTCTCATCGAGGAGGGCATTGAACAAAGCCCTTCGCACGTACGCGTCGGAGCTGCCCGCCCGCCGGAAAGCGGCCCACGACACGTACAGCTTGGTCAGCGCCGTCTGCACAAGATCCTCGGCGAGATAGGCGTCGCCGGCGGTCAGCAACCGCGCGGTGTGCAGCATCCGCCCCCGCCGCTCCCCGACGAACGCGGCGAACTCGGTGTCACGCTCTCCGTCTGCTTTCACACCCCTCAAGACCTGCATCATGCCGCCCCAGGTTGCATGCGCTCACGCCGGATCCGACCGGCGCCCGCACGACCCACGTCATCATTGGCCGATACCGGACCCGAACCAGGTGGGCGACAGCCGCTATCCCGCGGTCGGCGACCTTCGTGGCACGCCAAAACCGGGTGATGACCGTCGGAATCGGGCGGGCGGACGCCCGTACGCGAAGGTCTGTGGTTTGAAAATTGGCTGGTGGAGTGCTTATTCGATGGCCCATCGCCGGGCCGGGAAGTCGAACACCCAGACGGCCTGGCGGATCGCCGGGTAGCCGAGGACCAGATCCATGTGGCCGACGTCCTGCGGCAGGTCGGCGACGAAGGCCCGGTGCGGTGCGAAGGTGCGGTCGCCGATTCTGACCTCGTCGAGCCAGTACGTCGGCCCCTCGAGAACGGCGCCGGTGCCGTCGGTGCCGGTCGAGTTGCCGGCGAAGCGGAACAGCTCGGGGTTGCGGGCGTAGAAGCCGCTGTCGACGACCGTGATGTCGGCTCCGGTGTCCCAGAGGGCGCGTGCCGTGACGCCGGGCCATGCGACGTCGACGTAGCTGTGACCGCGGCTGCCGCGGGCAAGTGGCCACCGGGTCGGCAGCGTGCCGGTCGGCACCGGTTGCCAGCTGCCGCGGGCCAGGTCGAACCGGCCGGCGCTGGCACCGATCGCGTCCATGCCGAGCAGGTTGCGCTGGCCCGGGTGGTCGGCCTCGACGCTGCTGATCTCCAGGTCGGTCCAGGTTCGCGGTCCGATGGTCAGTTCGGGCAGGAGCAGCAGGTTCTCGTGACGCGTGCCGACAAGTGCGGATGATTGTTGGCTGCCGCGCTGCGCCAGCCGCGCCAGCTCGTCATCGGCGGTGAGGTGGGTGCGGGCCGCGCCGGTGTCGAGGACGAACCGGTACGGCCTGCCCGCGATCGTCCCGTCGACCAGAACGGTGGCGCAGTCGGGATAAACCGGGTCCGTTTCCACGACGAGCGGCACGCCATCCATCGGCCCAGCCTAGTGCGGCCACCGCGCGCAGGTCACGACAGCCGCCTGGGATCTGTTGCTGGACTACTCGTCCTCCGGTGAGCACTTCACCGTTGCGGGCGCGCAGATCGACAAGTGGCTCGGGATGACGAAGCGTTTCGTCTTCCCTTGGTATTGGTAGACGACTTCAACACCGCTTCTGCTCGTCTTGCCGTTGCCGACGACATCGTACCCAATCTGGAATTCGACTGAAAAATCGTCGCGGCGTGCAGTGTTCTGAACCAGCAGGCCACGAGGGTCGATACCACCAGAATTATCATGGTCCGCCGGCGGGAACCCTTTATCCTGCTGAAACCATCCCACCTCATGATCTGCGGGGAGCATATCCGGCACAACCCTGGCCAGCACTCCCACGACCCGAAGGGTTGTATCGTTGTCCATTATCGGCGTAACCGAGATAACCTTAATGGACTCCGCATTATTGGGCGAAAGCTTCAGATGGATGAGCCCGTCGGTGAATCGCGTACCTACCGATTTTGATCCCGACCAGCCATACGGCCGCATGCCTTCCGTGTCCAACTCGTCACCAGACTGAGACTTCTCGCGGTTCCACACCGTTATGACAATCGCCGCAGCGACCGCGACGACCGCAACAACGATCGCTGCCATCGCACATTTATATTTCGGTGCCAACTTTCGCTCCACGTAATTCTGACCCGATGCTCCGGCAATCGCGGATCGGGACGGAAGGCTTTCCTCGACTGCATTACACGTCCGGGTCTACAGCCGGGCGCGACAAGGGTAACGGTGATCATCCAGCGCAGCCAGGCCCGGCGGAAACGTTGAGCGGGTCGCAGTGCTGCAGCTCACCACCTTGTTCGTGGCGCGCACGGCGAGCGAGGCCTCCTGCAGGTCGCTCGTTCAATCCGCCGGCACACCAGATCGCCGCCGAATTCCCTGTCAGGCCCAGCCGGAAGGTATACGGAAGACCGCCCCTACTGCTGGGTGGCTATCAGCATTGAGGCCTGAAACGGATGCGCTGCTTACCAAGCGTCGCGCGTGATACGCCTATGAATCTAATGACGTTGCCTGAAGTTGCTGTACTCCATGATGTGGCACCGTTCGACCGGGTTGGGTAGGTATGGGATCACCTTCTCCGTCATCCGGAATCCGATCCGCCGGTAGAACGCCAACGCCCGCCCGTTGCTCTCATGGACCCCGAGCGTCAACCGCGAGACGTCGATGTGCTGTTCCGCAAAAAGGATCGCCGCCTCGACAAGACGGGCGCCAAGACCGGTTGGCCCACGATGTCCGGCACGAACATAGACGGCATGAATGTGCGCATGGTCAGGCACCTCCACCAGGGGTTCGACGCTCGCCGATCCCACCCAGTCGTTGTTTTCATCGCAGGCGACGAAGGTCGCACCATTGCCGGAGGTCGCCTCCGCAGTCGCCCGTTCCCGCCAGAAGACGTCGGTGCGGCCCGCCACATCGGCATACGACGAGCTGAAGGCCGTGGGGGTGTCACGCACCGCCTCAAGCCTGATCGCACGAAGCTCACGCCACTCGCCGGGAATCATCCGCCGGATCAGGTAGGCCATCGGCGATTCCACCAGCCTGAGACCGGCGAGCGGCGCCGCCCGCACGCGCCGGCCATGGGTCGGCCAGAGCGGCTGGTCATCCTCCTCGGCCGGGAACTGATTGCCATACCTCGATCCTCGCAGCGATGCCCTGTGGCTGACCTGAGCCCGACGACCCGTTCTTCCGTTTCCTGGCAGCGGCAGCCGTCCTCGGCCTCCCCTGAGGACGGACCCGGGTCTCGGCTCAGCACCTTCACAGCGCCCGTCATCGATGCTTCCGATGGGTTCGAGACCGTCCGAGTATCGGTCAGCGCGAGGAGGACAGCAGCGTGGTTACGTTGCACGGCCGGGTCGCCGAGGGTGTTCCCCGATGGGTGATCTGGTGCGCGTACGCGGCGCCTTTCACCGTCCTTCCCTCGGGCATCTGGCGTCTCGCCCTCGTCGTGGCCGGTGCCCATCTGATCGACCAGGCACCGTCGGCCGAGGGACGTGGCCCGGTGGTCTGGGACGGCCCGTTGTACGTCGTGGTGCTGACAGTGGTCAGTGAGCTGCTCGCGTATCTGACGGTCGGCCTGGTGGCGGTCTGGGGTGAGGTCGTGCCCCGCTGGGTGCCCCGGCTCGGCGGACGCCCGATTCCGGTGCTCGCCGCGGTGGTCCCGGCGGCGGCCGGTGCCACCATCTGCACGATCCTGTGGCCGTACGCCCTTTTCATGCTGGCCGAGGGCCAGAAGTTGAACGGTACTCCCGGCGTCATGCACTTCGACGGCGCTCAGATGGTGCTGTTCTGGGCCGCGTACTCCCCGCTCCTGCTGTGGGGCCCGCTGGTGTGGGTCTGCACCGTGCACTACTGGCGTCGCCGATCGGCGGCGGCCGAGCTCGGGGCGGCCGTCCGGTGACGCCGTCCACCAGCAGGACGATCACGGTCGCCGAGGCGGGAGCCGGCGTCCGTCTGCTGGAAGCACACCGGGCCTTGGGCGGGCGAGCCGGCGCAACCGGGTTCCCGTACGTCTTCAGCTGGTGACGCGGCCCTCGGCGGTGTCGACCACGAAGCAGGCGCAGTCCAGGATCTCCAGGAGCGCGGCCCGGACCAGCCGGATCCCGTCGTCGTCCACGTCCAGATACACCCGGCAGTCGCGGGGGAAGCCGAGCTCCGCGACCGCCCGCGAGTCCATCTCAAGGCTCAACTCGCGTCCGATGAGGGTCCAGGCGCCCGGGCCTCTGGCCACCGAACCGGCGCCGTTGATCACCTCGTCCACCCAGCCGTCGTACCGCAGCCGGATCAGCATGACGTGGACGCCCGCGCCGCCGAGGATCAGCGTGTGCTCGTCCTCGGTCTGCCGGACGTCGACCCGGTCGGCCCGCAGCCACGTGCTGTCCACCCGCAGACCGTACAGCGATGTCACCCGCCCCCGCGACGGCAATATCAGCGACGAGCCGAGCGCGCCGCAGTCTGTTTGATGAGCACGGCGACAAGCCGGGCGAGCCCTTCCGCCCCATGGGTGTCGGAGGCCGGCCACCGGGTCATCAGCAGCGCCGCGGCCCGATCGAGTACCACCTCTTCGCGGGCGAGCACGAAGTAGAGCGCCAGCGCCGCCGACCGCGCGTTCCCGTCGCTGAACGGATGGAAGTGCAGCACGTCGAGGAACACCCGCGCGGCCCGGGCCGGCACCGGCACGGCCGGATCGTCGGCGTCGGCCAGGCACGCCGAGAAAGCGTCGGGCAGTTCGTCGCGGTACCCGTATCGTTCCTGCCCGGCCCGAGCCCAGGCGGTCGTGGTGCGAAACAGCGCGGCCGTCACGCCGAGCACTTCTCGTTGCCACCGCTCCAGGCGCTCGAATGTGAGCGCCGCACCGTCGACAGCGTCCTCACGCACCAGTTCCAGCGCCGCAAGGACACGCCCGGCACCGTGTTTGCGCGTCGCGAAATGTTCGGCGACACCGTCCCGGGTGGTACGCACCGGCCCGGTGACGTCCTCGACGGCGTCCTCCCACCGGGCTTCCTGCCGGATCCGCCGCCAGGCCGTAAGCGCGTCGGGAGCCGCCGGCGGCCAGATCCGCGGCGCCCGCTCGGCGGTCGGTATCTCGGTGCTGCGCCGGCTCGGCCAGTCCTGCGGCCAGATGTCGGGCCACGCGTCGTCCGGCGCCGGCGTGATCCCGGTGAGCATCGCCGCCAGCGATTCCGCGGTGTCCGCCACCTCGGAACCCAGCGGGGACACGTAACTGAAGAACCGCCCGCCGATCGCATCGTCCACGAGCGCGTCCCGGTTCTCCCCCGGCACCTCGGCCACGGCAAGGAACCACTTCAGCGTGAGCGCGCACATGGGAAACCAGTGCTCGTCCGCTCCGGACCGAGCCGCCACCGCCGCCACCAGGGAGGCGACGGTGGCCTCCCAGGCGGCGACGACCTCGCGGGCGTCGGTGGGCAACGGCAGGTGCCGTGCGAAGATCTCGGCCAGGTCTTCCAGGAACGTCCGCCAATCCAGCAGCGCCCCGGCCACCGCGTCGAGCGTTTCCTCCGGTGTTGTGATCGAGTCGCGGGCCCCGCTCCACCGCGACACCAGCGCACCGTCCGCCGTGCGTCCGGCCATCTGCGCGGTCCAGCCGTCGGCCCACGAACCGTAGTGTTCGACGAGCCCGTCCGTCATCTCGCCCTGCCACTTCCAGCGCGCGTCCTCCGCGGCGGCATCAAACAATTGACGGGGAACGTACCGATACGGCGGTGGCACACCATCCGACGGAGCCACCGCCCGCACCACGTCGAGCACCGTGCGCGGATCGAACGGATGCCGGTCGGGATCAACGTCCGCCCAGGTGAGGGTATTGATCGTCATCGCCGACCATCGTGCCAGGCCGTCACCGCGACGGCGAGCCGGTTATCCGCCGGGCCGTTACCGCAACGGCGAGCCGATTGTCCGCCAGGCTTTACCGCGACGGCGACCCGGTTATCCGCCAGGCCGCGGGCAGCAGCCCAGCCGCGATCAGCACCTTCAAGGCGTCACCGAGCAGGAACGGAACCAGCCCGGCACTCAGCGCCGCCCCGACGCCGAGGTGCAGCGAAACCGCGAGCCACGGCACCCCGACGGCGTAGACGATCACCGTCGCCAGCAGCATCGTCGGGATGACCCGCCAGGGCGTGCGATCGGCGCCGCGACGCGCCAGTTCACCCACCACCGCGGACGCGATCGTCATACCCACAAGGTAGCCGAACGTGGCCCCGACCAGCCCCGACGCGCCGTGGGCGAACCACGGAACTCCCGCGATCCCGGCCAGCACATAGGTCAGGCAGGCGAGCGGCCCCCGCCACGGCCCGCACGCCGCGGCGACGAGCAGAACCGCCAGTGTCTGCCCGGTCACCGGAACCGGACTGCCGGGAACCGGGATCGCGATCTGCGCCGACAGCCCGATCAGCCCCGCCCCACCGAGGACCAGGGCCACGTCCCGGGCCCGGAGCCGAGTCAGCAGCAGATCGCCGAGGACATAGCGCGGTGCGTGCAGCGTGACGTTGTTCATCGCGACTCCAGGTAGGCAAGCCAGCCACCATGGCCGGTGATGTCGGGTGCGCTGTCAAGATCGGCCTGCTCGCACAGGAATCCGGTCACCGAGCTTCCGTCCGCGAGTACCACTTTCCCGAGCGCCATGGGCGACGGCAGCGCTGCCAGGAATGGCCCGACGGCGGCGGGCGGCAATTCCCACACTTCGCCGGCTATCGCCGTACCCCCGGATGAAACCCGAACCAATCCCGGTTTTCCGGACGGCAGAGCGTGCAACCGATAGGACGCCGCGGTGGTGACCGCCCCGCGAAGGCGCGCTCCGACCGAGGTCAGTTGAGGGTTGAGCGGTTGCCCACTCAAATGGGCACCGACGACGAGCAAGGGCAAACCCCTTTGCGCGTACGAGGTCAGCCCCTCCCCCACGATCATCCCGGCAATGTCGGCGGCCACTTCATCGGCGAACCCGCGGGTGACAACCTGCACCCCGATCCCGGGCGCGGGTACCGCCACCGCGGCCAGCCCGAACAGATTGCAGAAGTTCGTGTACGTCCCGAGCAGCGCGTTCACCCCGATCGGATCGGCCTCGACCTCGGCGATCGTCGGGTGCAAAGGCGCGGTCGGCAGCAGCAGCGCGTCCGCGTCCCCCCATTCCGTCATGGCTTCGCGCCGAAGTGCTTCCAGCCGTTCGGTATCGGCCACCAGCTCGTGCGCCGGAATGTCGCGGGCCCGCCCGATGATCGCCCCGACGGTCGGATCCACCCCGGCCGGCCCTTGGTCGATGAACGCGCCGACCGCCGCGTACCGTTCCGCGACGAATCCGCCTTCATACAGCAGTTTCGCCGCCGCCAGGAATGGTTCGAGCCGGATGGTCCGCAGCCGCGCCCCGGCCGCTTCCAGCGTTTTCACCGCGCGTTCGAAGGCTTCGGCATACGCCGGTGACATCCCGACCAGCTCGGCCGGCACCGCCACGACCGGCCGGGGCGGCGCGGCGAGAGGCGCGGACGGCGGAAACACCGGATCGCTCATGATCGCGATCGCCTGGCGTCCTTCGTCGAGTGTCCGGGCAAAGATCGTCACGCAGTCGAAGCTCCGGCAGGCCGGCACGACCCCGTCGACCGGCACCACGCCGAGGGTCGCCTTGACCCCGACGATCTGCTGAAACGCGGCCGGCACCCGCCCCGACCCGGCCGTGTCCGTCCCGATCGCAAGATCGGCGATGCCGAGCGCCACCACCACGGCCGATCCGGAACTCGACCCGCCGGAGACCCGCGCCGGGTCCCGCACGTCACGCACCGCCCCGTACGGGCTGCGGGTCCCCACCAACCCGGTGGCGAACTGATCCAGATTGGTCTTGCCGAGCACGATCGCCCCGGCGTCCACCAGCCGCTGGACGGCTGTCGCGCTGACCGCCGGCGAGTACGCGAACGAGGGGCACGCGGCCGTGGTCGGCAGCCCGGCCACATCGACGTTGTCCTTGACCGCGAGCAGCTTCCCGGCCAGCGGCAGCGACTCCCCCGCCGCGACTCGCTCCGCGACCACGTCCGCGTCCGCGAGCACCTCGTCCAGGGACCGCAACGAGATCCACGCTTCTGGCCGTTCCTGGAGCGCGAGCTGCTCGAACGCGGCCCGAACCCGTTCCTGCGGCGTCATTCAGGCATCCTTTCCGACGAGTACGACGAGGGGGTTTCCGGGCGCGACCTGCGCGCCGGGCGTGACCAGGATGTCGGCGACGAGCCCGTCGCAGGGTGCGGCGACCACGGTCTCCAGCTTCATCGCCTCCAGCGCGAGCAGCGGCTGCCCGGCCACGACGCTGTCGCCGGGCCGCACGTCGACCCGCCACACGCTGGACACGAACGGCGCTTCCACGAGCGTCCCGCCGTCCGGCACGTCGACCGCACCGAGCGCGGCCGGCGCCACCGGTTCCGGCCGGGGATCGAACTCGCCCGCCGCGGCCCACGCCGCTCGCTCGTCTCCGAAGGCGGCCGCCTGCTTGGCCCGGAAGTCGGCGATCGAATCGGCGTTGTCGTCCAGGAACGTCTGGTATTCGGCCAGTTTGAACGTCCCGTCCTCGATCCGGAACCGATGCCGCCCCGCCGCCACGTCGGCCCGCAGATCCAGCAGTTCCTCGGCCCCGACCGGATACCACCGGATCTGGTCGAAGTGCCGCAGCAGCCAGGGCGTTCCCTGCCGCGCCCACCGGTTCCACACCTGCACGGTGCGCCCCACGAACTGGTACCCGCCGGGCCCTTCCATGCCGTAGATGCACAGGTAGGCGCCGCCGATCCCGACCGCGTTCTCCGGCGTCCACGTCCGGGCCGGGTTGTACTTGGTGGTGACCAGCCGGTGCCGCGGGTCGAGCGGGGTCGCGACGGGTGCCCCGAGGTAGACGTCGCCGAGGCCGAGCACGAGATAGCTGGCGTCGAAAACGGTCCGGAACACCTCCTGCACGCTGTCCAGGCCGTTGACCCGCCGGATGAACTCGATGTTCCACGGGCACCAGGGCGCGTCGTCGCGCACCCCGGCCATGTACCGGGCGATCGCCTCCCGGGTCGCCGGATCGTCCCAGCTCAGCGGCAGGTGCACGGTGCGGCTGGGCACTTCCAGGTCCGCGGTCGCCGGCAGCTCGATGGACTTCACGACGTCCAGGAGTTTGCGCACCGGCAGCACGGCCGGGTCCACATGGATCTGCAGCGACCGGATCCCGGGTGTCAGGTCCACGACCCCGTCGAGTCCCTCGGCCCGCAGCCGGTCCATCAGCGCGTGCCCGCGCATCCGCAACCCGAGGTCGAGGGTCATCGGCCCGTACTCGACCAGCAGATTGTCATCCCCGGAGCGCCGGTAGGTCGCCTCACCGTCGCGGAACAGGATCCCGTCGTCCTGCGGCGTGATCAACGGCGTGAAATCAAGATCATTGACGGGTACGAACGTGACGGTGTCCCCCGGGCTCAGCTGCCCGAGTTTCCACCGCTCGGCGGTGATCACCGTGGCCGGGCAGACGAACCCGCCCAGGCTGGGGCCGTCGGGTCCGAGCAGGATCGGCACGTCCCCGGTGAAGTCGATCGCCCCGACCGAGTACGGCGTGTCGTGGATGTTCGACGGGTGCAGTCCGGCCTCGCCGCCGTCGGTCCGCGCCCACCGCGGTTTCGGCCCGACCAGGCGTACCCCGGTGCGCGCCGAGTTGAAGTGCACCTCCCAGGACGCCGCGTAGAACTCGTCGATGTCGTCGCGGGTGAAGAACTCGGGCGCCGCGTGCGGCCCCTCGGTCACCCGGATCCGCCAGTCGCGCCGGATGGCCGGCCGGTCGGCGACCGGCACCGGGCCGGCCGCGGTCGTGTCCTGATCGGTTCCGGTCCGCAGCACGTCGCCGATCCGCAGCGCCCGGCCGCCGTGCCCGCCGAACTGTCCGAGCGTGAACGTCGCCGCGCTCCCGAGATACTCCGGCACGTCGAGCCCGCCGGCGAACAGCACGTAGATGCGCAGCCCGGACTCGCTGACCCGGCCCACGTCGAGGACCGCACCGGCCGGCACGACAACCGGTTCCCAGCGCGGCACGCGCACCCCGTCGACGGTCACCGGCGCCGGCGCCCCGGTCACGCAGATCGTGGTCGCCGCGCTGAACCGCAGCGCCGGCCCGTCGACCGTGCACTCCAGGCCGGGTGCGCCTTCCGGGTTGCCGAGCGCGCGGTTGCCGAGCCGGAACGACAGGTCGTCCATCGGCCCGGACGGCGGCACGCCGACCTCCCACAGCCCGGTGCGGCCGGGCCAGTCCTGCACGGTGGTCAGCGTCCCACCGCGCTCGACGACGATCCGCGGTTCCGCGTCGTGAACCCCGGCCAGGGTCGCGGTCGAGTGCGTCGCGGCCAGGACCTGCGGATTCGCCGCCGCCGCCCGCAGCAGACCGAGGTTCGTCTCGATCCCGTCGATCCGGGTTCTTTTCAAGACCGAACCCAATGTGGCGTACGCGTCGGCGCGCGTCTCCGCGGTGACGATCACCTTGGCCAGCATCGGGTCGTAGGCCGTGGACACCTCGGTGCCGGCGCTGACCCAGCCGTCGACCCGTACGCCATCGGGGAATACGGCCTGGGTGATCAGCCCGGCGCTGGGCCGGTGCCCCTGCGTCGGATCCTCGGCGTAGACGCGGGCCTCGACGGCCGCGCCCGCCGCCCGCCGCGGCTCGTCCAGGAATCCGGAGTCGCCCCGCGCGAGCCGCAGCATCCACTCGACCAGGTCGATCCCGAAGATCTCCTCGGTCACCGGATGCTCGACCTGCAGCCGCGCGTTCACCTCCAGGAACGACGCCTCTTCGCGTTCGGCGTCGTAGACGAACTCGACGGTGCCGGCCGAGCGATAGTTGACCGAGGCGCACAGCGCGGCGGCCGACTCGTGCAGTCGCGCCCGCACGGCGTCGGGCAGTCCGGGCGCGGGCGCTTCCTCGATCACCTTCTGGTTGCGTCGCTGCAGGCTGCAGTCGCGGTCGCCGAGCGCCACGACCTGCCCGTGACCGTCCCCGAACACCTGCACCTCGACGTGGCGGGCCCGCTGCACGAAGCGCTCCAGGAAGACCCCGCCGCTGCCGAAGCTGGCCACGGCCAGGCGCTCGACCCGGTCGTACGCCTCAATGAGTTCTTCGGGGTTGTGGCAGGCCTGCATGCCGATGCCGCCGCCGCCACCGGTGGCCTTGAGCATGACCGGGTAACCGATCCGCTCGGCCTCGGCCAGCCCCTGATCGATCCCGGACAGCAGCCCGGTGCCCTCGATCATCGGCACCCCGGCCCGGCGGGCCAGGTCCCGGGCGGTGTGCTTGGCCCCGAACGCGGTCAGCTGGTCGGGGGTGGGCCCGACGAACGCGAGCCCGGCGGCCTCGATGGCGCCGGCGAACCCGGCGTCCTCGGACAGGAAGCCGTATCCGGGGTGCACGGCGCCGGCGCCGGTGGACAGCGCGGCGTCGAGCACCCGGTCGATCAGCAGGTAACTCTCCCGGGCCGGGGCCGGCCCGAGCCGCACGGCGACGTCGGCCATCCGCACGTGCGGCGCGGCCCGGTCGGCGTCGGAGAAGACGGCCACCGTCTTGAGTCCCATCCGCGCGGCGGTGCGGATGATCCGGCAGGCGATCTCGCCGCGGTTGGCGACGAGCAGGGTGTCGAACATGAGAACGGCCTTCCGTGGAGCGGGTCGAGGTCGAGCGCCGGGAGCGGCGGCGGGCTCGCGCGGGGTCAGCCGGTGATGATCATGCGGACCGGGGTGGGGTCGAAGCCGTTGCACGGGTTGTTGATCTGCGGGCAGTTCGAGACCAGGACCAGCACGTTCATCTCGGCGCGCAGGGTCAGCGACAGGCCCGGGGCGGAGATGCCGTCGACGATGCCGAGGCTGCCGTCCGGGTCGACGGGCACGTTCATGTACCAGTTGATGTTGGAGACCAGGTCGCGTTTGCCAAGGCCCCAGCGGCTGCCCTCGATCAGGAAGTTCTCGACGCAGGCGTGCTGGTGCTTGGTGTGGTGCCCGTAGCGCAGGCTGTTCGACTCGCGGCTGCATGCCCCGCCGACCGTGTCGTGCCGGCCGACCTGGTCGGCGACGACGGTCATCAGCGGGCGGCCCTCACCGGAGCGCAGCACGCTGCCGGTGGTCAGGAAGATGTTGCGCTGGGCGGCGATGGTGTCCGGCGCCGAGTAGCGCTCGGACGTGTCGTCGGCGTTGTAGAGCAGGCAGTCCACGGCCTGGTTGCCCTGCAGGTCGACGATGGTCAGCGTCTGCCCGGCCCGGACGACCGCGGACCACGGCGCCCGGGCGGCGACGGTCTGGTCGAGCAGGACGGTCCGGTCGATGGCGGTCGTCACGCGATCCCCCGGGCGTTCAGGTAGTCGGCGGTGTTGAGGAAGGCGCGCTCGCCCTCCGGTGAGCGTGTCCAGTCCGTGGCCGGCTCGCCGAGCCGGGCCTCGATGCGGGCCGCGGAGCAGGTGTACTGCTCTCGCGGGTCGAGCGGGTGCGGCACGTTCGCGAGGAGCACGGTCACCGGCATCTCGGCGCGCAGTTCGACGACGGCGCCCGGGCCGGCCGAGCCGAGCCAGGTGAACCCGCCGTCGTCGCCGACCCGTACCCCTTGGAAGAAGGAGATGCTGGGAGGCAGGTCACGGCGGGTCAGGCCGTGCTTGGCGGCGGCCAGGGTGAACAGTTCCCGGCCGGCCGGGGTGGGCCCGTGCGGGGTGCCGTCGCCGTAGCGTTCGGTGTTGGCGAGCAGCGTGGACGTGCCGCAGAAGGTGTCCGAGCGGTCCTGGGCTCCGGCGGTCACCGACGCGAGGACGCGGCCCTGGTCGGACAGCAGCAGGTGGCCCGCCCCGACGTAGGCCTGCCAGAGCACCTTCACGGTGTCGGCGACGTTGAGGCGCTCCCACGGCTCGTCGGCGTTGAACAACAGGACCGAGACGCAGGCATCGCCGTACACATCGGTGATTCTCAACGTCGTGCCGCGGGCCAGGCGCTTGCTCGCATAGCCGCCCCCGGGAATGGTCTCTTCCCAGGTGAGTCCGGGTGAGGCGGGAACGGTCGGCATGTGCTCGACGATCGTTCCGCCCTGGGCGCGGGCGTGCTCACGGGCACCCGTGGTGGTCGCCGTGCTCACGCGACCTCCTCGGCGACGGCCGGCACCGGCAGGCTCAGGTGCAGCGACATCGCCTTCGTGCGGTAGCGCAGGTAGGCCAGGGCACCGGCGACCAGCGCGCCGCCGACGAACAGCAGCGAGAAGTAGTGCAGGTACCAGTGCGCGCCGGCCGGGTCGTACACCTCGGGACGCGGCCAGCCCAGGTTGAAGATCATCCCGATGCCGTAGACGACGGCCAGGACGTTGACGACCAGGCCGAATTTGCCCAGGGAGAACAGCTTGCCGCCGCGCTCGGTGGTCGCCGCTTGCTCCTTCGAGGGCCAGCCCTTCAGCCGGCGGACCAGCAGCGGGACGGTGACCAGGGCGTAGGCGATGTAGAGCATGACGATGCAGACGCTGGTGATGGCCGTGAACAGGGCCGGCTGACCGATGTTGACCAGCAGCACGGCGGCCGCGCCGACACCCACGACGATTGACGGCAGGATCGGCGTGCCGGTGCGCGGCGACACCTTCTGCAGCGCGCCGGAGAACGGCAGCACGTTGTCGCGGGCCATCGAGAACACCATGCGGCTGCCCGCGGTCTGGATCGCCAGGGTGCACACGGCGATCGCGATCGCGACGTCGACCAGCAGGATCCGCCCGCCGGTCTCACCGAGCCGGCTGGTCAGCACATACGGCAGGCCCTCGGTGGCCAGGCGGCCGTCGGTCAGGCTGGGCGCGGCCATCAGCGCGGCGATCAGCATCAGGCCGCCGCCGATCCCGGCCGCGGCCAGGGCCCGCAGGATCGTCCGGGGTGCGGTGTGCCGCGGGTCGCGGGTCTCCTCGCTCAGTTCACCAGCAGAATCAAAACCGACGACGACGTACGCGGCCATCAGCGCCGACACCAGGAAAGGCCCGACGTAGCCGAGACCCGAGCCGGTCCCGCCGGTGTCGAAGACGACGCCCGGACCGCGCTCGGCGTGCGTGAGCAGCAGCACGACCACGGCCGCGACGCCGATGATCTCCAGGGTCACGCCGGTGCTGTTGACGATCGACATCAGGCGTACACCGCTGATGTTGATGATCGTCGTGATGGCGATCAGGATCGAACCCAGGATCACCGCGTTGGTCGCCCCGGTGGTCGAGGTGAGTGCGGGGTCACCGCCGACCAGCTGGAATCCCGACCAGATGGACGGCAGCACCACCTGCAGCGCGATCGCCGCGGCGGCGACCGTGGCGATCTGCGCGATGATCATCACCCAGCCGGCGAACCAGCCGACCGTCGCGTTGGCCAGCCGGCGCGACCACTGGTAGATGCAGCCCGAGATCGGGTAGCGGGCGGCCAGTTCGGCGAAGGTGAGCGCCACCATGAACTGCCCGGCGAACACCAGCGGCCAGGTCCAGAAGAACGCCGGCCCGCCGAACGAGAAGCCGAACGCGAACAGCTGGAAGACGGTCGTGAGGATCGAGACGAACGAGAACCCGGCCGCGAAACTGGCGTAGCTGCCGATGCTGCGGCGCAGTTGCGGTTCGTAGCCGAAGCCGCGCAGATCCGCGCTGTCGGTGTCGGGCGGAGCAGAGGTTACGGACATGGCCGCCTCCTATGTACAGGCGGCCTGACCTCGCCGCCCCCAATTCCTGTCAGTTGACAGATTCCGGTGGGCAGCATCGACAGCGGTTTCTCCGCGGTAAACCTTGAGTTGCCGAGTGTGTCGGCAGCGTTACGTCACCCCCTGGCCGTTCGCGGTGATCACTTGCCGGGCGATCCGTCCGGCCGGTCAGATCGACGCCATCTGCCGCTCCAGAGCCTTCGGGTCGGCGCGCCACGTCTGACGGCCGGCGCGGGACATGGCGTCCGGGAAGATGTCCTCGTCGCCGGCCTCGACCCCGTCGAGGATCGCGCCGGCAACCTCCTGCGGGCCGGTCTTGGGCATGTCGAACGCCCGGATCATGTCGGTGTCGACCGCGCCGGGGAACACCCCGTGCACGGAGATGCCCAACTCGGACACCTGCGCTCGGATCGCCTGGGTCATCGACGCCGCGGCCGCCTTGGACACGCTGTAACCACCCATGCCCCGCACCGCACCCAGCGCCACCAGGGAGAGCAGGTTGACGATGGCCCCACCGCCGTTGCGCCGCAGCACCGGCACGAACGCCCGCGTGACAGCGAGCGTACCGAAATAGTTGGTGTCCAAATCCGAACGGATCGCGCTGAGATCACCGCTGAGCAGGTCGGCGAACTCCAGCGAGCCCCCGTTGTTCACCAGCAGCGTGACGTCGCCGGCGGTGGCCGCCGCGGCCGCGATGTCGCCGCCGTCGACCAGGTCCAGTCGCAACGGCACCACCCGGGGGTCGGCGGCCAGATCGGTCAACGTCTCCGGACGGCGGGCGGTCGCGTACACCTTCCGCGCTCCCCGGGCGAGAAGCGTCTCGGCAATCGCCCGGCCGATGCCGCGGTTGGCGCCGGTGACCAGCGCCGTCACCCCGGTTGTCGTCACCATGGTTGTTCTCCGTCCCGTACTCGATGAGGTTCTGTTCCCCGTCAGATTCCGCCCTTCCGCGGAGGCCACCCAGAGCACCGGTCGCCCCTGGGCGGCGCCAACCTGGGTCTGACAGAACCAGGCTCACCCGCCCGAGCGGAGCGATACTGGTCCGATGGAACGGCACACCACCCTGGGTGAGTTCCTGCGTTCTCGACGGGCCCGGCTGCGTCCCGAGGATGTGGGTCTGCGACCGATGCTCACCCGGCGCCGGGTGCCCGGGCTGCGCCGCGAGGAGCTCGCCCAGCTGGCCGGCGTCAGCGTCGACTACTACGTCCGGCTCGAACAGGGCCGCGGCACCCGTGTCTCCGATTCCGTTCTCGACGCCGTCGCCAACGCTCTGCGCCTCGGCGGCGACGAGCGGGCTCATCTTCGCGACCTCGCCCGCCCCGAACGGTCCCGCCGCGAACCGGTCCGGCCGCAACAGGTCCGCCCCCAGCTGCGTCAACTGCTGGACGCCATGACCGATGTCCCCGCGTTCGTCGTCGGCCGGCGCACCGACGTGCTGGCCTGGAACCCGCTCGGCGCCGCCCTCATCGCGGACTTCCCGGCGCTGCCACCGGCCCGGCGCAACTTCGCTCGCCTGATCCTTCTCGACGGGCAGGTCGGCGCCCTGTTCACCGACCGGCACCGCAAGGCCCGCGACGTCGTGGCGTTCCTGCACCTCGACGCCGGCCGGCATCCGGAGGATCCGCTGCTCGCCGAACTCGTCGGCGAACTGTCCCGGCACAGCCCGCTGTTCCGGCAGCTGTGGGCGGAACATCCGGTCGGCGACAAGAGCCACGCCGCCTACGAGGTCCGGCATCCCCTCGCCGGCCCCATGGTCCTGGCGCAGGAGGCGCTGCGAGCGCCCGGCGATCCCGATCAGACCCTGGTCACCTACACCGCCGAGCCGGGATCGCTGTCGCAGGCGAGCCTTCGCCTGCTCGCGGCCCGGCCGGTCACGCGGTCCGGGTGAGCACGGCTCGGCTGTAGAGCAGGTCGAAGCCGCGACGCTGGGCGTTCTGCTGGGATCGGGAGCCGGGCTGGACGGTGATGACCGCGACGTCGCAGCCGGCCGCGGTGGCTTCGGCGAGCCGGGCGGCCAGCAGTGCGCTCTGGATGCCGCGGCGCCGGAACGCCGGTGCCGTCGCGGCCCCGGTGAGCTGGGCGATGCCGTCGGCGATGCGCATGCTGCCCCCGCCGGCCGGCACCCCGTCCACCGTGGCCAGATACCGCGACATCAGGCCGACCGTGTCCCGCTCGGCGTTCTCGAGGATCGCCCGCGGGAACTCCTCGGCCCACGGCACGCCCTGGGTGTCCGGGTGCAGCGTGGCCTCGACCACGACCTGCAGCCAGGCCTCGAACTCGTCGTCGCCGCACGGACGAACCTCGATGCCCGGTGCCACGACCGGTTCGACGGCGCCGCCGAGGGCCCGGCCCAGGACGTTCTCGAACGACGTGAGCCGGTAGCCGCGCTCGGCCAGCAGCTCCAGCAGCGCCGGGTCGGCAAGGCCGGCGACTTCCGCCTGGACCGGTGCGCCGCGCTCGGCGTACGCATACTCGATCTTCTCGAGATCGGCCGCCGCAGGCACGCCCGCGAAGCCGAGGCCGGCGACCTTGTTGATCGGCGAGTCGGGCTCGGCGAAGCTGGCCACCCCGCCGGCCACGGCAATCGCGAAGCCCGGCGAGTCACCGAGCCGGTCCCGGGCGATCTCGTTCCACGAGGTGATGAGCTGCGTTTCGGCTCGCTCGATGCGGGCGGCCAGGCCGGTGTCGCAGAACAGTGGCGTGCGGTTGTTCATCGTTGCTCCTCGGCGAGTGCAGTTGCGGGCAGGGCGGGTCGGTCCGGGCCGGCGGGGCCGCGTAACAGCAAACCGATGCCACCGAGGACAGCGACACCGCCGACCACCTGCAGTAACGAGGGACGGTCACCGAGAAAGACGATCGCCGACAGCGTGCCGATCACGGGAGTCAGGTTGCCCAGTTGCGCGGCCCGGGCCGCCGGCACCGAACCGATGCCCCGGTTGAACAGGACGCTGCCGAGCGCCCCGCACCCGAGCACCGCCAGGCAGGCCGGCCAGCCCGCGAACCCGGCCGCGCCGAGCCTGCTGCCTCCGGCCGACCACGAGTAGACGACGAACGGCACCACGCTCAGCGCACCGCCGACGGCCTGCCAGGCACTCGCGTTGAGCCCGTCATCGTCGCCGTTGAAGCGGCGAGTGGCGACGAGGTACAGCGCGGAGGCCGCCACCGCGAGCAGGACCAGCACATTGCCGAGCACGGTGTCCACGCCGGCGGAGTCGCCGGGCTGCGCGGCGACCAGCGCCGCGCCGACGAGCCCGACGGCCACCGCCGCCGCGGCCCGGCCGGTCAGCCGTTCCCGCAGCACGACGACGGCCAGCAGCACCGACAGCAGCGGATCGGCGGCCAGCAGCAGGCTGGCGCTCGACGCGCTGGTGCGAGCCAGACCCAGGTCGCCGAGGAGAAACGCCAGACCCGGCACCAGGCAACCGACAAGCATCTGCCGGAGCGCGCCACGACGGCGAAGCTGCCGCTGCGCCGCCGCGGTGACCAGCAGCAGGCCGGCCGCACCGGAGATCTCCACCGCCAGCAGGTCGACCGGGCGGACCGTGCGCAGCGCGACGACCGAGACGGTGGTGCTCACGCCGTAGATCGCGGCCGACAGGAGCAGGGCCCGATCGCCGTGGCGTAGTCGTGATCCGATCATCGTCGCCTCCTCGGTGTAACCATCTAAACGGTTACACCGGTTACGGAGGCCGTCAACCGATAAACCGGCTACGGTGGTTACATGACACAGGCGCCCGCCCGGCCGGGCCTCGGCGACGAGGAATTGCTGATCGCGGTGGCCAACACTGCACACGGCGAGCAGGACGAATTCACCGACGCCGGCACCATGAAGGCCTGGTGGAGCGGGCTCGGCGTGCCCGGGGCCACCGATCCGTCGAGTCAGAACGTCGCGGCGCTGCGGACGATGCGCAGCCTCATCCGCGGCCTGGCCCTGCGCAACAACGGCATCGAGCCCGCACCGGCCGACTTCGCCGACCTTGAGGCGCTGCCCCTGCGCCTCGACCTGCGCGGCGCCCCGACCTTGCGCGCCGACCCGGCCGGCGACCTTGCGCGCGACATCTGCGCCGCAGCCGCCGCCGCTCTGCTGCGGGCCACCGCCCGGCCCAGCTGGCCACGGGTCAAGGCGTGCCGCGGGGACGACTGCCGATGGGTCTTCATCGACGGTTCGCGGAACTGCTCGCGACGCTGGTGCGACATGGCCAACTGCGGCAATCGCGCCAAGATCGCCGCGTTCCGCGACCGCCATCGCGGTGGACAGACCGGCTGATCGGCCGGGAGCCCGCGAGGTCAGTTCAGGTCGAAGACCAGCTCCACATCGCAGGTGGTCCCCTCCGGCGCCGAGAAGCCGCCCCTGCCGCTCAGGCCGGCCAGTTCCCCGGTGGCCGACTCCGGCACCACGAACCATTCGGCTCGCGTCACACCGACGGCGAAGGTGCCGGAGGTCTGCAGGACGAAGGAACCCGTACGGCCGGCGAGGCGGCCCACGACCTGCTGCAGGCCGACGAAGTTCGCGTTCGTGCCGCCGTTGTAGGTGATCACGTAGTCGGCGACGCCCTGGCCTTCGATGTCGCCCTCGAACGTGTTCGTGATACGGGTCCTGCTCAGCTGCCGCACCTCGTCCAGCGCGTCGAAACGGGTCTCGTCCCAGTCGGTGACCTTGTATCGCCTTGTGGCTTCGGTGCTCACGACAACTTCCCCTCGGCTGGTGTGATGAGGGTGATCCCGTATCGATATCGCCCGCGCCGGGGCGCGGAGTTCCCCATGCGCGTTGCGGGGCAAACGCGGGTCCAGTCGGGCGACGCCGCTGCCGGCTGTCGGGGTCTCGGACAGCATGCCCGGGTGTACGGAACGATCCCGTCGCCATCGACCTTACGCCGGTGGGCGACTTCTCAAGACTCCCCACCGGTCATGTGGCACGTCGCGTGCGCCGGGACGATGCTGCGCGCGTACTGTCATCGGTGTCATCGCCCTGGACCTCGGCGCCGCTGCGCGAACGTCAGGCTGCCATGGAAAAATTTCAGATCGTCATCTCACCCGACGTCGTCGACGTACTGCGCCACGAGCACGAACAGATCCGGCAGCTGTGCATCGACGTGCGCAAGGCCGGGCCCGGCCGCAGGAGGCAGGAGCTCGCCGCCCTGGGGCAAACCTTCTACCGGCACCAGCTCGGGGAACGCGCCGTTGCTCATCCGGCCGTTCGCAACAGCGGCGCGGACGGCAACGCCATTGCCCTCGGAATTCAGCTGAAGTCCGAGCAGCTCGACCGCTCGCTCACCGAGATCCTCCGGCTCGGCGTCGAGCACGCCGACTTCGACGCCACCTTCGCGACCCTGTCCGACGGCTTGCTCGCCCACGCCGCCGACCAGGAGAGTGATGAGTTTCCCCTGCTACGTCGCCACGTGTCGGCCCAACGGCTGCACATGATGGCCGGCGCAATGAACGACATCCGGATCATGGCGCTCGACTGAGACGTCGTCGGCGGCCGCGATGCCCTACATACACGTCGCCGTCGAGGGTGCTGGTCCTGGCGCTGGCCGGGGCACATGACCCCGGTCCACTCACTAGGGTTTCCTACCGTGGCCACACCGGATAGCAGTCTTCGGCCGGAAACGCTCCGCGGGTTTCGCCGGGTGCGGCGCTACATGGCCGCGGGCCTGTTGGCCTCGCTGTCCGGGTCCTTCGTCGTCGCCGGCGTGATTCCCGGCGCCGTGGCCGCGGGGGCGCTCTCGATCGTCTGGCTGCCGGTGATCCAGAGCGTCGAGACCATCGAGGACATGAGCAGCCCGGCCGTCGCCCGGCTGCTGCGCGACAAGGATCCCGGGCGCGTGCTGGTCGCCTGCGAGGCGTTCGACGCGCTGGCCTGCATCCTCGCTCTGGCGCTGATTTACACGACATCGATCCACCCGGCGATCGTGTTCATCGCCTACGTGCTCGTCGCCTCGGCGATCCCACTGGTCGTGGACGTCGCCGAAGAGCTGTTCACCGGCGAGATCGCCCGGATCAGCCGTGGCGAAGCACTGCGTTTCAACATCGCGATCTACGCGATGATCGGCTTCACCGGATCGCTGGTGGCCAAGCCGCTGGGCAGCCTGCTCGCGACCGCGGCATTGCCGGCGGCCCTCGCCATCAACCTGTGCGCCTCACTCGCCGGACTCCTGCTGCGTCGCCGCTCGGTACGAAGTCTTTCGACGATTGCCGGCGCGCCGTACGAGTCCGCACCGAGCCCCGAGCCGGACGAGCCGGCTCATGCGACCGCGTCCTGGGGCGAGATCGCCAGAGCCGCCGGGCCGGGCAGCCCCGTGGTCTCCGGGCTGCTGGCCTGCTCGACCACCGTCGTCACCGGCTATCTCGCGCAATGGGTCGCCCACGCGATGCCGCATCCCGGCCGAGCGCTGGCCGCTCTGCTCGTCGCCACCGGTATCGGCGCCACCGCCGGCCCCTACCTCGCCCGCCCCGCCACGACGAACTTCACGACCGGCGCCCGCCTTCTCCTCACCGCCCGCATCGCGGCCCTCGGGGCGATCCTCGCCGTCGCGCTGACCACCAGCGCGGGAAGCACCGTGCGCTTCGCGTGGATGCTGCTGCTCACCGCCTGCTTCGGCGCCACCGTCATGGCCTCCTCCGTCGTCCAGGCCACCGCACGCCAAGTCCAGTACCGAGGCCACGGCCTGGCTCAAATGGTGGGTTGGAGCCACTCCGCCGCCGCCGCGGGCACCCTCGTCGGAGCGTGGTCCGGGCTGGCCCTGGGCGTCCAGCGCTCACCGGTCGCCGGCATCCTGCTCGCCGCGGTCGTCGCACTGCTCGCCATGGCGCGCCTGTCACCGACGTCGCCTCCACACCGCACATGATCCGCAGCGTCCACCTGTGGCTACGGGACGCGTCGTCTCAACTCGGCACGCAGCTCGCCGGCGCCCGGAGAGAAACAGCCGACGTCGAGGGGTCAGGGCCGTTGCCCAATGGACCGCCGACCCTCATCCGGACCACCGCACCGCAGCCCACTTGATCATGCGAACCCAGTACAGCGCCTTCCCGAACCCGGCCGACACCTCCGAAAGTTCGGTCACAGCGCACCGGCCCCGAGGGGCTGACGGCTGGGAGAATGGTCGGCATGGCCGTTCGACTGTCCGCCGTCGACACGGTGGTCTCGCCTTCGTTCCGCACCTTCTGGCTGCATGCGCGGGCCGATGGATACCTCGCCGACATGCAGGCGGCAGGCCAGCTGGCCGACGCCGACGACGTCGGTTTCTCCGGATCGGCGGTCGCCGTGCACACGACGGCCGACCCGGGTGCTGTGCGCGCCACGGTCGAGATCTGGTCGCGCCGGCCGCTGCTCACCGGCGAGGAACCGCCGTTCGACTACGCGGTGGAAGGCGAGATCGACCTGAGCACCGGGCAGTGGTGCATCGACGAGTCACACGACTCGACGGTCCAGGCCGGAACGCCACTACCGGGCGGTGCCGGGTCCTACGGAGTCCGGGTCATCGCCTACCACGAGCCGGACGAGCAGTACCGCCTGCAGATCTGGCCAGCGCGGCCACACCACTGATCGCGAACACCATCGGAACACCGTTGATCGCCACGATCCCGTCAAACGCGCGGATTGCGAGGGTCCGCACATCGGACGGCACGCGGGATCGAAGAGCGTGAGTATCTGCCTTCATGACCCTGGACCCGAGGAGGCCGTCAGGCGTACCCTGACAGATGTCAGGCTTTACCTGACAACCCCTCAGCGTCGGGAGATGAGATGTCGAGCGAAACGAGCACCGCCGCGACAGCCGTGCAGTTGTGCTGCTCTTTCTGCGCCAAGCCGAGCTCGGAGGTCGAGAAGGTGATTGCCGGGCCGGGCGTGTACATCTGTAACGAGTGCGTCGACCTGTGCAACGACATCCTGCGGTCGGATGAGGATGACCCGGCCAACTCGGGTGGGCGTATGGCGGCCCGGGAGAACGGGATGACCGATGAGCAGATCCTCGAACTGCTTCCCCAGGTCCTGGCGGTCGGAGCTCAAACCGAGGCGAGCCTTCAACGGCTGGTCAACATCCTGCGCGAACGGAGAGTGACCTGGGCGCGCATCGGTACCGCCCTGCGGATCACCCGGCAATCCGCCTGGGAACGATTCTCCGGCGAAGAGTGATCGACCGCCCGCCAGGAGCAATAGCAATACCTGATCATGCAGTCTCGGCGAGCTGCGGCGAAGAGCAGGACTGAGCCAATCGCCCCAGCGGTTGCCGGCTGGTTGGGGATCGGTGCGTCCGGGACGCGGTCGAATCCGACGAGGAACCACCCGGTGGACCTTCCAGCGAAGACCAGGCGGGAACGCCCGCACGTAAGGATTCACCAACGCCTCGCGGCGATGCATCCAGGCGCGCGGATTCGTGGCGGTTATGCCCTTGCAGAAGACGTCAGCGGCGATGTTTCGCGACGTGCAAGTTGCATCGCAAAATGCCAAGTTGAAGGCTTACGGCATAAGAAGTTGGTCGATGTCTGCTGTGGAGGGCCGGGCGGAGTTAGCCTGGCGCTACACCCTGGCGGGTGAGGGAGCCCGGGCGAGGTACGTCTCGTCCGGGCGATCAACCGACACCTCAGGAAGGGGCAGCCATGGAAAGGTACGAGATCGATCTCTCCGGAGCACGGTGGCGCAAGTCCACCAAATCGGCCGCCAACGGCGGATGTGTCGAGTACACCCAAGTCGAGGGTTTTGTCGCCATCCGCGACTCGAAGAACCCTGAGCGGCCGCCGCTGATCTTCGACGCCAACGAGTGGGACTCCTTCCTGGAAGGAGCCGCAGACGGGGAGTTCCCCGCGCCTCAACAGTGATCAACAGCAACGGCCCGGCCACCGCTCGCGCGGGGTCGGGCCGTCAGATGGGGCTCAGGTTCACACGGCGGGCACCGGGAACTCACCCTTCGCGACGCCGTCGAGGAAGCACTCCCACTCGTTGGCGTCGAAGATCAGCGGCTCACGGTCGGGATTTTGCGAATCACGAATCGCCACGAAACCGTCAACCTGAGCATACTCAACGCACTGGCCGTTGGTGCTTGACTTGGTGGACTTACGCCACTGCGCGCCGGCCAGGTTGACCTGGTACTTGTCCATCGAATGCTCCTACTACTCTGGCACGAACTGGCGGGCGATCGCCGCGATCAGCTCGCGGGATTGCTGCTTGCTCAGAGCTGCTGCGGCGATGTGGTTGAGAGCAACGTTACTCCGAGCCAGATCATCTTCTCGTTCGAGGTACAGGTTGCCAGCTTGGCACTCAACGTAGGCGACGGGCGAGTGCATTTCGTCGGCAAACTCGAAGATCGTCAGGCCGCCAAGCCCGCCCGGGTAGCCACCGCTCGCGAAGGGAACGACCTGAACCGTTACCCGCTTCGGCAATCTCAGCAGGTGGTTGAGCTGGCGGGCCATAACTTCAGGGCTCCCGATCTGACGGCGAAGCGCGGCCTCATCGAGTACGACCCAGATGTCCGGCGGTTCGTCCGAAAACACCCGCTCTTGGCGTTCCATACGAATCTGAACTTGCCGGTCGACTTCCGCATCAGTCAGGGCAGGGGTGTGCGCCTCGATAAGCGCATGGGTGTAGTCCTGGGTTTGGAGCAGGCCGTAGACCATGAGCGGCTCGAAGACTCGGATCTTTGTCGCGGCGCTCTCCATACCAAGGAAAGTCGCGAAGGGGCTGGGCACAGCACCGTATTTGGACCACCAACCGCGCTGGGCGCCGAGAGCTCGCAGCTCCAGCAGTTGGCTGCTCAGCGACTCCGCAGCACCGTAGAGGGCGAGCAGCGCCTCCAGCTCGACCGGCTTGGTGCCGACCTCCCCGCCCTCGATCTTCTGGATCTTGCTGACTGAGCAACCCAGACGGTTGGCCGCGTCCTGCTGGGATTTGCCGGCCGCCGAGCGCAGCTGGCTGAGCTGTTCGCCGAGTTGCCAGCGCGGGATGGTCGGGCCGATCGGTCGAGCCATGGCGGGAATTCCTCCTCCACTGGAGTGACGATCGAGGACATCATTCTCGCTTCTTATGCAACTTGCAATAACTGTCGCATTTATGATCACCATCTTGTCACTCGTTCGAGCCGCGAAAAGTTACGGCATAAGATTGACGTCCCGCAGCGCCGGTGCCACTCTGGTCAGCATGCAGCGCGACGCCGGGCGCAACGGCTGATATTCACAGTCGACCGTTCCCCCACCGCAGGCAGCGCGCCATCTCGCCGCCCAGATCCCCGACGCCTTCGCGAGCCGACGATCCGGGCCTTCTCGCCGAGCGGACAGGGGCCAGCCATGGACGTACGTCATAGTCGTTTTGATCTTGAATGGCATGTGACCGGACGCGGCCGTGCCTGACGAACCGCCGCTCCCCCGATCCGGCGAGATTCTGCTGGTCGGGCGTGCGGCAAGCGTGCAGTTCACCACGCCGATCATGGTTCGCGTCATTCGCGTGCACGACTGGCAGACGTATGTCGGCTGGATCTGGCTCGATGTCTACGAGATCAACTCGGCGGGCGACGCGATCGATCGCCGATCCATCTTCGTGCAGGTGAACGGCCTGCGCCGCATACCTCCCGGCGTCCGCCGGGCCCAACCGGAAGGAGCACCTGATGACGCAGCTGACCATCGACGGGATGGGTGAGGCGCTGGCCTGCGTGATGGCCGATCACGGTTTCGCCTTTGTCGAGAACGACAAGCTTCCGGCGTTCACCACGTGGCTGCAGGCGTTCCTGGAGACCGCGAACCTGCCGATCAATCCGCCGATCGAGGACCCGGACGCCGGCTGAGCCTTACCGAGCGGGGCCGGGCGGTCAGGGTCGCCGCCCGGCCCCGGCCCAGCGCCGTGGCAGGATTCAGGGGTGAGCTCAGCACCATCAGCAGCATCCGTGGGCCGGCCGCGCTCGGGGGCGCGCCGGCTGCCGGCCGCGACCGCGCGTGAGGAGATTCTCGACGCGGCGGCCGAGTTGTTCGCGCAGCGGGGTTATGCGGCGACTTCGACGCGGCTGATCGCCGAGCGGGTCGGTATCCGGCAGGCGTCGCTGTATTACCACTTCAAGACCAAGGAGCAGATCCTCGCCGAGCTGTTGGAGGCTACGGTGCGGCCGTCGCTGGCGCACGCCGAGTCGCTGGGTGAGTTGAGCGCGGCCGACGCGTTGCAGTCGCTGGTGCGCTTCGATGTCGAGGTGTTGCTGACCGCGCGGTGGAACATCGGGATTCTGTACGCGTTGCCGGAGATCGCGACCGAGCCGTTCGCCCGGTTCCGCCGCGAGCGCGACGAGTTGCGGGCCGCCTATCGCCGGTTGAGCGGGGCGGATGTTGCCGGGGATCTGGTGTTCGGCCTGGTCGAGAGCGTGATCGGGATGCGGCGGGACCTGCCTGATCTGCCGCCGGTGGCGGCGCTGCGGGAGACTGTGGCGGCGGCCGCGCTGCGCATCGTCACCCCGATTTAGGCACCGCACCGTCTACAAAGTATCTTTCCGGTGTAGGTCCCGTTAGATTGATGGATGCCTATAGTTAACGCGGACCGCCGAACGTCTGCGTCCATGACAGTCATCAATCGCCGAATCTTTGTGCTCGGCGGATTGGCAACCGCGGGCTCGCTGGCCGTTCCGTCGCTGGCCAGCGCCGCCGTCCCGTTCCCGTTCACCCTCGGTGTCGCCTCGGGCGAGCCGGACTCCTCCAGCGTCGTCCTCTGGACACGCCTGGCGCCCGCGCCGCTCAACGCCGACGGCCAGGGTGGCATGGCCGATGCCGATGTCACCGTCGACTGGCAGGTCTCCACCACCTCCACCTTCGCCTCGCTCGTCGCGTCCGGCACGGTCACCGCCCGGTACGCCGACGCGCACTCGGTGCATGTCGTGGCCGAGGGGCTCGCGCCCGGCGCGGAGTACTACTACCGCTTCCGCGCGCAGGGGCACATCTCGGCGGTCGGCCGCACCCGCACCGCGCCGGCCGACGGGACGTTCGGCAGCGACCTGCGGATGGCGTTCGCGTCGTGCGCGCACTACGAGTCGGGCTACTTCACCGCGTACCGGCGGATGGCCGAGGACCGGCCCGACCTGATCCTGCACCTGGGCGACTACATCTACGAGGACGCGGCCACCACCGGGTCGGTCCGCGAGCACGCGGGCGCGGAGATCGTCAGCCTGGCCGACTACCGGCGTCGCTACGCGCAGTACAAGGCCGACCCGGATCTGCAGGCCGCGCACGCGATCGCGCCGTGGATCGTGGTGCCCGACGACCACGAGGTGGAGAACAACTACGCGAACATGGTGCGCGCCGACAGCAGCCCGGCGCTGACCACCGCCCAGTGGACCGCGCGCCGCACGGCCGCCTACCGGGCGTACTACGAGAACATGCCGCTGCGGCCGGCGCAGGCGCCCAGCGGGAACGGCATCCCGCTGTTCCGGCGGCTGCAGTGGGGCAAGCTGGCCACCTTCCACATGCTCGACACCCGGCAGTTCCGCGACGACCAGGCCTGCAGCGACGGCTGGAAGGTGTGCGCGGCGGCCGACACCACGACGCGGACCCTGACCGGGGCGGCGCAGGAGAGCTGGCTGCTCGACGGCCTCGACCAGCACACCGCGACCTGGGACATCCTCGGGCAGCAGGTGTTCTTCGCGCGGGAGTTCGACGCGACGGGCGCGGCCAACATGGACGCCTGGGACGGGTACCGGGCTTCGCGGGCGCGGATTCAGCAGGGGTGGCGCGATCGCAACGTACGTAATCCTCTGGTCTTGACCGGTGATGTTCATGCCGCGTGGGCCAACAACCTGCTCGCCGACTACGCCAGCCCGAACTCGGCGGTGATCGGCACCGAGCTGGTCTGCACGTCGATCGCGTCCGGCGGGAACGGCACCGCGACCAGCACAATTCCGAACGTGGCGACCAATCCGCATCTGAAGTTCTACTCCGAACGGCGAGGTTACACATTGACGACGATCAGCCCGGACCAGGTGCGGGCCGATTTCCGGGCGGTCGCATCGGTGACCGAGCACGGCGCGGCCGTCTCCACGCTGAAGTCGTTCGCGATCGTTGACGGCACGCCCGGGCTGGTGGCGCTGTGATCGCCCACCTCGCGGTGCTGTCCACCGCGCTCGTGTCGTTCTCGACGGCCAACAGCGTCGCTACCGGTGACCAGGACGGACCCTCGATCGCCACCAACCGTAATGGTCAGGTGGCGGTGGTCTGGGAGGACGATCGGGACACGACCGCGCCCGAGGACGACACGCACTCCGAGATCTACCTGCGGCTGTTCAAGGACGGGACGCCGGTCTACGAGATCAAACTGTCCGCGGGCGGGACCAGCGGCGTCAACTGGAAGCACATCACGCCCGACGTCGGGCTCGACGACAAGGGGAACGCGGTGGTCGTCTGGGCCGACGACCCCGACGGCAACGGCGTGTTCAACATCCCGTACCGGGTGGTGTCGCCGACCGGGACCGTGCTCGCGTCCGGCCGGGCCAACGCCGACACCGCCGGTGACCAGCGGGTTCCGCGCGTAGCGGTCGACCCCGACGGGAGTTCGGGCAGCGCTTCGGCGGTGGCGTTCACCGTCGTGTGGGAGGACATCCAGGGCTCCGCTCACACGGTCAAGGCCGCCGGCTATACGGCCGCGACGACCAAGGCGTACGAGGTGACGGCCTCCCAGACGACCGGGGCGCATCACCGGCCGGACGTCGCGGTCTCCGCCTCCGGCGACGCCGACGTCGTGTGGGAGGAGGACTCCGACGGCAACGGGTACGACAACGTGGGTCTCGTGCGCCTGGCCCGGGCCAACGGCGCGGTCACGCTCAGTCGCCGGTCGGCCAACTCGCTGGGTGACGGGCAGCAGCGGCGACCGGCCGTCGCGGCCAACTACAACGGGGACTTCGTCATCGGCTGGGAGTCCGACCACACCGGGACCAACGGGGTATGGGCCCGCTCGTTCACCGCGGACGGGGTCGCCGAGCACACCGAGGTCGAGGTCTCGACCACGACCGGGGCGGCAGCGCCGAGCGTGGGGCTCGACGATCAGGGCGGCGCGGTCGTCGGCTGGACGGTCTCCGGGCTGGACGGCTGGGTGCGCGGGATCAACCCGGACGGGACGTTCACCGGGCGGCTCGGCGCGCAGACGCTGACCAGCACGACGACCGGGCGGCAGGATCAGTTCCAGGTGGCGGTCTCGGCCTGGGGTGAGGTGCCGGTCGCGTACACCGATGACAACGACGGCAATCTGTTCGACCAGATCATCCTCGGGGTGGGAGCCACGAACAGCGACTGGTGAATCGCGCCGGCCCGCGGCGGTCGTCGTCGCGGGCCGGCGGGTTCGGCTCAGCCCTGCAGCGGGTTCAGCGCCAGGAAACGGCCCGGCCGGAACACCTGGTTGAACATCTTCTCGTAGAACAGGCCGTCGGCCCGCACCTCCAGGAGCACCCGCTGCCCCGGCGCGGCCTCGATCACGAACTCGGGGCTGGAACACCAGTCGATCTTGGCCTTGACCACGTGCCGGCCGGCCGGGATCGGGATGTCGATGTAGCTGCGCACGCTGACGGAGTCCGCCTTCACACCGTCGACGAAGATCTTGTAGTCGCGAGCCGCGTAGGTGATCTCGACCGGGCGTTGCACGGTCAGCATCGCGCCTTGGGCAGCGGGATACGTCATAGCTGGCCTTCCAGGGAAAATGTGCCACAGGGGACGGCACATTATGCAATCAAGATCAAGACCTCAAAACTTGGCCGTACGGCCATTTCGCGCGTGTTTCAGTCAAGGCCGGCTGCAGCCTGCCGCATGTGATCCACAAGGTGCCGGCGCCGCGCCGGACGCGACGGTGACGGTGTCGCCGGAAAGATGCTCAGGTAGCTTGATCAGCGCAAAGTCGGCGGCGCGGGCCGGAACGTCCGGCGCCGGTGCGTCGAGGCGACTGGGGCGAGCGAGGATTGAGCACCGTGGAGAACCGAGCGTGGCTGGGAGAGTTCCTTCGACGCCGGCGGGAGGAGCTCACCCCGGCCGAGGTGGGTCTGACCGCCCGGACGACCGGGCGCACGCCGGGCCTGCGCCGGGAGGAGGTCGCCGCCCTCGCCACCGTCTCGGCCTCCTACTACGAGCGGCTCGAACAGGGTCGAGGGCCTCGGCCGTCGGCCACCGTGCTGGCCGCGATCGCGGCGGCGTTACAGCTGACCGGCGACGAGGAGACCTACCTGTTCCGGCTGGCCGGTCAGAGTGCGCCGGTTCGCCGCGATGAGCCGCAGCAGGTCGATCCGGGGCTGGCCCACGTGCTCGACGCCGTCTCGGACACCACCCCGGCTTTCGTGACCGACGAGCTGGGCACGGTGCTGGCCCAGAATTGGCTCAACGTCACGCTGTTCGGCCGGTTCACCGGGCGACCGGGGTTGACCGGAAACCTGATCTGGCACTGGTTCACCTCGCCGGAATGGCGGCACCGGATCGATCCGCCGGAAAATCAAGAGCAGACCGGCGCCGCGTACGTCGCCGACCTGCGCACGTTGATCGCCGAGCGGGGCGAGGACAGCGCGGCCCGGGACCTGGCCGAACGGCTGATCGAGGTCAGTCGTGAGTTCCGCGGGATGTGGGCGCGGCACACGGTGGCAACCCTGCACTGCCCGACCAAGGTCGTGCACGACCCACGGGTCGGCCGACTCGACCTGGACTGCGCGATCGTGACCAGTTCGGCCTGGCGGCAGCGCATGCTCCTGCTCAAACCCGTTCCCGGTACGCCCAGCGCCGCCCGGATCGCTGCCCTGCACTCCTACCGGCCGTCGCCTCGATCTGCCCCGCACAAACAGGACGTGGTTGGCGGCGCGGCCCGCCCCTAGCGTTCGGGACCATGCGCAACGTTGTTCTCGTACATGGTTTCTGGCACGGCAGCTGGTGCTGGAGCCCCGTCACCGCTCGGCTGGCCGGGCGCGGCATTCCGTCCGTGGCCGTCGATCTCGACGGTCACGGCCTGGGCGCCCACTCGCCCCGGTCGCGATGGTCCGCCCCGTTCGATCCGGCCGCGTTCGCCACCGAGCCGTCACCGGTGGCCACCGTCACGGCTTCGACCGCCGCGGCCACCCTGATCCGGCAGCTCCGCGAGATCGGCGGCGGCGACCCGTGCGTGGTGGTGGCCCACAGCATGGGCGGCCCGGTCGCCACCGCGGCGGCCGAGCAGGCGCCGGAATTGTTCGCCCACCTGATGTACGTCACCGCGTTCGCGCCGGTCAGCGGGCACGCCACGGTCGACTACATCGTCATGCCGGAGAACGAGGGTGACATGGTGGGCTCCCTGCTCGCCGCCGATCCGGCCGCTGTCGGCGCCCTGCGCATCCGGCCCGAGGACCGGCGGCCCCAGGTGCGGGAGTGCTTCTACAACGGCATCGACGAGAGCACGGCCGACGCAGCGGTCGCCCTGCTCAGCGTGGACGGCCCGATGGGCATTCCGGCCGAGGTGCTGTCGGTGACCCCACGGCGGTACGGCGCGGTCCCGCACAGCTATGTGGTGTGCGAGCGGGACAACGCCGTACGTCCCGCCCTGCAACGTCGTCTGATCCGGGAGATCGACGCCGTGTCAGCCGCCCCGACCAGGGTCTTCGAGCTCGACTCGTCGCACTCGCCATTCCTGTCCCACCCGGACGAGTTGGCCGGCGTGATCGAGGCCGTGTACCGGAGCTGAGCGCTGCGGTACCTGTCGCCCGGGGCATGGGCGGCGAAGCAGGTGCGGTCCCCCGGAACAGGCGTCGCGTGGGGCGGCCCGGTTCCGGGGGCCGCGCACGGCCGTACGGTAATAGATGAATGCGGATCACCATCCGGCTCCGGCTCGGCCCGGAGAGCCTGTTTTCCAGGAAAGACGGACTTGTCGATGGATCGAGCACTGCTGGCGGATTTCCTCCGGGCGCGCCGGGAGGCGCTGCAGCCGGAGGATGTCGGGATTCCCCGGGGTTCGCGTCGCCGTACGGGCGGGCTGCGGCGCGAGGAAGTCGCCGTTCTCGCCGGGATGTCGGCCGACTACTACAGCCGGCTCGAGCAGCAGCGCGGTCCGATGCCGTCCGAGCAGATGCTGGCGGCCCTGGCGCGTGGGCTGCGGCTCAGCCCGAGTGAGCTGAGGCATCTGTTCGACCTGGGCGGGCATTCGGCGCCGCGGGACAGCCGGCGTGACGAGAAGGTCACCCCGGCCATGCAACGCATCGTCGAACAGCTCGGCGCCGCGCCCGCGATGGTGTTCTCCCGTTTCGGCGAGACGCTGCTGCAGACCCCGTCGGCGGTTGCGTTGTTCGGCGATTACACCCACTTCACCGGGATGTCCCGCTTCCTGATCTACCGCTGGTTCACGGATCCGGCACAACGAGCCGTCTATCCGCCCGAGGACCACAACGTGCGTGGCCGGGTCTTCACCGTGGATCTGCGCAAGGTGTACACGGCCGACCCGACGGGCGTCGCCGGCGAGATCGTCGAAGCGCTGCTGGCCGTCAGCCCGGAATTCGCCGAGGTCTGGCGCCGGCACGAGGTGGACGTCACGCACCATCTCGACCTCAAGCGCTACCTGCATCCGGAACTGGGTGAGCTGCAGCTGTACAGCCGGTATCTGGTGGACCCCGACGAGGGCCAGGATCTGCTGGTCTTCGCGGCCGAGCCGGGCTCGCCGACCGAGGAGAAGTTGCAGCGCCTGTTCTCAACCATGTGAGCGGCATTTATCCATGGCCGCCGTCCATCCGGCGGTGCTGTTCTGACGTACGGCGGCCGCCCCGCTCGCGTGGGGCGGCCGGCCCGGCGCACCGACTTCCCGGCTGCCGGAAGCACCCTCAAGCGGCCGGAAGCGGGCCTGGACGACCGGGTGGCGGATACTGTCCCGGTCGACGCGACAGGCGAGCCTGGACGGCAACGATCACAACCGCCACCAAGGCCACCGCGCCGGTCCACTTCGGCGGCCCCTCGACTATGTAGAGCAGATGCAGGTAGAACATGTCGTGCCAGGTCTGCCCACCGGGCCGGCCGAGAAGACCACCCAGCAGCTGGACCAGCATGACCACCACGGTCGGCCAGGCCACCATCGCAGCGAGCTGGCCGCCCGCCGAGCCGACATCGGCCCGCCGTCCCGCCCAGCCGGTCAATGCCCAGCCGATCAACCCGCCCACCAGCGCCCCCGACGCGGCGACCCATCCCATCCAGGGCGGCACCGCCCGCGCCACCGTGAAATCGTCACCGCCGTCATAGGTGACAACCAGACCATCACGAGCCATCTTCAGTACGGCGGTCTGCGCCGACGATGCGAACCCGGGCATGCCGACATCGGGGTTCCGGACGGCTCGCCATCCCGTTGCCGCCAGCCGGTCACGAATCGCAGCCGTCGTAGTCGTCACCGGCCGCGTGTCAGCCGGATCGACGACAAAGCGAACCGCACCGAACTCGGCCTGCTCGCCGGACGGGTTCCAGAACGGAGCATCGTTCCCGCCACGCACCGTCAGGCCGGGAAAGACCGTCCGCCCCAGCATCTGGGCCTGCGTGCCGACGGGAAGCGGCGTCGCGTACTCCCAGCCGGCGCGGGTCGCGTACGCCGCCCCGAACAGGCCCGCCAACAGCGACACCAGCGTCGCCAAAGCCACGATGCCCGGTGTTCCGGGACGCCCGAGGCCGGCTCGTAGGCGACGCGGCGACAGGAACGGCAGCGAGGTGGCACGACTCCGGCGCACCGCCCGGCGCAACGTCGGCAGCGTCCATGCGGCCGCCATCAGATATCGGCAGCGCACGGCGGGCCCGGCTGATCGCAGGTCGGCGAGGTCGGCCGACCACTCGGCCCGCTGCCGCTCCCGAAAGCCGGGAGGCAGCAGACCGGCCAGTACCGCGACCAGAATCCGCTCGGCGGTCGCTGTCGTCACCACGCCAGCCGCCGACCGCTGGTGCCGGTCGAGCGCCTTTGCCGTACCGCGGCCAACCTTTCCTGGCCGGCGGTCACACCGAGCGCGGTCAGCCGGTAGTAACGCCGGCGGGGGCGGCCCTCGGCATGGACGTCGACGTCCTCCTCCCGGCTCGACAGCCACCCCACCGACTCGAAGGCGACCAGGATCGGATACACCGTCCCCGGTTCGAGACCGGCTTCCAGCGCCAGATCCAGCCCGTATCTCTCACGACCGGGATCGTCGAGCAACACACGCAGCGCCAGCAGACGCGGTGTAGTCATGCGCAGCGAACTCACGACGGCGACCTTATCCCCTATGCCTAGTTCTGCATAGGGTCCCGGAAGAACATAGCGGCGAACCGCGCCCCGCCCACCTGCAAGGCCAAGCCGAGAGCCGCAAGCTCCCGACGGAGCTGCCAAGGGTTTCGTCCGCCTCGACGAGTACCGCAACGTCGTGATCATCGTCGCCGTGTACCGCCTCCGCCGCGGGATGGAGACGCCCGGAGGCCTACGCCGGTCCCACCGGCGGGTCGAGATGGTCGAGCCACCGCCGCGGCGAACGCCCGTCCGCGAACGTGAACCACCACCACGGCAGCTGCCTCAGCAGGTCGTGGGCGACGAACTGCGGCAGCTCGGCGAGAAAGGCTCGGAGCGCACCCGGCGCCGGCTCGGCGGTAAGGCCGAGCCAGGCGAGCCCGGTGCCGAAGCGAACACCCAACGACACTGACGGGTCGATCCATCGCTGCGCACACCAGGCCAGGGCGTCGGCGAACCGTCCTCGCTCCCGTTCGTGCTGGGCGATCGCGAGCACCAGTGCGGCTTGGACAGCGTCGTCGGCCTCGACCGCCAATCGGCTCGTCAGCGCATCGGTGACCATGCCGGCGGCGGGCAGGGCGGTGGCCAGGGTGTAGGCGCTGCCGCTGCGGACACCGGGATCGGGGTCGTGGAGCAGCGGAAACAGAAGGTCGGCGTCCCGGCCAATCATCAGGCGGACCGCCTCGACGGCACGGTTCACGACGTGTCCCCAGCCGTCGAAGACCAGTTGCGGAAATCCGGCCTCCAGCAGATCCGATCGGTCCGGCTGACGGTCGCTGTCGACCCGGGCCAGGTCACCCGCGAGCTGCAGCAACTCGCCGCGCACCGGGGTATCCGGTCGCGCCGCGCTACGCAGCAGGGTCGGCAAGACGAAAGCCGCACAGCTCCGGGTGTGGCCGTCGGCGCAGATCAGACCGCGAAGGTCGTGTGCGGCGGCCACGGGGGCGGGGCCGTGCAGGGCGTGCAGGGCCGCTTCGATCCTGAGCAGGTCGGGGGCGAGGCCCGGCGTCTCGTCCCACGGGAAGTCGCGGATGGTCACGACGCCGGGCGGCCGGTTCGCCAGGGCGGTTCGCACGTCGAAACCGGACAGCCCGTCCTCCCACAACACCTGCTCACCGTAACTTTCCGGGTCAGGGGCTCAGGACGTCGGGGAAGGCCGTCTCGCCGGCCAGGCGGGTAAGGCCGTACAGGGCAACCGAGATGGCGACGGACGTCAGGATCGCGATGCCCAGGCCGCGCCAGCCGGTGCGGCGGGACTCCGGGATCTCCGGGCGGGTCCAGGGCACCTCGCGGAAGGTCCAGTACAGCAGGCCGAGACCGAAAGGGATCAGGGCGAACAGCCACCACCAGTACCAGCGGGTGGCGGTGACCGGGGTCGGGCCGGCCCACAGCACGGCCAGGAAGACCAGGGTGAACAGCAGGCCGATGCCGTTGATCAGCGTGCTCAGATTCAGCACGTTGGCCGAGTGGTAGGACTCCAGCCGGCCCTGGAAGTCGGGGACGGCGCTGACGTCGGTCCAATGGGTGCGGCCGTCCGGTGTGCGCCAGGCGAAGATCGTGTCCTGGCCGCTGTCGTCCAGGGTGGGGATCGCGAACCAGCGGTCCGGGGACTGGTCGCGCCACTGGGAGCCCAGTTCGTAGGCGGACACACGGTGGGCCGTGATGTCCGCGATCGCCCGGTCGTAGCCGGTCTCGCGGGGCGCGCCCCACCAGGCCGCGCCCGCGGCGACCAGCCACAGCGCGACGAGCGCCCATCTCACGATTCGCCACATACGGCGACCTTAAACGGCGTGATCAAGCATGAAATCACGTGTCCCCGGGCATCGAACCTGCAACCGAAGGGGAACATGATGAGCTGGGCACAGACCGTCCGGGAGCGCGCCCGGACAACACTGGCGACCGCCGCCAGTCGCAACACGCCGCCGCCGTTCACGGTCGGCCCCGATCTGCACGACACCGCCGCTCCCGTGGTGGTCGTGAACCAGCCCGCGCCGTCCGCGGCCGACGTCCTGCCCCGCGGGGTGCGCACGGCCGGCGCCTGGGCCTGGCGTTTCATCCTCTTCGTGATCGCGGCGTACCTGTTCCTGCGCATCGTCGCGCTGCTGCACGTGGTGCTCATCCCGGTCGCGGTGGCGATGCTGCTGGCCGCGCTGTTCCAGCCGCTGAGCGCGGTAATGATCCGCAACGGCATGAAGAAGTCGCTGGCCGCGGGCCTGGTGGAGATCGCCGCACTGCTCGTGGTGTTCGGCGGGCTCGGGCTGATCGTCCGGACGTTCATCGGCCAGTTCGACAACCTGTCGACGAAGGTGGGCCAGGGCATCGACGAGGTGCAGCGCTGGCTCCGGGACAGCCCTCTGCACGTCACGGATCAACAACTGAGCCAGTACGTGGATCGGGCGCGCGAGTCGTTCACGTCCAGCCAGGGATCGTTCACCAGCGGCGCGCTGAGCACCGCGACCACGGTGGGCGAGGTGGTGACCGGGTTCTTCCTGGTCCTGTTCACACTCTTCTTCTTCCTGCGCGACGGGGGCCAGATCTGGTCGTTCCTGTGCCGGTTGCTGCCGCGCGACGCCCGGGTGCCGACCGCACGGTCGGGGCACTACGCGTGGCACACGCTGGTCTCGTACGTACGCGCAACGGTTCTTGTGGCTTTTGTCGATGCCGTAGGCATCGGGATCGGGCTGTTCGCCTTCCGTGTCCCGATGGCGCTGCCGCTGGCCGCGCTGGTGTTCCTCGGCGCGTTCATCCCGGTGATCGGCGCGACGATCAGCGGGGCCGTGGCCGTGCTGATCGCGCTGGTGGCCAACGGGCCGGTGACCGCACTGGGCATCCTGGCCGTGGTCGTCGCCGTGCAGCAGCTGGAGGGTCACGTGCTCCAGCCGCTGATCATGGGCCGGGCGGTGGCGTTGCATCCCCTGGCCGTGATCCTGGCCATCGCGACCGGTGTCGTGGTCGCGGGCATCGTCGGTGGTCTGGTCGCGGTGCCGCTGCTGGCCGTGCTGAACACCGCGATCCGCTACCTGGTCAGCCACCCGGGCGGGGAGCCGACCCCGGATCACGAACCGCCGGGCACCGAACCGACCGATGACGACGAGGCCGAGGCCGAGGATCGGGCCGAGGATGCCGAGCGCCGGCTCGACCCGGCCGATCCGCCGCCCGGCGACACCTCGGTGGTCACGGCCTAAATCGTTTGGTGCGGCTCGCGATACTTCCGGCATGATCCGCCAGATCCGCGCCGACTTCGATGCCTCGACGATCGTGGTGTACCAGGCCTACTCCCCTGCGATCGCCGAGGCGGCCCGGGCGGCCGGGACGTTCGTGCCGCCGTTCTCGTTCACCCGGATGACCTGGATCAAGCCGTCGCTGCGGTGGCTCATGCACCGCAGCAACTGGGCGCGCAAGGCCGGTCAGGAACGCATCCTCGCGGTGCGCATCACCCGGGGCGGATGGGAAGAGGCGCTGGCTCGGGCGGTGCTGACCGCGCCCGACCCGGTCGTGTACGGCAGCGCGGCCGAGTGGAACCGGCGGTTCGAGGCGGCCGATGTGCACCTGCAGTGGGATCCGGAGCGGTCGCTGCGGGGTGCGCCGCTCAACCAGTACAGCATTCAGGTGGGGATCGGGCGGGGGCTGATCCGGACCTTCGTCGACGACTGGATCACCGGGATCACCGACCTCACGCCGACGGTGCGGAAGGTCGCGACGCTGATCCAATCCGGTCAGGCGGCCAAGGCGGAGCGGTTGATGCCGCCGGAGCGGGTCTATCCGCTGGACGCGGGCCTCGCCCGGCGGATCCGGGCCGACGGCTGACGTGATCAGTCGTCGTCCTCCTCCTGCTCGGTGAAGACCAGGGGTTCGGCCAGGACCCGGCCACGCACGACGTAGGCGGGGGCGACGACGAAGAGGACCCTGCCCTGCGGTGAGCAGCTCGCCCACGGGCGGCCGGTGCCCTCGGTGAGCGGCTTTCCGCGGGGTACGTCCTCGACGAACGCGGCCGGCTTGCCGGTGCCGGCCAGTCCGGTGGTGAGGCGGCGGGCCTGGCCGCAGGCGCCCTCGATCGCCCGGCGTTCCGGGCCGCTCACCTCGTCCCCGTCCGCGGTCAGCCAGTCGGTGAGGTCCTGCTCGTCGGCGCTGCCGGTGACGGTGAGCCGGAGCAGTTCGCGGACCAGGCGGGCCTGCGCGGCCGGGCCGTCGGTGGCCGGGCGGTCGGCGCGGATCCGGGCCCAGCGCAGCCGGGCGACCTCGCGCAGCTGCTGGGTGACCAGGTTCTGGTACAGCTCGGCGAGGCTGTTGTGGACCAGGTCGTCCTCGTCGGTGTCGCCGGACAGAGCGACCAGGCGGGCCCGCAGGGTGCCCAGCTCGGCGCGGATCCCGTCCAGGTCCAGAGGCGGCTCGACCGGCTCGGGCTCCTCGGCCGGTTCCACTTCCTCAATCGCCGAGACCGGCTCGGATTCCTCAGCCAGTGAGGCCGCCTCGGATTCCGCCGCCGGCGAGGCCGGCGTGAGCGGCTCGGCCGGCGGCGCCTCGATCGCGGGTGGAGTCTCCAGCCGATTCATCCGGTCGCGCGTGTCGGCGATCGCGACCAGCGCGCGAAGCCAGCGAATCACAGGTTCCTCCTGCTGCTAAAGGGCGTCGGGGTCGTCGAACCGGGTCTCGAACGGGATGTCGACCTTCTGCCGTTCCCCGGTGTCGACGGTGGTGACGGTCGCGGTGATCGTGGTGTCGCCGAAGCTCATCTCCAGCCGCACCTTGCGTTCGGCCGGTGGCCGCCCGACGCTGCCGCTGATGTCGATGGTGATCTCGGCCAGCCGGTCCACGCCCTCGTCGCTGACGTACTCCGGGTCGATGCGCCGGCTGGAGAAGAAGCTGACCTGCAGCTTCGCGGTCTCGGCGGAGGACGGGGTGAGCACCTTCTGGTAGGTCTGACTCACGTCGATGGCCTGGGAGCGGCGCACCGCGATCTGGAACCGGTCCCGGCACAGCCACTGTTTGCTGCCCTCGGGGCGGAAGATGTCGTGCTCCAGATCTTTCGTGCCGGAGCGCAGCGGCATCGCGATCTGGAATCCGTACGTCCGACGGGCCCTTCGTTGTGTGATCAGGCGCGGGTCGTAGCAGAAGTGCACCGCCCCGTGCAGGACCGCTTCCCGGGGCTCGGCCGGGCGGATCACGGTCGCCTCGCCCTGCAGTTCGTGGCCGATCCGGGCGCGCAGGTAGTCGTTGACGGCGAAACCGCCGACCAGCAGGACGGTGATCGGCGCGCCGTGGACGTGGCCGAGCAGGTCGGTGAAGGCACGCCGGACCAGCCGTACGATCGGGTCGATGATCTTGTCAAAGAGGGCCTGGACCTCGTCGGCGGTGACGAACAGGGTGCGGCCCTCCCCGTCGGCCGCCTCGATCAACCGCTTGCGGACCGGGCCCGGCAACTCCTTCCACACGCCGGTCAGGTCCAGGTAGACCGGCCCGGAGATGACCGGGCGGCCGTCGTCGCCCTCGGCCACGGCGACCGACTGCTTGGCCTTCTCCCACTGGTTCTCCAGCTCGCTGAGCAGTTCGGCGTGGTTCTCCTCCAGGAACGCCACCGGGTCGACACCGAGCCGGGCGGGCAGCAGTTCGGTGCGGAACGCGGCGTTGACGTACTGCGAACCGAGCGCCGCGCCGGTGCTGCCGCCACCGATCTCGGCCAGTTGCAGGCGGCCGTCGGTCATGCTGCCGCTGAACGCCGAGATGTCGATGGTGCCGCCGCCGCAGTCGACGACCATGAACCGTTGCGCCTCGCCGGCCTCCAGGGAGGCGTCGGTGCCGCGGCGGCGGGCGTCGAGGATGCCGTACAGGGCGGCGGTCTCCGGCTCGATGGCGATGACCACCTGGTCGGCCGGGTCGAGCCCGGCTTCCTCGGCGGTCTGGCGCATGAGCTGCTTCTGCGCGTCCGTCCAGATCGCCGGCACGGTGATGCACCAGCGGATGTCGTCCGGGGTCAGGCCGACGTCGAGCGACTTCAGCCGGGCCATCACCTGCTCACGCATGTAGCGCAGCATCGAGACGATCAACCGGCGGACGGTGGCGTCCTGGTCCAGGTCGAGGTCGCCCTCGGACCGGGCGACCCGGCGGTTCTCCGGATGGGTGCTCAGGGCCATCTTGAACGCGTACGCGTATCCGCGCAGTTTGAGTTCGGCCCGCTTGTAGGCGGAGTTGAGCTGCCACCAGGAGTACGCCTCGTAGCCCCAGGCGACCGGCTTCAGGTTCTCGTCGACCACGATGGCGGACAGGTCCTTGGCGCCGCGGGCGGGGGCTTTCGGCCATTCGTCGCGGAAGTAGACCGTACGTTTCGTGGGGTCGTCGTTCTCGGGGCTGACCAGGGCGAACGCGTAACCGGTGCCGTTGGTGCCGAAGTCGATGGCGACGACGACCTTGGCCGTGCCGTCCTTGGGGACGGGGGCGAGGCCCAGCGCGGCCGCCACTGTCTCGTCGGTCGGGACCTCGTCGGCCACCGGAGCCGGGCCGGACTCGGCGGCGGTCACCGGCAGCGCCGGCCGGGGTTCGGGTGCGTCGCCGAGTTCGGGGGCGACACCAAGGTGTTCGGCCAATTCCAGGATCTCCTCATCCAGCTCCTCGATCTCGTCCTCGTCGGTGATGGCCGTCACCTCGGCCAGGTCGGCGCGGGCGGCTCGCAGATCCGCGAGCGCCTCGGTCAGCCGGTCGTTGTCCCGATGGATGCGGCCACGCGCGGTCAGCACGGCCGCGCGCAGCCTCAGCCCGAGGTCGGAGCGGATCAGCTCGCCGAATCGCTCAGCGTTGCTGATCGCTTCCTGGGAGGCCTCCATCACCTCCGAGGTGCGATCCAGCACGTCCAATGCGGCCATGCGTGCGATCTGGGCATGGACAAGTTGGCCGAGGAACTGCACCGGATTCTCTGCGACCAGCTTCTCGTAGATGCGGCAGGCCTCGGCGACCGCCGCAAGCGCCGCGTCGTCGTCCTCCAAGTACTCGGAGATCAGGACGGCCCTCATGATGAACAGCGAAGCGATCGCAGCTGCCCCGCCAGGCATCTCGAAGCGGCCAATCTTCTCGACCGTCTCATCGACTACCGCAACCGCGTCGGTCACGCGTTCGGCGTCGACGAGCATGGGCACCCGGGCGATGGCCAACAGGATGAGCAGGCCCCACGTGGTTCCGGGCCGGCGCTGGAAGAGGTCGTCGACGATGTCAGTGATGATCGACATCTCGCGGAAGGCCTGCTCACCCGTTTGAATTGCGGCCCAGGCCAGCCGGACCGCAACGTAGGCGGAGCCGTACAACTCGGGTGCGTCGTCGAAGAGATGGCCCAACTCGGCACGGGCCTCAGCGAGATAACGCTCGGCGGTCTCCTCGTCCCGGTCAAGGATCACCGACCCGGCAACGAACCGGACCATGGAGCGGCGGTAACGGACCTGCTCAGCCGTCTGGTTCGGCAACGCATCGACCGAGTCGATCGCCTCGGCGACGAAGCGCAGCGCCTCTGTTTCGTCGCCGTTGTCGTCGTGCAGCGAAGCCAACATGATCGTCTGCACCGCGTAGTCCTCTGAAGTGACTGGAAGAAGTTCACGGGCTCGGGATGTGGCCCACAGCGCCTCCGGCGCCTCTTCGAACAGGTTGGCCAGCAGAGTGTGCAACTCGAGAGCTTTGATCGCGGTCGCCGGCGGCAGTTGGTCGAGATCAGCGACGGTGTCGGCCAGTACACCGGCTGCTTGTAGTGGCTCGGCCGCCATGATCAGTACCTGGACCAGGATGTTGCGGGACTCGGCGAGCGCCTCCACGAACTGTCCCGGGTCTTCGGACTCCTGGGCCGCCTCCTCGATCATCGACACGGCCCGCCGCGCCGATTCGACCGCCCCGGTCGCGTTCCCGGTCCACACCCGCACCAGTGACTGCGACCCCAGCACCCGCCCGAGCCGCTGCTGCTGCCCCAGGTCCGGCACCCGGGAGGCCACGCTCATCATCCGCGACGACAGCGGCAGGGCGGCGTCGGGCTGACCGGCCTGGATCCGCGCGATAGTCGCCTTCTGCAGCATGTCGATCATCGCGTTCTGGTCGTGTTCCTGTTCGGCGTGCTGGGCCGCCTGCTCGTACACGGCCGCGGCCAGCGCTTGCATCCGGCTGGCCAGCGGGAACTCCACCCGGGCGGCCCCGACCGCGGCGCCCGGCACCTGGACCAGCGACAGGGCCGCGGCCACCCGGTCGGCCAGCGGATCGGTCACCGGGTCCCCCGGGCCGGACGTGTACGCGACCGCCTGCCCGACCAGCTCGGTCAGATGTTCGCCGAGGATGCGTTCCAGGGCGGCGGTGGCCTTGCCCCGCGCCGACGGGTACGGCGACCCGCACATGCGCAGCAGGATCTCCAGCATCCGGGACCGCTGGGCCGGCGCGTCGGCCACCACGAACAGCTTGTCGATCTTCAGGTTGTCCAGCAGGCGGCGTTCGACCAGGCGCTCGCCGAGCAGGTCGGGCTGCACCGGGGGCAGGAAGCCCTCGTCGGCGTAGATCTCGCTCATCCGCTCGGCGATGGCCGTGGCCAGGTCCACCTTGCCGTCCAGGCCGCGGGCCAGGGTGAGCAGCCGGCCGGCGTCGTCGGCCGAGACGGCGTCGACGATGCTGGCGATGGCGAAGCAGTCCTGCCGGGTGTCCGGGCGTACGTGGAACTCGGTGAGCGCCGGTTCCCAGAACTTCTCGTCCTCGCGGCCCAGCAGCCGGTCGAGCAGGCGGTAGGCCAGCGCGTCGGGGTCGGCGTCACCGGTCTCGTCCGGTTCGTCGATCAGGTCGACCAGGGCCTGCGCGTGCACCAGCAGCGGGGTCGGGTAGGCGGCCAGCACCCGGTCGCCGGTGCGCCCGGCCGGCCGGTCGACGCCGCGCAGGGTGGCGAACGCCGCCGACGCCCGGTCGTAGTGCTCGCGGCGTTCCGGCTCGGTGAGCTGCTGCGACTGCAGCCGGATGACCTCGGCGGGCAGGATGTCGTCGTAGGTCATGCCGGCGTTGACCTGCCGGATGAAGCGGTCCGCGGAGCGCACCAGGAACAGGACCCGGATCGGTTCCTTGCGGTCGAGGGCGATGGCCCGCTCGATGAAGTTGGCCGCCGCCTCGGCGCTGTTGTCCATGTAGTCCTGCACCAGCAGCACCGGCAGGCGCAGGTTGGCCAGGTCGGCCTGCGCGGTTCGGGTCCAGTTCTCGGCCAGCCCGGCCACCCAGCCGTCGGCGATCGCGCGCCGGCACAGTTCGGCCGCGGTCCGGCTCTTGCCGCTGCCGGCCGGGCCGGTGACCACGGCGAAGCTGAACCGGGGCCCGGTCGGGCTCAGCCAGCCGGACAGCCGGCCCAGCGCCTCGTCGCGGCCGATGAACGGGACCACCTGGAACTCGGCCCGCAGCGGTTTGAGCCAGGAGGCGAGCAGGCTCTCGCGCAGCGAGGCGGTCATCAGCGGTTCGAAGCCGCGCACCCGGATCGACAGGTCGGAGCCGATCCGGAAGGCCAGCAGGTGGCTCAGGTAGCGCCGGGCGCTGCTGTGCCAGGCGGTGGGCAGCGCCGGGCGCAGCCGCGGGTCGTCGAGCAGCCGGGTGATCGGCACTGCTTCCAGGCGCCGGCCGCCGAACCCGCTGTGCGAGGTGACGACGACGCCGAGCAGCATGCCGCCGACCGTGAACACGGCGGCGCCGGAGAACCCGGACCAGCCGGCCTCGTCGATCGGGACGGACGAGGTGACGTCCAGCGAGATCGCGTCGTGCGGGCCGGACAGGGGTTCGCTCACCCCGCGTACGTTCTCGGGATCTCGATGTTGATCCTGTCTCTGGACCCTCGGAAAGCCGGTGGCCGACATCTCGACCGGCTCGTCGACGTCGACGACGGCATAGGTCGCGACCTCGTCGGTGTCGTCCTTGCGCACCCGCAGCAGCGCGATGTCCAGGTCGGTGGAGCCGGCCCGGATGATCTCGGTGACGGTGAGGTCGCCGCCGGGCAGGCGCCCGACGTGCAGCCGGGCCGGGTCGTCCAGGCCGTCGACGACGTGACCGGCGGTGAGCACGAGGCCGGGGGCGATGACGTAGCCCGAGCCGCGCCCGGACCGCCCGGCGTCCCGGCTGATCCGGACGATCTGCTCGACCCGCCGCCCCATCACCGAACTCCCGGATCCCGTAGAAAGACGCGATGGCATTGATCAATGGCCGAAGCCGGCGTCGCGTTCACCCTAAATGGATCCGCACACGTCATGCAGAGGACCGATCACCCGGACTACGGTGGACTTTCGGATCAGTGTGCCACCGGCCGAATCGCCGCCGGGCGCCCTCAATAGACACTTCCGGATGACTATCGGGGTAGATCTTCGCCGATGCGTACCTCCGGATGGTCGATGCCGTCCGCATTCGCGGACCGGTATGAATGGCGATGTGGATGCTGCCGAGAAGCTGTCCCAGGGCGGTCTGATGCAGGGTGACCTGCTGCTGGCCGACGCGCTGGAGTCCCTACGTGATCAGCTGGAGGAGGCCGTCGACCGGGCGCAGGGCAAGAACCTCTCGTTCACCTGTGAGAGTGTCGAGGTTCAGCTTCAGGTGGTCGTCACGAACACCCGCAAGGGTGAGGCGAAGGCCGGCCTGTGGAGCGTGGTGACCGTCGGCGCCGGCGTCGATCACGCGACGAGCGCGACGCACGTGGTCAAGCTCGTCCTCAAACCGGAGCTGACCACCGGCGGCCGGCTCCGGTTGAGCGACGACGGCTGACGGTCAGCGCGTCAGTTGCCGACGCCGACGCTCGACATCATCGCCGTCGGATAGCGGTCGCCTCGGGCTGCGCCCTTCGGCACCGCCTTCTCGATCTCTTCGAGATCGGCTGCCGACAGCTTCAGGTCGGCCGCGGGCAGGGCTTCGGACAATCGCGTACGGGTACGGGCACCGACCACCGGCACGATGTCCTCGCCCTGGGCCGCCACCCAGGCGATGGCCAGCTGCGCCACGGTCGCGCCCTTGGCCTCGGCGACCCGGCGCAGCGCCTCGACCAGGGCCAGGTTGTGCTCGGCGTTCTCGCCCTGGAACCGCGGCATGCGCCCCCGGTTGTCGCCGGGCCGCCCGGTGCCGGCCGCACTCCAGTGCCCGGAGATCAGGCCGCGGCTCAGCACCCCGTACGCGGTCATGCCGATGCCCAGCTCTCGCAGGGTGGGCAGCACTTCCGGCTCGACCGCGCGGGAGATCAGCGAGTACTCGATCTGCAGGTCGGCGACCGGGTGCACGGCGTGTGCCCGCCGGATGGTGTCGGCGCCGACCTCGGAGAGCCCGACGTGCCGCACGTACCCGGCGTCGATCATCTCCTTGATCGCGCCGACGGTCTCCTCGATCGGCACGTCCGGGTCGAGCCGGGCCGGGCGGTAGATGTCGACGTGATCGACGCCGAGCCGGGTCAGCGAGTGGATCAGGAAGTTCTTCACCGCGGCGGGCCGGTTGTCCTGCCCGCTGAAGCCGCCACCGGGCTGCAGCAGCGCCCCGAACTTGACGCTGAGCAGGTAGCTGTCGCGTGGCCGGCCGCGCAGCGCCTCGCCCAGCAGCATCTCGTTGTGCCCGGCGCCGTAGTGGTCGCTGGTGTCGATCAGGGTGAGTCCGGCGTCCAGCGCGGCGTGCACGGTGGCGATGCTCTCGGCGCGGTCGTTGTTCCCGTACACCCCGTCGGTCATGCCCATCGCGCCCAGGCCCAGCGTGGAGACGGCCGGCCCGTCGGTGCCCAGAGTTCGTGTCTGCATGCCGACCAGCCTGCCGCCGCGAACCGCCGGCCGGCAGAGGACCGCTGATCCTATGCAACCCGCTCCCTGTCTGAGCCGGCCCGCGCGCGAGAGCATGGAACGCATGCAGCGTGAACAGCTCGCCGACTTCCTGCGCCGCCGCCGCGAGGCGATCCGCCCGGCCGAGGCCGGGCTGGCCACGGGCCCGCGCCGCCGCGCCCCGGGCCTGCGCCGCGAGGAGGTGGCGGCGCTGGCCGGCATGTCGGTCGACTACGTCGTGCGCCTGGAGCAGGGCCGCAGCAGCCAGCCGTCGGCCCAGCTACTCACCGCCCTGGCCCGCGCGCTGCGCCTGACCGACGACGAACGCGACCACCTGTTCTACCTGGCCGGGCAGCAGCCGCCGAGCACCGAGGGCGTCGCGCTGCTGGCCCGCGCCGGGCTGATCCGCATGCTCGACCTGCTCGACGCCACCCCGGCCATGGTCATCTCCGATCTCGGCGAGGTCCTGGCCCAGAACCGGATGTCGATGCTGCTCACCGGCGACCACACGCACTTCACCGGCGACAAGCGCTATCTGATCTACCGGTGGTTCACCGAGCCCGAATCCCGGGTCGTGCACCCGGCCGGCCAGACCGACCGGCACGCCCGGCAGCTGGTGTCCGATCTGCGGGCGGTCGTCGGCCGCCGCGCCGGTGACCCGGACGTCGACCGGCTCGTCGCCCGGCTGCGGGCGGCCAGCGCCGAGTTCCGCGAGCGCTGGGAGGAGCACGAGGTCAAGGTGCGTCGCTCCGACCGCAAGACGATGGTCCACCCCCGGGTCGGCCCGGTCCTGCTCGACTGCGAAACCCTGGTCACGCCCGACCTGCGCCAGCAGCTGCTGGTCCTGACCCCGGCCGACGCCGAGGCCCGGGAACGGCTGGACCTGCTGCGGGTGCTCGGCACCCAGGAGTTCGACAGTCCTACCGACCGAGCCCGGCCAGGCGTTTCTCCAGGTAATCCCGCTCCTCACCCGCTGCGGTGAGATCAATTGCCCTTCGGTACGCCGTGCCGGCCTCCCCCACCCGCCCGAGCCGCTCCAGCAGATGCGCCCGGGCGGCCTGAGCCGGCTGGAAGCTCTCCCCCGGCAGCGCGTCGAGCCGCGCCAGACCGGCCTGCGCTCCTTCGACCTCGGCCACCACCACGGCGTGGGCGACACTGCCGCCCAGTGACGGCGCGACCGAGTCCAGTACCTCGTGCAGCCCGAGCAGCGCCGGCCAGTCGGTCGGCCGCACGCAGTGCACGGCCTGCACGGCCGCTTCCAGCTGGAACCGGCCGAGCCGTCCGCGCGCGTGCGCGGCCCGTAGATGCTCGTGGGCCCGCCCGATCAGTCCCCGGTCCCAGCGCTGCGGATCCTGCTCGGCCAGCGGCACGAACCGCCCGCCGGCATCCAGTCGCGCCCCGGCCCGGGCGGCCACCAGCTGCATCAGCGCGGCCAGCCCGTGCACCTCCGGATCCTCCGGCGCCAGCGCGGCGAGCAGTTCGGCCAGGTGCAGCGCCTCCCCGGTCGCGTCGATCGCGTAGGCGCCGTACACGGCTTCGAGCACCGCGGTCATCCGGCCCGGCAGGTCCCCGCGGTCCGGCAGCCGGAACGCGATCCCGGCCGCCTTGATCCGCTTCTTGGCCCGCACCAGTCGGGTGGCCATCGTCGCCCCCGGTGTCGAGTAGGCCCGCCCGATCTGCTCGGCGGTGAAGCCGAGCACGGTGTTGAGCATCAGCGGCGTGTGCACCGCCGGGTCGATGGCCGGGTGCGCGCAGACCAGCATCAGTTCCAGGCGCCGATCCGGGATCGCGTCCACGTCGAGGTCGTCGACGTGGACGGGGGCGTCCCGCTCCGGGTCGAGCGGGATCACCCGCCGGAACTCGGCCGACCGCCACCGGTCCCGCAGCCGGTTGCGGGCCACGGTCAGCAGCCAGCCGTCGCCGTTGTCCGGGGTACCGCGGTCCGGCCAGGTCCGCACGGCCTGTTCGAAGGCGTCGCCCAGCGCGTCCTCGGCCGCGGCGACGTCACCGGTCGAGGCGGACAGCAGCGCCAGCAGCCGCCCGTACCGGTCCCGGGCGGCCAAACCGGTCAGCTCGACCATCGGCCGTCGAGGAACGCGGTGGCCACCGGCCGCACCTCGACCGAGCCCCACTTCGCGCCCGGGCACTTGCCGGCCCAGCCGATCGCCGCGTCGAGGTCGGCCACGTCGATCAGGAAGATCCCGGCCAGCACCTCCTTGGTCTCGGCGAACGGCCCGTCCTGCACCCTCGGCCCGTCCTCGCGGCGGGTGACGGTGGTAGTGGCGAACGTCGGCTGCAGGACGTCGGCCGACAGCAGCACCCCGGCCTGCTCAAGGGCCTTGGCGTAGACGTCGAACTGCCGCCGGGCCTCGGCGATCACCTCCTCGCCCAGCTCCCCGTCGGCCGGCTCCCCGTAGTGCATGAGCAGTGCGTACCGCATGTCTGGCCCCTCTCCTCGAACAACCTTGTCCCCGCTATGACGATCGAGCACGCCTCGAATCGTCACCCGCCACCATGATCGCCCCACTACGGTGTAAGAAATCGGATGGGACGCATTCTGCGGTCATTTCCGGTTCATTTCAAGGAATAGGGCGGATAGCTCCGAACCCACTTTCGGAGCACAATTGCGTGATGTACTGAATCCACCAGAAACCGAATACGGAAGAAGTGGGAAAATGAGTAGGTCGAAAGTATTGGCGCTGGTAGTCGGCCTGTGCACGCTGGCCGGCCCGATTCCGGCGGCGACCGCCGCACCCCAGCCGCCGCGCAATTTCGACACGATCGGGTACTTCTCCGCGGCCAACGACTGCCAGTGGGTCGGCAACACCGGACGCTCGCAGAACCAGTGGTCGCGCTTCGACTGCGACCGGGCCGGCGGCCCCTACCGGGGGCTGTGGCAGCTCACGGTCCAGCGCTACGGCTCCACCCGCTACCCGGGCGGCCCGATGGGCCCGGGACGCCCCGGCTGGCCGCCGAACGGCCCCCACCACTGATCGGAATCGCCGACGCGGCGCGCACCACAACCGGAAGACCCTCAGCTCGCAACCATCCGAGCCGATCTCTCGACATGCGACGTAAGAGTCCATGACGAGGGAGGCGCGAGGTGGCCCGCTGGCGAGCCTGGTTCACGCCGATCGCCCTGGTCATGGCCGTGGCCGAGGTGCTGTTCATCCTGCTGGGCACCCATACCGGCTTCTCGAAGCTGCTGGTGTGGGGCCCGGCGGTGGCCGGCGTCGCGACGGCCGTCGCCGCTTTCCGCGCCGCATCGGAAAGAACAGACGGCGATCTGCGTACGTTCTGGGCCCGCCTGTCCGTGGCGATGGGCATGGTCGGGGTCGCCGCGGTCAGCCAGAGCGTCGACATCTGCACCATGCCGTTCACCGACATGCCGCCGATCGGCGCCCACACGCTGCTGCTCTACGTGATCGGCACCGTCCTGGCCATCGCCGGCCTGCTCCGCCTCCCCGGCGGCGGCAGCTCCTGGCGGCAGCTGACGACCGCCGTGCTCGACGTCGCCGTGATCGCGGTCACCGGCGGCATCGCCGCGTCCGAGTACGTCGGCTGGTTCATGAATCGTTTCGGCGTCAGCACGTCGGCCTGGTGGCTGAACATCGCCATGATGGCCATCGCGGTCGCCGGCGCCACCGTCGTCGTCAAGATCATGGCGGCGCGGCGCAGCCCCGTCCCCCGCTCCGCCCTGTGGTGGCTGGCCCCGATCGGACTGGCCGGGCCGCTCTCCACGGTCCTGATGACCCTGCTCACACCGTGGCCGCACCTCAACGGCAGCGCCGCCGTGCTGCCGTTCGTCGGCCTGTTCGGCGCGCTCGCCGCGCACGCGCAGCAACGGCATCTCACCGATGACCCCGATCATCGCGTACGGGCGGTGGACCTGCCCGGACATCGGCGCGGCACCGCGATCCCGCTGGTCGCCACCGGGCTGACCAGCGTGCTGGTGGCCACCGTGTTCGTGCGCACCGGTCACCTCAGCACCGTCCAGGTGGCCGGGACGACGTGCCTGCTGCTGCTGGTCGTGGCCCGGCAGGCGGTGGCGCTGGCCGAGAACGGGACGCTGCTGCGCACCGTGGCCCGCCAGGCCATGCACGACGAGCTGACCGGGCTGTTCAGCCGCCGGTACTTCACCGCCGCGGCGGCCGGCGCGGCCGGGCCGCACACCGTGGTGCTCATCGACCTGCGGGAGTTCCGGGCGGTCAACGACGGGCTGGGGTCGGAGGTCGGGGACGCGCTGCTCATCGCGTACGCAAATCGTCTGCATGTGATCTCGGGCGACCGGGCCGTGATCGCCCGCCTGGGTGGCGACGAGTTCGGTCTGCTGCTGCCCGGCTCGACCGACGTCGTCGAGCGCCTGACCAGTGCGAACGCCGAGCCGCTGAACGCCGCCGGGCACGACGTACTGGTGGAGATCTCGGTCGGGATCGCGACCGGGACCGGGGAGCTCTACCGGCAGGCCGAGATCGCGCTGCGGGAGGCCGCGAGCGGCACCGGCCCGCGCGTGGTCCGCTACGACGCGTCGCTGGAACAGCGGCTCACGCAGCGGGCGACGATCGCCGCCGACCTGCGCCGCGCGCTGACCGCGGGCGAGTTCCACCTGCTCTACCAGCCGGTCGTGGAACTGCCGCACGGGCGGATGGCCGGCGTCGAATCCCTGGTCCGCTGGTCCAAGGACGGACGGGTGATCTCCCCGGCCGACTTCATCCCGGTCGCCGAGGACACCGGACTGATCGTCGAACTCGGCGCCTGGATCATCGATGCCGCATGCGCCCAGGCCGCCGCCTGGGAACGTCGCCACGGTGCCGGTGTCCTACGATCGATCGCGGTCAACGTGTCGGCCCGCCAGCTGCTCGACCCGGCCCTGGTCGACGTGGTCTCCTCCGCGCTCGAACGGCACGGGCTGCCCGCCTCCCGGTTGACCGTCGAGATCACCGAGACGGCGGTGTTCGCCGGCGGACGCGCCCTGGCCACGGTGAACGCGCTGTCCGCGCTCGGGGTGACCATCGCCCTGGACGACTTCGGCACCGGGCACTCGTCGCTCGGCCTGCTGCGCACCTGCCCGGTCGACGCCATCAAGGTCGACAAGTCCTTCGTCGACGGCCTCGGCGGCGGCCCCCAGCAGGAAGCCATCGTCATCGCCCTGACCGGCATCGCCGAGACGATGGGCCTGCACACGGTCGCCGAGGGCGTCGAGACGGCCGCGCAGGCGCGGCGGCTGTACGAACTCGGCTACCGCTACGCCCAGGGCTTCCACTTCGCCCGCCCCCTGCCCCCGGAAGCCATCGACGACCTCCTGCAAGCCACCACCGTCGCCGCCGCCTGACCCATCCGGTTGAAGGTCAGAGGGCGATCAGGCCGGCCGGGGTCGGGCGGAAGCCGCAGGCGTCGAGGTAGAAGTGCTCCAGGTGGGGCTCGAAGTCGACGTGCAGCCACTCGCAGCCGGCGGCCCGGGCCTGGTCGGCGGCGGCCCTGACCAGGGCGGCGCCGACACCCTGGCCCTGCCGGTCCGGGTCGACGGCGGTGTCCAGGAGGAACGCGTGCGGGCCGCCGTCCCAGGAGACCTGGACGAAACCGGTCAGGCGGGCGCCGTCGAACGCGCCGATCCAGGTCAGCGCGTGACGCTGCAGGCGGTCCGCCCACGGGCGGACCTCGGCCGGATCGCCGCCGAAGGCGCGGGCGTGCAGGGCGCTGAGCTCGGCGTCGTCGACCGGGAAACGCGGGACGAGGTTCATCACTGGGCACTCCGGGGCGCGTACATGATCACGGCGACGCCGAGCAGGCAGATCCCGGCGCCGAGCAGGTCCCAGCGGTCTGGGCGGAAACGGTCGACCACCATGCCCCAGGCCAGCGAGCCGGCGACGAAGACCCCACCGTACGCGGCGAGGATGCGGCCGAAGTTGGCGTCCGGCTGCAGGGTGGCCACGAAGCCGTACGCGCCGAGCGCGATCACGCCGGCGGCGACCCACCACAGGCCGCGATTCTCGCGCCAACCCTGCCAGATCAGCCACGCGCCGCCGATCTCGGCGAGCGCGGCCAGGACAAAGAGCAGCAGCGAGCGTACGACGATCATGCGCCCAACCTAACGGGCCGCCCCCGTCAGCACGGGCCGCCAGGTGCGAGGTCACCGTGGGCGCGCAGACGTCACGATCGGCCGGCCGCGGGCGGCGCGCTCGCCCGGGTCGGGTCAGCTCCACGGCGGCCCGCCGCGCGAAGGCCATCGACCACAGTGACATCGGCGGGCGCGGGCGTCGAGCCGTCGCAATTCATGGTGGGCGGGGAATCCGCGCTGATTGAGAACTGGGGCGGTAACCAGAGATTTTCGAGGCCGGTGGCGGTGAGACTGGGCGGCCCCCGTACGCCAAGGAGATGTTGAATGTTTCGATCGACGATTGCCGCCGCCGTCGCGTCGGTGCTGGTCATCGGCCTGGCCGGGCCCGCGCAGGCGGCCACCCCGCCGGACCGGCTCGCCGTCCTCGCGTCCTTCACGCAGACCAGTCAGGCCAGCTACGACGCCTGGAACGCGGCCCGGCAGGACCGTGACAAGTGGGCCGACTACAAGTTCGACTGGGGCACCGACTACTGCTCGGTCAGCCCGGACCGCCCGTTCGGGTTCGACCTGCATCTGGCCTGCTGGCGGCACGATTTCGGGTACGGGAACTACAAGCGCGCGGGCGGGATCTTCGCCGAGAACAAGAAGCGGCTCGACGTCGCCCTCTACGAGGACATCAAGCGCAAGTGCCGGACCTATCCGGCGGCGACCCGGCCGGCCTGCTACTCCATCGCGTGGATCTACTACCAGGCCGTGTCCGTTTTCGGCAGCCTCTACGGCATCGACCCGGACGACGTCGCCGCGATCGGCGAGCAGTTGCCCTGAGCTCTCGGACGGTCAGGCCTCGTCGCCCGGGACGGACATCGGATGTCGCTGCTCGTCGCGGGCGGCCAGGCCCTCGATGGCGCGCCGGTACTGCGCCGGGGTGATCTCGCTGCTCAGCAGTTGGGCGACCAGGACGCCCTCCAGGCTGTCCGGCCCGGGTTTGCGCATCGTCTCGGCGGTCGCCGCCTCCGGTTTCGGCGAGGACGACGGCCAGACCGCCCACACCCCGACGGCGAGCGCGGTCAGCCACAACAGGATCACGATGGCTATCATTCGCCGCCTCCCTTCCCGTCGACGTCTACCCGCTTGCTGACCATTCTCACGCCCGGACGCCACGAGGGACAGGTCCGATTTGATCGATCGCGAAACAGATCGGTGTAAGCATGTGAGAATGACGATCCGAGTCGCGATGTGGTCGGGCCCGCGGAACATCTCGACGGCGATGATGCGCAGCTTCGGCGCCCGGCCGGACACGACGGTGGTCGACGAACCGCTCTACGCCCACTACCTGGACGTGACCGGCATCGATCACCCGGGACGTGAGCAGATCCTGGCCGGTCAGCCGCGCCGGTGGCAGGACGTGGCCGATGACCTGACCGGGCCGCTGCCCGGTGACCCGGCGGTGCAGTATCAGAAGCACATGACGCACCACCTGCTGCCGGAGATCGGGCGGGACTGGCTGGGCAAGCTCACCCACGCGTTCCTGATCCGGGACCCGGCGCACGTGGTCGCCTCCTACGCGCGGGTCCGGGGCGAGCCGACCCTGGAGGACCTCGGGTTTCCGCAGCAGGTGGAGATCTTCCGGGCGTTCGGCGGGCCGGTGGTGGACTCGGCCGACGTGCTGCGGGATCCGCCGGGGACGCTGGGGCGGCTGTGCTCGGCGCTCGGCCTGGCCTTCGACCCGGCGATGCTGGCCTGGGCGCCGGGGCCGCGCCCGACCGACGGGGTGTGGGCGCCGTTCTGGTACGACACGGTCAACGCGAGCAGCGGGTTCGCGCCGTATGACCCGCGGCCGGCCGTGGTCCCGGACCGCCTCGTGCACCTGGTCGAGGCGGCCCGTCCGTTCTACGCCGAGCTATCCCGCCACCGGCTCTGACTGCTCCTCGAGGACGCGCTCGCCGTGAAAGGCGGCGTACTCCTGGTAGCGCCGGGCGATCCGCCGGGTCAGCTCGCCCACCTGACCGGTTCCGATCACGCGGCCGTCGATCGTGGTGACCGCCGCGATCTCGCCCATCGTGCCGGTGCAGAACACCTCGTCGGCCGTGTACATCTCGGTCAGCGACACGTCCCGGACCGCGGCCGGGATGGCGTCGGCCGCGGCCAGGTCGAGCACGGTCTGCCGGGTGATCCCTTCCGGGCAGGCGGCGGTCGTCGGGGTCACCAGCGCGCCGTTGACCACGGCGAACAGGTGGGTGGCGTTGGTCTCGGCGACGAAACCGCGCTGGTCGAGCATCAGCGCGTCGTCGGCCCCGGCCGCATTCGCCTCGATCTTGGCCAGGATCGAGTTGAGCAGGTTGTTGTGGTGGATCTTGGGGTCGAGCACGTCCGGGCCGGGACGGCGCACGCCGGCCGTGATCAGGGTGAGCCCGCCGGTGTCGTAGACCGGCGCCTTGTGTTCGGCCAGCACGATCAAGGTCGGACCCTCGTTGTTGAGTCGCGGGTCCATGCCGCTGGTCACCTTGCGGCCACGCGTCAGGGTCAGTCGGACGTGCACACCGTCGTACATCTCATTGGCTTTGAGGGTTTCCCTGATCGCCGCGATGATCTCCTCGTCGGCCGGGATCGCTCCGAAACCGAGGGCGGTCGCGGAGCGGCGCAGGCGGGCCAGGTGCGCGCCGAGCCCGAAGATCGCGCCGCGGTAGAGCCGCAGCCCCTCCCAGACCCCGTCGCCGCCCTGCACCACCGAGTCGAAGGGCGAGATGCCCGGTTCGTCGCGGTGCAGGAGGCGCCCGTTCACCCAGTAGCGGAGGTCGGCGTTGCGCTCGTCGTATCGCTGCAGCATGCCTCTGTTCTATCCGGTGATCGAACCGCTTGGCACACTGACGCGATGACGCAGGAGTTTCCGCACACCACCGAGTCGCTCGCCGCGGACCTCCGGAAGCTCGGCCTCACCGACGGTGACACGGTGCTTGTGCACTCGTCGGTGCGGTCGGTCGGTTTCGTGGCCGGGCAGGTCCAGGCGATCGTCGAGGCGCTGCTGAACGTTATCGGACAGCACGGGACGCTTGTCGTGCCGACGCACACGCCGTTCAACTCGGATCCGGCGCACTGGAGCAACCCACCGGTCCCCGAGTCGTGGTGGCCGATCATTCAAAACCGATCTCCCGGGTACGACGTGCGGCGCACGCCCAGCCGCCATATGGGCATCCTCCCGGAGGTCGTGCGCACCTGGCCGGGCGCGCACCGTAGTGATCATCCGGAGGTGTCCTTCGCCGCGCTCGGCGCCCGGGCCGAGGCCGTCGTCGGCCGCCACCCGCTGGAGGACGCGCTGGGCGACGGATCGCCGCTCGGCGCGGTCTACCGTGCCGGTGGCCGGGTGCTGCTGATCGGATGCGGGCACAATCGGAACACGTCACTGCACCTGGCCGAGGCCCGGCGGCCGGACCCGCCGATGACCGCCTGCGGCGCCGCGGTGCGGATCAGCGACGACGAGACACGGTGGGTGACGTGGATCGAGCCGGACACCGACAGTTCCGACTTCGAGCGGATCGGTGCGGCGTACGAGCAGACCGGCGCGGTCACGATCGGGAACTTCGGGAACGCGGTGGCCCGGCTGATGCCACAGGCCGGCCTGGTCGATTTCGCCATCGGGTGGATGAGTGAACACCGCCGGGCATAGAACGGGGTAGATCATCCGACGCCCTGCCCCTACGATCCACTTCGGACGGTCAGGGACCTATGGGGAGGTTGTCGTCACGGATGGACGGCGTCCTCGCCGACCCCCGGTACAGAAGCCGCCGCCCCTCCCCCCTCGGGCGGCGGCTTCGCCGTTTCTCAGTTGTCCGACGGGCAGTGCTCGTCGCAGTCGCCGAGCGGAATCAGCAGGTCAGCGCTGTCCCGCTCCGGCGGCCAGAACGCGTCGAGGCTGACCGCGATCCAGTCACTGGCCGGCGGCCGGTCGAAGTCGAGGCGGTAGGTCGCGTAGTACTGCAGCTCTTTGGTGACGCTCTGCTCGCCGGCCGGAACCGGGTTCCAGTACTGCACGGCGAGCACATAACGGTCATCGCCGATGCTGCTGAACTCCATCGAGCCCTGCTGCCTTGGGATACTGATCCATCGGTCGAGTACGATCCTCTCCGGATCAGGCAGATCAAGCGAGGGCGTGCCCTCGGTGATCCGCACGTCCGACAGGCGATGGGGAAGCTCGCTCGGCTCGAACGGCTTGTCCTCCAGGGTCAAGCCGGTCGGCCAGGGCTCACCGTCGCGGGTCGGTGGCGGGGACACCACCTGCAGTCGCCGATAGAGCGCCGGAGCTGGATTGGTCGTGGACAACTCGACCTTGGCATACGGACGGTCGAGAGGAGCCCCCACCGCGAACCGGAGGGAATGAACACACGCACCGGCCAACTCGACGGCCGCCTCACTGATCCCTACACCCGTCATTACCCGCTATCTCCCTGACCGAACCAACAACTGCCGACGACTACGGTTGATCCGCACGCCGAGAACCGAAGGGTGGCCATACCAGGATGGCCGACGATCCCTCTCGTCCCGTCCCGCAGACCGCGGACGACTTGTCCGCGACCTGGCGGTCGTATCTGCCAGAGCATGCCATCGATCTACTTCGGACCGCTGAAAGTGTCGGCAATCCGCCGATCATTCAGCGCGAGGACGCGGTGGTCCTCTTCGCCGACGTCGCCGGGTTCACCGCCATGGCCGAGAGCCTGGCCGGCTCGGGAAGCTACGGCACCGAACGCCTGACCTCGGTGATCAACCGCTGGTTCGCTGTTACCGCGGAGGCGATCACCACGGCCGGGGGCAGCGTGGTGGACTTCGCCGGGGACGCGCTCGTCGGGATCTTCCGCCATACTGCCGAGTCCGCCCCCGCGGTGGCCCGCCGGGCGATCCACTGCGCCGAGCTGATCCGGGAGGCGACCTCGTCGGTCACCCCGGTGCCGACGCCGAACGGCCGGCGTTCCCTCGCCATCCGGGTCGGCCTGGCCACCGGCTCGCTGCGCCTGATGGTCCTCGGTGACCCGGCGATCCGGCTGCAGCACCTGGTCGCGGGTCCCGCGCTGGAGCAGGCGGTGGCCGCGCTGCACCGGGCCGAGCGCGACGAGATCGTCGTCGACCAGGAGCTGCTGGACATCGCCGCCGCTACCGCCCCCGTGCTGCCCGCGGTGGCGAAAGAACCCATCGCGGATCTCGACGAGCTGGTCACCCCGTTCCTGCATCCGGCGATCCGGGCCCGCCTGCGCTCGGGCCGCACCGAACTGGTCAACGAGCATCGCAAGGTGACCACGGCGTTCGTACGTCTGCCGGATCTGTCGGTCGACGACCCGGACACGATCGACGCCCTGCAGCGGTACCTGCAGGCCGGGGTGGCGATCATCGATCGGTACGACGGCCACCTGCGGCACCTGATGGCCGATGACAAGGGCACCGTGCTGGTGGCGGTGTTCGGCACCCCGGTCAGCCATGAGGACGACGAGGAACGCGCACTGCGCTGCTGCCTGGAGCTGCTCGCCCTGTCTGGCGGGCCCTATCGGGGCGGCGTCTCCACCGGTCAGGTGTACTGCGGCGAGGTCGGCTCGGACATCCGGCGTGAGTACGCCGTCGTCGGCGACACCGTCAATCTGGCCGCCCGCCTGATGCAGGCCGCCCCGCCCGGTCACCTGCTCATCGATCAGGCCACCCACGACCGGGTGCGCGACATCCTGCTCGACGGCCGACCGGCCGCGGTCAGCGCCAAGGGCAAGACCATGCCGGTCGCGGTGTGGATCGTGCGCGAGGCGCAGGAGGTCGGTCCGCCGCTGGCCCGGCCGGCGCCCACGCAGGGCCCGCTGGTCGGCCGCACACCCGAGCTCGGCCTGCTGGACGGTTTCACCCAGCACGTGCGGTCGGGCCGGGGACAGCTGGTGTGGGTGCACGGCGAGGCCGGCATCGGCAAGACCCGGCTGGCCGACGAGGCCGGGCGGATCGCGCGGGACCTGGGTTTCGGCGAACTCGGTGGCGGGTGCCGCTCGCAGGGCCGCAGCACGAGTTACCTGGTCTGGCGGCCGATCTGGCGGGAGCTGCTGGGCATCGACCGCGATCTGCCGATCTCGGTGCAGCGCACGGCGCTCGCCGCGAGCGCGGCCACCTACGGCGGCGCCAGCCAGCGGGCCCCGCTGCTGGCCGCCGTGGTCAACCTGCCGATGCCGGACACCGATCTGACCGCGCAGCTCGAACCGGCCGGCCGCGAGGAGCTGCTGCGTTCCACTCTGCTCGCCTGCTTGCGTGACCACGCATCGGCCCGGCCGCTGATCCTGCGCCTGGAGGACTGCCACTGGATCGACTCGGCCTCGCTGGCCCTGCTCGAATACCTCGTTCACCAGATCGCCGACCTGCCCGTCCTGGTGATAGCCACCTCGCGGGAGCCCATCCCGGAGCGGCTGGTCGGCCCGGCGCACGTGGCCGACCTCCGGCTGGATCAGATGACCAGGGACGACGCCGAGCAACTGGCCGCCCTGCGGTTCCAGGAGCGGTTCGGTCAGGACGCCGGGGTGGCGCCCGAGGTCCTGGGGCAGATCTCCGGGCAGGCCGGCGGCAACGCGTTCTACATCGAGGAGCTGGTCCGCTACCTGCACGGCCGGGGCGTCGACCCGGGCGACCCGCGCGCGCTGGCCGGGGTGCCGGTCCCGGACAGTCTCCAGCGCCTGGTCATGGCCCGCATCGACCAGCTCAGCGACGACGAGAAGTCGACCCTCAAGGTGGCCAGCGTCATCGGCCGGCGGTTCCAGCCCCCGTGGATCACCTCGGTCTATCCCGCCGCGGGCACCGCCGTGCAGGTCGGGCACCACCTCGACCATCTGCAGGCGCTCGACCTGACGCCGCGGGTGCCCGACGAGACCGAGCTGGAGTACGAGTTCAAGCATCCGGTGACGCAGGAGGCCGCGTACCAGAGCATGACCTACGACACCCGGGCCGCCCTGCACGAACGGATCGGCCAGTTCATCGAGGAGGTCTACGCCGACCGGCTCCCGCAGTACGTGGACGTGCTCGCCCACCACTACGCGCGCACCGAGCGGACGGACAAGCAGCGCGCCTGGTTCCGGGCCGCCGGTGAACGGGCCAAGGAGATCTTCACCAACGAGGCCGCGACCTACTACTTCGGGCTGCTGCTCCCGCTGCTGTCCGAGGCCGAGAGCGCGGAACTGCACGTCGAGATCGGCAGCGTGAACCAGCACACCGGGCAGTGGGCCGAGGCCGAGGACCACTACCTGCAGGCGATGCGGCTCGCGCGGGCCACCGGGCGCCGGGACGTGCTCGCCAGCGCGCAGCGTCAGCTCGGCGACCTGCTGACCTACACCCGCTCGGACTCCGAGCCGGTCGCCTGGCTGCAGCGCGCGCTCACCGAGTTCGAGCGGCTGGGCGACGCCGCCGGCCAGTCGCGCACGATGGACCGGATAACGTTCGCGCTGTACCGGCAGGGTTCCTACGCCGAGGCCCTGGCCATGGCCGAGCGTCACCTCGCGATGGCGAACGAGACCGGCGACCGGACCGCCATGGTCGCGGCCCTGGGACACACCGGGCTGGTCTACACCAACCTCGGACGCGTCGAGGAAGCCCAGGAACACTTCCGGCGCGCGCTGACCACGGCCGAGGCGGCGGGCGACCGGCAGGGCATGCTCATGTCGGCCGGCAACCTGGGGCTGGCGTTGATGCGCGGCGCCGACCACGCCCAGTCGATCGCCGCCTACCGGTACGCGCTCGAAGTGGCCCGCGACATCGGCGCCGGGCACGCCGGGAACGTCACCGTCGGGAACATGGGCGAGATCTACCGGTACGAGGGCGACTTCGAACGGGCCCGGACCTGCGCGATGCACGCCCTGCGCGTCGGCGTCGAACTCGGCGATTGGCTGATCGTGGCCGACCAGGTCTCCAATCTCGGCGCGATCGCCGCGGCCGAGGACGACGCCGAGCAGGCCCAGCGGCTGCTGGAACGCGCTGTCGAACTCGCCCGCCGGCTCAACGCGCCCCACTACCTGTGCGACTGGCTGCATCGGCTGGCCCGCCTGCGCCTTGCCGCGGACCGCCCGGCCGAGGCCGAGCTGCTCAACGCCGAGGCGCTGCGGACCGCGGAGGAACACGACGAACGCGACGCCCGGGTGAGCGCATACATCCTGTCGATCCGGCTCCAGGTCCGCGACGGCCGCCTGGAATCCCGCGAGGCGACCGACCTGCTGGTCAAGGCCACCGAGGGGTGGACCGAACCGAACGAGGTGGCCGCCCTGACCGACGCCGTCCACCAGCTCGACCCGCACAACGAACAGGCCCGGACGACGGCCGCGGACATCTACCGGACGTTGTACGAGCGGGCCCCCAGCGTCGAGTACCGCCGCGCCTACCAGCGGCTCACCGGTGAACTGCTGCCGCCCGGGCCGCCGCTTCCGGAACTGCCCGACTGGATCGTCGCCGGGGACGACCTGGACGAACTGCTGCGGCGGATCGACCGCTCGGAGCCGGAGCCCCGAGCGGCCTGATCGGACGTCAGCCGCCGACAATCGTGTCCCCGGCCAGCAGGCGCAGGGCCGGGATCGACGGGGCGAAGGCGTACACCGCGCCGGACGTCGTGACGAAGCCGCCGAACCCGGCGGCCGGGATGGACCGGACCACGTCGGGGGCCAGGGTTTCGGAGGCGACCTGCGCGTTGGCGCCGAGGACCGGGTCGAGGCCGTCGACGCCGGGCGCCGACCGGCCGTACGCGGAAAGGGTTGTCGCCGGGAAACCCGGGTTCGTGGCCCATCGCCGCTGCACGTATTCGAACTGGTCCTCGATGGAGGCCATGTACGCGTTGAACAGCATGCCCCGCTCCTGGCCGTCGTCGGCCCGGCCCCGGTCGAGGCGGGAGCCGAACGGGATGCCGCGGCGCAACATCTTGTGGCCGCGGTCGCGGAAGACGCCGTCCTCGCGCGGGTTGACCTTGCGGATGTGCGCGTAGCGCGGGGTGCGGGCGCCGTCGTCGTCACCGTGGTAGGTGAACTCGTTCAGTTCGCCGTCGTGGACGGGAGCGGCCAGCGGCCGTCCGTCGAGGTGGCGGCCGAGGGCGCGGGCGGCGGCGTCCTCCGGGTTGTCGGCGAGCGTGCCCATGTGGTCCCACCAGCCGGCCACGTCCTGCCGCAGCCGCCGGAACACCTGGAACGACCCGCTGCGCATCCACGGCGCCGGGGTCGGGCGCGGCGTCCAGGACGGGGGCCGGCGCTCGCCCGGGAAGCCGAGGATGAACTCGCCGGCCGCGATGACCGGAGCCCCGGGCCGGACGGTGTCGGCGAAGCCGCGCACGCCGGGCTGGGAGATGCCGTCGGCGAAACCGAAGTGCTCGATGCGCTTGCCGTCCTCGTTGCGCAGCACGTCGCCCCACTGCACGAGCAGCACTTCGAGGCCGTGGCGGGCCGCCTCCCGGACCTCGCCCTCGACCGCGTCCTGCAGCGTGCCGGAGTCGTGCGCGGCCACCGTGAGCAGCGCGTCGACCGGGCGGCCGGGACCGCCGATGACCCACTGGGACGGGTCGCCGGCGCCGAGGTCGCCGAGCAGCGCCGGGGCGGTGGTGACCGCTCCGGCGTCGTCGAGCCGGACACCGAGCGGGCCCTGCCAGAACGCGCCGTGGCCGACCAGGTCGCCGGAGACCTCGGAGTGCAGCAGGACCAGGCCGGACGCGGTGAAGCCGACGTTCAGCAGCGCCCGCGGCTCGGCCGTGCGGCTCTGTGGCACGTCCTCGTTGCCGGTGGCGCGATCGGCCGCGGCGGCCAGCCAGGCCCGCGCCCCGCCGCGGTCGCTGCGGAACGACAGGAAGAGAAAGGCCTGGTGGTCGCCACGGAACGGCCGCAGGATGTTGCCCTGGATCTGGGATGAGTCGGACAGCGGGGATGCCATCGTCGGAACGTCTCCTGCTTCGGTTCGATGGGTCAGGCATTGATTGCCTTCGGACGATCCCCGCCGCAACCCGATCCGGCACCCCTGTTGTCAAGAATCCGATCAAGAACGTCCACAGAAGATCGTGATGCCCGCCGGACCGGCCCCGAACCGATCAGGTTAGGCTCCCCTAAGTTCACGAGGGTGGGGGCATGCGCGCAAAGAAGATCGGCCGAGTCGTCGCGCCGGGGCCGGTGACCGCGTGAGCCGCCGCCGTGGTCTGCTGACCGACGTCCTCGCCGCCCGGCGCGCGACGATCGTGGCCGGCACCCTGCTCGCGTCGTCGTGGCAGGCCGGCGAGGCGGCCGTACCGTTTCTGATCGGCGTCATCATCGACCGCGCGGTGGCCGGCGGCGTCGGTGACCTCGCGCTCTGGCTGGGCGCGCTCGGCGCCGTCTACGTCGTCCTCAGCTACAGCTTCCGCTACGCGGACCGGCTCGGCGAGCGCGTGGCCGAGCAGACCGCGCACGAACTGCGGCTGCGGGTCACCCGGCGGGTGCTGCACGAGCGCGGCGGGGCCGAGAACGATCGGCTGCCCGGCGCGCTCGTCTCGGTCGCCACCAGTGACGCCGCCCGCGTCGGCGGGGCGCTGCTGGCGATCGTCTTCGGGATCTCGGCGATCGGCGCGGTGCTGGTCGCGGCCGTGCTGCTGCTGTCGGTGTCGGTGCCGCTGGGGCTGCTCGTGCTGCTCGGCACGCCGCCGCTGATCCTGGTCACCCGGCTGCTCGGCAAGCCCCTGGAGGCGCGCAGCGAGACCGAACAGGACCATGCCGCGCAGGCGTCCGGGATCGCCGCCGACCTGGTCGCCGGGTTGCGCGTGGTCAAGGGCCTGCGGGCCGAGCCGGCCGCCGTCGCCCGGTACCGGGACCGCAGCCGGGCCGCGCTCGACGCGACCGTGCACGCGGCGCGCACCGAATCGGCGTACCAAAGCCTGGTGTTGCTCTTGAGCGGGGTTTTTCTCGCGATCATCGCGGTGGTCGGCGGCGTGCTCGCGGTGCGCGGGCACCTGAGCGTCGGGCAGCTGATCTCGTCCGTCGGGCTCGCGCAGTTCCTGGTCGGGCCGATGGCGATGTTCGGGTGGGTCGGGGCCGACATCGCGCAGGGGCGGGCCTCCGCCCGCCGGATCGAGGCAATTCTCGCGACGCCGTTCTCGGTGCCGGGAGGCGACGCGGATCCGGTGGTCCCGGGGCAGGGCAATGTGGAGGTACGGACACCTGGACTGTCCGTGGCCATCGAGGCCGGTGAGATCGTCGGGCTGGTCGTGACCGATCCTGCCCAGGCGGCGGAACTGGTCGCGTTGTTCGGCCGCAGCCATGATCCGGCCTCGGGCGTGGTCACGCTGGACGGCGTCGCACTGTCGTCGCTGGCGCCCGATGCGGTGCGATCGGTGGTGCTGGCCACGGAACATCACACCGACCTGTTCGACGGGACGTTGCGGGACGCGATCTCGCTCGGCGGCCGATCCGACCCGGCCGCGGTCGACGCCGCGATGCTGGCAGCCGACGCCGACGAGGTCGAACGATCGCTGCCCGCCCCGGCATTCGAGGCCCGAACCCTGTCCGGCGGGCAGAAACAGCGGGTCGCCCTGGCCCGCGCGCTCGCCGCCGAACCGGCGGTGCTCGTGCTCCACGACCCGACCACCGCTGTCGACGCGGTGACCGAGGCACGGATCGCATCCCGGCTCCGGGCGATCCGGGCGGGGCGCACGACAGTCCTGATCACGACGAGCCCGGCGCTGCTCGCGGTGACCGACCGGGTGATCCTGCTCGGCGGGGACGTGCGGGCGTCCGGGACCCATCATGAGCTGCTGGCCGCCGAGCCGGTCTATCGGGAAACGGTACTGGCATGACCCTTACGCCGGGTGACGGTGGCGAAGTGCCGTCGGGCGATTCCGCGCCGGTCTCGGAGCTTGCGGCGGAGTCCGGGTCAGCTTTGCCGCTGCCGGCGGAGACCGGGTCAGCTTTGCCGCTGCCGGCGGAGAGCGGGTCGGCTTTGCTGTTGCCGGTGGCGACCGGGCGGCAGACCCTGGCCGAGCTGCGGCGACTGCTCGGGCCGCAGCGGGCGCGAATGGCCGCAGCGGTCGCGCTGCTCATCGCGGCGACCGTGGCCGGGCTGGTCACGCCGCCGCTGCTCGGGCGGATCGTCGACCTGGCCTCGACCGGTGGCAGCACCGGAGCGATCGTCGTCACCGGGATCGGCCTGGTCGCCGGGGCGCTCGGGGAGGCAGTGCCGGCCGGATTCGGGGTGGCGCTGCTCGCCCAAGGGGCCGAGAGCATGCTGGCCCGGCTGCGGGAACGGTTCGTGGACTCCGCGCTGCGGCTGCCGTTGGAGCAGGTCGAACGGGCCGGGGCGGGTGACCTGACCTCGCGGGTGACCAACGACGTGGCGGCGATCGCGGAAGCCGCTCGCGGGGCGCTGCCCGAGTTCACCCGGGCGATGCTGACGATCGGGCTGACTCTGGCCGGGATGGCCGTACTGGATTGGCGGTTTTTGATCGCCGCTCTGGTGGCCGTGCCGGTGCAGGTCTACACGGTCCGCTGGTATGCGCGACGGGCCGGACCGCTGTACGCCGCGCAGCGCGTCGCCGTCGCCGCCCAGCAGCATCACCTGCTGGCAACCATCGAAGGGGCGCGGACGATCCGGGCCTTCCGCATCGCCGACGAGCACGGAAACCGGGTGGCGACGCGCTCGCAGCAAGCGGTCGACCTGCTGCTTCGCGCGGTGGCGCTGCAGACGCGCTTCTACGCGCGGCTGCACGTGGCCGAGTTCGCCGGCCTGGCCGCGGTGCTGACGACCGGCTTCTTCCTGGTACGGGCCGACGCGGTCTCGATCGGAACCGCGACCGCCGCGGCCCTGTACTTCCACGGGCTGTTCAACCCGATCAACGTGGCTCTCGCCCTGGTCGACGACGCCCAGGTGGCCGCCTCCGGCCTGAACCGGCTGGTCGGTGTCGCCGCCCTGACCGCCGCGACGTCGCGGTCCGGCCGGCCCGCATCACCGCGCCGGGCCGATCGGCCCGCGCCGACCGACACCGCCGACCGCTCACCCCGGCCGATCCTGCCCACGGCAGCAGAGCCGGCGACGGCTTCGTCCCAGCCCAGAGCGGCCGCGCACGGATCCCGGTCGGCCGCGACGGCGCCCGAAGCCGCGGTCGTGGTCCGCGGGCTCGGGTTCGCCTACCGTGAGGGCCGGACGGTCCTGTCCGATATTGATCTGACCATCGCCCCGGGCGAGCGGGTTGCAGTCGTCGGCTCCACCGGCGCCGGCAAGACAACCCTGGCCAAGGTGATCGCCGGCGTGCACGAACCGACCGCCGGAACCGTCGACGTGCCGGCCGGCGAGGTCGCCCTGCTCACCCAGGAGGTCCACGTCTTCGCCGGACCGCTCGCCGAGGATCTGCGCCTGGCCCGCCCGGACGCCACCGACGACCAGGTACGCGCGGCGCTGGCCGCCGTCGATGCGCTGACCTGGGCCGACAAGCTGCCCGACGGCCTGGCCACCGAGGTCGGGGCCGGCGGGCACACGCTGACCGCGGCCCAGGCGCAGCAGTTGGCGTTCGCCCGCCTGATCCTGGCCGATCCCCCGGTCGCCATCCTGGACGAGGCGACCGCCGAGGCCGGCAGCGCCGGCGCCCGCCTTCTGGAGCGGGTCGCCGAGGCCGCGCTCGCCGGCCGTACCGCGCTGATCGTCGCCCACCGCCTCACCCAGGCCGCCTCCGCCGACCGCGTCGTCGTCCTCGACGCCGGCCGCATCGTCGACCTGGGCACCCACGCCGAACTGACGTCGCGCCCCGGCCCCTACGCCACCCTGTGGGAGGCCTGGTCGGCCCATCGCTGACCCGGCTCAGTCCACCGTGATCACCACCTTGCCGAGGCCGTGGCGGCTCTCGACGTCGCGGTGGGCGTCGGCGGCCCGCTCCAGCGGATACGTCGCCCGGACGTGGATCCGCAGCCGGCCGCGCGTGTGCAGGTCGACGAGTTCGGCGAGCCGGGCCGCCGAGCGGGCCGGCGGCGTGACCCGGATGCCGAGTTCCGGCGCGCCGCCGTGCTCGACCAGGGTGAGGATCCGGCCGCGGTCGGCGACCAGTTCCAGCGAGACGGCGAGCGCGTCACCCCCGGCACCGTCCAGCGCGGCGTCGACCCCGGCCGGGGCCAGCTCCCGGATCCGGTCGAGCAGCCCGTCACCGTAGGCGACCGGGATCGCCCCGAGCTCGCGCAGGTACTCGTGACTGGCCGGACGTCCGGTTCCGATCACGGTGACGCCGCGGTCCACGGCCAGCTGGACCGCGGCCGTGCCGACCCCACCGGCCGCCGCGTGGACCACCAGGGTCTCCCCCTCGGCGACGCCCAGTGTCTCCAGCGCGATGTGCGCGGTCTGCGCGCCGGCGCTGAACCCGCCGGCCACCTCCCACGCCATCCCGGCCGGCTTGGCCACGACCTGCTCCGCGGGCACGACGATGTACTCCGCGTACGCGTTGAGCGCCCCGAACCCGAGCACCTCGGTCCCGAGCAGCGCGCTCTCACCCTGGTCGATCACGCCGGCGAACTCGTTGCCGGGAACCCGGGGCAGGTCCCCCGTAACACCGGGTGGTGTCCAGCCGGACCGGACGGCGCAGTCGAACGGCTGCACCCCGGCGGCTCTGACGCGCACCCGGACCTGCCCCGGTCCCGCCTGCGGCGTGGCCACTTCCAGCACTCGAAGCACTTCCGGCCCGCCGGGCTCGGAGAATCCCGCTGCTCTCATGGTGGGGAAGTCTCCAATCTCAAGCTCGGTTGAGGTCAAGCATCACGGCGCCGCAGGGTGATCGCGGCCACCAGCAGGGCGGCCAGGGTCCACAGCGCCAGCACCCCGAGTCCTTTCCACGGGCCGATCAGCGGGTCGGCGGCCGTGGACTGGACGGCCAGGCCGGCACTGACCGGCGCGTACTTCTCGAACCGGTCGTGCCAGGTCTGGTCGGTGACCACCGAGACGATGATCGGGACGGCGTAGAGCAGCCCGAGCACGGTCCCGATGGCCGCCGCCGGGCTGCGCACGATCGTGGCCAGACCCAGACTGAACAGCGCGATCAGCACCAGGTAGAGCACCGAGCCGGCGGCCGGTCGCAGTGTCGCGTGGTACGCGGGCAGCAGCAGCTCGCCGGACCCGATCGCGCCGGCCACCGCAACCGCACCGGCGAGCGCCACGACGCCGGCGACCACGACCGCCTTGCCGAGCAGGACCGGGAGTCGCCGGGGCACGGCGGCCAGGCTCACGGCGATCATGCCGGTCTGGTACTCGTTGCCGATGACCAGCACCGCGAGGATCGCCACGACCGCATGCCCGAGCTGAACGCCGGTCAACGCGACATCCGGCCCGCAGGTGCTCCCGGAGCAGGCCGCGGCCACGATCGCGCTCAGCCCGGCCGTCGCGGCGACGATCATGAGCAGCAGTCCGAGGGTGCCGGGCGAGGTTCGCAGTTTGGTCCACTCGGCGTGCAGGGCGCGGCGGGTCACGGTCACACGTCCCGCCGGCGCAGCAGCACCGCGGCGGCGGCCAGGACCAGGGCGGTCCAGCCGGCCAGGACCGCGAGACCGGCCCACGGCGGCAGCGGGAAGTAGCCGCCGGACGGCGAGTACACCCCGTCGACCTGCGGGTACTGCTTCACGGCCTGCTGCAGGGCGAACGCCGCGGCCGGCGTGAACGTCAGCAGCCATCGGGCGGCCGAGATCGGCAGCACCGACACGGCCAGCAGGTAGGGCAGCACGATGGTCACGATCGCGACGGTCACGGCGGTGACGCTGCGCCGGAACAGGGCGCCCAGGCCGAGCGCCAGCACCGCGGAGACGGCCAGGAGCACGCCGGTGCCGGCCACGATCCGTACCTCGGTAAGGGTTGAGGAATGCATCAGGGCCACGCCGTTGGCTCGCAGGATCCGCTGACCGAGAACGACCACGATGGTGGCGGCGATGACGCCGATGACGAACGTGCCGGCGCCGATGACGGTGGCCTTGGCGGCCAGCACTCGCAGGCGCCGGGGGCCGGCGGCCAGGGTCGTGCGGATCAGGCCGCGCCGGTACTCGGTGCTCATGAACACGGCGCCGAGAACCACCACGACGATCAGCCCGGTGAACGTGCCGACCAGGGTCTGGGTCACCGAGAAGCCCGCGCCCGCCGGTGCCACGTCGCCCGAGCCGGTCACCCGCAACGACGTGCCGTCGTGTTCGGTGCCGGCCAGCTCGGTCCAGTCCGGTTTGCCGCCGACCAGGTCGCTGCGCCAGGCCGTGCCGGTCCAGCCGTCCCCGGTGGTGAGCTGCTCGAACGTGCCGGTCGCCTGGCTCGGGCCGCCCTGCGAACCGTTGAGCAGGCCCTCGTGCAGTTCGACGTCATACTGCGGCGAGGTGACGAACAGCCCCACCTCGGCGGTGGCCGGCAGGCCGGACAGGCGCGTGGAGCCGACGTCCGTCCACGTGACACCGTCGGCCGAGGCCGCCGTCGTGACCGTCTGCCCCGTACGCGAAAGGCGAAGCCATCGCGGGCCGGCGCCGGACGGACCAGCTTTGTCGTGGACGTAGTCCCACTGCATGCGGACGCCGTGCGCGCCGGTGAGCAGGACCGCGGCATAGGCCGAGCCCGGCGTGGTCCCCGATTTGATCATGAGGCCGGCCTTGGCCCACGGCGCGAGCCCGGGCCGGGTGGCGTCCGGCCCGTCGAAGATCGACCCGGTCAGCGCGGCCACGCGGACCGTGACGCTGCCGTCGCCGCCGAGCGGCTGATGCACGAAGGTGAAGCCGTCGCGCACCTCCTCGCCGCCGGGGCCGAGCGTCGGTGTGCAATCGGAGGCCGGACCATACTTCCCGCACGACCCGGACAGGCCCGGGGCCAGCCCGAACACCATGATCAGCCCGGCGGCGGCGATCATCCCGAGCACCCACCCGCGTACGCTGCGGAACTTCGTCCATTCGGCGTGCAGCATGCTCATCGCGGGTCCTCCGCCCGATAGTCGACGGCGTCGCGGGTGAGTTCCAGGTAGGCGTCCTCCAGGGTGGCTCGATGGGCCGCGAGCTCGGAGAACACGACGCCGTGGCGTTGCAGCAGACCGGCGATCGCCTCCGCCGGCAGGCCGGCGATCGAGAGGGCGCCGTCGCCGGTGGGCACGACCGATGCGCCGGCGGCTGCAAGGATTTCCGGCGCCTCCGGCGCATTCGTGCGTACGGTGATCCGGCCGCCCGACGCCGAGGTGAGCAGCTCCGCCACGGTGGCGTCGGCGATGACCCGCCCGCGCCCGACCACCACCACGTGATCGGCGGTGCCCTGCAACTCCCCCATCAGGTGGCTGGACACGAGCACCGCGCGGCCCTGCCCGGCGAGCGAGCGCAGCAGGCCCCGCATCCAGATGATGCCCTCCGGGTCCATGCCGTTGAACGGCTCGTCGAGCATCAGCGCGGGCGGGTCGCCGAGCAGCGCCGCCGCGATGCCGAGGCGCTGGCGCATGCCCAGCGAGAAACCGCCGGCCCGGCGCCGGGCGACACCGGTGAGCCCGGTCCGTTCCAGGACCTCGTCGACGCGCCGGGCGCCGAGGCCCTGCGAGTGGGCCAGCCACAGCAGGTGGTTGCGGGCCGTGCGGCCGGGCTGCAGCGCGCCGGCGTCGAGCAGCGAACCGAGGCGTCGCATCGGATCGGTCAGCTCGCGATACGGTTTGCCCTCGACCAGGGCCCGGCCGGCGTCGGGCGCGTCCAGGCCGAGGATCACGCGCATCGTGGTGGACTTGCCGGCGCCGTTGGGGCCGACGAAGCCGGTGACCTGCCCGGCTCGCACGTCGAAGGTCATGCCGTCCAGGGCGACGGCCGGGCCGTACCGCTTGCGCACTTCGCTGACGAGAATCATGGCCGCTGTTCTACGCCGGAGGCGGTGTCAGCCAGGTATCAGCGGCCGACACCTGGATGACACCGGCGGGCTGGCATCGTGGACCCATGCGAGTTCTGGTGGTGGAGGATCACGAGGTTCTCACCCGGACGATCGGGATCGGCCTGCGCCGCGAGGGCATGGCCGTCGATCTCGCGTTCGACGGTGACGAGGCCCTCGAACGGCTCGCCGTGAACCGGTATGAGGTGGTGGTCCTCGACCGCGACCTGCCCGGCACGCACGGCGATCAGGTGTGCCGGCGCATCGTCGACCATCACCCGACCAGCCGGGTCCTGATGCTCACCGCCTCCGGCACCCTGCAGGACCGTGTCGAGGGCCTGGGCCTGGGCGCCGACGACTACCTGCCCAAGCCGTTCGAGTTCCCCGAGCTGGTGGCCCGGGTCCGGGCGCTCGCCCGGCGCCCGACGACCCTGGTGCCGCCGGTGCTGCGCTCGGGTGACCTGACCGTGGACAGCTCGCTGCGGGTCGCCGTCCGCGGCGGGCGCCGCCTCGACCTGAGCCCGAAGGAGTTCGGCGTGCTGGAGTGCCTGCTCGCCGCCGGTTCCCGCCCGGTGCCGGCCGAGGAGCTGCTGGAGAAGGTGTGGGACGAGGCGGCGAACCCGTTCACCACCGCCGTGAAGACGACCGTCAAGCGGCTGCGGGCCAAGCTCGGCGACCCGCCGATCGTGCTGACGGTCCGCGAGGGCGGCTATCGGATCGGCGGGCCGTCATGACCCTGCGCACCCGGCTGATGCTGCTCTACTCGGTGCCGTTCTTCGTCGTCGGGTCGATCCTGGTGACCGTGCCCCTGCTCGGGGCCAGCCAGTCCGCGCCGGTCGGCAGTTCACCGGATCCGCACCCGGCGCCGGACATCACGGCGTTCCCGATCGGCACCTGGACGGCGGCGATGGCCGGGCTGATCGTCCTGTCGATCGGGCTGGGCTGGGTGGTGTCCGGCCGGTTCCTGCGGCCGCTGCGGCTGATGACCGAGACCGCCCGGGACATCTCGGCGACCAACCTGCACCGCCGGCTCAACGTCCCCCGCCGCGGCCGCGACGAGCTGGCCGAGCTGGCGGCCACCCTGGATCAGCTGTTCGGGCGGCTGGAGGCGTCGTTCACCTCGCAGCGGCACTTCGTGGCCAACGCGTCGCACGAGTTGCGGACCCCGCTGACCGCGGAGAAGACGGTGCTGCAGGTCGCCCTCGCCGACCCGGACGCCTCGGTGGCATCGCTGCGCGAAGCCTGCCGGCAGGTGCTCGCGCTCAGCGACTCGCAGGAGCGGCTGATCGGGGCGCTGCTCGCACTCGCCAACGGCCAGCAAGGTGTCGAGAGACCGGTCGAGCTGGACCTGGCCGAGGTCACCGGGACAGTCCTGTCCGGCCGATCCGCCGCCGGGGTGACGATCGAGTCCAGGCTGGACCCCACCCTGGTCCGGGGCGATCCGCAGCTGCTCGAAAGCCTGGTGACGAACCTGGTGGAGAATGCGCTGCAGCACAACGTGCCCGACGGCCGGGTCGAGGTGATCACCGAGCCGATCGACGACAGCCTCGTCAGCCCCGGCGTCTACGCGGTCAGCCGGCGGCCCGCCGACGGCCGCTTCGACGGGCGGCTGATCATCCGCAACACCGGGCCGGTCGTCCCGGCGGCCGAACTGGACCGGCTGTTCGAACCGTTCCAGCGCATGCGCGGCTCGCGCCTGCACGGCCGGGGCCACGGGCTCGGCCTGGCCATCGTGCGGGCAATTACGAACGTGCACGGCGCCACGCTCGACGCCTGGACCCGCCCCGAAGGCGGCCTGGACATCACGATCACCTTCCCGGCCGACGCGTTCCCTCGGTAGGCATGAGCGAAGAAGCCAAGAACTATTCGGCGCGCAGAGGGCCACGTCTTACGAGCAACATAACGCCATCGCGGAGATCAGCACGGATGGGTTCTCCGGACACGCAGGGCTGGTCAGCAATCAGCAACGGCCTGTATGCCGGTTGCGGTGCTGAGATCTACGACTTGTTCGCCGGTCTGTGTTTGCAGGACCATTTGGCCGTGGCCCATTCGGGTCGTGGAACCGCACAGCGTGCTTCCCGGGGTGGTAATTCTGATTTTGGGAGTCTGCTTGGCCGGCCCGTACCAGGTGGTTGCGACGGCGATGATCAGCAGCGCCGCGCACACCAAGGTTGACGTTATTCCGATGCGGAGGTCGCGTGCGCCTGCTTCGGCTTCCTCCACCTCCAGCGCCAGAAGTGAGCGGACCGTTCGGCGATCCGTGAGTGCCGGGCGGCCGTGGGCCGCCTGCAGGAGGCGCAGGGCTCCCAGACCGCCGGCGATCACGGCGATGAGCAGCGTCCCGCCGACCAGGATGTTCCAGGGGGTAGCGAGCTGACCGACATCGGATCGGCCCTTGACCAGGCTGAATCCCAGCAGTCCGGCCAGCAGGGCGGCCAGGCCGTTGCGCCAGGCGAGGGCCGCGACGCGTACACGGGACAGGGCTTCCCGGTGAAGGCGTTGTGTCGCCTGGCTGGCGGCGACGGTTGAAGGATCCGGTTCGGGCGACGAAACAATATTGATCATGACGCGGTGATGGTGACGTCCCAGAAGGCGCCGCAGCCCTTGAAGCCGTCCGGCCGGTTGGGGTGGTCACCGTCGCAGGTGCAGATCATTCTTTCCGTGCCGGTTGCAGGCAACTCGGGTTGGGGCCGAGAAAACGGCCACCGGCCACCCGTTCTGACCACGTGACCTCGAATGAGGTACTCCATGACGTGCCGGCACCGCTGGCAGATGCCGCGCAGGACGGTGCTCCGGCCGACCTGTTCGACGTCGAATCGGCTCGCGTGCTCGGCGTACGCGGCGTCCGTACATTCCTCGTACGGCAAAGGCTTCTCGTTCTCGGGCTGCGATGGTGGGGTCGGCAAGGTCTCTCCTGGCGATCGTCACGGTCCGGTGTGGATAAAAGGCGTCCAGACGCTCGGCTCGCCGGGGTGCGCGTGCCTCAGCTTCCGGACGGCCTCGTGCAGGGCGCCGGCGCAACGCTCGGGCCGGAGCGCCCCTCCGGTTGTCATCCGGCAATAGACGTCGCGGAACAGGTCCGTCGTGCCGATGGTGTCGTAGACGGACCAGAGGGTGGCCACGACGTGTCGATGTCCGGTGAAGTGAAGGGCGGCAGCGAGGGTCACCGATTCGTCAAGTAATGGCACCCCACCGGTGGCTGTCTTGCAAGCGGCGATTCCGGTGTAGTCCACGTGGAAACGGCCAGCTGCCACGTCCGGGATCGTCATGATGCCGTCGTGCAGAATCAGGCCGCCACGCGACGGGTCGACAAGGTCCTGGGTACCGTGGCAGCTGAAGTGCACCCAGCGGTGCCGGGTCAGTTCGGCGAGCACACGGTCACGGGTCGCCGCGGTCCCCTGAATCTCGGTGCGCCGGTCGGGCAGCAGCTCTCTGATCATCGCCAGGTCGCCGACGACTCCCTTGAGATCACGCTGGCCAGGTGTATCCGCTTGCGTGACGACCAGCATCCGGTCGGCGACCATGGGTGCGCTGAGCGGCTCCCGTGCCTGCGCCAGCGCCCGTAGTGTCGGGGTGTAGGACGACACCACTCGGTCGATGACCGCTGCGGCGGAGGCATCGCCGTGATGTCCGGCGGCGTGTATCGGCAGCAGTGTCAGTGGTCCGGTAGGGCACCACCACAGCCGGGGCCACTTCGTTCCTGGCGCCGGTATGCCGCTGAAGCCCAGGTACGACAGCACCGGCTCGGCGACCGCTTGCCAGAGCCAGCCGAGGAGTCCGGTCAGCGTCTGCTCGCTCTCATGGTCCTTCTCCAAGAAGACTCGTTCGGCACGCTGCAGGGCCTGCAGGTCGGCGGTGCTGCCGCTGCGGGCCGCGGTTTCGGCGGCCACGGCATGCGCGTCCGAGGCCACCTCGACCTCCTGAAGTACACGCAGGTATCGAGCGGTCCGGTCGGCGGCCTCCGGAAGAGTGAGATCGGGCAGTGGGCACGTTCGGACGCCGGAACGTTCGACGATGAGGGCGTCGCACCGCAGCCTGCTGACGTTGAGGATGACGGCGGTCTCCTCGTCGTTCACGGGCAGCAGTGCCGCCACTGCGGGTGGCTGCTGGAAGTGCTCGAAGCCAGGAAGCGCCCGGACTCTGGCAATCAGTTGATCCCACTCCTGGGCCAGCGCCATCCGGTTGTCGATCACCGGAGTGGCATCTTTCAACTGTTCCGTCGGGCCGTCCAATGCCGCGCCGATGCGTTGCAGCGCGGCGGCGAGATCAGGCGCGGCGCGGCGCAGCTCGCCCAGATCGGTGCGGCTGTCGAGTAGTTGCGACCACAGCACGCCCCGGCCTTGTTCGAGCAGGGACACCGCTTTTTCGGGCCGACCGGACGCGACGGCGCAGGCGGCTGCATCCGCGGCCAAGCCGAACCAGTCTGCGATGAGTCCCTCGCGTGTCGTACGGGAGGTTCGCCGCGATGCCAGCACGGGCAGCAGACGCACCGCGCCCTCGAAACCGTGCGTCGCCTCGATCCAGTCCTGCCGGGCAGCCGCCGCGGTCCCCCAGCGGGCCGCAGCGTTGATGCGGAGCCAGGCGGGGGCGACCGGGTCGGCCACCGTCTGACGCCACTCGTTCAGCGCCTTTCGCAGGTCGGTGGCCTGATGGGTCCGGCCATAACGTGTCTCCAGGATGCTGCCGAGGTTGAATCGCCTGGTGGATCCGCTCGGGTGCCCGTCGGAGGTAGCTTCCACCGCTGCCTCGCACGCGGCAACGGCCCGGTCGAGGTCGCGGTCGTCGCCGCGGCCGGCGAATCGTGCTTGCAGCGCACCAGCGAGTTCAGACAACAGCAGTGGACGGAGGGGGTGACCGGCCGGGACCAGCTCGACGGCCTCGTCGTGCAATCGCACCGCCTCGTCGATGTCCTCCGACGCGGTCGTGCGGACGCTACGGGCATGCAGTGCTGCGCCGAGATTACCGAGAAAGCGGGCGCGACCGGGGTGGCCGACGGGGGCGTCGGCGAGGGCCTCCCGGCCCACGCGGACGGCCTCGTCGATGTCTGCACGCTGCTTCGTGGCGCCGAAGCGGGTCTGCAAACCTCCGCTGAGGTTCGCCCACAGCGCGGCCCGTTCGAGATCGTCCGGCCCGCTCGCCAGTGCCGTCCGCCATGCTTCGATCGCCTGGTCGATGTCCGTACGTTCGCGGTCGCGCAGGAAACGGGCGGCGAGCGCGGTGCCGAGGTTGCCGAGATACCGGATGTTGTCCCGATGATCGTGCGGCGTGGAGGCGATGGCGATGCGGATGACCGCGATGGCACGGTCGAGGTCGGTGCTGTCCCCGCGGGCGCCGAACCGGCTCTGCAACGCGATGCTGAGGCTCGACAACACGGTAGCCCGGTGCGGTTCCCTCTCCGGTAGCTCCCGGAGAGCTTCGTCGAACAGGGCGATGGCCTCGTCGATGTCGTCGATTCGGCCGTGGTGCAGAAATGTGGTCTGCAGGGCAAGGCCCAGATTGTGCTGGCACATCGGCCGCGCGGGGTGGCCGGGCGGCGCACCGGCGAGGGCGGAACGGCCCGCTCGGACGGCCTCGCCGGCCGTCTCCACCGGTGTCTGCGCACCGGCCGGACCATCTGCTCGCAGCTGCAGGATGACGGTGAGGTTGGCGAGCAGGGACGGGCGTACGGGATCGTCGGCGGTGGAATGGGCGACCGACTCCCGGGCAACGCGGGTGGCCTCGTCGAGGTCGATCGACCGGCCGAGGCTGCGGAAACGGGTGGCCAGAAAGCCAGCCAGCTGGGACAGGAACTCCCTCCGGTGGGGATGCCACGCCCCGGCCCGGGACGCCGTTCGACCGATGTCGATCGCCTCGTCCAGATCGGCCTCCCGGCCCGCTGCCTCATATCGGGCGTGCAGCATCTCGGCGAGGCCGGCGGTGGCCATCAGCCGGTCGGCGCTGCCGGAGGCGGACTCCCGCAGGGCCGCGACAGCTCGATCGAGGTCTCCCACGTTGTTGATGACTTCGAAGCGATCGTGCAGTGCCATCGCGAGCAGCGCAAGCACCTGTGGCCGTCGCTGCCCTGCCCCGTCGAGGGCGCTGCTGATCACCGCGATGGCCTCGTCGATGTCAGCCCGGGCCGTTGTGCGCTGGAACCGCGATCGCAGCAGATTCCCCAGCATCGGCAGACACGCCTCCCGGTCAGGATGACCTGGGGGTAACGCGGCCAGCACCTTGCGGGTCAGGTCGATACCCTGATCAAGGCTTTCAGCCTCACCGGTCCACTCAAATCGATCGCTGTGCACGGCAGCCGTGTTCATCAGCAACGTGGGAAGTTCCGGATCACCCGATGGGCTTGCGGCGAGTGCCGCGCCCATGACGTCCACGGCTTCGTCGATGTCGGCGCGCCGGCGGAGCCGCTCGAACCGGCTGTGCAGCGCCGACCCGAGGTTGGCCAGGTCACGCACCAGGTACGGGTGATCCGGCGCCCTCCCGGCCACGGCATCGCGCAGTGCGCCGATCGCGACCTCGACATCGGAGGACGTCGCGGAGTCATGAAACCGCTGCAGGTGGAAGAGGCCCAGCTGGGAAAGGTCATCGACGCGGTAGGGGTCGTTGCCGCCCCGGATGGCGAGCGCGCCGGCGGTCAGCGTGATCGCCTCGTCGAGGTCAGCCGCGACGCCAATCGCCTCGAATCGGGTGTGCAGGGCCACGGCGAGCAGCGAGCGCCGCGTCGCCTGATAGGGATCGTCAGGTGATGCCTCGGCAATCGCTGCGCGGCCCGTGACGATCGATTCGTCGATGTCCGCCTTCGCCGCGCTCCGGCCGAAGCGCTGCCGCAGAGCCGAGGCCAGTCGGGTCTGCCGGGGCGCGCGGTGGGGGTGTCCGGCCTCGGTGGAGGCCAGCGCCTCCCGGCTGAGGTCGATAGCCTCGTCCAGGTCGGTCGGGACACCGAACTGTTCGAACCGCGTCTCCAATGCGTCGGCGAGTTCGACCAGGTACTCCGCGCGGTCCGGATGATCGGGCCGGACCGCCGCGACCGCCTGGCGCAGGATCGTGACGGCCTCGTGCAATCGCGACCAGTCCTGCGTCTCGTCGGCCTGCCGCAGCACCTCGGCGGCGTGGACGGACAAGTCGTCGGCACCGTGCTCGAGGATGCGGCGCATTCGCTGTGGGACCAGCTCCACATCGAGGTCGTAGAATCCGGCGAACAGCCTCACGGCCGCGGCCAGGTCGGCGATGCCCTGATCGGGCGGCAGGGCGATGAACCGTACGAGGTGCAGCCAGCCGAGCACATGGGCGGCGACGTCCAGCGGGACCTCACCCGTGCCGAGCCGCAGCAGCCGGTCGAGTTCGTCGGCTTCCGCCCGCGCACTGTCGGACGTCACCTGCGCCGCGTCATCGTTGCGATACGCCTCGATGCGCCGGTCAAGCCGATCCACGAGCACGTTGATGACATCCGCGTCGAGACTTCGTTGCAGTTCGGCCAGCCGCTCGAGGTCGGCTGCGTACGTGGCGGCCTCCGGGTGATCGACCGGAGCGGCGGTGACAGCATCCCGCGCGGCGGACAGGGCCTCTTCGAGGTCTCGCCGGTCGCCCGTCCGGTGATGGCGGCCTGCGAGCATCTGAGCCAGGTCTGACAGGTAGTCCGGACGCTCCCGATGGTCGGGCGGCAGCGCCGACACGGCACTGCGGGCAGCGACGACGGCATCGGACAGATCGGATTCACCTCCGAGCGCCACGTGCCGGTCCATCAGGACGATCCCGAGATCGGACAGGTATCCGGCCCGGTGCCGATCGTCGCCGGCGGCTTCGTCCAAGACTTCCCGCGCAGTGTCGACTGCTCGATCGATGTCGTCGCGGTCCCCGGTCAGCGCGAATCGGTCCCTGAGCAGGCGACCGAGCTGCGACCGGACAAGCGTGCGTCTCGGACCGGGAGGGCAGAGCACGAGCGCCTCCTCGGCCAGCCGCACGGCCCTGTTCAGCAAGTCCGGCGACTCTGCGAGCAGGTGCTGCTCATGCAGGATCAACGCGAGATTGTGCCGGGATCCAGCACTCTCCATGGTCCCCGGCACGGCGCAGGCGACGGCCTCCTCCGCCAAGGCGATTGCCTCGACCAGCCCACTGCCCCCGGGGTGACCCTGCTGCGACAGAAGCGCAAGTGCGAGGTCAGAGAGGCGGCGGCTCCGATCCGGGTGGTCCGTTCCGGTACTCGCGAGAACGGTCCGGCTGAGCGCGATCGCATTCTCCAGGTCGCCCGCCTCACCGAGCAGCTCGTAGCGGCGTCGCAACGTCGCTGCGAGCTCCGCCAGCCATTCGACGCGGCGGTGGTCGGTGGAGGTCTCCAGCGTCAAAGCCTGCCTGATCAGGCTCGCGGCTTCGTCCACATCGCCGCGCAGGCCGGTTCTTTCGTAGCGCTCGCGCAGTGCCAGGGCGAGTCGCACCAGGCACGGCGGATGGTCGAAGCCGTGCCCCGGATTCTCGGCGAGCAGACGGCGGGCCGACTCCACCGGATCGACTTCCATCAACCAAGTCTCGGCCGATGCGGCGAACGCGGTCTACCCGACGTACGGCGACGATCCGGGCATGATCGTTGTTTGCGGGCGTCCGGACGCACGATGGCACAGTCCATCGACGTGAATACGGTCGTCGCTATGGGTGGCACACCGCTGGACGGTTACTCGGGCGACGAACGGTGGCACCGCGCGCAGCTCAATGCCTGGCGGCGCAGCCGGTTCGCGCAGTTTCCATATCGGCCGGGGCAGCAGATGACCCTCGGCCCGGATGGTTACAACTACCTGCAAGGGTTCTTCCAGACGTCGGAGGACCGTATTCCGGCGTTCTATCGCAACCGGCTCGTAGCAGGCGGCCGCGAATGTCTGGGCTGCGACGGTACCGGAGCCGCGATATCTGCCGACGACCGATCGGTGCTGGTCGAGCACGTCTGCCGCCATTGCGGCGGCAGCGGAAGCAGCACCGAGAAGATCTACCGCCAGCGTGAACCCGGTGCGGCCGGTGTGCCCTACGCCCACACCGGCCACCATCACAGCGGGCGAGCGGCCGAACCACAACCGGACCCGGCTGAACAGCAGCGCCGGGAACGGCGACGACGTACCAGCCCTCCGGTCTTCGACGGCCGGCTCCGTGGTGCCGTCGGCTTCGCCGTCTTTGTCGTGCTGTCCTGCCTGATCTCGCAGCCGTTGCTTGCCGTCGCCGGCGACAAGGACGCGGCCACCTTCGTTGCGCTGCTGGCCGGCGCTGCTGGCGGCGCCGGCGCCGGGCGCCTGATCTTCGGTCCGCTGCGCGGCAGCCAGGTGCTCGGCCCCCTGTGGATCTTGGTGCTCCCCGTCTACCTTCTGTGTGCGGGGCTCTTTCTGCTGTCATTCGCCATCGAGTCACTCGATAAGAGCACTCTCGATGTGTGGGAGATGACGTACACCGTCCGGGAATCGCTGAGCAAGGTCCCTCTCGGCCGATGAACCGGTGGCCGAGGCGGCTACGCACAGCGGACCCGAACGATCAGCAGTGAACGTCGCCGATGCCGAGCACCGGCAGCCTCAGCCCAGGACATTTTCGGGCCGCGTCGGCGAGCGGGAGTGCGCTCCAACGCTAGGAGCTGACGGGGACGTGGTGGCGCCAGCCACGCCGACGAGGCGTGCGGTCGACGAGGTTGCCCGCCACCGCACCCATTCCGCACGGGACAGTACGGGTGGACATCCGCTCCTGACGGCCGCCCGCCCACAACAACCGGCAGGCGCCGCGGACCTTGAGGAAGTTGTCAGATTTGGCGTGATCTTCTTCGCGGCTGCCGCCGCGCCCTATAGTCGCGCTGGTGTGTGCCCATGTGCTCGTCGCCGAGGATGATCAGAGGCAGGCCGAGCTGCTGCGCCAGTATCTACGCGCGGCCGGCCACCAGGTGACGGTCGTGCACGACGGCCGCAGCGCGCTGGCCCAGTCCCGGCGTCAGCCGCCGGACCTGCTGATCCTGGATCTCATGATGCCGCACCTGGACGGGCTGGAGGTGTGCCGGGCGCTGCGCCGCGACGACAGCGGCCTGATGGTGCTGATGCTCACCGCCCGCGCCGACGAGGACGATCTCCTGACCGGTCTGGAGCTCGGCGCCGACGACTACCTGACCAAGCCTTACAGTCCGCGGGAGTTGGTGGCGCGGGTGCGGACCCTGCTGCGCCGCCGGCGTCCTTCCCGGGACAAAGACGATGAGGTGTACGTGGCCGGGCCGCTCACCGTCGACGCCGGGCGGCACCGCGTCGAGGTCGCCGGGACAGTCGTCGACTGCACGCCCGGTGAGTTCGCCATCCTGGCGGCCATGGCAGCCAGGCCGGAACGCGTGTTCACCCGCACCCAGCTGCTCGACCACACGCGCGGTATCGAGCGCAGCTCCACGGTCCGCACGATCGACATGCACGTGTCGAACCTGCGCCGCAAGATCGAGCCCGATCCGCGCCGGCCGGCGTTGCTGGTCACCGTCTACGGGCTGGGCTACAAGCTGACCGGTGAGCCGTGAGGCCCTCGGGCCGCGTACCGCTGCATCGCAGCATTTTCGGGCGCCTGCTGGCCACCTCTCTGCTCATCGCCGTGGCCGCCACCGCGGCGACGGCATGGCTGGCCGTGCAGTCGACCAGTCGCGCCATCCAGCAGCAGCAGGGCCGGTCGCTGGCCGACGACAAGAGCGTCTACGACATGCTGATCGCGTACGCCGCCACGCACCGCGACTGGTCCGGCGTCCAGCAGTCGGTCCAGGACCGGGCGGCGGCGATCGGCCGGCGGATCACCCTGACCGACGAGGACCGTGAGGTGCTGGCCGACTCGGGTGGGAGCGCATCACTGGCGGCCGTCCGGGCGTCGGCCACGGTCGACCCGCTGCGCCTCGATCAGGCGCTGACCGGCAGCACCGAACGCATCGACGCGCGGGCCGTGGGCCCGTACCGGCTGCCGCCGGGCGAACGCGCGCAGTTGCTGCGTTCCGCGCAGGAAAGGCTGGACTGCCTGCGGGTGCGCGACATCGACGGCCGGGTCGCGGACGATCCGAGCGGCCGGCCCACCGTACAGTTGACCGGTCCTGACCTGCAGGGGCTGGCCGGGGTGTGCCGGGCCAAGACCGTCATGCTGACCGCCACCGAGGCTCGTGCCCTGGACGAGTTGACCACGCTCGTCACCCAGTGCCTGGGTCTGAGCCCGTGGACCAAACTGGTGATCGATCGGGACTTCGCCGTCGAGCATGTGTCGGTCGCGCCGGCCGACCGGTCCCGCGACCTGAGCACCCCGCGGACCCAGCAGTGCATTCAGGATGCCCGGGTGCGGCAGCTGAGACCGTACGTCGCCTCGGCTGCCTTGCTTTTCATCACCGACCCGCAGAGCCCGGCCGACGAGCCGGTGTTCCGCATGTCCCGGGCCAACGGGCTGCGCATCGCCGGGGTCACCGGCGCGGTCCTGCTCACCACCATGGTGCTCACCGTGCTGGTCGGTCGCCGGCTGGTCCGGCCGTTGCGCGCGCTGACCGAGGCCGCCGCCCAGCCGGTCGAGCGGGCGGCCCGGATGCCGGTCACCCGCGACGACGAGGTCGGCTATCTGGCCCGCGCCCTCAACGACCTGGCCGAGCGGCGCGAGCAGGCGGAGGCGCAGCGGCGTCGCATGGTCGGCGACATCGCGCACGAGCTGCGCAACCCGCTGACCAACATCCAGGGCTGGTTGGAGGCGGCGCAGGACGGGGTGGCGCAGGACCCGGCGACCGTGCTGGAACTGCTGCACGACGAAACGGCGGTCCTGCGCCGCATCGTCGAGGACCTCGGCGATCTGGCCGCCGCCGACGCGGGCCGTCTGCGGCTGCACCGCGAGCCGGTCTACCTGCGTGAACTCGTGACACAGGTGGGTGAGTCCCACGAGAGTGTCGCGGCCAGGGCCGGATTGACCGTCACGTCCGAGGTCCGCGGCGATCCGGTGGCCGAGGCCGATCCGGTGCGGCTGCGCCAGATCGTCGGCAATCTGGTGTCGAATGCGATCCGGTACACCCCGGCCGGTGGCACGGTGACCGTGATGGCCGCCGAGTCCGGCGGCGAGGTCGTGGTCGTGGTCGCCGACAGCGGCATCGGCATCGCGGCCGACGACCTGCCGAGGATCTTCGACCGGTTCTGGCGGGCCGACGTCTCCCGGACGCGGGCCACCGGCGGCAGCGGCCTGGGCCTGCCGATCGCCCGGGAGCTGGCCGAGGCGCACGGCGGCACGCTCACCGCGCAGAGCCGGCCGGGTCACGGCACCAGCGTGACCCTTCGGCTGCCGGTCAGTCCTTGAACGCTGCGATCCGGCACGCCTCGATCTTCGGGGACTGGAAATCGCCTTCCGGACCGATCTCGGTCAGGCCGAACTCTCCGTTCTCGTCCGGGGTGTTGACCTTGTAGCCCTGTTTCTTCGCGCACTCGTACCACTGCCGTTGATTGTCCCGGAAGGCCGTGAGGTCCGTGCGTTTCTGCCGCTGCTCGTAGGTTTCCGGTTCTTTGGCGAGACAGGCCGCCCGTACCGCCTTGGCCGCCGGTGTGGGGTCGAAGGCGAGCTTCCAGTTCTCGGCGAACTCCGGTCCGCCCTTCTGTTTCACGCACTGCTGCCAGATCGCCCACATCGCATTGCGTTCCTCTTCGGAGGCGTCGACACGGATCAGCGGCTGCTGATCGGCCGGATCGGCGGCCGGGCTCGTCCGGGAGTCCGGACTCTGCAGGGTGGCCACGTGACCGGCCCCGGAGGGCGTCGGCTTCGCGGCCGTACAACCGGCGGCCAGACCGGCAACGGCCAGCGCCGCCATGGTGTAGCGCACTACTTTGACATCGAACATGGCCACACCATCGCGGATCATTGTCAGGGATCGTTCAGGATCAACAGACCTGAAGAGATCCTGAAAAACGGCCGCAATGCTCACCGCATGCCTTCCGAAAAACCGCCTTCCCGCCGGCGGCTCGCCTTCTCCGTCGCGCTGGTCCTGGCCGCGGCCGCAACCGGAGGGGCCCTCTGGTCCGTACGTCGTGGCGGCGCCGCACCGGCCGCCGACGCCTCGATCCCGGTCCGCACCGTGGCCGTGGTCCGGACCGACATGACGGCGACGGAATCACTGACCGGCACGCTCGGCTACGGCCGTTCCCGGCCGGTGAAGGGCGCCAAGGACGGCATCGTCACCTGGCTGCCGCAACCCGGCACCCCGATCCGGCGCGGTGGCCAGGTCTTCCGCGTCGACGATCGGCCCGTGCCGCTGTTCTACGGCGCGATGCCGCTGTACCGGCCGCTCACCGAGATCGGCACGGTGGGACGCGACGTCCGCATCGTGGCGGCCAACCTCGAAGCGCTCGGCTATCCGGTAGGCCGGCAGCCCGGCGCCGGGGAGACGATCACCCGGCCCACCCCGACGCCGAGCCCCTCGGCCTCGGCTCCGGTGGAGAAACCGGCGACCAAACGGGTCACGGTCGGTAAAGGCGAGGGCGTGCTGACCAGCTCGTTGATGGCGGCGATCAAGAAGTGGCAGCGGGACGCCGGCCTCCCGGTGCTCGGCAGCCTCACGGTCGGCGACGTCGTCGTGCTGCCCGGCGCCGTACGCGTCGAAGCCGTCACCGCCCAGCCGGGCGACGCCGCCATCGCGCCGCTGATGAGCGTCACCCCGACCGCGAAGGTCGTCACCGTCCCCGCCGAGGTCACCGCGGCCGTCACGATCCAGCGCGGTGACCAGGTCACGGTGGTGCTCCCGGGCGACAAGTCGGCCACCGGCGAAGTGTCCGCCGTCGCCGCGGCAGCCGTCGAGGAGGGAGCCGGCCCGTCGGACACCCCGAAACGGTCCATCACCGTGACTGTCGACGACGACAAGGCTCTGGCCGGTCTGGACTCGGCGAAGGTACGGGTCGACTTCGGCGGCGAGTCCCACCACGACGTCCTCGCCGTCCCGGTCGGGGCGCTGGTCGCGCTGCGCGAGGGCGGCTACGCCGTGGAACTGGCCGCCGGCAACCGGCTCGTCGCCGTCACCACCGGCATGTTCGCCACCGGCCTGGTCGAGATCACCGGCGACGGTCTCGCCGCGGGCGACATGGTGGTGACCAGCTCATGACCGATCCCACGGTGCTGTCCGTCCACGACGCCCGGATGGACTATCCCGGTGGTGTGACCGCGCTGGCCGGCGTCACCCTCGACATCAGTGACGGCGAGATGCTGGCCATCGTCGGCCCTTCCGGTTCGGGCAAGTCGACGCTGCTCAACATCATGGGCACCCTGGCCCGCCCGACGTCCGGCCGCATTCATCTCGGCGGCCTGGATGTGGCCACGCTGCGCGACCGGCAGCTGTCCGCGCTGCGGGGACGCTGGCTGGGATTCGTGTTCCAGCAGTTCCACCTGTCGGCCGGGCTGACTGCGGCCGAGAACGTCGCCACCGGCCTGCTCTACGCCGGCGTCCCCCGCCGGCACCGCCGGGACCGGGCCCTGGCGGCGCTCGACCGGGTCGGCCTGTCACATCGCGTGGCGCATCGGCCGCATCAGCTCTCCGGCGGCGAGCGGCAGCGGGTCGCCATCGCCCGGGCCGTGGTGCACGAGCCCGCGCTCCTGCTCGCCGACGAACCGACCGGCGCGCTGGACGTGCGCAACGGCCAGGCCGTGCGGGGCCTGCTGGAGCAGTTGCATCGTGACGGGACCACGATCGCCGTCATCACCCACGACCGGGACGTCGCGGCCCGGCTGCCGCGCCGGGTCGAACTGCTCGACGGCCGGCTGGTCGCCGATTCCACGGGGAGGGCCGGGTGAATCGAGCCGCCACCGCCGCCCGTCCGATCCGGCTGTCCGCCCTGGACCTGGTCAGCCTCGGCTGGTTCGGCCTTCGCGCACGGCGGGCCCGGGCCGCGCTGTCCGCGCTGGGCATCGCCATCGGCATCGCCACCATGATCACGGTCATCGGGATCCCGGCGTCGAGCCAGGCCCAGCTGATGCGCGAACTCTCCGCCCTGGGCACCAACATGCTGCAGGTCACCGCGGTCCCGGACCGGCAACCGGAGGCCCGGCTGCCGGCCGAGTCGGTGGGCATGGTCCGCCGGATCGGGGCGGTGACCCGGGTCGGCGCGGTGGCCAACACCCACACGTCGGTACGCCGTTCCGATCGCGCCGATCCCGCGGACAGCTCCGGGCTGACCGTCCTGGCCGGCGAACTCGACCTGCTGCCGGCCATCGACGCGCACATCAGCCACGGCCAGTGGCTCACCGAGACCACCGCCCGCTTCCCCACCGTGGTTCTCGGCGCGGTGGCGGCGTCACGGCTGGGCGTCACCGGTGTGCCGAGCGGTGAAGACGACAGCCGGCAGGTGATGATCGGCGACCGGTGGTTCACCGTCGTCGGCATCCTCGCCACCGTCCCGCTGCTCCCGGAGATCGACCGATCGGTGTTCGTCGGCTGGCCGGTCGCCCGTTCGGAGCTGGCTTTCGACGGCCGGCCCACGGTTCTCTACCTTCAGGCGGCGGAACCGGCGATCGAGGACGTCCGTGCCGTCCTGCCCGAGACCGTGAACCCCGCGCAGCCCGCCGACGTCCTGGTCAGCCGCCCCTCGGAGGCGCTGATCGCCAAACGGGCCACCGAGACCGCGTTCTCCGCGCTGTTCCTCGCCCTGGCCGCGGTGGCCCTGCTCGTCGGTGGGATCGGGGTCGCCAACACCATGGTCATCTCCGTGCTGGAGCGCCGCACCGAGATCGGGCTGCGCCGGGCGCTGGGCGCGACCAAGGGCCAGATCCGCGGACAGTTCCTGATCGAGTCGACGATGCTCGCGCTGCTGGGCGGGGTGACCGGATCGCTGCTGGGCTCGGCGGCCACGGTGGCCTGGGCGGCCGGGCACCGGTGGCCGGTAGTCGTCCCGGTCTCGGCCACGCTGGCCGGGCTCGGTGGCGCCCTGCTGGTGGGGGTCGTCGCCGGTGTCTATCCGTCGATGCGGGCCGCGGCCCTCCCGCCGACGGAGGCACTCGGCAGCGGCTGAGCATCACAGTTGGGCGGCGCGGCGAGCCGGTGGTGATCTTCGTAGGCCAGAATCGCGCGGTGCAGAACGATGAGAAGATTCCCGCCGGGTACACACCGGAGCGTGTCGGCTTCTTCACCGACGCCGTGTTCGCGATCGCGATGACGCTGCTGGTCATCGACATCCCCAAACCCGAGGGCAGCGCCGAGTTCGACGCCGCCGAGGTGGGTCGCGCCGAGGCCGCCCGCAATCTGCTGCATTTCCTGTACGAGCAGATCCCGTCCTTCTCGGCGTACCTTCTCGCCTTTTACATTCTCTGGATCGTCTGGCGCCAGCACCACCAGCTGCTCGACCGGGTCGAACGCCTGTCCCCCGGCCTGATCCGCCTGCACTTCCCGCTGCTTCTGCTGGTCGGCCTGCTGCCGTACGCGACCACGGTCTACGACCACAACACGTTCAACCCGGCGGCGGCCGGCCTGTTCACCGTCGCCGTGGCCACGCTGCTGCTGGTCCGCTCCGGGATCCAGGGCCGGGCGCTCAAGGACGATCTGCTGCACGAGGACGTCGACCGGACCGCCTACCGCCGGGACGTGCGCGTCTCGTGGACCGTCGCCTGGTATTTCCTGGCGACCCTGCTGTTCTGCTGGTTCACGCCGTGGCTGACGTTCCTGTGGTTCGGCGCCCCGCTGCTCGGTTCGATCCTCGGCCGCCGGACCGGCTCGAAACCGGTGAGCCCGCGAGGGTGAGTCCCGCGCGTGCGGTCAGTGGCCGGTCTCGGCGCGGATCAGGGCCTGGGCGGCCCGGACGGCCCGGCCGGCGGTGTCGTCGATGCTGAGCGCACCCCGGTTGAAGAACCCCTCGGTGTATAGCGAGGTGTAGCCGTGCCCGACCGCGATGATCGCTTCCACCAGGGCAACCCCTTGCTGGTACGTGGGTACGTCGGTGGCGAATGCCAGTTCCAGCGTCGTCTCCATCAGCGCCCGCGTGTGTTCCCGCCGTCCGTCGTCGGCCACGGCGTAGAGCTCGGCCGCATAGATCACCGGAAGCCCGGCGCCGGTGCTCACCACGAACCGGAAGTACGCCCCCGCCAGCGACGCCAACCGGGCCGCCGGTTCGGGACCGGCCTCATCGGCAGCGGCAAGGACCGCGGCACGCAGGTCACGGGCCGCGGCAGCCGAGACCGCGGCGAGCAGGTGGTCCCGGTCCGGGAAGTGACGGTAGGGTGCGGCCGAGCTGACCCCGGCCCGGCGGGCGACCGCGGCCACCGAGAATCGCCGCAGCCCGACTTCGGCGAGCAGCTCGAAACTGGCCGTGATCAGGGCCGCGCGCAGGTCACCGTGGTGGTAACCGCGATCCCGCGACTCGCCCATCCTGTCCCCTCGCCGCAGTGTAAGTTGCCTCTTACATTAGCAAGCGAAAGCAGGTCACAGGTCTAGAGGTCGACCACGGTCAGCCAGTCGGCCGAGGCCGGGCGATAGCCGTGCCGGGCGACCAGACCGTGCACCACGGCCGGCACGTGGCCCGCCCCGTACACCACCGCGATCTCGATCTTCTCGTTCTGCCGCTCGTCGTGCAGCCGGGTCAGCGCGTCCAGCAGCCGCCGGTCCCGGTCGCCGAGCAGCGCGTCGTCGAAGCCGGGATAACGCTCGGCCACCGCCTCGTCCTTCGCGCTGGGCAGGTCGTTCACCTCGACGGCCCGGCTCCAGACCATCCGCGTGCCGCCGAACAGCCGGACCAGCACGACGCCCGGCAGCACCAGCCAGAACAGCAGCCGGTGCACGACCGGCATCCGCCGCCAGCCGCGGGCGAACTCGTCCCCGCTGACGTCCGGCTCGATCACCGGCACGCCCAGCGCACCGTAGTCGATGTCCTGTTTGACGAGTCCGGCCCGCCGGTTGAAGCGCAGGATCGTGTAGCTCAGGGTGAGCGCCCCGGACAGCACCGACGGCCGGGCCGAGGGCCCGACCCCTTCGGCCACGATCACGTCGGCCTTCCTCAGCCGCCGGGTGACCGCGGTATAGAACCCCGGCGCCGCCATGTGAATCATCGGGTAGAGCACGAACTGCATCGATGTCCCGCGGCGGCGCAACCGGATGACGGCCGAGCGTACGCCGAGCTCGGTGAATTCAACGATCTGCATACCGACCTCCCCGCGCTCAGGGTGACAACGACCGGCAACCAGGGTCAGCGCGCCGCCCGGAACGTAGGCAATCCGAAAGTTCAATCGAAGCGGTTCGATTGACATGGGAGCGTTCCCATTCGACACTTCTCGCCGGGCGCGACCCCGGATTCACCGCCGGTTTCCGCGCCACGGACCGCACGAGAGGAACCGCTGATGAGTTCGATGGCAAGAAGGGCCGGGCTCGCTCTCACCGCCGCCGCCCTGGCCCTCGCGGGCGCCGTGTACGGCGTGACCTCGGCCTCGGCCGACGTCACGGCCCAGCTGACCGCTCCTCAGCTGGTCGCCGACATGGGCGCCGGCTGGAACCTGGGCAACCAGTTGGAGGCCAGCAACAACGGCGTCCCCGGCGAGACCGCCTGGGGCAACCCCACCATCACCCAGGCCCTGATCAACCGGGTCAAGGCCTCGGGCTTCAAGACGATCCGCATCCCGATCTCGTACCTGGCCGACATCGGCGCAGGCCCGAACTACACGGTCGACGCCGCCTGGCTGAACCGGATCGAAGAGGTCGTCAACTACGCGTACGGCCAAGGCCTGTACGTCGTGATCAACATGCACGGTGACGGCTACAAATCGGTCACCGGCTCCTGGCTGATCTGCGACGCCGCCGACCAGACGACGATCAAGGCGAAGTACCAGAAGGTGTGGCAGCAGGTCGCGACACGATTCGCGAACTACAACGAACACCTGATCCTGGAGTCGATGAACGAGGAGTTCGACGGCCAGTACGGCACGCCGACCCAGCCCTGCTACTCGAACATCAACGCCTACAACCAGATCTTCGTCGACACCGTCCGCAAGACCGGCGGCACCAACGCCTCACGCTGGCTGCTCGTCCCGGGCTGGAACACCAACATCGACTACACCGTCGGCAGCTACGGGTTCACGCTGCCCACCGATCAGTACCGGTCAACCTCGATCCCCAGTACCGAGCAGCGGATCATGATCTCCGTCCACTACTACGACCCGTGGGACTTCACCGGTCAGGAGGACGGCAACATCACGCAGTGGGGTCCGAACGCGACCAACACCGCGAAGACCTCGACCTGGGGGCAGGCCGACTATCTCGACGGCCAGCTGAAGAAGGTGCACGACACCTTCGTCGCCCGCGGCTACCCGGTGCTCGTCGGCGAATACGGTTCGATCGACAAGACCGCCGCCGACTCCACCAACAACCGCTACCGCGCCGACTACGCGCGCACCCTGGTCGCCGCCGCCAAGAAATACGGCGCCGCCACCGCTTACTGGGACAACGGCTACAACGGAGCGTACGGCTTCGGCCTGTTCAACCGCTCCTCGGCCACGGTCACCCAGCAGAGCATCATCGACGCCATCATCAGCGCGGCCGGCGGTAGCACCTCCACCACCCCGCCCACCAGCCCGTCGGCCACCCCCTCGGTGACCCCGTCGGCCACGCCGTCCACGAGCAGCCCGGCCGGCGCCTGCCAGGTCACCAGCACGGTCAGCGCGTGGAACACCGGCCTGACCAACAGCATCACCATCACCAACACCGCGACGACGGCCGTCAACGGCTGGAACCTGACCTTCACCCTGGCCACCGGCCAGACCATCACCTCCGGCTGGAGCGCCACCTACACGCCGGCCACGGGTGCGGTCACCGCAACCAACGTCAGCTACAACGGCACCCTCGCCCCGGGCGCTTCGACCACCATCGGCTACCAGGCCACCCACACCGGCAACGCCGCCGCCCCCACCGGCTTCCGCCTCAACGGCGCCACCTGCAACTGACCCGGACGCGGTGGGCCGGAGCCGTTCGACCAGCCCCGGCCCACCGCGTTCCGACAATCAAAACCTTCGCTTTGGTACGTCCACAGCACGCGCAAGCCCAGCGCCGCCCATGATCGCCTACCAGTTGGCCCGCCAGTACTGCGGCGGGTGTGCGAGTTCAGCGCGATCCACGCCCAGTCGCGCCGCGGCCGCGGTCGCCCAGTGCGGGTTACGCAGGGCCGCCCGCCCGACGGACACGGCATGCGCCTGCCCAGCAGCCACAATCGTCTCCGCCTGCAACGCCTCCTCGACCAGCCCGACGGCGCTCACCACGACGGGTGTCCCGGCCAGCTCCCGGGTCAACTCCGCGGCCAGTGACACCTGATACCCGGGCCCGACCGGGATCACCGCGCCGCGGCCCAGCCCTCCCGAGGAGACGTCCACCCAGGTCACCCCATGTTCCGCGGCAAGCCGCCGCAGCAGCCGCGCCGAAGCGGCCACATCCCAGCCGCCGTCCACCCAGTCGGTCGCGCTGACCCGAATACCCAGCGGCTTGTGCGCCGGCCAGACCGCCCGCACGGCAGCGGCCACTTCCCGAACCAGCCGAGTCCGCCCGTCCTCGTCTCCCCCGTACTCGTCGGTCCGGGTGTTCGTCAGCGGCGACAGGAACTGGTGAATCAGATAGCCATGCGCACCGTGCAGCTGAATCGCGTCATACCCAGCGGCATCCGCCCGACGTGCCGCATCGGCGAAGGCCGCCACCACGTCAGCGATCCCCTCCCGGCTCAACCCACTTGCCGCGCTCAGCCCCGGAAGCACCGGCCCGTCAACGGCGCTGACCGTGTTCCAGCCCCCGTCCGCCACGGGCACCGTGCCCTCCGGTTGCCCGGGAAGCCACGGATAGGTCGAAGCCTTCCCGCCCGCATGGGCGAGCTGCACCGCCGCGGCCGCCCCCTGGGAGTGCAGAAACGCCACCACCCGCTCATGCGCCCGCTGCTGCTCATCGTCGTAGAGCCCAACGTCCCGAGGGCTGATCCGCCCTCGCCCTTCAACGGCGGTCGCCTCGGTAGTGACCAGCCCGAATCCACCCGCAGCGAACGCCCCCAGATGCTGCAGATGCCAGTCCCGAGGCACACCATCCTCGGCATCAACGACGTACTGGCACATCGGGGCAACGATGGCCCGGTTCCGCAGAACAAGCCCCACCCCTTCCGGCGCGGGCAGGGTCAGCGGCGTGAACAGCAAAGACATGGTGACGGCCCGTTCCCGAGATACTTGCATACGCCTGGTTTCCACGTGCGCAACAAAATTAGTTCCCGACACGCGCTCCTGCAAGCACTGTGATCTTCCGCGTAGCAACCCGTAGCCACCGCTCAACCACCGCAAACGACAGCGGCGCGAACTGCAACACCTCGGACTCTCGCCTACGCCGCCCTCGGCAAAGGCACCTTTGTCCACCCGAACGCCCGCGAACGCGTCGAGGCCGCCAGCCAGCCCCACTCCACAGGCGGCAGACCCACCATGGCCGACGACCCCGAGCTGAACCGGCGCATCGCCGAATTTCTGCTTTACCAGAACGAGATCGCCAGCCGCGTCGTCAACGCCGCGCTCACCAAAGACGCCCGCGCCATGAACGCCGCCGCCCGCGAGCTCGCCGACCACAACACGGCCCACCAGGACCTCGCCGACGACATCGTTAAGTACAAGGCCAACGCCGGCATCGTGCCCACCGGCACCGAACCGCCGGCCGAGCAGGCGAAGGCGCGCCGCACCCGCAAACCACGCCCGTAACGCCCAGCCCGCCGCAAGCCGCGATCACGCGAACCACTCCACAAGCGGGCCGATTGGCTAAAAAAGGCTTACAGGATCAAAGGGGCGGCCCGGCCGAAGCCGGGCCGCGCGCACGCGCTCAAGGCCTACGGCCACGCACGCACGCCTACCGTCGAGCCCAGCAGCCGATCCATCAGCTGCCGCCCGCGGTAACCATATGCGTTTGCGCCGAACCGCCAACCCAGAAGCAAGTATCTCAAAATGATCGATGAACGTAAATTTTGATCGACTGGCATCAGCCGTTACAGCAAGCGGGATGCACAACCACGGCCTACGGCGCACCAGCCGACGCCGGTCGGCACTAAAGCACATTCTCAGAATGGCGGCTCATCGGTCGGCCCCTGACTCGAACCCCAGACACTGCTTGGCGGATCATCATCGACTCGCCCTGAATCAACTACGCCTGGGAGCGAATCCACATTTTCGCCCCAAGCCGTCAAGGCTTCGATCGCCAGACGCCTCAGCCACTTGTCTGAACTGGTTTCAAGAAAGTTCCTCACCAGCGGCACAAAACCCTGACGGCGAGACGCTAAATCCGGCGATTCGAGCAATTGAACGGCGGCAATGAGGGCGGCTTCCCTAACTGTTGGATCCGGATCACTTAGATACGCATCAACGCTCGGAAAAATGATTGGGTAAAGTTTACGAATTTCCAGGAAATGAGGGTACGGAACGGTCGGCGCATGCCCCGACCAAGACCGGATTCGCCGTTCCGACTCCACGCTGACATCATGGGCGACATTGGATAACCACGTTAGCAACTTACTCCGGAGTGGATACTTTCCCTTTTCCCACGCAGGAGCGAGTGATTTCCTGCTCCTAGGATCGCCCAAGAGCGCGGCGACGTACCGAACCGCTGGAGCTGTCGCTGAGTACACAACCCCGTCGTTGAGCAGGGTGCTGTCAAGGTGATCGAGAGCACTTTGAACGGCGTCAGGATCGCCGGACGCCAGGTCAGCAAGCTTGGCAGGCGTTTCAGGGAAAGCAGATCCATCGGCATTATCCATAACCGACCAGTTGACAGTCTGGAGAATAACTGATGGGTCAGAAAACTTGTCGTCCATCTTTTGGATTATGCCACACACGACCCTCGGCGGCGGTAGGCAGCCAGCAATTGCCGCGCCCACCGCCCGCGTTTGCGCAATTTCTCAAAAATCCGTTTCGCTAAACACTTGTCGCAGCTGGTACCGCACTACCAACGCCGAATCCTTTGGTAACATCCCCGCCACGTTGAGCGAGCAGAACGAGCAAGGGCCACCTGGTTTAGAAACCATCAGTCTGGCCTCCATTTTGGAAGCACCCGGGCCAGCCTGCTTGGCAAGGATCCTCATCAAGGTGGCGGCTTGCACCTCAACATGTGAACCGAAGAACGTGCCCGGCGAAGGGCTGGCCTCCGCCGGGATATCGCCCATGTTTGCCTTGATCAACGGGTGAAGCTTGTCAGATGAGAGATCGAACGTCCCGTGTCCCTTAATCCAAAGGTAGCCGCCAGTAGCTCCCGACGCTGATGTCGAGTTTCCCGGCCTCGTCGAGTAGGCGGCATTTTCCGACGCTCTGGCATGCGCGCGCTCATCTGGCGTCGGACAATTGTTGTTGTGGACGAGGACTGGTTCGGTGCCGGCGAGCACATAGTATGTGTGGATGTTGTCGACCGTGAGGTCGCGCATCTGTTTGGCGCCGGTGAAGACCTGGACCGCGGTGACGTGCTGGATCTCACCGTTAGGGCCGATGAGGGTGGATTTGCCTGGCTCCAGGGATCCGGCATCGATCCATCGCTGAGCGGTGGCATCCCAGAACGGATGATTCTGCGTGGCGTGCAGAACGGTTCCGGTCGGGCCGCGTGTTGAGCGGTCCCCGTCGCCCTCGCCGGTGGTCTTTCCTGCTGCAGCCGGTTGCGGTTCTGCGGTGACGGTAACGTCGGCGAACTCAGTGTCCAGGTTGTCGTGCAGCACAGTGACGGGTTGCGAGGTCGTCTTGCCGGACTCTGGATCGGTAGCGGTGACCTGGTCACCGACCTCGACAGCCGCGATCGGCTTGGTCGAGCCGTCGGCCATCAGTACGCGCGTCTTGGGATCGAAGCTGTGCTCGCAGGTGCCGTAGTCCTGCCGGTCCCCGCCGCTACCGTTGCTCTTCGCACCTGTGGGGATGTCGCGGCCCGGGTCTTTCGGCCCCGCGGTGTCACTCGACTTGGAACCGCTGGGCTTCGATCCCTTGTTCGTGCTCGTGGGCTTCTTCGATCCGGATCCCTTGGCTTTGCTCGGGGTCTTGCCGCCCTTGGTCGGCTTGTTGTTCTTCGGCTTGTTGTTCTTCGGCTTGTTGCCACTGCGGGTGTTCTTGCCGTCCTTCGGCTTCTTCTTGCACTTGCTGGACTTGCAGGTGACCTTGCCGCTGCCGTTGTCCTTGTACTTGGAGGCGTTGTTGGCCGGGTGCTGGCGAACGTAGTTCTTCTCGTCCTGCGGGCTGAGACCGCCCGAGGAGCCACCGCCACGATGGTTCTTGCGGCGGTCTGGCAGTTTGTACTTCTTCAACATCTTGTTGATGCGGGTGGCGACTCTTGAGTACACCGCACCGGCACCGGCACTCACCAAGGCTTTGACACCGTCGGCCAGGATCGAGCCGACGTTTTCGGCGCAGGCGAGCCGGCTTCCGTTGCCTACACAGTCGTCCAGGATCTGGCAGACGCCGCTGAACGCGCAGACCCAACCGGCGATGGCGGCGAAGCTGTCGATCGCGTTGTTGCAAGTTTTTTCCGAGACCGGCATCCACCAGACGCCGCAGTCGACCCGATCGTGGATCGCGTTGCCGATCTTGGACTTCCAGGCGTTCGCCTCCGAGATCATCCCGCTGATCATGCTGTTGAGGGTTCCGCGCAGGTCCGAGATCGTGTTGATCGCGTCCTTGGCCATGTCGATGAAGTCGAAGGAGTTGACGAAGCCCTTCAGCATGCAGGTGAACGCGTTGCTGCAGCTGTTCATCGACAGGAACGAGTGACCGGATGGGTCCGTACCGGACAGCGGGTTGCCGTTGCCATAGCCATAGCGGTTGGCGTTGGCCGACTGTCCGGCCGGGCTGAGGTCGGCCGAGTCTCGGGTGTCGAATTGGCCGGTGTCCGGGTTGTACCAGCGGGCGTGCATGTTGACGCGGCCGGTTGCCGGTTCGGTGTATTCCTGCTGGAAGCCCAGGTTGCCGACGTGACCGGACTGGGCAACCACGGCGCCCAGCGGGTCGTAGGTGGTGGAGCCGGACAGTGCCGTTCCGGTCGCGGTGAATTCACCGACGACATCGGTGTGCTGGTCGGTCCAGGCGTACACGCTGGTGCCGCCCTGTTTGACCGCGGCCAGGTCGCCGGCCGGGTCGCGGGTGTAGACCGATGTGCTGTCCGCGGCGAGGTCGTTGCCCAGGCCGGTGTAGGCGGACCCGTCCTTGATGGCCCGGCCGAGGCCGTCGTAGCTGTAGTCGGCGTACGTGCCGGTGTCGCCCTGCTGGCGCAGCACCTGGTCGAAGGCGTCCGTGACGGTCTCACGGGCAACGGTCCCACTGATCGTGTGGCGCAGCGTGCCGCGGGCGGTGTAGTCGTATCGGTCTCCGGTCGACGACTGCATCAGGCGGTTACGGGCGTCGTAGGTGAACGTCTTGCCGCCGGCCTTGGTTCGGTTACCGGACTTGTCGTATTCGTAGTCGACCGTGGCGGTGCCGTTGTTCCAGGTCTGCAGCCGGTTCGCCAGGTCGTAGGTGTAGGTGTTCGCCGCGGATCCGGCGAATCCGCTGGTGACCTTCGACGTCAGGTTCGAGTTGTTGTCGTACCCGAGGCTGATTTTGGCAATCGACACGCCGGCTGTTGTCTTCAGCTCGTCGCTGGTGAGCCGGTGCGAGCTGTCGTACCCGAACCATCGGGCGTTGCCGTTGTCACCGTAGGTGATCTTCGACAGTTGAGAGAGGGTGTCGTAACCGAGGCTCGCCTGGACACCGGTGGCCGGGTTGGCGATCGAGGACAGTCGCCCGGCTGCGTCATAGCCGTAGGTGGTCGTGCCGGCGGCGTCGACTCTGGTCTTCATCGCGCCGTCACCGGTGTAGGTGAAGGAGCTGTTGCCGGACGGTCCGGTCACCGAGGTGAGCAACCCTCGATCGTCCCAGGTCAGCGTGTTGGTGCCGGTCCCGCCAGAAAGAGAGGTGATCCGGCCGGCCTTGTCGTAGCCGAATTCACGGTCGCGGGTGTCGCCTTCCGCGCCGGAACCCGCGGCTTTGACCAGCTGGCCCATCCGATCGTAGGTGTAGTCGACCCGCACGCCGCCTGGCTTGATGTCGGTGACCGGCTGACCGGACAGGTCGTAGGCCGTGGTGAAGGTCCGGTCGGCGAGATCAGGGTGCGCGGTGGTGGCCGGCTCGATCCGGGACTCGACCTGACTCCAGGTGTTGTACGTGGTCCAGAAGTCGTTGCCGCGGCCGTCGGTGAATCGGGTCGGCTGGCCGGCCGCGTCATACCCGTATCGGGTCACGATCGACGAATTGTCGGAGATCGGCTCGGTCTGCGAAGTCATCAGGCCGGAGGCGTCGTAGGTCCACCGCATCGTCGTATTGCGCGGGTCGGTGACCGCGACGACGTTGCCTTCTCGGTCGTATGCCGTGGTGGACTTCTGCAACAGCTTGTCGGCCGCGTCGTACGAGCTCTGCACCAACGGACGCCCGGCCAGGTCGTAGCTGGTCGTCGCGTAGGTACCGTCCGCCAGGGTTGTCCGGCTGGCCCGGCCGAGACCGTCGTATTGCATGGTGGTGGTGACGTGCGCCGCGTCGGTGATGGAGGTCGACTCGCCGACCGCGTTGTAGAGCGCAGTGCTGGTCAGGTTGTCGGGGCTGGTGGTCTTGCTCAGCCAGCCGCCCGGCCCGTACTCGAAGGTCGTGGTGTTACTGGCGCCGGTCTGGCGAACCAGTTCCGTAGCTGACTCGGGACGGTCCAGGTAGTCGTAGGTGGCGAGTTGTTTCGCGCCGCTGGGGTCGGTGACCGATCGTGTGCGGCCGAGGTTGTCGTAGGTGTATCGGCTCGCTTCGCCGTCCGGGGTGGTCTGTTTGGTGACCCGGCCGAGCATGTCGTAGGTGTAGGTGGTCTCCTCACCGGAGGCGCCGATCACCTTGCTGACCTGGCCGGTCTTGTCGTAGACCACCGATTCGGTCGGCCGCAGTGCTGTGGCGGAGCCTGGCGCGGTATACGCCGGGTAGACGGTTTCGACCTGGCGGCCGTTCGCGTCGTACCGGGTGGTGATGGTGTTGCCGTTGGGATCCTTGTCCTCGGTCTGCTCGCCGAAGGTGTTGTAACCGGCGTAGCTGATCGGATTGACCTGGACGGCGTCGCGGCCGTGCTCTTCGAGGGTGACCGGAGGCTCGACGGTAACGGCGAGGTTGCCGCTCTCGTCGTACTCGTAGTAGGTGATGTTGCCTTCGGCATCTGCGGAGGACATCACGTTGCCGCCGCTGTCACGGCGGTAGGACTCCCGGATCACCTGCCGGTCGGCGAAGGTCGCGGTGCCGTTGTATATCTCAGTGATCTCGGCGTTGGTGAGCGCCTTCTGATACGCCTGAACATCGGCAATCTTGCCGTCCCACCGCTTCGAGGGAGACCAACCCTCGCTGCCATCGCCGATGGTCATCCACCCAGGTTCGGGGTCGATACCGGTGATGGGCACGCTGTTCTGCGGCTGGCCGTTGACGTAGAGCGTCAGTTTCTTGGCGGTGGCGTCGTACACGCTCAGCAGGTGTGTCCAGGCGCCAGTTGTGGCCTGGTTGTTCGACCGCGCGGTGACGCAATCCCACCATCGATCGCGACAGCCTTCGATGCTCCAAGTCTTCGTTTCGGCGTCATAGCCGAGCTCGAATCCGTTGTAGTCCAGGTATCCCTGGGACATGGCGATGTGGTCGTTAGCAAGGTCATCCAGCTGGACCCAGGCACCTACGCTGAAGGATCGTTTGGTGTCAACGACCGGCACGTCGGTGCCCAGGACACGATTCTGGTCGTACTCAATCTCAAGCGAGCCGGTCAGGCCGGGACGCGCAGGATGTTCGGTCGACCAGCGGGCTCCGCTGGAGCTGGCACGCGCGACGGTGCTACCCGCCGAGTCCGCGGCGGTATCGCCTGCGGTCTCGGCGAGCTTCCATCGGGCTACCGGGCTCGTTCCGGTTGTCGGGTAGGTGGTGGACACGACGTCGCGGCCGTACGGGTCCTGGATCGTCTCCTCGTAGCCGACGGTCACACCGGCCGAGTCCTTGACGGTGGTGGCCAGTACCTCGTCGTCGTCGCCGAGGACCTGCTCGACCGTACGATTCACTCCGGTCGGGTCGATCGTGGACTTGTAGGTGCGGCCGGCCTGATCCTGGGTGTACGTGGTCGTCGTGCGCCCGTTGTTGGTGACCTGCTTGGTCATGTTGCCGGCGAGGTCGTACACGTTGTTCTCGAGGACGAAGCTGTCGCTGGCGCCGAACCGGGTTGACGTCTTCAGCAGATTGTTGTTCGTGTATTCGAACTTGGTCACGAAGTTTTCGGCGTCGGTCGTGCTGATCAGCCGACCTCCTGCGTCGTACTTGCGTGACTCCGATCGCAGGTCGGCAGGGGCGGTCGGCTTGTCCGGGTCACCGGTGAAGTTCTTGAACCAGGTCTCAAGGACCTGGCCCTCGCTGTCGGTCTTCGTCTCGACGGTGGTCCCGGCCGCATCGGTGGCGGTGGCTTGGTCGCCGTACTTGTTGTAGGTGAAGGTCGTCTTGCTTCCCGACGGGTCGGTCTGGGATTCGAGCTGGCCAAGGGCGTTATAGGTCGAGGTTTCGGTGCGTGGGGCGTCGCCGCCGGTAGCGTCCGCGACGGTGGTCGTCAGGACTTGACCGTCGGCGTTGTAGGTATAAGTCGTGATCGGGGTGTGCACTGCCCCGGTGACCCGGTTGAGGACTTCCGGTTCAGTGACCGTTAGCAGCCGGCCCAGCTTGTCGTAGGTGAATACGGTGGTACCGCCCACACCAGAGCCGGCCTCGCACCGGCTGGGCCTGCAGATTCCCGTGGCGACGCGACGTTCGGTCACACGGCCGAGGTTGTCGTACCTGAACCAGGTCTCCTGCCCGGCCGCGTCGGCAACACCCTCGATGTCGCCGTTGTCGTCAAAATAGGTATTGACGACTGCCCCGCCGGCCGTGACCTGCTCTACGGCCAGGCCCCCGGGCGCATCCCACCTGTCGTCGGTGTAATCGGTGCTGGTGACCCGTCCCAGCGGATCGGTCACCGAAGTCATGTTGCCCCGTACGTCATAGGCGTACGTGGTGACATACGTCCCGTCGGTTCGGGCGTCGCGCACTGTGAGTAGTTTGTCGTTGCGTGGGTCGGGAGCGGGGTCGACCGTGGTCGCGTCCGGGAAGTAGGTGAACCGGGTCGTCGACTTGGTCGCCGCGTTCGTCTGGTCCTGCCAGGTGGACTGCTCGATGACGTTGCCGCGGGCATCGTACACGTATTCGGTCTTGTTGCCGTTCGGGTCGACCAGCAGCTTCATCGTGCCGGTTTCCGCGTCGTAGCCGTACTGGGTGAGGTTGCCCAGCGTGTCCACCTCGGCGATCTGCTGCCCCGAGTACAGGTCGTAGACGTCCTTGCTGACCTGCCCGGTCGGGTCGGTCAGCGACAGGGACTTCGCCGGCATCGGCACGGCGTTGACGCCGGTGGCGTTCCGGTCGGCGGCGTCGTACTGCGCCTTGATCTGAGCGTCGGACAGCTTCGTCGCGAACGTCGCAATCTCCGCGACCCGGCCCTTCCACGGGTCCACGTCGGTGCCCACCCAGCGGGCTCTGCCCGCGAGCAGAGGCCCGGTTCCGGTCCACGGGGTGAAACTCGCGATGCTCGACCCTTCGGGCATGCCGTTGACGTAGATGGTGAGCTTCTTGGTCGTCGCGTCGAACGAGCCCGCCAGGTGGGTCCAGGCCGAGGCGGAAGGAACTGTCGTGTTCGCGTAGGTGCGAGGACAACTCGCGGTGTCGGCATCTGCCGTGCACATCACGGCCGCCCATTTCTTCACGCCGCTGTCGTAGCCGAGCATGAATGCCGTCGACCGGGCCCCGACGATCGCCACCGCCTGATGGTGGGAAGCGACATCGGCCACATTCACCCATGCCGAGACCGTGAAGGATCCCGCCGTGTTGACCGATGGCGTGTCGGCATCGATCCCGGTTCCGGCGGCCCCGTCGAACAGTGGCGCCGTCGTATCCCTGAACGGGCCGTCGGTACCGGCGGTGCCGCCCAGAACCGTCGCCGAGTAGGTTGCGGCGGTACCGTTGACCTCGTTGTACGGCTCAGTGGTGCCGGGCAGATCGTTGAGCCGCCAGTAGTCGACGGGGCTGCCGCCGAGCACCGCCGACGCGTACACCTGGGAACTGCCCTTGATCTCCGGGTCGTTCAGGGTCCAGGTGCCGTTGTCGGCGTCGGTGACCTTGCGGACCTTGCCGGAGACGGGGTCGTATTCGATCGTCGCGGCGACGCCCCCGGACGGCCGGGTGACCTGGGAGAGCAGCTTGCGAGAGGTACGGGCGGCGTACAACTCAGCAACCAGGTCGTCGGTCAGCGGGCGGTCGAAGATCGCCGCATCGCTGAGCGAGCCCGAGTAGTAGTCGGGCGTGCCGGTGTTCTTGTAGGCGACGGTGTTGTCCTGGCTGGGCCAGCCGCCACCGAGGTGGCCGGCGCCGAGGTACTGGTATCGGGGCTGGATGTCGCTGACCGTCACCCCGGTCTGGGTCGCCTTGCGAACGCCGTCGAGGTAGAGGCTCTGCCGGTCACCGGCGGCGGAGAGCACCACGTGGTGCCAGTTGCCGTCGTTGACCGTGACGCCACCGGCGTTGAGCGCCGCGTGGTTCTGCCAGGAGAAGGTGTGCAGCCCGTAGTAGGGCCGGCCGCACGTGTAGACCAGCAGGACTGTGCCGTTGACGGTGCCGGCGCTGTCCGGGTGCAGGCACATCCCGGACTCCTGCGACACGATGCGGCCGTCGCCGGTGAGCCGCCACTTCTGGGCAGCGGCCGTCGAGCAGTCCTGGATGAGAACCTTCGACGCGGGCTCGGACTGCGATTCCTGGATGCAGCGCGTCACGCCGTCGAGGGTGTACTTGATCTGCCCGGTGCTGCTCAACGACCAGGTCTGCGGGCTGGTCCCGTTGCAGTCCCAGAGCTGCAGTTTCGTCCCGGGCGTGCTGGCGCCGGAGTCCAGGCATCGTCCCGATGGCCCTCCGAGGATGCTGCCCAGGCTTGCGGTGGGGATGGTCGGGAATGTGCCGTAGAGCTGCCCGTTGGTGCCGATGTAGAGAGTCGGGTTGTACGGGTTGTTGGTACTCGCCGACGTGATCGGATCCCAGCTCTGGCTGTAGAGAACCTGGTCACCGCCGGCTGCCGTCTTGAACCACATCGAGATGGACTGGTATCCGCTCTGCGATACCAGCTTCGCGGGTAGCGCGGTGCGCGCGCTCGTGCCGTTGTAGGAGGCGGCCGTGGCCGTCGAGCCGGCCAGCGCGCCGGCCGCGCCCAGGCTCACATTGGTGTGGGTACCGTAATCGGCCTTCATCCGTTCGACCGTGGCGCTCGCGGCCTGCGGGTTGCCGGCGTTCTCGCCGAGCCGCCAGTACGAGTAGGCGTCCAGGTTCTCGACCGTGGACGGGTACAGGTTGGCGTCGCTGTAGCCGTACTTCGTGCACTGGGTGGTCGAGGTCGGCGGGCACACGGTCGTGAGCTGGTCGCCGCTGTAGGTGTAGGTCCAGGTGGCGACCGTGTCGGGTTCGCCGGTCCGGGCCGCGTCGGTGGATACGGAGGCGACGTGCGCCCCGGACCAGAGGATGTTCAGGTTGCGTTTGGTCGCCGTCGAGGTCAGCTGGGTGACCTTGCCACTGGTGTACGTCAGTTTCAGGGTTCGCCCGTTGCCGTCGGTGATCGAGGTCAGGCCGTATCCGCCGGTCAGAGCGGTGGTGAACAGGTAGCTCACGCCGGATTTGTCGGTGAGCTGGTAGCCGCCGGTGACTGCGGTGAACTTCGCGTACCGGCCGAGGCCCGCCGAGAACGTGCCGTCGGTGTTACGTCCGTAGGCGACCGTCTGCCCGGTCGGGTAGGCGACCTCGACGGTGGTCAGCGCGCCGGTGACGTCTTTGCGTTCGGTGACCTTCGCATCGAGAATCGATGACCAGCCGGCGCCGAAGGCACTGGCCGTCCGCGGGTCGGCCGAGTTGTACGACCGGCTGATCGCGAGTTCCGGCCCGACCGAGGAAACCTGCGCGTCGGTCGCCGAGGTGGTGTACGTGCCGACGCCCGGGGCGAACCCGGTTGCTCCGTTGTCGGCCAGGGCCGACGTGGTCGCCGGTTGAGGCACCGGCGTCGTCAGGACGTTTCGCCAGGCCGGTTGCCAGGTGTACGACGGCAGACCGGCATTGAGCCGTCCGTCGTGCAGAGTCGCCTGCCAGCGGTAGCGTTTACCCCATTTCAGTACGCCGCTGGGCACGGTCCAGGTCTTGTCCGGCCGCCACCCCGACTCCTTGATCTTCGTCTGGGTGCCGTCCGCGGCTTCCTCGAAGACCTCGAAGTTGTATTCGAGAGTCGCCGGGAAGCCGTCCGGGTCGTAGCCATCCGCGATCAGCTGCGGGGTCAGCGTGGGCGACTGCGTTCCCGAACCGGGGTAGAGCGCGTTGACCTGCGGCGCCACGTTGTTGGCGTACGTCAGCTCAAGCCAGGTCTTGTACTTGTCGCTGTAGTTGGCGGAGGTGAACCGCTTCCACGAGTCGGTGACGTCCTCGTCGGCGGTGATCGCCAAGCCGTAGTCCCAGTTGGCGCTGCCCCGCTTGGTCGCCCACTCGTAGAACGTGGTCGGGTCGAGGCTGACCGCGTGCCACTGCCCGACCGAGCGATCGCCGCCGGTGTTCGTGCTGGCCGGTGTGTGGTCAGTGATCTTCAGGGTGCCGATCGGCCCGCTGTACGTCGGGCCGGCGGCCAGCGCTCCGGCCGCGACCCCGCTGGCCGTCCACGATTTGGTCACCTTGCTCACGTAGATGTTGCGGTAGGTGTCCTTGGTGCAGGTCCAGGTGAGGTAGACCCACAGCTTCGCACCGGTGACCCGCTTGCCGACGAAGCCGTTGGTGTCGAAGCTGGAGAAATTCACGAACGAGCGGGCGATGTTGTTCTGCCAGCGCCCGACCGCGAGGTTGTTGCCGTCCTGGTCGGCCGGGCCGGTCTCGGCTTCGTTGTCGACGAACGCGTCGACGCCGCTGAGCGTTTTGCCGGTGTAGACGGTCGGGTCGACCCGGACCGGCCACACCCGGGCCGGGTCATCGAGCCAGGTGTCACCGACGGCCACCTTCAACGCCGGTTTGCCATCGACCTGGACGAGCTCGTAGCCGACGTCGTACGACTTCTTTCGATCACCCATCGCATCGACCGGGCTGGAGTCCTCCATGAACGGTCGCGGCACCAGCAGCGCCACCGCCCCGTCGTTGTCGAGCAATTCCAGCTCACCACTGGTGTTCAGCCGCGGCGTGAGTCCCTGCAACGTGAGCGGGAAGACGAACTCGCGCGCCGAGGCGGCGCTCTTGAGGACGAGAGTTTCCTTGACGCTGCTGGTCAGCGTCCGCAACTCCACATCGACGCTCGGCTGAATCTCCGGATACGTGCTCAGCTCGCCGTCGACGACCGGCGTAACGGCGAGCGCGTCCTGCAGCCGGTAGGCGAAAAGCTGGCCGCCCGGCAGCGTTACCCGGACCAGGTCCTCGGTCAACGGTTGCGGCGTGACCGCCAGAGCGCGCGTCGCCTTCGCAGGGCCGGCCAGCGACACGTCGAACGAGTTCGCCGCCGTCCGCAACCGGCCGTCGGCGCCCTTGCTCAGCGTGGTGTCGATGGCACGCCATTTGCCGTCGGCACCCTGGTAGTTCATCTTGCCGGTGGACACCTTGACGGTCTGCGAACCGTCCGAGTTCTGGTAAATGTCGCTGGAGGTGTTGGAGCGACCCGGGAGTTTGGTCGACTTCTGCGGATCGAAGGCATCAGCCTCCGGCACCTTCGGCGCCGACCAGGACCCGCGACTCACCGGCTTGGCCGCGGTAAAGCCCTGCTTCCGCCCGCCGTAATGCCCGTCGCTGCCGGGGCCGCGTTCCTGCACCGGGATACCGACGAATGCCTCGGCAGGCATGCCAAAGGTCCACCGGAAGTCGAGCCAACCCATCGGCCAGGACCCCTTGAGGCCGCTGGGAATACCGATGGACGCAACGAGTGTGAACGCAAGCAGAAGTGCGAGACGGCGGGTGTGGCGACCCACAATGCCTCCAAGATCAGAATGCAGGTCCCGAGACCGTAGAACGACCTGATCCACTCTGGAAGACATCGATAATGATGGAATGCATCGCCCGCGAAGGGCTCACAGCTCGCTCACAGCAATGCGTCGCAGGTCAGCGGCTAGCCATTCAAACATTTCTTTCTATAAGTGTGCCCCATGTCACAAATCCGAAAACCATTCGAGATCATCATTTTGTGACTTCATAGATGCAGACCAGACATTCTCGGGGCGACCACGGCGAATCGGTCATCAAACACCGATGTGTCGATACGGCGAAATCGACATTCGCACCGGCTCGCCGCGCGGGCTGGGCTCCGGGCCACGCGACTGCTCATCGTCGGTCAGTGGCCGGCACCATCGCGGACGTGGGTCCGCCGGTGGTGCCGGTCCTCACGGACGAGTTCGGGTCAGGCGCCTTTCGGGGCCGGCGCCGCGCACGTGCCGGGCGGCGCGCTCGGCGTCCCGATCTGCGCCATCGACTGGTTGACCTCGGTGAACGTCGCCAGCGACCGGAATTTGGCGCCGATCACGATGTCGATGACGTCGCTGGTGCGGGCCTCGCTGTAGTCCGGTTCGGCTTCGCCGAGGAAGTAGGCGCGGATCCATTGGGCGGCGCCGACGGTTTTCGGACCGTACTGGATGACGGCGACGTTCTTGACCTTGGTCTTGCTGTCCTTGGTGGGCTGGGTGACGAAGCCGCGGTCCTTGAATTCGGCGCTGACCTGGTCGGCCAGGCCGGCTGACTTGGTGCCGTTGAGCACCCGCAGCTTGACCTGGTCGGCCTCCTTGGGCAGCGTGAGGTTCACCATGGTGACGCCGGCCGGGCAGCCGCCGGCTTCCGGGCCGCCCTGCGTGTCCTTGACCAGAGCGACGACCACGACCACGGTTGCGGCCAGCGCCAGCACACCGATCACCAGATACGCCCGCAGGCGAGTGAACCCCATAAAATGACAGACGTTCCGGAGCCCTGTTTCGTTGCACGACGTGCTCGTCGTCTCAGCAATCAAGACGAGGGCCGGGTCAACACCACTTTTCCCGTACGTCGGGAGAGCTGTTCCCGCAACCAGTGGTAGCTCGCCCGGGGCGTGCGGACACCGGTCGCGTAGTCGACGTGGGCCAGACCGAATCGCGGGCCGTAGCCACGGGCCCACTCGAAGTTGTCGATGAGTGACCAGTAGAAGTATCCGCGCAGGTCGACCCGGGCGTCGGCCACCGCCCGGGCCGCGGCGGCGACGTGTTCGGCGACGAATCGGATGCGTTCCGGGTCGGGGCCGGTGTCGTCGCGCACCTCGGCGATGCCGTTCTCGGTCACGTAGACCGGCGGCAGCCCCGGGTAGCGTCCGGCCAGCCCGGTCAGCGTGTCGTAGAGGCCGCGCGGTTCGACCGGCCAGCCCAGGTCGGTCAGCGGGATGCCGTCGCGCGGCATCGCCCGTACGCCGATGTCGTCGGCGGTCCGCAGCGCCGGATCGTGCTGTTCGTGGGGCACGTCGGCGGCGTGGATGCGGTAGTAGTAGTTGACGCCGAGGAAGTCCAGTGGGGCGCCGATCAGGGCCAGGTCACCGTCGCGCCGGAAGGACAGGTCGCTGACGCCGGCGTAGAGCCGCTCGAATCCGGCCGGGTAGGCGCGGCCCAGCACCGGGTCGGTGAACTGCCGGTTGAGCAGCAGGTCCATCCGGTTGGCGGCCGCCTCGTCGGCGGCCGAGTCGCTGGCCGGCACCGCCGGGGACAGGTTGAGGGTGATGCCGACGCGGGCGGCCGGGGCGGCCGCCCGCAGTGCGGTGACGGCCAGGCCGTGGCCGACCAGCAGGTGGTGGGCGGCGGCGAGGGCGCCGTGGCCCTCGCGGGCGCCGGGGGCGTGGCGGCCTTCGGCGTAGCCGGCGATCGACGACACGTACGGCTCGTTGAGCGTGATCCAGTCCCGGACCCGGTCACCGAGCCGGTCGGCGACCACGGCCGCGTAGTCGGCGAAGCTCTCGGCGGTGTCGCGGACCCGCCAGCCGCCGGTGTCCTCCAGGGCTTGCGGCAGGTCCCAGTGGTAGAGCGTGACGAACGGGCGGATGCCGCGCTCGCACAGCGCGTCGACCAGCCGGTCGTAGTAGTCCAGGCCGGGTCCGTTCACCGCGCCCCGGCCGGCCGGCATGACCCGGGGCCAGGCGACCGAGAAGCGGTACGCGTCCACGCCGAGCCCGGCCAGCAGTTCCACGTCGTCGCGCCAGCGGTGGAAGCTGTCGCAGGCCACCGCCCCGGATGCGCCTCCGGTGATCGCTCCCGGCCGGCGGCAGAACGTGTCCCAGACGGATTCGCCGCGCCCGTCCTCGGCGACCCCGCCCTCGATCTGGTACGCGGCGGTGGCCGCGCCCCAGACGAAGCCGTCCGGCATCTCGGGAAGTTCGTGTGAGGTCGTCAACCTTTGATCGCTCCTTGCATGATGCCGCCGACGATCTGCCGGCCGAGGACCATGAAGATCACCAGGATCGGGAGCGTGGCCAGCAGCGTGCCGGTCAGGGTGAGGGTGTAGTCGGTGGTGTAGCCGCTGGCCAGCGACGACAGGGCGACCTGGACGGTGGCGTTGTTCTGCAGGACCACGAGGGGCCAGAAGAAATCGTTCCACGCCTGCATGAACGTGAACAGCCCGAGCACGGCCGCGGCCGGCCGGGCGGCGGGCAGCACGACGTGCCAGTACAGGCCGAACGTGCCGCAGCCGTCCATGCGGCCGGCTTCGAGCAGTTCGTCGGGCACGGCCCGGCCCAGGTACTGGGTCATGAAGAAGACGCCGAACGCGGTGACCAGGCCGGGGACGATCACGGCGGCGAGCTGGTCGGTCCAGCCGAGCTTGGCCATCAGCAGGTAGAGCGGGATGATGCCGAGCTGCTGCGGGACGACCGACGTGCCGACGGCCAGCGCGAGCAGCACCTTGCGTCCGCGGAAGCGCAGTTTGGCGAAGGCGAACCCGGCCAGGGTCGAGAAGAACACCACCGAGACGGTCACCGACGCGCTGACGATGAACGAGTTGAGCAGCGCGCGGGCGAAGTCGGTGGTGTCGAAGACGCGGGCGATGTTGTCGAACAGGTGCCCGCCCGGGATCAGGACCGGGGGCGTCTGGGCGACCGCTTCGCTGGTCTGCGAGGAGACGACGAAGGACCAGTAGAGCGGGAAGACCGACCCGGCGACGACCGCGAGCAGGGCCGCGTAGGTCCACACGGAGGCGCGGCGTGGATAACCGAAGTGGCGGCGGCGCGGCTGTTTTTCCGGGGCTTGCATCGCCGTACGGGAAGGGCGGGGTTTGTCGGTTAAAACGGTCACTGCGCTCAGTCCTCGTCGTTGGCGATGCGCCGGGTCAGCAGGTAGTTGCCGATCGCGAAGACGGCGATGACCAGGCAGAGCGTCCACGCGATGGCCGAGGCGTAACCGAAGCGGAATTCGCGGAAGCCCTGCTCGTACATGAACAGCGCGGCGGTCTGGAACTGGCGGTCGGACCCGCCGGTCGGGGTCGAGGTGCCGGCGAACAGCAGCGGCTCGGCCATGATCTGCAGGCCGCCGATGGTCGAGATGACCGCGGTGAAGATGATCGTCGGGCGCAGCTGGGGCACGGTGATGCGCCGGAACTGCTGGCCGGAGGACGCGCCGTCGAGCTCGGCGGCCTCGTACAGGTCATGGGGAATGGCCTGCATCGAGGCGAGGTAGATCAGCGCGTTGTAGCCGGTCCAGCGCCAGGCCACGATGACCGAGATGGCCAGGTGCGAGCTCCAGGTGTTGGCCTGCCAGTCGATCGGGCCGAGCCCGGTCAGCCCGAGCAGCCAGTTGATCATGCCGAAGTCGCGGCCGAACATCTGCGTGAACACGATGGTCACGGCGACGATCGAGGTGATGTTGGGCAGCAGTACGCCCATGCGCAGGCTGGTGCGGGCGCGCAGCCGGTGGTTGAGCAGGTGCGCGATCCAGAGCGCGGCGAGCAGCTGCGGCACGGTGGACAGGACCCAGATGCTCAGGGTGTTGCCCAGCGCGTTCCAGAAGTACGGGTCGTGCAGCAGCTCGCGGTAGTTGGCCAGGCCCACCCAGGTGTGCTCGCCGGCGTCCAGCAGGTTCCAGTCGTTGAACGAGACGTACCCGGTGTAGATCAGCGGGAACAGCCCGAACGCGGCGAACAGCAGGAAGAACGGCGTGACGTAGAGGTAGGGCGAGCCCTTCGTGTCGAGCCGGTTGAGCAGGGTCATCGTCAATCCTTCACCGGGGTGGCCGGCGGTCCCCCCAAGAACCGCCGGCCGTGGAGGTTGGCCTATTTCTTCAGTCGCTCGACGTCGCTGACGGTCTGCTGCCAGGACTGTTCGGAGCTCTGTTTGCCCTGCTCGACCCGGACGAGCCCGTCGCGGATGGTGGTCTGGATGTCACCGGTGCGCGGGCCCTGGTACTGCGGTTTGAGCTGCTTGGCGGCGGTGGTGAAGATCGTGCCGATCGGCGCGTTGTTGAAGAACGGATCCTTGTACTGGGCGATCTCCGGCTTGTCGTAGAGCGCCGGGATCGACGGGAGCAGGCCCTTGGAGGTGAAGATCTTGGCCTGCTGCTCCGGGGCGGTCAGCCAGGCCGCGAGGGCCTTGGCCTCCTCGATGTGTTTACCCTGCTTGGGCACGGTCAGGTACGACCCGCCCCAGTTCCCGCCGCCGCCGGGAACCGCCGCCACGTCCCACTTGCCGGCGTACGCCTTGGCCTGGTCCTTGATCTTGGTCATCATCCACGCCGGGCAGGAGATCGTGGCGAACTGGCCCTTGGCGAAGCCGTTGTTCCACTCCGGCGAGCTGTCGATCAGTTTCGCCGACAGGTTGGCCTGGATCGCCTTGACCACCAGGTCCCAGGCGTTGCGGACCGCCGGGTTGGTGCCGACGACGATGGTGTTGTCCTCGCTGTAGAAGCCCTGCGGAGCCTGGCCGATCACGGCGTTGTAGAGCGCGCCGCCGCCGTCGAAGAACGCGGTGCCCTTCGGTGCCTTCGCGGTGTACTTCTTGCCGGCCTCGATGTACTGGTCCCAGCCGGACGCCCAGAGCGCGGACACCGCGTCGCGGTCGGCCGGCAGACCGGCCTGCTCGAACAGGTCGCGGCGGTAGCAGATGGCCAGGCCGCCGACGTCGGTGCCGTAGCCGATCTGCTTGCCGTCCGAGGTCAGCGACGCCTGCCATTTCCAGGGCAGATATTGCGCGGCGCGGTCGGTGCCCAGGTCGGTGAACTGCTTGCCGACCTCGCGCATCTGGGCGATGAACCCGGTGTCGACGCCCTCGATGTCGCCGGCGCCGGTCCCGGTCGCCAGGTGCGTGGCCAGGTCCCGGTGGTGGTCGTTGTAGGCGGCGGTGTGCTCGACGATCTTGATGTTCGGATGGGCCTGGGAGTACTCGTCGTAGAGCGCCTTGTAGCCGAAGTTGCCGAACAGGTTGACGTTGAGCGTGACGTTCCCGCCGGCGCTGCCGGCGTCGCCGCCGGAGCCGCACGCGGTCAGCACCACCGCGGCGGCCAGGGCAGCGGCCAGGGTTCGCGCTGTTCGGGACAAAGACATGCAGAACCATCCTTTTCCTCGGGTGTAACCGGTTTCATGAAACCGGTTACACGACGCAGAGCATCAAAGGCGCAGGACGAGCTGACGTACGAGACAGGCCGGTTCCGAACTCCGCGGCCTTGAGCCAAGAGTTTGCCTACATCGATGCGTGCGCTGTCAAGTCACGAGCTGGTAACGAGATCGACATGTGTTGACCGTCGCGACACGACGCTGATACGGTCCTGAAACCGGTTACATAGGGGCGTCCAGGGTGTCCAGCATCAGAGAAGTGGCACGTCGCAGCGGCGTTTCCGTCGCCACCGTTTCGCGGGTCTTCAACACACCGGAGGTGGTCAGCCAGCAGACCAGACAGCTCGTGCTCGGCATCGCCGCCGAGGTCGGATACCTGCCCAACGAGTCGGCCCGCACCCTGGCCACAAAAAAATCCAACATGGTCGGCCTGGTCTGGGACACCGACCACCGCCGGCCCGGCTGGCGGCACCCGTTCCTGCAGGACATCCTCGTCGCGCTCAAGAGCGCCCTCAGCGCCCAGGGGCTGCACCTGCTCATGCTCGCGCCCGACCCGAGCCCCGGACCGGCCCGTTTTCTGCGCGCGGTCCAGCGGCACAACGTCGACGGCGTGGTCATCATCGACAACGGCAGCCGCGACCCGGCCGTGCTCGCCCTGGCCGACGCCGGGGTGCCCTGCGTCGCGCTCGACCTGCGGTTCACCGGGCCGGCGTGCACGTACATCACCTCCGACAACCGCGGCGGCGGCCGACAGGCCGCCCGGCACCTGATCGAACGCGGTCACCGGCGCATCGCCACGATCACCGGGCCGATGCCGACCTACCCGGCCGTGGAACGCCTGGAAGGCTTCACCGCCGCGCTCGCCGAAGCCGGGCTGACCCTGGCCGGCGCACCGGCCGGCGACTGGTACCTGGAGAGCGGCTACACCGCCATGAAGCAGCTGCTCGACCTCGACCCGCGGCCCACCGCGGTCTTCGCCGCGGGCGACGAGATGGCCGTCGGCGCGCTGCGAGCCGTGCACGAGGCCGGGCTGCGCGTGCCCGAGGACGTGGCCATCGTCGGGTTCGACGACATCGAGGTGGCGACCCTGATCCCGCCCGGGCTCACGACCGTCGCCCAGGACAAGACCGGCATCGGCACGGCCGCCGCGGAAGCGATCACCGCGATGCTGGGTGGTGCCGCCACTCCCCCGCCGACCGTCCTGCCGACCGAGCTGATCGTCCGCGGCTCGGCCTGACGAGTGGTCACTTCCGGCCACCGATTCGTGGCCGGGACCGGGCGAACGTCCCGATCATGGCGCCGGGTTCCCGATTGTTGCGGCCCCCGCGTCCGGATTGACTGCTGGCGGCCGTCTGCCGTGGGTGGCCGCTGAACGGGAGATCATCGTGACGCGTTTCCGGCGCCTGCTGACCGCTGCCGCCGTCACCGCCGTACTGCTCGTGACCGGGGCGGTGCTGGTGACGTCGCCGGCCAGTGCGGCGAACTCCGACACGATGACGTTTCCCGGCAACGGGACACTGCGGGTCGCGATCACCACCACGCCGGCCGGCAAATACGACCCCCGCACGCTGCTGTTCCTGAGCGGCTCGGACGACTCCACCTGGCTGTGCGACTCGGGCTACTGCGCGGCACAGCAGTGGACCACGCCGTACGAGCGAAAGGGGTCGATCTTTGATTTTGCCCTGGGGGAAAACGACGGCAATGAGAGCCTGTCGAACGAGAATGCCTTCTCGGTCGCCTTCGACGGAACCGGTGAATGGACTTTCACCCGACTGCTCAATCAGTACAACCCTTTTCACTTCGACTACACGGTGCGGGTGACGTTCCAGCCGGGCGTGCCGCCGACGACCGACCCGACGCCGACCGCTCCGGCCACGCCGCTGACGATGACGGTCACGCCGACCACCTCGGAACTCGGCGCCGCCTACGACGTGGCCGGGTTCAAAGCGCAGCTCACCGACGAGGCCGGCAAGCCGTGGACCGGCGTGTTCGTCTCCTGGCGGGTGGTCGCCGGGCCGGACATCGGGCTCAAGGGCGCGAATGTCACCGACGGCAACGGGATCGCGAACATCGCCTATTCACGCGCGTCCGATTCCTACACCGCGCCGTCGAGCACCGACGATCTGGAATTCTGGTACGAGCAGATCAACAACGGTGAGCCCGACCCGACCGAGCCGCAGGCCTCCGCGTCCTGGACCTTCGCGGCCGCCACCCCGCGGTTCACCTGCCCCGACAACGGCCACACCGGATCCGCCGTCCTGCCCAAGGTCGACGTCGATCCCCCGGCGCTTCTGCACGCGGTAAAACCATTCACCATTGAGTACGGGAATCTGCCGCTCACCTTCACCACCGGCGTCGCCGGCTCCGGCAGCTATTGCACGACCACCTCGAACCGCGGGCACCTGCCGGTGAACGTGGTCTTCCCGATCAAGGGCGTGCCCTACCACCAGCACGTCGCCGACAGCGTCGCCGTCGCCACCCTGGACTTTTTGCCGGCCGCCACGACCGACCCGCAGCGGTGCGACTTCAGCGTCCTCAAGCGCGTGAACAACGCCATTCAGAATGGTGTCTTCACCCCGCCCCCGGGCACCAACAACTGTTTGCTCAATGACCGCAGCAACGACTCCAGCCACTCGGTGATCGCACGCTGGACCAATCCCGGCTTCGAGGAGTACCTGGCACTCGGCATCGCCTCCCCGAGGGTATTCGCGACCCGTCCGCTTACCTACTACGTCGACCTGGAGTCGCTGTTCGGCGACCGGGACATCGACTTCGACGACCTGGTCCAGCGGGTCGAGACGTTCTATCACCTGACCCTGATCGCCAGCCTGCCGATCATCGACACGATGGCCGTGGTGCAGGACCCGCCGGCCCGGATCAGCGTCACCGACGCCGCCGGGAACACCGTGGGCCGGCTGCCCGACGGTTCCCTGTCCACCTATGCCAACGCCGGCTACGCCGAGGTCGACGACCGGTCGATCGCGGTCATCTCCGGACCGGCCGCGGGCGGCTACCGGGTCGTCGCCAGCGGGAGCGCCGGGACGGCGTACAGCGTCGACTTCGTCATGGTCAACGGCGGCTCCGCGGAACCGACCGTGGACAGTGTGCGGGGCACGATCGGCAGCGGTGGCACCGCCACGTCGACCTTCCAGGTGGTCGGCGGCGCCGTGACATCCTCGATCGCCGCCGTCAGTGGCGGTGGCCAGAGCGCCATCGTCGGGCGCGGCTTCGCGAAACCGCTGGTGGTGAAGGTGTCCGACGCCGCCGGTCAACCGGTGGCGGGGCGGACGGTGACGTTCGCGGTGACGTCCGGTTCGGCCACGATCGGCGGGAAGACCTCGATGACCGCGGTGACCAACGCCCAGGGCCTCGCGACCAGCCCGCCGATGCTGGCCGGCAGCCGGGTCGGCGCCGTGCGGATCTCCGCAACCGTCGGGACGGCGAGCACCGCCTTCGGGCTGTCGGTGGTCGCGGCGGCCGACCTGTCGGTCCGGTTCGGATCGGTCAAGGCGGTCACCGCCGGTAAGAACCTGCGGGTCACGGTGACCGTGACCAACTCCGGGCCGTCGGCCGCGTCGAAACTGTCCACCACCGTGACCCTGCCCAGGGGTGTCACCGTGGTCAGCGCCGGCGGTGGTCGCAAGAGCGGGGCGACGCTGCGGTTCACCACGACGACCGTGCGGGCCGGCGGCAAGGTGACCTACACGTTCACGGTACGGCCGGCGAGTGCGGCCAAGCGCGGCGCCCGGCTGACCGCCAAGGTCGCCTCGGCCGTCAAGGATCCCCGCACCGCCAACAACGCGGCGGCCTCGGGAGCGGTCAAGCGCTGATTCGAGCGTTCCCCGGCACCCGCCTGGGCCCGGACGCAAAATCAGGTCAGGAGCCGGCCGCGCGACACGCCCGGACCCTCGCCGGGCCGCGGTGTAAGTTGGCTCTTACATACCAAGTGAGAGACCGCTTACATGGAACTGGGGACAGCATGACCATCCGGCTCGGCTATCAGATCCCGAACTTCACCTACCCGGGAATCCCGAACGAGCAGCTGTTCGACACGGTCGCCGCGCAGGCCAAGGAGGCCGAGGCCGCCGGCTTCGACACCGTGCTCGTGATGGACCACTTCTACCAGCTGCCGGGCATCGGCACGCCGGACCAGAACATGCTGGAGTCGTACACGACGCTGGGCGCGCTCGCGTCCGTGACGTCCACGATCCAGCTGTCGACGCTGGTCACCGGGGTCACGTACCGGAATCCGGCCTTTCTCGCCAAGACCGTGACCACCCTCGACGTGGTCTCCAAGGGCCGCGCAGTGCTCGGCATCGGCGCCGGGTGGTTCGAGCGCGAGCACAACGACCTCGGCTTCGAGTTCGGCACGTTCGGGCAGCGCTTCGAGCGTCTGGAAGAGGCGCTCAACATCATCGCGCCGATGCTCAAGGGCGAAGAGGCGACCTTCGAGGGCAAGTGGTACGTGACCCGGGGCGCCATGAACAACCCGCGCGTGCGACCCACCATCCCGATCATGCTGGGCGGCTCCGGCGAGCAGAAGACGTTCCGGCTGGCCGCCAAGTTCGCCGACCACATGAACGTGATCTGTGACGTCGACGACCTGGCCCGCAAGGTCGCCGTGCTGCGCGAGCGCTGCGAGGAGATCGGCCGCGACCCGGCCACCCTGGCGACCAGTTACCTGGTCATGGGCATGGTCGGGGAGGACGAGCAGGAGGTCAAGGAGCTCGGTGCGTTGATCCCGGAAGATCGACGGAACCGGGCTTTCCTGGGTACGGCGGAGCAGGTCGCCGAACAGTTGCACGAGAAGGTCATCGGGGCGGGCATCGACGGCATCACCATCAACCTGATCCGCAACGGCCACCGGCCGGGCATGGTCACGAAGGTGGCCGAGGCCCTGAAGCCGATCGTCAAGGCCTGACCGCTGGGGCGGCTTGGTGCTCGGGGCTGTGTCGGAACGCTCGAAGCAGCCCTGAGCACCGGCGCGGAATCGGCGGCTGGGCGGTGGGCGGATTATTTCCGTACGGGGGAATGGGGATTTTGAAGGCTCGGCGTGCGCGAATTGTCGGGAGATGGCGGTAGCGTCGCGGGAATGGAGAATGCGCGGGTTCTGGTCGTGGGCGGGCACGGGAAGGTGGCGCTGCTGTTGCTGCCGCTGCTGGTGGAGTCCGGTCACCAGGTCGGCGCGGTGTTCCGCAACCCGGCGCATCGTGACGAGGTCGCCGAGACCGGGGCCGATCCGCTGGTCGCCGATGTCGAGAAGCTCGGCGTCGAGGAGCTGGCCGAGCTGTTCCGCGGGCACGACGCGATCGTCTGGTCGGCCGGGGCCGGCGGCGGGAGCCCGGCGCGGACCTATGCGGTGGACCGCGACGCGGCGATCCGTTCGATGGAGGCGACGGCGCGGGCCGGGATCCGGCGGTTCGTGATGGTCTCCTATTTCGGGTCGCAGATCGATCACGGCATTCCGGAGGACAGCGGCTTCTTCCCGTACGCGGAGGCGAAGGCCGCCGCCGACGCGTATCTGGAACGCACCGAGCTGGACTGGACGATTCTCGGCCCGAGCCGGCTGACGTCCGACCTGCCGACCGGCCGGATCGAGACCGCGAACACGGGCGCCACCTCGGGCTCGGTGAGCAGGGCGGATGTTGCCGCCGTGGTTGCCCGGACGCTGGTCGAGCCGGCGACGATCGGGCGGACGATCCGCTTCAACGCGGGCGCGACCGCGATCGCCGATGCCCTGAGCGAGAGCGATCTCGCCTAGCCCATCCGTTTGGCCCGGATCCCAGCGGGTAATTCGATCTTGAGCCTCGATCCCGGGGCCAGGTGAGATGGGGGATTCGATGCCGATCGAACGAGTGCCGTCCGACCCGGACCGCTACCCGCCGCTGGACCCCGGGGCGCCGATCCCCGACGACCCGGGTGAGCTGGACCCCTACAACCCGGACCTGCCTCCGGCGCCGGCCGAACCGATGCCGCCGATCTCGCCGGTGCCGGCCGAACCGGTGCCCGCTCAGCCGTCGACCGATCCGGCCGAGCCCGCTCCGGAACCCGAACCGGTCTGATCGTCCGGCCGCCGGGCCCAGTGGGACAGGCGCTCCCCCGGTTTGAGGTCGTCCCGCCAGTACCGGTAGACGGTGCCGGGCACGACCTGGATCGCATCGGCGGCGATCAGGCAGGGCAGCCATTCGTCCAGCCTGTGGGCGGATTCCACGTCGAAGGCCAGGATGACCGCGGGCTCGTCACCACAATGCCGTTGCACCAGGCGGCGTTCGGCCGGGGTCGGCTCCCGGAACCGCGGGTTGGTGAACTGGGTGGGGCACGCCATGTAGGCGAGGTCGGTGAGGACGACCTCCAAGCCGTGGGCGTAGGTCAGGTCGTTGTCGGCGGCCAGCCGCAGCCGCGACCCGTCGAACTGGTGGACTTCCCAGTCCCAGGTCGACGCCGCTTCCGGGATCCCGTACACCCGCCGATCTTCGCACCCACCTCAACGCGACAGCGGGCGACGGTCTCGGGCAGCTGGTCGACGTCGGCGTCGGGGTCGGTGACGAGCAGGAGCCCATAGCCGAGATTCGCGGCCAGGTGGGTGATCAGCATCGGTCAGGGCCAGAAGCCGTGGTGGACCTCGGTGGCCGACGGGAGCGGGAACGGGCCCTCGACCTCGATCACGCGGCCGCCGCGGGCGAAGACCTCGCGCGAGGCCAGGTGCAGCGGCGGGATGCCCTCCTCCTCGGTGACCATCGCGTTCAGCTCGTCCGAGGAGAGCGCGAACACCACCCGCCCGATCCCCGACCAGTAGATGGCCCCGGCGCACATCGCGCACGGCTCGGTGCTGGTGTAGAGGGTGCTGCCGGTCAGTTCGGCCCGGGTCAGGCGGCCGGCCAGGCGGACCAGGTTGGTCTCGGCGTGCCCGGTCGGGTCGGAACCGGTGACCACCGAGTTCATCGCCTCGATGACGGTACCCTCGGCGGTGACGAGCAGCGCGCCGAACGGATGGTCGCCGCGGTTGCGGGCTTCCCACGCGAGTGCGACCGCCCGCTCCAGGTACGCCGTCAAGGTCATCAATTGTCCCTTCACACGGAATCGCCGCCGTCAAGCGGCAAAAGCAGCATACGACGGACTGGTTGTGCGACTTCGGGAACATCAATTCGGCGCGCCGAGTAGCCGATAAACGCGGCCCGCCGAAGTTGACCTTCGGTGGTCTGACCTGCGGTTAGCACCCCGGAAAGCGGATCTTTGCACCCTCCGTGAGCGCAGATACCGGCTATCTCGTAATCGACCGGCGACTACCTGCCGTGGCCATCGGCATCTACGGTGCGAGGAAACCGCCTCGCCTTTTGCCGAAGGATGTTCGATGGCGCCTTTGATCAATCGCGCGGTCCTGCCGCGCCGTAATGCCGGGCACGTGCCGGTGATGGCCGGGTGAGATGGCGTGGATTATCCGGTGTCCTGAGCTCACAGGCCTGCACCCTGTCCGCGAACCGCCTGCTCACGGTCGCGGTCCCCTGGCTGGTCCTGGATCGCACGGGCAGTGCCGCGCAGACCGGCCTGGTGGTCGCCTGCCAGGTGCTGCCGTACGCGTTCACGCAGTGGCTGGCCGGGCCGCTGCTGGATCGGATCGGCCCGCGGCGGATCAGCGCGGCCGGGGACGTGATCTCGGCGTCCGTGCTGGTCATCCCCGCGCTGTTCGGTACGCCACCGCTCTGGCTGCTCACCCTGATGCTGCTGGTCGTCGGTTGTGCCGATGGCCCCGCCAGCGCCGCGAAACGCCTGCTGGTGCCGTTCGCCGCCGCGGACGCCGGGCAGTCGACGGCGCGGGGTGTCGGGCTGGCCACGGCCGTGGAGCGGACCGCGACCGCGGTCGGCACGGCGATGGCCGGTTGGCTGGTCGCCACGCTCGGCGGCGATCGCGCACTGTGGGTAGCCGCGACAATGCTCGGTGTAGCAACACTCATCGTGACACTGACAGTGACCGATCCGTTACGCGATCGCGGGCGCGACGATCAGTCCTACTTCGACCGGCTGCGCACCGGGACGACGTTCCTGCGCGCGCATCCGCCGCTGCGGGCCATCACCACCATGTTCGTCGTGACCAACCTGCTCGACCAGGCGCTGATGGCGGTGCTGCTACCGGTCTGGGCGCGGGCCGGCGGTCACGACGCAACGGTCGTCGGTCTGGCCCTGAGCACTGTCGGTCTCGCCTCGATCGCGTCGGCGCTGGCCTCGGCCGGCTTCGGCGCCCGATTACCGCGCCGCGCCACGTACCTGATCGGGGTGCTCAGCAGCGGCCCGACCCGGATCATCGTGCTCGCACTCGGCCTGCCACCGGAGGCCGTGATCGCCGTCTACGCCCTCGCCGGCATCGGGTCCGGCCTGTTCAACCCACTCCTGGAGACGCTTCAGGTGGAGTTGATCCCGGCCGCGCTGCGCGGACGCGTGCAGACCCTGATCAACGCCTGGGCCTGGGCCGGGATCCCGCTCGGCGGCCTGCTCGGCGCCGCCCTGCTGAACTTCGGCGGGCTGACCACGGCGCTCTGGGTCTGCGGACTGGCGTATCTGGCCGCGGTGGTGCGCCCGGCCTGGCGCGTGGACTGGTCGATTCCGGTCGACCCACTCCCGGTCCGGGAATTGAAGATCAAACTCGCGCCGGTCCAGGCCGACGGCCGGGTCCCGGTCCGCCGTCGATGAAAGACGATTTTCCCGTACGGCGAAGCAGCTTCACGCCGTACGGGAAAATCGGTTTCAAAGGTTTTTGGCTGCGATGAGGGTGACGATCGCGGCGGCGAGCATCAGGGCGTGCAGCAGCATGTGTTCCAGATTCGGGCGCGGGCGCCCGCCGATGCGCGGCAGGACGATGACCGTGTCCGCATAGGTGCGCGCATGCAATTGGGGCCAGGTCGTGCCGGTGCCCGCGGTGGCCCACGGCATGGTGACGCCGATCAGGTACGGCGACCACCAGAGCAGCAGCCCGCCGAGCACCGCGAGCAGCTCGATCACCCCGCCGAGGTAGCCCAGCCACGGCAGCGAAGCGGCCGCGCCGATGGCGAGCAGAACCGCGGGCAACGCCATCACCGGCGCGTTCACCGCGACCTCGGTCAGCTGCTCGGACCGCTTGGCGGCGCGGACGTTGTTGAACGGATACAGATCGACGAGCGTCATGACCGCGTGATAGACGACAGCGGCCAGGATCAGGGTCAGGGCGAGGGCGATCACGACATCCTCCGGATTATGTTTACGGTGTAAGCATCGACGTTTCCGCTAGGATGACTTACACCGTAAGCTTCGTCAAGAGAGGTTTCATGAAAGCAGGCCTGAGCAGGGAGAAGGTGCTCGACGCGGCGCTCGACCTGATCGACGCGCACGGGCTTCCGGCGCTGTCGATGCGCAAACTCGGCGCGCAGCTGGGCGTCGAGGCGATGTCGCTCTACCGGCACGTGCCGAACAAGGACGCGCTGCTCGACGGCCTGGTCGACCGGGTGATGGAGACCGCCTTCGCGGGCCTCGGCGACCCGTCGGGCCCGGATTGGACGTCCTGGGCGCGCGGCTTCGCCCACTCGCTGCGCTCCGCGCTGCTGGCCCACCCTGGCGTGCTGCCGCTGGCCGCGACCCGCCCGGTGAACTCCCCCGACGCGCTGCGGATGTCGGAGCGCTGGCTGGCCGCGATGCGCGCCACCGGCCTGCCGCTGGGCCGCGCGCTCGACGTCGTCAACGTGATCGCCATGTTCACGATCGGACACACCCTGGCCGAGGTCGGGCAGACCCCGGGCCACGAGGGTTCCGAACCCGACCTCGATCAGCGCTCGGACGAGCTGGACCCGGCCGAGTTCCCGAACCTGGTCGAGGTGATCCGGACCCGCGCCGGCCTGGACTTCGACTCGCGGTTCACCCAGGCCGTCGACATCCTGATCGCCGGTTACGCGGCGCTACCCGTCCCGGCGCTGGATCCAGGTGAGCAGGGCGTCGAAGGCCGCTGACATCGACGTGTCCGAGCTGGTCAAAGTGGTCGCGTCCGGGCCGTCGTGGACGGTGATGGTGTAGGTCATGGCGTCGCGGGCGGGCGACGCCGGGCGAGCCCCGCCCGGGTCGGCCGCGGCCGCGGCGACCAACCGGCGCAGCTCCCGGGCGTCGGCGTCCGGGAGCTGGTCGGTGTCGAGCACGCGGGCCGGCAGCCGCCGGACGATCGAAGCGGCCAGCCCGCCGTGCGTCGCCAGGGAAACCCGCACTAGCCGCGCCCGGCCAGCGTCGGCGTCGTCGTGATCCGGATACCCACCTGCGTCCACGCCTCCTTGACGGCCTGCTGCTGGGTGCTGTCCGCGCCGTAGAGCTCCGCGGCCTTGTTGTACGTCGTGTCGGCGAAGGCCTGGAACTCGGTGGTCGACGTCGACGCCTTCAACGATTCGTACCAGATGTGCCCCGGAGCCTCCCAGGAGTTCCCGCCGATGCCGGTCGCGACCAGGTAGAACGCCTTGTTCGGGATGCCCGAGTTGATGTGCACGCCACCGTTGTCGCCGTCCTCGGTGTCCGGCAGCTCGACGAAGCGGTCCATGTGGTCGGGCTGCGGGTCCTTGCCGAACAGCTTGTTGTCGAACGCGGTGCCCGGCGCCTTCATCGAACGCAGCGCGTCGGCGTCGATCGACGGGGTGAACACCTCGGCCCCGATCAGCCAGTCGGCCTGGTCGGCGCTCTGCTGCAGCGCCCACTGCTTGACCATCGAACCGGCCACGTCGGACAGCGACTCGTTCAGGGCGCCGGACTGGTTGTGGTACTCCAGGTTCGCGGTGTGCTCGGTGATGCCGTGCCCCAGCTCGTGCGCGATCACGTCGAGCGAGCCGGTGAAATCGGTGAACACCTCGCCGTCGCCGTCCCCGAAGACCATCTCCGAGCCGTCCCAGAACGCGTTGTTGTACCGGGTGCCGCGGTGCACGTACCCCTGCAGGCGCATGCCCCGGCCGTCGATCGAGTCACGCTGGAACACGTCACGGTAGAACGTGCGGGTGGCGCCGAAACCGTCATACGCCCGGTTCACCGCCGCGTCCGCGACCGGCGCGTCATCCTCGGAACGCACCAGCGTGGCCAACGGCAGGAACGTGGAGTGGCGGCAGTCGAAGATGCTGCGCCGACCGTCCGCCGGGGTCGAGAACACCCCGGCGATCAGCCCGCGGACCGTGCGCTCGCCGCGCAGCTGAGACGTCGTGACCAGGGTGGACAGGGCGGCCTGGCGGATCGCCTCGTTGTCGCTGTCGAGCAGCCGGGTCAGGATGAACGGCGGGGTGATGCAGCTGAGTGGCCTGATGGACGTCATGGTCAACCTCGAATCCGATCGATGCGCTTCTGGAGAGTGAGATGCACCGGCGGCGGGGACAGATACATCGCGGACGGGGGAATCCCACGGTCGGCACCGTCAGTCAGGGCGCAAATACTCGCAGTGATCAACTTCGGGGTCGAGCATTGCGTCCCAGATCAGACAGTCGATCCATCCGGTAGGGTGAGCGCATGACCTCGATCTGGAAGGGCGGCCTCCGCCCCGCTCGATGAGCGCCCCGGGTGGCCAGGAGCCGCCCGTGCTGACGTATCTCGCGCACGCTCGAACCCTGGCCGACCGGCACGGACCCGGCCCGTGGCCGCACACGCCGTTCCCGGACGGCTCCGGCGCGAAACTGATCTCCGATACGGTGATGGACGGCATCCGTACCCATCACTCGTCCTCCCCCGACGACACCCGTGACGTGGCCGACCGGCTGGCCGCGCGGATCCACGACCTCGTCCCCTCCCCCGCGACACTGCAGGCGCTGCACGACACCGCGGCCGTCGTATCACCCGTGGACATCGCCGACGGCCTGATCCGGGAGCTGCGCCGGCGCCGGCCGCCGAAGAACCACATCCGGCTGATCGGACGATGGCTCGCCGAGAACGGCACCCGCCGCGGCGCGGTGGCGCTCGGCATCGTCCTGCTCGGCCTCGGCGGTGAACCGCACGACCGTGACCTGCTGCAACTGCTCGGACAATTAGAAGACTTCACGTTGTACGCGGTGGTGGCGCTGCGCTCCACCCAGCCCGACCCCGACCAGGCCGTCTTCGAGCTGGCCCGGCGGGTCGACGGGTGGGGCCGCATCCACGCGGTCGAACGCCTCGCCGGCACCACCGATCCGGCGATCAAAGCCTGGCTGCTGCGCGACGGATTCCGCAACCGGATCCTCGACGAATACCTGGCCTGGATAGCGGCCACGACCGGCGGACTGGCCGACGCCCTGGCCGCGGACTCCGTCGACGAACAACTGCTGGACGGCGCCGGCGGGATCCTGCTCGCACTGTGGCGTCGCGGACCGGCCCGCGACATCGACGATTATCCCGAAGGTACGGCCGTGACGGAGCGCTTCCTGCACCACGCCGGCCTTCACCGGCCGACGGTCGAGCGGGTCGGCGTGGTCGGATCCTTCGCAACGGTCCACGGGCTGGCTCAGGCGCTCGCGCTGACCCGACGGCCCGAGTGGCGGGACGTCGTGGTGGCCGGACTCGCGGCCGAGGAACCCGACAAGTTCGACAGCGCGGTCCGGGCGGCCCAGCGGCTGGGCCTCCCGTTCGGGTCACAGCTGGTGCGGCAGGTACGGGCCCGGCCGAACACCTGGCATCTCTGGTATCACCTGGTCGACGATCCGGCGCAGATCGACACCGCGGTGGAGCTGGCGGTCGAACTGCTGCCGCTGGACGCCCTCGTCACGGGACCCGGCCTGGATCGGGGACTGGCCGGGAACGGGCCCGAACACATCCTCGATCTGGTCGTGAGCAGGCTGGACACGTACCCGGGGAAGGGTTGGAACTTGATCGCGACGGCGCTGCGCAATGCGACGGTGCGGAACCGGAACATGGCCCTGGACGCGCTTGAGGCCTGGCCGGTGGAGGTGATCCCGGACGAGGCGTGGACGCTGGTGCGGGAGGCCGTTCCGGTCGAGCCCGATCCTGGCGTGCGCGAGCGCCTGTCGAAGGTGCTCGCCCGGCAGCCCCGCACCTGAGAGCACCACCCGCCCGAGTCGCGCCGCACGTTGCCGGCTCGGGCGGGTTATGCGGTGCGCGGAAGTGTCGGTGGGGCTTGCTAACGTCGCCGCACTGTTGCGTTGGGTGTGACATCTGGCCGAGGGAGTCCCGTGACCATCAACGAGCATCTGACCACGTTCGCCGGGCTGCCGATCGTGGAGGTGGACGGCGAGCAGGAGCCGGACGATCCGGGGGCGGTGGCCTGGCGGATCGACATGGAGGACTTCGAGGCCGATGTGTCGGAGTTCGAGGCGGCCCTGGAGAAGGTGCTGGAGCGGGCCGGTCCGGGTGGGCCGGCGGCGCTGGTGATCGGCGAGTGGGGGTCGTCGTACGAGTCGGAGTTCCCGGCCGAATTCATGATCAAGAACGCGGCTCGGTTCAGTGGGCTGCGGGCGCTGTTCATCGGCGAGATGACCTATGAGCAGTGTGAGATCTCCTGGATCAACCACAACGACATCACGCCGCTGTTGGAGGCGTTCCCGGCGCTGGAACGGTTGTGGGTGCGCGGGTCGCAGGGGCTGGAGATCAGCCCGGGGCGGTATCCGGCGCTGCGCGAACTCGTCCTGCAGTCCGGCGGGCTGCCCACCTCCGTGATCCGGGCCGTGAGCGCCTGTGACCTGCCCGCTCTTGAGCACCTGGAGCTGTGGCTGGGCGTGTCCAACTACGGTGGTGACGCCCGCGCCGACGACCTCGCGACGATCCTGGGCGGGCGGTCGCTGCCCGCGCTCCGACACCTCGGGCTGTGCAACGCGGAAATCGCCGACGAGGTGGCCGCCGCGGTCGCCGCGGCGCCGGTGGTGGCCCGGCTCGGGCGCCTCGACCTGTCACTGGGCACGCTCGGTGACGTCGGTGCCGAGGCGTTGCTGGCCGGGCAGCCGCTGACCCACCTGGAGACGCTCGACCTGCACCATCACTTCATGACCGCGGAGATGGCCCAGCGGGTCGCCGACGAGCTGCCCGGAGTGACGGTCGACGTCTCCGGGCAGCAGAACGAGGAGCGCTGGGGTCGCTACACGGTCTGCGCCGAATAGGGTGCGCCTCGCCGTCGTCGGCAACCCGGAGAACCGCCGGGTCGCCCTGTTCCTCGCCGCTGCCGGACGGGCCGGGTTGCCCGCGCCGGAGGTGTTTCCGTGGCGGGACGTGCTTCTGTCCGGGCGGGTGCCGGGGCCGGGCACGCTGGTGCGCATCGACTCGCCGGGCGAGAACGCCGAGGTCGAGCAGCTGTTGCGGGCCCTGGGCCGGCCGGTCTCGGCCGGCGCGGACATCGCGGGGGCGGCCGCGGTGGAGGCCGTTGCGCACGGTGAGATCGCCGGGGCGGCCGCCGTGTTCGCCGGGCTGGGGATCACGTTGGAGCGCGTTGCCGCTGGTGGGGGCGTTCTGCTCAATCAGCCGGCCGACATTCTGACGATGACGGCCAAGCCGCGCTGCCACGCCCTTCTGACTGCTGCCGGCATCCCGCTGCCGCCCGCCCTGCACGCCGACGGCACGACGACCGGCGCGGGCCGGGATCTCGGGTTGGGCCCGGGGGTGCGGGACTACGAGTCGCTGCGGATGGCGATGGAGACGGCCGGCTGGAGCCGGGTATTCGTCAAGGCGGCCTACGGGTCGTCGGCCTCAGGGGTGCTGGCGCTGGCCGTGGGCGGGCGCCGAGGGACCGCGGCCGGGCGGCGGATCATGGCGGTGACCTCGGTCGAGTTGAGCGAGGGGAAGATCTTCAACAACTTGCGCGTACGGCGTTACGACGACGAGAACTCGATCGCGGCGATCGTCGACCGGCTGGGGCCGGACGGGCTGCACGTGGAGCGGTGGTATCCGAAGGCCGCGCTCGGCGGGCGCGTGCTCGACCTGCGGGTGGTCGTCATCGCCGGGCAGGCGCGGCACGTGGTGGTCCGCACCAGCCGGTCACCGATGACGAACCTGCACCTCGGCAACGAGCGCGGCGACGTGGCCGCGGTCCGGGCCGCGGCCGGCGAGCGGTCCTGGGCCGCGGCGATGGACACGTGTGTCCGGGCGGCCGCGTGTTTCCCGCGCACCTTGCACGCGGGCGTGGACCTGATGTTCCGCGCGGGGTGGCGCGACCATGCGGTGGCCGAGGTGAACGCGTTCGGCGACCTGCTCCCCCGCGTGCTCTCCGAGGACGGCCAGGACACCTACGACGCGCAGATCGCGGCCGTCCGGAATATGCTCAGCAATGCTTCAGCGTGAATGCGAAAACCCTTGATCGGTAATCACCGGAGATTGCTTTCACCACACAGAGGGAGGCATTGTCGACGGCGTAGGACGAGTCGGCCTCCAACGTCCCCTCGATGTCGTTGATCGTAAAGGTCGCCTTGCCCGAAACCGTGTCGGCCGCACACGTGACGCGGTATCCGGCATCGGCGTACAAGGCGCCTTCCGAGGTGGAGATGATGCCCTCGCCCGAATCGCCGGCCGAGATGTTCTCGGTCGGCTCATCGACCCAGGTCGACGCGGTGCCGTAGCTGTAGCCGTCACCGATCAGGTCGCACTGGGACTGGTTGTCGATGGTCAGCCGGGCGATATGCGCCGGTCCGCTCGCGAACGCCGGGGAAGCCGCCATCACCGGCAGGCCGACGGCACAAAGAGTCGACACCAGCAGGCGATAATTCACATTCATGGCACGGATCCTAGGCGGCACGATTGGGCCACGTCGGCACATCACAGAATTGCCGACCGGGCGGCGGGGCCGCCCGGTTGACGGTTGTCATCTCGTCGAGCGACTCATGACCGTACCCCATAAATTGTTTTCTTCTATCGGTCGTTGATCTCGCCGGTGGGCCGCAGCAGCAGGGCACCGGCCAGAACGGACAGGGCGACCGCCGTGTAGAGGGCGGTGGTGACCGAGCCACCGGCCGCGGCGGCCGAGGTCAGCAGGGGGCCGGCGGCCATGCCGATGGTCAGTGACAGGTTCGACAGCGCGTTGTAGCGTCCGCGGAGTTCGTCCGGGGCCAGCGCGTTGACCAGGGTCGGGAGTGCGCCGGCGAGCAGCAGTTCGCCGGCTCCGATCAGGACCGAGGCGCAGATCAGGATCGGCCGGGTGCCCAGGCCCGTGCCCAGCGCCGTGGGGATGCAGATTGCCCAGGCCAGCGCCCACAGCCCGGCCGCGCCGAGCAGCGCCACGCGGGCCGAGATACGTTCGGTGAGACGGATCGCGAGGGGCGAGCCGATGACGATGACGGCGCAGTTCGCCACGCTGGCGAACGAGAGCGCGGCCGGGTCGTCGGCGGCGAGCGCCATCACCGCGGGGACGGCGTTGTAGATGCCGTAACCGACGGTCGACAGCAGCGCGGCCGTGCCGATCACCCGGATGAACGGGATGTCGGTGAAGGCTCTGCGGTATCCGCCGCGCGGTGCCTGCTCATCGGTCTGGCCCGGCGACACCTGGCGGCCGGCCAGCACCGCCAGGGTGATGGTGACCAGGGAGAGGCCGGCCGCCGCGGCCCACAGCATCGGCATCGTGCGGCTGCCCTCGGAGCCGGCCGGAGGCACGTGGGCGACCACGAGACCGCCGATCGAGGCACCGACCGCCATGCCGAGGTTGAAGAACACGTACTGGATCGTGTAGACCCTCGATCGGATCTGCTCCGGGGTCAGGATGGCCAGGCGCGTGCCCAGCGCCGGATGGGTGAACGACCAGCCCAGGCCGCCGACCGCGACTCCCCCGACGGCCGAGACCAGGCCCGGGCCGTAAGCCAGGAGCAGTCCGCCTGCGATGACCATGGCGAGCCCGGCGATCATGACGAACCGGGCGCCGCGCCGGTCGATCAGCGGGCCGGCGACCGCGTTGCCACCGATGGTGGTCAGCGGTCCGAGACCCCAGATGCCGGTGGCCACGGCCAGGGACAACCCGCGCACGTCGTGCAACAGCACCACGGCGTACGGCTGGGTCAGGCCGACGCCCAACGCGGTGAACAACTCTCCGGCCAGCAGCAGACGCGTGCCCAGGGGGAACCGGGCCCGGCGTTCCTGCGGCCCGGCGAGGTCGAGTTCCGTGGTCAGAGTGAACACCTCAGATCGAAGATCGCCCATCCAGGAGCGCGATCCTAAGTGTCGTGGGTGGCCTCGGTCCACCCCGTCGCGACACGGGGCAGTCAGCGGCCTCGATTTGATTTATGCTCCGCAGTGGACGGACCGAGATCGGCCGGTTGCCGGCCTCGGGACCTGCGAGAACGTCGCGAGGAGAGCCATGGGGGAAAGCCGGCACGAGCGGGCTTCGCTCGGTGAATTCGGTCAGGTGCAGGGCAACATCCTGCAGCCCTTCGAGGGTCGGTTCCAGGCCTTCGTGTTCCTGTCGTTCGGCTGTCGGCGCGACCAGGCCCGCGCCTGGCTGGGCGCGGCCGCGACCCGCGTCGACTCCCCCGCCGACACCCCGATGAGCGTGGGCCTGACCGCCACCGGCCTGATCGCGTTGCATCCCGAAGTGGCCGCCGACCTCGTACGCTTCGAGGCCTTCTGGAAAGGGCCGCTCGGCAACCGGTTCGACGAGCGCGGCGAGATCACCAGCACCCCGGCGATGATCGGCGACGTCGGCGCCAGCGACCCGATGTCCTGGCTGATCGGCGGCCCCCGGCGGCCCCCGGTCGACGCGCTGCTGACCCTCGCCGCCGACGACGAGCAGGCACTCCGGCAGCGGGTGTCGCTCGAATTGTCGGAGGCGGCCCGCGCCGGAGTGGTGGTGATGCCGCTCGGCGGAATGAGCGGCACCGGACCGCTCGTGCAGTACGGCACGGTCCTGCACAACGCCGACGGACGGCCGATCGAGCACTTCGGATTCGTCGAGGGCATCTCCCAGCCGGCCGTGCAAGGCGTCGACGGCGCGACCACCGGATCGACGGTCGTCGCCGCCGGTGAGTTCGTGCTCGGCTTCGCGGGTGTACGCCGGCCGTTGAACTTCGCTCCCCGGCCGGCACCGGCACCGTGGATGCGGGGCGGCTCCTTCCAGGTGTTCCGCCGGCTCCGGCAGGACGCCGCGGGCTGGTGGAGCAAGATGGAAAAACTCAGCGACCAGGACAACACCGCCGAGGACGTGGCCGCCCGGGCGATCGGGCGCCGGCTCGACGGGACGCCCCTGGCAGCGAGCGGTGACGGCCTCAACGACTTCACCTTCCACGGCGACGAGGACGGGTCGCGGACGCCGCTCTACTCCCACATCCGCAAGATGAATCCGCGGCGGGACGAGATGTTCCGGGAACGCAGCCACAAACTGATCCGCCGGGGCATTCCCTTCGGGCCGCCGATGGACCGGGACAACCCCGACGATCACGAGCGGGGGATGCTGTTCAACGCCTACATGGCCAGCATCGAGGACCAGTTCGAGTTCCTGCAGCGCTGCTGGGCCAACGACATCGAGTTCCCGTCGAGGATCGCGGCCAAGTTCGACGAGGACGGGGACGGGAAGCCGCAGGTCAACGGGCTTGATCCGGTACTCGGGGACAGCGCCGAGGTGGCGCATCGGCGGCTGGGGACGGCGGTTGTCGACAAGGCGCCGCCGTTGGCGTTCGGCGGGTTCGTGACAACTACCGGGTCGGTGTACGCGCTGGTTCCGTCGCGTGCCGCCCTTCATCTACTTGCCGGCGAGGCGGCACTGGATGCGCCGGGAGTCCGGTGACCACTGTTGATCTTCACGCGATGGGAGATGGAGATGTCATCACCGGTCAGTGATTCGGTTGTTGAACTGCACGGGGCGTGTGTTCATTCGTTGCGATTCTCGTTCGGCGGGCCGGTGGATTACCCCTACGCCCCGGCGAAAGTCTCCGCCGAGCATCCGCCGGCCTTGTTCCGGCGGATGCAGGCAGTCTCGCCTCCGCCCGCCCGGAAAGACGGTGCTCCCTGGCAGGCCGGGATGACCCTCGACGGGGAGCCCTTCGACCCGGACGGTCCGCTGGACCGGCTCGCCGAGGTGCAGCACGCCGAGGACATCAACGGGCTGGACACGCCGCAGCCCGAGACCGTGGTGCTGGACTGGATGTTCGACGTGCCCCGCGAACGGCAGGCGATGGTAATGCCGGGCGAGGACGAAGGCCGGTATCTGCTGTCGGTTCCGTACTGGCAGCCGGTCTCGGCCAGCGGCGAGGCGGTCAGCAAGACCGTCGAGTACTTCGGGACTCACCGGGTCGAGTGGGCGCAGAAACTGCAGTCCGAGTGGGTCGCGGTCAGCTTCGACGGGTTCTGGCCGGCCGAACGCGACAGCGCTGATCTGATCATTCCGCTCGGCGGATGCGACGACCAGTGTCCGGCTTCCTGACTTTATTCCGATCCACTCCGAAGGAGAACGGCGATGGGTGTAGCGGCTAGCGACTCGGTTGTTGAACTGCACGGCGCATGTGTTCATTCTTTGCGATTCTCGTTCGGCGGGCCGGTGGACTACCCCTACGCACCGGCCAAAGTCTCCGACTCGCAGCCGCCGGCGCTGTTCCGGCGGATGCAGGCGGTCTCGCCTCCGCCCGCCCGGAAAGGCGGCGCCCCGTGGCAGACCGGGATGACCCTTGACGGCAAGCCCTTCGACCCGGCCGGGCCGGTTGACCGGCTTGCGGACGTGGAACTTGCTGAGGACGTCGACAGCCTGGGTACGCCGGATCCGGAGACCGTGGTGCTCGACTGGATGTTCGACGTGTCGCGTGAGCAGCAGGCGATGATGATCCCCGGTGAGGACAAGGGGCGGTTCCTGCTGTCGGTTCCGTACTGGCAGCCTTCATCGGATTCAGGGACGCCTGTCAGCAAGACCGTCGAGTACTTCGGGACCCACCGGGTCGAGTGGGCGCAGAGGCCGCAGTCCGAGTGGGTCGCGGTCAGCTTCGACGGGTTCTGGCCGGCCGAACGCGACAGCGCTGATCTGATCATTCCGCTTTCTGAATGTGACGATCTCTGCCCGTCAGCTCGATAGTTCAGGTAAATCAGCTTCTAATCGATGGGAGATGGCGATGCCACTTGCAGTTAGCGACTCGGTTGTTGAATTGCACGGCGCTTGTGTTCATTCGTTGCGATTCTCGTTCGGCGGGCCGGTGGATTACCCCTACGCCCCGGCGAAAGTCTCCGCCGAGCAGCCGCCGGCCTTGTTCCGGCGGATGCAGGCGGTCTCGCCTCCGCCCGCCCGGAAAGGCGGCGCTCCGTGGCAGGCCGGGATGACCCTCGACGGCAAGCCGTTCGATCCGGCCGGCCCGCGGGACCGGCTTGCCGAGGTGGAGCACGCCGAGGAGATCGACGGCTTGGGCACGCCGGAACCGGAGACCGTGGTGCTCGACTGGATGTTCGACGTACCCCGCGAACGGCAGACAGTGGCGATGCCGGGTGAGGACGCGGGGCGGTTCCTGCTGTCGGTTCCCTACTGGCAGCCCGCCTCCGACTCCGTGAAGACCGTCGAATACTTCGGGAGTCACCGAGTCGAGTGGGCGCAGAAACCACAATCCGAATGGGTCGCGGTCAGCTTCGACGGGTTCTGGCCAGCCGAACGCGACAGCGCCGACATGATCATCCCGCTCGGGGGCTGCGACAACCTTTGCCCTAGTCACTGAAATCAAAGACGGGAGACTGGTATGTCCATCGCGGTCAGTGACGCGGTTGTTGAATTGCACGGCGCTTGTGTTCATTCTTTGCGATTCTCGTTCGGCGGGCCGGTGGACTACCCGTATGCGCCGGCGAAGGTCTCCGCCGAGCAGCCGCCGGCGCTGTTCCGGCGGATGCAGGCGGTCTCGCCCCCTCCGAGCCGGCGGGACGGCACTCCCTGGCAGGCCGGGATGACCCTCGACGGCAAGCCGTTCGACCCGGCCGGCCCGCGGAACCGGCTCGCCGAGGTGGAGCACGCCGAGGACGTGGACGGCCTGGGCGCACCGGAACCGGAGACCGTGGTGCTCGACTGGATGTTCGACGTGCCGCGTGAGCGGCAGACGGTGGCGATGCCGGGCGAGGACGCGGGGCGGTTCCTGCTGTCGGTTCCCTACTGGCAGCCCGCCTCCGACTCCGGGAAGACCGTCAGCAAGACCGTCGAGTACTTCGGGACCCACCGGGTCGAATGGGCGCAGAGGCCACGGTCCGAGTGGGTCGCGGTCAGCTTCGACGGGTTCTGGCCGGCCGAACGCGACAGCGCCGACATGATCATCCCGCTCGGGGACTGTGACGACCGCTGCCCGGCGTCCTGACCGTGTGAGCGGGGTTGGCGGGTTCGTCGAGGAGGGAGTGCCGGCCACGTACGTACGGGAAGAAGATTTTGATCTTGGGGGTGGGCTCGCTGAAGAGATCTACCTGCGGACGGCGGCCCGATTAACGTAATCGTCATGGCCGGCGCCGATGCTGCTCCGATGGACACCGGATGCCGGGATTGGCGTGGGCACATCATCGTCTGCGGGCTCGACGACGTCGGCCTGCGCACCGTCGAGCAGCTTTACCATGCCGGCGTACGGGTCGTCGTGGTCGAGGACATCGCGGATCCGCGGCTGGTCCGGGTGGTGCGCGGGTGGGGTGTGCCGATCGTGGTCGGCAGTCCGCGGCTGCAGGAGACGCTGGACGAGGCCGGGCTGCCCGGCGCGGTCGCCGTGATCTGTGTGCTCGCCGATGACCTGCACACCCTCGAGGCGGCGCTGCTGATGCGGGAGTTACGTGATGACGTCCGCGTGGTGGTGCAGTTGCGGAATCCGGCGGTGGGCCGGGCGCTGTCGGCGATGCAGGTGAGCGTGCTCGACGTCGCCGGGCTCTCCGCACCCTCGGTGGTCGAGGCGTGCCTGCGGACCGGGACGCACGCGCTCGATCTGGACGGGCAACCGTTCGTCGCGGCGCAGGTCGTGGCCGACCAGACGGGCACGCTGCGGTCCCGCTACGGGTCGCTGGCGCCCCTGGCGGTCAGCCCGGCCCGCGACGGCGAGGTGGTGATCTGTCCCGGTCGCGATCATCCGGTCAGCGCCGGCGACCGGGTGACCCTGCTGGGCACGCCGGAGGAACTGGCGGCGGCGCGGGTGGTCGAGGAGGAGCAGGGACCAGCTGACGCCGGACCCGGGCGGTGGGCGCGGTCGCTGCAATTGGCCGGGTCCGTGCTGCGAGCTCTGGACCGGCGCATCGCGTACGCGTTGATCGCGCTGATCACGCTGCTCAACGTGTCGATGGTGGTGCTGCAGCTCGGGTACCGGGAGCCCGACGGCACCCGGATGACGCTGCTGGACGCCCTGTACTTCTCGGTCGAGTCGATCGCGACGGTCGGCTACGGGGACTACAACTTCCGAGCGCAGGCCCCCTGGCTCCGGATATTCGCCATCGGTCTGATGATCCTCGGGGCGTGCTTCGCGGCGACGTTCATCGCGCTGCTGACCAACGTGCTGGTGTCGATCAAGATCCAGGAGGCGCTCGGGAACCGCCTGCTCGACCGGCTCCACGATCACGTGATCGTCATCGGGATCGGGTCGGTCGGGGCGCGCGTCGTGGAGCGGCTGCGGGCGACCGGGACCGACGTCGTCGTGATCGAGTCGGACGAGAACAACCGCTACGTCGACCAGGTGCGCGACAGCGGCGTGCCGGTGATCATCGGGGATGCGACGCTGGCCCGGACCCTGGATCGGGTGCAGCTCGGGTCGGCCCGGGCGGTGGCGGTGATGACCAGCGACGACCTGGTGAACCTGGAGACCGGCCTCGCGGTCAAGGACCGGCTCGGGGATCGGTGGGGCTCGGTGCCGGTCGTTTTAAGGCTGTTTGATCGTACGTTGGCCGACACCGTCGAGCACACTCTCAGCCTCGGGGTCACCCGGTCGACGGCGGCGCTGGCGGCGCCGTGGTTCGTGGGGGCGGCGCTGGGGCTGGACGTGCTCGCCACGTTCTACGTGGGGACGCAACTGATGCTGGTGGGTCGGCTCACGGTGGCGCCCGAGGGCGGGCTGGACGGGCTGGCCATGCAGGATCTGTCGGCCCGGACCCGGGTGGTGGCGATCCGGCGGGCCACCGGCGACGGATTGCTGGAGCATCCGCCGCGGCGGGACACCCGGTTCGCGGCCGGGGACCAGGCGTTTCTGATCGGGCCGTACGAAGAGCTGCTGCAGGTGTTGCGCCGGGACGCGCTCTCGACGCTGGGGCTGGCGCCGGTGGTCGAGGAAAATGTCGTACCCCGTGGATAGGTTCCTCCCTGACAGCTACTGGTCAGTCAGGAGGGCCGATGTACCGGCAGGGCGACGTGTTGATCATCCCGATTCCGCAGGGTTCCCTACCCGCCAACGCGCCCGTTCCGCGGGATCGGCGCGGGCGGATGGTCCTCGCGCGCGGGGAGGCGACCGGGCATGCGCACGTGGTCGGCGGGCCCGGGGTGCAACTGCTGGCCGATCTTGACGATCCGGAGCTGATGTTTCTCGACGTTCCCACTCACGCCCGGGTTTCGCACGAGGAGCACGGGCCGATTCCGTTGCCGGGCGGGCACTACCGGGTGGTTCGGCAGCGGGAATACGTGCCGGGCTCGTTCCGGCCGGTGGCGGACTGAGAGGGACGCGGCAATGAAACTGACACACGAGCAGGAAGCGATGGCCGCGGCCGTCGAGGATCAGTGGCTGGCGGCGGCGGTCTCGACCGAGCCCGGCGACCGGGCGGCGGCCGAGGCCGGCGTGCGGGAGGCCTATCGGCTGGCCGGGCTGCCGGGGCCGGAGCGGATCTATTGGGTGGGCTCGCCGCGGGCCGGGGCGGCCGCGGTGGCGCTGCTTTCCGGTTCGCTCCCGCCGGCCGACGATCTTGGATCGATCGCGGCTGAGCCCGACGGCCCGGGTTCGGATTCGGCCGGGCTCGGCGGGCCGGGTTCGGGTTCGGTGTGGCTGGCCGAGGTGGTCGGTGAGCTGCGGCGCCAGGGCTGGGCGCCCGGAGACAGCGCCGGGGCTTCCGTGCGGCGGCGGGTGCGGACCGAGCCCTGGGCCTCCGCGCGGAAGGCGGCCGTGGAGGCGCTCGGGCCGGACGGGTGGGCGCAGCTCAGCGCGGCTGCCGGACGCCGATCCTGGGGGCTGGTGATGGACCTGGTGGCGAGCCGGCTGCGGCTGCGGCTCGGCGAGGATCTTGTCACCGATCTGCCGGACGAGGCCGGCAAGGCCGCGCGGCGGCCGGTGCTCGACGCCATCTACGGCCAGCACGACGGGACGTGGCTGAGCACGTTCGAGGCGGCCGACCGGCTGTGTCCCGGGGCCGGCCTGATGAGCGGGCTGGTCGGGCTGGCGCAGGTGGCCCGGCAGACCGGCTGGTGGTGGGCCAACGAGCGGGTGGCCGTGCTGACCGAGCGTCCCCGGCTGCTCGCGCGGGACAACGTGGGCCGGCTGCACCGTGGTGAGGGCGCCGCGCTGGAGTTCGCCGACGGGTACGGATTGTGGGCCTGGCGTGGCATGCCGATCCCGGTGAGCCTGGCCGCCGAGCTGCCGACCCTGACCGTGGAGCGGATCCGGCAGGAGGAGAACGCCGAGATCCGCCGAGTCATGCTGGAGCACTTCGGCTACGAGCGGTATCTGGGTGAGGCCGGCGCCCGCCAGATCGGCACGGACGAGGCCGGCAAGCTGTGGCGGCTGGAACTGCCCGGTGACGAGCCCCTGGTCATGGTCGAGGTGGTCAACTCCACCCCGGAGCCGGACGGGACCAGCCGCGTCTACTGGCTGCGGGTGCCGCCGGCCACCCGGACCGCCCGGGAGGGTGTCGCCTGGACGTTCGGGCTCACCGAGGAGGATTACCGGCCGATGATCCAGACCTGACCCCCGGCGCGGTAGTTGTGCTCCCGCCCGGGTGCATCGTACGAGTCGGCACGCGCCGAAGCACCGCAACGGCTACGGTTGCTGGATCGGATGTTTGCCGTCTGGAACATTCGGGAACCACGCACCGGAGGTCTGTGTCGGAGGTGGGGCATGCGGGAGGCCGGGCAGCTCGATCCGTTCGACGACCTGGACGTTCTGGCCGATCAGTACGCCCGGGCCCGATCCGGCGCGGACCGGCGGGCCGGGCGGCGGCTGCGCGACGACTTCGTCCGCGACGCGCTGCCGTTCGCCGGGCGGCTGGCGCGGCGCTACCGGGGTCGCGGAGAGCCGGCCGACGACCTGGAACAGGTGGCCCGGCTCGGCCTGGTCAAGACCATCGACCGGTACGACCCGGAGCGCGGCTCCTTCACGGCGTACGCGATCCTGACCATCACCGGCGAGATCAAACGCCACTTCCGCGACCACACGTGGGGTGTGCACGTGCCGCGCGGGCAGCAGGACCGGGTGCTGGAGTTCGTGCAGGCCCGAGCCGTGCTGACCGCCGAGCTGTGTCGCACGCCGACCGTCGCCGAACTGGCCGCACGGCTCGGCCTCGAGGAGGCAGAAGTGCTGGGCGCGCAGGCCTCGGCGGCCGCGCACAGCACCGAGTCGCTGAACGCGCCGCTCGGCGATCATCCGAACGGCGCCGAGGTGGGCGACCTGTTCGGCGCCGAGGACGGCGAACTGACCCTGGTCGACGACCGGACCACCGTGGAGAACCTGCTCTGCGAGCTGCCCGCCCGGGAACGACGCCTGCTGGCCCTGCGGTTCTGGGGCAACCGCAGCCAGGTGGAGATCGCCGAGGAGCTGGGCATCTCCCAGATGCACGTGTCGCGGCTGCTCAGCCGTACGTTGAGCTGGTTGCGCGAGGCGATGCTGTCGGACGTCACACCACCGTGGACGGCCTCCGGGCCACCCGATCATCGAGTGCTCGTGACGGCCGGGGCGGACGGCGTGCGCGCGGCCGTGCACGGCGAGATCGACCGGGACAACGCCAACCAGATCCGCCGGGAGCTGCTGTCCGCGGCCGGCTCGTGCGGCAGCGGGCGGACGCTGGTGGTGGACCTGTCGCGGGTGCCGCTGCTGAGCGCGGCCGGGATCGCGATGCTCAACGCCGTGCACGAGGTCGCACGGGCCCGGCTGCTGACGTTCCGGCTGACCGGGGTGCAGCCCTATGTGGCGCGCGTGCTGGTGATCGCCGGCCTGCGGAACCTGCTGGCCGAGTAGGACACCGCGTTCGCTGCTTGGCCAGGCGGTCCCGGGCTGCCCGGCTGCTGCAGATGGACCCGTGCGCGGGCAGGCCGGTTTCCGGTTCTCGGACTCACGCCGTGAGCGTCGCCCAGACGACCTTGCCGTCGCGGGTCGGGAGGGTGCCCCAGCGAACGGCCAGACTGTCCACCAGCATCAAGCCGCGGCCGCGGGCCGGATCGTCCGGGGCGCGGTGCATGATCACCGGGGTGCGCGGGGAACCGTCGCGGACCACGACGTGCACGTAACGGGCCCGGCGCACGAGCTGAAGGGTGATCATCGTGCCGGCGTGCTCGACGGCGTTGGCGACCAGCTCGCCCGCGACGATGGCGGCGGGGCCGGCCAGGTCGGGGAGCTCCCACCGTACGCAAGCCTCAGTGACCAGGTGCCGAGCGAGCCGGGCCGAACCGGCGACCGGAACCAGCCGATCGCTGATCGTCGGCGCGTCAGCGCCGTTCTGATCGGTCTCCCGGACCGCCGCGCCGACATCGGCGCGCACCTGAAGCGCCCCGAAACGGCGATGCCCCAGCGGATCGGCGACCTCCGGGCGGGGCGCGCAGAGCAGCACCGGCGTGCCCGGCCAGGCCGCCGCCTGCCGGTTGATCGCGGTGAACACCGCCAGGGCGGGCACCTCGCCGAGTGACATGCCGGCCAGGTCGGCGAGCAGCGCCCTGGGCTGCTCGGCCAGGCACTTCTGGAACGCGACGAACAGATGCGGGGTCGCCGCCAGGTCGAGCCGGCCGTGCACCGCGACGACGGCGCATCCGGACTGCTCGGCTGCGGTCCAGGTCAACGGCTCCGCCATGCCCGCCACTTTCCTCTCCGGGACAGTGCATCAGCCGTATGCCCGCACGCGACTCACCAAAACTACCCCGCTCCGGGGAACGCCTCCACGGCGTTGATGTTGACGTCACCGGGCATTTCGGACGCGCAAGGCGCCCGTCTCTTCTGTGGCCGGCTGATCTCCCGACCGACCTCACCGACGGCGGATCTCACGGCCGGCGGATCTCGGCGTAGCCGTCGCTTCACGGCCGGCGGATCGCTGGGCGGGCCGGCGCTTCACGGCTGGCGGATCGCTGGCGGCCGTCGCTTTTACGGCTGGCGGATCTCGATGTGGCCGTCGCGGACGCGGACCGGGATCACCGGCTGGTTGTTGGCGGCCGGGCCGTGCACCACGGCGCCGTCGCTGAGCCGGAACGTGCTGCCGTGCCACGGGCACACCACGCAGGCGTCCCAGCCCTCGCCGACCACGTCGCCCTCGCCCAGCGGCCCGGTCTCGTGCCCGCAGCGCTCGACCAGGGCGGACACCCTATCGTCGATCCGGTAGAGCAGCACCGGCACGTCCCCGGCCAAGCGGACCACGGTCCGTTTCTCCGGGACCGAGGCCAGGGAACATACCTGGGTCCAGTCCTCCGGCAGTCGCGCGGTGTCCGGGGCCGCCTGATTGGTTCCGCCACCTTGCGCGTACGCGAGATGCCCGCCCAGATAGGCACCGAGCCCCGCGACCGTCAGCCCGGCGTAGCCGAGCGCGCGACCCCGCCCGGACCGCCCGCGCAGCCGGGCCAGCAGCGACGCCGTGTACAGCCCGACCGCCACCGCGTTGGCCCCGGCGTGCACCAGGCCCACCCGGCGCCGGTCCCGGGTCATCTGCGACCAGTCCAGCCATCCGGCCGCCACCGCCGGGACCGCGCCCGCGACCCCGGCGCCGACCAGCGTCGTCGCGGCCCTGCGGGTGCCGGGCAGCAGGTCCAGGATCGCCGCCGAGACGAACGCGCCGACCGGCAACTGGACCAGCACCGGGTGCAGCGGATGCCCGAGCCAGGTGCCGTGCAGCAGGTCGCGCAGACGCTGCGGCCGGACCGCGGCGCTCACCGCCGATTGGAGCCGGTCGCTGACCCCGTCGAGCCGGCGGGCTTCTTCCAAGCGGTTGAGGATCGGCATGCCCACCGAGTTCCCCGCCACAATCGGCCGAAACAACTACCCCGTGCGGATCCGGCCCGCCACGGTTAGGGTGACAAGTCCGCACACGGAACCCGCGGCACGTCATCATTCTCCAGGTAACACCTGACACTTTCACCCAGCGGGGGCGACATGACCGGCTCGTTCGCGGTGAGCAAGCACGACGAGGGCGCGGGCTTCATCCGCCTGGCCGTCCGTGGCGAGATCGACGACGAGGTGAGCGATGCGCTGGCCCAGATCATCGGCAACGCGGCCGCCCAGCCCGGCGTCGCCGTCGTGATCGTCGACCTGGCCCGGGTGCCGTTCCTGGCCGCGGCCGGGATCCGGGCACTCCTGGAAGGGCGGGCGGTGGCTCTGCACCACGGGCGCTCGTATCAGGTGGTCAACGCGCGCGGGGTGGTGCACGGCGTGCTGGCCACAACCGGGCTGCTCAGCCTGTTCCACACGACGATCCGCCGCGCCCCGGTCACCCGGTAGGCCGTCGGCAGTTTCGGCGAGCCCGCTGACCACCGCGTGGTGGTCAGCGGCGCAGGGCCGCCCAGACCACCTTGCCGCCCTCGGCCGGGACGGTTCCCCACCGCTTGGCGTAGTGCGACACCAGGAACAGCCCGCGCGGCGCCCCGGGCTCCAGCGACTGCGCGTCCGCTTTCCGCGGAATCTCGCACGAACCGTCCCGCACCGCCACCAGCAGATACCGCCTACCCAGCGAGAAGCGCAGGTCGATAAGGGTCTGCGCGTGTACGACCGCGTTGGTCACCAGTTCCCCGGCCACGATCCGCGCCGGGTCGGTCAGCTGCCCCAGATTCCACCGCGCACACGCCTCCACGGCCATCTTCCGCGCGTACGCCGTCGACCCGCTCACCGGCAGCAAGCTGTCCGCCAGCCAGGGCGTCTGGTCCCCGGGCTGCACGCCCAGCGCCTCATCGGTCGTGGCCAGCACCGGCACCCGCCCGAACCGCCCGCTCGCGAACCACCCCGCCACCTGATCGCTCGGCTCGCTGAGCAGCAGCGGAGTACCCGGCGACATCGCGGCCTGCCGCGCCACCGTCCCGAACACGGACAGCGCCGGTGGCTCCACCACCGTCATCGCGCCCAGTTCGACGATCACCGCGTCCGGCCGCCCGGCCAGGCATCTCAGCAGCATCGTCCGCACCTGGGGAACCGAGGCCGCGCACAGGTCACCGTCGATCCGCACCACTGTCCTGGTGCCGATCTGGTTCACCGTGCAGCTGATTCCCGGCATTCCGTCATTCTTGCCCCGTGGAGCGGCAGATCCCACATAAGATTTGCCACCAGTCTCTCTGCTACCCGGCAGTATGCCCAGAGGCGCGTCACCGTCTCTTCTCCTGTACGCCGTAGAGCCGTTGCGCCGCGCGGATTAACATCCATGGCCGTGACGACCATCGGGGACACCACGCTGGCCAAACTGCTCCACCAGCACGTGCTCGACGTGCTCGACTGGCTCGCCGAGGAACACGACGCCGACTTCCCGCAGGTCGACCCGGACGCGATCGAGGTCTTCCGGCAGGACGTTCTGCCCCTGCCCGAGGTGACGCTGCCGGCCGCGGTCGGGCTTTTCACCGACCTGAGCTGGTGGCTGGACTCCTGCGACGAGGAGGAACTCGACCCGGACACCGCGGTCAAGCTGCTCGAAGGCAACGCGGAGGTGATCGGCAGCCTCTCCGAGGAGCGCCGCGAGCGCCTGCTGGAGGTCCTCGACGACCTCGCCACCTCGGAATCGCATCCGGGCCGCCGCTACCAGTTCGAGTTCTTCCCGTACGCGTTCGGCCTGCTCGACGACGAGGAACCCGCCCTCGACGAACCGGATTCCCTGGAGTGGGTCCGCCCGGACGACCGTCGCTGACCGCCCCCGCCATGAATTCCGGCAATGGGTCCGGCGGCTGACAGAACGCGCGGCCCGCGTAGGCCATCGTCATCGGGATGGAGCTGAAAACCAGATTCACCGAGGCGTACGGCCTGACCACACCCATCGCCCAGGCCGGCATGGCGTTCGTGGCGTCCACGCCCGACCTGCCGGTCGCGGTCAGCAACGCCGGCGCCCTGGGAGCACTCGGGGTCGGCCTGATGCCCGCGCCGGTGCTCACCCAGGTCATCGCCGGGATCCGAGCCGGAACGGAACGGCCCTTCAACGTCAACTTCATCACCGGCTTCGCCCAGCCCGACCAGATCGACGCCGTCTGCGCGGCCGCCGTACCGGTCGCCTCCTTCCACTGGGGCCACCCGTCCCGCGCCTGGATCGACCAGCTGCACGCGGCCGGGGTGCGAGTCTTCGAGCAGGTCGGCACGGTCGACGCGGCCAAGCGGGCGGTCGACGACGGCATCGACGTGATCGTCGCCCAGGGGCTGGAGGCGGGCGGCCACAACTTCGCCACGCTGCCCACATTCGCCCTGATCCCGCTGGTGGTGGATGCGGTCGCCCCGGCCCTGGTGCTCGCCGCCGGCGGCATCGCGGACGGTCGTGGCCTGGCCGCGGCGCTGATGCTCGGCGCGGACGGCGCCTGGATCGGCACCCGGCTGGTCGCCACCGACGAGTCCGGCGCGCACGACGGATACAAGGATCGCCTGGTCGAGGCCGGACCCACGTCGACCGTGCGCACGTCGCTGTTCGGCCCGGAGACGCCCGACTTCAACCCGATGCGGGTCCTGCGCAACCGGGTCGTCGACGAGTTCCCGGAGCCGCCGCCGGCCGACACTCCACGCCCGATCATCGGCCGGACCAGCCTCGGCGGCCCCGAATTCGACGTCCCCCGCTTCGCCAACCTGGTCCCGATGCGCGGCGTCACCAGCGGCGACCTCGACGAGATGCCGCTGCTGGCCGGCCAGGGCGTCGGCCTGATCGACGCCGTCAAGAGCGCCGCCTCCCTGATCACCGACATCACCGCCCAGGCCAAAGAGACAATTTCCCGGTACGGACGTGAATAACGCCCGCCCCGGCCCGCCGGAGGGCAGCGCCCGCGGCCACCGGCAGCGCCCGGCCCGGCTCTCGGTGCGGCGCGCGGCTCGACGTTCGGAGCGGCGGGTGCCCCGCGCGGCTCAGCGTCCGGAGCGGCGGGTGCCCCGCGCGGCTCAGCGTCCGGAGCGGCGGGTGCCACCGGTGACCCCGGGCGGCTCGTGCTCGGGCGGGCCGGTCGGGTCTCGGGTACGAGGTTCGCGGACATGCGGGGCAAGCTAGCTCGCGAATCCGAGAATTCTGCGGGTTATCCACAGTGCCCGGGCGCCCGGAAAAGTTATCCACAGTGCCCCGGCGGCGGCGGGCGAACCTTTGTAAGGTGCGGGCATGGACGAGATCACGGCGCTGATCATGGAGGACCACCACACGTTCCGGGTGGGGTTCGCCCGGCTGGACGATGCCGAGGACGAGGAGCAGTTGCGCGCGCTCTGGGAGCCGCTCGCGCTCCACCTCGACATCCACGCGGACGCCGAGGAGGAGATCCTCTATCCGCATCTGCTGACCGACAGCGGCGGGGAGGACGCGGAGGAGGAGACCGACGACGCGATCCGCGATCACAACAAGATCCGGGACGGGATCGTCGAGGCCTCGAAGCATCCGGTCGGGTCGAAGGGCTGGTGGGCCGGCGTGTGGGCAGCACGCACCGAGAACAGCGAGCACTTGGCCGAGGAGGAGGACGAGGTGCTGCCGGATTTCCGGAAGCACGCGAGCATGGAGTTGCGGATCGAGCTCGGGGCGCGGTGGCTGCGGTTCTTCGCCGAGCATCCGCAGGGCAAGGGCCTCGACTTCAGCAACAAGGACCCGAAGAAGTACATCGCCGAGCACGAATAGATAAAGGTGGGCCGCCGGACGTGGGGTCCGGCGGCCCGGGAGCCGCGCCGGCCCGGGAGGGGGCGCGAGCCGATGCGGCAAGTCGGTCGCGGGCCAGGCCACCTGGTCAACCGCGAGTCTCGGCGGGCTTGGTCAACCGAGGCTCACGGCCGGAACGGTCAACCGGGCCCGCGGCGGGGCGGTCAGTCGTGGGTGGCCGCGAAAATGATCAGGGCGATCAGGGCGAACGGGATCACCAGGCCGGCCCAGGTGAGGGGGCGTTCCAGCAGGCGGGGGCCCGGGTCGGCCGGCGGGTGACTGGTGCCGTAGGGGTTGGGCTGCGGCGGCGGGAGTTTGGCGACCTTGCCGTGGCGGGCCAGGTTCATCAGGACGGTGACGGGGGTGATGATGAACGAGCCGTAACCCCACCAGCCCTGGACCAGGGTGCGGGAGGTCATGTGGCGGAACACGCTGAGGCCGCAGTCCCGGCAGAACGGGCCCTCGTTGCTGAGGAACCGCATCATCACGATCATGCCCTGGTGGCCGCGGAACTTGACCTGCGCGGCCGGGATCGAGCCGCAGAACCGGCACGGCAGCATGCCCTGCGGCGCGTAGGCGGGCTGCGAGCCGGGCGCAGGCTGGCCGGAGTACGGCGCGGGGTACGGCGCCGCCTGGCCCGGCTGACCCGGGTAACCGGCGGGCGCGCCGTAACCACCGGGCTGCCCCGGAGCCGGATAAGCCGCGGGCTGCCCGGGTGCGGGGTAAGCAGCGGGCTGCCCCGGAGCGGGGTATGCCGCGGGCTGGCCGGGGTAAGCCGCGGGCTGCCCGGGCGCCGGGTACGCGGCCGGTTGAGCCACCCCCGGATACGCCGCCGGCTGCCCCTGACCACCCGGGGCCGGGAAGGCGCCCGGATAAGCCGCAGGCTGGGCCGCACCCGGATAGGCCGCGGGCTGAGTCGCACCCGGATAAGCCGCGCCCGGATAGGCAGCCGGCTGGGGCGGGGCCGGGAAGGCGGCCGGGTCAGCGACGGGCGGGGACGGGTGGGACCCAGGCGCAGGGAAGGCTGCGGGCGCGGTCGGGTCGGGGGTCGCGCCACCCCACGGTGTGGGCTGCGGCTGGGACATGGTCACCTCGTTGCACGAAAAACTGTAAAGAACCTGTGAGCGCGTCAGGGTACTGGTTGATCAAGCTTCGCGCTGCCCCGTTCCGGTCGGGGGTCCGCAACCGGATCGCACCGGGGCGTAGCCGCATATCCGGTGGTCGGCAGGGCGATGATCAGGGAGCAGCCGGCCCCGGGAGACTTGCGAATGTCGCAGCGCGCGTACCGCACGATCGGGTGGCTCGTGCCCGCGTTCGCTCTGCTGGCCATGCTCGTGTTCCCCCGGCAGGCGTCGCGCGTCTACGCCGTTCTGATGATCACGGCCACGGTCGGCGGGACGGTGCTGCACGCGGTCTTCGCCCGCCGGCAGCGTTTCTGGGCGCTCACCGCGACCGCGCTCGGCTGCTGGGCGTACGCGGAGGTCTCGGTCGGGCTGAAAGCGATCGCCGTCGGTGTGGCTCCGGGCCGGAATGTGGTCGCGAACCTGATCAACCTGGCCGCCCTGGTCCTGGCCGTCGTCGCCATGCTCGCACTGCCGACCGCGCCGCGTACGCGCGCCGGCCGCACCCGGATGGCCCTGGACGGCACGGTCGCCGCGAGTGCGCTGGTCGGCGTCGCGTGGGCACTGGTGCTGGGGCCGATGACGCGGCTCGAAGGCGTACGCTCAGCAATTTTTGATCTTGCTTATCCGGTGCTCGCCGTGGCGGTCCTGGCCCTGGCATTGATCATCATGTCGGGCGCGAAGGGGGCCGGTGCGCTGCGGGCGATCACCGGTGGTGTCCTGGTCGTCTCGCTGACCCTGTTGATCGAGGTGGTCGGGCAGGTCGCCGGGGCGGGCTGGATGCGGCCGTACGTGCTGACCGGTTATGTCACCGCGGCCGGGCTGCTCGCGGTCGCCCCGCTGTTCCCGCTGCCGGCTCGCGGCGAGCGCGAGTGGCGGCCCCGCGGGCTATTCTCCGACCTGCTCCCCTACCTGCCGGTGTTCGGGCTCGGCGTGGTCTGCATCGCGCCGACCCTGGCCGGGCATCGCCTGGAGTCGCCGCTGCTGTGGATCGGATCGGTCACGGTCGCCGCCCTGCTGGCCCGGCAGTTCGCCGCGCTGCGCGGAAACGCCGCGCTGACCCGGGAGCTGGCCGCCGAGGCCGTGCACGACTCGCTGACCGGCCTGCCGAACCGGGCGCTGCTGCATGCGTCGCTGGGCACGGCCGACCTGCTGATGATGCTCGACCTGGACGGATTCAAGCAGGTCAACGACACCTACGGGCACGCGGCGGGCGACCAGCTGCTGATCACGATCGGTCAGCGGCTGCGGGTGGCGGACGGTCTCGTGGCGCGGCTGGGCGGCGACGAGTTCGCCATCCTGCTGCGTGGCAAGACGATGGCCGAGGCCGAGCAGCTGGCCGCCACGCTGCTGCGGGCCTGCGCCGAGCCGGTCCCGATCGACGACCGGGCGGCGCAGGTCGCGGCCAGTATCGGTATCGCCGAGCGGGATCCGCAGCGGCCCGCCGAGCACCTGCTGCACGACGCCGATCTGGCCCTCTACCAGGCGAAGAACCAGGGCCGGGGCCGGTTCCGCCGCTTCGGCGCCGAGCTCGCCGCGGTCGAGCGGGACCGCGAGCAGTTCACCGCCGACCTGGTCGCCGCGCACCGGGCCGGCGAGTTCCGCCTGGTCCACCTCCCGGAGATCGACATCGCCACCGGGGCGATCCTGGGCGTCGAGGCGCGGCCGTACTGGCGCGATCAGGATCTGTCCGATTTTGAGCAGGCGATCACCGAGGCCGGCCTGCTCCCGTCGGTCGAGCGCGGCCTGCTCGACACCGCCCTGGACCAGCATCGGGCGGGCGGCGTGAGCGTGCGCCTGTCCGCCGCCTATCTCGCCTCGGCCTCGGCCGTCGATGACATCCGCACCGCGCTGACCAGGCACGACGTTGCCGCGCAGGCGCTGACCATCCGGGTTGTCGAGGTGGGCGACGCGGCTCCCGCTCTGCGGTCGCTTCGCGATGTCGGCGTACGGGTGTGCCTCGACCGTTTCGGTGCCGAGCCCGTGCCCGTCGCCGAGCTGCGCGAACTCCCGCTGGACGGGATCCGTCTGGATCCGCGGTTCCTGGCCGACCCGCCGGTGCTGGCCGCCCTGCTCGCGCTGGTCCACGGCCTGGGCCTGAGCAGTGCGGCCGACGGCGTCACCGGTGAGCCGGAGGCCGCCCGGCTGCGGGCGCTGGGATGCGCCCGCGCGTCCGGCCCCCTGTTCTGCGCGGCCGGCCTGGCTACTTCGGGAGAAGCCATTCGCTGAGCAGGTCCACCGTCCGTACGCCGGCCGGGGTCAATGGGTCGTTGAGCGTGCCGTGGGCAGCGTCCGGCAGCAGGTGCACGGTCGTGTCCACCCCGGCCGCGCGCAACTGCTCGGCATACAGTTCGCCCGAGCGCCGCAGCGTGTCCGACTCGCAGTTGACGATGAGCGTCGGCGGGGTGCCGACCAGGTCACCGACGCCGGGGAAGGCGTACGGATCGGTCAGCCCGGCCGCCCCGGCGTAGTGCACGCTCAGGTCGTGGATCCACTCGGGTGAGAAGTACACGGCGTCCCGGTTCGCCCGGATCGCGGCCAGCCCGGCCGCGTCCCAGCCGGTCAGCTCCGGATGCACGGCCGGATAGGCCAGCACGACCGAGGCCGGCGGGCGACCCTGGCCGTCCCGCAGCCGTTTCGCGACACCGGCGGCCAGGCTGGCGCCGGCGCTGGCCCCGCCCAGGTGCATCCTCGCGGCCGGCACCCCGAGCCGATCCGGGTGGTTGACCGCCCACGACCAGCCGGCCAGCACGTCGTCCGAGCCGGCCGGAAACGTCACCCCGTGCAGCGCCTTGCGGTAGTCCAGGGCCAGCACCGGAATGCCTCGCGCGGCCAGCATCAGCCCGGTCCAGTGCGACTCGGCCATCTCCAGGTCACCCCAGACGAACGCGCCGCCGTGCACCCACACCAGCGCCGCCGCGGCGTCGGTCCCGGGCCGCCGGTAGAGCCGCGCCGGCACACCCTGGATGCCCGGGTCGCTGACCTCGACGTCCGACAGTGACGGGTACCGCGCGATCAGCTCGGCGTGCGTCGGGCCGGACTCCGGCATGTTCCCGGCGATCTCCAACATCCGCACGAAGTCGGCCACCGGGGGCAGATCGCCCGAGGTCGCGCCGCTGAGCACGGCCCGCCGGACCGGGCGCGGCAGGCCGCGCAGGGCCTTCATCGCGTACCCCATGACGGTGGCCTTGGCCCCGGCCTGGCGCGGCACCGAGCCGCTGAGCTGGGTGTCAGTCATGTCCCCCATTTTCCACCGGCTCGCCGCCGGTGGTCGCTTTCAACACCCACAACCACCAGCGGTTCACCGCGGCGAGTACCGCGAGCAGCCCGGCGAGCACAAAATGTCCGGTAACGATCAGGGCGGCGGTCGCGCCGCCGAAGACCGCCCACTCCGGGATCAGGCGCTCCGGATCGGGCAGCGGGTGGCTCGCCCGCGGCGCCACCCAGCGGCCCCAGACCAGGGCGGCCGCGGCGACCAGGGCAACCGCGGCCAGGATGCGAACCGCGACCGGACCGGGCACTTTCCATCCCCCGTACGCCAGCGCCGCCAGGGCGCACAGCTCCAGCAGAAATCGCAGTGTGAGATTGGCCGCGCGCATGCCGCGAGGTTAGTCCGGCCGAAGGGGGATAACGTCGATGGGTGGACGTGAACCTGGGGCACCGCTTCGCCGACGACCTGCCGGAACTGTCGATTCCGTGGCAGGCCGACCAGGCGCCCGAGCCGCGCGTCCTGGTCGTCGACGAGAAGCTCGCCGCCGAGCTCGGCCTCGACCCCGGGCAGCTGACCACCGGCCTGCTCACCGGCACCGAGGTCCCCGAGGGGGCGAAACCGGTCGCCCAGGCCTACGCCGGCCACCAGTTCGGGGGTTATTCGCCGCGCCTGGGCGACGGCCGCGCCCTGCTGCTCGGCGAGATCAACGGCCGTGACCTGCACCTCAAGGGCTCGGGCCGCACCCCGTTCGCCCGCGGCGGCGACGGTCTGGCCGGGATCGGCCCGATGCTGCGGGAGTTCATCGTCAGCCGGGGCATGCACGCGCTCGGCATCCCCACCACGCGGTCCCTGGCGGTGACCGCAACCGGCCGCACGATCCGGCGCGAGCAGCCGCAGCCGGGCGCCGTCCTGGCCCGCATCGCCGCGAGCCACCTGCGGGTCGGCAGTTTCCAGTTCGCCCGCGCGACCGGCGACACCGACCTGCTGCGGCGGCTGGCCGACCACGCCATCGACCGGCATTATCCGGAGCTCAAGGGCGATTACCTGGGCTTCTACGACGCGGTGGTGGCCGCGCAGGCGTCACTGATCGCGCGCTGGATGCTCGTCGGGTTCGTGCACGGCGTGATGAACACCGACAACATGACCATCTCGGGCGAGACCATCGACTACGGGCCGTGCGCGTTCATGGAGGCCGTCGACCCCACGACAGTGTTCAGCTCGATCGACAGCGGCGGCCGGTATGCGTACGGGAACCAGCCCGCCATCGCCCAGTGGAACCTGGCCCGGCTCGCCGAGGCGCTGCTCCCGCTGCTGCACGACGATCAGGAGCAGGCGATCCCCCTGGCCGTGGCGTCGCTGCAGCGCTTCGGGCCGGCGTTCACCGCGGCGTGGACGGCGGGCATGCGCGACAAGCTGGGTCTCGCCGAGGACCCGCCGGCCGAGTTGACCACCGACCTGGCGGATCTGCTGCACGCCGGCCGGGTGGATTACACGACCTTCTTCCGTACGTTGGCAATCGCGGCCCGCGGCAAAGCGGAGCTGACGCGGGCCCTCTTCCTCGACCCGGCCGATTGTGATCGTTGGCTCGGACGCTGGCGCGCCCTGTCGCCGGACGCCGACCGGATGGATCGCGTGAATCCGATCTACATCCCGCGCAACCACCTGGTCGAGGAGGCCCTGGCCGCGGCCGTCGCCGACGACCTGGCTCCGCTGCACCGCCTGCTCGACGCCATCGACGACCCGTTCACCGAGCGGCGCGGCCTGGCCCGATACGCGGAGCCGGCCCCCGGCGACTTCGGCCCCTACCAAACCTTCTGCGGAACCTGAAAGGACGGCAAGGAAGATCACGCCCGTTTCTGGATCAGCGCGAATATTCAGGGCCAATCCCAGAGGTTCGGGCCACCACCGCGACCGATGATGGCATTAAAGCAGCGGCTCGGTCAGCGACCATGCCGGAGATATCAGACAACGACGCAGTTCTCCGCCCGACTATTTTCGGCAATACCGGCACGGCGTCGCCCCGCACTGAGTATCGTAATAGAACTCGTCATCGCGGAACGCTTTCGCGTCGATCATCGCCGGCCGCACTGACTGTATCGGCCGAACCAACTGGAGCGCGAGCGATATGGCCGGCGGGTGCAAGTTAAGCCGGGAGCCACGTTGATCAGCCCAGACGCACCGGATCACAACGGAATAGGTACCCGTGTGATGGCGCTGTTAGCGGCGGGCGCAGCGCTCGTGGGTACTGGCGCCTGCTCGCGACCAACGCCGTTGCCGACTCCGAAATACACCCACCAGCAAGCCGTCGAAATGGTGGACGGGATAATCGCCACCACGGCTGAACAGCTCAAACCGCAGCCCCAGGTGGAGATCAACGGCGGTGGTGACTCTCCCTGCACCGGTTGGAGAGACGAAGAGGGATCCGGTCAGGTCATGTACGAGCGAAGCGTCTGGCTGAACGGATTGATTGCAGCAAACAACGACCGCGTACTGCAGACCCTGATCGCATACTGGAACACCAATCAGTACAAGACAGTTCGCAACGACAGCAGTCTCCCCAATTCAAGCTGGACTGTCGTCGTGAGCGACCCTAATGACTTTTCCGTGAAATTTGTAAAAAGTGTGGAAGGAAGGCTGAGCTTGCACGTCCAATCCCCCTGCGTCTACAAAGAAATCGCGACAACCAGAACCACTAATTAGCAAGCAGCACTGGCCCCGTGCCGGACGGCAAACCTACGTCACTGAAGTGCATGCCGCCCTGACCTGCGAGCCGCCAGCGCCTGCCTGGACAGCGCGGCCAGCCCTCGCGGGTTCTACGCAACGTGACGGTTACGTGGGCGATCGGCTTGGGTGGCTCTTCAGCAACTCCACGACGCAAAGCCTGATAGCCCGACCGGTACGCTCCCCGAATGATCATCGTAGGGAATGTCCTGGCCGGGATCGTCGCGCTGATCCACGTCTACATCCTCGTGCTCGAGATGTTCCTGTGGACCAAGCCGCGCGGCTACAAGGCGTTCGGCCTGACCCCGGAGTTCGCCGAGCAGACCAAGACGCTCGGCCTCAACCAGGGTCTTTACAACGGTTTCCTGGCTGCCGGCCTGATCGCGGGCCTGATCGCCGGCGGCGACACCGGCTTCGCCGCGAAGGTGTTCTTCCTGGTCTGTGTCGCGATCGCCGGGATCGTGGGTGCGCTGACCGCCAGCAAGCGCATCCTCTACGTCCAGACCGTCCCGGCCGTCCTCGCCCTGATCTTCGTGATCCTGGGCCACTGAGGCACCGCCGGCGGCGTGAGCAGAGGCCGCCGGCACTCGTGCCCGGCCGAGATGGACCTGGCCCGCTCCCCCGATCCGCATCTGACGTTCGGGCCGGCCCGCGAGGGGCTGCTCGTCGGCGGGTTGGAGGAGGTTCCGGTGCGCTGGTGACCCATCATGGGTCGATGGGAGACCGCCGACGGGAACGGGCCGAGGCCACGCGCGGGCTTCTGCTGCGTACGGCCGAGCGACTCTACGCCGAGCGCGGCCTGGCCGCGGTCTCCCTGCGCCAGATCGTGGAGGCCGCCGGTGTCGGCAACAACTCGGCGCTGACCTATCACGTCGGTGACCGCACCGACCTGATCCGGGCGATCGCCCACGAGCATGCGGTCGACGTCGGCCGGCGCATGGCCGCGATGGTGGCCGACGCGCGGAACTCCGACGAGCCCCGTGATCACATCGCCGCGCTGATTCTGCCGTACGTGCAGCATCTGGCCTCGTGGGGGCACCCGGGCTGGTCGGCCCGGTTCAGCGCGCAGATCACCGCCGACCCGGTCTTCGGCGTGACCGTTCAGGATCATCCGGCGCTGGCCGCCGCCCTGGACGAGGCGGCCGCCGCGGTGTGGTCGCACGCGCCCGCACTGCCCGAGCGTGAGCGGGCCCTGCGTACGCGGATGGTCCGTCTGCTGGTGATCCACACCTGCGCCGACGAGGAGTCCGGTGACGCGCCGGACTGGCCGGAGATCGGCGCGTCGCTGCTGGACGCGGTCACCGGCCTGGTCCTGGCCCCGCCTCACCGGGCCAGCAGCCGTCGCAGCTCCTGAAAGCGGCGTACCTCCTGCTCGTCGGCCCGGTCGGTGAACACCCGCGCCTCCAGCTCGGTGAACTCGCGATGCAGGCGAGAGGCCTGCTCCGAGTACGGCGTGTCGAGCCCGAACAGTTCCGAGTGAACCGCCTCGTCCCCGCCGCCGATCACGATCCGCTCGTACGAGGCCCGGTCGAGGATGCGGGGCGGCTCGTCCTCGTCCGGCCCGGGCAGGTGGATCAGGCCGTTGCCGTCGGCCGCCTGGCAGATGTACGGGCTGTGCGTGGTCACGATGAACTGGATCCGCGGGAAGTGCTGTTTGAGCCAGCTCCCGATCCGCCGCTGCCAGGTGACGTGCAGGTGCGCGTCGACCTCGTCGATGATGACCACGCCCGGCGCGGTGACCACGGTCGAGGTGAGCGAGTCGACGGGCAGTTCCCCGTACGCCTCGGAGAGCTGTTTGAGCAGGTCGACGACGAGCGCGGCGACGGCCCGGTAGCCGTCGCTCATCTCCCGCAGCGGGAACCGTTCGCCGTCGCGTTCGACCCACAGCCCGTCCGAGTCGACGTCCTGGACCAGGTAGCCGTCGGGCAGCAGGCCGTCGCCGAGCACGGCCAGCGCGATCTTCTTGAGCCGGGCCGCGCCCGCCCGGCGTTCCAGCGCGCGTAGGTGCTGCTCGATCAGCCAGGTCACACCCTCGGCCAGGGACGCGTCCTCGTGGAACAGGGTGGCCATCCGTGCGGCCGGCCCGCGCCGCAGCGCCAGCCGCTGGCCCTCGCCCGAGCCGCCCGCGAGGCGGCGGAACGGGCCGTAGGCGGCGAAGAACCAGCCGATCGGGTCGTCGAGCCACAGGTCCTGACGGGCCGCGTCGAAGCGGGGGCTGGCCGGGGACTCGTACATCTTGGGCTGTCGTTCGGCCTCGGCCGGGACCCGCCACCACAGGCCGGCCGAGAACGGCTCGTCGGCCACGCCCAGGCCGGGGTCGGAGTCGTACTCGGCGTCGGGGACCAGCCGGACCTCGACCGCGGCGTCCGGCTTGCCCTTGGAGACCCACTCGGTGAAGTCCGGCACCAGGACCCGGGCCAGGAACGGGCCGCCGATGGCCAGCGCGACCGCGCGCAGCAGCGACGTCTTGCCCGACCCGTTGCGCCCGGCCAGGACGGTCCACCCGGCGAGCGAACCGTCCGGCCTGGTCAGATCGAGCGTCACGGCGCGGGCGTCGTGGAAGCCCCGCACGTTCTCCAGCCTGATCCCCTGGATGTACACGCGGTCACTCTATCGACACCGACCGTTGCTCAGGAACCGCTGAGATCGCGTCCGGGCCGCTACCGGATGCTCTGCTCGATGCCGATCGACGGGATCGAGCTCCCCCGTGTCGGCGTCGGCGCCCGCATCCGCAGAGATTTGACCGGGGACGCCGGCAGGGCACCGGACTGCTCGATCATGGGGGCGCAGGTTCCGTTGCAGATCTTCCGGCTGGCCGCCACGAACTTCGGGATGAGACCGATCCGTTCCATGAAGTCGAGGATGCTGTTCTCGGCGTGGATCCGATCCTTGACGCCGACGCCGGCCAGCAGTTCGCCCGGCTTGAGTTCGACGCCGGGGCGCAGGTATCCGTTCGGCTCGCTGGTGCCGACGACGGTGTGCAGGTTGCCGTCGGCGTCCTCGCCCACACCGACCCCCATGGTGATCTTCTTGCGGGTGAACGGGTTGCGGATCGACTCGTTGATCTCGCGGACCCGGGCCCAGATCGCCTCCCGGATCGTGTTCTCGGCCTCGGTGGCCGGGGTGTAGTTCGGCTTCGCGAGCTTCGGGCCGTACTGCGGCGCGGCCGGGGTGGAGGCCGAACCGCCGGTGCTCTGGCCGCCGGCCGTGCCCGACGGGTTCTGATCCTCCACCCGGAACGAGTTGACCATCGCGTCCCAGCCGGACTTCACGTCGGCGGCGCCGCTGGCCGTGAGGGCCGCCGAGACCGCCATCACCGGCACGCCGACCGCGGCGCCGACGCCCGTACCGCTGGCCATGCCACCGCCGGTCATGCCCGCGATGCCTTCGGCCATCTTGATCGCGCCGTAGGTGCTCTCGCCCGCACCGCGGAAGAACTCGAAGGTCGGGCTGGGCGCGAACTTCTGCATCCACGGGCTCAGCAGGAACCCGCCGGGTGCCGCCGCCTGGGTGATCCCGACCGTGTAACCGGCCACCGCCTGGGCCAGCCGGGTGCTCAGGAACCAGTCGGTCACCCGGTCGTAGAGGCCCGGCTCCTCCGGGTCGCGGCCGCTCGGGTCGGTGTAGGAGTTCGGGTTGTTCGCGGCGTAGGCGTACGGCTGGATCAGGTCGGCCGCCGACACCGTGCCGGTCGCCGCGGTCCCGGTCCGCCCGCTCATCGCCGACTGCGGGGCGGTGCCGCCGGCGGCCACGTCGGTGATCACCGGGTCGGCCGACAGGAAGCGGGCCAGGCGCGGGTCGTACATCCGGCCGTTGAGGTCGATCAGGCCCAGGTCGGAGTCGGTGTCCTGACCGGTGAAACCCCGCTCCCCGGTCGTCGCCCAGTCCGGTTCGAGATTGCGGCCGTACGCGCTGAACTGCTGGCTCTCCCCGGCGGCGCCGGAGGTGTCGCTGTGGTCGATCGGGGTGCCGGACCGGTCCGGATGCTCGTAGGTGGTCACGTCGGAGACCAGCCCGCCGCCGGTCTCGGTCCGCACCACCTGGGCCACCGTCCGCCCGCCGGCCTGCACGAAGTAGCGGTGCTCGGCGACGCCGGCGGTGGTCCGCCGGGTCTGGAACAGATCGCCGAAGTACGAGGTGACCGCGTCCGGGGCGCGCCGGAGCACGCGCTTCTCGTCCGCGTCGTACTCGAAGGAGGTGCTGCCGGTCGCGGCGTCACCGGTCACCGTGGCCGGGAGCCCGGCCGGGGTCCAGGTGAACTTCTGGAGGCCACCGGTGACCGCGGGTCCGCTGCGCAGCGTCTGGTTGCCGGCCGCGTCGTACTGGTAGGTCGTGGTTCCGGCCTTGGTGACCGCGGCCGACTGCGGCGCGTAGGTGTAGTCGCCGACGCCGGACTGCGTGGTCATGTTGCCGGACGCGTCGTAGGTGAAGGACTCGTCGCCCGACGGGGAACCCACGTGGGTCAGCCGATTGACCGGGTCGTAGGAGTAGGACCGGGTCCGCTCCGGCCGCACGGTGTCGGTCTGCGCGGTGACGTTGCCGTCCGGGTCGTAGGCGTAGCCGAGCGCCTGCACCGGGTTCGCGGCCGGCACGGCGGCGGTGGTCCGGGACAGTTTGCCGCTGCGGTCCTCGTACTCGGAGGTGGTGACCACCCCGTTGCCGTACTGCTCCTGGCCGATCCGGTAACCCTGATCGTCGGCGGCGAACGTCCAGTAGGACCGGCCGCTCGCGGCGTCCTTGACCGCGACCAGGTTCCCGGTGCTGTCGTACGCGTTGTCCACGCCGAACGCCCGGCCGGCCCGTTCCGGGTAGTCGATGCGGGTGTTGCGGCCGAACTGGTCGTAGCCGTAGCCGACCCGGAACGACTCGGTGCCGACGACCTGCACGATCTGCGACGGGAGCCCCCGGTTCGGCCCGGACGCCGGGACCGGCTCGTACGCGTAGGTGGTCCTCGTGCCCTGCGCGGCCACCGCCGAGACGACCTTGCCGATCGCGTTCACGCCGGTGTCGTACGCCCAGGTCGAGGTGCCGCGCGGGTCGGTGCGCCCGGTCGGGCGCCCGAGCCGGTCGTACGCGTAGGAGGTGGTCACCCCACGCGCGTCGGTCTTGACCTTGAGCTGCCCGAACGCGGTCCACCCGTAGGCCGTGCGCCCGGTGTCGGCCGAGGTGACCGCGGTGTCGCGGCCGAGCCGGTCCGGTTCGTAGGTGGTGACCGCGCCGCCGGGGGCGAGCATCCGGCGGATGACGCCGAACGGCGCGTACTCGAACTGGGTCGTCGCCCCGGCCGCGTCGCTCTGCGCCACGGTCGTGTCGTCCGGGCCGGTCACCGTGACGGCGGTGTGCCCGAGCGGGTCGGTGACCGCGGTCGCGTGGATGCCCTCGGTGCGGACGGCCGTGCTGAACCCGTCGGCGCCGGGCGCCTCGCTCGCCAGTCCGTACCGGGTGGTGGTGACCGCGACCGCGGTGCCGGTGTCGCCGTCCGGCCGGCTCTGCCGGGTGATCCGACCGAGCGCGTCGTAGGTGAGCACGGTGACGCCCTGGGTCCGGTCGTTCGGCAGGTGCGGGCGGGACACGGTCAGCGGGCGGCCACCCCAGTCGAAGGTGGAGTCGGTCACCACCGTGGTGCCGTCGTACCCGCTGGTCCAGGTCTCGACCGCGCGATCCATCGCGTCCTGGAAGATCACCGTGGACGCGCCGCCGGCGATCGTGGTGGTGGTCCGGGTGCGGGCCTTCAGGTTGGCGCTCAGATCAAGATCGGCGCGGGCGTACGCGGTGACCGTGTCGCCGTCGGGACCGCGGTCGCGTACCTCCCGCCCGAACCCGTCGTAGGCGAATTTCTCCACCACGCCGTTCGGGTCGGCGGTGACCAGCGGTTCGCCCAGCGCCGGGTCGGTCAGCGTCGCGGTCCGGTGCCCCTCGGGGTTGACCGACGCGGTCGGGAACAGGCCCTTCGCGTCGAACTCGGTGCTGGTCGTGCGGGGCTGCTCGCCCGGCGCGGTCGTCGTCTGGCCGGTGACGTTGCCGAAGCCGTCGTAGCCGGTGGTCTCGGTGACCAGGTAGGTGTTGTCGTCCGGTTCCTGGGTGGTCGTCAGCGGCAGGCCCCGGTCGGCGGTGCTGGTGTAGGCGGTGGTGCGGGTCTCGGTGCGGCCCTGCCGGGTGTCGGTGACCACGTTGCGCTGGGCCAGGCCGATCAACCATTGCTGGGTACGGGCGGTGCTCTTCTCGTACGACGTGGTGCTGTGGGAGTGGTCGATCTCCTCACCGGTGCCCCGGCGCACCAGCGTGTCGACGTCGGTCACATTGCCGTCGGCGTCGTAGGCCCGCTGGGTCCGCGTGATCGAGAGCTGCCGGTCGACCGTCTGGCCGGCCTCCACGGTGCGGATCCGCTCGTACTCGGTGGTGTCGTCGTCGGCCACGAACGGCAACCCCGCCGACGACAGCTTCACACTGTGCCCGATCGGATCACTGCGCCGCACGATCTGCACGTTCCTGGGCGTGCCCAGGCCCTCCTGCACCGGCGCCGAGACGGTTTCCCGGACGGCGGGCCGGCCGGCGAACGGATACATGTGCCGGACGGCCGAGCCGGCGACCTGGTCGAGCTGGGTGATGTTGTCGTAGTCGGTGGTCGCGACCGAGATCGGTTCCCGGGTGCCGTTGCCGTAATCGCTGACCACCCGGCGTGCGAAGCCCAGCGCTCCGCGGCCGTACCAGCCCCGGCGCGCGTCCTCGTAGTGGAACGTCCGGTGGGTGACCACCCCGAGCGCCTCGCCGCGCGGCAGCACCCGTTCGACGGCCCGTTCGCTGATGCTCGACACCAGCGGCCCGGCCCGGTTGACGCACCAGCTCTGCACGGCCTGGCACGCGGAGGTCCGCAGGTAGGTCTGCTGGGACGGGCCGGGGCCGCCGCGCTCGTAGGCGAACGCCACGTCCTGCCCGATGCCGTCGCGCGCCGCCACCAGGTAGTTGTTCTTGGTGTATCTCCCCCACCGGATGGTCAGCATGTTCAGCGGGTTGCCGAACTTGTCGTGCACGTCGTCGCGGTGCGACGCCAGGATCAGTTCGTCGCTGCCGTCGCCGTCCACGTCGGCCCGGACCGGCATGGCCTCGGTGGCCAGGTTCATGGTGCCCAGCAGGGTGGGCCGGAACGACGTGTCGTCCTGCAGCTTCTGGATCACCCACTGCAGCGTGTCCGGTGAGCGCGGGCTGCCGATCGGGAGCAGCACGTCGGTGCGGCCGTCACCGTTGTAGTCGAAGAACTGCGCGCGGGCGAAGCTGTACGCGCTGACCTTGTACCAGTCCCACGCGGAGTCGCCGAGCAGGATCGGCCGGTCGGCGAGGAACCCGCGGCCGGTGTTGATGTTCAGGCGGACCGGGTTGGCCAGGCCACCGTCGTAACGCACCACGTCCTGCAGTCCGTCACCGTTGACATCGGCCAGCCGGATCTGCCACTTGCGGGCGTACGAGGTGGTGATGACCGAAGCCCCGTCGAGCGGGAAGTTCGGGTCGTCGCTGTCATAGGTCCAGTAGGGAAGGACCGAGTAGAGACCGTCCGGGCCCGGGACGGTCGAGTCGACCCGCTCGTCGAAGTTCAGCCCGGTGTCGAGCCAGCGCGACGTGGTCGCGTCGAGCGACAGTGCCTTCCAGTTCTGGTTCCAGATGTACGTGTCGCCGTCCGGCGTCCGCGCCGCCCACTCCCGCTTGAGCACGTTGGCCACGCCGTCGCCGTCGCTGTCCACGAACATCGGCGCCTCGCACGGTTCCGCCCCCAGCCCGCCGCGGAACCCGTGCAGCGGCGAGTCGCCCTCGTCGCCGTAGTTGGGCAGCACCCGCGCGCCCTCGAAGCCCAGATTCGGGCCCTTGCCGAGGTAGAGCTTCAGGTTGCCGGCGTCGCGCTGGTCGCAGACCAGGACGTCGGTGAGCGTGTCGCCGTTGAGGTCGGCCAGCCAGAACGGCGTCTGCGTCCCCTGCGTGATCATCGGGAGCTGCACCCGGGTGAAGTCCACCCCGTTGGAGAGCAGGACGGTGCCGTTGGTCCGGAAGCCGCAGTCGCTGACCAGGTCGTCCTTGCCGTCGCCGTTGTAGTCCATCACCGTGTCCTGGGAGATGCACCAGAACGGATACCCCAGTTCCTGGTTCGACCCGAGGTCCAGTTCCGAGATGGCGTACGGCGCGGCCCGGTTCCCGGTGGCCAGCCGCAGGAAGTAGGACCAGTTGCCGTCGCATTCCCCCAGGCCGTCGGAGCAGGTGTAGTGCTCGGTCGGTGCCGGATAGATCAGGTCGTCGAGGCCGTCACCGTTGATGTCGAGCACGATGGTGTGCCCGACCGTGTCGCTGCCCAGGCCGTTGCCGAAGATCAGCGGCACGGTGCCGAAGTCGTCCGGCGGCAGGAAGCCCTCGGAGTCGTCGTAGGTGAACGTGGTCGGCGGCTTGCACACCTCGGTCGTGCCGTCGAGCGTGCACTCCCGCAGCCGGCTGACCCGGCTCAGGTCGGTCCGCGCGGCGTACTCCACGCGGTAGCGGCGCACGACCGCGCCCCCGACCTGCGTCTCGACCGCGGTCAGGCGGCGGAACTCCTGCTCGTTGAGTCCCCGGGAGGACGTGCTCCAGCCGTCCGGCCGGTTCTCGTAGACGAACCGGACCGACCGGTCGTGGGCCTGGGTGACCGTGCCGTCCGGGGACCGGTGGCCGCCGTACCGGATCTCGGTCGGGGCGAACATCGTGCAGATCGGCGGGGTGTTCGGCGCGCTGCCGACGCAGGTCTGCCCGTACACGTACTCCAGATAGTTGCCGGAACGGTCCTGCTGCTCCTTCACCCGCCAGCGGCGATGCACGGTGCCGGCCGAGGCGATCGCGTCGGCGGCATACCCGAACCGCAGGATGATGCCGTCCTTGCGGCGCACCTCGAACCCCTTCGGGCCGCCCGCGTCCACGTCGGTGATCACGATCCGGCTGAAGGTGTCGGTCTCGGTCCGGTACTGCGCGTTCAGGCCGCCCGCGGTGCCGCCGGTGAGCACGAGCAACTGCCCGTCCAAGCAGTACGCGTCGGGCTGCCCGGACGGATCCTCGATCGGCCGCGCCCAGCCGCCGGCCTGCGCGGAGTTCAGCGGGCAGCGCTCGACGCTGCTGAAGCCGGTGAGCGTCCAGCCCTCCCCGACCAGCGTGTCGGGCGCGCCCGAGGTGGCGGTCAGGCTGACGGCCGGGACCAGCCCGGCGATCCCCGGCGGCGTCACGATCGGCACCGAGTAGACCGAGCGGCCGTCGTCGGTGACCGCGTGGGTGGACGCGAGCGCCCCGACCGGCGCGGTCCCCTCCCGGGGCAGTGGCGTCATGTCGGCCACCGCCGCGACCGCCGCCGCCGGCTCGGCCGCGCGCGCCGGTGGCACCGCGACCAGCCCGCCGGCCAGCACCGCGAGCGCGACGACCGCCCATCCGCGCACCATTGAAGTCAGCACGAAACCACCCCCAGGCCGGACACACTTCGGCGGCGAGCATGCCGGGGGCGATGGCGAAAAAAGTGCCACCCGCGGGGGCCTCAACCGTCCGGCGGGAGCATAACAACTTTCGATCTCTGGCGACCGGCCCCGCTCGCCGCGACGATCACCGCGAGCGGCGCATGATCGGACCCGGATCATTCACGGGAGCTGATGAAGGGGGCAAAACCACCCCTTCCCATCTCTAACCTATAGCAGACCCGGGGGCTTGCGGCAAGACCCGGGTGCTCCGGCACAATCGCTCAGTCAACGCTGTGAGCTGCAAAAATGGGGGAACCAGAGTGCGTGTGGTGCTGTCGGCGTACGACTCTCGGGGCGGCGTCGAACCACTGATCGGCCTCGCGGTGCGATTGCAGGGTCTGGGCGCGCAGGTGGTGTTGTGCGCGCCGCCGGATGAGCTGCCGCTGCGCGGGGTGCCGTTCGTGCCGGTCGGGCGGTCGCCGAAGGAGTTGATGGCCGCGAAGGTCCCGGTGACGCCGGCGAGCATCCCGCAGCGGGCCGCCGCGTTGATCGCCGAGCAGTTCGAGAAGCTGCAAGCCGTCCTGGACGGGGCGGACGTGCTGGTCGCATGCGGGATCCTGCCGTCCGCCGTCGGCGCCCGGTCGGTCGCGGAGATGCTCGGGATCCCGTACGTGTACGTCGCGTTCCAGCCGAACTCGCTGCCGTCGGCGCACCACGAGCCGATCGCCCGGCCCGGCCATCCGCTGGATCCGGCGGTCACCGACAACCGGGTGCACTGGGAGCAGGACGCCGAGGCCGCCAACGCGCTGTTCCGCGACGTACTCAACACCGAGCGGGCCAGGCACGGCCTGCCCGAGGTCAAGGACGTGCGCGACTACGGGTTCACCGATCGGCCCTGGCTGGCGACGGATTCGCTGCTCGGGCCGTGGCTCGACGAGGATGCCGAGGTGGTGCAGACCGGCACGTGGATCCTGCCCGACGACGGCCCCCTCCCCGACGAGGTCGAGGATTTCCTCGATCAGGGCGAGCCTCCGGTGTACGTCGGTTTCGGCAGCATGCCGGTCGGCGACGCGGGCCGGGAAGCGGCCGAGGCGATCCGCGCCCTGGGTCACCGGGTGATCCTCTCCAAGGGCTGGGCCGGCGCGGACGCCGAGGACTGCCTGGTCGTCGGCGAGATCAGCCATCCCGCCCTGTTCCCGCGGGTCGCCGCGGTCGTGCACCACGGCGGCTCCGGCACCACCCACACCGCCGCCCGGGCCGGCGTCCCGCAGGTGATCGTCGCGCACAGCGGCGACCAGCCGTACTGGGCGCAGCGGGTGACCGCGCTGGGCATCGGCGCGACCGGTGCGTCGATCACCGACGCGTTGAGGCTGGCCCTGGCCCCGGAGACCTCGGCGCACGCCGCCGCCGTGGCCGCCGCGATGTACCCGGACGGCGCCGCCGTCGCCGCCGAGTTGCTGATCGAGGAGTACGGCCGATGAACGTCTTCGATCTGCGTAATCACCCCGCCAAGGACGACGCCACGCTGATCGGCGAGGACGAGAAGCACTTCATCGCGATGGCCGAATCGCTCGCCCAGTCCATCGCCGAGCTGGAGCAGCGCCTGGAGATCGAGCGCAAGGCCCCGGCCGGCAAGGGCCGCCAGGCCGTCGACCGGGACGACGCCGTGCACCGGATCAGCGCCCGGCTGCGCACCCTGCGCCGGTTCAGCCTGGACCTGTGCCTGGGCCGGATGGTCCACGAGTCCGGTGAGACGGTCTACATCGGCCGGCTCGGGCTGACCGACGGCGAGGGCGGGCGGCTGCTGGTCGACTGGCGGTCGCCGGCCGCCGAACCGTTCTTCGGCGCGACCCACGCCAACCCGGACGGCCTGATCAGCCGCCGCCGCTACCGGTGGCTGGAGGGGCGCATCATCGACTACTGGGACGAGGTGTTCACCGCCGAGGGCCTGCAAGGACGGGCCGCCCTGGACGACCAGTCGGCGTTCATCGCCAGCCTCGGCGCAAGCCGGTCACCGCGGATGCGCGACGTGCTCGGCACCATCCAGGCCGACCAGGACGCGATCATCCGGGCCGGGTCGCGGGGCGCCCTGGTCGTGGACGGCGGGCCGGGCACCGGCAAGACGGTGGTGGCGCTGCACCGCACGGCGTATCTGCTCTACAACGACCCGCGCCTGGGCGCCCGCCGCGGCGGGGTGCTCTTCGTCGGCCCGCACGAGCCCTACCTCGCGTACGTCTCAGATGTTTTGCCGAGTCTCGGTGAGGAGGACGTGCAGACCTGCACGCTGCGTGACCTGCTCGCCGAGGGCGCCGCGGCGGGGCCGGAGACCGACCCGCAGGTGGCCCGGCTCAAGTCGTCGGCGCGGCTGGTCCGCGCCATGGAGGCCGCGGTCCGGTTCTACGAGGAGCCGCCCTCGAAACCGACGGTCGTCGAGACCCGCGACGGGGATGTGCGGATCTCGCCGCGCGACTGGGCGACCGCGTTCGAGGCGGCCGACGGCATCGCGCACAACGAGGCCCGCGAGGAGATCTGGGAGGAGCTGCTGACCGTTCTGGATCAGCCGGCCGGCCGGGAGTTGCGGACCGCACTGAACCGCGCCTGGCCGATCCTGGACGCCGCCGACCTGGTCGCCGACCTGTGGTCGGTGCCCGCCTACCTGCGCAAGGTCGCGCCGTGGCTGAGCATCGACGAGATCCGCTCACTGCAGCGGGCCGACCCGCGGGCCTGGACGCTGGCCGACCTGCCGCTGCTCGACGCGGTCGGCCAGCGCCTGGGCGACGCCGAGGTCTCCACCCGGCAGCGGCAGCAGGCGGCCGCGACGGCCACCGCCCGCAAGGACATGGACCGTGTGGTCGAGGACCTGATCGCCTCCAACGAGTACGACGACGGCGAAGGCCTGATGACCATGCTGCGCCAGCAGGACCTGCGCGAGGTCCTGGACGCCGGCAGCACCCTGACCAAGGTCGACCCGGACCTGCTGGCCGGGCCGTTCGCGCACGTCGTGGTCGACGAGGCGCAGGAACTGACCGACGCCGAATGGCAGATGCTGCTGCTGCGCTGCCCGTCGCGCAGCTTCACCGTGGTCGGTGACCGCGCGCAGGCCCGGCACGGTTTCACCGAGTCGTGGGAGGAGCGGCTGCGGCGGGTCGGCCTGGACCGGATCACCATGTCGTCGCTGACCATCAACTACCGGACCCCGGCCGAGGTGATGGCCGAGGCCGAGCCGGTGATCCGGGCCGTGCTGCCGGACGCCAACGTCCCCACCTCGATCCGCAGCAGCGACCTGCCGGTCCTGCACGCCGACGCCGCCGAGCTGGAAACCATCCTGGGCGACTGGCTGGACGCCAACCCGGAGGGCATCGCCTGCGTCATCGGCGACCCGGATTTCGCCGAGCGCGACCGGGTTCGTTCGCTGACCCCGACCCTGGCCAAGGGTCTGGAGTTCGACCTGGTCATCCTGGTCGACCCGGAGGAGTTCGGCGAGGGCATCGAGGGCGCGGTCGACCGCTACGTCGCCATGACCCGCGCGACGCAGCGCCTGGTCATCCTCACCTCCGGCACAGCGCGTCGTCGATCAGCTTCGTGACGGCCGCGTTGCTCGGGCGCCCGGTCCCCCAGGTCACCGACAGGGTGATCGCGTGGTCCGGGTCGGTGGCGAACGACCAGGCGGAGGCGCCGAGCGCGTCCCCGCTGTGACCGAAGGCGGTCCGGCCGCAGGTCAGCGTCCGGACCTCCAGGCCGAGGCCGCTCTTCATCGCGGTCAGCTCGGCGGGCCGCAACAGACGCCCGCCGAGCAGCGCCGCGAGGTGATCGTTGAGCGCGGTGGCGTCGGTAACCAGCTCACCGGCGGCGCCCATCACCGACGGGTTCATCTCGGTGATGTCGATGACGTCACCGTCGCCGTCCGGCAGATAAGCCTGGGCGTGCGGCTCGGGCAGCCGGGTCCGGGTCCCGGGGAAACTTCCGGGCCGCAGATGCAGACGACGTTCAATTTCTTTCCCGTACGGGTGTCCGGTCAGCCTCTCGATGAGCATGCCCAGCACGATGTAGTCGGTGCTGGAGTACCCGGGCGGGTCCTGCCGCGGCTGGGCGAGCGCCCGATCCACCAGTTCCTGCGGTGCCCACGTCTTCCACCGCAGCGGCAGGAACGCCGACGGCGGACTCAACGGCAACGTCCTGGTGTAGTCGTAGAGCCCGCTGGTGTGCCCGAGCAACTGCCGCACGGTGATGTCACCGCCGAACACCACGTCGTCGAGCCCGACCCGGTGCTCGCCGACGAGCTGCAGCACCACGGTCGCGGTCATCATCTTCGTCACGCTGCCGGCCCGGAACCACCCGGTCGGGTCGACGTCCTCCCCCGTGCCGCGCTTCCGCTCCCCGATCCCCAGGCTGATCCGGCTGTGACCGTCGCGGACCTGCACGAGCGCGCCGGTCGGCCCGCCCGCCACGACCGCGCCGAGGTCGTCCCAGAACGGGCCCGGCGCGGCGGCGGCCGGCACGGCGGCGGCCATGACCGCGGCCGCCGCGATCAGGGCGGTGATGGTACGTCCAGACATCAGCATCCTCCTCTTGGGACTTCAGCCTCAGCCTGGTCGCGCTCACGCTTCGGCGAAATCCGGACTTTCCCTGTCGGGGATCACCCGGGGAACGGTCAGCATCAGGCCGAGCAGAAAGGCCGGGATCGGGGTGAGGCAGAGCAGGACGAAGACGCCCTCGGGGCCGTGGTGCTGGGCGGTCAGCCCGAACAGCGGGGCGAACAGGCCGCCGATGTGACGTCGACGGCGTGCGTGCTGCCCCACAGTCGCATCCGCCGCCAGCCGGAATCACTCATGGTGACGCCGTTGCCAAAGGACGGCGGAGCGGGCTTCCGATTCTTGATCAGGGAGTTGCCGGCGCCGTCACCCCACGGCGCCGGCCGGAACTCGACTGTCTCATCGCAGGCGCCCCCACCACGCGATGAAGCCGATAAATCCGCGTGCTCCGATCACCGCGGCCAGTAGATAGGTGAACGCCCACCCCGCCACGACGATCAGGCCGACCCGTTTCAGCAAGCCCAGCCCACCGGCATAGACCTCTCCGAGAGCGCTGGCAGGTTTACCCAGGTTGCAGTGGGCGCCCGGCGGGTTGAAGCAGGCCTGCAGGAGCTCGACGGTACGACCGACGTCCTGATCGGTGACGATCGACCGGTCGACTTCAGCCTGACCACCACCCGGCACGCTGACCTGACAAGTCCACCAGAAGCCGAGCCGCCAGTCGTGCAGGGGACCGCGCCGATCACAACTGTCGACTCGGACCTGAACCAGACGCTCGTCCGGTCCCGTTGCCCCCACCGAACCGGTGCCCTGGTAAAGAGCCGCCAGAGTGTTGAGGACAATTATCGCCATACCGCTCGCGGCGAGCAGGAGGACGAGGCGAAGCAGTTTCACGAGCCGGTACGCCACCGGCCCGTGACGCTGCCACGCCGCCTCCTCCCGTCGGCGAACCTGCTGGGTGTAGTCGTTTTCGAAGGGTCTGTCGATCAGGGCAGTGCTCCTCCCGATGCTCCGCCGATCATCCTCACTCAGGCTCTCGGCTTCGTCACAGGTGCCCGGCCACACCGAACCCGAGGCCGCGCCGAACGCACCGGTCCCGGGAGAATACGGCCTTGGTGGAGAACAACCCACGCACCGCGTCGTCGATATGTCACCCCACCATGGAGGCCGCCACTATCGCGCCCTGAAGTCCACCGCCCGCGGTCAGGCCTCGGCGAGATCCGGGTTCTCCCGGGCGGGGGCGTTCCGGGGCTCGGTGAGCAGCAGGCCGAGCAGCAAGGCCGGGATCGGGGTGAAGCAGAGCAGCGCGAACACGCCCTCCGGGCCGTGGTGCTGGGCGGTCAGCCCGAACAGCGGGGCGAACAGGCCGCCGATGCTGACGCCCAGGCCCAGGGTCACGCCGGCGGCCGTGCCGGGACGCGACGGCAGGTAGTCCTGTCCGAGTTTGACCAGGACCGCGAACGGGATGTTCAGCGCCACGCCGGCCAGGGCGGCGAAGATCAACGGCAGGACCGGGCCGCCGGTGAAGGCCAGTCCGGCCAGCGCCGGCAATCCCGCCAGGGCACCCCATCGGACGGTACGGACACTGCCCATCCGATCCGCGATCCGCCCGCCGAGCAGCGTCCCGGCCACTCCCCCGACCAGGAACACCGCCAGCGCCACGCCGGCCAGGCCGCGGCTGCTGTGCAGGTGCCGCAGCCAGTACAGCTCGATGAAGGTGTTCACCGCGAAGAATGCCGCCGAGCGGACCACCTCGATGCCGGTGAGCGCGAGGAACGGCCGCCACTGATCGGCACCCGTCCGCTGAGGAGAGGTGGCGGCCCGGGTCGCCTGATGGCGGCGCAGCAGGAACACGGCGATGACCAGGGCCGGGAGCACGAACAGCACGGTCGACGGCACCCCGAGGTGCACCAGCAGCGGGGTGGCCAGCACCGGGGCCAGGAAGAAGCCGACGCTGCCGCCGGCCGCGAACACGCTCATCGCGCCGGTGCTGTCGCCGGCCGCGGCCCGCGCCGCGCGGCCGGCCGCCGGGTGGAACATGGCCACGCCGAGGCCGGAGAGCAGGATCAGCGTCCAGACCGCCGGGTACCAGCCGCCGACCAGGCCGGACAGCCCGAATCCGAGGCCGGCCAGGGCGACGCCGGCCGCGGCCAGCCAGTCCAGGCGGTACCGGTCGACGAGCACGCCGAGGAACGGCTGCGGGATCGAGCTGCCGAGGGCCGCGGCCAGGGTCAGCCCGGAGACGGCCACGTAGCTGTAGCCGTGGTCGAGCACGAAGTAGGGCACGGTCGCCGGGACCAGACCCTGGTACAGGTCGTCGACGGCGTGCGCGGTGCCCCACAGTCGCATTCGCCGCCAGCTGGAATCACTCATGGTGACGACGCTGTCAAAGGACGGCGGAGCGGGCTTCCGATATTCTGCCCGATTGTGTCGCTGGAACGCCTCGATCTGACCGGGCCGACGATCCGCCCGCTCGGGCACCGGGAGCGGATCGAGTGGCACGATCACGCCGTACACCAGCTGGTTTATCCCCTGCACGGTGTCCTGCGGGTGCACACCGGGCGCGGTGTCTGGGTGGTGCCGCCGAACCGGGCGGTCTGGTTGCCGGCCGAGGTGCCGCACGCGCATCAGGCCGACGGGCCGACCGAGATGCGCTCGGTCATCTTCGACGTGGCCGCGCTCGACGAGCCGGCCGTGGTGCAGGTCGGGCCGCTGCTGCGCGAGGTGATCCGGGCGCTCAGCGACGTCGGCGACCTGACCGCGCAGCACCGCTTCCACCTGGAGCAGGTGGCGCTGCATCAGGTGCGGCGGGCCGAGTCGCTGCCGTTGATGCTGCCCACGCCGAGCGATCCGCGGCTGGTCGCGCTCTGCGAGTTGCTGACCGGGGATCCGGCCGACCAGCGTTCGCTGCACGAGCTCGGGCGGCAGGTCGGGGCCGCCGAACGTACGCTCAGCCGGCTGTTCCGGGCCGAGACCGGCTTCACCTTTCCGCAGTGGCGGGCGCAGCTGCGCCTGCACCACGCGTTGGGCCTGCTCGCGGCCGGGCGGCCGGTCACCCGGGTGGCCGCCGACTGCGGTTTCCGCAGCCCGAGCGCGTTCATCGAGGCGTTCCGCATCGCGTTCGGCACTACCCCGGGCCGGTACCTCGACGGTTAGGAAACGTGGTAGAAAGGCACGCCCAAGATCGGGGGGACGATGTCCGAGGCACTGATTGTCTGCGAAAGTTTGGTCCGCATCTACCAGACCGGCTCGATCGAGGTGCAGGCGCTTCAGGGCCTCGACCTGGTCGTGAACCAGGGCGAGATGGTCGCCGTGGTCGGCGCCTCGGGCAGCGGGAAGTCGACGTTGCTGTCCATCCTGGCCGGCATCGACGCGCCGACCGCCGGTAAGGCCCGCGTCGAGCAGTGGGACCTGCTCGCCATGTCGCGGGCCGACCGGGTCCGCTATCGGCGCCAGACCGTCGGGTTCGTGCGCCAGCAGACCGCCAGCAATCTGGTGCCCTATCTGACCGCGCGGCAGGTCGTGGACCTCCCGATGACGGCCGCCCGGAAACCGGCGAAAGAGCGCCGTGAACGTACGTCCGAATTGCTGGAGGCTCTTGGGGTCTTGGACTGCGCCGACCGGAAACCGGGCGAGATGTCGGGCGGGCAGCAACAACGGGTGGCGATCGCGGTCGCCCTGGCGAATCGGCCGCACGTTCTTTTCGCCGATGAACCGACCGGCGAATTGGACACCACTACCTCGTCGGAAGTGTTCGAGGCATTGCGGGACGTCAATCAACGGTACGGCGTCACGGTCGTCGTCGTCACCCACGACGCCGCGGTCAGCGGGCAGGTCGAGCGGACGGTGGCCATCCGCGACGGCCGGACCAGCAGCGAGGTGCTGCGCCGGACCGCGACCAACGAGGACGGCGACACCCACGTCATCGCCGAGGAATACGCGGTGATGGACCGCGCCGGCCGCGTCCAGATCCCCCGCGAATACCGCGACGCGCTCGAACTCACCAACCGCGTGCGCCTCGCCCTCGAAGCCGACCACGTGCAAATTCATCCCGATCGGAACGGGAAATGACCAATTCAAACCCGATTGTTTCCGTACGGGGAATCCAGCGCACCTTCGGCAGCGGAGCGACCGCCGTCCACGCGTTGCGTGACATCTCCTTCGACATCGAACCGGGCACGATGGTCGCGCTCGTCGGCCGTTCCGGCTCGGGCAAGACGACCCTGCTCAACGTGATCGGCGGGCTGGACCGGGCCGACGGCGGCACCGTCGTCGTCGACGGCGACGACATCACGACGCTCGACGAGGACGGCCTGTCGCAGCTGCGGCGCGACAAGGTGTCGTACGTGTTCCAGACGTTCGGCCTGATCCCGGTGCTGTCCGCGGCCGAGAACGTCGGTGCGCCGCTGCGGCTGGCCCGCACCCCGGCGGCCGACCGCGAGAAACGCGTGAAACTGCTGCTCGACCTGGTCGGGCTCACCGATCACGCCGAGCAGCGGCCCAGCGAACTCTCCGGTGGCCAGCAGCAGCGCGTCGCCATCGCCCGCGCCCTGGCCGCCTCCCCGCGGCTGCTGATCGCCGACGAACCGACCGGCCAGCTCGACGCCGAGACCGGCCGTTCGGTGATGGCGCTGCTGCGCGGCGTCGTCGAGTCGGAGGGCGTGACCGCGCTCGTCTCCACCCACGACCCGGTGATGATGGCCATGGCCGACCGGGTGATCCGGATCAGCGACGGGCGGCTGCACGAGTGATCGCCCTGCTGCTGCGCCGGGCCCGCGCCCAGTGGCCGGTGCTGGCCGCGCTGCTGGCCGTGGTCACCCTCGGCGCCACCCTGCTCGGCGTGTGCGCGCTGCTGGTGACCCGGACCGCGCCGGTCGCCCTGGCCGTCGCCGCCCGGCAGGCCGCCCCGGACCGCCTGGCCGTGACCGCGTACACCTCGACGATCGCCGGCAAGGACGCGGCCGCGGTCACTCAGACCACCCACGACGTGCTGACCTCGGCGATCGCGCCGTTCCCGGCGACCTCCGCGGTCCGGGCGTCGTCGGTGATGCGGACGCTGCCCGGCCGCTCCGACGACGCGCAGACCTACCTGTCCAGCGTGCAGGACCTGCCCGAGCGGGCCGCCCTGGTCACCGGCCGCTGGCCGAAAGCCGGGGCCGACCCGCGGCACGCCGAGGCGGTGTTGCTGGAACCGACCGCGAAACTGCTCGGCCTGACCGTCGGCAGCCGGGTGCACCTGAAGGCCGACACCTCCTCGGACGCGCCCGCACCGGCCGTCGACCTGACCGTGGTCGGTGTCGCCCGGCCCGCACCGGGCGCCGGCTGGGACCGTGACCTGCTCGAAGGCACCGGCTTCGACCCGAACCACAACGACGGCACCACGATGCGGGACTTCCCGGTGTACGGGCCGTTCCTGGTCGACCTGCATGACCTGCTCGGCGGCGGTTCGTCGCTGCTGCGGATGGAGATCACCGCCCACCCCGACCTGGCCGGGGCGACCCCGGCAACCCTGGACGAGGCGAGCGCGCACGTGCGGGAGGCCGACGCGCGGCTGACCGGGACGCTCGGTGACCGGGCGACGTTCACGCGGGTGGCTTCCGATCTGCCGTACACGCTGTTCACCGCCCGCAACCAGCAGGACGTCACGCAGGCCGCGGTGCTCGCCGTGGCCGTGCTCGGGACCGTGCTCACCGCCGCCGCGCTGGCCCTGGCCGGGCGCCTCACCGCCGGGCTGCGGGCCGGGGAGACGGCGCTGCTGTCGGCCCTGGGCACCAGCCGGGTGCAGCTCGCGGTCACCGCCGCCGCCGAGGCCGGGCTGATCACGCTGATCTCGGCGGCACTGGCCGTACCCGGGTCGTCGCTGCTGCACAGCGCCCTGAGCCACCTCGCGCCGATGTCCGGCGCCGGGCTGACCACGGGTCCGCTGCTCGCCCCGGCGCAGATCGTCACCGTCCTGGCCGGCGCCCTGATCCTGACCGTCGTGCTCACCCTGACCGCGCTGCGGGCCGAACCCGCCCACGGTCCGCGCGGGCGTCGTGAACTGCTCGCCCGCTCCGGCGCCGACCTGCTGCTGGTCGGGTTCGCCGTGCTCGGCTGGTGGCAGCTGCACGCCCGGCGCACCGAGGCCGACGTGCTGCAGGTGCTCGCACCCGGCCTGCTGCTGGCCGCCGGCGCCGCCCTGGCCCTGCGCCTGGTCCCGCCGGCCCTGCGGCTGGCCGACCGGCTGGCCGCCCGCTCGGACAGCCTGCCCCTGCCGCTGGCCGCGTTCGAGGCGGCCCGCCGCCCGCAGGCGGCCGCCGCCGGACTGCTGATCTGCCTGGCCGCGGCCACCGGCACGTTCGGGGTCGCGCTGGCCTCGACCTGGGACCGCAGCCAGCACGACCAGGCCGACCTGGCCGTCGGCACCGACCTGGCGCTCACCCTGAGCACACCGCCGGTCGCCGGGCAGGGCGCCGCGATCGCCCAGGCCACCGGCGCGCGGGTGGTCAGCCCGGCCACCGACCGCGGCGTCGCCATCGGGCAGTGGCTCGGCGGCGCCAACGACACGCCACGGCTCGTCGCGATCGACACCGTGCACGCCGGTGAGCTGCTGCGCGGCCGGCTGCCGGCCGGCCACGACTGGGCGACGGCAACCCGCGGGCTGGCCCCGGCCGACCCGGCCGGCGGCGTCGCCGTCCCGGCCGGCACGACACTCACCGTGACCGGGACGGCGACCGGGCCGATCCCGATCCGGGTCGCCCCGCAGCTGCTCATGCAGGACTCGGCCGGACTGCGGACCGTCTGCGCCGGCTCGGCCGTCCCGCTGGACGGCAAACGCCACCCGGTGCCCGGCTGCGCCCCGGCCGACGGGATGCGCCTGGTCGCGGTCGCGCTGCCGATCGACTACGACTTCAGCTGGCTCAGCGACGTCGTGCAGAGCGACTTCACCGTGACCCTCGGGCTGCCCGGCCCGGCCGGTGACGTCGGCGGCTGGAGCACGGTGGCGGCCCAGCCGAAGTCCACCAACCTGATCGGCCCGAAGACGTCCGCGGCCGGCAACGGGCTCCGGGTGACCGGGACCGCGGTGCTCAACGGCGCCTCGATCGCCGATCTGACCGTGGTCACCACCGCGTTCCACGCGCCCGAGGCGGTGCCCGTGGTCGTCTCGCAGCGGCTGGCCGACGGACTCAGCGTCACCACCGGGTCGGCCCTCGATGTGACGGTCGGGACCAGCGTCGTACCCATCAAAATTGCCGGCATCGTGCCGGCCGTGCCCGGCGCACCGGGCGCCGCCGCCGTCCTGGCCGACATCGACGCGCTGTCACGGGTCCTGACCCTGCACGGCGACCTGGCCTACCCGGCCGACGCCTGGTGGGCCGGCACCCCCGCTCACACCGACCTGGCCGCGCTGCACCTGGGCACGGCCACCACCCGGGCCGGTGAGACCCAGCGGCTCACCTCGGGTCCGCTCAACGCCGGGCTGCCGGCCGTGCTGCGCCTGCTCGTCCCGGCCGCCGTCCTGCTCCTGCTGGCCGGGGTGCTGCTGCACGTCACCCACGACCTGCGGGACCGGGCGGTCGAGGTGGCCCGGCTGCGCGGACTCGGCATGACCGGGCGCGAGATCCGGACCACGCTGCTCGGCCAGCACGCCGCGATCCTGCTGCCACTGCTGCTGGCCGGAACGCTGGTCGGCGGACTGGCCACGGTGATCGTGGCGCCGCTGCTGATCCGCTCCGAAACCGGGGCGACCCCGGTCCCGTCCGTCCTGCCGTCCTGGCCCTGGACGTCCGAACTGCTGCTGATCGCCCTGCTCGTCGCCGGATGCACCCTCGCCGTCGGCGCGGTCGCGACCGCTCAGGCCCGCCGCGCCGGCGCGGCCCAACTCCGGGTGGCGTCATGATCCGATCCCCGCTGCACTGGCCCAGCATCCTCGGGCGGGCCCGGGCCGACGCCGGGCCGCTGACCCTGTCGGCCCTGGTCGTCCTCGTGGTGACGCTCCTGGCCGGCGCCGTGCCGGTGGAGTTGCGCAGCACCGCCGACCGGGCCGTCCAGGACGCCGTCCGGCAGGCCGGCGACGACGGCGACGTGCAGGTGCGGGCCCGCTGGGAGTGGGACGACGGCCCCGACGGCGGCCGGCTGCGCACCCCGGGCTCGGCCGCCGCCCTCGACGACCTGCGCGACCGCTCGCTCAGCCAGCTCGGGGCGCTCGGCTCGGTGCTGCTGCCGCCGATCGAGTTCGCCGACAGCCCGTACCTGAAGATCGTCAACGGCATGTCGCCGCGCAGCTTCCGGCTCGACTACGTCGCCGGCCCCGGCGGACCGGCGGTCACCTGGATCGCCGGCAACGCCCCGAAAGCCACCTCCGAAGAGCCTGACCTGGAGGTGCCGTTCAACGCGCCACCCTGGGCGGTCCAGGTCGGCGTCTCCGAGAAGACCGCGGCCCAGCTGGGGGTCAAGCCGGGCGATCGCGTCCAGGTCGAGGACAACGAGCGCAACCCCAAGAATGTACGGGTGAGCGGCGTCTTCCGGCCGGTCGACGCCGCCGACCCGGCCTGGCAGGTGGCGCCCTGGCTGCTCGACCCGATCTACGGCAAGGACGGCGCCGGGATCACCCGGTTCGGCGGGATGCTGTCGGCCGACTCGCTGCCCGACGCCCGCCTCGCGTTCGGCCAGGACGACATGCCCCGCACGATCCGCTTCCGCCCCGACCCGAACCTGCTCACCCTCGACTCGGCCCAGCGGATGGTCGCCGCCGTGGTCGCGCTCAAGGCGTCCTCGACCACCAGCTCCGGCGACCGCTCCCTCGAAGCCGAATGGTCGACCCAGCTCGACTACGTGCTGCGCGACGTCAAGGACCAGATCGACGCGGCCACCGCCCAGGCGTCCGTGCTGCTCACCGCGCTGACTGTGGTCGGCGTCCTGATCCTGCTGCTGGCCGCCCAACTGCTGGTGGCCCGCCGCGCCCCGGCGCTGACCATGGCCCGGCAGCGCGGGGCGTCGCTGACCGCGCTCGGCGTCGAACTGCTGCTCGAATCGGTCCTGGTCGCGGCGGTCGCGGCCGGTCTCGGCGTCCTCGCCTCGGTGCTGTTCGCCGGGGGCGTCGCCTGGGGCTGGCTGCTCCCGGTCGGACTCGCCGCGGTGCTCGCCGGGCCGGCGTTCGGGATCGTGGCCGCCTACCGGGCCACGCGCGACCGCCGGGTCCCGGCCAACCGCAGCGCCCGCCGGATCGGTGAACGAACCGCCGCGCTGCGCCGGCTCACCCTGGAAGCGGCCGTCCTGGCCGCCGCGGCCGTGGCCTGGTCGCTGCTCGATCGGCACGGGGTGCTGCCGTCGACCGGCGGAACCGTGCTGCTGCCGGCCGCGGCGCCGGCGCTAGGGGTGCTGACCGGGTCGGTGGTGCTGCTCCGGCTGTTGCCACTGGTCACCGGGGTGACGTTGCGGCAGGCGCTGCGGTCGTCGCGGCCGCTCGCGGTGTTCGGGGCGGCTCGGGCCGCGGTCGTGTCGTCGCGCGCGCTGCCGGTGCTCGCGCTGGTCAGCGCGGCCGGGCTGGCCTGCTTCGCGCTCACCGTGACCGCTACCGCGGATCGGGGGCTGACTGATGGGGCGTGGCGGACGGTGGGGGCCGACGCCCGGCTGGAGGTGGCCTCGGACACCCGGGTGCGGATCCCTGAGCTGGTGAAACAGATCGCGGCGGCGTCCGGGGTGCGGCACGCGGTGGCGGGCCAGGTACAGGATCAGGCGCCCATCGTGGTCGGGGACACCTCCCGGCCGGCCCGGCTCGTCATCGTGGACAGCGCGACCTATCGGGAACTGCTCGCGGACACACCGCTCCCCCAGTCGTCCACGTTGCCGGCGGCCTCGGGTGGGGTTGTGCCCGCGCTGGTCCGGTCGGCCTTCGTACACACCGGTGACCAGCTGAGTCTGTCCCGCCAAGGGGATCGGCCGATCACGTTCACGGCGGCCGGGACGGCGCCGCCGGTGGACGGGGCCGAGGACGTGGTGCTGGTGGATGCGGCGGCGATGACCGCGGCCGGGTTCACGGTGGAACCGGACACGATCTGGGCGACCGGGCCAGGAGCCGTCGCTGCGGTGGCCGCCCACGGTAATGACGGGCTGGTGACGCTGCGGACCGAGGTGGAGCGGGGGCGTCGGGACGCGCCGCTGGTCACCGGGTTGATCCGGCTTGCCTGGGCGGCGGCGGGGACACTTGTCGCGCTGGGGCTCCTCGGGTTCGCGCTCGGGGCGGCGGCGGGGGCGCCGGAGCGGTGGCAGACGTTGAGCCGGCTGCGGACGCTTGGGCTGCGCACGCGGGAAGCGCGGCGGGTTGCGGGGGCTGAACTGTTGCCACTTGCGCTGGTGGCGGCGTTGGCGGGGCCGTTGCTGGGGGCGTTGTTCGCGCGGATCACGCTGGGGCCGTTGTCGTTGCGGCTGCTCACCGGGCAGACCGATGATCCGGTGCTGGTACTGCCGTGGGTGCTGATCGCCGTGGTCGGGGTGTTGTTCCTGGTCATGGTGGTAGTGGTGGTTTCGGTGGAGGCGGCGGCTCGGCGGCGGCGCCGGCTGAGCGAGGTTTTGCGGGTGGGCGGGGCCTGACGGATCGCTCAGGGGTCTGGCGGGCGCCGCTGCTGGTCAGCGGTGGCCGCCGCCGGTCGCGCTCCGCCTCTGGTCGCGGTTTGCTTGCCAGGCACCCTCCGCCGCTGGTCACGGCGGTTGCCGCCAGCCGCGGTCGGCGGTTGGTCACGGTGGGCCGGAAACAGACCGTGAGTTCGCTGCCCCGGCTGGTGCTCACGGCTGGTGCGTGGCCTCCGCGCAGCCCTCACCACCAGCCGAGCAGGCTCAGCTGGCGCTCACGGTCGTTTTCGGGCCCCAACACAGCCCTGAGCACCAGCCGAACGGGCTGAGCTGGCGCTCACGGTCGTTTTCGGGCCCCAACACAGCCGTGAGCACCAGCTGGACGGGCTTAGCTGGTGCTCACGGTTGTTTTCGGGCCTCGATGCAGCCCTCACCACCAGCTGAGCGGGCTTGGCTGGTGCTGAGGGCTGCTTCAGCTCGGTTCCTCCGGAGAGCCGGCCAGGGCTGGGCCGTCGGCGGGCCGGGACCAACGACGTACCTCCGAAGCCGCCGCGACCAGAAGCGGAGCGCGAGCGGCGGCAGGGACAGTGACCAGCAGCGGAGGGTGCCTGGCAAGCAAACCGCGACCAGCAGCGGAGCGCGAGCGGCGGCAGGAACCGTGACCAGCAGCGGAGGGTGCCTGGCAAGCAAACCGCGACCAGCAGCGGAGCGCGAGCGGCGGCAGGAACCGTGACCAGCAGCGGAGGGTGCCTGGCAAGCAAACCGCAACCAGAAGCGGAGCGCGAGCGGCGGCAGGAACCGCGACCAGCAGCGGAGCGCGAGCGGCGGCAGGAACCGTGACCAGCAGCGGAGGGTGCCTGGCAAGCAAACCGCAACCAGAAGCGGAGCGCGAGCGGCGGCAGGAACCGTGACCAGCAGCGGAGGGTGCCTGGCAAGCAAACCGCGACCAGAAGCGGAGCGCGAGCGGCGGCAGGAACCGTGACCAGCAGCGGAGGGTGCCTGGCAAGCAAACCGCGACCAGCAGCGGAGCGCGAGCGGCGGCAGGAACCGTGACCAGCAGCGGAGGGTGCCTGGCAAGCAAGCCGCGACCAGAAGCGGAGCGCGAGCGGCGGCAGGCATCGTGACCAGCAGCGGCTGGTGGCCAGGGAGCGGACGCCGCAGACGGGTTAATCGGTTGCCCGGGTACGGGGCCGGCTGATGGGGTGGGAAGGTCAGTGCCCCGACCGGAAGGCGAACCGAGCGATGCGAGCTGCGTGCATGTCACCCACGGAAGGAATCGTTCCCATCCTTAAGGACATCACGCTTGAGCATCCTCAACCTCGGCATTCTGGCGCACGTCGACGCCGGTAAGACCAGTCTCACCGAGCGGCTTCTCTTCACCGCCGGTGTCATCGACGAGATCGGGCGCGTGGACGACGGTTCCACGCAGACCGACACCCTGGAATTGGAACGGCGACGCGGGATCACCATCAAATCCGCGGTCGTCTCGTTCCGCGTGCACGGCCGTACCGTCAATCTGATCGACACGCCCGGGCACCCGGATTTCATCGCCGAGGTGGAGCGGGCGCTGTCCGTTCTTGACGGTGCCGTTCTGGTGGTTTCGGCGGTCGAGGGCGTGCAGGCGCAGACCCGGGTGATCGCCCGGACGCTGCACCGGCTGGGCATTCCGACGCTGATCTTCGTGAACAAGGTGGACCGTGGCGGCGCACGGTTCGACGGGGTTCTGGACGAGATCGCGGGGCGGATCAGTCCGGCGATCATCCCGATGAGCCGGGTCGACGGGATCGGCACCCGCGACGCGAAGGTCGGCGCCGACGTGGACATGGTGCGGCTCGCTGACCACGATGACCAGGTGCTTTCCGCGTTCGTGGAGGGCCGGCCGATGCCGCGGATCCGGGTGCGCGGAAAGGTGCATCCGGTCTACTTCGGGTCGGCGATCACCGGCGCCGGCATCGACGATCTCGTGGACGGGATCACCCGGCTGCTGCCGGCGGCGACGATCCGGGAGGACGGTCCGCCGGCCGGGAGGGTCTTCAAGGTGGAGCGCGGCGGGGCCGGGGAACGGCTGGCCTACGTGCGGATGTTCCGCGGAACCCTGCGGGTGCGGGACACCCTGGGCGCGGACCGGGTGACCGGAATCGACATGTTCGCGGACGGCGCCGCCCGCGCCTGCGGCGCGATCACGGCGGGGCGGATCGGCCGGATTCGCGGGCTGAGCTCCGCTCGGATCGGGGACGATTTCGGCGTACGGGAGATAGGCGCGAACGAATCATCCTTTGCCCCGCCCAGCCTGGAGACGGCGGTCGTCGCGTCCCGACCGGCCGAGCGCGGCGCCCTGCACGCCGCCCTGTCCGAGCTGGCCGAGCAGGATCCGCTGATCAATCTGCGTCAGGACGACGAGCGGCAGGAAGTGTACGTGTCGCTCTACGGCGAGGTGCAGAAGGAGGTGATCGGGTCGACCCTGGCCGAGCAGTACGGGCTGGCCGTGACGTTCCGGGAGACCACGACTCTGCACGTCGAGCGGTTGCTCGGGGTCGGTGAGGCGGTCGAGTTCAACAAGGTCGAGCCGAACCCGTTCCTGGCCACGATCGGCCTGCGGGTCGCGCCGGGGCCGGTCGGGGCGGGGGTCAGTTTCGGTCTGGAGGTGGAGCCGGGGTCGATGCCGCCGGCGTTCTTCACCGCGGTGGAGCAGACCGTGCACGAGACCCTGCGCCAGGGGTTGCGGGGCTGGCCGGTGCCGGATTGCGCGGTGGTGATGACGCACTCGGGGTATTCGGCGCGGCAGTCGCATTCGCACGCGATCTTCGACAAGAGCATGTCGAGCACCGCCGGGGATTTCCGTAACCTGACGCCGCTGGTGCTGCTGGAGGCGGTCCGCCGAGCGGGAACGGTCGTGCTGGAGCCGATCCACGCGTTCCGGGCCGAGGTGCCGCCGGACACCGTGCCCGCGGTGCTGCCGCTGCTCGCGCGGCTGCGGGCGGTGCCCCTGGCGACGTCGACGACCGTGATCTCGGGCGAGATCCCGGCGGCCCGGGTCCACGAGCTGCAGCGACGGCTGCCCGCGCTGACGCGCGGCGAGGGCGTACTGGAAAGCGTCTTTGATCATCATGCGCCGGCGCAGGGCCCGGCACCGACCCGGGAGCGGACCGGCCCGGATCCCCTCGATCGCAAGGAATACCTGCTCCGGGTGCTCCGCCGCACCGGATCGTCGTCCTAGCGATCGACAATGCTCGACATGACATTTACACCGGAGGAGTTGGACGAGCTTGCCGCGCACCTGGCGGCCACGGGTGAGATCGACAGCCGGTTCTCGTACCGCGGTGACGGCGCGGCGGCCTGGGACCGGCTCGCGACCTGGCAGCAGCATGACCCGGAGCCCAACGCCCTGCACGCCACGCACGAACTGCTTCGGGACGCCCACGAGGACCTGGTCGCCGCGCTGCCCGGGCCGATCCGGGTCGTCGACCTCGGGCCGGGCAACGGCAGCCCGATCCTCGGCCTGCTGCAGCGGCTGCTGGATGCGGGGCGCCTGGAGCGGTACGTCGGGGTGGACGTCAGCCCCGACATGATCGAGATCGCCCGGTCGCATCTGCGCGCCCGGCTCGGACCGGACCCGCGGCTCGAATTCCACTGCCGGGACTTCACCGGCAGCCCCCTCGACGACCTGCGCGGAACCGCCACGATGGTGCTCCTGCTCGGTGGCACACTGCTGAACTTCGCCGACCCGGCCGCGGTTCTGCGGCACCTTCGCCCGGCCGCGGAGGTCATCGTCTACACGGGCCGCACCGATGCCGCCGATCGCCCGGTCGGGCGGTTCAGCGTCGGCGGGAACGGCGAGGACATCCCGGACAAGTCACGCCGGCTGCTCGATCGGCTCGGCGTTCCGCGCGACCGCTATGAGCCGGAGATCGGCTTCGACGCGGTGACGCGGGAACGGTTCCTCCGGATTCACCTGACCGGTCCGGTGCTGGTCGCGAATCGGGTCCCGCTGCCGGCCGGGCGGACCGTCCAGCTGTGGCGCTATCAGCATCGGTCGGCCGACGAGTTGATCGCCATGCGGGCGTCGGCCGGGTACGGGCCGCTCGGCCAGTGGCAGACCCGCAGCGGTGAATTCGTGCTGGTGGCGGGCCGGGAAGGTGTCGACGGGGCGCCGTGACGACTTCCTCCCGGTCGAGCACGGCGCGATCCCGGGTGATCGTGGTGTGGATCAACGCGCGGAGCAGGGCGTACGGGAAATGTTTTTGCAGCGTTGCAAAGAGTGGGTTGACTTGACTGATGTGATCGTTAACATGACGGTAATCGAATCGACGTCGATGACTATCCCCCGGCGGTCGCCCGGTTCCCCGATCGGGCGACCGCACCCTCCCGGAAGGCGAATCCCCCATGTCGTCTCGCTTCCGCAAACTGCTCCTGGCCGGCGTCACCGGCCTGCTCGCCGTGACCGCCGGCGCGGTCGGCCTGCGGGCCGCCGAAGCCGCCACCTACCCCAACCCGGGCGTCGTCACCGGCTCGACCGGCGCGCACGACCCGTCCATCGTCAAGAAGCCCGGTGGCGGCTATCTCCTGGCCACCACCGGCGACGGCATCACGCTGAAGACCTCGTCGGACCGGACGGCGTTCGCCGACGCCGGGAAAGCATTCCCCAGCGGCACGTCCTGGGCGAACGCGTACACCGGCGGCAGCGCCAACCTGTGGGCGCCGGACATCTCGTACCGTGGTGGCAAGTACTTGATGTATTACGCGGCCTCGACGTTCGGCTCCAGCAAATCCGCGATCTTCCTGGCCCAGTCGACCACCGGCGCGGCCGGGAGCTGGACCAACTCCGGACTGGTGATCGAATCGACGACCAGCAGCAACTGGAATGCGATCGACCCGAACCTGACCGTCACCGCGTCCGGCGAATGGTGGCTCACCTTCGGATCATTCTGGTCCGGACTGAAAATGGTGAAGATCAATCCGTCGACCGGTAAGCGGGCCGACAGCACGATGTACAACATCGCCGAACGGTTCGTGAACAGTAAATCGGTCGAGGCGCCGTTCGTGTTCTCCCACGGCGGCTACTACTACCTGTTCATGTCGTTCGACTTCTGCTGCCAGGGGGCGTCCAGCACGTACCGGGTGATGGTGGCCCGGTCGACGTCGATCACCGGGCCCTACAAGGACCGGGCCGGGACGCTGACCACGGCCGGGGGCGGGACGGAGATCCTGGCCACGCACGGGAGCATCTACGGGCCCGGGCATCCGGCGGTGTTCACCGACAGCGACGCCGATGTGCTGGTCTACCACTACTACACGTCGTCCGGGGCGGCGAAGCTCGGCATCAACCTGATCGGGTGGGACTCGTCGGCCTGGCCCTACGTCTACTGATCCCGGCCGGGTGGCCCCGAACCCGAATCGGGGCCGCCCGGCCAACCCCGCAACTGCCGGCCTCACGGCAACTGGCGGATCGGCAGGGCGTGCTCGGAAGTGTGACTCGCGACGGCGACCCGGCCGGAGGCGGAACGCAGACCGCCGGCGAGGTTGGTGACGTTGGTGGAGACGCGGGTGAGCAGTTCGGCGACCATCGCAGTGGCCTCGTCCGCGTCCGGTGTGGCCGGACTGCCGGTGGCGGTTAGCAGGGCGCCGGCGCGGCGCAGGCGGTCGGCGATGGTGTCCAGCAGGGCCAGGTCGACGTCCAGCTGATCGGTCATGTCCACTCCCCCAGGTCGATGAAGCCAGGTCGATGAAGCCAGGTCGGCGAGCCCGGGCCGACGAACCCGAGCCGATCAAGCCGAATCGATGCTCCGCATAGGTGTACACACCCTCTTCGAGATCGGTTCATGATCGGGTTTGACGCGGGCCTCACCATGGGCATGGTCGGAATGTTGATGGGGAGGTACACGAGTGGATGCTCAGGATCTGATCGCGGCGATCATCTTCGGTGCGATCATCGGGGTGGTGGCCCGGATCGTGCTGCCGGGCCGGCAGAACATCGGGCTGATCGCGACCGTGCTGGTCGGCATGGGCGCGGCGGTCGCCGGTACGTGGGTGTCGTCCCGGTACGACCTGCACAGCAGCCATTTCTTCACGGTCACCGGGCGGACCTTCGACTGGGCCGTGGTGGGTGTGCAGGTCGGCATCGCGGTGGTCGGTGTGGGACTCGCCGCCGTCCTGGCCAAGACTTTTTCGACCGATCGGGACCGGGACTGATTACCGTGTCACCGTGGCTGAGATCCTGAATCTGACTTTGACGCTGGAGTCGCGCGGGCCGGCGGGGGCGTTCCTGCTCACCGACGAGCAGGTCGCCGCGGTCGGCGACGGGAAGAAGGCGTTCCCGGTGCAGGTGACCGTGAACGACGTGACGCTGGCGCTGCGCCTGGCCCGGATGGGCGGCGAGAACATGATCGGCCTGGCCAAGGCGGTGCGGGCCAAGGCCAAGGTCGAGATCGGTTCGGCGTACGAGGTGACGATCGCGGCCGAGGCCGGCGAGCGCACCGTGGAGACGCCGCCGGAGCTGGACGCGGCGCTGGCCGGGGACGCGCAGGCCAGGGCTGCGTACGAGAAGTTGGCGTATTCGCATCGCAAGGAGTTCGCCCGCTGGATCACCGAGGCCAAGCGCGAGGCGACCCGCACCGACCGTGTCGCCAAGACCCTGGAGATGTTGAAGGCCGGCGAGCACCGCTGAAGCTACATCGCCGAGGTCGCCATGTCCTGGACCACGGCGAGGACGGCCGCGGCGACGGCCGGCGCCTGCCCGACCGGGTGCCGGGACGGGCGGGCGCGTTCCGGCAACTCCTCGATGACCTGCTGCAGCAGCGGTTCGACCTCGGCCCGGGTGCCGCGCAGCAGCGCGCCGTGCAGGCCGAGCGCGGAGACCAGCCCGCAGAGGCAGTCGGCGTCCGGTGACGGGCCGTCGCGGCCGTCCATGCGGTAGCCGACCTTGGCGCGGACCCGGACGGCCACGCCTTCGTCGGCGATCGTGTACTCCTTCTTGCGCCACCGCCGCGCCGGTTCCTCGACGATCAGGCCTCGGTGGACCAGGGCGGCGGTGGTGCGTTCGTACAGTCCGGGGGCCGCGGCGCGGATGAGCGCGGGCAGCGCCGGGCCGGGGGCCTTCTCCATGATCGCGGCGAGGACGTCGTCGGTGACCGGGTCGCCGGTCGGTTCGCGTTGATGCCAGTCCGGCACGACGCTCCCGGACTCGATGCTGACCCGCTGGGTGATGAGCAGATCCATCACCGTCGCGCCGGCCAGGCCGGCGGCCAGGGCGGGCACGTGCAGGCGGGGCCGCATGTGCCGGGTCTCGTCGTGAGCAAGAACAAAGAATTGCTCACGTACGAGGGTCGGATCGAGTCCGGGGCGTCGCAAAGGATCAGCCGTTCCGTAGCCGTTCGTGCACGCCGCCGTAGGCGACCGTGCCGGGGAGGTACTTCTTGTCGATGCCGGCGCTCATCACGTACTGCGGGTCGACGACGTTGCCGGCCCGGGCGCTGGTCGTCTGGGAGACCAGCTGGTACGCGTCGAGCAGGTCGAGCCCGGTCAGCGAGGCCACGTGCCGGACGAGGTCGTCCTGGCTGATCCGGAACGCGTCCTCCAGGGGCCGCGCGGCGCCGAGCGAGACGAGCTGGTCGTCGGTCTCCAGCCGCGGGGTGCCGGTCGGCACGCCCTTGATCACGTCGACGACCAGGGTGACGTCCATGGCGACCTCGACGGCTACGCCGCACACCTCGCCGTCGCCCTGCCGGGCGTGCCCGTCACCGAGCGCGAGCAGCGCGCCGGGCACGTTGACGCCGAGGTAGAGGGTGGCGCCGGGGCCGAGCAGCGGGGTGTCCAGGTTGCCACCGTGCACGTCCGGGACGATGGTCTGGCGGACCTCGTTGGCGGCCGGCGCGACGCCGACGGTGCCGAGCATCGGGGCCAGCGGCAGGTCGACGGTGAAGTCGCTGCGCCGGGCCTGGTAGCGCACGGTCTGCGCGGCCAGGTCGATGTCGTAGAGCCACACCCGCTCTTCGAGCGGTTCCTGCAGCGTACGGGTGTAGCCGGTCGACGTGAGCGCGCCGAAGTGCGGAAACGTCGAGGAGATGCCGAACGCCGACGCCGGGGTCAGCGCCACGATGTGCACGGCCAGGGTGTCACCCGGTTCGGCGCCTTCGACGTGCAGCGGGCCGGTGACCGGGTTCAGGTACGGGAATTCGCAGACCTGGCTGGGCAGGTCGTCGACGGTGCGCACCTTGCCGCCGAAGCAGTCGAGCGTGCGCAGGGTGATCGGTGCGCCCGGTTTGACCGCCGCGATCGCCTCCCGCCCGCCGAACGTGTACCCGTACTGACCGGGGTCGGCCGGGATGTGGATCGGGTCAGACATTCTCCACCGCCTTGGGGGTCGTGGCCGCGTCGTCGTCGCCGGGCACCTCGGGCAGGCTCGGCTTGCGGCCGGTGGCGAGCAGCACGATCAGGACGACCGCGCCGACGCCGAGCCAGATCAGGCCGACCGTCTGCGCCAGGTAGCTGCCGTTCACGATGACCGCGACCAGCACCAGCGCGCCGACGACCGGGATGACCACGTTACGCAGCACCCCGCTCTGCCGACCGGTCCGGGCCCATTCCCAGATGACGCAGATGTGCAGGACCACGAACGCGATGAGCGCGCCGAAGTTGACCAGTGCGGCCATCAGCGCGATGCCGTCGTCGCGCGAAGCCATCCACAGGCCGATGACCAGGGAGACGGCCGCGGTGGTGAGGATCGCGTTGGTCGGCACCGAACGGGTCAGCGACACCCGGGACAGGAACTTGGGCAGCTGACCGTCGCGGGACATGGCCATCAGCAGGCGGCTGGTGGCGACCTGGGCGACCATGTTGTTGGCGATACCCCAGGCCAGGGCGGTCGCGAGGGCGGTCAGGGTGCCCAGCCAGTGGCCGCCGGCGACCTCGGCCGCGTCGTAGAACGCCGTGCCGGCCGCGTCGCCGTTGGCGATCAGGCCGGCCGGGTCGGGCACGAGCAGCGCGGCCACCCAGGTCTGGGCGACGAACAGCAGCCCGACCACGAGCAGGGACAGGTACATGGCCCGGCTGACCGTGCGGGCGCCGTCGGCCGCGTCCTCGGCGAGCAGCCCCAGCGCGTCGAAGCCGAGGTAGGAGAGCATGCCGATCGACACGCCGCCCAGGATCAGCGACCAGGTGAAGCTGGTGCCGTTGTAGAACGGGTCGAAGCTGAAGCCCTGCCCCTTGCCGTCGGCCAGCGCCTTCAGGCCGTACGCCAGGAAAATGACCAGGATGACCAGCTCGGCCGCCAGGAAGACCCAGTTGAGCAGCTTGGTGGTCTTGATGCCGAGCACGTTGGTCACGGTGTTGACCAGGATGAAGATGATGACCCAGGCCCACACCGGCACGCCGGTTACGATCGAGTTCATCGCGGCGCCGGCGACCAGCGACAGCAGCAGCGGGATGCACACGTAGTCGAGCAGGATGGCCCAGCCGGTCAGGAAGCCGACCGCGGGGTGGATCGCGCGGCCGGCGTAGCCGTAGACCGAGCCGGCGACCGGATATTTCTCGACCATCACGCCGTACGAGGACGCCGTCAGGATCATCGCACCGGCGCCGACCACGTAGGCCAGGGCGATCATGCCGCCGCTGGCCTGGAAGACGCTGCCGAAGATGCCGAACGGGGCGATCACGACCATGAAGACCAGGCCGTACGCGATCAGGTCGCGAATGCGCAGTTCGCGTCTGAGCTGCTGCTGGTAACCGAACTTGTCGATGGACACCGCGCGGTGACACCTCTTCCCCGACGAGAGGTACGGACGCCGCAGATCCACTGTGGACTGTGGCATGACGATGATCCGCGTGAGATCGCGGAGAGCGAGGAAAGTAAATACCTAGATCACGGAGCCCGCAAGGCCGGAAACCTATCTATTACAAGCTGCGGCGACGCCAGGGCCAGCGGGCCGGACGGCGGTAGAGCTCGTTGAGCCGGTCGTCGACCACCGTGCGCACCCCGGCCAGGGCGATCACCAGCATCTCGCGCAGGCCGGCGCAGGTGCGGCAGTCCTCCCGCTCGCACTCGCCGCGGTGCTCCAGGGCGGTCATGACCAGGCGCTGGGCCAGCATGCCGGAGACGTGGGCGCGCTGCGCCCAGGCCGGGCGCTCCTCGATGCCGGCGCGCCAGCGCTCGACGTCCTGGTCGGTCACGCCGTACAGCTCGGCCGCCTTGCTCACCTGGGCCAGCGAATTCTGAACATCAGCCTCGGCCACAGCGGACTCCCGGTTCTCGGAGCGACCAGAACCGCATCGTACCGCCCCGTCGGCGCGGCATCCGCATTTGACAATCTCTACAATTCATCATGTAAGGGACGAAACACGGAGAGGAACGATGAGCAGTCTCGACAAGGACGTGGGCGAGGCCGACGCCGTCCGGGAGGTCTTCGACGCCGCCCCGGTGATCCTCTGCGGCCTGGCCGGGCCGGATCATCGGGTGATCGCCGCGAACGCCGCCTACCGCGCGACCCTGGGCCGCTCCGACTTCCTCGGCACCCCGCTGGCCGAGGTCTTCCCCGAGCTGGCCGGCCAGCAGCTGTACGAGATGGCCGACCGCGTCTACCGCACCGGCGTCCCCCAGGTCGGGCAGGGCTGGCGCGCCCACATCGAGCGTGACTCCGGCTCCGGCCAGCTCGTCGAGCTGTACGTCGACTTCACCATGTCCCCCCGATTCGCGGCCGACGGCACCGTCATCGGCCTGAACTATTTCGGTCTCGACGCCACCGAACGCGTCCTCGAACAGCGCCGCGCCCGGCTCGCCACCGCCGAGGCGGTCCGGCTCTACCAGGACGCCCGCGAGGTGATCAACACGCTGCAGCGGCAGTTGCTGCCGGACGGGCTGCCGGTGCTGCCGGCCGTGCAGATCGCCGGCAGCTACCTGCTGGCCGACGCCGGTGACGCGGCCGGCGGCGACTGGTTCGACGCCGTGCCGCTGCCCGACGGCCGGGTTGCGCTGGCCGTGGGCGACGTGGTCGGGCACGGGGTCGCCGCCTCGGCCGCCATGGGCCAGATCCGCGCGGTGCTGCACGACCGGCTCGACGAGACCGGCGACCCGCTGGTGGCGATCGCCGCCGCCGACCGGGTGGCCCGCCGGGTGCCCGGCGCCCGGGCCACCACGGTCTGCGTCGTGGTGCTCGACCCGGCCGACGGGGCGATCACCTACTGTTCGGCCGGGCACCCGCCGCCGCTGATCGCCGGGCCGCGCGAGTCGCGCTACCTGGCCGGCGGCACGGTCGGCGCGCTCGGCACCGGCGCCGCGTTCACCCTGGCCACGGCCCGGCTCGACCCGGGCGAGGTGCTGCTGCTGTACAGCGACGGCATCATCGAGCGGCCCGGCCGCACCCCGGCCACCGCGACCGTCGAGCTGGCCCGGGTGGCGGTCGACGCGGTCGCCGGGCGCGGGCTCGACGACTCCGAGCTCGCCCCGGCCGGCCGGGTCTGCCTGCACGGCATCGAACTGCTGGTGCGCCAGACCGGGCACAGCGACGACATCACGCTGCTGGCCGCGGCCCGGCGCACCCCGGCGCCGCCGCTGCGGTTGTCGGCGCCGGCCGGGGCCACCGCGATCCGCCCGGCCCGCGACGCGCTGGTCCGCTGGCTGCTCGACCTGGGCGCCGGCGAGTCCGACCTGGCCGCGCTGTCACATGCCGTGGTCGAGCTGGTCACCAACGCGGCCGAGCACAGCCACCCGGACACCGGCGGCGGCCGGCTCACCGTCGCCGCCGACCTGGACACCGGCGGCATCGTCCGGGTCGCGGTCGGCGACGACGGCCACTGGCATCCCCGGGACCGGCCCGGCGACCAGGACTTCCGCCGCGATCACGGGCTGGGCCTGGCGATGGCGGCCGGGCTCGCCGACGAGCTGCGCGTCGACCACGACGGGCCGGGCACGACGGTCACCATCCGGCGCCGGCTCTCCACCCCGGCCGCGCTGCTGACCACCGACGAGATCAGCAGCGGCGCCGAGTACCGGCCGGTCACGCCGGCCGAGCCCACCGTCTTCCTGGATCGGCCGGCCGCGCCGAGCAGCCGCCTGGCCATCCACGGGCCGCTCGACGCGATCAACACCGAGCGGCTCTCGGCCGAGCTGGGCCGGCTCACCCTGGGCGGCACCCAGGAGCTGATCGTCGACCTGACCGGCGTGACCCACCTGGCCAGCGCCGCCGTCGCCGTCCTGTACCGGTCACCGGGCCTGCGTCTCTACGCGCCGGCCGGCAGCGTCGCCCAGCACGTGCTCACCCTGGCCGCCCTGCCGTACACCACGGCCGACCCGCACGGCTCGGAGGACCCGGCGTAGCCCCGGCCGCAGGATCGCGACGATCGTGGCCGTGCCGTAGACGACGCCGGCCACGCCGAGCAGCGCGGTCGGCGCGCCCGGGCCGCCCACGGCCACCACGACGGCGGCGACCAGGGCGAGCGGCAGCACGTTGAGCCGCGGCGGCCGGCCCGCGGCCACCTCCACCCCGGCCGCCAGCAGCAGCCAGCCGAACACCGCGACCAGCGCGGAGCCGTGCGGCCCGGTCAGCAGGCCCAGCAGCACGGCGACGGCCGATGTCGCCAGGTACGTCAGCGGCCCCCGCATGGGCCACAGGCAACCCGCCCACGGTGGACGTACTCACGACAACCGATTGACAGATGTTTCCGGCCGGAGACGGCCGCGTGACCGCACCTACAGGACGCGGCCCAGCTGCCGGCGCGACTCGACCCCGAGCTTGCGGAAGACCTTGCGCAGGTGGTAGTCGACGGTGCTGGCGCTGACGAACAGGCGCTCGGCGATCTCCGGGTTGGTCAGGCCGTCCCGGGCCAGCGCCGCGATCGCCGCTTCCTGGGTGGTCAGCTCACCGGCGGTGCCGGCCTCGCGCCGCCGGGCGGTCTCGCCGGTGCCGTGCAGTTCCTGCCGGGCCCGGTCGGCGAAGGCCGGCGCGCCCATGTCCTCGAACATGGTCAAGGCCGTACGCAAGGAATCTCTTGCGTCCTTGCGGCGGCGCTGCCGGCGCAACCATTCGCCGTGCAGCAGGTGGGCCCGGGCCAGGTCGCTGACCGAGGCGGTTGCGCCGAGCTGCTCGATCGCCGAGGCGAACAGCTTCTCGGCCTCTCCCGGGCCGGCCAGCACCGCCCGGGAACGGGCGAGCAGCCCCAGCGCCCACGGTGTGCCGCTGGCCGTGGCCCGCTCGGTGAGCAGTTCCAGGGCCCACGCGGCGGTCTCCGGGTCCTCGGCGTAGAAGGCGGCCTCGACCAGGTCGGGCAGCACCCGCGAGTACGACGACGCGTAGTCGCCGTCCAGGATCTCCCGCGCCGCCGTGACCGCCGCGGCGAAGTTGCCCAGCCCGAGTTCCAGCACGATCAGGCCGAGGCCGGTCAGGCACACGCTGGCCCCCATGCCCAGCCAATAGCCGGCCTGCCGGGCCTGCTCGATGCGTTCCCGGGCGTCGTCCGGCGCCCGCCAGGCGACCTGCTCCGGGCTGCGGTAGACCTCCCACATGTGCGCCGTGCTGCCGGCCGCGCTGCGCAGCGAGTGCACCTCCAGCAGCAGCTCGTCGGCGGTGTCGAGGCGGCCCATCAGGGTCTGGTGCAGGGCGTCGGAGAAGAGCGCGACCTCCAGCACGTGCAGGGCGCCGGTCCGGCGGGCGACCTGGGTGGCCCGGTGCAGGATGGCCTCCCGGTCCCGGTCGGCCCAGACCCGGGAGGCCGCGGTGACCCCGGTGACGAAGTGGTTGAGCAGTTCCTCGTCGGACAGCTCCCCGGTGGCGAACGCGGCCGTCGCCGCCAGCAGCAGCGGCGCCCCGGCGGTGATCCCGTCCCGGGTGGTCGTGCCCATGGCGTCGAGCAGCAGGTCACCCGGGGTGTCGCGGGGTCCCGGCCGGGCGGCCGCGGTCTCGGCGAGCTGCCGCAGGTTGATGCCCTCGGTCAGATACTCGGAGGTGACGATGCCGTCGTAGGCGCGCAGCAGCGCACCCCGGGCCCGGACCGGGTCGACGTCGCGGAACGCCTCGTAGGCGGCCACGCAGACCGCCGGTACCTGGGCCATCGCCCGTTCGGCGCCGAGCGCCACGATCGTGCGGGCCCGCAGCATCAGCCGGTTGCCCTGCTCGGTGGCGTCCAGCAGCTGCGGGTCGGTCGCGTCGAGCAGCGCGTGCGCCTGGGTGGGCGCGCCCGAGGTGAACGCGGCGTCAGCCGCTTCGAGCAGCCGGCCGGCGCGGGCCCGCTCGTCCGGGGTGAGTTCGGCTGCCCGGGTCAGGAACGTGGCCCGGGCCGCGTACCCACCGCGGCTGGCGGCCCGGCCGGCCGCCAGGACCAGGTCGGCGGCGACCGTCTCGTCCGGTTGCAGCGCCGCCGAGGCCCGATGCCAGGCCCGCCGGTCGGCGTCGACGGCCCGCGAGGTCGCGCCGGCCAGCGCCTGGTGGGCGCGCCGCCGCTCGGAACTGGTCGCGCCGCCGTAGACGGCCGACCGCACCAGCGGATGCCGGAACCGGATCGCGGTGTCCAGGGTGACCAGGCGGGCCCGTTCGGCCTCGTCGGCCGCCTCCGGGCGGACACCCAGCTCCGCCGCGGCCGCCGTGACATACCCCAGATCGCCCTGCGGTTCGGTGGCCGCGACGAGCAGCCAGCGCTGGGTCGCCTGCGCGAACCGGCGCACCTGCTCCAGGTAGTGCGCCTCCAGGCGGGTGCCGACCGGCAGCGGCTCGGGCAGCAGCAGCGCCCCGGCCAGCTGGTTGCCGGTCAGCGAGGCCGACAGGTCGGTGATGGCCAGCGGGTTGCCGCGGGTCGCGGTCACGATGCGGGCGGCCACGGCCGGGTCGAGCACGCCGTGCACCACCGACCGCAGCAGTTCCAGCGCGTCGGCCTGGGCCAGGCCCTCGACGGTGAGCACGGGCAGTCCCTCCAGGACGGCCACGTCCTCGGTGCCGGTGCGCACGGTGAGGAACAATCCGATGCCCTCGGCGTGCACCCGGCGGGCCACGAAACCGAGCACGTTGAGCGACTCCCGGTCCAGCCACTGCGTGTCGTCCACGCAGCACAGCACCGGTCCGCGCGCGGCCACCCCGGCCAGCAGCGACAACACGGCCAGACTGACCAGGAAGCGGTCCGGGGCCGGGCCGTCGGCCAGGCCGAAGGCCACCGACAGCGCTTCGCGCTGCGTGACCGGAAGACCTTCAAGATCTTGGACGTACGCGATGAGCAGCCGATGCAGCGCGGCGAACGGGAACTCGGCCTCGGCCTCCACCCCGGCCACCCGCAGCACGCGCAGATCGGCCCCGGCGGCGGCGATCGCGTCGAGCAGCGCGGTCTTGCCGATCCCGGCCTCCCCGCGCAGCACCACGACCTGGCTCATCCCGGCCCGGACCTGCGCGAGCACGGTATCGAGGGCGGCCTGTTCGGTGTCACGTCCCAGCAGCACGGCAGCAGACTACGTGACGCGGTGCGACGACTACGAGGTCCACAGTGACGACTACGAGATCACGGACACCGAGAACGCTCCCACGTTACCTAGGGTGAGAGTGTGATCGAGCTGGACGCCCCACAGCGGCTGATGCACGGCCGCGACGCCGAGCTGGCCACCGTCGCACGGCTGCTGGTCCGCACCCGGGCCGGGCACGGCGCCGCCGTGGTGGTCCGCGGCCACGCCGGCATCGGCAAGACGATGCTGCTCACCGCCGCCCGCCGGATCGCCGCCGAGTCCGGGATGGTGGTGCTGACCGCCAACGGCGCCGAGGCCGAGAAGGCGCTGCCGTTCGCCGGCCTGCACCAGCTCCTCGGCCCCCTGCTCGGCAACGTGCGGGCGCTGACGCCCCGGCTGCAGCGGGCCCTGCGCGGCGCGTTCGGGCAGGAGGACGCCTGGCCCGACCTGTTCACCGTCGGCCTGGCCGTGCTGGAACTGCTCGGCGACCGGGCCGCCCGAACCCCGCTGCTGATCGTCGCCGAGGACGCTCACTGGCTCGACCCGGAAACCCTCGACGTGCTGGTCTTCGTGACCCGGCGGCTGACCGTCGAACCGATCGCGGCCGTGATGGCGGTCCGCGCGCAGTACACCGGCGTGCTTTCCGGCACCGGCCTCAACCAGCTGCGACTGGCCGAACTGGACGAGACCGCGGCCCGCCGGGTCCTCACCGACCACGCCCCCGAGCTCTCCCCCGGCCTGCGCGACCGGGTGCTGACCGAGGCCGCCGGCAACCCCCTGGCCCTGGTCGAGCTGCCGCGCGTGCTCACCCCGGGCGCGAGCCTACCCGAACTGCTGCCGCTCAACGAGCGCCTCGAAACCGCGTTCGCCGACCGGTTCGCGCAGCTGCCCGAAGCGACCCGGGCCGTGGTCGCGGCGTTCTCGGCCGACACCGGCTGCCCCCTGCCGACGCTGCTGGCCGCCGCGCAGGCCCTGACCGGGACCCCGATCGCGGCGACCGCCATCCAGCCGGCCATCGACGCCGGGCTGCTGCAGATCCAGGACCGCCGGCTCGGCTTCCGGCACCCGCTCGTGCGGTCCGCGGTCTACCGGGCAGCTGGCGACATGGCCCGGCTCACCGTCCACTCCGCGCTGGCCGACGCCCTGGCCGGCGACCCGGACCGGCGGGCCTGGCACCGCAGCGCGGCCACCCTCGGCACCGACGAGCAGGTCAGCACCGAACTGGAAGAGGCCGCCACCCGGGCCCTGGACCGGGGTGCGCTCGGTGTCGCCGTCACCGACCTGGACCGCGCCTCAGAACTGACCGCCGACCCGGCCCGCCGCTCGTCGCTGCTGTTGCGCGCGGCCGAACTCGCCTCCCAGCTGCTCGACCGGCAGATCGCCACCGAGCTGGTGGCCAAGGCCGACCCGGCCCAGGGGGACGCCGCCGACCGGGCCCGCCTCGCCCTGGTCCGCGACATCGTCGAACCGGGCGACTTCCGCGACACCGGCCGCCTCGACCTGCTCTGCGACCTGGCCCTGGAAGCCCTGGCCGGCGGGCACACCGACCTGGCCACCGCGCTGTGCTGGCGGGCCGCGTCCCGCTGCTGGTGGGCCGGCCTGCCGACCGAGGCCGGTACCCGGGTCACCGCGGTGCTCGGCAAGCTCGGGCTCGGCGCCGACGACCCGGCCGCGCTCGCGGTCGCCGCCTACGCCCAGCCGGACGTGCACGGGCCCACGGTGCTGCGTCAACTCCCGGCGCTGGTCCCGGACCGCACCGACGTCGACGGCATGCGGTTCCTCGGCGGGGCCGCGCTGATCCTCGGCGACTTCGTCACCGCGTCGTCGTTCATGGGCACCGCCTCGGCCGGCTACCGCAGCCAGGGCCGGGCCGCGCTGCTCGCCCGCAACCTGTCCTCGACCGGATTCATCCGCCTCTGGCTGGGCCGGTGGCCGGCCGTCCGGGCCGACCTGGAAGAGGCCGAATCGCTGGCCGAGGAGATCGGCGACCACTTCTGGATCGTCGCCGCCCGCTCGGCCCAGGCACTGCAGGAAGCCATGTACGGCAACGCCGAGACCGCGTTCCGGCTGGCCGACTCGGTGCTGGCCAGCCCGCTCGTGGTCGGCGTCCGGTTCGTCGCCAACGCCGCCCAGCACGCCCGCGGGGTCGCCGCCAACGCCGCCGGCCGCCACGACGAGGCGCTCGACCTGCTGCTGCGGGTCTTCGACCCGCAGGACGAGACCTATCATCCGGACATGTCCGGCTGGGCTTTGCCAGACCTGGCCGATGCCGCCGTACGGGCGAGCCGGCGCGACGAGATCCACGACATCCTGGCCCGGGCCGTCGAGCGGGAGTCACGGTTGCCGTCACCGATGCTGAAGCGGTCACTGACGTACGCGCAAGCCGTTCTCAGCCCGGAGCCGGACGCACCCGCCGCGTACCGCCGCGCCCTCGCCGTCGATCTTGCCGCCTGGCCCGTCCACCGGGCCCGGCTGCAGCTCGCCCACGGCTCCTGGCTGCGCCGCAACCGTCGCATCCTGGAATCACGCGTCCCGCTGCGGGCCGCCCGCGACGGCTTCGACGCCCTCGGCGCGACCGCCTGGGGCCGGCTGGCCCGGGAGGAACTACGTGCGGCCGGCGAGGAGAGTGCCGGCCGCACGACACCGTCGGGCGAACAGCTGACCGCCCAGGAACTGCAGACCGCGATGCTGGCCGCGGCCGGCCTGACCAACCGCGAGATCGGCCAGCGCCTGTTCATGTCCCACCGGACGGTCAGCTCCCACCTGTACCGGATCTTCCCCAAGCTGGGCATCACCGGGCGGGCGCAGTTGCGGGCCGCGCTGGAGGCGCTACCGCACGATCAGCCGTAGATGTCGTCGACCCATTCCGGGTGGTCGATGAACGGGTTCCGGTTGTGCTGCCAGCGCTCGAAGATCACGTCGTTCCGGTACTTCTCACCCGCGTCCGGCGGGTCCTCGTCGTTCCAGCGCAGCAGAGACGAGATCTTGCCGTGGCGCGGCAGCGTGCTGCGGATGATGGTCCGGTCGTCGGGTTCGAGGTCCGGCGTCCCTCGGTCACTCTCCTGATGTCCGCCGATCGGTGGGTTCAGCCGCGAGGCGCGTGCGCCCGCCGCCGGTAGGCGAAGAACGCGACCGCCACCATCCACGCCCCGGCCGCCGTCCCGGCCAGGAACAGCCACAGCCACTGCTTGATCAGCCGCTTGCCGACCTGGTGGGCCTCCCAGGCCCGGGCCAGCGACTTGCATTCCTCGATGCCGCACGGTGCCGGGCCGGTCGCCTTCCAGGACGAGGCCTGGAAGTTGCGGGGGCTGGCCTGCGTTCTCGCGTAGTTCGCGTCGAGCCACTCCCGGAAGACCCGTCGCATCGCGATGTGGCCGCTCTCGTTCGGGTGCAGGCTGATGTGCGTCCAGTTGGACGGGTTGAACCGTTCACCGGCGTGCCCGTGCACGGAACGCAGTCCGATGAAGTTGATCCCGGGAGCCCGGCCGTTGGTCGGGTCGCACAGTTGCAGATGTTCCTTGGCCAGGGCTTCCTGCATCTGCGCGACGTAGTAGAAGCCGTGCCGGCCCGCGGTGTCGATGATCGCCCGGTTGAGTTTGGTGGTGAACTCCTCGACAAATCCCCGCTCGCTCCGGGAGAAGGCCATCTGGGGGCATCCGTCGACGTCAGGTTTGATGGGCAGCGGATACGGCACGACCACGACGGGCACGCCACGGAACGCGTCGTCCACCTTCTGGTACACCGCGTCGAGCACTTTCGGCATCTGGTCGACCATGCCCAGCCAGTTCTTCTTGATCTCGTCGCAGTCGTAGGGGGCCAGGCAGGTCTCGGCGATCTTCGCGAACCCGGCGTCGTTGCCGCCCAGGCTCAGCACGACCATGGCCGGCTTGGCGTAGTGGTCCCGCGCGGCGTCGGCCACATAGTCGTCGACCTGTTCCCTCACCTGCTGTTCCCGGGCACCGGCGCAGGCCAGGAACTTCAGCCCGTCGAACCGATGGTCGTCCTGCGCGATCAGCACCGCCCAGGCGGTCGGGGCCCGGTTGCACCACCGTTTGTCGCGCCGGTCGCCGCCGCCGTAGAAGATCGACGCGCCCTCCCCGGACATGTAGGAGTCGCCGAGCGCGACCAGCACCTTCGTGTTCTTGTCGGTCGGGTGCGGCATGAGGTTCTCGGGCACCTGCGGGGGCGTGATGCCCATCAGCGCGATCCCGGCCATCACGGCGACGACGTCGGCGTGGGTGGTCGACACCATCGCGACCACGAACAGGCCGAACACCACCATGACCGGGGTCAGCCAATCGGATTTCGACACCGCCACCGCCGCCGTGGTCATCCCGGTGAACAGCACCGCACCACCTGCGCCCAGCCCCCACAGCCAGGGCGTCGCCTCGCGCCGGCGGCAGATCCACCGGATGGCCTGCTCCGATCCGAGCGCCATGCCGGCCGGAACCAGCACCGCCACCCCGAGGATGAGCAGCACCACGCCGGTGATCCAGTTGCCCCAGCCGAGCACCGCGCCGCCGCCGACGCCGAGCACCAGTCCGGCCACGGTCAGCAGCAGCCCCCAGGGGCGCAGGGACAGGATCCGGCCGCGCACGCGGATCGAGCAGGTCTGCCGGATCTGGGTGATCGCCGACCCGATCACCAGGTAGATCAGGATCACCGCGCCGATGCCGAGCAGCCCGAAGTCCACCCCTCTCGGGTGCCAACCGCGGTGGACCGCCACGAGGGAGACCGCCAGGACGGGAACCGCCACCCCGGCCATCGCGGACCCGACCCAGAACGGGATGACCCACTGCTTTCCGTCGAGGCTGTCCGCGTACTGCCCGCGCAGCCAGACGGTCGCCGCGGCGACGAAGACCGCGAAGACCACCCAGACGGTCAGCGCGCCCTGGCCCGATCGCGCGAACACCAGGAGGGTGAGCAGCGCCGCGACGAAGGTGAGGGTGCGCCGCAGCGCGCCGCGCGCGTCGACCGTGGGCCGCCCGACGGCCGGCCCGGAGGGTTCCAGGGCCGACGATGAAGACTTCACGAAAGGTGCCAAGAGAGCCGCCCGCAACCGATGAGCCCGCCGATATCGGCCTGACGTTCTCACCGTCCGTGCCTGGTCGCGGGCGGTTTCGCCGGTTTTCCAGCCGGGCGGTGGAGTGTGGTCGGCGCGCTCCACCACCCGTACGGGAAAATCGGTTTCGGTCTTAGGCGGGGATGACGCGCCAGCGCTGGTTGGCCAGGCCGAGGTCGGGCCATTGGCCGACGTCGGCGCTGTTGGCGGTGGACTGACCCTGGACTTCGAGGACCTTGCCGCTGTGGCGGGCGACGATCGCGAAGACGTTGGGGGCGGACCACAGCAGGCGCCACTGCTGGTTGGTGCCGCCCGCGTAGTCCCATTGGACGGCCTTGGCGCCGTCCGCCGTGGACTGCCCGGAGATGTCGACGCATTTGCCGTCCATGACGCTGGTGATCCGGAAGTATCCGCCGCCGACGTCCTGGAACGTCCAGATGTGGTCGGCCGAGCCGACCGGCGGGTACTGCTGCAGCTGGGCGCCGTTGGTGGTCGACATGTTGTTGATCGCCAGGACCTGCCCGGAGTGGGTGGCCTGCAGTTTCACGTTGCCGTCGGGGATCAGCCGCCAGTTGTGGTCGGCGGTGCCGTTGTCGGTGAACTGCACGACATCGGCCGAGTCGGCCGTGGACATCCCGGCCACGGCCAGGACCTTGCCGGAGTTCTTGTTCTTGATCCGCACGTAGCCGGTGCCGTTGTCGACGACCTGCCACAGGTGGTCGGCGGTCCCGTTGTCCTCGTACTGCACGACCTGCGCGGAGTCGGCCGTGGACATCACGTCGACGCCGAGCAGTTTGCCGCTGTTGACGTTCTGGATCTTCAGCCAGCCGTCGCCGTTGTCGACGAATCGCCACAGGTGGTCGGCGGTGCCGGTGTCGCCGAACTGGACGACGCGGGCGCTGTTGGCGGTCGACATGCCGTCGACGCCGAGGACCTTGCCGCTGTTCTGGTTCTGGATCCGGAACGCGACGCCGAGGGTCTGCCAGGGGGTGCCGGCGCCGATCGTCGGGAACGAGGTGATCCGCAGCCGGGCCGCGCCCATCGGGATCAGCGCGACCTGTTCGACCGGTTCGGCCGACGGGGTCGGGCTGTCCTGCAGCGGGGTGACGATCGAGTCGGCGTCCGCGGTCCAGCCGGGGATCTTGCGGGCCGGGGTGGTGATCCGGATCGGCGCGGTAGCCGGGGTGAACGGGTCGTTGACGTTGCCGAGCCCGGTGGTGACCGCGAACTGGGTGGCCCCGTCGAGTCCGTAGTTCCAGGCCGAGCCGGGCCGCACCTCGCGGGTCGGCCAGGTCGTGGTGCCGCCGGTGGCCGACCAGTTCTCGGTGATGGCCAGGGAGAACGTGAGCGCGCCGAATCCGACCGAGACCGATTTGTGGTTGGTCGCCCACGTCCGTGTTTTCGCCTGCATGGGCAGCCGCAGCACGATCTTGTCGCCCGTGTTCCACGTCCGGGAGATTTTCGCGTACGTCGGTCCGGCCGCGACCGCCACCGCCGATCCGTTCACGGTGAGCGCCGGCCCGGCGCACCACCCCGGCACGCGCAGGTAGATCGGGAACGCCAGTGCCTTGGGCGTGGTCACGGTGTAGGTGATCGTGTCCCCGAACGGGTACGCGGTGTCCGCCTTGACCGTCACGGTCGTGCCGTCGCCGACCTTGGCGGTCACGGTCGCCGGCCCGTGCAGGGTCGCCGCCAGCCCGCCGTCCGGGGTGGCCACCCACATCTCCTCGACGTAGTACGGCCAGCCCATCCCGTAGTTGTGCGGGCAGCACCGATAGTTGTCGATGCCCAGCATGTACGCCTGCATCGCGAACCCGTTCTGGAACTGCCCCGAGCGCCCCGGCTGATCGAGCAGGGCGACACTGTTGGCGCTGGTGATGTAGTGGATGCCGCGCTGCTGAGGGTCGAGCGAGGCGGGCAGCGAGTTGAACGCGAGATCCTCGGTGCGGTCACCCCAGACGGCGTCGCCGGTGATCCGGGTCAGCATCTCGTGGCTGGCCATGAACTCGACGATGCCGCACGTCTCGAAGCCCTGGCGCGGGTCACCGAAGCCCGGCCGGGCGTTCTCGTCGCCGGCGAATCCGCCGCCGGAGAATTGCCCGTACGTGCTCATGATCTGGTTGTAGTCGTTGTAGCTGGCCTGCCGGTGCGTGGCGTCGCCGCTGAGCACCGAGTAGACGGCCGGCTCGCGGAACCCCTGCGCGAGGTTGACGTTGTGCAGCGACGGCAGGTTGTTCACATAGTTGGCCGAGTTCGCGTGGATCTTGCGGGCCAGGTCGAGCAGGAACGTGTCGCCGGTGCGGTTGAACGTCCAGAACACCACTTCCAGGGTGTCGGCCCAGCGCAGACTCCCCCAGCTCTGGTTGAACGCGCCCGTGCCCTGCGCGTTGACGAACCGGAAGAACCGCGTGAAGAACGGCACGATGCGACTGTCGCCGGTGTATTCGGCGTACGAGCGCAGTGCGTGCAGCATCGGCATGTGCGGCCAGAAGTCGGGCCCGCCGCCCAGGCTCGTGCGCAGCGACGACGGCCCGAAGAAGCCGTCGCTCGCCTGCGTCGCCAGCACCCCGTTGACCCATCTCGTCGTCTCGGTCTGCACCCGGGAATCACCGGTGACAAAACCGAGACTGGAAAAACCCTTCAGCCAGTACGGCAGTTCCTCCCACCCGCCGAGGTTGGGATGAATCCAGCCGGTGTTGTCGTACTGCAGGAAGTGCGAGATCTCGGTCATCCGCCCGTTGATGCCGTTGAGCTGGTAGTTCAGCTGCGTCGCGAGCCATCCGGCGGCCCGCGTGGCGCCGGGCGGCAGTCGCAGGAAGGCGTCGGGCTGCAGCGGGGCGCGGTTCGTGACGTATCCGGGAGCGGCGGCGGCTTGGGCTGCAGTGGCGCCGGCAAAGGGGGCGACTGCCGCTGCGGCCAGGAGCGTACGACGTTGCACGAAGTCCTCCTGCGTGCGCTTGTGCGCGATTATGTGCGTTCGCTAGCGTTACGGCATCGTAAAACTTAAATACGTCTCTGTAAACAACCCGACCCGAACATCCAGGTCGCCCCGGTTCCGGGACGCCGCGACGCAGTCAAGTTACGGATGCGTGGGCCCGGCCGGCCGCGCATGGTCGGGGCATGAAAGACCTACGAGTGACGCATATCGGGGGTCCGACCACGCTGATCGAGGTCGGCGGGTGGCGCATCCTGACCGACCCGACGTTCGACCCGCCCGGGCGGCGGTACTCGTTCGGCTGGGGGACGAGCTCGCGCAAGCAGGCCGGTCCGGCGCTGACCCCGGACGAGGTCGGGCCGGTCGACGTGGTGCTGCTCAGCCACGACCATCACGCCGACAACCTGGACGATCGCGGCCGCCGGCTCCTCGCCGACGCGCCGCTGGTCGTCACCACGGCGGCCGGGTCCCGGCGGGTCGGCGGGCGCGGGTTGCAGGCCTGGGAGTCGACGACGCTGAGCGACCCGGACCGCTCCGACATCCGGGTGACCGCCACCCCGTGCCGGCACGGACCGGCGCTGAGCAGGCCGATCGTCGGCCAGGTGATCGGCTTCGCCCTGGAGTGGGACAGCCAGGAGCACGGCGTCCTGTGGATCACCGGTGACACCGTGCTCTACCCGGAGCTGCGCGAGGTCCCGCAGCGGCTGACCGTGGACACGATGGTGCTGCACCTGGGCGCGGTGAAATTCCCGATCACCGGCGGCCTGCACTACAGCCTGACCGCGACCGACGCGGTCGAACTGTGCCGGCTGGTCCAGCCGCGGACGATCATCCCGGTGCACTACGAGGGCTGGTCGCACTTCAGTCAGGGACGTGACGTGGTCGAGCGGGCGTTCGCGGGCGCACCCGACGGGCTGGGCGACCGGCTGCACTGGTTGCCTTTGCAGTCAAGGTACTGATGACCGGCGATCAGTGGATCAAGCAGGTTGGTGGCATGCCAACCACACGCCGTAACCTGATCGCCGGCTCCGCCGCGGTCGCCACCGGTGCCCTGATCGGGGCGCCGGCTGCGGCCTCCTCCCAAAAACCCACGATCGTGCTGGTCCACGGCGCTTTCGCCGACGCCTCGGGCTGGAACGACGTCGCCCGTCGCCTGCAGCACGACGGCTACCGGGTGATCGCCCCGGCCAACCCGCTACGCAGCGTCGCCGGTGACGCGGCCTACATCGCCTCGGTCCTGGACACCCTGCCCGGGCCGATCGTCCTGGTCGGTCACTCGTACGGCGGCTTCGTGATCACCAACGCCGCGGCCGGTCGCTCGGACGTGAAGGCGCTGGTCTACATCGCCGCGTTCGCGCCCGACGAGGGCGACACCGTGCAGGGGCTGCAGCTCAAGTACCCCGGCACCAAGCTCGGTCAGGAGCAGCTGGATTTCCGCCAGTACCCCGGCGGGTACGACGGCTACGTCAAGCCCGCGGTGTTCCGCGAGGTGTTCGCCGGGGATCTGCCCCGCTCGACGACCGACCTGATGGCCGCCGGTCAGCGACCGGGCGACACCAGCACGCTGGGCACGCCGTCCGGGCCGCCGGCGTGGAAGAGCATCCCGTCGTACTTCCTGGTCGCCCGCGACGACCAACTGATCCCGGCCGCCGTGCAGCGCTTCATGGCCACCCGGGCCGGCGCGCACAAGGTCGAGGTCAACTCCTCGCACTCCGCCATGATCTCCCAGCCCCGCGCCACCGCCGACCTGATCCGAAAGGCCGCCCGATGAGCTACGTGACCACCGGTGACGGGACGCAGATCTTCTACAAGGACTGGGGTACGGGACGGCCCGTGGTCCTCAGCCACGGCTGGCCGCTGAACTCCGACAGCTGGGAGGCGCAGCAGCTGTTCCTGGCCGAGAACGGCTACCGCGTGATCGCGCACGACCGGCGCGGCCACGGGAAGTCGACGCAGACGTGGCACGGGAACGAGATGGACACGTACGCCGATGATCTGTCCTCGCTCCTGGAAGCGTTGGATCTGCGGGACGTGACGCTGGTCGGGTTCTCCACCGGCGGCGGCGAGATCACCCGCTACATCGGCCGGCACGGGACCGCCCGCGTCGCCCAGGCCGTGCTGGTCTCGGCGGTGCCGCCGCTGATGCTGCTCGGCGTGCCGGTGTCCGTTTTCGACGGCCTGCGCGCCGGATCCGCGGCCGACCGTTCCCAGCTCTACAAGGACCTGGCCGACGGGCCGTTCTTCGGACACAACCGGCCCGGTGCGCACGTGTCGCCGGGCATCCGGGACGCGTTCTGGCTGCAGTCGATGGCCGCCGGGCACCGCAACGCCTACGAGTCGATCGCCGCGTTCTCGGCCACCGACTTCCGCGACGACCTGGCCGCATTCGACGTCCCCACGCTGGTCATCCACGGCGACGACGACCAGGTGGTGCCCTTCGAGGTCGGCGGCATGGCGTCGTCGGCCCTGGTCAAGGGCGCGGAACTGATCGTCTACCCGGGCGCGCCGCACGGGATCACCGACACGCACAAGGAGCAGCTCGGTCACGACCTGCTGACGTTCCTGAAGGAGTACGAAGCATGAGCACGATCGTTCTCGTCCACGGCCTCTGGGTGACCCCGCGCAGCTGGGAGCACTGGATCTCGTACTACGAGGCGCAGGGCCACACCGTGATCGCCCCCGCCTACCCCGGCTTCGAGGTCGAGGTCGAGGCCCTGCGCGCCGACCCCACCCCGATCGCCACGGTCACCGTCCCGGAAACCGTCGCCCACCTCGAGAAGGTCATCACGGCGCTGCCCGAGAAACCGATCATCATCGGACACTCGTTCGGCGGCACCCTCACCCAGCTGCTCCTCGACCGCGGCCACGGCGCGGCCGGGGTGGTCATCGACTCGGCGCCGACGGAGGGCATCCGGGTCACCCCGCCGTCGCAGGTCAAGTCGCTGTTCCCGATTCTCGACAACCCGGCCAAGCGTCATCAGGCGGCCGGGTTCACCCCGGACCAGTTCCACTACGCGTTCACCAACACGCTGTCCGCTTCTGATTCGCTGGCCGCCTACGAACGCTATGCGATCCCGGCGCCGGGCAGCTGGGTGTGGGCGTACGGGCTGATCGCCAACTTCAAGCCGGGCAAGCAGGAGACCTGGGTCGACTACCACAACCCGGACCGGGCCCCGCTGCTGTTCATCGCCGGCGGCGCCGACCACATCATGCCGCCGTCGGTGAACAAGTCGAACGCCCACCACTACAAGGCGCCCGGCACGGTCACCGAATACCACGAATTCGCCGGGCGCTCGCACTGGACCTGCGCCGAGCCGGGCTGGGAGCAGGTGGCCGACAAGGCTCTGGAGTGGGCCCTGGCTCACGCCCGCTGACCGTTTCCGGCCGGGCCGGGCACCTCAGATCGCGGCGGCGACGGCCGAGACGAGGCCGGTGGCCACGAGGATCACGCCGGTCGGGGCACCGACCGCCGCGCTCGGGGTGAGGTGGCGGGACCGGGCGAGCGGGATCGCGGCCAGGGAGGCCAGCGTGACCAGCGCGGCCGTCACGTGCACCAGCGGGTAGTTCATGATCACGGCGACCGGGAACAGGTGGACGCCGACCACGAAGGCGATCCAGACCGGGATGAGTTCGGCGCGGTGGCGCACGGCGAGCAGGATCGCGCCGAGGCCGGCCGCGCCGAACTCGATGCCGACGACGATGCCGAACACGCGGCTGGTGTCGCCGTCGAAGGCGCTGCCGTCGTTCCAGTGCCGGACGGCGAGCACGATTCCGGCGGCGAGAGTGACGAAGCTGAGCACGGAACCGGCGATGAGCCAGGGGCGCCACCGGCGAGGCGGCGCCTCCTGGGCCCATCCGAACCAGCTGGACGCGAAGAAGCCGAAGATGACCGCGGACATGGCCAGATCCCGCACGTATTCGGCCATCGGGCCAGTCCCCTCGAATCCATCGCGAGCGATTTCCGTGGAGTCTAGGGCGGCCCGTCCAGCCCGGCCGGGGCCGATCAGACCAGGGGCTCGCCGCCGTCGACGGCCAGGACCGTTCCGGTGGTGAAACTGCTGGTCAGGGCGAAGAGCACCGCCGAAGCGACGTCGGCCGCGGTGCCGATGCGGCGGGCCGGGCTGGTGGCCGTGCGGGCCGCGAACAGCTCGGCTTTGCGCTGGTCGCCGAGGGCGTCGTAGGCACCCGTGTCGATCGTGCCGGGTGAGACCGCGTTGACCCGGATCGGCGCGAGTTCGACGGCGAGCCCGCGCGTCACCACGTCGACCGCGCCGTTCGTCGCGGCCACGGCCAGCATGCCGACGGTGGGCTTGCGGGCCGACGCGCCGGAGAAGAGCACGAACGAGCCGTCGGCCGGCATCCGCGGCGCGAGGTGTTTGGCCAGCAGGATCGGCCCGACCACCTTGACCTCGAACGACGCCAGCACGGCACCGGGGTCGAGGTCGCCGACGGCCCCGCGAGCGCGGGCCGAGGCCGTGGAGACCACGTGGTCGACGTGTCCGAGGCGGCCGGCCAGGGCCGCGATGCTGCTCTCGTCGGCCAGGTCGACCTGCTCGGCGGTGATGCCGGGATCGTCGTAGGCGGCCGCCAGCGCTTCCGGATCACGGCCGGCGACCACCACGGTCGCGCCGGCCTCACGGGCGGCCCGGGTGATCGCCGCCGCGATGCCACCGGCGCGGCCGATGACCAGGACCGTCTTGCCGCCGAGGGCGCCCGAGGTGTCGCTGCCGGTGGTGCTCATGCCTTCACCGTCCGGCCGAGGAAGTCGTTGATCAGGTCGGCGACCTGGTCGCCGGCCGATTCCAGGAGGAAGTGGCCGCCGTCGAGCAGGTGGATCTCCGCGTCGGGGACGTCGCCGGTGAACGCGCGGGCCCCGTCCGGGCCGAAGATCGGGTCGTTCTCGCCCCACACCGCGAGGACCGGCGGCCGGTGGGTGCGCAGGTATTCGTGCAGCGCCGGGTAGAGCGGCGGGTTCGTCGCGTAGTCACGGAACAGCGCGAGCTGGATCTCGTCGTTGCCGGGCCGCGACAGCAGCGCGAAGTCGTGGTGCCAGGTGTCCGGGCTGACCACGCTCTCGTCGGCGACGCCGGTCACGTACTGCCAGCGGGTGGCCTCCAGGGTCAGCGCCCAGCGGATGCCGCCCTCGGTCTGCGGGTTCTGCTCCTGCTGGTAGTCCCAGACGGTTTTCCAGAAGCCGGGGACGAACCCGGCGTCGTACCCGTTGCCGTTCTGCGTGACGATCGCGGTGATCGCGCCCGGGTCGGCCAGGGCGAGGCGCCAGCCGATCGGGGCGCCGTAGTCCTGCACGTAGATCGCGTACTGCGAGACGCCGAGCTGCGCGAGCAATTCCGCGGTGAGGCCGGCGAGCGCGTCGAACGTGTACTCGAACTCGTCGGCCGCGGGGGCGTCGGACAGTCCGTACCCGAGATGGTCCGGGGCGATGACGCGATAGCGCCCGGCCAGCGCGGGGATCAGGTTGCGGAACATGAACGAGCTGGTCGGGAAGCCGTGCAGGAGCACGATCACCGGCCCGTCGGCGGGTCCGGCCTCGCGGTAGAACAGCTGCCGGCCCTGGACGGTCGCGTAGCGGTGATGCACCACGGTCATGACTAACCTCCGTACGTCGGTTTGATGGTTAGAACAAAAGCACGGAAGCGTGTAACCTGTCAAGCGACGTTTGGGGGTTAGAATGGCGAGCGTGGCGACGACCGACGAGGACCTGCTGCTGGCCCTGCTCAACACGACACCGGTGATCGACGGGGTGCCGCGGGACGACCTGATCGGCCCGGACTGGCTGGTCACACACGGACAGCCCGGTACTCAGGACGAGTGGCGGGCGCTGGTCGACGTGCGTTCGGTGCTGCGGGATCTCGTACGCGAAAAGGGTGATGTGACAACCCTCGCGCCGTTTCTCGACGGCGTGACCCGGCGTCCCGCGCTAGGGGCCGAGGGGATCGAGTGGACCCTCGACCTGCCGCCGGGGCGGTCGGCGGCGGCCCGCGCGGTGCTGGCCTGGGACGGGTTGCGCGTCGACAGCCCCGGGCGCCTGCGGGCGTGCGCGAACGCCGAGTGCCGCCTGTTCCTGATCGACCGCAGCAAGTCGAACAGCGCGCGCTGGTGCTCGATGGCGGTCTGCGGCAACCGGATGAAGGCCCGCCGCCACTACGGGCGCAGCCGTCCGGCCACGCCCGCGTAAGACGCCTCAGTGAGCGAGCGCGATCACCGGCTCGCCGGACTGCTCGACCGGGAGACGGTGCGGCTGGACGACCAGGAAGCAGACCACGGTCGCGGCCAGCATCCCGGCGAAGACGACGACCGACATGGCGACCGCGCCGGTGCCGAGAACCCCGACCAGCGGCGCGGCCAGCGCACCGACGCCGAACTGGACCGCGCCGAGCAGCGCGGCCGCGGTGCCGGCGGCTTCCCCGTGACGACCCAGCGCGAGGGCCGGCGCGTTCGGCATGGCCAGGCCGACCGTGACCATCACCAGCCAGAGCGGGATCAGGATGCCGACCAGGCCACCGGTGCCGGTGGCGGCCAGGATCAGCAGGGCCAGGCCGAAGACCACGCCGGCGACCAGGGAACCGCCCATGATCTGCTGCGGGTTCCAGCGGCGCAGCAGGCGCACGTTCATCTGGGTGGCGCCGATCAGGCCGACCGCGCCACCGGCGAAGACGAACGCGAACTCCTGCTCGCTGAGGCCGAACTCGTCCTGGAAGACGAACGAGGCGCCGCTGACGTAGGCGAACAAGGCGGCCATGGCCAGGCCGGCGACCAGGATCAGGCCGACGTAGACCCGGTCGGTGAACAGCCGGCCGTAGTCGCGGATCGTGCCGAGCACCCCGCCGTTGCGGCGGCGGGCCGGCGGCAGCGTCTCCGGCAGGACCAGCGCCGACGCCGCCATGATGGCGACCCCGGCGATGGTGAGCACGACGAAGACACCGCGCCAGGACGTCCAGTTCAGGACCAGGCCGCCGATGGTCGGGGCGAGGATCGGTGCGACGCCGACCACGAGCATGAGCCGGGAGAACAGCCGGGCCGCGGCCATCCCGTCGAACAGGTCACGGACCATGGCCATCGCGACGACGGCCGCGGCGGCCGCCCCCAGGCCCTGCAACACCCGCAGCGAGCCGAGGACGGCCAGATTGGGCGCGAGGACGCAGAGCACCGAGGCGAGCACGTGCACGGCGATGCCGGCCAGCAGCGGAACCCGCCGGCCGACGGCGTCCGCGAGCGGGCCGACCAGCAGCTGCCCGAAGGCCAGGCCGACCAGGGTGCCGGTCAGCGTGAGCTGCACGGCGGCGGCGGTGGCGTGTAGGTCGGTGGTGATGGTCGGCAGGGACGGCAGGTACATGTCGATGGTGAGCGGACCGAGCGCGGTGAGGAACCCGAGCACGAGAACGATCCGGAAGCGGCGCCCGAACGGGAGCAGTTCCCCGGGGGACACCGCGTCGTCGGGTGGGGTCACGGTCTGAGTCTCGGCCACGACCTCGACAAGTCGGCCCGCCGGAGGTTTCTTCCACCATCCGGCCTTTGGTAACGGCGGTCACACCGGCGGTGACCGTTCGCGCCACGAAACCGTCGTAACCGTCGTAAAGCGGTCATGTTTCCGGCGTTCATAGGAAAGGCACAGGAAACTATTCCTTCAATAGACCTTCATATATATCGTCACTCCTAGCTCAGCCGGTGCCGGCCACCCCGCCGCATCGGAGGTCTAGCCCGCCCACACCCCTACGGGCGGGAGAGGAGTGCTCGAGATGGCACGAAAATCCCTTGTCGTCGGCCTCGCCGTCGGCACCGCGGCAGCCTCGGCGCTGGTCGCGGTCTCCGGTCCCGCGGCCGCCCAGCCGACCGCGCCGGCCGTGGACGCCGTCGCGGCCGCGGACTCGGTGGTGGCCGCCCGGCCGGCCGCGCTGCGGGCCAGTTCACATGACGCGTTCCAGCGGCGGCAGGTCCTCCAGTCGCAGGGCCTGACCTACGCGGCCTACGACCGCACCTACAAGGGTCTTTCCGTCAAGGGCGGCGACCTGGTCGTGGTCACCGACGGCGCCGGCCAGACCCGGTACACGTCGGTCGCGCAGAGCAGCCCGATCGGTGAGTTGTCGACCGCGCCGGCGATCTCCGCCGCGACGGCCGCGGCGACGGCGAAGGCGCAGCTCAAGACCGTCAGCGGGGTCGAGGGCACCCGGCTGATCGTGGTCGCCGCCGACGGCACCGCGGCCAAGCTCGCCTACGAGACCACGGTCAACGGCACCAGCGCCGAGGGCGCCAGCCGGCTCACCGTGGACGTGGACGCGGTCACCGGCAAGGTGCTCGGCACCGAGGAGCACGTCACCGAGGTGACCGGCTCCGGAACCGGCTGGATCAACGGCTCGGTGTCGCTGAACACGACGCTGTCCGGCTCGACGTACTCGCTCAAGGACCCGACCGTCACGAACCTGAGCTGCCAGGACGCGTCCACCCGGGCGACGTTCACCGGCTCGGACAACGTGTGGGGCAACGGGGTCGGCACCAGCAAGGAGACCGGCTGCGTGGACGCGCTGTACGTGGCGCAGAAGCAGGTCGGGATGCTCTCGTCGTGGCTGGGCCGCAACGCCCAGAACGGTTCGGGCGGCGCGTGGCCGATCCGGGTCGGCCTGAACCAGCAGAACGCGTACTACGACGGCACCCAGCTCCAGATCGGCAAGAACACCGCCGGTAAGTGGATCTCGTCGCTGGACGTGGTCGGGCACGAACTGGGCCACGGCATCGACGACAAGACGCCGGGCGGGATCTCGAAGGGCGGCACCCAGGAGTTCGTGGCCGACACGTTCGGCGCGGCCACCGAGGCGTACGCGGCGAACCCGAACGACCCGGCCGACTACCAGGTCGGCGAAGAGGTCAACCTGGTCGGCTCCGGCCCGATCCGGTACATGTACAACCCGTCGCTCGCCGGTGACAGCAACTGCTACTCCAGCAGCACCCCGAGCCAGGAGGTGCACGCCGCGGCCGGGCCCGGCAACCACTGGTTCTACCTGCTGGCCCAGGGCAGCGGCGGCAACGGCCAGCCGGCCAGCCCGACCTGCAACAGCTCCAGCGTGACCGGGGTCGGCATCCAGACCGCGATCAAGATCATGTACAACGCGATGCTGCTGAAGACGTCCAGCTCCTCGTACGCGAAGTACCGGGTGTGGACGCTGCAGGCGGCCAAGAACCTGTACCCCGGCAGCTGCACCAACTTCAACGCGGTCAAGGCCGCCTGGAACGCCGTCAGCCTGCCGGCCCAGTCCGGCGAGCCCACCTGCTAGTACTCCCCCGGCAAGGAAGGGCCGGTTCGCCGGCCCTTCCTTGTTTCTCAGGCAATGACGGCGCTTCTCAGGCGATGACGGCCTCAGCCACCACCAGGTCCTGCCAGGACATGCCGACGCTCTTGAAGAACAGCGGCCGATCAAGCGGGCCGGCGGAAAATTCGCTCATCGGCACCAGGTCGGCCGGCTTCAGAAAACCCTCGCCGATCGCCCGGACGACGTCCCCGGCCTCGCGCAACGCGGTCGCGACGTCCTCCACCACGACCGTGGCGCGGGCGCACAGCTCGCCGGGCACCTCCCGGGCGTCCGGTTCGTGCGACCCGACCGCGACGACCACGGCCGAGTCCTTGATCAATTCAGAGGCAAACAATGGGGTACGGGCGGAAGTGGCACAGACGACGACATCCGCCCCGCGCAGCACCTCCTCGGCCGCCGCGCTGCCCAGCCCGACCGCGCCTTTGACCCGGCTCGGGTCGCGCACGATGTGGGTGACCGAGGTGAGCTGCCGAAACGCGCCGAGCGTGGCGACATGCCCGTACGCCTGCGGTCCTGAACCGAACACCGCCACCCGCAGCTCGTCCCCCAGCCGGGGCAGCACCGCGGCCACCGACACCGCGGGCGTCCGCAACGTCGTCAGCGCGGTCCCGTCCAGCACGGCCCGAAGTTCGAGCGTTCCCGCGTCGTACAGCAAATAGGTTGCCTGAATCCGTGGAAGCCCGCGCGCCGCGTTGCCGGGCGCGATGGTCACGACCTTGGTGCCGGCGTGCCGGGCGTTCTCCGACGGCATGAACAGGAACTGACCGGCGCCGACGGCAACACCGTGACGAGCCGGATCGACGCCCGGGTCCAGCCCGCCACGCAGCGCCGCGGTGATCGCCCGCACGGCCTCCGCGGGGCTGCAGGCAGCACGAACGGCATCCCCGTCAAGAATCCTCATCGGCTCATCGTTTCAGCGATGCCGGTACGCGGCCAGGCCGCCCAGCTCCTCACTGGCGATGAACACCGACCGTACGTTGATGATCGCCTCTTCGACGTGGTCGGCACAGCCCCACGCCGCGTCACCCCACGAGTCGGCGATCTTGATCTCGGCCGGCTCGGCGCAACCGGCCGAGCCACCCAGCTGACAGCGCTCCGGATGCGGCGCGACAGCCTGCGCGGCCGCGGCGTCGCGCATCCGGGCGGCCAGCTCGGCCGCGTCGGCGACACGACGCTCGGCCTCGGCCCGCAACTCCCGCTCGGCCCGGACCGCCCTGGCCAGCTCGTCGTGAGCCGACCGAGCCTGCGCCTCGGCGACCGCCTTGTCCCGCTCGATGTGGTGGCGTTCGATGGCCAGGGCCGCGGTGCCGGCGAAAACCCGGGCCAACGCCAGATCCGGCTCCTGCGGCACGCGCGGAACCCGGTGATACATGGCGAACGTGCCCAGCAGACTGCCGTCGCGGGTCAGGATCGGCGTCGACCAGCAGGCGGCCAGCCCGGCCCGGCCGGCCAGCTCCCGGAAGTCGTCCCAGAACGGGTCGCTCCCGATGTCGGTGACGATGACCGGCTCACGCCGATGCGCGGCGGTCCCGCACGAGCCAACCCCTTCGCCGGTGGCGATCCCGTCGATCGCCTGGTTGTAGAAGTCGGGCAGGCTGGGCGCGGCGCCGTGCCGCAGGTGAAGGCCGTCCGGGTCGGCCAGCAGCACCGAGACCAGCACCTCCTGCGGGGCGAGCTCCTCGATCCGGCGGGCCATCCCGTCCAGGATGTCGGCCAGCGGCGCCTGCCGGGCGATCTGCTCCAGCAGCGCGCTCTGCTCGGCCATCAGCCGCTGGGCCTGCTTGACCTGGGTGGTCTCGACCCCGATCACGTGGATCCCGGTCACCTCGGCGTCGGCATCCAGACGCGGTTCATACGTGAGATCAAAAAACGCTTCGCGTACGTCCGGACCGGCGCCCGACTCGACCCGGACGTCACGGTCGGTGGCCGGCGCGCCGGTGCGGTAGACGTGATCCAGCCGGTCCCGGCTCAGGTTCTCGCCGAACGCGGCCAGGAACGCCGGGTTGGCCGACTCCAGCCGATGATCCCGCCCGGCGAGCACCGCGAACAGCGCGGTGGACTGCCCGAACAGCGCCCGCCGGTCCTGGTCCGTCGTCATGCTGGGGCGCCTCTTCTCTGCCGACACGGTGCAACGCCGGCTCAACCTACCGGGCGCCGGGCGGTGCGTGCCCGGCCACGCCGATTCCAAACGGTCAATTGGTGGCCCGGTAGTACGCCACCCGGCCGAACCGGGCCCGGGCGCGGCCATCGGATATCCGAACGTCAGCTACCTCATCAAACGCTTCCGCGCCGAGCATGCTGTAACCCGGCTCAGCGGCGGGCCAGCTGACTGCGCCTACGCTTTCGCCCTGTGCCTCTCATCGACCTCGACACGCCGACGCCGGTCGCTCCGGGGCGGGTGCCGCGATTCCTGATCGTGCTGCCGGTGGCGCTGATCGTTCTCGGTCTCCGCGGAGAGCCGATTCCGATCGGCGGCTGCGACCCGTTCATCGGCGGTGCGGGTCCCGTCCACACCCAGACGGTTGTCCTGGACGCCGACACGGGCGAGATCCAGCAAGTCCGGCCCTGCCCTTGAGCCACTCGTCCTTCGCACCGAGTGCCACGGTTGCCCGCGGCCTCCTCGATCAGGCCGACGAGCAGGACCGCGGATCCGCGCGGGCGGCACGATTGCCACCGCGATCAACGACCGTCCACAATGGCCCGGTGAAGGACTACGTTCCGCTCCTGGTGGCGGCGGTGGCGGCCATGACCGCTCTCGTGGGATACCTGCTCAACAGCGCCGCCGGTCGTCGAACGGAACGCATGCGCCGCTATGCCGACGCCCTCGACTCCGTGGAGCGTTACCAACAGCTTCCCTACACATTCCGGCGGCGGCACAACGAGACGGCGGAAATCCGCGACGAGTTGGCCCGGATGCTGGCCGACGTCCAGGTGGCCCTGGCGTTTCACCGCCGCTGGCTGCGCATGGACGCCGCCGAACTCGGCGATGCCTACGACGCCCTGGTCGACAAGATTCAGCTCACGAACAAGACCTTCCGCAAGGAAGCCCTCGCCGCGCCGCCGGCCGGTAAGGACGTGGACATCGAGATCAGCCCCAGGCACAAATTCGATCAGACCGCGGAACGCGACGAATGCCTCCGCCGCATGCAGAAGTACCTGCGTCTGTCACGCAACATCTTCTGAGACCAGTTGCGGCAGATAACATGCCTACGTGATGCGCTTCCGGAAAGCAGCCGGAATTCCGCCTGCGGTCATAGATCGCGCCGTGGAGCATCACGCTCGATGGGGCGGCCTTGCCCTGCCCGCCGCGCCTGGCCTGCCCGAAGATGCCGCCGGCCCGCGCGTGCTCAGGGCTGACACCCCGGAGCGAGAAGACGGTTTCCCTGGTCAAGGCTGGGTCTTCGAGGCGCTCCTCAACGAACGGCGGTGCCCTACTCGTTCCTGATCAGCTCGGACGGCACCTTCGGCGTCGCCGGCGGTGCAGACGGAAGGTGGGTGCCGCTGCACGGCAGTATCGATGGCTGGGTTGAGTCCCTGGCCATGGCGTGCGCAGCCATGGACGTCGCCGACACCGTCACCAGGCTGTCCGGCGAGGCGGTCGACAGTCTCGACCTGTCCTCCATGCAACCGGTGGGGTCAGTCGACGGGATTACGAATGGCTGGTGGTATCGGCCGGGGATGCTGGTGGCTCTCTACGCGGGCGAGTCAGAGTTGTTCGGCAGGTCGAGCTATCGCTCGGCCGTCACAAATTCGGGAAACATTGACATGCAGCGGCTATGAGCCGCTTCGCGAGAAATGGCTTTCGATAGATAGCTGACGAGCACGGCGGCCGTGGCGAACGGCAGGGTGACTCGGACCGGGACGCTCAGGAGATTCGCGCGTCGGCCGGGCCGAACGGGACGAGATCCACCTGGTCGGCGGCGGGGACGCGCAGCTGACGGCGGACTGCGGCGTAGAACCGGGGCAGTTCCGCCATCACCCGCTGGTCCGGCGGGAGGTCGTTGCCTTCGCCCTCGTCGGCGCGGCCTTCGCGGAGGGCGCGCAGCCAGAAGGAATGGCTCTGGATGCGCCGGGCGGACTCCTGGACGTCCAGGCTCCCGAGAATCCGGATCTGCTCACGCAGCGCCCGCAGCCGCGCGTGGAGGTCGTCGACCAGCTCACGCTCCTCGGGCGGCCGGCCGGTGGCGTGCATCAGCTGCCGGGCGGTGGCGGTGAAGTCCGCGCACACCCGGTACAGCTCGGCATCCCAGCGGGTGTCGATCTGGGTTCGCTGTTTGGCCCGTTCCATGAGGAAGGTCGGAAGAAATCCGAGACCGGCGCCGAGGACCAGGGTGACGACAGTGGCGGCGAAGGCAGGCATCCCCCGACGGTAGAAATCGACGGCAAGCGATCGGCGGCCGGTCCGTACACAATCCTGGGGTTCAGATGGTTGAGGGGGCGGCGACGAGGGTGTGCACTTCGTCGGCGTAGACGCTCCACAGGTCGCGCGAGAGGAAGTGGCCGGCTTGGGGCACGAGGCGTAGTCGTGCGGCGGGCACGGCGGCGGCGATGGCCCGGGCGGCGCTCACGCGGACCAGCGGATCCTGTTCACCGTGCAGGATCCGCTGGTCCGCGCGGTGATCCGGCGCAGTGGGCCACCGGACTGACAGCGCTGTTCGTCCAGAACGAGAATGCCGCACGCCAAGGCGCATACCTCAGCCACGCCGCCGCAGCGGGCCGGCATCCCTATCTCGCCGCCCAGTTCGCCAGGTCCCGGGCCGAGCCGACGTCGCCGTCACCGGACCTGTTCACGGCCGTGCTCGCCGGCGCGCTGACCGGCGTGCTCGACCGAGGGATCGACCCCGCCTGATACGAACTGCGCTCAGTAACGGCCGCCGGCCGGGGTGAGCGGCGTGGCCGGGAAGCGTGGTAGACCGGATTCATGGCGATCATGGGTGAGCGGGACGAGGTCCTGGAGCGGATCCGGCGGGGGCTTCTCTACACGGAGTCGGAGGCGTCGTTCCAGAATCCGCTGCGGCGGGCCGACCTGGTGTTCGAGTACAACCACACGCCGCCCGGCGACGGGGACGCGCGGCGCAAGCTGCTGGAACGCATCCTCGGGTCGGTGGGTGAGCGGACCGTGCTGCTGTCGCCGTTCCATGCCGGGTTCGGCAGCAACGTGCACATCGGTGACGACTTCTTCGGGAACGTGAACCTGACCTTCGTGGACGATGTCGAGATTCGGATCGGGAACGGGGTCATGATCGCGCCGGGGGTCACGCTGACCACCACCGGGCATCCGATCCACCCGAACCTGCGGGAGGACTTCCGGCGGTTCTCCGAGCCGATCGTCATCGAGGACAAGGTGTGGATCGGCAGCAACGTGGTCGTGCTGCCCGGTGTGCGCATCGGCTACGGGTCGGTGATCGGTGCAGGCAGTGTGGTGAGCCGGGACATCCCGCCGATGTCGGTCGCGGTCGGCGTGCCCTGCCGGGTGGTTCGGCCCATCACCGAGGAGGACCTTTCTTCCCGTACGGAATGATGGTCGTTCTGGTCTGTATTCTGACGGGAGCCGTTCAGCAATACGGAGGGTGGCGGCGATGACCAGTGTGACGCCGGCCGGGCCGGGACGACCGCGGGACCCGGAGGTGGATCGGCGGATCACGCAGGCGGCGCTGGACGTGTTCGGGGACGCGGGGTGGGCCGGGTTCGCAATGGAGCCGGTGGCGCGGCGGGCCGGGATCGGGAAGGCCACCCTCTATCTGCGCTGGAGCAGCAAGGAAGCGCTGCTGACGGATGCGCTGACGGCGGGGCTGCCGCGGATCAGTGACGTCGACACCGGGACGCTGCACGGGGATCTCGTGGAGCTGGCCACCCAGATGGTCGGGCTCTACGCCGGGCCGTGCAGCAAGGCGGCGCTGCGGCTCAACCTGGAGGCGGCGTCGATCGGTGGGGTGGCCGAGCATTACGCGCAGTTGCGAACTTCGCAGATCGCGGCGGCGCGGGACATCATCCGGCGCGGCATCGACCGGGGTGAGTTGCCGGGTGGGACGTCGGTGACGCTGCTGCTGGACACCCTGGCCGGTGGGGCGATGATGCACGCGTTGACCACCCCGCCCGGCGAGCGGGCCGCACTGACCGCGGGCGCCGCCGAGCACGCCCGCGAACTGGTCGACTTCCTGCTGCACGCCGTTGCGACACCGGCCCGGTAGCCCGGTCGCACCCACGGCTGGAGCTAGTCCGCGGCGACCTTCAACGGCCGGCCGCCGGTCAGGGTGAGCAGGTCGGCGTAGGTCAGGTCGAAGACCGTGTGCGGCGTGCCGGCCGCCGCCCAGATCACCGGGTACTCGTTCAGCGCCTCGTCCACGACCGTGCGCACCGGCGCCGGATGACCGACCGGCGAGACTCCCCCGATGGCCTGCCCGGTCACCGCCCGGACCTGTTTGGCATTGGCCATCGCGACCGTGGTGGCACCGACCGCCGAGGCCAGCACGGCCGTGTCCACGCGATGGCGCCCGCTGGTCATGACCAGCAGCGGCTCCTCGTCGGCGAGGAACAGCAGGCTGCTGGCGATCGCACCGACCTCGCAGCCCAGCGCGGACGCGGCCTCGGCGGCGGTCCGCGCGGAGTCCGGGAGCTGCCGGACCCGGGCGGTGACCCCGGCGTCGGTCAGGTGCTGCTGGACGATCCGGCTGCGTTCGGGCAGTTCCTGGTCAACGGTCATCGTCAAACGGTTCCTTCCTGGGAGGTGCGCTGTGGGTAGTGCATGAGCAGGATCACCTCGGCCGGGCCGCCCAGGGATCGGAAGTGGTGGGGCCGGTCACCCGGGTAGCGCAGGCTCTCGCCCGCGCCGAGTTCCCGTTCGGCGCCGGCCGGGCCGACCAGGACGCGGCCCCGGACCACGGTCACCGTCTCCTCGACGCCGGTGGCGTGCGGCGACGAGTCCTGCGGGGTGTCGTGCAGGGTGGCCCGGTAGACCTCGACCAGGTCCGGCTCGATCGGCCACCGGCCGAGCAGGACCGCCGCGACCGACGCGCCCTCGACCGGGACCGCGTCGTCCAGCAGCGCGCCGAGCGGCGCTTCGAGGGCGGTGGTCAGCGCGAACAGGGTGTCCAGGCGGGCGCCGCGGCGTTCGTTCTCCAGCTCGGAGATGGTGCCCTTGCCGATGCCGCTGCGTCGTGACAGCTCGGACAGCGAGACCCCGCGCTCGCCGCGCAGCCGTCGCAGTTTCGCCCCCACCGACTCACTCACCAGCACTCCCGTCGTTCTGTTTACAGAACGATAGCAGCATCCAGGGTGTAGCGCCGCTGTAGGGCGACGGCCAGGGTCATGAGGACCGCGGGCACCAGGGTGAAGCCGTAGCGGACCGCGGCCAGCGCCTCGGGATCGCGGGTTCCGGCGACGAAACCGCCAAGAGCCAGGCAGACCGAGAAGACGTACGGGCCGAGCGCGCCCCCGGTCGCCTCGGCCGCGGTCCAGACACCGGTGTAGCTGCCCGCGCGAGCCGGCCCGCCCGGCCCCGACGCGGCGATGACGTCGGGCACCATCGACAGCGGCATCAGCTGCATGGCGGCGAACGCGACGCCCAGCACGGCCACCGCCCCGATCACCACCGACAGTCCGGCCGCGCCGCCCAGCGCCAGTACGAGGGTGCCGGCCACGAACGCGGCCTGGGCCACGAGCAGCCCGCGCTGCTTGCCGAACCGCCGCGCGACCAGCACCCACAGCGGCGTGGCCAGCACCGCCGGGGTCATGAACGCGCCGACCAGCACGGTGGTCAGTTCGGGGCGGCCCAGTTCGTACCGGGCGAAGTACGGCATCGCGGCCAGCACCAGGTTCATCGTGATCGCCATGGTCAGGTACGACGCGGTCAGCGCCCGGAACTGACGGTCGCGCAGCGCCGCGAGCAGTCCCCCGCGCTCGCCCGGCCCGGACGGGCGGCCGGGCGCGGCCCGGTTGAGCCGGGCCACCCCGCCGACCCCGGTCAGCATCGCCACCAGCATGACCGCGCCGAGCAGCACGGCCATCCGCGCGTAGTCGCCGACGCCCGGGGCGGCCCCGGCCAGCAGGGGCGCGGCCACCCCGCTGACCAGGACGCCGACCGTGATGACCACATTGCGGTAGGCCATCAGCCGGGTCCGCTCGTGGTAGCCGATGCCCAGGTCGGCCGGGGTGGCCAGGTAGGACACCTGATAGAGCGAGTAGAGCAGGTTCCCGGCGATCAGCACCCCGGCCACCCAGACCGCGGCCGGGGTGCCGCGCAGGCCCGAGGGCACCGCGAACAGGGCCACGAAGGCGACCACGACCAGGCAGCCGGCCAGCAGAAGCCGCCGCCGGTGACCGCTGCGGGCCACGTCGGCGTCGGAGAGCCGGCCCACGCCCGGGTGCAGCACGACGTCGAGGACGTTGGGCACCAGCAGCGCGAGGCCGGCCACGGCGGCCGGCACGGCCAGCACGTCGGTCAGGAAGTAGAGCAGGAAGATGCCGGGGACGGTCACCCAGATGCCCATGCCGATCGAGCCGGCCGCGAACGGGACGAGCGCGCGCAGCGGCAGCCGCACGCCGGTTCTCTCGTGCACCTTCACCGCCGTACCCCCCCCATTGTTTTGATCGTGGGGTTGATGGTGCGGAATCCGGCTTTATTCCGACTGAATCGCCAGTGACCGGCCCGGTCAATTGGCCGTTCAGTGGGCGCTCGTAGCTTTCCCGGCGTGCCTTTTCTCTCCGAGCCAAAGGGGTGGTGAATGGTGAGCGGGAAACCCACGATCGTGCTGGTGCACGGCGCGTTCGCTGATGGCAGCGGGTTCCAGCCGGTCGCCCGGCAGTTGATCCTGGCCGGTTATCCGGTGGTGGCCGCGCCGAATCCGCTGCGCGGGCTGAGTTCGGACGCGGCCTATCTCGGGGCGCTGCTGGACCATGTCGAGGGACCGATCGTCCTCGTCGGGCATTCCTATGGTGGCGCGGTGATCTCGGCGGCCGCGCGTTCTGATGTGCGGGCGCTCGTCTATCTTGCCGCGTTCGTGCCGGAGGCCGGGGAGAGCGCGCAGTCGCTGGTCGAGAAGTTCCCGGGCAGCACGGTCGGCGAATCGCTGCGGCCGGTGCCGCTGCCGGGCGGGCAGGTCGATCTGTACATCGATCCGGCCGTTTATCACCCGAACTTCGCCGGTGACCTACCGGCCGAGGAGGCCGCGCTGCTGGCCCTGACGCAGCGTCCGGCCAGCGGTGCCGCGCTGGGTGAGCCGGCGTCGGGGCCGCAGGCGTGGCACACGATCCCGACCTACAACCTGATCAGCGGTGCCGACCGGATCATCCCGCCGGCCGCGCAGAAATTCATGGCCGAACGCTCCGGCGCCCACGTCGAGACCGTGCCGGGCGCCTCCCACCTGGTGTTCATCTCCCACCCGGGCGCGGCGGCGGCCCTCATCGAGAAGGCGGCGACCGACCATGCACAAGAGTGAGAGCGCGGCCCGGTGGGGCGTGCGGATCCACGTCCTCTGGTACATCGTGGCCAACATCGCGCAGGTCATCGTCTGGTGGCTGGCCACCCCGGACAAGTTCTTCTGGCCGTTGTGGTCGATCGTGGCCTGGGGCATCGGCCTGATCGCGCACATCTGGGCGGTCCGGGCGGCCTCCCGCGGGGCGCTCAGCTCGCAGGGCGTCGACGAGCACCCGGGCCCGTTCCCGATAGAGCCCGGCGGCGGCGCGGGCGATGTCGTCGAAGGCCGGGTCGGCGTCGAGCAGCAGCCGCTCGACGATCGCCTGGGCGACCGAACCGGTGTGCACGTCGAGCCGGTTCCGCAGCCGGGTCACCGGCTCGACCAGGTGCTCGGGCAGCACCAGCCAGCCGACCCGCCAGCCCGCCCCCAGCGTCTTGGTGAACGAATTGACGTGGATCGCCCGGTCCGAGTCGTGAAAATCCGCAACACCCTGATCAACACCGGAAAACCGCAGCTCACGGTACGGGTCGTCGACGATCACGTAGAAGCCGTAGCGCTCGGCCAGCTCGATCAGGGCCCGCCGTTTCGCCGCCGGCAGGCTCACCTGGGCCGGGTTGTGGAAGTCGGGGACCGTGTAGGCGGCGGCGATCCGCTCCCCCGCCGCGAGCCGTGCCGCCAGATGGTCGACGTCGAAGCCGTCGCCGCGGACCGGAACCGGCAGCACCCGGGTCGTGCTGACCTCCAGGGCCCACAGGAAACCGGGGAAGACCGGGTCGTCCACCGCCACCGTAGCGCCGCGCTCGACCACGGTCAGCACCGACAGGGTCAGCCCGTGCATGCCGCCGTTGGTGACCACGATCCGGCGCGGGTCGACGCCCTCCCGGGTCGCGATCCAGTTCCGCAGAGCGTCGAAACCGTGCGGCGCCGAGTACTGCAGGGCGTCCGCGCCGGCGTCGCGCCACACCCGCTCCGAGGCTCGGGCGATCGCCTCGACCGGCAGTGCCTCGGGCGCGGGGATGCCGCCGAGCAGGCGGATCGCCTTACCGGCGGGACCGGCGAGGCTGGCGCTGACGAAGCCCTTGGGCGCGGACAGTCCACGGGCGAGTGCACTCAGGTCGGTCATGCGATCCCTCCGTCCGAGGGCACTATTCGACCACGGCATCGACGCGGCCCGAGGTGGGCGGCGAAATTCCCTCGCGCTGCGGGGTGGTCGGTGCTTGGGTCGCGGCGTGACGACAATCGAGCGACGGTCCGACCCCTCGGCGACCGGCCGGATCCTGCGGGCCCTGCCGTCCTGGTTCGGCATCGAGGAGGCGGTCCTGGACTACGTGGACGACGCCGCCGTCCTGCCGAGCTACCTGGCGGTCAGGGATTCCGAGACGGTCGGGGTCGCGCTGGTTCGCCGGCATTTTCCCGAGTCGGCAGAGCTGCATCTCATCGCCGTGCATCCGCAGGTGCGGGGCACCGGCGTGGGCTCGCTGCTCGTCGCGGCGGTCGAGGACGATCTTCGGGCTGACGGGGTGCGGCTCCTGCAGGTGAAGACCACCGGCGAGTCGTTCGAGCACGACGGGTACGCGCAGACGCGAGCGTTCTATCGCGCCCGCGGGTTCGTCGCGCTGGAGGAGATCCGGGGCCTGATCTGGGACGGCCCGACGCTTCTAATGGTGAAGACGCTCGGATAGCAACTGCTGGGCGCGGCGGGCGAACAGGTGCACGCCGCGGGTGGTGGCGTGAGTGCCGGCCTGTTCGGCGGCGGCGCGCACGACCACGGCCGGCTCACCGCGGGCCTGGGCCAGTCGGGCCCGCAGCATCAGGAGCAGGCCCTCGGCGTAGCGCTGGCCGTGCTCGCGGACGGCCCGGTCGGCGTGGTCGAGGGCGTCGGCGGCCCGGCCGGGATCCCCGGCGGCCAGCCACATCTCGGCGATCAGGCCGTAGTGGAACGCGACGCCCCACTGCGGCGGGTCGAGCAGGTGGGCGGCGAGCAGACGTTCGGCCTCCGCGGCCGGCCCGGCCGGGTCGTCGCCGGTCAGGGCTCGGGCCCAGCACCGGTTCAGCCGGATGTAATGGTCGATCTGCGAGCCGAGGCCGTTCTCGTCCCAACGTTCGGCGGCGTGCACGGCCCGGGCCGGGTCGCCCGCCATGGTGGCGATCATGGTTGTGTAGTAGACCCAGACCGAGGTCGCGTACGGGTCGCCGGGATCGTCCCAGGTGTCGACGAACGCCAGGGCGGTGCCGACGTCGCCGTGCAGTGCGGTGGTCACGGCCCGCCAGCCCGGCCCCTCCCCCGGGATCGCCCCGTCGAGCCGCAGCGGGGTCGGCGGGCCGGGGTCGCCGTCGTCGTCCTCGGTGAACGACCGGTAGGCGCCGTCGATGTCGCCGACGTCCCAGCGGTGCAGGCCCCACGCCTGCCGGCCGTAGCGGCGCACGGCCGGATCGTCCGAGGCCAGGCCGAGGTCGTGCATCCGGCGGGCCAGGTCGCCGCGCCCCGGCTCGATCGACGTGTAGGCGCCCATCACCCGGATGAAGAAGAAGTCGGCCGCCTCGGCGTCCCGCCCGAGGCCGCGGGCCAGGTATTCGGCGCGTTCGAGCAGGTCGAACGTGGACGCGTCGTAGCCCGACTCGCGGCGCACGACGATGGCCAGCAGGGTGAGCGCGGACAGTTCGAGGTCCATCAGCCCGGACGCGCGGGTGACCTGCACGGCCGAGCGCAGCTGCCGGTTGGCCGATTCGAACGCGAGCCGGGTCGCGGCGCGGCGTCCGGCCCGGATGAGGGCGCCCGCGGTGCGTTCCGGCTCGGCCAGGGGACCGGCCGCCCACAGGTGGTAGGCGAGACGCTCGGCAACGGTCTCGTCGTCACCGTGCGTGCTCTCCAACGCGTCCGCGACCTGAAGGTGCAGCCGGACGGAGTGCGGCCGGGTCGTGGTCTCGGAGATCGACTCGCGGACCAGGTCGTGGGCGAACCGCAGCGCGGCCGGGTCGTCCGGGCCGGGTTCGAGCAGGCCGAGCCCGTGCAGCGGTTCGAGGCGGCTCAGGCATGCGGCGACGCCGAGCCCGGCCGCGCGGGCCAGCAGCCGCACGTCGACGTCGCGGCCGATCAGGGCGGCGACGTGCAGCAGTTCGGTGACTCGTGGGTCGAGTCCGGCCATCCGGTCCCGGACGACGTCACGCACCGTGGCCGGCACGGTGGCGCTGCCGCCGGCTTCGCTGATCAGTCGGGACACTTCAAGGACGAAGAACGGATTTCCCGACGTACGGGCGTGAACCGCCCGGGCAACCGCCTCCTCCGGCTCGTGCCCGGTCTCGCGCCGGATCAGCCGGGCGACCTCGCCCGGCCCGAGGGGTCCGAGCCGCAGCCGCCGGTGACCGGGCAGCCGGCCGGCCGCGGCCAGGACCCGCGACAGCCCCGAGCCGGGGATCGGGGCCCGGTCACGCAGCGCGCCGATGATCGCGGTGCCGGCCGGCAGCCGTGCGGCCAGGTGGCCGAGCAGTTGCAGCGACCCGGCGTCGGCCCACTGCAGGTCGTCCAGGACCAGCAGGGTCGGCCGGCGCACGGCGGCCTGCCGGACGAACGCGACGACCTGTTCGAAGAGCCGGAACCGGGCGTCGCCGCCGGGGATCGCCCGGGTATCGCCGCGCGGGCCGAGCAGGATCCCGAGGTCCCCGGCCAGCCACGTCTCCCGGTCCGGGTCCGGCAGGTCGGCGGCGATCCGGCTCAGCGCCTGCTCCCACGGCCACATCGACGGGACACCGCCGCCTTCGAGGCAGGTGCCCCAGGCGATCAGGGCGCCGTGTCCGGTGGCCAGGGCGGCGGCCTCGGTGAGCAGGCGGGTCTTTCCGGCGCCGGGTTCGCCCTCGACGATGCCGATGGCCGTGCGGCCGGCGACGGCGCTCTGCACGGCCCGCCGCAGCACGGCCAGTTCGCCGACGCGCCCGACCAGCCCGGTCCCGGCCGGCTCCTCTTCCCGTGCCGGCCGGGCCGTGACCTGCCCCGATACGCGCCGGTGGGCCTCCTGCAGGGCGGCGCCCGGGTCGAGGCCGAGTTCCTCGGCGAGCCCGTCGCGGACCGTGCGGAACACCGACCGGGCCTCGGCCGGGTGCCCGGTCGCGCCGAGCGCGGTGACCAGGGCGGCCTGGACCGGTTCGTGGAACGGGGACATCGAGGCGGCCAGGCGCAGCGCGGGCAGGATCCGCGACGACCGGTCGAGGCGGGCGGCGAGTTCGGCCGCGGTGACGCACTCGGCGTAGAACTCGGCGTCCAGGTCGGCCAGGATCGTGGCCGCGGCCGTCCCGTCGGCAAGGCCGTCGCCGGCCGGGCCGCGCCAGAGGGCGAGCGCCTCGGCGTAGTGGTCGAGGGCGGTCTCCGGGTCGGCGCCACGGGCGGCCCGGACCAGGTCGCGGAAGGCGGCCACGTCGAGCACCGACGGATCGGCCGTGAACAGGTAGGAGTTGCCGCGCAGCTGCAGGAACGAGCCGGCCTCGCGGGCCGGCCGGTGCGGTTCGAGGAGTCGCCGGAGTGCTCCGACGTACTTCTGCAGGATGTTGAGGGCGCTGGCCGGGACGTCGTCGCCCCAGAGCAGGTCGATCAGCTCGCTCGTGGCGGCCGGACGACCGGCCCGGGCGGCGAGCAGGGTCAGCAGGAGGGCCTGGCGGCGGGGGCCGGGATCGACGTCGGCGCCGTCGCGCCGCAGTCGCAGCGGGCCGAGGATCTGCACGGAACGGGTCGTCGCGGCCACGCTCTCGCCCCCGGGTGGACATCTCCTACGGTGGCGGCATCGTAACGCGGGGGCGGCTCAACACCGTACGCCGAATCGGGTTTGATCTTTCAGGAATTGACCGGGACCGCGGTGAGCCAGGTGTCGGCGAGGTCGGCCAGAGGCACGCCGAGGACCTCGCTGAGGTTGACGATGGTGCCGAAGGCCGGGGTGGGCACGCGGCCGGCCTCGATCTTGCGCAGGGTTTCCGGGGAGATGCCGGCCGCGAGGGCGACCTCGGCCTGACTGCGGTCGCCGCGGGCGGTGCGCAGCGCGGCGCCGAGACGCCGGCCGGCGGCGATCAGGTCCGGGGTGAGCGGTGGGCGGATCATGGGGCTCCTCTCCGGCGGTGGTATAACTATACCGCATAGAGGAGGGGTCAACGTGATCGAGCTCAAGGCGCCCGGGGAGATCGCCCGGATGGCCGTCACCGGGCAGTTCGTCGGCGAACTGCTGGCCGAGCTGGCTGGGATGACCCAGCCCGGCGTCAACCTGATGGATCTGGAACACCACGCTCGCGGGCGGATCAAGCAGCGCGGCGCCGAGTCGTCCTACTGGGATTACTCGCCGTCGTTCGGGCGCGGCCCGTTCCGCAACGTGCTCTGCCTGTCGGTCAACGACGCGGTGCTGCACGGGCTGCCGCACTCGTACAAGCTACGCGACGGCGACCTGCTCAGCATCGACATGGCGGTGGCGATCGACGGCTGGGTGGCCGACTCGGCGGTGTCGGTGATCGCCGGTACGCCGGCCGACGCCGACCTGCGGCTGATCGAGGCGACCGAGGTGGCGCTGGAGGCGGGCATCGCCGCGGCCAAGCCGGGCGGCAAGCTGGGCGACATCGAGGCCGCGATCGGCGGCGTCGCCCGGGAGTACGGGTTCTCGGTGAACATGGAGTTCGGCGGCCACGGGGTCGGCCGGACGATGCACGAGGCGCCGCACATCCACAACGACGGCCGGCCGGGGCGTGGCATCCGCCTGCAGCCCGGTCTGACGGTCGCGATCGAGCCGTGGCTGTGCGCGACCACCGACAAGATCAAGTATGACAAGGACGGCTGGACGATCCGGTCGGCCGACGGCTCGCGGACCGCTCACTCGGAGCACACGATCGCCGTCACCGAGGACGGGCCGCAGGTCCTCACCCGCCGGCCGTGACCGACCGGCGGGTGAGGGGTCAGTCGATGATCAGAGCAGGCCGTTGTCGGTGAGGAAGGCCTTCGCGACGGTCGCGCTGTCCTGCTTGTCCACCTGGACCTTGGCCAGGTAGGTGGTGAGGTTCTCGGTGGTCAGCTTGGCCGAGACGGCGTTGAGCGCGGCCGAGACCTTGTCGTTCTTGGCCTCGGTGCGGATCAGCGGGATGACGTTCTGCGAGGTGTAGAGGTTCTTCGGGTCCTCGAGGACGACCAGCTTGTTGGTGGCGATGCCGGAGTCGGTGGAGAAGATGTTGCCGACGTCGATGTTGCCGTCGACCAGCGCCTTCATGGTGAGCGGGCCGCCCGCGTCGAGCGCCTTGAACTCCTTGAACTTCACGCCGTAGACCGATTCGAGGCCCTTGAGGCCCTGGTAGCGCTCCTGGAACTCGGGACCGGCACCGACCTTGAGGGTGGGCGCGACCGCCTTGAGGTCCTCGATGCTCTTCAGGTTGTACTTGGTGGCCGTCGCCGAGGTGACGGTCAGGGTGTCCTTGTCCTCGGCGGCCGACTGGTCGAGCACCTCGGTGCCGGTGGGCAGGACCTTCTTCAGCGCGGCGAGCACGTCGGTCGGGCTGCTGACGCCCTCGGGCACGCCGCCGGTGGAGAGCGCGGCCAGCAGGGCGCCGTTGTACTCGGGCAGCAGGTCGATCGAGCCGTCCTGCAGCGCCTTCAGGTACAGCTCGCGGGCGCCGATGTTGAACTGCCGCTTGACCTGCACACCCTTGGACTCCAGGGCCTGCGAGTAGATCTCGGCCAGCAGCTCGCTCTCGGCGAAGTTGGCCGAGCCGACGGTGACCGCCGACGCCGACGCGCTGCTGTTGCTGTCGCCACTGGCCAGCGGGTCGCTGTCGGCGCCGCAGGCGGTCAGGGACAGGGCGAGGCTGACGCCGGCGATCGCGGCGCCGATGGTACGTATGCGGGACATGTTCGACCTTCCGATGCGGGATTTCAGGGGGTGGCCCGGCGGGTACGGGACTGGGCCCGTCCGGTCAGGCCCGGTGAGACGATCCAGCGCTGTACGAGCGCGAGGAACAGGTCGAGCAGGACGGCGAGGACGGCGACGACGATGGCGCCGGCCAGGACCCGGGAGTAGTCGTTGACGGCCAGGCCGTCGATCAGCAGGCGGCCCAGGCCGCTCAGGCCGACCGCGGCGGCCACGGTCGCGGTGGCGACGACCTGCAGGGCGGCGCTGCGGAAGCCGCTCATCATCACCGGCAGGGCCATCGGCACCTCGACCTTGAACAGCACCTGCCAGGGGCGCATGCCCATGCCCTTGGCGGCGTCGACGACGCGGTGGTCCAGGGTCCGCATGCCGGCGTAGGCCGAGGTCAGGATCGGCGGGACGACCAGCACGGTCAGCGCGATCAGGACCGGCATCAGGCCGAGCCCGAGCAGGGTGACCATCAGCATCAGCAGGCCCAGGGTGGGCAGCGACCGGCCGGCGTTGCCGGCGTTGATCGCGATGAACGAGCCGCGGCCGGTGTGCCCGATGTACAGGCCGACCGGCAGCGCGATGATCGTGCCGATCAGCAGCGCCAGGGCGACGTAGCCGAGGTGCGCGAGGATCAGCTGCGGGATGCCGCCGGGCGCACTGAGGTCCCAGTGGGCGGAGTCGAAGAGGTACGAGAGGTTCACGCGGCGCCCCCGCCCTGGTATTTGGTCCACGGCGTGAGCGCCCGCTGGACCAGCACGATGATCAGGTCGGCGACGGCGGCGAGCAGCACGGACAGAATGATGCCGATGATGATCGGCTCCAGGTAGAACAGCTGGAAGCCGCGGGTGAACAGTTGCCCGAGACCGCCGATGCCGATCAGGGCGCCGACGCTGACCAGGCTGATGTTGGAGACCGTGGCGACCCGCAGGCCGGCCAGGATGACCGGCAGCGCGACCGGCAGTTCGACGTCGAGCAGGCGGCGCGTCCGGCGGTACCCCATGGCGGTGGCCGACTGGACGATGACCGGGTCGACCGCGCGCAGGCCGTCGGCGACCGTGCGGGCCAGCAGCGCCACGGTGTAGATGGTCAGCGCGACGACGATGTTGGCCGGGGCCAGGATCTTGGTGCCGAGGATCACCGGCAGGAACACGAACAGGGCCAGCGACGGGATCGAGTAGAGCACGCCGCAGACGTTCACCAGCGGGTGGTAGAACCAGGGGAAGCGCACCCCGAGGTAGCCGATCGGCAGGGACACCACGAGCCCGATCAGGATCGGGAGCAGGGCCAGGTAGATGTGCTGCTGCAGCGCGGCCAGCACGACCGCGTGATTGTTCGACAGGTATTGGATCATGCGTCGCGCTCCGCCGCCCGCCGGTCACGCCGGGCGGCCAGGAAGTCGACCAGGTCGTGGTGGCGGACGAGACCGTCGGCGGCGCCGTCCGCACCGACCCGCACGGCGACGCCGACCGGGGAGGTGATCGCCAGGTCGGTGACCATCCGCAGCGAGTCGGCCTTGGTGAACACGCCGGCGGTCGGCTCGACCGGGCCGGTGGCGCCGCGCCGCCAGCCCAGGGGCCGGCCGGCGTCGTCCAGGACCAGGTCCGCGCCGTCGGTCTCGGTCAGCGGGCGCACCGGCAGGTCGGCCGCGGTGTCGAAGGACAGGCTGCGCAGACCGCGGTCGCGGCCCACGAACTCGGCCACGAAGTCGTCGACCGGGTGCTCCAGCAGTTCCTGCGGGGTGCCGAACTGGGCCAGGCGCCCGCCCTGCCGGAAGACCGCGACCAGGTCACCCAGCTTGATCGCCTCGTCGATGTCGTGGGTGACCATGGCGATCGTCTTGCCCAGGTCCTGCTGCAGCCGGAGGAACTCGCGGTGCAGGCCCTCGCGGACCACCGGGTCGACGGCGCTGAACGGCTCGTCCATCAGCATCACCGGCGGGTCGGCGGCCAGGGCGCGGGCGACGCCGACGCGCTGCTGCTGGCCGCCGGAGAGCTGGGCCGGGTAGCGCCCGGCGAACTCGGCCGACAGCCCGACGCGCTCCAGCAGCTCCAGGGCGGCGGCCCGGGCGGCGCGGCGGGTCTGGCCGAGCAGCAGCGGCACCGTGGCCACGTTGTCCAGGACCGTCTTGTGCGGGAACAGACCGGCGTGCTGGATGACGTAGCCGATGCCGCGCCGCAGCACCGCCTCGTCCTGCCCGGCCACGTCCTGGCCGTCGATCAGGATCCGGCCCGAGGTGGGGGCGACCATCCGGTTGATCATGCGAAGCGAGGTGGTCTTGCCGCACCCGGACGGGCCGACGAGCACCGTCATCTTCCCGGTGGGCATCTCCATCGAGAGGTGGTCCACCGCGGTGCTGCCACCGGGGTAGACCTTGACGACGTCCGCAAATGTGATCATGGCGCTCCTGGCGGTGGCGAACGTTCTCGTGAATACTGCTATTCATACTTGTGTGGTGGTGAATAACAAGTCAACGGGCACGTGAGAGGTGTTACGGCTCGTTAACACGCGGGCAGGAGGTTACATGCAGTCCGCCAGTGCCGTACCTCTCGACGGACGAACATTGTCGATCTCCGGGTTGCTCGCGATCGCATCGGGGCGGTCCACGGCCGAGGTCGGGCCGGCCGCGCTGCGGCTCGTCGAGGCCCGGCACGCGCGCCTGCACGCGGCCCGGGAACGCGGGGCGGTCTACGGCGCCAACACCGGCGTGGGCGCCAACCGGCACGAGAACGCCGACGACGGGGCCGAACACGGACTGCGCCTGCTGCGCAGCCACTGCGCGGCGGTCGGGCCGGAAGAGGACGACGTGACGGCTCGCGCCGCCATGACCGTACGTCTCAATCAGATTCTGGCCGGTGGTTCCGGTGTTTCCCGTCGGGTGGCCGAGGCGCTGGCCGCCGCGTTGCGCGACGGTGCGGTGCCGAGTCTGCATCCGTGGGGTGCGATCGGGACGGCCGACCTGTCCGCCCTGGCCGAGCTCGGGCTGACCCTGGCCGGGGAACGCCCGTGGCGCTCCGGCAACGGCCCGGTCATCACCATCGACGGCACCGACGCCCTGCCGATGATCAGTTCCAGCGCGCTCACCGTGGCCACCTCGATCCTCGCCCTGGCCCAGGTGGAAGAGCTGATCCGAGCCTCCGTGGTGGTGGCCGCGCTGTCGTTCCTGGCCCTGCGCGGCAACCCGGAGGCCTACCACCCGGCCGTCCACCGGGCCCGCGCCCACCCCGGTCAGGTCGAGGTGGCCACCCTGCTCAGCGGCCTGGTCGCCGGGTGCGCGCCGCCGCTGCGCATCCAGGACCCGTTCGGGCTGCGGGTGGTGCCGCAGGTCACCGCGCCGGCCATCCACGCCGCCCGGTCCCTGCACGACGTGCTCACCGCCGAACTCAACGCGGCCGTGGAGAACCCCCTGGTGACCGACGACGGTGTCCTGCATCACGGCCAGTTCCACACCGCGACGCTGGCGGCCGGGCTCGACGCCGTACGCAGCGCGTTCCTTCCGGTGTTGTCGCTCTCCTCGGCGCGCGTCGGCCTGCTGATGCGCCCGGACATGACCGGGCTGCGGGCCTTCCTGGCCGACGGGCCGGGCGGCAGCTCCGGCGTGATGATCAGCGAGTACGTGGTCCAGGACGTGCTCACCGAGATCCGCGTCGGCATGCAGCCGATCGCCGCCGGAACCCTGACCATCTCGCTCGGCCTGGAGGAACACGCCAGCTTCGCCACCCAGGGCGCCCGCTCGCTGCGCCGGATGACCCGGCTCGCCCCCACCCTGCTCGCGGCCGAGCTGGTCGCGGCCGTGCGCGCGCTGCGGATGGCGCCGGGGCGGCTGCCGGACGGGACCGCCCGCGACGCGTTCGAGGTGGCGGCCAAGAACCTGGATCCGCGCTTCGAGGACCGGCCGCTCGGCACCGACCTGGAGAGCGCCGTCGCCGCGCTGCCCGCCCTGGCCGAGCTGCTCTAGCATGTCTCGGGTGGGTGATCCGGAAGGCCTGAGCGCCGAACAGCTCGGCGCGTACTTCGCTCTGATGGAGGTCAGCAGCCTTCTTCAGTACGCGGTCGACGAGCACCTGCGGGCCGACGGCGACCTCAGCTACGTGCAGTTCCAGATCCTGGCCCGCCTGGTCGACGCGCCCGAGGGCCGGCTGCGGATGACCGACCTGGCCGACGGTCTCGTGTTCAGCCGCAGCGGGCTCACCTACCAGGCCGGGCTGCTCGACAAGCGCGGCCTGATCACCCGGGCGCCGTCGCCGGACGACGAGCGCAGCGTCATCGTCACCGTCACCGCGGCCGGGCGGGACCTGGTCGCCCACGTGCTCCCCGGGCATGTCGAGCGGGTGCGGCGGCTGCTGATCGAGCCGATGGCCGGCACCGATCTCGCCGACCTGAGCGGGGTGCTCGGCCGGGTCCGCGACCACATGCGGGCCACGCCGCCCCGGTCGGCCAAGCCTCGCGCCGGGCGTAACCGGGCCGGCTGAATGGATCGGGCCCTGCTGGCCGATTTCCTGCGGGCCCGCCGGGAGGCGCTGCAACCGGAGGACGTCGGGCTCCCGCGTGGCTCGCGCCGCCGGACCGGCGGGTTGCGGCGTGAGGAGGTCGCGGTGCTGGCCGGCATGTCGGCCGACTACTACAGCCGGCTCGAACAGCAGCGCGGGCCGATGCCGTCGGAGTCGATGCTGGCCGCGGTGGCGCGGGCGCTGAGCCTGAGCCCGAGCGAGCGGGATCACCTGTTCGCGCTCGGCGGGCACTCGGCGCCGCGCCGTGACCTGCCGGACGAGCAGGCCAGCCCGACCATGCGGCGCATCGTCGAGCGTCTGCCCCGGGACACACCGGCGATCGTGTTCTCCCGTTTCGGCGAGGCGCTGCTGCAGAACGCCGGGGCGGTCGCGATGTTCGGCGACTACACGCGGTTCAGCGGGATGTCGCGCTACCTCGTGTATCGCTGGTTCACCGATCCGCAGCAGCGCGCGCTCTATCCGCCCGAGGATCACGAGCTGCGCGGGCGGGTGTTCACCGTGGACATCCGGGCGGCGTACACGGCCGACCCGGACGGCACGGCCGGGGCGATCGTCGAGGCGTTGCTGGCCGTCAGCCCCGAGTTCGCCGAGGTGTGGCGGTTGCACGAGGTGGACGTGACCCACCATCAGGAGCTCAAACGCTACCGGCATCCGCGCCTGGGTGAGCTGGAGCTGCACAGCCAGTGGCTGGTGGATCCCGACGAGGGCCAGGAGCTGCTGGTCTTCCTGCCGCAGGCGGGTTCACCGAGCGAGGAGAAGCTCCGGCACCTGCTGGATTGATCCGGCTTCCGGGCGTTTTATCCACGGACGATCGATCCCCGGATAACGGCGACATTCTCCCGGTACGCGGTTCACGACAGGCTGTTCTCAGGCCGCCGCACCGAATGTCGGGCGGCTCACACCACTTCCGGTTTGCTTCGAACTCGAAGCAAGCTATGGTTCAGAAGTGCTTCGAATACGAAGCACTCGGCAGGGTTCGAGAGAAGAGAGCCAGCGATGAAGGCAGTGCGTTTCCACGAGTACGGCGACCCGAGCGTCCTGCGGTTCGAGGACGTCGAGCAGCCCGCGCCCGGCGCCGGGCAGGTTCTGCTCCGGGTCGCCGGGACGTCGTTCAACGGCGTCGACGGCAACATCCGGGCCGGATTCATGCAGGGCCCGATCCCGGTGACCCTGCCCCACACGCCCGGCCTGGACGTCGCCGGCACCGTGGTCGCGGACGGCGAGGGCTTCACCGCCGGGGACACGGTCGTCGGGTTCCTGCCGATGACCGGCACCGGCGCCTCGGCCGAGTTCGTGGCCGCCCCGGCCGACATCCTGGCGGCGGCCCCCACGAGCATTCCGCTGGCCGACGCGGCGGCACTGCCGACCGTGGGCCTGACCGCCTGGCAGGCCCTGTTCGACCACGCCAAGCTGACCGCCGGGCAGCGCGTGCTGATCAACGGCGCGGGCGGGGCGGTCGGCGGTTACGCGGTGCAGCTGGCCAAGAACGCCGGGGCGTACGTGATCGCCACCGCCGGCCCGGGCAGCGCCACCGCCGACGAGATCATCGACCACCACACCACCGACGTGATCACCGCGGTCACCGAGCCGGTCGACGTCGTGCTCAACCTCGCGCCGGTCGAGCCGGCCAAGCTGGCCGGTCTGCTCACCGTGATCCGCCCCGGCGGGATCCTGGTCAACACCACGGTGTGGATGCCGGCGCCGTCCGACGACGAGCGCGACGTCCGCGGCATCAACCTGTTCGTCCGCAGCGATGCCCGTCAGCTGGCCCAGCTCGTGGCCATGGTCGACGCCGGTGAACTGCGCGTCGAGGTCGGGCAGCGGGTCCCGCTGGCCGAGCTGGCGACGGTGCACGCGCAGGCCGCCGGCGCGACGCTGCCCGGCAAGACCGTCATCACCGTCTGACGGCCGGCTCCACCCGACGGTCAGATTCCGGCGCCGGGTCGAACACGGTGGCCAGGGCGATGCCGACCAGCCAGCTGACGGCGACCACGAGCAGAACCCGCTCCAGGATCGCGCTCGTGGCGCCGCGGCCGGCGAACAGCATCATCAGACCCAGGGCGGCGCCGAGCGGCACGGTCAGCGCCAGGGCGACCGTGCTCAGCGACCGGGGCGCCGGACGCGCGGCCATCGCGGCGGCCAGCACGAACATGCCGAGAATGCTGGCGGCGGTGTGCACGACATCGGTGAGGGTCGTCGGCTCGAACGGCGGCAGAGGACAACCGTCACTGCACGGGACCACCCCGGACGTGCCGGCCAAACCGGCCGCGACCAGCAGCAGAAGCCCGATCCGGGGCTGAGCACGACCGAGCAGCGCGACGCCGATGGCGAGAAGAACCAGACCGAGACGATAAATTATTGCGTACGGGTGACCGGCCGCGCCCGCCTCGCTGACATAGCCCCGCCACCAGGGCCCCGGATCGGCGACGAGCGCGGCGAGCATGACCCCGGCGCCCGCGGTGACCGCGACAGCAGCCACCGCGGCGAGCCGGCGACTCACCGATCAGCCGCTGCGACGGTTGCCGTACTGGCGGGGGCTCTGCACGGTGCCGGAGCGGCCGTGCACGTGACCCGTGGCCGACACGGCCTGGGCGGCGGCCTTCTTGCCCTTGGCCCGGCGGGCCGCCCGGTTCTCGAACGGCTGCTCCTCGGCCTCGGTGGTGGGCTCGGCGTCGCCGGTAGCGTCAGTCATCGGTTTCTCCTCATGCTGTTTCAGGACCGGACCAATCGCTGCGGATGCCGCGACAAACAGACGGTAGCGCGTGGGCCGTCGCGGGCCGGGACCGACCGCCCGACTGGCCGCCCACGGCCTGCCGGCCTCACGGCGAGGCCGGCGTGACGTTCGGCTTGGACCCGGATGCGGTCGGGGTCGGCTCGGCGGTCGGCCACGAGAACGACGGCACGGGCGGCGAGATGCTCGGCGCCGAGGTCGGCGGGCTCGGCGAGGCGGGCCGGGACGGCGTAGCCGGCGAGGTCACCTGGACCGGCGAGGCCGGCCGCACGGGCGCCGGATCATCGGGCCTCAGCAGGGCGAACGCCGTGATCGAGACGGCCGCGGCGGCCAGGCCGGCCGACAGCGGCAGCCACCACCGCGCCGGCGCACCGCGGCGGACGGCCCGGAACGCCGCCGCTTCGTCCCCGCCGGTCGCGGACGGTGCCGGCTCGTGGCGCAGGTCGCGGGTCGTGACGGCGGCGGCCCGGGCGGACAGGGCCGAGCGCAGGCGCTGCTCCAGGTCGGTCTCGGTCATCGCTCCCCCAACTGGGCGCGTAGCAGGGTCAGGGCGCGGTGCGCGGTCGACTTGACGGTTCCGGCGGTGACCCGCAGGGTGGCCGCGATCTCCCGCTCGGACAGTCCCGACCAGTAGCGCAGGACGATCACCTGGCGCTGGCGGGTGGTCAGCCGGCCCAGGGCCCGGATCACCTCCCGATCGCCGGTGCCGAGCAGGGCCTCGTCCTCGGCGGCGGGTGCCGGATCCGGACGCGGCGGCCGGTAGGCCCGGGTGATCCGGCGCCGGCGCAGCGCCGACCGGGCCGCGTTCATGACGGCCGACACCAGGTAGGCGTTCGGGTCGTCGAGCGCGTCCAGGGCGGCGCCGTGCCGGCGGTAGAGCCGGGTGAAGACGTCCTGAACGATGTCCTCGGCGGTGGGCAGGTCGTCGACCATGAGCACGGCCAGCCGGACCAGCGGCAGACGGCGTTCCCGGTAGAGCTCGGCGACCGAGGGCGCCGCGGCCGCCGCGGTCACGACCGGGCCCGAGGCGGCCCCTCGCCTCCAGCGCAGCAGCGACGTGGGCATCGGCAACACGAAGATCACAAAGGGCCTCGCGGATCAGGTCGGGAGTAGGTGGACCGGGCGGCGCCGGCCGCACAGGCGGCCGGCGCGCGAACCGTCAGGAAGCGGCCGAGAAGCTCGGCGTCGGAGCCACGGTCGGCTTGCGGGTGGAGGCGGTGGGCGCCGGTTCCGCGGTCGGTTTCCAGGAGGCGGTCGGCACCGGGGCCGCGGTGGGCTTGCCCGAGGGGGTGGGGGCCGGCTCCGCGGTCGGCTTCCACGAGGAGGTGGGGGCCGGAGCGGCGGTCGGCTTCCTCGTCGAGGCCGTCGGCACCGGTGCGGCGGTCGGGGCCTGCGACGTGGTCGCGGCCGGGACCGGCGCGGGAGTCGCGTCGTCGGCGAACGCCACGGCGGCGGAGATACCGCCGGCGGCGACGACGGCCACGGCTCCGGCGGCGACCACGAGGGCCCGGGTGGATCTGCGCATCTCAAAGCTCCAGCACTGTCGGTCGGGTGCACTGTCGCCCGGTAGGACGCGCCGGCCCGGAAAAGGTTGGCGCCGCGACTGTGACCTGCAGCACATCCATTGGGCTCGCCGGGACAATGGGCCGGTGAGCAGGCGCGATGACGGCACGCTGACCGACGACGGCCGCTACCTGGTCGTGTCCGGCCGGCGCTGGCGAGCCACCGACCCGGCGATCCCGGAGCCGCTGCGTCAGGAACTGGTGAACGAGCTGATGGCGGCCCGCCGGCTCGTCCGCAGCGACCCGCACACGGCCCGCCCACGCGTACAGGATGCCAAGGTCGCCCTGGGCGAGCGCGGCGACCCCTGGTGGGAACCCACGCCCGACGGCCGGCGGGTGCGGCTGGCCGCGGCGATGCGCGCGCTGCTGCGCCACCGCCGCCCCGACGCGACCATCTGCCCGAGCGACGCGGCCCGGGTCGCCGGCGGCGAGTCCTGGCGCGACTTGATGGACGCCGCCCGGGAGGTCGCCACCGAGCTGGCCCGCGACGGCCTCATCACCGTCCGCCGGCACGGCCACGACGTCGACCCGGCGACCGCGACCGGCCCGATCCGCCTCGCCCGCGGACCCGGATGGCCCGGATGAGCGGCCTCGGCAGCGCTCAGGCGTCGATCGGGCGCAGCTCGTCGGCGTAGCTGACGGCCTGACGGCGCAGCACCCCGTCCCCGCTGATCGAGTACTGGCCCATCCGCCACAGCGGCGGCGAGTACGCGTGCAGCGACACCGACCCGTCCACGGCGCCGCCCATCCGGTGGATGTGGTCGGGCCCGAAGGCGAACGTGCGCCCGGCCGGTACGACCCGGGTCGCCGGTTCCCCGCCGATGCGCGGGTTGGCCTCGGTGACGGCGCCGCGCACGACGGCGACCGCGCCGGAGGAGACGTCGTGGTCGTGCCAGCCGGTGTCGTCCCGCACGTTCCAGCACAGCACCCACACGTCGATGTCGCCGTCGCGGTAGAGCGAGGCGTAGTGCCGCCCGCCGGTGTCGTGCCGGACGAGGTGCTCCCAGTGTTCCGGGTGGGCGGCCAGCTCGGCGACCCAGAGCTGCAGTTCTTTAGGGGTCAGGACACGGCCGGGAAGGGCGGGGAGCGCGCCGGGGCCGGCGACCGTCGTCATCGTGGTTCTCCGTTCAGGAGGTGGCGGGGGTTGGCGGTGAACATGGCGTGGGTGAAGGCCGCGCCGAGCCCGGGGTCGACCGGTTCGGCATACGGACGGTCGGAGCCGTGCACGATCGGGTCGACACCGACCACCCGGACCATCGCGTCGATCGCCCGGGTCCCGTACGACGAGGTCTCGTAGTAGACGAACGGGTCGACCGGCCCGAGCGCTCCCCCGCGCGCGGCCAGCCGCTCGTGGTGCAGCGGGGCCAGCCCGGCCAGGGCGACGAACGCGATCCGCAGCCCGGGGTGGGCCCGGCGCCCGGCGATGTGCCAGGCCAGCCAGGCGCTCTGTTGCTGCGCCACGTACGGCACCAGGGCCGGCCACCAGGACGGCAGATCGGGCGCGCAGGCCGGGGCCGGCCCGGGGTGCACCAGCACCGGTTTGCCGGCGGCCTCGGCCTCTTCCAGCAGCGGCCGCATCCGCGCGATGTCGTCCGGCTCGGCCAGGGCGGTCGCGGGCAGTTGCAGGCCGGCCACCCGGTCCTCGCGCAGCACCTTGGCCAGCGCCGACGGGTCGGGGTCGCCGACCGGGGCGGCGGCCCAGATCTCGAACGGGTCGGGCAGTTCGAGCGCGCTCTCGTGCCAGATCGTGATCAGCTCGGCCGCGTCGCCGGCCGGCAGGTGCTCGATGCCGAGCGGACTGGAGAGTGAGAGCAGCACCCGTTCGCGGCCCTCGGCCAGCTCGCGCTCGCGGCGCCGGGTGACGTCGTGCGCGGCCGGGTCGACCTCGTAGGGTGCCTCGCCGGGCAGGAACAGGGTCCATTCCCGCAGGTACGGGTACGTGTCGCGCTCGCGCAGGGCGGCCACGAAACGCTCGGGCCACAGGTGCTGGTGGCAGTCGAACAGCATCCCGGCACCTCCCATCACTTTCATAGGAGTGAAGCGCTTCACTCCATGCGTGAAGTGAAGCGCTTCACCACCGTTTGCGCAAGGTGATCTCAGAGACCGGTATCTCCGTCCCGGTGTTACCCTCGGCCGATGCAACGAGGCCCGACGCAACGAGGGCAGTCCCGGCGCACCCTGCAGGACCTGGCGACCGCCGCCGGTCTCTCGCTCGCCGCCACCTCGTACGCGTTGCGCGGCGTCCGCGGCTCCCCGGCCACCATCCGCCGGGTCCGCGAGCTCGCCGAGCAGATGGGCTACACGGTCGACCCGATCGCGCGGGCGCTGGCCAGCGGGCGCACCGGGCAGGTCGGGGTCAGCGGTTCACTGCGCGATCTGTGGCAGCAGGACCTCTCGGTGATGCTGACCCGGGCGCTGCGGCACCGCGGGCGGTACGCGACCATCGCCGACGCCGACGCCGACCCGGAGCAGGAACGCCTCATCGTCGAGCAGTTCGCCGCGCAGCGGGTCGACGGCGCGCTGGTCTCCCCGGTCGACCCGGCGGCCGACTACTGGCGGCTGCTCGGGCCGGAGATCGCGGTCGTCGCCATCGGTGACGCCCTGGTCGACCGTCCGGGCTCGGGCAGCGTGCTGTTCGACAACGCGTACGGTGTGCGCGCCGCCCTGGCCCACCTGACCGACCTGGGTCACCGCCGCGTCGGGCTGCTGGCGCCGTCGCTGCCCACCACGCCGGGCCGCCCGGCCGAGATCCTGGCCGGGGAGGTCGCCGCCGACCTGGGGATCGAGCTGACCGTCGTCTCCGCGCCGGCCGCCACGACCGACGCGGTCACCGTGGCGGCCGCGATGCTGGCCGGCCCCGACCGGCCGACCGGCGTGTTCTGCCTGACCGATTCCCTGGCCTTCGCGGTGTACCGGGCCGCCCGCGAGGCCGGGCTGAGCATCCCGGCCGACCTGTCGGTGGTCGGCTACGACGATCACCAACTGGCGGCGCTGGTCGACCCCGGCCTGACGACGATGGCCTGGGACGAGGACGCCATCGTGGAGGCGGCCGTCGCCCAGCTCGACGAACCGGCCGACTTCCCCATGTTCCGACCGGATCTGATCATCCGGAACTCGACCAGCCCGATCGTGAAAGCGCCCTGACTCACCGCGCGGAACTCGACCAGCCCGAGCGCAACAGGTCGATGAGCGTGTCGAGGTCGCGGCCGAACGGCCGATCGGCGGTGCCGGCCGGCAGCGTCCCCGCCGGCAGGATCGCCGCCATCGCTGCCGACGACAGCTGCGCCTGGGACGCCGCCGCGGACAACAGCTGCGCCTGGTGCACGGCCAGCAACTCGCAGGCCAGCACGTCCCGCAGCCCGTCGATCGCCTCCCCCAGGCACTCCGCCGCCTCGAACCCGAAACTCTGCACGTCCTCCTGCCCGGACGACGTCTCCACCGCCCCGACCAGCGCCGGCATCGCGAACCGCCGCATCCGGTGCACGACCCCGGCCGCCCGCTTGTGCACCCCGACCATCCCGGCATGCAACCCGGGCGCGTCGGACAGCTGCTTGGGCAGCCCGGTGACGGCCGGATCGAGCAGCCGATGCAGCCGCGCCGCACCGACCTCGGCCAGGTGGACAAGCGCGCTGGTCAGAGCCCCGCAGGCCGCGACCAGGTCGGTCCCGGCGAACCCGGCGCTGCCGTAGAACCGCCCGTCCAGGAACGCCGGCGAGTCGGTCACCCCGATCAACGCCCGCTCGACCGCCGCTTCGAGGGCTTCGACCGCCCGCACCACCACGGCCAGCGCGGGCCCGGTCACCCGGAACGACACCGGCGCCTGCAGCGCTCGGACCGGCCCGTCCCCGCGTGCTATCAGAAGGGCGGCATTGAGCGTACGGAGATGCTCGTCCCCGACCGCGAACTCCGGGCGCAACGGATCCGTGCTCGCGCCGGTCACCCCCTGGGCCGCCCCGGCCACGGCGATCACCTGGTCGACCAGCACCCGCACGTCCGCACCGGCCAGCACCGCCAGCCCGGTCAGCCCGGGAACCCCCTGCAGGAACGCGATGCCCTCCTTGGCCCGGAACGACCGCGGGCGCAGCCCGGCCGCCGCCAGAGCCGACCCGGCCTCGACCGCCCGGCCGGCGTCATCGAGCGCCTGACCGGTCCCGATCAGGACCGCGCCGGCGTGCGCGAGCGGCAGGATCTCCCCGGCCGCCCCGCTGCCCCGCGCCGGGATCGCCGGCACGACGTCGGCGTTCAACAGCTCGGCCAGCTGCAGGCACAACTCCGGCGACACCCCGGCCGCCGGATGCAGCAGCGTCCGCAACCGGGCGGCCAGCACGGCCCGGGCCTGATCGCGCCGCAGCCACGGCGCCGACCCCACGGCCCGCCCGGCCATCAGCGTGTCCTGATGCCGCGACTGCGCCTCCGCGTCCAGCCGAACCCCCGAGAGCGCCCCCATCCCGGTGTTCACGCCGTACACCGGCTGGTCACCGGCGAGCGCCGCCACAACCTCGGCCCGGCTTGCGGCCAACTCGGCCAGCAGCGCCGGTTCCAGCACGACGCGGGTCCCTCTTCGAGACACAAGACCGATTCGCGTACGGTCGAGGTCCGCCCCCGACCGCACCCGCACCTCGCCGCTCACCGGTAGCGCAGCATCGTTCCGGCGTCGGCCGCCTCGGCCCGGGTCAGGATGAGGTGGGCCAGCGCCACGTCGAGGATCGACAGCCCGCGGTGCCAGAACAGGATGCGCTCGTCGGCACTCTCCCGCCCCGGCTTGGCCCCGCTGACGATCTCACCGATCTGGGCGTAGAGCGTCTCCTCGCTCAGCCGCCCGGTGTCGACGTGTGCGCGCAGCGCCCCGAACCGGCCCGACCGCGACTCGCGCCAGTCGTCGACCACCACCTTGTCCATGACGTCGAGCAGGTCCAGCTCGACCGCGCTGACGGTGCCGTAGGGCACCACGAACGCGCCGGGCTTGACCATGGCCGTACGCAACAAGGGTTGTGGTTCTTGCAGGCGGGAGGCCTCGACCAGGATGTCGGCGTCCTGGTAGACCTCGTCGGCCGTGGCGACCACGCGCACCGGCGTGTCGGTGACCGCGCGCAGCCGTTCGGCGAACGCCTCGCGCGATTCCGGCCTCCGGCTGGTGACGCGGATCTCCTCCAGAGGGAAGAGCTGGTCCAGCATGGTGACGTTGGCGAACGCGGTGCCGCGGGCGCCGACGTGCCCCAGGATCCGCGAGTCGGGCCGGGCCAGGTGCTTGGCGCCGACCGCGGTCATCGCCCCGGTGCGGACCTCGGTGATCAGCGTCGCGTCCATGATCGCCAGGGGGACGCCGGTGGCCGGGTCGAGCAGGGTCATCAGGGCCAGCTCGCTGGGCAGCCCCTTCTGGTAGTTCGGCACGAAGTCGCCGACCACCTTCACCCCGCTCAGCCCATGATCGCCGAGGGTGGAGACGTGGCCGCGCAGGATGTTGAAGTGCCCGGCGCCACCGTTGTCGGGCACCAGATGAGTGCGCGGCTCGAAAACCGTCCGGCCGCGCCCGTGCGCGTCGACCACGTTCTCGACCGCGGCGATGACCTCGTCCGTCCGGATGTCCAGCTCGTCGATGTCGGCACCGGACAGGAACCGTAACCAGATCGCCTGCTCGTTGTGAATCATCGAATGCACCATAACTCCTGTGTGTTTTAGAGTATTCAGGGGCGGCCTGAGGACGAAGGAGATCGATGGCACACGACGGGGCCGGGGAATGGTTGCTGGACCTGGCGCAGGCACACCGCCTCTCCCCCGCGCAGCGGCAGATCGTGCAGCGCATGCTCGGCATGTTCCCCGACGTCGCGTTCCTGTCCACCGTCGAGATCGCCGAACGGGCCGGGGTCAGCCAGCCGACGGTCACCCGGCTCGCCGCCGCACTCGGCTTCGCCGGCTTCCCCGAGTTCCGGGCCGCGCTGCGTGACGCGGTCCTGGCCGGCATCCCGGACCAGCGGATCCCGCACCGCCAGGACGCCGCGGTGGCCGCGATCGAGCAGGAACGGGCCAACCTGGAGAGCCTGAAACGCGTGGTCGGGGGCGACCCGATGAACCAGGCCGTACGACTGCTGGCCGGCAGTGGCCCGCTGGGCGTGGTCGGTCTGCGCGCGTCGGCCGCCCTGGCCTGCTACTTCGGCTACTTCGCGCGCCGGGTCCTGCCCGCGGTGACCGTCTGCACCGACGCCGGAGCGGTCGACGACGACGTCCTGCAGCTGAGCCAGCAGGGGGCGAGCGCGCTGCTGGTCTTCGCCATGCCGCGCTACCCGGCCGGGACCGTCGCCGCCGTCCGGCTGGCCCGCGGCCTGGGCCTGGCCACGGTGGTGGTCACCGACACGGCGCTCGTCCCGTTCGCCGACGACGCCGACGTGCTGCTGGTCGCCCCGGTCGGCACCGGGCTGGTGTTCGACTCCCACGCGGCCGTGGTCACCCTGGCCATCAGCCTGCTCGACGCCATCGCCAAGACCGACCCGCACCGCACCCAGCAACGCCTGGAGGCCCACGAGTCGCTGGTCGACCGCTGGGTCCACGACACCTGACCTGCCCCGGGCCGGCCACCACCTCGCCGCGGCCTTCCGCAGTGACCCGGCCGCCACCTCATCGCGGCCTTCCGCATCGGGCCGGCCGCCGCCTCATCGCGGCCTTCCGCAGCGGATCGGCCGCCGGGCGCTTCTCTCGGCCAGCCTTGTCCTGACAGAGCATGGTCGTGGGACCGGCCGGGTCGCAGCCTTGAGCGCATGACAACTGATCTGACCGGGCGCCGGGCGGTCGTGACCGGGGCCAGCGACGGTATCGGCCGGGAACTGGCCATCCATCTGGCGCGGGCCGGCGCCGACCTGGTGCTGCCGGTGCGTGACCCGGCCAAGGGTGAGGCCGCGGCCGCCTTGATCCGGCGGGCCGTGCCGACCGCCAAGATCCAGCTCGAACGGCTCGACCTGGCCGACCTGGCCTCGGTGGCCGCGTTCGCCGAAGGGCTGCTCGGGGCCGGTCGTCCCGTGGACCTGCTGGTCAACAACGCCGGGGTGATGCTGCCGCCGGCCCGGCAGGTGACCGCGGACGGCTTCGAACTGCAGGTCGGCACGAACGTGATCGGGCACGCGGCGCTCACACTGCGGCTGCTTCCGCTGCTGCGGGCCGGGCGCGCGCGGGTGACGACACTTACCAGTTCGGCCGCCAAGCACGCCAGGATCGACTGGGAGGACCTGAACGGGGACCGAAAATACGGGGGCACCACGGCGTACGGGCGCTCGAAGCTCTTGAATTTGATCTTCGCTCTTGAACTTGATCGTCGCATCGATGAGGTGTCGAGCAACGCGGCGCATCCGGGGACGACGCTGACGAATCTGTACCGGACGACGCCGGGGCTGCTGCGGGCGATCACCGGGCGGTTCGCGCAGACGGCGGAACGTGGGGTGCTGCCGCCGCTGCTCGCGGCGACCGCGCCGGACGCGGGTGGGCGGCTCTACGGGCCGGACGGCTTCGGCGAGTTCCGGGGTGGGCCGACCGAACTGCCCGTGTACCGCTCGGCGCGGCGGGCCGGGGACGGCGAACGGTTGTGGCGGGTGATACACCAGGTCAGCGGGATCGCCGAGGAAGAATAGGGCGGTGGAGCGGGAACGACTGGCGGCCTTTCTGCGCAGTCGGCGGGACGTGCTGCAACCGCAGGACGTGGGGCTGCCGCGCGGGGCCCGCCGCCGGACCTCGGGGCTGCGGCGGGAAGAAGTGGCGCTGCTCAGCGACCTGTCGGTGGACTACTACACCCGGCTGGAGCAGCCGCGCGGGCCGCACCCGTCGGAACAGGCGCTGGCCGCGGTCGCGCGCGGGCTGCGACTGACCGCGGACGAACGGGATCATCTGTTCCGGCTGGGTGGGTACACGCCGCCGCGCCGCGGTTCGAGCGGGGGCGATCATCTGAACCCGGGCATGATGCGGGTCTTCGACGGGCTCGGAGACGCCGCGGCGATCGTGGTCAACGGGGTCGGGGAGACGCTGCGGCAGACACACCTGGCTCGGGCGTTGCTCGGCGACGACAGTGTGCGCCGCGGGTTGGAGCGCAGCCCGCACTATCGGTGGTTCACCTCGCCGGGCGAGCAGGAGCTGATACCGGTCGAGGAGCGGGCCTCGCACGGGCTGAGGATGGTGGCGCATCTGCTGGCGGCGTTCACCCGGGACGGGCCGGAATCCCGGGCCGGGCAGGTGGTGGCGGCGTTGCGGGGTGCCAGTGCCGAGTTCGAGGAGTTGTGGCGGGGGCAGCCGGTGGCGGGGCCGTATTGTGCGCCGAAACGTCTGGTGCATCCGGTGGTGGGGGTGCTTGATCTGCACTGTCAGCAACTGGTGGATCCGGATCAGTCGCAGGCGTTGGTGGTTTATACGGCGGCGGCCGGGAGTGAAAGTTATCAGAAGCTGGAGTTGTTGTCGGTGCTCGGGGCGAGCTGATAATGTTCCGCGCTCCACGAATGTCAATTTGGCATGATCATTTACTGACGTGAGGGTGTTTTCTTCTGGGACAATTTAGGTATGGGGCAGTTGTCGTTGTTCGGGCGGGCGGAAACGGCTGATATGCGGGATCGGACGTTGGGGCGGAACTATTCTGCTGAGCGTGACGAATTTCGTCGTGAACAGCAGATTCGGCGAAATTGGGGGCTGAAGCGGCGGCACGCCGAGAAGCTGCGTCGGCTGCGGGAGGGTGATTCCGTGGGGGCTGGGCGGGCGTCGGCCTCGCGCTCTGCCGCTCCGGCTCCTCACCCCGCCGGTCCGGGCATGCGGGCCACCAGCCCGACCTCACGATCGACCACCCCGAGCACGCGGCCTACCGGCCCGACCCCGCACGCCGGCGGTCCGGGCACGCGGCCCACCAGCCCGACCCCACGTTCCACCGTCCCGGGCGCGCCGCCCACAAGACCAACCGCACGCTCCGCCGCCGGTCCGAGCACGCGGCTCACCAGGTCCACCGCTCCGGGCGCGCGGCCTGCCGCCCCAACCCCGCACGCCGCCGGGCCGGGCGGGCCGCCCACCAGCCCAGCCCTGTGCCCCACCACACCAGTTCCACGGCCGGCGACGTCGGAGCCTGGAACTTCGGAGACGCGGCCTGCACCTATGCCGCCGGTTGAGCCGACTTCGCGAGCCAATGGTTCGGCCTCGCGTTCGGAGGGCTCAGTGCCGACGGTTCCGGCCCGGCACACAGTGCGGCCCGAGCCGACGGTCTTGCCACGACAACAACCGAAGCCGTGTGTGGCACAGGCTCATTTGCTGGCGCGAGGTGGATCATTATTGATTAAGTTTGGTTGCTGCGCGCCGTTGGTAGCGGTGGAGCTCAACAATATCCGATGCCGACGGGCCGAAGCGACTCAGCGTTCTGTGGCCAGGGTTACAGAAATTAATTTTGCCGCGCATTCTGGGAGGGGGTCAGCAAGGCCCGCTGGCATACCACCGCGAATTTTTTCTGCTGGTTCTGATGGCGGTTATCCGGGCCACAATGAGATTTCGCCAGGTTCCCGACTGCCGGTCGTCTCGTGGCACGTCGAGGAAGGGCGGGCGCCACCGTTCCAGTCGCGCCGACCGACGCCCAGCACCCGGCTGCCTTCACGCGCGGCTCGCGACCAATGCCACCAGGGTCTCGGCCAGCTCTTCGGGGGTGGTCTGCCACTTCTCGGTGCTCAGGTGCCCGCTGACCGCCATGTCGGTGATCCCGTGCGCCCCGGCCAGCAGCAACGCGCCGTATCGGCGGGCCTCCCCGGGACCGACCAGGTCGGCCACGATCGTCAGGAATTCGTCCTGGCTGCGCTGGGCCGCGTTCAGCGCAGCCTGAATGTCCCCGGCCGGCGGCCGGAACATCTGCTGGTACAGGTGCGGCTGCCCCCGTCCGACCGCGATCAGCCCGGTCAGCGCGGCGTGCAGCCGTGAGGTTGCGGGCGCCGCTGGATCCCCGTTCAGCGCTGCGATCTGGTCGCCGATCCGGAGCCAGGCTTCGGCCGCGACCGCGGTGAGCAGGCTTTCCTTGTCGGCGAAGTGGCCGTAGGGCGCCCCTCGGCTCACTCCGGCCCGGGCGCCGACCTCGCGCAGTGTCACCGCTTCGGGTCCGCCTTGGTCGAGTAGTTCGGCGGCGGCGTCCAGCAGGGCGCGGCGGGTGGCGGCGGCCGTCTCGGCACGGGTGACCATGCCGACCATCTTACGGTTGACAGCGTCACATGAAATCCCTACCGTATTTCACATGACACTGTCACATGAAATCATCGTGGTCACCGGCGCGTCGACCGGGATGGGCGCGGCCACCGCTCGCGAGCTGGCCGGGCGCGGCTTCCACGTGCTGGCCGGCGTGCGCAGGCCGCAGGATGCCGAGGCCCTGCGGTCGGAGCGGATCGAGCCGGTGTTCCTCGACATCACCGAGCCCGCCCAGGTCGCCGCCGTCGCCGCCCGCGTCGAGTCCGATCCGCTCGGCCGGCCGCTGCGGGCGCTGGTCAACAACGCCGGCATCGCCGTCAACGCACCGGTGGAGGCCCTGCCGATGAGCGACTGGCGGTGGCAGTTCGAGGTCAACCTCTTCGGCCACATCGCGGTGACCCAGGCCCTTCTTCCCGCGCTGCTGCGCAGCCGCGGCCGGGTGGTCAACATCAGCTCGATCGGCGGCAAGGTCGCCATGCCGACCTACGGTGCCTACGCCGGCACCAAGTTCGCGCTGGAAGCGGTGAGCGATTCACTGCGCCGCGAGCTCGCCCCGCACGGCGTGCAGGTCGTCGTGGTCGAACCCGGCGGCGTGCAGACCGAGATGGCCGAGCGGGGCGCCACCACGGCCGGCGGCATCGCCGCCGGCATGACCGAAGAGCAGACCGAGAGGTACGGAGATCTGGTGCGCGCCATCGTGGCCCACTCGGCTGCGTTCACCCGCGCCGGCCAGACCGCCGAGGCTGCCGCCCGGATCATCGCCAAGGCCACCACCGCCCGCAACCCGCGCACCCGCTACACGATCGGCCGCGACGCGGCCCTGATGACCCGCCTGTCCCGTTTCCTGCCCGACCGCCTGCTCGACCGGATGATGGCCGCCGATCTGCGCCCGCACTTCCCCAAGCCGGTCACCGTATAGCTACCGGGTCAGCTGGTGGCCATCCGGATCAGGGCGTTGCCGCCGAGCATCAGCAGGTCGGCGCCGGCGACGAAGGCCATGCTGCGCTGCATCCAGCGGGCGCTCAGGTCGGGGTCGGTGCCGGTGATGCCCTTGACCGCGTAGACGAGGGCGGCCACGACCAGCGCGATCCCGGGGACGAGGACGAACCCGACCGACTGCGGGGTCTTGCCCTGCGTGACCAGCAGGCTCACCATCACCGCCGGCAGCACTCCGAAGAAGAGGACGGCGAGACCGCCGTACCACCGCAGTGACCGCACCGTGTCCGTCATGCCCACCCTTTCGACCGCCCGAGCTTAGCGGTCGCCCCGACGGGCCGAGGCCGGCGACCACCGGGTGACGACGCGCGGAGCCACGAACGCCGCCCGGGCCAGGGCCGGACTGGTTGTTACCTTCTGTAAAACGTCCGGTAACCATCCGCCGTGGTCGGGCGCCGCCCGGGATAGCCTCGCCGCATGAGCGGGCCCGTTGCCGAGCGGCGTACCACCCGCCGTGGCGATCTGCCGGTGCCGGGTCCACGCCGGGCACCGGATTCCGCGTCGGCGGTGCTGCGGGCCGTGCTCCGGCACGGCCCGATCGCGCGCAGTTCGGTGGCCCGGGTGACCCGGCTGTCGTCGGCGACGGTGACCGGGGTGGCCGGTTCGCTGTTGAGGGCGCGGCTGGTGCGGGAGGTGCCGGAGGCGGCCGGCCCGCCGGGCATGGGGCGCCCGCATGTGCCGCTGGACATCGACCCGGACGCGGTCGCCGTGCTGGGCGTGCACATCGCGGTGCCGCGGACCACTGTCGCGCTGCTGGATCTGCGGGGCCGGGTGATTCTGCAGCGGCGTGACCCGCACGAGGAGCGCGATCCGCGCAGTGTGCTGGCCGCACTGACCGCTCGGATCGCCGCGGTGCGCGGGCAGAACCGGGGTCGGCGCCGGATTCTCGGGCTGGGCCTGGCCACCGGTGGTTGGGTCGACACGGCGAACGGGACGGTCGTCGAGCATCCGTTCCTGGGCTGGCGGGACGTGCCGGTGGCGGCGACGCTGGCCGAGGCGACCGGGCTGCCGGTGCATGTGGACAGCAACTCGCGGGCGTTGTTGCGGGCCGAGCAGCTGTTCGGGGAGGCGGCGGCCGAGGCCGGGCTCAGTGCGGTGCACCTGTTCGTGGGCAACGTGGTCGACGTCGCGTTCGCGACCGGCGGTGTGGTTCACGAGGGGCCGCGCTCGGCGGCCGGGGCGGTCGCGCATCTACCGGTGGAGGGTTGTGACGAGCCGTGTTCGTGCGGCCGGGTGGGTTGTCTGCAGGCCGCGGTCTCGGAGCAGGTGGTGGTGCGCCGGGCCTTGGCGGCCGGGCTGATCGACCGGCCGGAGATCGGTGACCTGGTCGAGGTCGCGGTGGGTGGTGACGCCGAGGCGGTGGCGATGTTGCGGGAGCGGTCGCGTCTGGTCGGCCGGGCCGTGGCGATGCTGCTGGACCTGTTCGACCCGGAGGTGCTGGTGGTGGCCGAGGCCGGGGCGAACCGGCTGCCGGTCTGCCTGGAGACGCTGCGCGGCGAGGTGGCCGGGGTGGACGCGGAGCGGGTGGTGCGGGCGTCGAGTTTCCCGGGCACCGTGCTGGCCGTGGCCGGTGGGGCGGTCGCGTTGCACCGGGTCTACGCGGCTCCGCTGGGGATCACTTAATTCAATCCGGCGCATAGTTGCCCCTTAGTCCTATCTGCATAGTATGAATTGCATGCCCAGAAGAACCCTCCCCACGCTGGCGCTCGCCGCTCTGCTGTCGTTCGGCGTCGCCGCCTGCGGCAGTGACCAGGCCGCGACCAGCCTGGAGTTGTCGGCCGCGCTGCCCGACCAGGTGCCCAGCGGCACCACTCTCCGTCTCGGCGACCCGCCCGTCCAGGCCGTGCTCGGCGCGGCCGGCCTCGACAAGGAACTGGCCGACGCCGGGATCAAGGTCGAGTGGGCCAACATCAGCGGCGGCCCGCAGAGCATCCAGGCGTTCCGCGCCGACAAGCTCGACTGCAGCGCAGTGGCCGACATCCCGTCGCTCTTCGCGGCCTGGACCGGCACCTCCACGAAGATCGTCTTCCAGTCGGTCACGGTCGATCCGCTGAAGTTCCCGATCTACCAGCTCGGCGTCGCGCCCGGCGTCGCCGTCGGGTCCCTGGCCGACCTGCGCGGCAAGAAGATCGCCTACAGCGCCGGGCAGGCCCAGGGCGCACTGGTGCTGCGCGTGCTCAAACAGGCCGGGCTGACCCAGAAGGACGTGCAGCTGGTCGAGCTGACCAGCACCGGTGACTCGTACGTGACCGCGCTGGGCACCAAGGCGGTCGACGTCGCACCGCTGGGCGCCCAGTTCGTCAAGGTCTACGAGGCCAAATACCCGGGGGCGACGACGATCGGCACCGGCATCCGCGACGACGCGTCCACCCTCTACTGCCTGACCTCGGCCGTGCAGGACGCGGCCAAGGCCGCCGCGCTCAAGGTCTACGTGAGCGTACGGACCAAGGCCCTGCTGTGGCAGAACGAGCACCCGGACGACTACGCCAAGCTGTACTACCAGGACTCGCAGGGCCTGACCGCGGCCGACGCCAGGGCCGTGGTGACCCTGTACGGGCAGAAGGGCATCCCGGCCAGCTGGGACAACGCGGTCAGCCGCCTGCAGGAGACCGCCGATCTGCTGGCCACCGAGCAGAAGCACGACAAGCTCGACGTGAGCACGCTCGTGGACCGCCGGTTCGAGCCGGTCGAGGCCGCAGCGGCCGGGAGCCGGACGGTCAGCGGGGATGCCTCGTGACCGCCACGATCCCGCTCCGGCGGACCGCCACCGATGACCCCCGGGTGGACGACCGGGTCGTACGCCGTCGCCTCGGTCCCGGACGCCGTTTCCGCTTCTCCTTCTGGGTCGGTCCGATCCTGGTCCTGGCCGTCTGGTCGATCGGCTCGTCCACCGGCCTGATCAAACCGGCCGTCCTGACCGCCCCGTGGGACGTGGTGACCGCCTTCCGGGACCAGTGGAGCGACCACGACCTGCTCGGCAACGTGCTCTCCTCCCTGCAGCGGGCCGTGGTCGGCCTGGCCTTCGGGGTGACCGCCGGGGTCGTGCTCGCGGTCGTCTCCGGGCTGTCCCGGATCGGCGAGTCGGTGTTCGACGGTCCGATCCAGATCAAGCGCTCGATCCCCACGCTCGCGCTGATCCCGCTGTTCATCGCCTGGTTCGGCATCGGCGAACAGATGAAGATCGTCACGATCGCGCTGATCAGCCTGGTGCCGATCTACGTGCACACGCACAACGGGCTGCGCGGCATCGACGGCCGGTACGCCGAGCTGGCCGAGACCATCGGCCTCGGGCGCGGCGAGTTCGTCCGGCACGTGGTGCTGCCCGGGGCGCTGCCCGGTTTCCTGCTCGGCATGCGCTTCGCGGTCACGTCGGCGCTGCTCGGGCTGGTCGTGGTCGAGCAGTACAACGCGGTCAGCGGCATCGGCCACATGATCACCCTGGCCGAGCAGTACGGGCAGACCGACGTGATCGTGGTCGGCCTGGTCATCTACGGGGTCTTCGGCTATCTGGCCGACACCGCGGTGCGATTCACGGGACGGAGGGTGCTCTCATGGCGACGAACCCTGGAGGACTGACCACGGAACCGGCGGTCCGCGTACGGGATCTGCACCGCAGTTTCAATGCCAACGGCGGCGTTCTCAACGGTCTGGACCTGGACATCGCGGCCGGCGAGTTCGTGGCGCTGATCGGGCGCTCCGGCACCGGCAAGAGCACGCTGCTGCGGGCCCTGGCCGGGCTCGACCGCGAGGTGGCCGGGCACGGCCGGATCGCCGTACCCCCATCGGTGTCCGTTGTTTTTCAGGATTCCCGGCTGCTGCCGTGGAAACGGATCCTGGACAACGTCACGTTCGGGCTGCGCGGATCCGGCGCGGCCGAGCGCGGACGTCAGGCCCTGGCCGAGGTCGGGCTGGCCGGGCGGGAGCGGGCCTGGCCGTACCAGCTCTCCGGCGGCGAGCAGCAGCGCGCCTCGCTGGCCCGGTCGCTGGTCCGGGAGCCGCAGCTGCTGCTGGCCGACGAGCCGTTCGGCGCGCTGGACGCGCTGACCCGGCTGCGGATGCACGCGCTGCTGCGCAAGCTCTGCGAGGCCCACCGCCCGGCCGTGCTGCTGGTCACCCACGACGTGGACGAGGCGATCGTGCTCGCCGACCGGGTGATCCTGCTGGACGGCGGGGTGGTGCGCACCGACGTGCGCGTCGATCTCCCGGACCGCTCGCGCGCCGGGGCCGCCTTCGCCGAACTGCGCACATACCTGCTGGACGAACTGGGCGTCGACGAGGAGAACCTGCGATGAGCCGCCAACTGCACTTCAACCTGTTCCTGCACGACACCGGTCACCACGAGGCGTCGTGGCGGCTGCCGGAGTCCGATCCACACGCCAACCTGTCCCTGGAAGCCCACCAGCACCTGGCCCGGGTCGCCGAGGACGCCAAGTTCGACTCGGTCTTCCTGGCCGACGGCCCGGCCCTGTACGCCGAGCCGGGCCGCCGCCCGTCCGGCAAGCTGGAGCCGACCGTGCTGCTGGCCGCGCTGGCCGTCACGACCACCCGGATCGGGCTGATCGCGACCGCGTCCACCTCGTACAACGACCCGTACAACCTGGCCCGCCGGTTCGCCTCGCTCGACCACCTGTCCGGCGGGCGGGCCGGTTGGAACATCGTCACCACGGCCGGGGATGCCGCCGCGCGCAACTTCGGGCTGCAGGATCAGCCGTTGCACCGCAGCCGCTACGACCGGGCCGACGAGTTCCTGGAGGTCGCGACGAAGTTGTGGGACAGCTGGGCCGACGACGCGATCATCGCCGACAAAGAGGCGGGAATTCACGCCGTACGGGATCGGATCCTTCCCATCGATCACCACGGCACCTATTTCCGGGTCGAGGGCCCGCTCAACGTGCCCCGTTCGCCGCAGGCGCATCCGCTGCTCGTGCAGGCCGGCTCCTCCGAGGACGGCAAGGAGTTCGCGGCCCGGTGGGCCGAGGCGGTCTTCACCGCGCAGCCCACCCTGGCCGAGAGCCAAACGTTCTACGCCGACCTCAAGCGCCGGGCCGCCGCGGCCGGGCGCGATCCCGAGCAGGTCGTCATCCTGCCCGGGATCGTGCCGGTGATCGGTGACACCGAGGCCGAGGCCCGCGAGCTCGACGCCGAACTGGAACGGCTGATCTCGCCCGAACACGCCCTGGCCCAGCTGTCCATCCTGCTGCGCGTCGACCGGGAACGCCTGGTGCTGGACGAGCCGCTACCGGCCGACCTGCCCGACGAGGACGAGATCGAGGGCGCCAAGAGCCGCTACACGCTGATCGTGAACTGGGCCCGCCGGGACAACCTGACCGTCCGCCAGCTGATCGGCCGGCTCGGCGGCGGGCGTGGGCACCGCACGTTCACCGGCACGCCGGTGCAGATCGCCGACACCATCCAGCACTACTTCGAGAACGGCGCCGCCGACGGCTTCAACATCATGCCGGCCGTGCTGCCCTCCGGCATCGAGGCGTTCGCGTCCAAGGTCGTGCCGATCCTGCAGGAACGCGGCCTGTTCCGCACCGAATACACCGGCACCACTTTGCGCGAACACTACGGACTCCCCCGGCCCGCACCCCGCCGGGAACTGCTCGCCCGCGCTATGTGAAGTCCTGGACGTGGCGCCGCACCCATTCGGCAAAGGGGCGCGGCGCCCGGCCCAGAACGGTGTGAACCTGGGCCACGACCCACCTGCCCGACGTCGACACCGCCCGTAAGGCCCATGCCGCGGACCGCTAGGCCGGTATGTACGCGGCGTATACTCTCGGCGTATAGTGGCGGCCATGAGTGTTCCGCTGACGCTGCTCGGGCTGCTGGAACGGGCACCGAGCCACGGTTACGACCTGAAACGTGACTACGACGCGTTCTTCGGCGTCGGCAAGTCCCTGCCGTTCGGGCAGGTCTACGCCACGCTGAGCCGCCTGACCCGGGACGGGAAAGTGGTGATGGACGAGGTCGCGCCCGGCGACGGCCCCGAGCGCAAGCGCTACGTGATCACCGAGCAGGGTGCCACCGAGGTGAACACCTGGCTGGCCGATCCGGTCGCACCCGAGCCGCACCTGCAGAGCGTCCTGTTCACCAAGGTCGTCCTGGCGCTGATGCTGGACCGGCCGGCCGACGCCTACCTGGACGGTCAGCGCCGCGCCCACCTGGCCCGGATGCGGGAGCTGACCACGATCAAGCAGACCGGCGGCCTGATCGAGAAGATGCTGGCCGACCACGCCCTGTTCCACCTGGAGGCCGACCTGCGCTGGGTCGACACGACGGCCGCCCGGCTGGACGCCCTGCGGGCCGAGATCCTGCAGGTCAAGCCGTGACCGCCGGGCTGAGCGCGCGGGGTGTCGAGCTGTCGTTCGGCGCGACCCCGGCCCTGCGCGGGGCTGACCTGACCGTCGCCGAGGGCGAGATCGTCGCGGTCATGGGGCCGAGCGGGTCCGGCAAGTCGACGCTGCTGCACTGCCTGGCCGGGATCCTGGTGCCGGATGCCGGCGAGATCGTCCTCGACGGCGTACGGCTGAATGATCTTTCCGAGAATGACCGCAGTGAGCTGCGGCGCGACCGGTTCGGGTTCGTGTTCCAGTTCGGGCAGCTGGTCCCCGAGCTGACCGCGGTGGAGAACGTGGCCCTGCCGCTGCTGCTGGCCGGCGTGCGACGCGACGCGGCGATCCGGCGGGCGGGCGAGTGGTTCGGACGCCTCGGCGTCGGCGGCCTGGAGGGGCGGCGGTCCGGGGAGCTCTCGGGCGGGCAGGCGCAGCGGGTCGCCCTGGCCCGCGGGCTGGTCGCCGGGCCGCGGGTGCTGTTCGCCGACGAGCCGACCGGCGCACTCGACTCGCTGACCGGCGAGCAGGTGATGGACCTGCTGGTCGAGACCGCTCGCGAGCAGGGGACGACGGTGGTGCTGGTGACCCATGAGGCGCGCGTGGCGGCGTACGCGGATCGGGAGGTCATGGTCCGCGACGGCCGCGTGACCAGTCCGGCCGAGGCGGTCGCACCGTGATCAGTCTCGGTCTTCGACTCGCCGTTGCCGGTGGCCGGCCGGCAGTCACGCGCCTGACCGTGCTGGCCGCCGCGGTCGCCCTCGGTGTCGGGATGCTGCTCGCCGCGGTCGCCGGGATCAACGCCGTGCACGCGCAGAACCAGCGCTATTCCTGGCTGAACAGCGTGATCACGGACGCCGCGACCGGGCCGCCGGCCCCCGATCCGGCGCTGTGGTCGGTCCGTGAGGACTACTTCCACGGGCATCCGATGGCCCGCGTCGACGTGGCCGTTTCCGGTCCGGACGGTCCGGTCGCGCCCGGGATGACGGCGCTGCCCGGGCCCGGCGAGTTCCTGGTCTCCCCCGCGCTCGACCGACTGCTGCGCGAGTACCCGGCCGATCAGCTGCGGGACCGGTTCCCCGGGCGGGAGGCCGGCGTGCTCGGCGACGCGGCCCTGCCCTCGCCGGAGTCGCTGATCGTGGTCGTCGGCGGCACGCGGGAGCAGGTCGGGCGCATCGCGGGGGCGACCGAGATCACCCGGGTGGTGACGGTCGCGCCGGACGACTGCGGCGGGTGCGAGGTCGGCATCGGCTCCGACGGCATCGTCCTCATCCTGTCGGTAGTCGCCGCCGCGCTGCTCTTCCCACTATTGATCTTCATCGGTACGGCGACCCGCCTCTCGGCCGCCCGCCGGGAACAGCGCTTCGCCGCGATGCGCCTGGTCGGCGCCACCCCGCGGCAGATCACCCGGTTCGCCGTCGTGGAGTCGGCGGTCGCCGCGGTCACCGGCACCCTCGCCGGGTTCGGGGTGTTCTTCGCGATCCGGGCCGGGCTGGCCCGGATCCCGTTCACCGGTGAGCCGTTCTTCCCGGCCGACCTGTCCCTGACACGCACCGACGGGCTGATCGTGGCCCTCGGTGTGCCGGTCGCGGCGGCCCTGGCGGCGCGGATCGCGCTGCGCCGGGTGCGGATCTCCCCGCTCGGCGTCACCCGCCGGGTCACGCCGAGGTCGCCGCGCGGGTGGCGGGTGATCCCGCTGCTGGTCGCCCTGGCCGAACTGGCGTACCTGGTCGGCAACCGGCCGCCGACCCGCGCCGGGCAGACGTTCGGGTACCTGTCCGGGATCGTCGGCGTCATGATCGGCCTGATGATCGCCGGGCCGTGGCTGACCATGGCCGGCTCGCGTCTGCTGGCGTCCCGGGCCCGCCGCCCGGCCACGCTCATCGCCGGGCGGCGGCTGGCCGACGACCCGCGGGCCGGGTTCCGGGCGGTCAGCGGGCTCATGCTGGCGCTCTTCGTGACCAGCACGGCCACCGGCGTGATCACCACGATCGTGGCCGAGCGGGGCGGCGGCACGATCGGCTCGGCCGGCCACGACCTCGTGTCGGTGCTCGTCGCGCCCGGCGTCCCGGCGAACACCGTCCGTCTCCCGTCGTCGGTGGCCGCGCGGCTCGTCGTGAAGAATCCCGACCCCGACCCGGGCAACCGGCACCTGCCCGGACTGATCTCCTGCGCCGACCTGGCGGCCACGCCCGGCGCCGGCACGTGCCCGGCCGGTGCGCAGGTCGCCGAGGTGTTCCCCGGGCTGACCGGACTGCAGACCCTCGACGGCTACGTCACCGGCCAGGCCTGGCCGGCGTCGGACCACAGCGCGGCGCAGCTCGCCACGCTCGACGTCATGGGTGTCGTCGTGGCGACCGACGGGAGTCCGGCGGCGATCGAGCATGCTCGGACAACCCTCAACCAGGCTTTCCCGTACGGGCGGTCGGCGGCGACCGAGGCCGACTTCCGGGGCGACCTGACCCGCACGCTGGCCCAGTTCCAGCGCCTGGCCGACGTGGTGATCATCGCGAGTCTGGTGATCGCCGGGTGCGGTCTCGCGGTCAGCGTGGCCGGTGGGCTGGCCGAGCGGCAGCGCCCGTTCGCGATGCTGCGACTGACCGGGGTCCGGCTGGCCGAGCTGCGCCGGGTGGTGGCGCTGGAGACGGCCGTACCCCTGATGGTGGTCTCGATCGTCGCCGTCGGCGCCGGCCTTCTCGCCGCGCACCTGTTCCTGCGGTCGCAGATGCACTACGACCTGCACGCTCCGGGCCCGGCGTACTACGTGACCGTGATCGGCGGGCTGCTCGCGTCGCTGGCGGTGATCCTGTCGACGATGCCGCTGCTGCGCCGGATGACCGGGCCGGCCGCGGCGCGGGGCGAGTGAGTCAGGCGATCGGCTCGGGCTCGTGGCGGACCGGGAAGTTGACCGAGTTCGCGATGAAGCACAGCTTGTGGGCGTGCTCGTGCAGGTCGGCGAGCAGCCCGGCCTGGCCCGGGTCGGCCAGGGTGACCCGCGGACGCAGGACGACCTCGTCGAACGCACCGCCGCCGTCCGCGGTCGTGGTCATCGTGCCGTAGGGCGTGTCGGAGTAGTCGGTGACCACGACCTTGGCCGTCACGCACACGTGCAGGAACGACAGCATGTGACACTGCGACAGGGCGGTGAGCAGCAGCTCCTCCGGGTTCCAGCGGGACGGGTCGCCGCGGAACGTGGGATCGGCACTGCCGGCGATCGGGGCCTTGCCGGCGGCGACGACGTCGTGGTCGCGGGCGTAGTCGCGATACCCGCTCGTGCCCGTGCCGGTGTTGCCGGTCCAGGTCACGCTCACCTCGTACCGATGCGTCTTCGACATGCCGCCAAACCTATCGCGGTCCTCATCCCGGTCACTTGCCTGCCGATGACTGCGACGGCGGGTGGAACGGGAAGCGGGTGCGCGGGTGCGGGGCTGGATGCGGTCGGCGTGGGGACTTCTGGCGGTCGCCGGGGTCCTCGTCCTGGTCGCGCCGTTCACCGGGCCGGCCGGGCAGGAGTTCGCGTACGCGCTCATCGGTTTCCTGTCGGCGGCCGGTGTCGTCGCCGGGGTGCGCCGGCACCGTCTCGCCCGGCGCCCGGCCTGGCTGCTGCTGGCCGCCGGGCTGGCCTGCGGGGCGCTGGCCAACACCGTGTGGGGCGTGCAACTCGGCCTGCATCTGCCGCCGCCCCGGTTCTCCGCCGTCGACGTCGTCTACTTCGCGATGTATCCGCTGGTCGCGGCCGCGCTGGCGATGCTGCCGGGCCGCCGGGGCTGGGCCGGGGTGGCCGAGGCCGGGATCGTGGCCTGCACCGGGGCGACGCTGGTGTGGGTGCTGCTCTACGACCCGTACTTCATCGACCAGGGGCGGTCACCGGCCGACGCCGGGGCGGGCGCCTATCCGGTCCTGGACATCCTGCTGGTGGCCATGGCCGTGCGGATGGTGGTCGCCCAGCGGCGACTGCGCCGCACCCACGTGCTGCTGCTGGTCATGGCCGTGCTGCTGACCGCGGCCGACATCCCGTACTTCCTCTCGGTCACGCTCGGCGGCGCCTGGTCCGGGCCGACCTACAGCATGATGGCCTGGCTGATCGCGTTCGCGCTGCCGGGCGTCGCCGCCCTGCAGCCGGCGCCCGAACCGATCGCCGAACCGGCCCGGGACACCGGCGCGGGCGGCTGGCGGACCGCGGTGCTGCACGGCGGTCTGGTGCTGATCGGGCCGGCCGCGACCGGGTACGCGCTGCTGCAGGACGAACGGGAAGGCGAGCTCAACGGGTACGACTTCATCGTGCCGCTGTCGGTGACCGCGATCATCGCGCTGCTGCTCGTGATGCGCATGACCGTCGCGCAGCGGCAGCTGCACCGGCACGCCGCCTCGCTGGCCGAGTCGCAGCGCTCGCTGCGGCACCTCACCGAGCACGACGCGCTGACCGGGCTGCCCAACCGCAGGCTCCTGGAACAGCGGATCGCGTCGGGAACGCCGTACAGTCTCGTGCTTCTCGATCTTGACGGTTTTCAGGACGTCAACGACCGGCTCGGGCACGCCATCGGTGACCGGCTGCTGCTCGCCGTCGCCGAGCGGCTGCGGGCCGCGCTCGCCCCCGGTGAGCTGCTGGCGCGGACCGGCGGCGACGAGTTCGCGGTGCTCGTGCCCGGTGGCGAGGCCGTCGCGCGGGCCGACGCGCTGGTCCGGGCCATGCGCACGCCGGTGTCGGTGGGCGAGCACACGCTGCACGTCACCGCCAGCATCGGTGTGCGGCCGGCCGACGCGACGACCGATCCTGATCATCTGCTCGGGGACGCCGACCTGGCGCTCTACGCGGCCAAGGCGGCCGGCAAGGACTGCGTCGTCCGGTACGAGCCGGCGTTCCGCGACCGGCAGACCGAACGCATCCGCCTCGTCGAACGCCTGCGCCAGGCCCTGGACGCCGACGAACTGGCCGTCTACTACCAGCCGATCGTCGACCTGGACACCACCCGGACCGTCGCCGTCGAAGCCCTGGTCCGCTGGCTGCCCCCGGGCGAGCGGCCGATCGGCCCGGACGCGTTCATCCCGGCCGCCGAGGACAGCGGGCTGATCATCGCGCTGGGCGAGTGGGTGCTGCGCCGCGCCTGCGCCGAGGCCGTACCCCTGGGGGTCGCCCTGACCGTCAACGTGTCGCCCCGGCAGCTCGCCGACGAGGAGTTCACCGCCAAGGTCCGCCGCGCGCTGGCCGACAGCGGTCTGCCCGCGACCGCCCTCACCCTGGAGATCACCGAGGGCGTCCTGATCAACGCGCACGCGCTCGCCCACCTGGAGACGCTGCGGGCCGACGGGATCCGCATCGCCGTCGACGACTTCGGCACCGGGTACTCGTCGCTGGCCTACCTGCGCGACCTGCCCATCGACACCCTGAAGATCGACCGGTCGCTGATGCCGGCCGACGAGCGCGACACCAGGCAGATCGCGCTGGTCCGGGCCGTGATCGAGCTGGCCCGCGCGCTGGATCTGACCACGGTCGCCGAGGGCATCGAGACGCCGTGCCAGGGCGAGCTGCTGCGGGCCATCGGGTGCGAGCGCGGCCAGGGCTACCACTACGCCCGGCCGATGCCCGCGCCCGACCTGATCGCCGCGGTTCCCCTGACCGCCTGAGGTCCTACCATCGGTGGCATGCGGTTGCGGCCCGTGTCCGAAGAGGACCTCGACATCTTCCGCCGGTTCCGGACCGAGCCGGGACTCATCGGCCTGGACTGGACCGGGTTCAAGGATGCCCGCGAACCGGCCCGGCAGTTCGCCGTCGACGGCTTCCTCGGCCCGGACGGCGGACGGCTCATGGTCGAGGACGATCAGCTCACCGCCGGGTACGTGGCCTGGTCGCGGCGCGACTTCGGCAACCCGGCCACGACCGGGTGCTGGGAGATCGGCATCGCGCTGCTGCCGGACTGGCGGGGGCGCGGCCTCGGCTGGCGGGCGCAGGCCGTGCTCTGCGACTACCTGTTCACCCACACGCCGGTGCAGCGGATCCAGGCGGGCACCCACCCGGAGAACATCGCCGAGCAGAAATCCCTGGTGAAAGCCGGGTTCCGGCTGGACGGCGTGATTCGCGCCTGCGAGTTCCGGGCCGGGCGGTGGCGCGACGGCCACCTCTACAGCCGCCTGCGCGACGACCCGGCCCCGGAGCACGGGTCGCCGGTGCCCTGAGCTCAGTCGTCGAGCGCGTCCCAGTCGACGTCCAGGGCCCGCAACGGCCGGACCGGGGAGCGCCGGCGACTGCCGCCGAACACCTCGAAACGGCCGTCGGGATACTCCATCAGGCCGATCACCAGGCCTGGGCCGACGTAGTAGTGGGTGACGTCGGCCGGATGGGATGAGGGCGGCAGCGGGATCCTGGTCAGCGGGGCGAGCAGGACCTCAAGCTGGTCGGGGGCGATCTCGCCGGCGACCGTCACCGGGCTGCACAGGGCCGCCTGGCACAGGGCGAACTGCAGGAGGAAGCCGCTCAGCCGGCTGCGCTCCGGGAGCAGCTCGGCGGCCATCCCCCAGTACCAGACCGGCGGGTCGGGCTCGGCCGGGTCGAACAGGGCCGTCCACACGCCCTGATGGGCGACGGCGAAGGTCTGCAGGCCGCTGCTGTCCGGGCGCCACTGATCCGGGGGCAGCAGCTCGTCGAGGGTGTCGAGGACTTCGTGGCGGCCGGCCGCGGCCTCGAAGTAGGCGGCCAGAGGCGGGGGCGCCTCGACCACGTCCGGGGCGGCGGTCGGGATGTCCGCGTACCAGCCGGTCAGGAATCCGCGCAGGGCGGCAATCGGGTCGTCCGGCACCGACGACACCCAGTCGATCGGCGGGAGCGTCTCGGCGGCGGGCGGGCGGACCAGGGCGAGTTCCTCAGGGGTGAGCGGCTCGGTCAGGGTGCGAGTGACCTCGCGGGGCCCCCGGTAGAACCCGCCGAGCCGGCCGAGCGGGAAGCATCCCTCGTCGAGGCGGACGAAGGCATGGGTCTTACGGCCGGTCTCCCCGACCCACGTCGCCGCGGGCCCGGGGAACGGGGCCCGGAGCACCAGGCGGTTGCGGGTGTGCACGCCGGTGCCGGTCGGGCGGTCGCCGGCGGCCACGATGATGACCAGCGCGTCGTCGCCCCGGGCGTAGAGGACCGTGCCGTCGGTGGCGACTTGCGGGTTCGCGCCGGCCGCTTCCAGGGCGGCGGATTCGGGGAGGAGGGCGCGGCCGGATCGGTACGCAAGCAAGGGTCGTCCTTTGAATTTCATCGACCGGCGCCACTTCTTGTGATCGCTGGGCGTCGATATGGTGGCGGGCGTGAGATCTCGCATCGTGGCCATTCTCGCCGCCCTTCTCGTGGTTCTGTCGCCGGCTACCGCCGCGCGGGCCGCGGACGACCCCCTGCTCGATCAGCTGAAAGCCGTTCCCGGGCTCAGCGTCGTCTCCGAGACGACCGGGAGTGACTACCGGTTCTTCGTGCTGACCTACCGCCAACCCGCCGATCATCGCCATCCGAAGGCGGGGAGTTTCGAGCAGCGGCTGACCCTGCTGCATCGGTCCAGTGCCGCGCCGACCGTGCTCTACACCAACGGGTACGGGCTGGCGGCCAGCCCGCGCGCCACCCAGACCGAGCCGACGGCGCTGCTCGGGGCCAACCAGGTCTCGGTGGAGCACCGGTTCTTCACGCCGTCGCGGCCGGCGCCGGCCGACTGGTCCGACCTGAACATCTGGCAGGAGGCGTCCGACGAGCACCGGATCGTCACCGCACTGAAGAGCATCTATGCCGCACGGTGGATTCAGACCGGTGGGAGCAAGGGCGGGATGACGTCGGTCTACCACCGCCGGTTCTACCCGGGTGACGTGGACGGTGTGGTGGCCTACGTCGCCCCGGACGACGTGATCAATCCGGAGGACTCGGCCTACGACAAGTTCTTCGACACCGTCGGCACTGCTTCCTGCCGTACGGCCCTGGACGACGTCCAGCGAGAGGCTCTCCGTCGCCGGGAGCGGCTGGTCGCCCGGCTGGAGGCCGACGCGAGCGCGAACGGGTGGACGTTCGCCGGGTCGATCGGGACGGCCGACAAGTCGTTCGAGATGACCGTGCTGGACTCGGTGTGGGCGTTCTGGCAGTACAGCACCGCGGCCGACTGTGCGACCGTGCCTGCGTCGACCGCCGGTGACGACGAACTTTACGAGTGGATCGACACCGTGGCCGGGTGGAGCTTCTACACCGATCAGGGGCTCGCGCCGTACTGGCCGTACTACTACCAGGCGGCGAGCCAGCTCGGGTGGCCCAGCCTGCGGTTCGAGCACCTGCGGGGGCTGCGGAACTATCCGGGGCTCTACACCGCCAACTCGTCGCTGCCGCCGCAGCTGCGGCGGGCCCACAACCCGGTGCCGATGATCGACGTGGACCTGTGGGTGCGCACGGCCTCGGAACGGATGCTGTTCGTGTACGGCCAGAACGACCCGTGGAGCGCCGAACGGTTCACGCCGTCGCGGCGCGACTCCGCGCTGTTCGTGGCGCCGGGCGCCAACCACGGCGCGAACATCGCCAAGCTCGACCCGGCCGACGCGACCGCGGCGACGGCGATGCTGCGCCGGTGGGCCGGGGTGTCGACGACGTTCGCGGCCAAGCAGGCGTCGGACATTCCGCTCGACGACATGCTGGGCGGCGATCCGCGCCGCGTCCGCTGACCCGATCCGGAAAAGACGGCCCGCCGGCGTCCGGCGGGCCGTCCCGTGGTCGAGCGGGCTCCCGTGACACTCGGCGTTCTGCTACGTAGCAAATCGCCGGGTGCATTCTGACTCCTCAGTCGGGCTCGGCCGCGGGCATACCGCCGGCGACGTGGCGATGTCAGTATTTCTGAAGTCGTCCCGACGAATTCAGAAGGAGCCGGGAATGCGTAAAAGAATTGTTGTCATCGTCATCGCTCTGGTGTTCGTGCTGGTCCTGCTGCCGACGTCCCGCTGGTGCGGGCTGACGGCCGGCGAGCTCACGGCCATTCTGGGCACGGCCGCAGCCTTCTTTTCCGCCGTCGCCGCCGCGATTCCGGAGATCGATCAACGGAGTCACCCGTCGACAGCGTCCTGACCAGAAATGCGGAAGGGGCCGGAAGCCAAGTTGCTTCCGGCCCCTTCCGCATTCACGGATCCGCTCGCGGTGGCGACCGGCCCTCGCCGAGCAGTTCCTCGATACGCTCACCGATCAGGTCGGCCGACTCCGCCGACGACAGCGTCAGATCGGTGAGCTGATCGAAGACGTCCCGATAGCGGGGCAGCTCGGCGGCTTGACCTTCCACGACGTCGCCACCACCGGGCTGCTCGAAATAGACCAGTTCATCGTCGGTGGGCGCCTCGAAGGTCAGGATCGTGAAGGCGCCTGTGCTCATTCCCGGATGCTCGCCGACATCGAAGGGGAGGATCCGGATCGACACCTCGGGTCGTGCACTCAGCTCGCCGAGGCGGCGCAACTGATCGATCATCAAGCCGGGCCGACCGGTCCGGCCTCCGACACGCCTCCACAGGGCGGATTCATCCAGGACGACGTGCATCATCTCGTGGCCCGCGGCGAACCGGGCGCGGTCCATCCGGACCCGGACCAGACTCTGGATCCTGTCGCCGCTGCTTCCCGGGTTGAAGGCTCGGAGGACAGCCCGGGCGTATTCCTCGGTCTGCAGCACACCGGGGACGAAAGCCGTCTCGTACTGACGGATGACGGTGGCCGCCTGCTCGTCCTCGAGGAACGTGGCGAAGGATCGCGGCAGCAGATCCCGGTAGCGCTCACGCAGCCCGGGACGCCGGGCGTAGCGACCCAGCGAGACGACGTCCTCGACCTCAGCGGGATTCCGCACGTCGTACAGCGAGAGCAGCGCCCGCAGATCCGTGGTCGAGACCGAACTCTGGCCGTTCTCGATGCGCAGGACCTTCGACTTGGACCACTCCAGCTTCTGGGCGACGTCCTCCTGGGACAGGCCCCGGGCCAGCCGCTCCCGGCGGAGGATCCCCCGAAGGCGCCTCCGCTGAACGGCCGGGCTCACGCTGCTGTCCATCACCCGCCCCCAAAGGGTCGATGCGACGTATTTTACGGCTGAGGCCCCGGGATCCACCAGTTCGACCGTCTGCCGGGGATCGCCCGCCGCGACCTGTTTCGGGCTTTGCGCGACCATCGTCGGCTTCACGACAGCGTTGGTGAGGCACCTCGCCGGGGGACAAATCAACCACGAGATCCAATGACCGACATAACAGTCAGGAACGGGTTGTCGAGGTTGCGCGGCGTCGCTAAATTGATCGACTTAGCGGGCAACTTTTCGGGTCTCAGCCGCGTCTTTCTAACGTGCGGCCTCGATGGGCGCCGGCCGTGACCCCCCTCGATTGTGAGAGCCATGATTCAGCGACGCAAGGTCATCATCGGTTCACTCGGCGTGGCCGCCGCCGCGACAGCCGCCGGTTGCTCCTCGTCGGGCAGCAAGTCGGGCGACTCGAACACCGTCTTCACCGAGTCGGTGGCCAACAACGAGGCCGCGGCCCCCGCGCCCACGGCCGTGCCGGTCGAGCTGACCGTGACGCCGGCCGACAAGGCCACCGGGGTCTCCCCGGTCAAGCCGATCGTCGTGACCGCGACCGAGGGCACGCTGAAGTCGGTCGTCGTCACCACCGGCAAGACGAAGGTCGACGGCGAGATCCAGTCCGACGGGTCGTGGAAGTCGACCGACGATCTGGGCTACGACAAGTCGTACAAGATCGTCGCGACCGCCGCCGACAGCCTGGGCGTGACGACCTCGAAGACCTACACGTTCAAGACGCTGGAGCCGGCGCACCTGGCCGAGGTGACGTTCCAGGCCAACGGGCTCGCGTCGATCAAGACCGGTAAGACGTACGGTGCCGGCCAGCCGGTGATCGTGGCGTTCAGCCGCGAGGTGGACAAGTCGGTGGCCGAGAAGGCCATCGAGATCACCACCTCGCCGTCGGTCGAGGGCAAGTTCTACTGGGCCGACTCGAAGACCGTGCACTGGCGCCCGGCGAAGTACTGGGCCGCCGGCACGTCGATCAAGGTGAACGTCAACGTGCTCGGCGTGCGGCTGGCCAAGGGTGTCTACGGCGAGAAGAACGCGTCGACCAACTTCAAGATCGGTCGCCAGTTGATCGCGATCAGCGACAACCGGACGCACATGACCAAGGTCTACATCAACGGCAAGCTCGTGCGCACCATGAAGAGCAGCCTGGGCCGCGGCGGCGGGACCACGGGGGCGAACGGTCAGCACATCAGCTTCTGGACCGCCGGCGGGCCGCACGTCGTGCTCTCCAAGGAGCGGTACCACACGATGAGCTCGGCGAGCTACGGCGTCAACGACCCGAGCAACCCGAACTACTACGTGTCGGACAATGTGGAGTACTGCACCCGCATCACCTACTCGGGCGAGTTCCTGCACGCCGCGCCGTGGAACGGTTCGCTGGGCCGGGCCAACCTGTCGCACGGGTGCATCAACCTGAGCATGGCCGACGCCAAGTGGGTGTATGAGAACTTCATCCTCGGTGACGTCGTCGACGTGAAGAACAGCCCGCGCGCTCTGCCGATCTACAACGGCCTCGGCGACTGGACCGTCTCCTTCGACAAGTACGGTCGCTGACCGTTTTGCCCTGACCGGGACCACGGGGTTTTGCGGTTTGACCGCAACCAGCCGACCACGTCGCCCTTGCGGGCTGAGCGTTCTGGGCGCGCCAGCGCCCTGCTCAGGCCGGAAGGGTCCCCGCGGGAGCGACGATCCGGACCACGGCGAAGATAGGACATCATGGTTGTGAATGTGATGTTGATCTGAGCTCGCCGTCCCCTGGAGGTTCGCGTGCCGCGTCGTCTCATCCGGCCCCGGCGCTGGACGCCGCCCGTGCTCGCCGACCGTGGGCCGACCGCGCGGCTGCGGGTGCGGCGGAGGCTGGCGACCGGCGGGCACGGGCCCGAGGATGTCGTTTTTGATCAGGCCGGGCGGGTCGTCACGGGCACCGCGGACGGCCGGATCGTCAGCATTGATCCGGATTCCGGCGAGCGGATCGTGCTGGGTGAGACCGGCGGGCGGCCGCTCGGGCTGCATCCGCGGGCGGACGGCAGCGTGCTGGTCTGCGATCACGATCAAGGGCTTCTTGAGGTACGGCCGGACGGCACCGCCCACGTCCTGGCCGCGGAAACGTTCGCCAGCAACGTGGTCGAGGGGCGCGACGGCACGATCTGGTTCACCACGTCGACCAGTCGCTGGACGCTCGACGAGTACGAGGGCGACATCCTGGAGCACACGTCGACCGGCCGGCTGATCCGTCGTGATCCGGATGGGACACTGACGACGCTGCTGGACGACCTCAAGTTCGCCAACGGGCTGGTGCTCGCGCCGGACGAGTCCTACGTTCTGGTCGCCGAGACGGCCGGCTACCGGATCCGGCGGCACCGGCGCGACGGGCGCACCGACATGCTGGTGGAGAACCTGCCCGGCTTCCCGGACAACATGTGGCTGGGCAGCGACGGTCTGCTCTGGGTGGCGATCGCCGCGCCGCGCAACCCGCTGGTCGACCGGCTGCTGCCGTTGCCGGGTTTCCTGCGGCTGCTGGTCTGGAACCTGCCGCCGGCCGTGCGCCCGAAGGCCACCCCGATCGCCTGGGTGATCGCTTTCGGTCTCGACGGCACCCTGGTGCACGATCTGCGGGCCGACGACGGCTCCTACGGGTTCGTCACCTCGGTGGCCGAGCGGGACGGCACGGTCGTCATCGGCAGCCTGACCGAGGACGACATCGCCGTCATCGAGTGGTGAGCAGTCCGTCCACCAGCAGTCGCAGCATCCGCCCGGCCTGCTCGGGGTCGGCCGCGGCCAGCATGACGCCGGCCATGCTGGCGGTGACGTCGCCGGGCCGGACGTCGGCGCGCAGGCTGCCGTCGGCCTGCCCCGCGTCCAGGATCGTGCTTATCGCCCCGCTGAGGTGCTCGCGGGTCTGACCGGAAGTGATCGCGCCGCTGGCGATCACCGCGCGCAGCGCCTCGGCCATGCCGCGCTTGGTGGCGACGAAGTCCTGGTAGCGGCGCATGAACTCGCGCATCGCCTCGGGCGGTGCGAGGTCGGTGACCAGGTGCGGGGCCATCGCGCAGAGGCGGGCCAGTTCGCTGCGGTAGACCTCCTCGACCAGCGCCTCGCGCGACGGGAAGTTGCGGTAGAGCGTGCCGACGCCGACGCCCGCCTCCCGCGCGATCGCCTCGATCTTGACGAGGTCCTGGCCGGAGGCGAGGGCCTGGGTGGCGGCGTCGATGATCCGCTGCCGGTTGCGCTGGGCGTCCCGGCGCGTCGTGGGGCGCTGCTCGGAAACTTCAATCACCTCCGAAGCGGAATCGATTCCGCTTCTGTTATGGTCGGTCCGGCCAAGCGGAATCGATTCCGCTTACACGACATCCTATCGGGAGGGCCCTCATGACCATGCACGGGAAACTCGGCGACCACGAGGTCCTGCGCGTCGGCTTCGGCGCCATGCAGCTCGAACACGGCGAGCCCGAAGCCGCCGTCGAGGTGCTGCGCCGCGCCGTCGAACTCGGCGTCGACCACATCGACACGGCCCAGTTCTACGGCCAGGGCAAGGTCAACGACAGGATCAAAACCGCATTGCATCCGTACGGCGGCAGCCTGCGCCTCGTCTCGAAGGTCGGCGCCGTGACCCACCCGACCGAGCGCCTGATCGCCGCCCAGAAACCGTCCGAGCTGCGCGAACAGGTCGAGGAGAACCTGCGTTCGCTCGGCACCGACCACCTGGCCGTGGTGAACCTGCGCCGGGCCGACATGGGCCCCGGCATCACCGCCGCCGGCGACCAGGTCGTCGACCTGGACCTCCAGCTGGCCGAGCTGATCGCCCTGCGCGACGAGGGCAAGATCGGCGGCATCGGCCTGAGCCACGTCACCCTGGCCCAGCTGCGCCAGGCGCTGCCGGCCGGGATCGTCTGCGTGCAGAACCTGTACAACGTCCTCACCCGCGGCCACGAGGACCTGCTGGCCGAGTGCGCCGAGCGGGGCATCGCGTGGGTCCCGTTCTTCCCGCTCGGCTCGGCCTTCGACGGCTTCCCCGGCGTCGCCGGTCACCCGGTGGTCGCCGCGCACGCCGCGCGCCTCGGCATCACCCCGGCCCAGGCCGGCCTGGCCTGGCTGCTCGGCCACAGCCCGGCCACCCTGCTGATCCCCGGCACCCGCAGCCTCGACCACCTGGCCGAGAACATCGCGGTCGCCGCCATCGAACTCGACCCGGAGGCGACGACCGCCCTCGACGCGCTCGACCCTCACGTGTTCGCGTGATGTCCCGGCTGCTCACGGGCTGATCAGATGAGCGGGTTCCCGGAGAAAGGTGACCCACCATGCCCATGATCGACGTCTACGCGGCCGCCGGCACGTTCCCCGACCGGCACCGGCTGGCCATCGCCCTGGCCACCGCGGTCAAGGAGATCGAACAGGTCCCGGACATCGCGATGTTCCGCAAGAACACCGCCGCGTTCGTGCACGAACTGCCCGCCGACGCCATCGCCAACGTCGACGGGGACAGTGATTACGTACGGGTCCAGGTCCTCACCAACGCCGGCGCCCTCGACCGGGACAAGCAGCTCGCCGTGGTCGAACGCCTCACCGCGATCATCGCCGACGAGGCCGGCGACCCGTCGGTGTCCGAGCGCACCTGGGTCCTGCTGACCGAGGCCCCCGAGGGCGGCTGGGGTCTGTGGGGCCACGCCCACACCAACGCCGACCTGATCGCCGCCGCCCGCGCCGCCCTGGCCGCCGGCTGACTCAGCCGGGCCGGTCCCGGTCACGCGATGATGCCCCCGCCGGGGACGCTGTCCGCGATGACCGACACCTGGGGTGATCGGATCAGGTCATCGGCCACGAACCCGACGGTCACGGTCCCGGCCGGGTACCAGCCGCGAACGCGGAAAACACGTGCCAGGTGCCCCGCGAAAGCCTCCTCGATCGGCGGCAGGAGCCGCACGAAATGCTCGTGGTCGGGCGGGGCGAGCGAGACCGTGAAGCGGTTCGGCACCGGTGGGAACGGTGACGACTCCGGCTCGACGCCGCGTTCGGCCACGGCGAGGATCTCCCGCATGATCGTCGCGGCGGTCAGCGGCCCGCGCAGGAACCGCCGGGCCGCGGGCGGATAACGTTCGACCAGGGTCTGCTCGGCCCGGGCCACCTGCTCCGGGTCGTCGGCCGGCGGCTGGTCGTCGTCCGGTCCCTCCGGGTCCGTGTAATACGGCGGGGCTCCGCGGACCGGGACCTCCGGCAACACCTCGGTGTCGCCCTCCAGGAATCCGGGCCGGTCGGCCCGCGGCTCGCCGAGAAGGCCGAACCCCTGATCAGGCCCGGGCCGGACAGTCACCGGCGGGAACGGTCCGGAGGCCGTGCGCACGCCCTCGAACCCCGGCCCGTTCAGCACGACCCAGGCCTCGGCGGCCAGCGCCCGCGCGGCCGGCCGCTCCGCGGGCGCCTTGCGCAACGTGCCGGAGATCAGGGTCCGCGCCTCCGGCGGCACGTAGGCGGGCAGCAGCGGCGGCAGCTCCCGCAGGTGCTTCTGGATGACCTCCAGGGCGTCGAGGCCGGTGAAGGGCGGCTGCCCGGCGAGACACCGGTATCCGACCACACCGAGCGAGTAGACGTCGGAACTCGGCTGCGGCTCCGACCGGGAATGCTCGGGCGAGATGTACTCGGCGTCACCGACGAGCAGCTCGGCCCGGACCGTCCCGCGGGCCGCCGGCCGGGCGAACCGGAACCCGGTCAGGACCACCCGGCCGCTGGACAGCACCCGCAGCGCGACCGGGTCGACGTCACCGTGCACGAGGCCCTGCTCGTGGACCGCGGCCAGCGCCTCCGCGGCCTGGGCGATCACCAGCAGCGCCGAGCCCGCGGCCAGCACCTGCTCGCCCGGACCGAGGATCTCCGACAGATCGGAGCCGTCGAGATGTTGCATGACCACGTACTGGGCACCGCTCGCGGCGATCGTCCCGGAGCCGTGGACCCGCACCACGCCGGGATGCTCGATGCGCCCGACGGCCTGGGCCCGGCGGTGGAACGCCGCCGTGGCCGCCGCGTCCGGGAACAACTCGGCCGGTGAGACCTTGACCGCGACCGTCTGACTGAGCTGCAGGTCGGTGGCCCGCCACAGGTCCCCCGTCCGTCCCCCGCCGATCTGTTCGTCCAGCCGATAGCGGTGATCGACCGTGACGCCGGGGACGAGGTCGGCCGGTTCCTCCCCGGAACCGTCCCCGGTGGGCACCTGGCCCGGCGGCGGAACCGGTGTCCGCGGTTCGAGCCGTTCGACCAACTCGTACGGGATCCAGGCGAAGGGGCGCGCCACGACCTCGGCCGCCGAGCCGCCGGCGACGGCCGCGACCGCCCCGAACGTCGCGTCGGAGAAGCCGCCGTGCGTGGTGACGTAGTCCGAGACGAGGTCCAGGACCTGCCGCATCTCGGAGACCCGCAACTCGTCCAGCAGCAGGCCACGAACCCGGGGGCGGAAGTCGAACCGGTGCAGCGCCGCGCTGCCGTTGGCCACCCGCCGCAGCAACCCGGAGAGCAGCACCTCGGCCACGTGGGTCGGCCCGGACGCGGGCACCATCGCGCGCTGGACCAGGTGGATGACGTGCAGGTCGAGCGGTACCGCGGCGAGGCACACGGCGAGCCGGCACGCGTCCGGTGAGGCGGTGGCGAAGAACTGACCGACCAGGGTCTCGGCGTCGTCCGGCACCCCCTCGGCCGGTGGCGCGGCCCGCGCCGACGGTTCGGAGGTGATGATCGCGGCCGCCAGCTCGATGCCGCCGTCCGTCGCCCCGGCCACCGTCCGGGACCACGAGGCCATCCAGGCCGGTCGCAGCTCGACCACCGGCACCGGACGTTCCACGGCCGCGAGCTCGCGCGGCCGGCGGCGTCGCTCCACGAACGTCTGCTCACCGGTGAATGTCCCGGGCCGGAAGGACACGAAGGTCCCGTTGCGGACGTGCAGTCCGGTGCGCGACCACAGCCGCTCCGGCAGCGGCTGCACGATCACCACGAAGCCCCGTGCACTCCAGGCGGCCAGCAGCGAGCCGGCCGAACCGTCGCGCCAGGCCTGCGAGGTCGCGTCGGTGAACACCAGGAACAGGCGCCGGCCGGAGAAGTCGATCAACTCGCTGCCACTGCGGACGCCCAGGTCGAGGTGGGTGGCCGCGCCGTACGGCGTCACGCCCAGCCCGGCGTTTCCGTCGTGGACCATCCGCCAGAGCCGGATGTCGCGGAACGCGCCGAGCTGACGCAGCACGGAACGCAACTCGCCGGCCGTCCCCGCCCACAGGTCCATGGACGGCGCCGAGTCCACCACGACCACGGCATCGAGCCAGCGCTCCTGCGCGGGACGCAGCACCGGGCTGGGCGGTCCGCCGCCGGCGATGCGCTGCGCGGTCGCGTCCTCGTCCAGGACTTCGTCGCGCCGGGAGTCGATCCGCCGTTTGAGCGGCCGCAACGCGCGCAGCAAGGCGCCCCGGTCGGGCAGTGTGGGCCCGGTCGGGACCAGGAAGGCCCGGCCGGTCACCTCGGTGACCGCTCGTTCTCCGGCTGCGGGCAGCGTCAGCGGGACACTCTCGGCGCCCGGGTCGAGCACCGGTTGCCCGGTCGGCAGCGGGTCGGGGTCCTCCACGGCCGCGCCGGGGTCCGGGCCGGGTGGTCCCGCCGATGAGGGCAGCGCGGGTCCGCGCTTCGGCGGCCGGCGGATCCGCGGCTGCGGGACGGCTTCCTCGGTGGCGGCCGGGGCCAGCGTGCCGGCCGTGCTCGCGAGCCACAACGCTTCGGCGACCTCCATCGCCTCGACGGGCAGACCGGCCCGTCGCAGGACGTCGATGAACTCGCCGGTGCGCATGATCAGTTCGTGGAGGACAGGCTGCGCAGGACGCTGTCGATGAGTTGGCGGCGATCGTCGGCGGTCACGTTCATGGTCAGGAAGACCGCGTTCAGCAGTTGGTCGGTCGAGAGCTGGGACGAACCGCGCTGGGTCAGGAAGTGCTGGATCAGGTCGGCCGACCGCTCCCGGTAGTCCGGCCCGAGGTGGGACTCGACGATCCGGGCCAGCCGGTCCGGGTCCGGCGCGGACAGTTCGAGCCGGACACACCGGCGCAGGAAGGCCGGCGGGAAATCGCGCTCGCCGTTGCTGGTCAGCACCACGACGGGGAAGTTGCTGCACCGCACGGTCCCGCTGGGCAGCGGCACCGGCTCGTCCTGCCCGTGGATGAAGATCTGCTCGCCCCGCTCCCCGCCGCGGATCAGCTCGGGGATCGGGAACTCGCCCTCCTCAAGGACGTTGAGCAGGTCGTTGGGCAGGTCCACGTCGCTCTTGTCGATCTCGTCGATCAGCAGTACGCGCGGTCGATGGAACGGCAGCAGGGCGGTGCCGAGCGGTCCGAGCCGGATGTACTGGCCGATCCCGGCCGGGGCCGGACGGTCGTCCGACCCGGACAGATTGCTGTCCTGCAGCCGGCCGACCGCGTCGTAACGGTAGAGGCCCTCCTGCAGGGTCGAGCGACTGTTGATCGGCCAGCGCAGCACCGGGCCGAGACCCAACTCATGAGCCACCGCGTACGGCAGTGTCGACTTGCCGGTGCCCGGCGGCCCGGTGATCAGCAGCGGCCGGCGCAGGAACAGGGCGACGTTGAGCGATTCCAGTTCCTTCGGCTCGGGCTGATACGTCCGGGCCCGTTCCAGGTTGATCGGATTCCGCTCCCACCAGCCGTCCTCGTCCAGGTGCAGGCTGGGCTCGGTGGCGAAGTTCCGCCAGGGTGGGGCGGGCGGCATGGTCCAGTCGTGGGGCGTCCCCGAACCCTGGAAGACGTGCCAGTCGGTCATCGAAACTCCGTTCGGTCACGCCAGCTCGACGAGCGGGACGGCAGGCTCGGGATTGTGCTCGGGGTCGTCCCAGAGCAGGACGATGCCGGCCCACATCGGCTCCCGGCCGGCCGCCGCCTCGTTGCGGAGCCGCTGGACGACGTCGGGCAGGTCGGCCAGCCGGTGCCCGGCCAGCGCCTCCGACAGGCCGTGCCGGAACCGGTGCCCCGAGCAGCTCTCGGCGGCCTCGTCGGCCTGGTGTTCCGGGCAGGTGTTCCGGCTCCACACCGCGGCCGGGATACCGACGCCGATGGCGACCCCGAGGGTGTCCCCGGCGAACTGGCGTGGTTGCCGGGCGAGGCCGAGCAGCGCGATCTCGGGCGACAGGCGCAGGCCGGCGTCGAACTCGGGCTCGCTGTGTTGATCGGTGCAGGCCAGCCACTCCGTACTGCCCGTACCCGTGTGCAGGGCTCGCCAGCGTTCCTTCCACGACGACCAGCTGATGGAATCGGTGAACCGTTCCAGGTCGCGGATGACCACCGGGTTGGTCCGGCCCAGCCGGGAGTACCGGGTCACCGCCAGGTCCTCGAAGTCCTCCTCGAACAGCTCGGCGGGCACGACGAACTCCACCCCGGCCCGGCCCTCCAGCCGTTTCAGCAGCGAGCGGAGCTGCTCGGTGATGGTCGCCCGGGTGCCGGCCAGGTCCTGGCCGAGGCCGTCGTCGCAGTACACCTTCCGGCTGTGCTTGCCCGTCTGGTGCACCCACAGGGTGACGTTGTAACGGGTGTGGTCGAGGGAGTGCGGATCGACCCGCACGATGATCGACGGCCGTTCACCGGCGCGGTGCCGGCCCGGCTCGGCGGGCGTCCGTCGCCACTGTTCGAGCTCGCCGTACTCCCCGCGCCGGGCCGCCACCCGCACGGTCCACTCGTGCAGGGCCGCACCGGTCACGCTCGATTCCGCCCGCGCGAGCCGATCGGTCAGCCGCAGCAGGGGATGCAGTTGCCCGGGCCGGCCCGCCGGGCGGTCGGCGAGCAGGTGACCGAGCCGGCGGATGCTGGTGATCGGCTCCGGCGGCAGACCGGTCGCCGGCCCGACCGCCTCGGCGTAGAGGGCGATCAGGTCGGGCGTGCCGCTCAACCGGCTCAGCAGGTCGAACAGCCCGGCCTCCTCCTGGGCCAGGAGGGCGGCCGGGCGGGTCGCCTCCAGCTCCACCGTCCGCCGGTGGCGAACCTCGGTCCACGAGCCGGCGGCGTGGAACCGGTCGTGCCCCTCCCACAGTGCCGCCTGCTCGGCCGGGTCGAGGTGATCCAGGGCCCGGATCGGCACCAGCAGCCCGCCCCGTTCGGCCTCCACGTCGCGGCTGGTCTTGACCATGCCGCACACCGTTCCGTTGGTGAGGTCGAGCACCGGACCACCGGACATGCCCGGAGCGATCTCGTCGCCGGTGAAACGCCAGAATTCCGCGTCGTCGCCATAGGTTCCGGCCAATTTGCCACTGGCCGAGTGCACCTGGAGATCGGGCGCGTAGACCGCCGAGTGTCCGATCAGAAACAGCGGCGCGTTGATCGGCAGGTTCTGCTCGCTCAACCAGACACAGTCGTTGTCGACCCCGGGAACGCTGATCAGCGCGACGTCCGGATAGGGCCAGGAACCGGCCAGGTCGGCGCGCCGGGGAGGGGACGCCTGCCGGACCTTCCCGGTCAGCCGATGCGACTGCCAGGTGACCGTCACCGTCCCCTGGGGCGCGACGTGGGCACAGGTCAGGACCAGTCCGGGAGCGATCCAGAAGCCGCTGCCGGCGCCACCGTCGGCGGTGTCGATCCGGACCAGGCAGCGGCGCACCAGGCGGACGAAATCGTCTTGCGGGTCGGTCATGCCGGTCGGATCCGGAAACGGCGAAATTCGATCATGAACAGGCTGGTCCTCGCGCGGTCATCGGGAGAGCGCGATTGACTGTATTCGGGTCCTGGGCCGGACGGAATAATGTGGACGGCCGATCTCAATCCCGCTCGCCGGACCCCGGCCGGATCGGCGGATCGGTCAACTCCGTGATGAGCCCGCGCAGGTCGAAACCCACCTCGCCGCGCGGGCGGAGACCGACGTCGCGCGGGCCGCCCGGCTCCGGTGCCGGCGCGGCCAGGGCCGCCGCCCGCACCGCCCGCAGCGTGGTCGCGGCCTCGGCCGCGGCGACCCGCGCGGCGGCCGCCTCGCTGGTCTCGGTCCGCGTCTCCGCGCGAGCCTGCTCGGCCGCCTGGTTGGCGGCGTCGGCGTCGGCGCGCGCCGCCTGCGCGGCCGATCGGTGCACCTCACGCCCGAACAGCCAGCCGATCGCGGTGAAGACCAGGGCCTCGACCGCACCGAAGACGTAGACCCGCCGCTGCCAGACCACGTCGTCCCCGCCGGCCAGCAGGATCATCGCCACCACGAGAAAGGCGAAGCCGATCAGCAGGCCGGCGGCCACCCCGAACTGGCCGGTCCATCGCCGCTTCAGCTCCCGCGTGGACAACTCCGGCTGCGGATCGGTCACGGTGCCCCCTTGGTCTCGCCGACAGGATAGGACGAAGTCGCCAGTCCGTGGTGGACGATCCTTTCCGGCCGGACCCCGATCAGGCCAGCTGATCGCGCCGGCGGGTCAGGTGGGCGGCCTCGGCCGAGTTGGCGGTCAGGGCGATCGCGCGGTCGTAGGCCGCCCGGGACTCCGCGCTGCGGCCGAGACGGCGCAGCAGGTCGGCCCGGGTGGCGTGGAAGATGTGGTAGCCGTCCAACCGGTCGGCGATACGGTCCACGACGGCCAGGGCCACCTCCGGGCCGTCCAGCTCGGCGACCGCCACGGCCCGGTTCAGGGCCACGATCGGCGACGGATCGAGGCGCACGAGCTGGTCGTAGAGGGCGACCACCTGGGACCAGTCGGTGTCGCGGACATCGCGGGCCGACGTGTGGACCGCGTTGATCGCGGCCAGGATCTGATAGCGGCCCGGCGCCACGCCGGCGGCCAGGCGCTCACGGACCAGGCCGTGCCCCTCGGCGATCAGCGCGGTGTCCCAGGCGCCGCGGTCCTGCTCGCCGAGCACGACCAACTCACCCCCGGCCGAGAGCCGGGCGGCGCGGCGGGCGTCGGTGAGCAGCATCAACGCGAGCAACCCGGCCACCTCGCCGTCGCCCGGCATCAACCGGCGGACCAGCCGGGTGAGCCGGATCGCCTCGGCGGTCAGATCATGACGTACGGGATCGGCACCCGAACTCGTCGTCAGATAGCCCTCGTTGAACACCAGGAACAGCACCGCCAGCACGCCGTCCACGCGCACCGGGAGATCCTCCTCGGACGGCACCCGGTACGGAATCCGAGCCGCCCTGATCTTGGCTTTCGCGCGGGTGATCCGCTGCTCCATGGCGGTCTCCCGGACCAGGAAGGCGCGGGCGATCTCGGGCACGGTCAGGCCGGCCACCATGCGCAGGGTCAGCGCCACCCGGGCCTCCGGGGCGAGCGCCGGGTGACAGCAGGTGAAGACCAGCCGGAGCCGCTCGTCCTCGACGGCGCCGATCGGCTCGGGCGGCTCGTTGTCGTACACGATCAATGCCTCCCTGTGCTTGTCGTCGCGCTTGGCCTCACGGCGGAGCCGGTCGATGGCTTTGCGGTTCGCGGTCGTGGTCAGCCAGGCGCCCGGATTCGGCGGCACACCATCGGCCGGCCAGCGTTCCACCGCCGTCGCGAACGCCTCCGCGGCCGACTCCTCGGCAATGTCCAGATCACCGAACCGTCTGGTCAGTGCGGCGACGACGCGAGCCCACTCCTGCTGGTGAGCCCGCGCGATCACCGCCCGCACGTCGAAGTCGCTCAATGGAGTGGACGCACCTCGACCTTGCGGTTGCACGCCTTCGACCCGTCGGCGGCCAGCTTGAGCGCCACGTCCAGGTCCTCGGCCTCCACGATCCAGAAACCGATCAGGTACTCCTTGGTCTCCACGAACGGCCCGTCGGTGATCAGCCCGGCCCCGTCCCGGTTGTCGATCGTGGTGGCCATGTCGGGCGTGGTCAGCCCGTTCGCGTAGACCCAGTACCCACCGGCCTGAAGCCCGGCGTTGAACACGTCGATCGCCGCGTCCTCGGCCGGGGTGGACGGCCCGGTCCCATCATCGATCACGGAAAGCAGATATTGCATCGCGCTTCATCTCCCATGGCTCGCGGCGCCCGTCCCGGGCAGCCTCTCACCCGAGCTACGAACGCCGACCGGCCGACCCGACAACCTCACCCGACTATTTTTCGGCCATCTCCCGCAGGAACCGCTCGACCGCCGCACGGGCCTCCACCGCGTCGGCCGACAACGCGGCCCGCGCGTCGGCCAGATGCCGGACCGGATTGCCGCGATCATCAGCTGATCGCCGCAGCCGGTCGATCGTCCCGGCGGTCCGCTCGCAGAAATGCTCCCGCACGGCCGCGATATAGGCCAGATACGCCTGGAACTGCTCGACGAGCGCACCCTTGGCCGGATCGTCCGAAGGCGGCGCGTCGCGGGCATAGTCCCGGATCGCCGTCGCGGTCAGACTCAGACGCCGGGCACCGACGAACCATCGGACGAGCCCCGCCGTGACCGAATCCGGCTGCTCGGTCAGCCGGAGCGACTGCGCGTGCGCGACCGAATCGACGTCCCGCCGGACCAACTCGGCGGCCAGCTCGGCGAAATCGGTGACACCCCGATGGGCGGAGACGTCGTAGAGGACACGCACGATCCGATTCAGGTCCCGGGGCAGACCCCCGGAAAGACAATGACAGAGCCAGATGTACGGCTCGGGCAGGCGCAACACCCGCTGCACCAGCAACCGCCGGGTGTCCGCCAGGTCGAAGCGCCGCAGCGTGATGACATCGTCGAACGCCGTGTCGAACGTCGTCCGCGCCGACAGCGCCCGCCGGGCGAAACTCGACAGCGCGTCCTCGGAGACCGCCACCAGGAACACACAGCCGTCCACCCCGAAAACGGTCTTCACCTCGTTGAGGAACTGCTCGGCCTGCTCAGCGCTGGAGATCTTGTCCAGTTCGTCGATGCAGATCACCACCCGGGCATACTTACGGCCGGTGCGGGTGCGCAGGTCGAGACCGACCAGGCCGAGGAACTCCTGGAAGTCGCTGACCAGCTGGGGGTAGGCGCGGATCTGCTCGGCGCGGGCCCGCGCCATCGTGCCGGTGACGACAGGCATCATCGCTTACGGTTACAGCGACGTCACTCGAACTCTCGGAGGATTTGCCGCCCTCCCTGGCCGATTCCCCGAACGCGAGACGGTCACGCCGCCGGCAGCCTGAATGCGGTCGCTCAGGTGGCCCGGACGGCGGCACAATCTCACCCCGTGAGGAATCTGATCAACCGGGTCTGGCGTCGGCTGGGGTGGGCGGCCGACGAGCGTTCACCTCGGCCGGTGGACCGGCGGCTGGCGCTGGCCCGGATCGGTGACGGGGGCGCGATTCTGGCTCTCGCGGCCGATGAGGACGAGAACATGCGGGGTGCGGCCCTGGACGTGCTCGGCGGGATCGCGGCTCCTCGGTGGCCGGCCCTTGACCAGGCGCTTCGGTATTCGCCGGGCCGGGTGTGGGACATCTCGGACACGTTGCGGCTGGTGGTGCAGGCTTGTCACCGCGACGGGCGGGTGCGGGAGGCAGCGGTGGTGCGGCTGGCCGGGCGGTCGGAAGCGGCCGTGGTGGCGGTGCTGGCGTTGCGGGCCGGGGACTGGGTGCCGGAGGTTCGGCGGGCCGCTCGGTCGGTGATCGCCGGCCGGGAAGCGCTGCCGTTCGTGGCGTTGGCGTTCGTGCTGGGTGGACGGCGTGAGGGTGCCTGGCTGGTCTCGCATGTCGAGGCGTCCATGCGGGACATGCCCCTGGACGAGTTGATGCGGGCGCCGGATCGGCGGGTTCGGCGGGCTGCCTGCCGGACGGCGATCGCGGCCGGGCGGTGGGATCAGGAACGCCTGGTGGAGGCCGCGGTCCGGGACCCCGACCTGGTGATCCGGACCATGTGTGCGCGTGCTGCAGTGGCGGGGGCCGACGTGGCGCAACTGCGGGCGATGGCGGCCGGGCGTACCGCGCTGGTGCGGGCAGAGGCGGTTCGGGCGCTGGTCGCGCGGGGTGAGGTCGTCGAGGCGGCGTTGAGCGACCGGAGTTCGCGGGTTCGGGAGATCGTTCAGACCGCGGACTCGGCCGTTTACTACCGCCGGCTCATGGAGCTCGTGCCGGCCGAGCCGTCGATCATCGCCGGGCTCGGTGAGACCGGTGGGCCTGAGGACGCTGAACTGCTGATTCGAGGGCTCGCGCATCCGTGGGCGCGGGGGCGGGCCGAGGCGGTCCGGGCCTTGCGGCGCGTGGGTGTCACCCGCGCCGAACTGTTGGTGCCGTTGCTTCGGGACGAGTCGGCCGCGGTCACTCGGGAAGCGGTTCGGTCGCTGCGCCGTGAGTTCGTGGACCCCGAGGTGCTGGGCTCGTTGCTCGGCCAGGGGAATCCGGCGCATGTTCGGTTCGCCGGGTTCGGGCTGCTGACCGGTGGTGACGTCTGGGAGCGGCTGGCCACGGACCTGCGGGTGATCGACGACCCGGATCGGCGGTTGCGGGCCGCGGCGCGCTCCGATCTCGCGGCCTGGCTGCGCTCGGAAGCCGCGACCAGCTACGGGCGGCCCGGAGCTGGATTCGATCAGCTGATCGAGCGGGCGCGGCCGGCTCTCGGGGACGACCGGGTGCGGCTGCTCCGGTTCCACGCCGGGCTCACCTGACGCTGTCGGCGGCGGCCCGGACGAACTCCAGGACCCAGGCGGTGGTGTTCGACTCCAGCCAGACCGGGCCCCGTTCGATCGGCGGGGCGTCGCGGATCGGGACGTAGGCGATGTCCGGTCGCGGGTGGTAGCGCTGGGTCTGCTCCCCCACCGGCAGCACGCCCCTACCCATCGCGACCAGGGACAACATCTCGGAGAAGGTGGTGCCGGGCGGGCCTTTGGGGACGGGACGGCCTGACGGCGTACGCGAAGGGGTGCGATTTTTCTTGAATTCCTCGGACGTCATCTCGGGATACTGGATCACCGGGTGATCGGCGAGGACCTCCAGGGATACGGACTTCTCGGCGGCCAGCGGGTCATCGGCGGGGACGGCCAGGAGGCGGCGCTCGGTCATCAGGATCGGGCCGTTGGCCATGCCGTCGAACGGGAACGACGCGATCAGGACGTCGATCGAGCCGTCGACGAGGCTGGCACGCGAGTTGTAGAGCTGGACCTCGCGGACCTCGACGTCGCAATCGGGGTGGCGGGCAGTGAAGAGGGTGACCGCTTTTGACAGGACCGGGGCGACATATTCGCCGAGGAACGCGACCCGCAGGCGGCCGGTCACCCCGCGGCCGGCGGTGATCGCCCGCAGCAGCGCGGCATCCATCTGCTCGACCAAGGGCGTCAGGTCCTCGGCCAGCCGGCGGCCGATGGCGGTGATGGTGACGCGGCGGCTGGTGCGTTCGAACAGTGGGGCGCCGACGTGTCGCTCCAGCTTCTTGATGACGTGGCTGATCCGGCCGGTGGTCACGCGCAGGCGTTGCGCGGTGCGGCCGAAATGCAGTTCCTCGGCGAGCGTCAGGAACGTCTCGACCTCGTGCCGCTCCAGCAAGACGCCGCCCTTCGTTGAATCCGGGTCAACGATCGTACGCGAATCGGGTCTTGGTCTTGATCCTCGGCCGGGGAATCGTGAACGGCATGAACACGAATGTGGTGCGGGTGACCGCCTTTGATCATGTGGTTCTCAAGGTGGCGGATGTGGAGCGGGCGCTGGGGTTTTATTGCGGGGTGCTCGGGCTGGCGCCGGTGCGCGTCGACGAGTGGCGGGCCGGTCGGGTCGGGTTCCCGTCGGTGCGGGTGAGCGCGGACACGATCATCGATCTGGTCGGCAAGCCGCGCGGAGAGTCGAACATGGACCATCTTTGCCTGGTGGTCGAGCCCCTGGAATGGGAGGCGGTGATCGCGTCCGGGGTGTTCACCGTGCTGGAGGGGCCGGTGGGGCGGTTCGGGGCGCGCGGGGACGCCGTGTCGATCTACGTCCGGGACCCGGATTCGAACACGGTGGAGCTGCGCTGGTATCCGCAAGACCGCTGACGCCTCGTCGAGCAGAGCTTCGAGAAAGTCGTCGTTGCGCTCGTCACTCTCGTGCGGTGTATCCATCGGCGACTCTGCGCAGATAGTCGGCGATCACCGGGTCGGCCGAAGAACGTTCGGCCGCGATGCGGAGCAGGATCTCGCGGAATTCGGGTGCGTCTTCGGCGGACAGCTCGCCCAGATAGGCGCCCATCGCCTGCTGGACCTCGACCGCGAAATCCGGATCGACCTGGTCCGCCGGCGCGTGGTCGAGCATGTCGAAGGCGCAGATCATGGCCACGATCACCGGATCGAAGTTCATGGCGCCATTCTCGCCGGTCGGACCGCGGTGATGAGTTGCCGGGGGCTTGGCCGTCATACCTGTTGTCGGGATGTGACGAGGCGGAAGGATGGCGCATGAGTACGGATACGCGGCGGGAAGGCCTGGACGTGAGCAACCTGGATGAGGTCGACGAGCCGGCGTTCGCCGGGCTGGCCGAGCGGCACCGGCGGGAGCTGCACGTCCACTGCTACCGGATGCTCGGATCGTTCGAGGACGCCGAGGACACCGTCCAGGAGACGTTCCTGCGGGCGTGGCGCCGGCGGGAGACCTTCGAGGGCCGGTCCACGTTCCGGGCCTGGCTCTACCGGATCGCCACCAACGCCTGCCTGGACCTGCTGGGCAAGCGGCGTCCCGAGCCCGCGTCCGGCGGGGAGGTCCGCTGGCTGCAACCCTATCCGGACCGGCTGCTCGACGAGCTGCCCGCGGCGGACGGGGACGAGCCGGAGGCGGTGGCCGTCGCCCGGGAGACGATCGAGCTGGCCTACCTGGTCGCGGTCCAGCATCTCGTGCCGCGGACGCGGGCCGTGCTGATTCTGCGGGACGTGCTCGGCTGGCCCGCCAAGGATGTCGCCGACCTGCTCGGGGATTCCGTCAATTCGGTGAACAGCGCGCTGCAGCGGGCCCGCGCCGGCATGCGGGAGCACCTGCCGGCCGAGCGGCAGGACTGGGCCGGCAATCAGGAAGACCCTAGGACCCGCGATCTCGTTCGGCGTTTCACCGACGCCAGTGTCGCCACCGACGTCCCGGCGCTGGCCGCGATGCTGCGCGACGACGTCCGGGCTTCGATGCCGCCGACGCCGGGACTGCGCCTCGGCCGTGACGCGGTCGTGCAGGACTGGGTCCAGGACGGCTTCGAGGGCATGACCGGTCTGCGCGGTGTCCCCACGTTCGTGAACCGGCAGCCGGCCGTCGCCTTCTATCTGTGGCGCGAGCAGGAGAACGCGTATCTGCCGCTGACCCTGGACGTGCTGCGCGTCAGCGACGGGGTGATCACCGAGCTGTTCACGTTCGACGCCGACCGGTTCGCCGGGCTCGGGCTGCCGGAGCGACTGCCCGCGGACGGCACGGAGTGACCCGGGCCGCCATCGGTGCCACGGTCGCGGCGGTGGTGGTCACGACCCTGGCCGCCGCGCTGGCCCGGGCCGCCGGGGTGGACTTCGAGGTCCCGGACGGCGGCGAGACGATCCCGGTGCCCGGGTTCGCGGTGGTGACCGGGTTCTTCGCGGTGCTGGGCGTGGTCATCGCGGTCGCGCTGCGGCGCTGGAGTTCGAACCCGGCCCGACGATTCCTGTGGATTGCGGTGCCGTTGACCGTGATCTCGCTGGTCCCGCCGTTGCTGGTCGGGGCGAACGGCGCCACGATCGCCGCCCTGCTCGGGTTGCATCTCGTCGCCGCCGCGATCATGATCCCCGCCCTGACGCGGGCCCTGCGTCAGGCGTAGACCAGGCGCTGGATGGCCTCGGCCAGGTCGGCGACCGCCGCCTCCAGTTCCTCGTCGGTGGCCCGGGCCAGGTGCTCGTAGCGGGCGTCCCGGATCGCCGAGATCATCTCGGCCAGGCGGGGGGCGGCGATGGCGGTGGTCGCCACGCCCCGCTCCTGGTCGCGGCGGATCTTGTCGGCGGCCCGTTCGTCGTAGCGGGCCTTGACCCGGGCGGTGAACTCGCGCAGCTCACCCGACGTGGGCGCGCAGGCCAGGATTCCGGCGTGCTCGCGCCACAGCCGGGCCGAGACCCGCAGCTGGTCGCGCAACAGCTCCGGCGACGGGCCCGTGCTGTCGAACCAGACGTGGGAGTCGCCGAGTTCATCCCAGAAGTTCGCCATCAACGCGGTGAGGACCGCGGTTTTCGTACGAAAATAGAAGTAGAACCCGGTCCGGGAGAGCCCGGCCGCCCGGGCCAGGTCGTCGATGGTCACCGCGTCGTAGGGCTGCTCGGCGAACAGTCGCCGGGCTGCCTCGAGAATCGCGGCCTCGCGCAGGTCGCCCTTGGACGGGCCGGTGCGCCGCCTGCTCTCACCCATGATCAACCACCCTACCGGTGTGATACTCGACGCTTGACGGGAAAATTCGACGGTACGTCAACTTTCCGCTCTAGCATGACGGCGTGACACGCCCCGTACGCCCGGCGCTGCTGCTTCTTGCGGCCGCGGCCGGCAGTTTCCTGCTCTCCCTGATCCAGTCCGTGCCGGTGCCCGTGCTGCCGCAGATCGCGCAGCAGCTCGGCGTCGACGCCACCACCGTCGGATGGGTGACCACCGCGACGCTCCTGGCCGCTTCGGCCTGCACTCCCCTGCTCGGCCGTCTCGGGCACGTGCTCGGCATCAAGCCGGTCTTCGTGGGCACCCTGGTCCTGACCCTGATCGGCAGCGTCCTCGCGGCGACCGTGCACGACATCGGCTGGCTGATCGCCGCCCGGATCCTGCAGGGCACCAGCTTCGGGCTGTTCCCGCTCGGCATCAGCCTGCTCCGCCACGAACTGCCGGCGAACAAGCTCACCAACGGCATGGCCGTGGTCGCCTCGACCCTCGGCGTCGGCGGTGGTGTCGCCCTGGTCGCGGCCGGGCTGCTCACCCAGGACGGCGCCGACTACCGACGGGTGTTCTGGCTGTGTGTGCTGATCAGCGCGCTGGCACTGGCGCTCTCGCTGACCCTGCCACGGCGGGCCGGGGCCGGCGGCAAGGTCGACCTGGTCGGCGCCGTCGTGCTCTCGGCCGGGCTGGTCAGCCTGCTGCTGCCGATCTCCCAGGGGCACACCTGGGGCTGGAGCTCGCCCCGGGTGCTGATCCTGTTCGCGGCGGCCGCGGTCATCCTGACCGGGTTCCTGCTGCTCGAACGCCGTCTGGCCGCGCCGCTGGTCTCGGTCGAACTGCTGCGCCACCGGCCGATCCTGATCACCAACCTGGCCGCGATGGCGGTCGGGTTCGCGATGTTCGCGCTGCAGCTGGCCACCAGCTACTTCGTGCAGAGCCCGCGGGCGTACACCGGGTTCGGGTTCACCGCCACGGTGCTGCAGACCAGCGTGGTCTTCCTGCTGCCGGGAGCCGCGGCCAGCATCGTGGTCGGCCCGCTGGCCGGGCGCCTGGTCGGGAAGATCGGGCCGCGGCTGGTGCTGGTGCTGGCCTGCGGGATCGCCACCCTGGCGACCGCGTCGCTGGCGTTCCTGCACGACAGCAAGGGCGCGGTCATCGCCGCGTTCGTGGTCGCCAGCTGCGCCATCGCGATGGCCTACGCGTCCATGCCGGCCCTGCTGGTGCTGTACGTGGACCCGCACGACACCGGCATCGCCAACTCGGTCAACTCGATCATGCGGACCATCGGCGGGACGATCGGCAGCGCCCTGGTGATCACCATCCTGGCCGGTCAGACCCACCTGGTGGGGACGGTGGCGCTGCCCACCGAGAACGCGTACCGGATCAGCTACGTGCTCGGCGCGGCCGTGTTCGCGGTCGGCGGCGCCCTGGTGCTGCTGTTCATCCGCCGCACCCACCCGGTCGCCGCCACCCCGGCGCCGGCCGCCGTTCCGGCCCCGGCCGTCCCCCAGCCGACCGGCGCCTGACGGTCGCCCCTCGGCCGGCTGTCAGGGGTGTCTCGGCACCGCGGAGGCACCCCTGACGACCAGCCGGCGGCCCGGCGCCGGAGCGAATGGTCTCAACCGGTCTGCGGCTGCTGCAGCAGTGCCGTCATGGCGTCGTTCTCCGAGGTCTGCTCGTTGACGACGTGTTTGGCCAGGGTGTGGATGTAGGGGTTGCCGGGCGGGCCGTCGAGCAGTGACCGGGACATCGTGATCGCGCCGCGATGGTGCTCGATCATGAGTTGCAGGAACACGGCCGGTGCGTGCTCGCGGTCGGCCCGGTCCAGGTCGGTCAGCTGGGCCGCGGTCAGCATGCCGTGGGCCGCGCCGTCGTCGGCCGGGTCGGCCGGGGGCTCGTTCCAGGCGGTGAGCCAGTCGTTGGTCTGGTCGATCTCCTGCTGCTGGTCCTGGATGACGAACTCGGCGATCAGGCGGACGCGTTCCGGGACTGCGCCCTTGGCGATCAGGGTGCGGCTCATCGCGACGGCCTGTTCGTGGTGGCGCACCATCATCTGGGCGTAGTGCACGTCGATGCCCGAGGGCGACGCCGGAGCCGGCTCGGGCGGTGGCGGATCCCCGCCGCGCGTCCAGACGACGATCACGCCGGTGGCCGCCAGGACCAGGGCCGCGGCCAGGTGACGAACGTTCACGGAGGTCCTTCCGGGGATGGCCGGCCCGGTCGCCCCGGGCCGGCCATGTGCGGGTCAGTCCTGCGGGTACTGGTTGCCGTTCACGCCCGTACGCCCGTCGGGGGTCAGAGGGTTCATCTCGGTGAAGTCGCGCGGTACGAGCTCGAAGCCCTGCCAGTGCATCGGCATCGGGCTCTGGTCCTCGTCGCGGGGCACGTGGTGGAATCCGACGCGGACCCAGGCGACCGGGTCGGTCAGCTTCTGCTTGTTCTTGACGAAGTCGACGACGGTCTGGATGTCCAGCGGGCACTCCGGGTCGGAAGCGTTGTCACTGGCCCACTTCTCGCACGGGTCCTTCTGGCTGAAGGTGACGTCCGGCTTGGTCTCCGGGTGTCCCTCGTACTTGTCGCCGCCGGTGGTCACGATCTCGTACGAGCGGGCGTGCCCGTCGGCGTTCTTGCTGGTCGGGCTGACCAGGCGCCACCACCGCTGGTTCACCTTGGTGAACGTGCCCTCCTTGGCGATGGCCGTACGCGACGTCTTGAGCTTGGCCGTCATGCTGCCGCGCCCGTCGGTCGTGGTGTCGTACTGCTCGACCTGCTCGCCGCCCTTGCCGGCGATGTTGAAGTCGACCCGCCAGAACGCGTTGTGGTAGTGCATGGTCGCGTAGTCCTTGGCGCCCTTGCCGATCGGCCAGCCGTTGCTGGCCACCGAGTACTCGTTGGGGGCCAGGTCGCCGGTCGCGCCGAGCCGGGCCGAGATCTGCCCGTCGTCGTGCAGCCGGTACTCGGTGACGTACTCGTACCAGCCGAGCTTGCTGATCGTCCGCAGGACCAGGTCGTGGCCCTGCTGGGAGTAGATGGTGTCCTTCGGCTGGTCGGTGGTGTCGTCCCACTCCTGCTCGTGCAGCCGGTAGGCCAGGCCGCGCGGCTCGGCGCTCACGCAGAGCACCTTGCGCTGCTCCGGTTCGCCGCTGCCGTCCGAGCCGACCCGGATCGAGCCGCCCTTGCAGTCGTCGCCGGTGAGCGTCTCCATGTCGTACCCGCCCATGCCGATGGCGGTGAGGTCGTTGTACTCGGTGTCACCGTTGTCGTAGGGCACGTTGAGCTGGGCCAGCCGGATCGAGTCGAGCACCTGCACCGGTGTCGGGTACCGCTTGGTGGCGACGAAGACGTGGTCCAGGACCAGCCCGGCCTTGTCGTTGATGCGCCAGCACATCTGCCAGGTCGTGCCGTTGGGCAGGGTCTCCTTGACCATGGCCGAGGCGCCGCAGGGTGTCGCCGCCGCCGGGGCCGCCTGGGCGGCGACGGGCACGGTCGCCGCGAGCGCCGCCGCGGTCACCAGTGCGGCCGCTCCCGCCATCATTCGGTACGTCATGGTGGTGCGCTCTCCGCTCACTTGAGGCGGGCGACTGTGCGCCCGGACAGGTCGACGACGATCTCGGTCACATTGATGAAGTGACCGTCGGCGGTCTTGACGATCAGCTGCACGCAACGGCTCTTACCGCACTGGTTCGCACCCTGGTCGGCCGGTTTCGCGGTGTAGATGTGCGCGATCGGCTCGATCCCGTCGGTGCCGTTGAACGTCTGGCCGGTGGCCTTGCGATAGGCCTCCTTGAAGTCGGCGCTGAGCGGATTCGCGACGAACAATTCGAGCGCGACCTTCGCCTCCTGCGGCGACGCCGGTGGTTGCATTCCGGCGGCCGAATAGGATTTCGCCAGTTTGCCGGTCTTCAGGTCGACGACCTGCTTGAACAGCTTCTCGGATTTGTAGTCGTAGTAGTACAGCTCGGCCTGCCGGCCGCCGTCCGCGTCCAGTTCCGCGGCCAGGTACTCCGGACCGGCTTTTCCGGTCACGTCCTGCGCGTCCGCGGCCAGCTGCGGGGTCAGCGCGGCCGCCCGGGCCTTGTCGACCTCGCCGGTGGTCAGCGGATCACTTCCGGTCCCGGTGGCGGCCTCGGGGACCGGGCTCGGGTCGGACACCCGGGCCTGGTCGGCGGCGGCCGCCGGGCTGGCCGGCGGTGTGCTCGGCGTGGCGTTGGCCTGCCAGGAGGCCAGGCTGAAGGCGGTCACGGCGGTCACCGACGCGATGCCGAGCCCCCACCCCCACTTTCGATATCGACCCACGGTCAGTATTCCTCCCCGTCGATTGGCGATGCGCGCAGACCCTCGCAAATAGACGGTGAAATTCATGTGAGGTGGCGAGAATTCTTTCCGTTAGCACACCCACGCCAGTCAACCTGACATTTTCCTAACAATTAAAAGACATTGCCTGCGTACGGCGTCGGCCGGCATTCGTATCCACGATTGCGAGGAATGCTGTTGACAATCATGATGACCGAAGTCGACACACGAACGCCCCCGCTCGCCGGGGCGGCGAACGGGGGCGGGGCGGGACTTCAGCGGGATCCGGCCGGGCTCATCGCCGTACGGGAAACCGCTCTTGATCGTGACGTTGAGACGCTCGCACGGCTCACACGGCGATCGGGCGGCTCAGCACCGAACCCTGGGTCGACGCGGCGGCGCCGACCGGCATCAGGGCGTTGACCGCGTCGCCGTCGGCGCTGGTCATCGTGTTGGCGGCCGTGCGGGTGTTCACGCCCAGCGCGTCCACCTGCACGGCGACACCCTGGATCCGCGGGTTCCAGGAGGTCGTGTAGTTCTCCACGGCCAGGCTCAGCACCGCGTCACCGACCTGCGCGGACGTCTCGCGCAGGGTGGTGTCGGCCTGGGTCCCCCAGGACTGCCACTCGGTCGAGGTACCGGCCGTGCTCGTGCCGGCGGCGACCACCACCGGCGGGTGCAGGTCCACATAGTTGTCGGCCATCGTCGTCCTCCTCCTCGGTCAGGGCTTGTGCTGCGCCCAGTCGGCGCAGGCGGCGCCGTACTCGGCCTTGCGGTCGGGGTCGGGGTCGAGGCGCCGGTCGGCCAGCCAGCGCATCCCGCCGTCGCCGGTCTGGACGTTCTCCATCTCGTACGACTCGACCTCGCCCCGCTCCTTGCGGACGCCGGGATTCTTCTCGCTCGCCCGGTGCCAGTAGCCGACGTCGGTGCAGAACGTCACGACCGAACGGTCCACGCCGGTCTTCTCGACGTTCATGACCTTGGCCCAGATCGGACCGACCGACGGATCGGAGTCGGCCGAGGTCGTGGCGAACGGCGCCAGGACCTTCGTGTAGTACCGGTCGGTGAAGACGTACTTCCCGAGCGGGATCGCCGAGGTCCAGTCGGCCTCCTGGTACAACCAGTAGCTGTAGGCCAGGCTCCGCCGGGCGGCCAGGACGTCGTCGACGTCCGGCACCCCGGCCAGCTCCCAGGAGATCGGCAGCTTCGCGGTGCCGTTCATCGGCACCTTCCGGTACGCCTCGTCGAAGGTCATGGACGACCCGTCGGCACCGGCCGGCGCGCTCGGAGCCGGCTTGTCGGGCGGCGGGTCGTCGCCGGAGCAGCTCACCATGGTGAGACCCATCGCCGCGGCAACGACCGCCGCGGCGAGCACCTTCAGCCGGGGCAACCCCACACCAACTCTCACTTCGCTCGTCCGATGATCGTTTCCGCCCACGCGACCCCGTTCTGGTAGGAGTCACCGGCGTGGTTCGCGGCAGTAGCCGCCTGGGTGCCGGGTCCCTCCTTGTAGGCCTGCCAGGCCGCGATGTCCTCCCGGTCCCAGCTGTCGATCGGCTTGGGATGCCCGTCCACGAGCAGCCGCGGCGGCAGGTCGGGCGGGCCGCTGTTGTAGTACGCGGCCTCGACGAGGTTGGCCGCGGTGGCGCGGCTGCCACCGAGCATCTCGCCGACCTGGTAGTTGGTCCGGCCGAGGTTGTCGACCTTGGCCTGCTCCTCGGCCTGCGACACCACGTCGCTGACGAACTCGCCGGCCAGGTCACCGACGACCGGCACCGGGATCTTGTCCGTCGCCTTGCCGACGACCTGGTCGACCACCTTGCTGATGATCGCGTACCGGTCCTCGACGCTCTCGTTGTACTTGGCGTCCTTCTCGGCGCTGGTCTCGTGCTCGGCCACGGTCGCCCCGTAGTCGAGGGCGCCGAGCACGTGGCCGTAGTTGGACGAGATGTTGTCCAGCGCGCTCAACTTGAGGGCCGGCGTGATGGCCGGATTGTCGAGCTTGGTGCCGTACTCGGCGACGGCGTAGACCCCCTCGGCCTGGGCCACGGTCTGGTGCGCGCCCTCGTCCTTGCCCAGGTCGGTGAGGAAGCGGACCAGGTGCGTCTGGCTCACGTCGATGGTCTGACCCGGGATCGCGCCGTCCGAGTCGGAGATGTTGCGGTTCACGTCGAAGATGTACGCCTTGATGATGTTGGCCATCGAGTCGCGGATCTCCGGGTGGATGAGGTCGGCGTTCACGTTGCTCTTGGCCCCGTGCTCGGAGTCCAGGCGCACGCCGTTCTCGTAGCCCGAGGCCTGCTCGTCGACGTTGGTCTCGAAGATGATCGACTCGACCAGGCGCCGCGCGTCCGGCCCGGCGTGGTCGGTCGTGGCGTGCTCCAGGGCGATGCCGAGCTTGTCCAGGCCGACACTCTTGTAGTCGTCGCCGTGCTGGGTGAGCTCGCCCGCCCAGTCGATCCCGCCGGGGGTGTCGGCCAGCGGCTTCCAGTCCCGGTCGGTCAGCAGGTAGTCGAGCCGGGGCAGCCGCCCGCCCTCCGGGCCGTCGCTGGTGTAGGTGGTGACGCCGGTGAACAGGTCCCGGGCGCCGTCGCCGTTGCGCGACAGCGCGTCCATCAGGGCGGTCACCGGGTCGTGCCCGGCCGGCACGGTGTTGTCGGTGTGCCCGTGCGTCCAGTCCAGGCGCAGGTCGTCCACGGTGTCGTTGTTCCACAGGTTGCTGTTCTTGCCCTGCGCGATCTCGAAGTCGACGATGTCACCGCCGACCGTGGACAGGAAGCGGGCGTCGTAGTCGCCGTTGTAGAGCAGCGGCCCGAGCAGCTGATAGCCGTAGAGGCCGGGCACGTACGACAGGGTGTTGCTGGGATCGCCGATGTCGATCTTGCTGCGCCCGGCGATCATCAGGTCGGTGACCCACTGGTTGGACAACTCGTACTTGCCCGGGTAGTAGTTCTCGCCCCGCGGACCGCTGCGGGTGCCGGTCGCGGTGGTGGCCGTGGCCAGCGCCACGCCGAGACCGATCTGCAGATCGCGGACCAGGTCGGCCGACTGCGGGTCGAGCAGCCCGGAGTCGACGTCGTCGCCCGGCCGGTCCAGGTTGTAGGTCGCCAGTGCCCCGTTGAGCTCCAGCAGGCCCCGCGGCCCGAGGTCGTTGAGGAAGTTGTAGGCGAAGACCTTGTCCTTGCCGTAGTCCCGCACCAGGTTGCGCAGCTCCTCGAGCTCGGCGTTGGTGGGGTGATACGTCGGGTCCTTGAACTTCTTGGCCAGCTCGTCGGCCCGCTTGGCCGCCGCCTCCATGTTGATCTCGTGCCAGTAGGCCGGGAAGACCGAGAACACCCCGGGAGTGCTGGGCAGCGCGCCCGCGTCCCGGGCGGCCTTCAGGTTGGCCTCGGTCGGGCCGTCCCGGAACATGCCGGCCGCCGTGCCGGCGCCCTCGACGATGTCGGTGTTGTAGGCCGTCCACCACTTCTGGCGGGCCCCGGCCTCGGCGGTCAGGCGGGCCTCGGTGACGTCGGCGTCGGTGGGCGGTTTGCCGTCCACCCCCTTGGCGCCGTAGTGGTCCTTGGCGCCACCGGCCAGGTCCCCGGTGATCCGGTCGACCTCGGTGTTGAACGCCTTGACCCGGCCCTCCCAGTAGCGCAGCGGCGCGGCGGCCCAGGCCAGCGCGGCCGAACTCTCCTGCGCGTCACGGCGCAACGGTTCCGGCGCCGCCCGCAACTCCTCGGCGCACATGCCGTCCCAGTCCGCCTCGGCCGGCTTGAAGGCCTTGTCGGTGACGGTCTTGAGGTCCAGCGCCTTGCCGGCGAGCCGTTCGAAGTCGGCGGCCCGGGCCTCGATCTCCCCGGTGTTCGCCGCATGCCTGTCGAACGGGGTCATCCCCGCCCCTCCTCCATCATCCGGTCTCATGCCGGCCTCCCCCGGAATTGATCCACATTGACGACACCCGATTGTCGAACCCGTCCGACATAGAGAACCCCGGCCTCCCGGATCGGGTTCGAAGCGATCCGCGCATCTTTCGAAAAGCTTTGCCCGACAGGCTTTCACGGGATCGCAAATGTGGCGACCCGGGGTTACGGTCGTGGTCAGTTTCGCAGCGCACCAAGCGCACCGCCTTGATCCAGAAGGCTGGTCATTCCCCGCCTCCGCGAGAGGGAGCGGGGCCTCTCTCGGAAAGGAAATCCAGGTGTCGGACTTCGTCAACCTCAATGATGTCGGCGCGCTGACCCGGTCGGCCCAGGGCTATGAGGGCGTGGCCGAGGACAAGGCGAGCGAGTCGCGGTCGTTCTCCGGCAAGATGGACGCCTCGCAGCGAGGGCTCATCGGCAACGCCGGCTCGACCTTCACGAACGTGGCGGACTCACACACCGCCAACCTGACCCAGCTGGCCAACCGGATCGCCGAGCAGGCCGTCCGGGCCGCCCGCGGTGAGAAGACGCTGGTCTCGGCCGATGAGGACGCCAATTCGGCCCAGTCGGGGACCCAGAACACCATCGAGAGCAACGCGTCGGCGGTCAGCCGGCCGATCAACGTCTGATCCTCAAACGATCTTTCCCCAGAAGGGACGGCTCCATCCATGGCCAGCAACCAGCTCCGGGCCGAATTCGGCACCCTCGATCAACTTTCCGCCGATCAGGGGACGCACGCCGGCAATATCGAGAGCTACCGGGAAACGCTCAAGCAGCACGTCTCCCTCGCGATCTCGAATTTCGACGGTGGTCTCGGCAGTGACGAGCACGACGCCGTCATGAAGATCGCCGACCGGCTGATCGACGAGCACATCCAGGCGACCCAGCAGTTCAAGGGCTCGACCACCCAGGTCCACGACACGTTCCGGCAGGGCGGGGAGATGGCCCGCAACATCCTCGCCTCCGGGTAATCCAGCCCAGCGCCCGGACGGCCGTTCCGCACCGGCGGGACGGCCGTCCGCATGTTCACTCCCCCGTCGCCACGGCCACCTGGATCTGCTGGAAGCCGCCGCCACGGGTGGCGTAGAGGGCCCGGCCGGCGGGCAGGCGCTGCGAGGCCACCCCGTTGATCAGCCGGCCCTCCATCCGGTCGCCGGAGAACAGGAACCCGGGCGTCGAGACGTCGTTGAGCCGCTGGATCAGCGGGTCGAGCATCGCCCGGGACATGCCGCCGGTACGCCGGGCCAGGACCAGGTGCAGCCCGATGTCACGGGACTGGGCGATGAACTCCACCAGGGGCAGCAGCGGATTGCCCGAGGAGTTGGCCACCAGATCGTAGTCGTCGACCACGACCAGCACCTCCAGGCCGCTCCACCAGTTGCGCCGGCGCAGCTGCTCGGCCGTGACCTCCGGCCCCGGCAGCCGCTTGGTCACCGAGGCGGCGACCTCCTGGGCCACCGCCAGGGTGTTCTGCGGGGTGCCGCAGTAGGCCAGCAGGTACTCCTCCGGGACCGCGCCGAGCAGGCCGCGCCGGTAGTCGACGACCACCACGCCGAGCCGTTCCGGCGGGTAGAGCCGGCGGAACCCGTCGACCAGCACGCGCAACAGGTTCGACTTGCCGGTCTCGCCGTCGCCGTAGACCAGCAGGTGCGGGTCGCCCCGGGTCAGGTCCACCGCGGCCGGCTGCAACCGCCGCTCGGAGATGCCGATCGGGACCAGCCCGCGCTCCGGATCCACCAGCGGGAGCTCGCTCTGCAGCACACGCGTGGGCAGCACCTGCACCGGGGAGACGGCGCCGCGCGGCCAGCGGTGCCGAGCCAGCGCGACCAGCTCGCGCTGGGCCGCGCCGAGCTCGGTGGTCGCGGCGACACCGTCCACCCGGGGCAGGGCCACGTGGAACTGCAGACTGCCCTGGATCAGGCCGCGGCCGGGCATCTTCTTGTCGAGACGCCCCTGGGCCTTGCGGTCGAAGGCACTGTCGAACGGGTCGTTGAGCCGCAGTTCGAGCCGGCCGCCGAACGCGGCCTGCATCCGCATCCGCAGCTGCATGGTCTGCCCGACCGAGAGCAGCACGTACACCCCGTAGTTGGGGCCGCGGGCGGCGATCTCACCGACCCGGGCCTCCAGCAGGTCGAAGTCCTCCCGGAAGCTGCCCCAGCCGTCGACCACGAGCAGGATCGTGCCGGGCACCTCGGCGCCGATCCGGCCAGCGGTGCGCGCCTCCCGCAACGCGGCCGGGGAGTCGAAGCCGTGCTGCCGGAACAACTCCTCGCGGGCCTCCACCGCGGCCGCCACCTCCAGCACGGTCCGGGTGATCCGCTCCGGGTCGGCCCGGGTGGCCACACCGGCGACGTGCGGCAACTCGGCCAGCGGACCGAGGCTGCCACCGCCGTAGTCGATGACGTAGAACGCCACGTCGCCCGGCGCGTACCGCAACGCCATCGAGCTGACCAGCGTCCGCAGCAGGGTGCTCTTGCCACTCTGGACCGCGCCCACCACCAGCAGGTTCGCTCCCCCGCCGGTGAAATCCCACTCCAGCGGGAACTGCCGCTGGGCGGCCGGGTCGTCGACCAGGCCGAGCAGGGCCGAGACCGTACCGGCGGGGGCCAACTCGGCCGGCTCCTGGATGCGGTCGAGCGGGAGCGCCACGGGCAGCGGCGGCAACCACACCGGCCGGGTCGGCGGGGCCTCGGCCAGGCACAACCGCCGCACCACCATGTCCAGCACGCTCTCCCGGCCGGCCGGGGCCGGGCGCCCGCCGTCCGGCCCGGACGCCGGCGTGGCCTCGATCCCGGCCGCCAGCCATCGGCCGAGGCCGTTGAGAGCCAGGTACGGCACCACGGGCACGACCACGTCGGGCACGTCCTGCGGCGAGGTGTAGACGTCGGAGACCATGGCCGCCTTGAACCGTTCGAAGACCGTGGTGTCGACCTTGAGGTAGCCGACGCCGGGTTCCGGCATCAGGTGGTAGGCGTCGGGCACCCCGATCGCCTCCCGGCTCTCCGCCTCCGAGAAAGTGCGAAGGCTTATCCGGTACGACAGGTGGGACTCCAGCCCACGGATCTTGCCCGTCTCCAGGCGTTGCGTGGCCAGCAGCAGGTGCACACCGATCGACCGTCCGATCCGGCCGATGGCCACAAACAGCTCGGCGAAGTCGGCCTTGGCGGTCAGCAGCTCACTGAACTCGTCGATGATGACCAGCAGGTGCGGCAGCGGGTCGAGCGGCTCCCCGGCGTCGCGCAGCGCCTGATAGGCGGTCACGTTCGGCAGGTTGCCGGCCGCGCGCAGAATCTCCTGACGGCGGCGCATCTCCCCGTAGAGGGCGTCACGCATCCGGTCGACCAGGGTCAGGTCCTTCTCGATGTTGGTGACCATCCCGGCGATGTGCGGCAGCTCGGCCATCGGCGCGAACGTGGCGCCACCCTTGAAGTCGACCAGCATCAGCGCCAGCTGCTCGGGCGGATGCCCGATGACCAGCGAGGTGACCAGGGTGCGCAGCATCTCGGACTTGCCCGAGCCGGTCGCACCGACGATCAGCCCGTGCGGGCCCATCCCGCCGTGCGCGGACTCCTTGAGGTCGAGCATCACCGCGTTGCCGGTGCCGCCCACCCCGATCGGCACCCGCAGCAGCTCCCGCGGGATCCGGGACCGCCAGGTCACCCCCGGGTCGAGCGTCGCCACGTCGGGCACGCCGAGGATCTCGGGCAGCCCGACCGTGCCGGTGAGCGCACCCGACGCCTCCTCGGTGACCAGCCGCAGCGGCGCGCACTGCCGGGCCAGGCTGGTCAGCAGCCCGTCGGCCGGATCGTCGACCCGCAGGTCGAGCCCGGACCACTCCTGCCGGGCCTGACCCTGCTCGTCGAGCACGATGCGGGCGTGCACCTCCTCCGGCTCCTCGCGCCGGTGGCCGAGCAGCAGGATCAGGTGGATGCCGAGGTCGGCCAGGGAGACGCCGCGCTCGGGCGGTTCCAGGCCCCACACCCCGTTGAGGTTCTCACCGTCCACGACGATCACGAGCTGGTTGCGCTGGGTCGCCCGCCGGCCCCGGTGGCGCTGGTGCTCCTCGAACCGGGCCTCCAGCTCGGCGCCGATCAGCTCGGCCATGGCCGGCACGGTCGAGGCGATCAGCCGGGCCGGCAGATCACCGTCGGTGGCGCTCGGGTGCATGGCGTGCGGCAGCCACTTGAGCCACTCCCAGTCGGCCGCCCGGGCCGAGGCCCGCACCACGCCGAGCCGGACCTCCTCGGGCGAGTGGAAGGCGATCAGTTGCGCGGCCAGCGCCCCGGCCAGGCGCCGCCCGGCCGGCCGGTCGCCGACCACGCTGAGCACGCCGACCCCGCGCAGGTCGACACAGACCGGCTGGTCACGCAGGCTGCTGTAACGGGCCCGCAGCTGCCGGGCCGCCTCCAGACAGACCGGGTCGAACTCGTTGAGCGGGCCGTCGTCGGCCGACATGGTCAGCGTCGTGGCCAGCGGCTGATCGCCCAGGCCGGCCCGCAGGACCAGGTAGTCGTCGTCGCCGGCCCGCCGCTCCCAGCGCCGGGCGTCCATCCGGGTGATGTCCAGCAGCCGGGACGGGTCGGGGTGGCGCCACTCGCCGTCCGCCTTCTGCGCGGCCACCGTCGCCCGCAACTGCCGCCGCAGATCCTCCACATAGTCCAGATAGCGCTCGCGGGCCTCGCGCAGCATCCGCCGGGGACCGCTGCGCTGCCCGAAGATCATCACGCCGCCCAGCGCCACCGAGGCGACCAGGAAGAGCAGGCCGGCCGCCGCGAACAGCGGCCGCCCCGGATTGGTGATGGCCACCAGCAGCGAACCGGCCCCACTGATCACCGGCATGATCACCATCGAGGCACTGGCCGCCATCGGCTGCGCGGCCTGCGGTTTCGGTGGCTCGGCGATCAGGATCTCGGTCGCGCGGACGCCGGGTGGCGTGGTCCGGGCCGGCCGTTTCACCAGTGTCGTGGTCATGAGCTCCCCGTGTCGGCGCCGGATGACAGCGCAAGATCACTCGTAGCGGTGGCAGATATACCGTAGCGTGACATCGGTAGCCCTCGACCTATGGACGGAGCCGCGCGTGCCAACGGCCTACAGTCGGGTCACCCTGCTCAACGGCTCCCGGCGGGTGGACCTGGCATTACCCGGTGTGCTGCCGGTCGCCGACCTGATGCCGCAACTGCTGCGCCTGTGCGCGCCGGCCGAGGACGTGGTGACCCCGGCGACGTGGAGCATCGGACGGGTCGGCGGGCCCAGCATCAACCCGGCGCGCACGCTCATCGACAGCGGCGTGGTCGACGGCGACGTCCTCGAACTGCGCTCCGCGTCCGATTCACCGCGTTCGGCATACGTCGAGGACGTCCGCGACGCCGTCGAGGACCTGGTCGACGCGGCCGGGCACGTCTGGGAGCCCCGCACCACCGAGACGTTCGCGCTGGTGACGGCCGCGATCGGGCTGGCCGCGCTGGCCGCCGTCCCGCAGGCCCGCGCTCCCCACGACGGCAACGCGGTCGCCGGGGCCGTCCTGCTCGCCGTCCTCAGTGTCGGCGCCGGCCGCTGGGCCGCGCAGCGCGGGCACCGGATCGCCGGGCCGCTGATGTTCGCCACCGGCACGCTGTGGGGGGCCCTGGCCGGGTGGCTGGCCGCCGGATTCGGCACCTGGCAGCCGACCACCGCTCTGGCCGTCGCCCTGATCGGCGGGCTGACGGTCGCCTGCTTCGCCCGGGCCGCCAGCACCCAGGCCACCGGTCACCTGGCCGGCTGGCTGCTGCTGGCCGCCTCCGGGGTGGTCGTCGCGGTGTGCGGCCGGGCCGGGTCCGAGACCATGACCGGGGTCCGCGTCCTGGCCGTCCTGGCCGTGCTGACCGTCGGGGTGATGCCCCGGCTGTCACTGACCGTGGGCGGCCTGGCCGGCGCCGACTTCCGGATCCGCAACTTCGGCGCCATCTCGGCCGACGAGATCGGCGAGCGGTTCCGGCAGAGCCGGGACCTGTTCTACGGCGGGCTGCTGGCCGCGGCCGTCGTCGCGGCCGGGTGCGGTGCGCTGCTGACCCGGGGCACGACCTGGGATCACTGGCTCGGCGTGGCGCTCGGCGTCGGACTGATCCTGCGCTCGCGGGCGTTCTCCCGCATCCCGTCGATCCTGCCGCTGCGGCTGGCCGGCCTGGTGGTGCTGACGCTGCACGGATTGTGGTACATCCTGGACACTCCGGCGCTGCGGCCGTACCTGCTCGTGCTGGGCGCCGCCGCGGCGGCGATCGGGGTGGCGGTCAGCGCCGTGCCGCTGTCCGAGGTGACCCGGGCCCGGGTCAAGGAGACGCTCAACCGGGTCGAGCGGGTCGTCGTGATCGCCATGATCGTGCTGATGGCCGGGGCGGTCGGCGTCTACGCGTGGGCCGGCCGGCTCACCGGCTGAGACGACCGACCACACCGGGGGGTGGAGAGAATGACCGAACGCGACGACGAATCGCCGCAGGACCACGATCGGCAGTCCGCGCAGGCGGCGGCCGGTGAACTGGCCCGGATGGGCATCGACCCGGCCGTGCTCGGCCTGGACCCGGCGGCCCCGCCCGCGACGGCCGGGCCGCGCCCGCCCGCCCCGCGCTGGTCCGACGAGGACGGCGCGGCCGGGCACCGGCTGCCCGCGCCGCCACCGCAGTTCGCCGACCCGGGCCGGCGCCTGCACGCGCTCTCCGGCCAACTCGCGCCCCCGCCGGCCGAGACCGCGCTGCCCCCGGGCCGGATCGCCAGCGTGCTGAGCCGCCCGCTCGGCGCGATCCAGCCGCCCGGGCGGCGCGACACCGGATCGCCCGAGGACTTCCGGCCGGCCTCGGCCCCGCCCGCGGTGACGCCGACGATCGTGGTGCCGGGCCGGATGCACCGGGCCGTGCGGGCCGTGACGTTCGGGCTCGCGCAGCCCGGCGCGGCCGCCGCCATGGAACGCGAACGGGAACTGGTGGCCCGGGCCCGGACCCGCCGGCGCGAGGGCCGGACGGTCGCGTTCATCGCGGGCAAGGGCGGCGTCGGGACGACCACGACCGCGCTGGGGACCGCGCTCACCCTGGCCGCCCTGCGCACCGACCTCACCGCCGTGGTCGACACCCGGCAGGGCGCCGCCTCGATCGGCCGGCGGCTGGCCGGGCGGGCCGCGCCCACCGTCACCGACCTGCGGCCGCGCGCCGGCCGCGGCGAGCGCGTCGAGGCCCCGGCCGAGCCGATGCTGCTGGACGGGCGGCTGGGCGTGATCGACGGGCCGCCGTGGTTCGGGCCGCCGACCGGCCGTCAGGTCGTCGAGGTGCTCGACCAGCTCAAGGACCGGTTCACGTTCACCCTGGCCGACCTGGGCAACGACATCGACTGGGACGGGCACGCGGCCCTGGCCCGGGCCGACCGGACGGTCCTGGTCAGCAGCCCGTGGCCGGACGCGGCGGCGGCGACCCGGGCCACCCTGGCCCGGATCCACCGGCTGGCCCCGCACCGGCTGGACACCATCGTGGTGGCCGTCGTCTGCCTGACCGCCCGGCAGTTCCGGCACACCGCGATCCGGCTGCACGCCGACCTGCGGCTGGACCCGGACCGGCTGATCCCGGTGCCGTTCGACCCGTACCTGGCCACCGGCGATCTGCTGCGCGCCGATCGGCTGCGCCCGGCGACCCGGGAGGCGTACCTGCGGATCGCCGGGGTTCTCGCCGGCCCGCGCCCGGCCGCCCGGCCCGGCGGGCCGTCCCCGCTGCCCGCGCCGCCGCCGGTCGCGCCGCCGCGGCCACCGGTCACGGCCCGGCCGGTCGCTCCCGGAGCCGGGAACGTGCGGGGCGTCGCGTCCGTGGCGCCGCCGAACGATCCGCGCCGGCCGCTCCCGCCGCCGCCGGGTTACCCCGGGCACGGCGGACCGTCGTGAGCTCACCCGGGCACTCCCCCTGGCCCGACGCTGCCACCGGGCAGCCGCCTCGGCCCGGCCCCTCGCCCGCGCACCCTCCGCGGCCCAACGCCGAGCGGTACCTGCTGGAGGCGGACAGCCTGCGGCGGCGGCAACTGCGGGCGGCGCTGCTGCACGGGTCACGGCAGAGCTGGCGGGAACGCCGGCGGATCTGGCCGGCCGTGCTCGCCGGGGTGGGTGCGGTCGCCATCGTGATCGCGGCGATCGCGGTCTACGGCGCGTTCCAGAAGCAGAAGCGCATCAACGAGCAGCAGCAACAGCTCAACAATCCACGGCCGGCGGTCACCGTCTCGGTCTCGGGCGGCTGATCGCCGTACGCGCAAATGCTCTTGATCTTGAAGTTGGTGGGGAACGATGCAACCTGCGGCCGGTCGAATTCCGTGAACAGCGCGGGACAGGGCTTGAGCTGACGGGGTGCGAGCGTGGACGAGCAGGAGTTTCGCGGGTGGGCCGTGGCCGGGCGCAGTGGGTTGCGCCGGACCGCGTTCCTGCTGTCCGGCGACTGGTACCTCGCCGACGACCTGGTCCAGGAGGCGCTGGTCCGGGTCTATCTGGCCTGGTCACGGCTGGAACGCGACGGTGAGATCACGGCCTACGCGCGCCGGGTGCTGCTGAACCTGTACCTGGACTACCGGCGGCGGCCGGGGCGGCGGGAACGGCCGACCGACCGGATACCGGATCACGCCGCGCCCGCGGGCGACGGCAGCGACGAACGGGACAAACTGCTCGCCGCGCTGCGTCAGGTGCCCCCACGGCAGCGGGCGGTGCTGGTCCTGCGGTTCTGGGAGGACCTGTCGGTCGAACAGGCCGCCCATGCCCTCGGCACCAGCACCGGGAACGTGAAGTCGCAGACCAGTCGTGGTCTGGCGACGCTCCGGGCGGCGCTGGACCAGCCCACGGCGTTCGACCACTCGGAGGAGCAGGCATGAGCGACGACGTACGGCGGTTGTTCGACACGGTTCTGGCCGGGCCGCCCCCGGACACCGTGGACATCGACGCCAGCATCCGTACCGGCCGGTTCCGGCGGCGGCGACGGGTCGTGCTGGTGTCGGCGGCGGCCGTGCTCGCGGTCGCCGGCATCACCACCGTGGCCGTGGGGCCGGGCCGTCACCGGGCGCCGACGCCGGCCGTCACTCAGGTGGCGCCCGCCCCGGACACCTCCGGGACGCTGGTCACGCGGGCCGATCAGCTCGTCGGCTCCTGGCGGACGATCATGCTCGACGGGCAGGACATGCGGGACGTCCGGGACCGTGCGGGCAAGCCGCTCGGTGTGACGTTCGAGACGGCCATGTGGGGGGCCGGCGACGGGCTGAACTACTCGTCGGCCGAGTTCAGCGTGTCGCCGGACGGGCGCTTCCAGTCCGGTCAGGTCGCCACCACGGCAATCGGCAGCATCGACGGCCGCGGGATCTATCCGCGGAACGGGCAGGTCGTCGGGGAGGCCACCGAGATGCGCCTCGTGCCGGGAAATCCGGCGACCCTGCTCCTGCTCGTCCAGGGCAAGATCGTGGCCGAGTACGAGGCCACCGTGCCCGCATCCCCCCGATGATCCGGGGAAATCGGGTGGCTGCCGCCGAACCGGGCGTGGAAAGATCCGGGGCGGGTCGCTAGCTCAACTGGCAGAGCATTCGAATTGGTAGTGCGTCCGCCCCCCGCGAGAGCGGTCATGGGGGCACTTCCTTCTCCTTTCGGATCGAAGGGTTCGGGGTTCGAGTCCCCGGCGGCCCACTTCGCTGGGAACCGGGGGTACACACGATGCTCGAGACGATGATCATCAAGAAGACGCTGCGGGTGCCGGCCGGTGCCGGGGCGGCCGGGGACGGCACGCCCGTGGCCCGTCAGCTGGACGCGGCGCTGCTCGATGCCGGGTTCTCGGCCACGCGGGCACTGCTGGAGCACGTCGGCGGGCTCGCGCCGGCGCCGGCCATGGACCTCGCCGCGACCGTCGTGACCGCCGTACGGGAACTGGTCGGGGACCATGTGCAGCACAACCCGTACTTCATCGGGTTCCCGGACGGTGTTCCGGACACGATCGAGTTCTGGGCCGGCCGGCTGCGCGCGGCCGTGCTCACCGGCGGCGGCGAGGCGAGCGACGAGGAACTGCGGGCCGCGGTGACCGGCGGCGGGGTGAACCTGCTCGACCTTCCCGGCTACGGGACCTACCAGCACACGTACGCGGAAATGCTGGTTCTTCGCGACGACCTGATCGCCTCGGCCGGCGACCGGCTGACCGTGCTGCACCTCGGCGACCGCGCCGAGGTCGAGGCCGAGCGCCTCTACCTGGCCCTGGCCGGCAGCACCACGCCGCACGGCGAGGCCGACCTGGCCCTGCTCGGCGAACTGGCCGCCGCCTGCGTGGACGGCGAGCAGCCGGCCGCGATCCCGGTGCGGGAGAACCGGGCCGTGCTCAACAGCGTCCGGCTCGTGCTGGGCCGGCCGCTCGTCGCGATCGACACCACCACCGACGTGCTGCGCCTGGCCTGCCAGGCCTCCGGCGGGGACGTCTCGCTGGCCGAACCGACCAAGTTCCGCTCGTTCCGGCGCCCGGAACGCCGGGTGCTGCTGGCCGCGCTGAACGACGTCATCGCGGCCGGCCCGGCCAAGCTCGGCGACATCGCCCGCTACGCCGAGCGGTGGAAGCGGCTCGGCGAGCGGCTGCACCCGCACGAGTTCGGCCGGTGGACCCACGCCCAGGCGGTGTTCACCGTCGCCCGCGGCGAACGGCACGTCCGCAACCTGGCCGGACGGGCCGAGGCCGCGTTCCGCGACGGCGACATCGGCGCGGCCACCACCGTGCTGTCGGCCGCGCCGGGCATGCTGCTGCGCTCGGCCGACCGGCTGCTGCGCCTGGCCCCGGAATCCGAGCGGCCCGCCGTCGTCGCGTCCATCACCGAGGCGCTCGGCTCGGCGTCCGGGCGGGTGCTGCTGTCGCTGCGCGAACACGTCGGCAACCGGCTGACGCCGGCCTCGGCCCGGATGTACGCGAGCCGCTCGCGCCGCGCCTGGGTCGGCCCGGACGAACGCCCGCCGCTGCCCGCCGACCTGGTCGACGAACTGTCGGCGCGACTCGACACCGAGGTCAGCGCGCGGCTGCCCGAACTCGACCGGCCGCTGCTGGTCGACCCGGCGGTCCTCGACGTGGCCCTGCCGTTGTCCGGGAAGGCGTCCGAGGGCGGATTCGCGGTGCTGCCGCGCGGCTCCCGGTCGGCCGTCTCGGGCGAACGGCTGCGGTTCTTCACGTACTGGCGGCAGGCGAGCGCGCGCACCGACTTCGACCTGTCGGTGCTGCTGCTCGACGAGAACTTCGACAGCGCCGGGCAGGTGTCGTGGACGAACTACCACCACGACGGTGCGGTCCACTCCGGGGACCTGACCGAGGCGCCCGACGGTGCGACCGAGTTCATCGACGTGCCCCTGGAAGTCCGCGGCCAGTACGTCGTCCCGCAGGTCAACATCTTCGACGGCGAATCGTTCGACAAGGTCGCCGAGTCGATGTTCGGCTACCAGACGCGAACCGGCGACCAGGGCGGCGCCCCGTTCGACCCGCGCACCGTGCGGGCCCGCTCGGAGATGCGCGGGCCCGGGCGGGTCGCACTGCCGATCGTCTTCGCCAAGGGCACGGACGGCTGGCAGGCGATCTGGCTGCACCTGTACCTCAACGGCCACCCCCGGTTCAACCGGGTCGAGGGCAACGCCTTCACCACGGCCGACCGGGTGAAGGCGCTGCTGGAACGGCGCTACCTGACCATGTCGTACCTGGTGGACCGGTGGCGGGCGAAGGCCGAGGTGATCGCCTGGGACGGTGTGACGCTGCCGGAACAGCCGGTCACGTTCATCGGCCTGGAGGCGCCGGAAGGGCTGCCGGACGGGTCGCAGGCCTATACGCTTGATCGGCTAGCTGAACTGATCCCCGCCTGACCGTGCGGGCCGAGGCCATGCGGGTGCTTCCTTCGATCTCCGTTCAAATCGGGGACCTCCGCTCGTGCGGGGGATAGGCCATCCAGCACTCGCGCTCTCCTCGGCCCCGTCACGGCTCGGGCGGCCTCCGGGCCAGTTCCCGGGCGGCGGCCCGGTCGCCGGCATCCGCCCGGTAACGCAATTCGGCGAAGCTGCCCCGCGCCGCCAGAAGCCGGGCCAGGGCCGCGGCGGCGGTCCGGTCGCCGATGTCGGCCCGGGCCCGCAACTCGTCCATACGACCGTATTCGGTGAGCAGTTCGACCAGTTTCTCCGCCGCGGTCGATTCGCCGGCGTCGGCACGGACCCGCAGCACGCCCAGCGCATCCTCGATACGGCCCTGCCCCAGGAGGATATCGGCGAGCAAGGTAGCGGCCCCCCAGGAACCGACCTTGACCTGACGTCGCAAAACCCGAATGGCCTCGTCGACAAGGTCTCGGCTGAGAAGGAGGCCGACCAATTTTTCGAGAGAAATCGAGCGACCTACGAGCAGTTCTCCCATCATGAGCTGAATAGCCTCGTCAACCTGGCCGGCGCCGACCAAGACATCGACCAGCGTGTCGCCTGCGGAATGACTGCCCGACATGATGTTCGCCTCAAGGAGGCGAACTGCCTCGTCGAAGCGCCCCTGCTTCACGAGCAGTTCTGCCAATCGATCCGCGGCAGCCGTGGAGCCGCCCTCGGCCCACACCCTCAGCTCATCAACCTGATTCCGCTTGGCCAGCAGCTTGCTGAGGCTCGAACTCGCGGCCCGATCCCCCGAGTTGGCCAAATCTCGAAGTTCGTCGATACGATCATGTGCCGTGAGCAGACGGATCAATTCCTGATGAACGAAGGTGTAAGGACCGCGGTCGTTCCAGGTCTGCAGGAGCTGGATCGCGTCATCTGTGCAGCCCTTCCTGAGCAGGGCCCGGACCAGCGGCTCGGCGACGGTACGGTCCCCATCCGACGCACGAGCCCGCAGGATCTGAATCGCCTCGTCCAGGCTGCCCTGCCGAAGGAGCAAGTCGACCAACCTGACGGCGGCGTAACCGTCGCCGGCCTCGGTGAGATCCCTGAGGTCGGAGATGCGGCCGAAGTCGGCAAGCAGGTCGATCAACCGATGGGCAGCACCTCGATCGCCGGAATCGGCCTGGGTCTGCAGGACCTCGATCGCCTCCTCGAGGTGACCCTGTTCAGCCAGCAGATCCGCCAGCCGATAGGTGACCGCACCGACCTTACGTTTCGACCAGACTTTCAGAACGCCGACGGCCTGATCGACACGGCCCTTTTCCCGGAGCAGATCTGCACGTTCAATGGCTGCCGGCCAACCGCCCAAGCCTGCCAATAGGTCGATCGCTTCCTCGATCCGCCCCAGATCGGCCAGTTCGCTCGCCGCTGTCGCCGCACGGTCACGCAAGTAACGCGGCTGAAAGGTGCGAGACAGATACCGCTGAAGCAGGACGTGACGGAACTGGTAGACGGTTCCCGCCTGGCGAAGCAGGCCGTGCCGGTGAGCATCGGCGAGGAAACTCTCCAGTCGCCAGGGCAGCCGGCCGCCCAGAGCGAGCCGAACGTGGCCGACGCGGAACCGGATCCAGGCCCAACCACCTGTCGTCAGGCCCGCTGTCGTCCCGAAGATCAGGCCGGCCGTGATGCCGATGGGTGCCGGCGGAACTCCGGCCGCCCAGGCCGCAAGGGTGAACACCACGCCGCTGCCCACGGCCTGCTGAACAAACGAGATGCCCACGGTACGACGGTTGTGAACCAGCTCCACCCTGGTCGTCCGACGGGACGGGGCGCCCGGCTTCCAGGCCGGCACCACCAGCGTGACCAGCATAAACGCCAGACCGCCGAGGATCGCGGAGCCCATCTCGCCGGTGATGGACCCGGCCAGCACGGCACCGCCGAGCGAGTACGACACCGACAGCGCCACGCGCTCGACCCGACGCCGGCGACGGCTGCGGAACGTCGTCCGGATAAAGGGTGGTAGGCCGTACGGAAAAAGAGGCCGCAACAGGCCGCCCGCCGCGACCATCATGATGATCGCCCCGGCCGCCGCCGTCCGGATCCCGCCCGCGAATCCCCCGATCAGCGCCGCGCCCAGGATTGCGACGGACACGGTCATCGCCCGCACCCACCGACGGCGGACGGCAAGCAGGTCGGGCCGGATCTGCCACCAGTGCAGGTCGAGTGTGCCCGACTGATCCAGGTGGTAGGCCAGGCACGTCAGCCAGCGACGCGCCTTGCCGGCCGGATAGGTTGTGCGATCCGCGGCCGCCCACGAGCTGTAGACGGCGGTGACGAACGCGTCCATCAACCGCCCGACGACCTCCTGCCGGGACGAGAAGTCCAGCAGCTCGGCCGGCCGGGTCGCCGGGTCCTGGTAGGCCGTGCGCGCCAGTGCCGCCATCAACGGCGAGGCCAACGTCTGCGCCAGCGGGCTGTCCGCCTGTTCCCGCAGGTGCGCGAAGACCGGCTCCCACCGGGGACGCGCCCGCTCCGGGAACGACAGGTAGTCCATGACGGCATCCACGCCGACCGGCGTCAACTCGACCACCGCGGCGGTGGCCAGGATCGTCTCGCTGCGGGCCACGGTCTGCTCGTACTCCCGGATGCGGCACGTCACGACCAGGGCCCGCCCGGCCGCCGCGTACCGATCGAGGGTCTTCAACGCCGGTTCGATCGACCGGTCGGGCAGCTCGTCCAGTCCGTCCAGAACCGGGAGGAGGCGGCGGTGCCCGACCAGCCTCTCGGCCACCTGCCGCGGATCACCGTAGGGCGCCAGCACGTCGGCATACTCATCGGCGACCCGTCGGGCCAGGAATGCCTCCACCGGTTCGCCCGGATCCCAGACGTTGATCGCCAGCAGGACCGGCAGCGGCTCGTCGACCCGGTCCCGGATCAGCCCGAGCGTCATGAGCATCGCGAACACGCTCTTGCCGGCGCCCGGCGCGCCGAGGACCACCAGTTGCCGCCGGGGCAGTGCGCGAAACGCGGTCACGATGTCCTGATTGATGCCGTCTATGGGCGTGCCCACGTGCCCGTGCAGCGGATACTGTTGCCAGTCCCCGCCCAGCGGATCGTCGAGCACCGCCTGACGACTGGCCGCCAGACCGGGCCGCCCGGTCGACGACCAGGCCACCCTCAGGGGCGCCGGCCGGGTGACGTCGAGCCGGGCCGCTTCGTCGGACCAGTCCCCGTTCAGGCGGGCGGCCAGGTCGGCGAGTACCTGATCGTCCGGCCCGGCCGGGCGTGCGGGCCGGCTCTGCACGATCTGGACCCACACCGAGACGGCGATCAGCAGGACGACGACGGCCCAGACCACGGCCGGCCACCACGTCCAGGAATCCGGTGGTGCGACGGTGTTGGTGGCCAGGTTGCCGGCCAGGGCGAACGCGAGGCCGCACAGCAACCCCACCGCCGTCGACGGTACCCACCGTCTCAAGTGCACCTCCGCGATCCACCCGCAACGTAACGCGGGTGGGCAACGCCACGCATCCACCGATGGATGAAACCCGACACTTCCTCGCGCGAGGGTGGGGCATGCTGACGGGACCGGGGTCGGGACGCGCCGGGAGGTGGCAGCATGACTGTCTCGGTCGACCGGATCGTCGGGCGGGAGCGGGTGCTCAGCCACTTCGACGGGTTCCTGGACGCGGCGCGGGCCGGGCACGGTGGTGGTGTCGTGCTGTTCGGCGAGTCCGGGATCGGCAAGACGACCGTGTTGCGGGCGGTGACGGCCCGGGCCGAGGGTATGCGGGTGCTGGCCGCGACCGGGCTGAACTCCGAGGCCACCCTGGCCTACGCCACGCTCGGTGATCTGCTGCGGCCGCTGCTGGCGCGCCTGGGTGAGTTGCCGCCGCCGCAGGCGACCGCCTTGCGGACCGCGCTCGCGCTGGACTTCCGACGATCGAGAAGAATTGGCCGGTACGCGGTCTGTCAGGGCCTGCTCACGCTGCTGAGTCTGGCCGCGGAAGCCCGTCCGACGCTGGTCGTGGTGGATGACGCGCAGTGGATGGACGCCGAGTCGGCCGCCGCGCTGATGTTCGCGGCCCGCCGCCTGGAGAACGATGCCGTGCTGGTCGTCGTCGCGTTGCGGGGTGAGCCGGGGCGCAGTTTCGACGCGACCGGTCTCACCGCGTTTCACCTGGCCGGCCTGGACCGGGATGCGAGCAGCGCACTTCTGGCGACGCTGGGCGCCGATCCGGTCGCCCCGGCCGTGGCCGATCAGCTGCACACGGTCACCGGCGGTAATCCACTGGCGTTGCGTGAGATCGGCCGCCGGCTGAGCCCGCCGGAGCTGGCCGCCCGGCTGGCCATGCCCGATCCGCTGCCGGTCGGTGCGCAGATCCGCCGGATGTTCGCCGCACGCCTCGACTCGTTGCCCGCCGCGACCCGGCCGGCCCTGCTCGTGCTGGCCCTGAGCTCGTCGTCGGCGGTCGAGCGGCTGCTCCCGCCGCTGCGTGCGCTCGGCCTGGACATGTCCGCGTTCGGCCCGGCCCGCGACGCCGACCTGCTCACGTTTCAGGACGGCCGGGTCAGCTTCGCCCATCCCCTGATCCGTTCCGTGGTCCAGGCCGATGCGACGATCAAGGACCGATTTGCGGCGTACGGCGTTCTGGCCGCGACCTCCACCGGCGACCAGGCCCTGCTCTACCGCGCGGCCGGGGCGACCGGGCCGGACGACGCGCTCGCGGCCGAACTGGAGGTGGCCGCCGCCGGCCGCCGCGACCGGCTCGGGTTCGCCGACGCCACCCGGATGCTGCATCGCGCCGCCGCCCTGACCGCCGACCCCGAGCATCGGGCCCGCCGCCTGCTCGACGCGGCCACGGCGGCGCTGATCGCCGGTCGCGCCGACGAGGCCGCCGGCTGGCTGGAGACGGCCCGTGAACTGACCGCCGACCCGGGGCTGATCGCCGGGATCGAACTCAACCGGGGCCGGGCCCTCACCGTGCGCGGCACCCCGGCCATCGCCCGGGAGGTGCTCACCGGGGCGGCCGGTACGGTGGCCGGACGCGATCCGCGCGGCGCCGCCCGGCTGTTGTGCGAGGCCGCGCTGCCGACGTTCACCGAGGGCCGGATCGACGACGGGGTGGCCCTGTGCGAGCGGGCGGTCCGGCTGGCCGACCGGGCCGGGGCGGTCGAGGAGCGGGGGCGGGCACGACTCGTACGCGCGCAGGCTCTTGCCCTGAAAGGGCGGACGCGGGAGGCGCTGGCCGCGATCGGGGAACTCCGGTCGTTTCGGGACGGGCTGGACCCGGTGGCCGACGGCATGGTGCTGAGCATGCTCGGCGCCGCGCAGGGGTGGCTGGATCGGCCGGTCGACGCGCGGCAGACCCTGGATCGGGTGGTGCACGCGTGCCGCCGGGCCGGGGCGCTGGGGCCGTTGGCGATCGCGCTGAGCCATCGGTGCGAGACGGCTCGGCAGGCCGGCGAGTGGGCGCGGGCGCACGCCGACGGCGAGGAGTCGTTGCGGCTGGCCGGGGAGGTGTGGCAGCCGTTGACCATCGGCCTGGTGCAGGTGCTGCTGGCGCGGCTGGACGCGGCGCAGGGCCGGGACGCGACGGCCGAGCGGCGGCTGGCCGAGGCGCGGCTGATGTCGGGGCCGCTCGGGACCGGTGGGCTGGTGCTCTACGAGCGGGGTGTGCTCGGGTTGCTGCACCTGGCCGGTGGGCGTCCGCAGGAGGCGATCGACTCTTTGGAGCCGGCCCGGGAGTTCGCGGAGCGGCACGGGGTGGGCAATCCGTGCGTGGTGTTTTGGGAGCCGGATCTGGTGGAGGCGTACTGGCGGGCCGGGCGGGCCGACGCGGCGGCCCGGCTGCTGGAGTCGTTCGGGCGGCGGGCGGCGGCGACCGGGCTGCCCACGGCCGGGGCGGCGGTGCAGCGGTGCCGGGGTCTGCTGGCCGGGGACGCGGCGACCGCGGACCGGCACTTCCGGGCCGCGATGGTGCTGCACGAGCGCTGTCATCGGCCGTTCGAGCAGGCCCGGACAGCGCTGTGTCACGGGGAGGTGATGCGGCGGTATCGGCGGATCGCCGGGTCGCGGGCGGCGCTGTCGGACGCTCAGCAGACGTTCCGCAGGCTGGGGGCGCGGCCGTTCGCGGACCGGGCGTCGGCCGAACTGGCGGCGGCCGGCGGGACGGCCCGGCCGGCGGTCGAGGCGGAACAGCTGACGCCTCAGGAACTGCAGGTGGCCCTGGCGGCCGGGCGCGGGTTGAGCAATCCGGCCATCGCCGGGCTGCTGTTCCTGTCCCGCAAGACCGTGGAGGCTCATCTGTCGCGCGTGTACCGGAAGCTGGGGATCAGTTCCCGTACCCAGATTCCGGGCGCTCTGGACGGGCTGCCGGGGACGGATCGGGGAGGTGGCGGGCCAGGGCCGGGATCGCGTACGCGCGAATGATCTCGGTCCGGAGCGCCTCGGCGAATCCGGCGTCGGTCGCCATCCTGACAGTCAGGCGCCCGGGGTCGGCGGGCTCACCGTCCAGCAGCCGCCGGATCGCGTCGAGCACGCGCCGGGCGTCGCTGTCCGGTTCCGATCGCACGTCAGGGGCGGACGCGCGGGCGACGAGCAGCGCGGCCACGCGGGCGAGGAACGCCGGGTCGGTCATCCGCCCGGGCGGGTGAACGGTGACATGCGCGGACGGTAGTGCCGCCCCCGTCACGCGATGGTCACCTGGGTACCGGGCGGGATCCGGTCGTGACCCCGCCCGGGTCACGACGCGTCAGGCGTCGAATTCGCCGCCCTTGACGCCGGCGATGAAGTCACGCCATTCCCCCACCGTGTAGACGAACGGCGGATTCGTCGTCTTGGTGTCGCGGACGAGCACGGAATCACCGGAGAAAGCGACGGCCACGCAGGCGCCGTTGGTGCAGTGGGACGAGGTCTGCCACGAAAGGGAATCGGTCATTTCTTCATGCATGATGTGCCTCCTGAGCTGTGCCGGCCGGACCAGGGCCGACGCTCAGGATTCCCTGAGGAGCGTTTCCAGGAAAGAGATCGACGCAGACGGGGTGAGCGCTTTGCCCTGCAGCTCGGTAAAGGCGTCCAGGTACGCTTTGACCTCTTCGAACTGCTCCACATACGTGCCTGCGCCGACAACGCCCTCGTGGTAGACGATGTCGGACATACTGGCAGCCGGGCCGGCTGATATTGAATTCGGGAATTGCAGAACGATGAAGCCGCCGACCAGGCCCTGGTGGGCGCCGGCCGAGAAGGGAATGATCTGGAATTCGATGTGTGATCCGGCGCTGACCTCGATCAGCTTCCGAATCTGGTCGCGCATCACGTCGCGGCCCCCGACCGATCGGCGCACTGCGGACTCGTCCACGACGAACTTCAGCTTGGTGCTCTTGCCTATCAGTCGCTGGCGGGCCATCCGCACCTCGACCTTGGTTCTGATCACCTCGGGATCAGCGATCCAGGCGCCGATCACGGCCGCCGAGTAGTCCGCTGTCTGGAGCAGCCCGGGAACGGCTCCGATCTGGTAATCGGAGATGGTCTCGGCCGCCGCTTCGAGCCCGATCAGGCGCTCGTAGCCCTGATCGAGGCTGAACTGTGCCCACCACGGCGATTCCCGGCTCTCCTCGACGAGCCTCATGAGCTCGTCCCGGACAGCGGGATCGGTGACGCGATAAAGGTCCAGAAGATCCCGTACGTCACGCGCGGAAATGTTCCGCTGCGCATTTTCGATTCGACTGATCTTCGAGGGCGAAAGGAGCAATCGCTTCGCCACTTCGCCCAGGCTGAGACCGGACTCGACGCGCAGTTGCCGCAGCGCCACCCCGAGTTGTCGGCGACTGACCAGGGGACCGGGTTGACCGGTAATGATCGTCACCTCCTTGATCGCAGCCACAAACAAAGCCATGTTTCAATCTGCCACATGGCAATTGCTGCTGGCAATGCCAATCGGCAAACGACTGTGGCAATTGCCCGGGCAATCAGTCATCATGGATTCACTGGCGGTGACACCTCTTCCTCTTCACTGATCAACAGGTCTCACCGTATAACTCCCGCCCGAAGGGAGGTGGTCATCTTCGACGAACATCTCTGCTCAAGGCGGTTGATCAACTGATGGTGCAAACACGCCGACTGGTGCGGCCGGTGCGGCAACACCGGCTGCACTAAGTTAAGCACATTCCCGATGGGACCCGGCAGAGGCACGGCTCTCAGCAAACAGGCCCGTGACCTGCGATTCTTTGAGAAACACACTCACGATGGACCCGGTCACGCGACAACGGGCAGAATGGCCGGATGGATCCAGCTCGGACGGTGACGGCAACCGCGGTCCGGCGTCCGGCCGCGCTCCCCGATCCGGGCGGTGTGAATCGTGCCTGATGGTGACCGGTTCGTGGCGGCGACGGAACCGTTCCGGCGCGAACTCGTGGCGCACTGCTATCGGATGCTCGGGTCGATTCAGGACGCCGAGGATGTGGTTCAGGAGACGTACCTGCGGGCCTGGCGCTCTTTCGAAGATTTTGAGGGACGCTCGTCGGTGCGCACCTGGCTGCACCAGATCGCCACCAACCGGTGCCTGACCGAGCTGACCCGGCAGTCCCGGCGGGTCCTGCCGTCCGGGCTCGGAGCGCCGCAGGCCGATCCGGACGCGCCGATGGAGGCGGCCGAGGCCGGCGTGCGCTGGCTGCAGCCGGCGCCGGACGCCAAGGTGCTGGACCCGGCGAACGTGGTCACGGCCCGCGAGTCGGTGCGGCTGGCCCTGATCGCCGGCCTGCAGTACCTGCCGCCGCGGCAACGGGCGGTGCTGCTGCTGCGCGACGTCCTGGCGTTCCCGGCCGGCGAGGTCGCGGGCATGCTGGGCACGACGACGGCCTCGGTCAAGAGCGCACTGCAGCGGGCCCGTGCACGGATGGACGAGCTCGGCCTCAACGACCGGCAGGTCGCCGAGCCGTCCGAGCGGCGGGCCCGGGAGCTGCTCGACCAGTACATCAAGGCGTTCGAGAACGCCGACCCGGCCGCGCTGGAGCGCCTGTTGCTGGCCGACGCGACGCTGGAGGCGACCCCGCTGCGCACCTGGTTCACCGGGCGGACCGTCTGCCTCCCGTTCCTGCGCGATCACCTGCTCGGCGCCCCGGGCGACTGGCGTATGCGGCCGACCAGCGCCAACGGGCAGCCCGCGGCCGTCGTCCTCACGCACGGCCGGCCGTACGGCATATGTGTTCTCACCGTCACCGACGAGGGCATCCGGCGCATCTCGTCGTTCGGTGATCCGGGTCTGATCGATTCCTTTGCCGGCGACGGAGGGTCTTCCTGGGTGTAGGTCGTCACCCAACCGGAGGAAACCCCATGCGCGCACTGCAGCAGACGTCCCTGAACGGCCCGCGGGACCTGCGCCTGATCACCGACGCTCCGATGCCGTCGCCCGGACCCGGCGAGATCCTGATCCGGGTCACGGCCGCCGGGATCAACTTCGTCGACGTCCAGCAGGCCACCGGCGTCTTCCCGCACGGCCCGAAGCCGCCGTACATCGCCGGCATCGAAGCCGTGGGCGAGATCGTCTCCGGCGGTGACGGGCGCGTCGTCGGCGCCTCGATCGCCGGCGGCGCCTTCGCCGAATACCTGGTGCTGCCGGCCGCGGCGGCGATCCCGGTGCCCGCCGGCTGGACCGACGAGCAGGCCCTGGGCCTGGCCGTGAGCCGGCCGACCGCGGTCGCCGCCCTGATGGGCACCGTCGCCGCCGGTCAGAGCGTGCTGATCCACGCGGCGGCCGGCGCGACCGGTCAGGCCGCGGTGGCGATCGCCAAACACTACGGCGCGACGGTCATCGCGACGGCTTCGCCGGAAAAACACGATGTGGTACGGCGTCGGGGCGCCGATCACGTCCTCGATGCGCGCCGCCCCGACCTGGCCGCCGAGGTCCTGCGCCGGACCGGCGGCGTCGACCTGGTCCTGGAGTCGACCGGCGGTCCCACGTTCGAGGCGAGCCTGGCCGCGGCCAAGCCGGTCACCGGCCGCGTCGTCGTCTTCGGGCTGGCCGGCGGCACGGCGTCGATCACCAACTGGGACCTGGTCTACAAGCATCAGATCCACCTGATCGGGCTCAACCTCGGCACCCTGATCCAGGCCGCGCCGCAGGTCTTCGGCGCGGTCATGGGCGAGATGTTCCGGCTGGTCGGCGCCGGCGTGCTCGGCCCGGAGCAGGTCACCACCTATCCGCTGGCCGACGGGCCCAAGGCGCTGACCGAGCTGGCGGCCCGGGCCACCACCGGGAGGCTGGGCCTGACCCTCTGAAACAGGCCGGTCAGCTGCTCGGTCGGCGCCACGCCCAGCTGTTCCCGGAACAGGGCACGGACCAGACCCAGGTGACGGTACGCCGCGGCCAGGTTCCCGTCGGCCAGCAGCGCCCGGATGACCAGGCGGTGGGCGCTCTCCCGGAGTGGATCGGCGGCCGCTGCCGCCAGGGCCCGGTCCAGGGCGGCGGCCGGGCGCCCGGCGGCGATCGCACTCGTCGCGTCCGCTTCGAGCAGGCGCAGGTAGCGGTGGCGCAGACGTTCGCGTTCCATCACCACCCAGTCGTCGTACCAGCCGGGCAGCAGGTCGGGCCAGGCCGGGCCGGTGAACTCGCCCAGCCGGGCCACGTCGAGCCGGACCGCCGGGTCGAGGCCCAGCGCGCCCGGGGTGCCGGCCAGCAGCCCGGGCGCCTGCCGCCGCAGCCGCCACGCGGCCGTCCGCAGACTCGCCAGCGAACGGTCGTCGCAGGTGGCCGGCCACAGCGTGCCGGCGATCGCGGTGCGGGGCGTGGGCCCGCGCAGCGCCACGAACGCGATGAGCCGTTGCAGGGACTCGGCCACGGTGGCCGGCCCGGCCGGCAGGGTCAGTCCGAAGCCGCCGATCAGCCGCACCCGCGTACATGTCGTCATGGGCTCCGACGCTAGGGGCCAGGGCCCGGGGCCCGCTTCGGGAAGCTCCCTATGAATTGACGATCAGCGCGGCCCGGACCAGGTCCTGGGCCGCGGCGACGGTGCCGGCGAGAGCGTCCGGGTCCCGGCCGACGCGTTCGGCGCCCGCGCGCATCAGACCGGCGAGCAGCTCCACCGTCAGCTGCACGTCGCCGACGTCGCGGAACTCGCCCCGCCCGATGCCGTCGCGCACGACGCTCTCCACCGCCACGACGATCGCGGTGAACGGGTTGTCCGGCCCCTTCGGCACCTCGGCGACCGCCGAACCCGGCTGGAACATCAGGCGCATGCCCTCGGCGGTCAGCACCGCCTCGACGATCTCCCGGATCCGTTGCGCCGCCGGCTCCCCGGCCCGCCCGGCGATCGCCGTGACCCGCTCGACGGTCGGGCCGGCGGCCCGCTCGGTCAGCGCGAGGACCAGCGCGCCCTTGTCCCGCGCGTAGTTGTAGAGGGTGTTGCGGGCCAGGCCGGCCCGAGCCGCGATGTGCCCCATGGTGATCGCGTCGTAGGAGCGTTCGAGCAGCAGGCCCCGCATCGCCTCGGCCAGGTCGGCCCACACCATCTCGTGGTGCTGCTCGATGCTGGCTCCCCGGATCCGCGGCATCCGGTCATCCTCACACGGCGGCCGGCGCCGGCCGGTGGCGGCGCAGGTTGGCGGCGCTGATGCGGTCCAGCATCCGGTCGGGCAGGAACCGGGCCAGGCGCAGGAGCACGGCGGCGTCGCGGCCGATCGGATAGCGGGCCCGGGGACGGCGAACGGTCACGGCCCGGGCGACCGCACGGGCGGCGGCGTCGGCGGTCAGGCCCGACGCGGTGCCGGTGTCCATGAGCGTATTGATCGCCCGTACGAGGGAACCGTAACGCTGTTTCTGATCCGGCGTCATGCGCGTGGCCAGGTCGGTGGCGGTGGCGATGCCCCGGCCGGCGATCTCGGTACGCACGCCGCCGGGCTCGATCACCACCACGTCGACGCCGAGCGGCGCGACCTCGCGGCGCAGCGAGTCACTCACCGCTTCCAGGGCGAACTTGGCGCCGGCGTACGCACCGTACGTCGGCATGGCGATCCGTCCCCCGATGGAGCTGATGTTGATCACCCGGCCCCGGCTGCGCAGCAGCGCCGGGAGCAGCGCCTGGGTGACGGCGATGTGGCCGAACAGGTTCACCTCGAACACCCGCCGCCACTCCCCCATCGGCAGGGTCTCGACCGGCGCGTTGACCTGGATGCCGGCGTTGTTGACGACCGCGCGCAGCGGGCGCGGATCGGCGGCGACCCGCGCGGCCAGTGCCTCGATCTGCTCGGGAACGGTGATGTCGAGGATGATCGGCTCGACCCCGGCGGCCCGGATCGCGTCGGCGTCGCGCTCGCGCCGCACTCCGGCCAGGACGTGGAAGCCCTGGCGGGACAGCTCGCGGGCGGTGGCCGCGCCCAGTCCGGTGGAGGCTCCGGTCACGACGATCAGCTGGTTCTCGGTCAATGCCCCACCCCTTTTTGGCGACAACCTGTCGTAAAAAGTTTACGACAGGTTGTCGCCAAAAACAGCGGGGTCAGTCGGTGATGACGACGACGCCGGAAGGGGCGGTCAAGGCCTCGACCGTGAGTTCGGCCGCCCGGTCGATGTGCACGCGCGGCTCGGCCGGCACCGCCAGCTCGTGATACGTGCCGGGGCCGTAGAACTGGCCGTAGCTGAGGACCACGCCGTTCTCGGCCAGGATCGCGCGCTCCAGCTCGGCCACCGCGTCGGCCCCCGGGCCGGGAGCCAGCGGCCAGGCCACGGTCTGGGCCAGAATCCTCGGCGAACCGGCCCTCCGGGCGGCGTCGATCAGGTTCTGGTTGCCCTCGGTGCGGATCCGGGCGTTGCGCTCGGCGCTCGCGGGCAGCTCGGCCGCGTCGTCCGGCAGGTCGGTCAGCTCGTTCAGGATCAGGCTCGGCGCGAAACCGGCGACCGCCCGGAACAGCGCGTCACGGTCGTAGACGTCAACGACGACCGGCTCGGCCCCGAGGTCACGCAGCAGCGGGACGTGACCGGCCGAACGGGTCATGCCGGCCACGACGTAACCGGCCTTGACCAGCAGCGGGACGAGCCGCCGGCCGAGCACACCGGACGCTCCGGCCAGGAACACGCGATTGCCGGCGGCAGAGATCGAGGACATGTGACTACCTTTCCACGGTGATGGGGTGGCCCCGGCGCTGTCGCGCGACGAGACCGGTGAGCGAGAGAAGCACGACGACCGCGCTGTAGCAGCCGACGGCCGGCACCACACCGACCACGCCGGTGAGGGCGCCGGCGGCGACCACGGGCACGCCCAGGCCGAGATACGCGACCACGTAGATCGCGGCGACGACCCCGGCCCGGCGCTCGTCCCCGGCGAGCGGCACGACCAGCGCGAGGGCCGCGGTGAAGGCCGCGCCGAACCCGACACCGGCCACCGCCTGGCCCAGGAACATCAAGGACAGGCTTCCGGCGTACGCCCCGGCGGCGATGCCGAGCGCACCGGCGATCGCCGCGCGGATCCCGGTGGTCATCGCGGTTCGCGGGCGCACACCGGCCAGGGCCAGACCGGCGGCGACCGAGACGGCCGGCGCGATGAAACCGGCCACACCGTCGAGCAGGCCGCTGTCGCGGTGGAACACGGTCTGGACCATGCTCGGCGCCAGCCCGCCGGAGAGCCCGGCCAGCATCCAGACCGCGCCGACGACCGGGGCGGCCGCGCGGAACTCGGCGCGGGCCGCGGGCGGGATCGTCAGGTCCGGGATCATCGAGCGCAGCGCGCCCGGCCGCCGCCCGGCGGTCTCCGGCAACGCCAGAACCACCGCGCCGCCGACCACGGTGAGGACGCTGAGCAGCACGAACACGATCGTGTCGGCTCGCGGGGTGACCTGGATCCCCAGGCCGGCGAGCAGGGAGCCGGCGGCCAGGCCACCGGTCAGCCCGACGCTGCCGAGGACCGGGCCGAGCCGTCTGCGGTGCGCCGGGGCCAGCTCGACCAGCACCGCGGTGAACGCCGCGGTCGCCGTCCCGCCCGCCAGGCCCTGAACGACCCGGCCCGCGACGATCCAGCCGGCGCTGTCGCCGTACAGGAAGATCAGATTGGACGTCAGCTGCAGGAGCAGGCCGCCGAGCAGCACGGGTCGCCGGCCCACGTGGTCGGAGAGCGACCCGAGGGTGAGCGCCGCGGCCAGGAACCCGAGGGCGTAGACCGCGAACGCGACGGTCAGCAGCACCGGCGGGAAGTCGCGTCGATGCTGGTAGAGGACGAGCAGCGGGGTGAGGGCGCCCGCCGCGAGGTACAGGCCGGTGAACGCCATGGTCGCGCCCGCCAGCAGCAGTTTCGTTCGCACACCCATGACGCTAAGTGGCGAATGGCCTGCGAGTAGAGTCCATTTCCGTGGCCAAGGAGCAGACCACTTCGGTGGGCGTGGACCTGCATCTCGAACTGGCCGGGACCCGCCTGCGGGCCGGGCTGTCGGCCGCGTTGCGCGAGGCCGTGCGGTCCGGGCGGCTCGCGCCGGGCACCCGGCTGCCCGCGTCGCGGGCGCTCGCGGCCGACCTCGGGGTCTCCCGGAGCACGGTCACGGAGTGCTACGCCGAACTGGTCGCCGAGGGGTGGCTCACCGCCCGGCAGGGGTCGGGGACGCGGGTGGCCCGGCGGGCCGCTCCCCGGCGGGTGACGGCGGTGGGCGAGGCCGCTCGGCCGCGGCACGGGCTGGCCCTGGGGGCCGCCGACTTCGCCGACTTTCCGCGTACCGCCTGGTTGGCGGCGGCCCGCCGGGCCCTGAGCACGGCCCCGCACGGGGCGTTCGGCTACGGCGATCCGCTCGGGCTGATGGAGTTGCGGGTCGCGCTGGCCGAGTATCTCGCCCGGGTCCGCGGGGTCACGGCCGAGCCCGGCAGCATCGTCGTCTGCTCCGGCTTCCATCACGGGCTGGCCCTGGTCGCGTCCGTGCTGCGGGGCGCGGTGGCCGTGGAGTCGTACGGCCTGGACCTCTACCGCACGCTGCTCGCCGAGGCCGGGCTGGACACTCCGGTGCTGACCGTGGACGAGGAGGGCGCCCGGGTCGACGAGCTGACCGCGTCGGCCGGGGCGGTGCTGCTCACGCCCGCTCATCAGTTCCCGACCGGGGTGGCGCTGTCGGCCGGGCGGCGGGCCGCCGTGCTCGACTGGGCGCGGGCGACCGGCGGGCTGATCCTGGAGGACGACTACGACGGCGAGTTCCGCTACGACCGCAAGCCGGTGGCCGCGCTGCAGGGGCTGGACCCGGACCGGGTGGTCTACTTCGGGACGGCCAGCAAGTCCCTGGCGCCGGCCCTGCGGCTGTCGTGGATCGTGGCGCCCGGTCACCTGCTGCCGGCGCTCGCGGCGGCCAAGGGGCGGGTGGAGACGGTGAGCGTGCTGGAGCAGTTGACGCTGGCCGAGTTCATCACGTCGGGGGCGTTCGACCGGCACGTGCGAGCGCGCCGGCAGAGCTACCGGCGCCGCCGCGACCAGCTGATCGCCGCCGTGGGCGGGGCCGCCCCGGACGTCCGGGTGACCGGGATGGCGGCCGGGTTGCAGGCGGTGCTGCGGCTGCCGCCGGGGACCGAGGGGGCCGTGCTGCGGGCCGCCGCCGCCCGGGGTCTGCTGATCAACGGGCTCAGCCGGTTCCGGGCCGGCCCGCCGATCACCGAGGACGCCCTGGTCGTCAACTTCGGCGCCCTGTCCGACAGCGCCTGGGACGGGGCTCTGCGGGCCCTGTGCGCGGCGCTCGGCGTCACCGCGGCGTCAACGCCTCCCCCACTTCCTGTGACGAATCGTTGACGCACAGCCTCCTAGCGTCCGTCCCGGGCATGGGGTGACACCGGCGCGGAGGGCAGAGCGGTGCGTGACTGGGTACGAACGATGCTGGGCGAACGACTCGACGCTGCCACCATGGTGGTGCACCTGCTGGGTGGCCCGTACGTGTCGATCGGCGCGCGACGGGTCGACGTCCCGGAGGGCAGCAAGCGGCTGCTGGCGTTCGTCGCGCTCAACGACGGGCGGGTGTCGCGGCGGCACGCGGCCGGGACACTGTGGCCGGACGTCGCCGACCTGCGGGCGGCCGGGAACCTGCGGTCGTCGCTGTGGCGGCTGAACCGGCACTGCGCCGAACTGGTCGACGCCGACAAGGCGACGCTGACCCTGCGCGAGGGCGTGCTGGTCGACGCCGACCTGGTCAGCGCGTGGGCCGATCGCCTGGAGGCCGGGGTCGCGACCGGGCCCGACCTGGCCGTGCACCCGTCCGGGACGGCCGCGCTCGATCTGCTGCCGGGCTGGTACGACGACTGGGTGCTGGGCGAACGGGACCGCCTGCGGCAGCGGCTGCTGCACGCCCTCGAAGTGATGAGCGCACGGCTGGCCGAGGTCAGCCCCGGCGAGGCGGTCAGCGCGGCCCTGGTCGCGGTGACCGCCGAGCCGCTGCGCGAGAGCGCGCAGCGGGCGCTGATCGAGGCCCACATCGCCCACGGGAACTGGGGTGAGGCGGTCCACCAGTTCACCGCGTACCGGCGGCTGCTCGCCGCCGAGCTGGGCGTGGAACCGCATCCGACCCTGACCCGACTGCTGCTCCCGGTGCTGGTCAGGGCTGTTCGGTGATGATCCGGATGGCCGGGCGGGCCAGCCCGGCGATCGCCACCCCGGGCAGCCGGTCGGCGGTCGCGGCGACCCCGCCGAACCCGGACAGGACCCGCGCCGCCCGCTGCCCGGCGACCGGCAACTCCTCGTCGGTGGCGGCGACCACCAGCAGGGTCATGCGGTTGGCGCCGTCGATCCGCGCGGCCACCGTCCGATACGCGTCGAGCCCGGGGACGGTCGTCCCGCGCAGCGTGGTGACCAGCTGATCGGCCGGGCCGGCGTGCACCTTCGCGTCGGCGATCGCGTCGGCGTAGTCGACCGGTTTGGTCTGCACCGCGAACAGGTCCAACTCGTACCGCACCGGTGCCGGCTCGGGCACGACGACCTCGGGCCGGGCGAACGCCACCCACGGCGTCGCCGACGTCACCGCACCGCCCGCCGACCAGGTGCCGGGCACCAGGACGTCCACCGTGACCGGCCCGGTCAGCGGGATCCGGTCCCGGCGCCGGGCACCCTGCACCCGGGCCCGCGCGGTCGCCTCGTCGCACGCGAACACCCGGATGCCGGTCCCCCCGCCGAAGATCTCCCGCAGGTCGGCCGGGCGGCGATCACCGGCCGGCATCGGCAGGAACCCGGCCGGCGGAAGCTCGACAAAACCGAGCCCGGCCAGCGGCGACGCGACCGGCCCGGCCCCGAGCTGCGCCTGGAACTGCCGCAGCCCGGCCTCGGCGGTCGCCGCCGCCGGCAACCCGAGCGCCAGCTGCCCGGCCCGCTCGGGCAGCGCCTGCCCGCGATCCCGCCGCGCCGCCCACACATCGACAACCCAACCCCCAACCCAGAAAACAATTGCCAGAGGTACGGCGGTAGCAGCGCCCGGAGCAGCCGCCGGACGCCCGTCCGGCAGGCCCGGGCCCGGCCGCTCGGCGGCGAACCGGGCCGCCGCCAGGGCCGACCGCACCTTCGCGGCCGGCACCCCGGGCGGCACGGCCACCGGGCTGACCCGCAGGCCGAGGCGTTCGATCGTCGTCGAGCTGCGCCGGCCGCCGTCCGTGGCGCCGGGCACCCGGCTGTAGGTGAGCTCGTCCGGCTCGCCCTCGACCTCGTCGGCGACCGCTTCGAGGAGCCACGCGGCGACGCCGTTGGCCGGGGCGGCGGGCAGCGGGATGCGGACGTCCCGGGTGGAGGCGAGCAGACGGCCCTCCCCGGTGACGGCGAGACCGGGCGCGGCGACCAGGTCGGTGCCGTCGACGGTGACGTCGAGTCCGTGGACCGTGCCGCTGCCGCCGGCGATCGCGCTGTCGGCCGACAGGGCCCGGACGTAGTCCTGCAGCAGGTCGAGGTGGCGGGCCCGGAAGAACAGCCCGTCGAAGGGGTGCAGGCGCACGATCGTGTCAGTCATTGGTCGTTCCCCTCGTCTCGGTCGCGCTTCGGGCCGGCCATCCTTGGTTCGGGCCGGTCACTCCTGGTTCGGGCCGGTCACTCCTGGTTCGGGCCGGGCATCTGCCAGACCGCGTCGCGGCCGTCGTCGCCGGTGGCCGCCGGGCCGTTGTCGAGGCCGGCCAGGGGTGATCCGTCGGCGCCGAGCACGGGCGTGTCGCCGGTGCCACGGACGCGGCAGCGGACCAGGTCGTGACGGGGCGGCCGGCTGAGACGTACGGCAATGATGTGATCGTGAAAGGTCGCGTCAGCGACCTCCTCGACGACCCAGTGCCCCTCGGCCGACACCGAGGTCACCGCCACCGCGTCCGCGGTCACCGAGGCGGGCCGGAGCGCGGCCGTGACCTCGGCGGTGATCGTCTGCGGGTCGGCCCACCCGGCCGAGGAACGGATCACCTGCGGACCGCCGGCATCGGGCGGACGGTCGGCGAACCCGGGACCCAGGCCGCAGAGCAGGTCCTGCAGCAGGCCGGTCGGGAGCAGACTGCGGCGGACGCTCAGGTCGGGGCGGCCGAGCAGTGGGGTGCCGCCGGTACCGGGCGTCACCAGCACCCGGGCCAGGAGCAGCCCGGTCTCGGCGGTGGCCGGGAACGCGTCGGTGTCGGTCCAGTCGTCCGGCGGGCCGAGCGCGGCGACCGCCCGATCGGTGAAGTCACGGAACGCGGCCAGCAACGCCCGCGGGCGCTCCCCCGGCGGCAGTTTCGCGATGCGGCGGGACTCGCCGGCCGCCTCGGCGTCCTCGATGTTCGCGGGCCGGGGCCGGGCCAGGCCGAGCAGAACACGCAGACGCCGGAACGGATCGCCGTCGGCACTCCGCGCGCTCTCGGCCAGATCGACGGTGACCGTCTCGGCGTAGCGCGACGCGGCGGCGGCCGGATCGAGCGGGTCGAGCAGGGCGCCACCGGGATGCGGCACCGGATCGGTGAAGTCGTGACCGGCGGTGGCAACCACGTCCAGACGCAGCTTCGCATTCGACTTCAACCGGCGATGGCGGGCGCTCAGCCAGTCGGCCAGGTCGATGCACTGGGCGGTGCGAAGCGGCAGCTCACGGCCCATCGCGTCGATCGCCAGACCCGGCCGGACGGTGACCTGGTGCTGGTCGGTGGTCACGGCGTAGCCGCGGATCACGCCCGGGCCGTGCAGCCAGGCCTGGTGGAGCAGATGCTTGCCGCGGGGATGCCCGAGGATCGAACGGAAATCATCAACCCCGAGCAGCATTCCGTACGTGATCCGGGGCAGGCTGAACGGCGTGGACGGCAAGGTTTCGGTGGACTGGGTCATCGATGGGTCCCTCTCGCCGGGTCGCCCGGGTAGGGGCGGACGGCCTTGGTGTACTCCCTCTGCATGGCGGTGATCAGGTGGCGCATGCCGATCGCCGCGCTCCCCGGCTCTTCGGTGGCCTCGTTGTTCGCCGCCGCCTGAAATGCGGCTGCGATGGCGGCGTTGCGGATCCAGGCGCCCGGAACCGGATACGTCGCGGCCAGCGCTTCCAGGTCGACGTCGGCGGCCAGCGGGGCGGTCGCCGGCAGGTGCAGCCGCCACAGCCGGTGACGCCGGGCGGCGTCCGGCAGACCGAACTCGATCACGTGGTCCATCCGGCGGATGAAAGCGGCGTCGATGTTCTGCCGCACGTTGGTGGCCAGCACGACCAGGCCGCCGAACCGGTCCAGGCGTTGCAGCAGATAGGCGGTCTCCAGGTTGGCGTAACGGTCGTGCGCGTCGGCGACCTCGGTGCGCGCACCGAACAGGGCGTCCGCCTCGTCGAGCAGCAGCACCGCCCGGGTCCGCTCGGCCACGTCGAAGACCGCCCCGAGATTCTTCTCGGTCTCGCCGATCCACTTCGAGACCACGGCCGACACGTCGACGACGATCAGATCGGTCTCGGCCTCGGCCGCGATCACCTCGGCGGCCAGGGACTTCCCGGTGCCGGGCGGGCCGGTGAACAGCAGCCGCACACCGCGGTCGGCCCCGGCACCGGCGCGGAAACCCCAGTCCTCGATCACCGTCGCCTGCAGCCGCAACCGGTCGACGGCCGCGCTCAGCTGGTCGGCGGCGTCATCCGGCAGCACCAGCCGCGACCGGTCCCGGGCCGGTGTGCTCAATCGGACACCGGGCGGGAGTTCGGCGCCGGCCCGGGTGCGGATGGCGGCCGAAACGCCGGAGATCGGGGCGCCGCAGCGCCGGGCGGCCCGGACGTCGGCGGCCACCTCGGCGATCACCGCGGGGTCCAGGGGGTGGCGGGCCGCCAGGTCGGCGGCGGGATCCCGCAGAATGGGCGAGGCAGCGCGTTCCCACAGTTCAGGCGCCACCTTCGGGGCGGTTGCGGAATCCCGCAGGTTGGGCCGGGCTTCGGGTTCGTGCAGGTCGGGTAGGGCGGCACGCCAGGCGCGGCGGCGGTCGCCGACCGAGGCCGGGCCGGACGGGACCGCGAGGACCGGCGCCGGGCCGACCGGGCGGATCGCGTGGCCCGCGGTCACGACCAGGATCGGACCGGGGACCGCGAGGTCGCCGCCGGCGCTGAGCACCAGGACGGGCCGGGCCGCGCGGGCGGCGGCGTGCAGGGCGATCAGCGCGGCGCCGGACCCGTCGGTCGCGGCGACCCGTCCGGCCACGGTCGGGCCGTCGACGAGAGCGGACGCGCGGCTCAGGCCGATGCGTTCGTCGTCGCACGGAATCAGCACGCGCAACGGTTCGCCTCCGGAAAGGGCCAGGCGAATTCCGCGTACGGACGGAAGCTCCCGCCAATCCCGCAGCGCCACGACCTCGGGGATCAGGCGCGGAATGTGCGAGGGCCAGGCGTCCACGCCGTGGACCACGTCCCACACCGCCGGAGCCAGCCGCAACGAACGTTCGAACAGGGGGCCGTCCCCGCTCACCTGCAGCAGACCGCTCGTGACAGCGGCGCCGGCGGCCAGTTCGTGCCGGATCGCCGCCCGGTCGCGGGCCCTCGGGTAGACCAGCTGAGCGGCCAGACCGGCGGTGGGCCAGGGCTCGCCGGACGGGTGCAGCGCCCGGAAGATCGCCGCCATCCCCTCGTGCTCGTCGGCCAGACCGGCCAGCAGCACCAGGCCCTGCTCGGTACCGCTGAGCCCGAGCCGGCCGGCCAGGCGATCCAGTGCCACGGCGTCCACCGGCGGGATACCCGGCGCGGTGAGCGTCGTGGCGAACGTCGACAGAAATCCGTCCTGGACAAAATCGGCCAGACCCCGGACCAGCGGCGCGAGCCGGTCCCCGAGCGGCAGGCCTCGCCGGCCGTCAGTTACCCGGTGGCCGTTGCGGCTCGACAGCACGACCGGATCAGCCATCGTCGCCCCCGCGGTAGACGAATCGGATGACCGTCCGCAGCCAGGGAACCCAACCCGGGTCGAGATCCAGGCCGGCCCGGCGAACATCCAGGCGGACGCTGTCGAGCGGCAGCCGGATCTCGATCCAGCCGGGATCGGCGACGATCACAGCCGGGCGGCGGGCCAACTCGCCAACCACCCGGGCAGCGTCACCGTCAGCGGGCAGGAGGGCGGCGGTCTTCATGATCCAGCGGTCGGCGATGCGCTGAAGGGCGCGGCGCTCTCTGGCGGTCGCCTTCTCGCCGATTTCACTCGGCGGCTGATCATGTGGGGTGAGGCCGCAGAGGGCCAGGGCGGCCGGATCGTCCGGCGACAGTGGGGCCAGGCGGGTGGCCAGCTCGTGCACGATCCATCGAATGCTGCGGCCGGTGAGCGTAGGCCGGAAAGCGGCGTCCGGGAGGCCGGCCTCGGACGCGGTGTTGAGCAGGAACAGCAGGCCACCCCAGGCGGTAGGGACGCCGACGCGGCCATCCGGGGCTCCCCCGACATCGACGGCCGGTGCCGTCGGCCTCGCTGGTCTTGGCTGACCGTTTTCGGTCGAGGGCCCGACCTTTCTCGCCGCGGCCGGCGCTCGGTCCGAACTGCGCGCAGCCTGCGTCCGGTCCGAGCCGCGCCGAGGCTGTGCCAGGCCCGAGCGACGCTCAGACTGCGCCTGGTCTGAGCCGCGCGCAGGGTGCGCCTGGTCTGAGCCGCGATCGAGGGCTGTCGCCGATTCGGACACAGCGCCGCCGGAGGGCCATGACAAGCCGTCGGCAGAAGCTTCCGCAACTCGCGGCCCCGATATTTCCTCTATTTCGGATATGCCGCTCCCGGGCAATTCGGCCGGCGATGGCTTCAGTCGCCAAGCGTCGTCGCCACCCCCTGTAGGCGCGGCCGTGGTGGCCGCAACTGGACCTTCCCCGCGGCTCGGCGGTTCTTCCAGCGGCCCCGACGATTTCGACGACTCTGGACGTTCCTCTGCACGGCTCGATGATTCCGCCAGCTGCTCCAGGACGAACGCGATCGCGCCCACAACTTCGGCGTGGTCGGCGCGGCGCAGAATCACGGGATCGGCCTCGACCGCGATGATCCGGGCCCACGCCGCGGCGGTCGCCGGGTCCGGCCGGACTCCCGACTTCGCTACAGCGGCGGCAAACCGCGACCGGCGAAGGAGATCTGTAGCAGGCCCAGCCTTGGCGGACCGGTCCGAGCCGGCGCGATCGGGCCGAGCCGTTGCGGGCGACCCGCTGTCACCCGTGGAGGTTGCGGTCACAGTGCGGGAAAGATTCGCCGTTCCTCCGTCGTCACCGTGGCCAAAGGCCGACGGCGTACCGGTCGCCACGTCGGCGACCGCGGCCCATCCGGCCGGTCCCAGCGCCCGATGCAGCGCCGCCACCCCCGCCGCCTCGACCGCCGTCACCAGCGCCCCGAGCGCGTCATCGCCGATGACCGCCAGCGCACCGGCTATCGCCGCGGCGGGTGAGTTCGCGCCGGGCCGGAGCACTCCGAGCTGCCGCCAGGCCCAGGCCCGATCCCATCGCCCGGTCGCCACTGAGCTGATCAGATCGGTCGCGGCGCCCCGGACGGACTCGTAGCGCAGGACGTTCTCGCCCGTCCCCACGAGCATCTGTCGCAGCGCGAAGGCGAGCACCGACGCCCATTCCTCGGCGACGCGCTCCGCACTGTGTTCCAGGTTCAGCCGCGCCGGGACGTCGAGCCGCCGCACGCACCACTCGCCGTCCGGCAGGCCGAGAGCCGCGAGGGCCGAGTCCAGTCCGGTCCCGGCGACCCGGCGGAGCGCGGCGTCCATCCGCACCCGGTCGGTTCCGGCCGGAAGGGTCACGCTGAGCAGCCCGATCCGAACGTCGGCACCCACCGCCCGGCTCACCACGAGCCACCACCGAAAAGCCACAGAACGCCGGCGCCACGACCGCGCCTCCCGGTAGTCCGCCGGGTCATGACGGGCCGCTGAAAAGGAAGGGGCCGCCGAAGAGGAGGGGGTCGCCGCGCTGAGAGAGGTCGCCGGGTCATGACGGGCCGCCGCCGAGGAGCCCGTCGACGCCGAGGGCGGAGTCGCCGATCACGAACGGCGTCCCCAGGGCCCCGGCCAACGCCACCGTGTTGGCCCCCACCCGCATGTCCTCGCCCACCCCGGGCCCGGCCCCCAGTTCGCGGATCTCCCACGACGTGTGGGCCGGGGCATGAGCGCGCAGGATGCCCTCGACGATCCGCCGCCGATCATCGTCCAGGGCCGCCTGCAGGTAGAGCACGAACCGATGGGCCGGATCCACCTCGCCCGGTATCCGCCAGCGTTCGATCAGGGCGGGCCGGTACCCGAGGAAGATCTCCAGCATGCGGGTCAGCCCGCCCACGGTCCCCCGCGCCGCGAACAGCCGGTACGCCTCGGCGACCAGGGTTCGGCGGGCCGCTTCGGGCCAGCTGTCGTCCAGGGTCAGCCCGGTGAGCCCGGCCAGCCACGGCAGCGTCTCGGGCGGGGTCGCGGCCGGGTCGAGCAGTGCCGATCGCAGCGCCGCCTGCTCCCCGGCGTCGTGCAGCAGGCCTTCGGCCGGGGTGAGGAACCGGTACAGGAAGCCGGCCGCGACCGGGTCCCGGGACCAGTGGCGCGGCAGGTAGTCGAGCAGGCGGTGTCCGGTGCGCTCGACCCGCACCTCACGTACCCGCGGTGTCACCGCACCGGTTCCGGTCAGCCGCAGCCCGATCCACAGGTAGCGGCCGGCCGGTTGGGCCACCGGCGCCTCGTACGCCGAGGTGGAGAGCCGGTAGAGGGGCTGCCAGGTGACCTCGCCCCACAACGTGGCCGGTGGCAGCGGCGGTGTTCCGGGCCGGCCGGTGATGCCGCCGCGGGCCGGTGGCGACGTGTCGAGCGGCTGGGTGACGTCGTCCTCGTCGGTGGTCAGGGCGGCGATCTCGACGGTGGTGCCGACGGGCTGGCTCGCGTCGAGGAAGACGCGGCCCCACCGGTTGCGGTAGCGGCCGCTGTCCAGGCGGTAGCCGATCACGGTGCCGGACGGCCGGTAGTCGGCGGCCGAGCCGGCGGTCCAGCCCACCCCGCCGGCGGTGCTGAATCCGACGGCTCCGTCGGCGCTGACCGCCACCGCCCCGCCGTCGTACGTGTCGGCCCGCACCGGCTCGATCTCCCGTCCCGCGGCGAAACGCCGGAACGGCCGCCCGGGCTCACCGGCGACGACGAGCACGCCGTCGGGGGTGACGGCGAAGCCGGTGGCCCCGTCCGGTTCGAGGACCACCGTGCCGTCGGTACGGCAGATCAGCGCCACCCGTTCCTCCGGGTGCCGCCACAGCACCAGGTCCCCGCCGTCGCCGAGCCGCCACGGCCGCAGGCCTTCCGGGCAGCGCGGCCCGATCACCGGGGTGCGGCGGCGGTCGCGCAGCCACACGATCTCGACGGGTTCCTCGGTCAGCACGGCGACGTCGTTCCCGGCCACGGCCAGGTCGATGGGGCGGCCGGGCCCGACCGGGGTGGTGCCGACCCGTTTCTGCGTGTAGATGTCGACGGTCACGATCTGGCCGCTGCCGTCGTGCGCCGCGTAGAGCCGCTGCTCGGCGTCGACGGCCAGGGCGACCGGCCGTCCGGCGTCGGCCGCCGGGAACGGTTCGACCTCGACCGGCGACAGGTGGCGCCAGACGTGGCCGGTGTCCGGGCCGCGGTTCACGTAGGCGTGTCCCCACTGGTCGAACGCCAGCCCGCACCGCGCCGGCGGACCGGCCGCGACCGCCGGTGGTTCGAGGTCGGGCCAGGTCAGCTGGATGCCGCCGCTGTCGCCGGGGCCGGCGAAGACCGCGGTGCCGGTGTGGTGGCAGCGGCTCCACTGGTCGAGGTCGGTAAGGACGTTCAGGCCCCGGTCGGCGCTCATCAGCAGTCGGACGGCGGGTAGGCCACGATGTGCCGGGTCGCCGGGGGCGGCGGTGCCGGGGCGGGGGCGGGCGCGCCCGAGGTGCCGGCGCTGACGTCGAGCGCGGTGATCGACGGCACCTGCAGCGGCCCGAGGTCGACGGTGTCGGCCGGGGTGGACTGTCCGGCCGGGCGTAGGGTGAGCGTGTCGACGTACTCGACGCCCTCGACCTGCCCGGCGACGGCGACCAGTTCGGCCGCGCGGACGGTCCGGCCGAGGGGCCAGCCCGCGCCGTCCGGCCCGTACGGCGGCAGCGGCGCCAGGTACTGCCGCAGGATCAGCGCGACCCACCGCCGTACGGCATCGATCTGATAGCCGGACCGGGTGACCACCCGGACGGCCAGGGTGATCTCCCGGTAGTCCGGTGCCACGACACCGATGCGGGTGGTGATCAGCCGCCGCGCGTCCAGGTACGCGGCGACCCGGCGCAGCAGGCCGGCGTCGGGCCGCGGCGCGTCGGGGTGCCGGGTGTCGGCGACCGGGAACACCACCACCGTGACCTCCCCGGGTCCGGCCGGCAACGGTTCGGCCCGGCCCACTCCCGGCACGTCCAGGGTGAGCGCGCGGAAGTCGTCCGGGGTGACCGCGCGGTCCCGCCGGTGCACGGTCGCCGGGGCCCGGTCGAGCGCGTCGGCCAGGGTTTGCGCGTCGCCGCCGCCGGAGGCGGGCAGCGGGTTGCGCACCTTCACACCGCGCCCGTTGACGACGGCGGTGATGGCGTCGGCGGCGACGTTGCCGGCCGCACCGCCGCCGTACCGGTAGGACAGCACCCGGATCCGGCCGCCGATCTGCGGGCGGCGGGTGCCGGGGCCGCCGAAGTGGATGATCCCGGGCGCGCTCTCCACCCGGTAGTGGCGGTCGTCGCGGCCGCTGCGGCTCAGGTCGTCGACCTCCTGCCAGGCCTGCCAGCCGCCGACCTCCTCGACCTCCAGGCGCACGGTTCCGGGGATCACGTCCGGCTTGGTCAGCGGATAGTTCTGCCCGGCCTCGCCGGTGCCGGTGCCGAGCAGTTCGGGCGCGGTGACGGTACGGGTCTGGGTGGCGTCGACCGCGTTGGCGCCGACCCAGCCGACCCTGGGCATCGGCGGGAGCGGGGCGTTGCCGGGCGGGATCGGGCGGGTGGCCCGCAGCCACAGGACCACCGGGTCGGCCAGGACGGGCGGGTCGTCCTCGGTGCCGCCACTGACCAGGACCGGCGACAGCACGGCCGGCATTTCCAGTTGCACCACGCCTGTGCTGGTCAGACCGCGGGTGGTGTCGTGCAGGACGGTGAGGTCGGTCCATTCGCCGGGCCCGTCCCAGCGCTGCCAGAGCATGCCGGGCGGGTCGTCGGCGAAGGCCAGTCCGGCTTCCAGGGTGGGCCCTTCGAGCTCGCCGACCTGATCGTCCACGGCCACGCCCAGGAACACCGACTGGCCGGCCAGCAGCCGCAGGTCGGTGTGCCGGGTCGGGGTGAGCGCCACCCAGAGCGCGTGGTCGGCGGTGGCCTCGACGTCGATGACACCACCGGCGGGCAGGAGAACCGTCTCGTACGCGATGGTCCCCTGCACGTCGGCCGGGCCGGCCGGCAGGTTGGCCCGGCGCAGCGCGTCCAGGATCCGCTGCCGTTCGGCCGGGGTCGCGGACGCGCCGGTGACGCGCACGACCTTGCCCGCCCCGGTCGCGCCGATCGGCCACACGTACACCTCGCCGGTGGTCTCGAAATCGATGCTGCCCGCGCGCAGTCCGGTGCGGGCGAGCAGCTGTGTCCCGGCCGGGGTGGTGGTGACCGCTTCGACCAGGGCGGTCGCGGCGACGGCGGGTCGTGGTTCGGCGCCGAGCAGGTTGAGGAATGCGGTCTTGGTGGCGTCCGGGATCTGGTTGAGGCGGAACAGCACGCTCTCGCCCAGGTAGGCGAAGAGTTCCAGCAGCGCGATGCCGGGGTCGCTCTCGTTGTGGTCGGTCCACTCGGGCGCGTAGACGCGGATCCGGTCGATGAGTTCCCGCCGGAGATCCTCGTAGGACCGGTCGTCCAGGACGGGCTGGATCAGCGGCATCGCGCGGCACCCCCTCAGCGCAGGTAGAACGGGTAGACCAGGTTGTCCGGACGCTGGTCGAGCAGCTGGACCCAGGAGATGTCGATCCAGACAAGTGCAGGATCGTCGCCGGGCGTCACCGCAACGTTCGTGAGCCGGATCCGCGGTTCCCACCGGGTCAGCGCCTCGGTCACGTCCTCCTGGATGGCCGCCCTGGTCACGGCGCTGTTGGGGGCCATCAGATGGCGGCGCAGCCCGCAGCCGAACGCCGGGAGCATGATGCGTTCGCCCGGTTCGGTGTCGAGGATGATGCCGATCGACTGCCGGACCAGGTCGAGGCCGGTCACGTAGGCGAACGGCGCGACGGGGAACCGGAATCCGTTACCGAGCCAGTCGGTCGTCATCCGCCGATGCTGCCGCGCCGGGCGTCACGGGTCCGTCGCGGGCATCCGGAGCGTCGCGATCCGCATCGGCGCCCCGGGCCCGCTCACCCACAGTCCGGGCGGGCAGAACGGCCGGCCGGCCGGTGGTGTCCACCGCACCACGCAATGCACCCGGTACGTCCAGGCCGGATCGGCGTCGCCCGGTTCCCGGAACGGCGCATCGGTCGGCAGATTTCCGAACCATTGCCGGCGTACGGGATCAGTCCGCCGCCACATCGGGTATTCGCGCTCGCCCGGGATCTCCCGCCGCTGCCAGACCGGGCTGATCGGCCACCACCCCACGGGGTCGAGCCACGCCTGCCGCCGTCGCCGCGCCCCGCGCCGCCGCATCAGCCGCCGGTACCGCAGCCGCAGTCCGGCCGGGATGAACGCCTCCGCCTCGACGAGATCCCGCAGGTCCCGCCCGTCGATGCGCCGCCCCGGGTCCACCGCGATCTGCCGGGCCAGCCGGATCAGCGACGCGCCGGGCACCACCTCGTAGCGTTCGCGCCGGACCACCAGGCTGACCCGCAGCGCGTCGGCCGTGTCCGCGGTCAGGTCGGTCGTCACGGCGTAGAACCGGCCGTGGTTGGGCTGGAACGCCGTCGGGTGCGGCACCGGGAACGCGGTGCGGGCCACCTGCTGGTCGTCCAGGCGCGGCACGTAGTAGCGCCACACCTCGGGCGCCCCCAGCCCGGGCCCGGCCGGGTCGGCCAGCAGCTGCGGCACCCAGTCGGGCCGGTCGTAGCGCACCACCACCGGCGCCCGCACCCGCACGGACGGCCGGCTCACAGGATGTTCCCGACACCCGGCGAGTACGAGGGCGACACCACCGACGTCGTCGCGATGATCGTGGTCGCCTGCAGGACACCGCTGAACGTGGCGATCGGCGCCGACACGCTGACCATCGGCGCCGTCACGGTCACCTGGACGTTGCCGCTGACCTGCACGGCGGTGGCGGTCAGGGTCACCGAGCAGCCCAGCCCGTGCGACACCGTCAGCTGGGCCCGGTCCATGGTCACGTGGTGGCCGGCCGCGGTGCGTACCTCGGCCGAGCCGTCCCCGTCGTCCAGGACGACCTTGTTGCCGCCGCTGGTGGTCACGGTGATCTTGGCGCCGGCCGCGCCGTCGTCGAACTCCAGGCTGCTGCCCGACCGGGTTTTCAGCACCCGCAGGTCGTTCGCGTCGTCCGGGGTCCGCGGCTGGCTACGCACGCCGTTCCAGGCACAGCCGATGACGTACGGGCGTCGCAGGCTGCCCGCCTCGAACGCCACCACGACCTGGCTGTCCACCTCGGGCACGATCTGCAACCCCTGCTGGTCGTCGGCGTACGGCGAGCAGAGCGTCGCCCAGGCCCGCACGTCCCGGTCCCCGTCCGCGCCCAGCCAGGGGAAACGGACCTCGACCCGGCCCAGCGAGTCCGGGTCGACGATGTCGGTGACCAGCGCCGGGTAGACACCGAAGTAGCCGGGCGCGCCGCCGTCGACCGGCGTGGGCATGGACATTCAGCTCACCTCGTTCAGGCTGGGCCGTTCGGCCTCGAAGCGGGTGCGGAAACCCTGCGGCGGGTCGAACAGGTGGCAGACCTTGGTGACGTAGTAGCCGGATCCCTCGAACGGCGCCCCGACGTGCCGCAGCGTGAGCCGGCTGCCGACCACCATCTCCGGGGTGCCGCGGGTGACGCCGTGCGCGGTCACGAACCGGCGGGCCCGGCGCAGCATCTCGGCCCGGGACCAGGCGGTCGCCTCGTCGGCGGTCAGCGCGGCCTCCCGGACCCGGTAGGAGACAGCATCGCCGAGCGCCTTGGCGACCAGGCGTGGCCCGGACCGCCCGGCGGTGATCTCGGCGTCGGCCGCGTCGGCCCCGGCCCGCTCCTCGATCGTCTTGCCCGAGGTCGCGTCGTAGCCGGTGACGACCACCTCGCTGCGCTGCTCGGCCAGGTCGGCGGTGAGCCGGGCGCAGAGCAGGTCGACGCCCTGGGTCAGGGTCAGCGTGGTGCCCGGCCGGTCGGTGCGCGAGCGGAAGTGCAGGGTGCGGCCGGTGGCCCACAGCTCGGCCCGGATCAGCCGGGCCCGCTCGCGCAGGAACGCCAGGTCGCTCTGGTTCCACTGCTGGACGACGTCGTAGCGGGGGCCGTCGGCGCTGACGTCGGCGGTCAGCCCGTGCTCGCCGGCCAGTTCGGTGGCGATGTCGGCGTCGGTCGCGTCCAGGTAGGTGCGCATCCGGCGGGTCATCCGCAGCCGCATCAGCACGTCCTCGGCCAGCACGACCACGGCCGGCGGATCGCCGTCACCGAAGACCGCCTGCAGCGCCGACACCTGACCCTCGAAGATGTGCCGCTGGTTGCCCTCCGGGCCGATCGTCACCCGCAGCGTGCGCCCGAAGTCGACGGTCGCGCCGTCCAGGTGGTACATCGCGCCGGGCGGGCCGACCGCGTGGCCGCCGACCGCGATGAACTCGGCGCGCAGCCGTTTGAGGCCGTCGACCCCCTCACTGACCTCCAGGCTCGCGCAGTCGCGGGCCAGCGGGCGGACCAGGTCGCCGTCGACCGTGAAGGCGGGCGCGACCGGGGAGAACAGTGCCTCAGTCATCGAACGCCTCGGCGGCCAGGCGGGCGGTCAGGTCCCGCTCCCGGCGCAGGTCGTCGCGCAGCTGCTCGGCCAGCTGGGCGGCAGTCCGCTGCGGGCCGGGCGTCTCGGCGGGCGCGGCCGGGGGCTGCGCGGAGACGTCCGAGTGCACCTCCCCGATGTGCACGCTCATGGGGTCGGCCTCCAGGACGGTCCGGTGATCGGGGCGGATCGGATCGCCCCGGGCGGGAGGGCGGCGGCCACGAACGTACGCAAAGGAATGTTTTGTCCATAGGTCAGGGAGCGCGGGTCGGGCACCGTCGGCGCGGCTCCCGGCACCGCGAAGGCGGCGCGGGCGGCGGCCGTGCGCGCGACCGCCTGCTCAGTCGCCACCCGGGCCGCCGCGGCCGCTGTCCCGCCGGCCGCGGCCAGGGCGAACCCGGCCGCCCGCCGGGCATCCCGACCGGCCGCGGCGACGTCGGAGGCGGCAGCGCGGACCGCACCCGTGGCGTCGGTGAGCGCCGGCCCGCCACCACCGGTGATCCCCAGGGCGGCGGCGAGCCGGCCCGGGTCACCGGTCGCGCCGGTCGCCGCGAACCCGGAGGCGTGCCCGACGGCCACGGTCGCGGCGGCCAGCTCGGGACCGACCGTGACCGGTGCGCCCTCGGGCAGGGCGAGGGGGTCGTCGAGGCCGTTCATCAGCGACCGCCACGCGGCCGGATTCCCGCCCACCCGGGCCGCGAGCTGCGCGGCGCTCTCACCATTACGAGCAACTTCGACTTTGCGTACGGCGGTGGTCCCGGCCGTCCCCGGCCCCGCCGGTGTCCCCGCGGCCTGCGCCGGGTCGGTCCCGTCGGCCGCGTCGATCAGGGCCGGCCCCTTGCGGGCCTGTTCCAGCCGCTGGTCCACGCCCTGCAGCGTGATGCTCAGTATGGCCCGCGCCGGCGTGCTGTCCGGCGGCAGGAAGTACGTCAGTTCCTCGCTGAGCTGGGTCACCACCCCGCTGAAGCGCAGCGTGCCGAAGACGAACAGGAGCGCGGGCGGGGCCGGCCGGCTGTTGTCGGCCGGTGCCTCGACGAACTGCCGGATCGGGGCGGTCACCGCCCGCACGTCGACCGGGTTTCCCGGGTCGCCCAGTTCGGTCGTGTCGAACTCCAGGTCGAAGCTGAGCGTCGCCTTGCCCACGCCGGTGTGCTGCCGGTTCTCGCTGCCCGCGGTCTTGCCGCCGACGTCGAGGCTGCCGGTGTGCTGCAGGCGCAACCCGGCCGGGTTGAACGGGACGACGATGGCGTTGCCGTCGGTCTGCTGGGTGCCGCTCTCCCCGGCCCGGCCGCCGGCCTGCTTCTTGAGGCGGAACAGGTGGGCGCGGCCCTGCGGCACGGCCGGGCCGGTGGGTGCGGTCATCGTCGGGTTCCTCCGCTTCCGGACGGGTCGAGGCGCAGTCCCTCGTGGGCGATGTGCAGTTCCTCGATGGCGATCTCGCCGGTGCGCGCGTCCAGGGCCGGCCCGGAGATCCGCATCGGCAGGCCGCGCTCGAAGTGCCAGACCGCCATCGCCTCCTCGCCGAACGGGGGCATGACGGTGACGACCCCGTCGTAGCGGCGGACCGGACGGACCCCGGCGATGGTGTCCCGGAACCAGTCCCACAGTTCGGTGCCGGCCCGCCCGGCCCGGTCCGGGGCGAACATGCCGCGCTTGAGCACGACCGGGGTCAGTTTGACCCGGCCGGGCAGTCGCGTGATCCGGTCGTTGACCCCGCCCTGCAGGATGTCGTGCAGGTCGGCGTCGAGGCTGAGCCCGGAGCACTCGGCGAAGCCGCCGTCGCCCAGCGGCGAGCCGTCCACGCTGGAGGTCAGCGCGACGTGGAAGCTGAACGCCCGCAGCAGCTCGGTCATCGGGCCACCTCGTCGGCGGTGACGCTGCCGTTCGCGGCCAGGGCGAAGCGCAGCAGCAGATACTCGATCGGCTCGCTCGGGTTCACGCCGACCTCGATGAACAGCCGGCCCTGCTCGACCGTCTCGGGCGTGTTCAGGGTTTCGTCGCAGTGCACGAAGAACGCCTCGGCCTCGGAGCCGCCGTTGAGCGCCCCGGCCCGGAACAGCCCGGACAGCATCGTGGTGACCTGCAGGCGCAGCGACGTACGCAGAGCGGGGGTGTTGGCCTCGAACAGGGCGCTCTCCAGGCGCCGGGCGACCGACAGGCGGATCCAGGTCATCAGCCGGCGCACGCTGAGCTGCCGGTACGCGGGATCGGCGGACAGGGTCCGGGCGCCCAGCAGGCGGACGCCGTCACGCTCGGGCCGGAATACGTTGATGCCGGCCCGGTGCAGCAGGCCGTGCTGCTCGTCGGTGAGCACATCGGTCACCCCGATCGCGTCGGCCGCCAGCTCGTTGGCCGGTCCGGTGGCGACACCGGCGCGCCGTTCCCGGGCGGCGATGATGCCGGCCGCGAACGGCGACGGCGGCGCGACCACCGTCGTACCGTCGGGCCGGACCGTGCGCAGCCACGGGTGGTAGGCGGCGACCCGGTCGCTGCCGAAACTGGCCCGCCAGGCCAGGATCCGGGTGCCTCGCAGGTGCGGGGGCACGTCGAGCAGGACGATCGCCGGACGGTCGGGGCCGGTGCGGGCGACCAGGCCACGCTGGCGGGCCAGGATCTCGGTGTCGTCGTCCAGGACAGCCGGCGGGGTGGGGGCCGGGGCCGGCGGCGTTTCCGGTTCGGGTGGCGTGCAGGGCCGGAACCGGGGGCGGAAGTCGTGCGGCGGGTCCGTCCGCTCCGGGGCCGGCGCCGCCGTGGGGGTGGCGTGCAGCAGGTCGGGGACGACGATCAGGCCGAGCTCGCCGATGACCGGGTCGAGCGCGTCCACGCCGGGGCGGGTCTCCCCCGGATCGTTCGGTGCCGGGTAGCCGTCGAGGAACGAGCTGCCGGTGATCTCGTCGTAGCGGTCCCGGCCCGGATGATCGATCACGGTCACGGCCGGGCTCAGGTCGGGGGTGGCGGGTTCGATCCGGTCGTCCCAGGGGCCGTGCGGGCGGACCAGCAGCGACTTGTCGGCCAGGACCGTGCCCGTCCAGCGCGGGTGGGCCGGGCTCAGACCGAGGCCGTCGTGACGCTCCTGCACGCCGGCCGCGGTGACGGTGACCGATGCGGTGACGACCTCGGCCGAGCCGGGCGGGACCGGCCGGTCCAGAGTCAGCACGGTCTGCCGGGTGCCGGACTCGGTGGTCCGGTCGACGACCCAGCACAGGAACGGTGGGTCCTCTTCACCGGGCCGACGGAGCGGGACGATGCGCAGCAGTGATCCGACCGGCACGCCGAGGCCGGCCGGCGGCGTGATCCTGTCGGCCGCCACCCGGGTGATCGGAAACCGCCCGGTGACGACATGATCGATCCGGGCGGTGAGGGAGTTGCCCCAGCTGCCCTCGTCGCGAGCGGCGAGCCGGACTTTTCCCCCGGCGAACACCAGGACCGCCACCGCGGTGTCGTCGGCGACCGGCGGGGCGACCCGGACCACGTACGCCCGGGCCCCGCCCTGCCGGAAGAACGTCGCCACCGCGTCCCCGAGCCGCCCCGGCGACCCGCCCGGCTCACCGAACCGGTGCACGTACTCGGCCCAGCTGCGCACGGCCAGGGGCTCGTTCACCGGCCCGCGGGGCGCGATGCCGACGATCCCGGCCACGTCGAGGCGGACCGGCTGGTCCGGCGGCGGCGCCGACACGGCCGGCACCTGGTAGATGCCGGGCGCCCCGAGCTGGACGACGGTCATCAGAGCGTCTCGAAGTCCACGCGCTCGGCCACGAGGTGCAGTTCCTCCATCGCGACCTCGCCGCCGCCCTTGCCGGCCAGGGTCGGCCCGACCCACTTCTTGGGCTGGGCGAACCGCAGCGTCCAGGCGCACACGGCCGCGCCGGCCTCGTCGTGCAGGATCACCTGGACGGTACGGGGATCGAAGCGCCCCTCCCGGGTCGCCTGCAGCCACGCGAACAGCCGCAGGTCGCCGATCACCCCGCGTTTGAGGGTCACGTCGTCGGTGGTGTTGGTGTTGGCCACCTTCCGTACGTGATTCTCCTTGTCGTTGCCGTTGCGGTACTCGGCGTACTTGACCTCGTTGCCCAGCCCGCTCACGTCGGAGAAGCCGCCGGCGATGGTCTCCTCCCCGCCGGCCTCCCCGAGTTTGACCATGAACTTGAACGAGCTGTACGGGTTGTCCCGGTAAGCCATGACCTATTCCCTCCTCAGCTGCGCTGCGCGTCGGCGGTCCACTGGCCGATCCGGAAGATCACGAACTCGGCCGGGTAGGTCGGCGCCACCCCGACCAGGCAGATCAGCCGGCCGTTATCAAGATCGTTCTGGCTCATGGTGGACCGGTCGCAGCGCACGAAGTACGCCTCCTCGGGCCGCCCGCCCAGCAGCGCGCCGTCACGCCACTGGATGAACAGGAAGTCCTCGACCGAGCGGCGGATCGACGCCCAGAGCCGTTCGTTGTTGGGTTCGAACACGGCCCACTGGGTGGCCTTGTCGATCGAGTGCTCCAGGAAGATGAACAGCCGCCGCACGTTGACGTACTTCCACTCCGGATCGGAGCTGAGCGTGCGCGCACCCCACACCCGGTTGCCGCGGCCGGGGAAGAACCGCAGCGCGTTGATGCCCTCCGGGTTGAGCGTCGACTGCCGGTCGAAGGTCACGTTGGTCTCGATCCGGCGGATGCCGCGGATCACCTCGTTGGCCGGGGCCTTGTAGACGCCGCGTTCGATGTCGCTGCGGGCGTAGATGCCGGTCACGAACCCGGACGGCGGCAGCCGCAGCACCGGCGGCGGGGCGCCCGCGTCGGGCACCACGGTCGGGTCGATGATCTCCACCCACGGGTAGTAGAGGGCCGCGTACCGGGAGTCGAACTGGGCCCGGAACTGCCGTACGTCGGAGATCGAGCTGTCCTTGGGCGGGTCGACCACGGCGATCCGGTAGCGCTGCCGTTCGGCGTGCTCGACAAGCAGCCCGACCGCGGTCATGTCGGCGCCGAACCGCACCGAGTCGGGCATGGCCACGATCGCCACGTCGTCCACGTCGGTCAGCGCGTTGAGCCCGGTCGCGCCCTGCCGCGGGTCGTCCGGGTTGCTCTCCTCGCCGCCGAAGTCGCCGACGGCCGGGTCGGCGCCGTCGTTGCCGCCGGTCAGGAAGCCCTGACTGTCGTCGTCGAGCAGGGCGGTGAGCAGACCGGCGGCGGCCTCGACGGGCCCGGGCGCGTCGTCGTCATCGTCGTCCGGCGGGGGCGGCAGCCGCAGCCAGACCAGGGCCAGGTCGTCGGCGCCGTCCTTGAGGCTCAGCGTCCGGGTGATCGACCGCGGGTGCTCGGGGTGCACGGCCAGTTCGGAGTAGGTGTCCGACCGGGTCCCCCAGGTCACCACCACCTGCAGTTGCAGCTGGTAGGCGCGGGTGTCCTCGCCGATCTCGACCACACCGTCGTCGTCGGTGAGCCGCAGGTCGTCGCCGATGCGCTGGACCAGCCGGATGTCGTCCGCGTCGGGCGCGCCGGTCGGCACGTCCTCGTCGTCGGTGACCTGGACCAGGTCGAACGGCCGGACCGTGCTGAGCCGCAGGAAGTCGCCGTCGCCGTTGCGGACGATCACGTTGCGGCCGCGGCGCAGGGTCACCTCGACCTTGATCTCCTGGCCGGCCGAGCCGGGCCAGCGGGCCCGCCAGGTGGGCCGCACCGGCGGTTCGGCCCCGGGCACGGCGGCCGGTTCGGCGCCGACCGGCCGCCGGGCGAAGCACAGGTCGAACGTGCCCACGTTGATCGCGCCGTCGGCCCGCGGGAAGTTGAAGACCCGGGACACGTAGAGGCGGCGGCCGCCGTTGGCGAAGTAGGCCCGCGCGGCGAACGCCAGGTAGTTGGTGTCGTCCTTGACCGGGCCGAGCCCGCCGAACGCACGCTCGAACTCGCCGTAGCTGGTGATCAGCGGGGGCGGCTGCACGACGTACTCGTCGTCGGTCAGGCGGTAGGAGATCGGCCCGTACCGGGTCAGGCCGGCCAGGCCCAGCGTGCTGGTGGCCACGCCTTCGATGGACCGCGCCCGGAAGCTGGTCTCCTCCACGTAGACGGCTGGGGTCAGATATTCGGGCACGCCAGGCCTCCTCGGCTCACTGCGGATCGAATTCCAGGGTTGCGATCTGGGGGTCCAGCCGGCCGACGGTCAGCTGGACGGGGTGCGCGGTAAGCCCGGCGGCGAACGGGCCCGGCGGCCGGTCGCCGCGCAGCAGCGGGTTGTCGAGGTCGGCGGCGACCGGCGGGTTGGACGAGCGCGTCACCGGTTCCAGCGGCAGGCTGTCGAAGCGCCGGGCCGGATCGGTCACCGGCACCACCGCGGGGTCGGCCCGCACGATCAGGTCGAGGCCGAGGGTGGCGGTGGCGACCTGGTAGGAGTCGGTGACGACGAGCAGGAACTCGCCGCGCTCGTCGGCCGCCGCGAGGACGTCCGGGCGGCCCGGGCGGGTGCCGGTGATCCGCGCCCACGGCACCGGTTTCCCGGCCCGCACGACCCTTCCGCGTACGGCGGTGGCAGCCGGCGGGATCGGGGCGGCGACCCCGGGCAGCAGCCACGGGCGCAGCACCCGGCTGAGCACGGGCAGGTCGGTGCCGGTCTTCTCGGCGGCCTTGACCTCGGCCAGGGTCCAGAGCGGGACTTCGAGGCGGCGCGGAACATAGCGCCGGGCCTGATCCCAGAACCGGATCCGTACCGTCGCGGCGAGACGTGGGCCGTAACCGAGCCGGAAACGGCCCCCGAAATGCGGTTCGAGGGCAATTCCGGGCGGCCGGGGGTCGTACGGGAAAAGCGTCCTTGGATTGTGCTCTTCCTGCTCCCTCTCCACGATCAGCTCGGTGGAGGCGGCCCGCCGCCCGGTGAGCGCGTCGAACGGTTCCACGCCCAAGGCGAGCCGGTGCAGAATCTCGACGGTCATCCCGCGCTCACGCTGCCGACCGCGCCCGGGATCGGACGGTGAGAACCGGAAAGAACAATGACCCGGGCGACGTACGGAAGACACAGCCGATATTTGGTGACCAGCGCCTGAAAGGCCTCGGACATCGTGTCCAGGCTCAGATTGTCGGTGACGATCTGCACCGCCTCGCCGGGCGCCCATTCGCCGTCCTCGTGCAGCATCGGCCCGGTCAGGATCGGTTCGCTCTCCAGCAGCCGGGCGGTGAGCCCGAGCCACTGCAGTTCGAACGCGGCGTCGTTGTCGAACGCGAAGACCAGCACGTGCATGCGCAGCGGCAGGTGCGGCACGCCGTCGGCCGTGCTCACGGCCGACCAGCCGGGCCGGGTGTCGCCGTCCACCGACACCCGGTAGCAGTAGAGGGCGATCGCCGGGATCTGGATGCGCGCGTTCGGGGTGCCCACGTTGTCCAGGTCGTCGCTGGTGACCAGCTGCACGCCGGGCCGCCGGCCGCCGGGCAGCACCTCGCCGATCCGCCGGTCGAGCAGCTCGACGAGGCTGCGCGCGACGGAGGCGAGAGCACGGTATCCGGCCATGCCGCGAAGCATCCGGGGCCGCCGTCACCGCACCGTCGCTCCTCGGCCACCGGCCGCGACGGCCCGGTGACGGCGGACGCGAAGACTGCGGCTTCATGAGGAAATCCGTCTACGACCAGGAGTCCGAGAGCCATCCACCGGCCAGGCCCGCCCCCACCGGCGGCGGCACCCCGCCCGAACCGATCAGCCACCCGCCGGCCCACAAGGAGGACGACTACCCCGACGAGCCCGGCTGGGGGCGCCGCCGCCGCGACCGCGATCTGACCGCGCTGGACAAGCTGCGCTGCGAGTTCGAGGGCGACAAGAAGAAGTCCGACTACTACACGAGCATCGAGAAGGGTCTGCAGGACCGCAAGGCGCTGTTCGAGACGTCGATCGCTGCGTACGAGAAGGCCCGCGCCGCCGCCGAACCGGCCCTGAAAACCGCCCGCAACACCATCGAGGACCTGCTCAAGAAGCTGCGCTGCATCAGCGGCTGCGACCGGGAACTGCTCGACGAGGCCTGGAACGAGGTCCTCGTCCGGGTCGAGAAGTGCTCGTCCGAGAACGGTGGGCCGTGCATCGACGACGACTGCAAGTTCGACGACAAGGTGTGCGACGTGGACCTGGACGCCTTGCGGGCCCGCAAGGCGTCCTACGACGCGCGGGTCACCACGGCCGAGACGACGTTCGACACGCTGGCCGGCGAGCCGGCCGCGCTGACCGGGCGGATCACCTCGCTGCAGGCCGAGGTCACCGCGGTCGGCAAGGACCTCGGCGCCGAGACGCCGGTGGATCCGGAGCTGACCTACATCAAGGCCCTCGTCGCCGAGTACCACGCCGAGAAGGAGCAGATCTGGGCCGGCTTCGCCTATCCGAACGCGTACGAGGACTGCCTGCGCCGCTGCCTACGCTGCTCGATCCGCGGCCGGCGGGCGCTCACCGAGATCGTCGGCGAGATCGCCGTCCAGGAGTGCAAGGCCGCGAAACGGCGGGCCCGGTGCACCGCCCTGAAGCTGGACCTGGCCGGCGAGACCAAGAAGGAGGCCGACGAGCTGCGTGAACGCAAGGAACGTCACAAGAAACCGGCGCCCGCGGCCTGACCGTCAGACAGTGAGGGCGACTCCCCGCCGCCGCGCGGCCACGGTCAGCGCGGCGCGGTCCCCGGCGCCCAGCGGGTTGGCGCGCGCGTCCAGCTCCCGGAGGTGATCGAGCCGCAGCAGCGCCTCGACGCCGCGCGCCGTCAGCTGGTTGCGGCCGACGAGAAGTCGCCGCACCGGCGCGATCCACGGCGCCGCGGCGAGCCGGAGCGCGCCCTCGTCGCCGAGGATGTTCCCGTAGAGATCGAGGCGTTCCAGCCGCGGGAAAGGCACGCCCGGCACCGTCGGGACCAGCGCGTTCGCCTCCAGTCCGACGCCCGCCAGCTCCAGCGCGGTCAGACCGGGATGCCGCCCCGACCGCAGCAGAGCGCCGAGTGCGTCGTCGCCGAGCAGCGTCGCGCGCACGTCGAGCCGCCGGAGCCCACCCAGCCGGGGCGAGTCGACGAAGGTCCGCCAGGCCGCCTCGGTCACGTCGGAATTCAAGATCCTCAAACAGACCAGATCATCGACGTACGGCGATAGAGCGACCGCGCTGAGCTCCGCGCTCCCCCGATGCCCGCGCCGATAGATCTCCAGCGTCCGCACGAGCACCGTGACGTCGGTCAGCCCGCCCTCCGACGTGAACGCGATCCGCGCCTCGTCACTCCACGAGCCCAGCAGCCCACGGACCCGTTCGAGTTCCCGGGTGCGGGCCGCGCCGGGCGGCCACCGCGTGAAGACGTCACAGATCCGGTTGAAGCCGCTCCGGCTGTTCGCCCTCACATGGGGAGCCAGTTGAGCGATCCAGTCGTCGTCGCCGGCCACGTCAGGGCACCGGGAGGAATCGAAGGATCTTCCGGTCGGCGGTGATGACCAGGAGCTCCTTGAGACCGTCGACCCGTTGCCGCTCGAAGGTTCCCCGCAACACCTCGGGATAGCCGCCCCAATACTTGAGGTTGACGACTATCCGCCGAGCCTGGCGCGCCTTGACCTTTGCCTTGACCATACTGCGGATGTCGCCGGGATCCTTGTCGACGGAGTTCGGCGAATAGCAGTCGAAGACCCGGCCGCCGACCAGGTAATCCGGACGTTTCACGAGGTTCAGATCGTCGCCGGCCGCTTCCCCGGCCTTCTCCGCGGCCTCTTTCGAGGGATTCTGCTCCACCGCGTAGCCCTGACTGGCCAGGATGTCCGCGGCCTCGTTCTCGGCGACGTCGCTCATCCGGTCCACACCCTTCTTCCGGAGTTCGGTGCGCTCACCGGCCGGGATGCCGCCGATCGGGCCCGTCGGGTGAGTCGTCTCGTCCTGGGCCAGGATCCCGGCGCCCGACGGCGTGTACCGATCGAGAATCGCGGTGAGCGCGGCGAACCGGTCCTCGGACAGGTCGCCGCGGACCGCGCCGGCCGGGTCGAGATAGCCGCCGGCGTCGACCTCGTCCAGCAGCTTGCGGTAGACGTCGGCGTCCAGGGTGTCGCGCAGGGTGAGCATCCGCTCGGTGGCCACCCGCTCGCGGGTCTGCTCGGGCAGTTCGGGCACGTTGACCAGGGCGACGTCGAACGGGTCGGTCTCGTCGTACCCCTCGACCCGGTTCTTGAACTCCTCGTCGGTGGCCCGGGTGAAATCGTGCAGCGGCTCGATGGCGGTCAGGTGGCCGAAGATCCGGCCGCGGTCCGGGACCAGCGCCGGATTGTCGTGCCGGGCCCACTTGGCCAGCGGCGGCGCGTCCAGGTTGGCGTCCACGTCGAACTTCTGCGGGTTGAACCGGATGTGCTGCTTCGGCGGGCCCTTGAAGCCGGTGGCCAGGCTGCCGATGTAGTCCAGCTGCCCGACCGTCCCGCCCAGATCGACGCCCGGGAGCGCGTGGCGCTGCCGGCCCACCCAGAGCAGCAGCTGGGTCCGGGCCGGCGGCCAGAGCCGGGCCAGGATCCGGTTGACCTGCAGGATCGCCGACCGCCAGGCGGCCCGCCACAGCTCGGTGCCGGTCCGGTGGACCCGCTCGACGATCTCGTCGACGGTCTCCGGCGAGCCGGTCGCGGTGGCGTACCACCGGGCGATCTCCCGGTTCAGCCGGTCGATCTCGGCCGCGATCTCGCCGAGCACGACCCGCCGGTACTGTTCGCCGGCCTGACCGGTGTCGCCCTCGCGCAGGTCCCGGACCTCCTCCTTGTAGGTCTTCCCGCTCGCCTTGAGCCGATTGAGCCAGACCACGCGGCGGGTCTCCAGGCCGAACCGGGCGAACTCCGGCACCAGGTCCGGGTGCTGGGTACCGATCACGATGCCCCAACTGTCGAGCCGGTTGTAGACCAGCCGGAACGCCTCGAAGATCGGGGCGTCGTCGGGCCGGCGCAGACTCTTCGGGTCCCGGTCCGGGTCGAGGCCGAGATCGCGCCGCCGGTTCCCGAAACGGCTGATCATGTCGTCCTCGAGGGGCCCGCACACGTCCGGCGGAAGATCGCCCTTCGCGCAGCGTTCCAGCAGCTCCTCCTCGGACAGGCCGCCGAGGTCGTCGCCGCGCGGCACCAGCCGGACACTGTCGGCGAACCGGATCGTGCCGTCGTGCGGCGGACCGCCCACCGCCCAGGACATGCAGTCGCCGGCCAGGTGGTGGCAGAGACATTCCACGTTGGCGGCCATGTGCCACGGCATGATCGGGGCCCACGGGCTGTCCTTCTCGCCGTGCTCCTGGGCCGCCCAGTCGAACGCGGCGTCGTGCTGGCGGCAGCCGTCCGCGGTGTTGCCGATCGTGAAACCGGTGTACTCCCACACCTCGCCGGTCGCCGGGTCGGTGATCCGGCGGACCCGCGGCGGGGTGCACGCGTCGCAGCTGCGCCCGCAGGCCCCGCGGCAGCCGGCCCGGCTGGCCCGCTTCGGGTAGCGCTCGTAGACCTCCAGCGGGCCGGCCAGCCGGTCACCCGGGCCGTAGGGGCCGGTCCAGCTCCATCGGCCCCCGTTGTCGTACGGGAAAAGGTCGAAGTCCTTCATGAGGCCGCAGAGCCGATCGAGGATCCGGCAGTCCTGCCTGAACCCCTCCCGGCCGAGCCGCAGACCGATCTGTTCGAGCGGCACGTCCAGGCGCTCCGGCGGGTGCACCTGCCAGGTGAAACGCGGCTTGCGGAACAGTCCGACGTCCACGCCGACGTCCAGGCCGAACCTCGTGCCGATCTCGCCGTGCCAGGCCTGCGGCATCCAGTAGAGCCGGCACAGGTTCTCACCGCGGAGGTCCAGCTGCCCGTAGGCGCCGAGAAACGCATCGGCGCCGACCCCGAGTTCGAGCTGCTCATGCTGGTCCAGCTTCATGCCGCGCCACCCGCCGGCCAGGGTGCCACCGGCGGTGAGGCGCCCACCGACGAGACCGCGCACCAGACCGGCCGCGCCACCCTCCAGCCCGAGAACCGGCAGCTTGATCGGCACCGGGATCTCGCCGAGCATCACGACACCCTTGAGTTCGAGATCCCCGCGCAGGCCGGCCCGCAGCTCCGCGCTCAACGCGCCCCCGGCGACCGCGGTCAGCGTCCCGCTCACCCTCGACGTGCCCAGCGGATCCACCACGATGCGAACCCCGCGCAGACAGAAAGGACCCAACTGCAGGGCAAGCTTCGGTACGAGGGTGGCCTTGATCCCCACGTTGCCGGTGAGCGCGACCGTGCCCAGCGGCAACGCGGCCACCGTCACCATCCAGGAGTCCGAGCTGGTCGGCAGCGCGACATCGGCCGTGAACTCGCCGATGCAGAAGTCCGGCGGGGTGATCACCAGGCCCTCGTCGGTCACGGTGACCACACCGGTGACGGCGTCCCACGCGTCCCCGGCCTGATCCGCGACCCAGCCGGCCGCGCTCTCGGCACCCCGATACGCCGCCTCGGCGCCCGCCTTCGCCCCCTCGTAGACGGCCTCCCCCGCATCCGCCACCATCTCGGCGGCGTCGCCGAGATCAGGCAGGCGTTGCACGGCCCCCGGCGTCTGCTGAACGGTATGGGTCAGCTCGTGCGCCATCAGCGGCACGTCGAGATCACTCTGCCCGGCCCCGAGAAAAATGTCGTGCCCGTGAGTGAACGCCTTGGCCCCGATCGACCGGGCCGCGCTGTGACTCGCGGCGTCGGAGTGCACCCGTACGTGGGAAAGATCCGTCCCCAACCGGGGCTCGACCGCGGAACGCACGTGCCCGGCCACCGGCCGCCCGGCCGACGGCGACGAGATCAGCTGGTGCAGCGCGGGATCCCCGACCGGCTCGACAGCGGCCGCAGGCAGACGCCGGATCGGAGGCGGCGGGCCGCCACCCAGCGACGACGCCACGTCGGCGGCCTGCCGCTCGTACGGATCATGAAGGGGTCCGACGGCGACCGCATGACGTTGCACGTGCAGGCGCTGAAGATCCTGCTCCAGGCCGGCCTCCTTGGCCTGCGGCGAGCAGCCGCACGACGAGCCGATCCCGCAACGCTGGATCCACGCGGGCCAAGGGGCGGCCCGGTTCGCGGCCGGCTTCTCCGCACGCTCCGGCGCCTGGGCGGCGGGCCGCTTGACGGCGGCCGAGAAGGCCGGGCTCATCGCTCACCTCCGCCGCCCAGCCTCCCAACTCCCCCGTCACCACCCCGTCACCGCGCCGCGGGTCCCGAAAGCCGCAGCGGTTCCGGCTTCTCCCGCTCCTCGCGCATCAGCAAGGCGCTCGCCTCGACAACTGCGGAGCGGTCCGCACGAGTGGCGCTGAAACTCAGCGACACAAACCTGACCCGACGACCGGTGGTGCTGAAACCGGCTGACCCCCGGCGCTCGAAGTCTGTTCCGGCACAAGAAATGTGGAGAGGAAGTCAGTCGTCGAACTCGAACCCGGTGGCGGCGGCCAGATCAACGAGTTGCCGCAGTCTGCTCTCTTCGGTTCCGACTTTGCGCAGTCGAGCGGTCAGGTCTTCGAGTACGGCGCGGTCGCTGTAGGCACAGAAGGCTCCGCCTTCCGGATCGGGCGAGAATCGCCCTGTTCTGGCTCATGGTCTTCGCAAACTCATGATCACCAGCAGGCCGCACCCGTCCTACATGGACCCCGGCATCCCGTCGAATCCCGCCTAAGACCCCAGCTCAAGCGGCCCTCAACCGACTACGCAACCGCCCTGGTCGAGGGACACAGCGGGCGTTTAACCTCAGCAAACATGCGTAGCGCGCGGCCTGCTCAGCAAACCCGTTGCATCTCCTCTGCACACCAGCTGGATCTTGCCGGTGGGCACCTCGTCGAAGCCCCCGGATGGTCAACGTCCGTGAATGAACCTCTACCTCGGCCGTCCCGTGAACCAGGGCATCCATGGTGGTGTAACTCCTATCGAGTGCGGAGTTCGTTCGGGGGAGGGAGACGCTGGTGCAGACCGCTTCGCTCACAGTGGACGTCGATGCCCTGCGCGGCATCGGGGTGAAGGCCGGTGCCGTGGCGACGGCACTGCGCAACGCCACAACAGCAGCGGAATCCCGGCTCGCCGTACCCATTCAATTCGGCTCTACGGCGGCCAAGGCCACCCAGGTCGCGGCGAAGGCCTGGCTCGACGATCTGCGGCGGCTGGCCGGGGACGTAGCCACCTTCGGCACCGGGCTGACCAATGCTGCCCGGGACTATCAATCGGAAGACCAGGCGTCCGCGGAACAGCTTTCGCAGGTCCCCCGATGAGCGAGATGACCCTACGGGCGCTTCTCGCCACGGAAATCAGGCCGTGGCATACCGCGGCGGATCAATGGCACTGGCTCGCTCAACGTATCGACGACGCCGCCGAACAGTTGATCAGGGGAGTCCGGGACTTCCCATACGCATGGCCGAGCGGCGCCGGGTCGGCTGCCGCCGCGGAGACAGCCAGCGATCTGCGCGCCGAGGTCAGCAACACCTACAACCCCGCGAAACGAATCCACGACGCCCTGGAACAGCACGCCTACGGCATGCAAGCGCTGCAACAGCAGGCGGAACAGATCATGGGATCGGCCCGCCAGGCTGGTTACACAGTCGATACCGAGGCAATGACCATTACCGCTCCCGCTTCGGCCTACTCGGCCGGTAACTTGGCGCACACCGCGCAGGAGACCGGCACGCTGCTCAACGACCTGCGTGCCGTGGTCGAGCGGGCACGCGCGCTCGACGACTCGACCGCGAACGCGATCCAGGTCAACACGCCCTCGCCTGCGTCCGGCTTCGGAACCTCAGAGCTGGCGGGAATCTCCCGAGCAGACCTCGAAGCGCAGGCGGGACGATCACCGGTCGAGGTCCAGGCGTGGTGGGAGTCGCTGACCCCACAGCAGCAGGAACAAGCGATCTTGGAGTTCCCCGACCTGGTGGGCCGGATGGACGGCATTCCGGTCAGCGACCGTGACGTGGCGAACCGGTCGATCCTGGCGCGCGACTCCGGCAACCTGAAGCAACGCCTCACCGACATCGATGACCGGACCAGATATCTGAACACCTTGCTGGACCAGCACCGCATCTACGAGGCATATCCCACCGCAGGCAACCCTCTGGGCGCAGCGCTGGCCGAGCTGCAACAGCTCGGTGACGAACGCACCCAGGTCGCGGGAAAGGTCAGGGGGCTGGACGCCATCGCTGCCCGGCTGGCGAACTCCGAACTTCCGCAGGCGTACCTCATCGGCCTGTCCAGCGCCGATGACGGCCGGGCGATCGTCTCCGTCGGTGACCCGGATACCGCCGATAACGTCCTCACCTACGTCCCCGGGACCGGCGAGGATCTCTCCAAGGTCCGGGGCGGAATACAGCGCGCCGACATCATGGCCAGCGACGCCGCCGCCGCGGATCCCAAAGCCACCACAGCCTCGATCTACTGGTTCGACTACGACGCCCCCGACGCGATCCCGAACGCAGCCGCCTCGCACTACGCCGAAGACGGCGGCCCCACGCTCGACCGTTTCCAGGACGGGCTACGAGCCACTCACGACGGCGCCGACCCGTCCCGCAACACGGTGCTCGGCCACAGCTACGGCTCGACTGTCATCGGTCATGCAACCATGGCAAAAGACTTCGCCGCCGATGCCGTGGTCTTCGTCGGCTCCCCCGGCGTCGACGTCAACCACGCCTCCGACCTGAGTGGTATCGACGCCGGCAAGGTGTACGCGACCCGGGCCCAGTACGACATGATCCGGATGGTTCCCGACCTGGACATTGCGCACGGCAACGATCCGAGCGACCTGGACTTCGGTGCTCGCGTGTTCGCCAGTGACCCCGGGAATCCGGACAATGAGGGCGCGACTCACTCCGCCTACTGGGAGCAGAACAACATCGCCCGCAAGAACATCTCGTACATCGTCACCGGCAAGCTGTGACAAGGAGCCCTGATATGGCAAGGCGACGACTCGGCTGTGCACTCGCAGCCATGGCCGTGACGCTGACGATGACCGCCTGCGAGGGAAAGGGCAAGGAATTGCAGCCGACCGCGACCAAGGACCAGGCCGTCCAGCGCGTGGAGGAACTCATCCAGGAGTCCTTCACTCAGCTACCGGCCGGCGCCACGCTGAAGATCAACGAGAACGTCGACGCCGCACCCTGTGACGATCCCACCGACGGTGGCCCCGCAGGGCGCATCTTCGCTGAGAAGCGCTACTTCATCGTCCCGCCTGCGGCTGGCAGCTGGGATCAGAAGAACGTCATCCCCACGCTCGTCACGTTCTGGCAGCAGAAGGGCTACACCACGCACACCGATGACCGCAACGGAGCCGAGCCGCGCTTCACCGTGCAGACCTCGGACGGCTACCGCATCAGCGTCGACAGCTGGGACCGCAGCGACCACGTTGACATCTCGCTCGGCAGCACGTCCCCGTGCGTCTGGGAGAACGGCACCCCCGATCCGCAGTAACTCCGCTTCGAGTCCCGACACGATTCGGACGCGCGGCAAAGCAGCCGGAGGGTTAGCCCGAGACCAGTCGGGCCCGTTCACATGACTGGCGCCTGTTGTGGCGACGCGGCCCAACCGAGGGATTATGAGATCGAAAGCCGCAGTCGATCTACTGGCACAAACGCCAGCCGAGCTGTGAAAACGCTTGCCATGATCTGACCGCGTTCCGCTACGTTTACGGCCCTCGTGCGGACTGATTTCGGACTCTTCGATCTTGGTTGCGCGCTGCTCGCGCACCGCCCGCACCGCAGCACTGACCGCCAGTGCCGGCGTCCGGCAACCCTCGGCACCACCGCGCCCGCCCCATTCGGTGGCAAGCCGCGAAGCGGCGCGGCAGCACATATCTTTGATGGTTAGCGCTGACTTGATGCCGATCCGTACCTACGGCCGCTACGGAGCCCGGCCGGGACGATACTGTCGGTTGAGTCGGGTGCGTTGGTGAAACCAGCGTGCTCGGGCTTGGTGGCGGCGGCGCCAGTTGCGCCAGTGGGTGTCGTGGTCGGCGGGTTTGGGCTGGTGCCAGGTCGTGGCGAGCAGGTGTGCGGTTTCGGGGATGGTCAGCGGGATCATGCCGGGCTCGGCCGGTGGCCGCTGATCGGGTGTGTCCGGTGGCGTGGCTTGGGTGCCGGTGCGGGTTTTGAGGTGGGCGGCGACGATCGCGCAGATGGCCAGGGCGGTCATGACCAGCACGGTCGAACCGGCGCACCTGACTCATCGCCGCCGTACCGTCCCACACCGCCCGGTTCAGCAACCGCTGAGTGCGATCCGGGGTGCGGTCCCCGGCCTGCTGAGCGATCGTCCATCCGTTGCGCTTCGGGATCTCGCTGACCAGCGCCGATACGTACCGGCCGGCGTCTTGCCAGGTCTGCGCCCGGACGAAACACGACCGCAGCCGCTCCAGCAGCTCACCCGCGGTCCGGACCGTCCGGGCAGCCTCTATCCTGGCAGCAGCAGCCGCCTTCGATCTTGTTGTCCTCACTTAGGAAACCGCCGGTCCGGCTTTGGAGACGACGGAACGGCCCCTTTCTCCGGCGTCATCGCCTCAGCCCAGACGCACGCTCGCCTGCGCGGGGCCGGGCTCGGCGATGGTCAGGGTCGCCGTGTCGCCGGCGGCGTGCAGCCGGTAGTCGCCGAGCCAGCCTTGGATCGCGACCCGCCCGGCCTCGTCGGTCCGCAGGCTCGCGGGCGCCCGCCACCATTCCCCTTTCACCAGGTCACGCAGCGCCTGATAGGCCGGTTTGGGGGTGCCGTCGGCCCGCACGAGTCCGCACGGCGCGCCGAGCCACGCACCCTCGTCGGTGATGCCCCAGTAGGTGATGGCCTGCACCGACGGGTGCGCGAGCAGCGTCCGGTAGTGCCGCACGATCTCGTCGGCCTGCCGCTGTTCGCCCTCCGGCGTGGTCGGCCACGACGGGACCTGGTAGTCGTTGAGGTCTTCGATCTCGGCCGGCATCAGGTCACCGGAGAGCAGGGTCGTCTCGGTCATGTGGATCGGCAGCCCGAATCGGGCGAACCGATCGAGCGTCTCCCGGGTGCGTTCCTCGCCCCAATAGCCCTGGTGCATGTGGCTCTGCAGGCCGATGGCGTCGATCTCGACACCGGCTTCAAGAACATCTTCAATCAATTTTTCGTACGCCGTGGACATGTCGAAGTCGTTGAGCACCAGTGTTGCCGTGGGGTCGGCCCGGCGCGCTTCCTCGAACGCGAGGCGCACCATGGCGACCGGGCCGCGTTCCCCGGCCAGCCGGGTGATCGCGTTGGGGCTCGGCTCGTTGCTGAACACCGGCATGATCACCGCCTCGTTGATGGCGTCCCAGGCGTGGATGACGTCCCGGAAGCCGGTGACCTCGCGCCGGATCCGCGCGCGGACGGTCGCCTCGATCTCGTCGATCGGGTTCGGGCGCAGCCAGTCCGGGGCCAGGGTGTGCCAGACCAGCGGATGGCCTTTGACCCGGCAGCCCCGGTCGGCGAACCAGGTCGCGGCCCGATGCAGCCGTTCGGTGGCGGGCCGGCCGGGTTCGGGTTCGAAGTCGCTCCAGTAGAACGGCAGCGTCGCGGTGTTGAAGACCTCGAACCATTGGCCGGCCAGTCGCACGGCCCGGTCGCGGGCGGCGTACGCGCTGGGCAGCGGGTCGGGGTCCTGGTTGGCCAGGTCGACGAGGTCGAAGCCGATGTTGCCGAACGCGAACGCGTGGGTCCGCTGCTCGACGACGATCTCGCGGTGACTCAGCGGGCGTCCGTCGCCGTCGAGCACGGTGACCACTACTTCCCCGATGCGATGGCTGAGGCCGGCTGTTGTCACGTCGAGGTCCCCCGATAGTTTCGGCAAAAATCTCGTAACTTGCAAAGGAAGTCCGCGCGGCATCGCCACGAGAGCGAGAGACGAGTCTCACTCGCCTCCTGAGTGATCTTCCTACTGCATGAGCGCCTGACGCGCCATGTCGATCACTTCTCGTAATGCATCAGTTACATCAAGCTATGCGTTTCCTCCTGAGCAATAGCTTGACATCCCTATGACCTGCTTCATAGTTTGAGCGCCATCTTCCGGAAACATTCCGAAACTTTCGAACCCGAAAGGTCGGCTTTTTATGGCACTGAAGAGGACTCTCGCCGTGGCCACCGTGCTGGCGCTGAGCGCCGTCGGCATGGCCGCCTGCGGGGGCGGCGACGACAACGGCACCGACTCGGGCGGCAACGTCACGATGCAGCTGTGGCAGAACTCGACGACCGGCCCGGGCAAGGCGTTCTGGGACAAGACGGCTGCCGACTTCCACACCGCCCACCCGAACGTGACCATCAAGGTCCAGTCGATCCAGAACGAGGACCTGGACGGCAAACTGCAGACCGCGCTGAACTCCGGTTCCGCGCCGGACATCTTCCTGCAGCGCGGCGGCGGCAAGCTGGCCGCCATGGTCGAGGCCGGCCAGCTCAAGGACGTCACCGACGGGATCAGTGCCGAGACCAAGCAGGCCGTCGGCGACGCCGCGCTCAAGACCGCGCAGATCGACGGCAAGGCGTACGCGGTTCCGGTCTCGATCCTTCCCGGCGGCCTCTGGTACAGCAAGGACCTGTTCCAGAAGGCCGGCGTCACGACCCCGCCGGCCACGCTGGAGGAGTTCAACGCCGCGGTGACCAAGCTCAAGGCCGGTGGCACGCCGATCGCGCTCGGCGGCAAGGACGCCTGGCCGGCCGCCCACTGGTACTACTTCTTCGCGCTGCGCGCCTGCAGCCAGGCCACCCTGGAGGCCACCGCCAAGAGCAAGACCTTCGACGACGCGTGCTGGACCAAGGCCGGTGAGGACCTCAAGGCGTTTGCCGACACCAAGCCGTTCAACGAGGGCTTCCTGACCACCTCGGCGCAGCAGGGCGCGGGCAGCTCGGCCGGCCTGGTCGCCAACCACAAGGCCAGCATGGAACTGATGGGCGCCTGGGACCCGGGTGTGATCGCGTCGCTGACCAAGGACTCCAAGCCGCTGCCCGACCTCGGCTACTTCCCGTTCCCGGCCGTCCCCGGCGGCCAGGGCGACCCGGCCGCGATCATGGGCGGCGCCGACGGCTACTCCTGCTCGGCCAAGGCCCCGAAGGAGTGCGTCGACTTCCTCAACTACATCGTCACCAAGGACGTCCAGGAGGCGTACTACAAGGCCTTCAACTCCCTGCCGGTCAACAAGCAGGCCCAGGGCGTCATCACCGAGGACTACCTCAAGGCGGTCCTCGACGCCTACAACAAGGCGCCGTACGTGTCGCAGTGGCTGGACACCGTGTACGGGCAGAACGTCGGTAACGCGCTGAACGTCGGCGTCGTGAACCTTCTCGCGGGCAAGGGCGACGTCGCCGGGATCATCAAGGCCGTCAACGACGCGGCCAAGAAGGGCTGAGCGTGGCCTCCATGGTCGCCGACCAGGTCCGCGCCGGCGCGGCATCGGATGGGCCCAGCGCGCGGAGATCGCGCTGCTGGCCGGCCCGGCGATCCTGATGTTCCTCGCCTTCGTGATCTTCCCGGTCCTGCTGGCCGCGTACTACGGCTTCTACAAGTGGAAGGGCTACGGGCCGCCGACCAACTTCGTCGGGCTCGACAACTACGTCACCATCCTGCAGGACCAGGCCTTCCGCGACGCGCTGTGGCACAACGGACTGATCGTCGTGCTCTCGCTGGTCTTCCAGGGCCCGATCGCGATCGGTCTCGCGCTGCTGCTCAACCGCCGGATGCGGGGCCGGTCGGTGATCCGGGTGCTGATCTTCGTCCCGTACGTGATCGCCGAGGTCATCGTCGGAACCGCCTGGGCGCTGTTGCTACAGACCAACGGGGCGGTCAACGGCGTACTGAAATCGATCGGTCTTGGTTGGTTGAGCGAGGACTGGCTCGCGAATCCAAAACTGGCCATCTGGACCCTGATGTTGATTCTGACCTGGAAGTACGTCGGGTTCGCGGTGATCCTGTTCCTGGCCGGCATGCAGAACATCCCGGAGGAGCTGTCCGAGGCCGCCGCGGTCGACGGCGCGTCCTACTGGCAGACCCAGCGGCGGATCATCCTGCCGCTGCTCGGACCGACCATCCGGATCTGGGCGTTCCTGTCGATCATCGGCGCGCTGCAGCTGTTCGACCTGGTCTACATCATCTGGGGCCAGTACGTCTCGTCGACCGCGGGCACCTCGACGATGGTCACGTACATGGTCAACGAGGGCCGTAATGCCGGCAACTACGGCTACGGCAACGCCGTGGCGGTCGTCCTCTTCATCATCTCCATGGTCATCGCGCTGCTGTATCAGCGTTTCGTTCTGCGCCGCGACACCGAGGGCGCGCTCACCGGAGGTCGCTAGCCCATGGCCGTCATCGCCCAGTCCCGGCCCCGGCCCCGGCCGAAGCCGGACAGCAGCTGGGGCAACCCGATCGTCTACCTCGGTGCCCTGCTGCTGGTCGGTCTCATGCTCGGACCGGTCATCTACATCATCATCGGCGGGTTCCGGACCAACTCGCAGATCACCGTCGACCCGGCCGGGCTGCCCCACCCGTGGGTCGCCGCCAACTACACCGACGTGCTGACCAGCAGCACCTTCTGGCGGCAGGTCGGCAACTCCACGATCGTGGCGGTCGCAACGACCATCGGGGTCGTCCTGCTCGGTGTGATGGCCAGCTACGTGCTGGCCCGATACCGCTTCCGGGGCCGCGGGGCGATGTACGCGCTGTTCGCCGCCGGACTGATGTTCCCGGCCACCGTGGCCATCACCCCCCTGTACATCCTGGTGAAGAACCTGGGGATCGTGAACACCCTGCCCGGGGTCATCCTCCCGCAGATCGCCTTCGGACTACCCACCACGATCATCATTCTGGTGCCGTTCCTGCGGGCCATCCCCAAGGAGATCGAGGAGGCCGCGGCCATCGACCGGTGCAGCCGCCTCGGCTTCTTCTGGCGGATCGTGCTGCCGCTGTCGGTGCCCGGCCTGATCACCACCGGGATCCTCGCGTTCATCGGCAGCTGGAACAGTTACCTGCTCCCGCTGTTCATCCTCAACGACCCGGACACGTTCACCCTGCCCCTGGGCGTGCAGGCGTTCGCCTCGGTGTACTCGGTCGACACGGCCAAGGTCCTCGCCTTCACGTCACTGTCGATGATCCCGGCGCTGGTCTTCTTCAGCCTCTTCGAACGCCGCATCGTCGGCGGCCTCACCGGCGCCGTCAAGGGGTGAGCCAGCAGAGGAGACCACCAAGATCATCTCTATGATGCGGGCATGGAAGACACGGGGGACCTGACCTTTCAGTCCCGGATGGACCCGAAGCTGATGAAGGCGCTGCTGCGGCGCGCCCTGCTGCCGATCGTCGCCGCCGCCGGAGGCGTCCTGCTGGCCGCAGCCGCGCTGCTGTACCGGTTCGGCGACCCGGGCAGCGGGGCGTTCTCCACCGCCGTCGCCGGCCTCGTCGCTCCCCTGTTCCTCCTGATCACCGTGCCTCAACAGGTCGTGAAGCGAGACGCCGACAAAATCGGCCGGCCGGTCGGCTACCGGATCGACGCCGTGGGTGTGCACACCACCCACGGCTTCTCGACACGGACGCTGGCCTGGCCGGAGATCAAAGCGGTGCACCGGGCGCGCGGCCAGATCCTGCTCTCGCACGGTCGGCTCGCCAGCGGCAAACGCTGGATGACCAGCATCCCCACGGCCGACCTGACCGCGGCCGAGCAGTCCCGGCTACTGACAGTCCTGAACTCACGCGGCGCGGCGCTCACCACGGCGTCCGCTTCCTGAACCACAACCAGCGACACCCGCGACGGGTGGCGATCGGGACACGAACCGATTACAGCCCGGTGGCAGGATCCGGAGGCAACGGCGTGAACCGTCCGGGCCGCCGGTTCTGCGGCCTCCGTCGAGTCCGGCTCAGCGGCCGGACCGCCCCCTCGAAATACGTGATCGCCGCGAAGGCGGTCACGTGGTGGTGCGTGACCCGCTGACCCGTCATCGGCAACGCATAGGCCGGGTTCTCGTAGTTCGCCGCAATGGCCTGGACGTGGCGCAGGTCGGCATCGGTCATCCGGAGCGCGCGGTCGGCCAGGTCGTCCTCACCGTAATCCCACAGGCTCGCGGCGACCGCACTCCTAGAGAAGTACATCTCGAAGTCGGGTCGGCCACGCATCAGGCGTCGCCGCTCGATCGCCGCTGCCCCAACGCTTCAGCATGGGCAAAGTCTGCCCGGCCATGCGTTCGATCATCGGCATAATCGACCACCGTCAAATCGGCATGACCCTGCCACCGCTCGCTGCGGACTTATTCACCCGAATCTCCCCGAACCGGATGGACAAGACGGGCAAGTCGAAACGGTCAGGCAGCGAAGAAAACCCTCTGACGGATCGAGGTCAGTCGAGGAGGTCGTCGAGCCAGGACTTCTTTCGCCGGGCGGAGGCTTCGGCGATGGGCAGGTTGTTACTGGGGCAGCCGCGGTCGTGTCGGTTGGTGCCGTCGCAGTCGGGGCAGGCGTCGGCCTCGACGTCCATGGCGCTGTGACCATCGCCGAAGTCGGGGACGATCTCGTCGCCGAGCCAGTCGGAGAAGCGGCCCATAAGTCACCTCGGATTTGTCCGTGCCGGTGGTTTCACTTCCGGTTGTCATCACTGTAGAGAATGGAACGACCACGTTCCGGTGATAGTGAGGGTATCCATGCCTAGCAACGAGTCGGAAGAGCCGGAGACGGCGGGGTTCCGGCGACCGGGATGGCGCAAGCCCGCACCGCTGGGTTATGGCCCGGCGGTCGAGACGGCGACCGGTGTGGCGGCGCCGCTGCTGGCCGGATTCTCGATCGCGTTTCTGGGTGTGGTGGGTGCCGACGCGGACAAGTTCCGCTGGCCCAGTCAGGCGATGCTGCTCTCGCTCTGTGCGGGGCTCTCCCTAATCATGGCGGTACAGTGTGGATTCAATGCCCGGCAATATTTGTACTCACCGGCCGACCTCGCGGACTGGTGGACCGAGGAGGACCGGACCGTCCCGGGTCGAGCCGAGCGGCTGCAGGAAGAACAGCGGGCGGACTTTGCGCTGTGGCAGCAGTGGGCGCGTCGCGGCCGGATCGCTTACAACCTGGGGATCGTGCTGTTCACCGCGGCTACGGCGCTGGTGATCGCACCGCCGCCGTCAGCCGCTGGGGGCGACGCCGCGGTGCGCTGGTTGGGGACGGGGATCGCGTTCGGGGTGTCGGCGGGAGAGGCCGCGTGGGCATTCCTGCCGCGTACGGTGTGGCGGCGGTTGCGGGGTGTGCTTCGGCGGGCGGTTCGGGGCGGGGTGCGGGTCTGGCGGCGGGTTCGGTTGCGGCTGCGGGCAGGGAAAGGCGGAACTGAGGATCGGTGACGGGGCCGGGCTGTGTATGGATGCTGACCTCCATGTCGATGATCCGTACCTACGGACCGCCGGGCGTTATTGCCGCTACGCGAGTCCACCCTGGTCACCGCGGCCGTGCAGGACGTGCGGGACCTGCTCGCCCCGCACGCCGCCGCGGTGACCGTGCACCTGTCGACTCCCGCCGACCCGGTTCAGGAGTTCTGAACCGCCGCTCGAGGCTGCCCGCGAACCGCCCTGCTCTTTCCGGCCCGCCGCGCCCGACGCTCCTTGCGCGCCCCGGCCAGCAGCCGCTCCTTGTCCGCCTCGGCGATCAGCTCCCGCTGCCGGTCCGCGACCAGACCCATCATCAGTTCCGAATGCATCAACATGACTTGCTCCCTGTGGTTCGTCGATGCATTAATCGTCGTCCGGCAGGGTGTTCCACACATCGGCAGCGCCTGCGTATCTTCGCTGCTCAGCACGGTTTAGACGGCTCACCGGAGCGGTCTAGGCATACCTAGATCGGATCATTCACCGCGCGTGAGCGCTGCTCTTGTCGACGCTGATCCTTGCCGTAGTCCTGGCGCCCACCGACTGGACCCAGCCGCCGTCAGCAGCTCAAGTCCTACTGGAACGCCGAGGGGTTCCCGAACCGGTTGTTCATCCCAGGCCGTCGACGACGAACTTGTCGCCCATCACCTTGTCCCCACCGACTCCGGAGACGACGGCGACCGTATCGATGTGGGTGTCGTATTCCGTTTCCGGATTCTCGATCGCGTCAACGATCCGGAGGGTCAGATCATGAATCCGATCCCGGTCGGCGCTGGCCATGACGGCACGGGACGACCCATCGATCATCAGCGTCAAGATGTAGAGGGCGGGAAGAAGCAGGCTGCGGGCCAGCCGCACGGCGTTGACCACGACAACGCCGACGATCACGATCGCGCCGGCGATGCGCGCGGAGCTGAAGAGCGCCATGACGATCCCGGCGATCAGCACCAGAGTCGCCCCTTGCCTTGCGTAGTGGCGAACCAGCCGCCCCCGGTTCGGTTTGACCTCGACCGATCGAACCGCGGCCACATTGGACAAGAGGTAGGCCTCCGAGCCGACCCACAGAACGTTCCTACTGATGCGTACGTGCGTCGACTCGCGTTTCCGCCCCCTCGACGCCTCGACCCGGCCGAGCGCGCGAAGGAACGTGATGAAGGTGCCACTCTCACTCGGCATCGGTACCGCCGGCGACGGACTGGTTCGGGATCTCGATGGCCGGTTCGGCGGGTGCCTGCCGGGCTCCCTGGTTCGCCGTCGCGAGTGTCACGCCTTGAGCCGCCACCCGCTCGATCGTCAGCGGGGCCGAGATGCCGGCGATCAATGCGGCGATGGGGGTGTCGATCTGGCCGCTGGCGCCCAGTGCGCCGGCCAGGATTCCGCCGACCGAGAACCGCACCACGATGGCGGCCAGATAGAACGAGCGAGCCGGACCGTCCTGAGCCGACCACGGCCAGGCGCCGACTTTGCGGCCGTCCGCGATGAATTGCAGCCCCTCGACCGCGAGACCGCCGAGAAGACCCCAGAGAGCGGCATCAACGAGGTGCACGACACGGACACTAGGTACCGGCGGCCATGAACGCCAGGGCGTCGGTCGAGGACAGCACCGTGAGCGGCCTGAGATCAGCCGGCCGTTGTCAACGCGGGGCTGACCCGGATGACCGGGCCTCCGGTGGCGCCGAGGACTTCCTGGCCCTCTTTGAAGGTCCGGCCGAGGCGGGCCTCGCGCGCCCGTACGATCGCCGCGGCCCGGTCGCGCTGCGACAGCTTGCCGAGGACCGATCTGCCGGTGCTGCGGGGCCGCGGCCGTGAGCCGGCGGTCCGAGATGATCGGGGGCCCGCTCCTACGCGGACGCGTGCAGGCGGGTCAGGTCGTCGCGGAGGCCGTCGAGCCAGACGCGCAGGTCGGCCAGGTGGTAGAGGTCGCGGCCCAGGTTGTCGGGCCAGGACAGGCTGGGTGGGCCGTCGGTGGCGGCGGCCGCGGCGGCCGGGTCGCGCAGCAGCAAGGCCAGAGCGGCGTGCTCGTAGCGGCCGGCCACGTCGGACGTGCTCACCGTCAGTTCGGTCACGCACGGCAGCAGGCCGCCGCTCGGGCACGACTTGATCAGTGCTTCGGCGCCGCGGACGGCGTGGTGGCCGGCGACCAGGGTGGCCTGCCAGTCGACGCCGACCGGGTGGGCCGGTTCGCTCTGGAACAGCGCGTACGACGCCTCGGCGAGCATCCCGTCGGACCGGGCCCGGGGCAGGGCCGGCCCCGGATGCTTGCCGTGGGCGAGTACGTCGACGGTGTCGCGGACCACGCGGGCGGCGTCGGCCAGGAAGATCCCGGTGGCCCGGTGCAGTTCGCCGGACGCGCCTCGCGGCCACGCGAACAGGCCGATCACCACGCCGATGACCGCGCCGAACGCGACGTCGAGGATCCGGGTCTCGGCCAGCCGCCAGTCGACCGGGGAGACCTGGGCGAAGATCAGCGCGATGGTCACCGACAGGAAGCCCTGCGACCAGCCCAGCCCGAGCAGCGGGCCGGCGGCGAAACCGACGAGCATCAGCACGGGCAGCAGCACCGCGTACCACAGCGGATCGACCGGGATGAACAGCAGACCGGCGGCCACGATCGAGCCGATCACGGTCCCGACCAGGGCCGGGCGCAGGGTGGACCGGGTGGCCGCGGCCGACGTGCGCAGCACCGTGAGGATGGTCAGCAGCACCCAGAAGCCGTGTGACACGTCGAGGATGCCGCTGAGCAGCCGGGCCGTGGCCAGGGCGGCGGCCAGGCGCAGAGCGCCCTGGAAGTGGACCGAGCGCGGGGTGAGGTTCTCCCGCAGGCGGTGCCACCACAGTCGGCCGGTGCTCTCGTACGCGTACCAGAAAGGTCCTGGTCTTGCCTCGGACGGTGTGCTGTCCGGATGGATCGGGGCGCCGGCCGCGATCCGGATCGCGGTGACCATGCTGAGCACCCATTCGCCGAGGCTGAGCGCGAGCGAGCCGAGGCGCAGACGTTCCGGCGGCAGGCCTTCCGGGTCGGTGTTGAGGCGGCGCATCCGGAACGTCTGCAGCGCCCCGGACATGGTCTTGGTGTCCGGCACCGGTCCTTCGCCGCGCAGCCAGGCGGCGGCCGCCTCGGCGCACCCGGCGGCCTCCCGGACCAGCGCGGCCGCGGCCGGCACGGCGACCGCGACGTGCTCGTCCTCGGCGTTCAGGTCGGCGACCCGTCCGAGCAGCAGCCGCACGGTGGCCGCGGTCGAGCTCAGCGCCCGGTCGCGTTTCCCGGCCGACGCCGGGCGCTGGGTCGGCGGGAGCTGGGACGGGCGCAGCGCGTCGGCCGCCGCGGTCGCCTCCGGCAGCAGTGCGGCCAGCCGCTCGCGCCCGGCCGGGTCGTCGCCCGACCAGCTGTCGGCGACCGCGGTCAGGCACGCCGACAGTCCCGAGATGGCGGCGGCCAGCCGGGTCCGATACCGCACCGGCGGCGCGTCCGGCCACAGCACCAGTTCGGCGCCGGCCAGCAGCAGCACGGCCAGGGTGACACCGGCCAGACGCCACCCCAGACCCCCCGGATCGTACGGAGGGAAGCACGGCAGGATGTAGAGCAGCTGCCCACCGGCGGCCAGGCCGACGAGCCGCGGCCCGCCGACGCCGGCGAAGCTGACCAGGAAGCCGAGCACGAACATCCCGGCCGCGGCCGCCCACGTGTTGAACGAGAGCAGTGTGCCCAGGGTGACCAGCAGCCAGCCGACCGGCAGCACGCCGAGCAGGGTCCGGGCCCGCTGGCCCGGGCTGCCGGAGATCTGTGAGAGCAGGCCCAGGGCGATCACGGTGAACAGCGCGTACGGCGCCATCCCGGGATTGCCGAGCACGTAGCGGGTCAGGTAGAAGCCGACGCAGGCCACGACCGTGACACGGGCGGCACGGCGTACGGTGATCAGGCCGGGGTCACGGCGTCGCAGCCAGGCAAGCACGGTGAGATCCTACGGTGACGAATGATCAGGGAGACCACTATGAACACCGTCCGTCTTCTGCACGGGGCCGAGATGCCGAGGATCGGCGCCGGCACGTGGCCGTTGGACGACGCCGAGGCCGAACGGGTCGTCGCCGACGCGCTCGCGGCCGGGTACCGGTTGATCGACACCGCGCAGGCGTACCGGAACGAGCGTGGCGTCGGCCTGGGTCTCAAGGCGGCCGGCCTGGACCGCGCCGACTACTTCGTGACCACCAAGTTCAACCGGGAGTGGCACGGCCGTGACCTGGTCGCCGAGGCGGCCCGGCGCAGCCTGGACACGCTGGGTCTGGACTACCTGGATCTGCTGCTGATCCACTGGCCCAACCCGGGTCACGACCGGTATGTCGAGGCGTGGGAGGGCCTGGTCCAGCTGCTGGAGTCCGGCCTGGTGCGGGCGATCGGCACGAGCAATTTCAAGCCGGCCCACCTGGAGCGGATCATCAAGGCGACCGGTGTCGCGCCGGACGTCAACCAGATCCAGCTCAGCCCGGCCGCCACCCGCGACGCGTCCCGCGAGTTCCACGCCCGGCACGGCATCGTCACCGAGAGCTGGTCCCCGATCGGCGGCCAGGGTGTCCGTGTCCTGGACCTGCCGCTGGTCTCCGAGATCGCCGACGCCACCGGCCGCACGCCGGCCCAGGTGGTGCTGCGCTGGCACGTCCAGCTGGGCCTGGTCCCGATCCCGAAGTCGGCCGACCCGGGACGCCTGCGGGAGAACCTGGACGTGTTCGGCTTCACGCTCAGCGACGAGCAGATGACCGCACTGTCCGCTCTCGACCAGGGCGAATCCGTCGTCGAGGACTCCGACCGGTTCGGCCATTGATCAGCTTCGCGACACGTTCCGTGAATGAGTGCAAAGCTCGTATACAGTCTCGGCCGTGGCGGATCGAACCTCACGACTGATTGCCGGGCGATACCGGCTCGTGCGGCTGCTCGGCTCGGGCGGGATGGGCCGGGTCTGGGCCGCCCGGGACGAGCTGCTCGACCGTGACGTCGCGGTCAAGGAGATCCTCGCCCCACGCGGGATCAGCGCCGAGGACATGGACGCGCTGTGCGAGCGGACGCTGCGCGAGGCCCGGGCCACGGCCCGGCTCGCGCATCCGAACGTGGTCCGGGTGATCGACGTCGTACCCGATGATGGTCTGCCCTGCATCGTGATGGAGCTGGTGCCGTCGCGGTCGCTGTTCGACGCGATCCGGGCCGACGGACCGATGCCTCCCGAGCAGGTCGCCCGGATCGGCCTGGATCTGTTGTCGGCGCTGCGGGCGGCGCACCGCGAGGGCCTGCTGCACCGGGACGTGAAGCCGGCCAACGTGCTGCTGGGCTACGACGGGCGCACCATCCTGACCGATTTCGGGCTGGTCTCGATCGCCGGCGAGTCCGGGCTGACCGCGACCGGGGTGGTGCTCGGCTCGCCGTCCTATCTGGCCCCGGAGCTGGCGCTCGACGGTGCGGCCACCTCGGCGTCGGACCTCTGGTCGCTGGGCGCCACGCTGTACACGGCGGTCGAGGGCCAGCCGCCGTATTCGCGGTCGACCCCGGCGGCCACGCTGGCCGCGCTGGCGACCGAGCCGCCGCGTCCGCCGAAGCGGGCCGGGGTGCTGCGGGACGCCCTCGACGGCCTGCTGCGCCGCGATCCCCGGCAGCGTATCGACGCGGACTCGGCCGAGCATCTGCTGCGGATCGCGACCGGCGAGGTGGCCGCGGTGCCCGCGTCGCACGAGGCCCGGCCCCGGCGCGGCCGTGTGCTCGCCGGCGTCGCCGTGGTGGCCGTGCTCCTGGTGGCCGCCGCCGTCGCCCTGACCAGCATCGACCCGGCCTCGGAGGGCGGGGACAGTGCGGTCGCCGCGACCTCGTCGCCCAAACCGGCGCCGTCCGTGACCTCGGTGAAACGATCCACTCCGGCCGCGGCCCCGGCCACCACGGCCGGCACCCGCACGTTCACCGTCGTCTACCTTCAATCGCTGGTCAACGACCGCTGGGTGACCGCCGACGACGAGGGCACCTCCCCGCTCATCGCGTTCCCGGAGGTCGCCGGCGCCTGGGAGACCTGGGACGAGATCGACCTGGGCAACGGCGACATCGCGCTGCGCGCCGAGATCAACGACAAGTACGTGACCGCCACTGCTGACGGCACCGAGCCGCTCATCGCCAGCCGCGACCGGATCGGCCGCACCGAGACGTTCCACCTGGTCGAGAACGCCGACGGCACGGTCAGCCTGCTGGCGCGGGCCAACGGGAAATACGTCTCGGCCGCGCGCGACGGCGCTCGACCGCTGATCAACGACAAGCGGGCCATCGGCGAGTCCGAGAAGTTCAACCGAGTGACCGGCTGAATTCCTCAACTTCGGGCGATTTTCGTACGGAAATGACACACCCACACGTATCTGTGGTGTACATCAAGCGACACGTACCCCGATCGGTACCACCATCGACGGGCGACAGGACTAGGTTCGAGCCGGGGGCTGCCGACCGTCCCGTACCAGCGTCATGTGCGTTCCGTGCCAGCGGCCGGTGGCAGCGTCTCGCCTGACGCACACAACACGGCGCAACTGCCCGAAGAGGATTTCATGACTGAGGTTGCCTCACCCGCCGCGGCGAACGACGAGCGGATCACCGGGGACATATTGAAGATCGCCGGGGTGGTCGTTCTCGGCGCCATCATGTCGATCCTCGACATCACGGTCGTCAACGTCGCACTGCCGACGTTCCAGACCATTTTCGGTACGGAGGGGAACCCGCTCCCCTACTCCACCGTCGCGTGGACCGTCACCGCCTACACGCTGGCGCTGGCCACGGTCATCCCGCTGACCGGCTGGGCCGCCGACCGGTTCGGCACCAAGCGGCTCTACATGACCGCCATCGCGCTGTTCACCATCGGCTCGGTGCTGTGTGCCATGGCCAGCAGCATCAACATGCTCATCGCGTTCCGGGTGCTGCAGGGTCTGGGCGGCGGCATGCTGATGCCGCTGGGCATGACGATCATGACCAAGGCGGCCGGGCCGAAGCGGATGGGCCGGCTGATGGCCATCCTGGGCGTGCCGATGCTGCTCGGCCCGATCGGCGGCCCGATCCTCGGTGGCTGGCTGATCGACGCCGCCAGCTGGCACTGGATCTTCTTGATCAACCTGCCGATCGGCCTGATCGCGCTGGTCTACGCGTTCGTGGTGCTGCCCAAGGACGCGCCGCACCCGTCCGAGACGTTCGACTTCGTCGGCATGCTGATGATGTCGCCCGGTCTGGCGCTGTTCCTCTACGGCATCTCGTCGATCCCGGCCGAGGGCACCATCTCGTCGGGCCGGGTGCTCATCCCCGGGATCATCGGCCTGGTCCTGGTGGCCGCGTTCGTCCTGTACTCGTTCAAGCCGAAGCACCCGCTGCTCGACCTGCGGCTGTTCCGCAACCGCAACCTCGCGGTCAGCATCATCACGATGTTCCTGTTCGCGGTCGCGTTCTTCGGTGGCCTGCTGCTCGTCCCGACCTACTTCCAGCAGATCCGCGGCGAGTCGGTGCTGCACGCCGGTCTGCTGGTGGCCCCGCAGGGTCTCGGCGCGATGCTGACCATGCCGATCGCCGGCGCGCTCTCGGACAAGCTGCCGGTCGGCCGGATCGTGCCGTTCGGCCTGGTGTTCATCCTGGCCGGCATGATCAGCCTGACCCAGATCACCTCGACGACCTCGTACACGTACCTGATCGTCACCCTGTTCGTCATGGGCCTCGGCATGGGCGGCACGATGATGCCGATCATGACCTCGGCGCTCAAGACGCTGCGGCAGGTCGAGGTCGCCCGCGGGTCCACGCTGCTCAACATCACCCAGCAGATCGCCAGCTCGGTCGGCGTCGCGATCATGTCGGTGATCCTGACCAGCGGCCTGAAGGACGCCAAGCTGGCCTACCCGGCGATCCTCGCCCAGCGTGACCCGCGGATCGCCGAGCAGATCGGCGGCCCGGCCGGCGTCAAGGAAGGCCTGGCCCAGGCCGCGCACGCGTTCGCCCACACCTACTGGGTCGCCGTCGCCCTGGTCGGCGTCACCGTGATCGCGGCGCTGTTCCTGCCCCGCAAGCGCGAGGAAGTCCACCTGGCCGACGGCGAGCAGGCCGCCGCTCCGGTGATCATGCACTGATCCCTCCTGTTCGAACCGGGCCGGTCGGGGTCTCCACCCCGGCCGGCCCGTCCGTCTCCCCACCCGGCCCGCCGCCCGTCAGCGCGACCGGCTCATTGCCCGTCAGCTCGACCGGCCCGCTGCCCCTCACCCCGATCGGCCCGCTGTCCGTCAGCTCGACCGGCTCGCTGCCCCTCACCCCGATCGGCTCGTTGCTCGTCGCCCCGGACGAGCCGGTGGGCTGGAAGATGGCGCACAGCACGGCCAGGACCAGGGCGAATACCGGCAGCCAGAACAACCTGTGCACCGGCCACATCCCCTCCGGGGCGTCGAGCAGGCCGGGCCGCGGACCGGTCGGCAGGCTCGCGAAACAGACCAGGAGCAGGGCGGTCTGGTGCCAGCAGAACAGGGTCATCGCGAACCGGTTCAGCGTCACCACCGGCCGCCACAGTTCGGGCCGTCGCAGCCACACCTCCAGGCGCGGACGCACCATCAGGAAGCCTCCGAGCTGGGCCGCCGCGAGGGCCAGGGCGAACAGCGAGGGCGGGTCGAGGTTCGACCAGCCGTCGCCCGGGACGCCGACCGCGCTGGCCGGATACCCCACGCCGACGACCAGCAGGAGACCGGTGACCACCCCGGCGGCGGCCAGGACCGGGCCATGGCGACGCGTCAGCAGCCCTTCGGAAAAGGCAATTCCCCACATGTACGGGGCGGCCCACCCGACCGGGGCGGCCAGCAACAGCACCGGTGAGTCCACGCCGAGGTGGCGCACCACGTCGGCGAGCGCGATCAGCACCACCGGCACCAGCGACGCCCGCAGACCGAAACGGATCACGGCGGCCCGCAGTGGTCGAGCAGCGGCGAGCAACACGACGTACACGATCAGGAACCACATCGGGTGCGTGACCAGCGACCGCACCGCGTCACGGGTGCTCTCCGGAGCGCCGGCCGCGGCCAGCAGCCCGAGCGCGGCCAGCCAGACCGCGGCGAGGATCGTGACCGGCTTGACCAGACGGCCGATCCGGCTGGTCAGCCGCGGCCGCGCGACGCGTCGGCCCGGGCTGCGGGAGGCGGCGAAGCCGGCCGCGAAGAAGAACAGGCCGAGCGTCTGCAGCAGCCACGTCGCCGGGGTCAGGGCACGGTAGTGCTCCAGGGGGCTCGCGCCGTGCCAGGCGGACGGCTGGTCCGGGTCGCTGACCAGGGCGGATACCAGCCAGTGGCCGAGGATCACGCCGAGGATGGCGACGGCCCGCAGAGCGTCGACCGTGCGATCTCGGCCGGCCGGGGTCGCGGCGGTCAGCCCAGCGATGCGGTCTCGGCCCGTCGGGGTCATGCGAGTCCTCCGGCGATGGCGGCCAGGGCGGCGAGGGAGTCGGTGCCGGGTGCGAGGTAGTGGTCGTGGTCGCGTACGTCGGCGGTCGTGAAGGTTTTGGCGCCGAAGGCGGGGTTTGCCGGTTTGGTGTCGTGGCCGATGCCGAGCAGGCGCACGCCCGGCATCCAGCGGACCCAGTCGCCGCGGCTCTGGCCGGCCCAGACGCGGGCGGTGGTGCCGAGGCCGGCGACGCTGTCGACGCCCATGCCGGGGCTGCCGAACACCGCGATGTCGGTGACCTGCGGGGGCAGGCGGGACGCGGCCAGCCCGATCACCGTCGAGCCGTAGCTGTGGCCGAGCAGCGTGATCGTGGCCCGCGGGTGCGCGGCGGCCAGGCCGTCGACGAAACCGGCCAGGGCGTCGGCGCCCGCCGCGGCCAGTCTCTCCCGGGCGGCTTCGCGAATGGTCTGCGGGGTGTCGTAGCCGAGCCAGGCGATCACCGCGTGGTCACCGGGTCCCATGGCCCGCTGCAGGTTCGCGGCCTGCGTCGCCGGTGACCGATATTGCCGACCGCCGACGCCGCGCCAGAAGTTGGCCAGGCGGTTGGACATGCCGGGGACCAGCACGGCGATGCGGCTCGCGGTGCTCAGATCGCCGAAGACCTGGGCGACCCGGCCCCGGCCGCGGGTGTCGTACAGCAGGTAGGTGCCGGGCGGGCGGTTCAGCGCGGTGGGCGGGGCGGTCGCCGGGGGCGCGAGCAGCGTGCTCGCCGCCGGGGTCACGATCATCGCCAGGACGGCTATCACGGCGTTCTTCCTCATGGCGGTCAATCTGTCGGGCCGGCGCGTAAGCGCGCATCGGCCCGCGGATCACATCGCCGCGGGCGGCCGGTAGCCCACGGGCGTACGTCCGCGGGCCGATGTCGGCGCTGATCAGCGCCGATACGATCACCGCCATGTTCGTACGACTGTCGCGCTGGAGCCTGGTGCTGCTGTTCCCGATCGCCCTGCTGATGGTCGCGTTCATGCCGGTCAGCGCGACCGGTCTGTGGGGTGCCGCGGTCGTGCTGGTGCTGATCCTGCCGCTCGGGCTGATGCGCCGGCACGCGATGACCGCCCTGGTCGTGGTGCTGGTCAGCGCGGCCGGGATCGTGCCGGCGGTGCATCACATGTTCGCCGGCCGGGTCCTGCTCGTCCCGCTGCTGGTGCTGGCCGACATCACGCTGGGCAACGTGGCCGCCTCGACCTCGCGGCGGCGCTCGATCCCGGCCGCCGTGGCCACCGCCGCCGTGCAGGTGGGGCTGGCTGCGCTCGACAGCCCGGACGACCTGTTCACCCTGTACGCGGTCGAGATCCTGGCGATCGTGACCGCGTGGCTGATCGGCAACTCGGTGCGGCAGCGCCGCCAGTACGCGGCCGCGCAGCGCGTCGAGGCCGAGGACCGGGCGGTGCAGGCCGAGCGGCTGCGGATCGCCCGGGAACTGCACGACATGATCGCGCACAGCATCGGGGTCATCGCGGTGCAGGCCGGGATGGGTCGCCGGGTCATCGACACCCAGCCCGCCGAGGCCCGCAACGCGCTGGCCAACATCGAGGAGACCAGCCGGGACACCGCGGCGGCGCTGCGCCGGATGCTGGGCACGCTGCGCCGGGTGGACGTGGAGGCCGGTCCGGCGCCGCTGGACCCGGCGGCCGGGCTGGGTGACCTGGAGGGCCTGCTCGCCCGTACGGGAAACGCGGGTTTGAATGTCGCTCTTGTTCGTGGTGGGGAACAGGTACCGCTGCCGCCCGACATCGACCTGTCGGCCTTCCGTATCGTCCAGGAGGCGTTGACCAACGTGATCCGGCACGCCGGCACCGACCGGTGTGACGTGCTGATCGGGCAGGGCACGAAGGAGCTGATCATCGAGGTGACCGACGGCGGGCGCGGCGGCCAGGTCAGCGACCACGGGTACGGCATCGCCGGCATGCGGGAGCGGGTCAGCCTGCTCGGCGGCGACTTCAGCGCCGGTCCGGGTGGGTCCGGCGGCTTCCGGGTGTACGCGCGGATCCCGCTGCCGGGCGACGGCTCGTGAGCGTGCGGGTGCTGCTGGTCGACGACCAGCCGCTGATCCGCAACGGGCTGCGGGTGCTGATCAACGACGCCGAGGACCTGACCGTGGTCGGCGAGGCCGGCAACGGTGCCGAGGCGGTCCGGATGGCCCGTGAGCAGCGGCCGGACGTGGTGGTGATGGACATCCGGATGCCGGTCATGGACGGTATCGAGGCCACCCGGCACGTGCTGGCCGGCGACAACCCGGCCAAGGTGCTGATCCTGACCACGTTCGACGACGACGAGTACGTGTTCGCCGCGCTGCGCGCCGGGGCCAGCGGTTTCCTGGTCAAGGACATGGCGCTGGACGACATCCTGAACGCGGTCCGGGTCGTCGCGGCCGGGGACGCGCTGATCGCCCCGAGCGTCACCCGGCGCCTGATCGAGCAGTTCACCGGGCGCCCGGCCGCGCCCGCGCCGGTCTACCGGTCGTCCGAGGGGATCACCGAGCGCGAACGGGAGGTGCTCACCCTGGTCGGGCTCGGCCGGTCCAACGCCGAGATCGCCACCGGCCTGCACATCAGCCCGGCGACCGCCAAGGCCCACGTGGCCCGCCTGTTCACCAAGCTCGACGCGCGCGACCGCGTCCATCTGGTGATCATCGCGTACGAGATGGGCCTGGTAAGCCCCGGGGCGTAAGCCCGTGGGCCGATTCGCACGGGCCCGGCGCCGCCTACGTTCGTCGCCGTGACCATCATCAATGCCGTCGCGAACACGCTGTCGCGGCACACCCGGTACCTGGACGACGAGCTGCACACGATCGGCGGGCTGGTCCGGCCCGGCGACGTGTGCCTGGACGTCGGATCGGCGGCCGGCCTCTACAGCCGGGCCCTGTCCGACCTGGCCGGGCCGACCGGCGCGGTGCACAGCGTGGAGCCGCTGACCTTCGGGCACCCGTTCTGGTCGTGGGTGCTCGGTGCGCGGCGGCGCGGCAACGTCCACCATCACGCGGTGGCGCTCGGCGCCGAGCCGGGACGGGCCGCGATGCGGGTGCCCTACACCGCCGACGGGCCCGCGACCAGCCGTTCCTTCCTCGACTGGCGCAGCCACGGGCTCGGCTCGAACGACGAGTTCACCCGGCACGAGGACGTGCTGGTCGACGTCACCACGGTCGACGATCTCGTCACGCGGGAGCGGCTGGACCGGCTGGACTTCGTCAAGATCGACGTCGAGGGCGGGGAACTGCACGTGCTGCACGGCGCGGCGGCGGCCCTGGACCGGTTCCGGCCGGCGCTGTTCATCGAGATCGAGGCCCGGCACACCGCGCGCTACGACTACTCCCCCGAGGACGTCGTCGCCTGGCTCGTCGAACGCGGCTACACGATGTACACCTGGCGGCGTGGATGGACGCCGGCCGGACAGGTCTGCGTCCACACCAACAACTACCTCTTCCGACCCTGTCTATCGCCTGTCAATCACCGTCCGTGACCATGCCGGGCACGAACGGGTCCGTCCCCTACCGACGGCCCGTTCCGCTTCCCGCCAACGCGGGGAGCCGGCGGCGGAGACCCCGGCGGTGGGCGGCCGCCGGTCTCCGCCGCCGACCAGCGTGATGTGACCGGGATCCCGGGTGTCATCGCCGCTCGATCGGATAAGAGTGGAGGTGACAACCGAGGAGAGGATCTTTCTCATGGCCCGGACCTGGTTCATCACCGGCACCTCCCGCGGCTTCGGCCGCGAATGGGCCGAAGCCGCCCTCGACCGCGGCGATCGGGTCGCCGCCACCGCCCGTGACGTCTCGACGCTCGACGACCTCGCGGGTAAGTACGGCGAGCAGATCCTGCCGCTCGCCCTGGACGTCACCGACCGCGCGGCCGGGCAGGCCGCGCTGGCCCGCGCGTTCGACCACTTCGGCCGCCTCGACGTGATCGTCAACAACGCGGGGTACGGGCAGTTCGGCATGATCGAGGAGATCAGCGAACAGGAGGCCCGCGCCCAGTTCGAGACCAACGTCTTCGGCGCGCTCTGGATCACCCAGGCGGCGCTGCCCTACCTGCGCGAGAGCGGCGGCGGCAACATCATCCAGGTGTCGTCGATCGGCGGGATCTCCGCGTTCGCCAACATCGGCATCTACAACGCCTCCAAGTGGGCCCTGGAGGGGTTCAGCCAGTCCCTGGCCCAAGAGGTGGCGTCCTTCGGCATCAAGGTGACCCTGGTCGAGCCGGGCGGGTTCGGCACCGATTGGGGTGGCTCGTCGGCCAAGCACGCGACCAAACTGCCGGTGTACGACGGAGTCAGGGTGAGCGCGGCCGAGGCCCGCAAGGGCCGGGTCGCCAACCCGGGTGACCCGGTGGCCACCCGGTCGGCGATCCTCAAGGTCGTGGACGCGGAGAATCCGCCGCTGCGGATCTTCTTCGGGACCGCGCCGATGGGCATCGCCACGGCCGACTACGAATCCCGGCTGGCCGAGTGGCGGCAGTGGCAGGACGTGTCGGCCGAGGCCCAGGGCCCGGCCTGACCGATTCCCGGGGTCGGCGGCCGGGATGCCGCCGGCCCCGTCACGGGTGCTGCAGCACGGTCAGCAGGCCGGTGATCTGCAGGACCCGGTACACGATGCCGTGCGCGCCGGTCGCCGTCATCGGCACGCCCTTCTTCTCGGCGGCGGAATACCCCTCCAGCAGCGCCCCCAGCGCCTCGGAGTCCATGAAGGTGGCCTCGGAGAGGTCCACGACGAGCCGCTCGCAGTCGCCGGCCACGATCCCGGTGATCGCCGCGACCAGGTCGTCCCGGCCACTGATGTCGAGCGCGCCGCGGATCTTCAGAACGACGGCGCGCCGGCCGTCGGCGTCGGTGTCCCCGGCCTCGACGGTGAGCGTGTAGGTCTGATCGTCCATACATTCCGAATACCCGCCCACCCGGGTCCGGTATTCACGGCCGGTCGGCGCCGCGGCCGGCGCACGCACCGGGAACAGGGCTCAAACCCGGTTCGTGACGTCGGTTACGGCCGTTGCCGGATGCCGGCGCGGGCCCTATCGGGGGCGGCTGACCAGCCGGGTCTCGATACGCTGCAGGGTCGCGGTGGTGGCGGCGATCTCGGCCGGGTCGTCCAGGACGCCGTCGAGCAGGCGGCTCCACACCTCGCGGAGCTGTCGCAGGTTCTCCTGGGCCTTGCGGGTCGGGTAGAGCCGGGCCCGGCGGGCGTCCTGCTCGTCGACCTCCCGGCGGACCAGGCCCTTCTTCTCCAGCGCGCGCACCGCCCGGCTGAAGTTGCTGGAGATCAGCTGGGTGGCCTCGGCCGCCTCGCGCGGTGACGTGCCCGGGTTGCGGTCGATGAAGCGCATGACGCTGCTCTCCAGCGGTGTCCAGGTCTCGCCGCCGGTGTCCTTGGAGGCGTGGATGTGCCGGCTCACGGCCAGGATCAGGTCGGCGAGCTCGAACAGTCTCTCGGTCTGCGCGTCATCCACCCGATCATGCTAGCCTCGCTGTCAGATGATAGTTATCTTTTGATAGCTAACTGAGTACACGGGAGTGGCGACATGACGCTGATCGCGATCGAGGAACACTGGATCACGCCGGACCTGACCGCCGCGCTCCGGGCGCTGCCGGACGGGCAACAGGACGACAGCCTGGCCTTCAACGAGATGGGCGACAAACAGTCCCGGCTGGAGGATCTCGGCGCCGGCCGGATCGCCGCGATGGACGAGCAGGGCATCGACATCTCGGTCCTCGCCCTGACTCCGCCGGGCACCCACCCGCTGGCCGGGCCCGAGGCCGTCCGGCTGAGCCGCGCCGCCAACGACCTCGCCGCCGCGGCCGTCGACCGGCACCCGAGCCGCTTCCGGGCACTGTCGACGCTGCCCATGTCCGTACCGGAAGAGGCGTCGGCGGAGCTGAAGCGGGCAGCGACGCTGGGCCACGTCGGCGCCATGGTGTACGGCCGGGCCGGCGAGATCCTTCTGGACGACCCGCGCTACGACGACCTGTTCGCGACCGCCGAACGGCTCGGCCAGCCGATCTTCCTGCACCCGCAGCTGCCGTCGGCCGCCCTGCGCGACGCCTCCTACCGCGGTTTCGCGCCACTGACCGACCTGGCCCTGGCCACGTTCGGCTGGGGCTGGCACCTCGACGCGGCCACGGCGGCGCTGCGGCTCATCCTGCGCGGCACGTTCGACCGGCACCCCGACCTGCAGATCATTCTCGGGCACTGGGGCGAGATGCTGCTGTTCTGGCTGGACCGCGCCGACACCCTGAGCCGGGTGGCCGGGCTGAAACGCTCGGTCGCCGACTGCGTCCGGCAGAACTTCCACATCACCGCCTCCGGCATGCTCAACCCGGCGCTGCTGCAGCACGCCCTGTCGGTGACCACGATCGACCGCCTGATCTTCTCGACGGACTACCCGTTCCAGCAGCCGTCGCGCGAGGCCATCAGCGGTTTCCTCACCCACTTGCCCACGGACGCCGACCGCGAGAAGTTCTCCTCCGGCAACGCCGCCGCCCTCTTCGGCCTCACCGTCTGAGAGCATCCAGAGACGGAGACCAGGCTGAGGGGGACGGCGCATGGCGGCGGGTGGCTTCTCGATCAAGCGGCTGGGCCGGGTGCGAGATCTTGTCGAGCGGCTGGTCGGGGACGGTTTTGTGCCCGGGGCCATGGTGGTTCTCGGGCGTCGTGGGCAGGTGCATGTCGAGGCGAGCGGATTTCTCGCGTACGAAGGAGCCGGCGCCGGCGTCCCCATGGCGGGCGACACCATTTTCCGTACCGGATCGATGACCAAACCGCTTGTCGCCGCCTGCGCGATGGTGCTGGTCGAGGAGTGCACGCTGAGGCTGGACGACCCGGTCGACGAGTTGCTGCCGGAGCTGGCGGGCATGCGGGTGCTGGCCGATCCGGGCGGGCCGCTGGCCGAGACCGTTCCGGCGCGGCGGCCGATCACGCTGCGGGATCTGCTGGTGTTCACGCTCGGGACCGGCATGGTTCTGGCCGAGCCGGGGACCGTGCCGATCGCCGACGCGCTGGGGGCGGTGCGGGCGCCGTCGCTCGACGAGTGGCTGGGCCAGGTTGGGGCACTGCCGCTGGTGCATCAGCCGGGCGAGCGGTGGATGTACGAGACCGGCGCCGACATGACCGGGGCGCTCATCGCGCGGGCCACCGGCCGGCCGTTCGGTCAGGTCCTGCGCGAGCGGATCGCTGAGCCGCTCGGCCTGAAGGACACCGGGTTCAGTGTGGACGCCGACCGGCTGGGCCGGTTCGCGACGGCCTACGACCGTGACGACGCCCGCACGGTCGCGGATGCGCCGGACGGCCGGTTCAGCGCGCCGCCGGTGTTCGAGGACTGTGGTGGCGGGCTCGTGTCGACCGCCGACGACTACCTGGCGTTCGCCTCGGCCCTGCTCGCCGGCGGCAACGGGGTCCTGTCGCGGGCGGCGGTGAGCCTGATGACGACCGACCATCTGACTCCGGCGCAGAAGGCGGTGTCCGGTTTCGGGCCGGGATACTTCGACAACCAGGGCTGGGGTTTCGGGATGTCGGTCATCACCCGGCGTACGCGGCTGGGCCCGTCCGTGGGAAGTTACGGCTGGCCCGGCTTCTGGGGCACGGCCTGGTACAACGATCCGGCCGAGGACCTGTCGGCGATCGTCGTGATGCAGCGGGCGCACATGGGCGACCAGAACCTGCCCCTGTGGAACGACGTCTGGACCAGCATCTACCAGGCGATCGACGACTGAGCCGGGTAGGCGTAGTAGAGCTCGGCGTGGCCCGAGCTCACCGACTCCTCGACCCAGTGTTCGCCGCAACGGTCGCAACGCCAGAGCCGACGCCAGTGATCGGTATCGGTCTCGATCAGCGTGCACCGGGGCCGGATCGCGTCCCAGTGGGCCGACATGGCGGCCGCCACGTCCCTGCTCGGCGAGGTGGTGAACCAGCCGTGGGCGCAGACGCACCCCGACTCCAGGGGCAGGTAGCCGTAGCGGCGCGCCCAGGCCAGGACCTGGTGGGTCTTGCGCCGTGAACGCCAGCCGCGCTCGCCCTGCCGCTGCCGGCCGTAGCTCAGGGCGAGGTCGGTCGCGTCGACCTCCGGGTGGACCAAGGCGCAGGCCAGGGCGTCGTGCGCGCGATAGGGGCGGCCCCGGTCGTAGGCGGTTTCGGCGGCCTTCCGTACCGAATCGGCCGGATAATCGCCGGCCTGCGCCAGGGCCAACCGGGCGAGCTTGACCGCCGGCCGTGGAAACAGCCCGGGCCGGACCGGATCACCCGGCTCGCCCCGGGCGGCGAGCCGCACCGCGGGCAGATCCTCGGCCGGCACCGGTGGGACCGGACTCTCGGGCGGGAAATCTTTTCCGGACAAGAAACCGGCGAAGTCGACCGGTGACGGATGCGCCACCGAGAGCCGGGGCACCGGTCGGCGCGCCTGCAAGATCGCGTGGTCGAGCCGGGCCGGCCGCGTGTCGTCGCTGCCCAGACCGGCCAGACAACTGCGGGCGCACGACCGATCGGCGTCGTCGGGCGAGTCCAGCCACCGGATCACCACGCCGTCCAGCCGTGGATCACGGAAGAATCGGAGGGTACGGGCGGCTCGCCGCCGTACCGGAGGATGGTCGTCATAAAGAGCCGCGACCAGCCCGTCCGCCGCCGCCTGGCGCTGCGGCGTCGCCTCGAACTCGGCGAGCGCGAACGCGGCCAGCGCCCGAGTCCCGGTGTCACCCTCGCGGAGCAGAACGAGCAGACGATCAGCCGCCGGTGCGCCCAGTTCCACGAGACGGCGGCCGGCGTCGACACGCTCACCGAATCCGTACCCGAACTGTTTGACCAGGGCCGAAAGCTCATCGCGCACCCCGGCATCGTAGGCGCCCACTGTTTGCCCACAACACGTTCGTAGCGTCCGGGCCGACGACACATCCGGCTCTTCAGGGGGAAACACCATGAGGAAAGTCAAGAGCATCGGGATCGCCGCAGCGGTCCTGGCCGCGACGACGCTGGTGATCACTGCCGGTCAGGCGGCCGAAGCCACCGGCGGGCACCGCGCCAAGCCGACGGTGGTCCTGGTCCACGGCGCGTTCGCGGACTCCAGCGGCTGGAACGACGTCGTGCGGCGACTGCAGCACGACGGCTACCCGACCGTCTCGGCGTCCAACCCGCTGCGCGGCGTCGAGTCGGACGCCGCCCAGGTCAAGGCCCTGCTGGACAGCATCCAGGGGCCGATCGTGCTGGTCGGGCACTCGTACGGCGGGATGGTGGCCAGCCGGGCCGCGGTCGGCGACCCGGACGTGAAAGCGCTCGTCTACATCGCGGCGTTCGTGCCGCAGGCCGGGGAGAGCGCGGCCGACCTGTCCGGGCAGTTCCCGGGCAGCACCCTCTCCGAGACGCTGCGGCCGGTGCCGCTGCCCGACGGCAACGTCGACCTGTACGTCGACCGAGCGCTGTTCCCGCAGCAGTTCGCCGCCGACGTGCCCGCCTCGCAGGCCGCGCTGATGGCGGTCGCACAGCGTCCGGTCACCGCGGCCGCGCTCAACGAGGACGCGACCGGGCCGCAGGCGTGGCAGACCATTCCCAGCTACTACCTGGTCGCCGGGGCCGACCGGAACATTCCGCCGGCCGCCCAGAACTTCATGGCCGGTCGCGCCCACAGCGTGGTCCGGGCCGTGAAGGGCGGCTCCCACGCGGTGTTCGTCTCGCAGCCGGCGATCACCACGTCACTCATCGAGAAGGCGGCCCGCGAGCACTCCTGACCGGGGCCGGGCCCAGCAGCGCCAAGGGAAGGACGAGGAACAGGCTGACGGTCATCATCGTCTCGACCGGCGCGTGGTGACTCCAGACCACGCCGGCCGGGCCGATGATGGTCTGGTCGGCGGCGGCCAGGAGGTAACGCCTACCAGGCGGCCAACTCGTCGGCCGCGATGAATGTGGAGCGCAGGAAGGTGGCCAGGGTGGCGTCGGGGTCGGACGAGTCGGCCACCGTCTCGTACGGCAGCAGGAACTCCCCCATCGCCGTGTCGAAGCGGGCGCCGTCGACCGGGACCGACCACTCCCGATAGGCCGGCGGCTCCGGATACGCGTACGCGTAAAAAGCCCCCTCCTCCCCGCCCCCGGGCCAGAACCCGCAGCTCGCGAGCTCGTGGGAGTAGCCTTCGCGCATCACCGACGGCGGGCAGTTCGGGGCGCCGCCCGGGTGCGGCGGGGCGGTCCGGCCGGAGAAGCGGGTGTAGGCGAGATCCATCGCGCCCCAGAAGAAGTGCACCGGGCTGGCTTTGCCGGTGAACTCCGAGCGGGCCTGGTTCATGACGCGCCCGGCCCGGGTCAGCTGCCGCCAGAAGGTCTGGACGGCGTCGCCGTCGTACGCGCGATGGGTCTCGTCCTTCGCGAAGGGGATCGCGTGTTCGACCTCGTTCGGGACGGCATGAATGGTGGTCGGGATCCCGAGCGCGGTCAACGATTCCATGACCTCGGTGTAGAAGACGGCCACGGTCTTCGGTTCCAGGGTGACGACGCGGGACTGTCCGTGGCTGGTGCGGATCTGCAGTTCGTGGGCGAGGAAGTCGAACTCCAGCTCGAACAGCCCCTCGTCGTACGGGATGGCCATCGTGGTCAGTCCGCGCGCGCTCGGGTGCAGGGTGACGTGCCACCAGTGGTTGACCGACGGCGCGTGCACCATGCGGATCTTGCCGACGATCTGCGTCCACATGTGCAGGGTGTCCCTGGTGTCGGTCCAGTCCGCGACCTTGAGCCGTGGCCACTTCCCCATGATCGTCCCCTTCGGTCGTCTCACCCACCGTCATGACGGCGTCGTGACAGACCTCCATTCTCGCGACCGCACCGGGGTCATGCGGGGATCACCCCTAAAACCGCTTTTCCCGTACGGCGTTTCGCCGCGACGTGTACAGGTAGGCGCCCGCACCCACCACCAGCACGAGCAGCGCCGCACCCAGGCCGATCAGCGCTCCGGGCGGCGAGTCGTCCGGTGCGGGTGCGGCGGCCGCGGCGGCTTCGGCCGGGGTCGCCGCGGCGGGCCGGGCCGGGTCGGCGACGGTGAACACGTACGAGCCCTGGACCGTGTGGCCGTCCGAGGACACGACCCGGTAGGCGACCGTGTAGGCGCCGTTACCCAGCGCGGCGCCGAGCGTGAGCGTGCCGGAGTCACCGTCGACGGCCGGGGCCCCGGCCGGGACCCGTTGCCGGGACGCGTCGCTGACGACGATCGTGGTGAAGTCCGGGTTCAGGCGTTGACTGAACTTCAGGGTGACCGCGGTGGGGGCGCTCGCCAGGGTGGCGTCCTTGGCCGGGGTCGCCTCCAGCAGCTGGGTGTGCGCCGAGGCCGCGACGCCGGGCGTGAGCACCGCGACCACGATCGCGACCACGAGCAGGAGCCGCCTCATGCGAGCACCTGCTCGCCGATCCAGCCGTTCTCGGCGCAGCCCGGCGGGATGGCGAAGACCGCCGAACCGATCGGGGTGATCCATTCGTTGAGCAGGTCCTTCTCGGCCAGGCGGCGCTGGATCGGCACGTACTGGCGGGCGATGTCCCGCTGGTACGCGGCGAAGATCAGGCCGGCGTCGGGGCGACCGGCCGCGTCCGGGGCGAGGTCGTAGTTGTACGGCCGCCGCAGGATCTTCAGGGCCGGGTCGGTCACGTGAGCGCGGGTGACGTGCGAGTAGTCCGGCATCGCGGGCAGGCCGGTCGCGTCCAGGGCGGTGAAGTCCGGCTCGTCGTGCTCGGCCTGCCCGCTCAGCGGGGCACCGGACTCCAGGCGCCGGCCGGCGGCATTCTCCTTGTCGGTGACCGAAAGGATGTCCCACTTCTCGATCTCGGCGCGGATGCGGCGGACCACCAGGGTCGTCGAACCGTCCGGGTTCCAGACCGCCGTCTCCAGGGCCGTGTCGCGCGGGTTGGCCGTGCCGTCGAGCTGGCCGAGCACGTTGCGCTGGGTGTGCTCGGGCGCCTGGACGCCCGGGCTGCGGCGGAAACCCTGCTGCACCCAGCGGACCGCGCCGAACGGGCGAGCGTCCTTGATCAGCATGCGCTGGGTGTGCGCGACCGTCAGCGGGTCGTCGGCGCAGATCTGCAGCAGCAGGTCGCCGCCGGACCAGGCCGGTTGCAGCCGGTCGATCCCGAAGGCGGGCAGCTCGGCGACCGGGGACGGCAGGCCGGCGGCCCGATACAGCCCGGGGCCGAACCCGAACGTGACGGTCAGCCGCGCCGGCAGCGTGGCCAGGGTCGCGTCGGTGTCGCCGAGGGCAGGCGCGCCCTGGGTGAGCCGGGCGGCGTCGTCGGTGAGCAGGCGCAGCATCCGGCCCAGGGCGGCCCGGTCGGTGCCCTTGGCCAGCATGAACGCGACAAAGGCGGCGTGCGCGGGTGGATCCTGGGCGATGCCGGCCTGCCGCGGGCCGTGAAACGCGACGGTGGCCGTGCCGGTCCCGCCCGCGCCGGTGTCGGCGGCCGCCGGTCCGGCGGCGACGGCCGGGGTGCTGGGGGCGAGGACGCCGAGGCCGGCGACCGCGCCCCCGGTGAGCAGGCGCCGCCGGCTCACCGGGGAGGGTCGTGACGTCATGGCTTGGTGCTGCCCATCGGCATGGCCGACGCCGGCATCGACATGCCCGGGTCGTAGCTCTCCCCGGCGCCCGCGAACGGTTTGGCGATGGCGGTGAACGGCACCGCCGTGCCGTCGGCCAGCGTGAGGGTGAACGTGACCTGGTCACCGGCCTGGATGGCCTTGACCGGCTTCATCAGCATCAGGTGGTCGCCGCCGGGCGAGAGCTCGTGACTGCCCTTGGCCTTGATCACGAAGCCGCCCTCCTTGGGCTGCATGACCATCTTGCCGTCCTTCATGGTCATCTCGTGCAGCTCCATCGGTGACGCCGGGGAGGCCGCCGCGGTCACCGTGATGTCCTTGTCGGTGTCGTTGACCAGCACGCCGAACGCCGCGGTCATGGCGCCCGCGTCGGCCGCCTTCACCCACGGGTCCTTGATCGTCAGTGTGGTGGCGGCCGAGGCGGCCGGGGTGGGGGTGGCGCTCGTGGCGGTGGTGTCGTTGCTGCCGCAACCGGCCAGGCCGAGGGTGGTCAGAGCGGCGGTGAGCATCGCCGCGGTGAGGAACTGCCGGGTCGTTCGCATGGTGTCCGTTCTGATCGGGGTCTTCAGCGTGTTGGTCCCGACTCACGCTCCAGAAGTTCCCGCTAAATCAGAGTTTTTCATGATTTGCCCGGCGGCCACCACGACGCCCAGCGCGGGTCGTGCCCAGTAGTCGCCGTCCGAGCCCGCCGAGTTCCCGGGATCACCGAGCGCGGGCGCTCGACTCCATCGGCAGCCCGGCGTCGCGCCACGACGTGATCCCCCCGGCCAGCCCGGCCGCATCCTGCCCGAGGTGCCGGGCGAGCGCGGCCAACCGGGTGGACCGCTCCCCCGCCGCGCACACGAACACGACGGTCACCCCGGCCGGGAACGGCGACCCTTGAGCGAGCAGGCTCTCCAGCTGATCGTCACGGATGTTGAGCGCCCCGGGCACGTGCCCGATCCGGTAGGCCATGCCCCCGCGCGTGTCCACGACCAGCGTGTCGGCCCGACCGGCCAGTTCCTGCGGCGACAGCAACGGCACGGCCGCGAGTTCGTCCGCGCCGGGCCGATACCGGGCCGCTCGCCCGAACAGGTCCGGCCGCCGCTGCCGCAGGTAGGGCACGTACGGTTCGAGGCGATCGCACACGATCAGCACCGCCGTCACCGGCGACCCGCCCGCGGGCCGGCGGCCGAGCACGTCGAGCGCCGCCGCGTAGGTCGCCCCGCTGGTCGGCCCGGCCAGCACGCCGTAGGCCCCGGCCAACCGCAGCGTCGCGTCGATCGCCACGTCCGGGTCGACGGTGACGATCTCCGAGTAGAAGCCGGGTTCGAACAGGCCCACCTCCCACATCTCCGTCTCGGCCCGGATCCCCGGGATGAACCCGGTGCGGTCGGAGACGACACCGACCGTACGCAGATCGGGGTTGTGTTCTTTCAGGTAGGAGGCGGCGCCGCGGGTCGAGCCGGTCGTGCCCAGGCCGCCGATCAGGTAGTCGACGTGTCCGAGGTCGTCGTGGATCTCGCGCCCGGTGCCGCGGTAGTGCGCGTCCACGTTGCGCTCGTTGGTGTACTGCGACGGGTGCAGCCATCGTCCGGGCTCGGCCGCCAGCAGGCGCTCGATGGTGGTGAACACGTCGTCGGGCGCGGTCGGGTCGGGGCATTCGGACAGGCCGGGCAGCTCGCGGACGTCGGTGCCGAGCAGGTGCAGCAGATCCCGTACCTCATCGATCTTGACCCGGTTGGTGTAGGCGCGGACCCGGCCGCCGTGCAGCGTGGCCAGGATCTGCAGGGCCTTGGCGGTGTTGCCGCTGGACGCCTCGACGATGTCGCGATCGGCCAGTCCGGGCAGGTGATCGTGGATCATCGCCCAGGCCGCGCGGTCCTTGACCGACCCGAACGGGTTGAACGACTCCAGTTTGGCGTAGAGCTCGACCCCGTCCAGACCGTGCCCGGCCGGGTCGAGACGCAGCAGCGGTGTGCCGCCGATCAGCTCGCTGATGTGCTGGTAGAGCATGTGTCGCCTCCGTCGGCTCGCCACTGGAACACGCCGCCGCGCCGGGTCGCCGCGACCTTCGGCGGGCGGGGATGCATCAGCGCCCCGGACGCGGACAGATCCATCTGGTACGCGGCGGTGTTGACGAACACCATCAGGTCCCCGGGTTGCGGAAGTCTTGGCAGGCGCACGAGGTGGTTGCTGATCATGTCGCGTTCCAGGCACAGGTTCCCGGCCAGGAACGCCTCGCAGCCCTCGTCGGGCTGACCGTTGTGGATCAGCACCGGGTCGACCATCAGCTCCTGGTCGGCCGGGGTGACCATGTCCCGGCTCAGATCGAGCACGACCAGCAGGCTCCCGTCCGCCGCGCGCCGGGTGAACTGCACGGTCGCCACGGTGATTCCGGCCTGGTCCACCAGGGCTTTTCCGGGTTCGATCCACAATTCGAGGAGATTTTCCCGTACGGATTCAGCCACCGTCCGCCCGTCACCGAGCGTCGCGTCCAACAGGTCGCCGAGCATGGTCGTCCCCGGTTCGGCGCCGGTGTAGCGGTGGAACACCGGCGTGCCCCGGACCGCGCCGTCCCGGCCGACCCGATAGCCGAACGTGTATCCGCCCCAGGCCAGCGACGGTCCCTGCCCGGCCAGCCCCTCCCGCAACCGCTGCACGTAGGCGTCGGCGCCGTCCGGGTCGTCCAGGTGCACCTGCCGGAAACCACCACCCACGTCGATCACCTTCGGTGACAATCCGTGCGCGTACGCGTTCTCGACCAGCTCAAGCGCAACCGTCACCGCCGCCACCCGTTCGGCCAGGTCGGCGGTGTCCAGGTGGAACGCGATCCCGGCCAGGTCGAGCCGCTCCGAACCGGCGACGACCTCGAACGCGGCCGGGAAGTCGGCCGGGGCCAGACCGAAACGGCTCAGCCGGCGGCCGGCCGACAGGCGCAGCAGGACCGGGACCCGGGCCGGGGCGAGGCGGGCGATCGTCTCCAGTTCCCACAGGTTGTCGACGTTGACGGTGAGTCCGCCGTACGCGCAAAGCTTTTCCAGGAAGGTCTCCCCCTTCGGCCCGGTGGCCTCGATGCGACCCGGTGGGAAGCCGGCCCGGAGTGCCTGGGCGAGTTCGCCGCCGGAGGCGACGTCGATGCCGATGCCGGTGCGCAGCGCGGTGTCGACGAACGCGCGGGCCTGGTTCGCCTTGTGCGCGAAGCAGATCCGGTGCGGGACGTCGCGCGCGTCGAGGGTGGCCCCGAACGCGGTGACGTTGGCCGCGAACACGTCCGGCAGCACGATGTTGACCGGCGATCCGTGCTCGCGGACCAGCTCACCGAGGGTCGCCGGGTCGGCCAGCAGCGCGGCGATCTCCGGGCCGATCCGCGGCGCCAGCCCGGTCATGCTCCGCCGATCACGGTGTAGCCGCCGTCGCGGATCGCCTCGAACGCGCGGCGCCGGTTGCGCGGGCTGCGGAAATCGGCGACGGTGACCCGCTTGCTGACCAGGTCGACCTCGTGCACGGTCAGGTCCATCGCCTCCAGCACGGCGCGGATCGTGCCCTGGCAGTGCCGGCAGTTCATGTCCGGGACCAGGAACGACGTGGCGTCACCGTCGTCGGCGACGGCCTGCGCGGACTCCTCGATCGTGATCACGTCGAGCAGCCGGCCGAAGGTTTCGACGTAGACGTCGGCCAGCGCCGGCACGATCGCGGTGCGGGCCAGGCAGTGCGGGCGCGTGTCCGGCGCCAGCAGCGCGTACTGCCGGGAGATCAGGTCCAGCTCGTCGTGGTACTTGTGGACGGCCTCCTCCTCGGTCAGCCCGTCCACGGTCGTCGCCTTCAGCATCACCGCGTGCGCGTCGGCGATCGTCGCGTCCTTCATCCGCCGCAGCACGTCGACCGACCCGGCCGTGTAGCGCAGCGGCCCGTCGCCCGTGAACCGCACCGGGATCATGCCGCGCCGCAGCGTGGAGGCCTGCAACTCCCAGTACCACTGCCCGGCGACGGCCAGGAAGATCCCGCCGTCGCGCAGCGCCCCGGCGAAGCCGCGCGCGTCCAGATCGGGCCGGTCGGCCGAGAGCAGCGCGTGCTGGGCCAGGGTGCGGCCGGCCGCCTCGACCCCGATCCGCAGGATCTCCCGCGGCTCCTGATCGGTGGTCGTGCCGGCGAGAACAGCCTGCTCATCGGGGGTGAGCCGGGCGATCCGGGCGGTCAGCTCGACGTCGGCTCCGAGCGACCGCCACAGGGCGAGGGTCGTCTCGCGGGCGGCGATCGGCATGATCGGGCCCAGCCCGCCCTGCCGGTAGTGGCCGGTGCACGGCACACCGGACGAGTCGGTCCAGGTGATCCGGTGGGTGGCCACGGTGACCTGCCCCGGCGGGCAGGGCCGCATGAATTTCTCCAGGTAGAGCCGCTGCGAAAGGGTGAGATGGCTCCCCGCCTCGGCAATCACACCATTGCTTGTGTACGGAATCAGCCTGCGCTCGCCGCCGGTCGGCGTCGTGAACAGTCCCGGGTGGACAAGACCGGCCAGGACGGCCGACGCCGCGGTCCGGTCGTAGCGAGGTGGGATCATGGCAGCGGCCTCCCTTGGCTCTCACTCGTTCGAGTCGTCCGGCCGACCCGTTTGGTTCCCGTTCCGTGCTCAGGGGGTCACGCCATGGCGAGCAGCGCCACCGCCATTCCCGCGCTCATCAGGCCGTGGCAGAGCGCCGGCCAGTGCACCGGTCGCAACGGCGTCGCCAGGCGCATCCCGGACAGCACCCACCAGATCGCGGCCAGCATCAGGTAGCCGCCCAGCCCGGCGCTGATCACGGCGGCATGACCGAGCGGGGAGTGACCGTGATGGTGGGCGGCGGCCGGCGCCGCGGTCATCCAGATCATCGCGGCCGCGGCGGTCGCGAAGAACACCGACGTGCGCCGGCGGCCCGTGGTCCGGGTCGCCCGCGCCACGAACCAGCAGGCCGCGACCGTGAACACGGTGACCCAGACGAGCTTCGGGACGCGGGCGCCCCACGGCCACAGCATCGCGATCATCGACCCGGACATGATCAGGTGCAGTAGTTCGGACAGGGGATCGTGGGCCTTCGGGCGGACACAGCGGATCAGGTGGAAGGTGGCCGCGACCGCGAACGCCGCGGTCAGAAGCCATTGAAGAGACGCTATACCGATCATCGTGGGAGCCCTCCGGCGTCGCCGATTTCGACCCTAGGGCATCCTCACTGTTAGCAAAAGGATGAACACTTCAGGTCACCCCGCACTCATTCACGCCTCAAGATATGCGCACTTCAGAATGATGACGGGCGGCCGCTAGGTTGACGCGGATGCGCACGAATGGACGTACCGTAAGCGCCCTGATCGTGGCGCTCACCGCCGGTGGCACCCTCCTGATCAAGGGACCGGCGACCGCCCCGGCCCCGGCGCCGAAGGCCGAGCGCGCCGACCTTCCCGCATACCTCGCCGACGGCTCGACGTTCACACCCCGCCTGTTCCTGAAAGCCGGCACCGCCATCGGCGTCGCCGGGACCCGGCTGGTCATGCTCACCGGCGGCACCGTCCGCGAACTGCGCCCGGCCGCCCCGCTCGCCGGCAACCCCGACTACGACGACTTCACCATCGACGGTGACGACGTGGTGTGGGCCGAATCCAGCGACACCGCGCCGCTGCGCATCTGGACGCTCGACGTCCGATCCGGGCAGGCCCCGCGGCCGGTCACCACCGACACCGGAAACGCGGTCTTCTACGGCAACCAGCAGGACCTGTCACTCCACGGTGGCCGGGTCTACTGGGCGGCCACCGCCGAGGACGACGTCGACGTCACCGAGATCCGCTCGATCCCCCTGGCCGGTGGCGGCGGCCCGGTCGAGGTTCGCCGCGTGCCCGGCCAGTGGGGGCTGACCGCGTGGCCGTGGCTCACCGACTCCCCCGGCGGGCCGTCCCCCACCACCCACCTGCGCAACCTGGACACCGGGCAGGTCGTCACCGTACCGACCGGCGGAGGCGAAGCCACCGAGTGCAGCCCCCGCTGGTGCCGGGTGATGATCTCCGACAGCGAAGGCCTGATCCGCATCGACATGATGCACCCGGACGGCACCGCCCGCCGCCGCATCGCCGGCCCGGACCTGGCCGCCGCGGTCGGTGACGTGGCCCTGCTGGACCGATTCGACGTCCTCTCCCAGAACACCCCGGACTCGGATCTGACCGGCATGGCCGCCCTGCTGGTCTACGACCTGTCCACGAACACCACCCTCACGTTGACCAGGGTCGCGACCAACGCGTTCGCCCGCGCCGGCGTCCTCTGGTGGTCCACCGGAACCGCCGAGGCGGCCCGCTGGCACAGCCTCGACCTCCGCACGATGTGACCTCACCCGGTCGCGCTCACCCGTCCGGGTTGCCGGGCCGGAGTTTTCGGCGGGCCCGCGGATACGATGCTTCGCTGTGCCTGCATCTCGAACGCGCAAGGCGAAGAATCTCTGCGTCGGCCGAATCCGCGCTGGCCGCGTGGCGGGAGTCGGTCGGTGCCGCCGCGGACGGGGTGGCTTTGACCGTGGTCTTCTCGCCACGCTCGTGCCGGGTGGGGTGGCCGATACCCGGCTCGGCGGGGAGGACCAGGGGCAGTACGCCGAGTTCCTGCGCGTCCGACGCCTCGGCCGGACCGTCCGGGAGGCGACCAGGAAAGCGCGCGGCCGGGCCCGCGTACAGCGCGATCGTCCGGCGCTCTACGCGTCTTGTTCGCCGCACAAGGTGGCGCAGATCGTGCCGCACCTGCGTTCCTTCTACGACGACGATTTCGCCGCCGAGCTCGTCGCGGTGCTGCCCGCATGGATCCGCCTGCTGGCCGAGCAGACCGGCCTGGCCGATGATCTGACCGAGCGCTGCCTGTCCTACGCCTCGGGCGAGAAGCTCTTCCCCGGGCTGTGCCCGAATCCCATGGCCCGGCCGGCGGAATGACCGACGACTACACCGCGACGCTGCCGCGCAAGCGGATGGGGGCCGGCGCGCTGATCACCGACGAGCAGGGGCGGGTGCTGCTGGTCGAACCGACCTACAAGCCCTACTTCGAGGTTCCCGGCGGCACGGTCGAGGCCGACGAGTCGCCGCACGCCGCGGTGACGCGCGAGCTCGCCGAGGAGCTGGGTCTGGCCGTCCGGCCCGGGCGGCTGCTGGTCGTGGACTGGGTGCCGCCGCGGCCGGACCGCACCGAGGGACTGATGCTGGTCTTCGACGGCGGAACCCTGACGCCGGACCAGGCCGGGCAGATCCGGGTGCCCGCCGACGAGCTGCGCGGCTGGGCGTGGTGCACCGAGCGGGAAGCCGCCGAGCGGCTGCCCGCCCTCCTGAACCGGCGAATCACCGCGGCGCTCCGGGCGCGGGCCGGGAACGCGATCGCCTATCTGGAGGACGGGCACGCCGTCATGTGAGCGAACCGCATAAACGAATGCTTTCGACGTACGTCTCAGGAAAGGTATTTCTCCCAGGGGCCGGTGATCGCCAGCGTGATGCCGGGGACCTGAATGTTGACGAAGAGAATGCGGCCGTCCGGCGAGAAGGTCGGGCCGGTGAATTCGGAATAGGTCGGCGAACCGTTCGCGGTGCCGTTGCTGATCTGGTTGCGGGCGATCGCGTAGGTCGGGCCGCCCGGGATCGAGCTGAGCACGTGCGACGCACGGACACCGTCCTCGGCGAGGACGAGCGAACCCCACGGGGTGACGGTGACGTTGTCCGGCCCGTCGAAGGTGAGGTCGGCGAACTTCGGGAACGTGCCCTCGGTCTCGGCCGCCGGGTTGTGCGGGAAGTACGTGACCAGGGTCAGCGTCTGGTCGGCGTAGTTGTAGAACCACACCATGCCGTCGTGCTTGGTCGCGTCGGCGGGCAGGTCGTTGGCGCCGAAGGCGAAGCTGTTGACGATGTACGCCCCCTTGCCGTTGCTCCAGACGCCCTCGAACTTCTTGCCGCGGGTGACGGTGCCGTCGGCGAACTGCAGGCGGGTCGGCGTGGTCCGCGCGTCCCGATCCGGCACCTCGGCCCAGGTGACCTTGAACGGGCGGCCGAGCTGGGCCGACGTGAAATAGGCGATGTCGGGGACGATGCTGCCGTCGTCGAGCCGCAGCTGCATCGCCTCCAGCTTGCCGGCGGTGTCGCTGAGCCGGTTGGCCAGGCCGGGGCCGAGACGGGTGCCGGTGGGCGCGGTCCAGCGGTAGAACAGACCGTTCGGCCCGCTGGCGTCCTCGGAGAGATAGACGTGCTTGAGGTTGGGCTCGACGGCCAGGGCCTCGTGCTCGAAGCGCCCGAACGCCTTGATCGGCTTGGGGATCTGGCGCCGGGACTCGTCCTGGGTGACCTCGAAGGCGTAGCCGTGATCCTTCTCGTACACCCCCGACTGGCCGGCCGCGGTCCAGGTCGTGCCCGCGTTGATGAACGTCTCCTCGCAGGTCAGCCACGTTCCCCACGGAGTCACGCCGCCCGCGCAGTTGCGGACCGTGCCGGAAATTCCGACCCACTCCGCCGTACGCCGAGCGTTGCGGTCCGTCGTGATGACGGTGCAGCCGCCGGCGTTGGCCGCGCCCGGGTCGTAGACGGTCGAGGCGATGTGGGGCACCCCGTAGGCCGACATGTGCGGGGTCATCTCGTGGTTCTGGATGATGGTCAGCCGGCCGTGCTCGGAGGCGACCACGCCCGTGCCGTCGTGGTAGGCGGGCGTCTTGCCCTGCCCGAAGGACAGGTCGGTGACGCCCTCGCGGGTGACGATCGTGTAGGCGAACCCGGCCGGCAGGGCGAGAATGCCGTTCGGGTCGTCCTTCAGCGGCGGGAACGGGCGGCCCTGGGGGTCACCGCTCGGCCGGTGCGGCTCGTGGGCCGCGGCCGGCTCGGCGAGACTGGGCAGCACCCCGGCCACGGTCAGGCCGACGCCGGCCGCGGTGCCACCACTGAGGACTTGCCGTCGGGAAACAGCCATGCGCGCTCACTCCTGGGAAAGTCGCTCTTCATGAGATCTGTCGCCGACCAGCCTCTGATCCGTTGGTTAATGTGAGGCGAACCACAGTGAAACAGAGCCTGCTCAAGGCACTACGTCACTGCATTCACGCCAATAAATAAGGAGAGCCTAAGCTAATTTCCCGTACGGATATAGGCGGTTATTCACAACTGTCTACGCTCTGAGGACGATTCGGCCGAACACCTCGCCCGCGTCCATGCGGCGGTGAGCCTGAGCGGCCTCGCTCAGGTCGAGCACGTCGTGAACGACAGGAAGCAGGTCACCCCGGGCCGCGGCAGCCAGTTCGTCCGCGCGGACCGCGTTGCGCGCGGGCACCGGGACCGTGTTGAGGCTGAACGTCGCGAACGATCGGGACCGCTGGAACGCGCGCATCAGGCTCATCCCGAAGTCCGCGGGCGGATAGCCGCCCACGACCCCCACCGCGACCAGCCGCCCGTTGTCGGCGAGCCGGTCCAGGAACCCCGGCAGCCCGGCCCCGCCGACGATGTCGAGGATGACGTCGAACTCGCCCCCGGTCTCGCCGGAACGGTCGAGCACGGTCGTGGCGCCCAGCTGCCGAAGGCGTTTCCCGCGCTCGGGCGAGGACGTGGTCACCGCGATCCGGCCCGCCCCGGCCCGGGCGGCCAGCTGGACGGCCGTGACCCCGATGCTGCCGGCCGCGCCGCGGACCAGCACCGACTCGCCCGGCGCGAACCGGCCGTGGGCGAGCGCGAAGTGGGCGACCGGCGCGGCGCTGCCCAGCGTCACGGCGTCGACCGGCGACAGGCCGTCCGGCAGCGCGGTGATGTCGTCCAGGGCGGCGACCGCCAGTTCGGCGTAGCCGCCGCCGACCCCGGTGAACGCCCACACGGCCCGGCCGATCCACGCCCGGTCGACCCCGTCGCCGACGGCGGTCACCCGGCCCGCGACCTCACTGCCCGGGATGATCCCCGCGCGGAAGCCGTACCCGCCGAGCGTGCCGCGCCGGATCACGGCGTCGACGCCGCCGACCCCGATCGCCTCGGTCGCGATCAGCACCTGCCCGGGGGCCGGCGCCGGGTCGGGCGCGTCGATCACCACCAGGCCGTCCGGGTCACCGAACGCCTGGATGCTCACTGCCTTCACTACGGTCTCCGATCACTCGCGGTACCCGGCCGACGGTAGTGGACGCCCCCGTCCACTTGGCTAGAGTGAGAGCTCATGGACGACCGTTTGCCTCAGATGCTGCGCTCGGACGCGCGGGACAACCGCGACCGTGTCCTTGAGGCGGCCCGGCAACTGTTCTCGGAGCGTGGGCTCGGCGTCCCGATGCGCGAGATCGCCCGCCGGGCCGAGGTCGGACCGGCCACGCTGTACCGGCGCTTCCCGACCAAACAGGCCCTCGTCGACGAGGCGTTCACCGACGAACTGGACGCGTGCAGCGGCATCGTCCGCGACGGCTGCGCCGACCCCGACCCGTGGCGCGGCCTGTGCACGGTGATCCGCGAGATCGCCGAGCTCAACGCGCGCAACCAGGGCTTCGTCGACGCGTTCGCGTCGTCGTACCCGGGCGCGGTCGACTTCGGCGCACACCGGGCGAGCATGCTGCGGGCGCTGACCGGCCTGACTCGCCGCGCCCAGCAGGCCGGCGCCCTGCGGCCGGACTTCGTCCTCGACGACCTGATCCTGGTGTTCATGGCCGGACGCGGGCTGCCGGTCGACGCCCCGGACATCCGGGTGGCCGCCGCCCGCCGGCTGGCCGCCCTGGCCGTCGAAGCGTTCCGCGCCTCCGGCCCGCCGGGCCCACTGCCGCCGCCGGCCCGGGTGCTCGGCGAAGTCCTCCGGTGACCGCGATCAGCTGTTCGAGGGCGTGTCCGGGATGCAGATGTTGTCCGGTCCCAGGATGCCGTCGCTCTCGTCGACCCGGGGTGCGGTCGGGGGCGGGCCGCACGGCGGCGGCGACGCGGATTGCGAAGGCGACGGCGGTGACGGCGGTGGCGTCGAGACTGCGGGCGTCACCGTCTTCTGACCGCAGGCAGACAGCGCGACGGCCACTACGGCGACGACACTGACGGCGACGACACCTCTGACCGGTGACGATCCCATGATCCGAACTCACCGTCCTCACGGCTTGAGCAACGGTCGTGCTCCCCGGCGAATCGTCGCATTCCGGGGCGGGGTTCACGGCCGCTATCGCCGTACGGGAAACCGGGTTTGATCTGTGGTTTTGTAGTCAGCCGCCGGTGAGGGTGTGGACGCCGCCTGATCGCCCGAAGGCCTGTGACCAGCGGACGGCGTCGCCCACCCCGGCGGATCCACCCAGCCCGGCCGCGGCCAGTCGGGGCGGCTTCCCGGTGGTGGCCAGCAGCTGCGTCCACTGGCGGCCGTTGAGGGTCAGGACTCGCAGAGCCGGCAACGTGGCGATGACCTCGATGTCCGGCACCGTCGCACCGGACAGATCCAGGCGGACCAGGTTCGGCAAGGCGGCCAGAGCGGCGATCGGCGTCGGCTCGACGTTGCCTTTCATGGTGAGGTCGGTGACGGTCGGCGGCAGCGTGGCCAGCCGCCAAGCCGCCGCCTCCACGTGCAGACTTTCGATCGGCGGTCCGGCGGGGAGGGCCACGTCGACCATTGGGGCCTCGCCACGAATCACCAGGGATCGCAGGTTAGCGAAATGCCCGAAGTCGGTGAGCCCAACCGGGTCTTCCGTGCGCATCACAACGCCCTGGGCCGTCAACGGCACCTCCGCGACGCTGGTCACCCATATCTCGGGCTCGGGCGGTGACGGACGCTCGCTGCCGAGAGTCGTGATCGCTCGACGGATCAGGTCGGTGACCGACGATGCCACGTATTCGACCGGCGCCCACACGTCCCGCCCGTGCGTGACCACCTGGCCGATGCGGCCCAGCGGACCCGGATCGAGGTCGACCGCCGCAAAATTCATGCCGTAGTCGCCGGCGAACGTCACCCAGCCGTTGCTCGACGACACCCGGCGCACATGCCCGGCCGGAACACAGTCGAAGATGACCGCGTCGTCGAACGGGCCGTCGTGGTAGCCGGGAAAGATCTCCTTGTTCCAGTCGACGAGCACGTCGAGCGGCGCCAGGACGAACGGGTCGAGCAGCCCGGACTCGCCGCTGTCGTCGTGGATCAGCCGGTAGAGCGCCCGCAGATCGTCCGGTAACCGCACCCCGAGGTGGTGTTCAGCGGCCCGGATCTCCTCCTCGGTGTAGCCGGGCGCGTAGCCCGCCGGGTGATGCCGCGCGACGAACCCGCCGACCAGGTGCTCGACCTCGGCCAGCACCGCTGGATCGGTAACCCGGATGTCGGCGGTGCCGGGTTCCCGGGCCGGCGGCAGTTCATGTCCGGGCAGGCGGTACTCGGCGTCGAGGACGATCCGAGCCGGCAGCGAGGGCAGGTCCCGCGACCAGTGGATCGTGTAGATCCCGTTCGGGTCACCGATCATCTCGAGGACCATGCCGGGGCCGGCAACCCCGGGCAGCGCCGCCATCGCATCGTTGAGGTCCAGGTTGTTCCAGCGGCCGAGCAGGGCCGGCTCACCCGCCATGGAGTAGGTCTGGCTCCGGTGACCGTGCGGGTCCACGGTGGTCAGCTGATATCCGGGCTCCCGCAGTCCCGCTACGAAGGCCTTGCCCAGCCGGTGCAGTACCTCGTCGATCGCGGTCACGGCGGGATTATGCCAGCCGCGTGGGCCCTCGATCGTGCCTGCTGCCGCCGCCCACCGCGGTGTCGAGCGACGTTCTCCTCCGGTCGGACGCCTCCGGACAGGCGGCGCCATCGCGGCCCGCCTGTCCGTGGTTTCCCGACATGCTTGCGGTGCCCGGCCCGGCTTCGGGCGGGCTCAGCAGCGTTGCAGGTTGTAGACGATTCGGGCGCCACCGGCGGTCTCCTCCGACGTGGCCTCCGAGCACTCGAATCCCGAGAATTCGTTCACGCCGGAGTACCGCCGGATGCCCGTGCCGGCCTCGAATCGCAGGTTGAGGGTCACGCCGTCGGCCGGGCCGGACTCACAGGACGTGAGGTAGTCCACGCTACCGACGGTTTCGTACGCGTCCTCGCTCTCGATCTGCCCGGTGCCGACCGCGTGCCGGGCGATGTAGGCGGGCGGCACCGTGATGAAGAACCCCGGACTGTCGGTACTTTTTGCCGTGCGGATCAGACTGCAGTCGGATCCGTTGTAGATCACCACATCGACGGCGCGGTACCCGGGCGCCACCGAAGGCCCGGACGCGGCGGCCTGAGCCGGTGACGCCGGCAACGCACCGGTCCCGGCGAGCAACGCCAGCGCCGCGGTCCGGCGGGCGAAATTCGTGACATTCATGGCGGCAGCCTAGAGTTCGAGTGGGCCCTGAGCTGCGGAAACGAACGATTATGGCCCCGCCGGGGACCCTTCGTACCGGAAATCGGGTTTGGTTTCAGGTCTTGTCGTAGGCGTCGAGCAGCAGCGAGGTGGCCTGGGCCGGGGTCAGCGTGCCGTCGAGGATCTGCTGCTCCGCGTCGGTGGCGGCCGCCCGGACCGCGGGGCTGTTGCGGAAACGACTCAGGACCGCTTCCTCGGCCATCGAGCGCATCCAGCCGACCTGCTGGCGGCGGCGACGCTCGGCGAGGTCGAGGCTTTCGCGGTGGGCGGTCAGCTGGGACCAGACCTCGGCGACTCCGGTGCCTTCGAGAGCGCTGCAGGTCAGGACCGGCGTGGTCCAGTTCGTATCGTCGCGGATCAGGTGCAGGGCGCCGGCGAGTTCGCGGGCGGCCCGCTTGGCCTCGGCCGTGTGCGGGCCGTCGGCCTTGTTGACCGTGATCACGTCGGCGATCTCCAGGATGCCTTTTTTGATGCCCTGCAGCTGGTCGCCGGTGCGGGCCAGGGCCAGCAGCAGGAACGAGTCGACCATGTCGGCGACGGTGATCTCGGACTGGCCGACGCCGACGGTCTCGACGATGACGACGTCGTAGCCGGCGGCTTCGACGACGACGATGGCCTCGCGGGTGGCCTTGGCGACGCCGCCGAGGGTGCCGGCGGTCGGGGACGGGCGGACGTAGGCGTTCGGGTCGGCGGCCAGGCGGGCCATCCGGGTCTTGTCGCCGAGGATGCTGCCGCGACTGCGCACCGAGGAGGGGTCGACGGCCAGGACCGCCACGCGGTGGCCGGCGGCGGTGAGGTCGCTGCCCAGGGCGTCGATGAAGGTGGATTTGCCGGCGCCGGGTACGCCGCTGATGCCGATGCGGTGGGAGCGGCCGGTGTCCGGGAGCAGCTCTTTCAAAAGCTGCTGGGCCTGGCTCTGGTGATCGGCGCGGGTGGATTCGACCAGGGTGATGGCGCGGGCGACCCAGGCCGGGGTGCGGTTGCGCACCCCGGCGGCCATCTCGTCCAGGGCGATCACCGGTGGCCGAGCTGCGCCGACAGGTCGGCCAGCAGGTCGATCGCCGCGTCGGCCAGGACCGTGCCGGGCGGGAAGATCGCGGCGGCGCCGGCCTCGCGCAGCGCGTCGTAGTCCTGCGGCGGGATCACACCCCCGGCGATGATCATGATGTCCGGGCGGCCCTGCGCGGCCAGTTCGTCCCGCAGGGCGGGGACGAGCGTGAGGTGTCCGGCGGCCAGCGAGTTGACGCCGACGATGTGCACGTCGGCCTCGATCGCCTGGCGGGCCACCTCGGCCGGCGTCGCGAACAGCGGCCCCACGTCGACGTCGAAGCCGAGGTCGGCGAACGCGGTGGCCACCACTTTCTGGCCGCGGTCGTGCCCGTCCTGGCCCATCTTGGCGACCAGGATGCGCGGCTGCCGGCCTTCGGCCTCGGCGAACGCCGTGGTGGCGGCCCGGGCGCGCTCGATGTTGCTCACCTCGCCGGCCTCCTTGCGGTACACCCCGGAGATGGTACGGACGCGCGCGGTGTGCCGCCCGTACACCTTCTCGAGCGCGTCGGAGATCTCGCCGACGGTCGCTTTGGCGCGGGCCGCGTCGACCGCGAGTTCGAGCAGGTTCGCCTTCGGGTCGCCGGCGGCGTTGGTCAGTGCGGCCAGCGCGTCGGTGCAGGCGGTCTCGTCGCGTTCGGCCCGCAGCCGGCGCAGTTTCTCGATCTGCGCGGCCCGGACCGCCGCGTTGTCGATCTTGAGGACTTCGATCGGCGCGTCGGACGCCGGCCGGTACTTGTTCACGCCGATCACCGGCTGGCGGCCGGAGTCGATGCGGGCCTGAGTGCGGGCCGCGGCCTCTTCGATGCGCATCTTCGGGATGCCCTCGTCGATGGCGCGGGCCATCCCGCCGGCCGCCTCGACCTCCTCGATGTGCTCCCAGGCGCGGGCGGCCAGGTCCCGGGTGAGTTGCTCGACGTAGGCGCTGCCACCCCACGGGTCGGCGACGCGGGTCGTGCCGGACTCCTGCTGCAGCACCAGCTGCGTGTTGCGGGCGATCCGGGCCGAGAAGTCGGTCGGCAGGGCGAGCGCCTCGTCGAGGGCGTTGGTGTGCAGCGACTGCGTGTGCCCCTGGGTCGCGGCCATCGCCTCGACGCAGGTGCGCATCACGTTGTTGTAGACGTCCTGCGCGGTCAGCGACCAGCCGGAGGTCTGCGAGTGCGCGCGCAGGCTCAGCGAGCGAGGATCCTTCGGCCCGAACTCGCGCACCAGCTTGGCCCAGAGCAGCCGGCCGGCGCGCAGCTTGGCGACCTCCATGAAGAAGTTCATGCCGATCGCCCAGAAGAACGACAGCCGCGGCGCGAACGCGTCGATGTCCAGGCCGGCGTCCCGGCCGGCGCGCAGGTACTCCACGCCGTCGGCCAGCGTGTAGGCCAGCTCCAGGTCGGCCGTCGCCCCGGCCTCCTGGATGTGATAGCCCGAGATGGAGATCGAGTTGAAGCGCGGCATCCGCTGCGAGGTGTACGCGAAGATGTCGGAGATGATCCGCATCGACGGCCCGGGCGGATAGATGTAGGTGTTGCGGACCATGAACTCTTTGAGGATGTCGTTCTGGATCGTGCCGGACAGCTTCTCCGGCGGAACGCCCTGCTCCTCACCGGCGACGATGTAGAGCGCCAGGATCGGCAGCACCGCGCCGTTCATCGTCATCGACACGCTCATCCGGTCCAGGGGGATGCCCTCGAACAGCTGCCGCATGTCGTAGATGGAGTCGATCGCCACCCCGGCCATGCCGACGTCACCGGTCACCCGCGGGTGGTCGGAGTCGTAGCCGCGGTGGGTGGGCAGGTCGAACGCGACCGACAGGCCCTTCTGCCCGGCGGCCAGGTTGCGGCGGTAGAACGCGTTGGACTCCTGCGCGGTGGAGAATCCCGCGTACTGGCGGATGGTCCACGGCTGGTTGACGTACATCGTCGGGTAGGGCCCGCGGACGTACGGGGCGATGCCCGGGTAGGCGTCGAGACCGGTCAGAGCGTCGCCGGTGTACAGCGCCGGAACCGCGATGCCCTCCGGGGTCGCCCAGGTCAGCTCGTCGGCCGTCCGGCCCGTCTCGGCCAGCACGGCGTCCCGCCAGGCCTGCTCGGCGCCGGGCGCCGGGGACGGGTCGGTCAGTTTCGCCGTGGAGAAGTCGGGGATCATCGCGGCACTCCGAGGTCGTCCAGAACGGTGGTCAGCGTGGCGATGGCGTCGCCACCGGTGAAGACGTACCCGTCGATGCCCGGGTAGTCGCCGCGGCCGGCCAGCAGGACCCGGCTCGCGCCGCCGGCCCGCAACACCTCCGAGCTTGGAAAAGCTTCTTCGGCGTACGCCTTGTCCGGCCCACAGACGCAGGCCACCGGCGACGCGCCGTCGGTGACGGCAATGCCCCCGGCCGCGAGCAGGTTGGTCACGAACGTGACCCGCGGCCCGTGCGCGGCCGGCGACCCGAGAACCGCGAGCCGGACCGCCGGGCGGCTGCCGGTCGCGGCCAGGTGCGCGTCGCTGCGGTCACGCAGCCGCTCGAACGCCTCGGCCAGCCGATGCCGTGGCAGTCCACCACCGGCCGGCTCGGGTACGGGCGTCCGCTCGGGCAGCCGCTCCCCCAGGTTCGGGAACTCGCTCACCCCGGTCAGCGGGTCGCGGCGGTGGGCCAGGTTGTCGGCGCGTTTCGCCCAGGTCGCGGCGAGCCGGTCGGCGATCAGGCCGCTGTCCAACCCGGCGACGATCCCGCCCGCGCCCTCGATCGTGGTGAACCAGTCCCAGGCGGCGTGGGCCAGGTCCTCGGTGTAGCGCTCGACGTACCAGGAGCCGCCCGCCGGGTCGGCCACCCGGGCCACGTGCGACTCCTCGACCAGCAGGATCGAGGTGTTGCGGGCCAGCCGCCGGGCGAACGCGTCGGGCCGGCCGAGCCGGTGATCGAACGGCAGGACGGTGACGGCGTCCGCGCCGCCGACGCCGGCGGCGAACGTGGCCAGGGTGGTCCGCAGCAGGTTCACCCACGGGTCGCGGGCGGTCATCATCGCGGCCGACGTCACCGCGTGCTGGTGCTGGGCGCCGGCCTCCGGGGCGCCGCACATCTCGGCGACCCGGGCCCAGACGCGGCGGGCGGCACGCAGCTTGGCGATCGTGGCGAACTGGTCGGCGGTCGCGGCGAACCGGAACTCCAGCTGGCCGAGCGCCTTCTCGATCGGCAGGCCGGCGTCGGTGAGTACACGCAGGTAGGCGACCCCGGCGGCCAGGGCGCAGGCCAGTTCCTCGGCGTCGGACGCGCCGGCCTCGTGATAGACGGTCGCGTCGACGGTGATCGCCCGCAGACCGGGATAGTCGGCCGCACACCGAACCGCGAGCGCGGCCGCGTCGCCGAGGCCGGTTGCCGCCTCACCGGTGCGCGCCTGCCATCCGAGCGGGTCGGCGCCGAGCCCGCCACGCGCCTTGAGCGGCTCGTCGAGCAGCGCGAACAACGCCTCGGCGGCGGCCACGAAATTCGGGCCGGGGTCGAGAACCACCGCGGCCAGATCCAGGTAGACACCGTCGAGTGCCGCCGGCAGCACACTCGGTGGCACGGCCAGCCACAGCGAGGTGACCCCGTTCTCCAGATCGGTCAGGATCTCCTCACGGACCTGCTTCGGATCCGAGCCCCCGTGCCGCTGCCGCAGATCCCACCCGCCCACGGCCCGGGACCCGCGCACGAACGGGAACTGCCCCGGCAGCCCCGACGGCGGAACCGGCGGCCCGTCCGGCGTGTGCAACGCCGCCACCTTCAGCCCGTCATAGGTCACCGAAGCCAGCAGCTCCTCGACCTGCTCGGGCGTCGTGTCCTCGGTCGCCCCGCCCGATTTGCGCAGCGCGGCCAGGGCCAGGCGCCGCCACTGCTCAGCGGTGGCCGCGGGGAAATCCGCACCCAGCGTGAGCCCCTCAGCTGACGTCGACACGCGTTTCCTTCCGATCAGTGACGTTCGGTAACCCTGCCCGCCGGGGTGGCCGGCGACAACCCCTACCAACTCCAGTTAACGCCGTCATGGGCTGCGCAGAATCGGGTACGGCACGGCGGTACGCCGGTTCTCGTCCACGGCCAGCGAGCCCCCGGCCGGTGGTCGGGCGCGCTGCGCGCAGTCCTGCCGTTCGCAGATCCGGCACCCCAGCCCGATCGGGGTCGCCCCGCGCGGATCGTCGAGTGCGACCCCCTCCGAGTAGACCAGCCGGTGGGCGTGCCGCAACTCGCAGCCGAGCGCCACCGCGAACGTGCTGCGCGGCGCGTGATGCCCGAACCCGCCCCGCGTCACCGTCCGCGCGATCCAGAAGTACCGTTTGCCGTCCGGCATCTCCGCGACCTGCGTGAGGATCCGGCCCGGGGCCGCGAACGCCTCGTACACGGTCCACAGCGGGCACGTCCCGCCCAGCCGCGAGAAGTGGAAATCGCTGGCCGACTGCCGTTTCGAGATGTTCCCGGCCCGGTCCACCCGCAGGAACGCGAACGGCACCCCGCGCAGCGCCGGCCGCTGCAGCGTGCTCAGCCGATGGCACACCGTCTCGAACCCCACCCCGAACCGGGCGCCGAGCAGCTCGATGTCGTACCGCAACTCCTCGGCGGCGTCGTGGAAAGCGGTGTACGGCATCAGCAGCGCCCCGGCGAAGTAGCTGGCCAGTCCGATCCGGGCCAGCGGCGCCGCCTCACCCTGCAGCAGCGGATCGGCCGCGAGGGCGGTGAGCAGGCCACCGTGCGCGAGCACGGCCAGCTGCGTCGCCAACTGGAACGCCCGCTGCCCGTCGGTGTGCGTGCCGTTCAGGTACAGCACCGCGCTGTCCGGGTCGTAGCGCCGCACATCCGGCCCCGGGCGATTACTGCCGGTGAACACGACCCGTACGCCGAAATGCTCGTCAAGATGACGGACAAGCGCGTCGGCCACCCGGCCCGGCGCCAGATCCAGGCGTGACGCAAGATCCTCGGCGGCCCGGTCGAGCGGATCGAAGTAGTTGTGATGCGCGTAGAAGAAGTCCCGCACATCATCATGCGGCTCACTGAGCGTGAAGTCCGGCCCGGCCAGCGCGGCGACCCGATCGGCGGCGTCCCGGTAGCGGTGATGCAGCGCCACCAGCGCCCGCGCGATCTCCGGATAGTCGCGGATCATCTCGCTGACGTCGGTGGCGCTCAGCTCGGTCCCGCTGGCCTCGTCGGCGAGGGCCGCGCGCAGGTCCGTGCCGAGCCGCTCCTCGTCGGCGTCCGAGAAGAACTCCGGATCGACCCCGAGCACCTCGGCGATCCGCAGCAGCACGGCCGCGGTCAGCGGGCGCAGGCTCTGCTCGATCTGGTTCAGGTAGCTGGTGGAGATCTCCAGGCGACGGGCGAGCTCGATCTGGCTGAGGCCGTGCTCACGGCGCAGCCGGCGCAACTTCGCGTGCGCCCAGATCTTCTTCCCGCCCGTCCGGGTCATCTTGCGAAATTAGCATTCGCACCTTCCACAGAATTCGCAGCCGAGCCGTCCCGCGATGGTCGTCTTTCACAAACCAATCAAGATCAAATTCTTCATGTCCTATCTCCGCCGGGGTACAGACCGTCGCTCCCGCGGGGACCCTTCCGGGGCCCGCAGGGCGCTGGCGCGCCCAGAACGCGAGCCCCTCCAGGGCGACGTCCGCTGTTGGCCGAGCTCAACCCAAAACCCCCTCCGCCCCGCGCAACGCCTTACCCGAGCCCGCCGCCACTCCAGCCCCGGCCGCGCTCACCGCCCCCGGCCGGCATTCAGGGCTTGTCTCGGAGGCCCTGAAGCAACCCTGAGTGCCGACCGGGGGCCCGGGGTCACGCTGCGGCCCGGACCGAGTGATTCCGGGCCCCAGCGCGAGAGGTCAGGGGATCGTGCGGAACGTATTCGTGGAACAGTGGATCTCGCCGAGGGAGACGTGGGCCGAGGTCAGATCGTCGACGTAGGTGACCTTGTAGCCGATGCCGCGCATGACCTCGGAGATCGCGGTGGCGAAGATGTCACGTCCGCCGACGATCGGGCCGAACGGCTTCGGTGCGACATATCGGCCGGCGCCGGCCAGCAGGCCGTTCACCGGGTTCGGGGTTTCGGCGCCGGCGTTGCGCAGGGCGGCCTGGGCGGCCACGGCCTTGTCACGCTCCGGGCCCGGCGGCAGGCTGTCGATCTCGCTCTGGAGCAGGCCCCAGTCGAAGCCGCGGGCGCCGTACAGCATCGGGATCCGGACGACACGGGACGCGGGCAGACCCAGCGCGGCGATCGCGGCGTCGATCTTGCGGGCGGCGATCCGGTTCGTGTCCAGGAACTGCTCGTCGGCCCGGAACTCGCCGACTGTGCGCTGGTCGATGCGGCCCGCCACGTCCCCCAGGTCGGGCAGGTTGCCGTGCAGACGTGTGCCGGCCGGGACGGTCGAGAGCAGGGCGACGCCGGCCGACGGGTCGGCCACGATCACCTTCCAGGAATCGCCGACCGGGACGAACTGGAGGAACTCGTCGACGTGGCCGACCTCCAGCCAGGCCGAGTCCACGATCGTCACCGTCGTACCCTGCGCCTTCAGGAACGTGACCAGCTCCGGCGCCGGCTTGCCGCCCAGGACGACCCGGCCGTCCGGCACGGTCTCCAGGTTGCCCATCGAGTCGTAGGTGTTCAGGTCGTCGACCCCGTCGACCGGCGTGGTCGGGATGAACACCGCACCGATGTCCGGCCCGCGCAACTGTGTGTAGACGATCCGGTCGGCCTGGCGGTGCGCCTGGTTCGGCGAGGTGATCAGCACGCGCATGGCGTGACCGTTCATGACCTGGTAGGCGGGCTCGAAGAGGTCCTGCATCCAGTCGTCGGTCGGGTCGGTGGTGTCGATCAGCGACATCGGGACGCCGTCGGGCAGAACCGCGGCGGTCGCGGCCCGCCACGCCTTGCCGTTGGCGTCGTCCGCGGTCGCGGCGAGCACCCGCTCCAGCGGCCGGGTGTTGAGCTGGGTACGGATCGGGGCCTCACGAAGCCGTACGTCCGCGGACTTGATCCTGTTCTTGGACGTCACGCGAAGCGTGACCGTGGCCGTGCCGTCCCAGACGGCCCGGTCCCGCACCACGTCCCGGCCCTCCACGCCGAGCTCGACACCGTGCCGCAACTCGTCCGTGGTCAGCGTCGTCGCGACCTCCCAGCCCTGGCGCTTCACGAAGACCCGCACGTCGCCGGTGGTGATCACCTGCGCGGTCGCCCCGTCCGGCGACGAGGTGAACGAGGCGTGCAGCCGCGCCAGATCCTGCTCGTCGCGGGCGCCGTTGACGATCTCGTCGGAGGCGTCGTTGCAGGCCGCGAGCTGCCGATCGGCCAGGGTCTGCTCGTCGCGGTACTCCTTGCGCTGCGCGAGCGTCGGATCGTCGATCTGGTAGTAGCGCGTCGAGTTGTCCTCCTCGCGGGCCACGGCCGCCTTCGCGATCTTGCGGGCCGGCGCCCGGCACTTCCCGGCGTCGTCGTCGATGTTGGCCAGGAAGACCTCGCCCGGCGTACGGACGGTGAGCTCCGGCCCGTCCGACTCACCGGCATACGCCGTGATCGGCACCGCCGCGAGCACCAGCACGACCGGAACGAACAGTATTCGTCTCATGCCGCCCGATGCTCACGAACACTTGTCAGATTCCCGTTTCCCGGCCGTCGTGATGTCATGTGCCGCCTGTGCGGCCACGCCCTGCGGCGCTCACCCTCAGGCCCGTCGAATCGGGTGGCAGAATCGCGCGGTGGACTGGCGTGAACTCTTGTCAATGGTCGAGAAGCGACTCGGGATGTACGTCGGACGCCCGAGATATGACCGGGCTTTCTCGGTCATCACCGGCTTCGACCTTGCTCGCGGGCAGGGCGAGCTGGCGGAGTTCCAGCAGTGGATGCTCCGACGCCATCCGGGCAGCCCTCTGACTTTCTGGGCCCTGATCCTGGTGGAGGCCTTCGGCGACCATGCGGATGAGAGTCGCCTGGTCACCGATGAGGACCACCAGCTCGCCGTCGAAGTCCTCTGCCGGCGCCTTCGTGAGTTCCTCGGCCTTACCGAACCGCAGGTCGAGGAACTTTCGTGAAATTTGCTTTCGCTCGGAGGCAGAGTGTCCGGACCTCATCAAGCGCGACTGCGGAGACGGACCGGCCGGTGCCTTACTGGTCCAGTTCGCTGTTCTGCAGGGGATCGTGCTCGTCGAGGCCGTAGCGGTACTTGTAGACGGCCAGCACCAGATCCCGGACCGGGTCCGGGCGGTCACAGATCCTGGCCGGTGACCGGGGCGAACAAGCATCCGGATCACCCGCACGCGCCTCGGCATGTCCCATCAAAACCGCTCTGACCACTTGTTGTCCGCAGTGCCGTCACTCGAACGTCAGGTCACACCACACGCCGGAACCAAAACCCGCAGGGGCACCAGCTACAGCGCCGACCCCGACACCGAGCGCACCGCATGAGATCGACTTGACCGCTTTCCCGAAACCGCTGATGTTCAAGCCGGAGACGACCGCGCCGTCGTCACAGCCCCAGCCCAGCGCGGGGTTACACGGCTTGCCCTGACCGTGCGGACGGCGCGCACCCCGCTCGAACCACCTAGCCAGGGCGGCCCGGGAGCGGACACCGAACCGGCCATTCGGCGTCACACTCGACACATATCGCCGCTGGAACACTTGCACCAGTTCACGTGTCTGCTCCGTGTACACCCCGTCGATCGGGATCACGGTCTTCTTGGTGCCGACCGCCCAGTTCATCCATGTCTGCAAACTGATGACGCAGGAACCAACCGTCCCGACATCCATCACGTCACACTCAGCCATCTCCACTGTGATGTGAGTCTTCGCCGGTGAGACGACGTCTGCCCGCGCCGGAGTCATCGAACTGAGCGTCAACAGCGCCGCGCCCACCGCTGCCGTGACGAACCGGAGTACCTGCATTCCTACCCCTAAGACCAGAAACCGAAGACTACTCGTAGTTACCAACCGTAGACAGTGGAAGACGGCAACAGCAGACCTTTCCCTCGAAAGGTTTACGCAGGTCCGGCATTAGACTCACGGCTTCGAAAAACGCCGCGCATTCACCGTCAGTGACCGGTTTGGCAGCGTGCCGGCCCTAGGGCGGTCACGTTCCGTACAGAGTTCAGGAATGACGCCGTCGGTGTCATACAGCGCCAGGACATCGATGAGCACCTTGAGTGCTTCCCCTGCTCCCTCCGCCTCCAAAAAGGCCGTTCACTCCCGGAAGCCACTGTTCAGGGCACCGCTCCGCGAGAACGCAACAACCCTGACCTCAGGCCCCGGCCGTACCGCTCTGACTGATCGGAGGGTATCGCTGGGATTGGGGGCGCACGCTACGATGCGTCTCCAGTCGGTGCACGCTTCGTGATCTTGGTGGGGTTTGTGGATCCGTTGGGGCTTGGTTTCGATCCACGGTCGGCGTCGCAGGTGGCTGCCGCGGTGGTGCCGTACGTGGTGGCAGCAGCGAAGTCGTTGGGTGAACGCCTGTGGTCACAGGCCGAGGACGTCGCGACGGCGGAGGCGGCCGGCTGGGGCCGGCGGCTGGCGTCGCGGTTGCGGGGCTCGGCGCCGGGTGAGGCTGTCGGCGAGGCGGTCAGCGACGTGATCGCGGATCCCGGCAACACGAACACACACGCGGCGTTGCGGCTGCAGATCGGCAAAGCTCTGACCGGGTCACCGGAACTGCTGGCCGAGGTGGCGGCGCTGCTACGACAGGCGCAGCAGGCCACCGCGTCGGGTGACCGGTCGGTGGCGGGTTCGGTCAGCGACAGCATCGTGGTGACCGGCGACCGTTCGGTGGGATACGCCGGCGGCACGGTGATCACCGGTGACAACAACACCGTGCGCGGCGGCGGCCACCCGTGAACGAACCAGGGACGCACGTCCCCGGCGAACGCGCGGTCGGTAATGCGGACGGATGGGTGATCACCGGCGACGGCAACTTCGTCCTCAACATCGACGGCCGCGCGCAGGGGGCGGAGATCTGCGTTGCGTGTGAGGGCTCCGGCGGCATGGCCGGCGTCGGTGTCTGCTCGGGATGTGGCCGCCCCGCCTGCGCGAACCATCTGGTGATATCCACCGAGATCTGGGCGCCGGGCGGGACGACCCGGCATGTGAACACGTGGTATCCGTTCGACCGTTCGCAGATGCTGAGCGCCGCCCAGTTCGAACCGCTTGCGGCCGGTGCGGACCTGGAGGCCTACATCGCCGGGTGGTCCTCCGGGCGGAATCTGTGCGTTCTCTGCCGACGGGCCGCCGGGCGTGCCGCCACCCAGCAGGCACAGGCCGCGGAGATCGACGAGGCGAAACGGCGGGCGGCGCGGAGCAGCGAGTTCCCGTCGTGCACCGACCCCTCGCGGATGCTGGAGTTGGTCGCCGCCGGGGTCGACGGAACCGTTCCGCAGTTACTGCGGGCCTGGCGATTGATCGTCGAACATGCGGGTCCGCCGACGCACGACATCGTCGACCTCGCCGCGGCCGGGTGGCGGGGCCGCGGCGAGCCGCGCGAGATGGCCCGAAGCGCGGCCTGGATCGTCCCCCAAGGCGTTTTCCAGAAGGATTACAGCGGCGCGGGGTACACCTACGAAGGCATGGTCAACGCATTTCTCGGGGCTGATGGCCGGGTATGGGCCGTGGCCGGACTGCCGTCCAGCTTCATGATCGACGCGGGGGTGCAACAGTTCCAGGTGCCGCACGGCACGACACCTGCGTTCCGAAAGTTCAACAAGTATGAACCTAACGTGATCCCGATGACCAACGGCAAACGTCTCTACCAGGCCAAGGACGCCATCGGTCAGACCCTCACAGTGCTGGCCCGCCGACTGAGGAGTTGACCATGCCCGGCGGAAGGTCCGGATCCAGTTCGCTGTTCTGCAGGGTTCGGCGGACGACCGGGTCGTGTTCGTCGAGGCCGTAGCGGTACTTGTAGACGGCCAGCACCAGATCCCGGACCGGGTCAGGCTGGGTGTCGGCCACGAACAGGCGCAGGCCGTGCTGGTCGCCGCCCGGCTGCTCCGGGGCGAAGTCCCGGACCGGCAGCAGACGGGCGCCCAGGCGCTGGTAGAAGACGATGCGGCGTTTGCGCTGCAGGTGCTCGTCGTGGGTGATGTCCGGTTCGGCGGGGTCCTCGACGTCGAGCAGGACCTTGCTGAAACCGGCGGCGGCCCAGCGGGCGCAGGCCAGGCGCCACAGGGCGGATCCGGTGCCGCGGCCGCGGTCGGCGACCGCGAAGTAGCGCAGGAACACCCAGCCGGTGGGGCCGAGCGGACGGGACACGGCGAGGCCGGCCGGGCGACCGTTGACGGTGAGGACGACGGTGTCGTCGTCGAGCAGGCTGGGGAACGGGGCGCGCAGCCCGTCCGGGAACGCCTCGGTGTAGATCTCCTCGGCGGCGGCGAGCGCGGTCTCGTCCAGCTCGTGGGCGTCGATCAGTCTCATCGCCATTGACCGCCGATCATCGTACGCAGAACCTCGATCTTTCCGATGTGGTCCGGGGCGACCTTGGTGGGGTCGTCGGCGAGAACCACCAGGTCGGCGAGTTTGCCGACGGCCAGGGAGCCGGTGCGGTTCTCCTGGTGGGAGGCGTAGGCGGACCCGAGCGTGTACGCGTGCAACGCCTGCCGGGCGGTGATCTCCTCCCCGGGGCCGAACGGCTGGCCGCTGGCCGTGGTGCGGGTGACCATGGCCTGGATGCCGAGCAGCGGCGCCCCCTCGGTCACCGGGCGGTCGGAGCTGCCGGGCAGCACCATTCCGGCGTCGAGCAACGACCGCAACCGGTACGCGCCGGCCACGCGATCGGCCCCGAGCGCACGACGCATGCCGTCGCCGATCTCGGGCACGAACCGGGCCTGCGGCACGCCGATCACCCCGAGCTCGACGGCGCGTTTCACCTGGTCGGGCCGGGTGACGCCGAAGTGCTCGATCCGGTGCCGGGCGTCCGGTCGGGGGTAGCGGCGTTGCGCTTCGGCGTACGCGTCGAGGGTCAGATCGACCGCCGCGTCCCCGATCGCGTGCGCCGCGACCCGCCAGCCGCCGCGATGCGCCGCGATGATCGTCTCGGTGAGGGCGGCCGGGTCGCCCTGCAGCGCGCCGGTCTCGCCGGGCATGTCGGCATACTCGTGGCACATGGCCGCGGTGTGCCCGATCAGCGAGCCGTCGGTGAACACCTTGACCGGGCCGAGCCGCAGCCAGTCGTCGCCGAATCCGGTGCGGAGGCCCAGGTCGAGCCCGAGCGGCAGGTCGTCGTCGGGGTGCGCGGCCAGCGGATGCAGCACGTCGGCGGCGACCATGTGCTGCATCCGCTGGCCGCGCACCCCGACGACGACCTGCCGCTCGGGCTCGACCTGGGCCTCCGCACCGGATTCGGCGACGACTGGCTGCGGCTCGGCCCGGTCAAGGTCGTCGTCGGGCACACGCGGCCATGTGCGGATGCTCGGCGAGACCATGATCGGGCGCACACCGCGGTCGCGCCGTTCGCGTCCAGGTCAGGTCGACCGCCGCGTCGCCCGATCGCGTGCGCCACCACGACGCCAGCCGCCGCGATGCGCCGCGATGATCGTCTCGGGCAACGGCGGCCGGGTCGCCCTGCAGCGCGCCGGTCTCGCCGGGCATGTCGGCATACTCGTGGCACATGGCCGCGGTGTGCCCGATCAGCGAGCCGTCGGTGAACACCTTGACCGGGCCGAGCCGCAGCCAGTCGTCGCCGAATCCGGTGCGGAGGCCCAGGTCGAGCCCGAGCGGCAGGTCGTCGTCGGGGTGCGCGGCCAGCGGATGCAGCACGTCGGCGGCGACCATGAGTTCGGTGCGCACGTGGAGAAGGCCGCGGTCGCGGGCGTTCTGGTAGGCGGCCAGCTCGACCGGGCTCTTCCCGATCCAGCCGCCACCGATGCCGGCCTCGACGACGCTGGTGACACCCTCGCGCAGGTACCGCCGGCCGGCCCGGTCGATGGCATCGGTCAACTGCTTCAAGGGGTACGGCATGACCAGGTCCCCGACCAGGTTCTGCGCGCGTTCCTGCAGCAGCCCGGTGGGTCGCCCGCCGGCGTCGGTGACGACCCGGCCGCCGTCGACCTCGGTCGCGCGCTCGGCCAGCCCGAGCCGCTGCAGCACGGGCGAGCTGACCACGCACATGTGCCCGGAGACGTGCTTGAGCCACACCTCGCGGCCCGGGCAGAGCCGGTCCAGGTCGTCGCGGGTCGGATGCCGGCCGATCTTGTTCTCGTCGTAGCCGTTGCCGACCACCCACTGCCCGGCCGGCGTGGTCGCGGCCTGCCGGGACAGGGCGTCGAAGACCGCGTCGAGGGTGGGGACGCGCAGGTCGGCCTCGGAGAGGGTGAGCCCGAACCACGCCATGTGGTTGTGGGCGTCGTGGAAGCCCGGGACGACGGTGGCGCCGCCCAGGTCGACGACGGTGCGGGCCGGGACGTCGTCGAGGGCGACGATCCGGTCGCCGAGGATGGCCAGGGCGGACGCGTCCGGGCCGTCCACGGTGATCACGCGCGCGTTGGTGAGCAGCAGGTCGGCGGCGATCATGCGGCGATCCCGGCGAACGCCTGGCGGTACTCGTCGGTCCATCGCGCCGGGCGTCCGGTGGCCGGGTCGACCTTCACGACGACGCGGTAACCCTGGGCGCGGATCGGGTCGAGGCCGCACGTGAAACCGTACGTCGCACTGGTGTTCCCGATCTTGATGCCGGTCATCGTGACCGGCAGATCTCCGGGAACATCGACCGGGGCGAGGAACTCGACGTGCAGTTCACGCACCACGTAGTGCAGATCCGGGCCGGTCATTCCGAGCTTGTCGAAGTACGCGGTCTGGGCGCGCTCCACGTGCACGGCGAAACGCGTGTTGTGCAGGTGCCCGTTCGGGTCGAACTCGTCGAAGAAGACCGGGCTCTGGTAGGTGAAGGTCACGGCGCGCTCCGGTCGAGTAGTTGCTTGGCGACCCGTTCGGACGGGGTGCGGGGCAGGTCGTCGCGGAACTCCCAGTAGCGCGGGACCTTGAACGAGGCCAGGCGCTGCCCGCAGTACTCCGCCAGTTCCTCGGCGGTCGCGGTGCCGACCACGAACGCCTTGACCTCCTCGCCGCGCAGGTCGTCGGGCACACCGACGACGGCGGCGAGGGTGACCTGCGGGTGTTCCATCAACACCTGCTCGACCTCGGCGGCGGCCACGTTCTCCCCGCCACGGCGGATCATGTCCTTGATCCGGCCCAGGTGGTAGACGCGGCCCTGCTCGTCTAGGCGGGCCAGGTCGCCGGTGGGGAACCAGCCGTCGCGCCAGGGCGGCGGATAGCCGAGGTAGCCGTCGAACATGCCGGGCCCGCGCAGCAGCATCTCGCCGTTCTCGTCGATGCGGACCTCGCGGTGCGCGGCCGGGCGGCCCAGGCAGCCGGTGCCGACCAGCTCGTCGTGCTCGTCCGCGCCGACCCGGATGTCGGCGCCGGTCTCGGTCATGCCGAACGCCTCGAACCAGCCGACACCCCAGCGGGCCTCCAACTCGGCGTGCCGGTTGGGCGGGATCGCCGAGCACTGCACGGCCCGGACCCGGTGGTCGCGGTCGTGCGGGTCGACCGGCATGGCGAGCAGCAGATTCGGCATCGCGCCGAGACAGTAGAAGTAGGTGACCCGGTGCTCGCGGACCTTGGCCCAGAAGCTCGACGGGTGGAAGCCGTCCAGCACGACCAGCTCGGCGCCGGAGACCAGGGCGGCGACGACGTTCCACTGCGGGTCGACGTAGCTGAACGGCTGGGCGGTCAACATGATGTCGTCGGCGGTGAGCTTCGGGAACTCGTCGACCAGGCTGGTCGCCAGCCGCAGCCAGTAGTCGTGCGAGAGCAGGCAGCCCTTGGGCGAGCCGGTGGTGCCGGACGTGTACTGGATATTGACCGTCGCGCCCGGGTCGATCGGCGGCTGCTCGAAGCCGTCGAGCGGCTCCAGATCCTCGACCAGGATCGCCAGGTCGCCGAGCAGCGGCGCGAACTCGGCGGTGGTGACCGCGAGGGTCGCACCCGAGTCGCGCAGCAGATGCGCGGTGTCGGCCGCCCGGTAGCGCACGTTGACCGGGACCATCGCCGCGCCGAGCCGGGCCAGGGCCAGCCAGACCAGCGGGAACTCGGCCTGGTTGCGCAGCATCACCGCGACCCGGTCGCCGGCTTTCACCCCCCGCCGGCGCAGCGCCTCGGCAAATCCGGCCGTGAGCCGGTCGACGTCGGCGAACGTGAGGGCCACGCCCGGATCGAAACGCCAGGCCACCCGCTCCGGCCAGGTCGTCGCCGCCCGCCGGACGAGAGAGATCAGATCAGCCATGGGAGAACTCCTCACGTGGCTTGTCGTGCTCACCGGCCAGGCTCGTGATCAGCGCGTGCTCGACCTCGACGGCCAGCGCTGTTTCCAGAGTTCCGTCCAAACCCAGATCCAGTACGCGTTTGGCCAGCTGAAGGGCGCCCTGCGGGCGCTCGACGAGGCGGGCCGCGAGCTCGGCCGCGACCTGCTCGTGCGGGCCGACCCGGTGGATCATCCCGATCGCGAGAGCCTCCGGCGCGGTGATGCGATCACCGAGCAGCAGCAGCTCACGGGCCTTGGCCAGCCCGACCAGGTGAGGCAGCAGCTGGGAGATGCCGCCGGTGACGCTCAGGCCGACCCCGACCTCGGGGAAGCCGAACTGCGCCTGCTCGTCGGCGACCACGAAGTCGCAGGCCAGGGCGAACTCGCAGCCGGCGCCGAGCGCATAGCCGTGCACGGCGGCGACGACCACACCCGGGAACGTCCGGATCCGGCGGGTCACGTCCTGGATCCGCTCCAGCCGCTGCCGGGTCTCGGTCACCGTCTCGACCGGGGTCGGCTCCTTCAAGTCGTGCCCGGCGCAGAACGACCGGCCGCGCCCGGCCAGGATCACCACCCGGGCGGCATCCTGCTCGGCCCGGGCCAGACCGGCGAGAACGCCGTCGACCAGGGGCGGAGTGACGGCGTTGAGCCGTTCCGGCCGGTTCAGGAAGATCCGGGCGATGCCGTCGGCGTACTCGTAGTCGACCACCATGCGGGCCACCCTACAACTTCCCGATCGATCGGTCGATCGGGTCGCGGAAACTGTGTAGGCTGCCCGGCATGGAACCGGCGGGACGACGTTTGCGAGCAGCCGCCCTCACCCTGTTCGCGGAACGCGGCTTCCACGGCACCGGCATCCGCGACCTGGCCCAACGGGCCGGGCTCTCCACCGCGACGCTGTACCACTACATGGGTACGAAGGAAGACCTGCTCGCCGAGATCATGCGGGAGAGCATGAGCCTGCTCGTCCGGGCCGCCGCCCTGGTCGGCACCGACGGCACACCGGCCGACCGGATCGTCCGCCTGGTCCACGTCCACGTCCTCACCCACGCCGCCCGGCCGCTGCACACCCGCGTCGCCGACGACGAACTGCGCGCGCTGTCCGAGACGCCCCGGGCCGAGATCATCGCCCTGCGCGACGGGTACGAACAGGTGTGGCAGCAGGCCATCGACGCCGGGGTGAACGCCGGGGCATTCCAGGTGCGGGAACCCGGCATCGCCCGGATGGCCCTGCTGGAGATGTGCAGCGGCGTCGCCCGCTGGTACCAGCCGGACGGGCTGCTCACGCTCGACGACCTGGCCGCCCGGTATGCCGAGATGGCGTTGGGGGCGCTCGGCTTCACCGGCCCACCCCCGGACCTCGATCCGGCCACCACCCGCGAGTCCCACCGCCTGGTCGCCGAGCTCTGGCCGTCCCCACACCTCTGAGCGGCGAAGCCGGCCAGGTATTTCGGTCGCCGGCCTCGCTCACGGTGGACTTGAGAGAGCGGTCGCGACCGGTTTGAGTTGATCTATGCGATGGGTCCGCTCGCTAACGTTTGCCGGCGCGCTCGTCATACTCCTCGCGCGCGCCGAGGACTTCCTCGACGTGCTCCACCGACCAGTCGGTGAGCGCTTTCAGGGGACCGCGCAGCGTCTGGCCGAGCGGCGTCAGCTCGTACTCCACCCGGATCGGGGTCTCCGGGTACACCGTCCGCAGCAGCAGGCCGTCGCGTTCGAGCGTGCGCAGCGTCTGGGTGAGCATCTTCTCGCTGACCCCCGCGAGTTGCCGGCGCAGCTGTGTGAACCGGCACGCCCCGTGGCGGCCGAGTTCGCCCAGCACGAGGACCGCCCACTTGCTGCCGATCTGGTCGAGCAGATCACGCGACGGACAGCCACGGGTGTACGGATCCCATGACGATGTGGGCTCGTTCACTTCCGGGGCGGTCGTCATCGCGCCTACCTCGATCCTAACGTCGAGGTGATCACCTTACCCGCAAGTGCGCACTTACCAAAGGAGAGCGACCAGGTCATCGTGGTCCTCGTGCCGTGGGAGGTCCACGGCAGGATGGGAACGACCACCATGTCTATCGTTGTTACCGCAGCCTCCGGCCAGCTCGGCCGGCTCACCGTCGAAGCCCTTCTGAACCGCGGTGTTCCGGCTTCCGGGATCGTCGCGACCAGCCGGGACGTCTCCAGGATCAAAGACTTCGCCGACCGCGGCGTCACGGTTCGCCGGGCCGACTTCGCCGAGCCCGCCGGCCTGCCGGCAGCCTTCGAGGGCGCGGACAAACTCCTGCTGATCTCCACCACGACGCCGAGCGAACGCGTCGCCAACCACAGGCGTGCCATCGACGCCGCCGTCGCGGCGGGCGTCTCCCTGGTCGCGTACACGAGCATGCTGCGTGCGGACACGTCCACCACGAGCCTTGCCCCGACTCACAGCGCCACCGAGGAATACCTGCGCGAGCGACTGCCCAGCGTGATGCTGCGCAACGGCTGGTATCTGGAGAACTACACCGCCCAGCTTCCGCAGGTATTGCAGGGCGGAGCCGTCGTCGGGGCCGCCGGGCCGGGAAGGATCAGCGCCGCGACCCGCGCCGACTACGCCGACGCCGCCGCGGTCGTGCTGACGACCGAGGGTCACACCGGCAAGGTGTACGAACTGGGCGGCGACGAGTCGTTCACCCTGGCCGAGTTGGCCGCGGCGATCTCCGCCGCCGCCGGCCGACGTATCGAGTACACCCATCTCACGGCCGACGCGTTCACCCGGGTGCTGCTCGACGCGGGAGTGCCCGCCGAACTGGCGCATGTTCTCGCCGACGCCGACCTGGCCATGAGCCGCGACGAGATGTTCACCGATTCCGGCGACCTGCGGCGCCTGATCGGACGGCCGACCGCGACGCCGGCCGAGGCGATCGCCGCAGCGCTGCGCTGACCGGTCGACGCCGACATTGCCGGCGGCCACGAGCACCGGCAACCCGGTCGAGCAGCTTGAATTTGCCCGTCGTTGCGGCCGGAACATGGTTTGCCGCCCGGATCGACCGGGTGTCGGGCGCGACGACGGATCCCCCCGGCGGCCGGCGTCGGGGCGCGGCTCTGGCTGGTGCTGAGGGCTGTCTCCGGGGTCTGGGGACAGCCCTCAGCACCAGCCCGGCGGGCGGGGCGCGGCTGGAGCCGGAGTGGCCTCGGGGTCGCGTAAGGCGTCGCGCGCATCGACAGCGGCGGGGAACGGGCTGCGCTGTGGAGGGTGTGCTGTCGAGGTGGCTTTACGGGTGTGGGCGGGTTTGGGGTTGAGCTCAGCCACCCGCGGACGTCGCCCTGGAGGGGGTCGCGTTCTGGGCGCGCCAGCGCCCTGCGGCCCCCGGAAGGGTCCCCGCGGGAGCGACGGTCTGTACCCCGGCGGAGATAGGCAATGAAGAATTTGAATTTGATCTTGGGGTGGGAAAACGGAGTGAGCGCGTCGGTGCACCGGCGGCCGGCCCAGGGGCTATTGTCGAGCGCGACACGACCCGACCGGCGATGGAAATGCGGCGACCACTATGAGCGGCCGAGTGTTCGATGTGCTGGTCGTCGATGATGACGCGGCCGACACGCTGATGATCGAAGAGGCGTTGCAGGCCGTCGCGGCGCCGCCGGCCGTGCATGCCGTCACCGATGGTGGCGAGGCGATGGAGTATTTGCGGCGGGTCGGGCGGTATGCCGAGGCGCCGCGGCCGAATCTGATTCTGCTGGATCTCAACATGCCGCGGATGAACGGTCATGAGGTGCTGGCCGAATTGAAGGCCGACGACGATCTCAAGACCATTCCGGTTGTGGTGCTGACGACGTCCACGGCCGAGTTGGATGTGGTCGGCAGTTATGTTCGGCACGCCAATGCGTTCGTGACCAAGCCGATGGACTATGACGCGTTCGAGTCGGCCGTTCAGCAGATCGAGCGATTCTTCAGCAACGTGGCGGTCCTGCCCGGTTAGCGCGGGCCGGACCGCCACGCAAGCTCATCCGAGGGCGCGGAGCTGGGCCTCGACCCGGTCGCGGCGCTCCAGCAGGACGTCGATGACGGCCTCGTTCTCGGCGATGCCGGTCAGCTCGGTGGCCAGCTCCTCGTTCTCGATGATGCCTTCGGACTGGTCGCCGTCCTCGCCGCGGCGGGCCTGGGCGTCGCCGTCGAGGCGGCGCAGCTCGGCGATCTCGGCGTCGAGGTCGGCCAGCTTCTGCCGGAGGTTCTCGGGAGTGTTCTCATCGGTCATTCGATCATCCTAGTGAACCTGCCGGGGCCCCACTCCGACTGAACTGGGTGAGGAGGGCCGATGAGCGACGAGTTGCTGGTGATCCGCTGCCGGCTCGGTGAGCGGGAGGCGTTCGCCGAGCTGGTGCGGGCGTGGCATCCGGCGATCGAACGGTACGTCGGGCGGATGCTCGGCGGCCCCGACGACGACGTGGTGCAGGAGATCTGGCTGGCCGTGGTGCGCGGGCTGCCCCGGTTGCGGCAGCCCGAACGGTTCACGCCGTGGCTGTTCACGCTTGCGCGGCGGGCGGTCATGAACCGGCTGCGGGACCAGTACGCGCGCCCGGAACCGGAACCGATCGACGGGGACGGCGGGCCGGGGCCGGACGAGGCCGAGCAGGTCGTCAACCGGGAGACGATCGCCGGCGCCCTGGCCGCGCTGCCGGCCCGGGAACGGGAGGTGCTGGTGCTGTTCCATCTGGAGGATCTGCCGCTGGAGACGTGCGCGCAGATCTGCGCGGTGCCGGTGGGCACGGTCAAGTCGCGGCTGAACCGGGCGCGGATGTTGCTGCGCCGCGAACTCGTGCGGAAGGGGTTCGAGGGATGACGCCGGACGAGGTGCTGGCGCGGCTGGACGCGCCGTTGTCGCTGCGCAGGCGGGTCTTCTACCTGATCGTGGGGTTGGCCGGGCTGACCGGCAGCGCGCTGATCGGCCTGCTCTGGGCGACCGAGCCCGGCCTGCCGGCACGCACGAGTGCCGCGTTCGCGGTGCTGGTGGTGATCGGTCTGGGCTGGGCGGGGTTCGGCGGCTGGGCGGTGAGCCGGCGGGCGCCGCTGTTCGCCCGGGATCGGGTGATCGCCGCGTGGCTGGGCGCCGGCGCGTGGCTGGTCTTCGCGCTGGGCGCGGTGCTGATCGCCGTGACGCCGGTGCTGCTGGGTGTGGTGCTCGCGCTCGGTGCGGTGGCCGCGGTCAACCTGTGGGCGGCCCGGCGGGCCCGGGCCGTGCTGAGGCGGCGCCGGGACCAGCTGCTCATCGAGCGGTGAGGACCGCGGCCAGTTCGCGGCGTGAGGTGATGCCCAGCTTGTGGTAGGTCTTGCGCAGGTGCCACTCGACCGTGCGCGGGCTCAGGAACAGCGCGGACGCGATCTGCGGATTCGTACGGCCGGAGACGGCGAGCTGCGCGATCGCGGCTTCCTGCGGGGTGAGCCGCTCGCGGTCCCCGCGGGTGCGTTCGCGGACGTTCTCGCCGGTGGCGGCCAGTTCGCGGCGGGCCCGGCCGGCGTAGACGTGGGCACCCATGGCGGTGAACGCGTCGTAGGCGATCCGCAGCTCGGCGCGGGCCTCCCCTGGCCGGTTGCGCCGCCGCAGCCACTCGCCGAACAGCAGCCGGGCGCGATGGCCCTGAGTGGCGCTCTCCACGACACCCAGGCCGTTCACGGCCGCACGGTAGTTCTCCTCGGCCCGATCTTCCGGACCGGCGAGCGCGTCGGCCAACGCCTGCAGACCGCGCGCGGTCCGGGTGGGGGTGGCGGCGGTCCGCTCGGCCAGGCGTTCCCGGGCCTCGGCGGCAACGTCAGATTTTCCCGTACGGGCGGAAGCCTCGACCAATTCCCGCAACGCCCAGTGGTTGAGCGCCATGTCCGGGTACTCGGCGGTCCGCGACGCCGCCTCCAGCGCCGCCTCGTGATCGCCCAGTCCGTTGTGCAGCATCGCGGCGGCCAGGCCGGCGACCGCGCGCAGCCGCCCGTCCGCCCGGGCGTCGGCGTCGCGCAGCGTGGCCTCGATCAGCGCCGTCGCGGACTGCTCGGGTCCCTGATAGGCGGCCAGGACCAGGCGGGACAGCTGGTAGACGGACGCACCGGTGGCCCGGGTGACCGCGTCGATCTCCTCCACCAGGTCGGCCGCCTCGGCCAGGCGACCGGTGTCGATCAGGCTGTTGGCCCAGATGGCCAGTGCCGTCGGCAGCCGTGACAGGGCGCCGCTCTCCACCGCGGACGGGACGGCCCGTTCGCTCATCCGGTTGGCCAGGTCGAACCGGAACACCTCGTGCGCGACCGGTGCGGCCAGCCAGACCAGGTCGGCGTCGTCGTCGGTCATCGCGTCCAGGGCGCGGTGCAGCCGGGGCACCGCGGACGTGCGGCCGTCCAGAATCCACGCGGTCAGGCCGGCCAGCAGCAGGTCGGGCACGGTGTCCCCGGCCGGGGCGGCCCGGCGCGCGGCCTCGGCGGCGGTGCGCAGGACGTCGCCGCCGAACCGGCCGGCGTACATGGCGGCGCCGATCGCGGTCAGGTACGCGTCGCGGGCCGCGACCGGGTCGAGCGCCTCCAGCCGGGATGCGGCGGCCAGCAGCGGCGGCACTGCGGCCCGCCCGTGCTGCAGCATGAACGCGACCTGCGCCCGCAGCCGCTCGGCCCGCGCCTGCCGCAGCGCGTCCAGCGGGCCCAGCTGGGCGGCGCCGAGCAGCTCGGGCACCTGGACGAACTGGCCCGCCTCGGCGTGCGCGGCCGCGGCCTCGACCAGCAGTTCCCCGCGGCCGGCCGGGTCGGCGGTGAGCTGCGCGGCCCGTTCCAGGAACGCGGCCGCGGCCGACCAGCCGCCCCGGGCCAGCGCCCGGCCGGCCGAGTCGCGCAGCTCGGCGGCGACCTCGTCGTCCGGGCCGGACGCGGCGTGCGCGCGATGCCAGGCCCGCCGGTCCGGCTCCCGGACCGGGTCGGTGACCTCGGCCAGGGCGGCGTGCACGGCCCGCAGCCGGCCCGCGTCGGCCGACCGCCACGCGGCCGTGCGGACCAGCGGATGCGGGAACCGGACGCGCACCCCGAACTCGATCAGCCCGTCGGCCTCGGCCGGGGCGACCGCCTCGCCGCCGACGCCGAGCCGGTCAAGTGCGCGCCACAACAGCTGGGCGTCGCCGACCGGTTCGACCGCGGCGGCCAGCAGCACGGTGCGGCTCTCCGGGGGCAGCGCCGCGATCCGCCGGCGGAAACCGTCCTCCATCCGGCTCGACAGCGGGACCGCGCTCTGACCACCGAACCCGAACGCCAGCTCGGCCGCCGACAGGCCGCGGGTCAACTCGGTCAGGGCCAGCGGGTTTCCCTGCGTCTCGGCGACGATCCGATCCCGTACGTGGGCATCCACCGGCCCGGTCAGCACCGAGTCGAGCAGAGCGCGCGCCTCCGGATCCGGCAGCCCCGGCACCCACAACTCGGGCAGGCCGGCCAGCATCGGCTCGTCCCCGGCGTCGCGCGTCGCGAAGACCAGCGCCACCGACTCGGCGGCCAGGCGCCGCGCCACGAACGCCAGGATCCCGGCCGACATCGCGTCGACCCACTGCACGTCGTCCACCACGCCGACCAGCGGCTGCTCGGCGGCCGCCTCGGCGAACAGGCCGAGCACGCCGAGCCCGACCCGCAGCCGCTCCGGGACCGGCCCGCCGCTGAGCCCGAACGTGGTGCGCAACGCGTCCCGCTGCGGCGGCGGCAGCCGGTCCAGGTGGGTCAGCAGCGGCGCGCAGAGCTGCTGCAGCGCCGAGTAGGCGATCTCGGACTCGGACTCGACGCCGGCCACCCGCAGCACCCGGACCGATCCGGCCTGCGCGGCCAGGTGATCGAGCAGGGCGGTCTTGCCGCAGCCGGCCTCGCCGCGCAGCACCAGCGCCCGGCTGTGCCCGTCGCGGACGTCGCGCAGCAGGCCGTCCAGCCGGTCCCGTTCGAGCCGCCGACCGCGCAGCTCCGAACGCCTGATCCCGTTCGCCACGCTGGCACACTAGCGGCATGCCGTTGAGCGAGCATCACGTCAGAGCCTCGGTCGCCGTGTCCGACATCCACCGGGCGGTCGCCTTCTACGAGGGCCGGCTCGGTCTGCCGGTGCTGCGGTCCGGGCCCAGCGCGGCGATCGCCGGCGGGAGCCGCATCTACGGTTCCGGGGGCGGTCCGGCGCTGAACGTGTACCAGTCGGCCACCGCCGGGCAGACCCGGGCGACCCTGGCCACCTGGTATGTCGACGACCTGGACCAGATCGTGGACGAACTCACCGCGGCCGGGGTGGAGTTCGCCCGCTACGAGGGTTTCGGGCAGGACGCCAAGGGGATCGGGCCGCGCGCCGGGGGTGGGCGGATCGCCTGGTTTCAGGACCCGGACGGCAACACGTTCGCGGTCGAGTCCGACGTCTGAAGCTCCCAGGAGATGATGTCCTGGGTGATCGTGGCGCTGCCGGTGAAACCGGCCTCCAGCGGGGTCGCGCCGAGGTCGACCGTGCGGTCGACGACCGGCTGCTCCACGCCGTCGGGGGCGCTCAGATAGGCGCGCAGATTCTTGGTGGGCGCGTCATAGGTGATTCGCGCCATGAACGGCGACCCGGTCAGAGGAATATTCGCCTTGGTGCCGGCCTCACCGTTCAGCCCGATTCTGTCGTCGGCGAATCGGATCGCGACATTCCGTTTCGCGTCGCGCAGGACAAAGGCGAGATTCCCCGTTCCGGGCGGGCCGTCCAGCATGGCGTAGAACTCGCTGGTGAACGATCCGGTCACGTCGACCCGGGCATGATCCCAGGCCGCGCCCGCCTGCCGGTAGCCGCCGCCGGTCAGCCGGAGCACGGCCCGGTGCCCCGGGCCGGCCTTGACGATGGCCGCACTCCCCGTCAGATGAATGGTTTTCACACCCTCGAACGACGGATAGTCCGCGGCATTCGCCGGCGTCGCGGTCGTCAGGAGAAGAACGACAGAAAAGACACTCCAGAGGTACGGTCGTGGGGCGCGCATGCGTCGAGTAGAGCACGACCGTGGCAATACCCGGCGCATTCGCGCGGAAAGGAATGTCTCGCCGCGGGCGGCCCCGATCCCCGGCCGCGCATGATCGTCACCCGGTCTTCGAGGCGCCGCTCGCGGAACCGCCGGTCCTGGCCGGCGCCGGGCATAGGCGACCGGGCCGCGTTGTTACCTTTCTCGGAAGGACGAGAACGTGAACGACGGGAATGGGGTACACGACATGGCCACCGAGAAGGCGATTCTGGCCGGCGGCTGCTTCTGGGGGATGCAGGACCTGATCCGCAGGCGGCCGGGTGTGGTCACGACGCGGGTCGGCTACACGGGCGGGCACGTGGACAACGCCACGTACCGCAACCACGCGGGCCACGCCGAGGCGATCGAGATCACGTTCGATCCGGCCGTCACGTCGTACCGGGATCTTCTGGAGTTCTTCTTCCAGATCCACGACCCGAGCACGTTGAACCGGCAGGGCAACGACATCGGTGACAGCTACCGGTCGGCGATCTTCTTCGAGAGCGACGAGCAGAAGGCCGTCGCCGAGGACACCATCGCGGATGTGGACGCGTCCGGGCTGTGGCCGGGCAAGGTGGTCACCGAGGTGACCGCGGCCGGCCCGTTCTGGGAGGCCGAGCCGGAGCACCAGGACTACCTGGAGCGGATTCCGAACGGCTACACCTGCCACTTCCCGCGGCCGGACTGGAAGCTGCCGCGTCGCGGCTGATGATGAGCACGAGGGCGCCGGATTCAGCAGTCGCTGGGTCCGGCGCTCTCGTTTGTGCGGGAGGATGCGCGGATGCGCGCGATCATCTTCGACTTCTTCGGCACGCTCACCGACCCGGACGCCGAGAGCGACCGGCTCGGCACGTTCGCGGCCACGGCGGCGATTCTCGGGGTGCCGGCCGACCGGTTCCGGGCCGCGATGGTGGAAAGCTTCGGGCAGCGTACGGTCGGTGCGTTCGGCGGGACCCGGGACACTCTGCTGGCGATGGCCCGGTCCTGCGGCGTCGAGCCGGGCGAGGCGCGTCTGGCCGCGGCCGTGGACACTCATCGGGCGGGCGCCGAGCTGGTCCGGCGTCCGCGCGCCGAGGCCGTCCGGGTCCTGAAGGAGCTGCGCGGTCACGGCTACGCACTGGGGCTGATCAGCGACTGTTCCAGCGAGTTGTGCGAGGCGTGGGCGGGCACGCCGTACGCGGAACTGATCGACGCCCCGGTGTTCTCCTGGCAGGAGGGTTACCGCAAACCGGATCCGCGCCTCTACGCGACCGCGTGCGAGCGGCTCGGTGTCCCGGCGGCGCAGTGCTGGTTCGTCGGGGACGGCGGCAGCCGGGAGCACGACGGCGCCCGTCGCGCCGGCATGCGCCCGGTGCTGGTCACCAACGCGGCCTACCCGGCGGCCCGCGACCTCCGCACCGACCCGGACTCCTACGTGCCGGACGACCGGGTCGACGACCTCGGCGGGCTGCCCGCCCTGCTCGGGCACCACTGAGCGGGCCCGGCGCTTCCCTCCCCCGAAGCGCCGGGACCGTCCGGGGTCAGGGCGCCGAGGCGATATTGGCCGACAGGCTGGTCGTCAGCGGCCGCTTCAGGCCCTGGACCCTGGCGGTGCTGGTCACCATCGCGGCCATGCTCTCGCGCACGGCCTTGAGCGTCACCGTGTAGGACAGGGCGCCCCCCGGCCGGCGATCGGCGCTGGTCAGGCGCAGGTCGCCGGTGGGCACGGTGCCGGCCGGCAGGCGCACGCCGACCGTGCCGTCCGCGTTCTCGGCGCCGACGGTCAGCGAACGGACCGGGCCAGCGATGGTGTCGAGCTTGTAGGCGAACTGGATGTCCTGAGTGCCGTTGACGCCGATCCAGGTCTGGAAGACCTTCCGCGACCGGGTTCCCTTGGCGTTGACCTGCCATTCGACGACGATCCAGCGGGACACGCCGTCGGTCAGCACATTGGCCAGAACACCGGTGGCGCCGGTGCCGTCCAGGTCGGTCCAGAACGGCGCGATCACATTGTTCGGCCGCACCGCGTGGGGCAGGTGCCCGTTCGGCCCGACATCGGCCGCCGCGCCGCCGCCGGCCACCAGATAGCCATTCGAGGAAACACCGATTTTCCCGTACGTCGTTCCGTCGTAGACGAATGCCGGAACGTTCAGCTCGGTGGTCTCCTCGTCCCCGATCCCGCGCACGGTGGTTCCGGTGAACGTGCTGAGCGGGACGTACCCGATGACGGTGCCGGGATCGGGCGCGACGCTGCTCGGACCGGCCGCGGTCGCCGGGGCGAGGGTCGTCCGCGACGCCTGGACAGCACGCGGGGTCGTCACGGCCGCCCCGCTCGCCTCGACGACGGCCAGTTCCGGGCCGAAGGCGGACCCCAGTTCAACCGCGGCCGCGGTGGGTCCGGTGTTCTCCACCGTGACGGTGCAGGTCAGGCTCCCCCCGACGACCAGGGCCAGCGGGTAGCAGGAATGCTTCAGGTTGGCGCTGGTGGCCCGCGAGATCGGGAGGGCCGTGGCCGGCCGGACCCCACGGACCGGCGGTGTGGCGACGAGTCTCTGCCCGGTGGCCCTCAACTGACCCGGATCCGGCTTGGCCCCGGCCCGCGCCGGCTCGGCCTGCGCCGGAGCCGAAACCACGACAGCCAGCAGCGGTGCGACGGCCGCGGCCCGCATCCACCTGGTGGAGGTCATCTTCGTCCCTTCGTGACATGGTGTGGTCACGTCGAGGATGCGCGACGATCGGCCTGCGCGACCCGAGTTGGGCGACGGTTCAGCCCCAGGTGATCATGAAACGTCGGGTCGGGTGACCAGCGGCGCCCGCAGGTGCGTGGCCAGATCGGAACCGGTCAGCGGCTCGATGTTCCACGTCACGGTGGCTGTTCCGGCGGCGACCACCACCCGTACGCGATGGGGGGTGGTGATGTTGTAGACGTCGGCGACGAAGGTGTCACCCAGCCAGGCGCCGCGGGCGACGACCGGGCGGCCCAGCGGTGCGCTCTCCCGCCACACCTCGTGGCCGACCTCGACGTTCAGGGACGGCCCGAGACTCACCAGCCACCCGCCGTCGATGGGCGCGACGATCGGGGACGTGCCGTCGGCGCAACCCCGCACCGGGTCCAGGGACAGTCGCCGCAGCCGGTCGGCCAGGATCGCGTCGTCCGGGTCGGCCTGATCGATTCCGGGCAGCAGGCACTCCCAGATCGCGTCCAGCACAACCTGGGACTGCGTGTGGGCTCCGGTGGTCGCGACCACGAGATCGTGCGAGGGAACGACCACGCACAGCTGCCCGAACGAGCCGTCGCCGTGATATCCGTGCCGGGAGATCCAGAACTGGTAGCCGTAGCCGTTGAGGTAATCGACGTCCGACGATCCGACCGGCCGGGTTTCGACGTGCCGTCCGGTCGCCGCCCGCACCCATTCACTCGCGACGAGCCGGCGGTCTCCCCACCGGCCCTCCCGCAGCAGCAATTCGCCGAAGGCGGCCACCGCCTCGGTGGTCAGATGCAGTCCGTGGAATCCGAAGGTGGCGCCGCTGCCGACCCGATCCCATTCCGGCGGGTCGATTCCCATCGGGCCGAAAAGCCGTTCGTCGAGCCATTCCGGCAGGCCGCGACCGGTGACCCGTTCCACCATGCGCGCCAGGACGAAGGTCGTCGCATTGTCGTAGGCGTGCTGGGTCCCCTCGGCGAACGGGAACGGCACGCGCAGGAAACCCTTCACCAGATCGGCGGGTTCCCGCTCCCAGGCCTGCGCCAGACTGTCGGTGTCGTGTCCGCTGGTCATCGACAGCAGGTGGTGCACGGTGAGCCGGCGCCCCTGCTCGCAGACGTCGTCCGGGACGTGCTCGGGCAGCACGTCCACCACCCGGTCGTCCAGCGACAGCAGACCGTCCCCGACCGCCAGCCCGACCGCGAGCGCGGTGAACGACTTGGTCAGCGAGTAGAGCAGGTGCGGCCTCTCGGCCGAGTACGGCGCCCACCACCCCTCGGCCACCACGTGCCCCCGGCGCACGATCATCATCGAATGGCATTCGACGCCCCGCGCTTCGAGCCGATCGAGCAGCGCACCCACCGCCCGCGACGACACTCCCGACGCGGCGGGCGTCGACCGGGGCAGCAGTGCACGCGGAGAAGGCATCCGGGCACGCTAACAAAACCCTTCCTCCCGTACGGGGAAATTGCCTCTGACCTGGTACTTTGCCACGACGCAGCGGTTCGACGGAACGGGGTGATCGCCATCAAGGCCGACAGAAGGTCCAGCCGATGGCTGTTGTGGTGCGCGGCCGGAACGCTCGCGGCCGGCGCGATCGCCGTCGGCGTCCTGCCGCCCGTGCGAACCGACCCGCCCTCGGCCTCCCCCAGCTCCGACCAGGCGCTCGGGGACGGTCAGAACTCCCTGTCCGAGTTGCGGGAGTGGATCCGATCCCGGCCGGGAATCGACTCCAGCGGCTACATCGAGTCGGTCAACGACGCCGGAACCCGGTCGACGACGCTGCTGTGGCACGGCCCGGCCGACGACCTCCAGCAGCAGATCCGGGACGAGGCGGCCCGGCGCGGCATCGCCGTGACGGTTCAGCAGCGGCGGTACACCGTGGCCGACCTGAATGCCGCGCTCAAGAAGCTGGACGGTCGTTCCGGGCGGGGCGCGTTCGCGAACTTCACCATCTACTCGTCGGCCGGCCTCTCGGCCGACTTCGACGGCGTCACCGTCAGCGGCGAGTACCGCAAGCCCCCGGCCGAGGGAACCGCCGCCGCGGATGCCGCCCTGGCCGAAGCGGCATCCGCCGAGCTCGGGATCGCCGTCGCCATCGAGCACGGCGGCGAGATCCTGCCGGCCTGACCCCGAAAACCGGCATCCCGGCCGGGCCGGGTCAGACCGTCTGCCGGGTCAGGACCTGCGCCGAGGCCGGGGCGACGTCGTCGCCGGGCAGGCCGAGGACGGTACGGGCGGCGACCCGGCCGTGCCCCTCGGCGTCGATGTGGACCGTGGTCAGGGGCGGGGTGAACAGCGCGCCGTACTCGTTGTCGTCGAAGCCGATGACCGCGCAGTCGCCCGGCACCCGCAGCCCGAGGTCGTGCAGGCCGGTCACCACCCGCAGGGCCACGTCGTCGTCGTGGGCGGCGATCGCGGTGACCGCCGGCTCGGCCCGCCGGAACGCCTCCACGGCGGCGGTCGCGGCGGCCCGGTCCCACGGCACGGTCAGGTCGCGCAACGGCGGCAGGCCCAGCGCGTCCGCGGCCCGCCGGGCGAAGGTGCGCCGCACCTCCCCCAGCGGCGCGTCGTCCGGCAGTGCCAGCGCGATCACCGTGTGCCCGCGCTCGGCCAGGAAACCGAGCTGCAGGCCGGTGTACGCGGCCAGCCCGTCGCCGCCGGAGTCCTCCGGCCCGTGCCCGGTCCGGTACGCCTCGCCGAAGCGCAGCACCGCCCGCGGGTTGATCGCGCCCAGCACCTGCTCGGCCGCCGCCGGCCCGGTCGGCCCGTGCCGCACGACCAGCACGTGATCGTGCGCGGCCAACTCCTCGTCCAGGCCCCGGATGTAGCTGCGCGAGTAGTTGCCCTCCAGGCCGCTCTCGATGAACAGCACCACGATGCGCGACGAACCCTCCCGCAGGGCGCGCGCGATCCCGTGCGGCTTGTAGCCCAGCTCGCGCACGACCCGCAGCACTCTCGTGCGGGTGACCTCGGAGATCGTCTGGTTCGGGGTGTCGTTGAGGACGAAGCTGACCGTGGCCCGGGAGACGCCGCTGGCCGCCGCCACGTCCTTCAGCGTCGCCCGCCGCTCCTCAACCATGCGCAGAGGGTACCGACCGGCCGGGTCACTCCCGGTCCTGCCCGAGCCCGTCCACGACCCGGCAGAGGTGCCGCCGACCCCACCTGGTGACGGCCACCGCCTGAGGGCTCAGAAGTGCAGGAAGACCCAGGGGTCGGCCCGCGGGAACAGGGTGTCGAGGGCCGCGTAGGCCGATGGCGGGATCACGCCGAGGCCGAGCGCGACCACCTCCTCGGCCGACTGCACGCCGTAGACCAGCGCGGACAGCCCGGCCACGGTCAGGCGTACGTCGGACGAGCCGGTCGCCGCCGTGACCGCGAGTTTGCCGCCGTCGCCGTCGAGCACCCAGTCCCCGCCGATCAGCGGGTCGTCGGCCACGGTGATCGCGATGCGGCTCTCGCCGGCCGCGATCCCGGCCAGCCCGGGAAGGTCGATGACGCGGGCCATCGGCGGCGCCGGGTGCGGCACCGCGATCGTGGTGGTGATCGTGCCGGCGAAGTCGGTGGCCCACAGTTCCGGTCGCGCGTCCGGCGCCACTTCGAGGTTGACGTGCGCGTACTGGTCGGCGTGCCCGGCCAGGAAGCGCAGCAGCTGGGTCCGGCTGATCGGGTCGTCGCTGACCAGCTGCCGGGCGTTGAGTTCCTGGCCCCACTCGCCGGTCCGGTAGGCCAGCGCGCCGGTGACCTGCCCGTCGCGGTGCACCGTGGCCAGCCAGTGGTCGTTGTCCTTGCGCCACTGCTCGCTGCGGTACTCGGGGAACTTGGAGAAGCCGTGCCGGGCCGACAGCTGCCGGTCCAGCAGTGCGGTGAAGTCGTCCCAGCCGTCGGCCAGCCGGCGCAGCCGCACCTCGCCCGGCAGGTCCAGCTTGAGCAGCCCGCCCAGCGTGTCGGTGCGCACCCGGACGGCCTTGGCGGCGGGCAGGCCGACGTAGCCGAGGCGGTGGTAGAAGCCGGCCCGGAACGGGTAGAGCACGCTCACCGCGTAGCCGTCGGTGCGGCCCCGGTCGAGCAGGGCGTTCATCAGCACCCGGACGTACCCGCGCCGGCGGTGCAGCGGGTGGGCGGCCACGCCACCGACCCCGAGCATCGGCAGGTCGGTGCCGCGCACGTTCTGCCGCATCGGGATGCCGGACACGGTGGCCCGGGTCTCGCCGTCCTCCTCGGCGACCAGGGAGATGTTGTTGAGCCGGGTGCGCATGAACGCGGCGGCCTCTTCGGTGCGCTCCGGCGTGAGCGGGGTGGGCTCGAACGCGTAGCTGCGAACCCCGAGGAGCTGCTCCAGGTCATCGGCGGTGGTCTGGCGAATGTCCATTCGGATCATCCTCGCGTACGCGCGGCTCCGGCGTGGCCCCGGGCCCTGATCGCCCGGGAGGTTAGGGTCATCGCCATGCATCCACGATTCGCCGAGCTCGGCTGGGCTCCCACCCGTATCGGCGAGATCAGTCTGCGCCGGCGCCTGGAACCGGCCACCCGGACCGAGGTGTACGAGGTCAAGCTCGGCGACGAGTACCTGATGTCCAGTCTGTTCACCGTCGCCGAGGAGGAGCTGAGCCGGCTCGGGCTGGCCGCGCTGCCGGATCGGCCGGGCGACGTCGTGGTCGGCGGTCTCGGGCTCGGCTACACCGCGCGGGTCGCGCTGGCCGATCCGCGGGTCCGGTCGCTGATCGTGGTCGAGGCCCTGGCGCCGGTGATCGACTGGCACCGCCAGGACCTGATCCCGGAGGGCCGCGCCCTCGCCGAGGATCCGCGCGTGACGCTGCTGGAGGGCGACTTCTTCGCGCTCGTGCGCGACGGTGCCGGCTTCGACCCGGCCGACGCCGGGCGCCGGTTCGACGCGATCCTGGTCGACATCGACCACTCGCCGGTCAACGTGCTCGACGCGACCCACGCCGACCTGTACACGCCGGCCGGTCTGGGGCGGCTGGCCGCCCGGCTGCGTCCCGGTGGCGTGTTTGGGCTGTGGTCGGACGACGCCCCGGACGACGCGTTCCTGACAGTCCTGCGCGAGTGCTTCGCGACCGCGGCCGCCCATGTGGTGCCGTTCGCCAACGCGCTGACCGGCGGAAACTCCGCCAATACGGTGTACGTGGCCACCACCGCGGCCTGACCCGGACGGCCCCGGAGGCCGCTTGACATCGATGGTCATGGATCGCCAAAGTGTCCTTGTCGATGTCTCAGCGGCTGGCGGGCCGCCGTTGCGTGTCCGGACCGGTGAACGTTTCAAGCAGGGCTTCGAGCTGGCCTTCGCCCTGGAGAACGCCGACGGCGGCATCGACCTGAGCGGCCGGAAGATCCCGGTCGAGCTGAAGCTGCTCGACGACACCACCGATCAGGCCAAGGCGGTCAACCTCGCGCAACGGCTGATCACCCAGGACAGGGTCAACGCCTTCCTCGGTACGTACTCGACGTCGCTGGTCGAGGCGCAGAGCACGGTCGCCGAGCAGAACAAGATCCCGTACGTCACCGGCGGCGGCGCCGCGACCTCGATCTACGCCAAGGGGTATCAGTGGGTGTTCGGCACCCTGGCCCCGGTGGCCAACCTGGCCGGCGCGGAGATGAGCTGGATCGACACCCAGCAGGCGGCCGGAAAACTGCCCAAGCCGGCCCGGATGGCCGTGATCTGGGAGAACACCTCGCACGGCCAGGACTTCCGCAAGGGCGTCAAGGACTTCGTGGCCGCGCACGGCGACGGCTACCAGATCGTCACCGACGAGTCGTTCGCGCTGGACGGCAAGGACTTCTCGGCGATCCTGAGCAAGGTCCGCGCGGCCAGGGCCGACCTGTTCATGGTCGACGCCCATCTGCCGGACTTCATCACCATGCAACGGCAGTACCTGAGCTCGAACATGTGCCACAAGATCATCACGTACGGGGCCCGGGGCACCGAGTCGGACGCCAGAACGGCCCTGGGCCAGGCCGGTGTCGACTACATCCTGTCCGCCGTGTGGTGGAACAAGCAGCTGGGCAACGCCGGGCTCAACAAGGCGTTCGTCGACGCCTACAAGGCCAGGTACGGCGCCGACCCGGAGTGGTACCAGGCGCTGGGCTACGAGGCGGCCCGGTCGCTGTTCACCGCGATCGGCCAGGCCGGCTCGGTCGACCGGGAGCAGATCCGGCAGAAGCTGTCGGCGCTGGACATGGACTCCATCCTGCCCGGCGGCAAACTCGCCTACCCGCCCGGCAAGGGCGGTCAGGCCGACTACCCGTTCGTGGTCCAGCAGAACCGGCCGGACGGGACCTCGCCGATCATCTACCCGGCCGACGTCGCCACCGGCCAGGGCGTCGCCCCGAACCCGAACTGCAAGGGCTGACCGGGATGGGCGAAGTCGTCGTCCTGGCGATCTCGGCCGTCCTGCTCGCCGGGTTCTACGCCGCCATGGCGTACGGCCTCGGACTGATCTACGGGGTCCTGCGCATCGTGAACCTGGCCCACGGCGGCATCATCATGGCCTCGGCGTACCTGACCTGGCAGCTGTTCGAGCGGTGGCACCTCGACCCGTTCCTGGCCATCCCGCTCGCCCTGGTCGTGTTCTTCGGGGTGGGCGCCGGGATCTACCTCGGACTGGTCCGGTTCCTGCCGCGCGGCCCGGCCGGGGCGGTCCCGTCCCTGCTGCTGCTGTTCGGGCTGTGGCTGGTCATCCGCAACGTCGCCTACCTGCTGTTCACCGGCAACGAGCAGGTCATCCACACCTCGTACGCGACGTCGTCGGTGCGGCTGGCCGGCGGGAGCTTCTCGGCAGCCCGGCTGGCGGTGTTCGCGGTCGCGGTCGTCGCGCTGCTCGGCCTGCACGTGCTGCTGACCCGCACCTACCTGGGCCGGGCGATCCGGGCCGTGGCCCAGAACCCGGACAGCTGCACCCTGGCCGGCATCAACGTGGAACGCGTCTACGTGTTCACGTTCGGCCTGGGCACCGCGCTGGCCGGCCTGGCCGGGGTGCTGGCCTCGACCCTGTTCGCGTTCACCCCGTCGTTCGGGGCGAGTGAGCTGCTCAAGAGCTTCGTCATCATCGTGCTGGGCGGGCTCGGCAGCATCGTCGGGATCGCCCTGGGCGCGCTGGTGCTGGCGTTCGCCGAGGTGTTCTCGATCTACCTGGTCCCGCCGTACCTGACCTCGGCCGTCGGTTTCGTGCTGCTGGTCCTGGTGCTCGTGCTGCGCCCGGGCGGCCTGTTCGGGCAGCGGGTGCTGCGATGACCCGGTGGCCGGCCTGGCTGAGCCGGCGGGCGTCGGCCCTGTTCGTCCTGGCTCTCGTGGTGCTGTATCTGGCGCCGCTGCTGCTGCCGGTCAGCGATTACACGCACGACATCGTGGGGCTGACCTTCATGTTCATGGCGGCGGCGCTGGCCTGGAACTGGCTGGGCGGCTTCGTCGGGCAGATCAGCTTCGGACACTCGGCCATGTTCGGCGTGGGCGGGTTCGTCGCCGCCCGGGCCATGATCGCCCTGCACCTCCCGTTCGCCCTGGCCTGGCTGCTCGGCGGCCTGGTGGCCGGCGGTTACGCGCTGCTCTGGGGGCATCCGACGCTGCGGCTGCGCGGCCCGTACTTCTCGATCGCCACGATCGGCGTCGGCGAGGCCACCCGCCTGTTCGCCACGTACTGGTCGGATTTCACCGGCGGATCCTCCGGCCTGTCCCTGCCCCTGGCCGCCAACCCCACCAAATACCAGCTCTATTGGTACGGGTTGTACCTGCTCGCCGCCGCGGTGGCCGTCTCCTACTGGCTGCGCCGCTCCCGCATCGGGCTCGGCCTGCTGGCCATCAAGGAGGACGTCGAGGCGGCCGGCGACGTCGGCGTCAACCCGACGCTGTACCAGGACCTGGTCCTGTTCCTGTCCGGGGTGATGGTCGGCGTGTGCGGCGGCTTCTACGCCTCCTACCAGGCGTTCATCGACCCGCAGGACATGTTCAGCTTCGACCGTTCGATCGGGCTGATCCTGATGGCGGCGATCGGTGGCCTCGGCACGGTCCTGGGGCCGGTCTGGGGCGCCGTGGTCTTCGTCATCATCCAGGAGTTCCTGCTGGCCAACTACTCCGAGCTGTACCTCGGGCTGTACGGCGGCCTGCTGATCCTGATCATCCTGTTCGAGCCGCTCGGCCTGACCGGTCTGGCCCACCGGCTGCGCCGCCTCGTCGGTCGCCGCGGGCGGCCGGGGTCCGCGCCGCTCACCACGGTCGCCGCCGACCGGAGCGGCACATGAGCCATCTGCTCGTGGGCGAGTCGGTCAGCCGGCACTTCGGCGGGCTGCGCGCGGTCGACCGGGTCGACTTCCACCTGGACGAGGGCGAGATCCTCGGGCTGATCGGCCCCAACGGCGCCGGCAAGACCACCCTGTTCTCGGTCGCCGCCGGTTCGATCCGGCCGACCGCCGGCCGGGTGCTGCTGGACGGCGAGCCCGTCAGCGGCCGGGCCGTGCACCGGTCGGTGCACCACGGCATCTGCCGCACCCATCAGATCGTCCGGCCCTTCGCCCGTCTCACCGTCCTGGAGAACGTGCTGGTCGGGCACCACTACGGTCGTCCCGCCGGCCGGTCGCGGGACCCGCGGGAGATCCTCGACTTCATCGGCCTGGGCGACCGGGCCGACCGGCTGCCGGCCGAGCTGACCCTGGCCGGCCGCAAGCGCCTGGAAGTGGCCCGGGCTCTGGCCACCGGACCCCGCGTGCTGCTGCTCGACGAGGTGGTGGCCGGGCTCAACCCGGCCGAGGCCGGGCGGTTCGTCGACCTGATCCGGCAGATCCGCGACCGCGGCATCGCCATCATCATGATCGAGCACGTCATGCACGCGCTGATGAGCCTCTCCGACCGGGTCGTCGTCCTCGACCACGGCCGCAAGATCGCCGACGGCCGCCCGGCCGAGGTCGCCAACGACCCGGTCGTCATCGAGGCCTACCTCGGGGGCGGCAACCATGCTTGAGGTACGTGACATCGACGTCCACTACGGTGACGCCCAGGCCCTGTACGGCATCGGCCTCACCGTCGAGCAGGGCGAACTGGTCACCCTGCTCGGCGCGAACGGGGCCGGCAAGACCACGACCCTGCGCGCGATCGCCGGCATCCGTCCCCTCTCCGGCGGTGACCTGCTCTTCGAGGGCTCCTCGCTGAGCCGGATCCCGGCTCACCGCCGGCCCGGGATGGGCATCGCGCTCGTACCCGAGGGCCGGGAGCTGTGGCCGCAGATGACGGTGCGGGAGAACCTGGAGCTGGGCGCCTACGACCGGTCCGCCCGCGCCCACCGGTCCGCTTCCCTCGACCACGTCCACGAGCTGTTCCCGACGCTCAAGGATCGGGCCGGTCAGCTGGCCGGCAGCATGTCCGGCGGCGAGCAGCAGATGGTCGCGATCGGCCGGGCGTTGATGAGCCGCCCCCGGCTGCTGATGATGGACGAGCCGAGCCTGGGCCTGGCCCCGAAGGTGGTGGACCAGATGTTCGGCATCATCCGCCGCCTGCACGCCGAGGGCCTGACCATCCTGCTGGTGGAGCAGAACCTGGGCCGCGCGCTGGAGGTGGCCGACCGCGGCTACGTCGTCGAGACCGGCACCGTGTCCCTGCACGGCACCAGCGCGCAGCTGCTCGCCGACCCCGCGGTCCGCGCCGCCTACCTCGGACTGTGAGAACGGGGGCGCCGGTCATGACCGGCGCCCCCGCCTGGTTACAGCGTGGTGCGGTGGATGTGCCCGTCCACACCGCGCAGCACGATCGTCGCGCTGCCGCCGGGGCCGGGTTCGGCGCCGATCGCGCCCTGGATCTCGTCGGTGGCGAACTCGGGGCGCTGGAACCAGCCGCCCCACGCGCCGTCGACGAAGTTGCGCTGCCACAGCCGGTTGTCGGCGGCGACCGCGAACAGGTAGATCCGGCCCTCGGCGGCCACCGCCGTGGGGCTGCCGCTCAGCGTGCCGCCCAGGTCCTGCCACGAACTCCAGGTGGTGCCCGTGCGCACGATTTCCGAGATCGATTCGGTACGGCCCCGGACCGTCACGTGCACGGCCCCGGTGCCGTCGATCGCCACGCCGGGCCGGCCGAGAACCGCCTGGCCGTCCGGGCCGCCGAACACGGTCCAGCCGGTGTTCGGCCCCCGCGAGTGCAGCAGGTCGTCGGAGCCGCGGACGAAGACGGTCCAGTCGGTGGGGCTGACGAACGCCACCGACGGGTCGTCGGCCGCCGATCCACCCAGGTCGGTCCACGCGCCCCAGGTGCCGCCGGTCAGCGTGCGGTGCCGGATCCGGTCGTCGGTGCCGCGGGCGAAGACGTCGATGCGGCCGCCGGACGATCCGTACGCGAAGGGCTGGCCTTTGATCTTGAGGTTGAGGCCGCGCCAGCGGCCGTCGACGTTCTCCTGCAGCGTGCCGTCGGTGCCGCGGGCGAAGACCCGGCCGCCGGCCGTGGCCGGAGCCGCCGACGCGACGCCCAGATCGGTGCCGGCCACCTGATCGGTTCCGGTCAGGCCGAGCATGGCGACGCCGTGCGCCGGGACCGTCGTGGTGTAGCTGCCGGTGAACGTGCCGGCGTCCGCGCGGGCCCACAGGTCACGGACCCGGACGCCGCCGCCGAGGGCGACGGTCCCGAACGTGACGGTGATGTCCTGCGCGGTGTCACCCCGGTTGAGCAGGGCGACCGCGCGGCGTCCGCTGCCGGTCAGCGTCTTGCTCCACACCTGGGTCGTCGATGACGTGTCGGCCACCTTGACGCCCTGCTCGACCAGCGGGTCCTGGTCGACGGCGACGATCTCCGGGTTCGTGAGCGCGCCGATCATCTCGGCCGGCAACGTCCGCGGGTCGGAGCCGATGATCAGCGGGGAGGCCATCATCGCCCACATGCCGAGCTGGGTCTTCGACTCGTCGAAGGTGAGTTCGGTGCCGCCGCCGGGCATCGGGCGCATCGGCACCAGGTAGTCCGGGTCGTTGAAGTGCCCGGGCGAGGTCGCCGACGGGTGGTACGCGTTGACGTCCATGTTGCGCAGCACCCACTGGTACTGCCACTGCGGCTGGACGTCGACCAGGCCGACGTCGGTGTAGGTGCGCCACGACCGGGCGATCCGCGGCGCGTAGGTGTAACTCCACGTCGACAGGTTCTGCGGCGGGTACGGTCCACCGCCCCAGTCGCTGCTGACCGGGTTGCAGATGTTCAGGAACATCGGCCGCGGCGCGTGATCGATCTCGGTCGCGAGCTGCCGGAACAGGGTTTCCGGGTCGAGCCCGGCGGCCCGCCCGCACAGCCAGTCGGCCTTGAGCGCGTCGAAGCCCCACCCGGCGAACTGGCGGACGTCGTCGCGGTAGTGCCCGTAGCTGCCGAGGCCGCACTGACCCTCGATGTACGGCCCGGCATCGGTGTAGATGCCGGCCTGGAAACCACGGTCGTGCAGGTATTTCGTCAACGCCCGCATCCCGGACGGGAACCGGGCCGGGTCGGCGACCAGGGCACCCTTGGCGTCGCGCGGGGTCGGCGCGGCCCAGTTGCCGTCGATCCAGATGGTCCGGTACCCGGCGTCGCGCAGGCCGTCGCGGGCCATGGTGTCGGCGATGGACTTCACCTCGGCCTCGGTGGGGTCGCCGCCGAGCCCGAAGTAGGTGTTCCACCCCATGTAGGGGGTCGACGAGCTCACCGGTGGTGAGGCGTAGGCGGGGGCGGCGATCAGAGGGATGAGGAGAAGACCGAGAGCAGCAGTACGGAGGAGGCGCACACTTACTCCTTCTTGAGGTGCAACAGGTCGCGCTGGCGGGGGTCGGCCAGCGCGGCGCCGAGCGCGACCACACGCGCTCCGGCTTGCAAAAAGGTGGTGACGTCCCCGACCGCGATCCCGCCGGTGGCGACGAAGTTCGCGTCGGGGAACGGCCCGCGCATGGCGGTGATCCACGCCGGGCCGAGTGCGGTGGCCGGGAAGGCCTTGAGCCAGCGATGCCCGGCCAGCCAGGCCCGCTGGACGTCGGTGGCGCTGCCCACGCCGGGCAGGTGCGGCATCCCGGCGGCGGCGCTGGCCGCGGAGATGTCCAGGTCGAGGCCGGGTGCGACGGTGTACTGGGCGCCGGCGCCGGCGGCGGCGCGCACCTGCTCGACGGTGATCACCGTCCCGGCGCCGACCCGCAGCCCCCGCTCGGCGGCGGCCGCGGCGGTGGCCCGCAGCGCCGGGATCTGCTCGGGCGACCCGATCGGGATCTCCAGGACGGTGACCCCGGCGTCCCACAGCTGCCCGGCCACCGCGACCGTCTCGGCCGGTGGGAGCCCGCGCAGGATGGCCATGACGGTGACGCCGCCGAGAATGTCGTCGAAGCTCATCGGGTTTCCTCCAGTCGGGCGATGTCGCCGGTCACCCGCAGGGCCGCCCCGGCGATCCGGTGCCCCTCACGCAGGCGTTCGTCCTCGGGCCGGTCGGCCAGCAGCGCGGACAGATAGCCGGCGGCGAACGCGTCCCCGGCGCCGACCGGCTCGACGACGTCCACGGCCGGCGCCGGGGCGACGGTGACGCCACCGGGGTGGAACGAGGTGGCCGCGACGGCGCCGTCCTTGACCACCAGAACTGCCGGCTCGGGCAGGAGTTCGCGCACGTCGGCCGGGGTCTTGACGCCCCACAGCGTCTGCGCCTCGTCGAGGCCGACGAACACCAGGGACGCCTGCGCGGCCAGCGAACGCAGCACGGGAGCGGCCGTCGTGACCGGCCACAGTCGCGGACGGTAGTTGACGTCGAAACTGCAGCGCCGACTCGCCAGCAGCGACGAGACCAGCGCGGCGCAGCCGTCCGAGAGCGCCGGGGTGATGCCGCTCAGATGCACGAGCCGCGCATCGGGGACCGGCGTGCCGGCGTCCATCGCCGACGCGGCCGAACCGGCCCGGTAGTAGAAGACGCGCGTCCCGTCCACGCCCGGATCCTTGAAGAAGACGCCGGTCGGGCGGTCCGGGTCCACGACGACGTGCGCGACGTCGACGCCGTACCCGGCCACGCCCCGCTGCACGAGCAGCCCCAGCGGATCGTCGCCGACCCGGCTGACCCAGGCGCTGCGCACCCCGAGCTGGGCCAGGTAACTGGCCACAGTGGACTCGGCGCCCGCGAGGTCGAGCCGGGTGGGGCCGCCGAGGTAGAGCGGCGCGGGCGGATCGGGGGTGACCAGGGCCATGGTCTCCCCCACGCAGACGACGTCGATCATGCGGCGCTCACCGTCAGCTGCCACGTGCAGACGCCGCCTGCGGGCACGATCGCGGCGTCGCCCGGCCCGGCTTCGGCCAGGTCCCAGACGCGGCCCACCATAGGTTCAACACCGATGCTTCGGTACGGACGGAGAGCCGGCCAGCCGCGCAGATTGCGCCAGAGGGCCGTGGACACCGGCAACCCGCTCGCCTCCAGGTGGAACCTGAGCCGCTCACCGTCGGTGACGGTCACCCGCGGGCAGTCGAGCAGGATCGCGCCGGTGGCGGTGCCGTCGTCCGGCCCGAGGTCGGCCAGCGGCGTCGGCCACTTCTGGTCACCGCCGCCGTCGACCCTGGTCACGGTGCCGTCGGGCGCTTCCAGCCGGGCCGCCTGACTCACGTCGAGCAGGGCGTGCGCGGCCCACAGGAAGCGCCATCCGGGCTCGGCCTCCAGGCGGTAGGACGCGATGAGCGCGTCCCCGGAGGTGGTGAACATACGGGTCAGCCGGAACTCGCCGGTGTCCAGGACCGCGGTCGCCGCCGACAGCGCCGTCCACGGCCGTGACCAGGCGTCGCCGTGATCGGGGAGGCCGCGGATCGTGGGGATGCACTCCTCGACCCCGCCGGCGTCGACGAACCCGGCACCCGGCCCGACCCGGTGGCGGGCGTCGTCCGGCCGGTGCCACAGCCACTCCCGGCCGCCCATGGTCAGGCTGGTCCAGCGGCCGCCGCGGGCCGCGTCGAAGGTCACCATTCGGCGAACGAGCCGTCGTCATGGCGCCACACCGGGTTGCGCCAGGCGTGCCCGGCCGCGTCGGCCCGGCGGACCGCCTTCTCGTCCACGGTGATCCCCAGGCCGGGGGCGTCGGTGCGGGCGATGTGCCCGTCCACGATCCGCAGCGGGGCCGGGTCGGCCACGTAGTCGAGCAGGTCGGCCGTCCCGCGGTGGTAGTGGATGCCCATGCTCTGCTCCTGGATCAGGAAGTTCGGCGTGGCGAACGCGACCTGCAGGCTGGCGGCCAGGGCGATCGGGCCGAGCGGGCAGTGCGGGGCGAAAAGAGCGCCGTAGGTCTCGGCGAGCGCGGCGATGCGCCGTACCTCGGAGATGCCCCCGGCGTGCGAGAGGTCCGGCTGGACCACGCTGACGCCGGCCTGCAACGCGGGCAGGAAACCGGCCCGGTCGAACAGGCGCTCCCCGGTCGCGACCGGCACCGGCGCACAGCGCACCAGGTCGGCGAGCAGGTGGGTCTGCTCGGGGACCAGGGGTTCCTCGACCAGCAGCGGGCGCAGCGGGGCGACCGCGGGCAGGATCATCCGGGCGGCCGGCAGGGTGGCCCGGCCGTGCAGGTCGATGGCCACGTCCCGGTGGTCGCCGAGCACGGCCCGGGCGGCGGCCATCCGGTCGACCACGTCGTTGATCTCGGCGCTGGTCGGGATCGGGGAGAGCCGGCCGCTGGCGTTCATCTTGATCGCGGTCATACCGGCCTCGACGTGCTCGGTGACGGCGTCGGTGATCTCGCCCGGCTCGTCGCCGCCGACCCAGGCGTAGACCCGGGCCCGGTCCCGCACCGGGCCGCCCAGCAGCGCGTGCACCGGGGCCTGGTAGGCCTGCCCGGCGATGTCCCACAGGGCCTGGTCGAGCCCGGCGACGGCGCTGGAGAGGATCGGCCCGCCGCGGTAGAAGCCGCCCTTGGTGAGCACCTGCCAGTGGTTCTCGATCTTGAGTGGATCCTCGCCGATCAGGTACTCGGCGAGCACGTCGACCGCGGCCCGGACCACTTCGGCCCGGCCCTCGACGACCGGCTCGCCCCAGCCGACCAGGCCCTCGTCCGTCTCGACGCGGCAGAACAGCCAGCGCGGCGGGACGAGGAAGGTCTCAATTCTGTCGATCTTCATCGTTCTCCCTCGGTGCGCTCTCCAGCCGGGCCACGTCTTCGACGGCCTGGTCGAGCAGTTTGTTCATGGCCCGCGCGGCCTGCGCCGGGTTGTGCCGACGAATGGCCTCCACCACGGCTTTGTGGCTGGGCACCGGGTCGGTCGGCCCGTCGGCGCCGTGGACGAGGCGGTCGCGTTCGGCCAGGCCGGTCTCGATCACCACCTCCATGCGCTGGATGAGCTCGTTGTGGGTGGCGGCCAGCAGCGCCCGGTGGAACGCCAGGTCGGCGGCGACCGCGGCCGCCGCGTCGCTGCCGGCCGCGGCCATGTCGGCCAGGGCTGTGTCCAGGGCGGCCAGGTCGTCCGGGGTGGCGCGGGCGGCGGCCAGGCTGGCCGCGCCGGGCTCGACGATGCCGCGCAGCTCGTGCAGGTCGTCGAAGAGTCCGGGCTGGTGGTGCGAGCGGGCGAACTGCCAGCGCAGCACGTCGCCGTCGAGCAGGCTCCAGTTGGACCGGGGCCGCACGAAGGTGCCGCGTTTGGGCCGGGCGTCGACCATGCCCTTGGCCGCGAGCACCCGCAACGTCTCGCGCAGCACGGTCAGGCTGACGTCGAACTCGGCCTGCAGCCCGGTCATGTCCAGGGTCTCGCCCTCGGCCAGCTGACCGGTGAGGATCCGCTGGGCGAGGACTTCGAGGACCTGACCGTGCACACCGCGCGCCGAGTACGACTGCATCCCGTTGTTCTCCCTGTCGTTGCGTTGGTCATGCCGAGGCCTTGGTGGCGGTCCAGCCGCCGTCCACGACCAGGCTCGTTCCGGTCACGTAGCTCGCCTCGGGTGAGGCCAGGAACGCGACCGCGGCGGCCACCTCCTCGGGGGTGCCGAAGCGGCCGGCGACCGTCTCGGCGACGCTCGCCGCACGGTCGTCCTCGCCGACCCAGTCCCAGGCCGGGGTGAGGATCGGTCCGGGTAGGACGGTGTTGACCCGCAGCGCCGGACCGTACTCGACGGCCAGTTGCCGGGCCAGCGCGACCAGCCCGCCCTTGGCCGCCGCGTAGGCGGGCCGGCCGGGCAGGCCGATCAGGGCGTGCACCGAGGAGACGACGACGACCGCGGTGAGGTCGCCCAGCAGAGCTTTGACGCCGAGGAACGTGCCGGTCAGGTTGACCGCGATCTGGCGCTCCCAGGAACTGAGCGTGGTCTCGCCGGCCGGGGCGACGTCCACCGTGTACGCGTTGCTCACCAGCACCCCGACCGGGCCGAAGCTATCACGCGCAGTAGCGGCGACCAAGCCCCAATCCTCGGGGCTGGAGACGTCCGCGACGACCGCCCGGGCCTGGCCCCCGGCGTCCTCGATGGCCTGGGCGATCTCGTCCGGGGGACGGATGTCGGCCAGCACCACGGAGGCACCCTCCGAGGCCAGACGATGGGCGGTAGCCGCACCGATGCCGGAGGCCGCACCGGTGACGACTGCCGTCCGACCTGCGAAACGTCCATCCATGCGGTACCCCCGGCACGCCGTATCTTCATTAATTACGAAGATATGTTGACAGCCCATCCACGTTGATGCAACCTTCTGGAAACACAACCCAGGAGGCTCAGCATGATCTCTGCTCCTCTCAGTCGCCGCGGGTTCCTCGCCGGGGTGGGTGGTCTCGGCATGGCCGGGCTGCTCGGCGCGTGCGCTACCGGGAGTGACGACAAGTCGGGGGCGGCGGCCACGACGCTCACCCTGCAGTCGTCCCTGTCCGACCCCGATCCCAAGGCCGCCCTCACGAAGGTCGTCGAGGGCTACACCACGTCGAAGACAACGCTCAACACCATTGCCATCGAGACGTTCCGGGCGCAGCTGCCCACCTACCTGAACTCGGGCAACCCGCCGGACGTGCTGACCTGGTACGCCGGCTCGGTCGCCCGGGACTACTCGAGCAAGGGCTTCCTGCTCGACGTGTCCGACCTGTGGACCGGCAACGGGGCCTGCGCCGGGTTCTCGCCCGCGCTCAAGGAACTGTCCACGGCCGGCGGCAAGCAGATCTTCGTACCGACGAACTACTACTGGTGGGGCGTCTTCTACCGCAAGTCGGCCTTCCAGGAGTGGGGCGTGCAGGTCCCGACCACCTGGGACCAGTTCATCGACGTCTGCAAGACGATCAAGAGCAAGGGTGTCGCGCCGATCTCGATGGGCACCGGCTCCACCCCGTGGGTCGCCTCCGGCTGGTTCGACTACCTGAACCTGCGGATCAACGGCGCCGACTTCCACCGTGACCTGCTGGCCGGCAAGCACTCGTTCGACGGCCCCGAGGTCAAGGCCGTGATGGACCACTACAAGCAGCTGGTCGAGTTCATCGACCCCAAGGGCCGCTCGTACTCGTGGCAGGACGCGGTCACCCCGCTCGCCTCGAAGAAGGCCGGCATGTACCTGATCGGCGCGTTCGTCACCTCGGCGGTGCCCCAGGACCAGGTCGACGACCTCGACTTCTTCCGGGTGCCGATCATCGACCCGAGCGTGCCGCTGGCCGAGGAGGCACCGACCGACGGCTACTTCGCCAGCGCCAAGTCGAGGAACCCGCAGGGCGCCAAGGACCTGCTGTCCTACCTGGCCTCGGCACCGGCCCAGCAGCAGTTCATCCAGCTGGCCAAGTCGTCCAACCTGCCCACCTCGTCGCAGGTCGACACCAGCACGTTCTCGCCGCTGGTGCAGAAGGGCATCACGATGCTCAACGACAGCAAGTCGATCACCCAGTTCTTCAACCGGGACTCCAGCGACGAGCTGCAGACCACGGCCGATACCGCGCTGACCAAGTTCCTCGACTCCCCCGGTGACGTCGGCAAGATCCTCACCGAGTGGCAGGCGAGCGCGAAGAAGGTACTGGGCTCGTGACGACGACCGCCGCGCCACCACGGCCGCCGACCGTTGCCGCCCCGACCCTGCGCCGGGGACGGAGGCTGCACGCCGTACCGAAAATTGTCTGGCTCTTTCTGTTGATCCCGGCGGCGGCCGAGGTCGGCATGGTGTTCTGGCCGGCGGTCAACAGCTTCTACCTGTCCCTGACGGAGTGGAACGGGCTGGGCGCCGCCCGGCCCGTCGGGCTGCAGAACTTCCGCGACCTGTTCTCCGACGACGTGTTCCTCGGGGCGCTGAAGAACAACGTCATCTGGGCCGTCGGGTTCGGCGGGCTGTCCGTGCTCGGCGGGCTGGCCCTGGCCGTGGCCCTGAACCGGCCCCGGCGCGGGGTCGGCCTGTACCGCAGCGCCATCTACCTGCCGATGGTCTTCTCACTGGCGGTCACCGGCCTGTTCTGGCGGGTGCAGTACCAGCCCGACGGGACGATCAACACGCTGCTCGGCGCGGTCGGCCTGCACAGCCTGGAGAAGCAGTGGCTGGCCGACCCGGACACGGCGCTCTACGCGGTGCTGATCGCCGCGGTGTGGCGCCAGGTCGGGTACGTGATGGTGCTCTACCTGGCCGGCCTCAAGGGCACCGACCCGCTGCTGGACGACGCCGCCGCGGTCGACGGCGCCGGCCCGTGGCAGCGGTTCCGGTTCGTGACCTGGCCGCAGCTGCGCGGGGTGAACACGGTGGTCTTCGCGGTCACCGTGATCGACTCGCTGCGGACCTTCGACATCGTCTGGGCGATGACCCAGGGCGGGCCCTACCACTCGTCCGAGCTGCTCAGCACGTACATGTTCCAGCAGGGCTTCACGTTCCTGAACCTCGGCTACGCCTCGGCGATCGCCGTGGTGATCTTCGCGCTGGCCCTGGTCTTCATCATCACCTACCTGGTGCGGGCCACGAAGGAGGAGGCGTGACGACAGTTCCGATGAAACGCCGATGGGTCTTCCACGCGGTGATGGGACCGCTGGCCCTGATCTGGGTCGCGCCGATGCTGTTCGTGCTGGTCCTGGCGTTCCGCTCGTTCGACGACATCGCCGAGCACGGCACCGCGGCGTTCCCGGCGTCGTTCGCGCTGGACGGCTTCCGGGAGGCGTTCGGCCGTGGCGAGATGGGCCGGGCGCTGTGGACCAGCGTGCAGGTGACCGTTCCGGCCGTGCTGCTGAGCCTGCTGCTGGCGTCCTGGGCGGCGTACGCGCTGAGCCGGTACACCATCCCCGGCCGGCGGGCGATCCTGCTGACCATGCTGGCCGGCAACCTGCTGCCCCCGCAGATCCTGCTGATCCCGGTGTCGCGGGTGATGGAGTCGCTCGGCATCTACGACACGCTGATCGCGCTGGTCGCCATCCACGTCGGCTTCGGGCTCGGGTTCTACACGTTCGTGCTGCACGGGTTCATGCGCGCGCTGCCCGAGGAGATCACCGAGGCGGCCCGGATCGACGGCGCCGGGCCGATCTCCGTCTACGCCCGGATCATCATGCCGCTGTGCCGCCCGGCCCTGGCCGCGCTCGGCGCACTGGCCACCACGTGGATCTTCAACGACCTGATCTGGGCCATCACCGTGCTCCGGACCGAGGCGAAACTGCCGGTCACGGCCGCGCTGCTGAACCTGCAGGGCGGGTACGTGAGCAACTGGAACGTGGTGGCGGCGGCCTCGGTGATCGCCGCCGTGCCGACCGCGATCGTGTTCTTCGCCTTCCAGAAGCACTTCGTGTCCGGCCTGCTCGTGGGGTCGGCCAAGTGAACATCACCCTGTGGGACTTCACCTGGTACACCCGGTTCCGGGACCTTGCTCTGGTCTTCGGACAGGCGGTCGACCGGGGTTACGACACCGTGCGGATCTGCGCGATGCCCTACCTGCTGTTCGGTTCCGGCCTGGACACGTCCGCGCTGCGATTCTCCGGGCTCGGCGGGGAGTTCGGTCAGCGGACGCGCTGGTACGACGTACCCCCGGACGGGTCGGCAATCGACGGGCGGGCACATCTGCTCGAACTGTTCCGCCAGGCCGAGGCCCACGGCTGCCGGGTCATCGTGTCGAGTTGGGAGTACCAGCAGAGCCCGTCGTTCGCGGTCGACGACGCCTGGCACCGCGCGCTGCAGGCGGTCCCGTTCGAGGACCGGACCGTGGTGCTGGCCGACGCCCACGCCGCACTGATCGACTTCCTGCGCGACCACGGCCTGGACGACGTGGTCGCCTACGTCGAGCTGCACAACGAGGTCACGCACAGCGGCCTCAACGACGGATCCGGGCTACCCGGTATGCGCGACGCGCTGGAACGCGGCATCGACCGCTTCAAGCAACGCCACCCCGGTGTTCCGGTGGCCGCCAACTTCAGCCGCGTGCCGGTCGGCCAGATGCGGTGGCTGCCGCGCAACCAGGACGTGGCGGTCTTTCACCCCTATGTGTACGGCGTTCTCGACCAGCTCATCGACGAGTTCGCGCTGCGCGACACCGGCCGGCCGTTCCCGCAGGAGCGGGCGTTCGCCGAGTTGCTGCGCGACGACGCACCGCCGCTGCCGGACTGGCGGCCGCCCGACTCGTGGAAGACCGCCGCCACGATCGTGCCGCAGCGCGAGATCTACACCCACGACTGGTGCGACCCGGACAGGTGGGACCGGTGGCTCTACGACCGGTACGGCGAGCACCGCCGGGCCATGCGGGAAACGCTCGACACCTGGCTGAACGTGGCCGCCGACTACGCGGCCGGGCGTGGGATCCCGCTGGTGTTCGGCGAGGGCTGGGTCGGCTACACCCCGCTGCACGCGAACTTCGAGGAAGGCCCGGTCGGCGCCGAGATCTGCGAGCACGCCGTCCGCCGGGCCCGGGACCTGGGCGCCTGGGGCACGGTGATCTGCTCCAACGCCGCGCCCCACCACCCGATGTGGCAGGACGTCGACCTGCAGCGACGACTGAACGACGAGTTCCGGGAGAACCGTTGAGCATGTGGACCATCACCGGCGACAGCACGGAATACACGGTGAACGACCGGATCGAACTGGTCGCCTGGGGGCCGCACGGCGTCACCGACGGGCCGTCGGCGTACGCGTTCCACGGCAAGGTGCAGTACATGCTGCCCGGCGACGTGGCCGCGCTCGAATACGCGCCGGACGGGCTGCGGCCGTTCACCGGCGCCGACCTGTCCGTGGCCGGTCACGCGCTGACCTGGCGGCTCGACGGCGTCGAGGACGGCGACGGGCTGACCGCCACCCTGGTCGACGACGTGACCGGGCTGCGGGCGACCCTGCGCTGGCGGTTCGCGCCCGGCACCGACGTGCTCGAACGCTGGGCGACCCTGCACAACGGCGGACCGGAACCGCTCACGCTGACCCGGCTCGACTCGGCCGGCTTCACCGTGCCCACCCCGGCCGGGGCGACGCTCCACTACCTGTGGGGGCAGTGGGCGCAGGAATTCACGCCGGCGACGACCATCCTGACCCGCGGGCGGTTCCAGATCGGCAGCGAGCTCGGCGTGACCGGGCATCTGTTCTCGCCCACGCTCACCATCGAGAACGGCGACGCGGCGTACGGCGTGGGCCTGGCCTGGACCGGGTCGTGGCACCTGACCGCCGACGCCGACAACGCCGGGCTCACCCGGATCCGGGCCGGACGATCCGTGACCGGCGAGCCGGTGCGGCTCGGCCCCGGCGAGACGGTGACGACACCGGTGGCCGTGGGCGTGTACAGCGCGGACGGGGTCGACGGGGTGGCCCGGCAGTGGCACGCCTACGAGCGGCACCTGGCCGGGGAGCGGCTCGGCCGGACCCGCAACGTCATCTACAACTCGTGGGAGGCGACCACCTTCGACGTCACCGCGGACGGGCAGCTGGCCCTGGCCGACGTGGCGGCCTCGCTCGGCGTGGAGACGTTCGTCGTGGACGACGGCTGGTTCGTGGGACGCCACGACGACACCGGCGGGCTCGGGGACTGGACGCCCGACCCGGCGAAGTTCCCGGACGGATTCGGGGCGTTCGTCGACGCCGTACGCGCAAAAGGTCTTGAATTCGGGCTGTGGGTGGAGCCGGAGATGGTGAACCCGAAATCGGCGCTGTACGCGGCGCACCCGGAGTGGATCTATCAGGCGCAGGGGCGGCCACGCAGCACGATCCGCAATCAGTACCTGCTGAACCTGGGGCGCGAGGATGTGTTCGCGTTCGTGCGCGACACCCTGGACGGGCTGCTCACGACGTACCCCATCGGGTATGTGAAATGGGATTTCAACCGTCCCCGCACCGAAGCCGACCGCGACACGGCCGACCTCGACGGCGCGCACGTGCGCAACCTCTACCGCGTGCTCGATCATTTACGGACAGCCCACCCGGACGTGACCATCGAGGGATGCGCCGCCGGTGGCGCCCGGGTCGACTACGCGACGGCCGCCCGCACCGACGTGCTGTGGCCCAGCGACAACACCGCGCCGCTCGATCGGTTGCGCATCCAGCACGGCTTCCTCTCCGCCCACGCGCCGCACCTGATGAGCTCGTGGGTGACCGACGCACCCGGACTGTTCGATGTGCAGAAACGGTCCCTGGCCTTCCGGTTCGTGCTGGCCAGCGCCGGGGTGCTCGGGATCGGCGCTGACATCACCCGGTGGAGCCCGTCGGAACGGGCCGAGGCCGCGGAGTGGATCGCGCGGTACAAGGCGGTCCGCGAGGTGATCACTCGCGGCGAGGTGCACCGGATCGGCGGGCCTGACCAGGCACGATGCGCCGTGCAGTACACGCACGGGTCACGCGTCGTCGTCCTGGCGTGGAACGCGGGCGGCCTTGACGGGCAGGACACCGTGCCGGCCCGCGACATCCGGCTGCCGCTGCGAGGACTCGAACCCACCGCGCGCTACCGATCAGGAACGGACACCTATTCGGGGAGTCATCTCATGGCGGTCGGGCTGCCGGTCCGCTGGACGGTGTCTCATGACGCGGACCTCGTCGAGCTGGAGCGCCAGTGATCATCGGCTGCTACACCGCGGAGATGGGCGGCAACGGCACCGGGCTCGTCATACCCGGCGGACCCAGTGTCGAGACACCGTCACCGTCCTACATCATTTCCCAAGACGATTTCCTGTACGCGGTGAACGAGACCGGGGACGGGACGGTCAGCTCCTACGACCGGCACACCCTGGCCGTCCTCTCCACCGTGCCGACCGGCGGGGTGTGGCCGTGCCACCTGGCCTATCACCCAGACGGATATGTGCTGGTAGCCAACTACGGGAGCGGCAGTGTGTCGGTGCATCCCGTGGGTGGGGGTGTGCTGCGGGCGTACACGGACCTGGTCATGCTTCACGGAAGCGGGCCACGGGCGGACCGGCAGGACGGGCCGCACGCGCACCAGGTCGTCGTGGACCCGTCCGGGGCGGTGACCGTGGTGGACCTCGGGTCGGACCGGTTGTGGCACTACCGACTGCGCGGCGGCAAGCTGATCGGAACCGGTCAAACGGTGGTGCCGGCGGGGACCGGGCCGCGCCACTTCGTGACCCAGCCGTCCGGGCGGCGGTATCTGGTCGGCGAGCTGTCCTCACAGATCCTGCTGCTCGACGGCGAGCAGGTGCTGACATCGGTCCCGACCACCGGCTTCGGCGGGTCAAACCTGCCCAGCGCGATCCGGCTCGACGGTGACCTGCTGTACGTGGCCAACCGGGGTGCCGACACCCTGGCCGTCTTCGACCTGGACCTGCGGCCGATCGCGGAGGTGCCGTGCGGTGGGGCCTGGCCGCGCGACCTCGTGGTGGAGGGTGGACTCGTCCACGTCGCCAACCAGCACTCGGACACGGTCGTGACCTTCACGGCCGGTCCTTCACCGCAGCCGACCGGTGCGGTCTTCCACACCGGTTCACCCGCCTGCCTGCTCCCCTGACTCCCCACCCGCCCGGCGCCCGGGCCGGTTCCCCGACGTCCTCACACCCTCCAGCACCAGCCGGCGACCCCCAGCTGGCACTCACGGCTCCTTCCCGCCCGCTTAGCAGCCCTCACCACCAGCCGGCAACCCCCAGCTGGCACTCACGGTTCCTTCCGGGCTGCTTTGGAGCCGTCACCACCAGCCGGCAAGCCGCAGCTGGCACTCACGGCTCCTTCCCGGCCCCTTTGGAGCCCTCACCACCAGCCGACGGCTCTCAGCTGGCGCTGACGGTTCCTTCCGGGCCGCTTTGGAGCACTCGGCGCCAGCTGGCGGCTCTCGGTGGGGTGCTTTGCGGGCGGCGGCGGAGTGGGCGGCGGATCGCCGTACCCGGAAGGGGTTCTTGTGGTGGGCGGCAGGGGGGGCGGACGGCGGATCGTGACCCGGGGCGGCCTGCTTTGAGCTGGCACCGCACCGGGCCGAAGCGGCGGCAACCACCTCGACCGGCGCTTACGTTGCCTGGCAACCAAAACCTTGACCACCCACGACCGCAACTCGCCGGCGGGCCCGGGATTCAAGCGAACAAGCAACGCCGGCCTGCCTCTTACAGGCCGGGCTGGCCGGGCCGATTACAGGCCAGGCTGCACGGGCCGGGCTTGACGGGCCGGGGTCGGGTTGGACGGGCCGGGGTCGGGTTGGCGGGCCGGTCAGGGCACCGCCTGGACCCCGGTGGGCGGCAGGCCCGCAAGCTGTACGCCGGTGGTTACGGCTTCTTCGCCATCAGCCCCGGCTCGGGCGACATCATCCGATACGCCAACGGGCAGTGGAACCGGATCGGCGGTCCCGGCTACACGTTCCTGGTCGGTGACACCGCCCTCTACACCCTGTCCCCCACCCGGGACATGGTCGTGAAGTACAGCGGCAGTGGCGACCGGTGGTACCGGATCGGCGGCCCGGCCCGTTCGATCGCCCCCTGCTGAGCCGCGCTGCGGCGATCAGGCGGCCGCGGTGGCCGCCATGGCCGCGCCGGTCAGTTCGATCGAGCGGACGCGGTCCTGGACCGACTGGGCGTGGTGGGCGGTGATCAGCTCGTCGGCCTGGCTGGACTCGGCGAACTCGGCCAGGTAGTCGCGGACCTCGTCCGGCGTGCCGACCGCGGTGTACCGGGTCATCTGGGCCAGCTGCTGACCGCCCGGGGAGGCCAGGAACGCGTCGATCTCGGCGTCGGTGTAGTTGCGTCCGACGCTGCCGCGGGAGATGAACGCGCGGGTGCGGGCCCGGTAGGCCGACGTCTTCTGCGCGACCGCCTCGTCGTGGCTGTCGGCGGCGATCACGTTGACGCCGGCGATCACGTACGGCTCGGCGAGCTGCGCCGACGGCTCGAACGTGGTGCGGTAGACGCGCACCGCCTCGTGCAGCGCGTCCGGGGCGAAGTGGGAGGCGAACGCGTAGGGCAGGCCGAGCTTGGCCGCGAGCTGCGCCCCGAACAGCGAGGAGCCGAGGACGTAGAGCGGGACGGGCTGCTCGGCGCGCGGGACCGCCTGCACGCCCGGGATCACCGAGCGGCCGGCCAGGTAGCCCTGCAGTTCCAGGACGTCCTGCGGGAACGTGTCGGCCGCCGTGTGGTCGCGCCGCAGCGCCCGGGCCGTGAGCTGGTCGCTGCCCGGCGCCCGGCCCAGCCCGAGGTCGATGCGCCCCGGGAAGAGCGTCTCCAGGGTGCCGAACTGCTCGGCGATGACCAGCGGTGAGTGGTTGGGCAGCATGATGCCGCCGGCGCCGAGCCGGATCGTCGACGTGTGGGCGGCGACGTAGCCGATCACGACGCTCGTGGCCGACGACGCGATCGTGGCCATGTTGTGGTGCTCGGCGTACCAGACCCGTTCGAAGCCGGCCGCCTCGGCCGCGCGGGCGAGCGTCACGCTGGCCTCGAAGCTGTCACGGGCGGTCTGCCCGGCGGCGATCGGCGCCAGGTCGAGCAGGGAGAGCTTGGTGGGCATCGAGGTGCCGCCTTTCGTGAGTCACAGATCGTGGTGCAGGCGCTCGGCGAAGGCGCGGATGCGCTCCTCGTCCCGGCGGTAGTAGGTCCACTGCCCGCGCCGGGTCGACCGCAGGAAGCCGGCTCGTTGCAGGATCGCCAGGTGGGCCGAGACGGTGGAGGCGGAGCAGCCGGCCCGCCGCTGGAGCAGGCCGACGCACACGCCGGCCTCGGTGTCCTCGATCCCGGGGAAGTGCGCGGCGGGATCCTTCAGCCACTCCAGGATCGCCAGGCGCGTCTCGTTGGACAGCGCCTTGCACTCCTCCAGCACCGGCACCCACCGCCCTTCGGCATTTCGCTTATTAACGAAATTAGTTCACGCAGCGTGGATACCGCCACCCACCATGACGCGGCTCACCGATCAGCTCGCGAGGCGTACCACGCCTTTGCCGGCGGCTTTGGCGGCGTAGAGCGCGACGTCCGACTCGTGCAGGACCCGGTCGATGTCGTGTCCCGGGCCCTCGGCCAGGGCGACGCCGACGCTGCCGCGGGCGAACAGGGTCGTGCCGGCGATCGTCATCGGCTCGGCGAGACCGGCCAGGATGCGGTCGCCGGTGGCCGCGACGTCCGCCGGATCGGTCACCTCGGTGATGATGATGGCGAACTCGTCGCCGCCGAGGCGCGCGACCGTGTCCTGCTGGCGCAGCGCCGCGCTGATCCGGGCGCCCGTCTCGACCAGCAGGGCGTCACCGGCCGCATGACCGTACGTATCGTTGATGATCTTAAATCCATCAAGATCGAGCAGCAGTACGGCGGTGCAGCTCCCCGGCCGGGTCCGGGCCAGGGTCGTGCGCGCGATCGTGTAGAACGCGGCCCGGTTCGGCAGCCCGGTCAGCACGTCGTGGTGGGCCTGATGGTCGAGGCGCCGGCGCTGCTCCTCGAGGTCGGTGACGAGCGCCTTGACCGCGATCAGGTTGAGGAACTGCCGGATCATGGCCAGCACCGACGTCGACAACAGGGTCCAGACCAGAACCGGACTCAGCGACCCGGTGTGCACGTACGGCACGGCGACCGAGGTCAGCGCCACGCTCACCGGCAGGTACGGCAGGATGCTCCACGAACCGGCGATCGGCTCGGCCTCGTCGTCCCGGGTGTCGTTCCGCGTGACCATGGTCTGGCTGGCCAGCCCCATGATCAGACCGCCGACGAAGTAGACCGCGCCCAGCCCGTTGGTGTACCACGGAACGTCGTACACATGATTGTGGGTGCTGATGATCGCGGCGAGAGCGAACGTGGCCAGTCCCGCCGAGAGCAGACGCATTGATCGATATCGGCCGGCGGCCGGGCGTGACATCAGCATCAGCGCCAGCGCGGCGGCGATCACCTCGGGCAGGACCGTGACGATGAAGAACGCCCGGTTCCCGGCGTCGAGGCGGCTCGCCGCCGGGGCCAGCACGAACTGCCAGGACGTGGCGAAGATGGCCCCGGCCACGGTGGTGACGTCGATCGCGTACGTGATCCGGGCCAGCCGATTGGGGAACGGCGGCACGGCGACCAGGATGGCCGGCACGACGACCACCGCGGCCGCGATGCTGATGAAGCTCGCCATGTCGCTGACCAGCGTGACCCCGCCGAGAACGGCGTCGAGCGTGTAGAACAGGTACGAGACGCCCAGCATGCCGGCGGCCAGCGCCCCGAGCATCAGACCGGCCCGCTGCCGGCCCCGATTCTGCCGCGCCTGCCGACGGAAGCCGAACGCCGCGTAACAACCGGAGACGGCGATCGGCAGGCAGGCCACGATCAGGCCGGCGTTCTTCGACAGGCACGGCAGAAGAAGCTGCAGGGCTATCCCTGTCAGCACGATTACCGCGAGCCGCGTCAGCAGCCGGTTGCTCACGGCCATCCTGATCGGCACCGAGCGCGGCGGCTGAAGATGATCGGGGCAGCGGCCCGCCCCCGAATCGGTCAGACTGTTCGCTTCGTGCACGAACTGCCGAGGGGAACCATGGATCCAGCGACCACACCCGCTCTCCGCCTGTCCGGATTGCACCAGCGGTTCGGCGAGAAGGTGGCGGTCGAGGACGTCGACCTCGTCGTGCCGCAGGGCTCGTTCTTCGGGCTGGTCGGGCCGAACGGCGCCGGCAAGACCACCACCCTGTCGATGGCGGTCGGGCTGCTGCGGCCGGACTCCGGCACCTCGCAGGTGTTCGGCGTCGACGTGTGGTCGGCCCCGGCCGAGGCGAAGACGCTGATGGGCGTGTTGCCGGACGGGCTGTCGATGCCGGAGCGGCTGACCGGGCGGGAGTTGCTCACCTACATCGGCGAGCTGCGCGGCATCGAGGCCGGGGTGTTGGCCGGACGCGTACGCGAATTGCTGGAAGTGATGGAGCTCGAAGCCGCCGAGCGGACGCTGGTGGTGGACTACTCGACCGGCATGCGCAAGAAGATCGGCCTGGCCACGGCGTTGCTGCACGGGCCCCGGCTGCTGGTGCTGGACGAGCCGTTCGAGGCGGTCGACCCGGTCTCGGCGGCGGCGCTGAAGGCGATCCTGAACGGGTTCGTGGCCGGCGGCGGCTCGGTGGTGCTCTCCAGCCATGTGATGCCGCTGGTCGAGCAGCTGTGCGACACCGTCGCGGTGATGGCCCGCGGGCGGGTCGTCGCGGCCGGACCCCTCGACGAGGTGCGCGGCGACACGACCCTGGAGCAGACTTTCGTACGCCTGGTCGGCGGCGACGAGCACACCCGGAAGGGCCTGTCGTGGCTGGCGTCCTGATCCGGATGAAGCTGGCGATCATCCGTAACTCGATGACCGGCGGCCGGGCCGCCTGGATGCTCGTCGGCGCCGCCTTCGGTCTGCTGTTCGCGGCCGGCACGATCTGGCTCACCATGGTCGATCTTCCGGCCGAGAAGGTCCGGGGCGACCTGCTGGCCTGCGTGTTCGTGATGTGGACGCTGGGCTGGCTGATCGGTCCGCTCTGGGGCGGCTCGGCCGTGCTGCGGGCCGACCATTTCGCGCTGCTCCCGGTTCCCCGGCGCAAGCTCGCGGTCGGTCTGCTGGGTGCCGCGTTCGTCGGCATCACCACCGCGGTCACCCTAGTGGGATTCACTTCCCTGATCGTGTACGGAGGCCGGCACGGTCTCGTCCCGGCCCTCGTCGCGGCCCCCGTGGCCGCAGTGCAGCTGGTCTTCGTGGTGCTGCTGTCCCGCGTGGCGTACGCGCTGTTCGGTGTCGTCGCCGCGTCCCGCGTCGGTGCGGCCGTCACCGGCCTGCTGTTCGCGGCGATGCTCGTGCTCACCCAGTCCGGCTGGATGATCGCCCTCGCGATCGCCTACTCGGACATCCTGACCACCGGGTTCTCGGCCACGACGACCACCGTGCTGCGGGCGATCCCGTCGAGCTGGGGCATCGTGGCGGTCGACGCCGCCGCCCGCGGGGACTGGCCGCTCGCCGTCGGCGCGCCGCTCGGCCTGGCCGTGCTGTCCGGGCTGCTGCTCCTGGTCTGGTCGATCGAGCTGGGCGCCTCGCGCCGCGCCCGGGTCACCATCGGCGGCGGCGGCGCCCACGGCACCCCCGGCACCGGCCCGGTCCGCGCGGTCGTCGTCAAGGAGTTGCGCACCTGGTGGCGCGACCCGCTGCGGATCACCACGGCCACCGTGCCGCTGTTCTGGGCGCTGGGCACGGTGCTGCTGCCGTTGACCTTCGACGCCCGGCTGCTGCTGCCCTGGGCCGGGCCGGCGCTCGCCCTGTTCGCGATCACCTCGGCGTGCAATCTCTACAGCCAGGACGGTACGGCCGTCTGGCAGACCCTGACGGCCGGCGCCCAGCGCGCCGACGTCCGCGGGCGCCAGTGGGCGTACCTGATCGTCTTCGGTCCCCCGGCCGTCCTGCTCGGTGCCGGCTTCACCTGGTGGGGCGGCTACACCTGGACCTGGCCGTGGGTCGCCGCCCTGATCCCGGCCCTGCTCGGCGGCGGCGCCGGCCTCATCGTCTACGCGTCGGTGTTCGGCCTGGTCCCGGGGCCGGACGCGCACAAACGGCCGAGCAACCCGCTCGAACGGGCCGACACCACCGGACAGTCCAACGTCCTGTTCTGGGTCGGGCTGCTGCCGGCCGTGCCCGCGGCGGGCGTGGTGTTCCTCGGCTCGCGGCTCGACCTGACCTGGCTGACCTGGGCCGGGGTGCCGGTCGGGGTGGCGACCGGGGTGCTGGTCGCGTACCGGCTGGGCGCGCTGGCGGCCCGGCGGCTGGCCACGCACGGGCCCGACCTGCTCCACACCATGCGTACCGGCCGGGCCGTGCCGGCCGCCCGCGCGACCCCGCAGAAGGGGTCCTCGGTCGAGGGTCTGCTGTGGGGGCTCGGCTCGATCCTGCTCCTCCCGCAGGGCCTGATCCCGCTGATCTTCATCCTGCGCGGCGTCGAGGCCCGTTCCTGGTTCCTGGCCATGTACCTGCCTGCGGCCTACGGCATCCCGGTCGCCGTCGTCAGCGCCCTCGGCGGCCTGTACCTCTACGCCCGGGCGATCATGCTCCACGTCGACACCCGCGCCCAGCGGCCAGAAGTCACGTAAACGACCTCGGCCGGGCGACGTACTCGTCGCCGTCGAGGCAGGCGGCGGACGCGGCCGGGCCAGGGCGAGTTCGACACCGTCGCGGCACAGCACGTCGCCGAGGGCCCGGCCGGGGCCTGCTCCGCTCACTCGGGGACGCTCACTGCGGGAGTTCGGTGCCGGCCTGCTCGGCGACCATGTACGACGCGTACCAGTCGGGCCAGTTCGCGTCGGCCTCGCCGGTGCGGGCCTCGTGCTCGCCGTGCGCGGCGGCGGCCCGGCGCATGGCGTCGGCCAGGTCGGACACCGACGCGTAGGTGGTGGTCGACGGGTCGACGCGGCCGGGCAGCCGGGTGGTGATCTCCTGCAGGATCCAGCCGTTGCCGTCCGGGTCGTCGAACGACAGGTAGGAGCCGTAGCTGCCGCGGTCGGCGGCCGGGCCGGGCACGCGGGCGTCGGTGCCGCCGTGGTGGAACACGCCGCCGGCGTCGTGCCAGACCTCGCTGGGTTCGGCGCCGAGGCGCTTGAGTTCGTCGTGCGCGGCCTCGATGTCGGCGACGATCAACTGCAGGCCCTCGGCGGTGCCGGGCGCCTGCTTGGTGATCGATTTGCCGAAAATGACGGAGGCCGGGGATCCGGGCGGGGTCACCTGCACGACCCGTAGGTCATCTTTGGTGAAATCCGCGTCCAGCCGCCATCCGAGGCCGGTGTAGAAGGCCTTGGCCCGATCGACGTCGGAGACCGGCACCACGACGACTTCCAGCTTCATGTCCATGATCTGCGCCCTTTCGCGTACGTCCGAAGTTGCCGACCCGAGAAGCTTCCCGTACGGACCCCGGCCCGCGCACCCGTGTGTCTCACCGGTCGTCACGGACCGGTGACGCCCCATCACCGGCCCACCAGCGGCGCGACAGCAGGGCGCCCAGCACCGCACCGGTCGCGTTGACCAGCACGTCGTCGATCGAGGAGACTCGATCGAGCTGGAAGACGTACTGCGCGGTCTCGATCAGGATCGAGCAGCCCGCCCCGAGTGCCAGGATCCGCGGCAGCGAGGCCAGCGCCGCGAACCGGATCGGCCCGAAGAACCCGAGCGACGCCAGCACCAGCAGGTTCCCGCCGATCCCGATCGGCCCCATGGTGACCAGGTCACGCAGCGGGATCAGGCTCACCCGCCCGTCGACGAACCCGGCGCCGGGCCCCGGCATCAGCGTCATCCACACGAACGGCAGCGTCCCGTGCACCATCCCCACCTCGGCCACCGACCGCCGCCACGCGCCCGGCGCCCGCCGCAGAGCGGTCAGCGCGGCCGCCACCAGCAGCGACACCGGGATCAGGGCCAGGGTCACCAGCACCACACCGTTCTCGGTGCTCAGGCAGCCGTGCCACCGCAGGCCCAGGCACGCCGGCGCCGACATCAGCAGCGGCCCCCGCACCACGAACAGCGCTCCCGCGACAGCGACCAGGACCAAACCCCACAAAACCCATCCGCGCGTACGTCGGGTCGGCGCGGACAGAGCAACGTCGTGGTTCATGCGGCCCATCCAAGCGGTAGCCCTGTAGCGGCGACGTAAAGGTCACCCCTCCGCCCGGAAGAACCCGAGCAGGAACTCGATCGTCTCGCGGCGCTCGTCGTCCACGCGCGCCGCCCGCAGCCGTTCCCGCAGCGGCTCCCAGGCCTCGACCGGAATGACCTCGACCTCGCTGATCAGGTACGCCGCCTCCCGCGACGACTCCCAGGTGTCGTCGATGACGATCTCCACCAGCAGCGGCAGAATGCTCAGGCAGTCGAAGGGCCGCAGCGCGAACAGCAGCGTGCCCCGGGCCCCGCGGGTCCGCTCCTCCCTCAGCAGCGCCACGACGACGTCGAACGTCTCGGGGATCCGCATGGCCGACAGCGCGTAGGCGACCCCGTTGCGCACCCTGGTGTCGGGGGTCGTCGCCAGGACTTCCAGCATCACGGGCACCGCCTCGTAGTCACGGCGATCCCCGAGCTCCAGCGCCGCTTCCCGCGCGGCGTCGGGGTCCGCTCCCACGAGCCGGGCCAGCAACTCCCCCATCGGCCCATCTTCGCCCCCGCGGACGCACGGCCGCCCGCGGACGACCGCTTTGCCCACCGTTCCGGCGCTCTGAAAGTATTGATCAATGCCGCAGATCCGGATCTCCGACGACCTGACGACCGAGCTGACCGCGGTCGGGTGGTCGGCCGCCGACGACCTGGAGTTCGCCCTGGCCGGTGGCCGCCGGCCGGGCCGGGTGATCGTCATGCACGGTGCGAAGGTGGAGATCGCCTGGTTCCCGGCCGACGACCGGACGGTGCACGAGACCTTCGACCTCGGTCACGACCTGAACCTGCGCCCGGTGGCCGGTGACTGGGTGGCGGTCGAGGACGGCCGGGTCGCCGAGGTCGGCGTCCGCCGGACCGCGCTGCAGCGGCCGGACCCGAACGGCAAGGACATCCAGGTCCTGGCGGCCAACATCGACACCATCATGATCGTGCTGCCGATCGACCGGCCGCTCAACCTGCACGTGCTGGAGCGCCTTCAGGTGATGGCCTGGGACAGCGGGGCCGCGCCGGTCGTGGTTCTGACCAAGGCCGACGGTTGCGCCGATCCCGGCGAGGCCGTGGAGCAGGCCGGTTCCGTCGCCTTCGGCACGCCGATCATCGTCACCAGCTCGGTGGATCGCAGCGGACTCGACCAGGTGCGCGACCACCTGCGGTCCGGCAGCACCACGACGATGCTGGGCGCCTCCGGCGTGGGCAAGACCTCCCTGCTCAACGCACTTGAGGGTCGCGCCGAGGCGGTCCGGGACGTGCGCGGCGACGGGCAGGGCCGGCACACCACGACGACCCGCCGGCTGTTCCGGACGAGCGCCGGCGGCGTGCTGCTCGACGTTCCGGGCATCCGGTCGCTCGACCTGCTCGCCTCGGACGAGGCGGTCGGCGAGACGTTCTCCGACATCAGCGATCTCGCCGAGGCGTGCCGGTTCCGCAACTGCGGCCACGACGGCGACTCCGGTTGCGCCGTCGAGGAGGCCGTGGCCACCGGCGAGCTCCCGGAGCGACGGCTGGACAGCTGGCGGGCCATCCAGCGCGAACTGGCCTACCAGGAGCGCCGCAACGACCCGGCCGCCATGGCCGAGCAGCGCAAGGTGTGGAAACAGATGAGCAAGGACGCCCGGAAGAACTGACCGTCACGACCCGGCCGGCGCCGTCTCGCCTCGGCCCGGACGCGACGGTCGCCGATCTACCGCTTGCGGGACAGGAAGGCGGCGGCGCGGTCCAGGGCGTCGTCGGCGTCGTCGAGGGAGCCGAAGTTGAGCTGGTACACGTGCGGCAGCCCGGGGCCGACCTCGAGGGTCACCTCGACCTCGCCGGCGGCGGCGCGGGCGGCCAGGCGCACGGCGTCGTCGAGGAGGATCTCGTCGGCGCCGACCTGGACCAGCAGGGGCGCCAGCCCGGACAGGTCGGCGAAGATCGGACTGGCCGGGCGGGCGCCCTCGGGGACGTAGCGCTCGGCGTACCAGCGCAGGGAGTCGACGGTGAACAGCGGGTCGGCCTCGGCCCGGGTCCGCAGGCTGTCGCCGCTCAGGGTCAGGTCGGCCCACGGCGAGAACACCGCGGTGGCGGCCGGCTGCGGCAGGCCGGCCTCGCGCGCGGCCACCAGCATGGCGACGGCCAGTCCACCGCCGGCCGAGTCGCCCGCGACCACGATGTTCCCGGCCGGGCTCGACCGGAGCAGTTCGCGGTAGGCGGCGAGCGCGTCGTCGGCCCCGGCCGGGTACGGGTGTTCCGGCGCGAGCCGGTAGTCCAGCGAGTAGGCGGTGCCGCCGGTGCGCGCGATCAGCGCGGACGCGAGCCGCGTGCCGGTGCGGGCGGATCCGACGACGTAGCCCCCGCCGTGCAGGTACAGCAGCACGGTGGGACCCGAGCCGGCCGTCAGCCGCACCGCCGGCCGCCCGCCGAGCGTGGTGTCGACGCCGGTCACGCCGTCGGCGAGCGGGCGCGACGTCCCGAAGATCTCGAATCCGGCCCGTTCCTGCTCCAGGGTGCCGCGTTCGCGCGGGGTCGCGGCCAGGGCGGCTCGGACGGCGTCGCGCTGCTGCTGTCGGGTCATGTCGTCCTCCAGTGCGAGAATGTCTTCCTAGGAATCAAAGTAGATTCCTTAGAAGATAATTCCCATGAACGGAAGTCGGACTGTGACGGACGCCATGAAGCTCTTCACCGATCTGGTGCGGACCGAGACGCGGCTCTACAACCGCATCGACGCACGCCTGCGCGCCCGCCACGACATGCCGCTCGGCGCCCTGGAATTCCTGCAGATCATCGGCGAACGGCCGGCGTGCCGGGTCAACGACATCGCCCTGGAGGTCGACATCACGGTCGGCGCCACCAGCAAAGCCGTCGACCGGCTGGTCGCCCGCGGCTGGTGCGAACGCCAGGCCAACCCGGACGACCGGCGCTCGTCCCTGCTCGTCCTCACTCCGGCCGGCGAGCAGGCGGTGGCCACGGCCCGGCCCACCTTCGACGCCGCGATGGCCGAACTGAGCGCCGGACTGCCCCCGGCGACACTGGGCCGGCTCGCCGAGGACCTGGGCCGGTGGCGACAGGAGCTGGAGCAGACGAACTAACGGTCCACCAGCTCCTCGCTGCGCTGCCACAGCCGGGCCCGAGCGGCGGTGTCGTAGGCCTGCGCGGCGGCCCGGGTCTCGCGCTGCCGGTTGAAGAACCGGCCGGTCACGCCGGCGACGTCGCGGCCGGTGGCCAGTCGCACGGTCGCCGCCACGCCCGTCTCGATGGAATCCATCGCCAGGTGCAGGTCGCCGCCCAGCATCTTGGTGGGCATGAAGGTCGCCGGATGCAGACTGTTCACGGTCACCTCGGCGGGGTCGACGCGCGTGGCCAGTTCCATGCCGGAGATGATCTGCGCCAGCTTCGACTGGCCGTAGGACCGGTCACCCGAATAGCCGCGGTCGAGCATCAGATCGTCGAGGTCCAGAGGCGTCTGGCTCAGCGAGGCGACGTTGACGACGCGGGCCGGGGCCGAGCGGCGCAGCAGGGGCAGCAGCTCGCGGGTGAGCAGGAACCCGGCCAGATAGTTGACCGCGAAGCCGAGCTCATAACCGTCGTGGCTGAGCTCCCGCCCGTCGTCGGAGGGCGCGACGCCCGCGTTGCTGATGAAGACGTCCAGCCGGTCGGTCGCGGCCGAGACCTCCGCGGCCAGGGCGCGGACCTGGGCGAGGTCGGCCAGGTCGGCCAGCACGGTGAGCGGCTTGCCACCGACCTCGGCGGCCACCCGGTCCAGACGGGCCCGGTCGCGGCCGTGCAGGATCAGGTCGGCGCCCTGCTCGGCCAGCCGATGCGCGACCGCCCGGCCCAACCCGTCCGTGGCGCCCGTGAGGAAGACTGTGGTCATCGGTCGTTCCCTCCCATCTGATCGACGATGGCAAGGATAATCGATTATCCGGCGCCCGGCCAACCCGGTTCCCGCTCACCGACGTCGACGAGGGCGAGCAACTCGTCCCGCGCGGTGGCCAGGGACGGCCCGTACCAGGTCAGTTGCCGGCCGGGGACGAGCACCGTCCGTACGTCGGGAAAGGCTTCTGGTCCGTCTTTCGCGGTGAAGACATAGGGCTCGTCGGGCAGCAGCACCAGATCCGGCGCGAACGCCCTCAACTCGTCGAGTTCCAGGCGGGGATAACGGTCCCCGCCGACCACGTTGTCCAGGCCGAGCCGGTCCAGCAGGTCACCGGTGAACGTGCGCGCGCCGATCACCATCCACGGATCCCGCCAGATCGGCACGGCCACCGTGCGGCGCGGCAGCGGAGCCGGACGGCTCCACGACGCCACCGCCGTCCGCAGCCAGGCCGGTTCCTCGACCGCGAGGACCTGCACGAACAGCCGGCGCATCGACCGGAACGCGTCGTCCAGGGACTCGATGGCCGTCACCCAGACCGGCACGCCGGCCGCCCGCAGCCGCTCCACGTCGAGCTGCCGGTTCTCCTCCTGATTGGCCACCACGAGGTCCGGGCGCAGCGCGGCGATCGCCCGCCGATCCGGGTTCTTGGTGCCGCGAACCCGGGGCACGTCGAGGCCGGCCGGGTGCGTGCACCAGTCGGTGACCGCGACGAGCCGATCCGGCACGGTTACCGCCAGGGCCTCACTCAGCGACGGAACCAGCGAGACGATCCGCCGCGGCGGCCCCGTCAGCCGGGTGACGAACCCGAGATCGTCGGCGTGGGAGGTGGTCAAACGTTGCGCCGGTACTGGCCGCCGACCACGAAGAACGCGTCCGAGATCTGCCCGAGCGAGCAGTACCGCACCGCGTTCATCAGCTCGGCGAACACGTTCCCGCCGCCCATCGCCGCCTGCTGCAGCCGGGCCAGCGCGGCCGGCGCCTCACTCGCGTGCCGGGCGTGGAAGTCGGCCAGCCGGTCCAGCTGGGACTTCTTCTCCTGCTCGGTCGCGCGGGCCAGGTCGACCTTCTGCGGCGGGCTGTCGTCGCGGTGCGGGTCGAGGAACGTGTTGACGCCGACCAGCGGCAGCGTGCCGTCGTGCTTGCGGTGCTCGTACAGCATCGATTCGTCCTGGATGCGGCCGCGCTGATAGCCGGTCTCCATCGCGCCGAGCACCCCGCCGCGTTCGGCGATCCGGTCGAACTCGGCCAGCACGGCGTCCTCGACCAGGTCGGTGAGCTCGTCGATGATGTACGAGCCCTGCAACGGGTTCTCGTTCCCGGCCAGTCCCCACTCCTTGTCGATGATCATCTGGATGGCCAGGGCGCGGCGCACCGAGTGCTCGCTCGGGGTGGTGACCGCCTCGTCGTACGCGTTGGTGTGCAGGCTGTTGGCGTTGTCGTAGATCGCGCAGAGCGCCTGCAGCGTGGTCCGGATGTCGTTGAAGTCCATCTCCTGCGCGTGCAGCGAGCGCCCCGACGTCTGCACGTGGTACTTCAGCTTCTGCGAGCGCTCCCCCGCGCCGTACCGCTCGCGCATCGCCACCGACCAGATGCGCCGGGCGACCCGGCCGATCACCGAATACTCGGCGTCCATGCCGTTGGAGAAGAAGAACGACAGGTTCGGGGCAAAATCATCGATCTTCATACCCCGGGCCAGGTACGACTCGACGTACGTGAACCCATTGGCGAGGGTGAACGCGAGCTGACTGATCGGGTTCGCGCCCGCCTCGGCAATGTGATAGCCACTGATCGATACCGAATAGAAGTTCCGGACCTTCCGGTCGATGAACCACTGCTGGATGTCGCCCATGCAGCGCAGCGCGAACTCGGTGGAGAAGATGCAGGTGTTCTGCCCCTGATCCTCCTTGAGAATGTCGGCCTGCACGGTCCCGCGCACCGTCGACAGCGTCCGCGCGACGACCTCTTCGCGGGGTTCGTCCGGGTTGGCGGCCAGCTGCTGATCGATGGCGGTGTTCAGGAACATGGCCAGGATCGCCGGCGCCGGTCCGTTGATGGTCATCGACACCGACGTGGTCGGCGAGCACAGGTCGAAGCCGTCGTAGAGGACCTTCATGTCGTCCAGGGTGGCGATCGAGACACCCGAGGTGCCCACCTTGCCGTAGATGTCGGGGCGCAGATCCGGGTCGCGGCCGTAGAGCGTGACCGAGTCGAACGCCGTCGACAACCGGGTCGCCGGCTGCCCCTGCGACAGCAGATGGAACCGCCGGTTCGTCCGGAAAGGATCACCCTCGCCGGCGAACATCCGGGCCGGGGCCTCGCCCTCGCGCTTGAACGGGAACACCCCGGCGGTGAACGGGAAGAACCCCGGCAGATTCTCCCGCCGCAGGAACGACACCAGTTCGGCCTCGTCACCGGTGCGCGGCAACGCCACCCGCCGGATCTTCGAACCGGACAACGTCGTGCGGGTCAGCGGCGTCCGGATCTCCCGGTCGCGAACCCGATACACGTATTCGTCCCCGGCATAGTCCTCGACAACCGAAGACCAGTTCAACAGCAGATTTCGTACGTCCGGAAGCAGTTCCCGATCGGCGCCCTCGGCCATTCCGCGAACCGTTTCCCCGGCCGGGTCCTCGCCGAGCAGATCGGCGGTCAGACGCAGGGCCTGACGTCGCCGCACCACCTCGACCTGCGCCGCCGTCGCCTGGTGGTAGCCGCGCACCGCGTCGGCGATGTCGGCCAGATATCGCGCCCGGGCCGACGGAACGACGCTGGTCAGCCCCGACGACGCGTGCACGTCGGCGTGCGGCAGCGTCCCCGCGCCGGCCGGCAGCCCCTTGGCGACCAGCAGCTCCCGCAGGTGCTGGTAGAGCGCGGTCACGCCGTCGTCGTTGAACCGGGCCGCGCTGGTGCCGAAGACCGGCATCTGCTCCCACGGCGTCCCGAACGCCTCCCGGTTGCGCACCAGTTGCCGGGCCACGTCACGCCGGGCGTCCTCGGCACCACGACGCTCATACTTGTTGATGGCCACGACGTCGGCGAAGTCCAGCATGTCGATCTTCTCGAGCTGGGACGCGGCGCCGAACTCGGGCGTCATCACGTAGAGCGCCACGTCGGAGAACGGCACGATGGCCGCGTCACCCTGCCCGATGCCGGGCGTCTCCACGATGACCAGGTCGAACCCGGCCGCCCGGACCGCCGCAATGATGTCGTCCAGGTGCTCCGGCAGCTGCGCGCCCGCAGTACGCGTGGCCAGGGAGCGGAAGAACGTGCGGCCGGTCTCCAGCGCGTTCATCCGGATCCGGTCGCCGAGCAGCGCGCCACCACCGCGACGCCGGGTCGGGTCGATCGCCAGGACCGCGATCCGCAGCTTGTCCTCCTGATCGAGGCGGAACCGGCGCAGCAGCTCGTCGGTGAGCGACGACTTGCCCGAACCGCCGGTGCCGGTCGTACCGAGCACCGGCACGGCCCGCGCGGCCTCCCGGAACCGGGCGGCGATCTCCGGCGAACGACCCGCCTCCAGAACCGTGATCGCCCGCGCCAGCGCCGCCGGGTCACCGGAGAGAACGGCGTCGACATCCGGCTCCCGCGCGGCCAGATCCACGTCGCAGGCCCGGATCAGCTCGTTGATCATGCCGGGCAGGCCGAGACGCTGCCCGTCCTGCGGCGAGAAGATGGTGACACCACGCTCGGCCAGCAGCGCGATCTCCTCGGGCACGATCACCCCGCCACCACCGCCGAACACCTTGACGTGCCCGGCGCCGGCCTCACGCAGACGCTCGACCAGATACGTGAAGTACTCCACGTGGCCGCCCTGGTAGGACGAGATCGCGACGCCCTGCGCATCCTCCTCGACCGCGGCCTGCACCACGGCGTCGACACTGCGGTCATGCCCGAGATGGATCACCTCGGCGCCCTGCGCCTGCAGCAGCCGTCGCATCACGTTGATCGCCGCGTCATGCCCGTCGAACAGGCTCGCCGCGGTCACGAACCGCACGGGATGGACCGGAACATGCAACGCCATGCCACACCTACTCTCCTGGACGGGCCGCCTCCACGATACTAGGACGTCCAACTATTCCATCACCAGACAGTCGGATGCCCGAGCATTTCTTCGTGACCCGCCGACGAGAACGAGGACTCCGGGACTTCTGGGCGCCGGCGTCAGCTGACCCGCTCGACGAGCAGTTGAGCCAACCGGCTGGCAGCCTCCCAATCGCCGGCGCCGGCCCGTTCCCGCAGCTCCTCGACGCGCCCCAGCCGGACAAGCAGGCCGGCCAGCCGCCAATCGGCCCCCGGGCGGCCGGCATCCGCGAGCGCGCGCAGCTCATTGATGTCACCGCGCTCGGCGGCCTTCTTGGCCTCGGCGGCCTCGGCGGCCCGTCGCGGGCGGGCCACCATAATCTCCGGGGCCGGGAGTGCCTGCAGAATCTCCTGCGCGTCCTCGGTGCGTCCCTGGCCGGTGAGCGAGTCGGCCACCTTTCGGCCGGCCCTGCGCAACGACGCTCGGGAAAATCTACCGCCGGCTCCCGCTCGTAAGATCGTGACGATCTCGGGCAGCCGATCCTCTCGGGCATGCGTTTCGATCAACAGTCCAGCGGCATAGGAATCGCCGGCGTCGCTGAGTTCCTGCAAAACGTCGGTGCGGCCGAGGCGAGCAAGCAGAGCCGCAAATCGCCGTTCGGCGTCCGAGTCACCAGCAGCGGCCAGAACGGCCAGATCATCGACCCGGTCCTGCTTCGCCAGCAGATCCATCAACGCAATCTTGGTCTCGTGGATACTCGTCGACGCCGACGAGTAAAACAGTGTCAGGTCGAACCGGGCCGAGGCGGAGTTCAACCGCCGGTTCGTGACCCAGGCCGGCAGACGCTCGATGGCCTGTTCGATGTCGCCCTGCCGGTGCAGCACGACGATAAGCTCCTCGGTGGCGGCAGGATCACCCGTGTCGGCGCGTGTTCGCAGTTCGTCGATGTGGCCGAGCAGAGCGAGTTGGGCGGCCAGCCGTCTGCGCGCGTAGGAATCGCCGGCATCCGCGGCGGCCCGCACAATGTCGAGCCGGCCCCGTTCGACCGACAGATCGCACATACGTCGCTCCCACTCGCGCACCTCCCCGTCGAGGTCAAGCCACTCGCCGCCGAACTCGACATCCGGGTTCGATTCGGCCGCCGGGCCTTCTCGGTCCGGCTCGACGTCCGGGACAGGTTCGAGGGCCGCGTACTCCAAATCGAGAACCTGCCCGACAACCCTGATCGCGTCGTCCAGACGGCCCTGTCCGGTGAGCAACTCGACCAGAGCCCTGGACGCTGAGCGGTCCCGGGCGTCGGTGAACGTCTGAAGGACATCGATGGCCTCGTCGACCCGATGCCGATCGGCGAGTAGGCCGGCCAAGGAACGGGCCGCCTCCCTGCGGCCCGCGCCGTCGCCCGCGCTCCGCACGACCCGGATCGCCTGATCGAGTCGGCCCTGTTCGGTGTGGAGCGCGACCAGCCCGCAGAGCGCCGACCCGTTGCCGGTCTCGGCCCATTCGCGCAATGCCTGATCGTCATTCTTCGTGACCAGCAGATCGACCAGAAGTCTCTCGGCCGAGTAATCGTTGGCGTCGGCACGCCTGCGCAACTCGACGATCCGGTCCTGCCCGGCAAGAAGTTCGGCCAACCGGACGGATGCGTGCCGGCCGCCGGAATCAGCCCGTTGCCCCAGCTCCCGGACGCGACCGTGCGCGGCGAGCAGCTCGGCCAGCTGCTCGTCGGCGTCGGCGTTGCCGTCCTCGGCGTAGGGGCTCAGCACGTCGATGGCGGATTGAATCGCTTTCAGGTCGGCGAGTTGCCGGGTTGCCTCGAAGTCGTTCCGGTCCGCCAGTGCCTGCAGAATTCGGGCAGCGTCGTTGACGTGCCCTTGCTCGGCGAGCAGACCCGCCAGTCGCAGAGGCAGGGCGTTATCACCGTCCCTGACCCTGACGTCGATGTCGACCCGCGCCCACATGAGCTCGATCGCATCGTCGCTGCGGCCACGCTTGACCAGCAGGTCGACCAAGGGTTCGACGGCCTTCCGATCACCGCCGTCGGCTCGAACCCGCAACTCGTCGAGGTCGCCTCGGTCGGCCAGCAGCTCCACCAGCCGCTCGCCGGCCGCCTGGTCACCGCTGTCCGCACGAGCACGCAGCTCGTCGACGCTCCCCTGCCTCATGAGCAGCTCGGCCAGCCGATCTCCGGCCGCCTGGTCCCCGGTATCCGCGCGAGCCCGCAACTCCGTGACCCGGCCCTGCTTGACCAGCAGTTCGGCGAGGAAGTAGCCGGCGCTCTTGTCCCCCGCCCGGGCTTGCGCGCGTAATAGCTCGGTCATTACGCGACTCTCATGGAGGTCGGCGGTCAACTCCTCAGGTCGGCGCCCGGCCTCGGTATCGCCGGATTCGGCGCTCGCACGCAGCACCTCGACGGCTGCCTCGACCACAGCCGGATCGGCGATCAGATCGTTCAGTGCGGTGACCGCGCCGACCCGACCGGCTTTGACACCCGCGCGTAGCATCTCGATGGCCTCGACAACCCGGCCCCGCGCGACCAGCAATGGGGTCACTTGTTCGGACGCATGTCGGCTACCAGCCTCGGTCAGCATCAGCAACTCATCGACACGACCGCGTTCGGCCAGCAAGTCGACCACCTTTGCCTCACGGAAGGATCTCAGAAACTTTCTGCCGGCAACCGCCTCCCGAAGCAGGTCGGTGACGGCTTCCCAGTTCCCCTGTCCCGCGAAGAGTTCGGTCAGGTCGACGACGGCCGACAAGTCGCCGCGGCCGATCCGGGTTCGCAGCATGACGATCGCCTCATCGATACGGCCCTCCTCGCGCAGTAATCGCACCAGGCGCCAAGAGGCGAAAGTGTCCCCGCCGTCGGCTCTCGCCCGCAGCTCATCGGCCCGGCTCGCCCGTGCGAGCAGGACCGCCAGCTCCGATGCCGCGCTGTGGTTGCCTCGATCGGCCAGCTCGGTCAGCTCACGCTCGCAACCCTGCCTGGCGAGCATCTCGGCGAATCTTCGCTCGACCTCGGAGTCGGAGTGTCCGGAGGGCCCGGCCACATCGATACTGGAAAGTAGCGCCACGGCCTCGGGCACCTGACGATTTCCGGCCAGATGTAGAGCCACGTGCCACACGGCCGCCGGGATCCCCTGATCGGCCAACAACCTGAGTTCGTCGACCTGCTCACGCGCGGCCAACAGGTCGATCATCCGGTCCCGGCAGATCCAGTTACCGTCGGCACAACTCACCCGCAGCACGTCGATCGCCTCGTCTACGGCACCCTCGTCCACCAGCAGTTCAGCCAGCTTGGAGACGGAGCTGACATCGCCCCGCGCGGCATCCTCACGCAGACGTTCCTTTCGGAGGCGGGTGGCGAGGTGGTCCTGGAGCAGCGCGTGGCGGAACTGATAGACGGAACCGGCCTGGCGAAGGACGCCGCTGCGGTGCGCATCGTCGAGAAACGCGCCCAGTCGCCAGGGCAGCCAGTTGCTCCAGGCCAGCCGCGCATGAACCAGCCGGAACTGGATCCACATCCCGCCACCGGCCGCCAGGCCCGCCGTCGTGGCGTAGACCGCCGCCCCGGCAGCGGCCGCCGCCCCGATCGACGTGGATCCCACCAGCCATGCCAGCACGGCGAACACGGCTCCGGCGGTGACGCCATGCTGCACGACAGCACCGGCCACGCTGCGCCGGTTGATCAGGAACGACAGGGCGGGATCGTTGCTCGGCAGTCGCCGGGGTATCCGCAAGGTGGGCACGATCATCGCCAGCAGGCCGCACAGGATCCCGGCCGGAATCGTCGTACGCAGATCGGTGACGAGGAGACCCGTGAGCAGGCCGCCGCCGATCCCGTACCCGAGGCGCAGCCGCCGGGTGGCCACGAATCGCCCCCGCCGCGCCTGTTGCATCCGCTGAACCCGTCCCAGGAACGACGGGTACCCGCCGGGCCACATCGCCTGGTAGACCTCGAAGACGGCCAGGACACCGATGACCAAGCCTGTCGCGGCAGCTCGGGCGCCGGGCCACCAACCCTGCGTAGCACCCACGGGCACGCCCCAGATCGCGGCGAGGCCGAAGACCACGACGATCAGCGGAAAGAAGAACGCTCGCACCCGATGCCGGGACAGCAGCGTCGGATCGATCTGCCACCACCGCAGGTCACGGAGCCCGGTCCGGTTCAGGTGAAAGGCGAGGCAGGTCAGCCATCGTTCCGCCCGCTCCAGCGGGTACGCCCGGCTCGGACGGGTCCCGTCCGGGGCCGGGCCGGGCCGGGAGTAGACGCTGGTCAGGAATGCTCGCACAAGGTGGTTCTCGACCGCGGTCCGGTTGGGGAGGTCGAGCAGTTCGGCGGGCAAACTGGACGGCTCCCGGTACGCCACCCGCGCCAGGGCGACCAGCAGAGGTGTGGACAGGCCGGCGGCCAGATGCCCCTTGGGACGCTCGCGCATCCGGCGGAAGACCTGCTGCCAACGCTGGCGCCCCGGCTCCGGGTAGGACAGGAACGTGACCGCCGCTTCCACACCCACAGGTTGAATCTCGATGACGGCCGCCCGGGAGAGGATCATCTGCCGGCGGCGTACCGCGCGGTCGTAGTCGAGGCCCCGGCAGGTGACGACGAACGGCCGTTCCTCCGCGCCGAAACGATCGAGGGCGTCGAGTGCCTCGCCGTGCTGATCGTCCGGCAACTCGTCGAGGCCATCGAGAATCGGCAGCAGCCGCCGCCCGCCGAGCAACCGCCGCGCCAGCGTCACGGGCTCGCCATGCCCGGCCAGAACGGCGGCAAAGTCCTCGGCCAGGCGACGAACGATGAACTCGCCGATGGGCTCGCCGGTGTCCCATGAACTGATGGAAAGGAAAACCGGAACCGGCTCGCCCGGTTCCGGGTGACGCAGAAGCCCCAAGGTCAGCAGCATTGCCAGGACCGTCTTGCCCGCACCCGGGTCCCCGAGAACCAGCAGCTGGCGGTGGGGCAGGGCACGGAACGCGGCCACGATCTGACCGGCGTCGCCCTCCATCGGCAACTCCCGCCAGCCGGGGCTTTCCGGCTCGTCCAGGACCACGTCACGGCCGGCCGCTGGTCGGCCGGTCGACGACCACCGCACCATGACCGGGGCCGGCGGGCCGACCTGGCGGATGACGGCCTCACGGGACCAGACCTGCTCGATAGCCGATCCGAGTTCGGCCAGGCAGCGCTCCGAGACCTCACCCGATCCGTCCGGAGCGGAATGGTCGCGCCGCTGCCCCGCCTTGTCGAACGCGACCAGCGCCGTACCCAGCGCGCCGACCACGAGCGCGAGGACGTTGGCCCACCCCACCCAGCGGTTGAACTCGTCCGGAGTCCGGGCCCGCATGGTCGACACGACCACCCACAGGCTCACCACCAGCAGGGCGACCCCGATCAGAGTCCAGCCCAACCGTGACATCCACGCCCGCCGTCGGTGCACGACATCCATAATGGTCATCACTGACCAGGTCGGCATCACCGTCCCATCGGCATTACCGGAACTCACCGATCCGTGGTCGGCGGCACAACAGCTTTCTGTTCGCAGCGGGGACAGGCGGCCGGGCACGGGGTCAGGGGCGCGGCCCGGTCCAGGCCGCTGGTGTGCAGGATCGTCGTGACGGCGTCCTCGAAGCCGGTGGACTCCGGGATGATGTGCTCGCCGGGAACGCCGAGCAGGTCCAGCTCGGTGAACCACTCGCGCATCTGGTCGGCGGTGACCGCGATCGGCTCCTCGCGCCGCAGGTGCCGCCGCACGGTCTCGTCGAAACCGACCCGCATCCAGTAGACCGCCGACGGCCCCGGGTGGTCGCCGATGAGCTGCCGCAACATCGGCCCATAGGAGCCGTTCGACAAGATCCCTTCCAGCAGTACGTGGTAACCGGCGTCCAGAGCACACCGGGCCATCGTCGCGATCATCGTGGGAGCGACCGGGTCCCGCTGGCCGCCGTGCTCCCTGAGCACGACGCGGCGAACGTGATCCTGCTCGATCAGCGCGACCCCACGGCCGTACCGTCGGCGAATCTCCCGTGTCGTGGTGGTCTTCCCACTGCCCGAGTTCCCTCGGATCACCACCAGGGTGGGCTGCGCTTCCCGACCTTCCCGCATGCGAAATCGTAACAACCAGGCCTTGATGATCAGCGCCATAGAGTTTCGCTCTTGGTAACCGGACCCTGACAGACTCCGATCCGTGACCGAGAACCTCCGGTACCGCCCGGCGACCTGGAAACCCGTTCTGCTGATCGTCGTCTACCTGGCCTTCTACCTCGCCGTCGGGCAGCTGATCGGGCTGCTGTTCGGCGACCACATCAACGCCGACGACCTGCTGGCCGCCCCGACCGGCATCTTCCTCGGCCTGGTCCTGCCAATCGCGATCGGAGCCGCGGCGCTGCTCGTGTTCACCTGGCGCGCCGGCTGGCTGCGGGACGTCTTCGGGCCGCAGCCGATCCGCGGTCGCGGCTGGATGTGGATCGGCCCGGTGCCGGTGTTCGCCGCGGTCGTCGGGCACGTCGGCGCCACCGATCGGAGCGCGTGGAGCGCCGCACAGGTCGCTCTGATCGTGCTCGCCGGGCTGTGCATCGGCGTCGCGGAAGAACTGGCCACCCGCGGCCTGGCCGTCAAGATGCTGCGCGACGCCGGGCACGGCGAGCGTTTCGTCGCCGTGGTGTCGTCCCTGCTGTTCGCGCTGATGCACACGACCAACCTGCTTGCCGGCATGACGGTCACCACCGTGGCCACGACCGTCCTCTACACGTTCTGCTTCGGCATCTGCATGTACCTGGCCATGCGGGTGACCGGCAGCATCTGGGCCGCCGTCATCCTGCACGCGATCACCGACCCGACGACGTTTCTGTCCACCGGCGGGATCGATCAGACGGTCGGCACCGGCGGCGGCAACGGCTGGGCGACGCTGGCCGCCCTCGCCACCATCGGATTCATGCTGTTCGCGGCTGTCGCGGTCGCCCTCATCCGCGGACGGACGAAACCTCACCTCCCGATCGAACGCCACGAAGCCGTCGGCTGAGCCCCGGAACCGATACCGCACCCGGTCGGGTGGGGACGCCGACGGGGGTGCGGGGTCACGACGGGAACCGGGCGGCGGCCTGGTTTCGGCTGGTCAGGTGGATGACGGTGGCGTGGCTCGCGTGTTCGCGGAGGGTGGCCAGGACCCGCGGGAGGTGGTCGCGGCGGTAGCGGCACACGTACAGCAGGAAGGCGGGGGTGATGTGGTCGTGCACGCCGTCGGCGTGCCGGCCGCCGCGGTAGCGCAGGCGGCGCCGCAGGATTCCCCACAGGCAGACCAGCGGCGGCGGGTCGACGATGAGCACCGTGTCCGCGGCGGCGGCCCGGACGGGCAGCGACGCCAGGGAGTTGCCGTCGATGATCCACCGCTCGCCGGTGACGATCTCCCGCTGGCGGGCGACGAAGACGTCCTCGGCGACCGGGCTCCAGTCGTCGGCGTAGCGCAGCGCGTCCAGATGCGTCACCGGGAGGCCGAGCCGGGCGCCGAGCCGATTGGCCAGCACGGTCTTTCCCGCCCCGCCGTTGCCTACGATCGCGATCCGCCGGATGCGAGATTCATTCCCCACACCGTCACCCCAGCCGACCGGCCGACCCGGCGTCAATTCGTGGCAGCGGGCCGGTAGCGTCTCGGCCATGCCGTCAGCTCCGGGACCGACTGTCCTTGCGGGCCGCCACGTACGACTCGAACCCCTTGCCGAGTCCCATGTTCCTGACCTGTTCGAGGCGGGCGGGCGCGACGAGGAGGTGTGGCGCTGGCTGAGCGCGCCCACCCCGCGTACCGAGGCCGAGCTGCGGGGGATCGTGTCCGGACGCCTCAAGGACGTCGAGGACGGGAAGCGGGTCGCGTTCGCCGTGCTGAGCCAGGACGGAGGGACGGCGATCGGCACGACGAACCTGCACAGCTGGCATCGCGCCGACGGTCGTATCGAGATCGGTGGCACGTGGTTCGGCCGGAAGTGGTGGCGTACCGCGGCGAACACCGAGACGAAGCTGCTGACGATGTCCTACGTGTTCGAAGCGCTCGACTATGCGGCCGTCGTCTGGCGTATCGGTCCGGGTAATCTGCGCTCGCGGGAGGCGATCACGCGCGTCGGCGCCACCCTGACCGGCTCCGAGCCGGAAACCGGCCTTCTGACCTACACGATGCGGCTGGCCGAGTGGCCCGCCGCGAAGAAACGCCTGTCCGAACGCCTGGCCAGGGCGTAGCCGGTCCGGACGTCACCCTGATCGTTTCCAGGGCAGGAACGCGATGCTGACCAGCAGCAGACCGGCCAGGGCGAGCAGTGCGGTCCGGGCACCCAGGGTCGCGGCGGCCACACCGCCGGCCGCGATCATCAGGGGCTGGACAATCTTGCTGCTCACGCCCCAGGCGGCGGTGACCCGGGCGAGGTAGCCGTCGGCGGTGACCTTCATCCGGTACGTGGTGAACGCCGGGTTGAACACGCCCGCGCACAGCAGCAACGCCGTGTCCGAGCCGATAATCATCGCGAGACCGGTGGCCGAGGCGGGGGCGAGCGGGATCACGCCCAGCCACAGGCAGCGGGCGACGCCGGCGACCAGGATCGTCGGCATCAGCCCGGCGCGGGCGATGATCCGGGGCGCCAGCAGCGAGCCGACCACACCGGCGGCGCAGGGCACGCCGAGGGCAAAACCGTACTGCGCCGGGGTGAAGCCCAGGTCGCGCAGCATCAGGATGGTGATCAGCGGAGTGGATGCGATGATGCACCCGCCGAACCACATGGCGTTCACGAACAGGGACCGCAGCACCGGGTGGGCGGCGATGTGCCGCCAGCCCGCGGTCATCTCGGCCAGGCGGCGCCGGCGGTCGGCCGGGATCGGCGGGGCCGGTTCGGGACGGCGGATGCGGTGCAGGCTGACGGCGGACAGCAGGAAACTGATCGCGTCGACGGCGATGACGGTGAACGCCCCGTACGCCGAGATCAATAATCCACCTAGGGGAGGTCCGCCGGTGCTCGCGGTCCACATCGTCGTCTCCCACCGCGCGTTGATCACCGCGAGCCGGTCCGGATCAACGACGCTTCTGACGTACGAGGCACTGGCCGCCGACGACAGGATGGTCCCGACCGTCTGCACGGCGGCGACCACGCAGACCTGTCCGTAGGTGAGTCCCCCGGCCAGCGCCGCGACCGGGATGCTGAGCAGGGCCGCGAAGCGCAACAGATCGGCGCCGATCATCACCGGGCGCTTGCGGTGGAACTCCACCCAGGGCCCGAGCGGCACGATCGCGGCCGCCCCGGCGATCCCGGCGATCGCCACCAGCATCGACACCTGAAAGTCGGAGACGTGCAGGACGAGGATCGCGGCCAGTGGCAGCGCCCCGGCGCCGATCCCGGATCCGGCCTGGCTGACGGCGTACGCCGCCCACAGCCGCCGCAGGTCTCCGGCGTCATGACCGACCCCTGATTTCACCCATCCGGGTCGATCAATGCTCACTGCCCCGATTGTTCCGGCCGGGGGCGGACGGAGCCAGGCGACTGGCCGCCCACGACCGGACGAGCCGTCAGGTGGCCTGCTCCAGGCGGCACCACCAGCTGGTTCGGCCGCCGACCTTGCTGCGGGTCATCGGGGCGCCGTCGCGGGGGCAGTGGCCACCTTCGAAGCGGAACGGGATCAGTTTCAACGTGTGGACGCCGCCGTCGCGGATCGCCGAGCGGACCGCTGACCGGGTGGAGCGCAGCAGGCGGTCGACGTCGTCCGGGGTGAGGCGGTCGACGCGACGGCCCGGGTTGATGCGGGCGGCCCACAGGATCTGGTCGGCCAGCAGGTTGCCGATGCCGGCGATGGCGTCCTGGTCGAGCAGACGGGCCTTGACCGGGGCGGTGCCGGCGGCGAGCGCGGCCCGGAACTGGGCCGGGGTGACGGTGGCGGCGTCCGGGCCGAGGGCTTCGACCGGCGGGTCCAGGCGGACGCGGCCCAGGCGGCGCGGGTCGACGAGCATGAGACGGCCGCCGTCGGCGAAGGTCAGGGTGAAGCGGGCCCAGCGGTAGTCGCCGGGAAGGCGGCGGCCCTCCCAGTAGTCGCCGCCGTCGGTTTCGCTGCCGTCCGGGTCGGCGATCACGATCTTGGCGGACATGCCGAGGTGAATGCCGAGCTCCGGGCCGTGGTCCGAGCTGTCGCACCACATGCTCTTGCCGCGCCGGTGCGCTTCCACGAGTTCCCGCCCGACCAGGGCGTCTCGGATCTGCCCGGGAAGATGCGGACGGCAGACGTACGTGTCGGAGTCGTCCACGCCCACGATCTTGCGGCCGAGCCCGGATCGTTCGATGACCGCGCGGGCCGACTCGACCTCTGGCAGTTCAGGCATGTTTCCTCCCCGACAACCGTCGGATCGTATCGGCCGGTGCCGTCGAGGTGGAGAATCGGGTCGGCACGGAAAAGTCCTGACCAATCCGGGCGCCCATCGGCTCCGAATGGCCACTGAAGCCTCGAGCCCTAAGGACGGTTCTTTGATGGTCGAGCGTGGCAAAGGCCGCCGGGCGGAGCATCTGACTCCGGTTCCCGGACCGGATCCGACACCCCCGGTGGACGTGGGTGACCTGCTACGGGCGGTCGGGCGGGGCGACGAGCCGGCCTTCGCCCGGCTCTACGACCTGGTCGCGCCCCGGGTGTTCGGCCTGATCAGGCGGGTTCTGCGGGATCCGGCGCAGGCCGAGGAGGTGACGCAGGAGGTGCTGGTCGAGGTGTGGCGCACGGCGGCCCGCTTCGATCCGGACGCCGGGTCGGCGACGGCGTGGATGTTCACGATCGCCCACCGGCGGGCGGTGGACCGGGTGCGGTCGGAGCAGGCGTCGGCCGCGCGGACGGTCAAGGCCGGGGCGGCGGCGCTGGACACGCCGTACGACTCGGTGGACGACGAGGTGGCCGGGCGGCTGGAGCGTCAGCAGGTGCGGCACTGCCTGGACGAGCTGACCGATCTGCAGCGGCAGGTGGTCACCATGGCGTACTACCAGGGGCATTCGTATCCGCAGGTGGCGGAGCTGTTGCGGACCCCGCTGGGCACGGTGAAGACGCGGATGCGCGACGGCCTGATCCGGTTGCGTGACTGCTTGGGCGTGGAGGTGGCGGCGTGACCGCGGACATTCATTCGCTGGTCGGGGCGTACGTGCTCGACGCGGTCGACGACATCGAACGGGCCGCGTTCGACCGGCATCTGCGCGAGTGCGAGGCGTGCCGGGTCGAGACGGCCGAGTTGCGGGAGGCCGCGGGCCGGCTCTCGGACAGCACCTGGTCGGTGCCGCCGCCCCGGCTGCGGGAGAGCGTGCTGGCCGCGGTCGCGACGACTCGTCAGGTGCCGGTGGAGACGCCGCGCCGGGCGCGCCGGGCCTACCCGTCGCGGTGGGTGGCCGCGGCCGCCGCCGTGGTCGCCGCGGTCGGCACCGGCACGGCCGTCTTCGTGGTCCAGGAGCAGCGAGTACGCGATCAGCGGGTCACCGCCGAGGCCGCCCGCACCCAGGAGGAGCAGGTCCGGGGCATCCTGGGCGCCCCCGACGTGGTGCTGCGCGACCAGGTGCTGGCCTCCGGCGGCAAGGTCACCGTCGCGTACTCCCGGTTGAAGGACTCCGGGGTGATCCTGATGGCGGCTGACAGCGCACCGGACGGCGGCCGGGTCTATCAGCTGTGGACGGTCCGCTCGGGCACGCCGGTGTCGGAGGGTGTCCTGGCCGTCGGCCAGACCTCGGCCGTGCAGATCGTCCACGGTGTCTCGGCCGCCTCGGCGGTCGGTGTGTCGGTCGAACCGGCCGGTGGGTCCCCCACGCCGACGCAGATGGTGGCCGCCGTGAAAACAATCTGAGATCGCACCAATCCGGCGCACGGTTCGCTCCGAATCATCGGTGTAAGTCACCAAAAATGAGGAGCGAACCATGCGTGCAACGAAGTTCACCGCCCTGACCGCCGCGACGATTTTCGCGATCTCCCTGGCGGCCTGTGGCAGCGACTCGAAGGACAGCAGCAGCGGTGACACCGGCGCCGCCGCTCCGATGGCCACGACAATGGCCCCCAGCATGGCCCCGAGCATGGGGACCGACATGGTCAACTTCGGCGCGGGCTGCGCCGCGGTACCGACCGACCCGTCCAACGCCGGCAGTTTCGACGCGATGGGCAAGGTGCCGGTGGCGACCGCCGCCTCGGGCAACCCGCTGCTGTCGACGCTGGTCACCGCGGTCAAGAAGGCCGGCCTGGTCGACTCGCTGAACTCGGCCGACGGGATCACCGTGTTCGCGCCGACGAACGACGCGTTCGCCAAGATCCCGAAGGCCACCCTGGACAAGGTGCTCGCCGACAAGAAGACGCTGACCAGCATCCTGACCTACCACGTGGTGTCCGGGAAGCTGACCCCGGCCGACCTGGCCGGCACCCACAAGACGCTGCAGGGCGGCGACCTGACGGTCACCGGCAGCGGCGAGAACTTCATGGTCGGTGACTCGGCGTCGGTGATCTGCGGCAATGTGCAGACGGCCAACGCCAACGTGTACATCATCGACTCCGTCCTGATGCCGAAGAGCTGATGAGGCGCACTCTGCGCGGGACGATCACCGGGATCGTCGCGGCGGGTGCCGGGATCGCGGCCGCGGAACTTCTCGCGGCCGCGGCCCGGCCCGCGGCCTCACCTCTGGTCGCGGTGGGCGGCGCGGTCATCGACGCCACACCGACGACGATCAAAGAATTTGCCGTACGGGAGTTGGGCACCAACGACAAGCCGGTCCTGCTCACGGTGATCGCCGTGGTCCTGGCCGGGCTCGCCGCGGTGACCGGCATCTCCGCGACCCGCCGGCGGGTCGCCATCCCGGTCGGGACCGCCCTGCTCGGCGCGGTCGGCGCGACCGCCGCGCTGTCCCGCCCGGCCGCGACCGCCCTCGACGTGGTGCCGTCGCTGCTGGGTGCGGCGCTGGCCGGGGCGATCCTGTGGTGGCCGCTGCGGGAACCCCGGGCGGCCGGGCTCACCTCCGTACGGGAAACGGGTGTTGATCGTCGTCTTGTTCTTCGCCTGTCGCTGCTGGCGGCCGGCGCGGGGGTGGCCGAGGCCGCTGCCCTGACCGTTTCTGGTCGGCGTGAGGACGCGGCCGGACGGTCCCGTGAGGCGGTGCGGCTGCCGGCCGCGGCCGATCCGGCCACGCCGCTGCCGGCCGGAGTCGCAGCCGGTTTCTCGACGCCGAACACCGCGTTCTACCGCGTCGACACCGCGCTGACGGTGCCGCGCATCGATCCGGCGCGGTGGCGGCTGCGCATCCACGGCATGGTCGATCGGGAGCTGGAGCTGTCGCTGGCCGATCTGCTGCGGCGGCCGCTGATCGAGCGTGACATCACCCTGAATTGCGTGTCCAACGAGGTCGGCGGCCCCTACATCGGCACCGCCCGGTGGCTCGGCGTGCCCCTGGCGGCGCTGCTGCGCGAGGCCGGGGTGCGCGCCGGCGCCGACCAGATCGTCGCCCGCTCGGTCGAGGGGATGACGATCGGCACGCCGGTCGCGACCGCGGTCGACGGCCGGGACACGATGCTCGCGGTCGGTATGAACGGGGAGCCGCTGCCGCTCGAACACGGCTTCCCGGTCCGGATGCTGACCCCCGGACTGTACGGCTACGCAGGCGCCTGCAAGTGGGTGACCGAGCTGGAGCTGACCACTTTTGATCAGTTCGACGCCTACTGGGTCGAACGGGGGTGGGCGGCCCGGGGCGAGGTGAAGACGGCGTCGCGCATCGACACACCGAAGCCGTTCGGGCGGCCGGCGGCCGGGACGGTGACCGTCGCGGGTGTCGCCTGGGCCCAGCGGCGCGGCATCCGGGCCGTGGAGGTCAGCGTCGACGGTGGCCCGTGGAAGGCGGCCGAGTTGCTGCCCACGGCCTCGATCGACACCTGGACGCAGTGGCGTTTCCGCTGGCCGGCGACGAGCGGACCGCACTCGCTGGCCGTGCGCGCCACCGACCGGACCGGCGCGGTGCAGCCCGCGACCCGCGCCACCCCGTTCCCGGACGGTGCGACCGGCCACCACACGATCTCGGTCACCGTCGCCTGATTACGCGGCGACCAATCCGGGCGCCGATCGGCGTCGAATCCCCGGTGAGCGGGTGGCGGACGCCCCGGGAAGAGGGGGACGGCGTGAAACCGGACAGTGGCCTCGACGCCGGAGAACAGCGGCACGACCAGGTGGTGGCCGGCCGGTATCGACTGACCGAGCTGGCCGGGACCGGCGGCATGGGCCGGGTCTGGCGCGCCCACGACGAACTCCTCGATCGGGAGGTCGCGGTCAAGGAGGTCCTGGCGCCGGCCGCCCAGCCGGGCCGGGACCGGGCCGAGATCCTGCGCGACACGGTCCGGGAGGCCCGCGCCGCCGCCCGCCTCGACCACCCCGGCGTCGTCCGGATCTTCGACGTGGTCAGCGCGGCCGGCCGGTCGTGGATCGTCATGGAGTACGTGCCGTCGCGATCCCTGCACGACATCGTGGACAAGGACGGGCCGCTGACCCATCAGCACGCGGCCCGGATCGGGCTGGCCCTGCTCGACGCCTTGGAGGCCGCACACCGGGCCGGTGTCCTGCACCTCGACGTCAAACCGCACAACGTGCTGATCGCCGGGGACGGCCGGGTCGTGCTCACCGACTTCGGCCTGGCCACCATCCTGGCCGGGACGCCCGCGCGGGGCGAGCCGCTGCTCGGGTCACCGAACTACATCGCCCCGGAACGCTACCGCCACGGCATCTCCAGCCGGCAGGCCGACCTGTGGTCGCTGGGCGCCACGCTGTACTCGGCGGTGGAGGGGCGGCCGCCGTACGCCCGCCTGGAAGTTGCCGACTCCCTGGCCGCGCTGCTGAGCGAGGCGCCCGATCCGCCGCTCTGCCCGGGACCGTTGCACGAGGTCATCGCCGGGCTGCTGGTCGCCGATCCGGAACGACGGCTGAGCGCCGACGCGGCCCGGGCGGCCATGCGTGACCTCACCCGGCGGGCCGTGGGCGTGCACGCCGTACCGCGTCAGCGGCGCCCGACCGTCGAGGCCGTGCGTTATCGGTCCGCTGCCGCCGCGCTGCCCGCCCCCAAGCCCGGCCCGGCCACCGAGCCCGCACCGGCGGCCGGTGCGCGCCGATGGCGGGGACTGCTGCTCGCCGGGATCGCCACCGCCGTCGTGGTCGCGGCCGGTGGCACCGCGGTGGCGGTGCGATCCCACCGCGGCGGGGAGCCGGTCGCGCCACCCGCGGCGGCATCGGCCACACCGCTGGGCGCCTGCGGCGCGGCACCGACGCAAGCACTGACGACCGCCGACCAGCGTGCGCCGATCTCGCTGCCCGAGGGCTGGTCGTGGCACGTCGACAGCGCGGGATTCGCCCTCCCGGTGCCCCGGGGCTGGAGTCGGGCCGTCACCGCCGATGGGGTGTGCTTCGGCGATCCCGGTGGGATCCGGTCGTTGCTCGTGGCGGTCGGCGGGGCCCTCGACGGCCGGCCGCAGCAGCGCCTGCGGGACGCCGAGCGGACGGCCGCCCTGCCCGGCTATCGGAAGATCAGCATGGGACCGCTTCTGATCACCGGTGGGGGCGCCGACTGGGAGTACTCCTGGCAGCCCGCGACCGGTCCGCGCCGGCACGTCTACCGGGTGCTGCTGGCGGCCGGCGACGATCGCTCCTACTCGCTGACCTGGACCACCCGGGACACCGACTGGGATCTCGACCTGCCCATCGAGCGCACCCTGGTCGACGGGTTTCGTGACTCGGCCCGTCCGTCGGTGATCTGGACGATCCCCGGACCACGCCGCTGACCAATCCGGACCAGGTACGGCTCCGAATCCCTCGTGACTGCAAATGAGGGAGCCCGTCATGAAACTTTCCCGCACCGTTCTCGCTCTGCCCGCCGCGGCCGTGCTGCTGCTGGCTGCGCCGAGCGCCGCGTTCGCCGACGAGAGCGTGCACGTCAAGCTCGACGCTCTCAACCACTCGGGCGCCTCGGGCACCGCCACGCTGACCGCCATGTCCGACGGTGACCTGCAGGTCAGCATCCGGTCGACCGGGCTCGTCCCGAACTCGCCGCACGCGCAGCACCTGCACGGATCCACCGAGGGCATGGACTTCCACTGCCCGGACATGTCGGCCGACCAGGACGGCAACGGCTACGTCAGCACCGAGGAGGGGATGCCGGTCTACGGCAACATCTTCGTGTCGCTGACCACCAAGGGTGACACCACGCCCAAGAGCGGCCTGGCCGTGGACCGGATGCCGACCGCCGACGCCAAGGGCAACCTGGCCTACGACCGGGTCATCCCGGCCGCCGACCTGCCCGCCGGCACCATCGCGCACCTCAAGGACCTGCACGTCGTCGAGCACGGCATCGACGCCAACAAGAACGGCAAGTACGACCTGGCCGGGCTCGGCGAGTCCACTCTGGCCAAGTCGGCCGGCCTGTCCGGCATCCCGGAGGAGGTGACCGACCCGGCGCTGTGCGGGATGGTCTCCGGCGCGGCGGTCGGCTCCGTGCCGGTCGGCGGGGTCGCCACCGGTGACGGCAGCACCCGGCACGACTCCGCGCCGCTGTACGCGCTCGGCGGGTTCGCCCTGCTCGCCGCGGCCGGCGCCTTCGTCGCCCGCCGCCGGCTGAGCTGAGCCGGGCGTGTCCATCGCCGGCACCTCGTCGTCGGCCGGGAACCGCTGGGGGCGCTACGCGCTCTCGGCGGCGGTCCTGGTCCTGAGCGTCATCGGTATCACCGCACTGGTCCGGGGCACGCGGGCCGAACCCGCTCAGCCGCCCCTGGCCGCGGTCAGTGCCGACGCCACGCCGCCCGACCACGCGCCCACCACCGGCCTGACGACCGGGCCGCTGATGAGCACCTCGACGCCGACCCGGGTCGTGATCCCGGCGCTCGACGTGGACGTGCCGCTGACCGGGCTCGGTCAGCAGGCCGACGGGACCATGCAGGTGCCCACGGACGCGAAAACGGTCGGCTGGTACACCGGGGCGCCCACCCCCGGTGCCCTCGGGCCGGCCGTGCTCGCCGGGCACGTCGACTACAAGAACAAGCCGGGCACGTTCAACAAGCTCACCGACCTCAGGCCGGGAGACTCGGTGAACGTGGATCGGGCGGACGGCAGCATGGCCATGTTCACCGTGGTCGAGGTCGTGCGCTACGCCAAGGCGAGGTTCCCGACCGAGGCCGTGTACGGCGCGATCAATCGGGCCGGGCTGCGGCTGATCACCTGCGGGGGCGACTTCGACCGGGCGGCCGGGCACTACGAGGACAACATCGTCGTCTTCGCCGACCTCACGACGGCCCACCCGGCCTGAGCGCCACAGCCTCGGTCCACCCCGGGGAAAACCCCAGGCGGATGATGCTCGGCCTGGACCGGCCCGACCGCGGCACCGTGCTGATCGACGGGCGCCGCTACCGTGAGCTGGCCTGGCCGCTGCGTGAGGTGGGGGCGCTGCTGGAGACCAAGGCGTTCCATCCGGGCCGCAGCGCGCGGGCGCACCCTACCGCGCCGGCGGCGAGCAACCCCGTTCCGCGCTGGTGGGGCTGGAGAGCGCGGCTGATCGCCGTACGGGAAAATTCTCTTTGGGCATGTCTCAACGCCTCGGCATCGCGGCTGCTCTGCTGGGTGACCCGGCCGTGTTGCTGCTGGACGAGCCGGTCAACGGGCTGGACCCGGAGGGCATCCGCTGGATCCGGGACCTGATGAAGTCCCTGGCCGCCGAGGGCCGGCTGGTCGACTCCGTGACCCGGGTCGCGGCCGGCGGCAACGCCCTCGACCCCGAGGTGGTCCGCCACCTGCTGGCCGCCAGCGGGCGCACCGGCGGGCTCGACCCGCTCACCGCCCGCGAGCGCGATGTGCTCGCCCTGATGGCCGAGGGCCGCTCGAACGCCGGCATCGCGACCGCGCTCGTCCTGACCCTGGGCACGGTCGAGAAGCACGTCGCGAGCATCTTCGGCAAACTGCACCTGTCGGCCTCGGAGATCGACAATCGCCGGGTGCTCGCGGTCCTGCGCTATCTGCAGGGGTGACGACCGCACGGCGAGCCGCAGGCCCGGATCGACGAACTGCGGCAGGAAGGCCACCGAGAAGGCGATCAAACTTCCACGGCGGGCGCTCGCTTTCGATGAGGCCGAAGCCGGCGAGCGCCCGGTGTGGATCGTGACGGGCTCAGGCCAGCAGCCACACCGCCGCGATGCTGGCGACCAGCATGACCGTCATGCCGTAGACGGCCCGGCGGACGTGGTTGTGCTTGGTCAGGGCGATCACCGCCATGGCCCCGGCCATGCTCCAGGCCTCGGCCGTCATCGTCGCCGCGTCGGCCCGCCGGATCGGCACGCCGCGGGCGAACCCGGCGGCGACGGTCGGGAACGCGAACCGGTTCTCCCCCGGCGGCGGCGTGACCCGGGGGCGGATCGCCTGCAGCAGCGACAGCCCGGTGGCGACGGTCGCCGCGGTGAAGACGGCCAGGACGGCCAGGCCCGGGTAGCCGTGCGGCGCTCCGATCAGGTCGGGCAGCACCTCGCCGGCCCGGGACGCGACGAACGCGGTGAGTCCGGCGTAGACGGCGACAAGAGTGCCGGCCTTGCCGTCGGCGTGCTGCGTCGCCGACTGGAACGAGTTGACGGCGCCGAGGGCGACCTGCAGTTCGAAGAAGGCGAGGTCCTCGCGGTCCGCGGGGGTGGTGCCGGTGAGCGTCATACCAGCAGAACACCATGATCCGGCCGGCCGAACGCCGTCAGATGAGGTACTCGCAGTATTCGCGCGCTGTCCGTGCGTGACGGCGGGTGGTCGCCGACAGGGCGGTCTCGAGCCGGCGCCAGCGGTCGATCTCGCCTCGCCGGCGATCCGGCCCGCCGAGCGCGGCCACCGGGTCGGGCGCGGTCGCCAGCGTCTGCAGCGCGGCACTGTCGGCGGCCGGCAGGTCGAGCCGTCCCGTGGCCAGGTCGGCCAGCGCCGCCTGCAGCAGGCCCTGACGCAGAGCCGGGTGCAGCCGCAGGTCCCGCAGCCCGGCGCGCAGGGTCGCGAGCGCCTCGCTCTGCCGGCCGGTGGCGCCGGCCCGGGGCAGCCGCTGCAGCGCGGTGAACGCGGACCGGGCCCGCAGGCGGTCGGCGCAGCCGGTGAACCGGGTGTCGATCTCGGACAGCAGCGCGTCGGCACCGGACAGCCGTCGCAGTTCGGCCCGCAGGGTCGCCGCAGACAGCGGCCCGGACCGGGGCAGCCGGACCACCTCCCGTACGCCGTGGATCGCGAACCGGTCGAGCAGCCGCCGCCGTTCGGTCCGGGTCAGCTCGGCCGAGTCCCAGTCGAGGAAGGACGCCGCGTCCCGCAGCGGCGGCCGGGAAACGGCGCGGAGCCGGTTGACGAGCGTGGCGTCGTGCTCGGTCACGACTCCGGCCAGGGCGCTCTCGGCCAGCAGTCCGTTGACCGGCACGACGGTCGCCATCAGCCCGGCGAGCCGGCGCCGGTGGTTGCGGGCGATGCGCTCCCCGGTGGCGGCCGGGTCGGAACCGTCACCGAGCTCGTCGACCCGGCTCAGGACGCCGATCACGGTGGCCGCGGTCAGCGACGTGTGCGCGGTGCGGGCCAGCCGGCGGACCTCGCCGATCGCCTCGACGTCGCCCTCGCCGGGGTGCGGCATGACGTAGAGCAGCGCGTCGGCGTCGGCGAGCGCGGCCAGCGCCACGTCGTCGAGGCCGGTCAGCGAGTCGATCCCCGGCGTGTCGATCAGGATCCGGCCGGTCGGCATCCGCCGGTCGGCCAGCTCCACGTCGACGTGCCGGATCCGGTCGGGGGCGACGCCCAGCGCCGCGACCGTGGACGGCATCCCGCCGCCGGGCCGGCCGGGCACCACGGTCGTCGTACCGTCGAGGTCGTGGACCACGACCCGGTTGCCCGCGGCCGGCCGGAACCGGGCGACGAGCGTCGTGCACTCGGTCGTCGCGGTGGCGGCCACGGTGTGCCCGACCAGCGCGTTGACGATCGTCGACTTGCCGGCCTTGAGCCGCCCGCCGACCGCGACGCGCAGTGCCGGCTCGGCCAGCCGGCGGGCGACCGCGGTGACCACCGCGGCCGCCGGGTGGCCGCCGAGCCGGGCCGCGGCGTTCTCGCACAGGACCCGCAGCGCCGGCAGCGGCCCGTCGCCGGTCACGACTCCGCGATCCCGGTGACCGGGCTGCCGACGGCGGTGCGCAGCTCGCGGGTGCGGGCCAACAGCGCCTCGGCGGTGCTGACGGCGGTGCTCAGGCGCTCGCGCCGGGCGGCCAGGTCGGCCGCGGTGCGCTGGTGAGTCTGCCGATTCTCGGCCAGGTCGGCCGCCAGGACCTGGCGCTCGTCGGCGATCCAGGCGGTGACCCGCCCGGTGAGGGCACCGACCGTGTCGTCGACCATCGCCTTGATGTGGGCCGGGATCTCGGTCTGGGCCTGGGTGATGATCCGGCCGACGTACCGGTTGGCGTCGCCGCGCGCCCGGGTCAGTTTCTCCCGCTGGAAGCGGCGGCGCAGCACCTCGCCGGCGACCGCGGTGCCGCCGATCAGCGGGATGATCCCGGTCCCGCCGGTCACCACGGCGAGGAACATGTAGGCGAGGGCGCCGCCGCGCGACGCGGGCCCGATCCGTTCGACGAAGGCCATCAGCCCGGTCTGGTCGTGCGTGGTCCGGGTGACCCCGGGCAGTTCCCGCAGCCGGTCCGGCATGTCCGGGGTGACCCGCCCGGAGGTCTCCAGGTCCGGGAAGTGCCCGGCGATCTCGGTGGCGATGTCGGCGAATCCCCGCTCGGCCTCGTCCCGCAGGTCCAGCCAGATGCCGTGAAGTCCGTCCCCGAGCTCGGCCGGCAGGTTGTCGACGACGTTCGGGTCGGCGCCGGCGATCCGGTCCTCGACCCGGGTGCGCAGCTCGCCGAGGCTGCGCCGGAAGCCGAGCGTCAACTCCTCGCTGAGCTTCTTGGACCGGCGGCGCAGCCCGGTGCGCCAGGCCGCGTCCTGCTCCTCCAGCGCGGCCAGCTGGGCCCGTAGCTGCTGGATCTCGGCCGTCACGAGCGGGTCGTCGGTCAGCGCGCGCAGCCGCCGCCGGCCGGCGGTCAGGGCGGCGGCGAGGGCACCGGCAGCGACCTGCAGGGCGTTGCCGATCCGCAGGTCCTGCGCGTGCGCGGCGACCCCGTCGGTGAGGGCAGCGGTGAGGGCGCCGAAGCCGCCCCGCTCGTGTAGTCGCCCGGCCGTGGCGGTGTCGCCGGCCCGGGCCGCGTCGGCCGCGTCCAGCTCGTCGCGGCTGCTCACGACGTACCAAGGGGCGTCGGTCCAGCGGGGACCGTGCCCGGCCAGCAACGCTCGGTTGCGTTCCAGGACCTCTGGCCAGCCCGGGAACTTGTCGGCCTGGGCCAGCACGAACAGCACTCCGGTGATCCGCTCGGTGGCCGCGGCCAGGAAGTCCAGCTCGGAGCTGGTCAGCTCGCGGGCGCCGCTGACCACGAAGACCAGGGCGTCGGCGCGGGACAGCCCGGCCAGGGTGATCGCGCGGTGCCCGGCGTCCAGGCCACCCACCCCGGGCGTGTCGATCAGGCACAGGCCGTCGAGCAGCGACGCCGGATGGTGGATCTCGACCCGGTCCACGTCGTCGCGCCGGGCCTGGCCGGTGTCGGGGTCGACCGCCGCGTACATCGCGACCTCGTCCACCTTGATCTCCCGGACGGCGGCCGGCGGCAGGTGGTGCACGCGGGCCGACACCGGCTCGCCGTGCCGTACCTCGATGTAGGTCGCCGTCGCGACGTCGGCCTCGACCGGCAGCAGATCACGGTCGCCCAGCAGCGCGTTGATCACGGAACTCTTGCCGCGTTTGGTCTCGCCCGCGACCACCGCGACGGCCGCGCCGGCCCGCAGGTTGCGCACCTCGGAGCGAGTCAGTTCGGCGGCCTCGCGGAGGGCGGGCGCGTCTCCGAGCGCCTCGACCGCGGTGGCCGCGTCGAGGCAGACCTGGGCGACGATGCCCGCGAGTGGATGCTGTCCGTTCATCGGGTCTCCCCCTTCGGGGTTCAGTGCTGGCCGAAGTCGGTTCAGTGCCGGACGACGTCGGTTCAGTCGGTGCCGAACAGGTCGTCCAGGTCGTCATCGATGGCGCGGGACTCGCGGCGGCGGGTCCCGGGGCCGGTAGGCGGGACGATCGGCCCGGACGGCCGGTCGTAGTGCGACGTCGCCGGCGGCCGATCCCGCGTCGGTTCCGCCGCGGCGGGTTTTCGCCATACGAGCCGTTTGATCGCGGCGGCTTGGCGACACAACCACATCCGGTCCGGCGCCTTGTCCGCGGCAGGGGCCACCTCGGAGGCCACCGGAGTCGTCGGTGCCGTCGTCAGCGGCGCGGGCCGAGCCCGCGACAACCGCGTTTCCCGTACGTCCTGGGAGCACAGATGAGTGATGCGCCCCGGAGCGGTCCCCTGTCCCCAGGCCCAGCCCGTGCAAAGGCAGAACGGTCCCGGGGCGTCCCGCGCAGCGTCCCACGCGCCGGCCGCCTGCGCCTCGGGGAGCAGCCAGATCGCGCCCGGCACGGCCGGCCGCCACGTCTCGTCCGGGCTGCCCGGCTCGTCGCCGACGTACCCGGCGAACTGTTCGGGCTCGGCGGTCCGCGGGCCGGTGACCTCGTGCTCCGGGAGATCCCAGTCGACGCGCATCAGCCGGTCGTAGGTGGGCCGCGCCCATTCCCGCCACCGCCGTTCCCACGTCGCGTAGGCCGGCACCCGGGCGCCGGCCGGGCCGAGCCACCCGACGAACGTGTAGAGGGGGCGCCTGGCCTGCGTGGCCATCGTGTCGCTGACCTCGGCCGCGTCGCAGGCCACGCCGGCCAGCACCCCGAAGTCGCCGCGGGCCAGCACGAACCGGGGGCGCAGGTCGAGAGCGTCGCCGCCGCCGACCGTGGCCAGGACCAGGCCGGCGAGGGTGCCGCGATCGGTCTCGCCCGGCGGCAGGACCCGCCACCACATGTCGGCGTACCGGGTGCGGCCGTACAGAATCGGAGCCCAGTCGCCGGTCATACGATCTCCGTCCGCTCGCCGTCCACGAAGACGGTCATGCCGCGCAGCCGGCTGCGCAGCCGGGTGGTCAGCTCTCCGACCTGGGCCAGCGCGGCCAGTTCGGCCTCCCGCGTCAGGGCCAGGTCGGGTGGGAGCGCGGGGGCGGCCGCTCTGGCCCATCTGAGCTGCGCGGACAGCAGGGACGTCATCGCCCGGACCAGCGTCATCCGTGGGGGCGACGCGCTGACCGGAACGATCGGGGCCGGGGGCAGGGCGGCGGTCCGGCGGGCAATCTCCGCCTCCAGGAGCCGCACCAACGCGTAGATCAGTGGCCGTTCCATGTGCCGCGGCCGCACGTCGGCCGCGGTGAAGGTGTCCTCCCGCTCGCCGATGTCGCCGACCGTGACCGGGCAGACCAGAACGGTGGCCCCGGGTACTCCGATCACCGTGACCAGGTCGGGTAGTTCCTGCTCGATCCTGGTCATCGTCTCGCGCAGCGTCGCGCCGCCGAGGCCGTGGAGCAGGTCGGCCTTGGTGATCATCACGATCAGCGACGGATCGGGCCGCCCGGCGTCGTGGCGATCCCGCAACGCCCGGCGGACGTTCGTACCGATCTGCCGCAACTCCTCGGAGTAGGACCCCGGTGATCCGGCGAGGTGTGCGCGCAGGTGCTCACCGTTGAGCACCATCACGATGCAGTCGGAGCCGACCAACCGTTCCCGGAACACCGGCGCGTCCGGTCCGCTGGCCGCGATCATCGCGCTGCCGCGGAAGTCGACGATGTCGAGATCGGCGATGGTGTCGAAGCCGTCGGTCAGCCAGAAGCGGTACTTCCGCTGCTCACCGTCGGTGGCGGTGAGCCGGATACCCCGCTCCTTCATCCCCAGCCAGGCGCGCATCATGAGGGTGTCCTGATCCGGGTCGACGGTCAGCAGCGCGAGCTCGTCCACCCCGGCCGACAGCATCGCGTACAACGCGTGCAGGAACACCGTCTTGCCGGAGTGCTGGCCACCCACCATGGTGATGGTGATCGTGGGGACCGTCATCGTCGTCTCCCTCCCCGGGCCCGGTACGGGCCGCGACAGTCAGAATCGATCGACCTGGGCGAGCAGGTCACCGAGGTGGTTCGCGGGTTCGACAAGCGTCTCGGGCCGTTCGAAGCGCGTGGCCCGCTCGACGATGCCGTGCTGCAACATCCACAGCACCGGCAGCCGCACCCCGATCGGCCGGGGCCCGCAGGCGACCGGCACGATCACCCCCTGCACGTGCACGGTCCGGGCGACCGCGTCGACGAGTGGCCGGAACGGTGCCCGCAGCCGCTCCAGCACAGCCGGGTCGGTCCGGTCGACCAGGTCCACCTTGGTCAGCACGATCGCGATCGGGGTCAGCCGCTCCCCGCGCAGCGCGACGGCCCGGCGGGCCAGCCCCGACAGCAGCCGCGCGTCGCTCGAGCCGGGACCGTCGCGCAGCAGGCCGGGCGCGTCGGCGAACAGCACCAGTCCGTCCGCGGTCCGCAGGTCGTCGTGCAGCCGGCGGGCGTCCTCGCTCTGCCCGGTCAGCTCGGACAGCGACGCGCCGCGATAGTCGCGCCAGGTGAACGGGAAGATGTTCACGCCGCCGAAGCGCAGCATCAGGTCGTAGGACGTGTGCGTCCCGGAGGCGAACGGATACCGCCCCTGCCGGATGCCCTCGGCCGCCGACCGCAGCCGCCGGTCGGTGCCCGGATCGGCGCTGACCCGGAATCCGGCGACGCCGCGGCTCATCAGGTCGTACATCAGCGAGACGTACGTGGTCTTGCCCGCGCTGCTACGACCCAGCATGACGATGTTCACCGTCGCCCACCGCCGCCGAAGTAGTCGTCGAGGTCGTCGGTGACCGTCCGCGCCCCGGCCCGCCGACCCGGGCGCCCGGCGGCGGCACCACGCACGGCGGTGAGTTCGGGGGCGGCGCCGACCCGGACCGGGCCGCCGAAGCGGGCCGCGACCAGGTCGGCCAGCAGCGGCGTCCGGGCGACCCCGCCGGTCAGGACGGCCGCACTCGACCCGGCCCGGGCCGGCCCGGCGTCGCCGAGGATCCGGTCGAGCCGGTCGAGCACGCCGGCCAGCTCCGGCTCGGCCAGTTCCTCGAACTCGCCCCGGGTGACCATCACCGGTTCCGCCAGCCCGGGCACGGTGACCGTGGCCGCCCGCTCGGCCGACAGGGTCTCGCGGGCGGCGGTGACCGACCCGAGCAGCTTCAGCCGATCGCCGGCGTCCTCGTCGAGCGCGTCCCGCGCGACCGCCCACATGCCCGGATCCCGGTCGGCGGCGTGCCCGGTGACCAGCCGCAGGATGATGTCGTCGAGGTCGATGCCGCCGAACGGCTCGGGCTCCTCGGCCGCGGCGACCACCTGCGGCCGGCCACCGGCCGAGGCGACGACGGCCAGGTCGGCGCCGTGCCCGCCGAAGTCGTAGACCATGACCCGCTCACCCGCGGCCAGGGTGCCCGCGGCGGCGACCGGGGTGGGAGTGAACTCCGGTGCCGGCAGGCCGGCCCGCCGGGCCGCCTCACGCAGTTCGTCCAGGTCGCCACCGGCCCAGGCGGCCGGGTGGACCAGCACCAGCCGGTGCGGCCGGGTCCGATCGCCCCGGGCGGTCCGAAGTTCGGCCGCGACCGCGTCCCGTCCCCCGGGCAGGCGCAGGCCCAGCTCACGCAGTGGCATCGTGCCGGGCGGCACCGGCCACCGCATCTCCCACGGCGCACCGCCCGGGTCGCCGGCGGCACCGCACGACGTGTCGCCCACGTCCACGGCGAGCGTCCACTCCACCAGCGTCCCCTCCCGGCCCATCCGTCGGTGTGCCGCGATCCTCCGTGATCACGGGCCGCCGGCACACCGGACGGTCTGGTGTAGACGATGGACGTGTCGCCGCCGGCGAATCCCATCGTCTGAGGGGGTTTCAGCCGTCGATCCGTCCTACCGTCGACCGGCCGGGATCGTGAACCGTCCCTTGAGGAGCCGGATGCCGTCCGATCGTCTGTTCCGCCGGGAGATCCCGGCCCCTACCGTCGTCCACGCCCGGTGCCGACCGCGGCAGTGGTGGGGTGGGCATCCGATGAGCACACAGCGGACGACGGCGGCGCGACCGCACTGGCCGGCCGGCAGCCTGCTGGCGATGTTGACCCCGGCCGACCGGGCCGGCCTGCTCACCCTCGGTACCCGGCGCGCGCTCGGCCGCGACGAGACCCTGATCCGCGAGGGCGATGACGGCGACTCCGTCCACGTCCTGCTCGACGGGCTGGTGAAGGTCTCCGGGGACACCTACGACGGGCGCACCACGGTGCTGGCCATCCGGGTGCCGGGTGACCTGATCGGTGAGCTGGCCGTGATGGACGGCGGCCGGCGGTCGGCGACGGTGACCGCCTGCACCGCCGTCACGGTCCGGTCGGTCGACCGGGCCGCCTTCGACACGTACCTGGACTCGTACCCGGCCGCGGCCGTCGCCGTACGGCAGTCGGTCGCCGCCAAACTGCGGGAGGCGACCCGGTTGCGGATCGATCTGAGCGGCGCCTCGGCCCAGACCGGGGTGGCCCGGGTCCTGCATCAGCTGGCCGAACGGCACGGCCGGCCGGATCCGGCCGGGCGGGTCGTCGACGTGCCGCTCAGCGAGGGCGACCTGGCCGCGATGATCGGCATCTCGCTCGCCTCGGTCCAGCGCGCCCTGGCCGAACTCAAACGGCTGGGCCTGATCACCCGCACCTACCGGCGGACCGTGGTGACCGACCCGCGGGGGTTGGCCGAGTTCGGCCGGGGCACCACCGACCCGACCGGGAGGCAATGATGCGCAGACCCACCCCCGCGATCCGCCGGCTCTGCCTGGTGATCGACATGGAGGGTTACAGCCGGCACAAGAACATGGCTCAGCTCGACGCGCAGAACCGGATCCTGACGATCGTCCGGTCGGTGTGCCGCCGGGCCCGGATCAAGCTGTCCCACATGGTCCGGCAGGACAAGGGCGACGGCGTGATGCTCCTGCTGCCGGTCGGGGTGGACGAGGCCCGGGTCGTCGCGGCGCTCGTGCTCGGGCTGCGCAACGCCCTTCACGAGGCGAACCGGAACCCCGAGCAGTGGGGCACGCTGCGGCTGCGGGCCGCCCTGACCCAGGGCGTGGTTCACACCGGGGACCTCGGCTATGTGGGGCAGGCGGTGGTGGAGGCGTGCCGTCTGGTCGACGTGCCGGAGCTCAAGGACGGCCTGGCTCGGGCGAAGGCGACCAGCGACCTCGCGTTCATCGTGGCCGACGACCTGTTCCGGGACGTGGTGGAGCAGGACTATCCGGGCCTGCCGTCCTCGGAGTTCCACCCGTTCAACGTGGCCCTCAAGGAGTACACCGGCACGGCGTGGATCACTCTCGCGCCGAAGGGGCCGGCCGTGGACCCGTACGCCTCGGCGCACACCACCCGGCTGATCGGGGGGATCTTCGTCGGTGTGGTGGCGGTCGAGTCGGCCGCGATCATCGCCGACGGGCTGTGGGATCTGCTCGCCGACGACGACACCGGTGCGACCACGGCCCCGCCGCCGTCGATTCCCGCCGGCGAGGCCAACCGCGACCACGAGACCGGCGACGATGACGACGAGGATCACCCGGACGACGACCCGGAGGAGCACGAGGAGGTCGTGGACGACGAGGATCATCCGGACGTCGATCACTACGTGCACTACTGAGCGGCGCGGTTACCAGATCAGGAGGCCGGACTCCCGGCTCCGGGCGTGGTAGGTCATGTAGATCATCGTGCTGAGGTTGCGCTCGATGTAGTTCTGGTTCTCGTCCAGCGTCTTGCCGTCGAGCGTCGCCGCGGCGATCTCCGGCGCGCGGAGCAGCAGCGTGGCGCATTCCCGCAGGAAGGCCTCGGTCTCGTCGGCCCGAATCCGGAGGAAACCGCCCGCGACCCGCGGCAGGAACGTCGCCCCCAGTTCGCCGATCACCGGCGCGGTCCACACCCGCTCGGCCCCGACCCCGTCGAAAATTCCGTAGGGCGTCTCCTCCAGAGCGAACTCGTCGTCCGGAAGATCGGTGACAATGTGAATGCTGAGGCTCATGTCCGGGCAACTATAGATCAACATTTTTCGGTACGGCGTCAGAAAAGGTCCCGCGGATGACGAAGCACGTGGATGCCGGCGTGTTGTCGGTCGCCTACCTGGAGGACGGCCCGGTCGACGGCTGGCCGGTCGTCCTGTCGCACGGCTTTCCGTACGACGTTCACGCCTACGACCGGGTCGTCCCGGTTCTGACCGCGCACGGCGGCCGGGTGATCCGCCCGTACCTCCGCGGCTTCGGACCTTCTTGTTTCCGCGACGCCGGCACGGTTCGCAGCGGGCAGCAGGCCGCTCTCGGGTCTGATCTGGTCGCGCTGATCGACGCGCTGGGGCTCGACCGGCCGATCGTGGCCGGCTACGACTGGGGCGGTCTGGCCTCCTGTGTCGCGGCCGCGCTGTGGCCGCAGCGGGTGGCCGGGCTGGTGTCGCTGGCCGGCTACGACGTCATCGACATCGAGCGGCAGCGGCACGCGTTCACCCCGGCCGTCGAGCACGTCGTGTGGTACCAGCATCTGTTCCAGACCGAGCGGGGCCGCGAGAGCCTGGCCGCGCACCGCCGTGAGCTGTGCCGGATGTTGTGGCGGCAGTGGTCGCCCGGCTGGGATTTCGACGAGGCGACGTTCGCGCGGACCGCGCCGTCGTTCGACAACCCCGACTTCGTCGACGTCGTGATCCACGCCTACCGGCACGCGCTCGGTCAGGTCGCGGGCGATCCGGCCTACGACGACCTGGAGGCCCGCCTGGCCGGGCGGCCGCGGATCATCGTGCCCGCGGTAACCCTGGACGGCGCCTCCGACGTGCTGAAGCCGGGCGGCACGGCCGATCACGCTCCGATGTTCGCCGCCGGGCACGAGCACCGCCTGATCGATGCCGGTCACAACCTTCCGCAGGAGGCGCCCGACGCGTTCGCCGACGCCGTGCTGACGGTGCGGGCCCGGCTCAGTCACCGCCCGGTTTGAGCGGCCCCGGGCCGGCCGAGCTGATCAGGATGGGTTCGAGCAGGCCGGCCAGGGTCTGCTGCTGTTCCGCGTCGAGGCCCCGGGTCGACGGCTCCAGGGCGGCCCGCACCTCGGCGTAGATGCGCCCGGTCAGCTCCAGCCCGGCCGGGGTCAGGAACACATCGGTGGCCCGGCGGTCCTCGGGGCTCTTGTCGCGCCCGATCAGCCCGCGGCGTTCCGCCCGGTCGATCAGCCCGGACATCGACGACTTGTCCACGCCCAGGAAGAGCGCCAGATCGGTGACCCGGGCGCGGCGATCGCGCAGGATGCCGAGCACGCGCAGCTGTGTCAGGGACAGATCGTTCCCGGCGCCGACCCGGGTCAGCACCCCCATCACCTGAAAGCTGCTGCGGACCAGCGCATCCACCACGGCGTCGGACGTCATGCCGTCACCCTACTTGACATGGATGGGATTACCAACCATTCTCGTATTAGTTGGTAACCCCACCCATTTTTCGGAGGTTCTCCATGCGCGCCGCCGTCATCACCTCGTTCGACTCCCCGCCGGTCTACCGCGAACACCCCGAGCCGCTCGCCACCGGCGACCACGAGATCGTCGTCGACGTTCTCGCCGCCGGCCTGCACCACCTGACCCGGGCCAAGGCCGACGGCACGCACTACAGCAGCACCGGCCGGTTCCCGATCGTCCCCGGCGCCGACGCCGTGGTCCGCGACCCGCAAGGCACCCTGCGCTACGCCGCCCTCGACGACACGAACCTCGGCACCTTCGCCGACCGCACGGTGATCGACGTGCGCCGCAGCATCCCGCTGCCCGCGGGCGCCGACCCGGTGACGATCGCCGCCGCCATGAACCCGGCGATGTCCTCCTGGGTCGCCCTGCGCCGCCGCATCGACTTCCGGCCCGGGCAGCGCGTGCTGATCCTCGGCGCCACCGGCAGCGCGGGCCGGATGGCGATCCAGATCGCCAAACTGTTCGGCGCCGCCCAGGTCATCGCCGCCGGCCGCGACACCGCGCGGCTGGCCGGCCTGGCCGCCCTCGGCGCCGACGAGACGATCACCTTCGACAAGATCGACCGGGCCGCCGACACCGACGTCGTCATCGACCTCGTGTGGGGTGCCCCGTCCGCCCAGACGATGCTCCCCCTGCTCACCGCCCGCGCCGACCGCACCGCCCCGCTGACCTGGATCAAGATCGGATCGATCGCCGGCGAACACGCCCCGGTCCCGTCGGTCGCCCTGCGCGCGGCCCGCCTGCAGATCATCGGCAGCGGCATCGGCTCGGTCACCTCCCGCGACTTCCTGGCCGAACTCCCGGAACTCGCCGCCGCGCTGGCCGCCGGCACCCTTCAGGTGCAGTCCCGCGCCGTCCCCCTGGCCGACATCGGCCGGCACTGGACCACCGAATCCACCGACCGCCTCGTCTTCGTCCCCTGATCAGAAGCGCCCCGATCAGGCGAGGCAGCGCACGACGACAGCGATCCGGGTGATGTCCGACGAGTCGGACGCCTCGACGGAGACGACCTCGAGCTCGACCCGGCGCCGATCGGTCCGGACGAACTCCGTCCCGACTTCTCGCTACCTGAGCGGGTCGACCCAGCTCATCATGGGGATCCCGGGCCGGAGTGGAGATCGACCGGATCGCGGTGAATCAACGATTCGTCAACTGCGCTCTGCGACGATCGGTTCCCGCGGTCAGCCGAAGGAGCCGATGAGAGATGTACGTGGGTTCGGAGGTCCGCATCGGCGACCTGCCCCTGGTCTGTCACGTGCGGGGGCGGGGCCCCCGCTGTGTCGCCCACCCGGCCGGCCCGGGCATGCACTGGGAGTATCTTCGGATGCCGCTGGCCGAGCGCGACCACACCATGATCTACGTCGAGCCGGCCGGCACCGGCGACTCCGGTTCGCTGCCCGCGGACGCCCGGTATGACCTGGACACGTACGTGAAGCATCTCGACGCCGTGGTGGCGGCGTTCGCCGACGAGCCGGTGTTCGTGCTCGGTCACGGGCACGGCGGTTTCGTCGCGCAGAGTTACGCCCTGACCCGGCCGCGCGCGCTGGCCGGGCTGATCCTGTACGCGACCGGGGCCGTCGCCGACGCGCCGATGCTGGCCCAGGCCCGGTGGAACCTGCACCGCGACACCGACGGGGACGCGGGCGACGTGGAGGCGGCGAGCCGGCGGCTGCGGGAGGTTCTGCCGTCGCACTTCGCCCACTACGAGCGCCGGCGACCCGAGTTCGCGCCGCTGGTGGACGCGGTGCGGTGCTGGCCGCGGCCGGCCGCCGACTTCGCCGCGTTCGACCTGCGCGAGCGGATCCCGTCGATCTCCGTGCCGACGATGATCCTGGCCGGGGCGCACGATTTCGTGTTCGGGCCGTCGTCGGCGGCGGCGTTGCGGGCGGCCATGCCGTCGGCCGGGGTCGCCCTGTTCGAGAACAGTGGGCGGTTCGCGCACGTGGAGGAGGCGGAACGGTTCGCCTCGGTGCTGATGGAGTTCACGCGCCGGGTCGCCCACGGCGGCGGCCCGCGGCACGGTCCCGGGCCGTCGGTCGCGGCCGGCGAGGTGCTCGACTGGTGAGCGCCGTCCCCCTGCGTCTGCAGGTCATGGGACCGTTGCGGGTCTGGCGGGACGGTGCCGAGGTGGATGCCGGGCCGCGTCAGCAGCGGGCCCTGCTGGCACTGCTGCTGGCCCGCGACGGCGCCCCGGTCGGCATGTCCGATCTGATCGCGCTGGTCTGGGGGCCGGGCGCGCCGCCGAGCGCGGTCAACGTCGTCCACAAATACGTCGGCACCCTGCGTCGCCTTCTGGAACCCGATCTTCCCGTACGTGTTCCCGGCGCCTACCTGCACAGCGGCACCAGCGGCTACCGTCTCACGGCCGGCCCGGACGTCCTCGACCTGGCCGAGTTCCGCGCCGGGGTGGCGGCTGCCCGCGCCGCCGAGCAGCCGGAGCAGGCGCTGAAGCACTACGCCGAGGCGTTGCCGCTGTGTCACGGGCTCTCCGGTGACGCCCTGGCCGACAGTGTCGGGGCGTCGGCCACGTTCGCGGCCGTGGACAGCGAGTTCTACGACGCGGTGGTGGCCGCCTCGGATCTCGCGGTCCGGTTGCGCCGCCCGGCGCCGGTGCTGGCCCCGCTGCGGCTGGCCGCCGAGATGAATCCGCTGCACGAGCCGGTCCACGCCGGGCTGATCACCGCGCTGGCCATGGCCGGGCAGCAGGCCGAGGCCCTGGCCGTGTACCGGACGATCCGCGCGCGGCTCGCCGACGACCTGGGCATCGACCCGGGGCAGAGTCTGGCCGACGCCCACCGGCGGGTGCTGACCCAGGACGTGCCGCGGCCGGCGGTGGACGCCCGGCCGCCGCTGACGCCGGCGCAGCTGCCCCCGGATCTCCCGGTCTTCGTCGGGCGCGCGCCCGAGCTGGCCGCCCTCGGTGACCTGGTCGAGGGGATGGCCGATCGGTCGGCCCCGCTGATCGTGGCGCTCGACGGCATGGGCGGGGTCGGCAAGTCCACCCTGGCCACGCACTTCGCGCACCGCTACGCCGACCGGTTCCCGGACGGTCAGCTCTACCTGGACCTGCAGGCCGATCGGGGCGACGACGACGTCCGGGCCGGGGACGCGCTGCGCTCGCTGCTGTACGGCCTCGGGGTGCCGGCCGCTCAGGTCCCGGACACGTTCGACGCGCGGGTGGGCGCCTACCGCAGCCGTACCGCCGGGCGCCGGATCGTGGTGTTCCTGGACAACGTGCGCGATCCCGCGCAGGTCCGGCCGCTGCTGCCCAGTTCGCCGGAGAGCCTGGTGCTGCTGACCAGCCGTCGTCCGCTGCTCGGGCTGGCCGCGTTCGACGGCGCGCACCTGCTGCGCCTCGACCTGCCCGACCGGTCCACGGCCGAACAGCTGCTCGAACGGCGACTGACCGGCCGGACGGCGGACACCGCGGTGGTCGACGAGATCATCGAGTCGTGCGGGCGGCTGCCGCTGGCCCTGGCCATCCTGGCCGCGCGTCTGACCGCCCGGCCGGCCCTGTCGCTGGAGGCGGTCGCGGCCGACCTGCGGGACGGAGCCCGCCGGTTGCAGGTGCTCGCGGCCGGCGACGGCGTGGCGACCCGCGTACCGCTTTCGCCTGGTCGTACCGGCAGCTCGGCGACGACACGGCCCGGCTGTTCCGGCTGCTGTCGCTGGCCCTCGCCCCCGGGATCACCGCCGGGGCCCTGGCCGCGCTGGCCGGCGGCGACCCGGCGCACACCCGGGCCGGCCTCGACGAGCTCGCCGAGGCGGCGCTCGTGGAGGAGCACGGCGGGGGCCGGTTCACGTCACATGTGCTGGTCAAGACGTACGCGCAAGAGCTTTTCGGCAGTGTCGAAGAGGACGGCGAGCGCCGGGCCGCGGTGGGCCGGCTGCTCAGTTACTACCTGCACAGCTGCGTCAACGCGCAGGTGATCCTGGACCCGGCCCGGGAGCCGGTGACGTCCGCGCCGCCGGTGGCCGGGGTCCGGCCCGAGCGGCCGGAGACTTCCGAGGCGGCGCTGACCTGGTTCGACGGGCAGCGGGAGACGCTGACCGAGGCGGTGCGGCTCGCCGCCGAGACCGGAGACGCGGCCACGGCGTGGCCGCTGGCCGTCGCGATGCAGCAGTACCTGCAGGTCAGCGGGCACTTTCAGGAATGGGAGGACGTCATGCGGGTTGCGTTGCCGGCGGCCCGGGACAGCGGCGACGACCTCGGCGAGGCGCACGTGCTGCGCGGCCTGGCCGGCGCGCGATGGTCGCTCGGCGCCGGCGAGGAGTCCCCCGGCCTGCTCCGGGCCGCCCTGCGCCTCTTCGAGAAGCTGGACATGCCGCGGGAGCAGGCCCGGACCCGGCTCACACTGCGCCGGGTACTCGAAGCGCTGCCTCCCCGTTGATGCCGAACGCGGCGACCGGATCCAGCACGGCGCCGCCCGCATAGTCGAACGCGTACCGGTCCTCGCCCAGCGCGGCGACCGCGGCGGCCCGGACCCGGGACAGCTCGACCGCATCGTCCGGGTCCGGCACCTGCCCGGCCGCCGCGAACGCGCTGTCGGCGAACCCGGCCATCCGCGCCGCGCGGGGATGATCACCCTCGGCCGAGGCCGTCGCGGCGGCGGCGATGCCGAGGTACGGCACGAACGCCCGCATGTCGCCGCGGAACACCTGCTCACGGACCCCGGCGAACAGCTCCCGGGCCCGATCCAGGTGGCCGAGATGCAGCTCGACAAAACCCAGGTTGTACGACTCGGACGTCACCTGCTCGGGCTGACCGAGGCCGGCGTTGAGCGCGATACTGTCCCGATACCGTTCCCGGGCCAGCGCGAGATCACCGGAGAGCCGGGCCACCGCGGCCAGGACGTGCCGTGGACGCTCCTCCAACGCCCGCACCCCCGACCGCACCGCGACGTCGAGGGCCTCCCGCGCCACCTCCTCGGCCAGCCCGAGATCGTCGTTGCGCAGCGCGACCCGCGACATCGCGTACAGCGCCTCGACCTCGCCGGCCGGCTCCCCCACCGCCCGCGCCCGCCGCACCTCGGCGCCGGCCAGCCGCAACACCTCGGCACTGTCGCCGCGCCGGAACGCCGACCGGACCTCGTCGGCGAACTCCGGGAGCAGCGCCTCGACGAACCGCTCGGGCTCCTCCAGATGACCGAAATGGCCACTGTCCTCGAGGATCACCAGCCGCGACCCGGCGATCCCCGCGTGCAGCATCCGCGCCCACACCGGCCCGCAGATGAAATCGTGCCGGCCGGTCACCACCACCGTCCGCGCGGTGATCAGCGGCAGGTCGGCCCGCAGGTCCACCTCGGTCGACGCGAACGGCACATCCCACGCCCGGATGCCGTCGCGCAGTGGCTCGAACTCCGCGCGCCGCCCCCAGAAATCGGCGAAGTAGATCGGCAGGACCGCCGCCAGCCGTGCGCTCTTGTCGCCATCGACCGCCGGACCGGCCATCACCGCAGCCGCCTCCGCCGCCTCGGGGACGTCCGGAAACCTTCGCGGATGGGCCGCCGCCTGCTCGGCCGCCGCCGCCCAGAACACCGCGTCGGTCACCGGCGTCGAACTGTAGAGCACGAGCCCGGCGACCCGCTCCGGATGCAGCACGGCGAAACGCTGCGCGACGACCCCGCCGTGCGAGTGCCCGAGCAGACTCACGCGCTCCACGCCGAGATGAACAACCAGGGCGAAAAGCATTGCGGCGTACGTGTCGACGTACGTCCCGCCGTCCGGCACCGGCCCCGAATCGCCGGTCCCCAACGGTTCGACGTACACCATGGTGAAATGCTCCTCCAGCAGTGCCGACCGCAGGTAGGAGTACTCGACACCGGGCCCACCCGAGTGCGCGACCATCACCGGGCCGCGCCCGGCGACGTGATAGACCTGCCGATTTCCGTACGCCGTGAAGCTGTGCGGGCCCGGGCTGAGATTACGCATGTCCTGCTGACTCCTGGAACGTGTCTTCGGTTACCGGCTCTGGCGTTTCCACCCGACGTCAACCTACGACCGGGCAGTGGAAAAGTTGTTTACCGGCGAGCGCGCGAACCTCAACCGGACCGGGGACCATGGCACGATGGTGGACATTCGCTCTTTCCGGACCGACGACGCGGCAGCCGTGAGCGGCATCGTCGGGCGGTGCCTGCGCGAGATCAACAGCCGCGACTACCCGGCCGAGATCATCACGCGGATGTGTGCGCACTTCACCCCCGAGCGGATCGAGCAGCTGGCCGGGGAACGGCAGATGGTCGTCGCCGTCGAGGCCGACACCGTCGTCGGCACGGTGTCGCGGGACGGCAACAAGGTGTTCACGATGTTCGTCGAGCCGGCGATGATCGGCCGCGGGGTGGGCCGCCGGCTCATGAACCACATCGAGGCGCTGGCCGCGGCCGACGGCCACGACCACATGGAGACCGGCGCCAGCATCACCGCCCACGAGTTCTACCTGCGGCTCGGATACGCGGACGTGCGCACCAGCGAGACCGAGTTCGGCTTCAACTACATCCTGCGTAAGCCGCTTGCGGCCCGGATGCCCGAATAGGATCATCCGCGCGTGCCCCCGACAGAACAGCAACTGCTCCTCCGGCCGTGGACCGACGACGACGCCCCGGCGGTGCTGTCGGCGTTCGCGGCCGACGACATGACCGGCCAGGCCGGCGAACCGATCACCGACCTGGCCGCGGCCGGGCGCTGGATCGCGAACTGGCGCGCGGCCGAGCAGGCGTTCCCGTTCGCCGTCGTGTCCACGGGCCGGGTCGTCGGCCACGTCGCGGTCAGCGCGGTGGACCGGCGGCACGCGACCGGCTGGGTCTCCTACTGGACGACGCGCGCCGTCCGCGGCCAGGGGATCGGCACGTCGGCCACGGCCGCGCTGGCCGCGTGGGCGTTCGCCGAGCTGGACCTGTTCCGGCTGGAGTTGGGGCATCGCGCCAACAACCCTGGCTCGTGCGGTGTCGCGCGGGGAGCCGGTTTCCTGGTCGAGGGCCTGGAGCGGGCGAAACTGGCCTACGACGGCGTGCGCTTCGACGTCGAACTGCACGCCCGCCTGCGCACCGACCCCGCACCCGCGGTCCGGCATCCCTTCACAGTTGACCACCGGCACGCCTGAGGCGAACCCCCGGCGCCTCGCGGCACCATCAAGGTCTCACTCTCGATCGACGCCGAGGGCATGTCACCCGTTCGGATGTTTTGCGAAGTAATATTGATCGATACTCTCCTATCCCGACTTCGCCAAGTATTAGCTTGGCGTCCGGGTGGCCCGTCTCAGCACCCTCGGCGGTGCGCTGCCGGTTCGATACCGTGAGGATCCGAGAGTGAAGAAGCTAGTGCCTCGTCTTTGAACGTTGGCCGTGTAATCCGTCGGTTCTGAGGCCGTTTCGGGCAGGCTGTTCCTCTCGCGTTGTGGTGTGGGAGGTGATGCCGGGTGGGACGACGCCCGGAAGTGTTCGTGCGGGCACTGTCGATGGCCGAAGGTCAACGGCTGCAGAAGATCACGCGGACTGCGAAAAACCCGGTCAAGCTGCGCCGGGCGATCGTCGTGCTGATGTCCGGCCAGGGCCAGCCGGCGCCGGACATCGCGTACCTGCTCAAGGCCACCGAGGACTACGTCCGCGACGTGATCCACGCGTTCAACGAGCGGGGGTTCGACGCGCTGGACCCAAAATGGAGAGGGGGCACACCGAACAAGATCAGTGAGCCGGTCCGCGACTGGATCTGCGTGATCGCCCGATGTGACCCCCGATTCCTGGGCCAGCCGTTCTCCTGCTGGTCGCTGTCGAAGCTGCGTGACTACCTGATCGAGAGCGGCCGGGTCGCCACGATCAGTATCGAGACGGTCCGGCGGATCCTGCACGAACGCGGCGTGACCTGGCAGCAGTCGAAGACGTGGAAGGCCAGCAACGACCCGGACTTCACCGCCAAGATGCGCCGGGTCCTCGACCTCTACGACCATCCACCGGCCGGCGGGCGGGTCGTCTGCGTCGATGAGTTCGGGCCGCTGAACCTGCAGCCCCGGCCGGGCAAAGCCTGGAAACCACCGGGCAAGCCGGTCCGGCTACGGGCGACTTACCACCGTGACCACGGGGTCCGGCACATGATCGCCAGCCTCGACCTGGCCACCGGGAAGATCCACTACCGGATCAGGGACCGGAAACGCTCGGGCGAGTTCCTCGCCTTCCTCAAGAGCCTGCGACGCCGCTGGCCAGGACAGACGCTGCACCTGATCCTGGACAACTTCTCCCCGCACAAGCATCCGACCGTCCGGGCCTGGTGCCAGGCCAACGACATCGACCTTGTCTTCCTGCCGACCTACAGCTCGTGGCTGAACTGGATCGAGGCCGAGTTCGCCGCCCTGCGCTACTTCGCCCTCAACGGCACCGACCACCGCACCCACGCCGAGCAGGACACGGCGATCGGTGACTACATCCGCTGGCACAACCAGCGAGCCCGTCCGAAAACCGGATACGCGACCGAGTCCAAGATCCGCCACCCGGATTACCCGTTCAAGGCCGCATGACGAGGCACTAGTGACCGCGGTAGTACTTGTTGGGATCGCGACCGCGCTCAGCTTCATAGCAGCGAAAAAAGAATGGCCGGAGTATCGCAATTACCCGGCCGCGAATCTTACACCCCCGCCCCCGGATTGGGTCGGCCTTCCCGCACCCACCTCACGAAAAGCGACAACTACGGTAGAGGTATCCACCACGGCGCACGGATATCGGTACAGCACCGTCTCGCAAGTTGTCATGGACCACGACGATCCGTTGCTGGCATCGATCGAGGACGGGACAGCCGGGTACCCGGATCAGGTTGCCCTCTACCTGCTCGGATTCCACCAAGGAACCTACGATGTGCCGCTGGTCGTCGAACGCCCCGAAAGCGCCCGCACAGCCACCGTAACCCTCGCCGAAACGCCCTGGGAATGGGCCGAGGACAACGATCACATCTCACTTCAGATCGAAGCCGGACCGGCGGTGGTCACCGCCCAAGTCAACTCTCGTGCCCTAACCGTGAAGTATCACGGCCTCCGGATTACAGCTGTCACGGGACCGAAAGCGGCCAGCCGAGGCGAGCACGATGCACGGTTCACCGGCCCACCGGACAACATCACCATCGATGCCGAAAGGATCGAACGCCGTTCGCCGCAGTCGTTGTATTTCTTCAGCAACATCGGGGAGACAGCTTCATCCCTGGCGCCCGGAAACATCTTCAGTGGGCTGGCGCTGCTCGTACCGCTGGCCGCCTTCCTTTTACTGTCACCACGCGGCGGGCGGGGCATTCCGGAAGCAATGATCGTCGCCGCACTGGTAATCGTGGTATGCAGCCTGGCCGCGGTGTCGAACACGACACCCGGAATCCGGGGATGGCTGGGCCAACTCTCGGTTGCCTTCATCCTGGCGAGCCCGCCACTCGCCGCCCTTCTCCTCCGCGCAGGATCACATCGAGAGGGTGTCACGGTCGCGGTCGCTTCGCTGTTCGGTTCGGCGATACCGTTCCTGTTCATTCCCTCCGTCATCCCGGATATATGGCGACTCGGGCTGCTGGTCGCCGGCGCCGCACTGGGTGCCGGACTGGCCGGGACGGCGAAGGGTTGGCGGGCAGTACCGTACGGCACAGCGGCGGGAGCCTTGCTCGTGTCCGGCACGCTGCTGGCGCCGTATCTATTCGAGACCGCCTACATCACCGAGACAACCACCCTGGTTCTCACCATTTGCGGGCTGGCCTGGATCCCGGCACTGCGGGCTCTGCTGCCACGGCCGCTCGTAGCCGCACCGTTCATGGCGGCCCTGCTATTCCTACCTCCGCTGGCCACCCTCCGAGACTTCCGGCCGGTGCTGGCCGGAAACGGCATCTTCATCGACAGCTACCTGCGGTTCAGCAACCTCTTCGTCGCACTGATGCTCCTACTGATTCTGGTCGTGCTCGTGTCGAAGCTCCGGCAAGCCGGGCAGACAGCGACGGCTCTTGGAAGTCCGCAGGTGAGGGCGGCGGGAATTACGTTCGTCGTCGCCGGATCCATACCGCAGACAGCCGACCATATCGGAGCTTTGCTCGCCTCTTGCGTCCTCGCTGTAGGAATGGCCTGGGTATTGCCGAAGTCTCGTCTGACCGAGGCGGCCGAACTTGCAGCAACCACCACGACCGACCACATGGCATTGCTGGAGCGGGAATCCTGGCAGCGTCGTATGCAGAAGGAGGCCGCAAAGGCGTTTCGGGACCGCCTGCCGGACGTGGCCTCAAATCCGGTCAGGCCCAGCGTCGTCAAGCTGCAACAGGCCCAGGAGGCAATCGACGAGGCGGCCGCGTTGGGCCGCTACACGGCTGTGGCCAGTTCCGGATTGCGCACCTCCGGAGGGAGCGGCCCGTGGACATGCGCGCTGGGAACCCTCGGTATCGCCGTCATCATCGCCGCACCGATCATCGGATTGGAGGTCGCGGCCCTGGCTGATCAGTTCGCCGTAGGCGATATGCAGTGGTGGCCCGGAATCACGCTCCTGGCGACCATCCGCTACATCGCACGCTGGCTGATCTACGCAGTCGTCTTCGGCTACTTCTACCCGCTGCTCCGCGGTCGCACGCCGGTCATCAAGGCGTTCAGCGCCGTTCTGGCCGTGCTCCCCGCCGAGTTGCTCAACCTCGTCCTCGTCGATGCCCCCGCCAAAGTCTTCGCCCTCGCGGCCTCACTCCGCGTCGGCCAGGTCGGCGGATTCTTCGTCGCACTAGGCCTTTTCTGGGAATGGCGGCTCGCTCGTCAGGCAAACCTGCCATGGAGTCGGGTGCGCGACTTCCGATCAGCCCGTTCGCTGGCGACACCGGTCACCACCATCATCGTGGCCGGTGGCACCGCGCTGGCCACAGCGGTCGCCGGACTGGCTGTCTCGTCCATGCTTCAACCGGCAGCGCCAAGCGGCACCAACACCAATCCCATCCCGGCCGTCACTCCGTCGGCCGCACCGCCGTCCCCCAAGTAGAGCGCCTGGAGAACGGAGCACTTACACCCGATTAGCCTGGCCCGACGAGCTGGAATCTGGGCGAGTTGCTCGCCGAGCACGACGTGCCCGGCGCCCAGGTCGCGGTGCTGGCCGGCGGGGAGATCCGGGACGAGGCGGCCGGTGTGCTGAGCGTGCACACCGGGGTCGAGGTCACGACCGACTCGGTGTTCAAGATCGGGTCGATCACCAAGATCTGGACGGCCACGCTGCTGCAGCAACTGGTCGACGACTCCGTGCTGGATCTCGACCGTCCGGTCCACGACTACCTGCCCGGTTTCCGGCTGAGCGACCCGTCCGCCACCGCCTCGCTGACCGCCCGCCACCTGCTCACCCACACCGGCGGTGTCGACGGGAACCATTTCGTCGACACCGGCCGGAACGCCGATGCGGTCGAGCGGTTCGTCGCCACCCTCGCCGACGCCGACCATCTGTTTCCGCCGGGCGCCGTCTTCTCGTACTCCAACAGTGGTTTCGTGATCCTCGGCCGCCTGGTCGAGGTGCTGCGTGCCAAGCCTTTCCACGACGTCCTGCGGGAACGTCTGGTGACCCCGCTGGGCCTGCACACCGTCGCCACCGACCCGTACGAGGCGATTCTGCACCGCGCCGCCGTCGGTCATGTCACGGCCGACGGGAGGACGGTGCCGACGAAGGACTGGGCGGTCTCCTACTATTCGGCGCCCAGCGGCTCCCACCTGGCGATCAGCGCCCGTGAGCTGCTGGAGTTCGTCGGCCACCACCTGACCGATCCCGCCCTGGCGGCGCTGCGGGAACCCCAGGTCACCTCGGTCCCGGATTTCGGCGGCGGTGCCCTCGGCTGGGGGCTCGCCTGGATGCTCTACCGGGACGGGGTGGTCGGCCACACCGGGGTCGCCAAGGGACAGAAGGCGTTCCTGCGTGTCGTCCCGTCCGCGGGTGTGGCGGTCGTGGTCCTGACCAACAGCGCGGCGGCTGAGCCCTTGGCCTACGAGATCTTCGGTGCTGCGCTGCGGGATCTCGCGGGGGTCGAGACGACTCCTCTGCCCGTTCCGCCGCCGAACCCGGCCGGGATCGACCGGGACCGCATGTGCGGCACGTACCGCTCCACCCTGTACGACGTCACCCTCGCCACCGAGCACGACCGCGCGTTCCTCACCTACCGCCCGCGAACCGAGGCCGGATCCGAGAGCCGCGTCGAGGTCGTCCGCCTCAACGAAGACTCGATCATCACGGCCGAACCGCGGTCCGGCGTCCACGAGGTCCTGTCCCTGGTCGGCTCGGACGAGCACGGCCGCGCCCGGTTCCTGCACAACGGCGCCGCCGCCCACCGCATCAGCTGATCGCGACCGGCGCCGGGAACGTCACCCCGGTCAGCTCCTCGGAGACGGCCCACAGCCGCTGCTGGACGGCCACCTCGTACGACTCCGGGCTGGACGTGACCAGCCGCGGGTGGCCCAGGATCTCGAAGCGCCCGCCGGGGCCGTAGTACTGACCGCCGAACACGGCCGGGTCGGTGGCCGCGCGCAGGCTCGGCAGCGCGCCCATCGCCGGGGTCTGGGTGATCAGCGGCGCGAGCAGTTCGAGCGGAAGCCGCAGGGCCGCGGGCGTGTTGCGGGCCAGTTCGGTGCTGGACACGCCGGGGTGCGCGGCCACCGCCACGGTGGTGCCGTGCCGGGCCAGTCGGCGCTGCAGCTCGTAGGTGAACATCAGGTTGGCCAGCTTGGACTGTCCGTAGGCGCCGACCCGGCTGTACGACCGCTCCCACTGCAGGTCGTCGAAGTGGATCGCGGCCCGGATGCGGTGCCCGGTGCTGCTGACCGTCACCACGCGCGAGCCGGGCACCGGCAGCATCAGGTCCAGCAGCAGCCCGGTGAGCGCGAAGTGGCCCAGGTGGTTGGTGCCGAACTGCATCTCGAAGCCGTCCCGGGTGGTCCGCTTCGGGGTGTACATCACGCCGGCGTTGTTGATCAGCAGGTCGATCCGGCCGAGGCGGGACCGCAGTGCCCCGGCGGCCGCCCGGACCGAGTCGAGCGAGGTCAGGTCCAGCGCCTGCACGGTGACGTCGCCGGGCATCTGGGCGGCGGCCCGTTCGCCCTTGTCGGTGTCGCGCACGGCCAGCACCACCGACGCGCCGCGCTCGGCCAGGGCCTTGGCGGTCTCGAATCCCAGCCCGGTGTTGGCGCCGGTCACCACGGCGATCCGGCCGTGCTGGTCCGGGATGGCGGTGGTCGTCCAGTTCGTGGTCATGTCCGGCTCCCCTATTAACGTACCGAAGGTATCTTGCGAGAACAACGCTAAAGTACTCGCGGTACGTTGTCAACGTACCGGAGGTACGTAAGTTAGGCTGGTGATCGTGACTTTCCAGCGGGCGCGAACCGAGGAACAGCGGGAGATCCGCCGCCGGGCGATCCTCGACATGGCATCGGCGATGCTCGACGAGATGCCGGTGGCCGCGGTCACCCTGAACGAGCTGAGCCGCCGGGTCGGCCTGGCCAAGCCCAACGTGCTGCGCTACTTCGAGTCCCGCGAGGCCGTGTTGCTGGAACTGCTCGACCGCTTCCTGGGCGAGTGGCTGACGGAACTGGCCGGCGAGCTGGCCGCCGGTGTCGACGAGGCCGGGCCGATGACCGAGCGGGCGACCGCGGTGGCCGAGATCCTCAGCCGCTCGCTCTCGGCCCGGGTGGTCATGTGCGACCTGTTCGGCGCGCAGGGCGGCGTCCTGGAGCACAACGTCTCGGTCGAGGTCGTCGCCCGCTACAAGCGCGCCTCGCTGGCCCGCCTGACCACCATGACCAGCCTGATCCAGAAGTGCCTGCCCGAGCTCGGCGAGGACGCGACGCTGTTCAGCCTGCAGACCATGGTCGTGGCCGGCGCGCTCCCGGCCTACAGCACTCCCCCGCCCAGCCTGCAGGCCGCCTATCAGGCCGAACCCGAGCTGGCCCGCTTCCACCTGAACCTGCGGGACGCCCTGCGGCTGTCCCTGACCGCAACCCTGCTCGGCGTCCTGCCCCGCGGCTGACCGAGGGCGATCCAGCGCGCATTCACTGATCGGTCACTGTCCCCCTTTACCGTCGGACACGTCCATATCGACGAGGGGAAGATCTTTGAAAAACCGGACGATCCTTCGCAGTACGGTCGTGAGCGCGGCCGTCCTCACGGCCACGGTGACGGTCGCGGCCCCGGCCCTGGCCACGCCACCCGGCCCGGGCGTCAGCGGGACGATCATCTCCCAGACCACGGTCGGCGGCACCGACTACATCCTGCGGGAGATCACCATCCCGGCCGGGCAGGCCACCGGCTGGCACTTCCACCGCGGCGAACTGTACGGCCGGGTCAAGCAGGGCACCCTGAGCCACTTCGACGCCACGTGCGCCTCCGACGGCGTTAACCGGGCCGGCAGCTTCATCAAGGAGCCGGCCGGCGAGACCAACGTGCACATCGGCCGCAACCTGGGCAAGGTCCCGGTGATCCTGGACGTGCTCTACGTCCTGCCGACCGGCTCGCCGCTGTCGGTCGACGCCCCGAATCCGGGCTGCGACTTCCAGTAGTCCGCCCGGGTGGCCGGGCCTGCTCCCGATCGAGCAGGCCCGGCGCCGGGTCATGGCATCTTCGCCGCGAGAGTTCGCAGCTCCGCGCGCATGTGACGGGGCCCGCCGCCCTGGAACGAGTCGAGGACCTCGCTCGCACGCCGGAACGCCTCGCCCGCACCGTCGGGGTCCCCGGTGGTGAGCAGCAGCTCGGCCAGACTGCGGAACGCCTCGAAGTGGTAGGGGCCCTGCCCGACCGAGCGGGCCGCCTTCACCGCCAGTCGCAGCTCGTGGACGGCGTCGTCCGGGCGGCCCAGGTCAACCAGGTTGTGGGCGATCGAGACCCGGATCATCGCCTCCTCGTGCCGGCGGCCGACCCGCAGGTTGAGGTCGAGGGCCTGGTCCAGCACCCGCGCGGCCCGCTCGTGCTGGCCGAGCCGGGCCAGCGAGCGGCCCACGCAGTCGAGGCTGCGCACCTGCTGCGTGTCGTTGCCGTCGGCGCGGCCCAGCGCGGCCGCCCGCTCGGCGTGGTGCAGGGCGCTTTCATGATCGCCCAGGGCGGTGTAGGCCGCGTGGAAGTTGATCTCGGTGAGGGCCTGTTCCAGCAGCATGCCGCGGTCGACGAAGACGCGCAGCGCGGCGTTGAGCAGGTCGAGGGTGTCCTGGCCGGCGCCGAGGAACCAGCGCGCGCCGGCCAGGCTGCGCAGCACGTGCGCCTCGCCGACCACGTCACCCCGCTCGCGTGCGGCCCGCAGCGCGTGGCCCATCACCTGCTCCCAGTCCTGGAAGTTGCCGGACCACTCGAAGGACTGCTGCATGGTGATGGCCAGCTGCCAGGGCACGATGCCGTCGCCGAGGTCGGCCGCGACCCGTACCGCCTCCTTGAGGACCTCGCGGTGCCGGTCGAACCAGGCGATCGCCTCCGCGTAGCTCCCCGGTCGTTCCGGGCGCACGCCCGGCTCCGGCGGCGGGGGCGCGATCGGCGGCCGGTTCGGTTCGAGCATGACCTGCGCGTTGAAGCTGCTGTGCAGGTAGTGCTGGAGCAACCGGGTCGTCGCGGCGCGCTGGTCGGTCACCGGATCGACGATCCGGAAGAGCTCTTGCGCGTACGCGGTGACGAGCACGTGCGAGGTGAAACACCCGTGATCGTCCTCGGACACCAGCGCCGCCTCGGTCAGTTCGGCCAGTTCGGCGCCGGTCCGGCCGGCGTCCTGCCCGGACAGGCTGACGCACGCCTCGACGGTGATCCCCGGGGTCAGCGCGACCGACAGCAGCCGGAACAGCCGGGCCGTGTCGGGCTTGAGCTGCCGGTAGGACCAGGCGAAGGCCGTACGCGGATCGGTCAGTCCCGGTCCTTGCGGGAACGCCGCGAGCCGGTGATCGCCGTCGCGCAGCTCGGCCGCGACCGACGCCAGCGACAGCGTGGACCGCACGCACAGCCGCGCGGCCAGGATGGCCAGGGCCAGCGGGAGCCGGCCGCACAGCTCGATGACGTCGTCGAGGACCACCGCGTCGGCCGTCCGGGCGGCGGCGCCCCCGGCCATGGCCAGCCGGGTGGTCAGCATCTGCCGCGCGTCGGGCAGCCCGGGTACCTCGGCCCGGTAGAGCCGGGCACCGTCGGAGGCGGCCAGGCCGACCAGCGGGCGCCGGCTGGAGATCAGCACGAGACTCTCGACCGAGCTGGGCAGCAGCAGCCGGGCCTGGGCGGCGTCGCGTACGTCGTCGAGCAGCAGCAGGATCCGCTTGCCGGCGGTCAGGCTGCGGTAGACGCCGATGAGCGCGCCGTACGTGTCCGGGATGTCGGCGGTACGCAGACCCAGGCCGTACAGCAGCGATCGCAACGCGTCGTCGGGGGCGACACCGCCGTCCTCGTCGTCGTGCCCGCGCAGGTCGAGGTAGAGCTGCCCGTCGGTGAACCCGGCCGCGACCTGATGGGCGAAGTGGGTGACCAGCGTCGACTTGCCGACCCCGCCCAGGCCGTCCACGGCGATCACCATCGGGCCGGCCCGGCGGCTGTCACGCATCCCGTGCACCAGGTCGTGCAGGACGGCCAGCTCGTGCGCGCGGCCGACGAACATCGGCTGGTCCGGCGGCAGCTGCGCCGGGCGCACCCGCGGGGCCGGGACCACCTCCGCCGCCGGCGGGCCGGCGGCCGTCCGGGTCAGCACCCGGTGCTGGGCCTCCTGCAGGTCACGCCCGGGGTCGAGGCCCAGTTCGTCGGCCAGGTGCTCGCGCAGCGCCCGGTACACCTCGATCGCCTCGGCCTGCTGGCCGTCCGCGCCGAGCGCGGTGACCAGCGCGGCGTGCACCGGCTCGTGCAGGCGGCCCATCCGCGCGGCCAGCCGCAGCGGCCCGAGCACCCGGGACGGCCGGCCGGTCCGCACGGCCACGTCGGTGGCGGCGACCGCGGCGGCGAAGAACTCGCCGTCGATCGCGGCGAACGCGGCCGTGGCCCCGGTCGTGTCGGCCAGGCTGTCCCCGGCCGCCCCCTGGCCCAGGGCGAGCGCCGCGGTGTAGTCGTCGAGCGCCTCGTCCGCCCGGCCCGCCCGCGCGGCCTGCCCGGCCCGGATCACCAGAGCGCGGAACGCGACCAGGTCCAGGATCTCCGGACCGGCGGTGAGCCGGTATCCGGTGGCGTGCCGGGTCAGGAACGTGCCCGGCGAGCGTGGGGCCAGGCCGGGTTCGAGCCGGCGGCGCAGCGCCCCGATGTACTTGTGCACCACGTTGACCGCGCTCACCGGCGGCCCGGAGCCCCACATCAGGTCGATCAGGTCGGCCATGCTCAGCGGGCGGCCGGCCTGGGCGGCGAGCAGGGCCAGCAGACAGCGCTGCTGGCGGGGGCCGGCGTCCACCTCGCGGTCGCCGCGCCACACCCGCAACGGGCCCATGATCTGCAACCGCACCGCTGACCCGGTCAAACGACGTTCCTCCCCCACGACGATCCACGAACGTAGCCGGTGCCGGTGAAGGAACTCTTTACCGCGACTGGACCGGTGGGGGCGGCTGTTCAGTGCCGATTGCAGCGTTGCAAGATGAGTCGTGAGCAACATCGTCGGGCGCGACCAGCAGATCAGCCGGATCGAGAGGTTGCTCGACGAGGCGGACGAGCGGCGGGGCGCGGCCCTGGTCCTGCGCGGCGAGGCCGGGATCGGCAAGTCGGCGCTGCTCACCCACGCGATCGGGCGGGCCCGGGAGCGCGGGCTGCGGGTGCTGACGGTCACCGGGGTGCCGGCCGAGGGCCAGATCCCGTACGCGGGACTGGACCATCTGCTGCGCCCGGTGCGTTCCGTGCGGGCGGGCGGCTTGTCGCCGTACACGCAAGCGGTTGAGATCTTGAAAATGCTCGGCGAGCCGGATCTGACGACGCTGCTGGCGATCGAGGACGCGCACTGGCTGGACGCCGCGACCTGGGAGACGCTCGCGTTCCTGAGCCGGCGGGTCGAGTCCGACCGGATCGCCGTGCTGATGGCCGTGCGCGACGGCGAGGACGTCGACCGGCGGCTGGCCGCGGCCGGGCTGCCCGAGCTGCCGCTGGAACCGCTCGGTGACACGGACGCGACGGCGCTGCTGGACGCGACCGCGCCCGGGCTGGCCCCGGCGCTGCGGGCCCGGGTGCTGGACGAGGCCGCCGGCAACCCGCTCGGCCTGGTCGAGCTCGGTGCGGCGGCGGCCCGGTCCGGCGGGTCGGCCCTGCTGCCGTCGTCGCTGCCGTTGAGCACGCGGGTCGAGCGGACCTTCGGTGGCCTGGTCGCCGACCTGCCGCCGCTGACCCGGCGGCTGCTGCTGATCGCCGCGCTGAACGACGGCGGGCGGCTCGACGAGATCCTGGCCGCGGCAGCGATCGTGACCGGGCAACCGGTGCCGGCCGAGGCCGTGCAACCGGCCGTGACGGCCCGCCTGATCACCGTGGACGAAGGCTATGAGCTGCGTTTCCGTCATCCGTTGCTGCGGTCGGCGCTGCGCCAGCAGGCCCCGGCGGGCGATCGGCGGCGGGTGCACGCGGCGCTGGCCGAGGTCCTCGACGGGGTTCCGGAGCGCCGGATCTGGCATCGGGCGTCGGCCGCGGCTGGGCCGGACGAGGAGCTGGCGCGGGAGCTGACCGACGTGGCCACCGGCGCGGCGCAGCGGCAGATGGTCGCCCTGGCGCTCGCCGCGGCCGGGCGGGCGGTGCAGCTCAGCGAGGATCCGGCCGCGCGCGGGCGACGCCAGATCTGGGCGTCGACCCTCGCCCACGAGCAGGGTGACGGGGACACCGTGCGGCGGTTGCTGGACGAGATCGACGCCGGGGCGCTGCGCCCGGCCGACCGGGCGCGGCTGACGCTGATGCGCGAGACGTACTTCCCGAGCGCCTGGTCCGGGCCGGAACGGCTGATGGCCTACGCCGATCTGATCGACACCATGCGCCGCGACGGCGACCCGGAGCTGGCCGTGCGCGCGCTGTGCGAGATCAACCTGCGGGTCTACTACTCGAACGTGCCGCCGGAGATCCGGGACCGGTACACCGAGATCACCCGGGCGCTCGGGCTGCCCGAGGACGATCCGGCGTTGACGATCGTGCTGCCGCTGATCTCGCCGGTCGAGCACGGCGCGATCGCGCTGCGGCAGCTGGAGAGGCTGGTACACCGCGCCGACCTGACCCCGGTGACGCGCAGCGACCTGGCCATGGGGGCGTGGGCGATCGGGGCGTACGAGATCGCCGGGACACTCGCCCTGTCCGCCGTCGCCGACCTGCGCGCCCAGGGCCGGGTCGGGGTGCTGGCCCAGGCGCTCAACACCGCCGCCTCGGCCTACGCGGGCCTGGGTGACACCCGGGCCGCGCTGCCCCTGGTGGCCGAGTGCATCGCGCTGGCCGACGAGATCGGGCAGCCGATGTGGTCGCTGGGCGGCAGCCTGATCGCCGCCCTGGCCGAGGCGCTGCGCGGCGACGTGACGTCCGCGCGCCGCCGGGCCGACGCCGCCGAGCAGGTGTTCTTCGCGGCCCGGCGGCTGCCGATGCTCGCGCTGGTGCAGCGGGCCCGCGGGGTGGCGGCGCTGGCCGAGGGGCACGCCGAGGACGCGTTCCAGCAGCTCATGCGGGTGTTCGAGCCGGGTGACAGCGCGTACATGCCGTACCAGCAGCTGCTGTTGCTCGGGCACCTGGCCGAGGCCGCGTGGCTCGGCGGCTTCCTGGACGAGCTGCGGCCGATCGTCGACGCGCTGGAGCCGATCGCCGCGCGCAGCGGGTCACCGGCGCTGCGGGTGGGGCTCGGATACGCGCGGGCGGTGCTGACCGAGGATTACGCGAGCGCGCTCGCCGAGGACCTGACCGGGTGGCCGTTCGACCGGGCGAGACTGCAGCTCACGTACGGGGCGACGCTGCGCCGGGCCTACCGGGTGGCCGAGAGCCGGCCGCTGCTGCGGGCCGCGGCGGCCACGTTCGACGCGCTCGGTGCCACGCCGTGGGCCGACCGGGCGCGCGGTGAACTGCGGGCGACCGGCGAGACCCGCCGCAAGCCGATGGACGCCCTGGCCGCGCTGACCCCGCAGGAGCAGCAGATCGCGCAGCTGGCCGCCCGCGGGCTGAGCAACCGGGAGATCGGCGAGCGGCTGTTCCTGTCGCCGCGCACGGTCAGCACCCACCTGTACCGGATCTACCCGAAGGTGCAGGTCAGCTCGCGGACCGAGCTGGCCCGGGTGGTCGACGCCTTCGGCGTGGCCTGACCGGTCAGAAGCGGAAGCGCACGATGCGGCTGGACCGGGTGAACCCGGGCAGCAGGTTCAGCAGGCGGTAGATGCGGCGAACGGCCGGGGGCGCCTTGGCCCGCAGCACCGGCGAGTCGTTCATCGACGCCTCGTCGACGAATCGGAGCCGCGGATGCCATGCGGCCGGCGCGGCCGGGTCGTCGAAACCGCAGTGGAACACGGCGTTGTACCGGCGCCCGACCGGGTCCCACTTCGAGGCCCGCCAGGCCGACACCGACACGGTGTCGAACAGGATCTGCCCGGCCGGAAACGCATCGACGACGCCGGTCAGCAGCCGCCGGGCGTCGTCCTCGGTCAGGTACGGCACCAGGCCCTCGGCGATCATCAGCGCCGGCCGGTCCCGGGGAACGCGGTCGAGCCAGGTGAGGTCGGTGACGTCGGAGCCGATGAGCGTGTCGTGCTCGCGCGCCGGCAGGAACTGCTCGCGCAGCTCGACGACCGGCGGGAAGTCCAGGTCGAACCAGTCCACCCCGGTCGGTGGATCGACCCGGAACACCCGGGCATCCAGGCCGCACCCCACGTTCAGCACCACGGCGTCGGGATGGTCGGCCAGGAAACTCCGGGCCCAGTCGTCGAAGATCTTGGCCCGGACCACGGCCGACAGGCCCAGCTGACTGGCCCCGAACCGGCCCTTGTCGTAGTCGGGGTCGAGGCGGCGCATCGTCCGCTCGGCGTACTCGTCGCCGAGAATCGGGTCGGGCAGGCGATTGTCCAGCGCCTTCGCCTTGAGGACGGGGCTCAGGGTCTTCTGGACTCCGACGAGTGCCACGTCGAAGACGATACTCCTGCGTCGATATCCTGGGGCGTGCTCGTCTCCCCGTCGCGCCGGTTGCTGGCCGCCTCGTTCGTGTCCCAGGTCGGCAACTGGCTGACGTTCGTCGGTCTGGCCCAGCACGTGCAGAGCCAGTACGGCTCGGCCGCGACCGCCGCCGCGTTCGTCGCCCAGAGCCTGCCGAGCCTGGTGTTCGTGCGGGCCGTGGTCGAGCGGATCCCGGCCCGGCGGCGTCCGGGCGTCTACTACGCGACCCAGCTGGCGCTCGCGGTGCTGAGCCTCTCGCTCGTGGCCGGCACGCCCCTGCCGTACGTGCTGGTGTTCTTCGCCCTGTCGGCCCTGCTGCGGGGCATCGCCAATCCGCTGTACATGGCCCTGGTCGGGGAGTGGGTGCCGGCCAAGGAGCGCCAGTCGGTCTACATCGCGCTCGGGGCCATCGGCTCGGTGACCCTGGCCCTGTCGCCGGCCGTCGGCGGGGTCATCGCCGCGCTGTTCGGGCTGCGCTGGCTGGTGGTCATCGACGCGGCCAGTTTCCTGCTCGGCCTGGCCGTCCTGGTCACCGGGCCGGCCTGGAAGCCGGTGGCCGAACCGGGCCGGCCGGAGTCGCTGTTCACGCTGCGCCGGCTGTTCGGGCGGCCGGCCGAGCTGGCCGGGTCCCGCGCGCGGGCGCTGACCGCATGGACCTGGCTGAGCCTGATCGGGGCTGCCCTCAACGCCGTCGAGCTGCCGGTGTTCGCCGTCATTCATCACTTCGACACCCGGCACTTCGGGTACGCGTTGTCCTGTTACGGCATCGGCGGGTTCGCGACGCTGCTGCTACGCCGGTTCGTGGCCGATCGCGAACGGCTGCTGCCGTGGCTGGCCGGGGCCTACCTGGCGTCGATGGTGGCCTGGGTGTTCGGCGGTGACGCGGGCGCGTACGCCGGATTCCTGATCGCCGGACTGACCTACGGACTGATCAACGGCGTGCTGCGGGGCCTGCTCGACCGCACCGCCCAGGCCGGCGGCGTCGACGCCGTGCCGCTCTGGGCCTGGGCGAACCAGGTGGTGATCATCGCGAACCTGGCCGTCTACGGCACCGCCGCCGCGGCGTTCGCCATCGGCCTGGCCCCGGTGGCCGGCGCGCTCGTCATGATCGGATTCTGCGCGGCCTTCGTGGCCCAGTCGGCCCGCGTGATCGCCGTCCCGGACGATCAGTCGGTGGCCACGAGCGCGGCCGACGATCCGCCCCGACCAGCGACGGAACGACCGCGGTAGACCCGGCCGCCGCCAGTTCGGCGGCGACCGGGGCCCACGTCCGCGGCCCCAGCAGCAGACTGTGCACCAGTACGAAGGCGGGCTCCACCCGACGATCCGACCACATCGCCGCCACCGGGTATCGGCCGGTCGGCGGACCCTGAAAGCAGAACTATTCCTTCCGTACGCCCGCATTTAGGGTCAGAAAGAATGTCCGGCCGGAAGGATTCCCGATGAAGGTGGCATCCGCCCTCGCCACGGCGACGCTGGCGATCGGCGCTCTGCTCTCGCAGGGTTGGACGGACGGCCCGCACGCGGCCACCGCTCCTTGGGCGCCGCACTGCGACGACGGTCAGCGCAGCACCGCCGCCAACTGGGCGGCGACCGGCCAGTTCGTCACCGCGAGGGTGGTGACCTGGGTGGACGGGACCGGCTTCAACCGGGTCGAGTTGCGTTACAACAGCGCGGCCCGCTGCGCGTGGGCCCGGTACAACGGCGGACAGCCGGCCGAGGTGTACCTCGATCGTTCCACCGACGGTGGCGCCCACTGGGTCGGCCCGAAGGGCTCGTCGGGCCCGGCCCGGTCGGCCTACACCGGCGCCTACAACGACTACCGGCCGAACGTGGCCCGGGCCTGCGCCGACTACCGGGGCCGCCCCCACTGCACCGACTGGTACTGACGCCGGTCAGGCGTGGGCGTAGCCGGGGATGCTGTCCCGGATCCGCTGCATCTCGGCCTCGTCGGAGATGCCCTGGAAGTCGTACCGCGGGGTATACGGCCGCTGCAGCGCGGCGATCTCCTCGTCGGTGAGCCGGATCTCCAGGGACGCCACCGCGTCGTCGATCTGAGCGACGGTGTTGGCCCCGACCAGCGGCGCGGTGACCACCGGATTGCTCCGCAGCCAGGCCAGCGCGATCTGGGCCCGGCTGACGCCGCGCTCGGCCGCGATCTTTCCGACGGCGTCGACGATCGCGTGGTTGGCGTCCTGCTCGGCCGGCGAGTAGAGCATGTCGGCGTAGCCGCCGTCGGTCTCGGCGCGGGTCGTGGACCGCGCGTCGTCCCAGGCCCGGGCCAGGCGCCCGCGGGCCAGGGGGCTCCAGATGACCGTGCCCACGCCCTCGTCGAGGCAGAGCGGGATCATTTCGCGCTCCTCTTCCCGGGCCAGCAGGTTGTAGTGGTGCTGCATCGTCGCGAACCGCGCCCAACCGTGCTGTTTCTGCAGGTGCAGGGCCTTGGCGAACTCCCACGCGTGCATCGAACTGGCCCCCAGGTAGCGCACCTTGCCGGCCTTGACCAGGTCGTGCAGCGCTTCGAGGGTCTCCTCCCACGGCGTGGCGTTGTCGTTGCGGTGGATCTGGTAGAGGTCGATGTAGTCGGTGCCGAGCCGGCGCAGGCTGTGCTCGACCTCGGTCATGATCGCCTTGCGGGAGAGGCCGCTGCTGTTGGCCCCGGCCCGCATCGGGTGGCGCAGTTTGGTGGCGATCACCACCTCGTCGCGGTCGGCGAAGTCGCGCAGGGCGCGGCCGAGGATCTCCTCGCTGGACCCGTACGAGTACATGTTGGCGGTGTCGAAGAAGTTGATGCCGGCGTCCAGGGCGTGCCGGATGAGCGGCCGGCTGGTGTCCTCGTCGAGTGACCAGACCGGGTGGCCGCGGCCGGGGTCGCCGTAGGTCATCGCGCCGATGGCGATCGGCGACACGTCCAGTCCGGTCCGGCCGAGCTTGATGTAGCGCATGCTGCTCCTCTATCGTTGTGGAGAGGTCTCCACTAATTTAACGGAGACCTCTCCAGATAGCAAGTGAGGGAGCAACGATGGTCCGCTCGGACGCCCGCGAGAACCGCGCTCGCATCCTGGCCGCCGCCCGCGCGGCGTTCACCGAGGACGGCGACACCTCGATGAACCAGATCGCCCAGCGCGCCGGCGTCGGCCCGGCCACGCTGTACCGCAACTACCCGTCGCGCGAGGCACTGATCCTGGACATCTACCAGGACGAGGTCGGGCTGCTCATCGGCTCGGTCGACGAGCTGCTGGCCACCAAGACCCCGGTCGAGGCGCTGCGACACTGGACGACCGACCTGGTCGACGCGATGCGCAAGAAGCACGCCCTGGGCGCCGCACTCAGCCCGGACGCGCACAAGTCGATCACCGAGCAGACGTACGGACCGGTGATCGCCGCCATCACGCGACTGCTGGACGCCGGCAAGAGCGAGGGCAGCATCCGCGCCGACGCCGAGCCGGGCGACTTCCTGCAGCTCACCGGCGCGCTCTGGCGGGCCGCGCCGGACCGCTCGCAGCCCATCCTGGCGTTGATCCTGGACGGCCTGCAGAAGTAATTGGAGACTTCTCCACTTAACCGTTGACGAAGTGGAGAGGTCTCCATTACCTTGGAGTGACCGCACAAAACACTCCAAGGAGGGCAAATCATGGCTGACGTTCTGGTGACCGGGGGTTCGGGTTACATCGCCGGCTGGTGCACGCGGGCCCTGCTCGACGCCGGGCACTCGGTCCGCGTGACCGTGCGCGACCTGGCCCGCGAGCCGCGGATCCGCGCCACCCTGGAGCCGGGCGCGGACGTCCGAGTCGTCCGCGCCGACCTGGGCAGCGACGAGGGCTGGGCCGACGCGGTGGCCGGCTGCGACGCGGTCCTGCACGTCGCCTCGCCCACGCTGACCACGGTGCCGCGCGACGACGACGAGATGGTCCGCCCGGCCGTCGACGGCACGCTGCGGGTCCTGCGGGCGGCGCGCGCCGCCGGGGTGCGGCGGGTGGTCATGACCTCGGCGATCGGTGCGATCGCCTACGGGCACGAGCCTCGCGACACCCCGTTCACCGAGCGGGACTGGACGAACGTGGACGCGGGCGTGGGGCCGTACCAGAAATCGAAGACGCTCGCCGAACGCGCCGCCTGGGAATTCGCCGGCGGCCCGGGCCGCGGGCTCGAACTGGCGACGGTCAACCCCACGGGCGTGCTCGGCCCGGTCCTCGGCCCCGACTTCTCACCGTCGCTCGGTGTCATCTCCCGCATGCTCGACGGCTCGATGCCGGCACTGCTCAAGTTCGCCTCCGGCTACGTCGACGTACGCGACGTCGCCGCCCTGCACGTGCTCGCCATGACCGCCCCGGCCGCGGCCGGCGAGCGGTTCATCGCCACCGCCGGCCACAGCCTGTGGCAGCGCGACATCGCCGCCGTCCTGCGCGAACGCCTGGGTGAGCGGGCGGCCAAGGTCCCCACCCGCGAGATGCCGCTGTGGGCCGCCCGCGGCCTGGCCCGGGTCAACCCGCAGATGGGCTCGCTGCGCATGCTGCTCGGCCGCAACCTCGACGCCACCTCGGCCAAGGCGGAACGGCTGCTCGGCTGGAAGACCCGCCCGATCGAGGACACCATCGCGGAGACGGCCGAGAGCCTGCTCGCCCTGCGCTGATCGATGACGGTCACCAGTGGCCGCGCCGCCGCCACTCCTCGGCCAGCAGTTCGTACGAGCGCACCCGATCCGCGTGCCGGTGGGTGATCGTGGTGACCGCCAGTTCGTCGGCGCCGGTCGCGTCGCGCAGCTGTTCGAGCCGGTCGGCCACCGTCCGCGGCGAACCGACCAGCTGCGTCTCGATCCGGTCCCGGACCAGTTCGCGGTCGTCGTCGCTCCACTCGTGCCGGGCGGCGTCCTCGGGCGCCGGGAACGGGATCGCGCCCACCCCCGAGCGGATGCCGCGCACCCACAGCCCGTACCCGGAGGCGAGCACCGCGGCCTGCTCGTCGCTGTCGGCCACGACGACGTCGGCCGAGACCGCGACGTGCGGCGCGGCCAGGACCTCGGAGGGGACGAAGGCCTTCCGGTACGCCTGCACGGCGTCGAGCACGGTGCTCGGACTGTGGTGATAGCCGGCCACGAACCGCAGCCCGCGCGCACCGGCCACGGTCGCGCTGGATCCGCCGGACGCGCCGAGGATCCAGACCTGGACGGGCGCGCCCTCCCCCGGATACGCGTGGATCGGGGTGCCCGCCGGTGAGACGTACGTACCGGCCAGGAAGTCGAGGATGTCGCTGATCTGCGACTCGTAGTCGGGTGTGTACGCGCCCGGCTGCTGCAGCAGGTCGAGGAACGCCGCCACCTTGCCGCCCGCGGTCGTCAGCCGCGCGGTGAAGTCGTACTGCCGGGGCAGCAGCAGACCGTTGTCGGCGCGTTGCTCGGCGGTGTGCCGCCCGCCGCCGCGCTGCGCGGTGTAGGCGGAGACGGCCGCGGTGACGGCCGGCCCGTCGTCCGGTTTCTGCCGCCCGATGGACCGGCCCAGCCCGAGGTCGAGCCGGCCCGGGTAGGCGGCGTCGAGCAGCCCGAACTCCTCCACGGTGGCCAGCGGCTGCCGGTGCCCGAGCTGCACCCCGGCCGAGCCGAGCCGGATCGTGGCGGTGGCCGCGCCGACCAGGGCGATGGACACGGCCGGCGAGACACCGAGCACGCCCGGGTTCAGGTGGTGCTCGGCGAACCAGTAGCGGTGATACCCGGCGGTCTCGGCCCGCCGAGCGAGGTCGATCAGGTTGCGCACCGCCTCCCCGGTGGTGGTGCCGCTGCTGCGCGGGATCAGATCAAGAACGGACAGGGGTGTGGTACTCACGAGGTCCTCCCCTCGACCGCGCCGGCGGCGTCGGCGACCGTGCGCCCGTAGGCGGCCGGGCGTCCCCCGTACGGATCCTCGTCGCCCCACAGCGTCGTCGGCGCGGCCCGCCGGACCACCGGCAGCACCTCCGAGGCCAAGCGCTCCAGCATGGTCAGCTGCTGCTCGTGCGGGATCATGGTGGGCAGGCTGAACGACTGCAGGTCGTGCCCGAACGCCTCGTGGAACCAGAGGATCTTCTCGGCGATCTGCTGCGGCGACCCGACCAGCACCGGCCCGCGAGCGATGGCGTCGTCGATCGACGAGAACGTCGACTCGTTGCCGGGCGTGTGGTTGCCGGGCCTGTTGAAGAATTCGATGATCTTCTCGTACGTCGGCCCGAACGCTTCCCGCGCCTGCTGGGTCGTGTCGGCCAGATACAGGAAGCCGGCGCCCGCCCCGACGTAGGCGAAGCGCGGGTCGTGCCCGTGTTCGGCATACGTGCGCCGGTAGTGGTCGATCAGGACCGTGTAGTTGTCGCGCGGCTGGATCGCGTTGGCCGAGAAGAGCGGGTCACCCCAGGTTCCGGCCAGTTCGGCCGAGGTCAGGGTGGTCGCCGAGCCGTGCCAGACGCGCGGGGCGCCCGCGTACGGCCGGGGCAGGCTGGTCACCTCGTCCAGCGGCCCGCGGAAGCGGCCCTGCCAGGTGACCTTCTCCTCTCGCCACAGCCGGCGCAGCAGTTCGTACTTCTCGGCCAGCGCGTCCCACTGCTCGCCGTTCTCGATGCCGAACATCGGCAGCTGGCGCAGCTCGTTGCCTTTGCCGATGACCAGTTCGAGCCGCCCGCGCGACAGCTGGTCGACGGTCGCGTAGTCCTCGGCGACGCGCAGCGGGTCGAGGATGGACAGCACCGACACCCCGGTCGAGATCCGCACCCGGCTGGTGGTGGCGGCGACCGCCCCGAGCAGCACCGAGACCCCGCTGGAGAGGAACGCCCCGGCGTGCCGCTCGCCGATCGCCACCGCGTCGAAGCCGAACTCCTCGGCGTACCGGGCCGAGGTCAGCGCCTGCGAGAACCGCTCGTCGGGCTGGATCTCGCGCCCGGTCACCGGGTTGGTCAGGTTGGGAAGGATGTCGAGCACCTGAAACTTCACGAGTTACCTCCCGAGCGAGCCTGCCCCGAACCCTACTCTGCATACCCTATGGGCAATGTAGTGTTTAGGGCCACCCCTCAGGACACCGCGCCGGCCAGGAGGGTCTGGTACCAGGCGGCACTGGGCGTGTTCGTCGCCGGGTAGTTCGCCAGGGGGTTCGTGGCCAGGCCGGCCGAGTCGAAGTCCCAGCCGCGCACGCTGACCCCGGCCTGGCGCCCGGACAGCACGAACGACTTGTTCGACGCGGTCGCCGCCCAGAACACCGATCCGTCCTTGAGCGTGGCACTGTCTCCGGCCTGGTACTCGACGAACGCCAGCTGCGGCGCCCGGATCGCGGTGGCCGGGACACGGTCGGTGGCCGCGGTCAGGGTCCCACCGGCCACCGTCACCGACCGGCCGCCGGACGTCGCGGTGACGGTCGGGAAGCGGGCGTCGGACGTGGTGGCGTGCGCGCCCCAGGTGACCGAGGTAGCGCCGACGGTGCCCTTCCAGTCCCAGTTCTGGCTGCCGCTCTGGCTGCGGTGGATCTCGCGCACGGCGTTCGTGGCCGGGTCCGGGAACGCGATGCTCGGCAGCACCCCCGTGTCGTACTTGGCCGACGCCGACCAGGTGATCTCGCCCGCGTCGTCGAGTCGCCCGACGCGCGACCAGAGCGCGTTCCCGCTCGGCGCCTGGTGCACCTCGACCACCGTGCCGTCGTCGTTGATCGCCACCGCGGGCGTCTTGCCGGTGTCGTATTTTCCGTGGCGCCGCCAGGTCAGGCTGCCGTCCGCGCCGTAGACGCCGGTCCAGTACCAGAGCACGCCGGCGCCGTTGTCGTGCACCTCGACGACCTGCCCGCGCGTGTTGATCGCGACCGCCGGGTTGCTGCCGGTGTCGCGTTTGTAACTGGTGCGGGCCGTCGCGTTCCCGGACAGCACGGTCAGGATCCGCCCGCGCAGCGACGCGACCGGCCCCAACGCCCCGGGCGTGTCGAGACCACGGGCCAGACGGTCCCCGAAGACCTCACGCAGTTCGTCGTTCAAGGTCAGAAGATTGCCGTTCGCGTACGACGTACGCGCCGAAAGGTCGTCTTTGAGATCGAGAAGAACGGTGATCGGGGCAGCCGCCGGATGCCCCGCCGACCAACTGTTCACGGTCGTCAGCCAGGCGCGCAGCTGATCCCCGGCCGGGTTGCCGCCCGTGTGATCGACCTGGTCACCGGCCTCGCTGTGCCCGATCCGGTAGTCGCCGGCGGTCGCGTAGTCGCCGCTCCACACGTCGAACTCGAGGAAACGCACCCCGGCGTCGAGCTGCTGCGTGATCGAGCCCCGGGCGCCGGCCACGTTGCCCGAGTAGGAGTTGTGGGTGGCCCGGAAGATCGCCTGCGCGAACGGCAGGTCGGCGGCGGTCGTGGCGGCGTGGGCGATCTGCGGCACGGCGGCGAGCAGGGTCGCGGCGGTCGCCACGGCCGCGGCGTACCGCGCTCGCACCCGGAAATCGGTCATGGCCGAGACCATAAGAGCCATCGCCGTACGTCGATGATCGGGTCTTGAAACAGGAAGTTAAGAGTGTGCGCCCGCGGCGTGCGGCAGGGGGACACCACACGCCGCGGGAGTTCGTCAGCTCGCCGGCGGGATGTTGTGGTTGATCCGGAACAGGTTGGCCGGGTCGAACTCACGCTTGATCGCAGCCAGCCGCTCGTAGGCCTCGGGCGCGTAGGCCAGCGCGGCCGTCTTCTCGTCGGCGTCCGCCTCGAACATGAAGTTCAGGTAGCGACGACCGGTCGACCAGGGCTGAAGGGCGTCGATCAGCCGCTGCTCGTAGCCGAGCAGCGCGGGCGCGTCGGGCGGGCCCCCGGCCGCGACCAGGAACACGTTGAACAGCGTCTCGTCCCGGTTGCCGACCGCGTTCGGCACCTCCGGCGCGCGCCCGAGAGCGCCGCCCAGGTGCCGCACCTCGGCCAGGATCAGCGGCGACTCGGCGCCCGGCCCGGCCAGGCCCAGGATCGTGTCGACCGCCTCGGCCGGCAGTTCCCGCAGCAGCATCGCGTGCTCGTAGGTGGGCAGCGGGTCGACCGGGTCGTTGTGCACCGCGGCCACCGCCGCGTAGGGCAGGGCGCCGACCGCGTCGATGATCGGCGTGCCCAGCTTGCGGAACGGCTCGACCAGCAGTGCACCGTCGGACGGCCCGCCGAGGTAGGCGATGCGCAGGTGGGCGACGAGACGGTCGCGCAGCGGCTCGGGCACGAACGGCGCCGGCGGCAGGTGCAGCAGGCCGACCGAGGCGGTCATCTCCTCGGGCACGGTCTTCACCCACTCGCGGAACAGGTGCAGCACGTCGCCGGCGAGCTCGCCCGGGAAGAAGATGCCGCCGCCGTAGAACGCCTCGATCGGGAAGACCGCGAACTCGATGGCGACCACGACACCGAAGTTGCCCTTGGCGCCGCGCAAGGCCCAGAACAGGTCGGGCTCACTGTCGGCGGTCACGTGCCGCAGCTCGCCGTCGGCGGTCACCACGTCCAGCGCGGTGACATGATCGGCCGCGTAGCCGTGCTTGCGGCCGAACGGGCCGAGGCCACCGCCGAGCGTGTAGCTGACCACGGTGACGGTCGGCGACGAGCCGTTGAGCCCGGCGACGCCGAGCTTGGCCGCCTGCTCGATGAAGTCGGCCCACCGGACGCCGGCCTCGACCCGCGCGCTCATCGCGTCGGCGTCGATGTCCAGCCCGGTCAGCCGCCGGGTGGTGATCATGACCGAGCCGGCCGAGGACACCGAGCTGCCGTGGCCGGCGCCGAGGACCGAGGCGGGCAACTGGTGGGCGGCCGCGAACCGGACCGCCGCCTGGACGTCGGCCGCGGTGGTGGCGCCCACGACGACGGCCGGCCGGTGCACGACGGTGAGGTTGTAGGTGGCGATCTCGTCCGCGTAGCCCTCGTCCTCGGGCACAAGGACGGGACCGGCGACCGCCGCCCGCAACGCGGCGAGGTCGTCCGCGGAAGTGACGCCGGAAGAGTGGAGTGTGCTCACGAGAAACGGCCTTTCGGAAGTACGTGGCCCGGCGGGTGCCGGACAACTCGACCATTGAGCCGTCTCGACGTCGACGAAGGTTCGACGAAAGGTAGACGCCCTGGTCAGGCCGCTGGCGCGGGCGGAAACACTCCGGCTTGAATGGTTGTTGCACCAGACCGGCGACAACAGGGATGTGGATGACGATGACGACGACGATGACCAGCCGGCGGATTCGGCTCTCGGTGCTCGGCCCGGTGCGCGCCTGGCGCGGCGACCAGGAACTCGACCTCGGCGCCCCGCAGCAGCGTGTCGTGGTCGGCGTCCTGGCGCTGCGCGAGGGACGCCAGGCGACCCTCGAGGCGTTGATCGACGCGGTGTGGGACGGCGATCCGCCGCGCACCGCCACGTTGACGCTGCGCACCTACATCTCCCGATTACGACAGATCTTCGGTACGGACGTGATCGCGACCGTCAACGGCGGCTACCTGATGCGCCTGGAACCGCACGCCCTGGACCTGACCGAGTTCACCGCCGCGGTGACCCGGGCCCGCACCGCGCGCGACGGCGGCGACCACAGCACCGCCGCCCAGGCGTTCCACCACGCCGAGAGTCTGTGGCACGGCTCCGCCCTGGCCGACGTGCCCGGCGCCTACGCGGCAGCCCAGCGCGTGCGGCTCGAACGGGAACGGCACACCGCCACCGAGGAACGGCTCGCCCTGGACATCGGCACCGAACGGGCCGGCGCCGCCGTCATCGACCTCACCGCCCTGGTCGAGCAACACCCCCTCGACGAGGGCCTGAGCGGGCTGCTCATGCTCGGCCTGTACCGCACCGGCCGGCAGGCCGCGGCCATCGCCGAGTACCAGCGGATCCGCGCCCGGCTCGCCGACGAGCTGGGCCTCGACCCGGGCGCGGCGCTGCGCGACGTCCACCAGCGGATCCTCACCGGCGAGCCGGTCCCGGCCCTGGCCGCGCCGGTCTGGGAGCAGCCCGCCGTCGCCGTGGTCACCAGCGCCCCCGAGCAGCTGCCGCTGGGTATCCGGGACTTCGTCGGCCGCACCGCACTGATCGAGCAGCTCACCGAGGTCCTCGTCACCCGCGAGCCGGGCACCCCGGTGGTCGGGATCGTCGGGCTCGGCGGCATCGGCACCAGCGCGCTCGCCCTGCACCTGGCCCACCGCATCCGGCCCGAGTTCCCGGACGGGCAGCTCTACGCCGACCTGCGCGAGGACCGGGACGTGCTGACCGGTTTCCTGCGTGCCGTGGGCGTGCCGGCCGCCGACATCCCGCACGACCCGGCCGACCGGGCCGCCCTGTGGCGCACCGTCACCTGCGGCCGCCGCCTGCTCGTGCTGATCGACCACGCGCGGACCCGGGCCCAGGTCGCCCCGCTGCTGCCGGCCGGCACCGGCAGCGCCGTGATCCTCACCGGCGGCCGGCGCATCCCCGAACTGCCGGTCACCCGCTGGGTGTCGCTGTCCGCGTTCGAGCCGGAGGAGTCCGTCGAACTGTTCCGGCGCGTCGCCGGCCGCGACCGCGTCGACACCGAACACCGGGCCGCCCTGGACTTCGCCGACGCCTGCTCCCACCTGCCCCTGGCCGTACGCCTCGGCGCCGCCCGCCTGGCCGCCCGCCCCGGCTGGTCGGTCGCGTCGATCGGCGAACGCCTGCGCGTCGAGATGCGCCAGCCGGTCGCTGTCCACGAGGACTGCATCCTGGTCGAGGCCCCGTTCGAACGCGACCTGGCGGTCCTGCAGGCCGCCGACCCGCTCGCCGCCGTCGCGTTCGGCCTGGTCGCGCTGGTCGACGACGACGAGGTCACCGTCGACACCGCGGCCCGCCTGCTCGACCTGCCGGAAACCGAGGCCGAACGGCTCATGGAGACGATGGTCGACGCCCATCTGGTCGAGCCGACCGGCTACCAGCGCTACCGCTACCTGGACATCGTCCGGTGGTTCGCCCGCCGCAAGGCCATCGCCGCCCACACCCAGGCCTACCGCGAAGCCGTCCTCGGTCGCCTCGGCAAGCCGTTCCCCGCCTCCCTCCCGAAACGCGCCCTGCGCGCCGTCTAGCACCACGCCGGCGGGGCCGGCCCTTTTTTGAGATCTGTCGATGCTTGACACACTCGCCAGGGATGGAAACACTAAGGAAACATTTCTGAGAGCGCTCTCTCGCCCAGTCCGCGGGCCGGTCGAGGGTGAGGCCGCGTGCCCATAGAAAGCAGGACAGCAATGGCAGTTGTCCCCCGACGGCGCGGTTTGCTCGCGCTGCTCGCCCTGATCCTGGTGGCGGCCGGCCTCACCGTCGGCGGCGGTCAGGCCGCCCTCGCCGCGATCACCGGCAACACCATCACCGGCCCCGGCGCCAAGTGTGTCGACGTCAGCGGCGACGACACCGGTGTCAACGGCACCCCGATCCAGCTCTGGGACTGCCAGACCACCAGCGCCGACCAGCACTGGACGTGGAGCGGGACCGCGCTGACCACGATCGGCCGCTGCCTGGACGTGACCAGCGCCGGCACCGCCAACGGCACCGTCCTGCAGCTGTGGGACTGCAACGGCACCGGCGCCCAGCAGTGGGTCCAGCAGGCCGACGGCAGCCTCAAGAACCCGTCGTCGGGCCGCTGCATGGACTCCCCCAGCGGTGCGACCGCCAACGGGACCCGCCTGCAGATCTGGGATTGCAACGGCACCGGCGCGCAGAAGTTCGCGGTCGGGACGACGCCGACGAACCCGGGGACGTGCCCGACCTACTCCGACACCCCGGACCTCGGCGCCAACGTCCACATCTACGACCACTCGATGTCGGACGCGGCCATCCAGTCCTCGCTGGACAGTGTCTTCAACGCGCAGAAGGACACCCTGTCGGCCCAGTTCGGCACGCGGCGCGACGCGCTCGTCTTCAAACCCAGCACCACGCCGTACAACGTGGGCGCCAACATCGGCTTCAACACCTCGATCCTGGGCCTGGGTCAGAACCCCGATGACGTACGGATCAACGGCGCGGTCACCGTGGACGCGTTCAACGCCAGCGACGCCGGCAACGCGACGCAGAACTTCTGGCGGTCGGCCGAGAACCTGTCGGTCAACACCAACGGCGGCACCAACCGCTGGGCGGTCGCGCAGGCCGCGCCGTACCGTCGCATGCATGTCATCGGTGGACTGAATCTGTTCCCGGCCAGCTACGGCTGGGCCAGCGGCGGCTACATCTCCGACTCGAAGATCGACGGGAACGCCGAGTCCGCGTCCCAGCAGCAGTGGTACACCAAGGACAGCACGCTCGGCTCGTGGAGCGGCTCGAACTGGAACATGGTGTTCTCCGGGACCGGTGGCGCCCCGGCGACGAACTTCAACACCGACCCGGCCGCCGGCCCGCGCTACACGACGCTGGCCACCACGCCGATCTCGCGGGACGTGCCGTACCTCTACCTCGACTCGGCCGGCAAGTACCGGGTCTTCCTGCCCTCGCTGCGCACCAACGCCTCGGGTCCGAGCTGGGCCGGCGGCAGCACCCCGGGCACCTCGTTGCCGATGAGCAACTTCTTCGTCGCCAAGCCCACCGACTCGGCCGCGACGATCAACACGGCCCTGGCCAACGGGTGCAACCTGTTCTTCACGCCCGGCATCTACCACGTCAACCAGACCCTGCACGTGACCAAGGCCAACACGGTCGTGCTGGGCATCGGCTACCCGACGATCATCCCGGACAACGGCGTGAACGCGATGGACGTGGCCGACGTCGACGGCGTACGTCTCAAGGGTCTTCTGTTCGATGCCGGAACCACCAACAGTGACACGCTGCTCAAGGTCGGCCTGGCCAAGACCGCCGTGTCGCACGCGGCCAACCCGACCACGGTGCAGGACGTGTTCTTCCGGATCGGCGGCATGGTCGCCGGCAAGGCCACCAACAGCCTGGTCGTCAACACCAACAACACGATCATCGACCACACGTGGGCGTGGCGGGCCGACCACGGCGCCGGCATCGGCTGGGCGGTCAACACGGCCGACAACGGTCTCACCGTCAACGGCGACAACGTCCTGGCCACCGGCCTGTTCGTCGAGCACTACCAGAAGAACGAGGTCGTCTGGAACGGCGCCAACGGAAAGATCGTCTTCTTCCAGAACGAGATGCCCTACGACCCGCCGAACCAGGCCGCCTGGATGAACGGCACCCAGAACGGCTACCCGGCGATCAAGGTGAACAACGCGGTCACCACGTTCGAGGCCTGGGGCCTGGGCAGCTACTGCTTCTTCAACGTCAACAACTCGGTCGCCTCGGCCCACGCCTTCGAGGTCCCCGCGGTCGCCGGCGTCAAGTTCCACAACATGGCCGCGGTATCTCTCGGCGGCGTCGGCACCATCTCCCACATCATCAACAACACGGGCGCGGCGGCGAACTCCAGCTACAACAACTCCTACCTGGTCAACTTCCCTTAAAACCCGATTGATGGGTACGTGCGGTGGCCGGGCCCGAGCGCAGGGTCCGGCCACCTCATTGCGCCGGTACCGGACCGGGCGCGTTGATACGATCAAGAGCGTGACCGGTCTGCCGGATTCCTCCCGATCGGTGCAGCCCGAAGCGGTCGACTTCCAGGCGCTGTTCGAGTCGGCTCCCGATCTCTACCTGGTCCTGGATCCGGACCTGCGGATCGTGGCGGCCACCGATGCCTACCTGCAGGCCACCCTGACCAGGCGCGAGCAGGTGCTGGGCCGGGGCATCTTCGAGGTCTTCCCCGACAATCCCGACGACCCGCGGGCGACCGGCACCGCGAACCTGCGCGCGTCGCTGCACCGGGTCCTGGATCTGCGGACGCCGGACACCATGGCGGTGCAGAAGTACGACGTCGAGCGACCGGCCGAGGCCGGCGGCGGGTTCGAGGAACGTTACTGGAGTCCGCGCAACAATCCGGTCCTCGACGCCACCGGCGACGTGATCTACATCCTGCACCAGGCCAAGGACGTCACCGAGTTCGTGGCGCTGCAGCAGCACGGCAGTAACACCCGGCGGGAGACCGACGAGCTGCGCGAACGCACGCAGCACATGCAGGCCGAGATCCTGCGCCGGTCCCAGGAACTGCACGAGGCGAACCAGGCCCTACGGGCGGCCGACGACGCCAAGAACGGCTTCCTGTCGCGGGTCAGCCACGAGTTGCGTACCCCGCTCAACGCGATCCTGGGCTTCAGCGAACTGCTCTCGTTCAGCGAGATCGACGACGAGCACCGCACGTGGGCCGGGCTGATCTACAACGCCGGGCGGCACCTGCTGGCCCTGCTCGACGACGTCCTGGACATCACCCGGATCGAGGGCGGTCACCTGGCCCTGACGATCGAACCGGTGCGCGTCGGCGCCCTGCTCACCGAGGTCCTGGACCTGGTCCGCCCGATCGCCGACGCGGCCGCCGTGCAGCTGACGCCGCTGCCGGAGATCCCGCCCGAGTCGTGTGTCGCCGCCGACCGGCAGCGGTTGCGCCAGGTGCTGATGAACCTGCTGTCCAACGCCATCAAGTTCAACCGTCCGAGCGGCACGGTGACCGTCACCGTGCGGTCCCGGCCGGCTCACCGGCTGCGGATCGAGGTCGCCGACACCGGGCGCGGTATCGCCGCCGAGTCGCTCGGCGCCCTGTTCACCCCGTTCGAGCGACTCGACGCCGCGAAGGCCGGTTTCGAGGGCACCGGCCTGGGGCTGTCGCTGTCGCGGCATCTGGTCACCAGCATGCACGGCCAGATCGACGTGACCAGCACCCAGGGCAAGGGCAGCACCTTCTGGGTCGACCTGCCGACCGCCACACCCCCGGACGATAACCGGGGCGCCGGCGACGGACCCGGCCCGCTCGCCCCCGCACGCCACGAACGTCCGGTCCGGGTGCTCTACGTCGAGGACGTGGCCGAGAACGTGCGCCTGGTGACCGACGTGCTCGCCCACCGGCCGGCCGTCACGCTCACCTCGGCCACGCACGCGGCGCTCGGCTTCGACCTGGCTTGCCAGGAACGTCCCGACCTGATCCTGCTCGACCTGCACCTGCCCGACATGCCCGGCGAGGAGCTGCTCGCGCTGCTCAAGAGCGAGCCGGCCACCGGTGGCATCCCGGTCGTCGTGCTCAGCGCCGATGCGACCGAGCACAGCCGGGCCCGGCTCCGTGATGCCGGTGCCACCGCCTATCTCACCAAGCCCATCGCCGTGCGCGACCTGCTCGCCACCGTCGACAGCATCCTGCCGGCCACCGCACCGGCCCGGGACGTCTGAGAACCCCTGGTTTCAGGGATCCCATACCGGTCCATAGATGGCGCTATGGGCTGTGACCAGCGTGACCATGGCCCCTAAGCCTACTGCGGGGCTAGGGTTTGGTCAGGTACTCGCAAGATCAACTCAAGGGATCCCCCGATGACGCAGGACGTAGCGGCGCGTGAGCACGCCGGCTGGCTGGAGGATCGCCGCCGGGCGGTGACCGGGGCCACCGGCAACCTGGCCCTGATCGAGACACGGTGGGGCACCGACGATCCGGACGCCGCCCTCGACGGGCAGCCGACGACCGTGACCGCGACCCGGCTGCGCCGGTGGAATCCACTGACCAGCGTCGAAGAGCACGGCGTGCGCCTGTGGGACGCGGCCTCCCCGGCGATCCAGGCATTCGAGCGGATCGACACCTTCCCGTACGACCCGGCCTGGGTTCTCGAGGCGCGCTACGCCGACGTCGCCGACGACCGCAAGGTGCCGTTCGAGCACGCGCAGGACGCCGGGTTCACCCGTGACCTGCCGGTCCCCGGTGACCTGTTCCTGAGCCTGGACGGGCGGGACTACACGCTGAGCGCGTTCGACGACGACGGGACGCTGCTGCTGGTCTTCGGCGACCCGACCAACCGGACCGACACGTACGGCTCAGGGCGTTTCCTGTTCGTCGAACGCGAACCGGGAACCGACCGGGTCGTCCTGGACTTCAACAAGGCGTTCGTGCCGCCGTGCGGCTTCTCGGAGCACTACAACTGTCCGCTGCCGCCGCCGCAGAACCGGCTCGCCGTGCCCGTCGAGGCCGGCGAGAAACTCCCCCTCTTCCGAACCGACCTGGAGAAATAGCCGTGCGAAAGATATTGGCCGCAGTCACCGCCCTGAGCCTGGCCGGGCTGCTGGCCGCCTGCGGCGGTGGCGGCACCAAGACCGCGACCGACAGCGCGGCCGCCACCATCCAGATCGGCTCGGTCTACGAGCCGCAGAACCTGGACAACACCGCCGGCGGCGGGCAGGGCGTCACCGAGGCCCTCAACGGCAACGTGTACGAGGGACTGTTCCGGCTCACCGACACCGGTGCCGTCGAGCCGCTGCTCGCCCAGGACCAGAAGGTCAGCGACGACGGTCTCACCTACACGTTCACGCTGCGGCCGAACGTCAAGTTCCACTCCGGCAAGGCGCTGACCTCGGCCGACGTCAAGGCCAGCATCGAGAAGGTGACGGCCGAGAACTCCAAGTCGGCCCGCAAGAGCAACCTGTCGGTGATCAAGTCGATCGCCACCCCGGACGACGCGACCGTGGTGGTCACGCTGTCCAGCCGGTCCATCTCGTTCGTCTACAACCTCAGCTACGTGTGGATCGTGAACTCGGCCGCGACCGACCTCACCACCACCGCCGACGGCACCGGACCGTACAAGCTGGGCGAGTGGAAGCGCGGGTCGACGCTGAGCCTGACCCGCTTCGACGGTTACTGGGGCACCCCGGCCAAGAACGCCGGCGTGGTCTTCCACTACTACACCGACGCGACCGCGCTGAACAACGCGCTGCTGACCAACGCGGTCGACGTGGTCACCAGCGAGCAGAGCCCGGACGCCCTGGCCCAGTTCAGCAGCAACTCGGCCTACAAGGTGAACAACGGCAAGTCGACGACCAAGCTGCTGCTCGCCTTCAACGACAAGGTCGCGCCGTTCACCGACGTGGCCGTGCGGCAGGCGGTCAGCCAGGCCATCGACGACAAGAAGCTGCTGTCGTCGATCTGGGGCGACTACGGCACCCTGATCGGCTCGATGGTCCCGCCCAGCGACCCCTGGTACGAGGACCTGACCTCGGTCAACGCCTACAACGTGGACAGCGCCAAGCAGCTGCTGGCCGGCGCCGGCTTCCCCAACGGCTTCACGTTCACCCTGGACACGCCGAGTTACGACCCGCACCCGACCGCGGCCACCTTCATCAAATCCGAGCTGGCCAAGATCGGCGTCACCGTGAACATCAACACGATCACGGCCGACGAGTGGTACACGAAGGTCTACCAGAAGCACGACTTCGCGGCCACGCTGCAGGAACACGTCAACGACCGCGACGTCGTCTGGTACGGCAACCCGGACTTCTACTGGGGCTACGACAACAAGCAGGTCACGACCGAGATCGACCAGGCCGAGCAGGCCAAGACCACCGACGAGCAGACCGCGCTGCTCAAGCAGGCCAACAAGACGATCGCGACCGAGGCGGCCAGCGACTGGCTCTACCTCTACCCGCAGATCGTGGTCGCCTCGTCGAAGCTCTCCGGCTACCCGGTCAACGGCCTCAACGCACAATTCTTCGCGTACGGCATCACGAAGAGCTGATGAGTCGTTATCTCGTGCGGCGGACAGCGATCCTCATCGGGTCGCTGTTCCTCGCCGCGGTCGTGCTGTTCGTGCTGCTCCGGCTCCTGCCCGGCGACCCGGCGAACGCCCTGCTCCCGGTCGGCGCCACGCCCGAGCAGATCGAGGCGGCCCGCCGGCAGCTGGGCACCGACGCGTCCCTGCCGTCGCAGTTCCTGGACTGGCTGCGCGGCGTCGTCACCCTCGACCTCGGACACTCGCTGATCAGCACGCTCCCGGTCGGCCCGGAGATCACCGCCCGGCTGCCCGTCACGGTCCCGCTCACCCTGGCCGCGTTCGTCCTGGCCGTGCTGGTCGCGGTGCCGGTCGGCGTGCTCGCCGCGACCCGGGCCGACCGCTGGTACGGGCCGGTGCTCAACGCGATCGCCCAGCTCGGCATCGCCGTCCCGGCGTTCTGGCTGGGCCTGCTGCTGATCACCGTGTTCGCGCTCAACCTGAAGGTCCTGCCGGCCGGCGGCTTCCCACCGGACGGCTGGGCCGACCCCGGGACGGCCGTCGAGTCGCTGGTCCTGCCGGTCGTCACGGTCGCGCTGGTCATGTCCGCGTCGCTGATCCGGTACGTGCGGGCGGCCACCCTGGACGTGCTCGGCGCCGACTACCTGCGCACCGCCCGGGCGCTCGGCGCGACCGCGCGCGAGGCGTTCTGGCGGCACGGGCTGCGCAACGCGGCCGTGCCGGTCATCGCCGTGCTGGCCATGGAGCTGGCCACCACGTTCCTCGGCGCCGTGGTCGTGGAGAGCGTCTTCGCGCTGCCCGGCCTCGGCAGCCTGCTGGTCCGCGGGATAAGCCAGCACGACTACCCGGTCATCCAGGGCGTGATGCTGGTCAGCACGGCCACCGTGCTCGTCGTCGGCTTCCTCGGCGACGTGACCCAGCGACTGGTCGACCCCCGGCTGCGGCTGCGGAGCGCGTCGTGAGCCGCCGGCGGTCGGTGCACCTGGCCATCGGCCTCACCCTGGTCCTCATCGTCGTGGTCGCGGTCGTGGTGTCGTACGTCTGGCTGCCCTTCGCCCCGGACGACACCTCCGGCGGTAGGCTGGCTCCCCCGGGCGGCGACCATCTCCTGGGCACCGACAAGCTCGGCCGGGACCTGTTCACCCAGCTGCTGATCGGCGGGCGCATCGCGCTCGGCACCGCGCTCGGCGCGGTCACCGTCGGGGGCGTGCTCGGGGTGAGCGCCGGACTGCTGGCCGGGTTCGCCACCCGCTGGCTCGACGACGCCGCCGCGGTCACCCTGGACATCCTCATCGCGTTCCCGACACTGCTGCTGGCCATGCTGATCGTGGCCGGCACCGGCGCGTCGCTGGGCACGGCGATCCTGGCCATCGGGCTGGCCATGGCCGCGATCGTCGCCCGGCTCACCCGGGTGCTGGTCAAGCAGGTCCTGGCCCGCGACTACATCACCGCCGCGCGGATCGCCGGGATCTCCTGGCCGCGGATCGTGCTCGACCACGTGCTGCCCAACATCGGCCCGGTCGTCCTGGTGAACCTGTCCCTGCAGGCCGGGCTGGCCGTCCTGGCCGAGGCCAGCCTGTCGTACCTGGGGCTGGGCACGCCGCCGCCGAACGCGTCCTGGGGCCGGATGCTCTTCGAGGCCCAGGCCACCGTGCTGACCGCGCCGACCGCCGCCCTCGCCCCCGGCATCGCCCTGGTCATCCTGGTCATCGGGATCAACCTGAGCGCCGACGGGCTGCGCGACCTGACCGACCCGACCCGCCTGCGGAGCGACCGATGAGCCTTCTCGACGTCGACGGCCTCACCCTGCGCGATCACTCGGGGAAGGCGCTGGTCGACGACGTGTCGTTCACCGTCGAGGCGGGTGAGCGGGTCGGGCTGATCGGCGAGTCCGGCTCGGGCAAGTCACTGACCGCGCTCGCCGTGGCCGGGCTGCTGCCGGCCGGGATCACGGCGACCGGCTCGGCCACGGTCGACGGGGTGGACATGGTGGGTGCGCCCGAGCGCGAACGCAACGCCGTACGCGGAAAGGTGGTCAGCACTGTCTTTCAAGAACCGCTGACCGCTCTCGACCCGTTGATGACCGTGGGACGGCAGATCGGCGTGCCGCTGCGCCGGTTCCGGGGGCTGCGCGGCAACGGGCTGCGGGACGCCGTGCGGGAAGCGCTCGACGAGGTGCGGCTGACCGATACCGATCGGATCGCCGGCTCCTATCCGCACCAGCTCTCCGGCGGCCAGCGGCAGCGGGTGGCGATCGCCACGGCCCTGGCGTGCCGGCCGCGGCTGCTGCTGGCCGACGAACCGACGACCGCGCTCGACGTGACCGTGCAGGCCGAGATCCTCGACCTGCTCGACCGGCTGGTCACCGCGCACGGGACGGCGCTGCTGTTCATCACCCACGACCTGCCGGTGGCCGCGCGGGTCGCCCGGAACACCCACGTGCTGCGGGCCGGGCGGATCGTCGAATCCGGGCCGATCGGCGAACTCGTGGCCCGGCCCGCACATGAGTACACGCGCTCGCTCGTCGAGGCGGCACGCCGTTTCGACACCGCACTGAAGGGCCTGGCCCGTGACTGAACCCATCGTCGAGGCCGATCAGGTCGGATTCGCCTACGGCAAAGGCGCGGCGACGCTCACCGACGTGTCACTGGCGGTGCATCCGGGGCGCAACGTCGCCCTCGTCGGCGAGTCCGGGGCGGGCAAGACCACGCTGCTGCGGCTGCTGCTCGGGCTGACCCGGCCCACCAGCGGCGTCATCCGGTTCGACGGGCAGCCGCTGGTCCCGGCCCGGTTACGCGCGTATCGGCGGGCCGTGCAGGCGGTGTTCCAGGACCCGTACTCGTCGCTCGACCCCCGTCAGAGGATCGCCCGCATCGTCGGCGAACCGCTGCGCGGGCTCGGCCTCGGCACCGACCCGGCGAAGGTCGCGGCCGCCCTGGACGCGGTCGGGTTGCCGGCCGACGCCGCGAGCCGCTACCCGCACGAATTCTCCGGCGGGCAGCGGCAACGCATCGCCATCGCCCGCGCCATCGTCTGCGACCCGCGGCTGCTACTGGCCGACGAGCCGGTCAGCGCCCTGGACCTGACCACCCGCGTACGCATCGTCGACCTGCTCGCCTCTCTCTGCGCCGGACGTGACCTGACGATCCTGCTGGTGTCACACGATCTCGGCGTGGTCGCGGAGCTGTGCGCACACACCGCGGTCCTGCAGCACGGCCGGCTGGTCGAGCAGGGCGACACCGCCGCGGTGCTGGGTGCGCCGACACATCCGTACACCCGGACCCTGCTCGCCGGTGTCCCCCGGCTGCCCGGATAGAGCTCGCTGGATAAAGTCCGCACATGCTCGTCTGGGTCGCATCCTTTCCCCGCTCCGGCAACACCTTCCTGCGCATCGTCCTGAACCGCCTGTACGGTGTGCGCACCTCGACCATCTACGACATCGACGGCGTCGCCGCCCGCCTCGGCCCGGACCTGATCGGCTTCACCGAACGCCCTGCGGACCTGGCCGAGTTGCGAGCATCCGACGAGCCGCACTTCGTCAAGACGCACCGGCAGCGCGATGCCGAGGTCGACGACCGCGACCACGCGGTCTGCCTGGTCCGGGATGGACGGGACGCACTGGTCTCCTGGGCCCGGCAGGCCAGTGAGCAGAATCCGGGCCGCTACGAGACCGAGCTGCGGGCACAGATCCTGCGGGACAAACCGACCGGCACCGGCAGCTGGGGAAGCAACGTCCTCAGCTGGTTGCGCCCGCCGGCCGAACATCGTGTCGTGCTGCGCTACGAGGACCTGACACGCGATCCGTGGGCCGTCGTTCCGCCGGTCGTCACCGCGCTGACGCCCGGCCTGGCAATCCGGCCGGACGCCGTCATCCCGTCGATGGACGAGCTGCGTCGACACGACGACCGGTTCTTCCGCCGCGGACGTACGGGCAGCCATCGCGACGAACTCCCCGACGAGCTGCACGAGCTGTTCTGGTCACGGGCCGACAACCGGGCCGCCATGGCGCTGCTGGGTTACGGGACCGGCCGTTGACAGGTGTGACGGCGCCTGTGAAACCGGCGTGACGGTTCGTCGATACGTTCGATCCATGACGCGTACGCTCGCCACGATTGCCGGTGCCGGCGGGTTTCCCGGGCCGTATGAGCTGGCGCTCGACCCGGGACGGTCGACGCTCGACACCGCGAAGCTGGTGGCCCGGCGGGCCGAGGCGGCGCGGATCGACGCGCTGTTCGTGCCCGATCTGCTGGTGTTCGGGGCGCAGGGCACGATCGGGGCGCAGGAGCCGCTGATCTTCGTGGCCGCGCTCAGCCAGGTCACCTCCCAGGCCGGGCTGATCGCGACCGTCTCGACCACGTTCCATCACCCGTTCAACCTGGCCCGGCTCTTCGGCACGCTCGACCACGTGAGCAACGGGCGGGCCGCGTGGAATCTGGTGACCTCGTCGATCGGGGAGCAGAACTTCGGGCCCGGCGAGCTGCCGTCGCCCGAGCAGCGGTACGCCCGCGCGGCCGAGACCATCGAGGTGGTCAACGCGCTGTGGGACAGCTGGCGGCCGGGGGCGCTGCGGGCCGGGCCGGACGGACGGGCGGTGCTGGATCCGGCGCTGATCGAGCCGATCCGGCATGCCGGGGAGTTCTTCCAGGTCGAGGGGCCGTTGAACATTCCGCCGCTGCCGCAGCGCCGGCCGGTGCTGATTCAGGCTGGGCAGTCCGAGGCCGGGATCGCGCTCGGCGCCCGGTATGCCGAGATCGTGTTCACGGCGTTGCCGACCCTGGCCGACGCCCGGGAGTTCACGAGCCGGATCCGTGGGCGGGCGGCGGCTCATGGCCGTACGCCCCATTTGCCGTTGATCTTCAGTTCTTTCCATGCGACTTTCGGGGCGACCGAGGAGGAAGCGCGGCGGCTGGTCCGCGAACGCCTCGACGCGATCGACTACGAACGCGGGCGCGGCCTGGTCGCCGACATGCTGGGCGGCGGCGTGGACCTGTCCGAGGCCAAGCTGGACGAGCCGCTGCCGGAGAGCCTGCTGCCCGAGATCGGCGCGATCAACCGCCGGCGTGGGCGGGCCGAGATCTTCAGCCGGCTGATCCGGGAGGGCCGCACGCTGCGTGAACTGATCCAGGCGGCGCAGGACACCGGGCACTGGTCGGTGGCCGGCACGCCGGAGCAGCTCGCCGACGCGGTTCAGGAACGGTTCGAGGCGGGCGTGCTCGACGTGCTGTCGCTGGGCGGCCTGCACGATGACACGCAGCACGACTTCGTGGTCAACGGCCTGCTGCACGAGCTGCGGAAACGCGGCATCGTCAAGGACGACTACCGAGGGGCGACACTGCGCGAGAACCTGGGCCTCGCACTGCCCTGAGCCACCCCTGCACGGCGGGCTGGCCGAGCAGCACCCCGACCAGAACCAGCACCAGGCCGCAGATCTGCCGGGCGCCGAGCCGCTCCCCGGCGATCGCGGTGCCGAGCAGGACGCCGGTGACCGGGTTGAGCAGGCCGATCAGACCGACCGTGCCCGCGCTCAGGTGCCGCAGCCCGGTGAACCAGGCGGAGAACGCGATCGCGGTGGCGACCACCGTGACGTACCCGAAAGCCGCCAGCGACCGCCCGTTCACCGGCGGCGGACCGCCCTCGACCAGCACGGCGGCCGGGACCAGGAGCACTCCCCCGGCGATGAGCTGCCACGACGTCAGCGAGAAGACGTCGATGTCGCTGCTCCATTTCTTGGCCAGCACGTAGCCGAGCGACGACATCGTCATCGCCGCGACCGACGCCAGCACGCCGCGGATGTCGACCGCGACCGGGCCGGTGAGCAGCATCAGGCAGACGCCGGCGACGCCGATGCCGGCCCCGGCCAGGTGCGCCGCGCGGGGGCGCTCGGACAGGGCGGCCCAGGCCATCAGCATCAGGCCGACCGGCGAGGTGGCCATGATCGTCGAGGCGATGCTGGTCGGCAGCAACTGTGCGGCCAGGTAGATCAGCGCGAAGAACGCGCCCATGTTGAGGCTGCCCAGGACCATCGAGCGCCACCACCACGCGCCGGTCGGGAGCCGCCGGTGCACGAGCAGGAGCAGCAGCCCGGCCGGGAGGGCCCGGATCGCGGCACCCCAGAGCGGGTAGCCGGCCGGCAGATATCGATGGGTCACGAAGTAGGTCGTGCCGAAGGCGATCGGGGCGAGCGCGGTGACGAGAGGCCACCGCAGATTAGCTTCCATGGAAGCGACTATAGCTTCCCCGGAAGTTATTCTGGAAGCATGGCTGAGCAGCTCGACCACGTCGCCCGGATCCAGCAGGCCTGGAATCAGGAAAGACCAGATTTGGACGTACGCCCGCAGGGCGTCATCGGCCGGCTGCACCGTCTCGCCGGCTACCTCACCGAGGAGTTACGCCTGGTCTACCGGCGCTACGGCCTCGGCGAGGGCGAGTTCGACGTGCTCGCCGCCCTCCGCCGGGCCGGCGAGCCGTTCGAGCGCGCGCCCGGGGAACTCGCGGCGTTCACCATGGTCACGACCGGCGCGATGACCAAGCGCATCGACCGCCTGGAAGCCGGTGGCCTGGTCACCCGGCGGCGCGCGAGCGGGGACGGCCGGGCCCGGGTGGTCGCCCTCACCGACGCCGGGCGCAAGCTGATCGACCAGGCGTTCGCCGAGCACATGCGCAACGAACGCCGCCTGCTCGACCTGCTGTCACCCGAGGACGCCGCCCGCCTGGAGCCGATCCTCACGACGTGGCTGGCCTGCTTCGAGTCCCCGCGGCCGGCCGGGGACTAGTGCCGCGACCCGGTTGCGTTCGAGGCGGCCGGGGCGAGCCGGGTGAGGGCGGCGAGGGCGGCGCGCGGGACGACGCCGGTGATGCGTCCGTCGGTCAGCACGGCGAGCCGGCCCGCGTCGGCGGGGGTGCGGGCGAGGGCCTCGGCGGCCGGCTCGGCCGTGCCGACCGGCGGGAGCGGTGGCTGGGCGTAAGCGGTCAGCGGCGCGTCCGGGGAGGCACCGCGGAGTGCTTCCAGGGGCACCGAGCCGATGACGTCGCCGGGGGCCGGATCACTGATCGGGCGGTCCGATCGGGGCAGGACCAGGACGGCCACCTCGGCCGGGCCGGTGGCCGGCAGGTCTCGTACCCGGGAAGTGGCCGGGACCAGCAGCGGCGCCGTCACCGGGGCGTCGGCGACCAGCGGGCCCGGCGCCGCCGGGGCGGGGAAGCCGGCGCGGCGCAACCAGCCGTCGTCGAAATACTTGGACAGGTAGGCGCGGCCGGAGTCCGGGGCGAGGACCACGACCACGGATTCCGGGCCGAGCTCGCCGGCGACGCGCAGGGCGGCGACGACCGCGGTGCCGGTGGACGCGCCGACCAGGATGCCCTCCTCCCGGGCGAGGCGGCGGGTCATCTCGATCGACTCGCGGTCGCTGACCCGTTCGATACGGTGGACGATCTCGCGGTGGTAGGACTGCGGCCACACGTCCTCGGCGGTGTCCGGGTGCACGTAGTGGCCGATGCTCTCCACGTAGTACGGGCTGCCGTCGCCGCCGCCGTAGACCGAGTTCTCCGGGTCGGCGCCGACCACGGTGACCCGGCCGGCCGAGCGCAGGAACGCGCCGGCGCCGCTGATCGTGCCGCCGGTGCCGACCCCGGCCACGAAGTGGGTGACCCGGTGGCCGGTCTGCCGCCAGATCTCGGGGCCGGTGGTGGCCAGGTGCGCGCCCGGGTTGGCCGGGTTGTCGTACTGACCGGCGAGCCACCCGCCCGGGGTCTCGGCGGCGAGCCGGGCGGCGACCTGGGACACGTGCCGAGGGTCCTCCCGGGTGACGCCGCCGGTGGTGATCACGACCTGGGCGCCGTACGCGCGCAAGGTTTTGATCTTCTCTTCGCTGCTCTTGTCGGGGACGACGACGAGCGCCCGGTACCCGCACTGAGCGGCGATCATGGCCAGGCCGACGCCGGTGTTGCCGGACGTGCCCTCCACGATGACGCCGCCGGATCGCAGCTCACCGGACTGCTCGGCGGCCTGGACCATGGCGAGCGCGGCGCGGTCCTTGACACTGCCGCCGGGGTTGAGGAACTCCGCCTTGAGGTGGACCTCGGCGGTGAGACCGGCGGTGATCCGGGTGAGGCGGATCAGCGGCGTGTCTCCGATGGCATCGAGCACACTCATTCCAATACCCTATCAGGCATATAGGATTTCTGGATATTAGGTCTCAGTGCTGGAAAAGACGAACCCCAGTGTGTACGAGAGTGACCCCGAGCCGCGCGCAGGCGGCGGCCACGTCGTCCGATCGGAGGGATCCGCCCGGCTCGGCGACGTAGCGGACCCCGTGCCGGGCCGCGTGCTCGACGTTGTCCGGGAACGGCAGCGCGCCGTCGGACACGAACGCCACCCCGTCCAGCCGGCGCCGCCATTCCGCGGGCTCGGCCAGGCTCATCTGCCGGTCGATGACGTCCTGGATCCGGGCGCCGGGCGCCGGTGGCCGCAGAGCAGGATGCCGGCGCAGCCACCAGGTGTCGACCTTGGCCCCGGCGAGCCGCGTGCAGTCGACCCGGGACTGCTGGCCCGCGCCGATGCCGAGCGTCATGCCGTCGCGCAGGTAGGCCACCGAGTTGGACTGGGTGTGCTTGACGACGACGAGCCCGAGCAGCAGGTCGTCGACGGCGCTGTCCGGGAGACCGTGGCCGGCCAGCAGATCCCGGTTCAGCTCGACCGGATCGCGCGGCTGGGTGAGCCGCAGGCCGTAGACCTCGCGGGTCTCGGTCGGCGGGGGCACAAAGGTCGGATCGGCTTCGAGGATCAAGAACCGGCCGCTCTTCTTCCGGGACAGGGTGGCCACGACGCCGGGCTCGTAGCCGGGGGCGACGATGCCGTCCGAGACCACGCGGCTCAGCAGGTCGGCCAGTTCGGCGTCGACCGGCTCCGACACGGCCACGAAATCGCCGTAGGAACTCTTCGGGTCGGCGTCCCGGGCCCGGACGTACGCACTGGTCACCGAGCTGATGCTCGCCCGGTCGAGGCGGTAGGTCGCAGCCGTCACCTCGTCGATCCCGCCCGCGACGGCCGCCCCGGCCGGGGAGACGTGCTTGAACGAGGCGGCGGCGGGCCGGCCCAGAGCGGCCGCGGCCTCCCGGACCAGCTGCCAGGCGCCGGCGGCGTCCAGGACATTGACGTACGACGGTTCGCCGTGCCGCACCCGGAACGGCCGGCGGTGCGGGTCGACGGGGATGGCGGTGGCCGGTCGCTGATGCGGGTTCAGGCCGTATCGCAGGTTCACTTCGCCTCCGAGGTCGTCTGCCTTCGGAAGCGCCCAGGCGGCCGGCGCGACACACACGTGAGACCCGGCCGGTCCCCGGTGGTGCTCCACCCTCGCCAGTAACGGCCGTGCCCGGAGCATATCCGGTCCCCACTGATAGGTGTACTGCCAGTACATCGCAGCGGGGGCCGGGGGCGTCGTACCGTCGGGGGCGTGGACAACCGAGCCGAGGTGCGGGACTTCCTGGCGACCCGCCGCGCCAAGATCAGCCCGGAGCGGGCCGGCATTCCGAGCATCGGGCAGCGTCGTGTGCCCGGGCTGCGGCGCACCGAGGTGGCGGCGCTGGCCGGGATGAGCGTGGAGTATTACGCCAAGCTCGAACGCGGTCACCTGAGCGGGGTGTCGGCCGGGGTGCTCGACGCCGTCGCGCGGGCACTGCAGCTCGACGACGCGGAACGGGCCCACCTGCTGCGGCTCGCGCACGAGGCGAACGGGAGCAACGCGCTGATCCGGCCGAGCCGGCGGCCGCGGCAGTGGGCCGTACGGGAAAGCCTGCAATGGTCCTTGGACGCGATAACGACCAGCCCGGCGATTCTGGTCAACAACTGTCAGGACCTGCTCGCGGCCAACCATCTCGGGCGGGCGATGTACAGCGACCTCTACGCCTTCTCGGAAACCGTTCCCAACCTCGGGCGGTTCACCTTCCTGGACAGTGCGGCGCACCGCTTCTACCCGGACTGGAACCTGGCCGCCGACATGCTGGTGGCCAACCTGCGGACCGCGGCCGGCAAGGACCCGCACGACAAGGGCCTGCACGACCTGGTCGGCGAACTCTCCACCCGCAGCGACGACTTCCGGCGGCGGTGGGGTGCGCACAACGTGCGCATCCACGGGACCGGGGTGAAGACTTTTCATCATCACGTGGTGGGCGGGCTGGAGCTGGCCTACGAGAGCATGGATCTGCGCGCGGACCCGGACCTGACGCTGACCATCTACTCGGCCGATCCGCAGTCGCCGTCGGCCCAGGCCTTGAAGCTGCTGGCGTCGTGGGCGGCCACCACTTCGGCGGCTCCCCAGGGCTGACGCTCAGTCCAGCGGCGACCGGGCGATTCCGGCCGGTTCGCGACCGGCCGACAGCCAGCCGGCGGCGACGGCCAGGACGGGCAGGCCGAGCAGCAGGCCGGCCAGCGGGGCGTACGGCACCGGGACCAACAGGTGGAGATCCCGGTGGTAGAGGGCGAGCATCGCGGTGTACGCCCCGATGAGCCCGAGCAACGCACCGACCACGGCCAGGGCCGCCGCGGTCGAGGCGGTGAGCGTGCGCCGGGTCCGCGGGGGTGCACCGGCCGCCGCCAGGGTTCGCAGGTCACGCCCGGTCTCACTGCGGATCAGCCCGACCGTCAGGGCCAGCACCCCGAGCGCGACGACCACACCGGCCAGCACCGACCAGAACCGCAGCGCCGACAGGTCGGCCTTGGCCGGCCGGGTCTCCACGGTCAGCCCGGCCCCGCCGGCGACTGTCCGCATCTGATCAGCCTGGTCCGGCGTCAGCGCCCGCGGTGCCTCCAGCAGCCAGGCCCCCGGTTCGGCCTGCACGCCGAGCGCACGCATCCCCTTCGGGGTCAGAAGAACCGAGGGCCCCGAGGTGTACGCGGGCAGGGAGACGATGAACACGGCTTTCTCCCGCTGCGCGGCCGCGAGCAGCCCGAGACCGGCCGGCAGCAGCACGAGACCGGCGACGGCGAAGCGGTGAGCCGGGCGGGGACGGGCCGGGCGGGACGCCAGGGCGGCCACGATCGGGACCCGGGCGACCGCGCGGGCCGGCCACCACGCCGCGACGACGGCGGTGAGCACGGCCAGCCCGGCGGTGAGCCCGACCGCCCACCAGGGCAGGTCGAACCGGTCGATGCGGTGCTCGACGACACTCTCCAGGGCCGGGGCCAGCAGGAACCAGGCGCCGAGGCCGGTCACGGTCCCGCTCAGGGCGGCGACGACGCCGGTGGCGGCCCCGTTGACGATCGGGACGAGCCGGACGTGCCGGGGACTGGCGCCGACCGCGCCGAGCATGCCGAGCGCACGCAACCGCCGCTGGGCCAGCACGGTGAACCCGGCGACCGCGAGCAGGCCGACGAAGAGCAGACCGACCGTGGCCAGCCCGAGAACCGCGGCCGTGGCGACGCCGCGTTCACCCGAGGAGCGGACCTCGACCGAACCGGCGTCGGGCCGGGCGGCGGCCGCGAACTGCGCCGGGGTCGCCTTGATCAGCACGATCACGTCGGTGAGCGGGCCGGCCTGCCCGGGCGCGACCAGGGCGAACGTGTCGAGCAGGTCGTTCGGGTTCTCGACCGTGCCGACGATCGTCCAGGTGTGCCCGGTCTCGGCCCAGGTCCCGCCCGGGTGCAGGCCGAACAGGCGGGCGGCGCGGGCCGTGACCGCGGCCTCGCCCGGGCCGGCCGGGAAACGCCCGCCGGTGAGCCGCAGCGTCGGTGCGCTCAGGGCGCCGTGGGCGGCCTGCCCTCGCACCTCCATGGGGGTGGCCGAACCCGGCACCGAGACCAGCCGGCGGTCGACGGATTCGACCGCGCCGACGGACGCCCGCAGGGCGGCGAGGTCGCCGGGCAGGTCCGGACGGGCGGCGTCGAGGGTGATCCGGTAGTCGGCCGCGCCGAAGCGGCCGGCCTGACCGGTCGCGAAACTGCTGACCACGCCCAGGCCGGCGCTGGTGGCGGCGACGGCGAGACCGAGAAGGATCAGGACGAGCAGCTGGCCGCGCCACTCGCGCCGGAACATCCGCCAGGCCCAGCGGGTGACCGCCCGCCGCGCCCCGCTCATCGGCCGGGGCCGGGGGTGAGCAGGGATTCCGGGCCGGGTGGGGGCACGGTCCGGTCGATCACGCGGCCGTCGCGCAGGAAGACCACCCGGTCGGCCCAGGAGGCCAGCTGGGCGTCGTGGGTGACCACGACGGCGGCGACGCCACGCCGGGTGGCGGCGTGGATCAGGCGCATCACCGCCTCGCCGTTGACCGAGTCGAGCGCGCCGGTCGGCTCGTCGGCCAGCAGCAGGCGACGGTCGCCGACGACGGCGCGGGCGATCGCGACCCGCTGGCGTTCGCCGCCGGAGAGCTGATCGGGGAACCAGGCGGCCCGGTCGGTGAGGTCCAGCAGCTCCAGGGCCTGCATGCCGGCGTCGCGGGCGGCCCGGGCGGCGGTGCCGTCGAGCTCCAGCGGCAACGTCACGTTCTCCAGCGCGGTCAGGCCGGGCAGCAGGTTGAAGTCCTGGAAGACGTAGCCGATCGAGCGCCGGCGGACCCGGGCCCGCTCGGGCGCCGGCATCGACGCGACCGGGACGCCCGCGATCAGGACGTCACCGCTGGTCGGCTGTTCGAGGGTGCCGGCGATGGTGAGCAGCGTGCTCTTGCCCGAACCGCTCGGGCCCATCACCGCGACCATGCTGCCCGGGCCGACCGTCAGATCGACCTCGCGCAGGGCGGTGACCTCGGCCGCGCCGAGACCGTGCACCTTGGACACCTGACGCATTTCAAGGACGCTCATCGCCGGACCCCCAGACGACGGCCGAGCCGGGCCGGGGCGGTGACGGCGGGCGCCGGGGCGGGCGGATCGAGCTCGGCGCGGCGCAGCCGGCCCTCGGCCGCGCCCAGCCAGCGGATCACCGAGTCGAGCCGGAACAGCTCGGCATCGACGACCAGGGCCAGGCCGAGGTCGGTGGCGGCGTCCTCCTTCAGACGGGTCCACTGCTGCATCAGCTCGACCAGCGCGCGCCGGTGCACCTGGATGACGTCGCGGACGTCGACGCCGGGCATGCGCAGCGCGGCCAGCACCTTGATGACCAGCTCGTCGCGCGGCGGGGACGACATGTCGGGCGGGGTGTGCAGCCAGACGGCGAGCTCGCGGGTACGGCCACAGCGGCCGCGCCCCTGGTGGCGCGGCCGCTCTCCCGCCCGGCGGGCGCCGGGTCAGCTGTTCAGGATGTCGCGGACCATCGGGATCACCTTGGAGCCGAACAGTTCGACCGCGTGCATCCGGGCGCTCACCGGCTGCGCCCCGGCCGTGTAGATCAGGTCGAAGCGGCCCACGTCGAGGCCCCGGACCGACTTGGCGATCTTGCGGGCGACGGTCTCCGGCGAGCCGACGTAGAGCGAGCCGTCGGCCACCTCGTGCTCGAAGTTCGCGCGGGTCAGCGGGGGCCAGCCGCGCAGCGCGCCGATCCGGTCCATCTGCACCTTGTAGTGCGGGAACCACAGCTCCTTGGCCTGCTCGTCGGTGTCGGCGACGAAACCGGGCGAGTGCATGCCGACCGGGTGGGCGACCGTGCCGAGCTGCTCGGCGGCGCGGCGGTAGAGGTCGACGTACGGCGCGAAACGCTCGGCCTGGCCGCCGATGATGGCGAGCATCAGCGGCAGCCCGTAGCGTGCGGTGCGGACCACCGACTGCGGGGAGCCGCCGACGCCGACCCAGGTGTCGAGCCGGCCGGACTCGGTCTTGGGGAACACGTCGGCCTCGTGCAGGGCCGCGCGGGTCGTGCCCTCCCAGGTGACCGGCTTCTCGTCGAGCAGCGCGGCGAACAGCTCGACCTTCTCCTCGAACAGCGTGTCGTAGTCGTCCAGGTCGTAGCCGAACAGCGGGAACGACTCGGTGAACGAGCCGCGGCCGAGGATCACCTGGGCGCGGCCGTTGGAGATGGCGTCCACGGTCGCGAAGCGCTGGAACACGCGCACCGGGTCGTCCGAGCTGAGCACGGTCACGCCCGAGGCCAGCCGGATCCGCGAGGTGCGGGCGGCGATGCCGGCCAGCACGGTCTCCGGGGTGGAGATCGAGTATTCCGGGCGGTGGTGCTCGCCGAGCGCGATCACGTCGACGCCGAGCTCGTCGGCCAGCACCGCCTCCTCGACGACCTGCCGGATCGCGGCGGCCTGCGTGATCGGTTCACCGGCGTCGTCCTGCGGCACGTCGCCGAAGGTGTCGAGGCCCAGTACGAGATCGGTCATGGTTGTCACCCTCCAGTGATTGACATGTCAAACAAGTGAGGGCGCCTCGTTATGCCCGTCGTGCGGAAGCGCCAGACGCTCGTCCAGCCACCCGGCCAGAGCCTTCAGCGCGGGCGCGGCGAGGCCGTGCCCGACCGGGTCGCGGCGCGCGGTGGCCGACGCCCCGGACTCGCCGATCACGTACTCCCACGTGCGGTCGAGCAGCTCACGCGGGATGACGGTGTCGTGCTCGCCCTGCGCCACGAAGACCGGAACCCGGTCGAGGTGACCCGCGGTGGTGGGCACGCCCGCGTCGAACGGCAGGGTGCCGTAGAGGATCGCGACACCGGCGTAGCGGGCCGGGTCGTCGAGCAGCAGGCCGCCGGCGAACGCCGCTCCCCCGCTGAAGCCGATCAGCACGACCGGGCGTCCGGCCGGCGCGACACCGTCGAGCCAGGCGCGGAACCAGTCCATGGTCACGCGCAGCGACTCCGGGAGCGGGCGGCCGATGCCGCGGTTGGCGAACCAGGCGTAGCCGCCGCCCTCGGCGATCGGGGCGCGCACGGCCGCGTAGGCCGGACCGGGCGGGAGATGACCGGCCAGGCCGAGGATCTCCCGTTCGTGGGAGCCGCGGCCGTGCAGCAGCACCACCAGCGGCGCCGACGGATCGTCCGAGCCCTCGGTGGCGACCACCGGTGCGTCGATGATCGGCATGAACGACACCTTCCTTGACGCATCAAATATTGCCGCCTCAGACAGTAGAAGGGCAAAGGTTGTAGCGTCAACTTTTGTCATGTGTTTCGCGATTCGGCCCACCGGCGGCTCCGGGACGGTGTAAACCGAAGCGTTGACACCTACTTATGGAAGCCGCGGCCATGGCAACGGACAGCAGAACTGATACCGATCGGCGACCCGCCTCGTTCTTCGGCGTCGGTTGCCAACCGGCGATCGCCCGGCTCGTCCAGGTGGTCGCCGACAGCACCGAGTCGCCCCTGGCGATCGCCTACCTGGTGGTCGGTGGTGGTCTCATGGTGCTCGCCTGCCTGGGCGCCGACCCCCTGGCCGCCGGCGAGCGGCTGTCCCTGGACGAGTCGCTGGCCGGAGAGATCGTCGAGACCGGGCTGCCGCTGATCATCAGCAACGTCGCCGGGGTGCCCGCCTGGGCCGAGCGGGACCTCGTCCGCAGCCAGGACATCAAGGCGTACGCCGGGTTCCCGGTCCGCGACGACGAGGACGGGCAGGTCGTGGCCGTTCTCGCGGTCGCGGCCCGGCAGCCCCAGCAGTGGACGACCCGGCAACTGCGGTGCGTGGACGACGTGGCCCAACTGCTGGCCGAGGTGCTCTCGTGCGAGGACGGGGTTCCCTCCGTACGGAAATCGCCGGTTCTGAAAAATGAATCGGCGCTCGCCGATGACGTCGACGGCATCCTGGCGGCGATCGGCCGCCACATCGAAGTGGTCCGGACCAGCCTGGGCGGGGACACACCCGGACGCACGGAGATCGACGCCGCCCGGGAGGAGCTGGTGCGGATCAGCCGGGCCGCCGGGCGGGCCGCGCGGCTGCTGACCTGACCGCTCGGTACCGGAAGCGGCGTTCAGTACTGGAAGCGGGCGACCAGCTCGCGGAAATCGGCCGAGATCTGGGCCAGACCGGCCGCCGCCTGCCGGTTGTTGGCGACCTCGGCCGCCGTCTGCTCGGCCGCGGTCGCCGCCTGCGCGATGTTCGTCGCGATGTCGCTGCTCCCGCCGGCCGCCTCGGACACGCTGCGGTTCATCTCGTTCGCGGTGGCGGTCTGCTCGTCGACCGCGGCCGCGATCGACCCCTGGTACTCGTTGATCTTCTGGATGATCTCGGTGATCTCCCCGATCGCCGCGACCGCGCCCTGGGTGTCGCTCTGGATGGCCCGCACCCGCTCGGAGATCTCCTCGGTCGCCCGGGCCGTCTCCTGGGCCAGATCCTTGACCTCGCCGGCCACCACCGCGAACCCCTTGCCGGTCTCCCCCGCCCGGGCCGCCTCGATCGTCGCGTTCAACGCCAGCAGGTTTGTCTGCTCGGCGATCGACGTGATCGTCTTGATCACCTCGCCGATCTCGGCCGACGACTCACCGAGCTTGCTGATCACCCGGTTGGTGGCGATCGCCCGCTCGGTGGCCTGACCGGCCACCGTGGCACCGTCGCTGGCGTTGCGGGCAATCTCCTCGATCGCGCCGCTCATCTGGTGCGAGGCCGCGGCCACCGCGCCGACATTCGTGGAGACCAGATCGGCCGTGGCCGCCGCACCCCGGGCCTGGTCGCTGGTCCGCTCGGCCCGGTCGAGGATCTCGTGGCTGCTCGCCGAGAGCTGGGCGGCCTGGTCGGCCAGGGTGTCGGCGCTGGCCGCCATCGCGACGACCGCCTCACGGACACCGGCCACGGCCTGATTGAGGTCGCCGGACATGACCCCGAGCTCGTCGCGGGAACTGACTACGACCGTACTGCGAAGATTTCCGCCGGCCATGGCCTGGAGTGCGTCGCCGACGGCCCGGACCGACCGCCGGATCGCGCGGGCCACCACCTCGGCGATCGCCACCCCGCACAGCAGCCCCACCAGCAGCATCGCGCCGATCAGCAGCATGCCCGTCCGGTACTCGGACCGCCCGGCCGCGGTGGCCGCCGCCGCCTCGGCGTCGGCGTTCGTGGCCAGTTGTTTGATCTGCGTGTTCATGTCCGACACGATGGGGGTGAGCTTGTCGGCGGTGACCGCGGTGACGCCGTCGAGGGCGTCCAGGCCGAACTGGTTCGACCGGGAACTGCTGTCGTAGACCTGCCAGTTCGCGTACAGGTCCTGGTACAGCTTCCGGTCGGCGGCCGAGCTGACGTTCTGGTCGAGCGACGCCATCGCGGCCGTCATGTCCGACTCACCGGTGGCGAACAGCGTCTTGGCCGACGTGACAAGCGTCGGCACCTTGGTCATCGTGCCGGCCAGCAGCTCCGCGGCGGCATCGTTCATCTCGGCCTGCGCGCCCCGGACATCGGCGATCGCCTTCAGCCGGGGGACGGTCTGCTCGGTGATCGCGTTCATCCGGCCGTTGGCGTCACTCAGCCGGAGCAGAGCCTCCAGCCCGACGGCGCAGGCGACCAGGGCGACCACTGCGACGGCGAGGTGCACCTTCGTGCGTACTCCGCGGTCGGCGAACCAGCGTGAAAACGGCACGACCACCATCTTCGCGTCTCGCCGGGCGGGTCGGATCCCGAACCGACATTTTCCGCGCCCCGGCCACGGCGAGGCGGGGGCAGGTTCACATTTGTCATGAGGCAAGATCTTCGGGTGCTACCCGAGGAAGAATTCGACACGTCCGTCCTGCCCGAACGCCTGCGCCGGATCCTCACCGTGATCCGGGACGCGGCGGTGAAATACGGGTACGCGCCCTCGGCCCGCGAGATCGCCGACGCCCTCGGCCTGTCCGCGTCCTCGGTCAACCGTCACCTGCGCACCCTCGAAGACCACGGCTACCTGCGCCGCGGCCGGACCGTCGCCCGGCCCATCGACATCCGGATGTTCCTCGAACCGGCCGGCGAGACCCGGCCACCGGCCGACACCGTCGGCGTGCCCCTGGTCGGCACCATCGCGGCCGGCACCCCGATCCTGGCCGCCGAAACAGCCGAGGAGATGCTGAACCTGCCCCGCGACCTGGTCGGCCGGGGCACCCTGTTCAGCCTGCGCGTCCGCGGCGACTCGATGATCGACGCCGCGATCTGCGACGGCGACATCGTCGTGGTCCGCCAGCAGTCCGAAGCCTGGAACGGCGACATCGTGGCCGCGATGATCGACGAGGAGGCGACGGTGAAGGTGTTCCGGCGGCGCGGCGGGCACGTGCTCCTGGAGCCGCGCAACCCGGCCTACCAGCCGATCCCGGGCGACGACGCGGTCATCCTGGGCAAGGTCGTCTCGGTGCTGCGCCAGGTCTAACCGGCCCGGTGGTCGCGGAGCCGGAACCGGACGGGAAAGAAAAGCGCTCCGGAGGTCACGCGGCGGGCGTGACCTCCGGAGCCCGTCACCTCAGGCGGCGAGTTTCCAGGGGCCCCAGGGCTGGCCGGTCGGGGGCTGGTTGCGGGTCCACCACTGGGCCACATACTTCTTGCCCTGGTAGACCACCGTGTCGCCGGCCACGAAGATGCGGGACGAGGTCCACAACGGGGTGCCGTCGGAGGTGACCGCGATCTCCTCCCACGCCCCGTACGGCGAACCGGGCGCGATGATCGCCGTCCACCACAGCGCCCGCCACGTCGCGCCGTCGTAGCTGACCAGGTCACCGGTGTTGTAGATCTTCTTCGGGTCGAACGCCGGGGTGGCCGGCAGGGTCAGTCCGGCCAGGACCGGGTCGTGGTCGGACGCGGCGAACGGGTCGGTGGCGTCGAAGAGTTGCGTCGCGTTGTAGTTGTAGCGGCTGTACGCGTACGCGATCGCCTCCTGCGCGTTGATCTGCCACACGTCGGCGCCGGTGACCAGGGCTTTCGCGGCCGGGCTGGCCAGGATGTGGTCGAGCGAGCCTTCCAGCCCGTTGTACGAGTAGGTCTGCTCGTCCGGGTCGTAGGTGCTGCCGAGGTCGGTGTATCCGGCCGCGTACAGCTTCTCCATCGGGTCCTCGTGGGTGTACGCGTTGAAGTCGCCGAGCAGGAAGATCCGGTCGGTGCGCAGCACGTCGGCCCGTTCCGCGGCGAAGGTGACCACCGCTTCGGCCTCGTGGGCCCGGGTCTCGTTGTAGGCGCCCTGGTCGACCGACGGTGACGAGGTGTCCTCGACGTCGCCGGGGTAGAGCGGGGTGCCGCTGCCCTTGGACTTCCAGTGGTTGGCGACGACCAGGAACACGTCGGTGTCGCCGGCGCCGGCCTTCTTGAAGCCCTGCGCGAGCGGCTGCCGGGCGATCGAGAACGGCTCGCCCGGGTCGGACAGCCCGGTCAGCACGACCGACGCGCCGACGGTGGCGACCTCGGCCTTCTTGTAGATGAAGGCGGTCCGGATGACGTCCTGCTGGGTGACCGGCGGGAGCTGGTCGGCGGCCGGGGACGGCACGTACGACCAGACGGCCGAACCGGCGGCCGTGTTGAGCGCGTCGACCAGGCCGGCCAGGGCGGTGTCGCGCGGTTCGCCGAACTTCACCGAGTTCTCGATCTCCTCCAGGGAGACGATGCTCGCGCCGAGCCGGTTGATCCCGGTGACGATCTTGGCCTGCTGCCGGGCGAAGCTGGCCGCGTCGGCCGCGCCGCGCGGGCCGCTGCCGGTGCACGTGTTGACCGCGATCGGGTGGCCCGCCCGGTCGTTGTAGTAGGTGCAGGTGCCCAGGCCGGCGGCGACGTAACGTTCGCCGGTCATCGGGAAATAGTTCTCCACGTTGAACGTGGCCAGGCGGGCGCCACCACCGACGGCGGCCGGCTTCTGGTTGCCGGTGCGCAGGTCGGAGAAGGTCGCCACGGCGGCGCCGTCACCGGTCACCGGCGCGGTCGGCTGGAAGTTCCACAGCGAGAACCGGTACTCCAGCACCACCGGCTGGTGGAAGCTGACCTTGGCGCCGACCGTGACCGGGTGGTCCGGGGTGAGCCAGGGCAGTGGGGTGCCGGTGTTGGCGGCCGAGCTGTAGTTGACGCTCGCGCCGTCGTCCAGGGTGATCGTGCGGGCGGCGTTGTCGGCGGTCACGGCCTGCGCCTGCGCGCTGCCGGGACGCCCGGCGTCGGTCGGCTGGCGCAGCGGCTTGTCCCCGGCGGCCAGGGTGAACGAGCCGTACCAGTTGGTGTCGTAGTTGTCGGAGACGGTGAACGCGCCCTGCGGGGTGACCAGTTCGCCCTCGTGCGCCTCCTTCTGCGCGTCGGTCGTCAGGTCGGACCAGGGCAGGATGCGCGCCTGGACCGGTTCGAGGGCAGTGGCCAGCTTCGTCACGGACGGGACGGTGATCTCGGTCTCGCCCTGGAACTCGGCCACCTTGCCGGTGACGCGCACCGAGTCGCCGACGCTGACCTGCGCGGCCGACTGCGAGCCGAACACGAACACGCCGTCCGAGGCGCCCGGCGTGGTGTCGGCGCCGCCGGTCTCCACGAAGAAACCGTTGAACCCGCCGGTCGGGTAGGCGGCCGTCACGACGCCCTGGGTGGTGACGGTCTGACCCGCGTACGGGGAAATGTCGGTGTTGATGCCTTGAATCTCGGCGATGGTCAGCGCCGGCGCGGGCGCGGTGACCACGAAGCTGAAGGTCGTCGAGGCGGTCGCGCCGCCCGCATCGGTGACGGTGACCGTCACGGTCGACGTGCCGGCGGTCGCCGGCGTCCCCGACACCACGCCCGAGTCCGAGATCGTCAGACCCGAGGGCAGATCAAGAGCCGTCCAGACGTACGGCGACGAGCCGCCCTTCGCGACCAGCGTCAACGGCGTGATCGCGGTCCCGGCCGTCGCGCTCTGCGTGCCCGGCCCGGTCACCGCCAGCGGCGTGGTGGTGCCGCCGTCGGACGAGTTCTGCGGCGCCGGCGCGGCAACCGTGAAGTCGGCCGCGTTGTCGTCGGTGTCGGCGCCGGACGCGGCCCGCTGGTAGCTGAGCACCACCGAGTTCCCGGTCGGCGCGGTCCCCTCGGGCGAGTTGCTGGTCCCCCAGCCCACCTTGTCGACCACCGCGGCATCGGTCGGCAGCACCCCGGTCGCGCTGGCGGCCAGGTAGAGGGTGCCCCCGGCGGCACCCGGGTTGACGCTGGTGCCGGTGCTCAGGTCCGGTGCCGGCAGCGCGGCCCCCGGATTCGCGGCGCCGTTACCCGGCAGCTGCACGAGGAAGTGCCCGTGCGCGGCAACCGTCCCGGACAGCGCGAACACCTGCGACCCGCTCGGGGTGACGGTGCTGGTCGCGGCCCGGTACTGCAGCGTGGTCCCGGCCAGCGTGACCGCGCCCGCCGTCGGGTTGTAGAGCTCGACGAACTTGTTGGCGAAGCTGGCCCCGGCCGAGCCACCGTTGACGTAGACCTCACTGATCACGATGGCCGTACCGGCCGGGTTGGCGGCCGCGGGCGCCTGAAGCCCGAGAACGACGAGCGACAACGTCAAGGCCCCGAGAGCAGACCGTCTCATGTGCACACCGACCTCCAGAATGGACAGAACTCCCTCGCAGTCTCGTCCGGCCGGTGTCCCCGTGAGAAGAGCCGAACCTTAACTGCCGGTGACGCCGGGGAGCACGTTCGCCGACTCCCCGCCCGTCTCATCCTGGTAGGTGCCGGGACCTTGCGGTTTGCCGCCTGCGGGTGGAGCGCGTCAGAGTGCGATGGAATAGTGGACCTGGGTGTCCTGGGCGACGAACCCGGCCCGCTCGTAGACGCCGAGCTCCTTGCTCGAACCATCGGCGTCGACCCGGACGCTGGCCCGCCCGTAGCCCTGGTCCTGCGCGGCCCGAAGCGTGTGGGAGATCAGGGCTTCGGCCACGCCGCGCTCCTGGTACGCGGGCCGCGTGGCGACGACCCGGAAGTAGGCGTCGCGGATGCCGGTCGCCGCCGTCTCCGCCTCCCACGAGACGACCAGCAGGACGCCGGCGGCCGTCCCGGACTCGACGTCACGGAGCAGAAAACTTGTCTCGGGCCGGAAGTTCGCGTTCACGGCCCAGACCTTCCACTGCTCGGCGCTGAGCGGCGACCCGCCCACGTCCTGGGCGGCCTCGTTGCGGACCGCGCGGAACTCCTCGTCGGTCTCGGCCGTGTAGCCCTCGATCCGCAGGCCGGCGGGGACCGGGACGTCCGGAACAACGGTGCCGAGCGGATGCCTCAGGTGCCGGCTCCACTTCGTCGCCGTCATGCCGGCCGCACGGTACAGGGCGACGGCCCCGTGGACATGCTCGCCGTAGACGGATTCGACGACCAGTTCGAGCGTGGGGTGATGAAGTGCGTGCAGCGCCTCGGCGGTCGCCAGCCCGTGGCGCATGAGCTTCGTCCCGAGCCCCTGGCGACGATGGGTGGGACGGACGGCGCCGGCCGCATGCACCCGGTGGACGACCTCGGCGGCCGGCTTGTAGTGGACCGCCGAGAAGCCGAGCATCGTCGCGCCGTCGAACACCGCCAGAGTGGACGTCGGGAGGTCGTCGACCGGCGAGTCCAGCTCCTCGGCCGCGTCCTGCACGGTGTACTGCCCCCAGACGTGGTCCTCCGCGTCGATCGCGTTCAGAAGGTCGGCCATCGCCGCGGCGTCGGACACGGCCATCGGGCGCCACACGAGATTCTGCGAATCGACTGTCATGATCGCTACGCTATGGAGCCCGGCGAGAGCTGTCATCCCGATTTCGGCGGCCGGTTGCCCTTCCCGGGCCGCTACGGATTCGGGAGCGAGCCGCCACCACCGTTCCCGGTGTGGACCGCCGCCGTGCCGGGGTCAGTTCGTGGACGTGGCGAAGGCCGACGGCGCGAACAGTGACGTGTCGGCGCCGGTGGCCGGTGGCCGGCTGGGCAGGGTGACCACGATGCGGGTGCCGCTGCCGGCCGGGTTGCTGCGGGCCGCGATCGTCCCGTGGTGGCGGGTGACGACGCGTTCGCAGATGGCCAGGCCCAGCCCGGTCCCGGCGAAGGACTGCCCGGCGTGCGCGCGGTGGAACGCGGTGAACACGTCGGCCTGCTGATCGGCCGGGATGCCGATGCCCCGGTCGTCGACGTGCAGCCGCAGCACCTCGCCGTCGGTGACCGCCCACACGTGGACGCGGGCCGGTGCCCCCGGCCCGGTGTACTTGATCGCGTTGCCGATGAGGTTGTCCAGCAGCTGGCGGATCATGACCGGGTCGGCGTACACGGTCGGCATCGGGTCGATCTCGATCACCGGCCGCAGCGGGGCCACGGCGACACGGTCGCCGCTGATCTGGGCGACCATCGTGTTCAGGTCGATCGCCTCCGGGTGCAGCGGTTTGTCCCGGGCGGTGGCGTAGGCCAGCAGGTCGTCGATCAGCTGACCCATCCGGTCGATGCTGCGTTCGATCCGCCGGCACAGCGTCCGTACCTCGTCGAGGTCCGGTTCCTCGCCGGGCGCGAACTCCTCGGCGAGCAGTCCGGCGTAGCCGCGGACCCCGGCCAGCGGCGCTTTCAGGTCGTGGGCGACCACCCCGGCGAAGGTGGCGAGTTCGGCTTCCCGCTCCCGCAGGACGGTCACGTCGTACCCGGAGGCGACCGCCCCGATGGTGGTGCCGTCGGCGCCGACCAGCGGGCAGGCGTCGACCATCACCGCCCGCCCGCAGCGTTCGGGCCGGTGCAGGGTCATCTCCCGGTGGGTGAACACCTCGCCGGCCAGGGCCCGGGCGAGCGGGTGCCGCGGGTCGCCCTCGTGCAGTCCGGCCAGGTCGTCGACGTGCCGGGGTGTCCCGGCGGCGGACGCGTCCCGAGCGACCCGGTTCCGGAAGACCAGCACCCCGTCGGCGTCGCAGCTGACCACCGCGATCCCCAGCGTGTCGAGCACCTGCTCGACGTAGTCGCGCCGCCGGGCCAGGTCGGCCTCGGCCCGGTCGGCCGCGTCGAGGGCCCCGTTGAGTGTGTCGGTGAACTGCCGGACCTCGGCCGGGCCGACGGACGGCGCCCGGGCCGCCCGGTCACCGCCGGCCAGCCGCTGCAGCACGCCGCCCATGACCCGCAGCGGCACCAGCAGCAGCCGGCTGGTCCGCACGGCGGTGAGCAGCGCCAGCCCGACCGCGAGCAGGCTCAGCACCCCGATCCCGGCCTGATACCACCAGGCCAGCTCGCGGAAGTGGGCCGCCGCCCGCCGCTCGTCGGCCTGCAGCGCGTCGGCGACGGCCGCGTTGGCCTCCCGCACCGAGTCGAACAGTTTCTTGCCCACGGCCGCGGCGGCGTCCCGGCCGTCGGGCACCGAGTCGACGATCTGCTGGGCATAACCAGACAGCCAGGCCTGCGCCGCCACCTGCTGATCGGCCAGCAACCGCCGGGTGTCACCGCGCGCCGCGGCCGCGGCGTCCTGCTGCGCGGAGGGCAGTCCGGCCACGCCGCTGCGATACGGTTCCAGGAATCGGGAATCGCGGGTCAGCTGATAGCCACGAACCCCGGTCTCGGCATCGGTGAGCATCTGCAGCACCTGCTGGTTGGCCAGCTCGGCGACCCGGATCCGGGTGAACTCGCCCTGATACCTCGACATCGTCTCCTGCCCGGCCACCAGTTGCAGCCCGCCCGCGACGAGCAGGACGAGCAGCAGCCAGGCGAACTGACGTCGGAGCGTGCTCGCCACCGGCCTCGGCACAACGCCCCCCTCAACGTCTCAGCCCGAGAGTAGCGATCCGAGCCGGTCAGCTTCCGGCGATTCCCACCGCTGGCCAGCGCAAACACCGAACAACAACCAATAAACGGATTCGAGTACGGCGGTCCGGCGCACCTCCGGCACCGGACCGCCCGCACGCCGCGATTGTTGCAGGTGGACAAACGTCGACAGCTCGGACAGCGGGAACGCCATCGACGGCCACGACAATGGACGCATGACACTGACGACGCGGCTGCTCACGGCCGACACCTGGGACGACTTCGCCGGGCTGGTCGAGGCCAACAACGGAGTCTGGGGTGGCTGCTGGTGCATGGGTTTCCACCCGCCGGAGCCGGGCGTCGCCAAACGCGAGGCCAAGCAGCGGCATGTCACCCGCGGCACGGTTCACCAGGTGCTGGTCTTCGACGGCGATCGCTGCGTGGGATGGTGCCAGTTCGGCTCGCCCGAAGAACTTCCCACGATCAAGAACCGGCGGACGTACGACCAGGCGGCCGACCCGGCACCGGACTGGCGGATCGGGTGCATCTTCACCAACTCGAAGGACCGCGGCCAAGGTATCGCCACCGTGGCCGTGGCGGCCGCACTCGACGAGATCAGAAAGGCCGGCGGCGGAACCGTCGAGGCGTACCCGGAGCAGACCGAGGAGCGGCCCCCGCAGCGCGGCGCCTACCTGCACACCGGCCCGGAGGAGTTGTACGCCCGGCACGGCTTCACCCGCGTACGGAAGATCGCGAAGTGGCGTTGGGTGATGCGCGCCGAGATCCGCGACGAACCGGCACCATCCACCACGCTGCCCCTCGACGGCGAGCCGTGACACGTATCGCGCGAGCCGGCCCCACTGAACAGCCCGCCGCCGACACCGGCCCGTTCGCCCTTCTCGGCCAGCTCGGCCTTGGCCGGCGCCAACTCGTCACGAACCAGCGTGGAGATCTGCGCGGCGGCCTGACTCACCAGGTCCGTCGTCGCGTTCGACTCGCTTGTGGTCACCGTGCCCACCTCCTTCGCTGGTGGTGTGCCCAGGACGGTCACCCTCGAACGGCCGGCCAGGCTCGTGACGGCCGGCCAGGATGTCGCGGGCCAGGCCGGCGATCCAGGGCGGCGCGGTCGCCACGGCCCGCACCAGGCTCGCCCGGTCCGGTTCGTCGAGACGAGCCACGTCGAATCGCCGTGGAGAGCGTGGCGTTACGACGCCGATGAAATCACGGATGTCGTCGCCCTGGTCGTGGTCGTCGAGAGCAGCAGCCGCCTCGGCGGCGACGACGTCCGGATCGATGTCCGCTGCTGCGACGGCGGCGCGCAGCCAGGCCGTGAAGGCCGGATTTTCCAGGGCGCCGGCGAAGTCACCGATGGCGGCCTCCCGGACCCCGATCAGGTCGATGAGCGCGTTGAGTGCCGGCAGGCGCCAGCGGTCGAACGCGGACAACGGAGCGGGGTCATCGGACAGTGCCACGATCGACTGCATCAGCGCAACGTCGAGGTCGGTCATGGAGCGGAAAGGAGGGTCGAACAGCGGAAATAGAACGGCCCGCAAACCGTGAAACTGGACCGGCGGCACCTCATGGCCGTTGGCGACCAGCGCATCCTCGACCGCGAGGAGGGCGCGGCTACGTCCGAGCCGGGCGATCTCGTGAATAGGCACCACCATGTCGGCGCCGAGCACCTCGATGTGCCGGACAACCTCGACGACGATGTCCCGCCGGTCCAGGAGCACGCGCCTGATGACCGGCTCGTCCGGCTGAGGTGCCGAGAGGGTGAGCAGGGTCCGCACCGGCCCGACCTCGCTGCCGTCCAGTAGCCGCTGATCGACATTCGCGTCGGCGAGCATCGCGCAGGCGATCAGGTGCAGCTGCTCGACGGGATCACCGAACCGGCTCAGCAGTTGCCGGCGCCGGTCCCGCAGCGGCCCGGCCGGCAGCTTCAGCCCGGCCAGTTTCGACAGGAGAAGCCAGCGCACCGCCCCGCTGTCGGCGATCCCGGTGTTCCCGCGGTCGACGGCGGAGATCAGCAGGTCGATCAGTGCCGAGAGCTGGTGGTCACCGGCGGGGGTGCCGAGCCCGAACAGCTGCTCGGTGACCAGCGCCCGGGTTGCCGGGGCGGCTCCGGTGCTCTCGCCGAGGAGCAGGTCGGGTATCCGGGGGTCGAGTTGTCCGGCGAACTGGAGAGCGGCTTCCTGGTCGGCGTCGGCCAGCGCGACGATGACCCAGTTGGCCAGGGCTTCGTCCGGCAGGGCGGAGACGGCCATGCCGGCGGCGAGTTCGACGAACACGCGGCTGCGGGGAACGATGATGCCGTCGCCGGATCGGACGAAGACACCGACGTGGTGGTCCCAGAAGTTCAGCACATGATCGGTCAGTTCGGCCGCCTGGCCGCGGCCGGTGATACCCCACCGGTTGGCGAGCATGTCGGCCACCGCGGCGACGGCCTCGGCCCGGGTGGTCGTCGCGGCGACGGCGAGACGGCGGCCGAGGGCCACGAATCCGTCGATCAGCTGGGCCGGCGACGGCTCGCCCGATCGGCTGCCGATCACGGTCCGGCGATGCTCCTCCCAGCGCAGAACACTGTGTTCGACGGCGGTTCGCAGGATCCGGGCCGGGCCGCGGTCCGGTGGCGCGTCGGTGGAGTCGGCCGCGACCAGGGTCATCAGGGTGGCCAGCAGCGGCACGTCGGCGATGTCCCGGTGATCGCGGCGGGTGGCGGCGAGCCAGGCGCGCCGGGTCGCCGTCCACCGGTCGCGCTGCGCGGCCGGGACTCGGCGGGCCTCGGCGATGTGCTCCAGCAGCGCGTGGCAGATCTCGCCGAGGTTGCCCGGGGTATCCAGGTCGGCCTCGGGCAGGCGGAGTTTGCGGGCGGCGCTGATCCCGCTGCGGCGGGTGGTGAGCAGCACGCCGGCCTCGGGTGGCAGGCCTTCGATCAGGGCGTGGAGACCATCGCTGATCACCGCCTTGCGGGCACCGCACTCGTCGAGGCCGTCGAGAAGCAGCACGACATGCCCCTGCCGGCAGTGATACTCCAGCGCGGTCAGCAGATCGAAGCGTTGTCCGGCCGGAACAGTGCCGCCGGCGATCTCGCACAGCCGGGTGAGAGTGACATCGCCGGCGTGGTGGCAGCGATCGACGAGGGACGGAAGCCGGACCAGGATCGGCAACGGCGCGCGGGGGTCGTCCGCCCAGGTGGCCGCCAGCTGCCGCAGGGCGGTGCTCTTACCCATGCCCGGCAGCCCGGTCAGGGTCAGGCGCGGCCATCGCCGGGCGACCGCGAGAAGACTCTTTTCGACGTGCGGGTGGCCGTCGTCGTCGATGACGGTGACCTGAAGCCCCGCAGCGAGGTCGGCGACGACAAGCGGGGGCAGATCGTCGGCGAGCAACGCCAGGTCGACCCGGCCGGCTTCGGTGGCGAGACGTCGGCGATAGCTGTCGACGGCGATCTGACAGGCGCGAGCGGTGGCCCCGGGTGATCCTTGCCCGTCGGCGTAGACCGTGATGGTCGCGCCGATGAGACGGACCCAGTCGTCCAGGGTGCTGGCGTAGGCGTTGGCCGCCTGGGTGTGGAACGCCTCGGACAGGGCGCGCACGGCGGCGGGCCCGTCCCCGGCCGGCACCAGGGTGTTCTCGAGGAGAGCGGCCGCCAGCTCGAAGCCCGGATCGCCGGATCGGACGGCGTCGACGGTCAGTACGACCGCGGCATCGAGCACCCGCTCGGCGACGGCCCGATCGGAGGTCGCGGCGTTGATCTTGCTGACGAGCGCGGTCAATGCCCTCTTCTCGGCCGCCTCCATCGGGGTTCCGGGGGCCTCCCGGCGCCGGGCCAGGGCGGCCGGAAGTGCCTTGATGTCGCCTTTGAGCTCGGCCGCGGCCAGCACGAGCATGTCGCCGGGGCCGAGCGAGCCGGCCTGCGCCACCCACTGGTCGACGGTGCCGCCCAGGCTCTCCTGATCGTTGCCGCAGGCCCGTTTGGCCGAGATGTACATGGCCCGGCCGAGCGCGTCGCGGCAGGCGAGATCATCGGTCTCATGGTCGGTCTCGAAGGCCAGCGACACCGGCACGAACGATCCGATCGACCTGGGAACGCTGCGGCCGGCCAGCCCGTAGGCGGCGAGGAAGACCGCGACGCCGCGCCGGTGGGCGCTGCCCGCCTCGTTGGCGACCCCTCCGCGCTGACCGCTCACTGGCGTCCTCCATCAAGGTCGCACCGGCCGGACGTGACCGCGCAGAAGATCCTAGAGAATCGGCCGGGTCAGCCGTGGGCGGCCAGGGCTTCGACGCGGTCCGGGGCGAAGATGGTGTCGGCGACCAGCAGGGCCAGGCCGATCAGGCCGGAGCGGTTGTCGAGCCGGGTCGCGACGATCTCCAGGCGGCGGGTGGCCAGGGGCAGCGAGCGGCGGTAGACCATCTCGCGGATGCCGGCGAACAGCTGTTCCTCGATGCCGGCGAGCTGGCCGCCGAGGACGACGACGCGCGGGTTGATCAGGCTGACCGCATCGGCGATGGCGTGCCCGATGATGCGGCCGGCGCGGCGGGCCAGACGGACCGCGACCAGGTCGCCGGTGCGGACCAGGGCGACCGCGTCGTCCACGGTGGAGACCTGTTTGCCGGCTTCGCGAAGATCACGGACAAGGGCCCAACCGCCCGCGTACGCCTCCACGCAGCCCACGTTCCCGCAGCGGCAGACCGGTTCGGCCCCGGCGTCCTCGACCGTCACCTGGATGTGTCCGATGTCGCCGGCCGCGCCGTCGGCCCCGCGGTAGATCTCGCCGCCGAGGATCATGCCGGCGCCGATGCCCGTCCCCGCCTTGATCATCAGTAGTTGCCGCACGTCGGGGTAGACGCTGCGCTGCTCCCCGATGGCCATGGCGTTGACGTCCTTCTCGACCAGCACGGCGCACGAGTACCGCCCGGCGAACCAGCTCGGGATGTCGTACCGGTCCCAGCCGCTCATTATCGGCGGGCTGACGACCTGGCCGCTGCCGAAGTCGACCGGCCCGGGCACGTCGATGCCGATGCCGAGCACCTCCTCGGCGGCACGCCCGGCACCGGTCAGCAGTTCCCGGAACATCTCGTCGGCCGCGCCGAGCACCGGCTCGGGTCCGTCGGCGACGTCGATGGTCCGGGCACTCTCGGCCCGCACCTCGCCGCGCAGGTCGCACAGGGCGACACGCATGCCGGTGGCGCCGATGTCGGCGACCAGCAGCACCCCGCGGTCGTGGTGGAACGTGAACCGGCTGGCCGGGCGCCCACCGGTCGGCGCGCCCTCGCCGCTGGGGACGACCAGGGCGGCGCTGAGCAGCGCGTCCAGGCGCTGGTTGACGGTCGACCGGGACAGGCCGGTGAGCTGCATGACGTCGGCGCGGGTGAGGCTCGGCCGGCCCCGGAACAGCTGGAGGACCTCGCCGAGACCGGTCGCGGGGGCCATCGATGACGCGCTTATCGACATCGCCGCATCGTACTACTGACGTTCGCGATACGTAAGTACGCCATCTTTTGCTTGACAGAAGTCATAACTCGGAATCTAATCACTCGAAACATCGACGACACGTAACCGCCCCCATACGGAAGGACCCCCATGTCTGGCATCCCGATCCATCGGGGCGTCGCCGCGGCCGTCTCCGCGACCGCGCTCCTCCTCGTCGCCGCCTGCGGAAGCGGCGGCACCACCAGCGCAACCACGGGCGGGACGACCAAGGTCGCCGCGGTCATCAAGGGGCTGGACAACCCGTTCTTCCAGTCCATGGAGCAGGGCATCAAGGAGCAGGCGTCGGCCTCCGGCACCGACGTGACCGTGCAGGCGGCCACCTCGATCACCGACACCACCGGGCAGGCCGACAAGCTCACCGGGCTGGCCGGGCAGGACTACTCCTGCTACGTGGTCAACCCGATCTCCGGCACCAACCTGATCCAGGGCATCGCCCAGCTCGCGGCCAGGAAGAAGACGATCGTCAACATCGACAGCCCGGTCGAGGCGGCCGCGGCCAAGGCCGCCAACGCCACCCCGGCCACCTACATCGGCACCAACAACACCGCGGCCGGGCAGAAGGCCGGCGAGCAGATGCTCACCCTGCTGCCCGGTGGCGGCAAGGTCGCGGCGATCGGCGGCATCGCCGGGGACGTGACCAGCGGCCAGCGCATCGACGGGTTCAGCCAGGCCGTCTCCGGCAAGCTCGACCTGGTCCAGACCGTGGCCGCGAACTGGGAGCGCCAGGAGGCGCTGACTCAGGCCGGCAACGTGATGCGGGCCCAGCCGGACCTGAAGGGCTTCTTCGTCGCCAACGACGACATGGGCCTGGGCGTGGCCCGCGCGGTCGCGACGGCGGGCAAGGCCGGCCAGATCAAGATCATCAGCGTGGACGGGATCAAGGACGCGCTCACCGCCGTCAAGAACGGCGAGGTCGACGCGGTGATCGCCCAGTATCCGTACGCGATCGGTCTGATGGGTATGGAGGCGTGCCAGGCCGCGGCCAAGGGCGCGACTCTCCCGGCCGATGTCGAAGCGCCGGTCGAGGTGGTCACCAAGGACAACGCCGACCAGGCTCTGGCGGCGACGCCGAAGCCGTTCGGCACCTACGACGACCCGTTCAAGACCCTGCTGGGGCAGTAGTCATGACCACTGCTGCCGTCGCCGAACACCGCACCCGCACCTGGACGAACCGGCTCAAGGACGTGAGCTTCTGGGCCGAATGGGCCGCCGCCGTCGGGCTCGTCCTGCTCGTCATCGTCTTCCAGATCCTCAACCCGACGTTCCTGAGCAGCGGCAACATCTCCTCGATGCTGGTCGCCGCGGCCATCCTGATCATCCTGGCCGTGGGCCAGACGTTCGTGGTCGCCACCGGCGGCATCGACCTCTCGGTGGCCTCGATGATGACCCTCGGCGCGGTCGCCTTCGGCCAGGCCTACTCCCACGGCGCCGGCCTGCTCTGGTCGGCCCTGCTGGCCGTCGCGGTCGGCGCCGCCACCGGATTCGTCAACGGTTTCGTCATCGCCCGCGGCCGGATCACCGACTTCATCGTCACTCTCGGCATGCTCTCCGCGGCCTCCGGCGCCGCCCTGATCCTGGCCGACGGCAAACCGGTCACCATCATCGACACGTTCCTGCTCAAGCTCTCCACCGGTGGGATCGGCATCTTCGGCTGGACCGTGATCATCGCCGCCGTGGTCGCCCTGATCGCGCACGGCCTGCTGTTCTGGACCCGGTTCGGCACGCACGTGCTGGCCACCGGCGGCTCCCGCGAGGCGGCCAACGCCACCGGCATCAACACGGCCCGCGTGAAGATCGCCGTCTACGCCATCTCGGGCCTGCTGGCCGGGCTCGGCGCGATCCTGCTGGTCGCCCGGGTCGGCGCGGCCGAACCCGCCTCCAACACGTCGTTCCTGCTCAACTCGGTCGCCGCGGTCGTCCTGGGCGGGGTCAGCCTGCTCGGCGGGCGGGCCACCATCGCCGGGCCGGTGATCGGCGCGCTGCTGCTCACCGCGCTCACCAACGGGCTCACCCTGCTGGGCGTCTCCCAGTTCTACCAACCACTGGCGGTCGGCTTCGTCGTCGTGCTCGCCGCTCTCCTGACGAGGTTCCAGAAGTGAGCACACTCCTGAGCGTCGACGGCGTGTCCCTGGCCTTCGGCAGCGTCCAAGCCCTCAACGACGTCTCCCTGACCGTGGCCGAGGGCGAGATCACCGCCCTGGTCGGCGACAACGGCGCCGGCAAGTCCACCCTGGTCCGCTGCATCTCCGGCGTCCACCGGCCCGACCACGGCGTGATCGCCATGGGCGGCGAACGACTGCACTTCAGGTCGCCCGAGGACGCCCGCGAGCAGGGCATCGAAACCGTCCACCAGAACCTCGCCCTGGTCGAGGACCTGACCGTCTGGCAGAACCTGTTCCTCAACCGCGAACTCGTCCGCCGCATCGGACCGCTCGCCGTCCTCAACCGCCGCGCCATGCAGCGCGAGGCCAAGGAGATGGTCGCCACCCTGGCCGTCAACGTGCCCGCGGTCGGCAGCCGGGTCCGCCGCCTCTCCGGCGGCCAGCGCCAGGCCGTGGCCATCTGCCGCGCGGCCGGCTTCAAGTCCCAGCTGGTGATCATGGACGAGCCGACCGCCGCGCTCGGCGTGCAGGAGACCGCCCGCGTCGAGCAGCTGATCACCAAGCTGCGCGACGACGGCCGGGCCGTGCTGCTGATCAGCCACAACTTCGACCAGGTGATGCGCCTGTCGGACCAGGTCTGGGTGATGCGGGCCGGCCGCTGCGTCGGTGGACGCCGGACCGCGGACACCACCGGCGAGGAGATCGTCGCCCTGATCACCGGCGCCAAGAGCGCCTGAACCCTCCGTACGGGAAAGGAATTTTGATGGGATTTGAGAATCTGCTCGGCGTGCACGCACTGGTCTGGGTCGGCGACACCGGGCCCACGTCGGTCACCACCGCCATCGAGAAGACCAAGGCCTGCGGGTACGACCTTCTCGAGTTCTCCCTGCACGACTCGCTCAACCTGGACGTCCCGAAGGCCCGCGCCGAACTGGAAGCGGCCGGCCTGAAGGTCGCGTGCTCGCGCGGCCTGGCCATGGATGCCGACATCTCCAGCGACGACCCGGCCGTGGTCGAACGCGGCGAACGGCTGCTGCACGAGTCCCTGGCCGTCGCCGCCGGACTCGGCAGCACCCACCTGACCGGCGCGTTGTACAGCGCGTTCGGCAGCTATCCGCGCCCGCTCAGCCCGGCCGGCCGCGCCAACGTCGTCACCGTGCTGCGCCGGCTGGCCAAGGAGGCCCGCGGCACCGGCGTCACCCTCGGGCTGGAGATCTGCAACCGCTACGAGACGAACGTGGTCAACACCGCCCGCGACGCGCTGCGCCTGGCCGACGACATCGGCGAGGACAACATCGTCATCCACCTCGACACCTACCACATGAACATCGAGGAGAACGACATGGTCCGCCCGGTCCTCGACATGGGCGACCGGCTCGGCTACGTGCACATCGGCGAGAACCACCGCGGCTACCTGGGCTCCGGGCACCTGGACTTCACCTCGTTCTTCCACGCGCTCGGCACGATCGGCTACACCGGGCCGATCACGTTCGAGTCGTTCTCGTCGGCGGTCGTCGCGCCCGGCCTCTCGGCCGACCTGTCCATCTGGCGCAACCTGTGGGACGACGGCGAGGACCTGGCCCGGCACGCCCGCCAGTTCATCACCACGCACCTCGGCGCCCGCCCGGCATGACCACCACCTTCGCCGCCCTCGTGGACCGCGCCCGTTCCCTCGCCGGCGGGCGCGGGCGGGCCGTTCTGGGCATCGCGGGCGCGCCCGCCGCGGGCAAGACGACCCTCGCCCGGCACCTGGTCCGGGCGCTGTCCGAGGCCGGGGTGGCGGTCGCGCACGTACCCATGGACGGTTTTCATCTCGCCGACGCCGAACTCGATCGGCTCGGCGCGCGGGACCGCAAGGGTGCGCCGGACACGTTCGACGCCCTCGGGTACGCGGCGTTGCTCCGGCGTCTCAAGGAGGACGCCGACGAGATGATCTACGCGCCCGGCTTCGAGCGGACCATAGAGCAGCCGATCGCCGGGACCATCCCGGTTCCCCCGGCCGCTCGCCTGATCATCTCCGAGGGCAACTATCTGCTGGTCGACGATCCGCGCTGGCGTCCGGTCCGCCCGCAGACGGACGAGATCTGGTATCTCGACCTCGACCAGGAGGAACGCCTGCGCCGCCTGGTCGAGCGGCACGTCCGCTTCGGCAAACCGGAGGCCGACGCGATCGCCTGGGCCACCGGAACCGACGAACGCAACGCCGAGATCATCATGGCCACCCGCAACCGCGCCGACCTGATCATCCCGGCGACCGTCCTTGACGACATCGACGCCGCGCCGAGCGCGGACGGGCGGACTCCTACTCGTAGCGGTACTTGAGGGCCTCGACCTCGGTGCGTTCGATGTCGGCGATGGTCAGCTCGGGTCACCTCGGCCGAGGTCGGCTGGGCGTCGGCCGGCAGCCACTGGCCCGGCTTCCAGGCGCCGCTGCGCAGCAGCGACTTGGGGCAGTGCGGGTAGACCTCCTCGATCCCCAGAACCAGCGCGCCGGCCAGCGGTTTACCCACGGCGGTCAGCTGGGACAGCAGGTCACCCCGGGTGGAGACGCAGGCCCGCCCGTTCATCCGCAGTGTCGTGGTGCGTCATGCCGCCGACTTTGATCGAGAGTCCCGAATGTCAGTGGGATTCCCGGGACACCTGGTCGCCGCTGCCGCCGAGCAGGAAGTCCAGGTCGGCGCCGGTGTTGGCCTGGCCGACGGTGTCGACGTAGAGCCGTTCCCAGCCCCGGCTCGGCCGGGCGTACGCGTTCACCGCCTCGGCCGCGGGTTCCCGCGCGGCGAGTTCCGCGTCGGACAGTTCGACGTCGAGCCGCCGACCGGCCACGTCCAGGACGATCATGTCGCCGGTGCGGACCCGGCCGAGCGGCCCGCCGGCAGCGGCTTCCGGGGCGACGTGCAGGACCACCGTGCCGTACGCGGTCCCACTCATCCGCCCGTCGCAGATGCGCACCATGTCGCGGATGCCGTCGGCGAGCAGTTTCGCCGGCAGCGGCATGTTGGCGACCTCGGGCATGCCGGGGTAGCCCTTGGGTCCGCAGCCCCGCAGGATCAGCACCGAGTCGGCGGTCACCGGCAGGTCCGGGTCGTCGAGGCGGGCGCGCAGGTCCTCGACCGAGTCGAACACGATCGCGGGCCCGCGGTGGGTCAGCAGTTCGGGCGAGGCGGCGGCCGGTTTGATGACGGCCCCGCCGGGGGCGAGGTTGCCGTAGAGCACGGCGATCCCGGCCTCGGGCAGCAGTGGTTCCTCCCGGGCCCGGATGACCTCCCGGTCGTACACCCGGGCGCTGTCGAGATAGTCGACCAGGGGGCGCCCGGTGACGGTGATCGCGGCCGGGTCGAGCAGGTCACGGATCTCGGCCAGCACGGCGTGCAGGCCACCGGCCCGGTGCAGGTCGTCCATCAGGAACCGGCCGGCCGGCTGCAGGTCGACCAGCAGCGGCACGTGCGAACCGACCCGGTCGAAGTCATCCTGGCTCAGCTCGACGCCGAGCCGCCCGGCGATGGCCAGCAGGTGCACGACGGCGTTGGTGGATCCGCCCAGCGCGGCCAGGGCCACGATCGCGTTGAGGAACGAGCCGCGGGTCATCACCGCGCTCGGCCGCAGGTCCCGGTCCACCAGGTCGACGGCGAGCAGGCCGGTCGCGTGGGCGGCTTCGAGCAGGCGGCTGTCCGGGGCCGGGGTGCCGGCCACGCCGGGCCGGGTCATGCCGAGCACCTCGGCCAGCAGGCCCATGGTCGACGCCGTACCCATGGTGTTGCAATGCCCTTTGCTTCTGATCATGGAAGCTTCCGAGCGGGTGAACTCGGCCGCGCTCAGGGTCCCGGCCCGGACCTCCTCGCTCAGTTGCCACACACCGGTTCCGCAGCCCAGCGGGACACCGCGGAACGTGCCGGTGAGCATCGGCCCGCCGGGCACGACGACGGCCGGCAGGTCGACCGAGGCGGCGCCCATCAGCAGGGCGGGAATGGTCTTGTCGCAGCCGCCGAGCAGCACGACGCCGTCGATCGGGTTGGCCCGCAGCATCTCCTCGATCGCCATCGCGGCCATGTTGCGCCACAGCATCGCGGTCGGACGGACCTGCGTCTCCCCCAGCGACACCACCGGCAGGTTCAGCGCGATGCCGCCGGCCTGGTGGATGCCGGCGGTGACGCTGCGGGCGACCTCGTCGAGGTGCGCGTTGCACGGCGTCAGGTCGGAGGCGGTGTTGGCGATGGCGATGTGCGGGCGCCCGTCGAACGCGTCGGCGGGCAGGCCACGACGCATCCAGGCCCGGTGGATGTAGCTGTTGCGGTCGTCCCCGGCGTACCACTGGGCACTGCGGCGTGGCGGCATGGCGGCCCCTCAGATCGACATAGGTCGAATCCTAGACCCGATCTAAAATCCGATTCAATTGCTTCCGTACGGAGGAGCAGCCGCCCCCGACCCGACGGAGTCCCGGTGACACGCGCCTACACTGCCCGGCCCGCCGAGGCCGGCGTCCACCAGCTCGGCGAGGGCCCGGTCTGGGACCCCGACCGTCAGCGGCTGCTCTGGGTCGACATCGACGGTCACGCCGTCCACCAGGGCGAACTCGGCACGACGATCAGGGTGACGGGCACGTGGCGGTTCCCCGCCGAGGCGTGCGCGGTGGCCGTGGCCGCCTCCGGCGAGCTGCTGGTGGCCGAGCGCGAGACCCTGACCCGGGTCGGGCTGGACGGCACACGCACCGAGCTGGCCCGCGTTCTGCCGGCGGGGGCGGCGAGCCGGCTCAACGACGGCGCGGTCGACCCGGCCGGCCGTTTCCTGGTCGGCAGCCTCGATCCGGCGCAGAGGTCCGGGACCGAGGTGCTGGTCCGGCTCGACGGCACCGAGCTCACCACCCTGGACGCCGACCTCACCCTGTCCAACGGTCTGGCCTGGTCACCGGCGGGCGACCGGCTGTTCAGCGTCGACACCGTGCCCGGCGTCGTGTGGGTGCGCGATTACGAGCCGCGGATCGGCGCGAGGCGCGAGGCGTTCCGGATCACCGACGGACTTCCCGACGGCCTGTGCGCCGACACCGACGGCAACCTGTGGATCGCGATCTGGGGCGGTGGCCGGGTCGAGTGCCGCACCCCGCAGGGCGAGCTGCTGGCCACGGTCGCCGTGGACGCGCCGCACACCACGAGCGTCGCGTTCGCCGGGCCCGGGCTGGACCTGCTGGTCGTCACCACGGCCGCGCAGGACGGACACCCCGACTCCGGGAAGTTGTTCACCGCTCGCGTCGAGGCCGTGGGGGTGCCCACCCCGTACTGGAAACCGGGTTTTTAATCGTTGTTCCCGGTCTGATCCGGGCTCACCGCGAACGGGTTCCGCAGGCGCTGCATCGCCTCGGCGTCGCGGGCGGCGACCGCGGCCCGCGGGGCCGGGATGCCGATCACCGGACGGAAGATCTCGTCGGCGATCGCCTGCGGCGCGGATTCTGTCGATGAATCGGTCATGAAATGTGTCGCTTTCGTCGTGATGAGGTGGAGCGGGCCGGTAGATGCCCCGACGGGGTCCCGGCCATGCATGGCAGCCGCTCGTTTCCCTCAGACGGAGGCGGCAGTGCGATGAGTGTGGCGCGGAAGGCCAGACGGCGTCTGAATTGCGCCGGTACGTAAGGGTACCCCGCCGTGCTCCCTGCCTCACTCCCGGTCGGCGCTGGATCACGAAAGGGGCGGTCGACTAGTTTCGGGCCCGTGGTTCCACCCGGCGGAACAGAGGCAGGTCCCTCGCGTGCCCTTCGACCCCCTTCCCTCGTTAGAGGCCCAGCCGACAGCCGACAGCCGACAGCCGACAGCCGACAGCCGACAGCCGACAGCCGACAGCCGACAGCCGACAGCCGACAGCCGACAGCCGGTGCGCGTGCCGGTCGGGGCGGAGGCGCGGCTCTGGGTCACGGTCGCCGCTGAGCGGACGCTGCTGGCGGTCGCCCGCACGGTGACCTCGACCGCCCGGGTCCTCGACGCCGTCCAGCTGCTGCGCGACGATCCGCGGGTCCAGGTCGTGTTCACCGTCAACGACTCGTCGCCGTTCAACGACGGCGTGCCCGAGCTGCTGACCAGGGCCGGAGCCCGGGTCGTGCCGTGGGACCAGGTCCGGGACCTCCGCTTCGACGCCGCGCTCACCGCCAGCGAGAACACCGAGTTCGACCCGATCGACGCGCCGGTCCTGGTCCTGCAGCACGGCGTCGGCTTCCACAAGAACCTGCCCGACTCGCGCGGCGACGGCCGCCGCGTCGCCGGGACGATCCGCGCCGAGGACCTGACCGGCCGCCGGATGCTGATCGCGGTCACCCACCCGCAGCAGATCACCCAGCTCGGACCGGCCGCCGGGAACGCCGTCCTGATCACCGACCCCATGATCGAACGGCTCCGAGCCGCCCGCCGGTTGCGCCGCCGCTACCGGACCGCCCTCGACCTCGGCTCTCGCCGGCTGATAGTGATCAGCTCGACCTGGGGCCGGCACTCGCTTTTCGGCCGCCGGCCGGACCTGCCCGCCCGCCTGCTCGCCCAGCTCGACGCCGGCCGATACCGTGTCGCCACGGTCCTGCACCCCAACGTCACCGCCGGTCACGGCGGCCTCCAGCTCCGACTCTGGCTGGCCGCCGCCCGAGACGCCGGACTGCTCATGATCCCGCCCGACGAGGGCTGGCAGGCCACCCTCGCCGCCGCCGACTGCATGATCGGCGACCACTCCTCGATCAGCCTCCTCGCGGCCGCCGCCGACATCCCGCTGCTGCTCGCGCCCCTGAGCGACGAGGTCGTGCCGGGCACCCCGATGACCGCGCTGCACCGCTCGGCGCACCGCCTGGACGTCCGGCGGCCCTTCGCTGAACAGGTCGAACACGCGATCGCGACGCCCGCGAACCACGCCGAGGCGATCGACGGCACGTTCGGCCCGGCCGCGCGCCCCCTGCGCCAGGTCCTCTACGAGCTGCTCGACCTGCCCGAGCCCGCCGAGCCGGCGCCGCTGCTCGCCTGGCCACCGCCGGTTCCGGAGTCGACTCCGGTCGGCTCCTTCATGATCCACACTCGGATCAACGACAAGACGATCGACGTACGGAGATATCCGGCGGCCGTCCGCCGGCACGTCACCGAGCCCGGCCCCGGATGGGACGCTCACCTGTCCTCCGGCGAGGACGAGTGGGACCTGCGCACGTTGCAGAACGCCGAAGTCCTGACGGCCGCGAAGTGTGCCGATCCGTGGGACTGGGCCGAGACCGTTCTCGATCAGTTCCCCGGCGCCATGATCGCGTGCGCGGCGGTTCCCGGCGGTGGCGTCGCACTGTTCCGCGACGGCCGCCGCGCCGAGGTGGCCGGTGAGGCCGACGTGACCGTGCTCGCCGCGAGCCTGTACGCCCTGGCCCGCCGCCTCGACGACGGCATCGACGGGCACTGGGAGGTCGACGGCGGCACCACGCTGACGGTCCGGCCGCTTCCCAAGACCTGATTCGGCTACTTTCCCGGGCTGGACAGGCGGCGGATCTCGGCGGCTCGCTCGGCGTGCTCGGCCACGGCGGCCCGGTCGCCGAGCGCGGTCGCGGCGAGCACCAGGTTCTCCCGCACCTCCAGCTCGTAGCGCCAGAGCCGGGAGACGGCAAGGTATGCGGCGGCCGCGGCCAGTTCCTCGTAGGCCACCCGGAAGTGACCCAGATGCAGGTGCGCGGCCCCGATCGCGGCGTCGGCGCGGGTGGCGTTCCGGTCGTCGCCGGCCGCGTTCAGACCCTCGCGGGCCTGATCAAGCTCGGTCAGGGCGTCGGCGGGCCGGCCGGCCGAGTCGAGGAACGCGCCGTAGTAGAGGTGACCCAGCGCGACGCCGCGCGGGAGCCCGACGTCATGGAAGGTGGCAATGGCCGTACGGAAAGCGTCCTCGGCCTTTGCTCGTGCAGTTGGCTGGTCGCTTTCGGACGCGGCGCGCGCGACCCGGTCGAGCAGGCGGGCATTGAACTCCCAGACCGTCCCGGCCAGGACCGGATCGTCCGCGGCCGGAAGCAGGGCGAGCGCGCGATCGATCTCGGTCTGCGCCCGGCGCAGGTCACCGGCCGCGGAATGCGCGCCGGAGAGCGTGCAGCGGATCTGAACCTCGACGTCGGCCCGGCCGAGGCGCTGCGCGGCGGCGATGCCGAGCTCCGACATCTCGGTCCAGTCGGCCAGGTGCGGGTGGTTGAAGTACAACGCCTGGGCGGCCGTCGCCAGCCTCGCGACCTGCTCGTTCGCGCCCAGAGCGAGCCCGGCCCGAGCCACCCGCAGCAGATCCTCACGGCCGCGTTCCAGCTCGTCGAGCGCCTCGGCCCGACCCGGCGGACCGTCCGGGCCCGGCGGCCCGGTGATCAGGCGGCGCCGATCCCCCATGATCGCCCGGTCGGCCGCCTCGGCGAACTCGCAGAAATAGTCCACGGTCGCGGCCACGACCTCGTCGTGCGCGGAAAGCCCGGCCGCGTGGGCCCGGATCAGCGGATGCTGCGCCCAACGGCCGGGACCGGGCCGTTCCAGCAGGTTGAGGCCGATCAGCTCGTCGGTCGCGGCCCGCCGGGCCCGATGATCGGACCAGCCGAGACGAGCCAGCAGACCGTCGGTGACCTCGGCGACCGGGACCGCGCCGAAAGTCCGGTACAACTCCTGGGCCGAATCGGACAGGTGCCGGTAGACGTTCTGGAACAGCGGGCCGACCTCGTCGCCGAGCAGATCCGGCTCCGACTCCAGGTCGCGCACCAGGTCGGCCAGGGTGAGGCCGGGGTCGAGCCGCAGGCGGGCGCCGACGATGCGGATCGCGATCGGCAGGTGCCCGCACAGGTCGATCACACGCCGGACCGGCGCCGGGTCGGTGCCCTCGCGTCCGCTGACCGCTTCCAGCAACTCGCGGGCGGCGGAGTCGTCGAGGGGGCCGACGTCGATGAATCGGGCGCCGTCCATGGCCAGGCCCCTCACGTCGCGCTCGGTGCTGACCAGGACCATGCTGCCGGCGGCGGTCGGGATCAGCGGGCTGATCTGGGCCGGCAGGGCGGCGCCGCGCAGCAGCAGAAGCACCGGCCGGTCCGCCGTCATCGTCCGGTACAACGCGAGCCGAGCGGCGAAACTGTCCGGCACCAGACTGCTCGGCACACCCATGGCCAGCAGGAACGACGTCACGATGTTCTCGGTCGACTCCGGGCCGCCGAGCGCCGCGTCCGGGAGTTCGCGCAGGTCGGCGTAGAGCTGCCCGCCGCCGAACCAGTCCTGCCGCTTATGACCCCAGCGCAGCGCGAGCGCCGTCTTCCCGGCCCCCGGCGTGCCCCGCAGCACGACAACCGGGGTGGCCCCGGCCTCGCCGTGCCCGCGGATCTCGTCGAGCGCGGCCAGCGGACCGGTCCGGTTGACGAAATCGGCCGGCCCGGCCGGCAGCAGCCGGACCGTCGCCGGAACCGGAAGCCCCGGACTGGGCACGGTCAGCGCGGGCGCCTCACCGAGCTGGCGCAGCAGCGCCTGCATGCGCGCGGCGAACGCCGGATCCTCGTCCACGATGTCCCGAAGCGCCTGCTCCAGCGCGTCCCGGTCACCGGCGTCGATGAGCGTGGCCCGGGTCCCGAGCCGCCCACGCACCTTGCGGAACAGGGTCGTCCAGGTGGATTGCGCCGCGTTGCCGATGTCCTCACTGGCCCGTGACATCACCGCGGTCGCGACCGCGGCGATCAGCGCTTCCCACATCCGTCCCCCAAAGACGCAGTCCGAACGATCGACAGGCGTCAGGATACGGCGTGCTTGACGGTGTAATGCAGGTGGAGAACGCGATCCCCCTGAACGACGGCGTCCGGGTCGTCGAGCAGCACGGTGCCGGTGTGCCCGCCGAAGAACCGGACCCCCTCCCCCAGAACCACCGGCACGACATCCATGGCCACCTCGCCCACCAGGCCCGCGGCGAACGCCTGCCCGCCGACATCGCCCGCCGTCACACAGACCACACCGTCACCGGCCAACTCCTTGGCCTGCTGAATCCCGGCCTCGACCGAGCCGGCGGTGTGGAACGGCGCATTCGGGAAGCGCTCCAACCACTCCGGCGGCAGCGGCCGATGGGTGACCACGACCAGGTGATCCCCGGCCGCCGGCACACCCGACCAGCCGTCGGTGGTGTCGAACAGGTGACGGCCGATCACGGTGCAGCCGACCTTGCCCCAGAACGGCCGCACGTAGTCGGCCGAGGCCTGGCTGACGGTGAACGACCACTTGTCGTTGGCGTGGACGGTGACGTCGCCGTTGCCGTACCAGTCGAAGAGCGGCCCCACCGAGTCGTCGGGATACGCGATGAACCCGTCCACCGACACCACCGCCTGCATGATCACTCGCGCCATGCCCTGTGCTCCTCACTCCGCCGGGTCTCTACGCTCTGACCTTAGGTCGCCACGCTGCTCGAGAACGCCAAGCGCGATCCGGCCACTTTCGTGGTCGGATGCGAATCGCTCCAACACATCGCGCGGGATCTCCTTGAGCGTTTCGCGGAGCCAATAGGTGACATCCGTGTCGCGGTATCGTGCCCACCACCGAGCCGCGTCGATGAGATCGTCGATCCCTTCGACGTCGTCGTTCAAGCTCTCCCGGGCGGCGGCGAGCCACCTGTTCTGCGACAGGGGCAGCTCAAGATTCTGAAGCTGCGGAGGATCCGGGGACAACACGAAAACGAAGAGCTCCCACCGGCGACGACCGATCGTAGGCCCATCGCGCCGTCGCGTCCGATGGATCCTGCTCCATGCAGAGGCGGATGAAGTCTGAGACCTTGTATCCGGTAGTGCGCATGTTGGTGCCGGCCCAGAACGGATCGCTCCGAGGCAAGGCATCCAGGCGATCCCACATCGCGCGGAGGGCCTCGTCAGCCCGTCCGAGGAGTGAACGATCCGCAAAGATGCCACCGGCAGGTGCCAATTCGCCGTTCGGCCAGGCCGGATGACTGACGCTTACCTCGCTCACGATCACAGATTCTTGCGCAGGCCGGGCAAAAACACGGACGCCTTTTCGCCGTTGGCCGCCGGTCAGGACCCGAGGTGATTGAGCTGCGGGTGCGGCTGATGATCTGGTGGACCTGTCGGCTCGCGGCTGGAGGCTGGACACCGGCCGTTCGGTTGTCTTTCATGGGGCGATGACCGATCGGACTTCGCAGCAGGCGGCCCCGGAAGACCGGCCGGTGAAGCTGGCCAAGCCGGTCTGGCGGGGCCGGCTGCATCTGATCTGGTTTCCGCTGTCGCTGGTGGCCGGGGTGTTCCTGGTCGCCGCCGCGCGGGGCACCGGCATGGTTGCCGCGTCCGCGGTCTACGCGGGTGCCGTTAGTGCGATGTTCGGTACCAGCGCGCTTTACCACAGCGTCGACTGGCGGTTCGCGGTGAATCGGGTTCTGCAGCGACTCGACCACCTGATGATCTTCGTGTTGATCGCCGGGACGGCCACGCCGATGTATCAGGTCGCCGCCCCGGGCCGCTACAGCCGTATTTGCCTGATCCTGACCTGGACGCTCGCGGCGGTGGCGGCCGGCCTGCACCTGGCGCGGATGGAAGCACCCGAGCGTGTGGTCGGTGGCACCTACATCGGGCTCGGGGCCGTGGCGGGTCTGGCTCTTCCGCTGGTCTGGGCTCATGCCGGGCCGGTGGCCGGGGGTCTCGCCCTCCTCGGGGGTGTGCTCTACGTCGCCGGGGCTCTGGCCTACCACTTCCGCCGGCCCAATCCGGCGCCGCTGGTGTTCGGCTATCACGAGGTTTTCCACGCCTTCGTCAGCGCGGCCGCCACCTGCCACTACGTTGCCGTCTTCCTCCTCGTGACGTAGCCGATCGACCGTCCGGCTTCAAGGATTGGGGGGAATCGGCGCAAACCGGGTGGGCTAAGGCTCAACCTGGGGCGAAAGGTGCCGATCACCCGGGTATGCCGATCAACGGATGGCGGGGCCGCCCGGCCTGGCAGACGTGTGTCGTCGTCGGCGCCGTCGCCACCGTCGGGTATGTGCTGCTGCCCGCCGGTGGGTGGCAGGCGGCCGGCTACGGTCTGATCGGTGCGGCCTGCCTCGTCGCCGTCACGTGGGCGGTTGCCCACTACCGGCCGCAGCAGCCGGCGACCTGGCACACGTTCATCGCCGGGCTCACGATGTGGGTGTTGAGCACCGTGGTCGACCGGTTGACGTCGGGGCACGCGTGGTCGCTGACCGGGGATCTGCTGGAGCTGGCCGGGTATCCGTTGATCTGCTGGGCGCTGTTCGGGCTGATCCGCGGGCGGGCCCGCGCTCAGGACCGGACGGCGTGGGTGGACGCCGGGATGATCGCGACGAGCCTGTGGCTGCTCTACTGGATCTTCGTGCTCGGGGCCACCGTGTCCGATCCGGTGCTGCCGTGGACGCAGAAGCTGCTGGCGGTGCTCATCGCGGGTGGTGACATCGCGCTGTTCGTGCTCGGTTCGCTGCTGGTGACCACGCCCGGGGCCCGTACGGTCAGCTATCGCCTGATGCTGACGGCGCTGCTGTTGACGGCGGCTTCGGACATCCTGCTCATCGCCGTACCCTCGCAAGAATTTGATCTTGATGGGGCGACCGATGCCATCTCGCTGCTGGGCAACACGCTGGTGGCCGCGGCGGCGCTACATCCGTCGATGCGGCGGCTGACCGTGCCGTTGCGGCGTCCGCCGGCGTTCGTGCGGCCGCGGCTGATCCTGCTGACCGCGACGATCCTGCTGGCGCCCGCGGTCGGGCTGTACAAGGGGGCGACCGGGCGGGCCGGGCAGGACTGGCTGCCCACCGGAATCGGCTCGATCATCCTGTTCCTGCTGGTCGCGGCCCGGATGGCCGGGCTCGTGCGGCGCATCGAGAACCAGGCCGACCGGCTGACGCTGCTCGCGCGGCAGGACTCGCTGACCGGGCTGGCCAATCGCCGCCAATGGGACGAACGGCTCACCGCGGCCGTCGCCGAGCACCGATTCTCCGGAGGAGCGCTGTTCGTCGCCCTGATCGACCTCGACCATTTCAAGATCTACAACGATACGTACGGTCATCAGGCCGGCGACGAGTTGCTGGCCGGCGCGGCCGCCGCCTGGGGAGCCCACGTGCGCGACGGCGACCTGCTGGCCCGTTACGGCGGCGAGGAGTTCGGGCTGCTCTTCACCGGATGCACGGCGGCCGAGGCAACCGCTGTCCTGGAGCGGCTGCTGAGCGCGACACCATCCCGGCAGACGTTCTCGGCCGGGCTGGCCCGCTGGGACGGCCAGGAGAGTCCCGGTGATCTCCTGCACCGGGCGGATCAGCTGCTGTACGCGAGCAAACGGGCCGGCCGGGCCCGCGTCACCGCCGAACCCGTCGCCGCGGCAGCCGCATCGTGACCTCCTGGAGCCTGTCCGAGTGGCGCCGGGTCCCGGTGGCCGTCGCGCTGATCGGCGCGGTACCGGCCGGTCTGCTGGCAGCCGGCTTCGACAACCGGGCCGTCGCCCTGATCATCCTGGTGCTCGACGTGATCGGCGCGGTCTACAGCTGGCGCGCGGCCCGGACCAGCCCGAGCGGGCTCATCCCGTGGCGGCTGATCGGGGCCGGACGGGCCGCGTCCGCGCTCGCCATGATCTGCCTGGCGCTGTCCTGGGAGGCCACCGGGGCGTTCGCCCGCCTGCTGATGTTCGTGCTGCTCACCGCCGGGGTGTTCGCCTCGATCACGCGCCGGTTCCGCGGCCGGGCCAAGGCCGCACTGGTGACCGAACTGGTCATCGTGCTCTCGGCCGGGTTCATGGGCGTCTGGTACTTCGCGATCGAACCGGTCCTGGCCCATCGGGGCCCGGCCGAACCCGGGATCATGACGATCGGCTGGCCGCTGGGCGACGTGCTGCTCCTGGCCGCGATCGCCGCGATCATCCTGGGCGGCGCGGTCACCCGGTTCGCGGCACCGGTCACCCTGTTCGCGGTGAGCCTGGGCCTTCAGCTCGTCACCGACCTGACCTGGACCCTCACCCAGGACGCCCGGATGATGTCCGGGCTGGCGGTGGCCGCCCTGCTGATGACCATCGCCCCGATCCTCACCGTCGCCCGGACCGGACTGCCGTACACGCCGCGGACCAGCCGCCCACCGGCCTGGGCGACCTACCTGGCGATGGGCACGACGCTGGCCGGGTGCCTGCTCATGATGATCGTGACGATCCGGGAGGGGCAGCTGCTGCCCTGGGGTGGCCTGGTCTGCGGGCTGACCGTGATGACCGGCGCCGCCGCCTGGCGTCAGCTGATCTCGATCCGGCAGAACCGCGACCAGCTCACCACCGACTCGCTGACCGGGCTGTCCAACCGGGCCGGCCTCGACGAAGCCCTCGACCGTACGGCCAAGCGCGGCGAACCGGCCGCGCTGCTGCTCATCGACCTCGACGGGTTCAAGCTGGTCAACGACGCGTACGGGCACGCCGCAGGCGACATGTACCTGGTGCACGTCGGCCGCCAGCTGCGCGCCGCGATCCGTGGTGTCGACGTGTGCGCCCGCATCGGCGGCGACGAGTTCGCGGTCCTGCTGGCCGACACCGGCCACGTCAACGACGCCATCGCCGCGGCCCAGCGTGTCCTGGCCACCGCCGGCGCGCACCCGGCCCGCCTCGACAACGACCTCGTCCCGGTGCGCGCCAGCATCGGCATCGCCACGGCCAAACCCGGATACGACGCCAAGACACTGCTGCGCCAGGCCGACACCGCGATGTACCACAGCAAGCGCGCCGGCAGCCACCGGTACGCCCGCTACGAGCCGTCGATGATCGACCACCGGGCCGACGACGCCGCCCTGGCCGAGGACCTGCAGCACGCCCTGGACCGGGACGAGCTGCACGTGCTCTACCAGCCGCAGGTCGACCTGGCCACCGGCCGCCCGATCGCCGCCGAAGCCCTGATCCGCTGGCAGCACCCCACCCGCGGCCCGATCTCCCCGGTCCGGTTCATCCCGGTCGCCGAACGCTCCGGCGCGATCATCGGCATCGGCCTCTGGATCCTGGAACAGTCCCTGATCGAGCTCTCCGGGTGGAACGAGTCGCTGCACGTCAGCGTCAACCTCTCCCCGCGCCAGCTGCGCGAACCCACCATCGTCCACGACATCCTGGCCGTCCTCGACCGCGTCGGCACCGACCCGCGCCGCCTCGTCCTCGAAGTCACCGAATCGGCCCTGGTCGACGACACCAGCGGCATCGCCGCCCTGCGAGCCCTGCGCGACCACGGCATCCGCATCGCCATCGACGACTTCGGCACCGGCTACTCGTCCCTGCAGTACCTCACCCGGTTGCCGGTCGACATCCTCAAGATCGACCGCAGCTTCGTCGCCGAGTTCGACAACACCCCCGAAGGCTCCGCGGTCGCCGAGGCCATCGTCCGACTCTCCCAGGTCCTGCACCTGGCCACTGTCGCCGAAGGCATCGAGACCGAGGACCAGGCGGCCGAACTGCGCGCCCTCGGCTGCGACATCGGCCAGGGCTACCTCTACGCCAAACCGCTCTCGCCGTCGGATTTCGCGACCTTCGTCAGCAATTCCGCAAAACCATCATTCGGTACGGCCTGAGCACCGCCCTCGCCCTGAAAGTCGACCACCCCGTGGACAGCACGTCGCGCCAACAGTCCTGATCCCTTCGAGCCCCGATGGGGGCATCACCGGGATCGGACGTCTCTGCCCAGCCGGTTCTCTACGATCAGCCCGTGGGGCTGTTCCTCAAGATGACCGCGGTCCGGAGTTCGGACGCGGCCGCGGTCGCCGAGTCGGTCGCCGGCTTTGCCGCCCGGCACTCCGTCGCGAGCGAAATCCTGCCCGTCGAGGCGGACATGAGGCGGAAAGCGGCCGTCGTCGTGCCGCCGGTGAACGGCTGGACGGTCATCGACTGGCCGCGCTACACGGGTTTCCCGATCGGGGTGTCCCGTTGGCTGTCCGCGGAGCTGAACACCGTCGCCAGCGTCGTCGACGTCTTCGAGGACGACTGGAGCCACATCGCCATCGCGGACGGGGTCGTCCGGGACAGGTACTCGACGACGCCGCGTATCCGCGTCTCCCCCGGGACCACCTCGCGCGAGGCGAACCGTCGCTGGGGCGGCAACCCACGCGCCGTCGGCATGACGTTCGGGGTCGATCCGGACCCGATCGCACCGTATTTCGCCGGGGTCGGCACTCGTCTGTTGAAGCTTCTCTGGCATCGAGCCCGACCCGCGTACAGCGGCAAGGTCTGGCCGGACGACAGGTTCTCGCCGTGGGAGGTGTGGACTTTCACCGATCTGTGGCACCGTCTGGGCATCACCTATCCCGAACCGCAGGCGGCTGAAAACGCACCCCGGATCGGGGTGGCGTACGAGACGTTCGACTCGCCCCCGCTACCCACCGACTCCGAAACGGACTGATATCGGCGCGGTGGCTCCCCGACTACAGCAGCCCGCGTTTCTGCATCTCGGACTCGACCGCCTCCCGGCGCAGCCGCCAATCGCGCCGAGCTTTGGCGTTCCGGCCCGGTGAACGGTCGGACGACTGCTCGCGTTCCCGGGCCAGGAGCAGCCGCGAGCGCAACTGCTCGTCGTCGAGGCCGGGAAGGTCGCGGTCCCACGTCTCCAGCATCTTCCAGCGCGACAAGACGCCCGCCTTCCATCTCGCTACGGGCGCCAATTGAACCTTGTGACCCCAGGTGCCGGCATCCGGATTTGCCGTGGCAGGCGTGCGGGCACCGACGCCGGGCGGGCAGTGCCGGCGGCCTCGATGGCGCACCATGGAGGTCATGGTCGATACCGCTGCTCTGCTGGCCGCCTATGACGCGCAGATGCGTATGCCGCCCGGTGCCGTCCCGGCCGGGGTGACCCATGAGCGGGACGGGCCGCTCGTGCGGGTTGTCGGCCCGCACATGGGCCGTATCCGGGCGCCGCGCGACGTCGGGGTCACCGGTGCCGCGCTGGATCGGCTGATCGCCCGTCAACGCGGCTTCTTCCGGGACCGAGGGCAGGCCGTGGAGTGGAAGCTGCGCGCGCACGACCTGCCCACGGAGCTGCCCGATCGGCTGGTCGCGGCCGGTTTCGTGCCGGAGGGCCCGTCGACCGTGCTGATCGGAGAGGCCCGCGAGGTCGCGGCCGGAGAGGCCCGAGCCGGGGAGATCGCGCCGGCCGTGCCCGACGGTGTGGTGGTGCGGCAGGTCAGCGACGACAAGACCCTGCGCCGCATCGCCGATCACCAGACCGAGGTGTGGGGCAGGGGCCTGGCCTGGGTCGCGGACGACCTGATCGGCCGGGTCGCCGCCGACCCCGCCCTGATCAGCATCTTCGTCGCCGAGGCGGACGACCGGATCCTCTGCACGGCGTGGTCGATCTACCATCCGACGACCGATTTCGTCGCGCTGCTCGGCGGTTCGACCGTGCCGGACTGGCGGGGCCGCGGCCTGTACCGGGCGTTGCTGGCCGCCCGGGCCCGGGATGCCGTCGCTCACGGTTTCCGGCTGCTGCACGTGGACGCGTCGCCGGACAGCGCGCCCATCCTGCGCCGGTGCGGCTTCCACGCGATCACCACGTCGCAGCACTACCAGTGGACGCCGTGACGAACGTGCAGCTCGGCCCGGCCGCCGCCGGGGGCAGAGTTGCGTGCCGTCGGGGCAGAGGTTGCCGTTCACCCACCGGACGTCTCTGCTTCATCGGGCATAGTGGCCGGATGCAGCAACACGTGCACCCGGAGACCCGGACCGCCCGCCCGGCCCGCCCCCAGCGCACCACCACTGGTGGTCACGTCGTGAACGATCCGGCCTCGGTGCTCGCCCTTCAGCGAACCGTGGGTAATGCCGCCGTTCAGCGGGTGCTGCAGGACCAGGCCGCGCCGCCGCCGATCACCATCGACGAGGTCCAGGAGGTCCGGAACTACCGGGACAGCACCCCCAACGTGGACGTGCGGGATCTGCTCGACCAGTTGCTGCCGCATCTGCACCGGGTCACCACCTGGACCCGGAACACGATTGCCAACGGTGGCGGGCACACGCAGATCGACGAGGATGCCACCACCGCCGCCGGCAGCAATCGGTATGTCATCAACTACGCCAGCGCCGGCACGGTCCAGCAGCAGGTCGCCGTGCTGGTGCACGAGCTCACCCACGTCCTGATCAACGAGTCGTACGGCTCGGACATGCTCAACTATCCGGTGGCCCCGCTGCCGGCCGGTTCGACCGCGACCACGGAGAGCCAGCGGCAGGCGGAGCGGACGGCGGCCACCGACCCGGAGCAGATCCGGCAGTTCACCGCGTATGTCACCAGCACCGCGGCCGACCTCATGCACCTGCTGCCGGGGGCCGGTTTCAGCCCGGCCCGCACCTCCGAGGTCGCCCAGAAGATCGGCACTCACACGGCGATGAATCCGATGTTCGAGTTCGACGCCGTTCTCAGCCACGTCCTGACCTGGTCCGACCAGGATGACGTTCCCACCACGTCGCCGTTCTATCAGCGTCTGCGGGCCGCCGTGGCCGAGACCCGGGCCTGGCGCACGGCCGGCACCGTCACGCCGGGTGCGGCCGGCGCGGTCGACGACGAGCGCGCCCGCCTCGGCGCCGCCTGGCCCGCGGTCATCGCCGCGTCCCGGCCGCCGGCACCCCGTCAGCGCAACCGCGACCGCATCCTGGCCATCCTCAACAAGCTGAAGCCGTAGGCGACAAGGTGTGGCCCCGCGGCGCAAGTCGCGCCGCGGGGCTCCGATCAGCAGGTTCCGCCGTCGGTCCAGACGTCCCACTGGCCGCTGTGCGTGGCCGGCGACTCGTTCTGCGTCCACCACTTGGCGGTGTACTTGTGCCCGTTCTGGCTGGCCTGGTTGCCTTGGGTGTAGACGGCGGTCGCGCTCCAGGCCGCGATGCTGCACGTGCCGGTCGGCGGCGTGCTGGTGGTGGCGCTCGGGCCGGCGGTCGGCGAGCTGGTGGGCGGGGTCGCGCCGGCGAAGCGGGCCGAGTACTTGGTGAACTCCCACGCGGTCTGCGGCACGCTGCTGCAGGTGCCGGAGGTGGTGCTCTGGTTCGGGTCGGCGCACTGCCGGTCCCGGTTGACCGACCAGTTGGTGTAGCGGGCCAGCTTGTGGTTCAGCGCGTAGTCCAGGGTGGTCTGGAAGTCGGCCTGGCGGAAGTACTCCCCGGCGTCGCTGCGCCCGTTCATCTGGGAGATGCCCTCATGCGCGTACGCGGTGGCACTGTCCCACCCGAACGTGTTCATCAGCAGCGTGTGGAACGCTTCGAGGGCCGCCACCTGCGAGCTGCCCCCGTTGAACCCGCCGTCGAACGGCATGATCGAGTAGTTGGCCGGCGTGAAGCCCTGCGACTTGGCCTCCAGCAGCATCTGCGTGCCGAACCAGCCGGTGCCGGCCGCCGTGCCCGCGGTGGTGATCGACACGTACAGGCCGGGGTTGTTCTGCTGCAGGATCCGCGCGGCGCCGATCTCGTTGTGCACGGCCGCGGTGTTCTCGTACTCGGGCTCCTCCAGGTCGAAGTCCATGGCCTTGAGCCCGTACTTGGTCACCACCTGCTGGTATGCGGCGGCCGTGGCCTCCGGTGTGCCGCAGGTCTGCCCGAGTTTGGTGCCGCCGTAGCCGCCGATCGACACGCTGACGTCGCCGCCGTTGCCCCGGATCTTGCTGATCAGTGCGGACGCCGTGGTGTCGTCGGCCACCGATCGGGTGCCGTCCCAGGTCGGCGTGCAGCCGCCGCCGTTGGGGGCCAGGATGAACGCGAGCTGGAACGCCTTCTGCCCGGTGGCGTTCATGACCTCGATCGGGTCGGGCGGGCTGTTGTCGAACGGCATCAGGTAGGGCGCCGAGGCGTACCAGTTGCTGGCCAGGGTCGCGGCGTCGGCCTGGGCGGCCACGGCGATGCCGGCCGCGGCCAGCGCGACGGCGCCGGCCGCGGCGACGAGCAGTCTTCTCATGGGGATCTCCCGGGGGAATCAACGCATTCGAATCTTTAACAAAGTTTCCTAATTGATTCACCCGGGGCGGACCCATGACAGATGTCATGCAGCACGGATATCGATGAAAGACCAAAGATCAAAAGACGATTTGCGCGTACGGCGTTCAGACCGTCACCACGACGGCGCCGGCCGCCCCCACGGTGAGTGTCAGCGTGCCGCCCCGGACCCGGGCCGGCGACGGCACCGGGTGGAACCGTCCGGTCGCGTCGACCGTCGCGCCCTGCACCGCCGTGGCCTCCTGATCGAGCGCGGCGCCGGTCATCGTCAGCACCGAGCCGGCGCGGTCACGGCCGCCGACCGAGAGCGTCACCTCGGCGGAGGCGCCGTCCTTGTTGACCACGGCGATGCGGGTCCGGCCGTCGTCGCCCTTCACGGCGTACGCCGAAATGTTGTGATCGGACGTCAAAGTGACCGGCAGGAACCTTCCCGGGCCCATCTGCCGGGCCATCCAGATGCCGTAGTAGATGGGCATGACCTTGTACTGCTGGGCCAGCTCGTAGGCGGTGCTGGAGGCGCAGATCGGGGTGTAGCGCTGGAACTTGCCGTTCCAGATCGGGTCGTTGCAGACGCCGAGCCCGCCGTGGATGTTGACGCCGGCCAGGCCCGCCCGCGCCATCGACAGTCCGTAATCGATCACCCAGAGGGCCGAGGCGTACTTGTTGCTGACGCCGTCGACCCCGCCGCTGTACGCCGAATTCGCCTCGTCCACCCGCATCGGCAGGCCATGGGCGTTCGCGGCAGCCAGGTTCGCGGCGACAGCATTGAGCTGGGAGGTGATCTGGGCCGGGGCGAGCATCCGGTCGATGGTGAGGTCCGGGCCGGACGCGTACTGGTGGACGGTCAGCATGCTCATCCGGTCGTGCTCGTCGGCCGCCAGCGACGACGCCCACGACGACGACGTGCCGGCGGTGTCCGGACCGGCGATCCGGTCGTGCCCGACGACGTCGGCGCAGGCGGCCCAGTCGGCGTGGTACTGCGGGTAGGCGAAACCGGCCGGGCGCAGCGCCTTGCCCTCCCACTGGTCCGGCTCGTTGCCGCACTCGACCGCGACCAGGCGCTTGCCGAGGATCCTGTCCATCGCGCGGACCTGGTCGGCGGCGAGCGCCGGATCCCACCGGCCGACGTTGACACCGACCTCGGCCTTCCAGTCGGTGGCGTCGAGCAGACCGCGCAGCCGGCGCAGGTCGGCCGGGGTGACGACGTCCTGCACCCAGTCCGGCTTCGGTTCGGGGGCGGCCTGACCGGCAGGCACCCAGAGGGTGTCGCGGTCCAGGGTGTTGCCGCCGATACGCAGGTTGCCGGCGCCCAGCGTGCGCATCAGCTGGGTCATGTTGCCCCGGGCCGGGTCCAGGTTGCCGATGCCGAGCTCGCGCATCTCGAACGACAGCCCGACCGCGTCGGCGGCGAGCCGCCCGGCCGGATGCGCGGCATCGACGATCACGGTGATGGGGGTCGCGGCGCTCGCGGGCGCGTCGTCGGGGCTGGTGGCGTAGGCGGGCGGGGTGGCGGCGAGGACGGTGAAACCGATCGCGGCGAGGGCCGCGGCTTTACGGAACACGATGGACTCCGTCAGTCGAGGGCGGTGAACAGTTCCTGACGCCAGGCGGGAGCGAGGCCCAGGTGGTAGAGGCTCAGGCGGGTCGCGCCCGCGGCCGTCAAGGCCTGGACGTGCGGGCGGACCGCGCCGGGTTCCATGGGGTGCAGCAGCGTGACGTAGGCGTCGACCGGTTTGCCGTGCTCGGCCGCCGCGCGCACGAGTTCGTCGGAGCCGAGCGGCCAGCAGGGCACGAGCAGCGCGTCCACGTCGGCGGCGGCCGTCGGCGTCAGGCCCGGGGACGGGCCGGTGGCCCACGGATCCGGGTGGGCGTGCAGCGTGACCGGAAGTGGTCGCACCGCGGCGAGGACCTGGGCGCGCAGCAGGTCGGTGTGCCGGTGCCGGATCGCCAGCAGGGTGGGCAGGCCGGAGGGGTTTCCGGCGCGCAGTTCGGCGACGACGGCGGCCGGGTCGAGGCCTTCGGCCGTCCACGCGCGGCGGCAGGCGGTGCAGCAGCAGATCGAGAGCAGGCGCGCGGTCTCCGGGGAGAAAGCGCCGTCGGTCTTCTCGTGGTGGCCGAGATGGTTGACACCCAGCTGGCCGCACGCCTCCAGCGAGACGCCGTCGAGGTCCAGGTCGAGGACCGCTTCGGCGGCCAGGGTCGCGGCGTGGTCACGCACCTCGGCGTGGGCCGGGCACAACGCGTACGGATAAATCTCGCCGAAGGCGTTGATCACCGCGACGTCGGGCCGCAGCGTCCCCAACCGCGTGTTGTGGGTCAGGACGATCCACGCGCTGACCTCGTGGCCGGCTCGCTTGAGCAGGCGGGCTGCGTCGCCGAACGCGTCCGGCGAGGACACCCAGGTCGGTGGGAGCGGTCGCAGCTCCTGACCCTTCCAGGCCTGCTCACGGACCGGGCGGTAGAGCGCCGCCCAGCGCGCGTCGACGATCCGGTGCGCGGGATGCATCGGGGTCGCGGCGCGGGTCGAGTGGTAGGCGGCCGCGAGGGTGACGCGCCGTGGCGCCCGGTCGAGAAAGCCGGGGTCGCCGAGCACGTCCCACGGGTAGGCGTGCCCGCTCACCATCGCGGACGCCGTTTCACGTAGTCCGGTTCGAACTGCCGGCGGTACGCGGTGTCGTCGCGCTCGGTGATGCCGCAGCGCCGGTAGTTCTCGTGCAGCCGGGCCAGGGCGTCCTCGTCGAGCGCGACGCCCAGCCCCGGGGTGTCCGGCACGGTCGCCGCTCCCCCGCTGATGACCAGGGGTTCGGTGACCACGTCGACGCCGTCCTGCCACGGCGTGTGCGTGTCGGCGGCGTACGTCAGCAGGGGTGTCGAGGCCGCCAGGTGAACCATCGCGGCCAGGCTGATCCCGAGATGACTGTTGGAGTGCATGGACACGCCGATCCCCCAGGTGCGGCAGATCGCGGCCAGTTCGGCGCAGGCCCGCAGGCCACCCCAGTAGTGGTGGTCGGCCAGGACGACCTGGACCGAGCCGCGCCGGATCGCCTCGGGCAGGTCGGCGAACGCGACCACGCACATGTTGGTGGCCAGGGGCATCGGGGCGAGTGCGGCGACCTCGGCCATGCCGGCTTGCCCGCCGGTCGGGTCCTCCAGGTATTCGAGCAGGCCGTCGGTCCGTTCGGCGACCTTGATCGACGTCTCGGGGGTCCAGGCGGCGTTCGGGTCGAGCCGCAGCGGCAGGCCGGGGAACGCGTCGCGCAGGGCCCGGATCGCGGCGATCTCCTCGTCGGGCGGGAAGACGCCGCCCTTGAGTTTGATCGACTCGAAGCCGTATCGGTCGATCATCGTGCGGGCCTGGGCGACGATGCCGTCCGGGTCGAGCGCCGGGCCCCAGTTGTCCGTTCCGGCCCACTTGTAGAAGAGGTAGGCCGAGAACGGGACGCGGTCGCGGACCTTGCCGCCGAGCAGGTCGTACACGGGCCGGCCGATGGCTTGACCCTGCAGGTCGAGCAGCGCGACCTCGAACGGCGAGACGACGCGGGCCAGGGTCTTGGCGGCCGTGGAGTCGCCCGTGAGTCCGTGCCGATCCGGGGCGTCGGCGGCACCGATCGCTGCCCCGATTCTTCGGACAAGTCCCGCTAAATCGAAGATGTCCAAGTTTTTCAGGGCCGCGGCGGCTCGGGCCAGCAGCGCCAGATGCGGTGCGTCGCCATAGGTCTCGCCCAACCCGACCGTGCCGTCGGACGAATGGACCTGGACGATCGCGCGCAACGCCCACGGCTGGTGCACGCCGGCCGAGTTGAGCAGCGGCGGGTCAGGGAAAGCGACCGGGGTGACGGTCACCTCGCGTACGGAAATCATCCCTTGATAGCTCCTGAAGTCAGGCCGCGCATGAACTGGCGCTGCAGGGCGAGGAAGACGACGACCGAGGGCAGCAGCGCGAGCAGCGCCGACGCGATCACGACGCCGGTGCCGACCTGCTCGTCGGCGCGCAGGCTGCGCAGGGCCAGGGCCAGGGTGAACTGATGCGCGTCCTGGGCGACGAGCAGCGGCAGGACGTACTGGTCCCAGATCATCGTGAAGCCGAAGATGCCGAGCACGCCCAGCGCCGGACGGCACACCGGCAGGATCACCGACCAGAAGATCCGCAGGTCACCGGCGCCGTCGAGGCGGGCCGCCTCCTCCAGCTCGATCGGGACGTCGCGCATGAACTCGGTCATCACCAGGATCGCGAACGCCCACGCGCCGACCGGCACGATCATGCCGGCCAGGCTGCCGATCAGGTTGACGTGCAGCACCGGCACGTCGGCCAGGACCAGGGACAGCGGGATGGCCAGGATCTCCTCCGGCAACATCATGGTCGAGAGAATCAAGAACAGAATCAGACGTACGCCGGGGAATCGCTTGCGGGCCAGCGCATACGCGGCCGTGACGCTGACCGCGATCTGCAGCAGCAGGCCGCCGCCGACCACGATCAGCGAGTTCGCCAGGTAGCGCAGGACGCCCTGGTCGAACGCGGTGCGGAAGTTGTCCAGGGTCAGGTCGTGCGGGATCAGCGAGAGCTTCGTCGGATCGGTGACCCGGCCGAACGCGCTGACCAGCAACGCCAGCAGCGGGCCGGCGAAGACGAAGACCACCAGGACGTACAGTCCGATCTTGATGATCCGGCCGAGGGGCCCGCGGACCGCGCCGAGCCCCAGCGCGGTGTCCAGTTGCTTCATGATCGCCGCCGCAGCAGCTGCGCGATCAGGGTCAGCACGACCGTGGCGGCCAGCAGCAGCATCGACGCCGCCGAGGCGACGCCCAGTTCGTTGCGTTCCAGGCCGAGCTTGTAGACGAGCGTCATCACGACCTCGGTCGAGCCGTTCGGGCCGCCGTTGGTGAGCAGGTAGATCTCGGTGAAGACGCGCAGGCCGCGGATCGCGGCGAGGGTGATCACGATGCCGAAGACCGCGCGCATGGCCGGGAACGCCACGTGCCACAGCCGGCGCAGCGGCCCGGCGCCGTCGGCGGCCGCGGCCTCGTAGAGCGTGCGGTCGACGCCGGCCAGGCCGGCAATGAAGATCATCATGTCGTACGGGGCGCCGCGCCAGACGCCGACGGCCATCACCGACCACAGTGAGGTGTGCGGCGAGTCGAGGAACTGGCCCGGCCCGAGTCCGATCCAGCCCAGCACCGAGTTGAGCGCGCCGTCCGGCGCCGGGTAGTAGATGACCCGCCACAGCGCCGCGACCACGGCCATCGCGGTGACCGTGGGCAGGAACACCGCGGTGCGCACGAACCACAGGTGCCGGGCCGTGCCTTCCAGGAGCAGGGCCAGGGCGAGGCCGACGACGATCGAGCCGACGGTCTCGCCGATGGCCAGGACGACCGTGTGCCCGGCCGCGGCCCGGAACGCGTCGTCACCGAGGACGGTCCGATAGTTGTCCAGGCCCACCCAGCGGTTGCCGAGGTAGGGGCGAACCTCCTGGAAGCTCATGGTTATCGCGCGAGCCATCGGCACGAACTTGAACAGCGCGAAGAGGATGAGCGCCGGGGCGAGCCAGAGCCAGGCGCTCGCGTGCCTTCTGGTCACGCCTTTGCTTTCTGCTTGGTCAGCTCGTCGGAGAACGTCTGCGCGAGCTTGTCCAGGGCAGCCTTCGGGTCCTGGGAACAGTCGGCGACCAGGGCGTTCAGGGTGTCGGCGGAGGACTGGCGGAACGGGGTCCAGTCCGGGACGACCGGGACGTAGCGGGCGCCGTTCTGGTAGATGCCGGCGAACAGCTGCCAGCGGGTGTCCTGGCGGACCGCGGCCATGGCGACCTTGCCGTTGACCGGCAGGCGCACCACGTTGCCGTCGGTGTCGCCGGCCATGCCCAGCGTCTGCCCTTCGGGCGACACCGCGTACTCGGCGAATCGGGTTTGTCCTTCGGGGTTGGCCGAACCGGCCATCAGGTACACGTTCTCGCCCTCGGCCAGCGACACGCTCGTGCCGCCGGGGCCGGGCGGGAGCGCCACCACCTCGTACTTGTCCTTACCGAGGTTTTTGTCGAAACGAGCCATGTTGTACGGACCGGTCAGGTAGATGCCGCCCTTGCCGGTCTCGAACAGCGGGTGGGCCTGGGTGGTCTCGGCCGTGACCGAGCCGGGCACCACGGTCTTGTCGGTGCAGAACTGCTTCCGGAATTCCTGGGTGGCGGCGAGGGCCTGCGGGCTGTTGATCGCCGGGGTGAGCTTGCCGGTCTCGCCGGTGAGGAAGTCGCCGCCGGCCGAGAAGAGGAAGCTGGCGAAGTACCACGACGTGTAGCCGCGCTTGGTGGAGGCGGGGATGACATAGCCGTACGTGTCGGTTTTGCCGTTGCCGTCCGGGTCGCCGGTGGTGAACGCCTTCGCCATCGCGTCCAGGTCGGCCCAGCTCCTGGGCAGCGGCAGGCCGAGCCTCTCCCGCCAGTCCTTGCGGATGAACAGCGCGAACGACTGGGCCGAGAACGGCACGCCGTAGATCTTGCCGTCGGCGCCGGTCGCCGCCTGCCAGGAGGCCGAGGTCAGGTCGGCCTGCCCGGCCAGGGCGGCCCGGTCGACCTCCCGGACCAGACCCTGTTTGACCAGGCCACCGAGCCGGTCGGTGTCGTTGATGACGATGTCCGGCAGCTTCTTCTGGGCAGCTGCCTGCTGCAACTTGGTCTCGAAGTCGTCGAACAGCGCGGTGACGTGGGCGGGCATGCCGGTCTTGGCGGTGAACGCGGCGGCCAGCTGCTGATCGGTCTTCTCGGTGCTCGACCCGGGCGGTTTGCGCACCCAGATCTGCAGCTCGGCGTGGGGATCGGTCTTCGCACTGTCGCCGCCGCACGCCACCAGGCAGCCGGCCGCGACGACGGCGGTCACCGCCAGCGCGAGCACTCTCCGACCAGTCACGTGCCTGCCTCCTGTCTACATATGTGGACGCATGTTTCGTGTGTGTCACGTAAGTAGGGATAAGCTAGCCGCCGGTATGATGACCGTCAACACTCCTTATCAATGGTGGGTATCAATGCCGCAGGCACTTGACGGATCTACGACGGCCAATGACGTCTCGCCGGTGAAATCGGCCGAGCGGACCGTGCGGATCCTGGAGACCCTGGCCGCCTCGCCGACCCGGCTCACGCTCTCCGAGCTGCAGGAGCGGATGGGTTACCCGCGGTCCAGCCTGCACGCGCTGGTGCGCACGCTGCGCGAACTCAAATGGGTGGAGGCCGACGAGAGCGGCTCGGCGTTCGGGGTCGGCCCGCACGCACTGCTGTCCGGAACGGCGTATCTGGACCGCGACCCGGCCCTGCGATTCGCCCAGGAGACGATCGAGGATCTGCGCGGCGAACTCGGCTACACGATCCACTACGCCCGGCGCGACGACGCGCACGTGCTCTACCTGGCCAGCCGGGAGGCGCGCGACTCCAGCGGGCGGGTGTCCCGGGTCGGCCGGCGGCTCCCGGCCCACGTCACCGGGCTCGGGCAGGCGCTGCTCGCCGAGCTGACCGAGACCGAGGTCGACGCGCTGCTGCCGGCCACCCTGGACGCGCTGCGACCGGGCAGCATCACCGACCGGTCGGCGCTGCACGAGGAGCTCGACGCGGTCCGCAAGCGGGGCTGGGCGTTCGAACGGGAGCAGAACACCGAGGGTGTGGCCTGCGTGGCGGTGGCGGTCGGGTACCGGATCCCGGCCAGCGACGCGGTGTCCTGCTCGATGCCGGCCGGCCGGGCCACCCCCGAACACGTGCAGCAGGTGGCTGACGCGGTGACCCGGCACGTCTCGGCGCTCGCGCGCACGCTGCGCCGCGAGGGCATTCGTTAGATTTTTCGGCGGCGTGCGCCGCTGGTTTTTCGGCGGCGTGCAGGAAGTCAGCCCATGCGCTGGGCCAGGGGCCAGTCGCACCACCACGAGCCGACCCGGTTCAGTTCCGGGTCGGCGTCGAAGTCGGGCTCGCCGAACTCGGCGATGCGCTCGGCCGCGAAGACCTCGGCATCGTCCTTCGGGACGTAGCCGATCGCCTCACCCTCGGCCAGGGACCACCAGCGCCGGGTGTTGCGGCTGACGCCCCAGACGATCCGGAAGCCCGGGCTCGGTGCGGACAGACACGCCTCGACCAGGCGGGCGCCGTCGTCCGGGGAGAGCCAGGTGGCCAGGCCCCGGTTCTGCGGCGGGGTCGGGAACCACAGGCCGATGCGCACGCAGATCACGTCCAGGCCGAACCGGTCGACGTACAGGCCGGCCAGGGACTCGACGGCCGCCTTGCTCCAGCCGTAGAGGGTGTCCGGGCGCGGCGGCAGATCGGCGGGCAGACCATCCGGGTACGCCTCGGCGTCGCGCACGTGGAAGCCGGCGGCGTGCGACGACGAGGCCAGCATCAGCCGTGTGATGCCCTGGCGGCGGGCGCTCTCCAGCAGGTGATACGTCCCGAGCGCGTTGGCCCGCAGCACCTCGCCGGCGTCGGCCTCCTTGCTCTGCCCGCCCAGGTGCACGATCGCGTCCACGCCCTGGCAGGCGGCGGCCACCGCGTCCGGGTCGGCGAGCGAACCGAGCACGACCTCCTCCGGGCCGGAACCCTCGACGGCGGCCGGGCGGACCAGGTCGAACAGGCGCAGCACCCGCCCGTCGGCGACCAGGCGGGACCGCAGGGTGGTGGCGACCTTGCCCGCTCCACCGGTGACCAGGATGCGCATCGACGCCCTCCCTTCCTCTCAGTGGTCGCCGACAGTAGCAGACATCCTCGTACGTAAATGCGTCTTGACCCTTGCTCTTGCCTTTCCTATGTTGGGCAGCATCCAACTACAGGATTGGCATCTACATATGTGGACGATCGCCTTCATCGGTCTCGGCGTGATGGGCGCGCCGATGGCCGGCAACCTGGTGAAGGCCGGCTACGACGTGGCCGGCCACACCCGCCGCCCCGGCGGCACCGACCGGCTCGTCACCGCCGGTGGCCGCCATGCGGACACGATCGCGCAGGCCGTACGCGGCGCCGACGTGGTGATCACGATGCTGCCCGACTCCCCCGACGTGGAGCAGGTGCTGCTCGGGCCGGACGGGGTGATCCGGCACGCCGACCCGGGCGCGCTGATCATCGACATGAGCACGGTCCGGCCGCAGACCGCCCGGCTCGTCGCGAGCGCGGCCGGGGCGGCCAGCCTGCAGGCGCTCGACGCGCCCGTGTCCGGGGGCGAGCAGGGGGCGATCGACGCCGTACTGTCCATCATGGTCGGCGGCGCCGCCGTCGCGTTCGAACGGGCCCGCCCGGTCCTCGAAACGCTCGGCACCACCGTCGTGCACGTCGGCCCGGCCGGCGCCGGTCAGCTCGTCAAAGCGGCCAACCAGCTGGTCGTCGGCGGCACCATCGAGCTGGTGGCCGAGGCGATCGTGCTGCTGGAGGCCAGCGGCGTCGACCCGGCCCTCGGACTACGGGTGCTCGGCGGCGGGCTGGCCGGCAGCACGGTCATCGACCGCAAAGGGCCGGCGATGCTGGAACGCCGCTTCGAGCCGGGCTTCCGGATAGACCTGCACCATAAGGACTTCGGGATCGTGCTCGACGCGGCCCGGGCCGCCAAGGTCGCGCTGCCCGCCGGGGAACTCGTCGCCCAGCTGATCGAGGCGGTCCGCGAGCGCGGCTACGGCGACCTCGACCACGGGGTGCTGCTGCGCGGCGTCGAGCAGCTGTCGGGCCGGTCCCGATGAGTGGGCTGCGCGACCGGCTGGCCGCCGGCGACACCCTGTACGGCACGTTCCTCGGGCTCGGCTCGGCCCTGGCCACCGAGGCGTGCGCGGTCGCCGGCTTCGACTGGCTGCTGGTCGACCTCGAACACGGCGGCGGCGACGAACAGGCCCTGCTGCACCAGCAGCTGGCCGGCGAGGCCCACCGGATCCCGATGCTGGCCCGCGTCGAATCGGCCGAACGCATCCGCACCGGCCGGCTGCTCGACGCCGGAGTGGCCGGGGTGATGTTCCCCCGCCTGGACTCGGTCGACGACGTCCGCGCGGCCGTCCGCCACCTGCGCTACCCGCCCGAGGGCGACCGCGGCGTCGCCACCTACAACCGGGTGTACGACTTCGGCCTGCGCCCCGACCGCCTGACCACCGCCAACGACGGCGTGGTCGGCATCGTGCAGATCGAGAGCCGCAGCGCCCTGGCCGCGACCGCGGAAATCGCCGCCGTGCCCGGCGTCGACGTCCTGTTCGTCGGCCCGCGCGACCTCTCCACCGACCTGGGCTGCGCCGGCCGGTTCACCGCGCCGGCGTTCACCGCCGCGCTCGACCAGGTCCTGGCCGCGGCCAAGAACGCCGGGATCACCGCCGGGATCCTGGCCGGCGACCCGGAGCAGGCCGCCGCCTACACGGCCGCGGGGTTCCGCTTCGTCGGCGTCGGCTCGGACGCCTCGCTGCTGGCCCGAGCCGCCGCCGACGCGGTCCACCACCTGCGCCCCTGACCGGCCGGCCTTCAGAACAACGCATTCCCCGCGACCGTCCTGCCCTTCCGCGATCTCCTGGCGCGCAGGCGGAAGGGCCCGGTCGGCACGGGCTCGACCAGGCCGGCGGCGATCAGAGTGAGCCCGACCAGCAGCACGGTGATCACCGCACCGATCGCCCAGGTGGACCTCTCCGAACCGGATCCGTGCCTGAGCAGGCCGACGTCGGCGGCCAGACTCAGCTCCCAGACCCGGTTCCACGCGTAGATGTCCGTCCGTTTCGCGGTGACCGCGACGGCCGAGCCGGGCGGGTAGGTGGCCGTCGCTCCGTTTCCACCTTTCGAGCTGGCGTCTCGAAGGCTCACGGCCGCATCTCCCGCCGTGGTTCCCGCGACGTTCCCGGACAGGAAGTCCTGCAGGCTCAGCCCCAGGACCATCCAGCCGCGGAACCGGCCCCGGTCCGGCACATCGGCGGCCGTCCCGTAGACCGGCATGCTGAGAACTGTGGAAACCTGCTCGGGCTGCGAGGGACGACCGCCATCCCGAAGTAGTTGGTATGGCGGGCTCGCCGTGACCGCGCCGCGGGCCAAGGAGTCGCTCAACGAGTCGGCCACAGCCGACGTCGTCACGAGGTCATTGCCGTCCGCGGCGAAGCCGCCTTCGCTCACCGTCCAGGTGAGTACTGCGAACAGGTGCAGGCCGGTCGAATCGGCGGGCCGCAGAAGGAGGTCGGTCGCCCCCCGGGTACGCCACCGCGCCTGCACCTGGGGAATCTGCCCGGTGTCGGCCGGAACGACGAAGGACACCACATCGGCCGCCGGCAGGCTCGGCAGGTCCAGCGGCGCGGCGGAGTCCCACAGACTCGCGGCGTCCAGTCGTTCCCGCGTGCCCGCCGCAGCGGCGAACGCGTGGAGCCGGCTGGCGTACCGGTCGAAATCATCGGACAACGTCACTTTCGCATCCTGGGCGCGGGCGTCCATGGTCCGAGCAGCCCACTGCTCATTCGCGCGACGCGACGCGGACGCCGACAGCCCGGTACCGACCAGCCCCAGCAGCACGATCATCAGCAGGACGCCCGGCCTCCACAGCCGCGAACCCGGCCGGGACCTGGCCGCCACCCGCCCGGCTCGGCGACGGAGCCGGCTCGCCGGGCGGGGGCGGGCACACACACACACGAACCCGCGTGCCGCGACGGACCGGTCACGGCCTCGGCACCGGGGGACGCCGACAGCTTGAGAATCTCCCGGCGCATGGCCAGCTGACCGTCGGCCAGCCTGGCGGCGACGGCCTGGTCGGCCAGATCGATCACCTCGGACATCAGCTCGCCGACGGGCGCCTGGGCCGGCTCGTAATCCTCGAAGTTGGTCACTGGAACTCCCTCCCGGGCGTTGGGGCGGCGACGGTTGCCGAGAGCGGCGGCAGGCTGTCGCACGTTCTCTGCCGCTCGATCTCGTCTCGTAATCGGCGCCGGGCCAGCTGCAGGTTCTTCCGTACGGCCGCTTCGGTCTTGCCCAGTGCGGCGGCGATGTCGGCGGTCGGAACCTGGTCGAAGAATCCGGCCATGACCGCCTGCTGGGTGGGCGGCAGTGTCCGCAGCAGTTCGACGATCCACTGCCGGTCGGCGCATTCGCCGGCCGCGTCGCCGCTGTCCGGCTCCGCGCGCTCCTCGACCGCGCCCGTCTGGTCGAGCCGGGCGGCATTGCGGCGCAGACGACCGATCGATCGCGTCACCATCGTCCGGGCGTATGCCTCTTTGCTCTCGATCACGTCCCAGTGCAGATACAGGTAGCTCATCGCGTCGGCGGCCGCCTCCTCCGCGTCGAGAACACTTCCCCACACGACCGCGCCGTACTTGACCAACTGCGGGTAGAGGCGATCGAAGAACGGGTCGAACTCCGCTGCCGGGGGCAGCTGCGGACCGGCTGCTGGGAGGCTGTTCCCCTTCGGGCCCATCGGCACCTGCTTCTGCTCGTCGTCGAGGCCGGCTGTCAATCAGTAGAGGCATCCGTCCGGCCCGACTGTGACATGATTTACGACGATTTTTCCGGCCGGACGATCGAGACTGCCGCGTCAGCGGTGAACCAGGACGATCAGCGCCGCGAGCAGGACCGCGGCAACGGCGGCGACCACCGTGACCAGCACCGATGCGGTCGCCAGGAACACTCCGCCCACGCCCACGAGAATCCCGTTGATCACCATCACCAGGTTTCCGGCCGACCACCGCGTCGGTCGAGACTCGCCGATGCTCTTCACCACGCACTCACCTTCCCGATCTCGCGACAGCCGGATGGCTGTCTCGTCCGGAAGAGGGGCGCGGGCGAGCATTCCGTGAAGTCGGGTGGGCCGGCGGCATACTCGGGAACCATGGGTTTCGAAGCGGAGTGGCGCGACCTCGTTCCGGACGACGGCATCGGGGTCGCGGTCGCCCGGCCCGGCCGGGAGATCTGGACCGGCGGCGACGACCTGCTGTTCCCCGCGTGCTCGATCAGCAAGCACGTGGCCGCGTTCGGCACGCTGCGGCTGGTCGCCGACGGCACGATCGAGCTCGACGCCGACGTCAACGACTATCTGACCACCTGGCGGTTGCCGGGCGAGGGCACGGTCACCGTGCGTCAGGTGCTGGCCCACACCGCGGGGCTGACGAAGAACTGGTTCCCCGGGTATGCCGTGGGCGAGCCCGTACCCTCAATGCTTCAGATTTTGCGGGGTGAGCCGCCGGCCAACACTCCCCCGGTGCGGCGCGAACTGCCGCCGGGCACCGAGTTCCGCTATTCCGGGAGCCACTACGCGGTGCTCCAGCAGCTGCTGACCGACGTGACCGGGTCCCCGTTCGACACGTTGACGGCCGCGCTCGTCCTGGACCCGGTGGGCATGACCACCAGCAGTTTCAACCAGCATTTCCCGTACGGACATGAGCACCGCGCTGCCCGTGGCCGCACCGGCGGGGTTCCGGTTCCCGGCGGCTGGCACACCCAGCCGGAGATGGCCGGCGCCGGCCTGTGGAGCACCCCGGCCGACCTGGTGCGCCTGGAGCGGGAGATCCTCCGGGCCACGGTGGGCGAGTCGGCGCTGCTGCCGGCCGATCTGGCCGCGCAGATGGTGACCCCGCAGGTGCCGGGCGGGTTCGGCCTGGGCACCGAGCTCGGCGAGGGATGCTTCGGGCACACCGGGCAGAACACCGGGTTCAGCTGCTTCTCGTTCGTCTGGCCGGCGTCGGGCACCGCGGTCGCCGTGATGATGAACACCGACGACCGTCTCGATCTGCTGCGCGCCCTCGTCGACCTGGCCGCCCGCCACTACGGCACCCGCTGACCCGGCTGGGCGAGGGTGCGACGGACCGCGACGATCGTGACCGCGACCAGGGTGGCGAAGACCGGGCCGGTCGCGGCGTGCGCCACGGCCAGCACGACGGTGTCCCCGCGGCCGTAGGAGATCACCTGCACGGCGGCGTTGACGACGTTGACCGCGATGGCCGCGCTCGTGGCGATCAGGTGCACCCGGAGCAGCCGGCGGTCGCGATACCAGTCGCGGGGTCCGCCGGTGACCCGGTTGAGGATCAGCCCGGTCAGTGGGCGCCGGGCCACGACGGTGGCCAGGCAGATCAGGATCGCCGCGAACGGGATCAGCATCGGCACCAGGAAGAACCCGCGGGCCTGCCCGGTGAACGCGGCCACACCGGCGCAGGCGGCCACCACGAGGATGCCGACCAGGGCGGATCGGGCCGACTCCCGGCGGGCCAGCCGATAGCCCAGCCCGGCGACGGCGGTGGCCGCTGCCGCCCCGATCGCCGGGTAGAGCGAGGTGGCCGCGTTGACGGCCACGAAGACCAGGCTGGGCGCGGTGGCCAGCAGGACGCCGACCCATTTCCGCGGGTCGCTCCAGGTCTGCTTGACCGCGGCCCATCCGGTCTGCGGCACGGTCTCTTGATTGGTCACGGGTAAAACCGTCTCACGTGAAACTGTCTCTTGCAAGTCTGTTTCTTGCGGGATAGTGTTCCGGCGTGACCACTGATACCGCCTCGTCGTCAGCAGCGGAAACTCCGGAAAACCCGCGGGCCGGGTCGCCGTTCGCGCTGGGGCTGCTGCTGCGCCAGGCGCACGAGCGCTTCGCCTCGGCGATGGACGCGGCGCTGGCCCCGTTCGGCATCGAGCGGCGGCACCTCGTGGTGCTGATGCGCCTGAACGCGAGCGGCCCCCTCAACCAGCGTGACCTGGTCGCGCAGACCGACCACGACAAGGCGTCGATCGTGCGGATCGTCGACGACCTCGAGCGCCTCGGCCTGGCCTCGCGCGAGCTGGTGCCCGGCGACCGGCGGCTGCGGGCGGTCACCCTGACCGACCACGGCCACGACGTGTTCGCCCGCGCCTACGAGGCCGCCGCGCCCGTCTCGGCGGCGGCGACCGCGCCGCTCAGCCCGGAGCAGAACGAGCAGCTCCAGCTGCTGCTACGCCTCATGATCGGCGCCTGAGGCCCCGACCACCCGGCCCCTGGCCGACCGGCATCCGATCCACGCCGGTCAGCGGTTCCCGCGCGCCCTCCACCCTCGAAAGGCTCTCCCATGCGTGTCCTGATCATCGGCGCCGGACTCGGTGGCCTGACCCTGCTGCACGGCCTGCGCCGGGCCGGCCTCGACGCCCAGGTCTACGAGCGCTCGCCGCGGCACGGCGGGCAGCCGGCCAGCTACGGCATCCACCTCGACGCCGACGGCCTGCGGGCCCTGCACGACAGCCTGCCCGCGCGGAACTGGAAGCAGATCGACGCCGACGGCATGCCCGCCCCGCTGATCATCCGCTTCCACGACCCGCGCCGCGGTGTTCTGGCCACCGTCGACAGGCGTTTTCCCGAGCACGCCACCGACCCGGTCACCAAGCGTCGGGCCATCAGCCGCGGCAAGCTGCGCGAAGCCCTCCTGGTCGACGCCGACACCGTGCACTGGGCCAAGACCTTCGAGCGGTACGAGATCACCGGCACCGGCGTCCGCGCCCACTTCACCGACGGCACCCACGCCGACGGTGACCTGCTGGTCGGTGCCGACGGCAGCAACTCCCGTGTCCGCGGTCAGCGCCTGCCCGACCTGCGACGCCTGGATCTCGGCATCCTCAACGTCGCCGGCCGGGTCCCGCTCACCCCGGCCCTCGCCGCCGTCCTGCCGGCCGAGCTGACCGACGGTGGCATCAACAACGTGGTGCCGGCCGGGAGCGGCTGGATGTTCCTGTCCACCTGGACCACCGGGGACCCCGACAACGCCGACCTCAGCCAGGGCGCCGACCGCTACCTCGTCTGGGCCTGGGCGGCGGCGCGGACGTCCTACCCCGCCGGCGTCGACGACTACGACGGTTCCCGGCTCAAACAGCTGGTCACCGACCGTGTCCACGACTGGGACGACGCCCTGCGCGCCGTCGTCGGCGCCACCGACCCCGCTGCTGTCACGGCCGTGCCCCTGCGCACCATGCCGCCGCTGCCCGACTGGGAACCGGGACCGGTCACCCTGCTCGGCGACGCCGTCCACAACATGACGCCGATGGCCGGCATCGGCGCCAACACCGCCTTGCGCGACGCCGACCAGCTGCGGCAGGCCCTCACCGGCGGCGGTGACCCGGTGCGCGCGGTCGGGGCCTACGAGACGGTCATGCGGGAATACGCGAACCGCGCCCTCAAGCTCTCCACCCGTAACGCGACGAACGCGACCCTGGCCTCACCGGCGGGCCGAGCGATCTTCCGCACCCTGCTCCGGGCCGGGAACCACCTGCCGATCCTCCGCCGGAAGATGTTCGGCCCGACCCTTCCGAGAGGCTGACCGGCCCAGGCCGGGCGGCGCGCGGACCTCAGGACGTGCGGGGCAGCGGCGGCAGCGCGGGCCGGTCCAGCCAGGCCTCGAACAGGTCGTCCAACGGCCGGGTCGTGAAGCGGGCCACGTGCGCCCGGAACTGCTCGGTCGTCACCGTGCTGTGCCGGTGCTCGGCCACCCACGAGCGCACCGCCGCGAAGAACGCCGCCTCCCCGATCCGGGCGCGCAGCGCGTGCAGGGTCAGCGCCCCGCGCTTGTAGACGAGCGGGTCGAACATCCGGTCCACGCCCGGGTCGGCCACGGTGATGACGGCCGGCTGGGTGGCCGCCCACGCGTGCCACTGGGCGGCGTGCGCGGCCGCCGACCGGCCGCCCGAGGCGCCGGACCACAACCATTCCGCGTACGTCGCGAAGCCCTCGTTGAGCCAGATGTGCCGCCAGCTGGCCACGGTCAGGCTGTTGCCGAACCACTGGTGGGCCAGCTCGTGCACGACGAGCCGTTCGTGGGTGCGCTGCCCGTCGAGGTGGTTGCGCCCGAAGACGGCCATGCCCTGGGCCTCGATCGGGTCGTCCAGGTCGTCGTCGGCGACGACCACGACGTATTCGCGGAACGGGTACGGCCCGAACAGATGCTCCAGCGCGGCCATGATCTCGCCGTGCCGCCCGAAGTCGTGCCGGAACGTCAGCAGGGAGCGCGGCGGGACGGCGGCGCGTTGCACGATCCGCCCGGGCGCCAGTTCGACCAGGTCGTAGCGGCCGACCTGCACGCTCATCAGGTACGGCGCGGTCGGCTCGTTCCGCTCGTACACCCAGGTGATGGTGCCGGGGGCGCGGCGGCGCGCGACCAGGTCACCGGTGACGACCACGGTGTACGCGGACGCCGCGGTCACCGCGATCAGGAAGGTCGCCTTGTCGTCGGGCCGGTCGTTGCACGGGAACCACGACGGCGCCCCGTTCGGCTGGCTGGCCACCAGGGCGCCGTCGGTCAGCTCGTCCCAGCCGATGTCGCCCCAGCGTCCCGAGATGGGTGCGGGCTTCCCCCCGTACCTGATCTCGATCTTGAAAATGGCGCCGTAGCTGATCGGCCGGTCGGGCCGGATGCGCAGTTTGTCGGGCCGGTGGTCGAATTTCGCCGGCCGACCGTCGACCCGGACGTCCCGCACGCGGAAACGTCCGAGGTCGATGGTGAACCGGGACAGCGACTGGACGGCACGCGCGGTGACGACCGCCGTGCCGGTGATCCGGTTCTGTTGCACCCGGTAGTCGATGTCGAGGTCATAGTGCAGCACCCGATATCCGCCGTTGCCGTGCGCGGGCAGATACGGGTCGGCCGAATGCTCGGCACCCGGGGATGCCGCCGGGGTCATGACCGCCGGCGAGCCGAGGCCGGCCAGGCCGCGATCGGGTTTCCCAGCCACTGACTGTCACCGGGCACGGCGTCACCGCGGGTGACCAGCGAGCCGGGTCCGACCGTGCTGCGTTCACCGATGCTCGCGCCGGGCAGCACGATGCCGTGCGGGCCGAGCGTCGCGCCCGCGCCCAGTGTCACCTCGTCCATGCTCATGATCCGATCATGGAACAGGTGGGTTTGAACAACGCACCCCCGGTTGACGGTCGCGCCGGCGCCGAGGCGCACCAGATCGTACTCGGGCAGCCAGTACGTCTCCAGCCAGACCCCACGGCCGATCTTGGCGCCGAGCGTGCGCAGCCACATGCTGAGCAGCGGGGTGCCGTTGGCGAAACGGAACAACCACGGCGCCGCGAACGCCTCGACGAACGTGTCGGCCAGCTCGTTGCGCCACACGAACGACGTCCAGAGCGCGTGCTCGGTGACCCGGAACCGGCCCACCAGCAGCCACTTCGCGGCCGAGGCGACCAGGGCCGAGACGATCGCGCCGGCCAGCAGGATCGGACCGGCGGCCAGCGCGGTCACCCAGCCACCGGCCTGCTGCCAGATCAGCGCGAGCACGGCCAGCACCCCGACGACCAGCAGGCCGGCCAGCATGACCGGGACGACCCGGCACAGCTCGAAGACGGCGCGGGCCAGCTTGAGCCGCAGCGGCGGCGCGTAGGTGCGGTTGGCGTCGGACGCCCCGACCGTGCGGCGCAGCGGCATCGGCGGGGCACCCAGCCACGACGAGCCCTTCTTGGCCTTGCGCGGCGCCGAGGAGAGCACGCCGACCAGGCCGCGCTTGGGCACCGAGCGGCCGGGGGCGGCCATGCCCGAGTTGCCGAGGAACGCCTGCTTGCCGATGCGGGCCGGGGCGACACGCAGCCAGCCGTGGCTCAGCTCGTAGGTGGCGACCATCGTGTCGTCGGCCAGGAACGCCCCGTCGTCCACGGTCGTCATCTTCGGCAGCGCGAGCACGGTCGACGCCTCGACGTTGCGGCCGACCTTGGCCCCGAGCAGGCGCAGCCACACCGGGGTGAACAGGCTGGAGTAGATCGGGAACAGCGCCGTCCGCGCCATCCCCATCAGCCGCTCGGTCGTCCAGACCTGCCAGGCCCGCCGCCCCTGCACGGGGTGGAAGCCCTCCCGCATGCCGATGCCGAGCATGCGAACAGCGACGAGCACGACCATCGCGTACGTGATCACGTAGGCGATCGCGGCGACCGGGGCGGCCAGCAGCGCCGCGCCGGCCGTCGGCCGCTCGCCGAGCGCGTAGCCGAGCAGTGCGAGCGCGGGCAGCGCGGCCACGACCGGCACCAGGCCGAGCAGGTGAGCGGTGGCGCTGTACGCGGCCACCCAGAACTTGGAGCCGAACCGGTGCCGCTCCGGACGCTGCGCCGGCCAGCCCTCGCCGTCCTTGGCCGCGGCGGGCACGGCCGGGGAGCCGGCCCAGCGCTGACCGGCCGGGACCGCACCGGTGACGGTCGACCCGGCCGCGATCCGCGCGTTCTTGCCGACCCGCGCGCCGGGCATGAGCGTGCTGCGCGAACCGACACGGGCGCCGGCCCCGACCCGGAGCATGCCGACCCGGACCAGGTCACCGTCGATCCAGTAGCCGGACAGGTCGACCTCGGGCTCGATGGCCACCCCACGGCCGAGTTTGAGCAGGCCGGTCACCGGCGGCGCCGAGTGCAGGTCGACGTCGCGCCCGATGCGCGCGCCGAGCGCCCGCGCGTACGTGATCATCCATCCCGCCCCGGTGACCCCGTTGGCCCCGGTCAGCTCGGCCAGCCGTTCGGCCGCCCACAACCGCAGGTGCACACCCCCGCCGCGCGGGTAGTCACCGGGCCCGACGCCGCGCAGCAGCAGCCGGGCGCCGGCCGCCGTGACCGCGATCCGCCCGGCCGGGCTGAACAGCACGATCCAGCTGGCCGCGATCCACGACCAGGACACCTGCGGCGCCCACGGCGCGGCCGAGATCAGGGCCAGGATCTTGCCGAGCGCGGCCAGCACGGTCAGCCAGCGCAGCCCGACCAGTGCGAGCATGGGCAGCATCAGCAGGGCCTGCACCAGCCCGGACCACAGCGGGGTGGGCCGGATGTCGCGGCGCGACGTCTCCTGCGCGCCGAGCGCCTCGACCGCGGTGGCCATCTGCGACAGGCGCGGATTCTGGTAGATGTCGGCGACCGACATCTGCGGGTAGGTCTGCCGGATCCAGGCGACCAGCTGGGCCGCGTTCAGGCTGCTGCCGCCGTTGCTGAAGAAGTCGGCGTCGGCGTCGGCCGGACGCAGGCCGAGGATCTGCTCCCAGCCGCCGGCCAGCCAGTCCTCGGCCGCGGTCAGCTCGGCCGCGGACTCGCCGGCCACGACCAGCGGCCAGGGCAGCGCGGCCCGGTCGACCTTGCCCGAGGTGCGGGTCGGCAGGTCGTCGACGACCGCCAGGAGCGGGACGAGCGCGGCCGGCAACTGCTCGCGGATGCGCCGGCCGGCCGCGGCCAGGTCGAACGCGTCGCTGTCGTGCGGGACCAGGTAGCCGACCAGCAGCTGGTTGCCGGCGGCGGTCTTCTTGATCGCGGCGGCGGCACCGGCGACGCCGGGCAGGGCCTGCAGCGCGGCGTCGATCTCGCCCATCTCGATGCGCCGGCCGCCGAGCTTGATCTGCTCGTCGCCGCGGCCCAGGAACAGCAGGCCCTCGGGCTCGGCGCGGACGATGTCGCCGCTGCGGTAGGCCCGCGCCCAGCCCAGCGAGGGCAGCGGCGCGAACTTCTCGGCGTCCTTGGCCGCGTCCAGGTAACGCGCCAGCCCGACGCCGCCGATGACCAGCTCGCCGGTCCCACCCATCACGACCGGTTCGCCGTTGGCATCGACGACGGCCAGTTCCCAGCCCGCGAGCGGGAGCCCGATGCGGACCGGGCCCTCACCGGTCAGGCGGGCGCCGCAGGCGACGACCGTCGCCTCGGTCGGCCCGTACGTGTTCCAGACCTGACGCCCCTCGACGGCCAGCCGCTCGGCCAGCTCGGGCGGGCACGCCTCGCCGCCGAAGATCAGCAGCCGCACGTCCTCCAGGGCCTCGACCGGCCAGAGCGCGGCCAGGGTCGGCACGGTGGAGACGACGGTGATGCGCTGCCCGGCCAGCCACGGACCCAGGTCGACGCCGCTGCGGACCAGCGAGCGCGCGGCCGGCACCAGGCAGGCGCCGTGCCGCCAGGCCAGCCACATCTCCTCGCACGACGCGTCGAACGCGACCGACAGGCCGGCCAGCACGCGGTCCTGCGGGCCGAGCGGCTCGACACCCTCCTCGATCAGAAACATCTGCGCCTCGGCGTCCACGAACGCGGCCGCGGAGCCGTGCGAGACGGCCACACCCTTGGGCGTGCCGGTGGAACCGGAGGTGAAGATGATCCAGGCGTCGTCGGCCGGCCCCGGTCGTCCGGCAATTCCCTCCGGCGTACGGCGCAGCGAGACGCTCAGCCCGTCACCGAGGACCGCGCACACGCCGGCCTCGCCGAACACCAGCTCGGCCCGCTCCTCGGGGTCGTCCGCGTCGACCGGCACGTAGGCCGCACCGGCGGCGAGGACGCCGAGGATGGCCAGGTAGAGCTCGGCCGAACCGGACGAGATCCGGATGCCCACCCGGTCGCCCACGCCGACCCCGTGGCCCTGCAGCGTCGCCCGCAGTTCGTCGACCCGTCCGGCCAGCTCACGGTAGGTCAGCGTCACGCCGCCGGCATCGATCGCGGGGGCTCCCCCGTGGTCGCGCACGGTCGCGTCCAGGATGTCGACCAGCGTGCGACGGATCGGCGCGGAGTCGGACCGGAACACCGCCGGGGCCTCGGCCGAGACATCGGTCTCGGCAAGTTCGATCAGTCGCAGGTCAGTGGTCACCGTCACCGGGCGCGCTCCATCTCCACCGCAGTTCAGACATCAGCCAGGTCCGCGGCATCAGCGCCGCCCGGGGCAGCATTCAAAGTTACGGGAGGGAAACAAAGAATGACGCCCAACTTGCGAAGACGTGGCCACTGACACACCACCGGGGTATGCCCAAAGACATACGCGGTCACTGACCTGAGACAGATGTGGGCCGATACCCGGACCCGCAAAGCTGGTCCTCGTGATCGAGCTCAGGAACCTCACCAAAAGGTACGGCGACCGGACGGCCGTCGACCAGGTTACCGCCACCGTGCCGTCCGGGCAGGTCACCGCGCTGCTCGGGCCGAACGGGGCCGGCAAGTCGACAGTGATGCGCCTCGTGCTCGGCCTCGACCGGCCCACCTCCGGGACAGCCCTGGTCGACGGCCGCCGCTACGCCGAGCTGCGCCGTCCGTTGCGGCTGGTCGGCGCCCACCTGGACGCCCGCGCCTTCCACCCGCGGCGCAGCGGCCGGGCCGGGCTCCTCGCGCTGGCCCGCTACAACGGCTTCGCCCGGGCGCGGGTGCGGGAGGTGATCGACCAGGTCGGGATCGGTGCCGTCGCCGCGCGCCCGGCCGGGACGTATTCGCTGGGCATGGCCCAACGGCTCGGCATCGCGGCGGCGATGCTGGGCGATCCGGGCACCCTGATCCTCGACGAGCCGGTCAACGGCCTGGACGCGGACGGTGTCCGCTGGGTCCGCGAGCTGCTGCGCACGTGGGCCGGCGAGGGCCGCACGGTGCTGCTCACCAGCCACCTGATCAGCGAGGTCGCCCTGATCGCGGACCGGGTCGTGGTGATCGGCCGGGGCCGCCTGCTGGCCGACGCGACGGTGGCCGAGTTCACCGCCGGTCAGGCGGCCGCGGTCGAGGTGGCGGCCGCCGACGAGGCATCGTTCGGCCTGCTCGTCACCGCGATGGGCGATCGTGCCGAAAAGACCGGTCAAGACCGTTTGCGCGTACGGGGTGGGGACGCGGCCGACGTCGGCCGCCGCGCGCACCGAGCCGGCGCGGTCCTGCGCGAGCTGCGCACCGACGCCCCCAGCCTGGAGGAGGCCTACGTGCGCCTGATCGAGGACCGGACCGAGTTCGTGGCGGTGCCCCGATGAGGGCCGCGTTCGCCGCCGAGTGGGGCAAGCTGTGGTCGCTGCGGTCGCCGTGGTTCTGCGTCGCCGCCGCCGTGCTGCTGACCGCGGGCCTGTCGTTCACCCTGGCCAACGACTTCGCCTATGACATCGCCAACGGCCGCCTCCCGGCTTCCGAGACGCTGCCCGTGCTGGATCCGCTGGTCCAGGCCACCCAGATCGGGCGGCTGGCACTTGTCGCCCTGGCCATGCTGATGGTCACGTCGGAGTACGGGACCGGCCTGATCCGGTCCACGTTCCTGGCCCGGCCCCGTCGCGGCGACGTGCTGCTGGCCAAGACCGCGGTGGCCGTGGTCGTCGGCTTCGGCGCGGGCCTGGCCGGCTCGGCCGCGGGGTGGGCGGCCGGCGCGTTCGCGCTGGGTCCGCACGCGGCGGCCGGTGATCCGGTCGCGGGCTGCCTGCGACTGGCCGTGGTCACGGCGGTGGCCTGCGCGTTCACCACCGGGGTGGGGTTCCTGCTGCGCAGCGGGGTGGGAACGCTGACCACGATGGTCGTGCTGCTGGTCGGGCTGCAGATGGTCGACGAGCGGCTCGGGGTCTACCTCCCGGCGTGGGCGTCGGTGGATTTCGCGGCCGGCGACGGCATACGCCATCTCCTGGTCCTCCTGGCCTGGACGGTGGCCGCCCTGGCCGGCGCTCAGGTGCTGCTCGTGCGCCGCGACGCGCAATAGGCTGTCGGCATGCACGGGTGGGGGCAGTGGTACGCGCTCGCCGCGGCCGCCGTGGTCATCGGCGGTCACCTGTGCGGGCGGCGCGGGCGGACGTGGGCGGTGATCGTGCTGCTGGGTGTCGTGGAGGCGGCCGCCGCGATCGCGGTCGTGCGCAGTCAGGACTCGGTGGCCTGGCTGGTGGATCAGCTCGTCGTGGTGCTGGTCGTGTTCGGGGCGCTGACCGGGGCGTACCGGCGGCTGCGGCAGGACCTCGTCGAGCAGGGATGGGCCCGGGCCCGCGGGGCCCGCCTGGAGGAACGGGCGCGGATCGCGGCCGATCTGCACGACACGCTCGGGCATGACCTGGCGTTGCTGTCCCTGCAGGCGGCCGGCATTCAGGTGACGGCGACCGATGCGGAGACCCGGGAACGGGCCGCGGCGCTGCGGGCCGGGTCGGCCGCCGCGATCGACTCCGTCCGGCGGATCGTCGATCTTCTGGAGTCCGAGGCCGATCCGGATGTCGCGACGGTGATCGACCGGGCCCGCGCGGCCGGGATGCCGGTCCAGGTGGCGGGTGTGGCGCCGGCGGGGGCGTTCGTGGCCCGGCTGGTGGCCGAGGCCCTGTCGAACGCCGCCCGGCACGCCCCCGATGCCGCGGTGACCGTGACGTTCAGTGGCCGGCGGGTGGAGATCGTGAACCCGATACCGTCGGCCGGCAACCTGAGCCCGGCTCCGCCGGCTCGTGAACCGGATCTGGGCGCGACGCCGTCGGCCCGTGACTCCGGTCCGGGCACGGCTCCGTCGAGTGGTAATCCGGATCGGACAGGGAGCGGGCTGGTGGCGCTGGCCGGGCGGCTGGAGCGGGCCGGTGGTTCGCTGAGCGCGGCGTCGTCGGAAGGCTTGTTCCGGCTCGTGGCTGACATACCGGTGGGGATCGATCGGGAGGACGCGGACTACGACAGCGGGCGGCGGCGGGCGCGGATGGCCCTGGTCGGGACGGTTCTGGTGCCCGCGGTGGCGCTGTTCGTGGTGGCGACCGGGTTCTACGCGTGGGCGGTGCGGGACGCGTCGATGGAGCCGGGGACGTTCGACTCGTTGCGGGTGGGGATGGGGCAGGAGGCGGCGCTGGCTCGGCTGCCGGGGCGGGAGGCGCCGATCAGACTCGGTCACGGCTACGGGGCGGGGTGTCACTACTACACCGACGGGAACTATCCCTTGGCGTACGGGAACTATGCGGTCTGCTTCGAGGGCGGCTGGGTCGTGCGGTTGCGGGACTCGACCGGGCGTACCGGATGATCCGGATCTTGATCGTGGATGATCAGCCGCTGGTCCGGGCCGGGTTGCGCACCGTGCTCGCGTCCGATCCGGAGCTGGAGGTCGTCGCGGAAGCCTCGGACGGGCGCGAGGCGCTGACCGCGGTGCAACGGTTCCGGCCGGACGTGGCGCTGCTCGACATCCGGATGCCCGGAATGGACGGTCTGACCGCGGCCGAGTCGATCCGAGCCCGGCACCCGGCGGTGCGGGTGCTGATCATCACGACGTTCAACGAGGACGGATACATCGCCCGCGCGCTGGAGACCGGGGTGCACGGGTTTCTGCTCAAGTCCGGCGATCCGTACGAGTTGATCGGCGGGGTGAAGGCCGCGGTGAACGGCGGGACGGTCCTGGCGCCGCCGGTCGCGCAGCGGATCGTCGGGCTGCTGCGCGGGCGGGTGGCCGCACAGGCCGACGTGCAGGTCCTCACCGGTCGCGAACGTGAGGTGCTGGCGCTGCTCGGGGCCGGCCTGTCGAACGCCGAGATCGGGCGCCGGCTGCACCTGGCCGAGGGAACCGTGAAGATCCACGTGAGCGCGCTGCTCGGCAAGCTGGGCCTGGCCAACCGGGTGCAGGCCGCCGTCTACGCCTACCGCTCCGGCCTCGCCGAATAATTCGCGCCCGCATTGATTCCGGTCGAAGATCTATTTGACCGGCGGTGGAACAATGCGCGGTAAGTTGACCTCAACATGTTAAGGATCATCATGTCGAGCGGCAATTTACTGCAAACGGCGAGCACTATTTTTGTGGGGCTCGTCGGGCTCTGGCTGGTGCACAGCTTTCGCCGCCAGATCCGGTTGAAGCTCGCCGAGCGCCAACTGGACTCCTACCAGAAACTGTGGACGATCATCGCGACGGCGACCCCGGAGCGGGACACGCCGCTCACCGAGGACGAACGCAAGGTCGTCTACGACCACATGGTCGACTGGTACTTCGGCACCGGGGACGGCGTGTTCGCCTCGGCGCCGACCCGTGACCTGTACGTCGCCGTGCGCACGAACCTCGTCTGCCCGCCGGCCGCGATGACACCGCCGACGCTGGCCCGGCAGCTGGCGTCGCTGTCCGCGGAAGAGGCCGAGCGGCGGCGCGGGTGCGTGGTCATCCGGCAGGCCTCGCTACTGCGCGCCCAGTTGAAAAATGAGCTGTCCATTCATTACGGATTTCACTACTATTCCGTTCTCCGGCCGGAGGACAAGGAATTCCTCCGCAGTTGCGGAATGTCGCCGCTGCGCCGCCCGTGGCGTCCCCGCCTCTTCGGAAACGCGAACCGCCCCCGAAGCAATACATGCGTCTGCGGCCTCTGCTGACCGGCCCGGCCCCGCGCGGGAGACCGCGCGGCCGGCCGGGGCAGGGGGCCGACGGGAAGTCAGCGCGGCCACGGCGGCAGCAGCCCGGTGGGAGGCGGCGCGGCCACGGCGGCAGCAGCCCGGTGGGGGGCGGCGCGGCCGCGGGACAGCGGGCCGACGGGCGGGTGGCGCGGATGCTGGGGGTCAGCAGCCGAGCGGGAGGCCGCGGACGTAGGCGGCTTCGGCGGCGAGGACGGCGACGGTGACCAGGGCGGCGAGGGCCCAGCCGAGGAGGATGCCGGGCCAGACCTGGGTGCCGCGGGTGCGCCACAGGCCCAGCAGCAGGAGGCCGAGCAGGCCCATCACGGCGAACAGGACCGCGGTGGCCCAGCCGCCGGCCGCCCCGTCGGCGCGGCTGCACGTGCCGGCCGTGAACTCGGCCGCGTGGATCAGGGCGACCACGAAGATCAGGAGAACGGCGGCCCGGCCGAGAATGCCGAGGCCGGCGCGCATTTGTTTCGATCGTTCGATCATCGCGCGATCATGCCAGGAGGGTGGCGCCGACGCCCAACCTCAGCGGGGGCACAGGTGGCCGGAGTGACGATCCGGGCATGGAGAATCGGGGGATCTCACGCACGCGGGCGGTTTTCGGGTACGGGGCGGCGCTGGCGCTGACACCGTACGTGCTGATCAAAATCGTCTGGGCGGGCGGCACTCTGCTCGGTCTGGTCCCGCGCGACGAGGGTGTCGGCGTGGCCGGGATGGTGCTGCTCAACACGGTCACGGTGGGGCTCGGGCTGGCCGGGATTGCGCTCGCACTGGCGCTGGTCCGGCCGTGGGGTGAGCGGATCCCGGCGTTTCCGGTGCTGCTGTTCAGCTGGGTCGGCGGTGGGTTCCTGATCCCCATGATCCCGTACGCGGTGGTGTCGTCGGGCACGTCCGGTGGCGGCACGTCGGTGATGCCGGCGTGGGAGTTCGTGGCGATTCAGGGGAGTTTTCTCGGGATGGCGGTGGGGCTGGCCGGGGCGTTGCCGCTCTACCTGCGGGCGCGGTGGCCGGCCGCGTTCGCGGGGCGGGTCGATGGCCGTACGCCGAAATCGTGGTCTTCGACGGCGAAGGTGGCGCTGGCCGGAACCGTTCTGGTCGGGATCGCGGATCTTTATTGGGTGGCCGGCGGCACCGCGGGGCTGGCCCATCCCGGGGCGCGCGACCTGGACTGGCGTCTGCAGACCGGCAACGCGGCGCTCTGGTCCCTGACCGGCGCGTGGTGCGTGTGGGTGATCGCTCGCGGTCGGTCGTCGGTGCGGCTGTGGATTCCGGTCGGGCTGCTCTGGCTGGTGTCCGGCTTCCATTTCGCGTGGAGTGCCTGGAAGCTGCCGTTCGTCGTGCTTCAGATGGCCGGTGTCGACATCGACGCGCAGTGGCCCGAGCAGCTCGGCATCGTCACCGCCCAGTTCGTGCTCGGTGTGGTCACCGGTCTCGCGATGCTGATGCTGGTGGTGCGGGAGCAGCGGGCGCGGGCCTGACCCGGGTGGTGCTGGCCCGCTGGACCAGGGCGACCGGGAAGCGCTGGTGGTAGCCGGCCGGGACGGTGTCGTCGAGCAGCAGCCGGGTGGCGGTGGCGGCCATCTCCTCGACCGGCATCCGCATCGTGGTCAGCGGCGGGTTCGTGCAGACGGCGGCGATGCTGTCGTCGAATCCGACCAGGCTGACGTCCTGCGGGATGCTGCGGCCGGTGGCGCTGATCGCCTGCACGGCCCCGGCGGCCATCAGGTCGCAGGCCACGAACACGGCGTCGATGTCCGGGTGACGGTCGAGCAGGCGGTGTGCGGCGTCGAAGCCGGCCTCGCGGCGGAAGCTGCCGCCGTCGCTCAGGTCGGGCAGGCCGAGTTCCTCGATCGCGCGCATGTAGCCGGCCCGGCGGTTGACGCCGCACGAGGTGTCGTCCGGGCCGTGGATGGCCGCGATGCGGCGGCGGCCGAGGTCGTGGAGGAACTTCACCGCGGCGTACGCTCCCCCGGCGTTGTCGGCCTCGACGGTGGGCACCGAGGTCGCGGTCGCGACCAGCGACACCATCCGGGTGCCGAGTTTCCGCAGCCGCGCGGCCAGGGCGGGCGGGGCGTCGGCCAGCACCAGGCCCGCGGTCGCCCGTTCGGCGATGACGTCGACGGCCTCGGCCGCGTCGTCGCGCCCGATCCGGTGGACGCGCAGCTGCACGTCGCGGCCGTCGAGCGCGGTCATCACCCCGGCCAGGACCCGGCTGTAGTACGGATGCGAGCCGAGCCACCCCACCGACGACCCGTGCGTGACCGCCACGACGTCGATGGCCGGGTGCTGCCGGGACGCCAGCGCCCGGGCCGTCTGGTCGGGCACGTAGCCCAGCTCGGCGATGGTCGCCTTGACCTCGCGGCGGACCGTGTCGTTGACGCCGGGACGGTTGTTCAGCACCCGGGAGACCGTCGACCGGGACACGCCGGCGGCGCGCGCCACGTCCTCGATCGTCAACTTGACCTGCGCCATCTCACTCCATCCAGCCTATGCGTACGAGCGTACACAAACGTCTCGGGAACCCTGGCTCTGGGAGCGCTCTCACCCCTAGCGTGCGGCTCATGACCTCGAACGACCTCACCACTCGCCTGGCGACCACGCGATCCGTCGTCGCCGTGGCGCTCCTCTTCGCCGCCAACGGCCTGATCGTCGGCGGCTACGGCGGTGCCCTCCCGTCGATCCGCGAACGCCTGGACATCGACGCCACCCACATCTCGATCCTGCTGTTCGCCTCGGCCCTGGCCGCCATCGCCGGCATGCAGGTCGGCGGCCGGCTCTCCGACTCGATCGGCGCCCGGCAGATCTCCCTGGCCGGCCTGCTGATCCTCGTCGGGGCCGCGATCGCCTTCGCCTTCGCCACCACGTTCCCGGTGGCGGTCGCGGCGGCGATGCTGCTCGGCCTCGGCAACGGGACCATCGACGTCGCCATGAACGCGGTCGGCGTCCAGGTCGAGGCCGCCCGGAAGCGGCCGGTCATGAGCTCGTTCCACGCGCTGTGGTCGCTCGGCGGGTTCACCGGCGCCGGGTGTGTGCTGCTGATGGCCACGGTGTTCGGCCTCGACGGGTCGTCGATCGTCCGACCGCTCATGCTGTTCCTGGCCGGGGTGGCCGCGGTCGCGCTGGTCGTCGCCGTGCGGATCACCCCGCCGACCGCCCTGGTGGAACACACCAAGGACGGCGTACGGACAAAAATCCCGGCCGTGGCCTGGCTCCTGGGCATCATGGCGGTCGGGTTCGGCCTGGCCGAGGGCACCGGCACCGACTGGTCCTCGCTGCACGTCACCGAGGTGGCCCGGGTCGACTCCACCACCGGTTCGCTCGGGCTGATCGCGGTGAGCGGCTTCATGGTCGTCATCCGCCTGATCGGGGATCGGCTGGTCGCCCGGTTCGGGCGCCGGGCCGTGGTCCGGTTCGGGGGCGCGTGCGCCTGCGTCGGATACGCCACGGTGACCCTGGTCAGCGGCTTGCCGCTGCTCCTGGCAGGCTGGGCGCTGGTCGGGCTGGGCGTCGGGATGATCGCACCGCAGGTGTACGCGGTGGCCGGGCACATCGGCGGTGGCCGCGTACTGGCCGTCGTCGTCACGTTCGGGTACGGCGCGTTCCTGGCCGGCCCGGCGGTGATCGGCTTCCTGGTCACCCGTTTCGGGCTGCACCACGCGATGGCGGTGCCCGCGGTCCTCGCCGCCGGGATCGTCGCGCTCGCGGCCGTCATGCCGCGAAGTGACAGCGACCTGGGCCGGGCCGCGACCTCCGGGCAACAGACCTGAGGTCTGTAAGCTGGGCGCCGTGGAATTTCAGCGCGCCCGCAGCGATGAGCAGCGCAACGAGCGGCGGCGGCAGATCCTGGAGACGACCGCCGCCATGCTGACCGAGATGCCGGTCGCCCAGCTCGCGCTCAACGAGTTGAGCCGGCGGGTCGGCCTGGCCAAGTCGAACGTGCTGCGCTACTTCGAGTCGCGCGAGGCCATCCTGCTGGAGCTGCTCGACGCCGAGCAGCGCGCCTGGCTGGACTACCTCGACCGCACCCTGGAAGCGGGCGACGGCACCGCCCGGGAGCGCGGCGACCGGCTCGCCGCCGTGCTGGCCGAATCCCTGGCCGACCGGCCGATGCTGTGCGATCTGACCAGCGCCCACGCCGGCGTGCTCGAACACAACGTGTCGGCCGAGGTCGCGCTGCGGCACAAGCTGTCCCTCGGGGTCCTCCTCGAGACGCAGGCCGGGCTCATCCGGCGCTGCCTGCCCGAGCTCGGCCCGCACGACGCCGCCCGCCTGATCGCGACGACCACGCTGCTCACCGCCGCGGCGTGGCCATACAGCCGGCCGCCGGCGGCGCTGCTGGCCGCCTACGAGTCGAACCCGGTGGCCGCCGCGATGCGGGTGGACTTCACCGACCTGCTCCGGGAGAGCCTGGCCGTGACCATCTCGGGACTGCTCGCCCGCGCCGAGAACCGGCCGCTCGGCCGGGCCGCCGGCTGAGAGCGATCCGGCGCCGCCCGCTGGGCTGGAGCGGGCGACGCCGGAGGGCCGAGGTTGCTTACGGAAGGGTCCAGCGCTGGTTGTCGCCGGCGAAACAGTCCCAGATCTGCAGCTTGGTGCCGTCGGCCGACGACGGCCCGGTCGCGTCCAGGCACTTGCCCAGTGACCGCAGCGTGCCGTCGGTCCCGGCCGTCCACTGCTGGGCCGTGGTGCCGTTGCAGTCGTAGATCTGGACCTTGGTGCCGTTCGTGCTGGACGCCGCGTTCACGTCCAGGCACTTGCCCAGGGCGCGAACCGTGCCGTCCGACCCGACGGTCCAGGTCTGCGCCGACGAGCTGTTGCAGGTCCAGAGCTGCACCTGGGTGCCGTTGGTGGTGGATGCGCTCGGCACGTCGATGCACTTGCCGCCGAGCCCGGTGATCTGACCGGTGCGCGACGGGACCGTTCCGGCATCGCCCGCGCCGGCCCACACGTACGTCCCGGTGGTTTTCGCCGGAAGGGTGCTGGTGAACTGGCGGGAACCGGCGCGCAGGGTGAACGTCTGGTTCGACGCGGTCTGGTTGACCACGACCGTGACCAGTGAATTGTCGGGGTTCACGAACGACACGTTGGTGACCGTGCCGGTCGAGCCGTAACCGGTGGCGACCCGCTTGGCGCCGGCCTGCACGAACTTCGAGAACTGGGCGATCATGTTGTAGTCGGGCGTCTTCCAGAACGTGTCCGGGTTCGACGTGCTCTGCACCAGCATCGTCGGGTCGGGCGAGCCGCTCCAACGCTCCGGCGACCGGTTCTGGTCGAGCATCGACACCCAGCCCTCGTAGAGGGTGGCCTGGTTGCGGAAGTACTGCACGACCCGGTCGGCGCCCGAGGTGCCCCAGACCGAACGCTCGGTCATCAGCACGTCCTTCTCCGGGAACTGCGCCTTCACGGTCGCCATGGCCGACGGGTCACCGGCGTAGTCGTGGAAGGCGATGCCGTCGACCGAGGCGCGGGCGTCGTTCGTCAAGACCCCTTGCGCGTACGACACACCCTCGCTGAAGTTGTGGTCGAAAGCCCAGATCTTGGTGGCCGCGAGCCCGTTGTTCGTGAGCTCGGTCCGCAACGCGACGGCGAGACGCCGTTCCTGGTCGGCCGTCACCTTCATGCCCGGGTAGTCGGCCGGTTCGAACAGCGGCTCGTTCTGCAGCGTCAGGCCGTAGATCGGGATGCCCTGCGCGGCGTACGCCTGAATCGCCTTGCGGTAGTAGGTGGCCAGCGTCGGGATGTGCTGGTCGAGCAGGCTGCCGGTGATGATCGCGTTGCTGGTCTTCATCCACGGCGGCGCCGACCACGCGCTCGCGAAGATCTTCAGGTTCGGGTTGATCGCGAGAGCCTCGCGCAGCGTGGAAATGATCTTGTAGTCGATGTCCCGCTGGATCGAGAAACGCGACAGCGTCGGATCGGCGGCGCCGTCGTCGTACGTGTAGAAGTCGTGCGAGGTGAAGTCGCTGGTCCCGAACGTGATCCGGGCGACGTTGAAGCCGGCCCCGGCACTCGGGTCGACCAGCGCGCGCAGCGCGTTCGTGCGCCCGGTAGCGCTCATCCGGGCCAGGTTGAAGATCGTCGACTCCTCCAGCGAGGACCCGACACCGAGCACGGTCTGGAACTTCTGCGTCGTGTCGACCGCGATCGTGGCCGTGCCGCTCGCCGCGGCGGTCGCGATGTCGGCCTGCTTGCTGAGCTGGTACGGCGTGCCGGCCAGCCCGGTCGCGGGGCTGGTGTACCAGTTGCCGTTCTTCGGCTCGTAGCCCGCGGTGCGCGACTCGGAGCTGAACCAGGCCTGCACACTCGCGGCCGGCGCGGCCTGGGCGGCTTGGGGGACGAAAAGACCGGTGGTGGCAAGCAGACTTGCCACCAGTCCGGCGAAACGGGGGCGGGTCATTCGGCGGGAGCCTCTCAACTAGGTCCGAACCGTAAAGAAACTTGCCGGAAATCTTGGCGACCCGATCGGGGCCAGTCAATCACCTGATTTCCCCGCCAATTACTCGAAGCCCCCGATACCGGTCGCCAAACCGCCCCAACCAGCCATGAAACAAACCGCGAACGCAGCAACGGGGGCCGACATCAGCCGGTGAGAGGCAGCGACGGCTCGCGCGTGCGGCGCCCACCCCAGTCGTCGGGGTCGGCCCAGGCTCCCGACTTAGGACTGCCGTCACGCAACGGATCGCGGTGCTCGTGCTCCAGCGAGCCGATGTTCGGAATGGTCCCGGCGGTGATCTCCACATCCCGCACGGCACTCTCCATCTGCGCCGCCGCGATCAACTTCCGATCGGCCTGGAGGGCCGCGTCGCTCAACAGGTCGAGCATTTTCTCGGCGACGCCACCGAAGTCGAGGCTCGCCACCTTGACCAGCGCCTGCCCGGCCGTCTTGAGGAAACCGACCATGTCCTGGTGCTCCTGGACAAGCTGCTGAGCCACGCTGTCGCAGATCTTCGCGAACTCGTTGCGGACCTCGCGTAGCGTCTTCACCGCCGCGTCCCCGGCCTTGGCCAGCCACTCCGCCTGGGTGATGCAGTAATCGACGTAGTCGGCGAAACGGGTCCCCCGATGCAGCGCCGCAAGTCCGGCGTCGCCGCCCCAGTTCTCGGGCAGCTCACCGTTGTCGTGCTTGATCCGGTCGGCCATCACCTTCCAGGCGTTCACGGCTTTCCAGATTTCCTGCGTATTCCTCTCGATCACCGACGGACTGAGCGAAAGCGCCGGAACGAGATACTTCTCGTAGACCGGGGCCGGCTCGTGACCGAGCATTTTGAGAGTTACCTCGGCCTGAAGAATCGCGTGGGCCCGATCGCCCATGGAGGCGGCCAAGGCATCCGGCTCCGGCCGGACCACGCCACCGTCGAGAGGAGCCGCATCCCATCCCGGATCCGCGGATTGCCCGTACCGGCCCGGCTGTGGGATGTCGAAATCCGGCTCACCGCCCGAGCCCGGCCGGAAGGTGCCCAGGTCGGAACCGTTGCCGCGGCCCGAGTGCAGCCGGCCGAGATCGGTGTAGTCCCGCATGTACGGCTCGATGCCGGCAATCTGCACGTCGTCGATCGACTCCGCGGCGTCCACGTCGGCCCCGGTGAAATCGGCCAGCGCCTGAAACGTCTTCTGGCCGGTCTCGACACAGAAGTCGCGCACCGCCATGGCGTCCTGCGCCCGCCACAGACAGTTGTCGGCCCAACCCTTCGCCCATCTCGGCGAATACGGCAGCAGCTCACCCCACACCTGCGGCGGCATCCGGTAGACCGACAGCATCAGCCGGGCGAGACCGACCCCGACATCACCGTCCTCCATCCGCTCCTCGGCGTAGTAGGTGATGAACGGGATATCGATTTTGACCTGGTCAGCCATGTCACAGCCGTCCCAGGATCCGCTGGCTGGTCTGCCGGTACTGCGTGTGCAGGTCCCACATGGCGTCACCGGCCGTCCGCGAGATGGTCGCCGCCAGAGCATTCGCGCTGATGTCCCGCAGCGCGCTCTCACCCAGACGAACCTCGATCTCACCGCTGCCGGTAACCGTCACCGTGACCCGGCCGTCGGCGCTCGCCGCCTGCCCGACCAGCCGGTCCGCCTCCTCCTGAAGCCGCCGCAACGCTCCCATCGCACTCCCCCAGTCCGCGCGTCACCAACCCGAACACTCACGACTGTGGATACAGCGACACCCCCGCACCGGTTCAGCCGGTCTGCTCGCCGATGAAAGGACGACCCGCGAAGGCCGGAGCCGTCACGGGCGGACCGGTGTCCTCGGCCGGGGGGCCGGGTCGCAACACCCACTGCCGCGGCGGAATCGGAACCGGGTCACCGCCGCGCAATATCCGCAGATGCGCTTCGGTTATGTGCCGGCCGGGGTCGATGCCGAGGTCGGTACTCAGCCGCTTGCGAGTTTCGGCATGAACCCGCAGGGCCGCTTCGGTGCGCCCGCTCTCGTGCAGAGCGAGCATGAGTTGCGCCTGGAACTTTTCCCGGTACGGCTCCTCGGCCGCGATCCGATACAGATCAGCGAGGACGCGTCCGTGGCGGCCCAGCTCAAGCTCCGCCTCGAAGAGAGCTTCCAGCGCGGTCAGCCGCCGCTCGGCCAGCGCCGGTCCTTCGATTTCCGCCAGCAGAGAGCTCGTACCGTTCAACGCGTTACCGCGCCACAGTTTCAAAGCTTGCCGCAATCGATTCGCGGTCTGCTCGAGACGCCCGGCGGCGAGATCGGCCTGGGCCAACTCCGTCTCGTCATCGAACTCGTCGAGGTCCAGCCCCTCGGGGCCGATCGAGAGTTCATATCCGTCGCCGTGGCGGGTGATACCGGCGCCGCCGAGGACCTTTCGTAGTCGGGACACGTAGAGCTGGAGCTGACGCCGGGCGCCCGCCGGCGGCTTCTCACCCCAGGTCAGGTCGACGAGCGTGCTTTCCGGGACGACGTGATCCTGGTTGAGCAGTAGTGCGGCGAGTACGGTGCGCGGCTTCGGACCGCCGAGCGGCACGGATCGTTCGTCCCAGACCTCGACCGTGCCCAGGAGCCGAAAACGCATACCACCGTGCACCCTCATCGCGTACCCCTCCCTCGCGGCCGGCCTCTCCGGACGGCCCGCCCGGGGCTCGATCCGTGGCCACAACCTCGCAGGGGTACCCCGACGGATCGGCTGTGGAATTGTTGAGACGCCGCTTGCGCAGGGCGAACGCGTGCCGGACGAGACCGGTCAGCCCGTGTACTTCGCCCAGTCGACGTGCATGGTCACCTGATCGGGAGTCTCCTGGCCGGGCGCCGGCACCGGGCCGTCCGGCCCCACGTTTATCTGCAGGTAAAGGAACATGGGAACGCTCGGTATGGCCGTCGGTGTCGGTTGCCGGCGGGTGTCGAAGACGACCGCATCGTTGACGGAGACCGTCACGAAATCAGCGCGCCACTCGATGGTGAAGGTGTTCCAGGCGGTGAAGTCCCCCGGCACGGCCGTCCCGTCGACCTGCGGACCACCGCCGGCCTTGACGACGGGATACATGGTGCGGCGGTCGCCGCCGTCAAACCGCGCCACCGTGAGATAGCCCCAGCCCGGCGTGCCCACGGCAGCGTCCGGGTACAGGCCGATGACCGGCGCGTAGCCGGCCCCGACGTCGAATTTGGCCCGGACCTGCCACACCCCGTAGGCGCGGACGAGCCCGTTGGCCAGGCACCAGCAGACCGAGCCGGCCATGTTGCCGCGGCCGGTCGGGCTTCGGCCCGTTCCGATGATCTGCAGCTCACCATCGTTGATCCGTACGTTGCTCGGAGACCACGACGAACCGTTCTGACCCTGCGTCTGTTGAGCGGTCCATTGCCCGGGCGGCAACTGGGTGCCCGAGAACTCCTCGGTGGCCGAGAAGGGATCGCTGGACGGCGGGTCAGCGGGCCAGAAGTAGACGGCCGCGCAGACCACGAGCATCAGAGCGACGGCGGCCGCCCAGACTCGGCGGTGCCGGCTCGACGTCCCGGCCGGCCTTCCGGGCAGTTCCGGAGACGGCGCGGAACTCCGCTCGCCCGAGGCCGGGTCGTCGGCCGCCTCGAGGTCCTTCGCGGCCGGAGCGGAGGCCACCCGATGGTCGGTGCGCAGGATCTCCTCGTAGAGCGCCAGCACCTGCGGGCTGGGATCGGTGCCGTACTCCTCGGCCAGATGCTTCTGATGGAGACGGCACCGCTCCAACGCCTCGGTCGGCCGGCCCGCGGCCACCAAGGCGCGCATCAGAGTCACCAGAAGTGGTTCCACCAGGCGATTGGCGTCGGCCAGCCGGGTCAGTTCCGGCAACACCGCCGTCGGGTTGCCCACCGCCAGTTCGGCCTCGGCCCACTCCTCCATGGCGGTCAGGAACTCCCCGGTCAGTTGCTCCCGGGTCTGCCTCGCCCACGCCCCGTCCACCCCCGTCAGCGGGTCACCGCGGTGCAGAGCGACAGCTTGCCTGAGCAGCTCGACCCGCTGGTCGGCCGGACAGTCCACGGTTCGCGCCCGAGCAGTCAGCTCCCGGAAGCGGAACAGATCGACCTGCTCGGGGCGGGCCGTCAATCGGTAACCGCCGTGGTGGTTGACCACCGTCACCGGCGAGTCGGAGAAAGCGTCGTCGAGCACCCGGCGGATGCGGGTGATGTAGGTGCCGAGCGTCCGCACCGCCTGCTGGGGTGGGGCGTCGCCCCAGACCCGGTCGACCAACGTCGCTGTCGGCACCACCCGGCCGGCGTCGACGGTCAGGGCCGCCAGAACCGCCAAGCGGCGGGGTTCGCCGACCCGGACGACGCCGCTGTGGGTGGCAACCTCCATCGGCCCAAGAAGACGCAGCTCCTCCACCACGCGCATCCTCCCAGTCCGGACCGCACCGGCAACCGACCTCAATGGACGGTCAGGATGTCCACAATACCCGTTTGGGAAACCGCGCGGCTCACTGGCGACGGCCTTCGCCCTCGACCTGACAGGGCCGGGCGTCGTCGACGCCCGGCCCTGTCACTCAGAACTTCACGACGTCTTGTAGGCCGCGATGTCGGTCTTGTATTTCGCCGGGGCGTTCGGCCCGATCGGCGTCACGTCCAGCGCCGAGCGGATGTAGCTGGCCGGCTCGTCGAAGTACGCCTCGAAAGCCAGGGTGGAGGCATTGTCCCGGAAGAAGGTCAGGTAGTCGTGGATGTACTGCGGGTTGTCGCCGCCGGCGTTGTCGTGCCACTGGCAGTGACCGTCGTTCTCGTTGCAGCCCAGGCCCCACTCCGGCACGGCCCACGGCATGAAGTTCTTCGCCGCGTAGTCACGGGTGTCCTTCAGCCTGTTCAGGTGCGCGGTGGTGCCGGCTGTGCCCTTGTCCGGGGCCCACGAGTCGTAGGTGTCGATGGCATAGACGGAGAGGTACTGCTTGGCCGCCTGGAACACCGCGCGGGAGCAGCTCGTGCAGGTCTGGTCGTCGCCGTAGTTCGGGTTCCACACGATCCGCAGCTCGGGACGTTCGTCCTTGATCCACCCGGCCGCCTTGAGGAACGAGTTCTGCCACGCCGTCCGGTTGTCGGGGATGGTCACATTGTTGTAATCGAGCCTCGTGCCGTCGCCGATCATCCAGTACGAGCTGGGCAGGTTCATCTCCCAGCCGAGCCGGATGTAGGCGTTCGGGTCGGCGGTCGCGATGTGGTCGGCGAGTTGCCGCCACTGCGTCTCGGTGCCGGTGTTGTTGACGTTGTTGGATCCCGGCCACAGCGGGATGGTCGCGACCAGGTCACCCTTGGTGGTGTTCCAGCCGTTCGGGATGCCGCCGGTGATCCAGTTCGTGCTCAGCAGCGAGGTCCAGCTGTCGCGGGCCGGGAAGAGCACGATGTCGTCCACCGGGGCACCACGCCACTGCTGGAAGTTGACGACTCCGCCGGACGTCTGCGGCTGGGGGCCGACGCCCGAGTTCCAGGGCAGGCCGCTCAGGTTCGCCCCGGTGGGCGGGGTCGTGGTGGTGCCGGAGGTGATCACCGCCTTGTCGAAGGTGATCGAGTTGCCGGCAGGCACGCCGGTGTGGGAGTGGCGAGGGGTGTAGCTGAGCTTCAGGGTGTGCGTGGTGTCGGTCAGGGTCGGTGACGTCCAGACCGGCACGGTCCTGGGGCTGGCCGGGCTGGCGTAGTAGTCGACGTCGACCGGGGTGCCGCCGTCGATGGAGACGGTGGCGACGTTGTCCGGCGGTTCCATCATGCCGTAGAGAACAACCTGGTTGCCGGTGAAGCTGAACGACAGGTACGCATTCGTCGCCTGCGTCCATCGGAAGCTGCCGTCCGCGGACAGCGGACAGTTGCCGGAACACACCGGCCAGGAGCCGGAATAGGTCACCGCCGGGCTCGTGTCGTCGATCGTCGTGGTCGTCACCGCGGCCGACGCCGAAGGCGAACCGGCCACAACGCCGGCCAGTCCGGCGGCGAGCACGCCGACCGCGGCGACCCATCTACGCAGTCTCATATGAAAGCCTTTCAAAATGGTGGGGGCGAACAAGCGTTCGTCTGTTCAGCGGAAGTCGCCGGCGATGGAGTGCCAGGCGTCCCAGCTGCCGTCCACGTAGGACCTCTGATACATGGCGTATCCGCCGGTCGGGCTGATCGCGAACACGTCGTACCGGCCGTCGTGCAGAGTCACCGACGGAGTACCGGTCAACGTGCCGCCGATGTTCAGCCAGTCACCCCAACTGCCGTGGTAATTGCGCTCCTGAAGAGCACCGGCCGGGTTGATCCCGAAAATGTGATAACCGCCGCCGCTGTCGACCACGGCCGCCGCACCGAAACCGAGCTTGAAATCACCGCCGAGAGAATGCCACTCACCCCAACCAGCCGACGGGGTGTAACTCTTCTGATACATCTCACCATTACTACCGGTCCCAAAAACATCGAACCGACCGCCCGTGTAGGTGACCGCAGGCGTGCCGTGCAACACACCGCCAAGATTCTGCCAATCACCCCAATTACCGTTCCACACCCGCTGCATCAGAGTGCCGGCCGGACTCACCGCAAAAACATGATACTTACCGTTCTCATAGATAGCCGCGGCACCATACTGATTGTTGAACTCACCACCGATCGAATGCCAATCACCCCAGGAACCATCCTGATAAGTCCGCTGGAACACCGAACCCGTAGTAGCCGTACCACCGTCGTTGACCGCGAAAACGTCATAACGACCGTCACGGTAAAGCACAGCCGGCGCCCCACCAAGATTGCCACCCAAACTGTGCCAACCACCCCACGTCGCATTCCACGTGTTCTGATACAACGCCCCACCGGACGTTCCCGCCTGACCCTTGATACCGAACACCTGATAATTGTTGCCCGGCACATAAACCACCGAGCCGCTGTTCCGGCGCCCGGTCGGGGCGATCGCGCCGACCGGCGTGACATAGCCGACGAGGTAGCGGCCGAATTCGGATTTGAAGCCGGGCTCGGCCGAGATCTTGGCGTTCTTCACCACGCTTGAGGACCGGGCGAACTCCGCCTGGGTGCTGCCGGTCCCACCCCAGTCACCGCTGACGATCTGGACCTGGCCGTCGGAAACCGACACGACGATCCCGACATGATGGATCTCATTCGTGTTGGCCGTGGTCGGATCGCTGCCGGTCTTGCTGAACACCGCCGCGTCGCCGACCTGCGGGCCGCTCGTCGAGAAGGTGTCATATTCGACGCCGTAGCTGTAGAAGCTTCGCGCGGCCGCGGTCAGATCGGACGTGTGGTCCACACCTTCCTGGGCCCACACCCACCGGGCGAAGTCGGCGCACCAGTATTCCGGTTCGCCGCCGTTGCCGGTGCAGCTCGAGTAGTAGTAGGAAGTGCCCAGGCTGTTCGTCTGACAGGCTTTGTGCCCGACGTTGTCCAGGGCGAGCGAGGCGATGTCCGCCGTGGTGGCGGCCGAGGCGGCGGCCGGGAAGGTCACCGCTGCGGCGGAGGTGGCGAACATCGCCACGACCAGTGCAGCGATCAGCGGCCAACCGCGCCACGTTCGGGTTCTGTGCATCCGCAATCCATTTCAGGAGTTCCGAAAATGGGCCCACTCATGGGTTTTTCAACCCGAGCCAGCCGTGCGGATGGATTTGTAGCCGACGGGCGTATATTTTCGGCATATTGCATTCGCCGAGAAGAATGTCCGTAGTACTGCACTACGATGGCCGGTCAGATCACCCAGGACGGCGTCCAGGTTTCTTCCTGGGCGGTTGCGCTGGTGGCCAAGTGGGCGCGGAGGGTGGCCAGGGCCGGGTGGGGGTTGTCGCGGTGCCACAGCAAGGAGTGGGGATAGACCGGGGTCGGGTCGGTCACCGGGATGCGGCGCAGGCCGTGACTCTCGGGCCAGACCAGGCGGGTCTGTTCGCCGATGAAGGTGGCCAGGGACGGCGTGTCGGCGATGGTGTCGAGGAGGGCGTCCGAGCCGAAATTGGGACCGGTCGCCTCGATGGTCAGGCCGAATTGGCCGGCCAGGTCGTCGTAGTAGGCGCCCCATTCCGTGCCCGGTTCGATTCCTGGCATCCAGATGCGGTGGGCGGCGAGCCGGGCCAGGGGAATCGAGCGGGCCGAGGCCAAGGAATGGCCGGGGCCGACCAGAAGCTGCAGGGATTCGTCGAGAACGCGTACCGAGGAAATGTCGTCGGGAAGGGAATGGCCGGGCATGGCCACGGCCCGGAAGGACGCGTCGATCGCTCCGGAGCGCAGGGCGCTCACCGCCGCTTCGACGTTGAAGAGCTTCACAACATCAAGATCGATGTGCGCGTACGAGCGGTGGAACTCCCGCATCAGACCGGATGTCGCCAGGCGTGAGGCGATCACGTCGACCCGCAGCGGGCGGCGGCTCGGGCTGACCGAGGCGGTCGCGCGCTCGGCCACCCGCAGCAGCTCACGGGCGTGAGGCAGGAACGCCTGGCCGTCGATGGTGAGCTCGGCGCCGCGCGGGGTGCGGGTGAACAGCCGCACGCCGAGGTGACGCTCCAGGGCGGCGATGCGTTTGGAGACGGCCTGCTGGGTGATCGACAGGTCGGCGGCGACCTCCTGGAACTGCCCGGCGACGGCGGCGGCGACGAACGTGCGGACGGCCTCGAAGTCCATGCGGCCACCCTACGTACACAACCATGGGTTGTATCTCGACGGCGTGGCGGTTGTTTGATCTGTGGCGCTCCGGCTTGGTTGGATCTGGCGGTCCAACTGAGGGTTGTGGGGGCCGATGCGATTCCGGTGGTTGTGGGCGTCGTTCGCGGTGAGCACGTTCGGTACGTGGCTCGGGTTCGACGCGTTCCCGTTGATCGCGATCCTGGCGTTGCACGCCGGCCCGGTCGAGGTGTCGCTGCTGTCGGCGGCCGGGCTGGCCGTGGGCGCGGTGGTGGCGGTGCCGCTCGGGCCGTGGGTGGAGTTCCGCCGCAAGCGGCCGGTGATGATCGGGATGGATGTGGCGCGGTTCGTGGTGCTGATCAGCGTGCCCGTCGCGTACGCCGTCAATTGTCTTTCGTTCTTTCAGCTCGTGATCGTGGCGATCGTGGCCGCGGCCGCCGACATCACCTTCCGGTCGGCCAGCGGTGCCTTCCTGAAATCGCTGGTCTCCGGGCCGGAGCTGCTGGTCGCGAACGGGCGGTTCGAGGCGACGACGTGGACCGCGACGGTGGTCGGGCCGCCGCTCGGCAACGCCGCGATCGGGCTGTTCGGGCCGGTCGTCACCGTGGTCGTGGACGCGGTCAGCTATCTGCTGTCGGCGGCGGCGATCGGTGCGATCCGCGGTGCCGAGCCGCGACCGGTACGCAGTAATCAGAATCGGACGCGGGCCGGGGAACTGCTCGACGGGTGGCGGTTCATCCTGGCCCATCCGGCGCTGCGCCGCCTGTTCGTGAACTCGGTGCTGGTCAACGGGCTGATCCTGGCCACCGCCCCGCTGCTGGCGGTCCTCATGCTGGGGCGGCTCGGGTTCGCGCCGTGGCAGTACGGGCTGGCGTTCGGCCTGCCGTGCGTCGGCGGGCTGATCGGTTCGCGGCTGGCGCGGCGGCTGGTCACGCGCTTCGGCGAGCACCGGATCCTGCGGGTCTTCGGCACCCTTCGGGCCTGCTGGTCGGTCGGGCTGGCGCTGGTCGGGAGCGGGACGGGCGGGCTCGTGCTGGTCATCGCCGTGCAGTTCGGCCTGGTCACGTGCATGGGCGTGTTCAACCCGGTGTTCGCGACCTACCGCCTGGAGCAGACGCCACCGGATCGGGTGGCGCGGACACTGTCGGCCTGGTCGGTGACCAGCAACGCGACGATCGCCGCGATGACCGCCCTGTGGGGGCTGCTGGCGACCGTGACCAGCCCGCGCCTCGCGATCGCGGTGGCCGGCGCTCTGCTCCTGGCGACGCCCCTGCTGCTGCCCCGGCAGATCAGGGACGCGGTTCCGGTACGGGGCAGCGAGCATCGATGATGATCGCTAGCCTGGCCCGACACCGGACAACCGACGAGCGAAAGGCATCACTTGATGCGCAGAATGTTGACCGGCCTGGTCGCGCTGTTCGCCGTGATCGCGGCGACGCTGATCGGCACCGCGGGCCCGGCGGCAGCCGACGTCACCGGCCCGTGGGTGATCCAGCCCTACACCAACGACCACTGCCTGCACCCGGCCGGATACTCGGCCGCGGCCGGCATCGTGGTCGAGCAGAAGCTCTGCCAGAACGCGTCCAACCGGAACTGGAACTTCCACTCGATCAGCGCGGGCTACTACCGGATCTCGTACCGCAACGGTGGCCTGTGCTTCGGCGTCAAGGACTCGGTGACCACCGAGCGGGCCAAGGTCATCATGCAGACGTGTGGTAACCCGACCCTCAACGACCAGTGGCTGCCCATCCTGAACTTCGGGGCCAAGGGTGTCGACTTCTACCAGCTGAAGAACCGGCACAGCGGCAAGTGCCTGGCCGTGGAGGCCAACTCGCTGCTGGAGGGCGCCGACATGATGCAGTTCACGTGCTACACGACGTCGAACAACCAGGCCTTCACCTGGAACGCTCCGTAAACGACACGCCCCTCGGCCGCGGCGGAACCCAGCCAGGTTCCGCCGCGGTGCAGTGGCCAGTGGCGCATCGCGCGGCTCTCCACCGAGCTCAGCGGATTGGTGTCGACCTTCCGGTACTGAGATGCTGCACCCTCGTCAGCGCGAGCCACGAGGGTGAACATGCAGCTGGGAGTCATCGGGCAGGCCGTCGGCCTGTTCGCGGTCACCAACATCGACGACATCGTGATCCTGGCGCTGTTCTTCGCCCAGGGGGCGGGGCACCCGAACACGACCCGCACCATCGCGATCGGTCAGTACCTCGGCTTCGCCGGCATCCTGGTGGTCGCGGTGGCGGCCGCGTTCGGGGCGACCTTCCTGCCCTCCCAGGTCGTGCCCTACCTCGGCTTGCTGCCGCTCGCGCTGGGCGTCAAGGCCGCGGTGCAGGCCTGGCGGCACCGCCGCGACGAGGAGGACGACGAGGGTACGGGCGGCGGCGCGCCCGCATTCGCCGCCGTGGCCGCTGTGACGTTCGCCAACGGCGGCGACAACATCGGGGTCTACGTCCCGGTCCTCGCCACCGCCGGGGCCGCCGGCATGACCGTTTACGTGGTCGTCTTCCTGATCCTGGTCGCGGTCTGGGTCGCGGCCGGCCGGTTCTTCGCGACCCGGCCGATCATCGCGCGGGCGCTCAGCCGGTGGGGCCACGTCGTGCTGCCCGTCGTCCTGATCGGAATCGGTCTGCTGATCCTCGCCGAGGGCGGCGCCTTCGGCCTGTGACCGCCGGCCACGACTCGGGGCGGGCTCCGTCGCACCGTCGCCGATGATCGGCCGAGATACGCTGCCACGCACCCCGGCCGGTTTCTGTGACAGGCCGGGATCTCAGCGACGATCAAAGCGCGGAAGCGCCCGCTTCTCGGGAACGGTGGCCAGGACGACGACCAGCACGACGATGACCAGCGCCCACCCGGCGGTGACCGGCCCGGTCCCCCACCCGAGCCCGCCGCGACTCACCGGCACACCCATCCAGTCGGCGAACGAGGCCCCGAGCGGCCGGGTGATCACATACGCGGCCCAGAACGCGGCGATCGCATTGAGCCGGCCGGCCCCGAACAGCAGCGCCGGAACCCCGATCGCCGCCGTGAACACCAGCCCGGAAACCAGATAACCCCACCCCAGCGTCGCCGCAGTCAGGTCGCCGACAGCGGTGCCGAGCGCGAAAGTGATCAGGACGGTCGCCCAGTAGAACAGCTCCGGCCGGCCCCTCGTCACGGTGTGGATCGACAGCGTCCGCTCGGTCCGATACCAGACCACCAAGACTACGAGCAGGGCAAAGGCAAAGAACAAGACCGAGATTGCGTACGGGATCCCGAGCGCGACGTGCAGCACGTCCGCCGCCATCGTCCCGAAGATGCTGACCATCACCACCGCGATCCAGTACACGCCGGTCCGATATCGATCGGCGCGCAACTGCACGGCCAGCGCCACCGCCAGGGCCGCCGCGGCCCCGGCCACGGCGATCGGCGGGTCGATGGTCCGGGCCAGGAAGTCCGAGGCGGTCTCGCCCATTCCGGTGGTCAGCACTTTGATCACCCAGAACAGGGCGGTCACCTGAGGCACTTTCACGGCGAGCGAAGCCGGCCGGGTCTGTTCATGAACGGTCACGGCGGGAAGGCTCTCCGCCCACCCCTGAGAAAACGCTGAACCCCGGTCACCCTCACCCCCGCAAGTGCGGCCGGCCCAGCCTCGACCACCGCAGGCGCGGCTCCGGGCCGCGGGGTCGGTAGTCGGCATCGGGCGGCAGCCGACGGCAGGCGGCGGCAACAGGCGGCAGGCACGCCGCGGGAGGCGGGCCGGGGGCGGGCAGGCCGGTGCCGGGAGGCGGGTCGCGTTGGGGGGCCGACCGGCGGCAGGCCGGTGGCGGGAGGCGGGCCGTGGCGGCGGCGGGCCCGTGGCGGGGACGGGTCGGTGGCGGGGGCGGGTCGGTGGCGGGTCAGCGGTCGGCGAGGCCGCACTCGTAGCCCAGGATCACCGCCTGCACGCGGTCCCGCAGACCGAGTTTGGCCAGGATGCGGCCCAGGTGTGTCTTGACCGTGCTCTCCGACAGGACCAGGGCCACGGCGATCTCCGGGTTGGACAGGCCGCGGGTGACCAGTGTGAGTACCTCCCGTTCGCGGCCGGTCAACGCGTCCAGCCGGCGGGCGGCGTCCGATCGGGGTGGTGAACTGCCCAGGTAATGCGCGATCAGCCGGCGGGTCACGCTGGGGGCGGCGACCGACTCGCCGGCGGCCACGACGCGGACCGCGGAGATCAGGTCGGCGGCGAGCGCGTCCTTGAGCAGGAAGCCGCTGGCCCCGGCGCGGAGTCCGGCCAGCACGTACTCGTCCAGGTCGAACGTGGTCAGGATGATCACGCGGGCCTGGTGCGGGCCGCTCCGGATGCGGCGGGTCGCCTCGATGCCGTCGAGGCCGGGCATCCGGACGTCCATCAGCACCACGTCGGGCCGGGTCTGCGCCACCACCGCGAGGGCCTGCGACCCGTCGGCCGCCTCGCCGACCACCTCGATGTCGCCGGTCTCGTCGAGCACCAGCCGGAAGCCGGTACGCACGAGCGTCTGATCATCGACCAGCACCACCCGGATGCTCACGGCGAAGCCCGCACCGGCAGCGTCACACCCAGCCGGAACCCGCTCGGAAACCCCGGCCCGGCCTCCAGCACACCACCCAGCATCGCCACCCGCTCGGCGATCCCCCGCAGCCCGTTGCCGGTATCGGCCCCGACCCCAGCTTCAGGCCTTGGCCCGCCCGAAGGTGAGGGAAGGGGTGACGGCCGGCCCGAGGACGAACGCGGGCCGGAAGGTGGGAGTGGGCCGTGGCCGTCGTCGATCACCTCGATGCGGAGGCGCTCGGGGGTGAAGTCGAGCGTGACCTGGGCGGAAGCGCCGTCGCCGGCGTGTTTGAGGGTGTTGGTGAGGGCCTCCTGGACGATGCGGTAGGCCGACAGGTCGACGGCGGCCGGAACCACATCCGGGACGCCCTCGATGCGCAGGTCGATGCGCATGCCGGCGGCGCGTAACTGGTCGATCAGGGCGGGCACCGCGCCGACGCCCGGGAGCGGGGCCAGCGCGGCGCCGGCCGACGAGCCGGTGCCGGCGGCGAACGGGTCGGGGCCGGCGGGCAGGGCAGTGCCGGCGGTGGCAAGGCCAGTGGGACCGGCGGTGGACAGGGCGGTGCCGGCGGTGGGCCAGCCGGTGGCGGACGGGTCGGGGCGGCCGGCGGCGATCAGGCGGCGCATCTCGGCCAGGGACGTGCGGCCGGTCTCGATCACGTGCTGCAACGCGGTGGCGGTGCGGTCCGGATGACGGTCGAGGGCGGCGGCCGCGCCCTGGGCCTGGACGACCATCACCGACATGCCGTGGGCGACCACGTCGTGCAGCTCGCGGGTGATCCGGGTGCGTTCGGCGGCGACGGCCAGGGCCGCGCGCTGGCGTTCCTCCCGGGCCAGGTCGGCGGTGCGCTGCTCGACGGTGGCCAGGTGGGCGCGGCGGCTGCGCATGCCGTCGCCGACCGCGAACGCGGCGACCAGCAGCAGCCACATCTCCAGAACGGCCTGGCTGGTGTCGACCAGGATGCTGATCGGGACGACCTTGACCGGGGTCTCCTTCGTGCTCTCGACGGAGATGACCTGCTGCTTCTTGGCGGCCATGGCCGCCTTCTGATCGCCCTGCACGTTGGTGCGGCTGGTCAGCATCGCGGCGTAGATCAGCACCATGGTGACGGTGAGGACGGTGAACGAGTTCCGCCGGTGCCGGGCGGTCGCGGCGACCGTGTAGATGACCAGTGGCAGCGCCAGGTCGAGCAGCTGCCACTTGGTCTGGATGAACAGGTGCCCGAGGGTCCCGGCGCCGACCAGGGCCAGGGCGGCGGCCGGGCGTTGCTGCCGCAGCAGCAGGCCGCCGACGATGAGCGTGGCGAACAGCCACCAGGGCAGGTCGACCGGGATGCCGGTGCGGTCCAGATAGGTCTCGACCACATCCGGTTTCGGCGTGACGAGCAGGCCCTGGGCCAGGCCGGGGCCGATGGTCAGCAGCATCAACGCCAGCGCGAGGGCGGCGTCGGTGAGCAGACGGCGAAGCATCTGCCCATCGTAGGAAGCAAATCCGCCCACGGCGTCAGACTCAGGTCCTACATCGGAGGTACCACCACGGGATGAAGCCCCGACCACGGTCGGACGAGATCGATCATCGTGGCCGCCACCGTGGGACGCATGAACCGGAAAGCAGCGCTTCTCGCCGTGCTCCTGGTCGCCGGATGTCACTCCGGCGGCTCACCCACCGCCACGCCGAGCCCCTCGGCCAACCGTCAGCAGCTGCTCGCGCTCGGCCAGCAGTGGGTCCAGTGCCTGCGCGACAAGGGCCTGACCCGGATGCCCGACGCCGGACTCAGCCAGGACGGCTACCTCGAGTTCGCCGGCGACAGCGGCTTCAACTGGAAGGACGAGCTGCGCAAGCATCAGGACATCATCGCCGCCTGCCAGTCCATCGAGGACAGCTATCCACCGGGCGCGTTCCGCCCGAAGAATCAGTTCAGCGCCGACGACCTGCGCAAGCTGGCCGAGTACGCGAAGTGTGTGCGCGAGCACGGCATCCCCGATTTCCCCGACCCGAACGCGCTCGGCGAGTTCGACCTCAGCGGCACGTCCCTGGCCGGCGGCATCCCGGCCAAGCGGCACGATCAGGCCGACGCCGCCTGTCACACCGTCTGGTCCGGCGAGGTGCGGATCTCCGGCGGGGGCGGTGGCAAGAAGTGAGGCGGGCCGCCGGAACCGTGCTGGCCATCGCCGTCACCGCGCCGCTGGCCGCCGGGGTGGCCTGGGCCGCCCGGTCCGGGCCGGACGCCGCCGCGTCGCCGGGCGCCGGGGTGGCGACCGGGACGGCCACCGTCGCCACCGGCACGTTGACGCAGACCGTGCAGCTCAGCGGCACATTGACGTACGCCGCAAGCCTTGGTGTTGATTTTCAGGGTTTGCCGGGCATTCTCACCGCCTCGACCGCGCCGGGCGCGGTCATCGGCCGCGGCGGCATTCTCTTCCGGGTGGCTGATCAGCCGGTCCGCCTGCTGCTGGGTGCCACTCCGGCTTTTCGCGATTTCGGGTACGGGATGAGCGACGGCCCCGACGTCCGCGAACTGGAGGCCAACCTGGTCGCGATGGGCTTCGACCCGCGTCGCCGGATCACCGTGGATCGGCATTTCAGCGCGGCCACCGCCGCCGCGATCCGCCGCTGGGAGGCCGCTTGGGGTCGCCCGTCGTGGCAGCGGACCGGGCGGATCCCGCTGGGGCAGGTGGTGTTCCTGCCGACCGCGCTGCGCGTCACCGCGGCGCCGGGCCGGGTCGGTGCCGCGGTCGGGCCGGGCACCACGATGCTCACCGGCACCTCGCCGAACCGCGCGGTGATCGCCCCGATGGACACCGCCGAGCGCGGGACCGTGCACGTCGGCGACCGGGTCGAGGTCTCGTTCCCGGACCTGGATCCGGTACACGGCCGGGTGACCGGAATCGGTCACGTGGCCAGCGCGCCGCAGTCGGCCGACCCCGGTGCCCCGGCCGATGTGAACGCGGCGACGGTGCCGGTCACGATCGCGGTCACGCTGCCTCGCGGTTTCGGGCTGGACCAGGTGCCGGTGACCGTCGACATCACCACCGGGACCGGTCACGACGTGCTGCTCGCGCCGGTCGCGGCGCTGCTGGCCCGGCCCGGGGGCGGCTATCAGGTCCGGCTGGCCGGGGGCGCGCTCGTCCCGGTCGAGCTGGGTCGATTCGACGAGAGCACCGGGCGGGTCGAGATCGTCGGCGGGCTCAGCGCCGGGCAGAACGTGGAGGTGCCGGTCTCATGACCGCCGTTCTGGAACTGCGGGACGTCCGCAAGGTCTATCCGGGCACGCCGCCGGTGGAGTCGCTGCGCGGGGTGACCCTGACCGTGCACGCGGGTGACCTGGTCGCGGTGGCCGGGCCGTCCGGGTCGGGCAAGACGACGCTGCTCAACCTGGCCGCCGGGCTCGACCGGCCGTCCAGCGGGTCGGTGCGCATCGCCGGGGAGGCGGTCGAGCGGCTCAGCGATCGACGGTTGTCCGGGGTGCGCGCGCATCGGCTCGGGGTCGTCTTCCAGCAGTTCGTGCTGCTGGAACGGCTGACCGCGGCCGACAACGTGGCGACCGGGCTGCTCTACCGGGGTGTGCCGGCCGGCGCGCGGCGGGCGGCCGCGCGGGACGCGCTGGACCGGGTGGGGCTCGCGCATCGGGCCGGGTTCCCGGCCGCGCATCTGTCCGGCGGGGAACGGCAGCGGGTGGCGATCGCCCGGGCCCTGGTCGGGCGGCCCGCCGTCGTGCTGGCCGACGAGCCGACCGGGAACCTCGACTCGGCCGCCGGCGACGCGGTGGTGGCGCTGTTGCACGAGCTCAACGCCGACGGGGTGACGATTGTGGTGATCACCCACGACGGCCGGGTCGCCGGGGCGATGCGGCGCCGCGTCGACCTGCGCGACGGCCTGGTCGTGAACGACACGGCCGGTGTCCCGTGAGGTCCCGGCTGCGGTTCGGGGACCTGCTGCCGGTCAGTACGGTCGGGCTTCGCTCCCGGCCCGGTCGCACGGCGCTGTCGGTGCTCGGGGTGGCGATCGGGATCGCCGCGATGGTGGCGGTGCTCGGCGTGACCCGGTCCAGTCAGGCCGACGTGCTCGCGCAGATCGATCGGGTCGGCACCAACCTGCTGACCGTCGCCAACGGCCGGACGTTGCGCGGCGGGGAGGCCGAGTTCCCGGCGACGGCGGGGGCGGCGGTGGCCCGTACCGAAGGGGTGCTCTCCTCGGCCGCGACCGCGGCCCTGCCGGCGGTCCGGGTCTACCGCAGCGACCGCATTCCCCCCGGCCGGACCGGTGGTCTCGGGGTGCGCGTGACCGACCCGGGCCTGCTCGACACCCTCGACGCACGCCTGGTGCACGGGCGTTTCCTGGACGCGGCGACGGCCCGCTACCCGGCGGTGGTGCTCGGCAACTACGCGGCCACGGTGCTCGGCATCGGCGGCGTCGCCGACCGGCCCCGGATCTACCTCGGCGACCACTGGTTCACGGTCGTCGGCATCCTCGCCCCGGTCGAGCTGGCGCCCGAGCTCGACACCGCGGCCCTGATCGGCGCTCCGGTGGCGACCGCCGATTTCGGCTATCAGAACAATCCCACCCGGATTTTCGTACGGGCCGAGACGTCCCGCACCGCCGAGGTCGCCGGGCTGCTCGGGCGGGCCGCCAGCCCCGCCCACCCGGAAGAGGTGGCGGTGAGCCGGCCGTCGGAGGCGCTCACCGCCCGGATCGCGGTCACCGGCGGCACCACCGTCCTGCTGCTCGGGCTCGGCGCGGTCGCGCTGCTGGTCGGCGGCATCGGGATCGCCAACGTCCTGGTCATCTCGGTTCTCGAACGCCGGGGTGAGATCGGCCTGCGGCGTGCTCTGGGCGCCACCCGGGGTCACGTCGGCGTCCAGTTCCTGACGGAGTCGCTGCTGCTCGGGGCCGGTGGTGGCGCGGCCGGGGTGGTGCTGGGGGCGCTGATCACCTACGGGATGGCCGGGGCGCGGGGCTGGCCGCCGCTGGTCCCGGCGGCCGCGGCCGGGGCGGGACTGGCCACGGCCGTACTGATAGGTGGGTTTGCCGGTCTTTATCCGGCGCTGCGGGCCGCGCGCCTGTCCCCCACCGAAGCCCTGCGCACGATGTGACCGGCGCCGGCGTGCGGGTGGTTGCCGGATCCGGTTCGCGGCTCGCGGCTGTCACTGCGCGCGGTCAGGCGAGTGCGGCGATGGGGGCGGGGCGGCGGCGCTCGCGGATCGAGGCCCAGGCCATGAAGCCGGCCAGGACGGCCAGCAGGACCGCGGAGGCGCCGTAGGTGCCCAGGCCGAGACCGCCCTTGGCGACCGGCTTGGTGAAGAAGTCGCCGACGGTCGCGCCGAGCGGGCGGGTCAGCACGAACGCGAGCCAGAAGACCAGCACGTTCGGGATCCAGCGGACCTTGGTGCAGGCGGCCAGGACGGCCAGGACGGTGGTGATCACGACGGCGCCACCGAGGTAACCGAGGCCGGAACTGTCGGCGAGGAAGTCGCCCATCGAGGTGCCGAGCGTGTTGGAGATCAGGATCGCCGACCAGAACAGCGCCTCGCCGCGGAACGTGCTGATCCGGTTGATGTCGAACGGCAGGCCGGTGGCCTTCCAGACCAGGAACACGATGATCAGCAGTGAGCTCAGGATGGCGGCGCCGGCCGGATAGCCGAGGCCCAGGCCCTGCGGGCCCCAGCCGAGCGAACTGGTGCCGGCGGCCAGATTGTGGGTGTCGCGGTTCATGAAATCGGACAACGTGGTGCCGGCCATGCTCGTGGAGAGGATGACCGTCCAGTAGTAGATCGGGTTGTACCGGCTGGAGCGCAGCTGCACCACCAGGGTGACCACGAAGATCGCGAAGAGCGTGACCGTGCTGAGGAAGTAACCCAGCTTGAGGGTCTGGGAGATCATGTCGCCGGCGGTCTCACCCAGGGTGGTCGCGGCGATCTTCATGACCCAGAAGGCCAGGGTGATCTCCGGCAACTTCTTCAGCACGGTCTTTGCGTGATCCTTAGCGGTCATCAGCTCTCCTCGGGCGGTGGGGATCGTCAGTGAGCAGAATCCGCGACCGACCCTGAGGAATCACTGAAAGTCAGGACATATCCGGGCGGTTTCAGGCGTCGCGTCGGCGGAACACCAGGAACGCCGCGATCAGGACGGCGAGCGGCCAGCACAGGTAGGCGAGCCAGGCCTCGGCCAGCGGCGGATAGAGGTCACCGACGAACTGCGGCGGGCCGTACGACCAGGTCAGGCGCTGCCAGGCCGGGAGCACCATGGCCATCCGGATCTCCGCGCCCGGATGCTGCTTGGTCGTGAACAGCTGCGGCACGAGCACGAGCAGCACGATCGCGGTCACGTAGGTCGCGCCGCCGTGCCGCAGCAGCACCGCGATGCCGAGACCGATCAGCGCCGCCACCGGCCCGGCCAGGGTGGCGCCGGCCAGCGCCGTGAGTGCGCCCGGATCGGTCAGCGCGGCGTTCGCTCCCCGCCCGGACAGGATCCACTGGGAGACCGCGAACCCGCCGGCCGCGCCGCACGCGCCGGTCACGGTCCAGGCCGCGGTGACGACGACCGCCTTGGCCAGCAGCACCCGGGACCGGGCCGGGGCCGCGACCAGGGTGACCCGGATCAGGCCCGAACCGTACTCGCCGACCATCGTGGCCGCGCCGGAGCTCGCGGCGATCACCAGCACGAACAGGTAGGCGACCATCGGGAACGCGTCGCTGAGAGCAAAACCGTGGTCCAGCTGCTCCGCCGGGCTCAGCTGCGGGAAGCGAACGTACTCCTGCTGGGCCGAGAACGCCGCCGCACCGATCACGGTGAGCACCGTGAGGCCCAGCGTCCACCAGGTCGAGCGCAGCGCACGCAGCTTGAGCCATTCGGCGGCGATGAGCGCGGTCATCGGGCGCCGCCCGCCCGGTAGTCGACGTTCGCCGAGGTCAGCTCCAGGAACGCGTCCTCCAGGGAGTCGTGCGCGCCGGTCAGCTCGGCCACCGAACCGACGGCCAGGAGCCGGCCCTGACCGATCACGACCAGGTCGTCGGCGGTCGCGGCCAGCTCGCCGATCAGGTGGCTGGAGAGGAACACCGTGCGGCCCTCGGCCGCCAGTCGCCGGAACAGCAGCCGGACCCAGCGCACACCCTCCGGGTCCAGGCCGTTGACCGGCTCGTCGAAGATCAGCACCGGTGGGTCGCCGAGCAGGGCGGTGGCCACGCCGAGCCGCTGCCGCATGCCGAGCGAGAACGTGCCGACCCGGCGGCCCGCGACCTCGGTCAGGCCGACCTCGGCGAGCACCTCGTCGACCCGGCTCCTTGGCAGGTCATTGCTGCGGGCCAGCGCGGCCAGATGCACCGCGGCGCTGCGGCCGGGGTGGGCCTGCTGCGCGTCCAGCAGCGCCCCGGCGTGGCGCAGGCCGCGGTGGTGCCGGCCGAACGTAGTACCCCCGATCGTGGCGGTTCCGCCGTCCGGCCGGTCCAGGCCGAGCAGCACACGCAGGGTGGTGGTCTTGCCGGCGCCGTTGGGCCCGAGGAAACCGGTGACCCGGCCCGGGCGGGCCGTGAACGACAACCCGGCCACCGCGGTGGTCCGGCCGTACCGTTTGACCAGCTGATCGACGTCAATCATGGAGTGACCATGGCCCGCCGGGGACCGGCCCGTCATCGGACCACGGACGGCATACCGTGGTCGGATGCCGGGCGGCCCGGCGATCGATACGCTCGGCCCATGCCGGGCTCACCGCAACGCCGATCGATGCCACTGGGTGCCTGGGTCGCGCTGCTCTGGTGCGCGGCGACGTTCTGGGCGCTGCGCGGCTTCTCCCGCGTGCCGGGCATGCCGTCAGGGCTGCCGACGCCACCGGCCTGGGTCTGGGCGGTGACCGCGGTGTGCGCCGTGGGCGGGCTCGCCGCGGCCGGGCTGGCCCGCCGCCGGCCGCTGCCCGCGTTGTACCTGCTGGTCGGCGCGGCGACGGTGATGGTCCTGGTGCTGGGCCACGATGCGATGGCCGCCTCGCTGGACACCTCCCTGGCCATGCTTCTGCTGGCCGCCGACGTGGTCATGGCGCATCTGGTGGCGAGCCGCCCTCGACGGACCTGGCCGGCCGGCCTGCTGCCGGTGCTCGCCGTCGAACCGGTCGGCGCCGCGCTACGGGCGTTCGCGGGCCATCCGGACGACTACGGACGCCTCGGCCCGGACCTGGACTGGACCGCCTGGGTGGCGTTCGTGGTGCTGCCGCTGCTGGTGGCCGGCCTGGTCGGGTTCTCGGTGCGTCAGGCCCGCGGCAACGCGCGACGCCTGCGCGAACAGGCCGCCACCCAGGCCGTGATGGCCGAACGACTGCGTATCTCCCGCGAGTTGCACGATCAGGTGGCGCACAGCATCGGGATCATCGCCCTGCAGGCCGGCGCGGCCGCACGGGTCATCACCACGCAGCCTGAGCAGGCCCGGGAGGCGATGCGGGCGGTCGAGGCGACCGGCCGGGACACCCTGGCCGGCCTGCGGCGGATGGTCGGCACCCTGCGCGAGGCCGACCAGCCCCGGCCGGCCGGTCTCGCCGACGTGGACCGGCTGGTCGCGGCCACCGTCGCGGCCGGGGTCGCCGTCGACCTGTCCTGGCACGGCGCCCGGCGCCCGCTGCCGGAGGAGGTGGAGCTGTCGGCCTACCGGGTGATCCAGGAGTCGCTGACCAACGTCCTGCGGCACGCCGGGGCCGGCGTCTGCCGGGTGTCGGTCACCTACCACCCGGCCGATCTGGCGATCGAGGTGGACGACGACGGCCCCGGCACCGACCCCACGGGACCCGCCGGGTTCGGCCTGATCGGCCTGCGCGAGCGGGTCGCCCTGCTCGACGGCACGTTCGCCGCGGGCACCCGGCCCGGCGGCGGTTTCCGGGTGGCGGTCTGCCTGCCCGCTGCCGCATGACCGCGACGGTGCGGGTACTTCTCGCCGACGACCACGCCCTGGTCCGCACCGCGCTGCGGATGGTGCTGGCCGACACCACCGACATCGAGGTGGCCGGCGAGGCCGGGACCGGCGCCGAAGCGGTCCGACTGGCCGGGGCGCTGCGCCCGGACGTGGTGGTGATGGACATCCGGATGCCCGGGATGGACGGCATCGAGGCCACCCGCCGGATCGGTGCGACACCGGCCGCGCCCCGGGTGGTCGTGCTGACCACGTTCGACGACGACGAGTACGTGTACGGCGCCCTGCGGGCCGGCGCGTCCGGCTTCCTGGTCAAGGACATGGCGATGGAGGAGATCGTCTCCGCGATCCGGGTGGTCGCGGCCGGTGACGCGCTTGTCGCCCCGAGCGTCACCCGCCGCCTCATCGAGATGGTCGCCCGGCACCCCGAACCGTCCGGTGACGCCCCGGCCCTGACCGGCATCACCGAGCGCGAACGCGAGGTGCTGACCCTGGTCGGCCGGGGCGCGTCGAACGCCGAGATCGCCGAGCGCATCCACATCACCATGCCGACCGTGAAGAGCCACGTGAGCCGGTTGATGACCAAGCTCGGGGCGCGCGACCGCGTACAGCTGGTGATCGTCGCCTATCGGACCGGCCTGGTCGTGCCCTGACCGGTCGCCCGGCGGCTCAGGAGGACGCGGACGGGACCGGCGTGCCGGTGCTGGACGTCGACGGCGCCGGGGTGGGACGGCCGTCGTCGTTCGGCCGGGAATGATCGTCGCGCCCGTTGCGGCCGGCCTTGCCGTTGCCGTTGCGGCCGTTGTCGCCGTCGTTCCCGGTTCCGTCGGCTCGGGTGTCGGAGCCCTGGTGGTTGCCGCGGTCCTCGCCGTGGCCGTCGCCGAACTCCGAGGCGGCGGCGACCGCGCCGGCGCCGAGGAGGATGCCGAGGAACAGGGCGGCGCCGGTGGTCACCAGGGGCAGGCGGCGGCGGTACCGGCGGTCACCGGTCGAGGCGGCGGGAGCAGGCGTGGCGGGAGCGGGCGGGGCGGGGGGCTGCTGGTCGGGGGCCGGGCCGGCTGCGGGGGCGCCGGCGACGTGCTCGGCGGAGGTGTCGTCGTCGTGGGGCCGGCTCGGGTTCAGGTCGCTCATGGTTCGTATTCCTTCGAGAGGTGGGGGCGGTGCTCTGTCCGTACCTAATCGGCGGTGGTCTTTGGTCTTGAATCGCCGGGACGAGCGCCGGGCGGTACGTGGTTCACGATCGGCAGCGCGGCTAAGAGCAGCTGTTATGTGTCCTTAAGAGCGGCGTAAGAACGCGGCCGGCCGACGCCGGCTCCTTCAGCGTTCTCTCAGGTCGCCGGGAGCTGAGACGGAAGCTGAGACGGCGCTGAAGGCGAGTGCGGCCGGGAATGCTCAACGGTCCGCGGGCGATGCCGACGGTCTCGGGCGTTGCCACCACCGCACACCCGAGGAGATCCGATGAGCACGGACGAGAACACCACGAGCGCGCCGAAGTCGAAGAAGAAGCTGGTCGTCATCGCGGTCGCGGCGCTGGCCGTGCTCGGTGCCGGCGGCGGCTGGTACGCGGTGACGCGGAGCAGCACGCCGGCCGCGGCGACCAAGGGCATCGTCACGCCGCTGAAGGATTCGCTGACGGTGAACCTGGCCGACGGGCACTACCTGAAGCTGAACTTCGCGATGCAGCAGACGTCCGCGTCCGGGACGACCGCGGTCGACACGGCGGCGGCGGTCAACTCGGCGCTCGACGTCTACACCGGAAAGACGATCGCCGCGCTCTCCACCGCGCAGGGTCGTGACACGGCCAAGGCCGAGCTGCTCGCGGCGGTGCAGAAGGACTACACCGCCGGCGGCAGCCCGGACGTGATGGACCTCTACTACACGGCGTTCGTCACCCAGTGAGCCTCACAGATCACGCAGCCGGGAGGCGTCGACCCGGGTCGCCCAGCGGGCCGAGCCCAGCGTGGCCAGCAGGGCCGTGGCGGTGACGGCCGCCGTGACCGCCGCGACGAACGTCCAGGGGATCGCCGGATGTTCCGGCGGCGGGTCGAAGATGCCGGTCAGCACCTTGATCAGTTCGGCCGCGATCACCGCGCCGGCGACGAGGCCGCCGAGCACACCGGCGATGGTCAGGATCCGCGCCTCGGTCCACAGCAGCCCGGCCCGCCGGCGGGCCGAGGCGCCGAGGACGGCCAGGGCGGTGATCGACCGGCGGCGCTGGGTGGCCCCGACCACCAGGACCAGGCCGGCGCCGGCCGCGGCGAGCAGGATCCCGAAGGCCAGGGTGAGACCGGACAGTCCGGCCAGGCTCCCGGCGGCCAGGCCGGACGCGGACGGCACGGCCACCCGGGGTGCGGTGATGTCGTTGACCAGGGCGGCCGGCGGCGCGTGGACGGCGGCGGCCACCGCGGCCGGGGCCGCAGTCCGCACCAACAGGGTCTGCACGGCGTCCAGGCCGGTCGCCGAGGCCACGTAGGAGCGGTTGGCCAGCACGAAGCTGTCCCGCGGGGCGGTCGCGAACTCGGTGATGACACCGACCACGTGGAACGGCACCGGCCGGTAGGTGCCGCTCGCGTCCTTGAGACGCAGCTGCACCTGGTCGCCGGGATGCAGCTGGTAGTCGTGCAGCGTCTCCTGGGACAGCAGCGCGCCGTCCGGGGTGGCGGCCAGGCGGGCGAACACGTCGTGGACGGAGCTTCCCGGGGTGAACGCGTCCTGCAGCGGGGCGGCCCGGCCGATGGTGGCGGGGTCGATGCCGTACAGGTCCTGCAGGTCCGGGCCGACGTAGACGAGCCGGTGGCTGACCGCCTCGACGGCGGTGACGCCGGGCACCGCGGCGATCGCCGGGTCGAGGCCGGTGGTGCTGTCCGGGGCCACGGTGACGGCGACGTCCGAGCCGACGGTGAGCGCCGTGTCCAGACGGGCCTGCTGGTCGTAGGTGTGGGTGAAGACGGCGGCCGAGACGGTCACCGCCACCGCGACGGCCAGCCCGGTCACGCCCCGGGCGATCAGCACGCGGCGGCGGCGGACGACGTCGTGGCGCAGGTCGGCGAACCGGCCGCCGGGATCCGCGGCCGGGATCCGCGCGGGCCGGTCGAGGATCAGCACGGTGACCCGCCAGATCAGCAGGGCCAGGCCGGGCCAGGCCAGGGCCGGGGCGAGCAGCGCGGCATAGTTGACCGAGGTGACCGGGACCCCCTCCGGGACGACGACCACCTGATACTTGCCACGGGCGGTGAGCCAGAAGACGATCGCCGAACCGGCCAGCAGCAGGACGTCGAGGCCGAGCCGCAGCGGCAACGGCAGCCGGGTGGGCGGCATCCGGTGCACGGCGTCGGTGACCGCGGGCGCCGAGCCGCGCAGGGTGGCGGCGACCGGGACCAGCTCGGTGCCGGCCGCGAGCAGCACACCGGCGATCGCGCCGGCGGTCAGCCAGCCGGCCGTGACCGGCCCGAACGGCCCGGCCCGGGAGGCCAGCATCGCGGCGCCGAGTCCGAGCGCGGCGCCGAGCAGCCCGTCGGCCAGGGCGGTGCCGCCGAACAGGATCGCCGCGCGGCGCGGGGTGACCCCGCGCAGACGCAGCAGGGCCAGGTCACGGCGCTGCCGGTCGTTGCGCAGGGAGACGACCAGGGCGGTGACGACCGCGGCCAGGATCAGGCCGGGTACGCCGAGCAGCAGCACCAGCAGACGGGCGTAGATCGCGTCCTCACGCGCCGCGGAGAGCGCGACCTGCAGGTTGTCGCCGATCAGGGCGCCCCCGGCCACCGCCGCCACGTAGTGGTTGGCCCGCCGGGTGTCCTCGGCCGCGGCCCCGGCCGGATCGGCCGGCAGGGACGCGCGGTCCAGCCGCAGGTGGAACTGGTGCACGACGGTGGCGCCGCCGGTCAGGGCGGCGAACCGTTCCGGGCCGACCAGCAGGACGTTGTCCGGCGGGGCACTGGCGCCGGACCCGGCCGGAGCCCCCACGACCTGGAAGAACGAGTCGGCGTTGGGCAGCTCGGCCACGCCGGTGACCTGGACCGGCCGGCCGGCGCCGAGCACGGTGACGATGTCGCCGGGGGCGGCCCCGAGGTTGGACGCGGTCTGCTGCTGCAGCACCGCGCCGTCGCGGCCGAGCAGCATCCGGATCTCGCTCGGGGCGAAGGCCGGATAGTCGGCGGGCAGGGCCACGACGTAGGCGGCGCCGGTGGTCCGGGTGCCGTTCCCGGCCGAGACCGCGGTCAGGCCGGGAATCCGGGCGTAGTCGACGGCGCGGAATCCGGTCAGTCCCGGCACCGCCGCGAGCGCGTCCCGCGCCCCCTTCGGGTCGCTGCCGGCGGTGACCTGGACCTGCCAGTCGACCGGCACCCGGGCGGCGGCGCGCTCGGTCAGGCGGGCCCCGGTCCGCGCGGTGAACGAGCCGAGCAGGACGAGGAAGGCGACGGTCAGGGCGACGGCGACCGCGGCCGCGACGGTCTCGGCCGGGCGGCGCAGCAGTCCGCGCATCACGTAGCGAAGGATCATCGGAGCACCTCTTGAGCGGCGGTCACGGTTCGGGCCGGGAAACGGGCCGCGAGGGCCGGATCGTGGGTGGCGACCATCAGGGCGGCGCCGGACTCCCGCGCGTACCCGATCAGGGTGTCCAGGGTGCGGGCCCCGGTGGCCTGGTCCAGGGCGGCGGTGGGCTCGTCGGCGAGCACCAGCCGCGGACGTACGGCCAGAGCCCGCGCCAGGGCGACCCGCTGCTGCATGCCGCCGGACAGTTCGGCCGGCAGCGCGTCGCCCGCGTCGGCCAGGCCGAACTCGGCGAGCAGGGCGCGGGCGCGGTCGCGGGCCTCGGCCGGGGCGACACCGCGGATCCGCAGTCCCAGGGTGGCGTTCTGCAGGGCGGTCAGCTCCGGGACCAGCGACGGGGCCTGCGGTACGTACATCACCTCGGCCCGGTCGAGACTCCGCTCGACGGTTCCGGTGGACGGCGCGAGCAGGCCGGCCAGTACGAGCAGCAGGGTGGTCTTGCCCGAGCCGGAGCGGCCGGTCACCGCGTGCTGCTCGCCGGCCGCCAGCGCGACCGAGGTGGCGCCGAGGACGGTCCGGCCGCCGAGGACGACCGTGACGGCGGTGGCCGACAGGATCACGTCAGTCTCCCGTCGACCAGGTGCAGGACCCGGTCCGCGTGCTCGGCGACGGCGGCGGCGTGGGTGACGATCACGGTCGTACCCCCGGGTGGGCGCCAGCGGGTGAGCAGGTCGAGGATCGTGGTCTCCTCGTCGCGGCTGACCTCGGCCGTCGGCTCGTCGGCGAGCAGGACGTCGGGGGCGCCGGCCAGGGCGACCGCCAGCCCGGCGCGAGCGGTCTCGCCACCGGACAGGGTGCGGGGCAGGCTGTGCCGTACGGCGTGCAGGCCGAGCCGGTCGATCAGCTCCGCCGGTGCGGGCCCGCGGGCGTGGCCCAGCGAGGCGGCGAAGCGGACGTTCTCCTGCACGCTCAGGTGTCCGAGCAGGCCGCTGCTCTGGGTGAGCACGCCGATGTGCGCGGCCCGCAGCCGGGCCGCCCGCGACGGGCTCTGGTGGCTCAGGCGTTGCCCGGCGACGTCGATCCGGCCGCCGTCCGGGTCGTCCAGACCGGCGAGCAGGTGCAGCAACGTCGACTTGCCGGAGCCGGACGGCCCGGTGACGGCGACCGTCTCCCCGGCCGCGCAGGTGAGCGAGACGTCTCGCAGGGCGGCGATCTCGGTGTCGCCGCGCCGGTAGAAGCGATGGATCCCGTACGCCTCAAGGGGGTTCATGCGATCTTCAAGCTGTTGATCATGGTGCGGTACGCGTCCACGTTGTCGGCGCCGACCGGCCCGAACAGCTCGATGATCACTTCGCGGCCGCCGGCGACGATCTCGTAGCGTTCCACCTCGTCGCGGTACTGCCGGCCGGTGACCGCGTCCGGGGCCGAGTTGCGGCGGTAGACGATCCGCACACCGGAGCCGGCGGGCACGCTCACCTCGGTGATGCCACGCAGCTCGAAGGCGGCCTGGCTGCTCTGCAGGGCCGGCACGTCCTGCCCGGTGGCCGACGCGCCGGTCGGGACGGTGGTGGCCGAGCCGACCGTGGCCTGCACCCCGTTGAGCTTGTCGGTGAAGGTGACCGTGGCGCCCTGGGTCTTCTCGGCCCAGCCCTCGGGGTGGGTGAAGCGATATTTCCCGGCGGTGTTGGCGTATTCGACGAAGGCGACGTTGTCCGGGATGTCGCCCGGCGGATTGTTCTCGGCCGGCACCGCCGTCTCCTGGCCGGCCGGGGCGGTGACCGACGTGGCCGGAGCGGCCGCCGGACTGCTCGGGTTGCTGCAAGCGGCGAGGGTCAGCACGAGCGCGACCCAGGGGCTGATTCGTGGCATGGCCGCGACGCTAGAGAACCCCGGGCCAGCGCCCGGCCAGCGAAAGGTAAAGGCGCATTTTGCCTTCCGGCTTCCTACAGTACGTAGGTGATGCGTACCCGGGTGCGAAACGCCATCCTGCTGGTCGTGGCGTTGTCGCTGCTGCTGTTCGGCCTGCCGCTGGCCGTAGTGCTGGACCGGCTCGTGAGCAGCCAGGCCCTGGCCGGACTGCAGCGGGACGCCACCCGCGCGGTCGCGGCCGTACCCGACGACTTCCTCGGCACCTCGCTGCGGGTGCCGGCCGGCATCGCGGTCTACGACGCCCGGGGCGTCCGGCTCGCGGGCACCGGCCCGGACCGCTCGGCGCTGGCCGCGCTCGCCGTCGACGGGCACGAACACGACGGGAACGACGGCGCCGACCTGGCCGTGGTGGTGCCGGTCATCTCCGACACCACGGTCGCCGGCAGTGTCCGCGCGGCCGTACCCCGGGATCGGCTGCGGGCCAGCAGCTACCGGATCTGGGGGCTGCTGGCCGGACTCGCGCTGCTGGTCATCGCCGTGGCGATCCTGCTGGCCCGGCGCTCGGCGGCCCGGATCGCCCGGCCGTTCGAGACGCTGACCGGGGCGGCCCGCGGCCTCGGGGACGGACGCTACGACCTGCGGCTACCGCGCTGGGGCATCACCGAGGCGGACGCGGCCGGGGACGCCCTGCGCGACAGCGCCACCCAGATCGCGGATCTCGTACGGCACGAGCGCGAATTCGTCCGGGACGCCTCCCACCAGCTGCGAACCCCGCTGGCCGGGCTCGTGCTGGCCCTGGACCGGCCCGAACCGGACGTGAGCGCCGCGCTGGCCCGGGCCCGGGACCTGGAGACGACCATCGCGGACCTGCTCGCGCTGCGCGCCCGGACCGGTACCGGCGCGGGCGACCCGAACCGGATCGCCGGCGAGGCCGTCCGGCGCTGGCACACCCCGGAACGACCGGTGCGGCTGCACAGCGACATCGACGAGCCGGTCGCGCTCAGCGGGCCGGCCCTGCGGCAGAGCCTCGACGTGCTGCTCGACAACGCGATCCGGCACGGCGGCGGGACGGTCACGGTGACCGTCGAACCGTACGGCGAATCGGTGCTGATCAGCGTGGCCGACGAGGGCGGCGGGTTCGCCGACGGAACACCGCTCGGCAACGGCCTGACCATGGTCACCGGCATGGTCGAACGGGCCGGCGGGTCACTGCTGATCCGCCGCCGCGGCACCCACCCGCGCGTCGCGCTGCTGGTGCCGCTTCAGTCGGCCTCGAACCGGTAGCCGTACCCCCGCAGGGTCGTGATGCGGTCCCACCGGTCCCCCGCGTCGGCCAGCTTGCGGCGCACACTGGCCACGTGCACGTCGAGAGTCTTGGTCGACCGCGACCAGTGCTCGTCCCACACCACGTCCATCAGGTGCTCCCGGCGCACCGCCTCGCCGGCCGCGGCCACCAGCACCGCGAGCAGCTCGTGCTCCTTGGGCCGCAGCTCGATCTCCCGGCCGCCGACCCAGGCCCGGCGGGCCCGCTGATCCAGCCGCACCGGCCCGGCCGACAGCTCCGGCGGCCCGGACTCGCCACGCCGCCGCAGGTGGGCCCGGAGCCGGGCCCGCAACTCGACCGGCCGGAACGGCTTCATCACGAAGTCGTCGGCGCCGCCGTCCAGGGCCCGGACCGCGTCGGCCTCGTCGGTGCGGGCGGTCACCACGACCACGACGACCGCGGCCGACCGCTCCCGGATCGACGCACACAGTTCCAGGCCGTCCCCGTCCGGCAAACCAAGATCCAGAAGAATCAGATCCGGTACGCGGTCGGCCACCAGTCGCGTCGCGTCGGCCGAGGTGCGGGCCCAGCTCACCTCGTAGCCGTCCAGGGCGAGAGCGCCGGCCAGCCCCGAGCCGACGTCGCGATCATCCTCGACGACCAGGACCCGCGGTGGTGCGTCCCCACTGTCGCTCACCGTCGCCTCCGGTCTCATCCGCGGCGGGCCGTGACCTCGTCCGGCGAGAGCCGGCGTAGGAGAACCACCGTGCCGACGCCGAGGGCGGCGATGATCGCGGCGGCGGCGATGTCGCCCAGGTAGTGCACGCCCACCCACACCCGGGCGAACCCGACGGCGGCCGCGATCACGGTCAGTGCGACGCCCCAGCGCCGGTGCAGGAAGGCCGCGACGGCGAAGGCCATCGCGAACGCGGCGGTGGCGTGGTCGCTGGGCAGCGAGACGCCCGGGTCGTGGGCGATCAGCTGGGTCACCTGGTGGGTCTGGAACGGGCGCACCTGATGGTTGAGGCGGCTCAGTGCGGTACCCATCAGGAACGCGATCGCCAGCGCGCCGCCGAGGTCGATCACCGGTCGGCGCCGGCCCTGCCACCACGAGCGGGCGGCCAGCCAGCCGGTGATCGCGAAGGACACGAAGATCAGCAGTTCGGCGGCGAACTCCATGAGGTCGTCGACGCTGTCGACCCGGCCGGCCAGGCCGTTGAGCAGCTGGAACAGTTGATAGTTCACGGTCGCAGGCTGCCCGGCCGGTGTTGAGAATTCGCTGAATCGCCGTGTGGTTTACCGGCGCCCGCATCGGAAACCTACATCGTGTAGGTTTTAGCGCTCCGCCCCTCGACGAAGGACGCCTCGATGCCGGAAGCCCAGACCATCCTCGCCGTGGGACCGTCGTTCCTGGATCCGAACTGGCTGATCTCGACGTTCGGCCTGGTCGGCATCCTGGCGATCGTCTTCGCCGAGTCCGGGCTGCTCATCGGGCTCTTCCTGCCGGGTGACGCACTGCTGTTCACGGCCGGCCTGCTGGTCGCCGACGACACCTACCTCCACCAGCCGCTGTGGCTGATGTGCCTGCTGATCTCGATCGCCGCCGTCGCCGGTGACCAGTTCGGCTACCTGTTCGGCCGGCGCTTCGGACCGTCCCTGTTCCGCCGCCCCGACTCCCGCCTGTTCAAGCAGGACAACCTGACCAAAGCCCAGAACTTCTTCCGGAAGTACGGGGCCCGCTCCATCGTCCTGGCCCGCTTCGTACCCGTCGTGCGGACGTTCACACCCGTCGTGGCCGGCGCGAGTCACATGCACTACCGCACGTTCCTGCTCTACAACGTGATCGGCGGAACCGTGTGGGGCTGCGGGGTCACCACGCTCGGCTACTTCCTGGGCCAGATCGCGTTCGTGAGGAACAACATCGAGTTCATCCTGATCGGCATCGTCGTCGTCTCGGTCATCCCGATCGCGTTCGAGCTGCTGCGAGCCCGCCGCCGCGGCCACCAGGCACCCACGCGGTAGCCGCGGCCGGCGGGGCTTCAGTGCGTGCCGAACCAGGCCACCCCGGCCAGGCCGGCCACGACGCAATAGATGGCGAACGGGTTCAGCGTCCGGGTCTCGAAATACCGGGTCAAGAACCTCAAGGAGACGTACGCGGCGAGCCCGGCCACGACGCTGCCGACCAGCACCGGGCCGGCGACGCCCTGACCGGCCGGACCCGCGAGTTCCGGCAGCTTCAGCACGCCGGCCGCCGCGATCACCGGCGTGGCCAGCAGGAACGCGAACCGGGCGGCGTCCTCGTGGGACAGCCCGCGCAGCAGGCCGGCCCCGATCGTGACGCCCGAACGGCTGACCCCGGGCAGCAGGGCGAGGATCTGCGCGGCACCGATCGCCGTGGCCTGCTTCCAGCCCAGGTCGGCCAGCCGGTGGTCGGACTCCACGTCACCGTGGCCGGCCGACACGCCCGCGCGCGCCGACGAGGCGACGTACACGCCGGTCGCGCCGGGCCCGGCCGGAACCGGGACACGGCGCTCGCCCGTACGCCGGCGGATTCTTTCGACAGCGGCCAGCAGGAGACCGTTGACGATCAGGAACACCGACGCGGGAAGGGGTTTGCCCAGCGTGGTGCGGACGGTGTGTTCGAGCAGCAGCCCGGCGACCCCGACCGGGACGGTGGCGGCGATCAGCAGCCAGGCCAGCCGCTGATCCGGGTCGGCGATCCGGCGGTCGCGGACCGAGGTGAACAGCCCGCGGACGATCCGGACCCAGTCGGCCCGGAAGAACCAGACCAGCGCGGCCGCGGTGGCGACGTGGACGGCGACCAGGAAGGCCAGGTACGGCGACTGGTCGGCCCCGAGGCTCAGGTCGCGCGCCCAGCTGCCGCCGATCGCGGCCGGCAGCAGCACGCTGTGCCCGAGGCTGGAGACGGGGAAGAGCTCGGTGACACCCTGCAGCAGTCCGATGACGACGGCTTCCGGGTAGGTGAGTGCGGGCACGGTCATGGTCGCGCATGGTCCCGGCCGGTCGATGAGAAAACGCTGAGAGCGGGCTACCGCGGGGTGATGGCGGCGGCGACCCGGCTGACCGGCTCGGCGAGTGCGTTGATCACGTCGGAGAGCTCCTTCAGCTCGGCCTTGGACAGCTCGGTGTGCAGCCGGTAGCCGTCGCCCGCGCGGTGCTTGGCCAGGGCCGCGTCGACCGTGGCGAAACCGGCGTCGACCTGGGCGATCAGGTCGGGCGCGCGCTGCTGAAGGGCCGGTCGCAGGGCGGCGATCGCGGCCTTGGAGCCCTCGATGTTGGCCGCGAAGTCCCACAGGTCGGTGTGCGAGTAGCGGTCCTCCTCGCCGGTGATCTTGCCGGTGGCGATCTCGTCGAGCAGGCTCTTGGCGCCGTTGGCCAGGCTCAGCGGGGACAGCTGGACCGCGTTCGAGCGGGTCGCGATCTCGGCGATGTCACTGGTCAGACGGTCGGCGATCGGCCCGGACCGGCTGACGTCCCCGGCCTGCCAGAGGTCCTGCTCCAGGCGGTGGAAGCCGGTGAACTCGGTGCCCGGCTCGATCGTGTCGGCCCGGCCGTCGACCTTCGGGTCGAGGTCACCAAAGCTGGAGGCGACCGGTTCGATGCGTTCCCAGTAGGTGCGGGCGATCGGGTAGAGCGCCTTGGCCTTGGCGATGTCCCCGGCCTTGACGGCGTCGGTGAACTCTTTGGTCTTCTGCTGCAGGCCGGCGCTCTCGGTCCGGACGTAGCGCCGGTAGCTCGCGGTCGCCTCGGCCAGGGCGGCGTCCGCGGCCAGCGGCGCCGACGAACCGGTGACGTGCAGGGCGGTGCGGACCCCGGCGCCGACCATGCCGGGCTTGCAGGCCAGCTGGTAGGCGCCGGCCGGCAGCTCGACGCGCAGGTCCCGGGTGACGTCCGGGAGGATGTTCTCCACCTCGCCCAGGACCCGGTCCCCGTCGGCGTAGACGTAGAACTCGGTGACCTTGGAGCCCTCGTTGACGACCGCGAACACCGCGGTCCCGGCCGGGGCGGTGCTCACGCCCGCGGCGCAGCTCGTGTCACCGGCCCGGATCGCGATCTTGCCGTCGGCGGCCGGGCCGGCCGAGGTGGTCGCGTCGGAGCAGGCGGTCAGGCAGGCCACGGTCGCGCCCGTGGCGAGGGCGGTCACGAGCAGCCGGGAGTTACGCATGGGGAATGCTCCTTGAGGGCAGGCTAACCTAAGCCCTGAATCTCCTACATCTTGTAGGTGCTAGTCAACTCCACCGCGAAACCGCCACCGTTGCGTTTCAGGAGCTGTTCAGGTGCGGGGCCGCATGGTGGGCGGCGTGAAGAGCTTCGGGCAACAGACACTTGTCGAAGGGTGGGGCCGGGCCACGGGCAGCCGGGCCGCCGTCGTCACGCCGGGTTCGGACGACGAATGGGCCGCGGTGTTCGCCGCCGCCGGACCGCGCGGGCTCATCGCCCGAGGAGGCGGCCGGTCGTACGGCGACGCGGCGCAGAACGCGGGTGGGCTGGTCGTCGCCACGTCCGGACCGGGCGACATCGGGAGCGTCGACCGGGTCACCGCGACCGTCGAGGTCGGAGCCGGGGTCACCGTCGGCGCGCTGATCCGGCACCTGGCCCCGGGCGGGTGGACGCTGCCGGTGGTGCCGGGTTCGGCCGGGGTCACCGTGGGCGGGGCGATCGCCGCCGACGTGCACGGCAAGAACCATCGGCGGTACGGGACGTTCGGCGCCCAGGTGGCCGCGATGACCGTGCTGACCCCGGCGCACGGGACGACGGAGATGAGTCCGACGGTCAACCCGGAACAGTTCTGGGCAACCGTGGGCGGCCTCGGCCTGACCGGGATCATCCGGCGGGCCCGGCTGCGGCTGGTCCCGCTCGGCTCGTGGTGGGTGACCACCGTGGACGAGGAACAGCCGAGCCTGGACCGGGTCCTGGACCGGCTGCGGGCGGTGGCCGCGACCAGCGATCACGCGGTCGCCTGGGTCGATCACGGCGGGGCCGGGGTGGTGACCGGGGCACGACCGGCGCGGGCCGGGGCGCTCAGCCCGGGACGGCCCCCGACCGCCCACCGGACACCCGTGCTGCCGGGACGGGGGATCGCCTGGCCGCCGCTCACCGCGGTCGCCGACCGGGCCCGCCGGCTCACCGTGCGGGTGCGGCCACGCCACGAGCGGTCCCTGGACCGGCTGCACTTCCCGCTGGACACGCTGCCCGGCTGGCCGGGGCTGCACGGGCGGCGGGGGCTGGTCCAGTACCAGTTCACGGTGCCGTTCGGGGCCGAGGACGTCCTCGAGGAGGCGCTGGGTGCGACGCGGGCGGCCGGGTTCGCGCCGTCACTGTCCGTACTCAAATTGTTTGCCGAGGCGAACCCGGCGCCGCTGTCGTTCCCGGCCCCGGGCTGGAGCCTGGCGATGGATTTCGCCGCGCGAGCGACCCTGGCGCCGGTGCTGGACCGGCTGGACGAGCGGGTGGCCGCGGCCGGCGGCCGGGTCTACCTGGTCAAGGACAGCCGGGTGCGCCCGGATCTGGTCGACGCGATGTATCCGGGGCTGGCCCGCTGGCGGGCCGTGCGGTCGATGCTCGACCCGGAGCATCGGCTGGTCTCCGACCTGGCCCGGCGGCTGCGGCTGACCGAGCAGCGGATCAGCGACCTGGTCGAGGCCGGCCGTGCGTGACGGGCTCGGGCGCACGCAGACCGTGCTGCTGCTCGGCGGCACCTCGGAGATCGGGCAGGCCGTCGCCGCGCAACTGCTGCCGTACGCGGGGAATCTAATTCTCGCCGGACGCGACCCGGACGCCCTGGCCGAGGCGGCGCGGCGCCTGGCCGCACCCCGGCGGCCGGTCTCCACCCTGCACTACGACGCGCTCGCCCCGGCCGCCGCGACCGTCGACGTGCTGGCCACGGCCGCGGCCCGGCACGGCGACCTGGACGTGGTCGTGCTGGCCGTCGGGGTGCTCACCGACGAGGCCGCGCTGACCGGGACACCCGCGGTCGAGCGGGCCCTGCGCACCAACCTGCTCGGGCCGGTGCTGGCCGTGCACGCCGCCGCGGCCCGGCTGCGTGAGCAGGGGCACGGGACGCTGATCGTGCTCTCCTCGGTCGCCGCCGTACGCACCCGCGACGGCCTGTTCAGCTACGGCGTCGCCAAGGCGGCGCTCGACGTCTACGCCCGCCGGATCGGCCGGTCGCTGCGCGGCAGCGGCGTCCGGGTGCTGGTGGTCCGGCCCGGCCACGTCCGGACCCGGATGACCGCCGGACTGCCCGAACCGCCGTTCACCACCGGTCCCGGCGACGTCGCCGCCCGGGTCGGCCGGGCGCTGAACGGCCGGGCCGCGCTCGTCCACTCCCCCGCCGTGCTGCGACCGGTGATGACCGCGCTGCGGCTGCTGCCGGCCGCGGTCTACCGGCGCCTCCAGGAAGGAACGAACTCATGATCAACGGCCGGATACCGCCACTGACCGTCGTCGAACCACCCCGGGTCCTGCGCCTCGGCGACCCGGGGGCCGCCGGGAGCGGGCCGGACCGGGGCCGACCGGCCGCCATCTGGGATCTGGACGGCACCCTGACCAGGACCGACACGCTGGTACCGTTCCTGCGCCGGGTCGCCGGGACGGCCGCGGTGTTCCGGGCACTGACCGCCGCCGCCCGCGAGTTGCCGCACCGGGACGCGGTCAAGGCCCTGGTCCTGCAGCGGCTGCTCGGCGGGCGCGAGGCGACCGAGGTGGACCGGGTGGCCCGCCGCTACGCCGAGCGGCTGATGGCCGCCCAGGTGCGGACCGACTCCCTGCACCAGTGGCTCTGGCACCGCCGCAACCGGCATCGCATGATCATCGCCTCGGCGTCGCCCGGCCTGTACGTGCGTCACCTCGGCCGGCTGCTCGGCGCCGACGAGGTGATCTGCACCGAGATGGCCGTCGTCAACGGGCGGCTCACCGGCGCGATCGCCGGTGGTAACTGCCGCGGGCCGGAGAAGGCGCGGCGGGTGCGGGAGTACCTGGCCGCGAAACCGGCCGCGCAGGTGTGGGCCTACGCCGACGGTGACGTCGACACGCCGCTGCTGGAGCTGGCCGACGTCGGGGTGCGGGTGCGGCCGTACCGTCGGATCCGGACCGGGGAGATCCGATGAGGCCGCGACGGCGGGTGCTCCGGATCATCGCCCTGGTCGCGGTGCTGCTGCTGGTCTGGCCGGCCGTCTCGTACGCCCGGGCGCTGACCGCCCCGGGCAGCGCCACCTTCACCATGCGGACGGTCGACTGGGTCCGGTCGAACAACGGCAACGGGGTGGTCAACGCGATCGAGAACTGGTGGTACACCCGGCACAAGCCGGCCGCCGGACCGCCCGACGCCGGCACCCTGCCGTCGATCGGCACCGGCACCGCCCGCGTGGTCGGCCCACCGCAGCTTCCCCTGCTCAAGGACGTCACACCGCTGCCGGGCGAGGCGACCTGGTCGGCCGGGCGCACCGGCGCGAACGGGCAGCCGCTGATCTACACCGGGTTCCTGCGCCCCGACCGGCAGCACCTGAGCATCGTCGCCGGGGTCGCCTGGATCCGCGCCGCCGGAACGGTCACGCACCTGGTCGCCGGCACCGCGCAGCCGGGCGGAGCACCCTGGCCGGGCAACGCCGCCGTCCCCTCCGGCGACGTCGGGAAGCTGGTCGCCACGTTCAACTCCGGTTTCAAGATGAAGGACACGCCGGGCGGCTTCTTCCTCGGCGGCCGGTACTCGCAGCCGCTGACCGACGGGCTGGCATCCCTGGTGATCAGGCGCGACGGTTCCATGACGATCGGATCCTGGGGTACGGACGTGGCGATGGGCCCGGACGTGGTCGCCGTCCGGCAGAACCTTCACCTGGTCGTCGACCACGGCCGGCCGGTGGACGGGATCGCCACCAACGCCAACGGGCGCTGGGGGTCGCCGCGCAACCAGTACCAGTACACCTGGCGCTCCGGGGCCGGCCTCGACCGCGACGGCAACCTGATCTACGTGGCCGGCGACAAGATGAACCTGACGACCCTGGCCGCGGCCATGGTCGACGCCGGGATCGTCCGTGGCATGCAACTGGACATCCACACCGGCATGTCGAGCTTCGCGTCCTGGCAACCGTCCGGGACAGCGACCAAGCTGCTGCCCGCGATGAGCCGCTCGGCGAACCGCTACCTGCAACCGGATCAGCGCGACTTCTTCTACGTGACGGCGGGCTGACATGGCGCTGGGCACGTTCGCCGCCCCGGCCGCGTCACCGCTGCTGGTCACCGCCCGGCCCCGGCAGTGGATCAAGAACGTGCTGGTGTTCGCGGCACCCCTGGCGGCCGGCCTGCTGGTGCGGCCGGGCAGTCTCGTCGCGCTGGCCGCGTTCGTCCTCGCCTCGGCCGGCACCTATTTCGTCAACGACGCGTCCGACGTGGCGGCCGACCGGCGGCACCCGGTCAAGTCCCGGCGCCCGGTGGCGGCCGGCCTGGTCCCGGTCCGGACGGCCTGGCTGATCGGGCTCGGCCTGTCGGCGGCGGCTCCCCTGGTCGCCGCCCTGGCCGGCCCGGCCACCGCCGGATGCGTGGTCGCGTACCTGGCCCTGACGTTCGCCTACAGCTCGTGGCTCAAGCGGGTCGCGGTGATCGACATCCTGGCCGTGGCCGGCGGGTTCCTGCTGCGCACGATCGGCGGCGCCTACGCGGCCAAGGTGCCGATGTCGAGCTGGTTCCTGCTCACCGCGCTGCTCGGGTCGCTGTTCCTGGTCACCGGCAAGCGGCTGAGCGAGCTGCGCCGCGACGGCAGCGGCCGGGCCGTGCTCGCCGCCTACCCGACGTCGTGGCTGCAGCAGACGATGACCATGACGCTGACCGGGACCGTCCTCGCGTACGCGGGATGGGCCTTCGATTTCGCCGGTGACGACACGTCGCTGCCGCTGCTGGGGTTGTCGCTGGTGCCGTTCCTGGCCGCGCTGATGCGGTACAGCCTGCTGGTGTCGCGCGGGGACGGCGAGGCGCCGGAGAACCTGCTCGTCTCCGACCGCTTCCTGCTGGTCGCCGGCTTCGCGTGGGCGGTCATGGCCACCGGCGCGATCTATTTCTCGTAGGGAGCGACGGATGCACCGGTGCGGCCCCGGCCAGCCGGCGGACCAGCGCGGCGATGCTCAGCACCATGGTCACGGAGAACAGCCAGGCGCCGACCACGTCGCTGGGCCAGTGCACGACGAGTGCGACCCGGCTCACCCCGACGGTCACCGCCCAGCTCCCGGCGGCGACGGCCAGCACGATCCGGCTCCGGCGGGTGCGCAGCAACGGCCACCCGACCATGATCAGGACCAGGGCCGCCGTCGCCGAGGCGCTGCTGTGACCGGACGGGTACGAGTAGTTCGCGGCCGGCGCCAGCTGGTCGACCGGGCGTGGCCGGGCCACCAGGGCGAGCACGACCAGCCGGACCAGCGGGGTCACGGTCAGGGCCAGCGCGGCGAAGACCGCCGGCCACCGGCGGCCGGTGGCCAGCAGGAACGCGCAGCCGGCCACCGCGAGCGGGGTGATCACGGCGAAGCTGCCGGTGACGGTCACCGCCGCCATGATCGAACGCCACACCGGATGGGCCAGGGCCAGGGTGTGCGCCCCGTGGCTGACCCACGCGTCGAACGTCATCAGCGGGGTGGCCCGGCCGGCCACGGCGAGGGTCAGCAGCAGGAACGCGGCCGCCGGTCGGCCGATCACGAAGAGGGTCACGCCACCGAGCCTAGCTCCTACATCCTGTAGGTGAAGGTTTCCCGATATTCTCAGCGTGTGACCAAGGACAGACGACGCCCGGGCGCCCTGGAAGCGGCCGTCATGACGTCCCTGTGGGCGGCCGACGCGCCGATGACCGCGGCGCAGGTGCAGCTGCAGATCGGCGACGACCTGGCGTACAACACCGTGCAGACGATCCTGATCCGCCTGCACGAGAAGGGTCAGGTGCAGCGCCGCCGGGCCGGCCGCGGGCACGAGTACTGGCCGGCGCGGGACGCGGCCACCGCCGCGGTCGCCCAGATGCGCGCCGCACTGCCGGACGGCACCGACCGCCACGCCGTGCTCCGGCAGTTCGCCGAGTCGCTCGACGCCACCGACGCCGCGATCCTGCGCGACCTGCTGGCCGACGCCGAACGCCCCGCATGACCGTCGCCATCTACCTTCCGCTGCTGCTGGCCCTGCCGCTGGCGCTGATCGCGCCGCGGGTGGCCGCCCGGGGCGCGCCCGGCCCGGCCGCACGCGCGCTGGCCGCCACCGCCGTGGTCGCCGCCGTCTCGTCCACCTGGTCGCTGACGATGCTGGCGCTGACCATGCTCGACGACGTGCCGCCGCTGTCGGCCCTGGACGACTCCCCCACCCTGGAGCTGCCGGAGCCGGTGCCCGGGCCGATCGCCCTGGTCGCCGGGATCATCCTGGTCTGGGGCGGGGTCCGGCTGCTGGCCGACGCGCGCCGGCGGCTCGGCACGCATCGGCGGTTGCGGGCGGTCGGCCAGGTCCAGGACGGCCTGGTCATCGCCGACTGGGCCCGACCGATGGCGGTCGCCGTTCCCGGCACCGTCGGCCGGCCCGGGCATCTGCTGGTCACCACCGGGATCCTGCGGCTGCTCGACGCCGACGAGCGGCGCGTGCTGTTCGCCCACGAGCAGGCTCACCTGGAGCACCGGCATCACCGGCTGGTCGCCGCGGCGGCCGCCGCCGCGGCGGTCAACCCGCTGCTCATCCCGGTCCGGGACGCGGTCGCCTACCTGGTCGAGCGCTGGGCCGACGAGGTGGCGGCGACCCGGGTCGGCGACCGGCGCCTGACCGCCAAGGCGGTGGCCCGGGCCGCCCTGGCCGGCTCCGGGCCGGAACCGGGGCCGGCGCTGGGCATCGACGGCGGCGCCGCGGTGCGCCGGGTCCGGGCGCTGGGCCAGGCCACACCGGACCGGCTCCGCCGCCGCCTGATCGTCCCGGCTCTGCTCGCGGCCGGGTTCGTGGCGGTCGCGGCGATCGCCACCGAGGCGTTCGTCGACCTGGCCCGCGCCTGGCTGAACTGAGAAGTCGACCCGGCCCGCGCCTCGCCGGCCGGAGAGACCGCGTTACTCGGGGGAGGCCGGGAGGCGCAGGCGCATGGCCGCGCCCTCGGACAGGTCGTCCACCGTGAGCGTCCCCTGATGCGTGGTGATGATGTCGCGGGCGATGGCCAGCCCCAGCCCGGACCCGCCGCCGTCGCGGGACCGGCTGTCGTCGAGCCGCACGAACCGGTCGAAGATCCGCTCGCGGTCGGCCCGCGGGATCGGCGGACCGTCGTTGCCGACCACGATCTCGCCCTGCCCGTCCCGGCCGGTCAGGCTGACGGTGACCCGTTCGCGGGCATGCCGCACGGTGTTGTCGACAAGATTCCGCAGTACGCGGGTCAGCTGATCCCGGTCCCCGGTGACCCGCACCGGCGACACCCCGCCCTCGACCCGCAGGTGCGGATGCTCCACCGAGATCCGCTCCCGTTCGGCGAAGACCAGATCGTCCAGGTCGACGTCCTCCCGGCGGGCCGGCACCGGTTGATCGTCGACCCGGGCCAGCAGCAGCAGGTCCTCGACCAGGCGCGACATCCGCGCGCTCTCGGACTGGATGCGCCGCACCGACGGCGACCGGTCGGTGCCGGCCAACAGGTCGGCGTTGGCCCGGATGGTGGTGAGCGGGCTGCGCAGCTCGTGGCTGGCGTCCCCGACGAACCGCCGCTGGGCCGCGGCCGACGCCTCGATCCGGTCCAGCATCGTGTTCATGGTGGTGGCCAGCGCCGCGATCTCGTCGTCGGCCTCCGGCAGCGGCAGCCGGGCGTGCAGGTTGGTGGCGGTGATGGTCGCGGCCCGTCGGCGCATCGCCTCGACCGGCAGCAGGGTCCGCCCGACGAAGTAGAACGTGGCCACCCCGACCATCAGCGCCAGCACCGGCAGCCCCAGCAGCAGCGCGACGAGGATCGCCTCGGTGCTGTCGCTGACCGCGTCCATGGACTCGGCCACCAGCACGATCCGTTTGCCGTCGGCGGTGTTGACCCCGGTCGCCACCACCCGCCACGGCTCACCCTCGCCGACCGGCAGATTTTTGCTCTCCTGCTCGCGGCGGCCGACCGCCGGGCGCAGGCCGGACATTGCGGGCAGGTCGGCGATCGCGGTGGACGCGCCGACGACCTGCCCGTCCTGGGTGACCACCTGGACCAGGCTGCGGCCGGCTTTCGAGGAGCGCAGGGCGACGTCGAGCGCGGCCGCGTTCTGCGCGGTGAGCGCGGCGGTGACCTGGGCGGTCCGGTCGCTGGCGGCCGAGTTGACGTTGTCGAGCAGGATGCCCCGGGCGGTGAACAGCAGGATCGCGCCGGCGAAGACCGAGGCGAGGACGACCACGATTCCGGCGGCCAGGGCGGAGCGCATCCGAACGCCGAGTCGTTTCCGCAACAATCGGAGCATGACGGTCACGGTAACCGGGCCTTTCTGAGGACGTACTGAAAGTGGATTTCAGCGGTTTCTCAGGTCGAATGAAAAAGGGTGCGCGCATGCGAGTGCTGGTGGTCGAGGACGAAGTGGCGATGGCGGAGACGATCCGCGACGGGCTCGCCCGGGAGGGGTTCACCGTCGATCTGGTCCATGACGGGACCGAGGGTTTGTGGACCGCGACCGAGAATCCGCACGGTTCCTACGACGCGATCGTGCTGGACATCATGCTTCCCGGCCTGTCCGGATACGAGGTCTGCCGGCAGTTGCGGACCCGCGAGGTGTGGACGCCGATCCTGATGCTGACGGCCAAGGACGGCGAGTACGACCAGGCCGACGCTCTCGATCTGGGGGCCGACGACTACCTGATCAAACCGTTCTCGTTCGTCGTTCTGATCGCCCGTCTGCGTGCGCTGATCCGTCGCGGTGCACCGCAGCGACCTGCGGTGTTGCGCGCCGGTGACCTCTCGCTGGATCCGGCCGAGCGGCGGGTGCTGCGCGGCGACACGCCCGTTTCGGTGACGCCGCGCGAGTTCGCCCTGCTCGAATTCCTGATGCGGCATCGCGGGCAGGCGATGACCAAGACCGCGATCATCGAGAACGTCTGGGACGCGCATTTCGACGGGGATCCGAACATCGTCGAGGTGTACATCGGTTACCTGCGCAAGAAGATCGACCACCCGTTCGGCCGGGCCGCGATCGAGACGGTCCGCGGCGCCGGTTATCGCCTGGCCGAGGAGGGCTGAGCGCGGCGGGCCCGGAGGATTTCCACGGCGACCGGAATGACGGACACCGCGACGATGCCGATCAGGATCAGCTCGATGTTCGATTTCACGAACGCGATCTGCCCGAGGAAATACCCGAGCGTGGTCACGCCGCAGCCCCAGAGCACGCCGCCCACGACATTGAAAATCACGAATTTGCCGTACGGCATGAGCGCCGCCCCGGCCACGATCGGCGTGAACGTGCGGATCACCGGCACGAAGCGGGCCAGCACCAGCGACTTGGCACCGTGCCGCTCGAAGAACGTGCCCGCCTTGGCCAGGTTCTCCTGCTTGAACAGCCGGGAGTCGGGCCGCCGGAACAGGGCCGGCCCGACCTTGCGGCCGAACAGGTAGCCGGCCTGGTCGCCGAGCACCGCGGCGACCGACACGAGCAGGCACACCAGCCACAGCGGCTGATGCAGCAGCGTGCCCCCGGCCACGAGCAGCCCGGCGGTGAACAGCAGCGAGTCGCCGGGCAGGAGGAACCCGACGAGCAGGCCGGACTCGGCGAAGACGATCGCCAGGATTCCGGCCAGGCCGACCGTGGTGATCAGCGACTGAGGATCGAGCAGCGAATGCATGTCCCGCAAGGTAGGAGCGGGAAGCTGAGAAACCGTTGAAGGCGTCCGCGTTCAGGAAATCCTCAGTCCGGCGCGACCATCGTTCCGGCCATGACAGCGCGACCGCCCCGCCGACCCGCCACCCCGCCCGTCGTGATCTTCTCGGCCAGTATCGGGGCCGGTCATGACGGCGCCGCCCGGGAGCTCGCCCGCCGGCTCACCGAGCGGGGTGTTCCCTCGGTCCGGCACGACTTCCTCGACATGCTCCCGGCTGGGCTGGGCCGGGCCCTGCGCGACACCTATGCCCGCCAGTTGCGTTCCGTGCCGGACAGCTGGGGCTGGCTGCTCGACAAGATGGCCGGGCCGCGGATGTCGGCCGGCGCCGGCGCGCTGTCGTCCGGGCTGGCCGCGACCCGGATGCTGGCCGCGATCGGCGCCGACGCGTCCGCCGTGGTCTCCACGTATCCGCTGGCCAGCCAGGTGCTGGGGCGGCTGCGCCGGAGCGGGCGGCTGACCGTGCCGGCCGCCGCGGTCATGACCGACCCGTCGGTGCACCCGCTCTGCGTGGCCGACGGCATCGACCTGCACCTGGCGCCCGGCCGGCACACGGCCGACCAGATCCACGCCATGAACGCGCCGGTCCTGACCGTGTCCCCGATCGTCGACCCGGCGTTCCGGCCCGTGTACGACCGTGCCGAGAAGGCGGCGATCCGGCGGCGGCTGGGTCTGCCCGCCGACGAACGCCTGGCCCTGGTGATCGCCGGATCGTGGGGCGTCGGTGACGTCGAGCGGACCGCCGCCGACATCGCCGCGACCGGGGCGGCCCTGCCGGTGGTCGTCTGCGGTCGCAACGAGACGCTGCGGCGACGCCTGCACGAGACCGGGACCGCGGTCGCGCTCGGCTGGGTCGACACGATGCCCGATCTGCTGCGCGCGGCCGACGTCGCCGTCCACAACGCCGGCGGGCTGTCCAGCACCGAGGCGATGGCCAGCGGCGTCCCGGTGATCAGCTACCGCTGCCTGCCCGGGCACGGCACCGCCAACGCGGCGGTCCTGGCCGCCGGCCGGCTGTCGCCGTGGCCGCAGACCCGGGTCGAGCTCGCCGCCGAGTTGTACGCCGCCGTCGACGGGCCGTCCCGGCAGCGGCAGCAGGACGTCTTCACGACCTTCCGGGACGACCTCGACGCCGCCGACGTCGTCGCCCTCCACGACCGCCGGACGACCCTGATCCCCGCCTGAGAGGCCTCGCCATGAAACTCGCCGCCACCGCCGGAGTCGTCACCGCCCTGGCCGCCGCGCACGCCGGACCCGCGCTCGCCGCGATCGGACCGCTGCGCCGCCGCCTGCTGCCCGCGCTGTCCGGGATCGGCTCCCCCGGTCACGTCGCGCTGACCTTCGACGACGGCCCGCACCCGGAGGCGACGCCGCGGCTGCTGCGCATTCTCGACGCCCACGGCGTACGCGCGACGTTCTTCCTTCTCGGCGAGATGGCCGAGCGGCACCCGACGGTGGCCCGGTCGATCGTGACCGCCGGGCACGAGGTCGCGGTGCACGGCTACGAGCACCGGCTGCTGCTCAAACGCGGCCCGGCCGAGACCGTCGAGGACCTGGCCCGGGCCACCGCCGCGATCACCGCGGTCACCGGGCAGGAGCCGCGCTGGTGGCGCCCGCCCTACGGGGTGGCCAGCACCGCGGCGCTGGTCGGGGCCCGCCGGCTCGGCCTGGCCCCGGTGCTCTGGACCTGCTGGGGCCGGGACTGGACGCGGAGCGCCACCTCGGACTCGGTGTTCCGGGCCGTGCGCCGCGGTCTCGCCCCGGGTGGCACGATCCTGCTGCACGACAGCGACCACGCGGCCGTCGCGCGTTCGTGGGAGTCGATGATCGGCGCGCTGCCGGCGATCCTGGTCCACTGCCGGGCCCGGGGCTTCGCGGTCGGCCCGCTGAGCGAGCACGGCCTGGCCGCCGCTTGACAATCTCCTACGAAATGTAGGAGCTTGGCCAGGTCAGGTAAGGCTACTAACTTGGGGATGTCTCCGTGGGCGGCGCGTTCTTCGCCAGTTATCTCATCGGTCTGCGTGACGGCCTGGAGGCCGCGCTCGTCGTGTCCATCCTGGTCACGCTGCTGGCCCGCTCCCAGCGCCGGGACGGCCTGCTCCCCCTGTGGATCGGGGTCGCCCTGGCGATCGTCTGCGCCGCCGCACTCGGCGCGATCCTGACCTACGTCGCCACGTCCGTGCTCTCCGGCGTCCGGCTGGAGCTGTTCGAGGCCGTCACCTCGCTGCTTGCGGTGGCCATGGTCACCTGGATGATCTTCTGGATGCGCAGCAGCGCGCGGACCATCAAGACCGAGCTGACCGGCAAGCTCACCGAGGCGTTCGGCCTGGGCCGGTACGCGGTCGCCGCGCTCGCGTTCGTCGCGGTCATCCGGGAGAGCGTCGAGATGGTGCTGCTGGTCTTCTCGGCCGCGCAGGCGGCCAGCGAGACCGTGGCGCCGCTGCTCGGCATGCTGGCCGGCGTGGTCTCGGCCGTACTGCTGGGCGTGCTCATGTACGCGGCGGTCGCCCGGGTCAACCTCGGCCGGCTGTTCACCGCCACCGGCGTGCTGCTGGTGGTGGTCGCGGCCGGGATCGCCAAGTACGCCGTGCACGGCTTCCAGGTCGCCGGCTACCTGCCCGGCTCCACCACCGTCGCCTACGACTGGTCGGCGACGATCGAGCCGGCCTCCTGGTACGGCACGCTGCTGGCGGCCACCGTCAACATCACCCCGGTGGCGACCGTGCTCGAGGTCGCGGCGTTCACCACGTACGCCATCGTGGTCTTGATCTTGTTCTTGCGCCCGGCCGGAAAGCGGACCGCGGTCGCCGCATAAGCCTTCCTCTCTCCCCTGGAAAGGGTTCGCCCCCGGAAGCCCGGCTTCCGGGGGCGGATCTTTCCGGTCACCCGCCGGCCTCAGACGAGAGCGGCGACGAGCAGGGCGAACGCGGCGATGATGACGGCGACCCGCAGGTAGTGGAAGCGGTCCCAGCGGTTCAGCTGCTGCTTCCAGTCGGCCGGCCGGGTCTGCGGGGTCCACGTCTTGCTGCGGTTGTTGATCGGGACGAGCAGCAGGATCGACATGATCACGCTGAGGATCAGCAGGCCGCCGGCGACGACGACGAGACCGGTGCCGTCGTGGTGCCACGCGGCGACGGCCCAGATCGCGGCCAGCACGAGCGAGCCGATGTACCAGAACGGCATGAGCGCGCCGAGCATCCGGCCGCCGTGAGCGCGGCCGAGCTGGGAGCTGTCGTCCGGGAGGGCGTCGAGGATCCGGTTGATGACGAAGGCGACGGAGAACTCCACTCCGACCATGACGCCGACGACCACGACGGTGAGCACCTGGAGTGCGCTGAGCATGACGACTCCTCCTGAATTCTAGCGTTGATAGCTGATGTGCCAACGCTAGCATTGCTGCCGCTCGATTGGCTAGCGGTGCTAGGATCGGGTCATGTCAGTGCAGGAACGCAAGGAACGCGAACGGGCCGAGCGCGAGCGCCTCATCCTGGCCACCGCCCGCGAGATCGCCGAGCAGCAGGGCTGGGACGCGGTCACCACCCGCCGGCTGGCCGAGCGGATCGAGTACAGCCAGCCGGTTCTGTACAGCCACTTCCGTGGCAAGCGGGAGATCATCGGCGCGATCGCCCTGACCGGCGCCACCGAGATGGCCGCGGCGCTGCGGGCCGCCGCCGCCGGCGCGGACGGCCCGCACGCCCGGGTCACCGCCCTGGCCCGCGCCTACCTCGACTTCGCCACCCGCAGCCCGGCCGTCTACGACGCCATGTTCCAGCTCGACGGCGGCCTGGCCTGGGCGCGCGACGACACTCCGGAACCGCTGAAGGACGCCTTCACCGCCCTGCTGGAGAACCTCGGCGAGGTCACCGGCGACGGCGTCTCCCCCGGGCTGTTCACCGAGCTGTTCTGGGCCGCCCTGCACGGGCTGGCCACGCTGACCCGGGCCGGGCGGCTACCGGCCGAGGACGCCGAGCGGCGGATCGCACTTCTGGTCGATCGACTCGCCGTGATCTGAGACACCTCGCCGGCCCGGCCGGGGCCACGCCCCGCGACGCGACTGGAACCGGCCGTGAGCCTGCCGGGGTATTTCGGGTAGATTTCCGGGCCCGAGAAGGCTTTTGGCGGACTCGGTCCCCGGCGGGCGGTGCATGGCCCGATGTCTATTCAGAAAATAACGAATCGATGATGGCGTTCGGCCCGAACGGACAGTTTCGTGTACCGTTCCAGCCATGTTCGATTTCGAGTACGAGACCGATGTACAAATCCAAAGTGCACCCTTCCGGGAGCGAATAGGCTCTCTTTCCGGCACGGTCTTCGCCATGGTCGGCGTGGTCCTCGCGGTGATGGCGGTGCCGAGCTTCGCGCTGGTCTGGGCCGTGCGGGTGATCGGTGGCTGACCCTTGTACGAGTGGTGATCAGGACATGACGATCCGGTAATCATTTGTTGGGGTCGTGCGTTTCGCAGTCGCATGGTCACGACCCGCAATGGCGTATTCAGTTCACCAAGGCGTTCAATCGGGCGAGCGCCTCATCCGGCAGGTCGAGGTCCGCGGCGGCGACATTCTCACGCAGGTGCGCGACCGATGACGTACCGGGAATGAGAAGGATGTTCGGCGACCGCCGCAGCAACCAGGCCAGCGCGGTCTGCTGCACCGACGCGCCGACCGAGGCGGCCACCTCCTCCAGAACCCCGGACTGCACCGGGGTGAAACCGCCCAGCGGGAAGAACGGCACGAACCCGATCCCGTCGGCGGCCAGCTCGTCGATCAGGGCGTCGCCGTCGCGCAGCACGATGTTGTAGAGGTTCTGCACGAAGACGACCGGGGCGATCTCCCGCGCCTCGGCGACCTGCTCCGCGGTCACATTCGACAGACCCAGATGGCGTACGAGACCCTCCCGTCGCATCTCGACGAGCTCGCCGAAGCGGTCGGCCAGTGACCCCGGCCCCTCCACGCGCAGATTCACGGCGTCGAGCGCATCCAGCCCGAGGTGCTTCAGGTTGTCCTGCACCTGCTCACGCAGGTTGTCCGGCGACGGGTCCCAGCTGCCGTCCGGCCCACGCCGAAAGCCGATCTTGGTGACGATGCGCAGATCTTCCGCGTACGGATGAAGCGCCTCCCGGATGATCTCGTTGGTCTCCACCGGGCCGTAGAAGTCGCTGGTGTCGATGTGGTTGATGCCCAGCCCGACGGCGGTGCGCAGGACCCGCACGGCCTCGGCCCGGTCCCGCACCGGTCCGAACGCGCCGGGCCCGGCGAGCTGCATCGCGCCGTAACCCATGCGGGTCAGGACCAGGTCGTCGGCAAGAGTGATGGTGTCTCGGTTCATGCCACCGATCGTGCTGCGCCCGAACCGGATCCGGCAGCTACGGATCGTCCTGGTACAACCGGTACCAGGCTGGTACCGGCGACCGGTGGCAGCATGGAACCCATGGATCAACTCGGTGCGACGCTGCGCTCCTGGCGCGACCGCCTCGACCCGGCCGCCGCCGGGCTGCCGCACCACTCGCCGCGCCGCGTGCCCGGCCTGCGCCGCGAGGAACTGGCCGTGCTGGCCGGCATCTCGGCCGAGTACGTGGTCCGTCTCGAACAGGGCCGCGCCCCGACACCGTCCGCCCAGGTCTGCTCGGCGCTGGCCCGCGCGCTGCGGCTCACCGACGACGAGCAGGCCCACCTGATGCGCCTGGCCGGGCACGCCGCCGGCCCGGACCGGGTCCCCCGGATCATCCCCGGCAGTCTGTACCGGATCATCGAACGGCTCGACGGCCACCCGCTCGCCGTCTACGACGCCGCCTGGCAGCTGCTGCACTGGAATCCGCTGCTCGCGGCCACCTTCGGCGACCCGACCGTGCGCGGCCCGGAAGCCCGAAACGTGCTGCTCATGCACTTCGAGGGCAGCATGAGCCGGATCCGGCAGAGCCCGGCCGAACGGGCCGCGTTCGAGGAATCCCTGGTCGCCGACCTGCGCGGAACCACCAGCCGCTACCCGGACGACCCGGCCGTGACCGCGCTCATCGCGCGCCTGCACCGCAGCCCGCGCTTCCGTGAGCTGTGGACCCGCCGATCGGTCGCCGCACACCAGGGCGCCAGCAAGATCGTCGAACATCCGGAGGTCGGCGACATCGCCCTGGACTGCGACGTGCTCACCACCCAGGGCTCCGACCTGCACCTGGTCGTCTACACCCCGCGGCCGGGCACGGACGCCCGCGGCAAACTCGACCTGCTGGCCGCCATCGGCACCCAGGAGATGTCCGCGCGGTGAGTGCGGTTACTCTGCCGGTTTCCGCGACACCCGCGAGGTTTCCGTGACGATCTACTTCTACGGCGCCGACGAGGTCCCCTACGGGTGCTTCTCGAACTTCTCCGATCACGGCTTCGACCTCGACGGGGTCTGGTGGCCGACCTCGGAACACTACTTCCAGGCGCAGAAATTCAAGGGCACCCGCCACGCGGATCTCGTGCGGCGGGCTCGCACACCACTGCGAGCGGCCGAGCTGGGCCGCGACTCGTCGAAACCCCTGCGCAGGGACTGGGAGCGGGTCAAGGACGACGTGATGCGCCGGGCAGTCGGCACCAAGTTCCGCGCCCACGCCGACATCCGGGACATCCTGCTGTCCACCGGTGACGAAGAGATCGTCGAGGACACCACCACCGACCACTACTGGGGCCGGGGCCGGACCGGGAACGGCCGGAACATGCTCGGTCGGATCCTGGCGCAGACCCGCAACCAGTTGCGCGAGCCCGGCCCCGGGCAGCGCTAACGGCGCGGCCGGAACGGGGCGAGAGTGGCGCGGATCAGGTCGGCCGCACCCCAGTCGTCGTCGAACTGAGCCAGCACGGCCAGGTGCTGCCGCAACTGAATGATCGGCATCCGGTCCGGCCAGCCCCCGTCCAGCGAGGTCAACTCGGCGTAGACCGCGAAGAACCGTCGCGCCTCGGGCGGCGGCGCCGTCGTCCACACGTGGGCCAGGTCGACCTCGGCCCACATGTAGGACACCGCCGGGTCGATCAGCGCCGGCCGCCCGTCGGCCGTGGCCATGACGTTCTGAGTCCACAGGTCACCGTGGGTCAGACCGGCCGGCCGATCCGGCAGCAGGTCGGGCAGGCGCGTGCACAGACGTTCCAGGGCGGCCCGGTCACCGGCGTCCAGGGCCGCCTCGACACGCGGCTCCCCCAGCCACCGCAGCAGCCGATGCTCGGCGAAGAACGCGAAACCGTCATCGGCCCACGTGTTGACCTGCCGGCGACGGCCCAGCCAGTTGTCACGATGCCAGCCGAAGCGCGGATGGGTCGTACTCGTATGCAGCCGGGCGACCGCGTGCGCCAACCGCTCCCAGAAACCCTCATCGGACGGCCGCGGCCGCAGCACCGACAACACCAGCAGCTCCCGGTCGGCCCGGATCACCTCGGGCGTCGCCACCCCGCCGAGCTCCCGCAGTGCCGTCAGCCCCTCGGCCTCGGCGGCGAAGACGTCGTCCTCCGGGGTCTCGGCGAACGCCTTGACGAACACCGCCGACCCGTCCCGCCGCCTGGCGATACCCGCGACGGCGGCCAGCCCGCCGGCCACCGCCTCGACCGAGACGACGTCGGTCATACCCGCCCGATGCAGGCGGTCCAGCAGGAAAGTCACGGGAAGGTCCTCTTTCGGATGGCCCTGAGGAACCTGGGCCCGGCGGCTGCCCGTTGTGCCGGGGAGGTCCGTGACCGGTGGGTTCTCCGCGGGAAAGGCCCGCTCCACGGACGGGAGCGGGCCTCGCGCACGCACATCGGACGCGAGCCCGAGGGCGAAAGCGGTATCGCGGGTCAGAGCTTGCCGGCGGTGCGGGCGCGGATCAGTTTGATGAGGCGGATGTCGATGTCGCGGTCCTTGTTGCTGGTCGGGTCGGTGACGACCTGGACGTAGCAGACGCGGTCGCCGATCACGTAGGTGGCGGTGTTGTCGCTGGCGAACCGGATGCCGTCCGGGCCGGGTTCGCCCGGGCCGGCCACCTCGTCGACCGGCACTTTCCCGTCGAGGGTGGTTTTCGGGCTGCCGATGCTCACGGTCACCGAGTGGTAGTTGTCCTGGTTCTCCCAGGTGCAGACGCTCTCGCCGACGCCGTTGCCGGGCTGGCCGCCGTCGTTGGCGCCGATGATGTCCTTGACCTCGGCGGCTTTGAGCAGGGTGCAGGAGTCGACGGCCGGGGTCTTCTTGGTCTTGGCCGCGGCGGGGGCGCCGGCGGCAGCGGGTTGATCCGCGCTGGTGCTGGTGTCGCTGGAGCAGCCCGCGGCCGCGCCGAGCAGGGCGAGAAGGGAAACGCCGGCAACGACCGTGTGACTCATTGATCTCACTCGGTGATCATCGCAGGATCGGCCGAGGGGTCACATCACACGATCGTGCCAGCGGGCCTCGGGGAGACGGCGTGGGAGCACACCGTCTCCCCGAGGGCCGGATCAGCTCAGGCCGAACCGCTGGTTGGCCTGGCCGCTGCAGTCGTAGAGCTGGACCTGCTGGCCGTTGCCGGTGCCCCAGACGTCCAGGCAGCGCCCGGACTGGACTCCGGTGATGGTGCCGTTGCTGTTGACGTTCCACTGCTGGTTGGTCTGGCCGTTGCAGGCGTAGATCTGCACGGCCGCGCCGTTGCCGGAGCCGGCCGCGTCCAGGCACCGGCTGCCGTACACGGTCAGCTGCTTGCTGGAGGTGTACGTCCAGGCCTGGTTGCTCTGGCCGTTGCAGTCGTAGAGCTGGACCCGGGTGCCGTTGGTCTGGGTCGCGTTGGGCACGTCGATGCACCGGCCGGACTGGGCGCCGACGATCCGTCCGCCGCCGGCCGGCGGGGTGGAGGTCGACGGTGACGGCGACGGCGATCCGGTGCTGCCGCTCGGGGCGGGCGAGGACGGGCCCGGTCCGGCGGCGTTGAGAGCGTTGAGCACCGAGGTGTAGGCGGATTTCTTGTTGCCGTTGCCGTCGAACAGCAGCGGGCTCTCACCGGAGCGCCACGAGTCGCTGTCGCGGACACCCCAGACGGTGATGCCGATGCAGCGGGACACGTTCATGCAGGCCTGGGTCAGTCCGGAGTACTGCGAGGTGGACGCGTTGGTGACGTCGACCTCGGTCAGGGCTACGTCCACGCCGAGGGAGGCGAAGTTCTGCAGGGTGGTCTGGAAGTTGGAGGGCAGCGAGCTGCCGCCGGTGAAGTGGGTCTGCAGGCCCACGCAGTCGATCGGCACGCCCCGGGACTTGAAGTCGCGGATCATGTTGTAGACGCCCTGCGTCTTCCCGTACGACCAGTTCTCGATGTTGTAGTCGTTGTAGCAGAGCTTGACGTTCGGGTCGGCGTTGCGGGCGGTCTTGAACGCGACCTCGATCCAGTCGTTGCCGGTGTTCTGCAGGTTGGAGTTGCGCCGGCTGCCGTCCTCGTTGAACGCCTCGTTGACGACGTCCCAGGCGGCGAGTTTGCCCTTGTAGTGGGCCATCACGCCGTTGATGTGGTCGATCATCGCCTGGCGCAGGCTGCTGCCGCTCAGGCCCGACCACCAGCTCGGCTGCTGGGAGTGCCAGGCCAGCGTGTGGCCGCGCACCTTCAGGCCGCGCTGGGTCGCCCAGTTGTAGATCTGGTCGCCGGCGCTGAAGTTGAACTGGCCGCGTGACGGCTCGGTGGCGTCCGGCTTCATCTCGTTCTCGGCCGTGATCATGTTGAACTCGCGGCCGGCGATCGTGGAGTAGGTGCTGTCGTTGAGCCGGCTGGCGGCGATGGCCGTACCGAAGTAGCGGCCGGATTGCGCGGCGGCGGCGCCCAGGGTGCTGGCCGCGGCGTTGGCGCCGGGGGCCACGAGCAGGACGCCGAGGGCCGCGACGGCGGCGGCGCCGGCGGCCAGCAGCGCCCGGCGTCTCGTCGACCGTTGGCGGATCGGGGATTCGGTGGTCACGAAGGCCTCCCTCATCGGCTCCGCGCGAGGCCGCCAAGGATCACGCACACGGCGGGGACCGTGCACGCGAAAGAAAGTCGGTTGACCGCAGAGCCATCTCGTAAAGACGGGCTTCAATGCAGTGCAATGCTGGCACGGTAACACCGCCGAAACAAGTGCTTCCGGAAATATTCCGGAAGTATCAGAGACTTAAGAAAGCAGATAAAGCCGCCCTCACCTGCAGTTACAGGGATCCTGATCAACGCAACAACGAGATCTCCGGCGTAACACAGAAGAGCAATTCCGAAAGTTTCGGCAAAAAATCCGAGAATTGCATTGCCGCCGACTTTCCGTGAGGGCCGCACATAACAAAAAACGCCGGCCCGGCGCGCTCGTACCAGACGAAGCGCACCGGGCCGGCTCCCCACCGGTTACCGTTGAAGCGTGAGCAGACCCGGCCGCCACGGCAGCTGGTCGTAGGCGCCACCCGCGCTCGGGTCCTTGCCCTGGTAGAGCAGCTGCAGGTTGCACGGGTCGACGGTCTTGGTCTGATCCGGGTTGGTGCGGACCAGATCGCCGTGGCTGATGTCGTTGGTCCAGCTCGCGCCGCTGTTGGCCTTACCGGCGAACGGGTTGCTCTCGCTCGCCGCCTGCGGCGTCCACGACCCGCTCAGGCTGCTCGCCGTGAACGACCGGAAGTAGCGGCCCTGGCTGCCGATCGCCTCGACGATCATCAGGTACTGGTTCTGACCCTGCACCTTGTACACCTCGACCGCCTCGAACAGGTTGTTGGTCGAGTCGCTCATGATCGTCGTGTAGGACGAGCCGAAGCTGCCCGGGAAGTTCCCGATCGGCATGCTGGCCCGATAGATCTTGCCGTTGTCCCCGGCGAAGAACAGGTACATGTTGGTGCCGTCGCCGATCAGCGTCTGGTCGATCACGCCGGTGCCGGATCCGGTGATCGAGCCGGTGAACAGCGTCTGCGCCGACGACCAGCCGTTGGCGTTGGTCGGATCGCTGGAGGTCTTGTAGCTGAACGCGGTCGGACCCCACTGGTAGGCGAGCACCCAGATGTTCTTCGGCGCGAAATAGAACAGGGTGGGCGCCACCGTGCCCTGACTCATCCCGTTCTGACTGGCCGAGGCCATGTCGGACCAGTTGGTGAACAGGCCGAAGTTCATCGAGCCGTAGCCCGAGCCGGAGACGTTGGACGCGTAGACCAGATGCTTGCCGTTGTAGACGACGTTGGTGAAGTCCTTCAGCGACACCCAGCCGGACTTGGGATTGGCCAGGGAACCCGTCGACGACCAGCGGTAACTCGACGGCAGGGTGCACGTGCCACCGGACGTCGAGGGCGAGGGCGAGGAGGACGGCGACGACGGGGGCGGGCTGGAGGGCACGGTCCCTCCGCCGCAATTCACCCCATTCACAGCAAAATTCGACGGTACGGGGTTGGCCCCGCTCCACGCCCCGGTGAAACCGAACGACACGGTGCCGCCGGTCGCGATCGCACCGTTGTAGCTCACGTTCTTCGCCGTCACCGCCGATCCGCTCTGCGTCACCGTCGCGTTCCACGCCTGCGTGACCGTCTGGCCGGAACCGTACGACCAGGTCAGCGCCCAGCTGGAGACCGCGTCCCCGAGGTTGGTGATCGACACGTCGGCGTTGAAGCCGCCCTGCCACTGCGAGGACACGGCGTACTTCACCGAGCAGCCGGCCGCGGCCGCGTCCGCGGGCATCGCCGCGACGACCGCGGTGGAGGCCAGCACGGCGACGCCGGCCGACATCAGGAGCCTGGATCTGATCATGATCTCTCCGTTCGGACGAGCATCAGGCGACCCGTACGAGTCGCCAGTTGTTGTCGGCACTGCCGTTGTCGGAGTCCTGCACGACCTGACTCCCCCAGGCGGTCGAGGCGTTCAGCACGGCCAGGACCTTGCCGCTGTTGACGTTGCGCAGGCGGTAGGAGCCGTCGCTGTTGGCGACCGGGATCCACCGGTGATCGGCGGTGCCGTTGTCGGCCCACTGCAGGACGCGGGCGTTGTCGGTGGTGGCCATGTTCTCGACGCCGAGGACCTTGCCGCTGTTGACGTTGCGGAACCGCACGGCGCCGTTGTCGGCGATCTGGACCCAGAGGTGGTCGGCGGTGCCGGTGTCACCCCAGACGACGGCCGAGCCACCGTCGGCCACGGACATGTCCTGCACGCCCAGGACCAGGCCGGACGCGACGTTCACCAGCTTGTAGGAGACGTCTCCGGAGGTGTTCCAGTAGACGGCGTAGTTGAAGCCCTGCGCGTCGTGGAACGGACCGAGGTTGACCGTGGCGCCGTTGGCGGTCGCGGTGAAGGCCAGACTGCTGGTGCCGGTCCGGGCGATCGACGACACGGTCAGCACCGGGTTGCCGGACAACGTGGTGCTGCCGTAATTGCCGGCCAGCACCACCGGGCCGTACGTGATGGCCTGGATGTTGGGGTTGTCGTTGGTGGGTTGCGGGATCACGCGCATCGGCAGTCGCACGGTCAGCACGTCCCCGGCCGCCCAGGTCCGGGTGACGGTGGCGTAGCTGCCCGCGGTGGCGCTGACGTTCTGGGTGACGCCGTTGACCGCGAGGCTCGCGCCGGTGGCCCAGCCGGGAATGCGGACCCGGATGCTCCAGGACCCGCTCATCGTGCCGGACAGGGTCAGCGTGGTGGTGTCGCCGACCGGGTACGACGTGGCCTGGGTGACCGTGAGGCCGCGCTCGGCCCAGCTGAGCACCGACGGCGTGAACAGGTTCACGGTCAGGGTCGTGCCGTTGTAGAAGTAGATCGAGTCCATCAGCCTGGTGTTGGTCTCGACGCCGGTGCCCTGGCAGCACCAGAAGCTGTTGTAGTCGGTCGACCAGGTCCCGCCGCCCCAGGCCGGCCCGACGCCGCGACGCCCACCGGCCTTCAGCGGCGTGAAGTAGGTGATGTGCCCATGGCTGTCGGCCGGGTTCTGCGCGCCGATCAGATGGTTGAGCAGCGCCCGTTCGAAGAAGTCGAAGTAGGCGGCGCGACCGGGATCGGTCAGCCACAGCTCGCGGGTCAGCTTGAGCATGTTGTACGTGTTGCAGTGCTCGCACGTGTCGTTGGTCAGATACCCGGCGATGGCGTTCGGGGCGCGGAAGTGCTCGGCCTGGCTGTTGCCGCCGATGACATAGCTGTGCGCGCCGGTGGTGAGGTTCCAGGCGTTGAGCCCGATGTCGCGGTAGCGGGTCGTGCCGGTCGCCTTGTACTCGCGAACCGCACCCACCCACTTGGGCACCTGGGTGTTGGCGTGCAGCCCGTTGAGCTGGTCGGTCCCGGACGCGAGCGGAGCGAACACGGCGGCGTGGTCGAAGCGCTGGGCCGTGGTGAGCCACCGGGAGTCGCCGGTCTGCTGGTAGATGTCGGCCAGCACCTCGTTCATGCCGCCGAACTCGGTGCCCAGCATCGCCTGCATCTGGCTGCTGCTGAGCCGTGCGGTCCGGGTGTCGACCCAGCCGGCCAGGCGCAGCAGGACGTCGCGGGCGGTGGTGTTGCCGATCAGCCGCCACACGTCGAGCAGCCCGGCGAGGGTCTTGTGGACGCAGTAGTAGGGCACGTTGCCGTTGCTCAGGGTGCGCGCTTCCAGGGCGGTGAAGTCGGACTCGGGGAACCCGGAGAGGTAACCGTTGGACGCCTGGCACGCGGCCAATTCGGCGACCATGTAGTTCGCCTTGTCCCGGCAGGTGGTGTCGCCCAGGGCGGCCCACGCCTGGGCCCAGGCGGTCAGGAAGTGGCCCTGCATGTGCGTACGGAAGGGGAAGTTCGGCGCGTCCCAGCCGCCGTTGGCGGCGGCGCCGCCGGTGGATCGGCCGTGGTTGGCCCGGAAGTTGTAGAGCAGCCGGTCGACGTCGACGAACCGCAGGTAGGTGAGGGTGCGGCTCTGGTTGTCGAGCCAGCGCCCGGCGGTCAGGCGGACCTGGCCGAGCGCGAACGGGTAGGCCGAGACGCCGAGGTCGGCGCGGGCCGGGGTCACCGCCGCGGCCCGGGCCGGGGTGACGCCGCCGAGCGTGGTGGCGACCGCGCCGGCTCCGGCGGCCTGTAACAGGCGTCGGCGGCTGATCGGGAACGGGGTCATGGGGACTCCTGACGGGGAAAGGGGCCCCGATGGGCCGGAAGGGGGCCGGCCCATCGGGGTGGATCGGTTACCGCTGCAGCGTGAGTACGCCCGGCCGGTACGGAAGCAGCCCGTAGTCGCCGCCCGAGCTCGGGGAGCGGCCCTGGTAGAGCAGCTGCAGGTTGCACGGGTCGATCGTCATGGTCTGGTCGGCCGTGGACCGGATCAGCTCGCCGTGGCTGATGTCGTTGGTCCAGCTCGCGCCGCTGTTGGCCTTACCGGCGAACGGGTTGCTCTCGCTCGCCGCCTGCGGCGTCCACGACCCGCTCAGGCTGCTCGCGGTGAACGACCGGAAGTAGCGGCCGTTGCCACCGATGGCCTCGACGATCATCAGGTACTGGTTCTGGCCCTGCACCTTGTAGACCTGCGGCGCCTCGAACAGGTTGTTGGTCGAGTCACTCATGATCGTCGTGTAGGACGAACCGAAGCTGCCCGGGAAGTTCCCGATCGGCATGCTCGCGCGGTAGATCTTGCCGTTGTCCCCGGCGAAGAACAGGTACATGTTCGACCCGTCGCCGATCAGCGTCTGGTCGATCGGCCCGGTGCCGGAGCCGGAGATGCTGCCGGTGAACAGCGGCTGCGCCGACGACCAGCCGTTGGGGTTGGTCGGGTCGCTCGACGTCTTGTAGGAGAACGCGGTGCCACCCCACTGGTAGGTGAGCACCCAGATGTTCTTCGGCGCGAAGTAGAACAGGGTCGGCGCGACCGTGCCCTGGCTCATCCCGTTCTGGCTCGCCGAGGCCATGTCCGACCAGTTGGTGAACGGGCTGAAGTTCATCGAGCCCCAGGTCGATCCGGTGTCGTGCGTGGTCGCGTAGACCAGGTGCTTGCCGTTGTAGGGGACGACGGTGAAGTCCTTCAGCGAGACCCAGCCGGACTTGGGGTTGGCCAGCGAACCGGTCGACGACCAGCGGTAGGTCGACGGCAGCGTGCAGGATCCGGAGGGGGGCGGCGAGCTCGGGGTACCACCACCGCCGCCGAGTTTCACGAGCTGCCACTGCTGGTTGGCGCCGTTCCAGTCGCTGTACTGCACGATGTTGGCGCTGTCCGCGGTCGAGGCGCCCTGCACCTCGACCGCCTTCCCGCTGTTGCGGTTGATCAGCTGGATGTAGCCGTCGATGTCCTGGATGCTGAACTGCTGGTTGGTGGTGTTGTTGTCGGTCCACTGCACGATCGCGCCGCCGTCGGCGGTCGACAGGTTGTAGACGTCGAGCACCTTGCCGGACAGCTTGGACTTGAGCCGGTAGTAGCCGCTGCCCGAGTCGACGAACTGCCACTGCTGCTGGGACTGGTCGTTGCGGGTCCACTGGGTGATCCGGGCACCGTCGTTGGTGGCCAGGTTGTACAGGTCCAGCGCCTTGCCGCTGTTGCGGTTGACCAGCACGTAGGAGGCGCTGGTGTCGATCGTCGCGGCCGACGCGGCCGAGGCGGTGACCGCGACGCCACCGGCGGCGGCGAGCATCATCGTCGCGGCGAACACTTTCAGACGTAATGGCATGTCGGTCTCCCTAGGGGGTGGTGAGATCGAATTTGCTGACCGTTACCGCGCCGCCCAGGGCCTGGGTGGCGTAGTTGAAGATGCCGAAGCGGTAGCCCATGAAGAACTGCCAGGCGTTGTTGAGCGTGAAGGCCGGGCCGAGCGTGGTGAACGTGCTGCCGTCGGTGCTGTACGAGAACGTCGCGGTGCGGCCGGAGCCGGGCCGGATGTCGGCGCTGGCCCGCAGCCAGATCCGGCCACCGCTCACGGTCGCGCCGGCCGCCTCGTTGCCGGTGCCGGTGGTCGCCCAGCTGGAGTTCATGGTCAGCCCGTTGGTCATCGACACCCGGGTGACCCCGTTGTCCTTGCGGATGCCGATCCAGGCCGACGAGTCGCGCAGCATCGCCAGGCCGGACCGGTCACCGTTGACCATCTGTGAGTAGTCCAGCGCGATCGTGGCGGTCGACGTCGGCCCCTGGATCCGGTGGGTGAGCGTGTTCCGCGCGTTGTAGAGGTCGTTCGTGACCGTCGCGGTGGACAGCCGCAGCCCGTTGCCGACACTGAACCTGCTGGTGTCCGGGTTGTGGTTCCACTCCCAGCGCGGTCCCAGCGTGCTGCCGGTGAACGTGTCGGCGCCGATCATCGACTGCACGGTCCTCGACGTGGTGATGTTCGGCCTCGGATAGGAGGCGCCCCACCGGCCGTTGACCGTGGTCAGAACCGGCCAGTCGTTGCTCCAGGTGATCGGGGCCAGGGTCGGCACCCGGCCGCCGGGGTAGGCGTCGGTGAACGCCATGTACCACCAGTCACCGTTCTGGGTCTGCACGAGCCCGCCCTGGTGCGGCACACCGCCCCCGGAGATCGGCCCGGGAAGATCAAGAAGGACCTGCCTCTGCTCGTACGGACCCCAGGGGCTGGTCGACCGCAGCACGTACTGGCCGTTGGCCGGGCGGGTCACCCAGATGTAGTAGTAGTTGCCGCGCTTGTACATCCGGGAGCCTTCGAGCGTGCCGATGCTCGACGGTGTCGTGTAGACGGCCTGGGACCGCACCTGCGACGTCAGGTCGGAGGACAACTGGGCGACGCTGATCGTGCCATTGCCGTAGGCGACATAGGGGGTGTCGTTGTCGAACAGCAGCCCGGCGTCGTAGTAACAGTTGTTGATCCGGGCCTTCTTCGACCAGGTCCCGTCGACCGCGGAGGCGGTGTAGACGTAGGTCCGGTTGAATTCGGTGCAGCCCAGCCAGTAATACGTACCGTTACTGGGCCGGTAGTTGAAGGCCGAGGCCCAGATGCCTTTGACGTACGCCCGGGAGCCGTTCAGGTCGTAGGCGTTCGAGTCGAAGTCCAGTCGCGGCACCGAGTGCCCGGCGTATTCCCAGTTGACCAGGTCGTAGGAGCGCAGGATCGGCGCACCGGGCGAATAGTGCATGGTCGACGCCGAGTAGTAGTAGGCGTCGCCGACCCGGATGATGTCGCCGTCGGCGAAGTCCTGCCACACCACCGGATTGGTGAAGGTGCCGGTGGACGTGGAGCCGCCGGTCTTCACGAGCTGCCACTGCTGGTTGGCGCCGTTCCAGTCGCCGTACTGCACGATGTTGGCGCCGTCGGTGGTCGCCGCGTTCTGCACCTCGACCGCCTTGCCGCTGTTGCGGTTGATCAGCTGGATGTAGCCGTCGACGTCCTGGATGCTGAACTGCTGGTTGGTGGCGTTGTTGTCGGTCCACTGCACGACCGCGCCGCCGTCGGCGGTCGAGGCGCCGGAGACGTCGAGCACCTTGCCGGACAGTTTCGACTTCAGCCGGTAGTAGCCGCTACCGGAGTCGACGAACTGCCACTGCTGCTGGGACTGGTCGTTGCGGGTCCACTGGGTGATCCGCGCGCCGTCGTTGGTGGCCAGGTTGTACAGGTCCAGGGCCTTGCCGCTGTTGCGGTTGACCAGGACATAGGACGCGCTGGTGTCGATCGTCGCGGCCGACGCCGGGGTGGTGGCGGTGACCGTCAGCGCCACGGTCAGGACGGCGGTCAGGGCGGCGGCGAGCAGGCGCCGCGACCGGCGGGGGATGTCGGGGGAAGCCCTCATCGTCAGCTCCTCGAATCGGGTGATTTTTTTGCACCGGCACCAAATTGGGAACGCTCACATTCGTCAGCGATATTGCCAGACGGTTTCATGCGTTTCAATTCCTTAACCGCCCGACCAGCACGGCCGTGCGGGCATAACAAATCGCGGAGAATTCCTCCGTCATATCGCGGGAAAAAGCGCTCCCGCGTTTTTGTTATGTGTGGCCGGGCGCCGGGGTCGGCTCAGCCGGCGAAGGCCGGGCGGGCCAGGAACGAACCGTCGGCCAGGAATGCCGCCGATCCGTCGATCTGATCGACCCACAACTCGTCGCCGCGGTGCCGCAGGAACCAGCCGGGATAGTTGGACGATTCCAGCATGAACGAGCCGGCGATCCGACCGGGTTTCGGACAGAAGGTCGCATCCCCCCGGAACAGCTTGGAACCGTCGTAGGGGTTGAGCCGCAGCCGCCACGACGAGTGCCGCAGGTAGCCGCCGTCGGACGCGCGGAACGAGAAGCACTCCGGATCGTTGAGCCCGGCCACCGCCTGGAAGCTGGCCTGCCGCCGGGCGGTCACGGTGTTGCCGGCGGTGACCGCGGTCAGTACGCCGTAGCCGCCGGCCGCGGTGACGTAGCGGCCGGTGGCGTCGGCCGCCTCCAGCGACACCGGTCCGGCCCGCAGAACGCCGGTCTCCCCGGCCGAGGCCGACCCGCGAGCGGTGGGCGTAGCCGTGGCCGCGCTCGACCGGGCCGCTGTCGGGGCCGCGATCGACCTCGGCTGCGGGGTTTCCGCGACCGTCGCCGGCCGGGGCACCGACGGTCCGGTCACCGCGACCGCCCCGGCCGCGGCGCCCACGATCAGGGTTCCCGCGGTGACCACGGCCACCACCGGATGCGCCGCCAGCGCCCCGAACAGGCCGGCCTTGCCCGCGGCACCGGCCAGCGCCGCCCCGCCGCCCTTGTTCAGGACGGCCGCCGTCAGGGCCACCGGCACCGGCAGCAGCGCCAGGCTGGGCAGCAACCGCTCGGTCGGCACCCGGTCACCGGCCGCCCGGGCGCACACCGGGCAGGTCCGCACGTGCCGGGCCAGGCGTTTGCGCCAGCGCGGCGCCGGCGTCCCGGGCCAGCCGGTCAGCTCGGCGTCCAGGTCCGGGCAGCGCGGCCGGGCGTCGAGCGCGGCCACGATGGCCCGGCCGGCCTCGAGCTGGGCCCGCATCCGCTGGACGCGGACCCCGGCGTGCACGACGGTGATGCCGAGCGCCTCCGCGAGCTCCGCCCGCGACAGCCGCCCGGCCACCTCCAGCCACCACAGCGACAGCAACGCCCGGTCGTCCGGGTCGAGCCAGCGCCCGGCCCGCTGCACCTGGCGGCGCTGGGCCGACAGCTCGACCCGCAGGTCGGTGACCCCCTCGAAGCGGGCCCCGGCGTCCGGCAGCTCGGTGGCGTCGACCAGCGGCGCCACCCGGGCGGCGTCCCGGGCGACGCGGTGCTGGTGGGTGCTGACCTGCCGCAGCGCGATGGCCACGAGCCACGACCGGAAGCTGTCCGGCGAGCGCAGCGACCCGAGCTGCCGCAGGGCCCGCACCATCACGTCCTGCGTGACGTCGTCGACGTCGGGATGCCCGTCGAGCGCCTGCCGCACGATCGTGTAGACCATCGGCAGGTGGGCCGCGACCAGCTCGTCCAGCGCGGCACGGTCCCCGGCCTGGGCCGCTCGCACCAGGCCGGATCCGCTCGTCCGGGTCACTCCCATGTCGTTCCTGTCACCGTCGCCGCAAACCTGTGTGTCTCCTGTGCACCATGGCCGATCCTGCCCTATCGCATCGACGTACCGGCGAATTGCCACCAGTCGATGTTGAACAGATAGCCGCTGCCGCCGGTGAACCGCAGGTACAGGTCCCGGGTGCCGGTGGCGCCACTGACCGGGCAGCTGACCGTGGTCCAGGTCTGCCAGCCGCCGGTGGCCGGGACCGTGCACGTCCCGGCGAGCGTGCCGGTGGGGCTGCCCAGCCGAAGCTCGATACGGCCGCCGGAGGCCGCGGAGGCGACCCGGGCCGAGAACGAGGTTGCGCCCGTACCGAAAGCGACGCCTTTGACCTTGATGTAGTCGCCGTTGTCGAGGTAACCGACGTTCATGCCACCGTCAGCGGCCCGTTCGGTCTCGACCCCGGAGCTCCAGGCGATGGTCTCGGCCTCCTGCCGGACGTACGGGTTGAGCGTCCCGCTCTGCGGCGCTCCCCCGGTCGTCATGGTGATCGTCGGGATGGTGCCGTCCGAGTTGTAGGTGAACTTCTCCACCGCGACCGAGCGGGTGAATCCGCCGCCGCCGGGCAGTGCGCCGTTGTGGTAGAAGAAGTACGATCCGCCGTTGAAGTCGATGACGCCCGGGTGGTTGGTGAAACTGCTGCCCTGCGTCGGCATGACCGTTCCGCGGTAGGTCCACGGCCCGGTCGGCCCGGTCGCGGTGGAGTAACCGATGAACTCCGAGCAGCACTTGGCCGCGAACACGTTGTAGTAGAGCCCGTTGCGCTTGTAGACCCAGGGGCCCTCCTCGTAGAGGGTGGGCCGGCTCGCATCACCGGTGCGGGTGCCGAACCCGGAGGTGGTGAGCGGGATCTGGGTCACGCTGCCGCTGTAGCTGATCATGTCGGTGTTCAGCCGCACGTACCAGAGGTTGGGGTTGCCCCAGTAGAGGTAGGCCTGCCCGTTGTCGTCGATGAACACGGTCGGGTCGATCTCACCGTTCTCGGCCAGCGGATGCCCCAGCGCGTCGGTGAACGGGCCGGTCGGGCTGGTGGCCACGCCGACGCCGATGGCCATCCGGCCGGTCGCGCGGTTGGTCACCGGCACGTACCAGTAGAACTTGCCGTTGCGGGCCACGACCTGCCCGGCCCACGCGTCACTCTTGGCCCAGCTGAACGTGGTCAGGCTCATCGGCGATCCGTGATCGGTCCAGTTGACCATGTCGGACGACGAGTAGACCCGCCACTCCTTCATCGTGAACCAGGTCGAGTTGTCCTCGTCGTGCCCGGTGTAGAGGTAGACGCGGCCGTTGTACACCAGCGGCGCCGGGTCCGCGGTGTAGACGGTCTGCACGATCGGGTTGTCCGCGTGCGCGGCCGACGGGGTGACGGCGCTCAGCGCCACCAGGGCCAGCGCACAGAGCAGGCCGGCGAACGATCTTCTGAACATCAGATTCGGCTCCATCGCTGGTTGGTGGCGGCAGTGCAGGTCCAGAGCAGGACGAGCGTGCCGTTGGCGGTGAGGTTGTGGTCGACGTCCAGGCAGAGCCCGGAGGCGGTGCCCCGGACGGTGCCGTCGGACTGCAGGGTCCACTGCTGGTTGGTCTGGCCGTTGCAGTCCCAGAGCTGGACCTTGGCGCCGGCGGCGGCTCCCACCGGCGCGTCCAGGCACTTGCCGAGCGCCTGGACGGTGCCACCGGTGACGGTCCAGCGCTGGTTCGTGCCGCCGTTGCAGTCCCAGATGACCGGCTGGGTGCCGTTGGCGGTGCTGCTGTTCGGCACGTCCAGGCAGCGTCCCGAGGGAGCGCTGACGATCGTGGTGGTGGCCGGCGTCGTCGTGGTGCCGCCGCTGACCCGGTAGACCACCGTGCCGTGGGCCGGAACACTGGCGCTGATGCCGCCGGTGGTGGTCGTGGTGGCGCCGCTCCAGGCGTCCTGCAGGGTGAAGGAGCCGCCGGACTTGCCGATCGCCGCGGCGCTGGTCGACACCGTGGTGGCCGAACCACCCTGGTTGAACAGGGCGACCGCGACGTCACCGCCGGCGAGCTTCTTGGCCAGCACCCGGCGCGTGCCGTCGTACGAGATCTGGTTGGCCTGAAGGCCGAGGGTGTCCTGGTTGATCGCGATGAGCCGGGGGTTCTTCAGAATGGTCTGGGTGGCCGTGCTCATCGAGCGCAGGTCGTTGCCGGCGATCAGCGGCGAGGCCATCATCGCCCAGAGCGCGAAATGACTGCGCTGCTCGGTGTCGGTCAGGCCGCCGCGGCCGACCTCCATCATGTCCGGGTCGTTGAAGGCACCGGGCCGGGCGTAACCCGCCAAGGGCACGGTGACGTCGACGATGTTCTTCACGCCCATCGGGTAGCCGTTGGTCTGCCCGGTGTCCCACACGTCCTGGATGTCCTCGGTGGTCCGCCAGATGTTGGCGACGTCGCCCCAGTCGCGCTGCGGCCCGGTCTTGGCGTGCACGCTGTTCGAGTTGATGCTGTACAGGATCGGGCGGCCGGTCGCGGCCAGCGCGTCGCGCATCTTGGCGAACGTGGTGACCTGGTCGTTGATCGTGCCGTTGGGTGAGCACCAGTCGTACTTGAGATAGTCGACGCCCCAGGCGGCGAACTGCCGGGCGTCCTGCGCCTCGTGGCCCAGGCTGCCGGTGGCGCCCGGATAGCTGTTGAAGTACTGCGCGCAGGTCTTGTCCAGCGGCCCCTGGTAGATGCCGAACTTGAGGCCCTTGCCGTGCAGGTAGTCGCCGAGCGCCTTCATCCCGCTGGGGAATCGGGTCGGATCGCCCTGCAGGTTGCCCGAGGAGTCCCGGTTCGGGTTGAACCAGCAGTCGTCGACGACGACGTACTGGTAGCCGAGGTCGCGCATACCGCTGCTGACCATGGCGTCGGCCATGCCGCGGATCAGGCTCTCACTGATGTTGCAGCCGAAGGTGTTCCAGCTGTTCCAGCCCATCGGCGGGGTCCGGGCCACGCCGTTCTCGAGCGCCTGGGCAGCCGAGCCGGGCAGGGCGGCCACGGCGCTGCCGAGCAACAGCAGGCCCGCGGCCAGCATGGTCCTGATCTTCTTCATCATCGCCTCGTCCAGAGCTGGTTGGAGGCACCGGTGCAGGTCCAGAGCACCACCGCGGTGCCGTTGGCGGTGGCGTTGCCGGTGACGTCCAGGCACAGGCCGGATTGCGCGTTGCGGATCGTGGAGCCCGACGTGAACGTCCATCGCTGGTTGGCCGCGCCGCTGCAGTCCCACAGCTGCGCCTTGCTGCCGGCGACCGCTCCGGTGGGCGAGTCGAGACACTTGCCCATCGACTGCAGGGTCTGGCCGTCGTACGCCCACCGCTGGTTGGTGCCGCCGCTGCAGTCCCAGATGATCGGCTGGGTGCCGTTGGTGGTGCTGCTGCCGGGTACGTCCAGGCAACGCCCCGAGGCGGCGCCGACCAGCGCGGTGCCGGTGCCGGTGGCCGGGTCGCCGATCGTTCCCGGAACCGACCGCAGCGCGGTGTACCAGGTGGCGGCCATCTTGTCGTAGCCGGCGGCGGTGGGATGGACACCGTCGATCAGGTCCCCGGTGGTGAGTGCGGCATGCATGTCGACGAGGTGGAATCGTGAACCCTTACCGGCGACGATGCCCGGCAGGGCCGCGTTGAAGGTACGGGCCGCGGCTTCCTGACCGGAGTTGGCCAGCGGGATGAGGGTGGCCACGAAGACGTCGGCCGAGGGTGTGGCCGCCTGGATGTGATCCAGCAGGGCGGAGAGCCGCCCGGGGGCGCCGGCCACGTTGTAGTTCTGCAGGATGTCGTTGGTGCCGATGTGCAGCAGGACCGTGCGCGGGGTGGTGTTGCGCAGCCAGCCGCTGATGTTCGCGTCGATCTGGTCGATCCGCCAGCCGGGGTGACCCTCATGGTCGTGGTCGCCGAGCGCGGCCGGCCCGTTGAACTGTGAACCGACCAGGTCCACGCGGTAACCGGCGGCCGCCATGCGCTGCCACAGGCCGATCCGGTAACCGCCGGGTACCTGCGTCCCCTCGGTGATCGAATCACCGAGCGGCATGACCCGGGTTCCGCCGTTGGATTCGGCGCCGGCCGCACCGGGCTGGATCAGGACACCGGCGGCGGCGAGAACGGCCGCGAGCAACCACCGTCTTCTTCTGGGCATGGCGATGCGCCTCCCTGACACTTCTGGCAAACCGGGGGGTTCTGTTATCGCTCACACACGTCCGACACCTGGTGCAAAGAGGTGCAGGATCAAAACGGTCTGGGGATGGGAGCGCTAACAGCTGGACTTCGAAGGTTGCCAGGATGTTTCGAGACATTCAAGGGCTCATTTGCCGACGGCCGACCGGAACCGGTGGGCGACTTCTCCGAATCCGTCGGCATAACACTTCCGGCCGAAGATTTTTTCTCATGCCGCCGAATCGACGCCCGGAAACCGTTATGCCGACCCAGGCTCAATGGTCGTGTCTTGCCTTCTCGGGAAATGCGCTGGCAACATTGGCCACTATCTTTGGGAACGCTCCCAAAGTGCCTTGCCCCCGAAAGGTTTCCCCCACATGGAATTGTTCAAGAGAAGCCGCTCCCTGCTGCTCGCCGTGGCCACCGCGGGCGTGGTCGTCACGGCCGGTGTCAGTGTGATGGGCACCGCCGAGGCCGCCAGTACGCTCGGCGCCTCGGCCGCACAGTCCGGGCGCTACTTCGGCGCGGCGATCGCCGCCGGCAAGCTCGGCGACGCCACCTACACCGGAATCCTGAACCGCGAGTTCAACTCGGTCACTCCGGAGAACGAGATGAAATGGGACGCCACCGAGCCGTCCCAGGGGCGGTTCACCTACACCAACGGCGACCGCATCCTCAACCAGGGCATCTCCATGGGCGCCAAGGTCCGCGGCCACGCCCTCCTCTGGTACCAGCAGGAACCGGGCTGGGCGCAGTCGATGTCCGGCACCGCGCTGCGCAGCGCGATGATGAACCACGTCACCCAGGTCGCCACCCACTACAAGGGCAAGATCTACGCCTGGGACGTGGTCAACGAGGCCTTCGCCGACGGTGGTGGCGGCGGCCGGCGTGACTCCAACCTGCAGCGCACCGGCAACGACTGGATCGAGGCCGCGTTCCGGGCCGCGCGCGCCGCCGACCCGAACGCCAAGCTCTGCTACAACGACTACAACACCGACGGCGTCAACGCGAAGTCGACCGGCGTCTACAACATGGTCCGCGACTTCAAGTCCCGCGGCGTGCCGATCGACTGCGTCGGCTTCCAGTCCCACCTGGGCACCGGCCTTCCCGGCGACTACCAGTCCAACCTGCAGCGCTTCGCCGACCTCGGCGTCGACGTGCAGATCACCGAGCTCGACGTGGCGCAGGGCGGCAACCAGGCCAACATCTACGCGAGCGTGACCCGGGCTTGCATGGCGGTGTCGCGGTGCACCGGCATCACGGTCTGGGGCATCCGGGACAGCGACTCGTGGCGCACCGGCGAGAACCCGCTGCTGTTCGACAACTCGGGCAACAAGAAGGCCGCCTACACCTCGGTCCTGAACGCCCTCAACGCCGGTGGCAGCACCTCCTCGCCGTCGCCGTCGTCCCCGTCGCCCAGCACCAGTACGCCGCCGGTGCCGTCCGGCGCCTGCAGCGCCACCGTGTCGCTCAACTCGTGGAACGGCGGCTTCGTCGCGACCGTCCGGGTCACCGCCGGCTCCTCCGGCGTCAACGGCTGGACCGTCGGCCTCACCCTGCCGTCCGGGAGCGCCGTGACCAGCACGTGGAGCGCCGGCAACAGCGGCACCACCGGCACGGTGAGCTTCGGCAACGTCTCCTACAACGGGCAGCTCGCGGCCGGCGCCTCGACCGAGTTCGGCTTCCAGGGCACCGGCACCGGGCCGACCGCCACCCCGACCTGCTCGGCCGGCTGACACCGGGAAGGGAGACCCTGATGTCCCGACGACTCCTCGCGCCGCTGACCGCGGTCCTGGCCACGCTGGCCGTGACCGCTGCGATGCTCACCGGCGTACTCGGCGGCACCGCGTCGGCCGCTCCGGCGGTCGCCGCGGCGACGGCCGGATGCGGCAGGACTCCGACGCTGGCCAGCGGCACGCGGTCGATCCGCAGCGGCAGCCAGAACCGGAGCTACATCCTGCGCGTTCCGGACGGCTACGACCGGAATCGGCCGTACAAGCTGATGTTCGCCTTCCATTGGCTCAACGGGACCGCGAACGACGTCGCGACCGGCGGCTCGGCCGGATCCACCTGGGCCTACTACGGGCAGCAGCGGCTGTCCGACAACGGCGCGATCCTGGTCGCGCCGCAGGGCATCGACAACGGCTGGGCCAACACCGGTGGCCGGGACCTGACCCTGGTCGACGACCTGACCGCCCTGATCGAGGGCGATCTGTGCGTCGACACCTCGCAGGTGTTCGCCCTCGGCTGGAGTTACGGCGGCGCGATGAGCTACGCCGTCGCCTGCGCCCGACCGGCTGTGTTCCGGGCGGTCGCGGTGCTGTCCGGGGCGAACCTCAGCGGCTGCTCCGGGGGTACCCAGCCGGTGGCCTACCTGGGCATCCACGGCACCCACGACAGCGTGCTGGACATCTCGCTCGGCCGTTCGCTGCGGGACACGTTCGTGCGCAACAACGGGTGCACCGGCCAGAACCCGCCGGAGCCGGCGCGGGGCAGCCTCACCCACGTCGTGACCTCGTACAGCGGCTGCCGGACGGGATATCCGGTGCGGTGGGCCGCCTTCGACGGGGATCACACCCCGGAGCCGGTCGACGGGTCGACGAGCACCGACGGGGCTCGCACCTGGACTGGCGGCGAGATCTGGAAGTTCTTCTCCCAGCTGCCCAGCACCACGACCTCCTCCCCCTCCCCCAGCACGTCGTCGTCCCCGACCCCGTCGACATCACCGTCCACCGGCCCCAGCGGCTCGCCGAACGGTTGCACCACGGCCTACCGGGTGGTCAACAGCTGGCCGGGCGGCTTCCAGGCCGAGGTGACCGTCAGCAACACCGGCGCGGCCGGCATCACCGGGTGGCGGGTGAGCTGGACCGTGCCCAGCGGTCAGGCGATCAGCCAGGTCTGGAACGGGTCGCTGACCACCGGCGGCGGCAGTGCCACGGTGACCAACACGGCCTGGAACGGGTCGGTCGCACCCGGCGCCGGCACCACGTTCGGGCTGCTGGCGACCGGCAACCCGGCCACCGTGCCGACGCTCACCTGCGCCGTCGCCTGATCCGAGGGGTGCGCCGCACACCGCGGCGCACCCCTCATCACGGCCCGAGCCGGACAAAAGTTCCGGCTTCGAGCTTCGAAAGTTTCGGAAATCAGCGAGATGGGCCGATTCGGCATCGACCGCTAAACGTCCGCCGCTGCCACCAGAAACGCCGAATAGTGGCCTCTTCCTGCGCTTCTATCGTCGCTGGACGCTGAAAGATCGACTCGATATTTCCGTAACATTTCCGATAGTTGTTGACAGGCTCACACCTTCCGGGCCACGATCTCGAAATGACGGCCGCCCGCGGAGGTAACGCATGACGATCGCCAAGACCGCCGCCTCCGCCACCGGCGACCACGAGTCCGGCGCCCGCCTGATCCGCAACCCGGTGCTGCCCGGGTTCCATCCGGATCCGTCGATCCTGCGGGTCGGCACCGACTACTACATCGCCACCTCGACCTTCGAGTGGTATCCGGGTGTGCGCCTGCACCACTCGACCGACCTGCTCACCTGGCGGCCGCTCGGCGGCGCGCTGACCGAGCGGCGGCTGCTCGACCTCACCGGGACGGCCGATTCGTGCGGCGTCTGGGCGCCCAACCTCACGTACGCGAACGGCCTGTTCCACCTGCTCTACACGGACGTGGCCACGTTCGCCGGGGGTTACTGGGATCCGCAGAACTACCTGGTCACCGCGCCGGAGATCACCGGCCCGTGGTCGGATCCGGTGGTTCTGCACGGCCGCGGTTTCGACGCCTCGCTGTTCCACGACGAGGACGGCACGACCTGGATGCTGTCGATGCGCGCCGACTGGCGTCCCGGCCGCGACCGTTTCGCCGGCATCTCCCTGCAGAGGTACGACTGCGGGCAGCACCGCCTGGTCGGCCCGGAGCACGTCATCTTCGAGGGCACCGAGGCCGGCCTGACCGAGGCGCCCAACATCTACCGCAAGGACGGCTGGTACTACCTGGTCACCGCCGAGGGTGGCACGACCTTCACCCATCAGGTCACCGTCGCTCGGTCCCGTCAGCTGCTCGGGCGCTACGAGGCCGACCCGGCCGGTCCGCTGCTCACCTCGTCCGGGCACCCGGAGCTGGCCCTGCAGAAGGCCGGTCACGGCAGTCTCGTGCAGACCCCGTCCGGCGAGTGGTACCTGGCCCATCTGGTCGCCCGGCCGTACGCGCCGAGCGGCCGCTGTGTCCTCGGCCGCGAGACGGCCCTGCAGCTGGTGGAGTGGCCGGCCGGCGAGTGGCCCCGCATCCGCGACGGCGTGCCGGCCGAGCACGTCCCGGTCCCGGCCGCACCCCGGCCGACCGCGCCCGCGCCGAGCGGTGACGACCACTTCGACGCCCCGGTGCTGGGCCCGGACTGGTCGACGCTGCGCCGCCCGGCCACACCGGACTGGGTCGATCTGACCAGCCGCCCCTCACACCTGCGCCTGCACGGCGGGCAGTCGCCGATGGCCCGGCACCGGCCGAGCCTGGTGGCCCGCCGGGTGACGGCTCAGCGGTGTGTCTTCGAGGCGACGCTCGAGTTCGAGCCGCGTACCTATCGGGACCTGGCCGGCATCACCGCGTACTACAACACCCGCAACTGGTACTACCTGCACGTGACCGCCGACGACGACGGCGCCGCGGTTCTCGACGTGCTGTGCTGCGACAGCGCCCGGGTCACGGCCGCGCCGGAGCTGCGCATCATGCTCGGTGACGTGCGCCGGCTGGGTCTGCGGGCCCGCCTCGACGGCCCGGAGCTGACGTTCGCGTACACCACCGGCCCGGACGGCGACGCCGTCTGGCACGAGCTCGGCCGGACCTTCGACGCCACCACCCTGTCGGACGAGTACGCGGCGACGATCGTCCCCGGCGAGCCCGAGGCGTGGGGCTTCACCGGGGCGTTCCTCGGCCTCTGGGTCCAGGACCTGGGCGCCGAGGGCGGTTACGCCGACTTCGACCGGGCCGTCTACAGCGAACCGCTCACCGTCACGAACGAGTGAGCCGGAAGCCGCACCCGCAGCCGGCCGCCGGTCACCGACACGCCGTCGTAGGGGCGCGGCGCCACCACTGACGGCGCCTGCGGCGTGTTGTGGTCCTGGATCGCCTCGGAGGTCAGGATCAGCGCCTCCACCTCGTCCACGGCGCCGCCCCGCAGGTCGATCTCGACGTCGGCGGGGGCCGAGGCGTCGAGGTTGGACAGCGAGACCAGCAGCCGGCCGTCCTTGCGGCTGGCCGACACCGAGATCGTGGTCAGCGTCGCGTCACCGACCGGCCGGGACGGCAGCGGCGTCCGGAAATCCACCCGCAGCGACGTCGCGTCCTGGTGTCCCCGGTTCATCCGGAAGACGTGGTAGGTGGGCGTGAGGACCATGGCCTTCGTGTCCGGGTCGGTGAGGATCATGGCCTGCAGCACGTTCACGGTCTGCGCGATGTTGGCCATCACGAGCCGGTCGGCATGCCGGTGGAAGACGTCGAAGTGCACGCTCGCCACCAGCGCGTCCCGCAGCGTGTTCTGCTGGTACAGAAAGCCCGGGTTGGTGCCGCGGGCCACGTCGAACCAGGTGCCCCACTCGTCCAGGACCAGGCCGACGCTCCTGGTCGGGTCGTAGCAGTCCATGACCGCCGCGTGCCCGGCCAGGATCTCCTCGATCCGGGCGGCGGCCGCCATGGTCGTGTAGTACTCGCCGGTGTCGAAGACGGTCGCCGAGCCCTTCTCCTCCCAGGTCGGGCCGGTGATCGTGTAGTAGTGCACGGACAGCGCGTGGTAGCCGGTGCTGCGGATGTGCTGACAACCCAGGTGCCCGACCTGCTTCATCAGCGTCTCGGTCCAGGCGTAGTCGTCCGAGTTGGCCCCGGCCGCGATCTTGTACAGCTTGTTGTCGCCGTAGTCGCGGCAGTAGGTGCCGTACCGCCGGGCCTCCTGCGCGTAGTGCTCGGCGGTCATGTTCCCGCCGCAGCCCCACGCCTCGTTGCCCAGACCCCAGAACCGCACCGGCCACGGCTGGTCGCGCCCGTTGGCCTTGCGCAGCCGGGCCATCGGCGAGTCACCGTCGCGGGTCAGGTACTCCACCCACTCGCTCATCTCACGCACGGTGCCGGAGCCGACGTTGCCGCTGATGTACGGCTCGGCGCCGAGCAGTTCGCACAGGGTCATGAACTCGTGGGTGCCGAAGTGGTTGTTCTCCTCGACGTTGCCCCAGTGCGTGTTGATCATGACCGGCCGCTCGTCCCGCGGCCCGATGCCGTCGCGCCAGTGGTACTCGTCGGCGAAGCAGCCGCCCGGCCAGCGCAGGTTCGGAATGTCCAGGTCCCGCAGCGCCTCGACGACGTCGAGGCGGATGCCGGCCCGGTTCGGGACGCCGGAATCCTCCCCGACGTAGAAGCCGCCGTAGATGCACCGGCCCAGGTGTTCGGCGAAATGGCCGTACACGTGGCGGTTGATCCGCGGACCGTCGAGGTCCACGTTGATGACGGCTTCGAGGGTCATCCTGCGCCTTTCCTGGGAACCCGGTTCCGATAGTTTCGGGGTTTGCCTACGCACACCACCAATACCGTTGTGATCTTCCTAGTGCATCAAGGCTCGCTGCGCCAGGCCGGAAAAACATTCGGAACTTCCGGATGTACGTCAGGAAGTTGCGGTCACCGACCGGGGGGCGAGGGCGTCGATGCTCGGCGTCGGGAGGTCCTCGGCCACCGCCGCCGACCACCGGCGGCAGCCGAGCGCCGACGGGTGGAAGCCGTCCGGCGCGAAGTACTCCGACCGGTACGGCAGCAGCACCTCCCCGTCCACCCAGGCCGCGGCCGGGAACGACGCGCAGACCTCCCGTGACGCCCGGTCCAGGGCCTCCGCCCGTCGCGCCAGGTGCCGGCCCAGGATCCGGGGCATGCACGGCAACTGCGCGAACGGCGGGATCCCGGCCACCATCACCCGTGTCGCCTCCCGGCTCAACGCCTCGACGACGGCGGTCAGGTCCTCGGCCCACTCGTGCGGCTGCCGTCCGCCCAGCACGTCGTTGGCCCCGGCGACGACCAGCACGACGTCGTACGGGCCGGTGAGCCGCCGGAGCAGCCGGTGGCGGACCCGCCGCACCGTCGCGCCGTACTGCCCGACGGCCGACCACGCGACCGTCCGGCCCGTACGCTCGCTCAGCTCCCGGGCCAGCGACCCGCTGAAGCCCTGGTCGTGGCTCTCGACGCCGTACCCGGCGGCGATGGAGTCGCCGACCACGGCGATCCGCAGGGTCTCCGCGCCGGCGTGCAGCACGCCCGAGGAGGGGCCGGCGGCCGCCGGGATCGTCACCTTCCGGTGGCGCATCCACATCGCCTGGACGGCGACGACCGGTAGAAACAGTGCACTCATGACATTCGCCAATCGGTATTGCCGGGACATCTACTGGGAAAGGGTCGAGGCCATCGGGCGCCGGGTGCGCCGGGTCAGCAGCACCCCGCAGATCACGGCGGCGGCCAGGGCGGCCGCGCCCGCGGTCAGGAAGACCGTCCCGACCGCGTCGCCGGTGGCCGACGTCGCGATCGACGCGACCGTCTCGCGCACGCCGGCCGGCAGGTACTGCCCGGCGTGCCGGCCGAGCCCGGCGCCGATCTCGTCGAGCAGCCGCTCCCGGGGCACGCCCGGTCCGAGGCCGTCGAGCGAGGGCGTGGCGTTGTGCCGGGCCTGCGACTGCATCAGCGCGCCGAGCGCGGCCACCCCGGCCGACGTCCCGATCTGCCGCATCGTGTTGACCGTCCCGGTGGCCATCCCGGCGTCGGCCGGCTCGACCGCGGCCAGCCCGGCCGACGCGGTCGCCGCCGCACCCGCCCCGAGGCCGGCGCCGGCCAGGACGAAGCCGGGCGCCAGCACGGTCAGCGAGCCCGAGGTGTCGATCAGCGCCATGCACAGCAGCCCGGCCCCGGCCAGCAGCAGACCGGCGATCAGCGGCGGCGTGGTGCCGGTCCGGCGCAGCAGGGCCGCCGTGATCGGGGCCGCCACCAGTGCCGTCGCGGTCAGCGGCAGGACCCGCAGCCCGGTGCCCAGCGGCGAGTAGCCGGCCACGTTCTGCAGGTGCAACGCCAGGTAGTAGGTGGCCGCGACGAGCGTGGCCGCGGTCGCGAACGACTGCAGCGCGACCCCGGCGAACGCCGGCCGCAGGAACAGCCGCAGCGACAGCATCGGATCGGTGACCCGGCGCTCCCAGCCGACGAACGCGGCCAGCAGCATGGCCCCGCCCGCGAACAGGCCCAGGATGCGCGGACTCCCCCATCCGTCGTCGTTGCCCCGGATCAGCGCCAGCAGCAGCACCAGCAGGGCCCCGCTGAGCAGGGCGGCCCCGGCCCAGTCGTTGCGCGGCGCCCGCTCCGGGCGCGACTCCCGCAGCCGCAGGCAGCCGAGCAGCGCGAGCAGGCCGAGCGGCACGTTGATCAGGAAGATCCACCGCCAGCCGGGCCCGTCGACCAGAACCCCGCCGATCAGCGGCCCGGCCGCGGTCGCCGCCGCGTAGCTGGCCCCGAACAGGCCGACCGCCCGGGCCCGCTCGGCGGTCTCGGTGTAGGCGGCCCCGAGCAGCGGCAACGCGGTGCCGAAGAGCAGCGCCGCCCCCAGCCCCTGCACGGCGCGGGCGGCGATCAGCGTCGTCGCCGTACCGGCCAGGGCACAGGCCAGCGACGCCACGGTGAAGACCGACAGCCCGGCCACGAAGATCCGGCGGCGGCCGATCCGGTCACCGAGGACGGCCGCGCTGAGCAACCCGCCGGCCAGTGGCAGCGTGTAGCCGTCGACCACCCACTGCAACGCCGACAGCGACGCGTCGAGCTCGTCCTGGATCCCGGCCAGCGCCACCGACACGATCGTCACGTCCAGCGTGAGCATGAAGATCGCGGCACATACCACGGTGAGAGTCCATTGTGGCCTCGACATCCGGTCTCCTTTTTCGGGAGCGCCCAGGATGTGGTCGGCCACTTGGCGATTACTTGGCGTTGCCTATGCTTCGCCGTCATGCTGAACGTGCGAGTGCTGGGCTCGATCGAGGCCGACATCGACGGCCGGCCGGTTGACCTGGGACGTCCCCGCCAGCGGGCCCTGCTGGGAATCCTGGTCGTCGCGCGGGGTGAGGCGGTCTCGACCGACCGTCTCGTCGAGGAGCTGTGGCGGGGCAAACCCCCGGCCCGGGCGATCGCGTCACTGCAGGCCTACGTGTCAAATTTGCGACGGGCCCTGGAACCGGATCGGGCGAGTCGCGGCCCGTCCGGCGTCCTGGTCCGCCGGGCCGCCGCCTACGCACTGTGCCTGCCGGACGACGCCGTGGACGCCTGGCGTTTCGAACGGATCCTGGCCGAGGCCCGCGGCCGGCCCGCCGACCAGGCCCGGCCGCTGCTGACCGAGGCGCTGCGGTCGTGGCGGGGTCCCGTCCACGGCGAGTTCCGCGACGAGCCCTGGGCGATCGCCGACGCGGCCCGCCTCGACGAGCTGCGGCTCCTCGCCCGGGAGCAGGCGATCCAGGCCGCCCTGCGGATGCGGGGCGACACCGGCGCCCTGGTCGAGGCCCAGCAGCTGGTCCGCGACGAGCCGCTGCGGACCGAGGCCTGCCGGCTGCTCGCGATCACCCTGTGGGCGGCCGGCCGGGAACCCGACGCGCTGGCCGCGCTGCGCACACACCGCGAGACGATCCGCGACGAACTGGGCCTCGACCCGGCGCCCACACTGACCGCTTTGGAGCAGGCCGTCCTGCACCAGCGCGAGGACCTGCTGGACGCCGAACTCGGCCCGCCCGCGGCGCTGCGACCGGCCCAGCTCCCCCTGCAGCTGGCCGCGTTCACCGGCCGCGACGGCGAACTGGACGAACTGACCGGGCTGGCTCGGGCCTCGGCGTCGACCGTGCTGGTCGCGGCGATCACCGGGATGGGCGGGGTCGGCAAGACGGCGCTGGCCGTCCGCTGGGCCCACCAGCACCGCGACGACTATCCGGACGGCCAGCTCTACGTCGACCTGGGCGGCTTCGCCCCGGCGGCCGAGCCGCTGCCGGTCGCCGAGGCGCTGCACGGTTTCCTGACCGCGCTCGGCGCCCCGGCCGACGGGCTGCCGGTGACCGTTCCTGATCGGGCCGCGCTGCTGCGCAGCATGCTGGCCGGGCGGCGGATGCTGCTCATCCTCGACAACGCCCGCGACGCCGACCAGGTCCGCGACCTGATCCCGGCGGCAGCCGGCTGCGCCGTACTGGTGACCAGCCGGGTGCTGCTGAACGACCTGGTCACAACCCATCACGCCCATCCGATCGGCCTGACCGCGTTCGGTCAGGCCGACGCCGCCCGCTACCTGTCCCAGCGGATCGGGCCGGAACGCACCTCGGCCGAACCGGAGGCGACCACGGCGATCATCACGGTGTGCGACGGGCTTCCGCTGGCCCTGGCCGTCGTCGCCGCCCGGGTCGCCACCAACCCGTCGTTCACGCTGGCCTCGATCGCGCGGGAGCTGCGCGAGAGCGAAGGACTCGACGGGTTCGCCGCTCCCGGGGTCAGCCGTGACCCCCGTACCGTAATCTCCTGGTCCTATCGGCATCTTCCGGACACCGCGGCGGCACTGTTCCGCCGGCTCGCCCTCAATCCGGGCCCCGACGCCACGATCGCGGCCGCGGCCGGCCTCACCGGGACGTCCCGATCGTCCGTCCGCTCAGCAATGAACCTCCTGGTCGAAGCGCATTTGATCAGAGAACATCAGCACGGACGATTCCAATTCCACGACCTTTTGCGCGCGTACGCGGTGGAACTCGCCGCCGAACACGACACCCCCGCCGAGCGGGACCTCGTCGTGCGCCGCGGCCTCGACCACTACCTGCACTCGGCGCTGGCCGCCACCGCCGTGCTGCATCCGTTCCGGAACCCGATCGAAACCGCCGCAGCACCCGCCCCCGGAGTCACCCCGGAAGTCCCGGCCACCGCGGACGAGGCCCTGACCTGGTTCGACGCCGAATACCCGAACCTGGTCGCCGCCATCACCCTGGCCGAACACCGCAACGACGGCCCCTACTGCTGGCAACTCAACTGGGCGCTCGCCCACTACCTGCAGGATCTGCGGCGCCGCCTCGACGACACCCGCACCCTGCTGCAACGCGCCCTGGCCATGGCCGAGAAGGCCGGCAACCAGCGCTGGATCGCCTACCTCGGCTACGCCCTGGCCCGCTGCTACTACCGGCTCGACCGCTACGACGACAGCCGCGTCCTGTTCGAGCAGGTCATCACCTCGTCCCGCGCCTCCGGCGACACGTTCCGCCTCAGCCAGGGCCTGCTCGGCGCCGCCGCCGCGACCAACCGAGGCCTTCCCACCAGAGAAAACACCGAAGAATCCTTCCCGTACGTGCTCGAAGCGCTCGATCTGCTCCCGAGCCTGCTGCCCGAGGACCGTCCGGGCAGCGAGGCCACCGCCCTGGCCCACCTCGCCTGGCACGCCTTCTACCAGCCGGGCGGCCACGAGAAGGCGATCGCCCACCTCGAAGCGTCCCTCGCCGTCCTGCAGCTGATCGGCTACACCTACGGCGTCGCCAACGCCCGCCTGGACCTCGGCCACATGCACCGCCGCCTCGGCGCGACCGACGCCGCGCTCACGTCCTACCGCCAGGCCCTGGAACTGGCCTCCGACGTCCCGGAGATGCAGGCCGACGCCCTCACCGGCCTGGCCCACTGCTACCACACCCTCGGCGACCGGCCCCGATTCGAACGGTCCCGCCGCGACGCCCTGGCCATCCTCCAAAGCCGCCACCACCGGGGCACCGCCCGCATCCGAGCTTCTCTGGACGCCCTCGGAGTGCCGAACCCGTAGCTAGTCGCGCAGGGAACGGATCATGCTCTGCAGGTTGCGGAACGTGTCCTGCTGCTGGGCTTCGGTCAGGGCGGTGAGCATTCGGAGTTCGACCGAGCGGACCGCGACCGTGGCCTGGTCGAGGAGCTGGCGGCCGCGTGGGGTGAGCTGCGTCGGGAGGGCCTTGCCGACGGGGGCCTCGGCCGGGCGGGTGACGTAGCCCTCTCGTTCCAGGGACTGGAGCAGGACGTTCATCGACTGGCGGGTGACGAACGCACCTCGGGCCAGGTCGGAGTTGGACAGGCCGGGGCGCTGGGCCAGCAGTTCCAGACAGGAGTAGCGGGTCACGTTCATGCCCAGCGGGCGCAGCACCTCCTCCATCGCCGTGCGGAGGGCGCTCGATGCCTCCTTCAGCAGGTAGCCCAGGGACTTTTCCAGGTCGATGCCGGCACCGTCTTGACTCATGTCAGGATTCTGACATACCGTTGGGCATGTCAGGATCCTGACATGGAGAGAAGGAGCATCACATGGCTGTCACCGGACCCGACTTCATCTCGCTGCAGGCGCGCGACCTCGACGCCTCGCGGGCGTTCTACGAGCGGTATCTCGGGCTGGTGCGCTCGCCGGCCGGGCCGCCGCACGCCGTGGTCTTCGAGACCAAGCCGATCGCGTTCGCCCTGCGCAGCGTGGTTCCCGGCACCGACCTGGCATCCGTGGCGCAGCCCGGGATCGGGGCCGCGATCTGGCTTCACGCGACCGACGTCCAGGATATTCACGATGCTCTCGTCGCCGATGGTCACACCATCGTCTCGGCGCCGATCGACGGGCCGTTCGGGCGGACGTTCACCTTCGCCGACCCCGACGGCTACCAGATCACCCTCCACGACCGGGCCTGAGGTATCTGCCGGGCCGCTCACACAAAAGCGTCGATGAAACGGGCGGGCCGCCGGGCTTCGGGAGGGCAGGGTCAGCCGCGGTTGCGTGGGGCCGGGCGGTTTCCGGGGTGGGCCGGGCGACGGGTTGCCGAACGGCGCAGGTCCTGGCCGCACACGCCGCACCGCATCAGGCGCGAGGCCACGTGTCGGCCGGCCGGGTGGGCCGACGGTCCGGTCGGCTGCGCCGGCGACATCGGGGCAGCGGGCAGTCGGCGACCACGGTCGGCGGGCGGCGGCTGACTCCGGTCAACACGTGACTGCCGACGCTGGTCAGCGAGTGACTGGCGGCGGCGGGTCGCAAGTGACTGCCGGCGGCGGTCGGCTAGTTGGTGCCTGCGAGCGGCGCGCTGGTGACGGCGGTTGGCGGCCAGGAAACGGGCCGTGGCGATCAGGGCGCGGAGAGCGGCCCGGATCAGACGCCACAGCGGGGAACGGTGCGGCGGGGCGGGCTTCACGCCGTACGAAAGCGGGATTTTGATTGTCATGGGTTTTCCGGGGTGGGGTGGCGGTGGCGGATGACGAGCCAGGTGATCCAGCCGGCGCCGATGATGAAGCCGAAGCTGATGATGCGGTAGAGGACGACCGCGGCGATGGCGGTCGAGGTGGCGATGCCGCCGGTGACCAGGCCCAGGATGAGGGCGCTGTCGATGATGCCGAGGCCGCCGGGGACGATCGTGATGGTGCCGGCGGCCATGCCGGCGCAGAACGCGAGCAGCAGCTGGGCCGGGTTGATCGGGGCGTCGCTGACCGCGCGGACGCACGCCCACAGGCAGACGGCGTCGAAACCCCAGTTGAGGACCGCGAAGATGGCGGCGGCGGCGCCGTGGCCGGGGGTGAGGCGGGCCGAGCCGAGCTGGCCGACGAAACCCTCGACCTGGGTCAGGCCGTGGTCGTCGGGGCGGTGACGCAGCCGGTTGATCCAGGCGAGGACGACACGGGCCGGGGCCAAGGCGAGCGACGGGCGGCGGTTGACCTGCTGGAATCCGGCGGCCAGGAGCGCGGTGGCGGCGATCAGGGCGGCCAGGCTCCACCACTGCGGGGTGCCGTCGGACAGGACGGCACCGGCCGCGGTGACCACGGCCAGGGCGGTGGTGGACAGGATGCCGGACAGGGCGATGCACCAGGTCGCGATGGCCGGGCTGGCGCCGAAGCGGCGCATCTGCTGGTAGTTGAACGGCGTGGAGAACGCCGGCCCGCCGGGCAGTGTCTCGTTGAGCGAGTGGGCGGCGTAGGCCAGCGCGGTGGACCGGTAGACCGGCACGCGCAGGCCGGCCGAGAGCAGCAGGCGGCGCTGCATGCGGGCGTAGGCGCCCATGGCCAGCATCTCGACGGCCAGCCCGGCGGCCAGCCAGCCCAGGTTCGGGTCGTGCAGCTGGGACAGCGCCGAGGACAGCGAGGGCCAGCCGAGCACCAGCTCGACCCCGAACACCAGGAGCAACGCGGCCACAGCGCCGTGCCGGAGCCACCGGCGGCGACCGGTCGCGGTGTGGATCGGTCGGCTGAGCACGGTCGTGGTCATGTGGCCTCCTCTCGCGGGTCTTTACTAGTCGGCCGGTTAGGTAATCTGACCGTAGGTATTTGACTAGCCTTCCGTCAAGTTATTCAATGGCGAGTGGGAGGCAACACATGACGGTCGACAACCGGCGCACCGACACCCGCGAGCGGATCCTCACCGTCGCGCTGAGGTTGTTCGCGACCCAGGGCTACGCCAACACCTCGCTGCGGGAGATCGCCGACGAGCTCGGGGTGACCAAGGCCGCGTTGTACTTCCACTTCAAGACCAAGGAAGACATCCTCAACGGGATCCTGCTCGGCCACCTCGACCACATCAACGCCCTCGTCGACGACGCCGCCGAGCACGCCACGACCCTGGCCGGGCGGCAGGACTTCCTGCGCCGGCTCGCCGAGTATCAGGCCGCGCGCAGCGTGCACCTGATCCGGCTGATCCGGGAGAACTTCACCGAGATCACCAACCTGCCGCTCGGCGCCGAGATCAAGAACGGTCAGCGGCGGCTGTTCGAGGCGCTGGCCGGGCCGGACGCGACGCTGATGGACCGGATCCGGGCGCGGACCGCGTTCATCGCCATCCAGAGCGCGGCGATCTCGGCCGAGTGGGAGGACGCCGACGAGAAGGAGATCATGGAAACGGCGCTGACCGTGGCCCTGGAGGTCCTCGGGGGCGAGTGACCCTCAGCGCTCGGCGGGCTTCTCCTCGGGCCAGAGCGGATGGTGGCGTTCGGCCCAGGAGCGGGACACGAAGCCGGTGCGCAGACCCAGGCGGGCCTCCGGGTCGTTCGAGGCCATCCACATGTGCCCGATGACCGCGGTGCCCAGCAGCAGGGCACCCCAGTCGTGGACGAAGGTGGACCCGGTGCGAACGACCAGCGGGGTCAGATTCGGGAACCACATGACCAGGCCGGTCCCGAACATCACCAGGACGCCCCCGGCGGTGAGCGCCGCGAACATCTTCTGGCCGGCGTTGAACTTGCCCGACGGGTGCGGCCGGCGGCGCAGGGTCGCCCGTAGCCAGCCCCGATCGTGTCGCCCGAAACGGTTCAGCCGGGCCAGATCGGCCCGGAACGCCCGGGACACCAGGCCGGCGAGCGCGGGGACCAGCCCGGCGACGCCCGTCCACTCGTGCACGGTGACCAGCAGGTCGCGCCGGCCGGCGAGTTCGCTCAGCAGGGGCAGGTACAGGAACGCGGCGGTGATCATGGCGGTGCCCAGCAGCGCGGCGGTGCCGCGGTGGATCCAGCGCTCGGCGGCGGTGAAACGGCGCCGGGGTGCGTCACGAGGTTGGATGATCATCACGTCCGTTCGATCGGCCGACCCATCCGTCGACGTCGTAGCCGCGCTCCTCCCAGTAGCCGGGCGTGACCTGATCGGTGACGGTGATCCCGGACAGCCACTTGGCCGACTTGTAGAAGTACATCGGCGCGGCGTACAGGCGTACCGGACCGCCGTGCGCGGCACTGACCGGTTCGTCGCGCATCTCGTAGGCGACGAGCATGTCCGGGCGCCGCGCCTGCTCCAGCGTCAGGCTCTCGGTGTAGACGCCGTCGAAGCAGCTGAACCGCAGCGCCGTCGCGCCCGGCTGCACGCCGGCCGCGGTCAGCAGGTCGGAGAGCAGCACCCCGGCGAACGCGGTCTGCGGCACCCGCCAGCCGGTGACGCACTGGACGTCGCGGACCAGGCGGGTCCGCGGCATCGCCCTCAACTGCTCCAGGGTGTACGTGCCCGGCCGGTCCACCAGCCCGTCCACGGTGAGCCGGTAGTCGGTGTCCGAGCGGTGCGGGACACTCGCGGCGACCGAGTAGAAGCGGAAGCCGCCACCCCCGGGCAGCAGGCCGGTCAGCCCGGTCGGGTCCTTGGCGCTGACGGCCGCCAGCAGCCCCTCGGTCGACTTCTGCACCCGGGCGCCGGTGGCCACGCCGAGGGCACCGAGCGCGAGCACGCCGAGCACGATCCGCCGGCCGACCGGTGTGCCCGCCCGGTCGTCGTCCTCGGTCACCGCCGCCGTCGCCGGATTCCGCCGACCAGCAGCACCAGGCCGGCCAGGGCGACCACCAGGCCGATCACCAGCCACTGGGACTGCCCGTTCATGCCACCGCTGCCCCCGGTGGCGCCGGAACCCTGCAGGCACCAGACGACCCCGATCAGCAGCAGCAACGCTCCGCCGACCACGCGAATCCAGACCGTCATCAGTCCACCCAGCTTCATCGTCGGCCGTTACGCACGAACAGTTCCACGAGGTGGAGCCGGGCGCAACGGGGCGTCAGAAGTCGCCCGCGCCTTGGCGCATCTCGGTGAGGATGTCGACCAGTGCGGTCACCCCGGCCGGGGAGACGCCGGGATCCTTGAACACCTCGGCGTTGAGGTCCTTGGTCGCGGCCAGGGCCAGCTCACGCCCGGGGTCGAGCAGCTCGACGAGGGTGGTGCGGCGGTCGGTGGGGTGCCCGGCCCGGCGGACCAGCCCGGCCGATTCGAGCCGGTCGACCGCGTTGGTGACGCTCGTCGGGTGAACCTGCAGGCGCTCACCGATCTTGGCCATCGGCAGCGCGCCGGCCCGGCTGAAGTAGAGGAGCATCAGCAACTCGTACCGCGCGAAGGTCACGCCGTGCCGGCGCAGCACGGCCTCGACCCGCCCGAGCGCGATCTGCTGGGCGCGCATCAGGGACGTCACCGCGGCCATGCCGTCGGCCGCTTCCTCCCAGCCGTGGTCGGCCCACTGCCGGCGGGCCTCGGCGATGGGATCCAGGTGCAGGCGATCGGGAGCGGACACGTACGGAATCCTATCGGTTCCCCACATACCCCAGCATGTCCGATAGTCGGACGTCCAACTGTTGGACCCGACCGGCAGCGCGCCGTTGCCAGGCCGCCGATCGTGGTCACGCCCGAGGGACAGTCGAGGTCCGGCCCCTCGTGACCGCGTGACCGAACCGGAAACGATCAGTCGAGGCAGAACTCGTTGCCCTCGACGTCCTGCATGGCGATGCAGGACTCGTTCTCCCCGTCGGCGATCAGGACCTGCACGGTCGTCGCGCCCAGCGCGGTCAGCCGGGCCTGCTCGGCCGTGAGCGCGGCCAGCCGCTCCTCCCCGACCAGGCCGGTGCCGGCCCGGACGTCGAGGTGCACCCGGTTCTTGACGACCCGGCCCTCGGGCACCCGCTGGAAGTACAGGCGCGGCCCCACCCCGGTCGGGTCGGTGCAGGCGAACCACTGACCGCGGGCCTTCGGGTGCTCGGCGTAGTAGTCGTCCCAGCTCGTGAAGCCCTTCGGCGCCGGCGCCTCGTACCCGAGCACCTCGCACCAGAACCGGCCGACGCGCTCCGGGTCGGCGCAGTCGAAGGTGACCTGGAACTGTTTGATCGAAGCCATCCGATCAGGATAGGGGCTACCCCGTTCCGGCTAGGCCCTTCGGGCACTGTGGCGCGGCACTTCGGGCGACGACGACCTGGTCAGGACGGTCCGCCCGGCGGCCCGACGGTTCGGGCCGCTGTGCCGGTGGGCGCCGCGGTGGTCTGATGGTCCCCGTTTTCACAGGCCGATCAGGACGGGCAGGGGACCGATGGATCCGGTTGCGGCAAGTGTGGCGGCAACACTGTTCAGCGCGGTCGCCACGGACTCGTGGGAGGCGGCGAAATCGGCGGTGGTCGCCCTCTGGCGTCGGACCGTCCCCGAGCAGGCCGAGCTGGTCGAGTCCGATCTGGTGCTGGCCGAGCGGCGGCTGGTCACGGCCCGCCCCGAGCAGGCCGCCCTGGTCGGCGATCTGGTGCTGGCCGAGTGGCAGGCCCGGCTGCAGCTGCTGCTGCTGGCGCATCCCGAGGTGAGCGGGCGGCTGGCGCGGTTCGCGGACGGCGAGTGGGGCGGCGACGAGGGCGATTCACGGCGTACGGGATCGGTCTCGATGTCGGCCCGGTCGGCCGACTCCAGCAAGATTTTCCAGGCGGGCGGCGACCTGCACGTCCACGGCTGACCGATGACCGCCGAGGAGCGGCTGGTCGCCACCGCGACGGACGGTTCAACCGTCTATCAGGCCGGGAACGACCTGCACCTGCACTTCGAGGAGAGCCTGCGCCGGGTCCGCCGGGCCCTCCCGGCCGGTGGGGGCGTCGAGTGCCCGTACCCCGGATTGCAGGCCTTCGGCGCCGGGCAGAGCCGATGGTTCTTCGGGCGGGACACGGTCACCGCGGACGTGCTGGTGCGGCTCGACCAGAGCCTGCGCGACGGCACCCCGCTGGCTCTGGTCGGCCCCTCCGGCGCCGGCAAGTCCTCGCTGCTCAACGCCGGTGTGCTCCCGGCGCTGGAACGGCAGCTGCTGGACGGCGGGCGCCAGTTCCGGTGCTTCGTCCTGACGCCGACCGCGCATCCGCTGCTCGTGTTCGCGGCCGCGACCGGGGTGGCGGCGGGCGACCCGGACAAGGTGTGGGCCGAGGTGACCGCCGACGGCCCGGTCGCCGTCGTCGTCGACCAGCTGGAGGAGTTGTTCACGCAGTGCGGCCCCGGGGAACGCCGCGACTTCGTGGAGCTGCTGGCCGCCGTACCCCAAGGTAATTTGCTGGTTCTCGGGATGCGGTCCGACTTCTACACGCAGTGCACCGGGCATCCGTGGCTGCGGCGCGTGCTGCAACGCAACCAGATCGTGCTCGGCGCGATGCGCGAGGAGGAACTGCGCCAGGCGATCCAGCTGCCGCTGCGCGGGCCGGACACCGGGGTGCGGATCGAACCGGGGCTGGTCGAGCTGCTGCTGCGCGACCTGGGCACGGTGCGCGGCCCGGACTCGGACGACGAATACCCGGCCGGTCGCCTGCCGCTGCTCGCGCACGCGCTGCGCGCCTGCTGGCACCAGCTGCACGGGCGCGAACTGACGGTCGACGGATACCAGGCGACCGGGGGCATCCGGCACGCCGTCGCGACCACGGCCGAGCACGTCTACCTGCGGCTCGACGACGCCCAGCGGGGTCTGGCCCGGACGGTGTTCCTGCGCATGGTCCGCATCGACGCGGACGCCGAGGACACCAGAAGACGATTATCCCGTACGGAAATAGCAGCCATCGGCAACGTGACCGCCCTGACCGCGGTGGTCGACGAGTTCGTCGACAGCCGTCTGCTGACCGCCCACGACGACGCCGTCGAGATCACCCACGAGGTCCTGCTGCACGCCTGGCCCCGCCTGCGGTCGTGGATCGACGACGACCGGGAGGGCCGGCTCACCCAGCAACGCCTGGCCGAGGCGGCCACCGAATGGCAGGCCGCCGACCGCGATCCGGGCACGCTCTACCGCGGGCAGCGCCTGGACACCGCGACCGCGTGGCACGCCCGGCACACCGCCGACCTGACCTCGCTGGAACGGGAGTTCCTGGCCGCCGGCGTCGAACTGCGCGACCGCGAACGGGACGCCGCCGCCCAGCGGGCCCGCCGGCTGCGCGGACTGGTCGCCCTGCTGGCCGCGCTGCTGCTGGTGGCCACCACGGCCGGGATCGTCGCCGCCGACCAGCGCGCCGACGCGCTCGGCCAGGCCTCGGTCAACCTGTCCCGGCAGGTCGCGCTGGAATCCGGCGACGTGCGCGAGGTCGACGCCGACCTGGCCATCCTGCTCGGTGCCGAGGCGGTGCGCCGCTCGCCGACGATCGAGGCCCGGGCGTCCGCGGTCTCGGCCGAGAACCAGCATCTGCTGGCCCGGCTCGACGGGCATCGGGGCGCGGTCACCGGCGCCGCCTTCGACGCGAGCGGTCACCTGCTGGCGACGGCCGGGCCCGATGACGTACGGCTGTGGGACGTCGCCGGCCGCACCCCGATCGCCCGCCTGGAGCAGCCCGGCGGCGCCTCCTCGGTGACCTTCACGGCGGGCGGGAAAGGGCTGGTCACGGGCGGTTCGGACGGCAACGTGTACCGGTGGGACGTGGCCACCCGGACCGCGCGGACACTGGCCGGGCACCACGGGCCGGTGACCGCGCTCGCGGCGGACGGGCGGACCCTGGCCAGCGCGAGCCGCGACGGCACGGTCCGGCTGTGGGACCTCACGACCGGGACGGCCACCGGTGTCATCAACACGGGGGTGCCGCTGAACGCGGTGGCGCTCAGCCCCGACGGTCGTGGCGTCGCGGCCGGTGGGGACGGTCACGACCTGCGGATCTGGGACGTGGGCACCCGCCGGGAACGCGTACGACTGCAGCGCAAACCGGCCGGCGGGCGGTGCGGGACGGTGAGCGAGTACGCGGTCACGTCGCTGTCGTTCAGCCCGGACGGTCGTACCCTGATCAGCGGCGACGGCGAGTCCTGCCTGATCACCGTCTGGGACCCGCGCACCGGCACCGCCACGACGACACTGTCGAACCACACCTGGGACATCAACCAGGTGTCGTTCAGCCCGGACGGCTCACAGATCGCCTCGACCAGCCGAGACTTCACCGTCCGGCTGTGGAACGCCAAGCTGTGGTCCCAGATGGAACGACGTACCGGCCACACCGGATCCGTCCTCGCCCTGGCCTGGGCCCCCGACGGGCGGCAGCTCATGACCGGCGGCGCCGACCAGTCGGTGCGGCTGTGGCGCACCCCGGCCCTGACCGGGCACACCGACGCGGTCAACGGCGTCGGCTGGCGGCCCGACGGGCGGGTGCTGGCCAGCGCCGGCCGGGACGGCAGCACCCGGATCTGGGACGTGTCGGCCGGGCGCACCGTGCAGACCCTCGCCGGGCACACCGGGGCGGTCGGTGGGGCTGCCTTCAGCCCGTCCGGGGATCTCCTGGTCACCGCCGGATACGACGGCACCGTGCGGTTCTGGGACGGGCACACCTACGCCCCGCGCGGCGTCCTCACGACCGGCCGGTCCGACTGGGCGTACGCGGAGTTCAGCCCCGACGGCCGGCGGCTCGCCACCTCCGGACCCGACTGCGTGACCCTGGTCTGGGACGTCGCGTCCCGGCGCGTCCTCTACCGGATCACCGCCCACCCGGCCGGCGTCGACCGGGCCGTGTTCAGCCCGGACGGGCGGCTGCTGGCCACCGCCGGCGCCGACAACCGGATCGGGGTGTTCGACGCCGCGACCGGCCGGCCGATCCGCATGATCGACGGGCACCTCAGCCCGGTCTACGGCATCGTCTTCACGCCGGACAGCCGGCAGATCATCAGCGCGGGCGGCGACCGCTACCTACGCGTCTGGGACACCGCGACCGGAGCACCGGCCGGCACGTTACGGGGGCACCGCGGCCTGGTCCTGTCGCTGGCCATCAGCCGCGACGGCCGACACCTGGCCTCGGGCGACGTCGAGAACAACGTGATGACCTGGGACCGGGCCGGTCAGACACAGCTGACGAGCTTCGAGAACCGGCACACCGCGCCGGTCACGGCGGTCGCTTTCGCCCCGGACGGGCTGACCCTCGCCTCGGCCGCCCGCGACGGATCGGTCCGGCTGTGGCAGACCGACTTCGACGCCACCGACCTCAGCCGTCGCTTGTGCGCCACCATCAACCGGGATCTGACCAGGGACGAGTGGCGTCAATATCTGTCCGGTGAGACGTACGAGCCGACCTGCCCCCGCTGATCAGGGACCGGCCGGCCCGGTCGTCACGCGCTCAGCCTCTTGCCGGCCAGCCCCAGGGTGGTCAGGGCCGCGAGTTCGAGGACCACGCTGCCGCTCATGAAAAGCAGCACGAGGGACTTGAGTGCCTGCCGGTACTCGGACTCGGTGACCGGGAGAAGTCCGCCGTGCACGTTCAGGTAGTAGTGACCGCCGGAGATGGTCGGCTGCCCGGCGGGCCAGCCGCCCGTCCCGGCAATCTTGACCGCGATGACGGTGACGGCCAGCACCGCGAACATTGCTGCCGCCGCGGTGAGGACCTGGCGCCAGCGGTCGGCCGTCAGCGGGCGCTCGGCGATCCCCCGCTTGTTCAGCGTCTTCCGGGTCCGGTCGCTCGCGATCAGCAACGCGATGGCCGGCAGCACCCCGAGAACCACCACCCCGAGGGGCAGCGGCGGCAGGGCCGGGATCGCGGCCCAGATCACGGCGAGCAGGGTCAGAGCCGGCACCACCGCCGCGATCACGACGAGCGTGTCCAGGAGACGTGCCAAGCCTCGACCTGTCATGGGTGAACCATCCCGCCTGTACGTCGGATGCGGGGGAACGTGAGGCAGTGCCCCTCGTTCCCCCGCGCTTCGGATCATTCTTGCGTCAGCGGATCACGCCGCTCACTCGGGATCTTTGTCGTAGTGGAGGATGGTGTACGAATTGCCGTCGGTCAGGGTGAGTCCGTAACCGGGGCCGATCGTGACGTTCCACGTGGTCTCCGGCGAGCCGTCCAGTTTCGACCCGGTGGATTTGGTGACGGTCCCCGACGCGACGTAGCCGGCGCCGTAGTTGTTCGTGTGGAACGGCCCCGCCTGGTCCTGGACGCGCCCGTTCGACCAGGTCACACCGCCGCCCCAGTTGGCGCCGATCTTGCCCTTGGACGTCGGCCCGCTGGTGAGCCCGTTCGAGTGGTCGAAGGTGAGGGTGCCCCCGGACCCCTGGTCGTCGAACATCAGGCAACCCGACACGGAGACCGACGCGATGTAGATGCCGACACCACCGCCGAGGCAGAACCCGAAGCTTCCGGTGTACGTGCCCGGCTCCGGAATACCGGTGGTCGGCAGCGTGTCACCCCAGGGCGTCGGGTGCGGTACCGGATGCCCCTTGATGTTGGTCTTGGTCGGGACCCACCGCACCGTGGGCGGGCGCTGCGGAGTGCGCCGGCCCGGCGTGTACGTATGCGAGCTGGTCACGATCCGGGCGTGCGGCGCGTGGTGCCGCACCAGCGCCGCGTGCCGCGGGTCGGTGTGCACGGTGACCACCGGCTTCGGCTTGGGCTTGGAGTTGCCGTGCACGTCGTCGAAGTAGTCGGTGCGCAGACCGGTCGGGTCGGAGTGCGTCACCGGGCTGTCCCCGGCGTAGGCGAACCCGTTGAGCTGCGACGGATCGTCCGGGTCGACCACCGGGTCCCGGCTGATGAACGCACCCAGCGAGGAGTCGTACTCCCGCGCGCCCTCGTGGATCAGGCCGGTCGGATCCTGGTCGCCGCCGACGAACGACTTGGTGCCGACCCAGGTCACGGCCGGTCCGACCGCGTTGCCGTACGGATCCTGGTACCGCTTGGTGGTGGCCTGCGCCGCCGTGTCGTCGATCGCGATCGTGCTGGTGCCGTTCGGGTCGCAGCTCAGGTACTGCAGTCCGGCGGCGGTGCGCTGGGCGACCGTCTGGTTGTTGAACGAGTAGTACCGGGTCGCCGTCTTCACACCGGTGGTGGAGAGCCGCAGCTCCACGTCACCGATGTAGAGCGTCGTACCGGTCGGGTCGTGGGCGATCAGCCGGTTGCCGTCCGGGTCGTAGACGTAGGTGTAGTGGCTGCTGCCCTCGGTGAGCGAGACCAGGTGGTTCTCGGCGTCCCACTGCAGGGTCTGCTGCCCGCTCGTGCCCGGCCGGCTGATCGTGTTGCCGGCCGCGTCGTACGTGTACGCCTTGGCCGTCCCGGTGGTGCTGGTCGTGCCGCTCACCGCGTGCGGGTGGCCGGCCTGACCGTAGGCCGAGGTGACCGTGGTGGTCGCCGCCGCCGTGTGGGTGACCTCGGTCTGCCGGTTACCGGTGCTGCCGTCGAAGGTCCAGGACTTCCAGTACGGCGCGGCCCCGCCGAGCTGCGCGGTCGCCGGCGTCACCGCACAGTCGCCGCCGGCCGGGGTCCACGCGCCGTTCAGGCGCTGCAACCCGTCGTAGGTGTAGCACTGGGTCTCGGCCGTGCCCGATGCGGGCGTGTCGGCGGCCTTGGTGATGTTGCCCAGCGCGTCGTAGGTGTAGTGCACGTCCCCGACGATGGTGGACGCGGTCGACTTGAGGGTCTTGGCCTCCACGAGCCGGTGGGTGCTCTCGTCGTAGGTCAGCGCCTGCTGGGCGAACGGTGCGGTGCTGCTGTCGGCGAAGGTGGTGATCGCCGGCTCGCCGTAGCTCGTGTACTGGGTGGAGAGCACGATCTGCTTGGTCGTGCCACCGATGTCCGTCTTGAGGCTGTACGGACGTCCGGTCGCCTGGTCGTAGCTGTAGTTGAGCGTCTCGGTGGGCACGTCCCCGGTGGCCGGGAGCGTCTTGCTGTTCATCGTGCCGTCGAGGTTGTAGGTCGCGCTGAACCCGTACGTCCCGGCCAGGGTCCCCTCGGAATCCGGAATCGTGGCGATCGTGCCGGCCTGCTGGTAGAGGTTGTTGTAGCCGATCACCGTGCTCTTGTACTCATTGGTGCCGACGAACCGGCTGGACGAGGTCAGGTGACCCTTGGCCAGGGTGTCGTACGTCCAGGTGGCCAGCTTGGTGCCGGTGCCGACGGCGCCGAGCCAGGTGGCGGTCCGGCGGCCGAGCGGGTCGACGTAACCGGCGGGCAGCGTGTAGTCGTACGACAGGGTCCGGCTCAGCGCGTCGGTCGTGCTGGTGACGTCGCCGGCGTCGTCGTAGGCCGTCGTGGTGGTGCCGCTGTCCGGGTCGGTGCTGCTGACCGTGCGGCCGAGCAGGTCGAACGCGTACTTCCACTGGCTGCCGCCGTTGTCGGTGACGACGGTCTGCTCGCCCTTCTCGTTGTAGGTGTACTTGGTCGACTCGTACGTGCCGCTGATCGTGGTGCCGAGGTAGCGCCGCAGCTCGACCGTGTTGCCCAGCGCGTCGGTGACGGTCGAGGTGGGCGTGCCGGCCGACGGGGTCGCGGCGTCGGCGGCCGGGGTGACGTCGACCCGGTCACCGCCGTACGCCGTGGTGGTGTGCCATTGGGTGACGCCGTGGGCGACGAACGCCGATCGGGTCTCCCGGCCGGCCCCGTCGTAGGTGGTGAGCGTCTGCGCCGGCACGGCCTGGTCGAGCGGCGCCGGGAAGAGCGTGGTGCCGGGCGCGTCGGCGTTGTAGTAGGGCCCGCTCTCCTTCACCGTCTGCCCGAGCGAGTCGTAGAAGACGTCCGAGACGGTACGGCCGCCGCCGGGCGCGAGCTCCTGCGTCTGCCGCTCGCGCAGCAGGCCGTCGTAGAACGCGTACGTCGGCACGTAGGTGGCCTGCGAGTCGAGGTTGCTGGTGGTCACCACCGACGGCGCCGTCTGGCTGATCAGGTAGGCGAACGTGGTGTTGGCCGTGGCGTTACCGCTCTTGGACCGGGTCGGTTTCCAGATCGCGGTCTTGCGGCCGAACGGGTCGTAGGTCGTGTCGGTCCGCTTGTTGTTCTCGTCGACCGACCCGGTGACCACGCCGTAGCCGGGGGCGATCTCCGCGGAGACGACCCAGCCGAGCGGGTTCTTGGTGGTCTTGGTCGCGGTGACCGGACCGCCGGTCGCCGGGGTGAACTCGGTGAGCGTGTGGTTGCCGCGCACGTCGGTGGTGTCGGTGACCCGGCCGTACGCGTCGTAGACCCGGGCCGCCGTGGTCAGCCACGTGATGGACGACGTCGTCCACGCCTTGGCGGTCTGCTCCTTGGTGATGTCGCCCTTGGTCGGGGCGGTGCCGTAGGCCTGGCCGTCGAAGCTGCTCTCGACGTCGGAGATCACGTCGTCCTGGGTGGCCGGCGCGGTGCCGCAGGGCTTGGCGTACTCCTGGGTCCGTCCGACCGTGTCCAGCAGGTTCGCGGTCGTGTTGCGGTTGTAGGTGGTGATCGTGCAGGTGTCGTCGTCGCTCTTGGCGAGGTCACCCTTGTCCCACACCTGCGTGGTCATGCCGTACGCGTCGAGGGTGTTGACCTTCTCGGTGCGCTGCGGCGAACGGCCGCCGTCCAGGTCGGTGCGCGAGTGCGTGGCGGCGACACCGGTGCGGTAGGCCGCCACGGTGAGGCCGTTGATCGTGCGCGTCGCGATCGCCGCGGATTTCCACGGGTCGTCGATCTCGCCGCTGACCTCGGCACCGCCAGGGCCGTTGGTCACGATCGTCTCGCGCTTCATGCCGGCGTACGCGTTGTCGTCGGCGACCGTGGCCCCGGTCGAGTCGGTCACCTGCGCGGAGCGGGTGCCGGACGAGGTCTTGTCGCCGTTCATGCCCTGGAAGTAGCGGACCGTGGTGCTCGACTTCGGGTCGCCGGTGTCGCCGGTCGTGGTGGTGACCGTGCTGTAGCCGCGGAACTGGGCCCACGTCTTGCGTGAGGCCGGCACCAGGCCGTTGTCCTCGTCGTAGTGCCAGGCCGGCGTGCCGTAGTCGTAGGTGGTGTAGACGCGGGGACCGCCGCCGGTCTGGTCGTTCTCCGAGACCGCGGTGACCCGGTACTTGTTGAACCAGTCGATGCGCGGGTTGGTCTCGGTCGGCCGCGTCCAGAAGCTCGGATAGCAGCTCGTGGTGTTGGCGTCGGGGGTCGGCGTCGACCCGGCCACGCACTCCTGATCGGAGTAGGTGACCCCGATCAGGTCACCGGTCTCGGTGGTGATCGAGGCGATCCGCCACCAGTTCATCTTGGCCGTGTTGTCGGTGGCGGTGTCGACCCGGTTGGCCTTCTGGATGCCGGTGAACGAGACGTCGGGCAGGGTCGCCGTGCCGCCGTAGAGGCCGGTGTGCGAGATCGACGACAGCCACAGGCCGGCCCGCGTGCTGTCACCCGGATCCGGGTAGCTCTGGTGCAGCGTCCACTTCTCCACCGGGACGTAGGCGCTGGTCGCGGCGTTCCAGACGGAGGTCTGCACGGTGTCCAGGCGCTTCTGGGTGAAGAACGTCGGCGCGTAGTCGGTGCACGAGGTGGTCGACGTGCAGGACTGGTCCCAGGGAACGTCCGGCCAGTTCGACGGGGTGCTCGACACACAGGTCGCGCCCGCGGTGACACACCGGTCGGCCGGCGTGAAGTCGACCTTGTTGGGCGCCTTGGTGGTCAGGTCGCTGTCCTTGGCCCCGGTGTGCTGGTCGGTGCCGTAGTCGATGCGGCTCAGGTAGCCGCCCCGGGTGTAGGTCGAGATCGAGCTCTTGGTCAGGTTCCGGGCGTACTTGTTGGTCTCCGGGGTGTACCACAGCGACATCGTGTCGCCGTGCGGGTCGACGACGTAGTCGAGGTTCCACTCGTAGGCCTGGCTGCACGACGCCGACGCGAACGTGGCGTTGTAGCAGGGCTCGCCGGAGTTGTTGCCGAACACCGGCACGGTGTACGCCGAGTTGGTGACCGGGTTGCCGGTCGCCCAGCCGGCGATGTGGTTGAGGCCGAAGAAGTACTGGGTGCCGTCGGTGGTGGTGACCTTCCAGTACTCGCCGTCGTTGTCGCCGTTGGTCGCGCCGGTCAGCAGCTGCACCTTGGAGCCGTCGTCGCCCTTGAGCGACCAGTGCCCGTCGGTGTCGTCGCGGACCAGTTCGCCGGCGTGGCCGGGCATGGCCAGCGTCGCGTTGGCCGTGCCCCAGCACAGGTCGCCGGTCTTGGTCTTGTTCGTGGCCGTGCCGCCCATGTCCTCGGCGCACGCCTTGTAGTTGCGCACGATCGAGCCGGGCTGGTAGCTGAAGCCCTCACCGACCCAGCCGGGCTGGTTGTTGGAGGCCGCCATCTCCCCGTCGACCGACGCCGACGAGTAGTTCAGCGCGACGGCCGGCTCCGGGCCGCCCTGTGCGGGCGGCACCCGCATCGGGTACGACCAGGTGAAGTCGCCCGACTGGTTGCCGCCGGTCCAGGTCGCCGACGCCTTGAGCGGGGTGGCCGTGAAGTCACCGGCGTCGCCGGACGGTCCCGAGGTCAGCGCGAGCGTGGTGGCCTGCGTGGTGGCGGCCAGCGTGACGGTCGCGGTGACCTTCGCGGCCGTGGTGTCGTTGCGCGACGGCACCTCGACCGGCTGGCAGGCGGCCGCGTCCGGGGTGGTGGTGGCGCAGTCGGGCACCTGGACCAGCCGGAGACGCCCGGCCCAGTCGGCGCCGTAGGCCGACCGGAACGAGCCGTAGTCGACCGCGACGTCGACCGGTCCGGCGCTCGGCGCGGCGGCGGTCCGGCTGACCTTGATCAGCATGTCCCGCTTGGCCCGGACGGCGTCGTCGTGCCCGAGGATCCGGACCCGGACCGAGGACTTGGCGGTGGTGCCGACGCTGACCGGGGTGCCGGTCACCGCGACCGCACGGCGACCGGCCGGAGCGGCGACGACGGTGTCCGACGCGGCCGGCCAGGTGACTCCGGGGGCCTTGCGCAGGGCGGCGGCCCCGGCCGGGTCGGCCGGCCGCTTGGCGGCCGGCTTCGCCTTTCCGGGGGCGACGCTGGGGGTGTCGGGGGCGGTCAGCTTGGCGGTCCGGTCCACGGCGGCGTACGCGGGCTGGTTGCCCACGACCCCGACGGACAGGACGATCGCCAGGCCCGCGGTGAGCAGGGCGCGGCCGGTCACGGCAGCCTCCATCAGGCGTCTCACTGGTTGGCCAGGACGTAGTAGGGGTCGTTGAACCGGTAGAGGTTGCTGATCTCGGTGGCGCTCAGCACCCCGTTGAACAGGCCCACGTTGTCGATGCCGCCGTTCCACAGGTAGGCGTTGGCGTTCTGCCAGCGCCCGCTGCCGACCGCGACGGATCCGCTGGTGTACCAGGGGGCTGCGGTGAACGTCGCGGTGCCGGCCACCGTGCCGTTGACGTAGAGCGTCAGCACCTTGGTGGTGGCGTCGAACGCGCCGATCAGGTGCACCCAGGTCCCGGCCGTGGCGGTGGCCGTCGACTGGGCGACCGTGGCCGTCGGGCTGGTCACGTCCGAGCCGTGCATCCAGAAGTCGTAGTGGTTGGTGCTGCTCAGACCCAGGCCGAAGTTGGCCGTCACGGCGCCGTTCTGCGAGACCGCGTTGGTGTAGGTGCTGTTCGGCGCGGCCGGGTCGACCCAGGCCGACACCGTGAACGAGCCGTCGGTGCGCACCGAGGGACGGGCCGAGAGGCCGTAGTCCGGGTGGGTCGGCGTGAGAATGGCCGCCGGGGTGCCGCCGGTGCCGGGCGGGTTCATGTCGTCGATCCCCACCTGCGGGCTGCCGGTCCAGGTCAGCGGGTTCGCGACCGGGTCCTTGGCGTTCTGCGCGGGGACGAGACCGAGCGGGTACTGGTCGGCCCAGCTGGAGGCGCTGAGCGTCGCGATGTCGGCCTGGTAGGCGACCCGGTCCCAGACCCGTACGGCCGAGATGTCGCCGGCCCACCAGCCGCTGGAGGCGTCGACGTAGCGTTCCCGGCCGATGACGAACGGGCCGGTCGCGTCCCAGAGCGGGCCGGTCAGCGCGGCGGTCTGCTGCAGGACACCGTTGACGTAGAGGCGGATCTGGTTGGCCGACAGGTCGTAGACGCCGAGCAGGCTGCTCCACGACCCGACCGGCGCGGTCGCGGTCGACAGCGTCCGGGTGGTCACCACCGAGCTGGAGTCCGAGGCGATCACGTCGAAGGTGAACTTGCCCTGGAAGCAGCCGAGGTAGAAGCCGCTGGTGTGCACGCCGTCCTGGCCGACCGCGTTGGTCGTGCAGGAGGTGCCGGACGGGCGCACCCAGGCAGCCACCGAGAAGGACGTGTCGGTGTGGATCGGGGCGGTCGCGGTCAGCTGCGAGCTGGTGCCGTTGAAGTGCCCGACGCTGTGCCCGATCTGCCGGCCGTCGGCCGTCCAGGTCAGGTTGGCCGCGGTGGCCGGGTGGGCGCCGGTGCCGCCGTCGGTTCCGTTGCCGTCCAGGGCCCAGTCACCGACCGGCGCGTCGGGCGCGGCGACCAGGAACTCCGCGCTGCCCATGGCCGACACCGCACCGGTGCCGGTGTACGCGTACGCCTGCAGGGTGTTGTCCCCCGCCGCGGTCGGCGTGTAGGAGACGGTCACCGGGGCGCCGGCCGTGGTGGTCACGGTCTGCAGTGCACCGGGTGGCCCCCAGGTGTACTTGACCACGGATGCCTTGGTGGCCTCGGGCGCCGCGATGGTGAACGTCCCGGGCTTGCCCACACCGCCGTGGAGCTGGTTGTCGTCCGGGTAGCGGCCGTCGGCCGAGGTGATCGACGGTGGCTCGGGAACGGTGTTGTCGATCTTGAAGTAGCAGGTTGCGGACGACGAGTCGGTGCCGTCGGTGACCGACACGCTCCACGAGTAGGTCGCGCCGGTCGGGACCGCCGCGGCCGGGATGCCGTTGACCAGTTTCTGGCTGGTGCCACTGGCCACGTTCGGGTACGACGTGGTCGTGGTCCCGCCGCCGGCCGCCGGGTAGGTGAACGAGACCGTCGAGGCATCACCCTCGGCGTCGGTGACCGTCACGACCGGGACCGGGTTGTGCGCCGGGCTGCCGAGCGTGGCCAGAGCCGGGGCACTGGCCGCGGTGGTCGTGCAGGTGGCGGCGTCGGTGTGACCGTTGCTGATCACCGGCGCGGTGTTGTACGTGACCGACAGGTGCGCGCCGGTCGAGGTGGCCGTCTCGTCGAACTTCTTCCAGCCGTTCGACCCGTTCGTGGAGACCGTCTCGTCGGCCGCCCGCAGTCCGAAGGTGATCGTCGCGTTGCCGTTGGCCGCGGCGACCTCACTGGTCAGAGCGGTCGTGCTCCACTCGGTGTGCACGCCGGTGGCGTCGTTGCAGTTCTGGTTGGACGCGGTCGCCAGCGACGATCCCCACGCGGCCGAGTTCGACGTCCAGGTGGTCGTCGAGCTCAGCGCCTGGGTGACGTGGTGCAGCTGGGTCACGGTGTTGCTGCAGCTCCACGAGTGCAGCAGGTTGTCCGAGAAGGTCGCCGCGGTGACGTGCTTGCCCTGCCAGGTCGAGGTGGAGAACTGGAACAGCGACCGGTACATGTCGGTGCCGTCGCCGGCGTTGCCGACCTTGGCGTGGTCGGACCGGTCGTAACTCCAGTACTGCTGGCTCGGGTGACCCTTGTTGATCATCGCCCAGTAGGTGCGGGCCGGCGACGACGACTTCGGGTCGATGAAGACCGGGAACGTCGTGGCCGGATCGGTCAGCATGCTGTGCGCCGGGGTCATCACCAGCGTCGTCCCGGACATCCGGGTCGGCATCGTCGCGGTGTGCGCGCCCGAGCCGGGCCCGTCGAAGGTGGACACCGTCTCGGAGAGCACGTCCTCGGCCGGCATCGAGGCCGACGGCTTGATGGCCGGCAGCGTCGAGTCCCACATGGCGGCCGGGCCGATGTCGAAGGCGTCGCCGACCGCCGCGGCCGGGGTCGTCGCCCGGCCGGCCGCTCCGGCCGCGGTCAGCCCGGTGCCCGAGAGCGCGAACCGCAGCGCCGCCAGCTCCGGGTTCCGCGCCGCCTCGGCGGTCTTCACGACCAGCACCTCGGCGAAGCCCCACTCGTCCACGTGCAACTTCAGATCAACACCGGGAAGCACTTCGGCGTACGTCGCCACCGGGCCCGACATCGTCGGCGCCGGAAGAGCCACGCCGGTCCAGGTCCAGACCAGCTCGCGGCCCTGGCTGGCCACCCGCGCGAGCGGTCCGGTGCCGCCGCCGGAGAGCACGACCGCGGTCGGCGAGGCGATCGGCGACACGGTGCCGTCGCCGTTCACGTGCAGCGTGGTGTCGACCTGGGCCCAGGTGCCGTCGGCCCGCCGGATGCGCTCCGGGACGGCCGACTCGGTCGCCGTGAACGAGCCGTTCGCGTTCGCCACCAGCGTGGACGTGGAGGTGGTGGCGTTCTCCACCTTCACCGTCGTCCGGCAGGACTGCGCCAGCCTCGACGCCGACGCCGCGTCCGGGCGTCCCCGGGTCGCACAGGCCGCCTCGGCGGCACTGGATGTAGTAGGGGGTCCTCCGGCGGCAACCAGGATTGCGGCGAGGGTCAGACCCGTGAGGGCCACCCATCGCGCGATCGTCGGTCGTCCCCGTGAACCGTCTCGTGATTGAGCCAGGTCTCTATTTGCCGCCGTCACTCGCTCATGATCAGTAACGGCTTGATCACCGAGGCATGACATTTGCATGCACTGATCAATGACGAATGTCAGGCCACATCGGAGCCCGGCGTGAGTTAATGCGGCCGATCGCGGGGCGCGCTATCGCCGTACGTCCAAATAGGATCTTTCTTGCTTTTGCCGAGGATATCGAAGAACTCGGCCATTTCCCATCGACCGGTGGAATTCCGGCGATCGGCCCGGCGCCGGGTCACGGGTGGAAGCGCCACCGGCCCTCGGAGATGACGTCGGGCCGGCCGTCGCGGACGCGGACGGCGGTCTCGTCGTCGATGAAATAGATCGGGAAGTCGGCCCGCTCGACGATCCGATCGGCCCAGGCGTCGTCGCGCTCCGGGAACTCCGGCGAGCCCAGGTGCGGCTTCAGATACCAGTCGAAGAGGCCGAACGGTGATTCCACCGTCGTCGCGCCGAGCACGTGCAGGTCGGCCACGTCGCCGATGACCTCGGCCGCGTGCGCGGTCAGGTTCCGGCTGAAGATCATCGAGCCGGCGCTGACGCCCACGTAGACCGGGACCGACCGGAAACCCTCGGCCAGGTCGTTGCCGCTGATGCTGCGCGCGAGATGGTAGTGGCTGCCGCCCTCGACGTAGACGACGTCGGCCCGGGCCAACCGGTCCAGCACCATCGGCCGGGGCAGACCGTTCAGCTCCAGGACGTCGAACGAGCGCCAGCCGAGCCCGTGCAGCCGGACCATGTCGGCCACCAGCCACCCGTGGTCGCCGGGCTCGGCCGTCGCCGCGGTCGGCACGTACACGACGTCGGCCGACCCGAACGGTTTGCCCAGCATGTCCCGCAGCGCGTCCCGCAACGTGTCGTTGCGCAGGCCGTTCGACGTCAGCAGAAGATCCACCGGGCCACCCAACCACGCGCGGACGGGCCCGCGCGACGCGGGGCGGGCGGACTGCGTACTGTATGGCCGGTCTTGTCCATGACCTTGGATGGGTGTGGCCGATGAAGAGCCCCCTGCGCCCCGGCGACCCGAGCGAGCTGGGCGGCTACGAGCTGCTGGCCCGGCTCGGCGAGGGCGGCATGGGCTCGGTCTTCCTCGGGCGGCGCTCCGACGGTCTCGCGGTCGCGATCAAAATCATCAAGCCCGAGTACGCCCATGAGGAAGAGTTCCGTGGGCGGTTCCGCAGCGAGGTCAAGCGCGCCCGCCAGGTCCCGCCGTTCTGCACGGCCGCGGTGCTCGACGCCGATCCCGAACACCGCACGCCGTACCTGGTGGTCGAGTACGTCGACGGCCCCAGCCTGGACGAGGTGATCCTGCGCGACGGCCCGATGACCGACGGCCGGCTGCACAGTGTCGCGGTCGGGGTGGCGACCGCGCTGACCGCGATCCACGGCGCCGGGGTCATCCACCGTGACCTCAAGCCGCGCAACGTGCTGCTCGCCCTCGGCGCCCCCAAGGTGATCGACTTCGGTATCGCCCGGGCCCTGGAGGTGACCAGCCAGCACACACATCCGGACCAGATGGTCGGCACGGTCGCCTACATGGCGCCGGAACGCTTCGACGGCGCGCACCGCGACATCACGCCGGCCGCCGACGTGTTCGCCTGGGGCGCGGTCATCGCGTACGCGGGCACCGGCCGCACCCCGTTCCGCGCCGATTCCCCGGTGGCGACCGCGGCCCGGATCCTCACCCAGGCCCCGGATCTGACCGGATTGTCGGGGCCGCTGGCCGATCTGGTGGCGCTGTCGCTGGCCAAGGACCCGGTGGAACGCCCGACCGCCCACGAGCTGCTCAACCTGCTGCTGGCCCAGCACACCGGCGGTCAGTCGCCGAGCCGCGGCCACACGCTCGATCCGCTCCTGCGCGAGGCGGCCGAGGCCGCGCAGCTCTCCGGCCGCTACGCCTCCGGGACACATCGCAAGCGCCGCCGCGCCCGCACGGTCGTCGCCTCCGCCGCCGCGGCCACGCTGCTCGCGGCCGGGACCGGCCTCTATCTCGCGCACGAGCTGGCGCCGGAGCCGACGCCGACGCCGGAGGCGGCCGTGACCCCGGCGGTCGCGCAGCCCACGATGCCCACGCCGGGCGCGGTGCGCGGGCCCTGGGTGGTCGACGCGCTGACGCGGCCCGGGCAGTGGAAGAACTCCACCGACAACTACGGCGGCCGCTGCACATTCGACCAAGGCCTGGTCATGACCACGCCCGACATCGGCATCGAGTGCCCGGGCCCGACCCAGACGTTCGCCGGCGATCAGTCGATCACCGTCGATGTCACGCTGAAGACCGCGCAGTCCTGCGCCACGATCTCGTTCCGGGCCGCCGGCGACGGCGCCTACTGGCTCGATCTCTGCCCGGCGACCGTGCGGTTCCGCCACCAGGGCGCCGTCCGCCGGGACACGCTGAGCGAGAAGGCCACCGCCGTGTTCACCCCGGGCCGGACCCGCAAGGTCGCGTTGACCGTGCTCGACGAGCGGGCGACGCTGGCCGTCGACGGATCGGCGATCCTCGATGCCCAGCTGCCCGACCCGAGTCTGCTCGCCGGGAAGGTGGCCTTCGGGGTCGCGCCGGTCGGCAACAGCGACAAACCGGCCGCCGCTATGGTCGCCCACGCGGAGATCCGGCCCATTTCGGCCACCCCGGCACCTTCGGCGCCGACCACCAGATCACAACCTTTCACCGACGTACGGCGGGAAAGCGCCACGTCGATCGTGATCGTGCACGCCTACGACCCGAAGTCCCGGTCCGTCGTCGTCGAACCGGTGCTGTTCATGTCCGGCGACGAGTACTGCAAGACGTTCGGCCTGAAGCCGTCCGCCGACACCCCGTGCGAGCGGGAATGGGTGACCGAGGACAGCCGCATGACGGTGACCCTGCCCACTTCCGCCTCCCCCAAGCTCACCAGCACGTTCGACGATCCGGAGCGCTGCGCCGGCGACCCGGTGACCGTCGGGACCTGCAAGATCAGCGGAAACGCCCTGGCCGAGCGGCTCGCGGGCGACGGGCTGGCCGAGGTGACGACCGCCGACGGCGTCGTCACGGGCGTGGCCGAGGTCTACACGCCGTGACCCCCCCGTACGGGGAAAGGGTCTTGACTAAGATCTTGAATGTCGAAAAATTGACCGATCTGGCGGTCAACGTTTTCGGTCGCCGGCGCGTCTTCTAAGATGCAGCAACCGGCGCGACCCCCTCGATTGCGAGAACCATGATTCAGCGACGTAAGGTCATCATCGGCACACTCGGTGTGGCCGCCACGGCCACGGCCGCCGGCTGTTCCGCACGCGCTTCGGCCAGTTCCGGCAACGCCGTCTGGACCGACCCGGTGGCGGACAACGAGGCCGCGTCGGCCGCGCCCACCACCGAGGCCGCGTCCACCGTGCAGCTGACCGTGACCCCGGCCGACAAGGCCACCGGCGTCGCCCTGTCCAAGCCGATCACCGTCGCCGCCCAGGGTGGCACGCTGCAGTCGGTCACCGTGACCGCCGGCAAGACGAAGGTCGCCGGCGAGATCCAGTCCGACGGCACCTGGCAGTCGACCGACGATCTGGCCTACAACAAGTCGTACAAGGTGGTCGTGAAGGCCACCGACAGCGCCGGCACCGCGAGCGAGCAGACGTCGACCTTCGCGACCGTGAAGCCGAAGGCCACCACCCACGTCACCTTCCAGGCGAACGGGCTGAACGCCCTCAAGACCGGCGGGACCTACGGTGCCGGCCAGCCGGTGATCGTCGCGTTCAGCCACTCGGTCGACAAGGAGGTGGCCGAGAAGGCGATCGAGATCACCACCTCGCCGTCGGTCGAGGGCAAGTTCCACTGGGTCAGCAACAGCATCGTGCACTGGCGCCCGGCGAAATACTGGGCGGCCGGCTCCACCGTCAAGGTGAGCGTCAACATGCTCGGCAAGGACCTGGGCAAGGGCGTCTACGGCGAGAAGAACGCGTCGACCAACTTCCGGATCGGCCGCCAGCTGATCGCGGTCGCCGACAACCGGACCCACATCACGAAGGTGTATATCGACGGCAAGGTCGTGCGCACCATGAAGAGCAGCCTCGGCATGGGCGGCACCACCAAGGGCGCCCAGGGTCAGGAGATCAACTTCTGGACCGCCGGTGGCCCGCACGTCGTGCTCTCCAAGGAGGAGTGGCACACGATGAACTCGTCGAGTTACGGGGTGACCGACCCCAACAACCCGTACTACTACGGCGACGACAAGGTCCAGTGGTGCACCCGCATCTCCTACTCGGGCGAGTTCCTGCACGCCGCGCCGTGGAACCATTCGCTGGGTGTGGCCAACAAGTCGCACGGCTGCGTCAACCTGAGCGTCGAGGACGCCAAGTGGGTGTTCGACAACTTCATGGTCGGTGACGTGGTCGACGTCAAGAACAGCCCGCGCACCCTGGGCCTGACCAACGGCCTGGGCGACTGGACGGTCTCCTTCGACAAGTACGGCAACTAGCACCCGACTGATCCGTTTTCGGGTCCGAGGTTCCCGGCGTCGCGCCGTTGTTGCACCGGGTGGTCGGCCACGATCTGGCCGACGACCCCGCGCTCTGGACGATCCGGCTCACCACGGCTCGCGGCTTGCAGACGGGCCAGGCCGAAGCCCGCCGCCGATACGACCGGCTGGCCGCGTGGAGGCCCATCTGGAGTTCGCGCCGGCCGACGAACGCCGGGGCGGACGCCGTGGCATGTCGTCACCCGAGGTGCGCGCGGCGGTGCGGGAGGCGGCGAACCGGTCGGTGTCGCATCCCGAGTTCCGGCGCACGCTTCCTGGCCGCGTTGGCCCGCAGCGCGTAGTCAGGGTGGTGCCAGCGGCATCCGGAAGGTGAACGTGGTCCCGCCGCCCTCGGCCGGGCCGGCCGTGACCGTGCCCGCGTGCGCTTCGAGGATGGCCCTGGTCACGGCCAGGCCGAGGCCGGTGCCCTTGATGCCGGCCTGGGTGGCGTTGCTGGCCCGGAAGAACCGGCTGAACAGGTGTGGATACTGTTCGGCCGGGATGCCGATGCCGTTGTCGCTGATCTCGATGGCGATCTCGTCGCCGTCCCGGAACGCGGTGACGGTCACCGTGCCGCCCTCGGGCGTGTACTTGATCGCGTTGGACATCACGTTGTCGAGGGCCTGCCGCAGCCGCCGCCCGTCCGCGTGCAGGGTCAGCGGTGCCTCGACCCGGTCCACGACGGTGAGCCGTTTGGTGGCCGCGCTGGGTGTGTGGTTCTCGATCACGTCGCGGATCAGGTCGCCGACGGCGAGCGGGCGCGGGTCGACGCTGAGGTGGCCGGCGGCCAGCCGGGCCAGGTCGAGCAGGTCGTCGACGAGTCCTTGCAGGTGCAGGGTGGTGCGTTCGATGACGTCGGCGTAGCGGCGTTCGGTTCCGGTCAGCGACGGCGAGTCCAGCAGGGTTTCGCTGTAGCCGCGGATCACCCCGACCGGGTTGCGCAGTTCGTGGATGACTACGGCGGCCAGTTCGTCCTTCATCTGGTCCAGGGCGCGCAGTTGCTCGACCTGCCGGCGTTCCTGTTCGAGCAGTTCTTCGCGCCGGTCGGCCAGTTCGCGGCGTTCGGTGACGTTGGTGCTGAGCCCGTCGACGAAGTACCGGTCGTCCTCCCAGCGCGCCTTGGCCCGGGTCCAGACCCAGCGGGTCTCGCCGTCGAATCCGAGGATGCGGCACTCCAGTTCGGCAGTGTCCCCGTCGGCCAGTTCCCGCTGGAAAGTCACCATGAGGTCGGCGTCGTCGGGGTGGAGTCGCGCGCTCAGGGTCGGGGTGGTGTCCAGGTCGTCGGGGATGACACCGAACACGCCGGAGGCGTTGGGGCTGCCGTAGACGAGCCGCGGCGGTTCGCCACCGACTCCCTCGACCGTCCAGACGTAGTCGTTGACCTGTTCGACGACCCGGTTGAAGCTGCGCCGGGCGTCGGCCAGGGCCAGGGACATCTCCTCGGCCCAGCGGCGTTCCAGGAAGTGCCCGAGGTGGGCGCCGACCGCGTCGAACATGCCGGCCGTGTCCGGGTCGTACGGCAGGTCGGTCTCGGTGTAGAAGGCGAGCACCCCGAGGGTGCGGCGGCCGGAGCGCACCGGCACGCCGACCGCGACCCGGATGCCGACCTCGCGCAGCGCGCCGCGGCCGAACGACACCATGTCCTCGGGCATCGTGCCGGTGTGCCACCACACCTCGTTGTTGCGGTGCCAGACCAGACCGGGAAGACCTTCTCCGCGTACGAAGCTGAGCCCCTCGTCTCCGGTGAACCGGGTCAGGTCGCGGTCGCCGGTGGTGTGCGAGCTGAGCCGCACGATCTGCTGGCGGTCGTCGGTGACCTGCCAGTACTCGCCGCAGAGCCAGCCCAGTTCGTCGGTGATCGCCGCGACCGAGCGGATGGCCGCGTCCTCGGCGTTGGTCGCGTCGGACAGGACCTGCGCGACCGCGTGCCGGGCCCGGCGCAGTCCCTCGGCCCGGTACGCGTCGGTGACGTCCCCGAGCACCGCGACGGCGCCGAGCCGCCGGCCGTCGGCGGTGTCGATCGGGCGCGCGTTGGAGACCACGTGCAGGCGCTGCTCGCCGTTGCGGATCATCAGGTGTTCACCCCGGACGATCTCACCGGCCTGGGCGCGGACCAGTGGCGGCCGCTCGACCCGGTTCCGGCCGTCCGGCGTGTAGACCCCGTAGTAGTTCCCCCACTCGGCCATCGGCAGGTCGGCGTCGGCATCCTTGCCGTCGAGCATCTTGCGCAGGCTGCGGTTGAAGTAGGTGAGCCGGCCCTGGCTGTCGCAGGCGGCCACCCCGGCGTCCAGGCTGTCCAGCAGCGCCTGCAGGAACGCGCTGTCCGGGGCGAACGAGTAGTAGAGCACGTCGTCGACGACCTGCGACATCATCTCGGCCGGGAACTCCTTGCCGGCGCTGCCGGACACGGTCACCGACATCTGCTGGCCGAGCACCGACGGCAGGTCGTGGAAGCGGGCCGGGATGATCAGCTCGGCCAGGGACCGGCCCCGGGCCTGCGCGGCCGTGTAGCCGAACATCCGCTCGGCGGCGGCGTTCCAGGTCAGGACGTGGCCGGAGTGGTCGGTGGAGACGAACGCGTCGTGCGTGCCCTGCAGGATCGCCTCGGTGCGGATCCGGGCGGTGCTCTCCCGGGCGCAGGCCAGCCGCAGGGCGACCTCCATCGAGGCGGCCGCGGCCAGGTCCTCGAGGATGCCGAGCTCGTCGGCGTTCCAGTCGCGGCGCTGGGAGTCGACGACGCAGAACGAGCCGAGCACGCAGCCGTCGGGGGTGGCCAGCGGGTATCCGGCGTAGGCGACGGCCCGCACGTCGGCGATCTCCCGGAGCCGGTCGTCGAGGCGCGCGTCGGGCACGATCAGCGGCGCCTCGTCCTGCACCACGAACTTGCAGTAGGAGCCGCGTAGCGGCGTGTGCGCAGGCAGGCCGGGGAAGCCGTGCGCGCTCACGAAATGCTGGCGGTCGGTGTCGATCAGGGTGACCAGGGCCCCGCCGGCGTCCAGGAGACGCGCGGCCAGAGACGTCAACCTGTCCAGCGAGGGCACCTGCCCGGCATCGAGAAGGCCGGTGGAGCGCAATGCCTGGCGGCGCCGTTCCTTCACACTCTGCGACATGCCCCGCACTATCGGTGACTGCTCTGAGCGCTTGAGAAAATCCGCTCCCCCGTAGCAACAAACGGTGGCGCGGGCGTCCGGCCCGCGCCACCGTCGCCTCAGCGGACCTCGGCTGCGTACAGGGCGCCGATCTCCTCGTCGGTCAGGGCCCGCCCGAAGGCGTGAACCTGGTCGATGTTCCCGGACCAGTAGTCGGTCTTGTTGCCGGCGTACTTCGCCCGACCGACCGACAGCGGCCCGGTGCTGATCACATCCGGTCCCGCGGCGGTGGCCGCGACCCGCTTGCCGTCGACGTAGAGCCGGACCTGGCCGGTGGCGTGGTCGCGAACCCCGGCCAGCTGGTACCAGCGGTTCAGGTCGGGGGTGACCACCAGCCGGGCCCGGTTGCCGCCGGGTGTGCTGAACGCGAACGCGCCCTGCCCGTACTGCAGGTAGAACGGATTCTCGGTGACCCGGCCGTCCTGGCTGACCACGGTCGCGTAGTTGCCCGGCAGCCTGTCCAGGGTGACCCAGGCCGTGACCGTGTAGTCGCCGGTGGTGTCGACGACCGGCGCGGCACTGTCCGCGTAGTCGCCGTCGCCGTCGAACTTCAGCGCCGACCCGGACACGCCCGGCGTCCACGTGGCGTTCCCGGCCAGGGTGAGGTCGCTGGTCCCGCCGCTGTCGTGCGCGACCGGGCCGGAGTTCTCGTCCAGGGCCCAGTCACCGTGACCGGGCGGTGGCGGCTTCTGCGCGGCGCTCGCCCCGGCGGCGATCACGCGCTGGTTCACCGCCCGTACCGCCGCGGGGTCGACCTTGATCTGACGCCGGTCGTAGGTCCAGAGGCCGTTCAGCTCGGTCTCCAGATCGGTGATCTGCGTGTAGACCGAACCGGACAGTTCGGCCCCGGCCGCCTCCAGGTAGAAGCGCTCGGTGTTGTCGACGTACTTGGCAGTCAGCGCCGCCTTGTCGGCGACCCCGCTGTAGATCACCGCGGGCGTGCCCGGCCACATGTGCCCGGGGGTGCGCAGCGTGAAGCCGCCGTGCTCGCCGTCCATGGCGATCCGGGTCGCGTCCGGGTAGGCCGGGTCGGTGTTGTTGTAGTCGTGGTGATCGATGACGTCACCCTTACCCGAGTCGCCGTGCGAATTGCAGCAGTTGACGCCGCTGTGCGCGTTCACGATCCGGGTCGGGTCGGCGGCCTTGACCTGCTCGGCGATCTGGCCGGTGGCGGTGCGGTCCCACTCGCCCCAGCCCTCGTTGAACACCACCCAGCCGATCACCGACGGCGCGTTGTGCAGCTGGTCCATCATCTCCCGGCCCTGGCTGTACCAGGCCTGCTGCCCGGCCGGGCCGGTGATGTCGGCCGAGACGAAGTCCTGCCAGACCAGCAGACCGAGCTCGTCGGCGTGCCGGTACCAGCGCGCCGGCTCGACCTTGATGTGTTTGCGGACCGCGTTGAAGCCGAGCTTCTTCGTCTCCACCAGGTCGAACTTGAGCGCCGCGTCACTCGGCGCGGTGTACAGCCCGTCCGGGAAGAAGCCCTGATCCAGGGTGGCCAGGGAGAAGATCGGCTTCCCGTTCAACACCAACTTCGGAAAACCGGCCACCTTCTGTACGGCGATGGACCGCATCCCGAAGTAGCTGCCGACCGCGTCCCGGCCGAGCGTGACGTCCAGGTCGTACAGGTAGGGGTCGTCCGGCGTCCACAGGTGCGGCTTGTCGATCTTCAGGTTCAGTTCCGCCCCGACGACCCCGGTGACGGTCCCGACCTTGCGGCCCTTCTTGTCCCTCGCGACGGCGGTCACCTTCGTGCCGGCCTTCGCCGACGCCGACTTCACGACCACCTTGAGCGAGTTGGTGGTCAGGTCAGGCGTGGTGACGATCGCGTCGATGCTCGCGTCGGCGACCGGCTCCAGCCAGACCGTCTGCCAGATGCCCGACGACGGGGTGTAGACGATGCCGCCCGGGTTCAGCGACTGCTTGCCCTTCGGCTGATCCGGACCGGTCACGTCGGTGACGTCGACCAGGATCTCCTGCGGGCCGTGACCGCGCAGCGCGCTCGTGATGTCGGCGGTGAACGCGGTGTAGCCGCCGGTGTGCTCGGTGACCAGCGTGCCGTTGACGTACACCTTGGCCTGGTAGTCGACCGCGCCGAAGTTGAGCTTGACCCGGTCCTTCCAGCCCTTCGGGACGGTCACCAGCTTGCGGTAGAACATGTGCGACTCGCGCCGCTCGATGCCGGACAGCTGCGACTCCACCGGGTACGGCACGATGATCCGCTCGGCCAGCTTCTGACCGAAGACCGGCTGCTGGGTCGCGGTGGCGCCGGCGAACTCCCACGGGCCGTTCAGATTCAGCCACTGATCGCGGGTCAGCTGCGGGCGCGGGTACTCCGGCAGCGGGTGCCGGGTGTCGACCTTGTCGCCCCACGGCGTGGTCAGGCGATGCGTGGACGCGTTGGTCGCCGAGCGGATGATCTGCGGGACGGTCTCGCCGTCGACGACCAGGCCGCCCGCGCCGTCGTAGTTGACCCGCACCTTCTGACCGGCCTGAATCGGCTCGGCCAGGGTGACGGTCAGCTTCGTGCCGCTCTTCCTGACCGACGCGATCGGCATCGGGGTGGTGTCGGCCTCGACCGTCAGGTGCGTGGCGATCGAGCCGAGCGCGGTGACCGGCGCGTCGAAGGTGGCGACCAGTTTGCGGCCGTCGGCACCGACCTCGAAACTCACCGGGAAGACCTGGAAGCCGTCCGGCGGCGTGAAAGCGCTCTCCGGGACGATCTGCTTCGCGAGCCCGGCGCCCGACCAGCGCAGGAACAGATTCGCGCCACCGACGTCCTGGAACATCTCGACCCGGACGTCATGGGCCTCGCCCGCGGTCAGGTGCACCGACGCGCTGGTCTGCTCCACGTCCCAGTCACCGACCCAGTGGTCGATCACCGGCTGCCCGTCGAGGAAGAACCGGAAACCGTTGTCGCCGATCATGAAAAACGTGTAGTCCCCGGTCGCCGGGGCGGTCAGCTTGCCGGTCCAGCGGGCCGTCGTGTTCTCGGTGCGCCCGAGGAACGACTGGAAGCTGCCGGTCAGGTCGGACAGGTCGATGTTCGGGTCCAGCGAGATCCCGCCCAGCTCGGCGAAGTCCCGGGCGCCCGGGGCGGACATCCGGAAGTACTCGCCCTTGAGGCCGTGCACGGTGACGGCGGCCTGCGCTCCCACCGGCGCGACCAGGACGGAAAGGACCAAGAGGGCGGCCAGGAGCAGCGGTCTCCACGGCGATCGCGGCATCGAGTTGTTTCCCTTCGCCATACGACGTAACACGTTCACATTGAGGCAGTTACATGTGTGATGTCAACGAAAAGAAACAGGAACAAACGCGTTCGCAAGATTTTCCCGTACGGCGCGGTCCGGCCCGTGCCACCGCTCCGGACCGCCGCGACACCTCCCGGACCGTGCGGCCGGGCTAAAAGCGCAGGCCGTCGCAGGCTCGGACGACCTTGGTGCGCAGCGCCTCCAACAGCGACTCGACGATGACCGGATGCTCGGTGGCGCCGCCCCGGGCGGCGTCGGTCAGGGCGTCGTGCAGCACCGCGGCCGCGTCCGGATCGCCCAGCACGCCGCCTGGCCGCACGACGCGATGTTCTACTCCAGGTCGACCGATTCCATGTACGCGGTCATGGTCGCGCGCAGCCGGTCGACGAACTCGCCGACCAGGGCCAGCTCGGCCGCCGAGTAGCCGCTCGTCGCGGCCCTGAGCTGCTGGGCGAGCGGGTCGAAGAACGCGTCGGCCGCGCTCTCGACCGCCGCTGTCGCGTGCAGCGTGACCATGCGCCGGTCGCTGTGCCCCCGGGACCGGCTGACGAATCCGCCGTCCTCCAGCCGGTTCAGCAGCGTCGAGGTCGCCCCGGTGGTGAGGGCGAGCCGCTCGGCGAGACGTGCCGGGGTCAGGGCCTGCCCCCGCTCCTCGGCGTTGATGATCTCGACGATCGCGGCGGCGTCGGTGGTGTGCAGGCGCTGGCTGCGGGCGAAGAGCCGGGCCAGCTCACCCCGGGTCGAGGCGAAGGTCTGCAGGCTCTGGACAACCCGCTCGTGCTCGTCGGTCACGGGTTGAATCTAGCACCCCGGTGAAGTAGCTTTATCGCGGAGCTACTTCACGAGGGAGCAACTATGTCCACTCCTGTCACCATCGTCGGCGCCGGTCTCGGCGGCCTCACCCTGGCCCGCGTCCTGCACCGGCACGGGATCCCGGCCACCGTGTTCGAGGCCGAGCCCTCCCCCACGTCCCGCACCCAGGGCGGCATGCTCGACATCCACGACTACAACGGCCAGCCCGCCCTGGCCGCGGCCGGCCTGACCGCCGAGTTCCGCCGCCTGGTCCTCCCGGGCCGCGAGTCCTACCGGGTCACCGACCGCGACGGCCGCATCCTGTTCGACAAGGCCGACGAGGGTACGGGCGACAGCCCCGAGGTCCAGCGCGGAGCGCTGCGGACGATGCTGCTCGACTCGCTCCCGGCCGGCACGGTCCGCTGGGGTCACCGGGTCCGCGCGGCCCGACCGCTCGGCGACGGCCGCCACGAGCTGACCTTCGCCGACGGCGGCACCGTCGCCACGGACCTGCTGGTCGGCGCCGACGGCACCTGGTCGCGGGTCCGCCCGCTGCTCAGCGACGCCGTGCCGGAGTATCGGGGCGCCTCGGCCGTCGAGACGTTCCTGTTCGACGCCGACAGCCGCCACCCCGCCTCGGCCAAGGCCGTCGGCGGTGGCTCCCTGTTCGTCTTCGACCGCTCGGTCAGCGGCAAACTGCTGCTGGCCCACCGCGAGAGCGACGGCAACCTGCACGCCTACCTGTGGTTGTCGCGCCCGCTGGACTGGTTCACCGGCCCGGACGCGCCCGCCCGCTTCGCCGCCGAGATCGAGGGCTGGTCGCCCGAACTGGCCGCGCTGATCACCGACAGCGACACCCCGCCGGCGCACCGCCCCCACTTCGGCCTGCCGATCGACCACCGCTGGAACCGCGTCCCCGGCGTCACCCTGCTCGGCGACGCCGCCCACGTCCAGCCCCCGAACGGCGAGGGCGCCAACCTGGCCATGCTGGAGGCGGCCGAACTCGCCACCGCCATCGCCGCCCACCCGGGCGACGTGGAGGCCGCGCTGGCCGCCTACGAGGCCCCGATGTTCCCGCGAGCCACCGAAGCCGCGACCGAGGGCCGCATCCTCAACCAGAACCTGCTCGGCCCCGACGCCGCCGAGAATCTGATCAGCGTCTTCACCGGCTGAGACACGACCGTCGCCCGAGTCAGGGTGGGCTGATGCCGGCGATCGTGAGGGTGAGCAGGCGGCCGGCCTCGACGGAGGCGTCCGGGTGGTGTTCGGTGGCCAGGGCGATGCCGGTGATCAGGCTGAGCAGGTCGCCGATGGTCACGCCCGGCGTCAGCACACCGTCGGCCGCGGCGCGGTCGACCAGGGGCCGGCCGGCTTCGATCAGGCGGGCGGTGGCGCAGTGGTCGTGCGTCTCGTCGGCGGCGCTGTGGTCGCGGTTGAGGGCTTCGGCCAGGCCGCGGGTGGTCGCGGCGAACCTCAGCAGGTCGCCCAGCCAGTCCAGCAGGGCGGCCCGGCTGTCCGGGCGGTCGGCCAGGTCGCGGGCGCGGTCGGCGAGCACGTCGGTCTGCTTCTGGAAAACGGCCGTGAGCAGGGCGTGCCGGGTCGGGAAGTGCCGCCGGACGGTGCCCGATCCGACGCCCGCGGTGCGCGCGATCTGCTCCAGTGACGCGTCGGCCCCCTGGTCGGCGATGGCCTGCTCGGCCACGGCCAGCAGCAGCGCGTAGTTGCGGCGGGCGTCGGCGCGCTGGCCGGTCATCGCGTCTCCTCACGGTTGCCAAGTGGCGGGGGCCGCCGTATCTTAACTCCCATGGAAACGGCGGGGTCCGCCGTTTATCTCCAGGGAGGCACCATGTCCGATCCTGTCCTCGTCGTCGGCGCCACCGGGCAGCAGGGCGGCGCCGTCCTCCGGGCACTTCGCAAAGCCGATTTTCCCGTACGGGCACTGGTCCGCGACCCGGCCAAAGCGTCCGCCCTCGGCGTCGAGACCGTCGTCGGCGACCTGCGCGACCGGGAATCGCTGACCGGAGCGGTCGACGGCGTCCGGGCCGTCTTCTCGATGCAGATGCCCGAGGTGCGCGACGGCGCCTACGACTTCGACGGTGAACTGCGCCAGGCGGTCAACCTGATCGACGCCGCCCGGTCGGCCGGCGTGCCCCAGTTCGTGCACTCGTCGGTGTCCGGCTCCGGGCGGCTCGCGACCGCACCCGGCCACGAGACCGGCCGGTGGAGGCCGCTCGAACCGTATTACGCCGCCAAGCAGGGCGTGGAGGATGCCGTACGGGAAGCCGATTTTGAATCGTGGACGCTGCTCAAGCCGGCCTTCTTCATGGAGAACTTCCTGCTCTCGGCGGCCTACCTGCTGCCGCGGGGCGTGGCCGGGGGCATCGCGACGGTGCTCAAACCGTCGACGTTCCTGTCCCTGATCGCGGTCGAGGACATCGGCGCGGCGGTCGCGGCGGCCGTGGCCGAGCCGGAGCGCTTCCACGAGGTGGAGCTGGAACTGGCCGGCGACTACCGGCCGATGACGTCGATCGCGGAGATCCTGTCGCGCGCGCTCGGCGTGCCGCTCACCGCCCCGGACATGACCGAGGCGCAGGCCCTGGCCGCGGGCATGCCGGCCTACGCGGGCCTGCCCATGGAGCTGATGAACGTGGCCGGCCAGCCGGCCCGGCCGGAGTTCGCCCGGGCGCTCGGCATCCCGGTCACGTCCTTCGACGAGTGGGCCCACACCCACATGGCCCCGGCCGCGGGGTGAATGGCGGGCCCGCGACCGCTTCCGGTCGCGGGCCGATCGGTCAGCTCGCGAAGTCGAGGGTCTGCAGGCCCGTGCGGCCACCCGAACCGGTCGTGAGCTTGCCGTTGTCGATGCTGAGGATGCCGTAGGCGCCCTTGAGCTCGAACTGGCCGGAGTCCCCGGCCGGGATCACCTGCCAGGTCTGCGAGGCCTTCCCCGGCCGGCACGTCTCCAGTTTCAGCGCGGCGCCGGACGTGTCGGCCACGCAGGAGCCGGCACCCAGGTCCTCGTTCCAGAACGGCGGCTTGATGACCACCCGGCCGGCCGCCTTCACCTCGGCCGCCCGCAGCGCCATCATCGTGGAGTCGGTCCTCGTGGTGCCGGTGAAGTCGACGACGCCACCCCTGCCGACCTGCAGGAACCGGTCCACGCCGTCGTCGGCGACGTCGAGGATCACGCTGGTGTCGATGTCGATGCCGACCGCCTTGAGCGCGGACACGTCCGACACGGTCCCCGGCTTGGATCCGGTCGTGGTGGTGGCCGGGGTCGTGGTCGGTCTGCGGGTCGGCGAGGTGGTCGCCGGTGCGGTGGTCGCTGCCGTGGTCGGCGACGCGGCCGGAACGGACGGCGGGGCGGCCGGCGAGGAAGCGGCGGCGGCCGGCGTGGGCGGGCTGTCGCCGCAGGCCGCCAGCACGGTGGTGACCAGGCCGGCCACCCCGGCGACGACGAGACGGGTTAAACGCACCTGTGTTCTCCGGCGCCGCATCATCCGGCGACGTGCGCGGCCGCCGCCAGGATCGCCTCGACCGTCACCTCCGGGTGCGACACCATCGACAGGTGGGAGGCCGCGACCTCGGAGATCTTCGCCCCGGCCCGCTCGGCCATGGACCGCTGGGTCGCCTCGGGGATGACCAGGTCGTCGGTGCCGATGACGGCCCAGCTGGGCAGCGTCCGCCACGCGGTGGCCTCGGTCGGCGCGGCGTTGGCGCTCAGCGTGATCGGCCGCTGGCCGGCCAGCACGAGCCAGCCGTCGGACTCGGGGAGGTCCTGCGCGAACAGCCGGTACACGGTGTCCGGCTTGAGGAAGGCCTCGGCGTCACCCTCGGGGGCGCCCGGGTAGCCGACGACGTCCAGAACGGTGGTCGGGTCCGGGACGTCGAGCGCCGACCCCGAGCCGCCGAGGATCTGGAAGATGCTCTCGCCCTCGGCCGGGATGAACGCGTTCACGTAGACCAGGGCCCGCACGTCACCACCGGCGGCGTTGCCGATGACGACACCGCCGTACGAGTGGCCGGCCAGCACGACCGGCCCGCTGGTCCGCTGGGTGAGGAACGACGACAGGTACGCCGCGTCGGAGGCCACCCCGCGCAGCGGGTTCGGCGGCACCAGCACGTCGAAGCCCTGCTCACGCAGCCGCGACGCGACCCCGTTCCAGCTCGACGCGTCGGCCCAGGCGCCGTGCACGAGGACGATCGTAGGTTTCACCATGGTGGACTCCCAGCCCGAGGTTCGTGACGACGAAGACACCCCTGATGCTGGTGGCCGGCTGTGGAGAAACACTGAACCGTCAATGAATCAAGCTCGGTCGATCCGTTCGAGCACGTCGGTGTACCGCTGCCGCCGGTCCGGGCGGGCGTGGGCGGCCGCGCGGGTGAGCGCGGGGACCGCCGCCGGCCCGAATCGGACGAGCCCGTCGGCCGCGACCTGCCGGACCGTGGCCCGGCCGTGCGCGAGCAGGCCGACGACGGCCGGGATCGCGGGCCGGTGCCCGGCGTGGCTGACGGTGGCGACCGCCGACCTGATCACGCCGGGTTCGGGGTCGTCGAGCAGCACCAGTGTGTAATCCAGGTAGGTGGCGCGGTCGAGAACCCGGCGACCGATGCGGTGCGCGTGCACCCGCACCCGGGACTCGGGGTGGTGCAGCAGCTCGGCCAGCAACTTCTCCAGCTCGGGGTCGCCGGTCTCGGCGAGCTCGGTGAGCGCGCGCCGGATCTGACCCGGCTGACCGTTACGGATCAGGTCGATCAGCTCCGGCCGGGACGGGCCGTCCGGGCCGGACGCGGGCTGCGGTCGTTCACGCAGCGCCGCCAGGGAGGCCGCGTCGTCGGCGGCGGCACCGGCACTGCGGAGCGGGCCGTCCACGAGCAGGAGCGGATCGCGCAGCTGACGGGAGATCTCGTCCAGGGCCGGCGTACGCAACAGGGGCCGCCGAGCCAACAGGTCGAGGAAACCCCAGTTGCCGGCGGCGAGGCGTTCCCGCAGCTTGTCGGCGAGGTGATCCGCCGGAACCTTCCGCAGGGCGCGTCCGGCCGCCGCCCGGGTGGCCGGGTCGCCGTGCTCCCACCACGACAACAACTGCGGGATCAGCCGCTCCAGACCCGACGGATCCAGGTGCGACGCCACGCGAGCCACCCGCTCGGGAACGGCGTTCTCGTCGACCTCGGTCAGGGCGGCGGCGAGATCGGGGGTGAGTGCCACGTCGGCCCGCCCGTGCAGGAACGCGCGGAGCACGGCCCGCCGGGTGTCCGGTTCTGGCCAGTCGCGCAGGGCGGCTGCGGCGGCGTCACGGCGGGTGGCTTCCGGGGCGTCGAGAAGGGCCAGAAGACGTACGCGCAAAGCCTTTGACCTTGGCTGGTCCAGATCGCCGTCGTGCGGGATCCGGGCCGGAGCCGCAGGTGGACCTGCGTTCTCGGCGAGGGTCCATCGTGGTGCGTCGATCGGCTGCAGCGACTCCATCCAGTCGAGCACGGCGGCGCGCGCCTCGGGACCGGCCGACGGGAAGACGTCGATCAGCGCGTTGAGCTTCGCCCGCGACGACACCGTGTCGTCATTTCTCAACCGCAAATTCCCGATTGTGTACGGCGTGAGCACCGCACTCTCAAGCATGCGCCGCCACTCCGCGTCGTGGTCCGGTCCGGGCGCGAACGCCTCGCGCAGCCGGGCGCTCTCGGCCGGCCACGGGTCGGGTCCCAGGGAGGCCGAGGCCAGCGCGTGATCCACGTCCGTACGGGAAAGAATTGCTCCGCATCGGCGAAGCAGCGCCAGCGGCGATCGGCGCCCGGCCGGAGCCGGGGCGAGCGCGCGGATCCGGGAAGCGATGTCGAGGGCCTGGGCCGCGTTCATGGTGGGCACGACCGCGTCGAGCACGCCGAAGAGTTCGTCGCGGTCGTCGGCCAGGCCGTCGATCAGGGTGGCGGCGGCCCGGGCGAAGGACTCGACCTCGGCCGGTGACCAGGGAGCGGGGCAGATCCGCAGGGTGAGACGCAGAACGGCCGGGCGGATGTGCGGGTCGGACCCGGCCAGCCGGAGCCAGTCGGCCAGCAACGGTCGCAGCCGGGCGAGCTGTTCGGCGCTCGGCGGCTCGGGCCGGTCGACGATGCGGCGGGCGGCCCCGGAGTCCCAGCCGTCGAGCGCCAGCGTGTCGACGTCGAGGTCCCGGCTGTCGGTGGTCGTTCCCGGGGCCGACGCTGTCACGGATCTCCGCGCGGTCAGCCGCTGGAGGATCGGGGCGATCGGGGAACCCTGCTCGACCAGGGCTTCGACCGCGCGGGCGGGCAACTGCCGGTGGAGGTCGTCGAGGAGCAGTTCGCGGGTGCGGTCGTCGCCGGCCTGCTCGGCCGCGGCCAGGACGGTGGCCGCGTAGGCGTGGCCCAGGATCGCCTGGAGCGCCTCGATCAGGGTGGCCCGCAGGCCCGGATTGTCGTGGCGGCCGAGCCACGAGAGCAGCGCGGGCACGACCGCGGGGGTCCCGGCCCGGACCAGGGCCGCGGCGGCGGTCTTCTTCACGTTCATCACCGGGTGGTCGAGACCGGCCGCGATCGCCGGGGCGGCCCAGCGGGCCCGGATCTCGCCGAGCGCGAGCAGCGCCGGGCGCACGGTCTGCGGGTCCTGAGCGGTGGTCAGCGCGATCAGGCTCGCCGACAGCGCCTCGGCATCGTCACCGGCGAGCAGGGCGATGACATGCTTGCGGACGTGGCGGTCGCGGTGCCGGAGCAGGCGGTGCACCCTGGCCCGGGTGCCCGGGTAGGGGGCGTCGTGCAGCAGGGCGAGCAGAATGGCCTGCTCACCGCTGGACAGCCCGGGCCGATCGAGCAGATCCAGTGCGACGGTGGCGACCAGCGCGTGGCCGGCCTCGTCGGCGCGGCCGGCCTCGCGCAGGCAGAACGGACGAAGCTTGCCGCGGTCGTGCAGGCGGGCGCCGAGAGCATGCACCGCGGCCACGACCTCGCCGGGCACGAAAGGCTCGGCCGGATCGTCGCCGGGCTCGGGCGGCGCCGCGAGTTCGGCCACGATGCGCAGCAGGATGTCGGCGATGATCGGCACCGTTGCGGAGTCGCCGTTGCGGGCCAGCCGGATCAGCGTCCCCGCCGGATCGTCGGGGTCGGCGCCGGCGCTGAGCAGGGCGAGTTCCGCGCGGTCGGCCCCACCGAGGTCGGTCCGGATCCGAGGCGGGACATCGCGCGGGTCGAGCCGGGCCAGGATCGCGCGCCGCCGATCGGGATCCTCGGTGAGATGCCACAGCAATTCAAGAGCCCGATGACGTACGGGCCGCAGGTGAGGCGCGATGGCCTCGGGGCCCAGGCCCTCCTCCAGCGCGGCCACGGTCGGTGAGCCGCCGATCGCCTCCAGCGCGTCCAACGCCGCCGCCGGCGACCGCGGCAGCACGTCCAGGACCGCGGCCTCGGCCGGCTGATGGCGCAGTTCACGGATCGCGGCCAGGAACGGCTCCGGACGCGACGCCCGGACCAGCACCTCGGTGACGGCCGCACCCACCGCGAGGTCACCGCCGCCCTGCCGGGCCAGGCCGATCAGCAGCGCGAGCCGCCGCGGCCACCCCGGATCATCCGCGTCCGCGGCGATCAGCGCCCGGAACGCCTCATGCCGGCCGGTGAACAGGATCGTCGCGACCGCACCGGCCGCGATGGTGTGATCGGCCAGCGCCAACTCCACGATGCCGGCCGCATCGCCGTCACCGGGAAGCTGACCACGCCGATGCATCGCCCGCAGGCAGTCGACGGCGGCCCGGCCGAACAGCAGCGGGTCGGCGTTCGCGATCGCCGTGATCGCGCCGATCTCCTCCCGCCCGGCCAGATCGCCCAGCGCCCGCAACGCCGCCTGCCGTGATCGCGGCGGCCGCGCCTCGTCCGCGACCACCTCTCGCAGCAGATCAGCGTGCCCATGACGGGCGGCGACCGGGATCGCGTCATCCACAGATGCGGACGTCAGGAACGGGCGCAACCGCTCCCCCGGAACCGGGGTCAGAGCCGCCCAGGGCTCGGCGAGTTCCCGCAGGGCCGCCGGGCGGTCGAGCAGGCCGAGCACGTGCTCCCGCGCCCGACCCGGCGCCAGCAGCGCTCCGTGCAGGGCCTCCCGGACCAACCGCAGCGCCGCATCCCGAAGCATCGGGTCACCGCTGCGCGCCAACTCCCGGACCAGGTCCTCGGGCCGAGCCGCGTCGGCCGCGGTGATCCCGGCTACGGCCTGATAGAGCAGTTCCCCGGCCGGTTCGCCCCGCACGGTCGCCGGCTCGTTGACGATCTCGGCCCGCAACCAGGCGATCCGCACGGAAGCCGGCAGTTCCGCAGCCCGCCACTGTGGGCGAGACCGATCCGGCCGCAGCCGTTGATAGAGCCGGGCCAGCAGAAGCGCCGTCTCCGGCGGGCCGTCCAGCGTCCGGGGAAGCAGCTCGGCGTGCTCACCGAGGTGCTCCAGCCCCAGATGCCGCAACCGCGGATCGTCGTGGTGAAGCAGGAGCGCCAGGACCTCCGGCGTGTAGTCCGAAGCCCCGAGACGGGCCGACAGCCAGTCGAGGTCACCCCGCCGTACCGCTTCGCTCACTGGCGTCATGGCGCCCGATGGTAACGGCGTCAGGCTGCCGCCGCGATGACGTTATCGGCCACCCACGCGGCAACACCCTGCGGAAACGGCAAGGTCAGATTCAGTCCGAAGTGGCTGGTCCCCACCGGTCGGCCGACCAAGAGTCAAGAGCTGTTCGCCGTACGGCCGTAGGCCCGCCCTCAGCCCCGGCGGTGAGCAGGGCGACCAGGCTTTCGGCGAGCGCGTCGTCGAACGGGCCGGGCATCGCCATCAGCCGGTACCAGAGCACGCCGTAGACGACGTCGGCGGCCACGTCGGCGGTCACGGTGGCGGGCAGGTCACCGCGCCCGCGGGCCCGGTCGACCAGGACGCCGAGGGCGGCGCGGCGCCGCTGCAGGAACTCGGCCCGGAACCGCTCGCCGAAGACCCGGTCCAGCTGCGCCTCGACCATCAGGGCCCGCAGCAGCTCGGCGATCTGCGGCGCACGGGCCAGCGCGTAGCTGTCGTCGAGCATGCGCCGCAGGTCGCCGGCCCAGCTGCCCTCGTCGGGGACCGGGATGTACATGTCGGCCTTGCGGGCCAGGGCCTCCATGAGCACGTCGCCCTTGGACGGCCAGCCGCGGTAGATCGTCTGCTTGCCGACGCCGGCCCGCTGCGCGATCTTCTCGATCGAGGCCGCCGCGTAGCCCTGCTCGACGACCAGTTCGGTGGCGGCCAGCAGGATGGCGTCCCGGCTCTCCTGGCTGCGTGGCCGTCCTGTTCTGCGCTCCACGCGCCGATGCTACCGCACTTTCGATACGAGACGGTGCGGTTTGAAAGTCGCCCGGAGATGGGTTACGTTGACTTACGAACCGAACCGTCTCGTTTCACGGGAGTTTGCATCATGTCGAACCGCATCCTCGTCGTCGGCGGCACCTCGGGCGTCGGCCTGGCCACCGCCCGCCGGCTGGCCGCCACCGGCGCCACGGTCCACGTCGCCAGCCGCGACATCACCAAACTCAACACTCCGGAACCGGCAGCCCACCGGGACGACGCCTCCTCGTCGACAGCCCACCGGGACGACGCTTCCGAATTGACGGCCCACCGGGACGGTGCTTCCGAGTTGACGGCCCATCAGGTCGACGGCAACGACGCCGCGGCCGTGGCCGCGCTCGCCGCCGCCCTGGCGCCGCTGGACGCCGTCGTCGTCACACTCTCCGGCGCCGAGGGTTCCGGCCCGTTCGCCGACCTCGACCTGACGTCGCTGCGCCGAGCATTCGAGGCCAAGTACTGGCCGACCCTGACCGTCCTGCAGAGCGTCCTGCCGCACCTGGCCGAGCGCGCCTCGATCACCCTGGTCGGTGCGATCAGCGCCCACGCCGCCATGCCCGGAACGGCCGGCCTGGCCTCGCTCAACGCCGCCGTCGAAGCCCTGGTCCGCCCACTCGCGGCCGAACTCGCCCCGCACCGGATCAACGCCGTCTCACCCGGCCTGATCGACACCCCCTGGTGGAACGGCCTGTCCGAACAGGATCGCACCGCCTGGTTCGACGCCGCCGCGAAAGCCCTCCCGGTCGGCCACATCTCCACCGCCGACGAGATCGCCGAAGCCGTCGTCCTGGCCGCCACCAACCCGTCGATGACCGGCACCGTCCTGCAGATCGACGGCGGCGCCCGCTTCGCCAGGTTCTGACGCTCAGGGGGCCCATTCGGGGTCGCGGCCGATGAAGCCGAGCATCCGGGTCTGGGCGTCGGCGTCGGGTTTGACCGGGACGCGCGGGCCGAACTGGCCGGACGAGCGGATGATCTCCTCCATCGGCTCCATCCCGGCCACCAGTTGCGCGCAGAGCTCCGGGTCGAGCCGGTCGTCCTGGCCGGTGGCCCGGGACAGGTCCCACGTGTGCATGAACACGTCGGTCGTATAGAACTGGTCGATCGCCCGGTCCAGCGGCACGTCGCCGATGTGCGGGTTGGACAGGACGCGTCCGGCGGTCGCCGGGTCGTCGAGCAGCGCCTGCACCGCCTCCTGGTGGGCCTGCCACGCGGCCACCGGGTCGTCGTCGACCGACGGGACGGCCGGCAGGCGGACGTCGGAGCCGCCGGCCAGGAACGGCGGCAGCCATTCGACCAGGTGGCGCACGACGTCGCGGGCGTCCCACCCGGCGACCGGCGCCGGCGTGTCCCAGGATCGGGCGCCCTGGACCCGCTCGGTGAATCCGCGGCTGATCTGCCGGTGCCGTTCGGCCGGCTGGTCGGACAGTGCCATCGACGTTCTCCTAGGAATCGGCGAAGCCATCAGTGAATCTTTCAACCTTCCAGTTGAAACATACACCCACTGTCAACCAAGAGGTTGAAACAGCAGGAAGGTGACGGCGACGACCGTCACGCCCGCAGGATGTGACCCGGGCGGGCGTCACCGGTAGGTTCATCACCCGTGGTAGATCGCCTGCGTCCGGCCGACCCGGAGTTCATCGGGAAGTACCGGCTGCTCTCCCGGCTCGGCGAGGGCGGCATGGGCGCCGTCTACCTGGCCGAGGCCCCGGACGGGCGCCCCGTCGCGGTCAAGGTCATCCGGCCTGAGTATGCGCATGACCAGCAGTTCCGGGCGCGATTCCGCAGCGAGGTCAACCGGGCCCGGCAGGTGCCGCCGTTCTGCACGGCCGAGGTGCTCGACGCCGACCCCGACCACGAGACGCCGTACCTGGTGGTCGAGTACGTGGACGGCCCCAGCCTGAACGAGGTCGTCGCCGAGGGCGGGCCGCTCGGCGGCGGCAGCCTGCACGGGGTGGCCGTCGGGGTGGCATCCGCGCTGGCCGCGATCCACGGCGTCGGGGTGATCCACCGGGATCTGAAGCCGCGCAACGTGCTGTTCGCGCTCGGCATCCCCAAGGTGATCGACTTCGGGATCGCCCGGCCGCTGGAGCCGACCAGCTTCCACACCCGGGCCGAAGAGGTCATCGGGACGCTGGCCTACATGGCTCCCGAGCGCCTCGACCCGGAGACCGACCGGCTGATCACGCCCGCGGTGGACGTGTTCGCGTGGGGCGCCGTGGTCACGTACGCGGGCACCAGCCGCACCCCGTTCGGCGGCGACACCCCGGCGGTGACCGCGGCACGGATCCTGACCCAGCCGCCGCGCGTCGGCGACCTGCCGCCCTACCTGGCCGAACTCGTCGGCGCGGCCCTGGAGAAGGAACCGCAGAACCGGCCGACCGCGCCCGAGCTGCTGGACCGCCTGCTGGTCTCCGGGGCCCCCAGCGCTCCCCCGCTCCCGCCCGAGCTGCGGCGCGAGGCCGAGGCGGCGCAGCAGTCCGGCCGCTACCGGACCGGTGAGCACCAACGGCCACGCGGGCGCCGGAGGGTGGCCGTGATCGCGGCCGGGGCGCTGGTGGTGGCCGCCGGGGTCGCGGCCGGCATCGGGCTCCGGGACGACGGCGGGGCGGCTGATGACCGTACGTCGCAAGCGGCCCAGCCCGGCCCGGCCGCCACCGCGAGTGAATCGCCTGCTGGACCGACGTTTTTCGATCCGTTGTCGACGGATGCCGCCTTCGGCGTGCAGACCGGCGACGCGGGCGCCTGCGCGGTCAAGAAAGGCCTGGTCGTCACCGCGAAGGACGGCCAGACGATGATGTGCGGCGAGTACGCCCATCTGGTGTTCCCGCCGAGCCAGAACATCGGCGTGCGGGCGACGCTGGCCGATGCCCGCTCGTGCGCGACGATCCGGTTCCGGGCGACCGCGGACGAGGGCGAGGCCGACTACGTCACCAGCGGCTACCAGGTGTCGGTCTGCGCCGACGAGGTCCGCCTGACCAGCACGGTCGCCGCCGTCGGCGACCCGATCGCCACGGCCCGACGGCCCACCTCGGTCGGGTCCCCGCACAGCATCCTGGTCGTCACCACCGACCGCGGGGCGAAGGTGTCGGTCGACGACACGCCGGTCCTGGAGGGCGAGCTGACCGAGAGCAACCTGCTCAGCGGACGGGTGCTGCTCGGCGCCGAGCCGAGCGGCGACGGGCGCGCGAAGGTGACGTTCACCGACCTGCGGCTGCGCTCCGGCACCGATCCGGCCGTCCCGCCGGCGCCGGCCTTCGCGACCGGGGACGCGCAGCTCACCGCCGGGGTGTGGCTGCTCTACGAGGCACACCAGCAGGCCATCGTGGAGCAGGCCGAGTATGTGACCGGCGCCGAGTACTGCCGGCGGTACGCGGTGGCGAGCACGTCACCCAAGTGCGCGAAGACGACCGTGCCGGTGTACAGCGGCGTGCGGGTGGCCCTGCCGGTCGCGGCCGGCGTGAAGTACTTCGACTACCGCAATCTGCCGGCCTCCTGCCTGGACCCGGAGACCCACGCGGGCAAGTGCGGGGTCAGCCGCGCCGTGTTCTCGGTGATGGGCGACGAGTTCGACCCGTGGGCCGCCCTGGTCACGATCCGCGCCGGTCGCGTCGTCGCGGTCGCTCACCTCGACTATCACTGACCGCCCGGACCGCACGCGGGGCCTGGGCGATGGGGGCCGTCCGGCCGACGCGGAGAACCTGTTGGACGACGCCGGCCCCGACGGTTGCGCCACGTCGATGGCGGTCGCCGCCAGACGGCCCTGGACCTGATCGGCGCCCGCGTTTCTGTCGTACCGCTGCTCTAACCTCGCTCGCAGATCGAGGAGGAACGCGCGATGTACTGGTGGAAGCGGCAACCCGGCGAGCGTGAACAGTGGACGCTCGACCCGCTCGTGGCGGTCGGCCCGCTGCGCTTCGGGATGAGCCCGGCCCAGGTCGAGGCCGTGCTCGACGAGCGTGCCTCCGGCTCCCAGGGCGACGAGCACCGCTGGGAGCACTACCACGAGCAGGGCATCGTCGCGTTCTACACGCGGGCCGGCCTGGCCGGGGTGCGGGTCGAGGCGATGAACGGCCCGCTGCTGCGGCTGGGCGACGTCGAGCTGATCGCCCGGGTCCCGTCCGAGGTGCGCGCCGACCTGCATGCGCTGGCCGGGGCCGAGCTGCCCCGGAACTGGAGCGGCGACCCCGAGGCGCCGGCCTGGGGCCTGTCGATGGGCACCACGCAGGAATGGGCGCACTCCCCCACCGGTCAGGTCGAACGGCGCGACGCCGTGATCACCCACGCCCTTCTGGTCGGTCCGGAGTCGGCCGCGGATCCCTACCACGCCGCGCCGGTGGTGATGTGGCGCAACATCGACGACCTGGAGCCGAACCCGGGCGCGTGGCCGGTCACACCCGACGCGGACCGGCCCCGGTGGGACTGGGAGCCGCTGAAACGGGTCGGGCCGCTGCACTTCGGGATGAGCCCGGTGCAGGTATCGGCCGCGTTGGACGGCGAGTCACCGGCCGGCCGGCGCGGGCACCACCCGTGGCCGATCCTCGAGGAGCCCGGCCAGTGGACGGTGCAGGAGGAGCGGTTCGACCGGGCCGGCGTCGTCGCCCACTACTGGCAAACCTGGGGCGTCCCGACGCTCGGGGCGGTCACCGTCCGCGGGCGCACGGGGCCCCAGATCTCGTACGCCGAAATGCCGTTGATCGGGGGTCGGGTCTCCGCCCTGGACGCGTTCCTGACGCGACACGCCATCGATCATGACCTCGAGCTGCGCATCGGCTGCAACGGCGACACCGGCGTGGGCGACCTCAACCTGTATCTGCGGGCCGCCCGGGCCGGCGACACCGTGGTCAGCGAGGCCCGCTTCGGCGCCCCGGACTGGGAGGACCACGGCTGAGGCCGGTCGGCGGGGCCGGCGGGTCGGCTTGCCGCCGCGCGTCCGCAGGTCTCCGCAACCCGCGGCACCGGCCGCGCGTCCGCAGGTCTCCGTAACTCGCGGCACCGGCCGCGCCGACCTCACCCGTGACGACGCGGCCGGCGGATGATCAGAGGCGGCCGGCGTCGATGACCGCGCGGGCGAAGTCGTGCGGGGCCTCCTGCGGGACGTTGTGGCCGACGTCGAACACCCGGTGGTCGTACTTGCCGGTGAACTGGGCGCGGTAGGCGCTGCCGTCCCCGGCCGGGGTGAACGGGTCGTACCGGCCGTCGATGGTGATCGTCGGCACGGCGATCTTCGGCGCGCTCTGCAGCGTGGCCTCCAGATCGGCGTACTCCGGCTCGGCCGGCAGCAGGCTCTGCCGCCACCGGTAGTTGCCGATCACGATGGACACCCAGTCGTCGTTGAAGAACGCCGCCGACGTCCGCGCATAGGTGGCTTCCGAGTACTTCCACGTCGGAGAGTTGAATTTCCAGATGAAATCCCCCATCTCCTTCCGGTACGTGGTCAGACCCGCCGCACCCCGGTCGGTGGCGAAGTAGTACTGGTACCACCAGGCGTTCTCGTTGGCCGGCAGGGTCGGTGTCCGGTTCATCGCCAGGTTGGTGATCAGGTAACCGGTGACCGAGACGAGCGCCTTGACCCGCTCGGGCCAGAGCGCGGCGATGATGTCCCCGGTCCGGGAGCCCCAGTCGAAGCCGGCCAGGATCGCCCGCGGGATCTTGAGCGCGTCCATCAGGGCGATGATGTCCAGCGCGAACGCGGCCTGGTCGACGTTGCGCGGGGTGGACGCGGACAGGAACGTGGTCGCGCCGTGGCCGCGGAAGTAGGGGACGATCACGCGGTGGCCCCGGGCGGCGAGCAGCGGGGCGACCTCCTCGAAGCTGTGGATGTCGTACGGGAAGCCGTGCATGAGCACGACCGGTTCGCCGTGCGACGGGCCGAGCTCGACATATCCCGTATTCAGCACACCGGCCTGGATATTTCGGATCTGCCCGAAGCGGGGACTGGCGGCGGCCGGGCCGGACCCGATGACCGGCGCGATCCCGGCGGCCACGGCGGCGGTACCGGTGGTGACGAGGAACTGGCGGCGGGAGCTGTTGGCGAACATGTGAGCCTCCTACGTGGTCGGTCCGTGCCACCAGACTCACACCCGCCGGGCCCGCGGTCCCCCGTCATGGATACTGGGCGACCCCCTGGTTCACACCCCCAGGAGGGCCACCTCACGATCGGAGTGGTCGGCGATCAGCGGCCCCACGTCGAGGATCAGCGCGATCTCCCCGTTCCCCAGGATCGTCGATCCGCTGATGCACTTGACCCGGCTGAACAGCACCCCGAGCGGTTTGATCACCGTCTGCAGTTCGCCCAGCAGGTTGTCCACCACCAGTCCGGTGCGCTGCCCGGACTGTTCGACGATGACCACGCTCTGCCGCCGAGCCTCGGCCCCGGGGATGTGGAACAGCTGCCGCAGCCGGATGAACGGCAGCACCTCCCCGCGCAGGTTCATGCACTCGCGGCCGAGCTGCCCGGGCGGCAGTTCGACGCATTCGGTGACCCGGTCCAGCGGCACGATGAACGAGGACGGCCCGACCCCGACCAGGAAGCCGTCGATGATGGCCAGAGTCAGCGGCAGCCGGATCCGGATGGTGGTGCCGATCCCCCGGGTCGTCTCGACCTCGATGCTGCCGCGCAGCGCGCCGACGTTGCGTTTGACCACGTCCATGCCGACGCCGCGCCCGGACAGGTTGGAGACGGTCGCGGCGGTCGAGAAGCCCGGCTCGAAGATCAGGTTGTAGACCTCGGGGTCGGTCAGGACGGCGTCCGGCGCGATCAGTTCCCGCTCGACCGCCTTGGCCAGGATCCGGTCCCGGTCCAGGCCACGCCCGTCGTCGGTCACCTCGATCACGATGTTGCCGGCGTCGTGATAGGCGTTCAGCCGCAGCGTCCCCTGCGCCGACTTGCCGTGCCGGCGTCGTTCGGCCGCCTGCTCAATTCCATGATCAAGACTATTGCGTACGAGATGAAGCAGCGGATCGCTGATCCGCTCGACCAGGGCCTTGTCCATCTCGGTGTCCCCGCCGGTGATGACCAGCGACACCTCTTTGCCGAGCTCCATGCAGACGTCCCGGACGACCCGCTCGAACCGCCGCAGGGTCGTGCCGATCGGGACCATCCGCAGCGACAGCGCGCTGTGCCGGACCTCGTCGACCAGGCGCATCACCTCGCTCTGGGCCTCGCTGACCGTGCCGCCGGCCACCCCGGTGCTGGACTGGGCGATGACCAGTTCGCCGACCAGGTCGATGAGTTTGTCGAGGCGGCCGGCGTCGACCCGGATGGTGCGGGTGTCCTGCGAGGAGCGGGTCTCGGTGGTGCGGCGCTGCTTGGACAGGGCGGCGTCGACGATGGCGCGCGGCACGATGCCCTGCTCGATGAGGATCTCGCCGATCGGCACCGGCTGGGTCTTCTCCCGGACCGCGCGTTCCTGCTGCACGCGCAGCGCCTCGGCCATCTCCTGCTCGGTGACCGCGCCGCTGGTGACCAGCACGTCGCCGATGCGGTCGTTCTCCGGCATGGCCCGGATGGCCGTGACGTACGCGTCGAGGCTGCTCTCGGCCGGGGTGATCCGGATATCGCTGTCCTCGCGCACGAAGTCGAAGACGGCCTCGATCTCGCTCTTGGGCGCGGCGGTGGTCAGGTCCACCTCGAAGCCCAGGTAGCAGGTCTCCGGGTCCATCTCGGCCGCCTCGGGCAGCCGATCGGTATCGGTCACGACGGCGGTGACCTGGCCGAGCGACGACAGGTAGCGCAGGAACGACAGCGGGTCCATGCCGTTGCGCAGGCAGTCCGGCCCGAACCGCAGTTCGAGGTGCCAGGCGCTGTCCGCGGCGGGCCCGGCCTCGGCGGCGACGGCTACCGGTGCGGCGCTCTCGGACAGATACGGTTCGAGGCCGCCGAGCAGGCGCGCTCCGGTCGCGGCCTGATTGCCGTCCGGTTCCAGGCGTCCCTCGGGGATCCCCTCGATCAGCGACGAGATGTGGTCGACGCACGGCAGCAGTGCGCTGACCAGCCCCGGCGTCACCGGCAGCTGCCCCTCGCGGACCGACCCGAGCACGGTCTCGACCACGTGCGTGAACGAGACCAGGTCGGTCAGCCCGAACAGCCCGGACGACCCCTTGATGGTGTGCGCGGCCCGGAAGATCGCGTTGACCGCGTCGCCGCCGGGTGGCTGCCCCTCCATCTCCAGCAGCCCCTCCTCCAGCTGCTGGACCAGGTCGCGGGCCTCGGTCACGAACATGTCGAGCGCTTCGCGCATGCCGTCGTCGAGACTCATCACAGCTCCAAACGCGTCAGCTCCAGCACCTCGGCCACCGCCGGGCTGGCCTCGGTGAACTCGACCGGCAACCCCAGCCGCGCCGCCTCGTTGCGCGCCAGGAGCAGAACCTGCAACCCGGCCGTGTCAAGATCAGAAATTCCCGACAGATCCAGACGTACGCCGGTGCCGTCGCCCAGGGTGGCCAGCAGCCGCTCGCGATGCTCGGCCGCGGTGACGATGGTCAACTCGTCGTCGAAGGCGAACCGCCGCAGCGGTACGTCGGTCACGGCGCGACCAGTTTCGACACCGCACTGAGCATCTGCTCGGGCTGGAACGGCTTGGTGACCCAGGCCTTGGCCCCGGCCGCCTGGGCCTGCTTCTTCTTGTCGTCCTGGGACTCGGTGGTCAGCATGATGATCGGCGTGAACTTGTAGGCGGGCAGCTTCTTGGCCTCGGCCACGAACGTGATCCCGTCCATGTTCGGCATGTTCACGTCGGAGATGATCAGGTGGATGCGCCCGCCGGTCATCTTGCTGAGCGCGTCCTTGCCGTCGTTGGCGGTGATCACCTCGTAGCCGGCGCCTTTCAGGGCGATGCTGACGACCTGCCGCACCGACGCGGAGTCGTCCACGATGAGAATCGTCTTGGCCATGGTCGTCCCCCTCAGAAGAACGTGATCTCGGAATCGTTCACCTTGGTGGCCGAGCCGGACTGGTGCGCCTGGTGCTCCTCGGCCATCGTGTAGCGGGCGGCGAGCTCGTCGAGCAGGGCCCGCGCGTCCAGCGGTGCGGTACCGGAGGCGGCGGCCGCCGCGATCTCCGGGAACCGGTCGATGTTGTCCCGCAGGTGCTCCAGCATCTGGTTGACCCGGTCCTGGAACTGCAGGTTGACCAGCGACTCGCTGATCTCGCCGCGGATGCCGACGGCGGCCTGCTCCAGACCCTGCGAGGACTCGCGCATCTTGGACAGCATCGCCATCAGGTCGTCGAGCACGGCCTGCACCTCGCCGTGCGCGTGGGCGACGGCGGTGCCCTCGGTCTCGGCGCTGGCCTCCTGGGTGGCCAGGACGGTGGAGATCGCCTGGGCCACCTTGTCGACCTTCTCGACCATGCGCACGCTGGTGTTCTGCGAGCGGTCGGCGAGCTGGCGCACCTCGGAGGCGACCACGCCGAACGCGGCCCCGGCCGAGCCGATGCGCTGGGCCTCGATCGCCGCGTTGAGGGCGAGCAGGTTGGTCTGCGAGGCGATCCGGGTGACCTCGCCGGACATCTCGCGCAGCTCCTCGTTGAGGCTGAGCAGGTCGTGCAGCTCGGCGAGGGCCTCCCGTTTGCCGGTGAGCGCGCTGTCCAGGGTGCCGACCACCTCGCCGAGGCGTTCCCGGCTGCGGGCGAAGACCCCGCCCTGACCCTCGTCGAGGACGCCGGTGGACGAGGTCAGCACCGTGTCGAGGTTCTCGACGATCCCGGCGAAGGTCTCGGTGAGCTGTCCGACGGCGGTTTCCATCTGGGTCCGCGATGAATCGATCTGGGCCGACCAGACCGGGGTCACCGCCCCGGCGAACCGGGTCAGGTCCTGGGCCCGGCCTTCCGGGGGCGGCAGGGCGGTGTCCGGCCGTGCGGGGTCCTGCCGGCTGCGCAGCGCGTAGCCGACTCCGACCCCGACGGCCAGCGCGACCGCCGCGATGACGACGTTAGCCATGCTGGTGGATCACCTCCGCGATCGTGGAGAGGGGCGTCTCACGGTCCACGGCGCCGAGCGCGACGGCCTCCCGGGGCATGCCGTACACGACGCAGGTGGCCTCGTCCTGCGCCACCGTGTAGGCGCCGGCCTTGTGCATCTCGAGCAGTCCGCGGGCGCCGTCGTCGCCCATCCCGGTCATGATCACGCCGAGCGCGTCCGGGCCGGCGACCTTGGCGACCGAGCGGAACAGCACGTCGACCGACGGGCGGTGGCGGTTGACCGGCGGGCCGTCGAAGACCCGTACGCGATAGCGGGTGTCCATCCGCTGCACCTCGAGATGTCGTCCGCCCGGAGCGACCAGGACCTGGCCGGGCACCACCGGGTCGCCGTCGCGGGCCTCGCGGACGTGGACCCGGCACATGGTGTCCAGGCGCGCCGAGAACGCGGCGGTGAACTTCTCCGGCATGTGCTGGACGACGACCACACCCGGCACCCCAGGGTGCAGGGCGGTGAGCACCATCTCCAGGGCCTGCGTGCCGCCGGTGGAGGTGCCGATGGCGACCAGGTTGACCCGGGTCTTCGGCCGCGGCGGCGGCAGGGTCGCCACCGCGGCGGGCGCGGCCGGCGTCATCCGCCGGGGGCGCTTGCCGGTGGCGGCGGCGGCCCGGACCGCGGCCACGATGTCGCCGCTGTCGGTCTCCATGAACTTCTTCAGGCCGCTCTGCGGCTTCTCGATCACGGCCACCGCGCCCGCGGCGAGCGCCTCCATCGACTTCTCGGCGCCCCTCTGGGTCAGCGTCGAACAGATGACGACCGGCGTCGGCCGTACCTCCATGATCTTGCGGAGGAAGGTGAGTCCGTCCATCCGCGGCATCTCCAGGTCCAGCACGACGACGTCGGGCCAGGACTTGTTCATGTGCTCCATGGCGAAGATCGGATCGGCGACGGCACCGGCCACGTCGATGCCCGGGTTCTCCCGCAGCCGGGCCGAGAGCACCTGCCGCACGACCGCCGAATCGTCCACGATCAGCACCCGAATCGGCCCGGTCATGCCGTCGCCGCCACTGCGCGCAGCCAGACCGTGCCGGTAGCGAGGTCGAAGATCAGGCGCCGGGCTCCGGTGCCGCCCAACTCCCGTACGGAAATCGCGAAGTTCTGTTCTTCCAACAGCGTGATCCCGGCCGCGATGTTGTGATTGGCGACGTCCAGCGCGGCCGGCACGGTGAGATGCGGAAACTGTTGCCCGCCGCCGAACATCTTCACCTCGTACTGTGGCGGGCTGGTTCTTGATCGGCGCACGTCCCGGAGAAATCGGCGGACCGCGCCGTCGGCGTAGCGGGCGTTCAGCGGTTCTCCGCGTGGACAGGGGCCGGGCAGCAGGTAGTGGCACATGCCGCCGATCCGCAGCCCGGCGTGCCACATGGTGATCGAGACGCAGGAGCCGAGCACCGTGTGGATGCGGGTGTCGGCGGCACCGAAGTGGTAGTCGCCGGGGTTCAGGTGGACGTCAGGCACGGCCGTCGCCGTCCAGGGTGTAGATCGACGGCTGGACCATGCGCAGCCGCGACGGGATCGCGTTGAGCGACTCCGAGCTGCCGATGATCAGGTAACCGCCCTCGTGCAGCATCCCCTGCAAGCGCCCGATCAGCGTCCGCTTGGTGTCGACGTCGAAGTAGATCATCACGTTGCGCAGCATGATCACGTCGAACCGGCCCAGATGGCCGAGATCCTCCTGCAGGTTCTGGCAGTGGAACTGCACCTTGGCGCGCAGTTCACGGCCGATGGTCATCAGGCCCTCGTACTCGTCGCGGCCCTTGAGGCAGAAGCGGCGCAGCAGCTGGCGCGGGATCTTCTCGGCCGCGGCGATCGGGTAGAGCGCGGTGCGGGCGCCCTCGACGACCCGGGTCGAGATGTCCGTCCCGATGATCTCCCAACTGCCCGGCGGCAGGGTGTCGGCCAGGACCATCGCCGCGGTGTAGGCCTCCTCCCCGGTCGAGCTGGCCGCGCTCCACAACCGGAACGTGCGCCCGCCCCGGCGGGCCGGCAGCACGACCTGGCGCAGGAAGTCGAAGTGCTGCTCCTCGCGGAAGAAGAACGTCTCGTTGGTGGTCAGCAGGTCGATCATCTGCCGCAGCTCGGCCGCCCCGGCACGATCCTGCAGCAGCCGTACGTACTCGGAGTACCCGCCCAGCCCGAGCGCCCGGATCCGCTTGTCCAGCCGGCTCGCCACCAGGGCCTCCTTGCCCGCGGCGAGGCGGATGCCGGTGTGCTCGTGCAGGATCCCGGTGATGTACTGGAAGTCGGCCCGGCTGATCGACCGTGAGTAGGCCGCCGGCGCGCTCACGGCTCGACCGGTCGCTGGGCTATCTCGCTGAGCCGGACCATGTCGCTGATCGACAGCACGTGCGCGATGTCCAGCAGGATCAGGAAGTCGGTGTCGCGCCGGGCCATCCCGCTGATGTAGTCGGCGCGGATCCCGGCCCCGAACGCGGGCGCCGGCTCGATGTCCTCCGGGGACAGCGTCACCACCTTGGACGCGGAGTCGACCAGCACACCGATGTCCTGCCCGTCGGCGATGCTCTTCTCGTCCCCGTCCAGCTCGGCGATCTCGGCCAGGCCGGGATCGTCCACGTGCACGATGATGATGCTGGTCCGGCGCTGGATCTCGGTGCGACCGCGGCCGAACCGGATGGCCAGGTCGATCACGGGCACGGCCCGTCCGCGCAGGTTGATCACCCCACGGATGAAGTCCGGCATCATCGGCACCACGGTCAGCACGCGGTACTCCAGGATCTCCGTCACGTGGAAGATGTCGAGCGCGTACGCCTCTCCGTTGAGCGTGAAGGTCAGATACCGTCCCGCCTCGGTGACCGTGTTCACCGCAATATTCGATCAGACCAACCTCGGCCCCGGCCCGCTTTCCAGGGGAAACGCATCGGTCCGGCGTCTGTTTGCATACGCTGGCGCGGTGGCAGAGTCGTCGGTAACAGGCAGCCGTTTCGCCGTCCGGGATATGCCGATCGCCTGGAAGCTTCGCGGCCTCGCGGGCATCGTCTGCGCCCTGCTGATCGTCATCGGGGTGGTCGGGCTGGTGCAGCTCAGCCGCACCCAGGACCGTCTGGCCGAGCTCTACCACAGCAACCTGCACGACGTGCGGCTGCTGGGCGAGGTGGCGGCCGACTACCGGGACGTCCGGCTGGCGCTGCGCAACGTGGCGATGTCCGGGAAGGGCACGGCGATGGACGCCGCCCTGGACCGGCTGGACGGCTCGGTCACCACCATGAACGAGGTGTGGACGTCGTTCGCGACCACCGCCAAGGGTGACCCGGACCAGGAGTCGTTCACGTCCAACTGGACCGCCTACACCAAGGTGCTCACCGAGAAGCTGCGGCCGCTGGCCGTGGCCGGCAACCTCACCCAGTTCAACAGCGTGGTCAGCGACCAGGTGACGCCGATCGCCGACGCGATAAACACCGCGGTCGACAACCTGATCACCAAGAACGACACGGCGGCCAAGTCGTCGCTCGACCAGTCGTCGAACGCGTACGGCAACGCCCGGATGTTGATGATCATCCTGATCGTGGTGGCGCTGCTGCTCACGTTCACCGTGGTCCAGTTCATCACCCGGGCCCTGGCCCGGCCCCTGAACGAGACCGTCGCCGTGCTCACCGGGCTGGCCCAGGGCCGGCTCGACCAGCGGGTGACCGTCTACGGACGCGACGAGGTCGGCCGGATGGGCGAGGCACTGAACAGCGCGATGGGCCGGCTCAACGAGACCGTCTCCACCGTGGTCGAGTCCGCCTCCCAGCTCAACAGCGCGTCCATGCAGATCAGCGGCGCCTCGCAGAGCCTGTCGCAGGCCGCCACCGAGCAGGCCGCGAGCGTCGAGGAGACCACCGCCAGCATCGAGCAGATGACCGCCGGAATCGGTCAGAACAGCGAGAACGCGGCGGCCACCGAGGGCATCGCCACCAACACCGCGGCCGAGGCCCAGGAGGGCGGCGACGCGGTGCAGAAGACCGTCGCCGCGATGAAGGAGATCACCAGCAAGATCGCGATCATCGACGACATCGCGTTCCAGACCAACATGCTGGCCCTGAACGCGACGATCGAGGCGGCGCGGGCCGGCGAGCACGGCAAGGGCTTCGCGGTGGTCGCCACCGAGGTCGGCAAACTGGCCGAGCGCAGCCAGATCGCCGCACAGGAGATCAGCGAACTGGCCGCGGGCAGCGTGCAGACCGCCGAGAAGGCCGGTGACCTGCTGTCGACGATGATTCCCAACATCATCCGTACGTCGGATCTGGTCCAGGAGATCGCCGCCGCCAGCGGGGAGCAGTCGACCGGGGTGCGCCAGATCAACATCGCGATGTCGCAGATCGGCAAGGTCACCGAGCAGACCGCGTCGTCCAGCGAGGAGCTGGCGGCGACCGCACAGCAGATGTCCGCACAGACCGCGCAGCTGACCTCGCTGATGGACTTCTTCCAGGTCGGCGGCTCGCACCGGCGGACGGTATCGGCGCCGGCCCGCAGCTCGTGGCCGTCGAACTCGGGGCGCACCAACTGGGGTTCGTACAACGAGAACTCGACACCGGCGATGGCGTCGGCGTCGACCACCGCTCCCGTCGACCTGGAAGCGAAGTTCGACCGCTTCTAAAACTCTTGTTGACCTTGCCGCGCGGCAAGCTCGTAGCCTGGCTCGCATGGGAGCGCGTGAGACCGGGATGCTGTCGGTCGGCGAGGTCGCCCGCCGGGCCGGGCTCAGCACGAAGGCGTTGCGGCACTACGACCGCCTGGGCCTGTTCGCGCCGCGGGCGGTCTCGGCCGACGGTTACCGGTGGTACGCCGAGGACCAGGTCGCGACGGCCGCGACCATCGCCCGGCTGCGCGCTCTCGACGTCCCCCTCGATGCGATCCGGGCCCTTCTGACCGGCGCGGGCGACGACGAGGCCCGCCGCCTGCTGTCCCGGCACCGGGCCGCCCTGCAGGCCCGTGACGACCGGATCCGGCGCGCCCTGCACTCCCTCGATCATCTCCTCGACGACTCACAAGGAGTCCTCATGGCCCTGACCCAGCCCCCGACCCCGAACGTCACCGACGAGCGCGAACTGGCCCGTACGCTGTTCAACCAGACCTGGACCCTGATCGAGAAGGAGTCCCGCACGCCCGGCGAGGACGAGCGGATGATCCACATGGCGCACGCGTCCCGGTTCCACTGGGAGAACGTCGGCGATGATCAGAATCGGGCCATCGGCGAGTGGCAGTGTTCCCGCGTCTACGCCACGCTCGGCCGGGGCGAGCCGGCGCTCTATCACGCCCGGCGCTGCCTCGCCTACGCCGATCGCCCCGGGGCGGAGACGTGGCTGATCGCCAGCGCCCACGAGGGCCTGGCCCGGGCCCAGGCCGTCGCCGGTGATCTCGAAGCCGCCCGCGATTCCCGCAGCCAGGCCCTCGCCCTGGCCGAGACCGTCGCCGACCCCGAGGACCGCAAGGTCGTCCTGGCCGACATCGACACCCTGCCGTTCCCGTGAACCTCTTTGCAGCGCTGCAAAGACGCTTTAGCATCGTGCGGCATGTCCCTCCGCCGCCGTATCGCGCTGGTCGCCGCCGCCCTCACACTGTCGGCCTGCTCGGCCGCGACGCCGACCCGGCCGGCCGTCTATCCGGATCCAGCCCTGGTGCTCGGGGACACCAACGCGCACGACCCGTCCATGGTCAAGACCGCGGCGGGCGGATATCTGCTCGCCTTCACCGGTGAGAACATCCAGCTCAAGACGTCGGCCGACCGCGAGACCTGGGCCGGCGCGGGCGCCGCCTTCCCGTCCGGGACCCCGTGGGCGAAGCCGTACCTGGGCGACAACAAAGACCTCTGGGCGCCGGATATCTCCTTCCACAACGGGCAGTACTACCTCTACTACTCGGCCTCGTCGTTCGGCTCCAACCACTCGGCGATCTTCCTGGCCACGTCACCGACCGGCGAGTCCGGCTCCTGGACCGACCGCGGCCTGGTCGTCGAGAGCGCCACGACCGACGATTTCAATGCCATCGACCCCAATCTGTACGTCGATGACGGCGGCTGGCGGCTGACGTTCGGCTCGTTCTGGACCGGCATCAAGCAGATCCGGCTCGACCCGGCCACCGGCCTGCGCCAGGGCGACTCGATCATCGGCCTGGCCGGCCGCGGCGACACCGCGATCGAGGCGCCATACCTGGTCAAGCACGGTTCCTACTACTACCTGTGGGTCTCGTTCGACCTGTGCTGCAAGGGCGCCGCAAGCACCTACCGCACGATGGTCGGCCGATCGGACTCCCCCGAGGGCCCGTTCGCCGACCGCGCCGGCACCCCGATGACCGCGGGCGGCGGCACCGAGATCGTTTCCGGTCACGGCAGCATCCACGGCCCCGGCCACGAAGCCGTCCTCGGCGACCTGCTGATCTACCACTACTACGCCGACGGCGGCTCTTCCTATCTCGGCATCAATTCCCTCGCGTACGACGATGAAGGCTGGCCATTCATCTACTAGCCCAGCAGGGCGTCCCGCGCGGTCCGCGGGTCGCGGCCGAGCAGGCTGCCGAGGAGCGGGTCGGTGCCGGCGAAGAATCCGCCGCGCGCGGCCTGGTAGAAGCCGAGCAGGAACCGGGTCATGTGTTCCGGCTGCCCGTCGGCGATCCGCGCGGCCACCCACTCGTCCTCGTCCAGCACCTGGACCCGGACTCCGTCCAGCCCGCCCGCGAGTTCGGCGAACGTGGGCGCGTCGGGCGCGGTGATCGTCACCGGCCCGTCGTACGCGCCGCCGGAGGCGATGATCGCGGCGGCCGCCTCGGCGGCGTCCTCGCGTGCGGTCCAGGACACCGGCCCGTCACCGGGGACCGCGATCACGCCGGTCTCCCGCCACGGCCCGGCCAGCCATTGCAGGCTGTGCGCGTAGAAACCGTTGCGCAGCGACGTCCAGGCGATCCCGGACTCCTCCAGGAGTTGCTCGGTCGCGAAGTGGTGCCGGCCGGGGACGAACGGGTTGTCCGGCGCGGCGGCCTGGTGGCTGGTGTAGAGGATCCGCTTCACCCCAGCGGCCGTGGCGGCCTCGATGGCGGTGCGGTGCAGGCTGACGGCGTCCGCGGCCGGGTCGTTCGAGGAGACCAGCAGCAACTGGTCGGCGCCGGCGAACGCGGCCGGCAGGGACTCCGGATCCGCGTAGTCACCCCGCCGCACCTCGACGCCCCGTACGGCGAAGTGTTCTGCCTTGGCAGTGTCCCGGACGGCGACCGCGATTTCGCTCGCGGGCAGGCGTTCGAGCAGGTGGTCGACGGTCGCACCGTTGAGGGCGCCGGTCGCTCCGGTCACGATTATCATCGGTTCGCCTTTCTCGTTATCACTGGAAACACGTCCCACCGTAGCGCCGGGAACCACCGATAACAAGTCGGTGTTATCGTCGGTTCGTGAATCGGATCGACACCCGTGCCGCGATCGTCGACGCCGCCGCCTCGCTGCTGCGGGAGAGCGGACCGGCCGCCGTGACCACCCGCGGCGTGGCCGAGCGGGCCGGCGTGCAGGCCCCGACCATCTACCGGCTCTTCGGCGACAAGGACGGCCTGCTCGAAGCGGTCGCCGAGCACGTCATGGCCGCCTTCGTCGCGGCCAAGGCGGGCGAGGTCGAGGCGGCCACCGCGGCCGACGTCGACCCGCTCGACGACCTGCGGGCGAGCTGGCTGCGGCAGATCGAGTTCGGTCTCACCAACCCGGCCGTGTTCCGCCTGCTCAGCGACCCGGAGCGGGTCGCCGGTTCACCGGCCGCCGGCCGGGGACGGCAGATCCTGGCGGCGCGCGTGCACCGGCTGGCCGCGGCCGGGCGGCTGCGGGTCCCGGAGCCGCACGCGGTCGCCCTCATCCAGGCGGCCGGCGTCGGCGCGATCCAGACCCTGCTGGCGACCCCCCGTGAGCAGCGCGATCCCACGCTGGGCGAGACGTTGATGGATGCCGTCCTGGCCCGCATCCTGACCGACACCCCGACCGGGGTTCCGGACGGCCCGGTCGCGACCGCGGTCGCCCTGCGAGCCCTCGCGCCCGACCTGGACGCGCTCAGCGACTCCGAGCGCCGGCTGCTGATCGAGTGGCTGGACCGGATCACGGCGGCCGGGTGACGGCTGGCGATTTCACCGATGCGCGGCCGATGAGTTTGCACTGAGGATGCAGAAACCCCCACGTGAACTCAGGAGGTTTCATGCGTCGTCTCGTCGTCCTCATCACCGCCCTGCTGGCCGCCCTCGCGCTCAGCCCGGCCCTGCCCGCGGCCGCCGCACCGGGCACCCCGGTGGTGTTCGTGCACGGCTACACCGGCAGCGCGTCGAACTGGACCACCGCCATGTCGGTGTTCCGGGCCGGTGGCTACTCCAGCAGCGAACTGTTCGCCTACGAGTACAACTCGTACGGGAACAACATCACCAACGCGCAGGGCCTGGCGACCTACGTCAACCAGGTCCGGGCCCGGACCGGCGCGGCCCAGGTCGACATCGTCAACCACTCGATGGGTGGCCTGGTCAGCCTCTGGTACCTCAAGCAGCTCGGCGGCGCCCAGTACGTCCGGCACCTGGCCTCGATCGCCGGCGCCAACCACGGCACCACGTACGCCGGTGCCTGCCTGATCTACGTGACCTGCCAGCAGATGTACCCCGGCTCGTCGTTCATCAACACGCTCAGCGCCGGTGACGAGACGCCGGGCAGCACCAAGTACGGAACGTGGTACTCGCCGTGCGACGGGATCATCATCCCGTACACGAGCACGGTTCTCAGCGGCGCGACCAACAACTACGTCGCCTGCCAGACCCACATCGGCTACCTGACCGACACCGTCACCCTCGCCCAGGTCAGATCGTTCCTGGCCAGCTGACCGTCCCGCGACGCGCGCCGCGTACCCTCCACCGGGGTACGCGGCCGCCGCCGTTTCGCGCCACCCGCCCAAGCGGAACCGCGCGCATTGAGCCCCGGCCCGGCCGTCCCCACACTGAGCCCGTGAACGTCCGAGACGTCTACCTAGAATCGGCCGAGATCACCACCACGCTGGTGACCCACCCGGCCGTCGCACGGTGCTGGGACACCCCCAGCGCGCTCGCGAAAATGCGGGTCGGCGGCCTCACCGCCCACCTCGTCAGCCAGATCATCCAGGTCGGGCCGGTCCTGGACGCCCCGGCCGCCGACGAACTCGTCTCCCTCCAGGAGCATTTCGCCCGGTCGACCTGGATCGACGACGGCCTCGACAGCGAAGTACACACCTACATCCGACGTACGGCCGAAGCCGAAGCCACCGCCGGAGCACCGGCGCTCGCCACCGCCGCCGCCACCGCCCTGGCCGAGTTGCGCCGCCGGCTGCCGGCCGAGCCGCCCGATCGCGTGATCCAGTTGCCGTTCGGCCCCTGGTCCCTGACCCTCGACGACTACTTGGTCACCCGGCTGCTGGAACTGACCGTCCACGGCGACGACTTGGCCACCAGCATCGGCGTGGAAACTCCGGCGGTCCCACCGGCCTGCTTCGACACGGTCGTCGGCGTACTCAGCCACCTCGCGGCCCGCCGCCACGGGCAGACCGCCCTGCTCCGGGCCCTCAGCCGAGCCGAATGAGCCCCACAGACCATCGCCGGGATCTAGCGGAGCACTACGCTGCGCACGTGATCATCGGGAGTGCGGCTCGGCGGCCCTGGTGGCCGATGACCCTGGTGACCGACCCCGGCGGGCCGCCCGTGCTGGTGGCCGCGACCGCCGGCAACGGGCCGGTCGCGGCCTGGGACGTGCGCACCGGGGAACTGCTCAGCGAGTACACCGCGGCGGGCGTCAACGGCCTGACCGCGGGCCGGCTGCCCGACGGGCGGCTGGTGGCCGCGGCCTGCGGTGACCACGGCATCGACCGATGGGACATCGACACCGGGCAGCCGCTCCCCGATCCGGGCGGCTTCGAACCGGATCAGTACTGGTCGGTCGCCCTGCGTGGCCGGTTGCTGGCCGCCGCGGCTCAGAACGGGCACGGCGTCGTCCGCCGATGGGACGTCCTGACCGGTGACTCACCGGGCCACCTGGGACCGCGAGCCGGACACGACCGCATCGTCCACAACCTGATCATGGCGCCGGGCCCGGTGCTGATCTCCTCGGACGAACGGGGCCTGGTCGTGCGCCGCGACGCTCTGACCGGCGTGCCCGTCGGTGAGCCGCTACACGTCGAGGCCGACCGGATTCCCCTGGCCACGGTCCCCTACCCGGGCGGCCATCTCCTCGTCGCCGCCGACGGTGCCGGCCGGGTGTTCCGGTGGGACCTGTGGTCGGGCGAGCCGATCGGACCACCCGTCCAGGGCCCAGCCGGCATCGTCGACGTGGCCGCTTACACGAGTAGCGGCCGCCCGGTGATCCTCGTGTCGTGCGAGACGGACCTGGTGTACCGCTGGGACGCCCGGACCGGCGCCGCCCTCGGCGAGCCCGAACCCGGCACCACTCTCGCCGCCGGTGCCGGCCTCGCCGTGATCGGCTCGGCCGAGCGTGACTGCCGGGTCCGGACCTGATCAGGCCACGCAGAACTCGTTGCCGGACGGGTCCAGCAGGACGGTCCAGCGGTGCCCGTACTCGTCGTGCTCGGACTGCAGCGACGCGCCGAGATCGACCAGCCGTTTGACCTCGGCGTCCCGGTCGTCGGCGGTCAGGTCCAGGTGGCAGCGGTTCTTGGCGGCCTTCGCCTCCCCCACCGCCAGGAACATGAACGTCGGACCGGCCGCCTCCGCCCCGATCGTCGCGAAGTGCGTGTTGGCGCCGTCGTCGACCGGTTGCCGCAGCGCCTGCGCCCAGAAGCCGGCCAGTTCAGCCGCGTCCGAACAGTCGAAAGTGATGTGGGCCAGGGAAAGCATCAGTTCTCCAGGTGGTTAACGGGCCAGCAGATCTCGGTGCGGAAGTCCTCCTCGGCGATCCCGTCCCCGGGCCCGGCCAGGTAGGTCTCCCGGACCGGTCCGGCGATCGCCAGGCCGGTTCCGGCCAGCCACGCCCCGAGCGCGCGGTATCCGGCCGAGATGTTCCGGTAGGGCCCGCTGAACTCGGCGACCGCGAACCGCCCGCCGGGCAGTTCCGTGTCGCCGCTCGCGGCGGGCAGGTAGGCGGTGACCGGCACGGGCTCGTCGTGGTACTCGGCCGGGAACAGCGCCCCGCAGGGCCCGCCCGCCCCGGTGCCGGCCGCGGCGATGAGCTGCGGATACGCCTCGTCGAAGAAGGCCGCGAACTGTTCCTCGCCGACCTCCCGGGTGATCGTGAAGGCGACGACCGGCGCCACGGTCCGCTCGGTCACCCGGGCCGGTGTCACCGCCGCCGGGTCGTCGAGCAGGTCGCCGGTGACCCGGAGGATCTGTTCCAGCTGCGCCTGCCGGTCCAGCAGCCGTTGCCGCTGGTCGGCGAGGATCCGCCGGGTCACCTCGGGGTCGCGGGCCGCGAGGATCCGCCGGATCTCGGCCAGCGGCAGGTCCAGCGCCCGCAGCTGCCGGATCACGGCGGCGTCGCCGAGTTGCCCGATCCGGTAGCCGCGGTAGCCGGTGCGCCGGTCCACCGCGGCCGGTTCCAGCAGCCCGGACTCGTGGTACGCGCGCAACGTGTTCGCCGAGATCAGCGTCGCGCGCGAGAACGCACCGATCGGCAGAAGGTCATCCACCGGCCCAGTCTCGACCTTCGCCCGGGGTGAAGGTCAAACGCCGGGCGAAGGTCAACGGCCGATCGGGACCAGCCGGAAGATCCGCAGCGTGCGGTGCGCGGCCGCTTCGCGGTAGCGGGCGTAGCCCGGCCACTGGGCGACGAAGAGCTGCCACAGCCGCTCCCGATCCTCGTCCGTGGCCTCGTGCGCCTCGACCGGGATGTCGCGCCCGCCGACGGTGATCGTGGCCCGCGGATTCGCGCGCAGGTTGTGCACCCACGCCGGGGCGTTGGGTCCGCCCCAGTTCGAGCCGACAACCACGTAGGCGTCACCTTCACCGACGTACTGCAAAGGGGATTTTCGCTCCTGGCCGCTCTTGCGGCCGATGGTCGTGAGCAGCAGACCGGGCGCCATGCCGAGCGCGACGACGCGGCCCCGGGTGACGCGGCTCAGCCAGCGGTCGACGGTGACGGTGCGTTTCGCGACCGGCGTGAATCCGGGGATCGACCCCACCGCACGCCAGAAACTTCTCCAGACCAACGCCCGCCTCCGCTCAGCCGATCACCTTTCCCGGATTGAAAAGGTCAAGTGGATCAAGAGTCTGCTTGATCGCGACCTGCATGGCCAGCACCCCGGCGCCGAGTTCCTGTCGCATGCCGTCCCGTTTGAGCAGACCGACGCCGTGTTCCCCGGTGACCGTGCCGCCCATCCCGATGGCCGCCGTCAGGATCTCCTCGAAGGCGGCCTGGGCAGCGCGCCGGCCCTGGTCGTCGCCGGCCGGCGTGATGATCAGCGGATGCAGATTGCCGTCGCCGGCGTGCGCGATCGTGGCGATGGCCGTCCCGTGCCGCGCGGCGATTTCTTCGATCAAGGACAACATTTCCGGTACGCGTGAGCGAGGCACGCAGATGTCCTCGGTCAACACCGGCCCGAGCCGTTCGAACGCGGGATAGGCGAGCCGGCGCGCCGCGAACAGGGCTTCGGCCTCGGCCTCGTCGGTCGACTGCTCGGCCCACAACGCCCCGGACGCGCGGAACACCTCGGCCACCGCGCTCGCCTCCTCGTCGCCCGGCGTGTCCAGCTGGGCCAGCAGCAGCGCGGCCGCGTCGGCCTCGATGCCCAGGTGTTTCCACTCCTCGACGGCGCGCAGGGTGGCCCGGTCGAGCAGTTCGAGCGCGGCCGGCAGCAGCCCGGCCCGGGTCACCGCGGCGACCGCCTCGCCGGCCGCGACGACGCTGCCGAACGCGCCGACCACGGTTCTCGGGGCCTCCCGGCGCGCGGGCCGCAGCCGTACGGTGATCTCGGTGATGATCCCGAAGGTGCCCTCCGACCCGGTGAACAGGCCGGTCAGGTCGTAGCCGCTCACGCCCTTGGTCGTGCGGCGCCCGAGCCGCACCACGGTCCCGTAGTCGCCGGCCGGGCCTCCGACGACGGCCTCCAGCCCGAGCACGTAGTCACGGGTCACGCCGTATTTCAGGCAGCACAGGCCACCGGCGTTGGTCGACACGTTGCCGCCGATCGTGGACCAGGGCGCGCTGGCCGGATCCGGCGGATACCACAACCCGTGCTCGGCGACGGCCGCCTTCAGGTCGTTGTTGACGACGCCGGGCTGCACCGTCGCGGTCAGGTTGCCGGTGTCGATCTCGACGATCCGGTTCATCCTCGACAGGTCGAGGATCATCGCGCCGTCGACCGCGTTGGCGCCGCCGGAGAGCCCGGTGCCGGCCCCGCGCGGGATGATCGGAATCAGTCGCTCGGCGCAGGCTCGGACGATGCGCCGGACGTCGTCGGTGGTGCGCGGGCGCACCGCGGCGAGCGCCTTGCCGTAGGGCGCCCACTCCGCTTCGTCGTGGCTGAGCCCCTCCAGGACATCCGGGTCGTCGATCACGTCCAGACCGGCCAGCTGCGGAATCGTCGGCATGCGTCCGACCTTACGCGCGCCGATATCGCACTCCAGGTGCAAGATCTTGAGCCGGGTGCCCTACGGTGTCGGCATGGGAGATCGACGGGTGGTGCTGATCACCGGCGCGAGCGCGGGCCTGGGCGAGGAGATGGCCCGGCAGTTCGCCGCGCTCGGCTACGACCTCGCGCTGTGCGCCCGCCGGATCGACCGCCTCCGATCGCTGCAAGCGTCCCTGCCGGACGTGCGTGTGATCGTCAAGGAACTGGACGTCACCGACGACGACGCCGTCTTCACCGTCTTCCAGGAATTCGCCGACGAATTCGGCCGCATCGACCGGGTCATCGTCAACGCCGGCCTGGGCAAGGGCGCACCGCTGGGCACCGGCCGCTTCGACGCCAATCGCCAGACCGCGATGGTCAATTTCGTCGGCGCCCTCGCGCAGACCGAGGCCGCCCTGCAGATCTTCCGCAAGCAGAGCCGCGGCCATCTTGTCCTGATCTCGTCGATGTCCGCGCTGCGCGGAATGCGAAAATCGATGACGACGTACGCGGCGACGAAAGCCGGAGTGGCGGCCATCGCCGAAGGTGTCCGTTCCGAACGCATTCCCGGCATCGACGTCTCGGTCATCTATCCGGGCTACATCGCGTCGGAAATGAACTCGCACGTCCGGCAGAAGACCAAATTCATGGTCAAAACCGACGTCGGCGTACGAGCGATGGTGTCCGCCATCGAGAAACGCAAAGTGAAAGCGTACGTCCCGGCCTGGCCCTGGGCACCGATCGGTTACGCCATGCGCGTTCTGCCGCTGTCCCTCGTCCGGAAGATGGTGTGACCATGGCCCGCCTGTTGTTGATCCGCCACGGCCAGGCGTCCTTCGGCGCCGAGGACTACGACGCCCTCTCCCCGCTGGGCCACGAGCAGGCGCTGGTCCTGGGCCGGTCGCTGGCCGCCCGCGGCATCAAACCGGCCCTGGTCGTACGCGGCACCATGCGCCGCCACGAGGAAACCCTGTCCGGAATCCTCGACGGTCTCGGATCCGCGGTCCCGCCGGTCGTGGACGCCGACTGGAACGAGTTCGATTTCCAGCACGTCGTCGAGATCCACCGCCCGTCGTACCGCGACCGGACCGCGATGATGACCGAACTCAACCGGTCCGAGCGTCCGGACCGAGCGTTCCAGGAGGTCTTCGACGCGGCCACGCTGCGCTGGTCGTCGGGCGACCACGACGCCGAGTACGCCGAGTCGTTCGCCGCTTTCCGCACCCGCGTGGCCACGGCATTGTCGTCGGTCTCCGCGTTGTTGAAGGAACACCGCGACATTCTCGTCGTCAGTTCCGGTGGCCCGATCGCCATGGCCGCCGCCCTGATCACGGCCGGCCCGGAATTCCCGGCCCGATTGTGGGCGTCCTTCAACCGGGTCTCGGTCAACACCGGCGCCACCAAGGTCATCTCCGGCCGCGCCGGCCTTTCCCTGTCGACGTTCAACGAACACACCCACACCGAGTCGGATCCGCGCCTGCTCACCTATCGCTGACCGGACCCGCGTGGCGGCCTGTTCCGAGACCGCCACGGGGGCGCGGCTATGTCCGTACTGCGAAATCGGTTTTAAGCGGCCCGGGCCAGGGTCTCGAATTCGTCGTCGGTGAGCTCGACCGCGGCCGCGGCCTGGTTCTCCTCCAGGTGGGCGACCGAGGACGTGCCCGGGATCGGGACCACGATCGGCGAGCGGCGCAGCAGCCAGGCCAGGGCGAGCTGCCCCGTCGTCACGCCCGGGTGGTTGGCCGCGACCTTCTCCAGCGGGCCGCCCGGCCGGGCCAGGTTGCCGGCGTCGACCGGCGCCCACGGGATGAAGGCGATGCCCTGCTCGGTGCAGAAGTCCAGCAGCTTCTCGGCGCGGCGGTCACCCAGGTTGTAGCGGTTCTGGACCGAGGCGATCGGAAGGCCCGCGGCCTGCGCCTCCTGCACGTCCTCGACGCCGACCTCGGAGAGGCCGACCTGCTTGACCAGGCCCTCGTCGAGGAACTCCTTCATGGCGCCGAACTGCTCCTCGCGCGGCGTCCGCGGGTCGATCCGGTGCAGCTGCCACAGGTCGATCTGCTCGACGCCGAGGCGGCGCAGCGACATCAGGACGCACTGGCGCAGGTACTCGCGACGGCCCAGAGCGGCCCAGATGTTCGGCCCGTGCCGGGTGAAGCCGCCCTTGGTGGCGATCACCACGTCGCCGTAGCCGGAGCCGTCGTGCAGGGCCTCACGGATCAGGTCCTCGGAGACGTCCGGCCCGTACGAGTCGGCGGTGTCGATGAACGTCACGCCGAGCTCCACGCTGCGCCGCAACACCCGGATCGACTCGTCGTGGTCGGCCGGCGGGCCCCAGATACCCGGCCCGGTGATGCGCATCGCGCCGTACCCGAGCCGGTTCACGGTCTTCCCGCCGAGGTCGATGCTGCTCATGCCACTCCTTCAAGAAAATCTTCGATCACCGGCTGGATCTCGCCGGCGAACTCGTCGAAGAACCCGTGCCGCCCGCCCTCGTGCAGATGCATCACCGCACCCGGGATGCGCTTGGCCAGCAGCGGCGCGTTCGCCGACGGAACCATCAGGTCCTCCGTGCCGTGCAGCACCAGGGTCGGCGCCTTGATTCCCGGCAGCACGTCCCACGCGTCGTGCCGGTTGCTCGCGCGCAGGTGGGCGCGGCTCTCCTCGGCGCTCATGGCCGGGTCGCCGAACAGGTGGCTGTGCCCGTCCCAGGCGTCGGTGTAGAACAGCTCACGCAGGGTGCCGGCCCGCGCCTCGGCCAGGCGGCGGCGCACCTCGGGCGAACGCTCGTGCGCGTTCGGCCCGCCCGGTGACGTGCAGGCCAGCACCAGCCGCTCGACCAGGCTGGGGTGGCGGGCGGCGAGGAACTGGGCGACCCGGCCACCCATCGACGTGCCGTAGACGACCGCGCGCTCCCCCACCGACCGGATCACGGCGGCGGCGTCCTCGGCGAACCACGGCGTGGACCATTCGCCGACCGGGCCGCGGCTTCCGCCCGTACCCCGATAGTCGAAACTGACGACGCGGAACCGGTCCTCGAACGGCTCCCGGAGCCCGGTCCACCAGGCGTGCGAGTTCGCCTGCCCGGCGATCAGCAGCAGCACCGGCCCGTCCTCGCGGCCACTGACCTGAACCGCCAGGGGAAAGCCGTCGCCGGTCAGCACAAGGACGATCTTACAATCGCGTCCCATGACGACGTCCGCCTATCGGCAAGCGCAGGCACTGATCGACATCGAGCGCTTCGAGCAGGCCGAGACCACCCTGCGGACCGCTCTGGCCGGCGCCCCCGGCGACGCCGATCTGCTCACGCTGCTCGCCTACGCCCTGCGCCGCCAGGCCAAGGTCGCCGAGGCCCGGGACGCGTCCGAGGCCGCGCTGGTCGCCGCGCCGGACTCCGCGGACGCGTACGCCGAGCACGCGGCCGTCCTGCTCGCGCTGCTCCGGTTCAAGGAGGCGATCGTCGCCGCGGAACAAGCGGTCCGCCTCGATCCGGGCCAGCTGCTGCTCCTGGCCCAGACGCTCGTCGCCGACGGCCGTCACGCCGAGGCCCGCGACGCCGCCCGGCGCGGCCTCGCCCTGACCCCGCACTCCGCGAACGCCCTGGTCACAGCGGCCGACGTGGCCCGCGACGCCGGCGATCGGGACGAGGCGGTCCGACTGGTCCGGGCCGGGCTGGCCATCGATCCGGAACACCGTTACGGGCGGTGGCTGATGGCGATGCTCGACGCCGAACGCCTGCGCGTCCGTCGCTCGATGCGTCTGCTCCGCGACGTCGCCCGGGACAACCCGACCCGGCCGGACCTGCGCTCGATGGTCTGGCCGATCCGCCGCCTGCTGCGCGCCGCCCGCCGCTGGTCGCTGCCGCCGACGGTGATGATCCTGTTCCTGGACGGCTGGGCGGCGAGACTGCTCGCGGCGGCCACCGTGCTGGCCGTCGCCGGTTTCGCCGCCCGCCTGCTGATCCCGGCCGGCGTCACACCGTGGCGCAGCCTGCGGCTGGCGCCTTCGCTGTTCCGCCGGGCCCTGCATGCCGGTTTGCTCACGGTGATCCTCCAGGCGGCGTTCCTTTGCGCGTACGTCGTGACGACCGTCCCGTGGCTCACGATCGTCCCGGTCGCGCTGGTGCCGGCCCAGTGGCTGCTGGCCGTCGCCGAGGACCACGGCGCCCTGCGCGACGACCCCCGCTACCAGCTGGCCCTGACCACGTTCCGGCACGACCTCCGCGACTGGACCGCCGAGCTCGGCCAGTGGTGGCGCGACACCAAACGCGAGCTGAGGGACGCCTGGCGCGAGGGCTGACCTCGCATTTACGTTCGTCTCATGCCTCGGCGCCGGATCCAATACCAAAGCGACCTGGTCCCGTTCTTGACCAGTGTCTTCTTCGGATTCGCGATCAACATCCTGACCGCGGAGGTGGGCGGCTGGTGGGGTCCGTTACAGCCGATCACCCAGTATCCGTGGATCTGGGTCCCGATCTGCCTTCTCGCCTGGATCAGCTGGGACTACTGGCGGCGGAAGCGAAGCAAACCCACCTGGACCCATCCGGGCAGCCCGTACCCTGGCCTGGCGCCGTTCGACGCCAGTCGGGCCTCGGTCTTCTTCGGCCGTGAAACCGAAACCCGTCTTGTGCTCACTCGTCTGGACCGCTCCGGCGCCACTGCGCGACAGCGGTTCGTCATGCTCGTCGGGCCTTCCGGGAGCGGCAAGTCCTCGCTGATCAGGGCGGGCGTCCTGCCGGGCCTTTCCCGACGCTGGCAGTCTTTCGGGCCCATCCGCATCGGCGGCGACCCGTTCGGCGCGCTGGCCGCGGCGTGCCACGCCGGCGGGGACCGCAACCACACCGCCCGACGTCTGCGGGACGAGGCCTTTCAGGACGGCCGCCCGGATTACTTGTTCGCCCTGGTCCATCCCGAGACAGGACCGACGCTGCTCGTCGTCGACCAGTGGGAGGACCTGTACACGCGGTGCGACCAGGCCGAACGCGGTCCGTTCCTCCGGCTGATGGCCAGGGCTCTGGAGGCCCATCCCGATCTGCATCTGCTGGCCGCGATGCGGCCGGAATTCCACCCGGGCGCGGCTGCGGAGCCCGACCTACCCGCGGTCGATGCGCTGCCCGTCGTCTCACTTCGCCCCGAGCACATCCGAGAGGCGATCGAGCGGCCGGCCGAGGCGGCCGGGATCCGCTTCGACGACGGGCTGGTGAACACCATGGTCATCGAGTCCACGGCCCATCAGGCGGATGCGCTTCCGCTGTTGGCGCACCTGCTGCAGCAGCTTCACGAGGACGCGGACGGCGACGTCATCACCACTGCTCAGTACAACGCGGCGGGGCGGGTCGGCGGAGCGATCGCCCTACACGCCGACGCGGTGTACCGAGGGCTGATCGCCCACCTTCCCCGTGAGGTCGTCGACAGCGCGCTGCTCCGCGGTGTCGGGCTCGAGAGCGATCAGCCGGTTCGCCGACAGGTGTCCCGGCAGACCCTGAACGATGAGGCGAGGCGCGTCCTGACCGCGTTCAGCGACGCGCGACTGATGATCGACACCGGACATGGGGAGGCCTTCGAGTTCGCGCACGAGGCGTTCTTCCGCGAGTGGCCAGCTCTGATCACTGCCATCCAGAAGAACCGTGAATCCCTGCGGCGGATCACCCTCCTGGAACGCCGCGCCGAGGCCTGGCATGCGGACGGCGCGGCTGACGACCTGCTTCGGGGGTCTGCGTTGATGCAAGCGGAGGCCGTCGTCCACGACTCGGACACCTCGGAATTAGTGGTCCGGCTCGTAGAGACGTCCCGCACCGCTGCGGCGGCAGATCGTGGCCGGAGCGCCGACCAAGCGGCGGCCTGGGCGCAGCGGATCGAGCCGAACAATCCAGAGCTCGCCGTCGCGGTGGCAGCTGCGGCCGTCGCGCTGGCCCGGACCACCGCATCCGTGCTGACGTTGTGGGGTTTCCGCACGGACGTCACCATTGTCCGACTGCCGATCGGCCACCTGAGGAATATCTGTTCAATGGTCTGGCTGGGGGACGGCCGGCTGCGAACCCTCGATGAGTTCGGCAAGATATGCACCTGGTCTGCCGACCATCACCATCAGGAATTGAGCCTGGACGAGCCCCGGATGCAAAAACCAGGCGTCCTGAGCCGGTGCGGTGAATACGTGACGGGCCGGAACGATCGGCGTGGAATGGGCGTATGGCGGCTGGCCGATGGTCGCTACCTCGGAGGTCGAACGATCTCCTACCTGGGCGACGACGCGATCAGCTGGGGCAAAGCGGCGATGTTCGCGGTCCGGAGCCGGCCGACCGAACTCGATGTCTATCAGATCGAAGGCCCGGTCCCCGTTCACCGTCACACCCTGTCCGGAGACATCGTCGATGCATTCACCTTCTCGCCGTCGGGTGAGACCCTCGCTGTCGCCGGCCAAGGGAGAGTGCGGGCCTTCCGGCCGGGTGCGTGGTCGGAGCCCATCATGGATTTCAAAGTTCGCGGAAAGATCGCGACCCTCGCCATTTCCCCGACCGGTGAACTCATCGCCGCTTTGATCCCGAGGAAATCCGATGGCTTGGCCAAAGGCTTCATTCTCGCCGTCTTCACGTTCGATGGGCGGAGAACGGCGAGTTGGCCGGTATCCGGATTCGATCCGGCCATCTCCTGGTCGCCGGACGGCACCGTGATCGCCTACGTGCAGTCCAAGGGCATCAAACATCATGTGGAGCTCCGAAAAATCGACGATGCCGGACGGGTGTGGCGGAGGCAGAAAGGCCATCCAGAACACCTTGCGTGGAGCCCCGATGGTGGCACCGTCGCCGTGGGCGGCCGGACCGGTCGTGTCACGCTGTGGAGTCTCGCCGACGACTGCCTCGACGAGTTACCCGGCGGCCAGCCCAGTCGGATCTCGTCGTCGCCCGGCCGATCTGGATTCGTTCTCGCTACGCCTGTCGGAGCGGTTCGGGTGCTCGACGCGGCCGGAATCCGATACGAACTGCCCAGCGGCTCCACGTTTGTTACACCTCGCTGGTCGCCCTCCGGGTCGGTCCTGGCTACGAGCGCGGACGATCAGGTCGTGTTGTATGACTCCGAGGGAAAGGAGACCACCAGGTTCGGTGGCCAAGGGCGTTCTCTGGGACCCTTCGACTGGTCACCGGACGGATCTCGCATGGCACTGTCGCACTATTCCTTCCTCGGTGAGTCCCGGCCAGCGGTGTCGACCTGGGACGTCGCAACGGGCACGATGCTGAAGCTGATGGACGGCGAGCCTGCCCCCAAGCAGGTCACTTTCGACCCCGACGGACGCCGTCTTGCCGGCCTCGCGCCGGACGGCACGGTGCTGATCTGGGACAGCCACACCGGAGAGATCTTGCAGCGCTGGGCGACCGGATCGGTCGACGCCGGCGCCCTGTCCTGGTCTCCGGACGGCACGAAGCTGGCCGCTGCAGTCGGTGAAGAGATCCGTATCTGGCTCCCCGAATCAACGGCCGAGTCCGGACGATGCGTGGGGTACCGGACCACGATCACGGCGGTCTGCTGGTCACCGGACTCCGTCTACGTCGCCGGCGCCGATGAGGACCGCCTGCTGGTCTGGGACGGCCGGGACGGCCGACCGATCACCGCGGTCCGTCCGCGGGAGACGGGCAAGGCGATGGAACTGCGCTGGGACGGTGAATTGAGCCTGATCACCGCGGATGGCAGCGTCCTGAGCTGGATCGTCCCGATCAACGACCTGCCCACGGATCTCGACGTGGAGGACCGGCATCGGCTCACCTCCGAGGACCGGCGGCATTACGGCCTCCTGGCGTCGGAAAGTTGACCTCTGCATGTACGGCGATCAACGTCTACAGTGGGCGTAATTCGTGCAGGTAGGGGGCCACGCATGAAGTTCGGCGCGCTGGTGTTTCCGTTTCATGACCCGACCGAGGATCCGACGCTGCAGTTGGAGGGTGACCTCGCCCTCGCTGAGCACTGTGACCGGCTGGGTTACGACGAGTTCTGGTTCGGGGAGCATCACTCCGGTGGCTGGCAGATCATCGCCTCGCCCGAGTTGATGATCGCGGCGGCGGCGCAGCGGACCCGGCGGATCCGGCTCGGTACCGGGGTGGCGACGCTCTCCTACCACCATCCGTTCCTGCTGCTGGACCGGATCATCCAGTTGGATCATCTGACTCGGGGGCGGCTGATCTTCGGGGTCGGCTCGGGGGCGTTGCCGCTGGACGCGAGCATGATCGGGCACGATCCGATGCAGGCGCGGCGGATGATGGAGGAGTCCCTCGAGACCATCACCGCGCTGCTGCGGTACGACGGGCCGGTCACCCGCAAGACCGACTGGTTCCACCTCGACCAGGGTGTCATGCACCTGAGGCCGTACCAGTGGCCGCTGGACATCCGGGTGGCCGCGTTCAAGTCCCCGGCCGGGCCGCGGCTGGCCGGCCGGTTCGGGGCCGGGATCGTGTCGTTCGGTGCGTCGGCGGCGATCGGGACGGGTTCGGAGAATCCGCTGCGGACCACGGCCGAGATCGCGCAGGCCGAGGCCGAGCAGGTGGGCCTGCAGTTCGACCGCAGTCGCTGGTCGGTGATGAGCCTGATGCACGTCGCCCCGACGGAGGAGCAGGCGCGCGCTGAGGTTCGGCACGGGCTGACGACGTACATCAAATTTGTTCGTCAGATTTTGCCGATGAACGTCCCGGTGGATCTCGACGACCCGGATGCCGTGATCGACGTCCTGATGACCACCGGCAGTGCCGTGATCGGGACGCCCGACCAGGCGATCCGGCACATCGAGAAGATGTGGGAGCTCAGCGGCGGTTTCGGGACGTTCCTGATCGAGCAGTCGGACATCGCGGATCCGGAGGCGACCCGCCGGTCCTACGAGTTGTTCGCCCGCCGGGTGATCCCGTATTTCACGGCCGCGACGTGGCCCCGGATCAAGGCGTACGAGCAGGAGCTGCAGTCCGGTGGCCGGACCCGGCGGACGATGGCGGCGGCTCAGGCCAAGGCCGGGGTGGAGTATTGCCACGAGGTCGCCGAGCGGCGGCACGCGCAGTGACCAGCACACTGCTGTCCCAGGTGCTGCTCAGCCTGGCGATCGTGGTGGTGCTGGCCCGCCTCGGCGGGTTCCTGTTCGAGCGGCTGGGTCAGCCGCCGGTGGTCGGCGAGATCGTCGCCGGGATCGCCGCCGCCCAGTTCAGCCACGTGCTGCTGCCGGACGCGGTGCGGCCCTACCTGAATCTGATCGCCCAGCTCGGCCTGGTCATCTTCATGCTGATCGTCGGCCTGGAGGTGGAGACGGTGACGCGGGCCCGGACGGTGGCCGCGGTGGCGACCGGCGCCACCGTGCTGCCGTTCCTGCTGGGTGTGCTGCTGGCCGCGGTGATCTGGCCGTGGTACCGGGTGCCGGCCGGGCGTGTGCCGTTCCTGCTGTTCGTCGGGGTGGCGGTGGCGATCACCGCGTTCCCGGTGCTGGCCCGGATCCTGCGGGATCGGGGCCTGTCCGGCTCGCGGATCGCCGGTATCGCGATGACCTGCGCGGCGGTCATCGACGTGGTCGCCTGGCTGGTGCTGGCCGCGGTGATCGCGCTGGCCGGCACCGGCTCCCACCGGCCGTGGGTGATGCTGACCCTGGTGACCGCGTTCGTGCTGGTCATGCTCCTGGCGGTGCGGCCCGCGCTGGCCGCGGCGCAGCGGCGGGGCCTGCTCGACCGGGTGTCGCCGCGGGCGCTGCTGATCGGGGTGCTGGTCGCGGCCGTGCTGGCCGCCTGGTTCACCGAGAGCATCGGCCTGCACAGCATTTTCGGCCCGTTCGTGGTCGGTCTGGCCCTGCCTCGTCATCGGGACACCGTCGACCTGGTGGTGACTCGCGCCGCGGATCTGAGCAGCGGGTTGTTGTTGCCGGCGTTCTTCGTGGTGGCCGGCCTGGGCGTGAGTTTTTCCGCGCTGGACTGGCGGGACCTCGGAGTGCTCGCGGCGGCCATCGTGGTCTCGATGCTCGGCAAGATCGCCGGCGCGGCCGGTCCGGCCCGGCTGACCGGGCTGGGCGGGCGGGACGCGCTGACCCTGGGCGTGCTCCTGAGCACGCGCGGGCTGACCGAGCTCGTGGTGCTGGCCGTGGGCGCGGCGTCCGGGCTGCTCACCACGACGCTGTACACGGTTCTCGTGATCAATGCGGTGGTCACGACCCTGGCGACCGGTCCCCTGCTCAGTCTGCTGGAGCGCGGGGGCCGTACATCGAAGAATCGGAAGGTGGAGACATGGACACCCGCGTCGACGTAACGGTCCTCGGCAGCGGTATCGGCGGCAGCACCGTGGCCGCGATCCTCGCGCGCCTGGGCCTCTCGGTCGCGATCGTGGACGCGGCCAAGCACCCGCGGTTCGCTCTCGGCGAGTCGACCATCGGTGAGACGTCGTTCCTGTTGCGGCTGCTCGCGGCCCGGTACGACGTGCCCGAGCTGGCGCACGTGTCGACCAGTGGCGGCATTCAGGAGCACGTGAGCAACCGCTGCGGCATCAAGACCAACTTCGGGTTCGTGTATCACCACGAGGGTCGGGAGCATGATCCGTTCGAGGTGACGCAGTGCAGTGTCTCCGAGGGCCCGTTCGGCCCGGAGTCGCACCTGATGCGCGCCGACATCGACCAGTACCTATATCTCGCCGCCATCAAGTACGGCGCGATCGGCCGCGAGGGTGTCCGAATCCAATCAGTGGACTTCACCCCCGGCGACGCGGTCGTCACGCTTGAGGACGGCGAGACTTTCCGCAGCGACTACGTGATCGACGCGACCGGCCGCACGTCCGTGCTGGCCGACAAGTTCGGCCTGCGCGAGGAGCCGTGCCGCTTCGAGACGAACTCGCGGACGATCTTCACGCACATGCGCGGTGTGATCCCCTACGACTCGGTCGAGGACTCGTCCGGCCAGCCCAACCTGTGGCACCAGGGCACGCTGCACCACCTGTTCGACGGCGGCTGGATGTGGGTGATCCCGTTCGACAACCGCGAGGGCAGCGAGTCCGACCTGGTCAGCGTCGGTCTGAGCCTGGACGTGGACAAGTTCCCCCAGCAGGACGGTGTCTCCGCCGAGCAGGAATGGAACGACTTCCTCGACCGGTTCCCGCCGCTCAAGCGCCAGTTCGCGAACGCCACCTCGGCGTTCCGCTGGATCTCCACCGGCCGCACGCAGTTCTCCTCGTCGCGCACGGTCGGCGACCGCTGGGTGCTGATGAGTCACGCCGCCGGCGCGATCGACGCCCTGTTCAGCCGGGGGATGGCCAACACCATGGCGGTGATCGAGGCGTTCGTGCCGCTGTTCCTGAAGGCGCGCGAGACCGGCGACTACTCGGCCGCGCACTTCGCCTACCTCGACACGCTCAACCAGAGCATTCTCGACAACAACGACAAACTGATCGCCGGTTCGTATATCGCCTTCCGCGACTTCGACCTGTGGCGGGCCTGGTCCAAGATGTGGTACCTGGCCTGGAACCTGGGCGTCATCCGCATCGCCGGCACGTACTACCAGTACCTCGAAACCGCCGACCCGACACTGCTCGACCGACTCCACCAGGGCCCCGTCCCCGGCTCGTTCTGTCCGGATCTGCCCAGTGCCCAGGCCCAGTTCAACGCGTGCTTCGACGTCATGCGCCGGGTCCGCGACGGCCTGCTCGCCCCGACCGACGCCGTCCCCGAACTCGCCTACATCCTCGGCGACGGCGAGGCGTCACCGTCCCCGCTCAACCTGCACGACGTGCTGCGCCGCTGGCACGACGGCTCGATGGAGACGCAGCGCCTGATCTACCAGTGGGGACGCACGGCGGCGCCGCTCCCGCTCCGCCCGTACTTCGACTACGACCGGGCGACGATCCCGAAGGCCGCCGAACTGATCAAAAACCTTTGACCCCCTTTCCCGTACGGCGATAGACCCGCGCCCGTGAGCCCGCGTTTCCCGCGGCGGACGCGGGCGCGGGCCGGCTCGCCCCCGTGCCGGCCGGCCCGCCGCCCATCGATGGCGGTTTCAGGCCCGGATCGTCATGCGGGACACCAGGCCGCCGTCCACCCGGAAAGTGAACGTGCTCGGCCCGTTGAAGCCGTTCCCCCCGACCGTCGCCGTGACCGCCGTCTCCTCGCCACGCTCGCGCACCGCGTCCACCCGCAGCGACACCTGCTTGCCGATGAACTCCCGGTCACTCCAGTGCCGGATCCCTTCCGCGCCGTGGAATTCGCGACCCCAGTCGTCCACCACCCCGTCCGCGGTGAAACCGGCCAGAAACGCCTCGATGTCATTGCGGTTGGCCGCGTCGACCAGCCGCCGCACTGCCTCGTCCATCTCTCTCCCCTCGTTCGCAGACTTCACGACATGCGGCGGTCAAGGGTTCAGCCGGGCAGCAACAGTTCCTCCCGGCGTGGGAACGCGGCGGCATAAAGTCGGCCGGTGAGTGTCAGGGACGAGATCCGCGATTTCCTGCTGTCCCGCCGGGCGCGCCTCTCGCCCGAGCGGGCGGGTCTTCCGCGGCTCGGCGAGCGCCGGGTCGCCGGGCTCCGTCGGGAGGAGGTCGCACAGCTCGCCGGCGTCAGCGTCGAGTACTACACGCGGCTGGAGCGCGGAAACGCCCGCGGCTATTCGGACGACGTGGTCGGTGCGATCGCACGCGCGCTGCAGCTCGACGACGCCGAGCGCGAGCACCTGTTCGACCTGGTCCACACCGCGAACGCCCGCGCCCCGAAACCGGCCCGGGCCACGAAGTCCGCGATCGGCCCCGGCCTGCAGCGGGTTCTCGACGCGATGGCGACGATCCCGGCGTACATCTGGAATTCCCGCCTCGACATCGTCGCCACCAACCGGTTGGGGCGCGCGCTGTTCGCCCCGATGTTCGGAACCGGTCAGCCCAATCAGGCGGCATTCCTGTTCCTCGATCCGTCGGCGCCCGCGTTCTTCCCGGACTGGGAGCTGCTGGCCCACGACGCCGTCGCCGTCCTGCGCGCCGCGACCCCGCGCGACGAGCACCTGAAAGCGCTCATCGATCAGCTCAGAACCAACATCACCTTCCAAGATCTTTGGCTTGCGTACGACGTGAGCCGCCGCCGCACCGGCCTCAAGCGCTTCCACCACCCCGTCGCCGGCCCGCTGACCCTGACGTTCGAGTCGATGACCCTGCCCACCCACCCCGGCCTGCGCCTGTCGGCCGGCACGGCCGAGCCCGGTTCCCCGTCCGAGCAGGCCCTGCAGTTCCTGGCCAACTGGACCACCACCCTCACCCGTGAAGGACCACGATGACCGGCACCGCCCTCCTCGTCATGGACGTCCAGCGCTCGGTGGTAGCCCGCTACCCCGATCCGGACCACCTGCCCCGCCTGCGCACCGCGATCGACGCCGCCCACGCCGCGGCCATCCCGGTGATCTACGTGGTGGTCGGTTTCCGCCCGGGCGCCCCCGAGGTGAACCCGGCCAACAAGATGTTCGGCCGTCTCGCCGGCCACGACGCCCCGGCCCAGGCCGTCGAGGTCCACCCCGACGTCGCCCCGCTCCCGTCCGACATCGTGGTCACCAAGCGCCGGGTGTCGGCGTTCGCCGGCAGCGACCTCGACATGGTGCTGCGCGCGCAGCGCATCGACCACCTGGTGCTGACCGGCATCGCGACCAGCGGCGTCGTCCTGTCCACGCTGCGCCAGGCGGCCGACCTCGACTACCGCCTAACCGTCCTGGCCGACGGCTGCCTCGACAACGATCCCGAGGTCCACACCGTGCTCACCACCAAGGTCTTCCCGGCCCAGGCCGACGTCCTCCCGATCGCCGACTGGACCGCCTCGCTGGTCCAGCCGGTCTAGCTGACTCGGGTGGTCTCGCCGGTTCGGCCGGTATCGCCGGTCAGTGCCCCGGCTTGTCGGTCGGCCGCTCCTCCGGATGCGGCACGCGGCCCGGCTTCTCGCGGCCGGGCTCGTCCTGCAGATCGATCGGGCGCTCGATGACAGGCCGTGGACTGGGTTCGGCGACAGGCTCATTTTCGGTCATATCGGATGTATACCCGTTCCCGGGCATCGCCGAACGTCCAGCCGGCGAATGCCCGAGCCGCCCCACGTCCAGCGCCACCACGCACCCACCCCCGGGCAGGCGGCCTCGGCGGTCGTGACGGTCGAGGCGGCGCTCGCGCTCCAGCTGCGCGAGCGTGGCGCGCAGATCGTCGAGGCGATGACAGCGCGCACCGCATCCCTCACCCACCGCCCACCACTCACGACCACCTCCTTGACCCGGCCAACTCCTACCAAACTGACCTTCGCGCGGCCGGCCACCGGGCGCACAGCCGGCCATTCCGGCCCTCCCGCCTGATCAGCTCTTCGCGCCGCCGTGATAGACGTCCCTCGCGTGCCGTGTGGATAGGACGGTGATCGCTGGGTAGGTTGGTCACATGGGCATGGACTCGGTGCGCGGCATGCTGCACGAGTCCCTGCGCCTTCTGCGGGTCGCCATGCTGGCCGTCTTCGGCAGCACATTCCGACCCCTCGATGACTCACTTGTGGACACCGAAGCGGCGCCCGCCTTTCCGGTGATCGGACACGAGCGAACCCTCATCGAGCAGTTCACCGCATCGATCGGTGACTCGCGCGCCCCGCCCGCGCTTTCCGCCTAACAGCGCACCCTCGTCTTTTCCTTGAGTTCCGGCCGCCATCGCGGCCACACGCATTGAGGAGCCTCGATTGTGAACCTCGTGTCCCAGATGTTGATGGCCGACCCCGTCCGCCCGGTAGCGATCTGGCTGTTCCTGATCGTCGTGTCACTGCCCGCCCTGCTCCTGCTGGCCAACCCGGAGGCGATGCGGCACCCGCGCCTGGCCGTACTGGAAGTCTTCGGACAGATCCGCAACCACCGGCAGCACCGTGAGCGCCGCCGGCGAAGGGCCGTCGAAACCGTCCGCTACGCCGAAGAGGTGCAGATCGCCGCCGCCCGGGCCCACGAGTCAGCCCAGCGCTGGCAGAACCTCTGGCAACAGTCCGAAACCCAAGCCGACCACGCATGGCAGGCCTGGCAGGAGTCCGAGCACCGCCTGACCCGAGCCCGGACGGCATCAGCCTTCACCACCCCGGACACCCCGCACACCACCGCCGAATACGCCGCCCGCGAGCACTTCCTCCACCGCTCCCTCCAGGCCGCCGTCGCCGATGGCGCCCTCCCCGCCGAAACCCTCCAAGCGGCAATGACCAGCGCTGCCTGGTCGCCCTCGACCCACTCGGCCGGCAACCCGCAGGCTCCACACCACTCGGCCGGCCACCTTCAGACCGAGACACCGCAGGTTTCCTGGGATCCGCGGCTGCACCCGGTCGAGCAGGAGTTCGTACTGCTCAAAGCCATCAACGAGCACCGCCGATCCGCCTACCGTCAGGCCGCCGCCGCGGAACGAGCCGCCTGGCACGACACGCAACTGGCGTTCACGGCCCGGGACAGCCTGCGCCGAGAGGCCGCCGCCGCCGAGACGCAAGCCGCAGCCGTGCGCCGAAACCTGCCCACCCGCGAACGCCACTTCACCCCGGCCCGCCGCGCCTGGGTCCAGCGAACCGCCTGACCGTCAGACCACCCCAGCGTCATCGGCCGGCAAAGCACCCGACCGTCAGGTCAGCCCGGCGTCGTCCCGACCGTCAGACCGGCCCGGCGTCGTCCCGACCGTCAGACCGGCCCGGCGTCACCGGCCGGCGAAGCGCCCCACCGTCAGGCCAGCCCGGCGTCGTGGGCCAGCAAAGCGATTTGCGTGCGATTGTCCAGATCCAGCTTCGTCAGAATGTGCGACACGTGGGTCTTCACCGTCGCCAGGGTCATGTCGAGCGCCCGCGCGATCTCCGTATTCGACCGCCCCTGCGCGATCGCCACGACCACGTCCTGCTCACGCGGGCTGAGCGCCGACAGCGTAGCCCTGGCCTGCGCATACGCCCCCGCCTGCATAGCCGCACGATCCATCAGCCGGCGCGTGATCCGCGGCGACAGGATCGGCTCACCGGCCGCCACCTGCCGAACCGCCTCGGCGATCCGCGCCGGCGGCGTGTCCTTGAGCAGGAACCCGCTGGCCCCGGCCCGCAACGCATGCAGAATGTTCTCGTCCGCGTCGAACGTCGTCAGCACGATCACCTCGGGCGGCCGCGCCCGCGCCCGCAGGCGCCTGGTCGCGGTAATCCCGTCGACTCGCGGCATCCGCAAATCCATCAGTACGACGTCAGGCCGGTGCGCGTCCGTGGCCGCCGGCACCTCGTCACCGTCCGACGCCTCACCGACCACCGCGATCCCCGCCGCCCCGTCCAGCATCATCGTCAGCCCGGCCCGCACCAGCGCATCGTCATCCACCACAAGCACCCGCACCGGCACCACCGCCGTGGGCGTCGAGTCGGACCGGGGCACGTCCGCAGGCGGCGTCATGCCGGCCATGCTATCGACGCATGGACCACCATGAAGCCCCGCCACCGGCCCGCGAATGTTCATGACGCCCCACCGTCCCACCAGCGAAGCCTCATGTCGGCCACGCCATCGACGCGTGGAGATGGAACTCGCCGGCGACCTCCCGATGGTCGAGCTGCCCCCCGGCCAGCTGAACCCTTTCGGTCAGTCCGACCAGCCCCGCACCACCGGACCAGCCGGGCGGCGCGTGCCGATCCGGGGCCAGCGCGTTCCGTACCTCAATCTCCAGACCGTCCCCGGGCCCGCCCCGCAGCACGACGCGAACCGGCTGCCCGGCAGCATGCTTGCGCGCGTTGGTCAGCCCTTCCTGGATCACCCGATACGCCGTACGCGCGATCGCCGGAGGCGCCTCCCCCGGATCCCGCACCGCCTCGTCGAGCAGCACCTCGGTGCCCGCCGAGCGCGACTCCTCGACCAGTCGCGGCACGTCGGCCAGCACCGGCTGCGGATGAACGCCGTCACCGTCCGACGAGTCGTCGTCGCGCAGCAGCGAGATCACCTCGCGCAACTCCTCCAGCGCCTGATGCACCCCGTCGCGCACCACGCCGGCGGCCCGCGACATCTGCTCCGGCGACGAGTCCGGCCGGAACTCCATCGCCCCGGCGAACGTCGCCAGCAGCGACAACCGATGCGCCAGCACGTCGTGCATCTCCCGCGCGATCTTCCGGCGCTCCAGCATCCGAGCCTCGGCCACGCGTCGTCCCTGTTCCGCCTCGGCCCGCTCGGCCCGCTCGTGCAGCGACCGGATCAGCGCCTCCCGAGCCTGCGCCCACGCGCCCCAGCCGAGCAGTCCGCCATAGCCAACAGTGATCAGAACCAGCCACCACCCGTACGACATCCCGCCGCTCGACCGCCACAGCCCCTGCACCGCATGGGCCGCGATCCCGCCGGCGGCGACCGCGATCCCCACCGGGAACGGTCGTCGCCGCGCGACCTGCAACGCCCCCATCGTGGCCGGCGGCGTCGCGGCCGGGGAGACCGCGGCCAGCACGCTGAGCACGATCGCCGCCGGAACCGGCCGCCACAGCAGCAGCGGTGCCAGAGCCCAGCTCAGCAGGCCGGCCACCACGTCGAGCGCGAACAGCGGGCCGAGGGGATGCCCACCCCACCAGGAGACGAGCGTGGAGACGACCAGGACCCCGGCCGCGCCGAGGACCGTACCGACGGCGGCGGCGGGATAGTCACGACGGTCAAGGGTGGTCATGCGGCGAGGCTAGCGGGGCCGGACCGGGCGCCGACACCTTCCAAAGTAGGAGGGAGCAGTACCAAAGGAGGGTGCCGCCGCTGCCCTCGGTCCGATGTGACCGAACCCCGGTGACGGCCAAGCTCATCGGCATGACGAACGAGACCCACACCGCCACCGTCCCGGCCCGCACCACCGGCCGCCTCATCACCGTAGCCGCCGGGGTTGCCGGGGCGCTGCTCCTCTGGGCCGTCAACGACCCGTGGGCCGGCATCGACCTGGCCGTCCGCCAGGGTTCTTCGGTCCAGCACATCGGCCCGGCCGCGGTCGCCATCGCCGCCCTGCTGTCCGGCCTGGCCGCCTGGGCCCTGCTCGCCCTGCTGGAACGCACCACCGGCAACCCGGTCCGCGTCTACCGGATCATCACCATCGTCATCCTGCTGATCTCGCTGGCCGGTCCCCTCGGCTCCGGCATCGGCACCAGCACAAAGCTGGTCCTGCTCGGCATGCACCTCACCGTCGGCGCCGCCCTGATCCTCGGCCTCCCCGGCCGCCGCAACTGCCGCTGACGACCAGCCTTCCCGCGGAGCGCGCCCCGAGCGCGCTCCGCGCGTCGTGCCCTTCACCGTTCCGGGGACGGCCTTGCTCTGTCCCACATCGATGGCCGATGGTGAATGCAGTGCCGGTTTCACCATGGGGGTAGTTCGTGATCGCGGATCGGCAGAATGCTCCAGAGATCCTCGCCCTGGTCCGCGCGATGACGAGTGCCCACGCTCAGGTCCAGCGCCTCGAGGGCGGCCGGCTGGCGATCTCCGTGCTGGTGGCGCTGTCTTCTGTGCTCGCGGCCGTGGCTCCAGGACTGGCGACCGTCGTGGCCGCCCTCGGTGCCGGCTGGGCGTTGCTCAACGGCCTGGCGATTTCGGCCTGGATCCAGGCCGGCACTGCCCGGGCCGCCCTGATGCAGGAACTGTTCGACGTGACGTTGTTCCGGATGGAGTGGAATGCGGTCGCCGCCGGCGACTCACCGTCCGCGGCCGAGGTCAGCCGCTTCGCCCGCCGCTACCAGGGCCCGGACGACGTCATCATCGACTACTACGAGATCCGCGACTTCCGGGACCTTCCACCACCGTTCGACGTGCTGGCCTGCCAAATTCAAAATCTTCATTGGGGTACGAGGATTCGCCGCCGATTCGCCGGGCTGGTCCTGGCCCTGGTGATCGGGTGGCCGGTCGCCGGCGTGATCGTCGGGGTGCTGTTGCGAACCCCGCTCGACCGTCTGCTGCTGATCTGGTTCCTGCCGGCCCTGGGCGCGCTGTTGATGGCGTCCGAGCTCTATCGGCGCCAGCGCGACATCGCAGCCTCTCGGACCCGGGTGCTGGGGCTGGTCCAGCGCCGCATCGCGGATCACCTCGCGCGTCCGGGTCCGCCGGACGGACTGCTCGCGTTGGCCAGGCAGGTCCAGGACAGCATTCTCGCCAGTCGCCGCGCTCAGGCCCGGGTGCCCGATTGGTTCTTCCGGCGGTTCCGTCCGCAGGACCGGCTGGACTTCCAGCGCGAGATGACGGAACTGGCCGCGTCGGTGGCGCGCGTATATCCGCCCACAGCCCCACCCCCGCCACCATCGCCATAGACGCAGCGCGATGGTTACAGTACGGAGAGAAGGCCCGTCCCCGCTTCGCCGCGGTCCACCCGACACGTCGCGGCTGCGCCGGCGCGACCGGCACGTCCGGCGCGTCCACAAGGAGGCTTCCGTGCAACAGCAGCCCTCGTCCCCGGAGCCGTCCTTGCCGGCCGAGCCGTCCGGCCCGATGGAGGAGGCCGAGGCGGTCGCCGTCGATGTGACCGGTCAAAGCCTGCTGGAGATCTTTCATGAGCCCGATTCGGAACTGGCCGAGTCGATGCGGAAGCTGGTGAACGAGGTCAAGTACCGGCAGGCGACCGTGTCCAGCTTCGGCAGCTTTTTGCAATGACGTTGCCGGCGCGCAGGCACCGGCTCTCCTCGGCACAGGTCACCGACATCGCGTGGGGCCGACCCGACTCTCGGACCATCCAGGCGCTCTACGCGGCCGACGACAGCCGTCAGCGGCTGCTGACCGTCGCGACGCTTCGGCGCCATGGGCGGGAAGACCGGACGCTTGTCGATGCGCTGTCGGTGCTGGAGGCGGCCCGGCAACGCGACGACCGGTGCGTCACCGAGCTGTTGCGCATCGGCTGGGTCGGGCCCTGGGCCGCTGGTCAGCTCGTCCGCCCCGATGCGGCCAAGCAGGTCGCGAATCCGCTCGGCACGTTGGCGGCGGCAGCCGCGTTGCGCACCGGCATCGACGCACGGCTGCCGGCCGACGTTGTCGCCGGTGAGCTGCACCTGCCCGGCATCGGGACATTGGCTATGACGGGGCGCCCGGACTCCGGCGTGATCCTTGACGTGCACGACAACCGGATCGACTTCCTCCTCGACGACGGCCGTCTTCCGCTGCCGGTAACGCGCACCCATGACTGGTCGCCGGCCCGCTCGATCGAGGACGGCGGGCTGCGGCTTCTGTTCGACGATCGACACCCGGGACGGGACTGCTTCAACCAGAAGCCGGAGCAACCGCTTCCGGAGAACACGTTCCACCGGTGGAGACAGGTGATCATCGCGGCCTGGCGGTTGCTGTCCCGGACCTCCCCGGTCGTCGCGAATCAGGTCGCCCAGGGAATGCGGGTCGTCGTGCCGCTGGCCCCGTCAGCACACGGCGTGGCCACGAGCATCAGTTGCGCGGACGCACTCGGCGCGATCGCCTCCACGGCGCCATCCGACCCGGCGGAGTTCGCGGTGGCCCTGGTCCACGAGTGGTCGCACACGATGCTCAACGGCCTGCTCGGCTTCCTCAGGCTGCACGAACCGACCGCCGATCGACCCCAACACGTCGCGCCCTGGCGACCCGACCTGCGACCGATCAGCGGGGTGTTGCACGGGACGTACGCATTCATGGCGGTCGCCGAGACCTGGCGGGACCTGCTGGCTCACGACGGGCGCGCGGCGACCGAGTTCGCGCGACGCCGGATCCAACTGGCCGAGGTCCTCGCAACCTTGCCGACCGTTCCGGCGCTCACCGACCAGGGCCGCCGCTTCGTCGAGATCCTGCGGCAGCGCCACGCCACTCTGATGGACGTCGCGCTGCCCTCGCGGGCGGTCGCCGAGGCCACCGCCCGGATCGACGAGCAACGAGCCTCCTGGGCTCGGCGCCGGACGTCGTGACCGCCGGAGGCCGCCCGAGGACGGCTCCGGCGGTCACCGCCGGTCAGGTCGGCGGCGCCTCGATGTCACACTCCGCCCGCTGCCCCCGGATCGCGTCCAGGGTCGCCGGGTGGTTGGCGCCGAGCACATTGCTGATCGTCTTGCACACCTGATCGAACAAAACCTGACCACCGGCCTCGTCACCGGTGGCGATCTTGTTCAGCGCGGCGTTGACGGCCACGGCCAGCGTGTCCGGGTGCTCACTCCCCCGGGCCTCGACCGATCGTTGGAAGGTGGTCCAGGAAAGTTTGGCCGCCTCGATCGTCTCGCCGGCCAGGAATTTGTCCTCGGCGAGATTTGTCGCAGCCGCCAGCGTGTACGGATGTTTCTCCCCCAGCTGCGCGGTGAGCTTGGCCAGGGCATTCTCGTCGAGACGCCGGGCTTCCTCGCGATCCCCGGCGGCCCGCAGCGCGACTGCCAGGTTCACCTTGGCGGCCAGACTCAACGGATGATCATCCGAGAAGACCTCGCGATAAACATCCGCCGCCTCCCGCAGAAGCGTCCGCGCCTCGTTGAGCTCGGCCGATCCGCAGGAGCGTAGGACCAGCGCGTAACTGCTCTTGGCGGCCAGGGTGTGCTCGTGGGTCGCCCCGAACCGGGTGAAGTGATCGTGGTAGTTCTGTCGTGCATTGTCGCGCGCATCGGCGAGGAAGCCGTTCTTGCGCAGCGCCATGGTGAGGGTCCGCGTCGCCAGCAACAGGTCCCGGTGCCGCAGGCCGAACAGTTCCCGGTACTTCGGGACGGCAGTCCTCAGCAGGTCGAGAGCCTGCCGATACTTACCGAGGCCGTAGTAGTCACGGGCCAGGTTCTCCACCGAGTGCAGCGTACGCGCGTCGCCGTCACCTGCCTCTGCGCGATATTTCGCCAGCATCTCCTCGTCGACCTGTGCTGCCTCGGCGAAACGGCCGAGGTGACGCAGGCTGACCGCGAGATTCTTCTGAGCCCGCCAAGTCATCTCGTCGTCGGCGCCGCGCACCCGCAGGTGCCGGGCCACGTTCTCCTCGTCGCGGCGCAGGGCGTCGGCCATGTGGCCCTCGAGGCGCAGATCAACACCGAGGCCGTTGGCGGTGAACAGCGTGTGCTCATGATTCTCGCCGAACTTCGGGCTGAGACGCATCCGCTCGAACGAATCGGTGTTCAGCCGGCGAGCCCGGCTGGTCCGCCCGAGCATCCGGTACGCGTTGGCGAGATGGCGCTGGACCAGCAGGGTCGCCTCGTCGTCCCGGTCGAGCCGGCCGGCTTCGATCTCCTCGTCCCACCGCTTTAGGGCGACCTCGCCGAGATGCTGGCTCGATTCGTAGTCGCCGATGATGAGGAAGTATCGCGTCTGGTCGACGACAACCATCCGGGCGTTTTCCTCGACGGCGTCGATCAGGCGGGCCGCCTCGACGTGCGGGGCGATCTCCTCCAGCACCGGCCAGTTGACCCGCTCGTCCGGGTATCCGGGGTTCGCTGCGGCCAGCAGGCCCTGCGCGTTGCGGCGGCTCTGCTGCCGCCGCTCGTCGATCAACTCATCCCGCAGCACGCGCTGCGTCAGCCGGTGGACCTGGATGCGCTGCCGATCATCGACGCGGGCCAGGCCGAGTTCCCGGATCGCCTTGATGGCCCGGTTCAGGTCGATCGGGCGGTCGAGCGCCTGACGCAAGGAGTCGCTGAGACCGCCGCTGCGGCCGGCACGTAGGAGGGTGACCGAGACCGGTTCCGGGCCGAGGAACGCAAACAGTTCCAGCAGCTCCGCGGCGGCCGGGTGCTCGTCCCGCAGGCGGTGAACAGCCAGCTTCAGGTAGGCGTAGACGGTCTGCGGATAGTCGATCGGCTTGCCCTCGGAGAGCAGGTCCTCGACGTTGGCATCGAACAATTCCAAATACTCTGAGACCGGCATCCCGGTCGCCGAGTGCCAGTTGCCCGCCTGCTCCAGCGCGAGCGGCAGGTCACCGAGCTTGTCGGCAAGCCGGTCGGCATCCGCCTCCGCGATCCCACGGCCGTGCCGACGCAGCAACTCGATGCTCTCTGCCCGTTCGAAGACGTCCACCTCCAGCGCCTTGCCCCGGGCCGACCAGGCAGAGGCATTGCGGGAGGTGACGATGACGTGCCCGACACCGGTGGACGGCATCAGACCGCTCAGTGCCTCAGGGTTCTCCACGTTGTCGTAGATCAACAACCACGGGAAGAAGCTGGTGGACAGGGCCTCGAGCACCAGGGCGGTGGTCACCTTCGCGTCCAGTTCCACCGGGGTGCCCAGTCGCTGCGCCATCTGGGCGAGCGAGGCCCGCACCTGGCCGGCCGAATCAGCGTTCATCCACCAAACTAATGGATATTCGGACAAATGGCGATAAGCATACTCGATCGCCAGCTGCGTCTTGCCGACCCCACCGAATCCGTGCAACGCCTGCGGCACCACTGAGACCTCTCGGCTGGTCCGCAGAGTGGCCTCCAATTGGGCCAGCAGGTCCCTTCGACCAGTGAAGGCCGGATTTCGCTGCGGCAGCACATGTATCGGACGCGGCACCGTGACGGCACTCTCGGACGGCAATGTGGCGGAATCCGGCAACGGGGCCAACACGGCGAAGCCTCCCGGCGAGAAGTCGGTGTGGGGAACAGCTTTCATGACCCCGGAATTATCTGAGCCGGACGCCGATTCTCTCACCGACAGGCCGGATGAAGTGGCTGGTTCACCGCCAAAGCGTCGCGTCACAGCCGAGCAGAGCCCCCGAATCTGCTCATCTGGGTACAAATATTTGCTACCGGTATCCGTCACCCATTGGTGGAGCCGCAGCCCCGCTCCGCCCGGCGCCTTGTGCGCGAGGCGCTCGGCATAGAGCATCGGCGATGCGAATCCACCCCAGGCACCGACGTCCTGATCGACGGCCCTGATCACCGCTCGTAGGTCATGCCAATGGGATGGCGTTGTCGCGCCCGGCGAATCGACCATCTCCGAGTACGTGTCCCGAAGCACCTCGGCCGCGACCCCACCGAGGATGGCCGCCAGCGAGTCGAGGCTGGCCTCGTCCAGGGCGGGAATCGTCGCCCCGGCGGCGGGAAACGCCATCTGCGACCAGTGGAGCGGACGGCGAATCGTGACGGCCTCGCGCGGGTGGTACCGGTTGTGCTGCCGCAGGAATGCTCCACTCGCCTGCCCAGCCAGTCGGAAGAACCACCACCGGCTCTCTTCCGGCATGCCGGTGAAGGAGACGAATTGCAGAGCGGTGGCGATCACCGAGAGCAGGTACTGCGAACGCCAATCACCCAGCTGCACGGACTTGATCGCCTCATTGCCGGCACGATAGATCGCCTCGAGGGTCTGTCCGAACAGAGCACTCAACCGCGGCGGTTGCCGCCATGGCTCCAGGAGAAACGACAGCAGCGCATTCTGCTCGTCAGCCCGCAGGTCATGGACGCTCGGCGCGACCACCGACATCATCAGGGTCACCGGATCACGGGTCATCGGCGCGTCCGGCTCGAACGTCGACAGATCCACCAGCTTGAAGTTGGTGGTCTGGTAGGCGCCGTACGCCTTCGGCACCAGCACGTTCTCGGTGTGCAGGTCCCCGTGGGCGAGACCGACGACGGCGTCGATGGGCAGCTCGGCGGCCAGCGCCTCGTCGGTCATCATGAGCAGCGGGTTCGGCATGTCGACCGGTCTCGGCCCACTCTCGTCACGAAGGTAACGGAACCCGGAGCCGAGCAGCCCGAGCGACGCGCCCAGCGACTCGGCCGAGGCGCCCGGGCTCAAGGTGCGCCCGAACTCGCGTTTCAGATAGTCACCGACAGTGGTCTGCGACGACTTGATCCGACCGACGTTCCACTCCTGGATGATTCCCTCGACCACAGCCCGGCAGGCCGCCGCCAAATGATCGTCCGGAACTCCGGACAGCGAGACGAACTCCAGACTGGCGCCGGCTATGTCCTGAAACATCAGCCGACCGCCACCGTCGATCGGGAACGGTTCGAAGGCCTGACCGACCAGATGGCGCTGAAAGAACTCGGGGCTCGAGTGGGCCTGCGCGGCCTGATGCGCGCCCGGCTCGTCGACCGCACCGCCAGGCGGGCAGGCCTTGACGATCACCTGACGATCGGATGCGCCAGGTGTTCGGACCAGAACCGCCGCGAGTCTGGCCCCGGTGTACCCGTGCGCTGTCCACGGCTGACTGGTCAGCCGCACGGTTCGCCGCAGTTGCGACGCCCATTCCAGTAATGCGGACGCGGCCGGCCCGCCGAGGGCGTCCCTCAGCGGTTCCGATGTGTCCGGTATTCCTTGCACTGCCATGCCGCCCCTAACGTCACTGCACGGCCTGGTGCGCCCATGGGTGTGACGACGGCAACGTCGAGCCGACGTCCCGCACACCGTATCGATGCACGCATGGCCCCAGCAACCCGATGGCCGACACCGGCACCTGGTCGGGCACCGGCCCGTGTGCCCAACGAGTGACCGTTCGCCGGGCTATCTGTCCGATCGTGGACATTCGCGGGCGCGGGCGGCTCGGGTGAACTGATCGTCCCAGCGGCGGGGGAACGGGAGCATCCGGTGCTTGGCCCGCCAGGGCAGCATCTGCCGGACGACGTTGAAACCGGCCGCGGAGATGACGCGCTCGGCCTCGGCGAACAGCGGCCACACCGGATAGACGTCGACGTTGTCGACGCCGACGGGCGGCCGGTGCGGTGCCGCGACGAGCAGGCGTGGATGACGGTTCTCCAGGGTCGCGCATTCACGGGCGTACGCGATGAGCTCTTCGATCTCGGCCGGAGGCCCGGTGTGCGGGATCAGCCAGGCACCGTGGGCGCCACCGGCCTCAGCCGGCGGATCGACGAGTTCCAGCGGGGCGACGGAGCCCGAGATCTCGGACAGGTGAGCGCGATGGCCGTCACTCAGCTCCTCCAGCGTCCATGTCTCGTCGAATCGCGTCGTGCCCATCAGCGGCCGATAGTCCTCCCATCGCAGCAGCCGGGCCAGGTGAACCGTCCGGATGCTCGACGGCAGAGCCAGGCCCGACAGTTCGCCGTTCACCCCCGCCGGAAAAGCGTCGACGACCAGGGTCTCGGGCCGGAACTCACGCAGGGCGGCCGGCAGCGATCCGGAGAACGAGTGGTGCGGGCCGAGCACCCGTGGATCCGCCCCGAACGGAGAATCGGTCACGACGACCGACGGCGTGTCGCCGTGGACGGTGTGCAGGTAGGCGCGGATGCGGGTCAGGTGGCCGAGGCCGCCGCCCTGCGCGTAGCAGACGATCACTGGGTTGCGGCCAGCACTTTCAGATAGCCGTCGGTTTCGCCGGCCACCGAGAACTGGGTGCGCACCCGCCGCGCCCCGGCCGCCCCGAGCGCCGCGAGTTCCTCGTCGGAGGCCAGCGCCGCCCGGTGCACGGCGGCGCGGCAGCCGTGGGGATCGCCGGCCACGAAGCGGAATCCGATCTCGTCGTCGACGAGGTCGGCCAGCCCGCCCGCGTCGGAGGCGAGCAGCGGGATCCCCAGTGCCGCTGCCTCAAGGGCCACGTTCGGCAGGCCGTCGTAGAAGGACGGCAGCGCGACCAGGTCGCATCCGGCGTAGACCGACAGCAGCTGGTAGCGGTCCTGGAACGGCAGCGTGGTGTAGTCGACCGCCGGGTGGGCCGACAGCCACTCGGAGATCCCGGGTTCCAGCTCTCCGGCCAGCACCACGTGGAATCGCGCGGCGTGACCACTCGCCACCAGGGCGTCGAGCAGAAGTCGTACACCCTTCTTGTTTTTCAATTGGCCGATCAGGCCCAGGGTCCGGCGCCCGAGCGACGCGCGCCGGGCTGTCGCCGCCGCCTGTTCGGACGGCAGGATCTGCCAGTCGTCGGTGTCGATTCCGTTGGCGACCCAGCTGACCGGGACCCCGGGCGCGACCGCGGAAACCTGCGCGGCGGTCGAGCCGGCGACCACGCACACGTGGGCCGAGGCCCGCAGCGCTTCGAGGACCATCGGCTGCCGCCGCAGCGAGAACATCCCGGTGTCGAAGTCGTTCCCCCGCAGGAGCGTGATCAGCGGCAACCCACTCCAGGCGGCGTAGACCGGAGCCGCCAGAAGCGGATAAGTCCCACCGAATGCCACAATGTGCGAGTACTTTTGGATCGACGGCGCGAGTGACGTCCACAGCAGCCGCAGCGCGTGCTCCGGATCCTCCCCCAGTCCGACCGTCCGGACTCCGGTGACCTGCTGAACCACCGACCGCCGGCTCAGGTGCACGACGTCGACCTCAATCCCGGCCCGCCGCAGCCCCCGCACGATTCGATCACACGAGTTCGCCATCCCACCCGGACTGGGCGGATAGTTCTCGGTCACCCACAGCAGCCGCATCAGCTGTCCACCAACGCGTCCGCCCCGTCGTCCAGGTAGTCCTGATCCGCCCCGGCCCCCGGGTCGAACGCCGCCCGATCATACGAGTCGAAGCTGGTGTACCACCCGTAGTCCTGATATGCCTGCGACGTCCGATGCCGATGCGCCCGCCGTCGATAGGCGGCCGCCGCGGCCGGGTGCCCGACCTGGTTGTTCGCGGCGGCGCACTCGGGGCAGAGCCCGCCGGCGGTGACGTGGTTGGCGCAGAGCGCACGGCCGCACGCGGGGCAGCCGGCGACCGCCATCACCCCGCACTTGCCGAGTGTGAAGAAGCCGGTCGTGACCGTGCACGGCGTCATGCGATCCCCCGATTCTGTGGCGTCCAGCGGAACGGCTCGGTGGCCACGGTCAGGATCCGGTCGACCTGCTCCTGGCCGTTCTGCGGCATCTGGGTCAGTTTGGCGCCGGCCAGCACGCTGCGGCGCGAGCCCTCGCGGACGAACACGCCGATCCACGGCGGTGGTGGTGTCGCCGGCACGTGGCTCGGCACGTCCGGGGGCAGCCGACGCCGTACCCTGATCGTCTGATTGATCTTGCTTTTGCGCTTCCACTTGGTCTTGCCGCGCGGATTGCGCTTGGTGATCTTGCGTTTGCGTTCGCGGTCGACGACGAGGATCTCCAGGATGCTGCCGTCGCGCAGCTCGCCGCGCAGGCGCAGCCACGGGTCGACGGTCCAGGCCTCGGTCGCGGACCGGACCGGCGGGCGCACCGCGAGCTTGCGTTCCGGGCCGGTCTTGCCGGGCACGTCGCGTCCGCGCAGGTCGGCGGTGACCGTGAGGGTGCCCTTGGGGCCGAGGTCGGAGCAGATCTCGATGATCACCGGCACGAGGACGTCGAGGGTCCGCGCCGGCAGTGCCCATTTGCCGCGCCGGACCAGGCCGGCGTGCCGGTGCAGGCTGTCGACGAGCGCGGTCCAGTCCGCCGCCGGGTGCGTGGCGGTGAACCCCCGCTGGTGGACGAGGGCCTGGTGCAGGGGATGGAACCCCGCGAGGGCGGCCTTCTGCTCGCGCCAGAACATGATCGGACCGTATCAGTGGCCCTCGACCCGGTCATAGACGGCGGACAGCCGATGCCGCACGTCCGACCAGGTGAGGACCCGGTGCCGGGCACGCTCGGCGAGCTGCCGGGCCGCATCCGGGTATTCCAGGAGCACCCGGATGGCGCGGGCCAGCTCGGCCGGCCGGTCCGGTGGCACCAGACGGCCGTCGTCGCCCAGCACCTCGCGGATCACCGGCAGGTCGGAGGCGACGACGGGGGTGCCGGCGGCCATCGACTCCCACACCTTCATCGGGCTGCAGCCCTGGTCCAGGTTGCGCGGGCTCGCGGTCAGCGGCGCCACGGAGAGTTCGGCGTGGGCCAGCCAGGCCGCGACCTGCTCGTGGGGCAGGGTGTACTGCCACATGACGCGCTCGCCGAGGCCGAGCCGGTCGGCCAGGCGGCGCAGCGGGCGGGCCCGGTTGGGTGACACGGACGAGCACACGACCAGGGTGAGATCGGTCAGGTCGGCCAGCCGGGCGAACGCGCGCAGCAGCACGTCGACACCCTGCCACGCCTGCAGTGCGCCGACATAGATCAGATATCGGCCGGGGGCGGCCGGTGGGCGCGGTGATCCCGCCGGCACCGGGTCCGCTCCGTTCGGCACCAGATGGACGCGGTCCGGCGCGGCGCCGCGATCGACAACGGCCTTTTCGATCACGTACGAGGGGACGACCACCGCCGCCGCCCGCCGCAGACAGTCCTGTTCCAGCTCGCGAATCTTGTCGAGGGTGCTGGGCGCGACCATCGGCCACGCGTACGGCAGCTCGACCGACGGCAATCCGTTCGCCTCGTAGACCATCGGCCCGGTCACCGGCAGGGCGCTCCACGGATCGCGCACATGACACAGTTCGAGCGTGTCCCGATGCGGCGCGAGCTGCTCGGCGACCCAGGCGGTGAACGCCTCGGCACGGTCCAGCAGGTTCGGCACCACGTCGGTGAACCGGACGATCTCCACTCCGCCCTCGCGCTGGTAGGCCGGCAGGTCACCGCCGCCGAGCACGCACAGCAGCCCGCCGTCGTAGCGCGCGAAGAGCTCGGCGGCCATGTGCCGGATGTGCACGGCCGAGCCCTTGGTGGACGGGAAACGGTCGAAGGCGATGTACGCCGCGCGATGCCGGTCAGACACGGACACGCTCCCGATGCCAGGCGATCTGCCGGGCCAGCCCGTCGTCCAGACCGGTCCGCGCGGTCCAGCCGAGCAGCCGCCCGGTCCGGCCGGTGTCGGCCCAGGTGCAGGTCACGTCGCCGGGCGCGGGATCCTTGGGCACGGTCGGCGACGGCGTGCCGAGCAGCGCGCCGATCCGGTCGAGAGCCTCGTGCAGCCCGGCGGTGACCGGATGGCCGACGTTCAGGACCGTGCCGGCCGGCAGCGGCGCGTGGGCGGCGCGGATCGTGGCATCCACGACGTCGCCGACGAACGTGAACGAGCGCCGCTGGCCGCCGTCGCCGTAGAGCGGAGCGGGCGAGCCGTCCAGCGCGGCCTCGATGAAGCGGTGGAACGCCATGTCCGGGCGTTGGCGGGGGCCGTACACGGAGAAGTAGCGAAGGACCACGGCCGGCATGCCCTCGGCAACGGCCCGCTGCACCAGCCGTTCCGCCTCGACCTTCGATGTCGCGTACGGACTCCGCGGGTCCAGCCCGTCGTGCTCGGCCGAGGGGCGCGCGGCCTCCCCGTACACCGACGAGCTGGAGGCCAGCACGAATCGGGGCCGCGACCGGGCGCACGCCGCGAGCAGCCGCCCGGTCGCGGTCACGTTGTCGCGCTCGGCATCGGCCTGCCCCGGCCCCCACGAGGCCCGCACGCCGGGACGCCCGGCCAGGTGCAGCACCACCTCCGCGTCGGCGAGCGGCCCGAGATCGTCGGTGGCGAGATCACACTCGGTCAGCGGGACGCCGGCGCGAGCCAGCACGGCGATGTTCCCGGCGACCGCGGCCGGCGACGCGTTCCGCGCCGGGGCATCCACCGCCAGCACGTCGTGCCCGGCCGCGACCAGGGCGAGCACCAGATGGCTGCCGATGAAACCGGCCGCTCCCGTCACCACCACGCGCACACCGGGCACTCTATCCGCCCCGATCATTCCCGGAGGCCGGCCGCGGTCAGCGACACGTGCCGCGCGAGCAGCCCGGCCGCCGTGTCCGCGTCGCCGGCCAGGGCCGCCTCCTCCAGCCGGCGATGCTCGTCGAGGTGGTCGCGCGGCGGAGCCAGATCGGTCGCCCAGACCCGGACCAGCTCACTGGCGACCCACATCCGGTCGAACGTCTCCAGCATCACCGCGTTGCCGCAGCCGTCCAGCAGAGCCCGATGAAACTCGCGGTGGGCGGTGGTCCAGGCACCTTTCTCGTACGCCGACGTGCGCGCGAGCCGGTGGTGGGCCGCCCGCACCCGCGCCTCCCACTCCAGGTCGCCCCGGGCGATCGACAGCCGCAGCACCGCCGGCTCGAACGTGGCGCGAGCCTCGGCCAGGTCCTGCCAGCGCTGGTCGGACGCGCTGGGCACGGCGAAACCGCGGTTGGTGAGCCGGTCGGCCAGCGCGTCGCCGACCAGGCGCACGAGCGCTTCGCGGACGACGGCCAGGCTCACCCCGTAAGACCCGGCGAGTTCCTGGGGTTTGAGCGCGGCCCCCGGGGCGAAGTGACCGGACAGGATCTCCTCCCGGAGCGTGGTGTAGACCCGTTCCGAGAGCATCTGCTTCGCCTCGACCATGAGCATCATCGTAGACCATTTGTTGGATAATCGATTTTCGGTGCTATGGTCGATCACGTCCGATCGTTCTTGGAAGGATCACCCGCATGAACGACCCGTTCGCCCGTCATCCCGAGACGGGGACCTTCACGGTCACCAGCAGCACCGTCGCCGACGGCGCCGCATGGAGCAAGGCCCAGTTCTCCGGCGCCTTCGGCGTCCCCGGCGGTGAGGACGTCTCGCCGCAGCTGTCCTGGTCCGGCGCCCCCGAGGGCACGAAGAGCTACCTCGTCACCGTCTACGACCCGGACGCGCCGACCCAGTCCGGCTTCTGGCACTGGGCCGTCGCCGACATCCCGGCCGACGTCACCTCGCTGCCCGAGGGCGCCGGCGACGACACCGGCTCGGGCCTGCCCGACGGTGCCTACCAGCTGCGCAACGACGCCGGTCAGGCTCGTTTCATCGGTGCCGCCCCGCCCGCCGGGCACGGGCAGCACCGCTACTTCATCACCGTCCACGCGCTGAGCACCGACAAGATCGGCGTCGGGCCGGACGCCACGCCCGCGGTGCTCGGCTTCACCGCGCACAACCAGACCCTGGCCCGGGCCACCATCGTCGCGACCGGCGAGATCCCGGCGAGCTGACCCACGAGGCGGGGCGTTCCGGTCACACGGAGGCGCCCCGCCAGTGGCGGTCCCAGTGGGGCCGGCGGCCGTCGACATCGTCGATGCCGTACTCCTCGGCGAGATCCCAGGACGTCAGGACCTGGCCGGTGCGGGCACTGACCGCCGGGTCGGCGGCGAGGGCGGCGATCGCACGGCCGACGTAACGCGGGGTCTCCGAGGCCAGGAAGTGGGGGTCGCGGTCACCGCCGTCGCGCCAGTTGGCCTCGGTGACGCCGAAGTGATCCAGCACCGCCTCGGACCGCAGGAAGCCGGGTGTCACGGCGATCGCCGTGATGCCGTGCTCCCGCAGTTCCTCGGCCTGGGCCAGGGCGAGCCGGTTGACCGCGGCCTTGCTCAGGTCGTAGGCGAGGTTGCCGCGGTACTCCCGGCCCACGCCATCGGTCACCTCGACGATCAGGCCACCGCGGTGGCGCATCATCAGCGGCACCGCGTGCCGGCTGGTGATCAGGTGGGTGAGCACCGAACGCTCCCACATGGCCCGGAACTTGCCGAGGTCCTGCCGCCAGAACGGGGTGCCCCACTCGCTCAGCGGGTCGCCGCCCCAGATGTCGTTCACCAGGATGTCGAGGCGGCCGTGCCGGTCGGCGATCCGCTCGATCAGGGCCGCCACCTGGTCGGGATCGCTGTGGTCGCAGGCCACGGCGATGCCGAGTCCACCGGCGGCGGTGACCAGATCCGCGGTGTCCTCGATCGTCTCCGGCCGATCCATGTCGGACCGTGCCGCGCGTGTGCTGCGCCCGGTCACCCACACTTCCGCGCCGGCCGCGCCCAGTTCCACGGCGATGCCCCGGCCCGCGCCCCGGGTCGCCCCGGCCACCACCGCGATCTTCCCTGCCAACGTCTTCGTCTCCATGCGAGTTAGTGAACCACAATTTACTAACTCCGGCGACCCGGTACTGTGCTGCCATGGCACGCCCCCGGACCGTCTCGGACGACGCGATCCTCGCCGCCGCCGCGGACGCCGTCGCCGCCTCCGGGCCGGCCGGCGTCACCCTGGCCCAGATCGGCGCGGGCGCCGGCCTGACCGCGGCCGCGCTGCTGCGGCGCTTCGGGTCGAAGGATCAGCTGCTGCTCGCCCTGGCCCGGCACTCGGCCCAGGTGGTGCCGGCCCGGCTGGCCGCCGCCGGGACCACGGACGAGCTGGTCGGCGTGTTCGTGGCGATGGCCGCGAGCGTGCGCGGCTCGGCCGAGTTCGCCAACCACCTCGCGTTCCTGCTGATGGATCTCTCCGTGCCGGAGTTCCAGCAGGTCGCGCGGGAGTATGCGACGGCCGTGGAGGCCGCGATCGCCACGGTGCTGCGGCGGGCGGCGGCGGCCGGCGAGATCGACGCCGGCCGGGCGGACCCCGGGTTGGCCGGGGCGATCCACGCCGCCTACAACGGCGCCCTGCTCACCTGGGGCATGACCGGTGCCACCGGCGGCCCGGCCGAGCAGGTCCACGACCAGCTGATGCGGCTGATCCGCCCGGTGCTGACGTGAGGGTCCTGGTCGTCGGCGCCAGCGGCCTGCTCGGGCGCGAGGTCACCCGGCAGGCCCGGCTCACCGGCCATGACGTCGTGGGGACCTTCCACCGTCAGCCGATCGAGCGGGGCCGGCCGCTCGACATCCGCGACCGGGCCGAGGTCGCCGCGCTCGTCGCCGACGTGCGACCGGAACTGATCGTCAACGCGGCCTATCTTCAGGCGGACTGGGCGACGACCGCGGACGGCGGGATGCACGTGGCCGCGGCTGCCGCGACCGCACAGGCACCGCTAGTGCACGTGTCCAGTGACGCGATCTTCTCCGGGAGCGCGCCGGAGTACGACGAGACGGCGGCACCGGACCCGGTCACCCCCTACGGGGCGGCCAAGGCGGCGGCCGAGGTCGCGGTTCGTGGCCTGGTCACGGACGCGGCCATCGTCCGTACCTCATTGATCGTCTCGAACGGTGAATCGCCCACCGAGCGATTCGTCCACGAACTGGCCACCGGGCAGCGGGTGGGCGCCCTGTTCACCGACGACATCCGGTGCCCGGTCCACGTCGCCGACCTGGCGGCGGCCGTCCTCGAACTGGCCGGGGTGCCCGGCGTGCATCACGTCGCCGGGCCGGAGGCGATCAGCCGGCACGCGCTGGGGGTGCTGATCGCCCGCCGCGACGGCCTGGACCCGGACGCGCTGCCCACGGCGCTGCGGGCGGGGAGTGGACTTCCGGGGGCCGTCGCCGTACGTCTCCATGGTGAAGCGACGCAGAAGCGCCTAACCACCCGCGTGCGCGGTGTGCGGGAGTTTCTCGGGCCGTGACACGGGCGGGTGCAGCACCAGCACGACGACGACGGCGACCAGCACCACGGCGGCCAGCAGGACCGGGATCGGGGTGATGGGGTCGAGCAGGACGAGCACGCCGCCGAGCGGGACGGCCAGGTTGACGACACGGTCGGCGTTCTCGCGCAGGGCGATCCACCAGATGCCGAGGACGAAGACGGCGACCGGGACGGTCACCGCGAACGAGGCCGCGGTCGCGCTCAGCTCGCTGTGCCCGGTGAGGACGTCGATCTGGACCTCGATGCCGGCCGAGAACGCGGCCGCCGCGGCGAACACGAAGTAGTGAACGTAGCCGTAGCGGATGGACTGCGCGAAGCCGCGGATCGCCCGATGGTGCGGCGGCCAGAAGTAGATCCACCACAGAGCGCAGGTGACCGCCAGGGTCATGACCGAAATGGATACCAGAGGGGCGAGCGCCTCGTGGTCGTGCAGCGCCTCGATGATCGCGTTGGCCGACGCGAGCAGGCTCTCGCCGAGCACGATCAGAGTGAACAGGCCGTAACGTTCGGTGATGTGGTGCGCGTGCCACGGGGTGAGGCCGGTCCGCTCGGCGATCAGCGGGACGGCCAGTTCGGCGGCGATCAGGAACGGGTGCACATAGAGCTGGACGTCGTCGGGCAGGAACAGCCGGGCGATCCAGAACAGCTGCACGATGCCGATACCGATGGCGTAACGCAGCGTGGTCCGGCGGTTCTCCCCGGCGAAGCGTGAGGCGCGCAGCCACTGGGCGATCATCGCGACCCGCATCACGACGTAACCGATGGTGACCACGAGCCAGTTCTTGTCGACGAACGCCGGCTCGACCCCGGCGGCCAGCACCAGCACGCCGCCCATCTGCAGGAACGTGAGAACGCGATAGAGCCAGTCGTCCGCCCCGTAGGAGGTGGCGAACCAGGTGAAATTCATCCAGGCCCACCAGATGCCGAAGAACACCAGCGCGTACGCGATCACGCCGTGCCCGGCGTGGCCCTCGCTCAGCGCGTGATGCAGCTGCACCGCGGCGATGCTGACCGCGACCACGAACACCAGGTCGAAGAAGAGTTCGAGCGGGGTCGCGGTCCGGCCCGGCTCGGCGGGGTCACGGGGTCGCATCGGTGTGAGTCCTAGAGGCACCGCGGCAGCGTAACCGGCCGGCCCCCGGCCGTCGTTGACTACGCATGGTCCCGCAACCGCCACGCCGCACCACCCACGCCTTCGGTACCCCGCGCAACCGGCTCGTCTACGACCGCTGGGGGCGGTTCGGGCGCCCGGTCGTCCTGCTGCACGGGCTGCGCTACGACCGGACGATGTGGTGGCCGGTCGCCGCCGAACTCGACGGGACGTGCGCGGCGATCGCCGTCGACCTGCCCGGGCACGGCGACTCGGTGCCGCGCCCGGGCCTGTCCCGGCTGGCCGAGGATCTCGCGCTGCTCGTCCGGGGACTGGACCTGCATCGGGCGCCGGTGCTGGTCGCGCACGGGGAGTCGGCGCGGCTGGCTCGGGCGTTCGCGGAACGCTACGCCGTGCAGCACGTGATCACGCTGGACGCCGGCACCGCCCCGGACCTCGCGGTCGTGCCCGCGGCTTTCCGGCAGTTCGCCGTACGCCGCAATGATCCGACCCTGACCCCGGCCTACCGTGAGTGGTCGGGGGTTCCGGTCGGCGCGGGGCCGCAGGCCCACGTCGCCGCCGGCGCGTTCCCGCACCTGAGCGACCCGGTCGCGTTCGCCGCGCTGGTCCACGGGCTCGTGTAGAGGTCGGCCACCACGATCGGGCGGACCCACATCTCCGGGCCGTCCACACAGAGCAGGTTCCGCAGCCGGGTCAACATCTCACCGCACCGCCACCCCGGCGTAGCGGGTCGCCCGCTCCTCGTCGAGCAGCAGCCGCCGCAGCCGGCCCAGCGCCCGCGCCCGGGTCGGACCGATCGCGCCGACCGGCATGTCCAGGCGGGCGCTGATGTCGGTGTAACGGGCGTCCGGATCGATCGCCATCTGCCACAGCAGGCGCCGCTGGCGCTCCGGGAGGCGGGCCAACGCGCGGCGGACACTCGCCGCCTGTTCCGCGCGCAGCAGGCCCGCCTCCGGCGCCTCGCCCGGTTGGGCAAGCCACTCGTCCAGACCGGTCACCGGACACTCGCGGTCCCCCCGTGCCACCGCGTGCAGACAGAGCCGGCGCATGGTCACGGCCAGCCAGGACCCGACCGCCTCGGGGCACTGCAGCCGATCGATGCCGTTGAACAGTTGCAGCCACGTCGCCTGCAGCAGATCACCCACCTGATCGGGTGGGATGCGGAACCGGCGGGCGATCGCCCGCAGGCGGGGACCGTACGCGTCGACGAGGATCGTCCAGGCCTGCTCGTCACCGGCCCGCGCGTCGTGTACCACCGCGGCCAGATCCCGCGCCACCGCCTGTCGCATGTCCGCCACTCCCCCAACCCGTGTCGGTCGCTGACCACTGAAGACTGCTTCCTCGGGCCGCGCCCTCGCGCCGGGGAAAACCCTGGTGTCATGCGGATCCGGGGCCCGGCAGGCACAATCCCGGCATGATTCGCGAAAGCCTGCCCGTGCGCCGGGAGGCCCGCCGGCTCCTCGTCGGCGTGCTCCTCTCGTCGATCGGGCGGGGTCTGACGCTGCCGTTCCTGTTCATCTATCTGACCGATGTGCGCGGCCTGTCCGACGCCGCGGCCGGCATCGCGATCGGCTGGTTCGGCGCGGTCCTGATGGTCCTGGCGCCGGTCGGCGGGACGCTGATGGACCGATTCGGGGCGCGGCCGGTCGCGCTGACCAGTCTCTGCGGCCAGACGATCGGATCAATTCTTCTCGCGTACGCCGTGACGCCCGCCCTCGCCGTGGTCGCGCTCACGGTCTCCGCGGCCGGTATGGCGTCCAGCTGGGCGACGAACGCGACGATGCTCACCTCACTGACCGGTGAGCACGAGCGGCAGAAGGCCTTCGGGTTGCAGTTCGCCCTGCTCAACCTGGGGATCGGGCTCGGCGGCGTGATCGCCGGGACGTTCGTCGACGCGCACCGGCCGGGGACGTTCCAGGCGATCTACCTGCTGGACGCGCTGACCTACCTCGTCCCGCTGACGATCCTGCTGTCGATGCCCGCGGTCGGCCGGCGACTCACCGCGCCCGGTCCGGCCGGAACACCGTCGGGCGGCTACCGCGAGGTGTTCCGCGATCACGCGTTCCGCCGCCTGCTCATCTTCGGCCTGGTCCTCACGACCTGCGGATACGGCCAGATCGAGGTGGGGTTCCCGGCCTTCGCGGTCCGGACCGCCGAGGTCGCGCCGCGCGTCGTCGCCTGGGCGCTGGCCGCCAACACCGTCATGATCGTCACCGCGCAGCTCACCGTGATGCGCCGCATCGAGGGCCACAGCCGCAGCCGCACCCTGGCCGTGGTCGGCACCATCTTCGCCGGGTCCTGGCTGGTCCTGGGCGCGGGCGGCCTGGTCGGGGCCGAGATCCCGCTGCTCGCGGCGATCCTGGTGATCTCCAGCTCGGCCATCTTCGGCTTCGGCGAGACCCTGCTCCAGCCGGTCCTGCCCGCGCTGGTCAACGCGCTCGCGCCGGACCGGTTGCGGGGCCGCTACAACTCCGCCCAATCGGTCAACTTCGGGATCAGCTCGGTGATCGGGCCGATCACGGCCGGCCCGCTGATCGGGGCCGGCCACGCGATGACGTGGGTCGCGCTGACCCTCGGCGGCTGCCTGGTGGCGTCGCTGCTCGCCCTCTCCCTGCGCCACCTGCTGACCACGGCCCAGGACGGCCGCCCCGCCCTCACCCGAGAGCCGGCTGCCGAATAGCGACGGTCCGGCTCGTCCGGCAGGCGCAGCACGTCACGGCGAACGTCTTGATCATCCATCAGGTGCATGGTCGCATATTTCTCGACATCCACGCCCGCAGCGAAAAAGAGCTGGTAGACGGCATGCCAAGGGCGCTTCGGAAGCGACCGGCAGCGATGTAACAAATTGACGTGTTGCGGAACCATTAAATAAACCTTAAAGAAGCTTGAGAGCTTGATGACATGGGTCGATGCTGGGCGCCTCTCCCCCGTTTCCCCCATGAAGGGCACAAGATGTCCGATTCGCAGCAGCCGCGCCCGTGGCGGCGCCCACGGTGGCTCGCCGCCGGGACGATCACCCTGGTGGTCGTCGGTCTCGGCGTCGCCGGGGTCACCCAGGCCTTCGCCGCCAGCACCGGCACCATCGTCAGCTCGGCCAACGGCAAGTGCCTGGACGTCACCGACGGCAGCACCGCCAACGGCAACCAGCCGCAGATGTGGACCTGCGCGAGCGGGCCCAACCAGAACTGGACGCTGGCCGACAACGGTCAGGTCCAGGGGCTGGGCAAGTGCCTGGACGTGGCCAACAACTCGACCGCCAACGGCGCCGTGATCCACCTGTGGGACTGCTACGACACGGTCGCCACCCAGAAGTGGTCGTACAACGCGTCGACCAAGGACCTGGTGAACGTCGCGGCCAACAAGTGCCTCGACATCAAGGACAACAACCTCAACAACGGGGCCAAGCTGCAGCTGTGGGACTGCGGTGGCGGCGCCAACCAGAAGTGGACGTTCTCCGGCGCCCCGACCACGCCGACGAGCCCGCCGACCACGGTGCCGACCAACCCGAACAACCCGGACCTGGGCCCGAACGTCACCGTCTTCGACCCGTCGATGTCGTCCTCGACGATCCAGAACAAGCTCACCTCGGTCTTCAACGCGCAGGTGGCCAACCAGTTCGGTAACGCCCGTTACGCGCTGCTGTTCAAGCCGGGCACGTACTCCAACGACGTCAACGTCGGCTTCTTCACCCAGGTCGCCGGTCTCGGTCTCACGCCCGACCAGGTGAACATCAACGGTCACGTGCACGTCGAGGCCGACTGGTGGCCGGACGGCTCGCAGAACGCGACGCAGAACTTCTGGCGCTCGGCCGAGGGCCTGTCGGTCACTCCGGCCGACGGCCTCGACCGCTGGGCGGTCTCGCAGGCGGCGCCGTATCGCCGGATGCACGTACGGGGAAATCTTGCTCTTTCCGATGGTGGCTGGTCGTCCGGTGGTTTCATCGCCGACTCCAAGATCGACGGGCAGATCCAGTCCGGTACGCAGCAGCAGTTCCTGACCCGCAACACGGCGATGGGCAGCTGGAACGGCTCGAACTGGAACCAGGTCTTCGTCGGCTCGACCGGCGCCCCGGCCCAGAGTTTCCCGTCGCCGCCGTACACCACGGTCGGTTCGTCGCCGACGATCGCCGAGAAGCCCTACCTGTACGTCGACGGCACCGGCGCCTACCAGGTCTTCGTCCCGTCGCTGCGCAGTAACGCGTCGGGCACCACCTGGGCCTCGGGCACGCCCGCGGGCACCTCGCTGCCGATCAGCAGCTTCTACGTGGTCAAGTCCGGCGACACCTCGGCGACGATCAACGCGGCCCTCGCGGCCGGCAAGAACCTGCTGGTCACGCCCGGCGTCTACCACCTGAACCAGACGCTCAACGTGAACCGGGCCGACACCGTCGTGCTCGGCCTGGGCGTGGCCACGTTCGTCCCGGACGGCGGCGTGGACGCCATGCACGTCGCCGACGTCGACGGTGTCCGGATCGCCGGTCTGCTCTTCGACGCCGGCACGACCAACTCGAACATCCTGCTGCAGGTCGGCCCGACCGGTTCGACGGCCACGCACGCCAACCCGACGGTGCTCTCCGACGTGTTCGTCCGCATCGGCGGCGCGATCGCCGGCAAGGCCACGATCAGCGTGCAGATCAACAGCAACAACGTGATCGGTGACCACGCCTGGATCTGGCGGGCCGACCACGGCAACAGCGGCACGGTCGGCTGGAGCACCAACACGGCCCGCAACGGCCTGATCGTGAACGGCAACAACGTCACGTTCTACGGCCTGTTCGTCGAGCACTACCAGCAGTACCAGACGATCTGGAACGGCAACGGCGGCCGGACGTACTTCTACCAGAACGAGATGCCGTACGACCCGCCGAACCAGGCCGCGTACATGAACGGCTCGACCCAGGGCTGGGCCGCGTACAAGGTCGCCGACTCGGTCACCAGTCACGAGGCGTGGGGTCTGGGCAGTTACGCCTACTTCAACGTGAACCCGGCGGTGGCCAACGCGCACGCCTTCGAGGTGCCGGTGACCAGCGGCGTCAAGTTCCACGACATGGTGACGGTCTCGCTCGGCGGCACCGGCACGATCACCCACGTGATCAACAACAACGGCGCCGCCGCGAACAGTGGCCACCAGGTCACGTACCTGACGACCGGCCCGTGAGACCGCCGGTGCCCGGGCGGGTCGCCCACGCTCGCCCGGGCACCGGCAACTCGGTGGAAACCGAGACGCCACCCATCTGCGATCACCGCGACGTCGACCCCGACGAAGGGAATGGTGCAACCGGCGAACACGCCGGGGGCCACCAATCGAAAGGGTCGACCTCTTGCGCTCTCTCCTCCGCCGTTTCGCCCTGGCCGCCCTCATCGTCCCGGCCGCCGCCGGCGTCATGATGACCGCGTCCCCGGCCGAGGCCGCGCCGGTGAAGACCAAGGCCGCCGAGCAGACCCTGCAGGCCGACATCGTCCGCCTCACCAACATCGAGCGCGCCGAGCACGGCTGCGCCGCGCTGACCGTGAACGACAAGCTCACCACCGCCGCCCGCGGTCACAGCGCCTGGATGGGCCAGACCGGCGAGTTCTCGCACACCGGCCGCGGCGGCTCCAACTTCGTCGTCCGGGCCCGCGCGGCCGGTTACGCCCACGCGTCGGCCGAGAACATCGCCTGGGGCTACCGCAGCGCCGAGCAGGTCATGGACGCCTGGATGCACAGCGCCGGCCACCGCGCCAACATCCTCAACTGCAGCTCGAAGACGGTCGGCGTCGGCGCGGTCTACGCCGAGAACGGCGCCCCGTACTACACCCAGGACTTCGGCTACTGACGCAGAACGGTCCCCGCCCCTCCGGCGGGGACCGTCTCCGTTTCCGGGAAGACGTTCTCAGAAGATCGGCCCGAGGTTGGCCGGCGTGAACAGGTGGTCCTCGATCGTCTGGTCCGCGGGCGGCGCCTGCACCCGCACCGGCGTCCCGTAGTCCGAGTAACTCACCACCATGTCCGCTGTCGTCACCCGGCTGACCCGCCCGTCCACGTCCAGATCGGCGCTGGTCGCGCCGCGAGCCGGCGTCCACGGGAAGTCCCGGTCGAAGGCCAGACCGGCCGACGGAACCTTCAGGTGCACCCATTTGCCCAGGTCAGCCGCGTACTGCCCGGGGTACACGCTGTTCGCCGGCTCGGCGCTCAGCCGCACGTACAGGTCGGGGCCGATCCGCCGCACGGCATAGTCGTTCCCGGCCATCTCCCAGTCACCGGTCGCCGGGTCGATCACCCCGCTGACCCGCTCCCCCTTCGCCGGCGCCACCGTGAACCGGGCGGTCTCCCGTCCGAGCCGGGCCAGCGCCCCCGCGAGGTCGGCCGAGGGCGCCACGGTCACCGGCGCCTGCGCCGCCGCGGTCCCGGTCCCGGTCGAGCAGCCGGCCGTCGCGAGCACCCCGGCCAGGAGAGCAGCGCCGATGACGTACCGCCGAATGTGATCTGACACGGCGGCAACTATAGGAGATCCGAAAAACGGCGATTTCCGCGTTCCCGGGTGCGGCCCCGGTCACCCGTGCTGAGCTGGAAACGTGTCCGAGCCCCTGTCCAGGACCGAGCTGCTGGCGCTGCTGGAGTTCCTGCCGCTGCACCACGCCGAGGACCTGCCCGAGCAGCCGCCCTACGATCACCTGAAGACGCTGCTCATCGGCCTGTCCGAGAATTTCGACGAGGGCACCGACGAGCTCGCGTTCTTCCTCGACGTGGACCCGGCCGACCTGGCCGATCAGCTCGGTGACCACTGGATCCGCGTGGTCGACGAGCCGGTCCGCGACAAGAGCCGCCTCTGGTACTTCGACGACGACCGCCTGACCATCGGCATCGGCCCGGAGGACGTGATCATCGGCACCGCCACCGGCCACCACCCGGACCACCGGGTCGCCTGCCTGCCCCGCGCCCTCACCCCGGAACTCGTCGAGGTCGCCGTCTCGGCCAGGATCTCCGGACAAACCTGAAGATCACATTCTTCATTGCCTCGGTCCGCCGGGGTACAGACCGTCGCTCCCGCGGGGACCCTTCCGGTCCTCGCAGGGCGCTGGCGCGCCCAGAACGCGAGGCCCGCAAGGGCGACGTGGTCGGGTGGTTGCGGTCAGAGCAACAAACCCTGAGCGGTGCGCATCAATCGACGATTGATGCGAGACCGGCGGCCGGCCACGTGGCGCTCATCTCCCACATTGCCTAGCGACTTGATGGCATATGGTGAGTCCGTGCGCAACCGGTCCGGCCTGCCCCTGCTCGTCTGCCTCTGTGCCGCCTTCACCACCCTGCTCGACCAGTCCAGCCTCAACACGGCCATCCCGGCCCTGCGCGGCTCGCTCGGCGCCGGCCCGGCCACCCTGCAGTGGATCATCGCGGGGTATTCGCTCACGTTCGGCCTCGCGCTGGTCCCGGCCGGGCGGCTCGGCGACGCGCACGGCCGCCGCCTGCTGTTCGCCGGCGGCGTCGCGCTCTTCACGGTCGCCGCCATCGTGGCCGGCACGGCCGACGAGCCCTGGGTGGTCGCGGTCGCCCGGCTGGCCCAGGGCGCCGGCGCGGGCACGGTCAACCCGCAGGTGTACGGCATCATCCAGGACCTCTACACGGGACCGGCCCGAGCCCGGGCCCTGGGCGCGTACGCCACGGTCGGCGGCATCGCCGGCATCATCGGCCCGTCACTCGGCGGCCTGGTCCTCAACGCGGCCGGGCCCGACCCGGGCTGGCGGCTCGTGCTGCTCTTCAACGTCCCGTTCGGCCTGGTCACCGTCCCGCTGGCGCTGCGCCTGCTGCCGTCCGGCCGCCCACCGGCCACCCGTCGTACCACCCTGGACCTGCCCGGCCTGACCTTGCTCGGGCTGGTCACGCTCGGCTTGCTGCTGCCGTTCGTGCTGCCCGCCGGTGAGGGCCCACCGCCGTACGCCTGGATTCTCGCCGCCGCCGGGATCCTGGCCGCGCTGGCCGCCTGGGAGGTCCATTACGCCCGGTCGGGCCGGACTCCGGTGCTGATCCCGGCGCTGCTCACCGACCGCGGGTTCAGCCTGGGCACGCTCACCGCCATGTTCCAGTTCGGCGCGTCTCTGTCGACCACGCTCGTGCTCGTGCTGTACCTGCAGGACGGCCTCGGCTGGTCACCCCTGCACACCGCGCTGACGACGCTGCCCAGCGCGTTCGGTTTCGCGGCCAGTTCGTCGCAGAGCTGGCGGCTGGTCAACCGGCCCAGCGTGACCGCCGCGCTGGCCGGGTCGTCGCTCGCGATCGCCGCGACCATCGGTGTCCTGCACACCACTTCCGGCCCGGCGCTGGGGATCGGGCTCACGCTGACCCAGTTGGCCATGGGTATCGGCGGCGGCCTGGTCATCTCGCCGAACCAGGCGCTGACCCTGGCCCGCGCGCCCGCCGGCACGGCCGGGCTGGCCGGCGCGTTCCTGCAGGTGTCGCAGCGGATCTCGGCCACGCTGGCGACCGCCGCGGTCACCGGGATCCTGGTCGCCACGACGACGACCGGCCCGGCCGCGGCCTCCGCCGGCCTGCTCATCTGTCTGGCCATGATGCTGCTGTCGACGATCTTCGCCGCACTCGACATCCGCCGCGATGTGACGCAGGCGACCCCTGTTCAAACCCTATCGAAGCTATAGGCTTTGCAGGGAAAGGGAGGTCTGATGAGCCAACCACAACCCCACCTGGCCCTGGAGATCGGCGACGCCACGGCCGATCCCGAGATCGCCGTCGCCGCCGAGGCGGCCGGATTCGCGCTGGTCACCATCGCCGACTCGCCGTCCGCGACCGGCCGCATCGAGGCCGGCGTCCGCGCCTCCTACCTGGCCCGGCGCACCGAACGGATCGGCCTCGCCCCGATCCTGCACGTCACCACCACCGAGCCGTTCCACCTGGCCACCCAGCTCGCCTCCCTGGACCACGCGTCCCTGGGCCGCGGCGCCTGGGTGGTCGGCGCCGAGAGCAGCCCCGCGGCATTCGCCACGGTCGGCCTCCCGCCGCTGACCGGCGACGACCTGCACCGGGAGATCACCGACGTGATCGACGTGGCCGGGCAGCTGTGGGACTCGTGGGAGGACGACGCCGTCATCCGGGACGCGGCGACCGGCCGTTTCCTGGACGCCGACCGGGTCCACCACGTGAACTTCACCGGCGCGCACTTCGCGGTCGTCGGCCCGCTGATCACGCCGCGCCCGCCGCAGGGCCGGCTCGTGGTCCTGGGCGCCGACACTCTCGGCGTCACCGGCCGCCTCGACGTCGCCCTGGTCGCCGCGACCGGCCTCGACGCGATCGCCGCGCGGGCCGCCCGGGCCCGCGCGGACGGCGCACCCCTGGTCTTCGCCGACATCACGGTGACCCAGAGCCCGGACGAGCTGCGGGACCTGGTCACCCGGCTCGGCGACGTCGTCGACGGCGTCCGGCTGCACCTCGCCGACCTCGGCGACTTCCCGCGGTTCGCCGCCGCGCTGGGCCGTGAACCGGTCACCGGGGCGACCCTGCGGGAGACCCTCGGGCTGCCGCGGCCCGCCAACCAGTTCGCCGCCGTCTAGGGAGCCGATCATGTCGCACCGTCTCCACCTCGGAGTGTTCTTCACCGGCGTCGGCCCGCAGACCATCTGGACCGATCCGGCCTTCACCTCGCACACCCACATCGACACGTTCGTCTCCACGATCCGCACCCTGGAGCGCGGCCTGTTCGACGCGTTCTTCCTCGGTGAGGGCCTTCGCGTACGGGAAAATCGCGGACGCGTCCATGACCTGGACGTCGCCGGGCGGCCCGATGCCATCACCCAGCTCGCGGCCCTGGCCGCCGAGACCACGCACATCGGCCTGGTCGCGACCCAGAACACCACCTACAACTTCCCGGCCGACCTGGCCCGCCGCCTGGCGAGTCTGGACGCGGTCTCCGGTGGCCGGGCCGGCTGGAACATCGTCACCACCGACAACGCGTGGACCGGCGAGAATTTCCGGTACGGCGGCTGGCTTCCGCACGAGCGCCGCTACGAGCGCGCCGCCGCGTTCGTCGAGACCGCCAAGGCGCTGTGGGGCGGCACCCCGGTCGACCGCCACGACGACCTGATCGACGTCACCGCGGGCCCGACCGTGCCGGCTCGCCCGGTCCTGTTCCAGGCCGGCGACTCGGCCGGCGGACGCGACCTGGCCGCCCGTCACGCCGACGTCGTCTTCTCGGCCAACACCGACTACGACAAGGCCGTGGCCTACGCCGCCGACCTGCGCGAACGCCTCGCCGGTTACGGGCGCTCGGCCGACTCGCTGCGCATCCTGCCCGGCGCCGCGGTCATCCTCGGCGACACCCCGGCCGAGGCCGAGGAGAAGGCCCGTTACATCCAGCGCGAGCAGGTCACCGGCCCGCGCGCGCTCGCCTTCCTCGAACAATATTGGGGCAAGGACCTTTCCGGGTACGACCCCGAAGGCCCCCTGCCCGACATCGAGCCGGCCGAGGGTGAACTCGACCCGTCGCGCGGCACGATCTCGATCGAGCACCGCACCGGCAAGGCCGAGCGGATCGCCGGGTGGCGCCGGCTCTCGGCCGAGCGCAACCTGTCCATCCGCGACCTGGTCATCGAGGTCACGCCCCGGCACAGCACGTTCGTCGGCACCCCGGCACAGATCGCCGACGAGTGGACCCGCTACGTCGAGAACCGCGCGGTCGACGGCTTCAACATCCTCCCCCAGCTGCTCCCGGGCACGGTCGAGGACATCGTCGACAAGCTCGTCCCCGAGTTGCAGTCCCGAGGCGTCTACCGCACCGAGTACGAGGGCACCACCCTGCGCGAGCACCTCGACCTGCCCGCCTGAGCCCCGACTGCCCCGGCCCGCACGGGCGGGGCGGCCGGCTCAGACCTCGGAGCGGTAGTGATAGGCGCAGATCTCCCGGAAACCGGCCCGCCCGTACAACCGCGTGGCGGCGCCGTTTCCGGCCTCCACCTGCAGATACATGTTCCCGGCGCGCTGCTCGACGGCCCAGCCGGCCAGGGCGTCGAGGATCGCGCCGGCCGCACCCCGCCCGCGGGCCGCCGGCAGCGTCGCCATGCCGAACAGCCCGGCCCACCCGTCGTCGGCCACCGCCCGGCCCACCGCGACCACGTCGCCGCCGACCACGACCGAGGCGTACGCGCTGGGCCGGTCCACCCGCCCGAGCAGCTCCCACTCCCCGTCCTGCCCGTGGATCTCGTGCCAGACCGCGAACCACTCCCGGCTGGGCGCGTCGTCCACGCGTACCTCCGGCGACCGGCCGGCCGTGGACCGGGCCAGCACCGACGCGGTCGCCGCGGTCTGCAGCGACAACCGTCCGCCGCGCCGATAGCCGCGCCCGGCCAGCAGCTCGTCCAGCCCGGACGGGCTCGCGCCGGGGCTGATCTGGATGCGGGCGTCGATCCCGTACCGCCGGTAGAACTTCTCGGCGCCGTCCACCCGATCCGCGAGCGAGCCGTCGCCGTGCGGGAGCGTGGTCCCCACCCACCAGGAGCAGCTGGGCGCGGCCCGCAGCCACCATCCGTCGACGCGCTCGCCGAACTCGGCCGGCAGGGCACGGGCCGCCCGCTCCTGCAACGCCGCGATGATCATGCCGGCCCGCTCGCGATCCCGGCCCCGAGGCGGGCGCGGACCTCCATCAGGGCGAAGCCGAGCAGGTTGAGGCCGCGCCACTGGGCCGGATCGGTCACGCGCGGGTCGTCGCGGGTCAGGCCGACGCCCCAGATCCGGTCCATCGGGCTGGCCTCGACCAGGACCCGCTCGCCGGTGCCGGCCAGAAACGCACCCAGTTCGGGATTCTGCCGGAACTTGGCCAGGTTGCCCGCGACGACGATCTCGAAGCGGTTCGCCTCCCACACCCGCTGGTCGAACGGCGTCACCCGGCCACCCAGCATCTTCGCGTCGCGCGGGTGCCCGGCGGCGAGAATGCTCCCGGCCGACGCCGTGTCCCCGAACAGGTCGGCCTTGCGCCACATCATGTAGTGCTCGGCCGAAGCGAACCGCCGGCCGTCCACGGTGAAACCCTCGGGCGACCACTGGCTCAGGCACGAGGCGCTGACACCGCCGTCCCGCGACGGGGTGTGACCCCAGAAATACACGTACTTGAGCGGCTGACCGGAAGCGGTCAGAGCGACCAGCTCGGCGACGCTGCGCACCTCAGTGACCATGCCGCCGAGTCTCCCCCACGCACGCCGGGGGTGCCCCACATTTTTCGATCACGAACGTTACGATTCGCGTGAATCGCTTGGCCGGGGCCGAAGGGAACTATTCGTGACTGAACACTCCAGGATCGACACTTCGGTCGCGCACCCGGCCCGGCGCTACGACTACCTGCTCGGCGGCAAGGACAACTTCGAGGCCGACCGGCAGTCCGCCCACGAGATCGAGAAACGGCACCCGACCGCCCGGCTCAGCGCGCTGGAGAACCGGTTCTTCATGCACCGCGCCGTGCGGTACATGACCGGCCAGGGCATCCGCCAGTTCCTGGACATCGGCACCGGCATCCCGACCTCGCCGAACACGCACGAGCTGGCCCAGGCGGCCGACCCGACCGCGCGGATCGTCTATGTGGACAACGACCCGCTCGTCCTGGTGCACGCCCGTGCTCTTCTGACCGGGACCGAGCAGGGGCGGACGACGTACATCGAAGCGGATCTTCGTGATCCCCGGCAGATCCTCGACGACCAGGAGTTCCGGGCCACGCTCGATCTCGGTGAGCCGGTCGGGCTGATGCTGATCTCCGTCCTGCACTTCATCCGCGACGACGACAACCCGGTCGCCATCCTGAACACGCTCATCGACGCGCTCCCGCCCGGCAGCCTCATCGCGGCCTCGCAGGCCACACCCGAACACATGCCGGCCGAGCAGATCGCGTCGCTGCGCGCGGTCATGGAACGGCAGTGGCGCGACCGCACCGGCCCGGAACTGCGGGCCCTGTTCGACCGGCCGGACGTGCGGCTCGTCGAGCCGGGCGTGCAGTCGGTCGCCCGCTGGTGGGCCGAGGACGCTCCGCAGCCCCGGCCGGCGATCGAGTCCATCGCGGCGAACGGTCTGGTCGCTCGCATCGTCCGCTGACCCGGCGGCGCTTTCCGGGACGCACCGTCAGATCTTGCTGCCCGCGGCGATCGCCCACACCGAGGCGACGCCGACGCCCTTGGCCGAGCACGCCTGCCCCGGCAGGCTCACGAAGACCGACGACGTCTCGTCCGGCGGGTAGATCCGCAGGCCCCGGATCGACTCCGGCTTACATTCGGCCTTGTCGAAAACACCGACATTCGCCTGCTGAAGTACGGCGTTGGCGGTCCCGCCCGGCTTGATCGTCACGGTCGCCTTCTTGCGCTGCTCGCTCCGCTTGAACGGATCGTTGACCTGGGTGCCGTTGTTCCCGGTGACCCAGGAGACGCCCGGGTATCCGTACAGCGTGCAGGTGCGGTCCGACGTGTTGGTGAAGATCAGCGGCGCGTAGACCGTCCCGGCGGCCCCGTCCCCCTCCCCGATCGTGAGCTTCAGGTCGGCGGTGTGGCACCGGGAGTCGACCGGCTTGCCGGCCCCCGAACCGGTCGCCGGCGAGGTGGCCGTGGTCGGTGCGCCCGCCGTCGGGGTAGCCGTGTCCGGCCCGCCCGCCGGCGTCGCGGAAGCGCTCGTGGGCGCCGCCGACGGTGCGGGCGCCGCGGTGGGCGAGGTGGTCGCCGAGCAGCCGGCGGCGAACAGGAGCGGGGTGGCCATCAGAACCAGCGTTGTACGTCTCATGCGTCCTTGGTAGCCCGCGAGATGATCTCCCAACCTCACGGGTTAGTGCCATCACTGTGGGCAACCGAACGGCCGCCGCGCTGAACCGGGCGCGGCGGCCCAGGACCACTACTTCTTCTTGCCCTTCTTGCCCTTCTTCTCCTTCTTCGGCGCCTCGTCGGTGGCCTCCCCCTCGGCGGCCTCCTCCTCAGCCGGCGCCTCGTCCGCAGCCACTTCCTCAGCGGCTACGTCCTCAACGGCCGCTTCCTCGGCCGCCGCCTCTTCCGCGGGAGCCTCCTCGGCCGGAGCTTCGTCCTCGCCGGCCGTTTCCTCCTCAGCCGGAGCCTCCTCGGCCGCGGCTTCCTCAGCCTCGACCGCCGGCTCCTCCTCGACCGACTCCGCCGCAGCTTCCTCGACCGCAGCTTCCTCGGCGGGGGCTTCCTCGACCGCCGCCTCCTTCGCCTTCTTCTCCTTCTTGCCCTTCTTGGACTTCTTCACCTTCGCCGGAGCAGCCTCGGCAGCCTCCTCGACCGGCGCCTCCTCGACCGCAGCCTCCTCAGCCGGGGCCTCGGCCTGCTCCTCAGCCGGAGCTTCCTCGACCGCAGCCTCTTCAGCCACGGGCTCCTCGGCCGGAGCCTCGTCAGCCGCCGGCTCCTCAGCAACGGCCTCTTCAGCCGCCGGCTCCTCGGCCACCGGCTCCTCGGCAGCCGCGTCCTCCGCCGGAGCCTCAGCCGCCTTGGCCGCCTTCTTGTCCTTCTTGGATTTCTTCACCTTCGCCGGAGCGGCCTCGACCGCTTCTTCGGCGACGGCAGGCTCCTCAGCTGCAACGACTTCCTCGAGCAGGGCGGCGGCCTTCTTCTTCCCCACGGAACATCCCTTCGCCATTGATGTTTCGCAACCTGGCGGCGCGTTGCGAGGAAGCGTAGGGAGGCGAAGCGATAGATGTAATTCATGTTATCGAAATGAAATGTTAACCAACTTCTATCAAGACACGAATGACACCGGTAACAATCACGGAAATGCATCGCAATACGGACACCACCCCGCGCGACACAACCATCACAAAATTGTGAGGAAATCCAAAATGGCGAGTCCTACGTCTACAAAACTAAATGGAAATTCCCGGCGGCGCGACCGGTCGCCGCCGGGATTCCACTATGCCGGTTCCTCGATCAACTGCAGGGCGGCGGCGGGGCAGATCGCCACCGCGTCCCGCACGGCGTCCACATGCTCCGGAGCGAGCACCGGCTCCAGGATGATCGCCACTCCGTCCTCGTCGCGCTGGTCGAACACTTCGGGCGCGGTCATCACGCACTGCCCGGCCGCGATGCACCGCGGCTCGTCGAGCTCGATCCTCGTCACCATCGGACCGGAACCTCCTCGAGCCCGCCGACGATCAGACCGGTGCGGCGGCGCAGTTCCTCGGGCGGGACGGCGAGTTCCAGGGTGGGCAGACGGTCGAGCAGGACGGCGAGGGTGACCTGCAGTTCCGTACGCGCAAGGGCCTGACCCAGGCACGAGTGCGGCCCGGCCCCGAAGGTGAGGTGCGGGTTCGGCACCCGGTCGAGGTGCATCTCGGACGCGTTCTCGTACGCGGCCTCGTCCCGGTTCCCGGACGCCATGCTGACCATGACCGTGGTCCCGGCCTTGATCGGGCAGCCGGCGACCTCGATGTCCTCGGACACGTAGCGGGGCAGCGGGATGCCCGGGTTGGCGTCGAAGCGCAGTGACTCCTCGACCGCCGAGTTGATCAGTCCGCGGTCGGCGACCAGCCGCTCCCAGCGATGCGGCCGGTCGGCCAGCAGCATCGAGACCATCTTGCCGATCATGTTGGCGGTGGTCTCGTGGCCGGCCACGAGCAGGCCCTGCGCGGTGAGCACCAGTTCGGCCTCGGCCATCCGGCCGTCCTGGCTGTCGACGACCGCGGCCAGTTCGCTGAGCAGATCGTCGCCCGGCTTGGCGCGCTTGTCGAGCACGTGCTGGACCATGAACTCCTGGAACTCGGTGGCCGCCCGGTTCAGTTCGGCCTGGTCGAACCTGGTCAGGTTGAGCATCGCGTCGGACCAGTGGGCGAACTTGTCGCGGTATCCGGGGTCGACCCCGAGCAGCTCGCAGATCACGAAGACCGGGAGCGGGAAGCCGAGCTTCGACTGCAGATCGCCGGGCTGCCCGCCGGCGATCAGATCGTCGATCAGCTGGTGCGCGATCTCCTCGATCCGCGGGCGCATCGCATTGACGCGCTTGACGGTGAATGACTTGTTCATCATGCGCCGCCAGCGCGGATGATCAGGGCTGGACGTCATCGTCGACTCCTGGCGGTTGAAGACACCACCGTCCTCGGAATCGGCGATCTTCGCGGCGCCGGCCTCGGCCAGGCTGTGCGTGAAACGCGGGTCGGCGAGCAGCCCGCGGACGTCGGCATAGCGGGTGAGCAGCAACGCCTCGTCGCCGGTGACCATCCGGAATCGCGACACCGGGCATTCGCTGCGTAATTGCTCCCATTCCGGGGACGGTTCGAGAGCCGCGGGGTAGGTGAACGGATAGGTGGGAACCGCTTCGGTCATCGTTCCTCCAGTTTGTCCGGCCACGGCCGACCGTAGGTCAGCCCACGTGATCGGGACAAGACCGGAAAACCCGATCTAGGAATTGACCAGGAACAATGCGTTTTTCATTTCGATCATCCGCGCCCTTCCCTCGCTCGTGTGCAGGGCCTAACGTTCTCGGTCATGGCCCATGACTTCACGACGGTGCTCCGGGGTTACGACCGGGCGCAGGTCGACACGGCACTCGCGCAGGCCGACGAGGCGCTGCGGTCCGGCAGCGAATCCGGGAAGGCGGCCGCCCGCGCCGCCCTCGCGCAGGTGAACTTCACCGTCGTGCTCCGCGGCTACGACCGGGCGGAGGTCGACCAGCACGTCAACCACCTCACCCAGGCCCTGAGCCGGTAGCTACTCGCGCTCGCCCGGGCGGACCAGGCCGCTCTGGTAACCGATGACCACCAGCTGCGCGCGTTCGCGGACACCGAGCTTGGTCATCGCCCGGTGGACGTGGGTCTTCGCGGTCAGCGGCGACAGCACCAGCCGGGCCGCGATCTCCTCGTTGGACCGGCCGAGCGCCACCAGCCGCACGACCTCACGTTCACGGTCGGTGAGCAGGGCCAGCTCGGCCGGGACCATCAGCGGCTGATCATCCGGCGACAGGAACCGGTCGATCAACCCTTTGGTGGCGCGCGGGGTCAGCAGCGCCTCGCCCGCCGTCACGACCCGGATCGCGCGCAGCAACTCCTCCGGCTCGACGTCCTTGCTGAGGAAGCCGCTCGCGCCCGCCCGCAGCGCCGCGAGCACGTTCTCGTCCGCGTCGAAGGTGGTCAGCACGACCACGCGCACGCCACTGAGCTGCTGATCCGCGGTGATCCGGCGGGTCGCCTCGACACCGTCGACGCCCGGCATGCGGATGTCCATCAGCACCACGTCGGCCCGCTCGGAGCGGGCCAGGTCGACCGCCTCACCGCCGTCCGAGGCCTCGCCGACCACCTCCATCCCGTCGGCCAGGTCGATGATCAGCCGGAATCCCGCCCTGATCAGTTTCTGGTCGTCGGCCAGCAGCACCCGGATGGTCACGCCGTCACTCCTCGTGTTGCCATGGCGCGGGCAGCACCGCCCGTACGAGAAAATCGTCTTTGTCGGTCCTGGCGGCATCGACGGAGCCGCCGGCCGCGGCGGCGCGCTCCCGCATGCCGATCAATCCATAACCCGATTTTTCGGTACGGGACGGACCGGCCCCGTTGGCGATCTCGACCTGCAGCCGATCGCGCTCATAGGTGAAACGCACCCGGATCGGGCCGCCGTCGCCGTGCTTGCGGGCGTTCGTCAACGCCTCCTGGGTGATCCGGTAGGCGGCCAGATTGCCCGCCGCGGGCAGTGGCCGCGCGTCCCCCACCTGCGCGAACTCGATCGCCGCACCGGCCGCCGTGAATTCGTCGAGCAGCTCCGGCAGCCGGTCGAGCCCGGGCTGCGGCTGGTGCGGGGCCTCGGCGTCGCCGGGCTGGCGCAGCAGGCCGACGATCGCCGCCAGCTCCTTGAGCACGACGCCGGATGCACGGCGGATGTGGTTGAGCGGCGGCTCGGCCGCAGCCGGCTGCCGGGCCAGCGCGAACACCGCGGCACCGGCCTGCACGTTGATCACGGCCATGTGGTGCGCGACGACGTCGTGCAGCTCACGGGCGATCCGCAGCCGTTCCTCGGCGACCCGGCGGTGCACCTCGTCCTCCCGACTCTGCTCGGCCCGCCGCGCGCGATCCTCCACCTCGGCGATGTAGGCCCGCCGATTACGGACCGATTCGCCGTACGCCACGGCGAGCCCCGACCACGCGAACGAGCTCAGCGACGGCAGCGTCCACAGCAGCTCCGGCGCGCGGAAGGCGGTCGCCGCCCACCAGCAGACCCCGCAGATCAGCGCGGCCGTCCACGAGACGCGGCGGCTGTGGCGCAGCGTCAGGTGGTACAGCGCCGCGGCCATCGCGAAGATCAGCACCGGGGTGCCCCAGCCGATCGCCTCGTAGACGACCGCGGCCACGGTGACGACGACCAGCACCGGCAGCGGCGCGAACGGGCTGAGCCCGATGGCCAGCGTCATCCCGGCGGTGGAGGCGAGGTCGGCGCCGAGCGGGATCCGGTCGCGGCCCATGCCGCTCAGCGCGCCGCCGGCGGCCAGCAGCCCGGCCGCGATCGCCGCCGCCCAGTTCGCCCGCCTCGCCCGCATGATCCAACGGTACGGCCGGAGCTGCGCGGACACGTCCAACCGCGGTAGTAACCCGGCCTACCACCGCGGCGGTAACGCCCAGCCGATTCCGTCCGGTCGACGGCCGGATGCAGACATCGACGCTCTTCGACGGTAGGGTGCTGCGGGAAAGCGCATTCCTGCGGGAGGAGCCGCTGTGAAGACCGTTCTGTTGCTGCTGGCCGGGCTGCTCACCGCCTCGACGCCGGCCCCGGCCTCGGCCGCGCCGGTGCGGGCCGCCGCCGAGACCGCGCCGGGCACGTCGAGCCGGCCGGTCCTCTCGCGCGCCGAGGCCACGCCGTTCACGGCCACGCACTATCTCGGGTATTCCGGCGCCTATGCGAGCCCGGTCGCCGACCCGTGGCGCCCGCAGCCGATCCGCACGCCCCGCCACCCCGATCTCGTCGTCGGCGGCGCGCACGGATTCACCTCGGTGCAACAGGCCGTTAATGCCGCCTACCGCGCCGGCGGCACGCGACGCCTCACGATCGGGGTGCGCCCGGGCACGTACACCGGAACGGTTTTCATCCCCTCCGGAACCCCGCCGCTCACCATCTTCGGCGAAGGACCGGCCCGCGACGTCAATCTCGAATTCACCGTCGACGCGACGATCACCCCGGCCCAATGGGCCGCTCAGGTCAACGCCGACGGCCGCTACGCCGAGGGCGACCCGGCCTGGCCGATGTTCCAGTCGTGCGCCACCAAGACCACGGCCACGGCCGCTCTGTGCGCCACCGTGGTCTGGGCGCAGAGCACGAACCTGCAGCTCAAAGGCCTGACGATCACGAACACCCTGCTGGACACGGTGGACCGCGGCACCCACCAGGCCCTCGCCCTGCGCACCGACGCCGACCGCACCCAGCTGGAGGACATGCGCCTGATCGGCCGCCAGGACACGCTCATGACCAACGCCGACGACGTGAACAGCATCGCCCGGGTCTCGGTCCGCGACTCCTACGTCGAGGGCGACACCGACTTCGTGTTCGGCCGCGCCGCCGCCGTCTTCGACCACTGCGAATTCCGGCTGGTGTCGTCACGCAAGCCGTCCGGGGGCGTCATCTTCGCCCCCAACACCAACCCCGTTTTCCCGTACGGCTTCCTGGTCACCCGGTCCCGACTGGTCACCGACGTGGCTTACCAGGCGGCGCCCACCGGCCATTTCGGCCGCGCGTGGGACCAGGGTGCGAGCACCACGGGTTACCTGCCCGGCATCACCCCGAACGGCCAACTGGTGATCCGCGACAGCTACCTCGGCGCCGGCTTCGACGCGACGAACCCGTGGTCGCCGGCCGCCACGACCGCCCGCCCGTTCCTGGCCCGGGTCGACGACGGCCGCGACCTCAACGACGTCAACTACAACCGCCTCTGGGAGTTCCGCAACCGCGGCCCGGTCAGCTCTGCTGGTAGTTGACCGCGGCGAAGCCGCACGGAGCGTGGACGTGCAGGTAGTAGGCGCCCTCGCCGTATTCGTCGAGGTCGGCGCCGCCGATCAGGCCGACGTAGTCCATGATCAGCCCGCATCCGGGGCAGGGCGGGTGTTCGGCGTCCTGGATCCACTGCGGATGGCCGCCCAGCGTCGACCCGCCGTCGGTCCAGGCGCTGGCCTGGAACGGGTTGGCGCGGGCCGGTCCGACCTCGGGCCGCAGGGTCGGCGGCTCCTCCGGCTCGGTGGCGCCCAGGTAGTCCGGACGGACGTTCCCGGCCCACCAGGTGCTGCCGCCGTCCGGAGTGACCTCGCTGAACACCGTGTCGTAACAGGAGCAGAAGTGACAGGTCCGGAACCGTAGGCGACCGGTCCAGCCGGTGTGCGCGAGGGCCGGTGACGCCCCGTCGAGGTCGGCGGCGATCCACAGCGGCGACGAGCACCACGGGCAGGCCGGGTTGACCTGTGGTTCCGGCGCCGCGCGCAGATGCCACTCGTAGGCGACGTCGCCGCACAGGTCTCGCCGGCTCCCGTCCGGGTTGATCGTCCAGCCGCCCTCCTGGGCGTACTCGGCCATCCCGACGTGCAGCGCGTCGACGCCGGCGGGCGGCTGGTCGATCCAGCGGCGCATCGCCTCGTAGGCGAGCTCGTGCCGGCTGTAGGCCAGCACCAGCAGCCGATGACCGAGCGCTTTCGGCTGTTCCCCGGCGTCGACCAGCGCGACGACCCGCTCGATCACGTCGGTGCCGGCGTGGCGGTACATCGTGCCCGGCCACAGCACGCCCGCGTCCAGCAGCCGCCCCAGATAGGGCGTCAGCCGCTCCGGCTCGGAGTTGGCGATCTCGGTCAGTTCCTCGATCGCGTCGTCGTCGTCCGCGACGGCCCGGCTGATCAGTTCCTCGTCGATCACGGCGGAGATTATTCAGTACGACCGGGGCAGCCCCAGCGAGAACTGGGCCACGAAGTTGAGGGCCATCTCCCGGCTGACCGGCGCCATCCGCGTCAACCGGGCCGTGGCCAGGGCCTGGACCAGCCCGTACTCGTTGGCCAGCCCGTTGCCGCCGTGGGTCTGGATGGCCTGGTCGACGGCGGCGCAGACGGCTTCGCCGGCCGCGTACTTGGCCATGTTGGCGGCCTCGCCGGCCGCTTTCAGTTCGCCCGCGGCGTGCAGCGCGGCGGCTTTCTGGGTGAGCAGCCGGGCCGCCTCGATCTCCACGTGCAGCTTGGCCAGGGGGTGGCTGATCGCCTGGTGGGCACCGATCGGCACGCCCCACACCGAGCGCTCGCCGGCGTAGGTGACGGCTTTGCGCAGCGCCCAGCGGGCCATCCCGGTCGCCGACGACGCCGCCATGATCCGCTCCGGGTTGAGGCCGGCGAAGAGCTGATCGAAACCGGCCTCCTCGCTGCCGATGAGCGCGTCCGCGGGCAGCCGCACGTCGTCCAGGAAGAGCGTGAACTGGTCCTCCGGGGCGACCAGCCCCATGTCGATCTTGCGGTGGGTGAAGCCGGGCGCGTCGGTCGGCACCATGAACAGTGACGGCCGCTTGCCGACCCGGGCCACGACCAGGACATAAGAAGATTCATCAACCCCGCTGATGTACGTCTTCTGACCGTTCAGCACCCAGTCGTCGCCGTCCCGCCGGGCCTGGGTGGCGATCTGGTGCGTGTTCGAACCGGCGTCGGGCTCGGTGATCCCGAAGACGTACGTCGCGGTGCCGCTCGCCAGCCCGGGCAGCCAGCGCTGCTTCTGTTCGGGCGTGCCGAACTGGGCGATCACCGTGCCGACGATGGCCGGCGACACGACCATGAGCAGGAGCGGACACCCGGCGGTGGCCAGCTCTTCCAGGACGGCGGCCAGGTCGCCGATCTCGCCGCCGCCACCGCCGTACTCCTCCGGGATGGACACACCGAGGTAGCCGAGCGCGGCGGCCTCCTGCCACAGCTCGGTGGTCTTGCGGCCCTCGCGGGCGGCGGCGTAGAAGTACTCCTCGCCGTACTTCTGTCCCAGCCGGGCCACGGCTTCGCGCAGCTCCCGGCGTTCCTCGGACTCGACGAACCCTGTCACTTCTTCTCCCCGGAGTCGATCACTGCCAGTACCTCGCCGGCCGCGACCTGCCGGCCGACCTCGGCGGCGAGCGCGGAGACGACGCCGTCGGCCGGCGCGGTCAGGGTCTGCTGCATCTTCATGGCTTCCAGGACGACGATCGGGGCGCCGGCCTCGACCTGATCACCTTCGGCCACGTGCAGCGCGACGATCAGGCCCGGCATGGACGCCAGCAGCGATCCGGCGGCCAGGTCGGCGGCGGGATCAGCGAACTTGGGTACGTCGTGCAGGTCGAACGCCCCGGCCGGCCCGTGCACGTCCACCCCGCCGTCGACGACCGTCACCCGGTAGGTCTCCCGCACGCCGTGATCGTCGAGGACGACCGGCCCGGCGGCGGACACCGACTCGACGCGCACCCCGGGCAGCCACGACGACTCCAGCCGCCCGCCCCGCGCCGCATAGGTCACCGCGTATTCGAGGCCGCCGTGCCGGTACGTCCGCACCCGCTCCTGGCTCGGCACGTTCCGCCACGCCACCGGGATCCGGGCCTGGACGTTCCCGGACGTCGCCGCCCGTACCGCCGATCCCACCGCTGCCGCCAGCGCGGCCTTGCGAACCGCGTGGTCCTCCCCCGCGCTCGTCCACACGGCGATCCGGCGGTCCAGCAGAGCGGTGTCGACCCGGCCGGCCACGAAGTCGTCGTCGCCCAGGATGGCCCGCAGCAGCGCCAGGTTCGTCCCGACGCCGTGGAGCACACCGCGGCGCAGCGCGTCGCTGAGCAGGCGGATCGCCGAGGCGCGGTCATCCCCGTACGCAATGATCTTGGAAAGCATGGCGTCGTAGCGGACACCGACCTCGCTGCCTGCCTCGACCCCGGAGTCGACCCGGATGCCGGGGGCGCCGAAGTCGAACGCGCGCAGCCGCCCGGTCTGCGGCGCGAACCCGTTGGCCGGGTCCTCGGCGTAGAGCCGCACCTCGATCGCGTGCCCGCTCGGCTCCGGCGGCGCCGACGGCAGTTCGCGGCCCTCGGCGATGGCGATCTGCCAGGCGACCAGGTCAAGACCGGTCACGGCCTCGGTGACCGGGTGTTCGACCTGCAGGCGGGTGTTCATCTCCAGGAAGAAGATCCGCTCGCCGTCGACCAGGAACTCGACCGTGCCCGCGCCCTGGTAGTCGACCGCTTCGGCGGCCGCGCGGGCGTACCGGTGCAGCGCCTCCCGGGTCGGCTCGCCGAGCAGGAACGCCGGCGCCTCCTCGACGATCTTCTGGTGCCGGCGCTGGATCGAGCAGTCCCGGTCGCCGACCACCCAGATCCGTCCGCGCTGGTCACCGAGCACCTGCACCTCGATGTGCCGGGCCTGCGGCAGGTACGGCTCGGTGAAGACGGTCCCGTCGCCGAACGCCGACTGCGCCTCGGCCGACGCCGCCGCCAGCTCGGACCGCAGTGCTCCGGGCTCGGTGACGACCCGCATGCCACGCCCGCCGCCGCCGGCCGCGGCCTTGATGAGCAGCGGGAACGTCTCGTCCCCGTCGAGCACCGGAACGCCCGCGGCGGCGACCAGCTTCTTGGCGCGGATCTTGTCGCCCATCGCCTCGATCGCGTCCGGCGCGGGGCCGATCCAGATCAGGCCGGCCGCTTCGACCGCCCGGGCGAACTGGGCGTTCTCGGACAGGAAACCGTAGCCGGGGTGGACCGCGTCCGCTCCGGCCTTCCGCGCCGCCTCGACTATCTGCTCCGCGTTCAGGAAGGAGTCGATCACGACGGCGACATCGGCTTCCGCCGGGTGCAAGTCCGATTTTTCTGCATAAACGGCGACGGTCTCAATGCCGAGCATCCGACATGTCCGGAAGATGCGGCGGGCGATCTCGCCGCGGTTGGCGACCAGGAGCTTGCGGATCATCACAGCCGGAACACCCCGTAGCCACGGGCGCCCTGAACAGGCGCGTTATGAATGACGGACAGGCAGATCCCGAGCACCGTCCGGGTGTCGCGCGGGTCGATGACCCCGTCGTCGTAGAGCATCCCGGACGTGAAATAGGCCAGGGACTCCCGTTCGATCTGCGCCTCGATCGCCGCCCGCGTCTTCCGGTCGGCCTCCTCGTCGTACGGGCGTCCGGTCGCGGCCGCGGCCTGCCGGGACACGATCGACACCACGCCGGCCAGCTGCGCCGGGCCCATCACGGCGGACTTGGCGCCGACCCAGCTGAACATGAACCGCGGATCATAGGCGCGTCCGCTCATCCCGTAGTTCCCGGCGCCGTAGGACGCGCCCATCACCACCGACAGGTGCGGAACCTTCGAGTTGGACACCGCGTTGATCATCTGAGCGCCGTGCTTGATGATCCCGCCCTGCTCGTACTCCTTGCCGACCATGTAACCGGTCGTGTTGTGCAGGAACAGCAACGGCGTGTCGGCCTGGTTGGCGAGCTGGATGAACTGGGCCGCCTTCTGCGCCTCGGCGCTGAACAGCACGCCCTGCGCGTTGGCCAGGATCCCGATCGGGTAGCCGTGCAGCCGGGCCCACCCGGTGACCAGGCTCGTCCCGTAGAGCGGCTTGAACTCGTCGAACTCGCTGCCGTCGACGATCCGCCCGATCACGTCCCGCGGGTCGAACGGGATCTTCAGGTCGGTCGGCACGATCCCGAGCAGTTCCTCCGGGTCCCGGGACGGCTCGTCATAGGTGTGACCCGGTGCCGGGCCGAGCTTGCGCCAATTCAATCGACGTACGATCTGGCGTCCGATTCTGATCGCGTCGGCCTCGTCCACCGCGAGGTAGTCGGCCAGCCCCGACGTCCGCGCGTGCATCTGCGCCCCGCCCAGCGACTCGTCGTCCGACTCCTCACCGGTGGCCATCTTGACCAGGGGCGGGCCGCCGAGGAAGACCTTCGCGCCGCCGTCGACCATCACCACGTAGTCGCTCATGCCGGGCACGTAGGCGCCGCCCGCGGTCGAGTTCCCGAAGACCAGCGCGATCGTCGGCCGCCGATCGGCGCTGGCCTCGGTGATGCCCCGGAAGTGCTGGCCACCGGGGATGAAGATGTCCTTCTGGGTCGGCAGGTCGGCCCCGCCGGACTCGACCAGGTTGATCGTCGGCAGCCGGTTCTCGGCGGCGATCTGCGCGGCCCGGAAGCTCTTCCTCAGCGTCACCGGGTTGCTGGAGCCGCCCCGCACGGTCGGATCGTTGGCGATGATCATGCATTCGACGCCCTCGACCACGCCGACCCCGGTGACCACCGAACCGCCGACGGTGAAGTCCGTGCCCCAGCCGGCCAGGGTGCTGAGCTCCAGGAACGGCGAGTCGTCGTCGATCAGCAGCTCGATCCGCTCCCGTGCGGTCAGCTTGCCCCGCCGGTGATGACGCTCGACGCTCTTGGCCCCGCCTCCGGCGAGGGCGACGGCATGCTGCCGGTCCAGGTCGGCGACGCGCTCCAGCATCGCTGTCCGATTTTGCTCGTACGTCGGTGGCAGGTTCATGCGAGTAGCTCCGTCGGGATGTCGGCGTTCCGGGCGCGCAGCCACTCCCCCACGGCCTTGGCCTGGGGGTCGGAACGGGTGGACGCGGCGACCCCGTCGCCGAGCAGGCCGTCGATGACGATGTTCAGCGCGAACAGGTTGGGCAGCGCGTACACGCGCACGTCGAGCTCCGCGGCCTCGGGCAGCAGCTCCCGCACCCGGTCGGCATCCAGCCACCCGGCCAGCCACTGATAGGCATCCCACCTGCGCGAATGCCCCGCCGGAACCCACACGCCGACGTTGGCCGCGCCACCCTTGTCCCCCGAGCGCGCATGGACGAGCCGCCCCAGCGGCACCCGGCTCCGGCTGGCACTCACGGTCGTGTCCGGCCCCTCGGAACGACCGTGAGCACCAGCCGGGAGCTCGCGGTCCCGGCTGGTCCTCAGGGGTGTCTCCGGGGGGTGGATCGACCCGTGAGGACCAGCCGGGGTGTCGCCGCGCGCTGCCGGCCCGGGGGTGGGGCCGTCAGGTGGGGGCGCGGACGCCTCGGGTGGAGGTGCGATGTCGGCCCGGGTGCCGTCGGGCCGGACGACGACGTGCGGGACCTCGGACTGCGGGAGGTAGGCGGCCTCGAACACGCCGAACGGGGTGGCGTCGGACGGCGGGGCGGTGACGTGGAAACCCGGGTAGGACGCGAGGGCCAGCTCGACCGCGGCGCTGCTGAACGCGCGACCGACCACGGCCGGGTCGGGGTCCTTGACGGTGCAACGGAGCAGCGCGGACGCCTCGGCCTGGGTGACCGGGTCGGTGCGGTCGGTGCGGACCAGGTCCCAGGTCAGCTCGGCCGGGCGCTGCCGGAGCGCGGCTTCGAGCTGACGACGGGTCCAGGCGGCTTTCTCCTCGATGTCGAGGCCGGTCAGGACGAACGTCACGGTGTTGCGGTGTCCACCCAGGCGGTTGATGCCGACCTTGGTGGTGGCGGGCGGGTGCTCACCACGTACACCGAATAGTTTGACCTGGTCCTTGTCTTCCTGAACGAGCTGGACCGTGTCGAGGCGGGTGGTGACGTCCGGGTTGAGGTATCGCGGGCTGTCGATCTCGTAGACCAGCTGGGCGGTGACCGTGTCGACGGTGACGGCGCCGCCGGTATGCGGATGCTTGGTGATCACGACCGTGCCGCCGGCGCTGATCTGGGCGATCGGGAAGCCCAGCGGCTGACCGATATCGATCGTGGTGAAACCGCTGAAGTTGCCGCCGGTGGCCTGCGTGCCGCACTCCAGGACGTGCCCGGCGGCGATCCCGGCGGCGAGTTCGTCCAGGTCGTCGCGGGTCCAGCCGAACTCGGCGATGGCCGGGCCGAGGGTGAGCGAGGCGTCGGTGACCCGGCCGGTGACGACGATCTGCGCGCCGGATCGGATCGCCTCGGCGATGCCGAACGCGCCCAGGTAGGCGTTGGCGGTCAGCGCACCGGGCCGGCTCTTTCCCAGGTCGTCACCCTCGACGTGCGCGACGGCGAGCGTCGGGTCGAGGGCCCGGATGGCCGCGGCCAGGCCGGCCGGATGGAGCCCGCCCGCGTTGCTCACGATCCGGACATTTCGCGATTTGATGAGGTCCAGGCAGTCCGCGAGCTGGCGGAGGAACGTCCGGGCGTACCCGAGATCGGGGTTTTTCTGCCGATCGCGACCGAGAATGAGCATGGTCAGCTCGGCCAGGTAGTCGCCGGTCAGATAGTCCAGCGGACCACCTTCGAGCATCTCGCGCATCGCCGAGAACCGGTCGCCGTAGAAGCCCGAGCAGTTGCCGACGCGGATCGTTCGCACCTACGCCAGCCCCTTCCCGCACACCTGTGGACACGGTCACCGTAGGCAATCTGACAAAATTGTCAAGGATGCGCGCGGAGCCCGATCGCCGCCGCCCACAGCGTCGACATGTGATTGACCACGTCGTCCTCGTCGAGCGGCTCACGCAGGGAATAGATGACGTGGGCCATCTGCTCGACCATCGCGCCCAGCACGATCGCGGTCATCCGCGGGTCCAGATCACGGTTGGCCAGCCCGGCCTCCTGCAGACGGCGCAGACCCTCGGCGCCCCGATGCACGTAGAGCTCCCGCACCTCCAGCAGAAGTTTTCGCAGCGTGTCGTCCTCGTCGGCGCCCTGCTCGACCAGCCGGAGCACGCGCGACGCGTTGCGCCAGGCGCGCAGATATCCGCGATTCGATTCGACGATCCGGACGTACGGGTCGTCGGCCGTCTCCGGCGCCACCAGGCTCTCGGTGAACATCTGATCGGCGACCGTGCGGACGATCGTGCGGAGCAGGTCGTCCTTGGACTCGAAGTACGTGTAGAACGTCCCGTAGGACACCCCGGCCGCCTGCGCCACCAGCTCCGGCGTGAAACCGGCCCAGCCGCGCGTCTCCAGCAGCTCCCGGCCGGCCGCGAGCAGCGCATCCCTGGTCCGCCGGCCCCGCGCGGTGACCGGCGCGGTCGGCGCCGGATTGGTTCGTGATCGGCCCATGGTTCTACATCCTCGCTCGCCTCTGTTACGCCGCCGGATCCTCGCTCACCGCTGTCATGCCGGCGCGACCCTCGCCTGTCCCTGTTACGTCGGCGCGACCCTGGCCTGTCTCTGTCACGCCGGCGCGGCGGCGTTGAACGGGCCGAAGATCACCGGGACGCCGGGCGAGTAGAGGACGCTGACCGGCGCGGCGGTGATACCCGGCAAACCGGCCTCGGCCAGCAGCGAATCGTCGAGTTCCAGCAGCTCAGCACGGTGCAACGGCCAGCGCGGATGGTCGTTGGCCAGGTGGCGGGTGCGACCCCAGGCGCGCGTGTGCAAACCCCAGCGGGCCGTGACGAAATGCTCCAGCGGGGTCGGCTCGGCGATCGGGTCACCCACGCGGATGCGCATCCGGTTCGTCGCGGTCCGCGGGCCCGGCCAGCGGCGCCGCGAGACATACGCGAACTCGTCGCCGGTGCGGGTCAGGCGCATCCGGGCCCACATGTACGGCAGATTCAACGCGGCCCGCGCGACCAGGACCGGGATCAGGCGCTCGGCCTCCAACGAGCGGAAAACCACAGCTCGGCGGCCCTGCGCGTCGACGCTGTAGAGGCGCACGTTCGTTTCGCAGAACGTTCCGAGGTACGGCACGCCGGGGCCACCCAGGAAACCGAAACGCTCCATCCGGAAACCGATCACCCCGGCGTACGTGACACCGTCGATCGTGTCCGGAACCGTACCCGGCGGCAGCAGCGGGGCGACCCGCTCCGGGGCGACCGGCCAGTGCAGGAAGGCCAGGTCGGTCCAGCGCTGCCCGAGCACGGCGCGGGCCACCGGCCGTACCGTCTCCGCGGTTACCTCTTCGACATCCACCCTTCAAGATTGCCGCACGGACGCCCGCGCCACTCGTCGATGCCGCCGCCCGCCCGTAATCAATGATCGAGCCAGTCCAGCCCGACCGGCGTGATCTGCGCCTGCTCGGCCACCTTGACGAGGTCGTCGAAGGCGGCGCCGAGACCGGTCAGGGTCATCAGGCGGCCGTGCCCGAGATCGACCACCAGGTAGACGAAGTCCTTCGCACCGGGATTGGTGTTGACCGGGTGTCGGGCCGGGCGACCACCGATGGTGAGCTTCTCGCCGCCGGACGGAGCGTCGGTGGTGGTGCCGACCACCACGAAGATCGAGGCGGTGTCCGCCACCCCCGTCCCCTGCACCGGCTCTCCCTGTTCGTCCTGGCCGACCGTCGGCGAGCTCACCTCCCGCCGGGCCGCGTTGATCGAGGCTCGCCAAACGCCCGCGCTCGGCCCGCTGACCGTGGCTCCCGCCGTCACCATGCCGTCGGGCAGCCAGCGAAGCCGCACCGGAACCGTGAAGATCGCCGGATCGGGACGCACCGAGCGGGCCATCCGCAACAGATCCGCCTTGTCGATCTCGACCTGACTCGTGGAGATCATCAGAACCGTGTGGTCAGCGGCCTCCCAGTTGAGCGACGACGTGCCGTCGCCCCGGGACGGCGAGAACCAACCGTCGACGCCGTTGATGTCGACCTTCTGACCAGAGGTGTCCATCACCCCTCGGGCAAGATCCGCTACCCGCGGGCGGACATAGAGCGTGATCGACGCTCCTATCCAGGGCTCGCCGGCATCGAGCTGTTTCTTCCACACTCGCATCAGGCGCGGTCCGGGCGACATGCCGGGCTCCCCGGTGTCAGCCTGCCGGACGCGCTCGCCGTAGCCGGCCGGAACCCACGTCGGCCGATATTCGAGGGAGATCTCCGCGGGCAGCGACGCCGTCTGGGTGACGGTCAGTGGTGGGCCGGCACTGATCGTGGGGGCGGCCGCGGTCGGTGGTGTCAAGGTCGGGCCGGTGCCACGCAAAGCCAGGGCGGGCACGGTCACGGCGGCGGTGACGGCTGCGGCGGCCACCGTGGCGGCGAGCGCACCGTATCGGCGGCGACGCCGGGCGACGGCCGCACGCTGGGGCAGCGCCGCGCGGATGCGGTCGGCGGGGGCGGCTCGCTCGGCCTGGCGTTCCTGGGCCGTACGGATAAGGTCTTCGATGTTGATCGTCATGGTTTCTCCCCGGCGGTCACGAGCGCGGCCGGCAACGCCCGGTGCAGGGTGGCCAGCGCGCGAGAGAGATGGGTACGGACAGTGACCGTTCGACAGCCGAGCATCTCGGCGATCTGCTCGACCGCCAGGTCCTCGTAGAAGCGCAGGGCGATCACCGCGCGCTGCCGGGGCGGCAGGGTGGCGATCAGGCGCAGCATCGCGTCCCGGTCGTCGCGTTCCGCGGAACCGTCCGGCGCCGCCGGCAGGAACCCGTCCATGGTCTCGGCGGTGACCGGGATCGACTGTGCGGCCCGGCGCCGCCGCCACGACAGGAACTCGTTGACCACCATGCGCTTGACGTACAGCTCCGGCGCGTCCATCCGGCCGATCCGCCCCCACCGGGCCTGCGCCCGGACCAGGACGTTCTGCGTGATGTCCTCGGCCAGATGCGGATCCCAGGTGACCACTGTCGCGTAGCGCACCAGGTTCCCGAGGCGGCTGGATACGAACTCTTCGAACGTCACGCCCGGAAAACGCCTCCACCCCCGCCGTTTGATGACATCGTCCCCGAGAAATGTCCGACGGGTTCGCCCGTCTTCCGGCCCGGCGGGCCCGCGACCCGCCCGACCGGCGCTACGGAAGACTGGGGGCGTGATCAGGCTGCGCACCTACCTGGCCCGCGAACGACAGCGCGTCGTCGATCCGGCCGATCTGGAGAGCACCTACTTCGCGGTGGACCCGGCCACGAAGCCCGTCTTCGAGCACGAGGGCGTCCGGGTCTGGGTCAGCGGCCCCGACGAGTGCCAGGTCGAGGGGAGTTCGGGCGGCCGGGGTCTTCATCTCGTCGAATCCGGGACGAACCTGCTGCCCCGCGCCCGGGGCCTGGAGATCCTGCGCGCGCCGCGGGCCGGCTACCCGTGGGTGCATTCCCTGGACTGGCGGTGGGGCGCGGGCGAATACCTCGACCGCGACCGCGTCGGCGAGGTGTTCGACCGGGCCTCCCGCATCACGCCGTGGGTGGCGGGGGCGGAGGGACCGGTCGGCTTGCTGCATCTGGCGTTCCTGCTCTGGTACCACAACGGTGCGATGGCCAACGGCGCCGAGTGGGTGGTGAGCGACTGCACCGACGAGCAGATCGCCGTGTTCGTCGCGGCGGCGATCTACCTCGGGCTCGACGAGGTGGCCGACCTGATCGGCCGTCTGGATCCGGACAGCGATCTGAGCGACGAGTATGACGACCTGAGCAGCGCGTTCGGCGACGCGGCGCTGATCTTCGATGCGGTCCGCTGCAAGTTGGTCGAAGCGCCGGCCGACTGGGGCTGACGGTCAGCGGCGGTCGAAGAGGGCCATCGTCTCGTTCAGGCGTTCGCGGGCCCAGTCGTAGTTCTCGGTGCCGGGGAAGTTTCGGTAGGCCGTCTCGATGGTCATGATCAGGACGAGGTAGAGGCAGTACAGGCGGCGGCGGATTCGTTCGGGCTCGGTGGTGGGGCCGTGGCCGTAGCCGCGGATGAAGGCGGACGAGTCGCCGTACGCGGAGACCTCGCTGCCGGTGAAACCGGCTTCGATCAGCGGATCCCCGTAGAACGCGCGCTCGTGGTCGATGATCGCGACGATCTTCCCGTCGCGGACCATGACGTTGTTGTCCCACATGTCCCACTCGACGAACCGGGGCTCGGTCACCTCGTCGAGGGTGTCCGCGTGGGCCGCGATGACCGCGCGCACCGCCGCGTAGGGGTGTCCGAGGTCGACGTCGCGGCGCTCGCCGTCGCGCAGGACGCTCTCGATCATGTCGGTGAAGGCGGCGCGCCAGGTCGGGAAGCCGGGGCCGGTCAGCGGTCCGAAGTGTGGGCCACGAACCTCGTTCAGCGCACGGTTCAGGGCGCCGAGCGCCTCGTTGAAGGCGGCCCGTTCCGGCGGCGAGTGCTTGTCGCGGAGCAGGCCGAGGTTGTCGGCGTCGAGGTATTCCATGAAGAACCAGTCGGCGTCGCACAGCTCATGGCTCTGATCGGCGAAGTCGACGACCGGCACCGGCACGCCGGTGTGCTCGCGGACCAGGCGCAGCGCGGCCAGCTCGGTCGCCATCGCGCCGCGTTCGTAGGTCATCACCTCGACGTGCGGCGGCGGGGCGATCTTGAGGACGACCGCGCGGCCGGAGCGCAGGCGTATCCGGTAGGCCACGTTGAACCAGCCGTGTCCCAGTTCGTCGCACCAGTCGCCGCCGTCCGGGACCTCGCCGGGGCCGTAGGCGCGCTCGACCATCGCACGCAGCACCGCGATCGGCTGCCGGTTCTTGGTGATGCTCTCCATCGCAGCAACGTAACGGTGATCACGCCGTACGGGAAAGTCTTCTTTGGCCGTTGGTGACCGCCAGAACATTGACGGTGACCACTATCAGGATGCCGAGCCACTCGTGGGCGCGCAGCGCCTCACCGAGCAGGATCAGGCCGGCCAGGGCGGCGAAGACCGGGTGGATGCTCATCACGACACCGAAGAAGCGCGGGGGGACGCGGCGCAGGGCGATCAGATCGACCGCGTACGGGATGACCGAGCTGAACACCCCGGCGCCGACCGCGAACAGCAGCCCCGCACTCGTCATCCGACCGGAAGTGATCAGCCAGGCCAGCACCGGCAGGTAGAGGAGCACGGAAACCGTCGTCGCGGCCGCCGGGGCCTGGAGTCCGGGCAGGCGGCGGCCGAGCAGCCGGTTCAGCAGGATGTAGGACGCCCAGCAGCCGGCCGCGAGCACCCCGCAGCCGATGCCGAACCAGTCGCTGCCGCCGTGCGGCAGGACCAGCACGTACACGCCGATGCCGGCGCCGGCCGCGCAGATCAGGTCGATGCGGGTGCGCGAGCCGGCCAGGGCCACGCCGAGCGGGCCGAGGAATTCCAGGGTGACGGCCAGGCCGAGCCCGACCCGATCGATCGCGGTGTACAGGCTCAGGTTCATGATCGCGAAGACGAGACCGAGAAGGATCGTCGGCCACCACTGCGGCCAGCGGAACCGGTGCAGCGGCGGGCGGCCGACCGGCAGCAGCACGGCGGCCGCGACGACCTGACGGACCGCGACCACGCCGGCCGGGCCGATACTGGCGAACGCGTGCGCGCCGACGGCCGCGCCGATCTGGTTGCTGGCCGCGCCGGCCATCATCGTCGCCAGGCCTCGGGCCAGTCCGCCGCCGGTGCGGGCGGGCCGCACGGGCGCCTCCAGTTGTGCCGTCATGTCCTCATCGAAGCCTGCCGGGGCGCCGCGGGGGAAATAACCACCGCGCGCTACTTATACGCTGACCGTATGGATCTGCAGCTGCGTCACCTGCGTGCGCTGGTCGCGGTGGTCGATGCGGGCACGTTCACCGATGCCGCGACCGAGATGAACACCTCGCAGGCGGCCGTCTCCCGATCGGTTGCCGCTTGCGAGGAGATTTTGGGGGTACGGCTTCTGCAGCGCACCACCCGCCACGTCAGCCTCACCGGAACCGGGGCGCAGGTGCTGGCCGGCGCCCGTCGCATCCTCGACGAGGTCGCCCACCTGCACCGGATCGCCGAGCAGTCCCGCACCGAACTGCGGGTCGGGTACGCGTGGGCCGCGCTGGGCAAGCACACCCGGCGCGTGCAGCGGGCCTGGGCCGGCGTGCGCCCGGGCCTCCCGCTGGTGTTCGTGCAGATCAACAGCCTGACCGCCGGTCTGAGTGAGGGCGCCGCCGACGTCGCGGTGATCCGCAAGCCGATCGACGATCCGCGTTTCGCGTCGGCCGGGATCGGGACCGAGGCACGGTATGCGGCGGTCTCCACCGAGAGTCCCCTCGCCCGGCGGCGGTCGCTGCGGATCGGTGATCTGTCGCGCTACACGGTCGCGATCGACGTCCGGACCGGCACGACCACCCTCGACCTGTGGGATCCGGGGCCGCAGCCGGCCGCGGTGCGGCGCACCACCGGGGTGGACGAGTGGCTGACTCTGATCGCCGCGAACCAGGCGGTCGGGGTGACGTCGGAGGCGACCGCGAACCAGAACCCGCGGCCCGGGGTGGCGTACCGGATGCTGCGGCAGGTTCCGCCGATCCCGGTGTGGCTGGCCTGGTGGCGCGACGATCCGCCGGAGGGACTCGACGATCTTCTGAGGCTCAGCCGCGAGGCGTACGGAAATCTAGCCGCGCATCTCGATGGCGATCTGTGACGCGTCCAGGTTGGCCAGGGCCCGTTCCAGGACCTCGGCGTCGAACGTGCCGTTGTCGCGGGCATCCAGGAGGGCCGCGCGCTGGGCCGCGAGCACGTCGAGCCGGTAGGAGCGCGACGCCATCCGATCCTGGTCGGTCTCCGGCGGTCGGGGGATCGCGTCGGTCGCCACGCGCATCAGCTCGAAGATCCGGGCCTGTTCGTCCTCGGGCGGCTCGGCGGCCGGCTCGGCGGCCCTGGACGCGATCAGCCTCAGCAGCGGCCCGATCGTGCCGCCCTGCACCAGCAGCGACATCGCGGCGACCCCGAACGCGATCAGCACCAGCACCGACCGGTGCGGGGTGGCGCCCTCCTTCAGGGTCTGCGCCGCGGCCACGGTGACCGCGCCGCGCATGCCGGCCCACACCACGACCACGCCCTCGCGCGGCCCGAGCGGCTCGCGCAGGAAGTATTCGGTGGTGGCGATCCCTCGTACTATCCGCAGGTGGAAGTGTTCGAGGTCGCGCTCGGACACCTGACGGCCGCGCGAACTCATCCGGTCGAGCGTCTCCCGCTTGCCCTCCGGTGTGCTCAGCTTCTCCTGGAACTCCCGGATCCGCGGCTGGTGGCTCAGGCTGACCCGGGAGCGCCAGGCCAGCACGCCGAGCAGCGGGCCGACGTACGCGGCCCGGACCAGTACGGTCAGCACCAGGGCGCCGGCCGCGATCAGCACCGCCGTGCCGACCCCGCCGTGATCGTCGCGCACGTCGGTCACGATCCCCTTGATCTGCACGCCCATGGTCAGGAACACCGCACCTTCCAGGACGAGTTCGACCGTGCGCCAGTTCTGCGAGTCCGACAGGCGGTTGCGGGCCGACAGGTCCCGGGGCGCCCGAACCCCGGTGACGATCCCGGCGACCACGGCCGCGACCAGTCCGGACGCGCCCAGCGCGGTGGCCGGGATCGACGCCACGAACGGCACCGTGAACGAGATGACGGTGTTCACCGTCGCGTCGGTCACCGGCTTGCGGATCATCAGGTTGAGCCGGCCCACGGCCCAGCCGATCACCGTGGCGACGACCACCGAGTACACGAACGTGCCGGACGCGGCGAAGAACGAGAACGACGCCGCGGTCGCGGTCCCCAGTACGACGAGCGCCGTCGCGTCGTTGAGCAGGCTCTCCCCGTCGAGCAGGGCCACCACCCGCTTGGAGACCGCCATCTGCTTGATGATCGAGGTGGCGACCGCGTCGGTCGGGCTGACGATCGCGCCCAGGGCGACACCCCAGGCGAACCCGAGCCCGGGCACGACCAGCATGAAGAACACGCCGAGTACGAGCGCGCTGGCCACCACGAGCAGCACCGACAGCCCGCCGATGGCCCCGAACTCGCGGCGGAAGTTCATCGCCGGCATCGCCACCGCCGACGAGTACAGCAGCGGCGGCAGGACACCCTCAAGAACCCATTCGGCCTCGATGTGCACCGACCCGAACACCGGCAGGAAGCTCGCCCCGACCCCGATCGCCACCAGCACCAGGGGCGACGCGATCCCCAGCCGCGGCCCGACCACGGTCGCGGCGGCGATCACGGCGAGGGCGCTCACGATCACCACGAGCAGCTCGGTCACCCGCCCAGCCTCGCGGCCCGGGTGACGGGCCGGTACTCTTTTCAGCGAATCTGTCGCTCGTCGATGGCCCGCGTGCGCCGAGAAGCACGCCCCTCATGAACCTCGCATCCTGGAGTTCTGCTCCTCCCCTCCGGTGACGGCCTCGATCCGGGTCCGCACCCCGCGGGAGATCCGGTCCGCCCGGCGCCCGCGACGGCACCGCTGCTGGGGTCATCTCGTCGCGGCACCCCTGTGGCCGATGCACGGCGCCAACCTCGGCACGCTGCTGCGCACCTGTGACGCCGTCGGCGCCTGTCTGGCCGTGCCGCCGTTCGGCTGGGTCGACGAGGCCCTCGCGCGCGGCAACACGCTGCGGCAGCCGGCCTGCGTGCACCGGGTCGGCAGTCCGCTGCGCTGGCTGGCCGAGCAGCGGAGCTCGGGTGCGGCCGTGCTCGGCGTGGAGCTGGCCGACGAGGCGGTCCGGCTCGCCGATCTGGAGCCGGCCCGGCGCCGGACGATCGTGGTGCTCGGGCACGAGGCCACCGGCATCCCGCCGGAGGCGCTCGACCTGCTCGACGGCGCGGTGGAGATCCCGATGGTCGGCTCCGGGTCGAGTCTCAACGTCGCGGTCGCCGGTTCGCTGGTGTTGTACCGGCTCGCGGGCCTGCTGTAGCGGGCGCGCCGGAGACGGGACGAGCCCGGCCGATCGGTGCCGATCGGCCGGGCTCGGTCGCTGGAGCTGGGTGGGATCAGACCAGGTCGAAGCGGTCGTTCTCCATGACCTTGGCCCACGCGGCGGCGAAGTCGTTGACGAACTTCTCCTTGGCGTCCGAGCTGGCGTAGACCTCGGAGAGGGCGCGCAGCTGCGAGTTGGAACCGAGGATCAGGTCGACCACGGTCGCGGTCCACTTGACCTCGCCGGTGGTCGCGTCCTGGATCTCGTAGATGTGCTCCTCCTTCTCCGACGCCTTCCACTTGGTGCCCGGGGAGAGCAGGTTGGCGAAGAAGTCGTTGGTGAGCACGCCCGGCTGGTCGGTGAGCACGCCGTGGGCGCTGCCGCCGAAGGTGGCGCCAAGGCTGCGCAGGCCGCCGAGCAGGACGGTCAGCTCCGGGGCGGACAGGCCGAGCATGTACGCCCGGTCGACCAGCAGGATCTCCGGCTGGGTCTTCTCACCGGGGCGCAGGTAGTTGCGGAAACCGTCGGCGCGCGGCTCGAGGACGGAGAACGCCTCGACGTCGGTCTGCTCCTGGGTGGCGTCGGTGCGGCCCGGGTGGAACGGCACGGACACCTCGACACCGGCGTCCTTGGCGGCCTTCTCGACGGCGGCGTTGCCGGCCAGGACGATCAGGTCGGCCACGGAGATCTGCGCGCCACCGGCCGCGTTGAACTCCTGCTGGATGCTCTCGATCTTGGCCAGGGCGGGCAGAACCGGCTGGTTGACCTCCCAGCTGCGCTGCGGCTCGAGGCGGATGCGGGCGCCGTTCGCGCCACCGCGCTTGTCGGTGGAACGGTACGACGCGGCCGACGCCCAGGAGAGCGCGACCAGCTCGGAGACGCTCAGGCCGGAGTCGAGGACCTTGGCCTTGAGCGCGGCCACGTCGGCCTCGCCGACCAGGGCGCCCTCGACGGCCGGGACCGGGTCCTGCCACAGCTGGGCCTCGGGAACCCACGGACCGAGGAAACGGTCGACCGGGCCCATGTCACGGTGCAGCAGCTTGTACCAGGCCTTGGCGAACGCCAGCGCGAACTGGTCCGGGTTCTCCAGGAAACGGCGGGAGATCTTCTCGTACGCCGGGTCGACGCGCAGCGACAGGTCCGTCGTCAGCATCGTCGGGCGGTGCTTCTTCGACGAGTCGTACGCGTCCGGGATGATCTCGTCGGTCGTCTTGGCGACCCACTGCTTGGCGCCACCGGGGCTGGTGGTCAGCTCCCACTCGTAGCCGAACAGGATCTCGAAGAAGCGGTTGCTCCACTCGGTCGGCTTGTCGGTCCAGGTGACCTCGAGGCCGGAGGTGATCGCGTCCTTGCCGGCGCCCGAGCCGTGCGTGCTCAGCCAGCCCAGGCCCTGCGCCTCGATCGGCGCGCCCTCGGGCTCGGGGCCGACGTGGTTGTCGGCGACACCGGCGCCGTGGGTCTTGCCGAACGTGTGACCACCGGCAATGAGGGCGACGGTCTCCTCGTCGTTCATCGCCATGCGGGCGAACGTCTCACGGATGAACGCGGCCGCGGCGGCCGGGTTGGCGTTGCCGCCCGGGCCCTCCGGGTTGACGTAGATCAGGCCCATCTCGGTGGCGCCGACGCCCTCGGACAACGAGCTGTCGCTCGAGTAACGGCCGGCCAGCCAGGTGTCCTCGAAGCCCCACGGGATCTCCTCGGGCTCCCAGGTGTCGACGCGGCCGAAGCCGAAGCCGAACGTCTTGAAGCCCATCGACTCCAGAGCGACGTTACCGGCCAGCACCAGCAGGTCGGCCCAGGAGACCCGCTGACCGTACTTGGCCTTGACCGGCCAGAGCAGGCGGCGCGCCTTGTCCAGGTTCGCGTTGTCCGGCCAGCTGTTGAGCGGGGCGAACCGCTGCCCGCCGTCCCCCGCACCCCCACGGCCGTCCTGGAGCCGGTAGGTGCCGGCGGCGTGCCAGCTGAGGCGGATCATCAGGCCGCCGTAGTGACCGAAGTCGGCCGGCCACCAGTCCTGCGAGGTGGTCAGGACCGAGACGATGTCGGCCTTGAGGGCCTCGACGTCGAGCTTGGCGAACTCTTTGGCGTAGTCGAAGTCCGGGCCGAGGGGGTTGCCCTTGGCCGGGTGCGCGTGCAGCACGGTCAGGTCGAGGCTGTTCGGCCACCAGTCGCGGTTGGTCCGCTGCCGGGGATCGGATTTCACGGTCGGCGCGGGGATCGCCGGGTTCTCGCTCTCGCTGCCCTGCGCGGTCGCCGAGTCGTGGGCGACCGGGCAGCCGCCGGCCTTGGGGTCTTGGTTGTCGCTCATCTGGTTCCTTCCGAACGGGTCAGGCACTCGGGGCAGGTGCCCCAATAGACGACCTCCGCCTCGTCGATCACGAACCCGTGATCGTCCGAGGCAGTGAGACAGGGGGCGGTGCCGACCGCGCAGTCGACGTCGGCGATCGCGCCACAGGAGCGGCACACGACGTGGTGGTGATTGTCCCGGACCCGCATCTCGTAGCGGGCGGTCGCGCCGGCGGGCTGGATGCGCCGCACCAGACCGGTGTCGGTGAGCGCACGCAGCACATCGTAGACCGCCTGGTGGGAGACGGCGGGATGATCGGCGCGCACCAGCGCGATCACCGTGTCGGTGTCGACGTGCGGGTGGTCCCGCAGCGCGGCGAGCACCGCCAGTCGTGGCCGTGTCACCCGCAACGAGACCGCCCGCAGTCGTGCCTCGAAGTCGGACGTCACCCGAGAGACCTTAGACCCCTAATCTGGAACCAATCAAGTTTTGTGACAGTCGTTTCGAGAGTTCACTCGAAGTTGGGAATGGCGCCGCGGGAGACACCGGAGCGCCCCTTGGGCTCCTCCCAGTCCTCCTGGCGGCCCAGCGCGGTCATGTCCAGCAGGCCGTAGGAGCCGCCGCTCTGCTCGGTGCCGCGGGCGAACGTCGAGTACGTGTGGAACACCTCGTCGCCCACGCGCAGGAAACAGCTCATCCCCGGCTGTTCCATCGGCTGGTTGCCGGTGTCGAGCAGCCAGTCCATCCCGGCCGCGCGCAGCTCGTCCGGCCCCCGGTAGTTGAACTCGACCGGGGTCACCGACTCGTCGATCGTCACGTGGTAGTCGTAGTTGAAGTCGCTGCCGAACGACGAGTACAGCGGGATCGACCAGCCGCGCTTCGCGCGATATTTCTCCAGCTTGGCGATCGGGGCGCGGCCGATGATCGCGTACGTCGTCTCGCGCGTCCCCAGATGCCGCAGCAGCCCGTCGTTGAGCTCGTCGATCGAGGCGGTGCAGCTGGCGCAGCCGTCCTCCCAGTCCGGGGCGAACATGAAGTGCTGCACGATCAGCTGGCGTCGCCCCTCGAACAGCTCGGGCAGGGTGCGGGGGCCGTCCGGCCCCTCGAAGACGTACGCCTTGTCGACGCGCACCATGGGCAGCAGCCGCCGCCGGGTGTTCAGTGCGTCCTTGGCCCGCAGCGCCTCCTTCTCACTGGCCAGCAGCTCTTTACGGGCGGTGTTCCACTGCTCGCGGGACACGATTTCCGGAAGGTTCTGATTCGTCGTCATATCCCTCTGACGAACGGGCCGGCCCGGAATAGACGGTCGGCAGCCCGAAAACCTCGAACAGTCGCGTGTCCAGGAAGTTGTGCAGGCCGGCGATGCGGTCGCCGCGGACGTCGATCAGCTGGATCGACCAGGCGGTCCAGCGGTCGCCGTCGCGCCGGTAGTGGGCGTGGCCGGGCATCCGGTTGGCGGTGATCGGGATCAGCCGTGAGTCGCGGCAGTGCTCGCCCGGCCCGAGCAGGAACCGCCCGATCTCGCCGGCGCCGCGGATCCAGGCGGCGATCGGCGGCATGGACTGGACCGCGTCCTCGTGCAGGAGTTTGACCAGAGTGTCCACGTCATACCGTTTGAAGGCGTCGGCGTAACGCGCGACCAGGTCCTGCTCGTCGTCGCTGAGCGGCGGCGGCGCGGCGCCGTCGTGCGCGGCCAGGGTGGCGCGGGCGCGCAGCAGCATCGCGTTGACCGCGCCGGTGGTGGCGTCGATCAGGTCGGCGACCTCGGCGGCCGGCCAGGCGAGCACGTCGCGCAGGATCAGGACGGCCCGCTGACGGGCCGGGAGGTGCTGCAGGGCGGCGACGAACGCGAGGCGGATCGTGTCCCGGTCGGCGACGACGTCACCCGGGTCGGTCGGCAGCGGGGTGAGCCACAGCTGCTCGGGCGGCTCGGCCGGCGAGAACGCGGCCACCGTGGACGCCGGCCCGAGGTCCATCGGCACGGCGCGACGGCCACGCTCGCGCAGCAGGTCGAGGCAGACGTTGGTGGCGATGCGATAAACCCACGTACGGAAAGAGGATCTTCCTTCGAAGCTTTCGGCGCGCCGCCAGGCGCGGATCATCGTCTCCTGGGCCGCGTCGTCGGCCTCGAAGGCCGAGCCGAGCATCCGGTAGCAGTAACCGACCAGCTCGGGCCGCAGCTCGGCGAGGTCCTCGGCACTCATGCGGCCGATGCTAGCCAGACCCCCCGACAAAGCTCGGGCGGCCGAGGCCGGCCGGACCCTCCGGCAGAAATCGTGCGGACGACACCGGCGGGCGCCGGAAAGCTTACGGCGGTGACAACGCGTCGACTCTTTTCTATTGTTGGGCTGTCGTCGCCGAGTCCTCTGGGGGCAGCAACGTGGATCTGATCGAGAACCGGAGCACGCGCCGTCCGCCGTTGGAGGACCTGCGCCGCACGCCGCTGGGCAGCATCGATCCGAAGCGGGCGGCCCAGGTGGCCCGCGGGGAGGCCCGTGACGCGCAGGATCACGGCCGCATCGACTCGGCGCTCTTTGGCTCCAACATCTAGCCCGATCAGCCAGTTCGTACTCAAGATCGCCAGCCGGTGCGATCTCAAGTGCGATTACTGCTATGTGTACGAGCACGCCGACCAGGGCTGGCGCCGGCAACCGCCGATGATGGACCGGGCCGTGGTGGCCACGGTCGCGGGCCGGATCGCCGAGCACGCCCGGCAGCATCGGCTGCGGACGGTCCGGGTCGTCCTGCACGGCGGGGAACCCCTGCTGGTCGGTCCGCAGCGGCTCGGCGAGATCGCCGCTGAGCTGCGCGAACAGATCGGGCCGGGGCTGGATCTGCGGATGCAGACCAACGGGGTGCTGCTCACCGACGAGGTCTGCGCGGTGCTGCGCGAGCACCGGATCCGGACCGGTGTCTCGCTGGACGGGTCGCAGATGGCGCACGACCGGCATCGGCGATTCGCACATGGTGGTGGAAGCCATCACCTCGTGCACCGGGCCCTGGCGCTGTTGCGGCAACCGGAGAACCGGGACTGCTACGCCGGTCTGCTGTGCACGATCGACCTGCGCAACGACCCCGTGCAGACGTACCGGGCGCTGCTCGCCGAGGCGCCGCCGCGGATCGACTTCCTGCTCCCGCACGCCACCTGGGACACCCCGCCACCGATCAAGAACGGCCAGCCGATCCCGTACGGGACATGGTTGTCGAAGGTTTTCCGGGCCTGGACCGACGGCGGCCGGGAGGTGCCGATCCGCCTGTTCGAGGCGATCCTGGCGCCGGGCGCCGTCGGCGCCGAGGCGGTCGGACTGAGCCCGGCCGACCTGGTCGTGGTCGAGACCGACGGCACCTACGAGCAGGTGGACTCCCTCAAAGTGACCTACGACGGGGCGGCGGCGACCGGGCTCGACGTGTTCACCTCGACCGTCGACGAGGTCGCGGCGCATCCGATGATCGCGGTCCGGCAGACCGGGCTGGCCGGGTTGTCGGCCACGTGCCGCGCCTGTGAGGTCGTCGACCGGTGCGGCGGCGGCCAGTTCCCGCATCGTTTCCGCAGCTCCAACGGTTTCGACAATCCGTCGGTGTACTGCGCCGACCTGAAGGAATTGATCACCTCCATGGACGACGCGGACGGACTGGCCACCTGGGTGCGTGACGAGCTGGCCGGCGGGGCGGGTCGCGCGGACGCCGCCGGGCAGCTCGCGCCGATCCACGAGGCTCTCGTCCGGGCCCGTCTGGTCACGCTGGGTGGCGACAAACCGGCCGGGTGGGCCGAGCTGATCGCGCTCGACGAGTCCGCGCCGGACGCGGTCCGGGAGGTGATCACGCACCCGTTCGTGCGGCGGGCCGACGCGTCCTACCTCGGTAACGTCGCCGTCGCGGCGGCAGTCCGGGCCGGCGCCGAGATCGGCCTTGAGCTGCCGGTCCGCGACGGTCTGGTGTCCCTGCCGACGCTCGGTGTGCTGCGTCTGCCGGACCACCCGCCGGTGGTCCAGGTCCGCACCTCGGCTGCCGGCTTCGAGATCGACCATGCGGGGGTACGGCAATGGCTGCCGACCCACCGCTGGCGCAACGGCACCATCGACGTCGCCCTGGAGGATGCCGACCCGCTGCGCGACCGCTACCCGGGGCTGATCGTTTCCGGCCGCGTCGACCCGTCCGCGTGGCGGCACCGGCTGGACGGCGCGATCGAGAGTCTGCGCGCCGACGCGCCCGAGTACCTGCCCGGGATCGCGGCAACGCTGCGCGCGATCGTCCCGCTGCGCCACGACGAGTCGGGCCGGCAGCGCGCCGGTTCGGCCCGGACCGCGTTCGGTGCCGTCGCCCTGACCCCCGAGGAACCTCGGGCGCTCGCGTTGTTGCTGGTCCACGAGGTGCAGCACCTCAAGCTGGGCGCGGTCCTGGACGTGTGCGCGATGTTCGACCCGCGGGACCGGCGCCGGATCGCGGTGCCGTGGCGCGACGATCCACGCCCGGTCGAGGGGGTACTGCAGGGCACCTACGCGTTCCTGGCCGTCGCCGACGTCTGGCGCCGCCGCCCCGGCCCGGCCGCCGCCGCCCGCCACGCCGAGCTGCGCGGATGGCTCGACGTCGTGCTCGACCGGCTGCTCGGCGGCACCCACCTGACCGGGGCCGGCCGCCGTTTCGCGGCCGGCATGCGCGCCGCCGTGGACCGCTGGTGACCGCGCGGGCTACCAGGGCTCGGCTACGGTCGATATCGTAGATCTCCACCGTTGAGGGACACCGCGACTGGGGGCGGAGCGTGACCTCGAACGTCGTCCCGGCCGATGACCGGTCACCGGTCTTCTTCATGAGTTACGCCCACCGGCCCAACAACGCCGGTGATCACCAGGTGAAACACTTCTACGACCTGGTCTACAGCCACGTCGACGAGCTGCTGGGCCTGCCGCCGGGGCAGGACGCCGGTTTCATCGACGCCGAGATGACCGGCGGGCAGCGCTGGTCGGACGATCTGGCCTACGCGATCGGTCACTGCCAGGTCCTGGTCCCGCTGGTCTCGCCGCGGTACATGAGCAGCGAGTGGTGCGCCCGGGAGTGGAACGCGTTCCAGGCCCGCCCGGTGCGGACGATGGACGGTGGCGCGCCGTCGTCCGGGGAGCTGCCGGTGATCCCGGTCTGGTGGACGCCCGCGCCCCTGGCCCGGCTGCCGAAAGCCGTCCGTGACGTGCAGTTCTTCACCGCCGAGGGGTTGTACCGGCCGGAGATGACCCGGCTCTACCAGCGGGAGGGTCTGTACGGGTTGCTGCAGCTCGGCGGGCCGGGGCTGGAGGTCTACGAGTCGGTCGCGTGGTTCCTGGCCCGGCGGATCACCGACTCCTACGGCATCCACGACGTCCAGGTCGCCGACGTCGACTTCACCGTTCTGGGCACCACGTTCGAGGGAGGCGTCCGGTGATCTTCTTCGTGAGTCACGCGCACGCGGCGCGCCTGTCCGGCCGTACGGATCCCTGGGTGGAGAAGTTCTTCGACGACCTCGACGCGGCGGTCCGGGAACGGGCCGGGGACGGCGGCTGCTACGACGCCCGGCTGGACCCGGGCACGGATCAGAAGGAGCAGTTGACCGCGGCGATCGGGGCGGCGCAGGTGTTCGTGCCGCTCTACTCCCCGCAGTACTTCGCGAACTCGTGGGCGGCGGCCGAGCTGGCCTCGTTCCGGTCCCGGCTGCGGTTCCTCGGCCCGGCCGAGGCGGCGCGGCACGTGGTGCCGGTGGTGTGGGTGCCGCTGCCGCCGTGGGAGACGCGCCGGGAGGTCGACGACGCGTACGCGGTGGTCGCCAAGAACGTGGACTACCTGGCCAACGGGATGCGGGCGTTGTCGATGCTCAGCGTGTACCGGCCGTCCTACACGGACCTGGTCACGGCGTTCGCCGAGCGGATCGTCACGGCCGCCCGGGACTACCCGCTGGAGCCGTCGCCGGCCGAGCCGCTCACCCCCGAACCGGTCGGTCAGGACCGTCCGGCCCTGCTGGTCGCGCTGATCACGGCCGGCGGTCCGGGCCCGTGGCAGTTCCCCGATCACGATCTGCCGGTCGGCGAGTACCTCACGCAGGTGGCGCAGCGGCTGGGCGTGCCCGCTCAGGTCGTACCCGCGCATGAGGTTCTTGATCGGAGTGCGCGGCGACCGTGTGTGCTGCTCATCGACGGCGACGCCGACCCGGACGGGGTGCGTGCAGCGGTCCGGGGGCTGCCGCGATGGGTGATCGCGCAGGTGATCGCGGGCGCCTCGGCGGAAACCCGGGAGCTCACCGGTATCCTGCGAACCGCCGGGCTGCCCGCGGTGACCCCGGTGCACGCGGTGTCCGATTTCGAGCGCAACGCGCCGCTGCTGGTGACCGAGGCCCGCAAGCAGTATCTGCGCCACGGCCCGGTGGTCACCGCGCCCGGCACGTCCCGGCCCAGCCTGCGCCGGCCCGTCGACGACAAGCGAGGATAGGCGAACCATGGTGGAGCGCGAGGGCCAGATCGTCACCTTCTACTCGTACAAGGGTGGCACCGGCCGGACCATGGCGCTGGCCAACGTCGCCTGGATCCTGGCCGCCAACGGTCATCGGGTGCTGGTGGCCGACTGGGACCTGGAATCGCCCGGGCTGCACCGGTTCTTCGCGCCGTTCCTGACCGCCGAGCAGCAGGTCACCACCGGCGGTGTGATCGGCATGATCACCGACTACCAGTGGGCGACGCTGCCGGTCGACGAGGGCGGCAACGGCGGGCCGGCCGATCAGCGCCCGGCCGACTGGCATCGGGAGTACGCGCGGGTCGAGCGGCACGCCTTCTCGATCAACTGGACGTTCCCGGGCGGCGGTTCGCTCGACCTGCTGCCGGCCGGGCACTCCAGTCTGGAGTACGCGGCCAGTGTCGCGTCGCTGAACTGGGAGGACTTCTACGACCGGCTGGGCGGGTCGCAGTTCTTCGACGCGATGCGCGAGGACATGAAGAACCGCTACGACTACACGCTGCTGGACAGCCGGACCGGTCTGAGCGACGTCGCCGACATCTGCACGATTCACCTGCCGGACGTGATCGTCGACTGCTTCACCCTCAGCGAGCAGGGCATCGACGGCGCGGCCAACGTGGCCCAGCACATCCGGTCCTACGACGACGAGCGGACCCGCCGTACGCGAAGAATTCTTCCTGTTCCGATGCGGGTCGACCTGGGCGAGAAGTTCAAGGCCGACGCCGGGCGGACCCTGGCGCGACGGCGTTTCCCGCGGTTGCCGGCCGGGATGACCGAGGACGAGCGCCGCGACTACTGGAATCTGGTCGAGGTTCCCTACCGGACCTATTACGCGTACGAGGAGACCCTGGCCACCTTCGGCGACGAGCCGGGCAACCCGGCCAGCCTGCTCGGCTCCTACGAGCGGCTGGCCGGCTACATCACCGACGGCCGGGTGACCCGGATGCCGCCGATCGACCCGGTGCTGCGCCGGCAGGTCGAGGCCCGTTTCGAACGTCGCCCGGCGCTGCTGGAGGAGACGCTGGTGCTGCGGTACGCGCCGGAGGACCAGGCGTGGGCCGAGTGGGCGCTGGCCGTGTACTCGGCGGCGCGGCTGCGGGTGCACGACGGCGGCCGGCCCGGTGACGTCCCGGCCGAGCCGGGGGCGCGCGAGGTCGTCCTCTGGTCGGACAACTTCCGCGGCACCGGCAACCGGTCGGCGGTGGCGCTGTGCATCGGCGACGACAACCCCGGCCACGACGACGTCGAGGCGTGGGAGCCGCTGCGCGGGGCGGGCGCCGAGGCGGCCATCGGGCGCACGCTGCGGCTGGTCGGCGCCGACGACAGTGCCGGGGCGGGCTGGCACGCGACGCTGCCGCGGTTCCCGGGCGAGCCGGCCCAGGTGCAGAACGCGCCGGTCAAGAACCCCCGGTTCACCGGCCGGCACCAGCAGCTGCGCGAGCTGCGGGAGACGCTGAAACGTTCGGGGGGCACGCCGGTCGCGCTGATCGGCGGCGCCGGGATGGGCAAGTCGCAGCTGGCGATCGAGTACGCCCACCGGTTCAGCGGCGCCTACGACGTGATCTGGTGGGTTCCGGCCGACCCGCCGCAGTTCGTCGAGACGATCATGTCGGACCTGGGGGCCGAGCTGAACTTCCCGCGCCGGGCCACCCTCGACGACACCGCCGGCCTGGTCGTGCGCCGGCTCAGCCGCGGCGGCGGCCGGGAGGGCACCCCGCTGCGCTGGCTGCTGATCTTCGACAACGCCGACCGGTACGCCGACGTCGAGCGGTACCTGCCGCGCGGCAACGGCCACCTGCTGATCACCACCCGTAACGCCGAATGGGGTGACGTGGCCCGGGTCCTGGAGGTGGAAGGGTTCAGCCGGGCCGAGAGCATCGAACACCTGCGCTACCGGCTGGGCGGGCGCACCCTGACCCGCGGCGACGCCGACCGGATCGCCGACGCGGTCAGCGACCTGCCGATCCTGGTCGTGCTCGCGGCCGCGTGGCTGCACGACACCGGCCGCTCGGGCGAGGAGTACCTGGCCGGGCTGGACAACATCGGCACGGTCCGCAGCACCGCCACCGCCGTGTGGGAGGTCATCCTCGAACGGTTGCGGGGCACCTCGCACGGCGCGTACCGGCTGCTGCAGCTGATGTCGATGCTGCAGCCGGACATCTCGCTGGGCCTGCTCTACAGCGACGAGGTGGCCCGGGTCATCGCCCGCTACGACGACGACGTCGCCCAGCAGCTGGCCGACCGGATGTCCGAACACGACGTCACGGCCGCGCTGATGCAGCCGATCAACCGGCTGTCGCTGGTCAAACTGGACCCGGAGATGAAACGGGTCACCGTGCACCGGCTGCTGCAGAGCGCCCTGCGCGACCGGATGACCCCGGAACGCCGGGCCGAGGTCCGGCACGCGGTGCACCTGGTGCTGGCCGGGGCCCGACCGGCCGGCGAGGTCGAGGACCCGGCCACCTGGGAAGGCTTCCGGCTGCTGTGGGGGCACCTGGACGGATCCGACCCGGAAGGGTGCGGCGACGACGACGTACGGCAGCTGGTCATCGACCGGATCCGCTACATCTACCTGGCCGGCAGTTTCCGCCAGGGCCTGGAGTACGCGATCCGCGCCGACGAACGCTGGACCGCCCGCCTGGAAGAACTGCCCGACGACGACCCGGACCGGCACCCGCTGCTGGTGCGGCTGCTGCACCTGCGCTTCCACCGCGGCAACCTGCTGCGCAGCCTCGGCGAGTTCGTGCAGGCCCGCGACCTGGACGAACGCACCCTCATCGCGCAAGAGGAACTGATCGGGGAGAGTCACCCATACACGCTGTTCACCGCCGGCAGCTACGGCGGTGACCTGCGCGCGCTCGGCGACTACCACGAAGCCCTGGAACGTGACCTGCGCACCCACCGCGCGTCGGCCACCCGCTTCGGCGAGGACCATCGGCGCACCCTGTCGTTCGCCAACAACCTGGGCACGTCGTACCGGCTCACCGGCGACTTCCGGCGGGCCCTGGAACTGGACCGGGCCACCTACAACCGGATGGCGCAGGTCCTCGGCGAGGACCACCACCGCACCCTGCTCACCGGCAACAACCTCGGCAGCGACCTGCGCGAGGCCGGCGAATACCAGGAATCGGTCGAACGGCTGCGCAAGATCCGCCGCGGCTACGAGAAGTTGTACGGCCAGCACTCCACCGACGCGCTCGGCGTCCAGGTCAACCTGGCCGTGTCCCTGCGCGGCGCCGGCCACGTCGACGAAGCCCGCGACCTGCTCGACGAAGCCTACGACCGCCTCCGGATCAACCTGGGCGAGGACACCTGGCCGACCCTGCTCACCCGGCTGAGCCGCGCGGCCACGATGCTGGTCACCGAGGACTACGCGAGCGCCCGCGAGGAATTCGAGAAAACCGAAGACCTGCTCGTACGGCGATTCTCCGGCGATCATCCGTACGTGCTGCTGTGCCGCCACAACCTCGTGGTCGCCCTCGCCGGGGCCGGCGCCACCGAAACCGCCCTGGTCCAGGCCACGGTCAGCGAATCGGCGCTGCGGGACGCGCTCGGCTCGGCCCACCCGTCGACCATGGCGGCCGTCAACAACCTGGCGTTGCTGCTCATCGACACCGGCGACGGCGACACCGGCCGGGCGATGCTGGCCGACCTCGTGGCGCGGCTGGCGGTGGGGCTGGGCGAGGAGCATCCGGACACGTACGTGAGCCTGGGAAACCTGGCCGTGGCCGAACAGAGCGACCACGTGCCGGTGACCACCCGGCTGGCCGACCGGGTCGGATCCGACCATCCGGTGGTCCGCTCCCTGCACCGCCGGCGGCGCGTGTACCGGGTGCTGGACCCGCACACGTACTGACGATCCCGGCCCGGCCGATCAGGTGTCGAGGAGCAGGAAGGCGTCGTTGCCGAGGTGCAGTTCGGGCACGGTGCCGCCGGGAAGGTAGGGCGCGACCGTGAGGACGCGCTGCCCGTCGATCCGGAACTGCTGGCCGGGAACCAGCGTCACGCCTTCGGCCAGCATGCGCGACAGGTGGTTGAGGATCCGGCCGGTCTGCTCGATGTCCTCGGCCGGCACGCCGGTGACCAGGTCCGGGCGACCGAACTTGATCAGGCCGCGGGTGTGCACCGGGTGGCCGAACCCGGGACGTGCCTCGGTCTCCGCGGTCAGGCTGATCTCCCGCTGGACGGTGAACGGCCGGTCCGATGCCAGTGACGCCACCGCCGGACCGGGAAGCCAGCTCGCGGCGTGGACGTCGAGCACCACGAAAGCCCCGGCGGCGGTGATCGCCGACGCGACGGCCCAGGCCAGCTGCAGGTGGGACAGGTCGGCCGGGTCCTCGACCGCGACCGTGATCGAGTAGCAGCAGGACGCGGCGTCCAACCGGTCGAGGTCGCCCAGGTCCCGCACCGGCGGGCCGGGGTGGGTGGCGGCGTCCGCGGGCGGGTCGAAGTAGGCTTCGGGCGGGGGTGAGAATCTTGGACGCCCGACCTACCTGGCAACCGCCCCGGCCAGCCGGCCAGCGGCGTGCCGACCATACCGGGATCGTCGGCTGTGACCTGTTCGTGGACGGGGTCGCGGTGGAGACGCCGGGTTCGGCCGTGGATCTGCGGCAGCTCTACGAGAAGGCGCGGGAACAGGACGGCGCTTTCATCTGGCTCGGGCTGCACGAGCCGACCGAGGCGTCGCTGGCGCAGGTGGCCGAGGTGTTCGGGATTCATCCGCTGGCGGTGGAGGATGTGCTGCACCGCGAGCAGCGGGTGAAGATCGAGCATCACGAGGATGTGGCGTTCCTGGTGATCCGCGCGGCGCGGTATGTGGAGCACGAGCGGGTCACGGCGACCAGTGAGATCGTCAGCACCGGTTTCGTCAGGATTTTCGTCGGCCCGCATTTCGTGATCACCGTGCGGCAGGGTACGGCTCTGGAGTTCGGTTCGGTCCGGGATGCCCTCAACGGTGAGCCGGAGTTGCTGGCGCAGGGCCCGTGGTCGGTGACGCACGCCATCCTGGACCGGCTGGTCGATGTGTACGTCGACATCGCGGCGGCGATGCAGACCGACATCGACCTGACCGAGGCGGCCGGGACCCCGGTCTCGGTGGAGCAGATCTACCAGCTCAAACGTCAGTTGATGAAATTCAAGGCGGCGGTGGTCCCGTTGCAGCGGGTGCTGGCGACGATGGTCAGCAAGCAGTTCACCGGCCTGCCCAAGGGCATCCGCGGCTATTTCCGGGATGTCGCCGACCAGCACACGGCCGTGGTGGAGCAGGTGATCGGCTTCGACGAGGTGGTCAACGCCCTGCTGCAGGCCCGTCTGACCCAGGTGACGGTCGATCAGAACAACGACATGCGCAAGATCGCCTCGTGGGCGGCGATCGGGGCGGTGCCGACCACGGTCGGTGGCGTCTACGGCATGAACTTCGTGCATCTGCCCGGCCTGGCCTGGCGGTACGGCTATCCGAGCGCGATGCTGTTCATCTTCGTCAGCGCCACGGTCCTGTACTGGTTGTTGCGCCGCGCCGAGTGGCTGTGACCGGCGTCAGTCCCAGGCGACGCTTTCGGCTCCGGGCCGGGTGGCCACGGCGCTGCGGTCCTCCCGCGCCAGGATGGTCAGCAGTTCGGCCGCTTCGGGGACGGTGACGAGCAGTCCCCAGGACCGTTTGGTCTCGGGTTCGGGGGTTTCCAGCCACAGCCGGCCGCTCTCGGTGCATTCGACCTGGATCACCGCGTCGGACCGGGACGTGAACACCGCCCAGTTCCCCGCGGCCCGCAGGATCTGCCGGTCGAGGCGGGCCACGCACCCGTCGAGCGCTTCGAGCATGGGCAGCGACGCCCAGCCGCGGTCCTCGGTCTGGTAGCGCATCTCCAGCACGTCGGTCTCGGGTGTGCCCGCGTCGACCGTGACCAGGCCGGTCAGATCGTCCCCGAGGAACACCGGGCCGAGCCGTTCCCACAGGGCGCGCCGCGGCAGGTCGACCGGCACGGACGTGCCGTCGGGGTGGGTGAGCGTGCCGACCCCGCGATCCCACCGGCGTTGCAGGACCAGGGCGTGCCCGCCCATGCTGCGGATCTCGACGCGGACGTCGGCCGGCCCGCTCGGCGCGACCAGGGTGAGCATCCGTTCGGCGGGCCACGGATGGAACCGCTCGGAGGGCCGCATCATGCCGCCCGGCCAGTCGTCGAGCAGCCGCGCGTCGGCCCGGGGGACGGGAACACGTTCCCAGTTGTCGAGACGCGGCAGCAGACCGGTGCCGTGCGACGAGATGGCGTTGCGGAACGCTTTCTCGCTCTCACCATCAAGAACTTCGCTGCGATGTACGGCCACGACGACCCGTTCCCCCGCGTCGGCGCCGAGCACGAGGGCCCGATCGAGCGCAAAGCCGGGAACGTCGATCGGCTGGGTCGTCCCGGCCGGCGCCACCACGTCCAGCAGGGCCGACGCGACGTCCTCCCGGTACGAGCCGGCGGCGGCCCGCACCACCGTGACCCGGCCGTCGTCCCGTGTCCGGCGCACGGTCGTCAGTTCACCGCCGGGCTGCCGGAGCCGGGTGATCTCATCGCTCATGACGCCATCAGTTCAGAGCGGCCCGCGGCCCGGCGAAGGTGGGCTGCCCGGCCAGCCAGCGCAGCGTGCGCGGCAGCTCCGGCATGGCGTCGAAGTGCGCCGCGCCCGGCCGCACGTCCAGCTCGGCGCGCCCGCCGATGCGCCCGGCCAGGTATTCCGAGTGCACGGCCGGGGCGAACGTGTCCTGGCCGCCGTGCCACACCCGGACCGGGACGGTGATCGACCCCAGGTCGAAACCCCAGTCGCGGCGCAGGGCCAGCAGGTCGTCGATCCACCCGTACGGACCGTTCTTGATCGCATCCCGGTAGGAGAGCCGCAGCTGGCGGCGCATCGCCGCGTCGCTGACCACCCGGCGGTCGGCGACCGTCATCTGCTCGGTGAGCAGGCGCAGCAGGTAGTCGGGGTCGGTGCTGATGCCGTCGGCACGGCGGCGGATCTCCGATTCCAGCTCGCCCGGGTCGCTGACCGCGCGCGCGAACTGCTGGTTGTTGTCGTCGTTCATCCCCTCGAACCAGCCCGGCGCACCGGCCGGGGCCAGGCTGACCAGGGCGGCGACGCGGGTGATGCGGTCGCCCAGGTCCTGGTCGGCGGCGCAGGCCAGGGCGTGCGGGCCGCCGCCGGACCGGCCGACGACGGCGAAGCGTTCCAGGCCGAGCTCGTCGGCGACGGCGCGGACGTCCTGCGCGGCGTGGGCGACGTCGCGGTCACGCACGCGATCGGACTCGCCGTACCCGGGACGGTCGTAGGTGATCAACCGGACGCCGAGCCGGTGCAGGACGATGCCGCGCGGGCGCGGGCCGAGGCGGCTGCCGGGGGTGCCGTGCAGCAGGAAGACCGGGGAGCCGTCGGCGGGGCCGCTGACCTCGAAGGCTATCCGCCGGCCGTCGGACGGGCGGGCCACGAACCGGGTCGCTGACGCGGCGTCGGCCACCATCACCCGCCTTCCCTCCATGCCGGCGACTGGAGGCCACCGCTGACAGCGATCGAGCCTAGACCTCCCGGGCGCGGCAACGCCACGGCACAGGCATTATTTCACCGTTTCCCGGCCGCGCTGACCTCGAAAGAGGCCAGCTTTCACCCGAACCTCCCGGTGGCGAGTTTCGCCACGTCAGCGGCGTGACCCAGGTGCGGGAAGTGGCCCCCGGGCAGCACGGTCGTCTCGATCCCCGGGACAAGACCCGACAACCATTGCGCGTACGGCGCGGCCGGCCCGGACGTCGTCACCCATCGATACCCGATCCCGCGGGACGCGATCGCGGCCAGTGCGTCGGCCCGGCGCGCCCGCAGGTCCGTGTCGGAGTCGCGCAGGATCTCCGCCCAGTACCCGAGCAGCAGGTCGGCCCGGGGCCGTTCGGTCAGCTCGACCAGTTCCCGCGCCGGCGCCGGCAGCGCGTCAATGCCCATCCCGGCCCGCAGCCGCTCCCAGACCGTGCGCCACCGCGGCCCGCGCAGGGTCGGTTCGGCCTCGCGGACGAGGGCACCGAACGGCCCGGGCAGCAGCGGCTGGTCCAGGTTGAGCACGCCGCGGGCCGGGAACCGGGCCGCGTACTCGGTGGCGATCACCGCGCCGATCGAGTGCCCGACCAGCACCGGCGCGTCCAGTCCGGCCGCCTCGACCGCCCGGGCGAGCAGCCGGGCCACACCGTCCATCCGGTAGTCCGGTTGCCGCGGCGACCCGCCGTGCCCGGGAAGGTCGAGGCTGAGTACCGGCCGGTCGGGGTCGAGCGCGTCGAGTTCGCGCCGCAGCGGCCCGAACTGGCGGCGGTCGAAGGTCAGCCCGTGCAGCAGCACGAGCGGTGGGCGGTCCCCGGGCCGGCCGGTGAGGGTTCCGGCCAGGTGGTCGAACATGCGCATACTCTCACCGACGCGGCCCGGGGGCCCGGGTTCAGCCGTTGACGACCGGAGCGGTGAACGTCGCCGGTTTGTCGCCGATCCGCAGGCCGGGGCTGACGATCCAGGACTGGTACTGCGGGGTGAACATCGAGTACAGCTGCGGGACCTCCGGGGCGCTGGCCTCGGCCAGGACGCGGCGGGCGTCGGCCGGGATCTCGAAGTCGAGCGCGGCCAGGTTCTTGTCCAGCTGCTCGGCACTGCTGGCCCCGATGACCAGCGACGAGATCGCCGGCTGGGTGGCCGCCCAGTTCAGTGCGACCTGCGCCATCGGTTGGCCGAGCTCGCCGGCGACCTTCTCCAGGGCGTCGATGACCTGCCAGTGCCGCTCGGTGATGGGCAGGCCGGGCGCGTCCGGGTTGGTCAGGCGCCCGTCGCCGGCCATCCCGGCCGCGCCGCGCGTGTACTTGCCGGAGAGCAGGCCGCCGGCGAGCGGGCTCCAGGCGGTCAGGCCGATCCCCAGGGTCTGCGCCATCGGCGCGAACTCGGGTTCGATCCCGCGGGTGACCAGCGAGTACGGCAGCTGGACGGTGACCATCGGGGTCAGCCCGTGCGCCTCGGCGTAACTCTGCGCGCGGGCCGCGTACCAGGCCGGGACGTCGGACAGCCCGGCGTAGCGGATCTTGCCGGCCTTGACCAGGTCGTCGAAGGTCCGCACGACCTCCTCGACCGGGGTGATCCGGTCCCAGGTGTGCAGCAGGAACAGATCCAGGTAGTCGGTGCCGAGCCGGCGCAGCGAACCCTCCAGGGCGCGGATCATGTGCTTGCGGCCGTTGCCGCTGGCGTTCGGGTCGGCCGGGTCCACCGTGTTGGTGAACTTGCTGGTCAGGACCAGTCGGTCGCGGTTGCCGGCCTTCGCGATGAGCCGGCCGAGGATCTGCTCGCTCTGCCCGGCGGTGTAGAAGTCGGCGGTGTCGATGAAGTTGCCGCCGGACTCCACGTACCGCCGGAAGATCGGCTCGGCCTCCGGTTCGGTCTTGCCGTAGGCGGCGTGGAAGCCGTCGACGCCGAAGTTCATCGTGCCCAGCGCCAGGCGGCTGACCCGCAGGCCGGACCGTCCGAGCAGGTAGTAGTGGTTCATGTCGCGCTCCCCGATCATTTTCTGGTCTGTGCGGTCCAAACTATGACCGCAAAAAAATAGACCTGCCAGTCCAGAACCCGTGGTAGTGACCATCGCGACATGGACCGGGCGGTCTAGAAAATGCGGGGTATCATCTACCCTTCAGCCCAGAGACCGGTGAGACCATGCACAAGCTGACCCCCAAAGGCGCCGCTACGCGGGACCGGATCGTACGGGCGGCCACCGACCTGATCCTGGAACGCGGCGTCGGCGGCATGACCCTCGACGAGATCCGCGCCGGCACCGCCACCAGCAAGAGCCAGCTGTTCCACTACTTCCCCGACGGCAAGCGCGACCTGGTCGCGGCGATCGCCGAGTTCCAGAGCGGCCGGGTCGAGCAGGCCCAGCGCCCGTGGCTCGACCACCTGGACAGCTGGGAGTCCTGGCAGGGCTGGCGCGATGCGGTCGTCGCGCACTACCGCGGCCTCACCCACCTCTACTGTTCGCTCACCGCGTTCGTCAACGAGGTCACCCCCACCGATCCGGAGCTCGCCGCCGCCATCGGCGCCTACGCCGACCGCTGGCTCGATCACCTGACCGCCGGCGTACGCAAACTGCGCGCGAAGCGCCTGATCAAGCCGGAAGCGGACCCGGAACGTCTCGCCCTGATGGTTTTCACCGCCCTGCAGGGCGGGCTGCTCGTCATGCAGGCCAAGAACTCCATCGAGCCCCTCGAAGCGGCCCTCGACGGCGCGCTGCTCGCCCTGCACAGCCAGCACCCCTGACCTGTCCACATCGCGCCATGGCAAGGGTCGGGCAGGTCAGGAGGCTGTTCCGTACGTATCGGCGTTCTTGAAAATGCGAGTCGCCGCCCCACCATCACGCGGGGCGCCGGTTACGCAAAGGAGACGGCCGTGCGACGAAGAGCTGGAACCGCGGCAGTGGTGGTCGGTGTCCTGATCGGAGCCGGAACAGCACTGAGCCAGACGGCAGCCGCCGCTGCGCCCGCGAAGACCACGGCGACGACCAGAGCGCAGGCGATCACGCTGATCACCGGGGACGTCGTGTCGGTCACCGACGCGGGCGACGGGCGGTACGCGGCGACCGTGCGACCGGCCCCCGGGCGGGAGAACATCGCGTTCCGCACCACCGAGGCCGGCAACGGACTGCAGGTGCTGCCCCTGGACGCCGTGCCGCTGATCAAGAGCGGTCAGCTGGACGCCGAACTGTTCGACGTTCAGCACCTGCTCGCCGAGGGCTACGGCGACGCCGACAGCACCACGCTGCCACTGATCGTGCAGTCGGCGGGCGCCGGCAACCTCCGTACCCTCGCCTCAGGCGGAACCACCGCACTGCCCAGCGTCGGGGCAGTGGCCGTGCGCGCCGACAAGCTCTCGTTGTCGTCCTTCTGGCGAAGCCGGAAGGACGCCCGCACCGCGGCGGCGCCGGGCCGGATCTGGCTCGACGGCCGGGTGAAAGCGACCACCGACCCGGGCATCGAGCAGATCGGCGCGCCCACGGCCTGGAAGAACGGGCTGACCGGGGCCGGCGTCACCGTCGCCGTGCTCGACACCGGCATCGACGCCGGCCACCCCGACCTGGCCGGGCGGGTCGCCGCCGCGCAGGACTTCAGCGGCAGCGGCAACACCGTCGACCACTTCGGCCACGGCACCCACGTCGCCTCGATCGCGGTCGGCGCCAAGGGTGTCGCGCCCGGCGCCCGGCTGCTGGTCGGCAAGGTCCTCGACGACACCGGCAGCGGCTACGAATCCGGGATCATCGAGGGCATGCAGTGGGCCGTCGACAGCGGCGCCAAAGTGATCAATATGAGTCTCGGCGGCAGCGCCACCGACGGCACCGACCCGATGAGCGCGGCCGTCGACGAACTCAGCGGACGCGGCGCCCTGTTCGTCGTCGCGGCCGGCAACGAGGGCGGCGACTACACCGTCGGCACGCCCGGCGCCGCGACCTCGGCCCTGACCGTCGGCGCGGTCGATGCCGACAACCAGCTGGCCGGCTTCTCCAGCCGCGGGCCGCGCCTGGGCGACCAGGGACTCAAACCGGAGATCACCGCCCCCGGCGTGGACATCGTGGCCGCCCGCGCGGCCGGCACCACGATGGGAACACCGGTCGACGACCTGTACACGACCGCGTCCGGCACGTCGATGGCGACCCCGCACGTGGCCGGAGCCGCCGCGATCCTGGCCCAGCAACACCCGGACTGGTCCGGCCACGTCCTCAAGGACGCGCTGGTCAGCACCGCATTGACCACCAAGACCGCCACCGTGTACGGACAGGGCGCCGGCCGGGTCGACCTGACCCGGGCCACCACCCAGACCGTGACCGGCACCGGCGTGGCCGACTTCGGCCTGGAGACGGTCAGCCGGACCGTCACCTACAGCAACACCGGGACGACCCCGATCACGCTGGCCCTGACGGCGAGCATGCCCGGCGTGACCGTCGCGGCGAGCGTGACCGTGCCGGCCGGGGCCAGCACCACCGTGCCGCTCACCCTCGACCGCACGACCGGCAGCAAGGGGGTGCTCGGCGGCTGGCTGACCGCCACCGGACCGGGCGGCGTCCTGGTCACGACCGCGCTCGGCGCCACCGTCGACCCGCCGCACCACCGGGTCACCTTCACCGCCGTCGGCCAGGACGGACAACCCACCGCCGTGCCGGTGTTCCAGATGTTCGGCGACGACCAGCGCTTCGACACCCTCGGCTACCTCGACCGCGGCGAATCCGGCTGGGTCGACGTGGCCGAGGGCGACTACCTGGTCGACGCCACCCTGGCCGCGGGCACCGGCCGGCACCCCGAGGACGCCCTGGTCACCATCCCCGAACTGCACATCGACCGGGACCTGACCGTCGTCCTGGACGCCCGCAAGGCCCGGCCGATCCGGATCGAGACGCCGAAACCGGCCGAGCAGCAGGCGGTGCTCAGCTACTACGTGCACCGCGTCACCGGCACCGGACGGCAGATCGACAACGGGTTCATGGACTTCAGCGCGACCGAGAAGGTCAACGTGACACCGACCGCGCCGCTGCGCGCGGGCGCCTACGAGTTCTCGTCCCGATGGCAGCTGGTGGCGCCGTTCGCGCGGGCCACGTTCGCCGGGTCGGGCACCTACGACCTGCGGCCGATGCCGACCACCCCGGTCTTCACCGGAACCCGGCAGTACTCGCTGTCCCCCTCGGCCAGCAAGAACCGGGCCATGATCATCCCGGTCGACGGCGACGAGTACGAGGCCGTTCAGCGGGCCGCCGACGCCGGAGCCGCCCTCGTGCTGCTGCGACGCGGACCGGACATGGCCGCCTGGAGCACCTGGGACCCCTCGGCCGAGGAGCGCCTGCCGATCCCGGCCCTGTTGATCGCCGACGACATCCGGATCACCTCCGACAAGATCGACATAACCATGACACCCGACAGCCCCTATCTGTACGACGTCATCCAGGTCTCCACCGGCCGGGTCCCCGCCCAGATCGTCCACAAGGTGACCGCGGCCAACTCCTACCGCGTCACCAGCCGATACTCGTACAACGGCGGGCTCGCCTGGGTGCGCGAGCAGCGCTTCGGGTGGCGGCCGTGGCAGGACTACGCGTGGAACGACCGGCAGCGGGCCGCCGCGACACCCTCCGTACGCGAAGAATGGGTTTCCTCCGGCGACAGCCTCTGGCAGCACCACGTGCACCAGGACTACCCGTGGAGCGACCTCGACTCGGCCCTGGACACCGGATTCGCCGACCGGCCCCGCTCCTACCCGCGACCCGGCGCCGCCACCGAGACCTGGGCCGCACCGGTGGTCCGGCCGGCCACCCCGGCCGGATACGCCAACACCCGCACCGGGAACGTGCTCAACCTGCGGGTGGCCGACTTCGTCGACGCCGGCGACAAGCACTTCACGATCGACGAGGCCGACCAGTCCGCGGCCCGGCTCTACCGCGACGGCACCCTGATCAGCGAGACCCGCGACGCCTGGCGCGACATCCCGATCCCGGCCGCGGCCGCCACCTACCGGCTGGCCCTGACCACCGCGCGGGGCGGCGACGAATGGCAGTACGGGCGCTCGACCAGCACCGAGTGGACGTTCCGGTCGGCCCGGGCGGGCACCCTGCCGCTGCTGCAGATCGGATACGCGGCACCGGTCTCGCTCAACGGCACCGCGACCACCCGCACCCACCTGCTCGGGATCAACGTTCCCGGCGCCCGCACGGTGGCCGTGTCACTCTCGGCCGACGAGGGAAAGACCTGGAAAACGACGTACGCCATAGGCAGTGGGTTTGTCGTGCCGGCCGGAAAGGGCACCGTGTCGATCAAAGTCACCGCCACCGACCGCGACGGCAACACGGTCAAGCAGACCGTGCTCCGCGCCTACGGACGATCATGATCCCGATCGAATGGGGCCTACAACCAGCCCCGCCGCGCCGCCTGGAACGCCAGACCGGCCCGGCTGTCCACCCCCGCCACATCCATCAACCGGTCGAGCCGCCGCTGCACGGTCCGCTTGCTGACCCCCAGATGCGTCGCGATCGACTTGTCCGGCATCCCGGCCACGACCAGCGACAACAGTAGACGGTCGGGCTCCTCGGCGGAGCCGTCGGAGAACAACGGGGTGGCCCGCTCCCAGTAGCTCTCGAACAGCGCGATCAGCGCGTCGAGCAGCTCACTGGAGCGGATCACCGCCGCCGTCGGCTCCCCCAGACCCCGCACCGCGTCCGGCACCAGCGGGCAGATGGCCATCGTCCGGTCGGCGATGGCCAACCGCACCGGCAGGGTGGGCAACGTCCTCGACCGCTCACCCAGCCGGACCGCCTCGACGATGCTCTCCAACTCCCCCGGCTTCTCCAGCAACTCCCGCTCGTAGATCGCCCGGTACCGCACACCACGGGTCAGCGCCGGGGTCTCCTCGGTGTTCTCCGGGCCCTGCATGGCGATCGGATTGGCCCGGCAGAACCAGAGGATCTCCTCCCGCGCCGAATCCTGCATCTCCCGCAACCGCTGCCGCAACGCCGCGACCCCGACCACCACCTCGACCAGGTGATCGGCGCTGCGACGGCGGGCGGTCGACCGGTACTCCTCACTCAGTGACGCCACCATCCGGCGGGCCGCGTCGAGATCCTGCTGCTCCCGCAACAGCACCTCGCCCAGCGCGACATCCGGCGGCAACGCGTCGAACGGCGGGCCGCCGGTGGCCAAACCCTTGTCCCGCAACGCCTCCAGGAGCGCGGCGGCCTCGCCGGCCTCGATCCCGGCCTGCGCGGCCAGGTCGTCGGGGCCGGCGCCGGCCATCCGCAGCAGCAGGCGGTAGGCCTGCTGCTCGGCGGGCGGCAGAAGATGCAGCCGATCATTCACGCCGCCACAATACGAAGGATTCGTTACTTTTAGATGCTCAGCCCACCGCCGGCGGGGTCATGATCGACACTTCGCGCAGGCCGGCCAGGTTCGCCGTCGGGGTCAGTTCCACGGTGTCCGCGTCGGCCGGCTTGGCGACGGTCGCCCGGCCGATGGTCACCGCGCCGATCCCGTTCTCCTGCGACGGGTCGGCCACCACGACCCGGTTGGTCACGTTGATCTCCATCTTCTCGCCGGCCGGGACACCGGTCATGAGCAGCTTCCCCCCGGTCCCCCGGACCGTCCCGGGCACGTTGCTGATGTTGGTCCAGGCCGCCATGGTGAAGGCCGGGCTGGTCACCAGGTCGATCGTGGCCTCACCGCGGGCCTCGTCGACCGACGCCACCCGCCCGACCAGCCCTTCGGCGACAACCGCGAGCTGACCAGGCCGCACCGCACGGACGGCCACCACGATCTGCTGATCACTGCGCCGCACGACCTGGCCGCGCACCCCCTGAGCATCACCCGAGGCGCCACCGTCGCCCGGCACCGCGAACACCCTCCGCCACTGGGCGAACAGTTTCGCCGGCTTCACGAAGCCGCGGACCGTCGTCGTCTCGGCCGTCGCGTCGGGCAGCGCCTTGACGACAAAACGCCCCGTGGCCGTCTCCGGGCCCTGCCGGTACTCGTCGTCGAGAGTCGTGGTCGACATCTGTACCAACGTGACCCCGGGCATGGCGACCGCGATGGCGTACGTGTCCCAGAACGACTGACCCGCCCGCCCGGCCGGACCCTTCAGCCGGGAGCTGATCAGACTGACCACCTGGGTACGGACCGGGTCGGGGGCCGGGCGGTCGGCGCGCAGCCGCAACGCGTCGGCCGCGGTCGTGTCACTGGTGAAGAACGCCAGCCGGGCCGCGTTGCGCTCGTCGTAGCCCTGCAGGACGACCACCGAGTGCAGCTCCCGGTCGTGGGCCGCGACCAGCGGCCGGACCGCGGTGTGCGGGCCGCCCCGATCCCAGACCTCGGTCGCCTCCCGGAGCAGACCGGCATCCACGTCACCGGCGGCCGACCAGCCCAGGAACGGGCCGTCCGGCGGCACCGCCGCCAACTGCGGGGCCGGACCGACCGCGACCAGCCGGAACGTCGCCACCACGACCGCCAGGCAGACGGCCACCGCCGTCGCACCGGCGAACCGCCGCCGGGCCCGCAGGCGACGAGCCCGCCGGAAGATCAGCGCCTCGAAACCCTCGGTGGGGATCACCGGCTCGGCCAGCTCGGCCAGGCCCTCTCGCAACTCCGTCGGACTAGACATACCGCACCTCGTGTTCGGCCCACTGCGCGCGCAACGCCTGCAAACCCCGGGAGGAAAGACTCTTGACCGTGCCCACCGAGCAGCCCAGCACTCTGGCCGTGTCCTGCTCCGACAGGTCCTCGTAGAAGCGCAGCACGACCGCCGCGCGCTGCCGGGCCGACAACCCGTCCAGGGCCCGGCGCAGCCAGTCACGCTGCTCGACCGCCACGTACTCGTCCCGGGCCCGGCCCTCGACCAGACGACCCAGCGGCTGCTCCCACCAGGACCGACGCCGCTGACTGCTCACGAACGTGTTGAACAGGACCCGCTGCACGTAATGATCGATACCGTCCGAACGCTGCAGCCGGGACCAGGCCACCACGGTCTTGGCCAGCGTCGTCTGGACCAGATCCTCGGCCCGGCCCCGATCACCGCACAACAGGTAGGCCGTCCGCAGCAGCGCGCCGTACCGCGCCCGGACGAAAGCCGTCACCTCCTCATCGTGATCGCGCATCAGGCCCCCGCACCCTTGATCTCCATCTCACGGGTCCTACATACGCCCCGAGACCGGAGAAAGGTTGCCACCGCCTGGAAAGTCAGTAATGGATCGGGCCCTTGACGCCGCCACCGACCGCGACGGCATCCCCGTTCACGGCGACACTGCGCGGGCTGGCCAGGAACACGATCACATCGGCGACCTCGGCCGCCGTCACCAGCCGGCCGATCGAGACACCGCTCGCCAGCGCCAGCCGGGCCTGCTCCGGAGTGGACCCGTCGGCCCGGGCGCGGGCCTCGGCCAGCGCCGGGAGCCGTTCGGTCACGGTCAGTCCCGGGTGCACGACGGTGACGTTCACACCGTGCGGGCCGAGCTCGTCGGCGAGATTCTTGGTCAGCGCAGCCACCGACACGTTGCGGATCGAGCCGAACGGCGAACCGGACGACCGGGCGGCCAGCCCGCTCACGTTGACGATCCGGCCCCAGCGCTGGGCCACCATGTGCGGGGCCACCGCGCGGGCGGTCCGCAGATAGCCCAGCACCTTCGTCTCGATCTCGTCGCGCAGGTCCTGGTCGACCAGCCGGGCCAGATCGTGCGGGGTGCCCGGCACGGCCGGTTCCGCCGCCGCGTTGACCAGGATGTCCACTCCCCCGAGAGCGGCCACGGCGGCGTCGGCCATTGCCCGGACGGCCGCGTCGTCGGTCGTGTCGGCGGGCAGCACGACCACGTCGGCGCCGTCCTTGCGCAGGCGTTCGGCCGCGCTCTCCAGGGCCGGGGCGCCCCGGGCGACGAGGGCGAGGCGCACGCCCTCGGCGGCCAGGGCCTCGGCCACCGCGAGGCCGATACCGCGGCTGGCTCCGGTGACGATCGCGCGCTTGTCGCGCAGGTGCAGATCCATCAGCTGATCATTCCAGAGCTCGACGGCGGGCCGCCGCACAACGCCTGAGGTGTCCTAGGAGGCTGGGTTGGATCTGATGATGCCGAGGATCCGCTCCAGCGTGTGGATCAGCTGGTGGCCGGCCTGCCCCAGCGGCTCCAGCAGATCCTGATGCCCGGCCAGATCGCCCAGCATCTCGACATAGCCGAGCATCGTGGCGACCGGCGTGCGCAGCTCGTGGGAGACCGCGGCGATCACGTCGTCCTCCTGGTCGCGCAGCCGTCCCAGCCGTGCGCGCAGTGAGGCCAGGACCTCGGCGTTGCGGCGCGCCTGCAGGTACGCGCCGGCCTGCGCGCTGAGGCTCTCCAGCAACGCCATCCGGGTCTCCCCGACCAGCCGCGGGCGGTGATCGAAAACCGCCACCGAGCCCAGCACGTGACCGTCGGCGTCGATCAGCGGCACGCCGGCGTAGAAGCAGATCGGCGGCGCCTGGTTCACGTGCGGCAGGTAGCGGAACAGCGGGTCGTCCCGGGTGTCGGCGACGACCAGGGGCCGCGGGTCGTCGAGCAGCCGGGCCGAGAAGGACACGGCCCGGCTGGTGCCCGGCTCGGCCAGCCCGGTGCTTCCGGCGAACCACTGCTGCTCGCGGTGCACCAGGGTGACCGACGCCATCGGTGTGTCGAAGACCTCGGTGGCGATCCGGGTGAGGCCGTCGAGGATCTCGGGGCGGGCGCCGCCGACCAGACCGTAGCTGTCGACGGCGGCGAGGCGGGCGGCCTCGCGCTCGGTCTGCTGCATGTACGTCTTCAACGGCCGGAATGCCCCCGTCGTGAACGGGTACCGGTTGCGATTCGGTGGCAACCAGGAGTGGATCATCGCCCGCCGTCGTGCTTGGGTGGGGGCGTGAACGGGCAACTGCGGGGCGAGACAGTCAGAACGAGACGGCCGGACACCGCCGTCCGCGCGTTCCTGCGCACCGAGGCGGGCAGCGCCGGCGTCCTGCTGGCCGCGATCGTCGCCGCGCTGATCTGGGCGAACGTGGCCGACGGGTCGTACGAGCGGTTCTGGGAGACCCCTCTGGCGCTGCGCCTGGGCGAGCACGGCGTCGACCTGCCCCTGCGGGACTGGGTCAACAGCGGCCTGATGACGTTCTTCTTCCTGGTCGTGGGCCTGGAGGCGCGGCGCGAGTTCGACCTGGGTGACCTGCGCGACCGGCGCCGGTTCGTCCTGCCGGCGCTGGCCGGGATCGTCGGCATGGCCCTGCCGGTGACGATCTTCCTGGCGGTCAACCACGGCGGCCCGCACGCGGCCGGCTGGGGTGTGGCGATGTCCACCGACACGGCGCTGGCGCTGGGCCTGCTCGCGCTGGTCGGCCGCCGGGTGCCCGACCAGGCCCGGCTGCTGCTGGTCACCGTCTCGGTGGTGGACGACCTGGTGGCGCTGCTGGTGATCGCCGTGGCCTACACCGAGCACGTCGAGATGATGCCGCTGGTCGTGGCCGCGGTGCTGTTCGCGGTGGCGTTCGCGCTCGTACGCCTGAAAGTCCGCTCCGGATACGCGTACCTCCCCATCGGGGTCGCCATGTGGTTCGCGATGCTGGCCAGCGGCGTCGACCCGGTGGTCTCCGGGCTGGCGCTGGGGCTGATCGCGCCCGCCTACACGCCGGCCCGCGACGCCCTGCGCCAGGCCAGTGATCTGTTCCGGTCGTTCCGCGAGCAGCCGACCGTGGAACTGGCCCGGTACGCCCGGGTCAGCCTGGTGCAGGCGCTCTCCCCCAACGACCGGCTGCAGCGCACCTACCAGGGCTGGACGAGTTACCTGATCGTGCCGCTGTTCGGCCTGGCCAACGCCGGGATCGGGATCGACGCGCACTTCCTGCGCACGGCGTTGACCTCGCCCCTGACGGTGAGCGTCTTCCTGGCCTACGTCCTCGGCAAGCCGATCGCCGTGACCGGGGTGTCGGCCCTGGTCACGTGGCTGAGCCGGGGCCGGATGCGGCCGGTGGCGGGCTGGTCGTCGGTGCTCGGGGCGGGCTCGATCGCCGGGATCGGTTTCACCGTGTCGTTCCTGATCGCGAACCTGGCGTTCGAGGGGGACGCGCTGGCCGAGGCGAAGCTGGGCGTGCTGCTGGCCGCGGTCGCCTCGTCGGCGGTGACCTGGGCGGTGTTCCGGGTGACGTTCCTGCTGTCCCCGGCCCGCAAGGCGGTGCTGCTGCTCGGCGACGCCGACCAGCTGACCGACCTGGTCCCGGACGTCGACCACGAGCGCGATCACGTGCGCGGCCCGGCCGACGCGTCGGTGACCGTGGTCGAGTACGGGGACTTCCAGTGCCCCTACTGCGGCCTGGCCGAGCCGTCCGTCCGTGAGCTGCTGACCGACACCGACCTGCGGTATGTGTGGCGTCACCTGCCGCTGACCGACGTGCACCCGCAGGCGCAGATGGCGGCGCAGGCGGCCGAGGCGGCGGCCGCTCAGGGCGCGTTCTGGGCGATGCACGACCTGCTGCTGTCCCGGCAGGACCATCTGAAGATCAAGGACATTCTCGGGTACGCCGAGCAGCTGGGCCTGGACACCGACCGGTTCCACGAGGACATGCTGGCCGGGGCCACGGCCGCCCGGATCGACGAGGACGTGGAGTCGGCCGACCTGAGCGGGGTCTCGGGCACGCCGACGTTCTTCATCAACGGGCGCCGGCACTACGACGCGTACGACGCCGACACCCTGCGCAAGGCGGTCAAGGAGGCCCGCGTCCGCGCGAAGATCGCCGCCCGCCGCCGCCCCGGTCAGCCCACGGCCGGCCCGGACACTCAGCCCTCGGCCGACCCGGATCCGGGGCTGACCAGCCCGGTCTCGTAGGCGACGACCACCGCCTGGGCCCGGTCGCGCAGCCCCAGCTTGCCGAGGATCCGGGCCACGTGCGTCTTCACCGTCGCCTCGGAGAGCGTCAGGTGCGCGGCCAGCTCGGCGTTGCTGAGACCGCCGGCCAGCAGGCGCAGCACCTCGGTCTCGCGCGGGGTCAGCGAGGCCAGGTCGCGGTGCCGCCCGGCGGTCTGCGGGTCGCGCCGGGCGAACCGCTGCACGAGCCGGCGGGTGATCGCCGGGGCGAGCAGCGCGTCACCGTCCTGGACCATCCGCACCGCGGCCACCAGCTGCTCCGGGGTCACGTCCTTGAGCAGGAAGCCGCTGGCCCCGGCGGCCAGCGCCGCGTACACGTACTGGTCCAGGTCGAACGTGGTCAGGATGATGATCCGCGGCGGCGACCCGGCGTCGGCCAGGATGCGCCGGGTCGCCTCCAGGCCGTCCAGCTCAGGCATGCGCACGTCCATCAGCACCACGTCGGGGCGGGTGCGCCGGACCGCGGCGATCGCCTCGGCGCCGGTCGCGACCTCGGCCACCACCTCGACGCCGTTGGCGGTCAGGATCATCCGGAAGCCGGTGCGGACCAGGGCCTGGTCGTCGGCGATCACCACTCGTACGCTCACGCCGCCTCCAGCGGGATCAGGGCCTCGACCCGGTAGCCGTCGCCGGGCAGCGCGCCGGTGCGCAGGGTCCCACCGTAGAGGGCGAGCCGTTCCCGCAGGCCGATCAGCCCCCGCCCACCGGTCCGGCCGGCCGCGGCCGGGCTCCGGGCGGCGGTGTTGCCGACCTCGACCCGCAGGGCCTGCGGCGTGTACTCGACGACGACCGTGGCCGCCGCGCCCGGCGCGTGCCGGACCATGTTGGTCAACGCCTCCTGCACCACCCGGTACGCGGCCAGCCCGATCCCGGAGGTGACCGGCCGCTGCTCCCCGGCGACGGTCAGCCGCACCGGCACGCCGGCCTCCCGCATCCGCGCGACCAGCTCGGGCACCGCGTCCAGGCCGGGCTGCGGCTCCTCCGGCCCGTCCGAGGCGGTCTCGGCGAGCAGGCCCATCACGGTGCGCAGCTCGGTCAGCGCCGACCGGCCGGTGCCCTCGACCGCCAGCAGCGCCTCCCGGGCCTGCTCGGGCTCGGTGCCGAGGACCGCGCGGGCCGCACCGGACTGGATCACCATCACGCTCACGTGGTGCGTCACCACGTCGTGCAGCTCACGGGCGATCCGGGCCCGTTCGCCGGCGACCGCGTCGCGCAGCGCGTGCTCCTGCGCGCGGGCCTCGGCGGCCAGCCGCTGCCGGTCCTCCCCCAGCCGCCGGCGCCACACGTGGTAGCCGCCGGCCGCCGCCACCAGCGGCGCGAGCAGCACGAACGGCAGGTAGTCGGCCGGCACGGTGATCAGCATCAGCTCGCGCAGCACGGTCACCAGCACCGCGGCCAGGGGCACGGTGGCCAGGGCGGCGAACCGGTAGGGGCTGTGCGCGGCCGCACTGTAGACGCCGACCAGGCAGGCCAGCACCACGCACGGATACAGGTCGGGCTGGTCCGCACCGCCGGTGACCAGCACCAATGAGGACGCGGCCATGGTCGCCCACAGAACCGCGAGGGGGTAGCGTCGACGCAGCGCCAGCGGCGCGCACATGACGAAGACCAGGATCAGCGCGCCGAACGCCGAACCGGGCGCCTTGGCCACCTCGGGCAGGCCGAGCGGCAGCACCGGGGGCCGCGGAACGGACACGTCGTCGGTCGCGGTCTGGAAACAGATCAGCCCCAGCACCGCGGCCAGGGCGGCGTCCAACAGCAGCGCCCGCCAGCCCGGCCGGGGCAGCGGCCCGACCGCCTCCATCCACCTCATCCGGCCATTCTGGCCGGTTCCCGCGAGGCCCGTCGTCCCTCGCGGTGTGCAGGGCGACTACATCGCAAGGATGACGTCACCGAAAATCCACTTGCGACGGTACGGCCGTTGCCCCGCCCGGCCGACGCGTGCGCCCCGCCCTCGCTCCTAGCGTCGTCGCCATGACGCAGCCGATGATCGCACTGACCGGGGTGACCCGCCGCTACGACGAGGGCCCGCCCGCACTGCACGACATCTCCCTGACCATCGCCGAGGGCGAGAGCGTGGCCGTCGTCGGCCCCTCCGGCAGCGGCAAGTCCACCCTGCTCAACCTGATCGCCGGCCTGGACCGCCCGGACGCCGGGGAGGTGACCGTCGCCGGCACCCGGGTCGAGCGGCTCGGCGAGGCGGCCGCGGCCCGGTTCCGCCGCGACCACGTCGGCCTGGTCTTCCAGTTCTTCAACCTGCTCGACGACCTGACCGTGCTGGACAACGTGCTGCTGCCCGCGCAGCTGGCCGGCGCGTCCGGCCGCGGAACCCGGGAACGCGCGGCCGGGCTGCTGGACTCGCTCGGCATCGCCAAGCACACCGCCGCCTACCCGGGCCGACTCTCCGGCGGGGAGCGCCAGCGCGTCGCCGTCGCCCGCGCCCTGATCAACCGGCCGTCGCTGCTGCTGGCCGACGAGCCGACCGGCGCGCTCGACACCGCCGCCGGCCAGGACGTCCGGGACCTGCTCAACGACCTGCACGCCAGCGGGCAGACGATCGTGCTGGTCACCCACGACCCGCGGCTGGCGCAGGCGTGCGCGACCCGCACGGTCAGCATGCGCGACGGCCTGATCGAGGCGATCCGATGACCGGGCTGGGCACGGTCATCCGCTCCGGCGTACGCCGCCGGCGCGTCCACACCGTCGTGATCGCGCTGGTCGCGGCCGCGGCGGTGACCGCGACCGTGCTCGGCGCGGGCCTGCTGGTCGCGTCCCGGGCGCCGTACGACGACGCGTTCAAGGCCCAGCGCGGAGCGCACCTGAGCGTGCGGGCCGATCCCGCCGCGGTCACCGAGGCCCAGCTCACGGCGTCGGCGGCGGCGCCCGGCGTGGTCGCGGCCTCCGGTCCGTACCGGATGGTGGTGGTCGCCTTCGCATCCTCGGACGGGATGCCGGCGCTGTCGCTGACGGTGGTCGGCCGGGCCGACGCGGGCGGCGAGGTGGACCGGGTCGAGCTCAGCTCGGGGCGCTGGGCCACCGGCCCGGACGAGCTGGTGATGGGCGGCGGCGCGGTCCGGCTCCCGGTCGGATCCCGTCTGACCAGCGCGAACGGCAGGAAGCTGACGGTCGTCGGGGTGGCCCGCTCGGTCAGCGCCACCGCCGCGGCCTGGGCGTCACCGGCGACCGTCGCCGCGCTGGACCGGCCGGACGCCGACCACGGGTACCAGATGCTCTACCGGTTGGCCGCCGCCGACACGGCGGCCGAGGTCGACGCCGGTCGTGCCGCGATCACCGCGGCCCTGCCGCCCGGCGCGGTCGTCGCCGCCCGCTCCTGGCTCGACGTCCGGCAGCACGCGGTCGAGGACGCCGCCGTCTTCGTGCCCTTCCTGGTCGCGTTCGCGCTGCTCGGCATGGTGATGGCGGTCCTGGTGGTGGGCACGGTGGTGGCCGGGACGGTCGGCGCGGCCACCCGGCGGATCGGCATCCTCAAGGCGCTCGGCTGCACCCCGGCCGGGATCGTCCGCGCCTACGTGACCCAGGCCGTGGTCCCGGCCGCGGCCGGTGCGCTCGCCGGCGCGGTCGTGGGCAACGTGATCGCGCTGCCCGTGCTCGCCGAGACCGAGCAGGTGTACGGCTCGGCCAACACCGCGATCGACTGGTGGGTCACGCTGGTCGCCGCCGCCGGCGTGCTCGCCGTGGTCGCGGCGACCGCGTGGGCGGCCTCGCTGCGGGCCGGACGCCTGCGCACGGTCGAGGCGATCGCCGTCGGACGCGCCTCCGGGCCGGTCCGCGGCCGTCGGGCGGCCCGGCTGGCCGCGCGGCTGCCGCTGCCCCGGCCGATCGGGTTGGGGCTGGCCCGGCCGTTCGCCCGGCCGGTCCGCACCGGCGCGATCCTGCTGGCCGTCGCGTCCGGGACGGCCGCGGTCACGTTCGCGACCGGGCTCGGCGCGTCGCTGCTGCACATCCAGTCGGCCGCCCAGCAGGACGCGGCCGACGTCGTCGTGCGCGCCGACCCCGGCCGGGGTTCCGGCCTCTCGGCCGGCGGACCCGGCACGTCCGGCACCTCCGGCGGCAGGTCCGACGCCTCCGGGGCCGACCCGGCCTCGGTGCTGGGTGCGATCACGGCGACGAACGGGACGCGGGCGGCTTACGGGCTGGCGCAGGCGCCGGTGGTCGCGTCCGGCTACAGCGACCCGCTCGCGCTGAACGCGATCACCGGCGACGCGACCTGGGACGGCTTCGTGATGGTGTCCGGCCGCTGGTTCGCGGCGCCCGGCGAGGCGGTCGCGGGCGCGCCGTTCCTGAAGGCGACCGGCTCGCGGGTCGGCGACACCGTCACCGTGCAGCTGAACGGCCAACCGCTGCGATTGCGCCTGGTCGGTGAGGTCTTCGACACCGGAACCGGCGTGTTCACCGGCGCGGTCACCGGACTGGACCCGATGGAGTATCGGATCGCGCTGAACTCGGGCACGGACACCGGCGCGTACGCCCAGGCACTGAGCGGCGCGCTGACGAGGTGGAACCTGACCGCCCGGTCCAACAGCGCCGAGATCGACCCGATCCTGCTGGTCGTGCAGGGCCTGACCGCCACGCTGACCCTGCTGCTCATCGCCGTGGCCGCGCTCGGCGTGCTCAACATGCTGATCCTCGACCTGCGCGACCGGGTCCACGACCTGGGAGTGCACAAGGCTCTCGGGATGACCCCGCGCCAGACGATCACGATGGTGGTCGCCTCGGTGGCCGGGATCGGCCTGGCCGGCGGACTGCTCGGGGCCCCGGCCGGGGTGGCGTTGCAGCGCCTGGTCGTGCCCGCGATGGCGGCCAGCGGCGGCCTGCACCTGCCGGACTCACTCCTCGACGTCTACGGCCCGCTCCTGCTCACCGCCCTGTTCCTGGGCGGCCCGGCCATCGCCCTGATCGGCGCTCTGCTCCCGGCCGGTTGGGCCGCCCGGACCCGGACCGCCACAGCCCTGCGCACCGAGTAGCCCACCCGGCCGGCGCTCACGGTCGTTCTCAAGCCCGGATCCAGCTGTGAGCACCAGCCGAGGCCCCGGCTGGTGCTCACGGCTGTTTTTCTGCTCGGGAGCGACCGTGAGGACCAGCCGGGTCAGGGGGTGGCGGCGCGGCGGTGGTTGCGGACGGCCAGGACGTTGTCGACCAGGCGGTCGACGCGGCCGGGGAACTCCGGGGCGTCGGGGGACGGCGTGCCCTGGCGCATCATCCCGGCGATGTAGATCGGGGACAGAATCAGCTCGAACAGGTCGATCGGGGTCAGCTCGGTGGTGCCGCTGCGGTCGAGCAGCACCTGGAACTGGGCCAACCGGGGCTGACTCAACGCGCCCGCGCCGAGCAGGCCGACCTCCGGGTCGGCGGCGGCCGAGATCAGCGCGCGCAGCAGGCCGAGACCGCCGGGGCGCGACACGCTCGCCTCCAGCCGGTTCCCGTAGGCCAGCAGGTCGGCCCGCAGGTCACCGGTCGCCGGGACCGGGGAGCGCTCGTTGACGTCGGCGATCGCCACGTCCAGCAGCAGCGCCTCGGCCGTGCGCCAGCGCCGGTAGAGCGTGGCCGGGTGCACTCCGGCCCGCGCGGCGACCTCGGGCAGGTGGATGACGCCGTCACCGGACTCGGCGAGCAGGGCGTGGACGGCCGCGTGGACGGCTTCGCGGGTGCGGGCCGTCCGGCCTCCGGGGCGTGCGGTGCCGGTGGCTTGTGTCATGCCGACGACTTTAACGCGAATCGGGTTGCGTTTGTAGCCTTCCTCGCCGTACGTTAAATGCGAAGTGATTCGCAATAAGAGGGAGGCAGTCATGGCCAAGGTCCTGATCGTCGGCGCCGGCATCGGTGGCGACACACTCGCTACGCTGCTCGGACGCGCCGGCTGGGACGTCACCGTCGCCGAGATCGCGCCGGGGCTGCGGGCCGGCGGGCAGACCGTCGACCTGCGAGGTGACTCGCGCGACGTGCTCGATCGGCTGGGCCTGCTCGACGAGTGCCTGGCCCGTCTGGTCCCGCAGCGCGGCGTCACCTGGATCGACGAGACCGGGCGCCGGCTGGCCGAGATGCCGGTCGAGGCGTTCGGCGGCCACGGTCTCGTCTCCGAGGAGGAACTGCTGCGCACCGATCTCGCGCGGGTGCTCCACCGCGCCGCCTCCGAGCACGTCACGCACCTGTTCAGCGAGACCGTGGACGCTTTGGAGGAGACCCCCGATGGCGTACGGGCGGTGTTCCGTAACCGGCAACCGGAGACGTTCGACCTGGTCGTGGGCGCGGACGGCGCCCACTCACGGGTGCGGTCGCTGGTCTTCGGGCCGGAGGAGGACTTTCGGCGGCCGCTCGGTTTCGCGCACGCCTGGTTCACGCTGACCGAGCGTCCGGGCACGCCCGGCCTGGACGGCTGGATGACGCTGTGCAACGTCCCGGGCAGTCTCCTGGTGGCGGCCCGCCCGGGGCACCCGGGTGAGCAGGAGGTCGGGATGTCGTTCCGCGCCGGCTCGCTGCCCCCGCGGCACGACCGGGAGGCCCGGTTCGCGCTGCTGGAGCGCACGTTCGCCGGTGTCGGCTGGCGCACCGCGGAGTTCCTGGCCGCGGCCCGGGAGGCCGAGGACTTCGCGCTCGACACCTACGACCAGATCGTGGTCGGCGGCGGCTGGCATCGCGGGCGGGTGGTGCTGCTCGGCGACAGCGCCTGGTGCGCGAGCCCGCTCAGCGGTCTGGGCACCGCCCTGGCCCTGCAGGGCGCGCAGGCGCTGGCCACGGCCCTGCTCTCCGGGGACCCGCAGGCCCTGGAGACGTACGAGAAGGTGATGGAACCTCGGGCGGAGGCCGCGCAGCGGATGTTCCCGGGGCGCGTCGCCATGTATGCCCCGCGCACCCGGACCGGCATCCGGGTGGTCGCCGGCGTGATGCGGCTGGTGCAGACCCGACCGGTCAGCGCGCTGCTGGGCCGGCTCGTGGCCCAGCACGGTCAGGCCCCGCGCAGTGCCAGCCTCAGCCACTCCTCCACCCCGGCCACGTGAACGACGGCCCACGAGCGGGCCAGGTCGGACTGCCGGGCGGCGATCGCGTCGAGGATGGCGGCGTGCTGCTCGCGGGTCCGGTCGACCGCGCCGGCCTGGGTCAGCCCGCGCCAGATCCGGGCGCGGGTGGTCGGCCCGGACAGGCTGTCGATGAGCGAGCAGAGCAGGTCGTTGCCGGCCCCGGCGGCGATCCGGTGGTGGAAGTCCAGGTCGTTGGCGACCAGCTCGTCAACGGTCGCGTCGTCCCGCAGACTGTGCAGGACTTTCCGCAGCTCGGCGATGTCGGCGTCGGTCATCCGCTGCGCGGCCAGCGCGGTCGCGGCCGGTTCCAGGATGCGCCGCACCTCGAAGAACTGCAGAACCGTGTCGTCGCGGTGGAAGTCGACGATGAAGCTGAGCGCGTCGAGGAGCAGCTGCGGCGCGAGACTGGTGACGTAGGTGCCGTCGCCCTGGCGCACGTCCAGGACTCTGATCAGGGAGAGCGCCTTGACCGCCTCCCGCAGCGAGCTGCGCGACAACCCCAGCCGCTCGGCCAGGTCGGCCTCGCGCGGCAGCCGGTCGCCCGGCCGCAGATCGCCCGAGACGATCATCGCCTTGATCTTCTCGATCGCCTCGTCGGTCACCGCCACGGCTAGTCCTGCGCCTTTCCCGAGGTCAGCCGGGCCAGGATCAGCGCGACCAGGATGATCCCACCGTAGATGGCCTGGATCCACTGGGCCGACACCCCGCCCAGCGTGAGGATGTTGTTGATCAGTCCGAGCACGATGACGCCGCACAGCGCGCCGAACAGCGTACCCTTGCCGCCGTCCAGGCTCACCCCGCCGATCACCGCCGCCGCGAACACGGTGAAGATCATGCCCTGGCCCTGCGCGGCCGCCACCGAGCCGAGCCGTCCGGTCATCAGCAGGCCGGCCAGCGCGGCCAGGACACCGCCGACGATCAACACCGACCAGACGATTCTTTCCGTACGGATCCCGGCCGCGCGGGCCGCGTCGACGTTGCCGCCGATCGCGTAGACGGCCCGGCCGTGCCGCACGAACCCGAGCGCGACGATGCCGACCGCGAACAGTGCCGCGCAGATCCAGATCGAGGCCGGAACGCCCAGCCACACCGCGTTGCCCAGGTAGAGCACGGACTGCGGGATGTCGAAGAGGTTCTGCCCGCCGGTCAGCCCGATCTGCAGGCCGCGCAGCACGATGAGCATGCCGAGCGTGACGATGAACGCCGACAGTTTGAACCGCAGGATCAGCAACCCGTTGAACGCCCCGATCAGCGCGCCGGTGAGCAGGCACAACGGGATCGCCAGAGCGGTCGGCCAGTCGGTGCCGAGGCCATGGCTGGCGGCCGGGACGACCAGGCCGAGCGCGAGCGCCGGGGCCAGGCCGATGGTCGACTCCAGGGACAGGTCGAACTTGCCGGCGATCAGGATCACCGCCTCGGCCAGCACCAGCAGCGACAGTTCGGTCTGCTGCTGCAGGACGTTGAGGATGTTGGCCCGGCTCAGGAAGACCGGGTCGATCAGGGCGCCGACCAGCACCAGCAGGACGATCGCGGGGACCAGGGCCAGGTCACGGAAACGGGTCAGGCGCAGCCGGGGCCGCTGGGCGGGCGGCGCGGTGAGGGTCTGTGTCACGGTGTCCTCTCCTCGGTTCTCGCCGGGCCGGACGGCAGGCCCTCGACAGCGGCGACCAGGTCGGCGTCGGTCCAGCCGCGGGGCTTCTCGGCGACGATCCGGCCGTGGAACATGACCAGGACCCGGTCGCAGGCGCGCAGGTCGTCCAGTTCGTCGGAGACGATCAGGACGCCGGTGCCCTTCGCGGCGGCGGCGACGACCGCGCCGAGCAGGGACTCCTTGGACCGGACGTCCACGCCCGCGGTCGGGCTGACCAGCACCAGGGCCTTCGGGTCGCGGGCCAGGGCCCGGGCCAGCACCACCTTCTGGGCGTTGCCGCCGGACAGGCCGTCGACCCGCTGGTCCGGGCCCTCGGTGCGGATGTCGTACTCGGCGATCATGCGGTTCGCGGCGGCGCGCTGCCGGGCCGGCAGGACCAGGGCGGCCGGGCCGAGACGGTCGGTGACGGTCATCGTGGCGTTCTCGGCGACCGACAGCAGCGGCACGAGACCCTCACGATGCCGGTCCTGCGGGAGGTAGCCGAGGCCGGCCGCGACAGCCGCCCGTACGTCGGCGGATCTTATGGTGGTGGCATTGACCGCGACCGAACCGCCCTGCGCGCGCCGCAGCCCGGCGATCGTCTCGGCCAGGGCCACCTTGCCGCTGCTGCCCGAACCGGTCAGACCGACCAGCTCACCGGCCCGGATCCGCAGGTCGACGTGGTCGAAGTGGCCGGGCAGGCGCAGGTCGTCGACCGTCAGCACCACCTCGTCGCCCGGCTTCGCGGCCGGCGACGCGTCGGCCGCCGACCGGGAGTCGTGGCCGGTCATGGCCCGCACCAGCGCCTCGTGGGGCAGGTCGGCGACCGGCTCGGTGAGCACGTGCCGGGCGTCGCGGAAGACCGTGACCGTCTGGCAGATCTCGTAGACCTCCTGCAGGTGGTGCGAGATGAACAGGAACGTCACCCCGTCGGCCCGCAGGTCACGCATCCGCTCGAACAGGCGGCCGATCGCGGCGCCGTCGAGCCGGGCCGTCGGCTCGTCCAGAATGATGAGCCGGGCCCCGAACGACAGCGCCCGGGCGATCTCGACGAGCTGGCTCTGCTCGACCGTCAGATCCCGGGCGAGCACGGCCGGATCGATGCCCACGCCGTAACGTTCCAGCAGCTCGGCGGCTTGCCGGCGCAGGCCGCGCCAGTCGATCAGGCCGCGCCGGGTGCGCTGCCGGTTGAGGAACAGGTTCTCGGCCACGGTCAGCGTCGGGATGACCGTCGACTGCTGGTAGACGCAGGCGACCCGCTGCCGCCAGGCACCACGATCGACCGGCGGCGGCGCCGGGCGGCCGTCGAAGGTGACCTCCCCGGCGTCGGCCCGCTGCAACCCGGTCAGGATCGACACCAGGGTCGACTTCCCGGCGCCGTTCCGGCCGACCAGGGCGTGGATCTCACCGCTCCGGACCGCGAGATCGACGCCGTCCAGAGCGGTGGTGGCACCGTACCGTCGGGTGATCCCCGTGGCCGCGACCTCGGTCACTTGCCGACCTGGTTTCCCCACAGGGCCGTGTCGTCCACGTTGTCCTTGGTGACCAGCGGCGCGGCCAACTGGTCCTCCAGGTTGCCGTTGCCGACGTCGACGATCGTGCTGTCATGATCGGTCGGGCCGGCGCTGAACGTCTTCCCGTCGATCGCCGCCTTCGCGTAGAACAGCGCGTACTTCGCGTACAGGTCGGCCGGCTGCGACACGGTCGCGTCGATCTCGCCCTTGCGGATCGCCTCGAACTCCTGCGGAATACCGTCGTTGGAGACCGCGAAGATGTGCTTCGGATCGGTCGGCGGCACCAGCAGACCCTTCGACTTCAACACCTGCAGCGTCGGGGCCAGGAACACGCCGCCCGCCTGCATGTAGATACCCTTGATGTCCGGGTGCTGGGCCAGCCGGGTCTGCAACGCGGCCGCCGCCTTAGCACCCTCCCAGTCGGTCGGCTCGGCGAACACCGTGATCCCCGGGAACTTCGACTTCATGCAGTCGGCGAACGCCTCCGACCGGTCCCGGCCGTTGATCGACGACAGCGAACCCTGGAACTCGATCACCTTGCCCTGGCCGTTCAGCTTCCCGCCGAGGAACTCGCAGGCCTTCTGCCCGTACGCCCGGTTGTCGGCCCGCACCACCATGAAGACCTTGCCCTTGTCCGGGCGGGTGTCCACGGTGACCACCGGGATCTTCCTGCTCTCCAGCGTGGTCAGCGTCGACGCGATCGCGCCGGTGTCCTGCGGCGCCATCACGATCGCCTTCGCACCCTGGCTGACCAGGGCCTGCGTGTTGGCGACCAGCTTGGACACGTCGTTCTGCGAATTCGTCGGGGTCATCAGGTTGATGCCGAGCTCGGACGCGGTCGTCGGCACATACTTGGCGTAGGAATTCCAGAAATCCGAATCGGCCCGCGGCAGGTCCACGCCGACCGGCGCGCCCTTCCCGTCGGTGGTGGTCCCGCCGCCGTCACCACAGGCGGCGGCCGACGCGGAGGCCAGGAGAATGATGGCGAGCAGGGTTCCGGTGTGCCTCATCGTGGTCCTCGATTCACGTACGAGGGGGAGCTGCTGAGGTTTGCTGTTCGGGAGACGCGGCGCCTCGACCGTTCTCAGCGGGCGCCCGCCGGAAACACACACGTAATAGATCGGATGTCTATCAAAGAAAAAGCCCCAAAGCAAGCCTCATCGATGGGCTGCGGCGCTATAGGTCCGATGTTCTGACCTCCGCCCGCCCGTCGAGCTGCTCGTCCTCGACGAGCGCGCAGTCGTGAGCGGCCGGACAGTCCGCAACCCCTTCGGCGGCGACGTCGCCCGCCCGCGAGGCCCGGATCCACAACTCGATGTCGTGACTCAGCCACACCCGGCCCATGAACAGTGTCTGGAACGGCGCGGGAAAGTCGTCCCGGTCGGCCAGCTGCTGAACCCGCTGCCGGGACAGCCCGAGACGATTCGCGATCTCCCGGGCCCCCATCAGCATCACCGTGGTTCCCACCCGGATCGCCTACTCGTCGTCGTGCAGCAGCTCGAAATGCCCGCGAGCGTCACGGCGCACCGCGTGCTCCTGACGGCCGTCGTCCCGCGCGGTGACCACAGCCGCGACAAAACGACGAAGCGCGTCCGGCACCTTCTCCGGATGCGGCCGCAGGAAGATCACTCCACGCCGCTCGTCCAGACTCAGCCCGGCGATGCCCAACGGGATGCCGTCGAGACCCACCTGAACCTCGGCGTCGATGCCGAGCGCGGTCAACGCCGCGATCAACTCACTTTGCGTGATCAATATCCGCCACCTTCAGACTCGATCGCATGGAGATCAGAACTGCTCCGAGGCGGGCGGCGATGACAGCGGCACCCGCCCCCGAGCCACTTGGAAACAGGGTTCAGGGTCGGACACCGATCGCGATGTCGGAAAGTGCTGAGCGCTGACGGCAACAAATTGCCGACATTCACGTCGGCCCGACATTGTCGGAGAATTGTCGGAGATGACGGCTGCTCGCCGACGGCGACACTCGATTCGGCTACAGTCGCGCCACACCCTGCGGCCACCGCACGGCCGCGGCAGTCGAGACGACCGGGGGCCGCCGATGACATCAGCCTCGCAATCCGATGCCGACGGCGCATGGTGGGCACTGGGCCGACAGCTGGCGGCGTATCGCAAGGCCGCGGGATTCACCCAGGATTCGCTGGCAGACGACAGCCGCATCCATTACGGCCGCAGCACGATCGCCAACGTGGAATGCGGGCGGCAAATCATCGGACGAACGTTCTGGGAAAGCTGCGACGTAGTTCTCAGGACCGAGCGTTCCCTCGTGGAGGCGTACGACCAGATCATCGCCGACGTCAACCGGCAGCGGATTTCCGTCGTCCGGATCAGCGGTACAGCACTTCAGCGGCCGGCCCTCACGCCCGAGCCGATCGATGCCCGGCCGGGCGGCGATTGGAACAGTTTCTCGCGGGTCACCCGAATGCTGGCCGGACAGAGGCAGGCCGTGGCCCCGGCCGCTCTGCTGAGTCTGGTCGAAGCACACCGGGAATGCCTGTCGACGCTGTTTCGCAGTGCCGGCTCGGACCCGTTGCGCGAAAAGATCGGCGTGATGCTCGGTGAGGCCTCCATCGTGGCAAGCCGGCTGTGGAGCGCACAGGGAAACCGCGCCAACGCGCTGGCCCACTGCGCCTACGCCCGCACCCTCGCGGACGATCTGAAGAATCCCGGTCTCGGCGCGACCGCCAGGATCTTCGAGAGCAATCTCCACTCGGAAGCCTCAGCGCTGATCGGCGCCGGCGGGGACATGATCGTCGGACTGCGACTCCTGGACGAAGCGGCCCAGGCGTCGGAGCACCTGAGCCCGGCCGCTCGCGCGCGAATTGCGGCGGAACAGGCGCAGACATACGCGGCGCTGAGCCTCCGCGGAGAGACCGAGGACGCGCTCGGCCGCGCCCGGAAGGCCGCAGCGGAGATCGACCCCGGCGATCGGATCGGGCTCTACAGCGACTGGAATCCCAATCGGGTCCTGGTCTACGAGGGAACATGTCATCTGCTCCTCGGCCGGCCCAGCCGGGCCGTCGTAGCTCTGGAGAGAGCCATCCGCGAACTGGCGAGCGACGGAAAGAACGCCAATGTCGCCCTCGCCGCCCGGGTCGACCTCGCCGGCGCTTACGTCCGGGCCGGCAGTCTCGATGCGGGTTGCCAGCTTTTGGGCAGCACCTATGAGCAACTGAAATCGGCGGGAAATATCCGGGGTATCAAGCGAGCCCGGTTGGCCAGGCTGCGGCTGGCCCGTTCCGATTCCGAGCCGGCCGTCCGTCAGCTGGACGAACGGATGCGCGCGGCCTAGCTCGTGGGCGGCATGTGATCGCCGTTCACGAAGGAGTCGATCAGCGACGCGATCGTTTCCGGGGCGAGCCGGTCGACGAGGGCATCGGGATCGTAGGGTTCCAATTCGTCGCGGGTGGCTCGGTGGGTCACCACGATGGCCCAGAAACCCGCGTGCCGGGCGCAGGCGATGTCGTTCGGGGCGTCGCCGATGACGACCGTACGCCTCGGTTCCAGCGGGACCCCGTATTTCTCGGTGAATCGCCGCCCGATGACGGCCGGGAGGCGGAATCGATCGCGGTCATCGGAGCCGTAGCCACCGACATCGAGATCCAGGTGCTCGCTCAGGCCGGCCGTGTCGAGCTTGACCTCGGCCGCGGAACGGAGATTGCCGGTCAGAACCGTCTGGACGAATCCTCGCCGGTGGAGTTCCTCGATGGTGGCGAGCGCGCCCGGGAACGGCGGTTGATCCTGCCGCAGCTCGTCCCGCCCGGATTCCATCACGGCGGCCAGGATCGCCGGGAACTCGGCAATGCCGTTCTCGGCGTCGGCCGGGGAAACGCCCGACGCCAGTGCCGTGTCCACGACGATCGACTCGTCGGTGTAGCCGTGCACCTTCTGCCCGGGGAAGACGACGGCCGCCTCGTCCAGCCTGTACGTCCTGGAGATGGCCCGGCGCAGCCACCGCAGATCCGCCGGGATTAGTGTGCCGTCCACATCCCAGACGACCAGGCCACCGGCTTGTAACTCCACGCGCGACATCGTCCCATACGACGTGGCGGCTGGTCCGTGTCGAGCGCCGGCCCAACGGCGAACCGTTAGGCTGACCGATATTGGTCACCGTCGGTGAGGGAGGCCGGGTTTTGGCTGCAGAGCCGGGCGGGTCGCGGGTTCTCGTGGTCGGGCTGGGTGGCACGATCGCGATGACGTCGAGCGGGGACGGCGGTGTCGCGCCGACCCTGTCGGCCCGGCAGCTCCTCGACGCGGTTCCCGGGTTGGACCGGGCCGGGGTCGAGGTCGAGGCGCTGACGTTTCGGACGCGGCCGGGTGGTTCACTGACCATCGACGATCTTGTCGAGCTGGTCGGCGTGATCGGGGAGCGTCTCGCCACGGGCGTCGCCGGGGTGGTGGTCACGCAGGGCACGGACACGATCGAGGAGACCGCGTACGTTCTCGATCTGCTGCACGCCCGGCCGGAACCGGTGGTCATCACCGGGGCGATGCGGAACCCGATGATGGCCGGGGCCGACGGGCCGGCGAATCTGCTGGCCGCGATCCTCGTCGCCGCCGACCCGGCCGCTCGTGGCCACGGCTGTCTCGTCGTGCTGGCCGACGAGATCCACGCGGCCCGCCGGGTGCGGAAACTGCACTCGACGAGTGTGGCGGCGTTCGGGTCGCCGGACGGCGGGGCCGTCGGCTACGTGATCGAGGGACGGCCGCACCTGATCAACCGGCCGGCCGGGCGCCACGTCCTGCCGGTGATGGCAGCCGCCACGCCGGTGGTGGCGCTGTACACCGCCACGCTCGGCGACGACGACCGGGTGCTCCGGGCCGTCGCGACCGGTGTGGACGGCCTGGTCGTCGCCGGGTTCGGGGTCGGGCACGTATCGGAGCGCTGGGTGCCCGCGCTGGCCGAGGCCGCGGCCCGGATCCCGGTCGTGCTCGCCTCCCGGACCGGCGCCGGTGCGGTCCTCAGCGACACCTACGGCTTTTCCGGGTCGGAGCGGGACCTGCTCGATCGCGGGCTGGTCGGGGCCGGGCTGCTGCATCCGTACAAGGCCCGGATCCTGCTGCATCTGGCCATGGCCACCGGCGCCGACCGTCGGCAGATCAGGGATGCGTTCGCCGCCGCGGGCGGGATGGCTGCCGCCGATTCGTGGCCGTGGCCCGGCCACCGGGCCGGGTGACGGACCGGCGGGACAAACGCGTCAGGCCGAGGTCTGCCAGGCCGCGACCAGGGTGGCGTAGGGGCCCGGCGTCTCGCGCAGGGCGGCGGGCGGCCCGGATTGGAGCAGCCGCCCGTCGGCGAAGAGCAGGACGCGGTCGGCCGCCTCGGCCAGGGACATCCGGTGCGCGATGGAGATCGTCGTGCGGCCCCGGGTCAGCGACGTCAGGGCCTGCTGGACGACGGCGTCGGTGGCCGGGTCGATGCCGGAGGTGGCTTCGTCGAAGATGACCAGGTCGGGGTCGGCCAGGGCGGTGCGGGCCAGGGCGACCAGTTGGCGTTCGCCGATGGAGAGGCGTTCGCCGCGTACGCCGACCCGGGTGTCCAGGCCGTCCGGGAGGGTGGCCAGCCAGTCGCGCAGGCCGAGGCGTTCCAGGATCTGGTGGGCGTCGGCCGAGGGTGACGCGCCGAGGCGGATGTTGTGGCCGATCGTGCCGTCGAACAGGAACGGGTCCTGGGGGACGATGGCGACGCGCCCGGCCAGGTCGGCCAGGTCGGCCAGGGGCACGCCGGAGAGGTGGATGTCGCCGGCGGCCGGGTCCAGGCGCCGGGTGAGGAGTTTGGCGAAGGTGGATTTGCCGGAGCCGGTGCGGCCGACCACGGCGACGTGCTCGCCCGGCCGGATGGTGACGGTGACGTCGTGCAGGACGAGCGGGCCGGTCCCGTAGCGGGCCGAGACGCCGTCCAGGCGTACGCCGACCGGGCCCGGGGGCAGCGGGATGCCGTCGCCGTGCAGCGCGGCCGGGGTGGTGACCAGTTCGAGGGCGCGGCGCCAGCCGGTCAGCGCGTTCTGGGCCTCGCCGAGGCTCTGGACGACGAACTGCAGCGGGCGGACGAAGAACGTCACCAGGAACACCATGGCGACGACCTGCCCGGACGTGAGCCGGCCCCACCACACGCCGCCGAGCAGCACGGTCACGGTCATCGCGGAGATGGCCAGTTCGCCCAGGGACGCGTTGGCGTGCAGCGGGATCTGGGTGCCGATCAGGCTGTCCCGGGAGCGGTCGACGGCCTGGTCGAGGCGGGCGCGGGTGCGGGCCTGGGTGCCGGTGGACCGGATCAGCGGGCCGCCGGTGACCGCTTCGGCGACCGCGCTCTGCAGGGCCGACAGGTCGCGGCGGGCGCGGTCGTAACGGCGGGCGATCAGGCGCTGGGTCCGGGTCATCACGGCCAGCAGTACGGCGGTGATCAGCAGGACCGGCACGGCCAGCTGCCAGCTGTAGACGAGCAGGATGCCGGTGGCGATGAGCAACTGGGCGGCGTTGGTCAGGAACTGGATGCCGCCGCCCTGCAGGAACGTCGTCACCTGGTCGAGGTCGCTGGTCAGGCGGGTGACCAGGTCGGCGCTGGGCGCCCGGTCGGCGGTGGACGCGGCCATGTCGTGGACCCGGCGCAGGCCGTCGCGGCGCAGACCGGCCAGCGCCGCCTCGACCTTGGTCTGCAGGCGGCGGTTGAGCAGCAGCGACGAGACTCCGGCGAGGACGACCGCGGCGGCGCCGACCGCGACGGCCGGGCCGACGGTGTCCGGGTCGACGCCGGAGTCGATCACGTGCTGGACGGTGAGCGGCGCGATGATCCGGCCGGCGCCGGCCAGCAGGGCCAGCAGCGCGGTCACCCACAGTCCCTGGCGCAGCTGCGGGGAGACCCGGACGGCGGTGGCGATCAGGCGGCGCGGGCCGACCCGGGACAGGTCGGTGAGCAGCTCAGTGGACACTTGTCGACTCCTGGGGGACTTCGAGCCGGCCGGCCCGCAGGGTGACGACCTGGTCGGCGATCGTCAGCGGGGCCGGGCGGTTGGTGCTGAGCAGGACGGTCGGGCCACCGGCGGCGACCAGGGCGGCGAGGGCGGTCAGGACCTGCCGTTCGACCCGGGCGTCGAGCGCCGACGTCGCATCGTCGAGGATCAGCAGACGCGGCTTGCGCAGCAGGGCCCGGGCCAGGCAGATCCGCTGCCGCTGCCCACCCGACAGCGTCGCGCCGCGCTCCCCCACCACGGTGTCCAGGCCGTCCGGCAGCCCGCGCACGATCTCGTCGGCCGCGGCCTGCCGCAGCGCCTCCCACACCTCCGGCTCGGTGAAACCACCACCGAGCGTCAGATTGTCGCGGATCGATTCGGCGAACAGGAACGGACTCTGCGACAGCACCGAGACGTGGGCCGGGACCGCGTCGCGGGTCAGGTCGCGCACGTCGAGGCCGTCCAGCAGCACCGCGCCGGTGTCCGCGTGGGTCTGCCCGCCGGCCAGGTCGAGCAGCGTCGTCTTGCCCGAGCCGACCGGCCCGACGACCACCGTGATCGTGCCCGGTTCCAGCACCAGGTCCAGGTCGGAGACGATGCGGCGACCCTGCCGGCTGACCCCGGCGCCACGCAGCTCCACCCGCATCGGCCGCGACGACCCCAGATCAAGATCACCATTGGGTACGACGTGAGCACTCCCCAGCACACCCTGGACGCGCTCGCGGCCCGCGGCCGACATCGGCAGCATGGACAGGAATCGACTGATCACATTCAGCGGGATCGCGATGGTGATCAGCAGATAGACCACGCCCACCAGGTCACCCACGGTGAGGCTCCCGCGTTGCACGAGCGGCGCCCCGACGGCGAGCACGACCAGCACGGCCGCGGTCGGCAGCAGTTCGAGCAGCGGGTCGAAGACCGAGCTGACCGAGGCCATCCGCAGGTCGGCGGTGCGCAGCCGCTCGACTCCGGAGGCCAGCCGGGCGTCCTCGATCTCGATCAACCCCAGCGCGCGTACGACCGGACCGCCCTCGATCGACTCGTGCGCGACGCCGCTGACCACCCCGCGGGCCTCTTGCGCGTCGCGGGCGCGCGGTGCGAGCAGCCGCTGATAGGTCACGTTCAGCCCGAGCACCAGCACGACCAGCGCGAGCCCGATCAGCCCGAGCGGCAGCGCCCGCCGGAACAGCTCGGACAGGGCCAGGAACAGCATGAACACCATGCCGACGGCGAAGTACGCGAACTGCATGGGCGACCAGAGCGCGTCCACGTCCCCGCCCGCGTGCGCGAGGAGCTTGCCCGGTGGTCGTTCGCGGTGCCAGTCCGGGTGCAGGTCGAGGTAGCGGCGCACGACCGCGCGCCGGGTCTCGGCCTGGGCCCGGAACTGGACGCGGCCGGTGCTGACGCCGCGGATCAGGATGGTGGCCCACCGGGTGGCCGAGACCCCGAGGATGAACAGGGCGCTCAGCCACCACGCGCGGGCCGGGACGGGCCGGCCGGAGAGCGCCGGGACGACCAGGTGATCGGTGGCCCAGGCGATCGCCGACGCACCGGCCACCATGGTCGATCCGTTGATCAGGCCGGCGACGGTGGCGACGACGGCCGTTCCCGGGTTGACGCGGGCCCCGGCCAGCTGGGCGGCGAGGGCGGACCTCCGGCGCAGGTCAGGCGTCGACACGGCGGCCCGGGATGGCGTCGATCAGCTCGCGGGTGTACTCGCTCCGCGGGTCGCCGAAGACCTGCGCGACCGGACCCTCCTCGACGACCCGGCCCTGACTCATCACCGAGACGGTGTGCGAGATCTGCGCGACCACGGCCAGGTCGTGCGAGACGAACAGGTACGAGAGTCCGAGCCGCTCCTGCAGGTCGGCCAGGAGGCGCAGGATCTGCTCCTGGACCAGCACGTCGAGCGCGGAGACCGGCTCGTCGAGCATCAGCAGCCGAGGTTCCAGGGCGAGGGCGCGGGCGATGGCGACGCGCTGGCGCTGGCCGCCGGAGAGTTCGGCCGGCAGCCGGTCCAGGTACGCGGCGGGCAGCGCGACCTGGTCGAGCAGTTCCCGGGCGCGGGCCTCGCGGCTGCGCCGGTCGCCGATCCGGAACGACACCAGGGGCTCGGTCACCGACTGGCGGACGGTGAACTTCGGGTCGAGTGTGGCGAACGGGTCCTGGTGCACGAGCTGCGCGGTCCGCCGCAACGGCCGCATCCGGCTCCACGACAGTCCGCGGATCTCGGTGCCGTCCAGGACGATCGAACCGGTGGTGGCCGACTCCAGGCCGAGTGCGATCCGCAGGGTGGTCGTCTTGCCGCAGCCGGACTCGCCGACCAGGGCGTGGGTGCGGCCGCGGGGCACCGACACGCTCACGTCCTCCAGGGCGTTGAAGCCCCGCCGGCCGCGGCGCGGATCGGTGACCGCGAACGTCTTGCCGACCCCGGTGAGCGTCAGGATCGGGTCGGGCGTGGGCTCACCCCGTACGTCGAAATGGGCTTTTAATTGCCCTCCATGGGCCAGCCGGGGCGCGGCGGCGATCAACTGGCGGGTGTAGCCCTCCCGCGGAGTGTTGAGAATGGTCGCCGGGTCGCCCTCGTCGACCTTGCGACCGTGCCGCATGACGACGACCCGGTCGGCGCGGTCGGCCGCGACGGCCAGGTCGTGCGTGATGATCAGCAGGGAGATGCCCTGCTCGCGGACCAGGCCGCCGAGGTGGTCGAGGATGCGCTTCTGGACGGTGACGTCGAGGGCGCTGGTCGGCTCGTCGGCAATGATCATTTTCGGGCGGCCGGCCAGGGCGATGGCGATCAGGACGCGCTGCCGGAGGCCACCCGAGAGCTCGTGCGGGTACTGCCGGGCGCGCAGCTCCGGCTCGGGCACGCCGGCCTGGGTCAGGTGCTCGATCACCTCGGCGTGCGCGGCCGGGCCGGCGATGCCGCGCAGCTTGACGGCCTCGGCGACCTGGGCCCCGATGCGCTTGGTCGGGTTCAGGCCGACCATCGGGTCCTGCGGGATCAGGCCGACCGTGGAGCCGCGCAGCCGGCGCAGGGTGCGCTCGCCGGCGTGGGCGGTCTGGACACCGTCGACCACGATCGAACCGGCCGTGATCCGGCCGTTGGACGGCAGCAGGCCGATCAGCGCGTTGCCGGTGGTGGTCTTGCCGGAGCCGGACTCGCCGACGATGGCCACCACCTCGGCCTCGCCGACGGTCAGATCAAGACCGGTCACGGCCGGCTGCAGGTGACGGTGCCGGACATAGCCGACGTCGAGTCCGCTGATCTCCACGAGGCTCATCGGTTCAGCTCCTGGAACGTCTTGGCGATGTGATTGAGGCTCAGGACGAGCAGGGCGACGAACAGGCCCGGGAGCAGGCTCAGCCACCAGGCGGTGACCAGGTAGTTGCGGCCGTCGGCGATCAGCGTGCCCCACTCGGCGGCCGGCGGCGCGGCCCCGAAACCGAGGAAGCTGAGCGACGCGATCGCGATGATGGCCACACCGGCGTCCAGGACGGCCAGCACGGCCACCGGGCCCCACGAGTTGGGCAGGATGTGCCGCAGCAGGACCCGACCCCAGCTCGCACCGCCGGCCCGGGCCGCTTCGACGTACGGCAACGTCTTGACCCGGAGCACCTCGGCTCGTGTCGTCCGGGCGAAGCCGGGGACGATGCCGACACCGACCGCCACCGCGACCGGGATGGTGCCGTAGCCGAGCGCGGTGACGATCGAGAGCGCGAGCAGCAGGCCGGGGATGGCCAGCAGCACGTCGATGATCCGCATCAGGAACGAGTCGGTCAGGCCGCCGAAGAAGCCGGCCAGGATGCCCAGGCCGAGACCGGCGATCAAGGCGATGACCAGGGCGATCAGGGTCGCCTTGATGGTCAGCGGGGAGCCGTGCAGGACGCGGCTCCACAGGTCGCGCCCGTAGACGTCGGTGCCGAACAGGTGACTTCCGCTGGGCGCCTGCATGGCGGTCGCCGGATCGGTCGCGTAGGGATCCTGCCCGGTGAACAGGCCCGGCCGGAAGGCGACTGCGACGACAAAAGCCACGTAAATGGACGCCAGCAGAAAGCCGGGCTTGCGGATCAATGTCCAGATTTTTCCGACACGCCGGACAGTGTGCTCGTCGGTGGCGGTGACAACCGCCTCGGTGACCACGGCGGTCATACCGGCACCACCTCCGGGGTGTGCGAGATCCGCGGGTCGAGCAGCGGATACAGCAGGTCGACGATCAGGTTGACGGTGACGAAGATCGTGGCCGCGAGCGTCACGACGGCCAGGACGACCGGGACGTCCTGGGCCAGCACGGCCTCCTGGGCCAGCTTGCCGACGCCCTCCCGGGTGAAGACCGTCTCGACCACGATCGAACTGGTCACCGTGAGGCCGACGATCACGCCGAGAATGGTCATGGCCGGCAGGGCGGCGTTGCGGAACGCGTGGCGCAGGTGCACCGCCGTACGGGAAAGGCCTTTTGCTCTTGCTGTTGTCACGTAGGCCTGGGCGAGGGTCTCGTCGAAGCTCTTGATCAGGACCTGGGCCAGGACCGAGGACGTCACCACCGAGATGGTCAGGACCGGCATGATCAGCGACGGGACACCCTCGATGCCGGTGGCCGGGAGCCAGCCGAGCTGGAACGACAGGAACTGGATCAGGAACAGCGCGATGAAGAACTGCGGGAACGACGCGCCGAGCGCGGGCAGGCGGGTCAGCACGATCCGCAGCGGGTTCCAGCGGACGAACGTGGCGAGGTAGGCGAGGGCCGACCCGGCGATCAGCGACACCACCGCGGCGGTGACGCTGAGCAGCAGGGTCGGCCCGATCCGCTGTCCGATCAGGTCGGTGACCGGTACCTGCTGGGTCAGCGAGTCACCGAAGTCGCCGTGCAGGACACCCGTGAGGTGGTGCCAGTACTGGGCCGCGATGGACTCGTCGAGGCCGAACTTGTGCCTCATGGCGGCGTACTGGTCCGGGGTGAGGCTGTCCTCCTGGATGCCGGCCGCGGCCAGCTGCAACTGCATCGGGTTGCTGGGCAGCAGGTACAGGATCGCGAAGGTCAGGGTGAACGCCGCCCAGAGGACGGCGATCGCCTGAACGACGCGACCCACGACATAGCGGATCATGGGTCGCGTCCTCTCAGTCCTTCGTGACGTCGTTGAGCTTGAGGAAGCTCTCCGAGGTGAACGCGAACCCGTGCACCTTGCTGCTCACGCCGGCCTTCTGCAGCCGCTCGAACAGCGGGATGGTGACGCCCTGGTCGACCAGGTAGTCCTGCAGCTCGGCGTAGGCCGCCTCGGTCTGCGCGGTGTCGGTGGTCTGCAGCGCCTTGGCGAACAGGTCCTGGATCTTCTTGGTGACGTCCGGGGTGGTGGCGTTCGTGGCCAGGGCCTTGGAGTTGGCCACCTCCGGGTTCAGGATGAACTGCAGGGCGCCCGGGTCGGCCCGGGTGAAGTAGGTGCTCGTCAGGTCGTACGAGCCCTCCTTCAGGTAGGTGGCCTGCTGCGCGGTGGTCAGTGTGCGCAGCGCCAGGTCGATACCGACCTGCTTGAGCTCGGCCTGCAGCAGCTCCGGCCCGGCGAAACCGGCGGTGATCGGGAAGTCGATCGTGAGCTTCTTGCCGTCCTTGACCCGGATGCCGTCCGCGCCCGGGGCCCAGCCGGCCCCGTCGAGCAGCTTCTTCGCACCCTCGGGGTCGTAGCCCAGCTTGCCCGCCAGGGACTTGAAGTACGGCGTGGTGGTCTCGAACGGCCCCTCGACGGTCGGGTAGTCGGCGCCGTAGATCGTCGTCGCGTACGTCTTGCGGTCGATCGCCTTGCTCAGTGCCTGCCGCAGCGCCGGGTCGACCAGCGGGTGACCGGCCGCCGTGTTCGCGTACAGGTTGTAGGCGACGCCCGGCAGCGACCGGCTCTCCACCGTGTCGCCCGACTTCTTGATCAGCTGCTCGTCCTGCGGCGAGAACGGGTTACGCGGCCAGGCGATGTCGGTGGCCCCGCTGACCAGGTTGCCGGTGCGGACGCTGTCCTCGGCGACGTAGTTGAAGACGACCTTGTCGAGCTTGGCCTCGCCCCGGTTGGTCGACGTCTCCGAACCCCAGGTGTAGCCGGCCCGCTTGGTCAGGACGGTCTCCACCTTGGCCGTGTAGTGGTCCAGCGCGAACAGGCCGGAGCCGACGACCCCCTTGCCGGTGCAGCGGTCGGCCGGGGTGAGCTGGAACTCGGCCGGGTCGGTGATGGCCAGGTTGGTGGTCGAGGTGGCCTGCAGGAACGACGAGTTCGGGGCGCTCAGGTCGAACTCGACGGTCAGCGGGTCGATCACCTTGGCGCCGGTCAGGCCCTGGATGTACGACGCGCCGTAGGCCGCGCCGTTGGTGGCCTTGACCGTGTCGATCCAGCCGGTGGCGTTGTCGGCGACGGCCTGCGCGTCGAGCTTCTTGCCGTTGGCGAACGTGACGCCGTCGCGCAGGTGGAACGTGTAGGTCTTGCCGTCCGGGCCGATCTCCCACTTCTCGGCCAGCCAGGGGACGATCTTCCCGGTCTTCGGGTCCTGGTCGGTCAGCGAGTCGGCGAAGTTGCGGATGATCGTGCGGCTCTCGATCCAGTAGACCTGGAACGGGTCGATGCAGGAGAAGGTGGGGTTGTCCGGCCAGAAGGAGACCTTGAGGGTCTTCTGGGCGGCGTCGGCCGATCCGGCGCCGTCGCCGCAACCGGCGAGGGCGAGCAGGCCGGCGAGGGCCACGGCGGTATATCTACTTTTCATGAATTATCCTTTTTGAGTACGCGGCGTCCACTCGCCAGCAGCACGGCGTCCTCCTGGGGAGGGTGGACCCGGATGCAGAGGGCGTCGCGCAGGTGGCGTTCCAGGGGGTGATGGCGGGAGAGACCGGGATTGCCGAGCGCGGCGACCGCGGTCTGGGTCGCGGCGATCACCGACCGGGCGATCGCGACTTTGATCGCCGACAGGTCCGGCTGGTCACCGGCGGCCAGGCGCAGCAGCGCGCCGTGCAGCAGGGTCTCGGCCTGGGTGATCTGCAGTTCGATCTCGCCGGCGACCGACTGGATCCGTTCGGTCTCGGCGATCGGACGGCCCAGGGCGGTGGGGACCCGGGAGCGGGCGTAGTCGGCGAAAGCGGAGCGGGCGGCCCGGGCCACGCCGATGTAGAGGGCCGGGTGACCGAAACTGCCGGGTCCGGTGGCGGCGGCCGGGTCGCGGTAGACGCCGTCGGCGCCGCGGGGGATCTCGACGAACGCGTCCAGCGGCAACCGGACGTTCTCGTAGACGACGTCGTGGGTGTTGGAGGCGCGCAGGCCGATGTGGTCCCACGTGTCGATCCAGGTGATGCCGTCGCTGTCCCCGGGCACGATCACGTGCCCCACTCGCGGTGCCCGGCTGGTGCTCACGGCTGTCCCGGAGCCCGGAACCGAGCCGTCAGCGCCAGCCGGCTCCTCGGCCACCGCCCACACGATGTGGTAGGCCAGGGCCGAGCCGCCGGTGGCGTACGCCTTGTGGCCGTTGAGCAGCCAGCCATCGCCGTCCCGGGTGATCGTGGTCTTGGGGAGACCGCCGCGGGCCGGGGCGCCCAGCTCGGGTTCGGCGCGGATCGCGTTGGCCAGCGCCGGGCCCTCCTCCGACCGGCGCAGCAGGTCGTCGTAGTACGCGGCCGGCCAGGTCGGATGGGCAGCCTGAGCGGCGTGCGTGTTGAGCAGGTTGGCGGCGAGCAGACCCACGGAGGCGTCGCCCTCGCCGATCGCGGTGAGAATGCGGGCCGTGTCGCGCGGCCCGACGCCGGGGCCGCCGAAACGCGGGCCGACCGTGGCCGTGAGCAGGCCCGCGCGGTGCGCCGCCTCCAAACCGGGCCACGGGATGTCGCCGGTGCGGTCGAACTCGGCGGCGTGGGCGGCGATCTCCGCGGTGACCTTCGCCAGGGCCGCGTCCGACAGATCGGGCGCCACGAAGGTCCGGCTGGATATTCCGGCGCTGGTCACGGCTGGCCGGCCGTGGCGAACTCGCGGTATTCCGTGCCGTAGTTGCCCAGGTGCTCGGCCTGCAGCCGGCCGCGCTGACCGGTCGCCTTGCGGTGCGCCAGTTCCTGCCGGACCAGCGGCAGCACGTGCTTGCCGTAGTCGGCCGCGTCGGCCAGGGTGTCGTAGCCGCGGATCGACACCAGGGACGCGCCCCGGTCGATGTAGTCCAGGATCGCCGCGGCCACCGTCTCGGGCGAGCCGACCAGCGCGGTCGAGGCGCCGGCGGCGTTGGTGACCGCGGCCGTGCGGGTCCAGAGCGCGCGGTCGTAGAGCTCGGAACGGTCGGCGAACGCGAGGGCGCGCTGGGATCCGACGTTCTGCGGATTCGTCCCGGCCAGCAACGGCCGTACCCTCGCGAAGTTCTCGGCGATCTTGGAGACGTAGTCGTGGGCCTTGGCCCAGGCGAGTTCGTCGGTCTTCGCGATGATCGGGCGGAACGTGACCCAGATCCGGGGCAGGGTGGTCCGGCCGGCGTCGCGGGCGATGCCGTGCACCCGGTCGATCTCGCTGCGCAGGTCGTCCAGGGGTTCGCCCCAGAAGCTGAAGATGTCGGCCTTGGCGCCGCCGACCGCGAACGCCTCGTCGGACTGACCGCCGATGCTGATCGGAATCGGACCCGCGTAGGGCGCGAAGCCGGGCCCGAACTCGTCGAACTTGTAGAACTCGCCCTCGTGGCTGAACGCGGCCGGCTCGGTCCACGAGCGGCGCAGCACGTCGACGTATTCGGAGGTGCGGGCGTACCGCTTGGACTTGGGCAGGTAGTCGCCCTGCCGCGCCTGCTCGGCGTCGCTGCCCCCGGAGATCAGGTGGACGACCGCGCGGCCCTGGGTGAGCTGGTCGAGCGTGGCCAGCTTCTGCGCGCCGACGGTCGGCGGGGTGGTGTTCGGGCGCAGCGCCACGATCGGCTTGATCCGCTCGGTGAGCTGGCCGACCGCGGCGGCGGTGACGAACGAGTCGGCGCTGTTCGAACCGTAGGGCAGCAGCGTGTAGTCATAGCCGGACTCTTCGAGCGTCGCCACGTACTTCTTGAAGAAGTCGAAGTCGATGCCCCGGCTCGGGATCGGGTTCAGTTCGGTCGACGGGTTCAGGTGGGTCAGGCTGATGAACTCGGCCTCGGGCGACGCGGTCGCGGGCAGGGTCTCACCGAAATCGGGGATGCTCATGAGTAGGTCCTCTCGGTGCGGGCGAGCGGCGCGCCGTTGCGCAGGCGTTCCAGGAACAGGACGACGGTCGCGGCGGCCGTGCGGTGGGTCTGGTCGTTGAGCACGTCGTGCGGGGCGCCGGCGATGCTGACCAGGTCGGCGCGGGGCACGGCGGCGTACCAGCCGCGGATGCCGTCGAGAGGGCTGATCGGGTCGTTCGCGCCGTGCAGGCCCAGGACCGGGACGGTGATCTCGCCGGGCACGTCCGGGTCGAACCAGTCGGCCGGCAGGTCGGTGAAGAGTTCGCCGCGGCGGACGCCGGCCTCGCTGATCCGGCCGCGGTGGGTCGGGCAGGAGCTGCGGGCGTCCAGTTCGGCGTCCCAGTCGCGGTTGGCGGCGGCGGTCGGACCGGCCGGGAGACCGGCCAGGATCAGGGCCGAGGCGCGCGGCAGCCGGCGGTTGGCGGCCAGGTGGGCGGCGAACGCGGCGCCGGCGTCCGAGCCGACGACGATCCGTGGCTTCTCCGGGTCGGCGCCCTCCAGGAGGTCGGTGAGCCGGTCGGCGACGCGCGCCGGGTCGTCCGACGGGGCCGAGATCGCGTGCACCCGGTAGGCGTCGGCGGCCAGGCGCCGGCCGAAACGCTCGTAGACCTGGGCGGACTCGCCGCGTCCGGGGAGCAGGACCAGCGTCCCGCGCAGCGGGATCGGGTCGGGTTCGGTCCAGGTGAGGACGGTGTCCTCGGAGGCGAGAGTCATGGGTTGGGGACCTTCCGTAGGCAAACCCTAGAACGCCCACCAAACTAGTAGAGATTTGTTTCCGCTGTCCAACACGATTCCGCGATCGCTGCGATCGCGTGCGCTTATCGGTCCGCCGGTGGCTCCGATCAAGATCAACTTCAAATTCTTCATTGCCCCGGTCCGCCGGGGTACAGACCGTCGCTCCCGCGGGGACCCTTGCGACCCTCGCAGGCCGCTGGCGCGGCCAGAACGCGAGGCCCGCAAGGGCGACGTGGTCGGGTGGTTGCGGTCAGAGCAACAGACCTCAGGCGGGCGCCAGCACAGCCTGCAGGCCCTCGCGGACCAGCTCGGCCAGGTGCGGGTCGGCGCCCGCACGGATGCGCAGGCTGACCGGGGCCGGCGTGACCGGCGGCAGATCGGCGCGCTCGGTCAGGCCCTCGGGAGTGGACGCCGCGGTCGCCATCAACGCCACGCCCAGACCGGCGCGGACCGCGTCGAAGACGCCCGCGACGTACCCGCTGTCGCACACCACATAGGGGTCACGACCGTTGGCCGAGAGCGCGGCCACCGCCCGGCGGCGCAGCACGCACGGCTCCTCGATCGCCACCAGGGGGACCGCCGGGCCGGACGGCGGCTGCCAGGAAGAAGCCGCGTACCAGCTCAGGGGCAGGGCGCCGATCGGGACGCCGTCGACCGAGGACGCCTCGGCCAGATGGACGGCCAGGTCCAGGACCCCCCGGTCCACCGCGGCGTCGAGACGGCGGGTCCGGTCGATGCGGAAGCGGACCTGGTGCCCGGGCAGGGCCGCCGTGACCGCCGGGAGGATCAGGTCGGCGGCGTGCTCGGTGGCGCCGACGGTGATCGTCGGGCGGCCGGGGCCGATCAGCCGCCGCAGCGCCTCGTCGTGCGCGGTCAGGATGCGCCGGGCCTCCCCCAGCAGCGCCTGCCCCTCGGGCGTGAACACGGCGGCCCGCCCCTGGCGTTCGACCGCGGGCCGGCCGAGCACCTTCTCCAGGCGGCGCACGTGCTGACTCACCGCCGACTGGCTGATCCGCAACGTGGCCGCGGCCCGGTGGAAACCGCCGCAGTCGGCGACCGCGACCAGGCTGCGCAGCGCGACGATGTCCAGGATCTGTCCCATGCCGCGGACGCTAGCAGCGCATCGATAAGCAAACGCATTCGATTCCGATCGGATTTCAGTGTTGGACAGACCCGCCGCGCGACGACCATGCTGACCTGCATGACTTCGGCCCCAATTCCTATTGAAACCATCGGTGATGTCGGCCACTCCTCTCGGTATGTGGTCATCGGCGCGGGCGCGGTCGGCGCGTCGATCGCCGCCGAACTGCACCGGGCCGGAGTCGACACGCTCCTGGTCGCCCGCGGCGCCCAACTGGCCGCGCTGCGCGAGCACGGGCTGCGCTACGTGCGCCCGGACGGCGTACACGACCTGCGGATCCCGGTCGCGGCCGGACCGGACGAGGTCGAGCTGACCGAGAACGACATCCTGCTCCTGGTGACCAAGAGCCAGGACACCGCCGTCGCGGCCCGCGAGTGGGCCTGGCGCCCGGTCAAGCGCGCCGACGGCCGGGCCGGGGTCGCGGCCACCGACCTGCCCATCGTCACCCTGCAGAACGGCCTGGCCAGCGAGCGGATCGCGCTGCGCTCGTTCGCCCGCGTGGTCGGCGCGGTGGTCTGGATCCCGGCGACCTACGTGGTGCCCGGCGAGGTCGTCAACCACGCCGACCCGGTCCCGGCCGTCCTGTTCCTGGGCAGCTACCCCGCGACCGTTCCCGATCAGACGGCCGAACGCGTCGCCACCGGGCTGCGCCAGGGCGGGATCACCGTCCACGTGGTCGCCGACGTCACCGCCCACAAGGCCGCCAAACTGCTCGGCAACCTGGTCAACTCGCTCGACGCGCTGTACCCGCCGAGCCCGCTGCGGGACACCGCCGTCGAGAAGCTGCGCGCCGAGGCCCGCGCCGTCTACGCCGCCGCCGGGATCGTGCCGGCCACCCCGGACCAGCGCGGCTTCGGACTCGCCGAGATCCCCGGCCACCCCCGCGCCGGCAACTCGACCCGGCAGAGCCTGGCCCGCGCGGCGGTGCCCGAGACCGACTACCTGGACGGCGAGATCGTGCTGCTCGGGCGCCTGCACGGAGTACCGACGCCGGCCGCCACGGCGGTCCAGGCCCGCGTGCACCGGGCGATCGCCGAGGGCACCGCGGCCGGTTCGCTCGGCGACGACGACCTCGCCGCGACCCTCGCCCTCCCGGACGAGCGCCGGCCGGTCCTGATCGACGCCGACGAGGTCTACCGCCGGGCCGCCGAACCGAACCCGCCCGTGCTGCTCGACGTGCGCTGGGCGCTCGGCGACCCGGACGGCGAGAAGCACTACCGGGACGGCCACCTGCCCGGGGCGGTCTACGTGGACCTGGACACCGAACTGGCCGGACCGCACGAACCCCTGGCCGGACGGCACCCGCTGCCCTCGCCGCGGCAGCTGCAGGCGGCGGCCCGGCGCTGGGGCATCAACGCCGGGACCACCGTCGTCGTCTACGACAACAGCGGCGGACTCGCCGCGGCCCGGGCCTGGTGGCTGCTGCGGTGGGGTGGGCTCGACGACGTACGCCTGCTTGATGGTGGTCTTGCCTCTTGGCGGGCGGCCGGTTTCGCGGAGGCGTCCGGATCGGCGCGGCCCCGCGCGGCCGGGGACGTGGTGCTGGACGGCGGGCATCTGCCGGTGCTGACCGCGGACGAGGCGGCGGCGCTGCCGCGGACCGGGACGCTGCTGGACGCGCGGGCCGGGGAGCGCTACCGCGGCGAGGTCGAGCCGGTGGATCCGCGGGCCGGGCACATCCCCGGGGCGATCAGCAAGCCGACCGGGGAGAACCTGCAGGGCGGGATCCCGTACTTCAAGAGCGCGGACGAGCTGCGGGAACGCTTCGCCGACGTGCGCGGGCCGGTCGGCGTCTACTGCGGATCCGGGGTGACCGCGGCGCACCAGATCGCCGCCCTGGCGGTCGCCGGGATCGACGCCGCCCTGTACCCGGGCTCGTGGTCGGCCTGGTCGTCGGACCCGTCGCGGCCCGCGGCGACCGGCCCGTCCCCGGCCGGCTCCGTCCCGGCCGGCGCTTCGCCCCGCGAAGAGCAGCCGTGACCCTGGAGTGGCTGGCGCGGACCGGTGTGCCGTGGAGCGCCGAGCCCGGCGTCCTCGCCTCCCGGCGGCTCGACCGGTCCGGATGGGAGCCCGCGGGCACGCCGGCGGCGGTCGCCTTCCCCCGCTCGGTCGCCGAGGTGCAGGCCGTGCTCAAGGGCGCGCAGGAGACCCGTACCCCGATAGTCCCGCGCGGAGCCGGAACCGCGCTGACCGGAGCGACCACCGCGGGCACCGGCGAGGTCGTGCTCGACCTGGCCGGGCTGAACCGCATCCTCGACCTGCGGCCGGCCGACGGCGTGGCCGTCGTCGAACCGGGCGTGATCACGGCCGACCTGGACCGGGCGGCGATCGCGCACGGCCTGCGCTACGCGCCCGACCCGGCCAGCCTGGAACTGTCCACGATCGGCGGCAACATCGCGACCAACGCGGGCGGCCTGCGGTGCGCGAAATACGGCGTGACGCGTGACGCCGTACTCGGGCTGGAAGTCGTTCTTCCCGGTGGTGAGCTTCTGAGGACGGGACGGTCGACGCTCAAGGGCGTCGCCGGTTACGACCTGACCGGGCTCTTCGTCGGATCCGAAGGCACGCTCGGGGTGATCGTCTCGGCCACGCTGCGGTTGCGTCCGCTGCCGGCCGCGGACACGACGATCGCCGCCTACTACCCGGACATCGAGTCGGCCGCCGCGGCGTCGGTCGCCCTGGCCGAGGCGCGGATCCAGCCGGTCCTGACGGAACTCCTCGACCAGGCCACCCTGGACGCGATCGACCCCGGCCTGCGGTCGTCGGGTTCGGCATTGCTGATCGTGCAGACCGACGACGGCTCGGCCGAGGCCGCTTCCGTACTGGCCGAAGGCGCGGTCTCGGTCCAGGTCTCCGACGATCCGGACCGGCTGCTGTACGCCCGCAGGCAGGCCCTGCCGTCGATCGAACGCCTGGGCCGCCCGCTGATCGAGGACATCGCCGTGCCCCGCTCCCGGCTCGCCGAGGCGGTCCGGTCCATCGGCGAGATCTCCGCCCGCCACGACGTGCCGATCTGCACGCTGGCCCACGCCGGCGACGGCAACCTGCACCCGATCATCGTGGCCGGCGCCTACGGAACCCCGATCCCGGCGGCGGCCTCCCGGGCGGCCGACGAGATCTTCGAACTGGCCCTGGCCCTGGGCGGCACGGTCACCGGCGAACACGGCATCGGCGTCCTCAAGCGGCAGTGGCTGGCCCGCGAGGTGGGCCCGTTCTCGCTCGACCTGCAGCACCGACTCAAAGCGGTCTTCGACCCGCAGGGCATCCTCAACCCGGGCAAAGCTCTGTAGGCGCCGACCCCGAGCCGGTGGGCCGGGCCCGATACGGATACTTGCCGGATGTTCCAGCACCACCCCCCGGCCGGGATCGATGCCCTGGTGGACGTGATCGACCGGATCGTCACCGCCAAGCAGCCGAACCGCCGGCTCCACGAACGCTACCGAGCCATGAGCGCCGACAGGCTGCGCCTGACGCTGCGTGGTTCGGTGGCCTGGGCCGACGCCGTGCACGCCCGTTTCGCGTACGCCCGGCTGCTTCTCGAGAGCGCCTCGGGCCGCAGCCGTCCGGAACTGGGCCGGGCGGTCATCGCCACCGCCGAGGCTCTGATCGCCCTGAACGGCGGCCGCGACGCCCGGCCCGGCGACCGGGCGGCCGTCGTCGACGCCACTGCCCTGCTCACCAACCCGGTCGCCAAGCCACCACCGTTCCTGAACCGGTTGAACGCGGAACGGGAGAAGGTCAAGGGCGTTCCCCGCAGCCCGTGGGAAGAGGCGCTCGGGGTCCCCGAGTCCGACTTCCGCGCGGCCGCCCGCCAGATCGGCGAGATTCTGCACCCGCCGGTCGACCAGCAGCTGGCCGTCCTGGCCGAGTCGGCGCCGCGCAACGCCGAGTCCACGGCGGCGCTGTTGCTGCGCGGCGCCCGGGAACAGGCGGCCGGTGACGGCGACGACATCGGTGCGACCGACATGTCGCAGAGCCGGATCCGGATCGCCGGCGTCACCCTGTCCGACTTCCGGGGCGTCGGCTCCGAACTGGGCATGGATTTCCGCCGCAAAGGACGACCGGCCAGCGTCCTCATCTTCGGTGACAACGGCGTCGGCAAGTCTTCCCTGGTGGACGGCATCGAGTTCGCGCTCCAGGGACGGGTCGGGCGATCGCACGACTTCGACTCCTCGTTCGCGCCGGTCCTGCGTAACCTCAACACCGAACGGCAAGCCGTCGCCACCGTGGAACTGTCCGACGGCACCGTGGTGAGCCGCACCCTGGAGCACAACGACCAGGGGCGGCTCGTCGCCGACGGCGCCCCACCGACCGCCGGATTCCGCTGGGCGCCGATCACCCTCAAACGCTCCGACCTGCTCCGGTTCCTCGACACCGATCCGCTCTCCCGGGGTGCCGTCTTCTTCGACTATTTCCCGGGCGACGCCGAACGGATGGGCGTCCGCCCCGAGGAACGGCAGGTTCTGTTCCAGGACGAGCTCTTCGCTGCCCGCGTCCGCCGCAAGACCCTCGCCACCGACCTGAGCGAACGCCTCGGCGTGCCGTTCGAGCTGGTCGAGACCGCCGAGGCGCTGAAGAAGACGCTCCGCGACCGGGTCTTCGGCGGACTCAACCAGGAGCAGGCCGTCCAGGAGGGCGTGTGGGACCGCCTCGACCAGGACCTGCGCGACCTCATCGGCACCCTCCAGCACGCCCTGTCCGACTACCGCCGGGCCAAGAAGGGCATCGAGCAGGCCGGCAACATGCTCAACCCGATCACCTACCACCGTGAGGCGGCCCAGCTGCGGCACGTGATGACCGAGGTGGGCGCCGAGCTGACCACCAGCTTCCTCAAGGTGACCAAGGCCGACTACGTCCGGGAGATCCACGTGCTGGCCGGGGAGTCCGGCCCGGTCAGCCTGGACATGGTCGTCGAGCTGAACAACGGCGAGAAGGTGTTCCCGCAGCAGATCTTCAGCGAGGGCTACCGGGACCTGCTCGCCCTGCTCTTCTTCCTGGCCGTCGCCCGGGCCTCGGTCGAACGCGGCCAGGCCCGGGTCCTCGCCCTGGACGACGTGTTCCAGAGCGTCGATGCGGGAGTCCGGCTGGGCCTGATGGCGCACGTCCTCGAACAGTTCGCCGACTGGCAGCTGATCGTCACCATCCACGACCAGCTCTGGTATCAGCAGCTGCGGTCCCTGATGCAGAAACGCGGCCACGATTTCACCGAGCATCGTCTGATCGACTGGACGTTCCGGGACGGCCCGCGCCTGTCCACCGCGACACCGAGCCCGCTCGCCGGGGTCGACGCCGCCCTCGCCGGCGAGAACCCCGCGCTGGCGGTCGGAGCCGCCGGGCACCTGCTGGAACGCATCGGGTCGGAGATGAGCTGGCGATTCCGGATCAGTGTCCAGCGCACCGAAGGTGACCGGTACACCCTGGGCGACCTGTGGCCCGGGCTCGTCAAAGCGTTGCGCCGGTCCTCGATCGAGGCCCTGATCCGCGAGATCGACGACGTCTCCGCGCTGCGCAACCTGGCCGGAGCGCATTACAACCCGTACGCCGAAGCCTTGAGTTGGGGCGAAGCCCGCTCTTTCGCGCAGAACGCACGGACCCTGTTCCTGGCCCTGAACTGCCACCGGTGCGGCGAATGGGTGACCCGTCGAGGGCCGGACGCGACCTGCCGCTGCCGCACCACGAGCGTCACCTGGAGCTGACCTGCGGCCGAACGACCCGATCCCGCGCGGCCGGTGGCGCGTCGGCCGGTTTGTCCGGTCATCGCTAGTCTGACCGAAGTGAACTGGCGCCCGGAATTCGACTCCGGGGCGCGGCGGGAACTCTGGGGACGGGGCTGAGGGCTGTGCGGTTCGTGATTATCGGTGCGGGAGCGGTCGGGGCTTCGGTGGCGGCCGAGCTGTTTCGCGGTGGGGCCGAGGTGGTGCTGGTGGCGCGGGGTGCGCAGCTGGCCGCGCTGCGGGCCGGCGGGCTGCGGTACATCCGGCCGGACGGCGAGTACACGCTGACGATCCCGGTGGCCGGCGGTCCGGGTGAGGTCGCGCTGACCGGCGACGACGTGCTCGTGCTGAGCACCAAGACCCAGGACACCGCTTCCGCCGTACGGGAATGGGCCTGGCAGCCCGTGAAGCGGGCCGACGGGCGCGACGGGGTGGCGGCCGGCGAGCTGCCGATCGTGACGCTGCAGAACGGGATGGACAACGAGCGGACCGTCCTGCGGTCGTTCGCGCAGGTCATCGGCGGGGTGGTGTCGATCCCGGCGACCTTCGTGGTGCCGGGTGAGGTGGTCAACCACGCCGAGCCGGTTCCGGCCGTGCTGCACCTCGGGCGCTACCCGGGCGGGCCGGACGCCGTCACGGACCGGGTGGCCGACGGGCTGCGGGCCGGCCGGTTCACCGTGCGGGTGGTCGACGACATCCGGGCCTACAAGGCCGGGAAGCTGCTCGGGAACATGGCCAACACCCTCGACGCGCTCTACCCGGCCAGTCCGCTGCGGGCCGCCGCCGTGAAGAAGCTCCAGGCCGAGGCCCGGGCCGTCTACCGGGCGGCCGGGATCGAGCCGGCCGAGCTGGACCTCGGCGACTTCCGGGAAGGCGTGATCGCGTCGCACCCGACGGTCGGCGCCTCGACCCGGCAGAGCCTGACCCGGGCCGTGCTGCCCGAGACCGACTACCTGGACGGCGAGATCGTGCTGCTCGGCCGGTTGCACGGGGTGCCGACGCCGGGGGCGGCGGCCATGCAGGCACGCATGCATCGCGCTCTCGCCGACGGGGTCGCGCCCGGTTCGCTCGACGACGCCGACCTGAGCGCCACCCTGCCGGACTGATCCTCCCGGGCCCGAGCCGTGTGATGTAGTCCCGAGCTGCGGGAAGGCTCCGGCACGGGCAACGGGCCGGTCGGTAATGTGCGGGGACTGCCCGACTACAGATTGTTCTGGAATAACGTGACGACCGCTGCTATCTCGACCGACCTCGTCCGGAGCCTGAACCGGGCCGGCGTGACCGACGTGCTGACCGATGCGGCCCACCGGTCGGCCTATGCCAGCGACGCCTCCCTCTACCGGGTCGTGCCGCAGGCGATCGTGCGGCCGCGGCACGACGACGACGTGCTGGCGACCCTGGCGGTCGGCCGGGAGCTCGGGATTCCGATCACGGCGCGGGGCGCGGGCACGTCGGTGGCCGGCAACGCCATCGGTCCGGGCCTGATCCTGGACTTCAGCCGGCACATGAACCGGGTCCTGGACGTCGACGGGGACGCGCGGACGGCCCGGGTGCAGGCGGGCACCGTCCAGGCGACGCTGCAGGCGGCGGCGCGGCCGTTCGGGCTGCGGTTCGGGCCGGACCCGTCGACGCACACGCGCTGCACGATCGGCGGCATGATCGGGAACAACTCCTGCGGGTCGCGGACACTGGGCTACGGCCGTACGTCCGACAATGTTCTTGATCTGAAAGCCTTCACGATCGACGGCGAAGACCTCGCGTCGTCGAAGGTCGTCGATGCGCTGCGGGATCTGATCGGGGCCAACCTGGCCGTCGGGCGGACCGAGTTCGCGACGTTCGGGCGGCAGGTCTCCGGGTACGCGGTCGAGCACCTGCTGCCCGAGAACGGGTTCAACCTGACCGAGTTCCTGGTCGGCAGCGAGGGCACCCTGGCCGTGATCACCGAGGCCACGGTGCGTCTGGTCGCCGACCCGAAGTACCGCACGCTGGTCGTGCTGGGCTACCCGGACTTCGGCACGGCCGGTGACGTCATCCCGGCCATCCTGGAGTTCAAGCCCACCGCGTGCGAGGGGCTCGACCACCGGATCTGCGACGTGGTCCGCACCCGTCGCGGGCCCGACGCCGTTCCCCCGCTGCCCGGCGGCACCGCCTGGCTGATGGTCGAGATCGCCGGCGATGACCCCGACGATGTCCGATTCCGCACAGAGAAGCTGATCGAGGCGTCGCAGGCCATCGACCACCTGATCGAGGAGGATCCGGCCAAGGCGGCGCCGCTGTGGAAGATCCGCGAGGACGGGGCCGGGCTGGCCGGGCGCGCGCCGAGCGGGCTGCCGGCGCACGCGGGATGGGAGGACTCGGCGGTGCCGCCCGCCAAGATCGGGGCGTACCTGCGGGATTTCGATGCGCTGGGTGAGCGGCACGGGCTGAGCATGATGCCGTACGGGCACCTGGGCGACGGCTGCGTGCACGTGCGACTCGACTTCCCGCTGGACAAGCCGGGCGGGCCGGGCAAATTCCGGGCGTTCCTGGAGGACGCGGCCGACCTCGTGGTCAGCTACGGAGGGTCACTCTCCGGGGAGCACGGGGACGGGCGGGCGCGCAGCGAACTGCTCAGCCGGATGTACTCGCCGGCCGCGATGACCCTGTTCCGGCAGATCAAGCACACGTTCGACCCCGGCAATCTGCTCAACCCGGGCAACCTGGTGGACCCGGATCCGGTGGACGCGAACATCCGCGTGTCCCAGGCCCGGCCGGTGCGCACGAAACTCGCGCTCGCCTACCACCACGACGGCGGCGACTTCAACCAGGCCGTGCACCGGTGCACCGGCGTGGGCAAGTGCCGGGCCGACACGACCACCCTCGGGGGCGTGATGTGCCCCTCGTTCCTGGCCACCAAAGACGAAAAAGACTCGACGCGCGGGCGGGCGCGGGTGCTGCAGGAGATGCTCGACGGGGACCTGGCGCCGGACTGGCGCTCGGATGCCGTACACGATGCTCTGGATCTTTGTCTGTCCTGCAAGGGGTGTGCTTCGGACTGCCCGACAGGGATCGACATGGCGGCGTACAAGTCCGAGGTCCTGCATCAGAGCTTCAAGGGGCGGACGCGGCCTCGGTCACACTATTCGCTGGGGTGGTTGCCGCGCTGGTCGCGGCTGGCGTCGCGGATGCCGGCCCTGGCGAACCTGATGACGAGCCTTCCCGGTATTCGCGGGTTGGCGCTCTACCTGGCCGGAGTCGACTCGCGGCGGTCGATCCCGACATTCGCCCCTCGAACCTTCAAGTCGTCTTTCAAGCCGGTAAAAGTTGGCAAGCCGGTCATTCTGTTTGTGGACAGCTTCACTGACCACTTCGCGCCGGCGATCGCCCAGGCGGCCGTGGACCTGCTGGTCGACGCCGGATACGCACCACAGGTGACCAGCCGGAAAGCATGCTGCGGACTGACCTGGATCTCCACCGGGCAGCTCGACGCGGCGCGGCGCATCCTCGGCACCACCGTGAACGAACTGCATCAAGCCGTTAAAAAGGGCATCCCGATCGTCGGGCTGGAACCCTCGTGCACCGGCGTGCTGCGGCAGGACGCGGTCGAACTCGTCGACACCGAAGCCGCCCGCGAAGTCGCCGCGGCGACCAAGACGGTGGCCGAGCTTTTGGCCGCCACCCCCGGCTGGTCTCCGCCCTCACTCGCGGGGGTACGAGTCGTCGCCCAACCACACTGCCACCACCATGCGGTGATGGGCTGGGAAGCCGACGCCAAACTGCTGAAGCAGACCGGGGCGACGGTGAAACGCCTCGGCGGATGCTGCGGCCTGGCCGGCAACTTCGGGGTGGAACGCGGGCACTACGAGGTGTCGGTGGCCGTCGCCGAACAACAATTGCTGCCCGCACTGGCCGAAGCCGAAGAAGGCGACATCTTCCTGGCCGACGGCTTCTCGTGCCGGACCCAGGCCGACGACCTGGCCGACGTGTCGGGCGTGCACCTCGTGCAACTGCTGGCCGACGCGCTGCCCCGCAAGTGATCCGCACCTTCGACTGGGACGACTACGACTCGGTCGCCGCCGTGTGGGCGGCGACCGGGGCGGACGTCCTGTCCCGCGCCGAACTCGAGACCAAGCTGACCCGAGACCCGGAGTTGTTCCTGGTCGCGGTCGCCGACGACCCCGCGCCCAGCCCCAGCCCCGGTTCCAGCCCCACCTCCAGCCCCGGCACCCCGGCCGGCCTCGGTCTCGACACCGCGGTCGGCGCTGGCCCCGACACCGCGGCCAGCGCCGGCCACGACACCCCGACCGGCACTGCTCCCAACATTGCGGCCAGCACTGGCCACGACACCACGACCGGCACTGCTCCCAACACCGCGGCCAGCACTGGCCACGACACCCCGACCACCGCGGCCAGCGCTGGCCACGGCATCGCGGGCGGCGCCGGCCTTGACGCCGTGGCAGGCGCCATTCTCGGCACCTGGGACGGCCGCCGCGGATGGATCTTCCGCCTCGCTGTCGACCCGGCACGTCGCCGCGAGGGCATCGCGACCCGGTTGGTCCACGAGCTGGAGGCGCGCTTCGAAGCCCTCGGCTGCCCACGGATCAACCTGCTCGTGATGCCGAACAACGAGGCCGGCCTGCGATTCTGGCAGCGGCACGGCTACCTGCCGGTACCCGACGTACTCTGCACCAAGCCCCTCCAGCCGCAATCCCCGGAGGAGTAACCCGACCCGCCGTCCCTTCCCGGTCCGCCTGGCGCGCGCCGCACGGACTGGTCCACTACGTCCGGCATTTTCCCGGATGTGGCACGCGCTGCGCGGACGGTCCACCTCGCCCGGCATCTTCCCTGGCGGAGCGCGCACCGCGCGGACGGTCCACCTCGCCCGGCGTCTTCCCTGGCGGAGCGAGCGCCGTGCGGACGGTCCACTTCGTCCGGCGTTTCCCGGGTGTGGCACGCGCGTGGTCGAATGAGGCATGCTGCTCGCCCCGTTGCTCGCGGCCGCGGTGGCGGCCGGCCCTGTCTGCAAGATCGACGACAAGCGCCTGGACGAGCTGTCCGGCTTGGTGGCCACCGCCGACGGCTACGTGACGGTCAACGACGGTGCCGACGAGGCCTCGCATCGGAAGATCTTCTACCTGACCAAGAACTGCTCCGTTCGCCGTACGGTCTCCTACCCGTCCCGCCCCCGCGACACCGAGGATCTGCAGCTGGGCCGGGACGGAACGCTCTGGGTCGGCGACATCGGCGACAACGGCGCGTCCCGGGACACGATCGCGCTGTGGAAGCTGGCGCCGGGCTCGTCCAAGCCGGGCCTGTTCCGCTTGTCGTACCCCGACGGCGCCCACAACGCCGAAGCCCTGCTGATCGCCCCGGACGGGACGCCGATCATCGTGACGAAAACCCCGGGAGCGGCCGGCATCTACGTACTGTCGGGCCCTCTGAAAGCCAGCGGAACCACGAAGCTGAAACTCGCCGGCTCGGTCTCGGTCCCGATCACCGCGACCAGCAACCCGTTCTCGTTCGCCGGCCGCCTCGTGATCACCGGCGCGGCCACCAGCCCGGACGGATCCCGCGTGGTCCTCCGCACCTACGCCGACGCCTTCGAGTACGACGTGACCGGCGGCGACGTGGTCGCAGCCCTCACCTCGGGCACCCCGCGCCAGATCCCGCTGCCGGACGAGCCCCAGGGCGAGTCGGTCGCCTACACGGTCGACGGCACCGCGCTGCTCACCGTCTCCGAGGGTTCGAAGCCCTCGCTCCTGCGCTATCCACTCCCCTCACCTCCTACCTCGACCTCGTCCCCGTCCGCGGCGGCTCCGGCGTCGCCCGCCCCACCGTCCGCCCGACCCTCGCCGGCCCTCGCCGCCGCCCCGGTCGCCGCCGAGTCGTCCTCCCGTCTCCCCCTGGTCCTGTTCCTGCTGGCCGGAGCGGCTGTCCTCATCGCCGTCACCGCCGCTCTCCTGCGTCGCCGCCGCCGCTCGTAACCGCCGCCCGCGGCCCGGAAGCACTCGCACCCGCCCGCAGATCACCGTGTTCCGGTCAGCTGAGGCTCGACCTCACGGACCTCACACGGACCACGCGGATTGCCGGTCTCCCCGTCGTTGAGGCTTGCTCCCCTCGGGGGTTCTGGGGGCATTCGTCCAAGGCTCACCAACTGCCGTTGACCAGGGCGGCGAAGGCCGGATCGGGATTCGCCGCGACGGTCGTGTTCGCCACCGCCAGGACGATCATGGCCACGGACAGCAGGGCGGCGACCGCACCGAACGAGCCGATCGCGAGGCGGGCACGCCGGTCGGACGGATCCGTTCTCACGAACCGGCGGCCGGCCAGCACGCTCCCGCCGACGAAGACAACAGCGAGAACAGTGGCGATGACCGCCATCGCCACGTGGTAGCGCGCGAAGTCGTCGACCATCGTCGCGACCGCCGCCGGCGGGTGGGCATCCGCGTTCAGCTGCGGGCCGACCACGTCGAGCGCGTTGCCCTGCAGCATCGGGAACAGCGACGCGAACGGCGCGACCGCGCCCTGGATGTTGGCCATCACTGCGGCCAGCGCGACCAGGCCGAGCAGCCCCGTGCCGACACCGGCCACCGCACGGGCGGGCCCGCCGGAACGGAGGAACGCTCTCCACAGCAGAACGCCGAGCGCGATCAGCACAGCCAGGAGCAGCGCGGCGATCGTGCCTTTGAACAGGTGATATCGGAACCAGTAGTCGACCACCGTCTGCAGGTGGTCACTCCGGTCGGCGTGCCAGTACTCCTCGAACGACGCGCGAAGCGCCGCCCCGAGGCCGCCCGGCAGACTGCCGGAGAGCGGACCCGGGGCGACCACGAACGCGGCGACGAGGAACGCGGCCAGTGCGGTGAGCGTTGCGGGAATCCGTTGCGTCATGCGTCCAAGCCTGCCGGAGCCGGCCGGCCCGGACCATCACGCCAGGGTGAGTATTCGAGGTAACGCCAGCACTACCGACAACTCAGAAAACGTCGATGAAGATGGGATTCGCGTACAGCCAGGTGTCCAGCCACGGGTCGCCGTCACCCGGGGTGTGGGCGATCGGGCCGTGCGGATCGATCGCGGCGCCGAGCACTCCGGCGCCGTGCCGGTTGCCGTCCGAGCCCCGGACTCGAACGTAACCGGAGGCCCGCACAACGCCGAGCGGAATGCGGATCGTGTAACGGCCACTGCGGCGGGACACGTCCACCGTCTCGACGACGCGGGTGTCCGGCGCGCGCCACGAGTCCGGGTCGGCGGCCGGGCGACCGGTCACCACGCCACGAATCACGTCCAGATGAGCAAGCTTGGGGAGAACACCATGGAAGTTCGGACGGGAAGCACTGTCCACCGTCACGGTCAGCGTGACGCGTTCGCCACGGCGCACGCGCAGCCGGCCGCCCAGCGTCGCCGAGCGGCCGTGGTCCGAGGAGAGCCGCACGTCAAGGCCGTCGACGAGCTGACCGTGGTCGACCCACACCCGCCCGGCGCGCAGGCCCGCCATCACCTCGCGGTATCCGTAACGGGTGACACCCACGTGCGTACGGCTGAATTGTCCCGGCCAGAAATCACTGCCCGGCTGCTCGACGCCGGTCTCGACCGGGTCGGGCACCTTGCCGAGGCTGTCGAAGGTCGTGCCGGCCGGGTAATCCCCGTTGCGCAGGGTGTCGTGCACGGTCCGATGGTTGTCCGAGTTGGTGGTGATCGAGAACAGCCGGCCCTCGGCGAGCAGCGCGTCCCACAGGCCACCGACCGTCGCGGTCATCCAGTCGAAGCCGCCGTAGGTGACGTAGGCCCCGATCGGGTAACCGGCGTAGGACTGGGCAGACGGCTTGTTCTCGTACTCGCCGCGGATGCTGTTCGCGCCCCGCAGACCTGGCAGGGCCGCGCCCTGGGCGCCCGGCGCGCCCTCCATCCCGATCATGATGTCGGGGGCGGCGTCCCGCCAGGCACGCATCTCGTGCGGGGAGTCGATGCCGAGCCGCGACGGGTGGTTGGCCAGCACGAGCGCGTCGTCGACGTAACCGGACGCCTTCTGCGCGGCGAGCCATTTGATCGCGGCAACGGCCAGGGCCTCGTTCGCGGGGGTGCCTTCGGTGCGGGCGAGGAGCTTGCCGTCGTACGTCTGCTCGAACTGCCGGAGCACGTCGACCTCGTGCTCGCCGGGCGGCGTGAAGACCGTCGCGTGCTCGGCGCCCGGGATGTACCACTCCAGGCCCTGGAAGATCAGCACCCGCGGGTTCTCCACCCGGGCATTGACGATCTCGGCGTGCTCCTGAGCAGCACCGATGTTCTCGTGCCCGAAGTTGCTGTGCTCGGTGAGGACCATCCAGTCCAGGCCGAACTGGGCGCCACGGCGGGCCGCCTGCGACAGCGTGTACTTCGCGTCGTGGCTGTACTGCGTGTGCACGTGGTGGTCGCCGACCAGGTAGACCAGCTCCGGGTCATGATCCGCCGGCGGCTTGCTCGTCGCCGACGCGGGCGCGGCGCCGGGCAGCGCGGTCGTCGCGGCGAAAGCGGCGCCGAACAGGCCGGCACGCTTCAGGATGCCACGGCGGTTCAGACCCTGAAGATCAAGATCATTTTCCGGTACGGCGGGGTCGGCCCACTCGGGCAGCGCACTCATGACCTCCGAACGTAGGCACACGCCCGGTTCCGGCGGCGACTCACACATGTCGAATCGATGATCTCCTCATGACCAGGCGTGTGCCCTACGGCCCGAAGCTCACGAAGTAGAAACCGATGCTCAGCACCACCGACGGAACCAGAAGGAGGGCGCCGATGACGATCGCGGCCACGGCAGGGCGACGGCCGGGCTGACCACGGCCGGTTCGCCGGAGGTGGATCACACCGACGACGACCGCGGCCAGCGCCGACACACCGAAGTCACACAGGACCAGGAACAGGGACACGCCGGCCAGCACGAGCGCCACAATGCCGAGCGCCGCCCCACCCTGCGACGCGGCCGCAGCGGACGGTTCGGCATTAGCGAGTGGTGTGGTCTTGGCGAACGTTCCGGCGCCGGAGGCTTCGAAGGGCGGGTCGGTCGGCGCGCTGTTCACATAGGCGGGCGTCGCCGAGTTGGCCGGCTCGGCGGGCCAGCCGGTCGCTGGTGACCACGTGCTCGGGGCCTCCGCGTCGTCCGTGCTGCTGCCCGAGACGGACGATCCGGTCTCGGGCGGCGCGGTCCACGGGTCCGGGATGGCGGCGGCCGGCGCGGGTGAGGAGTCCGCGGCACCGCCGGTGGAGGGCGCCCAGGAACCGGGGGCCGAGGACCAGGAGTCCGACGACGGCATCGGTGGATCCGGCGTGTGGTGATGGTGGCCGTGACCGTGATCGTGGTGGTCCATGGCGCAACATTCTGCCCGGCAGGCGGCAGAGGCACGCTCGGCCGAACGATTGGCGTCTCGCGAGATCAGGCCAGCCGGGTCGGGTTGCCGGTCCGGTGGGGCCCCGCGGGTTCGGCGTGGGCGAGCGTGGTCAGCAGGTGGGGGTGGCGGGGCCGATTCTGGGTGCGCGGTACTGCGGGGTTTGGTGCGGGAGGGGCTGGGGTCTGGCTCGGCGGGGCGGTGGCGGACCCGCGAGGCGCGGCGAATTGGCGGCGGGGCGCGGTGAGGCGCGGCGAGCTGGCGGCGGGGCGCGGTGAGGCGCGGCGAGCTGGCGGCGGGGCGCGGTGAGGCGCGGCGAGTTGACGGCGGGGTGTGGTGAGGCGCGGCGAATTGGTGGCGGGAGGTGGGGCGCGGCTACCCGCCGTACGGGGAAGTCTTGGATTTTCGGGTTTTGGTCTATTTATTGCGTGAGGGAGTTCGATACTTGTAGCGTTCGGTCGTGGATGACTCAATGGCGCTGGTCAGCGCGCGGGGGCTGACCAAGGTCTACGAAGGACCGCCGGAGCATGTGGCGGTCGGGGGGATCGACTTCGATGTGCGGCGGGGGGAGGCGTTCGGGTTTCTCGGGCCGAACGGGGCGGGGAAGTCGACGACGATGCGGATGATCGGGTGCGTGTCGCCGCGCAGCGGGGGTGAGCTGACCGTTCTCGGTCATGACGCGGCGCGGGATCGGCGGGCGATCAAGGCTCGGCTCGGGTCGGTTCCGCAGGATGACACGCTTGACACAGAGTTGACCGTGGAGGAGAACATTCTCATCTACGGGCGCTATTTCGGTCTTCCGCGCAAGGTCATCCGGGAGAGGACGGATCGGCTGCTCGAGTTCGCGCGGCTCACCGACAAGCGGACGGCGCGCGTGCAGGATCTGTCCGGGGGCATGCGGCGGCGCCTGACCATCGCCCGGTCCCTGGTCAACGAGCCTGACCTGCTGCTGCTCGACGAGCCGACCACCGGGCTCGACCCGCAGGCCCGCCACCTGCTGTGGGAGCGACTGTTCCGGCTCAAGCAGGACGGGGTCACGCTGATCCTGACCACGCACTACATGGACGAGGCGGAGCAGCTCTGCGACCGGCTCGCGGTGATGGACGGCGGGCGGATCGTCGCGCACGGTTCGCCGCGCGAACTGATCGAGCGGTATGTCACCCGTGAGGTCCTGGAGTTGCGGTTCCCGCTCGACCGGCACGAGCAGGCGGCGGAGAAGGCGCGCGGGATCGGCGAGCGCATCGAGGTGCTGCCGGATCGGCTGCTCTGCTACACGACCGACGGGGAGTCCGCGCTGGAGGAGGTCGGGCGCCGGGGGCTCGATCCGCTGACCGCGCTGGTCCGCCGCGCCGGCCTGGAGGACGTGTTCCTCACCCTGACCGGACGGACGCTGATCGAATGAACCCGACCGAGGCGCCCCGAACGAACCCGAACGAGACGGCGCAAACAGACCCGACCGAGACGGCGCGAACAAACCCGGCCGAGACGCGGGGAACAGAACCGGCCGAGGCGCGGGGAGCGGGTCCGGCCATAAGTCCGGCCGGGGCGCGGCTTCTGGCCCGGCCGGCGACGCGCGAGTTCGGCTACTGGTGGCACCGCTACCGGCGGACCTGGCGCGGCACCGCCGTGATCAGCATCGCCAATCCGCTGCTGTTCGTCACCGCGCTCGGCCTCGGCCTGGGCAAACTCGTCGACGCGCAGAGCAGCGCCTACCTGCACGGCGGCTCCTACCTGGCGTTCATCGGCCCCGGCCTGCTCGCCGCGTCGGCCATGCAGATGGGTTTCATCCACGGTTCCGGCCCGGTCTTCCAGTCCGCGCGTCCCGGCGGCAATTATCGCGCCGCCGTGACCACGCCGATGGAGCCCTCCGACATCTTCACCGGGCACCTGCTGTTCACCGCGTTCCGCGCCACCCTCGACTCGGCCGCGATCCTGCTGGTCCTGCTCGTCTTCGGGGCCGCCTCCCCGAGCGCTCTGTTCGGCGCCGTGCTCACCGCGCTTGCTTTCGCCACCCCGATTTCGGCGTACGCGGTGAGCACCGACCGCCCGGCGAAACTCAGCGCCGTGTTCCGCTTCGTGATCATGCCGCTGTACATGTTCTCCGGCACGTTCTTCCCGGCCGAGCAGCTGCCCGGCCCGTTGCGGACGCTCGTCTGGTTGAGCCCGCTCTGGCACGGCACCGAGTTGTGCCGCGGCTCCGGGCCGATCGTCGTCCACGTGCTCGTCCTGCTCGCGCTGATCACCGCCGGTTACCTGGCCGGGCGGCGCGCCTACACCCGGAGGCTGACCGCGTGAGCGCCGCCGTGCTCGTCGAGCGCAATCTGATGATCTACAAGCACACGTGGTACGTGCTGCTCGCCGAGATCTTCGAGCCGATCCTGTATCTGTTGTCGATCGGGGTCGGGATCGGGGTGCTGGTCGGAACCGTCACCGACGTGGCCGGCGGCGAGCCGGTGCGCTACGCCGCCTATGTGGCGCCGGCGCTGCTGGCGACGGCGGCGATGAACGGTGCGATGAACGAGACGACGTTCCTGATGTTCGGGAAACTGAAGACCGATCGGACGTACGAGTCGATGCTGGCCACTCCCCTGACCGAGCGGGACGTGGCGCTGGGCGAGATCGGCTGGGCGGTGCTTCGCGGGACGATCGTCAGTCTGGCCTTCCTCGTCGTGATCACCGCGTTCGGACTGGTCCGGTCCCCGTGGGCGCTGCTGGTCGTGCCGGGCGCGGCGTTGATCGCGTTCGCGTTCGCCACCGCCGGGGTCGTCGTGGTGACGTTTCTGCGGGACTGGCAGGACATGCAGTACATCCAGCTGGTGATGCTGCCGATGTTCCTGTTCGCGACGACGTTCTATCCGCTGTCGGTCTATCCGCGCCCGGTGCAGATCGTGGTGCAGTGGTTGCCGCTTTACCAGGGGATCGAGTTGCTCCGCGGGCCGGCCCTCGGGGTGATCTCGGTGAAGATCCTGGTGGGAGCGTTGTACCTGGCCGCGATGGGGGCGATCGGCCTGGTGGTGGCGGTCCGCCGGCTGGGGCGGACCCTGGGCGGGTGAGAGCGGGCGGGGCTAGCAGAACTCGGTGCCCCAGTAGATGTGGTAGGCCCGGACGAACTTGTACGACCACCGGGTGCCGGCGCCGACGGTGACGCACGGGTAGCCACCGAGCCGCGGGGCGGACATCAGGATGCGGACGTCGACATCGGTCGAACAGTTGTTGTCGACCCGTACGGTCGAGGTCACCCGCCCCTTGGCCACACTGACGTCGACACAGTTCGTGTCGTCGCCGGACGCGGCGGCCGGGCCGGTCAGGCCGAAAACGGCGAGGGCTCCGGCCGTCACGGCGGCAGCCGCACCGGTCAGCACTCGCCGGCTCGGGGTGGGGATCTGCGGGATCCGGTGAAGGTTCATGGTGGTTCCTTCCGGTGGTGCGATCCGTCGTCGGCTGACGGACTCACCGGCGGACACCACCGGGAGAGGCCCGCGGTTCACCGGCCGCTGGAATGTCATTCCTTCAGGTGACCGCAGGTCGCAGGGCCCGCCGGCGGGCAGGAGAGAATCTTGGGGTGATGGGTGGGGAGATTGCTGTCCTGTTCGGAGGTGGGCTGGTCGCCGGGGCGGTGAACGCGATCGCCGGTGGCGGGTCGCTGATCACGTTTCCGCTGCTGGTGGGGCTCGGGCTGCCGGGCGTGGCGGCCAACGTGAGCAACGCGCTGTCGGTCGCGCCCGGGTATGCGGCCAGTGCCGCCGGCAGCCGGCCCGACCTGGTCGGGCAGGGGGCGCGGATCAGGACGATGATCCCGGTGGCGGTCGCCGGGACGTTGTGCGGGAGCGCGGTTCTGCTGTTCACGCCGCGGTCCGTGTTCGACGTGGTGGTGCCGTTCCTGCTGCTGCTGGCCGCGATGCTGATGGCGTTCCAGGATCGGTTGAGCCGGCTGGCCGGGCGGCCGGGGAACAGTCCGGGGATGTTCCGGCTCGCGGTGTTCCTGTGCGGGTGCTACGGCGGGTATTTCAACGCGGCGATGGGGGTGCTGCTGATCGCCGGGCTGGCCCTGGTGCTCGACGAGCCGTTGCGGCGGATCAGCGCGCTGAAGAACGTCTTCGCGGCCGTGGTGGGGTTGACGACCGTGCTGCTGTACAGCGTGTTCGGGCCGGTGAACTGGGCGGTGGTCGGGGTGCTGGCGCCGGCGACGATCATCGGGGGGTTCGCCGGGGCGCGGATCGCGCGGCGCCTGCCGTCCGAGGCGCTGCGCTGGACGATCGTCGTCTTCGCCACCGCCGTCGCCGTGGCCCTGTTCGTGACCTGACCCGGACGAACCTCGTGACCTGACCTCACCCCGCGGCCTGCCGGGCAGGCGTCGCGGCCTGGCCCCACCGGCGCCGACCAGGCCTGGACGAGCAGGAGACCAGCAGCTCAGGCGGGGTTCTCGCGCAGGGGGCGGACCGCCGCCGGCACCGGGGCGCCGGCGCCCACATACGTCGCCGTGAAACTCCCGTGATAGCCGAACAGCGGGCCGAATCGACGGTTCCGCACGGTCACCTGGATGTTGAAGCGCCCGGCCCGCTCGTCCCACCACTCCCGCACCTCGGCGTCGCCGAGCAGCAGGCCGGGGCAGCGGACCCCGCCCCGGAACACCTGTGACCCGCTGCGGATCCGCAGGCCACCCCGCTCGTCCGTGCTGACGTCGAGGTCGACGGCGAGATGCTGGGTCGTCCCCAGGTAGTCGACGATCACGTCACGGTCCGGGTGGTAGACCATCGTCGCGTCGAAACGGCGGCGGCGGTGCGGCCGGACCTGGAACGTGCGCACGAACGTGAGCGTCGGCCGCCCGTACGTGTCGCCGTAGGCATAGTTCTCGATGGTGAACGGGATGTCCGTCCCGGTCTCCGGGAACAGCACGTGCCGCAGCGTCCCGAGGTGCAGGAACGGCGCCGTGAAGGCGCCGCCGCGCCAGACCTTGTCCATGGTTCCGGTGCCGATGCAGCCCTGATCCCGCGTGCCGTCCACCCCGAAGCGCCGCTGCAGCCGCGGGTGCAGCCGGTCGAAGTCGTCGCCCAGAGCCTGTTCGAATACCGAGGTCATGCCGGTTCTTCCTTTCCGGTTTCCCGCCGGGAACGACGGAGGTCCCGCCAGGAACGACGGGGCTCCCGCCAGGAACGACGGGGTTCCCGCCGGGAAGGGCGGGGTTGCCGCCGGCATCGACGCGCGGCGGGGGTCAACGGGTGCGGGGGCAGCAGGATCGCCGGAACGACCAGCAGCCACCAGTGGGTGTGGAGCGCGACGGCGATCACCGCGGCCCGCAGGGCGAGGTCGAGAACGGCGTGCCACCGGGCCCGTTCGGGTGTCACGCCGCGTTCGAGCCAGAGCCGCAGCCGGTCGAACGACCAGGCGGTCGCCCAGCCGAAGACCGGCCCGAACACCAGGTCGATCAGCCGGCCGAGCCGCCCCCAGCGCGGCCGGTAGGCGTACCCGGTCAGGAAGCGCACGCCATGATCAGCCGGCACATACCGCCAATATCCGGATCCCTCCCGGATCAGCGAGCGCACGTCGTCCGAGCCGAACCGCAGCGCGGACACCGCCTCGCCGGACGCCTGCCGACGCTCGCCGCTGTGCACGCCGTACCCGGCGATCTCGACGCCGGGCAGCACCGCCGTGGCGTAGGTGAACTCGCCGTCGGCCACCGGATCGATGCGCCCGAACCGGACGTCCCACCGCACGTGCTCCCGCGGATCCTGCGTCGCCGCCCAGATCCGCTCCAACGGCGCTGCGATCACCGTCTCCACATAAACCCTGGCCACAGCCCACCTCCCACCGGTTTGAGCGACTGCTCAAATCTAGCAGTTTTAAGCGATTGCTCAAGTCCCGATCCGAAAATGCCCAGCCGGCCAACTTCACGATCAAGAGAATTTGCGCGTACGGGGCGAGCACCGCGACCGCGTCCGGCCCGGGAGATCGCGCGCCGCGGACCGGGGAAGTCACGGCCGTGGGCGTCCGCGCCGCGGACACGAGCCTCGTTCACCCGTACGCGGTCGTCTGATTTGTGGTTTAGGGGTGGCTCTTCGGGATTTGTTCCGATGAGCTTTAGACGTTTCGCCTGGTCGCTGCGTTCTATTGGCATGACCGGTCGCCGGGGACGGCACCGGTGAGCCGCACAGTCGACGGGGGAAACGTGGACATATGGGGGCTGCTGATCAGCGCCTTGCTGGGTCAGCTGATCAGCTCAATGATGACGGTGTTCGGCGGGGAGGGCGGTAACCGCCGCCTCGCCCGGACCGGTGAACGCGGGCAGGTCCGGCGGCGACGATCGTATCTGGAGGTACGGGTCGTCTGGCGCCGCGGCGGGGACGGTGGCGGGCGGGCGTCGTGGTGACGCTCGCGCCGCCCGGCGACGACGGGCCGCATCCGCTGGTCCGGCGCGACCCGGAGCCGGACGGGGAGTCGGCCGAGGGCAGCTTCGCGCGGTTCTACCAGGACACGTACGCGAAATTGGTCGGCCGGGCGATAGCCCGGGGTCTGAGTCGCGAGGATGCCGCCGATGCGGCCCAGGACGCGCTGGTCGGCGTCTACCGGAAGTGGGCGCTGGTGCACCCGCAGTCGCCCGAGTGCCGCCTGCGGTACGCGTCGGGCGCCCTCGAGAACTCGGTCCAGAACGTGTGGCGGCGACGCGGGCGCGACGCCGACCTGTCCGAGCGGCTCAGTTCGTTCGTGCGGTTCGGCGACGAGGACGCCGGCGACACCGACGCGCTGGACCTGGTGCGTGGGCTCTCGAAACAGCAACGGACCGTGGTCATGCTGCTCGACGAGGGGTGGACCGCGAACGAGATCGCCCTGCACCTGCGCATCGCCTCGACGTCGGTGCGCACGCATCTGCAACACGCCCGGAAGATCTTGCGGGCGAAGCTCCAGGCCAGGAAGGACGGCGACCGTGGATAGGCCGTTGTTGACGCCCGAGGAACGCGGCCTGCTGGCCGAGGCGGAACGGCAGGCGGTGGCCGGGATGACGTTCGACGCCGCGGCCGGACTGGCCGACCTGCGGCGGCGGGCCCGGCAGGCGAAACCGCGCTCCGGTCCGACGGCGGCGTGCCGGCGGGCCGTCCCCCGGCCGCGTCAGGCCGAGCGGGCCGCAACCGGGAAGCGGCTGCGACCGGCGGTACTGGCCTTCGTCGGCGCCGTCCTGGCCGTGGTGGTGGGCGGCGGGGCGATGGCCCGGGCCCTGGACGGAAACCGGGGACCGGTGGACGAGGCCGTGAGCCCGGCCGCTCCCCCGCCGTTCAGCGCTCCGGGATCGCCGCACCTCGGCGTCCTGGTGCCGTTCCCGGCCGACGTCGTGAAGTCGCCGCGGTTCAGCCCGCTTCTCGGACAGGCCCCCTCGGTGCCCCGGGCGGGTTCGGCCGCCGCGTCCGCCGTCATGTCGGCCGCACCCGCCTCGGCCACCGCAGTGCCCAGTGCCGATCCGAGTACCGGTCCGAGCCCGAGCCCGAGCCCGGCCGACTCGCCGTCACCGAGCGTGGCGGCCGAGACCTCGGCGACCGCCGTCCCGTCCGGCACGTTCGGCACCATCTACGAGTCCGCCGAGCTGACCGTCCCGGCCACCGGGGAGCAGTCCCAGGCCATCAACCTGGCCCGGCCGTCGCTGGACGACACCGACGGCGACGTGGTGATCTCCTCGGTCGACGGTGGCGACCTGCGCCTGGTCGCCCTGGGCAGCGTGCGGACCGGCACGATCGCCGGGGACACCGCGACCGCGACCGAATGCGCGGACGCCATCCAGGACAACCCGTCCGGTCCGAGCGTCGAGCTGCGCGAGGACAAGACGTACTGTCTACTGGCCGGCGGGCCCACCCCGGCCGGGCAGACGGCCCTGGTCCGGCTCAACGTCGAACCGGTCCCGGACACCGGGCAGGTGACCCTCAGGATGGCCGCCTGGGACGCGACACCCTAGACACCGGCGCGGAGGAAGACGTAGTGGCCCAGGGCGGTCCGGCCCTGGCCACGGCCGTTCTCCCGCACCTCGGTCAGCCCGGCCGACGCCATGACCCGCAGGATCCGCTCCGGGGTGTGCCCGGCCAGCTGCGAATGCCGATGGCGCCTCGACCCCTGGTGCGGGGTGCCGTCGGCGTCGACCACGTGCAGCTCGCCACCGGGCCGGAGCACCCGCCGGACCTCCCGCACGGCCGCGACCTGCTGGTCCGCGTCGAGGTGATGCAGCATGTAGGACGAGAGCACCCGGTCGAAGCTGTCGTCCGGGAAGGGCAGATCATCCGCGTACGCCGGTGCGAACCGTACCGGGAGCCCGTGGCGGCCGGCCTTGCGCCGGGCTTTGCGCAGCGCCGCCGGGTCGGGGTCGATGCCGGTCAGCTCGGCCCGCGGCTCCCGGCGGGCCAGCCGCAGGAGCAGGTCGCCGGGGCCGCAGCCGATCTCCAGGACCGTGTGCCCGGGCCGGACCCCGGCGCGGTCCAGCAGCTCGCCGTGCACCCGGTGCAGGCCGGCGAGCTTCACGAACGGATCGTAGAGGAACAGCATCCAGTGCCGTCCCATCGCCGGGATGTAGGGCCGGACGGTCTCGCTCATGACGCACTCCCGATGGTGATCAGACGAAATTCGGTCGTACGCTTAGCCTCATGCCGGAGCCGAGCAGCGACATCGTCGAATCGTCGGAGGTGATCCGACATTCTTCGGGTCCGCCGCACGCCCGCCCGACGCGGATGGGGCGGCGCACCGCCGGGGGTGTCCCGGTCGCGGTCTACCGGCGCGGCCCGGGCACTCCCCCGGTCGCCGTCTCCCGCCTGCCCGACGTGGCGCTCACCCCGCACCCGCTGCCGCGCCCGCAGACGCACACCCACGACTTCCTGGTCCTCCTCTACGCCGACCGGGCCTCGGGAACGTTCGTCATCGACGACCGGAAATGGTCAGTCACCGACGGGGACCTGTTCGTCGTCGCGCCCGGACAGGTGCTGTCGTTCCCGGCCGAGGTGGCCGACATCGTCACCGACGGCTGGGTGGTGTTCTTCCCGGCCGACGTGATCCGCGCCGGCGCGTACGCGTCCTGGCGGGCGCATCCGCTGCTGTTCCCGTTCGCGGCCGGCGGCGAGCGCGCCCAGCGCCTGCGCGTGCCGCCCGGCGAGCGGAACGCCTGGCTGGACCGTCTGTCCGCGCTCGACGCCGAGCTGCAGGGCCGCCGCACCGGCTATCCGGAGGCCGCGCTGGCCCACCTGACCCTGCTGCTGGTCGCCGTCGCCCGGCTCACCCCGGACGTCGCCGGCGAGCTCCGTTCGGCCGACGAGCCGCTGCTCGCCGCCGTCTTCGACGTCATCGAAGAACGCTTCGCCGACCCGGTCTCCCTCGCCGACGTCGCGGCCGCGCTCGCCCTGACCCCCGGCCATCTCACCACCGTGGTCCGCCGCAAGACCGGCCGGACCGTGCAGCAGTGGCTGACCGAGCGCCGCATGCAGGAGGCCCGCCGCCTGCTGACCGAAACCGATCTGACCGTCGCGGCCGTGGCCCACCGGGTCGGATATCCCGACGCCAGTTACTTCATCAAGCGTTTCCGCACCGAGCACGAGGCGACGCCGGAGCGCTGGCGGCAGGGCGCGAGCGAGTCGCTCAGCCGGTGAGGTCGCGGCGGCTCCGGCGCTTCCGGTAGGCCGCGGCGATCTCCTTGCGGAACTGCAGCACCCCGATGGTCGGCGAGATCGCCATCAGGACCACCCCGGCGGTGGCCGCGAACAGCATCTCCGCGCCGGAGGTGGTCCAGGCGGTGGTGGCCGACGGGCCGCTGACGATCGCCGGGACCGGGCCGGTCGGGCGCTCGGGCAGCCGGGGCGTCAGGCGCACGTCGTTCACCCGCAGGCCGCCGCCGGTGAACACGCCCCGGCACTCCCAGCCCTCGTCCTTGTCCCCGTTGGTGCGCGGCACCCACTCGCAGTCCCGGAACGGCGCGACCTGGCCGGACTCGCCGACGAAATACGCCCGCGCCTCGTCCCAGCCCCGGGTGTAGAGGACCGCACCGCCGGCGACGATCGGGGCGGCGAAGACGAGAACCATCAGGGCCAGCGGCCAGTCCCAGAATTTCATGCCTCGGTGAGCACGCCGTCGGTCTCGACGTACGACGCGCCGGTCTCCGGGCACACCCAGACACCCTCGCCCTTGGCGGTCAGTGGCTTGCCGGCCTTGCCGACCCAGCCGATGCGCCGGGCCGGGACGCCGACGACCAGCGCGAAGTCGGGCACCTCCTTGGTGACCACGGCACCGGCGGCGACCAGGGCCCAGCGGCCGACGGTGACCGGGGCGACGCAGACCGCGCGGGCGCCGATCGCCGCGCCCTCGCCGACGGTGACGCCGACCGCGACCCAGTCGTGCCCGTCCTTGAGGCGGCCGTCCGGGGTGACCGAGCGCGGGTACTCGTCGTTGGTGAGCACGGCCGCCGGGCCGATGAACACGCCGTCGGCCAGCACGGCCGGCTCGTAGACGAGCGCATGGTTCTGCAGCTTGACGTTGTCGCCGATGGTGACGCCGGGCCCCACGTACGCCCCGCGGCCGATGTTGCAGTTGGCGCCGAGCGTCGCGCCCTCGCGGATCTGCGCCAGATGCCAGATCCGGGTGCCGGCGCCGATCTCCGCGCGATCGTCCACATCGGCGGTCGGGGCCACGGTAACGTCGGTCATGAAATCCCTTTCACCTCAGGTCGCGCACAGGGTAGCGGAGGACCACCAAGGCTGATGTCGGTAAGTCGACGGCTCACTCCAAAGTGACCGTTGGTCTACCCGCGGCGGCCGAACGGATCGGCTTCGGCCGCCGGGCGCGCGGGAATGCGACACCGATCTAGCGTCGCTCCTAAGGGGATGGATAGCTTCCCAGGAGTCTGTGAGTCCTGACCAGAGAGACGGGAAGTCTGTTGAACGCGTCCGAGCCGATCGGGATCGCCGTCATCGGGGCCGGGTACTGGGGCCCCAACCTCGTCCGCAACTTCCAGGGCAGCACGCAGTTCCGTCTGCGCTGGCTCTGCGACCTCGACGTCGAACGGGCCCGCCGCGTCCTCGGCGGCTACTCGACCGTCCAGGTCACGGCCGACCTGGAGGAGGTGCTGGCCGACCCGTCCGTGCAGGCCGTGGCGATCGCCACCCCGGCCGGCACCCACCTCAAGGTGGCCCTGGCCGCGCTGCGGGCCGGCAAGCACGTGCTCGTCGAGAAGCCGCTCGCGGCCACCTACGAGGAGGGGCTGCAGCTGGTCGAGGAGGCCGACGAGCGCGGCCTGACCCTGATGTGCGACCACACGTACTGCTACACGCCCGCGGTGCTGCGCATCCGGGAGCTGCTGCACTCGGGCGAGCTGGGCGAGCTGCACTTCCTGGATTCCGTACGCATCAATCTCGGTCTTGTCCAGAAGGACATCGACGTGCTGTGGGACCTGGCGCCGCACGATCTGTCGATCCTGGACTTCGTGCTGCCCGAGGGCGTCACCCCGGTGGCCGTCGCGGCGCACGGCGCGGACGGGATCGGCGCCGGCCGGGCCTGCGTGGCCTACCTGACGCTGCAGCTGAGCAACGGCGCGATCGCCCACATCCACGTGAACTGGCTGTCCCCGGTGAAGATCCGCACCGCGATCTTCGGCGGCTCCAAGCGGACCCTGGTCTGGGACGACCTGAACCCCAGCCAGCGGCTGGCCGTCTACGACCGGGGCGTCGACGTGGCGTCCCCGGACGAGCTCGGCGACGAGCAGCGCCGCGACATCCTGATCTCCTACCGCTCCGGCGACATGGTCGCACCGGCGCTGACCGAGCGGGAAGCGCTGCGCACCATGGTCGACGAGTACGCACGGGCGATCACCACCAAGACGCCCGCCCTCACCGACGGCCGTTCCGGCCTGCGGGTGCTGGAGCTGCTGCAGGCGGCCTCCCGTAGCCTCGCCGAGGGCGGCACGATGATCAAGCTCAACGAAGGGCACATGGCGTGACGGCTGTATCGATCGAGGGCGCGCGCGCCCTGGTCACCGGCGGAGCAGGCACCATCGGCTCGCACGTGGTCGACGAACTCGTCCGCGGCGGGGCCGCCGAGATCGTCGTCCTGGACAACTTCGTCCGCGGCCGGCGGGAGAACCTGGCCTGGGCGCTCGAGAACGGGCCGGTCACCCTCGTCGAGGGCGACATCCGCGACGTGGAACTGGTCCAGGAGGTCACCGCCGGTAAGGACCTGGTGTTCCACCTGGCCGCGATCCGGATCACGCAGTGCGCCGAGGAGCCCCGGCTGGCCAACGAGGTCCTGGTCGACGGCACGTTCAACGTGATCGAGGCGGCGGCCGACGCCGGCGTCAAGAAGGTCATCGCGTCGTCGTCGGCGTCCGTCTACGGCCTGGCCGAACAGTTCCCGACGACCGAGCGCCACCACCCGTACAACAACGACACGTTCTACGGTGCGGCCAAGGCGTTCAACGAGGCCACCCTGCGCAGCTTCAAGGCCATGAAGGACCTGGACTACGTCGCGCTGCGGTACTTCAACGTGTACGGCCCGCGGATGGACATCTTCGGTCTCTACACCGAGGTGCTGATCCGCTGGATGGAGCGCATCGAGGCCGGCACTCCCCCGCTGATCCTCGGCGACGGGCTGCAGACCATGGACTTCGTGCACGTCGCCGACATCGCCCGGGCCAACATCCTGGCCGCGCAGGCCGACGTCACCGACGAGGTGTTCAACATCGCCCGCGGCGAGGAGACCAGCCTCAAGGAACTCGCCGCCGCGCTGTCCGCGGTGATGAAGTCCGACCTGGTGCCCGAGCACGGCCCGGCCCGCGCCGTCAACGGCGTCACCCGCCGCCTGGCCGAGACCGGGCACACCGCCGAGGCGATCGGCTTCCGCGCCGAGATCGGCCTGCACGAGGGCCTGCAGGGCCTGGTCGACTGGTGGCGGTCGTCCAAATGATCCCCGTCATGATCCCCATGCTGGGTGAGGAGGAGGCCCAGGCCGCCGCGGACGCCGTCCGCTCCGGCTGGGTCGCCCAGGGCCCGCGGGTCGCCGAGTTCGAGCGGCAGTTCGCGGCCACGGTCGGCGCCGGCCACGGCGTCGCCGTCAGCTCCTGCACCACCGGCCTGCACCTGTCCCTGGTGCTGCTCGACCTCGAACCCGGCGACGAGGTCATCGTCCCGTCGCTGTCGTTCATCGCCACCGCCAACGCGGTCCGCTACGTCGGCGCCACCCCGATCTTCGCCGACGTCGACCTGGCCACCGGCAACGTTACGGTCGAGACCATCGACGCGGTCCGCACCCCGCGCACCCGCGCGATCATCGCCGTGCACCAGGGCGGCGTCCCGTTCGACACGGCCGGCCTGCGCAAGGCCGCCGCCGACTGGGGTGTCGCGCTGGTCGAGGACGCCGCCTGCGCCGCCGGCTCCACCGCCTACGGCCAGCCGGCCGGGACCGGCGCCGCGATCGCCGCCTGGTCGTTCCACCCGCGCAAGGTGCTCACCACCGGCGAGGGCGGCATGGTCACGGTCGACGACGCCGCGGTCGCCGTGCGCCTGCGCCGGCTCCGCGAGCACGGCATGAACGTGTCCGCGGCCGACCGGCACAAGAGCTCCCAGCCGGTCCTGGAGGCGTACCTGGAGACCGCCTACAACTACCGGATGACCGACATCCAGGCCGCGGTCGGCCTGGTCCAGCTCGGCCGCCTGGCCGGCCTGGTGTCCCAGCGCCGCGAACTGGCCGCCCGCTACCAGGAACTGCTGTCCGACATCGACGGTCTGGTGCCGGTCCGCGACCCCGCCCACGGGACGACCAACTACCAGTCGTTCTGGGTGCTGATCAACCGGCCGTACCGCACCGGCCGCGACGACGTCCTGGCCGAACTGGCCAAGCGCGGCGTCTCGGCCCGCCGCGGCATCATGGCGTCGCACCTGGAGCCGGCCTACGCCGACGTCACCCCGGGCCCGCTGCCGGTCACCGAACGCATCACCCGCGATTCGCTGATCCTGCCGCTGCACCACAAGGTGACCGAGGACGATCAGAAGTACATCGTCGGCGTCCTGCGCGAGCTGGCCGGCCGGTGACCGAGGTCGTCATCGTCGGAGCGGGCGGCTTCGCCCGGGAGACGGCGGCGGCCGCGGCCGGGGACTGGAAGGTGCGGGGCTTCGTCGACGACGACCCCGCACTGCACGGCTCCACCCGGTCCGGCCGGCCGATCCTCGGCCCGGTCGACAGTGTCCGGGACATGACGGACGTGGCGGTGGTGGTCTGCGTGGGCAACCCGCGCAACTACACCGCCCGGAGGAAGATCGTCGAACGGCTCGGTCTGCCGGTCGAACGGTACGCCACGATCGTCCACCCGTCCGCCTCGATCGGCGCCGGCAGCACGGTCGGGCCCGGCACCGTGCTGCTGGCCGGGACCGTACTGACCGCCGACGTCACCGTGGGCGCGCACGTGGCCGTGATGCCGCACGTCGTGCTCACCCACGACGACGTGATCGGCGACTACGCCACCCTCGCCTCCGGGGTCCGGCTCGGCGGGGCGACGGTGGTCCGCCCCGGGGCCTACATCGGTGCGGGTGCCCTCGTCCGGGAGGGCCTGACCATCGGCGAGCAGGCGCTCGTCGGCATGGGCGCACTCGTGCTGCGCGACGTGCCACCTCATGAGACGTGGGTCGGCAGCCCGGCCCGTCCGCTACGCAAAGGACCGTGATGACCAGGATTCCACTCGTCGATCTCGCCGCCGCCCACGCGGAGGTGGCCGAGGAGGTCGAGGCCGGCTTCAAGCGCATCATCGCCGAGACCGCGTTCATCGGCGGCGCCGAGGTGCGCGCGTTCGAGCAGGAGTACGCCGCGTACTCCGGTGTCACCCACTGCGTCGGCGCGGCCAACGGCACCGACGCCCTGGAGCTGGCGTTCCGCGCGGTCGGGGTCGGCCCGGGCAGCGAGGTCATCCTGCCGGCCAACACGTTCATCGCCACGGCCGAGGCGGTCGTCCGGGCCGGCGGCACGGTGGTGCTGGTCGACAGCGACCCGCGCACCTACCTGATCGACGTGCCGGCCGCACTCGCGGCGGTCACCCCGGCCACCCGGGCCATCGTGCCGGTCCACCTGTACGGCCAGCTGGCGCCGGTCGAGCAGCTGCGCGCCGGCCTTGCCGGGCGCGACGACGTGGCGATCGTCGAGGACGCCGCGCAGTCGCAGGGCGCCACCCGGCTCGGGCGCCGGGCCGGGGCCGGCGGGATCGCCGCGACCAGCTTCTACCCCGGGAAGAACCTCGGCGCGTACGGCGACGCGGGCGCCGTCGTGACCGATTCCGATCAGTGGGCGGGCACGGTACGCACCCTGGGCGACCACGGCAGCACCCGCAAGTACCACCACGATCTGATCGGCGTGAACAGCCGGCTCGACGGGCTGCAGGCGGTCGTGCTGCGGGCCAAGCTGGCCCGGCTCGACAGCGCGAACCAGCGCCGCCGGGCCGCCGCCGCCCGCTACGACCAGTTGCTGGCCGGGCTCGACGACGTCGTGCTGCCGGTGACGCTGGACGGCAACGAGCACGTCTGGCACATCTACTGCGTCCGGGTCCCGCGACGCGACGAGGTGCTGGCCCGGCTGCACGAGGCCGGCGTCGGCGCGGCCGTGCACTACCCGTTCCCGGTGCACCGCACCGGCGCGTTCGAACACCTGGGCGGCTCGTTCCCGAACGCCGAGGCGGCCGCGCCGGAACTGCTCTCGCTGCCGATCTACCCACAGATCTCGGCCGCGCAGCAGGAGACCGTCGCCGCCGCGCTGATCAGCGCACTGAAGTAACTCGGCACCTTCAGCACCAGAGGAAACCGTGTACCTGTCTCTGAAAGACCGGCCGGCCGGGGACTCCCCGTCCCGGCGGCAGCGGGCCCGTGTCGCGGTGCCGGCCACCGTCGTCCTGCTCGGTGTCGTCAGCATGCTGACCGACGTGTCGAGCGAGATGGTCAACGCCGTCCTGCCGATCTACCTGACCGAGCACGTCGGCATGGGCCTGCTCGCGTACGGCTTCATCGACGGCGTCTACCAGGGGATCAGCGCCCTGGTCCGGATCGCCGGCGGATATCTCGGTGACCGGGGCCGCCCCAAATGGGTCGCCGTCGCCGGTTACGGCGTGTCGGCCGTCAGCCGGATCGCGATGGTGCCGGTCAACGGGCTCGCCGGGATCACCGGCGTGGTCACCCTGGACCGGCTCGGCAAGGGTCTGCGCACCGCGCCGCGCGACGCGATGATCGCCGAGTCGTCCGAGCCGGAGTCGCTCGGCCGCTCGTTCGGGGTGCACCGCGCGCTCGACACGGTGGGTGCCGCACTCGGCCCGCTGGCCGCCTTCGGACTGCTGCTGTGGCTGCCCGGCAGCTACAACTCGATCTGGGTCGTCTCGTTCGCGGTCGGCCTGGTCGGGCTCGCCGTGCTGGTGCTGTTCGTGCCCGATCTGCGGACCCGCGGTGAGGCGGCGGCGACCGGGCTGCGGGCCATCGTGCGGGCCGCGGCCGGGCCGGCGCTGCGCCGCCCGATGCTCGCGTTCGGGCTGCTGAGTCTGCTCACCGTGGGCGACGGTTTCCTGTACCTCGCCCTGCAGGACCGCGACGAACTCGCGGTGGCGACGTTCCCGCTGCTCTACGTCGGCACCAACATCGGATTCCTGCTCCTGGCCGTCCCGCTCGGCCGGCTGGCCGACCGGATCGGCCGCTCCCGGGTCCTGATCGGCGGGCACGTCGCGCTCGTCGCCGCGTACCTGGCCGCCGGCGGCCCGTTCTCCGGCCCGGCGATGACCGTGGCCACGCTGCTGCTGCTCGGCGTCTTCTACGCCAGCACCGACGGCGTGCTCTCCGCTCTGGTGAGCCGGATCGCCCCGTCGGTGAGCCGGGGCAGCGCGCTGGCCTCGGCGCAGACCGTGGTGGTGCTGGCCCGCTTCGCCTCGTCGCTCGCCTTCGGTGGACTGTGGACCCTGATCGGCGCGCAGAGCGCCCTGCTGACCATGGCCGCCGTGCTCGCCGTGGCCATCCCGGCGGCGGCGTGGCTGCTGCGCTCGGCCGAACCGGCCGCCCGGTGAGCGGGTCCGGGTGGCGGATCGCCGCGCTGGCCGGGATCGTGGCGGTGGCGGTGGCCGGCTCGCTGACGTACGTCGTGCACGTGCGCTCCGACCAGAAGAGCGCCGCGGCGGCGCCCGGCCCCAGTTTCGCCACCGCCGATCTGGCCGCCATGCGGGCCGTGCCGCACGTGGTCTTCCGCAGCACCATCCGCGGGGCCGGGTTCGGGAAGGTGGCGCTGGCCGCGCTGACCGACCCGGCCGGGCCGCGCGCGCTGACACCGGCCACGTGCGACCGGGTGTACGCGACCGCGGACCGGTCACTCTGCCTGTACGCGCGCCCGGGGCTGGTCACCACCTACCACGCCGACGTGCTCGGGCCGGACTGGAAAGCGTCGCTCGACCTTCCGCTGTCGGGCATCCCGAGCCGGGCGCGACTGTCCCGGGACGGCTCGCTGGGGGCCACGACGACGTTCGTGTACGGGGACAGCTACGCCGCACCCGGCCAGTTCTCCACCCGTACGCTGGTCAGCCGCACCGACGGCAGCGGGTCGGAGGACCTGGAGAAGTTCACGCTCGTCGTGGACGGCCGGCCGATCACCGCGGCCGACCGGAACCTGTGGGGCGTGACGTTCGCCGACGACGACACGTTCTACGCCACCGCGGCCTCGGGCAAGAAGACCTGGCTGGTGCAGGGCAGCCTGTCGGCCCGGACGCTGACCGCGCTGCGTGAGGACGCGGAGTGCCCGTCCCTGTCGCCCGACCGCACCCGGGTGGCGATCAAGACCCGGGGCGACCTGCCGGCCGGCCAGTGGCGGATCTCCGTCTTCGATCTGAGAACCCGTCAGACGGTTCGGCTTGCCGAGACGCACAGCGTCGACGACCAGGTCGAGTGGCTCGACGACCAGCATGTGCTCTACGGCCTCGCGCGGCAGCAGACCGGCACGAGCTCCACCGATGTGTGGACGGCGAACGCGGACGGCTCCGGCACGCCCGCGATCTTCATCCCCGACGCCTGGTCACCGGCGGTCGTCCGCTGAGACGGCCCGGTCGCCGTCCCGAGTGGATCGGGGCGGCGACCGGGCCGTACGCGCACATCGTCTTTGATCTTTAAATGCCGTGCCGTTTCCAGTGCTGCCACCAGAGCCACTCGCGGCCCTTGCCGGCGACCGCGCTGAGCACCAGCGGCTGCAGGTACGGCATCGTCCGCGCACCGATGCGGCGGCGCACCTGCAGGCCTCGGAACTCGGGCAGCGACCGGTACTGCGGCCAGCAGTCACGGGCGAACTCGACGAGTTCCTCGACCGGGAGCTCGTCCACGCGGCCGCGGTCGTAGGCGCGCACCGCCCGGCGCAGCGCGATCCGGGCCAGTTTCCGATGGATCACCGCGTCCAGCTCGTCGCGGTTGGGCAGCACGTCGCCGCAGCGTTCGAGGGTCACCTCGTAGGCCGCCCGCCGCTGCCCCAGCTCCTCGACCATCGCGGCGAAGTGCGGCTTGGACATGTTGTTGTCGTGCAGGCGGTAGAAGGCCTGGTCGACGCCGCGGACGAAGCCGACGTCGGCGTGCGCCGCGAACCGCATCCACATCTCGATGTCACCCGAGTGCGGCAGGCGCGGGTCGTAGCCGCCCAGCTTGCGCTGCAGATCGGTGCGGACCACCACCTCGGGCGAGGTGATGCAGCCGTGCCCCTCCCGGAAGCGGCGCTCCAGCCACCAGCGGCCCGGCCAGATGTGGTGGCCCTTGACCTCGGTGCGTGCCGGCGGCGGCGGGCCGGGATGCTGGAAGTGCACCGGCCGGCCGTAGCAGAAACCGACCGACGGGTTGGCGTCGAGGAGCGCGACCGCGCGGGCCAGCGCGCCCGGTGCGAGGAAGTCGTCGGCCGACAGCAGCACCGAGTAGTCCCCGTCGGCCCATTCGAGAAGGCCTTCGTTGTACGTCGCCAGGTGTCTCTTGTTGGTCTCGTGCACCCGCACCTCGATGCGCGGGTCGGTCGCCGCGAGTGCCCGGGCGGCCTGCGCCGAGTCGTCCGGCGAGCAGTCGTCGATGATCAGGACGCGGATGTCGACGCCCTCGTTGCCCTCGAAGACGCTGCGGACGCAGTCGGCGAGATAGTGCCCGTACTTGTAGCACGGGATGACGACACTGACGGAACTCATCTTTGCCTCACTTGGTCGCGCGCCGGCCGGACGACAGTCGTCCGGCCGGCGCACCTCTACGGTTCAGCTGACGGTGAAGATCGCGTCCACCCAGTAGTTGGCCGAGCCCGCCGAACCGGTCGGGAAGGCCCGGTCGCCGTACTTGTAGAGGCCGTTGCCACCGCCGTCACCGTCGGCCGGCGCGGCGAGCGGGTACACCGCCCGGGCGTTCGCGAAGTACCCGATGTCCGCGGAGTACCGGCCGCTGGGAGCGTGGTAGGAGACGACGTACGTGGAACCGGCCGTCACCGGGACCGGGTTGGCGAACAGGAGCGTCTGCCAGCCCGAGGCCGTCTCCGGCCCGAACGTGCCGGTGGCCAGCTCGTCACCGGTGCTCGACCAGAGCGTCCCGGTGTGCGTGCCGGTGTTCTGGTCACCCTTGTAGAAGCGGACCCCGGTGATGAAGCCGTCGACCGCCACCTTCACCCGGGCGCCGAGCTCGACCGAGTTCGAGTCGTTGGCGTTGGCGGTGCTCGGCGTCGCCGAGGTCGGCCACAGGGTGCACGGGCAGTTCGGCGCGGTCTGCGTGCTGCCCGTGGTGAACGTCCACGTGTACGGCGCCTGCATCAGGTTGCCGAACGCGTCCGCCGCGCGCACCGACGCCTCGTACGTCGTCGAGGTCGCCAGCGGCGTGTCCAGGGTGAGCCTCGCCGTCCTGGTGCTGTCGTCGTAGTCGGTGTAGGTCGGCACCGTCGGCCCGCCCTGCTTCTTCAGCGAGAACTGCAGGGTGTCCGGGTCCAGCCCGGCACTGAAGGTGGCCGTCACACCGGTGTTCAGCGTGACCCCGGTGGCGTCGGGCGCCGGCGTCACCCCGGTCACCGTGGGCGGCTGGTCGGTCGCGCTGGCGGTGTCCACGATCGCGTCGACCCAGTAGTTGGCGTGGTTGTAGCTCTGGGTCGGGAACCCGCCGCCGGTGCCGTACTTGTAGAGGCCGTTGTCGCCGGAGACCCCGGACTGCAACGCCTGGACGGGCGGGAGTCCCGCGCCGGCGGAGGCGAAGTAGTTCGAGTCCGCCGAGTACCCGCCGTTGGGCGCGTAGTACGAGGCCACGTACGTGGTGTTGGCCGCCAGCGCGACCGGCTTGGCGAAGTCCACCTCCTGCCAGCCCGACCCGGTCTCGTTGGTGAACGTGCCGGTGGCCAGCAGCTTGCCGGTCGAGCTCCACAGGTGACCGACGTGCGTGCCGGTGTTGCCGGTGGACTTGTAGAAGCGCACGCCGAGCGCGGTCGCGGCCACGCTGGTGCGGAACTTGACACCGACCTCCAGCGCGCTGGGGTCACCGGCGTTGACCGTGCCCGGTTTCGCGGTGTCCGGGAAGATCGTGCACGGGCAGTCCGGCACGCCCACGGTGACCGCCCGGGTGGCGGTCGTGCCGATGTTGACGCTGTCGTCGACCGCCCGCACCTTGATCGAGGTGGCGCCCATCGCGGTCGGCGTCCACTTGTACGTCCAGCTGCCCAAGCCGGTCGCCTTGTTCCAGGTGGCGCCGCCGTCCACGGAGACCTCGACCCGGGCCAGGACGCCGCCGCCGGCCTCGGTCGCCGTACCCGAGATGGTGACCGCCTTGAGCGCCGGGATGGTCGATCCGGCCGCCGGGGCGCTGATGGTCACCGCCGGGCCGACGGTGTCGGTGGACGGCACGGCCGCCACCAGGTTCGTCTGCCGGGTGAGCGGCTGCACGCCCATGTCCGCGAACAGGTTCAGGGTGGCCTGCTGCATCCGGACGTCCTCGGTGGTGGCGTCGTAGACGTGGACCGTGCTCAGGCCCCACGACCACTGCACCGTGCCGGCGCCGAAGACCAGCGCCCCCGAGGTCTGGTCGCGGTACTCGACCAGGCTGTGGGTGGCCTCGCCGTTGCCGTACGTGTTGCCGTAGTCGAGCAGCAGCTTGCCGTCCTGCACGTCGACCGTGGTGGACGACAGGGCGATCGCGCCGGCCGGGCGGGCGGCGTTCTCGACGTCGCTGTCCCACTCGTAGCCGAGTGTGCCGGTCGGGAAGGTGGCCTTCTGACCGGGGTTGAGGCTCGCGATCGAGGTGTTGCGCCACAGCCGCATGCGGCTGTACTCGTACGGCACCTGGATCGCGTCGACGCGGGTGCCGTTGACCGTGAACAGGGTGCCGGTCAGCTGGTTGGGCGGGGTGTTGCCGCCGGAACCGGCCCCGACCGGGTCGACCCAGGTGCCGGTCCACTGCCCGCTCGGGTCGGCGACTCCGTTGTTCTGCGCCATCTTGGTCATCTTGTACGAGACCAGGGTGCGGTCCGGAGTGGCACTGGCGTCCATGCTCGGTTCCAGCCGGGTGCGCCAGAAGACCTCGTTACCGCTGAAGAAGGCCAGGTTGACACCGGCCGCACGGGCGGCGACCACGTTGTTCCACTGCTTCTGGTTCCAGTACTCGTCGTGGCCGGAGGAGACGAAGACCTTGTGCCCGAGGACGGCGGCGGGCCGGTTGGTCACGTCGATGCCGGACAGGTAGCTGACGTCGTAGCCGTTGCGCTCGACCCACTGGATCATCGCGTACTCGCCGCCGAAGATCCCGTTGTCGCCGAAGATGTCCATCGGCCGGTTGTAGCTGACCTTGTAGGCCCGGCCGTCCGGGGCGGGGCCACCGCCGCCGTAGAGGTCCTGGCCGCCCCAGCCGTTGTAGGCCTGCCAGGTCTGGTCGGAGGTCTGGATGACGATCTTCGACGTCGGCGTGGTCTGGCGCACGACGAACGGGTACGGCATGACGCCGTCGCCGTCGGTGCGGTCCAGCATCGCCATGTAGACGCCGGACACCGCGTCCGAGGGGACCGCCCAGCTGGCGGTCACCGACCACTTGCCGCAGTCGACCAGGCCGGTGCCGGTGTCGTGGTCGCAGTCCTGCTGGGTGATCGCCGGGAACGTCGCGGTGGGCGAGGTCGGCATCAGCCGGGCACCGTCGCCACCGTAGTAACCGAGCCGATAGATGGAGATCTTGTAGGGGACCGCGGAGCTCACCTTGAACTGGAGCGTCTCCCCGGGAGCGACGCTCTCCTTGGTGGTGAATCCACCGATCTCACCCCAGGCGCTGGGTGTGTACCAGTCCTCCATCGGGGTGCCCTGTTTGGAATTCTCGCAGACCACCGGATTGGACCCGGTGCCGCAGGGATCGGCTGCCGCGCTGCTCGATGCCGGCAGGACCACCGCGAGGGTGACGACGAGCGCCATCACCATCGCGGACGGAGTGAGTCGAGACCTCATATATGCATGCCTGTCCTGGGACGGAGAAAGTTGTTGTGCCCAATTCGGAGACTACACATCGGACGATGCGCGAGCCCCAGATCATCGGTGCGCGGGGGCCGGACAAAGGCTGCCACACTCTGCACGATCGGCGCCGGACCGATCGTCCAGTCGGTTGTTGACTTTCTTTACCCGGGCGCGGTCATTCCTTGGGTGCGGTGACGAAGACGCCCTTGGAGGTCCGGTTCCCGCTCCACACGTTGCCCGACCCGGAGGCGTCCCAGGCGGTGGCGAAGCCGTAGATGCCGCCGTTGGCGTGGAACTGGGTGGAGAAGACGTTGTCCAGGATCTTGACGTTGGACGATCCTTTGGCCCCGCCGTACAGCACATACGCACCGCCGGCCATCCAGTTGTCCTGGACCGTGGTGTTGCGGACCGGGCCGTTGTCGGCGTACAGGCCGACCGCGGCGGTCGAACCCTTGTCGATCGGGGTCTGGTTGAGCAGCGTGTTGTGCCGGATGACGAGGCCACCGCTGTCGCTGCCGTTACTGATCACCGCATCGGTGTGCTGCCACTCGCCGCTCTGCGTGACAAAAGTCGACAAACTGTGCACATAATTGTCGTGAATGTTGCCGTGCCCCATGGAAAGGACATTTCCGAAACCGGCGATCTCGTTATATCCGACTTCCACCGAACCATCGCCCATATTGGACACGGCATAGTTCGAGCCGCCGTTGTCCGGGCCCTTTCCAGGATTGTCGGCAATACGACAATGGGTCACTTTGAGGCCGGTGAAACCGGGCCGCAGATTAATCGCCCACCAGTTGCTCGAGGTAATCGTGCAGTTCTTGACGGTCACATTGTTCGCGTAGACGTCCAGCGACCCGGTCAGGTTCCAGCCGTCGACGACCTGGCCGTTCTCCTTGATCGAGATGTCGCCCGACTTCTTCGTCTTCGGAGTCTTGGTCGGACCGGTGTTGCCGGCATGCGGGTAGCCGCAGGCCGCGGCCGAGGCGCACGGGCCCCGGTTGACCTCACCCTCGCTGCCCCGGGTGGGCGTCGCCGACGGCGGCTTGGGGCGGGCCGAACCCGGCGACCGGGCCGGCGACGCGAACGACGAGCCCGGACGGGCCGACGGCACCGCCGACGAGGCCAGCGGTTCGGAGGCCGGATCCGGGCCGGACCGCTCGGCCAGCGGGGCCACGACACATCCGTCGGTGCCGTAGGTGCAGCCGTCCCCGTCACTGCGGACCCGCCAGACGACGACCGCCGCGACGGCCACGACCAGCAGGACGGCCGGCACGACGAGCAGCGGCAGCCGCCCGCCCAGTCGGCGATGAGTCGGCATGATCACGACACCCTTCGAATACGGTCCGCAATGGACGGCGGAAGCAGAGGATGAGGGCTCGCGTGGGAAAAGCCACGGCGCGCATGAACGTAGCATCTGGACTCACGCCCGAAATCCACTGAGGACGTGAATGATGTGCCCGTTCGTTCAGGGGGCTTGTCCGACATCCGATAGTGATCGAGCCTGATGGCCCTGGTGCACCGCCGCTCGGGTTTCCGATACTCGCCCGGTGACAGCTTCAGTCCCCAGCGTGAGCATCGTGGTCCCCGCGCACAACGAGGCGGCGGTCATCGGCCGTCTGCTCACCGCGCTGCTGGCCGACGCGGAACCCGGCGAGCTGGACGTCGTGGTGGTGGCCAACGGCTGCACCGACGACACCGCCGAAGTGGCCCGGGGCTTCGGCCCGGCGGTCACCGTCGTCGAGACCGGGGCGGCCAACAAGCACCGGGCGTTGCGCCTCGGCGACGAGCACGCCCGCCACTACCCGCGGATGTACGTCGACGCCGACGTGGTGATCGGCACCGCGGACGTACGCCGGCTGGCCGCGGCCCTGGAACAGCCCGGCGTGCTCGCCGTCGCCCCGGACCGCCGGCTCACCACCACCGGCCGCCCGCTGACCGTGCGCTGGTATTTCCGGGTCTGGGAGCTGCTCCCCTCGGTCCGCGCGGGCCTCTACGGCCGCGGCGTGATCGCGGTCGGCCCGGAGGGCGGGCGACGACTCGCCGAGTTGCCCGAGGCGATGGGCGACGACCTCGCCGCCTCGGTCGCCTTCCGGCCCGAGGCCCGCCGGATCGTGCCGGACGCCGTCGTGGAGGTGCACACTCCGCGGGCCACCCGGGATCTGATCAAGCGCCGGGTCCGCTCCCTCACCACCACCGCCCAGATGCTGCGGATCGAGAAGGTGAACACCGAGGAGTCCCGCACCAGCCGCGCCGACCTGATCGGGATCGCCCGCCGGAACCCGGCGCTCCTGCCCCACCTGGTGGTCTTCCTGGCGGTGACCATGGTCGCCCGGGCCAAGGCTCGCCGGCCGATCCGGGAGGGCGACTTCAACACCTGGCTTCGCGACGAGAGCAGCAGGACAGCCTGATGACACGTACCCCCCGAGTGGCCGCCGTGGTGGTCACCTACAACAGCGCCGCACCCCTGCCCGGGCTGCTCGAGACGGTCCACGCCGGGCTGGCCGGCCTGGAGTGGACCCTGACGGTGGTCGACAACGACTCGGCCGACGACTCGGTCCTGCTCGCCGAGAAGACCCTGCCCGAGTGCCGGGTGATCCGGATGGGCCGCAACGCGGGTTACGCCGCCGCCATCAACGCGGGCCTGGCCGACGCCGGCGACTTCGACGCGGCCCTCGTCCTCAATCCCGACATCCGGCTGACCCCGGGCGTCATCGCCACGCTGTACGCGGCCCTGGGCGACACCGCGGCCGGCCGCACCGGCGTCACCGTGCCGCGCATCCTCGACGAGGACGGGCACCTGGCCCGTTCGCTGCGACGCCGGCCGACCATCGCGCGGGCGCTCGGCGAGGCGCTCGCCGGTCAACGGGCCGGCCGCCTGGCGCCGTTCGGCGAGACCGTCCTGGACGACGAGGCGTACCGGCGCGCCACCCGGGCCGACTGGGCCACCGGCGCGATCATGCTGATCTCGGCCGAGTGCCTGAACGCCGCCGGGCCCTGGGACGAGTCGTTCTTCCTCTACTCCGAGGAGACCGAGTTCGCCCTGCGGGCCGCCGACCGCGGGTACGCCACGGTCCTCGTACCGTCCGCGGAGGTCACCCACCTCGGCGGGGAATCGAAGGTCTCGCCGCGGCTGTGGAGCCTGCTCACGGTCAACCGGGTCCGCCTCTACCGGATGCGGCACTCGGCGGTCGCGGCGGCCGGTTACTGGTCGGCGGTCGCCCTGCGCGAGGCCCTGCGGGCGGTGCTCGGCCAGGAGCGCAGCCGCAGTGCGCTGCGGGCGCTCATCCGGCCGTCCACGCTGGAACTGGGTCGCCGCTGACCGGCTGTTACCGGGCGGTGTTCCAGGCCGTCCAGTAACTGTCCGGGTTGACCAGGTAGTCCACGGTCGGCACCGGCACGTGCTCGACACGCCGGTGCCGGCTGTACCGGAAGATCATCTCCCAGTCCTCCCGCGGTGCGACCGGTTTGGCCCGCCGGATCCGGCTGAAGTGCAGCGCGCGGGCCCGCCGGGCGACCAGCGGATTCGGGTCGAGGAAGCTGCTGTTGCGGGCCGCCTGCCGGTCGAACGGGACCGACAGGACGTCCCGCAGCGCACCGTCCGGCGTGACCCGACGCATCGCCGTGTAGACCGCGTCCGGAGCGTCCGGGCCGCGCAGCCGTCCGAGCGCCGTCTCCAGATGCCCGGGATGCCAGAGGTTGTCGTCGTCGAGAAACGCCACGAACTCCGAGTCGGTGAGCCGGATGCCGACGTTGCGGCTCACCCCGGCGACGCCGATGTTCCGGGACAGGCTGACCGCCGACAGCCGCGGGTCGGCCGGCAGATCGGGCAGCCCGCCACCGTCGTCGACCACGATCACGACCTGGTCGCGGAACGTCTGGCCGAGCACCGACGCCACCGCTCGCCGCAGGTCGTCCGGGCGGCGGTAGGTGAGCACCACGGTCGCGACCGTGGCCCGGGGCTTCCCGCCCGGAAGGGCCCGGGACAGCCGGGTGACCTCGGCGTCCTCGAAGCGGCGTAACGGCACCGCGGTATGCGACAGCAGCAGTTTGTTACGCATCTCGTACAGCGGCAGCCACCCGATGCGCTGCCGCAACAACCGCTTGATCACGTCTCAGATCCCCGCCTCGACCGGCTCGGGCACGGCCGGGGCGGCCGGAACGGGACGCAGCCGGCGCAGCAGCGGCAGCACGAACGGCACGTAGACCAGCAGGGCGGCCAGACCGGCGACGACCAGGCCGGCGAACCCGTGGCCGACCACCGTGAAGACGCTCCAGCCGGTCACCCCCACCGCGATGCCGCCCAGGAACGGCCGGCCGACCGCGCCGGCGACGACCCGCGGCGCGATGCCGACCCGGGCCAGCGCCCAGAGGAACACCGGGATCACGACCAGCACGCCGACGACGACGTGGCCGGCCGCCACACCGGCGATGCCGAACGGGTGGACGAAGCCGATCAGGATCGGGACCAGTGCCGCCAGCCAGAGCGCCTGCACCCCCATGAGCAGTTTACGGTGGCCGGCCGCGACCAGGCAGTCGTAGGTCAGCTCGTATCCGACCCGGATCAGGCCGAGCGCCGCGAGGAAGCGCAGCGCCGCGGCGGCCGGCGCCCACTGGTCACCGTAGACCGCCCTGATCAATGGCTCGGCCAGGGTGCCGAGCAGCACGCAGGCCGGCACGGCGACCGCCATCAGGACCGACAGCGAGGAGGCGTAGCCGGACGCCAGCGAGCGGGTGTCGTCGGCGATCCGGGAGAACCCGGCGAACGAGACCCGGCGCGCCGCCTCGGAGATCGTCCGGACCGGCCAGCCCGACATGTTCACCGCGATCTGGTAGAAGCCGAGCGCGACCGGGCCGAGGGCCGCGCCGACCACCAGCGAGTCGACGTTGACCATGGCGAGAACCAGCAGACTGGCGCCGGCCAGGGGAAGACCGAACCTCAGCAGACGTACGGCGATCTTCCGGTCCCACCCGAAGCGCAGCATTCCGGGAGCCGCGACCGCGGTGGCCGCGAGACCGACCAGGTTGCCGGCGACGGCGCCCCAGGCAAAACTCATCGCCCCCTGCCCCTGCACGGCCAGGACCATGGTGACCGAGGTGCTGACCACGAAGATCAGCAGGTCGATCACCATCCGCGGGCCCTGCCGGAACTCGCGGGTGAGCAGCCCGGCCGGCACGCAGGCGATGCCGTCGATGACCACGGTGAGGCAGAGCACGCGCAGGACGTCGGTCGCCGCCGGTGACCCCAGCGCGGTCGCCGCGAACGGCGCGGCGAAGTAGAGCGAGAGGTAGAGCACCAGGCTGGAGAGCGTGGAGAGGCTGAGCACGGTCGGCGCGAACCGCCGTACGTCGCCCTCCCAGCGGATCACCGCCAGGCTGACGCCCATCTCGTTGGCGCTGAGCAGCACCGCGAGCATCACGGCGCCGACCGCGTAGAGACCGAAGTCGTAGGGGCTGAGGAAGAAGCGGGCGAGGATGACACCGGCGGCGAAGTTGCCGATCCGGACCACCACAGTGTTGAGCACGCTCCAGCGGGCGGCCGAGGCGACCTTCGCCTGCAGGTTACTCACTGTCATTCACCGGGGTTTCTTGTCTGGCGATCCCGAGCAGTGCTCCGGAGAGGCCGAGGAGAAGGAAGACGAGGCCCGACACCATCGGGAAGCTCAGGGTGTCGAAGGTCGCGGTGCAGACGAGGACCACGAAACCGGCGGCCACGAAGGAGAGGGCGAGCTCGCGGCTCACCGGGTCGGCGAAACGCCGCCGGGCCGCGCCCCCGTTGTGGATCATGGCGATGAAGACCACGAGGAGGGCGACGACCCCGACGATGCCCATCTCGACCAGGGCGAGCAGGTACATGTTGTCGGTGTAGCGGTACAGGCTGGGCAGGAACGTGCCGAAACCCATTCCGGACCAGGGTCGCTGCTCGACGAAGGTGAGCACGTCCTCGTAGTCCATGACCCGGGCCTGGGTGCTGGTATCGGTGCCGTTGAACCAGGCCGTGAACATCCCGATGATCGTGCTGAGGAAGCCGGGGATCGCGACCTTGAGGACACCGAGGGCGGCGATCAGTGCACCGACCGCGGGCCAGCGGCGCTTGCTGCTCCAGGTCGGGAACAGGATGATCAGGACGAGCACGACGCCGATCACCGCGGACCGCGACACGGTGGCGACCGAGGCCACCGCGATCAGCCCGACCGGGGCCCACCGGCGGATCGCGCCGCCCTTGGTCATCGGGTCGAAGGCCTGCTGGACCGCGAACGGCAGGATCATCGCCAGCGTGGTGGCCAGTTCCAGCGGGTGACTGGCCGTCGACGTCGGCCGGGTGAACGCGCCCCGCGTCATCACCGCGGCGGCCGAGGCGTTCGACTCCAGCCCCGGGATCGACAGCCAGCCGAGCAGCGAACGGTGCAGCATGAACTCGGCGATGCCGATGCAGGCGACGACCGTGGCGCAGCGCACCAGCAGGCGCAGCAGCTTCTTCATCCGCTCCAGGTCGCTGACCGAGGAGGCGATCAGCACGACGCCCCACCAGGCGGCCAGCAGGATCAGTCCGCGGTCGGCCGCGTTGATCTCGAGGGCGACGGCGTCGCGGCGGGCGCACCCGACGTACGCGCTGACGATGGCCGCCCCGAGCAGCACCATCACGACCCGTGGGACACGGGAGCCGGGCAGGGGCCGGATCCGCCGGGTCAGCCAGCTGCCGACCGCCCACATCAGACCGACGAGCGCCCAGATCGTGGCCATCGTGCCGACCGCGCCCAGACCACCGAGGACCAGGCGGGACGGCACCAGCATGAGCAGGACCACGTACACGGAGAGGATCGCCGCCGGATTCGTGCCGTGCTCGCGCACCCTCGCTCGCGCGACGACGCGCTGCAGGCCGGCCGGCCGATCCGGGCGGGTCAGGACCATCACCTGGCCCGGCCCGTCCGCCGACCTAGTAGCCATCGGGTCTATTTCCCATCGTCGGGCGACTTCCCGTTCGTACCGGAGCGGTAGACACCGGTCGGTGAGCCGCCGCGACGAGACGACGGCGAGGTCGCCGGCGGCCGCGCGGCGGTGCTGATGATCAGCTGGGTGTCCTCGGCCGAGGGCGCGGGCCGGGCCGTGGTCGGCGCGGGCAGCCGGGTGCTCGGCGGGATGTTGACGATCGCCGTCTTCTCCGGGTCCCGATGTTCGGGCGCGGCCGGTGCGGACGCAGCGGCCGGGGCCGCGGCGCCCGAGGCCGGCGCCGATCGGCCGGAGGCCGACTGGCGGGCCGTGCGGGAGCGCACCAGTCCCTCGGTGATGAAGGTGACCATGAAGGCCAGCGCCGTGCCGGCCCCGGCCACGCCGATGACCAGCTGAAGCTTGGCCTTGATCTGGGCTTCCGGCTTCTGCGGCGGGATGATCGTGGTGAGCCGGACCATGTCCTCGGGCTTCACGTTGTTCGCCGACTGGATCTTGGCGAGCTCGCTCCCGGCGTAGTCGGTCAGCGTCTGGGTCGACGTGAGGACGTGGGCCTGGTCGTCGCCGGTGACGACGATGGCGACGAAGGGTCCCTGAGCGTTGTCGGCCAGGGCGACCGTGTACTCCTCGGTGACGCCGAGATTCTTGAGCGCCTCCTGGGCGCCCTTGGACGACATGCTGCGCGACAGGAAGTCGGCCGTCGCGACGAGCGACGTGTCGAACGTCAGGAACGGGTTGGTGTTGCCGTTCTTGTTGATCAGCGACGCGCGTTCCGCGCTCAGCAGACTGACCGTGCTCGTCGACTCATAGGTGGTGGGGAGCATGACGTAGGCGAGAACAGTCAGCGCGCCGGTCACCACCATGATCGGCGTCCACAGTAGCCAGCGCTGCCGCATTACGCGCAGGATCTCGCCGAGGTCCATACCCTCTCCATTGCTCCCGAGAGACGACGGTCTCACGGCTGGTAAGTGACAAAAGGGGTCGTGGGCCGTTCGCGATGTCAACGTACAAGGTGTACAGAGACTGCCACCACCCTCCGAACGGAGGTGGCTTCTGTCTGCTTTCTACATACGACTCGGCCGACAGTCGAGGATATGATCCCGCCCCGACAAAGCAAGCAGAGGGAGGCCCCCCGTGAATCTTCCCGAGGTGCTCCAGGTGTTTCGCCGGCGCTGGTGGATTCTTCTCGGCGGGTTCCTGGTCACAGCTCTGGTCGCGTGGTTCTGGGCGGCCAGGCCGCCGACCGTCTACCGGGCGACGGAGGTCTTCGCCGTGCAGCCGCCGCAGACACCGGACATCCGCAATCAGCTCGCCGTGCTGCGCCCGTCGGTGGCCACGTTCTCGGCCGGCGTGGCCCAGCGTCTCTCCAGCCCGAGCGGGAAGGAGGACCTGCGCCGGGCCGGGGTCACCGGGACGTACGTGCTGACGCCGCGCAACAGCGGCACCCGGCAGACGCCGGAGTACCTGATCTCGTCCGTGCAGGTCACGGCCACCGAGGCGGACGAGGCGAGCGCGCTGCGCTCACTGGCGACGGTGACCGCCGCCTTCACCCGGGAGCTGGGCCAGCTGCAGGACGCGTCGAACATCGCGGCCGGCGAGCGGATCACGATCACGATGCTGGCCGCGCCGGACGCGGTCAAGCTGCCGAACTCGCGCGTGCGGGCGCTGGGCGGAAGCCTGCTGCTCGGCGGCGGGCTCTCGCTGGCCGCCGCGATGTGGGCCGACGAGTTCCTTCTGCGCCGGCGCCGGCGGGCCTTCTCACCGGAGCCCGTGGACGCCTGAATGTGACGGATCGGCCGGGCCGGACGGCCGACGGTCCATCATGTCCGTCCGTTTCGGTGGTTCCACAGTCGCCGGTCGGTCGGAGCTATCGGAACCCTTGTCGCAAAGCCGGGCATAAGGCAGTGTCATCCAACAGACACATCTACCGATGACTGGATCGTCCTAAGTAGCCTCGCTTGCGACCCCACGGCTTCGGTGACGATCGGCTTTCCGGCTCACCTCGGCCGATGGTTCCGCATGCCCTTGTCTCCCTGCGAACAGCCTCTCCTCGTGTACCGCCCGGGCCTCGGGGATAGCTGTCCTCTGTGGGCGCAAACGCCCTCGCCCTCCGGAAGGACGACATGACGCCAGCACCTGCGAGGTACGCCTACCTCGATGGCGAAACCACCGAGCTGACAAATCGCCTCATCAGGCTCGCATCCCGCGGACTCCCGCAAATGTACCGGGCCGAGACCGACGAATTCGTATTCACACGGGCATTCACCACATCGGCTGACCGCGTCGACGCGCATCAGCGCGGCACCAGCCTGCGCTACGCCGCGATCGTGGCGCTCGGCGTCGCCTGGCTGCCGGTCGCGGATCAGCCGGCCCAGCTCGGCGGCCACAGCCTGGAGAGCTTCATCGGGCTGCTGATCGACCGGCAGGCGGCGAGCACCAACCTGGGCGACGTCGCGCTGATCGCCTGGGCCGCCGCGCAGGCCGGCCATCCCCGGCTGACCGAGGCCGTCGACCGGCTGCGCGACTTCGACCGGCGCACCGCCGCCGAGTACGTCGTCGAGTGCGCCTGGGTCGTCTCGGCGCTCGCCGCCGCCCGCCCGCTCCTGGACGTCGAGGAACACCTGGCCGCGGCCCGGCAGCGGCTGCTCGGCAGCATCGTCCCGGGCAGCCCGGTCTTCCCGCACGTGACCGGGGCCGGGCTGGTCAAGCCGTACCGGGCGCACGTGGCGTGCTTCGCCGACCAGGTGTACCCGATCCAGGCGCTGGCCCGGCTGCACCACTCCGGCGACGACCCGGCCGCCCTGGCCGCCGCCCGCGCCACGGCCGAGCAGATCTGCCGCCTGCAGGGCCCGGACGGGCAGTGGTGGTGGCACTACGACGCCCGTACCGGCGAGGTGATCGAGGGCTACCCGGTCTACTCGGTGCACCAGCACGCGATGGGCCCGATGGCGCTGCTCGACCTGACCGAGGCCGGCGGCCCGGACTTCGGGGAGCCGATCCGCAAGGGCCTGCGCTGGATGACCGACCCGGCCGAGCTCGGCCCGGACGGCGAGACGCTGCTGCTCCACGACGCGGGGCTGACCGTACGCAAGGTCTTCCGGGGCGACCCCAAGAAGATCGTCCGCGGCGTGCACACCGCCACCACCCGGGTGCGCCCGGGCCTTCGCCTGCCGATCATCAACCGGATCTACCGGCCGGCCGCCCTGGACCGGGAGTGCCGTCCGTACGAGTTCGGCTGGCTCTACTTCGCCTGGCTGGCCTCCCTGGATCCGTCGGCCCGCCCGGTGGCCGCGGCCGAGAGCAAGGGACGCTGACCATGACCGAAGCCACCGTGCCGGCCGCGACCGACGGCCGGCGAGATCTGTTCGGCGTCCCGCTGGACGCGCTCACCCTGGAGCAGACCGTCCAGCGCTGCCTGGACTCGATCACCAACGGCGAGCTGCTCGAGGTCGGGGTGGTCAACGCCGCCAAGATCGTGAAGATGCGCGACGACCCGGCGCTGCGGGACGCGGTCACCGGCTGCGGCCTGATCGTGGCCGACGGGCAGTCCGTGGTCTGGGCCAGCCGGGTGCTGCGGCAGCCGTTGCCCGAGCGGGTGGCCGGCATCGACCTGTTCCAGCGTCTGCTCTACATGGCCGAGCTGCGCGGCCACTCGGTCTACTTCCTGGGCGCGCGCGCCGAGGTGCTGGAGACCATGGTCGAGCGGATCCGCGCGCAGCATCCCCGGCTGCGGATCGCCGGATATCGGGACGGTTACTACGCCGCCGAGGAGTCCGCCGCGGTCGCCGACGCCATCCACGAGAGCGGTGCCGACCTGCTCTTCCTGGGCATGACCTCGCCCAAGAAGGAGGTGTTCGTGTCCACCTACGGCGCCCGCAGCGGGGCCAAGGTGGTGCACGGTGTCGGCGGCTCGTTCGACGTCCTGGCCGGCGTGGTGAGACGCGCGCCGGTCGCCTGGCAACGACTGGGCTGCGAGTGGCTCTACCGCGCGCTGCAGGAGCCGCGCCGGCTCGGCCGCCGCTACCTGACCACCAACGTCGCCTTCATCGGGCTGGTCGCGCGCGAGTGGGCGCGCCCGTCCCGGACCACCTCCCCCGCCACCGATCCCCCGCGTACGGCGTCCACCAGCACGACTACGAAGAGCAACTGAGGGGAACTGCCATGCGAGTCGTCATCGCCGGCCAGGGGTACGTCGGGCTGCCGCTGGCCGTCCGCGCCGCCGAGGTCGGCCACCAGGTCGTCGGCTACGACGTCGACACCGTCCGGGTCGGCCGGCTCAGCCGGGGCGAGTCGTACGTCGAGGACATCTCGGCCGAGCGGCTCAACGCGGTGCTGGCCGGCGGGAACTACCGCGCCAGCACCGACCCGGCCGACTGCGCCGGGTTCGACGTCGCCCTGATCACCGTGCCCACCCCCCTGCGCGACGGCGCCCCCGACCTCTCCTACGTGGAGGCGTCCACCGAGCTGCTGGCCGAGCATCTGCGCCCCGGCGCGACGGTGGTCCTGGAGTCGACCACCTACCCGGGCACCACCGAAGAGGTGGTCCGGCCGATCCTGGAGAAGGTCTCCGGCCTGGTCGCCGGCGAGGACTTCGCGCTCGGCTTCAGCCCGGAGCGCATCGACCCGGGCAACCCGACCTGGAACGTCATCAACACCCCGAAGATCGTCTCCGGCGTGAACGAGACCTCGCTGCAGCGGGTCAAGGAGTTCTACGACTCGGTGGTGGAGAGCACCGTGGCGGTCTCGTCCACCCGCGAGGCCGAGCTGGCCAAGCTGATCGAGAACACGTTCCGGCACGTCAACATCGCGCTGGTCAACGAGATCGCGATGATCTCCAACGACCTGGGCATCGACGTCTGGCAGGCGATCGACGCGGCCAGCTCCAAGCCGTTCGGCTTCATGCGGTTCACCCCTGGTCCGGGCGTCGGCGGCCACTGCCTGCCGATCGACCCGTCGTACCTGTCCTGGCGGGTGCAGCGGGCGCTCGGCCAGAGCTTCCGCTTCGTCGACCTGGCCAACGACATCAACAACCACATGCCCGACTACGTCGTACGCCGGCTCATCGACGCGCTCAACCGCCGGCAGCGTTCCGTCTCGGGGAGCCGGATCCTGCTGCTCGGGCTGGCGTACAAGAAGAACACCGGCGACGCCCGGGAGTCGCCCGCGGTGCGCGTGGTGCAGCTGCTCAACCAGATGGGCGCCGAGGTCCGGGTCGCTGACCCGCACGTCGTCGAGGCGGTGCACGGGGCGCCCGATCTGACCATGGTCACGGCCGACGCCGACGAGGTGCGCTCGGCCGACGCGGTGGTGCTGCTCGCCGACCACGACGAGTTCGACTACGACCTGCTCGCCCGCGAGGCCAACTACGTGCTGGACACCCGGCGCCGGCTGGCCACCGGGCCCACGGTCGAGGTGATCTGACCGTGCCCCGGATCATCTGTGTGGCCGGCGCCCGGCCCAACTTCATGAAGGTCAAGCCGGTGATGGACGCGCTCGAGCAGCGCGGCGCCGAGGTGGTGCTGGTGCACACCGGCCAGCACTACGACGCCGCGATGAACGACGTGTTCTTCGCCGACCTGGGACTGCGCCAGCCGGACCGCCACCTCGGCACCGGGTCGGGCAGCCACGCCGAGCAGACCGCGCGGGTGATGCTCGCGTTCGAGCCGCTCGTCACCGAGCTGCGGCCGGACGCCGTGGTGGTCGTCGGCGACGTCACCTCGACGCTGGCCTGCGCCCTCGTCGCGGCCAAGGCCGGGGTGCCGGTCGCGCACGTGGAGTCCGGGCTGCGCAGCCGGGACTGGAGCATGCCCGAGGAGGTCAACCGGGTCGCCACCGACCGGCTCAGCGATCTGCTGTTCGCGCCGTCGCCGGACGGCGTGGACAACCTGCGGGCCGAGGGCTACCACGAGGACCAGATCCACCTGGCCGGCAACGTCATGATCGACACGCTGTTCGCGAACCTCGACCGCGCGCTCGCCTCCGACGTGCTGCACCGCTACGGCCTGACCCCGGGCGGGTACGCCCTGGCCACCCTGCACCGGCCGGCCAACGTGGACGACAGCGGCATGCTGGCCGGTCTGCTGAAGGCGCTCGCCGAGGTGGCCCGGCAGCTGCCGGTCATCCTGCCGGTGCATCCGCGGACCGCGGCCCGGCTGGAGGAGGCCGGGCTGCCCGACGGCATCCGCCTGGTGCCGCCGGCCGGTTATCTCGACTTCATCGCCCTGCAGGCGTCGGCCCGGCTGGTGCTGACCGACTCCGGCGGGGTGCAGGAGGAGACGACCGCGCTCGGGGTGCCATGCCTGACCATGCGGGACTCCACCGAGCGTCCCATCACCCTGACCGAGGGCACCAACATCCTCGTCGGACGGGACCCGGAGCGCATCATCGGGACCGCGCTCCGGGTCCTGGTCGAACCTCCGGCCAAGCGGTCGCCGGCGCTCTGGGACGGCCACGCCGGCACCCGGATCGCGGACGTGCTCCTGGCCTATCTGGCCGCTCCCGGACGGCTGCGTCCGACCGATCTACGGCAGGCGGTCTCCGAGGCCGCCTGAGGGCCCGTACAAGCCGAAGAAGCCCGGCTCCCGTAACGGGAGCCGGGCTTTGGCGTTCAGCGCGTCAGTAGGCTCCTGAGCTGCGGATCACCGCGCTCACCGTGCGGGCCAGAATGGCCAGGTCCATGGCGAGCGACCAGTTCTCCACATAGCTGAGGTCGAGCCGGATCGACTCCTCCCAGGACAGATCGGAGCGGCCGGACACCTGCCACAGGCCGGTCAGGCCGGGCTTGACGACGAGCCGGCGCAGCATGTCCGACGGGTACCCGGCCACCTCGCGGGCCAGCGGCGGGCGCGGGCCGACGAGCGACATGTCACCCTTGACCACGTTGAACAGCTGGGGCAGCTCGTCCACCGAGAAGCGGCGCAGCCATTGGCCGATCGGGGTGATCCGCGGATCCTGCTTGATCTTGAACAGTTCGCCGTCGTGCTCGTTGAGCGCCTGCAGCTCGGCCAGTCGCTCCTCGGCGTCGACCACCATGGTGCGGAACTTGTAGAGCATGAACGTGCGGCCGTCCTTGCCGACGCGCTCCTGCTTGAAGATCGCCGGGCCGCGGCCGCCCTTGCCCCACATCACCAGGGCGGAGACGACCAGCAGGATCGGCGAGAGCAGGGCGAGCAGCACGATCGCGCCGACCCGGTCGAAGGTGGCCTTGAAGAAGCGGGCGCTGCCCTTGAGCTTCGGGTGCTCGACGTGCAGCATCGGCAGGCCGTCGACCGGGCGGATGGTGGTGCGGTCGCCGGCCACGTCGACCAGCGTGCTGGCCACGATCAGGTCGATCTCCTCGCGTTCCAGCTGCCAGGCGAGCCGGCGCAGGGCGGGGCCGTCGATCTCCGGGCAGGCCAGCACGATCACCGTGTCGGCGTCGGCCCGGGTCACGGCCGAGTCGACCTTGTCGAAGGTGCCGTAGACCGGCGGCATGCCGGCGGCGAACGTCTTCGGGGTCGGCGCGGCCGGCAGCACGGCGCCGATCACGCCCAGGCCGTGGTAGCGCTCGCGGCGCAGCCGGCGGGTCATGTCCGAGACCGCCTGCTCGTGGCCGACCAGCAGGACCCGGTGCAGGCGGTTGCCACGGCCCCAGGAGCGGTGCAGCCGCTGCCGGTACAGGTAGCGGGCGCCCAGGTCGACGGCGATGGCCAGCGGCAGCGCGATGCTGACGTAGCCGCGGGCCAGGCGCAGGTCGAACGCGAACGAGAAGATGGCCAGGACTGCGGTGAGCGCCACGCCGGAGCGGAACACCCGGGCGTACTCGTCGGTGCCGACGAACAGGTGGCGCGGCTCGTAGGCCCGGTTGGCCGACAGGCAGATCACCCAGGCGATCGGCAGGAGCGCCGTCAGCAGGACGTAGCCCCTCATGTTGGGCTCGTCACCGTCCGGCCCGAACCGCAGGACCAGCGCCCAGCACGCGGCGCCGAGCCCGACGACGAGGTCGATCAGGTACAGCATCCGGGCATACCGGTTCTGCCAGCCGGCCCGGGTCTCGCCGGCTCGTTTGCCCCGCCGGATGCCGAGCGCTCTGTCGCTCAGGTCGACGGTGGCCAGCGACTCGATTGTCTGCACGCCTCTGCCCCCATTGGCTGCGGTCAATCCATTACCAATAATTAGTGGGAATCCGGACAAGCCGGATCCATCAGGCGCCGAAGCACTCGTTCGGCTTCACGCACAGCTTAGAGTGATGGGCCGATCACATACGAGCAACCCACCGGACACATGAGACAGACTTCCGAACCGTGGCCGTTCCGCGCTACACCCTTCCGGCCGCCGCGATTGGCGGTTCGGCTGAGGCTCAAAGGCGTCCGTCCAGTTCGGAACTGACAGCCATACTACGGTGATCTACGCAGGTCAATCGCCTGCGGCGAATGATTGACTGTCGTCATCTCGACGCATTGTTTCCAGGTAGTCACGGCACGTGTCATACCGCGGGAGCAGCCCGGCCGCAAGGGCCTCGGACAGCGACGGCGCGGCGGCATCCTTGGGCGACAGCAGCGGCGTGGCGACCGGCCAGCTGATGCCCAGCTCGGGGTCGAGCGGGTGCACACCGTGCTCGTGGCCCGGCCGGTACGTCGCCGAGCAGAGGTAGGTCACCACGGCCCCCTCGGTCAGCGAGCAGAACGCGTGCCCGAGCCCCTCACCGAGGTAGACGGCCCGCCGGTCGGTGTCGTCCAGCCGCACCGCCTCCCACTGCCCGAACGTCGGCGAGCCGGCCCGGATGTCCACGATCACGTCGAGAACCGCGCCCGAGACACATGTCACGTATTTGGCCTGCCCGGGCGGCACGTCGGCGAAGTGGACGCCGCGCACCACGCCCGCGGCCGAGGTGGAGAGGTTGGCCTGGGCCAGATCGAGCGGATGCCCGACGACGGCGGCCAGGTGGTCGAAGCGGTACCACTCCAGGAAGGTGCCGCGGTCGTCGCCGTACTGCACGGGGGTGATCTCCCACGCGCCCTCGATGCTCAGCGGGCGGATCTTCACAGCACTCCCCCGTACTTGCCGGAGTCCAGCAGGCGCTCCAGGTAGACGCCGTACCCGCTCTTCAGCAACGGGCCGGCCAGCTCACGCAGCTGCTCGTCGGAGATGAACCCGAGCCGCCACGCGGCCTCCTCGACACAGCCGATCTTGAGGCCCTGGCGCTCCTCGATCACCCGTACGTACTCCGAGGCCTGCACCATCGACTGGAACGTGCCGGTGTCCAGCCACACCGTGCCCCGGTCGAGCACGGTCACGTCGAGCTTGCCGCGGCGCCGGTACTCCTCGTTGACCGCGGTGATCTCCAGCTCGCCGCGCGCACTGGGCGCCAGCCCGTTCGCGATCTCCACCACGTCGGCATCGTAGAAGTAGAGGCCCGGAACGACGTACGTCGACTTGGGCTTCTCGGGTTTCTCCTCGATCGACAGCACGTGGCCGGCATCGTCGAACTCCACCACGCCATACCGCTCGGGGTCGGCGACCGGGTAGGCGAAGACCCGCCCGCCGGCCGGGCGGTCGAAGCGGGCCAGCTGCCGGCCGAGACCCACACCGTGAAAGATGTTGTCGCCGAGAATCAGCGCAACCGGCTCGTCGCCGATGAAATCAGCGCCGATACGGAACGCCTGGGCGATCCCGTCCGGTTTCGGTTGTTCGGCATAAGAAAGGGACAGACCGAATCGGCGGCCGTCACCGAGCAGGCGCTCAAAATGCGGTTGATCCTCGGGCGTGGTGATGACCAGGATCTCGCGAATTCCGGCGGAGACCAGGGTGGTCAACGGGTAGTACACCATCGGTTTGTCAAAAATTGGCATTAACTGTTTCGACATGGCCATGGTGATCGGCCACAGCCGGGAGCCGGTGCCACCGGCCAGGAGAATTCCGCGCACCGACGAAGACTAAGCACAGTGGAGGCGGTAGTACACTCGCCCGCTGTGCAGATTCTCGTGACCGGGGGCGCCGGTTTCATCGGTTCGGCCTATGTCCGTGCCATCCTAAAGGATGAATTCGCCGGGATGACCGGCGCGTCCGTGACCGTCCTGGACCTGTTGTCCTATTCCGGCAGCCGGGCAAATGTGCCGGTGACGGATTCCCGACTGAAGTTCGTGCACGGCGACATCGGCGACGCGGGCCTGCTGCGCGACCTGCTGCCCGGCCACGACGCGATCGTCCACTTCGCCGCCGAGTCCCACGTGGACCGTTCGATCAGCGGCGCCGTGCCGTTCGTGACGACCAATGTGCTCGGCACACAGGTGCTGCTCGACGCCGCGCGGGAGGCCGGGATCGGGCGCTTCCTGCACGTCTCGACCGACGAGGTGTACGGGTCGATCGAGGAGGGATCGTGGACGGAGACGTGGCCGCTGGCGCCGAATTCGCCGTACGCCGCCTCGAAGGCCTCTTCTGATCTTCTGGCCCTGGCCGCGCACCGGACCCACGGCATGGACGTCGTGGTCACCCGCTGCTCGAACAACTACGGCACGCACCAGTTCCCGGAAAAGGTCATCCCGCTCTTCGTGACCAATCTGCTCGACGGCAAGCCGGTGCCGCTCTACGGCGACGGCGGAAACATCCGCGACTGGCTGCACGTCACCGACCACGTCCGCGGGATCCAGCTCGCGCTCGAGAAGGGCCGGTCGGGCGAGGTCTACAACATCGGCGGCGGCACCGAGCTGAGCAACCGCGACCTGACCGGGCGGCTGCTGGAGGCGTGCGGCGCGAGCTGGGACATGGTCACCCCGGTCCAGGACCGCAAGGGGCACGACCGGCGCTACTCCCTCGACATTTCCAAGATCAAAAACGAGTTGGGGTACGAGCCGCAGGTCACCCTGGAGCAGGGACTGGCCGACACCGTGACCTGGTATCGGGAGAACCGGGCCTGGTGGGAGCCGCTCAAGGAACGGGCCGGGCTCTGATGCGCTGGCTCGTGACCGGCGCGGGCGGGATGCTCGGCCGTGACCTGCAGACGGTCCTGTCCGATCCTTCTTCCACCGCGGCGCCCTCTTCCGTTGAGGCTTCCTCTTCCGTCGAGGCTTCCTCTTTTGTCGCGGCGACCCGTGATGACCTGGACATTCTCGATCTTGCGGCCGTTCGGGACGCTGTTGAGGGCGTCGACGTCGTGATCAACGCGGCCGCCTGGACCGACGTCGACGGTGCGGAAACCGCGGAGGACGCCGCGACCGCGATCAACGGGGAGGGCGTGCGCAACCTCGCCCTCGCCGCCGGGAAACGGCTCATCCACGTCTCCACCGACTACGTCTTCGACGGGAACGCGCGCTCGCCGATCGCCGAGGACGCGGCGCGGGCGCCGCTCAACGCCTACGGCCGCAGCAAGGCGGTGGGCGAGGAAGCTGTGCTGGCGGCGGGTGGCTTCGTGGTCAGAACGGCCTGGTTGTACGGCGAACACGGGCCGAACTTCGTCCGGACCATGCTCCGGCTCGCCGCCGAACGCGACACGCTCGACGTCGTGGACGATCAGGAAGGGCCGCCGACCTGGTCCTTCGCCCTCGCTCAACAGCTGGTGGCGCTGGGGCGGTCGTCGGCCGCGCCCGGGATCTACCACGGCACCGCCGCGGGCTCGACGACGTGGTTCGGGCTGGCCCGGGCGGTGTTCGCCGAGGCCGGATTAGACCCTTTGCGCGTACGGGCGACGACCAGCGACCGTTTCGTGCGGCCGGCGCGACGCCCGGCCTACAGCGTGCTCGGTCACGACCGCTGGGCCGGGACCGGGGTGGACCCGCTGCCGGACTGGCGTGTGATGCTCGCCTCGGCGATGCCCGCGCTTCGATCGTGAGCGATTCTTGTCGTACCCCCGCCCGAGAATAGGGGCATGCTGAATCTCCTGGTCTCGGTCCTGCTGGCGGTCGTTGTCACCAAGCTGTTCGCGCTGGTGGTGGCCATGTTCGTGGGCGGTCCCGAGCGACCGCCCACGGTCAGGTGTCCCGGGCTGCCGGTGCGGCGGCGCGGGCGGGGATCAGCAACAGCACGGCGAGCAGCAGCGGCAGGGACAGGGCCGCCAAGCTCGCGACCTGGTGAAAGCGGGGGAAGACGTCCAGGTGGAAGGCGTGCCACAGGAAGTGCTCCACGCTGAAGATCAGCCAGGCGCCCCCGGTGGTGGTCCGCAGGGCCGGGCGGCGCAGGGTGGCGACCGAGAGGACGAGCAGGGCGAGGTAGAGGCCCCCGACGTCGCGGACCAGGTGTTCGTTGTAGGGGCCGAGCGCTGAGACCCAGTGGGCGCCCGGCCAGGGGAAGTCGCGGTAGAACGAGAGGGGGAAAGCGCCGGCCCAGACGCCGACCAGAGCGGCGTTCAGCGCCAGGATCGATGCCGCGACCGTCTTCGCCGGGGTGCTCGCGGAGGCCGGGGTGCTCGCGGAGGCCGGGGTGCTCGCGGTGGCCGGGGTGCTCGCGGTGGCCGGGGTGCTCGCGTTCGGGGTCATCGGAGGTTGGCCAGCCACTCGTCGAAGGTCTGGGTGCCGCGCAGGCCCGGGCCGGCGGGGAGGGCACCGCCGGACTTCATTGCTTTGCCGGCCTTGCCGGGCAGGGGGAAGCTCAGCACCCACTTGCGCGGGCCATGCTGCCGGGCGACCTTGCGAACCAGGTCGGCCATCTGCAGCGGTTCCGGGCCGGCGAGCTCCGGGGCCTGGCCGCGGGGTTCGCCCTCGGCCAGGCGGACCAGTTCCACGGCGACCTCGCGGGCGGCGACCGGCTGGCTCAGCATCGCCGGCACCAGCGCGACCGGACCGCCGAACCGGGTCAGCGACTGCAGCGCGAACTCGTGGAACTGCGCCGCCCGCAACACCGTCGTCGGCACCGGACCGGCCAGGGCCACCTTCTCCTGGTTGAGTTTCGCCTGGTAGTAACCCCACTCCACCCGATCGATCCCGATGATCGACACGAGCACGTGGTGCTTGACCCCGGCCCGCACCTCGGCTGCCTGCAGATTCCGGGTGACGGTCTCGAAGAACGCGGCCGCCTTCGCGCCACTCACCGTCTCGATGTTCGACACGTCGATCACCACGTCGACGCCGCGCAGCGCCTCGTCCAGGCCGGTGCCCGTGGTCAGATCCACGCCCCGCGCCCGCGAGATCACCACGACCTCATGCCCGGCGTCCGTCGCCGCCGTCACCACCAGCTTGCCCAGCCAACCGGTGCCACCGGCCACCGCCACCCGCATGTCGTCCACCTCTCCAGCAGTTCGGTTTCGACATATGGACTGACCAGCGCCTGCGAATGTGACAGCCCCAGCGAAAAACTTCCGCAAGCAGACTCAGCCGGCGGGCCGGCGCAGGTGGGGTCAGCGGGAGAAGAGGGTGGCCTCCGCGCGGAAACGGGTGACGGTGGGGGTTGCGGGCGGACGGTAGTCGGCTGAGCGGATCGCGGCGAGCAGCGGGCCGAAGGGGGCGAGGCCGTGCTCGCGGGCGTAATACGCGGCGGCGTCCGGCCAGACGAAACGGCCGTCGGTGCGGTAGGTCAGCGGGACGACCTCGCCCCGGGACGGTTCGACCACGTCGGCCATGGTGGCGGTGGTCAGCAGCACCGGATCGGCCTGGTCGAGGTAGGCCGCGACACCCGCGCGTTCGGCCTCGTCCAGCATCGGATGGTCCGGGTCGAACCTCGGGCCGCCCGCCTCGTCGACGCCGTCGAAGACCGGCACCAGCTCGGGTGCGGTCGTCTCGGCCGCCCAGAGCAGGGCCGCGCCGCCGAGGGCCGCCCGGTGATAGTCCGGCAGCTGTGTCCCGGATCGGAACACCTCGACCGGCGCCGGGTCCGCCGAGTCCGGGATCCGCACGGCGGCCGGGTCGGCCGCGACCTCGACCAGGAAGACAGGATCCTCGGACGGGCCACGCAGGGCGCCCCACACGCCGAGGACGCCGGGCTGGGTGCGCAGGTGCTGGACGATCGGGTCGGGGTGATCGGTTCCGGTCAGGTCGCCGCGGGGGCCGAGGGGCTGCCAGGTGTGGTCCGAGGCTTTCAGGCCGACCGTGGACAGGGCCGTGGCGGCGGCCGCCGGGCCTTGGCGGCCGGCCAGGACGGCTGCCGCGGCCAGGTCGGCGGTGGTCAGGACGGAGCCGATCGCCGGTACCGAGTGCAGCACCTCCAGAGCGGCCAGGGCGCCGTCGTCGCCGTGCGGGTGGCCGTCCGGGCCGGCCAGCGCGGCCCGCGCCGCGGCCAGGTCGGTGTCGGGGGCCACGCCGGCCAGGGCCAGCAGCAGTCCGTGCCAGGAATCGGTCACCGTTTACTCCCTTCGTTGCCGGACTCCCCGGCGAACCACGGTTGAGTCTTGTGCCACGCAGCGTGCCGCCCGCCGCGCTGCCTCCGCCCGTCGGGGCTGGTCTCCCCGTCCGGAGGAGACGGCTGCGCCCCACCCGACGCGGGCGACGGGGCCGTCGGTGTGTGCGGGCGAGTCGGGGTCCACGGTCCGGCGGCCCGCGGAGAGCCGGCCGCCGGGGGACGGACGCGCGGCCAGGCCTCGTCCGGCCCGAGCACGGTCTGCCGCTCGGCCGGCACACCCGTCCGGGCCGCTTCTTGCAGCAGGTCGTCGAGCATCCCGTCCGGCGCCGGCGTCATGTCGAGGTGATCGCCGGCGACGGGCGGGTGCATCAGCCGCACCCACGGCCCCTGGACGGCCGCCCCGGTCAGCCATCCGTCGCCGAACGGCGTACGCCGAACTCGATCTTCTTCCAAAATCAGCCGTTGGAACGGCTCGGCCTTCCCAGGAATCAGCGTCCCGTCCGAGGCCACGGTCGCCGTCCCGCTGAACACCGCCCCGGTCGTGACGCTCGCCCACACCGGCGCCGCGCTGGCGATGACCGCCGGCTCCACGGGGTGCGGCCCGGCGGCGAGACGGCGCAGCACCCGCTCCGCGACCGAGACTCCGGAGCTGTCCGGCCGGTCGAGTTCGCACCCGACCAGGACCATCCCGTCCGCGGTGCCGGTGGCCTGCTCGACGAGGGCGCCGGCCCAGGTCTCCGGATCGGCCGGCTGGTCCCCCGCGATCGGAACACCCTGCCGGGCGTGTGTCGCGACCCCGGAGTACCCCTCGGGAAGCCGCATCACGGCAACGACGTCCTCGACCCCGGGGATCGTGGTCATCTCGATGGGCGGAGCCAGGGGTGCAGCGGCCGCCGCCATCAGCGTGCCCAGGGTCGGCAGCGCGGGCAGGTCCGGCAGCATCCCCCGGATCCGGGCCCACAGCGGCCCGACCGCACTCTCCACCTCGGTCTCGGCGAGGGGCATCCGTTCCCGCTGCGCCGGTCCGAAGACCGGCCGCCGGGCCGCCTGGATCGCTTCTCCGAGCGCCGCCCGGTCCCGCAGGCTCACCATGGTCAGCCCGGCCGTGACGTCGGAGGCCACCGCCGCCCCGCCCTTGTCGACGACGATGCGCAGGTCGAGCGCGTGGAACCGGTAGTTCGAGCTGACCTCGTTGTTGCGTTCGATGGTCGTGCTCAGTTCACTGCCGTGCTCGCGCCCCTCGTCCCGGCCGTATTCGAGCCCGCCCCCGCCTCCGGCCTTCTTCAGTGTGAGCTTTCCGATCTCGACATCCTTGTGTACGGGATGTCCGCCGTCCCCGGAGACGTCCACCCCGAAGCCGCTGAACTCGGCCGACGACTCCTTGGGGGCGGTGGTCGTCTGCTCGTACGCCCGCCACTTGAACCGTCCGGTGACCGGCGCCCGATCGGGCCCGTGCAGCAGCCGGATCCCGGTCACGTACGCCCGCACGGTCGCCCCGCCGACTTGGTAGCCGCCCGGTTTCAGCAGGTCGAGGGCGCGCGGCCGCAGCACGGATTCGCTTGCGGCCCGGCTGACGAGCAGTCCCGGATCGGCCGGCGACTCCCGTTCGGCCAGGGTCGGCCCGTCGGCCACGGCCCGGGCCGCCATCTGCCCGGAGTGCGGATGCCGGACCAGGTTGACCAGGCGCGCGATCTCGTCGGCGGCCGGCAGCGTCAGCGGCTGGAACGAATCGTCCCCGGTGATCACCGCGTTCAGCGACGGCTGGTCCGCGAGCGCGGCCACCTCGGACCGCCGCAGCCAGGCGCCGGGCCGGTCGAGGACCGACGCCCCGGGCGCCCGCGCGACCAGCGGCATGCTGTCGGCCAGGAAGGCGCCGGCCGGCTTGGTCAGGTAGGTCGGCACGACGTACCGGACGGTCCCGGGCACCGCCGGGTCTCGGTGCACCCGGGTCGCCGAGGCCGTCCGGGCCGCGTGCTCGGCGGTCGCGATGATCCGGTCCCGGACGGTCCGGTACGTGCTCAGGATCGTTTCGAGGAATTCCCGCGGCGCCGTGGTGAACCGCATCTCCAGCGCGACCGTCACGTCCTCGGTGAATTCGGTCATGTGCCCGGACTTGGTGTTCAGCCGGTAGATCTTCTTGGTCGTCGTCGCCTCGCCGTGCACCTCCTCGGTGCCGTCACCCCAGCCGGCCGCCGGGGCCACGCCGCCGCCGATGCCCTCGTGGTTGATCCGCCGGACCCGCCCGCCGACGAAGCCGCCGCTGCTGAATCCGCTGCTGCTCTCCTCGGTCGCCTCGGTGGTGCCCTCCGCGCGGAACGTCGCGTCCGCGCCGGGCCGCGGGAAGTCGCCGGTCGGCCGCCGGTCCACGACCTTGGCCTGGACGGTCAGGTAGCCGGTGACCGGCCCGGTCAGCACCGGGAACCAGCCGAGCAGCCCGGAGCCGAACAGGTCGAAGTGGCCGATCTCCAAGCGCTGGTCGCGGAACGTCTCGGCGATCTGGGCGTGCAGCAGGTCGTACGCCTCGGTGCCGGCCGGAACCGTCGGGGTGATCCGCCACATCTTGAGCTGCCGCACGATCCGGTCCATCACCTCGGGCGCCTGGATGCGTTCGACGTGCGTGAACGCCCGGGACAGATCCGGGTCGAGCAGGGTCCGGGTGATCCGGGGCCCCGGCGCGGGCGACCGGCCGGGCAGCCGCAGCAGCGACGCGAGCCGGTTCTCGGCCAGGAACGACAGCCCGCCGTCGACCCGCAGCCGCACCTTGGGGCTCCACCGGGCCGGCCGTTCCCGGCCGAGCACCTGCTGCATCGTCGACCCGGTCGTCCAGCTGACGACCCGGACCTCGAACGCGACGCTCGCCCGGTAGTGCCCGCCCCGGCTGGTCTCCCGGGTGATGTTGATCATCCCGCGCTCGTCGCTCCGGCTGTCGCCCTTGGTCCACTCCCAGGTCCGCCCGCCGGTGATCGCCCCGCGCGTGCCGCTGTCGTCGTCATCGGCATGTCCCTCGGTGGACGAGCTGAACATGCCGCCGCCACCGGCGGAGACGCCGCCCGACCACGCCACCTCGTCCTTGGTCCCGGCGCTCCCGGCGTGCTGCGAGTACTTCTCGATCTCCCCGTCGGTCCCGGTCCGGCTGCGTTCCGGGTCCACCACGACCATCTTGATCACCGCGGCCGACTCCGTGTCCCCGCGCCGCCCCAGCGGCACCCACCAGCCGCGCGGGTCGGTCAGGTCCCCGAACGCCGCCGCCAGCTCCCCGGCCTCGCCCAGCATCCTGATCTGTTTCGGCCAGGTCATCGGGTTGGGCTGCCGGGCGTGGGCCACGCCCCAGAGCCGGGCCACGGCCGCCGACAGCTCGGGCATGTTGCCGAAGAACGGCCGGATCCCGGAGACGCCCTTCTGGTCGAAGCGGATCCGGTCGGCGTAGAGGTCGCTCCACGTCGCCGGCGTGGTGACCACGGTCGCCGGGTCGATCCGGCTCGCCCGGGCGGTGAAGTGCTCGTAGTACGCCGGCACGGCCAGGTGCTCGGTGATCGGCGCCCCGAGCAGCTCGCGGACGACCGGTGCGCCCTCCTCCTCGCTGACCGCGATGGTGACGGCGGTCCGCACCCGTACGCTGTGGCCCACCTCGAACTCGGAGCGGATGTACTGCTTGAGCGACGCGGTCACGGACTGCTCGTGGCCGCTCTCCCGCTCCCCGCCGATACGGGCGGCGCCGATCGCCTTGAAGCCCTCGTCACCCAGCCGCAGCTGGCCGCTGGGCGCGAACCCGGCCGCCCACGAGCTCGACTTCCCGGCTTCGACGGCCGGTCCGCGCACGGCCCGGGTGTTGGACGTGAACGGGTCCGGGTCGTCGTTGGCGACGACGTGACCGGGGTGGGCGGTGACGACCACGTGGTAGGTGCGCCCGCCGATGACGAAGTCCTCCTGCGCGCCGACCCACAGACGGTCCGGTTCAGCTTCGAGGACCCCCTTGCCGTACGCGGCCTCGAGCACCTGCCGGACCCGCGCCCAGTCCCTGGCCGGCACCCCTTCGCGCGTCCCGACGGCCTCGCGCAGCATCATCTCGACGCCGGGGAGCACCCGTTCGATGCCGGGCCACTTCGTCTCCATCGCCTCGGCGTGCCCGCGCCCGGCGGCCAGCACGAGCGGCACCCGTGGCTGTCCGTCGCGCGCCCGGGTGACCCCGGTGCGCAGGTGCGGGGCGAGCGGCCAGGGCCGTCCGACGAGCCCGTCCAGTTCGGTGTCGGTCCGCGGGTCGGAGAGCCGGACCGCCGGCTCGGCCGGGAGGGTGATCGGGGCGGTCGCGGTCGCCGGCAGGGTCCGCCCGAAGTACCGGCGTTCGAAGTCGCCGGCGTCGCGGGCGAGGACGCCGAGTTCCCCCTCGACCGCGGCGTTGCGGATGTTCCGGATCGGACTCGTGGGCGCCAGGAACGTCACCTCGCCGGCGAACTCCGTACGATAAAGCTCCTGGTCGTCGGTGGTGTTGAGAACCGTGTGGCTGCCGCTCTTCACGGACAGGGCGCTGTCGGTGTCCCACTTCCAGGACAACTCGGGACCGGCCGAGATGTTGCCCCGCGCGACCGTGCCCGGGTCGGCCTTGATGCCGCGGAGCAGGAAGTCGAACCCGGCCGACAGCGACGTGCCGGCCGACCGGTTCTGCGACGTCCCGCGGAAGATGCCCTTGTCGTCGCGGATCGTGACGCGCGGGTGGGCCGGACCGGTCAGGTGCTGCATGCGGACCGGGCGCAACCGGATCACCGGCTGGGTCCAGAAGCCGTCGACCTCGATCGGGTCCATCACCACGCCGTTGCTGAGCACGGCGATGCTGCGGTTGCGGACGGCCCGCTCGTTGAGGACCTCGGCGGTCATCCGCGCGGCGATGGTGGCCCGGGCGGCCGGGGTCAGGCTCTCGGTCGCGGCGAGGCTGCGGTGCACGCGGCGGACCAGGTCACCCAGCTTGACCGCGTTGATCACCTCGCGCGCGCCGACGCCGGTGTCGCGGGTGTGCGTTCCCGGACCCTGGGCCGCGGCGGTCAGGTCGGGTTCGCGGGGCGCGGCGACGTGCGGGGTGGCGAACTTGATCGCGAAGTCGCCGGCGCCGTCGGGCACGCGCAGGCTCGCGGTCGCGATGCCGTCGATCGAGACGTCGAACACGAGGCGGCCGGTGAACTCGGTGAGGCTGGTCGCGAAGAGCTTCCGGCCGGAGATCACCTTCAGGTCCTCGCCCGCGCCGTGCCCGCGGCTGGTGCCCACGGAGACCTTCGGCGCGGAGACCAGCAACCGGGACAGGTGGCTCAGGGCCGAGTTGAACAGCAGCTCCACGCCCAGGTCGGCCAGGCCCTTGGAGCTGCCCTGCTCGGCCGCGGAGTCGATCGCGGTGGACGCGAACGAGACGCCGAACCGGCTGGACCGGGCCGGCTGCGGGTCGCGGACGATCAGGCTCTCCGGGCGCGGCCTGATCCACACGAGACGATCGGCCACGGCCACCGTGACGCCCTCGGCCAGGACTTTCTCCCAGTGGTCCTGGAGCGCGGCCATCCCCTCGGACGCCCCGTCGCCACCCTTCAAGATCTTTTCAATTTCTTCCCGTACGCCGGTGAGCAGCGCTGTCCGTGCCACACCGTCCCCGAGCGGGGCCGCGCCGAGCGCCTCGGCCAGGACGTCGGCGGTGGCGGCCGGGTCCCGGAACTCGGCGGCGGCGACCGCGAACTCGCCGAGGGCGCCGCGCTCGACGTACCAGGCGGCCCGCGCCGGGCGGGTGACCGCGGGCGCGACCGCCCCGGTCCCGCCCCGCAGCCCGGCGGCCAGGGTGTTCAGGGCCGGCGCCTGGTCGAGCAGGACGGCCAGGGCCTGGGCCACGTCGTCGCCGTGCCGGGCCGCGAGGGCGATCCGCTCGGGCAGCTCGCGCGGAACCGTGCCACCGGCGGCCGTGAGCAGCGCCTGCGCGTCGACCCGCCCGCGCGCCTCGGCCGCGTGGACCGCCGCGATCTGACCGGAAACGGTCTCGACGGCGTGGCCCAGCTCGGCCGCGACGACCAGGTCGTGGCGCTGTTCCGGAGTGCGCGCGGCCAGCCCGGCGACCCACTCGGCGAGCTGGTAGCGCAGCACCGCGTTCGGGTCGGCCTCGATCAGGGTGCGGATCTCGGTGTGCGCGGCGACCGCCCCCGCGGCGTCCAGGAACTGGGCCGGGGTCAGCGTCGTGGTTCCGGCCGCGTGGTCGCGGACCTCGGCGAACAGCGCCGCCCGGACCGCGCCGGCCTGGCCCACGGCCGGACCGTCGAGCGCGGTGGCCAGGCCGTCCAGGAGGTTCTCGTCGCGCCAGCGCTGGACCAGGGCGGCGTCCGGGGCGGGCGGGTTGAGCAGCGGATCGTTGATCGCCAGGGGCCGGGGTGCCTCGGCGGCCGGGCGGGGCAGGAGCGTGGGCAGGCCGCGCATGAGCTGCGTCCACGGCCCGGCCAGGTTGCCGTCCGGCCGGAGCAGCCAGCCGTCCTCGCGCAACGGGACCCGGGTGATGCCGCGGCGCGTCTCGCCCTCGACCGGCGGGTCCAGGGTGAGCCGCTCGAACGGGACCGGGGTGCCGGGCACGAGGTGGCCCTGCTCGTCGACGGTGGCCTCGCCGCTGAACATCGCGCCGGTGGTCTCACTGACCCAGATCGGGGCCGTCGTGGCGATCACCGTCGGGACGATCGTGTGATCGCCTTCGGACAGGCGCTCCAGGGCACGGCGGGGCACGGACAGGCTGTCGGTGTCCGCGTCGAGCAGCTCGCAGCCGGCCAGGACCAGGCCGTCGGCGCCGCCGAACTGACCGGCGCGCTCCTCGACGGCGGGCAGCGCCACGTCGAGCCACTCGTCGGGGTGGACGCGCTCGCCGCCGACGATCGGCCGGCCGTCGCGGGCGTGCGTGAACAGGCCGGCCCAGCCCTCGGGAAGCCGCGCGGCGGCCGCGACCCGCTCGATCGGGGACGGGGGCTCAGGCCGTACGTCAATCGTGGTCCATGCGCCGAAGGCGCCGGGAATCAGGTGACCGTCGGGGGTGTAGGGCAGCCAGGCCTGGTAGTGACCGATGCCGTGCCGGTCGTGGTAGAGCGCGATCGGCTCGGTCGTGGCCGCCTCGAAGTCGCCGAAGCGCTCGGGGGCGGCGGCCAGACCGGCCGTGGTGCGGTGATCGGCGCCGAGGCGGGCCACGACGATCCGGCGGCCCAGCGCGAACGCGGCCATCTGGACGAACTCGTCGCTCGCGTCCCGGGTCAGGTCCCAGGCACGGACCTCGGCGGCCAGCCGGGCGCGGACCTGCGGGACCGCCGTGCCGTCGCGGTCGGCGATGGTCTGGAAGAACAGGTCGCCCAGGGCGTCGTCGGCGGCGATGCGGGCGGCGATCGCCTCGCGCAGGGCCGGCACGACCGCGTCGAGCTGCCGGAGGCGGTGGTCCGGCACGCCGCGGGCGGCGACCTGCGGGCCGGGCTCGTCGACCCGTTCGATCGCCTGGGCGCGGACCGTGGCCAGGTCGGTCAGGGCGCGGGCGTGCTCGGCGCCGAGCAGGGCGCTGACCGCGTCCGGGGCGGCGATGACCAGGGACCGCAGCAGGCAGGTGAGGTTGCCGCCGCTCCCGGCCTCGATCCGGCGGGTCGGTCCGGTCAGCTCGGCCGGGATCGGCCAGGCCTCCCGCTCCTCCTGATCGAGGGCAGGCGGTTTCTGCGACTCCTGCTCCTGCTTCTCGCCACTGGTGATTTCCGACATTTCCGTTTCGGGCGGTGCGGCCTTCGAGCCGGACCCGAGCCCGGTGCCGGGAGCCAGGGTGGTGGCCGCGGCCGTCGCCGCCGTCACCAGCGTGCTGAGCGTCGGCGCGGCCGGAAGGTCGGGCAGCAGGCTACGGATCCGCGACCAGAACGGCCCGGTCGCCGTCTCCACCGGCGTCCCGGTCAGCGGCATCGTCACCGGCGCGGCCGGACCGGCCACCACGGGCGGCGTCCCGAGCGCGGCATCCCAGTGCGCGCCGTCCTGCAGGCTGAGCATGGTCAGCCCACCCGGTACGTCCACCGCGAGCGAGAACCCGCTGGCCCCCTCGACCAGCACGGTCACGTCGGCCGAGTAGAACCGGTAGTTGTCGTTGTTCTCGAAGTTGCGCTCGTTGGTCGTGCTCAGCTCGCTGCCGGACTCGCGCCCCCACTCCCGGCCGCCCTCGATGCCGCCACCGGCGCCGGCCTTCTTGAGCGTGAAGTTGCCGACCTCCCGGGCGTGGTGGATCGGGTGGCCGCCGTCGACGCCGATCCCGGCGTTCCAGCCGCTCGACTCGCCGAACGACTCCTTCGGCGCGGTGGTGGTCTGCTCGTAGGCCCGCCACTTGAAGTTGGCGGTCACCGGCCCGCCGTCGGCGTCGTGCAACTGGTGGAGGCGATTGACCAGGATCCGGACGCGGTCGCCGCCGATCAGGTGGCCGTCCGGGCGCAGCAGGTCGAGGGTCCGCGGCCGCAGCGTCGACTCGCTGGCCGCGCGAGTGGCCCGCAGGCCCAGCGCGGCCGGGGTCTCCTGGTCGGCCAGGGCCGGGCCGGTCGCGACCTGGCGGGCCGCCATCTGGCCGGAGTGCCCGTGCCGAACCAGGTCGACCAGCCGGGCGACGGTGCCGGCGGCGGGCAGGGTGAGCGGCTGGAACGTCTCGTCGGCGAGGATCGCCGCGTTGTGCGACTCCCGGCCGCGCAGGGCGGGCGGGGCGGTCCGGCGCAGCCAGACGCCGTTCTGCGCGGTGATCGCCAGCGGTTCGGTGACCGGCCGCATCCCGGCCCGCGGCGCCGGCTTGTCGAGGGGGCGGGTCAGGTAGTCGGGCACGATGTAGCGCACCGAACCGCCTACCCGTACCCGGCTGACCATGGTGGAGGCCGGCGCCGGGCCCTGGCCGACGAGCGCGGCGAGCGCCTCCCGGCTGTTCCGGTACAGCTTGCCGGCTGCCTCGACCAGCCCGCGCGGCGCGTGCGTGAACCGGATGTCCAACTCGATCCGCAGGTCCTCGGTGAACTCGGTCATCGAGGCTTTCCGGGTGTTCAGCCGGTAGATCGTCTTGGTCGTGGTGGCCTCGCCGTGGCTCACCTCCGAGCCGCTGCCACCGCTGACCGCCGGGGCGAACCCGCCGCCGACCCCGTCGTGGCCGATGCGCCGGAACCGGCCGCCCAGGAACCACGACGACTCCTTGCCGGACCGGCTCTCCTCGGCGCGCTCGGCCAGGCCCTCGGCGCGGAACGTGGCGTCGGTGCCGGGACGCGCGAAGTCCGACTTCGGCGTGCGGCCCACAACCTTGGCCTCGACGGTCAGGTAGCCGGTCTTCGGGCCTTCGAGCACCGGGAACCAGCCGAGCAGGCCGGAGCCGAACAGGTCGAAGTGGCCGGCTTCGAGGCGGTGCGAGCGGAACGTCTCGGCCAGCTGGTGGTGCAGCAGGTCGTACCCCTCCTGGCCGCGCGGCACGGCCGGGGTGACGCCCCACAGCTTGAGGGTGGACAAGATCTGGTTCATCACGTCGGGCGCGTTCAGGTGCTCGACGTGGGTGAGGGCACGGGTCACGTCGCCGTGCAGCAGGGTCCGGCTGCGGCTCGGGGCGGGCCGGCGCGGGCTGTCGTGCAGGTTCAGCTCCGACGCCAGCCGGTGGTCGGCCAGGAACGACAGCACGTCGTCGGCGCGCAGCCGGATGGTCCGGCTCGTCCGGGTGCGGCCGTCCGGCCAGGACAGCACCTTGACCTCGAAGCGGACGTCGGCCCGGTAGTGGCTGCCGCGGGTCGTCTCCCGGGTGATGTTGATCGAGCCCTGCTCCTCGCTGCGGCTCTTCCCCCAGTTCCAGTCCCGGGCGTGCCCGCCGGTGAACGCCCCACGGGTGCCCTGGTCGTCGTCGTCAGCCGGCTCCGACACCTTCGGGTCGGTGGAGCTGAACACCCCGCCGGCGCCGATCGAGAACCCGGCCGACCAGCCGGAATCGTCCTTGGTGCCGGCGTTGCCGAGGTGCTGGGAGTATTTCTCGATCTCGCCGTCGACGTCGGTGTCGCTGCGCCGGTCGTTCACCACGACCATCTTGATCACGGCGGCCGAGTCGACGCCGCCGCTGCGGCCGAGCGGGACGTACCAGCCGCGATCGTCGGTGAGTTCGCCGAACGCGGCGGCCAGCTCGCCGCCCTCGCCGAGCATCCGGATCGGCTTGGGCCAGGTCATCGCGTTCGAGTGGACGTGGTTCGCCTCGGCCCACAGCTCGGCGACGGCCGCCGACAGCTCCGGCATGTTGCCCAGGAACGGCCGGATGCCATATACGCCGAACAGGTCGAAGGGCACCAGGTTCCCGGTCAGCCCGGCCCACTTCCCCTCCGCTATCCGCTCGACCCGGACGTGACCGGCGGTGACCTTGTCGTAGTAGGCCGGGACGGACAGGTGCTCGGTGATCGGCGCGCCCTCCAGCACACGGGTCACCGGCGGCCCGTCGCCGGCGCTGACCGCGATGGTGATCACGGTCGGGACCCGTACGCTGCGCGCGACGGTGAACTCCGAGCGCAGGTACTCCTTCAGCGACGCCGTCACCGACTGCTCGTGGCTGCGCTCGTGACCGCCGCCGGCCCGGACCGCGACGACCCCGCGGGCGGCGCTGTTGCGGCCGATCCGGGCCTGGCCGCTCGGGGCGAAGCTCTCGCCACGGCCGGAGGAGAGACCGGCCTCGACGGTCGGGCCGCGCACGGCCCGGGTGTTGGAGACGAACTCGTCGCCGAGCCGGTTCGGTGTCACCTCGCCCGGGTGGGCGGTGACGACCACGTGGTAGGTACTGCCGTCGATGACGAAGTCCTCCTGGGCGCCCATCCACAGGCGGTCCGGTTCGGCCTCCAGGACTCCCTTGCCGTACGCGGCCTCGAGCAGCTGCCGCATGCGGGCCCGGTCCTTGCCGGGGATGTCCTCGGTCCCGTGGGCCGTCAGCAGCATCTCCTCGACGGCGGGCAGGACCCGTTCGATGCCGGGCCACTTCGTCTCCATGGCCTCGGCGTGCCCGCGCCCGGCGGCCAGCACCGGCGGCACCCCGGCCACCGCGGCCCGCGCCTCGGTCACGCCCGGACGCAGGTGCGGGGCATGGCGCCGGGGCCGGCCGATCAGCGCGTTCAGCTCGGCGTCGTCCTTCCCCCGGGAGAGCGTGACGCCGGGCTCGGGCGGCAGCGTGATCAGCGCCGTGTCGGTCGTCGTCAGTTTCCGGCCGAAGTGCCGCTGCTCGAAGCCGGCGACGTCACGGTCGAGGACACCCAGCTCGCCCTCGACCGGCACGGCCGGGATGTCGCGGACCGGGGCGCCGACGGCGTGGAAACGGACTTCGCCCGCGAACTCCGTACGATAAAGATGTTGATCTTCGCTGGTGTTGAGGACCGTGTGGCTGCCGGTCTTCACGTCGACCGAGCTGTCCGTGCCCCACTTCCAGGAGACCTCCGGGCCGATCGACAGGTTGCCCCGCGCGACCGAGTGCGACGAGGTCTTCAGGCCGCGCGGCAGGAAGTCGAACCCGGCCGACAGGGACCGGCCGCCCGAGGCGCTGCGCGACGTCCCGCGGAGGACGCCCTTGTCGTCGCGGATCGTGACGGCCGGGGTGGCGCCGCCGAGGTGCTGCATCCGCACCGGCTGGATCCGGATCAGCGGCTGCATCCACACGCCGCCGGCCTCGATCGGGTCCATCACCACGCCGTTGCTGAGCACGGCGATGCTCCGGTTGCGGAACGCCCGCTCGTTGAGCACCTCCTCGGTCATCCGCTCGGCGATCGACGCCCGCTGGGCCGGCGTCAGCTTCGGGACCAGGGCCAGGCTGCGGTGGACCGCGCGGACCAGGTCGCCCAGCTGAACCGCGTTGATCACCTCCCGCCCGCCGGTACCGGTGTCGCGGATCTGCGCGCTGCCGTCCGCGGTCGCGCCGAAGTCGGGCCGGACCGGCGCCTCGACGTGCGGGGTCGGGAAGCGGATCGCGAAGTCGCCCGCGTCCGGCGGCACCGGCAGGCGGCCGACCAGGTCACCGTCGACCGAGACGTCGAAGACCAGATCGCCGGCGAACTCGGTGAGGCTGGTCGCGAAGAGCTTCCGGCCGGAGATCACCTTCAGGTCCTCGCCGGCGCCGTGGCTCGCGCTGGTGCCGATCCCGATCTTGGGGAAGGCCAGCAGCAGCCGGGACACGTGGCTGAGGGCCGAGTTGAACAGCAGTTCGACGGCGGCGTCGCTCAGGCTGAGCTCGCCGCCCTGCTCGGTGGCGGTGTCGATCGCGGTGGAGGCGAACGAGACGCCGTAGCGCTTCGGGCGCGGCGGGCGCGGGTCCCGCACGGCCAGGTTGGCCGGCCGCGGCTTGATCCAGACCAGGCGGCCGGCGATCGGCACCGTCACCCCCTCGTGCAGCACCTTCTCCCAGTAGTCCTGCAGTTCTGTGCGCCGGTCCTCCTCGGGCTTCCCGCCCGTGGCCCGGCCCTCGCCGCCGAGAATTTTTTCGATCTCATCGCGTACGCCGTGACGGAACGCCCGCCGGACGTCCGGGTCCCGCAGCGTCGCCGGCAGGGTGGCCCCGTCGAGGGCCTCGGCCAGCAGATCGGCGGTCGCGGCCGGGTTGGCGAAGTCGGCCGCGGCGACCGAGAACTCACCCAGCGCGCCGCGTTCGGCGTACCAGGCCGCCTCGGCGATCCGGGTGACCGACCGCCGGGCCGGGTTCGCGACCAGCGCCCGCCACACGCCGTTGTGCCGCACGATCGGCAGCAGCGCACCGGTGTCCGCGCCGTGGTACGTCACCAACGGGGTGGCCTGGCTCGTGGAGACAACGGTGTGCGCGCCGATGTCGGCCGCGGCGATCAGGACCCCGGCCTGGTTCGCCAGCACGGTCAGGTCGGCGTCCCCGGCCGCCGGGTCGCCGGCCAGGGCGGACCAGGCCCGTTCGACGTCGGCGGACAACTCGACCTGCTGCTCGTACGCGGCCTGGCGCAGCGCGGCCACGAGCCCGGCCTGCGGTCCGGTGGCGACGGTCGGCAGCGCGGGCAGCAGGATCCCGTCGGAGAAGCGCACGCCCTCCCGCAGCGCCTCGGCCAGCGAGGTCAGCGACTCGGCCCGATCCCACAGCACGGCCAGCGCCCGGCCCACTTCCTCGGGGTGGGCGGCGGCCGCGGTCAGTTCGTCCGGCAGCACGGCCGGCGGTTTCCCGTCCGCGTCGAGCCGGTCCCGGGCGTCCTGGCGGGCCTGCCGGGCGACCGTGTCGATGGCCGCCTCGTGCCCGGCCAGGGCCTCGATCGCCGCGCCCAGCTCGGCCGTCACGATCAGGTCGTGCCGCTGCTCGGTGGTCCGGCCCGGTCGTCCGGCAGCCCACTCGGCCAGGTGGTAGCGCAGCATCGAGTTCGGGTGGGCGTCGACCAGCCGGGCGATCTCGGTGTACCGGGCGACGTGCTCGGCCGCGTCCAGGAACTGGTCCCCGGTCAGCGGGGTCGTGCCGTGGTCGGCCACCGCGGCGAACAGGTCCCGGTACGCACCCGCGACCGCGGCGGCCGGCCCGTCGGCCAGGGCGGTGCTGAGTCCGTCGAGGACGGTCTCGTCCCGCCACCGCTGGATCGTCGCCTGCTCGGCCGCCGACGGGTTGCGCAGCGGGTGGTGGTCGACCAGCGCGCGGGTCGCCGGCGCCTGCAGGGTGGGCACGCCCAGCATGAGCTGCGTCCACGGGCCGCGCATGGCGCCGGGCGGCGGGGTGCTGAGCCAGCCGTCGTCGCCCAGCAGCGTCCGCTCGACGCCGTCCGGGCCCAGGGTGAGCCGCTCGAACGGGACCGGCGTGCCGGGCAGCAGCCGGCCCTGGTCGCTGACCGTGGCCTGGCCGCTGAACATCGCGCCGGTGGTCTGGCTGGCCCAGACCGGGGCGCGGCTGGCGATCACCGCCGGGGCGATCCCGTGGTTCTCGGTGGCCAGGCGCTGCAGGGTGCGCCGGGCGGTGGACATGGCCGCGGTGTCGGCGTCGCTCAGCTCGCAGCCGGCCAGGACCAGGCCCTGATTGTTGCCGGTCCGGGCGGCGTTCCGGGCCGCCTGCGGCAGGGCCTGGTCGAGCCAGGTGTCCGGGGTGACCCGGTCGCCGCCGAGCACCGGACACCCGTCCCGGGTGTGGGTGACCAGGCCGGTCCAGCCGTCGGGCAGCTGGGCGGCCCGGGCCACGGCGGCGAGGTCGTCGCCGTCGCCGACCGCGATCGCCCTGCGGCCGGCCGTCTCCTGCGCCGGTGACGTCATCGCCGGCTCGGGCGGGACCGCGAAGCCGGACCGGATCGGGGTCATCTCGATGGCGGGCGCGGCGGCCGGGGCCGGGGCGGCGGCCAGGCGGACGAGATCGGTCAGGCGCGGCATCGGCGGCAGGTCCGGCAGCAGCGACCGCAGCCACGGCAGGATCGGCCCGGACGCGGTCCGCTCCCCCGTCGCCGGGGCGAGGGGCAGCTGGGCGGCGGCGACCGGCCCGGCGGCCACCGCGGGCAGGTTCGCGGCCTGCGTCATGGCGGTGGCGTCGCGCAGGCTGAGCAGGGTCAGGCCGCGGGGCACGTCGACCGCCATCGCCCCGTTCGGGCCCTCGACCACGACGGTCAGGTCGGCCGCGTAGAACCGGTAGTCGCCGCTGCTCTCGTGGTTGCGCTCGTTGGTCGTGCTGAGCTCGCTGCCGACCTCGGCCCCCCGGTCGCCGGACAGGGCGAAGCCGCCCCCGCCGCCGGCCTTCTTCAGGTACAGCTTGCCCGGCTCGTGCGGCTTGTGGATCGGGTGGCCGCCGTCCCCGGTCAGGGAACCGTGCCAGCCGCTGAACTGGCCGACCGACTCCTCGGGGGCGGTGGTGGTCTGCTGGTACGACCGCCACTTGAACCGCCCCGACACCGCGTTCCCGCCGTCGTGGACCTGATGGATTCCGGTCACGTAGGCGCGGACGGTCTCGTTCCCGATCCGGTGCCCGTCCCCCCGCAGCAGGTCCAGGAACCGCGGCCGCAGGAACGACTCACTGGCCACCCGGGTCGCCCGCACGCCGAGCTCGGCCGGCGTCTCGGTGTGCTCCCGCACCCGTTCGATCAGCCGCGCGATCTCGGCGGCGGCGGTCAGCGTGAGCGGCTGCACCGTGGTGTCCTCGAGCACGACGTGGTTGAGCGACGGCTGGGTGCGGACGGTCTGCCGCTGCCGCGCGGTCAGCCACCGGTCGTGCGGGACGACGGCCGGCGCGACCTGGCTGACCGCCTGCAGCCCGAACAGTCCGGCGGCGCCGGTCACCCGGGTCAGGTAGGTCGGTACGACCGACCGCATGGTCCCGGTCGTGTGGGCGGTGAACGGCCTGGTCACCGTCGCCGGGGCGGCCCGGTGCCCGATCAGCGCGTGGACCCGGTCGACGGCCGTACGGTAGCCGTCGCGCACCGCCAGGATCAGATCGCGCGGCGCGGTGGTGTGTTCCATGGTCAGTTCGATGCGGAGGTTCTCGGTGAACTCCGTCATGTGCCGGCTCTTGGTGTTCAGCCGGTAGATCGTCTTGGTGGTGGTCGCGCTGCCGTGCGTCTCCTCCCGGCCCGAACCGCCGCCCCCGGCCAGCGCGGCGCCGCCGCCGACCCCGTCCGCGCCGATCATCCGGAACCGGCCCTGGCCGAACCCGCCACCGCCACCGCCCCGGCTGACCTCGTGCGCGTGCTCCTCGGTCCCCTCGGCCCGGAACGTGCCGTCCAGGCCGGGCCGGGCGAAGGTGCCGGTCACGGTCCGGTTGACGACGCGCGCGGAGACGGTCAGGTAGCCGGTGACCGGGCCGTCGAGGATCGGGAACCAGCCGAGCAGGCCGGAGCCGAACAGGTCGAACTGGCCGACCTCCAGGCGGTGCGAGCGGAACGTCTCGGCCAGCTGGGCGTGCAGCAGGTCGTACCGCTCGGTCCCGGCCACCCCGTTCGGGGCGAGGTCCCAGAGCTTGAGCTGCCGCACGATCTGGTCGAGCAGGCCCGGGGCGTGGATGTGCTCGGCGTGCGTGAACGCGCGGGCCACGTCCGGGTCGATCAGTATGCGGCCCACGACCGGTGGCGGCGCGGCGGCGTTGGTCATCCCGAGCAGCGTCGCCAGCCGGTCCTCGACGAGCAGGCTGATCTGGTCGTCGGCGCGCAGGCGGATGGTCCGGGACGCGGTGGCCGGCGCGGCCGCCCGGAACGTCTGCCGGAGGGTCGACCCGGCCGGCCAGCTGATCACCCGGACCTCGAACGCGACCGACGCCCGGTAGTGCGCGCCCCGCGTCGTCTCCCGGGTGATGGTGATCATGCCCTGGTCGTGGCTCTCGCCGCTGCCGCGCGACCACTCGCGCGTCCCGCCGCCGGTGCCGGCGAGACGGGTGCCGGAGCTGTCGTCCTCCTCCTCGCCGCCGCCGAAGCTGAACACCGCGCCGGTGCTGCCGCCGGCCCCGAACGTCCGGGTCCGGTCACTGCCGCGGCCGGTGCTGCCGGCCTGCTGGGAGTACTTCTCGATCTCGCCGTCGACGGTGGTGGCGCTGCGCTGGGCGCCGTGCACCACGGCGGTGATCACGGCGGCCGACTCGGTGTTGCCGTTGCGCCCGAGCGGCACGTACCAGCCGCGCCCGTCGGTCAGGTCACCGAACGCCGCCGACAGCTCGCCGGCCTCGCCGAGCTGCCGGATCGGCTTGGGCCAGGTCATCGGGTTCGACCGCAGGTGGTTGGCCTCGGCCCACAGTTCGGCCACGGCCGCCGACAGTTCGGGCAGGTTGCCGAAGAACGGCCGGATCCCGGAGACACCGTGCGCCGCGAGCGGAATCGGCACCACACCGTTCAGGAAGGCCGGGCCGACCCGGGTCGCGGCCAGGGTGCCGGGCGCGGTGTGGGCCTGGTAGAACCGCGGCACCGACACGTGCTCGACCGGGTCGCCGTCGAGCCGCCGGACGACCGGGGCCTGGTCGCCCTCGCTGACCGCGATGGTGACGACGGTCGTCACCCGGGCGGCCGTCTCCACCGCGAACTCGGAGCGGATGTACTCCTTGAGCGACGAGCTGACCGACTGCTCGGCGCCCCACTCCTGCTCGCCGGAGAGGCGCGGACCGGCCACGAAACGGCCCAGGCCCTTGCCGATGCGGACCTGGCCGCTCGGCGCGAACTCGGCCGAGATCGAGCCCGACTTGCCGCCCTTGACCGACGGGCCGCGCACGGCCCGGGTGTTGGAGACGACGACGTCCGGGATGCCGGTGTTGGTGACCTGGCCCGGGTGGGCGGTGACGACCACGTGGTACGTGCGCCCGCCGATGGTGAAGTCCTCCTGCGCGCCGACCCACAGACGGTCCGGTTCGGCTTCGAGGACCCCTTTCCCGTACGCGGCCTCAAGCACCTGCCGAGCTCGCGCCCAGTCCTTGGCGGGCACCCCGGCCCGGTTCCCGACCGCGTCGCGCAGCATCATCTCGACACCGGGCAGCACCCGCTCGATGCCGGGCCACTTCGTCTCCATCGCCTCGGCATGCCCGCGCCCGGCGGCCAGCACCGACGGCACCCCGACGACCGCGGCCCGGGGCGCGGTCATGCCCGGCCGCAGGTGCGGGGCGAACGGCAGGGGCCCGCCGAGCAGCGCGTCCAGCTGCGGCCCGGTGAGCGGGCCGGACAGCGTGACGGCCGGCTCGGGCTGCAGCGTGATCAGCGGCGTCGTCGCGACCGGCAGCACCTCCCCGAAGTACCGGCGTTCGAAGGCGGCCGCGTCCCGGTGCAGGACACCCAGCTCGCCCTCGACCCGGCCGCCGCGCACGTCGGCGATCGGCCGGTTCGACCCGAGGAACTCGACGTCGCCGCCGAAGACGGTCCGGTACAGGTGCTGCTGGTCCGACGTGTTCAGCACGGTGTGGCTGCCGGTCTTCACATCGGTCTTGCCGTCGGTGCCGGACTTCCAGGTCACCTCCGGACCGGCCGTGACCGACACGTTGCCGCTGACGATCGACCCGGCGGCCGCCTTGATGCCGCGCGGCAGCACCTCGATCGCGCCGGAGACACTGGCGCCGGCCGACCGGCTGCGGGCCGCCCCGCGGAAGATGCCCTTGTCGTCGCGGATCGTCACCTCCGGATTGGAAGCGCCGGCCAGGTACTGCATCCGCTGTGGCCGCAACCGGATCACCGGCTGGGTCCAGAACCCGTCCTCCTCGATCGGGTCCATCACCACACCGTTGCTGAGCAGGGCGATGCTGCGGTTCCGGGCGGCCCGCTCGTTGAGAACCTCGGCGGTCATCCGCTTCGCGATCCGCACCGAGCCGTCGACCGACAGCCCCTCGACCCCGAGCAGGCTCCGGTGCACGTCACGGACCAGGGCGTCCAGCCCGACCGCGTTGATCACCTCGCGGGCGCCGGCGCTGGTGTCGCGGACCAGGTGCGCAGCCGACCGCGCGGTCCCGGCGATCGGGCGGCGCTGGGCGGTCACGTGCGGGGTGGCGAACCGGATGGCGAAATCACCGTCGGCCGGCGGGACGGTCAACTCGATCGGGGCCTGCCCGTCGACGCTGACGGCGAAGAGCAGGTCACCGGCGAAATCGGTCAGACTGGTGGCGAACAGCTTCCGGCCGGAGATCACCTTCAGGTCCTGGGCCGCCCCGTGACCGCGCTCGGTGGAGAGCCTGACCTTCGGAAACGCCAGCATCAACCGGGCCATCGCGCCGGCCGTGGCGTTGAACAGCAGCTCGGCGCCGAGGTCGACGAGCGAGCGGCTGCTGCCCTGCTCGGTCGCCGAGTCGACGGCGGTCGAGGCGAACGAGACGCCGTACCGGCCGGTCGGGGCCGGCTGCGGCTCGCGCACGCCGAGCCCGGAGGGCCGCGGCTTGATCCACACCAGGTGGCCGCCGAGCGCGACCGTGACCCCCTCGGCGAGAACCCGGTCCCAGTGGTCGAGCAGGTCGGTGAGCTGCTGCTCGGCGCCCGCCGCGGCGTTGCGGTCGCCGCCCGACAGGATGTGCCGGATCTGCTCCTCGACCCCGGTCGTGACCGCCGCGTCCAGGTTGCGGCCGGCCAGCCCGGCCGCCGTGCGCTGCGCCGTCAGGGCCGGATCGGCCCAGTCGGCCGCCGAGACCGCGAACTCGCCCAGGGCACCGCGGTCGACATACCAGGCGGCCTCGGCGTGCGCGCGGTGCGGCGACGGCATGAGCGCCTGCCACGGGCCGTCCTCGACCCGGGCCAGAATCAGCTCGGGCGTGTTCTCGTCCGCGCCGTCCGGCTCGAACACCATCGTGTCGTCGTCCACGTCGTCGGCCGTGAGAACATCGCCGCGGCCCAGGCTGACCGCGAAGATCACCACCCCGGACTCCTCGGCCACGTCGGCCAGATCGACCGGCACCCCGGACTCGGCCAGCTCGTCCCAGACGTCCAGGGTCGCCTGCGGCACGACCACACCCTGCGCCACGGCGGCCTGCCGCAACGCGTCGACCAGCCGCCCGTTCGGCGATTCGGCCACCCCGTCCGGCCGCAGCAGCGTCGCCCAGCCGACCCGCTCGGCCCGGCGCGTGCTGTCGGCGTAATCGGCCAGCATCCCGGCCCGGTCGACCAGGATGGCCAGACCGTCGGCGATCTCCGCGGCATGACCGCCGACCGCCACCAACTCGGCCGGCAACACCAGCGGCACGGTGCCGTCCGCGGCCAGCAACCGCCCGGCCCGCTCCCGCCCGAACCGCGCGGCCGCCTCGATCCCGGCCCGGTGCGGGGCGAGGGTCTCGATCTGCGCACCGAGCTCAGCCGCAACAACAAGATCAAACTGCTGCTTTCGCGTACGGCCGTCGAGCGCGGCCGCCCACTCGGCGATCTGCCGCCGCAACAGGGCATGCCGGTCCCGCATCAGATGACCCCGGATCGCCTGATGCTGGGCGACCCCGGCCATCGCGTCCTCGAACTCGGCCACGGTCAGCACCCGGGTGCCCGCGACGTGCTCGGCGACGTGCTCGAACAGGGTGGTGTGGGCCGCCGCCGACGCCCGCACCAACGGCCCGGTGAGCAGACCGGAGACACCGGTCAGCAGCTCCTCGTCCTGCCAGCGCCCCAGCTCGGCCTCGTGCTCGTCGAGGGCCGGGTTGACCAGCGGATCGTTCAGCGCGATCCGCACCGGGCGGCGCAGGTTGGAGAGCATGCCGGGCGCGGTACCGCCCGGGTCGAGCAGGCTGTCCACCCGCACGTTCCGCTCCGGCGCGAGCCCCGCCCGCTCGGTCCCGTCGGCTTTCGTCCCTTCGGCTTTTGTCCCGTCGGCTTTTGTCCCTTCGGCGGGGAGCTGGGCGGAATCGGTCAGGGAAGCGTGGGCGACGGCGCCGTCCAGGTCGAGCGGCAGGCGGACGCGGCCGAGCACGGCCGGGTCGTCGAGCCGCCCGGCCCGATAGCCCGGGCCGTCCTGGACCAGGGTCTCGACCAGCGCGTAGCCGCCGTCGTCGAGGCGCAGGACCAGCACCAGGTGGGCGTCGTCGTTGAGCGGGTCGAGCCAGACCGCGGTCACCGCGCCCGGCGGCAGCTCGCTCAGGGCGCTCGCCCACGAGTCGCGGAACCGGCCGCCGAGCCGCTCACCGATCACATCGGTGACCCGGCTGCCCGCACCGTCGTCGCGGGACCGGCGGGCCGGGCCGAGACCGAGCGCGTCCAGGGCGGTGAGCACGCGGGTGGCGCATTCGGCCGCTTCGCCGCCCCACGGGTCGAGGATGCCGAGGGCCGCGGCCAGGCGCTGCTCGGCCACACCGGGCTGCTCCTGGTGGGCCTGACCCTGGTGAGCCTGGTCCAGGTCAGCCTGGTCCCGGTCAGCCTGGTCCCGGGCGCCCTGCTCGTCGTGAGCCGGCATTCCCTGCGTCGGCTGCCCGGCCGTCGCCTGGTCGTTCGGCGGCTTCGGGAGGAGGTCGTCGGCCAGGGAGGCGATCGAGGAGGTCAGGGCGGTCGCGTGGGCGCCGTGCAGGTCCAGCCAGGCGGTCAGGTGGTCCCGGACGTGCTGGACCATGATCCGGTCGAGCGAACCGGGCGGCAGCTCCCGGTCGGCGGCCAGGCGCTTGATGTCGGCGGCGGCCAGATCCCGTTCGAGGAGCAGGCCCTCCGCCTGGTCGAGCAGGCGCGGCAACTCCCCGACGACGGTGTCGACGGCCGCGTCGATCTCGGCCAGCGCGGCCTCGGTGGCAGGCTCGGTGAACTCGCTGCTCCGGGCGCGCTCGACGGCCCGTCCGATTCCCGCCTCGACGATCTCGTCGATCATCGGGCCGAGGGTGTCGACGTTGTCCCGCAGCCGCTCCAGCAGCCCGGAATCACCCGCTCCCAACTGATCGAACTCGGTCGTCACCCGCCGACCGGCGTCCTCCCGCCGCGCTCTGACCGCCGCTTGGAAGGCCTCCTCGGTCGCCTTCACTGCGTCGGCAGCAGCCTGTTCGGCAGCCGTGGTGGCGGCGGAAGCGGCAGAGACGGTGGTTGAGCTCGCGGTGGTCAGGGGGAGCTGCTCGGTGGCGGTTTCCGTCGTGAGGGCGGGCGGTTCTTCGGCCGTACCCAAATCGGGTTTGAGGGTTTGGAAGTGATGGTGGAGACGGGTTTCGAGGCGGGACTCCATGGCGAGCCACTGGTCGCGGCGGGCGCGGATCAACGGCTGGGGGGCGGCGAGCTGGCTGCGGATCTCGGCGCCGATGTCGGCGCCGAAGGCGGTGATCGCCGCGCTGATCGCGGTCATCGAGTGGCCGGCGATCAGGGCGGACACCAGCAGGTTGGTCATCGTGGGCTGGTGGCGCAGCAGCTCGTGGCGGGCCATCTCCTGCTCGTGGACCTCGCGCAGCAGGGTCTCGCGGGTGACGTTCCAGACGCGGTCGGCGGTGGTGAACGCGGACTCGTAGGGTCGGGCGCCGGCCTCGATGACCGGGGCGTAGATCTGGTCGTAGATCCGGTTGATCCGAGCCCGGTGGTCGGCGGTCTGATGCGCGGTGCCGGGCGGCAGCGGCGTCGTCAGGCGGTCGCGGGCGGCGATGTCGGCGGCCGCGCGGTCCAGCTCGCGGCCGATCTCCAGGCCCAGGTCGGGGCGGTTGCGCTCGACCGTGGCGGCGGTCTCCACCTGCTGGGCGGCGCGGGCCTGGAGGTCCTTCGACGTCTTCGTCCAGGTTTCGGCCCGCTGCTCGGGGGTGAGCGAGGCCGGGTCGGGGCGGGTGTCGCGCGGCTCGGCGGTCCGGGGCCGGGCCGAGGCCCGTTCCTGCGCCCGGCGGGCCTCCTGTGCGGCGATCTTCGCCGCGTACCACTCCTCGAACGCCGGGTCGGAGGTGACGCGCGGCGCGGTCCCCTCCCCCGAGGTGGTCGCGGTCGCGTCAGCAGTCTCGGTCGCGTCGGTCTCGGCGGTCGCGGTGCCGGTGGCGGAGGCGGTGCCTTCGGCGGTGGCGGTGGCGGGCTCGGTGGTCCCGGTGGTTGCGGCGCGGGCGGGTGTCGCCTCGCGCGGGCGGGGGTTCAGCATGTCGGCGAGGGCCTCGTCGAAGCGGCCGGTGCTGAACGTGTCCTCGGTGCCGCGGCGGGTCAGGAAGTCGCTGCGGAACTGGTGGCCGAGTTCGCGGATGTCGGACATCGCGAAGCGAGCGGTGACCTCGCCGCCGGGCGCCTCGTCACGCAACAGGCCGTGGAACGTCCGGGCGGCCGCGTGCTCGTCGAGCTCCTGCCGCCAGACGTCGATCAGGCGCTGCCGGCCCTCGGCGGCGAGCTGCCGCAGATCGGTCTGCCACTGCTGCTCGCGCGGGTCGGCCGGCTTGCTGCGCGGGCTCAGGTCGACGGGCTCGGCGTCACCCCAGAACAGGCGGGCGCGGTCGGCTCGCTGCTGGGCCATCCAGGTACGGACGTCGCGCTGGGCAAAAGCGGACATCGACGTCTGCAGGTCGAACGTGGCGTCGCCGATGGCCAGGTCGGCCCAGGCGTCGGCGGGCGGTTCCTCCTCGACCAGCGGCTCGCGCTCCGGGAGGGTCGTGTCCCGGGTCTGTGGAAGGTCCCGGATCCGGTCGCGGAAGATCTCCCGCAGCGACGGCGGCTCCGGGGCCGGGCGGCGCTGGGCCTGCTCCTGCCGGATCTCCTCGAGGATCGCCTCGTAGCGGGCCTCGTCCTCCGGCGTCAGGGCGTCCTCGTCCGCCTGCTGCTGGGTGCGGGTCTGGTTACCGCGCTCAGTGGTCGCGGGCTTCGCCGGACGTTCGGACGGCGACAAAAGCAGGTCGTCGAGGACCGTCTGGAAGCGGCCGGTGCGCACACCCGGCTCGTAGTGGTACCGCTGCAACTGCTCGTCCAGGAACCGGGCGCCGCGCTCCTGGATCTGCTCCGGCGTGAACGCCCCACGGACTTCGAGGGTGGTGGCCTCGGCCCGCAACTGGTTGTAGAACCGCTGGGCGGCGGTGGCCTCCTCCCGCTCCTGAATCCAGAGGCGTTCGAGGCGGCGCTCGCCGCGCTGGGTGAGTTGCTCCAGCTCCCGTTGCCACTGCCCAGCCCGCGGATCATCGACCCGCACCTGGCCCGGTTGCTGCTGCGCCGCCCCGTCATTCTGCTGCACGGCGCCGTCGTGCTGCTGGGTCGCGCCGTCGTGCTGCTGGGTCGCCGGCGGCTGCTCCGCGTCTTGTGGCTGCGTGCCCGGCGGCTGCTCCGCGTCTTGCTGCTGCGCCGGAGCTTGCTGCTGGGCCTGGTTGGTCTGCTGCGGCGGGGTCTCCCTCGGCGGCAGGTGCGGGAGGTCGGATCCCCAGATCTGGCGGGTGATCTGGGCACCCTCGATCTGCATCCACGTCCGGACGATCTCCACCGACCTCGGGGCGACGGTCCCCTGCACGTTGAATTCGGTCCTGATCACCGTGAGATCCACGTGCTGATCAATCGCGGACACGACCGTCGCCGAGTCATGGATGCCCGTCGTTACGATCGCCGTCGGCGGGCTGACCATGGGCAGATCCGGCACGTGCGTCTCGCCGAACCGCTCCAGCTCCGCGTAGAACGCGTCCAGATCAGCCTGCTCGCGTTCCAGGTGGGCGACGAACGCGTCGACGTCCGCCTGCTCCCGTTCCAGATCCGCGATGAACGAATCCAGATCGGCCCGCTCCTGCGGAGTCAGCGGCGCTTCCGGCGTCTCTCCGTGCACCGACGGTTCCGGCTCCAGCCGCCGCGGCCCCCGCAGCGCATTGAACCGCTCGATCAGATCCGTGTTGTCAACAAGATCCTCAGACCGCGACCCATGAACCTCGGGGGTCTCCTCGCGCAGGGCCGGGGCCGGGGACTCACTGCGGCGGGGGCCGCGCAGGGCGTTGAAGCGGGCGACCAGGTCGTCGTCCGGGGCGGCGTCCTCGGGGCGGGAACCTCGGGTCTCCAGGGTATCGGCGTGCGCGGACGGCTCGGGCTCGTTCCGGTGGCGGATCGTGTCGAACCACGACTGCAACTCGTCGTGGAATGCGGTCGCGTCCTCCTCTGAGTCCTCGCGGGTGACACGGGAACGGTCGACGCCGTTCTGGTCGGCGTCGAGGCGGGCCTGGCGCTGCTGGTCGGAGCGGCGGGGCGGGGTTTCGCGGATCGAGCGTTCCGGGACGGTGGGTTCGGGCTCGGAGCGGGTCACCCGGGGGCGTTCCATGACGAGGTCGCCGGCCTGGGGTTTGACCGGTGGTTCGGCGTCCCGGTCGGGGGCGGGTCTTGACGCCGTACGGGAATCGGGGTTTTCGGAGATTTTGCCTGGGGTTTCGGGTTTTTCCGGGGTTTTCGAGGGGCCGCCCCTCAGCCTTTCGAAGCGCGCGGCGAGATCCTGTTCGTCCTTGTCGAGGACGACCTCGTCGGAATCACCCTTGTCGGTGACCGGTTTGTCCGTGTCGGGCTTGTCGGTGGAGGTAGCGGGCTTGTCCGTGGAGATGCCCGGTTTGTCGGTGGAGGTGCCCGGCGCCTCGGGGGTGTCGGACCTGGTGGATTTCAGGTCGTCGAGGCCGCTTTCGAGGGTGTCCCGGGACGGCCCCGGCGCGGACGGCGGCTCGGGCTTGTCGCGCAGGTTGTCGAGGCGCGCGGCGAGGTCCGCCTCGTCGCCCGCGCCTTTCAGGTCGGCGATCCGGCGGTCGAGGTCGGGGTGGGCGCTCGGCCGGTCCTCCACCTTCTCGGGAGTCTTGATCGACTGAAACTTCTTCTGGATCTTCGTGAAGGCCGGATCGTCCTTGCCGGGCCGGGCCGGCGGGCCGTCGTCCTTGACGTGCTCGGCCTTGCCCCACTGCATGTCCGGGTTGAGTTCGCGCAGGCGGGCGCCGATCTCGGCCTCGCCCGCCGCGTGCCGCTGGTCCAAATCCCGGTCGAAGTCGCGGTAGAGGTCGCCGATCCGGCCGTCGTCGCCGGTCCGGTACGCCTCCTCGAACTGCTCCCGGTAGGTCTGGTAGTCCTTTTCGGTCATGCCGGCGCCGTCGGCCCGTTCCTGCCGGCTCAGGTGGGCGTCGTCGAGGAGTTCCCGGACCTGGCGGTGCTCGCCGACCCGGTTCTCGAACGCCTCGTTGGCGTGCTGGGCCAGCCGCGGCCGCCCGGCGTCGAGGTGTTTGTCGATCCGCGCGTGGTACTCGGAGATCTCGCGCTCGGGCATGCCGGCCCGGCGGCCGATCTCGGTGTGCATGTCGCGCAACGCCCGGGTGAGGTCCTCGCGGGTGCCGTTGAAATTCCCGGCCCGCTGTACGCGGGTGATGTGCGGGTCGATCTCGGCGTCGGTCATGCCGACCGCGTGGGCGTCGCCGCGGGCCTGGTTGGCCCAGTCGTCGCCGAAGCGGTCGGCCGGCACCTCGGGCGCCTTGCCGATCTGGTTCTTGACGGCCCGCTCGGAGGGCGGTTTGACGTCCGGTTCCCAGCCCTGGCCGCGGATGTTGTCCTCGACCGAGGCGATCCGCTGCGGGTCGTTGCTCTCGGCCGCCGTCCGTCGCGCGTCGGTCCAGGCCCCGGCGGTGGACTCGGTCAGGTCGGAGGCGTCCGAGCGGGTCGCCCGGTAGCCGAACCGGGGTTTCGGCAGCGACTCGGGCGCGGGCACCTTGTCGAGGCCTCGGAGTTGCCGGGCGACCGCGGCCACGGCAGCCTCATCGGCGGCCTTGACCGTCTTGTGGAAGTTCTTGACCAGTTCTTCCTCGGCGTTGAACCGGACGTTCTCGTCGTCGCTGTCGAGGCGGTCGACGAGGCCCGGGCGGTCGTGTTCGGGTACGGCCTGGAGCATCTCGTCCTGGCGGGCCCGGGCCCAGGTGTCGGCGTCCGGGCCGCCGTCGGTGCGGATCCTCGGGAACTCCGGGAGCTGGACGTCCTCGGTCGCGCGGGTCTCGTGCTTCTTGATCAGCTCGCGGATCGTGCTGGGGCTGGCCGGTTCGGCCGGTTTGTCGATCCTGGGCTGGTAGTCGGGTACGTCGGGGAGCTTGAGGTCGTCCTCGCGGGCCGGGCTGCCCGGGGCGCTGTCGGTGGACTTGCCGGGCGGCGGGGTCTCCGCGGCCTTCCCAGGGCCGGAAGGGGACGTGTCCCCCGATTTCCCGGGGCCGGGCAACGGGGTCTCCCCCGACTTGCCAGGGCTGGGGAGGGGCTGGTCAGCGTGCTTCCCGGAGCCCGGAAGCGACAATTCGGCATGCCCGGCGGACGGCGCCTCGGCATGCTTTCCGGGGCTGCCGAAGGGCGTCTCGGTGTGCTTGCCGGGACCGATGGCCGGGAGGTCGGTGTCCAGGCCACGGCCGAGGTTGCGCGGCGTCAACGACGGCGACGACTCGGGGCCGGCGGTCAGTTTCGTCCCACCGCCGCCCGGCCCGGCGTCGAGCCGAGCCGGCTCCAGATGCGCCGGCCGGCCCGGAGTGCCCGGCAGTTCGACGTGCCCGTGCGAAGGCGAACCCGGCGCGCCCGAAAGGTCCCGCATGCCGGTGGTCGGCGCGTTGACGTCAGTGCCCCACTTCGTCCCCACCGACGGCGGCAGATCCAGGGTCGGCTTGGAGGAGGTGGGCAGCGAGATCGTCCGCTGCGGCTCCACCACCGGCCGCGCGGACGCGGGAGTGGACGGTTCGACGACAGGACGGGCCGTGGACGGCGCGGGCGGCTCCACCACAGGCCGCCCAGCCGACACCGACGGATCGATCACCGACCGCGGAGTCTCGGTGACCGGCAGATGCCCGCCCGGCACCGGAGTCTCCGTCACCGGCCGATGCCCGGTGCCCGCCGGCGTCTCCAGCACCGGCCGAGGTGTCCCCGGGTCCGGGGTGAGCGCCCGCCCCGGCGGCGTGAACGCCTCCGGCGTGGACGGCCGGGCCACGATCGTGTCCGGCGAGAGCCCCCGATCCACCTGCGGCCGCGGTGTCCCCGGGTCGATCCCGGGCCGGGTGATCGTCGGTTCCGGCCGGGGCGCCACCACCGGTTCCCCGAGATCAAGATGAAGCGCGTTCCCCGAGAAGTTCTCCGGGTTCCCTCGACCCGGCAGGATCAGGTCCGGACTGTGCGTCGTGAAGTCCGTCGTCGTAAGCGTCTCCGGCCGCCTCCCCCCGAAGTTGGGCAGGTCGAGCCCGAGATGCGGCACGTCCACGCTCCCCGGGCTCGGCACCTCCCCCGGCTTCGGCGTGGGCGGCAGGTGCGGCACGTCGGCGTGCACGACCGACGGGCCGAAGTGCGGCGTGTTGCGATCCGGGATGGAGAAGGCCGCCCCCATCCAGAACCCCATACCGATCACCATCGCCTCGTTCTTCCAGTCGATGACCGTCGGCAGGTGCATGATCGAGTTCGCGGCGATCTGGGAGAGGATGTCGACGCCGAGACCGGTACCGGCCGCGATGACCCCGTTGAAGACGAAGTGGAAGGCCGCGGGCAGCGCCTCGAACGCGGCCATGGTGGCGCGCAGCCACTGCCAGACCGCGCTGAGCAGTTTGAGCGCCTCGGCGATGAGCATGCCGACGCCCATCAGCACCAGGTCGAAGATCATGCCGAAGATCGCCACGAGCGCCTCGACGATCTGCGCCCGCCGGGCCTCGGCCAGGGCCTTGTCGACCTCGTCGGCGTAGTCGGACAGCGCGTACCCGATGGTCCAGGCCTGGATGCAGGCCTTGTGCACGGCGTCGTAGACACAGTTGCCGTCGGAGACGAAGAACAGCGACCGGGCCGCGGCCGACGCCTGGCCCCGCCACGTGTACGTCATGCCGATGACCTCGAAGGACATCCCGAACGTCTCGGTGTACAGGGTGTCCCCGGTGTGCATCCACTCCCGGGCCAGGTCGCGGATCGGCCCGGTGTCGAACTCAATCCCCATCGACGACGTCCTCCGGGTCGTGCAGTGCCTGGATCAGTTCGGGGGCGCGCCCGCGGGCGACGAGCACGCCGCGGCCCGGTTCGTCGCGCCGGACGGCTTTCTGGTCGCCGAGCAGCACACCCTCACGGTGGTCGCCGGAGAGGATCAGGCCGCCGGCGCCGTATTCGCGCAGCCGGGTCAGGACCGGGTCGCTCATCGCCGCGCGGGACATGCCGGTGACCCGCCGGGCCAGGACGAGCCGCAGGCCGACGTCGCCGGCCTGGCCGATCAGGTCGGCCACCGGGCTCAGCGGCCCGCGTCCGCCGGTGCCCGCGACCAGGTCGTAGTCGTCGACGACCAGGCACAGTTCGGGGCCGCTCCACCAGGATCGGGCCCGTCGCTGGGCGGCGGTCAGGTCGAGCGGTGGGCGGCGCTCGGCCAGTTTGTCCAAGACCTGCTTGAGGTACGCCGTGGCGTGGTCCCCGGTGGCCGCCCGCGCGCCGATGTACTCGTCCGGCACGACGTCCTGCAGGCCGCCGCGGTAGTCGAACAGGATGAAGCGCACCTGTTCGGAGCTGCGCTGGGCGGCGACCTGGCGCATCCACGTACGCAGGAAGGTGGTTTTTCCTGATCCTGAGTCGCCGAGGACCAGGAAGTGCGGGTCGGTCGCGGCCCAGCGCAGCGTGGCCGGGCTGAGGTCGTGTTCACGCAGGCCGATCGGGATGCCGCCGTCGACCGGGGCGAGGTCGGCCGCGGTGACCGAGCGTGGCAGGACCCGCAGCCGGTCGGGGACCGGGCCGGGCCAGCCGGCGGCCAGGTCGGCGACGGCGGCCTGTTGCGCGGCGGCGAGTCCGTCGACGGTGCCGGCCCCGTCGAGGCGCGGGACGGCGGCGTGGAACAGGTTGCCGGGCGGCGCGATGCCCCGGCCGGCCAGGCGGCTGACCAGGCCACGGGCCACGCCCCGGTTGATCTCGGACTCGCCCGGTTCGTTGAGGCGCAGTTCGAGGCGTCCGCCGATGTTGTCGCGCAGGCTGGTGCGGATCTCGGCCCAGCGGTTGGCGGTGATCAGCAGGTGCAGGCCGACGCCGAGGCCACGGGCGGAGATGTCGTTGACGATCTGGTCGGCCGCGTCGACGGCGGAGCGCAGCGCGGCCCAGTTGTCGATGACCAGCACGTGGTCGGCCGCGTCGAGCCCGGCCGGGAGCTCACCGGCGTCCCGGCGGCGGCGGAACTCGGCGACACCGTCGAGGCCGAGTTCGGCGAAGAGTTTCTCCCGGCTGACCAGCAGCTGGCGGGCGATCGACAGGGCCCGGCGGATCCGTTCGTCCTCGGTGCGCCCGGCGACGCCGAGCACGTGCGGCGCCCCGGCGGTCGCGGCGAGGGCGCCACCGCCGAAGTCGATCGCGGTGAACCGCAGCTCGTCCGGCGTGTGGGTGAGCATGGCCGAGAGCATCGCGGTCCGCAGCAGCGTGCTCTTGCCGGTCTGCGGCGCGCCGACCAGGGCGATGTGCCCGCCGGCGTCGTCGATGCGCATGGCCATCACGCGCTGTTCCTGGCGCGACGGCAGGTCGACCACGCCGATCGGGAACCGCAGCGAGCCACCCGGCCAGTCGGTCGCCCGGTAGCCGCGCTCGTCGTGGCCGAGGTCGCCGAGCAGCGAGTCGAGGTCGATGACGGGCGGCATCGGGGGCAGCCAGACCTGGTGCACGGGCGGGCCGTGCGGGAGGATCCGCTCGACGATGACCTGCAGTTCGGTCACTCCGCCGGGCTTCGCCACGGCGATCGGTGGTTCCGGTTCGCCGTCCGCCTCGGCCGCCGCCGCTTCGGCCCGCTTGGCATCTTCCGGCGTACGGAGGGTGAACGGCACCGGCTCGAACGCCGCGGCCCGCGGCGCGGGCGCCTCCGGGTCCCCGGCCAGGTAGGGCGCCGACACGTGGGCGACCCGGAAGCGCTCGTAGACGCTCTCGCCCACCTTGAGGTAGGCCGAGCCGGGCAGCGGCGGCAGCCGGTACGCGTCCGGCGTCCCGATCACCGCACGGCTCTCGGCCGGGCTGAACGTCCGCAGCGCGATCCGGTAGGACAGGTGCGATTCGAGCCCGCGCAGCTTGCCCTCGTCGAGCCGCTGGCTGGCCAGCAGCAGGTGCATGCCGAGGCTCCGGCCGAGCCGTCCGACCTGCACGAACAGGTTGATGAAGTCGGGCCGCCGGCTGAGCAGCTCACCGAACTCGTCCACGATGATCATCAGGTACGGCAGCGGCGCCAGGGGACGGCCCTGCGGGTCGGTGCCGCCGGCCGCGCGCAGCTGCTGGTACTCGCGGACGTTGTCGACGTTCCCGGCGTCGCGCAGCAGCTGCTGGCGGCGTTCCTGCTCGCCGGCCAGGGCCAGGCGCATCCGCTCGACCATGGCCAGGTCGTCGGCCAGGTTGGTGATCAGGCCGGAGACGTGCGGCAGCTCGGTGACGCCGGCGAAGGTGGCGCCGCCCTTGAAGTCGACCAGCACCATGCCCAGCAGCTCGGGCGAGTGGGTGAGGGCGAGACCGGTCACGAGCGTACGCAGCAATTCGCTCTTGCCTGATCCGGTCGCGCCGACGAGCAGGCCGTGCGGTCCGACGCCCCCCTGCCCGGACTCCTTGAGGTCGAGGACCAGGTCGGCCCCCTCGGCGGTGACACCCAGCGGCACCCGCAGCAGCGCCGGGTCGTCGGCCGCCCGCCACATCGACGGCGGATCGACCTCGGTCGGGTCGGGGCAGCCGAGCATGGTCGGCAGCGACACGGTCCGGGCCAGGACCTGCTCGCGCTCGCCGGAGAGCCGCAGCGGGGCGAGGGCCCGCGCGATCTGCTCGACCAGGACGGTCCCCGGCTGGTCGGCCACCGCGTCGCTGACCGGGCCGACCAGTTTCGCGTTCCGGCTCTGCGCCTCGATGCTCCCGTCGGTGCCGGCCCGCAGCCGGGCGTCGACCCGGCCGGGTTCGTCGGCCTCGCGTTCGACCAGGCAGATCACGTGCAGGCCGGAGTCCGGGCCGGCCTCGGTGAGCAGGCTCTCGATCAGCGGGTCGCGGCCGGACGCGCTGCGCGGGCCGTACCCGTCGAGGACGATCACGAAGTGTTTGTCGGCGCGCTGGCCGCGGCGCATGGAGAGGGCGCTGGTGCGTTCGGCGCGTTCCGCGCGGACCTTCTCCAGGCGGGTCTCGAGCAGGTCCGAGAGGCCGGCCAGCTGGGTCGAGAGCAGCAGCGACGAGCCGTCCTGGCAGTGCGGCAGCCACTTGGCCCAGGACCACTCGCCCTCGCCGGCCGCGAGCACGGCGACCTGCACGTCCTCCGGGCTGTGCAGGACGGCGAGCTGGCCGAGCAGGGCGCGGGCGGTGCCGCGGGTCACGGCGGCCGGGCCGAGGACGCTGAGCACGCCGGTGCCGCCCAGGTCGACCCAGGTGGCCTGGCCGGAGACGGTGCCGTGGTCGGCCACCAGGCGGCGGGCGGCGCGCTGGGACCAGCGGTCGTAGTCGGCGGTCGGGTCCTTGCTCTCGGACAGCTGCAGGCGCAGCGCCGACTCGGCCTGCCCGGCCCCGGCCCGCAGGTGCAGGAAGTCCGGGTCGGCCGGGCGGCGTTCCCAGACCCGGCGGCGGGTCTGGGCGATGGCCAGCAGCCGGTGCGGCGCCGGGTGCTGGTAGGCAGCCACGGCGCGCTGGGCGGCGGCCGATTCGCGGGCGCGTTCGCGCAGCTCGGTGAGGTGCTGGTGGTAGCGCCGGCGCTGTTTGGCGCGCTGGCGGCGGGCCTGCCGCTGGGTCTGCCCGCGGACCAGGAAGGTGACGCTGACCGAGACCAGGATGAAGCCGACGCCGAGCATGATCATCCAGGCGCGGCCGAAGGTGACCAGGTAGGCGCCCATCGAGATGCTGCTCAGCAGGGGCAGCAGCAGGTAGAGCCAGGCCTGGGCGGCCGACTCCTGGTTCTGCTGGGGCGGGGCCGGGACGGCCACCTTCTCGCCCGGGACCTCCGGTGGGTAGGCGCGGGCGGGACGGTGGAAGCCGATGGCACTCATGAACCTGATCCGAAGGTCTCGGTGACGGCGGTGGGTGGGGCTTCCCCGCCGGTGCTGGTGCTGGTGTTGTCCGGGTTGAGGCCGGCGGCCATGCCGTCGAAGTACGCCTTGAGGTCGTGGTCGGTCTTGTTCCAGGCCGCGACCACGCTCTTCAGGCCGACGATCATCACGTTGAGGACGCCGTCCTTGCTGTCCAGGTCGTCGTCGTTGTTGGCCGCCTCGGTGCCGAACAGGGCGGTGGCCACGGTGACCCAGCGGTTGCTGAACGCCTCGACCTCGGCGGCGGTCGTCCCGACCCAGCCCAGGCGCAGCCCGCTGAGCGTGTTGTTGATGTTCACGAGACCGGTCGCGACATTTTTTCCCCGTGTTTCCAGGGTCGTCGCGGCGCTATTGATCGCGTCCATGTCGACCACGATCGCGGTGTGCAGCTCGTCATAGTTGACGGTCGGCTCAGGAGACATTGCCCAGGTTCTCCAATTCGATCTCGTGGTAGTTCGAATAGGCCGTTCCGAGGCGCGTGACCATGTCGCCGAGAATGCCGCTCAAGTCCGCCGAGACCTGGTCGAACCACGTCTTGAGCTCGGCGAACGTCTCGCTGGCGGGACCGTCCCAGGCGCCGTCGACGGTCGTGAAAGCGCCACCGATAGCGGTCATGGCAGCCTCGATCTTCGATTTCTCGGAGCTCACCGAACCGATCGCCGCCTGCAGTTCTCCGAGCGCCACCCGGAATTCCGCGAAACTCATCTGGTCAGCCACCGAAAGCCCCCTCCGCCTTTATTGCGCAGAAACCATCGCCTATGTAAAACTGCACGGCATGGCGGATGAGATCTCCACCCCGTTCTTCCCGCATCCCTCGACCTCGGACACCGGCGACGCGCCGCCGTACGAGCACGCCGGCCAGGATCTGAGCGGTCAGGTGCCGCACCTGGTGATGGCCTGGGACGCGGGCTCCATGCCCTCGTTCAACACCGACCTCCCGGACGGTGCGGCCGGCTCGGGGCCGCCGAAGGATCCGCCGCTCGCCGGTGACACCATCTCGGTCAACCTGGGCGACATGCGTGACTCCCTGGAGCGCATGCTGACCCGCACGTCCGCCATGGTCAATCAGTACGAGACGCTGGCCGCCAAGGTCCAGGCGGCCGTCTCCGGCGGGTCCATCTTCGGTCAGGTGGACACCGACGAGGTCGCCGAGTGGCAGGGCACCGGCGCGGTGATCGGCGGCAGCGGCGGCTCGGTCGTCCCGGTGACCAAGCCGAGCCCGATCCAGGAGACGGCGAAGGAGTACGCCAAGAACATGAACCCGATGATGCAGGAGTCCCTGCAGAGCCTCGGGAACGCGATCGAGCTGGTCGGGCAGTACATCGGCGTGGTCAACGTCGCCGGCCGGACGTACGCGGAACTGGAGCGTCACTCCGAGTTCCCGAGCCCCCCGGCGGGCACCGGCAACGGTCACTGAGTTCGTCATCACGCGGCCAGCCAGGGCAGGTCGCCGGATCGGATCGCGGTCAGGTCGGCCGTGGTCGGTTCGGCGATCTTCGCCACCCGGGTGGCCTGCAGTTCGGTCATCCGCTGGAACAGCTGCCGGGCATTGCGCCCGTTGCCGAAGTGGATCGACCGTTCGACGGTCGCGAAGTGCTCGGTCAGCGCCCCGACGGTCGGCTCGTCCAGCGTGTACTCGTGCTTGTCGGCGAGCTGCCGGACGATGCGGACGAGCTCGTCCGGGGTGAAGTCCTCGAACGCGATGACCCGGGTGAACCGGGAGGCCAGGCCCGGGTTGGACGCGATGAACCGGCCCATGTCGTCGGGGTATCCGGCGGCGATCACCACGACCTCGTCGCGGTGCTCCTCCATCAGCTTGACGAGGGTGGAGATCGCCTCCTGGCCGAAGTCGCTCGGCTGACCGACCGGGACCAGCGCGTACGCCTCGTCGATGAACAGCACCCCGCCGAGCGCCTGCTGGAACAACGCCCGGGTGCGCGGGCCGGTGTGACCGACGTACTCGCCGACCAGCGCGGCCCGGTCGGCCTCGACCAGGTGGCCGCGGCTGAGCAGGCCGAGCGCGTGCAGGATCCGGCCGTAGAGGCGGGCCACGGTGGTCTTGCCGGTGCCCGGGTTGCCGGCTAAGACCAGGTGCCGGCTCAGCGGCGGGGCGGCCAGGCCGGCCTCGGTGCGGCGCTTCATCATCCGGGACAGGTCGACCAGCGCGCCCACGTCACGCTTGACCCGGTCCAGGCCGATCAGCTCTTCCAGCTGCGCCAGCAACACCGGAAGTTGATCTTCCGAGGCCGGGACGACGTCGATCGGCTCTTTCCTGGCCGATGGCTTGCTGCTGGTCGCGGCGACGTTCTCGGTACGGAAGTTCTCCAGCACCGGCTCGGCCGAGGCGTCCAGGGAGAGATCCTCGGCGGCGTCCTTCACGACGAAGTCGACCAGCTGGGGCACCGCCCGCGGCCCGCAGTGCACGGCCGGGTACGCACTGCGCCCGACCACGCACTCCTCGAACCGCCCCTGCGCGTCCTCGTGCAGGTAGAGCCCGTTCTTCCCGGCGCCGTCGACGGTCACGCGCCGGGCCACCGGCCGGGCGCCGGACCACACCACCACGCCGCTGCCGCGCGACTCGCTGACGGTCAGGTCGGTCAGCCAGGCCTCGCTGCGGTCGGACAGGAGCACGCCGGTCCCGCCGGTACCGGTCACCGTCCCGCCGCGGATCACCGCGCCGGTGTCCTCACCGACCTCGATACCGGTGGTGGCCGCGGCCTCCACGACACAGTCGGCCAGCAGCGGCCGGTGGCGGGTGGCCAGCCGGATCCCGGCCCGGCCGCCGCGGACCACGCACGAGCGCAACTCCGCGTCGCCGCCGTCGATGTCGACGCCGACCACGCCGGGCTGCTCGACGGTCAGGCCGGTGGCCTTCAGGTACGCGTCGCCGGAGACCCGGACGCCGGCCCCGGCGACGTCGCGCAGCGATCCCCCGGACAGGTCGGCGCGGGCCCGGTCGGTCAGCTCGACGGCCACGCCGGCGGTGTCGCTGATCGTGCAGTCGCGCAGCTCGACGCGGCTCTCGCCGGAGGCGTGGACGGCGTGGGCGCCGCTGCGGGCCAGAGTCGTCCCGGACGCCTCGACGACCGCGTGACCGGTCACGGCCACGCCGGTGGTGGCGATGTCGACGAAGCGGGAGTTCTCCAGGCGTACGCGCAAACGGTCTTGACCTTGAATGCCGGCGGCCCCGGTGTCGTGCACGTGGCAGTCGCGGAGACGGACCTCGCCGCCGCCGTCCAGGGTGAGCGCGTCGGCCGAGGTCGCGAAGATCTCGCAGCCCTCCAGCCGGACCAGCGACTCGGCCTCGCCGGTGGCCCGCATCCCGGTGCGGCTGTCGTGCAGACGGGTGCCGCGCAGCAGGCGGCTGGCCCGGCCGGTGATCAGCACGGCCGCGTCGGCGCAGCCGGTCACGTCGGTGTCGACGACCGTGCCGGACGCCTCGCCCTGCAGCACGATCCCGCAGCCGGCCGCGCCGTCGACCCGGCTGGCCAGCACGTTCGCCTTGGCCGCGTCACCGAAGACCATGCCGTGCCCGTCGGCCTTCTCGACCGTGCAGTCCTCGACGGTGACCGTGGCGGTGCCGGTGGCGTAGAGCGCGACCCGGGACGCCCCGCGGATCAGACAGCGCCGGACGGTGACCGCGGCGTCCTGGGTGACGTGCACCCGGCCGCCCTCCACGACGCAGTCCTCGAGAACGGTCTCGCCCTCGCGGGCCAGCACGACCGCCTCGTCGGGCTGGTTGCCGGTCAGGGTCAGGCCCCGCAGGGTGACCCGGCCGTGGTTGACCCGGGCGGCCGGGCCGGTCGCCGGGTGCACGCGGACGCTGTCGGCGCCCTTCTCGGCGACCAGCGTGACGTCCTGGGTGAAGACCAGGGATTCGGCGTACGTGCCGGCCCGCACCATGATCACGGCGCCGGGCGTGGCCTCGCGCAGGGCGGCGCCGATCGTGCGGTGGGCGCCCCAGCCCTTGGCGGCGACCCGGAGGGTGGCGGCCGTGGTCACATCCGCCCGCCGGCGTCCATCAGGGTGCCGAACACGCCGAACACGCCCAGCGCGAGGGGCAGGCAGGCCGCGACCAGGAGGGTGCCGGCCATCCGGACGACGGCCGAGCGCTCTTCCGGCAAAGCGTCGACCAACTCTTCCTCGGCCGCGCGAAATGTCCCTGAAAGGCCAACTCCAGCGGCGATCAGTCCCGCGACCGCGACCGCCGGCGGGCCCCAGCCGGCCAGCGTCGCACCGCTCAGCACCGCGGTCAGAACCAGGCCGGCCACGCCGCTGAACAGCGCCGCCAAGGCGGCCGGGACGACGGCAAGCCCGCCCGAGCGGAGAACCAGAATCGCACTCGCCGAGGCGGCCAGAGCGATCGAAAACGGTCCACCGTCCACCGTCAGCACCGTGGCCGCGCCGGTCACCGTCAGGCCGCCGATCACGACGAGTCCGAGCAGGACCGCCCGCCCGCGCGCCACCATGGTCTCAATTGCATTATTTCCTGATAACGGCGACATCGAGGCCACCAGCTGCCCGGACAACTGGGGAGCGACGTAGATCAGTCCGAGCGCGATCAGCACGACCACCGCCGCCGCCCGCGGCGCCGGCAGTTCGAGCAGCGCCAGCACCACCCCCACCGGCAGGGCCAGCAGCGACGCCGCCAGCGCGAACGTCGTCGCCAGGTTCGGCAGCGCGAACCGCGCCACCGCCGCCCCCAGGGTCACCGCGATGGCCAGCCCCGCGCTCACCGTCGCCGGTGAGATCCGGATCGCCGGCAGGAACGCCGCCCCCACCGCGAACAGCGGGATCGCGGCCAGCGCCAGGATGACCGGGATCGGTCCCGGCAACGGCCAGCCCCGGCTCACGGCCCGCCGGGCCAGCAGCGCCCCGGCGATCCCGGCGGCCACCGCCCCCAGCCCGGCCGGCGCGGGCGGCGACGACTGCGCGGCCAGCACGATCAGCCCGGCCACGGTCAGCCCGAGCCCGAGGAGCAGGGCCAGCAGCGCCCGCAGCCGGGCGTCCCAGCGCAGGCCGCGCCGGTTGGCCGCCTCGACCAGCTCGGCGAGGTCGGTGACGACCGGCTCGTCGAGCTCGCCGGCGGCGGCGTCGCGCAGGTAGAGGGTGGCGCCGTCGGTGACGCCGGACTCGGCCAGCGTCGCCGTGGGCGCGAACGGGCGGGCCGCGGCCGGGGCCAGGGACCACACCGCGGGGAAGGTCGCGTCGTCGTCGACGGTCCCGCAGAGTTCCAGCAGCGCGGGGATGTACTCGGCGATGGCGGCGCGGGCCGGCAGGACCAGGTCGGCGCGGCGTTGCGCCCCGACCACGGTCACCCGGCAACGGTCGAGCGTCGGCATTTCGGTCAGTGCCGCCAGGTCTCGATGTTGGCGGTCTCGGCGTCCACGTAGTTCGTCCAGTTGACGTTCATCACGTGGGCGATCTCGCCGAGCACGCCGTCCGGGCCGAACAGGCCGACCGCGGCGATGTCCCACTCGTGCTGCAGGCCCTGGAAGTACTCGGCGGCGGAACTCTTCGTCCACGCGTCCTGCAGCGGGGCGAGCAGGGTACGCAGCTTGTGCAGCTCGTCGGCGGCCGTGTGGGACTGGCCGTTCAGCCAGCCACCGGCCGCCTCCAGGCCCTCACCGACGTAGATCGGGGTGTCATCGATACCGCTCATGGCTCGCTCTCAGCTCAGGTTGGCGGGCGGCAGGTTCAGGTCGACCTGCTGGATGTTCTGGTCCACCTGGGTCTCGACGTCGGTGTAGTTGACGTACGTCCCGCGCAGTCCGCTGGCGATGCCGGTCAGCGACTCGTGCAGCATCCGGGCGTACACGTCGTAGTTGTGCATCAGCGTCTGGAAGCTGGTCGCGGCGATGCCCTGCCACGAGTCCTCCAGGCTCACCACGTAACTGCGCACCCCGTCGAGCAGCGCGGCGATGTCCCCCGCGGTGGTGTCGGCGGACGTGGCGGCGCCGGACAGGTACTCCGGCGTGACCTGGTAGCTCACCCCTCCGACGGTGGTGTCGGTCATGCGGACTCCTCCCCGAGCACGGCAACAGCGACCCATCTTGGCCGCGCGCTCTTGGTAGGACCTTGCCGATTTCTTGTCGCCCTCTTGTCGTCTCCTTGGCGGCGCCCGCAACGCGTTGAACCGGTGGGCCGCGTCGATATACGTTCGCCCGGCCTCTCTGGAAGGAACTCCCCGTGACCGAGCAGCAGCCGCGCCCGACCGCCCGACTGCAGGGTTTCGCCGCCAGCTTCGCCGCGTCGGCCCGCCGTGGCGGCGACGACGACGGCGGCGGGAACGGCAAGCCGGGCCTGCTGCGCCGGGTCGCCGTCCTGGCCGTGATCGCGGTGGCGGTGGCGGCCGGCGCGGTCGGCGCCGGGTTCCTGATCACCAAGGCGAACCGGCCGTCGGCTCAGGCCGCGCCGTCGGCGTCGGCGACCGCCACCGCGGCTCAGCTGCTGCCCAGCGCCGCTGCGACCCCGGCCGTCGCGCTGCCGCTGCCGGCCACCGCGGGCGGGAAGCCGGTGTCCGGCGGGGGTGCTCCGGTGCCGGTCGCGGCCGGCGGCAACGCGCCGTTCACCGGGGCCGCCCCGAAACCGGCCACCGGTGCCACGACCACGACCCGGGCCGTGGCGGCGACGCCGACCACGGCTCCCACCACCGCGGCGGTCAAGGCGACGACCAAGGCGGCCACGACCGCGGCGGCGAGCGGCCAGATGATCGTCGGCTACGCCTCGAACAAGTGCGTGGACGTCAAGGACTCCGGCGGCGACGGCACCCCGCTGCAGCTGTGGTCCTGCGGCGGCGCGGCCAACCAGCGCTGGACGTTCACCGGGGGCACGGTCCGCTCGCTCGGCCTGTGCCTGGACATCGCCGACGCCGACAACGTGAACGGCGCGCAGATCCAGGTCGCCCGGTGCAACGGCGGCTGGGCCCAGAAGTTCAAGATCGACTCCGGCCACAACCTGGTCAACACCGTGACCGGCCAGTGCGTCGACGCCCGCGACCAGGGCACGGCCAACGGGACCCGGTTGCAGCTGTGGTCCTGCGGGGGCACTTCCAACCAGAAGTGGAAAACCGCAACCTGAGACCTTTTTCCCGTACGGCCGTGAAGGCCCCAGCCGAACGCGGCGGGGGCCGTTCAGACCGCGGGGGCGATGAGCCGGCTCGGACGCCCGCCCAGGAACGGGGCCGGCTCCGGGACGGCGTCGAGCGCCGGGTCCTGTCGCAGGATCGCCAGGTGCAGGCGGCGCAGGGCCGGCCCCGGTTCGGCGCCGAGCTCGTCGATCAGGCGGGTCCGCAGCCGGCCGTACTGGGCGAGGGCCTCGGCCGGCCGCCCGGCCTGGTACAGCGCCCGCATCAGCAGTTCCCAGGCCGATTCCCGCAGCGGGTGGGTCACCGTCAGGTCCCGCGCGGCGATCGTCGCGGCGGTGAAGTCGCCGGCCGCCAGCAGGATCGCCACGTGCAGTTCGGCGGCGGCGGCCCGGCACTCCTCCAGGCGGGCGGCGGCGGCCCGGGCGAACGGGAACGTCGCCGCCTCCGCGTAGGCCCGGCCGCGCCAGGTCTTCAGGGCCGGTTCCAGCCGGGTCCGGGCGACGGCCGCGTGCCCGGCCGCGAAGAGGGTGCGGGCCCGGTCCACGGCCCGTTCGAAACGCACGGTGGTAAGCATCGCCGGCTCGGCCAGAAGCGCGTACCCGGCGCCGTCGCGCACGATCGGCGGGCCGTCGGGCAGCAGCGCGCGCAGCCGGCTGATGTGGGCGTGCAGTGACGAGACTCCGCCGGTCGGCGGCCGGCCGCCCCACAGCTCGTCGAGCATGACGTCCCGCGCGACCGGGGCGCGTTCGGCCACCAGCAGCCGCAGGAGCAGCAGCCGGCGTTGCGGCGGGCCGAGGGCGACGGGTTTGCCGAGGCGCCGGACCTCAAGGGGGCCGAGCGCGTCGAACAGGACGGCGGGAGACACTTCGGGATTGAATGTGGCTTCGATGGACGAACCATAGACGTTGTTGTGGAGCGCTCCCACCGCCACGGTCATTACCAGTGCGTGAAATCTCGGAAGCACCCGCTCGGTGTGATCATGGGCGCGTGGAGATCACTACCTGGTATCTGGAACAGACCGCATCTTCCCAGGTCACGGCCGGGAGCCCACCGGATGTGCCGGTCGAGGTCGTCCGGGCCGAGCTGCCCTCGCCGGAGTTCAGCCGCTTCCTGTACGCCGCGGTCGGCGGCGACTGGTTCTGGACCGACCGCCTGGCCTGGACCTATCAGCAGTGGCAGGAGCACCTGGACCGGCCGGGCGTGGAGACCTGGGTGGCCTCCGTGCGCGGCACCCCGGCCGGCTACGTCGAGCTGGACGGCACCCGGCCGGGCGAGGTGGAGATCACGTACTTCGGGCTGCTGCCGGCCTTCGTCGGCCGGCGCATCGGCGGTCATCTGCTGGCCCGGGGCCTGGAGCACGCCTGGTCGCTGGCCGGCCGGTGGCCCGGACTGCCCCCGGTCGGCCGGGTCTGGTTGCACACCTGCAGCCTCGACGGCCCCACCGCGGTCGCCAACTACGAGGCCCGCGGCCTGCGGCTCTACCGTACCGAGACGGAGACCGTGGAGCTGCCGGCCGAGACCCCGGGCCCGTGGCCGGGCGCGGGGCGTCGCAGGATGTGAAAGGAGAGAAAACCGGCGATAAACGTAGGATCATCCGGTATGTGGGTGAGGAGCAGCTGTACCGGAGTGACCGCACGATGGTCACCCGGCGCACCTCACCCGACTCCTCGCCCACCGTGGTCAAGCGGGCCACCGGGCCGGGCGCGGTCCGCCGCATCGAGCACGAGCGCGCGATCCTGCAGCGGCTGGCCGGCGTCCCCGGGGTCCCGCGTCTGGCCGCCCGCCAGCCGCGGCAGTGCCTGGTCCTGCTGGACGACGGCGGTGCACCGCCCGAGCCGGGCCCGATGCCGGTGCCGGAGCTGGTCCACACCGCGCACGACCTGGCCGGCACGCTCGCCGCGGTGCACCGGGCCGGGGTCCTGCACCGCGACATCACCCCGGCCAACATCGTGCTCCGGCCGGACGCCCCGCCGGTGCTCATCGACTACGACCTCGCGCTGGCCGGCACCCCGGAGCCGGACGAGGGCCCGGTCGGCACGCTCGGCTACCTGGCCCCGGAGCAGACCGGCCGGACCGGGCTGACCACCGACCGCCGGGCCGACCTGTACGGGCTCGGCGCCACCGTCTACGCCCTGGCCACCGGCGCTCCCCCGTTCCCCGGCACCGACCAGCTCGACGTGGTCCGGGCCACGCTCGTCGCCACCCCGCCCGCCCCCGACCTGCCGCCCCGGCTGAGCGCGATCGTGATGCGGCTGCTGGAGAAGGACCCGGACCGGCGCTATCAGAGCGCCGACGGGCTGGTCCACGACCTGGCCCGCTTCTTCGAGGACCCGGACGGCCGGTGGGAGCTGGGCGAACGCGACTTCCCGGCGGTTCTGCCACCACCGGCCGCGCTGGTCGGCCGGGACCGCGAGATGCGCGCGCTGGCCATGTCCCTGGACCGGGCGATGGTCGGCGGCACCCCGGCCGTGCTGGTCAGCGGCCCGGCCGGGATCGGCAAATCGGCCCTGGTCCAGACGTTGAGACCGCTGATCGGCGCGTACGGCGGCTGGTTCGTCGCCGGCAAGTACGAGCAGTTCCGCACCGGCACGGACAGCGGCGGCATCGCCCGTATGATCCGCGCTCTGGGCCGGCTGCTGCTGGCCGAACCCGAGCAGGAGCTGGCCGAGGACCGCAAGCGCATCCTGGCCGCGCTCGGCCCGAACGCCGCCGTCCTCTCCGGGATCATCCCGGAGATGGCCGCGCTGATGGGTTTCGACGCGCCGCCGTTCCCGGGTGACCCGCTGACCGCGCCGACCCGGCTCAGCACGACGCTGACCTCGCTGATGCGGGCGGTCGCCGAGCGCCGCCGGCTGGTCGTGCTCGTCGACGACCTGCAGTGGGCGTCCGCGTCCTCGTTGCGGATCCTGGACGGGATGCTCACCGACGGGCCGATGCCGGGGCTGCTGGTGGTGATCGCCTACCGGGACGAGCAGGTCGACGCCGAGCACCCGCTCGCCCCGCTGGTGGCCCGCTGGCAGCGGGACGGCCTGGCCGGGCCGCCGCTGCGGGTGACCGGCCTGAACCGGGCCGGGATCGCCGCGCTGGCCGGTGTGGTCCTGCGCCTGGCGCCCGGATCCGCGGCCGAGCTCGCGGACCTGATCGGGACGGCCGGGGCCGGGAATCCGTACGCGATCGTCGAGTTGATCAACGCGCTGCGCGGGGAGGGTCTGCTGACGCCGGCCCCGTCCGGATGGGCCTGGGACCCCCGGGAGGTACGGCAGTTCGTCGCGCGCCACCGGCTCCCGCAGATCCTCGCCGTCCGTCTCGAGCAGCAGCCCCCGCCGACCCGCGACCTGCTCACCGCGCTGACCTGTCTCGGCGCGGACGTGCGCCCGGAACTGCTCGCGCTGGCCACCGGAACCCTGCCGGCCACCCTCCCGGCCCGGCTCGCCCCGGCCGTCGCCGACGGTCTGATCAGCGTGGACGGCCCGGTACGGTTCCGGCACGACCTGGTCCTGCAGGCCGCCCGCGAACTGCTCCCGGCCGCCGAGATCGAGCAGTTGCAGCTCACCATGGCCCGCCGGCTGGCCGCGCACGGCGACTTCACCCGCGAGGCGGCCGAGCAGTTCCTGGCCGTGGCCGGCCTGGTCACGGAGGAGAAGGAGCGGCGCACGGCGGCCGGGCTGCTGCACGCGGCCGGGCGGCGCACCACCCGGCTGACCAACTACCTGGTCGCCGAGGAGCTGTTCGCGGCGGCCGACCGTCTGCTGGCGCCGCTGACCGGGGAGGCCGACCGGGCCACCCGGGACGCGCTGGCCGTCGACCGGCACGCGGCGCTCTACTACCTGGGCCGGCACGCCGAGGCCGATCAGATCTACCGGGAGCTGTCCGCGCGCCCGGGCGGGCCGGTGGCGACGGCCGGGGCCACCGCCGTACAGATAAATTCCCTGACCCAGCGGGGCGAGTGCCGCGCGGCGATCGCCCTCGGTCTCGACACCCTGCGGCGCTTCGGCCTGGAGCCACCCGCCGACCTGGTCGCCGACAACCTGCGCGTGGTCACCGAGATGCGCGACTGGGTGGCCGTCAACGGGCCGGACTACCCCGACGTGGAGACCCACGATCCGCGGATCGAGGCGCTCGCCGCGATCGTGCACCGGATGCTGACCCCGACCTTCCTGATCGACCCGGTCCGGCACGCCTGGCTGGTCGGCCAGGCCCACCTCCTGTGGCTGCGCAACGGGGTGTGCGCGCCGCTGACCGGGACGCTCGGCGCGGCCATCTGCGTGACGATCGGGCTGCTGGACGACTACCGCACCGGGTACCTGCTGACCCGGCACGCGGCCGAGACCGGGCGCCGGCACGGGTATCAGGCGGAGACCGCGATCGCCACGTACATGCACCTGATGCTGGCCGCGCACTGGTTCACGCCCCTGGAGGAGGTCGTCGAGTCGGCCCGGCAGACCCGCGACGACCTGCTCACGGCCGGGGACGTACAGGTGGCCGGGCTGCACTGCGCGCGGCTGCTGACCCTGCTGCTGGAGACCGAGGAGTCGCTGGAGGCCTGCGCCGAGGAGACGGACGGGGTCCTGGCCTTCGCCGACCGGACCGGGAACCACTTCGCGCGGCTGATCGCTCTCGGACATCGGCAGCTGATCCGGTTGCTGCGCGGACGGTCCGGGGCGCCCGGGTCGTTCGCGGCCGACGACTTCGACGAGGGCACCTACCTCGCGGAGGTCGCCGGGTTTCCGCCGGCGCTGGCCACCTACCACCAGAAGCGGGCCCTGGGCGCGCTGCTGACCGGCGACGCGGCGGCGCTGGACACGCACTCGGCGGCGGCCATGGCGCAGGTCGGCGCGATCCGCGGGTTCTACGCGACCGTGCTGACCCACGTGACGCGCTGCCTCAGTCTGGCCGGCACCGCCTGCGCCCAGCCGGCCGGGCCCGCCGCGCCGGAACCGGCCGCGGAACTGCACGACGCCCGGGAGTGGCTGGCCCGCCGCGCGGCCGAGTCCCCGCACAACCTGGGTCCGCTGCTGCTGCTGGTCGACGCGGAGATCGCCCGGGGCCGGGGCGACACCGCCACCGCGCTGCGCTGCTTCGACGACGGCCTGCACGCCGTCGAGGGCCGCCCCTGGCACCACGCCCTGCTGGCCGAACGGGCCGCCCGCCTGCACCTGGAGCTCGGCCTGACCCACACCGGCCGGCAGCTGCTGACCGAGGCGCGCGACGCCTACCGGGCGTGGGGCGCCGAGGGCCCGGTCGCCCGGCTGGAGACCGAGCACCCGTTCCTGCGCAACACCGCCAGCAGCGCCCCGGGCAGCGGCGCCGACCGGCTCGACCTGATGGCGATCCTGCGGGCGTCGCGGGCGCTGAGTTCGCAGACCACCGTGTCCGGTCTGACCGCGCAGGTCGGCGACGTGCTGAGCGCGATGACCGGGGCCACCGACGTGCACCTGGCGCTGCGGCGCCGGGCCGACTCGCAGTGGCACACCGGCACCCCGCACACCGGGCTGCCGTTGTCCGCGATCCGCTACGTGCAGCGCACCCACCAGCCGCTGCTGGTGGCCGACGCGACGTGCGACGACCGGTTCGCCGCCGACCCGTACGTGCAAGGTCTTGAGGTTTGTGCCCTTCTGGTGACGCCGGTGGTCTGTCACAACGCCGAGGCCGCCGTCCTGGTCCTGGCCAACCACCGGCAGCGGGGCGTCTTCTCGACCGGGCGCCTGGAGTCGGTCGAGCTGATCGCCGGGCAGCTCGCCGTGTTCCTGGACAACGCGCTGCTCTACGACTCCCTGGAGAGTCAGGTGCGGGCGCGCACGGCCGAGCTGGCCGACCGCAACCGGGACCTGGAGAGCGCCAACCAGCTCAAGGCCGACCTGATCGGCATGCTCGGCCACGAGATCAACAACCCGCTGGGGAGCATCCTCGGCTACCTGGGCCTGGTCCTGGACGGCGATCCGCTACCGCCGTCGGCGGCCGAGATGATCACCCGGGTGCAGACCACCACCCGGCGGCTGGTCACCATCGTCGACGAGGTCCTGGCCCTGGTCAGCATCGACGCCGGGCGGCTGACCGCGGCGCCGCGACCGGTCCGGGTGGCCGAGCACATCGAGGCCGCGCTCGGCGCCACCGGGACGACCGCCGCGACCGTGTCCTGCCCGCGCGACCTGACCGCGTCGGCCCAGCCCGGCCACCTCGACCAGATCCTGACCAACCTGATCAGCAACGCGGCCAAGTACGGCGGCGGCGTCAGTACCATCGTCGCCCGCCGCTCGAACGCCGGCCCGGTCACCGTCGAGGTCGCCGACCAGGGCCCGGGCGTCCCGCCGGAGTTCCGCAACCGCCTCTTCGACCGTTTCGCCCGGGCCGAACGCACCGCCGGTAAGGTCGCCGGCACCGGCCTGGGCCTGTACATCGTCCGTGAACTGGCCCGGGCCAACGGCGGCGACGTGCAGTACCGGCCGGAGCCGGTCCGCGGATCGGCCTTCATCGTCTCGCTGCCACCTGTCACGATGGGGCCGCACCCGGACATGAGGTGACCGTGAGCCCCGACGACCAGTTCCGGCAGATGTACGCCGCCAACTTCCAGCCGCTGCTCGGCTACGCGCTGCGCCGCGTCGAGCAGCCGGCCGACGCGGCCGACGTCGTCGCCGAGACGTTCCTGATCGCCTGGCGCCGCCGCGCCGAGGTGCCCGGCGGCGCCGAGACCCGCCTCTGGCTGTACGGCGTCGCCCGGCGCGTCCTGGCCAACCACCACCGCGGCGGCGAGCGACGGGAACGTCTCGGCGAGCGGCTGCGCCGCCGGCTGGCCGCGGTGACCCCGGACCCGGGCAGTGACGTCCCGGAGCGGCTGGCCGTCCGCGACGCCCTGGCCCGGCTCGGCGACCTGGACCGGGAGGTGCTCACCCTGACCGTGTGGGAGGGCCTGGAGCCGCGCGAGGTGGCCGAGGTCCTCGGGGTGAACGCGGCCGCCGTCCGCACCCGCCTGTCCCGGGCCCGCGCCCGGATGCGTCATCTCGTCGGTGACGATCTGCGCCGACCCGGACATGTCTCCAGCGTCCTGACCGCACCGACCCCGGAGGAGGGCCGATGACCGACGACCGCCTGGACCGCATGGTCCGCGACGCCGACCCGTACCGCTCTCACGACCTTCACGGGGCTGACCAGGAGCTCCTGGAGGAGATCATGTCCGTCCCGACCACGGTGGCCAGACCCCGCCGCTTCCTCATCCCGCTGGCCACGGCCGCGTCCGTGCTCGGCGTCGTGGGCGCCGCGGCGCTGTTCGTGCACCAGCGCGACACCACCGAGTACGCCGGCCCGATGCCGAACATCTCGATCGCCGCGCCGAACGAGGCCGACTCGCAGGCCTTCGTGCTCAAGGCCGCCGAGGCCAACCCCCGGCTGCTCATCGACGAGCCGGGCTGGAAGGTCACCAGCGTCTACGGCTTCGCCGACGAGAGCGGCGACATCTTCTTCGAGAAGGGTGCCAGCTCGCTCAACATCACCTGGTACCCGGCCAAGTCGTACCAGAGCTACTACGAGGACCGGCTCGAGGTCAGCAAGCCGGAACTGTCGGCGATCGGCGACTGGCCGGGCAACGTCTTCACCTACAGCGCGAGCGACTTCGCGCTCATGCTGCGCCCCCGCGACGGCATGTTCGCCGAGCTGCGCACCGGCGGGACCTGGACGCGCGCCTCGTTCGACGCCGTCGTCCAGAAGATGAAACGCGTCGACGCCAAGACGTTCATCGCCGCCATGCCGGCCGAGATCGTCACCCCGTCCCGCGCCGCCGAGGCCGCCAACAAGGTCCTGGCCGACGTCCCGATGCCGCCCAACTTCGACACCGACCAGCTGCTCACCTTCGGCACCAACGACCAGTACCAGTTCAGCGCCCAGGTCACCGCCAAGGTCGGCTGCGCCTGGATCGCCGAGTTCGAACGCGCCGACAAGGCCCACGACAAGGACGCCCGCGCCCGCGCCGAACAGGCCATGCGCAGCAGCCACAACTGGAAGGCCCTGAAGGCGATGGTCGACGAGGGCGACTGGGCCGAGGGCTTCTGGGACGTCGCCGACGACGTCGCCGACGGCCACGTCCCGGCCGGCTACCGCGACTCGCTCGGCTGCGATTAAAACCCACAAACCCTTGCGCGTACGGCCGTAGAACCGCGCCCGTGCCCCCGCGTCGCGACCTCCGCTCCCCCGGAGGTCGCGACGCGGCCCGGCCTCCGGAGGACGCGGAAACGTGGGTCCCGGACGCCGACTTTTGCACGGAGCGACAAAAGTTCTGTCTACATCGAACGAAGGTATGGACCCGACCGACAGAAGAGTCCTAACGTGACGGCGAACACAGCACGGAACGTGAGGTGGCTGTCGTGTTATCGATTCTTCGCGCGCTCCGGGACGACGGTCCGGTGTCCCGGGCCGAGCTCGGCGACCGCCTGGGCCTGACCCGCCCGAGGCTCACCGGCGAGATAGAACGCCTGATCAAGGCCGGGTTCGTCACCGAGGCCGGGATGGCCGCGTCCCGGGGCGGGCGCCGCTCGACGCTGGTCGAGATCCACCCGCGGCTGCGGTTCGCCGCGGTCGACCTCGGGGCCGGCTCGATCGACGTCGAGGTGGTCAACGGGCGCCTGGAGACCCTGGCGGCGTACCGGGAGCCGGCCGACATCCGCAAGGGACCGAAACCGATCCTGCACCGGGTGAGCGAACTGCTGGCCAAGGCACGCGCCGAGGGCGTCTACGACCGTCTCGACGGGGTCGGGATCGGCGTGCCCGGCCCGGTCAGTTTCCGCGACGGCGTGCCGGTCTCCCCGCCGATAATGCCCGGCTGGGACCGCTATCCGGTGCGCGAACTGCTCGCCCGGGAGTACGGCTGCCCGGTCGTGGTCGACAACGACGTCAACATCATGGCGATCGGCGAGCGGCACGGCGGGGTCGCCCGCTCGGTCGACGACTTCCTGTTCGTGAAGATCGGCACCGGGATCGGGTGCGGCATCCACCTCGGTGGTGACGTCTACCGCGGGGTCGACGGGTGCGCCGGCGACATCGGGCACATCCAGGTCGACGCGTCCGGGCCGACCTGCTCGTGCGGGAACTCGGGCTGCCTGGAGGCGGTGTTCAGCGGCGCCGCGCTGGCCCGGGAGGCGCTGGCCGCGGCCCGGTCGGGTGCGTCCCCGGCGCTGGCCGAGCGCCTGACCAAGAGCGACCGGCTCAACGCCCGGGACGTGGCCGAGGGCGCGGCCGAGGGTGACGTGGTCTGCATCCGGCTGATCCGCGAGGGCGGCCGCCGGGTCGGCGGGGTCCTGGCCGCCCTGGTGAGCTTCGCCAACCCGTCGATGATCGTCATCGGGGGTGGGTTGGCGCAGCTCGGCCACGTACTACTAGCCGAGATCCGCAGCGTGGTCTACCGCCGCTCGCTCCCCCTGGCCACCGGGAACCTGCCGGTCGTGCTCTCCGAGCTGAGCGGCCGCGCCGGCGTCACCGGTGCCGCCGTCCTGGCCAGCGACGCCGCATTCGAGCAGATCCCATGACCGCGCCGGTGCTCACGCTCACCGACGTGGTGAAGGAGTTCCCCGGCGTCCGGGCGCTCGACGGCGTACACCTGGAAGTCCTTGAAGGGGAGGTCCATTGCCTTCTCGGGCAGAACGGCGCCGGCAAATCCACCCTGATCAAAGTGTTGGCCGGGGTTCATCACGCCGACTCCGGCGAGATCCTGTGGCAGGGCGAGCCGTTCGCCCCGGCCAGCCCGCAGGCCGCCGTGCGCGCCGGGATCGCCACCATCTACCAGGAGCTCGACCTGGTCGACGACCTGTCGGTGGCCGAGAACGCGTTCCTGGGTCACGAGCCGTCCCGGTTCGGCTTCACCCGGCGCCGTAGTGCCGCCGCGCAGACCCGGACGATCCTGGCCAAGCTCGGTCACCCCGAGATCCCGGCGCGACGCCTGATCAAGGACCTCCCGGCGGCCGGCAAGCAGATCGTCAGCATGGCCCGCGCCCTCTCGCACGACGCCAAGCTGATCGTGATGGACGAGCCCAGTGCCGTCCTGGCCCACGACGAGGTCGAGAACCTGTTCCGGATCATCCGGGAGCTGACCGCGAACGGCATCGCCGTCGTCTACATCTCGCACCGGCTCGCCGAGATCCGCGAGATCGGTGACCGCGTCACGGTTCTCAAGGACGGCCGCACGACCGCCGCCGGTCTCTCCGCCCGCACTCCGACCAGGGAACTCGTCGGAAAAATGACCGGACGATCCTTCGAGTACGTGTTCCCGCCGCGCATCGGCGAGGCCGAGTCGCAGGCCCCGCTGCTGACCGTCGACAACCTCGGCCGCGCCGGGGAGTTCGCCGACGTCAGCCTCACCGTCCGCCCCGGCGAGATCGTCGGCATCGCCGGTCTGGTCGGTTCCGGCCGGTCCGAACTCCTGGAGACGATCTTCGGCGCCCGCCGCCCGGACACCGGCACCGTGATCCTGAACGGTCACCGGATCACCGGTGTCGGCGCCGCGGTCCGGCACGGCATGGGCATGGCCCCGGAGGAACGCAAGAGCCAGGCCCTGCTGCTCGACGAGCCGGTCTTCAAGAACATGACCCTGGCATCGTTCGCCGGTTTCGCCCGGGCCGGCTTCACCGCCGCCGGCGACGAACGCGCGGCCGCCCAGCGCACCGCCGACCGGCTGGAGTTGCGCCCGCGCGACGTGGACCGCCCGGCCCGCACCCTCTCCGGCGGCAACCAGCAGAAGGTCGTCGTCGGCCGTTGGCTTCTCGGAGAGACCCGCCTGCTGCTGCTGGACGAACCGACCCGCGGGGTCGACGTCGGCGCGCGGGCCGAGCTGTACCAGGTCATCCACGACCTGGCCGCGGACGGCGTCGGCGTCCTGCTGGTCTCCAGCGAGGTGCCCGAGGTGCTCGGCCTGGCCGACCGGGTGCTGGTCATGCGCGAGGGCCGGCTGATCCACGAGGCGCGCGCCGGCGAGATCGACGAGGACACCGTGCTCGACCTCGTGATGGCGGGGTCGTTGATGGAGGGAGAAGCCGCGTGATCGCCGAGACGGCGCTTCCCAAGGCACATCAGAAATTCGACGACAATCTACTGCGCAACCTCGGCCTGGTCGGTGTGCTCGTCATCCTGGTGATCATCGGGATCGTCACCCGGCCCGAGCTCTACTCGGACCCGGCCTGGGTGAAGAACAACTTCCTGATCATCCTGCAGCAGGCGTCCGGGATCGGCGTGGTCACGGTCGGCATGACGTTCGTGATCATCGGCGGCGGGATCGACCTGTCGGTGGGCGCGATCATCGCGCTGGCCGGCGTCTGGTCGACCACCCTGGCCACGCAGAGCTACGGCGCCGGCGGCATGATCTTCACCGCGCTCGTCGTGGGCGTCGTCGTGGGCCTGGTCAACGGCGCGCTCATCGCGTACGGGAAACTGGTTCCGTTCATCGCGACCCTCGCGATGCTGGTGTCGGCGCGCGGCCTGGCCGCGCAGATCTCCGGCAAGCAGACGCAGGTCTCCGCGAACGACACGATCAACAGCATCGCCACCACCAAACTGCTCGGGATTCCGCTGCTGGTGTGGATCCTGGCGCTGGTCGTCGCGGCCGGCTGGGTGCTGCTGAACCGGACCACGTTCGGCCGCCGGACGGTCGCGGTCGGCGGCAACCCGGAGGCGGCCCGGCTGGCCGGCATCAACGTCAAACGGCACACCCTGCTGCTCTACATGCTCTCCGGCCTGTGCTGCGGCATCGGCGCGATCATGCTGACCTCGCAGGCCACCAGCGCGCAGGCGGCCATGGCCAACCTGTACGAGCTGGACGCGATCGCCGCCGCGATCATCGGCGGCACGCTGCTCTCGGGCGGCCGCGGCACCATCGTCGGCGCCCTCTTCGGGGTGCTGGTGTTCTCCACGATCACCAATCTGTTCGCCATCAACAACCTCGCCACCGAGGTTCAGAACATGGTCAAGGGCGGCATCATCGTGGCCGCCGTGCTCCTTCAGCAGTTCCGCTATCGCTCCCTCACCAACCTCCTCAGGAGGAGAGATGTCGGCAATAACCCGTAGGCACATCCTCTTCGGCAGCGCGGCCGTCGGCGCCGGCGCCGTGCTCAGCGCTTGCACCAGCAACGACTCCGGCGCCCCGGCGCAGGTGAACACCGGCGGCGCCGGTGACGCCAACGCCGCCGCCGGTCAGAAAGTGATCATCGGATTCTCGGCGCCGGCGGCCGACCACGGCTGGATCGCCGCCATCACCGACAACGCGAAGGCGCAGGCCCAGGCGTACTCCGACGTGGAGTTGCGGCCGGTCGAGGCCGGTTCCGACGCCGCCGCCCAGCGCGCCGCCCTGTCCACCCTGATCGCCCAGAAGCCGAATGTGATCGTGCTGCTCCCGCACGACGGCAAGGAGCTGAACGCGACCGGCCTGGAGGCGATGAAGGCCGGCATCCCGGTGGTCAACCTGGACCGGGCGTTCCCGTCCGCGGCGGCGTACCGGCTGCAGATCAAGGGCGACAACTACGGCATGGGCCTGGCCGCCGGGCAGTACATCGGCGAGCAGCTCAAGGCCAAGGGCGTCAGCAACCCGATCATCGGCGAGATCCCGGGCATCGACTCCCTGGAACTCACCCAGGAACGCACCAAGGGCTTCAACGACGCCCTGGCCACGTACGGGTTCAAGGTCGCCAACCGCCGCCCGGCCGAGTTCACCGCCGACTCCGGGCAGGCCTCGGCGACGTCGCTGCTGCAGGCCCTGCCGAAGATGGACGCGCTCTGGAACCACGACGACGACCAGGGCATCGGGGTGCTGGCCGCGATCAAGCAGGCCGGTCGCAGCGAGTTCTTCATGGTCGGCGGGGCCGGTTCCAAGGCGGCCATCGACGCGATCACCAAGGACGACTCGGTGCTGAAGGCCACCGTCACCTACAGCCCGTCGATGGCGTCGTCGGCGATCAGCCTGGCCCGGTTGATCGGCCAGGGCAAGGGTATGTCGGACCTGGTCGAGCTGCAGGTACCCAAGGAGATCACGCTCGCCTCGGAAACGATCACCAAGGACAACGCTTCGAAATACGCGAAGCTCGGCTTCTAGGGGTACTCATGTCGGAACCGCTGCGCGTCGGCATGGTCGGCTACGCGTTCATGGGGGCCGCGCACTCGCAGGCGTGGCGCACGGTCAACCACGTCTACGATCTGCCGGCGCCGGTCCGGATGCAGGTGCTCAGCGGCCGGTCGGCGACGGCGGTCTCCGCCGCGGCCGACCGGCTCGGCTGGGCCGAGCACACCGACGACTGGCGCACGCTGCTCGACCGCGACGACGTCGACCTGATCGACATCTGCGCGCCGGGTGACGTGCACGCCGAGATCGCCATCGCCGCGCTCGCCGCGGGCAAGCACGTGCTCTGCGAGAAACCCCTGGCCAATTCGGTGGCCGAGGCCCGCGAGATGGTCAAGGCCGCTTCCGCTGCGCGGGCTTTCGGCGTACGGGCGATGTGCGGCTTCAACTACCGCCGCGTCCCCGCCGTCGCGCTGATGCGGCAGATGATCGCCGAGGGCCGGCTCGGCACGATCCGGCACGTCCGGGCCTCCTACCTGCAGGACTGGATCGTGGATCCGGAGTTCCCACTGGTCTGGCGCCTGCGCAAGGAGGTCGCCGGCTCCGGGGCACTGGGCGACATCGGCGCGCACATCGTCGACCTGACCCAGTTCGTCACCGGCCGGTCGATCACCTCGGTGTGCGCGCTGACCGAGACGTTCGTCAAGTCCCGGCCGCTGCCGTCGTCGTCGGCGGGCCTGTCCGCGGCCGGCGGCTCGTCGGAGTCCGGTGAGGTCACGGTGGACGACGCGGTGCTGTTCCTGGCCCGGCTCGGGGACGGCGTGGTCGGCACCTACGAGGCGACCCGGTTCGCCACCGGGCGCAAGAACGGCCTGCACGTGGAGATCAACGGCTCGCTCGGCACGCTCGCCTTCGACTTCGAGCGGATGAACGAACTGCAGTACTACTCCCTGGACGCGCCGGTCGAGGAGCAGGGCTTCACCCGGATCCTGGTGACCGAGCCGACGCATCCGTACATGTCGGTGTGGTGGCCGCCCGGGCACCTGATCGGCTACGAGCACACCTTCACCCACCAGGCGCACGACCTGGTCCAGGCGATCGCCGCCGGGGACGATCCGGCGCCGTCGTTCGCCGACGCGCTGCAGGTCCAGCTGGTCCTCGACGCCGTGGCCCGGTCGGCCGAGACGTCCGCGTGGACCGTTGTCGAGGAGGACTCATGACCCGTCCGATCACACTTTTCACCGGCCAGTGGGCCGACCTGCCGTTCGAGGAGGTCTGCCGGCTCGCCTCGGGCTGGGGCTACGACGGCCTGGAGATCGCCTGCTGGGGTGATCACCTGGATGTCGCCCTCGGCGCCGTCGACGATTCGTATGTTTCTTCTCGCTTGGCGATCTTGGAAAAATACGGTCTGAAGGTGTACGCCATCTCGAACCACCTGACCGGTCAGGCGGTCTGTGACGATCCGATCGACCAGCGCCACCACGACATCCTCTCCCCCGCGATCTGGGGCGACGGCGACCCCGAGGGTGTCCGGCAGCGCGCGGCTTCCTCGTTGATGGACACCGCGCGCACTGCTGCCCGGCTGGGCGTGAACACGGTCGTCGGCTTCACCGGCTCGTCCATCTGGAAGTACGTGGCGATGTTCCCGCCGGTCACCGCGGCCATGGTCGACGCCGGCTACCAGGACTTCGCCGACCGGTGGAACCCGATCCTGGACGTGTTCGACGAGGTCGGTGTCCGGTTCGCGCACGAGGTGCACCCGTCGGAGATCGCCTACGACTACTGGACCACGCGCCGGGCCCTGGACGCCATCGGGCATCGGCCGGCCTTCGGGCTCAACTGGGATCCCTCCCACTTCGTCTGGCAGGACCTGGACCCGGCCGACTTCATCCTGGAGTTCGCCGACCGGATCTACCACGTCGACTGCAAGGACGTGAAACTCGCCGTCGGCAACGGCCGTAACGGGCGCCTCGGCTCGCACCTGGCCTGGGCCGACCCGCACCGCGGCTGGGACTTCGTCTCCACCGGCCACGGCGACGTCCCGTGGGAGAAGTGCTTCCGCGCCCTCAACTCGATCGGCTACACCGGCCCCATCTCGGTCGAGTGGGAGGACGCCGGCATGGACCGTCTCGTCGGCGCCCCGTCCGCCCTGGAGTTCGTCCGCAGGAACCTGTTCGACGCTCCCACCGCCGCCTTCGACGCCGCTTTCAGCAGCCGCTGATCCCGGAGCCGTAACCTTTCGGGGGTTTCACCAGTAATAACCGGGTGTGTCAGGCCACATTCTCCGCAATGTCGACTTCCCGTTCCCGGACGCTCGTTTCCCCGATCTGCTCGGCGCCGTCGTGCAGCGCACCGTGCTGACCCGCGAGCAACCGGCCCGCGTCGTCATCCACGACGAGCACAACGACTGGCTCGTCGGCGACGGCGTCAGTGACCCCAACCTCCCCGACGCCACCGTGCTGGCCCTCATCACCCACCTGGCCGAGGACGACCCGGCCGTGGCCGACCTGGCCACCCTCCCGATCGGCCACGCCGCCTACCGGGACTCCCCCGACAAACCGTGGACCGTCATCCCCCACGAGTGGCCGGCCGACGACGATCACCATTAGGCGGCGACCGCGGTGATCTGCTGGGAGTGGAGCCAGGCGGTGGTGGTGGCGGCGTCCTGGGGGCGGGCGATGCCGTAGCCCTGGGCCAGGTCGCAGCCGTACTCGCCCAGCCTGGCCAGGGTCGCCGCGTCCTCCACGCCCTCGGCGATGATGCGCATGCCGAGGCTGTGGGCGAGCTGGACGGTGCTGTGCACGATGGCGGCGCTGCGCGGGTCGGTGGTGCAGCGGGAGACGAAGGAACGGTCCAGCTTCAGGTCGTCGACGGGGAGCAGCTGCAGGTAGCTGAGGCTGGAGTAGCCGGTGCCGTAGTCGTCGACGGCCAGTTTGATGCCCATCGCCCGGAGCCGGTCGAGCAGCGCCAGAGCGTGATCGGCATCGGTCATGAGCACGCTCTCGGTGACCTCCAGCTCCAGCGCCGAGGGCGGCAGGCCGTACCTCGTCAGCAGCTCTTCGACCTGGCCCGGGAAGGACGGATCACGCAGGTTGGAGACCGACAGGTTGACCGCGACGGAGACCGGCAGACCCTGGTCGCGCCACGTGCGGCTCTGCGCGCAGGCCAGATCGAGAACGGTCGCGGTGATGTGCCGCATCAGGTCGGCGCTCTCCGCCGTGTAGAGGAACGTGTCCGGGTAGATCAGGCCGCGCTCGGGGTGCTGCCAGCGGACCAGGGCCTCCACGCCGGCGACCGGGTGACCGGGCCCGACCTCGACCTTCGGCTGGTAGTGCAGGACCAGTTCGCCGCGCCCGAGCCCGGTCCGCAGCTCTTCCAGCATGGTCAGCCGGGCCCGGGCCTGATCGTCGAGCCCGGTCGCGAACGTCAGCCCCTCGTGCCCGTTCTTGGCCGCGTACATCGCCACGTCGGCGCGACGCAGCAGGGTGGGCCGGTCCTCGCCGTCGTCCGGGCACACCGCGACGCCGACGCTCGCGTCCACATGAAGATCAACTTCAGGCAGGGCAAAAGGCTCCCTGAGCGTACGCAATACGCCCTCGACCACCGCACCGGCGCCGCTCGCGTCCCGTCCGGGCATGATCAGCCCGAACTCGTCGCCGCCGAGCCGGGCGAGCAGCACGTCGCCGGGCAGCCCGGCCCGCAGCCGCTCGCCGACCATCCGCAGCAGGCTGTCCCCCACGTCGTGCCCGAAGCTGTCGTTGACCTCCTTGAACCGGTCCAGGTCGACGAACGCGACCGCGAGCGGGCAGGTGACCGGTAGCGATCGGTCGAGGACCTCGACGAAGCGGCGCCGGTTGGCCAGCCCGGTCAGGTCGTCGGTGCGGGCCAGCCGGCGGGCCGCGCCGAGCGCCTCGGCGCTGCGCACGCTCAGGATCATGCGCAGCAGCGCGGCGGCGACCGCGATCCCGGCCAGCACGCTGGTGACCGGCGCCAGCGACCGGTCGCCGACCGCCTGGAAGACGAGCAGCGCCAGGCAGATCAGGGCCAGCCCGGACGGGACGGCGGTGCTCACCCACATGCTGGAGCCGTCCGACCCGGCCCGGGCGGCGCGGGCCGGCTGCCGGGCGGCCAGGGCCAGCAGCACCAGCCCGACCGTCCAGAACAGGTCGAGCCAGGCCGGCCACGGGTCGATGCCCTGCCAGATCAGCACCATGCTGAACGCGTCGCCGGTGGCGAACAGGCCCATCCCGGCGACCAGCAGGACGATCGTCCGGTCGGCCCGCCAGCCGCACAGCGCCCACGCGCCGAGCAGGCAGCCGGCCACCACGATGTCCGAGACCGGGTAGGCGGCGTTGACCACGACCCCGCTCAGGGTGGCCTGCGGGGCCGGTTCGACGGTGGCCAGGATCGGGATGGAGACCAGGGCCGACACCGCGCCGGAGGCGATCACCCCGTCCAGCCAGGCGGCCGCGCTGAGCCGCGGCAGCCGCCGGCGCAGCAGCAGCACGAGCGCGGTGGCGAAGCACGGGTAGAACGCCAACCAGAGCACGTCGGCCGCGGTGACCAGGGGTTCCGGGTCGAGCTCGCGGATCCGGAAGTACCAGTAGAGGTTGCCGGCCGCGTACGCGAGCATGCCCGCGGCCAGGAAACCCCAGGCCGTCCGGTCCGGGCCGGGCGTGCGCGCGGCCCGCCCGGCGACCAGCAGGCCGGGCAGCGCGTAGGCCAGGTTGCCGACGACCCCGGCGACCAGGCCGTCGCGCAGCGCCGCCGCCCCGGTGTCGTCGAGCGCGGCGATCACCGCCTGGGCGAGCAGCAGCCCGCCCAGGACCCACCACACCACCGGCCGCCGCATATCCGCAGTATCGGGACCGGACGCCCGATCTTGAGACAGATTCGCACCGGTTCGGCAATCAACGAGCCGGAGAACCGGCCGACCGTGCTGGACGTGGAAATCGTCGCTGCCTACACCTCCGCCTGGTACGTCCGCCATCCGGACGGCGCGCTGAGCGTGGTGTCCTGTCTGCCGACCGAACCGGCATTCTCCGTCCGACCCGCCCCGGTGCCGAAGATGTCCGGTGAAAAGGTCTCCGGCAAGAAGGTTGCCGAAGGTCACGAATAGCCCTCACGCCACCCGCCCGAAGGCCGATCATGGGGGTGGAGGGGGTGCGCCATGCGCTTGATCGCCGTCGCGTCGATAGTGCTCGTCACAGCGTCCGGCTGCAGCAGCAGCTCGGACGAGACGAGCGTCGAGCAGCCGGATCGGGGCACCATCGGCATCGCCATGCCGACCACCAAATCGGCCCGCTGGGTCGGTGACGGCAAGAGCATCGCCCAGCAGTTCGAGCTGCTCGGGTACAAGACCGACCTGCAGTACGCCGAGGACGACGTCGACAAGCAGATCAGCCAGATCAAAGCCATGATCGGCGGCGGCGAGAAGGCGCTCGTGGTGGGCGCGATCGACGGCACCGCGCTCAAGGACGTGCTGGCCAGCGCGGCCACGGCCAAGGTGCCGGTGATCTCCTACGACCGGCTGATCCGCGACACCCCGAACATCACGTACTACGCCACCTTCGACAACTTCAAGGTCGGCGTCCTCCAGGCCGGCGCCATCGTCAAGGCGTTGAAGCTGAGCAGCAGCGGTGGAAGCGACAACATCGAGTTGTTCGCGGGGTCGGCCGACGACAACAACGCGACCTTCTTCTTCAAAGGGGCGATGAGCGTTCTCACCCCGTACATCAAATCGGGTCGTCTGAAAGTCGTCTCGGGCGAGACCGATTTCACGAAGGTGGCGACGTTGCGATGGGACGGCGCGGTCGCCAAGAAACGGATGCAGCGCCTGCTCGCCGGACCGTTGAACGGCAAAACCGTCAATGCGGTGCTTTCCCCGTACGACGGATTGAGTCGCGGCATCATCGAAGCGCTCCAGGAAGACGGTTACAAGAAACTGCCCGTGGTCACCGGACAGGACGCCGAGCTGGAGTCGGTGAAACTGATCGCCTCCGGCACACAGACCGAGACGGTCTACAAGGACACGCGCGAGCTGGCCAAGGTCGCCGTGCAGATGACCAACTCGTTGCTGCTGGGCGGGGTGCCCGAGGTCAACGACGAGAAGCAGTACGACAACGGCGTCAAGGTGGTCCCGACGTTCCTTCTGCAGCCGGTGAACGTGGACCGCACCAACTACAAGCGGGTGCTGGTCGACGGCGGGTACTACACCGCCGACCAGCTGGCGGGATGATCCGATGATCCAGCGCTTCCTCGACCTCTCGGTCCGCACCAAACTGACCGTCCTGGTCGCCGCCAGCCTGGTCGCGCTGGCCCTCTGCCTCGGCGTGACCGTGATCAACAGCAACACGGCCGACAGCACCGCCCGCGACCTGGAGAACCTGAACTCGGCCAGCGCCCTGGTGCTCCAGCTGGACCGCGAGGCCAGCGAGATGCGGGCCAACGGCATCCAGGCGATCGTCCGCACCGACCCGGCCAAGCAGGCCGAACTGCTCAAGGACCGGGTCGCCTCGGCCGACGCGCTGCTGGACAAGCTGACGGCGATCGACCTGCCCAGCGGCCTGGACGCGTCGGTCGGCCGGATCAAGGCGGTGACCGCCGACTACACGGCCACGCTGACCCGGTTCGTCGCCTCGGCCGCGGCCGACCAGGCCGGCGCCCGGCTCGCCTGGGAACAGGTCGGCGTCGACAACTACCTGATGAGCGCCGTGCTGGCCAACGAACGGGCCCTGTTCCTGGACACCGTGGCCCGCGCCAACACCAACGCCGAACACCGCCGGGCCAACGCCGAACACGTCCTCTGGCTGGCCGTCAGCATCGCCGCGATCGCCGTCATCGTGCTGGCCAACCTCATCGTCCGGTCCATCACCCGGCCGCTGCAGCGGGTCCGCGCCGCCCTGCAGGCCATGGCCGGCGGCGACCTGACCGTGGCCGCCGACGTCCGCGGCCAGGACGAGGTCGGCCAGATGGCCCGCGCCCTCGACGAAGCCCAGACCAACACCCGCCGGGTGATGTCCTCGGTGGCCGGCTCGGCCCAGGCCGTCGCCGCCGCGGCCGAAGAACTCACGGCCACCGCCAGCACCATGTCCCTCTCGGCCGAACAGGCCGCGAACCAGGCCCAGACCGCCTCGCAGGCCGCCAACAACATCAACGACAACGTCTCCAACGTCTCCCAGGGCACCGACCAGATGGGCGTCTCCATCCGCGACATCGCCCACAACGCCACCGAGGCCGCCCGCGTCGCCGCCCAGGCCGTCTCGGTCGCCGACGCCACCACCGCCCAGGTCGGCAAACTCGGCGAGTCCTCGGCCGAGATCGCCGAAGTCATCAAGGTGATCACCAGCATCGCCGAGCAGACCAACCTGCTCGCCCTCAACGCCACCATCGAGGCCGCCCGCGCCGGCGAACTCGGCAAAGGCTTCGCCGTCGTCGCCGGCGAGGTCAAAGAACTCGCCCAGGAAACCGCCCGGGCCACCGACGACATCTCCCGCCGCGTCCAGGCCATCCAGGCCGACACCGCCGGCGCGGTCACCGCCATCGGCGAGATCACCTCGGTCATCGCCAGCATCAACGAATTCCAGGCCACGATCGCCGCCGCCGTCGCCGAACAGACCGCCACCACCGAACAGATGAGCCGCAACGTCGCCCTGGCCGCCTCCGGCGCCGGCGACATCGCCGCCAACATCAACGGCCTGGCCACGGCGACGCAGGTGAGCACCGAGGGCATCGCCCAGTCCCAGCAGGCCGTCACCGAACTGAGCACGATGGCCAACAACCTGCAGTCCCTGGTCAGCCACTTCCGCTACTGAACCCGACGCCTATCCTGCTCAGGTGACGTTCACCCTCATCTGGCGGTACGGCGCCAGTTCCGGTCACGACGAGATCCCCGACGAGACCCTGGACAAACTGCTGGGCGAGTTCGACGAGGACCCGGACGACGTCGAACACGGCGACGTCTGGCTCGCCGACAACCGGTCCGGCTGGTCACTGGGTGCGTTCGCCGGCGACGACTGGCTGGTCGTCCTGGAGAACGACGAAGGTGACGACGGCCCGTTCCACCGCCGCGGTCTCACCCGCCCGGAGGTGTTCGCCCTGTTCCGCCGGGTCGCCGACGGCGAGATGGAGGCCGTCCGGGCGGAGGGCTGGCCGGCCGGATACGGGTCCTGATCAGGCGCTGAGCATCAGGAGCCAGGCGCGGACGGCGGCGAAGTCGGCGTCGGCGAGGCCGGTGAACGGGTGGACGCGGCGCAGCAGGGCCCGGTTCGGATGGTGGGCGGCGATCCAGCGCTGGTCGGCGTCGGTCACCTCGTCGTCGAGCCAGGCGAACGGGCGGCCGGCCGCCCACTCGACCAGGAAACTCGTCTTCCAGTGCAGGCCGGGCTGCGGGTCGCGGTCCGGCCAGTCGACGACCGGCAGTGCGGGCAGGCCCAGCCGGGGTGAGATGACCTCGTTGGCCTCGTCCATCCAGGTGGTCGCCCAGACCAGGTCGCCGTCGAGGGCGCGCAGGCGGGCGCCGTCGGCCGGGTCGATGCGGTCGAGCAGCGGGTTCCCGCCCGCCGGGGCCGGCGGCACGCCCGGGACGACGCGGGATCGCAGCGGGATCACCGTGCCGTCGACGTCGAGGAAGATCAGCGGGCGGCCGGTCACCGCCGCACCGTACCGTCCGACCGGCCGAATGTCAGTTTCGGCCAGGTTACGGCCGGCGGATGGTCGGCCCACCCGCCGGATGTTCAGCTTCGGACAAGAGCCAGGAGGCGCTGGCCCCACCAGACGGCGACGGCGAGGCCGATGCCGACCCCGAAGACGCCGATCGCCCGCGGGTCGGCGATGAAGAACCCGAACACGCCCAGCACGACCGCGCTGATCCCCTGCAGTACCCGGATCCGGAACAGCAGCAGGGCCACACCGACCCCGATCAGCGCTCCCCCGGCCCGGCTGGCCCAGACCTGCGGGCCGTCCCCGGCCACGGTCAGCGTGAACAGCACGCTCCCGACGCTCAGGATCAGCGTCGCCACCAGCGGGAACTCCACGATCACGGGCGGGCTGAACCGGCGCCGGATCAGCACGGCGACAGCGGCCGCGAGCAGGGCGGCGGGCAGCACCGGCAGCAGGGCCCACTGCAGCGGCTCGCCGAACGGCACGACCAGGTACAGGCCGGCGGCGACCGCGTACAGCGCGGCCACCGTGACCCCGAACGCGTCACCGGTCAGCAGGCCGGCCGACACCTGCCCGGCCGCGTCCCAGCGACCGCGGATCCCGGCGTCGCGGGCCAGCGCGGCCCCGATCCACGGGCCCGCGGCCAGGCACAACACCAGCGCGAGGATCCCCGCGACGGCGAGTTCGCCCCAACTCGACGCGGTCGCGCCGCGGGTCTCGTACACGAAATGGCTGAAGAGGACGACAGACGCCAGGCCGGGCAGGAGCAGGCCGAGCCCGCGCAGGACGGTGAGCTTCGGCACCTTCGGGGCGGGCTCGCTCGCCGGGGCGGCCGCCCCCTCGGCCTCGGCGACGCCGAGCACGACCGCCGCACCGGGCATCGTGGCGACCCGGACCGGCACGCCGAGCTGCTGCTCCAGCACCCGCGGCACGGCCGGCATCGCGGCCGTGGCACCGACCGCATACACCGCGTCCAGGTCGGCGGCCTCCAGCGCGGCGGCCCGGAGAGCATCGGCGGCGAGCTCGGCGACACGTCGCAGCATCGGCTCGGCGGCCCGCTCGACCAGGGTCGTGCTGAGCACGACGGCCGCCCCGGGCGCGGGAAGCGGCACCGTCACCGCCGGTTGTTGAGAAACAGCTTCCTTTCCCGTACGGAGGACAGCCACCGTCCCCGCCGTCGGCCCCCGCAACGCCGTCTCCACCCCGCCGTCCTGGGTGTTGAGCAGCATCGCCACCAGGCGTTCGTCGACGGCCCGGCCGCCCGTGTCCGGATCCGCGACCGTCGACAGGACCTCGGCACCGTCCGCGTCCGAGCGGACCACACTCACCTCGACGGTCGCGCCGAGATCGAGCACGAGCACCAGCCCGGCCGCCGCCCGCGTCGACAGCAGCGCGGCGACCGGCGCCTCGACGAGCTGCGGGCGCCCGAGACCGGCCTGGTGGGCGGCGAGCCGGAGCCACGTACGCCGGCCCGGGTCCCAGCCCGCCGGGACGCTCATCCGGATGTCGGCGGGCAGGACACCCGCCGTACGCTCCGCCTCGGAAACAATCATGAGCAGGGTCGCCGTGACAAGATCGGCGACGTCCACGCCGCGACCACGAACGCGGACCGTCCCGACCCCCTCGGCCAGCGGCGCCGCCACGAACCCGTCCGGATCGTCCTCGGCCAGCCGCCACGCCGCCGCCCCGGCCGTGACCTTCCCGTCCCGGCCGACGTGCACGGCGCTCGACGGCTCGGCCGTGCCGTCGACGATCAGCGCCTGCCAGGGCCGTTCCGGCCAGGCCAGCACCGCCCGGGTACAGGCGGTGCCGTAATCGATGGCCAGGCGCGGACCGGTCTGCATGCAGCACAGTGAAACAGAAGATCACCGATGAGTCGATCGGCCCTTCCGCGGGATCCCGGTGTCCGGCGTCGACACCGGGATCCGGGCCCGATCAGGCGGCCCGACCCACCGCCCGGATGCGCTGGTCCCCCGCCCCAACTACACGGCCCACCCTCCCGGCGGTTTCAAGGGGTCGTTGCAACACGGTCGGTTTCGAGGAGTTTAGCCAGGCGTTCGGCGGGGGTGTCCCAGTTGAGGGTCATGCGTGGCCGGCCGTTGAGTTCGGCGGCGACGTGGGTGAGGTGTTCGGGGTTGTGCTGGGCCAGGTCGGTGCCTTTCGGGAAGTATTGGCGGAGCAGGCCGTTGGTGTTCTCGTTCGAGCCGCGTTGCCAGGGTGAGTGCGGGTCGCAGAAGTAGACCGGCATGTCCGCGGTGAGGCTGAACTCGTGGTGCAGGGCCATTTCGGCGCCTTGGTCCCAGGTCAGTGACCGTTTCAGGTGAGCGGGCAGGGTTGCTGCGGTGGCGATCAGGGCGTCGCGGACGTGTTCGGCGGAGCGGTCTTTGCCCAGGTGGACGAGCAGGACGTAGCGGGTGGCGCGTTCGACGAGGGTGCCGATCGCGGACTGGCCGCCCTTGCCGATGATCAGGTCGCCTTCCCAGTGTCCGGGCAGTGCTCGGTCGTCGGCTTCGGCGGGCCGGTCACTGATCATGATCATCGGGGAGGTGAACCGTGGCCGGCGTTGCCCGGGCTCGCGGCGAGGTTTGCGTACCGCGCGGCCGGTCCGCAGGGCGGTGGTGAGCTCGCGGCGTAACTCGCCGCGGCCCTGCACGTAGATAGCCTGGTAGATCGTCTCGTGCGACACGTGCCACTCACTCTGCTCGGGATGGTCGCGGCGTAACCGGCGGCTGATCTGCTGCGGGCTGTACTTGCTGTCCAGCATGGCCTGCACGACCGTGTGCAGCTGTGGGCTCGCGGCCAGTTTCGACGGTTTCGGGCGTGGCCGGCGCTGCTCGGCGTGTTGCTGCGCAGCGTACGGGTGGTAGTCGCCGCTGTCGGGGTCCTGGTTGCGGCGGATCTCGCGGCTGATCGTGGACGGCGACCGGCCCAGCCCGGCCGCGATCGCGGCCTGACTGGACCCGGCCCGGACCAGATCAGCAATCCGAATCCGTTCGTCCTGTGACAAGTACCGGTCCGAACGGGCAGCGGCCCGCGCCTGCTCCGCTGCCTGTTCCCGCTCACGCCGCACACGCTGACGTTCCCGGGCCCGGTCCTGTTTGGCCCGCTTGAATCCCGGATGACGCCACTCATAACCGGTCTTACGGTTCACGCCGACCAGACGACACGCCTCGTTAGTACCCGTACCCGCAGCCACAAGATCCAAGAATGCCTGCCGCCGGCCCGCCCCCACCGGCCCGGTTCCCTGACCACCCACACGATCCACCACACGAACACCCCAAGAACAATCAGGTGTTGCGACGATCGCTTGAAACGAAGCCCAAGGGGAGGCCACCTCCGCTGCCCTCAGCCTTGCGCAAAGTCGCAAGATCATGTCGGTGGCCTGTGGACAACCTTCTGGTGTGGACAACCCTCGCGGGGCTCAGCGGCTGGGCGATACTGACGGGATCGGCGACGGTGCCCGTCCGGCAGGTGAGGAGGCCGGCGGCCCCGACGGCGTGACTCCCGGTGCACCCGACGGCCCCGGTGCATCCGACGGCCCCGGTGCACCCGACGGCGCCACCGGAGAGGGCAACGCCTCTTCCCCTCCAGGACCTGGCGTCGCGGACGGCGACTGGAAGGGATTCCCCTCCGGGCACCGCGGAAACCCCCGATGCCAGCTCGTCCACGACTCCCCGGTCCGCTCGTCGGTGCAGTACTGGCTGCCCATCTGGATGGGCGCCCCGGACTGGTCGTAGAGCTGCGCATCCTCGACGAGCCGCCCCTGGCTGTCGTAGACGAACACGTCCCGCACGTTGTCGTAGCCGGAGCTGCCGCTGTACGTCGCGTCCACGTATGAGGGGTTGCGCGTGTCCATGTCGGCCCCGGCGAACCCGACCACGGAGAGCACGATCAGCAACGCCGTGCCCCACCGGAACGCGTACCGCGGCCAGCGCCCCGGCGGCGTACCCCGGCGGCCGAGCCAGATCGACGCGACGATGCCGGCCGCGAGCAGAAACACGGCGGCGACCAGGCTGCCACCGATCCGCGGCAGCAGCCCGACCTGCCCGGATCCGCCGGCGAGCAGGTGGGCCAGCACCATCGCGAGCAGGTAGCCGCGCAGCACCCACCATGCCGGCCGGAGCAGCACCAGGAATTCGCTGGCCTTCGTGTATCCGATGACCGGTCCGACCCGGACGTCCGCCTCGCTCAGCCACCGGCCGCCGCGCACGCGGGCCTCGGCCGCCCATTCCTGCAGCTCGGTGAGCTGGTCCCGGCGGACCGCGGCCGCTCCGCCGAGTCCGGCCGCGGCGAGCAGTTCGGCCGCGTACGCGGAAGGTGTTCCCAGCCGTTCGACGAGTGAGCCGTTGCCCTCGGCGAGAACTTCGGCGAGGTGTTCGGGCAGGTCGTCGAGCAGTTCCTCCCGGGTGCTCTCCGGAACGCCGCCGAGGGCGGTGCGCACCTGCGCCACATACCCGGCGATCTCGTCCTGTGCGATGTCGTTCACGCGGTCCCCCGGTCGCCGATCAGGTCGTTCATGGTCGAGGCGAACTCACGCCAGGTCTTGCCGTTGCGCTCGAGCTCGGCGCGGCCGGCGGCGTTGATCGCGTAGTACTTGCGGTGCGGCCCCTCGTCGCTGGGGACCACATAGGTGTTGAGGAAACCGCCGTTGAACAGGCGGCGGAGGGTGCCGTAGACCGAGGCGTCGCCGACGTCCTGCAGGCCGGCCGCCCGGAGCCGGCGCAGGATGTCGTAGCCGTAACCGTCGTCGTCGCGCAGCGCTGCGAGGACGGCCAGGTCCAGCACTCCTTTGAGGAGCTGCGTGGTATCCACGCACGGCACAGTACTGTGCATTCCGAAGTACCGTCAATGCCGGAGTATCGTGCCGCCGACGACGAAATCGGGCAGCGCGATCTGCCGGATTTCGTGATGATGGGCCGATGGCCGAACGTGAGCAGCTGACCGGTGGGATCAACGACGTCGTACGCGTCGGCGACCGGGTGCACCGGCCGACCGGCGCCTGGTCGCCCCGGGTTCACGAACTGCTGCGCGAACTCGCGGCACAGGGCTTCGGCGGCGTGCCGCGGTTCCACGGCCTGGCCGGCGACGGCGCCGAGATCCTCGACTTCCTGCCCGGCGAGGTGGCCGACTATCCGCTGAGCGAGGCCGCGTGGTCGACCGACGCGCTCCTGTCGGCGGCCGATCTGCTCCGCGCCTACCACGACGCGACCGTGACGTATGCGCGTTCCGCTCCGCGCGACGGCTGGCAACTGCCCGCCCTGGAGCCGGTCGAGGTGATCTGTCACGGCGACTACGCCCCGTACAACTGCGTGATGAACGGCGATCGGGTCGTCGGCATGTTTGATTTCGATCACGCGCGGCCGGGGCCGCGCCTGTGGGACGTCGCCTACGCGGTCTACCGGTGGGCCCCGCTGACCAGGCCCGGAAGTGCCGACGCCCACGGCCCGCCGGATTCCCAGGCTGAGCGTCTCCGGCTGTTCTGCGACCGGTACGGACTGGACGACGCCGCCCGCGCCGCGCTCCCGGACGCGGTCGTCGCCCGGCTGCACCACATGGTGGCGTTCATGCGGGCCGAGGCCGCCGCCGGCAGCGCCGCCTTCGCGGGCCACCTGGCCGCCGGCCACCACCTGCAGTATCTGGGCGACGCCGACTACATCAACGCCCGAGTCTGGTGAAGGCCTTTTCAGTACTTGAGGTACTGCCGGGTGAGCTTGGCGACCTTCTCGACCAGGGCGATGCCGCTCGCCATCGACTTGTTGTTGTGCGACAGGACCGCGACCGAGACATCCACGTCGTCGCCGTCGGTGACGCGGCCGATGGTGTTGACCGCCCACAGGCCGCCGTCGGCCGAGCGCGTGTCCCAGCCGTTCTTGACCGTGAACGTCTCGCCGGTCTTGGCGATCGCCGGAACGCCCCAGTCCTGAGCCGAGTTGACCGTGTTCATCAGCGTGAACGCGGTCTTGCGGGAATCCGCGTCCAGCGGGCCCTTGGTGTCCACGAACTCGCCGAGCAGCTTGATCTGGTCATCGACGGTCGTGCGGGTCAGACCCCATGACGTATTGACCACGGTCTCCGACAATCCGAGCCGCTTGTTGCACTTGCCGACCGCCGTCTTGCCGCCGATGCGCGTGAACAGCGAGGTCGTCGCATTGTTGTCGCTGAGCTGGATCATCGGCTTGGCCAGCGTCATCTCGCCCGAGCTCGGGTCCCGGCCGGCGTCCTGGTCCTTGAGCAGCATGCAGGCAAGGATCTGAGCCTTCACGATGCTGGCCGTGTCATATTTTTCATCACCGCGATAGACGTACGTCTCGCCGGTCTTCTTGTCCTGAACCGCGACCGAGAACTCGGGCGACGTGGCGGCGAGCTTCTTCAGCGCATCCGTGAGCTGCTTCTCCTGCTTGGCCCGCGCCGCCTTCGCCAGCTCCTCCGGGCTCGGCCCGGTCGGCGACGGGGACGCGCTCGCGGTCGGCTTCGAGCCGCCGAGGCTCAGCGAGCTCGGCAGCACGCCGCTGTCGGAGCTGCCGCCGTCGCTGAGGCCCGCATAGATCAGGCCGCCACCGCCGAGGACCACGACCGCCGCACCAGCCAGGATTCCAACTCGGTAACGCTGCACCCGTGCATAGTGCCCCGTCCCGGGCCGCTCGCCAAATCGCCACACTCAGGGCTCCCGGCCAGCCACTATGCGTGATCATCGGCCGGCCGGCTCCAGCCCGTACACCTTCCTATTAGGATCCCCGGCGTGACGATCGACAAGCTCGACACCGGGGTGCCGCACCCGGCCCGCCGCTACAACTACTGGCTGGGCGGCAAGGACAATTTCGCCGCCGACCGGGAGTCGGGCGACCTGCTCGCCAAGTCGTACCCCGCGGCGCGCATCGCGGCCCGCGCCAACCGAGCGTTTCTGCAGCGTGCGGTCGGTTTCCTGACCGGCCCGGCCGGCATCCGCCAGTTCCTGGACATCGGCACCGGCCTGCCCACCGCCGACAACACGCACCAGGTCGCGCAGCGGATCGCCCCGGACAGCCGGATCGTCTACGTCGACAACGACCCGATGGTCATGGTCCACGCCCGCGCGCTGCTGACCAGCACGTCCGAGGGCCAGACGCGCTACCTGGAGAAGGACCTGCGCAACCCGGCGGAGATCCTGGACTCGCTGGAGATCCTCGACCTGTCGAAGCCGGTCGCCCTGATCCTGGTCGCTGTCGCCCATTTCCTCCCCGATCATGCCCGTTCGGTGGAGATCGTCCGTTCGCTGGTCGACGCTCTGCCCTCCGGCAGCTACCTGACGATGACGCTGGCCACCACGGACTTCCTCACTCCGGAACTCAAGGCCAACTGGGACGAGTCCCTGCGTTCGGGCCGCTCGGACGTCTACCCGCGAACCCGCGCGGAGTTCGAACAGTTCTTCACCGGCCTGGAGTTCATCGAGCCGGGCATCTCCGCCATCAGCGAGTGGCGCCCCGACCCGGACGCCGAGGAGCAGCCCACCCCGGTCGAAGCCTCCCTGTTCGGCGCGGTCGCCCGGAAGCCCTGATCCAGCACCGACACCGATGCCAACGCCGGTGCTGATGCCAACGCCGGAGTCGGTGCCAACGCCGGAGTCGGTGCCAGTGCCAGTGCCGGTGTCGGAGCTGATGCCAGTGCCAGTGCCGGAAACTTTCGCCGGCGCCACACCGGCCGCTATCGTTCCGCGAATGGGATCACCGCAGGAGCAGGCCACCCTCCCGGAGTGGGACCGCCTGCGCCTACTGCGCGCTGAGTCAGAATTCGAATCAATCAAGAAAAACCCCACGATTGCGTACGTCCTCTGGTGCGCGACCGGAATTTTCGGCGGCCACCGGTTCTACCTGGGTGACACCGCCCGCTCGATCTTCATGCTCTTCACCCTCGGCGGCCTCGGCCTCTGGACGTTGATCGACGTCTTCTTCATCGCCCGCCGGGTCCGCACCGTCAACCGAACCCGCCGTGCCGCCGTGATGGCCCGCTACGGCATCCTCGACGCCCCCTGACCGTCCCGTTGCCGCGTCCCGGGCACCACCCGGCCTTCGCCTACGGCATCGTCGGCGCCACCGGACCGTCCGGTAACCGCGGCGGATGCGTGATGTCAGCCGGGCTGGCGGACGAGTTTGCCCACAGCGCGGCAGACGAGCAGCAGAACCAGGGCGAACAGCGGTAGCCAGCCGAGCCTGGCCAGCACCCACATCGCGCTGTCCGGATCGGTGTGCAGGCCGAGCCGCGGGCCGATGGCGAGACGGACCAGAACCGTCGTGGTGATCATCGCCGTCTGGTGCCACAGGAAGATCGTCATCGCGAACAGGTTGGCGATCACGACCGCGGCCCACCACGCCGGGCGGCGCATCAGGCGTCTCAGCGGATCCAGCAGCAGGCCGGCGAGACCGCACTGGGCCAGCCCGAACGTGACCGCCGCCAGACTCGGCGGTGCCAGGTTCGAGAAGCCGGCGCCGGGCACCCCGACCATCGCCGCCGGATATCCCGCCCAGGTGACCAGCGCGACGGTCGCCGCTGCGCCGCCGAGGAGCAAGCCCCCATGCGACCTCCGGGACATGCGCGCCCACCGCCCGCCGAGCGTGAACGGCACGAGCCACCCGGCCGCCAGATTGATCCACCCCACCCAGGCGGGAGCACCGAGGTCGAGCCGGAGCAGATCGACAACCGCCACGACGGCGAGCGGGATCACCGGATGCAGTCGCACCACCAACGGGGTGGCCGCGGTCAGCACCGCGAACACGAGCAGGAACCACATCGGTGACAGCACCAGCGACACCAGCGTGTGCACGGTGGCCGGCTCGATCCCCAGGGCCAGGAGGAACCCGCCCAGCACCGCCCACGCGGCGAGGACCAGGACCGCCGGGCGGAACAGCCGTCTCAGTCGTCTCGCGACCCAGTCCTCGTACGTGATAAGGCGTCTTGACCAACTGGCGGCCGCGACGTGGCCGCCCACCAGGAAGAAGATTGCCAAGGTCTGGAAAAGCCAGGACACGGGCGTCAGCGCCGGCAGGAACCGCAACGGGCTGGCCACCTGGACCGGCCCGTCGCCGAAGACCAGGGCGGTCACCAACCAGTGCCCGAGCACCACCCCGAGGATGGCGACCGCGCGCAGTGCGTCGATGCCCCGATCGCGATCGGGCCTGGTGGCGGCCTCGATGCGGCGGGTTGTGGCATGGGATGCGATGGACATGGCGGCAAAGCTAGGCCGCCGGGTACCCGGGCCGCCTCAGTCCACGGTCTGAATTCGATATACCCCTGTGGTCCGATGCATTGGCCCATCCACTTGAGGCACGATTGGCGCCCGGACCGGCCGAGCGAGGCTCTAGCGTTGGCACGGCAATTCAGTGAGGAGCAATCTGATGACCACCGTCGACCTGTATTTCGACGCCGCCTGTCCGTTCGCCTGGATCACGTCCCGCTGGATCCTCGAGGTGCGCCGGCTGCGCGACTTCGACCTGCGCTTCCGTGCCATGAGTCTGTATGTGCTGAACGAGAACCGTGAGCTCCCGGAGTGGTATCGGGAGCTCGTCGACCGCTCGCTCGGCATGGCCCGGGTGGTGACCGCCGCCGCCCAGCAGCACGGCGAGGAGGTGCTCGGTGACCTCTATACCGCGCTCGGCACGCGCATCCACAACCAGGGCGACAAGGACTTCGCCTCGGTGATCCCGCAGGCGCTCGCCGAGGCGGGTCTGCCGGCTTCGCTGGCGGCGGCCGCGGAGACGAGCGAGTGGGACGAGGCGCTGCGCAAGTCCCACCACGAGGGCATGGACCCGGTCGGTGAGGACGTCGGCACGCCGACCATTCACATCGACGGGGTTGCGTTCTTCGGCCCGGTCCTCAACCAGATCCCGCGGGGCGAGGAGGCCGCGCGCCTCTTCGACGCCGCCCGGACACTGGCCAACTATCCCGGGTTCTTCGAGCTCAAGCGCACGCGAACGGGAGGCCTGAACTTCGACTGACCTCATCGGCGGCGGCTTTCGGGCGCTCCCTGCTTGCCAGGGAGCGCCCGAAAGGCCTTCCCCCTACCGCCAAGCAACTCGCGTCGGGCGAGGCTCGCTTGGGCCGGCGCTCCCGCAGCGCGAGCTGGGGGTTCGCGCTGGGTAACGGGGCCGGGGTTCGCGCTGAAGGGCGGAGATTCGCGGTGGGGGGCTCTGTGGCGGGCGGCATTCGGAACCGGTCGCTGCGAGGTCTACATCGTTCCCCGCCTGCTGGCGGATGATCCTCTCCATGGAGATCAGCATCAGCAGGGCCGGGGTCGAGGTCGTCGACCGGTTGGAGCCACTCTGGCTCGCGCTGCACGAGCACCATCAGAAGGTCACGCCGGATGCCGTCTACCAGCCGAGGGACGCCTCCTGGGCAGCCCGGCGTTCCGCATACGTCGAGTGGCTCGCCCACCCCGACTCGTTCATCCTGCTGGCCGAGGCCGCACCCGCAGAAACGGAAGCAGGGACGGAAGCAGGGACGGAAGCGGGGACGGAAGTAGAAACGGAGGCAGAACCGGCGGCCAAGGCCAAGGCCAAGACCGAGGCCGAGGCCGGGCCGACAGCTGCCGGCGGTCTGATCGGGTATGCGCTGGTCCAGGTTCGGCCGGGGCCGGACGACACCTGGGTCACCGGCTCCCGGATGGCCGAGCTGCAAACGCTCTCGGTCGCGCCGGAAGCCCGAGGGCAGGGCGTCGGTTCGCAGCTGCTGGACCGGGTCGACGCCGAGTTGGACGCCGCCGGCATCGGCGACCTGTTCATCGCCGCGCTGCACGGAAACGACCACGCGATCCGTCTCTATCAGCGTCGCGGCCTGCGCCCGGTCGCCGTCCATCTGGCCCGCTTCGCCGCCGACCGGAGGCCCGGCCGGTAGACCGATCGCCGCAGCGGACATCTCGCCCACGAACGCCCTGTGTCGGCGTTGGCGTTGTGCGCCGGTTTGCGGTTGTCGGAGTGCGGGTGGGTTTGCGACCAGCAACCCCATGCGACGACTCGGCTGACTCCCTAATGCGACGACTCGGCTAACTCCGCCCGCCGCGGCCGGGGCAAAACCGGGGTGACCGGGAGGTCCACCGACCGAGCCGGCACCCGGCGCAACCCCAGATACGTCAGGAGCCCCACCGGCAGGATCAGCCAGAACGAGACGATCCGATACAGCAGTACCGCCGCGGCCGCGGCCGCCGGTGACGCGCCCAAGCTCAACGCGGTGACCAGGCTGGCCTCGACGAATCCGAGACCGCCCGGGCTCAGCGGAATCTGCCGGACGACCTGCGCCACGAGATAGGCCGCCCCGACCGTCTGCCAGCCGGCCGGAAGACCACAGGCCTGGGCGGCCGCGACCAGGCAGAACGCGTCCGCCGCCCAGTTCAGCGCCGACCACAGCAGGGCCGCGGCCGCGTCGCGCGGCGGGATCGACCGTGCGGCGGTAACCGCCGCCGTCCATTCCCGATGGATCCAGGCTCCGGCCCGCCGCATCACCGAGATCGATTCGACATGGTCACGGTCGGACCGATTCAGATCAGGATCGACCGATTTCGGGGTACGGCCGCCGGCCCGCACCACCGCCACCAGGGCTCCGGTGACCACGACCGCCGCCGCGATCGCCTCGTAGGAGGCCGAGTGCCACCAGTTCAGCAGCGGCCCCTGCCCGAACGCGAGCACACATACCGCGAGCAGCCCGGCCATCGAGGCGAGCATCGAGATCACGGCCACTGTGGCGGCGGTGGCCCCGGTCGCGCCGCGCCGGCGATACTGCTGCACCGCGTAGGCCGCCGACATCGCCGACCCGGCGGGCAGCGCAAGACTGATCGCCGACCGGCTGTACGTGATCGCCAGAATCGCCACCCGCGACACCCGGACTCCGACGGCGGCCAGCAGATGGCGTTGTTGCAGGGCGAACGCGGCCTGCGAGACCACCTGCACGCCCAGCGCGGCGGCCACCCAGCGCGCGTCCGCCGTACGCAGAATGGTCCAGATCGCACCCGGGGCCGGGAGCCGGCCGCGGACGGTGACCCAGACGGCGGCCACGGCGACAAGTATCACGGCGATCCGTGACAACCATCGCCAAGCACGCCGCCGGTTTGCGGCATCCCCCCAGGTGCTCACGCTCTCAGCCTCGTCTTTGTTTGCACTCTAGGCAAGTTTGCACTTTGAGAAGTGGGTCACGCCGCATTAGGGTTGCGCTGTGGAGGAAAACCTCGGGCTGCGCGAACGCAAGAAAATGGCCACCCGGATGGCGCTGCACGAGGCCGCCGTCCGACTGGCCGCCCAGCGCGGCGCGGACAACGTCACGATCGACGCCATCGCCGAAGCGGCGGGGGTTTCGCGGCGAACGTTCACGAACTATTTCGCGAACAAGGAAGAGGTCTTCTACTACCGCGACGCGCACCGGATGCGCCGGCTCTGCGAGTCGATCCGCCAGCAGCCGGCCGCCGACCCGTGGACGGTGCTCACCGGCGCGGCCTCCGACCTGCTCACCGAGGCTTTCGCCGAGGCCGACACCTCCTGGCTGATCCAGCGCCGTGAGCTGCACCGCGACCCGAATCATCTGGCCCACCAGATCGCCGCCTACACGGCGATCGAGCGTGATCTGGCCGCCGAGATCGCCGCCCGCTGCACCGGCCCGGATGCGGAACTCCGCGCGCGCGTCCTGGTCGCCACGTTCATGACCGCGCTGCGCACGAGCGTCCAGTTCTGGCTGGACAATCCCGACACCTCGCTCCCCGAGACGTTCCGCAAAGCCTCCGCGATGGTGACGCCGACCGGCTGAAAGTGGACAGCCTCAGGACGAGCGCGGCCGGACCAGCCCGGTGTCGTAGGCGATGATCGTCGCCTGCACCCGATCTCGCGCGCCGATCTTGGAAAGCAACGCGTTCACATGCGCTTTCACGGTCCCCACCCCGATCCCCAGCGCCTCCCCGATCTCCGCGTTCGACCGCCCCTGAGCGATCTGCAGAAGCACGTCCCGCTCACGCGGAGTAAGCCCCACCAGCCGCTCATCAGTACCCGGAGCAGCCGAAACGGCCCCAGCGGCGAACGCGTCGATCAAACGCCGGGTGACCGCCGGATCCAGCATCGCCTCCCCACCGGCGATGGTCCGGATCGCCGCGATCAGTTCCGCCGGCTCCGCGTCTTTCAGCAGAAAACCGGATGCTCCGGCCCGTAGCGCCGCGAATACGTACGCATCCTGATGAAAGGTCGTCAGAACCAGGACGCGGGGCGGCCGAGGTCCGGCGGTCAGCCGTGCGGTCGCGGTCAAACCATCAACCCCGGGCATCCGTACGTCCATGAGCACGAGATCCGGCACCAGCCGCTCCGCGCACTCCAGCGCCGCCGCCCCGTCCCCCGCCTCCCCGACCACTTCCAGGTCCGGCTGGGAGCCCACGATCGCGGACAGTCCCGCCCGGACCATGACCTGATCGTCCACGATCAGCACCCGCACTACGATGACGCCACCTCCTGATCAGGAACGGTCCCGTTGAGGCCGTCGAGCAGCGACCGCATCGCCGCCAGAGCGTCCCGCGCCGACGACAGCACCCCGCCGAGGTCACCTTCCTCGGCCGACCGCGGCAGCGCCTCCGCCGGCACCAGGACCGCCGCCCGCAATCCGTCCGCGATCCGCGCCCGCTCGGCCCGCGCCCGCAGTGCGGCCAGGGCCGCAGCCGACGCCACCCCGGCCTCCTCCCGCTCCCGGCGACGATCCCGCCGTCCCCGGGCGGCGCGGCCGGCGGCCCAGCCACCGACGATCGGCCCGGCCATCACCACCCCGGCGAGAACGGTCAGCACGATGACCGACACCATCGCGTACGGCGCGGTCAGCTCCTGATCCTGATCGGTCACGATGAGGGCGGTGATCAGCACCGCGAGGGCGGCCGCCGAGGAGAGCGTGGCCCCGATCGGCGCCAGCCAGGTCCGCTCCGGGCGCACGCCCCACGCCCCGACCGCGTAGACCGCCAGGACTTCGGCGCCGAAGCTGAACAGGAACACCCAGGAGTCGTCGGCCCGGACCGCCCCGACGCCGACCAGCAGCGGCCCCAGCCACGTCGTCACCACCACCGCGAGCAGCACCCACCACGGCCGGTTCCGCCGCCAGAGCAGCGGCACCACGTGCGCGACCAGGACAGACGTCACCAGCACGACACCCGCCGGGCCGAGTGCGGGACCGTCCCCGGGCGCCAGCAGCCCGCCCAGTGGCGTCCCCAGCACGAAAAGCGCAAGACCCGCGTCGATCACCCGCTGACTTCGCAACCAGCGATTCCGGCGGGGGCGATTTCCCGCGTACGGTAACAACGCCCGAACCCGCCACCCGCCACCGTCGCGGGGCCCGGCCGTCAGGGTGCCGCCCAGGGCTTGCGCCCGGTCCCGCATCCCACTGACCCCGCGGCCACCGCCGAGCCCCGGAGCGCCGGGGGTTTCCGAGGTCCCGCCGTCATCGGCCACGACGAGCTCGGCGGCTTCCCCCTCGTACGCAAATCGGATTTTGATCGTTGCCTCGGGCGCGTAGCGCAGTGTGTTGGTGAGCGCCTCGCGGACGATGCCGTGCACCGCGCCCGCGAGCACGCGGGGTGGCTCGCCGTCCGGAAGTTCCAGGGTCACCCGCTGGCCGAGCTCGCGGAAACCGGCGGTCAGCTCGGCCAGCGGCGGCGCCTCGTCCTCCTCGCCCTGAGCAGGCAGAACGGCGACCAGCCGGCGCAGCGCGTCGAGCGTGTCGCGCCCGGTCCGCGCGGCGAACGACAACGCCTCCGTCCGCAGTTCCGGACGCTGCGCGGCGAGCAGATCGGCCGCCTGCGCATTGACCACGATCGACGTCAGATGGTGCGCGGTGACGTCGTGCAACTCGCGGGCCAGACGGTGGCGCTCGGTGTCCGCGGCCTCGCGTTGTGCCTGCTCAGCGGCGGCAAGGCGACGTGCCGCGGCCGCCCTCTCCTCGGTCCATCGACCGCGGACGCGCCCGAGGGCGGCGACGACTCCGTCGAGAACCACGGAGAGCAGCATCTCGAGGAGGACGCCGGGGCCGACGCCGTCCTGGACCGCGCTCAGCGCACCCTGCCCGACGACCAGCCCGCCGAGCGCGATCAGCATCGTCCGCGGCGGGCATCGGGCGGCCACGCTGAACAGCGCGATCAGGTCGGCGACCCCGATCGGCAACAGCATCGGAGCCTGGTCGTCGGCGGGCACGACCAGGGTCGCGACGGCCAGCGACGCGGAGACCACCATCAGGCTCAGCACCGGGCGCCGCCGCCGCAGTCCGAGCCCTGCGGTGACGCCCACCGTGGCGATCGTGACCGCTGTCGACCACGTCACCGGAATCGGTTCGCCGAGCAGCAGCGGCAGGCCCGGCCAGACGACGAGCTGGGTCAGGGCGACGACGGCGGGCAGCAACCAGGTGACCATGGTGGGCCTTACCCTAGCCTCGCCTATATCGATAGTTAGTGGTCGGATTCCTACTCCAGCGGGATACGCCGCGGGCTTGCGGCGGCCAGACTTTCGGCATGCTTTTTCATCTGCTCGCTCGCACCGCCGGCAACCGCTGGTGGCGGACTGTTCTGGGCACGATCTTCCTGGTCGTCGCCGGTGTGGTCCTCGCGGTCGGCATCTATCTGGCGGTGACGATCCCGGCCGAGCTGGCCGGCCGCCCGGTCAATGCGGACGGTGACGCCAGCTTCGGCCCGCTCGCCGACCTGGCGGTGGCGTTCCTGACGATCGCCGCGCTGCTGCCACCGACGTTGCTGGCGGCCCGCTGGTTCCAGCTGCGTCCGCCGGGCACGCTCTCGTCGGTCGACGGACGCCTGAGATGGGGCTGGCTGTGGGCCTGCGCCGGCGTCGCCACCGTGACGACCACGGTGTTGCTGCTGGTCATGCTCGTGCTCGACGACGATCCCACCGGAGACCTGGTCGCCTGGCGGCCGTTTCTGGTCTCCACCCTCGTGCTCCTGCTCGTCGTGCCGTTGCAGTCGGCCGCGGAGGAGTATCTGTGCCGCGGCTGGCTCCTCCAGGCGGTCGGCAGCTGGGTGCGCTCGCCGTGGCTGCCGATCGGTGTGCAGGCGGTGGTGTTCGCCTCGCTGCACGGCTGGGGCACGCCGTGGGGCTTCGCCGACCTGACCGTGTTCGGCGCGGTGTGCGGGTGGCTCGCCGTCCGCACCGGCGGGCTGGAGGCCGGCATCGCGCTGCACGTCGCGAACAATCTGCTGAGCAGCTTCCTCGCGGCGGCCTACGGCGAGTTGACCATCGACGAGACCGCGGCCGACCTGCCGTGGAAGTTCGCCCTGGTCGACGTCGTGATGCTGGTGACGTATGCGGCGTTCGTCCTCTGGCTCCACCGCCGCCGCGCCACGGATCCGGCGATCCAGCCCGCCCGGCCGATGGCGGTGTGACCCCATGCCGTCGTCACCGTCCGCCGACCCGGATCGCCGCGTCGTCGCTGCGCGACAACTCACGAGGACCGACCCTCCGGACGTTCTCCGCGACCCACGATCCTCCCGAGGAGGTGCAGCGGCGCGGCGTCCACCTTCGCAAGATCCAAGGCTTTGCCGTACGCGGCGACGTGCGCCGCCTCGACCGGCCCGCACACCAGCGGCAACGCCGGGTCGGCGGCGTGGAGCAGAGACTCCAGCTGGCAGGACGCGATCGCCCCGGGCAGCCGGCCGGGATGCGCGGAGATCGGCAACCCGTCGGCGACCGTGCGTTCCGTGGGTCCGCAGTCCAGCAGCCCACCGCCGACGATCAGCACGTCGTTGTGGTCCCGCATCCGCGCGAGCGCCCGCCCGGTGTCGAAGCAGTGCGGAAACGAGTCGTCGACGAGCACGGTCCCCGGCCGCAGCCGGTCCACGTCGACGGTCCCGGGCCCGCCACTGGTGGCCGCGATGATGACGTCAGCCCGGTAGAAGCCGTCACCTCGACCAACACCGTCCGCCCGGCGGGTCTCGTCGGCGCGACCGGCGCTGTCTGCTCGGCGGATGCCGTCGGCATGACCGGCGCTGTCCGGCCGGCGGGTGTCATCCGGTCGACTGGATCCGGCTGCGTGGTGGGTGTCGTCGGCACGACCGGCGCTGTCGGCCGCGTGCTCGCGCGAGGCCTCGGCCCGGACAGCGCCGCTCGTTCCGGGAGTGCCGCCGGTGAGGATCTCGATGGGGCCGCGGTAACCGTTGTCCTGCAGTTCAGCAGCGAGCCGAGTGAGGCGGTCGCTCGCGGATGGGAGGTCGCAGAGCAGAATCGCGGCCGGCGGCTCCGAAGCTTCGGCGAGCAGCAAGGACAGCGACGACGATCCGATCGAGCCGACTCCGACAACGGCCAGGACCCGGCCGGCGAGGTTCCGCCCGGCGGCCGCGAAGGTCGTCCGGACCACCGATGCCGCGGTCACCGCGTGCCCGGACGTCACCCGGACGTCGGTACTGACCAGCTTCGCGACGGCGGCGCCGAACCCGGTGTGGGACGGAATCATCCCGGCCAGCGAGACCGCCCGGGCGCCGTGGGCCGCCGCGAGGTCGGCCGCCGCGGCAGCGTCCTCGGCCAGCCCCGGCGACCCCAGCTCGTCGGCGAACCGGGGCAGGCACACGAACCCGGATCTTCCCAGCGGCGTGTCCACGGTCTCCAGCAGCCGCGCCTGCCCGTCCGGGAAGACGAGCCCCCGAATGGTCTCGCGCGAGAGTCCCGGCAGCATGCGCCGAACGGAATCCGGCAGCTCACCGGCCAGGGCCGCGAGGTCCCCGGGCGCAGGCAGGTATCCGACGAGCGCAGCGTCCAACGGCCCCACCGCCGACCGAGCGACATCCGAGCACGAGGCCGCCGGCCGGGCGACATCCGAGCACGAGGCCGCCGGCCGGGCGACATCCGAGCACGAGGCCGCCGGCCGGGCGACATCCGAGCACGAGGCCGCCGGGTCGGCAGCATCCGAGCGCGAAAGCAGGTTCGGCTGATCGGGCGGTGACGGGGACCGGCCGGGAGCTTCCAGGTCGGCCTGGACCTGGGCGGCGAGGGCGACCAGGATCGCCTCCGGGAGGCGGCCTCGGAACGTGAGACGTAAACCGCCCGGGATCGGTCGGGCGGCGAGAAGCACGTCCGTGCCCGGCGGCACCGGCATCTCCGAGTCGACATCGTCCCAGGTCAGGCGGAGACTCTCGCCTTCCAGGCGCCCGAGCGCGTCAAAATCCAGGTACGTGAAGAAGTGCCGCCACCCGTGCGGCGCGACGAAGCTCCGCCCTCGGGCCTCGGCCACCGCGGCCGCTACCTGATCAAGGTCCGCGCCGGGGCCGGGTCGAACGGCGACAGCGCTGGCGCATGGCCCGAAGACCCGGCCCAGATCGGGAAGCGCATGATCCCGACCGGTCGCCGCTACCCCGATCAGCGGATCCGGCCGGCCGAGCACCCGCCCGAGCGCCCGGTGATAGGCGGCAAGCACCGGCATCACCGGGGTAACCCCGGCCCCCGAACGCAGACGCGCCACCGCCTCCGCCCCCACCGTGATCCCGGCCGTAGCCGTGTCCGCGCCGCGACCGGACGGCCCCCCGTCCTCCGGAACAACCTCGGGCTCCTGCTCACCGACCAGCGCCACGTAGTCCCGGAACGACGACCGCAACGGAGTCAACCCCACAGAGCGATCCGACACCTGGTCATAAACGGTCAGCAGCTCCCGAGCCAGCAACGCCACGCTGTACCCGTCCCCCACCAGGTGATGCGCATGCAGAACCAGAACGTGCGAGTCCGCCCCGACCCGCAACAGCCGCAACCGGACCAGCGGCCACACCCCCGGATCGAACCGATGCTCCCGCTCCGCCGCCAGCTCCGCGGCCACCGATCCGGGCTCGGCGACGTAGTCGACGGTCAGCGACCCGGGCGCCGCCAACTCCCGCTGTACCGGCGGCCGCGCCTCCCGCTCGAACACGGTCCGCAGCATCCCGTGCCGCTCGACCAGCACATCCACGGCCTCCTGGAACCGCCGGAGATCCAGTACGCCGCACAGCCGAGGCGCCGCCAGCCACGCCGACCCGGCCCCCATCGCATCGGCCAGCAGAAATCCCCGCTGGCTGGGCGTCAGCGGAAACGCCCCCACAGACGCGGCCGAAACAGACGCGAACGCCGCCGGATCCTCCGCAACCGCATCGATCTCCGAGGCCAGCGCCGCCAACGTCGCATGCCGATAGATCACCGTCGGTCGCGGCAGCACGGCGATCTCCGCCTCCAACGCCGCGAACATCTCCAGCACCCCGATCGAATCCCCGCCCAGCGCAAAGAAGTCGTCCGACCGCCGCACCCCCTGCACAGCGAGCTGCCGCTCCCAGATCCGGGCCAGTACCCGCTCGGTGGCTGTCCGAGGCGGATCACCCGCCGGAAGCACCGCCCGGTCGATCTTCCCGGTGACCGTCAACGGCAGCGAGGCCACGATCTCAATCCGCGCCGGAACAAGATAAAACGGCAGGATCACTTCGGCGTACGTCCGCAGCACCCCCGCCGTCACCCCGGACTCCACCCAGGCCACCAGCCGTTTCCCGTCCACCCGCACGACCGCGCCCCGCACCTCGGGATGCCCGCGCAGCACGGCTTCCACCTCGCCCGGCTCGACCCGGTATCCGTGCAGTTTCACCTGGTCGTCGACCCGCCCCCGGAACCACAGCACCCCGTCCTGGTCCCGCTCCCCGAGGTCCCCGCTGCGGTACCAGCCGTCCACGAAAGCCGCCGCTGTCTGTTCCGGATCATCGAGGTATCCGTCCGCGACCCCGACGCCCCCGATCCACAGCTCGCCGACCTCGCCCGGCTCGCACGGCGTGCCGTCGTCCCTGGTCACCTGGATGATCGCCCCACCCACCGGCCGCCCGATCGGCAACGCCCGTACGTCATCGCCGGGTCGTGAAGTGACGACATGGAACGTCGCGTTGATCGTCGTCTCGGTCGGCCCGTACAGGTTGGCGATCCGCTGCCCGGGCCCGAGCAGGTCGAACCACCGCCGCACGTGGGCGGCCGAGAGTTCTTCGCCGCCGACGTGCACCCATCGCAGCGCGGAGAGGTCGGCGCCGGTCCGTTCGGCCGCCCCGAGCAGCCGCTCCCACAGCGTCGGCACGGAACTCCACACCGTCACGGCGTCCCCGGCCACCCGCCTGACCAGCACTTCCGGGTCTCGCAGGGTGTCCCGCGACCAGCACACCACGGTCGCCCCGACCATCAGTGGTGCCAGCAGCTGCCGCACCGAAGCGTCGAAGCAGATCGATGCGGTCTGCGCCAGCCGGTCCCCGGCCCGATACCCGAAGACCGAAATCGCCCACTCCAGATAGTTGGCCAGGGCCCGGTGCCTCACCGGCACACCCTTGGGGCGCCCGGTCGACCCGGATGTGAAGATCACGTACGCGTCGTCGCCGGCCCCGGTCTCCAGCACCGGGGGATCCCCGTCCGCCCCGTCCCACGGGTCGACCAGCGCGAACCCGTCGCCGCCGAGGTCACCGACGACCACCCGCACCCCGGCCCGCGTCAGCTGGTCCCGCAGCCGCGCTGCCGGATGGGCGGTGTCCACCGGAACCCACGCCGCGTTCGCCTTGAGGATCCCCACCAGCCCGACCACGGTGGCCGCTCCCGGCGCCGTGGCCAGCCCGATCCGCCGCGCCCCGAATCCGGCCAGCCGCACCGCAAGCCGGTCCGACGCCGCGTCCAGTTCCGCGTACGTCATCGGTTCGCCGTCGGAAAGAACCGCCACCCCTGCCGGCGTACGTCGTGACTGTGCCCGAATCCGATCAGCCACCCCCACCACCCTCTCGGGCGTGGCGAGTTCCGCGATCTCGGCCAGGTGGTCCGCCGCGAAACGCTCCACGGTCGCGGCCCGGAACAGCGCCACCGGATAGTTCCAGGAGAAGTGCAACGCTCCACCGGCCTCGAAGCAGACGAGCCCGAGCCGGGTCGCCGCCGAGGCCGTCCCCGCGGTGGTCGCGGCCACGTCGGCGACCGCACCGCCCGTACGCGGAAATCTTGCGAAGCTGAAGCTCGCCGGGCTGACCGTGCGGGGCCCGCCCGGACCGGCCGTCAGCATCCGCGCGAGATCCACCGTGGAGACCGTGCCGTGACGCTCGCTCTCCAGCCACGCGTCGCGCAGGCGCCCGGCCAGTCCCGGGCCGATCCGCGCGAGCACCGGCAGGGTGTCCGCGAACGGCCCGACCATCCGATCGATTCCGGACAGTCGCGCGGTCCGTCCGGCGCGGGCGACGAGCACCGGCACATCGTCCTGGCCGCTCCAGCGGGCCAGGCAGCGCACGTATCCGGCGAGCAGCAGATGGAACAGCGACACCCCGCGGTCGCGGGCCGCCCGTTCGAGCCGCGTGGTCAGCCCGGGGTCGAGCGCGACCTGATGCACCGCGTACGGCGGCTCGGGTTCCGCACCGGGATCCCCGTCGAACGGCAGCGCGAGCCGCGGATACTCCCGCAGGGTCGCGCGCCACCAGTCCAGGTCCTCCGGCCTGGGCGTACTCCGCAGGGCCTCATGATCGGCGAACGTGGTCCGCGGAGCCTCGGGCAGCTCGGCCCCGGCGTAGTGCGCCCACAGCTCGTCCCCGAGGATCGCCAGGCTGTAGCCGTCGGCCACGGCGTGATGCGCCACCAGGATCAGGTGCGCCCGCTCCGGCTCGACCGCCAGCACCGCCCGGACCAGCGGTTCCGCCCCCAGATCAAACGTCCGGTTCCGCAGTTCACCATCAAGCTCGGAGACCGACCGATCCAGCTCGGCATCCGGCCAGGCCACCGGCCGACCCGGCTCGTCATCGAGCTCGGCCACCCGCCGATCCAGCTCGGTCACGGTGAACCAGATCGGCCACTCCCCGCCGGTCGCCGCCTCGATCCACTGGCCCTCGCCGCCGAGCCGCGCCCGCAGCATCGGATGCCGCCGCTCGATCTCGGCCAACGCCGCCGCCAGCCGCGCCGGGTCCACCGGCCCGTTCAGCGTCTGACGCACGGACGCGTAGGCGGGCACGTCCGGATGCAGCCGCCCGGTCGTCCAGAATGCCCTTTGCACCGGGCTCAGCGGAAACTCCCGCACACCGTCACCGAGGTGCCCGGCCAGTTCCCGAATCGTCCGGAACTCGAAGAACAGCGTCGTCGACAGCGTCCGCCCGAGCCGCGTCTCCAACTCTTTGACCAGGTCGATCGCGGTCAACGAGTCCAACCCGAGCGCCAGGAACGGCTCGTCCAGCCCGATCTCCGCCGGTTCTTTCCGCAACGCCCCGGCCAACAGCTCCCGAACCACACCGGCCAGCTCGCCCTCGGCCGCCCACGACCGACCAGCCGCAGAGCCGGACCGCGGCACCTGACCACCCCCGCGCCCGGAATCCGACTCCGGCGCGCTCACCCCCTCACCGCCACTAAGCGCGGAAACCGACTCCGGCGTGCTCAACCGCTCACCGCCACCAAGCGCGGAAACCGGCGCCGCCGCTCCCGAAAGTTGACCGGCATTCAGCGCGGAAACCGACGGTGACACCCTCGGCAGTTGAGCGGCGTTGAGTGCGGAAACCGACCGCGGTGGACCCGCGGCGCCCGATGCCGGGTGGGAGCGGGGCGTCGGGGGTGTGACCAGGACCTGGGCGACGCCGAGCGCGGCGGCCGACCACAGCACCTCGGGCAGCCGGTCGAGCGGAAGCGCTTCCCCTCCCGCCGAGTAGCCGGCGGCCAGGCCGCCACCAGCCAGAACCGGAAGATCAACCGCGATTACGGTACGTCCATGAGCGCGCGCCGCCGCCGCGAACGCATCGAGGTAGGCGTTCCCGGCCACGTAGTCGCCGAGCGCCCCGGCCAGCCCCGGCACGACCGCGGAAACCGACGACAGCGCGACGATCAGCGCATCCGGCCCGACCGCCCGGGTCAGCAGCTCGATGCCGTGAACCTTGGCCGCCATCCCGGCGGCCAGTTCGTCCGCGCTCTTCGCGCGCAGGCTGCCCGGGCGCGCGACCCCGGCGGCGTGCACCACGACGTCGAATCGGTGCCCTTCGACCAGCGCGTTGACGTCGTCCTCGACCGCAACATCGGCGCGCCGATACTCCACGGTCGCGCCCAGCCGGCGAAGCTCGTCCAGCAGCTCGGACGGTTCCGGGGAACGGCCGGCCAGCAGCAGGCTCGGGCGTCCCCGACGGGCGAGATGCCGGGCGATCGTCGCGCCGGCCGCACCCGCTCCCCCGGTGATCAGATAGTGCCCGTCCGGGGGCAGGACCAGCGGTTCCGCCGCGGGCGCCGGGACGAACGTGCGGGACAGGCGCCGCCCGTCCCGCCACGCGACGATCTCCGCGGGGCCGGGCGCCGGCGGATCCGCGGCCTCCCGCTCGATGGCGGCCGCGGCGGCTTCCGCGGTCGTGTCCGAGGTGAGGTCCACGATCCGTACGCCCAAGCCCTGGTTTTCATCGGCCAGGGCCATCGCCAGGCCGGACCAGACCGCATGCCCGGGATGCGGCTTTTCCAGGCCTGTGCCGGTGGCGTAGAGATCGCGGGTGACGATCACCAGACAACCCTCACGGGGCAGCATCGGAACGACGTCGGTCGCGTCACGTTCTTCCTGGTCAGCGTGCACGACGGTCACCGGCTCGGCGATGGGTTCCGGCCGCTCGGCGCGCACGACCGCCGCCGGCTCGATCATGGGCGCGCTCCGGTCCGGAGCGTCGGTCCAGTGCGGCACCGCGAGGGTCGGCGGCAGCGGATCGGTCGCCCAGTAGCGGCGACGCCGGAACGGGTAGGTCGGCAGCTCGACCCGGCGCGTCCCGGCGTCCACCTCGGACCGGTCCAGGGCGGCGCCCTGCTCCCACGACTTCCCGACGGTCGCCAGCAATTCCCGGTCCCGGCAACCCGCCGGCGGCGACTCGACGGTCTCCGCGGGCCGCGGCACGGGCGGTTTGAAGGCGGCAGTTTCCAGGCGGTCGGCCAGATCACCCTGAGCAACAACGGCGAGACGGTACGGGCCGTCGTCACGCGCTGTGGAGGCGGTCGCACAGACGTCGGCCTCGTCGAGTTCCGGATGCGCCCGCAGATGCTCGGCCAACTCGTCGGCCGCCGCCCGCAGGCCTTCGGCCGACCGCGCCGAAAGCGTCAGCAGGTGCGGCCCCGCCTCTCCGCAGGTCAGCCCGCCCCCACCCGTCTCTCCGCAGGTCAGCAGGCCCTCACCCGCCTGTCCGTGGCCCGGCAGGGCCCCGCCCGCCTCTTCACCATCCAGCCCGGCGAACGCCGCGGCGGGAGCTGGAGTCGCAGGTCGGGTCGGGGTGGCGAGGATGGCGTGGGCGTTCGTGCCGCCGAAACCGAAGCTGTTGATCGCGGCCACCCGCGGGCCCGGCCAGGGACGACGCTCGGTCAGGACCTCGAAGCCGGCCGCAGCCAGGTCGAACCGCGGGTTCGGCCGGGTGTGGTGCAGGGACGGCGGCAGCTCACCATGTTGCAGGGCGAGTACGACCTTGACCAGCGCGGGCATCCCGGCCGCGTTGAGCAGGTGACCGATGTTGGTCTTGACCGAGCCGAGCAGCCGGGGCCGCCCGTCCGGGAAGGCCTGGGCCAGCGACCGCGCCTCGATCGGGTCACCGACCGCGGTGCCGGTGCCGTGCGCCTCGACGTACGACACCTCGGCCGGATCCACCCCGCACGCACGGTAGGCATCGCTGATCACTCGCTGTTGCCGAAGCGGGTTGGGCGCCATCAGGCTCAGCGACCGGCCGTCGTTGTTGACCGCGGTCCCGCGGACGACCGCGAGCACCCGGTCCCGGGCGTCGGCGAGGCGCGTCAGCACCAGGGCCGCGCCGCCCTCGCCGGGCACGAACCCGTCCGCCCCGGCGTCGAAGGCCCGGCACCGGCCGGTCGGCGACAGCGCCTGCGCGCCGGCCAGCAGCCGATGGGCGGTATCGGTCACGGTGAGGTTGACCCCGCCGACCACGGCCAGGTCGCAGTCGCCCGCGGCCAGGCTCAGCCGGGCCAGGTGCAGCGCGACCAGCGCCGACGAGCAGGCGGTGTCCACGGCCAGGGCCGGCCCCTGCAGGTCGAGCAGATGCGCGACCCGGGCCGCGGTGAGGTTGCGCAGGGTTCCGGTCAGGGCGTACGCCTGATCCCGATCGGACTCGTCGAACAGTTCGGCGTAGGTGCTCTCGCCCACCGCGGCGAACACCCCGATCCGGTGCCCGTGGCGGCGCGGGCCCGCGTACCCGGCCCGTTCCAGCGCCTCGTGCGCGAGTTCGAGGAAGATCCGCGCGTGCGGATCGAGACAGCGGGCCTCGTCCTCCCCGATCCCGAAATATCCGGCGTCGAACAGTGCCGGGTCGTCGAGGAACGCACCGCGGTCGTCGCGGACGCTGTCCCGCCCGGCCAGCAGGTTCGCCCAGAACTCGGCCGGCGTCGCCGCGTCCGGGAACCGGCAGGCCATCCCGATGACCGCCACCTCCCCGGCGGCGCGGGACGAGGCCTCACCGCCGGGCGACCCATCGCCACGGGTCGGCGCATCGTGGGAGAGCGGCGAGCCGCCGAGGAGCAGGCGGCCGGCCAGCGCCGGAACGGTCGCGCAGTCACGCAGCTCGGCCGGATCCAGCGTCCGCCCGAACACGTCCTCCAACTCGGCCAGGACTTCCATGGCGGCCAGCGACGACCCGCCGATCGCCAGGAACCGGTCCTGCTCCCCGATCCGATCGGCGGGCACCTTCAGAACCCTGGACCACGCCGCCCGGACGGCCCGCTCGGCCTCCTCCCGGGTGCGCGGCACCGGAGCCGATTCCGGAGCCGGTGCCGATTCCGGAGCTGCCGGAGTCTCCGCGGCGATCCGGTCCGGTGCCGTCTCCTGGACCACCGGCGTCTCCGCGGCGATCCGGTCGCGCAGCAGGTGACGGCGGAGCTTCCCACTCGTCGTACGCGCAAAATCCCCTCGCGGCAGAACCTGAACGCCGACCGAGTCGTACCCGATCGCCTCGGCCACCCGGACCCGCGCGAGTTCCGCACTCCCGGGATCGGCGCGCACGGCCGGCGCGGACAGGAAGACGACGACCCGCTCCCGGCCGCTCACCGGGTCGGTCGCCCCGACCACCGCGATCGGCCCGTCGCCCAGCCCCGGCGTCCCGGCCGCCACCTCCTCCAGATCGGACGCGTGGAAGTTCCGCCCGTGCACGAAGACGACGTCCTTGGCCCGGCCGGACACGCAGAGCCGCCCGGCGCGCAGAAAGCCCAGGTCACCGGTCCGCAGCCACCCGCCCACCAGGGCATCCGCGGTCGCCGCCGGGTCGTCGTGGTAGCCGCGCATGACGTTCGGGCCGCGGACCTGAACGTGCCCGACCAGGCCCTCCTCGACCGGTTCGCCGGAATCGTCGACGATCCGGACGGCACACTCCGGGACCGGATCACCGACCTCCATCAGTTCGACCCCGCCGGCCGCGACCTCCAGGGCGACCCCGCGGGCGAGGGCGGCCCGGGAGAGCCGCACCGGCCGGGCCGGCGAGTCCAGCGGCGGGAACGTGACGGCGAGCGTCGCCTCGGCCAGCCCGTAGACCGGCTGCAGGGCCCGCGGATCCAGGCCGGCCCGGCTCAGCTTGTCCGAGAATGCCCGCCACACGCCGGCCGAGATCGGCTCCGCCCCGACCATGATCAGCCGCACCGTCCGGAGATCGAGCTCGTCGAGCACCTCGTCCCGAACCCGGCGCACGGTCAGGGCCAGCGCGAAGTTGGCCGCGGTCAGCATTGTCGCCCGGTGCTCGTGCGCCGCCCGCAGCCACAGCTCCGGGCGCTTCGCGAAGGTCATCGGCTTGATCCGCACCTGCCGGCACCGTGCGTACATCGGCCCCAGATGCGTCCCGATCAGACCCATGTCATGGAAGTACGGCATCCACGTCAACACCACGTCGTCCGGTCCCGTCCCGGCCGCGCGGGACGCCTGCGCGAGGTTGGCCGTCAGGTTCCGGTGGGTGAGTTCGACCCCTTTCGGCGCCCCGGTGCTCCCCGACGAGTACTGCAGGAACGCGACGTCGTCGTCCTCCACCGTCACCGGCTCGGACAGTGGCGGACCGGACCGCAGCGCGGCGGCACCGGCATCGTCGACGATCATCGGTGACCCGAGCCGGCGCGACACCGCCGCGACCCGGGCCGGTTCCGGCGGCAGCGGCACGGGGACGACCCCGGCCACCACCGCGCCCCAGAACAGCGGAAGGAACTCCTCCTCGGCCGTGATGATCAGATGGTCACCCTGCGTGAGGCCGGTCGCGCGTAATCCACCGCCGACCCGCAACGCGTCCGCATAGAGCTCCGCGTACGTGACGACGCGCGGCCCATCGACGTACACGATCGTCTGAGCGGGCGCATGGGCGGCGGCCTGGACGAGTACGTCGGTCAGCGTCATCGTCGCACCCTATCGGGGCCGCTCAAGCCCTAGATCGTCACACAGAGTAACCACATCTTCGCGTCCGCGCGCCCTTATAACTATGCGGACAACCGCAGAACGGACGTTCCGAACATCACACTGAGCTACCCCCGTCCCGGCCGTCATGATCGTCGGCCGGTAGCCTCCGGCACCATGCGTGGATCCACCATCGCAGCTGTCGCCACGTGCACCCTCCTGGCGATCACCGGCTGCGCCAACAACAGCGAAGATACCCCTACCACCGCCACCGCGGCCGGGGCTGCCAACATGGCCGGGCTCGACAAGGGAACCGCGGCGGCGTGCACGATGGCGTCCCAGGCCACCCACGGCGAGAACGGGCGCGATCTGGACCTGGCCACCGCCAAGCAGATCGTCACCCTCGGCCGGACCTCCCGGAGCACGATCGTCACCGCGGCCACCGACGTGCTCAGCAGCGCGGTGTCCCAGGCCCAGGCCGCGGCCGGCGACCCCAACGAGGCCGTCCTGACCGCCGAGGTCGGCACGGCGATCCTCAAGCTGCAGACCGCCTGCCAGGACACCGATGCGGTCAAGGCCAGCATCACGACGCCGAGCACCGGCGGCGAGGGCGCCTCGGCCGAGGCCACGTCCGCCATCGACAACAAGGTCAACTGACGCGGCCACCACCAACCCGGGCCGGGGCGCTGATCCACTCAGCGATCCCGGCCTATTTTTTTGTCGGACACGGCCCGTATGGTCGAGGCGACGTGATGGGGACGCTCGTTCCGGCCGTCCGGATCGAGCGATGTCCGCGATCAGGAGGCGGCCGGGCGCCAGGGGCGTGCGGCGTCGGTCGGTGTCGCGTCGGCGGCCACCCGGACCGCGTAGGTCGGCCGGTCCCCCGCCACCGGCCCGAGGTACTCGTGGCCGGTCAGGTGGCACCACGCCGGCAGGTCCAGCGGCGCCGCCGGGTCGGTGGCGATCAGGTGCACCACCGCGCCCGCTTCCAGCGTCGCGATGAGCCGCCGCAGTTCGATCAGGAGCAGCACGCAGCGCCGGTCCCCACCGTCGAGCACGACCGGTGTCATCGGCGCCCCCTCCCCCGAATGATCAAGACCGGCTCCCGGCGCATCAGGACGGGCTCACGGCGACGACCGTGCTGGTGATCAGCGGGCGCCCGCGAAGTGCGAGCAGCTCGTTCGCCAGCTCCATGATCGCCAGCGGGTTCCGGTTGCCGTGTTCGATCCCGGCCGCCGCCAGTCCGCCCGGCACCGCCCCGGCGTCGAGCAGCACCCGCCAGTCCTCGGGTGTCAGTTCCAGGTATTCGAGGCCGGTCAGCCCGGCGATCTCCATCGGGTCGGCCAGCGTCCCCGGGTAGGCGGACAGTGTCCGCAGCCGGGGCAGGCCCATGACCGGTCCGAGCCGGAACGGCTCCCCGCTCCACACCCCGATGCTGAGCACTTCCAGGTCGGGGTGGGCGGCCGCTTCGATGCTGGTCACGCTGGCCCGGTTGACGTGGGCGACCGCCGGGGCCCGGTCCGCCCGGGATCGCGGCTGCTCGTGTTCGCGCCGGTGGACCAGCAGGTCGGTCAGGGAGTCGGCGATCAGTTCGGCCCCGACATTCTCCTCGTGACCGATCAGGATCACCTGACCCCGGTGTCCGCGCGGGCCCGGGGTCAGGTCGATCGCGTACCGGTCGCCGCCCCCGTTCTCGGCGAACACGATCCAGCCGGCTGATCCGACGAGTCCCTGCACCGCGTCGTCGGGTCCGGTGACCGCGGCTTCCATCGCCGCGAACTCCCATTCGCAGGGCCGGGTCGACGGCTCGGCGAGGTAGATCTCCGTGATCGGCGTCAGTTCCAGCCGGAGCGCGTCGTACCAGCGCTCGGCCGCCTCCTCGTCCTCCCCGAAATCCTGCCAGCCGCCCCGGAACACCCGGTAGACGGCCTTCAGCTCGTCCGGCAGCACGACCCCGAGCCGCTCCTCGGCGGACGCGATCTCACCCTCCGACGCGGCGACCGGAGAAGAGGCAGCGGGCGGAGAAGAAGCGGCCGCGCCCCCGAGGCTCTGCTCCCCCGCGACAGCGGCCGCCAGCCGCGACCGCAACGTGCTCTCCAACAACCCCGGATCCGCCGACGCCGCGACCGGAGCATCGTCCGACGGCCGGGGCAACCGCCGCCACGGCTCCGGCACCGCCCCGTCGGCCAGGATCAGCGCACCCGGGTTCGCCCCGGTGCTCGCCTCCACCGCCGGCCCGAAAGTGATCAGGTGCAGCGCGGACTCCTCCAGCACGAAGGAGATCTGGTCCAGGCCGGCCTCGGCCAGCGCGCCGGTCACCCGTTCGGTGGCCGCGAGCTCGGCCTCCCACTGATGTTCGGAGACCGGCACACTCCACGAGCCGCGCCCGACGTAGCCCGCCACGTATCCGCCCTCGGCCGGGCCGCCGCCCGCCCGCATCAGCTCGACCAGCGGCGCCCAGGTCGTGAAGTCATAGATCGATCGCACCCGGCGATTATCACGGATGCAGCGCTGGACTCAGCAGCCGTAGGGCCGCGGCGACGGTGTCGGCCATCGCCGAGCGGGCCGGTGTCAGGTAGCGCCGGGGGTCCACCAGGTCGGGACGGTCACCCAGGGTGGCCCGGACCGCGCCGGTGAATGCGGTGTTCAACGCCGTACCAATATTGATCTTGACCATGCCGCCGTGCACGGCCGCGGTCAGTTCGGCGTCGGGCACTCCGGACGAGCCGTGCAGGACCAGCGGGACGGGGACGGCGTCGCGCAGCCGCACGATCAGCTCCTGGTCGAGGCGGGCGGTCCGTTCGAGCATGGCGTGCGACGATCCGACCGCGACGGCGAGGGCGTCGACGCCGGTGGCCGCGACGTAGGCCGCCGCCTCTCCCGGGTCGGTCCGGACGCCGGGCGCGTGCGCGCCGTCCTTCCCGCCGACCTCGCCGAGCTCACTCTCGACCCACAGACCAGCGGCGTGACATGTCGTGACGACGCGCGCCGTCACTTTCACATTTTCGGCGTACGGCCGTCGGGACGCGTCGAACATCACCGATCCGAACCCGTTCGGCGCCGCCTCCTCCAGGAGTTCCGGCGACTCCACGTGATCGAGGTGCAGGGCCACGGGCACGCCGGCCGACATCGCGACCGCCCGCGCGGCGGCGGCGATCGGCGCCAGCCGCCCGTGGTGGAACCGCACCGCGTTCTCGCTGATCTGCAGGATCACCGGGCAGCCGGCCGCCTCGGCGCCGGTCACGATCGCTTCCGCGTGTTCCACGGTGATCACGTTGAAGGCGCACGCCGCGCCGCCGCGGGCCCGTACGTCGGCCACGAGGTCCCCGGTCGGTGTCAGCATCCGGCACCGGCCAGCATCTCGCGGTACACGGCCGGGTCGAACGCGCCGGCGACCGGGCTGGCCACGGCCGCCGCGCCGAGCGCCACCGCGTCGGCCAGCAGGGGCGGCCAGGGCACACGATCGCGCAGCCCTCGGGCCAGTGCGGCCGCGCACGCGTCCCCGGCCCCGGTCGGGTTGCCGGCGACCGGGACGGGCGGCGCGCACCGGAACTCGGCGTCCGGCGTGATCGCCCGCAGCCCGGCCGGACCGTCCGTCACGACGACGGATCCGCTGGTCAGCGCCCGCACGTCGGCCGGCGTCCAGTCCGGCGCGAGGGCCGACAGCTCGGACGTGTTCGGTTTGGTGACGGCCGGCCCGGCGGCCAGCCCGGCCCGTAACGCCGGGCCGCTGGTGTCCAGCAGCACCGGCACGCCGGCGTCGTGGGCCAGCGCGGTCAGAACGCCGTACGCATCAATCGGTAGTCCCGGCGGGAGGGAGCCGCAGAGGGTGACCACCGAAGCGCGGCCGATCAGGCCGCGGAAGTGGTCGACGAACCGGGACCAGTCGGCCGGCGCCACGATCGGCCCGGGTTCCCAGAATCCGGTCGCGTCCTCGTGGTCGACGACCGCGACGGTGCGCCGGGTGTCGCCGGTGATCCGCGTGAACGAGGCCGGTACGCCCTCGGCGTCGAGCAGCCCGGCCACGATCGCCCCGGTCGGGCCGCCGAGCAGGCCGGTGGCCAGGACCGGTTCGCCGAGCGCGTGCAGCACCCGGGCGACGTTGAGACCCTTGCCGCCGGCGCGTTCGGAGACGGCGGCGACCCGGTGGGTGTGGTGCGGGACGAGGGCGTCGACCGGGTAGGTGAGATCCAGGGCGGGATTGAGCGTGACGGTGACGATCATGTCGGGCTTCCACGGAACGGAGGATCTGCCCCGCCTCGGGTCTCCACGGGAGGAGCCCTGGCGACCTGACTGCCGGACTGGCTACCGGCTGGGCGGCGATCGTTGGCTCGATTCCAACTGATCGAACGTGCATGTGTCAACCGTCGATCGTGCGCGTATGGTGCTCCCAAGTTGTCCATATGAACATCGGAGGGCAGCGCGTATGCGCGAGTTCGACGTGCTGGTGGTCGGCGACGCCAACCCGGATCTGCTGCTGCGCGGCGACGTCCGGCCGCGTTTCGGGCAGCAGGAGCAGCTGCTCACCGGCGCCGACCTGGTTCTCGGCGGGTCGGCGGCGATCACCGCGACCGGCTGCGCACGCCTGGGCCTGCGGACCGCGCTGCTCGCGGCCGTCGGCGACGACTTCTTCGGAGCGCTGGTGCGTGATCGGCTGGCGGCTCGTGACGTACATCTGATTGATCTTGATGGCGAAGGCATGCCGACCGGATTGACCGTCGTGCTGGTCGAGCCGGAGGACCGCGCGATGCTGACGCTGCCCGGCACGATCGCCGCGCTGCGGCCCGAGCACGTCACCGACGCGCTGCTCCGGCGCACCCGGCACGTCCACGTCGCGTCGCTCTACCTGCAGCCGGCACTCGCCGCGGGGCTGGCCGCGGTCTTCGCCCGCGCGCACGAGCTCGGCGTGACCACCTCGCTGGACACCAACTGGGATCCGGCCGAGCGCTGGGAGTGGGTGCCCGAGATCCTGCCGTACACCGATGTCTTCCTGCCCAACGCCGCCGAGCTGGAAGCGATCACCGCCGGTCAGGGCGCGGAGAAGCTGGGCACGACCGTGGTCATGAAGGACGGCGCGCGCGGCGCCCGGGCCTGGTGGCCGGGTGGCGAGTGCGCCGCGCCGGGCGTCCCGGTCGAGGTGGTCGACGCGGTCGGCGCCGGCGACAGCTTCAACGCCGGTTTTCTCGCCGCCCGCCTGACCGGCCGCGACGTCGAGGAGGCGGTGGCCTGGGCGGCGATCGCCGGTTCGCTGAGCACCCGCGCGGCCGGCGGCACCGAGGCCCAGGCCCGCCCGGAGGAGATCGACCGGCGTTAGTCTGAGCGGGTCATGGGGAGCCCGGAGCAGGAACGCCGCCAGCTGATCAACGTCGCCTACCGGCTGCTCGGGTCGCTGGCCGACGCCGAGGACGTGGTGCAGGAGACGTACGCCCGCTGGTATGCCATGTCCGGAACCGATCAGGCGGCGATCGACGTGCCGGGTGCGTGGCTGACCACGGTCGCCAGCCGGATCTGCCTCGACCAGCTGCGCTCGGCCCGGGTCCGCCGCGAACGCTACGTCGGTCAGTGGATCCCCGAGCCGGTCCCGGCCGCCCCGGACGCCGACCCGGCCGACCGGATCACCCTGGACGAGTCCGTGAGCATGGCGTTCCTGGTGGTCCTGGACGCGATGACGCCGGCCGAGCGGGTCGCGTTCATCCTGCACGACGTGTTCCGCTACTCGTTCGCCGAGGTGGCCGAGGTCGCCGGGCGCACACCGGCCGCGTGCCGCCGGCTGGCATCATCGGCCCGGCGCCGGATCGCCACGTCGGCCGTGCCCGCGTCGCCGGTCTCCGAGCAGGCCCGGGTGGTGCGCGACTTCAAACTGGCCTGGGAGTCCCGGGACATCGAGGCCCTGGTCGGCCTGCTCGACCCGGACGCGACGGTCGTCGCCGACGGCGGCGGCCTGGTCAGCGCGCTGCTCCACCCGGTCGAGGGCGGCAGGCAGGTCGCCCGGTTCGCGGTCGGGCTGGCCGAGCGCGCGCCCGGCCTGCGGCTGCTGGAGCGCACCGTGAACGGGCAGCCCGGCCTGGTCACCCAGCACGAGGGCGTCACGTCCGGGGTGATCGCCTTCGCGATCACCGGCGGCCGGGTCGTCCGGATGTGGGCCGTCCGCAACCCGGAGAAGCTGCGCCCCTGGCATTAATGCCACTCTGATGCCATGTGGTTGCACGTGGCATCACGGTGATGCCATAGTGGCGTCATGGAACTGCGCCCCTACATCGACGCCGTGCGTCACGAGCTCGCGCTCGCGGCCGCCACCGGCGGCGATGACGCCCGTGAGCTGGCCGACCGGCTGACCGCGCCGCTCGAATCGGCGATCCGGCTCGCCCTGCTCGACGCCCTCTCCGAGGCCGCCGCCGAGATCACCCGCGATCTGGCGCCGGGCTCGGTCGACCTGCGCCTGCGCAACCGTGAGCCGTCGTTCGTGGTCGCCCCGGCCCCGGCCGACGCCTGGACCGACCAGCCGACACCGACACCGGCACCGGCTCCCTCTCCGGCCCCCGGTGAGGACGAGGCCACCGTCCGGATCAGTCTGCGCCTCCCGGAGAACGTGAAGGCCCGGGTCGAGCAGGCCGCCGCCCGCGCCGGCGTCTCGATCAACACCTGGCTCATCCGCGCCGCGTCGGCCGCGGCCGACGGCGACACCCCCCGCCCCGCGGTCACCAACCCGGCCACCGGCGGCCAGCGCTACAGCGGCTGGGTCCGCTGACCACCGAGGAGATCACGATGCCCGTTTTCGACACCCCCGAACCCGTCTCCCTCTCCCTCGACGTCATCGCCGGGAACCTGACGGTGATCGCCGGCGACCGGCCGGACACCGTCGTCACCGTCCGGCCCGCCTTCGACGCCGCCGACCTGGACGTCAAGGCGGCCGAGGAGACCCGCGTCGACCTCGTCTCCGGCACCCTGACCGTGCGCGGGCCACGCCAGCCCGGCCTCGGCATCTTCGGCAAGGTCGGCACCGTCGAGGTGACCGTCGAACTGCCGGCCGGCTCCGGCGTCGACGCCAAACTCGGCATCGGCAACGCCCGCTGCACCGGCCCGCTCGGCGACTGCCGGCTGCGCAGCGGCGCCGGTGACCTGCAGGTCGAGCGGGCCGAGAAACTGTCCATGACCACCGGCATGGGCCTGGTCACGGCCGACACGGTCGGCGGCCGGGCCACCCTGACCACCGGCTCGGGCCGCCTCGAGGTCCGATCGGTCGCCGGGCCGGCCGAGCTCAACAACGGCAACGGCGAGACGTGGATCGGTCACGCCGGCGGCGAGCTGCGGGTCAAGTCGGCCAACGGTGACATCGGCGCCGACCACGCCGACAACGGGATCACCGCCAACACCGCCAACGGCAACATTCACGTACGGGAACTGGTCCGCGGCTCGGCCACCCTGCGCAGCGCGGCCGGCCGCATCGAGGTCGGCATCCGCCCCGGCACCGCCGCCCGCCTCGACGTGCACACCCACTACGGCAACGTCCGCAACGAGATGACCGCGACCGACGGTCCGGCCGAGTCCGACGAGCGGGCCGAGGTCCGCGCGCGCACGGCGTTCGGCGACATCCTGATCCACCGCTCCTGATCACCCCCGCTGCTCCCGGCCGTGGCGCGCCGGCCACGGCCGGCGATGCCCCATGCCCTTTTTCTCCCCCGGAGGAACAGATGACCACCACAGTCACCACCCGGCCGGCCGTCTCGGTGGCCGGCCTGAGCAAGTCGTTCGGCGACAAGACCGTCCTGGAGAAGATCGACCTGACCGTCACCGAGGGCACCGTGTTCGCCCTGCTCGGCCCGAACGGGGCCGGCAAGACCACGATGGTGCGGATCCTGGCCACCCTGCTCCCGCCGGACGGCGGCTCGATCCGGGTGGCCGGGCACGACCTGGCCCGCGACCCCGACGGGATCCGTGCCGCGATCGGCCTGACCGGCCAGTTCGCGGCCGTCGACCGGCTGCTCACGCTCCGGGAGAACCTGATCCTGATGGCGAGACTGCACCGGCTCGGCAAGACCGAGGGCGCCCGCCGGGTCGATCACCTGATCGAGCGCTTCGACCTCGGCGAGTCCGCGAACAAACCGGTCTCGCTGCTCTCCGGCGGCCAGCAGCGCCGCCTCGACCTGGCCATGACCCTGGTCGGCAACCCGAAGCTGATCTTCCTGGACGAGCCGACCACCGGCCTCGACCCGCGCAGCCGGCACACCATGTGGCAGATCGTGCGCGAACTGGTCGCCGAGGGCGTCACCGTCTTCCTCACCACCCAGTACCTCGACGAGGCGGACGAACTCGCCGACCGGATCGCCGTCATCGACCACGGCCGCATCGTCGTCGAGGGCACCCCCGACGAGCTCAAACGCCGCATCCCCGGCGGTCACCTGCAGCTGCGCTTCGCCGACCCGGCCGCTCTCGGCTCGGCCGCTCAGGTCCTCGACGTCCTGCACCGCGACGACGACGCGCTGACCCTGCAGATCGCCAGCGACGGCGGCGTCACCGCCCTGCGCACCGCGCTCGCCGCCCTCGACCGGGCCGGCATCGAACCCACCGACCTGTCCGTTCACACACCGGACCTGGACGACGTCTTCTTCGCCTTCACCGGCGCTTCCACCGAGGAGAAAAAATGACGACCCTGGCCCACACCATCACCGATTCCCGCACCATGTTCCAGCGGCAGCTGCTGCATCTGAAGCGATATCCGTCGCTCACCATCATGCTGATCGGCCTGCCGGTCATTTTCCTCCTGCTTTTCGTGTACGTGTTCGGCGGCACCCTCGGCGCCGGGCTGGGTGGCGGCCGTTCCGAATACGTGAACTACCTGACCCCCGGAATCCTCCTGTTCACCGTCGCCGGCGCGGTCGCCGGAACCGCCATCTCGATCGCCATGGACATGACCGAGGGAATCGTCGACCGTTTCCGGAGCATGGCCATCGCCCGCGCATCCCTGCTCACCGGGCACGTACTGGGCAGCCTCGTGCAGATCTTCATCGCCCTGCTCTTCGTCCTCGGCATCGCCCTGCTGATCGGCTTCCGCCCCGACGCCACCCCGATCGAATGGCTCGCCGTCCTCGGCATCCTGCTGGCCACGTCCTTCGCCCTGACCTGGCTCGCGGTCGCCCTGGGAATGGCCGCCGACAGCGTCGAAACGGCCAGCAACACCCCCATGTTCCTGAGCCTGCTGCCGTTCCTGGGCAGCGGTTTCGTCCCCACCGAGACGATGCCCCCAGGCCTGCGCCAATTCGCCGAATACCAGCCCTTCACCCCGGTCATCGAAACCCTGCGCGGCCTGCTGCTGGGCACCGGAATCGGCAACAGCGCCTGGATCACCCTGGCCTGGTGCGCCGCCATCTCGGTCCTCTCCTACCTCTGGGCCAAGCGTCGCTACAACCAAAAAGCCATTCGATAACCCCTTTTCCCGTACGTCGTCAGCCCGCGCCCCACACGACGTCATCTCCGCCCCTGGTGGGCCAGGCGCCACCGCCCCCGGCTGGTGCTCAGGGTCGTTTCAAGCCCCTTGAGACAACCCCCAGCACCAGCCGGAACCCGCCGGCTGCGGCGCTCGGTCCGGGGCTCCGGCTCGGCCCGGCCTCGACCACCACCGCACCGGCGACTCTTCCACGTCGATCCACATCGGCAGGTCGGGCAGCGGCACGTGGTCGAATCCCGCCACGCCCGCTCCCTCCAGAGCCGCTGGGCGTCCGGATCGCCGCCCCGTCGGCCAATACAAACAGCTCGCTCGGTGTATTCACGGCAGGCGGCGACCTGCGGGGCCAAGGGTGTCGAACAGGAACACCGCGACGTTGGCCGGCTCGGGCAGGCCGATGACGCCCAGCTACGGGTAGATCGCAGCCTGAGGGCCGCATTCCCGGGCTGATGTCAGGGGTGGACGTATACCGTCAGGAGGCCGGCGGGGCGGAAGCGAGGAGGCGGCGGACGGTTCGTGGGATGTAGGTCTTGCCGGTGAACTCCTCAGCCGCCACCCGTAGAGGGCGTTCGAAGCCGGTCGCCGGTCATCGAGGCTGACGTATCGGAATCTGGCGGCGAGTCCGATAATGGCCGGACGATGGTTGACGACGATCTGAGCGCGGTTCGACGCCGGCTTCCGCTGGGATCCCGGGTTCGGGGGACGGTCACCAGGTTCCCCGCCGGTGTGGGACAAGCCGGAATGACTGTCGACCTCGGCGATCCTGTTCCCGGCTGGGTGGACCTCCTGTGGCTTCCGGACGAACCTGAGCAGTGGCCGGCGGTCGGACGCAGCGGTTTCTTCGAGGTCATCCGGCACCGGGGACACGAGATTCGGTTGGAGCCGTTGGACGCCGGGATGCGCGGCCGACGTTGCCGATGGTGGCGATGCGGCGGCCCGCAGTGGGCGGCGGTCACGGCGCGTTGGCCGGTGGGTTCCCTGATCGAGGCGACGGTAGAAAGCGTCTCCCCGAACGACAGGCTGCTCGGAGTCCGATTCGCCGGCTGGTTCGAGTTCGTCGAGTATGAGGGCACTCCGCTCGAGCCGGGCGCACGGGTACACCTCAGGGTCGAGAGCCAGTCGGAGTGGACGCGCAGTTTCGTCCTGGCTCTTGTTTGACCGGGCCGGGGTGAAGCCGGGGAGCAGGTGGGTGCGGCTGGGCCCCGGGCTTCGGCGGCGGGTGCGTTCGTGAGACGGCGGGACCGGGCTGCCGCCGTACGGCGAAATTGTTTTCAGCCTTTGAGGCCGCTGAAGGTCATGGTGGCGATGAAGCGGCGCTGGGCCAGCAGGAACGCCAGGATCAGGGGCATTGTCGCCAGGACGTTGCCGGCCATCAACTGGGACCATTCGGTGTGGCGCGTGCCCTGGAAGGTGGCCAGGCCGACCTGGAGGGTGAACCGGCTGTCGTCGGAGATGGCGATGAGCGGCCAGAGCAGGTCGTTCCAGCTGGAGAGCAGGGTGAAGACGGCCAGGGTGGCCAGGGCGGGCCGGGCCAGCGGCAGCACGATGCTGCGGAACGTGCGCCAGCGTCCGCAGCCGTCGATCAGGGCCGCTTCCTCCAGTTCGGCCGGCAGGGACAGGAAGAACTGGCGCATCAGGAAGATCCCGAAGGCCGAGGCCAGCCACGGGACGAACGCCGCGGCCAGGGTGTCGACGATGCCGATGCGGGCGAACATGAGGTACGTCGGGATCATCAGCAACTGGATCGGGATCATGACGGTGGCGACGACGACCACGAACGCGACGCCGCGGCCGGCGAACTTGAGGCGGGCGAAGCCGTAGCCGGCGGTGGAGCAGAGGACCAGGTGCGCGACGACCGAGACGGCGGCGACGATGACCGAGTTGAGCAGCCAGCGCGGCGCGTTCGTCTCGGAGAGCAGCGCGTGCCAGCCCTCCAGGTGCAGTGACGTCGGGATCAGTTTCGGCGGGAACTGGTTGATCTCCGCGTTGGACATGAACGACGTGAGAACCATTTGGACCAGCGGGAGTACGAACAGCAACGCCAGTGGCATGAGCAGCAGATGCCACGGGCTGAACGGGAGTTTCCGCAGCATTAGAAGACCTCCGAACCGCGCCGGCGGCTGTACCAGATGATGCCGAGGGTGAGCAGCAGGGTCACCACGAAAAGCAGATAGGCGGCGGCCGCGCCGTACCCGAGTCGCTGGGTCTGGAATGCCAATTCGTAGATGTAGTAGACGACCGTCTGGGTGCTGTTCAGCGGCCCGCCGCGCGTCGTCGTGTAGATCAGGTCGAACAGTTGCACCGCGGTGATCGTCTGCCAGACCGCCGCGAACACCGTCACCGGCCGCAGCTCCGGCAGCGTGACGTGCCGGAACACGCGCCACCGGCCGGCGCCGTCCATGGTCGCGGCCTCCACGAGCTCTTTCGGGATGTCCTGCAGCGCGGCCAGGTAGATGACGGTGGTGAATCCGACCTCGCCCCAGAGCGCGATCAGCACGATCACGTAGAGGGCCTGGGACGGGCTCTCCAGGAATTGCTGCTGCGGGATCCCGAGGTGACGCAGCACGTCGTTGGCCGCGCCGAACTGCGGGTTGAACACGAACGAGGCGAGAATGCCGGTGGCCGCGGCCGAGGCCACGTACGGCACGAAGATGCACGTGCGATAGAAACCGATGAGCCGGATCCGCTGATTGAGCGCGATCGCCACCACGATGCCGAGCACGATCGACAACGGCACGAATAGCGCGGTCAGCAACAGGGTGTGCCGGGCCGCGGCGAGCATGTCGGGGTCGTGCGCGAGTTGCTGGTAATTGCGCCAGCCGACCGGGACACCGGCCGTGATGCCGTTCCACTTGGCGCGCGAGATGAAGAACGCCCACACGGCCGGAAAGAGCGAGAGTCCGACAACGATCAGGGTCGCCGGTCCGACGAAGGCCCAGCCGGTCACGTGGCGCCGGGCCTTCGGGCGGGGCACCCGGACGGGCCGGGCAACCGCGAACGTGAGTGCCGCCATCAATTCACCAACGCGCTCTCGGACTTCTTGGCGGCGGCGTCCAGCGCCTGTTTCGGCGTCGATTTTCCTTGGAGTACGGAGGCGATCGCGTCACCGACGTTGCGGGACATCTCCTCGTAGCCGGGCACGGTCGGGCGGGCCTGTTTGGCGTTGGCCAGATTGGCGAAGAACTTGTCGCCGCCCGGGTACTCCTTCACGTAGTTCGTGAATTCCGGGGTGGTCGACTCGGTGGTCCGCAGGGGCAGGTTGCCGACCGCCAGATTCCACTTGGCGTCGACGGCCGAGCTGGTCAGCCACGAGATGAAGTCGCGCGAGGCGCCGGCCCGGTTCGCGTCGCCGTGGTCGAACAGGACCCACAGATCCGGGCCGGAAACGGTCTGGTGATCGCCGTTGACGCCCGGGAGGTCGGCCACGCCGTACGAGAGCTTGGCCTCTTTCAGTTCGAGCAGGGCCCACGGGCCGGAGATCATCATGCCGATGCGCCCGCTGTTGAACAGTCGCCAGTAGCGCTCGTCGGTCTGGTCCAGGTACATCGACTTGTCGTCGACGGCCATCTGCCGCAGGGTCTCCAGGGCTTTCACGCCGGCCTCGGAGTTGAAGGCCGGTTTGTTGCCGTCGAGGATCTTTCCGCCGTTCTGCCAGAGAAGCGGCCACAGGTGCCAGGTGGTGTCCTCGCTGCCCGAAACCGAATAGGCCGTTCCGTAGGTGTTGGTGGCCGGGTCGGTCAGTTTTTTGGCGGCGTTCCGGAAGTCCTCCCACGACCATTGATCGGTCGGATAGGCGAGCCCGGCCTTGTCGAACAACGGCTTGTTGTAGAGGAGCGCGAGGTTGTCGACGAGCGCCGGAACACCGATCACCTTGCCGCCGGTGGTCGCGGTCAGCCGCGCGGCCTCCGGGATCTCCGCCCACTTGAACGCCGGGTCCTGAACGAAAGCGGTCAGGTCCTGGGTCTTGCCGCTGGCCCCGAGCTCACCGGCCCAGCTGCCGTAGGCGTACGAGACGTCCGGATAGGTGCCGCCGGTGAAACCGGCCGACAGCTTGGTGAGCAGGTCGTCGGTGGTCGGCGCCCCGGACGAGGTTTTGACCGTGACGTTCGGGTGGGCGGTGTGGTACTCGGCCGCCAGGTTCTCGGCGACCTTCTCGGCCTCCTCGCTCTGGCCCGTCCACCAGGTGATCTCGACGGTGGCCTTCGGGTCGTAGCCGGCCGCCGAGTCCTTGCCGGGTTCCGTGGTTCCGCCCATGCAGGCGGTCAGCAATAGGAGGGCGGCCGCGCCGCCTGTGAACAATCCGGGTCTCATGTCAGGACACCTCCGCGGCAACAGTGGCGGTTCAGGTGAGGACGAATTTCAGGCAAGGACGACGGAGCGGGTGAGCAATCTCGGACTGTCGGGGTCGAGGCCGCGGTGGGCGGCCAGGGCCAGGGCGAAACGCTGGGCGAGGACCAGCTGCGCGATCGGGTCGAGATCGTCGCGGTGCACCGTGGCGCCGGCCGCGCGCGCCACGTCGTCGAGCTCGGCCGGCACGTCGCCGAACGACCAGATCAGGCTGCGCGGCCCGGCTACCGCGACCGGCCCGTGCCGGAAATCCATCGCCGGGTACGACTCGGAGTAGGCCTGGGCCGCCTCGCGGACCTTCAGCGCCGCCTCGTGAGCGACGCCGACGGTCCATCCGGTGCCGAGGAACACCAGGTGATCGATGTCGGCGGGGTCGGCCGGCAGCGCCGCGGCGAGAGCGGTGTCCCCGTCGGCCACGATCGGATCAAGATCCTTTTTCCCGTACGTCGTCCGCGCCAGAGTCAGCACGGAGGTCGGGAACCGGGTCTGCACGACACTGGCCTCGTCCGCGAAGTCCAGCCGGAGCTGGGCATCGGTCAGGTCGTCCACGGGCTCCCCGTGGACGGCCGTGATCGCGATCCGGCGGGTGCCCGCGGGCACCTGTCGCAACGCGTCGAGGACCTCGGTCGACGTGCCCGAGCGGGTGATCGCGACGACCCGATCATAGCGGCGGCGCGGCACGTACTCGGACGCGCAGACCGCGTCGGTCTCGCCGAGGCCCGCACTCTCGCGCAGCTCGGCGATGCTCTGCGCGACGAACCACGACGTGCCGCAGCCGAGCAGCAGCATCCGTTCCCCGGGGGCGGCCAGTTCGTCCCGGGCCGGGGAGGCGAGCGACGTGGTTCGCCGCCACATCTCGGGCTGGCTGGCGACCTCGGCGAGCGTGTTATTCATGCTCGTGGATTATGCTCGTTTGTGCTCGCTTTACAAGATGCGCGCATCAAATGAACATTCTGGGTTGCGCGTTCAGGCGCGCAGGCTCTCCGGCATCAGGTCGCCGTGGGCGGCGGTGAGCTCGTCGCACAGCTCCCAGATGGCGTCGACGGTCAGCGTGGCGGCCGTGTTCGGGTCGACCATCGCCGCCTGCCGGACCATGCGCGGATCCCCGTCGAGCGCCGCGCGAACGGTCAACTCGCCCACGCTGACGAACGCGCGGTTGAGCGCGGCGCACGGGAGAGGGAGATCGCCGACCCGCTCGGGGGTCAGGCCATGCGCTCCGACGTTGCACGGGACCTCCACCGCGTACGCGGAAGGGAGGTTGTCGATGAGTCCGGAATTGATCACGTTGGCGTGGATGCGGCGCGGCGTGCCGGTGACCATGCTGTGGATCACCTGCGGGGCGTACTCGGTGGCCTCGCGGGTCAGATCGAGCGGTTCGCCGGCCAGCAGGCCGCGGCGCGTGGTGTGGTAATCCTCCACGTTCTCGGCGCTGATGCGCAGGTAGTCGCCGATCGGGATGCGAAGACGGTCGATCTCCTGGTCGTGCCGGAGGTACCACGGCACGTACTCGGAGGAGTGCTCGCTGGTCTCGGTCGGGAAGTAGCCGATCCGCCGGTACATGTCCATCCGTACGCGTCGGCGCAGTTGAAAATCCTGGTCGAGCAGCGCGTCGAGCCTCGGGTAGAGCGACTCCCCTCGATGCTCGAACTGCAGCAGCCAGGCCTGGTGGTTGACCCCGGCGCCGGTGTAGTCGACCTCCTCGTGCGGGATCCCGAGCAGCCCGGCCAGGTCGTGCACGGTCCAGAAGACCGAGTGGCAGAGCCCGGCGACGTGGAGATCGGGGGCGATCGCGCCGAGGTAGGCGACGTTCATCGCCATCGGATTGGTGTAGTTGAGCAGCCACGCGTCCGGGCAGATCGCGCGCATGTCGGCGGCGATCCCGTCCAGCACCGGGAACGTCCGCAGCGCCCGGAAGATCCCGCCGACGCCGAGCGTGTCCGCGATCGTCTGCCGCAACCCGTACTTGGCCGGGATCTGGAAGTCACGCACGGTGGCCGGATACATGCCGACCTGGATCGCGTTGATCACGAAGTCGGCTTTCTCCAGGGCCTTGCGCCGGTCGAGGTGAACGGTCACTTTCGGACTTGCGCCGAGCTGTTGCGCGGTCCGGCGAGCGATCAGCTCGGCCGTCTCCAGCCGCTCGGGGTCGATGTCGTGCAGGGCCAGGGTGACGCCGCGTAACTCGTCGAAGGAGAGGATGTCCGCCAGCAGCTCACGGGTGAACACCACACTTCCGGCGCCCAGGAATGCGATCACGGTCATGGAAAGGAGTTTCGGACCACATGCACGGTCGTGCAAGGATCGCTCGGAAACGAACTATATTGATTGCGCGTTTGATCAGTCGTCCTCGGAAGGTTCCATGTCGTCTCTGCGTCGCGCCGACCGTGTGTCGGCCATCCTCGAACGGGTCACCGCCACCGGCTCGGTCGACGCCGGCACTTTAGCCGACGAATTCGCCGTCTCCGCCGCCACCATCCGGCGTGACCTGCAGATCCTTGAGGACCAGCGGTTGCTCTCCCGCACCCACGGCGGCGCCGTCGCCGTCGACGTGGCCTACGAGCTGCCGGTCCGCTACCGCACCGGGCAACACCGCGAAGAAAAAACCCTCATCGCGCGTACGGTGTCCAACCTGCTCCCGAAGGGCCCGCTGACGCTCGGCCTCACCGGCGGCACCACCACGCTCCTGCTCGCCCGCCTGCTCGCCGAGCGCGTCGACCTGACCGTCGTCACCAACGCCCTCAACATCGCGGCCGAGCTGGCCCTGCGCCCCCGCCTCAAACTGATCATGACGGGCGGGGTGTCCCGCACCCAGTCGTACGAGCTGGTCGGCCCGATCGCCGACCAGGCCCTGCAAGGCCTCAACATGGCCGTCGCCGTCGTCGGCGTCGACGGCATCAGCGCCCGCGGCGGCCTCACCACCCACGACGAGATCGAGGCCAACACCAACGCCACCATGATCCGCCGGGCCGACCGCGTCATCGTCGTCGCCGACGGCTCCAAGGTCGGCAAGGTCTGCCTGGCCGGCATCTGCCCGGTCACCGACGTCGCCACCCTGGTCACCGACGCCAGCGCCGACCCGTCGGCCCTCGACGCCATCCGCCGCACCGGCACCGAGGTCCTCATCGCCACCTGACCGGGCGTCAGCCGGCCCTTTTGTCGTACGGCGGGGGCATGATGCCGTCGTGGCATGGACACCCCTGCTGCCGGAGCCCGGTGACGAACCGCCGGGCCTCCGGCCACCCTCCCACGACGACTGGTTCTGGCAGAACTCCCCGCCTGGACGCCCTGGCCTACGTCATCACCGTCGCCGGCACCCGTGCGACCGGCGTCAAAACGGGCCATCCGTCCCTGGCCTCCCGACATCCGACGGCCGCGCGTACCTGCTGCCCGGCTTCATCGCGGCCTCGATGACCGGCGAGGAACTGACCGGCTTCGAGCGTCCCGTGCAACTCGTGGCCGAGGAGGTCACCGACAAGACCGGAATCCCACGAACCGTCCGCCGGCTCCTCGCCGAGCTCTACGGAACAGCCCTCACCCCGTCAGCGAGAGAGCCCGTGTGACATTCAGCGGCCTCAAGGAGATGTGCGTACGCGCGGCCCGCCAGCGGCAGGGCGACGGCACGGCACAACTGCTCGAAGCCCTGGCCGAACCCATGCCCGGCGTCCGCCACCAATACCTGCTGACCGCCCCCGACGGCAACGCCGCAACGGTCTACACGTCGAACAGCGTCCGTCCCGCCGGCCGCCTGGCGGTCTTCGTCCGCCCCTGACACCAACCCGGGGATTCGGCCCTCAGGATCGGCTAGATCTGGTAGGCGGACGGGGCGATGCTGGTGGCTGCTGTGCCCGGGGTCCGGGCCAGGATGCCGAGCCCCTCGACGGTGGAGGTGCTTCGCTGGACGCCTCCGACGATGTCGATGCTCATCTCGGCGGCGACTGTGCGGGCGGTGCACGCGAACGAGAAGTCGGAGAATGCCTCTTCCATGTCCGGGTCCGAGCGCATCTTCTCCGGGCCGCCGGTGACGCCCAGGGCGTCGAGGTGACGGCGCTCGACGGGCAGGGGGTGGCCGATCGCCCAGACCGGGTCGGTCTCGCTGTACCGCCGGACGGTGCGGCCGGCTTGCGCGATCAGCCAGTCCGACTCGTCGCCGTACTCGGTGACGGAGTAGGCGTGCGCCTCGCCGTACCGGCTGCTTAGCTGCTCGACCAGGTGGCGGACCGCGTCGCCTCGTTCGTCTCTTTGCGGATCGCACCATCCACCGGCGACGACGGTCCACCCGTTCAACTGCGGTGTGACGAAGACCGGACCGTCGCTCCCGTCGGAGACCACCGTGTTGGCCAGGGCGAACGTTGCCGGCCGGATCGGGGTCAGCCCGAGAGCGGCCATGATGCCGCGCTGATCGCCGCCCCGGACGCACATCCACGCGTCCCAGCAGAGGCTGATGTTCAGGAACGGTTCCGAGGGCGCCTTGATACGCACGAGACGTTCGGCCGCGGCCAGGTCGGCCGGGTGCAGGCCCACCTCGCCGGCGATGGTGACCAACACTTCGAGCGCGGCGGCGCGCAGCCGGCCGGGGCCGTGCCGCCGGATCCGCTGCAGCTCAGGAACGATCGCTGGTCCTCGCCTGGTGAGCCGTAATACGAGAGTTCGACGATCGCTCGCCGGGCAGCTACGGAGTTGGCTGAGTTCGGACTCGATGTCGGCGTCGCTGTCCTTCACCCGGTCTTTCTACCGGCCGGTCGCCACGAGGGCCGGGTTCACCAGGTCAGGGCTTGCGGCACCCAGCGGTCGCCGAGCAGGCTGTTCAGCACGGTGAGGACGACGCCGAGCAGGAAGGCGGCGAGGAGGCCGAGCACCAGGCCGAACCAGCCGCGGTCCCGGGACGCGCCGGCGCGGGTTACGCGGGACCACGGTCGGCCCGGCTGTTCCGCGGGGCGGGCCGACCGTGACCAGGGGCGGTCCCGCAGGAGCCAGAAGATCACCCCCAGGCCGAGCGGGGCGAGTGACGTCAGCCAGAACCAGAACCACCGGGTGCCGAGCACCGGCGCCGGTCCGGCGATGATGACGACCAGGACGGCCAGGGCCAGGACGGCCGCGGCGCCGGTGGCCCACGGGCCGGGGGCCTCGACGGAACCGGATCGGTTTTCGAGGCCGGCCGCCTGCAGCTGCTGGGCGAGGCCGGCCGCGCCCGGGCCGGAGTAGCCGTCGACCGCGACGGTCGTGGTGACCTGGTCGAAGGATTCCGTGTCGGCCCAGCGGACCCGGCCGTCGGCGGTGCGCCACGCGAACGTCGGGCCCGGTTGGCCCGAGGACAGCAGGGTGGCGGCGGCGAACCAGACGAACCGCGAGTTCGAGTCCCACGTGTCGCCCCACTGGTACACGGTCAGGCTCTTGTCGGCGATCGCGGCCCGGGCCTCGTCGTAGCCGACCTGCCGGGGTGCGGTCCACCAGCTTCCGGCCGCGGCGAGCAGCCACAACACCAGCAGGGCCACACGAAGCACACGCCAGACCACGGTCATGATCACATAGTGTCAGTGGGGTTGACCCGACCATCGGCGGGGAGCCAGCTCTATCGACCCCGGGTGATCGGGGGGCCAGGCTCGATCGTATGAAAACGGTCTTGATCGCTGCTCTTCTCAGCGCCGGTACCACGGTTCCGGCCGCTCCGCCCGGCCTCGACTGGACGGCCTGCGCCACCGGCGGGCGGCAGGAGTGCTCGACCCTGTCGGTCCCGGTCGACTATGCCCGGCCCGAGGGGCCGCACCTTGCGCTTGCGGTGTCGCGGATCCGGACGGCCACGCCGGAATCGCGTCGAGGGGTGCTGGTGCTCATCCCGGGTGGGCCGGGGAATTCCGGCTTGAACCGGCCGAGCGCCTACCTGGGCAAGCTCCCCCAGTCCGTTCTTGATCGCTACGACCTCGTCTCGTTCGACCCGCGCGGGGTCGGCGCCAGCACGCCGGTCTCCTGCGACCTGCAGAGTGCCGACATCACGCAGACCGGGATTCTGCCGTGGCCGGGGCCGGGCGGGAGCATCGAAACCAACGTGGCCTGGGCTCGACGGGCGGCCAAAGCCTGCGCGGAGAACGGCGGGGCGGTCTACGACAGCATCAGCACCCGGAACGAGGCCCGCGATCTGGACGCGATCCGGCGTGCGCTCGGCGAGCCGCGGATCTCCTACTGGGGTGTGTCCTACGGGACCTACGTGGGTGCCGTCTACGCCACGATGTTCCCGGCGCGGACCGACCGCGTGGTGCTCGACAGCAACGACGACCCCGACCCTGACCTGGTGGAACGCGGCTGGGCGGCCAACTACGCGATCGGGGTCGAGGACCGGTTCCCGGACTTCGCGGCCTGGGCCGCCGCCCGGGACGGGCAGTATCACCTGGGAACCGACGTGCGCGGCACCTACCTGAGGCTCGCCGAACGCCTGGATGCCGCGCCGCTGCCCTGGCCGGGCGCGAACCCGCCGGTGCTGGACGGCAACACCCTGCGGGCGAATCTGCTCAACGGGTTGTACTCGGACGCGCGGTTCCCGCAGCTGGCCGGGCTGATGAGCGCCGCCCTGGCCGGCGGGCCGCTCCCGGCGACGACGGCGGCGCCCGAGGCGGCGCTGCAGAACACGTTCGCGGTGCTCGACGCGACGATCTGCCATGACGTGAGCTGGCCGCGGGACGTCCGGGCGTATGCCGCCGGGGTGGCCGCGGACCGGCGGGCCCACCCGTTGACCGCGGGGATGCCGGTCAACATCTACACCTGCGCGTTCGCGCCCGCGCCGGAGGAGCCGCCGGTCCGGGTCACGCCGCGCGGGCCGTCGAACGTGCTGCTCGTGCAGAATCTGCGGGACCCGGCCACGCCGTACGGGAAAGCCTTGAATTTGCGGTTGGCTCTTGGGGATCGGGCCCGGATGGTGAGTGTGGACGCCGGCGGTCACGGCTCCTACCTGGAGAACGGCAACGCGTGCGGGGACGCGTGGGTGACCACGTTCCTGGCCGACGGCGTCCGGCCGGCGCGCGACGTCACCTGTTGGCGCTGATCACCTCGTCGGCCAGCCAGCGGGCGACGCCCTGCGGGTAGGGGTCGGGCACGCTGAGGACGAAGTGCTGGAAACCGGCGTCGAGGGCTTCCGCGATCTTGACGCGGGTCGCGGCCGGGTCGTCGTAGGAGACGCCCAGGTGGATCGAGCGGGTGATCTCGGCCGGGTCGCGGCCGATCTTCTCGCAGTAGCGGTCCAGCAGCGCACTCCGGGCGGCCAGGTCCTCGATCGGGCCGCCGCCCGGGATGTTCCACAGGTCGGCGTGGCGGGCGACGATGCGCAGGGTGGCCGACGCCCGTCCGCCGATCATGATGGGCGGGTACGGCCGCTGCACCGGCTTGGGGTTCCCGAAAGCCCCCTTGACCTGCACGTACGTGCCGTCGAAGTCGAACGGCTCGGGTGACGTCCACAGTCGTTTGATCACGGTCAGACCCTCGTCGAGGCTGCCGACGGCGTGATCGACGTCGTGGAACGGCAGGCCGTGCGCGGTGTACTCGCGCAGGGCGAGGGGGTGCCCCGGGCGTGATCCGACGCCGATCCCGAAGTCGAGGCGGCCCCCGGAGACGACGTCGACCGTGGTGGCAATCTTGGCGAGCACGGCCGGCGGGCGGAAACGGTTGCTGGTCACCAGCAGGCCGAGGCGCAGCCGCCGGGTCCGGGCGGCCAGCGCGGAGAGCAGCGTCCAGCCCTCCAGGATCGGGCCGCCGGGGTCGCCGCCGATCGGCATGAGGTGATCGAAGAGCCAGGCGTGCCCGATCTCCGGCACGGCGTCGGCCTCCTCCCAGACTCGCAGGATGTCCTGGTAGTCGACCTGTTGGGGCGCGGTCATGATCCCGTACGTGGGCATGGTTCTCCTGACGACAGAAAGCGGAACGCGGTTCCGTCTAACTATACGGAACTGCGTTCCGCTTCGCTACGTCATGGCGCGACTACTAGGATCGTAGTAGCTTGGCGGCCATGGCCATCGTGACGATCGTGACGATCGGGACACGCGGCGACGTCGTGCCGTACACCGCCCTCGGCGCCGCCCTCACCGCGACCGGCGACCGGGTGACGGTCGCGACCCACGCCTCGCTCCGCCGGTTCGTGGACGAGGCCGGCCTCGGCTTCGCCGCCCTGCCGGTCGAGTTCGGCGACGGCCCGCTCAGCTCGGCCCGCCTCACCAGCACCCTGGTCGCCCACTGGCCGCAGATCGGGCGGGCGATCGCGGCCCCGGCCCGCGACGCCGACCTGCTGCTGCTCGCCCCGATGGGCCTGCTCGGCTACCACGTCGCCGAGGCGCGCGGGATCCCGAGCATGGGCGCGTTCCTGCAGCCGCTCGAACCGACCCGCGCGTTCCCGCCACTGATCCTGACCACGAACTCGCTCGGCGGCCGGGGCAACCGGGCCGCCGGCCGGGCGTTCCGGTTGCTCGGGCAGCTCCCGTTCGCCCGCGCGACCGCCGCGTTCCGCGCCGAGCTGGGCCTGGCACCGCTGGGCCCGCGGGCGATGTTCCGGCGGATGGAGCGGGAGCGATGGCCGGCGGTGTACGGCGTCAGCCCCACGGTCGTACCGCCGCCGGACGACTGGCCGGCGCACCGTCCGATGACCGGCTACTGGTGGCCGCCGGCCGGAACCGGTCTCTCCGAGCGGTTGCGGACGTTCCTGGACGACGGCGAGCCGCCGATCTTCATCGGCTTCGGCAGCATGACCGCCCCCGGGTCGGCCGATGCCGTCCGTGGTGCGCTGAAACACCTCGGCCGGCGGGCCGTCGTTCAACGGGGGGCGGCGGGCCTGTCGGCCGAGGGCAGAAACGTGCTGGTCATCGACGAGGAGCCGCACGCCTGGCTGTTCCCGCGCACGGCGGTGGTGGTCCATCACGGCGGGGCCGGGACGACCGCCGCGGCGTTGCGGGCGGGCGTCCCGTCGGTGGCCGTGCCGTTCACGGCCGACCAGCCGTTCTGGGGAGAGCGGATCGCCGCATTGGACTCCGGTCCACGGCCCGTGCCGATGCGGGGCCTCACGCCGAGGCGGCTGGCCCAGGCGATCGAGGAGGCGCCGGCCTTCCGGCCGGGCGCCGCGGCGGTGGCCCGGCGGCTCGCTGTCGAGGACGGGCCGGGTGCGGCGGTCGCCGAGATCCGGAAAGTAGGGTGACCGGGTGCCGCACCCCACCGCCGTCCGCATCGCCGACGCGGCCCTGCAGGTCATCGGGACCGGCGGCCTGCACGCGCTCAGTCACGCCCGGGTCGACGTCACCGCCGGGCTCCCGCCCGGCTCGACCTCGAACTATTTCCGCACCCGGGCCCGGCTGGTCGACGGCGCGATCGAGCGCCTTCGGCAGCTCGACGCGGAAAGTTACGCGATGCGGCTCGCCGCCGGCTTCCCCGGGGAGATGTCCGAGCTCATTCGCGCGTACGCCGATTTCGTCGACGACGCCACGAGTGTGTCCCGGGTCCGGACGGCGGCGCGGTTCGTCATCTTCGCCCAGGGCGTGGTCGAGCCGTCCCTGTTGGAGCAGCTCAACGCCGACCGCGGGCTCCTGGTCGACTGGACGGCGGCCGCCCTGACGTCGCTCGGCGTCCCGGAGGCTCGGCGGGTCGCGCCGCTCGTGCTGGCCGGTGTCGAGGGTCTCCTCCAGCATCGCCTCTCGGGTTTCTCCTCGGGCCCGGCCGGGCCCGACGTCGAGCGCCTGATCACCGGCCTCACCAGCTGTGCAGGGTCCCGTCGGTCAGGCGGTTGACCGGCAGCGAGGCCGGACGGTACGGATAGCGGGCGGCCAGGTCCTCGTCGATGTCGACGCCCAGGCCCGGGGTTTCGGACGGGTGCAGGTAGCCGCCCTCGAAGTGGTAGCCGTGCGGGAAGACCGCGTCCGTCTCCGGGGTGTGGGGCATGTACTCCTGGAGGCCGAAGTTGGGGATGGTGATGTCCACGTGCAGGGCCGCGGCCAGGCAGATCGGGGACAGGTCGGTGGCGCCGTGCGAGCCGCTGCGGACGTGGTGCAGCGCGGCCAGGTCGAAGATGCGCCGCAGGTGGGTGATGCCGCCGGCGTGTACGACGGTGGCGCGGATGTAGTCGATGAGCTGGGACGTGATGAGTTCCTGGCAGTCCCAGATCGTGTTGAACACCTCGCCGACCGCGAGGGGTGTCGTGGTGTGCTGCCGGATCAGGCGGAAGCCGTCCTGGAGTTCGGCCGGGACCGGGTCCTCCAACCAGGTCAGGGCGTAGGGCTCCAGGCTGCGGCCGAGGCGGGCGGCTTCAATCGGGGTGAGCCGGTGGTGGACGTCGTGCAGCAACTTCAAGGTCGGCCCGAATTCGGCGCGGACGTCGGCGAAGACGCGCGGGATGTGGTCGAGGTAGAGCGAGGTGTCCCAGACCGCCTCCGAAGGGACCGCTGAGGAGGCGGGTTCGTAGGTCTCCCCCGGCTTGCCGACTCCGTAGACCGACGGGAGGCCGGGTATGGAAGCCTGGACTCGGACGGCACGATAGCCTTGGGCCATAAATCGTGAAATGTCCGAGACATCGTTGGCGTGACCATAAACGGTCACGCCCTCCCGCGACCGTCCGCCGAGCAACTGATACACCGGCAGGCCGGCCACTTTCCCCTTGATGTCCCAGAGCGCGGTGTCCACGGCAGCGATGGCCGTCATGGTCACGGGCCCCCGCCGCCAGTAGGAACCCTTGTACAGGTACTGCCAGGTGTCCTCGATGCGCGCCGGATCCCGCCCGATCAGCGCCGGAACCACATGCTCGCTCAAGTAGGCGGCCACCGCGAGCTCGCGCCCGTTCAGGGTCGCGTCGCCCACCCCGTACACGCCCTCGGAAGTGACGATCTTCAAGGTCACGAAGTTGCGGCCCGGGCATGTCACGATCACCCGGGCCTCGACGATTCTCACTCGGGTTCCTCTTTCACCCGGGCGACCAGCTGGGTCGGATTCACGAAACGCAGCGCCACCACGAGCAGGACCAGCATCATCACGCAGTAGATGACGGCCATCGCGTCGACCGACTGCTGGGCCCGGATCCCGGCCGCCGACATCGAGTAGAACAGGGCCACGACCAGGGTCTGCGAGTCCGGCCCGGCGGTCAGGAAGGTCAGCTCGAACATGCCGACGGTGCGGACCACGACCAGGATCGAGGCGGCCAGGATCCCGGGGACCAGCAGCGGGGCGAGGATCGAGGTGAACACGTGCCGGGTGCGGGCGCCGCACATGCGGGCCGCGCGCTCGACCGACGGGTCGATCTGCTCGATGAACGGGGTCATCGTGAGGATCACGAACGGGACCGACGGGACCAGGTTGGCCAGGACGACGCCGGAGAGGTGACCGGCCAGGCCGTACTTGTAGAGGACGGTGGCCAGCGGGATCCCGTACGTGATGGGTGGCATGAGAATCGGCAGCAGGAAGAGCAGGTAGACGAGGCGGCTGCCCGGGAAGCGGCGACGGGCGAGCACGTACGCCGCGGGCACGCCGATCAGGACGGAGATGCCGGCCACGAGCAGGCAGACCACGAGCGTGACGGTGAGGACCGGCAGCAGCGTGAAGTCCGTCCAGGCCTGGCCGTACCACTGGGTGGTGAACGCCTCCGGCAGCCACGTGTCGAACCATCGCACGCCGAACGAGTTGACGACGACCGAGCCGATCACGCCGGCCAGCCCGATGAAGAAGATGACGACGAGCCCCCACACCAGCCACGCGCCCGGGCTGGCCACGATCCGCCGTCTCATCCCTTGCCTCCCGCCGTCGAACCGGTGTAAAGCAGGCTCCGCAGGCCGAGGACGATGCTGATGACCAGCAGTTCGACCGCGCCCATGACGATCGCCGCGGCCGACGCGGCCGCGTAGTCGTAGTGCACGTAGGCCGCCTCGTAGGCCGCGATGCTGATCACCCGGGTGCTGCCGGACGGGTCGCCGACCAGGATGGCCGACGGGAAGACGCTGAACGCGAGCACGAACGTGAGGCAGAACGTGGTGGCCAGCCCGGGCGCGAGCAGCGGCAGCGTGATCCGGAAGAACCGCTGCGCCCAGCCCGCGCCCAGGGTCGCCGCGGCCCGTTCCAGGCTCGGATCGATGCCGGACAGGTAGGAGAGGACGAGCAGGAACGCGAACGGGAACCCGGTGATGATCAGCGAGAAGAACACACCCCAGTAGTTGTGGGTGAGCGTGACCGGCTGATCGACGATGTTCAGGCTGAGCAACGCCCGGTTGAGCCAGCCGGTCGGGCCGAGGAAGTTGAGCAGGCCCTCGGCGGTGAGCACGGTACCGAGCGTGATCGGCACGACCAGGATCGTCGTGAGCAGGCGTTTTCCACGGAAACGGCCGCGCATCCGGTAGGCGATCGGCACCGCCGCCAGGACGTTGAACAGGGCCGCGGGCAGGGCGATGGCCAGGGTCGTGGTGATCGTGTCCCGCTGGTAGGCGTCGCTGAAGAACGCGCGGTAGGCGGCGAGCGCCCCGCCCTGCGCGGGCTGCAGGGACAGCGCGATGCCGTAGCCGAACGGGTAGATGAACAGGGCGACCACGAACACCGTGGCCGGGACCAGGAGCAGCAGTTGCGGGTCGATGCCGCGCTCGGCGAGACGGTGCCGGACGGCCAGGGCGGGGGCGGTCATGCCGGGAACACCAGAAGCCGCTCGGGCGGGAACGAGACGAGCACCTTGTCACCCGGGGCCAGGTGCTCCGACGTGCGCAGATGCAGGTGCAGGCCGTCGGCGGTGCGGGCCTCGGCGGCGAACTCGCGGCCGTGGTACTCGACGACCTCGACGGTCACCTCGACGCCACCGGGTCCCAGGACGATGTCCTCGGGGCGGATCGCGGCGACGACCGGATCGCCGTCGCTGAGGGAGCCGACGGGCGTGCCCGCCGTCCGTACCCCCCAATTGTTGATCTTGACGAACGAACCGGAGACGAGGCCGGGCAGCAGGTTGCGGAAACCCAGGAAATCGGCGACGTGCCGGTTCGCGGGGCGCGTGTGGACCTCCGACGGCGTGCCGATCTGCTGCACGCGCCCGTCCCGCAGCACGACCAGACGGTCGGCCATGGACAGCGCCTCCTCCTGGTCGTGCGTGACGTACACCGTGGTCAGGCCCAGGTTCTGGTGCAGCCGGCGGATCTCGGTGCGCATCTCCAGGCGCAGTTTCGCATCGAGGTTGCTCAGCGGCTCGTCCATCAGGACGAGCGACGGTTCGACGACGACGGCCCGCGCGATGGCGACGCGCTGCTGCTGGCCGCCGGAGAGTTGCCCGGGCAGTTTGCCGGCGTGTTCCTCCAGGTGGACCAGCTTGATCGCCTCGTCGGTCCGGCGCCGCGTCTCGGCCCGGTTCACGCCGCGCATCTTCAGACCGAAAGCGACATTCTTGTGTACGGACATGTGCGGGAAGAGCGCGTAGTTCTGGAACACCATCCCGAATCCACGGCGCTCCGGCGGCAGGACGTCCAGGCGGGTCCCGTCCCGCCAGATGCTGCCGTCGCTGAGCGGGAGCAGCCCGGCCAGGCAGTTCAGCGCGGTCGACTTGCCGCAGCCGGACGGCCCGAGCAGCGCGATGAACTCGCCGCGCCGGATCTCCAGGTCGAGCCCGGTCAGGGCGTCCGCACCGGCGAACCGGCGGGTCACCCCGTCCAGGCGCAGCGTCTCGAACGTCGTCATTTCTTGACCTTGGAGCCGCCGACCTCGCGGTCCCAGCGGTCGAACGCGGCGACCAGGGCTTTCGCCTCCAGGGGGACCTCGATCGGGTTGTCGGCGATCAGCTGGGTGTACTCGGGCCGCCCGTAGTCCTTGATCGCCTGCTGGCTCTCGGGCGGCGCCATCTCGATGGTCACGCCGTCGACCGCCGGGCCCGGGTAGAAGTAGCCCTTGTCGTACGCCTTGGCCTGCTGTTCCGGGGTGAGCATCCAGGCCAGCAGGTTGAGGACCGCGGACTGCTTGTCGGTCGAGACGCCCTTGGGCACGACGGCGTAGTGCGCGTCGGTCACCCAGTGGAAGCCGTCGAGCGTGCCGACCTGGGCCTCCTTGGGCACGGTCCCGAGCACGCGCGGGTTGATGTCCCAGCCGGTCGTCGACGCGATGATCTTCGCCGAGCCGTTGGCCAGGTTCTTCATCGTCTCGCTGGTGGTCGACGGGTAGAGCGTGATCGACTCGCCCAGCTGCTTGAGGTAGTCCCAGGTCTTGGCCCAGCCGTTGACCGGGTCCTTCGGGTCCGAGTCGCCGAGCAGGTAGGGCAGGCCCATCAGCAGCGTGCGGCCCGGCCCGGAGTTGGACGGGCGGGCGTACTGCACCGCGCCCGGATTGGCCTTGGCGAAGGTGAGCAGGTCGGCCGCGCTCTTCGGCGGACTCGGCACCTTGGACGGCAGGTATTCGATCAGGGGCCCCGACGGGTAGTACGTCACGGTGACACCCTCGTTGCCGGCCAGCTTCTGCATCGCGGCCGCGCCGGCCAGGTATTTTTCCATTCCGGAAAGACGATTCGCGTACGTGGGCAGCAGCGCGACCCACAATTGCTGCTCGATGCCGGCGGCCAGTCCGTCCACCCCGGTCAGCACCAGGTCGATGTCCACCCGGTTGGCCGCCTGCTGGGCCTTGATCTTGCCGACCAGTTCCGGAGCGGTCGCCTTGGTGTAGGTGACCCGCTCGACGACGCCGCCGTTCTTGGCCACGAAGTCGTCGATCATGCCCTGGGTGAGCTGCAGGTTCCCGGCCACGTCGAGCACGTTGAGGGTGACCGCCTTGGCCGGCTTGTCCGGGACCGGGCCGGTGGCGCTGGTCGCCGGGTTGTTGTTGTCGGGCGGGCTGCAGGCGGCGACCGTGACGGCGGCGGCGGTGAGCGTGATGAACTGGCGGCGACTGGGCGACATGGGTGGATCCCTTCTGCTATTTCTGCGGGAGCGGGCCCGTCGAACCACGCACGATGAGCTGGGTGGGCAGCACCCGGCGGGCGGTGCTGCTGGAATCCGGGTCGGCCATCAGTTCGAGCAGCAGATCCACCCCGACCCGGCCGATCTGCTCCTTGCCGATCGCGACGGTGGTCAGCGGCGGGCCGACCAGCCCGGCGACCGGGATGTCGTCGAAACCGACGACGCTGAGACGCCCGGGCACGTCGACGCCCCGGGCCCGGAACCGCTGGATGAGACCGAGCGCGACCAGGTCGTTGTAGGCCAGGACGGCGGTGACCGGGGTGGCCAGGACGAGGTCGGCGGCGGCGGCCCCGCCGTCCGCGGTGGGCGCGACGTTGCCGGCCTCGACCAGGTTCATCCCGCGGGCGGCGGTGGCGGCGCGCAGGCCCCGCTGCCGGTCGCGGTTGGACCAGGAGGTGCGCGGGCCGGCGACGTACGCGATGTCGCGGTGTCCCAGAGCGTGCAGGTGGGCGACGGCCTGCCGCATGCCGTCGGCGCTGTCCGCGGTGACCGACGGGAACGGCGTGATCCGGCGGTTCAGCACGACGATCGGCTTCTCCCCGGCAAACGACCGCAGGTCCTCGTCGGGCGCCCGGGGCGAGCAGAGCAGGAACCCGTCGACCTGCTTGGCCAGGGCCCGGATGGCCGGGACCTCGACCGCCGGGTCCTCGTCGGTGTCGCTGAGGAAGACCGCGTAGTCGAACCGGCGCGCCTGCGTCTGGATCGACTTGACCACCGACGGGAAGAACGGGTTGGCCAGATCCGGCAGGACCACGCCGATGTTCAGGGTGCGCCCGGTGATCAGGCTGCGGGCGACCCGGTTGGGGTGATAGCCGAGCTCACGGGCGGCGCGCTCGACGCGTTCGCGGGTCTCCGGCCGGACCCGGGCCGGTTCGGCCAGCGCCCGGCACACCGAGGACTGCGAGACCCCGGCCAGCCGGGCGACGTCCTTGATGGTCACCGCCACGGCCGACTCCTTGATCATTCGATGACGATCGATCAGTGGAGTCAGTCTGGAATCGTTTCCAGAATATTGTCAAGAAGTTGCCGTCGTCGATGCTACGACTCGTCCAGGGTCCGCTCGAAGCCGTCCAGGAGCCAGTTCAGGCCCTCGTCGAAGTCGGCCGTCCACTCCTCGACCGTGCCGCGCAGCAGGGCGGAACGGCCGGCCGCGGCCAGGTTGAGCAGGTCACCACCGGCGGTCAGCTCGGCGAAATACGCCTCCGTGGAGGCCTGCCACTCCTGCTCGCTGAGGCCGTCGCGCTGCCGGGCGACCAGCTCCTGACCGTTCAGGGTCACATAGCCCCAGAGGTACGTGTCGACGGCCCGCAGCAGCTTGATCGAACGCTCGGCACCCAGCTGCAGCCCGGCGATCGCCTGGTGGGACTGCTCGGCGTGCCGGGCCGCGTTCGGACCGATCGGCGCCCGGGTCCCGAAGACACCCATCACCCACAGGTGCTGCCGGCCGACCGCGATCTGCCGGTGCAGCACCGCCCGCAGCGCGGCCCGCCAGTCGCCGACCGGCAGCTCCGGGACCAGCATCTCGCCCAGCACGTGGTCGATCATCAGGTCGACCAGGTCGTCCTTGCGCTCGAAGAACGTGTAGAGGCTCATCGGGCGGGCCGAGAGCTCGGTGGCCAGCCGCCGCACCGAGACCGCCTCCAGGCCCTCACGGTCGGCCAGGGCCACCGCGGCGGCGACGACCGTCTCGCGGGTGAGCCGCTCGGGCTTGGCGGCGGCCGGGCGCGTCCACAGCGGACCACGGTTCTCAGTCACGGCGAAATTCTAGCGGTGTACGGAGAAGCGATACGGTGTACCGTCACTGATACAGCGTATCGCTATCCCGTACGTCGTCTCGAAAGGTCTTGATCGTGACCGAGAAAATCCCGCGGAACCTGCTCGCGCTCATCGGCGCGACCCTGCTCGGCGTCTTCCTGGTGCAGATGGACTCCACGATGGTCAACATCGCGCTGGAGAGCCTGCGCCGCGACTTCGACGCCGACCTCGACGTCATCCAGTGGGTCAGCACGTCGTACATGCTGGCCATGGCCGCGATGATCCCGGTCGCCGGCTGGGCCATCGACCGGTTCGGCAGCCGCGGCGCCTGGCTCGGCGCGCTCGGGCTGTTCACGATCGGCTCGCTGCTGTGCGGGCTGGCCTGGTCGGCGCCGAGCCTGATCGCGATGCGCGCCGTGCAGGGCGTCGGCGGCGGGATGCTGCTCCCGCTCTTCCAGACGATCATCGCGCGGCAGGCCGCCGGGCGGAACTTCGGCAAGGTGATGGGCCTGATCGGCGTGCCCATGCTGCTCGGGCCGGTGCTGGGCCCGATCCTCGGTGGCGTGCTGGTCACCGGATCCGGCTGGCGCTGGATCTTCCTGGTCAACCTGCCGATCTGCCTGGTCGCGGCCTGGGCCGCGGCCCGTGTCCTGCCGGCCGATCGCCCTTCGGAGAAGGCCCGCCTCGACGTGGCCGGGCTGGTGCTGCTCTCGCCCGCGCTGGTCGCGATCATCTGGGGGCTGTCCCGGATCAGCGACGACGGCGGACTCGGCACGCCGACCCTGGTCGCGCTGGTCGTCGGCGCGGGACTGCTCGGCTCGTTCGTGGTGCACGCGCTGCGGGCCGCGGCGCCCATCGTGGACCTGCGGCTGTTCGGGAACCGGGACTTCACGGCGTCGGCGGTGCTGATGTTCCTGGCGATGGTGGCCCTGGTGGGGAACATTCTGCTGATCCCGCTCTACTACCAGCAGGTTCACGGGTACACGCCGCTGCACGCCGGGCTGCTGCTCGCCCCGAACGGGGTCGGGTCGGCGCTGGCGCTGATCCTGGCCGGGCGGGTCATGGCCCGGGTCGGCGCGCGGGCCGTCGCCGTCACCGGGTCGGTGCTGCTGCTCGGGGTGGCGCTCGCGTTCACCCAGCTGGAGGCCGGGACCAGCCAGTGGTTGCTGATGCCGCTGCTGCTGATCGGCGGGGTGGGGTTCGGGGCGGTCCTGGTGCCGGCGCAGAGCGGGATCTACAGCGGGGTGGATCGTGTCGCGGTGCCGCACGCCACTACCGCAACGCGGGTGTTCCAGCAGGTCGGGGCTTCGCTCGGGGTGACCGTCCTGGCGGTGTCGCTGCAGCGGAACGCGGCCGGAGGAGGATCGCTCGGTGCGGCTTTCGGCACGACCTTCTGGTGGACGGCCGGGGCCGCGGCGCTGCTGCTGATCCCGGCCCTGCTGTTGCGCGGCACCCGGCCGGCGGCGGAGGCCGAGGGCGCTCCCCCGGAGACCTCGCGCGCCGGCCGCGGGTCGTGACCATCGGTCGGGCGTTCCCGCCCGCGCCGGGGCGCGGCTCGTGACTATCGGTCAGGGAGGGACGTGCGGTCAGAGAGGGACGTGCGGTCAGGGAGGGACGTGGCCAGCTGGGCTCGGCTCGTGACCGAGAGCTTCTGGAAGATGTGGGTGAGGTGGGTCTCGACCGTGCGCCGGGTGACGTAGAGCTGGTCGGCGATCTCCTTGTTGCTGTGGCCCAGCGCGGCCAGCACCGCCACCCGATGCTCGGACGGGGTCAGCGCGCCCGGCCCGGAGATCACCGACCGTCGCGGCCGGCCGCCCGCGGCCAGCAACTCCTGGCGGGCCCGGCGGGCGATCAGGCGCATACCGCCGTGATCGGCCAGGTCCAGGGCCTGGGTCAGCGGCTCGCGGGCGGCCGCCCGCTGGTTGGCCCGGCGCAGGGCGGCGCCCAGGTCGGTCAGGACCCGGGCGTGTTCCAGGCGCATCGGGGACGCGGCGAGCAGGTGGGCGGCCTGGGTCAGCAGCGGCACGGCCTCGGCCGGGGAGACCGTGCGGGCCAGAGCCCGCAGGCCGGCGCCGCGCGGACCGGCCAGGCCGACCCGGGCGGCCAGGTCCAGGTGCTCCTCGGCCAGGTGGCGGGCGGTCTCCAGATCGCCCAGCGCGGACAGGGCCAGGCAGTCGTCGACGCGCCAGGCGGCCAGGCCCGGGTGCCTCGCGCCGAGCGCCTGCCAGGTCGCGGCCGCCGCGGTCAGGTCGGTGTGGGCGTCGGCCGGGCGGTGCTGGGCCAGGCGCAGGCGGGCGCGGCGTTCCAGGAGCAGCGCGGTCCGCAACTTGCCCGGCGCCAGCGTGCCCAATCCGACCTGCGACCCCGGGCCCGGCCCGCCGGCCGGAGGTGGCGGGCCGGGCGGGTTGCCCCAGCCGCCGGCTTCGGCGGCGGTCAGGGCGGCCTCGGCGGCCGGCCGGTCGTCGGCCTCGGTCAGGGCTTCCACCAGGGGGAACACGGTCCAGACGAGGCCGGGGGCGGGCGGGTTGGCCATCTTGAACTCGAACGCGAACCGGGCGTCGGCGACCGCCTCCCGGACCCGGCCGGCCGTGACGAGGGCGTGCGCCCGGACGAAACTGCCGTGGGCCAGGGCGGTCATCCAGCCGCGCGGCCGGACCTGATCGATCAGCGCGTCGCAGAGCGCCCGCACGGTGTCCAGCTCCTCGGTCGCGACCAGGGCGAACTTCAGGACGGTGGCGAGCAGCGAGCCGATCTCGGCGTCCAGCACCGGGCGCAGGATCGCGGCGGTCTCGGCCGCCGGTCGGCCCTCGACGGCCGCGAGGTGACCGTGGTGGACACCCCACATCGGTGCCGCGCCCGGGAACGGGTGTCGCAGGGTGCGCCGCCGCGCCTCGGGGACCGTCGCGGCGTCCAGCCAGGCCGAGCAGACCAGCTCGGCCTCGATCTCGTCGAGGACCGCCGGGGCCGCGCCGGGATCGCTGTCGAGAACGCGGTGGCAGAGCTGGAGGGCCTGGTCGTGGTAGCCGGCCATGCCGAGCGCCCGTGCCCCGGCCAGCGTGATGCTCGCGCGCTGATCAGGATCGGTCGCGCGCTCGACGGCCTGGGCGAACAGCGGGTACGCCTCGGGCTTGACCTGTTCGGCGGTGACGAGGCCGAGGCGGCCGAGCAGATCCGCTGACACGTACGCGGAAATCGGTCCTTCCGTCAATGCCCGCCGCAGGAAGGTCGCGGCATTCTGTGCCGCACCGCGTCGCCACGCTCGGTCGGCGGCGGCGCTCAGGGCCGCGACGGTGGCCGGTTCACCAGCGGGTTCGGTGCGGAGAAGGTGCAGCGCGACGGTTTCCGGGTCGGCGTGCTCGGCGACCAGCATGCGGGCGGCCCGGCGGTGCCAATCCGCGCGCTCCCCCGCCGGCAGGCCTCCGTAGAGCGCCCCGGCCACCAGGGGGTGGACCAGTGCGTACCCCTCGATCCCGCCCTCCAGGAGCCCGGCGGACCGCAACCGGTCGGCCGAGCGTGAGGCCAGCGAATGATCCAGACCGGCCAGATCGCGAGCCTGTCGCAGGGGTGCGCCGCGGCCCAGGACCGCGAACGCGCGGGCCAGGTCGGCCGTGCCGCGCGGCAGGCGGGCGAGCTGGCGGTCGACCGCGCGGGCGACCTGGTCCGGGCCGAAGTCGCTGAGACCGGCGGCGACCTCGTCGGACGGCTCGACGCGCTCGGCCGCGAGATGGTCGAGCAGCGCGCCGAGCAGGAACGGGTTGCCGGCGCTGGCCGCGTGGCAGGCCCGGGTGAACGCCGGACCGGCGGCCGGGAGGCGGTCCAGCACGATCGACCGGACCGCCTCCGGGCCCAGCGGGCTCGGCCGCACCGGCGCACCGGCCGCCGCGAGAAGTTCCGCGAGCAGGTCGGGTTCGGCCGGTGGTTCGCCGGAGCGGACCGCGCAGAGGATGCCGAGCGGCAGCCCGGTGATCCGGCGGGTGAGCTGGCCGAGCCAGCGCAGCGACGGCGCGTCCGCCCAGTGCACGTCGTCGACGAGCAGCAGGGTGGCCGCGCGGGCCGCGAGTCCGCAGGTCAGCCAGGTCAGGCCGTGCGCCGCGGCGTGCATGGCGTCACCGGTCGGCGCGTGCGTGGCGCCCTCGTCGTCGAGGGCCCGGCGCGCGGGAGCCGCGGCCCCGACGGCGAGGGTGTCCCATTCGAGGGTCTGCCGCAGCGGCGCGAACAGCTGCCGGGCGATCCCCCAACCGGCGTCACGTTCGAGCGGGCCGCCCCACGCGGACAACACCCGCAGGCCGGCCGCCTCCGCGTCGAGACCGGCGGCGGCGAGCAGACTGGACTTGCCGATGCCGGCCGGGCCCTCGACCACGATCACCGCACCGGTTCCGGAGCGCACTTCTCCGAGCCGGTGGACGAGCATCGCCAGCTCCGCATCGCGCTGTAGCAACAGCCGCGGCATGGCTGGACCGTACGTCGTGGTGGCCTTCCGCGAAACCTCGTGGTCGGATCCACGATTCAACCGGTCCCCGTCACGGCCAGCATCGGTGCATGGAGACAACGGACTATGCGCTGGGGCGCACCGAAGAGGAGAACGAGAGGGTACGGGCGCAGGCCCGGCTCTGGTCGGCCGACACCGCGCGACTGCTGGATCTGGTCGGGCTCGGCACCGGCGACCGCTGCCTGGACGCCGGATGCGGGCCGGGCGAGACGATGCGGCTGATGGCCGAGCGGGTCGGCCCGTCCGGCGAGGTGACCGGCATCGACCTGGACCCGGGGATCAGCTCACTGGCGCCGGGCCGGGTGATCATCCACGACCTGACCGCGGACGATCCGGTGCCGGGCGGCCCGTACGACCTGGTCCACGCCCGTCTGCTGCTGTTCCACACGCCGCGGCAGGCGGAGGTGCTGCGCCGGTTGTGGGACGCCGTCGCGCCCGGCGGTCACCTGGTGGTGCAGGACTACGACCTGAGCGCGGTCGGCGTGAACCCGCCGCTGGACATCGTCGACGAGATGACCGCGGTGCTGATCGAGGCGTTCGGGGCGGCCGGGTGCGACGTGCGGGCCGGCAGCCGGTTGCCGTACCTGATGGCCGAGGCCGGCATCGGCGCACCGGACGGCACCGACGTCGCCGGACGCCTGGTCCCGGTCGCGGTGGGCACGCCGATCCTGGAGAGCGTCTACGTGAGCCTGCTCCCGGTCGCCTACGCGAAAGGGCTGACCACCCCGGCCGACGCCGAGAAGGCGATCGACACACTGCGGCGCGAGACCGCCGCCGACCCCGACCGATACGTCCTGCTCCCCCTGCTCAACGGCGTCTGGAAGACCAAAGGAGAATCGCGATGAGCATCGTCCTGCACGACATCCCGGCCGCGGTCCGCGACTACGTCGACAGCCTGGTGACCGTGAAGATCACCGAGGTCACGCCGACCGACCCGGACCAGAACGTGCTGACCACCGACCAGATCGGCGCCTTCACGGTGAGCGCCTTCAACGGCGGCGTTCCCAACGGCGTACGGGTGATCAACGTCCTCTACCACGTGGCGATCGCCGACGCGGCCGGGACGAAGGGGGCCGTCGCCAAGCTGATCGTGCCCGACGTCCTGACCGGGGAGACGTTCTCCGACCAGGAGGCGACCAAACCGCTCAAGGCCGGGACGAAACACACCGATTTCTTCGTACGGACGGCCGACACCGACCTCGGGCCGGGCGACACCGACGAGGTGCGGCTCACCCTGATCTGCCTGGACGACGGCGACGCGAAGATCAGCTGCCATGTGCATGCTGACGTGGATCGCGAGGCGCTCTTCCCGAACAGCGAGAGCCACAGCACCGGGCGCGGTCTGACGGTGCTGTGACGCCGGCCCGGTCGTTGCCCGACCCGCGGGCCGGTGGTAGCTCTCACGTGGCCGGCCCGCGCTGATCGGGATCAGTCGAGTTGGAGGCGGTCGAGCAGGCCGGCCCGGGTGAACGCCTTGACCAGGACGTCGCGGCCCTCGGTGAAATGGGCCCAGCTGTCGTGGTGGACCAGGACGACCTGGTCGGCCCCGAGGATCCGGGCCGCCTCGGCCGCCTGCTCGCTGTCCAGGGTGAGCAGGGCGCCGTCGAACAGGCCGGTGCGCGCGGCCCCGGCGAACAGGATCACGGTCGGGACCGGGCCGAAGCGCCCGGCGATCCGCTCGACGATCTCGAGGGAGGCGTTGTCGCCGCTCACGTACACCGTGGGCAGATCGTTCCCGGTCAGGACGAAGCCGGTCACGTCGCCGGTGATCGGCTCGCAGCCCTCCGGGCCGTGCTGGGCCGGAACACCGGTCACGGTGACGTCGCCGACCTGGACGGACTCCCAGGGAGCGAGACCGCGGGCGCGGCCACCGAGACGCCCGGCGCCGCTGACGGTGGTGAGCGTCAGCGGCACGTCGGCGAGCAGGGCGCGACCGGCGTCGTCGAGATTGTCGGCGTGCTCGTCGTGGGAGAGCAGCACCGCGTCGACCCGGCCGAGGGTCTCCGGGCCGGCCTTGGGCGGCGCGAGCCGGACCAGTGTGGTGCGGCTCGGGTAGACGTAGCTGCGCGGCTGGTCGAACGTCGGGTCGGTGAGAAAGCGCAGGCCGCCGTACTCGAACAGCGCGGTCGGACCACCGAACGTCTGCACACTGATCATCGCGAACCTCACGGATAGAAGTGGTGTCATCCGTGACGCTAGCCGTTTGTCACGGATAAGGGCAAGCGGTACCGTGAGAACTGTGATCGACACTGCGCCCGGGGCCGACCGGCATCCCGGCCTCGACCTGGCCAACAGCGTTCTCGCCACACCCGGCGGGACGGTGACCGATCTCCTCGACACCCCGGCCGCGGCGACCGCCTGGCTGGCCGAGCGGGCACTGATCCCGGCCGACGCGGAACTGAAAGAGATCTGCGCGGGCCGGGTGCGGGCGCTGCGCGAGGCCATCCGCGGCATCCTCGCGGCGTTCGTGCAGGGGGCGCCGCCCCCGGCCGGGGCCCTGGAGACCGTCAACGCGACCCTGACCCGGGTGCCGACCGCGGCCGAACTGCACTGGGACACGGCACTCGGGCTGCACCGGTCGGCCCCGCACCCGACCGATCAGGTCGTGGATCACGCGCTCGGGGTGATCGCGGCCGATGCCGCCGATCTGCTCACCGGGCCGGACGCGGTGCGGCTGGCCGCCTGCGACTCCCGGCCCTGCCTTCGCTACCTGCTGCGCGGCGGGCGGCGGCAGTGGTGTTCGGTCCGCTGCGGTGACCGGGCGCGGGCCGCGCGGGCCTACGCCCGGCGCACAGCCACCCCGGCCTGAGCGGACGTCGTGGCTGCTCCAGCCTTCGCCGCCGTTGCGCCCGCCCCGGACTGAGCGGACGCTGCAGCCGCTCCAGCCTTGACCGGCATGTGCGGCGCTTCGCCTGCCCCGGGCTGAACGGATGCCCTGAACACTCTCGGCCGAGCCGACATTTCGGTTAGTCCAGGCTGAGGGGGCGTTCGAAGAACGTCTCCAGGACGACCACGGTCCGGGTGCCGGAAACTCCGGCGATGGCGTAGAGGTCGCGCAGGGTCGCCTGGAGCTGCTCGGTGGTCGCCGTGCGGACCTTGACCAGCAGCGACGACGCGCCGGCAACGACGTGGGCCTCCTGGATCGACGGGATCGCCAGCAGCGCGTCGCGGGTCGGCGCGTCACCCATCCAGGAGTTCGCGTCGATCATCACGTAGGCGGCGACGCCCCGATCCACGGCGGCCGGATCGACCTCGACGGTGGTGCGGCGGATCACGCCACGATCGCGCAGTTTCCGTACCCGATCATGGGCCGAGGCCGCGGAGAGGCCGACCGCCCGCCCGAGGTCGGCGTAGGACCGCGTCGCGTCCTCCTGAAGCTGCGTCAGCAGTTGCCGATCAATCTCGTCCACACGATCTCCTGATGATGTTCGGCAATTGACGTGCTTGACCTTACCAGGTTCGGTATGACTACGCTGCGGGCATGACCGCCACCGCATTCACGATGCTCGACGAACGGTTCCGGTACGTCGACGGCGACTTCGTCCTGGAACGCCTGCACACCGGCTGCCGCAAGACCGAGGGCCCGGCCTACTTCCCGGCCGGGCGCTATCTGATCTGGAGCGACATCCCCAACGACCGGCTGATGCGCTGGGACGAGACCAGCGGGACGGTCGGCGTGTTCCGCCAGAACTCCGGCTACGCCAACGGCAACACCGTGGACCGGCAGGGTCGCCTGATCACCTGCGAGCAGGGCAACCGCCGGGTGACCCGCACCGAGCACGACGGCCGCGTGACCGTGCTCGCCGACACGTACCGGGGCCACCGCCTGAACAGCCCGAACGACGTGGTGGTGCGCGGCGACGGGACGATCTGGTTCACCGATCCGGTCTACGGCATCAGCAGCGACTACGAGGGCCACCGCGCGGAGAGCGAGTTCGGCGGCGCCTGCTACGTCTTCCGGCTCGACCCGGACACCGGTGACCTGCGCGTGGTCGCCGACGACTTCAGCCGGCCGAACGGGCTGGCGTTCTCCCCGGACGAGCGGCTGCTCTACATCGCCGACACCCGGCAGGAGCCCAGTCACATCCGGGTCTTCGAGGTGACCGGCTACGGCGCCCTGCAGGGCGGTGACATCTTCGCGACCTGCGACTTCGGGCGCTTCGACGGGCTCCGGGCGGACACCGACGGCCGGATCTGGGCGGCCGCGTGGGACGGCGTGCACTGCTTCGCGCCCGACGGCACGCTGATCGGCAAACTGCTGACCCCGGAACCGGTCGCCAACCTCACGTTCGGCGGCGCGCAGCTCAACCACCTGTTCATCACGGCCGGCACGTCCGTCTACGCCCTGCGCGTCACGTTCAACGGCGTCAACCTCCTGACGTCCCCCTCTCGGGCAGGGCGGTGACCTGCGAAAACCCCGCACGCGACGGACTTGATCACTACTATGTGGAGTATGTCAGGACATAGCAGGACTGAGCAGCAGGACGAGGCGGACCCTCCGGAACATCCCGAGGTGGTCGCCGCGAACATCGTCGCCCGGGCGACGAAACAGATTCAGGTGATCGCCGCCCTGGCCACAGTCCTAGCCGCATGCATCGCCGCGTCGAGTTCGGTGATGACCACCCGGATGGTGATCGCCGCCGCCCGCCCGTCGCCCGCCGCCGCCCGCACCGATCCGGCCGAACACCTCGACGCCGCCGGGCCGGGCTCGGCCCTGCCCCGCGGATGCGTGATCGACGGATCCAGCCGCTCCCGCCCGACACCCACAGCCGTCCCCACCGACGAATAGCACCCCGCCGTCCTCGGCCGAGGACGAACAGCAGCCGCTCAAGGATGCCCGGCGCCCGCCGCGGGCGCCGGGATCGACCAGACCCGGCCGGTGCGCTCCTCCGAACCCCCGTACTTCTGACCGACAACGATCAGCCGTGGACTCTCCTCACGGCTGAGCACGCAGGCGAACGCGCCCCGGTCGAAACCGACGGTCGCGAGCACCTCCCCACCCTCGCGAACGCGCAGGCAGCGCTGGTTGCCGACGTCGGCCAACCAGACCGCCCCCTCGGCGTCGACACAGATCCCGTCCGGGTGATCGCCCGGCGTCGAGGCCCACTCGCGGCGATCTTTCAAAAAACCGTCAGGACCGATCGTGTACGCCGTGAGCCGCTCCGCATACGACTCCGCCACGATCAGTGTCCGCCCGTCGGCGGTGATCGCCATCCCGTTCGGAAACGCCAGATCGTCCGCGACCCGGACCACCTCGCCGTCGGCCCTGACCAGCGCGATCAGGCCCGGCGCATACTCCCCGCCGGGAAAGTCGAACCCGATCGAGTTGACATACGCGTTCCCACGATCGTCGACGACGATGTCGTTCCACGGCTTGCGCGACAGGCCGCCCAGCTCGGCGTGGGTGACCAGCGACCCGTCGCCCTCCTGCCGGAGCAGCCGCTGACGCGCGGAGTCGACGACGAGGAGCCGCCCGTCCGGCAGGAAGTCGATGCACATCGGGAACGACGGCACACTCGCCATCACCTCGGGCTGGCCGCTCTCGTCCAGGGCGATCACCTGATTCGCACCCCAGTCGGAGAACCACACCCGCCCGTCGTGCCACCGCGGTGACTCGCCGAACACCACACCGTCCAGCAGGACTTCCGGCTCGCTCATGGTTCGATCCTCTCTCCTCCGCCTGCTCATAAGACGGAATCGGCCTCCAAGAATCGCCACGCTTTGTTCGAACCGTCACACACGACAACCTCCGCCGGTCACCCCGGCCGGTGACGGCGCGTTCCCCGACGTTCCAGCGCTGAAGCTGCGGCGGCAACGGCCACCAGGGCGACCGCGAGGGCCATCGGCAGGTGGAGGGAGAACCCGACCAGGGCCCCGGCGAGTGCCGTCCCACCCGAACCCGCAGTGATCTTGACGGCCCCGATCCAGACGAAGACCTGGCCACGAGCAGCCGCCGGGGCGTACTCGCTGCGCGCGGCCAGGGTCGCGGCAAAGAAATGCGCGTTGAGGACACCGGTCACGAAGTATGCGGCGGCCATGAGCACGACCACAGCCATCCCGGTAGGCGCAAGCCCGGGCCCCGCCGCCGTCACCGCGAGCGCGACCGCGACCACCACCGCCAGGCGGGTCATCAGCCGGTCGGCGTCACCCCGCAGCGGGCGGATCATCACGACCGCGGACCCGGCCAGGTTCCCCAGGCCGTAGGCCGCGGTCAGGATCCCGGCCGCAGCCGCCGTCACCCCGAGCGCCGACGTACCCGCCACCGCCGTGATCGGCAGCGCGGCCAGCGCGAACGCCACCGTCACGGTCATGTACAGCGTCCGCCGCAACGGCCCCGACGACACCATCAGCAGCAGCGTCCGGGCGGGCCGCGGCACCTCGGCCGGAGTTCCGGACGGCGGCGCGTAGGGCAGCATCCGGACCAGCACCGCGGCCAGCGCGGTCGCCGCCGCCAGCAGCAGCGCCGCGACGGTCGGACCGGCCCAGGCCGAGACCGCGGCCACGATCGTCGGCCCGACCGTCCCGCCGAGACCGTAGGTCGCCACGTCCCAGCCCTGCGCCCGCCGCTGCGCCACCCGGTCCGGACCGGCGATGGCCGGCAGCCGGCTGCTGATCCCGCCGGTGAGCAGCGGCCCGACCAGCCCGGAGGCGATCAGGAGCAGACCGGTGACCGGGGCCGGCACGTGCGGGTACAGCAGCACCGCCGCGGCCAGCGTGCCACCGTGGACGACGCAGGCGGCGGCGATCACCGTGCGCCCGTCGCGCGCGGTGTCCAGCCGGCGCGCCACGAACGGCCCCAGCAGGTGGGGCGCCGTGATGCACGCGCCGAGCAGCCCCGCGAGCCAGCCCGGCGCGCCGCTGACGGTCACCATCAGGACGACCGCCACGACCGCGCCACCGTCCGCGGATCGAGCCATGGTCGCGGCGGCCACGTACCGAGCCAGGCCGGAGGACCGGGCCGAGCGTACGCCCGTCGTATCGATCATCGAGGGTTGTCCACACTGGCGGTTTGTCCACAGGCCGGCCGCATGATCTTGGCGAAACCGGAGATAATGCTCGGTGGCGGTAAGCCCCCTGAGGTGGGCGGGGACTGCGTCGACCGCGGGACGGCGATCATGGCGTGGGGCCCGGTCCGGCGGCCCGGCCCACAGCCGGCCCGGCCGCGATCATGACGCCAGGTCCAGCTCGGCGACGACCTTCGCCACCCGGGCCCGGCCCTCTTCGTCCAAACCGCGCACCGGCCGCGGCAGACACGCCCCGGCGACCAGCCCCACCTGTTCGGCGACCGCCGCGATCACGCGCAGACTCCCGTACGCCGCAAATAATGCGAACAGCGGAGCGAGGCGTTCCGGCGCACCCGGCACCGAGCGGACGATTGCTGTCGCTGCCGCAGGCAGCGTCCCTCCGACGACGGAGTACCAGACGTCGCATCCGTGCGCGAGCCCGTCGGCCGCGTGCACGTCCCCGGAGATTCCGATGGCCACCTCCGGGGGCAGCAGTTTCCGCAGGTCGGCGACTCGTTCTTCGGAGACCGGCCCGGGGATCTTGAGCGATGCCACGTGGGGCAGCCGGGCGATCGCCGCGTAGAGGTCGTCGGTGAAGGTCACGTGGGTCGTCCCCGGGTTGTCGTAGACGATCAGCGGCACGGACAGTTCCGAGCTCACGTCCTGGTACAGCCCGTAGACCTCGTCGGGTGTGAGCGGCTGATACGTCATGGGCGCCAGCAGCACCGCGGACGCGCCCGCGGCCTGGGCCTGGGCCGCGTGGGCGAGGACGTGGGAGGTGCGCAGCGCCCCGATCCCGGCGAAGACCGGTGTCGGTCCGGCTTCGGCGACGGCGATCCGGACGGCGCGGGCGCGTTCGGCGGCGTCGAGGTAGGCGTAGGAGCCGGTCGATCCGAGTGCGGTGATCGAGTCGGCGCCGGCCACGGCGAGCCGGGAGATCAGTCCGGCGTACGCGGTCTCGTCGAGCCGGTCGTCGGCGAGCGGGGTGAGGGGGAAGGCGCTGAGCCCGGTGAACATGGGGGTCCCTTCAGAGGAGCGCGGCCAGGTCGGCGGCGAATGCCGTGGCCTGAGCTGCGGTGATGGTCGAGGTGGTGACCCGGATGGCGGGGCGGCGCGCGGCGAAGTCCCGGCCGTCGCGCACGGCCCAGCCGCGGGCGGCCAGGGCATCGGCGAATCCGTACTCCGGGACGGGGATCCACACGTTGAGACCGTCCGGCCGGGGCAGCGCGATGCCCACATGGCCGAGCTCGGTGATGAGCAGGCCGGAGCGGGCCGCGTACGCGTCGCGGGCCCGCGCGAACCGTTCGACGTCCCAGGCCGAGGCCACGACGTGTTGCAGCAGGTGGCTGACCCAGGTCGCGCCGGTCTCCAGTCGCGCCGCCGTCGCCGGGTCGGCCAGCACGAACGCCAGCCGCAGGTCGGGGCCGAGGAATTTCGACACCGATCGCACCAACGCCCAGCGCGGATGCCCGGCCGGCGTGACGCGGTGATATTCCCGCGCCGAGATCATCGAGAAGTGATCATCTTCGATCATCAGGATTTCGCCGTACGGCGTGAGCACCGCCCTCAGCGCCTCGGCCCGTTCCGCCGTGAGCGCGGCCCCGGTCGGGTTGTGCGCCCGGGGTGTGCAGATCACGGCCCGGGCCCCGCCCGCGAGCGCCGCGGCCAGGGCGGACGGCGACATCCCGTCGGCGTCGACCGGCACCGGCACGGCCCGGAATCCGTTCACCCGCAGGGTCCCGATCGCCGCCAGGTAGCACGGCTCCTCGACGGCGACCTGGTCGCCGCGGGTGAGGTGGGTGGTGAGCAGCCGTTCCATCGCGTCGGCGGCGCCGTTGGCGAGGACGAGCCGGTGCGGGTCGGGCAGGTCGCCGGCGAGCCGGTGCAGGCGTTCGTCGACCGGCGGCGCTCCGTAGAGCACCGGCTCGTATCCGGCGACGGCCTCGGCCAGGGCCGGCAGCAGCGCCGGGTCGGGGTTGCCGTCGGCCAGGTTGACCAGGTCGCCGCCGGGCGTGTGGCCTTCGCCCTCGACCTCGGGCAGGCCGAGCACGATCGTCCCGCCGCGTCGCCGGGCCTCGACCACGCCCGCGGTCGCGAGCTGCGCATAGGCCGCCGCGACGGTGTTGCGGTTGACGCCGAGCCGGACGGCCAGTTCGCGGATGGCGGGCAGCGCGGCACCGGCCGGCAGCTCGCCCGCGTGCACGAGTCCCCGCACCGACCGCGCGATCTCCGCCGCCGTGTTCCCTTCGATCACACCGGCACGCTACCAGTTATGTCCTAGGACATAAATTCTGGAGGGGCTGTTCTACCCTTTCGCCGTGGCCATACGCACCGCACGCCTGCTCGCCCTCCCGTTCGCCCTGCTCGCGTGTGTGCTGCGCGTCGCCGGGCAGGCGTGGGCCCACCCGGGCTCCTTCCGCTCGACCTTCCTCACGTTCCTGGTCGTCCACCTGATCAGCCTGGTCCTCCCGACCGTGGCGTACGTGCTGGTCACCCGCCCGGTCCGGAAGCGACCGGCCGCCTGGGGGCCGGACTTCTCGGCCGGCCCGAATCCGCAGACGCGCGGCATCCTCGCGGTCGTCCTGGGCTGGAACGCCGGCTTCGCCCTCGTCCAGGTCGGCGACACCGGCGGCACCGGGCTGGACGTGTTCATGCTCGTGTTCGGCCTGCTGACCCTGGTCACGGCGGTCGTGGTGGCGTTGAACGAGCGGCCCACGGTGACGATCGGGCCGGCCGGGATCACGGTCCGGGGCTGGTTCGGGAGCCGGCGGGCCGGCTGGGACGAGCCGATCCGCCTCCCCGTCGCCAAGCTGCACATCGACCCGGGCTTCCTCGCCCGCTCCCTGGCCTTCTACCGCGCACACCCGGAGCACCGGGCCGAACTCGTCGCCGAGGTCCCGGTCCCGGCCCGACCGGCTCATTCGTTGCCCTGATCGGCCGATCAGGGTGGTATGAGTGTCGGGTTCCGGGCGCGGCTGGAAGGCCAGCCGCTGGAGCTGTTGGCGCACGCTTTCGACCGCAGTCCGGTGCCGAAGCTGGTGCTCAGCCTGGCCCCGGACGACTACGGCACGTTCACCGCGGTCAACGCCGCATTCTGCGAGCTGGTCGGTTACCCCGCCGAGCAGCTGATCGGCAAGTCGGCCATGATGCTGCTCGACGAGGACCGGGTCGAGCCGGTGGCGGCGCTGTTCGAGGCCATGACCCGCGGCGAGTGCGACGTGATGGCGATGGAGCGGATCCTGATCCGCCGGGACGGCTCCCGGGTGTGGATCGTCAGCCAGAACCTCATGGTCACCGACCGTGACGGACATCAGTTCCTGTTCGCCGAGATCGTGGAGAGCAGCGGCCGGCCGGCGCTGGCCGACAGCGAGGCCCGGTTCCGCACCCTCGTCGACTCGTCGCCGATCGGGATGGCCGTGCTCGGCACCGACGGCGCCTGGGTGCGGGCCAATCCGGCGGTCTCGGCGATGCTCGGCTACACCGGCACCGAGCTGGCCGCGCTCACCCTGCGTGACGTGACGCACCCGGACGACCGGGATGCGTGCGTCGCGATGCTGCACGACATGGCGAACGGCGTCACCCCCTCTTTCCAGGGCGATTTCCGGTACGTGGGCAAGAACGGTCACCCCTTCTGGTGCCGGCTGACCGTGTCCCCGCTCGCGTCCGAGTCCGGCGCACCCCTGCAGCTGCTGGCCCAGCTGGCCGACGTCTCCACCGAACGCCGCAACCAGGAGCGGCTGGTCGTCGCCGAGCAGACCACGGCCCGCGAGGCCGAGCGGCTGCGCACCACGATCGCTGTGCAGCGCGAGATCGGCGCGATGGTCGCCGACCGGGACGCCCTGGTCGCGCTGATCGCCGACCGCGCGCTGCAGGTCCTGCCGTCCGGCACGGCCGCGTCGGTGCACCTGCTGGACGTCGCGGCCGGCCTGCTGCGCCCGGCCGCCGCGGTCGGGATGGACCTGCCTGACGTGCCGGTCACCGATTCGCTGGCCGGGGTGGCGGTCACCAGCGGCGGCACGGTGCGCTGCGACGACACGACCGGTGATCCGCGGGTGAACCCGGCCATCGCGCGGGCCACCGGGATGGGTTCGCTGATCATCGCGCCGTTGCGGGCGCCCGGCAGCGGCACGTTCGGCGTACTGATGGTCGGCAGCGGACGGGCCGGCGCGTTCGACGACGGGGACGAGCAGCAGCTCACCCTGCTGGCCGACGCGGTCGGCAACGCGCTGCGGCACGCCGAGGACGCGGCGATCCGGCAGGACCTGCTGAGCCGTACGACCGCGGCGGTCGAGGCCCTGGAACGGGAGCAGGCGGCGACGCTGGCCGCGATGGCCCGCCTCGAACGCAGCGAACGCCAGTTCGCCGAGGTGGCCGACAACAGCCCGATCGCCCGGATCGTGCTCGGCCTGCGGGACGACGACCGCGGCCGGATCGTCCTGTCCAACCCGGCGTTCTGCCGGCTCTTCGGCTACCGCGACGCCGAGGCCGTCGGCATGCACTTCGAGACGCTGATCGGGGACGGCCCGAGCGAGGAGCTGGAGCGCAACCTGACCATCATGGCCAACGGCGAGCGGACCCGCGGCCAGCGGGAGATCATGCTGCGGCGCCAGGACGGCACCCCGTTGACGGTCGCGGCCCACACGTCGGTGATCTTCGACGAGCACGGTCCGGCCACCGCCGTGGTGCAGCTGCGGGACATCACCGCCGAGCGGGCCGCCGAGGAGGCGACCGAGCGTGAGGTGCGCCGGCTGCGCGGCACCCTGGCCGTGCAGCGGGAGGTCACCGAGGCGGCGACCGACCGCGCGGCCACGGTACGGGTCGTCGCCGCCCGGGCCGTCGACCTGTTCCCGGCCGCCGACGGCGCCGCGGTCGAGCTGGTCGAGGACGATCAGCTGGTCTACGTCGCCACGGCCGGCACGCTCACCCCGTTCAACGGCACCCGGCTTCCGCGCTCGGGTTCGCTCAGCGGGATCGCGCTGGCCACCGACTCCCCCGCGCACTGCGCCGACACCGCGACCGACGAGCGGGTCAACCGGGCCAAGTGCGAGGAGCTGGGGATCGGCTCGATGCTCGTGGCACCGCTGCACGCGGACAAGAAGGTGATCGGCGTCCTGAAGGTGTCGGCCGCGTCGGCGTACGCATTCGACGACACCGACGAGCAGCAGCTGGCCCTGCTGGCCGACAGCCTGAGCGCCGCGCTGCGGCACGCCGACGACGCCACCCGCAACGCGGCGGCGCTGCGCGAGCTGGAGATCAGCGAGCAGCGCTTCCGGCTGACCTTCGACAACTCGCCGCTGGGCCTGACCCTGTGCAGCCTGCGGGACGAGGACTTCGGCCGGTATCTGCAGGCCAACCCGGCGATGACGGCGATCACCGGCTGGTCGCAGGAGGAACTGACCGCGATGCGGTTCGCCGACCTGACCCACCCGGACGAGGTGGCGAGCACCCGCGAGTTCGCCCGGCGGCTGATCGACCGGGAGATCGACACGCTGACCACCGAGCGCCGGTACCGGCACAAGGACGGGCACACCATCTGGGTGTCGGTGCGGGTCGCCGTGGTCACCGACGAGCGCAACCGGGCCCGCTACGTGGTCAACCAGGTCGAGGACGTGACCGCGGCCCGCGAGGCCGACGCGCAGCTGCGCCGGACCGCGCGGCTCTTCGAGCTGATCCCGGCCGCCGTGATCGTGCGTGACCTGGACGGGAACATCCGCTGGTGGAACGACGGGGCGACGCAGCTCTACGGCTGGCCCCTGTCCGCGGCCCGCGGCAAGTCCTCGCACCGGTTGCTGCACACCACGTTCCCGCAGGGCGGCAGCCGGGCCGAGCAGGAGCGGGCGCTGCAGGACGACGGCCACTGGAACGGGCAGCTCGACCACATCACGGCCGACGGCCGTACCGTCAATGTTCTGAGCCGTCAGGTTCTGCATTCTCTCGACCCGGACAACGCGCAGGTCCTGGAGGTGAACGCGGACCAGACCGCGGCCCGGGCGGCCGAGGTGGCCCTGGCCGAGAGCGCCGAACGGCTGCGCGCCCAGTTCTCCAACACGGCGGTCGCGCAGGTCATCAGTGCCCTGGACGGCACCATGATCAGCGCGAACCCGGCCTACGGCGCGATGCTCGGCCGTCCCGTCGAGGAGCTGGCCGGGATGTCGACCCGGGAGCTGACCCACCCGGACGACCGGGTGGCCGGGCAGCAGCGGATCGCCGGGCTGTTCGCCGGCGACGGCGACTCCTACACCACCGAGTCCCGGTTGCGGCACGCCGACGGGCACTGGGTGCCGGTCGAGGCGACCGTGTCCATGGTCCGCGACGCCGACGGTAACCCGAAACTGCTGGTCGGCGTGATCACCGACATCACCAGCCGCCGCGCCGCCGAGCAGGCCCGCGACGCCGCGACGGCCGCCCTGGAGGAGCGCAACACCGAGCTGGAGGCGGCCAACCAGCTGAAACTCGACATCATCGGGATGCTCGGCCACGAGATCGGCAACCCGCTGACCTCGATCCGGGGCAACGCGGAGATCCTCACCGACGACTGGGCGGCGCTGAGCGACGAGCGCCGGGGCCGGGCCATCGACGCGATCGCCCGGCAGGCCGGCACGCTGGACGAGATCGTCCAGGAGGTCCTGGCGATGGTCACCATCGAGTCGGGCAAGATCCGGGCCGACCGGCGGCGGCTGGACCTGCGGGAGGAGATCGACCGGGCGCTGTGGGCGGCCGACGCGGCGGCGGTGCCGGTCTCCGGGCCGGACGCGCGGGCCCTCTTCCACCCCGGGCATCTGCAGCAGATCCTGGTCAACCTGCTGTCCAACGCCCGCAAGTACGGCGGCGGCGCCACCGCCGTCCGGGTGTCGGTCACGTCGTCGCTGGTCGAGGTGGCGGTCGAGGACGACGGTCCCGGAGTCCCGGAGGAGTTCCGGAACCGTCTCTTCGAACGCCTGGCCCGGGCCGACCGCGACGCGACCTCGGTCAAGGGCACCGGCCTGGGCCTCTACATCGTCCGTGGGCTGGCCCAGGCCAACCACGGCGACATCCGGTACGAGCCGAACCCGTCGGGCGGCTCGCGGTTCGTCATTTCGCTGGAATCACCAGCACCTGACCGGGAATGATCCGGTCCGGGTTGGACAGGATCGCCCGGTTCAGATTGAAGATCTCCGGGAAGCGGTTCGCGTTGCCCAGCAGGGCCTTGGCGATGCCGCTGAGCGTGTCGCCCTTCTTGACCGTGTAGAGCCGCGGGATCGTCCCGACCGGTGTCCTCGGCGGCAGGTGCAGCACCTGACCGGGGAAGATGACGTTCGGGTTCTTGATGACGGCCCGGTTCAGCACGAAGATCTGCGGCCACCGGTTCCCGTCGCCCAGCTGTGATTTCGCGATGCCGGTGAGGGTGTCGCCCTTCTTCACCGTGTACGTCGTCGGAGCCGGCGGCGGCTGCTGCGTGCCCCCGGAGAGCACCCCGGCGAAGCGCAGCAGGTCGGCCAGCTCGAACGTGCCGGCCTTGGCCGACGCCAGCGACGGTTTCCAGCCCGGCTGCCGCAGGAACGAGTCCTGGCTGCGCCGGACCAGTCCGATCAGCACCTCGGCGACGAGCGTGCTGCCGAGCGGGCCGAGCCGCTGACCGGCGTGGGCGTGGTTGGCCTCGGCCAGGACGTAGAACCACAGGGGCGTACGGGACTCGAAGCCCCCGGCGGTCAACGCGGCCACCTGCTGCGGGCTGCCCGCCGCGGCCAGCACCTCGTCCTTGGTCATCACCGGCAGTCCGAGCAACTGTGCCACGGCCTGCCCGGTCGGCAGCCGCAGCCGGTAGCCGCGCAGCAGGTTGCGCACGGCCAGGCGGCCCGCGTCGGGCGGGGTCTCCGGCGTGCCGTCCACCTTGCGCAGGGCGAACAGCGCCCGGTCACCGGTGGTGGCGACGTTGGTGTCGAGCTTGCGGGCCTTCATCACGTCGGCGCCGCCGATGATGTTCTCCCACTCGATGATCCAGTTCTCGGGCAGCGTCGGGAAGTTGCCGACCTCACCGCTGAGCGCGGTGAACGTGAAGAGCAGCTCCAGACTCGCCCGTACGCCTCCGGGCCTGGTGTTGAAGTTGACGTTGAAGTCGTATCCGGCGCGCACCATCGTGTGGCCGAGCCGGTATGCGGCGACCGAGAATTCGAGCGGCATCCGCAACGGTTCGGCGGCCGGGTCGAACCAGCGGTTGCCGTGGTCGACGATGTCGTCCACGACGGCCGGCTCGGCGATCCGCTTCAGGAAGTCGTGCACCACGACGTGCTGGTAGTGCTGGCGCAGGATCCGGCCCGCCTCGCCGAACGAGAACCCCTGGTCGATCAGCTTGTTGTGGGCCTTGAGGAAGGCCACGTGCAGCTGGGCGATGATCAGGTTCTCGTCGTTGCGCGGGTCGCCGGTCAGCGCCGCGCGGTCGTGCTCGATGTCCGGCCCGGCCGGTTCGCGGGGCAGGTCGTTGTCGTCGCTCTTGCCGGGCGGGCGCTTGAACGGCGGATTCGGGTTGTTCAGCGGGGCGACGGTGCCGAGCAGCATCTTCGCCACGTTGGCCGGGTTCCGCGGCGCGGGCGCGCCGTACACGCTGTCCAGGTCCAGCTCGCCGGTGCGCAGGTTGCGCAACGCGTTGCGGATGTCGGTGAGCGACAGCGGGGTCATGCCCGGGTCGAGCAGCTGGGCCATGGTCGCCGAGGTTCCGGACTCCAGGGTGATGTCGTGGTCGACGAACTGTCCGAAGTACGTGTAGGCGGCCGGGATCGGGCTGTCCTGTCCGGCCACGTCGGCGTCGACCATCGTCGCGCCGAGCCGCTTGAGCAGCTCCGGAGTATTGGCGGCTTCGGGCAGAAGGTTGGCCTCGTCCTCCTGCAACGCCGGGAACAGGAAGTCGAAATGGTGTGAGTCGACCGGTTTGGTCACCGCGAAGAGCGCCGGCGACCGGGCACTGAAGTCGGCGAGTTCGCCGGAAGCCCGGGCCAGTTCTTCCTCGGTGACGATTCTTCCGTGCAGGAGACGCGGCATGGCCGCCCCCTTCCCCCTTGGAGGTGCGTGACCGATGCATCTAGTGGTGCAACGCCGCACACCATAGGCCCGAAAGTCGGATACATTGAGTCGCGAAATAGACAATTGGCAATGGTCAGACATTCAAGACATAGATCCACAGCATCGGTAAGGCTGCAACAAACCTGCAAATGAGAATCGTTGACTCTCCTCTTCCGATGGTGGGAGATTCGGTCACGGCACCACTTCCGTTCCCCCCATTCCGTCGGCCCCACATCCCCATGAATCAGGCCGCGGTGCAGGTCAGAGCTGCGCCGCGAGGTAGAAGACTGCACATAATCGCAGCGCCTGAGAAATGCCGGCGGGATCTTTTTCCGACAGGGAGAAAAATCGCATGGCACCATCCGTACACCCTCGTCGCCTGCGCCGGGCGGCCGGTGCGGGAGCACTGGCCGCACTGGTGACCGCGGGACTCGCCGTCACCGTGGCGACCGCCCAGGCCGCTACCGTGTTCAGCGCCGACTTCGAATCCGGATCGACCAGCGCCTGGTCGAAATCGGGCGGCACCTGGTCGGTCGTCACCGACGGCACCAAGGTTCTGCAGCAGTCGGACACGACCAGCGAACGGGCCCGCGAGTTCGGCGGCACCTCGTCCTGGACCAACTACGCCGTCCAGGCCCGGGTCAAGGCCACCGCGTTCGGCTCGACCGGCGGCGTGGTCGCGCTGACCGCGCGGGCGGCCGGGGCGACCAAGATGTACCGGCTGTCGCTCACCGGCGCCGACAAGGTGCAGCTGGAAGCCATGAACGGCAGCGCGATCACCGTCCTGGCGAGTCTGAGTCAGACCGTCTCGACCAGCACGTTCTACACGCTGAGGCTGACCGTCAACGGGACCACGATCAGCGGCTCGGTCAACGGCACCAGCGTCGGCAGCGCCACCGATTCGTCGATCTCCAGCGGACGGATCGGGCTGCTCACCGAGTACGCGGCCGGCCGTTTCGACGACATCGTGGTCGACGACAACCCGGGTGGCACCGCGACCAGTTCGCCGACCTCGGTGCCGTCGTCGTCCTCACCCTCCCCGACGCCGTCGACCTCGACCCCGCCGACCACGGGTGCCGTCTACGTGTCGCCGAGCGGCACCGACGGCGCGGCCGGAACCCAGTCGGCGCCGACCACGTTGACCTCGGCACTCACCCGGATCGCGGCCGGCGGGACGATCTACCTGCGCGGCGGGACCTACAACTACGCGCAGACGGTGACCATCGCGGCCGGGAACAACGGTGCGGCGGGCGCGCTCAAGACTCTCACCGCGTACCCCGGGGAAATTCCGGTCTTGAACTTCTCGGCCCAGACCGAGGACTCGGCCAACCGCGGCCTGGCCCTGAACGGCAACTACTGGCATCTGTACGGCCTGGTCGTCGAACACGCCGGTGACAACGGGATCTTCGTCGGGGGCAGCAACAACACCATCGAACGGACCGTGACCAGGTTCAACCGGGACAGCGGCCTGCAGATCTCCCGGATCGCGTCGGACACCCCGACCTCGCAGTGGCCGTCGAACAACCTGGTCCTGAGCTCCGAGTCGCACGACAACGCGGACTCCGACGGCGAGGACGCGGACGGCTTCGCGGCCAAACTGACCGTCGGCACCGGCAACGTCTTCCGGTACGCGGTGTCGCACAACAACATCGACGACGGCTGGGACCTCTACACCAAGACCGACACCGGGCCGATCGGGCCGGTGACGATCGAGGACTCGCTCTCCTACGACAACGGCACGCTCACCGACGGCTCGCAGGCCGGCGCGGGCGACCGCAACGGCTACAAGCTGGGCGGCGAGGACATCGCGGTCAACCACGTCGTACGGCGCAGCATCGCCTACCGCAACGGCAAGCACGGCTTCACCTACAACAGCAACCCGGGCTCGCTGACCGTCTCGAACAACCTGAGCATCGACAACGGCGAACGCAACTTCAACTTCGACGGCGGTACGTCGGTGTTCCGCACCAACACGTCGTGCCGCTTCAGCAGCGGCACCAACGACCGGATCATCGGCGACTCGGACAGCTCCAACCAGTTCTGGTCGGGCACCAACGGCTCCCGCTGCGCGACCTACAGCGGCGCCCTGGCCTGGTCCTTCTCCTCCACCGGAACCCTGGTCGTCACCATCGGCGGCAAGACCGTCACCCTCTGATCCGACAGGTGCCCGGGCCGATGCGACCGCTCGCACCGGACCGGGCACCCGATCTCGGCGCGCGCCCGTTTCCGCAGGCCTCCGGAACCGGTTATGTTGCTGCGATGGAGCGCACCGCCCTGGTCACCGGGGCATCGTCGGGCATCGGACTCGCGACCGCGTCCGCGCTGGTGAAAAAGGGTTTCCGGGTGATCGGCACCAGCCGCGACCCGGCCTCGATCACGACAAAGGTGGCCGGGGTCGACTACGTCGCGCTGGACCTGGCCTCGGACGAGTCGATCGCCGCGCTGGCCGGGACGCTGCAGGGCGTGGACGTGCTCGTCAACAACGCCGGGGAGAGCCAGTCCGGCCCCCTGGAAGAGCTGCCGATGGACGCGCTGCGGCGGTTGTTCCAGGTCAACGTGCTCGGGCCGGTGCGGCTGGCGCAGCTCGCGCTGCCCGGGATGCGTGAGCGCCGCTACGGCCGGGTCATCATGATCGGGTCGATGCTGGCGTCGTTCCCGCTGGCCTACCGGTCGTCGTACGTCGCCTCGAAAGCGGCGATCAAGGGGTTCGCCACCGGCGCCCGGCACGAGTACTCGCCGTACGACGTCTGGCTGACCACCGTCGAACCCGGCTCGATCAACACCGGGATCAGCGAGCGCCGCACCAAGTACATCGCCGCCGACTCGCCGCACCGCGCCGAGTTCGAGCGGATGCTGACCGCCCTGGACCGCAACGAGAAGGCCGGCACGTCGGCCGAGCGGGTGGCGGCGACGATCCTCACCGCCATCGAGGCCAGGAAACCCAAGCAGAGATACGCGGTGGGCAGCAACGCCCCGCTCGTCTTCGCGCTACGGCGGGTCGCCCCCGCGGGGCTGGTGGAAAAGATCACTCACCGTAAGCACGATCTGAGCCGGTAAGCTCGTCGGGTGCCGGACACGGGTGGTTTGCTGCTGGTCCTGGACGGGAACAGCCTCGTGCACCGGGCGTTCCACGCCAGCGACGGATCACCCGAACCCGCGCCCGCCCTGCGCGGCCTGATCGGCTACCTCGCGCGGGCCGCCGCCCAGCTGCGGCCGGACGCGGTGCTCGTCGGCTTCGACTGCCCGCGCGACTCGGCCCGCCGGGTCGACCATCCGGGTTACAAGGCGCACCGCCCGCCCAAGCCGGCCGAGCTGACCCGCCAGCTGGAGATCGCCCCCGAGCTGCTGCGCGCCTGCGGTGTCGGCACCGTGGTCCCGCCCGCCTACGAGGCCGACGACGTCCTGGCCAGCTCGGCCGCGACGGCCAGGGCGCTGGGCTGGAGCTCGGTCCTGATGACCAGCGACCGGGACGCGTTCGCCCTGATCGACGACACCACGTCGGTGCTGCGCATCCGCAACGGCGGCTTCGACCGTTCGGTCCTGGTCGACGCCGCGTCCCTGCCCGAGCTCTACGGCGTCCACCCGTGGCAGTACACGGATTTCGCCGCGTTGCGGGGCGACCCGTCCGACAACCTTCCCGGCGTACGCCGTTTCGGCGCGCGCACCGCGGCCCGTCTCCTGGAGGCCTTCGGCTCGGTCGACCGCGCCTGGGCGGCCGATCCGGCTACCCTGCGTGACTCCGTTGGCGAGCAGGCCGCCACGAGTTTCCGCGCCCCCGAGTCCCGTGAGATCGTCGCCCTCAACCGCCGTCTCATGGGGATGCGCCGCGACCTGCCGATCCCCGCCCCGGACACGGCCCGGCTCCCCCTGGACTACCTCACGATCCGCCGCGCCCTGCGCGAGCACGGCATCAACCTGGGCCCGTCCCTGTGGTCCCTGACCGGCGGCGACGCCCCGGCCGAGGTCCTCCCGGAGGCCCCGCCCGAGCCGCTGCCGGCCTGGGCCCACACCCTCAAACCCCGGGTCCTGCACGGTTCGATGTCCGGCCGCCGCGACCCCATCCCCGGCCAGACCGCCCTGTTCTAGCGCTTCGCCGCGCGGTAACGGCGGAGCAGCTGGGTGATCCGGTCCGGGTCGGCGGCGCCGTTGAGTTCGGTGAGCAGGTCGTCCGGACAGATCTCGTAGTGGTCACCCCACCAGCGGCGGCCGTGGTTGTCCCAGACCCGGTAGCCGCCGGGCACGCCGCGGGCCACGTATCGACGCCGGGTCATGGCCCTACGCTACCGCCCGGCGGGGCCGGTAGAGTCCCGCGGATGTCTGACCACCAGCCGGGCTGTGACTGCTGCCGGGCCGCCCTCGACCCGGCCGACTTCGACATCCGGTCGACCGATCCCGACCCGATCCTGGCCCTGTCCGACGAGGAGCGCGCGGCGGTCCAGGGCGGCCGGAGCCTGCGCCTGGCCGAGGGGGTCGGCGCGTTCGTGCGCTGCCTGATGCCGGTACGGCTGACCGGCGGCAGCCGGGTCACCTACTCGGTGTGGCTGGAGATCGACCCGGAGGCTTTGCGGCACGCCCGCGAGGTGTGGCAGGCCCCGGCGTACGCGGACCTCGCGTTCACCGGCACGGTCGCGAACGCGATCAAGCCGTGGGCGCCGATCTACGGCGAGCCGGCCACGGCCGAGGTGCAGGACGCCGACAGCCTGCCGTACCTGGTCGCGTCCGAGGGCACGCTGCTGTGGCGGGTGCTGAACGAGGAGTGGGACCGCGACGAGGTGCTCAGCCGGATCGCGCACGCGCTGCCCACCACCGTGCACAACCGGGTCACCGCGGCCTGGTCGCTGGATCGGACCGCCGGGCTGCGCGTGTTCAACCGGAAGGACGGCCTGGTCTTCGCCGGCCCGGGTCGCACGGTGCTGCTGAACACGTTCACGATGCCGGCCGGGGCGAGCCCGGCCGAGTGCATCGCCCTGTTCACCGAGGACGCGCCGGCCGACCGGGACGAGGTGCTGACCGAGCAGGACGGTGACGTCGTCCGGCACACGTACCGGACCCCGCCGGTGTCGCACCACGAGGTGTACGGCCTGGCCGCCGCGCCCGGCGGCGACCTGATCCTGGCCCTGTGCATGTTCGACGACCCGGACGACCTGGGCTGGGCCCACACGGTGTGGCGGTCGCTGCGTCACCACGACGTCTGAGCTGTCCGAATACCCGCTGGGCGGGGCTTTCGACGCATCACATCCGGCCGATGGGCGGGATAGCGTCGGAAGCCGACGAACGGGGGTTCGCACCATGCGCAGCGTTGCTCTGAGCGCCGGGACCGTCGAGTACGACGACAGCGGTGGCGGCGGGCCGGTGCTGGTGTTCCTGACCGGCATCTTCGTGAACACGACGCTGTGGCGGCACGTCGTCGCCGACCTCGCGCCCGACCACCGCTGTGTCGTGCTCGAAGTGCCGCTCGGCGGTCATCGGGTGCCGATGGACCCGGACGCCGACCTCAGCTCGCCCGGCCTGGCCCGGCTGGTCGCCGAGTTCCTCGACGTGCTCGACCTGCGGGACGTCACCCTGATCGGCTGTGACTGGGGCGGCGCGCAACTGGTCGCCGCGCACGGGCTCGGCCGGCGGCTGGCGCGGCTCGTCCTGCTGCCGCAGGAGTCGTTCGAGAACTTTCCGCCGGGGCTGCCCGGCCGCTCGCTGTATCTGTCGTCGAAGGTGCCCGGCGCGACCTTTCTCGCCCTGCAGACGCTGCGGATCCGCGGGCTGCGCCGTTCCCCGATCAATTTCGGCCTCATGTCGAAACGACCGATACCCCACGACATTCTCGATGGCTGGTTGCGGCCGTCTCTCACCTCACCGCCGATCCGGCGAGACCTTCTCAAATATTTGCGTACGACGAGAGCGGGCGAATACGTCGAGGCGGCCGCCCGCCTGACCGGTTTCGACCGCCCGGCCCTGGTGCTGTGGGCGCCCGAGTCGACCATGATGCGTCCCGCCAACGGCGCCCGCCTGGCCGCCGCGCTCCCGCAGGGGCGGCTGATCGAGGTCCACGACAGTTACACGCTGATGCCCGAGGATCGCCCCGGCCCGGTCGCCGCCCACGTCCGCGAGTTCGTCGCCACCACGTGACTGCTTCACGCCGTACGGGAAGAGGCTGTTGATTCTGAAGTTGATCGGCGACGATGGGGAACCTTTGCGCGGGCTGACGTCTTTCGAAGGGGGACGAGGGACGAGCAGCTGACAGAGCGTGGAGCAACCGGTGACCGAACGCATCAGGCAACTCTTGGACGAGGCGGTGGCCGACCTCGAACCGGAGCACCGTGACCCGGTCACGGCCGTGGTCCGGCGCGGGCGGGCGGCCCGGCGGCGGACGGCGGCGCTGGCCGGGATCGTGGCGACCGTGCTGCTGGCCGGCGGTCTGGTCGCCGGCCAGCGGTTGCTGCCGTCCGCGCCGCTGCCGACCGCGGCCGGCGGCATCGACCAGTCGGCGACGCCTCGGGTCGTGAACGGCATGGTGGTGGCCGGCGCGATGCAGCTCCCGATCCCGGCGGGCTGGAGGGTGGTCACCGCGAGCCCGGCCAACAAGTGCGAGATGCTGAAACGGACCATCCTGCTGATCGGTTCCGGCAACCGTGGCTGCCAGAACGCGGTGGTCGAGGTGTCCCGGTCCAACAGCCGCAACCCCGGCGGGTTCCTGATCCCCCCGGAGAACGGCGACCTCGACGCGGGCATCATCACCTCACCGGTGTCGATCACCCTGGCCGGCGGGGAGCCGGGCTGGTTGCGGTCCGGCCTGGACTCCGACGACATGAAGACCGGCCGTTTCCCGGCCGAGAATTACGACAACGAGCTGCTCCTGCCCTGGTCGCAGGTGTTGATCCAGCTGCGGATGGACGGCACCGCCGAACGCCCGATCATCGACTCGATCCGGAGCAGCCCGCGCCGCAGCGGACCGCTCACGCTGCCCGCCAAGGTCGAGTCGGTGAAGATGACGTTGCCGCCCGACCAGGCCACCGCCTCGGACCGGACCCGGGTCGACGAGGTGCTTCGCATCCTGCGCCGGCAGAACGACGTCGTGCGCGACGCGGACGCGTGTGCGAGCCCCGGGCAGGAGAGCATCCGGCTCACCGTGGACCCACCCGATCCGGTCGCACCCTCCCCCGGAGCGTCCCTGTCGCCGTGGGACACCGGGACCTCCAACGCCACCACGGTGATCATCGCGGTCGGTGACGGCTGTCAGGAGGCGGTCTCCTCGACCGGCGGGCGGGTCCGGCTGACCAACGCGACCGTGTTCCAGCTGAAGAACCTGCTCGGGCTCGTCCGATGAGCGATCCGTTCGGCGAGTTCGTCGCCGCCCGCTACGCCGCGCTCGTCCGCTACGGCGCGCTGCTCACCGGCGACCGCGGGCACGGCGAGGATCTGGCGCAGGACGCGCTGGTCAAGACGTACAAGGCGTGGCGGCGGCTGCACCCGGACGGCGATCCGGAGGCGTACACCCGGCAGGTCATGACCCGGGCCGCGTGGCGCGCGGGTCGCCGGATGTGGCGGTTCGAGATCCCGGCCGCGGTGCTGCCCGACCGGCCCGACGACGGCGACTTCTCCGAACGGCAGAGCACGGCCGACGTCGTGCTGGCGGCGCTGCGGGCCCTGCCGGCCGCGCAGCGCGTGGTGCTGGTGCTGCGCTACTGGGCCGGGCTCTCCGAGCAGGAGATCGCCACGCAGCTGGGCTGTTCGATCGGGACGGTCAAGAGCCGGGCCAGCCGGGCGATCACCGCCCTGCGCCGCGCCGACGGGCCCCTGGCCGACGCGTTCACGCTGGCCGAGGACCGACAGCGGTGACGCCGGGCAACCGGGTCGCCGGCCTGGACGGGCTGCGCGGCCTCCTGGCGCTGTACGTGGTGGTGCATCACTGCTGGCTGGTGTGCTTTCCCGGTTACCCGGCGAACACCGGCCCGGCCTGGGGCGGCTGGCTGATCCACGGGCGGCTGGCCGTCGTCGCGTTCATCACGCTGTCCGGGTTCTCCCTGGCCATCGCCCCGGCCCGGAACGGGTGGCGGCTCGGCGGCGGCCTGCGGTTCGCGCGGCGGCGGGCCCGGCGGATCCTGCCCGCGTACTGGGCGGCGCTGCTGGTCAGCGTGGTCCTGACCGCCGTGGCCGGGCCGCTCGCCATGTCGCACCCGGCGTCGCTGCGGTCGGTCCTGGTCTACGGCTTGATGCTCCAGGACTTCGTAACGGTGCCCGCGCCGAACGGCGCGTTCTGGTCGATCGCGGTCGAGGCCGCCCTGTACGTCGCCTTCCCGCTGCTGCTGCTGATCCGGGCCCGCTTCGGCGCGGTGGCCGCGCTGGTCGTGGCCGGCGTCCCGATGATCGCCGCCGGGCCGGCCGGGCCGATCGGCTACACGTGGGAGATGGCGCCGCTGTTCACCCTGGGGATGGTCGCCGCCGGGATCCACCGCCGCCGGCCCTGGGGGTGGCTGGCCGTCCTGACCGCCGCGCCGGTGCTGGCCGTGATCGTGTGGCGCGGGCCGGTGTGGACGGCCCATCACTACCGGTGGATCGATCTCGCGGCCGGGCCGGCGATCGCGGCGCTGCTGGTCGCCGTCTCCACCGGGAGCGCGGCCGTCCTGATCCGGCTGTTGACGACGCGGCCGATGGAGGTGCTCGGTCGGTGCTCGTACAGCCTGTATCTGATGCACGTGCCGGTGGTCGCCCTGGTCAGCCACGTCCTCGGCACCGGATCGGTCCTGATCACCATGGCGGTCGCGGTGCCGGCGGCGGTGCTGACCGCGACGGTCTTCGCGGCGCTGTTCGAGAACCGGTCGACCGCGCCGGGCCGGACGAGCGGCGGCGCGACGACCCGGATCGCCGGCGCCGTCGGCTGATGGGATCGTGGGCGGGTGAACTCCTTCGATCATCCGCTCGGCGAGGTCCGGTTCGACACCTACCGCCCCGAGGACGTGCCGGCCGCGCTCGACCGGGCCGAGGCCGAGGCGAACGCGCTGCTCGACGCGGTCGCGGCGAGCGCGGAGCCGCTGGTCGCGCTGGGCGAGGCGACCGCGCGGTACCACTTCGTGGTGAACATGGCCGACGAGCTCGGCGCCACCCTCGGCGGGGCCTGGACGGAGGCGTCGCGGGTGGCGGCCGAGCGCAGCGCCCGCTTCTCCGCCGCCGTCCACCAGCGCGCCGACCTGTACGAGGCGATCCGCGCGGTGACACCGGCCGGCCCGGTCGAGGAACGGCTGCGCGCCGACCTGCTGTGGCGGTTCGAACGGCACGGCGCCGGGCTCGACGCGGCCGGCCGGGAGCGGCTCGCGACGATCACCGCGCGGCTGGCCGCGCTGTCCGTCGACTACATGACCAACCTCCAGGCCGCCGACGCCGAGGCCGGGGTGGCCACCGACGACCCGGCCGGCCTGCCCGAGGCGATGGTGGCCGAGGCCCGGAAGGCCGCCGCCGCCCGCGGCCGGTCCGGCTACTGGCTGGCGTACTCGGACGAGACGGCGAGCACGGTCCGCCGCGAGGCGACGAACGCCGGGCTGCGGGCCGACATGTACCGGCTGACGATCAACCGGGCCGCGGCCTCGAACGGACCGGTGGTGACCGAGATGCTGGCCGGCCGGCAGGAGCTGGCCGAGCTGCTCGGCTTCCCGGACTTCGTCGCGATGCAGGCCGTCGGGCAGATGGTCGGCGACGCCCAGGGGTTCCTCGACGAGCTGGCCGCCGCGTACCGGCCGGCGGCCGACCGGGAGCACGCCGAACTGCTGGCGTTCGCCCGGTCGTACACGAATGATCCTGATCTTGAATTGACCGCCGCTGACGTCGACGACCCGATGGACGGCTTCTACGTCACCCGCCTGCGCGAATCGCGGGGGCTGGCCGCCGCCGGCGGGGTCCGGGTGCCGGTCGAGACGGTCCAGCGGGTGATGTTCGACGCGCTCGCCGAGCTGTACTCGGTGACGTTCACGCCGGTCGAGGCGCCCGGCTGGCATCCCGACGTGCGCGCGTTCGACCTGCGCGACGACTCGGGTACGCACCTGGCCCGGATCTGGTGCGACTGGCACCTGCGCGACGGCAAGCAGCCGGGCGCGTGGATGGCGGCGCCGTGGCTGTCCACCGACGGCGGCCCGCACCACCTGGGCGTGATCGGCTTCGTCCCGCCCGAGGGCGCCGACCTGCTGCACATGCGGATCATGTGGCACGAGTTCGGGCACGCCATGCACTACGCGTTCGTCCGCACCCGCTACCGGCTGCGCACCCCCACCGAGATGCCGCGCGACTTCATCGAGGGCCCGTCGCGGATCATGGAGAACTGGCCGATGGACCCGGAGATCCTGCGCCGGATGGGGGTCGGCGAGGAAGCGGCGACGGCGGCCCGGGCCGAGGAACGGTTCCGGCTGGCCAGCCGGCGCATCATCCGGATGACCCACTCGTTCCAGGACCTGGCCCTGCACCGCGGCGAGGATCCGCTCGCGGCCAAGCAGCGCCTGCTGCCCGTCCCGGTCGACCCGGCCGACGAGTCCCCGGCCCAGATCCTGCACACCTTCGCCGGGAGCTACGGCGCCCGTCTGTACACCTACCAGTGGGCCGGGGTGCTGGACGCCGCCCTGTTCGGCCGGTTCGAGGCCGAAGGCCTGCTGAACCCGGCGACCGGCCGCGACTACGCGCGGACGGTGCTCGCCCCCGGCGCCGAACGCGACCCGGCCGGCATGGTCCGTGACTTCCTCGGCCACGACCTGTCCGTCGACGCCCTGCTCGAACGGGACGGAGTCCGGTAACGATCAGGGGCGGCGTCTACCGCGAAGCAACCTGAGCGGCCTCAGACGCGGACGGTGGTGACCGATCGGAAGGATCGCAGCGCCACCGACCGCGGAGGTAACACCATGCGTTCCGTACGATCGTCGCTCCGCCGTCGCGGGGCTCTGGTCGCCACCGGCGCCGCCGCCCTGGTGGTCGCGATCGCCGCCGCGCTGATGCTGAACACCGGCTCGGCGGCGGCGACCTGGAAGACCCTGGCGGGCACCCCGACCTGCGACTGCGTGCTGCAGAACAGTAAGTCCGGCACGTACCGGGCGGTCTTCGGCTACACCAGCACGGCCGGTTCGGCCGGCACCATCGCGGCCGGCGACAACAACCAGGTCCTGCTCAGCGGCAGCACCAGGAGCACGGTCGCGGACGTGACCACGCGCTTCGAGCCGGGCACGCACAAGGCCACGTTCGCCACCGGCTGGCTCAGCAAGGACACGTCGGCGACCTGGACCGTCGGCGGCAAGACGGTCACCGCCAACTGGAGCAAACCGACCTGCGGCAGCGACGTCAGCCTGCCCGCCGGCGGCAACGGCACCGGCCCGCTGATCGCGCTGATCATGGCCGGTGTGATCGCCGCGTTCGTCTTCTGGCGCAAGCGCCGCAAGGCGGCCTGACCGATAATGATGCGCAACGTGCTGGCGATCGGGGCGCACCCCGACGACATCGAACTCGGCTGCGGCGGCACCCTCGCGGCGCACCGGGCGGCCGGCGATCCGGTGACCATGCTGGTGGTCACCGGCGGCCAGAACGGTCCGGGCGAGGTCGCCGAGCGGCGGGCCGAGGCCGAGGCGGCCGCCCGCAGCCTGGACTGCCTGCTGCTGTGGGGCCGGTCGCGGGACTGCGCGGTAGCGGCCGACGCGGACACCATCGCGGTGATCGAGGGCGCGATCCGGGCGACCGAGGCCGACGTGATCTACGTGCACGCGCCGGACGACTCGCACCAGGATCATCGCGCGGTCGCCGCCGCCACGCTCTCCGCGGCCCGCCACAACCGCCGGGTGCTGCACTATCGCAGCCCGTCCACGATCAAATTCGAGCCTTCCCTGTACGTCGACATCTCCGCCCACCTGGACCGGAAACTGGCCGCCCTGGCCTGTCACCGCAGCCAGGTGGAGAGCTCCGCGATGGTCGACCCGGAGGTCGTGGCCGCGTCGGCCCGGCACTTCGGCGCGCAGGCGCGGGTCCGGTTCGCCGAGGCGTTCGTGCCGTCCCGGTTCGTCTGGGACCTGGCCCCGCCGCCGCAGCTGGGCCTGGCCCTGGCCGAGGTGCCCACGTACCAGGCCCTCCCCACCGACGAGCAGAGAGTCGCATGACCGTCGGCGGACGCCACCGGCCTCCGCGCACCCACTTCCGGATCGCGCTGGCGGCGCACCTCGTCGTGTTCGCCGGGGCCCTGGCGCTGTTCGGCGTCGACCGCACGCTGGGCTGGATCGCGACCGTCCTCAACGTCGTCTTCCTGATCTTCTTCTTCCGGCACCTCGGTTTCGCCGTGTCGGCCGCCCGCTGGGCCGAACGGGACCTGGTCGCGCCGCTGGTCGGCGTCGAGTCGTTCACGCCGACGGTCGCCGTGCTGGTCGCCTGCAAGGACGAGGAGCTGGTGGTCGACGGCATGGTCACGGCCCTGCTCTCGCTGGACTACCCGGCCGACAAGCTGACCGTGGTGGTCGTCGACGACGCGTCGACCGACGGGACCGGCGCCAAACTGGACGCCCGGGCCGCGGCCGACCCGCGCCTGCGCGTGCTGCACCGCCGGCCGGGCGCCGGGGGCGGCAAGTCGGGCGCGCTCAACGACGCGCTCGCGCTCACCGACTCCGAGATCGCGGTCATCTTCGACGCCGACCACCAGCCCGAACCGGACGTGCTGCGCCGCCTGGTGCGCCATTTCCGGGACGAGAAGGTGGGCGCGGTGATGGGCCGCTGCGTCGTGCGCAACGGCGTGGAATCGTCGCTGGCGTCGACCATTTTCATCGACTACCTGTCCGGATATCTGGTCAACGAGTACGGGCGACAGGCATTGTTCGAACTTCCCGCGTACGGCGGAGCGAACTGCGCTGTCCGCACGTCACTGATCCGCGCGCTGGGCGGCTGGAACCCGGACACGGTCACCGAGGACACCGACCTCACGCTGCGGTTGCTGCTCGACGGGTACCGCGTGCGGTACGACCCGTCGGCGGTCGACTTCGAGGAGGCCGTGCTGTCGTCGCAGCGTTTCTGGAAGCAGCGCTACCGGTGGGCGCGCGGGCATCAGAAATGTCTTCGCGACTATTGGCGACCCATTCTCCGTACGCCTCATCTGTCGCCCATGGAGAAGCTGGAGACCATTCTCTTCCTCTGGGTCTATCACGTCCCCGTGCTGTGCGGGCTCGGGCTTCTGCTGATCGCGCTGCACGCGTTCGGCATCGGTGACTCGTCGGCCATCCAGATGGTGTCGCTGTCGGCGCTGCTGTTCGCCGGACCGTTCTGCGAACTGGCGGTCGGGCTGGTCCTCGGGCGGGTGGAACGACGGGCGGTGTGGATGCTCGTCGGGTTCATCCCGGCGTTCGGCATGTCGATCCTGACCGCGACGAAAGCGTACTTCGAGGGCATGTGGGGCACGACCTACGCCTGGGTGAAGACCGCGCGGTCGGGGGCGACGTGAGCGACCGCTTCGACCGCCGCCTGGCCGCGGCCACCCGCAGCCGGCGCCCCACCGCCACGGCTCGCCGCCGGCAGCTCGTCATGGCCGAGATGCTCGCCGCCGTCGCCCTCTGCATCGGCGGATACGTCCTGCTGGTCGACCACGCCCGGCACTTCGAGGTCGCCCTGGCCGCCCGGATCATCGAGCTGATCGGGGTCGACCGGATCTCCGGTGTGCTCGGCGACTCGTTCGTGGTCTTCGGGCCGGGCATGGAACCGGTCGTCGCCGAGATGACCGGGTCCTGCACGATCCTGAGCAGCGTGCTGGCCCTGGCCGCGCTGGCCGGGGTCGCGCTGCGGCAACGCCCGCAGGTGCTGCCCGGTTTCGTGGCGGCCGGCCTGTTCGTGCTCGCCGCCAACCAGCTGCGCCTGGTGCTGTCCCTGCTGGCCGGCCGTTTCCTGGCCGTCGACGCGCTGATCTTCTTCCACGACTGGATCGGCGCGGTCATCAACTTCGCGTACACCCTTTTCGGATTGCTCATCATGATCGGACTGACCATGTACGACGCACAGCGCGCCGAGCAGGACCGCTCGGGACGGCACACCGCGGACCGTCCGGCCGCGTGGGCCAAGCCGGGACTGGGTCACCGGGTTCCGGTCGAGAACGAGCCCCGGGAACCGCGCGTCCAGGTGGCCGCTTTCGTGCACCGGCGGGTGCTGCCCAAGGCGCTGTCACGGCGGCTGGCCAAGCGGCGTGAGCAGCGGCGCATCGACTACCGGGTCGGGCACGAGAACCCGGCCCGGCGGGCCGAGATCATCCGGGAGCTGGCCGGGAAGGGACTCGGCGTGCACACGGCCACCCTGCTGGCGGTGGCGTCCTACGAGACCGATCCGCTGGTGCTCGACGCCCTCGCCGGGGCGGTCGCCGAGCGGCAGTGGGAGCCGGTGCACTCGGGCGACGTGATCGCGCTGCGGTTGTGGGCGCGGGCCTGGCTGATGCGCGCCGAGTCCCCGTCGGCCCCGGTGGCGTCGACCGGGCGGCTCATCGCCGTGACCGGTGCCGGCGGCCCGGCCGGGGTCGCGGTGATCCGCGCGCTTCAGGACGCCGGGCACGACGTCCTGGCGCTCGACGCCAACCCGGACGCCGTCGGCCTGCGCCTCACCGCCCGCGCCGCCGTCCTCCCCCGCGCCGACCAGCCCGGATATGCCGCCGCCCTGCTCGCGCTGATCGCCGAGCACCGCCCGGCCGCCCTGGTCGGCACGGTCGCCGAGGAGTACGCGGCCCTCAACCCGCTCACCCCGCACCTGGCCGAGCTCGGCACCCGGACCTGGCTGCCGCAGCACGCCGACCTCTGCCTCGACAAGATCGCGTTCGCGGCGACGCTGCACCACGCGGGCGTGCCCCACCCGGTCACCGCGTGGACCGCCGAGACCATGTACCAGGTCCCCGGCCCGTGGGTGGTCAAGCCGGCCCGCGGCCGCGGCAGCCGCGACGTGGTCCTGGTCGACGACCCGCGCGACCTGGCCCACGCCTTCGCCTCGGTGCCCGGCGCGATCGTCCAGACCCGGCTGACCGGGCGCGAGTTCACCGCCGACGCCCTGATCGACCGGGACGGGCGGATGGTCGCGTGCGTGCCCCGCTGGCGCGACGAGACCCGGGGCGGCATCTCGGTGCAGGGCACCACGTTCGCGTCCCTGGCCGTGACCGAGGTCGTCGCGGCGACGCTGCGGGCGGTCGCACACAGCGGGCCGGCCAACGTGCAGGGGTTCGTCTCCGAGCACGGCGAGGTGACGATCGTCGAGGTAAACCCGCGCTTCTCCGGCGGGCTGCCGTTGACGCTCGCGGCCGGGGCGGATGTCGTGAACACGTACGTGCAAGGGATCCTGAATCCGGAGGCGGTTCTGCCGTCGCTCGGTTTCCGCGAGAACCTGCGGATGGCCCGGCACTTCGCCGAGGTCTTCTACGACGCGCCCGCCGCGCCCGTCACGCCGGCCGCCGAGGTCCACCGCGCGCCCGCCGCGCCCGGCCTGGTGCCGGTCCGATGAGGCGGCACATCATCGTCCCCTTCGGGACCCGGCCCGAGGTGATCAAACTGGCCCCGGTCGTTCACGCCCTGCGCGCCGAAGGCCACCGGGTCACCACGATCGACACCGGTCAGCACCGGGACGCGGCGATGAGCGGCGACGTGCAGCGCGCGCTGGGTCTCGTACCCGACGTGCGGCTCACACCCCCGGACGGCCCGAGCCGCCTGGCCGCCCTGGTCGCCGGTGCCGCGGAAACCCTGGAGGCCCACCCGGCCGACCTCGTGCTGGCGCTGGGCGACACCCACACCGTCCCGGCGTACGCGCTGGCCGCCCGCGGCGCCGGCCTCCCGTTCGCCCACCTCGAAGCCGGCCTGCGCAGCTTCAACCCCCGCAGCCTGGAAGAAGTCAACCGCCGGGTGGCCGCCGCGACCGCCCAGATCCACTTCGCACCCACCGATCGGGCCGCCGCCTTCCTGGCCGGCGAGGGCGTACCGGCCGAGCGGATCTTCGTGGTCGGCAACCCGGTCATCGACGCCCTGCGCGCCCACGGCATCCGCCCGGTGCCGCCCGAAGAACGCCGCGGCGTCCTGGTGACCGCCCACCGGGCGTCCAACGTCGACGACCCGGAGCGCCTGACCCGCCTCGTCGAGGTGATCGGGCAGCTGACCGAGATCGGTCCGGTGCGCTTCCCGATCCATCCGCGCACCCGCGACCGCCTGACCCGCCACGGCCTCCTGCCCCACCTCACCGCCCGGCCCGGCCTGACCTGCGAAGAGCCGCTCTCGTACGACGAACTGCTGCACGCCCTGGCCGGAAGCCGCGTCGTCGTCACCGACTCGGGCGGCCTGCAGGAGGAGGCCGCCTACCTGGGCGTGCCGGTGGTGGTCCTGCGCCGCTCGACACCCCGGTGGGAGGGGGTCGAGGCCGGTTCGGCCGTCCTGACCGGCATCTCCTCGGACGCACTGGCGGCCCGGGCCGTGGCCGCGGCCCACCGGCTCGGCTCCCCGCCGGAGCTGGCCCGGATAGCGGCCCTCCCGTGCCCCTACGGTGACGGGCGGACCGGCCCGCGGATCGCCCGGCTTCTGTCCGACCCGGCGACGACCGCGCTGCTGGCCCTGGACGAACCCGACTACACCGACGGCCACCTGCCCTGGGCCGCCTGACCCGCCCCTCGACGCCCGACCGCTCCGGCTCGCACTCGGCCGTGGGCCGCTCTGACCTGCTTCGCTCGGCCCTGGAGGTCCGCATGACCGCATTCGATCCGGCTCCGGCCGCGGTCGTCCTCGACCTGGACGACACGTTGTATCCGCAGGCGTCATACCTCTACGGCGCGGCCCGCGCGGTCGGCCGCGCCGGCGTCACCGTCGGCCTGGACCCGATCCGCCTGGGCCGGGCCGTCCGCCGCGAACTCGTGGCCGGTTCGGACCGCGGCGGCACCATCGACCGGGCCCTGACCACCTACGGCGTCCCGGCCGACCGGGCCGCCGAGGTGATCCCCACCCTGGTGGCCGCCTTCACCGCGTATCGCCCGCGGCGTCTCCCCTGCTACCTCGGGGCCGAGGAGGCCCTGGCCGAACTCCGTTCCCGCTACCCCCTGGCCTGCCTGACCGACGGCAACCCGACGATCCAGCGGGCCAAGCTGGCCGCGACCGGCCTGTCCGACGCGTTCACCACCGTCGTCATCACCGACGAACTGGGCGGCCGGGCCCACCGCAAGCCGCACCCGAGCGGCCTCCAGCAGGCCGCCGACACCCTCGGCGTGGACCCGTCCGACCTGGTCATGATCGGCGACCGCCCCGGCAAGGACGTAGCGGTGGCCACCGCCCTGGGCGCCCGCTCCATCCGGGTCCGGACCGGCGAGTACGCCCACACCCCGGACGAGCCCGCCGCCACCGCGGTAGTGGCCGACCTGCTGGCCGCCGCCGCCCTCCTCGCCTGACCGAACTCCGGCCGAGCCCGCCACAGGCTCGGCCCCGGACACCGTCAAGCCGGCGGGGAATCCACCGCGGCCGGCGGGACGGCGGACTCGACGAGGCGATCGGCCAGATCGGAGCGCCGGTACAGGACCGAGCGCCCATGACGCGCACTCACCAGCAGCCCGGCCGCCCGCAGAGCCCGCAGATGCTGATTGACCGCCGTCGTGGTCACCCCGAGCCGCACGGCGAGTTCGGTCGACGACGCCGGCGTGGCCAGCCGCACCAGCAACCCGGCCCGAGGCGCACCGAGCAGCCCGGCCAGCGCACCCGCCGCCGGCAGCGGCTGCGCTTCCCACAGGGTTCCCAGCCCCCGCGCCCGATAGATGATCATCGGTGGTTCGTCGGGCCGGATCGGCACTCCGGCGCCGCTCGTCCACATCGACGGCACGAGCGTCAGCCCGCCGGTGGCCGGCCGCGTGTAGTGCACCCCGGATCGCACGAACGCCTCGACCGTGTCCCCGGTCAGCCGCACCCGCCCGGCCAGCCCGGCGAACATCCGGGCCAGCCCGTGCTGGGCGATCTCCCGCCCGCGGAAGGTGACGTCGCCCTCCAGCAGCGCCCGCATCCGGGCCCAGTGCGGCGCGAAGCTGACCTCCCAGTATCCGGTCAGCGCGTCCAGGATGCGGTCCAGCACGTCGTCGCCCCGGAGCACCGCCGGCAGCCGCCCGGCTCCGGACACGATGCGAAGATCACGATCAACAACCTCCTTCGGCGTACGGCGGACGGCCGCCAGTTCCTCCTCGAGTCGTGTGAGCGGCGACCACGGTCGTGGCGTGAGGAAGTCCGGAGTCCAGAGAGCGTCGTTGACCAGTTCGTCGAGCAGGTCCACGGCCAGCCGGTCCTGCGCGCGCCGCATCTCGCGGATCCACGGCAGCTGCCACGGATACCGGCCCGGGTCCCGCCACGCGTGCAGCGACAGCACCAGTTCGTTGAGCGGCGAGATCGCGAACCGCACCCCGCCCAGGTCCTGCCCGACGAGCTGATAACGCACGACCATGAAGCGAAACGCTACATCGTTCGTGGCCGGGCCCGCGGCCTGACAGAACTGACCCGTGACTCTCCTAGCCACCCGGTTCATCGGACACGGTCCGGTCGAGCGTGCCCTGACCCTGTCCATCGCCGCTTCTTCCCTGGCCAAGGGCGTGCTGTTCGGCGTCAGCGCGCTGTTCTTCACCACGGTCATCGGCCTGTCCCCGGCGACCGTGGGTGTGGGCCTGACCGGTCGCCGGGGCGGCCGGGATGACCGCCGCGTTCAGCACCGGTTACCTCGCGGATCGGTTCGGCGCGCACCGGCTCCTGGTGGTGTGCACGATCGTCCAGGGCGCGGCGCTGGCCACGTACTGTTCCGCCTCCTCGGCGTTGACGTTCACCCTGGTCGCCTGCGTCGCGGTCGGCGCACAGGGCGGCCAGCGCACCGCGCAGGCGACGCTGCTCGCGCTGCACTTCACCGGCCCGGGCCGGGTGGCCGTCCGGGCCCGCCTGCGGGTGGTGACCAACGTCTTCGTGGGTGCGGGATCCGCGGCGGCGACCACGGCCCTGGCCGCCGGCACCGCGACCGGCTACGTGATCGCCATGCTGGCCGCGTCCGTGCTGGTCCTGGCCTCGGTCGTCCCGTTGCGCGGCCTGCCGTCACCGGAGCCGGCGACCCTCGACACGCCTGCGTCCGGCGGCCCGGCGGGCGGGGTGGCGCGGTCGCCGCTGCGGGACTTCCGGTATCTCGGGATCTCGGCGCTCTACGGCATCCTGACCATCCAGTTCGGGCTGCTCACGGTCGGCATGCCCCTCTGGGTGACGCTGCACACGCACGCGCCCGCCACCACCGTCGGGCTGCTGCTCGTGCTCAACACGGTGCTCGTCGCCGTCTTCCAGGTGCCGGCGGCGCGGCTGGTCACGGACGTGCGCGCGGCCGGCCGTACCGTAATCGTGTCTTCCGGGTTTTTGGTCCTGACCTGCGTTTTTTATGCCGCGGCGGGGCCTCTGCCGGCCGGGTTGGCCGTCGCCGTGCTGGTGCTGGCGTTGCTGGCGGCCAGCGCAGCCGAGGTGTTGTCCGAGGCCGGCGCCTGGTCGCTGGCGTTCGAGCTGGCCGACGCGCGGAACGCCGGCGCCTACCAGGGCGTCAGCCAGACCGGTTTGGCGGCCGGGACCATGCTGGCGCCGGCGGTCGTCACCGGCACCGCGATCGCCCACGGCACGCCCGGCTGGCTCGTCCTCGCCGCCATGTTCCTGGCCGCCGGCGCCGGCACCCACCGGCTGGCCCGCGCGAGGGTCACGGCCTGAGCTTGGTCAGCCACGACATGACATCGAGCGCGTGCGACGCCGGGTCCGGGATCGGGTGGAACACGTGCTCGACCACATCGTCGGCAATGATCAAAGTCAGACGATCATAAAGAGCAAGATCCCCTGACGTACGGGTCGGAAGCCCGGCCGCCGCGGCCAGCGTCAGCTTCGGGTCGGGAATCAGCGGGTACGGCAACCGCAGCCGATGGGCGAGCTCCCGCTGATATCCGGTCGACTGCGCGGAAAGCCCGTACACCCGCGAGGCCCCGGCGGCGAGCAGCTCGGCATGGTGATCGCGCAGCCAGATGGCCTGATCGGTGCTGCCCCGAGCGCCGTGCACCTCCAGCAGACCGCGCGGCAGATCCACGCCGGGCCGGCCGGTCAGCGGATACACGAAGATCACCGTCCGCCCCGGGCCGAGATCACCGAGGTCCACCGGCCGGCCGTCACTGGCGTAGAAGTGCAGCGGCGGCAGACGCGCCCCGACCAGGCCGGCCGGATCATTCTCGGACGTCGGCGCACCGGTGACGACCCGGCGGGCGGCCTCGTCGATGCGGGCGTCGAGCGCGTCCCGCTGGGCGGTCAGCTCGCCGATGCGCGTCTGCAGCCCGGTCACCGTACTGCGGAAAGTCGCGATCGCGGCAGCGCAGACGTCCTCGTCACCGTCGGCGATCGACTCGACGAACGGGCGGGTCTCCTCGACCGCCAGGCCGAGCGCCATCAGCTCACGGATCTGGGCGACCTGGCGCTCCGCGATCGGCTCGTACTCCCGGTAGCCGTTGCCGAGACGGCGCGGCACGACCAGGCCGACCGACTCGTAGTACCGCAACGCGCGCACCGTCGTCCCGGTCCGGCGCGCCAGCTCACCCACCCGCATGGCGGAACCCTAAACCCGTACCCCAGGGTCCGGGTCAAGGATCTCAGTCGACGTTGAGGTTCTGGCCGTAGACGTGAGTGACCCGCAGCGCGAGCAGCACCCGGCGGTCGGCGACCATCGTCGCCCGGTACTCGTCCCAGTTCGGGTGCTCCCCGGCGGCCCGCCGGTAGTAGTCCACCAGCGCCTCCACCTCCGGCCCGTGCGGGTCCTCGCCCGGCCCGATCAGGGTCACGTCGCCGTCGGCGGTCGCCCAGGCCCGGCCGTCCGCGCTGGTCACCTCGATGGCGGCCCGCGGGTCCCGGCGCAGATTGGTCGTCTTGGCGCGGCCCTCGGTCACCGACACGTAGATCGTGCCGGCGTCGCGGTCGTAGAACGGCAGGATCGGCGACAGCTGCGGCCGCCCGTCCTTCCGGATCGTGGCGAGGATGCCGAGGCGGCTCTCCGCGATCAGCGCGTGCGGATCGAAAGACGTCATACCAGTCGCCAAGTCCCGTCCCCCGGCCGGTATTCCGGCCCCGGATTTCTGCCTTCCGCAGAGCCGTTCCGCCGGGCCGGTGCCCGCATGCTGAACTGGCCTCATGCAGCTTCTCGAAGATCTTTACGCGGCCTTCAACCGGCGCGACATCCCGGCCGCGCTGACCATGATGACCCCGGACGTGACCTGGCCGAAGGCGTTCGAGGGCGGCACCGTCCGGGGCCGCGACGAGGTCGCCGCCTACTGGCAGCGGCAGTGGACCGAGATCGACCCGAACGTCACCCCGGTCGCCTTCACCCCGGAACCGGACGACCGGGTCGCGGTCACCGTCGCCCAGGTCGTCCGCGACCTCGACGGCAAGATCCTCGCCGACGTCACCGTCACCCACGTCTTCCACCTGACCGACGGCCTGGTCGCCGGCATGGAGATCCGCTGACCGGCCGCTAACATCGGGCGGTGCACTTCGTCTACCGGTCGCACTACGAGGGACCGCTGAGCAAACTGGTCCGTCGCCTGCCGGACGCGACCGTCCTCGACTGGTTCCGGCGCAACTGGGAGCGCCCAGACCCGTGGAACTGGATCCAGGACGAGCTCGGCGCCAACGTCTACGGCCTGAGCACGATCTTCGAGGCCGCGCGCGAGCATCGCCTCCCGCCGCCCGCGGACACCGGTCAGTTGCGGGCGCTGTTGCACGAGCATCTGTACGTCGAGGGCGACACCGATTACATCCGGGTCGACGAGCACAGCGTGCGGGTGCGGACCGATGACGACGAGGTCGAGCTCGCCTACTTCTTCCTCGACGACGAGGTGATCGCCCGGTATCCGGATCGGCTGGCCTATCTCGTACACGAATCGTGGCCTCTGCCGGACGAGGCTGGCGGCGAACCGGCGGCCGGGCCCACGACGCACGCCGTGTTCCTGACCTTCTACGACGGGGCGAGTCTGGAGGTCGAGCCACCCGTGACCATTCCCGGGACCGGGCTGGACGGGCTGGCCACGAGCCTGAGGCGCGGGGACGACGAGCGGTGGCCGGCCGAGCTGCGCATCCTCGCCGCGCTGATCGCGCAGGGCGAGCCCGGGCCGGACGCCGAGGCCCTGGCGGTGGCGCTGCGGCGGGCCACCCGGTGGCCGGGTTTCGGCTTGGACGCGGACGAGTCGCTGCGCGACGGCGAGCTGGAGCACGCGGTCGACCTGGTGCTGACCGCGCCGATCGCCGAGGGCCGTAAACCCGAGGCCAGCCTGATCCTGGTCGGACGACACCTGGCGCAGATGGCCATGCACTGCAGCACCGAGTTCGGGTTCCAGCAGTGGTTCCTGTTCGACGACGTGTGGGCCGCGGCGTACCCCGATCTGGCCGCGTCACTGCTGCGTTACGCGTCCGGCTGGGATCCGCTCGACGGGACCGGCTGAGGGCTCCGGGTCACAAGACCGGCACCGTGGTCGTCACGGTCCCATAATCAGCGGATGGCGACCCTGCTCATCGACGATCTGCGCTCGTTCGTGGACGGCCGGGCCGCCGTGATCGCGCGGACCAGCGCCGAGGGCGTCGCGCTTCTCGAACGGCACCGCGGCCGGCGCGTCGACGAGCTGTGGCTGGATCACGACCTGGGTGGCAGCGACACGATCTGGCCGGTCGTGGCGGTGCTGGAGCGCGCGGCTTTCGAGGGCCACCCGTTCGACATCGGTGTCGTCCTGATCCACTCGGCCAATCCGTCCGGCGCGGCCAGGATGGCGCAGGCCCTGCGCCGCTGGCACTATCCGGTCCGGCTCGCCGGCGGTTCCCCGGCCCTCGGCTACCTCACCCCGGTCGCGGAGACTCCCCTGCGCGGGGCCGGGCTCGACGATCGTGGGCTGGTGCGGGCCGGGGACACCGTGCGGCGGCCGGGCGGCCGGCAGAGTGCGATGGTGCTGCGGCTGCTCGGTCACCTGCGGGAACACGGGTTCGACCGGGTGCCGGAGCCGCGCGGGTTCGACGAGCGGGGGCGGGAGGTGCTCGGTTTCCTCCCCGGTCACGACGCCGGCTGGCCGATGCGGCCGCGTATTCTCACCGACGCCGGCGCGCACGATCTCGGGCGGCTGGCGCGGGAGTTGCGGGCGGCGCTGGCCGGCTGTCCGCCGGCCGGGCCCGGCGCGTCGATGCAGCACGGCGACCTCGGGCCGTGGAACCTGCTGTGGGACGACGCCGGGGCGATCACCGGGGTCCTGGACTGGGATCTCGCCGAGCCGGGCGACCCCTGGTACGACACCGGTTTCCTGGCCTGGTTCACCGTCCCGTTCATGGACGACGAGAAGGCCCACGCGCGGGGCTTTCCGCAGCCACCGGACCGGCGGGCGCGGCGGGCGGCGTTCGCGGCCGGCACCGGGGTGACCCCGCACGAGTTGAACGGGATGGTGGACCGCGCCCAGTCCGAATTCGCCCATCGGGTCGCCACCCGTGACGGCGTCTGGCGCACGTTCCGGGAACGTGGCTTCCACGACAGCGCGCGGGCCGACAAACGCTGGTGCGAGCAGGCAGAATGGCACGATGCTCCTCGATGACCGGTCGTTGCACGCCTCGTCGGTGGTGGCCAACAACGCGATGAACCGGCAGCGGCAGCTCACCGGGGTGAACAGTTACGCGCGGGTGCTCGGCTTCGACCCGGCCGACGGGCTGACCGGCGCCTGGCTCGATCTGTGCTGCGGCAGCGGGCGGGCCCTCATCCAGGCGGCCGAGCGGCTGAACGGCTCCGCGACGCTGATCGGCGTCGATCTCGTGGACGCGTTCGCGCCCGCCCCGCCGGACACGGTCAGCCTGGTCGCGGCCCCGATCGAGAGCTGGAGCCCGGACCGGCGGTTCGACCTGATCACGTGCGTGCACGGTCTGCACTACATCGGCGACAAGCTGGGCCTGATCAGCCGGATCGTGCGGTGGCTGGCCCCGGGCGGGCGGTTCGTGGCCGACCTCGACCTGAGCAGCGTGCGGCTCGAGGACGGGAGCCCGGCCGGGCGGCCGCTGACCGCGGCGCTGCGGAAGGCCGGGATCGACTACGACCCGCGGCGACGGCGGATCAGCTGCGCCGGACCGAAAGAGATCATTTTTCCGTACGGATATCTCGGCGCCGACGATCGCGCCGGAGCCAACTACACCGGGCAGCCCGCGGTTCATTCCTATTACCGAAAGTAATCGAGTAGGGGCCCGGAAGCTTGGCATGCTCACGAGATGCGCCCCGGTCTCGTGCTCGCCGCCATGATCGTCTCGGCGACGGCCGGCTGCGGCACGGACGACGAGCCCTCGCCGCCCCCGAGCCCGACAATCCAGGCTTCGGTCGGCAAAAGCGTCGGAAGTACCGCGGCTGCAACGACCGCGACGGCCACGGCGACCCCCACCGGCAGCCCGAGCACCGGCTGGGAGATCACCGTCTATTACACCGCCGTCGAGGACTTCCACAACGGCGCCGACACCGAGGTCACCGGCTGCGCGAAGCTGGACTGCAAGAACGGCACCGACGACCTCGGCGCCTACCCGGCCGACTTCGTGGACGCGGTCAAGGACGAGGGCACCGGCCGCACCTCCTCCGGCCAGTACCTGAACTGGTCCTACGACGTCGGTTTCTGGCTCGACACCGAGCCCCGCAGCAGCGACGGCGACCGCCTGACCCCGTTCGTCTCGGCCGCCGCCGACCCGGACGTGCTGCCGCAGGGCACCCGCTTCACGATCAGCGGTTGCGGAATCCAGGACGACGGCTCCTCCCCGCAGGAGGCGGTCTGCGCCGCGCTGCGGGACGGCACCTGGCAGATCACCGACGAATTCACGCCCGGCCTGGGCGGTTCGCACCACATCGACGCCTACATCGGCCCGGAGACCAGCGAGGATTTCACCAATTCCGACTGGTACATCACGCTCACCAATGCCCAGATCAAAATCACCACCTGAACCGATTTTCCCGTACGGGGTCAGGAACCGGTTCTGCCCCTCGGCGTGGGCGCGTACTTCTGGCAATCCTCCTGAGCCTCGCGCACTTTCGGATCGTCGGCCTCCACACCGAGCTTCCTGGAGTCGACCCGGGTGCTCCCGTCGGCGTTCGGGTCGGGCCAGTTCGTGAATCCGTGATCCCGCATGCACTGGGCCACCTGCCGCAGTTTCGCGAGCTCGTCGGCCGGAATCGGGTCGCCCGGCCCCTCCCAGGGCGCGTATTTCCGGCACGCCTGTTCCGCCGCCTCGACCTTTTTCGGATCGGCGTCGTCGGGCGTGCTCACCTTCAGTCGGCCCTGCGCATCCGGGTCCGGGAACCAGGTCAGGCCCTGCGCCCGCATGCATTGCGAATAGGCGAGCGGCGACCGGTCCGCTTTCGCCGCGGCCCCGCTGGACCGGATCACGCCAGGGTTGGCGGTCGCCACATTCGGATCCTCGGTCTTGCCGGTGCAGCCCGCGATCGCGATCAGAAAAAGCAGCGGTATCACAATTTTTCGAGACATGACCATCGTTGTACGCCTCGGCCGGTCACACCACGGGCACAAAATCGACCCGGATCGACAGGCCGCCCTCGGGGCGGGCGTGGACGGACAGGTCGGCCGCGTGCGCGATCGCTATCGACCGGACAATGGACAGGCCCAATCCGTGGTGACGGTCGTCGGCCGTACGCGCAAGCCTTTGAAATGGTTGGAAAAGACGCTCCACCAGGGCCGGGGAAATGACGGGCCCGGTGTTCGACACCGCCACCGCCGAACCCTCGGTGCGCACCTCCACCCGGCCACCCGGCACATTGTGACTGAACGCGTTGTCGACCAGATTGGCGATCAGGCGCTCGACCAGGGCCGGATCGCCGTTCGTGGCCGCCGGGCGAAGGTCGGTCTCCACCACGAGATCGGCCGGCCCGGCCCGCAGAACGTCCGCGGCCAGCGCGGAAAGATCCACGTGCTCCCGCCGGTCCAGCCCGCGCTCGCTGGTCGCCAGCACCAGCAACGACTCCAGGAGCCGGGCCCGCTGCTCGCTGACCGCCATCAGCTCGGCGAACTGCGCCCGGTACGTCTCCACGGTCGCCCCCGGATCCGTCAGGGTCTCCTCCAGCAACGCATGTTCCCAGGTCAACGGCGTGCGAAGCTCGTGCGCGGCATTCGCCACGAACCGTTTGTGCGAGTCCAGCGCGGCCCGCAACCGGCCCGTCATCACATGCAGCGGTCGCAGCACCCGGCCGGCCACCACCCAGCCCAGCCCCATCGAGACGCCCAGCATGACCGCCAGCACCAGCCCGGACTTCACGAACAACTCGTGCAGAACCTGGCCGCGCAGCGCACTGATCGTCACGACGGTGGTCACGACATCCCCGGTCGGTGATCCTTCCCGGTCACCGGCCACGGCGTTCGTGCCGCCGTGCGCGACCAGCACAAAGGTGACCGCGAGCAGGACGATGCCGGAAAGGAGGAACAGAACGCCGTACAGAATGGTCAGCCGCAACCGGACCGCCATACCCTAGATCCGATATCCCGAGCGGGGCACCGTCTCGATGACGGGCGGTTCACCGAGCTTCGCCCGCAGCCGATTCACGGTCGCCTTGACCGTCGTCGTGAACGGATCCGTCGCGGAATCCCACACCCGGTCCAGCAATTCCTCGGCCGAGACCACCCGCCCGCGCGCCGACATAAGATATTCGAGAACCGCCAATTCCTTCGGATTCAGCGCCAGCCGCGAACCGTGCCGCGTAGCCGCCCGCCGCGCCGGATCCAGCGCGACATCCCCGCTGGTCAACGTCGGCGGCAAGGCCGTCTGAGTCCGGCGGCCGAGCGCCCGGACCCGGGCCACCAACTCGGGAAAAGCGAACGGCTTGGCCAGATAGTCGTCGGCGCCGATGGTCAGCCCCCGCACCCGATCGGCCAGCGCCCCGGCCGCGGTCAACATCAACACCCGGGTCCGGGCCGGCTCCCGCATCAGCTCGCCACACACGTCGTCACCGTGCACCCCGGGCAGGTCACGATCCAGCACGACCACGTCGTAGTCGACCTCGGCGGCCCGCTCCAACGCACCCACCCCGTCATGCGCGACGTCGACGGCCATCCCTTCGCGCCGCAACACCCGCGCCACCGACCCGGCGAGCCGCACATGATCCTCCACCACCAGGACCCTCATGCCGCGCAGCCTACGAACACCCCCGTCAACCAGCCGTCAACACCGCCCCACCCCCGACAGCCCCCAGCACCAGCCGACAACCCTCAGCTGGCACTCACGGCTGCTTTCCGACCCCCGAAACGACCACCAGCGCCAGCTGGCAACGCCGAGCTGGCGCTGGTGGCTGTCTCCGGGCAGCGAAAACGACCATCAGCACCAGCCGGCCGCCTTCAGCTGGCACTGATGGTTGCCTCCCGGCGCCAGAACGACCCTCAGCACCAGCCGAGGACAGCGAGCTGGCGCCCACAGCTGCCGATGGGCAGCGAGACAACCGTCAGCGCCAGCCGAGCACGCCGAGCTGGCGACAGCGGCTGCCAGCAGGGGGTTGGGACAACCGTCAGCGCCAGCTGAGCAGGCTGCGGGTGCGGAAACCGGGACCACCCACGGACCGGACGCGGCGGCAGCCACGGTGACCGGAGCGGGCGGTGCCTGGCAATCCGACCGGGACCACCCGTGGACCAGGCCCGGCGGCAGCAACCGGGACCAAAGGCGAACGGGGCCTGGCAACCCGACCCGGACCACCCGCGGGGCCGGCGCGGCCGCAGTAACGATGACCGGCGCGGACATTTGCCTGAGGCGACGGGGCGAGCCCGGGCGACGCGAACGGAGCGACACGGACACGGACATGAACAGGGCAGGCGACGCGGGTGGGACAAAACGGGCGAGGCGAGGAGGCGCGGGCGGTGTTAGGTGGCGCGGGACCGGGCGACTCGGGACGGGACCGGGCGACTCGGGGCGGGTGGCGCAGGTGAGGTGAGGTGGGGTGAGGTGGGTGGGGGTGGGTTAGAGGGCGGGGACCGGCTCCCGGGCGGGTTCGGCGGCGGCCACCGGGGCGCGGTCGAAGCGGAAGTAGAGCACGGCCAGCAGCAGTCCCGCCGCGGCCAGGGCCACGCCCAGCCAGGCCGACGACAGGTACCCCCATCCGGCGGCGATGGCCGCACCACCGATGGCGGCCCCCAGGCTGTTGGACAGGTTGATGGCCGACTGGTTCACCGCGGCCCCCATCAGCTGTGTCCCCGGCGCCGCCACCATCAGCTGGCCTTGCAGGGCGGGCACGATGAACAGGCTGGCTGCGCCGACCAGGAACGCGCTGACGAACAGGCCGGCCGGGTGGGCGGCGGTCAGGCCGAAGAGCACCACCGACGCGAGCAGTCCGGCGAGACCCCAGAACACGGTGCGGCGCAGGTCCCGGTCGGCGGCCCACCCGCCGGCCGCGATCCCGGCCGACATCCCCAGCCCCATCACCGCCAGCACCCACGGGACCGTGGACGCCGACAGGCCGGTGACGTGTGTGGTGACCGGCGCGACGTAGCTGTTGACCGCGAAGAACCCGGCCGGTCCGACGGCCACGACGGCCGCCGCGAGCCACACCCGGGGTGAGCGGAACGCGGCCAGTTCGGCCCGGGGCGATCCGCCCGGGGCCGCCGCGACCGCGGGCACGACCAGCGCCGCGGCGACCAGGGTGAGCGCGAAGACCGCGGCCACCGCCAGGTAGGCCGCCCGCCAGCCCTGGGACTGGCCGAGCCCGGTGATCAGCGGGACTCCGAAGATGTTGGCCGCGGTCAGCCCACCGATGACCAGTGCGACGCCTTTGCCCTGGTTTCCGGGGCCGAGGATGGAGGCGGCGAGGATCCCGGCCGCCCCGAAGTAGGCGCCGTGGGCCAGCGCGGCGATGAACCGCCCGGCCAGCACCAGTTCGAACGTCGGCGCCAGCGCCGACGCCGTCGTCCCGGCGACCATCAGCCCGAGCAGCCCGAGGACCAGGCGCCGGCGCGGCACGCGGGCGGTCAGTGCGGCGATGGTGGGCGCCCCGGCCACGACACCGAGCGCGTACGTCGTGATCATCCATCCGGCGTGCGCCACCGCGTCGGGCGCGGAGTGCGCGTACTCCGACGGGAGGAGATCGCGGGCGATCTCCGGCAACAGTCCCATGGCCACGAACTCGGTCAGCCCGAGTCCGAAGCCGCCCAGCGAGAGGGCGAGCAGGGCCGCCCAGCGGCGGCCGGAGGTCAGCGATTCCACACCCCGGACTCTAGAACGTTCTAGTAAATGCCGCGATAGAACGTTCTAAGAGTCACATCGCTAGGATCGGCTCATGAGCAGGGTCACCCTGGCCGACGTGGCCGCCGAGGCCGGTGTCTCGGTCGCCCTCGTCTCGATCGTCATGCGCGGGGCTCCCGGGGCCGGCGCGGCCACCCGTGAACGGGTCCTGGAGGTAGCGAAGCGGCTGGACTACCGGCCCGACACCCGGGCCCGGCTGCTGCGCAGCGGCCGCAGTCAGCTGCTCGGGGTGACGTTCGACGTGCGGCACCCGTTCCACGTGGACGTGCTGACCGGGCTGTACGACGCGGCCGGGCGGGCCGGCTATCAGCTGACGCTGAGCGCGGTGACGCCGCGGCGGGACGAGCGGACCGCCGTGGCCGAGCTGCTGGAGGACCGGTGTGAGGCGTTCGTGCTGCTCACGCCCCGGATGCCGGCGACCGCGCTGGCCGTCCTGGCCGAGCAGCGCCCGGTGGTGGCGATGATGCGGTCGGTGCGGCGGCGCGGGGTGGACGTGGTGCGCACCGACGAGATGCTCGGGTCCCATCAGGCCGTGGACCACCTGGTCGGTCTCGGTCACCGGCGCATCGCGCACGTGGACGGCGGCGAGCTGCACGAGGCGGCCGAGCGACGGCGGGGCTACGAGGAGGCCATGGGCCGGCATGGCCTTGCTCACCACGTACGCATAATTCCTGGTGGGTCTGGGGAAGAAGACGGCGCGCGGGCCGCGGCGGAGCTCCTGGACGATGCGACGACGGCGGTGACCGTGTTCAACGACCTGAGCGCGACCGGTCTGCTCGACGTGGTCCGCGGGAACGGGCGGAGGGTGCCGGGTGATCTCAGTGTGGTGGGCTACGACGACAGCTCGTTCAGTCGTCTCGGGCACATCGCCCTCACCACGATCGCGCAGGACGTGACCGCGATGGCCACCCACGCCGTCACCCGCGCGGTGGAACGGGCCGAGGGCAAACCAGGTGGTGAGCGGGAGATCGTGGTCGCTCCGCGCCTGGTCGTACGGGAGACGACCGCCGCTCCCGGGTAGGACCGCGTGCCGTCCGAGTGAGTCGTGCGCGTATTTTTATGAGCGCTCTGTGCCGGTGAGGAGATATTCGTACCGTGAACGACGTCTTCGCCGCGGACGCCGAGGTCGGCCGCGATCTGGCCGCGGTCGACTGGGAGAACACCCCGCTCGGCCCGCCCGAACAGTGGCCGCAGAGCCTGCGGACCGCGGTGAGCATCCTGCTGTCCTCGCGGTTCTCGATGTGGATGGCCTGGGGCCCGGAGCTGACGTTCTTCTGCAACGCCTCCTACCGCCGGGACACGCTGGGCGGTAAGTACCCGTGGGCGCTGGGCCGCCCGGCGCGCGAGGTGTGGGCCGAGATCTGGGAGGACATCGGCCCGCGGATCCAGAACGTGCTCGACACCGGGAACGCCACCTGGGACGAGAGCCTGCTGCTGTTCCTGGAGCGGTCCGGTTACCCGGAGGAGAGCTACCACACGTTCTCGTACAGTCCGCTGCGCGACGACGACGGTGTGCTGGTCGGGTTCCTCTGCGTGGTCAGCGAGGAGACCGACCGGGTGATCGCCGAGCGGCGGATGGCGACGCTGCGCGACCTGGGTTCGGACCCGAGCGTGATCCGGACCGAGGGGGAGACCCTGGCGTTCGCCGCCCGGCAGCTGGAGAAGAACCGGCGCGACCTGCCGTTCACCCTGACCTTTCAGTACGACGAGGACGGGCGGCCGCGGCTGCGCTCGTCGACCGGTATCGCCGCCGACCATCCCCTGGTCGACACGTTCGACGGCCGGGAGGGGCTGGTCGAGCTGGACGGGCCGGGGCTGCCCACCGGCGAGTGGCCCGATCCCCCGCGTCAGGCGCTGGTGGTGCCGCTGGCCTCGGACGGCTTCTTGGTCGCCGCGCTGAATCGCTACCGTCCGCTGAACGACGCCTACCGGGGCTTCGTCGAGCTGGCCGCCGGCCACGTGTCGGCCGGGATCGCCGGTGCCCGCAGCTACCAGGCCCAGCAGCGGCGGGCCGAGGAGCTGGCCGAGCTGGACCGGGCCAAGACCACGTTCTTCTCCAACATCAGCCACGAGTTCCGGACCCCGCTGACCCTGATCATGGGCCCGCTGGACGAGCTGCGGACCCGGCTCGGCGACGCCGACCCGGGCATCCGGGACGAGCTGGAGGTCATGCGGCGCAACGGGCTGCGGCTGGGCAAGCTGGTCAACGCGCTGCTGGACTTCTCCCGGCTGGAGGCCGGCCGGATGCAGGCGCGCTACGAGCCGGTCGACCTGTCGGCGACCACGACCGAGCTGGCCAGCGTGTTCCGGTCCGCGGTCGAGCGGGCCGGCCTGGTCTTCGAGGTGGACTGCCCGGCGCTGCCGGAGCCGGTGCTGGTGGACCGGAGCATGTGGGAGAAGGTCGTCCTCAACCTGCTCAGCAACGCGCTGAAGTTCACCTTCGACGGCTCGATCCGGGTCGCCGTGCGGGCCGGGGGCGGCGAGGCGGTGGTGACCGTCGCCGACACCGGGATCGGGGTGGCCGCCGACGAGATGCCCCGGCTGTTCGAGCGTTTCCACCGGATCGACAACGCGCGCTCCCGGTCCAACGAGGGCAGCGGCATCGGCCTGGCCATGGTGAAGGAGCTGGTCGGGCTGCACCGGGGCACGGTCACCGCGGACAGCACACCGGACAAGGGCACCACGTTCACGATCCGGCTGCCGTTCGGCGCCGCGCACCTGCCGGCCGACGCGGTCGTGGCCCCGGGCGAGGTCACCTCGGTCACCGCCACCGCCGAGCCGTTCCTGCAGGAGGCCGCCCGCTGGCTGCCCGGGGCCGCGCCGCCCGAGCCGGAGGCGCCGACCCAGCTGGTCGGGAACGCGGCCGACATCGTGGTCGCCGACGACAACGCCGACATGCGCGACTACCTGACCCGGCTGCTGCGTTCGGCCGGGCACCGGGTGACCACGGCCGCCGACGGGCGGGAGGCGCTCGACGCGGTCCGGGCCGAGGCGCCCGACCTGGTGGTCAGTGACGTGATGATGCCCCGGATGACCGGGCTGGAGCTGGTCGCGGCGCTGCGCGGGGACACCCGTACGGCCGGGGTGCCGGTGCTGCTGCTCTCGGCCCGGGCCGGCGAGGAGGCGTCGATCGAGGGCCTGGAGGCGGGCGCCGACGACTACCTGTTCAAGCCGTTCTCGGCGGCCGAGCTGCTGGCCCGGGTCCGGGCCAACGTGGAGCTGGCCCGGCTGCGCAACCATCACGCCCGGTGGCGGACGGCACTGGTCGACTCGCTGCAGGAGGCGTTCTTCGTCTGCGACGAGGACGGCGCCGTCATCGAGATCAACACGGCGTTCACCGACATGATCGGATTCGGACCCGAAGGTCTCCCGTACGTGCCGGTCCACCCCTGGTGGCCGGATCCCGCCTCCGACGGCGAGGGGCGCGCGCAGGTGCAGGCCGCGTTCGACATGCTCATCGAGCGGCGGCAGGGCGACTACACGATCCCGGTGCGGCACCGGGACGGCCACCAGCTGTGGGTCGCGGCCGCGTTCAACCACGTGCGGGACCCGGAGAGCGGGCGCCGGGTGATCGTGGGGACGTTCCGGGACGTGACCGACGAGCACTACGCGATCCAGCGGGAGACCGCGCTCGCCTCGCTGAGCATGCGCCTGTCCGACGCGGACGATCTCGGGGACGCGCTCGGCGGGGCGCTGGACGAGCTGCGCGGGCTGTGGCAGGCGTCGTACGTGCTGGCCGCGGTCTTCGACGGCGATGCGCCACCGGCCGTGACCAGCACCGATCCGGCCTTGACGTGGGACACCGTGCCGCAGGGGCGGCTCCTCGCGCTGCGCGACCGCCCGCTGCTGACCCCGATCGCCGAGCGCGGCGCGGGCGCCGGGATCACCCTCGAACACCCGCAGGGCACGCTGGTCCTGTGGGTCGAGCCGGGCCCGCGGCGGCCGTTCACCGAGCAGGACCAGACGTTGCTGGCGCTGCTGGCCGGGCACCTCGGTCAGGGTTTGCGCCGGGTGCACCAGATCGACCAGCAGCGCGAGACCGCCCTGGCCCTGCAGCGGGCGATCCTCGGCCCGGCGCAGCTGCCGGTCGGTTTCGCGGTCCGCTACGAGCCGGCCACCCGCCCGCTGAAGGTCGGCGGCGACTGGTACGACACGATCCCGCTCTCGGACGGCCGGATCGGCATCGTGGTCGGCGACTGCGTCGGCCACGGTCTGCAGGCGGCGACCGTGATGGGTCAGCTCCGCTCGGCCTGCCGCGCGCTGCTGCTGCAGGACTCCCACCCGGCCCGGGCCCTGCGGGCGCTCGACCGGTTCGCGGCGCTGCTGCCGGGCGCGAGCTGCGCGACCGTGTTCTGCGGGGTGCTCGATCCGGCGAGCGGGCACCTGCGCTACTCGGCGGCCGGTCACCCGCCGCCGATCGTGGCGCTGGCCGACGGCACGACGGTTCTGCTCGACCAGGGGCGGTCGCGGCCGATCGCGGTGCGGCCGGAGGAGGAGCGGCACGAGGCGACGTACGACCTGCCGCCGCGGACCACGCTGCTGCTCTACACCGACGGGCTCGTCGAGCGCCGCCGGCAGCCGCTGACCCAGGGCATCGACCAGGCCGCGGCCGCCGTGCAGCTGGGCCGGCGGACCCCGATCGAGGACCTGGCCACCGAGGTGATGGACAACCTGGCGCCGGCCGGTGGCTACGACGACGACGTGGCGCTGCTGCTCTACCGCCAGCCCGGCCCGCTGGAGATCGAGTTCCCGGCCGAGTCGTCCCGTCTGGCGCCGATCCGCAGCGCACTGCGCGGCTGGCTGGAACGCTGCGGCGTGGACCCCGTCATTGCGCAGAACGTGCTGGTCGCGGCCGGGGAGGCGTGCGCCAACGCGATCGAGCACGGTCACCGTGACCGGTCCGGCGGGTCGATCCGGCTGCGGGCGGCGGCGACCGCGGACGCGCTGCGGCTCATCGTGTCCGACACCGGCCGCTGGCGGATCCCCCGGCCGGGCGACAACCCACATCGCGGGCGCGGCATCATGCTGATGCGGGCTTTCATGGGCGAGGTCACCATCACCACCAGCACCACCGGGACCATCATCGAGATGCAGACGAGGATCGCGTCATGACCACCGCGCTCACGCTGACCACCGGCCAGGACCCCGACGGCGCTCCGGTTCTCACCGCGGCCGGGGAGATCGACATGAGCAACGCGGAGACGTTCGCGGCGGCGCTGGGCGAGGCGGTGCCGCCGGTCGGTCGCCCGCTGGTGGTCGACCTGACCGCGGTGGAGTACCTGGACAGTGCCGGGCTGGCCGCGCTGTTCCACCACGCGGATCGGATCGAGGTCGTCACCGGGCCGCTGCTGACGCCCCTTCTGACCGTTTCCGGTCTCACCGACATCACCCGGGTACGGACGCTCTGACCTAGCGTTTGTTCGTTCGTGTTCGGATGACGAACAGTCACCTTCGGTGACGTTTTGATCGCACTCCCCCACGCGCCCGTTACCCACCCGTTAACGGATGCGGCCTTGACGTGCCCCGGAACCCAGGGTTGACTCTGCTTGTTCGTGAGCGAAAGCGTCGGAATTTGTGCGCTCGACACCGAGTCGAACCTGCGAGGAGGAGACGCGTGCGGTCCCCGATCTCCCGACGGCACCCGGCCGCATGACCCGGATGCGCGCGGGCCTCACGGAAGGCCGTTCGGTCACGGTCACCTGCGGCGACACGACCCTTTTCCGGTACGTGTTCGGCGGCCCCCGGCCGCACGTCGCCGCGCTGCGCACCCGCGCCGGCGCCGCCCTGCCCGGCGTCCTCGCCTGGACCCCGCCGCACGCCGATCCGGGCGACGCCGTCCACCGGACGCTCACCGAACTCTCGGCCACCGCGTCCACCGCGACGATCGCCCACCGGCTGCGCTGGGCCGCGGTCGACGAGTGGCGCTCCCTGACCGCGTCGGCGAGCGGCGACGACACCTGGCTGCTGCTCTTCGAGAACACGGTCACCAACGTTTCGGGCCGCGCTCTGCCGCTGGCCGGCCCGTCGCTGTCCCTCCGAGCGATCGCGGCACCGTCCGCCGCCCGCTCGGAGTGGCAGGCGGCCCACCATCGGGACTTCACGCTCGTCGTCGTCGACGACTCGGCCAACCTGGCCCATCCCCCGCCCTGGCCGGCCGGTCTCAGCCCGGCGCCCTTCGGCGCCGGCACGCATCTTCTGGCCGACGATCAGACCATTTCCTTCCGGTACGCCGTGATCATCGCCCCGGCGACCCGCGATGCCCGCCGCGCGCCGGCCCTGGCCGCGCTGGGCCGCGACGCCCTGGCCGGCGCCGACCCGGCCCCCCGCGGTCACGTCTGCCCCGGTGAGCACACCCGCCGCGGCCCGATCCACCGGACCCGGACGCGCGTGCTCACCCGCCAGTGCATCGGCACCACACCGCCGCTGCCCTAGCTGCTCTTCACGGCGTGCCGGGTCTCGATCGCCTTCACGGTGTTGTGCAGGGCCTTGCCCAGCGCGCCCTTGGCCACCGAGCCCAGCAGGAAACCGGTGAACCGGCCCTTGGCGTTCTTGCCTTCGCGGACCACGACCGCGTCCAGGCGGGTCGTGCCGTCGGGCTGCGGGGTGAGCGTGTAGGTGTGGCCCGACGCGCCGCCCCACAGGTTCGAGTCGGTGGTGGTCATGACGATCCGGCGCGGGTTCGACCAGTCGTAGCGCAGCCGCTCCCAGACGCCGCCTCCGCCCTCGGTGACGTCGGCCCAGTCCGGGCCGGTCGCGTGCACCTGCAGGCCGGCGTCCGAGCTGTTCGCGAACAGCTCCTGGCGGCCCGGGCCGAAGTCGGTGATGCCGGCCAGAAGCTGCTCGGGGGTGGCGGTGCTGATCTCGGTGAAGTGAATCGTGGACATGGCCGGCTCCCTGGTTGGTGTCGTGCTCTCGCTGACACCACAGAGATTGCCCGGTGAGCCCGCCCCGTCGAGCCCGTGCCGGACCCTGGTCTCCCCCGGGCCGGTCCCTGGCCCGCCCCGGGCGTCGCGGGCGGGGGCTGCGCGGGGCGGCCCTCACCCGACGTACGCGCGAATGGGGTTGATCTTATGGGGTGTGGGTGTCGCCGTCGCCGGTGCGGCGCTGGGCCTCGTCGACCGCCTTGTCGATGTGTGACGTGTACTTTCCGCCGGTCCGGTCGTCGATCTGCTCACCCACCTTCTCCAGCGCCTGGTCGACCTGCTCGTCGTGCTTGTCGATGAAATCCTTGGCCTTGTCCAGGAAGCTCATCGCTCACCACCCTCTCGAAGATCCGTTTGCTCTCGAAAACCTACGCCGCGTGGCGGCCAGCGGACACGCCGTTGATGGCGTACGCAATAAGAAGGGTGACAGAAAGGGCCGTGCCGCCGCCCTCTAGCATTTGCCACGGTTCGGCACGCGGGTTGGAGACGAGGCGGGACATGCGCTGGCTGCGAGGGCTCGGTAAACGACGGATTCAGCTGGATCCGGCCCGGCAGCAGGAACTCCTGCGCGAACTACGACAGTTCGGGCCACACGGCAACGGCAAGCTCGGCGATCAGGCCGTCCGTGCCTCGGCCGTGCTCGAAGGGATCGACGGGGTCGCGGTCGCGGCGAGCATCCTGCGCGAGTTCGCCGACGCGGCGTTCGCCGATTTCGCGACCCAGAGCGCGGCCCTGGGCATGACCGCCGACCGGCGCAACTACCGCGAGCTGTGGGAGAGCGCGGGCAAGCGCCTGAAGTCGCCGCTGTTCGCCCGGCCGCGCGGCCTGCACCCGTACGTGCACGTCGCCGCCGCGGTCACCGTGATCGGCGCTCAGGCCCCCGCGACCGTGCGGATCGTCGACCCGCTGCCGCTGCTCTCGCACATGTTCGAGATCCTCGACCTGACCCTGGCCGGGTGGGAGTACGGGCGCGTCCTGGTCGACGTCGACGGCGCCACCCTGGCCGTCAACCTGATCACCGCGGCGACCGCGCTGCGCGGCGAGATGTCCGACCCGCCGCCGCTGCCGCTGCCCGCCCGCACCCAGATGCGCAGCAACAAGAGCGTGAACGTGCTGGACCCGGCGGTGAGCCGGATCGTCGGGCAGTGGAACCCGGGCAAGCAGATGCGGGAGTGCCTTCTCGCCTGACTTTCCTCAACCCGTGCCGCCGCGTACCGATTGGCGCGGCAGTCCACGGATGGAGGAGACATGGAGCAGGACGCCCCACGTCGTGTGCCGGCTCGCGCCGACGGCTGGCGACCCGACGACCCGATTCTCAACAACCTGATCCACAAGAGCATCGAGCAGTCCCAGCGCAAGAACGCCGAGACCGGCACCATGACCGCGTTCTTCGGCGGCGGCATCGTCCTGATGCTGCTCGGCGTGATCCTGTCGATCGGCACCGGCAACCCGATGCTCGCGATGGTCGTGGTGGTCCTGATGGCCGCCGGCGGTCTGCTGTACGCCGGGTTCAACGCCCCGGCGCCGCAGGTCGACCCGATCCGGATCCTCGACGTGCTCGGCGGACCGGGCAACCTGCCGGCCGGCTACCTGGTGTACGCGGCGGCCTGGCGGGCCGGCATGCCGGAATTCCTGGCCAAGGTCAGCGACCGGCAGCTCGCCGTGGCCGCACGGCTGTGCCGGGAGCACCCCGGATCGGTGGCCGACCTGATCAGGCTGGTGATGACCGCGGAGGTGCACGCGCACGAGCACGCGTTCGGCAAACCGGTCACCGACGCGGACGTGTACCGCTTCGCGCACCGGGCGACGCTCGAATGGGCCCGGCTCGCGCCGGCACCCATGTTGAACGCCGCCGCCTGAGGTAGTTCCGGCGAGGCTCGGTCATCGGGCCTCGCCGCCTAGCGGTAGGGCGCCGCCCCGGCGACGAACTCGCGGAAACGGTCGGCGGCCGGGGTCAGCCGCCGGTCGGCCCGCCAGGTCAGGCCGACGACCCGCTCGGCGCCGGGCGCGTTCAGCGGCAACCCGACCGTGCCGGACGCGCCGACGAACCGCTCCGGCACCAGCCCCACGCCCAGACCGGCCCCGACCAGGCTCTCCACGGTGGCCAGGTCGCCGATCTCCAGGGTGACCCGCGGGGTGACCCCGGCCGCGGCGAACAGGTCGTCGACCAGGGTGCGGAAACCGTAGCCGCGCGGGATGGTCACGAAATCCTCCCCGGCCACGTCGGCCAGGCGGGCCCGCGGCCGACCGGCCAGACGGTGCCCCGGCGGCACGATCAGCGCCAGGGCCTGCGTCTGAAGAGCGATCCAGCCGTACGGCGGCCGCTGCGGCCCCCAGTTCAACGCGAGCTCGGCGACGCCCGCGTCCAGGTCGGCCATCATCTCGTGACCGGGCTCCTGACGCAGCTCAACCCGCAGCCGCGGGAAGCGTTCCCGGACGTCGTGCAGGATCCGCGGCACCAGCGACGTGGCCATCGAGTCCAGGAACGCGAGCCGGACCGTGCCCGAATCCGGGTCGAGCGTTCCGGCCAGGTCCCGCCGCAGACGGTCGTACCTCTCGACCAGTTCTTTGGCCGCGAGCAGCGTGAGGTCACCGAGCGGGTTGGGATGGACGCCCTTGGCGTCCCGTTCGAACAAGCGGGCGCCGAGCTCGGCCTCGACCCGGGAGAGCAGCCGCGACAGGGTCGGCTGGCTGGTGCCGAGCGCGGCCGCGGCCTCGGTGACGTGGCGATGCTCACCCAGGGCCAGGAGTCCGCGGAGATCCTCGATCTGCACGACGCTCATAATACGTCTCAGGCATGACTTCTATGATTTCCATGCATTGGACGTATGCTTTCCGGCTCTTGAGACTGGCCTGGTGAGACGCACCTCGTTCGCCCTGTTCGCCGCCGGAGTCGCGACGTTCGCCCTGCTCTACAGCACCCAGGCCGTCCTGCCCGAGCTGGCCGGCGCGTACGGCGTGACCCCGGCCCAGAGCGCATGGTCCCTGTCCATGGCCACCATCGGGCTCGGGGTGGCGCTGCTGATCACCGGACCGCTGTCCGAGAAAGTCGGCCGCACCCCGCTGATCCACCTGTCACTGTTCCTGTCCGCGCTGGTCGGCATCGGGTGCGCGGTCGCGCCCGGCTGGCACGTGCTGCTCGGGCTGCGACTGCTGCAGGGCGTCACCCTGGCCGGGCTGCCCGCGGTCGCCACCGCCTACCTGCGCGAGGAACTGCCGGCCCAGGTCCAGGCGCGCGTTGCCGGCCTCTACATCGGCGGCACCGCGCTCGGCGGCATGGCCGGACGCCTGGTCACCGGCACGGTCGCGCAGGCCTACGGCTGGCGGTGGGCGCTGGCCGCGGTCGCCGTCCTCGGCCTGATCTGCGCCGTCCTGGTCCGGCTGACGCTGCCGCCGTCCCGCAACTTCGTGCGCCGCCCGACCGCGGCGATGACCTGGCGGGCCCTCACCGACCCGGCCCTGATCAGCCTGTACGCGGTCGGCGCGTGCGCGATGGGCGCGTTCGTGGCCGTCTACAACACGATCGGCTTCCGCCTGACCGGCGCCCCGTTCGGCCTCGGCGCGGCGGCGGCCGGCGCGGTCTTCCTCGTCTACCCGGTCGGCACCCTCAGCTCCACCCTGGCCGGCCGCCTGGCCGACCGTTTCGGACGGCGCGCGGTCATGCCGTTCGGCTGCCTGCTGATGATCCTCGGCCTGCTGCTCACCCTGCCCGACAACCTGCCGCTGCTGATCACCGGCCTGGCCGTGCTCACCGCCGGTTTCTTCTGCGTCCACGGCCTGGCCAGCGGCTGGGTCCCGGTCCGGGCCCACGCGGGCGGCGTCCCGGCCGCCCAGGCGGCATCCCTCTATCTCTTCGCCTACTACGCCGGGTCGTCAATCTTCGGAAGCATTTCCGGTACGGCCTGGACCGCGGCCGCCTGGCCGGGAGTGGTCACCCTGGCCGCCGTCTTCGTCGCCGTCAGCGGCATCCTGGCCGGCGCCCTGCGCCGCGTGCCGATCCTCGCCCCGGCCGGCTAGTCCCAGGAACACTTGCCGTCGTCGACACCGCTCGGCAGGTAGACGACCTGCAGCTGGTAGCCGTACTGCGCGGGGATCACGGTGAACAACCACGGGCAGCCGCCGTCCACGTCCTTGGTCGCCGCGTAGATCCCGTTCTTGTCGTCCCGCGCGTGCCAGCCCGACCCCTCGGCCAGCTTGGCGTAGAACTCCCGCACGTCCTGCTCGGCCACCGACCCGGTCAGCGGCCGGCTGACCGCGGCCATCGCCACCTCCCCGGCACACTGCAGCGCGCTGTCGTCCACGTCGCCGAACCGGTCCGGCCGCGGCGCCTCCAGCAGGACCTTCTCGGCCCGGATGTCCCGGACGCTGTCCGGCTTGATCCGGCACTCCCCGATCGCCTCCGGCCCGGAGGGCTTCTTCTCCGGCAGATACCGCGCGCCGAGCAGGCCGCCCAGGATCAGGGCGCTCACCAGCGCCGGCCCGGCCCCGACCCGTATCCACCTGGGCACACCCACTGCGGCTCTCCCCCGTCACGACGTTCGGCAAAGCCGTGATCATAGATGCCCGCCGCCGTCCGGGCGGCCCGGCCGTCACCCGAGGTCCGGTCCGATCAGGGTCGTGCCGTCCGGGTCGAGCGGTCGGCGGCGACGCCGGTGAGGACACTTACGTCGTGGGTTCCCAGCCGCCCGCACATCCCCCATCCGCGGGGGTCGCTCTCCGGGGCGCTGAACACGGCGGCTTCCCGCAGGTGGCGGGCGTCCCCGGCGGCCAGCGCGTCGAGTCGGGCATCGGCGCGCGGCGGCTGGGCCCGCACGATCTCCCGCCACTGCTCGACCCGGGGCCGCACGAGGGCCGCCGCCAGGTCGTAGAAATCCTCCAGCCCGCCCTTGCGCAGCCGTTCGAACCCGGCCACGGCCAGTTCCCGGCGGGCCCGGACCGACTCCTCGGAGAGCGAGGTCAGCGTCGCCGCCGACCGATAACGGTCGGGGTCGCCGACCACCGCGGGCGGGAAGGTCATCACGGCGTCGCCGGATTCGGGCAGGCCGGCGTTGGACATGATCACGATCAGTTCGAGGCCGCCGTGGTTGATCGCGCGGTGGATCACGCCGGGCGTGAACCAGACCGTGCTGCCCGGTTCCAGGGGTGTCTCGCGGAAGCCGGTCGGGTCGAGGGTCTGGACCGCGCCGGTGCCGCCGATCACCACGTACGCCTCGGTGGAGGTGGTGTGCAGGTGCGGGGTGCCGCCGCCGTCGTACACGGAGACCCTGGTCAGTGACGTGCCGCCGGGGAAGGTGGTCATGACGTGGCCAGGGCGGCGCGTCCGTGGCCGGCCAGTTTCTCGGCGTCGCCGTCGCCGGTGGCGATGACGACGGCGTACCGGAAATTGATGGTCTCCCGGTCCGGCAGGTCCAGTTCGGTGCTGAAGAACGGGGCCGGGTTGAGGCAGGCGAACTGTTCGCTGCGGGCGAACCATTGCGGCGGGTGCCGCGGATTCTCGGTGTCGTCGACGATCAGTACGGTCGAGTTCCGGCCGCTGCCGTCGTGGACGCCGCGGAACGCGAACCATGCGGCGCGTTCGCCGCGCAGTTCGTCACCGCCGCTCGCCGACGGCGATTGGACGGCGCCGCCGGTGAACGAGCGCGGGCCGCGCCAGAACAGGCCGCCGTATCCGGCGTTGTCGCGCCCTTTGGTGGTCGGAGAACCGAACGCCAGGGTCGCGCCGGAAACGTTGGTCATCGCCGTGGCGAACGTCAGCACCCAGCTCACGTCGTCGACCAGCGCGAACGTGAGCGCCCGCCGTTCGGAGAGGACCGGCGCCCCGGCCTGGGAGAACCAGTCCAGTTCGTGGACGAAACGGTCGCGGCCCACGTCGAGGACGTGTCGGTGGACGGCGCTGCCGTTGTTCGGTTGCTGCACGTAGAACCGGCCGTGGACGTAGGTCGGGCCGCCCCAGAAATTGTGCTCGCCGACGTGCGGGAGGGACCAGGCGATTCCTTTGTGCCACACGTGGTCGTGCGGCCGGAAGAGGGAGACGAGGTCCCCGGCGAGCGTCCGGATCGGGTGCAGATAGGGCTTGGGCGATTCCAGCTGGACGGTGTCCGGCCGATAGACGTACGTGAAAAGCCTTGTCCCGGGGGTGGAGACCGTCACCGACCGTTCGAGGGTGTGGTCGACGCGTAGTTCTGCCATGCGAATCCGGTTCCGTTCATGCGGGCGGCGAAAGGATGATCCGGGCCGATCTCGCCCCGGCCGACCGGTTTCCCGGTGGCCGCCGAGGCGTACAGCGCGGCGATGAACTCCATGGTCAGCCGGGTTTCGGGAAGCGTGACGGGCAAGGGTTCACCGGCGTCGAGCGCGTCGAGCACGGCGGCCAGCTGATCGGCGTGACTGCTCTTCTCGGTGCCGGTGCCGGGAAACAGGCCGGTCAGATCGCCGTACCCCGGAGCCGGGGTTATCTTCCAATCGAGGTCGCTGTATCCGTAAAGGTGTTCGAGTTCGACGGTGGCGTGCTCGAAATCGAAACGCAGCGTGGACGTCTGGCGCGGGGAGACGACCGAATTGACCACCGAGGCGATCGTTCCGTCGGCGAATTCGACGAGGGCCATCGAGACGTCTTCGGTCTCGATGGGGCGGGAGCGGCGGGCGGCGACGGCGGAGATCCGCTGCCACGGGCCGAGGACGGAGAGCAGCAGGTCGAACTGGTGGATGCCGTGGCCCATGGTCGGGCCGCCGCCCTCGGTCGCCCACCGGCCGCGCCACGGGACCTCGTAGTACTCGTCGTCGCGGTACCAGAGGGTGTGGCAGGTGGCGAGCAGCGGGCGGCCGAGGTCGCCGCGTTTGATCAACTCACGGAGGCGGGCTGCGCCCGTACCGAATCGGTGTTGAAAAATCGTGCCCACTCGGCCCGATCTATCGGATATCGCGTCTATTTCCTGCAACGACAGCACCGGTGGCTTCTCGACCAGCACGCCCACCCCGGCCCGGAGGCATTCCGCAATCAACGTCGCATGAGTCGCCGGTGGCGTGCACAGATGTACAAGGTCGAGCGGCACTCGCAGCAATTCCGACAGATCTCGATATGTTGCCAACGGGCCCCACGTCTCGGCGAAAGCCGCAGCCCGCTCGGGAACCAGATCCGCAACGGCCACCAGGTCGACCCGCGATGCGTGTTTCCGCAGGGCCGAGGCATGAGCGGCGGCGATGGCCCCGGTCCCCACGATGGCGGCCCGATACCTCATGCGGCATCGATGGCGGCCTGCAACTCCTTGATGAACCCGGCCGCCGCGTCCGCCGGAGTCTTCCGCGCGAACAGCACGTCCTCGGTGTACCGCTTGAGAATGGCCTCCACGTCGCTGGCCCCGTTGGGCGTGACGCGCGGCGCCTCCCCCACCTTGATCGAGTCCAGGTACGCGGCCGCCGTCTTGTCGGTTTCGGTCAACTTGGGCAGCACCCCGGCCCGGATCCTGGTGTTGGCCGGCACGCCCCGATCGGTGAGCATGATGTCGGCCGCCTCCTGGCTGTTGGCCAGGAAGTCCACGAACAGCGCGGCCTCGGCCGGCTGCTTCGAGCGCGACGAGATCGACCAGAACATCGACGGTTTGTAGTACGAGCCCGGCGTGGCCGACTCGCCGGGCAGCTTGAGCAGCGTCAGCTTCTGCCCGCTGGCCGCGGCCAGGGAGGTCAGCTGGGTGTTCCACCAGGTGCCGAACGCCGACGAGTTGGTCGCGGTGCCGGATTGATCGAGGGCGGCGGTGGCGCGTTCGACGGTGACCGAGGCGGGCGGGGCGGCACCGTCCTTGGCCAGGTCGACCTGGTACTGCCAGAAGGAGGCGAGCACGTCCGGCGGGATGGCGACCTTACCCTCGGGCGAGTAGAGCGCGGCGCCGTGCTGACGGGCCCAGATGTTGACGCCGCCGATGTCGAAGCCCATCGACTGCGTCCCGGTGACCTTGCCGCCGGAGGCCTGGGAGATCCGGGCGGCGATCGTCTTCAGGTCGTCCCAGGTCCAGGTCGCGTCGTCGGGCCGGGCGACCTTGTACTTGTCGAGCAGGTCGGTGTTGGCCACGAACGAGTACGCGGTGAGCCCGGTCGGCACGCCGTACTGTTTGCCGTCGATCGCGCCGGTGGCCAGCGCTTTCGCGTCGAAGTCGGCGGTCGTGAGGTGCTTGTCGGCGGTCTTCAGGTCGAGCAGGGCGCCGCGTTCGGCGTAGGAGGCGAGGTACATCTCGTCCATCTGGATGATGTCCGGGGCGTCGTTGGCGGCGACCGTGGTGGCCAGCGCGTCCCAGTATCCGTTCCAGTCCTTGAACTCGCCCTTGATCGTGATGGTGGGGTGGGCCTTGGTGAAGGCGTCGATGACCTGCTGGGTGCGCTTGTGCCGGGCGTCCGAGCCCCACCAGGTGAACCGCAGCGTCACCGACTTATCGGATATCTCGCCGTTGGCGTTGCCGCCGCCGCTGCCGCCACAGGCCGCGAGGGCCGCGCCGGCACCGAGCATGACCAGGGCTTCTCTACGCGTGAATCGATTCATAATCAAGATCAACTCCTTGGGCGTACGTCGGTCCGTCCGTTACTTGATGCCGGTCGTCGCTATGCCCTTGACCAGGAATCGCTGGCCCAGCAGGAACGCGAGGAAGACCGGGAGCAGCGACACGACGCTCATCGCGAACATCGAGCCCCAACTCGTCGACACGGTCGCGTCCACGTACGAGCGCAGCGCCACCGGCACGGTGTACTTGTCCGGATCGGTCAGATAGATCAGCTGACTGAAGAAGTCGTTCCAGGTCCAGATGAACGTGAAGATCGCGGTGGTGGCCAGCGCCGGGACCATCAGCGGCAGGACCACCCGCAGGAAGATCACCCGATGGCCGGCCCCGTCGATCCGGGCCGCCTCGTCCAGCTCGCGGGGCAGCCCGCGGATGAACTGGACCATCAGGAACACGAAGAACGCGTCGGTGGCCAGGAACTTCGGCACGATCAGGGGCAGGAACGTGTTGATCCAGCCGAGCTGGGAGAACAGGATGTACTGAGGCACGATGATCACGTGGATCGGCAGCATGATCGTGCCGAGCATGACCGCGAAGAACACCTTCTTACCGGTGAACTCCAGGCGCGCGAACGCGTAGGCGGCCAGCGAGCAGGACACCAGGTTCCCGATCACGCAGCCGAGCACCACGATCGCCGAGTTGATCAGGTAGTGGCCGAACGGGGAGGACAGGGCGTTCCAGCCCTCCGAGTAGTTCTCGATCCGCAGGCCGGACAGGGCCAGGCCGGGCGAGCGGAAGATCTCGTTGTTCGGCCGCAGGGAACTGACCACCATCCACAGCACCGGGTAGAGCATGACCAGCGCGAGCAGGATCAGCGCGGCGTGCTTGAGGACGGCGCGCGCGGGGCTCGTCGCTCTCGTCCGGACCGGCGGTGGTGTCGTCCGGCTGGGCACCCGTTCCTTGAGGTCAGTCATCGTAGAAGACCCATCGCTTCGAGGCCCAGAAGTTGATCGCGGTGAAGATCGCGATGATCACCAGCAGCAGCCAGGCCAGGGCCGACGCGTAGCCCATGTCGAAGCTGTGGAACCCGCGCTGGTACAGGTAGAGCGTGTAGAACATGGTCGAGTCGGACGGCCCGCCGGTGCCGCCGGAGACCACGAACGCCTGGGTGAACGCCTGGAACGCGTGGATGATCTGCAGCACCAGGTTGAAGAAGATGATCGGCGACAGCAGCGGCAACGTGATGCTGCGGAACTGCCGCCCCCTGGACGCGCCGTCGACCGCGGCGGCCTCGTAGTACATCGCCGGGATCTGCCGCAGCCCGGCCAGGAAGATCACCATCGGGGCGCCGAACGTCCACACGTTCAGCACGATCAGCGTCGACAGCGCGGTGCCCGGGTCCGAGATCCAGCTCTGCCCGTGCACGCCGACCACGCTCAGCGCCTGGTTGACCAGGCCGTCGGCGCCGAAGATCTGCCGCCACAGCACCGCGATGGCGACGCTGGAGCCGAGCAGGCTGGGCAGGTAGAACACCGAGCGGTAGAAGGCCAGCCCGCGCATCCCGCGATCCAGCAGCAACGCGAGGCCGAGCGCGAACGCGAGCTGCAACGGGACCGAGACGAAGACGTACGTGAAAGTGACGCCGAGTGCGTGGTGCAGGCGCTCGTCGTGGAGCATCCGCTGCAGGTTCTCCAGGCCGTTGAACTCGGGCGGCTGGATCAGGTTGTAGTCGGTGAAGCCGAGCACGAACGACGCCGCGACCGGTCCCGCGGTGATCAGGATCAGGCCGGCGAACCAGGGTGACAGGAAGAGGAACGCGGCCCTGTTGTCCCGCTTGGACGGCGGGCGCCGGAGTTCGTCGAGGCTGCTCATGCACCCTCCTTCGCAAGCGGGAAAACGTATTCCAAAGTCTGGGTGTGTCGCCCGCCACCGTCAAGTGTTTCCGCGAGATCACATGAAAACTGATCGATGGATCAGACGTTCAGCGGGGCGCGCAGCTCTCCCGGGCGCGGAACTCGCCGACGACGACCTCGTGGAACGGATCCCGCCCGACCGCGTCCGAGAGCGCCATCTCGACCGCCCGGGCGCCGCCGGCCGCGTGGGGCAGGGCCAGCGTGGCCAGCCGGGGAGTCACGTCGGAGGCCAGCGGGACGTCGTCGAAACCGGTCACCGACAGCCGGCCCGGCACGTCGATCCCGGCGTCGCGGCAGGCCGAGAGCGCGCCGATCGCCACCACATCGTTGACCGCGACGATCGCGTCCACCCCGTCCAGCCGCCCGGCCGCGAGCGCGTCGAACACCGCGCCGTAGCCGCCCTGACGGCTGACTTCGCACTCGGCAGTGCCGATGTCTCGCGGCGTGACACCGTGGGCGGTCAGGCCCTCGGTGAAACCGGTGACCCGCTCGGCCGCGAACGCCCGATCAGGAGTTCCGGAGAGGATCAGCACACGCCGGTGACCGGTCGCGCCCAGGTGCTCCCCCACCTTGCGGGCCGACGCGCGGTCGTCGAACCGGACCGAGTCGAACGGCAGGTCCACACTTCCGTAGATCACCACCCGGCCGCCGTTGCGCTGGTAGGCGCGCAGCTCCTCGACCAGACGGAGGTTCCGCGCGGTGCCCTCGACCCGGGTGGACGTCAGGACCAGCGCCCGGGGGCGGAACGCGCACAATGTCCGTACCGTAGCGAATTGCCGTTCCGGAACACCACGGGTCTGCGCCACACTCACGAACGCGCCGACCGTGCGGGCCTGACGCTCCATCGCGGCCACGACCAGCGCGATCGACGGCGTGGTGAGATCGTCCGCGACCAGCGCCACGGTGTCGGTCCGGCCGCGCATCGCCCGCGCCGACAGGTCGGGGGTGTAGTTCAGCTCGGCGGCGGCGGCCAGCACCTTGCGTTCGTACTCGGCGGCGACCTTGCGGGCGCTGCCGCCGAGCACCCGGGAGGCGGTGGCCAGGGACACGCCGGCTGCGCGGGCGACATCGTGGAGGGTCACCGTAGGCCTGGCCGGATGCGGCACCACTCCCCCTCTCGGCCCTTGTCGGCCGCGGCTTGCTGCCTGTCGGGCCGACCCGAGAATACGGTCCGGCTGGCACAATCCCCGGTGTGGAGCAGGTTCCGGAACATCGGCGGGTGACGTTGCACGACGTCGCGCGCGAGGCCGGCGTCTCCTACGCCACCGCGTCCCGCGCCCTCAACGGCAGCGATCGGAGCGTACGCCGGGAGAACGCCGACCGGGTCCGCGAAGCCGCCGCCCGCCTCGGCTACCTGCCCGACCTCCCCGCACAGGCCATCGCCAAAGGCTCCAACGGCACGGCCGCGCTGGTCGTCAACGGCATCGACGACCCGTACTTCGTGACCATCGCAGCCGGGGCCACCGCGGCCGCCGAAGAAGCCGGGATCATCCTGACGCTGGCCGTTTCCGATCACTCGCCCGAGCTCGAACTGCAGATCGTCCGCACACTCCGCGGCCAGCGGCCCCGCGCCATCCTGATCGCCGGCACCCGCGTCGCCGGCGCACCGACCGCCCCCGACCTGATCGCCGAACTGGCCGCCTACCGGACCGCCGGCGGCCGGATCACCCTGCTCACCCAGCCCGAACTGCCGTTCGCCACGCTCGCCGTCGACAACTACGGTGGCGCCGGCCAACTCGCCGAAGCTCTGATCGGGCTCGGCTACCGCCGATTCGCCCTGGTCCACGGCGACGACCGCCTGCTCACCTCCCGCGAACGCCGCCTCGGCTTCACCGACGCCGTCCACGCGGCCGGCCTCGACGCCCCGCTCCCGGTCCCGACCACCTTCAGCCGCGACGGCGGCGAAGAAGCCACCCGCCGCCTGATCGAAACCGGTCTGCACGGCGTCGAAGCGATCGTCGCCGTCACCGACGTCATGGCCATCGGCGTCCAGTCCGCACTCCGCGCCGCCGGCCTGGCCCCCGGCCGCGACGTCGGGGTCGCCGGCTTCGACGACATCGCGCCGGCCCAGGACGTCACCCCGACCCTCACCACGGTCCGCGTCCCCCTCCACGACCTCGGCCGGCGGGCCCTCCACCTGGCCCTCACCGCCGACACCACCGAGACGATCACCGTCCCCACGTCGGTCATCGTCCGCAACAGCACCCCCAAAATTCGTTAAACCCTTCCCGCGTACGTCATCAGCCCCCGCCCGCCCCTCCCCCGCAAACCCGCCCCTCCCTCTCGGCGCCTTCCCGCCAAGACCACGCCCCTACCGCCCAGCCGCGCGCCACGCTCCTCGGCCGGCGTTCAGGGCTGCCTCAACACCCCTGGCACAACCCTCACCACCAGCCGACCGCGCTCAGCTGGCGTCCAGGGCTGCCTCGCCGACGGTGAGACAACCCTCAGCACCAGCCGGAAACCCGGCACCGCGCCCCGCGCACCGCGCACCGCGCACCGCGCACCGCGCACCGCGCCCCGCGCACCGCGCCCCGCGCCCCGCGCCCCGCGCCCCGCGCCCCGCGCCCCGCGCCCCGCGCCCCGCGCCCCGCGCCCCGCGCCCCCCGCCTCCCGCCTCGCGGCGACGCGACCTCGCGACCACCCGCCGCCCGCCGCGCTCCTCGGCTGGCGTTCAGGGCTGCCTCAACACCCCTGGCACAACCCTCACGACCAGCCGACCGCGCTCAGCTGGCGTCCAGGGCTGCCTCGCCGATGATGAGACAGCCCTCAGCACCAGCCGGAAACCCGGCACCGCGCCTTGCGCCTTGCGCCTTGCGCCTCGCGCCTCGCGGCGACGCGACCTCGCGACCAGCCGCGCGCCACGCTTCTCGGCTGGTGTGCAGGGGTGTCTCGCGGAGGTTGAGGCCCCTGAGGACCAGCCGCGCAGGGCCGGAGCCGAGCACGTGCGGCGCGAGGCCGGCTGGCCGGGCGGGTCGGGCTGGCCGGGCGGGCTGCGCGGGCCGAGGGCCGGGCGGTCGACGCGGGCCGGCGGGCCGGGCGGACAGGAGGCGTGGGCGGGGTGGGGGGTGTGGGCTTGCGGGGGTGGGATGGGTTTTCAGGGGTGTGGCGGGCGTGTCAGGATGGCGTTGCAAACGTTTCCAGGAAATTCCGACGGATCGTAGGGGCGCCTCATGGTGGATCGTGCCGAGACCGCTGAGCTGCGGGAAGTGGCGCTGCTGCTGCGGGACGGCGATGACGTGGCCGTCGCGACCGAGGATCTGGCCGAGGGGCGGGTGCTGCGGCACGACGGCGGCGGGCTGATTGTGGCGGGGGCGGTGCCGCGCGGGCACAAGATCGCTCTGCGGGATCTGGCCACGGGGGCCCAGATCCACAAGTACGGACAGGTGATCGGCCGGGCGACCGCTCCCGTCCGGGCCGGGGAGCACGTGCACGCGCAGAACCTCGGGATGGACGCGGTCGAGCACGACTACGAGTTCGGGACCGGGCTGGTCACGATCCCGCCGGCGGCGACGACCCGTACCTTCGAAGGGTTTCGCCGGGCTGACGGCCGGGTCGGCACGCGCAACTTCGTCGGCATCGTCACCTCGGTCAACTGTTCGGCCTCGACCGCCCGGATGATCGCCGACCAGTTCCGCGGGCCCGTCATGGACATGTATCCGCAGGTGGACGGCGTGGTCGCGCTCGCCCACGACTCGGGTTGCGGGATGGTCCCGGCCAGTGAGGGCGGGCAGATCCTGCGGCGGACCCTGCGGGGGTTCGCAACTCATCCGAACATCGGCGGCCTGATCGTTCTTGGTCTCGGCTGCGAGATGCTCGGCGTGGAGACACTGCTCGCCGATCTGGACGCGCCGGCCGACACGCTCATCGAGCGGATGACCATCCAGGACACCGGCGGGATCCGCGCCACCGTCCGCGCGGGCACGACGGTGGTCCGGGGCATGCTGGACCGGCTGAACGAGCGCCGGCGGGAGACCGTTCCGGCGTCCGAGCTGATCCTGGGGCTGAACTGCGGCGGTTCCGACGGCTATTCGGGGATCACCGCCAACCCGGCCCTCGGGCACGCCTCCGATCTGCTGGTCGCTCAGGGCGGCCGGTCGGTGCTGGCCGAGACGCCCGAGGTGTTCGGCGCCGAGCACCTGTTGACCCGGCGCGCGGTCAGCCGGGAGGTCGGGCAGCGGCTGCTGGACCGGATCGCCTGGTGGCACAAGTATGTGGAGGCCGGCGGCGGCACCCTGGACAACAATCCGTCGCCGGGCAACAAGGCGGGCGGGCTGACCACGATCCTGGAGAAGTCGCTCGGGGCGGTGGCCAAGGGCGGCGCGGCCCCGCTGTCCGCGGTGTACGAGTACGCCGAGCGGATCACCGAGCCCGGTTTCGCGTTCATGGACACGCCCGGGTACGACCCGGTGTCGGTGACCGGCCTGGTCGCGGGCGGGGCGACGGTCGTCTGTTTCACCACCGGGCGCGGCTCGGTCCTGGGCGGCAAACCGGCCCCGGTCATCAAGATCGCCACGAACTCGGAGATCTTCGGGCGGATGCGGGACGACATGGATCTCGACGCGGGCGGCATCGTCACCGGGGACACCACGATCACGGCCGTGGGCGAGGACATCTTCGAGACGATCCTGGCCGTGGCGTCGGGCCGGGTAACCGCGAGCGAGGATCTGGACCTGGGCCGCGACGAATTCGTGCCCTGGCAACTGGGCGCGGTGACCTGATAATGACGGAATGACGTTCGCCGATATCCGCGAGGCCGCCGGCGGCAATCTGGACCTGGACTACTACGACCTCGTCCGGGAGCTGGTCGCGTCCGGTGACCGGTCGGTGGTCGGGCCGGCCCGGGAGGCCCTGGAACGCGACGTCGCCCGGCGCAACGGGCTCGGCCGTGACCTGATGGCCCTCGTCCTGGCCGGGCTGGACGCGGTCGAGTCGTTCCCGCTGCTCCTGGACGTGTACACGGAGGAGCTGCGCCACGACGGCGTGGACGACCTGGACACGCTGACCCGGGCGCTGGGCACCGCGGCGCGAGCCGGCCGGGACAGCGCCCGGGCGACCATCCTGGCCCGGGTGACCGATCCTGACCAGCCGGTTCGCCGGGCCGCGCTGCGCGTGCTCGAGTACGTCTTCGAGCCGTCCGACCTGGGAGTGGTGCGCGCGGGGCTGGCCGACCCGGATCCGTGGGTCCGGTTCGCCGCGCTCGGGTCGCTGCCGACCGTGGCGGACAACCCGGAGGTCTATCAGATCGTGGTGGCGGCGCTGCACGATCCGGACGGGTGGGTTCAGCGGGAGGCCGTGCTGCTGCTGGCCTGGTCGTCGCCGCCCAGTGTGGTCGACCATCTGATCGCGATGCTGGGCGAGGTGAACTTCCACGTGCACGCCCGGTCGGCGGTGGGTGAGGCGATCGGCCGCATGGCCAAGGGGTCCGATCGAGTGCCGGCGGCCGCCGCCGCGCTGCGGGAGCTGCTCGCCGACACCGACTCGACGGTCCGGGCCGGGGCCGTGCGCGGGATCGGGCTGCTCGGTGAGCCGCTCGACGCCCTGCCGGCCGTGACCGGCGACCCCGATCAGTGGGTCGCCGATGCCGCCGCCGAGGTGCTCCGGCGCAGCGGATCCGCCCCGGCCTGAACCTCAGGACAGGCTGGAACCGCTGACCTTCGGGTTGCCCGCGCCCAGGTAGAAGATGCCGGGCAGCCCGGCCGTCTCGAAGCCGGCACTCGGGTTCTTCCGCAGTTTCGAGTTGCGGATGACCACGGTCCCGGTGCGGTCGTTGCTGACGAAGAAGATCGCGCCGCCGCCCTCGACGGCCTTGTTGCCCTCGATGATCGTGCCGTCCACGGTCAGCGTCATCTTGTTGCCGTCGTTGTAGATGGCGCCGCCGCTGCCCCCGCCCGGGGTGCCCGAACGTGCCGGGTTGGCGCCCTTGCCGACCGCCGAGTTGCCGGAGAAGTAGCTGTTCAGGACCGTCCAGGACACGCCGATGCTGCTGAGCGCGGAACCGTTGGAGCACACCCCGCCGGTGAACGTGCTACCGACGACGTAGACCGGCGTGTCGCCGCCCTGGTCCAGGACGCGGATCGCCGCGCCGCCCAGGTCCGGGCCCGTACGCTCGCATTTGTTGTCGGTGAATCTCGCATTGACCACCTTGAGGTGGCCGCCGCGGACGAAGATCGCGCCACCGCCGCCGCCCTCGGTGGCCTCGCCGGTGCTGTTGCCGCCGGTGAACGCCATGTTCTGGACGGTCAGGCGGGGTGTGTCCTGGTCCTGGCAGTGCGAGGTGGTCCAGCCCTGCGCCTGGTCACACGTGTTCATGTAGAGGATCCGGCGTTTGCCGCCACCGCTGAGCGTGACCTTGTTGCCGCCGTCGAGCACCAGCGTGGTGTGCGCGTTCTTCACCTTGGCGGTGGCCGTCATGGTGATCGTGACCGGCGCCGGGCCGCAGTCGAACGTGATGATGCCGCCGGCCGCGACCGCTTTCACGACCGCGGCGGAGGTGCAGCTGGCCGGGGTGCCGGTGCCGACCGTGCGGTCCGGTTTGCCGGTTTTAACGGGTTTTGCCGCCGACGGGACGGTGGCTTTGCCCGCGGCGTTGCCGGGTTTGGGGAGGAACGTCTCCTTGACCGTCTTCTTCGGAGTCGGCGTCACCGACGCGGACGGCGCGGCGGACGGGACCGTCGAGGCCGACGCCGACCCGGCCGGGGCCTCGGCGGCGGCCGAGGCGGGCGCGGCGACGAAATCGACCGGATCCTCACCCTTGTCCGTGGAGGAGCACGCACCCACCATGAGCAGGGTCAACAGCCCGGCCACCAGTCCCCGTCGATTTCGCACCGGGCGATGCTAGCGGTTCGAAAAGATCAAGTGGGGGCCACGCCGGACGAGGCTCGGACGACCAGGCTCGTCGGCAGGACCACCTCGCCGACGGCCACCCCGGTCCGGCCCAGCAGCAGATCCAGCCCGACCGCCCCGGCCCGGTCCTTCGGCACGGAGACACTGGTCAGCGGCGGATGGGTCATCGCGGCCAGGCTCACGTCGTCGAACCCGACCACGCTGACCCGCCCCGGCACCGAGGCGCCGCGCGCGGCCAGCCGGTGCAGCAACCCGAGCGCGACCAGGTCGTTGTAGGCCAGCACGGCCGTCGCCGGACTGGCCAGCACCAGGTCACCGGCGAGGAGCCCGCCGTCGAAGGTCGGCGACACCGATCCGAGCGCCAGTATCGACAGACCGGCCAGCGCCTCGACCCGCTGCCGGGTCGCCCACGACCCTTCCGGGCCCGAGACGTAGGCGATCTCGGTGTGCCCGAGTGCCCGCAGATGCCCGACGGCCTGCCGGATCCCGTCGGCGATGTCCGCGACCACCGACGACATTCCGGGCACCTGCCGGTGCAGCAGCACCGTGGTCTCCGGGTCGGCGGCGGCCAGGATCTCCGCGTCGGACGCCCGCGGCGAGCACAGCAACAACCCGTCCGTGTTGCGCCCGAGCGTGGCGATCGCCTCCAGCTCGGCGACCGGATCCTCGTCCGTGTCCGTGATGAAGACGCCGCAGTCGACGGCCCGCGCCCGCGCGCTCACGCCCTTGGCCACGTCCGCGAAGAACGGATTGCGAAGATCAGGGACGATCAACCCCAGATTTCCCGTACGGCCGGTGATCAGTCCCCGGGCCGCCCGGTTCACCCGATAGCCCAGCCGGGTGGCCGCCTCCACCACGGTCTCCCGGGTCGCGGCGCTCACGGTGCCGCCGGTCAGCGCCCGCGAAACGGTCGACACCGAGACGCCGGCCTCACGCGCGACGTCCTGCACGGTCGTGCGCATCACACCCGGTCCCCCGCCCCCGTAACCAGCTCCGCGCCAGCATAACGACCACCCGGCCCACCCCCACCGCACGGTCACACCACCCCACCCAGCGACCGCGGCGGGCGCTTCTCGCGGGTCCCTCGGGGCCGGGGACACCCTCGAGAGCGAGTGGCGGCGGGCTCGCGGGCGGGGCGCACGGTTCGGATGCGGGCGAGTTTGTTGCGCCGGCCGGGGCCGCCCGCGGACCGGAAGAGGGCTGAGACCTGGTTACGGGGTTTTGTGGTTTGACCGCGACCAACCGATCACGTCGCCCTTGCGGGCCTCGCGTTCTGGGCGCGCCAGCGCCCTGCGAGGGTCGGAAGGGTCCCCGCGGGAGCGACGGTCTGTACCCCCGCAGAGATAGGCAAAAATGAATTTGATCTTAAGCTGGGATGATGGCGACGCCGGCCGAGTGCAGGGCCCGCAACGTGGGGTGAGCCGGGTCGGCGTCGGTGACGAGGCCGGTGATCGCGCTGGGCGGCAGGACCGTGAAGGGCGAAGCGGTACCGATCTTCTCGGCGCTGGCCAGCACGTAGGTTTCCGCGGCCCGGCCGGCCAGGGTTCGTTTCATCGCGGCCTCGTCGGCGTCACCGGTGGTGAGGCCGGCCTCGTGGTGCACCCCGGTCACGCCGAGCAGGAAGATGTCGGCGGTGATGCCCCGGGCGGCTTCGGCGGTCGCGGCGCCGCAGGTCACGGCCGAGTGCTTGAAGAGACGGCCGCCCAGGACGTAGACGTCGACCGTGGGGTGGGCGACGAGCGCGGCGGCGACGGTGGGACTGTGCGTGACGATCGTGGCGGTCAGGGCCGGCGGGAGGGCGGCAGTGACGGCCAGGGCGGTGGTGCCGCCGTCGAGCAGGACCGTGGCGCCGGGGCGGATCAGCGCGGCGGCCGCGGCGGCGACGCGTTCCTTGCCGGCGATCGCGACCGTCGTGCGCGTGGCGTAGTCGGCGACGGCCGGTGAGACCGGCAGCGCGCCGCCGTAGACGCGCTGGCAGAGGCCGGCGGCGGCGAGTTCGCGCAGGTCGCGGCGGATCATGTCCTCGGTGACGCCGAGGGAGCCGGCGATCTCCTTGGCGATCACTTTGCCGTCGGTCTGCAGGCGGGACAGCAGGACGTCGCGACGCTCCGCGGCCAGCATCCGTGTTTCTCCTCATTGCTGTCGACTCTTGCGCGTTTTCTCGCCTACATTAGCGCCATGACCTCACGACCCGGTATCGACATCCCTGACGCGCGGGGGCGCACCGGCCTCGACCAGGCCGGGCGCGAGCTCACCGGCAATCCGGATGTGACCGTTCTCGACGTGGAGCTGCTGGCGACCGCGTGGCACGTGCTGCGACGGACGACCTACGACTTCCGGCGCCGGGACGGCACGGTCGGCCGGGAGCAGCGGGAGACCTACGACCGGGGCGACGGCGCGACCGTCCTGCTCTACGACGTGGAGCGGGAGACGGTGCTGCTCACGCGGCAGTTCCGCTATCCGGTGTACGTGAACGGCCACCCCGACGGCATGTTCCTGGAGACGGCGGCCGGGCTGCTGGACGGGGACGACCCGGCGGCGGCGATCCGGCGCGAGGCGAGCGAGGAGCTGGGCGTGGTGATCGGTGAGCTGGAGCCGGTTTTCGCGGTATGGACCAGTCCGGGCTCGGTGACCGAAAGGGTTCACTGTTTCGCGGCGCCCTACACGGCCGAGTCCCGGGTCGGGCCGGGCGGTGGGCTGGCCGACGACGGGGAGGACATCGCGGCGGTCGAGCTGCCGTTCGCCGAGACCCTGAAGCAGATCGAGAGCGGCGAGATCGCCGACGCCAAGACGATCATGCTGCTGCAGTGGGCGGCGCTGAGCGGCCCGTTCCGGCACGCCGCCCCACCGGCTCGATAGGGGTGCCATATATTTGCGCGATGGCAAACACCGAGCGCGTCCTGGATGTCCTGATCGTCGACGACGACGACGCCGACACCCTGATGATCGAGGAAGCGCTGATGGCCGCCTCGCCCCCACCGGCGGTGCACCGGGTCGCCGACGGCAGCGAGGCGATCGAGTACCTGCGCCGGCAGGGCCGCTACACCGACGCCAACCGGCCGGACCTGATCCTGCTGGACCTGAACATGCCACGGATGAGCGGACACGAGGTCCTGGCCGAGGTGAAGAACGACGAGCAGCTCAAGAGCATCCCGGTGGTGGTGCTGACCACGTCGACCGCGCTGCCGGACATCACCGCGAGCTACACGCGGCACGCCAACGCGTTCGTGACCAAGCCGATGGATCTCGACGGGTTCGAGGCGGCCGTTCTCAAGATCAAGCGCTTCTACAACGAGACCGCTGTCCTTCCGGGGGACAGAGAATCGTGAAACGCCTCACCCTCCGTAGAAGTTAGGTGAGCCTTATCAGGCCATCTAGCTGCGAAAACAGCTCCCAGGCAGGTTTCCGGCAGGTAAGACGAAACTTGATCTGAACCTAGGTTGAAGTTTTACAGTTCGTCTTCGCCCGGAGGTCGATCTTGGCTTGGGCTGGATTCGTCGCTACGAGTTGAGTGTGAGGGAAGCGCCATGGACCGCCCCCTGAGGGTTGCCGTCATCGGAGCCGGCCCGGCCGGCATCTACGCCGCCGACCACCTCATCAAAGCCAACCCGGACGTCACCGTCGACATCCTCGACAAGCTGCCCACCCCCTACGGCCTGATCCGCTACGGCGTGGCCCCCGACCACCCGCGGATCAAGGAGATCATCAACGCGCTGTTCCGGGTCCTCGACAACCCGCGCATCCGGTTCATCGGCAACGTCGCGTACGGCGTCGACGTCAAGCCGGAGGAGCTGAGCCGCTTCTACGACGCCACGATCATCTCGACCGGCGCCGAGAAGGACCGGGCCCTGGACATCCCCGGCATCGACCTGCAGGGCAGCTTCGGCGGCGCCGACTTCGCGTCCTGGTACAACGGCCACCCGGACGTGTCCCGCGAGTGGCCCCTGGAGGCCACCGAGGTCGCCGTGATCGGCGCCGGCAACGTCGCCATCGACGTCGCCCGGATCCTGGCCAAGACCGCCGACGAGCTGCTCGTCACCGAGATCCCGGACAACGTCTACCAGGCGCTCAAGCAGAGCCCGGTCACCGACGTGCACCTGTTCTCCCGGCGCGGCCCGGCCCAGGTCAAGTTCACCCCGCAGGAGCTGCGCGAGCTCGACCACTCGCCCAACGTCGAGGTCATCGTGCACCCCGAGGGCATCGAGTTCGACGAGGGCAGCCTGGAGGCGATGCGCCAGACCCGGCACGTCAAGATGTGCGTGGACATCCTGCAGAACTGGGCCGTGCGCGACCCGCGGGACCGGCCGCGCCGCCTGCACCTGTACTTCCTGCAGGCCCCGGTCGAGGTGCTGGGCGAGGACGGCAAGGTCGTCGGCCTGCGCACCGAGACGCAGGAGCTGACCGGTGACGGCTGGGTCCGCGGCACCGGCGAGTTCACCGACTGGAACGTGCAGGCCGTCTACCGGGCCGTCGGCTACCTGAGCAGCGCGCTGCCGGACCTGCCGTTCGACACCAAGACCGGCACCATCCCGCACGCGGCCGGACGGGTCCTGGACCTCGACGGCGAGCACATCCCGGGCATGTACGTGGCCGGCTGGATCAAGCGCGGTCCGGTGGGCCTTATCGGTCACACCAAGGGCTGCTCGGGCGAGACCGTCACCAGCCTGCTGGCCGACCTGGACAAGCTGACCCAGGCGCCGCAGCACGACCCGGCCGAGGTGATCTCCTACCTCGAGCAGCGCGGGATCCCGTACACCACGTGGGCGGGCTGGCAGAAGCTGGACGCCCACGAGGTCGCGCTCGGCGAGGCGCAGGGCCGCAAGCGCGTGAAGGTAGTCCCCCGGGACGAGATGACCGGCATCAGCAACGACTAGGTCAGGCACCGTGCAGGAAGGCGGCCGACCGCCCCGGGAGCTCACGCTGTTGTAGCGGATCTCAACCGTGGCCGATCGGCCGCCACCTAGGCCGGCAACCCGAACCGGGTCGCCGGCCAGTTTTTCATCTCAGAGCGGGCGGATGTTCTCCGCCTGGAGGCCCTTCTGGCCCTGGGTGACCTGGAACTCCACCCGCTGGTTCTCCTCAAGGCTGCGGAAGCCGGAGGTCGCGATCGCGGAGAAGTGCGCGAACACGTCCGGGCCGCCGTCGTCCTGGGTGATGAAGCCGAAGCCCTTGTCGCTGTTGAACCACTTGACGGTGCCGGTGGCCATGATCTCTCCCTGCTGATTCGACACGTGATCGTTGAGGTTCGACAAACAAAAAACGCCTGGCGGGCCGAGATGCCCATCAGGCGTTTGAAGTACGTCTCAGGAAACTAGAACCTGCAACGCCGTCACCGTAGCACGACGCGGGGTCAACGAACGGACCCGAGGACGGAAACCTCGGTGATCCCCGAGTCCTCGGCGGCACCGAGTCCGGTGATGCGATAACTGCGCAACACCTGCAGCCACTGTTCGGGCACGTGACCCCGTCCCGGGTCTCCGACCAGGACCGTCGCGCCGCGCGCGGTCGCCCGGCGCAGGAAACCGGTCATCCGGGTCGCCAGGTCACGGTCGTAGAAGGCGTCCCCGACCAGAACCACCTCGGCGTCCCCGCCGTCACCGCCGAGCAGATCACCTTCGAGCAGGCGCAGGTTCACGGCGTTGACGTCGGCGTTCATGGCCGCGGCGGCGCACGCGTACGGATCGATGTCGTTGGCCGTCACCGCACCCGCCCCGGCCCGGGCCGCGGCGATCCCGGCCACACCGCCGCCGCACGCCACGTCGAGCACCCGGCGACCGGCCACCAGGTCGGGATGATCCAGCAGATATCGGGCGAGGGCCTGGCCGCCGGCCCACGCGTTCGTCCAGAACGGGTGGAACGTCGTATCAGCCTCGATCTCCAGGCGCGCCTGGAGCACGATCGCGTCGTCGGCCAGGTAGAGACGCAGCTCCGGCACGAACGGTAAGCGCACGAGCCGCAGGCCGTCGTAGTCGCCGGAACCGGAGGTGAGAAAACGGGCAAGCGAAGTTCCGGAAAGCCTCGGCACGGCACGCTCCTGTCATGAGGGCCGCGCCCGGGCACAGAACGGCTGGCCCCGACAGTACGCGACCGGACCGGCCCACACCCCACGACGTGGTCACACATGACCCGTCCGGGTGCGGGCCGGCCTCGATCAGTTCCGGTCAGGCCGTGGTGCCGGGGTTGTACTGCAACGTCCAGCGGTACGCCTGCACCAGCCGGGTGTCGAATCCGGACGCCGACCCCCACAGGAAGATCCGGAAGCGCCGATAGAGCTCCTCGCCCCAGCGGGCCACGATCTCCTCGCGCCGGGAGTCCAGGCGTTTCGCCCACTCCCGGCACGTCAGGTAGTAGTTGTGCCGGTCGTCCTGGACGCTGAGCAGGTCGAACGGCGAGCGGGCGACCTGGTGCAGATACTGGTGGAGCAGCAGCGGTGCCGAGCGGCCCGGATACACGTACTGCTTGAAGAACGTCGACGCGGTGTGCTTGCGCCGCATCGCGAGCGCGTCGAGATAGACGCGTCCGCCGGGCTTGAGCAGTCGCGCGTACGTCTTCAGGGTCGTCGCGTAGTCGGGCAGGTGCTCGGTCACGCCCATGTTGACGATCGCGTCGAACGCCTCGGGCGACTCGTACCTGAAGATGTGCTCGCGCACCACGGTGACCGGCAGCTTCTCCCGCGTGAACAGCTCGTTCAGGAACTTCTCGGACTCCACGGCCAGGGTGACCGTGGTGACGTCGATGCCCCGGCGGGCGGCGTGCTCGGAGAACGCGCCCCAGCCACCGCCGACCTCGAGGACCCGGTCACCCGGTTTCACCCCGAGGTCGTCCAGGGCGATGTCGAGCTTGCGGGTGACCGCGTCCTCCAGCGGCTCGTCGTCGCCGGCGAAGACCCCCTGGGTGTAACAGCGGTGCCGCTCGTCGAGGAAGGTGAGGAAGAAGTCGGACTCCTCGTCGTAGTGCTGCGAGATGGCGCGCCGGTCGTGGTCGGTCTTGCCGTGCCACAACGACGGCGCCCACCGGCCCACGAACGCGACGGGATGGATGTCGGAGAAGAACCTGCGCATGTTCAGTGCGGCGCCGAGGTCACCCTCGACGTCGAGATGCCCTCGCAGGTACGCCACCGCGACCTGCAGCTGATCGAGCGACGCCAGTGCGTCGTGGCCCGCGTCGTCGCGGACCACGAAGCAGAATCTGGACGGAGTGGACTCGCTGACACCGTACGAGAGCGTCTTGCCCTCGCGAGTCAGGATCTCGAAGGGAATCGGGGTGCGGTCACGGAAGAATTCGTCGTAACGCCGGCTGAAGACGTCGGCCAAGGAACGCCGCCTCATGCCGTGATCCTGCCACCAACATCAGGCAGCGATCAATGCGTTCTGCTCCCGCATGGCCCACGGCGAGCCGTACTCGGTGAGCAGGTCGAGGAACGGCCGCGGCGGGAACGCCTCCGGGCCGAGCACGCCGGCGCCGGTCCACACCCCGGTCGCGAGCAACTCGCAGGCGACGACCGGGTTGATCGCGGTCTGCCAGACCACGGCCTGACTGCCGTACTCCTTCATCGACCACTCGTTGTCGACCACGTGGTAGAGGTAGACCTCGCGCGGTGCGCCGTCCTTGGCGCCGCGCACCCAGGTGCCGGCGCACGTCTTGCCGCGCATCCGCTCGCCCAGCTGGGCCGGGTCGGGCAGGCTGGCCGCGACCACGTCCCGCGGGGAGACGGTCACCGGGCCGTTCGGGCCGGGCACGATCACCCCGTCGGTCTTGTCGAGTCCGATCTGGTGCAGGGTCCGGAGCGTACGGATGAAGTCCTCGCCCAGCCCGTACTTGAACGTCACCCGGCGCGCGCCCACCCAGCGCGGGATGAGCAGCACCTCCTCGTGCTCCACGTTGACGCACTGCACCGGGCCGATCCCCTCGGGGAAGTCGAACACCTCGGGCTCGCTGAACGGCGCCGTGGTGAACCAGCCACGGCCGGCCTCCCACACCACCGGCGGGTTCAGGCACTCCTCGATCGTCGTCCAGATGTTGAACGACGGCGCGAACTCGTAACCGTCGACGGTCAGATTCCCACCGTCACGTACGCCGATCTCGTCGATCTCGTCGAACAGTTCGTCGGCCGCGTAGCGGGCGAACACGTCCGACAGCCCCGGCTCGACGCCCATGCCGACCAGGGCCAGCGCGCCCTTGCTCTCCCACACGGTCTGCTCGGCGAACTGGGCGTCGCCCAGCTTCACGCCGGTCTTGGAGTACGGCGCGTCCGGGTGCGGCCGGGACAGTGACATCGCCATGTCCAGGTAGGTCACCCCGGCTTCCTGCGCCGCCTCGAACAGCGACACCACGAAGCGCGGGTCGGTCGCGTTGAGCAGCACGTCACAGCCGGACCGGCCGAGCAGCGCGACGACGGCCGCCGGGTCGGACGCGTCCACCCGCTCGGCCCGGAAGCGGGGGTCACCGACCGACGCCACCGCGGCCTGGGCCCGGCCCAGGTCGTAGTCGGCCACCACCATCTCGTCGAAGAACGGCCGCCGCGCCGCGATCCGGGTGATCGCCGTGCCGACGCCGCCCGCACCCACCAGCAGGACACGCATGACCTGCTCCTTTCATTGCCTTTCACGACAAAACTTTCCGGGGCCCCGCACAGATCAAACTTTCTTCCGGGGCGTAAGGTCAACTGTGTTGGCATAAGAAGTTCGAGGTGAGCGATGCCGAAGGCAGTGGTCAGCGAGGAGAAACGGCGCCGTCGCCGGCCCACCCGCAGCGGCCGGGTGCTGTCCGAACATCTGATCATCGATACGGCGTTACGCCTGCTCAGAGAGCACGGGAGCACCGGTCTGAGCGCCCGCCGGCTGGGGCTCGCGCTGGACTGCGACCCCAGTGCGCTCTATCGATATTTCCGCGGCATGGACGACCTGACATTGGCGATCGGGGACACACTCATCGGGCAGGCGCTCGACGGGTGGCGGCCCAGCGACTCCTGGCGCGACGACCTGCGGCGGCTCGGGATGCGGATCCATGCGGCCTACGTGGCCCATCCGCAGGCCGCGGTCCTGACGACCAGCCGGGTGACCGGGCGGGCCAACGAACTCGCGGCCGACGAGGCCGTGCTCGGGGTGCTGCGGGCGGCGGGGCTGCCGGTGGGCGAGGCGGTGCGGGTCTATCACGCGTTCATCGACCAGACCCTGGCCTTCGCCGCCCTGGACGCGGCGTCGCTGGCGCTGCCGAACGCGGCCCTGCGGGCCGAGGACGAGGTCTGGCGATCGACGTACGGGCACCTGCCGGCGGCCTCGCACCCGAACATCGCGGCGGCGGCTCCCCTGCTGGCCGCCGAGATGGTGCGCAGCGCCTATCCGTCGGCTTTGGACCTGTTGCTGGACGCGGTCGCCGCCCGGCTGACGGGCTGACCCGCTCCGCCCCGGCCCCGCGGTTCCGGGTCGACAGCGGGCCCGAGCCGGATGACGGACACCGAGTCGACTGCCGACACAGGCGCGGTTGCTATGGTCCGGGCGTGCCGAATCACGTCCGGGCAGCACGTTCGCTCGGTCTTCTGGTGCTCGTGCTGGCCTGTGTTCCCGGCGTGGGCGGCGACGTGGTCCCGCCGTCGACCGGGCCGCCGCCACCGGCCGGTGCGGCCGGGCCGCCGTCGCCCGTGTTCGGGCCGCCGATGTCCGCGATGGAGGTGCTGGCCGGGCCCGCGCGGCCGTCCGATCTGGACGTGATGACGTTCAACCTGCGGTATGCCGGCAGTGCGGGCGCGAACACGTGGGCGCAGCGCCGTCCGGTGATGCGGACGTTGCTCACGCTGGAACAACCGGATCTGATCGGCACCCAGGAGGGGCTTCCCGATCAGGTACGGGACGTGGCCGCCGACCTGGGCGAGGGCTACGCGCACTTCGGGCTCGGCCGTGAGGGTGGCGACAACGGCGAGCACATGGCGATCTTCTACAACACGGCCCGGCTGCGCGTGCTGCGGTCGGGGGACTTCTGGCTCTCCGCGACACCGCAGGTCCCGGGGTCGATCAGCTGGGGTTCGGCGCACGTGCGCATGGTGACCTGGGCGCTGTTCACCGACCGGTCGAGCGGGCACCGGTTCTTCGCCGTCAACACCCACCTGGACAACGTCAGCGAGAACGCCCGCCGCCACGCCGCCGAGCTGATCATGACGACGCTGGCCGGGTTCGAGAAGCTGCCGGTGGTGCTGACCGGGGACTTCAACAGCCCGGGCGACGGGACCAGCCAGGTCCATCGGCTGCTGACCGGCCGGGCCGGGCTGCGCGACACGTGGACGACCGCGCCGATCCGCGGGCCGGCCTGGGCGACCATCCACAACTATCAAGCCCTGGTCCCGGACGGCGAGCGCGACGACTGGATCCTCACCACGCCGGACGTCACCGCGTCGGCGATCCTGATGAACACCTACCGCGACCACGGGCAGTACCCGAGCGACCACCTACCGGTCCAGGTCCGCGTCCGGCTGCCCTGACCGACGACTGTCGATCATTGCTGAGGGCTACCACCCGGTAACACCCCGGCGTAGCGTCACGGCCAAGGCACGTCCGACGTCGGAGGGGTGTGAACCGATGACCACGACGCACGGGAAACCGGCAGACGTCTCGGAGAAGCAGGCCCGCCAGGTGGCCGAGGCCGCCCGCGAGTCCGAGTGGCGAAAACCGAGCTTCGGGAAGGAACTCTTCCTCGGCAAGTTCCGCCTGGACCTGATCGATCCGTGGCCCCAGGCGCCGCAGAGCCCCGACGCCGACGATTTCCTGCACAAACTTCGCGCGTACGTGCGTGACGACCTCGACGGCGAGCAGATCGAGCGCGACGCCCGCATCCCCGACGAGGCGTTCCGGGAGCTGGCGCGGCTCGGGGCGTTCGGCATGAAGATCGACAAGGAGTACGGCGGGCTCGGCCTGTCCAACCTGCACTACTGCAAGGCGCTGACGATGATCGGCTCCGTGAGCGCCTCGACCGCCGCGCTGCTCTCGGCCCATCAGTCGATCGGGGTGCCCCAGCCGCTGAAACTGTTCGGCTCCGCCGTACAGAAGCAGGCGTTTCTGCCTCGTCTGGCCGGTGGGGAGGTTTCCGCGTTCCTGCTCACCGAGCCGGACGTCGGGTCGGACCCGGCGCGGCTCGGCACCGTCGCCGAGCCGGTCGACGGGGGTTTCCGGCTCAACGGCGTGAAACTGTGGGCGACCAACGGCACGGTGGCGACGCTGCTGGTGGTGATGGCGCGCGTGCCCGAGAAGGGGATCACCGCGTTCGTCGTCGAGGGCGACTCCCCCGGCATCACCGTCGAGCGGCGCAACGCGTTCCTCGGGCTGCGCGGCCTGGAGAACAGCGTGACCCGCTTCCACGACGTGTTCGTGCCGGCCGAGAACGTGATCGGCGGCCTCGGCAAGGGGCTGCGCATCGCGCTGACCACGCTGAACACCGGACGGCTGTCACTGCCGGCGATGTGCGTGGGCGCGGGCAAGCGGGCGCTGGCGATCGCCCGCGAATGGTCGGCCGATCGCGTGCAGTGGGGGCGGCCGGTCGGCGCCCACGAGGCGGTCGCGGCCAAGATCTCGTTCATCGCGGCTACGACGTACGCGATGGAATCGATGCTCGATCTCTGTTGCCTGATCGCCGACGACGCGCGCAACGACATCCGGATCGAGGCGGCGCTGGTGAAACTGTTCGCCAGCGAGATGGGCTGGAAGATCGCCGACGAGCTGATCCAGATCCGGGGCGGGCGCGGCTACGAGACCAACGACTCGCTGCGGGCGCGCGGCGAGCGCACCGCCGAGGCCGAGCAGATGCTGCGCGACATGCGGATCAACCGGATCTTCGAGGGCTCGACCGAGATCATGCACCTGCTGATCGCCCGGGAGGCGGTGGACGCGCACCTGTCGGTGGCCGGCGACATCATCGACCCCGACGCCGGCCTGGCCACCAAGGCCCGGGCCGGTGCGCGCGCCGGGAAGTTCTACGCGACATGGCTGCCGACGCTCGCGGTCGGCCGCGGGCAGAATCCGGCCGAGTTCGGCCGGTTCGGGCCCCTGGCCGCGCATCTGCGGTACGTCGAACGCGCGTCCCGCAAACTGGCCCGTTCCACGTTCTACGCGATGTCGCGCTGGCAGGGGAAACTCGAACGCAAGCAGGGCTTCCTGGGCCGGATCGTGGACATCGGCGCGGAACTGTTCGCCATGTCGGCCGCGTGCGTGCGCGCCCACGCGTCGCAGAACGCGCCCGAGCTGGAGCTGGCCGACCTGTTCTGCCGGCAGGCCCGGATCCGCACCGAGGCGCTGTTCGCCGCCCTCTGGGACAACACCGACAGCCTGGACGCGAAAGCGGCCCGGCGGGTGCTCGACGGGCGGTACGCGTTCCTGGAGGAGGGTGTCGTCAATCCGGCCTCGGACGCGGCCTGGGTGGCCGCCTGGCAGCCCGGCCCGGCCACCGTCGACGACGTCCGCCGGCGCATTTCCTAAGGTCAGCGTCCCCGTTGACGAACACCACAGTGATCTTGAGGGAGGGATGGGCTAGGGTTACCAGAAGGTGAACGGAAGTTGATCGCAAAAGGAACGGGGAGTCGTCAAGGGTGCAAGGCAACGAGCTCACGGCATCGCGCGCCCGGCGACCCGCCTCCCGTCACCACGCCAAGAACCTCGGCAAATGGGGCTACTGGGTGCCCCCGGCGGGCCGGCCCAAACTCACCGGCCAGGCCGAACGCGTCGAGCTGAAGGTCGTCTCGAGTGAACGGCAGTGCCGCTCGCTGAAGATCGAGCGCGCCGCCGCGCAGACCCGCCGGGTGTTCTTCCTCGACACGCCGGACCTGGCGCTCTACCGCCACGGCCTGGTCGTACGGATCCGCGACCTGGGCGACCGCCCGGACGACGCGGTCGTCAAGCTGCGCCCGATCGACTCGCACACCGTGCCGAAATGGCTGCGCCGGCAGAACACCCTGGAAGTCGAGATCGACGCGATGCCCGGGCAGCGCGTCTGCTCCGGCTCGCTGAAGGTGCGCCTGGGCCGCGGCGTCGTCGCCCGCACCCGGGCGGCCGGCCGCCCGCTGGCCAAACTCCTCGCCCAGCCGCAGCGGCGGCTGCTCGCGGCGTGCGCGCCCGGCGGCCTCGACCTCGGCGAGCTGGCCGTGTTCGGGCCGGTCGAGGTCCACAAGCACAAGTTCCAGCCGGCCGGCTTCGACCGTCAGCTGGCCGCCGAGAAGTGGGCCTTCCCGGACGGCTCGACCGTGCTGGAGCTGTCCACGCGCTGCCCGGTCGGCCAGGCGCCCGAGGTGGCGACCCGGCTCACCGCGATCCTCAGCGCGCACGGCGTGTCACCGTCCGAGCCGCAGCTGACCAAGACCGAGATGACGCTGCGTTACTCCACAGCCGACTGGGCGGCCTAGGCCGGCGGGGTGAAGCCGAGGCTCGGCAGCGGCGCCAGACCGGACCGCTCGACCTCGCTCACCGCCGCCACCACGCGCCCCTCGATGCCGGTCGGCAGCCGCTTCGACCCGCCCGCGGCGATCCCGGCCGTGACCAGTTGCGGCCCGGCCACGACCAGAGCCGCCGACTGACGGTCGGTGACACCGAGCTGCCCCGAGACCGGCCGCCCGACCAGGCCGCGCACGGCGTCCGCGGGCACCTTCCCCGATCCGCACCGATCCCCGGACGCGGGCCGGTCGCCGACCCCGCAACGGCCGGCGTCCAGCGCCGCGCGGGCCACCTCGGCCGCCACCACCTGGGAGCACTCCGGGCCGGGGCTGGGCACGGCCTGCCCGTCGGCGGAGACGACCCGCACGACCGGCAGCGGCTCACAGTGCTTCCCGTCGGCGGCCAGCGTCGCGTACGCCGTGGCCAGGTCGAGCGGGCTGGTCCGGGAGATCCCGAGCGTGAACGCGCCCCAGTTCGGCGCGATGTCCGGCCCGGCCATGCTCTCGTCCTGCTCGTAGAACCGGATGCCGAGCCGACGGGCCACGTCCACGACCCTGTCCGCCCCGACCTTCTCCTCCAGCGCCACGAGATAGGTCACCACCGAGTGCCCGAACCCCTCCCACATCGTCCGCTTCCCCGACCGGTAGGCCGGGTCATCGAGGTTCCGCGGGCACCAGTGGTCGCCCTCGCAGGCGCTCGGGTCGGACGGCCAGGTCCGGTACCGCGACGTGAACCGCGCCTCGGTGTCGATCGTGTCGCTCGGCGACATCCCCTGCTCCAACGCCGCCACCAGCGTGAACATCCCGAACGTCATGCCGCCGTTGAAGTAGGCCCCGCCCTCCGAGGCGAGCGGCTGACCGATCGGGCCGGGCACGGTCCCCTGCCACTGGAACGGGCTCGGCGACGCGGACGGCGTCCCGAACACCCGGTCGGCGACCATCACCCGGACCAGCCCCGAACCCGGCTCCACCGTCGCCGCCGCGAACGCCTTGGGACTGGCCTCCGGCAGCACCCCGCCGGCCCGCTTCTGCGCGACCCGCTGCAGCGCGACGTCCAGCGAACCGACGATCCGGTAGCCGCCGGAGCTCAGGCTAGTGAGGCCCTTGTGCTGCTCCCACCACGTGGCCACGTAGTCGCAGTAGAAGCCGTAGGCCGAACCGGCGCAGGCCGCGTGCGGGTCACCGGTGTCGAAACGGGCGATCAGCGTGGTGCCGTCGCTCGCGTACAGCTCCGACGGCACCGGTCGCGGCGCCGGCGACGACACCGCGGGCGGCGCCCCGGCCGGCTCGGGCGACGGCGGATCCGGCCGCACCACGACCGCGATCACGGCGACGAGCAGCACGCCCGCCGCCACACTCAACCAGGCACGAAGCCTCAACCCGATCCCCCCGTAGATCGTCCGGCGTGGACGATCGAGGATCATAGCGCCCGCCGTACATCGAAGATTGTCGTTTGCAATGTGGCATCAGAACCATGACGACCTGCTAATAAATCGTTGATCGTCAATCAAAAATTGGTTCCTAGCCTGATGTTCAGGCGTCGACACCGGCGCCGGAATCGGGAGGAACACCATGCGACACCAAGCCGCCGCCGTCCTCACCGGCATCACCCTCGCCGTCGTGGCGACGTCACCGGCCTACGCGGCCGAGGCGACCGGAACGGTCCTCAACGCGGACAGCGTCACCGCGATCGACGGCACCTACCTGGTCACCCTGACGTCCGACGTCGACAAGGCCCGCGCCGACCGGCTGGCCGCCCGCTACGGCGGAACGGTCGACCGGATCTTCGGGCACGCCGTCGAGGGCTACACGGCCCACCTGACCGCCCGCCAGGCCGCGCGACTGGCCGCCGATCCGTCGGTGGCGAGCGTGGAGGCCGACCAGACGGTGCGGATCACCGACACCCAGAGCTCCGCGCCGTGGGGCCTGGACCGCATCGACCAGCGGGCGTTGCCGCTGAGCGGCACCTACACCTACGGCCCGAGCAGCGGCACCACCGTCTACGTGATCGACACCGGGATCACCGTCACGCACCAGGACTTCGGCGGCCGGGCGAGCTACGGTTACGACGCGGTCGACGGGGACAGCGTCGCGCAGGACGGCAACGGGCACGGGACGTTCGTGTCGGCGGTCGCGGTCGGGAGTACGTACGGCGTCGCCAAGAGCGCCAACGTGGTCGGCGTCCGCGTGCTGGACAACAACGGCTCGGGCACCACGGCGGGCGTCATCGCCGGCATCGACTGGGTCACCGCCCACGCCGTCGCCGGTCGCTCCGTGGCCAACCTGAGCCTGGGCGGCGGCACCAGCAGCACACTCGACGCCGCGGTGCGCCGGTCGATCACGGCCGGGATTCCGTATGCGATCGCCGCCGGCAACTCCGGCGCCAACGCCGGCACCAGCTCCCCGGCCCGCGTCACCGAGGCGCTGACGGTCGGCGCCACCGGCAAGACCGACGCGAAGGCCTCCTGGTCCAACTACGGTTCCGTGCTCGACCTGTTCGCGCCCGGCGTCGACATCACCTCGGCCTGGCGCACCAGCAACACCGCCACCTACACCGGCAGCGGCACCTCGTTCTCCTCCCCGCACGTCGCCGGCGCCGCCGCCCTCTACCTCACCGCCCACCCCGGCGCCTCGGTCGCCACCGTCAACGCCGCCGTCATCGCCGCCGCCACCACCGGCGTCGTCACCAGCGCCGGCTCCGGCTCCCCCAACCGCCTGCTCTACACCGGCAGCCTGAGCAGCTGAAAATCCAGATCACATTCATGATGTCCTAGCTCCGCTGTGGTCCGGACCGTCGCTCCCGCGGGGACCCTTCCGGGCTGAGCAGGCCGCTGGCGCGGCCAGAACGCTCAGCCCGGAAGGGCGATCTGCGTGGGTGGTCCCGCTCAAACCAAAACCCGCCCACACCTCCCCCACCCCGGACACTCCCACCCAGCACCAGCCGCACCCCCGCCAGCGCTCCGCGGCTGACACTGCCCGGCTGGTGCTGCCCAGCTGGCGCACCCCGGCTGGTGCTGCCCAGCTGGCGCACCCCGGCCGGTACTGCCCGGCTGGTGCTGCCCAGCTGGCGCACCCCGGCCGGTACTGCCCGGCTGGTGGTGCCCGGCTGGTGGTGCCCGGCTGGTGCTCATGGCTGGTGGTGCCCGGCTGGTGCTCATGGCTGTTTTCGAGCTCGAAAACAGCCATGAGCACCAGCCGAGACCCGGACCCGCGCCGCCGGCCGGACCGAAAACGCACCTCGCGTACCCGTCCGCGAGCCCCGCCGGCCACGCCAGGCCCGGCCGCGACGCACGGCCCCGGCTGGTGCTCAGGGCTGCTTTTCGGGCCCGCAACGACCGTGAGCGCCAGCTGAGGGCGGGACCGCGGCGCTGGATCGGGCGGCGCGGGGGCTCGGCTGGCGCTCAGGGTTGTTTCCCGGGGTCGGACACGACCCTCAGGACCAGCCGGCTGGCGCGAGTCGCGCAGCGGGCCGGGGGTGAGGGGCTTCGCGGTGGGGCGAAGCCCCTCGGGGTCGTTAGACTTCGGGGTGGCAGTTCAACTGTGCGACGCGAGGGATCGCGGCGCGGCCTCGGGAGGGTGTTGCAGCACCTTCTCGGGGCTCTGTCCGTGGAACGGACAGGGGGTCAGTCACAGAACACCCGGACCTTGGCGTCGGGCTGGTCGACCTCGACCGTCATGTCGTCCAGCAGCTCGACCAGCTCTTCCAGCTGCTCGGGCTTGAGCTGGGTCAGGTCGAACGGGATGCCGTTCTTGCTGAGTTCCTCGTTGGCCTTGCCGAGCGCCTGCGGCGGGATCAGCGCGGCCAGCCGGACGCCGGCCCGCAGCAGCTGGAGCGGGACGCGGACGTTGACGCGGCCCGGCTCGCCGCCTTCCATGGTGTCGACCTCGACCCGCAGGTATTTCGGTTTGCCGGCCGGGCGGAGGTCGGACGGGGTCACGTTGGCCGGGCGGTCGCGGTCGAGGGCGGCGATCAGTTGCTCCGCCTCGTCCGCGGTGATCTTGCCCTCGGCGAGCATGTCGAGGATGTCCTTGCGCTGTTCGTTCATGATTTTCGCTCCCCTATCGGATGCTGACGAGCACGGTCGAGCGTCCCTCGTGGACGTCGACCCGGGTGCCGGACAGGGCGCAGAAGAACCGCCAGCCCGAGCTGAACGCGAGCGGCACCGAGATCCGGTAGATCACGCACGCGACGACCGCGACCAGCGCGGCCAGGACCAGGAGCGGCGAGAACACCAGCGCCACCGGGAGGACCGGGACCCAGATCCGGATCGGCCGGTGTTCCGGCCGCCGCACCAGGACGGTGAACAGCTGCGGCATCATGACGCGCCACCGCCGTTCAGCTCCTGGAGGGCCTGCTGCGCGGTGATCTCGCCGCGCCGCAGCCGGTCGATGACCTCCGACCGCGGCGGCGCCGGGTCGGTGTCGACGAAGTCGAGCAGCTGAGAAACCCGATTCAGCCGTGACTTGATCGTCGGGTAGCTGACCCCGAAGATCCGCTCCATCTCCTTGATGGAGCCGTGGCACCGCACGAACGCCGTCACGAACACCTGGTCCTCGACGCTGAGCTGAGCCAACTGCGGCGGCTCGAACCCACCCTCGATGGCGACGCCGCTGTCAGCCAGGCGCACCCGTTCGACGACGAACGGCCGGCCCCTGGTCAGGTTCGTCAGCTCCTGCCAGTCCAACACCCGCTCTGTCATAACTCAAGTTATAGACCGGTCAGGTATTAACTTTCAACAAGTCGATCTTAACTTTTTTAATCCGAGGGGAGATTCAGCCGCGGCTACCCCTTGAGAACCTCGTTGCGCTCGGCGAGCACCCGCAACAACGGCGGTACGTCGTACCGTCCGAGTTCCGCCTCGATGAGCACCAGCGAGTCGGTCGCCGACGCCGCGACCTCCAGTGAGTGCCGCAGCTCAGCCGCGGTCCGGGCGGCCCGGTACTCCACCTTGTCCCCGGTCAGCGCCGACGCCAGGTAGCTCCAGTCCCACGACGCCACGTCGTTGTACCCGGCGTCGGGGCTCTGCAGCGCCCGCTCGATCGTGTAGCCCCGGTTGTTAAGCAGCACGATGATCGGCGTCAGCCCGTGCGCCGCGATCGTGCTCAGCTCCTGCACGGTCATCTGCGCGGCACCGTCCCCGATGAACAGGATCGGACGGCGTCCCGGGTCGGCCAGGCCCTGCCCGAGCACGGCGGGCAGCGCGTACCCGATGGAGTTCCAGATCGGCTGACCGACCATGACCGTGTCGTCGGGCAGCCGCAGCGACGCCGCGCCCCAGAACGAGGTCCCGGTGTCGGCCAGTACGGCGGTCCCGGACGGCAGCCAGTCCTGCACGGTCGCCCAGAGCCCGTCCTGGGTCAGCGGCTCGTGCGGATCGACGACGGCGGCGGGAACGCAAGCGGCGGGAGCGGCGGCCACGGAGGCGAAGCGGTGTCGCGCGGACAGCTCCCCGAGGGCCCGGACCGCCGCGGGCAGCAGTTCCGCCCCGACCTGGATCACCTGGTCATCGGGCTGGCGGTGGGTGAAGAAGCCGGAGAGGACATCGCTGTGCACGACGCCCAGCTCGATCACGAGGTCGGCCCCGGCGACCTGTTCGAAGGCGCCGGTGTCCACCATCGTCCCCGCGTACGTGCCGCGGAACAGCGGCTCGGACTCGTCGATCACGCCCTTGGCCGCGAGAGTCGTCACGAACGGGATGTTCGCCTGCCGGGCGGCCGCCAGGACCGCCTCGCCGAGGCCGAAGCGCGCGACCAGGTGACCGACGACGATCACCGGGCGGGACGCGGCCGCGAACCGATCGCTCAGGGACACCGGGAAGGTGGGCATCGCGGGGGTCAGGGGACGGTCCAGCGGTGCCGGGTCGACCAGCAGCGTCGCCAGGTCCTGCGGGATGCTCAGGTACGCCGGTTTGCGGTGCGTCATCGCGGCCAGCAGCACGGCGTCGACCTGCTCGGTCGCCCGCTCCGCGATCACGCTCTCCTGGTGCACGGTGACCTGCGCGTACGCCATCTCGAACCGATCGAAGACCCCGTCGGCGAGAGTGTGGTGGACCTTGCGGCGCCCGACCACCGCCGCGGTCGCCGGCGCACCGACGACGTGGACGACCGGCACGTCCTCGGCCGCGCTTCCGGCGATCGCGTTGATGCAGCTCAGCTCGCCGACGCCGTACGTCGAGACGATCACCGAGAGGCCACGCGCCCGCGCGTAGGCATCGGCCGCATACCCGGCTCCGAGCTCGTTCGGCGAGCCCACCCAGCGCAGCCCCGGCACGGTGGTGAGGTGGTCGAGCAGGGTGAGGTTGAAGTCGCCGGGCACACCGAAGAGGTGTCCGACTCCGGCCTGGGTGAGACGGCGCCCGAGGTACTCGGCCAGGGTGATCATCATGCCGACACCCTCAGGGGTGCCACACAATCTGTGCAACTGATCGGCCTTGATCTGGTCAAAGTGTCCAGCTGCCAAGGGCAGAAGTCGTCAGACCTGCACATGTTGATCATGACGACGATCACAGCGCCGCCCGGAGCAGGACGGCGCTGTGACCGATTCAGCTCACCGGTTCGTCGACCGGGGAGGCCGGGGAGGTCGGGGAGGCCGAAGCGGCCGGCACCCGGTCGTGGCGCAGCGAGGACCGCGCCGTCTCCCGCGCCGCCAGCACGGCCAGGATCGTCAGCACCGACGCCACCGTCATGTAGATCGCCACGGCCGTGGTGTTCGGATGATGCACGTCCCCGAGCAGCTTGAGCGCGATGATCGGCGCCAGCGCGCCGGCCAGGATCGAGGCGAGCTGGTAGCCGACCGACGCGCCCGTGTACCGCACCGACGTCCCGAACAGCTCGGCGAAGAACGCGGCCTGCGGCGCGTACATCAGGGAATGCAGGATCAGACCGACGAGCACCGCCAGAATGATCTTCGGCTCCGACCGGCTGCCGATCAGACCGAAGAAGACGTACGACCACAGGGCGATCCCGACCGCACCGGCCAGGTAGAGCGGGCGCCGGCCGACCCGGTCCGACAACGCCCCGAGGATCGGCACCAGGACGAACTGCACGGCCGAGCCGATCAGCAGCGCGGTCAGGATCTTGCTCTTGTCCGCACTGGTCCCCGCGAACGTCGTCAGGTAGGTGATGGAGATGACCGTGACCAGGTAGTACGCGATGTTCTCGGCCAGCCGCATGCCCATCGCCAGGATGACCTCCCGCGGGTAACGCCTGATCACTTCGAGCAGCGGCTGGTGCTCTTTCGACGACCGCGAGGCCAGCGACGCCCGCGCCTCCTGGAAGACCGGCGATTCCTCGACGGAGAGCCGCACCCAGAGCCCGACCAGCACGAGCACCGCGCTGAGCAGGAACGGGATGCGCCAGCCCCAGGACTTGAACGCCTCGTCGGACTGGACCAGCGCGAGCAGCCACAGCACCCCGGTGGCCAGCATGTTGCCGAGCGCGACGCCGGCCTGCGGCCACGACGACCAGAAGCCGCGGCGCGCGTCGTCGCCGTGCTCGGCGGCCATCAGCACCGCGCCGCCCCATTCGCCGCCGACCGCGAAGCCCTGCAGGAGCCGGCAGACCAGGAGCAGGATCGGGGCGCCGACGCCGATCGACGCGTACGTCGGCAGCAGTCCGATCGCGACCGTGGCCAGACCCATCAGCATGAGCGAGACGATGAGCATCTTCTTGCGGCCGACCCGGTCGCCGAAGTGGCCGAAGACCACCCCGCCGAGCGGGCGGGCGACGAACCCGAGGGCGTAGGTGCCGAAGGCGAGGAGCGTGCCGGTGACCGGATCCGACTTCGGGAAGAACAGCGTGCCGAAGACCAGGGCGGCGGCGGAGCCGTAAAGGAAGAAGTCGTACCACTCCACGGCGGTACCGACCAGGGAAGCGAAGACGACCTTGACGATCGGGGCACGTGCGGTGGTCGACATGTGCATCCTCTCCAAAGGTGTGACGTAGGTTACGGGGACGCTACGTCCACGCAGGTCACGAAGCCCATGGATCCGATCCACACATCCAACTGCCGCTATATGGGGTCAACCCCCAGAGAGAGCCGGTTCAGCCGCAGGGCCAGCTGGAGGTCCAGAACCCGGCGCGGGTGCTGCCAGTCGTCGCCGAGCAGCTGGGCGACCCGGTCCAGGCGCTGGGTGACCGTGTTGACGTGCACGTGCAGCGCCTCGGCCGCCTTGGCCAGCCCGCCGCCCTGGTCGAAGTAGACCTCCAGGGTGGTGACCAGGGCGGTGCCGCGGCGGGCGTCGTAGTCGATCACCGGGCCGAGGATGCCGCGCACGAACCCGGTGACGTCGCGCCGCTCGCCGAGCAGCAGACCGACGTACCCCAGCTCCTCGGTCCCGGCCCCGGAGCCCGAGCGACCGAGAGTGATCAGCGCACTGAGGCACTGGTCGGCCTCACGGTAGGCGGGCGCGACCGCCGCCGCGCCCCGGGCCGGACCGGCGCCACCGGCCGTGACCGGCCGCCCCAGCGCCCGGCTGAGCTCCTTGGCCACCTGCCGGGCAGTCCCGGCCGGATCCTCCCCGGGCAGCAGCAGCGTGACCCGGCCGTCGCGGGTCATGGCCAGGCCACGGCGCCCGGCCGCGAAGCTGCGGGCCCAGGAGACCGCGCGCTGGCGCAGGCCGTCGCCGGTGTCGTCGCCGGCCGCCACGATCACGTACGGCCCGTCCAGGTCCAGCCCGAGCCGGGCGGCCCGGTCGCGCACCGCGTCGGCGTCCCGCACCGGGCGGCTGATCAGGTCGTCGAGCAGGTCGCCGCGGACCTGGGCCTCGGCCTCGGCCACGGTCCGGCGGAAGAGCAGCAGCAGGGCGGTGACCTGCGCGGCCCGTTCCAGGATGCGCTGGTCGGCCGGGGCGAGCGGGGTGTCTGGCCGGAAGACCAGCGCGCCCAGGTTGTCGGCGCCGGCCACCACGGCGGCGATGATCAGGTCGTTGCGGCGGACGCTGCGGCCCTCCCCGCGGGACGCGGCGACCGCCTCGCCGACCGTGGTCTCCTCGGGCTCGGGCAGCAGGACGGTGCTGCCCGGCGTGCGGGCGGTGGCCAGGGTGCGGCCCTGCGCGTCGATCACCAGCAGCGCGCCGTTGAGCACGTCGACCAGGTCGGCGGCGACGTCGTCGACTCCCCCGCCGCGCAGCACCAGGGCGGTCATCCGGTCGTGGGCGTTGGCCGCGCGCTCCACCGACTCGCTGTGCGCCTGGATCGTGGAGTTCGCCGCGGACAGCTCGGCCAGGGCGGTCTGGGTCTCGGTGAGCAGCCGCGCGGTGTCCAGCGCGACCGCGGCGTGCGCGGCCAGCGACAGCAGCAGCGCGACCTCCTCGCGGGCGAACGGCCGCTCGGCCCGGTTGGCCGCGAACAGCACGCCGATCACCGCCGAGCCGAGCCGCATCGGCACGCCCAGGATGGCGATCAGGCCCTCGTCGCCGACACCGTGGTCGATGTCGCTGGTGTGCGCGAAGCGGGCGTCGGCCGGGTAGTTGGCGGTCGCGTACGGCGTCCCGGTCAGCGCGACCAGCCCGCCCAGTCCGGCACCGGGCGGCAGCCGCAGCTTCTGGAAGCTGGCCGCGACCGAACCGTCGGTGATCCGCATGTACGTGTCGCCGCGCTCGGCGTCGTTCAGCGTCATGTACGACACGTCGGCGTTGAGCAGTGTCCGCGCCCGGTGCACGATCGCCCGCAGCACCGCGTCGACGTCCCGCAGCCCGGCCAGGTCACCGGCGGTGTCGTAGAGCGCGGACAGCTCCTCCTCGCGCCGGCGCCGGCGTTCGAGCAGCGCCCGCGTCTTGAGCGCGAGCAGTTTGGCCTGCTCCAGCTCGTCCAGCTCGGGCGCGGCGGCACCGGCGGCCCGGGCCGCGATCAGCGGGCGCTCGAACTCCACCAGGGCGGCCTCGCGCGCGAGCAGGTCCAGGTATTCGAGTCCCCGCGACATGTGCGCCACCCTACGGCCCGGGTGGCGGTGACCCACATGTGCGCGTCAGCCATGCCGGACCGGCTCCAGGTGGAGATCAGGGACATTCGTGGTGGTGACGCGGGCTCGGCCGGCGCGCTTGGCCTCGTACATCAATCGGTCTGCCTCTTGAAGAAGTTCCTGGGCCGACTGCGCGCCGTCCCAGCGGGCAAGACCCGCGGAAAAGCTTTGCGCGTACGGCGTCGCCGCCTGCAACCGCTCGACGATCACCCGTGCGTCGGCCGTCGAGTAGCCGGTGAGCAGCAGGCAGAACTCCTCCCCGCCGTAACGGGCGAGCAGATCCTCCTGCCGCAGCCCGGCCCGCCACGCCCCGGCCGCGTCCCGCAGCAGTTCGTCGCCGGCCTGGTGCCCGTACGTGTCGTTGTAGTGCTTGAAATGGTCGAGGTCGAACAGGGCCACCAGCAGCGGTTCCCCGGTCAGCTCGCTGTGCGCGAGGGCGGCGCCGAGCCGTTCGTCCCAGCGGCGCCGGTTGGCCAGCCCGGTCAGCGGATCCTGGTTGACCAGCACCGACAGCCGGTGGCTCTGGCTCTCGACCCGGGCCACGAGACCGACCATCCGCAGCGTGACCAGCACGAACAGCACGATCGAGAAGAGCCCGGTGGGTAGCCAGTCGCGGCCGATCGTGCCGGCCGCGCCCTGGTAGAGGCTCACCGCCGGGGCGAGCAGGATGGCGACGGCGAGCAGGGCCAGGCGGGGGCGGACGAACGCCGGCGGCCGTTCCAGCGGCACGGTGAGCCGGCGCATCGACGGGTGCAGCGCGCCCGCCGCGATCAGGAAGCTGCCGAAGACCAGCGCGGCGTCGGACACGCCGCCGTCGTACATTTGCCCGCTCGGCGCGGCGATCACCAGCACGTCCGACACCCCGGTGCAGAACAGCGCGCCCAGCATCAGCCGATAGCTCGCGGTCCGCGCGCCCGGCGTCGTGACCAGCAGCGACACCAGCACGATGACGCTGATGTCGCCGACCGCGAAGAGCAGGGCCAGCAGCCGCTCGCCGCCGAGCACGGTCGCGTCGGTCATCGTCGCGCCGACCACGAACGTCCAGTAGAGCAGGGCCAGACCGGCCCCGATGATCCCGGCGTCGATCAGCACGGTCCGGCCGTCGGCGCGGGCCCGCCCACGGATCATGCCGATGAGCGTCCAGCAGAGCAGCGGGTATCCGGCGGCCGACAGCAGCCCGGCGATCAGCGGCCACGGCTGCGCCTCGGTGCTGCGGTAGATGGTGGTGCTGAGCACCCACATCGCCGAGCCCGCGGCGATCGCGTACCAGGTCGACGGGTGACGCGGACGCCTCAGCCGGATGCCGTGGACGATCAGAATCACACAGGCAAAACCACTGAGCGCGTACGCGACGGTCCGCACCACGCTGCCGACCGGCAACAGGGCATAGCCCGCCGACACGGCCACTCCGGCCGCGAGGCACTTCTGCCAGCCCGCGATTCGCACGGGCACTCCTATCGGCGGACGGCCGGGCCGGATGAGCCCCGGCCGTTTTCCTGTTCCGGCCCGCGTCCCGGCCGATAGGGGCTGCTGTACTCCCCCGACCGGAAGGCCACCAGGCTCGATGCGATCACTGACTCGACCCGTCCACGCGGCGGGCCTGATCGTCGTCGCCGTGTGCGCATGGACGCTGGCCGCCGTGGTCGTCGGCGTGCTCGGCACCGTCACCGCGGTCCCGGCCTGGGCGATGTGGCCGCTCGCGTGGGGCGCGGTCCTCACGTCGGCCGCGGGCTGCCGGCTGGCCGCGCGCACCGGAGCCGGGGCCGCCCGGGCCTTCTGGCGGCGGCTCGGCCTCGCGGTCGGCCTGCTCGGGGTGGGCTCGATCAGCCAGTCCGTCGACACCCTGCGGCACCCGGCCGACGCGGTGGCGATGAGCGCGGTCACCGCCCTGATCTACTTCGTCGCGGTCGTCCTGGCCGTGTTCGCCCTGCTGCGCCTGCCCGGCCGCGGCCTCGCCGGGCGGGCCCGGACGACCCTGGCCATGGACGTGGCCATCGTCGGGGTCGCCGCCGGCCTGGTGACGATGGAGGTCGTATCGGTCATCCCGATCCCGGCCACCGGCGGGTTGCTCACCGGCGTGCTGCGCTTCACCATCGTGGCCGCCGCCTGCGCGGCCGTCGTCGCGATCGTCAAGGTCGGCATGAGCGGCTCCGGGCCGGTGCACGGCCGCGCCCTGTGGATCCTGAGCCCGGTCGGCCTGTTCGGGCCGCTCGCCATGGGTCTGGCGACCGCGTTCCACCGGTGGCCGCACCTGAACGCCACGGTCATGGTGCTGCCGATGTTCGCGGTGCTGCTGTCGCTGGCCACGCTGGCCCAGGTGCGGGCCGACGTCGCCGGCGGCACGGTCACCCAGTCGGTGCGGGCCGGGGACGTGCGCCGGAGCGGGATCAGCCGGGTGCCGTACGTCTCGGTCGGCGCCACCGCGATCATGCTGATCGCCGTGACCGTGCACGGCGGCTACCTGCCGGGCGGTCTCGCCGCCGGCAGCGTCGTGCTGATCCTGCTCGTCCTGGTCCGGCAGCACGCCGCGCTGCGGGACAACGGGATGCTGGCCGACCGGCTCGCCGACCAGGCCCGCTACGACGACCTGACCGCGCTGCCGAACCGCCGGTTCTTCACCGACACCCTGCACCGGCGCACCGACGACACCACCGTCGCGGTCTGCGACCTGGACGACTTCACCGCGCTCAACGACCGGCTGGGCGACGACACCGGCGACGAGATCCTGCGGCAGGCAGCCGACCGGATCGCGCTCACCGTGGGCGGATCGGCGCAGGTGGCGCGGCTGCTCGGCGACGAGTTCGGCGTGCTGCTGCCGGCCGAGCACCCGCTCGCCGGGGGCAGCCGGTTGGCCGAGGCGCTGGTCCACGCGTTCCAGGCGCCGCTGTCCGTGGGCGACCACGACCTGCTGGTCACCGTGACCGTCGGGACGGCGGCCGGGCGGGACGAGGTGGTGCCGGATCTGCTGCGCCGGGCCGAGCTCGCCCTGCAGGCCGCCCAGCGCGTCGGCGCCAACCGTCACCAGCAGCACACCGACGACCTCGACGCGTCCGCGCAGCACCACGCCGACCTGGCCGCGGCCCTGCGCCGCGGCCTGGAACTGGGCGAGTTCCGGCTCGTCTACCAGCCCATCGTCGAACTGCCGCTGGGCACCCTGCACTCGGTCGAGGCGCTGGTCCGCTGGCACCCGGACGGCGGGGCGCCGGTGTCACCGGCCGAGTTCATCCCGGTCGCCGAGCAGACCGGCATGATCGTCGACCTGGGCGCCTGGATCCTGGAGACCGCCTGCGCCGACGCGGCCGCCTGGCGTCACCGGCACGGCGAGGCCGCACCCCGGATCAGCGTCAACGTCTCGGCCCGGCAACTGCTCGACCCGGAACTGCCCGCCCTGGTGGCCGGCGTGCTGCACCGCTACGCGCTGCCGCCGCACCAGGTCACCCTGGAGATCACCGAGACCGCGGTGTTCGCCGGCGGGCCGGCCCTGCACACCGTCCGGGCACTGCGCGGCCTCGGCGTCGGCATCGCCCTGGACGACTTCGGCACCGGACACTCGTCGCTGACCCTGCTGCGCACCTGCCCGGTCACCACCCTCAAGGTCGACAAGTCGTTCATCGACGAGCTGAACGGCGGCCCGGAACAGGAGGCGATCGCGGCGTCGCTGAGCGGGATCGCGTCGACGCTCGGGCTGCGGGCGGTGGCCGAGGGCGTGGAGACCCAGGACCAGGCGGATCGGCTGCACGTGCTCGGGTACCGGTTCGCGCAGGGATTCCACTTCGCGCGGCCGCTGCCGGCCCACGACATCGACGCCTCCCTGCTGGCCGCCGCCTGACCGATCAGGCGGCGACGCTGGTCACCAGCGCCAGCCGCACCAGGGCCTCGTCGATCCGGCGGATCGCGATGTCATGCTCGCCGTCGGCCGTCACCACGGTGAACGCGGCCTGGTTCCGGTAGTAGAGAGGCCGCGGCGACGGGGCGAGCGCGGCCTGCGGCGGGATGGCCACGGTCTCGCCGGTGGACGCGCTCTTCCAGGTGGTCTCCCCGCCCGGCACGACGATCAGCCAGCCGCCCTTCGGCATCACGACCTCGGCCGCACCGACGCGCCGCTTGCGGACCTGGCCGAGCGTCCACACCAGGCAGAACACCTTGAAGGCCTGCCCCTGGCCGAACGCCTCGACGTCGCGGGCCGGGTCACGGCGCTTGATGCCGGCCCGGTCGAGCCACTTCTCGAGCGGCGAGTGGGAACCGGCAGACCTGTGGATCTTGGGTGACATGGCCGAGAGTGTGGCACGGGCTCATCTTCCTCGATATTCCCGGGGACACGTTCGAGAATTGAGATCCAGATCAACAGTCGGGGAGGTTTCGGGCGAAGTATCCTCGCGGCGTGTTGACACTCACGGACCTGACCAGCGCCGACCTCGACGAGATCCGGAAGACCGCGCTCGGCGAGGCTGATCCGCTCGGTATCGCGGCCGGCCTGGCCGAAGCGGTGGACAACGGGCGGCTGGCCGACCCGGAGCTCGCCGGGGAAGCGCTCATCCTCGCGGCGGAGATCGCCGAGAGCCGGTCGAAGCTCGACGCCGCGGTGCGGTACGCGGATCGCGCCGTCGAGGCGTACGGGACGAGCGACGACGGCAAGGCGATCACCGCCCGTGCCCTGCACGCCCGGCTGCTGTTCCGCTCCGGCCGCGCCGACGAGGCGATGGCCGAGCTGGAGCCGCTGCGCCCGCTGCTCGGCAAGCACAACGACGCCCCGGCCTACATCGCCGCCGCGCTCGCGGTCGGCGGCCGGCACCGGGTCGCCGAGGAGTGGCTGACCGAGGCGGTGCAGGCCGCCCTGGCCGAGCGCACCGGCGAGCCGTCCAGCGCGGAGGACGCCGGCCTGCTGTTCTTCCTGCTCCAGCAGCGGCACGGGATCCGCCACGCGCTGAACCTGACGCACGACGCGCACGACAACCTGGCCGACCGGCTGGAGCGTCGCCTGGCCAACGCCGGCACCACCGCGGTCGGCGACGAGCTTCTGTTCTGGCCGCAGGCCGAGTTTGACCGGGTGATCGCCAAGTGGCCGGCGCTGACCAGCGCCTACGGCTCGACCTGGGACGAGCACCGCGGCAGGGTCGAGCGTGAGCTGGTCCGCCTGGCCGCGTCGAACCCGGCGCCGGTCTCCGGCACCGCCGCCGGCCTCTCGACGTTCGCTGGTCTGGAGAACGATCCGGCCGACGCGAAGACCCGCGCCGGCTACACCCGCCAGCTGACGACGAAGATCGTCTGGCCGCCGGAGCGCAACGGTTCCTGCTGGTGCGGTTCCGGTCTCAAGTACAAGAAGTGCTGCCTCCCGCGGGGCCGCGCCTGACCCTAGGATCGCGGTCATGAGGGCGTTGATCGTGCGTGGCGGCTGGGACGGACACGAGCCGGTCGCCTGCACCGAGTTGTTCCGTGGCTTCCTCGAGGACAACGGTTTCACGCTGCGGGTTGCGGAAACTCTCGACGCCTATCTCGATCCGGACCCCTACGACCTGATCATCCAGTGCTGGACCGGGGCGCGCTTCACCGAGCGGCAGGAGAGCGCCCTGGTCGAGCGCGTCCGGGCCGGCGCCGGGTTCGCCGGCTGGCACGGTGGCGTCGTCGCGACCGGTTACGAGGCCCCCACGTACCAATTCATGGTCGGCGGCCGATTCCTCTGCCACCCCGGCGGTTTCGTCGACCACACCATCAAGATCAACACCAAACATCCGCTCGGGTACGGACTGAGCACCTTCGACGTCCACACCGAGCAGTACTTCATGCACGTCGATCCCACCCTCGACGTCCTGGCCACCACCGCCTTCACCGGTGATCACGGTGCCCCCGAGACCGCCGGCGCGGTGATGCCGGTCGCCTGGACCCGCCGCTTCGGGTCCGGCCGCGTCTTCGTCTGCACACTCGGGCACAGCCCCGCCGACCTGCAGGTTCCCCAGACCCGGACGCTCACGGAGCGCGGAATCCTGTGGGCGTGTGGGATAGTTCCCGACCATGATCGAGACCATTGATCTGACCAAGGCGTACCGCCGGGTCCGCGCGGTCGACGGCGTCACGTTCACCGCGAGGCCCGGCCGGGTGACCGGCTTCCTCGGGCTGAACGGTTCGGGCAAGACGACGACGCTGCGCATGCTGCTCGGCCTGACCCGGCCGACGTCCGGCACCGCGCTGATCAACGGGCGGCCGTTCGGCGAACTGAAGAACCCGCTGCGCGAGGTCGGCGCGGTCCTGGAGCAGGGCATCGCCCACCCGGGCCAGAGCGGCCGGGCCCACCTGATCGGTCAGGCCATGCTGGCCGGCGCGAGCCGCGCCCGGGTGAACATGCTGCTGGAGGCGGTCGGGCTGGCCGGCGCCGACCGGCAGCGCACCGGCGACTACTCGCTCGGCATGCGGCAGCGCCTCGCGATGGCCACCGCACTGCTCGGCGAACCGCAGGTGCTGGTCCTCGACGAGCCGGCCAACGGCCTCGACCCGGAGGGCATCGTCTGGCTGCGCGAACTGCTGCGCGCCCACGCCGACGCCGGCGGCACCGTCCTGATCTCCAGCCATCTGCTGGCCGAGCTGGCCCAGCTCATCGACGACGTCGTGATCATCGCGAACGGCCGGGTCCGGCGCGAGACCACCCTGGCCGAACTGGCCGGCGCCGAGAGCGTGCGCCTGCGCATCCGGGGCCGCGACCCGGTCCGGTTGTGGCGCGCGTTCGAGGAGGCCGGCGGCAAGGTCAACGCCGACGACCAAACCCTTGAGGTGTACGGGTTGTCCGCCGAGGACGCGGGCGAGATCGCCTTCGCGGCCGGCGTCCCGCTGTACGAACTGTCCACCGACGCCCCGAGCCTCGAACAGATCTTCCTGGAACTGGCGGCCACCCGATGATCACTCTCGTCCGCAGCGAGCTCTACCGCATGGCCACGATCCGCTCCAGCTGGGTCTCCCTCGCCCTGTTCGGCGCGGTCGCCGCCGCCTCCGGCATCATCGACGACACGTGGTGGGCCCTGTTCGCCGGCATCGGCGCGTTCGGCATCTCGGTCCTCACGATCACCCAGCACTACCAGCACCGCACGGCCGCCCTGCTCTACCTGTCCCGCCCGCAACGCTTCCAGGTGCTGCTGGCCCAGGTCCTCACCACCATCGTGGTCGCCGAGGCACTGGCCGCCCTCACCGGCCTGCCCGCCCTGACCCGATGGGGCGGCCACAGCTACTTCGAAACCCTCGCCGTCGTCCCCATCATGGCCACGTTCGGCGCCGGCCTGGCCGCCACCGTCCGCCGCTCAGCCTGGCTGATCAGCGGCTTCGGCATCTGGTTCGTCATCGTCGAAGGCATCGCCACCCAGTTCCAGTGGCCCCTCCCGATGACCGCCTACCTGGGCGCCGCCCACGGCGACGCCTTCGACATCGAGATCTTCCTCATCTGGGCCATCGCCTCCCTGGCCGTAGCCGCCGTAGCCCTACGCCGCGACCTCACCGGCGACTGACCCCCCGCTCACCAAGCCCGGATCACCTCGGCAAGCTGGTCGAACGTCCGCTCCAGCACCTCCCGCCGCCGCACCTTGTGCTCCGGGCCCGGCTCCAGCCCATCGATGCTCGCCTCCCACACGGCCATGAAGGTCCGTTTCCACCCCTCCACGGTTCCGGCCTCGGGCAGCACGACACCAGCCCAGGGCCGGCTCGCCAGCAGATGCAGAATCTCGAGATTGCAGGGCACGGCAACCCCCCAATACTCGTCGGGCTCCAACTCCACCGGATCGCCCGCCATCGCCTCCTCGACTTCCCGCACCAGCCGCGCTGTCAGCACAGACAGATGATCCGCAGCCGAGTCGTCGTCGAAATTCCCACTCCCCCAGGTGCCCACCCCCGCACCCTACCGAGCACCGGCCCCCACCCAGCCAGGCCCGAGACAAAGCCTCGCCACCACCCCCGGCGAAAGCCTGCGCAGATAGCAGCTAACTACTCACCTCTCGCTAAAATGCCGATGTGAATGCGTGTTTCTGATGGCCGAGCCCACGGCTTACAGCAAGTTGCCCGGAATTTTTGTGGCCGCATCGCTGATCGCACCTTTTAGCTCAGTTTGAGTAAGCCCGCTTGTTTGCGCCAGGGTGGCGCCCCTAATATCCGCATTCTTTAGCTGCATTCCTCCACACTTTGCCAGTTTCAGGCTCGCCCCCGCCAGGTTGGCTCCGTTGAATCTAACGCCGCGCAAGTCGGCACGATGGAATATCGCATTAGTCAGCGAGGCGCCCGACATGTGAGACTGTTGCATGTTGCTGCCCGTGAAAAGTGCGTTGTCAAATCTTAGATTTGCAAGATTTGCACCTCTCAGATCCGTGTTGGCCAAGAACACGGTGAAAGCTTCCCCTCGCGGCGGTCGTCGACCTATAACATTTAGTGCCGCCTGCAAATCTTCTCGAAGATGTCTGCGATCACCGTAATTCTCCCGGGTAGGTAAAGGTTTCGGTGAGACATCGTCTTCCTCGCTGGGAGTCTCCGATATAGGAGCCTCCTTCCTAATGAAGGCCGCAAGGATCCATATCACGGAATTGTGATCCACTGAAGACTCACGTAGAAGCGCCTCAAGGGCATATATGGCACCAAGGCGCTCCTCAACTTTGTCGGAGGCAAGCTGACCAATGGCTTTTGTGTAGCGGTCCGACAACTGACCTCGGCGGGCGAGCTGATAGGTACGTGCAGTAAAGGCGAGGCTAACAATTCCTACGGCGCCGGCGGCCGCGACGAGCAGGGTTTGCCGGACGCTACCGATTGCAGCGGCACGCTGCACTGGATCGGCTATCTTGCTGACGGTCGTTCCGCCAATAAGCCAAGCCAATGGCCCAATATATAGGACAATGGCACTGACGACCAAGAGGGCAACAGCTAGCCACGTGAGCCACTCACGTGATCGGGAGCTATTACTCAACCGCTTTTGTCCGCCTTCGGATGATGGAAAGTACTTTCGGAGCCTGTCAGAGAGCACAATGGAATCTAAGCTTCCTCACCATGGTCTGTCTAGAGAGAGCCCGCGCTCCAAGATTGACTGCACTCATTTGCCGTTGCGACACGAGGTCGCACTTTGCGAGTGGACTCGCAGTTAGGAGGACCGGCGTGATGTCGGTGGTGTAGTCCCGGGCGCGTGCTCGCTGCCTGGCCCCTTCCTTGGCGTGCGTCGCTGGTAACGGCGGGGTGCGAAGCCCGGGGGAAAGCCGAAGGATCTCCATCCCATCGTGGAGGTCACGGGTGAGGGGCAGACCGGACGGGTGAATTGCGTGAACCTTCGTTGATGCTCCGTGAATAGTGGCTCCGCGCGATGGGATGTTCGGGCGGGGTGTTGGGACGGGCCGTCGAGAGGCGGCAGGCGCTGGCCAGGCACGGCATTTGGTCAGGAGAGCACCGCTGGTCCCCGGAGTAGAGAGGGCACCCACCCCGGTCGTAACTCGTAAGTGTGGAACGTGGAAACCCCGACGGGGTCCGCCCGCTTTATGGCGTGCGGTAAGCCGACCGTGAGGAAAGCTCAATTCTCCGGCGGGAACAGGATGACCCGAGAAGCGAACGCCGGTGGCCGAAAGGCGACAGGAAACCGAGACATGGTGCTGGCCCTTCTACCAGCGGTTCTTGGATAACTGGCCGGATACCGGGCCTGGGTACCCGGCCGCGACAAGCGGGCTGACGCGGGTCAGGTGAGCCCGTGAAAGCGATGATGACGACGAGGCTGGAACCGAAGGATAAGTTGGACATCGCTGTGGCCTCGGCCGGGGTGGTGAACGGACCGGAGGGCGTTCTTGACTGGCACGCGATCGATTGGCGTGCCTGCGAGGATCACGTACGGCGTCTGCGTCAACGGATCTTCACGGCGTCGCAGGCGCAGGACCACAAACGGGTCCGGAACCTGCAGAAGTTGATGCTCCGGTCTCGGGCGAACACGCTGTTGGCGGTCCGGCGGGTCACGGAAATCAACGCTGGGCGTTTGACGGCGGGCGTGGACGGCAGGATCGTCCTCGACGGCCAGGACAAAGCCGCGCTGGCAGATGCTGTCCAGCGTCGGCAGCAGCCCTGGCAAGCCCGTCCGGTCAAACGGGTGTATATCCCGAAAGCGGACGGCCGACGCCGGCCGCTGGGCATTCCCGTGATCGTCGATCGGGTCTTGCAGGCCCGGGTGACGGCGGCGTTGGAGCCGGAATGGGAAGCCCGGTTCGAGCCGAGATCGTATGGATTTCGGCCCGGACGCAGCTGTCAGGACGCGGTCCAGGCCATCTTCAGCACCGTCAAGGGCCGTCATCCGGTCCGGCGGTGGGTGCTGGACGCGGACCGGAAAGCGGCGTTCGACCGCATCGACCACCATCATCTGCTCGGCCAGCTCGGCGGGTTCCCGGCCAGGGAACAGGTCGAGGGCTGGCTGACCGCGGGGGTGGTCGAGCAGGGCCGGTTCACCCCGACCGAGGAGGGAACTCCCCAGGGCGGGGTGGTCAGCCCGCTGCTGTTGAACGTCGCGCTGCACGGGATGGAAAACGCCGCCGGGGTCCGCTACCGCACCATCGGACATGATGGCGCGGCCAGCGCCCCGGGCAGCCCGGTACTGATCAGATATGCCGATGACTTCGTTGCTTTGTGCCGCACCAGGGACGAGGCGATACAGGTCAAAGCACGGCTGGCCGCGTGGCTGACACCGCGAGGATTAGCGTTCAACGAGGACAAGACCCGGGTGGTCGACCTCGATGACGGCTTCGACTTGCTCGGGTTCAACGTTCGCCGCTATCACGGCTTGCTGCTGATCAAACCGAGCAAGACGGCGGTCAGACGGATCCGGAAACGGCTCCGCACCGAGGTGCGGGCACTACGCGGCAGCAATGCCGCCGCAGTGATCGCCCGGCTCAACCCGATCATCCGGGGCTGGGCAGCCTATTACCGGACGGTGGTATCCAGCGAGATCTTCAACGCGCTGGATCATTATCTGTGGAGACTGGTCTACAAATGGGCCAGACACAGCCACCCGAACAAGCCGACCAGCTGGGTCGTCGCCCGCTACTTCGGCATGTTCAACAAGTCCAGACGAGATCGATGGGTCTTCGGTGATCGCGACAGCGGCGCCTACCTGCAGAAATTCACCTGGACCAGGATCGTGCGGCACTCACTGGTCCCCGGCACCGCATCGCCCGACGACGCGGCACTGGCCGACTATTGGGACACCCGTCGGCGACGCCCGAGAATGCAACCCCCAGTCGATCGCACTACCCAGCGGCTGCTCGACAGCCAGCAAGGCCGGTGCACCTACTGCGGGCAGCTTCTCTTGCACGCCGACCGCCCGCCACAAACCCGCAAGAATGGGAGAAGTGGTATGGCGGCCTGCGGAAGGCGATGGACCACAACGCCATCAGCCTACGACAGGACGGCAGCCACAACGATCCGCGACTCCGTCTGCTCCACACCCACTGCCACCGCCGGGCAATAAGCAATAGGCAATAGGCAGACCAGCAAACTGCACGCCAGCACGCCATAGGGCTTGCTTGAGCCGGATGCATGGAAATCGTGCACGTCCGGTTCTGAGGGGGCGGCGGCGCAGCAATGCGCCGTCGCTACCCGGCCGAAGTGAGCGCTGCGCTGCGTCGCCAAGGTCGGCCCTATTGGCCGACGGTGAAGATCACCGACCGGACGGCCGACCGCGACGGTCCATCCGCGCTGGCACGTTCGGATAGGCCCGCATACGACCCGCCAGTCGGCAACCGCCCTCTCGTGGCGCCGGCAGCATCGATTTTCGCCGACTACGCGAAATAGGTGGCTGCTTCGAGGAAGTCGTCTGCCAGTTTGTGGTGATGCCGGGTGAATTCAAGCTGGCCTTTGCTGTCACGGTCGGTCCAGTAGCGGCCGGTCAGACGCATTGCGGGACTTCCGGATACGTCGAAGACCGTCGAGCCGTGGTGCATCCTGCTGCGGGGTTCGGCGTGCATATCGGGACGGTTGAGATAGAGATAGGCCAAGGTCCAAGCGCTGTCCACAGCGGATACGGCGGCAAGCGTGGAGGTTGACCGCGATTCGTTGGTGAAGAGCTTAACCGTGACCAAGGTAGCGGTCTGGTGGACGACTAGGTAGACGGTCTTGGGTGGTGGTGATTTCCCGGTCGCGGGATCGATCCAGAAGGAGGTGAGGGTGCCCTGCCAGGTTCCGCGCAGGCAGCGAGGTACGCCCGGGATGCGCTGGACGAGGCCGAGTCGCCAGAGCCAGAGATCCCAGGCCGCCAGAATCAGAGTGGCAATCAGGACGGCGGCGGAGAAGAACCGCATCCAGCCGGCGTCGACCTTGCCGCTGGTGATCCAGGTGCCTGCGGCGAGGACGATGACGACCACCGCGGCGACCACCCGGATAGTGATGCTGCGTTTCACGACGCCAGCCCCAGGTAGTTCCAGGCGGCCTTGGCGAATGCCCGTCCGTCTGCCCGGGTCCATGCCTGGCCGGGTTGGAAGAGAAACTTGCATCCGCTGACTTCGAGCCAGCGCTTAGAGTTGTCCTCGGGTTCGGCCCCTTCAAGGCCATGGAAGATGTGGCTGATGACGCCGCGCACGGTTTGTTCCCAGGTCGACCGGAGGAGGATGTCGTCCGGGCAGTGGTAGACGAGGCATTCGACGAAGAAGGACGGCACCTCCCGGTGCCTGCCGTCGTGGAGCATGGCATTCTCGACGCGCTTCATGATCCGGACGGTCTTCTTGTAATACTGGCTGGTGCGATTGTTCTTGTCCCGGCCGTTCGCGAGCTGCTGATCGGGATAGTTGATCAAGTTGGAGCCGTCTTTTTTGAATACCTTGGTGCCGTCGCGGTGGCCGCCGCCGGCGAAGTAGTACCGGTAGTTGAAGCAGGGCACGACGTCGGCGTCCACGCGGGCACTACCGGAGTGGATGCGGAAGGCGGTTGAACCGGATGTATCGACCTGGCCGGGGAATTTATTCAACAGCGCGGTCCGCAGCTCGGAGCGTAGTTTGGCGGGAGTCCAGATCCCCTGGTAGGGCAACGAGGTGTGGATCCCGGGCTTTGCCTGGTCCCAGTACATGACGTCTCGGCATTGAACGGCGATGTCGACGTCGCTGTCTGTCTTGACATTCGTGTTGTTGGCGTACGAGCCTTTGGCATAGATCCGAAGGTCACAGGAGTCGAAGGCCGCGTGCTCTTTGATCGCCTCGCGGATCATTCGTTCGGTGCGTTCTTGCTTGTCTTGCTCCGTTGAGCTGGACGGCACCGTCCAACCAGCCAGCTTTTCTTCCAGCCCCAACCTGGTGGCCCCATTTCTTGATCATCTTGCTTGGTCGAGCAGGCCAGGTCAGGGTACTGGGAGCCTCTGACAAAAGGTTTCGGAGTGTTCTGCGAGGCGTCATTGATGACGATATTGAAAACTTCTCGCGCTTTGCTGGTGGCAAAATCGAGCCTTGATCGCTTGGCCGAGCAGCGCACAGTGAACGCACGGATCTGCCACGATCCGCGCGCGGTGTGTTTCGTCGATCGACTATCTCGACCGGTGTGCATGGTCCTGTTCCTGCGCTGTCGGCTGCGGACGGCGCCGCCCGGAGGACCGACGCCTCGCCCGGCAGGGTGGGAACGGAACCGGGTGGCCGAACGGGCGGGATCGACGGTCACCTATTGACACTGTCGGGCGAGCGGGCGAAGGGTGGATGGCGGTCGCAACCAGGGGGGCGTCATGGCGAGCCGCAGACTCTTCGCACGGGTGGCCGCGGTTCTCGCGGTGCTGCTCACACTCTTCGCAACGCCGGGGGCGGCGCTTTCGGCCCCGAAGCGGGCGGACGTACGCGGGCAGACGGTGCGCGCCGGCCATCTGCGGGTCCAGGTGCTCAGCCCGACGCTGCTGCGTCTGGAGTACGCGGCCGACGACCGTTTCGAGGACCGGCCCACGTTCAACGCCGTGGACCGCGATCCGGGGCGCACCTGGTTCCACGCGAGCACGAGCCGCGGGGAGCTGCTGGTGCGGACCAGCGCCGTGACCCTGCGCTACCGCCTGAACAGCGGCCCGGTCGCCGCGGCCAACACCGCCTTGGATTTTCGCGGCGGCAGCGCGCATCCGGCGTTCGGCGCGGAGCCGGGTGAGCCGCTCGGCGGCTGGTACCGGGGGCTCGACTACTACGCCGGGCAGGCCGGGCCGGTGGACCAGCTCAGCCTGCACCCCGGCCTGCTCGACAGGCGCGGCTGGTACCTGCTGGACGACACCGCGACCGCGCTGAAGAGCGGCGATCAGCTTGTCGCGCGCCCGGCTCGCACCGGCTCCTACCAGGACGGATATCTTTTCGGGTACGGCCATGACTACCCCCGTGCGCTGGCCGACCTGCGGACGTTGACCGGTCCGTCGGTGCTGCCGCCGGAGTGGGCGTTCGGCACGTGGTTCTCCAAGTATCAGGCGTACAGCGTCGCCGACTACGAGAACCAGCTGCTGCCGGCGTTCAGGAGCAACCGGGTGCCGCTCGACTCGCTGGTCATGGACACGGATTGGAAGGCGCCGAATCAGTGGGCCGGCTGGAACTGGAATTCCGCGCTGTTCCCGGATCCGGCCGCGTTCCTGGCGCGTCTGAGGTCCGAGGGGATCAACGCGACGCTGAACGTGCACGCGGCGATCAGCGGGGATGATCCGAGGTTCGCGCAGGCGCAGGCCACGGCCAAGGGCCGGCTGCAGCCGTCGGCCAACAGTTTCGCGCCGAACCCGTTCCGCTTCGACTGGGGTGACCCCGATCAGGCGGCCGCGTTCGCGCAGCTGCACCTGCCTTTCGAACAGCAGGGTGTACGTCAGTGGTGGCTGGACTACTGCTGCGACGACAGCACCGTGAGCACGCCCGGTGTCACCCCGGACAGCTGGGTCAACGAGTTGTACCGGCGGGACGGCGACGCCCGCGGGCTGCGCGGGTTCGCGCTTTCGCGGATCGGGTCGGCTTTCCCCTCGTACCAAATGGTCGGCTCTTCCGGTCCTTGGGCCGAACATCGCAGCACCGTGCATTTCACCGGGGACACCGAGGCGACTTTCGACACCCTGAAGTTTGCGGCGGCGATGACGCCGGCCGAGGGGGCGAGCATCGGGCAGTCCTACGTGAGTCACGACATCGGCAGCTTCGCCGGCAAGCACCTGAGCGACGATCTCTACCTGCGCTGGGTGCAGCTGGGCGCGTTCCAGCCGATCCTGCGGCTGCACTCGGATCACGGCGACCGGCTGCCCTGGGAGTACGACGACGCGGTGAGCGGGCCGGCCGCCGATTTCCTGCGGCTGCGCGAGTCGCTGGTGCCCTACCTGTACACGGCGGCCCGGCAGAACTACGACACCGGGATGCCGATGGCCCGGGCGCTCTACCTGAACTGGCCGGAGCAGGCGGCCGCCTACGAGCACGACACCGAGTACATGCTGGGTGACTCGCTGCTGGTCGCGCCGGTGACCACGCCCGGGCTGAGCACGACCGCGCCGGTCTGGTTCCCGCCGGGCACCTGGACCGATTTTTTCACCGGGGAGACGTTCCGCGGGCCGGCGACCCGGACGGTCGGCGCGACGCCCGATCACATGCCGGTCTACGTGCGGGCGGGCGGGATCCTGGCGCAGCGCGCCGGTGACGTGAACGTCGCCGAGCAGGCCAAGGATCGGCTCACGCTCACCGCCTATCCGCACGATTCAACCACGATTTCGGTGTACGAGGACGCCGGTGACGGGCTCGGCTACCGCACCGGGCAGTCGGCCCGGATCCCGGTCCGCTACACCGAGGGCCGGCGCTCCGCGCTCACCGTCGGGCCGGTCACCGGGAGTTATCCGGGCGCTCCGGCCACGCGCCGCTACACCGTGGCGTTCGCCGACGTGTCCCGCCCGCAGCACGTCACGGCCGGTGGACGGCCCGCGCCGTGGACGTACGACGCCGGAAAGCGGTTGCTCACCGTGACCGTTCCGCCGACCGCGTCCGGGCGGGCGGTGACCGTCGAGCACGACGGAACCCCGCTGACCGTGGGGCAGCGGCCGGCCGTGGACGCGACGTTCGTCGCGCCCGACGGACTGCAGTCGGGGGCGACCAGCACCGTGGTGGTGACGGCGACCAACCACGGGCCGGGGACGATCACCGGGGTGTCGGCGACGGTCACGGCGCCGGCCGGGTGGGTGGTCACGCCGCGGACGCCGACCACCGCCGCGAGCCTGGCGCCGGGGGCGACGTTCACGGCGAGTTACGACGCGACGCCGGTCGGGGCGTCGCCGCGGGCGCAGGCGGTGACCGCGCGCATCGCGTACCGGAATCCGGACGGCACCGCCGCGAGTGTGCCGGCCGCGCTGACCGTGCCTCTGAAACCGGTCGCGGTGACGTTCCGGGTGCTGGCGCCGCCGGGCACGCCGCCCGACGCGACGCTCTACGTGCCGGGCAGCATCGCCCAGCTCGGGCCCTGGGATCCGGCCCGGCAGCCGATGACGAACCGCGGCGACGGGATCTGGGAGGCGACGGTGTCGATCCTGGACGGGACGGACCTGCAGTACAAGTACACCCGCGGCAGCTGGGACACGGTCGAGGAGTGGGGGTCGATCACCGGGACCAACAATCGCGGTGTGACCGTGGACGGCGGGATCACCCACACCATGCTGGTCGACGACACGTCGACCGCCTGGGGCGACGCGAGTGTCCCGGACAGTCACAAGGCGATCCAGTTCTGGCGGGATCCCCTGGTCGTCTCGACCACGGCGGCCGCGACCGCCGTGACCGTGCGGTTCGAGCGGGACGTCCAGCCGACCGGGGCCGACTGGTCCGGGACGATCGTGGTGGACGGTGTGGCCGGTACGGTCGCCGAGACCGAACCGGGCACGCTGGTCTGGACGCCGGCGACGCCCCTGCCGGCCGGGACCTACTCGGCGACGGTCACGCAGGTGACCAGCGCGGTCTCCGACGGGGTGCCGATCCAGAGGCCGTACGCGTTCACCTTCACCGTGAATTAAGGGGCGCCCGATCGGGTGAACGGGCGTCCCAAACGCGGCTTTCGCGTAGCGTTTGGTCCAGAATGTCTGCTGCCGGACGGTCCGGCTGATGCGGCACTGGAGGCGCGCGATGCCCGACCGGACTTCGGAACAGCGCGAGCCGGCGCCCCACGGCTCGAAGCGGCGGGTCTGGCCCGCGGTCCTGAGCGCCGTGCTCACCGCGGCGGTGTCGCTCCCCCTGGGCGGCCTGGCCCCCTACCTGGGATCGCCGGCCGCGGCCGCGAGCCGGGACGACGGCGCGCAGCCGGCGCCCGACGGCCGCATCCCGATGGCCGAGCTGCGGGAAGCCCTCCTGGACGTCCCGGCCTGGCCGGACGACAACGTGCGGGGACCGTCCGGGCCGCTGCAGTTCCACGACGGCGTCGTGCCGATCGAGCCGAAGACCGTGCCCGAGGGTCAACCCCCGTACGGTGACCAGGTCCTGATCTTGTCAGTGACCTACGGTGACATCGATCATGACGGCGCGGACGAGACGATCGTCGAGCTCGCCTGCATGATCGAGGGCGGCAGCAAGCAGCTCGTCGCCTACGACCGGGACGGCGCCGGGCACATCGTCAGCCTCGGCCGGATCACCGCGACCACCGGCCCGATCCGCGACCTGCGCGACGGCAGCGCCCGGGTCGGCGCCGCCGGGGTCGTGTCGGTGCTGGTCGGCGACTATCAGCGCTGCTGCGACGACCGGACCCCGCAGATCTGGCAGACGCGTGGTTACGCCCGGCGCGACGGCCGGTTCCAGCAGGTCGACGGGCCGGCCCGGATGCCGGTGAACCCGCACGTGACCGACCTGCGCATCACGACCGGGGACCTGGCGCTGGGCCCGGCGGCCGGCGGGTTCCGGACCGGCACGCTGGACGTGACGGTCACGCACCGTTCGGGCGCGCACCCGTCGCGGGTCACGCTGACGTTCTATCCGCCGGAGGGTCTGGTCCGCACCGGTGACGCGTGGCCGAGGGTGACCGGCCGGCCCGACTCGTTCACCGTGACGGTCGCCGCGCCGCGCCCGGGCGGCAGTGCCCGGTACTCGTTCGCGTTCCGGCGGCCGGCCGCGCTGACCGGCGGGGAGTTGCCGGTCTCGGTCGCCGCGTCGCCGCAGATGAGTGGTTCGGTGCCGTGGAACAGCGACACCACCGCGATGATTCGCACGGTTCCGAAACTTACGGAGTGACCTTCCGCAACTTCGATAATGTTACGAAGCCATTCCGCAACGTAATCTGATCAACAAGCATCTGGCCTGGGCGTATGCCGGGCCAGTTTGCTTTTACGGCCGAAATTCACTACCGGTATGTTTCCGGAAGTTGTTGACACCGGTGAGCGAGCGGGCAAATACTCACGCTGCCGGGAGGGATCGCCCACCGTCGATCCCCTCAGCGTTTGTCCCTCTGCCGAAGGAAATCGCCATGTCCGACGCTCCCGCACGACCCGGTAAACGGACCCGACTCCGCATCGCCGTCGGCGCCGCCTGCGCCCTGATCACCGCCGTGGCCGGCACGCTGATGGCCGGCCCGGCGCAGGCCGACACGACGATCACCAGCAACCAGACCGGCACGAACAACGGCTACTACTACTCGTTCTGGAAGGACAGCGGCAACGTCAGCATGACCATGGGCTCCGGTGGTCAGTACAGCACCCAGTGGAGCGGCATCAACAACTTCGTCGCCGGCAAGGGCTGGTCGACCGGTGCGCGCCGGGCGGTCACCTACTCCGGGTCGTTCAACCCGAGCGGCAACGCCTACCTGACCCTGTACGGCTGGACGACCAGCCCCCTGATCGAGTACTACATCGTCGACAACTGGGGCACCTACCGCCCGACCGGCTCGTTCATGGGCACGGTGAGCAGCGACGGCGGGACGTACGACATCTACCGCACCCAGCGGGTCAACCAGCCGTCGATTCAGGGCACGGCGACGTTCTACCAGTACTGGAGCGTGCGCCAGTCGAAGCGGACCGGTGGCACGATCACGACCGGCAACCACTTCGACGCGTGGGCCAGCCACGGCATGAACCTGGGCACGTTCAACTACCAGATCCTGGCCACCGAGGGCTACCAGAGCAGCGGCAACTCGAACATCACGGTCGGCGGTACCAGCAGCGGGGGCGGCGGAACGACCACTCCGCCGACCGGCGGCGGTGGTAGCGGCGGTTGCACCGCGACGCTCTCGGCCGGTCAGCAGTGGAGTGACCGGTACAACCTGAACGTCTCGGTCAGCGGTTCCAGCAACTGGACGGTGACGATGAACATCCCGTCGCCGGCCAAGAGCATCGCCACCTGGAACACCACGGCCAGTTACCCGAGCGCGCAGACGCTTGTCGCCAAGCCGAACGGCAGCGGCAACAACTTCGGGGTGACCATCCAGACCAACGGCAACTGGACCTGGCCCTCCGTGTCCTGCGCGGCGAGCTGACATGCGAAGAATCGTTGTCGCCGGACTGGCCGCGCTGACCGCCGTCACCAGCTTCGTGGCCATCAACGTCACCGCCCAGTCGCAGGCCGCCACGTGCAACGGCTACGTGGGTCTGACCTATGACGACGGCCCGACCGCCGGGAACACGCAGAACCTGCTGAACACGCTCAAGGCCAACGGGCTGCGGGCCACGATGTTCAACGAGGGGCAGTACGCCGCGTCGAACCCCTCGCTGGTCCGGGCGCAGGTGGACGCCGGGATGTGGGTGGGCAACCACAGCTACACGCACCCGCACCTGACCCAGCAGAGCCAGGCCTCCATCGACTCGGAGATCTCGCGGACGCAGACGGCGATCGCGAATGCCAGCGGCGGAACGCCGAAATTGTTCCGGCCGCCGTACGGGGAGACGAACGCCACGCTGAAATCGGTCGAGCAGAAGTACGGCCTGACCGAGATCATCTGGGATGTCGACTCGCAGGACTGGAACGGCGCCAGCACCGACGCGATCGTGTCGGCCGCCGGCCGGCTCACCAACGGTCAGATCATCCTGATGCACGACTGGCCGGCCAACACGGTCGCCGCCATCCCGCGCATCGCCCAGGGCCTGGCCAGTCGCAACCTGTGCGCCGGCATGATCTCGCCGTCGACCGGCCGGGCGGTGGCGCCCTCGGGCGGCACCACCCCGACCACCGGCACCACCACCAATCCCCCGCAGAACGGGTCGTGCACGGCGACACTGTCGGCCGGCTCGTCGTGGAGTGACCGCTACAACCTGAATGTGGCGGTCTCGGGGTCCAGTGCCTGGACGGTGACGCTGACCATTCCGTCACCGGCGAAGGTGATCGCCACCTGGAACATCACGGCGAGTTACCCGAACGCCCAGACGCTGGTGGCCAAACCGAACGGCAGTGGCAACAACTTCGGCCTGACCGTCCAGACCAACGGGAACTGGACCTGGCCGTCGGTCTCCTGCAGCACCGCCTGACCGGTTTGCGGTCAACCGCCGCGGCGGCCGGACTTCCGGCCGTCGCGGTCTGCCGTTTCGGGTGTTGATCATGCGAGAGTGGCCGCTTACGCTGCGCAAGCTTCACGACTACCAGCTTTCTCACAGATATGGTGATCATGCGCCTGCGTGCCTTTCTCCGCCGCCTCGTGCTGCCCCCGCTCGCCGCGGGTCTGGCCGTGACCGGCCTGGCCCTTCCGGCCCGGGCGGATTCGCTCCCCGAATTCCCGCTGCTGGTCGTGAACATCACCGACAGCGTCACGGTGATCGACGGGCAGTCGAAGACCATCGGCTTCGACGTCCAGAACATCGGTGGCGGGGCCGCCGTGAACACGGTGATCACCTTCAACGCGGCCATCGGCCTCGGCTTCACGCCGCCCGCCGGCTGCACGCCCACCGCTTGCAAGATCGACAAGTTGGCCGGCGGCGAGCGGCGCCACTACAGCCTCACGGTGAAGCCGGACACCACCGCGGCCAACCTGACCTCGTCCTTCACCATCGGCGCCTCGGCCGACGACGTCGAGTTCGGCAACACCACCGTGCAGGTGGTCCGCACCACCAAGGCCGGCGTGGACCTGGAGATCGGCGACCTCAAGGACCTGAAGCTGGGTCGCGGCAAGTCGGCCGACATGCCGGTGACCGTCAAGAACACCGGCAACACCAAGTCGGCCACGCTCGGCCTGGTCATGGTGACCCTGGACGGCGTCGAGCCGGACATGAGCCGCTACCGCAACTGTGAGAAGGACGTCGAGGTCGGCGGCGTGGTCTGCGTGACCGACCAGACCCTGGCCCCGGGCCAGACCGTCACCACCGCCGCCGACACCCCGGTGACGGTCAAGCTGCGGGACGACGCGCCCGGCCCGGCCCGGTACTTCGCGGGCGTCGTCGCCGTCGGTCTCACCGACAAGTACGTGGCCGGCTTCACCAAACGCAACGCGGGCCGCGCCGGCGCCACCCTGAAGATGACCAGCACCGTGTCGGCCGCGAACCTGACCGACGGCGACATCGACGGCGACCTCAACGAGGACGACAACGCCGCCCTGTTCTGGGTCACGGCACCGACCGCGCCGGCCGACAGCTCGGCCGTCGGCGCGGTGATCAGCGGCAACGTCGGCGACGAGGTCACGGTCAAGGTCGGCACGCAGAACCTGGGCCCGTTCGCGACGGTCCCGCTGTCGCTCAGCTCGATCGGGTACGTGCACGTCCGGATCCCGTCCGGGTTCAAGCTGACCTCGGTCGACGACTTCTGCCTGCCGGGCGCCTCGCTCACCGACACCGACTCGGTGACCGGCACCGACGCCGACCTGGCCAGCCGGGACTGGGTGTGCCTGGTGTTCGACCAGATCCCCAAGGGCGGCAAGTCCCTGTTCGCCTTCACCGGCAAGATCCAGGACGCCGACCACGACACCGGCTTCGTGCAGACCGAGGGCAACGTCCAGGACACGGTGAGCAGCGACGACAAGGCGATGCTGACCGTGGAGGCCGGGGACAGCCTGCCGCTGACCGGTCCGTCGGCCGGGCTGCTGGCCGGGGGCGGCGTGGCCCTGCTGCTGGTTGGCCTGTTCCTGTTCCGGACCGCGCGGCGACGGCGGATCATCACCGTAGTGGAGTGAGCCGAGGACAACCCTGAGGATCAAGACATCATGCGCGTACGCCGTATCGTCGACCTCTCCGTTCCGGTCGGGCCGGACACCCAGGTCTATCCCGGCGACCCGGTCCCGCGCGCGGCCGTGCACGCGACCGTGCGGCGGGACGGGTTCAACCTGCTGCGGCTGGACATGGGGTCACAGACCGGCACGCACGTGGACGCGCCCTACCACTTCCGGGACGATGCGCCCCGGCTGCACGAGCTCGACCTGGGGCTGTTCGCCGGGACGGGCGTGGTGGTCGATGTCCGGGGCGTAGGCGCCCGGGAGCCGATCGGGTGGGAGCGCTTCGATCCGTACGCGAATCGTCTTGGTCCCGGGGTGGTGGTGTTGATCTGCACCGGGTGGTCGGAGCACTACGGCACGGACGCCTACTTCGACCACCCCTACCTGGACGCGGACGCCTGCCGGCGGATGCTCGGCCTCGGGGTGCGGACGTTCTGCGTGGACGCGATCAACATCGACGAGACGCCGGACGAGACGCACCCCGGGGTGGGTTACCCGGTGCATCACCTGATCGCCGCGGCGGGCGGGGTGATCGGGGAGAACTTCCGCAACCTGGAGTTGATCGACTTCCCCGATCCCCTGGTCTCGTGCCTGCCGATCGCCCTGGAGAACGCCGACGGCGCGCCCGTGCGCGCCGTCGCGATGCAGCTGGACTAGCCCTTGCGCAGGCCGGCCAGGGCGGTGCTCCAGGCCACGACCTCGTCGAGCAGGGTCGTGAGCTGCGGGATCTGGTAGTCGCCGGGCTTGAAGACGCTGTAGTTCTCGAACTCGGTGTTCAGCGCGAGCGTGACCTGCTGGCGCACGTCGGCCATCTTCAGCTCGCCGGCGACCAGCCGCAGGTGCTCGACCGCCCGCGCGCCACCGACCGAGCCGTAGGAGACGAAGCCGACCGCCTTGTTGTTCCACTCGGCGAACAGGTAGTCGATGGCGTTCTTGAGCACCCCGGACGTGCTGTGGTTGTACTCCGGGGTGACGATCACGAAACCGTCGAACGAGGCGATCTTGGCGGCCCACTGCTTGGTGTGGTCGTTCTGGTACTGGCCCATCGACGGCGGGACCGGCTCGTCGAGGTGCGGCAGCGGGTAGTCGCGCAGGTCGACCAGGTCGTACGCGGCGTCGCCGCGCTGCTTGGCGTGGTCGAGGACCCAGGCCGCGACCTGCTCGCCGTTGCGGTTGGGGCGGGTACTGCCGAGGATGATGCCGATGCGGATCATGGATGCACTCCGGGTTCGCGATGGTGGTCCGACGGCCGTGGACGTTACGGGCGGCCCGTTGCAGTCACGCCGACTTGGCCGAATCAGCGATATCCGCGCTGGCTCCGGCGGGCGCGGGCCTTCTCGATCTCGCGGATCCAGCGTTCGGAATCGCGCTGCGCGCGGCTGGTCCACCAGCTGGCGGCGCTGAACGCGATCACCGCGGCGCCGGTGATCAGGTCGTTCCACATCGCGGTGGCCGCGTCGGCGTAGCCCCCGGCGAACGGCGACAGCATCACCCAGGCCCCGACCACGGCGGTGATCGGAATCAGTCGCAGGGTGCCGGCCTTGTGCACGGCCCGGCCGTAGCCGAGCGCGACCAGGCTGAGCCCGGCGATGACCTCGCTCCAGCCCGCATACACCGCGGTGGCCGCGTGGTGGTCGAACAGCAGCGGCCCGGCGGTGAGCCAGACGCCGGCGAGAACGGTCAACTCGCTGGGTGTGTGACTCATCTCGGCGATCAACCGCCGCCCGCCACGAACCGGATGCCAGTGCCGCAGAGGTGGACTGAGGTGCACGATTCTCCCCCGTTCGGATGCCGGCGGCTGATGCCTGACGTGAGCTTGCCATGCGACGGCCCCTCGGACGGCCCGATTCCCCTCCATTCACATTCGGCTATCCAAGGGCCTATTGTGCATCGACCGAACTAAATATCCCCAGCACAGCAAGGAGTGACGAGCATGAACCGTCCCCTCATGCGCGCAGGCCTCCTGGCCACGGCCGTCGTGGCCGCCGGGCTCGCGGTCCCCGCCGCCGCCCTCGCCGCCTCCGTGTACTACGTCTCCCCGAGCGGCAGCGACAGCGCGGCCGGCACGTCGGCGGCGCCGTGGAAGACGATCGCGAAAGCGCAGACCGTCGTCGCGGCCGGTGACACCGTGTATTTCCGGGCCGGCACCTACAGCTACACCAGCGGCACGACCAGCTGCTCCAGCCAGACCGCGACCGTCGATGCGATCACGCTGAGCAAGAGCGGCACGTCGGGAGCGCCGATCACCTACGCCAACTATCCGGCCGAGAAAGTGCTCTTCGACTTCTCCGGAATGACCAGCAATTGCCGGATCAAGGGCTTCGACGTCACCGGCAGCTACCTGTACCTGCGCGGTTTCGAGATCAGCGGGGTGCGGCAGAACAACAGCCTCAACCACGAGTCGTGGGGCGTCTGGATCTCCGGGAGTTCCAACACGTTCGAGAAGCTGAACACGCACAACAACATGGGCCCCGGGCTGTTCATCGCCAGTGGCTCGAACAATCTCGTGCTGAACTCCGACTCGCACGACAACTACGACCCGTACAGCTCCAACGGGGCCGGGGAGAACGCCGACGGGTTCGGCGCGCACATCGGCGCCGGACGATCCGGGAACGTTTTCCGGGGCTGCCGGTCGTGGTGGAACTCGGACGACGGGTTCGACCTGATCAACGCGTATTCGCCGGTGACGATCGAGAACTCGTGGGCGTGGCGCAACGGTTACCTGCCGCAGACCACGACGGCGGCCGGGAACGGCGCGGGGTTCAAGGCCGGCGGGTACGGCGGGGTCTACGTCTCCGGCGGGGTGAAGCACACCGTGCGTACGTCGGTGGCGTTCCTCAATCGGGGGCAGGGCTTCTACGCCAACCACCACACGGTGGCCAACGATTATTTCAACAACACCAGTTACAGCAACGGCGTCGATTACGACATGCTCGGCATCAATTCCAGCGGTGCCGGGGTCGGGCTCGGAAATCTCCGGAACAACATCGCGTACGGCGGGACGCTCACCGCGAACCTGAGCGGCACGAGCGCGTCCTACAACTCGTGGAATCTGAGCGTCACCATGTCGAACTCGCAATTCCAGAGCGTCGCCACGACCGGCTGGAACGTCTCCCGGCAATCGGACGGCAGCCTGCCCGTCCTGCCCTATCTGCGCCTGGCGACCGGCAGCACCCTGATCGACAAGGGCACGAACGTCGGCCTGCCCTACAGCGGATCGGCCCCCGACCTGGGCGCGTTCGAGGCTTCCTGATCCGTCCGGTTTCCTCGCCCGATCACCTCTGTCGGCGACCGCGGGTGCGTTCGTAGTGTGGCGGCATGCCAGCTGTTCACGTCCTCGTACTGCCCGCGGTCAATCTGCTGGATCTGTCCGGTCCGGTGCAGGTTCTGCACACCGCGAATCTGCACGGCGGTCGGTACGAGATCGGTTTCGTGGCCCCGAACGCCGGCGAGCAGTCGGCGCAGGGCCTCGCTCTGGCCGGTCTCGGGCCGCTGCCGCCGGTCGCCGCCGGCGATCTCGTGCTCATTCCCGGCCCGGACCTCACCCGGCAATCAGAGATAAATCAAGAGACAATTGATTGGGTACGGAAATCCGCCGCGGCCGGGGCCGATCTCGTCTCGATCTGCACGGGCGCGATCGTGCTCGGCGACGCCGGGCTGCTCGACGGCCGGCACTGCACGAGTCACTGGAGCGTCATCGAGCCGATGCGGCTGCGGTACCCGTCGGCCAAGGTCGACGAATCGGTCCTGTTCGTCCGGGACGGTCCGGTGTCGACCAGCGCCGGGATCGCGTCCGGCATCGATCTGGCCCTGGCCGTCGTCGAGGAGGACCTGGGCCCCGCCGTGGCCGCGGCGGTGGCCCGGGAACTGGTGGTCTACGCCCGGCGCAACGGTTCGTCGGCGCCGCTGAGCCCGTTCCTGGATCGCCGTGATCATCTGGATCCGGTCGTGCACCGGGTTCAGCAGTTGCTGGCCGAGGACTTCGCCGCCGCGCACACGCTGACCGACCTGGCCCGGGCCGCGCACGTGTCGGTGCGGACGTTGACCAGCGCGTTCGTGGCGGCGACCGGGGTGACACCGCTGCAGTACCAGCAGGATCTGCGGATGGGGCACGCGGAGATGCTGCTGACGACGACGTCGCGGCCGGTCGAGGAGATCGCCCGGGACTGCGGGTATGCCGATGCCCGGCATTTCCGGCGGCTGTTCACCCATCGGCACGGGGTTCCGCCGCGCTCGTTCCGGAGCCGATGATGCGCCTCCTCCTGCGCGTTCTGCTGGCTCTCGCGGTGCCGTCCGCGCTGCTCGGCGCCGGGTTCATGGTCACCATGAGCCGAGACTTCTCGCCGCTGGGCGCCGCGGCGGAGCCCTCCGGCGTTCGAGATGCCCGGATGAATCAACTCAAGGTGGCAATCCTTCTCAGCCCGAACGGCTCGGTCGCCACCGACGTCCTCGGCCCCTACGACGTCCTCGCCGACTCCTCCCGATTCGACGTCTACACGGTCTCCACCTCTACGGATCCGGTCGCCCTGTCCGGCGGCCTCACCGCCCTCCCCGACTTCACGGTGACGACCGCCCCCACCCCGGACATCGTCGTGGTCCCGGCCTGGACCGATCCCGGCGGTGCCGACGAGGCCCCGCTGCGCGCCCTGATCGAGCACGTCCACGACACCGGCGGCCTGGTCGTCAGCGTCTGCGCGGGCGCCCGCGTCCTGGCCGCGACCGACGTTCTCGACGGGCGCCGCGCCACCTCGTTCTGGTCGGACATCCCGGGCCTGCGCACGTCGCACCGGGAAACCACCTGGCTGGCCGGCACCCGCTGGGTCGAGGACGGCGACGTGCTGACCACGGCCGGGGTGAGCTCCGGCATCCTCGGGGCGTTGCACCTGGTCGAGCGGTTCGCCGGCCCGGCCGAGGCGACCCGGATCGCCGACCGGATCAACTACCCGGACCAGACGTCCACGACGATCCCGGAGCGGCGGGTGTCGGCCGGCGACTACCCGTACGCGCTGAACGCGGTCCTGCCCTGGTTCCAGCCCACCTACGGGCTCGGCCTCACCGACGGCGTGACCGAGATCGACATCGCGGCGGCCGCGGAACTGTACGGCGGCGTGGCGTTCACCGCCCACGTCGTCCCGGTCGCCGCCACCCCGATCGTGACCACCGCGCACGGGTTGCGGCTGGTCGCGCACCCGATCGGCACGGTCTCCGGCCTGGACCGTCTCGTCGTCCCCGGGGTGACGTCGACCACGCTCGGCGGCGCCCCGCTCTTCCTGCCGCGGGCCGCCGCCCGGCCGGGCGACTCGGCGTTCGACCCGATCCTGCGTGACATCGCCCGCACCGACGGCCGGGCCACCGCCCGGACCGCGGCGAAGTACATCGAATACCCGACCCCCGAGCTGCCCGGCAGCGGGGTTCCGGGGCGGATCATCGTCCTGATCGGGCTGCTCACCGCTCTCGGCGTCGCCATCGGCGTCGGCCCTCGGAGACTTGTCGGTAACCGGTTACACAAGAGGCGGGCCGGCCTCGTCTACAGCAGTGGGGCAGGCGATCCACCCATCACCTGACCCGCGCGAGGAGACCGGGGCGTGCGACCGTGCGCCCCGGTCGCTTTGTCGGCGGGTCGCCCTTCCTCTCAGGGCAGCAGCGCGTTCAGGTCGGGCTTGCCGGTGAGCAGGCCGTCGGTGACGGCCAGGCCGGCCAGCGCCTCGACGGACGCGCGGTTCACCTCGGCCGGCCACTTGGGCAGGATCAGCGCCGCTCGCACGGTCGGATCGATCTTCGTGTACGTGCCGATCGCCTCCCGCACCTCGTCGGGGTGCCCGTCCGCGTACGCCAGGGATTTCTTCATGGCCGCGGTGAACCGCCGGACGAGATCCGGGTCGGCCGACGCCAGCTGATTCGAGGTGAAGTACATGGCGACGGTCAGGTCCGGCGCGGCGTCCACGTAGCTCGACGCGATCCTGCGGGCACCGGCCAGGACCGCGGCCTGCTGGAACGGCTCGACCACGAAGATCGCGTCGACCTGGCCGGACTCCAGCGCCGGGACCTGATCGGGGAAGGCCAGCTCGGTGAACCGGACCGCGGCCGCGTCGCCGCCGTCCTTGCGCACCGACGCCCGTACCGTCGTCTCGACGATGTTCTTCAACGTGTTCGCGGCGACCTTGCGACCCGCGAGATCTTTCGGAGACCTGATCGGGCTGTCGGCCTTGACGAACAGGCCGGCGAAATCCTGGCCGTCGACCCCGGTCGAATTGTTACCGTTGGCGACGACCTTGATCGGCAGTTTCTTCGACGCGGCGAGCAGCAGCGAGATCGTATTGCTGAAGCCGAACTGGTACTCCCCGCCGAGCACGGCCGGCACGATCGCCGCGCCGCCCTGGGCGGTGGTCAGTTCGAGGTCGATGTTCTCCTCCCGGAAGAAGCCCTTCAGCCGGCCGACGTAGATCGGCGCGACGTCGACGATGGCGATGACCCCGGCTTTCACCTTGTCGGGCGGCCCGGAGGCGCCGGGCGCGGGATCGCCGGGATCACCGCAGGCGGCGAGCAGAAGAATCGTCGCGGTCAACGCCGCGGTCAGCCGGAATCGAGGCATTTCGGGAACCCCATTCGTCGGTTTCCCGCAAAGTAGGCCAGCGATTCGCGTCCGTCAATGATCAGTGGCGGATGATTTCTTCCTCTTCGGCTTGCGGGCCTTCGGCCGGAATTGCTCGGCCCGAGCGGCCAGGGCCTCGATCAATTTGTCGAGCACACCGGGGAACGGGGACGCGGTGATCTGCGTCAGGTGATCACGGACGGCGGCCAGGTTGGGGTATTCCTTGGCCGGGAACGTCGCATACGTCTCGGCCAGCGCCTCCATGTCGGCCTCCTCCTGACCGGGCGCGAGCTCGATCGCGTCCATCGCGGCCAGCGCGAGGACCGCATCGATGAAGTCCCGGAAGTTCTGGACGGCCTCGGCCGGCGGGAACCCGGCGCGCAGCAGCAGGCCGATGCCGATGTCGTCGGCGCGCAGCTCGTTGGGCCCGGCGGTGAACCGGATGGCCCGCAGCTGGGCCAGGCGCGGGTGCCGCAGCATCGAGTCGTGCACGCCGCGGCCCATCTCGCGCAGCGCCTCCTGCCAGTCCGACCCGGTGTCGAAGTCGGCCAGGGTCTCGCTGATCAGCCGGTCGGCGATCGCGATCAGTAGCGCGTCCATGTCCCGGAAGTACCGATAGATGGCCGAAGGGTCGGCCCCCAGTTCGACCCCGAGGCGACGCACCGTGAGCGCGTTGCCGCCGGGCGCCTCGATCAGCCGCAACGCGACATCGATGATCATCGAGGATTCCAGGACCACGCCGCTGCGCGTGGGCCGTCGCCGGACCCGGTCGGAACCGCCTCGCGTCGTCGTCACTTCGAGCCTCCTTATGTCAACGCGTTGACCTACTTATGTCAACGCATTGACCTAAGCGTACCGGACACGGTTACCTATGGCCCTGACCAGGGAGGATCAGCATGCAGGCGGACACACCGGCCTACGACCTAGACATCCGGACCGACGAGAAGCGGATCCGTGCCGCGCTCAACGACGCCGCCCGGACCCCGTTCTGGCTCGAGGATCCCGGTCGTCCCACCCCGCAGCCCGCCCTCATCGGCGCCATCGACACCGATCTCCTGATCATCGGCGGCGGTTACTGCGGGTTGTGGACCGCGCTGCAGGCCAAGGAGAACGACCCCGGCCGCGACGTCGTCCTCGTCGAGGGCAAGGAGATCGGCTGGGCGGCCAGCGGCCGCAACGGCGGATTCGTCGAGGCCAGCCTCACCCACGGCCCGGAGAACGGCGCCCGCAACTTCGCCGGTGACGTCGGCGTGCTCGACGCCCTGGCCGAGGAGAACTTCGCCGGCTTCCGCGACTCGCTGATCAAACACGGCATCGACGCCGAGTGGCACGAGGAGGGCGCCCTCGACGTCGCCACCGAACGTCACCAGATCGACGAGCTGCGCGAGATCCCGGGTCGCTTCTACGACCAGGACGAACTCGCCTCACTCGTCCGGTCGCCGCTGTACCGGGCCGGTGTGCTCCGCGAGACCGGCGCCGCGCTGGTGCACCCGGCCAAACTGGCCTGGGGCCTCAAGGAGGCGTGCCGCAAACTGGGCGTACGCATCTACGAGCACACCCCGGTGACCCGCCTCGCCGATCGGGGCCGCACGGTCCGCGCCACCACCGACATGGGCACCATCCGGGCCCGCAAGGTGGTGCTGGCCACCAACGGCTTCCCGTCGCTGCTGCGCCGCAACCGGTACCTGACCATCCCGATCTACGACTACGCCCTGATGTCCGAGCCGCTCACCGCCGCCCAGCTCGACGAGATCGGCTGGCACGGCAACTTCGGCATCGGCGACAGCTCGCGGCAGTTCCACTACTACCGCAAGACCGCCGACAACCGGATCCTGTGGGGCGGCTGGGACGCGGTCTACCACCGCGGCGGTGGCATCCGCCCCGAGTTCGACCAGAACCCGGAGACGTTCGCCCGCCTGGCCGACCACTTCCTGCGCACGTTCCCGCAGCTCGGCGACATCAAGTTCACCCACGCGTGGGGCGGCATGATCGACATGTCGACCCAGCTGGCCGCGTTCCAGGGCCTGGCCATGGGCGGCAAGGTCGCCTACAGCAGCGGTTTCACCGGCCTCGGGGTGGCCGCCACCCGCTTCGCCGGCACGGTCATGCTGGACCTGCTGGCCGGGTTGGACAACCCCCGCACCCGCCTGCAGATGGCCACCAGACGCCCGCTGCCCATCCCGCCGGAACCCATCGCCTACCCCGCCGTCCAGGTGATCCGGCGGGCCATCGCCCGCGCCGACCGCAACGGCGGCCGGGACGGCGTGATCCTCAAGACGGCCAACCTGCTCGGCTTCTCCTTCGACTCCTGATCCCTTCCGGTCACGGTCCGGCGGTCCTCCCGCCGGACCGTTTCCTTTTGCCCCGGTACGGCGATCCGCCGGAGCCGGCCCAGGGCAACTCGACCCCGGAGCGCAGACGGCGCCCGGCCCACCCCGGATCCGAAATCCCGGCAGACCACCACATTCGCCTCGATCAATTTCCCGGCGTTGACCGTCGCAAATGGACGACCATAGGCTGCTGATCATTTCTTGCGTTCTTCCCGGGAAGAGGACGAGCACACGATGCGAATTCCGAGACCCCTGTACCTGGCGATCACCTTGATCACCGTCCTGACTCCGGTGCCCGCGGGCGCCCATCCGGCCCACCCCGATTGCAGCAGCGACCCGACCGCCCATATGAGCACGGTGCCGAGTCCGGAGACGTTCCTCGGTTTCCCGCTCGGCCTGGGCCAGCAGCGGGTGGTCACCAACACCGAGATCCGCGGCTATCTGAACGCGGTCGACAAGGCCTCCGACCGGGTGGTCACCGGCACGATGGGCACCAGCGTGCTCGGCCAGCCGTTGAATTACGCCGTGGTCGCGAAGCAGCGGACCGACGTGGACGAGGTCGCGGCCGAGATCCGCAGCCTGCGGGATCCGCGGACGTTGTCGGCCGACCGGGCTCGCCGGATCGCGGCCGGGAAGCCGGCCATCGTCTGGATCGCCGGCAATGTGCACGGCGGTGAGACGAGCGGCGCCGACGCGTCCCTGAAGACCTTGTACGAGTTGGCCGCGGGCCTGTCCTGCGCGGTTCAGCAGCGCAACGACAACCTGGTCACGGTCATTCTGCCGACGCAGAACCCGGACGGGCGGGACGCGCTGCGACGGCAGAACGAGTACGGCTTCGACCTGAACCGTGACTGGTTCGCGCGCACCCAGCCGGAGACGGACAGCAAGCTCGATCTGTTGCGCCGGTTCCCGCCGCAGGTGTTCATCGACGCCCACGAGATGGGCGGCCAGCGGTATTTCTTCCCGCCCAACGCCGACCCGATCCACCACGAGATCGCGGATGCCCCGGTCGACTGGATCAACCGGATCGGTGCGGCCAACAAGGCCGCGTTCGGTTACAACGGCGCCTGCTCGGACACGGTCTCGACCGAGTGCTATTTCAACTACGACACCTACGACCTGTTCTACATGGGTTATGGCGACACGGTTCCGGCGACCGGGTTCGGGGCGGCCGGGATGACGTACGAGAAGGGCAGTGCCTCGGCCGTTCAGGACCGGGTCCAGCAGCAGTTCACCACCCAGTGGGCGACGCTCGGGTGGGCCGCGGCCAACAAGCGCGAGGTGTTGACCGGGTATTACAAGACCTGGACGGATGCGCTGAAGGAGGGCCGGGCCGGCACGCTCGAACCGAACGAGGTCGTGCAGCCGGAGAACACGGTCCAGTTCCCGGTGCCCGACATCACGATCAAGTCCTACTTCCTGATGCCGAACCGCCAGGTCGGCGACGTCCGGCGCCTGGTCGAGCGTCTGCGGAAGATGGACGTCGAGGTCTATGAGATCAAGAAGCCGATCACGGTACGGAACGCGCACGTCTTCGGCGGCCGGACCGCCAGGAACGTCGCCGTGCCGGCCGGGGCGTACTGGATCCCGATGGAGCAGCCGCAGAAGCACTGGATCCAGGCGACCCTGGGCGAGGACCCGTACGTGCCGTTCCCGTACTTCTACGACGTCTCCTCGTGGAGCAACCCGCTCCTGATGGGCATCGACACGATCTACACCGGTGACGCCGTACGCCCGAAGGCCGATCCTGTCCGGAACATCGAGGGTGGGCGTTCCGGGACCGCGAGGCGCGGCGGCTCGTACACCTATCCCCTGGACTCGGCGTCGGCCGCGCAGCTCACGTTCCGCCTGCTCGGTCTGGGCGCCGCGATCGTGCGCGACAACGGCCTGGTCCGCGTCCCCCCGGCCGCCGTCACCCCGGCCGTCGACCGGCTCGCGCGATCCCTGGGCGTCACGCTGTCCCCATCATCAAAACCCGCTTCGGGTACGGCGGTGGCCCGCCCCGACGTCGGACTGTTCCGCGGCACCGGCATCACCACCACGTCCGGGTCCTACGGTGAGGCCCGGTTCGTGCTCGGCAACCAGTGGGGGCTGAACCTGACCCCGGTCACCACCGCCGACATCAACGACAACACGCCCGCGTTCACCGCCCGCACCGTGCTGCTGGTGCCGGACGGCAGCAACGCGACCGGGGGTCTCACCGCCGCCGGGCAGGCCAACCTGCGGAACTGGATCGCGCAGGGGCACACGTACGTCGGGCTGCGCAACGAGGGCACGCGCCTGGCCCGCGCCGCCGGCCTGACCTCGACCACGGAGAAGGCGAAACCGGCCGACTACCTGGTGATCGGCTCGCACCTGCGGGTCGACGTGGACACCACCAGCCCGGTCGCGACCGGCCGCCCGGCCGAGGACTTCCAGTTCAACAACGGCGACCCGATCCTGACGCCGAGCACGACCGGGACGAACGTGGTCACGTACCCGAGCGACGACACGTTCTGGCACAACGGCTACACGGTGCAGGCCGACACGCTCAAGGGCTCGTCGGTCGTGGTCGACGAGCCGACCGGGGCCGGGCACGCGGTGCTGTTCGCGTTCAACCCGCTGTTCCGGGCGTACAACGAGAACGGCATCGAGCTGGTCGCCAACGCCCTGCTCCACCCGGCCGGTCCCGCCGCGCTCCAGCGTTCGGCGAGTCCGGACGCGGCCCGCGCGGCCGCCGCGGCCCAGCCGGTCGCGCCCGACCTGGGTGGCGAGTGGCGGCCCATCCGTATCCAGGTCGCGACCGCTGATCTGGCCCGCACCCGGTCCGTGATCAGCCGGTACACGACCACGGCGACGTCCGCGGTCGTGGGCGATTCGGCGTACCTCACGATCCCGAACCCGGAGGGGCTGCAGGCGGACGAACACCCGTACCTCCGGGATCTGGTCTCTGCCCTGAAGAGCACCGGAATCCCGTTGCGCTCGGTCGTCGGCTGACCCCCGGCCGTTCTCACCGTCTTTCCGAGTAAGCGTCGGCGACCGCGCGGAAGGCTACTTCGGTGACCGATTCCGGTCACCGAAGGGCCCGGGCTCGGTCGCCGACCTACCCGGCCGTCACCGTGAACCCGACCTGAGCCGGACACCGGAGCCGCCGCCTCCCGGCTGGGCCGGGCCGGCGGCCCAGGCGTGCCAGGCGGTGACCGTGATGCGCAGGAACGGGCCGGGTGGCGGCTGCACCGTGTACTGCGGGTAGCGGGCCAGCAGGGCCGGCTCGGGCTCGTCGCCGATCGTGGCGTGGCCGTCGGCGCGGACCCACCAGAGCTGGGTCCAGTCGTCGTCGTAGAAGTCGGCGAGGACGCTGACGCGCGGCTCGTGGGCGATGTTGGCCAGGCGCTGAAGGTTGCGGTGGCGTTTCGGCTTGCCGTCCACGGCGGTGTGGATCACGTCGCCGGCCAGCGCGAACACGATGGGCACCAGATGCGGGGCGCCGTCCGGGGTGACCGTGGCCAGGCGGGCCACCCGTACGCTCGCGAAGCGTTCTTGCGGGGTCATCGCCGCTCGGCCTCTTCCTCGGCCGATCGGGTGCTCCGAGGGGCCGGCTCGGGGGCCGACAACGAAGCCAGGAGCTGCAGTTTCTCGGCGGCGTCGGTGCCCGTGTCGGGGTGGTAGACGACCAGGAGCTGCCCGCCGGCACCGCCGATCATGAGTTTCTCGCGGTTGAGGGTCAGGGCGCCGACCGACGGGTGGTCCATGGTGACCGTGGCGCCCTCGCGGGTCTGCACGTCGTGCCGGGCCCAGAGCTGCCGGAATCGGTCACTGGCCAGGGAGAGCTCGCCGACCAGCTCGATGCAGCGCGGATCGGTGGTGCCGGTGCCGACGGATTCCCGGAAGCCGGCGACCAGGCGGCGACCGGCCTCTTCCCAGCCGGGGTAGAGGGCCTGCTCGGCCGGGTCGAGGAAGACGTCCCGCAGGCGGTTACGGCCCGGGACCAGGCGTGGTGACAGGGCGGTGGCCAGCGGGTTCACCGCCAGGACGTCGAAGTACCGCCCCTCGACGAAGGCCGGCAGGGGCAGCGTGGCCAGCAGTTTGCGGATGCCGGCCGGGGCGGTCTCGCGGCGCGGGCGCCGGGCGGCCCGCCGGGGGCGTTCGGTACCGAGGCTCAGCAGGTAGTCGGTGCCGGTGTCGTCCAGCTGGAGCACGCGGGCCAGCGACTGGAGGACCTGGGCCGACGGGTGCCGGTCGCGCCCCTGCTCCAGGCGCAGGTAGTAGTCGGCGCTGATGCCGGCGAGCAGCGCGACCTCCTCACGGCGCAGGCCCCGGACGCGGCGCTGCCCGGAGCTCGTCAGACCGGCCGATTCCGGGCTGACGAGCTCACGACGGGCCCGCAGGTAGGCGCCGAGGGCGTTGATCTCGTCGGTCATGCTTCCGACGTTAGGCCGCTCCCGGCCGATCCGCCTGGCCCTGCCGGTCCCAGTCTCCGGGCCGGGGTCACTCCACGATCGAGAACGTGTGCGTGGTGGTGGACGCATACGTCTCGCCCGGGCGCAGGACGGTGGACGGGAAGTCGGGCCGGTTGGGGCTGTCCGGGAAATGCTGTGTCTCCAGGGCGAACGCGTCGCTCTGGCGGTACCGGCGACCGGACGGGCCGCGCAGCTTCCCGTCGAGGAAGTTGCCGGAGTAGAACTGCAGGCCCGGCTCGGTCGTCTCGATGGTCAGCCGGCGACCGGTCCGCGGGTCACGCACCTCGGCCGCCTCCGAGCCGGCCAGCACGTAGTTGTGGTCGTACCCGAGACCGACGGCCAGCTGCGGGTCGTCGTCGCGCAGGCGCTCGCCGATGGTGTGGAACGTCCGGAAGTCGAACGGCGTGCCGGCCACCGGCGCCGGCTCACCGGTCGGGATCAGCGCGCCGTCGACCGGCAGGTAGTGCTCCGCGTTGATCCGCAGCTCATGGTCGTTGATCGTGCCGCTGCCCTCGCCGGCCAGGTTCCAGTAGGCGTGGTTGGTCAGGTTGAGCACGGTGACCTGGTCGGTGGTCGCCGTGTAGTCGATCCGCAGCCGGTACTCGTCGTCGAAGGTGAAGGTCACGGCCACGTCGACCGTGCCCGGGAAGCCTTCTTCACCATCCGGCGAGACGTACGCGAAGCGGACCCCGTCCCCGGCGGCCGAGGCGGACCAGACGCGCTTGTCGAGCCCGCGCGCCCCGCCGTGCAGCGTGGTCGACCCCTCGTTCTGGGTCACCTTCCAGGCCTGCCCGTCGAGCGTGAACGTCCCGTCGGCGATCCGGTTGCCGTACCGGCCGATCGTCGAGCCGAAGTACGGGTTGGCCGGGTCGGTGTATCCGGCCAGGTCGGTGAAGCCGAGCGTCACGTTGCCGAGGTTCCCGTCCCGGTCCGGGACCGACACCGACTGGATCGTCGCGCCCCAGGTGAGGATCGACACCGACGCCCCGCCCGCGTTGGTGAGCGTCCACTTCTCGATCACGGTGCCGTCGGGCAGTTCACCGAACGGAGTGCTGTCGATACTCGTCATGATCCCCGTTCTACGCTGGTGGCCGATCCCTGACAACGGAGGCCCACCATGCGCGCACTGGTCTTGACCGGACCCGGCCGGGCCGAGGTCCAGGACGTACCGGAGCCGGAGGCGGGCCCCGGCCAGGTGATCGTCGAGGTGGAGCGGGTCGGGGTGTGCGGCACCGACGTCGAGTTGTTCACCGGCGACATGAGCTACCTGCACACCGGGGTGGCCTCCTATCCGCTGCGGCCCGGCCACGAGTGGTCCGGCACGGTGATCGCCACCGGTCACGGCGCCGACCGGAGCTGGCTCGGGCGGCGGGTCACCGGCGACACGATGATCGGCTGCGGTGCGTGCGCGCGCTGCCGCGCGGGCCGGCACCACGTCTGCCCGACCCGGCACGAGTTGGGCTGCCGCGACGGGTTGCCGGGCGCCCTGGCCGAGCGGCTGGCGTTCCCGGCGGCGTATCTGCACGCGCTGCCCGACACGGTCGACGCGACGCTGGGCGCGCTGGTCGAGCCGGGCGGGAACGCGCTGCGGGCGGTCCGGGCCGCTGCGGTGGCACCGGGCGAGCGGCTGCTGATCCTCGGCACGGGCACGATCGGGCTGCTCGCGGCCATGTTCGGTCAGGCCCAGGGCGCCGAGGTGCACCTGCTCGGGCTCACCCCGGAGCCGCTGGCCGGTGCGCCGGTCTGGACCCGGGACACGCTTCCCGGGCTGGCCTGGGACGGGATCGTCGACGCGACGAACGCGGCGATCATGCCCGGTCTCGCCGTCGAGCTGGTGGAGCCGGGGCGCACAGTGGTCTATATCGGACTGTCCGGGGCGCCGAGCATGGTCGACACGCGCGCGATCGTGCTGAAGGACGTGACCACGGTCGGGATTCTCGGGGCGTCGGCCGGCCTGGCCGGGGCGATCGCGGCGTACGCGGAGGGTGCGGCCGACCCGCGCGCGCTGGTCGCCGGGGTGGTGAGCCTGGAGGAGATCGTCGACGTGCTGGCCGGCAAGCGCCCGGCCGGTTCGGGTACCGGCCCCAAGTTCCAGGCGGATCCACGGCTCTAGGTTCGCCGGACATCGGCACCGCGACCCGGCCGAAAACGTTACCGGGTTACAAGTTTAACCAGGTGATAGAGTCGTCGGGTGGGCGAACAGGGACTGCGGGAGCTGAAGAAGCAGCGGACGTTCGACACCGTCTCCGAGATCGCCATCGCCATGTTCCTGGCCCAGGGCTTCGACCGGGTGTCGGTGAACGACATCGCGGCCGCCGCCGAGATCTCCAAGCCCACCCTGTTCCGGTACTTCCCGTCCAAGGAGGACCTGGTCCTGCACCGGATCGCCGACCACGCGGGCGAGCCGGCGCGCGTCGTCACCGCCCGGCCCGCGGGCCGGTCACCGGTCGACGCGTTGCATCGCCGCTTCCTGGACGGCCTGGACGCCCGCGATCCGGTGACCGGGCTCAACGACGTACCGGAGATCCTGGCTTTTCATGATCTTGTATTTTCGACGCCCAGCCTGGCCACGCGGGTGCACGAGTATCAGGCGCGCGACGAGGAGAGCCTGGCCGAGGCGCTGATCCCGGCCGTCGCGGACGCACTCACCGCGCGTCTGGCGGCGGCGCAGATCCTGGCCGTCCAGCGGGTCCTGGCCCGGGAGAACTGGCGGCGGCTGACCGCCGGCGCGTCGGCCGACGCGCTGCTCCCGACCGCTATCGAGGCCGCGAACCGAGCGTTCGCCCAGCTCCGCAGCGGCATCACGATCGGCTGAGCGCCCGTTTGCAAGTCGTCGTCAAGTGGGCCGGGCGACACTGACGATCGATGTCCACGTATCTGATGGCGACCGTGCCGACCACGACCCACGTCAGCGCGATGGTCCCGGTCGCCCGCACCCTGACCGGCGCCGGCCATCGTGTCCACTGGTACGGCGACCGGGAGTTCCGCGCGACGATCGAGGCGGCCGGCGCCACTCTCGTGCCGATGGACAAAACCGGCGACCCGGTCGTTCAGGGCCATGAGCTGGCCGGGCTCAGCAACCGTCTGATCCCGGACGCGCTGATCGCCAGCACCGACTTCACGGCGGCGGCCCGGCACGCCGAGCGGACCGGGGAGCCGTGGATCTCGGTCGGCCTCGACCCGCTGCCGCTGAGCCGGCGGGAGATGTTCCGCCCACGGACCGCCCCGGCGGTGATCTCCCCGCTGCTGCACCTGCAGAACGGCGTGCCCGCCCTCGACCCGCCGCGCGAACTGCCGCCGCAGGTCCAGCACGTCGGCGCGCTCACCCTGACCGGTTGCCTGCACGGCGGCATCCTGGTGACCGATCAGGGGTTCACCACCGTGCAGACCGCCCTCGCGCACGGCATCCCGGTGCTGCTGACCAGCGGCGACCTGGAGGTGGCGGACCGGCTGGCCTGGACCGGGAGCGGCCTGCACCTGCGCCGGGCCACGCCGCGCCGGATCGGCCGGGCGGTCGGCCGGATCCTCGGCGACCCGTCGTTCCACGAGGCCGCGACCAGCCTGCGCGACATCTACCACGGCTACGACACGCCGGCCGTGCTGCTCCGGCTGATCGAGCAGACCACCATGGCGTTGATGCTGCAGCGGTGATCCGGCGGCGCCCGCCGCGAACCGGGTCAGCCGGCCGAACGCCGCCGGTCCACCGGTCGCCGATAGTGCTCCAGCCCCTGGAGCCCCGCCCCGTAGACCCGCTCCAGTTCCGGCCCGAAGTCGGCGTAGATCTGCTGCAGGTCGATGTCGTGCCGGACGTAGCCCTTGACGGCCGCGACCAGCAGATCGTTGCCGCTGCGCAGCCCGTGCCACTGTGTCCCGTCCCGCGCCAGCGCCCAGATCACCTCCCGCGAGTCCGCGACCAGCGCGAGGTGCCGGGCCTGGTGGTGGCGGTAGATCGCCTTCTCGGTGCTCTCGTGGCGGTACGTCCGGGCCCCGTCCACGGTGAACGTCAACTCCCGGAAGTGCAGGATGACCAGGTCCACGCCCCGGGCCCCGGCCGCCCGCAGCGGGCCGGCCAGCGCGCCGAGGTCGGGCGCGGTGCCGGACAGGTAGACCCGGCGGTCGGCCGTGGCGAGCAGCGCGGACGCCGCCTCGATCACGGCCGGATGCCCGGTGAGCAGCGGCAGCAGTTCCATCGACCCGTCGGCGGGGGCGTCCGCGGCCGACTCGGCGGCGCGTCGGGCGGCGGCGATCCGCCCGGCGTACGTCTCCTCCATCCGATCCAGGAGCACCCCGGCCGGCACCGCGACGAATCGGGCCGGTTCCCCGGCCAGTCGCACCGCCGCGCCCCGGGCGACGAGCCGCCGCAGGGCCTCGTACACCTTGGGTTGCGGCACTCCGCTGATCATGGAAACCGCATATCCGGTACGGGGTTCTCCCCCGGCCAGGCCCACGTAGCAGCGCGCCTCGTAGCCGGTGAACCCCAGCTCGCCCAGGAGCCCGGCCAGGTCATCAGCCATGACCGTGTCCGATCAGTCCGTGGATCTCCCGCCGGTAGTCCTGGAACAGCGGCAGCGCCCGGGTCTCGACCTCGTCCCGGGGCCGATCGAGGTCGACCGGCACCTCGCGCAGCACCCGGCTGGGCCGGCCCGACAGCACCAGCACCCGGTCGGCCATGAAGATCGCCTCGTCGATGTCGTGGGTGATCAGCAGGACGGTGAGTCCCAGCTCGGCGGTGATGGTCACGGTCAGCTGTTCCAGGACGGCCCGGGTCTGCGCGTCGACCGACGCGAACGGCTCGTCCATCAGCAGGAACCGTGGCCGCGACACGACGGCCCGGGCGATCGCCACCCGCTGCTGCATGCCGCCGGAGAGCTGGAACGGGTGGTGGTCGGCGAAGTCGGCCAGCCCGACCCGGCCCAGCGCCTCCCGGGCCCGGTCCCGCCCGGCCGCCCGGCCCAGATCACGGATCGGGAAGCGGACGTTCTCCAGGGCGCTCAGCCACGGGAACAGGCTGCGGTTGTACTCCTGGAAGACGACCGAGACGGCGGCCGGGATGCCGGTGACCGGGCGGCCGTCGAACTCGACCGTGCCGGTGTCCGGGCGTTCCAGGCCGGCCAGGCAGCGCAGCAGCGTGGTCTTGCCGCACCCGGACGGACCGACGACGCCGAGGAACTCCCCTTCGGCCTGGTCGAAGTTGATGTCACCGATGGCCCGGGTGACCGTCTTCTTCCGGCGGAAGCTCTTGCCGACGCCGATCGCGCGCACCAGCGGGGTCTCAGCCACGGGCCAGGCCCTTCTGATCCCGGTACCAGCCGAGAACCCGGCGCTCGACCAGCGCGAACGCGGTGGTGACGAGCCAGCCGAGCAGTCCGAGGACGATGATCCCGGCGTACATCTGGGCGATCGCGTACGTCCGTTGCGCCTGCAGGATCAGGTAGCCCAGGCCCGACGTGGCGGCGATCATCTCGCTGATCACCATCATGATCAGTGCCAGGCCCAGGGCGATCCGGGCGCCCGCGATCAGGGCCGGGAGCACCGCGGGCAGGATCACCGAGGCCGGCCGGGCGTGACTGATCCGGGCCACGTCGAGGTATCCGGGCTCGACCGCGCGGGTGGCGTCCACCCCGGCGATCAGAACCGGCCACATCGCGGCGGCGGCGATCACCGTGATCCGCATCCCGCCGGTCGCGCCGAGGGCCAGCACGGCGACCGGCAGGACGGCCGGGGGCGGGATCGCGCGCAGGAACTCCAGGGCCGGGCGGATCCACGGCTCCAGGCCCCGGAACCAGCCGATGGTCACCCCGAGCAGGGCGCCGAGCACGGACCCGACGGCGAAGCCGGCCAGGGCGCGACCGGCCGAGGGCAGCACGTCGGTCCACGGGTCGATCGAGGCGAGCTCGGCGATCGCGTCGCTGACCGGCGGGAACAGCCCGGTGTCGCCGGCGCGGCCGGCGAGCTCCCAGACGAGCAGGAGCAGCGCGGCCACCAGGTAGCCGGCCAGCCGTTTCACGACGTGACCAGGTGGACGAGGTAGCCGAGCAGCCCGGCGACGACGATGCCGGCGTACGCGGCCGGGATCTGGCCGGCCTGCTGCTCCTGGGCGATGAACCAGCCCAGGCCGGGGCTGCCGGCGGCCAGCTCGGTGGCGACGGCGACGACCAGACCCAGGGAGGCGGCGGTGCGCAGGCCGGTGCGGATGGACGGCCAGGCGGCGGGCGCGGTGACCGTGGCGGCCAGGCGCAGGCCGCTCGCGCCGAAGACCCGGCCGGTTTCGACGAGGAGGGGGTCGATGTCGCGTACGCCGAATCTTGTGGCGATCAGAAGCGGCCAGAGACACGCGAAGCCCACCAGGACCGCCTGCATGCCCGCGCCGAGACCGATGACCACGATGGCGATCGGGATCAACGCGACGGCCGGGATCGGCCGGAGGAAGTCGATCACCACCGAGGCCGACGCATCGGCCCACCGGGACACGCCCAGGAGCACCCCGCCGGTGATCCCCAGACCGGCAGCGATCAGCAGTCCACCGGCCCAGGCGAGCAGGGTGTGCCCGGCCGCGGCGGCCAGTTCCGGATCGGCCGTCGCATGGGCGATCTGCCAGGTCGCCGGGGCCGAGTCCGGCGGCAGGACGTGCGCGAACCGGCCCAGCTCCCAGAGCAGGATCAGCACGGCGAACCCGGCCAGTCCCTTCACCGCAGATACGCGCCGTCGAGGTCGATCTTCTTCTTGGCGATCTGCTGCCCGGTCAGGATGTCGGCCCACTGCTGCCAGCCGGCCTCGTCGGCCGCGGTCGTGTAGACCGGCAGCTTGATCTGCCCGGCCAGGGCGGCCGGCACCTTCGTGTACGTGGGCAGCACCGCGCGCAGCTCGTCGGGGTGGGCCTGGGCGTACTCGCAGGCCTTGGTCAGCGCGGTCCGGAACTTGTCGATCGTGGCCCGGTTCGACGCCACGTACTTCTCGGAGGCGAGGAAGACCGACTGCGGCATCGTCGCGGTCTGCCCGACGCTGTCGGAGAGCAGGTTGCGGGCGCCGCCGGCCAGTCCGAGCGCGACGAACGGTTCGGCCGGGTTGGTCGCGTCGACCTTGCCGGTCCTGAGCGCGTCGGCCATCGACGCGAACGGCAGCTCGGTGAACTTGACCTTGGCGACGTCCACGCCGGACGCCTGCAGCGCGTTGCGGATCGACACATGCGGCAGCTGGTACAGGGTGTCGACCGCGATCGTCCGACCTTCGAGGTCCTTCGGTGTCTTGATCGGGCTGTCGGCGGCGACCTGCAGCTGGATGAAGTTGGCGGCCGGGTCGGCCGGGTTGCTCGACGTGTTGCTGACCACCGTGACCGGCACGCCGTTCGAGCGGGCGAGCAGCACCGCGGGTGCGTTCAGGAACCCGATCTCGGCCTGGCCGCCGACCACGGACGGGACCACCGCGGGCGCCTCGGCCGGGACGACCTGCACGTCCAGGCCGGCCTCGGTGAAGATGCCCTTGCTGACGCCGAGGACCATGGCGGCCGCCCCGGACACGCCGATGGTCGCGACGCGCACCCGGGGTGGCCCGGACTGTTCCTCGTCGTCGGATGAGCCGCAGCCGGCCGCGATCAGCGCTGCGATCGCCACCACGGCCACGGATACGCGCGGGAAGCTCATGGGTCCCTCCCTACTCCGGTAGGTAGCCGGACTCAAGAGATCAACCCATATCTATCGATAGACGTCAGAGTGCTTGCAAGATCGGTGCCCATCGATCAGTTTGGGCGGGTGCGCCGGATCGATCTGCACTGCTACCCCGGTACGCCGGAGTGGGTCGCCTCGCAGGGCCCGTTCGCGGAGGCCCTCGCCGCGTACTGGAAGAAGCCCTGGGCCGGGCGGCCCGAGGCCGACGTGGTCGCCGACATCGCCGCCGCCGGCTTCGAGGCGCTGCTCGTCGCGTTCGACATCTCGGCCCACACCGGGGCCCCGGCCTGCGACAACGCGTACGTGGCGGGGATGCGCGACCGGCACCCGTCGGTCTTCCTGGGCGCGTGGGGCGCGGTCGACCCGCTCCGGGGACCGGCGGCGCCGGCCGAGGCCGAGGCCGCCGTCCGGGAGCACGGCGTGCTCGGCTTCCACTTCCACCCGATCATGGGACGGTTCCGGGTCGACGATCCGGCACTGCGGCCGCTGTTCGAGACGATCACCGGGCTGGGCGTGCCCGTCATGATCGACGTCGGGACGACCGGGATGGGCGCCGGGCTGCCGGGCGGCCTCGGCACCCGGATCGACCACGCGCACCCGCTCGCCATCGACGTCCTCGCGGCGACGTTTCCGCAGCTCACCATCATCGCCTCGCATCCCGGCTGGCCGTGGGTGGACGAGATGACCGCGGTCGCGCTGCACAAGGGCAACGTGTTCTGGGAGCTGTCCGGGTGGGCCCCGAAATACTTCCCGCCGCAGCTGCGCTCCGACATCCGCGGCCGGCTCCGCGACAAGATCATGTTCGGCAGCGATCACCCGAGCATCCCGTTCGAGCGGCTGCTGCGCGAATGGGACGAGCTCGGCTACCACCAGGACGTGCTCGACGCCGTCTTCCACGGCAACGCCGAACGCGTCCTCGGCCTCTGAAAGGGGTGCGCCGTGCCGGTCGCGTTCATCACCGGGTCGTCCAGCGGGATCGGCCGGGCGGCGGCGCTGCGCTTCGCCGCCGCCGGCTACGACGTCGTGATCAATTTCAGCCGCTCGGCCGAACGTGCGGCCGGCGTCGTGGCCGAGCTCGGCCCAGGACATCACCGGGCCCTGCGGGGAGACGTGAGCGATGACGTCGCGGTCCGCTCCATGACAGCTTCGATCATTGGCGCGTACGGACATCTGGACGTGCTCGTGAACAACGCCGGCACCACCTCGGCCACTCCCCCGGACGACCTGGACGGCGTCGACCCGGCCGACTGGGATCGGGTGTTCGCGGTCAACGTGCGCGGCCTGTTCCAGGTCACCCGGGCCTGTGCGCCGCTGCTGCGGGCGGCCCGCGGCAGCGTCGTCAACGTGGCCAGCATCGTCGGGCTGCGACCCGGGCCGCAACCCCTGGCGTACGCGGCGAGCAAGGCGGCCGTGGTCAGCCTGACCCGGACACTGTCGCGGGTGCTCGCGCCCGAGGTGCGGGTGAACGCGGTGGCGCCCGGGTGGATCGAGGGCGAGTGGATGGAGCGGACCCTCGGGGACGGGTACACCTCGCTGATGGGGCGGCGGGCCGCCCGTACGCCGATGGGTCGCAATGTCCGCGAAGCGGATGTGGCCGAGAGCATCTTCGCGCTCGCCACCGCGCACCCGTTCATGACCGGCGAAACCCTGGTGATCGACGGCGGTTACACGGCGACGAGCTGACTGATCAGCGCCTTCTTGGACACCTTGCCGAGCGCGGACAGCGGAAGCTCGTCGAAGAACTCCAGGCGCTCGGGCAGCTTGAACGACGCGATCTCCTCCCGGCGCAGAAACGCGACCAGGTCGTCGAGCGTCGGCGCGGTGACCCCGGCGCGGAGCTGGACGCACGCGCACATCCGCTCGCCGAGCACCTCGTCGGGCACCGGGACGCAGGCCACGTTCTGCACGGCGGGGTGCGCGAGCAGCAGGTTCTCGACCTCCTCGGCGCTGATCTTCTCCCCGCCCCGGTTGATCAGGTCCTTGACCCGGCCCTCGACCACGTAGTTGCCGGTCGGGTGCCGGCGCATCAGATCCCCGGACCGGTAGAAGCCGTCCGGCGTGAACGCCCGCGCGTTGTGCTCCGGCGACCGGAAGTATCCGCGCAGCGTGTACGGCCCCCCGCGCCAGCAACTCCCCCACCTCACCGTCCGCGACGACCCGTCCGTCCTCGTCGACCAGGCGCACCTCGTCGTCCGGGCAGACCGGCCGCCCCACCGTCTCCAGCCGCACCTCGGCCGGGTCGTCGAGCCGGACGAACATGAGCAGCCCCTCGGCCATCCCGAAGTTCTCCTGCACCGTGCAGTTCGGCAGCCGACGCTCGGCCAGCAGCCGCGTCTCCGGCTGCAGACGCTGCCCGCCGCTCTGCACCACCCGCACCGACGACAGGTCGAACTCGGACAGCGCCGGGTCGTGCAGCCACCGGATCAGCAGCGCCGGAACGAGGTGGATGTGCGTCACCCGATGCTTCTCGATCAGCGCGAACACCTCACGCCCGCGAGTGCTCGGATGCAGCACGGTCCGCGCCCCGGCGAACAGGAAACCCTGCAGGCCGGGGCAGCCGAGCGGCAGGTTGTGCCCGATCGGCAGCACGTCGAGCAGGCAGTCGCCGGGGCGGATGCCGCAGACCGAGGCGGCCATGCGCGTGTTGTAGACGTAGTCGTTGTGCAGGCGCGGAATCAGCTTCGGGATGCCGGTGGTGCCGCCGGAGAGCAGGAACAACGCCGGATCCATCGGGTCGGGCGCGTGCGCCTCGACGGGTCGCCCGGGGCTTCGCGTGACCAGCTCACGCAGGGCGCTCAGCCCGATCCGCCAACGCAGGCCCCCGATGCGGGCGGCCATCTCCTGGAAGTCGAAGTCGCGGAAACGGTCCGGGAAGAAGCAGGCGACCGCGCCGGACAGCTCGACGAACTGGGAGATCTCCCGGAAACGGTGGGTCGGCAGGGCCATCACCGGGATGACGGCGATGCGCTGCAGGGCCAGGTGCAGGTAGGCGAACTCGGCCACGTTGGGGAGCTGGACGACGACCCGGTCGCCGGGCCGCAACCCCAGCTCGGTGAGGTTCGCCGCCAGGCGTTCGGAGCGTTCGAGCAGCTCCGCGTACGTGACGTCGACGCCCCCGGAGTGCAGCGCGACCCGGTCGCCGTGCGTGCGGCAGGCCTCGTCCAGCACGTCGCCGAGCGCCCGGTCCACCCAGTAGCCGGCCTGCCGGTAGCGTCGCGCGAACTCCTCCGGAAACGGCACCACCCCGTCCAGCGACATGCCTCGACCATAGCCAAGGATCGATGCCTTTACTCGCGGGCCTCGTGCACGATCGGTGCGATCCGGCGAGCCTCGGCCAGGATGTCCTCACCCCAGGTCGCCCACAGCCCGGCCATGCGCGACGTGATGACGACGGCATCGAAGGACTGATCCGCGAAAGGGACACGGAAACAGGCCGTGTGCACGAGATGTTCGCGTTTCCCCTTGTCGAACAGCAGCGTTTCGTCGAAATCGCACAGCGTGAGTTCCTCGCCGGGAAGCGCCTCCTCGATCAACTGAGTGCTCCCCGACCCGAAAATGGCGACCCGCGGAGCGTCGAGGCGGCGATGCGCCCGCACGATCTCGGCGGTCACGTCCAACCCTCGTGCCTCACTCGACCAGGCCATGAAGGCCGCGGCTTCCTTCTCGAACAAGAAGTCCGATTCCCGGCCGTGGATCCGCCAGTAAAGCTCGGGCAGCGGGCCCTGCGCCTTGCTCGCGAACAAGGCCATGTTGCGGCGCTGGCTGACCCGCCGGTTCGGGTCCCTGTCGTGGGGCAGCTCGATCGCCCAGGCATCCCTGCTCAAGGTCATCCGAACGCCCGCCTGAGTGAGCCGATAGCCGAAGTCCATGTCCTCGACGCCCCACCCGCGGAACTCCTCGTCGAAACCGCCGACCCTCCAGAAGGCGGTCGCGGAAACCGACACGTTAAGGGTGAAGAAGTGATACCAGGGCGCCGTCAGCCGGTCGAGCCGGAAACCCGTCTCCTCGTAGGCGTCGTGACGGGAATCCCGGAAGGACGGCAGCTCGGACAGGGACGACTTCAGCTCGGCGGCCGACCCGGCGTCGAGCCCCTGAAGAATCGGTGACGGGTCGTGCGGGTTGTAGCCGTACGTGTATCCCACCACGGCGTTCAAGGAACCCGCCGCTCGATGGTGCGCCTCAACCCAGCCGGGGCCGACGAGCACACCGGTGTCCGCGAACGCGAGAATCGGCGACCGCGCGAGCCGAGCCCCGCCGTTGCGGGCCGCCGCAGCCCGAAACCCCAGGTCCTCCTGGAAGTGATAGCCCATTTGCAGCTCTTGTTCGAACTCACGCACGACATCGCGGCTCCCGTCCGAGGACCCGTCGTCGGCAACGATTACTTCGAACTGCTCGGGCCGCAGCGTCTGCCGCCGGAACTCCTGAAGAGTCCGCCGCAGCAGATCCGCCCGGTTGTAGGTAGGAACGATCACCGAAACGAGCAACTCAGCGCCTCCGATCGGACCTGCTCAAAAATGCGCACATGCCGGGGGCCGCCGCAGCTCGTAGCGGAACGGCCAGTTGCGGAGCAGGAGCGCGGCGAGGGCCACCGCCTCGCGCGCGGAGGTGGTCTCCTCCACGATCGTCGCGCGTTCCAGGGGGCTGAACGGCTGCCCCCACCACACCAGATAGCGGTCGGGGGCGGTGGCGAGGCCGATGCTCACCGGTGGCGGCAGACCGTCGCAGAGAGTTCCGTCGAAACGAAGCAAAAACATGCTTGTGTACGGCCGGAACCGGGCCAGCGGGCTGCGACCGGCCGCGTCCACCAGTCGAGCCAGGGCGCCGGTTTCGGCCCGCCCGGCCCGGTCAAGGATCGTCGCCCATTCATCGGCGTGCTCACCGCCGGCCGCCGACACCATGCCGGTCAATATATGCCGGCGACCCGCCCGCGGGTATCCGATCCTGCGGGCGGGCGGTTCATCGGCGTACGAAAAAATGGGTCAGAGCTTGAGGAAAGCGGCCAGGCCGGTGAGGAGTCGGTCGATCTCCTCGGGGGTGTTGTAGGGCGCGAGGCCGACCCGGAGTGCCGGGTCGGTGAGGTCGAGGGCGCGGAACGGTTCGTAGGCGTAGAACGAGCCGGCCGGGGCCAGCACGCCGAGGCCGGCCAGGTGGATCTGGGCTTCGCGGGCGTCGCGGCCTTCGAGGGTGAGCAGGGTGGTCGGGGTGCGGTCGGGCGCCGTCGAGTGGACGGTGATGGCGTCGCCGAGTTCGCGCAGGCCCGCTTCCAGCTGGGCGCGCAGGGCCAGCTCGTGTTCGTGGATCGCCGCGAAGGAGCCGGCCAGACGCTCACGGCGGGTCCCCGAGCCGCCGGGGGCGATGGCGGCGATGAAGTCGACGGCGGCGGTGGCGCCGGCCAGCATCTCGTAGGGCAGGGTGCCGAACTCGAAACGCTCCGGCACGGCGTTCGACGACGGCACCAGTTTGTCCGGCTGCAGGGTCTCCAGCAGCTCCGGGGATGCGGCCAGGACCCCGCAGTGCGGGCCGAAGAACTTGTACGGCGAGCACACGAAGAAGTCGGCCGGCACGTCGGCCAGGTGGTGGGCCGCGTAGTGCACCCCGTCGACGTAGACCAGCGCGCCCACCTCGTGCGCCCGGTCGACGATCTCACGCAGGGGCGGGATGGTGCCGAGCACGTTCGACGCCGCGGTGACCGCGACCAGGCGGGTGCGTTCGGACGGCTGGTACGTGTCCAGGTCGAGGGACGCGCCGTCCAGGTCGATCCAGCGGACCGTGACCCCGGCGCGTTCGGCCGCCTGGATCCACGGGCGGACGTTGCTGTCGTGGTCGAGCCGGCTGACGATGATCTCGTCCCCGGGCCGCCACGTCCGGGCCAGGTGGCGGGAGAAGTCGTAGGTGAGCTGGGTCGCGCTGCGCCCGTGCACGATCCCGGTGGTGGGCACGCCGAGCAGGTCGGCGTAGGCGGACCGGAACTCGGCGACGGCCCGCTCGGCGTTGAGCTCGGACGTGCTGATCGTGCCGCGGTTGGAGAGTGGCGAGATCATCGTGGCGGCGATCGCCTCGGCGACTACCCGTGGGGTCTGGCTGCCGCCGGGACCGTCGAAGAACGCGAGGCCGTGGTCGAGGGAGGGGAAGTGGGAGCGCAGGGCGGTGACGTCGAAGGGCATACCGACAGTCTGCTTCACCGCTCCCGGGCGTCGGCCCACTTGTGATCGACGTGCGCCGGGCGCTGGTGGCCGGATTCGATCACGGCACCGGCCTCGTCGGTGACCTTGGCGTAGCAGTCGCCGTACTCGATCCAGACCGAGACGTGCTCGATGCCGGCGGCGCGGTCGTCGGTGTCGGCCCAGAAGTCGACGGTGAACGGCGACTCCTTGCCGTCGTAGTCGTCCTGGACCCGGAACTTCTCGCCGGGTTGCAGCCAGCGGTCCTCGCCGAGCGGCTCAAGCCACATCACGAGCCATCCGGTGCCGCTGTTCTTGATGTCCATCATTGCCACGGCGACACTGTAGGGGGAGATTGTTGCAGGTGAATAGCCCTCGCCTTGTGATGTAGGCGCCGGTTCGCCCACCCGTCCGGACCTGTTCATTCGATCCACAGTCGACGATGGCTCGCCAGTGGATCGTCCCGGAAGCCGGTAAACGCCGGGGTATCGCCCCGTTTCGGGGCGAGCGCGTCGTTCTGAAGGTCTCGGACGGGAGCCGTGCCGTCCCGGTGCCCGATGACCGCTCTGTGGTCGCCAGACTGAATTGCCGCGATCTGCTCCGACGGGCTAAAGGCGCAATGACCCCGCCGGGTCACGAACGACCGACGCGGGCGGCCGGTCCGCGACTGATCGGCGCGGATGCCTCGCGGCGGAACCGGCGGCTCAGGGCGGGGACGATGCCGCGGGGGACGAAGAGGACGACCACGATCAGCAGGACGGCGTAGACCGCGTAGGACAGCACGCCGGGCGCGTAACTGGGCATGCCGGGCTGGGTCGCGAGGCTGGTCAGGGCCTGGACGACCAGGGTGATCAGGGTGGCGCCGAGGATCGCCCCGGCGATGCTGCCGAGGCCGCCGACGACGGCCATCACGACGTACTCGATGGAGAGCAGCACCGGGAACGAGCCCGGCGCGAGGTAACCGACGTAGAACGCGTAGACGCCGCCGGCCAGCCCGGCGAAGGCGGCCGACACGGCGAAGACCAGCAGCCGGTACGCGCCGACCGGGACCCCGCCGGCCTCGGCCGCGACCGGCGCGGTGGCCAGCGCCCGCAGTCCGCGGCCGACGCGCGACCGGACCAGGAACGATGCGATCAGCGCGGTCGTGGCGACACCGATCAGGACGACGTATGCGAAATGACGGTCTTGATCCAGTTCGAAGCCGCCGATGGTGAGGTAGGGCAGGCCCTGCAGCCCGATGGCGCCGCCGGCCCAGTCGCCGTCGCCCAGCACCGACAGCAGGATGAGCTGCAGCGCGAGCGTGGCGAAGGCCAGTTGGTGCCCGCGCAGCCGCAGGATGGGCACGCCGACGACGACCGCCGCGAGGGCTGCGGAAACCGGCGCGGCGATCAGCCCGACCAGGGGCGGGACGCCGTGCGTGGCGAGCAGCCCGGCCGTGTACGCGCCGATCGCGGTGAACGACGCCTGCCCCAGCGAGACCTGTCCGGCATAGCCCATGAGCAGCGACAACCCGACCACCGCGATCGCCGCGAGGCCGAGCAGGACGTAGACGGTGAGCTGGGCCGGCGTCAGGAAGGCCGGCACGACTGCGGCGACGATCAGCACCGGGATCCATCTCATGCGGGCTCCGTCCGGGACGAGCCGGCGCGGACGATCAGCACGGCCAGCATGAAGATCAGGGCCACCTCGGTCTGGTACGCGGTGCTGCCGTACCCGCCGACCAGGGCCTGCACGACGCCGAGCAGCAGCCCGCCGGCCAGGGTCAGACCGGGCCGGGTCAGGTTGCCCAGGATCGCCGCCGAGAATCCGTTGACGACCAGCGCCACGTCACTGTCGAAGGTGACCTGCTGCACCGGCGTGACCAGCACCCCGGCCAGGCCGCCGAGCGCGCCACCGACCGCGAACGCGAGCAGCCCCATCCGCGCCACGTTGATCCCGACGACCCGCGCGGCGTAGGGATCCTCGGCGGTCGCGGTCAGTGCCCGGCCGAGGTCGGTGCGGGCGAACAGCAGCGCGGTCGCGCCCAGGACCAGGGCGGTCACGGCGGCGATGAGCAGATAGTGCCGCTGGACGCCGGCGGTGGTGCCGGGCAACCCGGCGAACGACCGCGGCTGATCACCCCAGAAGAGAATTTCTATCGCGTACGCGAACACGCCCAGACCCAGCGTCACGATGAGCGCCGACTGGGGCGTGGTGCCCGGCCGGCCGGTGGCGACGAACCCGGTGAGCAGGCCGATCGCGCCGGCCAGGAGCACGGCCAGGCCTTCCGCGAGCCCGTGCGGCAGACCGGCCGCGAGCAGGGTCGTGACGGTCAGCGCGGCCAGCACGGCAAAGCTGCCCTGGGCGAAATTGACCACCCGGGTGACCCGGTAGATGACCACGAGACCGCTGCCGAGCAGCGCATAGGCGCAGCCGACGCCGATCCCGCTGATCAGGTACTGGCCGAGTTCGGTCATCACGCCTCCAGTCCCAGGTAGGCGGCGGCGACGCTCGCGTCGTTGCGCAGCTGCTCGGACGGGCCGGCGGCGACGACGCGTCCGGCCTCCAGGACGTACGCGCGGGCGCACAGTTGCAGGGCGAGCCGCGCGTTCTGCTCGATCAGCAGCACCGCGAGGCCGTCGGCGGCGTTGCGTTCGCGCAGGTGAGCGGCGAGACCGTCGACGATCTTGGGGGCCAGGCCGAGCGACATCTCGTCGATGACCAGCAGATCGGGCCGGGCCATCAGCGCCCGGCCGAGCGCGACCATCTGCTGCTCACCACCGGACAGCCGACCGGCCGGGCGATCCCGGAGCACGACCAGCTCGGGCAGCAGGGCGTAGATGTGCGCCGTGTCCCGATCCTTGCGCCGCCACGCTCCGAGCCGCAGATTGTCGTCGACGGTCAGCGACGGGAAAAGATGGCGGCCTTCCGGGACAAGAGCCAGATCTCCGCGTACGGCGATGGTACCGCTCGCCGGGCGCAGGAGCCCGCACAGTGCGTTGACCAGGGTGGACTTCCCCGCGCCGTTGGGTCCGATCAGCGCCACCAGTTCGCCCGGGCCGACGTCGAGGCTCACGCCGTCGACCGCGGTCGCGGCGTCGTAACGGACGGTCAGGTCACGCACGGTGGCGATCATCCGTGGCCGCCCAGGTACGCCGTGATCACCGCGGGATCGGTGCGGACCGACTGGTACGAGCCGGTGGCGATCACCCGGCCCAGATCAAGAACGGTCACCCGGTCGGCCAGCCGGGCCACGAACGCGACGTCGTGCTCGACCAGCAGGATCGACATCCCCTCGCCGCGCAGATCCTCGATCAGCTCGGCCAGCGCCGACCGTTCCGGACCGCGCAGGCCGGACGCCGGCTCGTCGAGCAGCAGCAGCCGGGGCCGGCCGCAGAGCGCGCGGGCGATCTGCAGTGCGCGCTGCAGCCCGAGCGGCAGGTCCTCGGCCGGACGATCGGCCCAGTCGTCGAGGGCCACCCGCCGCAGGGCGGCTGCTGCCGTCGTACGGATGAAGGCCTCGTCCTTGACATGGCGAGGCAGCCGCAGGATCGCCGAGAGGGGGCCGGCCGAGGTGACCGCGTGGGCGCCGACCATGGCGTTCTCGGCGACGGTCATGCCCCGGAAGACCGGGGCGTCCTGGAACGCGATGGCGATGCCCTGCCGCGCGCGGCGGTGCGGTGGAAGGCGGTCGATGCGGCGGCCCGCGTAGGTGATCGTGCCCGAGGTGGCCGCCAGCTGGCCGCCGATCAGCTTGAACAGGGTGGACTTGCCGGCCCCGTTCGGGCCGATCACCGCGTGCGTCTCGCCCTCGCGCACGTCGAGGCCGACGTCGCGCAGGGCGTGGACGCCACCGAACCGGCGGGTGGCGCCCTCGACCCGTAGCAGCGTGGTCACTTGGCCAGCTTCGACTTGGCCCAGTCGGTGGCGACGAACTGACCGCCCTTCACGACGTTGATCGAGATGTGGTCGGCGGTCAGGCCGGCATGATCGGTGGCGGTGTACTTGTAGGAGCCGTTCGGGGTGACCAGTTCCAGGCCCTCGAAGGCGGCGCGGATCTTCTCGGGGTCGGCGCTGTTCGCCTTCGTGACGGCCGCGGCCAGGAGTTTCACGCCGGTGTAGCCGTCCGCGGCGAACTGGGGCGGCGGATATCCGTACTGTGAAGTGAATGGCTTGGAGAGCTCCTCGATCGCGGACTTCTGCGGTCCGGCGGGCAGCGCGTCACCGACCACCGCGATCGAACTGGCGACGAAGACACCCTCGGCCGCGGCGCCGGTCGGTTTGAGCCAGAGCGTGCTGGCCTGCGAGCCGGTGAACATCAGCGGGAGGCCGACACCGGCCGTCGCGTACTGCTTGGCGAAGGCGACCGCGGGCGCGCCGGTCGACCAGACGGTCAGCGCCTGCGCGCCGGACGCCTTCACGTGGTTGAGGACGGCGCTGAACTCGGTGGTCGTCGTCTGGAACTCCTCGTCGGCGACGAGCGTCACGCCGTACTGCGCGGCTTTGCTCTTCATACCCGCCGTGCCGGCGTTCGCGTAGGAGCTGCGCGAGTCGTGCGCCACCGCGATCTTGGTAAAGCCCTGCGCCTGGTAGTACTGCAGGATCCGATCGGCATAGGTCGCCGACGTCGCCGGAACGACAAAGACATTCGGATGTACGGGATTGACCTGCTCGTCGGCCGGCGTGAGCGAGACGTAGGGAATCTTCCCGCGGTCCACCTGCGGAAGCGTCGCGAGCGCGGAGTTGGAGAAGGGCGAGCCGATCACCGCGACGACATCGCTGCCGCGCAGCTCGTTGAAGCTGAGCACGGACTGCTCGGGCTGGCTCTTGTCGTCCCGGGTGAGCAGCTCGATCTGCCGGCCGAGCAGCCCACCGGCGCTGTTGATCTGCTGGACGGCGAGCTCGACGGCTTTCTTGTCCTCGCTGCCCAGCGGGGCGTAGTTGCCGGTCAGGGACAGGATCGCGCCGACCTTGAGGGTGCTGTCGTCGCTGCTCGCGGTGTCGCCACAGGCGGCGGTCGTCAGGAGGAGGAGCGCGGCGAGAGAGGACAGGAGTGGTTTCATGTCGCCCGCTTTCTGCATTGATCACGGCCGATTTCGTTTACATGTCCGTCAAGTTAGGCGCAGATCTGACGCTGGTCAATAAACTGCCCGACATGCGTTCAACCTCGCTTCTGCTCACGTTCCTGGGCGACCACCTGCTCGACCGGGGCGTGTGCGTCTACTCCGGCAGCGTCATCGAGGTCCTGGGCCGGACCGGCGTCTCCTCGGAAGCGGCCCGGTCGGCGCTGACCCGGCTGACCGCGCGCGGGCTCCTGCGCCGGCAGCGGCAGGGACGACGGATGCACTTCGGCCTGACCCCACGGTCGACCCGGATACTGCGCGACGGCGCGGTGCGGCTCTGGAAGACCGGGGCCGTCAACGACGACTGGGACGGGACATGGACGCTGCTGGCCTTCTCGCTGCCCGCCTCGTCACAGCGGGAACGCCATGACCTGCGGGCCCAACTGGGGTGGGCCGGGTTCGGGCCGGTGCAGGGCGGACTGTGGATCGCCCCCGGGCGACCGGCCGGACTGGCCGACCTCGAACTCGGGCCGCACATCCGGGTGTTCCGCGCACAGGCCGACCCGGTCACCGACATCGGGGAGATGATCTCCCACGCGTACGACCTGCCGGCCGTCGCCGCCCGCTACACCGACTTCGGTGCGCGATGGGCGTCGCCGGTCTTCCCGGGGGATCCGCTCGCGGCCAAACTGCACCTGGTCACCGACTGGCTGCAGATCATCCGGCGGGATCCGCGGCTGCCCATCCCGCACCTGCCCTCGGACTGGCCGGCCGCAGCGGCCCAGGAGTTGTTCTTCAGCCTGAACAACCGGCTCGCCACCCCGGCGGCGGAGATCGCGGCCACCCTGCTGGAAACGATCCCCGCCGACGAATGACCGTCATGCCGGGTGGATGGAGATCAACTTGTTCATGGAGGGCTGGGAGCAGTCGTGCTGCGGTGAGCCCTTCGCGGTGGGGTCGGGGGTGTCGTGGACGGGCCGCTGGCCGGCGACCGGCCTGGAATGGATCACACCGCTGCTGCCGGTGCCGATCGACGCCGCCGCCGGGTGGCACGCGAACGGCGGGCGGGAGGACTTCTTCACGTCCCAGGTCCCGGCGAGGAAAGTAGTTCGCGAAGGTCTTCGGGCGTCCGATGCCGTTCTGATCGGCTATCTTGAGCGCTCGTTCCTGCTGGTGGGAGGGCGTTTCGTGGGGATCTTTCCGGAGTCGGTGGGTCGGTGGCGGGCGGCCGCGGCCGTTCTCGCGGTGGCCGGCGCCGCCGGTGTGGCCGCCGGGGCGCTGCGTCCGATCATCGCGGAGGCGACGTGGGCCGCCCGATCCCCGATCTTGGAGTTGACGGTGGCGGACTCCGTGTGGGCACGGGCGGCGGTCTGGCTGACGGTGGGCGCGGTCGTGCTGTCGCGGCGGCGGGTGCCGGCGGTGGCGGCCGTGTGGGGCGGTGTGGTGTTCGAGGTCGTCGTGGCCCGGCGGGGCACTGGGGGTGACTCCCTGGGGAGCATGGTGGGCAGTCCGCGGTGGTGGCCGGTCCTGGTCGCCGTTCTGCCGGCGCTGCTGGTGAGCGTGTCCGGGCCGCTCGGTGCGGCGTTTGATCACCTCGGGCGTCGTGGTCGCGGGCTGCTGGCGGCCACCGCTGTGGCGGTCGCGTCGACCGCGGCGCTGATACCGCTGTTCGCCGAGTATTCCGACGCGCCTGATCTGCCGTCGGCCGCGGACGGGTTCGACTCGGGTTTCTACCCCGCTGCGGTGGTCTCGGAACTCGTGGCCTGGTCAACCTTGGGTGTCACGGTCGGTGTGGTGGCTGTCCTGACGGTGATGACGGCCCTGGCGGTCGACCCGGGAGTCCGGCCGCGCGCGGTTGTGCTGCTCGCGGCCGGAACAGCCGTGCTCGTCGTGGTTCAGCTGAGGTATCGGGAGACGTTCGGGGTGCTGCCCGGGGCGCTGTTGTCCCGCGAGACTCAGCCGGTTGCGCTGGTGATGGCGCCGGCGGTGGTCGGCGGCCTGGGATGGTGGTGGGTTCGCCGGGCGGACGGCGCCTCCCGGGACGATCAGGCGGTCATCCGAGAGCCTCTTGGATGACCGCGGCGCATCGGGTGGCGATGGCGTCGTCGGGGCCGGCCCAGAGGGTGTCGAGCCAGGGGCCGGCGAAGAGGCCGACCAGGGTGGGGGTGCCGTCGGCGGCGGTGGCGTCGAGCCATTCGCTGACGCACCTCGGGGCCGGGCCGTGGACCCGGTAGTAGCCGTGTTCGGGCCAGAATCGCCTGTCGAAGCGGAGGATGACCTTCTCGACGCGGCCGGCGCCGAGGTGGGTCAGGGCGGCCTGATGATCCGGCGGGAGCGGGGGGTCGAAGGTGATCGCGCCGGCCGCCAGGACCGGTAGCGGGACGGTCACGATCACCGCGTCGGCTTCCAGCGTCGTGTTGCCGCCCGGGGCGGATCCGGCGTGGAGGGTCACGCGGTCGGGGTCGACGCGGATCCGGTCGACCGGATGGTTCAGGTGGATGTCGAGGCCGGTGGCGAGGTGGGTGGTGAGCAGGCGGTAGCCGCCGACGATCCAACGGTCGCCCTCCCCCACGCCCGGTTCGAAGCCGTGACGGGCGCTGAGCCAGTCCAGGGGCGCGCCCGCGTCCATCACGATCTCGGCGTCGACGAAGCGGGTGATCTCGGCGGCGGTCCACGGTGCGGGGTCGCGCAGCCAGTCGTCGAGGACCTCGGCGACGCCGGCCTGCGGCGCCGCCGAGGCGAGGCGTTTCCGCAGCTCGTCCTCCAAGGCATCGGGGACCGGCCCGGCGCCGGGGACGAGCGGGTTGCCGAAGTCGGTGGGGATCGTGGTGAGGTTCAGTTTCTCGGCGAGGCGGGCCAGGACGTTGTCGTCGTACTGCTGGAGCCAGTTGGCGCCCAGGTCGAAAGCGCCACTGGCGACGTCGACGCCGGCCGTGCGGCCGCCGATCCGGTCGCGGGCCTCCCAGATCTGAACCTGCACGCCGTGGTCGTGCAGCGTGCGGGCGGCGCCCAGCCCGGCCATGCCCGCGCCGACCACGGCGACCGAGGTGTGACCGAGTTCGATCGCCCCGGTGGCCGCGGCGACGCCTTGCTCGTAGGCGCCGTGGGTCATGCCGGCGCGGGTCGGGTGGGTGGCCTCGCCGGCGATGCGCAGGCGGTCGCCGATCGGGGTGCCGAGGGCGACCCGGTCCTGCGGGGTGCCGTGGCGACCGATCAGGCTCCACGATCCGCGGGCCCACGGATCGGTGGCCCAGTGTGACACCGCGGACCCGAGCAGCCTGACCTTGATCGACATGGCCGCACGGTATCAACGGGGGCACCCGGTCGCGCTACTGGTTTGGCGACGGGCGGGGGCTATGGCCGTACGCGCAAATGGGATTGGGGAAACGTCAGGCGATCAGCGTGTGGGCGATGTCGCGCGCGACCTTGGTGATGTCGGCCTGGGAGGCGTCCAGGCCGCGGGCTGCCATGAGGACGATGTTGACGCTGAGCAGGGCGGATCGGATGCGCAGGGCCTCGTCGATGGGGGCGTCGGGGCCGACCAGGATCGCGAAGAGTTCGTTGAGTTTGCCGAACGCGCTCTCGCGGCCGTGTTCCTGGTGCAGTTCGCGGACGACGTGCTGGTTGGCCATGGCGAATTTCATGGCGGCCATGCCGCTGCCGGCGCTGAGCTCGACCATCCGGTCGATGGTCTGCGGGAGCAGGTCGGGGCCGGGCGGCTGCTCGCGGGCCCAGGTGACCAGGCCGTCGATCGCGTCGAGGTGGGCGTCGAAGATCGAGCGGACGATGCTTTCCTTGCTGCTGTAGTGGTAGTACAGCGCGGCTTTGGTGATGCCGAGGCGTTCGGCGATCTCGCGAAGGGACGTGGCTTCGTAGCCGCGTTCGGTGAACAGCTCGATGGCCACCTTGCGGATCTCCGCCTTCGTGTCGGCGCCTCGCCGCTGCCCTGCCGTCATGGCTGTTCATCCTCCCGATGCATCACGCCGTTTGCTAACTTACCGTGCGGCAAGTAGGCTACTAACCGGCCGGTAAGCAAGAATACCGAAAGAAGTCTGCCGTGACTCCACCACAACCCACCCGATTCACTCATCGCGAGATCATGGTGACGATGAGCGGTCTCGTGATCGCCATGCTGCTCGCCATGCTCGACAACATGATCGTGGCGCCCGCGCTGCCCACGATCGTCGGCGAACTGCACGGTCTGAACCATCTGGCCTGGGTGACCACCGGGTACGTGCTGGCCTCGACCGTCGCCACCCCGATCTGGGGCAAGCTCGGCGACCTGCTCGGGCGCCGCATCACGTTCCTCACCTCGATCGCGATCTTCCTGGTCGGCTCGGCGCTGTGCGGCATGGCACAGAACATGGGCGAGCTGGTCGCGTTCCGCGCGGTGCAGGGCCTCGGCGCCGGCGGCCTGATGGTCGGTGTCATGTCGGTCCTCGCGGACATCGTGCCGCCCCGGGAGCGCGGCAAGTACCAGGGCGTCATGATGGCCGTCATGCCGGTCGCGATGATCGGCGGTCCCCTGGTCGGCGGCTTCATCACCGACAACCTGAACTGGCGCTGGGCGTTCTACGTCAACCTGCCGCTCGGCATCGTCGCCCTCGGCGTCTGCTGGGTCGTGCTGGCCAAGCTGCCGCGCGGCGCCGGCAAGGCGACCATCGACTGGCTCGGTGCGGCGCTGCTCAGCGTCTGGATCACCGCGCTGGTCCTGATCACCACGTGGGGCGGCAGCCAGTACGACTGGGCCTCCCCGCAGATCCTCGGCCTGCTCGCGCTGACCGTCGTCGCGTTCGTCGCGTTCGTCATGGTCGAGCGGCGCGTCAAGGAGCCGATCATGCCGCTGTCGGTCTTCGCCAACCGTAACTTCGCGCTGGCCGGTGCGCTCAGCCTGATCGTCGGCTTCGCGATGTTCGGCGGCATCACCCTGCTGCCGCAGTTCCAGCAGTACGTGCAGGGCGCCTCGGCCACCAACAGCGGTCTGCTGCTGATGCCGATGATGCTCGCCGCGATGACCGTCTCCCTGGTCGGCGGCCAGGTGATCACCCGCACCGGGCACTACCGGGCGCTCCCGATCATCGGGACCGTGCTGATGACCGGCGGCCTGGCCCTGTTCGCCACCATGGACACCGGCACCTCGCGGCTCATGACCAGCGTGTTCATGGTCGTGCTGGGCGCCGGCATGGGCTGCCTGATGCAGACCACCATGCTGATCGCGCAGAACAGTTCGCCGCTCAACGCGATCGGTGCGGCGACCGGCGCGGCCACCTTCCTGCGCAACATGGGCGGCTCGCTCGGTGTCTCGCTGCTGAGCACGCTCTACATCAACCGGCTGCTCGACTCGTTCAGCGCCAACGCCGGGGCCGCCGCGGCCGGGGCGACCGGCGCGGGCTCCGGCTCGGCCGCCGCGATGACGCCGGCCATGCTGCGGGCGCTGCCGGAGCCGATCCAGCACGCGTTCGCGGTGGGGGTCAGCGACGGGATCCAGGCCGCCTTCATGTGGGGCGCGATCGCGGCCGCGGTGGGCATCGTCGTGGCGCTGTTCATCAAGCACGTGCCGCTGCGCGGGTTCGCCGACGCTCCGAAGCCGGAGGTGGCGGCGGCCGAGGCGGAGATGCAGACCGCGTAACCGCGGTTCCGGTCACGGCAGGCGGGAACGGGCGGCGATCACTCGATCGCCGCCCGATTCTCGTTCTCAGAACGCGTAACGCACGTGCAGGTAGGGCGTGCGGGCGGCGATCAGGTCGAGCAGGGCGGCCACGTGACGACCCTTCTCGCCGGTGCGATAGCGGACGTTCCAGGAACCGTTCTGGGAACGTTTCGGCTGCTGGAGATCGGGCCGCCAGATCAGTTCCTCGGCCTTCGGATGCCAGCCGAGATTCACCTCGTGCAGATCGCGGTTGTGGGTGAGGAAAATGACCTCGGCCGCCAGTTGTCTCTTCGCGGCCGGGCCGATCCCGGCGTCGAGCTGATCCAGCAGCAGCGCCCAGTCGTCGAGCCAGCCGTCCCGGACCACGACCGGGCTGAAATTGACGTGGACCTCGTAGCCGGCCTCGACGAAATCGTCGATCGCGGCGATCCGTTCGGCCACCGGCGACGTGCGGATGTCCAGGACTTTGGCGTCGGCGACAGGCATCAACGAAAACCTGATTCGCGTACGGCCGTGCGGGTCCCACGACAGCATGTCGCGGTTCACGTGCTTGGTCGCGAACGACGCCTTCGCGTGCGGCAGCCACCGGAACAGCTCGACCAGGTCGTGGACGTTGTCGCTGATGCGGGCGTCGACACTGCAGTCCGAGTTCTCGCCGATGTCGTAGACCCAGGCGGCCGGATCGCACTCGTTCGGGGTGGCCTTCTCGCCCTGACGGCTGGCGTGCTTACCGACGTACCCGATGATTCTTTCGATGTTGGAAAAGACCGTGATCGGGTTGCTGTAACCCTTGTGGCGCGGGACGTAGCAATAGGCGCAGGCCATCGCGCAACCGTTGGCGGTGGACGGGGCGATGAAGTCGGCCGAGCGCCCGTTCGGCCGGGCGGTCAGCGTCTTCTTGACGCCGAGGACGAGCGCTTCCCGTTTGATGCGGACCCAGCGATTGACGTTCGTCTCGTCGCCGTAGAGCTCGGGAATCCGGTTGTGGCTCTCGACCTCGACGAGTTCCGCGTCGGGAAAACGGGCCAGGATCTCCCGGCCGCGTTGCAGCTGGGCGGCGGCCGGTTCGACGTAGATGCGGCGGATATCCAGCAACTGGCTCACAACTTCATAATCTTATGAGCTTGGTGCGATATTGCGCTGGGCACGAATCCGCCTGAGCATCTGCTCCTGTGGCATGCTGAGATCGACTCGATGGACCTGAACGCCGTCAAACTCCTCCACCGTAATCTGTGTAAAATCGCGAAGCTCAGCGATCGTCACCGGCTCTTCTGCGAAGTACTCCGTAAGCTGATGGATGAGGTCGAAGCCCGGCGCACGGCGGCGCTCGAGGTCAGCAATAATGTCCTTGAGATCGATATATCCACCTTCCTCACCCCAGGTCTCGGTGTGTCCTCCCTGTGGAAAGTCCCGCGGCCCGCACCCGCTCGGGAATTCTCGAACCAATTCGAGCGCCGCATCCTCTACGGTTCTGGCAGACACCCCGTTTGAAACCTCATGCATTTCGATAAGATTACCGCCGTGCGCCGCATGAGCGGAGATCCGGCAGCTCCTGGTCTCGGAGTTGGTAATTCCGACTTTAAAAGCTCGCAAACGCGGAAAATGCATCAGATATACGAAGTACGGCGCCTCGGGATCCACCGGGGTAACGCATCTGAGGCAGGGTGCGACGCCGCGAAGTAGGTCCGTCGCCGAGATCAGTCGTTCAGCTCCGCACGACAGACAGTGTGCAGCGACCTTCATCCCGTAAGCGGCATACCCATCGTGGATCCGCCGCAGGTTGTAGGCAGCAAACAAGGCCGTCTGCTCCTCGGCCAACGGAGCCGCAAGGCAAGTACCACATGTATTGACCGCCGGATCTTCACCGCGCCTGGTCCGTGGCTGCATTGCCAGGCTCCATTCGCTCGTGGTGCCACAGGTCACGCACTCCCGCCGGATCAGCGACCCGGAATGATCCATCTGATCGGCCAACTCCTCAGCAGTCACCGGCTCACCATGTTGATTCCGAGCGACGTAGCCACCGGTGAGCGCCAAACGCGCGGCCTCGATCTTCAAAGTAGTTGAAATCGATGGATCCGCAGCCAGTGCCAGAGCAAGGGAACAAGTATTACAGTGCCGCGTAGCACTATTGCGAACGTCCGAATATGGAATTTGCTGGAACGATCCGCAAGTCGTGCACTCACAACGCCGCGGGGCTCGGGAATCTCGATGCGGTCCATGCGGTCGCCAGCCCAGCCGTAGGTAGGTTTCATCGATACAGGCAAGGCATCGGCCTGGCGCTCCAGCACGATTCGCGCTCATCGCGATCTTGCAGTCGGGACACAGCCGCTCCGCCATGACAGCCTCCATACCTCAGGTTGGGACACCGTAGCGGGCCGGTACGACAAATCGCCGCTCCCAAGCACCCTTGGAGGTGATTTCTGGCTGTTCCGGCATTTTGCCGCGCATTCGGCCCAGTCCTGTCCTCCCAAACGATGAGCTGGTTGAAGGTGGTTCGTGCTGCCTCGCAGCATGACCTGACCTCCGCATCCATAAAGCAGGGTGAGACGCGCCCGACCGAGCCCTGGACGCGCCTCACCTAGTGCTGTAGATAGATCAGGAGCGATACACGCCGAACTCGTAGAGCGAATAGCCGTACGCCGTGGCGCGGGCCGTGTTGTTCACCCGGACATATCGTCCGGATCCGCTGACCGAGAGCGTGTCGAACCCGCCGTCACCCGCGGTCGTCGCATAGACGTTGGTCCAGCTGTTGCCGTCGTTCGAGGTCTGGATCTGGTACGACGTCGCGTACGCCGCCTCCCAGGCCAGCGCGACCTTGTCGAACGACTGCACCGACCCCAGGTCGACCTGCAGCCAGGACGTGTCGACCCACTCGCTGGCCCAGCGCGTGCCGTAGTCGCCGTCGACCGCGTACGACGGCAGCTGCGGCCCGTTCGTACCGGTCGGCTGGTACGTCGACGCCGTGACGGTCCTGCCGCGGGCCAGGTTCGTGCCGGCGATCACCGGCGGGACGACCTTGAACGAGCGCTGCTCGATGCCCACGTTGCCCTGGCCGTCGTAGGCGTAGACGTAGACCTTCCAGACGCCGAGGGTCTCCGGGGCCCGTACAGTGAACTGGCCGTCCCCGGTCTGGGTGTAGGTCAGGTACCGCAGGCCCTTGTTGCCGTTGATGTGTTTGTCACTGGCCATCAGGTTGTAGCGGATGGTGTCGCCCTGCGGGTCGGTCGTGGTCGTGCTCACGGTGAACGTCCCGCCGGCCGGCACCGCGGTCGGCGTGCTGACCGTCATCGCCGAGATCTCCGGCGCCGTGTTCGGCACCGGCTGACCGGTGTACGCCTCGCGCAGCGCGGCATAGCCGAGCCGTCGCCAGCCGCCGGTCGTGGTGTTCAGCCACACCCCGCCGAAGTCGTTCTCCAGGCCGTAGTGGAACTCGGTCGCGCCGAGCGCCACGCCCGCATGTCCCTTGATGGCATTCCAGCTGTACGCGTAACCGGCCTTCTTCTGCAGGTCGGACGGTTCGGTCGGCACCCCGTTGGCGTCGTTGGGCACCTCCCACTCGCCGGCCGGGCCGCCCTCGGTGAGGATGTACGGCTTGGTGTAGCCGCCGGCGATCCAGTCCCGCTTGACGGTGTCGATCGCGCCGTACGAGTTGACGGCGAGGAGATCGAGCGAGGGCGAGTACTGCTTGTAGTACGTCCACGCGTACGTGTAGGCGTCGGTCGAGGTCACCGGGTGGTTCGGGTCGGCGCCGTGGATGGCGTCGGCCAGCTCGTTGACGAACTTCGCGTAACCCACCCGTCGCGCCTCGACCTCGGCCGCGGACAGCCCGTAGTTCTGCATCTCCAGGATGACCTCGTTGCCGACGTCCCAGAGCAGCACGCCCTGCCGGCCCTTGAGCTGGTTCACCCAGTTCAGCACGTCGGCCTTGGCCGCCGTCCTGTAGGCGGTGTCGTTCACGTAGTCGGCGCCGTGGTTGAGCCACAATCCGACGATCACCTTGATCCCGAAGCGGGCCGCGGTGTCGAGCAGCAGTGGCGTGTTCGCGTCCGGACCCCAGATGCGGATCGTGTTGACGCCCATGTTCTTCAGGTCGCGCATGTACCCGTCGGCGGCGGCCTGCGGCGGGCCGTAGGTCATGCCCTTGACCGTCCACGGCGTGCCGTTGACCGTCAGCGTCCAGTTGCCCTGGGTGCCGGTGACCTTGACGACGCTCGGGCCGGCCGGGATCGCCGGGTCGGTCATCGCCGCCGCGGCCGTACCGGTCTGCTTGGACACGGTCACCGAGTCGACGCTGAGCACGCCTCCACTCGTCGTGTCGGCCGTCGGCGTGGTCACGCCGGCGATCGCGTTCGGCAGGGAGCCGCCGATCGCCAGGTCCAGCCGCAGGTAGAAGCCGTGGTGCACGGCGGCGTCCCACGCGGTGACGCCGACCTGCGACTCGCGGACCACCCAGGTCTGCCGGCCGTCGAGGTAGAAGCGGATCTCCTCGTCGGTCTTCGTCCGGTCGATGACCTGCGAATACTCGTGGTAGCCGGCCTGGCAGCCGACGCAGGAGGCGAAGCCCGAGGATCGTCCGGTGTACTCGGCGCACGGGCCGTCCGGGGCCGTCCCGCAGTGCAGGGTCTGCGCGAGCTGGTCGCGGCCGTTGACGTCGGTCATGATGTCGGTCTCACCGACCGACGGCCAGTTGGTGAAGTTTCCGCGGTAGGCGGCGCCGGTGGCGCGGAAACCGGGCCAGTAACCCAGGCCGCTGGTGACACCGGGCTGCTTGAGCACGGCGCTGAACTTGAGGAGCTCGCCCGGCTGCGGGTTGAAGTCGGTGCGCTGGGTCTCGATGCGGCCCGAGGTCCACTTGCCGGCGCCGTCACGGACCGCCTTGATGCTCAGCTTGCCGGCGCCGTCGAGGGCGACGTTCGTGGTGGAGTCGCTGGCGGTCTCGACCGAACCGGTGCCCCAGTTGGCGGCGCCGCCGGGATACTGGGTGCCGGTGCGGAGCAGCCAGTTCGCGGTGCTCGGGGAGGTGCCGGCGGTGCCGTCGAAGTTCTCCTGCCACACCGTGGTGTAGTTGGGGTCCTGGGGCGGCTGGCTCGTGGGGGTGGTTCCGCCGGTGGTCAGGACCTTGAACTCGTAGAGCGAGTAGCCGTAGCCGCCGCTTCGCACGGTGCCGTACAGCCGGACGTATCGCCCATTACCCGAAATATTGAGATTTTCCGTGCCGCCGGGGCCGGTCGTCGTGGTGTAGACGTTGGTCCAGGTGTTGCCATCCGGACTCGTCTGGATTTGGTACGACTTTCCGTAGGCGCTCTCCCACTGGAGCGCCACGCCGCAGATCGCCGTGGTCGCGCCCAGGTCGACGCGGATCCACTGCGGGTCGGCGAACAGGCTGGACCAGCGCGTTCCGGTGTTGCCGTCGAAGGCCTTGTCGGCGCCCACGTCCGCACCCTCGGCCGAGGAGGCGGTGGCCGGCCTGCCCTGAGCGGCGTTGGTCGTGCAGTCGCCGGTCGAGGTGGTCGAGCCGGTGGAGCCGTAGACCTTGAACTCGTACAGCGAGTAGCCGTAGCCGCTGCTGCGGGCAGTTCCGTACAGCCGGACATATCGCCCGCTGCCGTTCACCGTCAGGGTCTCGGTGCCGCCGGGGCCGGTTGTGGTGGTGTAGACGTTGGTCCAGGTATTGCCATCCGGACTCGTCTGAATTTGGTACGACTTGGCGTACGCGCCCTCCCACTGCAGCACGACCTTCGTGACCGTGGCGGTGGCGCCCAGGTCGACGCGGATCCACTGAGGGTCGGCGAACTGGCTCGACCAGCGGGTGCCGTCGTTGCCGTCGAACGCGTTGGCCGGGCCGACGTCAGCGCCCTCCTGCGACGAGGCGGTGGCCGGTTTGCCCTGCGAGAGCAGGGTGTCGGCGGCGCTGGCGGCGGTCGTGACGGCGACCGCGGCGAGGCCGAGCAACAGGGCGAGGACTGCCGCGACGACAGGTCTACGCCGACCGTGCACGGGTAGCTGACTCATGATCACACCCCATGGGGGACGATTAGTTCCGGAACAGGGAAAGCGCTCTCCAAGCGAACGCGATTGTTTCGCTCATGTTGCCGGAGGTCAATACTTCCCATTGACATCCACGGTTCCGGAACTGCAAGCTCCGGCTCGTGAATGCGAATCCCCGCCTGCTCGTCGCGGCCCTCGCCCTCGGACTCGCCGCGTGCGGCTCCCCCACCGTCCCGCCGGTCCCGCCGTCCCCCGGCCCACCGGCCTTCGGCGGCACCGACCTGGCCTGGATCGAGATCAACATCGCGATGGACGAGGAGTTGCTGCCGCTGCTCGACCTCGCACCCAGCCACGGCCGTTCAGGGGCCCTGAAGGCGACGTCCGAGCAGGTCAAGACGTTCACGAACGCCGAGCTGGCCGAACTGCGGCAGCTGCACGACGAGGCCGGGATGCCGGCCGAGAACCAGCACAAGGGGATGCCGATGCCGGGGATGGTGACCCCGGAGCTGCTGACCCGGGCGACGGGGCTGAGCGGGGCGGCATTCGACGAGGTGCTGGCCACGAGCGTCCGGGAACACCTGGAGCAGGGCCACAAGCTGGCCCTGAGCGAGCAGTCGGCGGGGGCCGAAACGCGCACGAAGGAGCTGGCGGGCCGCATTATCGAAACACGTGAGGCGACCCTGAAGGATCTCCAGAAAGATTCCTGAGATATTTCGCGGAAAAGTGTTATCCAAAGAATGGGAGCGCCCCGGCCGGGGGCAGGCTGTGCTGGCGCCCCGGCCGGGGGCTGTCGGTGGGGGCGCTCATCGCGTACCCGATAGGGGGTTTAGGGAAGTTCGTAGTTCTCGTTGAGGGCGGCACCGCGGTCGGGCTTGTACTGGTCGAAGCCGCGCGGGTTGCACTGCAGGCCGCCGTTGATGCAGTGGGTGGTGAGGGCGGCGAGGACGGCCGGGTCCCAGGCGTTGTAGACGTCGTAGTGGAACGAGTAGCCGCGGCCGCTGGAGAAGTGGACGTTGGCCATGTTGCCGGAGACCGGCCAGGCCATCTTGAACTCGATCATCGGGACGGCGACCGGGTGTGAGGCCGGGCAGACCCCGACGATCGGGTACGCCATGTGGCTCTTGTGGTCGGGGGTGTCCAGGTGCAGGCCGTCCCAGCAGCTCGGGGCCTGGAAGCGGACGTTGAGCTGGGAGCCGGCGACGCAGTTGGCCGGGATGTCCCACTGGCGGGTGAGGTCGCCGCACTCGAAGCCCTCGACCGCGCCCGGGTGGTTGCGGAACTCGTCGAGGGTGGAGGTGGGGCTGCCGACGACGTAGCGCAGGCCCGGCGGGAACGGGCGGACGCTGGTGTAGTCGATCACGCCGCTCTTGTAGTAGATGACCTGCGGTCCGTCCGGCTGGACGGCGGTGTCGCCGTTGAGCAGGGTCGGCATCCAGTAACCGGTGCGGTCACCGGGGGTGATGCACGAGGTGGTGCCGGCCTGCAGCGAGGCGAGGGTGGTGTTGGCGTTCGTGGTGCGGTTGCCCATGAACGTGTGCGAGTGCGAGGCGCCGGGCAGGCCGGGGAAGACGATCGGGTCGTCGTTCAGGTTCGTGCGGCTGACCGAGCAGTTGGCCTGGAACTCGCGGTGGGTGACCGGCGGGTTCTGGGCGGGCGGGACCTTGGTGGACGGGACGACACCGGTGACCGGCGGGTTCGCCATCACGTAGCCCGGGCCGTCGGAGGCCGGCGGCGTGACCGACGACGTTCCGTAGACCTGGAACTCGTACAGCGAGTAGCCGTAGCCGGTGCCGCGCTGGGTGCCGTACATCCGGACGTACCGGCCGGAGCCGTTGACCGACAGCGTCTGGTTGCCGCCGGCGCCCGTCGTCGTGCTGTAGACGGTGGTCCAGGTGTTCCCGTCGGGCGAGGTCTGGATCTGGTACGACTTGGCGTACGCCGCCTCCCACTGCAGCTTGACCTGCGTGATCGTGGCGGTGGCGCCCAGATCGACGCGCAGCCACTGCGGGTCGGCCCAGAGGCTGCCCCAGCGGGTGTCGGAGCGGCCGTCGACGGCGGCGATGGCCGGGGACTCGCCGTTCTCGGTGGAGGAGGCGAGGGCCGGCTTGCCCTGTGAGAGCAGGGTGTCCGCGGCATAGGCGGACTGCGTGACGGTCAGCGTGGCGCTGACCAGTGCGAGCGCCGCCAACGGCGCCAGCAGTTTCTTCAGGTGCACGGGGGATCTCCCAAGGCTTGGAGGACGGAACGCTTGGAGAGCGCTTTCCAGTTTTCGAGCGGCTGACCACGTACGTCAATGGTTTGGGGTTCCGGAACATCGCGAACCGCCCAGCCGGCGGCGAATCGGCCGGCACGACCGGCGGGGCGGAAAGCGCTCTCCGTCGCGTGCTATAAACACGGGCATGCAGAGCCACCGGCTACCGACGCTCGAGGACGTAGCCCGCGTGGCCGGCGTCTCGCGGGCCACCGTCTCGCGGGTCGTCAACGGCGTCCGCAACGTCGACCCGCAGCTGCATCAGCTGGTCTGGACCGCCGTCGAGCAGACCGGTTACGTGCCCAACCGGCTGGCCCGCTCCCTGGTCACCCGGCGCACCGGCACGGTGGCGCTCGTCGTCTCCGACTCGGAGACGCACGACGACGATCCTTTCATGAGCCGGTTCTTCGCGGATCCGTACTTCGGGCGGGTCGTCGGCGGCCTGATGAGCGTGCTGCGGCCGGCCGGGGTGCAGCTGGCGTTGCAGATGGTCGGGGCCGACGGGCACAAGCGCCTGATCGGCGACCTGCGCAACGGGCAGGCCGACGGCGCCGTGGTGCTGTCGCTGCCCGCCCGTGACCCGCTGCCCGGGCTGCTGGCCGACGCCCGGATCCCGGCCGTGCTGATCGGGCGGCCGGCCGAACCGGTGCCGATCAGCTACGTCGACCTGGCCAACGAGACCGGCGCCGCGCTGGCCGCCGAGCGCCTGGTCGCCCGGGGCTGCCAGCGGGTCGGCATGATCTCCGGGCCGGCCGACGTGCCGGCCAGTCAGGACCGGATCACCGGTTTCCAGCGGGCGATGGCCCGGCACGGGCACGCCTGGGTTCCGTCCGCGGCCGGGAACTTCACCCAGGACAGCGGCGAGCGGGCGATGCGGGCTCTCATGCCGGAGCAACTGGACGGCGTGTTCGTGGCCAACGACCTGATGGCGCTCGGTGCGCTGCTGGTGCTGCGGGACGCCGGGAAACGGGTGCCGGAGGACGTGGCGGTGGTCGGTTTCGACGACAGCAGCGCCGCCCTGGCCGCGCGGCCGACGCTGACGACCGTGCGCCATCCGCTGGAGGACATGGCCGCCGAGGCTGCCAAACTTCTCCTGGCCCGGGTGGAGGATCCGGCGGCCCGGGTAAGTTCGGTCATATACGAGCCCACCCTGGTGAGCCGCCAGTCAGCATGACCGATGCGTTGTGTGACGTCTCCAATACTTCCGAAAACCTATAGGCCCGATATAGATTGGGGTCGGTCGTCGGAAAGGACACCCTCACATGACCATCTCGCAGACCCCCGCGGCCTTCGTGACCAACCAGGACCTGGACCCGATCCGCCTGCGGCGGGCCTTCGGTGTCTTTCCCAGTGGAGTCGTCGCCGTCGCGGCCTCCGTCGACGGCCGGCTCGTCGGGCTTGCCGCCAGCTCGTTCACCTCGGTCAGCCTCGACCCGCCACTGGTCTCGTTCTCCATCGCGAACACGTCCAAGACCTGGCCCGACCTGCGACGCGCCGACCACCTCGGGGTGACCGTGCTCGCCGCGCACCACAGCGCAATCTGCCGGCAGCTGGCCGGGCCGGTGGCGCATCGCTTCGAAGGCATCCAGGCGTCCGTCAGCGAAGACGGGGCCGTGACCATCGACGACGGGCTGGCGCGGTTCGACACCACGATCTATCGCGAGGTCGAGGCCGGGGACCACACGATCATCCTGCTCCGGTTGCACGGGGTGGATCACCCGGCCGATCAGGCGGAGGAGCTCGGGCCGCTGGTGTTCCACCGGTCGGCCTTCGGGCGGCTCACCGCCGAGTGAGGCCGCGCTGCCGGGGCTTGTTCAGCCCGATGGGCAGCGCCGGCCTGGTCCGGAGATAGCGGGCGGGCTCACACCTTCGCATCGGCGGTCGGGATGCGGGTCGGCCGCTCGTTCACCGCGACCCGGATCGGGCGTTCGGCCGGCACGGCCCGGGTCGGGCGCTCCGCGATCAGCGGCCGGCTCGTGCCCCGCAGCAGGGCCTCCATCCCGGAGGCACCGGCGTCCACGGTCCACGGCTCCAGCGGCCGGGACCGGAACAGCGCGCGCAGGTCCGTCGGCACGAGGTGCGCGACCTCGGCCGGCGACACCGCACGCGGCACCGGGTACGGCGCGACCGGGCGCGGCAGCAGGTGGGCGGAGTCGGCCGTCGCGTTCAGCTCGGACAGCACCGCGCGGACCAGGAACGCCGCGTCCCCGCCGTCGGTGTAGAGGCGGTCGGCGACCCGGTCCAGGAACCGGCGGCAGTCCACGATCTCGACGATCCGGTCGGACTCGGGCCGGGGCAGCGTACGCCGGAGGTCTTCCGGCAGGTGGGCGGTCAGGCGACGGTACGCCGATGCGGGCAGCAGCTCGCTCAGTACGCCGAGCACCGTGGCGGTGACCCGGCGGCTCTCGTTGCGGCCGTGCAGGCGACCGCTTCTCTGGATACGGGTCAGCAGATCGTGCTGGTCCATGGGTGGCGCCTCCTCGCGCCCCGGCGTCGGCCGTCGCGTGCCGGGGCGCACCCGGGTACCCGCGGAAATCCCCTCCAAACGGGACTGTCGGGTACTTCACCGAACCGGGAGCCGGCCGCGAGCGCCACGGCCGGCATGATCACACCGGACCGGGGTCAGCCGAGGACGCGGCGGGACTCGGCGGTGAGCAGGTCGGCCGCGCGGGCCAGGGAGTCCAGCCGGGCCAGCGTCCTCTCCCCGGTGGGGGCCAGGGCGTCGTCGTTCTTGCCGACGATCCAGTCCCCGGAGGCGTAGAACGTGCCGGCCTTCACCTGGTCCAGCCGGGCCAGCAGTTCGTCGCTCAGCAGCCGCCGCCCGTCCTCGGAGCTCTCCTTGCGGCGGTCGCCGAGCGCGCGCAGGGACAGCAGCGGCAGCCCGGCCGTGGGATGACGGACCGCGAACGCCGTCCCGGCGGTGCCGCCCTTGTCCGCGTACTCGAAGACATGGAATTCGCGGCTGTTGCGATGACCGGAGACGAGGTAGGCGGCGCCCGGCGAACCCGCGTCGAGGATCGGCAGGCCGAGCCGGGTGATCAGGTCGGCGTCGCGGCGCTGGAACGTGGCCGACTGCGCGGCGGCCAAGCGCGGGCGGCCGCGGCGCACCCGGAGACTGGAGACGAGCATCGCCAGGCCGCCGAACAGGAACAGCGCGCCCAGCAGCGAGACCAGGGTGCCCCAGACCGGATGGCCCGAGCGGAACAGGCTGACCCCGCCGTAGGAGATCGCAGCGCCGATCACCGCGCAGACGATCCGGGCCGTGATCGGTGCCTTCGGTTCGGTGCCGCCGAGAGGCGCGGGCACCGGGGCGGGCACGGTGTAGCCGGCCACGCGGCGGAAGTCGTCGACCCGGGCCTGCTCGGCGGCGGCGTCCTCGGTGGTGAGCGCGGTGACCAGGCGCCGGCTCAGGTCGATGGTCTCGTCGACGAACTTCTCGATCCGGGCCGGGGACGCCTGCGGGGACCGGGCCCGGACGAGCCGGGTGCCCTCGGCCGCGAACGCCGGCACCGAGTAGTCCTTCGGCTTGATCCCGAACCGGGCGACCAGCAGCGCCCGCGCCTCGGGGCCGGTGTCGTCGCTGAACGGGCTTTCCAGGCCGGGGATCACGACCATGCGCGGGACCGCGACGGGCAGCGTGACCACGCACGCCTCCTGCTCCTCGCGACCGGTCCGCACATAGGAGAAGATCTGGAAGCGTACGGCGTTCCGGTGCCCGGTGACGATGTCCCGGCTCGCCGGGCCGGCCGGGAGGTAGGCCGGCAGGCCCGCGCTGGACGCGCCCATCGGATCGGACCCGGCGTAGATCCAGTTGTGCTCGGCGGCGAGCGCGCGCCTCCCGGCCGGGGTGCGCCACACCACCCACTGCCGGCGCACCACGACGAGCAGCAGCAGCGCGGCCAGGCCGAACAGCACGTAACCGGCCCACCGCCAGCGCCGGTCGCCGCGGGCCAGGTCCTCCGGCTGGTTCTGGTCCCGGTAGCGCTCCATCCGCTCCGAGTAGGTGCCACGGACGTCGTCGGAGCCGCTCCCGAAGGCGATGCACGTGTCGCCGGGGTGCATCAGCTTGCCGTCGCACTCCGGCTGGTACGCCTGGATCAGGCGTTGTGACTCCCGGTTCAGCGCGTCCGGCGACGACGAGTGGCCGTCCACGATCAGCCACCCGATCCCGGCGATCACCAGGGCGACGAGGGTCGTCACGCATCGCCGCAGCGCGTTCGAGGTCATGCGCGCCACCCTAGTGATATCGAGCAAATCTGATATCCGTTTGCCGGGGTGGGCGGCGGGAAACCTGCCGGTCGTGACATCGCAAAACCGCTGGCAGGCGATGAGTGTCGCCCTGGTCGCCGGCTTCATGACCCTGCTCGACGTCAGCATCGTCAACGTGGCGCTGCCGTCGATCCGCGCCGACCTGCACCTCGGCTCGGGTGAGCTGCAGTGGGTGCTGTCCGGTTACGCCCTCACGTTCGGGCTGCTGCTGGTTCCGGCCGGGCGGTACGGCGACGCCCGCGGCCGCCGGAACGTCTTCATCCTCGGCCTGGCGCTGTTCACCCTGGCCAGCGCGGCGGCCGGGCTGGCCACCAGCGCGCTGTGGCTGATCGTGGCGCGACTCGTCCAGGGCGCCGCCGCCGGCGTGGTGAACCCGCAGGTCTCCGGGCTGATCCAGCAGCTGTTCGAGCCGCACGAGCGCGGCAAGCCGTTCGGGCTGCTGGGCGCCACGATCGGGGTGTCCACGGCGGTCGGGCCGCTGCTCGGCGGGCTGCTCATCCAGGGGTTCGGGGCCGAGCAGGGCTGGCGGTGGATCTTCTACATCAACGTGCCGATCGGGCTGGCCGCGATCGCGCTCGGGCACCGCTGGATCCCGGCCCGGCCGCCCGAGGAGCGCGACCACGACAGCCTCGACCCGGTCGGCGTGGGCCTGCTCGGCGTGGGCGTGTTCCTGCTGCTGTTGCCGCTGGTGCAGGAGCGGGAGTGGGCCGGTTCGGCCAAGTGGCTGCTCGTGGTGGCCGCCGCCGCGGTGCTGGCCGGGTTCTGGGCCTGGGAACGGCGGTTCGGGCGCCGGTCCACGCCGGTGGTCGATCTCGGACTGTTCCGGGTGCGGTCGTACGCGCTGGGCGCGCTCGTCGGGATCCTCTACTTCGGCGGGTTCACGTCGATCTTCTTCACGTACACACTGTTCCTGCAGAACGGGTTGCACTACTCGGCGTTACAGGCCGGGCTGGCGATCACGCCGTTCGCACTGGGGTCGGCGGTCACGGCGGCGATCGGCGGGCGCACGGTGGACCGGACCGGCCGTACCCTCGTGGTCGCCGGTCTGGTCGTCGTCGCGCTCGGGCTGGGCGGCACGGTGGCGGTCCTGCACGTCGTCACGGGCAGCGCCGCCGGGTGGGCCACGGTGCTTCCACTGCTGGTCGCCGGGCTGGGCAGCGGTCTGGTGATCAGCCCCAACCAGACGCTGACGCTCGGCGAGGTGCCGGTGCGGCGGGCCGGCAGCGCGGCCGCGGTCCTGCAGACCGGGCAGCGCATCGGCACCGCGCTCGGCATCGCCGGGGTGGGTGCGGTCTTCTTCAACCGGCTCGCGCATCACGGTGGTGACTGGGGGCTGGCCTTCCGGACATCACTGTCGGTGACGATCGCGTTCGTGGTGGCCGCGCTGATCGCCGCCACCGCCGACGTTCTCGCCGGGCGACGCGAGCGGGAGTCCGCCGCCGCGTAGCCGCGTGGACGCTCGCGTATGCATCGAGGATTCGTGGCCATGGTTCCTCCACCGGTTCGGCGGTGGACTGGGGGCATGACAGAGACGATGAAGACACTGGTGACCGGCGGGACGGGCAAGACCGGGCGACGGGTGGCGCGGCTGCTGCCCGATGTCCGGATCGGATCACGGGCGGGGACGCCGCCGTTCGACTGGGAGAAGCCGGACACGTGGGCGGCGGCGCTCGACGGGATCCGGGCGGTCTACCTGTGCTACCAGCCTGACCTGGCGTTTCCCGGGGCGGTGGAGTCCGTGCGGGGGTTCGTGGGGCAGGCCGTGGGGCAGGGGGTGCGGCGGATCGTGATGCTGGCCGGGCGGGGGGAACCTGCGGCTGAGGCGACCGAGGACGCCGTACGCGAATCGGGGGTCGAATGGACGATCGTGCGGGCGAGCTTCTTCGCGCAGAACTTCAGCGAGGCGTTCTTCCGGCCCGCGGTCGTGGCCGGGGAGATCGTGCTCCCGGTCGGGGAGGCGCCCGAGCCGTTCGTGGACGCCGGCGACATCGCCGAGGTGGCCGCCGCGGCGCTCACCGACGGGCGGCACCACGGCCGTACCTATGACGTGACCGGACCGAAACTGATCAGCTTCCGCGAGGTCGCGGCCGAGATCTCCGCGGCGACCGGCCGCGAGATCCGATTCACCCCGGTGAGCCGGGCCGACTATGTCGCGGCGCTGCGGGCTGAGGGGCTGCCGGAGGAGTTCGCCGACCTGTTCGAGCTGGTCACCGACGGAAGAAACGCCAAGGTGGGGTACGGCGTGCGGGAAGCCCTGGGACGGGACCCCCGCGACTTCCGTGACTACGCGCGGGCCGCGGCCGCCACCGGTGTCTGGGACGTCGAGTGAAAGCCCTGCTCACGGCCGCGCTGGCGTGCCTGGGTCTGATGGCCGGGGTCTTCTTCGCGTTCACCACGTCGGTCATGCCCGGCCTGCACGCCACCGACGACCGCACGTTCGTGGCCGCGATGCAGCAGTTCAACGCGGCCATCCAGAACGGGCTGTTCTTCGTGGTGTTCGCCGGCGCGCTGGTGTTGCCGGTGATCGCGGCGGTGCTGCTGGCGCGGGCCGGGCGCCCCTACCGCTGGATCGTCGCCGCGGCCGCCCTCTACCTGGTCGTGCTCGTCCTCACGATGGGCGTCGAGGTGCCGCTCAACGACCAGCTCGCCGCCGCCTCCCTGGCCGACGCGGCGAGGGCCAGGAACGATTTCGAGGGTACGTGGGTGCCGGTCAACGACCTCCGCACGGTGCTGAGCACGATCGCGCTGGCCTGCCTCGGGCGTGGCATGGTTGCGGGGTGGACACGCTGACCGGGCTGCTCGACGGGCCACGCGCCCGGGGCGCCTTCCTGCTGCGCACCGTGCTGGAGCCGCCGTTCGCGCTGCGGATCCAGGACGAGGCGCCGTTGACCCTGGTCACGCTCGTGCGCGGGTCGGCCCAGATCGTCCACGACACGGCGGTGACCCTGCATCCGGGGGACGTGGCGGTGATCCGGGGCCCGCAGCCGTACACGGTGGCCGACGACCCGGCCACACCGTGGCAGACGATCATCCACCCGGGCCAGTTGTGCACCACCGTGGACGGCGTGCCCCGGGAACACCTCGGGGTGCGCAGCTGGGGCGACCCGGTCCACGGCGGCACCGAGATGATCACCGGGACGTACCAGCTGGAGAGCGAGATCAGCCGCCGCCTGCTCGGCGCGCTGCCGACCGTGCTCGTGCAACCGGCCGCCGCGACCGACCGCACCCTGGTCGGACTGCTCGCCGCCGAGATGACCGGCAACGACCCGGGGCAGGAACTGGTGCTGGACCGGCTGCTCGACCTGCTGCTCGTCTCCGTGCTGCGGGCCTGGCTGGCCAGCGCCGACACCGGCGTCCCGGCCTGGCACCGGGCCGGGTCGGACCCGATCGTCGGACCGGCGCTGCGCCTGCTGCACTCGGCGCCGGACGGGCCGTGGACGGTGGCGACCCTGGCCGCGCGGGCCGGAGTGTCCCGGTCGCTGCTCGCCCGGCGGTTCACCGAACTGGTCGGGGAGCCGCCGATGGCGTACCTGACCGGCTGGCGGCTCACCCTCGCGGCCGACCTGCTGCGCTCCCCCGACACGACCATCGAGGCGGTGGCGCGGCAGGTGGGTTACGGCAGCGCTTTCGCGTTGAGCGCGGCGTTCAAGCGCGAGCGCGGCGTCAGCCCCCAGCAATTCCGGCGGCAGAACCCGGAAAAGCACTTCACCGCGTACGACCCCGGCCCCTCCCCCGTCGTGATCCTCACGTAGGGTCGCCCGGCAGCAGATCTACGGGGGATCGAAGAAGTGAAGATCGTCGTGGTTTTCGTGGCCGTGGCCGCCCTGCTCGGCGGGTGCGGCGTCCACCTCGGAAAACCGGCGCCGGAGGCGTCACCGGCCAACGGCGTCGCCGACCTGGCCGCCTGGGAGATCATGTCCCGGGCGCAGGACGCGCTCAAGGCCGCCACATCGTTCCGGGTCCGCGGAGCCCTGTACCACGGCACGCTGTACAACCGGCCGGGCACCGATCCGCAACTGTGGTCGTTCGACATGCGACTCGCCGGGGCCGACGCCGGCGGGTGGACCGCCATCGGCGCGTCGAAGCAGGAGACGGTGACCGTCGGCGGCAAGCACTGGATCCGGCCGAGCGAACAGATCCTGGCCCAGACCATGGGCGGCGAACCGGCCCGCCGGTTCTACGGGGCGATGAAGGGCCGGTGGACCGCTGTCGCCCCGGACGAAGAGGTCTTCGGGGACTTCGTCACCACCGAGTTCGTCGTCAACCTGCTGCTCCCGCCGGGTGGCAACGCGACCAGGGGTGAAGCCAAGGTGGTCAACGGGGTGCCGGCGATCGCGGTGAGCATGGGCGCGGTCACCGTCTACGTGGCCACCAGCGGGGAGCCCTACCCGCTGCGCATGGACCGATCGCAGCTGGAGGTGCTCACCTTCGCCGAGTTCGGCGGGGCCACCCCGGAGATCCGGGCGCCGGCACCGGCCGACGTCGTCGACTTCAGCGGTACGACCTCGAAGCCCGCTTGAACGCCTAGGCCACGTGCTGGTTGACGGCGGTCAGGGTTTCGGCGAAGCGGGACGGGGCGAGGACGGCGCCGCTGTTCTTGGTGAGGGGCGTGCTGCGGTAGAACGTGCGCTCCTGGACCGGGGCCTCGATGCGGGTGCCGTCGCGCAGAACGAGCCAGATGGCCTGGCGGGCGGTGGGGCGGCCGAACAGCTCGGCCGGGGCCGACACCGCCTCGGCGATCTCGGCACGGACGAACGTGCGGGTGCGGAAGACGCCGCGCAGGCGGACGCCGTGGTCGCTGAGGTAGATGCCGGCCCTGGTCAGGCGGTTGACGGCGGTCAGCCAGACGGCCAGGAACACGGCGGCGGCCAGCACCCCGGAGAGTTCCTCGAGCCGGGGCGCGGTGGTCACCACCGCGACGGCCAGGACGATCGCGAAGCCGGTGCCGACCACGGTAAAGATCGCGCCGACGATGTCCATGAAGGTCCAGGGATACGGGCGCCGCCATCTGATCACATCGATGATGATCGCAGCCGGGCGCTCGCCGGGTTCAGCGGACCTGGATGCCGAGGGTCTGGGCGAAGGCCTGGGCCGACTCCTGGAGCTGGTCGTGGTCGATGATCGCGCCGCGCAGGAAGTCCCAGCCCTCGGCGACGTCCAGGGAGCGGGCCTTGCGGAAGTCCAGCTTCTTGACCGTGGTGCGGGTGAAACGGGCCCGGGAGATGCTGGAACCCGGGAACGTGACGCCGGTCAGGGTGGCCGAGCCGAAGTCGACCTCGGTCAGGTCGCAGTCGCGGAACTCGACCTGGTACAGGCGGGTGGCGCGCAGGTTGAGGCTGTCCAGCTTGCAGCCCTGCAGGACGACGCGGCGCCAGGTGCCGCCGTGGGCCTGGACGCCGGCCAGGACGCTGTCGGCGATGGTGACGTCGAGCAGGTCGGTCTCCGACCAGGCGGTGCCGATCCAGCGGGTGCGGGCCATGCCGACGTCGCTGAGGCGGGCGCCGGACAGGTCGCCGCCGGTGAACGTGACCCCGGTGAACGCGCACTCGTCGAAGCGGGCGCCGGTGGCCGCCAGGTCGTCGAACTCGCCGCCGTCCAGGTGGGCGCCGGTGTAGTCCTCGTCGCGCTCCAGCCTCCCGGTGAACGGGACCAGATGCTTGGCGAACGCTAGATCTTCCGGGACACCCATGCAGGCACCGTACCGGGCGCGGCCGGGCCGGCGAGGCCGGGGCGGGACGGCTCAGGGGCGGCCGGGCGGGATGTAGGCGGCGGCCTTCTCGGCGACGGCGGTGACGGCCCGGTGGGGGTCGGCGTCGAGGCTGGCGATCGCGACCAGGGCGGTGAAGACGACGTCGGCCAGTTCGGCGACCACGTCGTCGACCGTGTGGGTGACGCCCTTGCGCGGGTTCTGGCCCTGGACGCCGATCCAGGCCTGGGCCGCCTCGCCCGCCTCCTCGGTGATCTTGAGGATGCGCAGGGTCAGCTCGGCCCGGTCGGTGCCGTTGTTCGCGTCCAGGTGGGCCCGCCAGCGGCGGGCCTCGGACCAGATGATGTCGTCGCTCACGCCGCCATCATGCCGGGCCCGTGGACGGGTGTGTTGCTCTGACCGCAACCACCCGGCCACGTCGCCCTTGCGGGCCTCGCGTCCTGGGCGCGCCAGCGCCCTGCGAGGACCGCAAGGGTCCCCGCGGGAGCGACGGTCTGTACCCCGGCGGACCGAGGCAATAAAGAATGTGATCTTCTATTTTTCCTCGGCCGGGAGGCTGTCCATGAACGAGCTGACCGAGAAGACGGCGTTGCCGGCGCCGGCCGGGCCGTAGCCGGGCGGGCTGGTCAGGCCGTTGGCCTCCATGGTGGCGCGGTACGCCTCCAGGAGGCGGATGTGGTATTCCAGCGGAGCGCCGTTCGGGTTGGTCTTGCCCAGCGGGGTCGTCGGTTCCGGGCACCACGTGGTGAAACGCGGGGTGATGCCGCGGGACATGAAGTACTGCAAACCCTCGGTCGTCGACTCGATCGCCTCGTCGACGGTGCGGAAACCGAACGGCTCGGCCATCTCGATGCCGGCGACGAAGTTCGGGATGACGTTGCGCGGGCCGAAGATCTCGGCCGAGTCGAGGATGCGGCGGTGCCACTCCTCGCGGCCGACGTAACGCTCCTTGCCGGGACAGTGCAGCTCGAACAGGCGCTTGTCCCAGACCTCGTAGTTCGGGTGGTAGATCTGGATGCCGTAGTCCTTGAAGCGCTGCACGTCGGGCTTGGGCAGGGCCTGGGCGACGACCTTGCCGATCCAGCGGCCGGGGAACGCCTCCTCGATGGCCTGCGCGTACTGCCCGTAGAAGTCGGCCTCGGCCTTGCCGCCGACCTGCGAGGTGATGCTGCCGCCGGTCAGCGTGTACGCCGTGGACGTCTTGAGCGTGTCGTACTTGTCGATGATCGCGAGGGCTTCGAGGACCTCGTCGATCGGTTTGACACCGGTGTACGGGCGGCCGGCGGCCTTGTGCTGGCGCCAGTTGTGGTTGATGTCGCAGTACTGGCACTCCTCCTTGGCGCCGAAGTACTGACAGACGCGGAAGACCGTGAGGTAGACGAGGTAGCCCCACTGGATGGTGGGTGCGACCTCCATCACCTGCTTGCCGTTGGCCAGGGTGTGCCGGTAGTACTCGGGCATCGGCGGGAGGCCGACCTCGGCGATCGGGCGGTCCTCCAGGAAGAGGGTGAGCCGGCCGTCGGCGTCCGGTTTCACCCGGTACGGCGAAGCCGGGTTGATCCGCACCGAGACGACCGTGCGACGCAGGTCATAGGGGCCGCCGGTGAGGACGATCTCCTCCGGCGGGCGCTGCAGGGCGGCCTGGCCCAGCTCGGGCAGGGTGCGCAGGTCGAACGAGAAGATGAAGTACGACTTGGGTTTGACGTCGCCGTTCTCGTTGTCGGTCAGCGCCGAGTCGTCGAACGCCAGGCCGCCACGCAGCAGATCCTCCTTGATCACGGCTTCCCGCGGGACGTGCGGGAACCGGCTCATCAAGTCCTCGACGAGGTCGGTGCGTGACTCCATGCTTCCTCCTGGCGTTCGGTTCACCCCCAGGCTAGGCCGCCGTTGATCGGGTGACGAACGGCGGAGCCGCGAGCGTGACGCGAAGGACAGCGGGCCACGTTTGGCGGAAGCCCGACAGCCTGTCCGGGTGCGGTCGGATAGCGGTATAAGCATGACTCGTGTGACGCCCACGACCGTCCGTCCCGATCACACCATTCCTCAGCAAACCACCCAGGCCGTCCTCCCCGAGCTTCGCCCGAGCTGGTGGGAGACCGGGGTGCGGGCCCGCGCCGACGCCGGCATCCTGGGCGTCTTCGCCGAACTGCCCGGCCTGATCGGCAAGGCCGTCCGGGTCGCCTGGCGGGCCGACCGGATGCGCACCCTGCTGGTCGCGGTCTCGACCGTCGGCAGCGGCGCGATGGCCGCGTTCGGGCTGCTCGCCACCCAGCAGGTGCTGATCCAGCTGTTCTCCGGCGGGCCCACGCCGGACCGGGTCCGGGCCGCGCTGCCGGCGCTGATCTGGCTGGCCGCGGCCACGGCGATCCGGGGCGGGCTGGGCATGGCGGTCGGCTACGCGCTGAACGGGCTGACGCCCCGGGTGCGGCTGGTCGTCGAGCGGGAGCTGTTCGAGCACACCTCGGCGGTCGAGCTGGAGGCGTTCGACGACGACACGTTCGCCGAGGGGATGGAACGGGCGACCCGGGGCACCGAGGCCGCGATCGAGCTCGTGCAGAACGCCATGAACCTGTTCGCCGGGGTGGTCAGCCTGCTCGCGGTGATGATCGCGGTGGTCGCCGTGCACCCGTTGCTGCTGCTGGCGCTGCTGGTGGCGACCGTGCCGACCGGGTACGCGGCGCTGCGGGCCGGGCACGTGCGGTTCCAGAGCTACCTGGCCAGCTCGACGCGCCGGCGGCGGCAGTGGGTGCTGCAGCAGTTGATGGCCGAGCGCGTGTCGGCGGCCGAGTTGCGCTCGTACGGACTTCGCGGGTTCCTGCTCGGACTCTACGACCGGGTGATGGGCGCGCAGATCACCGTCGAACTGGCCGTCGCGCAGCGGGTCACCACCACGACCAGCGTCGGCGCGTCGATCGGCGGGATCGCGCTGGCCGGGGTCTACGCGCTGCTCGGGACGCTGCTGCTGGACGGGCAGATCCCCCTCGCGGCGGCGGCGACCTGCGTGATCGCGGTGCAGGCGGCTCAGCGGGCGCTGTCGCTGGTGACGTTCCAGGTGGATCGGGTCTACGCCAGCGGGCAGTTCTTCAACGAGTACGTACGGTTCCTCGGCGCGGCCCGGGAGCACCTGCCGCCGATCGGTCCGGACCGGCCGGTGCCGGGGCGGCTGCGGGAGCTGACCGTCCACGAGGTGACCCTCGAATACCCGGACCGGGACCGCCCGGCCGTGGACCGGGTCAGCCTCACGATCCGGGCCGGTGAGACGATCGCGCTGGTCGGCGAGAACGGATCCGGGAAGTCCACCCTGGCCGCGATGATCGCCGGACTGCGCGAGCCGTCGTCCGGGACGATCAGCTGGAACGGGCGGTCCTATCCGGAGTGGGACGTGGCCGGGCTGCGCGGGCAGATCGGCGTGGCGCTGCAGGAGCATCACAAGTGGCCGTTCAGCGCGGCCACCAACATCGCGATGGGTGACGTCGACGCCGCCGCCGACCCGGAACGCATCGAGGCGGCGGCGCTGCGGGCGGCGGCCCACGAGATGATCCAGGAGTTGCCGCACGGGTACGACACGCTGCTGGACCGCACGTTCAAGGAGGGGCAGGACCTCAGCGGCGGGCAGTGGCAGCGGATCACGGCGGCCCGCGCGTTCCTGCGCGACGCACCGCTGCTGATCATGGACGAGCCGTCGTCGGCGCTCGATCCGCGGGCCGAGGACGCCCTGTTCCAGGCGTTGCGGGACCGGCAGGGCACGCACACGACGATCCTGATCACGCACCGGCTGGCCAACATCACCCACGCCAACCGGATCTTCGTGCTGGACCGCGGGCAGCTGATCGAGTCGGGGACGCATCACGAGCTGATGGCCGCCGGGGGGACGTATGCGCAGCTCTTCACGCTGCAGGCGGCCGGGTACCGGGCCGACTGAGGACGTTCATTGCTGAACGGTTGCCGTCGGGATACAGTCGGCTTAACTGAACGCTGCACGTTCACTTAATGGGTGGCCGGCTATGGGTACGGACGGACCGGGCGCGATCCTGGTGGGCATCGACGGATCGACGTCGTCGCTGCGGGCGGCGGCCTACGCGGTGGGCCTGGCCCGGCGGCAGCGGTGCCGGCTGATCGCCGTCTACGTGCGGGCGAATCCACCGACGTTGCTGCCGCTGGCCGACGCCGGCGGGTGCGCCGCGGTCACCGCCATCGATGCGCAGGACGCGGTCGAGAAGGAGCTGCGGTCCACCTTCGACGCATACCTTCCGCAGCTCGGCGTGACCGCGGAACTGGTGGTGCGCACCGGCGAGCCGTTCGCGGAGCTGACCGCCGCGGCCTGCGAGGCGCACGCCGACGCGGTCATCGTGGGGCGCTCGGCGAGCCTGCTGCACCGGATCACCGGATCGCTGCCGATCAAACTCGTCCGCTGCGGGAAATGGCCGGTCACGGTCGTACCGTAAGCGGATTTTGATCTTGATCCATGCTACCGAGCTGCAACTTCTTTGCCATCAGTCAAGGCCTGCAACCCGGGTGATACCCGCCGATCGAAAGGGGCGCCCCCGAAAAGCAACCCGGTGAGAGGTCCCCCCGATGAGTATCCGACGCCGCAGCATCCTCCTGACCTCCTCACTTGTGGTCTCCTCGATGCTGATGGGCACGATCGGGACGGCCTCACCGGCGCAGGCCGCGACCGGGGCGACCACGGCCGCGGCGCCGACCCTGGCCGGGCGGCTGGCCACGGTCAAGATCGCGAAGACGATCAACTACTACCCGTCGGACGCCGGCTGGTCGGCCATGTGGATGAACTTCAACCCGGTCGCGACCGACGCCGACCTGGCCAAGGCCGCGAGCCTCGGGGCCAACAACGTGCGGATCATCGTGTTCCCGGACGCGTTCGGCTACCCGACGCCGAAGGCCGACTACCTGGAGAAGCTGCGCAAGTTCGTCAGCATCGCCGACTCCTACGGGCTGACCGTCAAGCTGACCCTCTTCGACTGGTGGGAGGGTTACAGCGAGGTGGCCAAGAGCGTGGCCTGGGCCAAGGCGATCCTCGACCCGTACAAGGACGACCCGCGGGTGATCGCGGTCGAGCTGAAGAACGAGTTCCAGCCGGACGACACCGCCGCGGTCGCCTGGGTCAAACAGATCATCCCGGCCGTCCGCGCGATCGCCCCGGCCATGCCGCTGACCCTGTCGGTCGACGGCGGCACCGGCGCCGGCGGCATGGCGAAGATCAAGGCGGCGCTGACCGGGTCGCCGCTCGACTACTACGACTTCCACTTCTACGGGAACTCGGAACGGTCACTGGCCGAGATCCGCAAGGCGCAGGCCGCCGTCTCCCCCAGCCCGATCGTGATCGGCGAGACCGGGCTCAGCAGCGGCGCCACCAGTGAGGGCGAGCAGGCCGCCTACCTGGCCCGGGTGTACCGCGCGGCCGCCGAGGCCGGCGTCGGGTCGGTGGCGCCGTGGACGCTCAACGACTTCTCCAACGGTGCGATCCCGGCGCAGTCCAACGTGTCGACGATCCCCGGGCAGTACACGTTCGGCCTGTACCGGGCCGACGGGACGGCCAAGCTCGCCGCGTCCGTGGTCAGGACCGCATGGACGACCGGGACCATGCCGAACACGTACCTCAACCTGGGCTTCGAGGCGCCGGCCAACGAACTGGTGTGGAAGGCGAACCAGCCCGAGGCGGGCGTGGGCACGGTCGTCACCGGGATGGCGCGCACCGGCACCTACTCGCTGAAATTCGCCGGCACGAGCCGCACCACCGCCGGGCTGCCGTCGATGCGGACCGCGCCGATCACGCCGGTGCAGGCCGGCTACAAGTGGCGGGCCGAGGCCTACGCCCGCGGCTTCAACGCCACGGGCATCACCGAGATCTCGCTGAGCTGGTTCGACGCCAACGGCAAGTGGATCAGCGAGAGCACCTCGAACCGGCTACCGGTCGGCAACACCACCTGGACCAAGCTGCTGGTGGACACGGTCGCACCGGCCGGCGCGGCCAGTGTGCAGCTGCACCTGAAGTCGGCCGACAACAGCGGCATCGTCTACTTCGACGACGTCGCGATGTCCTGACTGACCCGATAGATCGCGCCGGCCTGATCGTCGCTGACGTAAATGGCCTGGTCCGGGCCCTGCACGGCCATGACCGGGCGACCCCAGCGGTTGCCGTCGGCGTCCTGGAAGCCGCCCAGCAGGGTGCGCTGCGGGCCGAGATTCCCGTCCGCGTAGGCGAAGAACGACACCTCGGGCGCGCGGGGCGGATTCCGGTTCCACGAGCCGTGGACACCGACGAGAGCGCCCGCTCCGAACGGCGCCGGCAGCGTCGCGAAGCTCAGACCCAGCGGCGCCGAGTGCGCGCCCATCCCCTGCTCGATCTCCGGAAGCCGCGAGCAGTCGAGCTTGGCGCCGTCGCGGTTCAGCTGGTAATCGCGGTCCCAACTACGATCAAGATCGGGATTACAGTACGGCCAACCGAGGTCCCGCCCCTGCGTCAACTTCGCCAGCGGCTCCAAGGGGTGGTCGTTCACATACGTCTGCTTGACCTGGCCGTCGGCCGGGTCGGCGACGTTGTCCCGGTTGTTGACCGCGGTCCAGACCGCGCCGTCCGGGGCGACGGCCAGCCCCGTCCCGTTGCGGACACCCCGGGCGAACACCGTGGGCGAACCACCGCCGGGCGGGGCCTTGAGGATGGTCGCCCGCTCCGGAGTGGCCGCCCGATCCTCGGCCGAGACGTTGCCGGTCGAACCGACCGAGACGTAGATCGTGCCGTCACGGCCCACCGCCACACTCTTCAGCGCGTGGGCGTAGGCGCCGCCGAGCTCGGGACTCTTCGCGTCGGGCAGGCCGTCGATCACGACCTTCCTCCCGCTCACCGCCCCGCCGGCGTAGGAGAAGGTGTCGACCTGATCGCTCTCGGCCACGTAGAGGGTGTCGCCCTGGAACGCCAGGCCGTGCGGCTGGTTCAGGCCACTGACCAGGGTGGTCTGCTGCGGGGTGGCGCCCGGGGTCAGCTCGACGACGTCGCCGATCTTGGGCCGGGAGACCAGCAACCGGCCGTCCGGGGTCCAGGCCAGCAGGCGGGCGGCCGGGACCCGGGCCCAGACCTCGATCGACCAGCCGGCCGGGGCGCGCATCGACCGGGGCCGGTCGAACGGGGCCGCGCCGGTGCCCGGGAGGGGGCGCACGGGGACGTCGGCCATCGACGCCGCAGCCTCCGGGACCGGGGGCGCGGCCTCCGACTTCTCGCCGGTGGCCGAGCACCCGATCAGGGTGAGAACCAGGGTTCCGGTCAACAGGGAACGCATCACCGCCGTCACCCGAACGACCGTACTCGCCGGACGCGGGCGGGCGCGCGGCGAAAGCCGGTCCGGTGGAAAACCCGGAACCGGCCGGCCGCTTTTCAGCCGGTCGGCTCGCCGAGCTGCAGCAGACGGTTCGGGGTGTCGCCGTGCAGGTTGTGCAGGATGCCCTTGGCCGCGTTGCCGATCAGCCAGTTCTTCACGGCGGCCGGGTGCGCGGCCGGATGATTCTCCAGGTAGCGCGCGGCCGCGGCGGCCACGACCGGGGTGCCGGCGAAGAGGGTGACGCACGGGCCGAGATCGAGCCGCGGGTTCGCGCCGACGGTGATCACCGCCGACGACCGGGACGGCGAATATCCGCAGGTGTCGTGGCCGCGGCCGCCGGCCGTGACCGTGTAGACGACGCCGCTGCGGACCGAGGCGGCCACCGCGTCGTCCAGGGCGCGCGACGGTGAGCCGCTGAGTCCGAGAGCGACCACCGTCGGCCCGACCCGTTCGGCCGTGATCGCGTCGACGGCGGCGAGGACCGCGGACGTCGTGCCGCACGCCTGCACCCCGTACTCGCGGACTCCGGGCGCCCAGTACCGCAGAACGGCGGACGCCTCGTCGCCGTGGGCACCGCAGTCGACCGTGTACGCGGTGACCCCGGCCCCGGTCGACGTGCTCGCGCCGACGTCGGCGCGGTACGGCCCGCCGGCGTCGGGCACGACCGTCCCGTCCGGTTCGACGTACCTGACGGCCGGGTCGGCACGCAGCGCGGCCAGATCGGAATCGGACAGCGCGGCGGCGAACCCGGTGAGCGCGTAGTGGAATTCCCGGTCGGCGTGCAGACCGAGCCGCTTCGACACGGCGGACGGCTGACGCAGGACGACGATGTAGTGATCGGCCCCGGGTTCGGCGACCGCCGCCCGGGCCGCCACGGCCAGGGACAGGACGGTCAGTGCGGCGACGACCGCGGCTACTGCTCTTCTCATATCTCCACGGTGGTGACCGGGAGCAGTCGCGGCATCGGCACCGATGCCCAAGAAACCGGAGTCACGGGTCGTGACGTGCCCAGGTCGCACCGTCACGACCGCCCCGGGACGGCGGGAAAACCGTGCTTGAGCTGGCCATATGCAACCCAGCAGCCCTCTGCCTCCGGTTCACGCGGATCGGCTAGGCTTCGCGGCCGAAGATCCACTCCGGAACCATCCGGTACGGGTCGATTCGACCAATGCGGAGGAAAAGTGGCAGTCACCGCCGACCTGAGCAAGGTTCTCGACAAGTCGTGGCAGGACAAGTCCCTGGAGGAGATCCTGGACGCGCCCGTGGAGGCGCTGGCCGGCGTCAGCGAGAACGGCGGCAAGCTGATTCGCGACGCGCTCGGCGTCAAGACCATCGGTGAGCTCGGCCGCAACAAGTACTTCCGGGCCGCCCAGGCGCTCGCCGCCCTGGCCGACGCCAGCTGAACCCCCTGGGGTGGGGCATCCCCCCGGATGCCTCACCCGCGGGCGGCCGCCTCGTAAAGTGATCGGTCGCACCCGTACCAGGAGGAACAGCGATGACGATCTACGGCCCTGGCGGCGCCGGCACCCGGGAACGCCGCCGTCTGCACCCCGGCGTGCTGACCCTGGTGGGCGCGGCCGCGGTGATAGTCGTGGCCGCCGGCGCGTACGTGGTGATGCGCGATCCGGCCACCGAACCCGTGGCGAGCGCCTCCTCCGTGGCCGCCGCACCGGTCGTCTCCTCGGCCGCGGCCTCGCCCGCCGCCGCCCCGGCGCCGGACGGCCTGGCCACCGGGACGTGGCTGGTCTCGCCGGCCGACGCGAAGGACCGGTATCTGACCGTCACCGGGGAGTACGCGCGGATCGCCGAGGTGCCGGAGCCGCTGACGGTGGTGGCCGGGCTGGCCGACGACTCGTGCTTCACGTTCCGGGACGAGGACGGGAAGTATCTGCGGCACTTCGACTACCGGCTGCGGTTCGACGCCAAGGACGACTCCGAGCTGTTCCGCAAGGACGCGACCTTCTGCGCCGAGGACGATCAACCGGCCGGGTCGTTCCGGGTCCGGTCGATCAACTACCCCGACTTCTTCCTGCACCGGCGGGGCACGGACCTCTACATCGACAAGCCCACCGGTGACGACTCGTTCGAGGCCGAGAGCACGTTCAGCCTCCAGGCCGCGTCCTGACCGGTTCTCACAGGAGGCGGCGGATCTCCCCGTACGCCCGGTAGAAGCCGCCGCGGGCGGCCTCGCGCACGCCGGTGACGACGAAGCGGCTGCCCGGCTCACGGATCCCCTTCGGGAACTGGACGACCCAGTCGTCGTGGTAGCCCGACGACAGCACCCGGATCCGCAGCCGGCCGCCGACGTCGACGCACTCGACGAGCACGCCGTCGGTCGCCTCGTGGATCACCTCGACGGTGGTCGACGGCACGACCGCCTGGATGCGCGGCGGCGCCTTGACGTCGACGGCCTCCGGAATCGTGCCGTCGACAGCCGCCTGGATGGCCGCCTCACTGGCGTCGATGCAGGCGAGCGAGCCGTCGGTGGTGACGATGTAGAGACGCTCGTTGCGGTACTGCATCGAGAAGGCCGAGCCGCAGCCGGTGGAGAGCTTCCACAGCCGGGTGCCGTTGGTGTCGAAGCAGTAGATGGACGACGAGTTGTCGCCGGCGAACACGTACCGCCCGTCCTCGGCGGTGGCGCACGAGTACACCGCGGCGTCGCAGCGGTAGACCTGGCGCTCGCGACCGTCCTTGCCCAGCTCGACGACCTGGCGGGTGGCCGTGCCGGCGTACAGCGTGTCGCGTTCCTGCCAGCCGAACAGGACCGGGCCGGTCTTGGTGTGCCACAGCTCGCGCCCGGTGCGCCAGTCGTAGCTGGTCACGCCGGCCGAGTGGCCGTGATGCACGGCGTCGGCGTCGCAGCGGACCATCCACGCCGCCCGGCCGCAGCCGGGACGCTGCCACAGGAACTCGTCCTCGTGGTCGATGGCCGAGATGCCGCCGTTGGCGTCCGAGACGCCGAGCACGCCGTCGTGGATGTCCAGCCAGTAGATGTCGATCTCCGGGGCGATCCGGTAGGCCAGGCGCGGGATCTTGCCGGACAGGTCGTACACGTTCCCGTCGTCGCAGCCCGCGTAGATCCAGCCGTCGTCGGCGACGATGCACTTCACGCCGTCGGGCAGGCGGAACTGCCGGCGCACGGTGGCGTCGTGCCCGAGCGTGGTGATCAGGCCGCTCTCGTTGCCGACCATGCAGACGTCGTCGTCGACGAAGATGCCGAACGCGGGGCTGCCCGACGCGTAGCGCCACAGGATCGGCGCGCGGGTCGCCGTCGATCGCGTGCTGACGATCTGACGGCGTGACACCGAGCGTTTCGCCCGGCCGCCGGCGACCGCCGGGGCGTACCCCTTGCGGACCTTCTCCCCGATCTTCTTCGACGCCTCGGCCTTCGCCTTCTCCGGCGTGGTGAACGACGACAGCTTGACCTGGCCGCGGTCGCCGATCCGCCCGTAACGGACGGTCAGATCGGTGCCGTCGACGGTCACCTCGTAGAACTTGTGCGCGCTCCCGCTGTCTTCGGAGAGTTCGAGGTACGTCGTGTCGGCAGGCATCACAGCCACCCTTCGCCATGGGCTCGGTCGGAAGATGCTCGGAACCGTAGCGAAGGGGTCTGACAAAAATCAGGACGGCGGGTTGACCTGCGCCGATCGGTCCTCGGCGATGCCGGACAGCCGCACCAGGTCGGCCTCGGTGACGCCCGGATCGGTGCTGGACAACCAGATCACCGACCGCGCCGTCATGTGGACGATCTCGACCCGCCCGGGCCGGTTCCGCTCCAGAGTGGCCGGTTCGCCGTCGATCACGGTGAGCGGCGTGAACCCACAATCCTGAGCGGCCTGCACATAGGTGTCGGCGAAGGAGCTGTCCTTCGCGTAAAAGACGATCTGCTCCCGTACGGACGAGCCCAGCCCCACCACGAGCCAGCCGCGCGCGCCGAGCGCGTACAGGTTCATCTCCGTCGCCCACGGAAACGTCTCGCAGTGCTCCGGCCGCCGCGCCACCCCGGCCCCGCAGGCCTCCCCGCCGAGCACCGCGTAGCGGGCGTTCGTCCCGCCCCGGGCCCCCACGTCCTCGGCCCGCAGCGTCGCCCCGTCCGGGAGCGACGTCACCACCCCGCACGCGCCCGGCGCCACCGTGGCCGCCGTCGCAGCCGGCTCGGACCGCCCGTCGGCGCAGGCCGCGAGCAGGAGAACGGCGATCGCCACCACGGCCACACCGTTGCCAGACATCGATATCCCTGCCCACCCAGCCGCCACTGAAACGAGCCGAGCCTATCGACAGACGTCCACATTCACCCCGAGCTGTCCGAAAGTAGATCCAGTGACCCCGGCCGCTCAGCCATGAGCAGCCAGCAGGTCACGGATCCGCGTGATCGACCGCTGGAAATAGCGGTGGGCCGGTGGGCGCCGCAAGAAGTCCGCCAACGCGTACAGATCAATTGCCCGGCTCAGGTCACGCCAACCCGGCGGCAGAAAGCCTCCCGCGCCCCGGAATCCGTCGATGAACGCCTCGGCGAAGCCGGGCGTCCGCGGATCGCGCAGCATGTTGCCGACATCGGCCAGCGGCGGCCCGCTGAACGCGAACTCCCAATCCAGAACCGAGGAAACCCGATTGTGTACGACGAGCAGATTCTTCGGATTGAAGTCGCTGTGCACGAGCTGCCGGGACCCGTGCAGCACGGCCAGCCGCGGCGTCATCCGGGCGGCGTAGGCCCGCAGGGCGCGCTGCTCGTCGCCGCTCAGGTGCCCGTCCGCGTTGCCCTCGGTGAGGCACCGGTCGACCCACTGATCAAGGCCACTGGCCGGCTCGATGCCCTCCGGGCCGGGCCGCAGAGCGCCGTCGCTGAAAAAGCCCGGCGCATCGAAAGTGACGGTGCCGATACGTGCCAATGTCTCCCCGGCCGAGTGACCGAGTTCGACGATGTCGGTGCTGTCGGTCAACGCGTCACTCATCATCCGGCCCGGCCGGAAACGGGCCAGGAGAACGCCGGGAGCGGTCGCGATCACCTCGGGCACCGCGACGATCCCGGCCAGGCGGCGGGCCAGGGCGGCCTCGACCTCGCCGCGGTCGTCACCCAGGAAACGGCGCAGGACGTAGGAGTTCCCGTCGTCGGTGGTGAGGTGGACATTGTGGTTGCTGTAGCCGCCGGACAACTCACGCGTCTCGATCACGCGTCGTCCGGGCAGCGCCGTCTTCTCGACCCATGCGGTGTTCATCACCCACCAGCATCGCCCTCTCCCGGGTGGGACCCGGAGGAGGGCGGACCCGGCGCGGCGGCTTGTGGCAGGATCGTCGGGAAGAGGTGAGGTGGATGAGGACTCGGCTACGGCACCTGCGTCACGGCTCCCGGGTCTTCACCTGGTCGGCCGAAATTCATCATGTCCGCGGCGACCGCGACTGGCACCGCTGCATCCGCGTCCGGGCCTGGGGCACCGGCAAGACCGGGCAGGCCCTGCAGGCCGACCTGCTGTCGCTGTTCGTCGGCCCGTGGGGCTGCGCGAGCGACGAGTCCTACCCCACCCCGGCCGACGTCCGCGCCCTGATCGAGTACGCGGTGGGCAACGGCTGGGACCCGGCCCGCCGCGGCGGCACGTACGCCCTGTCCGAGCTGCAGCACGTCGACCGCTTCCGCCTCCCCGGCTTCGTCCTCACCGACCGGTTCCGCACCCCCCACGGCGTCGACCCCACCGAACGCGTCCTCGCCGCCCAGCAGCAGGTCTGACCCCTCACGGGGGCGGCGGCCCGGCGACACCGATCAGATCACCGAGGTCGATGCCGAGCCACTGTGCCCGCCCGAACGCGTGCAGCTGCCCGCCCCGGCCGACCATGCGCAGGTCGCGGGCCTCCAGCCCGTCCGGGAGAACCAGCCGGCACCGGCCGGTCTCGGTGATCCGCTGATCGCGGCCGAGCCGCAGCAGCGAGACCACGTCGTAGTCGGCGCCGGGCCGGCCGATGAGGGCGGCGTCCGGGCCGGCCACGAGCAGGAAGTGCGCGTACTCGAACGGCGACCGGCCGAGATCAGTCACCCGGGAACCCCGCACCGAACAGATCCGGAACTCGGTGTACGCGCAGAAGTGCGCGGTCTCCCGGTCCACGTTCAGCGCGTAGCAGTCGAAGATGCTCGGAACACCCGCGTCGTGGGGATAAAGCCAGTCGACGCTCAGGTCGTCGCGGAAACGGGCCAGGCCGTGGCCTTCCGGGCCGGCGCCGCCCATCGCCTCGTCGAAGTAGCTCACCCAGATCAGCCCGTCCGGGGTGGTGAGGACGTCCTCGGCCGCGTCGCCGACGCCGGCCCGGCGCAGGAGTTCGCCGTCCACGCTCCACACCTCGGCGTTGTCCGGGTCGTGCCGGCCGGTCCGGGCCGCCACCAGCAGGATCCGCCCGCCGGGCAGGGGCTGCACGAAGGTCGGCCGGATCTCGGTTGTGATCTCCACCGACCCGGCCGGGTGGCGTTCGCCCGGGCGGTACCAGGCCACCGTCCGACCGGCCGGTTCGGTCCGATGCGGCCACACCGCGTAGGCCAGGCCGTCCGGGCCGACGCCCACGGCCTCGGGGTCCCGGGCCAGCCGGCCGGGATCGGGCCGGTGTGTGGTCCCGAGCCGTCGCAGCGGGGCCACCGGCAGGCGCAGCACCTCCAGGCGGCGCCGCAGACTCTCCTGATCGTTCATCGCGGACGATCATCGCAAGCGGGCAGGATCGGAGCATGGGGAATTCGAGGGTGCCGCCGCTGGCGCCGGAGGTTCAGGTGGCGGTCGCGGCGGCGTTCGGGCTGGGGCGAGTGGTGGCGTGTCAGCCGGTGCAGACCGGGGTGATGAACCTGAACTGGCAGCTCAGCACCGATCGTGGGGTGTTCGCGGTGAAGCGGCTGACCGACCGGTCGCCCGAGGTGGTGCGGGCCGGGCAGACGCTGCTGCCGCGTCTGGCCGGGCGGGGATTTCCGGTGGCCGCGCCGTGGACGACCGCGGACGGCGACAGCATTCTCAGGATCGGCGATTTCGCGTACGCCGTGAACGACTGGATCCTCGGTCGGCACCCGAACGGCGACGACCTGGACGCCGAGGCCCTGGGTGACCTCGTCGGACGGCTTCACGTCGAGCTGGCCGACCTCTGTCCGGCCGCGCCCGGCCGGATGCGCGACTCCCCCGCGACGGTCGACCGGGCGCGGGCCGAGTTGGCGCGGTTCGCCGCTCGGGCCGCGGAGTCCCGCGACGACTTCGATCGTTTCGCCGGGCGGGAGATCCCACGGCGGCTCGACCTGTTGCGGACGATTGCGGACCGCCGCCCGCCGGAGGCCGACCTGGCCCCGTGCGGCTGGACGCACGGGGACCTGAACCGGCTCAACCTGCTGATCGGCGACGACGGGCGGATCAACGGGCTGCTCGACTGGGACCGTCTGGACGTCCGCCCGTACGGTCGGGAGGTCGTCCGCACCGCCACGATCCTGTTCGGCGACGACCTGGAACGGATCGCCGGGTTCGTCCGCGGCTACCGTGAGCGGGTCCCGATCACCGACGAGCAGCTGGCCGACGCCGCCGAGCGCCGCTGGTGGGAGCTGGCCACCGAGACCTGGCCGCTCAAGCGGCACTACGACGCCGGGGACACCTCGTGCGATCACCTGTTCACCACGCGCGGCGCGTACCTCTACTGGTGGACCGACCATCGCCGTGAGGTCAGGGCCGCGATCACGCCGCGCCGGCGTTCCACCGGGTCGAAGTCCTCCGGTGTCGCCCGGTAGCGGTCCTCGAACGCGGCCGGCAGCATCAGTCCTTCCGGGTCCATGTCCTGGAACGACAGGTCGAGGCGCCGCTCGTCGTACTCGGAGTCGGCCGCGGCCGGGAGCTCCCGGATCAGGCCGGCCAGGCCGTTGAGGCCGTAGTACTCGCAGGCCTCGACGGCCGCCCGTAGGTCCTCGGGTTCGAAGCCGACCGCCGCGGCCGCCGCCCCGCCGTTCAGCATCGTGCCGTGGACCAGCAGCAGGGCGCTCAGGTGCCGGTCGCCCGGGCCGCCGCCCCGGTGGGCGCAGGCCCGCTTCCACACCGCGTCGATCACGTTCATGATCTGATCATCGCCGGGTGGTAATCCGGTTGACCCGGATTCGGGCGAATCGGTAGACCGGTCCCATGCCCCTCATCAGCGTCCGGGAATTGACCAAGGAATATGTCCGGACGAAACCGGTGCCGGGCCGGTTCGGCACGGTGCGGACGCTGTTCACGCGGGAGAAGGAGCGCACGCTCGCGGTCGACCACATCGACTTCAGCATCGACGAGGGCGAGATCGTCGGCTATCTCGGGCCGAACGGGGCCGGCAAGTCGACCACGATCAAGCTGCTCACCGGGGTGCTGTGGCCGACGAGCGGGACGGTCGAGGTGGCCGGGCCGGACGGGCCGGTGGTGCCGTGGCGGGACCGGCGGCGGCTGGCGTACCGGATCGGCGTGGTGTTCGGGCAGCGCAGCCAGTTGTGGTGGGACCTGCCGCTGATCGAGTCGTTCCGGCTGATCGGGGCGCTCTATGACGTACCGGATAATCGTTATCGGACGAATCTCGCGCGTCTGAGGAAGCTTCTGGACCTGGACGAGTTCCTGCGGACGCCGGTGCGGCAGCTGAGCCTGGGCCAGCGGATGCGCGGCGACCTGGCCGCGGCCCTGCTCTACGACCCGCCGCTGCTCTACCTGGACGAACCCACGGTCGGGCTGGACGTGCTGGCCAAGGAGACGGTGCGCGGGTTCGTCGCCGAGGCCAACCGCAGCGGCCGCACGACGGTGCTGCTGACCACGCACGACCTGGCCGACGTGGAGCGGTTGTGCCGGCGGATCCTGCTGATCGATCACGGACGGGTGCTCTACGACGGGGCGGTCGACGGGTTGATCGCGCGGTACGCGCCGTACCAGGACGTGCTGGTCCGGCTGGACGGCGAGCAGCCCGGGGAGCGTCTGGACCTGGGCGGGTTCGTCGGTGAGCGCGAGCACGACGGGCGGTGGCGGTTCCGGGTCGGCCGGGACGAGCCGGTGCACCGGCTGCTGACCGCGGCCTCGGCCGGGCATCAGATCCGCGACCTGGCGGTGGAGGAGTCGAACCTGGAGAGCGTCGTCAAGGAGCTCTACCGCGAGCGGCGAAGCGCGTGAGGCGCACCCTGCGGGGCTTTTCCTCGTACGTGCGGACGGCGATCGCGATCCGGATGCAGTACCGCAGCACGGTCTTCGCCTCGCTCGGGGTCACTCTGCTCTGGATCGTGCTGGTCACGCACGTGTGGACGGCCGCCTACCGGGGTCGCGACACGGTCGCCGGGCTGACGCTGGAGAGCACGGTCGTCTACCTGACCCTGGCCAACCTGCAGGCCGCGGTGATCAACACGCCGGTCACCTGGATCATGGCGAGCCGGGTCCGGTCCGGCGAGGTGCTCTTCGACGTGAGCCGGCCGCTGGGCTATCCCGGTCAGATGCTGGCCCTGCAGACCGGCCAGTCGCTGATCCAGATCGTGGTGCTGCTGATCGTCGCGCCGGTGGCCGGGCTGCTCGGCGGGCTGTCGGCGCCGGCCGGGGCCGCGGCCGGGCTGCTCTACCCGGTCGCGCTGCTGCTCGGCTGGGTGCTGAACGCGCTGCTCACGCTCCTGATCGGGATGACCGCGTTCTGGACCGTGGACAACCTCGGGATCGCCGTGCTGTACCGGTTCGTGGCCGCGTTCCTGGCCGGGGCCAGCGTGCCGCTGATCTTCTTCCCGGGGCCGTTGCGGGCGATCGCCGAGGCGTTGCCGTTCCGCTTCGTCGTCTACCAGCCGGCCGCGATCTATATCGGTCAGATCCGTCCGGCCGAGGCGTTCTCCGGGTTCGGTCTGGCGCTGGTCTGGATCGTCGTCCTGTCCGGGCTGCTGGCGCTCGTCTGGCAGCGATCCCTGCGGAAGATCGTGGTGCACGGTGGCTGACCTGCGACGGGAACTCCGCATCTACCTCATGCTGCGCGGGGCGTCGCTGCGCGGCGTGCTCCAGTACCGCGGCAACCTGCTGATGATGGTGCTGGCCGGGGCCGCGTACCAGGGAAGCGGGTTTGCCTTCGTCTGGGCGCTGCTGCACACGTTCGGCACTGTGGCCGGCTGGGGATTAGGACAAATCGCTTTCCTGTACGGCATGAGGCTGCTCTCCCACGCGCTGTGGCTCGTCACCATCGACGGCGTCGGGCAGACCGACTTCCTGATCCGCGAGGGTCAGCTCGACCGGATGCTGCTGCGCCCGGCCGACCTGCTGGCGCAGATGGGCACGTACACCCGCTCGGTCCTGCCGTTCGGGGACCTGACCATGGCGATCCTGGTCTTCGGCGTCGCCCTGACCGTGGCCGACGTCGACTGGTCGCCCGGGTCGATCGTGTTCCTGGTCCTGGCCGTCGTCGGCGGGGCGTTCCTGGAGGCGTCGGTGGTGGTCGTGATCGCCGGGCTGTCGGTGCGCGTGCTGGACACCTGGGCGTACCGGATGCTGATGCTCGACACCATCGACACGCTCGGCTCGTACCCGCTCAGCGTCTTCGGCTCCGGGGTGCAGCGACTGCTGACGTACGTGCTGCCGATCGCGTTCATCGCGTTCCTGCCCGCCTCGGTGATCCTCGGCCGCACCGATCAGCTCGCCGTGCCGGCCTGGCTCGGCCTGCTGTCACCGCTGGTCGGCATCGGACTGTTCGCCCTGGCCCACCGTTTCTGGCGTCATCAGCTGCGCTTCTACCAGGGCGTCGGGCACTGAGCGGCGGGCCAGGCCGGCCAGCAGATCGGCGACCTGCACGCGCGGGTCGTCGCGGGAGTCGGCCATCACCAGGCCGGCCAGCGGGGACACGCCGTCCGGGCCGGCCAGCGCGCGCTGCAGCCGGGTCAGGCGGTCGGCGGTGAGCGCGCTCTGCTCATCGTGGACCACCAGCACGCGCCGCCGGCCGCCGGCCCAGAACAGGACCGTCTCGGCCAGGGCCGGGAGCAGTGGTTCGAGCGGTGGCGGGATCGACCGGTCCTCGGCGTCCAGCCTGGTCACCACGGCTCGGACGTGGATGGGGTCGAGCGCGTCGAGGACCGGGTCGGCCGGCGTTCCCCGTACGAGCAGATCCCGTTGGTGAAAGAAATTGTCGACCCGGGGACCGATCGGCCCGGGGCGCTTGGTCCGGGCCAGCTCGGCGAAGGCGGCCAGGAACGCGTCCCAGGCCGGACCGGTGGGATGACGCGCGAGCGCCTCGATCCGCGGGTCGGGCGCCAGACTCGTCCCGGCCGCGTAGGACGGCTCGGCCAGCAGCAGGTCCACGATCCGGCCGGTCAGGAAGCGCTCCTTGTCGATCCGGTGCACATGGGCGCGACCGGTCAGCGCGGCCAGGAACCGGGCCGGCGCGACACCCGGCCGGCGCAGCAACTGACCGGATTTGAACTCGTGCGGCGAGGCACGGCCCAGCCCGGCGATCAGATCGGCCGCCTCGTCCCGGGTCAGGTCCACACCGGCGTGAGTGATCACCGGGGCGCCCGAACGGAGCAGGTTGGTGCCGGAGAAACCGGACTCGTCGCAGGCGATCTCCACCACGTCACCGGCCACCGCGCCGGTCGGCGGGAGGCCGCCCTGCAACGGCGATCGCACGAGGCCATCCTCGGCCGGTCGCGGGCGCCGGGCAAACCGTTATCCTGGCCGGGACATGGGAGTCACCGCGCACCAGAGCAGTCGACGGCATGAGCAGGTGGAGCACACCCGCCTGCGGATCATCGTGGCCGCCGAGCGGCTCTTCGCCGAGCACGGCGTCTTCTCGGTGTCGAACCGGCAGGTCAGCGAGGCCGCCGGGCAGGGCAACAACGCCGCCGTGAACTATCACTTCGGCACCAAGGCCGACCTGGTCCGGGCGATCATCAAGCGGCACGCCGAGCCGATGGAACAGATCCGCGGCGAGCTGCTGGACCGACACCGCGGCAGCACCGATCTGCGGGACTGGGTGACGTGCGTCGTCCGGCCGTACACGGATCATCTGGCCGCCCTGGGCTCGCCGTGCCGTTATGCCCGGCTGGCCGCGCAACTGATCACCGAGCCGCAGCTGCGGGAGCTGGCCGCGCTGGAGTTCGCCGGGTCGTCGCACCTGATCGAGGTGACCGAGGGGTTGCACCGCTGCCTGCCCGGGCTGCCGCCGTCGGTGCGGGTCGAACGCGACGACATGGCCCACACGCTGATCACGCACCTGTGCGCGCAGCGCGAACGCGGCCTGCCGGAGGACGACGCGGCGGCGGCCGAGGTGTGGTCGGCGACCGCGCTCGGGCTGATCGACGCGATCGAGGGTCTGTATCAGGCGCCCGCCAGTCCACAGTGATCAACATTCATTGGGCAATCACTTGACTTAAAAAGGTCACGCGGCTTAGCTGATCCGGCCCCTCCGGTTCCACCCATAAGGACCACCATGTCCCCCACCTATCAGCCGCGGCGGTACTCCACCCAGCTACTCGCCGAGCTGCGCGCGAAGTACCAGGCGGAACGTGACCGCCGCATCCGCCCGGAGGGCACCGCCCAGTACCGGCGCGCGGCCGGTGAGCTCAGCTCCTACGCCGCCGATCCGTACACCGCGTGGGCCGAGCGGGCGCCGGTCACCGACCGGGTCGACGCGACCGTCATCGGCGGTGGCTTCGGCGGCCTGGTCACCGGGGCGAAACTGCGTCAGGCCGGCGTCAAGAGCCTGCGGATGGTCGACGAGGGCGGCGACTTCGGCGGCACCTGGTACTGGAACCGGTACCCCGGCGTGCACTGCGACATCGAGGCCACGGTCTACATGCCGCTGCTCGAAGAGGTCGGGCACGTCCCGCAGTGGCGCTACGCCCCGGGCGAGGAGATCCGCGCGCACGCGGTCGCCATCGCCGAGAAGTTCGACCTGTACGCCGACACCATGTTCCACACCCGGGTCGTCGAGCTGCGCTGGGACGACGAGGCGGCCGAGTGGACGGTGAGGACCGACCGCGGCGACGAGTACCAGAGCCGGTACGTGGTGATCTCCTCGGGTACGCTGACCCAGCCGAAACTGCCCGGCATCCCCGGCCTGGACGAGTTCACCGGCCACACCTTCCACAGCAGCCGGTGGGACCACGACTACGACCTGAGCGGCAAGCGGGTGGCCGTCGTCGGCACCGGCGCCAGCGCGATCCAGATCGTTCCGGCGATCGCGCCCGAGGTCGACCACCTCTTCGTCTTCCAGCGCACGCCGTCCTCGGTCGACGTCCGCGCCAACCGGCCGACCGACCCCGAGTGGGCCGCGTCGCTGCAGCCGGGCTGGCAGCGGGAGCGGATGGAGAACTTCCTGACCCTGGTCACCGGCGGGCACGTCGCCGAGGACCTGATCGACGACGGCTGGACCGCGACCGCCAAGCTGCAGCGGCAGATGCTCACCGGCACGGTCGACGAGAACCTGACGGCCGAGGAGCGCGAGCACCTCGACGAGCTGGCCGACGCCCGCAAGATGGACGAGCTGCGCTGGCGCATCGACGCGACGGTCACCGACCCGGCGACCGCGGCGATCCTCAAGCCCTGGTACCGGTACATGTGCAAGCGGCCCGCGTTCAGCGACCTCTACCTGGAGACGTTCAACCGGCCCGACGTGACCCTGGTCGACACGGCCGACTTCGGCGGGATCACCGCGATGACCGCCGGCGGGATCAAGGTCGGCGACGACGAGTACGCGGTCGACTGCGTCATCTTCGCGACCGGCTTCGAGGTCGGCATCTCCGGTGTCGTCTCCGGGACGCTGCCGGTCTACGGCCGCGGCGGCCTGCCGCTGCTCGGGCACTGGGCCAAGGGCCCGCGCACGCTGCACGGCTTCTACAGCCACGGCTTCCCGAACCTGTTCCACCTCGGCTCCCTGCAGAACGCCGCCGCGGTCAACTTCACCCACGTGCTGCAGGAACAGGCCACCCACATCGGCGCGCTGATCGGCGAGGCGACCGAGCGCGGCGCCCAGCGGATCGAGCCGACCGCCGAGGCCGAGCAGGGCTGGGTCGACACCATCCGGGAGACCGCCCCGGTCACCTTCAACTTCCAGGCCGAGTGCACGCCGGGCTACTACAACGGCGAGGGCAAGCCGCGCCCGGTGAACAACTCGTTCGGGCCCGGCCCGGTCGTCTTCCACGACCTGCTGCGCCGCTGGCGGGCCGACGGCGGCATGGACGAGGTCCTGCGCTCGTAGAGTCGTCAGCATGAAGGCGATCACCATCACCAGCACCGGCCTGGAACTCGTGGAGAAGGAAATCCCCGAGCCGGGTGACGGCGAGATCCGGGTCCGGGTGCTGCGCTCCGGCGTCAACCCGACCGACTGGAAACGGCGGTCGGCCGGCGAGGCGGGCGCCGTCCCGAACATGGACGGCGCCGGGGTCGTCGACGCGGTCGGGCCGGGCGTGCTGTCCCACCACGCCGGTGACCGCGTCTGGGTCATGCTGGCCGCCCACACCGGCCCGCACGGCACGGCCGCCGAGTTCACGATCGTTCCCGCCGCGCACGCATTTCCACTTCCCGAGCCTTTCCCGTACGACGTGGGCGCCGCCCTCGGCGTACCGGCCGTCACCGCCCACCGGGCGCTCACGGTCGCCGAAGCCGGTCCGAAACGGCTCGGCCCGGGCGCCCTCGACGGGCGCACCGTGCTGGTCGCCGGCGGCGCCGGGGCGGTCGGGCACGCGGCCATCCAGCTGGCCCGGTGGGCCGGCGCGACGGTGGTGACGACGGTCAGCAGCCCGGCCAAAGCGGCCCTGGCCACGGCGGCCGGCGCGCACCACGTGGTGGACTACAAGCGCGGTGACGCGGCGGCCGAGATCCGGGCGATCGCGCCGAACGGGGTGGACATCATCGTCGAGGTGGCCGTGGCCCAGAACGCCGCGCTGAATCAAGCGGTGGCGGCGAACCACGCGACCATCGCGATCTACGCGAACAACGGCGGGGACACCGCGGCGTTCGACATCCGGCCCCACATGATGATCAACGCCCGCATCCAGTTCCTGATCCTGTACACCGTCGGTGAAGAAGCGCTGCAGGCCGCGGCCGAGGACGTCGGGACGGCGCTGCGCGACGGCGCACTGCCGATCGGCGAGGAACACGGCCTGCCCCTGCACCACTTCCCGCTGTCCGAGACGGCCGCCGCCCACGACGCCGTCGAACAGGGCATCACCGGCAAGGTCCTCATCACCCTCGACCAGCCTCTGCCCTGAGGCACCCCGGAGAACCAGCCGGGGCGCACGGCGCGGACGGGCCGGCGGGTCCCGGCCGGCGCTCACGGCTGTTTTTTGTCCCCGGGACGACCCTCAGCGCCAGCCGGCGGGCGTGAGTCGCGCTTCACGCCGGAGTGGGGGCGGGGTCGCGGAGGGCTGGGCGGGCGGGGGCTGATGACGTACGTGGGAAGGGGGTCGGGGGTTGTGGTTGTGGGGTTGATCGACGGTTAGCATCCGGTTGTTCTCAGGATCGTGGGGGTCGGACCGATGGGCATCCCAGCTTGCAGGAGGGGGAGCAGATGACCGTCGGCCAGATACCCGAGACCGTCGAGCGCCTGCTGGCCAGGGCCGAACAGCTGCGCACGGCCGGGGATTACCGGGCCGGGTGCGAGACCGCGCAGCGGGCGGCCGAGCTGGCCCGGTCGATCGGTGACGGTGCCGGGCAGGCCGAGGCGCTGCGATCGCTGGCCAACCAGCTGCTGCGGATCGGCCGGCAGGAGGAGGCGGTCACCGCGTGCCGCCAGGCGGTCGCCGAGCTGGAGACCCTGAACGACGGCGCCGGGATCTGCCAGGTGCTGACCCTGCAGGCGATGCCGCTGCGGGACCTGGGCATGCACGAGGAGGCCCTGGAGGTTCTGGCCCGGGCGCGGGACATCGCGCAGTCGCTCGGGAACCGGGACCTGCTCTACTGGGTGCACAACCGGACCGGCGTGGTGCACGGCAGCATGGGCGATCACGAGCTGAGCAACTCGTATCTGTCGCAGGCGCTGACCATGGCCACCGGGATGGACGACGAGGCCCGGTTCTGCATTCTCAACAACATCGGCGACAACGCGACGTACGAGGTGCCGCGCCTGCGCCGGCTCGGCGAGGGCGACCGGGCCGAGCGGATGCTGGCCGACGCGCTGGGCTGGATCGGCGAGGCGCTGCGGCTGGCCCGGGTCGCCGGGAACCCGTTCCGGGAGTCGCTGAGCCTGGACAACTACGGGGTGTTGCTGGCGCTGGCCGGGGATCTGGACGGTGCGGCCGGGCACCTGGAGCAGTCGCGGGCGATCGCGGTCGATGCCGGGTACTGGTCCCTGGAGTCGGCCGCGCTGCAACATCAGGCGCGGGTGCGGCTGTTGCGCGGCGAGCACACCGAGGCCGTCGAGGGGCTGCTGCTCGCGCTGGACCGGGCGCGGCAGGCCGGCGAGAAGCCGATGGTCATGGAGATCCTGCGGGAGCTGTCCGAGGCGTACGAGCAGTGCGGCGACTACCGGGAGGCCCTGCTCTGCTACCGGGGTTTCCACGACCTCGAACGGGAGCTGCACAACCAGGTCGCGGCCGCCCGGGCCCGGATGGCCGCGCACTACTTCGAGCTGGACAACGCCCGCCTGGAGGCCGAGAACGCGCGCCTCGAGGCCGAGCTGCACCGGACGTCCAACATGGAGCTGGTCGCGGCCAACGCGGTCTGGCAGCGGCAGGCCACCGAGGACGCGCTGACCGGGCTGCCGAACCGGCGCTCGGTCGACGAACGGCTCCCGGCGCTGGCCGCGGGCGCGACCCCGGTGTGCGTGGCGCTCGCCGACGTGGACCTGTTCAAGCAGGTCAACGACCGGTTCGGGCATCCGATCGGCGACGAGGTGCTGCGCCGGATCGCGGCCGTCTTCCTGGACAGCGTGCGCGACACCGACCTGGTGGCGCGGCTCGGCGGCGAGGAGTTCCTGATCGCGCTCAGCGGTTCGTCGCTGGCCGACGCCCGGGCGACCTGCGACCTGCTGCGGGCGCGCGTGGCCACGTACCCGTGGGAGCAGATCGCCGCCGGGCTGAGCGTGACGATCAGCTTCGGCGTGGCCGAGGCGGCCGGCCCCGACCTCGGGCTGGGGCTGGCCGATCAGCGGCTCTACGAGGCCAAACGGGCCGGCCGCAACCGGGTGCACGCCCACTGAGCCGGACGCGCACCCGGGCCGCGGATCAGCAGGCGACCTGGGTGCGGCCCGCCTTCTGCTCCCAGGTGCAGGTGTCGTGGACCTGGCCGGTGCCGGTTCGCAGCGTCGCGGTGTCGCCGGTGTTGTTCCAGACGTAGTTGCCGGAGTTCCAGTAGAGGTTCGTCGTCGTGTCCGTGCCCCGGCCGGTGTGCAGGGTGACCTTGCCACCCTGGCCCGGGACGGTGACGCTGCCGAACGTGTACGTGCGGGACCGGTCGACGATCTTCCAGCCCTTGAGGCCGACCGCGGTGGTGCCGGTGTTGACCAGCTGGATCCATTCGGCGTTCAGGGACTGGGCGGATCGGGTGTCCTGGCCGGGCGAGTCGTACTGCACGGCGGAGAACCGCAGGGTGGGGGTGGCGGCCCGGGCCGGAGCACCCAGGGCCAGGGTCGCGGCCGCGGCGAGTACGCCGGCAACGGCCGATGACGTGCGGTTCAAGTGAGCTCCTCGATACAGACGGTGAACATCACCGATTCTCTCGGGGTGGGGGCGGACGGCCCTGCTTGCCGAGGCGCGCGTCCGGGTGGTTGTCGGATCTCCGGGTCGTCCGATTCGCATTCGGGGCGCCGGTTTTCTACAGATGCTGCACGCCGTACGCGAATGATGCTCGGTGATGAACGCCCAGGTCAGCGTGAACCGGTTCAGCCCGGGCCGGAAACATCCCGGAAATCAATCATTGACAGAGCTGGATGCCAGGCCTAGCTTCAGCCCGAGGAAAGCGCTTACCTGCACGTGGATCCCCTGACCCCGTCCCCCAACGGAGGTAAATCCCCATGTCCCCGTCACGTCGCACCGTCCTCGCCGCGACCGCCGGCGTCCTCGCCGGAGCCGGCGGCCTGGTCACCGCCGGCGCCGGCCCGGCGTTCGCCGCCGAGTCCAGCCCGGTCGGATTCGCCGGCCTCAACGGCGGCACCACCGGCGGCTCGTCGAGCACCGTCGTCACCGTGACCACGGCGTCCGCCCTGAAATCGGCGCTCAGCTCCGGCACGTCACAGACCGTCCGGATCTCCGGCCTGATCACGATCTCCGGCATGTACAGCGTCGCCTCCAACAAGACGGTCATCGGCGTCGGCTCCGCCTCGGGCGTCACCGGCGGCGGCCTCAACCTGTCCGGCGTCAAGAACGTGATCATCCGGAACCTGGTGTTCAAGAACGCCGCCGACGACTCGATCAACGTGCAGGAAGGCACCACGAACGTCTGGATCGACCACAACGACCTGTCCAACGGGTACGACGGTCTGATCGACATCAAACGCGGCTCGGACTTCATCACCGTGTCGTGGAACCACCTGCACAACCACGACAAGTCCATGCTGCTCGGGCACAGCGACGACAACAGTGCCCAGGACCTCGGGCACCTGCGCGTCACCTACGTCCACAACTGGTTCGACGGGACGAACCAGCGGCACCCGCGGGTCCGGTTCGCCAACCCGGTCCACGTGCTCAACAACTACTACAGCAACATCGGCTCGTACGGCGTGGCCTCGACCGAGAACGCGGGCGTCTTCGTCGAACGCAACTACTTCGAGAACGTCGCCAACCCCACGGTCACCCAGACCGGCGACTCGGACTCCGGCAACCTCAAGGTGCTGAACAACTACAAGGTCAACTCGGGCACCGAGCAGGTCCGCAACGGCGCCAGTGTCGCGGCGATCCCGTACTCGTACACGCCCGAGGCGAACAGCACGGTCAAGGCCACCGTCACCGCCGGGGCCGGCACCGGCAAGATCTGACGTTCCCGCACCTGACGGCGCCCGCCCCACCATCCCCAGGCGGGCGCCGTCACCATTTCCCCCGGAGTCCCCCATGAAGATCCTCATCGGCGCTCTCGTGACGGGCGTCCTCCTCGCCGCCACCCCCACCGCCGCGCGGGCCGCGACCTCGTTCACGGTCGCGCTCGACGGCAGCGGCAACTACACCACCATCCAGGCCGCGGTCGCCGCGTCGTCCTCGGGCGGCGTGATCACCATCAAAGCCGGGACCTACCAGGGGCAGGTCCAGATCCCCGCGAGCAAGTCCGGGATCACGCTGCAGGGCGCCACCGGCACGTCCGGCGACGTGATCATCACCGGCAACAAGCCGCAGTCGACGGCGGGCACGGCCGGCAGCGCGACCGTCTACAACCTCGCCCCGAACAGCACCATCAAAGGCCTGACCATGCAGAATACGTACGGCGCGGGGAGTCAGGCGCTGGCGCTCTACGCGGCCGGGGATCGTCAGGTCTATCGGAACGTGCAGCTCAAGGGATATCAGGACACGTTCCTGGTCTGGGGCGGCACCGGGAGTTCCCAGATCCGCGCCTACGTCTACAAGTCGTACATCTCGGGTGTTACCGATTTCATCTACGGTAACGGGGCCGTGGTCATCGACAGCACCACCATCGAATCGACCAACATCAACAGCTCCAACAACGGCTACATCACCGCCGCGGCGACCGACGACAGCAATCCGTACGGGTTCCTGATCACCCGCTCGGTCCTGAAAAGCTCGGCCGCCGCGCAGACCGTCGCACTGGGACGCTGCTGGCACGCCGGGAACGCGGCCGACGCCATCGGACAGGTCCTCGTCCGGGACTCGACCCTCGGGGCGCACATCCGGCAGGCCGGGGCGTGGCAGGACATGGGCGGGTTCTCGTGGAGGACGTGCCGGTTCAACGAATACAACAACACCGGTAGCGGCGTCACCAACGGGACCGGTGACCGGCCCCAGATGAGCGCGGCGACGGCCGCGAACTACACGTCCCAGAAATACCTGGCCGGCGCCGACGGCTGGAACCCCGTCCAGTAGCCGATCCCCGCGGCTGACCCGGCCGGCCGCCCTCGCCCAGCCGGTAGCGCACTCGACCAGGCCGCCCGACCGGAAAGCGGCGGATTCCAGACCCGCGCGCTGCCGGCCGGGCCGTGAAGAACTGGTTGGATCGGGCCGCGCTAAGCGGCCCGGGTGATCCGGGCAAGGCGTTCCGGGGTGGGCCAGTGCACGTCATAAGCCCACCCCACCCTCTCGAACAGCCAGATCACCCGCGCGGTCACGTCGATCTGTCCCGGCCGGACGCCGTGCCGGGCCTGGGTCGGATCGGCGTGGTGCAGGTTGTGCCAGGACTCGCCCATGCTGAGGACGGCCAGGGGCCAGAAGTTGGCCGATTTGTCGCGGGCGGTGAACGGCCGGTCGCCGATCATGTGGCAGACCGAGTTCACCGACCAGGTCACGTGGTGCAGGAGGGCGACCCGCACCAGCCCGGCCCAGAAGAATGCGGTCAGCGCGCCGTGCCAGGTGCCGGTGATCAGGCCGCCCATGGTGGCCGGGCCGAGCAGGGTGATCAGGGTGAGGGGGCCGAAGAGGCGGTGGATCACGCGCATGTCGCGGTCGGCCAGCAGGTCGGGGCAGAAGCGGCGCTGGTTGCTGAGGTCGCGGTCGAGGATCCAGCCGAGGTGGGCGTGCCAGAAGCCGCGGGCCAGGGCGGCCGGGGTGGTGCCGTACAGCCACGGCGAGTGCGGGTCGCCTTCCTTGTCGGCGAAGGCGTGGTGCCGCCGGTGGTCGGCGACCCAGTGCAGGATGGGGCCTTGCACGGCCAGGCTGCCGGCGACCGCGAGGCCGATCCGGAGGGGGCGTTTCGCCTTGTAGGAGCCGTGGGTGAAGTAGCGGTGGTAGCCGGCGGTCGTCCCGAGGATGGTCACCAGGTACCAGCCGGTCGCCAGGGCCAGGTCGAGCCAGGTGAGGCCCCGGCCCCAGGCGAACGGGATCGCGGCGAGGACGGCCAGGAACGGCACGATCACGAAGATGTAGACGGTGACGTGCGCGGGCAGTGGCCGTTTGCCGGCCAGCAGTTCGCGGTGACCGCCGACGGTGAGGGACATGTGGCCGGACGCTATCGGCGCCAGGCGGCGTGCGAGTGAACGCCGGCCACACAACGAACGGTCAGGGTTTGAAGGCGGCACCCACCGACGAGCCCTTGGTGGGCTGGGCGATGCAGTGCAGCAGCCAGCCGTCGGCGCCCTGCATGGGCCAGGCGTCGCGCCGCCAGCCCTTGGTCGCGGCCGGGTCGATGCTCTGAGCGGCCAGGACGGTGGCCGAGCAGGCTTTGGCCACGTCGGGTTTCTTCATCAGCGGTGATGCGGCGTCGAGCAGCGGTTCGCCGGCGGGCAGCCGGATCGCGGCGAACGTCTCCCACACGTGGGTGCCGGGGCAGTACGCCGACACCGGCGGGCGGGCCTGGCCGGAGATCGCGACCACGCCACCCCAGCACATCGGCTGGCTCGGGCAGAAGCCGTCACCGCAGGCGCTGAACCCGTCCGGTGCGCCGCCGGCGGCCGTGGCCGCGCTCGGCTTGCCGGCCGCCGCCGCGCCGTCCGGCTGGTCACCGCCGCCGCGCAGGGTGATCCCGGCGATGATCAGGGCGACGACCACCACCGCGGCGGCGATGCCGATCAGGGCCCGCGGGGATTTCTTTCCTTCGGTACGGACGTCGCCGGCGCCCGCGGTCAGGTCGGCCTGCCGGGCGACCTCGGCCATCGCCAGCGCGGTCGGGAAGCGTCGTTCCGGGTCGCTCTGCAGCGCCCGCTCGACCAGGGCCAGCATGGCCGGCGGCAGGTTCGAGCCGAGTGTCTTCGGCTGTTCCTGGATGCGTTGCAGCGCCACCGCGTACGGGTTGTCGCCGACGAACGGTTTCTCCCCGGCCAGGCATTCGTAGGCGACCAGGCCGAGCGAGTAGACGTCGCTGCGCCGGTCCGCGGGCCGACCCATGACCTGCTCGGGCGAGAGGTAGCTGGGGGTGCCGAGTACCGCGCCGGTGGCGGTGACCCCGGTCGAGTCCTCGTGCCGGGCGATCCCGAAGTCGGTGATCAGCACCCCGCCGTCCTGGCGGAGCATGATGTTGGCCGGTTTGATGTCGCGGTGCAGGATGCCCTGGTCGTGGACGGCCTGCAGGCCCTCGGCGGCGGCCACGATGATCCGCCTGGTCTCGGCCGGGTCGAGTCGTCCCTCCCGGGCCAGCCGCTGCGCCAAGGATTCGCCGTCGATGAATTCCATGACGAGGTACGTGTATCCGCCGGACTGCCCGACGTCGTGGATCGCGGCCACGCTCGGGTGGTTGACCCGGGCCATGGCGTGCGCCTCGGCGGCGAAACGCCGTACGAAATCGGGGTCCTGAGCCGCCCCCGGCAGCATCGTCTTCACGGCGACGAACCTGTTCAGGGCCTCGTCGAACGCCCGCCAGACCTCGCCCATCCCGCCGGCGCCGAGCCGGTTCTCCAGGCGGTATCGATCGCCCAGTCGCATGCCGGCCCCCAGGCCGAAATTCGGTTGCACGCGCGCATCGTAGGGGCTATGTATCGCAAACTTGTAAATCTATCGGCGTGTCATTTACGAAAGGCCCGCGCGAGCCGGCGGACGGCCTCGTCCATCAGGTCCGGCGGCGCCGCGGCGTAGGTGAGTCGCAGGTGCGCGGCGGGCGGTTCGGCGGCGAACCAGGGCCGGCCGGGGAAGACGATGACGCCCTGCGCGGCGGCGTTCGCGGCCAGCGCGACGTCGTCGACACCGTCGGCCAGACGGACCCACAGGTGCAGGCCACCGCGTGGGATCGCCGCCGGGACCAGGGCCGGCAGGTGGCGTTCCAGGGCGCCGAGCAGCGCTTCCCGTCGATTTTTCAATTCCCGATGGAGCGTACGGAGATGACGCGCCCACCCCGGCCCGGTGACGAACTCCAGTGCGGCCTGCTGCAACGGCCCGGCCACGAAGAAGTCGTCGAGCAGTCGCGCCGATCGCAGCCGCGCCCCGGCCGGCCCGCGCGCCCCGATCGCGGCGATCCGCAGGCCGGGCGCCGCCGATTTGGTCAGGGAGCGCAGGTGGACGACGTGCCCGTCCGGGTCGTCGGCGGCCAGCGGGGGCGGGGCCGCGCCGTCGATGACCAGGTCCCGCGCGTAGTCGTCCTCGATCAGGAACGCGCCGTTGGCCCGCACCGCGGTCATCACGGCGGCCCGCCGATCGGCCGCGAGCGTCGCGCCGGACGGGTTGGCGTAGAGCGGCTGGCAGTAGAAGAGCCGCGCCCCGGTCCGAGCGAACGCCGCCGCCAGCTGATCCGGCAGCACCCCGTTCTCGTCGGCCGGCACCGGGACCACGCGCAGCCCGCTCGCGTGGGCGGCGGCGAGCGCACCCAGGTAGGTCGGCGACTCGACCAGCAGGGTGTCGCCGGGCGCGGCCAGCGCGCGGAACGCGGACGACAGCGCGGCCTGCCCGCCGGGGCAGATGACCAGGTCACGGGCCCTCAGGTAGGCGCCCGCGTCACGGGCGAACCAGTCGCGCAGGTCTTCGCGCCCCTCGGCCGGGCCGCGCTGCCAGGCGGCCGGCTGGCGGGCGACCCGGGCCAGGGCGGTGCCGAGGGCCGTGGCCGGTTGCAGGTCGGCGTGCAGGTAGCCGCCGGAGAGCGGGATCGCGCCGTCCGGCGGTAACGCCAGTAACGCCTGCATCTCGCTCTCCCCGAAGCGGCCCGGGCCCAGCGCGACCGTCTGCCAGGAGAGGTCGGGCGCCCGGACCGGCTCCGGTCGCGCCGCCACGAACGTCCCCTTCCCCGGGCGGGCCTCGACCAGACCCTGCGCGACCAGGGCCCGGATCGCCTCGGCGACGGTGACCGGCGAGGCGCCGTGGTGGGCGGTCAGCTCGCGGACCGACGGCAGCCGCGTTCCCGGGGTGGCGCCGGTGACGCGGGCCCGAAGATCTTGGATAACACGGGAGGCTGCGTTACCGTCATTCATGAGAGACAAGAGTAGCGCTACTGACCGCGACACGATAACGGCCGGCCGGGCCCTGGGCGCGCTGGGTGTGCTGGCGTTCAGCATGTCGCTGCCGGCCACCCGGGTCGCCGTGCACGATCTCGACCCGTGGTTCGTGGCGTTCGGCCGGGCCGTCGGCGCCGCCGCGCTGGCCGCGGCGTACCTGTTCCTGACCCGCTCGCCGGCCCCGACCCGGGCCCAGTGGCGGCGCCTGCCGGTGGTCGCGCTCGGCGTCGTCGTCGGGTTCCCGCTGTTCACGTCGCTGGCGCTGACCAGCTCGACGTCGGCCCACGGCGCCGTCGTGATCACCGTCCTGCCGGCGATGACCGCGGTGTTCGCCGCACTGCGGGCCCACGAACGGCCGCCGCTGATCTTCTGGCTGGCCGGCGGTGGCGGCCTCGTCGCGGTGCTGTTCTTCCTGGTCGCGAGCGGGGCCGTGCACGGTGGGCCAACTCCGGCGGACCTGTATCTGCTGGCCGCCGTGGTGCTGTGCGGGCTCGGCTACGCCGAGGGCGGGGCGCTCGCCCGGGAGATCGGCGGGGCCCGGACCATCTGCTGGGCGCTGCTCGTCGCACTGCCCGCCACCCTGCCGATCGCCCTGGTCACGCTGCCCTCGCGGGCCGGCCTCCCCAGCTGGGCGGCGTTCGGCTACCTGACCGTGGTCTCGATGTTCCTCGGGTTCTTCGCCTGGTACGCGGGACTGGCCAAGGGCGGCATCGCCAAGGTCGGGCAGATCCAGCTCGCCCAGCCCGTGCTGACCCTGGCCTGGTCGGCACTGCTGCTGGGCGAGCCGGTCACGCCCGCGTCGATCGGGGCGGCGGTCGTCGTGCTGGGCTGCGTGGTGCTGACCCAGCGGGCCCGTCAGGGCTTGCGGGTGAGCTTCCACCAGAGCGACGGCTCGCTCGTGGCACTGTCGGCGCGCAACTCGACACGTACACCCGAAGCCTGAACCTCGCCCACCGCCTGGCCGGCGCTGACCAGCGGCCCGGGTTTCGTCGTCGTGGTGGTGACCTTGACGGCGAGGCCGGGCCAGCCGATCACCTTCAGGGCGCTCGCCGGGGAGACCTGGGAGGTCGCGCCCCACGCCGTCTTCACGCTGCCGACCGGATCGGCGGCGAGCAGCTGATACTCCTTGACGGTCTTGCGGACCGAGGCGAGCAGCGCGCGGACCACCTTGTTGACCGCGGCGAGCTGCTCGGGCGTGTTCGCGCCGGGCTGGTTGAAGACCGCGCCGACGATCACCAGGGTTTTCGCGCCGACCTTCTGCCGGGCCGCGAAGACCAGGTTGCCGCCGGCCTGATCGGTCGACCCGGTCTTGATCCCGAAGACGCCGTCGACGCCGAGCAGCGCGTTGTAGTTCTGGATCTTCCCGACGACCGGGATCTGCGCGTCCCGCAGCTCGACGATCTCCGCGAACGCGTCGAACTTCAACGCCGCCCGGGCCAGTTTGACCTGGTCGGCGGCGGTGCTGGTGGTGCTCGGCAGGAAGCCCGACGGGTCGGTGTACTCGGTGTCGGTCATGCCGAGCTCGTCGGCGGCGGCGTTCATCTTCTCCAGGAAGCCGTCGAGCGTGTCGGCGTCCCAGATCGCCAGCTGGTGCGCGATGTTGTTCGCGGACGGCAGCATCAGCGCCTCAAGGGCGTCCCGTTCGGTCAGCTTCTCCCCCGCGACCACCTTCACCAGGGACTGGCCGCTGGGGATGCGCGAGTTGTAATCGGCCACGTCGGCGGCGGTGACGGTCAGGTCCGGACCCTCGTCGTCGCCCTCCAGGGGGTGGTTCTTGAGAATGACGTACGCGGTCATGACCTTGGCGACACTGCCGATCGGCTCGGTGCTCCTGCCGCCCGAACCACCGATCCGGCCCAGCCCCTCGATCATCAGCTCGGCCGAACCCTGAGCCGGCCACGGCAGCTTCGGGAGCGCGCCCGGGATCTTCAGGGTCGCGGCGACCGTGGTGCTCAGGGTCGCGTTCGGCAGGTCGCGGGTGAGCTGCACGGCGGCGCCGCCGCCGAGCACGCCGACGATCAGGAGGATCGCGACGACGATCGCGACCAGCTTCGTCCGGCCCTTTTTGGGGGTGACGGTCTGGCCGCCGCCACCGTACGTCGTCGGGCCCGGTGCCTGCGGTTGCGGCGGCACGGGCGGCTGCTGAGGAAAGGGCGGCTGATTCGTCACGGGCGAGGTGAACGGATCGTAAGCCGAGCCGGCGGGCGCGGGCACCGGAACCGACGCACGCCCGGGCTGGAGTGGCTGCTGAGGCACGGGAACCGACGCCCGCCCACCGGCTGCCGGATTTGTCCCGAAGGCCTGCGGCACCGAGGCGCGCCCGGGCACGGGCGGACTGTGCTGCACCGCGTTCTCCCCGGGCCACGGCACCCCGCTCTCCCCAGGTCGCGGCCCGGGAACCCGCGCCGACCCCGCCGCCGGTGCCTCCCGGCCGGCCCCGTCGTTCGGCTCCCCCGCCTGCGTCATCAGTGCGCCCCCTCCATGGCCCCGGACCGCCCGGATGCCGGACCCAGTATTCCTGAGCTGCTCAAATCCCTCCCACCCCGACAGCCACCAGGCCAGATACTGGAAACAAACGCCCATCTATGCCCGGCGTGCTGATCTTCCGAAAAATTACCGCTTCCCACTATGTGGGGGTTTGTCGGCCTCGACCGTGGACACGATGGATTTATATGCGTTCCACTACGGGTGAGGTCGCCGCAGCTGTGAGGGGGAGCCGGATGAGTGCCACCGATGTCGTGATCACCGGAATGGGTGTGACCACCCCGTTGGGTGGGGACGTGGAGACCCTCTGGACCAACATGCTCGCCGGCCGGTCCGGGGTCCGCCGGATCGACGAGCGATTCGAGGACTACCCGCACCGGGATCAGCTGCCCACCCTGATCGGCGCGCCGATGGCCGTCGAGCCGGACACCGTCCTCCCCCGGGTTCAGGCCCGCCGCCTGGACCGCTGTGAGCAGGCCGCCCTGGTCGCGGCCCGCCAGGCCTGGGAGGACGCGGGTTCCCCACAGGTCGACGGCGAACGTCTGGCCGCGGTGATCGGCTCCGGCATCGGCGGTGTCTCGACGATCCTCGGCCAGGACGACCTGATCGAGGAGAAGGGTCCGCTCAAGGTTTCCCCGCTGGTCGTACCCATGATGATGCCGAACGGCCCGGCCGGCTGGGTGAGCATCGAGTTCGGCGCGAAGGCGGGCGCCTACGCCACGGTGTCGGCCTGCGCGTCCGGCGCCGAGGCGCTGGCTCTGGCCGCCCGCCTGATCCGGGCCGGCGAGGTCGACGTGGTGATCGCCGGCGGTGCCGAGGCGTGCATCGCCCCGCTCACCATCGCCGGTTTCGCCCAGGCCCGCACGCTGTCGAAACGCAACGACGACCCGGAACGCGCCTCCCGCCCGTTCGACACCGCCCGCGACGGTTTCGTCCTCGGCGAGGGCGCCGGCGTGCTGATCCTGGAACGCGCCGACTTCGCCGCCGCCCGCGGAGCCCGCGTCCTCGGCAAACTGGCCGGTTACGGCGTGACCGCCGACGCCCACCACATCACCGGCCCCGACCCGACCGGCGCCGGCCAGATCCGCGCCATCCGCGCCGCCCTGCGCACCGCCGACCTGTCCCCCGACGACGTCGACCACGTCAACTGCCACGCCACGTCCACGGTGGTCGGCGACATCGGCGAGGCCAAGGCGGTCCGGTCCGCCCTCGGTGACCACGTCGTCCTCACCGCCTCGAAGTCCAGTTTCGGCCACCTGGTCGGCGCGGCCGGCGCGGTCGAGGGCATCGTCACCCTGCTCTCGATCCGCAACGGCGTCATCCCTCACACCCTCAACCTGGACGACAAGGCGCCCGAGGTCGAACTCGACGTGATCACCGGCAAACCCCGCCACCAGGAGATCCGCGCCGCCATCAGCAATTCGTTCGGCTTCGGCGGCCAGAACGTCTCCCTTCTGTTCACCCCCGCCTGATCAGCCGCAGACAACCGCCCGCCGCTCGCTGTCCGCCTATCGGTATCGGTCAGAACCTGATCAAATTCTTCATTGCCTCGGTCCGCCGGGGTACAGACCGTCGCTCCCGCGGGGACCCTTCCGGGCTTCGCAGGGCGCTGGCGCGCCCAGAACGCGAAACCCTCCAGGGCGACGTGGTCGGGTGGGCACGGTCAGAGCAACAAACCCACCCACACCCGACACCGATTCCGCAGGTGCCCGTGCCCCGGACCCCGCAACGCCGTTGCCATTCCAGGCCCGGCGCGCGGTCGAGATGGCGGGCAGGCTGATCACGGCGCGCCGGAGAGGGCCGGGGCGGCGGGCGCGGGTGGCGCGGGCGGGCGCGGGTGGCGCGGGCGGCGCGGGCGGGCGCGGGCGGCGAGGGTGGCGCGGGCGGGCGTGGGCATCGACGGGGGCCGTTCCGGGAGGTGCCGAGGGCGTTAACTCGGTGGAACCAGAGGCCGTAGACTCGGCGGCGCGCGCCGCTTTACCCTACAAATCCGGTGGGTTATGTGGTTGGCTAAGCGCAGCGTCGACCTGCGGGAGAGTAAGATGTCGAGCCTCGTCGAATTGGTAGCGCCCGCCAGCCGGGACGCCGTGAACGGCCGGACCGTGGCGATCATCGGCGGGGGCGCCACCGGCGCTCTGCTGGCGCGGGCGCTGATCCTCCGTACGGATCGGGAAGTGGTCTTGATCTCTCCTGATCCTTCCCCGGGACGTGGGGTGGCCTACGGCGCCGCGAGGCCATGGCACATCCTGAACGCGCGGGCCGGTTCGATGAGCATCTGCCCGGACGACCCGATGCACCTGGTCCGCTGGGCCCGCGCGCACGGGCACGCGATCGAGGGCACCGATTTTCTGCCGCGCGCGCTCTACGGGGACTATCTGGCCGACCAGTTCGCGGAGATTCTGGCCACCTCGGGCGGCCGGCTGCGGCACCACGTCGCGACGGCGACCGCGTTGCGTCAGGACCGGGAGGGTTATGCGGTGTTCACCGACGCCGGGCCGGTCCGCGCCGACCAGGTGATCCTGGCCGTCGGCAACCCGGAGCAGCAGCGGCTGCCCGGCATCGGCGACGCCGCCCACGCGAGCCCGCACCTGGTCACCGACCCGTGGTCGGCCTACCCGAAACCGGACGTGGACGAGCCGGTTCTGCTGCTCGGCACCGGCCTGACCGCGGTGGACGTCGCGCTGACCCTGACCGAGGCCGGTCACCGCGGCCCGATCGAGGCGATCTCCCGGCGCGGGCTGCTGCCGCTGGCGCACCCCGAGTTGCCGCCGTCGTCGGCGCACCCCGACCTGATCCTGGACGGCGGCCTGACGCTGCGGCAGTTGCTGCGCCGGGTCCGTACGGCGATCGCGTCCGGCGCTGACTGGGTCGCGGTGATCGACACGCTGCGTCACCAGGCCGACCGGTTGTGGGACGACTTCAGCGACGGCGACCGGCAGCGTTTCCTGCGGCACGTGGTCCGGTTCTGGGACGTGCACCGGCACCGGATGGCCCCGCCGATCGCCGCCCGCATCGCCGAGCTGCGGGACCAGGGCACGTTGAGCTTCGCCGCCGGTCGCCTGGAGTCGGTCGAGCCCGATCCGCGGGGCGGCCTCACGGTGCGGATCGCCGGCCGGGAGCCCCGCCGGTTCGGCGCGGTGATCAGCTGTACCGGGCCGGGCGCGCTGCCCGGCTCGGCCAATCCGTTCCTCGCCGCGCTGTTCCGGGACGGTGTGGTGCGCCCCGGCCCGTACGGGCTGGGCGTCGACACCGATCCGGACGGCGCCGTCCGGCCCGGCCTGTGGCTGGCCGGGCCGCTGCGCCGCGGCCACTCGTGGGAGACCACCGCCGTCCCGGAGATCCGCGCCCAGGTGGACCGCCTGGTCAGCGCCCTGAACTCGAAGGACGCCGAGGCTCCGGCCCGCCCCCGCGGATAACCCCGAAACCCGGCGCGTCTCCGCGACAACGCCCGACCGGGACGCGGCCGACGGGGGCGCGGACGCCGAGGCCCCGGCCGACGGGGGCGCGGCCGACAGCGGCGCGGCCGACGGGGGCGCGGCCGACCGGGTCAGCCGGTGCGCAGGCCGCCGACGGCGGTGGCGACCAGCAGGCGCAGCTCGCCGATGTGGAGCAGTCGCGCGACACCCAGGTAGGCGAGCGCACCCACCCCGGCCGGGGCCACCACGGTGAGCAGGGGCACCGCCGTACCCGTCAGACAGGTCATGCCGAAGGCGCAGACCGCACCGGCCGACGCCGCCAGCGCGACCCGCACGTGCGTACGGATCAGGCGCCGTCCGTCGATCCAGCCGAGCCGGCGCCGCAGCACGACGATCGTCGCCACCAGGCCGAACGTGTAGGCAACGGCGTACGCGACCGGCACACCGACCACGATCGAGGCGGCCGGCAGCGCGAGGCCGGCCACCGCGCAGCCGGCGATCCCGGTGACCGCGACCCCGGCCGTGATCAGCGCCGGCGTCCGGGTGTCCTGCATCGCGTAGAAGCCGCGCTGCAGGATCGAGTACGCACTGAACGGCACCAGCGCCGACCCGAACGCGGCCAGCACCGCCCCGAGCGTCCGCACCGTCGCCGGCGCGCTGTTCCCGTGGTCGAACAGCACCGTCGCGATCGGCCGCCCCAGCAGCAGCATCGCGACGGCGACGGGGGCCATCACGGCCACCGCGACGCGCACCGCGAGCGACAGGTCGCGCACGATCCGGTCGTGGTCCCGCCGGGCCGCGCTGCGACTGAGCCGGGGCAGCATCGTGGTCATGACCGACAGCGCGATCACCGCGAACGGCACCTGGAAGACGGCCAGGGCGTTCTGGTACGCCGTCACCCCGCCCTGCCCGCTCAGCGATGCCGCGCGGGTGGCGGCGACGAGGAACGCCTGCGCACCGAGCACGGACAGCAGCACCCAGCCGGCCAGCGCGCCGATCCGCCGGATGGCGATGCCGCGCGGGTCGAGGTGCAACCGGACGGGGAACCCGGACCGGGACAGTCCCCACACCACCAGCGCCATCTGCGCGAGAACGCCGGCGCTGGTCCCGATCGCCAGCAGCGTGAAGTTCCGCGAGGCCACGTAGAGCAGCCCGACCGCGATCACCACCAGGCTGTTGACCAGCGGCGCCCACGCCGCGACGGCGAACCGGCCGCGGATGTTCAGCACCGCGCCCGCGGTCGCGCTGACCCCGTAGAACAGGATCTGCGGCAGGAAGTAGCGGCTGAGGACGATCGCCATCTCGCGCTGTTCCGGGGTGAAGCCGGGGGCCACGAGGTCGACCAGGCACGGCGCGATCCCCAGCGCCAGCAGCGTGACCGCGCTCAGCCCGTAGACCATCAGCGACAGCAGCCGCTGGGTATAGAGCACACCCTGATCAGGATCGGTCAGCGCGGCCCGGGTCAGCAGCGGCACGATCACGCTCGCCATCGCCCCGCCGATGAGCAGTTCGTAGACCGCGTTGGGCAGCGTGTTGGCCACGTTGTAGGCGTCCAGCAGCCGGGTGCCGAGCCCGAGCGCCGCGGTCAGCACCAGCACCCGCACGAACCCGGCGGCCCGTGAGGCCAGGGTCGCGACCGCCATCCGAGAAGTCGCCGCCACCGTTCACGCCCCCGTCCGTCACCGACGGTGCCTAGCATGCACCACCGGGTCGAGGGCAGCGCGGAACCCGGGGTCCGATTCCGGTCAGGATCTCGTGCGGGTTGGTCCCGGCCCAGTCGGCCCACTCGGCGACCGTCGGTTCCCCGGCGTCACCGGGTCCGAAAAGGACCGCCCGGTCGCCGGCCCGTACCGGCAGGTCGCCGGCGTCCACGACCACCTGGTCCATGGCGATCCGGCCGACGATCGGACGGCGGCGACCGTGGATCAGCACCTCGGCCCGGCCGGCGACCCGGCGCGGGACGCCGTCCGCGTATCCGGCCGGGACCAGGGCGAGCGTGGTCTCCCGGTCGGCGACGTGGTCGTGACCGTAGGAGACGCCGGTGCCGGGGCCGACCCGCTTGGTCAGGATCACGGTGGATTCCAGGGTCATCGCCGGGCGCAGGCCGAACACGCGGCCGGGCACCGGCTCGACGCCGTACAGCGCGATACCGGCCCGGACCAGGTCGAACCGGGCCGGCGGCAGGTGCAGGGCGGCGGCCGAGTTGGCCAGATGGATCAGCGGGTCGACGATGCCGGCCGCGGCCGCCTCGGCGCGGGCGTGACCGAAGGCGATCAGCTGGCGATGCAGTGCGGGGTCATCCGGGTTCTCGGCGTTCGCCAGGTGCGACCAGATCCCCCGTACCGTAATGAAACCGGCGGCCTGGAGTTTGGCGGCGACCGTGAGCAGATGCGGCCATTCGGCGGCGGTGGCGCCGCCGCGCGAGAGTCCGGTATCGGCCTTGAGGTGCACCGACACCGGACGACCGATCCTGGCCAGGGCCTCCAGCGCTTCGGCCGAGCTGACCGAGACGTCGACGTCGGCGAGATCGGGTACGTCGTCCGGCGCCCACAACCACATCAGGATCGGCGCCCGAATCCCGGCCGCCCGCAGCTCCCGGGCCTCGGCCGCCGACGTCACCCCCAGCCAGGACGCGCCCCCGGCCACCGCGGCGCGAGCCACCTCGACCGCGCCGTGACCGAAACCGTTCGCCTTGACGACGGCCATGAGGGCCGCACCCCCGGCGGCTCGGAGCAGCAGCGCCGTGTTCCGCTCGATCGCCTCCGGGTCGACGAGCGCGCGGGTCAGCATCGCGCGGTGCTCAGCAGACGGTCAAGAATTTCGGCGTACGGCACCCCGGCCGCCCGCCAGATCTGCGGGAACTGCGACAGCTCGGTCATCCCGGGCATGGTGTTGACCTCGTTCATCACCACCCCGGTCGCGGTCAGGAAGAAGTCCACGCGGAGCAGCCCGGCGCAGCCCAGCGCCGTGAAGACCCGCCGCGCCGCGTCCTCCAGCAGTTCCCGTTCCGTCGTCCGGAGCGCGGCCGGGATGACGAACTCGGCGGCCCCCGGCGTGTACTTGGCGTCGAAGTCGAAGAACCGTGCGGTGTGGGTGATCTCCAGGGCCGGCCCGACGTCGAGCGTCCCGTCCTCGCCCTGCAGCACCGCGATGTCCACCTCCCGGCCGACCACCGCAGCTTCGACCAGGACTTTCGTGTCGTGTTTGCGGGCCGAGGCGATCGCCTGCCCGAGATCGTCCCAGTCGTCGACGCGGGAGACGCCGACGCTGGAGCCGCTGCGGGCCGGTTTCACGAAGACCGGCAGACCCAGCCGTTGCCGATCAGAAACGGTCACGTCGTCGTCGCCGTCGCGCAGCACGACACCGTCGGCCACGGCGATGCCCTCGGCCGCCACGAGCGTCTTGGTGAACTGTTTGTCCATGGCGGCCGCGCTGGCCAGAACCCCACTGCCGACGTACGGGATCCCGGCCGTCTCCAGGACCGCCTGCAGCGTGCCGTCCTCCCCGAACGGCCCGTGCAGGACCGGGAACGCTACGTCGGCCGTCCGCAGCACCCCGAGCGCGGCGATGATACTGGCCAGCGGCGCGGTGGCCGGCGGCGCGGCCGGGAAGGCCGCGGCCGTGCCGGTGTCGGTGCCGGCCTGCCAGACGCCGGCCCGCGTGATCCGGATCGGCAGCACCTCGTAGCGATCGCGGTCGAGGAACCGGAACACCGACGCCGCCGAGCGGCAGGAGACGTCGTGCTCGGCGCTGCGCCCGCCGAAGAGGACCGCCACCCGGATCTTGCCTGCGGAGTTCTGCATGGCCGACATCCTGTGGAACGGATCATGAGGTGCGCGTCAGCGATCTCCTTATGGAACCTTTACCCCCAGCGGATCGGCCAGCAGCGTCGCGAAGCCCAGCTCGGCCGCGCCCATCAGCGTCGTGTCCCCGGCCAGCGCGGACAGGCGCAGCCGGGCCCGCTCGCGGGAGACCGGCATGGCGTGCTGGGCGATCCGGGCCGCGACCTGGGGCGCTGCCCCGCGGTAGACGTCCCGCAGCATGCCCCCGAAGATCACCACGCCCGGGTTGAACAGGTTGATCAGGTTGGCCACGCCGATGCCGAGCCAGTCCCCGATCGTGGCGACCGCACCGGCGGCCCGGGCGTCGCCGGCCGCCGCGTCGGCGACCACCGCCCGGACCGCGCCGGCGCCGATCGCCCGGCCGGCCCGCCCGGCCGCGTCGAGCAGCGCGGACTCCCCCGTCTCGGCCTCCAGGCAGCCCCGCGAGCCGCACAGGCAGGGCCGGCCGTCGAACGGGTTGACCAGCATGTGCCCGACCTCGCAGCCGTACCCGCTCTCGCCGCCCAGCAGGGTGCCGCCGACCAGGATCCCGCCACCCACGCCGACGTCCCCGTGCAGGTAGATGAGGTCCGGCGAGCCGACGCCGGCACCACGCTGGAACTCGGCCAGCGCACCGAGATGCGCCTCGTTGCCGACCGCGACCGGCAGGCCGATCCCCAGCGCCAGCGCCAGCTCGGCGCCGAACGCCTGGTCGACCCAGCCCAGCTCGGGACCGTAGCGGACCATGCCGTCGCCGGGGCGGATCATTCCGCAGTACGAGGCGCCGACGCCGACGCACGTCGTCTCCGCGGGGGCCGCGGCGACCAGGTCCCGACCCAGCTCGGCCAGCTTGCCGACCACCGCGTCCAGGTCGACACCGGCGCGCGGACGGTCGGCCGAGCTCCGCGCCAGCACGGCGCCGCCGAGACCGACCCGGGCCGCGACCAGCCGGTCCACGGCCACGTCGAAGGCGAGCACCCAGAACCGCTCGGACTCGGGCACGACCACGAGCGACGGGCGGCCGGCACCGCTCGTACCGGCCGGATGTTCCTCCCGGATCAACCCGGCCGCGGTCAACTCGGCGGTCAGCGCCAGGATCGTGCTCCGGTTCACACCCATCCGGGTGGCGAGCACGGCCCGCGACAGCGGCCCGCCGACGTGCACGTGGTGCAGCAGGGTCCCGAGGCTGGACCGCCCCGGCCGTGCCACCACCCCGATCGCCACCCACGGATGTCTATCACACTCCCCGTGCGCCCGGTTCTTGTCAGACCCCGGGTGCAGGATGACGGGGTCCGGCGAGATCTGGAGGGATTGCGATGGCATTGCGGGTGGATCTGACGTTCGACACCGCGCACGCGGAGGAGCTGGCCGAGTTCTGGAAGGTCGCGCTGGGTTATGAGGACGAGCCGCCCCCGGCCCCGTTCGCGACCCGGGCCGAGTGGGTCGCGTCGTTCGGCGAGCCCGAGGAGGATTCGGGTGGTGGCGCCTGGCTGCGCGATCCGGCGGGGGTCGGGCCGCGGCTGACCTTCCTCGACGTGCCCGAGTCCAAGGTGGCGAAGAATCGGCTGCACATCGACGTCCGGGTGGGTAAGCACGGTGAGCCGTGGCCGCGGATCCTGGCCAAGGTCGAGGAGTTGCGGGCGATCGGCGGGCAGGTCCGGGCGACGTTCGAGGGGCACCACGTGGTGATGGCCGATCCGGAGGGGAACGAGTTCTGCGTGGCCGCATGAATGGCATTCGCCATTTCGGAATTGTTGTCGGCAGAATTGTCAACGATCAAGCCACAGGTCTTTCATAGGCTCCAATGTTTCTATTGCCGCCAAGCATCAAAGGTTCCCGGCGGACCAGGGTAGATGCCGTCCCAGGGCCGCCGGGAACCGGCAATCGACAGGAGGATCAGTGGTTTCTTCGTCATACCAAGGGCGGCGCCTTCCGCATCCCGACGAGGAGGTGTTCGACCAGGGTCTGGGATTCGACCTCGGCACCCTGATGGGCCGTCGTCAGATATTGCGCGCGTTCGGCATCGGCGCCGTGACCCTCGGGCTCGCGGCCTGCAGCGACGACACGTCGTCGTCGGCCACGCCGGCCTCGTCGACGTCCACGACCTCGTCGGGCGAGATCCCGGACGAGACCGCGGGGCCGTACCCGGGTGACGGCTCGAACGGGCCGGACGTCCTGGCGGAGAGCGGCATCGTCCGCAGCGACATCCGGTCCAGCTTCGGCGAGTCGACGACCACCGCCGAGGGCGTGCCGATGACGCTGGAGCTGACGATCAAGGACCTGGTCGGCGCGAAGGCGTTCGCCGGGGTGGCGGTCTACGTCTGGCACTGCGACCGGGCCGGCGGCTACTCGCTGTACTCGGACGGGCTGACCAAGGAGAACTATCTGCGCGGCGTGCAGATCGCCGACGCCGACGGGAAGGTCACGTTCACCAGCATCTTCCCGGCCTGTTACACCGGGCGGTGGCCGCACATCCACTTCGAGGTGTATTCCGGCCAGGCCGACATCACGGACTCGACCAAGGCGATCGCGACCTCGCAGGTGGCGCTGCCCAAGGACATCTGCGACACGGTCTACAAGCAGAAGGGGTACGAGGCTTCGGTCACCAACCTGGCCCAGGTCACCCTGCAGAACGACAACGTCTTCGGCGACGACGGCGGCGTCTCCCAGCTGGCCACCGTGACCGGCGACGTGGCCGGCGGCTATGCGGTCGCGCTGTCGGTCGGCGTGGACACCACGACCAAGCCCAGCGGCGGCGCGGCCCCGGGTGGCGGGGGCACCCCGCCCTCCGGCGCTCCCGGTGGCGGCGGCCCGGGCGGCACCCCGCCGTCGGGTGCTCCCGGTGGCGGCGGTCCGGGTGGGGCCCCGCCGTCCGGTGCCCCGGGTGGTGCCCCGCCCAGCACCGCCTCCTGATCCCGGGTGGGGAGCGGCGAGGCCCCTCGGTCGTTCCCCACCCGAGCAGGCACGAGCGGGGTCAGCGGCGGATGTGCATCGCCGTGTAACGGTGGGCCGGCCGGCGCCGGGTGGCGAAGAGGACGACGCCACCGGCCAGGATCAGGGCGAAGCCGGCCAGGGCGACCAGCGCGGTCGCGTCGCCGGTCACCGGCGAGCTGCCCGGGCCCGAGCCGGGTTCGGCCGGCACCCGGGGCGGCGGCCTGCGGGCGGGCACCGCGACGGTCGACGGCGCCTCGGCCGTGACGTCGTCGGCCGCCGGGTCCACCAGGTCGCCCGCGATGTGCGCCTCGAACGTCTGCTGGCCGGAGGCGATCTGCTTGGGCGTCAGGTGATATTTGGCCGACTTGCAGACGACCGTCGCGCCCGGCGCGATCTCCCGGGCCGCGCACGTCACCGCGGCCGGCAGCCCGGTCACCCGCAGGTTGATCAGGGTGACGTTGCCGGTGTTGGTGACCAGGATGGTCGAGACCACGTCGTCGTCCGGCCCGAAGTGCCCGTCCCCGTCGGTGTCGGTCCAGACCGCGGTCTGCTTGCCCTCTAGCCGTGGGCTGGGCGGTGCGAGCGGCACCGACGTGGTCGCCTCGTTCGAGGTCACCCTGGTCCCGGCTCCCGGCACGACCCCTTCGGCGGTGGCCCGGTCGACGATCGGGGTCGCCGCGTCCACATCGGTCTGGGTGACCCGGTACGGGTCGTCGGCCGCGCAGTCCGTCCCCGCTCCCGGCGCGAGCCGGGTCGCGGCGCAGGTCACCCGCGGCGCCCGGGTGTGGGCCACGGTCAGGTCGGACACCGTGACGTTGCCCCGGTTGTAGACCTTGTAGGCGTAGGTCAGGAAGTCCCCGGCCGACACCCCGAAGACCGCCGCCACCGTGGCCCGATCGTCCTGCGCCACCTTCGTGGTCAGCCCGATCTCCAGGACGGGCGCGGCCGGCACCACCGGCACGCCGCCGCTGAACGGGCCGAACGTGTGCGGCCCGTCCGGCGCGGTCCCGGTCACGGTGATCTCGGTGCCGATCGGCGACCCGGCGTCGACCTCGTCCTGGGTGACGGTGTGCTCGGCGGTGGCGGTGCAGGTCATCGACTCGCGCACGGCCAGCCCGGTCCGCGGGCAGCTGATCCCGGGGCCGGCGCTGATTCCGATGATGGTCTGGTTGCCGTTGTTCACCACCAGGAACGTCCACCTGATCGTGTCCCCGGCGACGGCTGCCGACTGGTGCGCGGCCGGGGTGACCGTGCCGATCACCTGCACGCCGAGCGAGGGCGCCGCGATCACGACCGGCACCCAGGTCGGTGCCGTGCCGAACGTCTTGCGCGGTCCGCTGCCGTCACCGGGCCTGCCGCTCAGGGTCGCCGTGCTGATCAGCGGGTTGCCGGCGTCGACGTCGGCCTGGGTGACGGTGTAGCCGCCGCTGCCGCACTTCATCGAGGCGCCCGGGCGCAGCATGCTGCCGGGGCACGTGGCCACGCCCGTACGGGAATCGTTGATCGCGATGTCGCGAACGGTGAGCGTGCCGGTGTTGGTGACGGTGAACTCGAAGCCGACGATGTCGCCGGCCTCGGCCGCGGTCGTGTGCGCGGCCGGGAAGACCCGGACGGCCGAGGTCACGATGGTGAGCAGCCCGGTGCCGGAGCCGAGCGGCACGCTCACCGTGTCGCTGCCGTAGCGGACGGCCGTGGCCGCGCCGGGCCGGCGCCCGGAGACGTCGGCGGTCGCCGCGAGCGGGACGGCGGTGTCGTAGTCGTCCTGGGTGACCGTGTAGGACGGCCCCCCGGTGCACGTCATCGTGCCGCCGGGCGGGACCGGGACGGCCGGGCAGGTCGCCGCCCCGGTCAGCGAGTCGTTCACGCCGACGTCGGTCATCGTGACGTTGCCGCCGTTGCGGACCAGGTAGTCGAGGTAGATCTGGTCGCCGGGCGCGGCCGCGGCGGCGTGCGGGGCCGGGTTGACGTGCGCGGTGCTGGTCACCGTGAGCGCGACCGTGGAGCCGATCACCGCGACCGAGGCCGAGCTCTCGTCGCTGACCGGCAGATGACCGGGCGCGACGCTGCGGGCATCGGCGATCGCGTCGTTGATCACGGGCCCGCCCGCGTCGACATCATTCTGACCGACCGTGTACGGCGTCCCGGCCGAGTGGCAGACGACCGCCGGGTCCAGCGGCGCGAGCGTCGTGAAGGCCGGGCAGCTGATCGAGGCCGCGTTGATGTCGGTCACGGTGACCGTGTCGAGCGTGACGTTGCCGGTGTTCTTGATCGTGTACGTGTACGTGATCGTGTCCCCCCGGCGCACCGGCGGGGACGCGGTCGCGGCGGTGTGGATCGTCATCGCCGGTGCCGCCGCCGCCACCTGGATCCCACTGGCCGGCGAGGTGAACGTGAACGGCGTGTTCAGCGTGTTCTCGACGGTCGTGGCCGTGGCGACGTCGGTGACCGCGACCCCGGCGTCGACGTCGGCCTGGGTCACGGTGTAGCCCGGCCCGGAGTGCGTGCAGGTCGTCCACGCGTTCGGCATCAGCGAGACCTGGCCGCAGGTGATCGTGTTGGCCCGGGAGTCGGTGAGCGCGATGGTGTCCATCTGCACGTTGCCGTTGTTGGTGACCCGGTAGCTGTAGGAGATCGTGTCGCCGGCCGCGGCCGCGTTCTGCCGGCTCGCGACGTCGACCGTCGGGGTGATCACCACGGTGAGCGAGGGGCGCGGGACGGCGACCGGCACGCTCGTGCTGAGCTGGGCGTAGGTGGCCGGCAGCACGGTCGCGGTGTTCAGCGCCTGCGCGGTCACGACGTCGGTGAGCGGCTGGTTGAGACCGACGTCGCCTGAGGTCACGGTGTGGGTGGCGCCGGTGCAGGTGGTCATCGCGCCGACCGCCAGGGTGGTCGCCCCGCAGGTGATGGTCAGACTGAGCGCGCCCCCGCCCAGCGTCAGCGTGGTCATCGGCAGGTTGCCGGTGTTGGTGACCTCGTACGAGTACGCGATGGTGTCCCCCACCCCGGGCGGGGTCGACGAGACGGTGCTGGTCGAGCGGATGCTCAGCCCGGGTGCGGCGGCCACCGCGGTGATCGTCGCGGTCGCCCGGTTGTTGGTGCTGTCCGGGTCGGTGCCGTCGGCGGACACCACCTGGGTGTCGTCGCGCAGCGTGCCGGTGCCGAGCACGGTGCCGGTCAGGTCGAGGGTGACGCCCGGCCCGGCGCCCGGGGTGAGCCGCTGGATCGTCCAGTTCAGCGAGTTGACGTCGTACGCGCCGGTGCTGGTTGTTCCTGAGGTGAGACTCAGTCCGGCGTCCGGGGTCTCGCGCAGCACGACATCGGTGGCATCGGACGGGCCTCGGTTGATCACGGTGACCCGGTAGCGGACCTCCTCGGTCTGCACCGGTGTGGCCGAGCCGATCACGGCCTTGGTGACCTCGACGTCGGCGCGCTGCTGGACGGCGCCGGTGGTGGTGACCGCGTCGTTGGTGGAGTCCGGGTCGGGTGTGCTGGCCGACACGGTCGCCGTTCTCGCGTAGGACGGGCTGCCGTACCCGGCCGGCAGCAGCACGGCGGCGAACGTGATCTGCCAGGTCGCGGACGCGGCCAGGGTCGGCCGGTTGCAGACGTAGCTGCCGCCGTCCGGGGTCACGCCGGCCGTGATCGTGCCCTGGAACGTGCAGGTGGCGCCGGTCGTGGTGGCGGCCGGCACGGGCCATCCGGCCGGGACGGCCTGGCTCATCACGACGCCCTCGGCGCGGGTCGGCCCGCCGTTGGTGACCGTCACGACGCCGGTCACGGTCTGCCCGGCGACCAGCGTGCTCGGGTCGGACGGGTTGGCCAGGGTCTGCGCGATCGACAGGTCACCCTTGAGCAGCACGGTGAAGTTGATCGTGTCGGTGTCGTTGGCGGCGTTGTTGTCGGTGGTCGGCGAGATGACGGTGGTGCTGGCGAACCCGGGCCCGGCGGCGGCGTTCGGGCCGAGGGTGGCCGTGCCGGTCAGCACGATCGGGTAGTTCGGGGGCAGCGCGGGGAGCGTGCAGGCGGTCGCGGTGCAGCGCGGGTCGGAGCGCACGATGGTCACGCCGGGCGGGACGACGGTGTTGAAGGTGACGTTCCGGGCGTACGCCGGCCCGTGGTTCACCACGGTGAGGGTGTAGGTGACGGTGTCGCCGGCGTACGCGCTGAGCGCGCTCAACCCGAGTTTCACGCCGACGTCGGCCACCGCGCTGCCGGCCGACTGGACCGAGAAGTTGTTGTTGGCGGCCGACGGGTCCGGGGTGCTGGACGTGACCGAGACCGCGTTGTTGACGTCCCCGCTGCCGGCGCTGTCGAGCACCATGTCGACGGTGACCGTGGTGCTGGCCCCGGGCGCCAGGTCCGGCACCTGGCACTCGACGGTGCCGGTGCCGCTCAGGGCGCAACTGCCGCCGGGGACCGTCCCGCTGGAGTAGGTCGAGTTCAGCGCCAGCGCGTCGGACAGGATCAGGCCGCGGGCCACCGACGGGCCGGCGTTGGTGATCGTCGCGGTGTAGGTGATCGGCGCCCCGGCCACCCCGGGCGTGTTGGTCATGGTCACGCCGACGTCGGCCAGCGTGGCCACCGCGCCGCTGACCGAGGCGGCGTTGTCGGCCTGATTCACCTCGTACGTCGTGCTGGTCACCGACGACGTGAGCGTCGCCTGCGCTCCGGGGGTCGCCGCGGCCAGCACGTCGCCGGTGACCACCATGACCCCGGTCGCGCCGGACGCCATCGACGGCAGGTCGCAGCGCGCGCTCTGACCGGTCACCGTGCACGTCGCGCCGGTCATGCTCGCCGCCACGTTGACGATGCCGGCCGGCACGGTGGCGGTCACCGACACCCCGTTGGCGGTGCTCGGGCCGCCGTTGACGACGGTCAGGTTGGTCGTGGCAGTACGCCCGGCGACCACCCCGCCGGCCGTGATCGCCGCGGTGATCCGCAGGTCGGTGGCCGGATTCACGGTGCTGGTGACGGTGTTGCCGGTCGAGGTGACGCTCGTGGCCGACACCGGTTCGTCGAACGTCGCGGCGCCCTCGGTGCTCAGGGTGGTCTCGGCGGCCGCGGTGTTCACCCGTACCTGATAGGTAATTGATCGTGATTCGCCGACCGGGATCGTCCCGCCGGCGCTCGCGCCGGCGCCGGTCCCGGTCCGCACCCGGACCGTCCGGGTCGCCGCGTCGTATTCACCGGTGTCGCTGTCGGCCGCATCGCTGACCACCGTGCTGCTGGAGCCGGTGATCGACCGGATCGAGCCCGGCACGAATGTCGTCCCGGCCGGGATGGTGTCGCTGAGCAGGGCCGACTTGGCCGGGTTGCCGCCGCGGTTCTCGGTGTTGACCGTGTAGGTCAGCACGTCGCCGACGTTGGCCGACGCCGCGCTGACCGCCGTGCCGGTGAACAAGCAGGCCGCGGTGCCGAACGAGATGCCGTCGAGGAAGTTTCCGTAGGTCGGCTTGTTCTGCGCGGCCGAGATCGACTCGAACGCGAACCGGGTCATGGTCTGCCCGTTCGGCACCGTGTAGGCGCCCGAACTGGTGCCCCACACGGTGTTGACGTCCGAGATCTGGCCGCCCTGCTGCGCCAGCGTGCCACCGGCCGGCCCGATCTTCACCGCCATGACGTCGGTGCCGAGCCGGCCGCGGTGCTTGAGCTCCCAGCGCAGCACCTGCCCGCCGGTCGGCGTGGCCACGTCCTGGTAGAGCGTGGAGACGTAGTTGGCGTTGAGCTCGACGAACTGCACCCCGGACCCGGCGTTGAAGCCCTGCCGGACCTCGTGCCACAGTTCGAACTCGCGGTCCGGCGCGGTCGTCTTCCACCCGGGCATGTCCGGGCCCTCGTTGATCAGCGACATCGAGTTGGCGGCGATCACCGGCAGCTCGTAGTCGCCGTTGATCAACGACACCGGCGCCGAGCACGTGGTCTGGGCCGCTCGCGCCGGATTCTCCCGCAGGGCCGGCGCGACCAGGAAACACACCGCCAGCAGAAACAGGGCCACCAGGTGCGGCGCGTAGCGTCGTAGGACCACGAGTCGCAATCTAGTGTCCGAATGCGGATGATTTTCGCGTTTATCCGATCCTGACCGTACGGGCCCAGTCCGGCGGGAAGCAGTACTCGCCGTCGTCCTGGGCGCGGCGGCGGAACAGCCCGACCACGGTCCGGCCCGGCGGCGCCGCCGGCCACGGCGTCCAGCCGTCCGTCAGCACCACGAACACGTCCGGCCGCATCCGCCGGGCCTGCGCGAACCCGGCCCGCAGGTCGGTGCCACCGCCGCCGATCAGGGTGATCCCCTCGGCCCGGCACAGCGGGTGGGCGATCCCGGCCGCCGCGTCGCACGAGACCACGCTGACCCGGGACCGGCCACCGGCCGCGCGTCCGATAGCGGTCACCTCCAGCAGCGCGGTGCCCAGCTCCTCGTCGCTGACCGAGCGCGACGTGTCGATCACCACGCAGACCCGGGGCGGGCTGCGGCGCAGGGCCGGCAGGATCACTCCCGGAAGTGCCGTGGCCCTCCGGGCCGGTTTCCCGTACGTGTAATCGCCGCCCGGCCCGGACGAACCGGCGGCCGCCCGCACCGCTGCACCGAGCAGCTCCCGCCACGGCTGCGGCGGATGGAACGCCTCCTCGGCCCAGCGCCGCCAGCCCCGGGGCACGTCCCCCGGATGCCCGTTGATCGCCTCGGCGACCCGGAACCGGACCGCGTCACGCTCGTGCTCGGTCAGCCCGTGAGCCCCGTCCGCACCGAGATCCCACTCGCGCCGGCCGCCGTCGGCGCCGCTGCCGCAGTCCAGCCACGCGTAGCCGTCGGTCCACGGGCCGAGCGTGAACAGCGCCAGGTAGTCCTCCATCAACTGGCCGGGCGCCATCCGCAGGTTCGTCGGCAGCACCGCCCCGGACGGGACCGGCAGGCCGTCGCCGTACACGTCGTCGTTGATCTCGCAGTCGGCCGCGATGTTCATCCGCAGGCGCTCGCCCGGGCCGGTCAGACCGTGCTCGGCGGCGTAGCGGTCACCGCGCCCGTGGTGGTCGCGCAGCAGGTGGGAGACCTCGTGCACCCAGACCGAGGCCAGCTCCTCGATCGGGGTGGAGGCCACGAACGCCGGCGCGACGTAGCAGCGCCAGTGCCGGTCGACGGCCATCGTCCGGGCCCGCGCGGACTCGACGACGTGCAGGGCGAACAGGGCCGAGGCCAGGTAGGGGCGGGCCCGGACGGCTCGCAGGCGGGCCGCGTACAGCTTCTCCTCGTCCATGCTCACGCGGCCAGCCCGGACACGCTGACCGCGCCGGCCAGCCGTTCGATGCCGGCCGGCATCGGCCAGTCGTCGCGCCGCAGCCGCGCCAGATCCCCGGCGGGCACCACCAGCAGGTCCGGCGCACCGCCGTCCAACGCCTTGACCAGCAGGGCCCAGGCCGCATCCCACCGGTCACGGTCCGCCCGGCACCGGACCGCTTCGACAATTCCTTCCAGTACGGCCTGCCGGAGGTCACCGCGAACGGGCAGCTCGGCCGCGTCCGGGTCGGCCAGCAGCCGCTCCGGATCGGGCAGGTCCATCCGGTCGAGCACGGCCAGCAACTCCAGCCCCGGCCCGTCGCCGACCACCCCGCGGACCAGCATGGCGAGCACGTCGCGGGACGTGCCGGCCGCGGTCGCGAACGCGATCAGCCGCACCGCCATCTCCCAGGTCCGCGGGGACGGCCACGGACCGCCGCGCTTGGTCTCGGACGGCGGCAGCTGGTGCACCAGCTTCGGGCGGGCGTCGAGCAACCGGGTCACACCGCCCCGGGCGTACGCGACCGCCTCGGTCAGCCGGGCCGGATCGAGACTCGGCAGCGCGGCCCGCGGCCACGTCCCGCCCAGCCCCCGCACCACCACCGCGTGGTCGTAGGTCCACTGCAGGTGCACGAACCGGTTGGCCAGCGGCGCACTCAGGTCCCAGCCGTCGGCGGCCGACCCGCGCGGGTTGGCCGCCGCGACGATCCGCACCCCCGGCGGCAGGGTGAGCGCACCCACCCGCCGCTCCAGGACCAGCCGCAGCAGCGCGGCCTGCACGGCGGGCGGCGCGGTCGACAACTCGTCGAGAAAGAGCAGGCCCCGGCCGCTGTTGGCGAGCCGGACAGCCCAGTCCGGCGGGGCCATCGGCACACCGTGCACGGCCGGATCGGCGCCGATCACCGGCAGACCGGAGAAGTCGGTCGGCTCGTGCACGCTCGCGATCACCGTGGTCAGCGGCAGATCGAGGCTGGCCGCGAGCTGGGTGAGCGCGGCCGTCTTGCCGATACCCGGCTCACCCCAGAGCAGCACCGGAAGGTCGGCGGCGACGGCCAGGGTGAGCGCCTCCAGCTGGGTGTCCGGGCGCGGTTCGGTAGTCGTGTCGGCGAGCAGACCGATCAGGTCCGCGGCGATATCAAGAGTCATGCGGTCACCTTGGTGCGGCGTCGGGGCGGTTTGGTCGGGCCCGGGCCGGCGAGCCCGGCCAGGTAGAGCTGATACGTGTGGTGCCGCTGCTCGGCCCGTTCGAGCGCGTCGCGCAGCGGGCCGTCGCGCAGGGCGGCGTGCGGCCCGAGCAGCGCCTCGACGGCCCGCAGCGCGCCGGGCAGATCGCCGTGGTCGAGCCGGGCGCGGATGTCGTCCAGGGACTCCGGGCGCCGCATGGCATCGTCGATGACCTGCAGGCAGGGCAGCGGGGTGCCGCCGAACGCGACCAGGATCTCCTCGCGGCGCAACTCGTCGGGGTGGTGGTCCGGCGCCGAGAGCACGCCGTCGATGAGGGCGAGGCGGTGCTGCTCGCCGCGGCACTCGACGATCCGCGGTCCGGAGTCGCCGACGTCGGGCGGGCGGGAGTGACCGGGGGCCAGCGCTTCGGCTACCAGGGGGTGCAGCTGACCGGGTTCGATCAGGCCGGCCCGGAGCAGCTCCAGGTCGGGTGGCACCCGGGTGGCCGCGTCGGGGAGCACCAGCGCATGCCGCGGCCGGGTGCGGTTCCGCTCGGCGGCTCCCGAGGGCGCGGGCAATTCGCGGTAGTCGCCGGAATTTATCCGTACGAAAACCGGCTCGTGAGGTTTTTCGTCAGCCTGCCGGAGGATCTCCGCCTCGGCCGGCCACCGATGGCGGGCCTCGGCGGTGCCGCCCGGCCAGGTCGCGGCGCCCGAACGTTCCCGCAGCTCAGCCGCGCGACGAACATCCCAGAGATGGCGATGCAGGTCGAAACGGAACCGGCGATGAGGCCGCGGATGCGGATGCACCCCGGCCGTCTCGCCGTCCCACAGCGCCAGCGTGATCCGCTGATCGGCGTCGGCCCAGGCCGGAGCAGTACGCGCCACCAGGTGCAACCGCGCGTCATAGGACGCCAGCGCCACCGTCAGGCCCGGCCGCAACCGCCCCGCCTCGGCCCGCGGGAAGTGCCAGCGCAACAGGTCAGGAGCGAGATGAAGGAGGTCGGCGCGAACCGCGGCGGCGAATTCGGGGCCGACCGCACGCAGGTCGCATTCGAGATCCACCCGGGCCGCGGCGCACGCACCGGCCCAGTCGCCGGCGAGCCGGCGCGCGGTGGCAGTTTCGATCATGGTGGGCGGTACGGCGAATTCGCGCACGCGCCGCCAGGCGAGGAGACGGGGGTCGCCGTCCACAGAGGAGCGCATCAGCACTCACTTCTTGTGGACATGGCCCCCTCTCCGAGGTTCGAGGTCAGCATCGCGAGGGAGCGTAGCCGATCCGGCCCGGATCCGGCATCCCCGTTCAACCGTTCGCCCGACCCGGCATCGGGTGTAATACCGTGCGGTGGTGCACCCCGAGCGGCCCATTCCCTTTGCTGCACAACCGCCCGCCGGCCCGGCGTCGGCCGCCGATTCGCAGCAGATCACCCGGCGGAACGCCCCGGGCGACCGCCTGCGAACGCTGATCGGCCTGGCCCCCGACGGTACGCCGATCCACCTCGACCTGAAGGAGGCTGTGGACAACGGCATGGGCCCGCACGGCCTCGCCACCCCCACCGCGATCCGGACGATCGTCCACAATCTGGCCGCCACCCACACCGCCGACGAAGTCTCGTTCGTGTTCCTGAACGTTTCCGTCCCCACCGACCTGGGGCGACTCCCGCACACGGAAGCGGTCGTCGACACCACCCGGATCCCCCGCCTCATCGAGGTCCTCGAGGGCGAACTGATCCGCCGCAAACGTCTCCTGGTCGCCGCCGGCTGCTCAAGTCACAGCCAGTACCTCCGCCACGCGGATTCCCGGCCACCCATGTCCGCCCTGATCGTGATCGGTCACGCCGCCCACCATCCCGGCCTGCTCGAACTGTTCCGCCGCATCGGCCGGCTCGGCCGCGCCCGAGGCATCCACCTCCTGCTGACCGGCGAAGCCCACGACCTCGCCGGCTACCTCTCGTACCGGATCTCCCTCGACGCCCAGGGCAACGGCCTCCTCCAGCCCAGCCCCGACCGGACCCCGATCCCGTTCCATCCTCGGATGATCGACGCCGACGGATTCGACGCTTCGCCGCCCACCCACCGCATCTGGCTCCCGCCCCTCGACGACTCCCCCACCCTCGACGACCTGGCCGGGCCCATCGTGACCGATTCCGATCACACCCCACGCTTCGCCGACGAGACCTTGCACGGAACCCTGCAACTCCCGGTCGCACTCCTCGACAAGCCCCGCGAACACCGCCGCGACACCATCTGGCTCCCGCTCCCCGGAAATGTCGCGGTCGTCGGTGGTCCGGGCAGCGGCCGGACCACCTTCTTACGTACGGTCACAGCCGCGCTGGCGCTCTCCCACTCCGCCCCGAACACTCGGCTCGTCCTCGCCGAGCAGGCTCCTTACCAGCGGATCCCCTTGGTTCACGGCCGGCTCGGCCGCCCCGACACGATGCGCGACCTCTACGCCCGACTGGACGTCCCGTCCGGCGACACCGTCGTGCTCGTCGACGACTGGCCGGAGTTCTGGGCCACCCACCCGCACTGGCACGACCTGCTCGCCGAGATCGCCCGCCGAGGCCCGTCCCGCGGCGTCCACCTGGTCGCCACCGCCACCCACTGGTCCGATTTCGATCCCCGACTGACCGACCATTTCGCGTCCCGCCTGGAGCTGCGGCTGGCCGACCCGGCCGAGTCCGCGATCAGCCCCGCGGCAGCCGCCACCGTCCCCGAGCATCAGCCGGGCCGAGGCCTGGTCGACGCCCCGTCCGGCCCGCTGCACTTCGTGACCGCCCGGCCCGAACTGTCCTCGACCTCGCACGACGCGCTGATCGCGGCTCTGTCCACCGACCACTGCGCGGAGTGCGGCTTCACCTACGGCTCGGTCTCCGCCGCCGACCTGCCCGCCCGGCTCCGTTCGGCCGGCGCGCTCTACGCGTCCGCCCTACTGGCTACCCCCGACCTGCGACGACGTCCGTCCCCGGAGGTCTGGTCCCCGCTGGAGTACACCTGCCACGTCCGCGACATGCTCCGGGTCCAGCGCGAGCGTGTCGCCCTGGCGCTGGCCGTCGACGGTCCGGCGTTCACCCCGATGGGCCGGGACGAGCGACCGTTGCGGGACGACTACAACGGTCAGGACCCGTACGTCGTGCTGTCGGATCTTGATCAGGCCGCGGAGTCCCTGGCCGCCGCCTTCGCGTCGATGACCGCGGCCGAGCTGGCCCGGACCGGCACCTACAACTGGCCGGTCACGGCCGCCCGGAACATGCTGTGGGTGGGCCGGCACACCGTCCACGAGACCGTCCACCATCTCCTCGACATCACCCGGCAGCGTTGACCCGACCGATCGGAGAACCATGCGGATCCTCTTCGTCGCGGCGCCGCTCCAAGGGCATCTGCTGCCGCTCGTCCCGCTCGCCGCGGCCTGTCGCGACGCCGGGCACGACGTCGTCCTGGCCGCCGGCAACTTTCCGCAGGACGTGCTCGGCCTGCGGACGGCCGGGATCGGCGCCCGGTTCAGCCTGCCGCGCAGCGCGATCCGGGTCGCGCTGCGGCATCCGGGGCTGGCCCGGGCCGAGATGCGGGGCACGGCCGGCGTCGGCATGGTCGGCGAGCTGTTCGGCCGGGCCAACCTCGCGCTGATCGCACCGCTGCTGGCCCTCGCCGAGCGCGAACGGCCGGACCTGATCGTCTACGAGCCGCTGACCGAGGCCGGCGCGATCGTCGCCGGGCGGCTGTCGATCCCGTCGGTGCTGCAGGAGAACACGCTGTGGCCGGCCACGGAACTCTTCCGGGCGGTCACGACCAGCACGGTCCTGCGCCACCACTCGATTCCCGCGCCGGCCCTGACCATCACGGTCCGGCCGCCGAGCCTGCGCGATTCCCCCGCGCCGGACGGGGTCTCGATGCGCCCGGTCCCGTTCTCCGGCGGCGGCACGGCCCCGGAGTGGCTGCTCACGCCCGGCGACCGCCCCCGCGTGCTGGTCAGTCGCAGCACACTCGACGGCCCCAACGACGGCGATCCGGGCCCCGCCGTCATCGCCGCGGCCTCGCAAGTGGACGCGGAATTCGTCCTGGTCCGTCCGGCAAAAACCCACAAACTGCCTGCTAACGTACGGTCGGTCGACCGCATCCCGCTCGACGCCGCCCTGCCCCACGCCGCCGCGTTCGTGCACCACTCCGGCGCCGGAAGTGTCCTCGGCGGCCTGGCCGCGGGTGTGCCCCAGCTGACCACGCCGGGCGCGGGCGACCGCCGACACAATGCGGCCCTGCTGGCCCGGCGGGGCGCCGGCCTGTCCGTCGAGGCCGGGTCGATCACCGCGGCCGACCTGACCCGCCTGCTCACCGACACGACGCTGCGAGCCGCGGCCCAGGAGGTGGCGGCCGAGATCGCCGCGATGCCGTCCCCGGCCACGGTCGTCCCCGCCCTGGAGAACCTCGCCTGACCGGACCACCACGCCCGCCCGTGACGGCCGGGCGCGACGTCTGATTTCCGCGAGACCCCGGCCCCGGGACGGCCCGAGGATGAGCGCATGGATTTCGAGGTACACGCACTCCCCGAGGACGTTCTGGACCGGGCTCGTAAGGACGGCGCCGACGAGCGCCGGACGGACTTCGCGCGGATGACCGCCGAGGGCGACGAGGCGCTGCGCTGCTGTCTGCGCGGCGCGCGGCCCGGCGAGGAGCTGCTCCTGTTCAACTACGAACCGCCGGTGCCGTCCAGCCCGTACCGGGAAATGGGTGCCGTTTTTGCTCATGCCACGACCTGCGAGGGCCCGGCCGGCGACGGGTATCCGGAGGATTGGCGGGGCCGCCCGCAGGCGTTGCGCGCCTACGACAGCCGCGGCTGGATCCACCCGAACACCCGGGTCCACGACGGCACCGATCCGGAGGGTGCGCTCGCCGCGGTGTTCGCCGATCCGGAGGTGGTCCAGGTGCACAGCCGCAACATCGCCTACGGCTGCTTCATGTTCGTCGCCACCCGGCCCGGAGCGGCACAGCTAAATGCATCGATGAATAGCAATGCGGGTCCTAACGCATGACTAGGTGTCGCGCGACACGGTGACGCGTGACTATAGTTTGAGCCGTGCCAAGACATCTCATGGGAGCGGGCGAGATCGCCAAACGACTCGGGCTCAGCCGGCAGCGCGTGCAACAACTCGCCGAACGTGACGATTGGCCCGAACCCTTCGACGAGCTCGCCATGGGCCGGGTCTGGTTGAAAGCCGACATCGAAGCGTGGATCTTCGAACAACGCACCGCGCCGTCGGCGGCCGATCCCCCGGACAACGACTGAAGAGCAACGACTGAGGGCCGGTCGCGGGCCTCCTCCTGCGGCATTGGTTAACTGTCGCCATGGGTCTGTTCACGCTGGAGGAGGCCCGGGCGGAGCTGGAGCGGCTGCGACCGGTGCTGGAGGAGATCGTCGAGGTCCGGGCGGACATGGTCGAACTGTCCGCCGCGCTGGTCCCGGGCGGTGAACCGACACGGCTGGGCGGTCTTCCGGAGCGGAAGGCGGCCGAGGCCCGGCTGAACGAACTGATGACGTTCGTGCAGGAGTCCGGCGCCGAACTGAAGGGCGTCGCGCCGCTGCTCATCGACTTCCCGGCCGACCTCGACGGCCTGCCGGTGCTGCTCTGCTGGCTGGAGGGCGAGGCCGAGCTGATCTGGTACCACCGCCCGGACCTGGGCATCGCCGGGCGCCGCCGCCTGCCCGGGGCCGATAGGTGAGACAGGCGGCTCAGCGTTCGAGAACGGCCGCTCAGGAGGCCACCGTGATGGCGGCCGCGCCGAGGACCATGTCCCGGCCGGCCGCCTTCGCGGCGTAAAGCGCGGCATCGGCCCGCTCCAGCAGCCGCTCGGCCGATTCCGAACCGTTCCACACCGCGTACCCGATGCTGCACGTCTCGACCCCGGGCGTCGCCGCCCGCAGCCGGTCCAGGATCTCGGCCGCCTCGGCGTCCCCGCAGTCCGGCAGCGCCACCACGAACTCCTCGCCACCCCACCGGGCGATCAGGTCACCCTCGCGCAACTGGCCGCGGAAAGCGGTCGCCGTCGCGGTCAGCAGATCGTCCCCGGCCAGGTGGCCGTGCGTGTCGTTGTACCGCTTGAACCGGTCCAGGTCGGCGATCGCCACGGTCAGCGGCAGCCCCTCGGCCCGCGACCCGAGAAGCAGCTCGGCGAAGCGGGACTGCCAGGCCCGCCGGTTGGACAGCCCGGTCAGCGTGTCGGTGTAGGCCATCTGCTCCAGCCGGGACAGCAGCCGCTCGTGTTCCAGCGCGAGCGCCGTCTCGTCGGCCAGCAGCGCGACCGCGCGGGCGCGCAGGTCACTGACCGAGGCGACCCGCTGCTTCCAGCCGACGGCGAGCAGCGCGACGACACGGCCGTCGGCGATCACCGGCTGCCACATCATCGAGCGCGCACCGACGAGCTTGAGCAGCGCCGCCGAGACACGCGGGTCCTCGCCCGGGTCGGCCAGGAAGACCGGGCGGCCGTCCCGGTAGACGTTGGCGATCATCGAGCCGCTGTTGGTGGGGACCCGGGTGCCCATCACCTCGGCGCCGACCCAGCCGGTGACGACCAGGTCGTCGCCGTCGGATTCGAGCAGGCTCACCGAGTCGGCCTCGGCCAGTTCGCGGACCGCCTGGATGATCGTGCCGCGGGCGTCCTCACCGGTGCGGATGCGGCGCGCGGCGACCGAGACGGCGGCCAGCAGCCGGTCCGACTCGCGGACGGCGCGCTCGGCCAGGTGCCGGTCGGTGACGTCGTGCAGGTGGACGAGCATCCAGTGCTGGGCCTCGGTACGGCCGACGGTCAGCCAGACCCAGCGCACCGAGCCGTCCGGGCGCACGTAACGCATCTGCTGCCCGGCCGGCTCGTCCTGGACACTCAGGTCGACGTAGGCGTGGCTGCTCGTGCCGATCAGCTCCTCGGCCGGTTTGCCGACGAGATCGCAGAACGCCGGATTGACCGCGACGAACACGCCGTGCTCGTCGGTGATCCCGACGCCGGCCGGTGAGGCGTGGAACAGGCTCTGGAAGCGCTGCAGCACGACCGCGACCTGGTCACGGGCGACCTTCAGGTCGGCCTGGCGGCGGCGCATGGCCTCGTGCAGGATCGCCCCGAGCAGCGCGGCCATGCCGAGCTGCACCGCGTAGTAGCCGAGCTCACCGGTGCGCAGATCCGGTTCGAGCAGGACCGCGGTGACCCAGCCGGTGATCCCGAGCAGCCCGCAGAGCACCGCGGTCCGCCGGGCCGGCACCGCGCCGCCCACACCGACCAGGGTCAGCATCAGGGCGGTGGTGTAGTGCAGCTGCCCGGTCACGCCGACCTGGGCGACACTGTCGAGGACCGGCAGGTAGGCCAGGCGTTCCCAGCCCCGGCCGCTGCGCGAGCCGCGCAGCGCGGAGAGGGCCAGCAGCAGCACGGTCGTGCCGGTGAGCACGGTCAGGATGATCCGGGCCGGCCCGTCCAGCATGATCAGGTTCGCGACGAGGAACGCCACGTAGTACGCCGCGAGCGCGCCCCGGCGCCATCGCGCGGCCGGCGCGTCGTCCGGCTTCGGTGAGGGCGCCCCCGCCGACCACGAAGCGGAAGCCGCTGCCGCGTTCGCGGGGACCGGGCTCACGCTCGGGTCATCGTGCCGGTCAACGTTCAAGGCTTCCTCCCTCACCGTCCAGGCTTGTCGGCCGCCACGCGACCGAGTTGAGGAAGCCGCCGCCGCCCCGAGGCGAAAGGCCACCACCGGCCCGAAGCGAGGGGGCCACCACCGGCCCGAGCTGAGGAACGCCGCAGCAGCCACCGTCACGGGCGGCCGGCCGCCGTGGCCGCCGTCACGGGCGGCCGCGGCCGTCGGAGGAGCCGACTCCACCGCCGGCCCGACGTCGATCGGGCCGGCGGTGTGACGACGTTCAGGAACCGATCAGTGACGCCACCGCCTCCGCGGTCGCCGGAAAAGCCGTCAACAACGGCAAAGGCCTGGAAAACCCGCTTTCCGGTACGGCCTCGGCCACCACCCACTCCCCGGAACAGCCCAGCAGCCCGGCCACCGCGTCGGTGCTCGCGGGATGCGCGGCCAGGAACGCCCCGACCGGCCCGGCCGACGGCGGCCGGGCGACACCCGAGGTGGCCGGGGCCCGGCGGGCCAGCCACGGCGGTGTCCACCCGTCGATCGCGGCCAGCGTCGCCGGGAACGTGCGTCCGGCCTCCCGGGTCAGCACCGGAACCAGCTCGGCCGCCTGCTGCTTCAGCGCGGTGATCAGGGTCGGCAGCCACGGCAGCAGCACCGGGTCGGGCAGCCGCCCGAACGCCTTGGACAGCGTCTCCACGACGAACGGGGCCAGCCGCGGGACCGGTTCGAGGGCCTGGACGAACCCGCTCACGTACTGCGGGACGGCGGGCACCACCAGGGGGTTGCCGAGCAGGTCGTCGACCAGCGCGCGCAGCTCGGCCAGGGACAGGTCGCCGAGCTGGTGCCGGGCGGCCCAGAGCAGGGCGAGCTTGGCCGGGCTCTCCGGGTGCGACTGCCGGACGGCGATCTCCAGCTGGGTGCGGTCGCAGCCCAGGGACAGGGCCAGGCTCTCCATGCCGAACAGGAAGCCGAGCATGGCCCCGACCTGCCGTACGCCGGTCTCCTCCTCGACGAACGCGGTCGGCAGCAGCGTGCAGTAGTGCGCGTAGCCCGCGGTCACGAACCGCTCGCACCAGGACGGCAGCGCCGGCGTGGTCGCCCGGTAGTAGGCGAGCAGCCGCCGGATGCGCCCGAGCACCTCGGGCGCGTCGTCGACCGTACGTTCGGCCGCCAGCAGCTCGACCGCGCGGGCGCCGAGCTCGTCGGTCAGGCGCGGGCTCGTCAGGAACAGCAGGGAGTTCTCGACCGCCCGCAACGCGGTGGCCGCGGTCGCCTTCGGGTCCCACGCGTCGCGGCGCAGCCGTTGTTCGAGGACCTGTTCGACGGTGACGCCCTCGTAGCCGAGCTCGATGATGGTCCGCTGGTGGCGGCCCAGGTCGAGGTCCCAGCTCTCCTGGATGTGTTTCTCGCCGAGCTTGCGGCTGCCCATGATCGGGCGGACCGCCTGGTCGGGCAGCAGGTAGCGCAGCATCCACAGCAGCTGGGAGCAGGGCGCCAGCTCGGGCCGGGCGGCCAGGTCGAGCAGCGCGCGCTGGATGCTGCGCTGTTCGAGGTTGAGCCCGAGCGGGGCCAGCCGGTCGTAGACGTCGCGGGCCAGGGGTGGCAGCGCGTCGTAGCCGACCTGGCCGATCCGGTCGCCGCCGAGCAGGATCTCGCACAGCCGCCGCACGTCGCGGCGGCCGGGCACGGTGTCCTTCTCGATGCAGGTGACGGCCGCGTCCTGGAAGTCGTACGGCGTCGGCCGGGCCCGCCCCCGCATCCCGGCCAGCAGGATAGACGTCTCGAAGACGGCGATCGCGTCGGCGGTGCTGGCCAGGTACCCGTTGCGGCGGGCCAGCCGGACGATGTCGACGCACCAGCCGCGCAGCTCCTCCTCGTCGAGGCCGTCGAGCGCGGGCGGCCCGGAGAGGTAGCCGGTCAGGTGATCGGCGACCGGCGCGTCGCCGGCTGTAGGCAAGGGCAGCGCCTTGGTCGTCTTCTTCCCGCCCTTCTGCCCGTCGAGCTGGAACGGGGTGAGGCGGAACTTCTTGAGCTGTTTCTGCCAGGTGGTGGCCGCGATCGACACCGAGCCGGGGGCCAGGCCGAACTGGGCCTCGATGGCCGAATGGCTGGACGGGATGAGCCCGTAGAGCCAGGTCGTCGCCGTCCGCGGGGTGATCGCGAAGTCCGGCGTGCCGGGCGCCGAGCCGGCCTCGGGGACCCGGCTGGCCGCGTGGAAGGCGCCGCAGATGTACAGGCAGTCGGCCGGGTCGGCGCCGGTGGCCGCGAGGTGCTCGCGGATCCGGGTCCACATGTAGCGTTCCCGGTCCTCGTCGCTCTCGTACCGCTTGGTGTCGTGCGGGGCGAGCCGCCGGAACAGGCTGCCGACCATGGTCATGACCTGCCGGTACGTGTCGTGGTCGGCCCCGGCCAGGGGCTGCTCGACGTACTGGTCCCACCACTCGGACCAGTGCCGCACCCGCCCGTGGTGCAGCAGGTGCTCCTCCAGCTCGGCGAAGCGGGGCCGCAGGTCGCCGATCTCCACGCCGACCGCGTCGCCGTGCAGGTCCTCCTCGGCCTCCGGGGCCTGGCCGGGCTGCTCGGGGTCGGGCTGCCACTGGAAGACGTGGTCGGTGGACCGGTCGACCAGGACGAGTTCGACGCCGGGCGTGTCCAGCGCGTACGAGATGGCCTGGTACTCCGCGGACGCCTCGGTGATCGGGGCGATCACCGAGAGCGGCGCCGACTCCTTCGGGAACCCGTCGAGCTGGGAGGCGAAGGCCTGCACGGCGACCGGCAGCCGGCAGTTGCGCAGCTCGGTGAGCAGCGGCTGCAGATCCTCACAGAGTTCCAGGTAGACGACCTTGGGTTGTTTCTCGCGCAGTCGCCGGAGCATGGCCAGCGCCGAGGCCGGCGAGTGGTGGCAGACCGGGAAGATCTCCAGCGGCTCGTTCAGGGCGTGGCCGACGTCGTCGACGATGCCGGCCAGGATCTCGGGCAGCGCGGCCGGGCCGCCGCCGAGCGCCTCGGCCGCGCCCAGCAACTGCTCACGCAGGGAGTCGAACGTCATGACAGGGTCGCGATCGCCTGCCGACCGCCCTCCAGGAAGCCGGTCCACTCGCCGCTGTGCTCCTTGCTGCGCGGCTCGACGACACCGTGCCAGTACTTGTTCAGGATCGCCAGGTCCTCCGGGCTGCGCCGGGCCAGCGAGCCGACCAGTGACGAGGCCAGGGTCTGCGAGGTGAGGGCGCTGGCGCCGAAGAAGTTGCTGTGCAGGATCGCGTCCTCCAGGACGCCGATCTGCTCGGCGGTGGACAGGGCCGACTCCAGGCGCTCGTCGTCGCTGGTCGCCGACGCGGACGCGGCGCGCAGGTCGGCGAAGCTCTGCAGCAGCACGTCGAGCAGGGTGGGCGGCACCTCCAGCTCGATGTTGTGCCGGCGCAGCAGCTCCTCGGTGCGGAAGCGGACGATCTCGGCCTCGCTCTTCTTGTTCGTCACGACCGGGATGCGGACGAAGTTGAAGCGCCGCTTGAGCGCCGAGGACAGGTCGTTGACGCCCCGGTCGCGGCTGTTGGCGGTGGCGATGATGCTGAAGCCGGGCTTGGCGAAGACGATGTTGTCGTCGTCCAGTTCCGGGATCGACACATACTTCTCGGACAGGATCGAGATCAGCGCGTCCTGGACGTCGCTGGTGGAGCGGGTCAGCTCCTCGAAGCGGCCGATCACGCCGTTCTCCATCGCGGTCATGATCGGCGACGGGATCATCGAGGCCCGGGACTGGCCCTTGGCGATGACCATCGAGACGTTCCACGAGTACTTGATGTGGTCCTCGGTGGTGCCGGCGGTGCCCTGCACGACGAGCGTCGAGTTGCGGCTGATCGCGGCCGAGAGCAGCTCGGCCAGCCAGCTCTTGCCGGTGCCGGGGTCGCCGATCAGCAGCAGGCCGCGGTCGGAGGCGAGGGTGACGATGGAGCGCTCGACGAAGCTGCGGTCGCCGTACCACTTCTGCTCGATCTCGCGGTCCAGGCCGTCGGCGCGCTCGGAGCCGAGGATGAACAGGCGCACCATCTTGGGGCTGAGCCGCCACGAGAACGGCTTGGGGCCGTCGTCGATCGACTCCAGCCAGTCCAGCTCCTCCGCGTACTTGACCTCGGCCGGGGCGCGCAGCATGTCACTCATCAGTAGTCTCCTGTTGTTCTCAGACGAGGAAGTTCTTGAGCTCGGTGACGAGCTTCTTGATGTGTCCGGAGAGGACCGGGGTGCCCTGGTCCTTGAAGCGCTGGCGGAACCACGGGTTGACGCTCTGGTGGCCGCCGCTGCTGACCGAGCCGACCGGGATGAACTTCACCCCCGTACGGTGGATGGCCTGCATGCCGTCCCAGACGCCCTGCTCGTTCCACTCGTAGAAGTCGGAGATCCAGACGACGACGGTGTTCCGCGGGTCGGTGATCTTGGGGCGGGTCAGGTCGAGCGCGACCGTGCCGTCGGTGCCGCCGCCGAGCTTGGTGTGCAGCAGCACCTCGAACGGGTCGTGCACCCACGGGGTCAGGTCGAGCGCCCGGGTGTCGTAGGCGACCAGGTGCACGTCGACCTTGGGCAGCCCGGCGAAGATCGAGGCGAGGATGGTGCAGTTGACCATCGCGTCGACCATCGAGCCGGACTGGTCGACGACCACGATGAGGCGGGCCGGCTCGATCCGTTTCGCGGTCTGCTTGTAGTAGAGCCGGTCGACGTAGAGGCGCTCGTCCTCCGGGCTCCAGTTCGGCAGGTTCTTCCAGATCGTCCGGTCCAGATCGAGATTCCGGAAGATCCGCTTCGGGGGTACGGACCGGTCGATCGTCCCGGTGCTGGCCTGCGCCACCTGCGTGCGCAGCACCTCGGCCACCTCGTCGACGAAGCGCCGGATCAGCGCCTTGGCGTTGGCCAGCGCGACGCCGTCCAGGTTGTCCTTGTCGCGCAGCAGCTGCTCGATCAGGGACATGCTGGGCGTGAGCTGCTTGGCCAGCCGGTTGTCGGCCAGCACCTCGCGCAGTCGCATCCGGCTGACCAGGTCGCCCTCGATCCCGGCCAGGGTGGCGCCGAGCCCCGCCCCGGAGCCCGCGCCGTTGCCGGCACCGGTGCCCGCACCCGCGCCCGCGGCCCGCCCGCGCAGCCCGCCCGGCTCGCAGCCCATCGCCCGCTCGAACCAGCCGGCGTCGGCCTGCCAGCGCTGCAACTGCTCGGCGGTGACGTTGCCGGAGCCGGTCGCGAACACGTTGAGCAGCAGTTTCGACGCGAGCGCGGCCCGGCGGACCTCGCCGTCCCGGTCGTCGCCGGGATCGCTGATCAGGCCGTCGAACTCGCCCTCCAACTGCGGGAACCGCTGCACCAGCGTGTCCACCGAGACGGACGGGTCGAGCAGCGCGGCGGGCAGCCCCTGATCGCCGACGATGGCCATGCTCGCGGACTCCAGCGCCGCCTGCTCCTCCGGGTCGAAGAGCCGCGCGAGCAGCCGCCAGTACAGGATCTGCCGCTGGGTCTCCGCCGTCCCGCCCTCAGAAGCAGCCGCGCCCCCGAAAGCCACCCCGCCCTCAGAAGCGGCCTCACCTTCAGAAGCGGAAGCGCCGGGCGCCGGTGATGTGCTCATTTGCGCAGCAACCTTCCCGCGCGCTCGCGCAGCACGTCGACCGCCGTCCCGGCCGCCGCCTCGGCCTTGGCCGCCTTGGCCTCGGTCGGCCCGAGCGCCCAGTCCCCACCGTGAACCGTCACCGGTTTCTTCTTCACCAGGGTCTGCACGGCGAGCGGCTGCAGCAGCCACTGCCCGTCCCACCGGAGCAGTCCCAGGCACGCGGCCGACGCGGCGACCAGTGCGGGCGTGAGCGGCCCGGCCGCGGGCAGCCGGTCCAGGTCGAGGGCGAGGGTCACACCGCCGCCGAGGTCGAACGCGCCGTCGGCGTGCCCGTACCCCTCCAGGAGCACCGGCTCGGCGAGCGCGGCCGGGTGCCGGTCGAGCGGCGCGACCGGCGGCGCGGCGGCCGGGCCGAGCCGGACCCGGGCGGCGGCGAACGGCTCGGCCGGCTCCCCGGCCGCGGCCTTCGTCTCGTCCCAGATCAGGTCGCCGCCCGGGGTGAGGCCCATGCCGGTGACCTCGACCGTGCGGTGCTCGGCGACCACGCCCCGGAAGATCGGGAACGGGCTGAGCAGCCGCCATGCGGAGGCGCCGCTGATCGTGTCGACCTTGGCGGCGGCGACGCCGGTGCGGACCAGCCGGACCGCGCCGTCGGACGTCTCCAGGAGCCCGTGGGCCTGGGCCTGGAACACCGTCGGGTGCTCGTGCAGGTCGACGCCGAGGATCACCAGCCGTCCGTCGACCGGGGCGGCCTCGGCGCTCGGGTAGCCCGCCTGGGACAGCAGCAGCGCCCGCGTCCACAGGTCGGCCCAGCGGCGCACCGGCACCCGGGGCAGCGTGGAGACCGGCGCGGCCGAGCGCAGTTCGGCGGCGAACCCGTCGAGCAGCACCGCGAGGCGGCGGCTGGACGGGTCGGTCAGCAGCGACTGCACGGCCTGGGCGGCGCCACCGGCCAGTTCGTGGTCGACGCCGCGCCAGCCGGCGATGGCCAGCTCCCGCAGCCAGGAGCGGCCGGCGGCCAGCAGCTGACCGGAATCGGTCACGGCCGGTGCGGCCGAGGCCTCGGCGCGGGATCGGCCGAGTGCGGTGTCGAGGCCGGACAGCAGGGCGTCGTGGGTGGCGCCGAGCAGCGCGGCCCGAGCCCCGGCCAGGGTGGCCAGGTGGTCGTCGGTGACCGTCCCGGCGATGATCTTGCCGATGGCGTCGGTGACCCGGTCGCCCAGCGGCGATCCGCCGAACGCGGCGGCCAGCGTCTCCAGGGCGGCGGCGCGTTCCTCGTCGATCCGGGCCAGGCCGTGGACCAGCGCGTCGTCCAGACCGTCGACCAGGGCGAGGGCCTCGGGGAGACCGTCGGGGGTGGACCGGAGGGCGTCGGCCAGCATCAGCGCACCGCCGCCGCGGCCGGGAACCACTGCAGCTCGGGCAGCGGGTCGGTGGTCGGCTCGACCTCGAGGTAGGCCAGGTGGCGCAGGAAACTGGCGAACACCTCGGCCGCCCGGTTCGGCGCGGTGGTGGTGTGCAGGCCGGCCCAGAGATCGTCGCCGCCGTCGGAGAGGTCGGCCTTCAGGTAGCGGGCGACGCGGTCCAATCCGTACTGCGCGACAGCCGCGTCGGCCAGCGCGCGGATGTGGTTGCAGGCGCGGGAACCGCCGGCGAGGCCGCCGCACGGGCGGTTGTTGTTGGTGTTGCAGCTCAGCCCGTGGTCACCCGCCGTGATCGAGGAGACGTAGACGCGCTCGACGTCGGAGCCGCTGGACACCACCCCCTGAAGTCGGCCGTCGGCCAGCTCCACGAACGGCACCTTGGCCAGTTTGCGTGGCTCCACCGGTGCGATCACGGGCGCTGAGCTGCGTCGCTCGTAGGCGGCGCGATCAGTCGTCACAACAGTCCCTCCCTCGTCCTTCGAGTGGAGGTAGTTCTATCGGAGCGGTACGACAAAAACTTCGGCGGATCCCGCCCCGATCTGGCCGGGGCGAGCGTATAAGCAGTTCAGAGCCCCGAAATTCGAATTCCGGCGGCGCCCAGCATCCGCGGGTCGGCCCGCCGGCCGGTCGCCGCCACGATCCGGTCCGGACGGATCAGCAGGGCTCGGGCGGTACCGGGATCAACAAGATCGAACCCGGGGCCGAGCGTCGGGTCGAGCGCGGCCGGGCAGAGCCGGCCGCCGCCGCGACCGACGAGCGGGCCGCGACCGAGGGCGGGCCACACGATCGTCGTGGCGCGGCGTTCGATGCCGGGCAGTCTCGTCACGGTCCGTAGCAGCGTGCGTGCGGCTCGGCCACCGGTCATCAGACGTCCGACCAGCATCGCCATCCGGATCATGCTTCTCGCGTACGGCTTCCGCTCGGTCTCGTAGGTTCCCAGCAGCCGCTCGTCGGCGTCCCCGGCCAGCACGAACGCCACCTTCCAGGCCAGGTTCGCGGCGTCCCGGATCCCGGCGCACAGGCCCTGCCCGATGAACGGCGGTGTCAGGTGCGCGGCGTCCCCGAGCAGGAAGACGCGCCGATCCCGCCACCGGTCGGCGACCGCCCCGCGGAACGTGTACTCGGCCTCGCGCAGGATCTCCGGTTCGGCCCCGCCGAGCCACGGCCGCATCCGGGCCCGGGCGTCGACCGGCTCCCGGAGCAGGAACTCCCAGCGATAGCGGCCCGGCGTGACCATCATGAACGTGGCTGCCCGCACCGGGTCGCACACCTGCTGCACACCGTCGTAGACGTCCAGGGGCTCGGGCGCGACCGCGTCCACGACCAGCCAGTTCTGCGTGAACCCGAGGTCTTCCCAGCCGCCCCCGATCGACGCTCGGACCGCGCTGTTGGCGCCGTCGCAGCCGAGCACCACGTCGGCGGTCAGCGCGCCCTCGCCGTCGGCTGATCGGTAACGGACATGGACGGGGCCTCCCGAGGGAGGCTGCGAAACGCCGTACACCTCAATCGGTTGGCGAAGCCGGGCGCGCGGCAGCGAGCGCAACTCGGAGCGCAGCAGGCGTTCCAGATCGGGTTGGTCGAACATGTTGGCCTGCGGGAATCCGTGCGGCCCGACCGGGTCGCGGGTGAACGTGGCCAGTGGCCGCAGCGCCGGGTCGACCAGCTGCATGCCCGGCGCCGGTCGTGAGATCTTCCGCAGCTCGTCGGCCAGCCCGAGGCCGGCGAGGATCCGGAACACCTCGTCGTCGAAGTGGACCGCGCGGGGCAGCGGGTACGGCTCCGGGAACCGCTCCAGGACCAGGCATTCGACGCCGCGCCGGGCCAGCATGATCGCGGCCGTGAGCCCGGTCGGGCCGGCCCCGACGATCACCACCGGCACATGTTCCACTAGGACAGGGTGCCCAGAAACGCGGCCGATCCACCGGCCAGGAGCAGTCCGATCAGCCCGAACCAGATGATCATGCCGCGGCCCACGCCGATGTCCTCGACGCGCGCCGCGAGCGCCTCGTCCCGGGTACGGGTGGTGAAGAAGCTCGGGACCAGGCCGTTGCTCGTCGCGCGGCCCAGCGCGAACACCGGGACGCCGCGGGACATCCGGGCCTCGGTCAGCTCCAGGCTCTCGTGTTTCTTCAGCCCGGCCACGATGTCCGGCGGGACGATCGGGGGCAGCGGCACCGGCGCCGCGCTGCGGTAGTAGAGCCGGATCGACTCGGCCGGGGACGGGTCGGTGCGCAGGCTCCCGCCCAGTTTCCGCGGGTCGACCGGCACCCGGCCGCTCGGGTCGGCGATGGCCGGCCAGCCCGGCGAGCCGACGTCGAGCAGCAGGTCCTCGCCCACGTCGGAGTCGCGGCGACTCGGCGAACGGGTCAGCCGGACGTGGTACCAGACACAGTCCTCGCCGCTGACCGGGCCGACCTGCGGACCGGCCGCACCGTACTCGATCCGGGCCTCGGCGGCGACCGGCCCGCGGCCCCACGAACCGATCGGCACCGGGAGGACGCGGCGCAGTGTACGAGCCTCGAGGTGGCTGCCGATGTGCAGCAGCAGGAAGATGCCGGCGCCGGCGAGCAGGAATCCGCCGAGACAGAAGCCGATCGTCGCGATCGTGACCACGTGGTCAACATAGAGCGAGCGGGCAACCGGGGAATCCATCGATCGCTCCCGTTTCGCAACCGTGCGGACGGATCCTTCCCGCGTGCCCTTCGACGACGTCCTCCTCGACCCGGCCGCCGCGCATCCGGAGCTGGCCACTTTGCGGGCCGCCCTGCGCCGGCGCGACTGGGCGGCCTGCCGCGCGGTCCTCGGCGCGGCCACGCTCACCGGCCGGACCTGGCTGATGGTGTGGGCCTCCGACGAGCCCGGCATCGAGGAGGGCCTGCGGTACGTGCTGCATCAGGATCCGTCCGACAGCACGGCCGCCGCGCTGCTCGCCTGGCACCTGATCGACGTCGGCTGGGCGGTCCGCAGCCGGGCCGACGCCGCGCACGTGAGCGCGGAACAGTTCGAGGTCTTCCACGGCTGGCTGCGCCGGGCCGAGGCGGTGCTCATCGACGCGGCCGCGCGGGTGCCGCAGGATCCGGCGCTGTGGGCGGCCCGGCTGGTCACCGCCCGCGGCCTCGAACTCGGGCCGGCCGAGACGCGGCGACGCCACGACCGGCTGCTCGCGGTCAACCCGCACGACTACGCCGGCCAGTGCCAGTACCTGCAGAGTCTGTGCCCGAAGTGGGGCGGCACGTGGCCGGAGGTGCACGCCTGGGCCGCGGCGGCGATGACGGCGGCACCGCTCGGCGCTCCGCAGGGCGCGCTGGTCGCGATGGCGCACCTGGAGAAGTGGCTGGAACTGGACGGGGAGCAGGCCACGGCGTACCTCAAAGGCGATGTGGTCCGCGACGGGATCGCCCAGGCCGCCCACCGCTCGGTCTGGAACGAGGGTTTCCGGCGTGAGCCGGGCTGGGTCCAGGCCGCGAGCACGTTCGCGATGGCGTTCAGCCTGATGGACGAGCGTCCGGCCGCCGGGTCGGTGTTCGCCCTGCTCGGCCCGCTGGCGAGCGAGTTCCCGTGGCGATATCTCGCCGGCGATACCGCCGCCGTCGTCAAGGACATGCGGGCCCGGTCACTGTCCGCTGTGGGAGGGGTCCGATGATGTCGATGTACGACGTCGACGGCGTCCCCACGCTGCACTCGCCCGCCACCGGGCCGATGCGGGCCGGTCTCGTCTTCCGGGTCGGTTTCGCCGACGAGCCACTGGCCCGCCACGGCATCACCCACCTGCTCGAACATCTCGCGCTGCACTCGCTCGGGATGGCCGAGTACCACTTCAACGGCGAGACCGGGGTCGAGCACACCGGCTTCCACCTGACCGGTTCGCCGTCCGAGGTGGCCACGTTCCTGACCCGGGTCAGCGCGGCCCTGCACGACCTGCCGATGCACCGGCTGCCGATCGAGAAGGACGTGCTGCGGGCCGAGGCGAGCGCGCGCGGCGGCACCGACCCGATGCCGCTGTGGCGGCACGGTGCGGTCGGGCACGGCACCGTGTCGTACCCGGAATGGGGTCTTCCGGCGATCACCGAGGACGATCTGCGGGCCTGGGCGGCCCGGTACTTCACCAGGGACAACGCGGTTCTCTGGGTGACCGGCGAGCAGATCCCGGCCGGGCTGCGCCTGACCCTGCCGCCGGGCCGTCGCGAGCCGTCGCCGGCACCGGCCAGTGCGCTGCCGGTCACGCCGGCCTGGTTCCGGGGCGGGCCGGGCGTGGTCGCGTGGGACGCGCTCGTCGCCCGCGGCGCCGCCACCGAGGTCTTCGCCGACCTGCTGGAACGCGCGATGTTCCGGGAGCTGCGCCAGGAGAGCGGGCTGTCCTACACGGCCGGCGCCCGCTGGCGTCCGATCGGCCGCGACCGGGCCCTGGTCGTCGCGTTCGCCGACGCGCTGCCGGAGAAGCAGGGCGCCGTGCTCGGCGGTTTCGTGGACGTGCTGGCCCGGCTGCGGGCCGGGATCGTCGACCCGGACGACCTGGCCACCGTGGTCCGCCGGCGCGGGCAGGCGCTGTGGGAGGCCGAGCAGTCCGGTGACCGGCTCGCCGGGGTGGCCCGCGACTACCTGGCCGGGCTGCCGGTGCGGTCGGCCGAGGCCGAGTTCCGCGCGTACGAGGCGGTCACCGTCACCGAGATCGCCGCGGTGGCCGCCGCCGCGAGCGCGGCCGGACTGCTGATGGCGCCGTCCGGCACGTACGGCGACTGGGCCGGCTTCACCCCCGCGCCGAACTCGTCGACGACGACGGTGACCGGCACCGCGTACGAGTCCCTGGAGGATCCCGACGAGAACCTGATCATCGGCCCGGACGGGGTCAGCGTCGGCGACCGCACCGTCCGCTTCGCCGACTGCGTGATCATGCGAGCGTGGCCGGACGGCGCCCGCGCGCTCCTCGGCACCGACGGCATCGGCATCTCGGTCGAGCCCACCCTGTACCGCGGCGGCGCCGAGATCATCGGCTGGCTGGACCGGGGCGTGTCCCCGGCCGTCCGCGTCGACCAGCCGCCCCGCGACCCGTCCCGGGTGCCGACCCCGTCGCCGGCCGTCCCGGCGCCGGCGCCGGCGCGCTCCCCACGCCCGCTGGCCACCCCGACCAAACGCCAGCAGTACCTGATCAGCGCGATGATGAGCGCCTTCGTCGCCGGCGTCTTCGTCTCCCTGCAGAACCAGGAACCGGTGATCGCCGGCCTGATCGGCCTGACCATGGTGTTGTTCATCGCCGGCGTCCGGATAGCCCGCGGCCTGGTCAAACCGGCCCCGAGCCGCTAGGCCCGGCCGCGCATCTCCTCGTCGAACGACCGCTGGGCCTCGCGCATCACGGCCAGCTCGGCCGGGTCGGCGAAACGCTCCAGCATGGTCGCCTCGTCCACGTCCTCCAGGTGCGTCTGCACCCACCAGATGTTGCCGGCCGGATCCTTGATCCGGCCGCCCCGATCACCGACGATCCCGGAGGTGAACACCGGCGTGACCAGTGTGGCGCCGGCCTCGATGGCGCGGGCCACCACCGCGTCGGCGTCGTCCACGTACACGCTGAGCAGGCTCGGTGTGTCCGGCCACTCGGGGCGCGCGTCGAACGCCATGATCACCGAGTCCCCGATCCGGACCTCGGCGTGCCCGATCGTGCCGTCCGGGTTGCGCACGCGGCCGGCCTTCCCGGTCGCGAACACCGCCTCGACGAAGTCGAGAAACCGGTCGGCCCCCTTCGCGGCCACGTAGGGGGTCACGCTCGACTTGCCACCGGGAATCCTCATGCGCCGAGCATCTCCCCCGATGCGGCCAGTTCCTGTCCGCAATCTCAAATTCCGTTGCTTCGCGTACGGGCAATGGATAGAACTTGGCCCTTGATGCCTTCAGCCCCCGGCCTCGTCGTCCGCCCGATCACCGGCCCCGACGAGGTAGACCTGTTCAACACCCTTCCGTACCTGCTCAACGACGAGATCACCGGTGATCTGGACGCCGGGCGGCGGCGACCGGAGTGGCTCTGGGTGGCGCTGCGCGGAGACCGCGTGACCGCCCGTGCCGCCTGGTGGTCACGCCCCGGCGACGCCCGGCCGTCGACCATGGACATCTTCGACGCGCCCGACCCCGGCGACGGCCGTGAACTGCTGCGGGCGGCGCTGCCGGCCGTCTCCGGCGACGCGGTCCCGCCGCACTACATCCGCTTCCTGCCGCCGGACTGGAAGGGCGACGAGCGGGCCCGCCGGGAGACCGAGTCGTGCCTCGCGCTGCTCGGGGAGACCGGGGCCCGGCTGTTCGTCGAACGGCTGCGCTGGGAGTGGCGGCCCGGCACACCGCTGCGGGCCCCGTCCGGCCGCCTGGAGTTCCGCCCACCGCGGGACGCCGGCGAGCTGATCGACCTGATGGAGCTGGTCCTGGACGGGACGCTGGACGCGTACAGCCGGGACGACCTGACCCGGATGACCCCGCGCGAGGCGGCCGAGCAGCAGTTCGAGGAGGAACTCGCGCGGTACGCCGGCCCGCGGGACTGGTGGCGGATCGCGACCCGGCCCGGCGACGGCGACCCGGTCGGCTTCGTGGTGCCGGCCCACAACGGCTACCACGCGATCATCGCCTACCTCGGCGTCGTCCCGGCCCACCGCGGCCACGGCTACATCGACGACGTCCTGGCCGCCGGCACCCGCGTTCTCGCCGACCAGGACGCCCCGCGGATCCGCGCCGCCACCGACGTCACCAACACGCCGATGGCCGCGGCCTTCGCCCGGGCCGGCTACGAAACCTTCCAGCACCGCCTCGACCTGACCTGGTCGAGCTGATCAGAGCGCGGGGACGCGGTCCAGCTCGATGCCGAAGTGGCTCTTGTAGGCGGCCAGGACCTCGGCGTCCGAGCCGAGGGCCGTCTCCGTCCCGTCCCGGAGCAGGGACCGCCCGCTCAGCGTGATCCGGCTGTCGCCGTCCAGCCGCGAGCACACCGGTTTCCTCCGGAAGTTCGACTCGGGCCAGGTCTGCTGCCACCAGCAGGCCGGCTCGAAGTCGGTGAGCGGCCGGGCCCGGCGTTCGAGCCGGTACTGCGGCTCGCCGTCCCGGTAGATGTCCAGGTCACCGTCGTCGGCCGGGATCACCGCGAACCGCCCGCCGGGGTCCGCCTGTTCGCCGGGCGTGTCCAGCCGCAGCGGGTACGACGAGTGGCGACCGAACCCGACGTCGACGACCCACCGCCCGTCCACGATCAGCGCCAGGTGGTCGAAGAGCGGCCCGAACCGCCCGTCCCCGCGGTGCACCCGCGAGGCGACCCGGTCCACCGAGTACCCGAGCTCCTCAAGGAGCAGCGCGAACAGCCCGTTGAGCTCGTAGCAGAACCCGCCGCGGCGCCGGGTCACCACCTTGTCGAACAGGTCGCCCGGTTCCAGGGAGATCGGTTCACCGAGGTGGATGCTGAGGTTCTCGAAGGGTACGGCGGTCTGGTGCGCCCAGCTCAGTTCGCGCAGCGCCGCGTCGTCGGCGACGGCCGGTCGTGGTTGTCCGATCCGGTTGAGATATGCGGGGAAATCCACGCCGTCAGCTTTCCCCATGAACCGGGCTTCAGGTCAACCAGGTCGACAACCACCTATTTGTTGACGATGATGTCAATCACTGCCAAGGTCGGGACGAGCACCCCGCACCCCACGGGAGATGACGCATGACTGCTGATCATCCGACCCCCAGCGACCGGGCCCGCGCCCTCGTGATCGGCGCCTACGACACCCACGTGCACGTCGCGCCGGACGTGATGGAACGGCGGATCGACGACGTCACCCTGGCCCGCCGGTTCGCCGAGGTGGGGCTGGCGGGTTTCGTGCTCAAATCGCATTATGTCCCGACCGCCGAGCGGGCGGAAGTCGTGCGCGGTGTCGTCCCCGAGGTCGAGGCGCTGGGGGCGCTGACGCTCAACGGCTCGGTCGGCGGCCTCAACCCGGTCGCCGTGGAGATCGCCGGGCGGCAGGGCGCGCGGGTCGTCTGGCTGCCGACCGTGGACTGCGCGAACGAGCGGGCGAGCGTCTCCTCGCTGCCGCCGGGCGCGACCCGGCCGATGTGGGCGGCGCTGCAGTCCGAGCTGGCCGAGCAGGGCATCGTCGCGCCGGCGATCGACGTGGTGGACGCGGGCGGGAAGATCGTTCCGGCGCTGCACGAGGTGTTCGCGGTGATCGCCAAGCACGACATGGTCCTGGCCACCGGCCACCTGAGCGGGCCGGAGATCGTCGCCGCGGTGGACGCGGCGGCCGACGCCGGGGTGCGGCGGATCATCGTCACGCACCCCGAGTTCACGTCCCAGCAGCTCGACGTGGACACCCAGCGGCATCTGGCCGCCCGGGGCGCGCTGCTGGAACGGTGCTTCACCACCGCGTACACGAAGAAAGTCTCTTGGGAATTGCTCTTCGAGCACATCCGCGAGGTCGGCCCGGAGCATTCGCTGCTCTCCAGCGACCTCGGGCAACCTTTCAATCCGCCGGTGGAGGACGGATTGGCGCTGCTGGCCGATCGCCTTTTAGAAGCGACATTCACCGACGATGACGTACGGACGATGGCCGTCACCAACACCCGCCGCGTTCTCGGGCGTCAACCGTGAAACCCGTCCTGAATCACCGACGCCCTCAAGTGACCCGGGGTCAGGTCGTGGCCGAGCCGCAGCCGGTGCAGAACATCCCGTTCGGCGACACCTTGGTGCCGCACTGCCCGCAGAACCGGCTCGCCTCGGTCGCGGCGGCCAGCGGAGTGCCGCAGTGCTGGCAGTACTTGCCGCCGCCGGTGTCGTTGGCACACGACGGGCAACGCCCGACCGCGGTCTGGCCGTAGACCGTGCCCTGCGTCCAGTCGACCTGGCGGATCTTCTCGTCGAGCTGCTGGACCTGGGCCCGGGCCTGCATGCCGACGATCTCCTGGTCGAGCTTGGGCGCACAGTTGACGCAGACCCCGCGCTCGTCGTTCCAGCAGACCGGGCCGCAGACCCACTCGCCGCAGCGATGACACTGGTGGAAGTGCGGGCGGATCTCCTCGACCGCGCCCTGCAGAGCCTTGTCCCAGGCCGGCCCGCGGGTGCCGTCGCGCATCCAGTTCGCGTCCCAGCCCAGCTCGGAGGCCCGGCGGCCCCACTCGCCGCCGATCAGGTCGCCGCCCATGCGCAGCAGCTTGCCGCCGAAGTTCGTCACCGACCTCTTGAACGACGAGGTGTAGCCGTTCCCGCACCGCTCGCAGTAGAACTCGAACTGATAGCCCTCCTGCGTCGAGCGGTCCTGATAGTTGTCGGTAAAGCCGAACATGCCCATCCCGCGTCCCCTTCTGGCACCTCGTCGTGACGCTACGCCGATCGGTCCGACTTATCGATATGCCATCTGTCATGCACCGTTTCCGCCAGAAGAAATCGAGACTAACGGCGACCACATTCAGAACTAGGAGGCGATTCCGCCAACAAATCCGAATAATCGCCCGCATGACCTCATCTGACGATCAGACGCCCGAGACGCCCCGGATGCCCAGCAGCGACCTGTGGACCGCCGACACCGCGCGGGACTACGACGTGGAATCGGCCGAGATGTTCGCCCCCGACGTGCTCGGGCCGGCCGTGGACCGGCTGGCCCGGCTGGCCGGGGACGGGCCGGCGCTGGAGTTCGCCATCGGCACCGGGCGGGTGGCGATCCCCCTGGCCGATCGAGGCGTCGCGGTCAGCGGGATCGAACTGTCCCCGTCGATGGCCGCCGCGCTGCGGAGCAAGGATCCCGCGGAACGGATCCCGGTCACCGTCGGAGATATGGCGACGACCCGCGTCCCCGGCGAGTACTCCCTGGTTTACGTCGTATGGAACAGCATCGGCAACCTGCGCACCCAGGACGAGCAGGTCGAGTGCTTCCGCAACGCGGCCCGCCACCTCGCACCCGGCGGCCGGTTCGTCGTCGAACTCTGGGTGCCCGACATCCGCCGGTTCCCGCCGGGCCAGACCGCCGTCCCGTTCGTGGTCGGCGACCAGCACACCGGATTCGACACCTTCGACATGGTGACCCAGCAGGGCACCTCGCATCATTACCGCCGCGCGGCCGACGGCCGCATCAGCTACGGCTTCAGCAACTTCCGCTACATCTGGCCGGCCGAATGCGACCTGATGGCCCGCCTCGCCGGCCTGCGGCTGGAGCAGCGCCACGCCGACTGGACCGGCACACCGTTCACCTCGGACAGCGGAAGCCACGTGTCGGTTTGGAAGAAATAGAGCGACATGAATCACAGCGGGGCGTGACCACCTGGTCGCTCTGAGAATTCTCCAAGAACCCGCCCCTAGCGTTCGGTGCCTGATTAGCCCCAATCAGGCAGAGGAGCGTCGATTGTCTTCCCCCCGCTACACCCACATCGTCTGGCCGCTGTTCCGCATAGTCGTCGGCCTGCTGTTCACCTGCCACGGCCTGTCCAGCCTGTTCGGCCTGTTCGGCGGCAAAGGCGGCACCGGAGCCTCCGTCCCCGTCGGCACCTGGCCCGGCTGGTACGCGGCCGTCATCCAACTCGTATGCGGCCTGCTCGTCCTGTTCGGCCTGTTCACCCGGCCCGCCGCGATCCTCGCATCCGGATCCATGGCCTACGCCTACTTCACCGTGCACCAGCCCAACGGACTCATGCCGATCGAGAACGGCGGGGTGACGCCGGCTCTGTACTCGTGGACGTTCCTGCTGATCGCGGCATTCGGGGCGGGAGCGTGGTCGGTGGACGAACTGATCGCCGGACGGCGGGCCCAGGTGGCGCCGGCACCCGAGGTCGAACGCGTCTGACCTGCGCGCTTGCCCGCCAAGGCAAGTCCTGCCGATCACCGGACAAACCCCACCGCACCTCAGGGGGGGCGATCCCACGACCATTATCGCGCAAATCGCGGAGGTCCCGGGACGCCCTGTGGACAGACCGTCAGTGTGGACAACCCGGATGATCGGCAGGACACGCCTAGGATCGGGCGCGGCACCGACGGACAGCCGGTCCCGGCCTCGGCCGCCTCACCAGCGGACAGCCGGTCTCAGCCTCGGCCGCGTCAACCGGCTGCGGTCACAGGCCCGGATGGACGCGGAGGCCGCGGATTGTCGCGCTGCGCTCGGCCACCGGGCGCGGGCCGCGGACACCTGCGGCGCGGGCGCTCGCGCAATTCGCTCGCCAGACGACCGGGCCCGCACGGACAGCGCCGTCGCGGGGCGTCATGCCATCGGGCCCAGCAACGGGTGGACGCGGAGGACGGCGGCGCCGTGGGCCGGGACGGTGACCGTGATCGGGCCGGTCACGGTGGTGTCGAGGCCGGTCCAGACGTCATGGAGACGGTAGGCCGGGGCCGCCGGCAGGGTGATCGGCGCGGTCATCACGGCCGGCGTGTCCGAGCTGTTGTAGAGCGCGACGGCCTGATCCCCACCGGTCAGCGGCCGGGCGTAGACGCCCGGGCCGATCAGCACGGCCGGGGCGCCGAGCGGGTCCTGGTCGATGGCGATCACGTCGCGGTCGGTGAGGATGGCCAGGGCGGACGCCGAGAGGGACCGGAGGTCGGTGCCGGCGATCAGCGGGGCGGCCATCATCGCCCACATGCCCATGTGGGTGCGGTATTCGGTTTCGGTCATGCCGCCGTTGCCGACTTCGAGCATGTCGGGGTCGTTCCAGTGGCCGGGGCCGGCCCAGGCGAGCACCTGCGTGTTCAGGTCGATGATCGACTTCACGGATGACCAGGTGTCGGTGATGTCGTCGGTGGTGCGCCAGAGCTGGCCGACGCCGGCCGCCCAGGTCCACGGCTGGGCGGTGCCCCACTCGCAGATGGAGTACAGGATCGGTCGTCCGGTCGCGCGCAGGGCCGACGCCATCGTGGTGTAGCGGCGGGTGTAGTCGGCGCGGGAGCCGTCCGAGTTGTTGAAGCAGTTGTCGTACTTGAGGTAGTCGATCCCCCACCGGGCCCAGGTCTGCGCGTCGATCCGTTCGTGGCCGAGACTGCCCGGATATCCGGCGCAGGTCTGCGTGCCGGCGTCACCGTAGATCCCCAGCTTCAGGCCGCGGGCGTGGACGTAGTCGGCGAGCGCTTTCATCCCGTACGGAAATCGGGTGGGGTCTGGAATCAGACGACCGGACGCGTCGCGGTCCTTCAAGGACCAGCAGTCGTCGATGTTGACGTAGCGGTAGCCGGCGGCCGCCATCCCGTCGGCCACCATGGCGTCCGCGGTTTCGCGGATGAGCTGGTCGTCGACGTCGCAGCCGAACGCGTTCCAGTCGTTGAAGCCCATCGGCGGGGCCGGGGCCGACGCGATCGCCGGCCGCTGCGTTCCCGGCCAGGTCAGGGTCGCCAGCGTCAGGGTGACGACGGCGGCGAGCAGGGACCACAGGGGCACACGAGCCATCCGGGCAAATTACCCGCGGTTCCTGTGCCCCGATCCACAGTTTCGGTGGCCGGGCGTCGGACCCGACCACCGATCAACCGCTTTTTCAGGTACGGGCGAGCCAGAACACCAGGCCGATGGACTCGTCGGTGAACTCGCGCGGCTCGGCCCACTCCGGTTCCCCGGCGGCGAAGTCGGTAGCCAGCACCTCGTCGGCGACCAGCTCGCCGTGCTCGGTCAGGGCCAGCGCGGTGTCCCCGTCGGCCCGGAACCGCAACCGGATCCGGTCGGAGACCTCCAGGCCACTGGCCTTGCGGGCCTCCTGGATCTGCCGGATCGCGTCCCGGGCCACGCCGGCGCGGCGCAGTTCGGGCGTCAGGTGCAGGTCGAGCGCGAGGGTCGCGCCCGAGTCGGAGGCGACCGCCCAGCCCTCGCGGGGGGTCTCGGTGATCACGACCTCGTCCGGGACGAGTTCGATCTGCTCGTCGCCGACGGTCAGGGTGGCTGTCCCCTTCGTCCGCAGATCGTTCTTCAGGGCGGCGGCGTCGGTGGCCTGGATCGCGGCCGCGACCTGCTGCACCGCCTTGCCGAAGCGCTTGCCGAGCGCGCGGAAGTTGGCCTTGGCCGTGGTGTCGACGAACGAGCCGGCCAGGCCTTCGACCGCGATGACGTTGAGCTCGGCCGAGATCTCGGCCAACAACTCGGCCGGCAGGTCGGCGCCGCCCGAGACCAGGGCCCGGGACAGCGGCTGACGGATCTTGAGGCCGGACTCGGCCCGGGCGGTGCGGCCCAGCTCGACCAGGCGGCGCGTGGTCGCCATCTGCACCGAGAGGTCGTGGTCGATGAGCGACACGTCGGCCACCGGGAACGCCGCCAGGTGCACCGAGGACGGCGCCTGCGGGTCGACCGGGACGATCAGATCCTGCCAGACCTGCTCGGTGACGAACGGTGTCAGCGGCGCCATCAGCAGCGTCACCGTGCGGAGCGCCTCGTGCAGGGTCGCGAGGGCGGCCGGGTCGCCCCGCCAGAATCGGCGGCGACTGCGACGCACGTACCAGTTGGAAAGATCGTCGATAAACGCGGCGATCAGCTTGCCGGTCTCGTGCGGGTCGAACGCGGCCAGCGCGGCGTCGACCCTCTGGATGAGCAGCTGCAACTCGGAGAGGACCCAGCGGTCGAGCGCGGTGCGCTGCACCGGCTCGTCGGACGGCGTCCAGTTCGAGGTGCGGCCGTAGAGGGCCTGGAAGGCGACGGTGTTCCAGTAGGTCAGCAGGACCTTGCGGACGACTTCCTGCAACGCGTTGTGACCGACCCGGCGGGCCGACCAGGGCGAGCCGACGGCGGCCATGAACCAGCGGACCGCGTCGGCGCCGTGCTGGTCCATCAGCGGGATCGGCTCAAGGATGTTGCCGAAGTGCTTGGACATCTTGCGGCCGTCCTCGGCCAGGATGTGACCGAGACAGACCACGTTCTCGTACGAGTTGCGGTCGAAGACCAGCGTGCTGATCGCCATCAGCGTGTAGAACCAGCCGCGGGTCTGGTCGATCGCCTCGGAGATGAACTGCGCGGGGAAGCGCTGCTCGAAGAGCTCCTTGTTCTTGTACGGGTATCCGAACTGGGCGAACGGCATGGAACCGGAGTCGTACCAGGCGTCGATGACCTCGGGGACGCGGGTGGCCGTTTCCGCACACTCCGGGCAGTCGAGCGTCACGTCGTCGATGAACGGCCGGTGCGGGTCGATGTCCGACAGGTCGCGATGGGTCAGGGCGCTCAGCTCGGCCCGGCTTCCGACGCACGTGAGGTGGTCGTTGGCGCAGCGCCAGATCGGCAGCGGCGTCCCCCAGTAACGGTTGCGGGACAGCGCCCAGTCGACGTTGTTGTTCAGCCAGTCGCCGTACCGTCCGCGCTTGATGCTCTCCGGCTGCCAGTTCGTCTTCTCGTTCTCCCGCAGCAGCGCGTCCCGCACCGCGGTGGTCCGCACGTACCACGACGGCTGCGCGTAGTAGATCAGTGCGGTGTGGCAGCGCCAGCAGTGCGGATACTTGTGCTCGTACGGCTCGTGCTTGAACAGCAGGCCGCTCTCCCGCAGCTCCTCCATCAGCGGCGCGTTGGCCTCGCGGAAGAACATGCCGCCGACCAGCTCGATCTGCGCCTCGAAGGTGCCGTCGCGGCGCACCGGGTTGACCATCGGCAGCCCGTAGGCCCGGCAGCTGGCCAGGTCGTCCGCGCCGAACGCGGGCGACTGGTGGACCAGGCCGGTGCCGCTGTCGGTGGTCACATAATTGGCCAGGATGACGATGTGCGCGTCCGGGATCTCGACCAGCGCGAACGGGCGCTGATAGGTCCAGCGCTCCAGTTCCTTGCCGAGGAACGACTCACCGGTCGGCGTGAAGCCCTCCGGGATCAGCTGCTCGGCGACGACCAGGCGCTCCTTGCCGTCGGTGACCACCACATACGTCACCGTGGGGTGGACGGCGACCGCGGTGTTGGAGACGAGCGTCCACGGCGTGGTCGTCCAGACCAGCAGCGACGTGGTGCCGGCGAGCGGGCCCGAGGTCAGCGGGAAGCGCACGTAGACCGACGGGTCGACGTCGATCTCATATCCCTGGTCGAGCTCGTGGTCGGAGAGCGTCGTCTGGTCCCGCGGGCACCAGGGGGCGACCCGGAAATCCTCGACGAGCAGGCCCTTGTCGAAGATCTGCTTGAGCGACCACCAGACCGAGTCGATGTACTCCGGGTCCATCGTCCGGTAGGCGTCGTCCATGTCGACCCAGTAGCCCATCCGCTGGGTGAGCTGGGCGAACGCGTCGGTGTGGCGGGTCACCGAGTCGCGGCACCGGGCGTTGAACTCGGCAATACCGTACGCCTCGATGTCCTGCTTGCCGGTGAAGCCGAGCTCCTTCTCGACGGCCAGCTCGACCGGAAGTCCGTGACAGTCCCACCCGGCCTTGCGGGCGACGTGGAAGCCCTTCATCGTCCGATACCGCGGGAACACGTCCTTGAACACGCGCGCCTCGATGTGGTGCGCGCCGGGCATGCCGTTCGCGGTGGGCGGCCCCTCGTAGAAGACCCACTCCGGGCGGCCCGCGGACTGCCGCAGGCTCTGTCCGAAGACGTCGTGCTCCTGCCAGAAGCGCAGGACGTCGTGGTCAAGGGCGGGTAGGTCGACCTGAGCCGGAACCGGGCGATACATGCCACGAAACTTTACTCAGCCCCTGGTCACCCGATGACGTCGGCCGCCGACTCGAAAATAGAGCTCCGGCGATGCGTTTGTATCGGGGCGATTTTTCCGTACGGGAAACCGGTCCGGATTTTTTGTCGGGGGGTCCCGCTAGTTTCCCGGGCATGACCGCCGATCTGTCGTTCGAGCAGCTCGTCACCCTGATCGAGCAGGGTGACCTGGAGTCGATCACCGATGCCCTGATCGCGACGGACGAGCCGGCCCGCCGCGCCCTGGGCCGCCGGTTGCCGAACCTGACCACGGTGCGGATGCCCGGCGCCCAGGTGTCCCCGCACGAGTGGCGGCGCCTCATGGATCGCCGCAACGCCGCGAAGGCGGTGGCCGGCGCCGGTTGCCTGACCGGCGCCTCGAAGGTGGTCACCTGGCTGCGGACCACCGGATCCACCCGGCTGGTCGAGCAGGCGCTGGACGGGCTGGTCCGGTTCGCGCACAGCGGACCAGCCGGCCGGGCGGGTCGCCGCGATCGACGCGTTCGTCGAGCTGGCGGGCCGGGGCAAACTGGACGCGGCGCTGATCGGCCGCGAACTGGCGAACCTGCAACGCGACGGCCGGGTCGCCGCCAAGCGGGTGGCGTGGTGCCTCACCGAGCTGCTGCGTGCGGGGCTGGCCGCCGAGGTGTGGGCCGCGGTCCGCGAACTGCTGCCCGCCGCACTGACCACGCCGGGGCCGGGCACACCGGATCTGCTGGCCGCCGCCGAGGCCGCGGCGGCCGTGGTCCGGGCGACCGACGACATCCCGGAGGTGGCCTCGGTGGCCGGCTGTGCGGGGCGGAACCGGCTGGTCGCTGAGGCCGCTCGCCTGTCCCGCACCCTGACCGACAACCGAACCGCCGGAGCCGCCTGACGTCACAGTGCGAACTCGACACGGGCGCGGGCGCGGACTCGGTGCGGGACGAGCGCGGGCACGGCACGGGTGCGGGCGGGGCTTACAGCAGGGTGGCTCGGCCCCAGCCTCGGGCGAGGCGCCAGCAGGCGAAACTGCCGGCCGTGAGGGCTACCGCCAGGAGAAGGGCGGCGGCGGTCAGGGTGCGGGTGGTGTCGCCGCGGACGGCGGCCTGGAGCATGGTCAGGCCCCAGTAGCCCGGGGAGAACGGGGCCACCGCCTGCAGCCAGTGCGGGAACAGGGCGACCGGGACCAGGGCGCCGCCGATCGTGGTGACGACCAGGGCGCCGATGTCGCAGATGGCGTGGAGTTCGCCGTGGCTGCGGACCACTGCGGCCAGGGCCGAGCCGATCGCCAGGAGGGCCACGCCCCAGGTGGCGATGGCCACGGCGAGGAGCCAGGCCGCGCCGGTGGGGTGCAGGCCGACCGCCACGACGCCGAAGACAGTGAGGATTGTCTGTTGCAGGAGGAGGACGCCGTACACCGGAATGGCTTTGCCCAGGAGGAGTTCGACGGTCGTGGCTCGGGTGGCCCGGAGGCGATCCCAGGTGTGCCAGCCGCGCTCGGTCAGGGTGGAGGCGCCGACGATGTGCAGGGCCAGGGCCGAGAACATCACCAGCAGACCGGTCGCGACCTGCGTTGTTCCGCCGGGGACGGCGCGCAGGTAGAGCGGTTTGAGCGCGAACATCCCCAGCATCGGCATCAGCAGGTAGCTCAGGAACGGGCCGGGGTCGCGCAGCCGCAGCAGCGCGTTGTGCCCGGCCAGCGCGGCGATCCGCGACAGCGAGTCGATCATGGCGAGCCTTTCCGATGAGGCCGGTCAGGCGGCCAGGGAACGGTAGAGGTCATCCAGGGAGGGACGCCGGACGTCGACTTCGTGGACCGGGCCGCCGGCCGCGCCGAGCAGGTCGATCAGGGTGGCCGCCGGGTCGACGGTCCGGACCGTGACCTCGGGGGTGGCCCCGGCCCGGACCCGCACCTCGCTCGGCAGGCCGTTGAGCAGCTCTGATGCCGTACCCCGGGCAGTGATCCGGCCCGCACGGGCGACCGCGACCGTAGCGCCCAGCTCAGCCACCTCCGGCAGGTAGTGGGTGGTGTAGAGGACGGCGCAGCCGTCCGCGGCCCGGCGGCGCAACGCCGCCAGCAGGGATTGCCGTGTCTGCGGGTCGGCGCCCGCGGTCGGCTCGTCCATGACCAGCAGCTGGGGCCGGTGCAGCAGCGCGACCGCGGCCTGGACCCGCCGCTGCTGCCCGCCGGAGAGCAGCCCGACCCGCCGATCCAGGAATTCGTCGAGCATCAGATCGGCGATGACCTGCGCGGATGCCTCGGCCAGGGCCCGGCGGCGCAGCCCGGCGAGGCGCCCGAACAGGCGCAGGTGTTCGCGGGCGGTCGCGCTCGGATACAGCGCGAGGTGTTGCGGCGCGACGCCGACGGCGCCGCGGTCGGCTCCGGGCGGGCGGCCGTCGACGAGCACCGTCCCGGCGTCGGGCCTGATCAGCCCGGCCAGCACGTCGGCGAACGTCGATTTGCCGGCGCCGTTGTGCCCGACCAGCCCGGTGATCTCGCCCGGGGCGATGTCGAGGGTGAATCCGTCCAGGGCGCGGACCGTGCCGTACCTCTTGATCACGTTCGTGGCGTGGAGCATCCCGGCCTCCGGTCTACGCCGTAGACTGACGGTCTACACCGTAGACTGCACGGGTGCGGAAACTCAAGGACGCCCGGAGGCCGGAAATCGTCGACGCCACCCTCGACATCGTCACCGAGCGTGGCCTCGACGGGATCTCGATGCGCTCGGTGGCGCAGCGGCTCGGCCTCACGCCGATGGCCCTCTACGGCTATTTCCGCAGCAAGGAGGAGCTTCTCGACGCGGTTCTGGGCCGGCTGCTGGAGGAGATCCCGCCCCCGCCGCCGGGGCGCGACTGGCGGGAAGTGATGATCCACCTGGCCTACGGGATGCGTTCGCTGGCTCAGCGGCGCCCCACCGTCGCGCCGCTGATCCTGACCCGCCCCGGCGTCAGCCCGGGCACGCTGCGCCTGATCGACCGGATCTACCGGGCCCTGCTGGACGCCGGGGTGCCGCCGGCCGAGGTGCCGCGCCTCGAACGGTCCCTCAGCACGTTCGTCATCGGGCACGTGCTGTCCGAGGTCAGCGGCCGGTTCAGCCTGGGCAGTCTGGATCCGGCGGCCCGCCGGGCGCAGCTCGCGCCCGAGGAACTGCCCGCCCACCACGCGCTCGCCGCCGAGCTGGACGCGCCGGTCGACTGGGAGGCCGAGTTCCGCGCCAACCTCGACGACGTGATCTCGCTGGTCGAGCGCCGGATCCCGGCTTGAGCCCGCCGTCGATGGACCGCGCGTTCATTCTTCTCAAACCCGATTGCTTCCGTACGGATCGGAGCCGCGCCGTCGAGGCCGCCGTCACCGCCGAGCGCCTTCGGGTGGCCTGCCGCCATCCGATCACGCTGACCGAAAATGACGTCCGGGTCCTGTGGTCGGAGTACACCGACGACGCGCATCCGCTGATGCGCGCGTTCCTGGACCGCTACCTGTGTCGCGCGCCCTCCGAGGTGCTGCTGCTGACCGGCCCGGACGCGTTCGAGGCGGCCCGCCGGGTCAAACGGGTGATCCGCTCCCGGTATGCCAACGGCCCGTTCGCGAACCTGGTGCACACCGCCGAGCGCCGCGGCGAACTGGCCCGGCAGGCGAACCACCTGTTCGGCCGCTGCCCGAACTGCGCGGAACCGTTCGCCTCGGACGAGTCCCCGGTGACCCCGCAGCGCCCGGGCGGCCGCGACTTCCGGCCCGACGTGGACATCCCCCACCTGGTCGACGAACTGTGGCCGGAGTTGCAGGCCGAGGATCCGCCGCCGCCCACCGCGCACCGGCTCGACGACAGCTCCCCCGACGCCGCCCTCTACCTGGGCGCCGACCGGAACCAGACTCTCGACTCCACGGTCACCGCGATCTGGTCCGCGCTGCCCGGCATCCCCCTGGCCCAGGCCGTCCGGCTCGCGCTCTACACCGGCCGCGTCGGCACCTACCCGATCGCGGTCGGTGGCCGTCCCGCGGTCGAGCACGCCCACCGGGTCCTGCTCGCCCACGGCCTCACCGCCTGCGGCCCCACCCCCAGCTGAACCCAGCCTCACACAGCCCCGAAAGCCAGCCGCACGACCCCAGCTGGCACTGACGGTCGGCCGGGAGTCCCGGAACGACCCTCAGCACCAGCTGAGCGGTCTCAGCTGGCACTGAGGGCTGACCCGGCGGCCCGGAACGACCCTCAGGACCAGCTGAGCGGTCTCAGCTGGCACTGAGGGCTGACCCGGCGGCCCGGAACGACCCTCAGCGCCAGCTGAGCGGTTTCGGCTGGTGCTGAGGGCTGGCTCGGGGGCCCGGGCGGGGGCGGCCGCGGGGGGGTCAGGGGCGGTTGTGGGAGGTGGGGCGGGGCTCGTGGCGCAGGAGGCGGCTGCGGGGGCCGCGACGGGACGAGCGGGCCGGGCGGGCGTCCGCGTGCGGGAAGACGAACCGCTTGAACGCCCACAACCGGAAGACCATCGCGACCAGGGTGCCGAGCAGGTTGCCGCTGACGAAGTCGGCGACCTCCTGAACGGTGCGGGTGACGTCCGGCACCTGCAGGTCGAGCACGTACCGGGAGAGCGCCAGCGGAACGAGGTTGAGTCCGACGCCGATCGCGCTGACCGCGAAGAACAGCGCGGCCTCGTGGTGTTGCTCACGGCCGCCGCGGCTGCGGAACGACCATTCGCGGTTCAGCACGTACGACAAAATCGTGGCGACGATGGTGGCGAAGGCCAGGGCGGTGACCGGCTTGTCGTGCAGCACGGTGAGCTTGAGCAGGTAGTTCACGGCGATCGTGGCGACGAAGCAGACGCCTCCGACTACCAGGAATTTCGCCGCTTCGTGATGCTTTTCCCACAACCGCCTCAGCCACATCCGGCGGATTTTATTCGCTCGCCCGGCCCGATGCGCAACTGGAAGGCTCCCGGAATGGACCTCGTTCGTGGCGCCCTCGACGATCATCGCTGGACCGTGCTGACGCCGGACGGCTGGACCCGCGAGGAACGGCTGCCCCTGATTCTGGTGCTCCACGGGGCGAATTCATCGGCCGACGTGCTCACGATGATGCAGCCGACGATCGAGAGGAGCGACCTTCCGCGTACGGTGGTGGCCTGCGTCTCGACCCCGACCGTGGGCGGGTTCTACCTGGGGCGGTGGGAGCGCCTGGTCGCCGAGGAGTTCCCGGCGTTGCTGGCCGCGGAGTTCAACACCGGCCCGATCGCGCTGCTCGGCAGTTCGATGGGCGGCTACGGCGCGTTGCGGATCGCGTTCGCCGACCCGGGGCGCTTCACCGCCGTCGCCGCGGTCTCGCCGGCGCTGCTCACCGAGAACCCGCGACCGCGCACCACGCTGGGTGTCCTGGCCGAGTTCGCGGCCGCGATGCGCCCGGAGGACACGATCGGGCACCGGTTGCGGGCGAACGCCGACGCGGTCCGCGCGAGCGGGCTGCCGATCCTGCTGCGCTGCGGGGACTCCGACGTGTTCGCCATGCAGGACGGCGCCGAGCGCCTGCACCGCGACCTGTGGGATCTCGACATCGCTCACGACTATCACCTGGTCCGGGGCGCGGATCACCTCGGGCCGGAGGCGCTGGACTCCCTGGAGGCGGCGTTCGCGTTCGTCGGCCGGGCGCTGCGGTCCGGCTCGGGCGACCGGAGTCTCGACGAGGCGTGGCTCGCCTGGCAGGCCGGCGGGAAGCAGGGCGATCCGCCGCGCTTCGACCCGTTCGGCCCGTCGGCGCCGACCGCGATCCGGGTGATGATGGCCGACGAGCTGGCCGAGGCCACCCGCCAAGATCAAGACACGATGCGACGGTACGGACGTCTGTCGTGACCCGAGCTCATCGCCGGCGCGGGAGCCGTCCGGTGCCCGTGCCGGCCGAGCTCGCCCGGGCGCTGGTCGACTCGCAGTTCCCGCAGTGGCGGGAGCTCGCGCTGGAGCGGGTCGGCGCGCACGGCACGGTCAACGCCGTGTTCCGCCTGGGTGATCGGTTCTCCGTGCGGTTCCCGATGCGGGACGAGGACGTGGACACCGAGGCGGCGTCGGCCTGGGAGTTGATCGGCGTGACCCGGTTCGCCACCCCGGCGCCGGTCGCCGTGGGCCTGCCCGATCTCGGTTTCCCGCGCCGGTGGGCGGTGCACACCTGGCTGCCGGGCGCGACGCCGGACGGCGACTCGCACGCGGGCAGCGCGTCGCTGGCGCGGGACCTGGCCGAGTTCATCGGCGGGGTCAGCGCCCGGCCCACCCGGGGGCGCTCGTTCCGGGGCCGCGGGCGCGGTGGTGATCTGCCGGCCCACGACGAGTGGCTGCAGACGTGCTTCCGGGAGAGCGAGGGCCTGCTCGACGTCGCTCCCCTGCGGCGGCTCTGGGCCGAGCTGCGTGAACTGCCCCGCGAGTCACCCGACGTGATGTGCCACGGCGACCTGATCCCGGGCAACCTGCTCGTCGCGGGCGAGCGGCTGACCGGGGTCATCGACGTCGGCAACCTCGGGGCGGCCGACCCGGCGCTCGATCTGATCTGCGCCTGGCACCTGTTCGACCGCGACACCCGGGAGGTCCTGCGCCGGGAGCTCGACGTCCCGGACCTGACCTGGGAGCGCAGCCGCGCCTGGGCGTTCCAGCAGGTCATGGGCCTGATCTGGTACTACGACGAGACCAACCGGCCGATGGCCCGCCTCGGCCGCGGCACCCTGCACCGGCTCACCACGAACGCCTGACGCCCGGCCGGCCGGGAGCCGGGCGGGCGCAGGGCTCGGCCGGGCGCAGGGTTCAGACGGGCGCAAGGTCCAGACGGGCGGCAGGGTTCGGGCGGGTGTCAGTGGCCGGTGGGGGCCGGGACCCGGGCGGGGCGGGCGAACTCGCCGGCCGGGAGGCGGGTGGCCAGCAGGTAGACGAGCAGGGCGGCGAGGGTGACGGCGGCGCCGGCCCACAGCGGGGAGCGGTAGCCGAGGCCGGCACTGATGGTCAGGCCGCCCAGGTAGGCGCCGAAGGCGTTGCCGACGTTGAAGGCGGCGATGTTGGCGCCCGAGGCCAGGGTGGGGGCCTGCTCGGCGTGACCGAGGATGCGCATCTGCAGGCCGGGGACCGTGCCGAAGCCGAAGCCGCCCATCAGCAGCAGCCCGGCGATCGCGGCGATCTGGTGGCCCGCGGTCAGCGCGAACAGGGCGAGGACCGCGGCCAGCCCGGCCAGCAGGACGATCAGGGTGCGGGGAAGGTTCCGGTCGGCGGCGCGGCCACCGAGGATGTTGCCGGCGAACAGGCCGACGCCGAAGATGATCAGCAGCCACGGTACGGCGCCCGACGGGAAGCCGCTGACGCCGGTCAGGGTGTAGGCCAGGTAGCTGAACGCGCCGAACATGCCGCCGAACCCGAGGACAGTGACCAGGATCGACAGCCACACCTGGACGTTGGCGAAGACCCGGAACTCGCGCAGCGGGTCGGCACCGGCGGCGGCCGGGGTGGCCGGGGTGAGCGCGGCGATGCCGGCGAACGCGAGGACGCCGACGGCGGCGATCGCCCAGAACGTGGAGCGCCAGCCCGCGGCCTGGCCCAGGAAGGTGCCGAGCGGGACGCCGAGGACGTTGGCGACGGTCAGGCCGGTGAACATGACCGAGATGGCGGCGGCCTTCTTCTCGGCCGGGACCAGGTCGGTGGCGACGACCGAGCCGATGCCGAAGAACGCGCCGTGGCAGAGCGCGGCCAGGATGCGGCCGAGCAGCATGAGGCCGTAGTTCGGGGCGAGCGCGGAGAGCACGTTGCCGGCGATGAACAGGATCATCAGGGCGAGCAGCGCGCGGCGGCGGTCGACCCGGGTCAGGGCGGCGGTCAGGGCGATCGCGCCGACGGCCACGGCCAGGGCGTATCCGGAGATCAGCCCGCCGGCGACGGCCTCGGTGACGTGGAAGTCGGCGGCGACCTCGGGCAGCAGGCCGGCGATGACGAACTCGGTCAGGCCGATGCCGAAACCGCCGATCGCCAGCGCGTACAGAGCGATGGGCACGGAACTCCTCCAGCGTATGCAATATCCAGCGCGTGCAACTAAAAGATAGTTGCACGCGCGCTATACCCGCGCAAGCCGGTGTAGAGTCACCTCACATGGGGATCAGCAACGACGCGGTGGAGATCCGCGCCCAGGGCTGGCGCCGCCTCGCCGCGCTGCACGGCCTGATCGAGACGGCTCTGGAGAAGGAGCTGCAGACCGCCTGCAAACTGTCGGTGGTCGAGTTCACGGTGCTCGACGCGCTCAGCCGGCAGGACGGCTGGCACATGCGCATGCAGCAGCTGGCCCGCGCGGCCGCCCTGTCCAGCAGCGCCACCACCCGCCTGGTGACCCGCCTGGAGGATCGGGGGCTGCTGACCCGCGTGCTCTGCGCCGACGACCGCCGCGGCATCTACACCGGGCTGACCCCGGCCGGGCAGGCGCTGCTGGCCGCGGCGCGACCGACCCACGACTGGGTCCTGGAGGCGTCACTCACCCAGGCCGAGCGGATTCCCGAGCTGGAGAGCCTCGTCAAGGCGCTGACCTGACTGAAGGGGCCGCTTTCGACGTACGGAAATCGTGGTTTGCTGTTTTTGATGGGTTTTGCCCGTCGGCTTCATCGGATTCGCACATTTATTGAGGGTCCTGGACTCGCTGAGCCAGAATGCGAGCCGTGACCGCCCGTATCCTTGTCGCCGACGACGACCCGAAGCACGCCCAGCTCATCCGGCTCTACCTGGAGCGGGAGGGGCATCAGGTGCTCACCGTCGGCGACGGCCGCGCGGCGCTGGAGCAGACCCGGGCGCGGCGTCCCGACCTGCTGGTCCTGGACGTGATGATGCCGCTGGTCGACGGCCTCGACGTGTGCCGGATCCTGCGCGCCGACCCGGACCCGGGCCTGGCCGGGGTGGCGATCCTGCTGGTCACGGCCCGGTCGGCCGAGAGTGACATGCTGCTCGGGCTGGACATCGGCGCCGACGACTACCTGAGCAAGCCGGTCAGCCCGCGCGAGCTGACCGCCCGGGTCCGCGCCCTGCTGCGGCGGGTGCTCGGCGCCGAGAACCGTGAGGTGCTGCGCGTCGGCGACCTGGAGGTGGACGCGCCGCGGTTCGAGGTGCGGGTCGGCGGCAGCCCGGTGCGGCTGACCGCCAAGGAGTTCGCGATCCTGGAACTGCTGGCCCGCGAGCCGGGCCGGGTCTTCACGCGCGGGCAGATCATCGACAAGACGTTCGGGTTCGAGAACGACGTCTCCGAGCGCACGGTCGACGCGCACGTGGTCAACCTGCGCCGCAAGATCGAGGAGAATCCGGCCGAGCCGCGGTACGTGCAGACGGTGTACGGGCGTGGGTACCGGATGGGCGAGCGGTGAGTTTCCGGCTGCGGATCTTCCTGCTGGTCCTGATCGTGGCCGGCACGGCGATCGGCGCCACCGCCTGGCTCACGCTCAGCCTGACCTCGCGGGAGGTGTCGCGGCTGGACACCGCCCGGCAGCGGCACGAGGCCGAGATCACCGACGCCATCTGGACGTTCGGCGTCACCAACGGCCGGTGGAACGGCATCGACCGGGTCGTCGACGACCTGTCCCGGCGCACCGGCCTGCACATCCGGGTGGAGACCGACGGTGAGGTGCTGACCGATTCCGACGCGCTGCACAACAAGGCGGTCGGGCCGATCCAGACCAGTTACACGACGATCGACCCGTACCCGGAGCTCGAACCGGAGATCGGGCGGCAGGCCAGTGAGGTCTCGGCGGGCGCGTCGCGCGACCCGGCCGTCCTGAAGCAGGCCGACGTCTGGCGCAAGGACCCGAAGAAACTGTTCGGCCCGTCGCCGCGGCTGCCGGCCCGGCCGAAGCTGCCGTCGGACATCTTCGGCGGCACCGCCGTCCGGGCCGAGCTGAAGACGCCCGAGGCGCGGGCGCTGTTCCAGGTCGCGCAGTACCGGGCCGCCCTGGTCGCGTCGCGCTGCGGCTTCGAGCGGCAACTGCTGCGCACGCCGGCGATGGGGTCGCTGACCTCGCCGTACCTGACGCCGGCGCAGATCGCGGCGGCGCCGCAGTGCGCCGAGGCCGGCCGGGCCAAGGTCTACGCCGACACCGATTGGCTGGACCAGTGGTGGCAGGCGATCGCCCAGTGCCGGGTCCAGCCGATCGTGTACTTCAGCCAGTGTCTGCCCTCCGAGTTCGTCCAGGCCTCGTCGAGCACGGCCGCGCTGCCGGTGCGGGTGTTCTTCGGCGCCGGCCAGACCGACCTGACCGTGCTCGGGCAGCCGGCCGTGGTCGGCGCGGCCGGGCTGCTGCTGGCCGCCGCGATCGGCACGGCCTGGATCGCCCGGCGCATCAGCCGCCCGGTCCGGGCCCTGACCGGGGCGTCGCTGCAGCTGGCGGCCGGTCAGCTGGACGTGCGGGTGGCCACCCGGGGCAAGGACGAGCTGGCGTTCCTGTCGTCGTCGTTCAACGCGATGGCCGAGGCGATGCAGCGCAGCGAGGAACGGCAGCGCCGGCTGGTGGCCGACGTCGCGCACGAGCTGCGGACACCGCTGTCGAACCTGCGCGGTTATCTGGAGGGCCTGGCCGACGGGGTGATCGAGCCGAGCCCGGAACTGTTCGCCTCCCTGCACGAGGAGACGCTGCTGACCCGCCGGATCCTCGACGACCTGCAGTACCTGGCGCAGGCCGAGGCCGGTGACCTGGCGTACCACCCGGAGCCGCTGGACCTGTCCGAGCTGGCCGACACCGCGGTCACCGCGCACCGGGCCAACGCCGCCAACGCCGGGCTGGAGATCGTCGTCGACGCGCCCGGCCCGATCCAGGTGCACGCCGACCCCGGGCGCATCCGGCAGGCCCTGGGGAACCTGCTCAGCAACGCGATCCGGTACACCGACGCCGGCGGGAAGATCGAGGTGCGGGTCGCCCGGGATCCGCTGACCGCGATCCTGACCGTGACCGACACCGGGGTGGGGATGAGCGCGGCCGAGGTGTCCCGGGTGTTCGACCGGTTCTGGCGGGCCGACCCGGCCCGGCAGCGGGCCACCGGCGGGTCCGGGCTGGGGCTGACCATCACCCGGCGGATCGTGGAGGACCACGGCGGGAGTGTGAGCGCGACCAGCCGGCCGGGGCTGGGGTCGACGTTCACCATCCGGCTGCCGGCGCAGGTCGGGCCCCGGGACACGATCTGACCCGGCGGCCGATCCGGGAAAAGGTCGGCCGGTAGGCGGGTGCGGGCGAAGGCCGCGGCATGGAACAGTGAGCGCGTGAAGATCGAGCTGGGTCATGCTGTCGTGGCCGCGGACCTGGGGCGCTGACGACGTGCGAGCCGGACGTGTGGTGAGTGTGGAGGCGCCCGGGCGCCGGAGTGCGGGCCTGCTGATCGGCGGGCGGGTGGTGCTGACCTCGGCCGGCGCGGCGTCCGCGGTCGGCGACGAGGTGACGGTGCGCCCGGCCTCCTCGGGACGCCCGTTCACCGGGGTCGTGACCTGGCGGGGATCGGCCGCCCTGGTCCGGGTCGACGATCCGGCGTGGATGGCGGTCGGCGGCCCCGCCCCGGTGTTCGGGCGCCTGGTGACCGGCCGTCCGAACCTGCCGGCCGAGACCGGGAAGCTGACCGGTTCGCTGACCGCCGACGGTGATCGGCTGCTGCTCGACGTCGAGGGTGCGCCCGGCGCCGCCGTGTTCGGCCACGATCTGCTGGTCGGGGTGGTCGCGGACAACTCCGAGGTGATCCCGGTCGGCGCGCTGTGCCGGGAGCCGGGCTTCGTCGCCGCGGCCGGTGGCCCGGCGCTGTGGCCGGTCGAGCTGGCCGAGGCCCAGCTGACCGAACCTGATCAGCCGCGCTCCCCGATCGGCCTGCTGCGCGCCGGCGCCCGGGTGGTCGGTTTCCGCGGCCGGCACGAGCTGATGGACGAGCTGGGCGCCTGGTGTTCCGGGGCCGGGTTCGCGGCGCTGCTGCTGCACGGGCCGGCCGGTCAGGGCAAGTCCCGGATCGGCCACGAGCTGGCCGGGCGCCTGACCGCGGGCGGCTGGGCGACGCTGTGGCTCGACGAGACCGCGCCCGACGTGGTGGTGGCCGCGGTCGCCGACGTGGTGGCGCCGCTGCTGATCGTGGTCGACGCCGCCGAGAGCCGCCCCGAGCAGTTGCGCGCACTGCTGCAGGCGTGCGCGCGGCACGACGGGGCCCGGCCGCTGCGGGTGCTGATGCTGGCCCGTACGGCCGGCGACTGGTGGCGGCTGCTGCGTTCCGACGCGGTCGCCGAGCGGCTGCTCGACGGCGCCACCGTGGCCGAGCTGCCGCCGCTGGACGACGACGGCTTCTACCCGGCGGCGGTCCGTGCGCTGGCCGCCGCGCTGCCGCACGTGCCCGGGTACGCCGTGCACAACTGGCCGGCGGTCGCCGAGCGGCTGGCCGCCGAGCCCCGCGAGACCGGCGGGTCGGCGCTGACCGTGCTCACCCAGGCGCTGGCCGATCTGCTGGACACGATCTGGCCGGGCCCGTCCACGGCGGCCCGCAAGGCCCCCGAGGACCGGGTGCTGGCCCACGAGCAGCGCTACTGGTCGTTCACCGCGGCCTGGCACGGCCTGGCCCTGGACGAGCCGGCCCAGCAGGACGTGCTCGCGGTCGCGGCGCTGTTCGGCCCGACCGGGCCGGATCAGGCCGACCGGCTGCTCAGCGGGGTCCCGGCGCTGGCCGGGCAGCCCCGTGAGCTGCGCGACGCGGTCCGCGCCTGGCTGGCCGACCTCTACCCGGGCGCCGGCGGCCGCCCCTGGGGCACGCTGCAGCCGGAGCGGCTGGCCGAGCGTTTCGCCGGGCGGCGACTGGCCGAGTCGCCGGTCCTGCCCGAGCCGTTGATACCGGTCGTCACCGAGAGCCAGCGCCGCCGCATGCTGACCGTTTACGCCCGCGCGGCCGGGCTGGCCGCGTCGCTGACCGATCTGTGCGTGCGCAACGCCGACCGGCTCACCCAGGCCACGGTCGAGACCGCGATCAGCGTGGCCCGGCCGGAACCGCTGCTGACCGCGCTGCAGCGGATCAGCGCCGACCCGGACGTGCCGGTCGAACGCCTCGGGCTGATCGCCGACCGGCTGCCCCGGCTCAGTCCGCTGGCCATGGAGATCGCCCAGCGTATCGCCGACCGGCACCGGCGCTCGGGCCGGATGCCGGAGCTGGCCCTCGCGCTCAACAACCTGTCGATCCGCCTCGGTGACCTGGGGCGCCACGGGCCGGCGCTGGCCGCGATCGAGGAGGCGGTGCTGATCCACCGCCGGCTCGCGGCCGAGGCGCCCGAGCTGTTCGAGTCCGAGCTGGCCCGGTCGCTGGGCAACCTGTCGGTCCGGCTCGGTGAGCTGGAGCAGCCCGGGCCGGCGCTGACCGCCGCCGAGGAGTCGGCCGGGTTCTACCGCCGGCTGGCCGAGCGGGATCCCGGCACGTACCTCCCGGAGCTGGCCAAGGCGCTGATGAGCGTGTCGCTCGGCTTCGGCGCGCTGGAGGAGTTCCCGCACGCGCTGGCCGCGATCGAGGAGTCGGTGGCCATCTACGGTCACCTGGCCGGGCAGCGGCCGGACACCTTCCTGCCCGACCTGGCCGCGTCGCTGAGCGTGCTCGGGATCAGCCTGGGCAGCCTGGACCGGGACGAGCAGAGTCGCATGGCGGCCGAGGAGGCCGCGGCCATCCGCCGGCAGCTGGCCGAGCAGCGTCCGGACGCTCACCTGCCCGGACTCGCGGCGGCGCTGACCGATCTGGCCGTCCGGCACGCGGTGCTGGGCGAGAAGCCGCCGGCGCTGAGCGCGATCGAGGAGGCGCTCACCATCCGTCACCAGCTGGCCGAGAAGTCGCCGACCCTGTTCGCGGCCGATCTGGAGTGGTCGCTGCACGTGCACAAGGTAGTTATGGAGATGGCTTCCTGAGCAAATTCCGGTGACTCTCGGTGATCCTTGCTCGATCGAATATGCGGAACTTGTGAAGAAGTCTCAGGGAATTCGGTGCGGGAACGGAAGCCCGCAGGATCCGCACAGGTTCTTCACAAGCTGAACCTACGGTCGCCTCCTCGAACAGAGAACGAGGGGGCCCGCGATGTGTGGTCTGAGTGCGTACTTCAGCAGCCGGTCCAATGCCGGACCGGTGGACGAGTCGATGGCCGCGGCGTTCGCCGCGGCGCTGGAGAGCATGCGGCACCGGGGTCCGGACGACACCCAGATCGAGTACGGCGACGGTTACGCGCTCGGCTTCAACCGGCTCGCGATCATCGACCGTGACCACTCGGTCCAGCCGCTGCACTACGCCGACCGCTGGTCGGTGGTGTTCAACGGTGAGATCTACAACTACCGGGAGCTGCGGGCCGAGCTGATCCGCGAGCACGGCGCGACGTTCGCCACCGACGGTGACTCCGAGGTGCTGGCCGCCGCGTTCCACTACTGGGGTGAGGCGGCGCTGCCCCGGCTGCGCGGCATGTTCGCGTTCGTCGCCTACGACCACCGGACCGGCACCGTGCACGCGGCCCGCGACGCGTTCGGCATCAAGCCGCTCTACCTGCTGGAGACCGCCGACGGGTTGTGGCTGGCCAGCGAGCGCAAGGCCCTGGACCCGTTCGCCGCACCGGCCGGCGCCGCGCTGAACCGGGACGCCGTCGGGCACTACCTGACGTTTCAGTACGTGCCCGACCCGCTCACCCTGCACCGGCACATCCGGCGGCTGCCGCCGGGCCACCGGCTGATCTGGACGCCGGGCGGCGGGGTCCGCGAGCACCGCTGGTTCCGGCCGTCGCTGCGGCCGCTGCGCCTGCAGCCGGAGGTCGCGCACCAGGCCATCCAGGACGCGCTGCGGGCCAGCGTCCGCAAGCACCTGCACGCCGACGTGCCGGTCGGCACGTTCCTGTCCAGCGGCGTCGACTCGTCCGCGGTCGCCGCACTGGCCGCCGAGGCGCAGCCCGGCATCCACGCGTTCACCGCCGGGTTCGCCGCCGACGGGTATTCCGAGATCGACATCGCCCAGGACACCGCGAACCAGCTGGGCATCCCGCTGACCCCGACCGTGGTCACCGACGAGCAGGTGCTGGCCGAGCTGCCGCGGATCGTGCAGCTGCTCGACGACCCGGTGGCCGACCCGTCGCTGATCCCGCTCTACTTCCTGGCCCGCACGGCGTCCCGGTTCGTGACCGTGGTGCTCTCCGGCGAGGGCGCCGACGAGCTGTTCGGCGGGTACACGATCTATCGCGAGCCGCTGTCGCTGGCCGGCGTCGAACGCCTGCCCGACGGCGTCAAGCGCGGCCTCAAACACCTCGCGCACGTGCTGCCCGAGGGGGTCAAGGGCCGCTCGTTCCTGGAGCGCGGCACCACCCCGATCGAGCAGCGCTACTACGGCAATGCGCGGATCTTCGACCCGGAGGAGAAGGCGCGGCTGATGCGCTTCACCGCCGAGCCGCACACCGCGATCACCGCCCACCTGTACGCGGAGACCGCCGACGTGGACGAGGTCGCCTCGATGCAGTACGTGGACCTGCACACCTGGCTGACCGGCGACATCCTGGTCAAGGCCGACCGGATGTCGATGGCGCACAGCCTGGAACTCCGAGTGCCCTTCCTCGACCAGCAGGTCTACGCGGCCGCGGCCGGCCTGGCGACCGAGCTGAAACTGCCGCACGGCACCAAGTCGACCAAGGTGGCGCTGCGCGAGGCGATGCGCGGGATCGTCCCCGAGTCGGTGCGCGACCGGGCCAAGCTGGGCTTCCCGACCCCGACCCGGCTGTGGCTCCGCGGCCCCATCGGCGACTGGGTGGATCATCTGCTGGCCACCTCCCAGACCGGCCACCTGCTCGACCTGGAATATGCGCGGGGCCTCCTGGCCGAGCACCGTGCCGGGACGGCCGACCGGTCGCGCAAGGTGTGGACGGTGGCGATGTTCTGCCTGTGGCACGCGATCAACGTGGAGCGGACGATCACCGTCCCGCGACCGGCGCCGATCCCGGTGGCCTTCTGAAGCCGCGGCGTCGCCCCCTCCCCGACGGGCGGCGCCGCTTTTTTCCCGCCCCGCGGCCCCTCGCCGGTGCCGTTCATATCGACACCGGTATTGAGAAGAAGTCTTTGCATTGATATCTTCTCATGTATGACGGAGAACAAACCGCGGGTTCTCGACGTGGACTCGCTCAAGGCCCTCGCGCACCCGCTGCGGCAGCAGATGCTGACGCGGCTGCAGCGGGAGGGCCCGGCGACCTCGGCCGAGCTGGCCGCCGAGTTCGGCGCCGACCGGGGCGCGACCAGCTATCACCTGCGGCAACTGGCCCGGTTCGGGTTCATCGAGGAGGACACCGACCGCTCGGCCGGGCGCCGCCGGTTCTGGCGGGACGTCCCGCAGGACCTGCGACTGCCCCGCGGCACCGACGATCCCGCGGTCGCCGCGGCCGCCGAGGAGTTCGGCCGGCAGTGGCTCGACCGCGGGCGGCAGGAGCTGGACGACTACCTGCGCGACCGGGAGTCGTCCGGCGAGTGGGGCCGGGCGGTCATGCACTCGTACGGCGGCACGCACCTGACCCCGGACGAGCTGCGGCAGTTCGGCGAGGAGTACATCGAGTTCCTGAAACGGTGGCAGCGCGGCCCGGGCGAGGGCTCCCCCGGCTCGCGGTACGTCACCGTGCTGTTCCACGCGTTCCCCAACCCGGGGGTGCGGTGATGAGCGTGTCGCTGTGGCGCAACCGGGACTTCACCGCACTGTGGGCCGGGCAGATGGTGTCCGCGCTCGGGGCCTCGATCACCAGCACCGCCATGCCCCTGCTGGTGCTCGCGACGACCGGCTCGGCCCGGGACGCCGGACTGGTCGGTGCCGCCGGGACGCTGCCGTTCCTGGTCGGGAATCTGCCCGCGGGAGCACTGGTCGACCGGTGGAACCGGCACCGGATCCTGATCGTCAGCGAACTGCTCGCCGCCCTGGCCGTGGTCACGGTGCCGGTGGCGATCTGGCTCGGACGGTTGAGCGTGGCGCAGATGTGCGCGGTCACGTTCGTACAGGGAATGTGCTTCGCCTTTTTCAGTCTGGCCGAACGGGCCGCCCTTCCCCGGGTGGTGCCGGCCGAGCAGCGGGCGACCGCCATGGCGCACAACGAGGCCCGCAGCCGCGGCGCCACCCTGGCCGGGCCCCCACTGGGCGGCCTGCTGTTCGCGGCCGGGCGCGCGTGGCCGTTTCTGATCGACACCGTCACCTACCTGGTGTCGGCGGTCGCGCTGCTCTGGGTGCGCCGGGATCTGAACAGCGAGAACCCGCCGCGGGAACCGCTGTGGCGTTCGGCCGCCGAAGGGCTGCGGTGGGTGTGGCGTTTTCCGCTGATCCGGGCCGGGATCCTGCTGGTCGCCGCCAGCAACCTGGTCTTCCAGGCGCTCATCCTGGTCCTGGTGGTCCTCGCCACGCGGCGCGGCGCCGACTCGGCGACGATCGGCCTGATGCTGGGCGTCTACAGCACCGGCGGGCTGCTCGGGGCGATCGCCGCCGGGCGCCTGCACAAGTACGTCCGGCCGCGCACCGTGATCATCGGGGTGAACTGGGTGTGGGCGGCGCTGCTGCCGCTGTTCGCGGTCGCCGGCGCGCCCTGGCAGCTCGGTCTGATCGGTGCCGCGACCGCGTTCGTCGGGCCGCTGTGGAACGTGGTGATCGGCGCCTACGCGGTCACCCTGGTGCCGAACGAGCTGCTGGGGCGGGTGAACAGCGCGGGCATGGCGCTGTCCTGGGGTGTGCTGCCGCTCGGCTCGCTGGCCGCCGGGTATCTGCTCGACGGGGTCGGGCCGATCGGGGCGATCTGGGCGTTGTCGGCGTTCATGCTGCTCACCGCCGTGGCCGGAACGGCGAGCCGGGCCGTGCGGAAAGCGCCGCCGCTGCCCGGCCCCGACGCCGACTCAGCCGCCGGCATTCCCGGTCCCGACGCCGGCTCCGGCTCCGGCTCCGGCTCCGGGGAAACGGTCAGCTCACGTACTCCCGGAGATGCTGCGCGGTAAGGGTGTCCGCCTTGGCCACCAACTCGTGCGGCGTGCCGGTGAACACGACCTGACCACCGTCCTGGCCGGCGCCCGGCCCGAGGTCGATGATCCAGTCGGCGTGGGCCATCACGGCCAGGTGATGCTCGATCACCACCACCGTGTTGCCGGTGTCGACCAGCCGGTCCAGCAGTGACAGCAGCTGGTCGACGTCGGCCAGGTGCAGGCCGCTGGTCGGCTCGTCCAGCAGGTAGGTGGCCGGGGCGCCGCCCATCCGCACGGCCAGTTTGAGACGTTGCCGCTCGCCACCGGAGAGCGTGTTGAGCGGCTGCCCGAGTGTCAGGTAGCCGAGCCCGACCGCGGCGAGCCGGTCCAGGATGGTCCGCGCGGTCTTCTCGGTGAAGAAGTCGAGGGCCTCGGTGACCGGCATGGCCAGGACCTCGCTGATGTCGCGGCCGCGCAGTTCGTACTCCAGGACGCGGGCGGTGAAGCGGCGGCCCTCGCACTCCTCGCAGACGCTGGCGACGCCGGCCATCATCGCCAGGTCCATGTAGACCAGGCCGATGCCCTTGCAGTTCGGGCAGGCGCCCTCCGAGTTCGCGCTGAACAGGGCGGGCTTGACCTTGTTGGCCTTGGCGAACGCGGTGCGGACGGCGTCGAGCAGGCCGGTGTAGGTGGCCGGGTTGCTGCGCCGGGAGCCGCGGATCGCGGACTGGTCGACGATGACGACGCCGTCGCGTTTCGGCAGGGAGCCGTAGATCAGTGAGCTCTTGCCCGAGCCGGCCACCCCGGTGACCACGGTGAGGACGCCGAGCGGGATGTCGACGTCGACGTCGCGCAGGTTGTGGGCGTTGGCGCCGCGGATGGCCAGCGTGCTGGATTTATCGCGACAGGTTGCCTTGAGTCCGATCTTGTGGGCCAGATAGCGGCCGGTCAACGTGCCCGACGCGCGCAGATCCTGCAGCTTGCCCTCGAACTCGATCGTGCCACCGGCCGGCCCCGCGCCGGGACCGAGATCGACCACGTGGTCGGCGATCGCGATCGTCTCCGGTTTGTGCTCGACGACCAGGACCGTGTTGCCCTTGTCGCGCAGGCGCAGCAACAGCCGGTTCATCCGCTGGATGTCGTGCGGGTGCAGGCCCACGGTCGGTTCGTCGAACACGTACGTGATGTCGGTGAGCGACGACCCGAGGTGTCGCACCATCTTGACGCGCTGCGCCTCCCCACCCGACAGGGTGGCCGACTCGCGATCCAGGGACAGGTAGCCCAGCCCGATCTCGACCAGCGAGTCGAGGGTGTGCCGCAGGCTGCGCACGACCGGCGCCACCGACGGCTGCGTGATACCGGCCAGGAACTCGACCAGGTCGCTGACCTGCATCGCGGCGCACTCGGCGATGTTGCGCCCGGCCACCCGGGACTCCAGCACCTCCGGTTTGAGGCGGGCGCCGCCGCACTCCGGGCAGGTGGTGAACGTGGCGATCCGGTCGATGAACGCGCGGATGTGTGGCTGGGCCGACTCCCGCTCCTTCGACAGGTACATTCGCTGGACCTTGAGGACCAGACCCTCGTACGTCGTGTTGACCCCGGCGATCCGCAACTTGACCGCGGGTTTGTACAGGAAGTCGTCCCACTCCTGGTCGGTGAACTCGCGCAGCGGCTTGTCCGGGTCGAACATCCCGGAGTCGGCGAAGCCGCGCACGTACCAGCCGCCGACGGTGAAGTTCGGGACGGTGATCGCGCCCTGGTTGATCGACTTGTCCCGGTCCACCAGGCCGTCGACGTCGATGCTGGACACCCGGCCCAGGCCCTCGCACGCCGGGCACATGCCCTCGGCGTTGAACGAGTAGGCCAGCGCGCTGCCGGCACTCGGAAGACCAAGACGAGAGAACAAGATCCGCAACATGGTGTACGCGTCGGTGACCGTTCCCAGCGTCGAACGGGCGTTGGCGCCCATCCGTTCCTGGTCGACCACGATCGCCGCGCTCAGGTTGTGCAGCGCGTCCACGTCCGGCCGGGCCGGACTGCCCATGAACGACTGGACGAACGTCGAATACGTCTCGTTGATCAGCCGCTGGGACTCGGCCGCGATGGTCCCGAAGACCAGCGACGACTTGCCCGACCCGGAGACCCCGGTGAACACCGTGAGCTGATGCTTCGGAATGTCCAGCGAGACGTCGCGAAGGTTGTTCTCGCGGGCCCCGCGGACCTGGATGACCTCGTGTTGATCAGGATCTGCAAGCATGCTGGTCAGTTCTCGCCTTGCCTGTTCCTCGTGGATCGCGCCGGCCGTCGTTCCGGGGTCAGGATCAGCCGGCTCGTCTCCGGGCCCGGCGGGCCGCCAGCTCGTCGCCGGCCGCGGGCTCCTCGGGCTGCTCGTCCACCGGCTGCGGCGCGGCCGGCTCGCCCGGCAGGTGCGACAGCGAACCCTGGATCTCCTTGAACGCGCCACCGATGGCGATGCCGAACACACCCTGGCCGCCCTGCAGCAGATCGACGACCTCCTCCGGGGAGCGGCACTCGTAGACCGTGGTGCCGTCCGAGATCAGGGTGATCCCGGCCAGGTCCTCGACACCGTGCGAGCGCAGCGTGTCGATGGCGCGGCGAATGTTCTGCAGCGAGACCCCGGCGTCCAGGAGTCGCTTGACGACCTTGAGAACGACCAGGTCGCGGAAGGAGTAGAGACGCGACGTGCCGGAGCCGGAGGCGTCCCGCACGCTGGGGACCACGAGGGTGGTGCGCGCCCAGTAGTCGAGTTGACGGTAGGAGATCCCCACCGCCTGACAAGCCGTCACTCCGCGATAGCCGACCGAGCCGTCCTCGCCGACGAGTGGGCCTTCAAGAGGCTGCTCGTGCACGCGACTACCTCCCCGCTGCCCATGATCAACTAATCTGGGCGGTGCCGGTTCACCTGGACTTCACGAGCGTATATCTCAGTCACGGGTGAAACATGGAGGTAACGGCACGACACGCCGCGTTCGGACGAGCGACACGCCGACACGCCGTTACTCTCCGGCGCGTCCGGGGGTTTTCCGCCTCTTTCGACACTTCTGCCGCGTCGCGCGCCGGTCTTCGAGCGCGGCACACGCCACGAACCCGGCGCCGGGGACGGAAACCCCCGAAATTGCTCCAGCCCTGCTTCGGTCCTGCCTCAGCCTTGCTTCGGCCCTGCTTCGGTCCTGCTTCAGCCCGCGAAGTCCTCGGGACGCACCTGGTCGAGGAACTCGCGGAACTTCTCGACCTCGTCCTCCTGCTCGTCCGGGATGACGATGCCGGCCTCGGTGAGCACCTGGTCGGCACACCGGATCGGCGCACCCACCCGCAACGCCAGCGCGATCGAATCGCTCGGCCGCGCCGACACCCGCAGGTTGTCCCCGATCAGCAGGTCGGCGTAGAAGACGTTGTCCTTCAGCTCGGTGATCTCGACCGCCTTGAGCGGCTGCTGCAGCGCCGCCAGGATGTCGCGCAGCAGGTCGTGGGTAAGCGGCCGGGCCGGCTTCACACCCTGCTGCTCGTAGGCGATCGCGGTCGCCTCCACCGCGCCGATCCAGATCGGCAGATACCGGTCGCCGTCGACCTCTCGCAGCAACACGATCGGCTGGTTACTGGGCAGCTCCACCCGGACCCCGACCACGCTCAGCTCGCGCACCGCCGCCTCCGTGTTCGTTGTTGTCGCCGCCCCCAGACGGCCCGCCCCTTACCCTGCACGGTACACGCACTCCCCGCCCGGCTGCCTCGCGCGGGACACCCCGCACAGGGTAGGCCGGACCGGCTTCAACGCCCGAGTTCGCCGCGCAATCCGGTGCGAACCAGCGCCGCGTGCAGCCGCTGCGACAGTGCCTGCAGCTCACGGGCCGTATCGCTGGCCCGCGCCCGGGCCGCCGGGTCCTGCTGGCGGACCATCGGCGCCAGAAGCTGGGTGAACAAGCCCACCTCACGGTCCGACGCGTTCTTGAAGGCGCGCAGGTGACGCACCTCCAGACCGAACTGGGTGAGACCCACCACGGCCTCCACGATGATCACCGCATCCGGGTCGTACCAGCCCGGTGGACGGGCCACGACCAGGCCGATCTGCTCCAGCTCGGCCAGCAGCGCCTCGTCGATACCGGTCCGCTCGACCAGATCGTCCTTCGGAATACGGGCGTCGGCCGGATCGGCGGCCCGCTGCGAGCCCACCGCCACCAGCGTCGGGCGCTGCGGAACCACCGGCTCCTGCTCCATCCGGTCCAGCTGCTCGCGGATCACCCGCAGGGGGAGGTACTGATCCCGCTGGGCGGTCAGCACGAACCGCAGCCGGGCCACGTCGTTCCACGAGTACTTGCGGTACCCGGAGGCGGTGCGTTGCGGGTCGACCAGACCCTCCGCCTCCAGGAACCGCAACTTCGAGATCGTGGTGTCGGGGAACTCGGTGCGCAGATGGGCCAGCACCTCCCCGATGCTCATCAGCGCACCCTCGCGCCCGGCCTGGGGACGCGAAGCCCCCGGGTCGTGTGCGGCCGCCCCCGACGGGTTCACGCCCGGCCGCCCTCGCCCTCCGGCCGCGGGCCGGCGATGAACACCAGACGGAACTTGCCGATCTGGACCTCGTCGCCGTTGCTCAGCGTCGCCGCCTCGACCCGCTCACGGTTCACGTACGTACCGTTGAGCGAACCGACGTCGCGCACGGTGAACACGCCCCCGTCGCGGTGGAACTCGGCGTGGCGGCGGGAAACCGTCACGTCATCCAGGAAGATGTCACTGTCCGGGTGCCGTCCGCTGGTCGTCACGTCGTGGTCCAGCAGGAACCGGGCACCGGCGTTCGGCCCGCGGCGGACCACCAGCAGAGCCATGCCGGGCGGCAGGTTGCCGGACATCCGGGCAGGCACCACGTCGGTCTCGGGCCCCTCGAGCACCTCGTCAAGGGCGCCAAGGTTCAGCGTGGACGTGACGTCGAGTGGGGGGAACTCGTCGTCTGGGCGCGTCATCGGACCACCTCACGGATCAGTTGGTCGTCGCCTCGACCGGCAAGGTCGTGATGTCACGACCTCGCCGAGGCCATAAGGCCCGACGCACGACTATCTTGGTTGGTTGGACGGTTTCAAAGGAATAACAGTTCTACATGTGCCCCGCGAGCCTAGTCAGCGCCAATATCGCAGGGCAACCAGACTCGCGGGTGAGCCGGAAGATCCGGGTCGATGCCCTCAGCTCTCGGTGAGCGCCTGGTACGCCGCGGCGTCCAGGAGTCCCTCGACAGCGGCCGGGTCGGCCGGGGCGATCTCGATCAGCCAGCCGGCCGCGTACGGCTCGGCGTTGATCAGCTCGGGCTCGTCACCCAGCGTGTCGTTGACGGCGACCACGGTGCCGGCGATCGGCGCGTAGATCTCCGACACGCTCTTGGTCGACTCCACCTCACCCATCGACTCACCGGCGGCGAGCTCGGTCCCCGCCTCGGGCAGCTGCACGTAGACGATGTCACCGAGCGCATCCTGCGCGAAGTGGGTGATCCCCACCCGCACGGGGCCGCTGCCGTCGCCGGCCACCCACTCGTGCTCCGCGGTGTACCGCAGATCCTCAGGAATCAACACTTCCTCCGTAGTCACGAAACCGGACGTGCGTACTGCAGCGCAGTCGCCTTACGCACCGCGGTCACCTCGACCATGGCTTGCGAGTCCATGGTCACGCTACCGCCGTCGCTCTTCACCGACGCCACCACCCCGCCCGGGATCTGCAGCGCCGTCCTCATCGTCTCCGGAGAACCGATCACGAGCAGGCGGAACGGCCCGGCCAGCCGGTCACCGTCGGCGATGATGCCACCACCGGCCGCATCGACGAAGTAGGTGGACGCGACGATCCGCACCGACGTCCCGTTCGACCCGCTGATCTGCATCACCTCACCGCCCGAACCGCGCAGCTCCTGCACCGTGTTCAGCACGTCGGACGCCTTCACCTTGTCCAGCGCGATGTCCAGACCGGGGCCGCGGCCGGCGATCGTCCCGGCCAGCAGACCCAGCTCCTGGCTGCGCTTGCCGGCCTCCTCCAGCGCCGCCTGGCGCCCTTCGACACCGGACGTGAGCTGCTGACGCGTACGCTCAAGGCCTTCGATGTCGGTGTTGAGGCGGCTGTCCCGGGCCTCCAGGTCACTCAGGATCTGGACCAGATCCTCCTGACGCATGGTGGACAGGCCGCTGTCCGCGTCGTTGCTGCGTAGCTGCACGACGAGGGTGAATCCGAGCAGCGCGAGCAGCACCCAGATCAGCGTGCCGGCGGGCGCCGGGCGCTTGCGGGCCGGCCTGGGCTCCGGCTCGCCGCCTTCTTCACCGCTGCGGTCAAGATCACTATCTTGGCTAGCAGGCTCGGGCGTGTCGGGCATCGACGGAACGGGTGACGTGGGCGAAATCTCCTTTACGACCGCTTCACCCGGGCGAGTGTCCTCCGCGTCCAGACGCGGGCGGTCCGCCTCCGGGCCGCTGTCGTCCTTCTCCGGTACGTCGATGGCCGGCGGCTTGCGGCCGGCGGTCGGCAGCTCGAAGCCCGGCGGCGTCTGGTCGCGGCCGTTGTCCTCGCGATCGGTCATCGAGTCCCCATGTAGTCCGGCCCGGCTGGTCGAATCGAGCGTCCGCGCCCCTCGGTACCGGCGGTCACGCCCGGAACAGATGCCGGCGAATCGCGGCGACGTTACCGAAGATCCGGACGCCGAGCACGACCACCACACCGACCGAGAGCTGACTGCCGACGCCGAGCTGGTCGCCGACGTACACGATCAGCGCCGACACCAGCACGTTCGAGATGAACGACACCACGAACTGCTTGTCGTCGAAGATGCCGTCCAACTTCGCGCGCAGACCACCGAAGACCGCGTCCAGCGCGGCGATCACCGCGATCGGCAGGTACGGCACCAGCTCCAACGGCACCGACGGGTGGAACACGATGCCCAGCAGGACACCGGCGACAAGGGCGAGAACGGCGATCATCGGCCGCCTTCCGACGACGAGACGGCCGACGGCGGACCCGAGGGCCCACCGGAACCGGCCACGGACGAGGCGCCCGACGGAGCGGGCGGAGGGGTGCTGGGCGACGCCGACCGCAGCTTCAGCTCCGGCGCCGCGTCCAGGGTGACGTTGCGGACCTTGGCCGAATCGAACTGCATGCCGTACGTCTGCGCCAGACTCTCGAAGAACTTCCCGGCATAGCCCGTACGGAAATCGTCGGCCAGATGATCCGGGCCGAGCGCGATCACCTCGTACGGCGTCGTCACCGGCCGCGTGTCGACCAGGATCGCCTCACCGGCCTGCCGGATCGTCGACGTCGCGGTCAGACGCTGCCCGTTGATCGCGATCGCCTCCGCCCCGGCCGCCCACAAGGCGTTCGCCGCCAGCTGCAGGTCGGTGTCCTTGACCCGGCCCTCCGTGCTGCGCTCCCCGGTCACCGCGTCCACCGACGTCGGACCGTCGACCAGCCGGACCCGCGCACCGGAACCGTGCACCGCGGCCAGACCGGCGGCCGCCTCCAGGTTGTCGATCCCGGCCATCGCGGCGCCGCCGAGCTCCTGCTCGCGCAGCTTGTCGACCTGGTCGGCGAGCGCGTCGGCCCGGACCTGCAGCTGCTCGGTCTGCTCGCGGCGGGACTCGACCTGCTTGATCAGGGCGTCCTTGGCCTGGGTGCGACCGGGCTCGTCGGCGACCGTCTGCTGGTAGCCGATGACCAGCAGGAAGCCGATCGCGATGAGGGTGAGCGCGGCGAAACCCTTGGTCACGGTGCGGCGGGTGCCGGTGCGGCGGTAACCGGTGGCCCGGCGGGCGGCGGCGTCGGCGTACCCGGGATCCAGGGGGTTCTGGAACAGGGCGGTGAGGAAGTCGGGGCCGTAGGTGCGCTTGCCGGCCGCGGTGCCGTCCGGGTCCGGGCCGCCCGCGCCGGACGTCGGCGGGGTCACCGGCTGTGCCTTCACGGGCTGCGCCGTCACCGGCTGCGCGGTCTGGGACTGCGCGCTCTCGGACTGGGCGCTCTCGGACTGCGACTCCACCGGTTGCGCCGTCACCGCCGTACCAAATCCGGATTTTTCGGTTTTTTCGGTTTCGAGGTTGTCGTCGGGTGCCGCCGCGCTCACGGCGCGACCGCTCGGGGCGTGCCCGGGCCGGCCCGATCGGCACGCAGCAGGCGCGCGGTCTGCGCCAGGTAGAGCGCGCCCGCCGCCCAGTACAGCCCCAGCGCCCACCAGGCCAGACCCCAGCCGATCGGCTGCGCCCAACCGTCGATCGACGGCACGGCCGCGGCCAGCAGAATCACCGGGAACGCGGCGAGCAGCACGAACGTGCCGGTCTTGCCGACGTAGTGCACCGGCGGCGGACCGTAGCCGTGCCGGCGCAGCACCAGCAGGGCGACGCCCAGCACGACCTCACGCAGCAGCAACGCACCGGTCAGCCACCACGGCACGACGTCACGGATGGTGAACCCGATGAGCGTGGCCAGGATGTAGAGCCGATCCGCGAACGGGTCGAGCAGCTCACCCAGCCGGGACACCGAATTCATCCGGCGGGCGATGTAGCCGTCCACCCAGTCGGTGGTGCCACCGACGGCCAGAACGATCACCGCGGCGACGTCGTGATGCGGGCCCAGCAGCAGGTAGAGGAAGAGCGGGACCCCGAGCAGCCGGATGAAACTGATCACGTTCGGAATCGTGAAGATCCGGTCGGAGGTCTCGATGGACGGCGCAGGCTGCTGCGACATCGCCACGACTTCCTCTCCCCCTGTGGTGCGACATGCCTGTCGCAGCCGCTCGCCGAGCACTATAACCATCTGCCTACCGGCCGCCGCCGCGCAGTCACGCTCGCCACACCCGCTAATGTGTCCTAGGAGGCTAGGTTTCCGGGGTGAACAGCGGCCACAACGACGGCCACTCCCCCTCCAGCCAGGTCGTGGTGTTGGCCACCCGGCCGTCCACGATGTCGAGCATCACCAGGGCGAACGGTGCGAACCCGTCCCCGTCCGGCCGCATCTGCCAGAACGCCGGCTGCCCCGACGCCGCCACCGGCACCATCCGGTGACCCACACACGCCGCGCCCGGCGCACCCATCGCCAGCCCGATCTGATCCCGCCCGCGCAGGCCCCACGCGAACGGCGGCATCGACGTGGTGGCGTCCTCGTGCAACAACGCGACCAGCCCGGCCACGTCGTGACTCTCGAACGCCGCGCAATACCGCGCCAGCAGAACCCGCTGCCCCGCGTCGGCCGGATCCAGCACGTCCCCGGGCCTCGGACCCACCGTGCGCAACGTCGCCCGGGCCCGCTGCAACGCGCTGGTCACCGACGCCGACGACGTCTCCAGCAACGTCGCGACCTCGGCCGCCGGCCAGCACAACACGTCCCGCAGGATCAGCACCGACCGCTGCCGCGCCGGCAGGTGCTGCAACGCCGCGACGAACGCCAGGCGCACACTCTCCCGCTGCACGACCAGCGCCGCCGGATCCTGCGCGAGATCCAGCACCAACTGATCCGGGACCGGGCGCACCTCCGCCCCCGGCGGCAACAACTCCCCGAACGGCGTCCCGGCCCGGCCCGGGACGGTCAGATCGATCGGCAACGCCCGACGCGCCGCGCCACGCAGCAGATCGACACAGACATTGGTGGCAATCCGGTACACCCACGTGCGCACCGAACCGCGGGCGGCGTCGTAGCGCTCCGAGGCGCGCAAGGCCCGCTCGAACGTCTCCTGGACGGCGTCCTCGGCGTCACTGCCCGAGCCCAGCATCCGGTAGCAGTAGCCGGTCAGCTCCGTCCGCAGCCCCGCCAGCGCGTCCTCCACGCGACGACCCTAACCATCAAGACCGCCTTTCCCGTACGGCGGCCCGCCCGCGACACACATGCCCCCGCGCCCGGAAGCAGCCGCCGGTCGGAAGCGGCTGGGGGCACGACGGCCCGGAGGGGACGGTCGCCGGGGTGGGCTGGTGCTGAGGGCTGGTTGAGAGGCCTCGGGACAGCCGTGAGCACCAGCTGAGGGGGCGAGGCGCGGGGCCGGCGGGAGTGGGCCGGGGGTCGCGGGCGGCTCGGCGGGCGCGAAGGAATCGCCGTACCGGGGAAAGGGACCGATTAATCGGCGGACCCGGCGCCGTATCTCCTTGCGAAGTGCGCCGCAGGCGCCTGAGGAGGGACGACGATGGAGACGGACGTGCGTGCGGAGATCGAGGCCCAGCGGACCGAGTTGGGTGAGCTGCTGGCCGGCCTGGCGCCGGAGCAGTGGGACGCCGGGACGTTGTGTGCGGGGTGGCGGGTGCGTGAGGTGGTCGCGCACATCACCTATCCGTTCCGCACGCCGGCGCCGCGGTTCTTCCTGGAGTTGGTGCGGGCGCGGGGGAACTTCGATCGGCTGGCGGATCGGGCGGCGCGGCGGGATGCGGCCCGCTTGGGTGGGGACGAGCTGGTCGCGGCGGTGCGGGACAACGTGGGGCATCCGTGGTCGCCGCCGGGTGGTGGGGCGGCCGGGGCGCTGTCGCACGATGTGATCCACGGCCTGGACATCACCCTTGCGTTGTTCCCGGAACGGTTGGTTCCGACCGGCCGGATGTCGGTGGTGCTCGGCGGCATGTCCCCACGCAGCATCGGCTATTTCGGCACCGATCTATCCGGCGTACGGCTGGTGGCGACCGACCTGGAGTGGGCGTTCGGTGAGGGTGAGCCGGTGCGTGGCCGGGCCCAGGACCTGCTGATGGTGGTCTGTGGACGCCGGTTGCCGGCCGGTCTGCTCAGTGGTGCGGCCGCGGCCCGATACACCGCTTGACGGTGGACAAATCGCCCGGCCGGGCACGGTGAGGCACATTCAACACGGGTTGGCGCAGTGTCAACTGACGGGTCAAGCTGTTGAGCGTGCACGCGAAGACTCATCAGATCAGCGACGTGGACGCGGCGCGGGACATTCTGCGGAAGGCCTTCTACGCGCTCGACGTCGAGGTGTTACGCCCGGCCCCGGGCTGGACGGCGCGGTTCGCGGTCGGCGGTTGCAAGGCGGTCATGCTCGGCGACCTCGATTTCGGGGTGGACGTGCGGGTGCGGGCCGGCGAGCTCGGCGCCTATCACGTGAACCTGCCGCTGACCGGCGCGCTCGCCTTCCATCAGGGGCGGGACAAGCCGCATCGGGTCCGGGCCGGGCGCAGCGCGGCGGTGTTCGGGCCGGTCGGCGACACGGTGGTGGACAGTTGGGACGGTGACTGCCGGATCCTGGCTGTCAAGATCGGCCGGGCCGAGTTGGAGACGCAGCTGGAACGGCTGCTGGACCGGCCGGTGCGCGGCCCGGTCGATCTGGGGCCGGAGCTGGACATCCGGCGCGGTCCCGGGGCGAGCTGGGCTCGGCTGGCCCGGCTGATCACCGACGACGTCAGCGGGCCGGAGGGGTTGACCGCGCATCCGATGATCGGCGCCCGGATGAAGGAGGCGCTGGTCACGGGCCTGCTGCTGTCGACCGATCATCGGTATCGGGGGCCGCTCGACCGGCAGAGTCCGGCGCTGGCCGCGCCGGGGGCGATCCGGCGGGTGGTGGATGCGATGCGCGCGCAGCCGGGTCGCCCGTTCACGGTGGCTGATCTGGCCGACATCGCCGGGGTGGGTTCGCGGGCACTGCAGCAGAGCTTTGCCCGGTACGTCGGTATGCCGCCGATGACATACCTCAAGCAGTTGCGACTGTCGATGGTCCACGACAGTCTGCGGGCCGCTGATCCGGGGGCGACGACGGTGGCCCAGGTGGCGTACCGCTACGGGTTCACGCACCTGGGCCGGTTCGCCGCCGCCTACCGGGAGCGGTACAACGTCTCGCCGTCGGAGACGCTGCGGGGGTGACTACTCAGCGCCGGCCGCGGCGGGCCCGGACGTAGTCGTCGATCACGTAACGACCGAGCTCGGCGGCGTCCGGGCTGAACACCCGGCCGCCGTTGCGCCGGGCCACGGCGTCCATGAAGCGTTGCAGGCCCGGGTCGTCGCCGAGCATGAACACGTTCATCGTGGCGCCGTACCGGGTGAGCAGGTCGACCTCGCGGACCGTGGCCTGGACCGTCTCCGGCAGCGGCGGCCACCAGAACATCGCCTCGCCGCCGTCCTCCAGGTGGGCCGTCGGCTCACCGTCGGTGACGACCAGGACGACCGGCTCGGCGCCGGGGTGCCGGCGCAGGTGCCGGCCGGCCAGTTTCAGGGCGTGCTGCAGGTTCGTGCCCTTCTCCATGGTCGGTTCGATCGCCGCGAGTTCGCCCTGGGAGAGCGACACCGCGTACTTCCCGAAGCCGATGATCTGCAGCGCGTCCTGCGGATACTTGGTGGCGACCAGGTGCGACAGGGCCAGGGCGGTCTGTTTCATCGGGCCCCAGCGGCCGTCGGCGTACATCGAGTAGGACAGGTCGACGCAGAGCGCGACGACCGCCGACGCGCGCCGCTCGGTCTCGGCGACCTCGAAGTCCTCCGGGGCCAGCCGCACCGGAAGGGTGGCCGTGCCCGGGGTGCCGGCGCGGCGGCGGACCGCGTTGCCGAGCGTGCGGACCACGTCCAGGGGCTGGTCGTCGCCGAACTCCCAGCGCCGGGACGACCCGATCAGGTCGCCGGCCGCGCCCGCGTCGCGCATGTCGTGCTCGCCGCGTTTGCCGGCGATGTCGTGGAAGATCCTCGACAGGGCGGTCTGGCCGAGCCGGCGCAGCGCTTTGGGCGACAGGGTGAGCCCGTCGTCGTCGCGCTCCACCCAGCCCTCGCGGCGCAACTCCCGCTCCAGCTCGCGCAGCCGGCGCAGGTCGTCGGCGGCGGACCGGCCGAGCTGGCGCTCCACCGCTTCCACGTCGACGTCGTCCAGGGTGGCGCCCGGGTGTTCCTGGCCGAGCTGGTCGATCAGTTCGTCCAGGTCGCCGATCTCGCCGAGTGCCTCGGCGGCATCGCCGTAGCCGAGATTCTCGCCGCCGCGCATGCGCTCGCCGCGGCCCCAGTTCATGCCCGGCCGCAGCGCCTTGAGATTGTCGGTGAGCTCGGACAGCTGACCCCGGAGCGGGCCGTCGCCGAGGGCCTGGTCCATCAGGTTCTGCAGTTCCTCGCGCTGCTGCGGGCTCAGGGACCGCATCAGTCGTTCGGCCGCGGCGGCCTGGCGGGCCAGGGAGTCGATCAGCTCGTCGATGTTCTGCGGGTTGTCCGGGAAGAAGCGGCCGTGCTTGTCCATGAAGTCGCGGAACGCGTCGTCGGTGTCCTCGCCGCGGGCGTGTTTCTCCAGCAGCTGGTTGAGGTCACCGACCATCGCCGACACGTCCGAGAAGTCACCGTTCTGCAGCGCGTTGCGCATGCCGGCGAAACGCTGCTCGACGACTTCGCGTTTCAAGCCGTCGAGGATCTGCTGGTAGATGTCGCGGGCTTCCGGCGAGGCCCAGTTGTACTCGGACAGTTCCGAAATGGCCTGCGAGGTGGACCGGGGCAGGTTGTCCAGGACGGACTCGTTGAAGCGGGCGTCCATGTCGTCCCGGGCCGCGAGGGTGTCCCGCTCGGTGGCCAGGGCCTGGTCGAGCATCTGCTGGGCCCGCGTGACGGCCCCGTCCAGATTGCCGCGGCGCAGAGCGTCCCGCCGCATCCGCCGGGCCCGGTCCCGCAGGCTGTCGAGCCCGTGCCCGTCCCGCGGCCCACGCCGGATGAGGTCGCGGAGCGCGTCACGCAGGCTGTCGCCCTGCATGACCCGCTCCCCCATCTCGTCGACGGCCGCGCGTACGTCGTAGGGAGGCGCGAGCGGGTCGGGCCCGTCCCGCCACGCGCCGTACCGGAAGACGTTACGAGCCATTCTCAGCTCCCGTAGATGGTGCGGCCGTCGTCGGTCAGCTCCTTCGCGAGCCGTCGCGTCAGATGCAGTCCTTCCAGCACGAACTCGATGCCGGAGGCGGCCTGCCCGGGGCTGGGCGCGTCGCCGAGCCCGAGCCGTTCGAGCACCTTGGCCAGCCCGGGCACGGTGCCGATCTGGGCCAGCAGCTCGTCGGCGCTGACCAGGTCACCGGTCTCGATGATGGCGCCCTCGGCGACCAGGTCGGTGAACCCGGACAGGTCGAGGCCGGCCAGCCGGGCCCGGAACGTCTCCGCGGTGGCGACCCGCAGCAGGTGCCCGAGGACCTCGGTCTCCCGTCCCTCCTCCCCGCTCTCGAACTCGACCTTGCCGCGCAGGGTGGAGGTGACCGAGACGGTGTCGCAGATCCGGGCGACCGCCTCGCGCTCGCCGCGCAGCCCGGACCGGCGCAGCGCGGACGCGGCCACGGTCTCGGCGGCGGCGATCGAGAACCGGGCCGAGACGCCCGAGCGCGAGTCGACCGACGACGACTCGCGGACGGCCCGGGTGTACCGCGCGATCACGTCGATCAGGTGCTCGGGGACGGCCGCGACGAGCGCCGCCTCCTGCCGGACCAGGGCCGTCTCCAGCTCCAGGTCGACCGGGTAGTGGGTGCGGATCTCGGCGCCGAAACGGTCCTTGAGCGGGGTGATGATCCGGCCCCGGTTGGTGTAGTCCTCCGGGTTGGCCGAGGCCACCAGGAGGATGTCGAGCGGCAGGCGCAGCTGGTAGCCGCGGACCTGGATGTCGCGCTCCTCCAGGACGTTGAGCAGCGACACCTGGATGCGCTCGGCCAGGTCGGGCAGCTCGTTGACGGCGAAGATGCCCCGGTTGGTGCGCGGGACGAGACCGAAATGGATCGTCTCGGGGTCGCCCAGGGCCCGGCCCTCGGCCACCTTGATCGGGTCGACGTCGCCGATCAGGTCGCCGACGCTGGTGTCCGGGGTGGCCAGCTTCTCGCCATACCGCTCCGAGCGGTGCAGCCAGGAGATCGGCAGCAGGTCGCCGGTCTCGGCGGCCAGCCGGCGGATGGCCGGGGTGAGCGGATGGTACGGATGTTCGTGCAGCTCGGACCCGGTGATGAACGGCGTCCACTCGTCCAGCAGCCCGGTCAGGGCGCGGATCAGGCGGGTCTTGCCCTGGCCGCGCTCACCGAGCAGGACCATGTCGTGGCCGGCGAGCAGGGCCCGCTCGACCTCGGGCAGGACGGTGTCGTCGTAGCCGACGATCCCGGGGAAGCGGGTCTCGCCGGTGCGTAACTTCTGGAGCAGGTTGTCGCGCAGCTCCTCCTTGACGGTGCGGAACTCGTGCCCGGAGGCTCGCAGCTCGCCCAGGGTGCGCGGCAGGTCGGCGGGAGGTTCGAAGATGATCGCGGTAGGACCCTCTGTCACCGCTGGAACGCTACTCCGCGGAGGTGACAACCGGCGACTGTGATCGGGAACGCGGCCAGGGCCGCGAGATTGGCTTTTGCCCGCGGTCGCGGCCGCGCGGCACGCTGAGTTCCATGATTGAGAGGTACGCGGCATTCACCGATTCCCCGGCCGGAGGCAACCCGGCCGGTGTGGTCCTGGACGCCTCCGAGCTGACCGACCCGCGCATGCTGGAGATCGCCGCTGAGCTGGGCTACTCCGAGACCGCGTTCGTCACCGAGCGGGACGGTGACCGGTATCGGGTGCGGTATTTCAGCCCGCTGGCCGAGGTACCGTTCTGCGGGCACGCCACGGTGGCGACGGCGGTCGCGCTCGGCCCGGGTGATCACCTGTTCGTCACCAACGCGGGCGAGGTGCCGGTGACGGTCGACACGTCCGGGACGGCCACGCTGACCAGTGTCCCGCCGGCCGTCGCGGAGCTGCCCGAGGCCGATCTGGCCGCGCTGCTGGGCGCGCTGCGCTGGGACGCCGGCGAGCTGGACCCGGAGCTTCCGCCGCGGGTGGCCTACGCCGGTGCGTACCATCCGGTGCTGGCCGTGACGAGCCGCGAGCGCCTGGCCGGCCTGGACTACGACGTGCCGGCGTTGAAGGCCCTGATGACCGGGCGCGGGTGGACCACGGTCCAGCTGGTGTTCCGTGACGGGCCGGACACGTTCGACGTGCGGAACCCGTTCCCGGTCGGCGGCGTCTACGAGGATCCGGCCACCGGCGCGGCGGCCGCGGCGTTCGGCGGCTATCTGCGCGGGCTCGGCCTGGTCGCCGACGACGCCGTGCTGCACCTGCGGCAGGGCGACGACATGGGCCGCCCGAGCCGGATCACGGTGCGGCTGGTCGCCGGTTCGCCCGGGGTCCGGGTCAGCGGCCGGGCGGTGCCGATGGGCTGAGGACCATCCCGGCCTCGAAGCGGTTCCAGGTGCCCTTGCCCTGGTGCTTGGACGCGTACATGGCCATGTCGGCGTCGTGCAGCAGGGTGCGCACGTCGTCGCGCTCCTCGGCGCAGGCGATGCCGATGCTGGCGCCGGCCCGGACCTGGACGCCGCCCACGTCGATCGGGTCGGCCATCGACCGCAGGATGCGCTGGGCGGTCTGCTCGGCGTCGCGGACCGTGCACTCGCGCAGCAGCACGGCGAACTCGTCGCCGCCGAGCCGGGCCACCAGGTCACCCGAGCGCACCGACTGGCGCAGCTTCTCGGCGACCCCGGCCAGCAGCAGGTCACCGGCCTGGTGGCCGTGGGTGTCGTTGACCGCCTTGAACCCGTCGAGGTCGACCAGCAGCAGCGCGACGCTGCCCGGGTGGGCCTCGGCGGCCTCCAGCGCGGAGGTGGTCTCCTCGCGGAAGTGCGTGCGGTTGGCCAGTCCGGTCAGCTCGTCGAAGAGCGCCTGGTGGCGCAGCCGCTGCTCGTGCTCGCGCAGCTCGGTCAGCGTGGTGTCGAGCTGGTCGATCAGGCGGGTGTTGTCGTGGAACGCGGCCAGCTGGCGGGCCACGACCAGCGCGATGATCGCCCCGAAGCCGGCGACGACGCCCCACAGCTGCGCGTTCATGCCCGGGCCGCCGGACTCGTGGGGCAGTGCGTAGACCAGGGTCAGGAAGACCACCACGATCGAGCCGTACGGCAGCAGGCTGTACGGCTTGCGCCGCCGCGACCCGAACGGCGCGTCGTCGAACCGGGCGATGAGTTCCTGGATCCGCGGGCCGAGCGCGATCAGCAGCGACGGGGACAACCGGATCAGGTAGACGAACGCGGGCAGCGAGCCGTCGGCGCCGGGCGGGGCCACGAACAGGCCGAGGCTGCTGGCGATGGCCGAGATGATCATCGGGGCGGCGGCCGCCTTGTTCATCGGCGCGTTGCCGGACAGGACCATCTTCACCGTCGCGAACGACGAGGTGAGCGCGACCGCGCCGCCGGCGAGCGCGCCGATCAGGCTGGCGCTCTGGTCCGTGTCGGCCGGGTTGACCAGGAAACACCAGGCGACCACGACGCCACCGACCAGGACCGTGGCCGAGTCCAGCCAGAACGCCAGCGACTCGCGCCGGGTGCGGCTCGGGTGCGGGTGGATCAGCATCCCGATGATGATCAGGGCCAGGCCGCTCGCGAAGCAGGTGGACTGGATCGTGCCGCCGGCCGTCGACCACTGGTCGTGACGGGTCATCGAGATCGCGGCCTGCGCGGTGTCGCCGAACAGGAACAGCGACGAGCCGATGCCCATCAGCCGCCAGAAACGCCGGACCGGGTGCTTGGCGACCCGGAAGACGCGCCACGACGAATAGCACAGGAGCAGGTCCAGCGGGGGCTGGGCCAGCCAGAAGATCCGTACCTGCGCGTTGGGGTCGTCGAGGACGAAAAGCAGCACGCCGGAGAGCAGAAACGCCGCGATCGCGGCGAGCATGGCCCAGTCACGGCGAATCGCGGATGCGGCCTCTCGCCCGTACGCCATCCTCGTCACGAACGAGTGATCGGCCGGTGACCGCCCGTCATGAAGGTTCCCGTGTGTGCACTGCGTAGGATGGCGCCCTGATGAGCGCCACACTGATCGCCCGGGAACTCGCCGCTGGGCACGGCGACCGCAGCCTCTTCACCGGTCTCGACCTGGTGGTCGCGCCCGGTGACGTGATCGGCCTGGTGGGGGTGAACGGGGCCGGGAAGACCACGCTCCTCCGTACCTTGGCGGGGGTTCTGCCGGCGGAGAGCGGAAGCGTCGCGCTCAGCCCGCCCACCGCCAACATCGGTTACCTGCCGCAGGAACGCGAGCGGCGCGCGGGCGAGTCGGTGCGGGAGTTCCTGGCCCGGCGCACCGGTGTCGCCGCAGCCCAGACCGCCATGGACGCGGCCGCCGAGGAGCTGGCGGCCGGGGCCGCGGGCGCCGACGACCGGTACGCGGTGGCGCTGGAACGCTGGCTCGACCTGGGCGGCGCCGACCTCGACGAACGGGCCGCGCCGCTGGCCACCGAGTTCAAGCTCGACCTCGACCTGCCGATGACCGCGCTCTCCGGCGGCCAGGCGGCGCGCGCCGGCATGGCGTCGCTGCTGCTCAGCCGCTACGACATCTACCTGCTGGACGAGCCGACGAACGATCTCGACCTGGACGGCCTGGCCCGTCTGGAGACGTTCGTCGACGGGCTGCGCGCCGGCGTCGTCGTGGTCAGCCACGATCGGGAGTTCCTCGCCCGTACCGTCAGCAAGGTCCTTGAATTGGATCTTCATCAACAACAGATCCATCTGTACGGCGGTGGCTACGACTCCTACCTCGAGGAACGGGAGCGGGCGCGAACCCACGCGCGCGAGCAGTTCGAGGAGTATGCCGACAAGAAGGACGACCTGCTCGAACGGGCCCGGATGCAGCGCGCCTGGATGGAGAAGGGCGTGCGCAACGCCCGCCGCAAAGCACCCGACAACGACAAGATCGCCAAGGCGCAGCGCGGCGAGACCAGTGAGAAGCAGGCGGCCAAGGCCCGGCAGACCGAGAAGATGATCGAGCGCCTCGACGTGGTCGAGGAACCCCGCAAGGAGTGGGAACTGCGCATGGAGATCGCCGCCGCGCCGCGCGCCGGCGCGGTCGTGGCAACCTTGCGGGACGCGCGGATCAGCCGGGGCTCGTTCACCCTCGGGCCGGTCACCCTGCAGATCGACTGGGGTGACCGGGTGGCCATCACCGGCGCCAACGGCTCCGGCAAGTCCACGCTGCTCGCGGCCCTGCTCGGCCGGCTCCCGGTGGACTCCGGCTCGCAGCACCTCGGGCCGGGCGTCGTGGTCGGCGAGGTCGACCAGGCGCGCGGGCTCTTCCTCGGGACGTCGTCGCTGGCCCGGGCGTTCGGCGACGCCGTGCCGACGTGGAACGACGCGGACGTACGGACGTTGCTGGCCAAGTTCGGCCTCAAGTCCGGCCACGTGACCCGCCCGGCCGAATCCCTCTCCCCGGGCGAACGCACCCGGGCCGCGCTGGCCCTGCTCCAGGCCCGCGGGGTGAACCTGCTCGTCCTCGACGAACCCACCAACCACCTCGACCTGGTGGCGATCGAACAGCTGGAGTCGGCGCTCACGTCGTACACCGGTACCCTGCTCCTGGTCACCCACGACCGCCGGATGCTGTCCGCGGTCGCCACGAACCGCCACCTCGAGGTGGCCGACGGCAAGGTCACCGGCTGAAGCATGAGCACGATCATCACGTTCTACACCGCCGCCAACGACGACGCCGCGGAAGACCAGGGGCCCGGCCGGGACAAGGCCGAGTTCGGGAACTTCGACGTCTTCGCGTCCCTCGAGGAATGGGAATCGCTGCTCCTCGACCGATCACTCGACGACATCGACGGGCCCGAGCAGGTCAACGACGAGGAATCGCCGATCATCCTCAGCTTCCTGCCGGCCCTGACCAAAGCCCTGGCCGCGACCGACCCGGCCGGTCTGGCCGACATCACCCGCCGCTGGGTCGCCGCCCGCGCCAAGGACGGCGAAACCCTCGACCCGGCCCAGGCCCGCAAAATCCTGGACGCGGTCGCGGGGCTGGCCCGGTCGCGGCGCAAGCTCTACTGCCAGGTCGCCTGACCGTCCATGCGGGCGCGGCTGGCCACGCTCCCGGCGTCACCGGACCGCCCGAACGAGGACTTCGCGGCGGTCACCCCGGACGCGGCGGTGCTGCTCGACGGCGCCGGCGCGGCCGACCTGGCCAACGGCTGCCGCCACGGCGTGGCCTGGTTCACCCGCCACCTCGGCACCGCGATCCTCGCCCGCCTGGCCGACGACCCGCTGCCCGCGGTGCTCGCGTCGGCCATCACCGCGACCGCCGACGCCCACCGGGACACCTGCGACCTGACCGATCCCGGCTCCCCCAGCGCCACCGTGATCATCACCAGGTTCACCGGTCCCGCCGTGGAATACCTGATCCTGGCCGATTCGGTGCTTCTGTTGAGTACGGCATCAGGGTCCCCGCAAGTCCTCACCGATCCGCGCGTCGAGGCCGTCGGCAACCGCTACCGCGCCACCATGGACAGCCTGCGCAACGGCACCCCGGAACATGCCGAGGCCCGGCGCGCGTTCGTCCGCGCCACCCTGGAGCACCGCAACCGCCCCGGCCGCTACTGGGTGGCGTCCGCCGACCCGTCAGTGGCCACCGAAGCGATCACCGGCTCGGCCGTGGCCCGCTCGATCGCCCTGCTCAGCGACGGCGCCACCCGCCTGGTCGACACGTTCGGCCTGGAAACCTGGTCGAGCCTCTGGGCCACCCTCGCCTCGACCGGCCCCGCCGCGACCCAGCACGACCCGGCCACAGTTGCTTCCCCCAGCCTTGCTCAGGGCAGGCATGCGTCGGGCGGGCTTGCGTCGGGCGGGCTTGCGTCGGGCGGGCTTGCGTCGGGCGGGCTTGCGTCGGGCGGGCTTGCGTCGGGCGGGCCGGAGGAGGTCCTGCGCCGCACCCGCGCCGCCGAACTCTCCGACCCGACCGGCGAACGCTGGCCCCGAGCCAAACCCCACGACGACGCCACCGCCATCTACCTGGACGATCTGCACGAGCGCTGAATTTCTCGCGACCGCCGCATGAGGCAGCGCGATCGGCATCGCCGCAGCCGCGTCAAGATCAGGGACCGCGGGCCGGGATCAACGGTCAACGCCGGACGGCAGGCGTGTCGGCACCGCGACACCCCATGGAAGTAGATGGATGTTCTCTAGGATCACCGGCTGACGGCTGCCTCGTGTGAGGAGAACACCGATGACTGAGCCTGCGATCGACACGACCCGGCCGAGCAGTGCCCGGGTGTGGAACTACCTGCTCGGCGGCAAGGACAACTTCGACGTCGATCGGGAGTTGGGGGAGGCGCTCCGCTCGGCGAACCCGGCCATCGCCGCGGTCGCGCAGGCCCAGCGGAGGTTTCTCGCTCAGGCGGTCACGCTGCTGGCCGCCGAGCGGGGTGTCCGGCAGTTCCTGGACATCGGCACCGGCCTGCCCACCGCCGACAACACGCACCAGGTCGCGCAGCGGGCCGCGCCCGACGCCCGGGTCGTCTACGTGGACAACGACCCGCTCGTTCTCGCCCACGCCCGGGCGCTGCTGACCAGTTCGCCCGAGGGCACAACCTCGTACGTCGATGCCGATGTCGAAAATCCGGAACGCATCCTGACCGAGGCCGCCCGGACGCTCGATCTGGGCCGGCCGGTCGCGCTGACGATGATCGGCATCCTGGGCAATGTCGCCGACTACGCGGAGGCACGCTCGATCGTCGGGCGGTTGCTCGCCGCCGTGCCGTCGGGCAGTTACCTGGTGGTGAGCGACGGCACGAGCACCAGCGTGCGGAGTGTGGAGAGTCAGCGGGTGGCCGACGAGGGCGGCCACCCGTACAAACTTCGCACGCCGGAGCAGATCGGCGGCTACTTCGAGGGCCTGGAGCTGCTCGATCCCGGCCTGGTCCCGACCTCGCGCTGGCGGCCCGAGCCCGGACCCGAACCGGAGGCCCTCGACGTGTACTGCGCCGTGGGCCTCAAGCCCTGAGCACCCTCAGCGACCGGAAGGTTTGATCTTCGCGGCCAGCTCGGCCGCCTCGGCCGGCGGGAGTTCGCCGGTGACCTGGAGCGACGGCACCATCAGCGGGTAGCCGCGCCCGGTGTTCCAGCTGCGGGCGTACGGCGGCGGGTCGATCACCACGACGCGGACGCCGTCGAGGTGGGGGATGTCGGCCGGGCGCCCCTCGTTCCAGATCCACGCGCCGAACGCGTCGACCAGGTTGACGTTGCCGCTGATGCCGCCGGGCGGTTGCGGGTTGCCGGTCGTCGCGGCGGCGATCTCCACCGGGCTGGGCGCCGCACCGGGCAGGATCTCGGGCGGCAGGCCGGCCGCGAGCAGGGTGTGCAGCTGGAAGTTGTCGCCGAGGCCGGAGATGACGACGCGGAAGGCGCGCCCGGAGGCCCGGTCGACGACCAGCAGCGTCTCGTCGTCGAGGACCTGGAGCAGGCCGTGCAGCCACTGCGCGGCGCCGATCACCTCTTCGGCCGCCGCGACCGCCGCGGTCAGTTCGTCGCGCCGGGGCTGAGCCGCGCGGACGTCTTTGCGCTGGTTGAGGAAGAGGACCGGCTGCACCCAGTCGTCGGCGGTGAACCACGCCTCGGCCAGTGGCCGGTTCTCGGGGGCGAGGCCTTCCAGGACCGGGCCGATGGCGGACTCGTCCTCGGGGTCGGGCGGCTCGGCGCCGAGCACGTCGGGGAATCGCAGGGCGTCGCCGAGGACGGCGATCGCCCGGTCGGTGAGTACCGGCAGGACCGGGCGGAAGTCGCCGTCCAGGCCGACCAGGCCGCCCACCAGACCGGCGAGGTTGCCGCCCACCCCGGTCTTGATCTCGGCGAGCAGCGGCGCGAGCCGGTTCACGGCCTGGGCGAGTTGCTCCGGGCCGGCCTTGGCGGCGGTGCGGGCCAGGCCCTGACCGGCTTTGGCGAAGCGGTCGCCGTCGCGGGCGGCGTGCGCCGCGACCAGATCGTCAGCGTATTTGACTACGGTGCGTCCGAACATCCGATCAAGCTACCGGCGTGGTCAACCCCGGGCTGAGCGGGCTCTCGTTGCCGTTGCGGTCGACCGCGCTCAGGCAGTAGGTGCCGGTGGCGGCCGGGTGGGCGTCGGTGATCTCGGTGCCGGTGCGGCCGGTGGCGACGAGCTCGGCCGGCCCGCCGGTGGTGCGGTAGAGCGCCCAGTTCGTGCTCTCCAGCCCGCTCTGCGCGAAGATCAGTTTGCCCGACGCGTCCTTACGGACCGTGGTCAGCTGCGGGGTCGGCGGGGCGGCCGCGGCGAGCCGGTCGAGGCGGGGCAGCAGGGCCGGGGACGCGTAGTGCGCCTTGCGGTACCGGGTGACGGCGCCGAGTTTGTCGCCGCGCACCTGGGCGGCACTGAAATGGATCTCGCCCTGGACGCCGTACTGTCGATTCAGGGTCATCTCCCGATCGAGCATCGCCGGTTTGCTCCAGTCGCCCGATTCGCCGACCCGATAGTCGGCCATGCCGATGTAGAGCTGGACTTTCGTGCCCTTGACCAGCGACGTCCACCATTTCAGCAGGGTGGTGTAGTCGGCCTTGTCGAATCCGATCGTCCAGTACAGCTGCGGCGCGATGTAGTCGAGCCAGCCGTTCTGCACCCATTTCCGGGTGTCGGCGAAGATGGCGTCGTAACTCTCCAGGCCGCTGGAGGCCGAGCCTTTCGGATCGGTGGTGCGGTTGCGCCAGATGCCGAACGGGCTGATCCCGAACTTCACCCACGGCTTGATCTGCTGAATGCGGTCGTGCATCTCGCGGACCAGGGTGTTCACGTTCTCGCGGCGCCAGTCGGCCTTCGACTGCCCGGCACCGTACTTCTTGAAGGAGGCGGCGTCCGGGAAATCCTCGTCGCTGCCTTCCGGGTACGGATAGAAGAAGTCGTCGAAGTGAACGCCGTCGACGTCGTACTTCTGCACGGCTTCGAGCATCGAGTCCTCGACGAACTTGCGGGCCTCGGGGATTCCCGGGTCGAAGTAGAAACGGCCGGTCTTGCCGGTCGGGTAGGCGATCCGCCATTCCGGGTGCAGGCGAAGAGGGTGGTTCGGCGCGAGTTTGGTGGCGTCGGTGCCGACGCCGCTCGGGGCCGGCTGCGTGCCCCGGTACGGATTGAACCAGGCATGGAATTCCAGCCCCCGCGCGTGGGCCTCGGAGACCATGAACGCCATCGGGTCCCATCCGGGCGATTTCCCGTCGAAGCGGCCGGTGAGCCAGTTCGACCAGGGCGCGTAGGCCGACGGCCAGAACGCGTCGCCGCTGGGCCGTACGTGCACGAAGATCGCGTTGTGGTTCTGCGCGACGGCGAGGTCGAGCCACCGTTCGTACTCGGCCTTGACCTGGTCCTCGCTGAGTCCCGGTCGGCTCGGGAAGTCCAGGTTGTAGACCGTGGTGAGCCACATGCCGCGCAGCTCACGCGTCGCCCGGGCGGGCTGCCCGGCGCACTGCCCGAGGCTCCCGGCCGGCGCGAGAGCCGCCGCCGGCGCACCGCCCTGGATCACCGGGGCCGCGCTGGCCTGGTAGAACGCCGCCCGGACCAGTCCCGCCCCGATCGCCAGCGCGGCGATCAGCACGACCGACAGGAGCAGTCCGAGGCGGAGACGTTGAACCCCGGTCACAGCACCGACCGGTAGACGTCGAGGGTGTCCTCGGCTATCCGGGCCCAGCTGAAGTGCTCGACCGCGCGGCGGCGGCCGGCCTGGCCCATCCGCTCGGCCAGCTGCGGGTCGTTGAGGACCCGGGTGAGCGTGGCGGTCAGGTCGGCGACGAACTTCTCCGGGTCGACCGGGGTGCCGGTGCCGTCCTCGACCTGCTCGATCGGGACCAGCAGGCCGGTCTCGCCGTCGGCCACGACCTCGGGGATGCCGCCGGTGGCGGTGGCGACGACCGCGGTCTCGCAGGCCATCGCCTCCAGGTTGACGATGCCCATCGGCTCGTAGATCGACGGGCAGACGAAGACCGTGGCGTGCGTGAGGACCTGGATGACCTCGTTCTTGGGCAGCATGTCCTGCACCCAGATGACGCCGTTCGGATCCCGGACGTCCCGCAGCTCCTTCGCCAGGCCGGCGACCTCGGCGGCGATCTCCGGAGTGTCCGGCGCGCCGGCCAGGAGGATGATCTGCGTCTCGGGCGGCAGATCCCGACACGCGCGCATCAGATAGGGCAACCCCTTCTGGCGCGTGATCCGGCCGACGAAGACGACACTCGGCCGGCCGCGGTCGATACCGAGACGATCCACCACGTCGGTCCCGTGGTCAGGGGCGTAGAGTGCGGTGTCGATCCCGTTGTAGACGACCTGCACCTTGTCGGGATTCACCGAGGGGTACGCCTTCAGCACGTCCCGCCGCATCCCGGCGCTGACCGCGATGATCGCGTCGGCGTGCTCGATCGCCGTACGCTCGCAGTAGGACGACAGCGCGTACCCACCGCCGAGCTGCTCGGCCTTCCACGGCCGCAGCGGCTCCAGGCTGTGTGTGGTCAGCACGTGCGGGATGCCGTGCAGCAGTTTCGCGGTGTGGCCGGCGAAGTTCGCGTACCAGGTGTGGCTGTGCACGATGCTCGACCCGGCGCAGCCGTCGGCCATGGCCAGGTTCACCCCCATGGTGCGCAGCGCGGCGTTCGCACCGGCCAGCTCGGCCGGCTCCGGGTAGGCCGTCACGCCCGGCTCCGAGCGCGGTGCGCCGAAGCAGTGCACCCGCACGTCGGTGAGCCGGCGCAGGTCCCTGGTCAGGTATTCCAGGTGCACACCGGCGCCGCCGTACACCTCCGGCGGGTATTCACGGGTCAGGAGATCCACACGGAGAGCCACGCCCCGCACAATAGCCCACCGCAACCCCGTCCGGCCTCGACCCGCACCCGGACGGCAACTCTCGCGCGCTGCACTGTCCGGGTGCAGAACAGGCGACCGGCGTGGCAGTACACCCTGATCATCGGGGTTCTGGCGGTGGTCGCCACCCACCTGCTGGCCGGTGTCGACGGTGGCCCGCTGTTCGTGGCGATCCAGACCGCCGGGCTCGCGTTCACGCTGCGGGCCCGCCCGGGTGTGGCCTGGCGGCTGCTGGCCGCGTCGCAGGCGGCCGGCGTGGTCTGGACCGCCTGGTGGGCCCTCGGGCCCTATCCGGCGTCGAATCTGCAGGCCAGCCTGAGCCTGGCCCCGCAGTACGCGCTGTTCGGTGTCGCTGCCGCACTGCTCACCCGGCGGCGCCGGGCCGCGAGCCTGGCCGAGGTCGGCGTCGAGGCGGGCGCGGTCGCGCTCGGCCTGGCCATGGTGGCCTGGTCGTTCGTGGTGCTGCCGTACCTGGACTCGCCCGGCTACGCGCAGGTCGACAACGCGGTGGCGGCCCTGTTCTCGGTGCTCGACCTGACCGTTCTGGCGACCGTCCTGCGCGGTCTGACCGGCCCCGCGCGTACGCCGTCGTGGCTGCTCAGCGCGTCCGGCGCGAGCCTGCTGGGCGCGCACCTGGTCTACGCGGCGTCGAACAGCGCCGGGACCGCCCCGTTCCTGCCCGGCGGTGTCCCGTTCCTGATCTTCCAGCTGGCCGGGGTGCTGGCCACCGCGTCCGCGCTGCACCCGGCGGCCGGCCGGCTGGGCACCGGTACCGCGGCCGGCGGCCGGGTCAGCCGGGTCCGGCTGGCCGGGATCGTGGCCATCGCGATGCTCGCCCCGATCCTTCCCCTGCTCACCGGGGTCCGCAGCGCCGCGACGGTGGTCCCGGCCGCGCTCACCTGCACGCTCTGCGGCCTGCTGGTCCTGCGGATCTGGCTGCTGGCCCGGATCGCCCGCCGGCACGCCCGGGACGCCGACCGGCGGGCCGCCGAGCTGCGCGTCGCCGTCGACGAGCAGGCCACCCTGCAGCGGCGGCTGCAGTACCGGGCCGGGCACGACGCGCTGACCGGTCTGGCCAACCGGGAGCTGCTGCTGGAACAGCTGGCCGGGCCGGGCGTACGGGATCGGGCGCACTGCCTGATCCTGTGCTCGCTGGACGGGTTCAAGGAGGTCAACGACGCGTACGGGCATCCGGTGGGCGACGAGGTGCTGCGCCAGCTGGCCGGGCGGCTGCTGCTGTTCGCGCCCGAGGCGGTGCTGGTGTCGCGCCTCGGCGGCGACGAGTTCGGCATCCTGATCACCGACACGGCGGGGGCGGCCGAGCTCGCCGCCCGGGTTCTGGACACGGTCGCCAGGGTGCCGGTCACCGTCGACGACCGCCGCATCCACCTCACCGGCAGCGCGGGACTGGCCGACGCCGTACCCGGAAATCCTCCCTCGGCCGTGCTCGGTGACGCCGACCTGGCGCTGCGCAAGGCCAAGCGAGCGGGCGGAGCCCGGCTCGCGATCTTCGACGACTCCCTGCGGGCCGAGCAGAACGAGCGCGCCCGGATCGCCGCCGGCCTGCGCCAGGCGCTCTCCGGCGGCACGCTGTTCCTGCACTACCAGCCGGTGGTGGACCCGGAGAGCGGCCGGATGACCGGGGTCGAGGCGCTGATGCGCTGGCGCCGTGACGGCGAGCTGGTGCCGCCCGCGGTGTTCATCCCGGTCGCCGAGCAGACCGGCCTGATCGGCGAACTCGGCACCCTGGCCCTGCGGCTGGCCTGCACCCGGGCGAGCGACTGGTTCCGGCGCGACGGCGTCTACGTGACCGTGAACGTCTCCACCTACCAGCTGCGTGACCCCTCGTTCGCCGACACGGTGTTCGCCATCCTGGCCGAGACCGGGATGCCGGCGGCCGGCCTGGTCCTGGAGATCACCGAGTCGGTGCTCATCGACGCGGCCGACACCCCGGTGCTCGGCCGGTTGCGCGAGCACGGGATCCGGATCGCGATCGACGACTTCGGCACCGGCTACTCGTCGCTGGCCTACCTGCGCAGCCTCCCGGTCGACATCCTCAAGATCGACCGTTCGTTCATCGACGACGTCAGTTTCACCCGGGCGATCCTGGAGCTCGCGCACAGCCAGGGCCTGGTCACGGTGGCCGAGGGCGTGGAGACGACGGCCCAGGCGGGCCAGCTCAGGCAGCTGCGCTGCGACCTCGTGCAGGGCTACTATTTCGGGCGGCCGGCCGACCCGGAGGTCATCGAGACACTGATTCGAGAGAGCAGCGCCACGGCGGCTTAACCAAACTTCGCCACACTTTGGGTGGCGAACGAGCGGCCCGGATATTAGCGTCCTTCCCATGGCTGTCAAGGTGCTTGCGATCGTTCTGGCCGGTGGAGAAGGCAAGCGCCTGATGCCCCTGACTGCGGACCGAGCAAAGCCCGGAGTGCCGTTCGGCGGCATCTACCGGATGATCGATTTCGTCCTCTCCAACCTCGCCAACGCCGGCTATCTCAAGATCGTCGTGCTGACGCAGTACAAGTCGCACTCGCTCGACCGGCACATCTCCAAGACGTGGCGGATGTCGACCCTGCTCGGCAACTACGTCACCCCCGTGCCGGCCCAGCAGCGGCTCGGCCCGCGCTGGTTCGCCGGCTCGGCCGACGCGATCTACCAGAGCCTCAACCTGATCAACGACGAGTCGCCGGACTACGTGATCGTCTTCGGCGCCGACCACATCTACCGCATGGACCCGAAGCAGATGGTCAACGACCACATCGCCTCGGGCGCCTCGGTCACCGTGGCCGGCATCCGGCAGCCGCTGTCGCTGGCCGACCAGTTCGGCGTGATCGACGTCGACCAGGACGGCAAGCGGATCAAGGCGTTCCGGGAGAAGCCACGCGATGCCGTCGGCCTGCCCGACTCCCCCGACGAGGTCTACGCCTCGATGGGCAACTACGTCTTCACCACCCGGGCCCTGTGCGAGGCGGTCTCGCTCGACGCGCTGAACCCGGACAGCAAGCACGACATGGGCGGCAACATCATCCCGATGCTGGTCGAGCGCGGCGAGGCCAACGTCTACGACTTCCGCGACAACGACGTGCCCGGCAGCACCGAGCGCGACCTCGGCTACTGGCGTGACGTGGGCACGCTCGACTCGTTCTACGAGGCCCACATGGACCTGATCGCCACCCTGCCGATCTTCAACCTGTACAACCACGAGTGGCCGATCTTCACCAACTACGGTTCGTGGCCGCCGGCCAAGTTCGTCCACGGCTACGACGACCGCCAGGGCCGCGCCATCGACTCGATGATCTCCCCCGGCGTCGTCGTCTCCGGCGCGCTGGTCGAGCGCTCGGTCATCTCCCCCAACGTCCGCGTCAACTCCTGGGCCCACGTCGACGGCGCGGTCCTGATGGAGGGCGTCTCGGTCGGCCGCCGCGCGGTCATCCGCAACGCGATCATCGACAAGAACGTGACGATCCCGGAGGGCGCCCAGATCGGCGTCGACCTGGATCGCGACCGCAAGCTCTACACGGTCAGCGACAACGGCGTGGTCGTCATCGGCAAGGGCCAGAAGGTCGAGCTTTAAACCATATATAAGTACGGGACGGGAGAAGTCCCGTCCCCGCAGTCCGCGACGCCGCTCCGCTCCGGGCCGACACCGCGCCGCCGGCCGGTCCGGGCGGGGTGCCTCACCATCCACGAGGCACCCCGGGCTTCACCACCCGAAGCCGCCGGCCGACCGGGCGTTGACCCACCCCTGGTGACCAGCCGAGTTCCGGACGCGCGACGGGGGCTCGGGTGGGCCGGGGGTGGCGGGTGGTCAGGAGCGGTCGCGCAGGGTGGCCGACGGGGAGACGCCGAAGCGGGCCCGGTAGGCACCGGCGAAACGGCCCAGGTGGGTGAACCCCCACCGGTAGGCGACCTCGCTGACACTGGCGGTGCCCGGGTCGGAACGGGCCAGCTCGGTGTGCACGCCGTCGAGGCGCAACCGCCGCAGGTACGTCATCGGGGACATGCCGACGTGCTGGCGGAACGCGTCCTGCAGGACCCGGACGCCGACCCCGGCGATCCCGGCCAGATCACCGGCCGTGTACGGCCGCCACGGCTCGGCGTGCATCGCGTCGAGCGCCCGTTTCAGGGTCCGCGGACGGTACGGCCCCTGCAGACCGGCCGGTTCCTCCCCGTACGGATGCTCGACCGTCAACGCCAGCCCGCTGACCACCATGTCCCGCCAGCGGGCGGCCATCCGGGGCTGGCTGGCCAGACCCTCGGCCCCGCGGAGTTCGGCCAGGAGCAGGCGGACCAGGGCCACCCAGGTACGCCCGGGGCCGTCGACCAGGTCGAAACTGGCGCCGAGCAGCAGCGGGGAGACGACACGCTGGTCCAGGGCGGCGTCCAGCTCACGTTCGAGGGCGCCACGTTCGATCTTCACGCTGAGCAGCCGGCACGTGCCGGGCCACTCCAGTTCGATGTCCCCGGTGGGCCGGAAGACGGCGGCCCGGGTCGGGTCGGCCAGCACCATGGTGCCGCGGTGCCGGGAGCGCAGCACCCCGGTCAACGGCACCAGCACGTGGTACGCCGTCTCCAGGCCGCCGATGGAGACCCTTATGTCGGTGCCGTACCCGACCTCGCCGACCGTGATCGGCCCGAGCTCGACCACGTCGGCACTGAAGTCGAACCGGCCGGGGTCACCGACCGGTTCGATCCGCAGCGGGGCGTAGTAGAGCTTGCGGCAGAACGCGCGGGCCTCCTCCACGTCGGTGGTGCGCAGTGCGACGTGAACCGGGACATCGACCGGGAGACCCGCCATCGTTCCACCCTAGACCGTGAGCAGCGTCCTTCCGGGTACGGCGTTCTCCGGCCAGGTGTACTGGGCGACCGCGCCACCGCGGACGTCCACCTCGGTCAGCGGCTCCGGGCCGTCGGCCCAGATCGCGTACCGCCCCTCGGCCAGACCGTCGATGACGACGCAGTAGGTGACGCCGCCCCGCACGTACCGGGCCCGGACCGCGGCGTGCTGCCGCTGATCACGGGCGTCGGCCGGGCTGATCTCGATCTCGTGCCCGTGGAACCGGGCCGAGGTGTCGATGATCAGCGCGCCGATCCCGCCGCCGATGTTGAGCATCACCGTGCCCTGCCCGGAGGGGGCCAGGGTGTGGTGGTGATGGGGGTGACCGTGGTCGTGCGCGTGGCTCATGAGGGCACCGAGAATCCGTCGAAGGGAGTACCCAGGTAGGGGAACTTCTTGAGCAGACCCGAGCTGACGTCCTTGATGCTCAGGCCCTGCTCGACGAGGGCCGCGGCGGCGTCCGGCTTGAACGCCTTGTCGACCAGCGGCAGGGTGACGCCGGCGATCGCGCGCAGCGAGATGGAGACCACGTCGTCGGCGATCCGGCGGCCGTTCGGGAAGCCCTGGATGTCACCGCCGACCACACCGAACGCGTTCGGCTTGGCCGTCGGCGGGATCGCCGTGTTCAGCCGCAGCACGTCGGCCTGCACCTTGCCGGTGTTGTTCTGGAAGCCGTCGATCAGGCCGGACGGGATGCCGGTGAGCAGGATCGCCAGCAGGTCGGCCCGGTCCTTCTTGAGCTTGTTCTGCGCGGCCAGGTTGTCGAACAGGCCCGGGTAGAGCACCGGCAGCAGGCCGCCGAGCTCCGGGGTGGCGACGAACTCGGCGAACCGCTTGTCCTCGCTCGGCGGCAGGCTGTTCCACTTGTCCTTCTGGGCCATCGGGACGATGACCTCGTTGAACAGCGGGTTGCCGAGCCGGGAGACCTGGACCTGCGGGCCCACGTACACGTCGGCGTTCTTGTCGTCGCCGTTGCGCACCTGCACCTGGCGGCGGCTGGCCGAGGTCCAGACGCCGATCACGGCGGCCGCGTCGTCGGCCTTGACCCGCTTCTTGCCGTCGCGCCGGACCATGTCCAGCGGGATCTTGATGGCGATGCTGTGCACGTTGGTCTGGTCGGTCGCGTTGACCGCCTTGCCGGCGTAGTTGAACAGCTTCTGGCCGACCAGGTGCTTGTTCTGGAACGGGCGCAGCGTGCCCAGGTCGAAGATCGAGCCCAGGTCGACGAAGAACGCGTCGGCGCGCTGCCCGGCGAAGACCGTCTCGCGGCTCTTCAGCTTGTGCACCGCGTCGGCGGCCAGACCCTCGTAGTCGGGGATGGAGATCTTGCCGACGTTGCAGGGCGGGCACGGCAGCTTCTTGGCCAGCACGGTCTGCTTGCCGTGGCTGTCGACCTTGGTCACCGAGAAGAACTGCCGCCGGTTCCAGTTCTCGCTGTCCAGCGATTCGATCTGGCCGGTGTTGTAGAGGAACGTGCGGTCGTTGCGCAGTTCGGTCACGAAGCGGAACTGATAGGTGATGTCCGGGCGGGCGTCACCGTTCGCGTCGATGTGGATTTCGTAGAGCACGTCGTCGCCGAACTCGAAGAAGTTCGGGCCGCTCGCCGGGATCTGCAGGGGAACGTAGTTCGCGATGATCGTGACCGTGTCCGGATCGTCGGGGCTGACGAACGCGTACAGGTCGGAACTGTCGGCAACCGGGTCCTTGCTGATTTCCGGGGCTTCGCGGTGAGAAGACATTGTTTTACGTTCCTCCGGGTCAGCGAGCGGCCTTGAGCAGCTGGGCAACGAGTTTCTTGTCGGTCACGGTCTTCTTCGATCCGCCGGAGAAGACGTCGATCGTGCCCTTCTTGGCGTCGCGCACGGAAATGACCAGCGGGGAATTGTCGGAGGACGACGTGGTCTCGTTCTCACCGGCGAGGCTCAGCCCGGCGACGGAGACGGCCGATACCCCGACGCCGGCGGCGGTGAGCGCCAGCAAACGCCGGCGGTTGAACCGCGGGAACGCCTGGGAACGGTAGCGACTACGACTCATGCTGGGCCTTTCGTCTGTTGGGGGCCGGACGGGCGTTGCAAATGAGCGTTGTTCAGGGCGGTGGGGATCCTGCTGCTTTGCTGCGGCATTCCGCCGGTCAAGGGAGGCCCTGAACAACCCTCATTGCCGACGCCCGTGATTACGTGGATCGAGATCTAGGAGTTCAAAACTTTTTTCCAGGTACTTCCCAGGGGCCCGCTATCGGGGCGTTATCCGCAGCTCAGAGCCCGGAACGACGACGACGGCCGATGAGCGCGGCCAGAAGGGCGATCACACCCCCGATGAGCGCTCCGCCGATCAGCCAGTGACCCACCGTGATCGATGACTTCTCCTCGGGCGAGGTGGCCGCGGCGAGCACGGCGGCGGCGGTCGTCTCCTCCGGCGCCCCGGTGGTGGCCTCGGCGACCGGCGCGGCTGCCGTGCTCTTCGTGGCGACCGGGACGCTCGACGTCGCCGGAGCGGCCTTCTTGGTGACGGCCGGCGCCGACGAGGCCACGGGCGCGGCCGGGAAGACGAGATCCGAGCAGGAGTAGTAGGTGTCCGGCGTGCTCGACGTCTCCCACACCACGTACAGCATCTGCCGCCCGGTCCGCTGCGGCAGCGTCACCGACATCCGGTAGGAACCGCCGGTCAGCGGCGGGTCGGTGAACGTGCCGATCGGCTTGGACCCGAGGTCGTCCCAGGTCAGCCGCTTCGACGAGTCGTACGTGGGCTTGCTGATGAAGATGCGGAACTGGCCTTTGTGCGGGATCGTGCCCTCGTACACAATGGGAAGTTTTTGTCCGGATTTGACGGTCGTGGACGGGAAGTCGTCGCGCGGCAGGTCGAGTCCCTTGTAGTTGTCGAGACCGCCGCTGCAGAGCTTCCCGTCGGGCACGACGTTCCGGTCGTCGCCGTTCACGTTGGCGATCCGCAGGTTGTCGAACGCGCCGATGAACCCGTTGGTGGCCGCCTTGGCCGCCTTGCACGCCGCCGTGGAGGTCTTGGTGCCGTTGCCGGCACACGCCGCCGAACGACTGATCGGCGTGATCGGCGCGCCGTGCGCCGAGGCGGGCGCGGCCGGTACGGCTACTGTGGCGGCCGCGGTGAGCAGAGCGGCGGCGCATAGGCGGCGGACGGACACGGGAATCCCCCAGCGGGTCACACGACCGGGACGCTCCCGGTCACCCGTGGATACGGAGATCCGGCACCGCTCGTTCAGCCACTGACCGGCTGTGATTGCATGACCAGGTCCGGTAACACCAATCGGGAGGATCCATGAACAAGCCCGACGTCGGTCACATCCCCGACGAAGCGCCCGCCGATCTCGTGATCGAGGACATCGTCGAGGGCACCGGCCCGGAGGCCAAGCCCGGCGAGTACGTCAGCGTCCACTACGTGGGTGTGGCCCAGTCCACGGGCAAGGAGTTCGACGCCTCCTACAACCGGGGCGAGGCGCTCGGTTTCCGCGTCGGTGGCCAGCAGGTCATCGCCGGCTGGGACCAGGGCGTGGCCGGCATGAAGGTGGGCGGCCGTCGCAAGCTCACCATCCCGCCGCACCTGGGTTACGGTGCGGCCGGTGCCGGTGGCGTGATCAAGCCGCACGAGACCCTGATCTTCGTCGTGGATCTGGTCGAGGTTCACTGATGTGGCGCGGGCCCGGGGTCACTCCCGGGCCCCTCGCTCTGCAACAACCCGGACAGTCCCTCGGCCGCCTCGGCCTCCAGGCGCGCGGCCAGCGCCTCGTCCTCGGCGATCCGGGCCTCCTCGGCCAGCACCTCGGCGGCCACCTCGGCCACGTGCGCCGCGCGCCGCTCCTCGACGCCGCGGACCAGGGCTTGCTCGTACTGAAGCTTGGCCTGGGCGATCTCCTGGTCCATCTGCTCGACCTCGGCCTCGTCGGGCCGCGTGTGCTGCCAGATCCGGTTCAGCTGGTCGACCGAGAGGTCCCCGCGCCGGTACGCCTCCAGGGCCGCCCGTTCCACGAGCGTGCGCGACTCGTCCTTCGGGCCGGTCCACGCATCCCAGCGGGCCTGCTGATAACGCTCCTCGGCCTCGTCGCGCACGTCGCTCGCCTCGGTCACCCGCTCACGCGCCGCGTCGGCCGCCTCCACCGCTCGCTGGGCCGCCGCCCACACCTCACCCGCGCCGCTCTCCAGCTCCACGACCTCCGGCGCCACCTCGGGCGCCGGAGGAGCGGGCGCGCGACGGCCGGCGAAAACGGCCATCCCGCCGAGGGCCAGCACGGCGAACAACAGCAGCGCCAGCGAGATCTGCGCTGCCTCGATCCCCGTTCCACTCACGTAGCTCGACGCTAGTACGAACGTGAATCAAACGCACATCGGGGGCTCGTCGCCGGGCTCGGGTTGAGGTGACGGTGGCCACGGTTCGTCGATCGGGATCACCGGGCCCCCTTCAGGGACGCGCAACCCTCGGTCTCGTCGGGCAGCAGCGGCCGGAAGGTGACCTTCCACTGTTTGCCGCCCGAGGTCCACGGGGTGAGCTGGTTCGCCTTCTCGGCGGCGGCCCAGACCGTGTCCTTCTCGGCGCCGGAGAGCGCGACGCAGTGCAGGTTGGTGCCCGGGCTGAGCTCGGCGCCCGGGAGAGCGGGGCCGGGCCAGGCCTTCTCCGGCTGCTTGACGTCGCCGGCCACGTACTCCTCGACCAGCGCGGCCAGGCTCGCGGGACGGTAGGCGTCCGGCGCCGGGGAACCGGTCTCGGCGGCGAAACCGGTGAGCGCGTCGGCGTAGGCGGCCAGCTTCTTACGGGCGGCCTGCTGCGCGGCGGTCAGGTTCGGGTCGTTGGGCTGCGCCTGGTGCAGGGCGGTCACCCGTACCGTCCGGGTCGTGCCACCGGAGGTGGCGGTGATCACCGTGTCCGGGATGTCGGCGACGCCGGGCATGCCGAGGTCGGCGCCGGTCCGCACGCCCGCCGCGACGGCGTCGGCGGCCCACTGCTGGGCCCGCGCCGGCGTGATCTTCGAGATGAGCAGGTTGGGCAGCGCCGGACCGGGATAGATCATCGTCACCGGACCGTTGCTGATCACCCGGCCGTCGGCGTAGACGGTGATGTCCGGCAGCCGGCCGTAGGCGAAGTTGGTGGGGACGAAGCCGCCCTCCTGACCGATCCGGACCAGCACGGTGGGATCGGCCGCGGGGGCGGACGCGCTCTCGGTGACCGGCTCGGCGGCCGATCCGGCCTCGCCCGGGCGGGCACACCCGGCCAGCATGATCAGGGGGATGGCGGCGGCGGTCAGAAATCCGCGGGTTCGGGTCATACCGGTTCGACGAGACGCCCCGCCCGCCGGTTCCGCGCCACCGCCAGAAACCCGCCGAAAGGATGGATCTTGTTCAGAAGATCAAGATCAAGATCAAGATCCGCTTACGGTACGACCCGGGCCGCCCGGCCGAGCACCGCGACCACATCGCCGGGGTGCAGCTGCCGGCCCCGCCGCGTGTCGACCTCACCGTTCACGGTGACGTCGCCCGAGGCGATCAGGACCTTGCCCTCGCCCCCGGTCTCGATGAGGTCGGCCAGCTTCAGGAACTGTCCCAGCCGGATCATGTCGCCGTCGATCGGCACGTCACGCATCGGCACATCATCCGGCACGGCCGGCCACCCCCGATCAGCAGGGCCGCCCGCGCCTCCACCCCTCGCCCCTCGAAAAGAACTGGAAAACTTTCTGGGACGGGTTGAACCATCGGGGCGCGTGATCCGAACTAATTCCCGTGAGGTATTTGGGAACAGCGCTCACTCTCGTGACGGCCGCCGGGGTGCTCGGCGTGACGGCCGGCCCGGCGTTCGCCGATGTCACCGTCAACCCGGCCAGCGTGCCGCAGGGCAGTGGGCAGAACCTGACCTACCACGTCGTCAACGACGGCGCCCAGCCGTTGTCGCAGGTCACCCTGCAGATTCCGGCCGACAGCCCGATCGCCGAGGTGTACCCGCTCTCGGTCGACGACTGGGCCCCGAAGATCGACTACCAGAAGCTCACCGAGCCGCTGAAGACGATCCACGGCGGCACCCCGGTCACCGAGGCGCCGAAGTCGATCACCTGGATCGCCATGCCCGGCAAGGCCATCCAGCCGGGCGCCGCGGCCGACCTCAGCGTCGCGCTGGGCCCGCTCCCCACGCTCAGCTCGCTGAAGTTCACGCTGACCGGAAAATACCCGGACGGCAAGGAAGCCCCCGCGATGACCGCGACCCTGGCCCTCACCCCGGACCCGGACGGAACCGCCGCCGCGGCCGAACACGCCGCCCACGGCACCGGGACCGGCACGGACACCGCCACCGACGAGGACGCGCTCTTCCAGCAGGCCGTCGCCGAGGCCCGGGACGACTCCCGCGGCGGATCGGTGTTCAGCATCGCCGGTTGGGTCATCGCCGCCCTGGCCCTGGCCGGCGCCGGCTGGATGGTCCTGCGCAACCGGCACCGCGCCACCGAGGAACCGGACGAATCCCCGGCCCCCGAGGACGAGACCACCGCGACCGCGGAGACCGACCCCGAGAAGGAGCCCGTGGCCGCCGGCCGCTGGAGCCTCAAGGGCTGAACCAAGACTCCCACGCAGGGCAGGGTCCTTGCAGCGGGAAACCTCACGCGGGTGGGCGTGAGGCAGTCGTGTGAGGCGCGTGGGGCGCCGATCACGACAGGCGGGTGGGGCCCCGGGCAAGGCCCGTGATCCGCACGGCGGACGGGTGGGGAGTCGTCGACTCCCCACCCGTCTGTATGCGCCCGGCCGGCCGGCTGGCATTCACGGCTGTTTTCGAGCCCCATTCCAGCCCTCAGCGCCAGCCGAGCTGCACGCACCGGCCCGCCCGCGACTCACGGTCCCGGCTGGCACTCACGGTCGTCCCGCGGGCGAAAAACAGCCCTCAGCACCAGCCGAGCTGCCCGCACCGGCCCGCCCGCGACTCACGGTCCCGGCTGGCACTCACGGTCGTCCGGCAGGCCGAAAACAGCCCTCAGCACCAACTGGACGCTACGCCGCCGAACCCGAGCCGGGACTGACGCGGCGCGGGCGCCGCAAATGACCACGCGCTTGTGTGGGGCGGAGGGTGGGGGCGGGACTGCTTTGGACGTACCGAATCGGGGGTTTAATCGTCTTTTATGGCCGTCGCGACATCGGCGAACATCGGGAGATAGTCGCTGAGGCCCAGCGTGTCGAAGAGGCGCCGCAGGAAACCCGAGGGGGCCGCCAGGCGGACCCAGCCGCCGCGTTCCATGGCGCGGCCGTGGGCGGTGACCAGCACGCCGACACCCATGGAGTCGCAGAAATCGAGGCCGGCGACGTCGACGACGACGCGGGGCGCGGGGCGTTCGACCAGGCGGCCGAGGTTGGCCTTGAGCGCGGGCGCGGTGTCGATGTCGAGGGAACCGCGCAGGACGAGGACGGCCGTGTTGGGTGGATGGTGCGCGACCGATACCTGCATTGTGCTGTGAACCTTCGGGTCGGGGGGCGGACTCGTTGAAGTAACCCTATGCGAGCCCGCCCACCACCGCAGTTCACTCAGATCGAGTTGCGCCACTTCCGGCCGTTGCGTCCGATCAGCCGGTCGGCGTCGGACGGGCCCCAGGAGGCCGCCTCGTACGTCGGGATCGGCGACCGGTCGTTCGTCCAGTGCTCGATGATCGGGTCGACGACCCGCCACGACTGCTCGACCTCGTCACTGCGGATGAACAGGGACGCGTCGCCGACGAGCGCGTCGAGGAGCAGTCGCTCATACGCCTCCGGGGACTCCTCGACGAACGTCTGGTCGTAGGAGAAGTCCATGCTGGCCGTCCGCACCCGGAACGAGTGGCCGGGCACCTTCGCGCCGAAGCGCAGCGAGATGCCCTCGTTCGGCTGGATGCGCAGGACCAGGGCGTCGGCGTCGAGCTCGGTGAGCTGGCTGGTCGGGATCGGCAGGTGCGGGGGCCGCTGGAACTGCAGCGCGACTTCGGTCACCCGGGCCGGCAGCCGCTTGCCGGTGCGCACGTAGAACGGCACGCCCGCCCAGCGCCAGTTGTCGACGTTGAGGCGCAGCGCCGCGTACGTCTCGGTGCGCGACAGCGGGTCGACGCCGACCTCCTCCCGGTACCCGGCCATCAGCTCCTCGCGGGTGCCACCGCGCGTGTACTGACCCCGGACGGCGGCGTCGGCGATGTCGCGGTCGGTGGGGAGCCGGATCGCCTGGAGCAGCTTCACCTTCTCGTTGCGCAGCCCCTCGGACTCGAACGAGGCCGGCGGCTCCATCAGCGCGAGCGCGAGGACCTGGAGAACGTGGTTCTGCACGATGTCGCGCATCGCGCCGGCCGACTCGTAGAACCCGCCGCGGGTGCCGACGCCGAGCGTCTCGGCGACCGTGATCTGCACGTGGTCGACCCACGAGCGGTCCCAGATGGGCTGGAAGATCGAATTGGCGAAGCGCAGGGCCAGAACGTTCTGAACCGTGTCCTTGCCCAGGTAGTGGTCGATGCGGAAGACGCTGGACTCGTCGAACGCGGCGTGCACGACGCCGTCGAGCTCGCGAGCGGTGGCCAGGTCCCGCCCGTACGGCTTCTCGATCACCAGGCGGGAGAACGAGCCCTCGCGGGCCTGGTTCAGCCCGGCGTCGGCCAGGCCGCAGATGACCGGCTCGAACGCGTTGGCCGGCGTCGACAGGTAGAACAGCCGGTTACCGGCCGTGCCGCGCTGCGCGTCCAGCTCGTCGAGCGTCTCGGCCAGACGCTTGTAGGTGTCCGGGTCGTCGTAGCCGCCCGAGACGTAGCGGACGCCGCCGGCGAGCTGTCGCTTCTCGCTGAGGCTGCGGCCGCCGAGTGCGCTGTCCGCGAACTGGTCGTCCGACATCGGGGTGCGGGCGACGCCGACCAGGGCGAACTGGTCGGGGAGCCGGTTGTGCCGGGCCAGGCTCTCGACCGCCGGCAGCAGCTTGCGACGGGTGAGGTCACCGGAGGCGCCGAAGATCACCAAAGTGGCCGGCGGCGCGCTGCGCTCCTGGATGAGCTGAGGTTGGTCCATCTTTGTCCGTGTCCTCCGACCGGGTTGTTACCGTCCGTTTGAACCTTACGCAGCGGCCCCCCTCCATGGTTCATCACTACGTGTGCCGCCGAGCACAATGCGACCGCTTCTCTCGATGCGACAAAGACCTAACCGATAAAAGTGGCAAAATGGGCGCAAAGGTCTGGCAACCGAGGGGGACCCCGTGAAGTACCGGCTCGTGACCCGCAGCGACTTCGACGGCCTGGTCTGCGCCGTACTCCTGCGGCACCTCGACATGATCGACGACATCATGTTCGTGCACCCCAAGGACGTGCAGGACGGCGTCGTCGACATCACCGACCGGGACATTCTCACCAACCTGCCGTACGACGCCCGCGCCTACCAGGTCTACGACCATCACCACTCGGAGACCCTGCGCAACGAGGGCGATCGCAGCAACCACGTCATCGACGCCGACGCACCGTCGGCCGCGCGGGTGATATACGACCACTTCGGCGGCAAAGCCCGCTTCCCGAAGGTCGCCGACGACCTGATGTTCGCCGTCGACCAGGCCGACTCGGCCGACTACTCGCTCACCGACATCCTCAGCCCCACCGGCTGGACGCTGCTCAACTTCCTGATGGACAGCCGCACCGGCCTCGGCCGTTTCCGCAACTTCAGGATCTCCAACTACCAGCTGATGATGCAGCTCATCGACGCCTGCATCATCCACACCGACGTCCACGACATCCTCGCCCTGCCCGACGTCGCCGAACGCGCCCAGCTCTTCCACGACTGCTCGGCCCGCTTCGTCGAACAACTGCGCCGCGTCAGCCACCTCGAAGGCGACGTCATCATCGTCGACCTGCGCGACGAGGACGTCATCGAGGCCGGCAACCGCTTCATGGTCTACGCCCTCTACCCCGAGGCCCGCGTCTCGGTCCACATCATCTGGGGCCGCCAGAAACTGAACACGGTCTTCGCCTGCGGCAAATCGATTCTCGACCGCACCTCCCCGGTCGACATCGGCGAGGTCATGCTCCGCTACGGCGGCGGCGGCCACATCGCCGCCGGCACCTGCCAGGTCCCCCACGACGAATCCGCCCGCGTCGAACACGAGATCATCGACGCGCTGCGGACCGAGCGGGTGGTCCCGGTCTGAAAACCTTTCATTGCCTATCTCCGCCGGGGTACAGACCGTCGCTCCCGCGGGGACCCTTCCGGGCTTCGCAGGGCGCTGGCGCGCCCAGAACGCGAACCCCTCCAGGGCGACGTGGTCGGCTGGCTGAGCTCACCCCCGTCCACCCAGCCCAGCACCGATCCGCGTTATCCACACCAGGGGGTTGTCCACAGCCCCCGAACGCCTCCACGCCCGATCCCGTCATACTGCTCGTGGGTCAGCCCCCCCAGTGGCGGGTGGGGTCGGTAGTAGCAGTCGATCATGGCCCCCGCCGAGCCCCCGCGCCGCCCGATCCAGCGCCGCGGTCCCGCCCTCAGCTGGCGCTCACGGTCGTTGCAGGCCCGAAAAGCAGCCCTGAGCACCAGCCGGAGCCGTGCGTCGCGGCCGGGCCTGGCGTGGCCGGCGGGGCTCGCGGGCGGGTACGCGAGGTGCGTTTCGGTCCGGCCGGCAGCGCGGGTCCGGGTCTCGGCTGGTGCTGACGGCTGCTTCGCAGCCCCGCACACAGCCCTCAGGGCCAGCTCGCCCGAGCGAGCTGGTGCTCAGGGCTGCTTCGCGGGCCCGGACACAGCCCTCAACGCCAGCTCGCCCGAGCGAGCTGGTGCTCAGGGCTGCTTCGCAGGCCCGGACACAGCCCTCAACGCCAGCCGACCCGAGCGAGCTGGCACTCACGGCTGCTTCGCAGCCCCGCACACAGCCCCCAGCGCCAGCCGACCCGAGCGAGCTGGTGCTCAGGGCTGCTTCGCAGGCCGGATACAGCCCTCAACGCCAGCTGGCTGACGCGAGCTGGTGGTGGGGGCTGGCTCGTGGGGTGAGCTGGGGTGGCGGGTGGGTCAGCGGGGGGTGGCGGAGACGGCGTCGAGGGCGGCGACCGCCGCGCCGCGGGCGCCGGCCATGTCCAGGTCCGCGACCAGGGCGAACGTCGCCGCCTTGGCCTGTTCGTCCCGCAGGTCGGTCGATTCGCGGACCGTGTTGAGGAACCACTGCCGGAAGTGCGGCGCGGCCTCGACCACACCGCCGCCGAGGAAGTACGCCGCCGGGTCGGTGAAGTTGGCCGCGATCGTGAACAGTTTGCCGATGGCCCGCGCCTGCTGCCCGAAGACCGCGATGGCCAGCGGGTCCTCCTTCTCCCCGTACCCTCGCAGCAGTTTGGCCGCCTTGGCGACCGGTTCCGAGGCGAGTGGGTGGTCGGGGAAACGCTTCATCCAGTACGGCAGCAGGTTGTTCTTGATCCCGGTGAGCGACGCGATGGATTCGACGTCGCCGGCGAAGCCGCAGTTGCACATGGGGACGGGCTGATCGTCCTCGAGGACGCCGTGCAGCGGGATCTGCACGTGTCCGAGTTCGCCCGCCATCCCGGCGGTGCCTTTGACGACGCGACCGTTCTCGACGACTCCCCCGCCGAGTCCGGTGCCGACGATCGCCGCGACCGAGGACATCTCCAGTGCGGCGGCGCCGAAGTGCCGGTGGTGGGCGTAGAGCGCGGCCGCGTTGGCGTCGTTGTTGTAGATCACCGGCAGGCCGAGCCGGGCTTCGAGCGCCCCGCGGATGTCGAAGCCGTGCCAGGAGACCTGGTTGAAGTTGGTCGCGCCTTTGGACGAGATGACGCCGCCGGCGCTGGCCGGGCCGGGGGTGTCCAGGCCGACCGCGCGGACCAGGGACAGCGGTGTGCTGGTCAGTTCCAGGATGTTGGCGAACGCGTCGGCCAGTGACTCGACGGCCGATTCGGGCCCGTCGAGGACCCGGGACGGGTTCTCCACCAGGTTGTTCACCAGGAACTGCCCCGTGGCGTCCAGCACGGTGGCGTTGTTGCAGGTCCCGCCATTGTCGAGACCGACCACGACCCAGGACGACGGGGTACGTACCGCTTCAGCCTGATCCACGATCCGAAGCCTACGTCCGTCACCGGTGTCCGGTCACGGGTGCACGCGGATTGCGGGCGGGTTAGTCATGGTTGCTGCGGCGATCGCCTCGGCCGGAGGGGTCGAAGCAGAGTGCATGACGCTCACCCGACGTACTCTCATCGCCGGAACCGCCGCCGCCGTGACCGCCGGGTTGATCGTGGAGGCGCCGGCCGCGGCGACGCCCCGGGTCGCGCCGGGCGACCCGATCGCGCATCTGCTGCGCCGCGCCACGTTCGGCGCCACCCCGCGTTCGCTGGCCGAGGCCCGCCGTCTCGGCCCGGCCGCCTGGCTGGACCGCCAGCTCGCCCCGGCCCGGATCGACGACGCCGCGTGTGACGGCCTGCTCCGGCGTCTTCCGCTGGCCAACGCCACCCCGGCGACGGTCCGGGCCCAGCTCGCGAAGCACTCGTACGAGGGTTTCCGCCAGCTGGCCAAGGCCACGATCGCCCGGGCCGCCTGGAGCGAGCGTCAGCTGTTCGAGACGGTGGCCGCGTTCTGGGCCAACCACCTGCACGTCGCCGTGCCGTCGAGCGGGGTCTGGGACAGCCGGGGCGACTACGACGCCCAGGTGATCCGTAAGCACACGTTCGGTCGTTTCGCCGACATGCTCCGCGACTCGGCCCGGCACCCGGCCATGCTCACCTACCTGGATCAGCGGTCGTCGACCAAGGCCCATCCGAACGAGAACTACGCCCGTGAGCTGATGGAGCTGCACACGGTCGGCCTGGTCTACGACGAGTCGGACGTGCAGGACGCGGCCCGGCTGCTGACCGGCCTGACCGTCGGACGGTCGGGCAATTACGCGTACGACGCCTCGCGGCACGCCACCGGCCGGGTCGACATCCTCGGTTTCCGGCACGCCAACGACCGCCCGGACGGCGAGTCGGCGGCTATGGCGTTCGTCGATCACCTGGCCAAGCACCCGGCGACCGCCCGGACCATCGCCCGCAAGCTGTGTGTCCGTTTTGTCGCCGACGAGCCCCCGGCATCCCTGATCACCCGTCTGGCCCAGGTCTACCTGGACAACGACACCGCGATCGTCCCGGTCCTGCGGGCGCTCTTCACGTCGGCCGAGTTCGCCGCCTCGGTCCACCAGAAGATCCGCACTCCCTTCGAAGACCTCATTGCGACGGTACGGACGTTGGGCCTGGGCCCGGACCGCTCCGGCGTGAAGGGCCTGGACGCCCTGCACGACGCCCTGGTCCAGGCCGGCAACGCCCCGTTCCGCTGGGCCCCGCCGAACGGCTTCCCGGACGTCGCCGCGGTCTGGGCGTCCCCGTCGGCGTTCCTGATGCGCTGCAACCTGCACCTGAACCTGGCCACCGGCTGGTATCCGAAGCAGCTGACCCGCCCGGCCGACCTGCTGGGTTCGCTGGTGCCGGTGCTGCCGGGGACGTACGGCGGCCTGGTCGACGCCCTGGCGATCCGGCTGATCGGCGCCCCGCTGCCGGCCGCGCACACCGCGGCCGTGCTCAGTGTCGCGGACAAGCAGCCGAACTCTCCTGTCGACAGGCAGCTCACCGGGCACGCCCCGTACCTGATCGCGCTCGTCCTCGACGCGCCCTCCTTCCAGCTGAGGTGATCATGGAAGAAACCGAAACCTGCCGCGGCCCCTCCCGCCGGACGCTGCTGGGCGGCGCGCTCGCCGGGCTGGGCGGGTCGATGCTGAGTACCCGGATGGCGTTCGCGGCCGAGAGGAAGGCCTACTCCGGGGACACGCTCGTCGTGGTCTCGTTGCACGGCGGCTTCGACGGGCTGTCGGCGATCGCCCCGGTCGGCGATCCGGCGTATTACTCGTCGCGCCCGGCCATCGCCGTACCCAAGGAAAGAATTCTGGCCGGGGACGGGACTTTCGGGCTGCATCCGGCGCTCGCACCGCTTCTTCCGTTCTGGCGGTCCGGGAAGCTGGCCGCCGTGCACGCCGTCGGGCAGCCGAATCCGACGCGGTCGCACTTCGCGGCCATGGAGACCCTGGAGAACGCCGCGCCCGGCACGTCGGTCCGCACCGGCTGGCTGGATCGGATGCTCGGCCTGACCGGGGCGAGCGCGCCGCTGGCCGGGGTGGCGCTGGGGCACGCGATGCCGGCGCGGATCCTGGCCGGCCCGGCCGACGACGTGTCGATGGCCGGGATCGACGGGTTCACCCTGGCCGGCGACGGGAGGCGGCCGATCGCGGCGGCGCTGCGGGCGATGTACGCGGACGCGCCGGCGGCGCTGGCCGCTCCGGCGCGGTCCGCCGATCGGGCACTCTCGGCGGTGGGCACGGTCAAGGAGGCGGCGTACGTGGCCGGGGCCACCTATCCCGAGACCGAGCTGGGTGCCGCCCTGCGGGACGTCGCGCGGCTCATCAAGGCCCGGGCCGGTCTGGTCACGGCCGCGGTGGACTGCGGCGACTGGGACCTGCACGAGGGGCTCGGCGCCGCCGTCGAGGGCCAGCGGATGTACGACAACCTGGCCGAGCTGGCGTCCGCGCTGGCCGCGTTCGCGACCGATCTGGGCGACGCGATGCGCAACGTGACCGTGCTGACGATCAGTGAGTTCGGCCGCCGGGTCCAGGAGAACGGGTCGCACGGCACCGACCACGGGCACGGCAACGCGATGCTGCTGCTCGGCGGCGGGATCCGCGGCGGCCGGGTCTACGCGAACTGGCCCGGCCTCTCTCCCGGTGCCCTGGTGGCCGGGGATCTGGCCGCGACCAGCGACTACCGCTCGGTGATCGGCGAGTTGCTGCAGAAGCGCTGCGGTTTCGGGGATCTGAGCGGCGTCTTCCCGGGCGTCAGGCCGACCCGGTTCGGCCTGGCCACGGCCCGGTGAACAAGAAAACGGGGCCGCCACTCGACGTGGCGGCCCCGTGATCCGACCTTACTTCGCGCCCGCGGTGCGGCGCTTGCTCCACACGTCGAAGGCGACCGCGGCCAGGAGCACGGCGCCCTTGGCCAGCATGACCTTCTCGGTCTCCCAGCCGAGCAGGCCGGCGCCGTTGTTGATGACACCCATGATGAGGCCACCGGTGATCGCGCCGACGACCTTGCCGACACCGCCCTGGACCGCGGCGCCACCGATGAAGGCGGCCGCGATGGCGTCCAGCTCGAAGCTGTTACCGGCGGTCGGGCCGGCCAGGTTCAGCCGGCCGGCGAAGATGACGCCGGCGACGGCCGACAGCACGCCCATGTTGACGAACAGCCAGAACACGACCGACTTGACCTTGACGCCGGAGAGCGTCGCGGCCTGCAGGTTGCCACCGACCGCGTAGATCTGGCGGCCGAAGACCGCCCGGTTGGTGACGAAGGTGTAACCCACGACCAGGACGGCGAGCAGGACGAGCACCCACGGCAGGTTGCGGAACCGGGCGAGCTGCACGACCAGGAAGATGACCAGCGCGGCCGGGGCGGCGACCTTGAGGACGAACAGCCACATCGGGTCGACGGCCTGGTTGTAGCGCACGCGGCCGGCCCGGGCCCGCCACTGCGTGAAGACCATGGCGACCACGACGACGACACCGACGATGATGCTGAACAGGTCCGCGCCGCCGAGGGCGCCGAGTCCGATGTTGCCCATGAAACCGGGGGTGAAGCCGTTGGCCAGGGTGCGGATCTCGTCCGGGAACGGGCCGATGCCCTTGTTACCGAGGATCATGTAGGTGATCGCCCGGAACAGCAGCATGCCGGCCAGCGTGACGATGAACGCGGGGATGCCGAAGTAGGCAACCCAGTAACCCTGCCAGGCGCCGATGACCGCGCCGAAGATCAGCGTGATGATCACCGCGAGGGGCCAGGCCAGGTGCCAGTCGACCATCATGACGGCCGCGAACGCGCCGGTCGCGGCGACGACCGAGCCGACCGACAGGTCGATGTGGCCGGCGATGATGATCAGCACCATGCCGATCGCGAGCACCAGGATGTACGAGTACTGCACGATGATGTTGCTGAGGTTCTGCGGCGCGAGCAGGTCGCCACCGGTCGCCACGGTGAAACCCACCACGAGCAGGGCCAGCGCGATGTAGATGCCACTCGACTTGATGTCGAAGTTGACCTTGCGCGTCACCTTGTTCTGGGCACCGGCCGGTCCCTTGTCGAGTGACAGATCGGCATTCGTGGGTGCGACGGTCACGGCGCCACCTCCTGTTCTTCCTTCGTCATGAGAGTCATCAGGCTCTCCTGAGTGGCTTCGGCGCGTGGCACCTCACCGGTGATCCGGCCGGCCGAGAGGGTGTAGATACGGTCGCAGATCCCGAGCAGTTCCGGGAGTTCCGAGGAGATGACCAGGACGGCCTTCCCCTCGTCGGCGAGCCGGTTGATGATCGTGTAGATCTCGTACTTCGCGCCGACGTCGATACCCCGCGTCGGCTCGTCGAGGATCAGCACGTCCGGATCCGTGAAGATCCACTTGGACAGTACGACCTTCTGCTGGTTGCCGCCGGAGAGCTTGCCGACAACCGCCCCGACGTCCGGCGCCTTGATGTTCATGCTGGCGCGGAACTCGTTGGCGACCTTGAACTCCTCGTTGCCGTCCACCCAGCCGCCCTTGGCCAGCTTGGGCAGCGCGGCCGCGGAGATGTTGCGCTTGATGTCCTCGATGAGGTTCAGGCCGTACCGCTTGCGGTCCTCGGTGGCGTAGGCGATGCCGTGGTCGATCGCCTCGCGCACGGACCGCACCTGGATCTCCTTGCCGTCCTTGATCAGGCGGCCGGAGATGTTGACCCCGTACGAGCGGCCGAAGACGCTCATCGCGAGCTCGGTGCGGCCGGCACCCATCAGCCCGGCCAGCCCGACGATCTCGCCGCGGCGCAGCGTCAGGTTCGCCTTGCGGACCAACGCCCGGTCGGGCTGGGTGGGGCTGTAGACCGTCCAGTCCTCGATCCGGAGCGCCTCCTCGCCGATGGTCGGCTCGTGCTCCGGGTACCGGTGCTCGAGGTCCCGGCCCACCATGCCGGAGATGATCTTGTCCTCGGTGAGGTTCTCGATCTCGTTGGTCCAGATGGTCTTGCCGTCACGCAGAATGGTGACGCGATCGGAGATTCCCATCACCTCGTTCAGCTTGTGCGAGATGATGACGCAGGTGATGCCCTCGTCACGCAGGCCTCGGAGCAGGTTGAGCAGGTGCGCCGAGTCGTCGTCGTTGAGCGCGGCCGTCGGCTCGTCGAGGATGAGCAGCTTCACATCCTTGGAGAGCGCCTTGGCGATCTCCACCAGCTGCTGCTTGCCGACGCCGAGCTCGACCACCGGCGTGACAGCCTTCTCCTGCAGACCGACCCGGCGCAGCAGCTCGTCGGCCGCCGCGTTCGTCTCGTTCCAGTTGATCCAGCCGCGCTTGCTGCGCTCGTTGCCGAGAAAGATGTTCTCCGCGATCGAGAGGTTCGAGGCGAGCGCCAACTCCTGGTGGATGATGACGATGCCCCGGTGCTCGCTGTCGCGGATACCGGAGAAGTTGCAGGGCTGACCCTCGAACTCGATGTCGCCCTCGTAGGTGCCGTGCGGGTAGACGCCCGACAGCACCTTCATCAGGGTCGACTTTCCGGCCCCGTTCTCCCCGCAGATGGCGTGGATCTCGCCTCTGCTCACCTCGATGTCGACGTCCTGCAGCGCCTTGACGCCCGGGAACGTCTTGGTTATGCCGCTCATCCGCAGGATCGTGTCGGTCATGAAGACCCTCCTATGGGCCGATGAAGTCCGCGCCCCGCCCGCGGAGGCGGGCGGGGCGCGGAGCTCAGATCACTTCAGCTGGTCAGCGGTGTAGTAACCACCGTCGACGATGACCTTCTGGTAGTTGTCCTTGTCGACGATGACCGACTGCAGCAGCTGGGCCGGGACGACCTTCTTGCCGTTGTCGTAGTCGGTGGTGTTGTTCGTCTGCGGGGTCTGGCCCTTCAGGATGGCATCGGCCATCTCGCCGGTGACCTTGGCCAGCTGACGGGTGTCCTTGTAGATGGTGCTGTACTGCTCACCCTTGATGATCGACTTGACCGAGGCGAGCTCGGCGTCCTGGCCGGTGACGACCGGGTACTTGCCGTCGGTGCCGTAACCGGCCGACTTCAGCGCGGAGAGGATACCGATCGAGATGCCGTCGTACGGGGAGAGCACGCCCTGGACCTTGACCGCGCCCTTGTAGTTGGCGGTCAGGATGTTCTCCATGCGCTTCTGAGCCGTCTCCGGGTCCCAGCGCAGCGTGGCGACCGTCTTGAAGTCGGTCTGCTTGGACTGCACGACCAGGGTGCCGTCCTTGATGTACGGGTCCAGGATGCTCTTGGCCCCGTTGAAGAAGAACGTCGCGTTGTTGTCGTCCGGCGAGCCGGCGAACAGCTCGATGTTGAACGGGCCCTTGGCGTCACCCTTGCTGCCGTCGGCCTTGAGCACACCCAGACCGGTCAGCAGCGAGGTGGCCTGCTGCACACCGACCTTGAAGTTGTCGAACGTGGTGTAGTAGTCCACGTTCGCGTTGTCACGGATCAGGCGGTCGTACGCGATGACCGGGATGTTCGCGGCCTTCGCGTTGTCCAGCTGGGTGGAGAGCGCGGTGCCGTCGATCGACGCGATGATCAGGAGCTTGGCACCCTTGGTGATCTGGGAGTCCAGCTGCTGGGTCTGCGTCGGGATGTCGTTCTCCGCGTACTGCAGGTCGACCTTGTAGCCCAGGCCCTCGAGCTGCGACTTGAGGTTGTCGCCGTCGTGGATCCAGCGCTCCGACGACTTGGTCGGCATCGTGATGCCGATCAGCGCGCCGGCGGTGTCACCGCTGGTCGCCGCCTTGTCCGTGGTCTTCTCCGAAGAGCCACAGGCGGCCATGGTCGTGACCAGCGTGGCGGCGCTCAGGGCCGCCATGAGCCGGGTGTATTTCACGGTGGTTCTCCTCTTTGAGAGCGGTGTTACAGGGGGCGGGCCAGGCGGTAGTACGCCTGGTTCCACCGCACTCGATCGGCGAAGTCGTCGGTCGTGGTGCGGTCATCGATGAGCAGGAGCTCGGTCTGGGCCATCGTCGCGAAGTCCCGGAGGACCTCGGCGCCGACGGCCTGGGTGAGGACGGTGTGGTGCGGTCCTCCAGCGGTGAGCCAGCACTCGGCCGATGTCGACAGCGACGGCGCAGGCTTCCACACCGCACGGGCCACTGGCAAGTTGGGCAGCGGCGCGTCCGGCGGGACCACGTCGATCACGTTCGCCACCAGGCGGAACCGGTCACCGAGGTCGGCGAGACCGACGACCACGCCGGGTCCGGGCGCGGCGTCGAAAACCAGACGCACGGGGTCTTCCCGCCCGCCGATGCCGAGCGGGTGGATCTCGACCCGGGGCCGCGAGGACGCGATGGTCGGGCAGACCTCGAGCATATGTGCCCCGAGGATCTTCGGCTCGCCCGGACCGAAGTGGTACGTGTAGTCCTCCATGAACGAGGTGCCGCGGTCGTCGCCCGCGCCCATCGCCTTCACGGTGGCCAGCAGGGCCGAGGTCTTCCAGTCGCCCTCGCCGCCGAAGCCGTAGCCGTCGGCCATCAGGCGCTGCACGGCCAGGCCGGGCAGCTGCCGCAGGCCGCCGAGGTCCTCGAAGTTCGTGGTGAAGGCGCCGAAGCCGCCCTCGGTGAGGAACTGGCGCAGACCGGCCTCGATCCGCGCGCCGTAGCGCAGCGAGTCGTGCCGCTCGCCGCCCACGGCCAGCTCGGGGGCCAGCTCGTAGAGCTCCGCGTACTCCCCGACCAGGTCGTCGATCGCCTTCTCGTCGACCGCGTCGACGACGGCGACCAGGTCGTTCACCCCGTACGTGTTGACCGAGACGCCGAACCGCAGCTCGGCCTCGACCTTGTCGCCCTCGGTCACGGCCACGTCGCGCATGTTGTCGCCGAAGCGCGCCAGCCGCAGGGTGCGCAGGCGCTGCAGGCCGGCCGCGGCCTTGGCCCAGCCGTTGATCCGGGTCACCACCGTCGGGTCGGACACGTGGCCGGCGACCGTCTTGCGGGGCACGCCCAGCCGCGCCTGGATGAACCCGAACTCCCGGTCGCCGTGGGCGGCCTGGTTGAGGTTCATGAAGTCCATGTCGATGGACTCCCAGGGCAGCGACGTGTTGTGCTGGGTGTGCAGGTGCAGCAGCGGCTTGCGCAGCGCGTCCAGGCCGGAGATCCACATCTTGGCCGGCGAGAACGTGTGCATCCAGGCGATCACGCCGATGACGTTCGGGTCGGCGTTCGCGTCGAGCATCACCTGCTTGATCGCGCCCGAGTCGGTCAGCACCGGGCGGGTGAGCAGCTCGGCGCCGAGGCCGGCGGCCAGGGTGCGCTGGATCTCAGCGGACTGGTCGGCCACCTGCTGGAGCGTCTCCGGCCCGTACAGGTGCTGGCTGCCGGTCAGAAACCAGATCTGCGGTTTCATGGTGTTTCCTTAGGGTGTCTCGATGGTGGTGCTTTTTTCAGCGGTCCCGGTCAGGCGTCACTGGTAGTAATCGTGCAGCACCAAGCGACCGGCGAAGAGCCGGTCGTAGATCTTGACCGCTTAAGGATGCTTCGGAGGAACCGCTCAGGCTCTCGCGTTCCTCGCCGATGGCGGGAATCACGTGCGGCTCGACGGACATCCGGGTTACCTCCACAGGGGGAGCCAGGTGGTGGCAGGCGCCACACCCAGCGGGGAGAAACCCAGTGTTATCGCTAACAATTGCGCTGTCAACGGCTCTTGGCAACAACAAAGTAACGGCCGCTTAACCGAGCCCTGGCAGGGTCTCAGGCGGGTGGTGCCACGCTCTCACGCACCACCAAGTGTGCCGGAACGATCACGGTGTCCGCCGCCCCGGGCTCCGCCTTCATCTGGCCCAGCAGAAGCGTGAGAGCGGCCCGGGCCACGTCGCCGAAGGACTGACGCACCGTGGTCAGCGGCGGGATGAAGTACGACGCCTCGGGCACGTCGTCGAAACCGACGATGCTCACGTCGTGCGGCACCCGCCGGCCGCGCTCGTGCAGTGCCCGCAGCACGCCCAGGGCCAGGTGGTCGTTGGCCGTGAAGATGGCGGTCACCTCCGGCATCCGGGCCAGCATCTGACCGGCGCGATAGCCCTCGGCGGCCGACCAGTCGGCGCTCAGCAGCGGCGGCACCTCGCGGCCGGCCTCCTGCAGCGTCTGTCGCCAGCCCTGGATGCGCCCGGCCGAGTCGAACCACTCGGTCGGCCCGGAGACGTGCCAGACCGTCTCGTGCCCGGCCTCCAGCAGGTGCCGGACCGCTGCCCGCGCGCCGGCCACCTGGTCGACCGTGACCAGGGAGCGCCCGGCCGCCGGGTCACCGTCGATGAAGACCACCGGCACCTCGGCCGGGATCTCGGCCAGGGCCTCGGTGGCCGAGGCGACCTGGGCGATCACCACCAGGCCGGCCACCCGCTGGTCCAGATGACGCTCGACCACCGCGGAGATCGAGTCACGGTCGAGCTCGCGGACGCTGCCGACGCTGACCGCGAAGCCGGCGTCGGCCGCGGCCTGCTCGAACTCGGTCAGCATGGAGGCCGGGCCGTAGAGCATGCTGTTGCGGGCAACCACCCCGATCAGCTGGGACCGGCCGGTGACCAGGGCGCGGGCCGCCCGGTTGGGCCGGTAGCCGAGCTCGGCGATGGCGGCCCGGACACGGAGCCGGGTCTGCTCCTTGACGTTCGGATGGTCGTTGAGGACGCGGGAGACGGTCTGGTGGGAAACACCGGCCAGTCGTGCCACGTCCGTCATCGCCGGGGAACGGGATCCCTTGGTCTCCACTTGCGCACCTCGCCAGGTCCGGATCTGATGGAGCGTAGCGGCAGGCCGCGCGTCTCCCGTAATGGGAAATGTTATCGATAACAATGCCCGCGCCGCGAGCCCCGCGGCGGGGGTTGCCTCAAGCCCCGTACTCTCGGCAGCGATGGACGCGACACCCACGGTCAGCAGCCACGTCATGCTCGGCTCAGCGGGCGACGAGGGCTTCACCTCCCTGCGCCGGCCCGCACGGCCGCGGGGCGAACGATACGAGATAGGCCGCTCGTTGCGCGAGCGGTCCCCCCGTTCGGACATGGCGCACTGGCGTCCGGGTCCGGAACGTCCGGATCCGGTGGACCAGGTGATCGCGTCCCACGAGGGCCGGCTCCCCTGGCTCGTCCCGGTCCGCATCGGCCGGATGATCACCAGTCCGTACGCGTTCCTGCGCGGCACCGCCGGTCTGATGGCCGACGACTTCGCCCGCCTCCCGCACACCGGCATCACCCCGGTGATCTGCGGCGACGCCCACCTGGGGAATTTCGGCTTCTACGCCTCCCCCGAGCGGGAGCTGGTCTTCGACCTCAACGACTTCGACGAGGCGCACCCCGGACCGTGGGAGTGGGACCTGCGCCGCCTGGTGGTCAGCGTCTACGTGGCCGGCCGGGTCAACGGCTTCCGGGAGAACGCGTGCGCCGGCGCGGTCCAGCACTGCGTCGAGGAGTACCGGGAGCAGATCGCCCAGCTGGCCGCCCGGCCGCTGCTGGCCCGCTCGTTCGACCAGCTCAACGTCGACGCGATGCGCAGCGCGGCCAGCAAGGCGAGCTTCCGGGACGAGATCGAGCGGGCGGCGCGGCGGGCGCGGCGGCGCACCAGTGACCGGGCGCTTCCCCGGTTCACCGAGCGGCGCGACGGCACCCGGCGACTGGTCGAGGAGCCGCCGGTGATCACCCGGCCCTCGGCCGACGACCGGGAGCTGCTGGAGGAGGCCCTGGACGGGTACCTGAACACGCTCAAGCCGCACTGGGCCCGCATCCTCGGTGGGTACCGGATCGTCGACGTCGCCCACAAGGTCGTCGGCGTCGGCTCGGTCGGCCTGCGGGCGTACGTGGCGCTGTGCGAGGGCTCCGACCCCGAGGACGTGGTGTTCCTGCAGCTCAAGCAGGCCCGCCGCTCGGTCATCGCCAAGCATCAGCACGGCGACCTGGCCTGGCACCGGCACCAGGGCCAGCGGGTGGTGGAGTACCAGCAGGCGCTGCAGACGGTCAGCGACCCGCTGCTGGGCTGGACGACCATCGGCGAGCATCAGTACTACGTGCGGCAGTTCCGCGACATGAAGGGCGCGATCCTCGTCGAGGACATCAACGCCGGCGCGCTGGCCGACTACGCCGGCATCTGCGGTTACCTGCTGGCCAAGTCCCACGCGCGGACCAGCGGCGCCTCGATGATCGCGGGTTACTGCGGCGGCAGCGACAAGCTGGACGACTCCCTGGCCCGATTCGCCCGCCTCTACGCCGACCAGGTCGAGAAGGACCACGCGGCGCTGGTGGCCGCGGTCCGCGACGGCCGCCTGGCCGCCGAATCGGCCTGAGAAATTCTCGTATGGATCCCGTAACCGGGCGTGTCACGACTGGAGAGACCGAGTGAGCGGCATCGTCCCCCTGGAATCCGCGGCGCTGCGCGAGTTCTGGACCGAACGTCACCTGTGCACCCTGACCACGCTGCGGGCCGACGGCTCGCCGCACGTGGTCGCGGTCGGCGCCACCCTCGACCCGGCGGCCGGGCTGGCCCGGGTCATCGCGTCCAGCGAGTCGGCCAAGGTCCGGCACGTCCTCGCCGGGCAGCAGCGGGTGGCGATCTGCCAGGTCGAGGGCCGGCGCTGGAGCACCGTGGAGGGCCTGGCGATCGTCCGGGACGATCCGGACGCGGTGGCCGAGGCGGAACGTCGTTACGCCGAGCGTTACCGCACGCCCCGGCCCAACCCGACCCGCGTGGTCATCGAGGTCAAGGTGACCCGGGTACTCGGCTCGGCCTCGATCATCGCCTGAAGCTCGCGCTCCGAGCGCCGCCGCCGCAGGTACCGCACACCCAGGTAGATCAGGTAGATGGTGACCAGCGGGGCGCCCGGGAACTTGAGCGAGCGGACCAGGCCGGAGCCGTCCGGCAGCACCGAGAACGACGCCACGATGGTGATCACCATGACCACCTTGGTCCGGAAACTCGTCGCCGCCAGCAGCGTCAACGGCCACAGCGTGTACCAGGGCAGGAACACCGGGGCCAGGGCGACCGTGGCGACGACGGCGGCCGCCGCCCCGAACAGCGCCGCCCTGGTCGGGTCGACCCGCTCCCGCAGTGCCCGCACCCAGATGACGACCAGCGCGACCGCCAGCACGCCGTAGGCGACCGCGCGGACCGCCGGGACCGCGTCGAAGTCCGGGTCGAACAGCTGCCCGACGTACGTGAAGGTCATCCCGACCGCGGTCGGCATCGAGCTGAACTGGACCAGCTCGCCGCTGTCCTGCAGCCCGGCGATCCACCCGAAGTCCAGCCCGCCGGCCACGGTGATCCCGGCCAGCGTCGCGGCGGCCGCGCCGAACACGCCGGCCGTCCCGATCACCAGGCCACGGAAGTCGACCGTGCGGTTCTTCCCGTACGCCGCGGCGACGATCAGCACCGCGAACGGCAACGCGATCAGCGACGTCGCCTTCACCGCGACCGACGCGCCGAGCAGCGCGCCGCCGCCCAGGATCGCGGCCCAGTGCCGCGGGAACCGGGTGATCACGGCCAGCCCGGCGACCAGCAGGCCGAGCATCGCGGCGTCGTTGTGCGGGCCACCGATCAGGTGCGCCCCGATCAGCGGGCCGGCCAGCGCCAGCCACAACGCCCGCGCCGGCGGCACCCCGCACCGGCGGGCCAGCACCGGCAGACCGGCCGCCATGCCCAGCACCCCGGCCAGCGCGACCAGCCGGAACAGCACCAGCGGCAGGACCAGCGAGCCGAGGTGCGGGGGCAGCGCGTCGACGACCGACGGGGCCAGCGGCAGCGCGTGCCCGACGGCGATGATCGCGGCGGCCAGCAGGATGAACAACGGGCCGTAGGGCGCCACCGTGTCCCGCCAGATCGGCGGCACCGCGCCGACCCAGGTGCAGGGCAGCGTCTCCGCGGTCGACGTGTACGGGCTCAGGCCGTTCGTGTACAGCTCGCCCTGGCAGCTGTAGGAGTAGAAGTCCCGGCTGCCGACCGGCGGCAGGAACAGGAACGGGGCCGTCCACAGCGCGATCGTGCCGAGCGCCCACCGGGGGCTGAACTCGCGATCCCGGCCGGTCCACCACGCGTACCCCATCAGCGCCGTACCCACCAGCCAGAGCGAGGTGACCGCGATGTTGTGGTTGCCCTTGGCAGGCAGCGCCCCACCGAGAAGGCCCGCGACGAGGAGCAGGACGGAACCGCCGAAACCGACCCAGCGCAGGGCCCGGGAACTCAACACCGCCAGATGGTCCCGGCAGCGGGTGAGCAGAAGGCCGAGTCGGGGGAAACGGGAGGCGTCCAACAGGCGATGGGGCGATCCGGTTCGGTCAATGTTCATCCTGGCCTCATGCCCCCGTCAGCGTCTCCGGTTCGGATCGAGTGCAACGAATGGAGGTTGCCATGGCACTGCAAGCCGGGCCGGCGGGCATCGCGCTCGCCGCCACCCTCACCGCCGTACCCGGGCATCACCACCAGCGAAACTTTCGATCTCCAGGCCCACCGGGGCGGGATCGGGATGACCACCCTGGAACCGGACGCGCACGTTACCAAGGACCTCCGGGTGGTGGTCAACCTCGACCGGCCGATCGGGTGCGCCTGGCCACCGCCACGCGTGGCGTACCTCTCCCGCGCCGCGCTGCTTCGGTGGCGCGGGAGACGGCCGTACGGGAAAAGGAATTCGGGAATTTTGCTTTTCCCGCCGGTTTCAGGCCGCTTTGGCTCGCGGCCGATTGATTTCCGGTACGGCGGTGAGCGTCCCGCCCAGCACCTCCGCGTAGTGGCCGAGCAACTGGTCACCGACCGCCGCCCAGCTCCGGCCGCCGATCGCGGCCCGGCCGGCGACACCCATCCGGCGCCGCAGCACGGGGTCCTCGGCGAGACGGGCTACCGCGTCGGTGAACCCGGCCGACTCGTGCGGCGGCACCAGGAAGCCGGTCTGCCCGTCGCGCACCAGGTCACGCGGGCCGCCCTTGGCCGGCGCGACCACCGGGACGCCGCTGGCCATCGCCTCCTGCAGCGTCTGGCCGAACGTCTCGAACGGCCCGGTGTGCGCGAAGACGTCCAGGCTGGCGTAGATCCGGGCGAGCTGGCTGCCGTGCCGCGCCCCGAGGAACGTGGCCTGCGGCAGCGCCTTGCGCAGCTGCGCCTCGGCCGGCCCGTTCCCGACGATCACCAGGCGCACGTTGGGCAGCCTGGACACGCCGGCCAGCAGGTCGACCTCCTTCTCCACGGCGAGCCGCCCGACGAACCCGACGAGCACCTCACCGTCGCGGCAGAGCGCGCGCCGGACCCCGGCGCTGCGCCGGCCCGGCTGGAACCGGACGTCGTCGACCCCGCGCCGCCACAGGTGCACCCGCTCGACCCCGTGCATCCGCAGCGCCTCCATCGACTCGGTGGACGGCGCCAGGGTGCGCGAGGCACCGTTGTGCAGGCGCCGGATCCACTGCCAGGACAGCTGCTCGGCCACCCCCAGGTTGCGGACGCGGGCGTAGGCGGCCACGTCCGTCTGGAAGACCGCCACCGTCGGCAGGTCGAGCGAGGTCGCCGCGCTGCGTCCCCAGGCGCCCAGGAAGAACGGGCTGGCCAGGTGCACCACGTCGGCCCGGTGCTCCCGGATCGCCGCGCGCAGCGCGGGAACCGGCAGGCCGAGCCGGATCTGCGGATACCCGGGCATGGGGATCGACGGGATCCGCACGACCGGATACGGCAGCGTGAGGGGCATCGGCCCCGGCGCGGGCACCGGGGCGATGACGATCGGTTCGTGGCCGGTGCGGATGAGGTGCTCCGCGGTCCGTACCACCGAGTGGGCGACGCCGTTGACGTCCGGCATGAATGACTCTGTGACCAGCGCGATGCGCATGCCCCCTAGGGGAAGGTCAGGCCCGGACCGGCGGGCAACGCTCCCATGACGCGCGGTTTAAGTGTGGCTGACATCACTGATGTTCGTCTCTGCGTTGCGTGCGCTTAGCTGAAAGGTTCCTGAACGCTCTCACGGAGGCGGGTCCGCAGCGCGTCGACGTCCCCGGAACCCAGGCCGGCCGCGCGCAGACGCGCCTCGACGTCGTCGTTCAACAGCTCGGTCACGACCTCGGCGATCGTGGTGCCCCGCTCGGCCAGACGGGTCACGACCGGGTCGACATCGCCGAAGTGGCGGCGCAGACGGTCACCGCTCAGGGCGTAATCGGCGGCGATCGCGTCCGCCGGCACCCCGGCCAGAGCGAGCAGGAGCAGGGCGATCAGGCCGGTACGGTCCCGGCCGATGCCACAGTGGATCACCACGCCGCCGGGCTCGGCCCGGGCGACCGCGCGAAGCGCCTCGACGCAGCGAGCCGCCTTGCGATCCAGGAACGGGCGGTAGTAGAGCGGGGTGCCGTCGATGTCGTCGTCGATCACGCCGTACCAGAACGCGCTGTCGGCGTTGTCGTCCAGCGCGACGGTGACCACGGTGAGACCGGGCGGACGGGTGACCACGGCCTCCCGTTCGTCGTCCTCGCGCAGGTCGACGACGGTGCGGATGCCGTGGTCGTGGAGCGCGGCCCAGCCTTGCGAGGTGAGGCGGTCGAGGCTGTCGGCGCGGACGACGGCGCCGCGGCGGGTGCGGCCGCTGCCGCCCGCCTCCTTACTGAGAGGGAGGCCGCCCAGGTCTCGGACGTTGAGGCAGCCGGGCCAGTCGAGGTGCCGATCGTTCATCCACCGGACTCTATTCGCAGCGCGCCCGGACCATTTCTTGCGGATTGCCGGGAAAATGCTGTGAATCGGGGCCGGGCGCCCGGCCGGAGCTTTACTTGCGGAACCGTCGATCGTCATGATCCTCCGGTGACGCCGACGCCCGGAACCCTGCGCCTGCTGGCCACTCTGGGTGCTGTTCCGGAACTCGCCCCACGCGCCGACAACGCGTTTCCACCCACGGTGACCTGGGACGACGGGCCGTCCGGGTGGACCGCAGCCAAGGCCCTCGCGGCCGGCGGGTTCACTGTGGGTGAGCACTTCTGGGGCGGAGCGTTGGCCGACGTGCCCGACCTCGAACCGTGCGTCTTCCAGCGGGTGCTCCGGCCGTGGACCGCGGCGCTGCTCTACCTGCACTCGGCCGAACCGGACACCGCCGAAGGCGACGCGGCCGTCGCCGCCCGCGTGTTCGGCATGGACCTGCCCGGCGAGGGCTACCAGCCCCGCGGGCCCGAAGACGAACTCGCCGTTCACCTGCTGCTCGGTGAGGCCGAGGGCTGCGACTTCGCCGGCGAGGCGCTCTTCGAGACGATGGGCACCGCTGTTCGCCGCACGTTCGGCGACCGCAACGGCCTGTTCGAGGTCGCCCGTCGCGTCGTCATCTGACGCCGTCGGCCCGTGCGGCGATCCGACACACCGCCGGCCGCGCGGACATCCGAGCGCACCGCCGCCGCCCGCTTCGCGCTCCGACATGCGCCACCGGCCACGTGGAGGTGGCATGCGCGCCGCTGGCCGCATGGTGGTGGTTTGCGCGGTGCCGGGGACGTGGTGGTGGTTTGCGCGGTGCCGGGGGCGTGGTCCCCTTGAGCGATGACGACGCACGGGAGTTATCTGCGGGCCGTCGCGGAGGCTCTGGAAGCGGCCGGGGTGGCGGTGGCCGACTGGCGGGCCGACCCCGGTGAGGGCTGGATCCCCTTCGACCGCGCCCGGCCGTCCGTGCTGACCTGGGACTACGACCAGGCCGGACTCGGCTGGTCGGAGACCGGCGGCTGGTATCTGCTGCTGATCAACTCACCGGGGCGGCGAGTGACCCGCCCGCTGGACGTGCCCTCGACCGCGCCGCCGCCCGTAGTCGTGGCCGCGGTCCTCGGAACGCGGTAGGCGGCAGCCCGGGGTCCGGGAATTTCGGTGGGTGGCAGTCGCACAAACCGGTGTTGACGAGGTGCCAATTCGGGCGGAAGGTCGAGGAAAGGACAGCCCGCCACGGAGTGTGCCGTGACCCTCTTGGACGCCAGCCGGATCGCTCTGATCATCGCCACCCCACCGCTGGTCATCGTCGCCGTCCAGCGGGCGCCGGGGTGGTGGCGCGCGCTCGCGAACCGGGTCGAGGAGCATCGGCCGGAGGAACCGCGACCCTACGGGCTACCGATCGAACGGCTCGCGGCCGACCTGCGCCGGCTCCTGCGGTTGCACGGAGAGCTGACCGTTTCGGCCCGTCCCGCGCTCTGCGCACACCGGGTCTGGGCGGTGGAAGCCGCCATCGGCGCGCGGGCGGTCGAAGCGGCGACCGCGCTCGGCGTCCCGCATCCCCGGCCGGACGGGAGCGGGCTGCTCACCCGTACCCAATTGTCGGCCCTTCTGACCGACCTCGCCGCAGCCGGCCTGGTCCTCCCGGCGCGCGCCTGCCCGTTCACCTCGGACGGGCGCATCTGACGACGCACTCACCGGCCCACGTCACGGCACGGAAGCGCCACGCCACGCCGGAACGCCACGCCACGCCGCGCTGGGAGGTCTCGGCGCGCTGAACCGAAACGCCACGCCACGCCCGCGAGGAAGGTTACGGCGCGCTGAACCGAAGCGCCGCGCCACGCTGGGAGGTTGCGGCGCGCGGACGCCTCGCCGCGCGGGAGCGCCTCGCCGGAGCGGCTTGCTCTGGGGCGGCCCAAGTGCGGCGGCGGGATTTCTCCCGCCGCCGCCTCTCGTCCCGGCCTGGTGGGCCCTGATCCGCCAAGCGCCCGGGAAGTCGGGGGGCGGTTCCCCGGGCGGGTCGTCCATGGGCACCGGATAGCGGCCGCCAATAACTGGGGGGGGGCGGCGACCGCTCGGCCGGGGAGCTCGTGGGCCGTTCCCCTGCCGCGGACCTCATCCTCCGCAGCAGGACGGCCGGTCCGTCCCGAACCCGGCCCCGGAGCCCTCACTCACCGGGGCCGTGTCCGCTGTGGACCCGGCCGCACACCAACCGTGCCAGGTCCAACCTCCATGATCCGCAGAACGCAAGGGTGTCCTTCGCCACGTTCCGTCACCTGTTCAGGGTCACCCGCAAGTTTCTAGGTCTCCTGAAAAGGACCTTAAGTAATGCTTAAATCGCGCGGCCCGGCGTAACCGGAAAGCAATCATCCGGGTTGATGGGAACATGTTCCGGCGCGCCCTCTGGACGGCCGCCGAAATCTCGGCATAGTGACTGCTCACAACATTGAACCGGGAGCGACTGGCGGACGTATCCCTGTTCGACCGAGTACACCCGGCGGGCTGCGGCGCCGGGTCGGTCACCGGCCGCGGCGCCTACGCGAGTCCGGTCCGGGGGACCCGCAGGGCGGTGGCGCACCATGCGAATCCGTGATTAACCTTCCACATCCACCACGTGGCGGCGGTTGATCCGGGTGTGCGAGGGGCGGGCACCGGGGGGCGCGGAGGTGGTCCAGGTGAGGACGGTGGCACAGATGCGGCGACGGGGCAGTGGGACGTTCCCCAGCCGTAACGGAGCCGCGTCATGAGCTTCGAGGACGACGAGTACTGGGACGAGGAGTACAACGAATACTCCTTCATGCCGAAGTACGCGGTGGCCCAGGAACGCCATTTCGAGAAACGGGAAACCCCGGATCCGGTCATTCCCACGCGCCGTTCCCCGGAGAGTGACGGACCGAATTCGCGGCGTGCCCGCCGAGGCCCGGCCGCCACCTTCGACGACAAGCGTCCGAGCTGGCTCGACGACCCGAACTTCGTCCCGATCGACACCTCGGTCGAGAACCTGTCCGGGGACTACTTCGACGACATCGACTTCAACCGTCCCGAGCTCGGGATGGACTTCGACAAGCCGGACTTCCCGATCGTGGACCCGGCCGCCCTGCAGAACCCGGAGCGCCAGCGGCGCCGGGCGCAGGGCGACGCGCGCCCCGACCGGTACGCCTCGCGGCGCCGCGAGGAGAGCTACGCCGACGACCGTCGCCGGGAGGTGCCCCGCGAGCGGGACGACCTGCGCGAACGGGACGATCTGCGGGACCGGCGGCCCGGGCGGGACGACCGCTGGGAGGACGACCGGCGTCGCGACGGCGCCGAGCCGCGCCGACGCCCCTCCGAAGGCGGCCCGCAGCGCCGCCCCTCGGAACTCGGACCCGAGCGCCGACCCTCCGAACTCGGAACTGACCGCCGGCCTTCCGAACTCGGACCCGATCGGCGACCCGCTGACATCGGGCCGGACCGGCGCTGGGCCGAGGACGATCGTGGCCGGCCCGGGGAACGGCGGGGCAGCGGTCCCGTCGAGCGGCCGGCCGCCCGGCGCGACTACGTGGACGAGCGCGGTCCGCAGTCCTGGCCGGAAGAGGAGGACTTCGGTCCGATCCGTCCCGTCGGCGGTCGCCGGCCGCGGCGGGAGGACGAGGACCTGCGGCGTGGTCCGGCGCGTCCGGCGGCGGCCGGGCGGGCCCAGGTTCCGGGCGACGAGGAGCGCTTCGACGAGCGTTTCGACGGCCGCGGACGGCCGCAGGACGCACCGGCGGCACGCGGAAACGGACGACTGCGCGACGACGAGCTCGTGCGCGGCGACGGCCGGGTCCGCGACGAGGACCTGGTGCGAGGCAACGGGCGCGTCCGCGACGAGGACCTGGTCCGGGGCAACGGGCGGGTCCGCGACGACTTCGACCGGGACGAGCAGGCCACGGCTCGGGGCCGGGACGAACTCGCCGCGGGCCGGGGACGCGAAGAGCTGGCCGCCGGACGCGGCCAGCTCGGCGCGGGCCGGGGACGGGACGAACTGGCCGCGAGGCGGGTCCGGGACGACGAGCTGGTCAAGGGCCGCGACGAGCGTCAGGCCTGGGACGACGAGCCCGTTGACCTGCACAAACGGCCCGCGAACGCGGACTGGACGGGCGACGACCGCGCCGCCGGGGACTGGGCCGCCGACGAGCGTTCCGAGTCGCGGGACGAGCGTTCCGCCGGTCGGGACGAGCACCCGCTCGTGCTGGACGGCGAGTACTACGAGACGCCGGACGAGGCGACCGACACGCCCGACGGCAAGAAGCCGCGGGTGCTCCGGCGGGCCGACCCGCCCGTACAGCCGAAGGTGGTGAGCCGGACCACGCCGCCGCCCGCGCCTCGCGTCATCAAGAGCGAGCCACCGGTGGCGCCGCGGATCGTCGCCGCTCCGCAGCCGACCGCGCCGGCGCGGGTCATCGGTGCGGGCGCGCCGCAGGTCCCGGCCGCTTCGGCCTCGCCGACTCCGTCGGCCTCGGCCCCTCCGGCCGGTTCGGCGCCGCTGGTGGCCGGCCTTTCCCCCGATTCGGGTACGGTCTCAGCGGCCCGCAACGAGTCCGGCCAGATCCCCCCGGGCATCCCGCCGGTCGGCCCGAACCGCCCCGGCTCCGCCGCCTCCCAGGCCCCTGCCCCTCAAGGACACGGCGTCCCGCAGGTCTCAGGCCCCCAAGGACAGGGCGTCCCGCAGACCCCCGGCCCCCAGGGGCAGGGTGTTCCGCAGGCCCCCGATCCCCAGCAGGCCGGTACCGGCAATCCCTGGTCGGCCGGCGCACCCGGGACGGCTCAGAACGTCCCGCAGCAGCGTGGCGGACGCAGCCCTCGCACCGCGCACGTCTTCCTGGCGGACGGCGACGGCCCGTGGTCGATCATCCCGGACGACGTCCCGCCGATGCCCACCCCGGCCACCGCCCGCCCGGCAGTCCCGCCCCGCGGCCCGGTCCCGGCCGACGCACGCGGCCCGGTTCCGATCGACACTCGTGGCCCGGTTCCGGTCGACGGCCGTGGGCCCGTGCCGGTCGACGGCCGCGGCCCGGTTCCCGTTGACACACGCGGTCCGGTTCCGGTCGACGGGCGTGGGCCCGTGCCGGTTGACCGGCCGACCATCCCGGGTGCCGGTGCCGGTGCCGGTGCCGGTGCCGGTCAGGCGCCTGCGCCCACCGTGGGTCAGCCGGTCATGCCGCCGCCCGGCCTGGTACCGCCGCAGTCGGGTGTGCCGCAGCCGGTCAAGCAGTCGCCGGTCACGCCGCCGCCCGGCCGGGTACCGCCCCAGCCGGCCGCGCCGCCGCCCGGGCTGGTCGCGTCCCAGCCGGTCACGCCGCAGGCCGGTCCGAACGTGCCCGATGGCCGGACGGTTCCGCCGGCCGGTGCCGGTCAGCCGGAAGCCGCCCAGCCCACGGCCGCTCCGCGGTGGTCGCCGGGCCAGCCGATCGCGCCCGCCCCGGCGCCCGGCGAAGCTCCCGGTACCCGGCCTGTCTCGCCCGCCGCCCAGTGGGCGCCGGTACAGCCCGGCGCCGGACACCCGGTCCAGCCCGCTCAGCCCACCCCTGGGCAGCACTCCGGCCCGGTCCAGCCCACTCCCGGGCAGCACTCCGGCCCGGCTCAGCCCGTGCCCGGGCAGCACGACGACCCGGTTCGGCCGGCTCCCGGGCACCGGTCCGGGCCGATCCAGCTCACGCCGGGGCAGCGACCCGGCCAGGTTCAGCCGGCAGCTCAGTCCGCCGGTCCGGTGCCGGGCCCGGCAGCACCTCACCCGGACGCCGCGCGTCCGGTCTCGCCCGCGGCGCAGTGGGCTCCGGTCCAGCCACCGGCGCCCGACGCGGCGCGGCCGGTGTCCGCGCCCGGAGGTCAGTGGGGACCGGGACAGCCGCCGGTGCCCGACGCCGCGCGGCCGGTCTCCGCGCCGGCGGAACAGTGGAACGCCGGCCAGCCGTCAGCGCGACCGGTTTCCTCGCCTGCGGCGCAGTGGGGTCCGCAGGCCCCCGCGTCCGGCCGTCCGGAATCGCTCGCGAACCTGGGCGGACCGGGTCAGGCCGGCAACGGACCTACGGCACCGGGTTCGCCGCCGCCGATGCCGCCCGGACCGTCCTGGGTCGCGGCTCCGCCGGCGGCGCCGGGACGGCACGAGCGGCCGGAGCCGGTCCAGCCTTCGGCGAACGAGCCGTGGGCAGCCGGACCGACTTCGGGGGGTGCTCCCGCCGGGTCTCTGCCGCTCAGCGAGCAGCCGACCCAGCCCATGCAGCGTCCGGCTCAGCCTCACCCCGCGCACGTTCAGGGCGCCCCGGCGCAGGCCGCCCCGGCGGTGCCGGGTGGCGATGCGCCGACCGGCGAGTTGCCGCAGCTGGCGCAGCCGGATGACGGTTGGGGTCCGCGGGCCGGGCATCGGCCGGTCTCCCCCGCGCCGGGACAAAACAAGTCGGAATCGAACCTCGCCGGACAAATCCCCCCAGGGCAGAATCCGGCGGCGCCCACCTCCGGGCAGCCTTCCTCCGGGAGGACCTGGCTTCCGGCACCGCGCCCGGGCAGCAGCGAGCCGACGCATTCGGCGAATGCTCCTGCGGCCGGTGGCGGCCGGTCGCAGGACAGCTACCCGGCCACCGGCGGCCACGGCTTCGGCCCGGCCGGCGACCACCCCGTCAGCGGCGGCGCCCCCGCCCGGCCCATCGCGAACGGCCCGGCCACCCCGACGAGTCCGGCCGCCCCGATCAGCCCGGCAGTCCCGATCAGCCCAGCCGCCCCGATCCGCCCGGCAGTCCCGATCAGCCCAGCCGCCCCGATCAGCCCGGCGGTCCCGAACCTGCCGGTCAACGGCGGCGGCAGCGCCGGACCGACCGGCCGCCCCGCGGGCGCCAACGCCGTCCCCACCCAGCGGCCCCCGGCCGACGAGCCGTCGCTGGGCCCGGACGGCGAGCCCGTCCCGTACATGGACCCGGACGGCACCCTGCACAACCTGAAGCCGATCGGCCGCCTGGCCGTGTCCGGTCCGGATCAGGAGCCGCGGCGCTACAACGACAACGCGTTCGGCAGCGGCTGGTTCGTCGCCAAGAATCCGGCCGAGGAGGAGGGCGACGCCGAGGAGCCGGACACCGCCCGTACGGGAAATGGGGTCGAGGAAAAATCGCCGGAGCCGGAACCGGTCGATCTCGGGAAGCATCTGCCGCTGTCCGCGGCGGATCTGGACGCGATCCGCTGGCGCCTGGACGGCGGCACGCTGCGGGAGGTCGTGGATGACCGGGACGCGCTGCGTGAGCTGGGCGAACGCCTGGACGGGCCGCTGGCCGACGAGGCCGACAACATCGTCAAGGCGGGTCTGCTGAGTGTTCGCGCGGAGGTCTACCGGCTCCTCGGTGAGCTGGGTATGGCCGCGGCGGCGAGCCGGCTGGCGCTGGCGCACGCCGAGTCGGCCAAGGACGAGCAGTCGATGGTGATCGCCCAGGCCGAGCTGGCGCACGTGTTGCGGCTGCGCGGTGACTGGATGGAGGCCGACCGGCTGTTCCAGCGGGCGGTGGACTCGGACGTCTCGGCGGCGGTGCGCAGTGTCGTGCACGAGAACGCCGGTCGCAGCGCGTTCGATCAGGGCCGGCACATGGAGGCGCTGGATCATTTCGCGCGGGCGATCCGGCTCGGCGCCTCGGACGACTCGGATCTGGTGGAGCGGGTCGGGGTGTGTCTCGAGGCGGTCTACATCCACGTGCTGCGCGACGGCTGGGGTCCGTATCCGCGGCGGCCGGAGGAGATCCTGGCGCCGCTGAGTGGTCGCAAGGACGAGGAGCCGGTCGAGGAGAAGCGGGACGGTCCGGACGCGTTCGACGAGCCGACCGCCGAGCAGAAGGTGGTCAGGAAGCGGAACTGACCACCGACGTACGTCCTCGGCCGTTCTCTTTGGCCTGGTAGAGCGCCGCGTCCGCGACCCGTTGCAGTTCTTCGGCGGCGTGCGCGTGATGCGGCGCGACGCCGATGCCGATGCTGAGGGCGGGCGGCCCGCCGGGCAGTCCTCCGGTGGCGCCGAGCCGGGCTCGCGCGCTCTCGGCGTACGCGAAAGCCTGTTCCGGACCGCAGCGGAGAAGGACCGCGAATTCGTCGCCGCCCAGCCTGGCCACCAGATGTTGGGTGTCTTTCCCGGCGGCGCGCAGCGCGTCGGCGACGGCCCGCAGGGCCAGGTCGCCGGTGGCGTGCCCCCAGGTGTCGTTGATCGCCTTGAAGTGGTCGACGTCGATGAGCACCAGGGCGGCCGGGTCGCCGTCGTCCACGGCCTGGTGCACGGCGTGCTGCAAGGCCTCGTCGAAGGCCCGCCGGTTGGCCGCACCGGTCAGCGAGTCGGAGCTCGCCTGCACTTCGAGGACGGCGCGGAGCCGGTCGTTGCGCTCGTTGAGGTTGATCACGACCCAGGCGGTCATCGCCATGGCGACGGTCATCGCGATCCAGTCGGTCGGCGCCTGGCTCATCGGCGCGTAGTTGAACACGACGGCGGCATGACCGGCGGAGATGCTCGCGGCGGTGAGGTATCCCATGGTGCGGCTCAGGAAGGTCGCGGCGTAGAGCAGCGGCCACAGGTAGAACAGCTGGGCGGCGGTGGTGGCGTCCTGGGTGGCGAAGTTCAGGCCGGTCACCACCGCGATGGCCAGCAGCGGCACGACCAGCCAGAACTGTTCGGGCAGGGCGTCCGGGCGGCGCCAGCAGACGACGCCGATGACGAACAGCGACACCGAGGTGACGACGAGCGCGACCAGTTCGGCCGGTGGGGCGCCGAGCTGCATCAGGACGCCGGTGATCACGTTGTAGGGCGCCCCGGCCAGCATCAGATAGGCGACGGCACGGGTGGCACCGTGCTTGTCGCGCAACTGGAACGGCACAGCGATCTCCTCCGGGTCCGCATCTTTTCGGCGCGGCCCGGCGAGACCTGAGTGTTCAGACCGTCGCCGGTTCGCGCTCCGGGGTGGGTCGGCGCGCGAGCGTCACGCCGACGCTGGCCAGCGTCACCAGCAGCAGCGCGGCCAGTTCGACCGGGCCGAGTCGCTGCCCGAGCACGAGCAGACCGGCCAGGGCGGCCCCGGCCGGTTCCAGGCTCATCAGGATGCCGAAGACGCGCGTGGGGATGCGACGAAGAGCGTTCAGTTCGAGGCCGTACGAGATGACCGACGACAGCAGCGCGACCCCGGCCGCCCCGATCAGCAGGTGCGGGTGGTCGAGGACCGCGCTCGCCCCGCCCAGCCCGAACGGGGCGACGAGCAGCGCGGCGATCGCCAGGGAGACGGTGAGGCCGCCGACGCCGGGGATGAGCGCGCCGACCCGGGCGCTGAACACGATGTACCCGGCCCAGCACAGCCCGGCCGCCAGCGCCAGCAGCAGCCCGCCGAGCGGCGCCGACCCGCCCGAGTGCAACCCGAGCAGCACCACGCCGGTCGCGGCCGTGGCCGCCCAGAACAGGTCGGTCAGGCGGCGGGTCTGCACCAGGGCGAGCAGCAGCGGGCCGATGAACTCGACGGTGACCGCGGTGCCGAGCGGGACGCGCTGGATGGCGTAGTAGAAGACCAGGTTCATGCCGGCCATGAACAGGCCGAGCAGCGCCGCGGCCCGCCAGGCGGCGAGCGACCAGGTCCACACCTGGGGCCGGGTGAGCAGGCCGAGGATCAGGGCGGCCAGGGACAACCGGAGGAACGTGACGCCGGCCGCGCCCAGGTCGTCGAAGAGGGTACGGGCGATCGCGCTGCCGAACTGGACCGAGGCGATCGCGGTCAGGACGAGGAGCGGCGCGGGTACCCGTTTCATGCTGTTACTCCGTTCGCAGGGCCACCACCGGATCCAGGCGACCGGCCCGCTGTGCTGGGACGACGCCGAAGATAATGCCGACCGCGGCCGACACCCCGAAGGCCAGGGCCATCGACCACCAGGTGAGCGCGGCCGGGACCGGGCTGAGCCCGTCCACCAACAGTGCCGCGCTCGCGCCCAGGAGCATGCCGAGCACTCCCCCGGTCGTGGTCAGAAGCACCGCTTCGAGCAGGAACTGGACGCCGATGTCGCGCGGGCGGGCGCCGACCGCCTTGCGCAGGCCGATCTCCTTGGTCCGCTCGCGCACCGACACCAGCATGATGTTGGACACCCCGACGCCGCCGACGAGCAGGCTGATCCCGGCGATCGCGGCCAGGACCCCGGTCAGCACGCCGAGGATGTCGCCGAGCACGCCGAGGATCTGCTCCTGGGTGACCGCACTGAAGTCGGTGTCCGGGTGCCGGTCGGTGAGCGTGGCGACGACGTCGCGGCCGAGCTGGTCGATGGTGTCGCGGTCGGGCGCGCGGATCGCCAGGCCGTCGATGCGGTCGGTGCCGAGGAGCCGCTGCGCGGCCGTCACGGGTACGTGGACCTCACCGTCCCGGTCCACGCCGAGGCTCTGCCCGAGCGGCTCGAACGTGCCGATCACCCGGAACCGTACGCCGCCGATGGTGATCTGCCGCCCGATCGGGTCCCGGTCGCCGAAGAGCGCCCGGGCCACGCCCGCGCCGAGCACCGCGACCCGGCGGCCGGTGCTGACGTCGGTGCGGGTCAGGTAGGTGCCGCGGTTCAGTTTGCGGACGAAGACCGACGGCGTGGTCTCGAGGACACCCTGCATGCTGGCGAAGGCCGACTGCTTGCCGGCCCGGACGGTCTCGCCCGAGGCGATCGTCACGGCGACCCGCGACCGGTCGCCGACGACCCGGCTGACCGCGTCGGCGTCGTCCAGGGTCATCGGGGAGCTGGTCGGCGCGGCGCCGGCGGTCAGCTTGCCCGGCACGACGATCAGCAGGTTGCTGCCGAGGCCCTCGACCTGCCGTTCGATCTGCTGTTTGGTGCCGGTGCCGATCGCGACCAGGGCGACCACGGCGGCGACGCCGATGACGACGCCGAGCATGGTGAGCAGGCTGCGCAGGCGGTTGGCGCGCAGCGCGTCGAGGGCGACGCGCCAGGCCTCGGCGACCCTCATGCGGCGCTCACGTCACGATCAGCCCGTCGCTCATCACGATCTGCCGCCGGGCCCGTGCGGCCACCTCCCGGTCGTGGGTGACCAGCACGACCGCGACGCCCTCGTCGTTGAGCGATTCGAGCAGCGCGAGGATGGACCGGCCGGTGGCCGAGTCCAGGTTGCCGGTGGGCTCGTCGGCCAGCAGCAGCGACGGGCCGGTGACCAGCGCCCGGGCGATCGCCACCCGCTGCTGCTCGCCGCCGGAGAGCTGGTTGGGCCGGTGGGTGATCCGGTGCGCCAGGCCGACCCGTTCGAGCATGGCGGCGGCCCGGGCCCGGCGCTCCTTGCGGCCGATCCCGCGGTAGACCAGCGGGAGGCCGACGTTGTCCTGCGCGGTGGTCCGGGCCAGCAGGTGGAACGACTGGAAGACGAAACCGATCGTGGTGTTGCGCAGCTCGGCCAGCTCGTTCGGGGTGAGCGCGCCGACGTCCCGGCCACCGATCAGCAGCGTGCCGGTGGTCGGCCGGTCCAGCCCGCCGAGCAGGTGCATCAGCGTCGACTTGCCCGAGCCGGAGGTGCCGACGATGGCCACGTAGTCAGCCGGCTCGACGGTGAGCGACACCCCGCGCAGCGCCGGCACGGCGAAACCGTCGAGCTGATAGGTGCGGGTCACCTCGGTGGCGACGATCGCCGCGGCGGTCACGGCACCTCGTCGCCGGGCTTGACCCGGTCGGTGCCGGCCACGACGATCGGCTGACCGGCAGAAACACCAGAAATTATCTGTACGGTGTCCTCACCCTGCACGCCCAGCCGCACCGGCACCGCCTCATAGCGCCCGTCCCGCACCGCCCAGACGCTGTCCCGCCCGTCCGCGCTGACCACGGCCGACGCCGGCACGGTGACCGCGTCCGCGGCCTGGCGCACCCGGAGCCGGATCACCGCGCTCATCCCGGGCCGGGGCACCGGCGCCGCCCCGCTCCCGTCCGTGTACTCACCCTTGCCCAGGTCGAGCCGCACCCGGTAGGACACCCCGCCCCGGGCCGAGGTCGTCGGCAGCAGGTCCACCGAGCGCACGGTCGCCGGATAGGCGGCGCCGGTGGCCGCGTCCAGCTCGACGTCGGCCTTCACACCGGGCTTGACCAGCAGCACGTCGGTCTCGTCGACCTCGGCCGACAACCCGAGCCGGCCGACGTCGACCACGGTCAGCAGGGCGGTGCCCGGGGTGACGTAGGCGCCCTTGAAGATCGACGTGTCCACCCCGTCCGAACTGGTCGTCGTCGGGCCCGAGCCGACCAGGGCGGACAGGTCGGCCGGGGCGGCGGCCGGGGCCGGGCCGCCGAACTGGACGACCCCGGCGACCGGGGCGCGCAGCGTCAGCGCGTCGACGGCCGCATCGGCCAGGTCGAACGCCTGCTGGGCCTGGATCCGCTGGGCCCGCGACAGTGACGAGACCGCCTGGCCGAGCGAGGAGACACCGCGCTGAACCGCGCTCACCGCGGCGGCGGCCGCGTCCGAGGCGGCCCGGTACTGCTCGCGGGCGGCGCCGATCTGCTGCTGCAACGCCGTCCGCAACACCGGGTCGGTGATCTTCTCGGCGGCGTCGGCGGCCTGCTCGAACGCCTTCGTGGCCTGCTTGTCGGTCGTGTTCTTGACCTGGCTGAACCCGGACGCGCCGCCGCCGAAGGACGACCCGGACGGGATCGCGTCCAGGGCCTTGAGTGCGGCGTCGCGGCGCTGCCGCAGCTCGGGCGAGTCGACGACGGCGAGCACGTCGCCCTTGGACACCCGGTCACCGGGCTCGACCCGCAACTCGTCGACGGTGCCGGCGGCGGGCGAGGAGACGGCCGCGGCGGTGCGGGCGGTGACCGAGCCGGGCGCCTCGACGATCTCGTCGACGGTGCCGACGGTCGCGGCGCCGACCCGTACCCCCGAATCGTTCTCATCGCACGAAGCGGCGGTCAGCAGGAGAAGCGCCAGGGAGCCGCCGAGGATCAGCGCGCCCCGGTCGCGGATGCGAGACACAGAGGACACTCTATGTCGGGAAAAGCGGAACGGGCCGCCCCCGATGGGGGACGGCCCGGGCCTGGCGTCGATGGATCAGGTGCCGGGACGACGCCCGAACACCTTCACGGTCGAACCGATCTTGCCGATGCTGTAGTACTTGGCCGCGTCCTGCTGGAGCAGGTTGACGCAACCGTGCGAACCACGCCACTTGTCGTGGATGTAGGTGGTGGTCTGGTGGAACCCGCGGCCGCCGATGAACCGCTGCCAGTAGGGCAGCCAGACGTGGTACGGGTCGGACCATTCCTTGCGCGTCCGCTTGTTGATCTTGAAGGTGCCGGCCGGCGTCTCGTACCGGTCCATGCCGGTGCGGGTGACCGTCGGCTTGAGGTAGACCTTGCCGTCCTTCATCACCCACGTCGTCTGGTTGGTCAGATCGACGCAGAAGGTGAGGCCCTTCTTGTTGGCCTTGCACCGGGACACGCTCGACGCCGCGAGGCGCTTGGCGACATCAACGGTGGTCGGACCGGCCAGACCCTGGGCCGGCTGGATGCCGAACCGCTTCTGGAACTTGATGATCGCGGCACAGTCGGCAGCCGACTGCTTGCCGTCGACCGTGATCGTCCCGTACCCACCGATCTTCTTGAGGTACGTCTCGACCTGCTTCTGGTACTTACCGGTCGCACAGGACGCGGCGGCCGCCTTCGTGACCACCGTGGTGGCCACCGGCGCGGTCCGCACGGCGGCGCCGGCACTCGCCGGCGTCAATGCGAACGCACCGAGACCGCCGCCCACCACAGCGGCCATGACCGCCGTCGCGAAGCGTGCGGTAACACGTTTCACTGCCAAATCACATCCTCCCCAGGAGTGTCGTCCGCACATCGAAGCACAACCGTCCCGCGAAAACGATCGAGGGAGGGACCGTGACATGAAACCGGGATGCCGATCGGCATCCCGGTTGTCTGCTTGATGTGTTGTCCCGCTCCGGGGAGTTGTGAGTCAGTTACCGCGAGGTTGCTTCACCTCGGGGTCGCTTCATTTCGGGGTCGCTTCATTTCGGGGTCGCTTAACTTCGGGGTCGCTTCACTTCGGGGTGGCGAAGTCCTGGACCCAGTACGGCGTGCGCTCGCCGTCGATCGCCAGACCGACACCCATCTGGTTCAGCTTGCAGTCGAGGATGTTGGAGCGGTGCTCGGGGCTGTTCATCCAGCCGTCCATCGCCTCCCACGGGCTGCCCTGGCCGCGAGCGATGTTCTCGCCGTACAGGCGCCACTGGTAACCCGTGTCACTGACCCGCTCGCCGGCCTTCTCACCGTTCGGCGACTCGTGCCGGAAATAGTCACGGCGGGCCATGTCGGCGGCGTGGCCGTTCGCGGCGTCGATCAACCGGCGGTCGAGGGTCACCGGGGAACAGCCGGACTTCGCCCGGAAACGGTTGACCAGGGCGAGAATCTGCTGCTGGAACGGGGCGGACGGGCTGGAGGAGACGCTGTCGGCGGTGACCGTGGTGCGGGAGGCGGCGATCGGGTCGGCCGCGGCGGCCATGTCGATGCTGCGTTTCTGGGGGGCGGCCTTGATGCGGGTGAGCGGGGTGGGTTTTTCGGTCGGCTTCCCGGGCTTTTCGATCGGCTTCTCGGCGGGCTTCTCCATCGGTTCTTCGGCCGCGGGCGTTTCCGTGGTCGGCGCAGTCGGCGTTGCTGGCACCGCCGGCTCGCTGTCCGAAATATCCGGCATTTCTGGGTCGAATGACGGCTCCTCGACGTCGGAACCGTCATCCAGCGGCATCCCGAAGATGTTGAAGCCGACGAATTCGTCCGGTGGCTCCTGCGCCATCGCGCGCGTCGCGACCACCCCACCCGCCATCAGGGCGGTGGCGGTGACGCCGAGCACAACCAGAGACTTACGCATAACTTCGTCGATCCCCATCCTTCGCGCGCCCCGCCTTCCGGAACGCTCCCGGGGTTGACCAACGTCACAGACGCGGGCGGGTCACTTCGCGATCGCATCGATCCCGGCCCACCATTAATTCGAAGACCATTTATACGTACGGCATGAGCAGCGCAAAGGTCGAACCCGCCCCAGCACACGCGTCGCACAATCGCACCGGATTCCGGCAGACTTCTACCTATCGGGGTAATCCGGTACGGCGGTCTTGTAAACCGACTGACCGTGCCAAAGGGGCACACCCCGTGGCTACGGTTCCTCGGTGCGTAACCGATACCTGGACCTGCTTCGTGCCGCGGCCATCGTCCGGGTGATCATCTACCACCTGTTCGGCTGGTCCTGGCTGTCCATCGTGATGCCCGCCATGGGCGTCATGTTCGCCCTGGCCGGGTCACTGACCGCCGCGTCGCTGGAGAAACGCCCGGCCACCGGGGTGGTGACGTCCCGACTGCGCCGGCTGCTCCCCCCGCTGTGGCTGCTCGGACTCCTCGCCGTCCCGACGATGATCGTCCTGGGCTGGGCCGCCGAGAAGGACGGCGAGCACCCGTTCGCCGTGTGGAAACTGGCCTTCTGGATCCTGCCCCTCGGGGACCCGCCCGGCAGCGAGCTCGGCGTCGACGCCTGGGAACCACTCTGGTACATCCGGGCGTACGTCTGGTTCATCGTTCTCTCCCCGGTGATGTGGTTCCTCTGGAAGAGAATGGGGCCGGCCTGCTGGCTGCTGGTGCTCGCGCCGTTCGTCGCCATCGCCATGCTCGACAAGTCCGGCTTCGAACTGCCGGAGACCGCCGACGTCGTCATGTGGGACTTCGTCACCTACGGCGCATGCTGGGTCACCGGCTTCGCGCACCGCGACGGCCGCCTGCGCAAACTCGCCCCGGCCACCGTCGTCTTCCTGGCCGCGGTCCTGGCCGGCGCCGCCCTCTACTACCAGAACGGCCACCAGGGCGAGGACGCCTGGGACCTCAACGACGTGTCCGAATCCCAGTCGCTGTACTCGCTCGCGTTCGTCCTGCTGTTCCTGCGCTGGCAGCCGAGCATGGCCTGGCTCGGCCAACTACGCCTGCTCGACCGCGCGGTCACCCTGCTCAACGCCCGCGCCGTCACCGTCTACCTCTGGCACAACCTGGCCATCGCCGCAGTCTGGCCCGTCCTGACCTTCCTCACCGTCGACGACCTCGGCCACCTGGAGAAGCCGGTCACCCTCACCCTGACCCTGGTCCTGACCGCCCTCGCCGTCGTCGCCTTCGGCTGGGTGGAGGACGTGGCCGCCCGCCGCCGCCCCCAACTCTGGCCCGACACCACCACCCCACCCACCCCCCGAACCACTCCCACCCGACCCGGCGCCCCCGGACCACACGGCTTCGCCGGCCAACAGGGCACCGTCGGCTCGCCCGGGGGCGCCGCGTCATCGGGCCGCGCCGGGGAGGCCGACCCCACCATCGGCTGGCCCAGCTCCACGACCGGCATCGACCCCTCTGGACAACCCGCCGCCCCGGGCGGCCGCGGGCCCGTCGGCCCCGGCGGCGGCGGGCCGGGCGGCGGCGGGCCGGGCGGCCCGGGCAACAGTTGGCCGGCCGGCCCGGGCGGCAACGGATCCGACGGGATGCGTGGGTCGCGCGACGCCGGGCCCTCCGGGTGGCCGGGCTCGGACCCGGCCGGTGCGATGCCGGCCGGCTGGCCCGAACTGACCCCCGACGGCCAGCCCCACGCCGGCTGGGGCGAAGCCGGCCGCGAAGGCTCACCCATCGCCGGCCGCCAGCCCGCACCCACGGCCCGCCACCGCACCGAGACGGCCTCCTCCCCTACCGAGAAGCTGGAACTCCCCCCGACCGGCAAACCCAAGAAGCGCGACGAGAACTCCCTGATCCCCACCTGGTGGGCCTCGAAGGAGTAACCCCTCAGCCGGTCGGCTCCGGCGAGCGGTGGGCGGCCGCCCGCCGGAGCCGGCCCCACCCCGCCCCGCCACCACGCTCCAGCCACCACACCCCCCACCCGCCCGAAGCAACCCTGACCACCAGCTCACACCCCCCAGCTGGCGCTGACGGTCGCTTCGCACCCCTCAAGACAGCCCTCAACACCAGCTCACACCGCCCAGCTGGCACCCACGGCTGCTTCGCACCCCTCAAGACAGCCGTCAGCACCAGCTCAGTCAGCTCGGCTGGTGATGCGGGCTGTCTCGGAGCCCGAAAGCGACGCTCAGCACCAGCTCACGCTGCCCAGCTGGCACTGAGGGATAGGTCCGAGGGCCTCGAAGTGACCTCCAGCGCCAACCCGACGGGTGCGCACAGGGTGGGCGGCGTGAACGGAGCACGCGGGAACGGATTGCGGCGAGCGCAGGCGGCGGGCGTCGGCTGGCGCGGGCGGCAGTGGCCAGCGGTGGGCCAGCGGGCAGCGGGCAGCGGTAGGTAGCGGGTGACGGGCAGCGGTCGGTAGCGGGTGGCGGTGGGCCCGGGCGGGGGTGCCCAGGAGGTCCGGGTAGCGCGGGTTCGGGGCGGCGCCTGCTGCGCGGTTCGGGGCCGGCCCGGGGCGGGGGTTTGAAGTTGACCTTGGCTTTGGGGCGCCCCCCAAGTTGATTGTCTCGTGGGGCGGGGGTGGCGTGGGGGTGGGCTGTGGACAGCGCGCCGGTGTGGATAACCGCCGGGTCATTGTCGTACCGCAAAAGCCCTGGTAAAAGCGAGCAAAGCTCGCTGAAGGGACGAGATCGGTGGCTAGCCTGATCCTGTGGGGCAGCAAGGGGCTGGGGTGGTCGCGCTGGTCTTCCGGGCCGGGCCGCTCTTCTGCGCGCTCCCCCTTGCCGAGGTGATCGAGTCGATGCGGCCGTTGCCGACGCGGCCGTTGGCGGGTACGCCGCATTATGTCCGGGGGCTGACGATTCTGCGGGGTGAGCCGTCGCCGGTGATCGACGTGACGCGGCTGTTGACCGGGGTGACCTCGGAGGTCGATCGGTATATCGCGGTGCGGGCCGGGCGTGGCCCGGTGGCGTGCGCGACCGGGCCGGTGCTGGGGGTGCAGGATGTGCACGCGATGCCGCCGGACGGGCCGAGCACGATGTTCACCGGGGCGTCGAGGTCGTTGGTGGCGGCGGTGGGCCGGTTCGGGACGGAGCCGCTGCTGGTGTTGCGCAGTATTCGCACGGTGCCGGACGAGGTGTGGGAGGCCGCGGCCCGGGAGACCAGGAGCGCGGCGCCGGAGACCTGGCCGGGTGGGACTTCCGCAGCGGACGAGGACGCGGCGCCGGGGACGAGGGCGGCGGTGTGAGGCCGGATCTGCCCCTCGTACGGTTCCGGGGGATTCTGGAGCAGCGCCTCGGGTGGACCACCTCGGACACCGAGGCGGTGCCGATCCTGCCGGTGCTCGCCGAGCGGGCCGCCGCCCGGCACCTGTCCGAGAGTGATTACCTCAATCGGCTGGCCGGGCGGGATTGGCCGGAGGAGACGGCGGTGCTGGCCGAACGGTTGAGCATCACCGAGACGTATTTTTTCCGGCACGGTGACCAGTTCCGGGCGTTGTCCGAGCGGGTGCTTCCGGAGCGGATTCAGGCGCGGGCCGGGCAGCGGGTGTTGCGGATGCTGTCGGTGGCCTGTTCGTCCGGCGAGGAGGCGTATTCGCTGGCGGTGGCCGCGTTGCGGGCCTGTCCGGCGCGGGACTGGATCGTGTCGGTGCTGGGGATCGACGCGAATCAGGAGATGTTGCGCCGCGCTCGGCGGGCGGAATACTCCGAGTGGTCGCTGCGGGAGACCCCTTCCGAGGTACGGGAACGGTGGTTCCGCCGTACCGAAGCAGGCTTTGAGATCGTCCCTGAGGTGCTCGCGTCGGTGCAGTTCTCGGAGCACAACGTGGCCGGGCCGGACGAGCCGCGCATCTGGCATCCGGGGCGCTACGACGTGATCTTCTGCCGGAACCTGTTGATGTATCTGACCAGGGCGACCGTCGCCGTGCTGCTGGGGCGGATCACCGATTCGCTGGCCGAGGGCGGCGCGCTGTTCCTGGGGCACACGGACACGCTGGGCAGTGATCCGGCCGGGTTCGTGGTGGAGCATTTCGGGGACACGGTCTACTACCGGCGGTCGGCTGTGGTGCCCGAGCCGAAGCCGGTGCGGCCGGTGAGCCGCCCGGTGAATCCGGTCAGGTCCGAGCCGGTGGCCGATCCTCGCGCCCGCACTCTGGAGTTGCTGCGCGACGAGCGTTTCGCCGAGGCGCTGGCGGTCACGGGCGGGGACGACCTGCTGCTCCGCGGGGTTCTGCTCGCCCAGATGGGGCAGATCGACGAGGCCCGCGAGGCGGCGCAGCGGCTGATCGATTCCGGTCGCCCGAGCGCGGACGCGCATCAGCTGCTGGGTGTCTGCCGGGAGGTCGACGAGCCGGAGCGGGCGCACGGGCAGTACCGGCTGGCCGCGTTTCTGGATCCGGCGTTCGCCATGCCGCGGCTGCGGATGGGTCTGATCGCGCGGCGGCGCGGGGACGCGCGGGCGGCCGCCGATGACCTGTCGGCGGCGCTGGAGCTGTTGCCGCGTGAGTCGGAGGAGCGGATCACGATGTTCGGCGGCGGGTTCGGCCGGCTCACGCTGAGTTCGCTGTGCCGGACCGAGCTGGACGCGGCGTTGTCGCGGGGCAGCCGGCGATGACCGACCGTATCCGGTCCCGGGTCGAACGGCTGCGGGCCGATTTCGATCAGTCGTTCGCGGTGCCGTTGCGCACGCTCGACGACGAGGCGGTGGAGCTGCTGGCGATCGGGGTGGGCGGGCGCTCGTACGCGCTGAGGTTGTCGCAGACCTCGGGGCTCTACCCGGACCGGCCGGTGACACCGCTGCCGACGTCGGTCGCGGCGCTGCGCGGGCTGGCCGGCTTCGTCGGGGTGGTGGTGCCGGTCTACGACCTGGCTGCTCTGCTCGGGCATCCGATCGCCGACGAGCCCCGCTGGCTGGTGCTGGCGACCGGTTCGCCGCCGCTGGCGCTCGCTTTCCACCAGCTCGATCACCACGTACGGGTGCAGGCCGCCGACGTGGTGAGCGGTTCCGCGGCGGCGTCGACGCCGCGGGGCTGTCTGCGCGGCATGGTCCGGCTGCCCGGCGGGGATCGGCCGATCGTCGACGTGCCGGCCACCCGCGCCCTGGCCCACCGGCTGGCCGGGCACGAACTCTTGGAGGGGACCACATGATGGAGGGGCACACTTTCGGCCGGAAGATGGCGGCCGGCGTCGGTATCACCGGTCTGCTGACGCTGCTCTCGGTCGTCGTGGCCGTGGTCTGCATGCTGTTCGTGGTGCACGCCAAGGATCGGGTGATCTCGGCGGCGACCACGCAGCTGACCGGCGCGGTCAACCTCAACGGGCTGATGGACAAGCGGCTCAGCGACTACCGGGCCTACATGCTGTACGGGACGACGGAGTTCTCCGACGCGACGGCGCAGGACCGCACCGAGTTCCGCAACCAGCTGAGCGATCTGCGGAGCAATCCCGACGCGGTGGTCCGGAGCCTGCTCGACCGGGTGTCGACGGCCGAGGACAAGCACGCCGAGTGGGTCGACAAGGTGATGGCCGAGCGGGCCCGCACCAAGAATCCCCTGGTCGCGGCGACGATGAACAGCGCCCAGGCGGTGCCGCTGCGCAAGGAGGTGCAGGCCGCGCTGGCCGACCTGATCACCCGGGTCAAGGCCGACGTGATGGCCGACCGGAACCATTCGTCGCGGCAGGCGAACATCGCGATCGCGGTGATCGTGGTGCTGGGTGCGCTGACCACGGCCAGTGCGGTGCTGGTGGCCTGGCGGCTGAGCCGGGATCTGCGGCGTGAGGTGGGGGCCGCGGTCGGGCACATCCAGAGTTCGTCGGCGCAGCTCGAGGCCGCGGCCGCGCAGCAGGCCAACGGCGGGCGGGACCAGGCCAGTGCGATGAACGAGATCACCACCACGATCAACGAGCTGCTGATCACGTCCCGGCAGATCGCCGACAGCGCCCAGCGGGTTTCCAAGATTGCCGAGGACACCGAGGCCGCCGCCCGCAACGGCGACCAGACCATCGACGAGACCCGGGCGTCGATCACCGCCATCCGCTCCCAGGTCGACCAGATCGTGCAGCACATGCTGGCCCTGGGTGAGAAGTCGCAGCAGATCGGCGGCGTGGTCGATCTGGTGTCGGAGCTCGCCGAGCAGACGAACATCCTGGCCATCAACGCGACCATCGAGGCCAGTGGGGCCGGTGAGTGGGGTCGCCGGTTCGCGGTGGTGGCCGAGGAGATCCGGAAGCTGGCCGACCGGACGGCGGCGTCGGCCAAGGAGATCCGGGCGCTGATCGACGACGTCCGGGGCGCGGTGAACACCACGGTGATGGCCACCGAGATCGGGGCCAAGGCGGTCGACGCCGGTTCCCGGCAGTTCGACGCCGCGACCAGTTCGTTCCGGGAGATCGCGCAGCTGGTGTCCACCACCAACGACGCGACCCGGGAGATCGAGCTCTCCACCAAGCAGCAGACCACCGCGGTCGAGCAGGTCAACGTGGCCGTCTCGGACACCGCCCGGGTGTCGCGGGAGACCGAGAGCAGCGCGGTGCAGACCAAGCAGACGGCGGCGCACCTGAGCACTCTCTCCGGCGAGCTGCTGGACATGGTCGGGACGCGGAGCCACTGAGATGCCGGAGAACCGGGATCCTCTGCGCTACTTCCGGGTCGAGGCGCAGGAGCTGGTCGAGCAGATCAGCTCCGGGGTGCTCGACCTGGACCAGCGGCCCGGCCCGGAGCCGGTGGCCAAGCTGCTGCGGGTGGCGCACACGCTCAAGGGCGCGGCCCGGGTGGTGCGGCAGAAGGACATCGCCGACCGGGCCCACGAGTTCGAGGAGATCCTGGTCCCGCACCGGGACGACCCGGCCGGGCTGGCCGCCGACGAGATGCGGGAGCTGCTGCGGCTCAACGACGAGATCAGCGCGCAGGTCGCCGCGCTCTCCCAGCCGCCGCCCCCGGCGCCCGAGACCCCCGCGGCGGCACCGCAGGAGGAGGAGTCGGAGCAGATCGCCCCGCGGGCCTCGACCGAGGATCTGGACGAGCTGCTGGACTCGATCGGCGAGGCCAACGCGCGGATGGCGCCGCTGCGTCTGGGCGCTCACACCCTGGAGAAGCTGCACCGGCAGGCCGAGTCGCTGGCCGAGCAGATGCGGATCGGCCGGGCCTCGGCGACCCTGACCCGCGCGTCGGCCCAGCGGCTGGCCGGCGAGCTGGGCACGGCCGGTCGGCGGCTGATCGACGCCGTCGACCGGATCGAGCGGGAGTTGGAGGACGTGCGGGCCAAGGCCGAGAGCCTGCGCCTGGTGCCGGCCGGTTCGATCTTCACGGCGTTGCGCCGGGCGGTCCGGGACGCGGCTGACGGCGACGGCAAGCGGGTCCGGTTCGCCACCGTGGGCGCCGAGGTGAAGATGGGCTCGCACCTGCTCGGCCCGGTCAGCGCGGCGTTCCTGCACGTGGTCCGCAACGCGGTGGTGCACGGTATCGAGCCGGAGGCGGAGCGGCGGGCCGTGGGCAAGCCGGTCGAGGGGACCGTCACGTTCGAGGTGGAGCGGCGCGGGCGGTTCGCCGCGTTCCGGTGCCGGGACGACGGGCGCGGGTTCGACGTGGCCGAGTTGCGGGCCAAGGCGCAGGCCCGGGGTCTGACCGCGACCGGCGAGGCCGAGGTCCTGGAGCTGGTGATGCACGGCGGGCTGAGCACCTCGAAGGCGGTGACCGAGGTGTCCGGGCGGGCGATCGGGATGGACGTGCTGCGCGACATCGCGGCCCAGCTGCACGGCGAGGTGAAGATCCGCAGTACGGCCGGGGCCGGGGCGCTGGTCGAGCTGATCGTGCCGCTGGCCCTGCTGAGCATGACCGGGCTGCTGGTCGAGGCCGGGGACACGGTCGCCTCGCTGCCGCTGGACTCGGTGCGCGCGTGCGTGCGCCTGAGCGCGACCGAGGCGGCGACCGCGGCGGCCACCGGCAAGCTGGTCTACCAGGACACCGCCGCGCCGTTCCGGCCGCTGGTGGAGACGCTCTACACCGGGCGGTCGGTGCCGGACACGGCCGGGCCGGGCGCGGCGGTGATGCTGGAGGCCGGGGTGGGCACGGTGGCGGTCGGCGTGGACCGGCTGTGCGGGACCCACGCGCTGGTCGCCCGCCCGTTGCCGGACCTGGCGCCGTCGACCCGGGCGATCGGCAGTGTCTCGGTGGACGCCGACGGCAATCCGCGGCTGGTGCTCGACCCGGAGGGACTGGCCGGGGAGATGCTGCGCGGTGACGCCGACAGTCCGCGGGCCGCGGTCGCGTCGATGGCGCCGCCGCTGCCGATCCTGGTCGTGGACGACTCGCTGACCACGCGGATGCTGGAGCGCAGCATCCTGGAGTCGGCCGGCTACCAGGTCGACCTGGCCGCGTCCGGTGAGGAGGGCCTGGAACGGGCCCGGTCCCGGCGGTACGGGCTGTTCCTCACCGACATCGACATGCCGGGCATCGACGGCTTCACCTTCGTCGAGCGCACCCGGGCCGATCCGGATCTGGCCGGGGTGCCGGCGATCCTGGTCAGCTCGCGGGCCAGCGCCGAGGACCGTGATCGCGGCCTGCGGGCCGGGGCCAGCGCGTACGTCGTGAAGGGCGAGTTCGATCAGGAGCAGTTGCTCGCCCACATCCGCGGTCTGGTGGTCCGCGCATGATCCGGGTGCTGGTGGTCGAGGACTCCGCGACCATGCGCTACTACCTGCGTGACGCGCTCACCGAGGACCCGGAGTTGCAGGTCGTCGGTGAGGCGGTGACCGGGGAGCAGGCGGTCGAATTGACCGGGCGGCTGCGGCCGGACGTGATCACGATGGACATGATGCTGCCCGGGATCAGCGGGTTGCAGGCGACCGAGCACATCATGGCCGAGCATCCGACCCCGATCCTGGTGGTCTCGTCGGCTGACCGGCAGGAGCTGTTCAGCACGTACAACGCCCTGGCCGCGGGGGCGGTGGACGTGCTGGAGAAGCCGCGCGGGGACGACTCGGACGCGGACTGGTCGCCCCGGTTACGCCGTACCCTCCGGATGGTCTCGAGGATCCGGGTGATCACCCATCCACGGGCTCGACTCGACGGCCGGGCCCGGCCGGCCGCGCCGCCGCCACCGGCCCCGGTCGCTCCCCCGCCGGTGAAAGAACCGGCGAACGGGTTGGCGCTGGTCGCGGTCGGCTCGTCCACGGGTGGACCGGCGGCGCTGACCGAGCTGCTGCGGGAGCTGCCGCCGAACTTCCGCACCCCGGTGCTGTGCGTGCAGCACATCGCGGCCAGCGAGCAGTTCGCGGTGGCGTTCTCGGACTGGCTGGCCGGGCAGACCGGGCGCAACGTGCGCTACGCGACCGACGGCATCCCGGTGCGCACCCTCTCCGGCCAGGTCCTGCTGGCCCCGCCGGACCGGCACCTGTACATCCGGGACCACGTGCTGCGGCTCTCGGACGGCCCGCCCCGGCACTCCTGCCGGCCGTCGGTCGACGTGCTGTTCGAGTCGGTCGCCGCCGAGTACGGCGGGTCGGCGGCCGGCTGCCTGCTCACCGGCATGGGCCGCGACGGCGCGGCCGGGCTGCTGCAGATGCGCACGCGCGGCGCCACCACGTTCGCCCAGGACGAGCTGACCTGCACGGTCTACGGGATGCCGCGGGAGGCGGTGCTGCTCGGCGCGGCCGTGCACGTGCTGCCGCCGGGCCGGATCGCGCAGCGGCTGGGCGAGCTGAACCCGGTGGTGACCCGCCGATGAGCCCGACCGTGCTGATCGTCGACGACAGCCTGACCGTGCGGATGGATCTCAACGACGCGTTCTCCGACGACGGGTTCACCACGATCCTGTGCGCGACCGGCGCCGAGGCCCGGACGGCGTTCGCGTCGGCCGAGTTCGACGCGGCGATCCTGGACGTGCTGCTGCCCGACGCGGACGGCCTGGAGCTGCTCACCGAGTTGCGTGGTTCGGCCGGGCACGCCGGGGTGGTGACCATGCTGCTGTCGGTGGAGAGCGAGGTCGCCGACCGGCTGGCCGGGCTGCGGATCGGCGCCGACGAGTACGTGGGCAAGCCGTACGACGCCGGGTACGTGGTCGCCCGCACCCGGCAGCTGCTCGGTGACCGGCACAGCTCCCGGACCGGGGACACCCCGACGATCCTGGTGATCGACGACAGCATGACGTTCCGGGAGCAGCTGCGTGAGCTGCTGGAACCCGAGGGGTACGCGGTGCTCATGGCCGCCAGCGGCGAGGAGGGCCTGCGGATGGCGGCCGACCGGCGCCCGCAGGCGGTGATCGTGGACGGGGTGATGCCGGGTATCGACGGGGCCACGGTGATCCGCCGGATCCGGCTCGACCCGGCCCTGCGCGACACCCCGTGCCTGTTGATGACCGCGGCCGACGACTACGCGACCGAGATGCAGATGCTCGACGCCGGCGCCGACGCGTTCGTCCGTAAGCAGCAGGATCTGGCCGTGGTGCTGGCCAAGCTGGCCGCGGTGCTGCGGCAGTCGGCCGAGCAGCTGCCGATCGAGGCGATCGGGAGCCTGCACGGGCCGGGCAAGGTGCTGACCGTCAGCCCGGTCCGCGACGAGCTGGAGGAGTGGGCCGACGCGCTGCGCGCCGACGGGTACGACATCGTCGCCTGCACCGGCGTCGGCGACGCGCTGGAACTGCTGGCCGAGCAGAGCGCCGACTGCGTCGTTCTCGGCCTCGACCTGCCCGACATCCGTGAGGCGTGCCGGCGGATCAAGGAGGTGCCGCAGGTCGGTGAGGTGCCGCTGATCGTCGCCGGTGGTGAGGACGCGATGCTGGAATGCCTGGCGGCCGGCGCCGACGACTACGTGAAGACCGCCGACGTCCCCGAGGGCCTGCGCGTGCACGTGCGCGCGCAGATCCGCCGCAAGCAGACGCACGACGAGTCGCGCCGGATCCGCGAGGAGCTGATGCGCCGCGAGCTGGACGCGGCCGAGGAGCGGGCGGCCCGGATGCTGGCCGAGACCCGGGCCGCGATGGTCGAGGAGCTGGAGTGGCGCAACCGGGAGCTGGAGGCGTTCTCCGGTTCGGTCTCGCACGACCTGCGCGGCCCGCTGCAGGTGATCAGCAGTTTCGCCGAGCACATGCTGGACCAGGCCGACGACGAGGACCTGGGCGAGCAGACGCGGCACCGGATCACCCGGATCCACGCGGCCGCGCTGCGGATGGCCGACCTGGTCGAGTCGCTGCTGATCCTGGCCCGGGCCAGCCGGGGTGAGCTGCGCCGGGCCACGTTCGACCTGTCCGACACGGCCCGTCAGGTGTGCGCCGAGGTGGCCGCCCGCGATCCGCGGCACAAGGTGGAGTTCCGGGTGCAGGAGGGCATGTCCGCCGACGCCGACGAGGGCCTGGTCCGGGTCATCCTGGAGAATCTGATCAACAACGCGGTGAAGTTCACCCGCAAGGTCGAGCAACCGGTGATCACCGTCGGCAACGACAAGGGCGATTATTTCGTACGGGACAACGGCGCCGGATTCCCCGCGGGCAAGGCGGGCGAACTGTTCCGGCCGTTCGCGCGGCTGCACGACGCCCGCGACTTCCCGGGCACCGGCATCGGCCTGACCACCGTGCACCGGGCGGTCGAGCGGCACGGCGGGGAGATCCGCGCCGAGGGTGAGGAGGGGCAGGGCGCCACGTTCTGGTTCACCCTGCCCGGCGCCGACTCGTTCACCGGGCCGGAGCGGCGAGGTCAGCCCCGCCGCTCCGGATAGGACCGGTCAGGCGACGTACGCGAGACCGTCGGCGACCACGGTCGGCCGGCCGCTGGTGCCGGCGACCACGACCACCACGGTGTGCTTGCCCGCGGTGAGCGACCTGGCCCACAGCACCTGGCGGTACTTGGTCGAGCTGGACCTGGTGTCCACGGTGGCGACCTTCTTGCCGTCCAGGTAGATGTCGGCCTTGCCGGTGGCCGTCCCGCGGGAGAACATCAGCGCCGCCGAGCGCCCGGTGAACGCGTACGTCAGCTTGGTGTTCTTCTTCGTCGCGGCCAGGGCCCGCCCACCGAGATAGCTGCTCGACTTGCGGGTCGTCCAGGTGCCGGTCTTCTTGGCCGAGCTCTCGGCGACCAGCGGCACCTTGCGGGCCACCGTGCCGACGCGGCTGTTGCCGGCCACGTCCCGGGCGGTGACCGTGTACGTGATGCTCGCCCCCGGCTTGGCCGTCCAGTACCAGGTCGTGCCGGTCGGCGGCAGGTTCGCCCGCAGCGGCTTGGTCGCGACGACCGTGTAGAGCTTGGCGTTGTCGGCCGCCTTGTAGCCGACCGTGATCGGCAGCGAGGTGGCCGAGGCGGTGCCGGTGCGCAGCACGACCGTCGGGCCGCTCAGGGTGGGCGCGGTCACGTCCGCCGTCACCTTGTACGCAGCGGTCAACGCCGTGCCCCCGGCGGTGTGGGTGGCCCGTACCTGAATGGTGTGGTTGCCCGGGGTGAGGGCGATGCTGCCGCTGGTCCGCGCGGTGCCGGGCAGCGTGGCGGCCACCTTGCCGTCGCGCAGCACCTCGAACTTGGCGATCTGGGCCGACGGTGTCGACACCACCCAGTCGAAGGTGACCGCGGTGCGGACGTAGAAGATGCCGCCGACCGACAGGCCACCGGCCAGTGACTTGCCGTTCAGGCCGGTGATCTGCTGCACCGAGCGGGCCCGGATGGTGTTGAGCTGCGAGTAGAGGTTGGTGCCGGGGCACTCGGTCAGGAACGCGCCCGAGGTGCCCTTCTCGCCGTCCTTGTGGCCGGAGATCCGCGGGAAGCTGACCAGCGAGCCCGGCTTCCAGTACCGGTCGGCGACGCCCTCGGTCATCTGCGCGGTGCTGGTCGGGCTGTAGTTGTAGGCCCCGAGCCGGGCGGCCGCGACCTGGGCGATCGTGGTCAGCGAGGCGTCCGACGGCTTGATGTCCATGTAGTTGCCGAGCAGCGCGACACCGATCGAGGCGGTGTTGAAGCCGACCGTGTGGGCGCCGATGACGGCCTTGGTCACGCCGCCCTTACGGCCCTCGTAGAGGGTGCCGCACTGGTCGACCAGGAAGTTGTACCCCATGTCGGACAGGCCCTTGACCTTGACGTCGTTGACCTGGATGCCGCGGACCACCGAGGCCGACTGGGCGCAGGTGTAGTCGCTGCCGAAACCGGTGTGGTGCACCCACACCATCTTGGCCTCACTGGCGACGTCGATGGCGTACTTGACCAGGGTCTCGTCGGCGTTCCAGCCGGCCCGGGAGACGTAGGCGGGCAGTTGCGCCTTGACCGGGACGGTGGAGGTCGGCACCGGCACCGGGCTGGTCGCCACCGGGGCCGCGCTGGTCGTGGTGGTGACCGGCGGGACCGAGGTGGTCGGGGCCACGGCCGACTCGTCCGGGACCGGCTCGGTGGTCGGCTCGGTCGGGACGTCGGAGACGGCCGGGTTGCTCGGCTCGATCGGGTCGTCGTCGACCGGGGCCGCGCTCTCCGACTCGGACGGCTCGACCGACGGCGACGCGCTCGGGTCCTCCGCGCCACCGCCCTGGCCGCCCTTGACGTCGGGGTCGATCAGGTTGAGCTTGAGCGCGGCGGGCAGCTTGGCGCCGCCGGCGATCCGGGCCGCCACCCCGTCGGACAGGCCGGTCCAGATCGCGTCGGTGGCGCCGTGCACGCGGGCGGCCTCGGCCCGGTCGGCGGCGGCCTCGGCGACCTCCAGGGTCTGCCAGGCCGACCACTTGCCGGTCTTCGCGTTGCGCGACTGCACCTGGATGGCGCCGGCGGGCGCGTCGGCCGGGTCGTTCCAGGAGACGCTGACCATGCTGAACTTGCGGGTGGTGCGCTGGGACAGCTCGGCGCCGCCGGGAGTGGCGCTCAGGTCCAGCGAGTCGAGCTCGGCGTGCAGTTCGGGCTGCTTGGCGTCCGGGTCCGGCGGGATGCTGGAGATGGTCACCTCGGCCGCCGGTGGTCCGCCCTGATCAGGCCAGAGCAGGGCGGTCACGCCCCCGGCGGCGGCGAGCACGGCGACCGCCGTACCCGCCACCAACGACTGTCGCCGATTCATCACATACCCCCGCATGATCTTCGATCTGGCGGCGGTGACGGTACCGTACCGATGTCGCTATTCGGTACCCAGGGCGATAACCGGACTGACCTTGGCCGCCCGCCGCGCCGGGAGCACTCCGGCCAGGGCGGTCAGCGCCACCAGGACCAGGAACGCACCGGCCAGCTGCCACACCGGGACCGACAGCGGGGCATTGACGCCGATCGCCTGCAGAGCCAGCCAGGCGTAGGGAACGCCGAGGGCCAGGCCGAGGATCGCGCCGATCACGCCGTACAGGGCCGACTCGGAGGTGAGCATGGCGCGCAGCCCGCCCCGGGACATCCCGATCGCCCGCAGCAGACCGGACTCGCGGACCCGCTCGACCACCGACAGCGCGGTGGTGGCGCCGACCCCGACCACGGCGATCAGCACGGTCAGCCCGATCAGGCCGAGCGCGATGGCCAGCACGACGGCCAGTTCCGAGTTGAGCTCGTCGCGCTGGTCGGCCAGCACGTTCACGGTGAAGTCGCCGTTGCCGCCGCTGATCGCGCGCATCGCCCGCAGCGCCTCGGTCCGCGCGCTCGCCCCGTCGGCCGACGCGTCGGCCAGCATCCCGGACCAGCCCGCGCCCGCCCCCATGGCGGTCAGGTCGGCCGGCTTCACCAGCAGCCCGGCGTGCAGCGGGGCGTCGTCGCCGAGCACCGCGACCACGGTCAGGCTCACCGACTTCTTCCCGTTCTGCACCTCGACGCTGTCGCCGACCCCGAGGTTGCCCATCTCGGCCAGGTAGCGGGCGAGGACCGCGCCGCCCGGGCGCAGGTCGTCCACCGAACCGGACCGCACGTCCAGGTCACGCAGCCGGGGCAGCGCGCTCACGTCCAGGTCGGTGATCGCCACCTGCTCGAACTGCCCGACCTTGGCGGTGCCGAGCCGCCGGTACGGCGTCACCCGGGTCAGTTCCTTGCTGCCCTTGGCCCGGTCGATGAACTCGTCCGGCAGGACCGTGCCCTCGCTGCCGGTCATCTCGAAGTCGGCCGGGGCCGACGCGGCCAGTTCCCGGTTGCCCAGTGCCCGGATCGACGCGCCGCCGACCAGCACCCCGGCGACCAGGGTGACGCCGAGCGCGACGACCACCGACACCGCGGCGGCCCGGCGCGCGCTGCCACCGACACCGCCGACCGCGAGCCGGCCGACCGGGCCGAGCCGGCGCAGCGGCCAGCCGGCCACCACGAGCACCGGCCGGACCAGCACCGGGCCGAGCGCGATCAGCGCCACGAAGGCGAGCGCGCCGGAGGCGACCACGGCCAGCAGCATCGTCTGGGCGTCGTAGTTCTCCTCGTTCGGGGTGGGCAGGTTGACGAACACGTACCCGGCCAGGGCCAGCGCCGCGGCCAGCGGCAGCAGCCCGGCGATCCAGCGCAGCGCGCCGATCCCGGTCCGCGCGCCGGTGCCGGCCGCGGTCCGCAGCGCTTCCAGGGGTGCGACGCGGGAGGCCGAGACGGCCGGGGCGAGCACCGCGACCACCGAGATCACCACGGCCAGCAGCACCGTGCCGACCGCCGGCAGCACCGGCACGCCCGGGCTCAGCACACTCGTGAACCCGAAGGCCCGCGCCACCGCCGGTACGAGATGACCCACCCCGAGCGCGGCCAGGACCCCGGTCACGCCGGTGACCAGCCCGGTCAGCGCACCCTCGGCGGCCAGCGCCCGGAACGTCGCGCCCCGCCCGGCGCCGACCGCGCGGAGCAGCGCGAGCTGCCGCATGCGCTGGGCGAACACGATCCGGAAGGTGCTGGCGGCGATCAGCCCGGCCGCGGCGACGGCGATCGCGACGAACATGCCGACGACGGCGAACAGCTGGTCGATCTGGGTGGCGGCCCGGCGGGCCTCGTCGAGCCGGACGTCGGCCCCCGTGGCCACCTCCGGCCGCTCGTCCGCCTTGTTGGCGGCGAACACCGCGGTGATCCGATCGCGGACCGGACCGGCGTCGGTGCCGGCGTCCACGTCGACGTCGACCTGCTGGATGTACGGGTCGGTGCTCAGCGCGAGCACGCCGGCGGCCGGGGCGTACGCGTCGTACCCGAAGTCCTCCGGCGGTGTGACCACGCCGACCACCTTGAGCGCCACCTTCTTCCCGGTGCCGGGGTCAATGGTCGCGGTCGAGCCCACGCTCAGCCCGAGCAGCTGGACGGTACGCGGGGTCACCGCGATCTCCCCGTTCGCGGCCGGATAGCGGCCCTCGGTGACGCTGACCAGCGCGAGCGGCCCGCTTCCGGGGTCGGAGGTGACGTTCAGGTACTGCCCGCCCATCTGCGAGCCGATCCCGAGCCGGGCCGCGGTGCGCGACACCCCGGGGATCGCGTTGATCGCGGCCAGCTGCTTGTCGTCGATGGCCCCGTTGCGGATGACCAGGTCGGCCGCCTCCGGGGTGCCGCTGAGCCCGGCCAGGACGCTGCGCTCGGTGATCTGCTGGGCCAGCACGGTCGCGAAGACCACGAACGACGCGACGAGCACGGCCAGGCCGGTGAGGAGCAGGCGCGACGGGCGACGGGCGACCCCGGCCAGCTGCGTACGCAGAACGGTGTTCATCGGGCCGCCGCCAGTGACTGAAGTGCGTCGGTGACCGACGCGATGTCCGGGTTGTGGATCTCCCCGGCGAGCCGGCCGTCGGCCAGCAGCACGACCCGGTCGGCGTAGGCGGCCGCGCCCGCGTCGTGGGTGACCATCACGATCGTCTGCCCGAGGTTGCGGGCCGAGTCGCGCAGCAGGCCGAGCACCTCGGCGCCGGAACGGGAGTCCAGGTTGCCGGTCGGCTCGTCGGCGAAGAGCACCTCGGGCCGGGAGACCAGCGCCCGGGCCAGCGCGACCCGCTGCTGCTGGCCACCGGAGAGCTCGCTGGGCAGGTGCCCGAGCCGGCCGGCCAGCCCGAGGGTGGTGACCAGCCGGTCCAGCAGTTCGGCGTCGGGCTTCTTGCCGCCCAGGTCCAGCGGCAGGGTGATGTTGCGCAGCGCGGTCAGCTGCGGCAGCAGGTTGAACGACTGGAAGACGAAGCCGATCCGCTCCCGGCGTACCTTGGTCAGGACCTTGTCGGACTGCTTGGTCAGGTCGCTGCCGCCGAGCAGCACCTGGCCACCGGTGGCCGTGTCCAGGCCGGCCAGGCAGTGCATCAGGGTGGACTTGCCGGACCCGGACGGGCCCATGATCGCGGTGAACCGGCCGCGCTCGAAGCCGACCGTGACGCCGTCGAGAGCGCGTACCGCGGTGTCGCCGGAGCCGTACACCTTCACCAGGTCGACGGCCGCGACCGCCGCGAGGGCGTCGTGGCCGGGGGACGGCGGGGACTGCGTCTGCATGGAAAGCTCCAAGGAAGCTGCGAATCGGACGCCAGAATCCTGTGCGATCGGCAATGGCCGGCACATCGGCTCACAGGCAGGGTTCAGGTTCCGCGTCCTCTAACTTTCGGCCGATGGAGATCGGTCCCCGGGCACCTACGCTGGGTGACGATGAACCGCATTCTCGTGGGGGTCCTGCAGGTCGCCGGGCTGGGCGCGATGGCCCTGCTCGGCATGATCGACGTGTCCGCCGGTATGACTTCCAGCCCCCTGTTCGCCGTGCAGGTGGCGCTGGCCGTCGCCGTCGCCGCGGTCTGGATCCCGCACTACCGGCTCGGCTCGACCGTGCTGCCGCTCGTCGCCACCGCCGTCGCCGGGGTGTCGCTGCTGGTCACCGCGATGCTGGCGGTCGTCGACCCGTACGGGGGCCTGTGGGGCATCGCCGAGTCGGCCGCCCTGCTGATCCTGCTGGCCGTGGTCGCCCGTACGGCCCGGCCCGACTGGGCGGTGCTGGCGCTGGTGGCGCTCGGCGCAGCGGCCAGCGTGATGCCGTTGCGGGCCGGCCACAGCACCATCTACGGCACGTTCTGCCTGATCCAGGCCCTGGCCGCGGCGGCCGCGATCGGGCTCGGCGTCACCCTGCGGATCATGGCGGCCAACCGGCAGCGTGCCCTCGACTCGGTCCGGCACGAGCAGCGCGCCGAGTTCGCCCGCGACCTGCACGACTTCATCGCCCACCACGTGACCGGGATCGTCGTGCAGGCGCAGGGCGCCCGGTTCATCGCCGAGCAGGACCCGAAGCGGGTGCTGCTCGCCCTGGAACAGATCGAACAGGCCGGTTCGGAGACGATGGCGTCGATGCGCCGCATGGTCGGTGTGCTGCGCGACCCCGAGTCGAGCCCGGACGCCCCGCTCGCCCCGGTCTCCGGCGTGCCCGAGCTGTTCCCGCTGGCCGAGCAGTTCACCGCCGCCGGTGGGCCGCCGGCCCGGCTGCACCTGGAGGGCGACCCGTACGGGCTGCCGGTCGAGGTGTCGACGTCGGCGTTCCGGGTGGTGATGGAGGCGCTGACCAACGTCCGCCAGCACGCCCCGCAGGCCACGGCCGTCGACGTCTGGGTCCGCCGGGCCAAGGATCAGCTGCTCATCCGGGTCGCCAACGACGGTCCGGCACCGCGCCCGTCGCTGGACCGGCCGGGGTACGGTCTGGTCGGCCTCACCGAGCGGGTCCGCGCCGCCGGCGGCCGGATCTCGTCCGGGCCGGGCGTCGACGGCGGCTGGGTCGTCGACGCGGTCTTCCCACTCTCCTAGGAGTCACCCACCGTGATACGTGTCCTCGTCGCGGACGATCAGGCCATGGTCCGCACCGGCTTCGGCATGATCATCGGCGCCCAGCCGGACATGGAGGTCGTCGGCGAGGCGGCCGACGGCGTCGAAGCCGTCGAGGCCGCGCGCCGCCTGCGCCCGGACGTCGCCCTGCTCGACATCCGCATGCCGAAGATGGACGGCCTCCAGGCGCTGCGCCTGCTCGCCGGCCCCGGCGTCGCCGACCCGATCCGCGTCGTCGTGGTCACCACGTTCGACCTCGACGAATACGTCCACCAGGCGCTGCGCAACGGCGCGGCCGGCTTCCTGCTCAAGGACTCGGGCCCGGCCCTGCTGATCGAAGCGGTCCGCGCCGCCTACTCCGGCGACGCCCTGATCAGCCCGTCCATCACCGTCCGCCTCCTCGAACACCTCTCCCAGCCGGCCCCTCGCGGCGACGACGGCGGCCTCTCCCCCCGCGAACTCGAGGTCGTCCGCCTGATCGCCCGCGGCCGCACCAACGCCGAGATCGCCACCGAACTCTTCATCTCGGTCGGCACGGTCAAGACCCACCTGGGCAGCGTCCAATCCAAGATCAACCTCCGCAACCGCGTCGAGGTCGCCGCCTGGGCCTGGGAAAACCGCCTGATCAGCTGACCCGCGCCCGCTCGTCGCTCTCCCCCACAACCCCTCACCCGCGAACCTGCGCGGGCAGACCGTTGTGCCGCAAAACCTTGAAGATCAAATTCTTCATTGCCTACGTCCGCCGGGGTCCGGACCGCCGCTCCCGCGGGGACCCTTCCGACCCTCGCAGGCCGCTGGCGCGGCCAGAACGCGAGGCCCGCAAGGGCGACGTGATCTTCTGGTTGCGCTCAGAGCAACAAACCCACCCACCCACGCAACCATCCAACCCCGCACCCACCCCAACCCCACGCAAGGCCCCGGCCCTCGCCCGACCCAGCCGCGCGTCACGCCCCCGGCTGGTCCTCACGGCTGTCTCCGGGGCCCGGAGACAGCCGTGAGGACCAGCCGAAAGCCCGGGTCGCGCCGCGGGGCCGGGGTGACGCGGGGCTCGCGGAGGCCGGTCGGCTCTCCGGGGTGTGCCGGAGCGGGCGAGCCACCCCTCAGGGCCGGCCGGGGGGCGTGTCAGGCGGCGTTGACCAGGGTGGGGGCGGGTTTGCGGGTGGGGCGGGTGGAGAGCCAGCAACCGGCGACGATCAGGAGGAAGCCCGCGACCGTGGCGACGCCGAGGGGCTCGTGCAGCAGGGCCACTCCCAGGAGCGCGGCCACCACCGGGTTGACGTAGGTGACCAGGCCGGCGCGGTTGGAGCCGGCCAGGGCGATCAGCCGGTAGAAGGCCAGCATCGCCAGGGCGGTGCAGAGCAGGCCGAGGCCGGCGAGCGCGAGCCACGAGTCGGCGCCGACCGTGGACGGCGACGACGGGAGCCGGAACAGGGCGAACGGGACCAGCACGAGGGTGCTGACACTGGTCGTGGCCGCGGTCAGCGCGTCCGGCGGCACGTCGGAGAGGCGGTCCTGGACGAGCTTGGTCGCGAAGGCGTAGCTGAGCGCGGCCAGCAGCACCATCCCGGCGCCGATCAGCCCCCAGTGGTCGCCGGAGACGTCCAGCCCGACCAGTACGACCACGCCGAGGAAGCCGGTGATCAGGCCGGCCGTGCGGATGCCGGTGATCGGCTCGGAACCGGACATCAGCAGCGCGATGACCACCGGTTCGATCGCGATCAGGATGCCGGTGAGCGACGAGCTGATGTGCGCCTCGCCGTACGTGATCAGCAGGAACGGCCCGACCATGTGCACCATGGCCAGCCCGATGACCACCCCGATCCGGCCCCGCAGGGCGGTGAGCGTGCCGCGGATCGCGGCGACCGGCAGCAGGACGGCCGCGCCGATGGCGAGCCGGCCGGCGACCACGAACAGCGGCGAGAGGTCGTCGATGGCGATCTTGATCAGGAAGTACGGGATGCCCCAGAGCACGGACACCAGGACGAAGAGAAGCCAGGCACGACGATTCACAACCACCAGAATTCCCGCGTACGGTAGTTAGCGGTAGTGCTGACTTGGTGAAGACGTAGTAAGGGAATCTAATGATCGACTCACGGCGTTTGCAGGTGCTCTCCCAGGTCGCCCGGCACGGGAGCTTCAACCGGGCCGCCGCCGAGCTGCGTCTCACCCCGTCCGCGGTCAGCCAGCAGATCAGCGCCCTGGAGCGGAGCCTGGGCACGCCCGTGGTCCGGCGCAGCACCCGCGGGGTCGAGCTGACCGAGGCCGGCCTGGTCCTGATCGACGCCGCCGAGGCGATCAGTGCCGAGCTGCTCACCGCCCAGCGCGAGATCGACCGGCTGGCCACCGCGCGCACCGAGAGGCTGACCGTGGCCACGTTCACCAGTGGCGGCCAGCGGCTGCTGCCGGCCGCGCTGACCCGGTTCACCGTCGCCTACCCGGGTGTCGAGCTGACCGTGATCGAGAGCGAGCCGGAGGAGAGCCTGCCGCTGGTGCGTTCGGGCGCGGCCGAGCTGGCGCTGGCGTATCACTTCACCGGCCCGCCGCCGATCACCGAGGGTGACCGTTCCGGTCTGGTGTGGACGCCGATCCGCGAGGATCCGATGTACATCGTGATGCCCGCCGATCACCCACTCGCCGGGTCGTCCTCGCTGGGGATCGGCGAGCTGGGCGGGGAACGCTGGGTGCACGGCTGCGTCGGCCAGAGCGACATGATGGAGCATTACGCGGCGCTGGCCGGGGTCGAGCTGCGGGCCGCCTGCCGCGGGACCGATTACCAGTTCGCGCAGTCGCTGGTCCGGGCCGGTGTCGGCATCAGCTCGATCCCCGAGGTGGCGCTGACCACGGATCCGGCCGGGCTGGTCGCGGTGCCGATGCGGCCGCCGGGGCCGTGCCGCTACGTCGGGGTGGTCACCCCGCGGCGTCGCCCGTCGGCGCTGGCCACGGCCCTCGTCCGCACGCTGCAGGAGGCGGTGGCCGACCTGCCCCCGAACCCGTTGACCGGGCGTTGACCCGTACGTCCGAATCGGCTTTTAAAGGGTTGTCCAGTAACGCTTGAGCTTGCCGATCTCGGTGTCCCGGATGTCCTCGAGGACCCCGCCGCCGCCCTCGATCGTGCGGGCGGACGCCTCGTTGTCCACGTTGCAGGTGATCAGCACCCGGTCGAGCCCCAGCCCGCGGGCCTCCTTCAGCATCTCCCCGAGCGCGAACGACGCCAGCCCGCGACGCCGGGCCGAGGGTCGCACGCCGTAGCCGATGTGGCCGCCGGCCCGCAGCAGGAAATCGTTGAGCTCGTGCCGCAGCGCGATCGCGCCCAGGTACCGATCGTCCTCGACGATCCACCGGAACGTGCAGTGCACCCAGCCCTCGGGCGCCGGCAGTGACCGGTCCTCGGCCGCGATCAGCCCGTCCACCCAGGCGGCGAAACCCTCCTGCGTGTCCAGTTCGAGCCCGGGTCGCAGCCCGGCCCCGTCCTGGTGAACGCCCTTTCCCCACTCCTCACGCGACTCCAGCCAGCTCTCCCGGAGTCGCGTCGTAGGCACGATCAGCTCAGCCATCCCGCGACCCTATCGAACCGGCGCCGCACCGGTGGGCCCGTCTCGGCGCCGCCCGCACACGATCCGCGGCGGCCGGGCACGAGGGCCGGTCAGGCGGCCAGCCTCAGCAACCGCTGGATCTGGGCCTGCCGGGTCTCGACCATCTTCGCGGCCAGACTCTTCGCCGGCGGGTAGGCGCCGGACGCGGACTCCATCCGCAAGGTCTCCATGCCGTTGTGCAGGTTGCCCAGCAGCAGACTCACCACCGTACGGTCGAAGTCGGCGCCCTGAGCGGCCTCGAGCTCGGCGAAGTCCGAGTCACGCAGCGCGTGCAGTTCGCCGTGGCCCTCGTGCGCCCCGGCCGACGGATCCGCGGTGACCGGGGCGGCCCAGGCCAGCAGCCACCGCTGCATGGTGCCGCTCTCGTCCTTCCACTGATCCCGGAGTTCGCCGGCGATCTCGCGGATCTCGGCGCCTCCGGCGCGTTCCCCGGCGAGCGTGGCCAGCCGTTCTCCTTCGGCGATCTGAGTCAGCCCCATCTGCAGGAACATGATGTCCACGTCGTTGACCGCCGCGGTCGCCGAAACCGACATTTCCGATTTGTCGCCCGAAGAAACAGTGCCTGACGAAGCAGCACCCGAGGAGCAGGCAGAACAACCGACCACGAGCAGCGCGGAAAGCACGAAGGCCGAAGCGGCCCGGCGAACCGGACCGCCCGGATTTCCCAGAGGAAACATCTGTTACAGCGCCGTCCACAGAGCGGGCACGTTGGGCGGCTCCCACCCGTTGAGCGCGGTGTGCGGCTGCCGGCACTTGTACGACTTCCCGGCGTAGGTCACGACGTCCCCGACCTTGTAGGTCACCCCGGCCGCCCAGGTGGTGCTCCCGGACGTCGGAGGCGGCGTTGTCACGGTCGGTGACGGCGTCGGCGACGTGGTCACCGTCGGTGTGGGGGTCGGCGAGGTCGTCGACCCGCCGGTGATGTTCAGGTCCACGCACGAGTAGAACGCGTTCACCGTGTCCGCGATGTTCCACCGCGCGAGCACGGTCTGCCGCCCGGCGAACCCTTTCATGCTCACGGTGTGCGACTTGGTCGCCCCCGGCTGCGCCCCACCGTCGTTGAACGACGCCAGCAGCGTGTTCCCGATGAAGTATTCCCAGGTGGCGGTCGAGTGCCGCGCGGTGATCACCCAGTTGAAGGTGACCGATTGACCGACGGTGGCCGCCGGCCAGCTCTTGCTGTTGTCGTTGAGCACAGTGAAACGGCTGCCGCCACCGTTGCACTGCGTGGACCCCTTCGGGGCTTCGACGCTCTGCGGTTCGTAGACGATGTCGCCGCAGTTCGCGACCGCGCCGCTGGCGCAGTTGGCCTGACGGCTGGGCGGGGACGAGATGTAGCCGTGCGCGAATGCCGGGCTGGCCGCCACGAAGAGCGATCCGAGGACCGCCGCGACGGTCAGCGCGGGCAGGGTGAAACGACGTCTCATCAGGGACTCCTTGCTGAGAACGAGGGGACGACGTGTTCACCAACGTAAATGAAATCGTCTTAACAGTAAACACTGTTAAGGATTCTTTAGGGCAATCCCCAAAACCCAGCAAAAACCACTTTTCCCGTACGGTCGTCAGCCGCGCCGAGGGGATCCGCCGCCGCATCCCGGCGCTGTGCGTCGAGGCCGGCGTCCCCCGCCCGGGGCGCTCACCGGACGCGCCGGGCGAGCCGCAGCTCAGTCAGGTAGCGCTTGACGACCCGGCCACCGCAGTCGACGTCGATGAGCCGGGCGATGGAGCTCAGCAAGGCGCTCTGCTGCGCGTCCGGCAACGCACGGTGGCCGGAGTAGGTCAACAGCAGATCCAGGTAGTCCGCTGTCGAGTACGACAACTCCCACTCGTACCGGTAGAAGCTCGCCGGCCCGAACCGCCCCGACGAGGTCAGTTCCCGATCGTCCTCCGGAATGTCCCGAGCACCCTCAAGTCGCAGGCCCGGCGGGGTCGACGGATCGAAGCGCTCGTAAAGCTTCTGAATCTCGACGAAGAACGCCTCGGTCCAGGAGCCACCGGCGATGTGACGGGTTCCCACGGTGGCCAGCAGACCACCGAGACGCAGGGCGTCAGCAGACTTCGACACCCGCACGGCCGGATCGATCCAATGAAACGCCGTCGCGGAGAAGACCACGTCGAACGGCTCCTCCGGCAAGGGCCACTCCTCGAACGCCGCCGTCGCGACCTCCACCGAGTCGAATCCGGCGAGATTTCGCCGCGCCACAGCGGCCAGGTCCGCGCCCAACTCGACGGCCACGATCCGGTAGCCCCGTTCCGCCAGCGACACGGTCGCCTGCCCGGTGCCACAGCCGATCTCCAACACCCTCGCCCCGGGCGCGGCGCCGGCCGCAGCGAGATCATCGAACGTCTGCGCCGGATACCGGGGCCGGGCACGGTCATACCGTTCAGCGTCCTCGTCGAAAGTTTCCCGCAGCCGCACGTAGTCATCGCTGTCGCTCACCCAGCGAGACTACGGGGCCACCGCCTGCAATTCTCGGTGGTGGCACCGCCGGCGGGGCTCGACCCGCGCTACCGGCTGCTCGCGCCGAAGGCGGCCGCGACCGAGGCGCGGGCCCGGTCGGGGGTGTCGCCGGCGCCGATCGCGAAGTTCTCGAAGTAACGCCGGAACTCGGCGTCGGCGGCCGGCAGGTCGTCGTAGAAGCCGGCCAGTTCCAGACTGACCAGGCCGTGGATCAGGCACCAGCCCTGCCGGGTCAGCACCCACGGATCGGTCTCCCGATACCGCCCGGCGGCCACGCACCGCGGCACGAGATCCCGCGCCACGCGCAGCGTGTAGAGCCCGATCTGCCGGTCGGCAGGCTCGGTCGCCCCGAACATGACCCGGTACAGGTGCGGATTCCGGTGCGCCGCCCGCCGGTAGGCCAGCGACAACGCGACGCTGTCGGCGACCGGGTCGTCGGTGCGCCCCACGGTGGCCAGCTCGTCGGCCAACCGCCCGAAGCCCTCCTGAATGATCGCGCGGACGACCGCCGGCATGCCGCCGAAATGCGTGTACACCCCCATCGTGGACGTCCCGGCCGCTCTGGCCAGCGAGCGCGCCGACAGCGCACCCGGGCCCTGCTCGGCCAGCACTCGCGCGCCGGCCTCGACAAGCTCAGCCCGTGGGTCTCGACTCCGGTTCGTCACGCGCCTACCATAACGGGTGTTATTCATAACAACTGTTATGGAGGCGTCATGAAGCTCACGGCCGCTCCCGGTCCCACCTCCGGCGAGGTCCACGCCGAGGGCCCGCCGCTGCGGCTGGCCGTCCTCGGTGACTCGTCGGCCGCCGGTTTCGGCGCCCCCGACCACGCCTCCGCCCTGGCCGGCCAGTTCGCCACCGCCCTGGCCGCCCTCCTCGGCCGCCGTGTCTCCTGGCGGGTCAGCGCCCGCGGCGGCGCCACCGCCGGCACCGCGCTCGACCTGGTCAGCGCCCTGGAAACGCCCGAGGTGGTCCTGCTCGTCGTCGGCGTCAACGACACCACCCGCCTGCGGTGGCCACCCACCTACCAGCGCGCCGTCGCCACCCTGATCGCCGCGGTCCGTGCCCACCTCGGCCACCCGGTCCCGATCCTGCTGGCCGGCCTCCCGCCGGTCGGGCGTTTCCCGGCCATCCCCACCCCGGTCCGGCAGATCCTGGGCGCCCACGCCCGCCGCCTGGACCACCGCCTGGCCCGCCTCGCCACCCACCTCCCGGATGTCCACCACCTGCCGGTCGGCACCCTGCCGCTGGACCACCCGGGCCTGTTCGCACCGGACGGCTTCCACCCGGCCCCACCGGCCTACCAGCTCTGGGGCCGCCTCCTGGCCGCCCAGTCCGCCGACCTCATCCCCACCCCGAAGACCGCCCCGAAGACCGCCCCGAAGACCGGCCCGGCCGCCGGAACGCTCCCCGCCGATCTCACCGGTGGGCCGGCCGCAGCGGCTCCCCGTTGACCTCGGTTCTTCCGGCCAGGTCCCACCAGATCTCGCCGTCGGCCGCGAAGTAGAGATCGCGCCTTTGGAAGGCGGCGAAGGCCGCGACCAGGAGGGCCGCCGTGGTCACGGCCAGGATGGTGAAGCCGGGCCACGGGTCGAGCATCGCCGGGTCCGGGACCGTCGCGAGGATCCGCAGCCCGGCCGCGGTCGGCCAGTAGCCGATGACGAACCGGGCCAGGATCCTGGGAGAAGTCTCAGGCTCGGCGCTCCAGGAAGTCGTACACGTCGCGGTTGTCGACGCCGGGGAACGTGCCCGGCGGCAGGGCGGCCAGCAGGTGGGAGTGGACCCGGGCGGACGGCCAGGCGTTCCCGGCCCACGCGTCGACCAGTTGCGCCGGCGGGCGGCGGCAGCAGTCCGGGTCGGGGCAGGTGGAGACGGTGCGTCCGGTGACGTCGCCGCCGCGGAACCAGCGGGCGTGCTCGTACGGCGTCCCCACCGTCACCGAGAACTCCCCGGACCGGGTCGACTCCACGTGCACGGTGCACCAGTACGTCCCGGCGCCGGTGTCGGTGAACTGGTAGAACGACGAGTACGGGTCCTCGGCCTCGAACACCGTCCGCGACGCCCACTTGCGGCACACCGGTTGTCCCTCGATCGCCCCGGTGACGTCCGACGGGAAGCGGACGTTGTCGTTCTCGTACGCCTTGTAGACGATCCCGCTCTCGTGCACCCGCGCGAAGTGCACCGGGATCCCGAAGTGCTGGGTGGCGAGGTTGGTGAACCGGTGGGCCGCGGTCTCGTAGGACACCCCGAACGCGTCCCGGAAGTCGTCGATGGCCAGGGCCCGGTCGGCTTTGGCGGCGGTCAGGAAGTCGACGGCGAACTTCTCGGGCATGAGCAGCGCCGCCGCGAAGTAGTTGACCTCGACCCGCTGGCGCAGGAAGTCCCCGTAGTCGGCCGGGTCGTTGTGCCCGAGCACGAAGTGCCCGAGCGTCTGCAGGACGACGCCGCGCGGGTCGTGTCCCTTACCGCTGGCCACCTGTGGCAGATAAATTCGGCGGTTCTTCAGGTCGGTGACCGACCGGGTGGAGGTGGGCAGGTCGTTCACGTAGTGCAGGCTGAACCCGACCTGGGCCGCGATGTCCAGGATGCCGCGCTGCGAGAGCGGGCCGGTGGCATGCCGTACGGAAAGCAGGATCTTGTTGGCCGCGGCTTCGATCTCGGCGAAGTAGTTGTCGCGTTTGCGCATGTCGGCCCGCAGTTGCGCGTTGGCTCGGCGGGCGACTTCGGGGGTGGCGCTCTGTTCGGTGAGCACCCGGTTGAGTTCGCGGTGCAGCCCGATCAGCGACTCCAGGGCGTCGGCCGGGAGCCGCCGCCCGCCCTTGACCACCGGCAGACCGAGAGCGGAATAAGCGGCGTTCTTCTGCAGATGGGTCAACTCGATCTCCTGGGCGGCCCGCCGGGACGGCGCCTCGGCCCGCAAGAGGTCCTGCATCGTCACGCCGAGGGCGGCGGCGATCGCCTGCAACACCGAGAGCTTGGGTTCCCGCTTCCCGTTCTCGATGAGCGAGAGCTGGGAGGGGGCCCGGCCCACCGCTTCGCTGAGCTGGTCCAGCGTCATGCCCCGGGTGCGGCGCAAATGCCGCAGACGCTGCCCAAGGGTCACGAGATCGACAGAGTCCGAAGATGAAGCGGTCACGGGTTTCACGTTAACAGAATTTTTGCGTTTCTTCTTGTCACAAACACCTTCTGAGGGGCTGGTGCGATCCCTGAGAGTGAAGTTCTTCCAAGCGGAAGAACGCGACAGGGCACGAAAGGGATTTTCTGATGACTGAGCTTGCCGAAACCAGGGGCGGTACCGCTGCGGACCTCACTCAGGCGTGGGCCAGCGACCCTCGTTGGGCGGGTGTGAAGCGCACCTACACCGCCGAGGACGTCGTCCGACTGCGGGGCACCCTGCAGGAGCGGCACACCCTGGCCGAGCGGGGTGCCGCGAAGCTGTGGGAGCTGCTGCACACCGAGGACTACATCAACGCGCTCGGTTCGCTGACCGGTGGCCAGGCGACCCAGATGGTGCGCGCCGGCCTGAAGGCGATCTACCTGTCCGGCTGGCAGGTCGCGGCCGACGCCAACCTGTCCGGGCACACCTACCCGGACCAGTCGCTCTACCCGGCGAACTCGGTTCCCGCGGTGGTCCGGCGGATCAACAACGCGCTGCTGCGGGCCGACCAGATCGACACCTCGAACGGCAAGTACGAGCGTGACTGGTTCGCCCCGATCGTCGCCGACGCGGAGGCCGGCTTCGGTGGCCCGCTCAACGCGTTCGAGCTGATGAAGGCCATGATCGCGGCCGGCGCGGCCGGCGTGCACTGGGAGGACCAGCTCGCGTCCGAGAAGAAGTGCGGTCACCTGGGCGGCAAGGTTCTCATCCCGACCCAGCAGCACATCCGCACCCTGAACGCGGCCCGCCTGGCGGCCGACGTGGCCGGCGTCCCGACCCTGGTCATCGCCCGCACCGACGCCCTGGCGGCCGACCTGCTGACCACCGACGTGGACGAGCGCGACCAGCCGTTCCTGACCGGTGAGCGCACCTCCGAGGGCTTCTTCCGGGTCACCCCGGGTGACGACGCGGCGATCGCCCGCGGTGTCGCCTACGCCGACTACGCCGACATGCTCTGGGTCGAGACCGGCAAGCCGGACCTGGACTTCGCCCGCAAGTTCGCCGAGGCCGTGCACGCGGTGCACCCGGGCAAGCTGCTCTCCTACAACTGCTCGCCGTCGTTCAACTGGAAGAAGCACCTGGACGACAGCGACATCGCCCGCTTCCAGAAGGAGCTCGGTGCGATGGGCTACAAGTTCCAGTTCGTCACCCTGGCCGGTTTCCACGCTCTCAACCACTCGATGTTCGAGCTGGCCAAGGGCTACGCCGAGTCCGGCATGACGGCGTACGTGAAGCTGCAGGAGGCCGAGTTCGCGGCCGAGTCCGACGGCTACACCGCGACCAAGCACCAGGCCGAGGTCGGCACCGGTTACTTCGACGCCGTCTCCACCGCCCTGAACCCCGATTCCTCCACCACGGCGCTGTCCGGCAGCACCGAGGCCGAGCAGTTCTGATCCAGCGCAGCGCCACATAAGAGATTGGGCAGGGAGATCTGATCATGGGTGCCGAAGAGATCACCATCACCGGAACCACCGCCGACCGATACTCCGAAATCCTGACCCCCGAAGCTGTCGCGTTCGTGGTGGCACTGGACCGGGAGTTCGGCGCACGCCGGGTGCAGCTGCTGGAGCGCCGCCGGCGCCGCCGGGCCACCCGCACCACCGACCTGGACTTCCTGCCCTCCACCGAGCACGTCCGCGACGACCGGACCTGGCAGGTCGCGCCCCCGCGGCCCGACCTGATGGACCGGCGCGTCGAGATCACCGGGCCGCCCGAGCGCAAGATGACCATCAACGCGCTCAACTCCGGCGCCAAGGTCTGGATGGCCGACTTCGAGGACTCCACGTCCCCCACCTGGGAGAACGTGATCCTCGGCCAGGTCAACCTGAAGGACGCGCTGGACGGCACCCTGGGCTGGACCGCGCCGGACGGCCGTGAGTACAAGGTCGGCGAGAACCTGCCGACCGTCATGGTCCGTCCGCGCGGCTGGCACCTGCCGGAATGCCACCTGCGGATCGGCGGACGCGCGGTCTCGGCCTCGCTGTTCGACTTCGGTCTGTACCTGTTTCACTGCGGGCAGAAGCAGATCGACCGCGGTTCCGGCCCGTACTTCTACCTGCCGAAGCTGGAGTCGCACCTGGAGGCCCGCCTCTGGAACGACGTCTTCGTCTTCGCCCAGGAACTGCTCGGCATCCCGCGCGGCACGATCCGGGCCACGGTCCTGATCGAGACGATCAACGCGGCGTTCGAGATGGACGAGATCCTCTACGAGCTGCGCGAGCACTCGGCCGGCCTGAACGCGGGCCGCTGGGACTACCTGTTCAGCATGATCAAGAACCGGCCGGACGTGGTCCTGCCCGAGCGGTCCCAGGTCACGATGACCGCGCCGTTCATGCGGGCCTACACCGAGCTGCTGGTCAAGACCTGCCACCGGCGCGGCGCTCACGCGATCGGCGGGATGGCCGCGGTCGTCCCCAGCCGGGACCCGGTCGCCGCCAAGCGCGCCCTCAACCAGGTCCGCCAGGACAAGCGGCGCGAGGTCGGCGACGGCTTCGACGGTTCCTGGGTGGCGCACCCGGGCCTGGTCGAGACGTGCCGTGAGGTCTTCGACCAGTGGCTCGGCGACGAGCCCCACCAGATCGTCCGCAAGCGGGACGACGTGCGGGTCGGTGCCGCCGAACTGCTCGACGTCAAGGCCACCGAGGTGTCGGTGAGCGAGGTCGCGCTGCGCACCAACGTCAGCGTCTCGCTCCGCTACATCGCGAGCTGGCTGGGCGGTCGTGGCGCCGTCGCGCTCGGCGGCCTCATGGAGGACGCCGCCACCGCCGAGATCTGCCGGGCCCAGCTCTGGCAGTGGATCTCGTCGGGTACCCCCACCGACTACGGCGTGCCGATCACGGCGGCCATGGTCACCCGGATGCTCCGCGAGGAGCTGAACGTGCTCAGCGAGACGGGCGCGCTCGACGAGGAGTCGGCGCTGCTCTTCGGTCAGGCCCGCACGCTGCTCACGGTCCTGCTCACGGAACGGACGTGCCCGGAGTTCCTCACCCTGCCGGCATACCTACGGCACCTGTCGGGAGGGTCGGCTCCGGTCATCGCTCAGGCTACTGTCGCGGCCTGATCCGGTGAGGTGAAGCCGGGGCAGCCCTCCGACCTGCCCCGGCTTCACCGCAAGATCCTCCGTCAGCCGGCGTCTTCCTCAGGGGCGCCGGCTGACGGCTGTCCAGATCAAGATCACATTCTTCATTGCCCAGGTCCGCCGGGGTACAGACCGTCGCTCCCGCGGGGACCCTTGCGACCCTCGCAGGGCGCTGGCGCGCCCAGGACGCGAGGCCCGCAAGGGCGACGTGGTCGGGTGGTCGCGGTCAGAGCAAAGAGCGGTTCCCCCTCCATCCGCGCGAGGGGCGCTCACCCGCCCGGGATCAGCCGCGCTCCTGCCACGTGCACAGGCAGACCTTGTTGCCCTCGGGATCGGCCAGCACCCAGAAACGCGGCGCGTACTCCTCGGTGACCAGCACTCCCCCGGCCGCCACAGCCGCGTCGATCCGGGGCTGGACCTCCGACGGATCCACCCACAGATCGGGGTGCCAGCGCTGCCGCGGCTCCTCGTCCCCGGACCGCTGGAACCACACGGCCGGCAGCTGATCGGCCGGATCCAGCACCTCGTCGTCACCGTGGGCCCGCATCCCGAGCACCGCCGCCCAGAACGGCCGGATCCCGGCCGCCCCCGGCGTGTCCAGCCCGAACTCGATCCGCGCCACCCCCGCCGTCTCCGGCGTGACCCCGGCCTCGGCCGCGAGGTCGGTGATCGTCCGCGCCAGCCGCAGATCCCGCCCGGTCACCGCCCCGACGTCATGACTGCGCGTGCGCACGTCCACGAACCCGTACCGCAGATCAAGATCCGGATGATGATCCATCTCCTCGGCGGCCGCCCCGATCGCGTTCACCAGCGCCAGCCCGGTCGCGAAGTCCCCGGTCCGCAGCCGCGTCTGCAGCCCACCGACCAGATATGTCCACCCGGCCGGCGCCTGCTCGGCGATCTCCCGCCCACTCAGCTTCGTCATGCCCCCATGCTGTCGTGCCCGGCACCCGTCCCGCACCACGACCGCACCGGCGAACCGCTCAGCCTCGCCACGATCCGGCCGACGTCAAGGGCCTCGCACCCCCGGAAGGCCGCACCGATGTCACGACGTCCCCTGACCCTGCTCACCGCTCTCGCCGTACTGCTGCTCGCCGTCTCCGCCTGCGGCCGTCCGGTTCACCGGGCCACTCCGCCGCCGCCGAGCACGGCGTTCACGGTGATCGCCCGCTGACGCCGTACCGAAGCAAAAATCGGCATGCGTGAGTGGCCGGCGGACCGGGACCACGGCGCGGGATAGCCCTTTACTCCTATCTGCCCTATGGATAATGTCGCGCTCGACGACGGATCCATAGGAGATGATGTGACGAACCGTGGCACCACCCGGCGCGGGGTGTTCGGGGCGCTCGCCGGCGCCGCCGCCGCGACCACCCTGCCGGCCGAGGCGCACGCCGCCGAGCAGGAGTTCCGGGCCACGCTGGCCACCCGGCCGGGCCGGCGGCCGAACATCCTGTTCATCTTCGCGGACGACCTCGGCTGGGCCGACCTGAGCAGCTACGGCTCGCCGGACATCAGGACCCCGAACCTGGACCGCCTGGCCCGGGCCGGTGTGCGGTTCACCCAGGCCTACTCGGCCGGCGCGGTCTGCTCGCCCACCCGGATGGCCCTCTACACCGGACGCTACCCGGGACGACTGCCGGGCGGTCTGCCCGAGCCGATCGCCGCGCCCAGCCCGGTCAACGGCCTGCCGCCCGAGCATCCGACGCTCGGTTCGCTGCTGCGCCAGGCCGGCTACACCACGGCGATGTTCGGCAAGTGGCACAACGGCTTCCTGCCCTGGTTCGGCCCGCTGAAGTCGGGCTGGGACGAGTTCTTCGGCAACTACTCCGGGGCGGTCGACTACTACTCGAAGATCACCGGCCTGGGCGTGGACCTCTACGAGGGCGAGACCCAGGTCAGCTCCGACGAGTACTACACCGACACGATCGCCGACCGCGCCGAGGAGTACCTGCGCCGCAAGCACGACCGGCCGTGGCTGCTGAACCTGAACTTCACCAGCCCGCACTGGCCGTGGGAGGCGCCCGGCGACCGGGCGGTCAGCGCCGAGATCACGGCCCGGGTGAAGGCCGGCGACGCGTCCGCGCTGTTCCACACCGACGGGGGCTCGCTGGAGACGTACCGGAAAATGGTCGAGAATCTGGACACCCGGATCGGCCAGGTCCTGACCGTGCTCCGCCAGACCGGCCAGGAGGAGAACACCCTGGTGATCTTCTCCAGCGACAACGGTGGCGAACGTTTCTCCTACCAGTGGCCGCTCTCCGGCAACAAGGCCAGCCTGAACGAGGGCGGCATCCGGGTGCCCAACATCGTGCGCTGGCCGGCCCGGATCCGCGGCGGCCAGGTCAGTCACGAACCGCTGATCACCCACGACTGGACGGCGACGCTGCTGGAGATCGGCGGGGCCGAGCCGCACCCGGACTACCCGCTGGACGGCGCCAGCCTCGCCGGCTACCTGCTGCGCGGCTCGGACGCCCCGGAACGCGACCTGTTCTGGCGCACCCGCGCAGCCCGCGCCCTGCGCCGCGGCAAGTGGAAATATCTGCAGGCCGGCGGGGCGGACCTGCTCTTCGACCTGGACGCCGACCCGCGCGAGCAGGCCAACCTGGCCGCCAAGCACCCCGAGCTGGTCGCCGAGCTGCGCACCGCGTGGGAGCGGATCGCCGCCCCGCAGGTGCAGTACTAGATCGCGGCGACCGCTTCCACCTCGATGAGGAACTCCGGGCGGACCAGGCCGGCCACCCTGATCAGGGTGCTGGTCGGCGGGGCGGCGACGTTCACGAACTCGTCCCGCACCGCCCGGACCGTCGGCAACTCGTCGGTGTCCACCACGTAGAACGTCAGCTTCACCACGTCGGCCCAGGCCGCCCCGGCACTGTCCAGGGCCGATTCGAGATTGCGGAACACCTGACGGGTCTGTTCCTCCCAGCCGGACGGCACCACGCCGTCCGGCCCGGAGCCCACCTGCCCGGACGTCCACACCAGGCGGTCGCCCGAGTCGATGGTCACGACGTTGCTGTACCCGTTAGGCGAGGGTTCGCCGACGAATGCGAAGGGGACCATGGCCCCAGCCTACGGATCTTCCACGGCTCGCGGGGGGACAGCACGCCCCGCACCATCACGATCAGGCACAGCGTCCCGTTCAGGAACGACGAGATCACGTCGCTCGGATGGTGCATGCCACGGTAGAGCCGCCCCAGCGCGACCGCGACCGGGACGAGCACCAGCAGCCAGCACAACGCCTTCAACCAGCCCGGCCGGGCCAGCGACGCGAGCAGCACGGCCAGTCCGACGTACAGCGCGAACGACGCCGAGGTGTGCCCGGACGGGAAACTCGACGTCGGCGGGGACGCGTCGAGCCGCTGCACGTCCGGACGCTGCCGGTCGATGGCCAGGGTGGTGAAGAAGAAGACCAGCGCCTGCGCGATCACCACGAGGCACAGGAAGATCGACTCACGCCAGCGGTGCAGGGTCAGCCGCAGCACGACCGCCATCACCGCGGTCACCGTGATGACCGACGACGTGTTCCCGATGAAACTGAACCACCAGGAGACACCGGTCTCGTCCGGGGTGCGGTGGCCGGCGAAGTACCGGTTCACACCGTCCTCCACACTGAACGGCCAGTCGTGCTCCAGCACGTGCGTCACCAGCAGCCCGATGCCGATCATCAGCACCAGGATCCCGGCGACCGGAAGAATGATCCGCGTGAACGCGGGCTTAACGAATGTGGACACCGCCGCTTTCTACCCCAACACGGCGTCCCTGGAACACCGCGACGGTCACCGCCGGCACCGCCACGCCCAGCAACAGCCCGGCGACGACGTCACTGGTCCAATGAACACCAAGAGCAATTCGCGCGTACGCGGTGACCAGCGGCAGCCCCACAGCCGCCGCGACCAGCCCGGCCCGCTTGACCCGCCCTCGCGTCCGCGGCAGCAGGACCAGCAGAAACACGGCCGCCCCGAGAGCCGCGTTCAGTGCGTGCCCGGACGGGAACGAATACCCGGTCGCCCGCGCCACCGGGTCGAGAAAATCCGGCCGGTGCCGCCCGAACAACAATTTGAGCACACCCCCGAGCACTCCCCCGGCAGTCATCGTCGCCACCGCCCACCAGGCCAGCATCGTCTCCCGCCGCCGGGCCAGCCAGATCGCCAGCACCACGGCCGCGATCCGCCAGGTGTTCGGATGCAACCAGAAACTCCACCACAGCATCGCGTCCACCAGCTCCGGGTGACCGGCCGCCATCTCGTGCAGCCGATCCGCGACGTGGGTGTCCAACCCCCGGAGCCCGCGCGCCTTCCCGGCCACCAGCGCCGCAATCCCCCCGAACGGCACCAGCAGCCCCACCGCCAACCCCGCCGCCTCGGTGGTCCTGATCCCTAGGGCGATCTCCCGCTCATGCCGCACCAGCAGCTACTACCCGCCGTCGCGGATCTTATGACAGCAACCTTCGCCGTCCCGCCACCACCGGATCCGGGTGCCCGGCCAGCACCTCGATCGCCGTTTCCGCCCCACCGGTCGAGACCAGCCGCTCCGCGGCGGTCACCTGACAGCTGTAGGGCGCCGGTTGCCAGGTCAGGGCGAACAACCAGACTCGATGCGCCCGGTCGAGATATCCGGCCGCGGCGAGATGTTCGGCCGCCACCAACCGCACGATCGTGTCCCGTTCCCCCTCGGTGACTGTCCGGACCACCTCGTCCGCGCCGGATTCCCCACGCGTCAGGACCACCACCTTGACCGCGGGAATCAGCTCCCACACGCTCAGGCCCGGCCAGCCGACGACGTCTCCGAGCAGCGATGCGGCCTCGGACAGGCAGCCGTTCTCGGCGAATGCCGCAGCCATCTTCGCCCGGGACTGGACGGCGAATCCTCCGATCTCGTCGATCTGCGCCATGATCGCCGGTGCTGCCCGGCGTCCACCGGCATTCAGCCATGCCGAGACCATCTGCCCGGCCGCGTGGGGCCACACGTCCGGGACCGCCGCCTCGAAACTCGTCCGGGCAACGTCAGCCGCCTCGTCGGCGAAACCCGTTTCGGCCAGGGCGGACACGACCGCCCAGAACCACACCGCCCGCCGGGGATCCCAGCGCCGGACAGCATCAAGCACCTGCGGGAGGTGTTCCGGAGCGGCCGTCAGCCATGCAACCACCGCCGAACCGAGCGTGTAGCCGTCGGATCGCGCATCGGCCAGGATGGCCGTGGCGAGTTCGACGGCCCCATCCCGGCAGCCCGCGTCGGCCATCCCGAGAGCGGCGAACGACCTGGCCCGCGATCGGGGGCATCGACGGATCAGTTCCATGGCCTCGGGCAACCGCTCGTCGCCGGGCCGCGCCCAGGCCGCCACCATCGAATGCGCCGGAAGGCCCACATCGGACAACCGGCTCAGTGCGGCCATCACGAAAGGCGTCGCTTCCTCCCGTAATCCGACATTCACCAGGCCCTCAGCCACGCCGGCACGTTGACCGGGAGTCAACGCGATGTCCCGGAGCTCCATCAGGGCGGACCCGCGCGCGGCTTCCTCCGGGAGGGACTCGAACCACGTCTGCACCGCCGTTCGGAGACCTTCATCCGCGAGCCGGCCGCCGAGCACGACCTCGCGCGCCGTAGCACCCGCAAGCGTCGTCTCGCCCAGCAGAGCCAGTTCGGCCGCCGCATCGGCTCGAACCGCCTGGAAAAAACCGTCCTTCCCCCGGCAGATCTGTTCGAACAGCCGGCGGGCGAGCGGTGCGGCCGGTGCGACCTCGTGCGCGGCGCGCGCCGCCAGCAGAAGCCAGTAGCCGCGCAGCTCGGCGGCCAAGGATTCGAGTCGCGCCAGCGCCGCCTCGGGTCCACTCACCCGGCCGAGCACCCGAGCCGAGCTGACCCGCAGACTCGGGTACGTCCGAGGATCCTCGGCCAGTGCCGTCAGCCGCTCGGCGACCTCCGGATCGTCGGTGAATCCCCCGAGTACCTCCATCACCAGGTCCGGTTCCGTCTCAACGAGATCGTCGGCCGCCAACTGGTCGACCGTCAGGGTCAGATCGGATCGGATGGAGTGATAGACCGCGAGCGCACGCAGCCGATCGATCACTCGTCGTTTGAGTCGTGGCGGTGCGATGGGCAGGTCGGCCAGCAGGCGGCCGGCCAGTAGGGCTCGTTGCGGATTGCCGAGCAGGAGCGGTTCGACGATCCGGGACAGGTCGTGGCCGGGCCGGCGGGCCCAGCGGGCGAAGACGAACAGGACGAACTCGCGCTCGGCCGGTTTCAGTCCCCGGGCGATCCAGTCCTCGAGATCGGTGAACTCGGGGCCGACCCGCTCGGCGTGTTCCTCCGCGGCCAGGTACTCGGCGAAGGAGTGATGCAGGAAGCGGAGCCGGTCACCCTCGTACGAGAGCAGGCCCGTCCCGGAGAGCACCTCGCGCAGATCCGCCTCCCAGCCGCCCGGGCACGACGTGCTCGGCGGCAGGTTGGCCACGACCCAGGCCTGCGCGGCGTCCAGGAGCGGCTGTTCACCGGCGAGCCGGACCACGCCGAGTTCGCGCAGCAGGGGGCGCCGTTCGGCGACCAGCCATGCGGCGAAGCGGAGGCGTTCGGGCCGTCCGGCGTGGGCCCGGCGCAGCTCGGCGACGGTGTCCCGCCCGTCGAGGAGGTGTTCGAGGAAGCGTTCGTAGAGGTCGAGCCGGCTGGCCGGCAGCGGCCGGTCCGGCCCGAGGGTCCCGGTGATCGCCGCGATCGTGGCCAGCAGCGGGTTGCGGACGAGTTCCCGCAACCGCCCGTCGGCCGACTGGTGCAGGAAGCGGGCGGCGTCGCGCGACGGGTCGGGCTTGCCCTGCGCGGTGAACCACTGCGTCGCGAACGTCCCCAGTTCCTCCCGCCCGAACGGCTCCATCGAGTACGCCCCGACGTGCTGGGTGCGCAGCGGCGCGAACTCCACCTCGGGCAGTTCCCGGGTCGTCACCACGATCCGGTAGTCGCCGCCGGGCCGGCAGCGGGCGGCGAGCGCCTGGATCACCTCGGTCCGGGCCGCCCGGTCCACGATCTCGTCGAGTCCGTCGACCACGACCAGCCAGCGCACTCCGGCGATCCGGTGTTCGAACAGTGACGCGGCCGGTTCGGACACGAGTCGCAGCCCGAGGGCCGTACGGGTGGCCGCGGCCAGCCCGGACGCCCAGGACCGGGCTCCGAGCAGCGCCCGCGCCGGTATCCGCAGCGGGACCACGGGTTCCTCGACGGGCGGCCGGTCGCCGTTCCATTCGCGCAGCCATAGCCGGGACAGTTGCAGCACGAGGTACTGCCCGAAGGTGGATTTCCCGGCGCCCGGCTCTCCGGTGATCACCAGATGTTCGTGCCGGTCCAGGGCATCGACGACCGGGATCGGTTTCTCGGCGCCCGCGCTCTCGACGCGTTCCCGGTCCGGGTTCTCCGGCCGGGTGTCGGTGCCGTGTTCGGCTGTCCGGGTGCGCACCTGCTGGCGGACGTAGACGGCGGACAGCGGGGGCGGTTCGACCCCGAGCAGCCGGTACGGCAACGTCTCGACGGCCTGGGCCTGTGCTTCGAGGATGTCCTGGAGGGCGGCCGACGGCCACGGAACGGTCTCCCAGGCCGGGGTCCCGTTGCCGACCCGGTCCCGCTCGGCGGCCGCCTGCCGGTCCGACGCCTGTTTGGCCCGCCACCACAGCCGGTCGGCCTCGGCCGGGTCACGGCGCAGCGCGACGGCCAGGGCCCGGCAGGATTCCAGGGTCAGGAATCGGGTTCCCCCGAGGAATCCGTACACCTTGTTCTTGTCGAAGGAATGTCGCTGCACGAAGGCGTGCACGCTGGGATAGCCGGCCTCGGCCAGGGCGTCCCGGAACCAGGACGCGATCTCGGCCAGCTCCGGGTGTGGTTGGGAAACCGCGCGCGGCGGGCGTCCTCCCGGCATGGGCGGCCCCCGACCGTGACGTTTCCGCGAGTTTCCCGAGCGTATCGAGAAACCCGCACGTCCCGCCACGGTCAGTGGCATGAGTGCTTTCCTGGACGTTCTGGAGTTCGCCGGTCAGGCGGCGGCGCTGGCCGCCGCCTGGCTCGGGTGTCGGGCGACGGTCAGCGGGCGGCGTGCTTGCGGGCCGCCTCGTCGGCCGCCTTGTGGGCGGCGTCCTTCATGCCGGCGGCGATGTCGGTGAACTGGTCGAGGGCCGGGTTCTGGCCGACCAGGGTGAACTCGCGCTCGACCAGGGTGAGGTCGGCGCCCCAGATGTCGCCGACGACGCGGCGCAGGTAGTCGGTGTTGTGGTCCCAGCCTTCGCGCGGGGTGCCCGGGCCGTAGGAGCCGCCGCGGGTGGTGAGGACGACGACGGGCTTGCCGTCGAGGTACTTCTCGCCGTTCTCGCCGCCGGCCATGGCCAGGTCGAACCAGGTCTTGACGTGCTGGGAGACGCCGTAGTTGTAGAACGGCAGGGCGAGGATGGCGCCGTCGGCGTCGCGGAGTTCGGCGGCGAGCTCGGCGGCCAGGGCGACGGCCTGCTTCTGGGCGTCGGTGCGGTCGGCCTCCGGGACCCAGCCGGCGGTGGCGGCGAGCTGCCACGCGTTGGAGGGCAGCGGCTCGTTGCCGATGTGCCGGCGGACGATCTTGGTGTCCGGCGCGGTCTCGAGCCACGCGGTCTCAGCGATGTCGGCGAGGGCGCTGCTCGCGGAGTTCGGGCCGAGGATGCTGGCGTCGATACGAAGAATAGCCATCGGTACTGCTCCCGTTGCTTTCGAACTTGAACCGTCAACTCAAGGTAGGCCGCCATGACTTGAAGCGTCAAGTCGCCTGAGTTGACGATTCAAGTTGAATAGATCACCGGGACGATGGCGCGATCAGGCTAAGGTTGTCGCCATGAACACCGAGGAGCCCCGCTGGCTGAACGCGGACGAGTCAGCCAGCTGGCTGGCCCTGCACCGCATGTTGACGCGGCTCCCCGCGGCGCTCGACGCCGATCTGCAGCGTCACGCCGACCTCTCCTTCTTCGAGTATCAGGTGCTCGCCGGCCTCTCCATGAAACCCGACCGCAAGATCCGGATGAGCGACCTGGCCGAGTTCAGCGCCAGCTCGCTGTCCCGCCTCTCGCACACCGCCCGCCGCCTGGAGGCCAAGGGCTGGCTCTACCGCACACCCGACCCCACCGACGGGCGGTACACCCTCGCCGTGCTCACCGACGCCGGGTGGGACAAGGTGGTGGCCACCGCCCCCGGGCACGTCGCCGAGGTCCGCCGGGTCCTGTTCGACGCGCTCACCCAGGCCCAGTTCAAGCAGTTGCGGCAGATCAGCGACCGGGTCAACGACGCCATCGGTGCCGAGCCGTGCCTGGGCGAGCAGGGCAAGAGCCCCTGCTAGGAGCTCAGGTTCTCGATCTGGGTGATGGCGTTCTGCACCTGGTTCACCAGGTCGCTGATGGTGTGCTGCTGACCGTCGGCCACCGACCGCACCTGCCCGATCGCCACCCGCACGTTGTCGATGGTGTCGGTCATCGTCGCCACCGCCCGGGATACCTCGGTCGCCGACGCGGTCAGCGCGCCCAGCGTGGCGGTGATCCGCTCGGTGCTCTCGGCCGTGTTGTCGGCCAGTTTCCGCACCTCGTCGGCGACGACCGCGAAACCGAGACCGGCCTCCCCGGCCCGGGCCGCCTCGATCGTCGCGTTGAGGGCCAGCATCCGGGTCTCCCCGGCGATCGCGGCGATGAGTTTCACCATCTCGCTGGTCGCCGGCAGGCTGACGCTGAGCGCCTCGGCCGCGGTGTCGGCCTGGGTGGCGTGCTCGGCCATCTGCTCGGTGGCGCCGTGCGCGGCGACCGCCCCGGCGTTGATGTCCTGCACCGACGCGCGCACCGCGTCGACCTCGCGGACGGCACCGCTGAGCTGGTGCCGGACACTCCCGATGATCTGGTCGGACTCGGCCTGGGCCTCCCGGCGGGTCTCCTCCCGCTCGCGCTCCTTGGCGGCGAGTTGATCGGCGCGTTCCCGTTCCTGGCGCAGCCGGGAGTCGGCCAGTTCGTGCTCGCCCCGTTCCAGCGCGGCCAGCATGTCGTTGATCGAGCCGCCCAGCTCGTCGATGTCCCGGTTGGCCGAGCGGGGCATGCGCAGTTGCAGGTCACGGGACTTCATGACGCGTTCCATGGCGCGTTGCAACGGCCGTACGTGGTCACCGATCCCGCCCCGGATGAGGAACCCGGAGGCCAGCTTGAGCACGACCATGGCGACCAGCAGGATCAGGCCGATGAGCAGCAGCGTCTGCTGGGCCAGGGCCCGGATCGGCCGGTCGACGAGCACCTCCAGGGTGACCGGGACGCCGTCGACGCCGACCATCGTGCCGTTCACCGCGACCTTGTCGCCGACCACGGCGGTGGTCACCGCGATGTCGCCGTAGCGGCCGGGCAGCGCCGGGTGCCGCTTGCCCTCGCGCGGTTCGGCCCGCAGGGTCAGCGGGTCGGCGACGAGCGCGGAGATGTCGGCCAGCCCGGCCGCGTCCAGCGCGCGGAACAGCAGCAGCGCGCCGCCCGGGCCGCCGGGTGCACCCTGGTCGGGGTAGGCGATGAAGCCGCAGAACTCGTTCGGGGTGCCGGTCACGCTGGTCAGGCCGCACTTCGCGTCCCCCGGGCCGGCGCCCGCGGTGAACAGGTCGCGCAGGGCCGCGGGGTCACGCAGGGCCGCGGGCAGATCTCCGTACGCCGAATTGGCTATTGATCCTCCGACTTTGACCTGGCCGTTCGCGTCGATGCCGATGACCGTGGTGATGCCGTAGCGCGGGCCGAGGACCTGGGCCGGCAGGTCGATCTCGAACCGTTTCTGGTCGCCGTTGCGGATGTCGTCGCGGGAGCTGCTCCAGATCGAGTTGGTCATGCCGAAGTCGCCGAGCCGCTGGAAGTGGGCGCCGAGCGCGACCCGCAACTCCTCGGCCTCGCCGACGTTCTCCCGCTGCTCCAGGTTGTCGAAGGCGCGGATGGTGATCACCCAGACCGGCGGGAACGTGATGCCCAGGATCAGGACGATCAGCCCGAACATCGGCAGTCGCCCGGGCACCCTCAGCCAGCCCACCACGACCTTACGTTATGTGGTTACCGAAGAGTAGGGTGCGGGCGTGACCCACGACGTGTTCAACCAGGTGCCCCCACTGGCCGGATTCGACGTCGCCGCCGACGCCGCGCTGCTCGCCGCGGTCGAGCACGAGGGCGCCGGCTGGGCGACCGGTGACCTGCACAAACTCGGACTCCGGGCGGGTTCCGAGGAGACGCAGCGCTGGGCCGAGGAGGCGAACCGGCACGAGCCGCGCCTGCTCACCCACGACCGGTACGGCCACCGCCTGGACGAGGTCGACTTCCACCCGTCCTGGCACCGGCTCATGGACGTCGCGGTGAGTGAGGGCCTGGCCGGGGCCGCGTGGGCCGATCCGCGGCCGGGCGCGCACGTGGCCCGGGCGGCCGGCTTCTACGTCTGGACGCAGCCCGAGGCCGGGCACGGATGTCCGATCTCGATGACGTACGCGGTGGTCCCGGCCCTGCGCGGCAACCCGGAACTGGCCGCCCACTACGAGCCGCTGCTGACCAGCCGCTCGTACGATCCCGGCCTGCGCACCCCCGGCGAGAAGCGCGGCCTGCTGGCCGGCATGGGCATGACCGAGAAGCAGGGCGGCTCCGACGTCCGGGCCAACACGACGGCGGCCGTCGAGCAGAGTGACGGCACCTGGCGCCTCACCGGTCACAAGTGGTTCACCAGCGCCCCGATGTGCGACGTCTTCCTGGTCCTGGCGCAGGCCCCGGGCGGTCTGTCGTGCTTCCTGGTCCCCCGCGTGCTGCCCGACGGCACCCGCAACCCGTTCCGCATCCAGCGCCTCAAGGACAAGCTCGGCAATCGGAGCAACGCGTCCAGCGAACCCGAGTTCGACGGCACGGTCGCCTGGCTGGTCGGCGGCGAGGGCCAGGGCGTCCGGACGATCATCGAGATGGTGTCGATGACCCGCCTCGACTGCGTGACCGGTTCCGCGGCCGGGATGCGGGCCGCGCTCACCCAGGCGATCCACCACGCGCGGCACCGGTCGGCGTTCGGCGGGCCGCTGATCACCAAGCCGGCCATGCTCAACGTCCTGGCCGACCTGGCGATCGAGTCCGAGGCGGCCACCGTGCTGGCGATGCGGCTGGCCGGGTCGGTCGACCGGGCCGTGCGCGGCGACGCCACCGAGCAGGCGTTCCGCCGGCTGGCCATCCCGGTCGGCAAGTTCTGGGTGTGCAAGCGGCAGCCGGCCGTGGTCGGTGAGGCCCTCGAATGCCTGGGCGGCAACGGCTACGTCGAGGACTCGGGGCTGCCGCGCCTCTACCGGGACGCGCCGCTCAACTCGATCTGGGAGGGCTCGGGCAACGTGCAGGCGCTCGACGTGCTCCGCGCCGTCCAGCGGGCGCCGGAAAGTCTGGAGGCGTTCTTCGCCGAGGTCGGCTCCGAGCCGCGCCTCGACCGCGCGGTCCTCGATCTCAAAACCCAGTTCAACGACAAAGACAACTGGGAGGTACGGGCGAGGCGCGTCGTCGAACGCATGGCCGTCGTCCTGCAGGCGTCGCTGCTGGTCCGTCACGCCCCGGCCCTGGTCGCCGACGCGTTCTGCGCCAGCCGGCTGGACGGCGACTGGGGCCACACGTTCGGGACACTGCCGGCCGGAACCGACCTCGCGGCGATCGTCGAGCGCGCGGCCCCCTAAATTCGGCGCCGGTCGGACCGATCACAGGTCCGTGCGGAACAAGCGGCTCCAGCTGTGGGCGGTGTGGCTGATCCTGGCCGTCATCGCTGCCCTGTGCTTCCCGCTCGTCCCCGACGACACGCTGCCCGCCAAGATCTACGTCAACACGGTCGGCGTCTCGTCGGTCCTGATGACGTTCCTCGGGATCTTCCGGAACAGACCCGAACACCGCGGGCCGTGGCTGCTGTTCGCGTGCGGCATGGCGTTGCTGGTCTCCGGCGACATCACGTACGACATCACCGAACTGCGGCTGGGCGAGTACCCGTACCCGTCCTGGGCCGACGCCATGTACCTCTGCGCCTACCCGTTCCTGCTGGTCCCCGGCATGATCCGGCTCAGCCGGGGCAACCGGGACCGCGACCGCGGCGGCCTCATCGACGCGGCCGTGATCTCCACCGGGATCGGCCTGATCTACTGGGTGTTCGTGGTCGGCCCGACCCTGGGCGACGCCGGCACCCCGATCCTGGAACGGTTCGTCACGATCGGCTACCCGCTGTGCGACGTGATGCTCACCGCGGCGGCGGCCCGGATGTTCACCCGCCCGGAGAACCGCACCCCGAGCCTGCGCCTGCTCGGGCTCGGCTCGTGCATCATGCTGACCTGCGACCTGATCTACACGGCGGCGTCCAGCACGGCCGAGTACACCGGCGGGTTCGTGGACTCGGGATTCCTGATGGCGTACATCTGCTGGGGTGCCTCGGCCCTGCACCCGAGCATGCGGCAACGCCCGCAGACCGGCATCGACCCGCACCGGGTCGGCGGCCGGCGCCTGACCGTGCTCGCCGCGTGCACGCTGCTCGCCCCCGGCCTGCTGTTCCTGCAGGGCGCCAAGGACCCGGCCGACATCGCCTGGGCCGGCATCGGCACCGGCGCGGTCGTCCTGTTCCTGCTCGTACTGTCCCGCACCTGGGGTTTCGTCAAGCAGGTGCAGCGGCAGGCGGGCAAGCTCGAAGACCTGGCCATGCACGACGAACTGACCGGGCTGGCCAACCGGCGCGGCTTCGAACGGCAGCTCACCACCGCACTCGCCACCGGGGCGCCGCACGTGCTGCTGCTCGACCTCAACGGCTTCAAAGCGGTCAACGACCGGTTCGGTCACGCGGTCGGCGACGAGTTGCTGGTGGTGATCGCGCACCGGGTCGCCGACACGCTGCCGGAAGGCGCGCTGGTGGCCCGGATGGGCGGCGACGAGTTCGCCGTCCTGCTCCCGGCCCGCGCCCACGATGTGCTTCCCGCGGCTCGTGACCGCTGTGATCAACTGGCCGAGCGGTTGCACACCGCCATCCGGTTCCCGGTCCACGCCGGCGGCCAGGACCTGCTGGTCGGCGCCAGCATCGGCATCGCCGGCAGCGACGACCCGCTCGACCGCACGCTCGACCAGGTCCTCGACCAGGGCGAGATGCTGCGCCGCGCCGACGTGGCGATGTACGCGGCCAAGGCCGACGGCGGCCGGCACCACCGCTGGTACGCCCCCGACCTCGACACCCAGGCCGGCGAGGAGGCCCGCCTCGGCGCCGACCTGCGCGTAGCCCTCACCGGCGGACAGTTCCACCTGGTCTACCAGCCGATCGTCGAACTGCCGACCGGCACCGTCCTGGCCGTCGAGAGCCTGATCCGCTGGCAGCACCCCGACCGCGGTCTCGTCAGCCCGATCGACTTCATCCCGGTCGCCGAGCGCAACGGCCTGATCATCGAATTAGGTCAATGGATTTTGCGTACGGCCTGCGCCCAGTACCGCACGTGGCAGTCCCGCGGGGTCGCCCCCAAACACGTCGGCGTCAACGTCTCCGCCCGCCAACTGGCCGAACCGGGCTTCGTCGACTCGGTCGCCGCGATCCTCTCCGAAACCGGCATGAGCCCCCACCACCTGGTCGTCGAAATCACCGAAACCACCGTCTTCGGCGGCGGCGTAGCCGTCCGGGCCGTCCACGAACTCCACGAACTGGGCATCGCCATCGCCCTGGACGACTTCGGCACCGGCCACTCCTCCCTCGGCGTCCTCCAGACCGTCCCGGTGAAAATCCTCAAAGTCGACAAGTCCTTCGTCGAGAACGTCACCGTCTCCGACCGCCACTCGGTGATCGCCTCGTCCCTGATCCAGCTCACCTCCGGCCTCGGCCTGATCGCCGTGGCCGAGGGCGTGGAGACCCCGGAACAGGCCGCCGAGCTGCACCGACTCGGCTACCGCCGGGCCCAGGGCTACCACTTCGGCCGCCCCGTCCCCGACCCGTTCGCCGCCCTCCCCCACCCCGCCACCGCCTAACCCACCCCACCCGCCCAACCCGACCCGACCCAGCCCGGCGCAGCGCGGTCCAGCGCGACGCGGCGCGGTCCAGCGCGGCCCAGCCCAGCGCGGCCCAGCCCAGCGCGGCCCAGCCCAGCGCGGCCCAGCCCAGCGCGGCCCAGCCCAGCGCGGCGCGGCGCGACCCAATGCGGCCCAGCCCAGCGCGGCGCGGCGCGACCCAATGCGGCCCAGCCCAGCCCAGCGCGGCCCAGCGCAGCCCAGCGCGGCCCAGCGCAGCCCAGCGCGGCCCAGCGCAGCCCAGCGCAGCCATACGCGGCGGCGCCGACCCGCCCCACTCTGCTCAACCGAATCAGCCGGCCCGGCCCGGCCACGCCCCGCGTCCGCAACCCGAGCAGGCCGAGGACCATGTCCGCCGGCCGACCGTTTCCGCCGGCCGCACTCCCCCAGCTGGTGCTCACGGCTGATCCGAGCTCGGACAGCAGCCGTCAGCGCCAGCCGCACCCACCGAGCTGGCGCTGACGGCTGAAACGAAGCCCCGAGACGACCCTGAGAACCAGCCGAGCACGCCGAGCTGGCGCTCAGGGCTGCAAAAACGCCGGGAAACAACACTCAGCACCAGCTCATCGGGTCCGGCTGGTTCTCAGGGTTGTGCCCGACCGCCCGAGGCAGCACCCGGGAACCGGCCGGCCGGATTCAGCCGGCGCCAACGAGTGGAACCGACAATTGTCCGCGAAAGACGCTAAAGCTACTGAAAGGGATTTGGCGATGATCTTCGGCTATGGGGCGCCCCCCCAAGTCGATTGTCTCGTGGAATGACGAGATCTGGCTGGGGGCCTGTGGACAGGCCGCCAGTGTGGACAAGCTTGACAGCTCCCCTCAGACATGTCCGCGCAGCTCACGCACCGCGGTCAGCAGTTCCTGCTGGGAGATCGGCTCGGCCGCGCCCGTGCGGGCCTCCTGCATCGCCTTGGTCATCTGCACGCGGCGCAGTACTTCTTTGATGTCCGCCCCGGTCATCCCGGTGCTGGCCACGCCGAGTGCCGCCAGGTCCAGTTCCGGCGCGAACATCCGGAATCCGTCTCGTTCGTGGGCGGCCGCCAGTCCTTCGATCATTTTGCGGAAGATTTCCGATCGGCTCACTTCGTCCGGCCGCGGCACGCTGATCTTGATGTCGAAGCGCCCGGATCGGATCAGTGACTCGTCGACCCGTTGCGGAAAGTTCGTCGTGGCCACGACGATCACGTTCGGGTTGGCCTCGAACAGGTCGTTCATCTCCTGCTTGAAGATGCCGGCGACCGCGTTGAGCGCCTGACTCGCCGCGTCCCCGCCCGCGCCCGCGTAGCTGACGATGGAGTCGAATTCGTCGAAGAGCATCAGCGTGGGCACCCGGTAGCGCCGGGCGTCGCGGAAGATCTGTTTGATGTTGCGTTCGGAGCCGCCGAGCCATTTGTCGAGGATCTCCGGGGTGCGGATCTCCCGGAAGTCGGCTCCGATCTCGTTGGCCAGTGCGCGGGACAGCATCGTCTTGCCGGTGCCGGGCGGCCCGTACATCAGGATGCCCTGCGGGCGCCGCGCGCCCCATCGGGCCATGGCTTCGGGGTGGCGGAACGACACGGCGATCTGGCGCAGTTCACCGACCAGGTCGGCCAGGCCGCCGACCATGTCGAGGGTGACCTGCTGGGTGGTGACCGGGGCGGGCGGCGGGGTGGCTTCGCGGCTGAAGACGTACCGACGGCCGGCCAGGGCCTGCGGTTCGGCCAGTTCGGCGACCGCCTGCAGGGTCAGCGTGACGAAGGCGCGCAAGTGGTTGGCGGTGACCTCGTCGCGCGGCACTTCGGAGCGCAACCGGATGACATCGCCGTCGGCCTCGTAGTCGACTTCGGCCTGCAGGCCGACGCCGGCGTCGGCGAACACTCCGGGTCCGCGGTTGGCCGCCGGGCCGCCGGGTTTGTCGAAACCCAGTTTCCGGTACGCCGCGGCGGCCGCCGAGCCGACACCGTCGACGATCCGGGTCGCCACCGGGTCGCCGTCCGCGATGCGTTTGGACAGGAGCACGCCGATCGGGTCGCGGCCGAGCACCATTTTCCGCATCCGCTCGGTGGTCATCGGTTCGGCGCCGGCGTGGATGCGGGCGACGAACACGTGGGCCGGGCCGGTCGTGGTGTCGACGCTCGTCACGGTCACTTCGACGCGCTGGACCGGGGACGGCCAGTCGGCGTGGTGTACGAGGTCGACCGGGTTGACGCGGGCCGCGGCCAGGATGGTGGACGCGTCGATGAGGGTTACGGTGGCTCCGCCGTACTCAAAATTCTCGTCGTGCATGGATTTCCTCCGCTTTCCGACTTTCCCCAGAGTGACACGTCGGCGCTTCCACCCTGACATTCATCTCGGTTAATCTGCTGGCGCTGATCGCCCTCGATGCCGTGGGCGCGGCCGGCGACCCCGGCGGCGGCTCACGGCCGTCGCAGTCGTCGAAAGTGGAGGAAGAACGTTGTCGAAACGGATACTTGCCGTCCCACTCGCTGCCGCTCTGATCGTCGCGCTGGTTCCACAGCCGGCTCGCGCGGTGGACGAGGTCAGCACGAAGAAGCTGCGTGACGCGGTCACGGTCGCCGGGATTCTCGGGCACGAGCGTGTGCTGCAGCGGATCGCGACCCAGAACGGCGGGACCCGGGCGTCGGGTACGCCGGGTTTCGCGGCCAGTGCCTCGTACGTCTCAGGCGTCTTGAAAAATGCCGGCTACCGGGTGACCGAGCAGAAATTCACGTTCCCGTTCTACCGCGAGCTCGCTCCGGCGCAGCTCACCCGGGTCTCGCCGGCCGGCCCGGCCTACGAGACGGTCACCTACGATTATTCGGCCGCCGGTGATGTGACCGGCCAGGTCGTGCCCGCGCTGAACAATGTGCTGCCGCCGACGCCGGCGCCGAGTTCGACCGCCGGTTGCGCCGCGGGCGACTTCACGCCCGCCTCGGCCTCGGCGCCGCAGATCGCGCTGATCCAGCGGGGTGGCTGCGACTTCGCGGTGAAGGCGGCCAACGCGGCCGCGGCCGGGTACGACGCGGCGATCATCTTCAACGAGGGTCAGGTCGGCCGGACCGAGGTGTTCCAGGGCACTCTCGGCGGGCCGTCGGCGATCCCGGTCGTCGGGATCAGCTTCGCGGACGGCAGCGCGCTCGACGACGCCGCCTCGGCCAGGGTGGTGACGGTGCGGCTGCAGACCATCACCGAGGTCAACGCGAACGCCGTGACCAGCAACATCATCGCCGACTCGCCCGGCGGCGACCCGGACAAGGTGCTGGTCGTGGGCTCGCACCTGGACTCGGTGGTGGCCGGTCCCGGCATCAACGACGACGGCAGCGGCACCGCCACCGACCTGGAGATCGCCGTCCAGCTGGCCAAACTGAAGATCAAGCCGCGGCAGAAGGTGCGGTTCGCGTTCTGGGGGGCCGAGGAGGCCGGGCTGCTCGGCTCCGAGCACTACGTGGCCACCCTGCCGGACGCGCAGCTCGCGAAGATCTTCGCGAACCTGAACTTCGACATGCTGGGCTCGCCGAACTACGTCCGTTTCGTCTACGACGGTGACGGCTCGGCCACCGGCGCGTCCGGGCCTTACGGTTCCGACCAGATCGAGGCGCTGTTCACCGGGTACTTCGCCGGTCAGGGCCTGGCCACCGACCCGACCCCGTTCAACGGGCGCAGCGACTACGGTCCGTTCATCCTGGCCGGCATTCCGGCCGGTGGTCTGTTCAGCGGCGCCGAGGGCGAGAAGACCCCGGAGCAGGCGACGGTGTACGGCGGGGTGGCCGGTGCGCCGTACGACTCGTGTTACCACCAGGCCTGCGACGACATCGGCAACCTCAACCCGAAGGCTCTGGCCGAGTTGGGGGACGGGGCCGCGCACGCGGTGCTGACCCTGGCCCTGACCAGGACCGGCTTCTACCCCGACGGCAGCCGCCGGGCCGCCCCGTCGGCCGTCGCCTTCCCGGGCGATCCTCGGGCGAGCTGACCCGGTCCGTCTACCCCGGCCCTCGCCCCACCCGGCGAGGGCCGGCCGCCAGCAGGATCACCGCACAGGCGACGGCCGCACCGACGACGGTTTCCACGCCTCGGTCCCAGAGCAGCCCGCCGATCGCCCGCGGCGCCGCCACCTGGTTCATCAGCAGCGCGAGCGGCGTGATGAACACCATCGCCAGGCCGTAGTGCCGCCCGATGACCAGTTCCGTCGCGATCTGCAGAAGAGCAAGAACCAGAATTGCCGGGTACGGATCCAGATCGAGCACGAGAACAGCGGCCGCGACCGCCAGCCCGACGAGGGTTCCCCCGATCCGATGAGCGGCCCGCCGGAGCCGAGCCGACCGGCCGGCCACGCTCAGCGGCGCCACCGCGGCAACGGTCGCCCAATAGGGGTGTCCGATTCCGATCGCCGTGGCCAGGGCACCGGCCGTCGAGGCCGCCACCCCGCACCAGACCGCCTGACCCACGTCGACCGTCTGGGGCCCGGCGACCGACGGCGCCGGTCGCCACCACGCGTTGCCGACCAGCAGGGAGAACGCCGCACTGGCCAGGACCACGCCGGCCGCCACGGGCAGGTCACCGGCGTGATGCGGGACGGAGGCGACCGCCCCGAACGCGAACGTCAGGAACAGCGCCCCCGGCGGATGCCACTGTTCGGCCGACGCGATCGCCGTCCCGGCCGCGGCGACCAGGCCCACCACCACGACGGCGGGCCAGTTCCGCATCGGCATCGAGCCGACCAGCACCCCGAGCAGCACGGCACCGACCAGGGCGGCGGCCGCGCTCCCCTGCATGACCAGCCGGGCCCGCCCGGTCCGGGTGCGCCCGTAGAGCGAGGTGAACGCGCCGAACGCCGCGTACATCGACCATTCCGGCCGGCCGGCCAGGAACACGACGAGCAGCGGAACCGCGACGCTCACCCCGGCCCGGAGCGCGGCCGGGCCCGCCGCGCGCACCGGCACCGGCATCAAGTTCAAGATCTTCATCCCGTACGGACGATAGGCCCGTCCCGTCGGCCGAGCCCCGGGTTTCTTCCGACCAGCGGAAACGTGTCCCAGCTCCTAATTCGGTCGCCGGGAGGCCGGGTCGACCGCCAGGATTCCGGAATGGACCAGGTGACCAACGAGATCGTGAGCTACTACGAGCATCGGTACGAGGAGGCCACGCGCCTGCAGCGCCGGCCGCAGTCCCGGCTGGAGCGGATCCGCACGCTGGAGCTGCTGCGGGAGTTGCTGCCGCCCGCCCCGGCCCGGGTGCTCGACGTCGGCGGCGGTCCCGGCGCCTACGCCCGCGAGCTGATCACCGACGGTCACCACGTCCGGCTGATCGACATCGTGCCGAGCCACGTCGAGCAGGCCCGCGCCGGTGTGCCGCCGATCGACGCGGTGGTCGGTGACGCCCGCGAGCTGCCCGAGCCGGACGCCGCCCACGACGCCACCCTGCTCCTCGGCCCGCTCTACCACCTGCACGAACGCGCCGATCGGGTGCGCGCGATCCGGGAGGCGATCCGGGTGACCCGGCCCGGCGGTCCGATCGTGGTCGCGGCGATCGGCCGGTTCGCCGGTCCGATCGACTTCGTGGCGACCGCGCGGTTCGACGATCGTACGGTGGCCGAGGCCCGGCGTCTGGTCACCGACGGTGTCAACGACACGTCGATCGGCTTCACCCAGGCGTACTTCCATCGGGTGTCCGAGCTGCGTGACGAGTGCCGCGAGGCCGGGCTGGCCGGTGTCGTGATCCACGGCGTCGAGGGTCCGGCGTGGCCGGCCGCCGAGGCGGCGCAGTCCGGTCCGGACGCCGAGCGGATCTTCGACGCGGCGCTGGAGCTGGCCCGGGTCTACAGCGCCGAGCCGGACGTGGCCGGTGTCAGCGCCCACCTGCTGGCGATCGGCACCCGGGCCGCCTAGGCCGTCGGGTTCGGTGATGCGGCCGGGCGGCGTCGTGGCCGGGCCGGGTCCCCGGACATCACACCTAGGTCCGGCCGCGGCGACCGCGTTTGATCCCCCGTGGCTCCGGGACCTGGGCGATCAGGTGGGCCGGCCAGGTCACCTTCACGGTGCCCTGCGCCTCCCACTCGGTGGTCAGGTCGGTCAGGGTGGTGACGGCCCGCTGGACGTGGTCGTCGGTCCACGGGAACGGCCCGGTGCCGAAGCTGTCCCAGGCGTGCCGGACCAGGACCGGGGTCTGCTCGGCGGCGCCGTCCTCGACCGCGCGGTGGACGACCCCGGCCAGCAGTTCGGCCGTGCCCAGGGTCTGCCGGTGCGCGTCGAGCAGGCGTTTGCTGCGCGCGGCGGCGTCGTGCCGGGGCCGGCCGCCGACCACCCGCATGTTGTCGAAGACGCCCCCGCCGGCGATGGCCCCGAAGACGCCGCCGGACATCTCCAGCGCGAGTTCGGTGGCGTAGTGGGCGAGGTCGTGCGGCACTCGATATTTACGGTCGTAGCCGGGCAGGAGCAGGGACACGCCGTCGGCGCGGTGCACGGTGGCGACGGTCGATCCGGTGGAGCCGCGGATGAACACGACGTGCATGACCGCATCCTCGCACCCAACCCGTGAGTAGGGAACCGGGCGACCGGACGTGCTCCGGCCGCCCGTCGTTCACTTCACGTACGTGACCGTGACATTCGCGTCGGCCGCGTCGCCGGTCGTGTAGACGTACTTCTTGGCGGCCGAGTCGCCCAGCTGCGCGAGCAGCCACTGGGCCGACCAGCGGGCGATCGTCTCGACGCCGGTCGCCTGGTTCAGGGTCTGCGCGGAGGTGTCGGGAATCGCCCCGGCCGGGTTCTGCCCGTCGGTGACGCCGTAGTGGTTGGTCCCGGCCACCTCGATGAACGCCTTGGGCGTGCCGGTGGTCAGGTTGTAGGTGGTCCGGCCCTCGCTCGGGGAGGCGATCCCGTCGGCCGAGCCCTGGACGTAGCCGACCGGCACGGTGTTGAGCACCGGCAGGACCAGCGACGTGCCGTACAGCGTGTTGTTCCCGCCGTAGGTGACCACGGCTTCCAGTTCGCTCGGCGCCGTGTTGGCGATGGCGCAGAACGGGATCACGCAGAGGCCGGTGCTGAGGCTGAGCGCGGTGGCCGCGCCGAACGAGTGCCCGGCCAGGACCAGGGTGTTCTCGTCGATGCGCTTGTACAGCGGGGACGCCGCGTTGTCGTCCTCGGCGTCGGCCCAGCTGACCGTCCACCCGGCCTGGGCGCCCTCGGGGTAGAGGCCGCTCGTGCCGAACAGCGAGCGGGTGTGGTTGGGGACGGCGACGACGAAGCCGTACGAGGCGAGCGTCGACGCGTAGACCGAGTAGTTCGACTTGTCGACGTTCGCGCCCTGCAGCAGCAGCGCCACCGGAAGCCGGCTGCCCTTGACCGGGTAGTAGACGTCGGCGCTGTCGCCGTTGATCGTCGTCGGGTAACTGGCGACGGCCGTGGTGGCGGCCTGGGCGGTAGCCGGCGCGACGAGCACCCCGGCGAGTGCGGTGACCACGGCCACCGACATGATGCGTTTCCAAGAACGGAACAGCGTCACATTCATGGATACGGATGATGTCGGCGGGAACGGGTCCCGTCAAGTGGCAGGATGGGGCGATGGCTACCGAATCCCGGCATGTGACCGAGTACATCGACCGCCCGGCCCGGGTGGTGTACGAGTACGCCGCCGAGCCCGCCAACCTCGCGCACTGGGCCGCCGGCCTGGGCAGTTCGATCCGGCGGGAGGACGGCCGCTGGTTCGTCGACGTGCCCCAGGGCGGCCGGGCCGAGGTGGCCTTCGTCGCGCGCAACGACCTGGGCGTGCTCGATCACGAGGTGCACCTGCCGGACGGCGGGATCGTCTACATCCCCGTACGGGTGATCGCCGACGGCGAGAACGCGGAGGTGGTGCTGACCGTGCGCCGTGCGGCCGGGATGACCGACGACGAGTTCGACCGGGACGCCGCCGCCGTGGCCACCGACCTGGCGACGCTCAAGCAGATCCTGGAGGCGTCAGCCTAGGCGCTGCTCCAGGACCTGGCCGGGCCACTGCTTCTCGCCCTGCGGGACGGTGAACGCCTGGGTCGCGGTGAAGCCCTGACTCTCGTAGTAGCGCACCAGCGCCCGGTCGTCGCCGGCGTAGCAGTCCACCCGCAGCAGCCCGGCGCCGGAGGCGACCGCGAGCCGGCGGGCGTAGGACAGCAGCCGCCGCCCGAGGCCCTCGCCCGGATGCCGCCGGTCGGTCACCAGCAGTACGACGTAGAGCTCGTGCTCGGGCGCCGGGCCGACGTAGGCCGGCGGCTGACCGACCCCGAGCGCGCCGACCACCGTGTCGCCGCGCACGGCCAGGTGCAGGCCGCCGTCGGCCGCGATCTCGGAGATGAGTGTTGTCAGGCGGCGGCTCCCGGAGAGCGGCTCGGTGCCCCACTGACCGTGCCGGCCGCGGGCGGTGAGCCACTGCACCGCGCCGTCGAGCAGCGCCATCACGGCCGGGACGTCGTCGGCGCCGCCCCGCCGGACGTCCGTCCACTCTGTACCGTCAGTCACCTTTCCCATTACACCCGGAAACGCTTCCCACCGGAAGTACCGAGGTTCAGGGGCAGTCGTCGGGGACGTCCAGGGAGTGGTCCGCCTTCGCCATCGCCGCCTCGTCCTCGAGGTCGGGCCGGCCGCCGCCCCCGCCCTTCGGGGTGGGCGCCAGCAGGCCCTTCTTGATCGCGGCGCAGTCGACCCAGGCGTTGTACCCGTTGTTGCTCTGGATCCACATGCCCTTGTCCTCGGCCCGCATGTTCTCGGCCTTGGGGAAGTCCCAGACGATCTCGCTGTGCGACACCGCCAGCGGCTTGTAGGCGAAGTCGCCCTCGAACGCGTACACCCAGACGAAGTTGGTCGTGACCCGCAGCGTCCGGTAGCTGCCGTCGGCCACCGACGCGTAGGTCACCCGCCCGCTGACCCGGGGCGGGTTCCGCGCGTCCAGCTTGACGGCCGGGTCGATCCAGGTGGCGACCGCTCGTCCCGTCCCGTCCTTGAACCAGCCCGCGGTCGAGGCCCGCATGGTCGGCGACAGCAGGGCCAGGAAGCGGTCCGGCTTGTGCCGGATCGTCATGTCGGGGTCGAGGTGCGCGGCCACGAGCGCCTTGCGCACCTGGTTCAACGACGCCGTGACCTCCGCCGCGCTGAAGCCGGTCACCGCCTTCGCCGGCGGCAGCGTGATCCCCTTCTCCCCGACCGGATAGGTCGCGGCCGCGGTCCCCTCGAACGGCGAGGTCGGCCGGGCACTGGCCGAGGTGGTCGCGGTCACCCCGTCGACGGCGGCCGGCGCCGCCTCGGTGTGGTCGGGCCAGGCCGAGCGGATCAGCGGCACCGCGGCCACGATCAGGGCGGTGGCCACCCCGGCCATCACGACATAGCGGAGTTTCGACACGAATCCGCCGAACCGCCGCTGGCGCCTCACCTTCCGCTCGGTTTTCCGGGCCCAGTCCTGCAGGCCGGCGAGCGGGTCGAGGTCGTCGTGCTCGTTCACTTTTATGTTTCCCCATGTCACAGGTCGATCAGCGCGGCCACAGTATGGACGTTCCTCTCTTGTAATAGAAGACCGCTTTCGATCAGCAATTCGGCATGCGAAGGTGCAGGGAAACCCTTCGACGTGACGGGGGTCGCAAGGAGACTCCGGAGCAGCGAAGATGTCGCTCTCCGGCTTCCTGACGTACGCCTGGCCTCCACCAAGCACTTTCATGATCCACCAGCGTGTGCCGGATGACGGCACCGCAGAAGGAGGAACACAGTGCGCAAGCTCAATCGTTCGGTCGTCGTCGCCGTGGCGGCCGTCACCATAACCGCGGTCACCGCCTGCTCGCCGCCCGAGAAGAAGTCGGACGCGACCGCGGACGGCGGAGCCAGTGCCGCCACCGCGACCAGCGCCCAGGACCTGGGTGGACTGGACGCCCTGGTCGCCGCGGCCAAGAAGGAGGGTGCGCTGAACGTGATCGCGCTGCCCCCGACATGGGCGAACTACGGCGAGATCATCAAGGCGTTCGGCGACAAGTACGGCATCAAGGTCAACTCGGCCCAGCCGGACGGGTCCAGCCAGGACGAGATCAACGCCGCCGACCAGCTCAAGGGTCAGGACAGCGCCCCCGACGTGTTCGACCTGGGCGGCTCGGTGGCCACCGCGAACACCGCCAAGTTCGCGCCGTACAAGGTCGCGACCTGGGGTGACATCGCCGACGGCCAGAAGGAGGCGACCGGCCTCTACGTGAACGACTACGGCGGCTACATGTCGATCGGCTACGACAGCGCCAAGGTCCCGGCCCCGACGAGCGTCGCCGACCTGCTCAAGCCCGACTACAAGGGCAAGGTCGCGCTGAACGGCGACCCGACCCAGGCCGGTTCCGCGTTCGGCGCCGTGCAGGCCGTCTCGATCGCCCAGGGCGGCACCGTCGACGACATCACCAAGGCGCTCGACTTCTTCGGCCAGCTGAAGAAGGCCGGCAACTTCCTGCCGGTCGACCCGACCGACGCCACCATCCAGTCCGGCCAGACCCCGGTCGTCTTCGACTGGGACTACCTGAACGCCGCGCAGACCGCCAAGGTCCCGACCTGGAAGGTCGTCGTCCCGGCCAACGCCGTGCTCGGCTCGTACTACAACCAGGCGATCAACAAGGGGGCCCCGCACCCGGCCGCCGCGCGTCTGTGGGAGGAGTTCCTCTACTCCGACGAGGGCCAGAACCTGTGGCTCAAGGGTGGCGCCCGCCCGGTCCGCGCCGACGCCATGGTGAAGGCCGGCACGGTCGACAAGACCGCCTACGCGGCCCTGCCCGCGGTCACCGGCACCCCGGTCTTCCCGACCGAGGACCAGACCAAGAAGGCGAAGGACCAGCTGGCCGCGAGCTGGGCCAAGACTGTTGGCTGAGATCGCTGAAGCCGCTCCGCAGCGCGTGGCCTCCGGGCCGCGCCTGCGGGGCGCCGCGTCCCTGCTGGGCACGGTCCCCTTCTTCGCGTACGTGGCGATCTTCCTGATCATCCCCACCCTGGTGGTGGCGATCGGGGCGTTCACCGGCGACGGCGGCCACGGCTTCACCCTGGACAACGTGCGCGCGCTGGCCGACGAGTACATCATCGCCGCCTTCGGCCGCAGTGTGCTGCTCTCCGCGCTCAGCGCCCTGTTCGGCGCGGTGCTGGGCGGCCTGCTGGCGTACGCCGTGAGCACCGCCCGGCCCGACGGCGTGCTGCGTCGCGTGGTGACCGCGTTGTCCGGCGTGCTCGCGCAGTTCGGCGGGGTCACGCTGGCCTTCGCGTTCCTGGCCACGATCGGCCTTTCCGGCTTCGTCACGGTCTGGCTCCAGGACCACACCGGGTTCTACATCTTCGAGAACGGCGTGTGGCTGTTCGAGCTGCCCGGACTGGTGCTGATCTACACGTACTTCCAGATCCCGCTGATGGTGATCGTGTTCCTGCCCGCCCTGGACGGCATCCGTCCACAGTGGCGTGAGGCGACCGAGAGCCTCGGCGGCACCACCTGGGAGTACTGGACCCGGGTGGCCGGGCCGCTCCTCGCGCCCGCGTTCCTCGGTTCGGCGCTGCTGCTGTTCGCCAACGCCTTCTCCGCGTACGCGACGGCGGCCGCCCTGGTCAGCCAGGGCAGCCCGATCATCCCGCTGCAGATCCGCGGCGCCCTGACCAGCGAGGTCGTGCTCGGTCAGGCCAACCTCGGCAAGGCGATGGCGCTCGGCATGGTCATCATCGTCGCCGTCGTCATGGCGCTCTACGCCCTGCTTCAGAAAAGGACGGCCAAGTGGCTGGGGTGATCGCCCGCCGGGCCCGCAAGCAGCGCGCCTTCCGCTGGATCGTGCTGACCCTGCTCGGTGTCTTCTTCGCGCTGCCCATGGTGGCCATGGTCGAGTTCAGCACCCGCACGCCGGGCACCTGGTCGTTGCTGGTGAACTGGTCGCGGCTGACCGAGACGTACCCGGCCCTGGCCGACGGCATCGTCGCCTCGCTGGAGCAGGCCGCGCTGACCGCGCTGCTGATGCTCGTGCTGCTGGTGCCGACCGCGATCTGGGTGCGGCTGCGGCTGCCCCGGATCCGGCGACTCATCGAGTTCCTGTGCCTGCTGCCCCTGACGATCCCGGCGATCGTGCTGGTCGTCGGGCTCGCGCCGGTGTACGCCTGGGTCAACTACTTCGTCGGTGGATCCTCACTGACGCTCGTCTTCGCGTACACCATCCTGGTTCTGCCCTATGCCTATCGCGCGATCGACGCGGGACTGTCCGCCATCGACGTGAAGACGCTGGCCGAGGCCGCCCGCGGGCTCGGATCCGGCTGGTTCACGGTGATGTGGCGGGTCGTGCTGCCGAACATCCGCTCGGCGGTGCTGTCGGCGGCGTTCCTGACCGTGGCGCTGGTGCTCGGCGAGTTCACCATCGCGTCGCTGCTGCACCGCACCAACCTGCAGGTCGCCATCGAGTTCCTGGGCAAGAGCAGCGCCACCATGTCGGTCGCGGTGTCGCTGACCGCGCTGCTGCTCGCATTCGTACTCCTGCTCCTGCTGTCTCTGGTCGGCTCCTCCCGAAGGGGAAAGAAATGAGCGGCGTCGCCGTCCACCTCAAAGGCCTTCGCCGTACGTTCGGCACCGTGCACGCCCTCGACGACCTCGACCTGGAGATCGCGCCGGGCGAGTTCATCGCGCTGCTCGGCCCCTCCGGCTGCGGCAAGACCACCGCGCTGCGGGTGCTCGCCGGGCTGGAGGAGGCCGACCAGGGGCAGGTGCTGGTCGACGGCAAGGACGTCACCCGGCTGCCGGCCAACAAGCGTGACATGGGCATGGTGTTCCAGGCCTACAGCCTGTTCCCGCACCTGACCGCGCTGCAGAACGTCGAGTTCGGGCTGCGCCTGCGCGGCCGGAAGAAGGCGGCCGGGCGCGCGCAGGAGATGCTCGACCTGGTCGGGCTCAGCACGCACGCCGGCCGGTACGCCAACCAGCTCTCCGGCGGCCAGCAGCAGCGGGTCGCGCTGGCCCGGGCCCTGGCCATCGAGCCGACCGTGCTGTTGCTCGACGAGCCGCTGTCCGCCCTGGACGCCAAGGTGCGGGTGCAGCTGCGCGACGAGATCCGCCGGATCCAGACCGAGGTGGGCACCACCACCCTGTTCGTCACCCACGACCAGGAGGAGGCCCTCGCGGTCGCCGACCGGGTCGGCGTGATGAAGTCCGGCACATTGGAGCAGCTGGCCGCCCCGGCCGAGGTCTACCTGCGTCCCGCGACGGCGTTCGTGGCCGATTTCGTCGGGCTCAGCAACCGCCTGCCCGGCACCGTCGAGGGCGACGTGGTCGACGTGCTCGGCAACCGGCTCCCCCTGGTCGCGCCGCACGCCGGTGGGCCGGTCACGGCGCTGGTCCGGCCCGAGTCGGTGGGCGTCGTGCCTGATCCGGACGGTTCCGGACGGGTGCTGACGGCCAGCTTCCTCGGCCCGACCAGCCGGGTCACGGTCACCGTCGGTGATCATGTGGTGGTGGCCCAGGTCTCCGGGTCCGAACTGCCCGAGCTGACCCCGGGCAGCGCGGTGCGCCTGGAGCTGCGTCCGGTCCCGGTCGCCACGGAATAAATCTACATAGGGCTTGACCCGGGCGTATCCACGTCTACCGTTTCGGTTATGGACGGCGAGGAGTTCATCCACACGGCCCTCGTCGTGGCGTTCACGGCGGACTCGGGTCACCCCCGGGGCCTCGAGTACGCCATTGACGAGATCTACCGGCTGTTGCACGAGGCCCCGGCGGGCCATCCCGATCTCGTCATCGGGTGGGGAGTTCTCTTCGACCTGCTCCAGGAACGGGCCGAGGCCACCGGGGACCTCGCCGACTGGGATGCGCTGGTGGACGCGGCCGGCTGCATGGTCCTGGTCGCCGACACCGGGACCGAACTGGCCGTACGGGCCTGGCGGCGGCAGTGGCAGTCGTTGCTGCTGCGCCACCAGGTGACCCGGGATCCGGCCGACCTCAAGGATGCCGAAGTGGCCGCCGCGGCCCTCGCCGCGGCGGCTCTCGCCGTGCCCGCCGCTCCCCATCAGCCACGGCCGCGCCGGCCGTGGCGCTGTGATTGATCCAGGGGCCGCTGTTTACACGTATTCCGGGGCGGGTTACAGTCGTCACCCTCGCATGGGAGCGCTCCCATAGCCCATCCCCAAAGGTGACGAAGCGTTGAAGCGTAGCCTCAAAGTCGTTCTGGCCTCGGCGTTCGCCGTCGCCACCGTTTCTGCGGCGGCGCTCTTCGCCCTGCCGGCCGGCGCGGAGGCCGCCTCGTTCACCGTGACCAACTCGTGGAGCTCCGGCTACCAGGCCGAGATCACCGTCAGCAACCCGGCATCGTCGGCCATCAGCACGTGGAAGGTGGAGCTGACGCTGCCCACCGGATCCACCGTCGGCCAGGCGTGGAACGCGACCCTGGCCACGGCCGGGCAGAACGTCACGTTCACGCCGGCCGGGTGGAACGCCTCGATCGCCGGTGGGGCGTCGACCAGCTTCGGGTTCATCGTGAACGGGGCCGGGCGGCCTACATCGTGCACGGTGAACGGGCAGGCGTGCACGGGTGTCACCGGCTCGCCCGCCACCAGCGCGGCCGGCAGCGCTCCGACCAGTGCCGCGGCCCCGGCCGGGGCCTCGCCGTCCGCCACCACCGCATCGCCCTCCCCCTCGGCCACGGCTACGGCTTCACCCACGGCCACCGCTTCCCCCACGCCCTCCGCGCCGGCCGGGACCACCCCGCTGGCGATCAACGGGCAGCTCAAGGTGTGCGGGACGAACCTGTGCAACGCGGCCGGCAAGAAGATCCAGCTGCGCGGGGTGAGCAGTCACGGCATCCACTGGTTCCCCAGCTGCTACACCGGGACGGCGTTGGACGCGCTGGCCACCGACTGGAACGCCGACCTGTTCCGGATCGCCATGTACGTCCAGGAGGGCGGCTACGAGTCCGACCCGAGTGGACTGACCGGCCAGGTCAACCAGCTGGTCGACATGGCCGAGGCGCGCGGGATGTACGCGCTGATCGACTTCCACGTCCTCAACCCCGGTGACCCGAACTACAACCTGGCCCGGGCCAAGGAGTTCTTCGCCGCGGTGGCCGCGCGCAACGCCACCAAGAAGAACGTGATCTACGAGATCGCCAACGAGCCCAACGGGGTCGGCTGGGCCGGCATCAAGAGCTACGCCGAGCAGGTCATCCCGGTGATCCGCGCCAACGACCCGGACGGCATCGTGGTGGTCGGGACCCGCGGCTGGTCGTCGCTCGGCGTCTCCGAGGGCTCGTCGTCGGCCGAGATCATCAGCAACCCGGTGAACGCGACGAACATCATGTACGCGTTCCACTTCTACGCGGCGTCGCACAAGGACAACTACCGGGCCGAGGTCACGACCGCGGCCGCGTCGCTGCCCCTGTTCGTCACCGAGTTCGGTACGGTCAGCGCCAGCGGGGACGGCGCGGTGGACACGGCCGGCACGAACGCGTGGCTCGATCTGCTCGACCGGTTGAAGATCAGTTACGCGAACTGGAACTTCGCCGACAAGAGCGAGGGCAGTTCGATCCTGAAGCCGGGCGCGTGCGCGGCCGGGACGTTCGCGGGCACGAGCGTCCTCACCGAATCCGGGCAGTTGATCCGGTCCCGTATCCGCACCGCCGACGACTTCTAGATCGGCTCACCCATGAGACGCCGGCGGCCTGCTCTCCCCTGCGCGGGCCGTCGACCGCGGGCCGGGGCCCTACACCCCGGCCCGCCCCGAACCCACTCTCGGCCGTGCCCCACGCCCGCCTCGAAGCCGGGGCGGGGAGCTGTGGCCGGGTTTGTTGCTCTGACCGCAACCACCCGACCACGTCGCCCTTGCGGGCCTCGCGTCCTGGGCGCGCCAGCGCCCTGCGAGGACCGGAAGGGTCCCCGCGGGAGCGACGGTCTGTACCCCGGCGGAGATAGGCAATGAAAAGCTTTTGAAGGTTCTCTAAGTTCCCAGTTATATAAGTCATCTCTGATAAGGTGCTCATCGTGCATGCGTTCGACGTGCTCGGCGACCCGGTCCGGCGCCGCATCCTGGAACTGCTCGCCGACGGTGAGCTGAGTTCCGGCGACGTGACCGCGGTGATCCGGGCCGAGTTCGGGATCTCCCAGCCCGCCGTGTCGCAGCATCTGAAGGTGCTGCGGGACAACGGTTTCGCCACCGTGCGGCCGGTCGGTGCCCGGCGGCTCTACGCGGTCGACGACACCGCACTGCGGCAGGCCGACGAGTGGCTGGGGCGGTTCCGCCGGTTCTGGACGCCGCACCTCGCCGCGATGGCCACCGAGGTGGCCCGCGGGAAAAGACTGCGGCGACTGGCCGCGGCCGATGACGTGGAGGAGCTTCGATGATTGACGCGACCGAGCAGATCACCAGCGTGCGGCGGGAGCTCGCCGGGCGGACCGTGGAGGCCGGCGAGGCCCGGGTGCTGACCATCAGCCAGGTCTACGACACCGGCATCGACGACATGTGGGACGTGGTGACCGTCGCCGACCGCATCGAGCGCTGGTTCCTGCCGATCTCCGGCGAGCTCCGGGAGGGCGGGAAGTACCAGTTCGAGGGCAATGCCGGCGGGACGATCACCGCATGCGACCGGCCGCGCTCGTTCGACGCCACGTGGGAGTTCGGCGGGCAGGTCAGCTGGATCACGGTCCGGCTCACCGCCGAGGGTGCGGAACGCACGCGGTTCACGCTGGAGCATGTGGCGCTGATCGCCGACGGCGACGAGCACTGGCAGCAGTTCGGGCCCGGCGCGGTGGGCGTGGGCTGGGACTCCGGGCTGCTCGGGCTGGCCATGCACCTGTCGGCGCCGGACGCACCGCGCGACAACGACGCGATCATGGCGTGGATGGTGTCCGAGGACGGGCGACGTTTCATGAAGCTCAGCAGCGAGGCGTGGGCCGGGGCGGACGTCGCCGCGGGGGCCGACCCGGCGGTGGCCGGGAAGCAGGCGGCGGCGACGTATGCGGCCTACACCGGGGCCGCCTGATCCGTTCTCGTGTCGCTGGTTGCTTCCGAGGGGCGGATGGCGTAAGCCGGGCGGTATGGACGGGGAGAAACTGCGGCGGCACTGTCTCGCGAAGCCCGGCGCCTGGCCGGACGAGCCCTGGGAAGGCGACCTCGTGATCAAGGTCGGCCCGAAGATCTTCGCTTTTCTCGGGAGCACCGGCACCACCGTCGGCGTGAAGTGCGGCAAGGGCCGAGACCTGGCCGACGAGTGGCTGGCCCGGTACCCGGAGGACGCGTCGGCCAGCGCCTACATCGGGCGGCACGGCTGGAACACGCTGCGGCTGCAGGGTGCGATCCCGGAGGACGAGATCCTGGAGGCGGTCGACGCCTCGTACGAGACGATCGTCGCGGCCCTGCCCCGCAAGGACCGCCCGGCCCCGCAGTGATCAGGCGCGGGTCGAGGAGAGGACGAAGTCGACCAGGGCGCCGGCGTACTCGTCGGCGCCGGCCGCCACCCGGTCGCGCAGGTGCGGCGGGGTGGCCAGGACATGATTCATCACGCCGCCGCACACGCAGTCCAGCAGCAGGGTCACGCTGGTGTCGGGGCGCAGCTCACCCCGGTCGATGGCCCGGCGCACGATCGCGCGGGCGGCCAGGACCTGGGACTGCTGGTGGCGGTGGAGGTGGTCGCGGACCTCGGGGACCCGCTGGGCGTCGACCCGCAGTTGGAGGGCGGCCCGGCCGGACTCGCCCAGGTAGGAACGCTGGATCTGCCGGGCCAGGCTGACCAGGTCGTCGCGGACGGTGCCGGTGTCGATGTCCTCGATGCCGTTGAGCCGGGCGGCGAGGGCGGCCGCGAGCAGCGCCTCCTTGTTGGGCCAGCGCAGGTAGATCGAGGCCTTGCCGACGCCGGCGCGGCGGGCCACCGAGTCGACCGTGAAGCGGTGCCAGCCGTTCTCGCCGAAGACCTCGGCGGCGGCCCGGGTGATCCGGTCGTCGACCTCGGGATCACGGGGGCGGCCTTGTGGGGTTGCCGACATCGGGTCGCCTTCCGTTGCCGCCGGGACGCGCATCAGTCTAGGTTTCCTAGACCAGAGTCGTCTAGGAAGTGGGGTACGGATGGCACCGGTGACCCGTGCGGCCGGCGACGCGATCGTCGTGACCGGTGTCGCGCAGCGCGAGGCGTGGCAGGCGCGCGTGCTGCCGCCGGTCGAGCGGCTGGCCGGCGGGATCTGGTCGGTGCCGGTGCCGATCCCGCGCAGCCCGCTGCGATACACGTTGTCCTACCTGATCCCGGCCGACGACGGCCTGGTCGTCATCGACCCGGGCTGGGACAGCGACGAGGGCTGGGCGGCGCTGGAGAGCGGGCTGCGAGCGGCCGGCGCCGCGCCCGGCGACGTGCTCGGGGTCGTCGTCACGCACGTGCACTCCGACCATCACGGCCTCTCGAAGCGGCTGCAGGAGACCGGCGCCTGGGTCGCGATGCACCCGGCCGAGCTCGACGCGCTGAACCCGAGCGGCTCGCCGGCCGACTGGCTGCGGGCCCACGACGTGCCCGAGCAGGAGATCGCGGCGCTGGCCGGCACCATCGGGCAGCATCGGCTGTCCGAGCCGGCCCGGCCCGACGTGCTGCTCGAGGACGGTGACGCGGTGCCGGTCAAGGGGCGCACCCTGCGCACGGTGTGGACCCCGGGGCACACGCCGGGGCACATCTGCCTGGTCGAGCCCGAGGCCGGGGTGCTGCTCACCGGTGATCACCTGCTGCCGCGGATCAGTCCGAACATCGGGTTGCAGCGGCCCGGCTCGTCCCCGCTGGAGGCGTTCCTGGAGTCCCTGGAGCAGGTCGCCGCCCACGACGAGCTGGAGGCGCTGCCCGCCCACGAGTACCGGTTCCGGGGCATCGCGGCCCGCGCCCGGCAGCTGCGGGCGCACCACGACCGCCGCTGCGAGGAGATCGTGGCGACGGTCGAGCGGCTGGGCACGCCCGGGGTGTGGGAGCTGGCGTCGCAGCTGACCTGGTCCCGGCCGTGGGAGGAGATCGGCCCGATGCGGGTCGGCGCGGTCGCCGAGACCATGGCCCACGTGCGCTATCTGGCCGACCGGGGCGCCCTGACCTGGTCCGGTGACGTGGTGACGGCCGCCCCTCAGCGGTAGGTGAAGCGGCTCACCAGCTGGTTCAGGTCGTGGGCGAGCGCCGCCAGCTCGGAGGCCGCCTGCTGTCCGGCCGCCACGGTCATGGTGCTCTGCTCGGCCGCGCTGGACACGCCGTTGATGTTGCGGGCGATCTCGGACGCGCCGGCCGCGGCGGTGGCCACGTTCCGGTTCATCTCGGCGGTGGTCGCGGTCTGCTCCTCGACGGCCGACGCGATGGTCGTCTGGAACTGGTTGATCTTCTCGATGACCTCGCCGATCCGGACGATCGCGGCGACCGCGCTCTCGGTGTCGGCCTGAATGGCCTGCACCCGCTGCGAGATGTCCTCGGTGGCCTTGGCCGTCTCCTGCGCCAACTCCTTGACCTCACCGGCGACCACCGCGAACCCCTTGCCGGACTCGCCGGCCCGGGCCGCCTCGATCGTCGCGTTCAGGGCGAGCAGGTTGGTCTGCTCCGCGATCGACGTGATCACCTTGACCACCGCCCCGATCTCCTGCGAGCTCGCGCCCAGTTTGCTGACGGTCTCGGTGGTCTCGGCGACGACCGTGACCGCTTCCATGGTGACGCCCGCGCTGGCCGACGCGCTCTGCGAGATCTCCTGGATGGCCATCGCCATCTCGTCGGCGCCGGTGGCGACGGTCTGCAGGTTGAACGACACCTCGGCGGCCGACCCGTTGGCCGCCTCGGCCTGCTCGGTGACGGCCCGCGAACCGGAAACCGTCTGATCGTTGACCCGGGCCAGCTCCTTCGAGCTGTGCGCGAGCATTTCCGCGCCTTCGGCGAGGGCCGAGACCGTTTCCCGTACGGAGGTGGTCGCCCGGTTCACCGAGCGGGCCATCGCGCCGATCTCGTCGCGTCCGGAGGCGGGCACGTTCTGGTTGAGGTTGCCGGCCGCCATCGCCTCCATCGCCTCGGCCACCGGGTGCAGCCGCCGGGTGATGGAACCGGAGATGAGCAGCGCGAACCCGATGCCGGCGAGCAGCGCCACGCTGAGCGTGATGACCACGTCCCGGCGGGCCGAGATGTAGTTGTCGTGCGCCTGGTTCAGCGCCTCGACCGCGCCGACGGTCTCGACCCGGGCCAGCGCGCCGACCGATTCCGACATGCCGCCGACCGAGGTGTTGAAGGTCGCCGCGGGGACCGGCTTGCCCGACCGGGCGTCGGTGAGCGCCTGCTCGAACGTGGTGACGAACTCGGTGAGCTTCTCGGTCTCGGCGGCCGCCTCGGCGCTCTTGGGCTGCGCCTGATACTGCTTGAGCGTCTCGTCGAGCCCCTGCACGGCCTTGGCCGTGCCCTGCCCGGCGGTGGCCCGCTCGGCATCGGTCGCCGCCGATCCGGACATCGCGGCGTAATGGGCGATCTCGGCCTGCGCGCCCCGGATCTTGCCGAGCAGGTCGATGTTGGTCATGTTCTGGCTGCGGACGGTGGACATCCGCTCGTCCATGTCGCCCATCCGCATGATCGCCAGCACACAGGCACCGGTGACGACCACGGCGATGAGCAGCACCGAGGTGAGGATCTTGGTCCGGACCCGGAGGTCGGTGAACCACCGGGCCAGAACGTTACCGGTCGGGGTCAGTTCGGATGCTTCGGCTGCTTCGGCTGCTTCGGCTGCGGAGGACATCGGTGGGCTCCCAAGTCCGCGAATGGGGGGTGTGCTCCCCCTTTCGTCAGACTTCAGCGGTTGCTGAGGTTTTCCGTCGTGCGGCCGGAACGACCAGCGGTGTCCCGGTCTCCGGGTCGTCGATCACCCGGCAGGGCAGGCCGAAGACGTCCTCGACCAGCGCGGCCGTGAGCACCTCGGCGGGCGGCCCGGACCTGGCGACCTTGCCGTCGCGCATGGCGATCAGGTGGGTCGCGTAGCGGGCCGCGTGGTTCAGGTCGTGCAGCACCGCCACCAGGGTCCGGCCCTGCTGCTCGTGCAGGTCGGCGCAGAGGTCGAGCACCTCGATCTGGTGGGCGATGTCCAGGTACGTGGTCGGCTCGTCGAGCAGCAGCAGCGGGGTCTGCTGGGCCAGGGCCATGGCGATCCAGACGCGCTGGCGCTGTCCGCCGGAGAGCTCGTCGACGTTACGGTCGGCCAGGTCGCCGACGCCGGTCGCGGCCATCGACTCGGTGACGATCTGCTCGTCCTCGGCCGACCAACGGCGCAGCAGGCCCTGGTGCGGGTAGCGCCCGCGGGCCACCAGCTCGGTCACGGTGATGCCGTCGGGCGCGGTCGACGACTGCGGCAGTAGGCCGAGCGTCTTGGCGACGGTACGGGTCGGCATCGAGTGCACGTCCGCGCCGTCCAGCAGGACCGTCCCGACGGTGGGCTTGAGCAGGCGGGACAGCGCCCGCAGCAGGGTGGACTTGCCGCACGCGTTGGGGCCGATGATCACGGTGAACGAGCCGTCCGGGATCTCGACGCTCAGCTCCTCCGCGATGACCCGCTTGTCGTACGCCAGGGTCATCCCGGTACCGCTCAGACGGCTCATTCTCGTACTCCCGAATTTGTCGTGATCATCAGATTCGACCGGCCCTGCGTTCGCTGATCAACAGCCGGACCAGGTAGCCGCCGCCCAGCGCGCCGGTCACCACGCCCACCGGCAGCGGATAGCCGGAGTGCATGGCCAGCCAGTCGGCGGCGACGGTCAGCAGCGCGCCGATCGCCATCGAGGGCAGCAGGTTCGGCCCCGGCGCCCGGGTCAGCCGCCGCGCGATGTTGGGCGCGATCAGCGCGACGAAGGCGACCGGGCCGGCCGCGGCGGCCGCACACGCCACGACCAGGGACGCGACAAGCAGCGCGCCGTTGCGCAGCCGCTTGACCGGCACGCCCAGCCCGGCCGCGACGTCGTCACCCATCTCCAGCATCCGCAGGCCCGGCCCGCAGGCGATCGCGAGGATCGGGACGGTGACGATCAGCACGCCGAGCAGCGGCAGCGCCTCCTCCCAGCCCCGGCCGTCGAAGCTGCCGGTGAGCCAGAGCATGGCCCGCGCGTTCTCCATCTGGACGCCCTTGGTCAGCAGCCAGCCGGAGATCCCGTTGAGGATCGCGGTCATGCCGACGCCGATCAGGATGAACCGGTAGCCCTGCAGACCCCGGCGCCCGCCGATCAGCTGGATCAGCAGGGCGGTGGCCAGACCGCCGGCCACCGCGGCCAGCGACAGCTGCGTGCTGCTGCCGCCGAGGATCACCACGGCCAGGGCCGCGGTCCCGGCGCCGCTGGTGATGCCCAGCACGTCCGGGCTGCCCAGCGGGTTGCGGGTGATCGACTGGAAGACCGCACCACCGGCGGCCAGGGCCGTGCCGACCAGGATCGCGGTGATCACCCGGGGCAGGCGCAGCTCGTTGATGATGAACGCCTGCGCGGCGTTGCCCTGGCCGACCAGGGTCTTGACCACGTCGGCGGGTGCGATCGGGAACTCGCCGGTGCCCAGCGTGAGCACGGCCGTCGCGGCCATGGCGATCAGCGCGACGGTCCCGATGACCACCGAGCGGGAGCGGATGGTGATCATTTCGCGACTCGCACCAGGTAGAGGAAGAGAGGGCCGCCGAGCACCGCGGTGACCACGCCGACCTGCAGCTCACCGGGGCTGCCGACGATCCGGCCGAGCACGTCCGAGCCGACCAGCAGGACCGGGGCCAGCACCGCGGTGTACGGCAGCATCCAGCGCAGGTCGGGCCCGGTGATCGGGCGGACCAGGTGCGGGATCAGCAGGCCGACGAAGACGATCGGGCCGCAGGCCGCGGTCGCCGAGCCGCACAGCAGGGTGACCGCCACGATCACCATGACGCGGATCAGCCCGGGCCGGGCGCCGAGCGCGCGGGCCGCGTCGTCACCGAGCGAGAGCGCGTTCAGCGGGCGGGCGGCCAGGATGGCGATGATCAGGCCCGCCGCGATGAACGGGGTCAGCCGCCTGAGGGTGTCGAAGTCCGCGCTGGCCAGCGATCCGACCGTCCAGAATCGTACCTTCTGGATTGATTCGGTATTGGCCAGCAAAATCGCGCTCACGTACGAGTAGAGCGCCGCGTTCAGAGCCGCACCGGCCAGTGCGAGCCGGGCCGGCGTGGCCGCGCGACCGCCACCGACCGCGTACACCAGTGCGGTGACCGCGGCGGCGCCGGCCAGCGCGAACCACACGTACCCGGAGAAGGTCGCCACACCCAGGAACGCGGCCGACGTGGCCACCGCGGCCGACGCCCCGGCGTTGATCCCGAGCAGACCCGGGTCGGCCAGCGGGTTGCGGGTCAACGCCTGCATGATCGCGCCGGCCAGCCCCAGCGCCAGGCCCACCACCAGGCCCAGCAGGGTCCGCGGGAGCCGCATCTCGTGAACGATCCGGTAGTACTGCGAATCGGGGTCGACCAGGCCGGACCAGACCTCGGCGGGCGACAGGAAGCGCGCGCCGAAGCCGATGCCCAGCATCAGCACGACGGCGAGCACCACGAGCGCGGCCACCAGCCCGGCCGCGCGGACCGTGCCGTGGCGAACCCGCTGCTCGGAGAGGGTGTCGATGGTGGACAGTGGTGAACTCCCGTTCGCTTCCGGCGGATCCTGTTGACGCGCGTTCGGCTCGTTAGGTTAGCCTAACCATTTACACGGTCGAGTGACCGGCCTGTTGTCTGCGAAAGATGTGAGCATGTCTTTTTCCTCCCTCCCCCTGTCCCGGCGTGGCCTGCTCGCCGCCGGTGGCGCCGCCGTCGCCGGCGCGATGCTGACCGCGTGTGGCGGTAAGGAGGACGACACGTCCTCGCCGGCCTCGTCCGCCGCCGCCACCGGCCCGTGGAGCTTCACCGACGACCAGCCCAAGGAACTGAAGGCCGACAAGACGCCGACCAAGATCGTCGCGTTCACCGGCACCGCCGCCGCCCTGGTCGACCTCGGCCTCCAGGACAAGATCGTCGGCGTCTTCGGCGAGACCAAGAAGGCCGACGGCACCGCCGAGGCCCAGGCCGGCTCCCTGGACATCAACAAAGTCCAGATCGTCGGCAACGCGTGGGGCGAATTCTCCGTCGAGAAGTACGCCGCGCTCACCCCCGACCTGCTGATCACCCACCAGTTCGACCCGGGCGCGTGGTGGTACGTGCCGGACGAGTCGAAGGACAAGATCCTCGCCGTCGCCCCGAACAACGCCCTGATCAGCGTCGGTCGCGTCCCGCTGAACAAGCCGATCGAGCGCTACGCCGAATTCGCCAAGTCCCTCGGCGCCGACCTGAACGCGCCCACGGTCGCCGCGGCCAAGGCCCGCTTCGAGAAGGCCGCGCAAGACCTGACCGACGCCGCCAAGGCGTCCGGCGGCATCAAGGTCCTGTTCGGCTCCGGCGCCGCCGACGTCTTCTACGTCTCCAGCGCCGCGGTCAGCTCCGACCTCATGTACTTCAAAGAACTCGGCGTCGACCTGATCATGCCCGAGGTCAAGGGGCAGGACTACTACGAGTCGCTGAGCTGGGAGAACGCGGACAAGTACCAGGCCGACATCATCTTCCTGGACGCGCGGACCGGCACCCTCCAGCCGAAGGACCTGGCCGCCAAGCCGACGTGGAACGCGCTGCCCGCGGTCAAGGCCAACCAGGTCTTCCCGTGGCAGGCCGTCCCGATCTACTCCTGGAACGGTGCGGCGCCGCTGCTCGAAGCCCTCACCGCCGCGATCAAGAAGTCCAAGAAGCTCGCCTGATCGTCTCCGGCCCGCGTCGCTCCGATCACTTTCGGACGGCGCGGGCTTTTCTCAGCGTTCCCCCGCACCCGCCACGCTCTTCCCGCACCCCACACGTTCCGCAACGTTCGCCCCCGCGAGCCCAGCCCCACCCAAGCCCCAGCCGCGCGCCCTCTCCCAGCTGGCCCTCAGGGATGCCTCCGGTCCCCGGACACACCCCTCACCACTAGCCGACATCATGCGGCTGGCGCCCAGAGGTGCAACAACAACCCTTCGCAACCTGCCCGAGTTCGCCGGCTGGCGCTGAGAGCTGTCACAAGAACCCTCAGCACCAGCCCAGACCAGCCAGCTGGCGCTCACGGCTGCAACAGTCGCCCGAAACAGCCCTCAGCACCAGCCGAGATCAGCCAGCTGGCGCTCACGGCTGCAACACGCCGGGCGAGACAGCCCCCAGCACCAGCCCGGACCAACCAGCTGGCGCTCACGGCTGCAACACGCCGGGCGAAGCAGCCCTCAGCACCAGCCGCACGGTCTCGGCTGGCGCTGAAGGCTGCCGCACGTTGGGCGAGACAACCGTGAGCGCCAGCTGGGGCACGCGGTGACGGAACCCGGCCCGCAGTGCCTGACCAGCGCGGCGCGGATACGCGACCCGCGGTGCCTCACCCGCACGGCGCGGCGGCGGGGCCGGCGGGGCCGCGGCGCGCTGGGCGGTGGCGCGGCAGGTGGCGCGGCTGCGGCCCATGACGGCGTAATAGGCCCGGGCCCACATCGCGCGCGACGCACGGTGAGCGACGCACGGTGGTAGGTCGGCCGGGAGGTGAGGCTCGGCGGGAAGAGGGAGGGGAAGGGGCTCCCGAGCCGTGCGGGTCGGGAGTCCCGTTCGCCAAGATCATGGCTGGGAGCGACCCCACCCTCCACTGAGGGGGAAAGCCGTACCCACCAGGCCATTATCGCGGGAAAGCGAGGGGGTCGTGGGATGGGCTGTGGACAACCCGTCAGTGTGGATAACTCGGGTCAGGCTGTAGAGGGCTGAGGGACGCCGAGTTTTTCGGCCGCTAGCTGTAGTTCTGCCCATACCTTGGCGGCTACCGGGATGCCGTTGGCGGCTCGGGATGCGGCGACTGCCGCGCTGTTCTCGCCTGGATAGCGGATCTCCGTGTCATTGTCGGCTCGGGGCAGGGCCTTGAGTGCGTCCAGGGTGGCGCCGACGGCCTGGCCGAAGGCGGCCACGCCGGGGGCAGCCGCGCCGGGAGCGGTGCCAGGAGGGACGGCTTCGGGCGGGGCGGGGGACTCGTCAGGGGTGAAGGCGGCCGGGTCGAGGGCGATGATCAAGGCGTTCTGGCGGTGGATCTTGCCGGCTGGGTCGGTTGAGTGGAATGAGCTGAGGATCGGGGCGCCGACCAGGACGCTGGTGAGGAGTTCGAAGACCAGGGACATGCCGGCGCCTTTGATGCCGCCGAGGGGTAGCGGGAGTTTGGCCAGTTCGGGGTCGGTGGTGGGGGTGCCGTCGGCGGTGGCGGCGGTGCCGGGTGGGAGTTGTTTGCCGGCGTTGCGGAACTGGGCGATCTTGCCGAGGGCGATGCCGGCGGTGGCCATGTCGAGCAGGGCCGGGGCGTGGCCGGGGGTGGGGACGGCGATCGACAGGGGGCTGGTGGCTACGGCGGCGCCTTTGACGCCGGGGTAGGCCATGTTGGGCATTCCGGCGACGAAGGCGATCCCGATGAGTCCCCGGTCGGCGATCGAGGAGGTGTAGTAGCCGATCGCTCCGGTGTGGACGGTGTGGCGGACGCCGACGATGCCGGCGCCGTTGGCGTGGGCGCGGGTCACGGCTTCGGCGGCGGCGAGGCTGAGGGCGACCGGGCCGGGGGCGCGGTCGGCGTCGAGGACGGCGACGGCCGCGGTGGTGGAGGCGAAACGGAGGTGTGGTGTGCGGTTGGCTTCGCCGGAGTCGAGCAGTTCGAGGTAGCGGGGGACCCGGGACGCTCCGTGCGAGTCGACGCCGCGCAGGCTGGCCCAGGTCAGGACGTCGGCGATGGTGGCGGCGTGGTCCGCGGTCACGCCGGCCGCGGTGAACAGGGCGGTGGTGAAGGTGCGCAGGTCGTCGGCGGGGACGAGGACCTTGGGTGCGGGCATGGGCGGGGGTCCTAACGGGAGACGCGGACGTTGAGGATCGCGGTGGTGCCGGACCGTACGGCCTTGAGCGCCCGTTCCAGGGCGGGCCGCAGTTCGGCCGGGGCGGCGACGGTCTCGCCGTGCATGCCGAACGGTTCGGCGAACGAGGCCAGGTCGGGCTGGTCGGCGAGGTCGTGGCCGAGGAACTCGCCGGTGTCGACGGCCGCGCCCTGCGGGTAGAAGCGCAGGTGGTTCATCTTCATCGACCGGTATTCGGTGTTGTTGAAGACCACGATCAGCAGCGGGAGCCGGTTGGCCCGGGCGGCCTGCAGGGACTGGACGATCGGGTTGTAGAGGAACGCGCCGTCGCCGATGGTCAGCGCGACGAGGGCGGACGGGGCCGCCAGTTTCACGCCGAGCGCGACCGCGATGCCCTGGCCGAGACCGCCCTGCACGTAGAAGTACGAGTCGGGCCGGGTCGCCTGCAGGTGGCGCTGGACGACGCGGCTGTGCGTGATCGTCTCGTCGACCACGATCGCATCATCGCCCAGAGCCGAGCGCAGCGAAGCCACCACCAGAACCGGGTCGATCGCCGCACCATCAAAAAAGCGTTCCTCGGCAGCAGCAACCGCCGCGATCTCCGCGTCGTGGCGGGACGGGTCCGACGGCCGTACGGGAAAGCCTTGCTCTGTGAATCGAACCGCAAGCTCCCGCAGCGTCGCCGCAACCCCGCCCTCAAGGTAGTGATCGGCGTTGAGGACCTGGTAGACGATGTGCGGCCGCTGCGGCTGCTCGTCGATCACGACGATCTTGGCGTGGGCCGGCCGGCGCGACGGCGGGTAGAACGGCGCGCGGCAGTTGAGCAGGATGATCACGTCGGCGGTGTCGACGAACGGTGCGATGTCGCCGCCGACGTGCAGTTCGTGGTCGCGCGGGAAGTTCGCGCAGACCGCCGAGTTGGGTTCGACGACCGGGATGCGCAGCGTCTCGGCGAATTCGACGAGCGCTTCCAGCCCGCCGGGTTCACGGCCGGTCGTCTCGGTGATGATCACCGGATTTGCCGCGTCGGCCAGGAGCGACAGAACGGCCTGCATGTCCTCGGCGGTGCTGACCGTGGTGCCTCGCGGCGCGACCGGCTTGAGCTCCCCGGCTTCCCACGGGTCGAGCAGCACCTCCAGGGGGATGTTCAGGTAGACCGGGCCGGCCGGCGAGCGCCCGGCCATTTCGAAGGCCCGGGTGATCATGGTGGGCAGCGTGTGGACGCTGGCCGCCTGCGACGACCATGTGGTGAACGGTGCGGCCATCATGTGCGGGCCGCCGACCACCGACAGGTTGCGGTACCACTGGCCGCCCGGGTCGGGGCCCGGCCCGTCGCCGTACGTGATGGATTCGGAGGAGGCCACCACCATGGGCGCGCCGGCCAGCAGGGCGCCGTGGATCGCCATCGAGCCCTGGAGCAGGCCCGGGCCGGCGTGCAGGAGAACACCCTGGGCGCGGCGGGTGACCAGGGCGTACCCGGTGGCCATCCCGACCGCGACGGTCTCGTGAAGCAGGTCCAGGTACCGGGGGCAGGGCAGTCCGTCGCGGTGGCGGCGGGCCAGCGACTCCCACACCGGGGCCCATTCGGACCCCGGTGAGGAGAAGATGTAGTCCGCCCCGACCGCGTTGAACGCGCTGATGACCGCGTCGCCGCCATCGGAGTGTGAGGCCATGTCAGTTCCCGGTCGGGTTCGGCGTGATCGGCCAGCCGAGGACCTCGCAGATGCCCCGGCCCATGATCCACTCAAGCTCTTCGGCGGTGAGGTCGTAGTGCTTGGTGAACTGCTCGATGGTCTCCACGTAGCTGAGGCCGTGGCCCAGCAGGCGGGTGATGTCGGTGCCCCAGAAGCAGCGTTCCGGGCCCATCTTGTCCACCATCTCACGGACGTACTTCTCGATGTTCAGGTTCGGGAACGGCTGCGTCGAGTAACCGGGCAGCGCCGACACCTTCACGTAGATGTTCGGGTATCTGTGCAGCTCGGCGGTCTCCGACACCCAGTAGCCGATGGCGTCGTCGACGCAGCGGGCCATGATCCCCATGTGGTCGATGATGATCTTCAGGCCGGGGTGCCGGCCGGCGATCGCGCCCAGCTCGGCCTTCCAGATCGGGGCGTGCACCATGGTCGGGATGCTCAGCTCCTCGGCCAGCGGCCAGTACCAGTCGTTGGTGCCGTCGATCATCCAGTTGCGGTCGATCGGCCGGTGGAAGGTCAGGCGGGTGCCCTTGATGTACGGGTTCTGCGCGAAGTCCCGCAGCATGGCCGCGCCCTCGACCGGCTTGTTCTGCGGGATCCGCGCCATGATCCCGAACCGGTCGGGGTGGGCCTCGCACGCCTCCAGCGCGTAGTCGATGCGGTCGCCCTCCCAGGACGGCGGCAGGATCAAGGCGCGGTTGACGCCGGCCTCGTCCATCAGCGCCAGGCACTCCTCGTACGAGAAGGGGTCCTCCCGGTGGCCGTTGAGCCGGATCCGCTCGCGAGCGCCCGGAACCCAGGGCCGGTCCGGGGTCTCTTCCTTCCAGATGTGCACCTGGGAGTCGACGACGAACATATGAGTTTCCTTTCGAGCCGGTTGTGAAAGACGCTAGGGAACAAATCCGGTGGTGCGGAGTCCGTAGCGTGCAATCGGTTCTTGCATGAATGCGTCAGTCGAATACCGCGCCGACCACGTGCCCGGCGATCGCCAGAGAGGACGTCGCCGCCGGTGAGGGCGCATTCCGGACGGCCGTGATCGGACCCATCCGGTGAATGCGGAAGTCGTCGACGAGACTGCCGTCGCGGTCGAGTGCCTGGGCCCGCACGCCCGCCCCGGCCCGGACCACGTCGGCCGCGCCGATCTCCGGGACGTACTGCATCGCCTCGGCCATGTAACGGCTCTTGGACAGTGAGCCGCGCACCTCTTTGACACCGGTGCGCCAGTGCTGTTTCGCCATCCGCCAGGCGCCCGGCCACGCGGCGAGCGCGGCGAGGTCCGGAACGGAGAAGTTCGAGCGCTTGTAGCCCTCTTTCGCGGTGGCGAGCACCGCGTTCGGGCCGACCTCCACGATCCCGGTCACGCGGCGCGTGAAATGCACGCCGAGGAAGGGGTAGCGCGGGTCCGGAACCGGGTAGATCATGCCGCGGACCATGTCCGCCTTATCGTCGTTGACTCGCATGTATTCGCCCCGGAACGGGATGATGATCGGCTCTTGCTGATCGCCGGCCAGCCTGGCAACCCGATCCGAATAGATCCCGGCGCAGATGATCAACCGGTCCACGACCAGCCGGTTCTCCCCCGAGGTGACTTCGGTGCGACCGGACCGGTCGGTGATCCCGTCGACCGGCCAGCCGAAACGGACCTCTCCCCCGGCCGCGATGATGTCGTCGGCGAAGGCGCGGGCGACGCCGGGGAAATCGGTGATCGCGGTTTCCGGGGAATGCAGCGCGGCCAGCCCGGCGGCATGCGGCTCGATCTCACGGATCCCGGCGGGATCGACACGACGCAATCCGGGTACGGCGTTCTCCCGCGCCCGTTTCTCCAGATTGTCGAGCCGCCCCAACTCGTCGGCCCGCACCGCGACGACAAGTTTGCCGCATTCGTCGTAGGCGATCTGCCGTTCCTGGCAGTACTCCTTGAGCAGCGACCGCCCGCGCGTGCAGAGTTCCGCTTTCAGGCTGCCCGGCGTGTAGTAGATGCCGGCGTGCACCACCCCGGAGTTGTGCCCGGTCTGGTGCAGTGCGACGTCGTTCTCCTTCTCCAGCACCACGACCCGGGTACCCGGTCGCCGGAGGGTGATCTCCCGGCCGATCGCCAGCCCGACGATGCCCGCCCCGACGATGCCGATGGTCTCGTCAGCCATCAATGTCCCGCCTCTTTCGCTAGGTCGCGCGTTCAGCCGAAGTGGACGGCGAACGTCTTGACCTTGGTATAGAACCGCACCGCCTCGGCGCCCTGCTCCTTGAAAGGCGAGCCGGAGTCGCGGAAGCCACCGAACGGCTGATGCACGTCCCAGCCACTCGTCGTGGTGTTGACGGCGATCTGTCCACAATCGGCGTCGGCGATGAAACGGTGCGCCGCCGCAAGGCTCTCGGTGAAGACGGCCGCGGCGAGCCCGAACCGTGAGTCGTTCACCGCCTCGATCGCCTCATCAAGACCATCGATTCGACGTACGGCGATGACCGGCCCGAAAACCTCGTCGCGCCACACGTCCATGTCCGGCGTGACGTCGACCAGGATCGTCGGCTCGACCCCGCAGCCGTGGCCGGGCACCTCGGTGCCGCCCAGCTCGACCCGGGCGCCCTGCTCGACCGCGCCCGCGATGTGCGCGAGCACGCTGCTCTGATGCGTCTTGCTGACCAGCGGCCCGGTCGTCAGTTCGGCCACCTTCGCGCGCAGCCGGGCCAGGAAGTCGTCGTGGACCGCGCGATCCACCAGCACCCGGCTGGTCGCGGTGCAGCGCTGCCCGGCCTGCCCGAACGACGCGGCGACGACCGCGGTCGCGGCCCGGTCCAGCCGCGCGTCGGCCAGGACGACCGACGCGTTCTTGCCGCCGAGCTCGGACTGGAACCGCACGCCTCGCGCGGCCAGCCGCGCCCGTAGTGCCTCGCCGACCTCGTTGCCGCCGGTGAACGTGACCGCCGCGATCCGGGGGTCGTCGAGAAGAGCATCAGAGATTTCCGACGTACGGCCGGTGACGACGTTGACCACGCCGGCCGGGACACCCGCGTCGTGCAGCGCCCGGGCCAGGTGCAGCGCCGACGTCGGCGTCTCGGTGGCCGGCTTGAGCACGACCGCGTTGCCGGCGGCCAGGGCCGGGGCGAGCTTGCGGGCCGGGGTGATCATCGGGTCGTTCCACGGGGTGACGGCCAGGACCACGCCGAGCGGTTCGCGCTGGTAACCGGCCCGGGTGTCCGGGCGGGCGTCGTGGATCAGCCCGCCGTACTCCTCCCGGCCGGCCGCCGCGTAGTACTCGAAGAAGTCGGCGACCTTCTCGGCCTCGCCGCGCGCCTCGGCCGGGGTCTTGCCGTTCTCCCGGGTGATCGCCTCGGCGATCTCGGCCGCCCGCACCCGCAGCAGCACCGACGCCTTGGTGAGGATCTTCGAGCGCTCGATCGCCGAGGTCGCCCGCCAGACCTGGAAACCGGCCTCGGCGGCCGTGTAGATCTCGGTGACCTGCTCGGCGGTCAGCGCCGGGACGCGGACGAAAGGCGCTCGCACGTCACTCGGGTCGAAGACGTCGACCCAGCTCTCGGCGCCGATCCACCGGCCCCCGGCCAGGGTCTCCATGGTGCGAACGGACATCTCCACCCCTCCAGAACGCTTGGTATCGCGAATGTTAAGAACCGTCGAATGGGTGGGACCATGCGCTGCGGCGGATGCATTGGTTGCGCCCGGCGCATCCATTTCTTTGCTGGAATCTCCGCACTGACAAACCGTGGGAGGAAGCTCGTGGCATACGCCGTCTTCGCGCACTACCGGTGCGAGCCGTCGGACGCGTCGCTGATCCGGGATTCACTGCTGAAGATGCGCGAGCACACCCGGGAGGAGCCCGGGAACCTCGAGTACGTGGTGCACCGGACCGAGGACGGATTCCTGCTGTACGAGGTGTACGCGGACCGGGCCGGATTCGACGCGCACGCGGCGAGTGACCATTTCGCCGAGTACATCGTGGAAATCGTGCGGCCGCTGCTGACCGCTCGTCAGGTCACGTTCGCCGAGGTCCTGTAGTTGTCGGGCCGGCCTTACCAAAGGCCGGCCCGAGGTCAGAGCTCGTTGCCCCAGCACATGCGGGCGATGGTCTCGACGTGGATCAGCTTGCGCCACTGGTCCTCGACGCCGATCGTGGCGCCGCCGGCGGTCGGGGAGAAACCGGCGCTCGGGCTGACCGCGACGTCCTCCAGGTCGCGGATGGCACCGGCGACGTCCATCCGATCCATGATCGTGTCGATGTCCTCCAGCTCGGCGATCGTGGGGTCGACGATGCCGAGGCAGACGTCCCGGTCCGCGGGGACGGCCCGGAGCAGGGCGATCTCACCCGGGGTGCCCTTGTCGAACGGAAGACTCCAGCGGTCGACGGGGATCTCCGCGAACAGCTTCTCCGCCACGGCGGGCACGATCTCCGGCGCGGAAAGAACGGGACACAATCCGATACGTACGTTGAAAGGCTTGTCCTTCAGGGTGACGGCCAGCGCATCGATCTCGATCGCGTCGTCCAGCGACAGGGTTTCCGCCGCCGAACCGGTCAACGGCCCGGTGTAGCCCGGATTGTCGATCTGGACATAGCGAACGCCCCGGGCGATGATCGCCGCGATCTCGTCGTTGATGATCTTCGCGAGAGCCAGGCCCAGCTCGCGGGCACTCCCCCAGGCGCCGCCGGGCGTGTACAGCTCGGCCGCGAGACAGGCCGGTGACGGCAGCGTGGCCTTGGCCGGGATCCGGGTCAACGTGGTCAGCGCGGCCGCGTCCTCGGCGACCGGCGACCGGTGCGGCTTCAGCTCGCCGCGGTCGAACCCGTCGACCGCGTCGAGGATCACGCTGCGGAAGTCGGCCCGCCGGAACTCGCCGTCGGTGACCACGGTCAGGCTGATCCGGCGCTGCCGGCGCACGGCCTCGGCGATCGCCGCGTCCTCGATCGCGCGCCGGTCGGGTGCGTCGGCGGCGCGGGCGGCGAGCAGTTCGGGCGGGCGGACCAGGCTGCCGTGGTGGTCGATGCGGAACTTGAAGGTGTCAGCCACGGTTCTTCCCCCAGGCTGCGAACGTCAGCTCGTAGCCGAGCTCGGTCAGCACCTCCTCGCAGACCTTCTGGTCCTCGGCCGGCGTGCCGCCGGAGACGCCGAGTCCGCCGAGGATCTCCCCGTCGCGCTTGATCGTCACGCCGCCCTCGGTGGCCACGATCGGGTGCGCGGCCATGGTCGAGAGCTGGGCGAAGAAGCCGGGGTTGCTGGTGGCCCAGTCGTAGAGCATGTTCGTGGGCCGTTCCATGATCGCCGAGCTGTAGGCCTTGGCGATCGCGATGCTCGGGGTCAGCGCGCGGGCGCCGTCCGAGCGCTTGACCGAGATCAGGTGGCCGCCGGCGTCGACGATCGCGACGCTGAGCGCTTTGCCCAGGCCGGTGCCGCGCCGCAACGTACCCGCAAGAATTTCTTCTGCCTCGGCCAGAGTCAACCTGGTCATACGAGGGCCTCCCGGATCTCCGCGACGGCGGCGTTGTAGAGGTCGGGCGACTCCCAGTACATGGAGTGCGGGGCGCCCGGCACGATCGACAGGTGCGAGCCCTTGACCAGTTCGTGCGCACGCTTCACGGTCGCGACGCTGAGGACCGCGTCGGTCTCGCCGGCCAGGAACCAGAGCTGAACGCCCGAGGCGACGATCTCCTCGATGGTCGGCCCGCCGGTCGACAGGTTGCGCAGGTCGGCCATCTTGGCCACGTTGAACGTGCCCATCTGCTGGAAGAGGAACGTCTTCGCGGGCTCCTCGGCCTGGAACTTCTTGCTCATCAGCCGGTCGATCACCGGCAGTGTGACCGCTTCGGCCCGGTCGGCCGCGACCAGCTCGGAGAGTTCCGGGTGGTCGAGGCCGCCGAGCGAGTGGCCGAGGGCGACACCGGCCACCCGGTCGGGGCGTTGGAGGGCGGCGCGCAGCGCGGCGACCGAGCCGATCGACTGGCCGACCAGCAGCACGTCGCGCAGGTCCTCGGCGTCGAGGACGGCGATCAGGTCACCGGGGAAGTCCTGCCCGTCGAACTCCGGCATCGAGGAGTCGGACCGGCCGAAGCCGCGCAGGTCGACGGTGACCACCGTGTAGCGGTCGCGCAGCGCGGTGACCTGCTGCCACCAGGCCGCGTGGTGCCCGCCGGACCCGTGCACGAAGAGGATCGCGGGGCCGTCGCCGTGACGCTCGTAGTAGATCCTGGCCCCGTCGGGGGAGGTGGTGAAGGGCATCAGGCGGGCCGCTTTCCGTGGAAGACCAGTTCGATCATGGTGTGGTCGGGGTCGTGGATGTAGCAGAATTTCGACTGGTTCTCCGGCCGCTCGATCGGCCGGGTGTGCCGGATGCCCAGGTCGGCGAGGTGCTTCAGGAAGCCGTCCCAGTCCTCGACTTCGATGGCGAAGTGGTACGGCGCCATCCGGTCCATCTCCTCGACCGGCGTGAAGTGCAGGTCGAAATTGCCCCGGGTCATCAGGACCACCCTGGTGTTGCTCTTCGGCGTGATCGCCTTGAGGCCGAAGACCTTGGAGTACCACTCCTTGGTGCGTTCGGGATCGGTGGTCGGGAAGTTCACGTGGTGGATGTATTTCGGGGCGTTGCTCATTTTTCCTCCAGGACGGGGTTCGACAACGTGCCGATGCCGCTGATCTCGATCTCGACCGTGCGGCCCGGTTCCAGCTGGACGTTGCTGTCGGCGCCCATCCAGAGCACGTCGCCGGGGCGCAGGGTGATGTATTTGCTGGTCTCGACGATGAAATCGAACGGGTCGAAAATCATGTCGCCGGTGGCGAACCGGGCTTTCACCGTGCCGTCGACCCGGACCGTGGTGGTCTGCGCGAGGGGATCGACGCCGGTCTCGATCCAGGGGCCCATCGGCTTGAACGTGTCGCTGTTCTTGCTGCGCCAGAACGTGCGGTCGGCGTGCTGCCATTCGCGGGCCGAGACGTCGTTCCCGATCGTCCAGCCGAAAATCGATTCCTGGGCCTCGTTCCTGGAAGCCTTTTTGAGCGTACGACCGATGACCGCGACCACTTCACCCTCGGCCTCGAAGCGACCCGTCACCCCGGCCGGCCGGACGATCGGCGAACGGTGACCGGTCAGGGCGTTGTTGGCGCGGTAGCCGACCTCGGGGCGCTCGGGGGCCCGGGCACCGTAGTGCTCGACGTGCGAGCGGTAGTTGTAGCCGACCGCGTAGAAGACGCCGGGGACGACCGGCGGCAGGAAGTCGACACTCGCCGTCGGCACACGGCTTCCTGTCCGATGCGCCGGCCCGGAGAGGGGGTCGCCGTCGAGGACGTGCGCCAGGCCGTCGGCGATCTCCGCGAAGACCGCCCGCCCGTGCAGGTTGATCCGGCTGTAGCGCATCTCAGTCCACCAGCAGGTGCGAGACGCGCTTGGTGACCAGGTAGGCGTCCAGGCCCTCGGGCCCGCCCTCGCGGCCGAAACCGCTGGACTTCACGCCGCCCGAGGGCGCCTCGGGCACCGACCCACCACAGTGGTTGATCGACAGGATGCCGGCCTCGAAACCGCGGATCAGCTTCTCGGCGGTCGCCGACGACCGGGTGAATCCGTAGGCGGCGAGCCCGTACGGCAGAGAATTGGCGATCCGCAGGGCGTCGTCGAGATCGTCGACGGCGACGATCGGCGCGATCGGCCCGAACGGTTCCTCGACCATCACGCGCGCGTCCTCCGGGACGCCGGTGAGAACGGTCGGCGCGAAGAAGAATCCGGGCCGGTCCAGGCGCCCGCCGCCGCGCTCGACCGTGGCGCCGCGGCTGACCGCGTCGGCCACCAGCTCCTCCATCGCCTTGAGCCGGCGCGGGTTGGCCAGGGGCCCCATGGTCACACCCTCGTCCAGGCCGTCGCCGACCACCACCCGGTCGGTGGCCTCGACGAACGCCGCCACGAACGCGTCGTACAGGGAGGAGTGCACGAGGAAGCGGCTGGGTGACGTGCAGACCTGGCCCGCGTTGACGAACTTGGCGAAGACCGCCTTGCGGGCGGCCTGCACCGGGTCGGCGTCGGCGGCGACGATCACCGGGGCGTGGCCGCCGAGCTCCATCAGGGACGGTTTCATCGCGGCGCCGGCCTGCGCGGCCAGCAGTTTGCCGACCGGGATCGAGCCGGTGAAGGCGACCAGGCGGATCCGCGGGTCGGCGATCAGGTGCTTCGACACCTCGGCCGGGTCGCCGAAGACCAGGTTGAGCACGCCGGGCGGGAGTCCGGCGTCGGCGAAGCAGCGGACCAGTTCGACGGCGGTGCCCGGGGTCTCCTCGGACGCCTTGATGACGATCGAGCAGCCGGCCGCGAGGGCGCCGGCCATCTTGCGCATCGGGGAGCCGGCCGGGAAGTTCCACGGGGTGAACGCGGCGACCGGGCCGATCGGTTCCTGGCGCACGCTCAGCACCGTGTCGGCGGCCGAGGGGATGATCCGGCCGTAGGCGCGGCGGGCGTCCTCGGCGTCCCAGCGCAGCGCGCCGGCCACGCGCAGGACCTCGCCGCGCGCCTCCGCGAACGGTTTTCCCTGCTCAAGGGTCATCACGCGGCCAATGCGGTCGGCCCTTTCGGTGAGCAGCGCGGCGGCCTTGAGCAGGATTGAGGTGCGGTCGGCGGACTTCCAGACTGCGAAGCCCTTCTCGGCCGCGGCGATGGCCCGGTCGAGGTGCTCGGTGGTGGCCAGCGCGACCCGGGCGATCACCTCCTCGGTCGCCGGGTTGAGGACCGGCGCGGTGTCCGCCGTGGCCACCCACTCGCCGTCGATGTAGAGGGACAGATCCGTCATGAGGTCTCCCGGGAACTACGCAGGGTCCAGATGTGGTGCGGCGGCGTGGTCTCGTGCACGCGGGTGCCGTACGTGTCGTCGATCCGGTCCATGTCGGCGGCGAGTTCCACGCGTCCGCCGCAGGGGGCGTGGACGAAGCGGAAGACGTTCGAGCCGACCGTGTGCCGGCCGAGCTTGCGGGCCTCCGGCCAGCCCTTCTCGATCATGTGGTTGCCGCCCTCGATGACGTCGTCGAAGCCGGCCACCTCGTACGAGACGTGGTTGATCCCGGCCTTGTCGGGCCGGTGGCAGAGCAGGAAGTTGTGCTGGTCGGCGTCGCCCTCGACGCGCATGAACGTGCCCATCGGCTTGACCACGTCGGTCGGGATGAACTCCAGTCCGTCGACGTAGAACGCGACGGCCTCCTCCTGGCCGGCCTTGGGGATGTTCAGCGCGACGTGGCACATCCGGATCGGGCGGACCCGGCCGACCGAGCTCAGGGCCTGGTTGACGCGCGTGACCGCGCCGGACGTGTTCGCCGGCCGCGGCGGCCCGGGCGAAAAATCGGAGATGCCGGCTATCGTCAGACCGACCCCGAACCCTGTCCGATCCACTGTGCGGAAGACGCCGTCCTCGCTGCGAGAGGCGCCGATCCTGGCCGACAGCCGCACCAACTCGTCAACGGTGTCGACGCCCCAGACGATCTCCCGCGCGGTCGGCCCCCGCTCGACCGCCGGTGGCAGATCGGCCCGGTCGCCCGCGTGCAGGACCAGGGACTGGCCGATCCGGGTGCGGAACACCGCGGTCACGTCGTCGGCCGATTCCAGCGTGAGGCCGAAATCATCGAAGAATCGAACGTTAGTGGCGAGATCGTCGACGGTGTAAATCACCGACTCGATGCGCTGGACTCCCACCGTCGCCTGCCTTTCTCGTGTGCCGAAATCGATCCTAGGAGCGCGTTCCGTCGCCCGACCCCACGAAATTCGCAAGCCTTCATTGCTCGAATACCGGGAGTGGATTCTCGGCGAACCATTTCGTGAGGAAGCCCAGGAACACCTCGACCTTGCGGGGCACCTGAGCCGACGGGCCGTAGATGGCGTACAGCGAACGGCTCGGCACCGGCAGCTCGGGCAGCAGCACCCGTAGCCGGCCGTCGACCAGATCGTCGTAGGCCGACCGGCTGGGCAGCAACGCGATGCCGCGCCCGTGCACGGCCGCCTTCAGCAGCGCGATGTACGAGTTGGACTGGAACGCGATGTTGCGGATCTTGTGCAGCGTGCTGGCGTGGCCGTGCCCGATCCGCCAGACCGGGTCGTTGACGTGCACCAGGCAGTCGTGGTCGCCCAGGTCGTTGGGGTCGGTGAGCAGGCCGTGCCTCTCGACGTAGCCGGGCGACGCGCAGAGCACGAACGGCAGCGACGCGATGCGTTTGAGCCGGACGCTGGAGTCGCGCAGGTCGCGGGTGTGGAACGCGACGTCGAAGCCCGAGTCGAGGAAGTCGTACGTGCGGTCGGACATGCCGCCGAGCTCGTACCGCACGGCGATCCTCGGATGGCTGACCGCGAACTCGGCGATCGCGTCACCGAGGTCCATCCCCCCGATCCACTTGGGACAGATGATCGACAGCGGGCCCTCGGGGCGGTCGTGCGCCTCGGCGATCTTCGCGTCCTCGGCGTCGATCTCGTCGAGGATGCGCTGCGCGAACTCGCTGTACCGCACGCCCGGCTCGGTCAGGCTGACCGAGCGCGCGGTGCGGTTGACCAGGTGGACGCCGAGCTGTTTCTCCAGGTCGGCGACGTGCCGGGAGATCAGCGACCCGGAGGTGCCGAGCTGTTTGGCGGCGCCGCTGAAACTGCCGACCTTCGCGACCGTCACGAAACTGCGCATGACCAGAATGCGATCCATGGATCCTCCAGCAAATCCGTGGGGGAACGGGGCCCCGCTCCCCCACGATCGGTACGGCCGTCAGCCCTTCAGGCAGTACTGCGGCGCCTTGTCCAGGTTGTCCTTGGTGATGAGCGCGATGGGCACGTTCGCGATCTTCGTGGCGCCGCTGCCGGACTTGAGCAGGGCGAGCGCGTTCTTCACGGCCAACTGGCCCATGTCGTTGGCCGAGTTGGCCACGGTCGCGGCGAACGTGCCGTCCTTGACCGCGGCCAGACCCTCGTCGGTCCCGTTGACGGTCACGATCCTGACGTCCTTGCCGGCCGCCTGGAACGCCTGGTAGGCGCCGAACGCCATGTCCTCGTTGGCGACGAACGCGTACTTGAGGTCCGGGTGGGCCTGGATCAGGTTCTCGGCGACGTCCTGGGCCTTCTGCCGGTTGAACATGCCCGGCTGGTTGCCGACCACGGTCAGGGTGGCCGGCAGCGCGCCGGTGAATCCGGCGACCATCTGGTCGGACGCGGCGCCGGGAGCACCGGCGATGATGCCGACCTCGGCCGCCGTGGTACCGGCGTCCTGGGCGATCCAGTCCGCGTCGAGCTTGCCGACGCCCTTGAGGTCGACCACCACGGCGCCCAGGATGTCGCTGGTGTCCTCGGTGATCACCGAGGTCAGGAAGATCGGGATGCCGGCCGACCTGGCCTTGGCGACGTCGTTCTTGAGCGCGTCGGAGTTCACCGTCTGCACGATCAGGGCGCTGACGTTGCGCGAGATCATGTCCTCGATGTTGCTGAGCTCGGCCGCCGGGTCCTGCTTCGAGTTGGCCGAGACGACCTTGGCGCCGCCGGCCGCGGCCTCGCTGGTGATCGCCTTCTCCAGGCAGGTGTGGAACTCGGTGGTCGCGCCGTTCACGAATCCGAGGGTGACGCTGTCACCGCCACCGGCGGCCTCGCTCTTGTCGCAGGCGGCCAGGGAGATCACGCAGAGCGCGGCTATCGCCGTACGGGAAATCCTTTTTTTCATGTTATATCTCCATCCGAGGGGTGCGAAAATTGCGGAGATGCGCGGGCAAAGATCAGCGGCGTCGCTGGAGAAGGTTGGCGACGGCGGCGATGAGCAGCACCGCGCCGACCGAGATCTGCTGGTAGTACGACGAGATCTGGAGCAGGTTCAGGACGTTGGCGACCACGCCGAGCAGCAGGACGCCGAGGACCGTGCCGCCGACCGTGCCGCGTCCGCCGGCCAGCGACGTGCCGCCGATGACGACCGCGGCGACGGCCGTGAGCTGCAGTTGCAGGCCACCGGTGCCGGGGCTGCTGGCGGCCAGCCGGGAGAGGAGCATGATCCCGGCCAGCCCGGAGAGCGCTCCGGCGAGACCATAGAGAACAAGCTTGTCGCGTACGACGTTGATACCGCTCAGCCGCGCGACGTCCTCGTTGCCGCCGATCGCGAACGCGTCCCGCCCGAACGTGGTGCTGCGCATGACCAGCGCGGTCAGCACGAGCACGAGTGCGGCCACGAAGACCAGATTGGGCAGGCCGAACGTCCGCCCGTTGCCGAGCGCGGACAGGTGATCGCCGATCGACACGCTCATCCCGTTGATCACCAGCAGCGCCACCCCGTCCAGCAGGGTCGCCGTGGCCAGCGTCGCCACGAACGGCGCCACGCTCGTGAACGTCACCACCGCGCCGTTGACCAGGCCGAACACGACGGCCAGCCCGATCGAGGCGAGGATCGTCAGCCAGGTGGGCCGACCGTGCGCGAGCATCTGGGCGGCGACCGCGGTGGTCACGGCGACGTTGCCGCCCATCGAGAAGTCCATGCCGCCGGCGGTCATCAGCAGGGTCAGCCCGGCCGCGATGACCGCGACGACGCTCACCTGACGCAGGACGTTGAGCAGGTTGTTCGCGCTGAGGAAGGCGTCGGTCTGCACGCCGGCGTAGATGACGATCAGGGCGAGGACGGCGAGCAGGCCGGCATGCTGGAATCCTCGCAGCGTCACTTTCGGCAGCGGCCGGACCGCGGTGTCGGCAGCCATTACAGCGTCCCCCCCAACGTGGCGGCGATCAGGTCGTCGCGGGTGATGGCGTCCACCTCGTACTCGGCGATGCGCCGCCCGCCCCGGACCACCACGACCCGGTCGGCGAGGCGCATCACCTCCTCGGCCGACGAGGACGCGAGCAGTACGGCGACACCCTCGGCGGCCAGCGCGTCGACCAGGGTGTGGATCTCGGCCATGGCGGCGACGTCGACACCGTTCGTCGGGTCCTCCAGCAGGACCGCGGCCGGGCCGGTGCCCAGCCACTTCGCCAGGAGCACCTTCTGCTGGTTGCCGCCGGAGAGCTGCTCGACCGGCGGGTTGCGGACCAGCGAGACGACGCGGTAGTTGTCGCGCAGCGGGGCGGCGCGCTTGGCGAGGAGGCCCCAGCGGTGCATCTTGCGGCGGTCGATCCGGTCCTGGGCCAGCAGGATGTTCTCGTCGATGGTCAGGCCCGGGATCAACCCCAGTCGGCGGCGGTCTCCGGTGACGCAGCGCAGGCCGCTGCTGATCGAATGCGCGATTTTTCCGGATTTGAGGGTGTTTTTGCCGACGATGATCGACCCGCGCTCGGCGCGTCGCCGCCCGGAGAGCAGGTCGAAGAGCCGCGACTGCGCATCCCCGGCCGGTCCGAGCACCGCGACGATCTCACCGGATCTAACGGATATATCGAAGTCCTGGAGGAAGCGTCCGTCGTGCAGCGCCTTGATGTCGAGACCGATCTGCGAGGGTACGGCGTTCCGCTCCGGCCGCCGCGACACCACGTCCCGCCCGACCATGTCCCGCACGAGCCCCCGCTCGTCGGTCTCCTTACCGAGGCCGGTCCAGGTCACCCGCCCGTCGCGCAGCACGGTGATCCGGTCGGCCAGGGCCAGCACCTCGGAGATGTGGTGCGAGATGAACACCACCGCCACCCCGCTGTCGCGCAGCCGGCCGACCAGGTCACGGATCTGCTGGGCGGCCTCCGGGCCGAGGCACGCGGTCGGCTCGTCCAGGATCAGCACCTTGCCGCCCCGGCGCACCTCGCGGGCCACCTCGACCATGGTCTGCTCGGCCACGGTCAGGTCGCCGGCGACCGCGTCCACGTCGATGTCCAGCCCGAGCGCGTGCAGCGCCTGCCCGGCGGTCTCCCGGATCGTCCGCCGGCGGACCACCGAGCCCCGGGAAGGCAGGTTCCCGAGCATGATGTTCTCGGCCACGGTCAGGGTCATGACCAGTTCGCGGCGCTGCGGCACGATCGAGACGCCGAGCTTGCGGGCCTGGCGCGGGTTCCGCGGCGTGCCCCCGCCGATCTCGCAGGCGCCGTCGTCCGGGTGCAGCACCCCGCAGATGATCTGGACCAGGGTGGACTTGCCGGCGCCGTTCATCCCCATCAGGGCGTGAACCTCGCCCGGGAAGAAGTCGACCGAGACACCCCGCAGGGCCGCGGCGCCGCCGAAACTCTTGGTCACGTCCCGGACGGTCAGAACCGGGGCGGTCATGCCTCGACCCGGGCGTATCCACGGATGTCGGGGAACGGCGGCTCGCGGTCGGCCTGCAGGTCCACCTCGAACGCGTTCAGGCACATCGCCAGCATGCTGAAGTTGCCGAGCGAGCCGACCGTGTCGACCAGCCCCTGGTCGCCGAAGAAGGCCTGCGCTTTTTTGTACGTCTCCGGCGCGATGAAGTGGTTCCGCAGCAGCTCCGTGCAGAACTCGTAGAACGCGGTGTCCTCCTCGTTCACGAAGGATGGCTCCCGGCGCTCGGCGATCGCGCGGACCGCCTCGTACGGAATGCCTTCCTGAATCGCCTTTTCGACGTGCGCGTTCCAGGAGTACTGCGCGTCGAAATGGCGAGCGGCGATGAGCAGCGACAACTCCCGCAGACGCAGCGGCAGGCTGGAGTCGAACCGGAGGAACGCGCCGAGCGACTCCACCCGGTCGCAGAGCTCGGGGCTCTGCAACCACACACGGAACGGTCCCCGCACGGCGCCCCGGCGGCCGGCGATGCGTCCGGCCACCTCCCGCTGCCGCGGGGACATCTCATCCGGCGAAATAACGGGAAGTCTCATCGACGACCAACCCCTCTGTTGCTTGTGATCCCGAACACTCGGGCTGGGTGTTTCGCAAGAACGTAACAACGTGGTGTTACTGCCTCACATGTCGTCGAGTGCAAGGTAAGGCTGCATCTCGCGTGGCCCGGCCCGGCCTACAGTCGGGCCATGACCGTGATCATCAAATCCGCGCTCGTCCCGGTGCTCGACCGCGGTGGGGCGGTCGCCACCACGCCGCTGATCACCACGACGTCGGCCGGCGGCGAGAACCGGATCACCAGCGGGATCAGCGTCTACCCGGCCGGGACCGGGGCGCCGATGCACTCGCACAACTGCGACGAGCACGTGACGATCCTGGACGGGTTCGCGGAGGTCGTGGTCGACGGGACGGTGACGCGGCTGAGCCGGTACGACACGACGTACATCCCGTCGCCGATCCCCCATCTGTTCCGCAACGTGGGGGACACGCCCCTGCGGATCCTGTGGGTCTACAGCTCCGGGCACGTCACGCGGACGTTCACCGAGACCGGGGTCACGGTCGAGCACCTCTCGCCGCAGGACCAGATGGTCGAGGACTGACATCCCGGACCTCACTTCCGCCCGGCGGCCCGGCGAGGCCGCGACGATCCAGATGTGGCCCGGCCGAGGTGCCGCCCGCCAGGCGTAACCGGCACGTTACGAATAGCTGCCAATAATGTCAACAAAAACGCCGACACTATTGCCGTGCGGGCTCTGAGCAGCTCTTTTACGCGTAGGCGAGGCCCTCCAGCAGCAGTCGGGCCGTACTCACCACCGCCGACCGGCCCCTCCGGATCGCGCCGGCCCGCCCGGTCACCTCCGCCTGGACGTCGAGGAAGCCGCTCGGATGCTCCACCCGCAGGACGTCCCGCGGCACGCCCACCGCCGCCGGGCGCCGGACCCGGGCCGCGACACTGCCGGGCAGCCCGGTCGCCGCGGCCAGGCTCATCGCCGTGAACGCCCCGATCGCCGGATCCACCCGGTCCCGCCCGAAGACCCGGACGCACAGTCCCCCACCGGCCCCGGGCGGCGCGACCAGACAGACCTCCGGAACGCCCCGTCCGGACACGTCGCCGAGCCCGAGCAGCACCCCGGCCCTCAGGCGCAGCATCCCGATCCGAGCCAACAACCGTTCGTCGTACTCCAGTCGCGCCGGCGTCTCGTACCCGCTGATCCCCACCGCCTCCGCCGCGATCACCACCACGGGCGTGCCGTCGCCGATCAGGGTCGCCGGGATCCCACCCAGGTCGTCGGCCACCCGGCCGGTCGGCAGCAGGACGGAATCCGCACCATGCGCGAACTCGATCAGCACCCGGGCCCCGGTCCCCGGCACCCCGGTGATCGCGGTGTCCCCTGCATATTCGGCCCGCCCGTCCCGCACCGGCACGTGGACGGCCGCCTCCCGGACCCCGTGCTCGAAGCGGATGCGGACCCGTACCGGGACCACCCCGGCCCGCGCCCCGACGAGGTCCCGCTCCACCGCGAACGCCCCCACCCCCGCGAGCAGCTCCAGCCACGCGTCGTCGCCGCGCACGACCAGGCAGTCCACGTCGATGCCGGGGTCCGCGGACCGGTCGACCACCGCCACGCGCTCCCACCGGTCGACGACCGCCGCTGACGCCGCCGGCTCGGCGGGCAGGTCCCCGGCCAGGAAGTACGCACACTTCGCGGCCCCGGCCCGCATCACCAGCACCGGGACCCGTACGCGACATGCATGTCGACTCCCCTCACGCCCGTGTTACCCGTCGAGGTGATTGTTGACAATCTTGTGAGCGATGGGAAGACTTCTGGACATCGATCCACCCCGGAGCTGCGAGAACTAGCGGCGCTCAGGCATGATGAGTGGTCCGGAACAGGCATCGACAGGAAGACGACGAGTACAGATGGCGTCCGAGCACGACACCGACCGGCGCGCGGCCCGCGTGTCCGCCCCGACCACGGCGGCCCAGGCCCGCGACACGCTGCGTGACGCCATCCTCCGTGGCGAATACCTGCCCGGCGAACGCCTGGTCGAGGCCCAACTCTGCGAACGCCTGCAGGCGAGCCGCTTCAACGTCCGCGCCGCCCTGCAGGACCTGTCGGCCGAAGGCCTGGTCGAGGTCCAGCGCAACCGCGGCGCCCAGGTCCGCAAGGTGTCGATGGCCGAGGCCGTCGAGATCACCGAGGTCCGCATGGTCGTCGAAGGCCTCATCGCCGCCCGCGCCGCCGAACGCGTCTCCCCCGAACAGGCCACCGAACTCGACGAGATCGGCGTCCTGATGCGCCGAGCCGTCGAAGCCGGGGAGTACCGGCGCTACAGCGACCTCAACGTCCGTCTCCACGCCCTGATCCGCGTCATCGCCGGCCACCAGACCGCCGACCGCATCGTCGAAACCCTCCGCGGTCAGCTGGTCCGCCACCAATACATGCTGTCCCTGCTCCCGGGCCGCCCCCAGACGTCCCTCCCCCAGCACGAACGCATCATCGCCGCCATCCGCGACCACGACGGCAAGACCGCCGAGGCCGCCATGCGCGACCACATCGCCAGCGTCATCGAAGCCCTCCGCTCGATGGACTACCTCGGCCCCGCCTGACGGCCCGCCGCCCGATCGTCCTGCGCCGATTCGGTCACTCACGCCAATTCGGTGACTCACGCCGATTCGGTGGCCGGCGTCGCTTTTGACGGCGTGCATCGCTTCGGTGACCCGGGCTCCTCAACCCCAAGATCAAATTCTTCATTGCCTATGTCCGCCGGGGTACAGACCGTCGCTCCCGCGGGGACCCTTCCGACCCTCGCAGGCCGCTGGCGCGGCCAAAACGCGAGGCCCGCAAGGGCGACGTGATCTTCTGGTTGCGCTCAGAGCAACAAACCCACCCACCCCGCGCAACCATCCAACCCTGCACCCACCCCAACCCCACGCAGGGCCCAACCCCACGCAAGACCTAACCCCACGCAGGGCCCAACCCCACGCACGACCCAGCCCCGCGTCACGCCCTCGGCTGGTCCTCACGGCTGTATCCGGGGCCCGGATACAGCCGTGAGGACCAGCCGGGCACCGCACGCCGCGCAACCCAAGCCGGACCCACCAGCGAAACCCCGCGGGGGTCAGGTAGGGAGGCGGATGGTGAGGACGGTGCCAGTGGAGATGGCGTCGGTGGGAGTGGTGCCGGTGGGAGTGGCGGTGCCGGTGGGGGTGGTGCCGGTGGGGACGGCATTGGTGGGGGTGGTAGCGGTGGGGGTGGCGGTGACTGTGCCGCCGTGCTGGGCCGCCGTCTGGGCGACGATGGCGAGGCCGAGGCCGGAGCCGGGCATCGAGCGGGCCGCCGTCGCCCGGTAGAAGCGGTCGAACACGTGGGGCAGGTCCTCCGCCGCGATCCCCGGGCCATGATCGGTCACGGTCAGCTGCGCCCAGCCGGGTTCTGAAGCCGTCAGCCGGACCTGGACCGTACCGCCGGCCGGGCTCCACTTGGCCGCGTTGTCGAGGACGTTCACGACCATGCGCTCCAGCTCGCCGGGCCGGCCGGAGACGGTCACCGGGTCGAGCGAGGTGTCGTACGTCAGTCCGGGTGCCCGGATCCGCACCCGGTCCAGCGCCGCCGAGACCACGTCCGACAGGTCGACGGGTTCGACCGCCTCGCGGGTGGCTTCTTCCCGGGCCAGTTCGACGAGTTCGGTGGTGAGGGTCGCCAGCTCCTGCACCTGGGCGTCGAGGTCGGCGAGGAGCTTGGCGCGTTCCTCGGGCGGGAGCCGGTGGGCCAGTTCGGGCCGGCGTTCCAGTTCCAGCAGCAGTTCCACGTTGGTCCGGATGCTGGTCAGCGGTGTCCGCAGTTCGTGCCCGGCGTCTTCGACGAGGGTGCGCTGGGCCCGGCGGGACGCGTCGATGGCGGCGAGCATCGCGTTGACCGAGCGGCCGAGCCGGGCGATCTCGTCGTCGCCCTGCACTTCGATCGGATGGTCCAGGTCCTGGGTGACGGCGACGTCCTCGACGGACGAGGTGAGCCGTTCGACCGGGGCCAGCCCGGCCCGCGCGACAGTGCGCCCGAGGAACGCCGCCCCGGCGATGCCGGCCGCGCAGCCCAGGGCGAGCAGCACGGCGAACGCGCCCAGCACCCGTGAGCTGGAGTTCTCGTCCATGCCGACCTGGACCGCGCCGCCGCCGGAGAGCGGGAGGGTGAGCATCACGTACGAGTCCGGGCCGAGCGTCACCTTCTCCTGCACGGCCTGTTGCAGGGTGCCGGCGGCGATGTTCTTGGCGGTGTCGGTGACCGGCAGTGTGGTCCGGCTGCCCCCGGCCGCGGCCCCGGTCGCGTCGAGGATCTGCCAGCACGGCCCGATCTCGCGCCCGTGGCCGCCGGGCCCGCCCTTGCCCCATCCGGGGCCCGGGTGCTCGCCGCCGCCGCGGGTGCGGGACGACTCGGTGGCCAGCCACTGGTCGGGGTTGGCCGCGATCGACGCCGCGTCGCTGCTCAGTTCCAGGGTGACCTGGTGCTGCTGGATCTCGCGCACGGCGATCCAGGCGCCGGCCGCGACGAGCAGCACGGCTGCCCCGACCGCCCCGGTGACCAGCAGCGACAGCCGGGCGTGGAGTGTGCGGGCCCGCCACCACCGCCCCGGAAGGAAAGTCACAACGGCTCCTCACGCAGCACGAACCCGACCCCGCGCACGGTGTGCAGCAGTCGCCGTTCCCCCTCGGCCTCCAGCTTGCGCCGGAGGTAGCCGAGGTAGACGTGCAGGCTGTTCGACTGCTCGCCGAAGTCGTAGCCCCACACCTGCTCGAACAGCGCCGCCCGGGTCAACACCTGCCGGGGGTGCCGGAGGAACGCTTCGAGGATGTCGAACTCCGTACGCGTCAATTTCAAGGACCGCCCGCCGCGCTGGGCCTCGCGCGTGCGGGGATTGAGTCGTACGTCGGAGAAGGTCAGCCATTCGGTCTCGGCCGGCGCGTCGGCCGGCGCGGTCAGCGCCGACCGGCGCAGCAGCGCACGGATGCGAGCCAGGAGTTCCTGCAGCGCGAACGGCTTGATCAGGTAGTCGTCGGCGCCGGCGTCGAGCCCGGCGACCCGGTCACCGACGCTGTCCCGGGCGGTGAGCATGAGGACCGGCAGCAGGACGCCGTCGGCGCGCAGCCGCCGGCAGGCTTCCAGGCCGTCCATCCGCGGCATGCTGACGTCGAGGATCAGCGCGTCGGGCTCGCCGGCGCGGACCGCGTCGAGGGCCTGCAGCCCGTCGCCGGCGATCTCCACCTGGTATCCCTCGAAGCGCAGTGTGCGTGCGAGCGAGTCACGCACCGCGGCGTCGTCCTCCACCACCAGAATCCGCATGCCCTCCACCCTGCCAGCACCCCCTGACAGTCAGCTCAGGTGGGCGGCGTCGAGCGCGGACTGCAGCGACTGCAGGTATCCGTCGCTGGTCACGGTCGCGCCGGAGACGGTGTCGATCTTCGCGCTCTGCGCCGACAGGGTTTCCTGGACCAGGGTCGGGATGGCCGTGGCGTTGATCTCCTGGTCCCGGCCGTTCTCGTTCGGGTAGACCGGCACCGAGACCGAGGTGATCTTGCCGTCGGCCACGGTGATCTGCACCTGCACGTCGCCCCACCGGGTCGACGCGGTGTCCCCGGTGTAGGTCGTCCCGCCCCCGGTGCCGGTGGCGACGGCGGCTGTCGTGGCTGCCGCGGCCGAGCTGTTGGTGCTGGTCCGGTAGCTGAACAGCAGCACCAGCACGGCGACGGTGGAGAGCATCCACAGGGTGATGCGGCGCATCAGAGTCCTTTCACCAGGCGAAGAGTTCGGTGTGCACGCGGTCGGCCCGGACCCCGGCGGCCAGCGCGGCGGCGCGCGCCGATCCGGTCCAGTCCTCCGGCCCGCACAGGTAGACGTGGGCGCCGGCGATCTCGGGCACGATGCGCCGGAGCGGGTCGGGGTGGCCGGCGAGTTCACCGGGCAGCCAGGACGCCTGCTCGCCGCGCGGCCCGAGCAGGGTCACCACGCGCACCCCGCGGTGTGTGGCGAACCATTCCAGCTCGTCGCGGAAGGCCAGTTCGGCCTCGGTGCGGGCGCGGTAGATCAGGGTCGCCTCACCCGGCCCGTAGGGCAGTTCGCCGAGCAGTGACAGCAGTGGCGTGACGCCGATCCCGCAGGCCATCAGCACGACCGGCCCGCCGGTGTAGGTCTCCCCGGTCAACTTCCCGTACGGCCCCTCGACCAGCACTTTTGTTCCCGGCTTGAGGCCGGCGACCCGCGAGCTGCCGTCGCCCAGGTTCTTCACGGTGATCCGCAGCCGGTCGCCGTGCGGTGTCGAGGAGAGCGAGTACGGGTTGGCCCGCGTCCACCCCGTACCGTCCAGGAATCGCCATTGGAAGAACTGCCCGGCCCGCACCGGCAGCTCGCCGAGGCGCTGCCCGGTGAGGTAGACCGAGGTCAGCCCCGGCCCTTCGGGGACGACGGCGGTGACGACGAGGCGGTGCCGCCAGTTGCGCCAGGCCGGAAGCCCGATCCGGTACGCCAGGACTGCTCCCGCCGACACCAGGTAGAGCGTCCACCAGTAGGCCCGCGCCGCCGCCGACCCGGTGAAGTCGGTGCCGGTCCAGATCTGGTGCGGCAGGGCGAGCCCGACGCCGAGGTACGCGTAGAGGTGCAGCAGGTGCCAGGACTCGTACCGGAGTTTGCGCCGCGCCGCCCGGATCGACGTCACCACGACCAGGACCAGCAGCAATGTCGCGGCCGTGGCCAGCAGCATGCCCGGGTACGTCCAGATCATGTCCCACAGCTCGGCGAACACGTCGGCGTTCGACGCCGACGCGTACCCGAGCGTGATCGTCACGATGTGCACGACCATCAGCCAGAACGACGTGAACCCGGTCCACCGGTGCCAGCGCGCCAGCCGGTCCTGCCCGAACGCCCGCTCGACCATCGGGATCCGGGCCATCAACAGCACCTGCAGGAGCAGCAGGTCGGAGGCGAGCAGTCCGGTGAGCCGGCCGAGCGAGGACATCCCGAACTGCTGCAGGCCACCGTTGCTCACCCAGAGCGCCACGACGATCAGCAGGCTGACCCCGGCGGCGACGCCACCCACATCGGCGTACCAGCGCGGGGTCGTCCGGGGCGAAACGGTCGGCGGGCGAACGGCGGTTGCGGTCATGACGTACAGAATCCGGATCGCCCTTAAGACCAGGACCAGGCGAAACGTAAGGGTTCTCTAAGAACGCCGATCTCCCAGAATCAGGACAGACGACGCACAGGTCGCACTCAGGCTCACCACCCTCAATGGGAAACACCAAGTGAACACGGCCTGAAGGAAACCTTGTGAACGCACTCCTCGCCGCCGCCGCGGACCTGCTCGCGCTCGCCGTTCTGGTCTTCGGCGTCTACTTTCCCCGGCATCACCGCCGCGACCTGGTCGCCGCGTTCCTGGGCGTGAACATCGGCGTCCTCGCGGTCTCCACCGTGCTCGGTGCGGAGAACGTGGGCGCCGGCCTCGGGCTCGGACTGTTCGGCGTGCTGTCGATCATCCGGTTGCGCTCCGACGAGATCGCCCAGCACGAGGTCGCGTACTACTTCGCGGCGCTCGCGCTCGGCCTGATCACCGGCCTGGGCGGCCTCGACGTGATCACCGGGGCGCTGATGGCGCTGATCGTGGCCGCGCTCTGGTTCGCCGACCACCCCGGCCTGTTCAAACGCTACCGGCATCAGATCGTCCGCCTCGACGCCGCGCACACCGACGAGACGGCGTTGCGCGCACACATCGAGCGACTCCTCGGCGGCACCGTCGTGAACCTGTCGATCAAGCAGGTCGACCTGGTCAACGACAGCACGCTGGTCGAGGTCCGCTATCTCGCGCCGGCCACGACGGGCGCCCCGGCGGACGAGCGGGTGACGGCCGGATGATCGCGCCGACCGTGCCCGACCGCCGCGTGATCGCCCCGATCTCCCTGGACGAGCTGGTCGCGTCGGCCGAACTGCTCACCCGCGTCGACCGGAAATATCTGCTGCCGGCGTCGCTTCTTCCGGAGGTTCTGGACCGGCTCCCGGCCGACACGCGGGCACTCGAGATCGACGGTCGGCGCGATTTCTCCTACCGATCCCTCTATTTCGACAACGACCGCCTCGACTGCTTCCGCGGCGCGGCCCATCGGCGACGGCGCCGATTCAAGGTGCGCCTGCGGACCTACCTGGATTCCGCAACGCGATTCCTCGAGATCAAGACCCGCGGTTCCCGCGGACAGACCATCAAGACCCGATCCGCGTACGAGGGAAAAGGTCCCGACCACGTGACCGCCCTGGCCGAGCTGCTGTCGGCAGCCGGTATCGATGCCGACAGCCGCGCTTTCCGGCCGGTCCTGTCGACCGACTACCGGCGCCACACGCTCTTTCTCCCCTCGACCGGAAGTCGCGTCACCGTCGACAGCGATCTGCGCTGGGAATTGCCGGACGGCCCGTCCATCCGGCTGCCCGATCACGTGATCGTCGAGACGAAGTCGTCCGGTTCCGCCTCCGAGATGGACCGCGTTCTCCGGCAGCTGCACCACCGCCCGTGCTCGATCTCCAAATACGCCACCGGCCTGGCCGCGCTGCGCCCGGAACTCCCGGCGAATCGCTGGCATCCCGTTCTCCGACGCCATTTCCCCTCCTGAGAGGAGTTCGCCATGAGACTGCGCAAGAGGTTCGTCGCCGCCGTGAGTTCGGCTGCCCTGGTCGCGGCCCTGCTGGCCGGCTGCTCCGGTTCGAGCGGGGACACCGCCGCCGAGGCCGCCACCACCACCGTGGCCGCCACCTCGATCGACGGCACCCAGGACGCGAAGACCGTGCTGGCCGCGAACAAGACCGCCACGTCGGTCACCGCCTCCACCGACGGCGCCTCGACGATCACCCTGTCCGGGACGTCGGCGAGCACCGACGCCAAGGGTGTCACCGTGGACGGTTCGACGATCACGATCACCGCGGCCGGGACCTACCGGATCACCGGCACGCTCAGCGACGGCCAGATCGTCGTGAACGCCCCGGACGCCACCGTCACGCTGGTCCTCGACAAGGCCTCGATCAGCAGTTCCACCACCGCCGCGATCGCCGCCACCGAGGCCGACTCGCTGGTCGTGGTGCTGGCCGACGGCACCACCAACACGCTCGCCGACACCGGGACCTACGCCGAGGACGCCGACGTCAACGCGGCCCTGTTCAGCGCCGGCGACCTGACGATCGGCGGCAGCGGCGCGCTGAAGGTGACCGGCACCGGCAACGACGGCATCACCAGCAAGGACGGCCTGGTCGTCGAGTCCGGGACGATCGCGGTGACCGCCAAGGACGACGGGATCCGCGGCAAGGACTTCGTCGTCGTCAACGGCGGCACGATCACGGTCACCGCGGGCGGCGACGGCCTGAAGGCCGACAACGACGAGGACACCGATGCCGGGTACGTCGCGATCACCGCCGGTGCCGTGGCGCTGACCACCACCGGGGACGGCGTCGACGCGGCCACCGACATCGTCGTCACCGGCGGCGACCTGGTGGTGAAGGCCGGCGGCGGCCACACCGTACAGCCCTCGGACGACAAGTCGGCCAAGGGCCTGAAGTCCGGCGTGATCACGGTCCTGGAGGGCGGCACGGCGACGATCGACGCCTCCGACGACGCGATCCACAGTGACGGCGCGGTCCATCTGAACGGTGCGACGGTGAGCGTGGCCAGCGGCGACGACGGCGTGCACGCCGAGGGTCAGCAGGTCATCGACGGCGGCACGGTCGACGTCACGACGTCGAACGAGGGTCTGGAGGCGGCCGACATCGTGCTCAACTCCGGGACCGTGCACGTCGTGTCCAGCGACGACGGCGTCAACGGCTCGGGCGCCTCGACGTCCACCGAGAATCAGGGGCGCGGCGGCGGCGAGCAGGTCGGCCCGTACAAGATCACGGTGAACGGCGGGACGCTGGTCGTCGACGCCGGCGGCGACGGACTCGACTCCAACGGGACCGCGGAGATCACCGGCGGGACCGTCGTGGTCAACGGGCCCGAGGGCAACGGGAACGGCGCGCTCGACGTCAACGGCACGTTCACGATCAGCGGCGGGACGCTCCTGGCGGCCGGCAGCGCCGGCATGGTCGTGTCCCCGGGCAGCGACTCGGCGCAGGGCTGGCTGTCGGCGACACTGACCGGCGCGGTCGCGGCCGGCACGACGATCCAGATCGCCGACGCCGACGGGAACCTGATCGCCACGTACGTGAGCAGCAAGTCCATCCAGAACGTGGTCTTCTCCAGCTCGAAGATCACGAGCGGGGCGACCTACACGATCTACACCGGCGGCACCGCGAGCGGCACCAGCACCGGTGGGCTGGCCGCGACCGGCGCGCTCGGCTCGGCCACCAAGGTCGCCACGGTCACCGCCGACCAGGCCGCGGCCGGCAGCGGCTTCGGCGGAGGCGGAGGTCGCGGCCCCCGCTGACGCCGTCGGCCGGTTCTCCGGGGTGCCTCAAGCGGTCCGAGGCACCCGGAGAACCAGCCGGGAAGTTCGGCGTCAGTGGTCGACGGTGACCACGCCGGGGTTGGCCCGCAGGTACGCCGGGATGCTGTCCTGGACGACGGCGGTGAAGAACGGGCCGACCGTACGCGGAAGTTGCTCGCCCTGGTAAAGACCGCCCTCGAAGAGCGCCGAGCCGGGCAGACCCACCCCGGTCATGTCCTTGATCCGCAGGACCTTGAGCGCCTGCGCCCACTCGGCGACGCCGCGCCCGCCGCCGATGAACGTCAGCGAACTCCCGAGCGCGGTCGTGACCTGCACCAGCTTGGCCGGGTCGCCGATGATCGTGCGCTTCAGCTTCTTGGCCAGGGCGGCCACGAACTGGCGCTGGTGCCGCTGCCGGTCGTAGTCGGAGTGCGGCAACCCGTAGCGCTGCCGGCAGAAGTCCAGCGCCTCCCAGCCCTTGAAGTGCACCGGCTGCTCGCTCTTGGGATACGTCTTCTGCACCCCGATGTACGGCCGGTGGCAGTTGTCGTGGCCGGGGCACTCGGGCAGCCGGTCTCGGCCGTGGCCGTCGGGCTTGAGGTGCTCGGAGACGACGTCCTGGTCGACCGGGAGGCTGACCCCGCCGATCGCGTCGACCAGTTTGCGGAACCCGCCGAAGTTGAGGACCGCCCCGGCGTCGAACCGCCGGATGCCGGTCACGTCCCCGACCGCCTGCGCCAGCAGCTCGAAGCCCTGGGCCGGGTCGTACCGGCGCTCCCCGATCCGGCTGCCCAGCGCCATCGCCGCGTTGATCTTCGTGCGCTGCGTCGGACTGCCCGACTTGGCGAACGCCGGGATCTGCACGACCAGGTCGCGCGGGACGGAGAACAGGTAGGCGCCGCTGCGGTCGGCCGGGATGTGGGCCACGATGATCGAGTCGGCCAGCGGGGCCGTCCAGTCGTTGCGCGGATCGATGCCGACCAGCAACAGGTTCAGCGGGCCGCCGATCGCCGTGGCGGCCACGGCCTGCTTGACCGCCAGGGCGCCCGGGGCCAGCAGCAGGCACCCCAGTACCGCCGCGAACCACGCCCATGCCCGTCGTCCCACCGCGGCCTCCTCTGCCCCGAATTTCCGCTCACTGAAGTTACGTGCGGAAACGGGACCGATGGGCGCTTTTACGAAATGACCACCGGCGGGCGGCGCCGAGGGACGGTCAGTCGCCGAGAGCGGTGCGCTCGGCCTCGACGGTGGTGTCCGGGCCGTGGCCGGTGTGGACGACGGTCGCGCCGGGCAGCGGGAACAGCTTGGCCCGGATCGAGGCCACGATCAGGTCGGCGTCGGAGTAGGAGCGGCCGGTCGCGCCCGGACCGCCCTGGAACAGGGTGTCACCGGTGAAGACGCTGTTCAGGTCGGGCGCGTAGAGGCAGACCGCCCCCGGGCGCGTGGCCCGGCGTGTGCAGAACGTTCAGCGTGACACCGCCCACCTCGACCCGGTCCCCGTCGGCGAGGTCCTTGTCCCAGCTCACCGCGTCGCCGTGGGTGAGTTCCCAGAGCGGCCGCTCGGCCGGGTGCAGCAGGATCGGCGCGCCGGTGCGCTCGCGCAGGGCCGGGGCGACGCGGACGTGGTCGTCGTGCGCGTGGGTGCAGACGATGGCGGTGACCCGCCGGTCGCCGACGATCGCCAGGATCGCGTCGACGTCGTGCGGTGCGTCGATCACCACGCACTCGGCGTCGTCCCCGACCACCCACACGTTGTTGTCGACGTCGAAGGTCTGCCCGTCGAGGCTGAACGTCCCACTGACCACACCATGATCGACCCGCGCCCGCTGCATGCCCCGATTCTGCCCTCCCCCGGATACGCCGGTGCGGCCGACCCGCGGACGGGCCGGCCGCACCGGGATCGATCAGGCGGCGCAGGCGGTCTTGAGCTCCTTGACCGCGTCGTCCAGCTTCGCCTTGCTCGGCGCCTTCTTCGGGTTGGCGTTCCAGGCCTCGTCCAGGCCGTGCATGGCGTCGCCGACCTTCTTGGCCGCGGCGCTCACCTCCGGGCTGGTGCCGATGGCGTACTCGGCCATCGCGGCCGAGCCGGCGATGTACTGGGTCGACACCGCGATGTAGCCGGCCGGCGGGCCGATCTTCTCGGACGCGGCGGCCTGCGCGGCCGTGTCGGCGACCGCCTTGATCAGCTTGTCGCAGGCCTTCTTGGTCGCCGTGTCGGTGGTCGGCGCCGCGGAGGTCGCGGCGGTGGTGGCCGCCGGAGCGGACGTGGCCGTGGCCGCGGTCGGCGCGGCCTCGGTCTTGGGTGCCGGGTCACACGCCGTGAGGGCGCTGAGGATCAGAACCGATGACATAACTGCTACCCCGTGAATGGTTCGCACTGCATTCCTCAATCTCAATACGTCACTGTGCCGGGCGACCGTAACAAGGCCGGGATCTTGGTTACATACCGCTTTCGTGCCAACAGACATTCGACGGCCGGATCACAGAACCGGAACAGCAACGGTGGCTTCACTCGCGGTGTGACCAGTGACAACACACCAAAACGCAGGCTTTCCCGACGGGGGTTCCTGGCCGGTGGCCTGGGCGTCCTGGCCGCCGCCGGCGGCGCGAGCGCATGGGCCCTCGACCGCTACGTGATCGACCACGTCGAGGTCACCAGGACCTCCGGCCTGGCCGCCGCCAACGTCGTCGCCGCCGAGGCCGCGAGCGACGGGACCGCGACGGCGACCTCCTACACCAGCGACACGGCGACGATCGCGATCGACACCGTCGCCACCGGCTCCGGCAGCGACAAGGTCACCTACTTCGTCGCGGAGATCAAGGTCAAGGACGCGACGATCGTACGGTCGGCGTTCGCGAACGACGAGTTCGGCGAGAACATCACCGCGAATCCGTCCACGATCGCGAAGAGCGTGAATGCCGTGCTGGCGATCAACGGCGACTACTACGGTTTCCGGGACACCGGGATCGTCATCCGCAACGGGGTGAAGTTCCGCGACTCCGGCGCGCGGACGGGACTCGCGTTCTACGCCGACGGGACCGCGAAACTGTACGACGAGACCACGACCGGCGCCGACGAACTGCTCGCGGCCGGTGTCTGGAACACGCTGTCGTTCGGCCCGGGACTCGTCGAGAACGGCAAGGTTCTCAGCGGCATCGACCAGGTCGAGGTGGACACGAATTTCGGCAACCATTCCATTCAGGGCAACCAGCCGCGTACGGGCGTGGGTCTGATCGCCGCAAATCACCTGCTCTGGATCGTCGTCGACGGGCGCAGCAGCGGATACAGCCGCGGCGTGACGATGACCGAGTTCGCCCAGATCTTCGCGGATCGGGGCGCGTCGGTCGCGTACAACATCGACGGCGGCGGCTCGTCGGCCATGGTGTTCCGCGACCGGCTGGTCAACAATCCGCTCGGCCGGGGCGAGGAACGCGGCACCAGCGACATCCTCTACGTGGCGGGCTGAGCCGTGCTCGTGCTGATCCCCGCCTACCAGCCCGATCACCGCCTGGCCGACCTGGTCCGGGCGCTCGGCCGGCATCACGTGCTGGTGGTCGACGACGGGAGCGGACCCGCGTACGCGGAGATGTTCGACGACGCCCGGATGGCCGGCGCCGAGGTGATCACCCTGGTCCACAACCGGGGGAAGGGGTTCGCCCTGCGCACCGGGTTCGCGCACGCGGCCGCCCGCTACCCCGGGCACGACGTGGTCTGCGCGGACAGCGACGGGCAGCACCGGCCGGCCGACATCGAGGCGGTCGCGGCCCGGGTCGGGGTCAGCGCGGCTTCGATGGTGCTCGGCGTGCGGCGTTTCACCGGGCCGGTGCCGGCCCGCAGCCGGTTCGGCAACACCGTCACGCGGATGCTGTTCCGGCTGGTCACCGGGGTTGCGGTGACCGACACGCAGACCGGGCTGCGCGGCTATCCGGCGCGGATGCTGGGTTTTCTGGCGACCGTGCCCGGGGACCGGTTCGAGTACGAGCTGCGCCTGCTGCTGCGAGCCGCGCGCGAGCGGATGCCGATCGAGGAGGTCGGGATCGCCACCGTCTACCTCGACGGGAACCGGTCGTCGCACTTCCGGCCGCTGCGCGACTCGGCGCGGATCTACGGGCCGCTGCTGGCGTTCGCGGCGTCGTCGCTGCTCGCGTTCGCCGTCGACGCGGGACTGCTGGCGATCCTGATGACCGTCACCGGTCATCTGGCGCTGTCGGCGACACTGGCCCGGACCGTGAGCGCGACACTGAACTACGCGGTCAACCGGGGGATGGTCTTCGAGCGGGTTCCGCATCGGCAGGCGGCGCCGCGTTACGCCGCCCTGGCGCTGCTGTCGTTGAGCGCGAACGTGCTGCTCCTGCGGTGGCTGAGCGGAATGTTCGACTCGATGATCGCCGGGAAACTGGTCACCGAGCTGACCCTGTTCGCCGCCGGTTTCGCGATTCAACGCGCCTTCGTGTTCGGTCGCGGGCGGTTGGTCACCGCGGCGGCGCCGGCTTCCGCTTCCGGCCAGACCCTTTCGCGTACGTCGTGACGGGCCCGCCCCGGAACTCGGGTGATGCGACCGGCGCTTGGCCGCCGGCCGCATCGATTTCCCGCGAGGCATGACCGTACTCATCCCGGACCGTTCCCGAAAGTCGACCTTGGCCCGGCGCCCGGAATTACCCCAGGAGAGCGGTGTGCGCGGGCGTCGGGCGACACGGGAGAATGCGTCGGATGGGGATCAACAGTCTTCGGGACCGCAAGCGTGAGCAGAACCGGATCGCGACCGTGCGGGCGGCCTGGGAGCTGTTCATCGAGCGTGGCTACGACCACGTGACGGTCAGCGACATCTGCGCCAAGGCCGACATCGCGCCGCGGACGTTCCACCGGTACTTCGCCAGCAAGGAGGACGTGGTCGCGGAACCGGTGCGGCAGATGACCACGATCGTCACCGAGTACATCAGCGGCGGGGCGCCGGCCGGAGCCGACGACCGGGCGGTGATGCGGGAGGCGATGACCCGGGTCGCGCGGTACGTGGTCGAGCGGCGGGAACTGCTCACCGCGCTGCGGACGGTGGCGCAGCAGTCGACCCACCTGCGGGTGTCACAGGTGGTGGTGCGGACCGACTCCGACCCGAACATCGCGGCGCTGCTCGGCGCGCGGCATCCGGGGGCGGACCCGGACGACTGGCGGCGGCGCCTGCTGGTCGGCTGCGCCACCGCCGCGTTCCGCGTCTGGTACGAGGACTGCCTGCGCGGCGTCCTCCCCGACCCCATGGCCCACCTGGAGTCGATCATGGACGCCGCGCTGCTCCCCTGACCGCGCGGCCCGTTCCCGGTCCAGGCGTCGACGGGTTTGTTGCTCTGACCGCGACCACCCGACCACGTCGCCCTTGCGGGCCTCGCGTCCTGGGCGCGCCAGCGCCCTGCGAGGACCGCAAGGGTCCCCGCGGGAGCGACGGTCTGTACCCCGGCGGACCGAGGCAATGAAGAATGTGACTTTGATCTTTTTCGGTCAGCCGGGTGTGGCCGGCTCCGCGCTCATCCCCAGACCTCGGCGGCGGTCTCGACGATGAGGTCGAGTTTGGCGACCTGTTCGTCGTAGGTGAGGACGTTGCCCTCGACGGTTGACGAGAAGCCGCACTGCGGGGACAGGCATATCTGGTCCAGCGGGACATATCGGGCGGCCTCGTCGATGCGCCGTTTGAGGGTGTCCTTCGATTCGAGATCGCCGCGTTTCGTGGTGACCAGACCGAGAACGACCATCTTGCCGGGCGGGACGAAGCGGAGTGGGGCGAAGCCGCCGGAGCGGTCGTCGTCGTACTCCAGGAAGAAGCCGTCGACGGCGAGTTCACTGAACAGCGCCTCGGCGACGAAGTCGTAACCGCCCTCGGCGGCCCAGGACGAGCGGAAGTTTCCGCGGCACATGTGGGTGGTGACCCGCAGCTCGGCCGGGCGGTTCGCGATCGCCGCGTTGATCTGGCGGATGTAGCGCAGGTGCTGGTGGTCGGCGTCGTCGCCGCGCTCGGTGAGCTGCCGGCGCTGGTCCGGGTCGTTGAGGTAGGCCAGGCTGGTGTCGTCGAGCTGCAGGTACCGGCAGCCCAGGGCGGCGACCCGGCGGACCTGGTCGGCGTAGGCGGCGCTCAGGTCGGCCCAGAACTGCTCCTCGTCCGGGTAGACGGCCGGATCGATGGCGGCCCGGCCGCCCCGGTAGTGGACCATGCTGGGTGACGGAATGGTCAGTTTGGCGGTGACCTCCGGATCCGTGGCCTCCGCGAGGAACGCGAAGTCCTGGCCGAAAATGGTCTCGGTGAGACGGATCGGTGCGTCGACCGCGAGGGCCGCCGACTCGAAGTCCAGCTCGCCGTCCGCGTTGCGGAAATGGACCTGGATCTTCTCGTCGGTCGGCCGGATCCCGCCCAGCCGGTAGATGAAGTCCATGTGCCAGGCGGTTCGGCGGAACTCGCCGTCGGTCGCCGATCGCAGGCCGACGTCGCGTTGCATGCGGACGACGTCGCGGATCGCGTCGTCCTCGATCGCGCGCAGCTGCTCGGCGGTGATCTCGCCGGTCGCGCGCTTGGTGCGGGCTTCGAGCAGGTGGGGCGGGCGGAGCAGGCTGCCGACATGATCCGCCCGGAACGGTGGCGTCATCCCCCCACTCAACACCCTGGGTCAGCTGTTGGAAAGAACCTGGTCGATCTGACCCAGGGCCAGTCCCATGCCCTCCTGCATGCCCATCTTGATCATCCGTTCGAGCGTGTCCGCGTCCGGGAAGTGATTGATCACGGTCATCCGGGTCTTCCCGCCGGTCTCGTCGAGGGTGACGACGATGTGCACCGGGCGGTCGGCGTCGATCGGCTCGCCCTGGTCGTCGGCGAAGCCGTCGTCGAACTCCAGCCGGTACGGCGCCTCGATCGTCGTGATCGTCCACCAGCCGTGCGCCTTCGTCCCGTCCGGGCCGGTCATGTGGTAGCGCACGGAGCCGGTCGGCACGAACTCGTGGCGGTCGAACGTGGCCGGCCAGGTCGGCGGGCCCCACCAGCGCTCCAGCTTGCGCGGGTCCTCCCAGACCTTCCAGACCTGCTCGGCCTTCGCGTCGAACTCGGTGACGAAGGTCAGGGTCAACTCTTCGAGGTTCCTGATCGTGTCGGTGACTGTCATGACTCCTCTTCCAGGATCGCGCTGATCCGGCCGGCCCGCTGCCGCCAGACCTGCTCGTACACGCTCATCAGGCCGTCGATCGCACCGCGCAGCGCGACCGGGTCGCCGTGGACGATCTGCTCGCGCCCACGCCGTTCCTTGGTGACCAGGCCGGCCTGCTCCAGGACGGCCACGTGCTTCTGTACCGCCGCGAAGCTCATCGGGTAAAGCCTGGCCAGCGCGGAGACGGACGTCCCGGCCCGGAACACGTGGGCCAGGATGTCGCGCCGGGTCGCGTCGGCGAGCGCGTGGAACACCCGGTCCGCGCCGCCCTCACCTACAACCATGTGGTTGTACGTTAGTCGTGAGCTGTGCCGACCGCAAGCGGAGTCGCCGAAATTCAGTCCCGGAAGGCGGCCAGGACCCGCCGCAGGTGCACGCCGAGCAGGTCGGCGCGGACGTGCAACTCGTCGCGCATCCGCAGCGGCAGGCCGGTGATCCGCAACTTCTGCTGCAGCTCCAGGTCCTCGGCCAGCACCGCCTCCTCGAAGGCGACCTCGCGGGCGATCACCTCGGGCGACGGGTCGGGCACGCCGCCGATGCCGTGGAACAGCATCTTCGTGTAGATGCGGGTGCTCTCGGCCGACTCGGGCTGAGCGAAGAACAGGATCGTCTTGACCGCGCCCGCGTCCACCTCCTCCAGACGGAGCATGAGCTGGAACGGCGCGCGGTAGACGTAGGTGGCGCGGCGGCGCTGGCGCAGCGGGCGCAGGCCGGCGAGCACCCCGGGATCCTCCGGGTTGTCGAACCACTGCTCCTGGATGCTGCGGCAGCCGTACGGCTCGGCGGTCACCTCGTACCGGTCGACGATCTTCTCCTCGGCGGCGCCGAAGGTCTTCGCGTGCACGAACGGGAAGTGGGCGACGTCCAGGAAGTTGTCGGCGACCAGGCCGGCCGAGGCCTTCGTGCGGGCCGGGGGCAGCCAGGCACCGACGTAGTCGCGGTCGTCCGGATCCGGGTCGGGGAACAGGTCGACGCGGGGCTCGTCCGGGGCGAGCCAGATCATCCCCCAGCGTTCCCGCGTCCGGCTGTCGGCGATCCGGAACGTCTCGCCGAGCAGTCGCACCTCGTCGAGGTTCTCGGTGGCGAGACCGACCGGGTGCCACGCTTTCCGTAGCGCCGGATCCTCGTTGGTGAGCAGTTCAGTCGGGTCATTTCCGGGCAGTTTGTCCGCTTTTACTAGGATATATCCGTTTTCGATTCTTGTGGGTGGGCCGGGTTCCAGGCTGGCCCGGGGCGGCGCCGATTCCTGCGACGGCAATTCCACACACGCGCCCGACGCGTCGAATTCCCACCCGTGATAGGCACACCGCAACCGTCCCGCCTCCAGCGTCGCGGCCGAGAGCGGAACCAGACGATGCGGGCAGCGGTCCGCGAACACGACCGGGTCCGCTCCGGGTTCCGGCCGAAACACGATCAGAGGTACGCCCTGGGCCGTCACGGCGAGCGGGCGGGTGCTGACCTCGGCATCCCGGGCGATCGGTATCCACTCCATCGGCGCAGTGTGCACCGGCGGTGTTACCAGCAGGCTTCCGATCCTTCGGCGCCTCTTTGTCCTGGCGGCACTCAGCCCTGGGGCGGCGCTCGTCCTTTCCCACCGCTCCGCCTTCGTCCGTCCTCTCCACGGCGCCGCCTTCGTCGCGGGCATTCCTTCCGGTGGCGCGGTGCGGGGCGGCGGGTGTCCGATAGCGTGCGCGCATGACGTTCTCGATCGTGGGCCGTTCGGCCGACGGCAAGGCCCTGGGCGTGGCGGTGGCCAGCAAGTTCCTCGGCGTCGGCGCGGCCGTGCCGGCGGCCCTGGCCGACGTGGGGGCGATCGCCACCCAGTCGTACGCGAATCTCGCCTACCGGCCGCAAGGTCTCGCGCTGCTCTCCTCCGGGGTGCCGGCCGGCTACGCCGTCAAGGCACTGGTCGCGGGCGACGACGGCCCGGTCGGGCACCGGCAGGTCGGGGTCGTCGGCGCGACCGGCGACGGCGCGACGTTCACCGGCGACGACTGCCACCCGTGGGCCGGCGGGACGGCCGGTGACGGCTACGCGATCCAGGGCAACATGCTCGCCGGGGCGGCCGTGGTCGACGACATGGCGAGCGCGTGGCTGGGCTCCACCGACGAATCACGCCTGGCCTACAGGCTGGTCACGGCGCTGCGCGCCGGAGATCAGGCCGGCGGCGATCGGCGTGGGCGGCAGAGCGCGGCCTTGCTGGTGGTCGCCAAGGGATTGGGGTACGGCGGCACCAGCGACGTACTCGTCGACCTGCGGGTGGACGATCACCCGGATCCGGTCGCCGAATTGTCCCGGCTGCTCACCATGCATTCGCTGTACTTCGAGCGGCCCGACCCGGCCCTGCTCATGCCGTTGACGGGTCCGCTGGCCGCCGAGGTGTTCCAGCGCCTGTCCGATCTGGGTCATCAGGACGCCGACCTGGACGCGGCGCTGGAGTCGTGGGCCGGGATCGAGAACCTGGAGATGCGGATTGTTCCGGGCGCGATCGACCCTCTGGTACTGGCCCAACTCCGAGCCGCCACAATTTCCGGCAAATAGTGCATCAAAGCCTTTCCGTCCTGGAATGATCATTTACGGGGACGTAAGTGTCGGGGGACGGTGGGACAAAAAATGGGATTCGAGGAGCGCTCCACCGCGCCGGTGATGAGCCGGCGCACCATCATCACGCTTGATTTTCCGGGAACGGTGCCGGCGATCTGCACGCTGGTTCCGTCCGACCCGGTGGCAGCCTCGGGTCCGGTATCCGGCTCGGCATCGGCTTCGGCCGGCTCAGCTCCGGGCTCGATCTCGGGCTCGGCTTCGGCTCTGGGCTCAGGCTCGGCTTCGGCTCTGGGCTCGGACGGGCGCCCGGTGGAGAGGCGCTTCGCGGTGCGGCGAGAGTTGGCGCCCGCGGAGGCGGGCGTTCCGATGATGCTGCGGATCCGTATGCTGGACGCGGTCGACCGGCCGTTACCCGGTGCCGTCCTGGAGATCTCCCATCTGGCGCCGGACCCGTCCGATCCGCTGGTCTGCGGGGCCCAGGTCACCGACCCGCACGGGTACGCCGAGTTCAAGACCGTGTTCCCGGGCTGGTCCCCGGACACACCGGCCGGCATCGACGCCACGCTGTACCTGGCCGGTTCGCGGGACACCGGGCGGTTCCACTTCCCCGCGCCGGTGATGACCCAGGTCGCGGCCCTGCCTCCGTACCACGGAAACCCTGCTCCCCTGGGGCCGCCGCCGGAACCGGCCGGGATCGTGCGGGTTGTCCCCCGCGACCGCTACGACCTGGTCGCCGGTCTCCTGGCCACCATCACCGCCGTCACCGAGCGATAGCCGATCCGCCGCCCCGCCCATGCCGGCCCATGCCGGCCCATGCCGCCCCATGCCGGCCCATGCCGCCCCATGCCGGCCCATGCCGGGGCCCTGCACCGAGACGCGCTGACCCTGCGCTCGCCAAGACGAGCACGGCGGGGGCCGGCCGATGCTCACCGTTTGCCAACTCAGGGCCGTCTCAGGTGGGTCGGGGTGCGGCCGATGACTTCCGGCGTGCAGAGCAGAGTGCCTGACCAGGGACGGGGCGCCTCGCCCGGCGGGGCGTCATTGGCGTCGATCGTCGAGCGGCTCGCCCGGCTGCCCGGGCGGTGGCTGACGACGAGCGCGCTGCTGTTGATCGCCGTGATCGGCGTGGTCGACTACGTGACCGGCAAGGACGTGTCGATCGCGGTCGGCTACCTGCTGCCGGTGTTCGTGGCCGCGACCGCCGGGCGGCGGGCCAGCACCACGTTCGCCGCCCTGGCCGCCGCCGCGTGGACGTTGATCGAGGTCATCCCCCACGGCCCGTACGTCCATGCCTTTATTCCGGTCTGGAATTTGATCGCCCGATTCATCGTGCTCTGGGTCATCGGCGCGCTGGTCAGTCACCTGTCGGCGCGGCTCGCCGAGGAACGCGACCTGTCCCGCACCGACCCGCTGACCGGTCTGCCGAACGGCCGCGCGTTCCGCGAGGCGACCAACGAGGAGATCGAGCGGATGTGGCACTCCGGGGAACCGCTGACCGCGGCCTACCTGGACGTCGACGGCTTCAAAGCGGTCAACGACGCCCACGGCCACGCGGCCGGCGACGCGATCCTGGCCGCCGTCGGCCGGGTGATGTCGGAAACGCTGCACCCGGCCGACCGGGTCGCCCGCCTCGGCGGCGACGAGTTCGCCGTGCTCCTGCCCGGAACCGGACTCGACGACGCCATGGACCGCCTACGCCGCCTGCACGCCGCGCTGCTGTCGGCGACCGCCACCGACTCCCCGCGGGTCGGCTTCAGCGTGGGCGCGGTGGCCTTCCTCGACCCGCCCGCCTCCGGCGAGCGGTTGGTCGCCCTGGCCGACCGCATCATGTACGCCGCCAAGCGCAACGGCCGCAACACCCTCCTCGGCGAACAGGCCGATGCCCTGCACACCGCCGACGTCGCCTGAAGCCCCCACGCAAACCCGGCCCCGAGCCGCGCCGCCCGGACCCCCTACCGCGATCAGCGCTCACACCTTGACCGGCGCGCTGCCTTGACCGGCGCGCTGCCTTGACCGGCGCGCTGCCTTGACCAGCGCCGCTCAGACGCCCCTACCGCGATCGGCGCCACCGCCAACTCAAGCGCCACCGCCCGAAGGGTCGCCAGGTCAGACATGGCGGCCCGAAGTATCACCGCCTGAAGCCGGGGCGGGCCGGAGTCGTCCGGCCCGCCCCGCACCCGTCGTTCTCGTCAGGCCGCCGGGTTGAAGGTGATGCCGGAGGGCATCGCCTCGGTGATCAGGCCGACGAAGTTCGCATCCTTGAGTCCGAAGTTGGCGCTGCCGAAGTCGTAGTCACTGAGCGTGGTGCGGATCCCCGCCGACGGGAACCCGTTCCAGCCGACAAGCGTCGGATACTGCCAGGTGTGGTACGCATTCTCCGGCGGCTCGTCGCCGGAGTTGGCGAGCCGGAAGCAGTGCGTACTCGCGCCGTCCTTGTGATAGACGATCTTCGGGTGGTTGCCGGTCCAGATCACGCTGCTCGCCGCGTAGATCGTGAAGTCCCCGTGATTCGAGGTCGACACGTACTTCGCGACGTCGTTCTGGGTCCAGACGACGACGTGCTCCCAGTCGTGGCGGTGCCCGCCGATCGAGCTGTTGGCCAGGGCCTGGTCCTTCTCGAAGTAGAGCCCGTACGCGATGGCGCACCACCCGTTGTTGCACTTGTACCGCGAGTAGCCGTTGGTGTTGTCCAGGTCGGCCGTGTCGTGGCAGTCACCGCTGAGCGAGCCGGTCGGCTTGAGCCCGCCGTTGACCGTGCCGGTCGGTCCGATCGCCGGCGTCGGGTAGCAGCCGTCGGTGTCGTAGTCGTACGCCGGCTGCCACTTCGTCTCGATCGCCTCGGCGTTACCGGGCAGCTTGGTCGGCGGCGCGGCGAGCGCCGGCGTGGCCGCGGCAACAACCAGGGCGAGCGCACTGCCGGCGACGATCGCCGACCGCCGCGCGGCCCGGCCGAAGGCCCACCGGCCGGACCGGGTGGGGGTGGGCTCGGGGGGATTGGTCGGGGAAACCATGGGCCGAACTCCTTCGTACATCGATCGGGGATGATCGTTACGAGGGATTTCCGCATCCCCGTCCGGTGCCCGAGGGGCCATCAGGCAGCGCCCGGATCAACGCTGCGCAAACACTCCCCCGCACACCGCGGCGGCCTACCCGCGAGTAACGAACGGGCTCAGCCTGCCCGGCGTCACCGCCGTAATCAATAGTCACTGTTCAATTAACAAGCCATCCTGAACTGGCGGTCTTCTCGAAACAGCCGTGAACCGGAGCACCCCCTCAACCGCGTAGGTAGGCCAGAACCGCCCGGACCCGCCGGTGATCGTCCGCGTCGGGTGGCAGGTCCAGTTTGGTCAGCAGGCTGTTGATGTGCTTGGCCACCGCCGCGTCGGTGACCCTGAGCTCCCGGGCGATCGCCGCGTTCGACCGGCCCTCGGCCATCAGCCCCAGCACCTCCCGTTCGCGAACGGTGAGCCGGTTCAGCGGATCCCGCCGCCGGGACAACAGCTGCCGGACCACTTCCGGGTCCACCACCGTCCGCCCGCCCGCCACCGCAATCAGCGCGTCGATGAACTCGGTCACCTCACCGACCCGGTCCTTGAGCAGATATCCGAGCCCGCCCGACTGCCCGGAGTCGAGCAGCTCACGCGCATAGGTCTGCTCGACGTACTGACTCAGCACCAGCACCGGCAGCCGCGGATTCTCGGTCCGCAGCGCGAGCGCCGCCTGAAGCCCCTCGTCGCTGTACCCCGGCGGCATCCGCACGTCGGTGACCACCACGTCGGGCTTGTGCTCGGCGACCGCCTTCACCAGCTCGTCGGCGTCACCGACCGCCGCCACCGCCTCATGCCCGAACCGCTGCAGCACCCCCGCGACACCCTCCCGGAAAATCACCCCGTCCTCCGCGATGACCACCCGCAGACCCCCGCCGGCAATGCCCGCCGGTCCAGCAACGCCCGCCCCGGCACCACCCGCACCACCAGCAGCGCCCGCCCCGGCACCGCCCGCAACGCCCACCACGGCACTCCCCGCACCACCAGCAGCGCCCACACCAGCAGCGCCCACACCGGCAGCGCCCACCCCGGCACCACCCGCACCACCGGCAGCGCCCACACCGGCACCATCGGCAGCGCCCGCACCACCGGCCGGAGTCCAAGCCGGAGATCCGGCCGCCCCGCCGACCGGAGATCCGGAATCCGCCGAACCCGGTTTCCAAGCGCCGTATTCGCCGCTCATGCGCCCACCCCCAAGATCTGGCCCTCGCGGGCGCCGACGCCGACGCGGGCGTCTGCGCGGGCGCGGGCGTCTGCGCGGGCGCGGGCGTTGGCGTCGGCGTTGGCGTCGGCGTCGGCGTCGGCGTCGGCGTTGGCATCAGCGCGGAACGGAAGCCGGGAATCCGGCCGGCCCAGTCCGTGGGTGCGGTATTCGCTGCTCATGCGCGTGCCCCTGCGGTCTGGCCGGCGCGGACCGACGTCAGCGGCGGCGACTCGTCCGGTGGGACGGGGATCTCGACCCGCAGGGCTGTGGGGCCGCCGGGTGGGCTGGCGATCGCGACCGTGCCGTCGAGGACGGCAACGCGATCAGCCAGGCCGAGCAGCCCCGAGCCCCCGGCCGGATCGGCGCCGCCACGGCCGTCGTCGCGGACCTCGACGATCAGGCGACCCTGGTCGACCCGGCCGGACACGCTCGCCCGGGTGGCGCCGCTGTGTTTCGTCACGTTCGTCAGAGCCTCCACGATCACGAAGTACGCGGTGACCTCCAGCGCCGCCGACAGGCGCCCGGGCAGCGTGAACGTCAGGTCGACCGGCAACGGCACGGTCGAGGCCACCTCACCGGCCGCCGCGGCCAGGCCCCGGTCGGTGAGCACCTTGGGATGCACACCCCGGATCAGCTCGCGGATCTCGGTCAGCGCCTGTTTGGCCAAGCTCTGCGCCTCGACCAGGTATTTCTCCGCCGGACTACCGGGTGGCAGCTCCAGTCTGGCCATGCCGAGCTGGATGTTCATCGCCACCATCCGCTGCTGGGCGCCGTCGTGGAGATCGCGCTCGATCCGGCGTCTCTCCACCTCGAACGCGTCGACCAGGCGGGCCCGGGACCGGGTCACCTCGATCAGCCTCTCGGCGGCGTCGTGCGCCCGCGGGGCCAGGATCGCCCGGGCCATCGCGGCCCGAGCCCCGGCCCACGCGGTCACCGGCCAGGCCAGCACCAGCGTCAGCGGCACGCCGGCCACGGCCAGCGCGAGCCGGTTGGCCATCGGTTCGTCGGTCATGTAGAACGGCGCCCCGAAGGTCGCACCCACCACGTAGAAAACGGCACCGACGACCAACGAGTCCATCCAGCAGAGCAGACCGGCCGACACTGTCGCGTAGCCCAGCTCGCGCCAGGTGGCCTGCTCCCGCAGCCGTGTCCTCAGCCAGGCCCGGACACCGGGCTCGGGAACCGGCCGATGCGGGTCGGGCAGCTCGTCCAGATCGACCAGGCGCAGGCGACGACGCTCCATCCGGGCCACCACGACGCCGGAGAGGATCATCGCCACATAGCAGGCCAGGCCGATCGCGACGATCGACAGCACCGCGCCGACCAGGATGAGCGCGAGGGCAGCGAGTACGGTGGCGAACCCGAGGACGGCACCACCGCTGAGATAGACAAGTGAGCGCCACGGCCAGGCCGAGCGCAGGAACTCGGTCGGCCGGAGAGTGAGCGCATCGAGCGGGTTGCGAACCGGCATGTGGGGCACGGTACCGCCGCGGCGGGCCGCCGACAGTAGTGCTGGCGTTACCTTCGAACCTCACCCCTGCGTGAATGTGCCGGGCCTCGCGAACCGGTTGGCTGATGCCCATGACGACGCGAGCAGACACAGCCGCCGTGGAGATGCGTGCGGTCACCAAACGCTACGGCCAGGCCGACAGCGCGGTGACCGCGCTCGACGGCGTGGACGCACGGTTCTCCCCGGGCACGTTCACCGCCGTGATGGGCCCGTCCGGCTCCGGCAAGTCCACCTTTCTTCACTGCGCGGCCGGGCTCGACCGGGTGACGGCCGGCGAGGTTCTGATCGACGGCGTGCCGATCGGGAGCCTGGGCGAGCGGGCGCTCACCAGGTTGCGGCGCAGCCGGGTCGGCTTCGTCTTCCAGGCGTTCAACCTGATCCCGGCCCTGACCGCGGCCCAGAACGTGGTGCTTCCGCTGCGCCTGGCCGGCCGGAGACCGCGTCCGGGCGAGGTGGCCGCGATGCTGGGTGAGGTGGGTCTCGCCGAGCGGGCCGGCCATCGACCCTCGGAGCTCTCCGGCGGCCAGCAGCAGCGGGTGGCGATCGCCCGTGCCCTGGTCACCCGGCCCGCGGTGATCTTCGCAGACGAGCCGACCGGCGCGCTCGACGCTCGGTCCGGGGCCGAGGTGCTGCGCCTGCTGCGGTCCGCGGTCGACCGGCACGGCCAGACCATCGTGATGGTCACCCATGACCCGGTGGCCGCGGCGCACGCCGATCGGGTGTTGTTCCTGGCCGACGGCCGGGTGGTCGACGACCTGACCGGCCCGGTCGGGGCGGAGAAGATCGCGGTCCACACCGCCCGGCTCGAGGAGTCGGCCCGATGACGGCCTGGGCGATGGTCCGGCACCGGTTCGCGAGCTTCGCCGGCACGTTCGTGGCGATTGCGCTGGGAGTGGCCGTGGTGGCCGGCTCGGTGACGCTGTACCTCTCCTCGCAGCCTCGACCGCCCGAGCGGTACCGGGCGTCCCCGATCGCGGTGCAGGCGCCGTCGGTGGGCACGAACGACTACGGCGAGCCGGAGATCCGTTCGTGGACCCCGGCCGAGCTGGCCGAGGTGTCGGCGAAACTCCGGCAGGATCCACGGATCACCGCTGCGATCCCCGATCCGTTCTTCTACGTGCAGCGACAGGGCACCGAGGATCACGGGTCGGCGCGGCTGGACGGCCACGCCTGGTCGTCGGCGGCACTCGGCGGTTACCGGCTGACCTCGGGCACCGCCCCCGCCAGAAGGGGTGAGGTGGTCCTCAGCGTGACCGGGACCGGCCTGGCCCCCGGCGACACCGTCGCGGTGCTGACCGCGGCCGGGCCGGAGACGTGGAGGATCACCGGGACGACCGACGGCCCCGGTTATTACGTGACGGACGGCGATGCCTTGGCGCGGGCCTCCGGCGTACGCGCCATGGGTCTGACCGTGACCGGGGATCAAGCGCAAGTGGCGGACGCGGCGCAAGCCCTGATCGGCGCGGCCGGAACGGTCCGTGCCGGGTCGGATCGGGCCGTTCTGGAGCCGGCGGCGGTCACCCGGATCCGGTGGCTCGGGGCGCAGTTGCTGATCGCGATGGTCACTCTGGGTGCCTTTGCCACGGTGTTCGTGGTCGCCTCGACGTGTGCGCTGACCGCCGCGCAGCGACGGCGTGAGCTGGGTCTTCTGCGGGCGGCGGGTGCGACGCCGGGGCAGGTGCGCCGGATGATGTACGCCGAGACCGCGCTCGTGGCGCTGCTGGCGGGGTTGGTCGGTGCGCCGCTGGGTACCGCGCTGGCTCCGTTGCTGGCCGGGCCGATGACCGACCTCGGCCTGGAGCCGCCCGGGTTCGAGGTGACCTGGCAACCGCTCGCGGCCGGAGGCGCTGTTCTGCTCGGCCTGGTGGTCGCGCTGGTCGGAGTGGCGGTGGCGGCCCGCCGGGCCAGCCGGGTTCCGCCGTTGGCGGCCCTGCGGGACGCGGCGGCCGAGACCCGGGCGATGACGCCCGCACGGTGGGTGTTCGGGCTGATCAGCGTCGCGCTCGGGGCAGCGCTGCTGGCCGCGATGCCGTCGATGGCGACGGCGTCCAAGACCACCGCCGGGCTGGGCGCCGCGATGCTGCTGCTGACCGCGGGAGCATTGCTCGCACCGGTGGTGATCGGGCCGCTGGTGCGGATGGTGACCGGGCCGTGGCGGGGTTCGGCGACCGGGATGGTGGTTCGGGAGGGCACGTTGACCGGTGTTCGGCGGGTCGCTTCGACGGCGGCGCCGGTGCTGGTCACAGTCGGGATGACGGTACTTCTGACCGGGATGACCGCGACGATCGACGAGGCGGAGGGGATCGACGAGGCCGCGGCGATCCCGGCCGCGACCGTGCTGGCACCGGACGGCACGCCTGGGCTGGGCGAGGCCGCCGTTCGCGCTCAGCACGGCAGTTCGCGGCTGTCCACCCACATCCTGGTCGAGCACGGTCGGGGCGAGCCAGGTCCGGTCGATCCTGGGCTGGGCGATCCTGGGCTGGACGATTCGGGTCTGGGCGAACGGGGGCTGGGCGAACCGGGGCTGGGCGAACCGGGGCTGGGCCGGGACGGGGCGAGGATCACCGGTGAGGAGGCTGTGGGTGTCGACGGCGCGCTGGTCACGCTCACACCGGAGGCCGCCGAGACGGTCGGTGCCTCGGCCGGGTCGCCGATCACATTGCGGTTCGCTGACGGCACGGTCACTTCGCTTGAGGTACGGAAGATCGACGCTGATGCCGCGGCACCCGTGGTTCTTCCACGGGATCTCGTGCGGCGCCACGATCCTGACGCTCTGACCGATCTCGTCGTGCTCGACGGGGAGCCGCGGGCGGTGGCCGGGGCCCGGGTGATGACGGCGCGGGACTACGGGCGCGAGCAGGTGGCCGAGGAGGGCGATCTGGTCGACCTGTTCCTCTGGGTGCTGATCGGGCTGACCGCGGGGTACACGGCGATCGCGGTGTCGAACACGCTGCTGATGGCCACGGCGGCGCGGCGGCCCGAGTTCCGGGCGCTGCGGCTGGCCGGCGCCGGGCTCGGGCAGGTGCTGCGTGTCACCACGGCGGAGGCGCTGCTCGCGACGCTCGTGGGGGCGCTGCTGGGTGGCGCGGTCGGCGGGTTCTCGCTGTTCGGGGTGCGCGCCGCGGTCGAGGACGAGCTCGGGAGGGAGGTGGCATTGATCATCCCGTGGAGCGCGGCGCTCGGGGTGGCCGCGTTGTGCGCGCTGCTCGCCGTGGCCGCGACGGCGGTGCCGGTGCTGCGCCGCACCGCCCTGGCGCACTGAACCGCCTCACCGAAACCGGGCAGGTGGATAACGGCAGGCCGGATCGAACACGGCCGGCCCTCGGCGCAGCTCGGATCGGGCCGAGCCGGGGCCGGGGTTGGGCCTGGCACGGGCCACGCTGAGGACGTGCGGGGCCTGGCACGAGCCTAGCCGAGCACAGACCGGCCGGGCCGGGGCTGGCCGGGGCTGGCCGGGGCTGGACGGGCACAAGCTGGCTGGGCCCGGCTGGGCCGGCCGCGAGCTGGGCCGGCCGGGCTGAGCCGGGCCGGGCTGAGCCGGGCCGGGCCGGGCTGAGCCGGGCCGGGCCGGGCTGAGCCGGGCCGGGCACGAACTGGGCCGGGCACGAACTGGGCCGGGCACGAACTGGGCTGGGCTGGGCCGAGTGGGTTGGGGGTGGGTCAGCGGCGGCGTTTGGGGTTGAAGCGGTGGGCGGCGGTGAGGGTGCGGGTGGACCAGCGCATGGCGTCGAGGGCCGGTACCGCGAGGTCTTCGGAACCGGGTTCGCCGGCTTCGTAGGCGCGGACCGCGTTCAGGACCTGGCCGAGGCGGCCGGTGCCGTGGGTGAGGGCGTCCGAGACGTCCGCGGTCAACGGCAGGTGCTCGACCATCTGCTCCGACGTGAAGCCCATCAGGCGGCCCATGCCGGTGACCAGGCCGGCCACGAAGGCGGCGCCCGGGTCGGCGCCGAAGCGGGCGGCCAGGTTCTCGCAGAGGCGGGCCTGGGTGAGGGCGGTGAGCAGCTGCTCCTCCGGGGCCTCGGCGACGTCGTCGACCACCATGAGGGTGGCCCAGCGGCGGATCCGGGTCAGGCCGACCAGCATGACGGCCTGGCGGACCGAGGAGATGCGGCTGACCACGCCGGCCGCGACCGAGTTGCTGACGCGGAGGACCCGCATGGCCAGGGCCGGGTCGCTGACGATGATCGAGGTGATCTTCTCGAGTTGGACGTCCGGGGACATCAGGGCGGCGACCAGTTCGAGGCGGCGCAGCCGGGACGGCGACAGGCTGGGCGCGGTCAGCACCTGGGGGCGGCTCAGCGCGTACCCCTGGCGAAGTTCCATGCCGTACTTGTCGGCGATCGCGATCTGGACGTCGGTCTCCAGCCGTTCGGCGACCAGTTGGATGCCGGCGAACTGGCGGCACGCGGCGACGATCTCGTCGAGCCGGCTCAGGTCGCCGTCGAGGAGGTCGAGCTTGACGTAGGAGGCCAGCCCGAGCAGCTGCTCGTGCCCGGATCCCCAGACGAAGTCGTCCAGGGCGATCCGGTATCCGGCCTCGGCCAGCGAGGTGATCCCTTCGATCACCTCGTCGTCCACCGTGACGGTTTCCAGAACCTCGAGGACCACCTGCTCGGGGCCGAACGGCAAGGGCAGCCGTCCGGTCACGAACTCGCGGGTGAGGTTGATGAAGCACGGCCGATTCCCGGCCACCTCGGCGATGCCGAACTCGGTGAACGCGTTGATCATGACCGTACTGGTGGCATATGTGTCCTGCCGGCCGGACGCGACATCGTCCATGCGGCCGCGGAAGAGCAGCTCGTACGCGACGACGGCGCCCGAGGCGTCAAAGATCGGTTGACGACCGACGTGCACCGCATCCATCACCGGAATTCCCACGTCGGAGCCATCGGCGCGAAACCCGGCGACCTGACGAATCCGGGCAGGAAAACAGTCTGTCGCTTCGAAGAAACGATGACGAAACGGTGGGTTCCGCCGGACCCGAACACGTGTTGGGATGAGACCACCGTCACAGCGCGCGTGCGCGGAAGCGCGCGAGCAGAGCGACAAGCGCCGCCACAGGCATCATTCGAAGGGATTCCACCGGATGCTCAACCTCTCCGTCCTGCTGGAGGACAGCGCCCGCCGCTACCCGGACCGCGCCGCGGTGGTGCTCGGCCCGCAGCGCCTCACCTACGCGCAGGTGGACGCGGCGGCGAACCAGGTGGCGGCCATGCTGGTGGCCCGGGGCATCCAGCCCGGCGACAAGGTCGCGTTGTCCTGCCCGAACCTGCCGTACTTCCCGGTGATCTACTACGGGATCCTGAAGGCCGGCGCGGTCGTCGTCCCGCTGAACGTGCTGCTCAAGGCCCGCGAGATCACGTATCACCTGAACGATTCCGAGGCGAAGGCGTACTTCTGTTTCCAGGGCACCCCCGAGCTGCCGATGGGCGCCGAGGGGCATGCGGGTTTCGAGGGCGCGGCCGGCTGCGAGCATTTCTTCCTGGTCACCGCCGACCCGGCGGCCGTTTCCCCGATCGCCGGGGCGGAGACGCTCGGGCAGGCGCTGGCCGGTCACGGCCCGGTGTTCGAGACCGTGCTGCGCGCCGAGACGGACGCCGCCGTGATCCTGTACACCAGTGGCACGACCGGTCAGGCCAAGGGCGCCGAGCTGTCCCACTCGAATCTGGTGCTCAACGCGCTGACCTGCAACCGGCTGTTCAGTTCGCAGCCGGCCACCGACACGCATCTGCTGGTGCTGCCGTTGTTCCACTCGTTCGGTTCGACGGTCAACATGAACGCCGGTTTCTCGGTCGCGGCGACGCTGGTGCTGCTGCCGCGTTTCGACGCGAACGCGGCCGTGCAGCTGTTGCAGAGCGAGAACGTGACGTTCTTCGCCGGCGTCCCGACCATGTACTGGGGTCTGCTGAACGCGCTCGGCACGAACGAGAACGTCGACGTGGAGCGGATCGCGGCCAACATGCGGGTCGCGGTCTCCGGCGGTTCGAGCCTGCCGGTCGAGATCATCAAAGCGGTCAAGGAGCGCTTCGGGGTCACGATTCTCGAGGGGTACGGCCTGTCCGAGACGTCCCCGGTGGCCACGTTCAGCGATCCGGACGGCGAGCCGCGCCCGGGTTCGATCGGTATCCCGATCTGGGGTGTCGAGGTGAAGCTGATCGACCCGGAGTGGAACACGGTCGGCGGCGTCGACGAGATCGGCGAGGTCGCGGTGCGCGGGCACAACATCATGAACGGCTACTACAACCGGCCCGAGGCGACCGCCGAGGTGATGCGCAACGGCTGGTTCCGCACCGGTGACCTGGCCCGACGGGACAAGGACGGCTTCTACTACATCGTCGACCGGGCCAAGGACATGATCATCCGGGGTGGCTTCAACGTCTACCCGCGGGAGATCGAGGAGGTTCTGATCACCCACGAGGCGGTGTCGCTGGCCGCGGTGATCGGGGTGCCGCACGCCAGCCACGGCGAGGAGGTCAAGGCGTTCGTGATCCTGAATCCGGGCGCCACGGTCACCGAGGACGAACTGGTCGCGTGGGGCAAGGAGCAGATGGCCTCGTACAAGTACCCGCGGATCGTCAAGATCGTCGAGGCGCTGCCGATGACCGCGACCGGCAAGCTGCTCAAACGCGAGCTGAGCTGATCAGCACCCGAAAGGCAGCGAAAGCGACGCCCGGCGGTTATCCCGCCGGGCGTCCCTGGTCTTTAGACTCGCACCCACGAAAGTCCGGCGGGATCACCGAGAGCCGACCGAGATCACTTGCGTCCGTGACGCACAGTGGACGGGCAGGCACCCCCGGCGTACAGGAGGCACGCGTGACCACAGCCCTGGCGCAGAGGACCCCACCGGCCGCGGCCTATGCGCCGCCCCCGAGCGGCGTCCTGCACCGGGTTGCCGGCCTGCGGCACACCTCCCCCGGCCGCCTGCAGCTGATCCTGGCCGTCCTGCTCGTCCTGGGCCTGCTCACCGGCCTGGTCACCGGTCTGACGGCGCACGCCGCGAGCACCGGCACGGCCGAGCTCGGCAACCGTTCCCAGCCGCTGCTGGCCGAGGCCGAGACGATCTATTCGGCGCTGGCCGACGCCGACACCACGGCCGCTCAGGCGTTCCTGGCCGGCGGCCTGGAGCCGACGAAGCTGACCGATCGCTACAACGCGGATCTGGCCCGCGCCGGCACGTCGCTGACCAGCGCGGCCCGGCTGGTCCCGGACGATAGCGAGGCGAGTCACGCGGTCGAGGCGCTCGCCACTGGCCTGGCCAAGTATGCGGCGCTGGTCGCCACCGCCCGGGCCGACAACCGTCAGGGGCTGCCGCTCGGCGCGTCGTACCTGTCGGCCGCCTCCCAGCTGAACCGGGAGACGTTGCAGCCGCAGGCGCAGGCGCTGTTCCGGATCGCCTCCGACGAGATCGACTCGGGGTACGACGCGGCCCGCGGCACCTGGTGGCTGATCCTGTTGCTGGTGCTGGTCGTCTCGCTGGGTGTCGCGCTGCTGTGGAGTCAGGGTTATCTGAGCCGCACCACGCACCGCACGTTCAACGTCCCGCTGGTCGCCGCGACCGGCCTGTTCGCGCTGCTGGCCCTGATGACCGTGTCGGTCTTCGCCAACCAGCGCAGCCATCTGGACGACGCCGCGATCAAGGGTTCCCGGCCGGTCGAGGCGCTGGCCGAGATCCGCATCCTGGTGCTGACCGAGCGGGCCGACGAGGCGTTGACGCTGGCCGCGCACGGGTCGAACGACAAAGAGGCCGACTTCCAGCGGGCCAGTGACGCCATCGACTTCGACGACGCGCGGCTGGCCCAGGTGCGGTCCTTCGCCGATCGGGCCGACGGCCAGCACCGGGCCTACCTGGACATCCACGCCGGGGTGCGCAAGCTGGACCAGGACGGTGACTACGACGGCGCGGTCGCCAAGGCGATCAGCGACGACGCGGCCCAGCAGTTCAATCAGGTGACGACGACGCTGGACAGCGCGATCGACAACCGCAAGGCCGCTTTCACCGAGGAGATCGGGGCGGCCGGCGATTGGCTGGACCTGCTGACCCTGATGGGCCCGCTCCTCGCCCTGGGGGCCTGCGCCCTCGCCGTGATCGGCATCCGCGCCCGCCTGGAGGAGTACCGATGAGCGCCCGCTTCAAGAGCCGCCTGGTCCCGGTCGCGGCCGTCGTGACCCTCCTGCTCGGCACGGCCGCCTGCTCGGGCGATTCCTCCCAGCGCTACGACGCCCAGCCCACCACGGGCGCGACCGGTGCCGCGCCGGGCCAGTCCCCCACCCCGCAGGCCACCCCGGCCAACTGCAATCCGCGGGCCAGCATCCGTCCGACCGGCGCGCTGCCGGCGGCCGGGAAGATGCCCGCGGGCACCTGGATGGCCGAGATCCAGAAGCGCGGCCGGGTCATCCTCGGCACCAGCCAGGACACCCTGCTGTTCAGTTCGCGCAATCCGTTCACCGGCAAGGTCGAGGGTTTCGACGTCGACATGGGCCGGATGATCGCCCAGGCGATCTTCGGCGACCCGGACAAACTTCAGATCAAGGTCATCGGGTACGACCAGCGGGTCAACGCCGTGCTCAAGGGCGACGTCGACCTGGTCGCCGACACGATGACCGCGAACTGCGTCCGCTGGAAGGACGTCGACTTCTCCGCGATCTACTATGAGGCCGGCCAGAAGGCGCTGGTCAAGAAGGACTCGCCGGCCAAGAGCATCACCGACCTGGGCGGGCAGAAGGTCTGCTCGGCGGCCGGCTCGACGTCGTACGACAACATCGGCGAGGTGAAGAGCGATCCGCCCCCGGTCGCGGTGGCCAAGGCGAGTTTCGGCGACTGTCTGGTGGCGTTCCAGCAGAACGAGGTGGACGCCATCTCCACCGACGACACCATCCTGGCCGGGATGGCCGCCCAGGATCCGTACGCGAAGGTGATCGGCGACCGGTTCACCCAGGAGCCGTACGGTATGGCCATCAACAAGCAGCATCGGGAGTTCACCCAGTTCGTCAACGCCGTGCTGGCCAAGGCCCAGCAGGACGGCACCTGGGCGAAGACCTACGAGAAGTGGCTGGGCGGCACGGCCCCGAAGCCACCGGCGGCGCAGTACCAATGACGGCCCCCTCGGTAGCCCCCGCCGACGCCGAGCTGGCCCGCCTCGAGACCGCGGTCGAGGCGATGTCGCGCAACCTGGTCGAGCTCGACCAGCTGCCGGCCCGCCACGACCTGGACAGCAAGACGCTGACCGGGCGCACCGCGACCGAGTGGGCGGACGCGAGCGCGGCGCTGGCCACGCTCTGGGACGGGTTCCGCCTGCTCTCCGAGTCGATCGCGCGGGCCCAGTCGTTGCGCGGCCAGCGGCGGCTCAGCGACAGCGACCGGGCCAAGTTCGTGCACGAGGTGCTCGGCCCGTCGATCCTGCTCTCCACCACCACCGTGCCGCTGGCCCAGCGCGGGCTGCTCGGCGCCGGCCAGGTGACCACCACCTGCTCGCCGGCCGAGTTGCTGGCCGCGATGGAGCGCTCGTTCACCGTCGCCATCGACGTCGCGACCCGGGCCGCCGACGCCTGGCAGCGGCTGTTGCCGGCGGCCGGCGACGTGGCCGCCGCGCTGAAGCGGGCCCGGGACGCGGGCGCCCCGGCCGCGCTGCTGAATCAGGCCGACCGGCTGCTCGGCGACCTGACCGGCACTCTCGCGGGCGATCCGCTCGGCGCCGACCCGTCGGTGCTCGACCGCGTCCGGGCCCTGATCGACCGGGCCGACGCCGAACGCACCTCGGCCGTGGAGCTGCGCGACTCGCTGACCCGGCGGCTGGCCGAGGCCCGCGCCCGGGCCGACGAGCTGGACAAGGCCGAACGCGCCGCCAGTGAGGCCCGCGAGCGGGTGGACGGCCGTTTCCCGCCGTCGCAGATCGCCGGTGTCCGCAAGCTGAATCTGCGCCCCGACCTGGCCGCGGTCGAGGCGCTGGCCCTGGCCGGGCAGTGGGCGCTGGTCAGTCCGCCGCTGGCCCGCTGGAGCCGGGAGGCGCAGGAGCGGCTGGCCGCGCTCGCGGTCGTCCGCGCCCACAACGAGCGGCTGCTGGCCGACCGCGGCGAGCTGCGCGGCCGGCTGAGCGCCTACCAGGCCAAGGCGCTGCGGCACGGGCTGAGCGAGCACCCGAGCCTGACCCCGCTCGCCGACCGGGCCCGCGCTCTTCTGCACACCGCGCCGTGCGAGCTGGAGCAGGCTCGCGCGGCCGTGAACGCGTACCAGGAAATGCTGACCGCCACGATCGCAAGGGATGCCCGGTCATGAAATGCCAGCGGAACTGTCCCGGGACCATCGAAGACGGCTACTGCGACACCTGCGGGCTCGCCCCGGCCAAGGCCGCGCAACCGGCGCAGAACGCGCAACCGACAAGTACGCCGCCGATCGCCGCCACCACCGATTGCCGACGCGACGGCTGCGACGGCACGATCGAGGACGGCTACTGCGACACCTGCGGGCTGGCCCCGGCCAACCGGAACAGCACGCCGGTGAGCACGAGCAACGCCCCGATCCCGAAGCAGCGGACCGACACGACCAACACCCAGAGCTCGTCGCGCACCACCGGCACCGGCGCGTTGTCCACCCGTACCGGTGGAAGTCGCCGCGGAAGCGGCCGCACGGGCTCAAGTCGTCGCTTCGGCAGCGGCCTGGTCGAGATCGCCCCGATCGCCAAGGTCGACCCGGCCAGCACCCTGATGGCCGATCCGGAGGTTCCGGAGTCGAAGCGCTACTGCGCCAAGTGCAACAACCCGGTCGGCCGGTCCCGCGGTGACCGCCCGGGCCGCACCTCCGGTTTCTGCCCGCACTGCGGCGAGGGTTTCAACTTCACGCCCAAGCTGGTCAAGGGCGACATCGTCGGCGGGCAGTACGAGGTGGCCGGCGCCCTGGCCCACGGCGGCCTGGGCTGGGTCTACCTGGCCATCGACCTGAACGTGTCCAAGCGCTGGGTGGTCCTGAAGGGTCTGCTGAACTCGGCCGACGAGGACGCGCTGGCCGCTGCCCTGGCCGAGCAGCGGTTCCTGGCCGAGGTCGAGCACCCGAACATCGTCAAGATCTACAACTTCTGCGAGCACGACGGCGCCGGCTACATCGTGATGGAGTACGTCGGCGGCAAGTCGCTCAAGGACATGCTCAAGCAGCGCCGTGACGCCAACGGCGGGGACGCCGATCCGCTGCCGCTCGACCAGGCCCTGGAGTACCTGATCGAGATCATGCCGGCCTTCGCCTACCTGCACGAGCGTGGCCTGATCTTCTGCGACTTCAAGCCGGACAACGTGATCCAGTCCGGTGACCAGATGAAGCTGATCGACCTCGGCGGGGTCGTACACATCGACGACGAGGAGGCCGCGCTCTACGGCACGGTCGGCTTCCAGGCGCCGGAGATGGCCACCGACGGCCCGTCGATCGCCTCCGACCTGTACACGATCGGCCGCACCCTGGCCGTGCTGACCACCGACTTCCGCGGCTACCAGAGCACGTTCAAGGAGAGCCTGCCCGACCGCGACTCGTTCGAGGTCTACAAGCGGCACGAGTCGTTCTACCGGCTGGTCGACCGCGCGACCCGCCCGCACCCGGACGACCGGTTCGTCGACTCGGCCGAGATGCAGGAGCAGATGCTCGGCGTGCTGCGCCAGGTCGTGGCCGAGCAGGGCACGCCCAAGCCGGCCGCCTCCAAGGTGTTCACCGGCGAGCTGCGCACCGATCTGAAGTCGGACGCGCCGCGCTGGCAGGACCTGCCGACCCCGCTGATCGACCTGACCGATCCGGCCGCCGGTTTCCTCGCCTCGATCACGGTGACCGAGCCGGCCGAGGTGCTGGCCCTGCTCAAGCACGCGCCGCAGGAGACCACCGAGGTGCGGCTGCGGGCGATCCGGGCACAGATCGACCTGGGCGCTCGCACCCAGAGCTTCGACGAGGCGCGGAAGGCGCGCGACCGGTTCGCCGCCCTCGAAGGTCAGGACTGGCGTCTGGCCTGGTACGACGGGCTGCTCGCGCTGGCCGGTCAGGACTTCGCGGCCGCGCGGGCCCGGTTCGACGCGGTCTGGGCGGCCCTGCCGGGCGAGCTGGCGCCGCAGCTCGCGCTCGGGTTCGCCGAGGAGCTGGACGGGAAGCACCCGGTCGCGACCGGTTACTACGACGTGGTCAGCCGCACCGATCCGGCGTACACGACGGCGGCGGCCGGGCTGGCCCGTTGCCGGCTCGCCAACGGTGACCGGGCCGGTGCGGTGGAGGCCTACCAGCGGGTGCCCGGCACCTCCTCGGCGTACGCGATCTCGCAGGTCGGTGCCGTGCGGGCGCTGGTCCGGGCGCATCCGGTGGCGCAGGTGGACGTGAAGTCGCTGACCGACGCGGCCGCGCTGATCGAGCGTCTCGAGGTGGAGCGGGCGCAGCTGGCCGAGCTCCGGGCCGAGCTGCTGGAGCAGGCGCTGGCGTCGTTGCGCGGTGGTGCGAGGATTCCGGCGGCGGTGCTCGGGGGTACGCAGGCCGGTGACACCGGGGAGAAGGACGTGCGGTTCGCGCTCGAGGACGCGTACCGGGAGATGGCCCGCGCCGCGCACGGGCCGGACAAGATCCGTCTCGTCGACCTGGCCAACACGGCCCGGCCGCGGACCCGGACCTGAGTCGAAGAGCACCTGATGGGACCGTCCCGAGAGAAGGCAAGTTGATTCTGACCGAGTGCGACTCCTGTGCCGAGGGGCGCGCCTCCGGCGCCTCGTTCTGCGAGGCGTGCGGGCGCCCGCTGAACGAGACCGCTGCCATCGGCTCCGCCGATGAATTCTCCGCCGGTGACGGTGCGCCGTCCGGTGCCGACTCCGCCTCGGGCGAGGCCGACCCGATCGACGGTACGGACGAGGCCCCCGCCCCCGCGCCGGAAACCGGCCGCCGCCCGGGCCGGGACTGCCCGCACTGCGGTGCGACCGGCGCCGTCGACCCGGACGGGTACTGCGAGGAGTGCGGCCTGCTGGCCGGCCGGCCCCGCGACCACACCGAGGCCGACGGTGACGTGGTGGCCGCCGCGGTCAGCGACCGGGGCCGCCGGCACCACCGCAACGAGGACGCGATGTGGCTGGCCGTCGGGGCGGATGCGGCCGACGTGGTGGTCTGCGACGGCGTCTCGTCCTCGTTCGACCCGGACGTGGCCTCCGACATCGCCGCCAAGACGGCCGGTGAGCTGCTCGCCCGCGCCCAGCACCCGGGCGACCGGCCCGCGCGCGAGGAGCCGGCCCCGGAGGATGCCGCGCCGGCGCCGGACGAGACGACGGTGGACGTGACGCCGGAGGCGGACGCGGGGGACGACGCGGACGCGACCGAGCGGCTCACGCCCGTACGGGAAACCGGTCTTGATCGTGATGCGGCGCAGCCGCCGGATCCGGCCCGGCCGATCGCCGAGGTGGTCGGGATGGCCATCCAGGGCGCCGGGCAGGCGGTGGCCGAGCTGGTGAAGAGCGGCGACCCGCGGCGGACGGCCTCCAACCCGGCGTGCACGATCGTCGCCGCCGCGGTGCGCGGCCCGCACGTCGGATTCGGCTGGGTCGGCGACAGCCGCGCCTACTGGGTGACCAAGAACGGTCCGGCCGAGCAGCTCACCGAGGACGACTCGTGGGCCCGGCACGTGATCGCGATGGGCGCCGACCCGCGGGTGGCGATGAACGACCCGAAGGCGCACGCGATCACCGCATGGCTGGGCGCGGACGCCGGGCCGATCCTGCCGCACATCGGCGCGTTCACCGCGCGCACCCCCGGCCACCTGGTGCTCTGCAGCGACGGACTGTGGAACTACCTGACCGACCCGGTCGACTTCGGCGAGGCCGTGCGTTCGGCGCTGGGACTGGCGACCGGGTCGCGGCCGTTGCTCGAGGCGGCCCGCGCGCTCGTCACCTACGCCAACTCGGCCGGCGGCGCCGACAACATCACCGTGGCCATCGTGCCCGTTTCACCGCAGACCGAGGCGGACGCCGACGGCGACGCCGAGAACGACGAGCCCAGCGAAGCATAAGGAGTCTTCTGTGTCCTACAGCGCCGAGGCTTTCCAGAACGAGTATCTCGCCATGGGGGCGAGCGAGGTGAACGCGATCGTCACGGTCACCTCGTCGGGTGGAGAGGGCGGTCGCCGGACCGCCGAGGCCACCGAGATCATCATCGTGGACGCGTCCGGGTCGATGCAGGCCGAGGGCCGGATGGTGAACGCCCGGCAGGCGGCCAAGGCGGCGGTGAACGCGATCGACGACGGCGTCCGGTTCGCCATCATCGCCGGGGTCAGCACCGCCCAGCAGCTGTTCCCGTCCCCGGGCGAGCTCGCCGTCTCGTCGCCGCAGTCACGGGCCGACGCGATCCGGGCCGTCGACCGGCTGCAGGCCAGCGGCGGCACCGCGATGGGGGCCTGGCTGCTGCTCGCCAACCAGCTGTTCGACCAGCGGCCGGGCGACATCAAGCACGCCATCCTGCTCACCGACGGCGACAACGGCGAGCGGTACGGCTACCTGGAGAGCGTGCTCCAGCAGATCGCCGGCCGGTTCGCCTGCGACTGCCGGGGCGTCGGCACGAACTGGAAGGTCTCCGAGCTCCGCAAGATCGCCACGGCGATGCTGGGCACGGTCGACATCGTGGCCCGCCCGGAGGGGCTGACCGCCGCGTTCGAGCAGATGATCACCAACGCGATGGGCAAGACCAGCGCCGACGTGCAGCTCAAGGTCTGGACGCCGGTGAACGCCTCGGTCCGGTTCGTCAAGCAGGTCGAGCCGCAGGTGCTGGACCTGACCGGCAAGCGGGTCGAGGACGGCCCCCGCGCGGCCCGTTACCCGCTCGGCTCGTGGGGTCAGGAGAGCCGCGACTACCACGTCTGCATCGACGTGCCGGCCGGCAAGTCCGGTGACGAGATGCTGGCCGCCCGGATCTCCGTGGTCGAGGGTGACACCGTGCACGCGCAGAGCCTGGTCCGGGCGGTGTGGACCGAGGACACGGCGCTCTCCACCCGGATCAACCGGCAGGTCGCGCACTACACCGGGCAGGCTGAGCTGGCCGACGCGATCCAGGAGGGCATCGTCGCCCGCGAGGCCGGCGACGACGCCACCGCGACGATCAAGTTCGGCCGGGCCGCGCAGCTCGCCCACGCCAGCGGCAACACCGCCACCGAGGAACTGCTGGCCAAGGTGGTGGAGATCGAGGACGCGGCGACCGGGACGGTCCGGCTGCGGCGCAAGGTCAACGCCGAGGACGAGATGGCCCTGGACACCCAGAGCACCAAGACGGTTCGCGTCGGGCGGTCGCAGTGAGCACTTTCACCTGCCCGAACGGGCACGCCTCGGCCGAGGCGGACTACTGCGACACGTGCGGGGCCCGCATCAGCGGCGCGGCTCCCGCCGAGGCGCCGACCCTGGTCGACACCCCGCCGGTGTCGACGCCGAAGGGCGAGGAGTGCCCGCACTGCGGCACCCCTCGCGCCGGTCAGGCCCGGTTCTGCGAGGACTGCGGGTACGACCACACCACCGGCAAGATGCCGCAGCTCACCGAGGTGCTGCCGGCCCCGGTGGAGACCCCGGCCGGGGAGTGGACGGCGACGATGTTCGCCGACGCCGCCTACTTCGCGCTCAACGAGGTCGAGGGTGTGACGTTCCCGGCCGACACCGGCGAGCGGATCGTCACGCTGACCCCGCCGCAGGTGCGGATCGGGCGCAAGAGCGCGACCAAGGGCACCAGCCCGGAGATCGACCTGGCCGACTCCGACCCCGGGGCCTCGCACAACCACGCGCTGCTGACCCTGAACATCGACGGGGAGTGGCTGGTCACCGACCTGGGGTCGACCAACGGGACGTACATCAACGACGAGGACCAGCCGCTGACCGCCGGGCAGTCACGTGCCCTCAAGGACGGCGACCAGGTCCACGTCGGTGTCTGGACGACCCTTACGCTGCACGCCCCGCCTGCTCCGTGAAGTAGGCGGCCGGCACCGACACCGAGGTGCCGAACAGACGGTTGACGGTGGACGCCTCGGTGCTGCTCGGATTCGCGTTCGTGCAGCTCACCGGGGCGCTGCTGCCCGACATCAGGTCACTGCAGAGCCCGGTGCGGCGGTCCGGCAGCCCGAGGATGTGACCGAACTCGTGCGCGGCGATCCGCGGCTTGTAGTAGCCGTCGTTCACCGCTTCGCGGCCCATGTACCAGTACCCGTTGCCGAGCGTCGAGGTGTACGTGCGCGGCCAGCCGTTGTCCGCGTACACCCGGATGTTGGGGGTCTTCCCGGCCGGGACGGGTTCCAGGCGCACGTTGGTGACCTTGCTGTTCCAGATCTGTGCGCCCTGGTTGACGACGGCGACGAACTCCTGGGCCTGGCTGGCGTCGTAGTACAGGACCCGGACCGCGGCCTGCGCCGGAACGGCCCAGGCCAGCACGAACAGGAAGGCCAGGGCGGCGGCGACTCTCTTCATCAGCATGCCCCGACCCTACGAAAGACAACGATCGATATCGATGTATAGAGTCATACCGATTGATGCCTACGACTCACGTGATGTCCGCCGCTGCGCACTTCCGTGCGGGTGTGTTTGGGTGTGGCCGTGTCGGAGTTCGGAAGCAGACTGCGGGAACTGCGGCGCGCCGCGGGACTGACCATGGAACAGCTCGCCGAGGCGTCCGGCGTCAGCGCCCGGGCCATCAGCGACATGGAACGCGGCCACAGCCGGGCCCCCCAGGCCCGGACCCTGGTCGCCCTCACCGACGTGCTCGGCCCCGGCCTGGAGGACACCGCCCGCCAGCAGCGCACCCGATCCGCCGGCCGGCCCCGCCTGTGCGAGCTGCCCCGCGCGATCAACGACTTCGTCGGCCGGGCCGACGAGCTCGACCGGCTGCGCCGGCACGCCCTGGCCGGCCTCGGCGGGGCCCCGGTGGCCGTGGTCCACGGACAGCCCGGCCTGGGCAAGACCGCGCTGGCCGTGCGGCTGGCCGAGCAGCTGCGCGACCGCTACCCGGACGGCCTGTTCTACCTCGACCTGCGGGGCACCGACGCGGAACCGATGCCGGTCGGCGACGCGCTGGTCCGGCTGCTGCGCGTGCTCGAGGTGAACTCCCGGAAGATCGGCGAGAGCGACGACGAACGGTCCAGCCAGCTCCGGGCCGTGCTCGGCGAACGCCGCTGCCTGCTCGTGCTCGACAACGCCGGCAGCGAGGCCCAGGTCCGGCCACTGCTGCCCGGCGACGGCGAGAGCCTGGCCGTGGTCACCAGCCGGCGGGTCCTGGGCGGGCTGGCCGGCGTGGAACGGATCGCCCTGGCCCCGCTCGCCCCGCACGAGTCGGCCGCGCTGCTGCGGGCGACCGCCGTGCAGGCCGCCGACCCGCGTGCGGCGGCCGAGGTGGAGGCCGTGGCCCGGCTCTGCGGGCACCTGCCGCTGGCCCTGCGGATCGCCGGCACCCGCCTCGCCACCCGCCCCGCCTGGACGGTCGAGCACCTGGTCACCCGGCTGGCCGACGCCGACCGGCGGCTGGCCAACCTGACCACCGGCGACCTCGGGGTGGCCACCGCGTTCGCGCTCTCGCACGCACAGCTCACCAAGCCGGCCCGCGAGCTGTTCCGGCGGCTCGCGCACGCGCCCGGCGTGGACTTCGCGGCCACCCTGGCCGCGGTGCTCACCGGCGCCCACCCCGACGACGCCGCCGACGGCCTGGACGAACTGGTCGACCTCGGGCTGCTGCAGCAGTCCGGACCGGACCGGTACCGCTTCCACGACCTGATCCGGCTGTTCGCCGAGGAACGGCTCCGGATCGAGGAACCGGCCGGGACCCGCTCCGCGACGGCCAAGAAGATGAGCGACTGGCTGCTGGAGACCGCGGTCGTCGCCGGCCGCTGGTTCGAGCCCGGCTACGGCTGCCTTCCGGAGAACTGGTCCGGGCTGATCCCGCTGGCCACCGCCGAGGAGGCCGACACCTGGCTGCAGGCCGAACGGCGCAACTGGCTGGGCGCCCTGAACGCGGCCTTCCGCGGCGGGCAGTACCAACTGGTCGTCGACGTGGCCGAGGCGATGCACTGGTACTCGGACAAGTACGTCCGGGCCGGCTACTGGTACGACGTGTACGCCCTGTCGGCCGCCGCCGCCGCGAAACTGCCGGACCGGCGGCAGGAGGTCACGCACATCAACTACTTCTCCTGGGCGGCCACCCAGTGCGCCCGGCGGCCGGACGAGGGCGCCCGGATCGCCATGGACGCCCACCGGGTCGCCGTCGAGCTGGGCGACGTCAAGGAACAGGCCTGGGCGCTGCGCTACGCGGGCGACGCGTGGCGGCACGCCGGCGTCCCCGAGAAGGCCTACCCGGTGTACCTGCAGGCCGCCGGTCTCGCCGATTCCGTCGACGACCACGACGGCTACGTCATGCTGCGCTCCGGGATCGGCCGGGCCCTCAACGAGCTGGGCCGCATCGAGGAGGCGATCGCCGAGAGCACGGCCGTGCTGCGCGAGATCGCCCGGCGGCCGGTGGCGCACCGGCCCGAACTCGGCGCGCGGATCAACGCGCACCTCACCCGGGCCGAGGCCCTGACCACGCTCGGGCGCTGGGCCGAGGCGCTGCGGGAGGCGGAGGAACTGCTGCCGGACACCGACGAGTTCGGCTACCCCGGGTACCGGGCCGAGGCGCACCTGATCATCGGCCGGGCCCGGCTCGCGCTGGGCTCCCGCGAGGCGGCTCGCCCGTCCGTCCACATCGCCAACAAGCTGCTGGAGGACTTCCCGCACAGCCGGCTGCAGAACCTGGCCCGGGAGACCCTGCAGGTGCTGGCCTGACACCGCCGTACGCGGAAATGGTTCTGCGTATTGTTCTGCATGGTCCGGACCCGGCCGCGCTGATTGCATGGGAGTACGGCCGCGCCACCCGGCGCGGCTCCCCGAAAGGAACCCCATGGGCTACGTGACCACGTCCGACGGCACCAACATCTACTTCAAGGACTGGGGCACCGGCCGTCCGGTCGTCCTCAGCCACGGATGGCCGCTGAACTCGGACAGCTGGGAGGCGCAGCAGCTGTTCCTGGCGCAGAACGGCTACCGGGTCATCGCCCACGACCGTCGCGGTCACGGCCGGTCGGACCAGACGTGGACCGGCAACGAGATGGACACGTACGCCGCCGACCTGGCCGCCGTGATCGAGACCCTCGACCTGCGTGACATCACCCTGATCGGTTTCTCCACCGGTGGCGGCGAGATCTCCCGCTACATCGGCAACTACGGCACCGCCCGCGTCGCGCAGGCCGTGCTCGTCTCCTCGGTGCCGCCGCTCATGCTGCAGACCGAGGACAACCCGGGCGGCCTGCCGCTGTCCGTCTTCGACGGCATCCGCGAGGGCTCCCTGAAGGACCGCGGCCAGCTCTACCAGGACTTCGCGGCCGGCCCGTTCTTCGGCGCCAACCACGGCATCGAGGTCTCGCAGGCCGCCAAGGACGCGTTCTGGCTGCAGGGCCTGACCGGCGGGCACCACAACACGTACGAGAGCATCGCCGCCTTCTCGGCCACCGACTTCCGCGGTGACCTGGCCAAGTTCGACGTCCCGACCCTGGTCATCCACGGCGACGACGACCAGGTCGTACCGTTCGAGGTCGGCGGCAAGGCGTCGGCCGCGCTGATCAAGGGCGCCGAGCTGAAGGTGTACGCCGGTGCGCCGCACGGCATCACCGAGACGCACAAGGTGCAGCTGGGCGAGGACCTGCTGGCGTTCCTGAACACGTACGCCGCCTGATTCTCCTCGGTGCGGGGAAGCGTTAAGCTTCCCCGCACATTCCTTTTTCGGGGACACGTTCCCTTTTCGAGGAAAGGACGGGCATGCGCCTTCACCTGGACACGGTCGCCGCCTCGCCGCGAGAGCGCGCCGTCTGAGATTTCCCGGCGGTCAGCTCCTCGCCGCGAGCGGTCCCTCATCGACCGTTCATCCTTGGCTTGAGGAGCCGTTGTGCCTGCCCATTCCAATTTTGTACGTCTGTGGACCGCGGCCGCGGTCTCGAACCTGGGCGACGGGGTCACCATGGTGGCCGGTCCCCTGCTGCTCGCCACCGTCAGCGACTCACCCGCGCTGATCGCCGGCGGCGCCTTCGCCGGGCAGCTTCCCTGGTTGTTGTTCTCGCTGGTCAGCGGCGCCTTCGTGGACCGCCTGGACCGGCGCCGGGTGGTCGTCGTGGTGAACCTGGCGCGGGCCGGGGTGCTGGCCGGGCTGGCCGCGGTGATCGCCTCCGGACACGTGTCGGTGCCGGTGATCTATGCGGCGGTGTTCCTGCTCGGGGTCGGGGAGACGCTGGCCGACACCGCCTACGGGGCCCTGCTTCCGGCCGCGGTGGCGCCGCAGGATCTGGAGCGGGCCAACGGCCGGCTCGCCGCGACCTTCACCATCGCCGATCAGTTCGCCGGGAAACCGGTCGGGGCCTGGCTCTACGGGGTGGCGGCCGCGGTTCCCTTCGGGGTGGACGCGGTGAGTTTCGTGGTCGCGGCCGGGTTGATCGCGAGCCTCCGGCTCGGCCCGCCGGTTCCCGCGGTTCACGATCGGCGTGATCTGCGGGTGGAGATCGGCGAGGGGTTGCGCTGGCTCGGGCGGCACCGACTGTTGCGGACCCTCGCGACGGGGATGGGCGTCGCCAACATCGCCTTCTGCGCGGCCTTCGCGGTGTTCGTGCTCTACGCGCGGGAGCGCCTGGGCCTGTCCGATGTCGGCTACGGCTTCCTGCTGACCACGTTCGCCGTGGGCGGTCTGGTCGGCGCCGGTTCCGCCGCCCGCCTGGCCCACCGCTTCGGAACCGCCCGGGTTCTCCGGGCCGGCCTGATCGTCGAGGTCATCACCCATCTGACACTCGCCGTCACGACGAACCCGATCGTCGCCGGCAGTGTCATCGTGATCTTCGGCGTGCACACGACGGTGTGGGGTGTCCTCGTGGCGAGCATCCGGCAGCGGACCGTTCCCGATCAGCTCCGGGGCCGGGTCGGAAGCGCCTTCGGCCTCCTGGAGACCGGCGGGGCGGCGATCGGCTGGCTGCTCGGTGCGGCCCTCACTCAGTTCTGGTCCGTGACGACACCGTTCTGGCTCGCGGCCTTCGCGATGCTCACGGTGGTTGCCGCGGCCTGGCGGCCGCTTTCCCGGGCCGACACCATGTCGCGTACGGCGGTGAGCCGCCCCTGAAAGCGCCCTGGCCCCGGTCGCGCCCGGCCGGGGCTCACCAGGACGGCCCACGCCCCGGACACCACCGCCACCAGCGTCAACCCGGCCAGCAGCAGAACCGTGTGGGCGCCGATCCGGTCGGCCAGAGCCGCCACCGGGTTGGGCCGGCCGAGGCGTGCCACGAGCCAGCCGCCCGAGGCGATCGCGGCGAGGGCGGCCCCGGTCACCCGGAGGTAGGGCTGAACCGGGAGCCGGGCCGCGACGACCAGGGCGGGCAGTGCCACCGCGACGAGCAGCAGCTGAACGGCCTCGATGCCCAGGTTGAACCCGAGCAGGCTCACCGCCAGCCGGCTCCCGGACAACCCCATCCCGGCCAGCGTGAACGAGAACGCCAAGCCGTGTCCCAGCCCGAACAGGGCGGCCACCAGCGCTTCCCGGCACGGGAACAGCGGCCGGATCGCGTGCAGCGCCCCGACCAGGATGCTGGCGGCGATGAAGGCCTCCACCGGCCGGGACGGAAGGGCGACCCGGCCGAGCGCCGAGGCGGCCAGCGCCACCGAGTGCCCGGCCGTGAACGCGCAGGTCACCCCCGCGATGCGCCGGACCGCGGAACGCGCTCCGACGGACCCGCGCCAGCGCCCGCCCCGAGCCCGCACGGCGACCGGGAGCAGCAGCACCAGCAGGAACAGCAGATGGTCGGTGCCCTCCAGGATGTGCCGGCCGCCGAGCCGGACCATGGCCACGAAACCTCGCCACGCGCTGCCCGGGCCGAGGTCGACGGTCAGATCGGGAACGGTCATCGTGCGGGTGTCGAGCGCGATCACCCCGACCTGGGTGGCCGCCGATTCCGGAGCGCGCCCGGCCGCCCAGTCCTCCCGGACCGAGACCAGGACGGTGTGGGTGACGACCTGGTGCACGACCACGTCGTAGCCCAGCCGGAAATGCCGGAGGTCGCCCCCCGCGGGCGGGGTGAGGGTGGCGGTGACGAGCAGTTCGCGGTACGGGCCGGTCTCGGTCTGCTCGGCCCCTTCGAGACGGACCGTCCCCACGGCCACCTTCCACGGCCGCCCGTCCAGCGCGGCCGGGCGGAAATGGGCCGAGACGTAGTCGCGCACCCCGTCCGTGGAGACGGCCGGGTCGAGGCCGCCGGCCAGGACGAAGTCGTCCGTCGCCGGGACCCGCAGGGTCGCCGTCACCGTGGACGCGTGCACGTCGAGGATGACAACGCTGTGCGGCATCGGATGGGCGGACGCCGGCGTCCCGGTCAGGAGCGCCGCCAGCAGAGTCACCGCGAGGACGAGACGGGTCATGAGAACGTGAACTCGCCGCCGTAGTCGCGGGTGTGGTCCCGGTAGACCGTGTGGTAGTGGATCTGGTTCTGGATCACGACGCCGTTCTGGCAGACGAACTCGACCCAGACGCTGGGCCCGTCGATCCGTACGTAATCGGCATGATCGGTCATCGTGGTGTGGCCGGACCAACCCACGTAGGTCCTGTCCATCTCCGACTCGTAGGTGCTCATCAGCGTGGTCGCGGTCGCGTCGTCGGCGTTGACCACCCACGGCTTGATCGCGTTGAGGATCAGGGTCTTCTGGCCGGCGCTCAGACCGCTCGCGACCAGGCCCTGCCTGGTGGCCGGGAACCTGCCGTCCGCGCCGGGGCCGAGCACGATGTCGGAGTACGTCCCGGAGATCTTCGCCCTGGTCTGCTCGGCGCTGCTCAAGCCGGCCAGCATGGCGACCATCGCGTTCTTCATGTCGACGAGCGGCTCATGCCTGGTGCCGTCGGTGTCGGTCCAGCTGGTCGGTTCGACGCCGACGTGGAACGGGGACGCGCCCTCGACCTTGCCGTCCTTGTAGGTCAGGTTGACCGCCAGGTGGTGGCCGCCGAAGTGCAGCTGCCAGGTGCCGGTCGTGCTGGGCGTGCCGAGAAACGCCAGGTAGTAGTTGCCGGAGTCGTATCCGCCCAGGCCACCGCCGCCGGAGCTGTCTCCCGAGGCCCCCGGCATCCCGCCACCGTCAGGACCACCGGAACCCGGCATCCCGCCGGGAGGCCCGCCCGAGCCGCCGGGAAAGCCCGACATGCCCCCGCCCGGACCGCTCCCGGTCCCCTGGCTCGCCTGCACCCCACCCAGGTATCCGTCGGCGGCGAAGATCTGCAGAACCCGCTGGTACCCGGTCCCCGATCCGGTCCCGAGCGCCGTCATCAGCACGCTCTTGCCGGCCGCCACCTGCAGGTCGGTCAGGTCGCCGAACATCACGCCGGGCCGGCAGCTCGACCCACAGGGCAGGTTGGACCACGCGACGGCCTTCTCCTGCGTGAGGTCGAGCTGCGCGACCGCCTTCTCGTCGCTGGTCAGCGTGCCGAGGAAGGCGTTGGCGGCCGCGACGACACCGGCGACGCTCTTCTCGTACGACGTGACGGTCGCCGACACCGCCGGGGTGGCGGTCTCGTCGCTCTTGTCGTCGCCGCAGGCGGCCGTCCCGCCCAGGAGCAGGACGGCGGCGCCGACGACGCCGAGCCGGCGAAGGCGACGGCGGGTGGGCGAGGGGATCACGGATCACTCCATTCACGCTGGATGACAATCCGCCCCACCGTACGTCCGATTTTTCGACTTAAAGAGTGATTTGAGCGTTCCGTCCGCGAAGGATGCTCAACGCCTGGTCGAGCAACACCTCGTTGCTGGCGAACGCGAACGGCCCCGCCCCCGGCCGCTTCTGACCGTCGAGCCCGCGGAACACCCCACCGGCCTCCGGGATGATCACCGAACTGGCCGCGAAGTCCCAGATCTGCCCGCTGGTCTGCACCGCCACGTCCAGATCGCCCTGGGCCACCAGCAGCGGCGGATGCACCGGCCAGGGCTCCTCGGCGGCGACCGCGATCAGCGGTTCGGCCACCTCGCGCCCCCAGTCGATCGGCACGACGCCGAGCCGCGCCTCACCCACCGCGGGTCGCGCGCTCGCCACGTGGATCCGCTCGGCGCCGACCAGACGATCATTCACCACCCTTCCCGTGTACGCCCCCTGGCCGCGCTCGGCCCACCAGCCCAGCCCCTGGGCCGGGACGAGTTGCACGCCCACGGTCACGAGGCTGTCCACTTCGAGGGCGATCAGAACCAGCCACCGGTTGTCGCCCCGGACGAACAGCGCGGTCCCGTCGATCGGGTCGATGATCCACCGCCGGCCGTTGCCGCTCGCGGTCTCGCCGTGCTCCTCGCCGAGGATCGCGTCGTCCGGCCGGGCCGCGGTCAGCACGTCGCGGATCGCGTGCTCGACCGCGCGATCGGCGACGGTCACCACCGAGCCGTCCTTCTTCCTCTCCTGCGGCAGGTCGGCGATGACCGCGAAGTGGCGCAGCGCCTCGGCCGCGCCGGTGAGTGCGGCCCGCTGGGCCAGTTCCAGATCGGTCTCCACGGTCGGTGCCTTCCTCGTCGTGCTCCGCGCCCGGCGGCGGGCGCGGCTTCCTCGTCATGTCCCCGCACCCTTCGCCGGGCGCGGCCTTCCCGTCTTGCCCCGCACCCTTCGCCGGGCGCGGCCTTCCCGTCGTGTCCCGCACCCGGCGGCGGGCGCGGCCGACCACGACCATCCTGCCGGTTCCCGGGCGAGGACTTGTCCGGTGACGCGGAACGGCGTGGAAAGGTTGGCCGAACAACGCCTGGGTCCACCCGGCTCACAACCGGTTCATCGAGGTGTCCATGACGCAGACCTGCACCGCCCCGGCGGCCGAGAACGCGACGCTGGCGAAGCTCCAGGAGCACGAACCGGCGTCCTTCGGGGCCATGTTCCTGCAGCGGGCGGCCGAGCAGCCGCAGTCCGTCGCCTACCTGCGGCCCGGCCCCGACGGCTGGGTCGGCCAGAGCTGGCGGCAGACCGCGACGGCGGTCACCGAGATCGCCGCCGGGCTGCTCGCGCTCGGCCTGCGGCCGCAGGACCGGGTGGCCATCGCGAGCGGCACGCGCGTCGAGTGGATCGAGGCCGACTTCGGCGTGATGTGCGCCGGCGGCGCCACCACCACCGTCTACCCATCGTCCTCGGCCGACGAGGTCGCCCACATCCTGACCGATTCCGGCAGCCGCTTCGCGATCGTCGAGAGCCCCGATCTCCTTTCCAAGATCTTCTTTCCGGGTACGGCGGTGGAACGCGCGATCCTGCTCACCGGAACCTCGGACGACCCGCGCGTCCTCACCGTCGCCGAACTGCGCGGGACGGGCTCGCCCGAGGCCGTCGAGGCGGCCGTCGCCGCCGTCGGCCCGGACGACCTGGCCACCCTGATCTACACCTCCGGGACGACCGGACTGCCCAAGGGCGTGCGGGTCGCGCACCGCGCCTGGATCTATCAGGGCCTGGCCATCCGGGCCATGGGGATCGTGCACCCCGAGGACCTGGGCTACCTGTGGCTGCCGCTCTCGCACGCGTTCGGCAAGGCGCTGCTGAGCTGCCAGCTCTCGGTCGGCTTCCCGTTCGCGGTGGACGGCGACGTGAGCCGGATCGTGCAACGGCTGGGCGAGGTCCGGCCGACGATCATGCCGGCCGTGCCCCGGATCTTCGAGAAGGTCTACGCCGCGGTGAGCGCCTCCACCGGCGTACAGAAGCGGCTCCTGAATTGGGCAGTTGAGGTGGCTGAGCAGCGCCGATCCGGCCTGCGGTTCCGGATCGCCGACCGGCTCGTGCTGGCCCGGGTGCGGGCGCGGTTCGGCGGGCGGATGCGGTTCTTCATCTCCGGGGCGGCCGCCCTGTCCCCGGACATCGCCCGCTGGTTCGGGGCCGTCGGGCTGCCGATCGCGGAGGGCTACGGGCTCACCGAGTCGTGCGCGACGACGATCTTCAACCGGCCGGACCGGCCCGAGTACGGAACGGTCGGCCGGCCCCTGCCGGGCACGTCGGTCCGGATCGCCGACGACGGCGAGATCCTGCTGCGCGGGCCCGGGCTGATGCAGGGGTACCACGGGATCGACTCGGGCTCGGTGCTGGTCGACGGGTGGCTGCACACCGGGGACATCGGGGAGATCACCGAGCGCGGGTCGCTGCGGATCACCGACCGGAAGAAAGACCTGATCAAGACGTCGAACGGCAAGTACGTGGCGCCGCAGGCGATCGAGTCCCGGTTCAAGGCGATCTGTCCGCTGGCCGGGCAGCTGGTGGTCCACGGGGAGAAGCGCAAGTACATCACGGCACTGATCGACCTCGATCCCGACGAGGCCGCGACATTCGCGTCGGCCCACGGCCTGGACGTCTCGTCGGTCGCCGGCTCGGACGCCCTCCGATCAGCGCTGCAGTCCGATATCGATCGATTGAACGCGACGCTCAACTCCTGGGAGACGATCAAGAAGTTCGCGGTCCTCGAAGAACCGCTGAGCATCGAGAACGGCGAACTGACGACGTCGATGAAGCTGCGCCGGCGGGTGATCGAGGAGCGTTACCGTCCGGTGCTGGACGATCTCTACGCGTAAAGTCGGCCCCATGCATCGAAGCCGGTTGTTCGGAATGCTCATCGACACCCCGGCCGGATCGGCGTCGGAGTCGGCCGAATTCTGGTCGGCCGCGCTCGGCGGAGTCGCCCGGCAGTCACCCGACGAGCCGGAATACACGCGGGTGGCCGAGCCGGTGGCCGGCTTCCCGATGATCGTGCAGTCCGTGGACGATCAGCCGCGATACCACCTGGACATCGAGACCGACGACGTGCCGGCGGAAACCGATCGGCTGCTGGGCCTCGGGGCGAGCGTGGTCACCGACCACGGCGGGCACCAGGTGCTGCGGGCACCCGGTGGGCATCTGCTCTGCGTGGTGCCGGTGCAGAGCCCGCCGGAACTGTTCGACCGGGAGGCCGCGAGCTGGCCCTGACACACCCGCTCGCGGAGCCTGGCGGGCGTGGTCGGCGAGGGCTTCGCGCATGGCGGCGGTGGTCGACCCCAGCGCTTCCGGGAAGGGTGTCCGGGTCTCCCGCCATTGCGCGAAGGCGTTCCGGAAACTGCCGCAGACCGAGGTCGCCGTCCGACTGCTGAACGGTGAGGGCAAGCCGGGCGCGTTCACCCCGGCCGCCGCGTTCGGCCCCGACCTCGCCGTCACGGCCGGCGGCACCTGGCTCTGACCCAGGACGCGGGCTACAGGCGGAGAACGATCAGGCCGTTGGCCGGAACGGTCAGCGCGCCGGACTGCCCGAGGCCGTGCATCGGCGACCCGTCGGCGACGACCGCGCCGGCATTCCCGGAGACCTGAGGGTTCGGGAAGTGGTCGTAGTAGTCGCTGTTGAAGGCCTCCCGCCACCGGCCCGGCCGCGGCAGCCCGAGCCGGTAGTCGTGCAGGGTGGATTCGCTGAACGTGAGGACCACCACGACGTCCTCGCCCACGCCGGGAACCCAGCGGTGGAACGCGACGACCCGGTTGGTCTCGTCGACGGAGATGATGCTGACGGCGCCGCCGCGCAGGGCGGGCAGGGCGCGGCGCATCCGGATCAGGTCCCGGCTGAAGCGCAGGAAGTCGGCCATGTGCGGGTCGCCGCCGAGGGCGCCGTCCCACCAGATCAGACGGTCGGTGCGGCCGGGGCTGTCGGACCAGAGCTTGTCCTCCAGGAACTCCTGGCCCATGAAGATCATCGGCACGCCGGGCGCGGTGAGCAGGAGGCCGGTCGCCACCCGGGAGCGGCTGCGCGCGTACCAGGAGCGCGGGTTCGACGGGTCGGCCAGCTGCGCGATCCTCGGCGCCCGGTGATCGTCCATGTCGAGGACGAGATCGTGATTCTCCAGGCAGTGGTAGGACCAGCTCGGGGCGTTCAGCCCGTCGACGATCCGCCCGACCCCGGCACCGCGGTCGGCGATCACCGCGCGGACGACGTCGCGGAGCCGGTCGGAATAGGCGAGCGTGAATCCCATTCCGATCGGCGGCGGTTCGACCGCCAGCCGCGGGATCTCGGCCCAGTACTCGGCGATCAGCACGGCTTCCGGTGCGGCCGCTCGCAGTGTCGTCGTCAATTCCTGGCAGAACGTCCATCCGCCCTTGGCGTCGATGACGCTGACCTCGTCGAATCGCAGCCCGTCGGCATGATATTCACGCAGGAACATCAGCGCGTTGGCGGTCAGATATTCGCGCACGGGCGCCCGGTCGAACGCGAACACCCGGCCACCGGCCCATCCCTCGGCCGAGAAATACGGATTGTTGTAGGGTCCGGGCTGCTCGGGCAGGTCGACGTAGTCGAGACTCTGCGGGTCGAGCCCACCACCGGCATGGTTGTAGACGACGTCGAAAACGACGGCGATCCCGTACCGGTGGCAGATGTCGACGAAAGCCCGCAACTGATTGGCCTGCCCGGCCAGCTGCTCGAATTTGAGCGGCCCGGCCCCTTTCCCGGCCAGAAGATCATTCACGATGTCGAGGTACGGCGGCAGAGCCCGAGGATCCACGCAGTAGTCCATCTCGGGCGAGAACAGATCCGTCCCGTTGTATCCGAGACTCCATTCCCCCTGGAATTCGACCACCGGCAACGGCTGCACGGCGGTAACTCCGAGCTCGGCCAGATAGGGCACCCGTTGCACGGCGTCGAGCAGTTTCGCCGTCCGGTGCGGGCGCCGGTCGTGGCTCATCGCGTCGGTGGCCGCGAACACGCCGACGTGGAACTGGTAGACGATCAGATCGGCGGCCGCGGGCGGTGTCCAGTCCTCGTCGTGCCACGGGTAGGCGCTCTCGTCCACGACCAGCGCGTCACACTCCGGATAGCCGTAAAGTTCCAGCTCACGGGCCTGCGGGTCGCGTTTGAAGCCCTCACCGCCGGCCCCGATCACGTAGAAGCGGTACTTCGTGCCCGCCTCCACACCGGGGAAGAACCCGGTCCAGTCCCCGGTCGCCGGATCGAGCACCAGCTCGTCGTCCGGGTCGGGAAGGTAGGTGAACACGCCGTCGAGAGCGACGTACACCCGTCGCGCGGCCGGCGCCCAGAACCGGAACGCCACGCCACCGTCCACCAGGGTCGCACCGCGCGGAAGTCCGGCGGTGATGTGTTCCTGCGAAGCCGCCATCACCCCACCGTAGGAGCCCGGCGAGATCCACGGCGCCCCCGCCGCCGTCGGGTGTGCGACTCGCCCCCGGCCGCCTCTCCAGATCAAGATCAAGATCCCGATTTGGTACGGGATGAGCCTTCAGTCCACCCGGAACAGGTCCACGGCCCGCGTCGCGCGCAGCAGCCAGCGCAGGTGCGGCTGCGGATTCCGCAGATGACACGTCGCGTCCCGCGCATCGGCCACGCACCGCGCCGCGACGAGCATCCGCAGCCCGGCCGCGTCGCAGAAGTCCACCTCGGCCACGTCGATGTGGATCTGCCGGACCGGCACGACCAGGCCGAGCACGTCGTACACCCGGGTCAGATCGTAGAGCTGGGTCTGCAGGGCGGTCACCGACATCGCGTCCAGGCTGCCCTGCAGCCGGATCATCAGCCGGTCGCCGGTGCGCACACCGGCGATCCTCGTACCCGCGAAGGTCGGGTCTGGGGTCATGTCGGCACCTCCGGCCGGTTGCGCACGATCGCCCATACCAGTTTCCCGCCTCGCGCCGGGAGTGCACCCCAGGCGGAGGCTGCCGCCCCCACGATCCGCAAACCCAGACCGCGGTCGGTGAGCGACGGCCCCAACGGTCCGGGCACCGGATCACGCACCAGCGGCGGCGCCGGATCACCGTCGTAGACGGCCAGGTGCAGGGCGGCGCCGGCGCCCTCGCCGCGCGGCGACACGATCACCTCGATGTCGGTGCCGGCGTGCTCGGCCGCGTTCACCACCAGCTCGGACGCGACCAGCCGGCCGCGTTGCAGCAGGTGCGGCAGATCCCAGCCCCGGCACGCGTCGGTGACCAGCGAACGGGCCAGGGTCGCGGCGGCCGGATCGGGCGGCAGGGCCAGGTGCATCCGGTCGACGAGCGGGCGGCGATGCGCGAGCGCGGTCCGGGCCTGCGGGACCGACGCGTACATGACCAGCCAGTCCCGGGCGCCGAGCCGCCGCAACCGGCGGGCCAGCGGGACCGGCGCGGGCAGGCACACCCCGATCGCGATCGGCGGCTGCATGGCGGCGCCCTGCGCGCACAGGGTGAGCCAGAGCGGGGCGCTCACCGCCTGCGGATCGTCCAGCCGGTGCAGGTCGACGATCAGGCCGGTCGGGTGCTCGGCCAGGCATTTGTCGAGCACGGTCCGGGCACGCCAGGAGAGCGGGCGGTCCCAGGGCCCGCACAGGGTAACTTCGATGATCGCGGTATCCGGGTCGATGACGGCCATCACCGACTCATCCAGTGCGTCGCCGGACCACCCGATCAGATGCGGCGAGTCCGCGGCCATGTCCTCTTCTTCCGGCTGACACACTCAACGACATCAATCGCTGTCGCCCGCTATTCTTGAATTGTCCCAAAGACACCGTCAACGCAGATTCACCATGCGCCGATGATCGCCCGGCGAGCCACCCCCGTCGTCGCGCAGCGTGACGGCCGGCCGCCGCTCAGCCGACAGCGGACAACGCGCAGCCCCCGGTGCGCCGGTGGGCCGCCGCCCCTCGCTCAGGGCGCCGGCCGCTCCGGGGAAGCCTGGAGCCCCAGCCGCTCCCTCAGCACTCGGGCCGCCGGGCCGCGGTAACTTTCCAGGGCCTCCGCGAGTGCCTCACGCACGTCAGGATCGGGATGCTCGGCCAGGAACGCGAAATCGGCGACCTCCCCACGACCCCGCAGATTCGTTACTGCCATGTAGACGTCGTCTTCGTCCTCGGACCGCAGGGTCGCCAGCACCTCCGCGTACGGCGTCCGCTGGATCTCCTCGTCGAAGCGCCGGCGCAACCGGGCCGCGCCGAACTCGCCGCGCCCCAGGCAGCCCGGGCAGGCGCACGGCTTCCGCCCGTGCGCGGCCGGCATGTACCGCCAGCCGGTGATGCGCGGCGCGGGGCGGATCGTGCGCACATCGCGGGCGGTGACCCGGCGCGGGACGATCACCTCGTACCCCATCGGGTTTTCCATGCTTCTCAGCATGGCGACCGCTCGCGCCGCCGTGACCGCCTCGCGCTCCTTACCGTAGTGCCCGATCTGCACCGGTTCGTCGTCGGGCAGCGCGAACGTCACCGCGACGAAATTGCGCGGCCCGCGCCGGCGCAGCTCCCGCGCCCACTGGTAGGTCAGCGTGTGCGAGGGCAGCACCGGGAAGCAGAAGACCGGCGAACCGAGCCCGGCCCGGCGGACCTTGGCGGTCAACCGGGCCGGGGTCAGGTGGACGAAACGGCTCACAGACTGCCCTGGTAGGCGAGCACACCCCGGTTGACCGCGGTGATCGCCTTGCGGGCCGTCTCCTTCACGCTCGGCGACGCCGCCGAGGCCTCGCGGATCTGGCCGAGCAGGTCGAGGACCTGCCGCGCCCAGCGGACGAAGTCTCCGGCCGGCATGTCGGCGTCGTAGTTGTGCCCGCTCGCCAGGACCTTGGCCAGCGGCTCCCCTCGGGCCCAGCGGTACATCGGCCAGACGAAGCCCGGGTCGGGTTCGCGGGTCAGCGTCAACCCGTTCTCGGCCTCGTCGGCGGCGATCTCGCCCCACAGTTTGGCGCAGGCGTCGACGGCCGCGGTGATCGCGCCCTTCGGCACCGACGCCCGGTCCTCCCCCTCGCGGCGGGACTCGTAGAGCACCATGGACACCGCGGCGGCCAGCTCCTCCGGGTCGAGCCCGTCCCACACGCCCTGCCGGACGCACTCGGTGACCAGCAGGTCGGCCTCGGACCAGATCCGCCCGAGCATCCGGCCGGCCCCGGTGACCTCGCCGTCGTTGGACAGGTAGCCCCGCCCGGTCAGCACCGAGCAGACCTGGTCGAACGTGCGCGCGAGGGACCCGGTGCGCCCGGCCACCTTGTCCCGCAGCGTGTCCGTGTCGCGCTGCAGCCGGTGCCGGCGCTCGGCCCAGCGGGCGTGATCCTCCCGCTCCGGGCAGGCGTGGCACGGGTGCTGCCGCAGCTGCACCTTGAGCAGGGCGATCTCGGCGTCCTCGCCCGGGGCGGCCTTGCTGCGCCCGCCGCGGCGACGGTCCGGGTGGCGGTCCAGCCCGGTGCCGCTGACCTGGGCGGCCAGGTCGCGGCGGGCGCCCGGGGAACGGTGGTTGAAGTTCTTCGGGACGCGCAGGCGGGTGAGCACCTCGACGTCGCCGCCGAAGTCGGCCGGGCTGACCCGGCCGGCCCACCGGTCCTGGGTGAGGACGAGCGGGCGCGGCTCGCCGAACCCGCCGGCGGCCGGTTCGAGCACGACGGCCAGACCGGCCCGGCGGCCCTGCGGGACGCGGATCACGTCGCCGACGCGGAGCTTGGCCAGGGAGTCGTTGGCGGCCGAGCGACGCTGCGCCACCCCCTGCCGGGCCAGGGACTTCTCCCGGTCGGCGATGGAGACGCGAATCGCGAAGTACTCGTCGAAGTCGCCGTGGTGGCAGGCGGCGTCATCCCCGTACCCCTGCATGGTTTCGACGTTGCGCTGGACCTGTCGCGCCAGGCCGACGACGGAACGGTCGGCCTGGAACTGGGCGAACGAGGACTCCAGCAGCTCGCGGGACTTCTCCGCGCCGACCGAACCGACGAGGTTCACGGCCATGTTGTACGACGGCCGGAACGACGACCGCAGCGGATAGGTGCGCGTGGAGGCCAGGCCGGCGACGTGGCGCGGGTCGACGTCGGGGCTCCAGAGGACCACGGCGTGACCCTCGATGTCGATGCCGCGGCGGCCGGCCCGGCCGGTGAGCTGTGTGTACTCCCCCGGGGTGAGGTCGACGTGGGCCTCGCCGTTGAACTTGACCAGGCGCTCCAGGACCACGCACCGGGCCGGCATGTTGATGCCCAGCGCCAGCGTCTCGGTCGCGAAGACGGCCTTGACCAGGCCGTTGACGAAGCACTCCTCGACCGCCTCCTTGAAGGCGGGCAGCATGCCGGCGTGATGCGCGGCGACGCCCCGCTCCAGGCCGTCGAGCCACTCCCAATACCCCAGCACGGACAGGTCCTCGGCCGGGATGCCGGCGACCTTGGCCTGGGCGATCCGCCGGATCTCGGCGCGCTCCTCCGGGTCGGTCAGGCGCAGGCCGGCGCCGAGGCACTGCTGAACGGCGGCGTCACACCCGGCGCGGCTGAAGATGAACAGGATCGCCGGCAGCAGCCCGGCCCGCTCCAGCCGGTCGACCACCTCGGCGCGCGGCGGCGGCTGCCAGCGCTTGCCGCGGCCACCGCGCTGGTTCCACCCGCCGGCGCTCGCGCCCATCTCCAGGCGGCGTTCCATCTCCCGCGAGTAGCGCAGCAGCTCGGGGTGGACGTCGTGCTTCTTGGCCGCGTCGGCGTCGTGGAACAGGTCGAACATCCGCCGCCCGACCAGCATGTGCTGCCAGAGCGGGACCGGCCGGTGCTCGCTGACCACGACCTCGGTCTCGCCGCGGACGGTGACCAGCCAGTCGGCGAACTCCTCGTAGTTGCTCACCGTGGCCGAGAGCGAGACCAGGGTCACCGAGGCCGGGAGGTGGATGATCACCTCTTCCCAGACCGCGCCGCGGAAGCGGTCGGCCAGGTAGTGCACCTCGTCCATCACCACGTAGGCGAGGTTCTTCAGCTGGGTGGACCCGGAGTAGAGCATGTTGCGCAGGACCTCGGTGGTCATCACCACCACGGGAGCGTCCGCGTTGATCACGTTGTCGCCGGTGAGCAGGCCGACCTTGTCCGGACCGTACCGAGCGACGAGATCGTGGAACTTCTGGTTGGACAGCGCCTTGATCGGCGTCGTGTAGAAGCACTTGCGCTCCCCCGAACGCAACGCCAGGTGCACCGCGAACTCGCCGACCACGGTCTTGCCGGCGCCGGTCGGGGCGCAGACCAGCACGCCGTTGCCCCGCTCCAGCACCTCGCAGGCCGCACGCTGGAAATCGTCCAGATCGAAGCCCACGTCGAGCATGAAGTCGTCGAGCGCCGGGAACGTGGCGACCCGCGCCGCCCGCCGCTGGGATTCCGCATACCGTTCGGCGGGACTAGTCATGAACAGAAGACTAGTTCGCGGGTGTGACAATTTGCGACACGGTAGTGGCCGTCAGGAGGCGAACGGGGCATCGGTAAGGTGCACGAGTGCCGCATGCCACCGAACCTCCCCAGTCCGCGCGGCTCGTGGAAGCCGTCCTGTTCGACTTCCACGGCACTCTGGCCCAGGTCGAGGACCCGCTGACCTGGGTCGTGGCGGCCGCCGCGGCCTGCGGCGCCCAGCTCGACCGGGGCAAGGCCACGATTCTGGCCGATCGCCTGGTCACCGCCGGTCGCGCCGGTGGTCCGCTTCCGCACCGGGTGCCGCCGCAGCTGGCCGAGCACTGGGCCGACCGTGATCTGTACGAGCACAGTCACCGCGCCGCCTACACCGGGCTCGCCGCGAGCGTGCACACCGACGTCGACGGGCTGGCCGACGCGCTCTACGACCGGGTGCTGCGGCCGGACGGCTGGGTGCCGTATCCGGACACCGAGCCCACGCTGCGCAAGCTCCACGACGCCGGGATCAAGATCGCGGTGGTCAGCAACATCGGGTTCGACATCCGGCCGCACTTCGCCCACTGGGGGCTGGACGGGCTGGTCGACGCGTTCGCGCTGAGCTACGAGGTGGGCCGGACCAAACCCGATCCGGCGATCTTCCTGCGCGCCTGCGGCATGATCGGCGCTGATCCGGAACGGACACTGATGGTCGGTGACTCACCGGCCGACGCCGGCGCGGTCAAGGCCGGCTGCGCCGCCCTCGTCCTGCCCGCCGCCGACCCGGGCCGCACCAACGGCCTCGGCGCTTCCCTCGCGCTGGCCGGTTGCATCTGAAACCCTTCGGCGGTACGTGACCGGCCACGTCCCGCCGCCACCGGCCGCGAGGTCCGCTTCAACTCCAGGCCGCCCCGCGCCCCACGCGCCCAGCTGGCGCTCAGGGCTGCCTCCACCCCTCCAGAACAACCCTCACCACCAGCCGAAACGTCTCAGCTGGCACTCAGGGCTGCTCCGGACCGCCGAAACAACCCTCAACACCAGCCGAAACGTCTCAGCTGGCACTCAGGGCTGCTCCGGACCGCCGGGACAACCCTCAGCACCAGCTGGGACCTCTCGGCTGGCGCTCAGGGCTGCTCCGGGCCGCCGGAACGACCCTCAGCGCCAGCTGAGGCCTCTCGGCGTCCGGGGGCGGGACGACCGCCGCTGACGGGCGGGGGTCGGCTGGACGCGAACGCCGCTGACGGGCGGCGGGGTCACAGGTAGCGGTCGAGGACGGTGCCGCGGCGGGCGCCCTTGCCGGCGGCGGGCGGGTTCGCCGAGATGGTGTCGTTCGCGTTGTTGGTGGCCGCGTCGGCAATCGCCTTGAACGCCTCGCGGGCGTTACCGAAGACCGAGGTGGCCAGGGAAGCGACCGAGGACGTGTTCGCCGAGACCGTGTTCATCGCCATGCCCTCAGGTTCGGGCCGTTCCCGGGGAAACTGATAGCCGGCTCAGCGGAGCAACCGGATCGCACCCGGCACAATTTTCAAGTCGAGCGGGAGGGGGCCGAGCCGCTCCCCGTCGGCGTAGCCGATGATCCCCTCGGCGTGCACCCGCACGTGCCGGGCCCGCAGCACGTGCACCCGCGGATCGGTGACGTGCGTGCCGTGCCTCAGCCGGGGCTTGAGCCGGGCCAGTCCGCCGCGCCCGAGCCCGCCCGCGTAGATCACGTCGAGTAAGCCGTCGGCCGGATCCGCGTCGGGCAGGATGCGCATCCCGCCGCCGTAGCTGGCCGCGTTGCCGACGGCGACGATCTCGGCCGGGACGGTCCGGGTCTCCCCGTCGATCTCCAGTGTGTACGTGCGGACCCGCAGCCGGGCCAGTTCCAGCCCGATCGCCAGGTCGTAGCGGCGCGGGCCGCGCGGCCACACCATCCGGTTGGCGCGCTCGTTGACCAGGGCGTCGAAGCCGGCCGCGAGGACCGCGCAGAACCAGCGTTCACGTCCGGCGGCATCCGCCGCCAGAACAGCATCGATCCGGTGGTCCCGGTCCGCTTCCAGGGCCGCGGTGATCCCGGCGGCGGCTTCCAGAGGATTTTCCGGTACGGCCACAGCGGCCGCGAAGTCGTTCCCGGTACCGGCCGCGATCACCCCGAACCCGACCGCCCGCCCGGCCACGGCCTGCAGCACCCGGTGCACGGTCCCGTCCCCGCCGACCGCGACCAGCGCGACGGCCCCCTCGTCGACGGCCCGGTGGCAGGCCTGCTCGGCGGCCACCCCGCTGTCCGCCTCCAGCAGCCGGACCGCCCGCCCGGACTCCCCGAGCACCTGCAACACCCCGGGAAGCAAACCGCGGTGCCGGCCGCGCCCCGCCCGGGGATTGGCCAGCACCGCGATGAAGTCCGTCGTCACAGCCGCAGACGGTACCTGTCCGCCCGCACCTACGTCCCGCGCGGCTCAACCCGCCGCGCACCCCGCGTTCACCACATCCCCGCGAAACGCCGCCGGTGAGGAGGCAGCTGATTTTTCGACGCCCGCGGGGTGTGCGGGCGGCGGAAAATCAACTGACTCCTCACCGGTTACCAGGCGTTTCGCCGCGGAGCGAAGCGGAGCAATCCGGCTAAGTCATGTCGTCGAAGCGCCGCTCGATGGGCCTCGGGGCCTCGACCGGGGACGGGCTCTCCACCGGAGCCGGTGCGGCGATCGGGTCGGAGGCGCCGACCGGGACCCGCTCCTCCTCCAGCGTCGAGATCTGGTCGTCCGACAGGCCGGCGTAGATCTCCTTGCCGCGGCCCTTGCGCCGGTCGTTGATGATCGCCACGCCGACGGCCATGAAGTACAGCGCACTGATGCAGGCCGCGAGCAGGGCCATGCCGAACGGGCCCGGGTCGGGGGTGGCGACCGCGGCGAACGCGAACGCCAGGAACACCACGGCCCGCCACCAGCTGAGCAGGCGCCGGCCGGTGACGACCCCGGTGAAGTTCAGCATCAGCAGCAGCAGCGGGAACTCGAAGGCCGCGCCGAACAGCAACAGCATGTTCATCACGAAGCCGACGTAGGACGTGACTTCGAGTTTCGTCGGCGCGCCGAGCACACCGGCGTCCATGATGAAGGCGAGGCTGTGGCCGATCACCAGGTAGGCCAGCACGACGCCGCCGGAGAACAGCGGGACCGCGAGGCCGACGAACACGTACGCCCACTTGCGTTCGTGGCGGTGCAGGCCGGGGGCGACGAACGCCCACAACTGGTACAGCCAGACCGGGGCACCGACGAGCAGGCCGACCCACAGCGCGATCTTCAGGCGCAGCATCAGCTGGTCGGTCACCGCGAGCGTGATGAACTCACAGCTGCCGGTGGTGTCGTTGATCGAGCTGGGCAGAGCACAATACGGCGCCTTCAGGATGCCGAAGACCCACTGCGAGATGATGAAGCCGACGATCAGGCCGACGACGACGCCCAGTGAGGCGACGAACAGCCGGTTGCGCAGCTCTCTGACGTGCTCGATGAGCGTCATCGAACCGTCGGAGGCCTGCTCGAACTTGCTCGGCCCTCGATTACGGCGCAGGGTCAGTGCCATCGATCCGGGTCAGCGGTCGTTGGTGCGCTGCACCGGGTCGACGTAGGGCTGGGCCGGCGGCTGCTGCGGCTGCTGGTAGCCCGGCTGCGGCTGCGGCTGGTAGCCCGGCTGGGGCTGGTAGCCCTGCGGGGGCTGCTGGTAGCCCTGCTGGTAACCGCCGGGCTGGACCTCACCCTGGAGCGGCTGGTGCCCGTACTGAGCCTCGGCCTTCTCCGCGAGGTTGTCGTCCTTGTTGTCGTCGACGAGACCCTTGGTCTCGGCCTTGATGATCCGCAGCGAGCGCCCGAGGGAACGCGCCGCGTCAGGCAGCCGCTTCGCGCCGAACAGCAGCACGAGGACAACGACGAGCAAGATGATGTGCCATGGCTTGAGGGCGCCCATGGGGAGACTCCAGTCGGTCGGATCAGGTTGCGGGGTCCATCGTACGTGTCAATTCCGGCGATGTAGCACCCAGGAAGCTGCGAGATTCTGATGGATCGCCATTACATCCCGGACAACGCAGCATGAACGACGTAGTTCACTTGACGAGGCCCGCTTGGATCCGTTCCACCTGCTCCTGGGCTTTTTCCGCACGTTCCTGCAGGCCGAGCAGGGTCTGTTCGAGCTTGGCGGCGCCGGCCTGCAGGCGCATCGCCTCCTCCTGCCGGCGTTGCAGCCGCCCGGCCGCACGACGCAGCTCGGGCAACCGGCCCAGCAGCCGCACGGCGGCCGTCACCAGGATGATCAGCGCGATCGCGGCGACGGCGATCCAGACCCACATCAGCACCGCGTCACCCTATCCAAACACCGGTCACGGCGCCGCGTACTGGTCCAGCGCGGCGTGCGCGGCGGCCCGGATCTGGTCGACCAGCTCGGGCGGCCCGACCACGGTGACGTCCGGACGGCCGACCAGGAATCGGCGCGCCCAGACGAGATCGGTCACCCGCATGGTCACCAGCCACTCCCCCGGTTCCTTGACCACCTGCTCGACCGGGTAGTACTCGGTGATCCACCGGCCGCCACGTCCGACCCGGAGGGTGACCAGGGGCAACTCCGGGCCGGGGCGGAAGACGCCGTCGCTGACGTCGTGCGGCACCGCCTCGACCGGCGGCCGGGACGGCTCGTCGAGCTCGGTGAACGCGTCGATCCGGTCGATCCGGAACAGGCGGGTGCCCTCGGCCCGGCGGCACCACGCCTCCAGGTACGCGAACGTGCCGACGGTGAGCATCCGCATCGGGTCGACGACGCGGTCGGTGGTCTCGTCCCGCGCCGCCGTGTAGTACGTCAGCCGCAGCGCGTGCCCGGAGTCCACCGCCGCCCGGACCTTGGTCAGCTTCTCCTGGTTGGCCGGGAGTTTCACGGCGACCGGGGCGCCGGCCAGGTCACCGGCCGCGCTCTCGATCTTGGCGAGGGCCCGCTCGATCGAGTCCCGCGAGCCGATGCCGGGGGTCTCGGCCAGCATCCGCAGGGCCACCACCAGGGCGAGCGCCTCGTCCGGGTTGAGGCGTAGCGGCTTGTCGATGCCGGCGTCGTGGCTGATCGTCACCCGGTCGCCGTCGAACGCCATGTCGATCAGGTCGCCCGGACCGTACCCGGGCAGGCCGCACACCCAGAGCAGCTCCAGGTCCTCGCGCAGCTGTTTCTCGGTGACGGCCAGGTCGGCCGCGGCCTCGGCGACCAGGATCCCCGGACGGGCCAGCAGGTACGGCACCAGGTTGAGCAGGCGGCCGAGCCGGTCGGCCGAGGTGCGGGGCGTGGTCACGACGCCACCGCCGGGGTGGCCGGCTCGTGCCGCGCGACCAGTTCCTTGAGCTGCTGGATGACCGCCTCGCGCAGCTCCGGGGGACCTTCCGCGAAGGCGTCCGGCCCGTAACCGGCGATCCGCGAGGCGAGCCACTCCGGATCGCCGTACGAGATAAGCAGTTTGTCGGTTTCCTCGCCGGGGATGACCTCGCGCGCCAGTCGCCGCAGCCCGGCGGCCCGGCCATGACGGACGAGAACCGTGGCGCGGCCGTTGCGGGCGATCGGGCCCGACGTGTTGGCGACGTGACTGATCAGGTCCACGTCCTCGGGCGGGGTGAACGCCTCCGGGCGGCCGACCGCGCGGACGTCACCGACGATCCGGGACAGGCGGAAGCAGCGGGTGGCGTTGCGGTCCTTGTCGTGACCGACCACATACCACCGGCCGCGCCAGCAGACCACGCCCCACGGCTCCAGGCGGCGGGCGCTGGGCTCGTCGACCTCGGGCACCCGGTACTTGAAGTTGACCGCGCGACGCTCCCGCGCGGCCGAGGTGAGCGGGCCGAACGCCGGGTCGACGGTGACCACCGGCTCGACCCCGAGGGTGGCCTGCGGATCGACCTCGACCCCGGCGGCCCGCAACTTGGCCAGCCCGGAGGACGCGGCGGCGGCCAGGCCAGCGTGCTGCCAGAGCCGGGCGGCGATGCCGACCGCGGCCGCCTCGTCCGGTTCCAGGAGGATGTCGGGCAGCGCGTACTCCCGCTGGGCGATGCGGTAGCCCGGCTCCTGGTCGAAGATGCTGGCGGTTCCGGTCTCCAGCGGAACGCCCAGCTCACGGAGCTCGGCCTTGTCCCGCTCGAACTTACGCTGGAAGGCTTCGTGGTCCCGGGGATCCTCGGGGTCGTGCTCGTAACCGGGCACGGTCAGGGCGATCTGCGCGGCGGTCAGGAACCGTCGCGTGGACAGCAGGCAGATCACCAGGTTCACCAGGCGCTCGGTACGAGTGCGCGACACGACAGGAAACCTAGCAGCCCGGGTGTCCCGACCGTTATTCGTGACCGCTCGTGGGGAACGATGGCCGTCGTGACGATCGCACCCGAGCCCGAGACCGCGCCCACCGGTCTGCCCGACACCGGACCCCGCGCCGAGACCGAGAGCGTCGGCACGGTGATCCTGGCGCTGCTCGCGAACCTGGTCATCGCCGTGGCCAAGCTCTTCGCCGGCCTGCTCTCGGGTTCGGCGGCCATGCTGTCCGAGGCCGCCCACTCGTTCGCCGACACCGTGACCGAGGTCTTCCTGTACATCGCCTTGCGCCGAGGGGGAAAACCGGCGGACGAGGAACACCCGTTCGGGTACGGCAAGGAGAGTTACGTCTGGGCGTTCATCGCCGCCCTGTTCACGTTCGTCGGCGGTGCCGGATTCTCGATCTACCACGGGATCGCGACGATCATCAGCGGTGAGGGTGCCGGTGAGTACCTGTGGTCGTACATCGTCCTGGCCGTCTCGTTCGTCGCCGAGGGCACCTCGTTCATGCGGGCCCGCCGCCAGGTCCACGACCAGTCGCGCCGGTGGAACATCACGGCCTCACGCTTCCTGCGGCTCACCCCGGACACCACCGTCAAGGCGGTGTTCTTCGAGGACGCGGCCGCCCTGATCGGCCTGGTCGTGGCCGCTGCCGGGCTCGGCCTGACCCAGCTGACCGGGCAGGAGCTGTGGGACGGGCTGGCCTCCATCGTGATCGGCGCGCTGCTGCTGGTGGTCGCGTTCGTGCTGGCCCGTAGCAACGTGACGCTGCTGGTCGGCCGGGCGGTGCCGCGCCGCATCCACAACCAGATCGCCGCCGACCTGCGCTCGATCCCGGTCGTGACCGGGGTGCCGACGCTGCTGACCATGCAGATCGGGCCGGGCGACATCCTGGTCGCGGCCAAGGTCGACTTCGACGACGAGGCGAACGGCAAGCAGATCGAGTCGGCCTCGGACGACGCCGAGAAGCGGCTGCGGGAGCGGTTCCCGGAGATCCGGTACGTGTTCCTGGACCCCACCCGGGGCGAGCCGGGACGCGATCACATCGACGGTGGCCTGGACCGATAGTGTCCGGTTCATGGTGCGGTGGCGGTCCGGGACGGTTCTGTCGGTACGACGTGGCTGGCGCGGCGCCGTCGAGCTGGACGTGGAGACCGGTGACGGCCTGACCCGGGCGCTGGCCTACCCGGAGCTGGTCGGCGACCCGGTCCCCGGCGACCGGGTGCTGCTCAACGTCGGCGCGCTCGTGATGGGCCTCGGCACCGGCGGGTACGCATTGGTGGTGGCCCTGCCCGACCGGCTCCCGGCCGACCCGGCCGACGACGGCACCAACCGTGACGCCGGTCACCTGGTCAAGGCCCGGTACACGCCGCTGCAGCCGATCCTGCTCGGGGTCGACGAGGAGGCGTCGCCGCACCGGGCCGTGATGGAGGCGGCCGAGTCGCTCGACGGGATGCCGGTGGTCACGGCCGACCTGCACTCGGCACTGCCGGCGATCCTGGCCGGGATCCACGCCGACCGGCCCAGCGCCCGGGTGGCCTACGTGATGACCGACGGCGGAGCGCTGCCGGCCTGGTTCTCCCGCACCCTCGACGGGCTGGCGGGGATCCTGGCCGGGACGGTCACGACCGGTCAGGCGTTCGGCGGCGACCTGGAGGCCGGCACCGTGCACACCGGGCTGCTCGCGGCCCGGCACGTGCTCCACGCCGACGTGACGATCGTCGCGCAGGGGCCGGGCAACCTCGGCACCGGGACGACCTGGGGGTTCTCCGGGGTGGCGCTCGGTGAGGTGGTCAACGCGATCGGGGTGCTCGGCGGGCGTCCGGTGGGGTCGTTGCGGATCTCCGACGGGGACGGGCGGGCTCGGCACCGCGGGGTTTCCCATCACAGCCTGACCGCGTACGGAAGAATTGCCCTGGCCCGGGCCGATCTGCCGGTGCCGGACGGTCTTCAGGCGGCCCTGGCCGCCGATCTCGACTTCCTCAGCGATCGCCATCGCGTCGTGCCGGTCGCGGTGGACGGGCTCGACGAGGCGTTGCGGGCCTGCCCGGTGCCGCTGTCGACGATGGGCCGCAAGCTGGATCAGGACTACAACTACTTCCTGTCCGCGGCGGCGGCCGGGCGGCACGCCGTCAGCCTGCTGTGAGGTCGGGCATCTCGATCCGGTTCCGCCCGCGCGCCTTGGCCGAGTAGAGCGCCCGGTCGGCCCGCTGCAGCAGCTCGTCCGAGGTCTCCTCGCCGTCCCAGACGGCCAGCCCGGCCGAGAACGTCTGCTCCTCCGGGGTCGCCGCCAGCATCCGGGTCAGCGCGCCGTACCCGTGCGCCGCGTCGGCCCCCGGCAGCAGCACCACGAACTCCTCCCCGCCGTAACGGGCGATCAGATCGACCGCGCGCAACGTCCCGTGCCAGGCCGCACTGGCGGCCTTGAGCAGGCGATCCCCGGCCGGATGCCCGTACGTGTCGTTGAAGCGCTTGAAATGATCCAGGTCGACGATCGCCACGGCGATCGGCTCGTGATCGCGGCGGGCCCGTTCCAGGGCGCGCGGCACCTCGTCGTTCCAGGCCCGCCGGTTCGGCAGCCCGGTCAACTCGTCCGAGCGGGCCAGCTCCCGGACCTGCCGGGCCTGCCGCTCGACCTCCCGGACCAGACCGGCCATCCGCATCACGACCAGCAGGAACAGCGTCGTCGAGCAGAGCACGATGCTCCAGCCGTTGACCACCGCACCGCGGTGCAGCTCGGCCGCGAGCAGGCCGGGCGCGATCAGTGAGGCGCCGGTGAGCAGCGCGAGAAGCCCCGGACTGAGCGGGCGGGCGGCTCGCTGCTCGGCCGCCTGCGCCATCCGGGCCGCGCCGGGATCCAGCGCCGCCAGGCCGAACAACGAGAATGCCACCAGGAAGACCGACTCCAGGGCATGGCCGAGCCACGGCAGCCGCTCCAGCCACACCGTGGCGCCACCCAGGTTGTCCAGGATCACCCAGGAGCTGTCCCCGATCAGCAGGCTGATCAGGGCGGCGGCGACCGTCCAGAGCGCCGCGCCGCGGCTTCCGCCGCCGCGCAGCAGCCGGGTCATCATGGCCAGCAGGAGCAGGTCACCGATCGGGTAGGAGACCTGCGTGGCATACGCCATCCGGTCCATCGACGTGCCGTGGTGTGCCGGCTCGATCACGTAGACCCAGGCCAGCAGCCCGAAGCCGAGGGTGATCGTGGCCGCGTCGATCAGCGCCGTCCAGTTACGCCACTCGTCCCGGCGCCGGATCAGCAGGGCCAGACCGACCGCGCAGGCCGGGTAGAGCAGCAGCCAGAACCCGTCGGCCGGGCTCGGCAGGGCGACCCGGCCACCCATCACCTCGGTGATCTGGGCGACCAGGATGCCGGTGGCGTTGCTGAAGACCCCGGCGGCGAGGAACCACCAGGGCGCCCGGTCGCGGCGCGGCTGGCGGCTCGCGCCGAGCACCACCGCCGCCGCGGCCGACCAGCCGATCCCCACCTGCCAGCCGACCATCAGCCAGCCGGAGTCCGGCAGGAACTGGTACACCACGAGCGCGATGGCCACCAGCGCGGCGAACCGTCCCTTTGTCACCGATCCAGCAGACGCCAGTTCGGTTGCAGAAAAGGATCAATCCCGCTTCCGTACGAGAGTGACCCCGTCCCGCACCGGCAGCATCACCGACTCGACCCGGGCGTCGCGGACGATCCGGTCGTTGAGCTCCGCGATCGCCCGGTCGGCCGGCTCGGTCGGGGTCAGCACCCGGCCACGGCGCAGCACGTTGTCCAGCGCCAGCAGCCCACCCGGGCGCAGGCGCGTCACCAGCTCCTCGTAGTACTGCGGGTAGCCGATCTTGTCGGCGTCGACGAACGCGAAGTCGATCACCGGGTCGGGGGCGAGCGCGCGCAACGTCTCGATCGCCGGCGCCAGGCGCAGCTCGATCCGGTCGGCCAGCTCCGCCTTCACCCAGTACTCCCGGGCGACCTTGGTCCACTCCGGCGAGACGTCACAGGCCAGCAGCCGGCCGCCGGGCTGCAGCCCGCGGGCGATGCAGATCGACGAATAGCCGGTGAAGACGCCGACCTCGACCGCGTACCGCACCCCGGTCAGCTTGACCAGCAGCGTGAGCAGGGCGCCCTCGTCGGCGCCGACCTGCATCCCGGCATACTCCGGGGGCAGCGAGGCCCGGGTCTCGGCGGCCAGCTCCCGCAGCACGTCGTCCGCGGGCTCGCTGTGCGCCAGCAGGTAGTCCTCGATACCCGGCCCAAGAATCTCCGTCATACCACGCAGCCTGCACCAAACCCGGCGGGATCGCCAGGATTACGCCACCCCTCATGCTGCCCCGCCGCCGCGACCGAGATCCGCCAGGTCATCGACAACCGGACGCGCACACTCGCCGCCGCCCCGATCCCGGCCGTGCGTGACGCGGACTTCACGCGAGTTCCGCCGGCAAGCGCGGCGCCGGCATCCCAGCTGGCACTCACGGCTGCATTCGGGCGTTTTTACAGCCCTCAGCACCAGCCGGAGCCCGGAGCCGCGGCCGGGCCGTGCACGACGCCAGCACCGCGCGAGTTCCGACGGCAAGCGCGGCGCCGGCAACCCGGCTGGTGCTCACGGCTGTGTCCGGGCGTTTTTACAGCCCTCAGGACCAGCTGAGACCCGGGCGTGGGCGGGTGGCTTGCGGGCGACGACGGGGTTGTTGCTCTGAGCGGGACCAACGGCGGACGTCGCCCTGGAGGGGGTCGCGTTCTGGGCGCGCCAGCGCCCTGCGGGCCCCGGAAGGGTCCCCGCGGGAGCGACGATCTGGACCACCGCGGAGATAGGCAATGAAGATCTTGATGGTGATCTTCGGGGGTGACCGCTACTTCGTGATGATCAGGTAGAGCCAGCCGGCCACGATCAGGCCGAGGATCGTCGCCATCAGCCAGGTCGGGACCACCTGCCGGCCGTGGCGGGCGTTGTGGACCTGTTGGCGGATCCGTTCGCGGCGGCGGTCGGCGCGGTTCAACCGCCGGACTTCTTCGGGATCGGGCTGGCCGGAATGGATCGTCATAGCCCGGCCAGCCTACCCCCGACGCCATTACATGCTGGCGATGAGCCTCTCCACGCGCTCGTCGTAGGCGCGGAACGGGTCCTTGCAGAGGACCGTGCGCTGCGCCTGGTCGTTGAGCTTGAGGTGGACCCAGTCGACGGTGAAGTCGCGGCGCTTCTCCTGGGCGTGCTTGATGAACTCGCCGCGCAGGCGGGCCCGCGTGGTCTGCGGCGGGGTCTCCTTGGCCTCGAAGATCTGCAGGTCGTTGGCGATGCGGTCGACCTGCTTGCGCTTCTCCATGAGGGCGTAGAGGCCGCGGCCGCGGCGAACGTCGTGGTACGCCAGGTCGAGCTGGGCGATCCGCGGGTGGGACATCGGGATCTCGTGTTTGGCCTGGTAGCGCTCGATCAGCTTGTACTTCGAGACCCAGTCGATCTCGCGGGAGACCGGGTCCAGGTTCTCGCTCTCGATCGCGTCGAGGACGCGGCCCCACAGCTCGACGACGCGCTTGGCGACCGGGTCGCCGCCGCGGCGCTCGACGAACTCGATGGCCTTGGCCAGGTACTCCCGCTGGATCTCGAGCGCGGAGACCTCTTTGTTGTTGGCCAGGCGGATCTTGCGGCGGCCGGTGATGTCGTGGCTGACCTCACGGATCGCGCGGATCGGGTTCTCCAGCGACAGGTCGCGCATGACGACGCCGGCCTCGATCATGCGCAGCACGATGTCCGCACTGCCGACCTTCAGCAGCGTGGTGACCTCGTTCATGTTCGAGTCGCCGACGATGACGTGCAGGCGCCGGTACCGCTCGGCGTCGGCGTGCGGCTCATCGCGGGTGTTGATGATCGGGCGGCTGCGCGTGGTGGCGCTGGAGACGCCCTCCCAGATGTGCTCGGCGCGCTGCGAGAGGCAGAAGACGGCGCCGCGCGGGGTCTGCAGCACCTTGCCGGCGCCGCAGATCAGTTGCCGGGTGACCAGGAACGGAATGAGCACGTCGGCCAGGCGGCCGAACTCACCGTGCCGGCTGACCAGATAGTTCTCGTGGCAGCCGTAGGAGTTGCCGGCGGAGTCGGTGTTGTTCTTGAAGAGGTAGATCTCCCCCGCGATGCCCTCGTCGTGCAGACGTTTCTCCGCGTCGACGAGCAGGCCCTCGAGAATCCGTTCGCCGGCGCGGTCGTGGGCGACCAGGTCGGTGACGGAGTCACATTCGGGAGTCGCGTATTCCGGGTGGGAACCGACATCCAGGTACAGACGGGCGCCGTTACGGAGGAAGACGTTGCTGCTGCGTCCCCACGACACCACTCGGCGGAACAGGTAGCGGGCCACCTCGTCCGGCGACAGCCGCCGCTGTCCCCGATAGGTGCACGTAACTCCGTACTCGGTCTCGAGGCCGAAAATTCGCCGTTCCATGAATGAACACTAGCCGGATCCGAGGCCCATGGGGAGCCACCAAGGGGGCCTAGTAATCCGGCTTTTCGGGGCTGATCGTCACACCGCGACATGTTTTTAGCGGGCGCGGCCAAAAGCCGCGCCCGCTGCCGTCGGCGTCAGCCTTCGGTGTCCTCCGAGGCGGCCGACTCGGTGGGCTTGCTGTCGGCCGGCGCGGGCGGGGCCGCGTCGGTCTCGCCGAGGTCCGCGTCGGCCACCGACTGGTGACCGAGCAGGGACGTCAGCGTCGCGTCGGCGAGCCGGCGGAACGTGCGCCCGGTGCGCTTGCGGTCCAGCACCGCGACCTCGAGCTGCTTGGCCGCGAGGGTGCGGGTCTGCCCGTTCTCCCCGCCGACGCTGCCCAGGGCCTCGGCGGCCAGGGCGAGCGCGGTGGGCAGGTCGGCGTTGACGTCGTGCCGTTCCTTCAGGACGTTGGCGATCGCCTCGGCCTGGCCGCCCATGGCCATGAAGCCGGGCTCGTCCAGGGCCGAGCCGTCGTACATGATCCGGTACAGCTCGTCCTGTTCCGGGGTGGCGCCGACCTGCGCGATGCAGATCTCCACCTCGTACGGCTTCTGGGTCTCCGAGAAGATCGCGCCGAGCGTCTGCGTGTACGCATTGGCCAGCGCCCGCCCGGTGACGTCACGCCGGTCGTAGGTCAGGCCGATGGTGTCGGCCATCCGCACGCCGGCCCGCCGCAGGCTCTCGAACTCGTTGTACCGCCCGACGGCGGCGAACGCGATCCGGTCGTAGATCTCGCTGATCTTGCGCAGGGTGGTGATGTTCTCGGCGACGAGCAGGATGCCGCCCTCGTACGACAGGACCACGGCCGAGCGGCCGCGGGCGATGCCCTTGCGGGCGTACTCCGAGCGGTCGCGCTGGACCTGCTCGGGCGATGCGTAGAACTGCATGGCCACGGGTGGCTACTCCTTTGCCTCAGTGGTGCGGATCAACCGCCCGGGTTCTCCATGCGTCCGGAGACGACCTGCTCGGCCACCGTAGTGATGTCCGCGTCGCTGAGCCGGGTGGTGCCGTTCACCGTCGCGGTCATCACCACCGGGAAGATCTTGCGGGTGAGGTCGGGGCCACCGGTCGCGGTGTCGTCGTCGGCGGCGTCGTAGAGCGCCTCGACGGCGAGCCGGACGGCGTCCTCGGTGCTCACGCCGATGCGGTACTTCTTCTTCAGCGCCGACTTGGCGAACAGCGATCCGGAGCCGATCGCCTCGTAGCCGGTCTCCTCGTAGAGGCCGCCGGCCACGTCGAAGCTGAAGATGCGCCCGGCGTGCACGCCCTCGGCCGGAGCCAGGTCGAAGCCGGCGAAGAGCGGGACCACGGCCAGGCCCTGCATCGCCGCGCCGAGGTTGCCGCGGACCATGGCGGCCAGCCGGTTCGCCTTGCCGTCGAGCGAGAGCATGGCGCCCTCGGTCTTCTCGTAGTGCTCCAGCTCCACCTGGAACAGCCGGATCAGCTCGATGCCGATCCCGGCGGTGCCGGCGATGCCGATCAGGGAGTAGGCGTCCGCGGGGTGGACCTTCTTGATGTCCCGGCTGGCGATCAGGTTGCCCATGGTCGCCCGGCGGTCACCGGCCATCACGACACCCTCGGCCGTCGCGATGGCGACGATCGTGGTGCCGTGCGGCGCGACGTCACCGGCGTGAAGGCCGGGCGGCAGCGGGCGCCGGCCCGGCAGCAGTTCGGGGTGCGCCGCGCTCAGGAACTGCGTGAAGGAGGACGTCCCCGTGTTGAGAAAGAAATCCGGAAGTCGCCCGGATGGATCAAAGCCCGTCGCCACGTGGTTCCTTTCAGATACGTGATCGCACCGGCGCGGAAGGGCCGCCGCTGCGGTTGATGCACCATATCCCGCACACCCATCCAGTGCGATGATCTTAGATTTCCGTGTCGCCGATTCTTGTCGTTCCGGCCTCTATGAGAGCCGGGCGCCCGCAATGGGCGCCCGGCAGATCATCGTCCGACCTTATTCAGAATCGGACAATTAGGTCTATTCTCCGCCCTTTTGGACGTAGCCGCGGACGAACTCCTCCGCGTTCTCCTCCAGGACCGAGTCGATCTCGTCCAGCAGATCGTCGACGTCCTCGGTGATCTCCGCGTGCCGCTCGGCTACCTCAGGGTTGGCCTCGACGGTGACGTCCTCGATCTCCTGATCGCTGGAGCTCCGGCCGCTCTGCGACTGACCACCTGTGTCTCGGGTTGCCATGGATGTCCCCCTTCTCAGCCACCCGAAGTCTGAAGCAACATCGGGTACGAAAAACCTACCTCGCCCCTGTGACGAAACACCCCGCCGCAACGGGTGTTTTATTACCGACTCGTGATCACTTCCAGGAGGTCCTTCGCACTCTCACAGGTGTCGAAGAGGGCGCCGACGTGCTTCTTCGTGCCGCGCTCGGGCTCCATCATCGGCACCCGGACGAGGGACTCGCGCCCGACGTCGAAGATCACCGAGTCCCAGCTGGCGGCGACCACTTCGGAGGCGTACTGCGCGAGGCAGCGGCCACGGAAGTAGGCCCGGGTGTCGTCCGGCGGCTCGTACATGGCGCGCTGGGTCTCGTCCGGGTCGAGCAGGGTCTTCATCGACCCGCGGGCGACCAGGCGGTGGTAGAGGCCCTTCTCCGGCCGGACGTCGGCATACTGCAGATCGACCAGCTGGAGCTTGGGCGAGGACCAGTTCAGGTTCTCCCGCTCGCGGTAACCCTCCAGCAGCCGCAGCTTGGCCACCCAGTCCAGGGTGTCGGAGAGGACCATCGGGTCGCGCCCGAGCTTGTCGAGCACGTCCTCCCAGCGGGCCAGCACGTCGGTGGTCTGCTCGTCGGCGTCCGCACCGTAGCGCTCGTCGACGAACGCCTTGGCCCGCTCGTAGTACGCCCACTGCAGGTCGAGTGCGGTGAGCCGGCGGCCGTCGCGCAGCCGCATCAGGTGCGTGAGGGAGGGGTCGTGGCTGACCGACTTGAGCTCGCTCACCGGGTCGGCGATGCCGAGCTCACCGGTGAACACCTTCTCCTCGATCATGTTGAGGACCAGGGCGGTGGTGCCCATCTTCAGGTACGACGCGATCTCCGACAGGTTGGCGTCGCCGATGATGACGTGCAGGCGACGGTACTTGTCGGCGTCGGCGTGGGGCTCGTCGCGGGTGTTGATGATCGGCCGCTTGAGCGTGGTCTCCAGCCCGACCTCGACCTCGAAGAAGTCGGCCCGCGAGGACATCTGGAAGCCCGAACCGGAACCGTCCTGCCCGAGCCCGACCCGGCCGACCCCGGTGAAGATCTGCCGGGTGACGAAGAACGGGGTGAGGTGCGCGACGATGTCCGCGAACGGGGTCTGCCGGCGCATCAGATAGTTCTCGTGGGACCCGTACGAGGCACCTTTGTTGTCGGTGTTGTTCTTGTAGAGCTGGATGCGGTGGGTGCCGGGGATCGAGGCGGCCCGGCGCGACGCCTCGGCCATCACCCGCTCGCCGGCCTTGTCCCACTTGACGACGTCGAGCGGGTTGGTGCACTCGGGAGTGCTGTACTCCGGGTGCGCGTGATCGACGTAGAGTCGAGCGCCGTTGGTCAGTATCACGTTGGCCAGGCCCAGATCCTCGTCGGCCAGGGCCTCGGCCGGGTCGTAGGCGGCGCCCGAGTAGGTGAACCCGCGCGCGTCGCGCAGCGGGGACTCCTCCTCGTAATCCCAGCGGGCGCGGCCGTTACGGTTGAGCTCGGGGCGGGCGCCATAGGCGTTGACCACCTGGGAGGACGTCACCATCGGATTGGCACCGGGCTGGCCGGGAACCGAAATGCCGTACTCGACCTCGGTCCCCATAATCCGTCGAACGCTCATGCGACCACCCTGTCCGCCACGAAGCCAAGCCTGCTCATGCATCGAGCCTAGACGCTCTCACGACGCTTCCGAAGCTGCCCGTACGCGGCGTGCCACCTTCCGTGGTGGGGATGATCACCGGCGTGTCCGGGCCGAATCGGGCGTCGAGGCGGGCCAGCACCCGGGCGCCGAGCCGCTGCCCGGGCCGTTCCACCAGGTGAAAGCTCATCCAGGCGACCGCCAGGGTGCCGGCCACGAACGACACGCCGATCGCCGCGGGATGCCCGCGCAGCAGCCGGGCGGTCACCATCAACACCGGAATGTGCAAGAGGTACACCGAGAAACTGATCTCGCCGAGCCGGGTCATCAGTCCCGGGACGGCCCGCCGTCGCATCAGGAACGCCACCGCGAACGTGCCGGCCACCGCGACGGCGACGCTGACGTCACGCAGCAGCCGGGTGCCGTCGAGCAGCCACTGGTTCACCCCGGTGGCGGTCAGGACCAGCAGGAGCACCGGGACGGCGACGCCCGGACGGATCTGATGGTGCTGGACGCGGAACACGACCGTGCCGGCGAACATGGCCGCCAGCAGCAGCACCGCGCAGCTCGAACTGCCCGGCATCGCGTACCGGCCGGCCTGGCCGTTGAGCATCGGCAGCAGCACCGTGCCGATCCCGGCCAGACCACAACCAAAGATCAAGATCCGACGGCCGATGACGTACGCCATGAAGCCGCCCCCCACCAGCACCGCCAGCCCCACGGCGAGCAGCCGGGAACCGCCGAGCAGGGCGTCCGGCAGATGACGGCCGCCCACGAGCGCGACCAGCGCCAGACCGCCCGCCCACCACGCGCTGTCGTGGTGGCGCCGCCACACGAACAGCCCGGCCACGATCAGGTAGAACGTCATCTCGTAGGTGAGCGTCCAGAACGGACGGACCACGCCGCTGAGCCCGAGCAGGTCCTGCAGCATCGTGACGTGGCCCAGCACCACCGCGACCGGGTCGCCGTTCTCCCAGCGCTGCCAGCCGGTCGCGACCAGCAGCAGGCCGGCCGCGGTGGCCAGCAGGTAGGCCGGGTAGATCCGGAAGATCCGGCCGACCCAGAAACGGCGCAGCGAGCCGTGCCGTTCCAGCGACATCGGGATGACGTAGCCGCTGACCAGGAAGAAGAGCAGGACGCCGTACCGGCCGAGGTCGAAGTGCCGGTAGATCGCCAGGTGCCGCTCCGAGCCGATCAGGGTCGGGCTGAGGTGGAAGAGGGCGACCACCGCGGCGGCGAACCCCCGGAGCGCGTCGAGCCAGGCCAGGCGGGATCGGGTCACACAGGGCAGAACGAGCGCGAGGGCGACGGGGAAACCCCGCCACCCTCGCCCTACGACCGCTTACAGGTACTGACCGGTGTTCGACGCGGTCTCGATGGACCGGCCGGCCTCGGCGCCCTTGCCACCGGAGACGAGCGTGCGGATGTAGACGATCCGCTCACCCTTCTTGCCGGAGATGCGGGCCCAGTCGTCCGGGTTGGTGGTGTTCGGCAGGTCCTCGTTCTCCCGGAACTCGTCGACGCAGCTGTCCAGCAGGTGCTGGAGTCGCAGGCCCTTCGTCCCGGAGGTGAGGAACTCCTTGATCGCCATCTTCTTGCCGCGGTCGACGATGTTCTGGATCATCGCGCCGGAGTTGAAGTCCTTGAAGTACAGGACCTCCTTGTCACCGTTGGCGTAGGTGACCTCGAGGAAACGGTTCTCCTCGGACTCCGTGTACATCCGCAGGACGACCGCCTCGATCATCGCGGCGACCGTCGCGTCCCGGTTACCACCGTGCTCGCCGAGATCGTCCTCGGAGAGCGGCAGCTCGGACAGGATGTACTTGGCGAAGATGTCCTTCGCCGCCTCGGCGTCCGGACGCTCGATCTTGATCTTCACGTCGAGACGGCCGGGGCGCAGGATCGCCGGGTCGATCATGTCTTCCCGGTTCGACGCGCCGATGACGATCACGTTCTCCAGGCCCTCGACGCCGTCGATCTCGCTGAGGAGCTGAGGAACGATCGTGTTCTCCACGTCGGAGGAGACACCCGAGCCACGGGTCCGGAAGATCGAGTCCATCTCGTCGAAGAACACGATCACCGGAGTGCCCTCGCCGGCCTTCTCCCGGGCCCGCTGGAAGACCAGGCGGATGTGCCGCTCGGTCTCACCCACATACTTGTTCAGCAGTTCCGGGCCCTTGATGTTGAGGAAGTAGCTGGTGTGCTTCTCCTCACCACGCCGCTCGGCGATCTTCTTGGCCAGCGAGTTGGCCACCGCCTTGGCGATCAGGGTCTTGCCGCAGCCGGGCGGGCCGTAGAGCAGGATGCCCTTCGGCGGGCGCAGCTGGTGCTCCCGGAACAGGTCGGCGTGCAGGAAGGGCAGCTCCACCGCGTCGCGGATCTGCTCGATCTGCGAGTGCAGGCCGCCGATGTCGGTGTAGTCGACGTCGGGGACCTCCTCGAGGACGAGCTCCTCGACCTCACTCTTCGGGATCCGCTCGTAGGCATAGGCCGAGCGGGGCTCGATCATGAGCGAGTCACCGGCGCGCAGCTTGGTGATCTCCAGCGAGTCGGCGAGGAACACGATGCGCTCCTCGTCGGCGTGCGACACCACCAGTGCCCGATCGCGGGGGCCGCCGGACGGGTTGTCCAGCACCTCCTTGAGCAGGACGACCTCGCCGGTGCGCTCGAACCCGAACGCGTCGACGACGTTGAGCGCGTCGTTCAGCAGGACCTCCTGGCCCCGCTGAAGCTCCTCCACGGCGAGCGACGGCGAGACCGCCACCCGCAACTTACGGCCGCCGGTGAACACGTCCACCGTGCCGTCCTCGTGGGCTGCCAGGAAAACGCCGTAGCCGCTGGGCGGCTGGGCAAGGCGGTCAATCTCTTCCTTGAGAGTGACGATCTGGGCGCGGGCTTCCTTCAAGGTCGCCACGAGCCGCTCATTGTTCTCGGTCACTCGGGAGAGCTGCGCCTGCGTTGCCGCAAGCCGTTCCTCGAGCTGCCGGACGTGTCGGGGGCTCTCGGTCAACTTCCTCCGCACCAGAGCGAGTTCCTCTTGCAGGAACGCGACCTGACTGGAGAGATCGTTGGCCTCTTTCTCCCATCGTGCGGCGCGGGAGTCCGCTTCGTCGCTACGTGCCACGTCCCACCTCCCCGGGGGGCTTGAACGTCCTGGCTCAACATTAGCGGCTGCGGGGCGGATTTCATCCCATGCAACACCCTCGTCACCGACTCTTGATCGATTGGTGCGACCACCCATGAGCCGGTCGGACAGGGTTCGGGTACCGTCGGCGCCACTTAGTTGTGGGAGGTAGTGGTGTCGTCAGACACTGATGAGCTGCAGGTCTGGATCGATCAGGACTTGTGCACCGGTGACGGACTCTGTGTGCAATACGCGCCGGAGGTCTTCGAGCTGGACATCGACGGCCTCGCGTACGTCAAGGACAATTCGGGCGAGTTACTGCAAAATCCGGGCGTTCGTGCTTACGTGCCGAAAAATCTGCTCCTCGAGGTCATCGACTCCGCGAAGGAGTGTCCCGGCGACTGTATCCACGTCGTGAGAACTCAGGATGACGTCGAAGTGGCCGGCCCCGACGCCGGCGACTGAACATGAATGAAGGCCGGCACCCCTCGGGGCACCGGCCTTCACCGTTCGTCTCAGCTCACAGGGTGGGCCGGCCGACCAGCGACGCGACCACCCGGGAGAATTCCTCCAGGCGGGCGATCTGACCCGGCCCGCCGTCGTCCAGGGTCTTGCCGAAGCGCAGCGCGTCGTGCCGCATCGGCGAACGCCCCTCCTCCTCGGCCAGACCCGGCGGCGGCACCGCGTCGTCCACCGAGCTCAGCAGCAGGTAGACGTCGATGCTGTCGACCCGGGCCTGCCCGGTGGTGGTCCGGGTGAGCCGCCGCCGGCAACCCACCTCGGTGATCGTGGAGAGCGGCACCACCCGCAGCGACGAGGTCATCGAACCGACCGGGCCGTCACCGGGCGCCACGTCCTCGCCGTGCCAGAGCACCAGCCGGCTGCCGTCGCAGACGACGACCTCCTGCCAGACCCCGTTCACCTCGTTGACGAAACGCTCCAGGGTGAAGCAGAGCACCGAGGCGCCACGCAGCACACCGAACAGCGCCTCCAGGGCCACCTCGGGATCCCGCAGGTAGGCGCGGGCGGCCGAGTCCAGATCCGGATAGGGCGACCAGTCCGGGAACACCGCCGGCATCTCGTTGCTGCCGCCGAACGGCGGAGAACTCATCGCGCCCACTCCCCTTGTCCTCCCATCGACGCCGCTGCTCGATGCCCCTGCGAAAAACTACCGGACGCGACGACCACGGTCACTCCCCGGAGGGGTCCTCCTGCTCCTCGTGCTGGGCGGCCAGCGCCGCCTGGGCCGCGCGCTTCAACGCGTACGCCTCGGCGCCCTTGCTGGGTTTGCGCCGGCGCGCCGGCGCGGTGACCCCGGGCGCGAGCTTGCGGGAGGACACCAGGAACGCGGTGTGCGCGATCATCCGGTGATCCGGGCGCACGGCCAGGCCGTCGGCGTGCCAGTCGCGGATCAGCGACTCCCAGGCGCGCGGCTCGGTCCAGCCGCCCCGCTCGCGCAGCGCCTCGACCAGCTCGGACAGCTGGGGCGTGGTGGCCACGTACCCGATGAAGACACCGCCGGGGATCAGCGACTTCTCGACCATGTCGAGCGCCTCCCACGGGGTCAGCATGTCCAGCACGATCCGGTCGAAACCGTCGATGCCGTTGCCGGCGACGTCACCCTCGTGCAGGTGCCAGGCCGGGTGCGGGCCGCCGAAGAACGCCTCCACGTTCTTGCGGGCGATCGCCGCGAAATCCGGCCGCAGCTCGTAGCTGTGCACCTCGCCGGTCTCGCCCACCGCGCGCAGCAGCGAGCAGGTCAGCGCGCCCGAACCGGCGCCCGCCTCCAGCACCTTGGCCCCGGGGAAGACGTCACCCATGGCGACGATCTGCGCCGCGTCCTTCGGGTAGATCACCTGCGCGCCGCGCGGCATCGACAGCACGTAGTCGCTGAGCAGCGGGCGCAGCGCCAGGTACTGCGTGCCGCTGGTGGCGGTGATCACGCTGCCGTCCGGCAGGCCGATCAGGGCGTCGTGCTCCAGCGCGCCGCGGTGGGTGTGGAACGCCTTGCCGGGCTCCAGCACGATCGTGTGCATCCGGCCCTTGGGGTCGGTGAGCTGGACACGGTCACCCACCCGGAACGGGCCGCGGTGGGCCGGGACGAGCTCTGCGACAGCCTCTTCGACAGCGGGGGCCGGGGTCGTGGTCACTAACTCTTCTCTCACTTCGGGTCTACGTCAGGTCCGTTGCGCCCGCCGCGGCTCGAGAACCGCCGCGACGTCGGCGACCCGCAGGACGCCAACGACATCCTCGCCTGCCGTCACCAGGTACTGCGCACCCGGGTGGGCCTGCAGCGCACGCACCACCTGCTCGCCGGTCAGACTCACCGGCAGGCTGGTCAGCGCGTCCCGGGAGCGGGACACGCTCTCCACGCTCACCCAGGGCCGCCGGTCGACCGGCACCCGCTCGGCGGCGACCGGATCGACCAGAGCGGTGAGGGTACCCCCCGAGTCGGCAACGGCCAGCACCACGTCCGGCCGCGGGTCCTCGGCGCGGCGGCGCTGCGCCTCACCCAGCGGTGTACCGGCCGGCACCTTCAGCAGCGGACGGGCCAGCATCCCCAGATCGATCAGCGGGAACCGCCCGGTCATCCGCCCCAGCCGGATCGACTGCCCGGCGCCGTGCCACAACGTCAGCGTGATCAGCAGCACGAAGAACATCCCGAACAGCGTCAGCAGACCCAGCTGATAGGCGCCCAGCACGGCACACGCGGTCGCGAAGGCCAGCACCCGACCGGCCCAGCCGGCCACCACGGTCGCCCGGTTCCGATCCTTCAGCAGCGCCCACATCGCCGCGCGCAACGCCCGCCCGCCGTCCAGCGGCAGACCCGGCAGCACGTTGAAGACCGCCACCAGCACGTTGCTGACCGCCAGCTGGAAGGCGATCTGCCCGGGCACGGTGTCCTCCGGCAGCACCAGCGCGGCCCCGGTCGCCACCCCGCCCAGCAGCAGCGACACCAGCGGCCCGGCCAGCGAGACGGCCGCGTCCACCCGCGGGGTCGGCGCGTCGCGCTCCATCTCGGTCCACCCGCTGAGCAGCTCCAGAGTGATGCGGCGCACGCCGATCCCGTTGCGGCGGGCCACCACCGCGTGCCCCAGCTCGTGCAGCAGCACCGAACCGAGCAGGCACACCACGAAACCCAACCCGATCAAGTACGCCCAAGGCTGCCCCAAGCCCAGCTCGGCGCTCGCATAATTGCCGTAGACGACCGTGACCAGCAGCGCGAGCAGCACCATGGAACCGTTCGCATGCACCGGGATGCCGAGCACATGCCCCACCGGGCGCCCGCCCGGCCTCCGCGTCGCGCTGTCCTCCATCCCTTCGATGCTACGGACCCGCCGGGATCCGCGTGGATCTTGATTCCCCGCTGCGGGTGTCCCCGGCGTTTTCGTCGTACCCCTGGCCTAGCCTGGCTGGCATGACGGCGTTCTCTCCCCCGCAGCCCCGGCCCGGTGCCTCCGCGTCCCCCGCCACCTCCGCCGGGCGCCCCGGCCTCGGTGACCGGCCGGCCGGGCCCTCGCTGTCACCGTCGCGCGCCGCCGACTTCAAGACCTGCCCGCTGCTGTTCCGCTTCCGGACCATCGACAAGCTGCCCGAGCAGCCGTCGGCCGATCAGGTGCGGGGCACGCTGGTGCACGCGGTGCTGGAGCGGCTGTTCGACCTGCCGGCCGCGGAGCGGACCCCTGAGTCGGCGGTGGCCCTGGTCACGCCCGAGTGGGAACGCCTGCTCGCCAACGAGCCCGACCTGGGCACTCTCTTCGCGACCCCGGTCCCCGCGTCGCCGTCTTCTTCCGACCCCCTTTCGCGTACGTCGTCAGCAGCCGTCCCCGGGGGCGGGGCGGCCGGCGAGGACGCGGGTGTGGGACACGCCACTGAGCTGGTCCGTGACCCGGCCGCGGTGGCCGCCGAGGCCGACGCGGCCGGGCAGATCGCCCTGGTCGACGCCCCGGCGGGCGCGGCCGAGGCCGCCCGGCTGGCCGCTTTCCTCACCAGCGCCCGGGATCTGCTCGGCGGCTACTTCGCGGTCGAGGACCCGCAGCGCCTGGAGCCGGCCGAACGCGAAACCCTGATCTCCACGATGATCGACGACGAGCTGCTGATCCGCGGCTACATCGACCGCCTCGACATCTCCCCGGCCGGCGACCTGCGCGTCGTCGACTACAAGACCGGCGGCGCCCCGCGCGAGGCCTTCGAGGGCCGGGCCCTGTTCCAGCTCAAGTTTTACGCCCTGGTCCTGTGGCGCACCCGCGGCGTCGTCCCCCGGGTCCTGCGCCTGCTCTACCTGAAGGACGCCGAGGTCCTCGACTACAGCCCGGACGCCGGCGAGCTGGAACGCTTCGAACGCACCCTGATCGCCCTCTCCAACGCCGTCGAACGCGCCAAGCGCGACCAGGACTTCCGCCCCAAGCCCAGCCGCCTCTGCGGTTGGTGCAGCCACCAGGCCCTGTGCCCGGAGTTCGGCGGCACCCCGCCGCCGTTCCCCACCTCCCCCACCGCCGGCCTCCCCACCGACTCCGAGCCGGACCGCCTGGCCACTCCGGTCCGGGACGACGCCGTTGCCTGACCACCCGCCGCCCCCGGCCCCGGCCGCGGCACCACCCCTGCCCTCGGCACTGCCACCGGCACCGGCACCGGCACCGGCACCGGCCAGCTCACCCACCCCGCCCCCGGCTGTCTCCGCACACGCCTGGCCCGACATCCCGGCGCCCTCGGCCCCGGCCAGCTCACCCGGCCCTCGCCGGGCCGGCGCTGCGCTTGCCCGGCCCGACAGCCCGGCGCTCCCTCGGCCCAGCCCTCTCGGCACCCGCCGGCCAATGGCCCGCCCCCTGCGCCCGGCCACGCGTCAGGTGTGCGCACCGCAATCCGCGGGTGAGGGCCGGGTGCGATGAGGCCGGTGCGGTTGTTGATCGCGGACGCGTCGGCGCTGCAGCGGGCCGGGCTGCGAGCGGTCCTGTCCGAGAACGCCGGCGCCGACCTGATCATCGCCGGCGAGACCGGGGACGGCGGCGAGGCCGTCGAGCTGGCCCGCCGCCTGCTCCCGGACGTCCTGATCGCCGACGCGACCCTGCCCCGCATGGACGGCGCCGCGGTCGCCCGGGCGATCACCACCGCGCGCCTACCGGTCCGGGTGCTGATCATGACGGCCCAGGACAGCGACGACGAACTGATCGAGATGATCGGCGCGGGCGCCACCGGATACCTGTGCAAGGACACCCCGCAGGACGAACTGATCGCCACGATCCGCGCGGTCGCGGCCGGCGGCGCGGTGATCACCCCGCAGGCCCTGGCCCGGGCACTCCCCCGCTTCGTGGCGGCGGCCTCCGCCCCGGTCACCGGAGTCACCGCCGACCTGAGCGCCCTGACCGGCCGCGAACGCGAAGTCCTGATCCACGTCGCCCGGGGCCACACCAACGCCGAGATCGCCGAAGCGCTACAGGTCAGCGACACCACGGTGAAAACCCACGTCGGTCACATGCTGGCCAAACTCCGCCTGCGCGACCGCACCCAGGCGGTGGTCCTGGCCTACGAGACCGGCCTGGTCAAACCCGGCGACTGACCCGGCAACCACCGACCCGACCCGGCCCGGCCGAACTACGCCCCTGCCGCCGGCCCGACACAGCCGGCGGGCAGCAATACGCGGGCGGCAGGCAAGCGGCGGCAGGCGGCCGAGCAACAGGCATGCGGCCGCGCTGTCGCGGCCGAGCAGCAGGTTGGCGGCGGTCAAGCGACAAGCTGGCGGCGGCAGGCAGGCGGCCAGGCGGCGGCGGGCGGCTGAGTCGGTGGCAGGTGGGTGAGTAGGGCCCCACCCTCCCGAGGGGGCAGACCGCCTCAAGGACATTCTCGCGGGAAAACGGAAGATCATGTCGGGCCCTGTGGACAGGCCGGCAGTGTGGAAAAGCCCCAGCGATCCGAAAGCGGACAAACATCAGGTCAACCCACTGGCGTCAGATTGGCCTTGCGCGACGTCACTAATGACGTCATAGTGATGGCATGGACCTGACGCCGTATCTCGAAGGGCTGCGAGCGGACCTGGCGTCCGCGGCAGCCCCCGGCGGGCCGGAGATCATCCGGGCCGCGGAGTTGCTCAGCAACTCCCTCGAACCGTCCGCGCGGCTGGCGCTGCTGGAGGCGCTCTCCGACGCCGCCGCGGAGATCACTACCGGGCTGAGTGACGCGACCGTCGAAGTCCGGCTTCGCGGGCGGGAAGCCGATCTTGTGGTCACGCAGTTCGCCTCGCCCGAGCCGGTCACGGCCGCCCTGCCGCCTCCGGCGGTCGACGGCGGGGATCTGGCCCGGCTCACGCTCCGCATGCCGGAGGCGCTCAAGACGCATGTCGAGCAGACCGCCGCGGCCGAGGGGATCTCGGTCAACGCCTGGCTGGTCCGGGCGGTGATGGTCGCGGTCAGCGGCCGGTCCGGGATGCCCATGCCGCCGCCTCCGCCTCCGCCGCCGCTCCCGCCCCTGCCCGGCAGTGCTGGCCGACCCGGGAAGCGGGTCACCGGCTACTTCCAGGCCTGACCCGACCAACCCTGAGGCGAACGCGATCGCCGCCTGGACAAAAGGCTCGAAAAGGCCAGAACTCTGAAGGCCGCGACGGCCTCGAATCACACGGAGGAATCATGATGTACGAGTTCGAACGCACCGACCCGGTCACCCTCTCGCTGCGCGCCATCTCCGGCACCGTGGAGATCGACGCCGGCCCCCACGAGACGATTCAGGTGCAGGTGACGCCGCTGCACGACAACCCGGCCGCACAGCAGACGGCCGACGGCACCCGGGTCGTCCTGGACGGTGACACCCTGGTCGTGGCCGTGCCGAACCCGGAGCGCTGGCTCTGGCGTCGTAACCCGGCGGTGCGGATCACCGTCCGGATTCCGGAGGGCAGCACGCTGAGCGGCGAGAGCGCGGCCGCCGGGGTGCGGGCCGGCGGGCTGTACCGGGATGTTCACCTCAAGCTCTCCTCGGCCGACGCCCACATCGGTGACGTGCTCGGGAATCTGCACCTGAGTTCGGCCAGCGGGGATCTGTCGACCGGCCGGGTGGCCGGCTCGGCGTACCTGAAGAGTGCCTCCGGCAAGATCCGCGCCGGTGACGTCAGTGGTGACGTCACGGCCAGCACGGCCAGCGGTGGGATCAGCATCGGTTCGGTCGGCGGTTCGCTGGAGGCCGGCAGCGCCAGCGGTGACCTCGCGGTCGGTTCGCTGTCGCAGGGCAAGGCACGATTCCGTACGGCGTCCGGCCACGTCACGGTCGGCGTGGCGGCCGGCACCGGCGTCTGGCTGGATCTGAACACGGCCAGCGGCCGCAGCGTCACCGATCTGACGTCCCACGGTGACAGTGCCCCGGTCACGGCGACGTTGGAGGTCCGGGTTCGCACGGCCAGCGGCGACATCCGCGTCCACCGGGCGGCCGGCCCGACCGTCGTGGCTCCGGGAGAGCCGGGCCCGTCCACGAACATGACCGATTCTGACCTCAGCGGCCCGGCCGCCGCCTGATGTCCGGTGTCACGGTGGCCCGCCGGCTCCTGCCGGCCCTGGCCCGTCCACTTCTCCCACCACGCACCCGGCAGCGGGGCAAGTCCGGGCCGAGGCCACCACGCACCCCGCAGCGGGGCGAGCCCGGGCCGAGGCCACCGCCCACCCAGCCGCGGGGCGAGCCCCGGCCGAGGCCACCGCCCACCCAGCCGCGGGGCGAGCCCCGGCCGAGGCCACCACGCACCCAGCCGCGGGGCGAGCTCCGGCCGGGGCCACCGCCGCCCGAGTCCGCGGCCGCCGGGCGCGACGAGGAGGGCCGTCCACGGAACGCCGCTGAACGCCGTACCGAATAAGCCGTCGCCTAACGCAAAGCGCCCAGGAACGCCAGGTCGACCCCGACCAGCGACGATCGCACAAGGATCCCGTCCTGCGACGGCAACGCCACGTCGGCCGGCACCGCGAGCACCCGCGCCCCGGCCGCGACCGCGCTGGCCACCCCACTGGGCGAGTCCTCGATGGCCACGCATTCGCCGATCGGCACCCCGAGCAGCCCGGCCGCGGTCAGGTAGGGCTCCGGGTCCGGTTTGGGCCGCCCGACCTCGTCCCCGCACACGAGCACGTCGAAGTTCTCCGCGCCGAGGGTTTTCAGTGCCACCTCGGCCAGCCGCCGCGCGGTGGAGGTGACCAGTGCCGTGGGCACCCCGGCGGCGCGCACCGCGAGCAGCAGTTCCTGAGCGCCGGGACGCCAGGCGAGCCCGTCCGCGAACAGGTCGGCGACCCGTTCGGTGATCCAGGCGACGTCGGGTTCCGAGGGCCGGTCGGGCTGGGCCATGTCCTCCCGGAAGATGGCCATGCTGACCGGCATGCTCGTGCCGACCATGGCCAGCCGGGCGTCGGCCGACAGCCGGCCTCCGGCGCGGACCGCGAGGTCCTCCAGCGCGACCCCCCACAACTTCTCGCTGTCGACCAGGGTGCCGTCCATGTCGAAGAGCACCGCGGCCGGTCGTGTCGCGCTCAGCAGAATCTCCCCAGGTCAGTGCGGCAAAACCCCATTGTCCGGCGACCGCACGGCCGGAGCCGACCGAATGTCTCAGAGGTCACAGGCCTGGAGGGAGTCCTGGTATCCGTTGGCGAACGCGTTGATCCGCTGGTCCGCGGTCCCGTGCGCCCCTTCGGCGAACCACGGCTGACCGGGGTCGTCGCCGACCGACTCCAGGCCCCGGGCCAGCTCGTCGGTGTCGCCCTTGTCCAGGCTGAGGTCCCGGGAGCGCGCCGAGTCGCCGATGAAGGCGCCGGCCATGCAGTCGGCCTGCAGTTCCTGCTGGATCGTGAATTCCTTCTGGATGCCGAGCCGGGCCTGGATGCCGTGGGCGTATTCGTGGCCGAGCAGGTAGTAGATGAAGGCGTCACCGATCTGCTGGAAGACCCCGAAGGCCCAATTCACGTCGTACGCGATGAAGTCTCCCGCCGAGCAGTAGGCGGCGTTGTTGCGCGGCAGCCCGTCCCGCCCGCATTTCACCTCGCCGTCCCGCTCGTACGGAAACACCTCGCTGACCGGCTGGAACCGTTTGCCCTGCTGGTCGAAGACCTTCTGCCAGTACCGCTCGGCGACGGTCTGGGCCGATTTTATGTCGGCGGCGAACTCTTCCGGGGTGTCGGTGCCCTCGGGGCCCGACGACGAGTCGGTCACGGCCGTCGTGGGGTCGGCCGGCTCGGCCGGGGGCGGCAGCGCACCGCAGCCGGCAATCAGCAACAGGGTCAGGACGGCGGCGAGTCGGGCACGCATGACGGTCCTCCTGAGGGGCCGGGAGTTCCACCGTAGACGGCGTCGGCGACCAACTCATTTCCCTCTATCACTCAGGGGCAACCCTGACGATCCCTAAGTGGCCTCCCCCAGCGAAATCTCAGCGTTCAGCTACTCCACAGGACGGACGCCGGACGCCGGTCCCGCCGACACACTGAGCTGGCCTGCCGGAGCACCGGCAGACCATCTTCAGGGGGAGACGAACGGTGACTGCGACGAATGCCGGCGGGCCGGTAGCGGCGCGCGCGGACGAGATCTGGAAGGTCTACGGCACCGGCGAGGCGCGGGTGACCGCGCTGGCCGGGGTGACGGCCGAGTTCGGCCGGGGCCGGTTCACGGCGATCATGGGGCCGTCCGGCAGCGGCAAGTCGACGCTCATGCACTGCCTGGCCGGTCTGGACACGGTCGACAAGGGCACCGCGCACATCGGTGGCACCGAGATCAGCAAGCTCGGTGACAAGGCGCTGACCCGTCTGCGGCGGGACCGGATCGGTTTCATCTTCCAGCAGTTCAACCTGCTGCCGACGCTGAGCGCGGCCGAGAACATCCGTCTGCCGCTGGACATCGCCGGCCGCAAGGCGGACCCGCAGTGGTGGGACGTCGTGATCGACACGGTCGGTCTGCGAGATCGGCTCAGCCATCGCCCCAGCCAGCTCTCCGGCGGCCAGCAGCAGCGGGTCGCGTGTGCCCGCGCGCTGGTCGGCCGCCCCGACGTGATCTTCGCGGACGAGCCGACCGGCAACCTGGACTCGCGGTCGGGCGCCGAGGTGCTGGGTTTCCTGCGCTCGTCGGTGCGTGAGCACGGCCAGACCATCGTCATGGTGACCCACGACCCGGTCGCCGCCAGCTACGCCGACCGGGTGATCTTCCTGGCCGACGGCAGCATCGTCGACGAGCTGCACAACCCGACCGCCGAGACGGTGCTGGACACCATGAAGCGTCTCGACAAGCACGGCGATCCGGTGATGCTCTGATGTTGCGGGCCACGCTGAAGAGCCTGCTCGCGCGCAAGCTCCGGCTGATCCTTTCCGGTCTGGCGGTGGTGCTGGGCGTGATGTTCGTGTCCGGGTCCTTCGTGGTCACCGACACGCTCAACCGCACCTTCGACTCGATCTTCGCCGACGCGTTCGGGGCCACCGACGTCTCGGTCAGCGCCAAGCCGAAGATCGAGGTGTCCGAGATGGAGGGCGAGGAAGTGGCGACGCCGCTTCCCGCCTCGGCGGTTGACAAGATCAAGACAATTTCCGGCGTACGGGCGGCGACCGGCCGCATCGACGTCGACGGCGCCCGCGTGATCGGCAGCGACGGCAAGGTCCTCACCTCACAGGGCCCGCCGCGACTGGGCGAGAACTGGACCGGAACGGACAGCCTGATGGAGCTCCGGTCCGGCCGGGGCCCGTCCGCGGCCGGCGAGATCGCCGTGAACGCGAACACCGCCGAGCTGGCCGGTCTCAAGCTCGGCGACACGGTGAGCGTGCTCACCCTGGAGCCGAAGAAGCAGTTCACGCTGGTCGGCATCTGGGGCTACACCGGCGGCCGGGACAGCATCGGCGGCGTCCAGGAGGTCGCGTTCACCACCCCGGTGGCGCAGCAGCTGATGCTCGGCCAGGCCGACTCGTTCTCGTCGGTGACCGTCGAGGCCCCCGACGGGGTGACCCCGGCCGCGCTGCGCGACCGGGTGGCCGCCGCGCTCGGCGCCGACTACGAGGTCAAGACCGGTGAGCAGCTCGCCGAGGAGAGCGCCGACAGCATCCAGGCCGGGCTCGCCTTCTTCAACCAGATCCTGCTCGGCTTCGCCGGGGTGGCGCTGTTCGTCGGCATCTTCCTGATCCTCAACACGTTCTCGATCATCGTGGCCCAGCGGACCAAGGAACTGGCCCTGCTGCGCGCCATGGGTGCCAGCCGCCGCCAGGTGATCGGCTCGGTGCTGGTCGAGGCCGTGATGATCGGCCTGATCGCGGCCGTGCTGGGCCTGGCCGCGGGCGTCGGCGCGGGCGCCGGCCTGGCCGCGCTGTTCGGCAGCTTCGCCGACCTGACGCTCGCCTCGATCGGGGTTCCGCTCTCGGCCGTGATCAGCGCGTTCGTCGTCGGCCTGGTCGTCACCGTGGTCGCCGCGGTGCTGCCCGCGCTGCGCGCCTCCCGGATCGCCCCGGTCGCCGCGATGCAGGAGGTCAGCATCCCGGACCGGCCGCTCACCAAGCTCAGCGTGTTCGGCGGCGCGGTGCTGTCGGCCGGCGCGGCGATGCTCGGCACCGGCCTGTTCGCCGATCTGAGCGGCAACGCGACGCTGTGGCTGATCCTCGGCGGCGTGCTCGTCTCGTTCATCGGCGTCGCGCTGCTCACCCCGCTGATCAGCAAGCCGGTGATCAGCCTGCTCGGGCGGCTCTTCTCGTGGTCGCTGCCGGGCCGGCTGGGCCGGCTCAACTCGGGCCGCAACCCGCGGCGGACAGCGATCACCGCGGCCGCCCTGATGGTCGGCATCGCCCTGGTCACCGGCGTGACCGTGGTCATGGACTCGGCCAAGAGCAGCCTCAAGGCGCAGGTCGCGGAGACCATCAAGGCCCAGATCCTGATCAGTGGGGATCAGACCTCGTCGCGGCCGCCGACCTTCGACCCGGCGGTGATCGACAAGGCGACGGCCCTGCCGGGCGTGCGGGCCGCGGCCGGGCTGTGGAGCGACATGGTCATGATCGACGGCAAGACGGCGTACGTGACCGCGGCCAAGGACCTGAGCGTGCTCGCCGAGGCGTACGGGACGACCGCGGCACCGCTGACCGACAACCAGATCGCGGTCGACCAGGCGAAAGCCGACGAGCAGCACTGGACCGTCGGCCGGACGGTGACGATCCAGGGAGCGCGGGGCGACCCGCACACGTACACCGTGAGCCAGATCTTCGCCGAGAACGCGCTGCCCGGCAGCGTGGTCCTGCCGAACGCGGCGATCAAGGACTTCGGGGTCACCCAGCCGAGCTTCGGGTTCGTCCGGCTCGACGACGGTGTCGCCGTCTCCTCGGTGCTGCCGCAGGTCAAGCAGCTGGTCGCGGACAGCCCGGAGGTCACGGCGACCGACTCGGCGACGTTCGCCAACGATCAGGCCGCACAGTTCGACCAGGTGATCACGATGATCCAGATCCTGCTCGGGCTGGCCATCCTGATCGCGGTCCTGGGCGTGGTCAACACGCTCGCCCTGTCCGTCCTCGAACGCACCCGTGAGCTGGGGCTGCTGCGGGCCGTCGGGCTGGGCCGGGCGCAGACCATGCGCATGATCACGGTGGAGGCGGTGGTGATCTCGGTCTTCGGCGCGCTGCTCGGCGTCGTCGTCGGGGCCGGCATCGGTACGGCCGTGACCCGCGCCCTGAAGAACGACGGCATCACCGAGCTGATCCTGCCGTGGGGCCGGATGGGGACCTATCTGGCGCTGGCCGCCCTGGTCGGTGTCGTGGCGGCGGTCGTCCCGGCGATCCGCGCGGCGCGGCTGAACGTGCTGGGTGCGATCGCCCACGACTGACCCGTGGAACGAGATGGGCACCGGCCGCTCCTGGCCGGTGCCCATTCGGGTTTTCTCCCCGGGATTCAGCCCGGACGGTCGCTGGGCGGCCCGGTGGGGAGCGGAGGCCGCGTGATCGGACCAGGGCGTGGGCTGTGCTTCCGGGGCGTTGCTAGGACGTACTGCCGAATTGTTTGAGCGGGAGAGAACCGCATGGCCGGCGGCAGCGTCTTTACCTATGCGCCGAGGATTTTGTCGAGCTTGGTGAAGCTGGAGCCCCAGCCTTCGCGAGCGCCGGTCTCCATGTCGGCCGGGAAGGGGCTCTGTGTCAGGACCAGACGGGTGCGGCCGCCCTCCTCGTCGAACAGCTCGATGCGCATGACCAGCTTGTCGGCGCCGAAGGCGGGGATGTGGCTGACGTCCTCCTCGCCGACGAGCAGTTCGTTCTCGACGACCTCGACGAAGGTGGCGTTGACCGGAGACGCCATCGACGGGTCGTCGTCGTTGACCATGGTGAACACCTGCTTACCGCCGGGGCGCGCGTCGATCTCGATCGTGTCACGCGGCACCGACCAGCCGACCGGGCCGAACCACTGGGAGATCTGGTCGGGGTCGGTGAAGGCGCGGTAGACGAGGGCGCGGGGCGCGTCGAAGATGCGGGTGATGACGAGGTCGGTCATGGTTTGTCCTCCTGCAGGCGCTTGAGGTGGGCGTCGAGGCGTGCGAAGTTCTCGTCCCAGAACCGGCGGTACCGCTCCATCCACGCGGTGGCCTCGCGCAACGGCCCCGCCTCGAGGCGGCTGGAACGCCACTGCGCCGATCGGCTGCGTGAGATGAGGCCGGCGTTCTCCAGGACCTTGAGGTGACGGGAGATCGCCGGGAGGCTGATGTCGAACGGCTCGGCGAGCTCGGTCACGGTCGCCTCGCCCTCGGCGAGCCGGGCCAGGATGGCGCGGCGCGTGGGGTCGGCGAGGGCCGCGAAGATCACGCTGAGCCGGTCGGTCATTTAACCCTCCCGTTAATTAACGGAGCGGTTAAGACCGTAGCTTTCCGTGGCGCCGACGTCAAACCTTCGACGGAATCCTGCGGTGCAGTTCAGCCAGCAGGACGTCCGGCCCGGGCGACATCAGACCCACATCGACGACGTACGACAGCTCCTCGCCCCGGCGGCGCGTCCGCGGCGCGAAGCCCGGCCCGTCCAGGACCTGCGCGTAGTCGGCGCCGATCGGCGTCACGACGAGCTCGGTGAACGGCCCCCACCCGTGCAGGCCGACCGAGGCGATCCCCGACCAGGGCAGATGCACGGCCCGGCGACCGGTCGCGGCGAAGTCGATGCCGTGCACGGACGTGTGCAACCAGCCCAGCCGGCGGTAGAGCACGAGCAGGACGACCGCGGACGCGATCACCGGCACGATCATCGCCACCTCGGCGTAGACGACGATGTCGGCGGCGCCCGGCCGCGCCCCGAAAACCACCGAGAACAGCAGGTAGAGGGCGAGCATCGCGACCCAGGCGGCGGCGACGACCCACAGCACGGTCACGTAGAACATCGCGCGCGGCTGCATGAACAGGACGGTGTCGTCGGACGGCCCGAGCACCTGATCCACGTGGCTGGTCACGCAGAAAATTATGCTGGGTTATGCACTGGTTCATGGCGAAAACCGCTCACGACCTGGGGAGGGCCACGGCGCGGCCACCGAGTGCGCTTCCGGCCCCGCACGTAGGCTGTCTGTCATGACTGAGTTCGACGGCCTACCGCTGCTCCGCTCCCCCGTGGCCATCGCTGCCTTCGAGGGCTGGAACGATGCTGCGGACGCTTCCACCGCGGCCGTGGAACACCTCGAGCAGGTCTGGGAAGCCCGTGAGGTGACCAGCATCGACCCCGAGGACTTCTACGACTTCCAGGTGAGCCGCCCCACCATAACGATGGCCGAGGGCGAGACCCGCAAGATCGAGTGGCCGACCACCCGGTTCATGGTGGCCAGCCCGCCCGGCAGCGACCGGGACGTGGTGCTGATCCGCGGCATCGAGCCCAGCATGCGGTGGCGCACGTTCTGCGAGTCGGTCCTGGAGATCTGTCACAGCCTCGAGGTCAACCGGATCGTGCTGCTGGGCGCGCTGCTGGCCGACGTGCCGTACACGCGGCCCCTGCCGATCAGCGGCAGCGCCTCGGACACCACCATCGCCGAGAAGTACAACGTGGTCCCGACCCGCTACGACGGGCCGACCGGCATCGTCGGCGTCCTGCAGGAGGCGGGCAGCCGCGCCGAGCTGGACGTGCTGTCGTTCTGGGTGCACGTGCCGCACTACGCCAACAACCCGCCCTGTCCCAAGGCCACCCTCGCGCTGCTCAGCCGCATCGAGGACGTGCTCGACCTGCCGGTGCCCATGGCTGACCTGGCCGAGCAGGCCGACGAGTGGGAGAAGCGGGTGCGGGCCGCGGCCGAGCAGGACGCCGAGCTCGGCGAATACGTGCGGGAGCTGGAGGAGCGGGTCGGCGACGCCGGGATAACGCCGCTGACCGGGGATGAGATCGCCAGCGAGTTCGAGAAGTACCTGCGGCGGCGGGGCGGCTCGGCCGGTCCGACGGCCGGATCCTGGTAAGTCCTACAGGGAGAAGTCGCCGGCATCACGGATGCCGGCGACCAAAATCTGCCATTCACCACGCGTGGCGACGATGACGTCACCGGGACGCTCGGTGGTGCGGATCAGCACCTCGTCGCCGCGGAACGCGACCTCCAGGCAGGTGCTGGTGTCGCAGTAGCTGCTTCGCTGCCAAATCAGATCTCGATCGTCGAACTCGTTCATCTGTGGGCACCTCCCGAGCGATTAGCTACCCAGCGTACGGCCGCCAGTCCTCACTGTCACTCGCGCGACGGCGGTCACAGGTTACTGAAGCGCCCCTTCACGATGTCGTCCAAAAAAACATTCCAACCGCCACGATCGATCTGCAGATGGCGTTCCCCCGGTTGCGTGTTGTTACGAACCAGGATGTGCTCACCGGCCGACGCAGCCTCCAGACACGAGCTGGACTCGCAGAAGCTGCTCTTGTACCACCCCGTCGTGGTGTCGTTCATGATCGACTCACCCTCCAAAAGGGAGACGGCACGCAACGACGAGAGGCGCCCGAACGCCACCGCCGTGGCGCAATCAGGGTTTTCCGCGATCCACCTCGGACCGCAGCACCGCCGCTCGGGCGGTGATCAGCGACAAGCTGACATCTTCGTCGAGACTCTGACTCCACATGGCCTCGAAGTACTCACGGAAGCGGCGCACCTGCTTACCGTCGTCGGTGAGCTCGTCCGCGTCCCAGCTCTCCCGATAGAGAACCGCGTCGTCGTCATCGCTCTCGTCGAGCGGGTCCCGGCCCTCGTGCTCGTTCAGATCGATGATGAAGAACGGGCCGACCAGCGACAGGATCGCCCCCCGGTCCAGCGGCAGCACCCGCACCCGGATCGACGGGCGCCGGGCGTCGGCCGCCAGCGCCGCCAGCTGCTCGGCGGCGAGCGCCGTGCCGCCCACGTCCCGCAACAGCACCGACTCGTCGATGATCAGATAGAACTGCGGACCGTCCGAACGCTCGACGATCTCGGCCCGGCGCTGCCGGCGGACCTCGTGACGAACCTTCCGCGCCTCGGGCGAACCGCTCACGTTCCAGCCGTCGACGATGAACCCGGCGGTGCCCTCCGTCTGCATGACCGCCGGCACCACACCCGGCTGGAAGACCCGGATCTCGGCGGCCTCGGCCTCGAACGCCATCAGCTTCAGCACCGACGGCGTGAGATGCTCCCGGAACTCCGGCTTGGTCCACCACCGCTGCCGGCGGGAGATCCGGGCATCCTCGATCAGATCGTCGATCTCGTCGGCCGAGAACGACCCGTAGACGTCGAGCAGCGCGCGCAGGTCGGTGCCCGAGACCGTGACCTCACCGGCCTCGATGCGCTGCATCTTGGACAGGCTCCAGCCCAGCCGCTCGGCCACATCGCCCTGGCTGAGACCGGGATCGGTGGCCAGGCGAGCCTTGCGTAGCGCCACCCTGACCCGTCGGCGCGCGACGGCGGGTGACTCTCCCGGCCCGCTGGGCATGGCTTCCTGTCCCCGATCGATCCTGGCTGCACTCAACCTGGCTGCTCTGCATGCTGACTGCTATATAGCTGATAGCGGTGCGGCTGGCCGACTTGTCGCCGTCAGCCGCACGGACTCTACACCTCGGACGTGATCAGAAGTGCGCAACACCCTCAACCGTTGGCACGGTAGTCCAGGGCACGCATCAAACCTCGCACTATCTGATCGAACTCCACCCGGTCGTCGGTTTCCACCAGAATCACCAACTCCCCTCCGGCCAGCGCCAGCAGACGGAACGCCGACCGGGGACGCACCCGCAGACAGGCGCCGGCACACACCACCAGGGCGATCGCGACCACCCCGGCCAGCAGCAACGACGTCCGCCCGAGAACCGGCACGGCCCAGACGACGGTGAACACGGCCGAGACGCCGACCGCCCTGTACCTCGTCGTACCGGCGTCCCGCCCCTCCTCGACGGCCTGGATCCGGCTCAACTGCCGCAGCGCGAAGGCCTGCCTCTGACGGCTCGGCACCTCGATCATCCGATGGGTGATCAACGCGCGCGGCCCTCGATAGAAGACCGGCATGACACTCCCCTCCTCCCGGGGTTGACAGGAGGGAGGGGATGTGGCGAAAGATGACAGATGGCAAGGTCCTCCCCTCCCTGTGGGACGGAGGCCTAGGGCGGCACTCAGCTGGAACTGGGTGCCGCCTTTTCGTTTTGTCAGCCCCCATGACTCGCGTTTCTGACGCCAGTATGGGCCGAAAGGGACGTACACGCTAGACATCTATCTGCGGTACAGCTGATAGCCCTATTCACTCACGCCGGCCGGGAACGCCCGGACCTGCACGTCCCGGTCACGGCCGGGGCCGGCGGCCACTTGTTCGCAGGTCAACCGCCATGCGGCGGCAAGCCGGAAGACAACGGCGTGTCGATGCGTGAACGAGCACGGCGCGTGCGGCATCCTAGGAACCTATGGAGGTGCCATGACTATCAACCCGGGTGCGGCCGAGTTCCCGCATCGGCAGATCGCGGGGCAACTGCGGGAACGTGTCCGGCGTGGAGAGTGGCAGCCGGGGGAACGTCTGCCCTCCATCCCGGCCATCGCCGAGATGTTCGGGGTCGCGAAGCAGACCGTTCAGCGGGCCGTCGATCAACTCCGGGTCGAGGGCGTTCTGATCACCAAACCCGGATCCGGTACGTACGTGCGCGGCACCCGCCGTCGCCTGAACCGCCTGTCGCGGGGGCGGTACGGCGCGCATCGCGGCTACCACGCCGACCTGGCCGCCCGGTATCGCCAGCAGCTCGTCGGCGTGGGCCGGGAGGCGGCGCCACCTGAGGTGACCGACGCCTTCGGGGTCCGGGACGGCACCGAGATGCTGGTGCGGCGGCACATCGTGCGCACCGACGACGCGACCGTCGAGCTGGGCGCCTCCTGGTTCCGGGTGACCGACGCCAACGGCACCAGCCTGGAGCGGGCCGAGTCGTTCGGCCGGCCGCTGTACCAGGAGGCCGAGGAGGTGCTCGGCCGCCGCTACGCCAGCGCGACCGACACGATCACCGCCCGGCAGCCGAGCCGCGAGGAGGCGGAGATCCTGCAGATCCGGCCGGACACGCCCGTCCTGCATCTGCTGCACGTCGCCTTCGACGAGACCCGCAAGCCGATCGAGGTGGCCCAGGCGACCTGGCCCGGCCCGATGACGACGTTGACCGAGGAGTACAAGATCCCGGGGCCCGGCCCGGAGCCCGATCCCGATCCCGGGCTCGCCCTCGCCTGAGCCGCCGCGGCCCGGGCTTCTCCTCTCCCCGTCGCGGGTCGACCTCCGTCACTGTCCGATCCCCCGCCACGGGCCGTCCCCGCCGCAGGCCGGCCTCCACCACAGTCCGGCCCCATGACGGGCCGGCCCTCGCCACCGGCCGGCCCTCGCCACCGGCCGGCCCTCGCCACCGGCCGAAGCGGGCGGTCCGGCCGACCCCCGCCACCGGCCGACCCCCACCACCGGCCGATCCCTGCCACAGACTGGTCTCCATCACGGGCTGAGGAGATCGGTGAGCGCGGCGGTGAAACGGTCCGGCTCCTCGAACATCGCGCGGTGGCCTCCCCCCGGGATCGTCACCAGCTGTTTGGCGGGCGCCCGCAACCCCGCATACCACTCGGTGAACAGCACGCTCAGGCCGCGCATCTCGTTGCCGCCCTGGATGAAGTAGGCCGGCACCTTCAACTCGGTCACGTCCCGTCGCAGGTCGATGGCCTGCTCCCGGGGATACAAGGCGTCCCAGCTGTCCATGATCGCGTTCAGCGTGTGCGCCTTCTCCAGCAGTGTGTACTCCGATCCGGCGATCTCCAGCGGGGCGGACCGCTGGGCATACGCCTCGTTCTCGTGCAGCATGAACGTCTCGTAGGGCCAGAAACCCCGATACGGCGGCCGGCCCTGTCTCTCCAGCGTGCGCACCACATCCGCCTTCCCGGTGCGGCGGGCCCAGGCCAGGATGTCGTCGTAGAAGACCTGGTCACTGGCCTCGACGTCGACGGCCTGGCCGGTGCCGACATAAGCCGAATACTTCTCCGGATGCCGATATGCGGCCAGGGCGCCGAGCAGGGAGCCCCCGGAGTGCGCCAGCAGCACGATCCGGTCGCGCCGGAAGCGGGACCGCAGGTAGTCGGTGACCGCCAGGATGTCGGCCACGTTCTGCTCCGGTGTCATCGTGGACGTCGGATCGAGGGCCGCGTAGGACGCGCCGCCGCCTCGGCGGTCCAGTGTGGCCACGATGAAGTGGGACTCCAGGCCGGCGAGATGGGCGCGCATCGCGCCGGTCTCCGAGCCGCCGGGCGCGCCCGGGACGAAGAGCAGCACCGGCTCGGTCAGATCCCGGCCGCGGATCATCAGGCCCAGGCGATGGCCGCCGGTGTCGACGTGAGTCAGCTCGGCGACGCCGCCGGGGATCGCGTCGGTGCGGGCCGGGACGGCAACTGCGGCTGTGACCAGGGCGAGCACGGCTGTCCAGACGGCGGCCAGGACGCGGCCACGGCGGCGACGGAAACCGCACCCGTAGGCTGCCGCGAGCGCCATCGGGAGCAGCGCGAGCAGGCCGTGCACGCCGCGACCGGCGACCAGGGCGACGACGCCGAGCACGCTGGGGTGCGGCGGATCGACCGACGGGCCGGAGACGGTCATGCGGAAGATCTCCAGGCTCACGACGTACGCAATCGAGGTTGTCGGAATTGCCCAGCGGGAGCGCAGCAGGCGCCCGGCGGCGAAGCCGACGCCGGCGCTCATCGCGATGGACCAGAGCGCCTGCGTATTGGTCAGTGGGCCGCGTGGGGTCCAGAACGCGGCGGCGGCGCCCCAGGCCGCGGCGAGCAGGAGCACGGCGGCCAGGCGCAGACGGAAGTTCGGTGACGGGTGGGTCGGTGCGGGAATCGCCATGCCGCCGAGATTGGTCCATGAGGGAGGCCGGCCGCATCGGTCCGGAGAACCAGATTCGACCCCTACTTTGGAAGGGTGCGGCGGCGTCCGGCCGCGACCTAGGCTCGGCGGCATGCTTTTCCATCTGCTGGTGCCCGAGCCCGGCAGCCGCCGGGCCGCTGTCCGGGACCGGCTGGCCGACGCCATTGCGATCGTCCTCGCACTGCTCTACGGGACGACGATGATGCTGGTCGGCGACGCCACCCGCCCGGGCGCGGCGATCCCCTGGCCGGTCGATCTGGCGCTGGGCGGGGCCGGTGCCGCCGCGCTGCTGGTCCGCCGGCGACATCCGCTGGCCGTCCTGGTGGCGTTGCTGCCGTTCGGGGTGGTCTCGGTGGCCGCGACCGGGCCGATCCTGGTGGCGTTGTTCACCGCCGCGATCAGGCTGCGCTTCCCGCTGTTGCTGCTGCTCGGCACGGTCAACGTCGCGACCGGAGGCGTTTATTACCTGCTGCAGGACCGGCCGGCCTACGACGTGTGGGTCGACTTCGTGGTTCGGGGCGTGATCACCGCGGCCGCGCTGGGCTGGGGATCGTTCGTGCGGGCCTACAGACGATTGACCACCTCGCTGCGTGATCACGCGGCGCGGCTGGAGGCCGAGCAGCACCTGCGGGAGGACCAGGCGAGACTCGCCGAGCGGGCACGGATCGCCCGGGAGATGCACGACGTGCTGGCCCACCGGATGTCGCTGATCAGCCTGCACGCCGGGGCGCTGGAGGTGCGCGGCTCGCTGCCGCCGGAGGAGTTGTCGCTGGCCGCCGGCGCCATCCGGACGAGTGCGCACGAGGCGCTGGAGGAGTTGCGGTCGGTGGTCGGGGTGCCGCGGGGGCGCCCCGAGCCGCCCCAGCCCGGTCTCGCCGACGTGGGTGAGCTGGTCGCGAGCGTGCGGGCGGCCGGGATGAGCATCGGGTTCGACAGTGCGCTGCCGCCGGACGGGCCACCGGTGATGCTGGGCCGGACGGTGTATCGGATCGTGCAGGAGGGCCTGACCAACGCGCGGAAGCACGGTTCGGACGCGGCGGCCACGGTCCTTCTGGAGGGCGCCGCGGGCCACGGCGTGCGCATCACGATCAGTAACCCCTTCCGGGGTACGAGGGCGGGTGCCCCGCCCGGCAGCGGGCTCGGCCTGGTCGGCATCGGGGAGCGGGTCGGTATGGCCGGCGGGAGTTTCCGCTACGGGGCGGACGGCGGCGTCTTCCGGTTGGAGGCGGAGTTGCCGTGGCCGGCGTGAGTGCGAGCAACCCCGGCCCGGCCGGCAGCGATGCGGGCGGGGGCGTTGCCGAGCGGCTCGGGGCGGGCGGCGACCCGGCCGGGCCGGTCTCGGGGCGGCCCGTCCGGCTGGCCATCGTGGACGACGATGCGCTGGTGCGGGCGGGGTTGCGGATCCTGGTTGGCGGTTCGCCGGACATCGAGGTGGTGGCCGAGGCCGGGGACGGCGACGAGGCGGTCCGGGTCGCCGAGGCGCACTGGCCGGACGTGATGCTGATGGACATCCGGATGCCACGAGTGGACGGGCTGGCAGCCACGCGGCGGATCCGGGAGCGGGCGAGCGCGCCGCAGGTGATCGTGCTGACCACGTTCGACGCGGACGACTACGTGCTGGAGGCGCTGCGCGGCGGGGCCAGTGGCTACCTGCTCAAGGACACACCGCCGCTGGAGATCCTGGCGGCGGTGCGGACGGTCGCCTCGGGCAAGGCGATCCTCTCCCCCCGTGCGATCCGGCGGCTGATCGACCACGTCGCCGACCCGGCCGCGGGCACCCGCCGGGCGCGGGCGAAGACGCGGCTGGCCACTCTCACCGACCGGGAGACCGAAGTGGCGGTGCTGGTCGGCCGGGGGCATTCGAACGCGGAGATCGCCGCCGAGCTGACGATGAGCCTGCCGACGGCGAAGGGGCACGTCTCGCGGCTGCTGACCAAGATGGGCCTGAACAACCGGGTCCAGATCGCCCTGCTCGTCCACGACGCCGAGTTGTTGTGAGGGCCAGGGATTCCGATGATCATGTTCTGGGTGGGGGCTCGCCGTTCCCGTCAACCCCGCATCACAGCTCCGGTGGCGGCACTGCGGGCGGGTGCGGCGGCCCGTTGCGGTGCGATCGATGATCCCGGCGGGTCAGTCCTGGAGGTGCCGGCGTACGGCGGCGGTGGTTCGCGGCTCGTCGGCCGTGGCCAGGAGGTCGATCAGCGCGCCGCGGAGGACGGCGAGCAGGGCCGTGCGGCGGGCCAGACCGTCCGGGGTGTCGCGCTCGGACTCCGGCTGGGCCGCGGCCAGCACGTCGAGCCAGTCGGCGACCGTGCCGGCGGCGAAGTCGGACCACGGGCCCGCGGGGTCGACCAGCGAACGGGCGTAGGCCTCCAGCCACAGGATCAGCACCTGGCGATGGGCGGGATCGCTCAGCCAGGACCAGATGCGCTCGCCGGCGTCCGGCAGGCCGGCGGGCCGCGGCGTCCCCTCGCGCAGGTGGCGGAGCAGGGCCAGCTCCTCCTCCCGGGCGCGGGCCAGCAGAGCGCGGACCAGGCCGTCCTTGCTGCCGAAGAGGAACAGCAGGACCCGCGGGCTGGAGCCGATCTCGGCGGCGAGCGGGCGCAGCGACAGCTCGGTCAGGCCGTGGCGGCTCACGTAAGCGTAGGCGAGTTCGAGGAGTTCGGTCCGGCGGGCCGAGGGTGCTGCCGTGGTGTCGACCATCGGGTTAGTATCCGACTGAAACGAGTGTTTCAGTTACGGAGGCGGCGTGATGGAGGCGACGATTCGGCAACTCGGGCAGCCGGGAGACCTGGGCTGGGTGGTGCAGGCGCACGGCGAGATCTACGCCGAGGAGTACGGGTGGGACACCAGCTTCGAGGCGATGGTCGCGCGGATCGTCGCCGGCTACGCGGCCGGGCACGATCCGGAGCGGGAGGCGGGATGGATCGCGGAGGCTGACGGGCGGCGGGTCGGGTGCGTGCTCTGCGTGGCCGGGGACGAGCCGGGCACGGCGGTGCTGCGAGTCCTGCTGGTGCACCCGTCGGGACGCGGGCTGGGGCTGGGCCGGCGGCTGGTCGACACGTGCATCGGGTTCGCGGTGGACGCCGGGTATGAGCGGATGCGGTTGTGGACCACGAATCCACTGGTGGCGGCCCGGCAGCTGTACCTGCGGCGAGGGTTCGAGCTGGTGAAGGAGGAACCGCAACGGGCGTTCGGGGCGGACCTGGTCGGGCAGACGTATCTGCGGGAGTTCGCACCGGTCGGCGTCGAGGCCTGAGGCCCGGTCGGCGGGAGTCCGCGATGCCGGTTCCCGAGCCGGGCCTGAGCCACGTGCACGGGTGATCCGCCGGCGGATCGCTGGAGCGCCCCGCGCGCGAGCGTCGAGGTGCTGGAAAAGCTCAGACCCGAGGAGCCGGATGGCACCTCGGGCCTGTGGCTTGCTACCGCTCAGCCCGTCAGGGCCGGTGAGCGGTTACCGCGGGAACAGCCGTTCAGCAACCGCCGAAGAGGCCGCTGTTGCCGCCGGCGATTCCGTTCAGGTTGATCAGGCCGACCTGGGTGTTCTGCTGCGCGATGTTCGTGCTGCAGCCACCGAAGCCACCGTAGCCACCGACGTACCCCGGGTAGCCCCCGTAGCCGTAGCCGACCGGAACCGGCACCGGGTACCAGGTGTCGCCGGCGACCGCGGCACCGTGGCCGTAGCCGGAGGCGTGCCCGGTGGCGTGGACGGCCGCAGCACTGGCGTGCTTCTTGCAGTGGGTGCCGGCCGCAGCGGCCGGGCCGGCGGCGAGGGCGAGGCTCGCGCCGGTGGCCAGGAACAGGCCGGCAGCGTACATAGCCGGACGACGCATGTTGGTTCCTTTCGAACGTTTGGTTTGACCTCCGAAAGCATGTCGCGCCGACGCCCAAAATGCACGCATTTCCACCGAATAACACCGGAAGGCGCGTTATTTCGGCAAATTGCCTACAGGCCCGCTGACCAGGGGCTAGGGTTCCGAGCGGCGAGCTGTCTGCGCCTCGACGATTCCCCCCGGCCACCCGACAATCGGCCGCAAAGACCCCTAAAACCCACACCATTGCCGACGTACGGCGTGACGCCCGCTCGAAGCCGAATCCCCGATCGGAACAGCGAACGCCAGCAGGGCGGCCCCGAGACGGGACCGCCCTGCTGAGGAACTACAGGTCAGAGACGCACGCCGAGAAGGGCATCGACCGTCTGCGCCATCAGGGCCGGCGCGGCCTCGTCATCGCCGGCACCGGAGAGCGTCGCCTCGGCCCAGGCGTCCACGACCGCGAGAGCCGCGGGAGCGTCCAGATCACTGGTCAAGGCCTCCCGTACGGCATCGAGCAAGCCGGCACCGGATGGGCCGGACGGCGCGGCCGCAGCCTCACGCCAGCGGGCCAGGCGCTGCTCTCCGGCCTTGCGAACCTCGTCGGTCCACTCCCGGTCGGCCCGGTAGTGGCCGGACAGCAGACCCAGCCGGACCGCCATCGGGTCGATCCCGTCGGCGCGCAGGCGGGACACGAAGACCAGGTTGCCCTTGGACTTCGACATCTTCTCGCCCTGCAGACCGATCATGCCGGCGTGCACGTAGTGCCCCGCGAACGGCGCCGCGCCGGTCAGGACCTCGGCGTGAGCCGCCGAGCACTCGTGATGCGGGTAGAGCAGGTCGCTGCCGCCGCCCTGGACGTCGATCGTGTCGCCGAGCAGGTTCAGCGCGATGGTCGCGCACTCGATGTGCCAGCCGGGACGGCCCGGACCCAGGTCGCCGCCGTCCCACACCGGCTCGCCCTCCCGGGCGCCGCGCCACAGCAGCGGGTCGAGCGGGTCGCGCTTGCCCTCGCGGGTCGGGTCGCCGCCGCGCTCGGCGGAGAGCTCGGTCATCTCCGGGCGGGACAGGTTCGACTCGTAGCCCCAGTTCGGCGCGGCGGTGATGTCGAAGTAGACGTCGCCCGTCCCGTCCTCAAGACGGTAGGCGGCACCGCGGGCGACGAGCGTGGAGACGTGCTCGGCGATCGACGGGATCGACTCGACGGCACCCACGTAGTGCGCCGGCGGGATGATCCGCAGCGCCTCCATGTCCTCCCGGAACAGGGCCGTCTCGCGCATGGCCAGGACCACCCAGTCCTCACCGTCGCGCTCGGCGCGCTCCAGCAGCGGGTCGTCGATGTCGGTCACGTTCTGCACATAGCTCACCCCGTGGCCGGCGTCCCGCCACAGGCGGTTGACCAGGTCGAAGGCGATCATCGTGGCGGCGTGACCGAGATGGGTCGCGTCGTAGGGGGTGATGCCGCAGACATACATCGTCGCGGTCTCCCCCGCCGTGACCGGATGCACCGACCGGCGCGCCGAGTCGTAGAGCTTCAGCGTGGGGGCGTCCCCCGGCAGGGTCGGCACGTCATGCCCGGTCCAAGCGTCCATGCTCGGAGCCTATCCAGCACTTGTCACAGAGGCTCCGGGGCGTGACCTAAACCTCTGGTAACAGGCCGCGGAAAGACCGTCAGGCTGATCGCCGAGCGGCGAAAAAGCCTGCCCGGCGGGCTTGACTCGGCCCCTGGGGCAGACCTCAGGCTGATTCCACCGGCGGGGTGAAGCGGCCGAAAGAGGTAGGTGGAGGGGCGGGCGAGGCGGGCCGGAAGAGATAGCTGGAGGGGCGAGCGAGGCGGGCCGGAAGAGGTAGCTGGAGGGGCGAGCGAGGCGGGCCGGGAGTGCACACGGCCGAGGCGGGCCAGGAGGGCCGAGGGGCGCAGGAGAGCGCGGGCAGGCCGACGGGCCAGGGAAAGCGGGCCGGGGGAAAGCGGGCCGGGGGAAAGCGGGCCGGGGGAAAGCGGGCCGGGGGAAAGCGGGCCGGGAGGCCATTGAGGGCCCAAGGGGCCACCGAAACAAGCGTGGAGGGGCGAGGCCAGACGGCGGAGGAGGGGTCAGACAGGGGGCCAGGGAATGGCCGGCCAGTCGGTCGGGGGCTTGGGGAACCGGCCCGCCCGCAGCAACCGCTTCACCCGCAAGCCGACGTGCTGCACCTCGGAGATGGTCAGGTGCTCGTCCAAGGCCTCGCCCAACGCCCCGTCGAGGTCGGCCCGCAGGGCGCTGAGCACGTCGACCGCCTCGTCGGGCAAGGGCTTCCCGGTCCAGCCCCACAGGACGGTGCGGAGCTTGTTCTCCACGTGGAAGCTGACGCCGTGGTCCACCCCGTGGATCGAGCCGGTGGCGGGGTAGAGCACGTGGCCGCCCTTGCGGTCGGCGTTGTTGATGACGGCGTCGAAGACGGCCAGGCGGGCCAGGCGGGGGTCGTCGGCGTGGGCCAGGGCGAAGGCGTCGCCGTCGTCGTCGCGGGCGGCGGCGACCGGGAACCAGCCCGGGGGGACGTCGTAGGCCGGGACGAAGCCGATCAGGGACTCGGCGGCCTCCGGCTCGTCGATCCACAGCTGGAGCGCACCCGGGCCGAGCGGGCCGTCCCGCAGGATCGTCGGGGGGACCAGGCCCCAGCCGGTGGCGCGGGACACCAGGTAGGCCGACACCTCGCGGCCGGCGAGCGTGCCGTCCGGGAAGTCCCACAGGGGGCGCTCGCCGCGGACCGGCTTGTAGACGCAGCGGCGGGTCACGCCGTTGAGGCTGATCTCGGCGCGCAGCGTCGTGTTCGAGGCGTCGACCAGGCGGCCCTCGATCTCGATCTGGCCGCAGCCGAGCAGCTCCAGGGCGTCGGCCTCGGCGAGCACCTCGGTCGGCTCGGCCGTCACCGGTGGTAACCGTTGTGCCGGGGACAGAGGTGGCCGCCGGGGTCGAGCGGCTGGCCGCAGAGCGGGCACGGCGGGCGGCCGGCGGCCACCACGCGACGGGCCCGGTCGATGAATGCCCTGGTCGCCTCCGGGGTCAGGCGGACCCGGAGGCGGTCGAGGTCGTCGTCCGGCTCCTCGTCGTCGTCCTCGGTCTCGTCCTCGTCCTCGGCGAGCGGGTCGCCGGAGATCTCGACCTCGGCCTCGCCGGCCTCGATCGCCTCGATGACGACCGTGGCGGTGTCGACGTCGAAGGCCAGCCCCAGCGTGCCGACCCGGAACTCCTCGTCGACGGGGGTGTCGAGCGGCTCGTTGTCGTGCACGGGCAGCAGGGGGACTTCCGGCAGCGTGACACCGAACCGTTTGTTCGCCTCCAGGAGGAGCTCTTCGAGCTTCTCGGCGAGCAACGACACCTGGACCTTCTCCAGGGCAACGCTGACCACCCGGCCGCCGCCGCGCGCCTGGAGGAAGAACGTCCGGTCCCCGGGCTCGCCCACCGTCCCGGCGACGAACCGCTCGGGCGGCTCGAAGGCATGCACTTGGTGGGTCATGGAGCCAACACTATCCACCCACAGCCGTCATCGCGCGGCCCGACGACCCCGGTTCGCCCTGGGCGCAACTGGGTGCACGCAGCGACTATCGCCCGATCACGGAGGGTCGTCAGACGCCGCCTCCGGCGCCGCCGCCGACGGCCGCGTCGCTGCTCTCGGCGGGCTTGTCACCATCGGTTTTCTTCGGTACGAGCGAGGCCAGTTCACCCGTGTCGTTCACGCGCACCAGGAACGGCCTGGTCGGCGTGTACCGGATCACGGTGATCGATGCCGGGTCGGCGACGATCCGCTGGAACTGGTCGAGGTGCAGGCCCATGGCATCGGCGACGATGGCCTTGATCACATCGCCGTGGCTGCAGGCGAGCCAGATGGCCTCCGGCCCGTGCTCGGCGGTCACCTTCTCGTCCCAGGCGCGGACGGCCGCGATGCCGCGCGCGGACATGGCCGCCATGGACTCGCCGCCGGGGAAGGTCACGGCGCTCGGGTGCTGCTGGACGACCGGCCAGAGCGGCTCCTTGGCCAGCTCTTTCAGCGGGCGGCCCTCCCATTCGCCGTACCCGCACTCGATCAGTCCGTCGTCGAGGGCCGGCTCGGTCCCGGGCAGGGCCAGTCCGACGGTCTGCCGGCAGCGGATCAGCGGGCTGGAGACGACGGCGGCCAGCGGGATCCCGCGCAGGCGCTCGGCGACCCGGCCGGCCTGGGTGCGCCCGGTGTCGTCGAGTTCGACGGGACGGCGACCGGCCAGCTCGCCGGTCGCGTTCGCGGTGGTGCGGCCGTGCCGCAGGAGGAGGACGGTTGCCACTAGCGGGCCACGCCGGACTCTTCGTACGCGCTCGCGACGACGCGGAGCGTCTCCAGGCCGGACTCCAGGTCGCCGACGTACGGGCTGATCGACAGGGTGCCGACGCCGGCCGCCGCGTACTCCTTGATCCGCTTGGTGATGCGGGCCTTGTCACCGATGATCGAGGTGCGCTCGATGAACTCCTGCGGCACCGCCTCGGCGGCCTCGGCGACCTGCTTGTTGAGGTACAGGTCCTGGACCTTCTTGGCCTCGTCGGCGTATCCCATCCGTACGGCCAACTGGTTGTAGAAATTCTGCTCCCGGCTGCCCATGCCGCCGATGTAGAGCGCCGCATACCACCGCACGACGTCGGCGCAGGCGGCGACGTCGTCACCGACCACGACCGGCACGCTGGGGGCGACGTCGAAGCCGGCCAGCCCCTGACCGTGCTTGGCCCGGCCGGCGGCGATGTGCCGCAGCTGGTCGTCGGCCGCGTCGGGGGCGAAGAAGATGGCCAGCCAGCCGTCGGCGATCTCGCCGGCCAGTTCCAGGTTCTTCGGGCCGACGGCGGCCAGGTAGATCGGGACCTCGGCGCGCGGCGGGTGGAAGCCGAGCTTGATCGCCTTGCCGGCGCCGCCGGGCAGCGGCAGCTGGTAGTGCTCGCCGTCGTACTGCACGCGGTCGCGGCGCAGCGCCATCTTGACGATGTCGACATATTCCCGGGTACGGGCGAGCGGCTTGGCGAACTTGACGCCGTGCCAGCCCTCGGAGACCTGCGGGCCGGAGACGCCCAGGCCGAGCCGGAAGCGGCTGCCGGAGAGCGTGTCCAGGGTGGCCGCGGTCATCGCGGTCATGGCCGGGGTGCGCGCCGGTATCTGCAGCACGGCCGAGCCGATGTCGATCCTCTCCGTCTGCCCGGCGAGCCAGGCCAGCATGCTGACCGTGTCCGACCCGTAGGCCTCGGCGGCCCAGACCACCGAGTAGCCGAGCCGATCGGCCTCCTGGGCCATGGCGAGATGGTCGGCCGGCGTGCTCCACGCCGTCTGATAACCGAGGCTGAGTCCGAGCCGCACTGCCCTGCCCTCCGTCACTGACGAGACCTAGATCTTGGCGATCCGCTCGCAAGCCTACTGATGGGAACCCGTCACGTTTCCGTCCGGTAACCGACGCACCCTGTCGAGCCGGAGGATTTCTTTGTCGACCAGGTCTGAATAAGGTTCACTACATGCACCAGCGACCGCTCGGCCGAAGCGGGCTAGCGGTCTCGCGGCTCGCCCTCGGCACCATGACCTGGGGACGGGACACCGACCCCGATGACGCGGCCGAGCAGATGAAGCTGTTCCTCGAGGCGGGCGGCACTCTGATCGACACCGCCGACGTGTACGGCAACGGCGACGCCGAGGCGGTGATCGGCTCCCTGCTCGATCACCTGGTCCCGCGCGACGAGGTGGTGATCGCCACCAAGGCCGGGCTGACCCCGCACGGCTGGCGGGCGCGGGACGGGTCGCGCGGCAACCTGCTGCGATCCCTGGACGCGTCGCTGCGCCGGCTCGGCACCGACTACGTCGATCTGTGGCAGGTGCACGGCTACGACGGGCAGACCCCGTTCGAGGAGACGCTGTCCGCTCTCGATCACGCGGTGCACAGCGGGAAGGTGCGCTACGTCGGCGTGTCGAACTTCGCCGCCTGGCAGACCGCGCGCGCCGCGACCTGGCAGTCGGCCTACCCGAACCGGGCGCCGATCGTGGCCGCCCAGATGGAGTATTCGCTGCTGGAGCGCGGTATCGAGCGGGAGTTGCTGCCGGCCGCGGCGGCGCTCGGCTTCGGGGTGCTGGCCTGGTCGCCGCTGGGGCGGGGTGTGCTGACCGGGAAGTACCGCAACGGGCGCCCGCTCGACTCGCGGGCCGCGTCCGAGCACTACGCGCCGTTCGTGCAGACCTATCTGGAGCCGCGCAGCTCCAGCATCGTCGAGGCGGTGGTCATCGCGGCCGGCGGTCTCGGCGTGTCGCCGCTCGAGGTGGCGCTGGCCTGGATAAGGGATCGGCCCGGACTGGCCGCGGTGATCCTGGGCGCCCGGACCGCCGGGCAGTTGCAGGGCGCGCTGCGCAGCGAGGAGCTGACGCTGCCGGCCGAGATAGCGTTCGCGCTGGAGGACGTGTCGGCCATCGACGTCGGCTATCCGGAACGCGAGGGCACCGGCGACCCGCACGGGGTGCTCTGACGCGATGCTGCGTCCGCTGGTCACGGCCGCCACGTACCGGCGGGCGGTGTTCCTGCTGCTCGGGTCGGTGCTGGCTCTGCCGTACGCGCTGGGTCTGGGTCTGGTGATCGGATCTGTCGCCGAGGATCCGGAGCACTGGCCGAGCAATCTGTGGGCCGTGCTCGCCGCCGCCGGGATCGCGCTGGTCCCGCCGTTTCTGGCCGGCACCCGGGAGCTGGAGATCGCGGCCGCGCGCTCGCTGCTCGGGGTCGACCTGCCCGGGCATGATCGTGGCCATCGGATGGCCCGCGAGACCCGGCTGCGGGCGGCCCTCTGGTTCGGATTGCACCTGGTCACCGGGGTGGCAATCGGGGCGGTGCTGCTCGTCGTCGTGCCGGTCGGCATTCTCGCCCTGACCGGCGGTGAGACGCTCGTGCCGGGCACCGGCGGCTGGTGGTGGCTGCCGGCCGCGCCGGTGATCCTGGCCGGGGCGATCTACGCGGTGGCCGGGCTGGGGTCGCTGGCCGCGACGATGGCGCCGGTGCTGCTGGGGCCGTCGGAGACCGAGCGGGAACGGTTGCTCGCCGAGCGCAATCGGCTGGCGCGGGAACTGCACGATTCCGTCGGGCATGCGTTGACGGCGATGACGTTGCAGGCCGGGGCGGCTCGGGCGGTCTTCGGGAACGATCCCGATTTCGCGTTGAGGGCGCTGTCCGCGATCGAGGAGACCGGGCGGGCGGCCGCCGGTGAGCTCGACGCGGTTCTCGGCATCCTGCGGGACGAGGTGGCCGGGCCGACGCTCGACGCGGTGAACGGACTTCTGTCCGACCGGATTGATGCGGATATATCGCCCATCGACCTCCCGCCGCACGTGTCCCGGGAGGCGTACCGGATCGTGCAGGAATCGCTGACCAACGCCGCGCGGCACGGCACCGGGCCGGTCACGCTGCGCATCCGGCAGGAGGAGGACCTGGTGATCGACGTGATCAACCGGCGGGCCGAGGCGGGCCGGCGGCGCGGCGGCGGGCACGGGATCGAGGGCATGCGGGAACGCGTACGCCTGCTCGGCGGCACCCTCGAAGCCGGGCCGGCCGGCGAGAACTGGCAGGTCACCGCCCGTCTTCCGGTGGGCCGATGACCGGCCTGCTGATCGTGGACGACGACGAACTCGTGCGGGCCGGGCTGCGGGCCGTCCTCGGCGCCCAGCCCGACCTCACCGTTCTCGGCGAGGTCGGGGACGGCAGCGACGTGGTCCCGGCGGCGGTCCGGCTCCGGCCCGATGTCATTCTCATGGACGTACGGATGCCGAAGCTCGACGGCATTCAGGCGACGCGCCTGGTCCTCGCCAAGTTCCCGGCCGACGCGCCGAAAGTGCTCGTCGTGACGACATTCGCCAACGACGAGTACGTGTACGAGGCGCTGCACGCCGGGGCCAGCGGATTCCTGCTCAAACGGGCCCGGCCGGAACAGATCGTGGAAGCCGTCCGAGTCGTCGCACGCGGCGACTCCCTGCTGTTCCCGGCGGCGATCAAGAAGCTGGCGGCGGCCTACTCGCGACCGGACGGAAGCCTGAAAGCCGCGGGACTGACCGCGCGGGAGGCCGAGGTGCTGGCGCTGATGGCCGACGGGCTGTCCAACGCGGAGATCGCCGAGCGGCTCGTGCTGGGGGTGGAGACGATCAAGACGTATGTGGGGAATGTGCTCGGCAAGCTCGGGGTCAGGGACCGTACGCAGGCGGTGGTCGTCGCCTACCGATCCGGTTTCGTCTCCCCCTAGTGCCTCGTCTTTGAACGTTGGCCGTGTAATCCGTCGGTTCTGAGGCCGTTTCGGGCAGGCTGTTCCTCTCGCGTTGTGGTGTGGGAGGTGATGCCGGGTGGGACGACGCCCGGAAGTGTTCGTGCGGGCACTGTCGATGGCCGAAGGTCAACGGCTGCAGAAGATCACGCGGACTGCGAAAAACCCGGTCAAGCTGCGCCGGGCGATCGTCGTGCTGATGTCCGGCCAGGGCCAGCCGGCGCCGGACATCGCGTACCTGCTCAAGGCCACCGAGGACTACGTCCGCGACGTGATCCACGCGTTCAACGAGCGGGGGTTCGACGCGCTGGACCCAAAATGGAGAGGGGGCACACCGAACAAGATCAGTGAGCCGGTCCGCGACTGGATCTGCGTGATCGCCCGATGTGACCCCCGATTCCTGGGCCAGCCGTTCTCCTGCTGGTCGCTGTCGAAGCTGCGTGACTACCTGATCGAGAGCGGCCGGGTCGCCACGATCAGTATCGAGACGGTCCGGCGGATCCTGCACGAACGCGGCGTGACCTGGCAGCAGTCGAAGACGTGGAAGGCCAGCAACGACCCGGACTTCACCGCCAAGATGCGCCGGGTCCTCGACCTCTACGACCATCCACCGGCCGGCGGGCGGGTCGTCTGCGTCGATGAGTTCGGGCCGCTGAACCTGCAGCCCCGGCCGGGCAAAGCCTGGAAACCACCGGGCAAGCCGGTCCGGCTACGGGCGACTTACCACCGTGACCACGGGGTCCGGCACATGATCGCCAGCCTCGACCTGGCCACCGGGAAGATCCACTACCGGATCAGGGACCGGAAACGCTCGGGCGAGTTCCTCGCCTTCCTCAAGAGCCTGCGACGCCGCTGGCCAGGACAGACGCTGCACCTGATCCTGGACAACTTCTCCCCGCACAAGCATCCGACCGTCCGGGCCTGGTGCCAGGCCAACGACATCGACCTTGTCTTCCTGCCGACCTACAGCTCGTGGCTGAACTGGATCGAGGCCGAGTTCGCCGCCCTGCGCTACTTCGCCCTCAACGGCACCGACCACCGCACCCACGCCGAGCAGGACACGGCGATCGGTGACTACATCCGCTGGCACAACCAGCGAGCCCGTCCGAAAACCGGATACGCGACCGAGTCCAAGATCCGCCACCCGGATTACCCGTTCAAGGCCGCATGACGAGGCACTAGCTCCCGTGATCGGCCCGGCACGACGAAACACGGCGCTGACACGGTAGCCGCGGGACGGGCCACCGCGCATTTCCCGAACAATCCCGGATCTGAACCTTTCTCCCCGGCCGGCTGTACCACTCGGTGACCGTTGCCTATGGAGCCTGTCGGCGGCAGTGCCGGAAACGGGGAGAGATGACTGAGCTTCACGTTGATCCAGACGGCATGAATCGCCTGTACAACCAACTGCAGCGCGCATCTTCCGACGCCTCGGACGCGCTCGCCTACACGCAAAGTAACTGCCACATCAGTTTCACGGGGGCTGGACTGATCATGTATTTCGCCGGGCCGCAGGATCACATCCTCGACCAGGTCGAAACCGCGTTGACGAGACTTCGTGACCTTTCCGGATCGGCGGGAACCGAGATCAACAAGGCTCAGATCATGTATCAGCACACCGATCAGGCCGCGGCCGCCGCGATCGACACCATCGGCAACGGCGTCAGCGACCCGGCGGCGCTGCGAGCGCTGACGTCACCGACACGCGGGGACGTGGAGAGCTCCCGAGCCGCCTTCGCCGACGTCGAGGAGCCGGTGACCTGTCTTCGGAGCCCTGAGTATGCGGTGCCCATCGAGATGTGGAGCCTGAACCCGCTCGCCGACCTGGTGTCCCCCACGGCCTGGCTGCGCCAGGTCTGCATCAGCCTTTTCGGTAAGGATCCCTTCGAGTTCTGGACCAGTAAACTCGCCGGCGAATGGCAGGCGTTCGTCTACGCCGGCAACGCGGTCGCACAGGCCGGAGCCGCGGCGGATGCCATAGCCCACAATCTCGGCGGGAGTGCCACGGACGTCCCCACGGCCTGGCAGGGCAATGCTTCGGAAGGCTTCCAGAATTTCGAGGTAAATCTGGCACTCAATGCCGCCGGCCTCGCCGGCGCCGCCCAGAGGTATTCGCAGGCGTATATGGACACCGCTGAGGTGGTCAAGAAACTGTACGACCTGACAGCCGGCCTGATCATGGATCTCTACGACGCGCTCATCATGGTCAGCGGCGGAATGGCAGCGGGCACCGCACTCATCGAAACAGCCTTCGGAGCGGTGGCAGGGTACGGCGTCGCCGCCTATTACAGCTGGATCGCATTGGACCTCTACCAGGTCATCAGCGATTTCTACGGCGCTGCAGAAGACGCGGTCAAGGCCATATCCGCTACGGTCACCGGAATCCAGGCCAACTTCGGCGTCAAGGATCTCCCAGGAATCGATGCCTATCATCATCCGGCTTTAGGCTAGCGCCACTCGCATCCCGTCTCGTGATCGAAGGTCAGGCTTATGAGCAGTTCGACACTCCACCAGCCACTGGCGCAAGCACTACTGCATCATCTCGCGGACAGCCGACCCGGCAAGGACGACCCGGTCGGATCCTTCGCGCGCACCGTTCTCAACGGCGAGGCCTCGCTCCGGGCCGCAGCGTCGTTCAGCTGGCACGGGAACGGGCTGGCCGAGGCCGCGAGCAAAGCCGAAGAGGAACGTCGAGGCCTTCCGTCCGACGAGCGTCGCAGCTTCGAGTCGGACGCGCTGCGGATCCGGGAGATCGAGCGGGCGTGAGCGTCCTTCAGCGCTGGCGGATCGCATTTCCGTTCGTCGTTTTCACGCTGCTGCTGCTGGCGGCCACCGCCGGCGGGCTCTGGCTCTACTGGGATGTCGACAACCCCGCCCGGCGTGCGCTCACCGGATTCATGTGCCTGATGCTGGCGATCGCCGTCGGGATCAGCATCTCGATCGGCGCCGACAGCCGGATCCGGGCCGTGCCGTGGGCACGGATGGGCGCCGTGACGCTGTTCATCGCTCTCACGACGGGCGTCGCCTGGGTCCGGACCGTGGTCTAGGCCACCGAGGCAGAACGCGTCGCCCGCCGGTCAACGCCCGGCGGGTGTAGTCACCATCACGGGCCGCCGCGAGCAGCCCGCCTCTTGAGACTCAAGGCTCGGAGGCAGCTTGACCAGGCGAGATCCGGTAGTACACGCACGAACACTTCGCTCCGCTCGCCGCTCGAAGTGAATAGCCCCTGGTCAGAGCTTGTCGAGGATCGGGCTGGAGAGGCATTCTAGGCGGCATGGACTACGAATACGCGCCGCTCCGGTTGCCTTCGAATGTCGATCGTCTGACCGCGGCGGCGCAGCTCGCCATACAGGCGGAGTTCTCCGGGTGGGAGCTGGCCCGGGTTCAGCTGTTCGCGGACGGCAGCCGCAAGGTGATGCTCCGCCGGCGGATCCAGCCGACTCCCCAGCCCGGACTCAGCCTATAAAAAACCCGCCCGGCCTGAGCCGAGCGGGTTTTCCGGTTCAGTGGTTGTGGCCCGCGTGGTCGTCTTCCTCGTCCGGGAGGAACGGGTGCTCGTCGAGGCGGCCGACCAGCTGGTCGCCCTCGACCGGCGCGAACGGGCCGGAGCCGTCGGCGTCGTCGAAGGCCTCCAGGTCCAGGGGCTCGTCGACCTCGGTGACCGTGAGCAGGCCGTCCAGCGGCTCCAGCTCGGGCACGTCGAGGGACGCGAGCGAGCCGTCGCCGGCCTGGAGGAGTTCCAGCACGGCTTCGCCGACGGACTCGACCGGGCCGACCTCCTCGTCCTCCGGGACGGAGCCGCGGCGGGCGTTCTCCGCGACCTTGAGCAGGGCGGAGACGCTGGGCACCCGGTAGTCGCGGCGCTGCCGGACGGAGATGACCTGCGGGTACGGGTCGCCGGCGCCGGTGTCCCCGGCCTCGCCGGCCAGGAAGCGCTGGTCGGCCTCGTCCGGGTCGATCGACTCGACGTCCCACGGCGTGACCTCGCCGAATGCGTCGAGCAGCTTCTCGTCGTACGCGAAGGAGGCGTTGTTGAGGTCGACGTACGCCTGCCAGACGTCGTCGTCGTCAATGCGACCCGCGGCCGCCTTGACGGCCGTGAGGTGCGCCCGCGCTGCCTCTACCACCCGCTCGAGGGCGGCGTCGAGCTCCGCGTTCTGGTCACTCATCTGTCTGGGGGTCCTTCCAAGCTGTAGCCCGAATCATCTAACTGTTCCGAAGCAATCGGTCGAGAACACGCACGCCGAACTTTAGACCCTCGACGGGCACCCGCTCGTCGATGCCGTGGAACAGGGCGGCGAAGTTCAGGTCGGGCGGAAGTTGCAACGGGGCGAACCCGAAGCATCGGATGCCGAGGGTGCTGAACGCCTTGGCGTCCGTTCCGCCGGACATCAGGTACGGCACGGTACGCGCACCGGGGTCCTCGGCCCGCAGCGCCGCGCCCATCGCGTTCACCAGCGGCCCGCCGAACTCGGTCTCCACGGCCGGTTGCTGGTGCACGTGCTCGATCTCCACGTCCGGCCCGATGATCTCACGGAGCTCGGCCAGGAACGACTCCGCCTGGCCGGGAAGGGTGCGGCAGTCCACGGTGGCGGACGCGCGGCCGGGGATGACGTTGTCCTTGTAGCCGGCTTCGAGGCGGGTCGGGTTGGCGGTGTTGCGGATGGTGGCGCCGATCAGGTTGGCGATCGGGCCGAGTTTGGCGATGGCCAGTTCCGGGTCGGCCGGGTCGATGTCGATGCCGAGCGCCTCGCCGACCTGCTCCAGGAAGGTGCGCACGGTCGGGGTGACGACGACCGGGAACCGGTGCCGGCCGACGGCCGCGACGGCCTCGGCCAGGGCGGTCACCGCGTTGTCGTCGTGGATGAACGAGCCGTGGCCGGGCCGGCCGGTGGCGTGCAGGCGCAGCCAGTCGAGCCCCTTCTCGGCGGTCTGCACCAGGTAGAGGCGCAGATCCTTGTTGACGGTGTACGAGTACCCGCCGACCTCGCCGATCGCCTCGGTCGCGCCTTCGAACAGCTCCGGGTGCTTCTGCACCAGCCACTGGGAGCCGTACTCCATCCCGGCCTCTTCGTCGGCCGTGTAGGCCAGGATGATGTCGCGCGGCGGGACGTAGCCGGTGCGCTGCCAGTCGCGGACGACGGCGAGCACCATGGCGTCGAAGTCCTTCATGTCGACCGCGCCGCGGCCCCACAGGTAGCCGTCCTTGATCTCCCCGGAGAACGGGTCGACCGACCATTCGCTCTTGTCGGCCGGCACCACGTCGAGGTGCCCGTGCACCAGCAGCGCGCCGCGCGAGCGGTCGGCGCCGGGGATGCGGGCGACCAGGTTGGCGCGCTTGGGGGCCGACTCCAGCAGGCGCGACTCGATGCCGGCGTCGGCCAGTTTCCCGGCGACGTACTCGGCGGCGACCCGCTCACCCACGGTGGTCCGCGGGTCCCCGGTGTTGGTGGTGTCGATGCGCAACAGGTCCTGGCAGAGGCCGACGACCTCGTCCACGGCGGAGGAGTTCATCCGCCCTTCTTACCAGCAAGTTGTCAACGGTGTTTGAGGGCAATGGCATACCGGGTACCGCCGCGGACATGTCTGACGTGAATCTTCCCCCGCTCCCGCCGGTCGAGGGCGCCCTTTCCGGACGCAACGTCGTCGATGTCCTGGACGAGCAGCACCGGGAGATCCTCGGCCTACTGAACCACGATATGTCGGGTAAAGCGTACGACGTCCTTATTGCCACTCTCGCCCGTCACCTCTCGGCCGAGGAGCAGTACCTCTACCCGGCCGTCCGCACCGCCGTCCCGGACGGCGAGCGGATCGCCGACCGCGAGCTGGCCGAGGACCGCGAGCTGCTCAAGCTCATGCAGGACCGGTCGCGCCTGGACGAGCTGACCGCGGCCGTGCGCCGGCACGTCGAGGCCGACCGGGGCGAGCTGTTCCCGCTGCTGATGCAGATGGTCCCGGCCGATGACATGATCCGGCTGGGCAACCGGGTGGAGACCGCCCAGGAGGCCGCGCCGACCCGGCCGCACCTGTCGACTCCGGTCACGCCGCCGTGGAACAAAGTGGTCGACCCGCTCGTCGGAGTGATCGACAAGCTTCGTGATGTGGCGACCGGGCGGACGACGTACACGCACAATCTGTAAACGTGCGTTTACTTAACGACCGTTTAGACCGGATGATCCCGTTACTTAACCGGTTTGTCACAAACTACCGATCTTCCCACGTGTTTCAGGGCTAGCCTTCGATCCCTTTCTAGTCCTAACGTCACGCTATGAACCTGGAGCTGCGGCATCTGAAGGTGGTCTGCGCCATCGCGGAGACCGGCAGCGTCACCAAGGCCGCGTCACAACTCGGCCTGGCCCAACCAGCGCTCACCGCCCAACTGCAGCGGATCGAGCGCACGCTCGGCGGCCCGCTGTTCGACCGGGACCGGCGCGGTGCCCGTCCCACGGCGCTCGGCGAGCTGGTGCTGTCCCGGGCCCGGGTGCTGCTTCCGGCGATGAAAGGCCTGCAGGACGAGGCCCTACGGCTCGCATCCGGCGGATCGTCGCGCATGACGCGGTACCGGATGGGCGCGATCGGCGGGCCGGTCTTCGCGCATCTGCTGCACCGGCTCTCGGCCGCCCAGCCGGAGTCGCAGATCTCGACCTACGCCTCCTACTCGGTCGACGAGCTGGCCACCATGGCCTTCAACGGCAAGCTGGACTTCGTCCAGGTCGGCGTGTGCGGGGACGCCCTGCCCTCGGCCGACTTCGGCCTGGTCTGGGACACCATCTCGGTCGACGCGGTCTGCGTGCTCATGCCCGAGGACCATCCGCAGGCCAAGGGCGCCGAGGTCGACCTGGCCGAGCTGGCCGACGAGCAGTGGTCGGCCGCCCCGGGCGACGGCTGCTTCGAGACCTGCTTCGCCGCCGCCTGCGCCCGGGCCGGCTTCGCGCCGCGCCGGGTTCTGGAGACCGACGTGCGCGCCTGCATCGACATGGTCGAGCTGGGCGTCGCGATCGGCCTGTGCCAGCCCACGTTCCGGCCGCCGGCCGGCCTGACCACCCGACCACTCAAGGGTGCGCCGCTGCGGTGGCGCCTGATCCTGGGCTGGCACCCGGAGTCCCCGGCCGCCCGCTCGGCGCCGAAGGTCCTGGAGCTGGCCCGCGAGGCCTACCACGACGTCATCTCCCGCAACGAGGACTACGTGGCCTGGACCCAGGACCACCCGAACCTCGGCCGCACCCACCTGGCCGCCGCCTGACCGACCCATAAAGATCACATTCTTCTTTGCCTCGGTCCGCCGGGGTACAGACCGTCGCTCCCGCGGGGACCCTTCCGGTCCTCGCAGGGCGCTGGCGCGCCCAGAACGCGAGGCCCGCAAGGGCGACGTGGTCGGGTGGTTGCGGTCAAACCACAAAACCCCGCGGCCGGGTTCCGGAGCTCATCCTCTCCGCGGAGGGGCGAGACGCGGAAACGGCGCCGGACCAGGATCCGGCGCCGTTCTCGTGACCTCCGTCAGCGCGTGCTCAGCGACGCCGACTCGACGTCGAAGGTCAGCGCGCCCTCCCGGGCGTCCACCCGCACCGTCTGGCCGGGCGCCAGATCGGCCGCGAGCAGCATCTTGGACAGCCGGTTGTCCAGCTCCCGCTGGATCGTCCGGCGCAGCGGCCGGGCCCCGAACTCGGGCTGGTAGCCCCGATCGGCGAGCCAGTCCACCGCCGCCGTCGTGATCTCCAGCGTGACGTCCTGGGCGTGCAGCCGGCGCCGGGTCGACTCCAGCAGCATCTCGGTGATCTTCCGGAGCTGGTCGGTCTCCAGCTGCCGGAAGACGATGATCTCGTCGATGCGGTTGATGAACTCGGGCCGCAGCTGCTCCTTGAGCCGCCGCTCGATCCGGTCGTGCAGATCGTCCCCGGCCTCCCCGCCGCCGAACCCGACGCTGCGGGTCGACCCGTTGATCAGGTCCGACCCCAGGTTGCTGGTCATGATCAGCACGGTGTTCTTGAAGCTCACCGTGCGGCCCTGACTGTCGGTCAGCCGCCCGTCGTCGAGCACCTGGAGCAGGATGTTGAACACGTCCGGGTGGGCCTTCTCGATCTCGTCGAGCAGGACCACGCTGTACGGCCGCCGCCGCACCGCCTCGGTCAGCTGCCCCGCCTCGTCGTAGCCGACGTATCCGGGCGGCGCCCCGACCAGCCGCGACACGGTGTGCCGCTCCTGGAACTCGCTCATGTCGAGCCGGATCATCCGGTCCGGCTCCCCGAACAGCGCCTCGGCGAGGGACCGGGCCAGCTCGGTCTTGCCGACACCGGTCGGCCCGAGGAACAGGAAGCTGCCCACCGGCCGGTCCGGGTCACCCAGCCCGGCCCGCGAACGGCGGACCGCCTCGGCGACCGCGGCGACCGCGTCCTCCTGGCCGATCACGTGCTCGTGCAGGTGCTGTTCGAGCCGGAGCAGACGGTCCCGCTCGGCCTCGGTCAGCTGCGCCACCGGGATGCCGGTCGCGCGGGACACCACCTCGGCGATGTCGTCGGCGGTGACCCGCGGGACACCGTCGGCGCCCGCCCCGGCCCCGGCGATCTGAGCCTTGAGCTCGTTGATCCGGTCCCGCAGCTGGGACGCGACCTCGTAGTTCTCCGCGTGCACGGCCTGGTCCCGGTCCCGGGACAGCTGCTCCAGCTGCCGCTCCCGCTCGCGCAGGTTCGCGTCGGGTGTCTTGACGCGCAGCCGCACCCGGGCGCCGGCCTGGTCGATCAGGTCGATCGCCTTGTCCGGCAGGAACCGGTCGGTGATGTAGCGGTCCGACAGCTCGGCCGCCGCGTCCAGGGCCTCGTCGGTGATCCGCACCTGGTGGTGCGCCTCGTAGTTGTCGCGCAGCCCGCGCAGGATCGCCACCGCGTCCTCGACGCTGGGCTCGCCGACCAGCACCGGCTGGAAGCGCCGGGCCAGGGCCGCGTCCTTCTCGATGTGCTTGCGGTACTCGTCCAGGGTGGTCGCGCCGATCACCCGCAGCTGCCCGCGGGCCAGGGCCGGCTTGAGCATGTTGCCGGCGTCCATCCCGCCGCCCTCGCCGCCGCCACCGGCGCCGACCAGGGTGTGGATCTCGTCCATGAAGACGATCAGGCCGTCCCCGGATGCCTGGATCTCGTCGATGATCTTCCGCATGCGCTCCTCGAAGTCGCCGCGGTAGCGCGTGCCGGCGACCAGACCGGCCAGGTCCAGCTGCACGACCCGCTTGTCCTGCAGGGTGAGCGGCACGTCGCCGTCCACGATCCGCTGGGCCAGGCCCTCGACGATCGCGGTCTTGCCGACGCCGGCCTCACCGATCAGGACCGGGTTGTTCTTGGTGCGCCGGGACAGGATCTCCACGGCCTGCTCGATCTCGTCGGCCCGGCCGATCACCGGGTCGATCTCACCGCGCCGGGCCACCTCGGTCAGGTCCACGCCGAACTGCTCCAGCGTCGGCGTCGCACCGGCGCCGCGCCCGCCACCGCGGGAGCCGCCCCGGCCGTCACCGGCCGGGCCGGACGGGGTCTCCGGGTTCGGGATCTGCCGCGGGTCGAGACGACCGGCCAGCAGCCGCCCGGCCACCGAGTCGGTGTTCAGGCCGAGCGCCATCAGGATGTGCTCCGGCCCGATGTAGGAGGCGCTGACCGCGCGGGAGATCTGCAGGCTGTCCAGCAGCGCGCGCTTGGCCGCCGGGGTCAGCGCGACCTGCTCCGGCGTGTCCCGGTCGGCGCCCATGTCGGCACGCCGGTTGGCCGCGGCGGTCCGCGACGCGTCGTCGCCCAGCCGCCCGTCCAGCTCGCTGATCAGGACCTGCGGGTCCACGCCGGCCCGGCGCACGGTCTGCTTCATCGGCTCCTGCTGCAGCACGGCCCAGAGCAGGTGGTCGGTGTCCAGGTCGGCCAGGCCGCCGTCACCGGCACCCAGGTCGGCGGCCCGCCGCGCGGCGTCGGCCAGCACCTGGCGTGCGTCGTTGCTCATGTAGCGCGCGATATCGATCCGCTGCGCCGACCGGCGCGGCTCGGCCGCACCGAAGAAGCGCGCGAACAGGTCGTCCCACTGACCGGGGCCACCCGGCCCCAACGGTCCGATGCTCATCAGTCTCTCTTCCCCTGGTACTCCACGACGGCCGAATCACCCGCCGCCACCGGTTAGAAGCGCGTGAGGCGGGACGGTGATTCCCGTTTTCCGCAAAAAGTTGACAGGGGTAGACTCAACTTCATGGCCGACCCCTCCGAACCTCTGGCGCCGCTCTTCCGGGAACCCGCTTTCCCCGAACCCGCGCCCGCGTCTCCGGAGTCCCCGTTTCAGGGAGCCACATCACAGGCGGCCGTGTCCGGCGAACCGGAGTCTCCGCCTCTGATCTCCGCGTCCGGCCATCCCGCGGCCACGCCTCCGGCCTCGACATCCGGCGACACCGCGGCCACGCCTCCGACCTCTGCGTCCGGGCCGCCTTTGATCATCGTCGACGGCGCCAACGTGGTCGGCTCGGTTCCGGACGGCTGGTGGCGCGATCGTGCGGGCGCCGCGGTCCGCCTCCGCGACAACCTGGCCGCGGTGCCGGCGGCCGGGCTGACCGGGATCCCGGCGCCGGTCGAGGTGGTCCTCGTCGTCGAGGGCCAGGCCCGGAACATTCCGCAAGGTCCGCCCGGCGTGCGCATCGAGCGCGCCACCGGCTCCGGCGACGACAAAATCATCGATTTGGTACGGGATGAGCCCCGCCCCCGCCGCATCGTGGTCGTGACCGCCGACCGTGGCCTGCGGGACCGCGCCGTGGCCTTGGGCGCGGAGATCCGCGGCCCGTCCTCGGTGCCGCGCTGACCCGCACCACGCCCGCCCCGCGTCTCACCCGCCCGCACGTCGCCTCGCCTCGCCCGCGCCACGCCACGCCGCGCCGCGCCGCACCTCGCCCGCCCCGCGCCGCACCTCGCCCGCCCCGCGCCGCACCTCGCCCGCCCCGCGCCGCACCTCGCCGCGCCTCGCCGCGCCGCCCCGCACCTCGCCCCCGCTCCGCACCTCGCGCCCGCCCCCGCGTCTCGCCCCGGGCCGCGCGAACGCCGACCGGGCCGCGAGCGCCGACCGGAGGCGCCAGGGCCACCGGCGGGTTTTCGGGGCGGCGTCGGTTTTGCGGTGTGGCGGCGGGTAAAGGTTTGGCGGCGGGTAAAGAGGTGGCAGCGGGTAAGGGGTGGGGCAAGTGACGGGGTGGCGGCGGGTGAAGGGGTGGAGTCGGGTGAAGCGGTCTCGGGTGTCGACGGGTTTGTTGCTCTGACCGCAACCACCCGACCACATCGCCCTTGCGGGCTGAGCGTTCTGGGCGCGCCAGCGCCCTGCTCAGACCGGAAGGGTCCCCGCGGGAGCGACGATCGGGACCACGGCGGACCGAGGCAATGAAGAATTTGATCTTGATTTGGGGTGTGGGGGTCGGCGACGGGCCGGAAAGTGGCATGATCCACAATGGACCGCGCCGGAAATCGGTTGCTACCAGGGCGATCACCCTTGTCGATCGTCGGACTCCTGGTGCGTCTTTTTACTCCCTGTTGTGCGAAAAGGCGCGGCCGAGGCAAGCACGAACCGGGCTTGGCGTTACGCTGGAGCCGCAAGTGGGTTGAGTTACAGGAGGCCGAACGAGTGGCCAGTGTCGCCGAGCTCAGAGCGGCCGTGGATGCCGCTGTCCAGCAGGTGAACGAGGGGCAGGCGGCGATACAGGCGGCTCGGGAGAAGCTCGGGGAGGCCCAGCAGAGCCTGGCCGCGGCGCTGGACGGTGGCGCCCATGAGGCCGTCGGCACCGCGCACGCCTCGCTGTCGCAGGCCGACCAGCAGCTCGAGGAGTGCTTCAGCGCCACCCAGGTCGCGATCGAGGCCGCCCAGAACTACACGGCGATGCTCTGACGCGATGTCAGTCCTGGAAGATCTCGGCGCCCGGCTCCGGGCCGCCTCCGACGAGCTGCCCGACGGGCTGGTCGTCAAGGCGATGGAGAAGCTCCGCACCGCCACCGAGCTGCTGAACTGGGTGCGCGAGGCCTCGGAGCAGAAGATGGGCGTCCCCGAGCTGGGCAACGCGACCGAGCACGCCGAGCGGGCGGCCGCGGCGCTGCGCCTGGCCGAGGACGCGATCGAGTCCTACCTGGCCGTGCTCGGCCTCGGCGGGGTGCCCGGCGCGCAGCGTGACCAGGAGTGGCGCGAGGCGCTGAAACCGGACGAGCCGCGGCCTCCGGCCGAGCAGCCGGGCGCGGCCCCGGAGACGCCGGAGCGGCTCGGCCCGTGGTGGCAGGCGCGCGTCGCCGAGCTCACCGGCGAGCCCGCGCCGGACAAGGCCGAGGGCCGGCGGCCGGAGACGACCGACACGGCCGAGCTGCTGCGGCGGGTCGCGGCCGGGGTCCGGTCCGGTGACCGCGCCCGGCTCGGCCGTGACCTGCACGGCGTGAACGCGTCGACCGGGCTCGGGCTGTCCGCGGTGACCCCGCCGGTGCTGCACCGGCTCGCCGCCGACCTGCTCGGTCACGAGCCCCGGCCGGAGGACGTGCCCCGGCTGCGCACGGCCGCCGAGGGCCGGGTCAAGGCACTGCTGCCGGGCACCTCACCGGCCGTGCTGGACACGCTCCTGGACCGGATCTGCCGGGTCCCGGCCAAGGATCAGGGGAACCGCCCGGCCGGGCATCCGGCCGACAACGCGGTGACCGCGAGCGTGCTGACCGGGGTGCTGCTGGCCCGGCTGGGCCGTGACGCCGGCGCGCTCGACCCGGCCGCGCCGGAACCGGTGCGCCCGCGCGAGGGTGAGCGGCCATCATGACGACGACGATTCCGGCAGGCCATGACTGAGTCCACGAAACAGCAGGTCATGGAGATCCGGGCCGGGCTGTCGCACGCGCTCGGGGCCGCGGAGAACGCTCTCGGTGACGCCGAGCGCGAGCAGAGCGCCGCGTCCGGGCGGTGGGAGCGGATCCGGGCCGCGGCCGACACCCGGCAGCGCAAGCTGGTCGCCGCCCGTGACGAGCGCCTGCGGTCGGTCGACGAGTGGCACGACACCGAGCTCGGCGCGCTGGCCGGGGCGGCGGCGGGCGCGGCCGACCGGGCCGCCCCCGGTCCGGCCGGCGAGCCCTGGCACTCGTGGGAGGCGACCCCGCTGCCGGCCGCGGCCGAACTGCGGATCGGGCAGCTGCTGCTGCCCTCGGCCCCGGTGGCCGCCCCGGCCGAACCGGCCCGCCCCTGGTCGTGGGACGAGGAGCCGCCGGCCCCGGCCGAGGACGCGCCCGAGGTGCCGGCCCTGGTGCAGCTGCTCGACCACGGGCACGTCGTGGTCCAGGGCGACCGCAAGCTCGGCGACGACGTGGTGGCCGGCCTGCTGCTGCGCGCGCTCGGCAGCAGCCAGCCCGGGGCGGTGCAGGTCATCGGGTACGACCCGGAGCATCTGGGCGGCGGGCTGGCCGGGTTCGCCGCGCTCGCCCCGGCCCGGGTGCTCACGTTCGTCGCCCCCAACGGGCTGACCGCACTCCTGGACGACCTGGTCGGGCACGTGCGGCGGATCAACGAGACGGTGCTGGCCGGGGAGTATTCCTCGCTGCGCGAGCTGCACGCGGCGACCAAGCGGCGGCCCGAGCCGTGGCGGGTCGCCGTGCTGCTCGGCGCCGGCGAGCTGAACCGGCACGAGCGCACCCAGCTGGAACGTCTGCTGCGCACCGGCGCCGCCTGCGGCGTGCACCTGATCGTGCACGGGCTGAGCGTGGACCCCGGGCCCGGCATCGAGTGCGTCACCGCCCGGCCCGGCGAGGACGCCCGGATGAGCAGCGGCGGCGACCTTCCGGTCCGGCTCGACCCCGGCCCGCCGCCGACCGTGCTGAGCGCCACCTGCCGGCAGATCGCCGAGGCGGTCGCCGCCGGTCCGGCCCCGATCGCGCTGGACAGCCTGCTGCCCGACCCGAACCAGGAGTGGCGGGAGAGCTCGGCGACCGGGCTGACCGCGCCGCTCGGCGACAGCCCGCAGGGCACCCGGGTGCAGGTGACGCTCAGCGACTACCCGCCGCACGCGCTCATCGCCGGGCCGTCCGGCACCGGCAAGACCAACCTGATCTACGCGTGGATGGGGGCCCTGGCCGCCCGTTACTCCCCCGCCGAGCTGGCGTTCTACCTGCTCGACTTCAAGGAGGGGGTGTCCTTCGCGCGGTTCGCGCCGGGCCGCCGGGATCAGAGCTGGCTGCCCCACGTGCGGCTGGTCGGGGTGAACGTCAACACCGACCGCGAGTTCGGTCTGGCCCTGCTGCGCTTCCTCGGCGGCGAGCTGCGGCGGCGGGCCGAGGCGGCCAAACAGCACGAGGTCACCAACCTGGCCGAGCTGCGCGCCGAGGACCCGGACGGCGTCTGGCCGCGGATCGTCGCCGTGGTCGACGAGTTCCAGGTGCTGCTGGCCGGGCGGGACGCGGTCACCAACGAGGCCGTCGACCTGCTCGAGGACCTGGCCCGCCGGGGCCGCTCGCAGGGCATCCACCTGATCCTGGCCAGCCAGGACGTCTCCGGCATCGAGGCGCTGTGGGGCCGGCCGGCCCTGGTCGCCCAGTTCACGCTGCGCATCGCGCTGCCCCGGGCCCGGCGCATCCTGGCCGAGCAGAACAACGCGGCCGAGACGCTGCCCCGGTACCACGCGGTGGTCAACTCCGACTCCGGGGCGACCGAGGCCAACCAGGTCGTCCGGGTGCCGGCCGCCGGTGACCGCGAGCAGTGGAGCGCGTTGCAGCACCGGCTGTGGCGCCGGCTGCCCCCGGGCGAGCTGCCGCCGCGGCTGTTCGACGGCGACACGCAACCCAAACTGGCCGACAGCCCCGACTTCCGGACCCTGGTCGCCGAGGACTCGCCGGCCCCGGTGGCGATGCTCGGCGAGACGATCGACGTGATGTCCCGGTCGGCGCGGACCGTGCTGCGCCGCGCGCCCGGGCGCAACCTGGCCGTGCTCGGCACCCGGGTCGAGGAGGCCTGCTCGGTGCTGGCCACCGCCGGCCGGTCCCTGTCGGCCCAGTTCAGCCGGGACGGCGCGCGCTTCTCGATCGCCTGCTTCGACCCGGACGCGCGGGCCGCCGCCGAGGCGCTGCACGCCCGGATCCCGGACTGCGGATGGTACGACGCGTCGAACGTCGACTGGCTCCTGGAGGACGCGGCAGCCGAGTCCACCGCGGCCTGGCCGGCCGACCGGCCGCACTTCATCTTCCTGTACGCGGCCGACGCGCTCCCCGGCGGCAAGGAGACCGCCGATCACCTGCGGACCGTGCTGCGGCAGGGACCGGAACGGCGGCTGCACGTGCTCGGCTGGTGGCGCGGGGCCGGGCTGCTGCGCGACACGCTCGGCGGGCCGGCCGCCCGCACCGACCCGATCGGCGCCTGGGTCGCGCTGGACGTGCACGGGAGCGAGCTGGCGCCGTACTACCCGGGCGCTGGTGCGCCGAACTGGTATCCGCGGCCCTGGCGGGCGCTGCACTTCGACCGGTCGGTGCACCGAGGCGCCGAAGTGATCATTCCGTACGGTGGCACATGAGCGATCTGGAACGCGCCGACATGGAACGGGCCGACTACCGGACCGTCCTGCGCCGGCTGACCACGCTGGACCAGCGGGCCGCCCGGCTGCGGGCCGAGGCCGAACAGTGGCACGCCGACCAGCGGACCGCGGCCGACGAGGCGGTGCGCGAGGCCGAGAACCGGGTGCGCGACGCCCGGCGCGCGGTCCGCGACGCCCGGCGCGAGTTGGAGGAGGTCGACGCGCGGGCGGCCGGGCTCTGGGCCGAGTACGTGCACCGGGTCGGATCGGTGGCCGAACGGTTCGGCAAACTGCCGCCGGCCAGCATCCCCCGGCAGCGGGCGGACGAGCGGGCCCCGGCCGAATACCTGGCCGAGGTGGAGAAACGGGTCAAGTGGACGCCGCCGGCCCGGCCGATCACGTTCGGCATCAAGGTGCTGTTCACGATCTTCGGGCTGGCCGGGGGGATCCTCGGGGCGATCGGCAACCAGGTCGTCCGGGAGACCGGCTCGGCCGCGGCCGGGGACTGGCGGCAGGCCGCGCCGGTGGTGGCGCTGCTCGTGCTGCTGGCCTGCCCGGTGCTGTCCGTCGTGGGCGCGAAACTGGTGGCTGATCGGCGGAAGGTCGGGCTGGACACCAGCACCGTGGTCACCGTGCTGGGGACCGGGCTGGTCACGGCGATGCTGCTGTTCACCGCCGTTCAGTACGCGGGGGGCTGACCCCCGCGCGCCGGTGATCGGTCAGCGCGGCGTGGCCATGGCGCGGCGGCGCTCGGCCTCCTCGACCAAGGCCTCCGGGACGTCCTGGTGGTCGCCGGCGCCGTGGGCCTCGTCGTACTCGAAATCGCCGGCGGGATTGAACTCGGGGCCGGACTGGTCGCCCGGCTGGGGCAGGCGGGCTTCGGGCTCGTCGGTCATACCTGGAGTTCTACCCCCTGAACAGGGCCGGAACCGCCGTTCATCGAGGATTCACCCCGGCCGGCCCGGGGCGGGGCCGCTCCCCCGTGTCGCGGCCCCGCCCGGTTCGGGGGCCGGGCCGCCTTCTGTGTGGCGGCCCCGCCCGGATCCGGGTCAGCCGGCTGCGGGCCGGTCCAGCGGCAGGTCGACGTGGTGGACGGTGAAGTCGCCGCGGGTGACCGGGCCGAACGGTGCCGGGGCCAGGCAGGTGCCGACCTTGGCCGGACCCCACGTGCCGTTCTCGTCCTGGTCGCCGCTCATGTTCCAGGTGTAGCCGGCGCGGTCGCCGTGACCGTCGCGGCCGCCGTCGCGGACACTGAACCCGACCCGGGTGCCGATCCAGTCCCGCACGTCGCTGTCGGCGCGGGTGACGATGCCGGTCATGGCCGCGTAGCCGGGGCTGGTGATCAGGCAGTCGACGGCGGCCTCCAAGGTGACCGTGGCGCCGGTGGCGGCGACGTAGTGCGAGACCTTGACCGTGCCGGTGGCGTCCATGGGCAGACCCTGGGGGCGGCCCGGCAGCGGACGGGTGAAGGGCGCCGCCCGGACATCGAAACTGAATCGGCGTACGTCATTGTCGGGCGAGAACGGGAGGGTGAACTCGGCGCTCCCGCCGACCCGGGCGACCCGGTCGTGCGCGGAGGCCGGAATTGCCCAGGTGGCGAGCGTGATCGCGGTCGCCGCGGCGGCAATCCCTCGAACCGATTTTCTCATCGTGGTCCTTCCCCGTGGGCGCCACCCGGGTGGCGGCGCCTTCGAGGTCAAGACTCGTCCGAGTTCGATGTCGGTTGATCCCTCGCGAGAGGGTTTCGTCTCCCCCGCGGGAGGGAGGGCCGGCGAATTTCCGGAGCCCGTCGTGCGGGATTCCCGCGCCGGGCGGGGTCAGACGCCCGGGTCACCGAGCAGATCGATGCGGGTCGTCGCGCCCGGCCGGGCGGAAACGCCGGGAGAATTGTTCGCCGGCGCGGCGGTTTCGGCACCCGCTCTGCAGATTTCTCGTACGAATAGCGATAGCCGAACTTCTCTTGGATGTCGCCACTCGTCCACTTGTCGCCGGGCCGTAACCTCCGGCCGGCATTCCTTGTTGGACCCACTGATGTGCCCGCCCCCGCCCCCACGGAAACGGGCACCCCGAGACCTCAGCTGGCGCGACGCTCCCGCACCTGCTTGCAGTTCACACACGTGGTCGCCGACGGGAACACTTCGAGCCGCTCCACCGGGATCGGGTTCGAACAGCCCTCACAGTTCCCGTACGTCCCGTCCTCGAGCCGCTGCATCGCGTACTCCGCCTGGGTCCGCCGGTCGAGCAGCGTCCGCAGCAGAGACCCGGCCGCATCCCGCTCGGCCGTCTTGGACCCGCTGTCCGCCTGGTCGTCGCCGGCCGAGTCACCGATCTCGACCAGACGCAGGCGGTGGCTCGCCGCGACCGCGTCCTCGTACTCCGCGTCGAGCTCCTCGAACCTGGTCCGCAGGAGCACCCGGATCTGCTCGACCTCCTCGGTCGAACGTCGATTAACCGCGCTAGCGCCCTTACCGGCCACAACCGCTCCGTTGACGAGCATGCAGTCCCCCTGCCCTTCCCTCAGCCCCAGCCGGCGGGTCTCGGATCCGGCTCGTGGAGCCGCCTGATACCCACCGCCGGAAGTCCCAAACGAGACCCCCGCGAAAAAGTAACCGGAGCATAACTGTCAGTGGTGGGTTCCGCCACGGACTCGGCACACGGGTCTTGTGCCGACGATCACCCCTCCGGTCCGCCCGCGGCCGTGACCAGGGCCGGGCGCCGCGGATCGTCCAGGCGAACGACCACGTCCGCGAACGTCTCCGGGGCGACCTCGTCCACATATCGGGCGAAGGCCGGCAGGGTCCAGCGTTCCTCGGCCGGGGTGCGCCGGTCCAGTGCCGCAGCCGACACCTCAAGGTGGACGGTGAAGTCGAAGGGCAGCCCCGAACCGAGCAGCAGAGGCCCACTGACCAGCACGATCGCGTTCTCCGGGAGGTCGCGGTAGGGCTCCCGGGCGGCCCGGTCGGCATCGGCGTTCCACAGACGCGTGACGATGCGCCCGGAGCCGCCGGGGCCGGCCGGGTCGAGCACCTCGCGGATCAGGCCGGCCTCGTCGAACCAGCCGCTGTAGAACGAGTCCGGATTCGCCCGCCCGAACTCCAGCCGGACCGACGCCGGACGCAAGAAATCCCTGGTGTCGATGCGTACGGCCGGTCGGCCGAGCACCCGCAGCGGGCCGACCAGGGCATCGGCGAGACGACCCGGTCCGGCCGCGTCCGCCCCGTCCACGGCCACCCGGATCCTACTGTCGGATTCCCGACTGGCCAGCCGATCCGTCAGATCTTGGACGAGGACCTCGAACGAGATCGGAACAACGCGCATGACCTCAATCGTGCGGCATGATCGTGATCCGGGCGTCGTCGGCCAGCCGGTAGCCCACCCCGTAGACGGTGGTGACGGCCGGCACCGCCGCGCCCAGCTTGAGCCGCAGCCGGCGGACGTGCACGTCGACCGTGCGCTCCCCGGCCCGCTCGTAGCCCCACACACCGGCCAGCAGCTGGGCCCGGCTGAACACCCGGCGCGGCCGCTCGGCCAGGTAGAGCATCAGGTCGAACTCAAGACGGGTGAGCGGGACCACCTCGCCCTCCAGGAGCACCTGGCGGGACCCGGTCAGCAGACGCACCTCGGGACCGCTGGGGAGGGGCTCGGGCTCCGGCTCGGCCGGCACCGAGGCCGACTCCACGGTGACCGTGCCCCGGCTCAGCTCGACCAGCTCACGGACGGCGGCGAGCAGGCGGTGCGCCTGTGGCGAGACCGCGTCCCCGGTGAGCGGAATGGCGAGCGTCACGGTCAGCGCCGGTTCGGAGCGCCGGTTGGCCGGACCCCGGCCCGGTCCGGCAGAACGACGATCGGCTCGCGGCGACAATGCGCTGACCGGCATTGATTGATCCCCCAAAAATTTGTTGCGGCAAGCGAATATGAGTGATCACTGTGCGTTAAAGCGGGCCTGATATTTCCGGTCGGTCGCTTTGCTGGTCAAGTCTCCATCCACAGTGTGAGAAAGACGTTCCATATTGTTCCCGGTAACACGAATGCATTCCGGGAACGCTTTCTGTCAGCCGCATTAAGCATTGCCGAACCCCATGCGTCTGAGCAGGGCCGGAACAGCGTGAAGGGGGTGCCGCGGCTCGCGCGACACCCCCTTCACGTAAACAGAAGTGAAATCAGCCACCCGAGGTGAGACGACGGCCGACGGCCGCGATCAGCCGGTCCAGCTCCGAGCCGAACGGGTTGTCGTGCACCAGGTACGTCCACGTGGCGCTCGGCCGGACGATCTCGGCCCGGTCCGGCTGCCAGCCGTCGGTGAGGTCGACCTCGTCGAACGTCTCGATGGTCCGCTCCTCGACCTTGGTCAGCAGGTCCTGGAAGGCCGGAACGGCCGACCGGTGGAACTCGTCCAGCGGGTCCAGCTTGCCCAGCGCCCGCAGGTGCACACCCTCGCGGACCTCGGACAGGTAGGCCAGGTGGTCGGCCCAGAGCCGGTCCAGGTGGTACAGCGCGATCGCCCGGGCCGAGTCCGACAGCACGTCCTCGTCGGTCTCCTTGGCCTTCTCGGGCGACCTCTCCAGCAGCATGATCGCGGCCACCTCGGAGGTGAGCAGGCGCTCGCGCCGCTCGGCCATCAGCAGGCGCTGCTGCTCGATCACGACGCTGTAGCGCCAGGTGTTGCGGTGGATCTCGTGGTTGACGCCCTCGGCGACCCGCTGGGCGTGCTCGACCGCGTAGTCCACCTGCGAGTCGTGCACGACGCCGTCCATGTCCATCCGCGGCGAGGCCGGCAGGATCTCGCCGGCGTGCCGGGTCACCAGCTCGTCCTCCAGGCTGACGAAGAACACCGAGGCACCCGGGTCACCCTGACGACCGGCGCGGCCCCGCAGCTGGTCGTCGACACGACGGCTGTCGTGGCGGCCCGCGCCGATCACGTACAGCCCGCCCAGCTCGACGACCCGATCGCGGTCCTTCTCGTCGCTGCCGCCCAGGCGGATGTCGACACCACGGCCGGCCATCTGGGTGGAGACGGTGACCGCGCCGACCGCGCCGGCCTCGGCGATGATCGTCGCCTCCTCGGCGTCGTTCTTCGCGTTCAGCACGTGGCACGGCACACCGGCGGCCTCGAGCTGCTCGGCCAGCCGCTCGGACGCCTTCACGTCCAGGGTGCCGATCAGCACCGGGCGGCCCTTGTCGTGCGCGATCTTGATCTCTTCGACCAGCGCCTCGTCGCGGGTGTCGTGCGCCGAGTAGATCCGGTCCGGGTCGTCCTCACGGATGTTCGGCGTGTTCGACGGGACGACCGCGACCTCGAGGTTGAAGTACTCCCGGAGCTGCTCGCCGACGTGCACCGCGGTCGCGGTCATGCCGCACACCGTCTTGTACAGCGCGATGTACGCCTGCACCGTGATGGTGTTCAGCACCTCGCCCTCGGCGGTCGCGGACAGGCCCTCCTTGGCCTCCACGGCCGCCTGCAGACCGTCCGGCCAGCGGCGGCGCTGGGCCACCCGGCCGCGCATCTCGTCGATCAGCTCGACCCCGCCGTTACGGACGATGTAGTCCACGTCGCGGCGCAGCAGGGCGTGCGCGTGCAGCGCGACGTTCACCGCCGACAGGTGCTCGACCTGGTCGTCGGCGTACAGGTCGATGCCGCCGAGCAGCTCCTCGACGTTCTTCAGGCCGGTCTCGGTGAAGGCGACGCTGCGCCCGTCCTCCGCGACCTCGTAGTCCTTGCCGTTGCGCAGGCCCTTGACCAGCTCGGCGGCCTCGTGGACCGGGTCGCTCTCGGTCGCCGTCGAACCGGCCAGCACCATCGGCACCCGGGCCTCGTCGATCAGGATCGAGTCGGCCTCGTCGACGATCGCGGTGGCCAGCTCGCGCTGCACCCGGTCGGCCACGTCGGTGACCAGCTGGTCCCGCAGGTAGTCGAAGCCGGCCTCGGAGACCGACACGTAGGTGACGTCGGCCGCGTACGCCTCCCGGCGCTCCTCCGGGGTCATCGCCTCGGTCACCGAGCCGACGGTCAGGCCGAGGAGCGTGTAGATCGGCTCCATCCACTCGGCGTCGCGCTTGGCCAGGTAGTCGTTGACGGTGAGCACGTGCACCGGGCCGTTGCCCAGGCGGGTGTGCCCGTACGCCGCGATCGTGGCGGTGAGCGTCTTGCCCTCACCGGTGGCCATCTCGGCGACCCGGCCGGAGAGCAGCGCCATCGCGCCGAGCAGCTGGACGTCGTACGGCCGCTGACTGATCGCACGGCGGGCGGCCTCCCGGCCCACCGCGCAGATCTCCGTGAAATCGGACGCCTCGCGCGCGGCGTCGGTCAGCGCCGCGTCGTCCAGCTCCTGCAGAGCTTCCTCACGGGCCTCGATCGCGTCCAGGCGCTTCGACAGCGGGCCGAGGTCCACAGTCGTGCCGGGACGCTGCAAAAACTTGCGGAATCGGTTCTTCAAACGCTGCGACACACCCATGGCGCGCAACGGTACTTTATTTCGCTGTTGCCCATCCGCCGGACTCCCGCGCGCCGCCCGCACGAGATTCGCCCACAGGTGTTGGTTTGCCCGCCCACGGCGCCGGGCACCTGCTGTCACGACCCACCGCGCCGGAAGGAGGCACCCGATGTCCAGCCAGCTCGTCTGCCGGCCGGAACGGGACCTCCCGGTGGCCGTCCTCACCGTCACCGGCACCCTGGACCACCTCACCGGCGACGCGCTCGGGGTCGCCGTACGCCGAAGCCTGGCCGTGCAACCCGTGAAACTTCTGCTCGACGTGACCCGATTAAAGGTGGCCGACCCGTTCGCCTTCGGCACGTTCGGATCCGTCGTCTGCCAGACCGCGGAATTCCCGAACGTGCCGATCGTCGTCTGCGGGGCCGATCCGGGCACGACGGCCGCCCTGGCCGCCACCCCCGACTGCGCCGGCGTCGAGATGGCCGACGACTGCGCGTCCGCCCTGGCCGAAGCCGGCCGCCAGCCGATGCCGGACCGCGTCCGGGTCCGCCTGCGCCCGGTCCCCGAAGCCTGCCGCCAGGTCCGCCACCTCGTCGACCAGGCCTGCGCCCGCTGGCAACGGGCCGACTTCACCTCGACCGCCGCGCTGATCGCCACCGAACTCGTCGCCAACGTCGTCCGCCACGCCCACACGACCATGGAATTCACCCTCGGCCAGCGCGACGGCCGCATCACCATGGCCGTCCGCGACGGCAGCCGCACCATGCCGCGAGCCCTCGACCCCGGCCTGACCGACGCCGGCGGCCGCGGATTGCGGCTGGTCCGGGAGCTGTCCGAGACGTGGGGCGTGCTCCCGGTCAGCGACGGCAAGATCGTCTGGACCCACCTGATCCCCGCCCTCCCCTGAGGCGGCTTTCTTTTTCCCGTACGGGATTCGCACGGCCCTCGCCGGGACGGCTACTGGCGGTGGGGCAGGCCGCTGGGCGCGTTGGTGTGGTCGTCCGGGACGGAATTGTCGGCGGGAAGCGTCGGCGGGGCGACCGGGACGGAACCGCGTCCCGGGAGCCCGGAGGGAGCATTCGTCTCGTCGACCGGGGCGCCGGTGGGTTCGGCCGGGGCGTTCAGGTGGGCGGACGGCGGGTTGTGCTGGCCCATGTCCGGCGGCTGCAGGCCGGGACGCGTGGGCGGTGCTCCGGCCGGTGGGTTGTGCTGGCCCATGTCCGGTGGCTGCAGACCGGGACGGGTTCCGGGCGGCGGGTTGTGCTGGCCCATGTCCGGTGGCTGCAGACCGGGACGCGTGGGCGGCGCTCCGGCCGGCGGGTTGTGCTGGCCCATGTCGGGCGGCTGCAGGCCCGGGCGGTTCTGGCCCGTCCCCGGAGCCTGGCCCATAGCTGCGGCCTGACCCGGCATCTGGCCGCCCACACCCTGGGCCTGTGCCATACCTGGGTTTTGCCCAGGCATCGCCTGGTTCATTCCAGAGGCCTGGCCGGGCGGGTACTGACCGGCGGGAGCCTGCGGTGCGGCGCCGGTCATCGCGGCCGCTGAGGGCAGGAAGTCGCCACTCGGCGCGGATCCCGGGGTCATCGGCGGGGCCATCCCCGGAACGACGGGAACTCCGGCGACCTGGGTCTGGTCCGATCCGGGGTAGCCCGGCGGGGCCATCCCGGGAACCGGCGCGGCCATCCCGGCAAGGTTGCCCGCGGCCGAACGTGCGGAACGGGTGAAGCGCGGGGCGTCGAGCGGGCTGTTCTGCTGGCTGTAACCGGAACCGGCCGAAGGCGCGGCAGCAGCGTCGCCCATCTGCGGAACCGGCCCGGCCGGAGACGTGGCTGCCGGGACCGGCACGGCCGCGGCGGGCGGTGCGGCCCACGGCGGGGTGGAACCCTCGCTGAGGTCGGTGGGCGGGGTGGTCATCGACGGTACTTCCGGGATCTGCCCGAACCCGCCGGGCCCGGCCGGTCCCGGCACCATCGGATCGTTTCCCGGCGCCGGCCAGACCGGATTCGCCGGGGGCTCGGCAGGGGCGGAGGCCGCCCACGGCGGAGAACCCGGCATCCCCTCGCCCGGCTGACCGACTCCAGCGGCCGGGCCGAACCCACTGGGCTGGCTTGCTCCGCCGGGCGGGACGGCTCCTGCCGGCTGACCTGGGGTGCTGTCGGCCGGAGGCCACGGTGCAGCGCCCGGAGCAGCCGCCATGCCGGCCCCGGCGGGCCCCGGCGGAGGGCCGAAGGCTGCGGGCGGCAGGCCCGACTCCCCCTGGGCGGCGAAGCCCTGAGCACCAGCCACCCCGCCGCTCGAAAGGCCGGAACCGACCTGGCCGGTGAAGCCTTGAACTCCGCTCGGACCGGCCGGCGAGACACCCGCCTGACCCGCGAAACCCTGAGCTCCGCTCGGACCAGCCGGCGAGACACCCGCCTGACCCGCGAAACCCTGAGCTCCGCTCGGACCAGCCGGCGAGCCACCCGCCTGACCCGCGAAACCCTGAGCTCCGCTCGGACCAGCCGGCGAGACGCCGGCCTGACCGGTGAAACCCGGCGCCGCGGACGGGCCGGCGGGCGAAAGGCCCGAGCCCGGCTGGTCGCCGAAGCCGCTCGGTCCGGCGGGTGAGAGTCCGGACGCAGGCTGGCCGGCGAGTCCGGACATGCCCACGGCTTCGGCGTGGCCGGGGAAACCGGATACGCCGGGCGCCATCCCCGGGTGGGAGCCGGGCCCGGCCGGCCCGGCGATACCGGTTGGGCCGGCGGCAAAGCCCGGCTGCCCGCCGCCCGAGAAGTCACCTTGCGCGTTGTCGGCCGGCGGCCACGCCTTGAGACCGCTCGCGGCGGGCGGTTCGGTAACGGTGGGCTCGGCTGCGGGCCACGGCTTCAAGCCACTCGCGGCCGGCGGCTCGGCCGCTGACGGCTCAGCCGCAGACCAGGGCTTCAGGCCACTCGCGGCCGGCGGCTCGGTGACCGTCCACGGCTTGAGCGCACTCGCGGCGGGCGGTTCGGTGACGGTGGGTTCCGCGGCCGGCCAGGGCTTGAGGCCGCTCGCGGCGGGCGGTTCGCCGAGGGCCGGGTCCGAGGCGGGCCACGGCTTGAGGCCGCTCGCGGCCGGTGGCTCACCGGTGGTCGCCGGCCAGGCCTGGGCAAGACCGGCAGGCGCGGCAGGACCGGCAGGCGCGGCGGGAGCGGCAGGGCCGGCCGGGGCGGATTCCGATTCGGCCGGGGGCCAGGTCTTCCGGCCGCTTCCGGATGCGGCGGGCGCTTCGGCGGGCGGCCAGGCGCGCAGGCCGCTGCCGTCCGCGCTCTCGCCGGCCGACCCGGCGCCGGAGGGCTCGGCCGGGGGCCAGGAACGCTGTTCAGCGCCGGGTTCGGAGGTGGACCACGACCGCTCGCCGACCGCGTCAGTCCCGGGTGACGACCAGGAGAGCGGCCCGCTGCTCGCGTCGGGGCTGGTTCCGGCCGTGGGCCACGATCGCTGGGCGCCCGCATCGGGGGCGCTGCCTGTCGCGGACCACGGCTGGGCGTCGGTTTCGGCGCCGGTCGCGGACCAGGGGCGCGAGTCGTTCGACGCCGCGCCGGCCGCCCACGGGGCAGGCGAGGACGGCGCCGCGTGGGCACCCCGGCGCGGGCTGCTGCCCGGTTCCGGCTGGTCGGCGAAGGACCGGCCGGCAAAGAACTGGTCCGCGGCGGCCTGATCCGCGTAGTTCTGATCCGTGGAGGACCGACCACCGGCAGCCTGGTCGAGTGAGGGCAGGCCGCTAAAAGGCTGGTCGAGCGAAGGCAGGCCACTCAAAGGCGGGTCGAGCGAAGGCAGGCCGCTGAAAGGCTGGTCGGACGAGGGCAGGCCGCTGAGGGGCTGCTCGCCGAGGGAGTGGGCGGCACCGCTGAACGAGGCCGGCCCGGCCCCGTTCACCCCGCCCGCCCCGTTGACCTCAGGCCCGGCGTGGCGCCCGGCCGGCGACGACAATCCACCCGCAGCCGGCGCCCCGTTCGTACCATTGCTCGCTGTTTGCGAAATAAAACCGGGCCCGGAGTTCCGCAGCAGACCGCCGAGCCGCGAGTCCGTCCACGACTCCCCGGGCGATGCGGCTGACCAGGCCGGCGGCTCGTCCGATGACGGCCCGAAGGCCACCCGGGTCGCCGCGATCAGCCCGGACGCCTCCATCAGCCCGGCCGCGGCCAGGACTTCGGCGGCGGCCTGCCCGGCGCGGCACGGCGGGGTTTCTCCGCAGGCCGGGCAGCGGGTGACGCCTTCTTCGACGGTGTGCGCGGCGATCATCTCGCGGGCGGTGCGTGCCAGCACACTGTCCGGATTGACGTAGTTCGTCGGTGCCACTGGTCCCCGCCCCCCGCCCGCACGTTTCGCGCGACTCGTCGTCCAGTTCACCCCGGCGGGTACCCCGGAAGGGCGAGTTTCCGCAGATCGGTGGGTTGTCGGCGGGAATTGGGCGGTATCCGGCGCGGGCCGGGTCACGGGTTGGTAGGGAAAGGGTGATCAAGATTTCACGATTCACTCACGGTGCGCATCCGAGCCCACTCCGTAACATTGAGGAACATCCAGGAGGTGACCCCCCATGGACGACACCGAGCTGCAGCGCGAGCGGATCCTCCGGCACGTCAGTCCGATCATCACCGGCCGGTTCATCGGCTACCAGGCCTCGTACACCCGCGAGGTGCGGGTCGGGCGGCCCTTGGCGATCGCGGTCTTCCTGACCGCCGGGATCGCCCAGCTGCTGGCCTCGCTGCTGCGGATGAAACCGGCCCGGCGAAGTCTGAAGGATCTGCGCAAGGGCCCGGAGTTCCTGGTCACCCCGGTCCGGTTGCGCGACGATCTCGGGCAGACCTATGAGATCGAGATGCACGGGCAGCTGCCGCAGTCGGCGCTGCACCGGGGGGATCTCGTGCAGGTGCGCACCGAGCCGCAGCGTGACCGTACCCTGCCGGTGAAGCTGATGCAGGTGGTCAATCTGACCACGATGCAGCCGCTCACCCCGCGCATCCCGACCCGCTGGTCGCACATGGGTCCGGCGATGCTGCTGCAGGCCACCGCCGGTCTCGTCGTGGTCGCCGCCCTGATGTTCGTTCTCTTCCACTGAACGCGTAGGAAACGAGACGATCGGGTACCGGGGCGTCCATGTTCGACGCACCGTTAGCCACCACCCGTAAATGCTGCCCCGCCGGGATGAGAACAGGCATAGACAGCGGTAATCATGAGTCCGGGGGGACCGCTGCGACGACGCCCGTTCCCCCTCACCGCTGACGGCTGGAAGGTGGTGCCCGGTGGGCGAGAAAGTCGAGAAGACCGAATTTTCCCGCGAGGACCGGTCCCGGTACCGGCAGAAGGTCCGCCGCAGTCTTGACGTGTTCGCGACGATGTTGCGCGAGTCCCGTTTCGACTTCGAGCGGCCGATGACCGGTATGGAGATCGAGCTCAACCTGATCGACGGCAATGCCGACCCGGCGTTCCGCAACGCCGAGGTGCTCGGCGCGATCGCCGATCCGGACTTCCAGACCGAACTGGGCCAGTTCAACATCGAGATCAATCTGCCGCCCCGGCGGCTCGGCGGTGACGACATCGCCGATCTGGAGAAGGCGTTGCGGGCCAGTCTCAACCACGCCGAGGGCAAGGCCCGCACGGTCGGCGTGCACATGGTGACGGTGGGGATCCTGCCGACGCTGCGCCGGGAGCACCTGACCGGTGACTCGCTCTCCGCGAACCCGCGGTATTCGCTGCTCAACGAGCAGATCTTCGCGGCCCGGGGTGAGGATCTGGACATCCGGATCGACGGGGTGGACCGGTTGGCGGTCACCACCGACACGATCGCGCCCGAGGCGGCGTGCACCAGCACGCAGTTCCACCTGCAGGTCAGTCCGGCGCAGTTCGCGGCGTACTGGAACGCGTCCCAGGTGATCTCCGGGATCCAGGTGGCGCTGGGGGCGAACTCGCCGCTGCTGTTCGGGCGTGAGCTGTGGCGCGAGACCCGGATCCCGCTGTTCGAGCAGGCCACCGACACCCGCTCGGAGGAGATCCGGGCCCAGGGCGTACGCCCGCGGGTGTGGTTCGGGGAGCGCTGGATCACCAGCGTCTTCGACCTGTTCGAGGAGAACGTCCGCTACTTCCCGGCGCTGTTGCCCATCTGCGACGAGGACGACCCGGCCGACCTGCTGGAACGGGGCGAGATCCCCACGCTGAGCGAGTTGCGGCTGCACAACGGGACGGTCTACCGGTGGAACCGGCCGATCTACGACGTGGTCAACGGCCGACCACATCTGCGCGTGGAGAACCGGGTCATGCCGGCCGGTCCGACGGTGGCCGACACGATCGCCAACGCGGCGTTCTACTACGGGCTGGCGCGCAGCCTGGCCGAGGCCGAGCGACCGGTCTGGACCCAGCTGAGTTTCCGCGCGGCCGAGGAGAATTTCCACGCCTGCGCCCGGCACGGCATCGACGCCAGTGTGTTCTGGCCGGGTGTGGGCACGGTCCCGGTGACCGAGCTGGTGCTGCGCCGGCTGCTGCCCCAGGCGGCCGACGGGCTGGACCGCTGGGGCGTCTCGCCGGCCCAGCGCGACCGCCTGATGGGCATCATCGAGCAGCGCTGCCTGCGCCAGCAGAACGGCGCCTCGTGGCAGGTGGACACGCTGCACGAGCTGGAGAAACAGGGTGCTGACCGACAGCGGGCGCTGCACGAGATGCTGCGCCGCTACCTGCCGTTGATGCACGAGAACATTCCGGTTCACGAGTGGCCCGTGGGGGCGTGAAAAACCCCCATTCACAAGACGATTTCGCCGTACGGCGAGAAGCGCGCTTCCCTCCCGTACGGCGAAATCGTCTTTGAAGGAAAACGTCAGCGACCCCGGCGGATTCGCGGCCGGCGGATCGACCGCCGTGTCGGCCGATCCGTCGTGAAGTCCTCGTTGATGCGGATCGGCTCCCGTCGCACGACCGTGCCGGCCACGCCGAGCGGCTTGCCGTTGCGGGTCATGACGACCAGCACGGCACCGGTCCCGATCATCACGGTGGACAGCAGCACCATGCCCGTGACCTGCGCACCCGTCACCGGCATGGTCGACGGATCGTCATTGCCGTCGTCGCCGTCCCCGCCGTTGCCGCCGTTGCCGGACGACGCCCCGGTGATCTTGAGCGGCACCGCCACCGTGTTGTCGTCGACGTAGCCGTCCTGGTCCGTCGTGCTGATCGTGACCCGCATCGCCCGCGTCCCGTTCTTCGCGGTGCCACCGACCTTGAGGGTGACCAGCAGATCGCTGCCGGAGTCGGCCGCCGAGTCGGGCGCATCGCAGATCGACGCGTTGTCGGCGACCTCCGGGGCGGCGGTGCAGACCGTCGCGATGGTCGTCTGCTCGGCGGCCGTGCGGATCCGGTTGCTCACCGCGTCGACGACGATCTCGGCCTTGGTCACCGTGACCCCGGCCGGCGGCACGATGGTGAACCGCACGTTGTCGGCGGTCTGCGAGCCCCGGTTGCGGTAGGGCAGCCGGATCACCGGGCCGGCGCCGGGCTTGGCGGCGACCGTGCCGCCGCGGTACTGCACGTCCAGGTCCACCTCCCAGCGGCCCACGATCAGGTCGGCGACGTCCAGGTCGGTGTCGCCGTCGCAGGTCAGGGCCGCACTGACCGCCTGGTGCAGGCAGCCGCCGGTGAGCGTCGCGCCGGGCGTCGCGGCGGCGTCGACCACCGCCGGGAACTGCAGCCTGGTGGTGGCACCGACGGCCAGGGTGACCGCGCAGGTGAGGATCCGCGAGGTCGCGCCGCGCTCGCAGCCGGCCGGCGGCCGGCCCTGGGCGGTGTCGGTGGGCAGCACCACGGTGAACCGGTACGGGTCGGCCTTGTCCGGCCCGGCGTTGTGCAGCGTCACCGGCAGCAGCGTGGTCTGGGTGCGGGCCGGTTCCAGGATCGACCAGGCGCCGACCGCGACGCTCACCGACGACCCGGTCGCGACCGTGCTCACCAGCTGCCCGGAGACGGTGATCTGGTCCTCGGCGTCGTCCGGGTCGGCCAGGGTGATGCCGGCCGCCCGCCAGACCGTGCTAGCGGTCGCCGAGGCGGCCACGGTCACGCCGAGCTTCAGGGTGCGCCCGGTACCCGCCGTCAGGGCGATCCCGGTGCAGGTCACGGAGCTGGAGCCGACCGTGCAGGGGGTGTCGCCGAGGCTCGCGGTGGTCACCTCGATCTCGTCCGGCAGGCCACCGAGCGGGACGGTCAGGGTCAGGCCGGAGAACGCGGTGGTGGTCTGGATCGTCACCTCGGCGGTCCCGGACGCGCCGGGCGCGACGACCGCGCCGCCCAGGACGATGGTGCCGTTGTCGCGCAGCGGCTGGTCCACGGTCCAGTCCGTGAGCCGCACGTCGCCGCCCCCACCGCACGAGGTGTTCCCGTCGGCCGAGACGCAACCACCGGTCAGGACCGTGCCCTCGGTCACCGTGCGGTCCACGATCAGCGGCACGGTCCAGGTCACCGTCTCGTTCGCTTCCAGGTCGTAGCCGCAGGTCAGGATGGTGTCGCCGATCACCCGGCAATCCCGGGCGACGGTTCCGGTCAGGTCGCCGATGGTGGTGTGCGGGTGGGCGATCAGCGACGCGGTGCCGTTGCGGGCGCTGGCCGGGCCGTGGTTGGTCGCGGTCATGGTGACCGTGCGGCCGGCCCCCGGCTTGACCGTGCCACCCCCGGGCGTGGTGACGTCCCAGGTGACCTGGGCGGTGGCGCTGCCGACGGTGAGCAGCTTCCCGGCACCGGTCGCGGTCTCGCCGCCGGCGGTCAGGGTGACCCCGGTCGCCGTCCACGTGGCGCCGGCCGCGGCCGCGCCGCCGACCTGCAGGGTCACCGACAGCGGGTTGTCGCCGACGACCAGGTTGGCCGGGGTGCAGACGATCTGCGTGCCGTTGTTGAGGCAGGGTGCGCCGCCCGGCCCGGCGATCGACGTGACGGCCACCCCGGCCGGCAGCCCGGCCAGCGGTAGGGTCACGGTTCCGGCCGACACCGGGCCGAGAGCCTGGAGATGTACGACGGCGATGCCGCTCCCGCCCGGGGTGACCGTCGCCGGCGCGGTGGTGACGGTCACCCGCTCGGCCAGCGGCAGCGCCAGCCGGATCGGGTCGATCGGGACGTCCACGCCGGTGCAGGTGCCGCTGCTGTCGGTGTCGACGCAGCCGCCGGTCAGCGGGGTGTGCACGTCCAGGTTGTCGGCCACCTTGATCGGCAGCGCGAGCTGGGTCCGGGCGTTGCCGTTGACGTCGGTGACACAGGTCATCGTCGCGCCGGCCGCCCCGAGCGTGCACTTGCCGACCAGTGTGCCGGTCGGGGCCTGGAAGGTGACGCCGCCCGGCGCCCGGAACGTGTACGTCGCGTTCCGCGCCACCGAGCTGCCCGAGTTGGTGATCGTCGCGGTCAGCGTCCCGGGGTCGCCCGGCTTGAGGGTGCCGGTCGCCGGCACCTCGACGCCCACGCTGAGCACGGTGTTCGGGGCGCCGACGCTGGCCAGTTGCACGGTCCGGAACGTCGACTGGGCGCCCTGGGCGACGGTCACCGTCGGACTCCAGGAGTCGTTCTGGCGGGCGGCGCCGTGCACGGCCGCGTTCAGCGTGATCGCCTTCGTGCCGTTGGCCGCGAGGTCGACGCCGCTGCAGGTCACCGAGTCGGCCAGCACGTCGCAGTGCCCGCCCGGCACCTGGGCCTGGGTGATCGTCAGCCCGGTGGGCAGGCCGGCCAGCGGGATGGTGACGTCCAGGCCGGTGCGGGCCCGGGTGGCGGCCAGGGAGACGGTGAGGACACCGGTGCGGCCGGGCACGATCGCCACCGAGGTGGCGTTGATGGTGACGCCCTGGGTGAGCGTCGGCGTCAGGTGGATCGCCGGCAGCGGGGTGTCAGCGCCCGTGCAGCCGTTGTCGTGGTTGGTGTCGACGCAGCCGCCGGTCAGGTCGGTGTCCGGGTCGGCGTTGGCCGGCACCCGGACCGGCAGGGTCCACTGGCCCGGCACCGCGCCGACGGCCAGGGTGACCTTGCAGTCGAGCTGGTCGTCGCCGACCGTGACGCAGTCGTTCAGGGCCGTCCCGGTCAGCGGCGTGCCGAAGGTCGTACCGGTCGGCGCCTTGATCCGGTAGACGACGGCGGTCGCGTCGGACGGTCCCGGGTTGGCCACGGTGACGGTCACCGGCGCGTCCGTGCCGGGCGCGACCGTGGCCGGGACCGACGCCGCGAAGGTGATGCCCGAACTCGGCGCGCCGACCCGGGCCATCACCCCGCTGACCTGGGAGGACGCGTTGGCCGAGTTGGTCAGGGTGATGGGCTGCCCGGGCGTCCAGGTGGTTCCGGCGGCCACCCCCGGGCCGGCTTTCAGGGTGACCCCGATCAGGTCGGCCGTCCCGGTCGAGGCCGAGACGCCGGTGCAGACGATCGTGCCGGTCAGCGTGCAGGACGAACCCTGCGGGCCGGCCGCGCCGATCAGGGTGACGCCGGTCGGCAGGTCGAGCGGGATCGTCGCGGTCAGGCCGGTCAGGGCGCGGTCGGCGGTGACCCGGACCTGGCTGGTGCCGGTCGAACCGGGAACGATGGTCGCCGGAGCCAGGGTCAGCACGGCCTGCGAGCTGAACGGTTTGCCCAGCGTGAACGCGGTGAGGCTGGTGTCCCCGGCGCCGCACAGGCCGTCGCTGCCCAGGTCGACGCAGCCGCCCGTGTCGATCGTGGCGCCCGGGGTGGCGGTGACCGGCACGTCGATCGGGAGCCGGAACTGGCGGGACTCCACGCCCAGGTCGAGCGCGCAGGTCACCAGGGTCAGCGAGGCCTTCACGCAGTAGTCCGAGGCGGGCGTGTCCAGGGTGCCGAAGGTGGTGCCGTCCGGCGCGCGGAAGGCGACCTTGGCGTTCAGCTTGGCCGACGGGCCGGGGTTGGTCATGGTCACCCGCAGCACGTTGCTGCCGCCGGGCAGTACCGCGCCGTTGGCCGGCACGGTCACCGTCACGGTCACGCCGGTCCCGTTGTCGGCCGGCCCGACCGTGGCGATCGGCTTGGCCAGGGTCGTGCTGTCCGAGGCGCCCTGGGTCACCACGATGGCCGGGGTCCAGGTGTCGGTCGGGTTGGCGAACGGGTCGGCGGCCACGGTCAGGCTCACCGGTACCGTGCCGCCGCTCGTGATGGCCACGTCCGCGCAGGTCACGGCCGCGCCGTTGATCGTGCAGGGCGTGCCCGCGACGGCCGCCGCGGTGATCGACAGACCGGCCGGGCGGCCGGCCCCGCCGATCGCCAGCCCCAGGTGGTCGCGGGTCGCGGTGGCGCCGAGGGTCACGGTGGCCGTGCCCGAGCGGCCCGGGGCGACGGTGACCGGGCTGCTGGTGGCGTTGAGGACCCCGGCCAGCGGCGTGCGCAGGGCGAGCCCGCCGAGCGACGGTTCGCTGCCGTCGCGGGTGCCGTTGCCGTTGAGGTCGACGAACCCGCCGGTGAGCGGGCTGGCCGGTGCCGGCGAGGGCACGACCACGGGCAGGACCAGGTCGACCCGGCCAGCCGGCCCGAGGGTGACGACACAGCTCAGCACGGTGATCGAGGTGACCGACTGTTTGGTGCAGGCGCCCGGCAGCCCGGTGTCGGCGAAGGTGGTGCCGGTCGGGGCGATCACGCTGACCGGGATCGCGGTCGCCGTGCCGCCGCCGGTGTTGGTGACGGTCACGGTCGTCGTCGCGGTCGTGCCGGGCAGCACCGAGTCGGTGGGCGGGAGCGCGACCGACGCGGTGAGCGTGTACGGCAGCGCACCGGCCACACCCGCGACGCCGCCGCCGCTGACCGTCTCGTTCGCGCTGTTCTTCACCTGGATGCCGGTGATCGTCCAGACCTCACCGGACGGGGTGTTCGCGCCCAGCGTGAGCGGCAGCGACACGATCGCCGTGCCGGCCGCGCTGAACGTGATGTTGCTGCAGGTCAGCACGCCTGCGGTAGGTCCGGTGCAGGACCCGCCGCCGTGGTCGGCGGTGGCGGCGCCCAGGGTCCAGCCGCCGGGCAGGTTGCCGACCGGGACGGTGACGGTCACGGTCAGCGGGGCGGCCGGGGCCGGGCTCAGCGCGACCTGGATCTGTGCGGTGCCGGTCCCGGACGGGGTGGTCATGGTGGCCGGGACGACACCGACGGTGATCTGCCGGCTGAACGGGACGGCCACCAGGATCGAGCCGAGCGGCACATCCGGGCCGTAGCGGCAGGTGCCGTCGTTGTCCAGGTCGACGCAGCCGCCGGTCAGGGTCGCGTTCGGGGTGGCTCCGGCGTCGACCGTCACCGGCACCGCCACGACGCTGGTGCCGCCGGGGAGCAGGTTCGTGGCCGTACAGGTCAATCGGTTGGTGTTGGGAATGGCGGGGCAGCCGGCGATCGGGCTCAGGGTCGCTCCGGCCGGCGGGATGATCTGGTAGGTCACGCTCGCCGCGTTCGAGACGCCGTTGTTGGTCACGGTGACCGTCGCGGGGCCGGTCCGGCCCGGTTCGATCGAGGCGATCGGGGCGACCGACGCGCCGAGCGAGACGTCGGCCGCGCCGACCGTGGCCAGCTTCCGGGCGACGACCACGAAGTCGCTCGCGGTCTGCTCCACCCGCAGGTCGGCCGGTGTCCAGGTCGCGCCCGGGGTGGCCAGGGCGGTGGCGGTCAGATTGACGGCGATCGTCAGCGGGGTGGTCGCGCTGACCCCGACCCCGAGGCAGGTGAAGGTGCCGCCGGCCGCGGTGCAGGGGTTGCCGACGGCCGGGATGACCGACGTGATGGACAGGCCGGTCGGCGGCGAGGTCTGCGGGATCGTCACGGTGAGATTGCTCAGCGCGGTGTTGTTCTCCGCGGTCAGGGTCAGGGTCGCCGTGGCGGTGCGGCCCGGCACGATCGTCGCCGGGGTGCTGCTGACCGACACCGTACGGTCGAACGACGCCTTCAGCGTGATGTCCGGGATCGGCTGGTCGCCGGTGCCGGTGCAGCCGGGCAGACCGTCCAGGTCGACGCAGCCGCCGGTGACCGGCCGGAACGGGTCGGCGCCGGCCGGCACGTTCACCGGGAAGACCAGGATGCCCGTGCCCTGCGCCGCGAGGATCGAGTACGAGCAGGTCGCGACCGTCCCGGCCGAGTTGCCGATGCAGTTCGCGGGCAGGGTGCCGAAGGTGGTGCCGCTCGGCGCGCTGACCGTGAAGACGGCCGGGGCGGCGTCCGACGGGCCACTGTTGGTCACCGTCACGTTCACCGTCGCCGGTCCTGGAGGTACGAGCGTGCCCCCGCCCCCGCTCGCGATGGTCGCCGTCGCCGCGAGGGTGCTGCGCGGCGGGCCGACCACCGCGACGGTCCCGTTCGCGGTGGCCCGCCCGGTCTCGGCGCCGGCCGCGGCCTGGATCCCGGTGGCGGTCCACGTGCCGGCCGCACCGCCGGACGCCGACACCACGTGCAGGGTGATGGTGTCCGCCTGGTTGACCCCCAGCGCGAACGGGCCACAGGTGAGCGTGGTCGTACCGGAGCACGAGCCGCCCCCCGGCTTGAGCGTCGAGGTGATGCTCGCCCCGCCCGGCGCGGTGTCCAGCGGGATGGAGACGGTCAGGTTCGACTCGCCGGTCTTCGAGGTCAGCGTGATCGTGGCGTCGGCGGCCTGACCGGGCACGATCCGGGCCGGCGCGGTGGCGATGGTGAGCCGCTGCTGCAGCGGGGTGCCGACGGTGATCGACGGGATCGACGCGTCGGCCGAGGTGCAGGTGGAGGACGAGTTCAGGTCGACGCAGCCGCCGACGACGGCCTTGCCCGGCACCACGTTCGTACTGATCTGCAGGGGCAGGTTGACGGCGAGCGCGGGCGCGCCGGCGGCGAGCGTGATCCGGCAGGTGGCCTTGGTCGCGTCGATGCCGGCCGTGCAGACGGTGCTGCTCAGGTCGCCGAAGGTCGCGCCGGCCGGGGCGTACACCGTGATCGGGGTGTTGACCGCGTCCGACGGGCCGGCGTTGGTGATGCTCAGGTTCAGCGTCAGGGCACCGCCGGGCATCGCCTGCCCGGCGCTCAGGGCCGCGGTGGCACCCAGGACCGGCTGGGCGGCGGCGACCCGGGCCAGCTCCGGGTTGGCCGTGAGCTGCTGGGTGCCGTTCGACACCAGGACGGCCGGGGTCCACGGATGGCCGGCGGTGGCCGCGGCCGGGGCGGCGACGGTCAGCAGGATGCTCGCGGTGTCACCGTTGCGGACGCTCAGGCCGGTGCAGTCGTACGTGCCGGAGCCGGGCGTACAGGTGGCACTGGCCGAGGTCACGCCCGAGACGCTGAGCTGCCCCACGGTCAGGCCGGCGGTCGGGATGCTGACGGTCACCCCGGAGAGATCGTTGTGGGTCGCGGTGATCTTCAGGGTCGCGGTCGCCGACTGCCCGGGTACGACGTCGGCCCGGTCGGCAGCGACGCTGACCTGGGACGCGAACGGCACGCGCAGGCTGAACGCCGGGATCGGGTAGTCCGGGGCGGCGCCGCAGCCCGGGATGCCGTCCACGTCCACGCACCCGCCGGTGACCGGCTGATCCGGGTCGGCGCCGGCATCGATGCGCAGCGGCACGGTCAGGGTTCCGGTCGACCGGCCCGGGTTGCTGCCGTTCAGGCTGGTCGTGCACGTCATCAGCTTCGCGGTGAGGATCGGGCAGATGCCGGGCGCGGGGGCCTCGAAGCTCACGCCGGTCGGCGCGATCAGGCTGAACGTGGCCGACGGGGCGTTCGACGGCCCGCCGTTGGTGACGGTGAACGTCATCGAGGTGGGGTCGCCCGGCTCGACGCTGCCACCGGCCGGGGCGGTGGCGGTCGCGCTCAGGTTGTACGAGACGGTGCCGGTGCCGGCCAGCACACCGGACGCGGCCGCGGTCTCGTTGCCGGCGGTGATCGTGGCGCCGGTGACCGACCAGACCTTGGGCGGCAGCACCGAACCGGCGATGGTGACCGGCACCGAGATGTCCTTGGCGGTGTTCGCGGTCAGCGCGATGCCGGTGCAGTCGATCGAACTCGCCCCGGTCGTGCAACTGCCCGGGCTCGGCACCGTCGGCGGGCCCAGGGTGAACCCGGTGGGCAGCTGCGAGGTGGGGATGCTGACCGCGACGCCGGTCTCGTTCTGGGTCGACTTCAGCGTCAGCTTGCCGGTGCCGGACGCGCCCGGGGAGATCGTCGCCGGGGTGAACGTCGCGGTCAGCCGGGACGACAGCGCGCTGCGCAGCACGATCGTCGGCAGCGCCTGATCGTCCGGGCCGGTGCAGGTGCTGTCGTTGTCCAGGCTCACGCAGCCGCCGGTGACCGGGGTGTTCGGGTTGGCCAGCAGCGAGACGGCCAGCGGCAGGGTCAGCGCCAGCCCGGCGCCGCCGGCCGGCACGTCCGCGGTGCAGTTGAGCTGCTGCGGGTTGAGCGGGGCGACGGTGCAGATCTGCCCGGTGGGCGTACCGGTGATCGCACCGAACGTGGTGCCGGCCGGGGCGATCACCTTGAACGTGTCACCGCGGGCGTCGGACGGGCCCTGGTTGTAGACGGTCGCGGTGATCGTCGTGCTCTGGCCGGGGCTGACCGTGCCGTCGGCCGGGCCGGTCGCGGTGACCCCCAGGGTGTGCCGCGGGGTCAGGGTGACCAGGGTGCCGCTGGTCGTGCCGGTGGAGTTCCCGAAGGTGGCGGTGATCGGTGTACCCGACCCGACCGTCCACGGCGCAGTGACCGCGGCGCCGACCGTGACCGGCAGCGACACCGTGATCGAGCGGCCCGCGCCGATGCTGACGTTCGAGCAGGTGATCGTCGTCGCGCCGGGCGCACAGGTGCCGCCGCCGGTGGTCACCACCGGCCCGAGGGTGTAGCCGGTCGGTGGGGCCGGGACGGTGATCGTGGTCGTGCCCGCGACCGCGGCGCCCGAGTTGGTCACCTGGACCGTGGCCGTGGCCTGGGCGCCACCCGGGATGGCGGTGGCCGGGGTGATCGTGAGGCCGCCGGCCAGGTTCACGTCCGGGCTGCCGATGGTCAGCAGCCGGCCCTGCCCGCCGGTGACCGCCGTGCCGTTCAGGGGGGCGGTGATACCGCTGACATCCCAATTGGTGCCGACCGGGGTCGAGGCGATTGCCGACGTACGGACGTTGACCGTCACGTTGTCGTTCCCGGGAACCGTCACCGGATCACAGACGATGCTCGCCGCGTCGACCGTGCACGGGTTGCCGCCCACGTCGGCCGAGTCGACGCTGACCCCGGCCGGCCGGTTACCGATCGGGACGGTGATCCGCGCGCTCGCGTCCGACGGGCCGTCGTTGGTGATCCGCACCCCGGCCGTCGCCGTCTTACCGGCCGGCAGCGTCACCTGGTTGACCGTGACCGAACCGCTGTCGGACTTGCGGCCCACCGCGTCCACCAGCACCGTCGCGGTGGTGTTGTTGATGCCCATCGTCTCGCCCGGCACCTCGGCGACCGGGATGCTGTCGGCCTTGATGTCCCCGATCGCCTGCCCCCAGTCGGGCGCGTTGCTCGGCGCCGACGCCTTGAGCTTGACCGGGAGCGACACCTTCACGTTGCCGCCACCCGGGACGGTCACGCCGGTGCAGACCACGTTGCTGGCGTCCGTGGTGCAGGTGCCGCCGCCGGTGACGGTGGGCTGGTCCAGCACGTACTGCGAACCGGGCAGCGGAATCTTGATGGTGGTGCCGGGCGCGGCCGCGTCCCCGGTGTTCGTCACCGTCACCGTCGGCGTGCCCGACTGCCCGGGCGCGAGCTGCACCTGACCCACCGTCACCGTGCCGAGCTTGATCTTGCCGGAGCAGGTCGACTCGGCGACCACCACACTGCCGTTCGCGATCACCGACAGGCCGCCGTTGAGCAGGCTCACGTCGACCGCCCGGACGGTGTAGTCGTACTGGAAGGTGTTCGGATTCCAGTGGCCGATGCGCTTGTTGATCGCCACGCTCGCCACCTGCGGGACAGTCAGACCCAGGTTCACGGTCGGGTTGACGACCGGCTGGCCGGCGACCTTCAGGTTCGCGACGGTGGTCGAACCGGAGATGCCGGACGCGTTGATGATGCAGGTCGTCGAGACCGTGTCGGCGCTGACCCCGTTCGCGCCGAGCAGGCCCAGCCCGGCCACGCTCGCGAAGGCCCGGCCACCACCGCTGGCCGCCGGGCCCGCCTGCGACATGATCGCGCCGGTGCCGGCGATCGGCAGCAACCCCAGGTTGGCGCTGACACTCGCGGTGGTCTGGCTCGTGGTCGTGGTGCTGCCGTCCGCCCAGTCCTGGGTGTTGCTGGTGGGGCGTTTGATGCTCAACGGCGCAAGGATCAGGTTGCTCAGTGCGCTCACCTCGACCCGCAACCCCTGCGCGGAGGTGCTCAGGCTGCCGATCGCGGCCGCCGAGAACGGGTGGGCGCCGAGCGTGAAGGCCAGGACCACTACCACGATCAGAGCGAAGACTCTTTTTCCCAGGACTGGGCGCACAGAAACCACGAAGCCAATTTTCAGCACCCGGACAGCGAAAAAACCTCACTTCCCGGATTGTCCGAACAAATCGTTTTCCATGGCTCTGAGCTGCTGGAACTTGCCTCAGGACAATTTTCTGCTAATTTGCTCGGCAGCAAGAATTCGACAGTGGTCGCGCTATCGCCACGGTCACGCCATTGATGATTCTCTTCGCCAGCATCAGCTCAGCCCCGTCCCCGGCCGCGAGCAGAGCCGCCGCCTCGGCCACACTCGGCGTCCCCACCGCGGCCAGCACCCGGGCCTCAGCCGGCCCCCGGGCCGCAGCCTCCGGGCCGGGCGCGAGCCGAGCGACCGTGCACGACGCGAGCCCCGCGGTCGTGCACGATGCAAGCCGCGCAGCCGTGCACGACGCGAGCCGCGCGGCGGTGGACGCCGCGAGCTCCTCGCCGGAGAACGCCAGCAGGCGCCACCCGGCCGCCGCGGCCAGAGCCCGCGGGCCCGGCTCGGCGGCCCGCCGGTCCAGCGTGGCCACCGCGGTGACCAGCGACCGGTCGGCCCCGGCCAGGTCCAGCGCGGCCTCGATCGCGGCGCCCAGATCCGCCGCCCCGACGCCCGGCCGAGCCCCGAACCCGACTGTCACGCCCCGGAACCCGACGATCACGCGCAGAACCCGGCCGCGGTCACGCAGGACCCGACGATCACGCGTCGAACCCGGCCGCGGTCACGCTGCGGCCGTGCGCACCAGCCGGGACGCGAGTCCACGATGGCCGGCCCAGTGCAGATGCAGATACGACGCGTGGACGCCCGCCGATGCGAAACCCTCCGGGTCACCCCCGCGCCAGGCCCAGGCCGCGCCGGAAGCCGGTGACAGCAGCACCCCGGACCGCGGGTGCACGGTCGTCCGGTGGAACTCGTGACCGGTCACCCGGGTGCCGGCCGGCGCGAGCGGACTGTCCGACAGCGCGACCGCGTCCCGATAGCCCAGGGTCAGCGTCGGCGTCATCGCCGCCTCCGCGTCCAGGACCCCGCACATCGGAGCGCCGTCCAGCGTCCGGCACAACCACAGCAGCCCGGCGCACTCGGCGGCGATCGGATGCCCGGCCGTGGCCAGCTCCAGCACGGATTTGCGCAGCGGCTCGTTGGCCGACAGCTCGGCGGCGTACACCTCCGGGAATCCGCCGCCGACGACCAGCGCGCGGGCACCCTCGGGCAGGGACTCGTCGCGCAACGGGTCCACGATGACCACCTCGGCGCCGGCGCCGGTCAGCAGCTCGGCCGTCTCCGCATAGGCGAACGAGAACGCCGGACCACCGGCGAGCGCGACGATCGGCCGGCCCGGCACCGGATCCGGTTCCTCCGGGGTCCACGGGTCGGCCGCCAGTGGCGGTGCCGTCCGCGCGACCGCGGCCACCGCGTCCAGGTCGACCGAGGCGGCGATCAGGGCGGCCAGCGCGTCCACCGAGGCCAGAGCTTCGGCGCGGCGCTCGGCGGCCGGCACCAGCCCGAGGTGGCGGCTCGGCGCGGCGACCGCGTCGGCGCGGCGCAGCGCGCCCAGCACCGGCGTGCCCACCTCCTCGCAGGCGTCGCGCAGGATCTGCTCGTGCCGATCCGAGCCGACCCGGTTGAGGATCACCCCGGCCAGCCGGACGGTGCCGAAGCTGCGGAACCCGTGGACGACGGCGGCGATCGAGCGCCCCTGCGCGGCGGCGTCCACGACCAGGATCACCGGGGCCTGCAGCAGCTCGGCGACCTGCGCGGTGGAGCCGGCCTCGCCGGCGCCCGTCCGCCCGTCGTAGAGCCCCATGACGCCCTCGACGACGGCCAGCTCGGCGCCCTGCGAGCCGTGCGCGAAGAGCGGCCCGATCAGGTGCTCGCCGACCAGCACCGGGTCCAGATTCCGGCCCGGCCGCCCGGCGGCGAGCGCGTGATAGCCGGGGTCGATGTAGTCGGGCCCGACCTTGAACGGCGCCACCGGCACGCCCCGGCGGGCGAACGCGGCCAGCAGCCCGGTGGCCACGGTCGTCTTGCCGTGCCCGGAGGCGGGCGCGGCGATGACCACCCGCGGGATCGTCACCATTCGATGCCCTGCTGTCCCTTGCGGCCCGCGTCCATCGGATGCTTGACCTTGGTCATCTCGGTGACCAGGTCGGCCGCCTCGATCAGATCGGGGTGAGCGTCGCGGCCGGTGATCACGACGTGCTGCGTGCCGGGCCGGCTCTGCAGGGTCTCGACGACGTCGGCGACGTCGACCCAGCCCCACTTCATCGGGTACGTGAACTCGTCCAGCACGTAGAACCGGAACGTCTCCGCGGCCAGGTCGCGCTTGATCTGCGCCCAGCCCTCGGCGGCCTCGGCGGCGTGATCCCGCTCGGTGCCGGCCCGCTGGATCCAGGACCAGCCCTCGCCCATCTTGTGCCAGGTCACCGGGGTGCCGTTGACGCCGTCGAGCGCCTTGAGGGCGGTTTCCTCCCCGACCTTCCACTTCTGCGACTTGACGAACTGGAACACGCCGATCGGCCAGCCCGCACTCCACGCGCGCAACGCCATCCCGAATGCGGCCGTCGACTTCCCCTTGCCGGGCCCGGTGTGCACGGCGAAGACCGCCTGCCGCCGTCGCTGCCGCGTCGTCAGGCCGTCGTCGGGCACGGTCGTCACTTTCCCCTGCGGCATAACCAAACCCCTCTCCCGTACGTGGGCCGGACCCGCCCCTCGTCCGAAGTCCCGCTGTGCGGTCAACGCCGCTGGATCAACCTTCGGCTCTGCCCCGGGGGCAGAGTCAAGCACGCACCGGCGCTGTAGCGCGGATCACGCCGCCCGGCGGTAGGACCGGTCCGCGGAGTCGGCCGCGGCGACCGGCCGCGCCCGCCCGGCCGCGGCTTCCAGCTGGTCGAGCGGCATGAGATCGGCTCCCAGGGCCCGGGCCAGCCGCCCCGCCAGCCCCAGCCGGATCGGCCCGGACTCGCAGTCCACGACCACGCTCGCCACCCCGGCCAGCGCCGGAACCAGCTGCAGCGGGTCCGGCCCGCTGGTCGCCCGCCCGTCGGTCACCACGATCAGCAGCGGACGCCGCCGCGGGTCACGACGGCGCTCGGTCGCGATCGTCCGGGCGGCGGCGCGCAGCCCGGCGGCCAGCGGCGTGCGCCCACCGGTCCGCAGCGCGGCCAGGCGCATGACCCCCACCTCGTGGCTGGAGGTCGGCGGCAGCACCACGTCGGCGTCACTGCCCCGGAACGTGATCATCCCGATCCGGTCCCGCCGCTGGTAGGCGTCCCGCAGCAGCGACAGCACGGCGGTCTTGACCAGGGTCATCCGCTTGCGCGCGGCCATCGACCCGGACGCGTCCACCACGAACAGCACCAGGTTGGCCTCGCGTCCGACGTGGATGGCCTCGCGCAGGTCGCGCGGCTCCACGCCCGTCGACCGGGTCCCGGTGTGCACGGCGTTGCGGTGCAGCGCGGCCCGCAGCGTCGCCGGGAGATGCGGCGCCCCGGCCAGCTTGCCGACCGGCTTGCGGGAGCCGACGACCCGCCCCCGGCGGGCATAGGCCGGCGAGCGCTTCCCGGTGTGCCCACCCTCGCCTCGGGCCGAGATCCGGAGGGTACGGGGTCGGAACGCCGCCCCGGGCCGCGCCGGCGCCGCCGTCTGACCGCCCCGCCCAGCCTCCTCGGGCGCGCTGTCGTCCACGGACGGCTGCTCACCGCCCTGGGGACCGGTCGGCGGCGGCCCGTCCACCGGACCGGAACCGCCCCCACCGGGGCCGTCACCGTCCGGTTCGTCGTCCCCGTCGGGATCCTGCCGCTCGGCATCCTCCTGGGCCTGCCGCTCGGCCTCCCCCAGCGCCTGGTCCAGTTTCTCCTCGTCGGTCCCGGGCGGGTCCAGCGGATCGGTCCGGCGCCGGTGCGGCAACGCGAGGCGGGCGGCGTCGGCGACGTCGGTGGCGGTCACCCGGTCACGCCCGTGCCAGGCGGCCATCGCCACCGCGCATCGCGCGACCACGATGTCGGCCCGCATGCCGTCGACCCCGTACGCCAAGCAGATCCGGGCGATGCGGTCGAGCTCGTCGTCGGGCAGAACGACCGTCGGCAGGACGGCCCGGGCAGCCGCGATCCGCGCCGCGATCTCCCGCTCGTCGGCCGCGAAACGCGTCGCGAACGCCGCCGGGTCCAGCTCGTAGGCCAGCCGCCGCCGGACCACCTCGGCCCGCAGCCGGGCGTCGCGGGGCGCGGCCACGGTGACCACCAGGCCGAACCGGTCCACCAGCTGCGGCCGGGGCTCGCCCTCCTCCGGGTTCATCGTCCCGACGAGCAGGAACCGCGCCGCGTGCTTGACCGACACACCGTCGCGTTCGACGTGCGCCCGGCCCATCGCGGCCGCGTCCAGCAGCAGGTCCACGAGATGGTCGGGCAGCAGGTTGACCTCGTCGACGTAGAGGACGCCCCGATGCGCGGCCGCGAGCAGCCCCGGCTCGTACGCCTTGATGCCCTCGGCCAGCGCCCGCTGGATGTCGAGGGTCCCGACGACCCGGTCCTCGGTCGCCCCGACCGGCAGCTCGACCAGCGACGCCGGGCGATGCGCGGCCGGCGTGTCGGCGGGGTGCGGCCCGTCCGGGCACTCCGGGTCGGGCGCGGCCGGGTCGCACGCGAACCGGCAGCCCCGGACCACGGTCACCGGCGGCAGCAGACTGGCCAGCGCCCGCACCACGGTGCTCTTGGCGGTGCCCTTCTCGCCGCGGACCAGAACCCCGCCGACGGCCGGCGACACGGAGGTCAGCAGCAGGGCCAGGCGCAGGTCGTCCAGGCCGACCACGGCCGAGAACGGGTACGGAGTCGTCACAGGGTGTTCCCTCCCGGCGGGTGTCCACGCCCGCGCGTCGGTCGTCACGAGCGGCCGGAGTCTCCTGACTCCCGGATCGCCGCTCGCCTTCCGGCCGATCGCTCCCCGGTCACAGTGGCGGGACCGTCCCGGACTCGCACCGGGTTCCTCCGCTACCGCTCGACGGTCACTCTTTCCTACCGCCGGTCCGCCCGTCAAACAGCGATCAGGCAGATCACATGCCCGTCGGGATCGGTGAGCACGGCCTGCCGCTCACCCCACGGCTGATCTTCCGGCGCGTCCACGACCGCCGCCCCGGCCTTCTCGGCCGCCGCCGTCGCCGCGTCCACGTCGTCGACCCGGAAACTCACCGCGACGCCGGCCGGCCCGGAGGTCGGTGGCCGCTGGTGCAGCAGCAGCTCGGTGGTGGTGCCGGGCACGTCGAGCCGGGCGACCTCCCCGAACCGGCTCGTCACGGTGAGACCCAGGGCGTCCCGGTAGAGCACGAGTGACCGGGTGAGGTCCGCGACCGAGATGATGATGCGCTGAAGTCCGACAACGACCATGATCCGACCCTACCCACCGGGCGTGGGTGGACAGAACCCACCGCTCCCAAGGGGGGCCACCGCCTCTGCCGTCATTGTGGCTCGGAATCCCAAGATCATGTCGGGGGCCTGTGGACAGAGCGCCGGTGTGGATAACCCGCGACGGGCCGGTTTTTGGGGTAAACCTTGACCCGCCACGCAGGCCGCCCTTGTGGGTTTCGCGTTCTGGGCGCGCCAGCGCCCTGCGAAGCCCGCAAGGGTCCCCGCGGGAGCGACGGTCTGTACCCCAGCGGAGATAGGCAAAAAATGTCTTAAATACGAATAAAAGCCGCAGCGTATCGATCCCGCAGCGACTCCCATCCGTGGTTCATCGCGTCCCGGCCCCGGATCGCCGCCACATCCTCCCCGTCGAGGAGGCGTTGCAGCACGTCAGCACAGAGGTGCCAGCCGGCCGCCACCATCGCGTCCATGTCCCGGTCGGTCAGCGTGTGCCGCAGGGTGAGGCGCGTCCCTGTCCCGGACGGGGTCAGCTCCCACCGCAGCAGGTCCTCGCCCCAGCTGTATTCCAGCAGGTGGGGCGCCTCGACCCGGTGCACGACGGCGGGCAGCGCGGTCCGCTCCTCGCCGTCCACCATCGTCAGGGTCGCCTCGCCGGGCTCGGTGAGCGGCCGGGACGCGGAGAACGGCGCCCATCGATCGAGTCGGGCCGGGTCGACCAGCGCCGGCCACACTTCGGCGGGCGGTTGCCGCAGCTCACGGATGAAGATCAGGGTCCAGCGGTCGCCGTCGGCAACCACCGAGGCCTGCGGTTCGATCATGACTCCCCCTCGTGCGGCAAAAGCGATGAATCCGACCCCGACAGCAACGGATCCGGCGTCGTGGGCGACGAGTCCAGATGCTTTTCGAGGGCGTCCAGATGGCGGTTCCACAGTTTCCGGTACGGCGTCAGCCAGGCGTCGAGCTCCCGGAACGGCCCCGGCTCAAGCCGATAGATCCGCTGTTGAGCCTGCGCCCGGGCGGTCACCAGCCCGGCCTCGCGGAGCACGCGCAGGTGTTTGGAGACGGCCGGCTGACTCATGCCGAGCAGGCCGACCAGGTCGCCGACGCTCGCCTCACGGGTGAGGAGCGCATCGACGATGCGGCGGCGGGCCGGCTCGGCCAGCACTTCGAGGGCGTCCACGACCCCACCATGCTACGCCGGTTATATAACCGTCAAGGCATGTTACGAACCGGAAAACGCCCCACCGGGAAATTCCGGTGGGGCGAATTTTTAAAAGTCTTTCCGCCAGTACCGACTTGCACTCCGCCTCTGAGTCCGCGCCGGGTCTTTCAGATAATTCTCAGCGCTGCGACATCGGAACGAAGTCGCGAACCGGAGCACCGGTGTAGATCTGCCGCGGGCGACCGATCTTGTTGGCCGGGTCGTGCATCATCTCGCGGTACTGAGCGATCCAGCCGGGAAGACGTCCGATGGCGAACAGCACCGTGAACATCTTGGTCGGGAAGCCCATGGCCTTGTAGATCAGGCCGGTGTAGAAGTCGACGTTCGGGTACAGCTTGCGGGAGACGAAGTAGTCGTCGTGGAGGGCGATCTCCTCCAGCTTGAACGCGATCTCCAGCAGCGGGTCCGGGTTGTCGAGGGTCGCCAGCATCTCCTGGGCGGCCTTCTTGACGATGGCGGCGCGCGGGTCGTAGTTCTTGTAGACCCGGTGGCCGAAGCCCATCAGCTTGACGCCCTTCTCCTTGTTCTTCACTCGCGTGACGAAGGAGTTGACGTCGCCGCCGTCCTTGCGGATCTGCTCGAGCATCTCGAGCACCGCCGCGTTGGCGCCGCCGTGCAGCGGGCCGGAGAGGGCGTTGATGCCGGCCGAGACCGACGCGAACAGGTTGGCCTGCGCGGAGCCGACCATCCGGACGCTCGACGTGGAGCAGTTCTGCTCGTGGTCGGCGTGCAGGACGAACAGCATGTCGAGGATCTTCGCGACCTTGGGGTCGACGTCGTAGTTGACGGTCGGCAGGCCGAACGTCAGACGCAGGAAGTTCTCCACGTAGTCGAGCGAGTTGTCCGGGTACGGCAGCGGGTGACCGATCGACTTCTTGTACGCGTACGCCGCGATCGTCGGAAGTTTCGCCATCAGCCGGATCGCGGAGATGTCCACCTGCTCGTCGTCGAGCGGGTCGAGCGCGTCCTGGTAGAAGGTGGACAGCGCGGTGACGGCCGAGGACAGCACCGCCATCGGGTGCGCGTCCCGCGGGAAGCCCGAGAAGAACGTCCGCATCTCCTCCTGCAGGAGGGTGTGGACGCGGATCTTGTCGCCGAAGTCGCGCAGCTGGGCCGCGGTCGGGAGCTCGCCGTTCATCAGGAGGTACGAGACCTCCAGGAACGACGACTTCTCGGCCAGCTGCTCGATCGGATATCCGCGGTAGCGGAGAATTCCGGCGTCACCATCGATGTAGGTGATCGCCGACGTGGTCGACGCGGTGTTGACGAAACCGACGTCGAGTGTGACGAAACCGGTCTCCTTCAGCAGAGCACTGACGTCGATGCCGCCCGGCCCGTCGACGGCCTCGCGTACACCCATCGACAATTGGCCACCAGGGTGGTCGAGCTTGACATCCGTCATGTATTTCCCTCACTTCACCGGCAGATGTCCCAAAGATTTTGCCGTTCACCGTAAACCCTCAACCTGAATGGGTCATCAGGTGGCCACCCGTTGAGGCATTGGTCACCAGTCCCTATGGACCGTTGCGCCATAGATAATGATCGGTATATTGCGAGAACGTTACGGGAGCGGAGGTCGAACCGATGCTGATCCCGAATCGACCGCCCGTGGTGGTCGGGGTCAACGGGACCGCGGCCGGCCTGGCCGCCGTGCGCCTGGGCGCGCGCGAGGCGGTCTCCCGCGGCACTCTCCTGTCGGTCGTACATGCCTTCACCTGGGACGATGCGGAGGCCCGGCAGGCCGCCTCACGCTTCGTCGAGGAGGCGGTCACCACCGCCAAGCGTTCCATACCCGGCGTCGGCGTGCGTGGTCAACTCGTGGATGGACCACCCGGGAGCGTGCTGCGCCGGTTCAGCCGGACCGCCTCGGTCCTGGTCGTCGGCGGCGCCGACCTGGCCGGGCCGGCCCTGCTCGAGGTCGTGACCCAGGCCTGGTGCCCGGTGATCGTCGCCCGCGGGCCGCGTCCACCGGCCGGCCGGGTGCTGGCCGCCGTCGACGGGTCCGGGCCGTCCCTGCTGGCCCTGCGGTTCGCCGCCGAGATGGCCCGGCGCCGGGCCCGCCCGCTGGACGTGGCCTACGTGATCGGCGCGGGCGGCACCTACCGGGCGCGGCAGGTGCTCGACGAGGCGATCGCGGCCGTGCCGGATCTGCCGCCGCTGCGCCGGCGGCTGCTCACCGGTGCGCCGGCCGAGGCGCTGATCCGGGCGTCGCGGGGGTCGGCCCTGATCGCGCTCGGGCCGCGCGGGACCGGGGGCGCCGCCCGGTTCGGCTCGGTGGCCTACGAGTTGCTGCGTAACGCCGGATGCCCGGTGGTCTACGCGCACAGCCGTAAGCAACCGGTCGGGAAGTCGGAACCCGGCCACCCGAGCACCCGCACATTGCTACGGTGGGCAAAAGATCAGTCTTAGGGCAAAACGGGAGGAATGCCCGGTGCGATCCGTGCTCCCGCCCGCCATCGCCCGCCGCCAATGGCAGATCATGGCCGCGATCGGGGTCGTCGTCACCGCGATCTACACGGCCTACTCGTCGTCCGACATGGCGTCGGTCAGCCTGGTGGTGCTCGGCGTGCTCACCGTGGCGGCCTGCTTCCTCGGACCCCGGCGCTGGGGCGCCGAACCGCCGGCCGCCTGGCTGATGATGGCCCTGGCCGCGCTGCTCTTCCTGGTCGGGCTGGTGATCCGGCCGACCGTCACCAACCTGGCGATGCCGCTGCCGCTGCTGGCCGACGTCGCCACGTTCAGCGGCTACGTGCTGCTCGGCACGTTCCTGTTCATGCTGCTGCGGGCCCGCCAGAGCCTGGAACGGCACGCGGTGCTGGACGGGCTGATCGTCTGCGTCGCCGCCGGGGTCACCAGCACACTGCTGCTGGCCGCGCCGGCCGCGGCCATCGCCGGGCGGCCCGCGCTGCTCTCGATCATCCAGGGCACGTACCCGCTGTTCGACGTGGTGCTCGCTCTGCTCGTGATCAACCTGGCCTTCACCACGAAGACGTGGCCGGTCAGCATGATCGGGCTGCTGGTGATGATGGTCGGGCTGTTCATCGGCGACACCGCGTACGCGATCGTCGGCGTCAGTGGCCAGATCTACGCGTCCCCGCTGCTCAACCTGCCCTACGTCCCGGCCTACACGGCCCTGGGTGTCGCCGCGCTGCATCCGTCGGTGGTGGAGATGAGCCGGGCCGACCGGCTGCCCGTGCAGGCCTGGTCCTGGCAGCGCCTGGCCGTGCTCGTGCCCGCCCTGTTCCTGCCGTTCGGGCTGCTGCTGACCACCGGCACGAGCGAGGCCTCGCACCGGCTGCTGGTCGCGGTGTCCGGCGCGCTGATGGTGGTGCTGCTGCTGTTCCGGGCCATCTCCGCGGTGCAGGCGCAGGTCGCCGCCCAGTTGCACTCCGAGCATCAGGCGACCCACGATCCGCTCACCTCACTGCCGAATCGACAGTCCATCTCGTACGCGATCGAACGTCTCGTCACCACGGTCGACTCGCACGGCCCGGAGCGCGTCTGGGTCTACATGCTCGATCTGGACGGTTTCAAGTGGGTCAACGACTCGTGGGGGCACGACACCGGTGACCAGCTGGTGATCGAGGTCGGGCGCCGGCTGCGGGCCTCGATGCCGGAGGCGGTGCCGGTGGCCCGGGTCGGCGGCGACGAGTTCCTGCTGGCCTTCGTCGGTGACAAGGCCGGGGCGCTGCGGCTGGTCGACGACATCCGCGGCTGTTTCGCCCGGCCGCTGCCGGTCCGCGACACCGAGGTGGTGATCAGCGCGTCGATCGGCATCGCGCACGCCGGCGGCGACCCGGCCCGGTCGGCGGTGACCGCCGAGGCGCTGATGCGTGACGCCGACACCGCCATGTACCGGGCCAAGGGCGAGGGCCCGGGCCGGTCCACCATCTTCGACACCTCCATGCACGACCAGGTGCGCGAGCGCATCGAGCTGGAGGTGGCACTGCGCCAGGCGCTCGGCGACAACCAGCTGCACGTGGCCTACCAGCCGATCGTGCGGCTGGAGACCGGGATGCCGGTGGGCGCCGAGGCGCTGGTCCGCTGGGAGCACCCGGAGCGCGGCTCGATCCCGCCGATGCTGTTCATCCCGATTGCCGAGGACTCCGGGATGATCTCGGAGATCGGCACGTTCGTCCGTACCGAGGCGCTGCGCCAGCTCGGCGTCTGGCGCTCGCAGGGCATCGTGTCGGAGAGTTTCTACCTGTCCATCAACGTGTCGCCGCGCCAGCTGAGCGAACCCGAGCTGCCGCTGGTGATCTCCGGCGAACTTTTCCGGTACGGCGTCCCGGCCCAGTGCGTGGCCCTGGAGATGACCGAGTCGGTGATGGTCGACGGTTCCAGCGTCACCGCCCGGGTCCTGCACGAGCTGCGCCAGCTCGGGGCGAAACTGCTGGTCGACGACTTCGGCACCGGATTCTCGGCGCTCGGCTACCTGCGGCAGTTCCCGGTCACCGGCGTCAAGATCGACCGCTCCTTCGTGACCGGTCTCGGCAAGAACGATCAGGACGACGAGATCGTACGGGCGGTCGTCGCCATGAGCCACGCCCTCGGCCTGAGCGTGATCGCCGAGGGTGTCGAGACGCCGCTGCAGCGCGAGGCGCTCTACCACGTCGGGGTCGTCAACGGGCAGGGCTGGTTGTGGGGCAAGGCGGTCCCGGCGCACGAGTTCGCCGAGCGCTGGCACCTGACCGCGGCGCTGCCGGACATCCCGCTGCCGGTGGCGGCGATCTCCAGCGGAAAGCATCGCCGCCGCGACGGCGAGGACTAGCCGTTGTTCGGGAACTCGTAGAGCCAGAACGACTGCGCGTCCAGCCGGGTCGGCACGGCCTTGCCGGAGACCCGGCTGAGGATCACCCCGATCAGCCGGGGCATCTGGTGCCGGTCCTCGTTGTAGGTGCAGATGTCCACGAACACCTTGCCGTTGACCGCCCCGATCGGCTGGTACAGCGCCCGCAGCAGTTCGACGAAGACGCCGGCGCCCCGGGAGCCGCGGGCCGCGCCGACGAACAGGACGTAGAAGATGCGGTGCTGGGCGTAGAGCTCGGGCCAGTGGTGCTCGAAGTACTCCGGCGAGATCAGCGACACCGCGCTGAGTTCGGTGGTCATCGCGGCCAGCCCGACCACGTCGCCGTCCGGGTCCAGGGCCACGTACTTCTCGGCCCGCGCGTCGCCCATCAGCTCGTCGAACTCGTGCTGGTGCAGCACGTGCCGGTTCACCGCCAGCACGGCGAGCTCGGCGAACGTGTCGCGGTAGAAACCCCAGGCCCGGTCCAGCAGCTCGACCGGCATGACCGGCATGACCTCCACCCGCATCGCGCGCCCCCGTCGAGTCGTACCGCTCCCCGACAAACCTCTCAGCCCCACTGGTGCGACGCGGGCAACTCCGGCATTATTCGCTCACGGGCCGACCCGGGGAGGTAGAGCGTGTCCGAGTTGCTCGGGGCCGAGGGCCGGGCCCTCTGGCTCGCCGCCCTCCTGCTGGCCCTGGTCGCCGGCCTCGCCGCGGCGCTGTTCGCCGCATCCCGCGGCGGGATGCCGCCGCGCCGATAATGGGCTGATGCGCTTCGCCACCTGGAACGTCAACTCGGTCAAGGCCCGGCTCCCCCGCCTGCTCGACTGGCTGGAGAACACCGCCCCCGACGTGGTCTGCCTTCAGGAGACCAAGGTCGGCGAGGACGGTTTCCCGTCGGCCGAGGTCGGCGAGCTGGGCTACGAGACCGCCGCCTACGGTCAGGGCCGCTGGAACGGTGTCGCGATCCTGTCCCGGGTCGGTGTCGAGGAGATCCGCCGCGGATTCCCCGGCGAGCCCGGCTACCCCGATCCCGAGGCGCGCGCGATCGCCGCCGTCTGCGACAAGATCAAATTCATTTCGGTGTACGTACCCAACGGCCGGACCCCGGACGATCCGCACTACACCTACAAGCTGGAGTGGCTGCGCGCCCTGCGCCTGACGCTCGCCGCCGATCTGGCCGCCGGCCCCCTGGTCGTCGCCGGTGACTTCAACGTCGCGCCGACCGACGCCGACGTGTGGGATCCGTCCGTCTTCGCCGGGTCGACGCACGTCACGCCCCCGGAACGGGAGGCGATCGCTGCGCTGCGCGAGCTCGGCCTCACCGACGTACCGGCCCGGGCCATGAAGGGCGACCACCCGTTCACCTATTGGGATTACCGCGCCGGCATGTTCCACCAGAACAAAGGGATGCGGATCGATCATGTCTACGCGAGCGCCGATCTGGCCTCCGCCGTGACGGATGCCGTGGTCGATCGCGAGGCGCGCAAGGGCAAGGGCCCGTCCGATCACGCGCCCGTCGTGGTCGACCTGACGCGCTGATCACGGGGCCGGCGGGCCCTCGCCCCACCCGATCCGCCGATCGACCCCGTAGGCTGGTCGTGTTTCGCACGACTCGGCGGGGGGACGGGAGGAACGATGGTGTCACGTGTGCCGGTGGCCTCGCCGCTGCTCATGCACGCGGCCTTCGAGGCCGCGAGTGAGGCCATGGTGCTCTGCTCCACCGCGGACGACACCGTTCTGCTGGCCAATCCGGCCGCCGGCGCGCTCGTCCCGGGCCTGCGCCCGGGCGATCCGCTGACCGCGGCGCCGCTTCCCGAGCTGGCGGCGGCCGCGGCTTCCGGCGGCGATTCCTTCCGCTCCCACCATCAAGGCCGATTTCTGTACGGTCTGCGCCGCCCCCTCGACGACGACCACTACGCGTGGTTCGTCCGCGACGACACGGGCGAGCGGGACCGGACGACCGCGCTGGAGGCCGAGCGGGCCCGGGCCGCGTTCCTGGCCGAGGCCGGTCGGCGGCTGTCCGCGTCGTTGCACCTGCGACGGGTACGCCGTACCACCGTGCAGCTGGCCGCCGAGCACCTGGCCGACGCCGCCGTGGTGATCCTCCCGCCGGAGAAACGGCACAGCGCCTTCACCCGCGCACTGCCCGGCCACGCGATCGAGGAGGGCACGCTCGCCGAGCACCAGCTGGCCGAGGTGCCCGGCCTGCGCGAGGTGATCGACGGTTTCCCGCCCATCCCGAGCCGCTGGCTGGACGCGTCCCAGGTGCCCGGCTGGCTCTTCCCGGCCGCGCTCGGGCCGGTCAGCGCGCTGCTGGTCACCCCGCTGCCCGGCAACGCCGAGCCGGCCGGCGCCCTGATCCTGGCCCGCGTCGACGCCTCGTCCGGCGCCTTCAGCCCCGGCACCCCGTCCTCGGCCTTCGGCACGGCCGGCTTCAGCCCGGAGGACGAGGCGCTCACCCGTGTCTTCGCCACCCGGGCCGGCGCCGCCCTGGCCGCCGCCATGCTCTACCAGGAGCAGGTCGACACCGCCGCCGTGCTCCGGGCCGACCTGCTGCCGCCCGAACTGCCCGAGACCGACGGCTTCGAGCTGGCCGGGTCCTATCAGGCGGCCCGCGAGTCGATGCTCGTCGGCGGCGACTTCTACGAGGTGTTCGGCCCGTCCGAGGCCGGCGCGGACACGGTGGTCGCGCTCGGCGACGTGTGCGGCACCGGGCCCGAGGCGGCCGTGATGACCGGCAAGGTGCGCCAGACGCTGCGCGCGTTGCGCCTGGTCAAGGCCGGGCCGGAGACGATGCTGCGGGTGCTCAACCAGGCGCTCACCGAGGCCGGCCGGCGCCAGCGGTTCGTCACCCTGGTGATCGGCTCGATCATGCGGGCCGACCACGGGCGTCTGCGTCTCGAACTGGTCAGCGGCGGCCACCCGCCGCCGCTGGTGCTGCGGGCCGACGGGACGGTCGAGGAGGTGCCGGCCAGCGGGACCCTGATCGGGGTGATGGCCCGGACGTCCGTGCGGCCGGCCACCGTCGAGCTCGCGCCCGGCGAGTTGTGCCTGCTCTACAGCGACGGGCTGACCGAGGCCCGGGGCGGGCCGGCCGGCGCCGAGCAGTTCGGCGAGGCCCGGCTGCGGCGCGCGCTCGGCGAGTGCGCCGGGCTGCCCGGCGCGGTCACCCTGGAACGCCTGCGCCAGCTCGTCTCCGACTGGGTGCGCGGCGGCCCCGGCGACGACATCGCCATGCTGGCCATCCGCGCCCACACCCGGCCCCCGCTCAGCCTGCGCGGCGGCGGCGCACCCAACCAGTCGCCGTACCTGACGGCGGCCCGTCGCGACCGGAGGATCCGCCCGCGCGCATGACCGCATCCACCGCTTCCCGCCGCCTCCGCGACCTCCACCCGGTCGAGGAGTGCACCGCCCTGTGAGCTCGTCGACCGCCTACCGTTCACTCCACGATCCCGACCTGATCGAGGAGTACCTTTTCCTGGTCGGCGACGGTGACGAGGACGGCGCCACCGACTTCGCGGAGGCGCTGCTCGACGAGGGGGTCCCCGCCCAGCGGATCATGGTGGACCTGATCGGCGGCGCTCAAGGCCGGGTCGGCGAGCTGTGGGCCGCCAACGAATGGTCGATCGCCCGCGAGCACGCCGCCACCGCGGTCAACGAGCGGGTCCTGGCCACCCTCGCCGGTCGCGTCCGCAGCCGCCCGACCCGTGGCCGCATCACCCTGGCCTGCGTCGACGGCGAATGGCACGGACTGCCCGCCCGCATCCTGGCCGAACTCCTGCGCATGGACGGCTGGCGTGTCGACTTCCTCGGCGCCAGCGTCCCCGGCCCGCACCTGATCACCCACCTGCACCAGACCGGCCCGGACGCGGTCGCCCTGAGCTGCATGATCCCGACCCGGCTCCCCCGCGCCCACGCCGCGATCACCGCCTGCCACGCGGCCGGCATCCCGGTCATCGCCGGCGGCCGCGGCTTCGGCCCCGGCAGCCGCTACGCCGAACGCCTCGGCGCCGACGCCTGGGCCTCGACCGCCGAGGAAGCGGTCACCCGGCTGGCCTCCGACTGGCCCCCACCCCCGGCCCCGGAGTTCCCCACCGAGTTCCTGGGCGACGAGGAGTACACCCACCTGGTCCGCTCCCGTCCCCAGCTGATCGACACCGCGATGCAGCGCCTGGCCGCGGCCTACCCGGCCGTCCACCACTACAGCGAGCATCAACGGGAAGCCACGATGGAGGACTTCGGCCACATCGCCGACTTCCTGGCCGCGTCCCTCTACATTGACGAACCGCAGGTCTTCCGCGACTTCACCGCCTGGACCGCGTCCGTCCTCACGTCCCGATCGGTCCCGGTCTCGGCCCTGAAGGCAGGCCTACGCCTGATCCGCGACCAACTGATCGACTTCCCCAAGGCCACCACCACCCTCGACGAAGCCCTCACCGACCTGACCTCCCCGGCAGTCCCCCCACCCCCCACCACCCACTGACCCCGGCCCGCCAAGCAGCCCGGCCCCAGCTGGCACTCACGGCTGTTCCCGAGCCAAAAACCAGCCCTCAGCACCAGCCGAAGACCGAGCCCGGGCCGGCGAGCAGCCCCAGCCCCCAGCTGGCACTCACGGCTGCTCCCGAGCCAAAAACCAGCCCTCAGCACCAGCCGAGAGCCGCCGGCGGCGGGCGCGGCGCGAGCGGGGCGGGCGCGAGCGGGGTGGGCGCGGCGCGAGCGGGGCGGGCGCGGGCGGGGTGGGCGCGACGCGGGCGGGGCGGGCGCGGGGTGGGCGGGGCGGGCGCGGGCGGGGTGGGCGCGGGGTGGGCGGGGCGGGCGCGGGCGGGGCGGGCGCGGGCGGGGTGGGCGCGACGCGGGCGGGGCGGGCGCGGGGTGGGCGGGGCGGGCGCGGGGTGGGCGCGACGCGGGCGGGGTGGGACCGCCGCGCGCCGCGGTGGGGGGTCAGCTGCGGCGGAAGGCGTAGGTGCGGCCGCCGGCACTGGAGGCGGCCTTGCCCGAGCGGGCCCGCTCGGAGTTGAGGCGGGCGGCCTGCCGGGTGTCGCGGGCGCCGTGGTGCGTGGTGTCAGCGGTACCGGACTGGTCCGGGTCGCCGTCGGTGCGGGCCGGCTGGGACAGGGCCGCGGCGATGGACTGGCGGGCCAGTTCGTCGAGGTTCGGGTGGATCGAGAAAGGCTGGGCAGGCATGGTGCCTCCGGTGAGTTCGGTTCCGGGCGCCCGGCTCGGGGACCGGGCTGGACAGCCGGCGAACGGGCACGCCACAGGAGTCGGACCGGACCAGGAGACGCGTGGAGAAGCGTCGGCACCCGGCGCGGGACTCGGTCGGCGGACCGGAGACCGGCGCGGAAAGGCACACCCTGCGAGAGGCCGACGAAGACCGGCCGGGAGCCCGGGGCATCGCGGGGAAACAGCGATGTCAGGCGGGCGGACGCGGGGTTTGCCCGGGTGCGGATCACAGCATGGACCCAACCTATGCCCGGGCCGACAGCCGCGCCACCGAATAAACCGCACCCGCGTCGAAGGCGCGGCAGACGGGCCCAGAGATGTGAGCAGCCGGGCCAAAAGGTGGCACAGCCGGACAAAAGCGGCGCAAGAAGAGGCAGGCGCGGGCGGAGGCAGGTAAAGCGGGCGCGAGCGGGAAGCCGGGCGCGGACGGGAAGCGCGGGCTACCCCCGTACCAAATAAATCGAAGCGGGCCGGCAGGGAAGCCGACCCGCAACGTCGAAGCGACCTCAGCCCACCTGAATGTAAACGTCGTCGAGCTGCCCGTGGTACATGTCGCTGGACGCCCCGAAGTTGGGCCCGCCGATGCGCAGCGGCATGGTGTTGTCCACGGACAGGGTCGCCGGCAGGGTCGCCTTCGAGCCGGCGATGCCGTCGACCGAGACGCCGAGGCTGGTCGCCGAGCGCTCGCAGACGATCTTGTGCCAGGCGCCGTCGGCGATCGGGCGGCTGGACGTCGCCGTGTACGTCTCGGTCGTGCCCTTGCCGGTCATCGCGCACTGGGCGCGGCCGGTCTTGCCGGTGAGCTGCAGCTTCCAGGCGCTTTCGGTGCCGGCCAGGCCTTTCTGCATGATGTTGGCCTTGCCCTTCATCTGGGCGGCGGTGACACGCACGGTGGCCGCCCAGCGGAAGTTGCGGACGCCCGGGTTGAGGTCGGGCGAGTTGGGCGCTTCGAGGATCGCCCGGGCGCAGGGGGTCGGCGCGGCGCACGCGACCGGGAACGCGGCGTAGCGGCCGGCGCCCTCGGTGGTGATCGCGACGGTGCCGTTGTCGGCGCCGCGGACGGTCAGGCTGGAGCCCTTGCCGGACAGGTCGGAGATCTTTCCGGCGGTCGCGCCGCCGTCGAAGTTGTAGCGCGCCACCAGTGCCGGCGGCGGGGCCTCTCCCGGTGACGCGGGTGCGGCGGCCGCGGGGGCGGCCATCACCGGAACCGTCAGGAGAGCCAGAACAGAGACTTTGAACATCCTCATGTCATAGAAGATGCCTGAAAATAACAGTTTGGGGGGTATTAAACCCGGACAAGTAGATCGTACGGGTCAGAGAAGTCCCGCCGATTCGGCGATCAGGCACACCGCGACCAGTCGCAGCAGCGTCCACCCGGCCCCGGCCCAACCGGCCACGGTGGTCGGCGCCGAGCCGGGCGACGGGAGCGGGCGGCCCATCCGGACCGACCCGGCCGCGATGCTGCGGGCGTACGCGGCCAGCCCCTCCACGTCGATCCGGCGCCCGGCGCCGAGCAGCGCCTCCCGGACCGCGGCGGCGTGCTGGTCGACCAGGGCCAGCAGCCCCGGGGCGGCGAACGCGGCCGTCAGGCCGTCCACACCCACACTGGCCATGATCTCGTCGAGGAACAGGTCGGCGGAAACGGTGGCGAAGGCGGTGCTCTCGTTCGTCATGCGGAGAAACCTAAACGGCGCCGCCGGGCCACGACAGAGGTGTGACCCAACGGCACCGCAGGCACACCGACCTGCAACTTTGCTAGAGCGGGAGCGCGTCCATGGCCTTGAAGATGCGCTTGTCGGAAACCGGATAGGCGGTGCCGAGGGTCTGCGCGAAGAAGTTGACCCGCAGTTCCTCGATCATCCAGCGGATCTCCCGCAGCCCCTCGGCGGCCGGACCGCCCGCGGGCGCCTCGGCCTTCAGTTCCTTGTACTCGGTCTCGATCTCGTGGATCTGGGTGGTCAGCTGCCGGTCGCGGCCCAGGCCGCCGCCCAGCCGGTCCAGCCGGTAGGCGATGCCGCGCAGGTAGCGCGGCAGGTGGTGCAGCTGCTTGAACCCGGTCTCGGTCACGAACCCCGGGTAGACCAGACCCTTGAGTTGCACGCGGATGTCGGACAGGGAGGCCAGCAGCATCGGGTCCTTGTACGCCCGTAGGCGCTGGTCCACGTCGTACGTGGTGGCCAGCACCGCCTGCACCTGGGTGACGACGTTGGCCACGGCGTCGACCAGGTCCTCCCGGACGGTGTCGCGCAGCGAGGCGAACTCGACCGACGACCAGACCGGCCCGCCGGCGTCCGCGACCAGTTTGTCCACGGCGGCGCCGGCGCAGTCGTCGAGCAGGTCGGCGATCGACCGGTACGGGTTGGCCCGGGACAGTTCCAGCTTGGCCCGGTTGTCCAGGCGCCCCTGCAGGAACCGGGCGGCCGGCGGCAGGGTGAGCAGCAGGAGCCGGCGGGTGCCGGCGCGCATGGCGATCCGCTGCTCGATCTCGGTCTCGAACACCTTGACGCCGACGCTGGTGCCTTCGTCGACCAGGGCGGGCCAGACGTTGACCTCGTAGCCGCCGCGGTTCTGCACGACCCGGTGCGGGATCGCCCCGAAGTCGTTGGTGGTGATGCCGGTGCGTTCCAGGGAGCCGGCCGCCCGCGAGATGGTGGCCTGCACCTTGGGGGCGAGCTGGCGGCGCAGCACCTCCAGGTCGCGGCCCTCGCCGACCACCTCGCCGGCCTCGTTGACGATCCGGAAGTTCATCCGCAGGTGCTCGGGGACCTGATCGGGCCGCCAGGTGTCGCGCGGCACGATCGTGCCGGTGAGCCGGCGCAGTTCGTCGCCGATGGCGTCGGGCAGCGCGCCGCGCCGGGCCGGCACCCGGGCCAGCACCGCCTCGGCCCAGTCCGGGACCGGGACGAAGCTGGTGCGCAGCGCCTTGGGCAGCGCCCGGATCAGCGCGATCACCACGTCCTTGCGGAAACCGGGGACGGACCAGCCGAAGTCGTCGGCGTCGACCTTGTTGATCAGGTCGAGCGGGACGCGGACGGTCACGCCGTCGGCGTGCGAGGTCGGCTCGAACTCGTAGAGCAGCGGGAGTTTGACCCCGCCGGAGAGCCACGCGTCCGGGAAATTGTTCGGGTCGATCGTGTCCCGGCCCGCGTTGACGAGGTCCTCACGGGTGAAGTGCAGCAGTTCCGGATTCTCCCGGCCGGCTTTCTTCCACCACCCGTCGAAATGGCGGGAGGAGACGACGTCGGCCGGTATTCGCGCGTCGTAGAGCGCGTACACCGTCTCGTCGTCGACGGCGATGTCGCGCCGCCGGGCCCGGTTCTCGATCTCGGTGATCTGCCGCAGCAACCGCCGATTGGCGTCGAAGAACTTGTGGTGGGTCTCCCAGTCGCCCTCGACCAGCGCGTGCCGGATGAACAGTTCCCGCGCGACCACCGGGTCGATCCGGCCGTACTGCACGCGCCGCCGCGGGACGATCGGCAGGCCGTACAGCATGACCTTCTCGAACGCCATCACGGCGCCCATCTTGCGATCCCAGTGGGGCTCGCTGTACGAGCTCTTGACCAGGTGCGGGGCGAGTTTCTCGGCCCATTCGGGCTCGATCCGCGCATTCACCCGGGCCCAGAGCCGGCTGGTCTCGACCAGTTCGGCCGACATCATCCATTTCGGCTGGCGCTTGAACAGCACCGACCCGGGGAAGACGGCGAACTTGGCGCCGCGGGCACCCAGATACTCCCGCTTCTCCGGATCCTTGAAACCGATGTGGCTGAGAAGACCCGCGAGCAGGGCGGTGTGCACCGGTTGCGGCGCGACTCCGGCTTCCCAGTCCTCTTTCAAGGACAAATTGAGCGTACGGACGACCGACCGCAACTGCGTGTAGATGTCCTGCCATTCCCGCACCCGCAGGTAGTTCAGGAATTCGGACCGGCACAGCCGGCGGAACTGGTTCCCGGACAGCTCCTTCTGTTTCTCCCGCAGATAGCGCCACAGATTCAGGTACGTGAAGAAGTCCGATTCCTTGTCGACGAACCGGGCGTGCTTCTCGTCGGCCTGCTGCTGTTTCTCGGACGGGCGCTCGCGCGGGTCCTGGATCGACAGCGCGGCCGTGATCACCATGACCTCGGCGACACAGTCCTGCTTGTCGGCCTCGATGACCATGCGGGCCAGGCGCGGGTCGACCGGGAGCTGGGCCAGCTGGCGGCCCATCGGGGTGAGTTTGCGGTCGGCGAGCGCGCCGAGCTCCTCCAGGAGCTTGACGCCGTCGGTGATGTTGCGCTTGTCTGGCGGGTCGATGAACGGGAACTTGGCCAGGTCGCCCAGGCCCAGGTTGGTCATCTGCAGGATGACCGAGGCCAGGTTGGTGCGCAGGATCTCCGGCTCGGTGAACTCGGGGCGGCCCTCGAAGTCCTCCTCCGAGTAGAGCCGGATGCAGATGCCGTCGGACGTGCGCCCGCAGCGGCCCTTGCGCTGGTTGGCGCTGGCCTGCGAGACCGCCTCGATCGGCAGGCGCTGCACCTTGAGCCGGTGCGAGTACCGGCTGATGCGGGCGGTGCCGGGGTCGATCACGTACCGGATGCCGGGCACGGTCAGCGAGGTCTCGGCGACGTTGGTGGCCAGCACGATGCGCCGGCCGGTGTGCCGTTCGAAGACCTTGTGCTGCTCGGCCGCGCTCAGCCGGCCGTAGAGCGGGACGATCTCGGTGTTGCGCAGGTTCTTCTTCTCCAGCGCGTCCGCGGTGTCGCGGATGTCGCGCTCGCCGGAGAGGAAGACCAGGATGTCGCCGTCGCGGGGCAGCTCGTCGACCGCGGCCGAGATGCCCTCGGTCTGGTCGATCGGCTCCTCGCGGATCTCGTCGTCGTCGATCACGCTGGTGGTGACCAGCGGGCGGTAGCGGACCTCGACCGGATACGTCCGGCCGGAGACCTCGATCACCGGGGCCGGCTTGCCCTGGGCGTCGGCGAAGTGCTCGGCGAACCGCTGCGTCTCGATCGTCGCCGACGTGATGATCAGCTTGAGGTCGGGCCGCTTGGGCAGCAGGTCCCGCAGGTACCCCAGGATGAAATCGATGTTGAGGCTGCGCTCGTGGGCCTCGTCGATGATCAGCGTGTCGTAGCGCCGCAGCATCCGGTCGGTCTGGATCTCGGCCAGCAGGATGCCGTCGGTCATCACCTTGACCAGCGTGTCGTCGCCGACCTGGTCGGTGAACCGCACCTTGTAGCCGACCGTGGAGCCGAGCGGCCGGTCCAGCTCCTCGGCGATGCGTTCGGCGACCGTGCGGGCGGCGATCCGGCGCGGCTGGGTGTGCCCGATCTGGCCGCGCACGCCGCGGCCCAGTTCGAGGCAGATCTTCGGGATCTGGGTGGTCTTGCCGGAACCGGTCTCGCCGGCCACGACCACGACCTGATGGTCGCGGATCGCGGCGGCGATGTCGTCCTTGCGGGCGCTGACCGGCAGGGCCTGGGGGTAGGTGATCGGAGGCACGGCGGCGGCCCGGCTCTCGCGGCGCAGCTCGGCGGCCTCCACCTCGGAGGTGATCTCGGCGAGGGCGGCGCTCTTGGCGTCGTCGTCGCGGATCCGTCTGGTGCCTTCGAGCCGGCGGCCGAGCCGGTGTTCGTCACGGGGCAGGAGCTGGGAGATCCGGCTGCGGAGCTCTGATGAAGGCGATGTCGACATGGCGCCGACAAGGATAGGCGGATCCGGCCGGAATCGCCTGGTGATTAACGCCGCTCAGCCGCCCGGCTGGTGCTGCGGGTGGGCGGCCAGCCACTGGTCGATGGTGTCGCTCTTCACCGCGGCGAACATCTGGGCCGCGGCCGCGGTGTCCAGCTGCACGGCCGCGCCGGCCGGGGTCTTCAGGTCGGCCGACGTGTACGGCACGGTCGCGTACCCGATGTCGCCCGGCCGGATGTCGCGCACGGCCAGCACCAGGTCCCGCAGGTCGAGGTTCTGGTCGACGGTCAGCGAGTCGGCCGCGATGCCGAGCAGCGTGTCCAGTTCGAGCGGCTTGTAGAGCAGGTTCTTCTCGGCCACCTTCCTGATCACGGACTGGACCACGAGCTGCTGGTTCTTGATCCGGCCGAAGTCGCCGCCGGGCACGTCGTAGCGCTGCCGCATGAACTCCTCGGCGATGTCGCCGTTCATGTCGTGGCAGCCCTGCTTCCACACCCGGTCGGAGAAGGTGGACCGGACGTCGTAGGGCACGCAGACGTTCACCCCGTCCACGGCGTCGACCAGATCCCGGATGCTGGCGAAGTTGGCGATCATGGCGCCGTCGAGCGGGACACCGGTCAGCTTCTTCACCGTCGTGGCGGTGAGCGCTGCTCCGCCGTACGCGAAAGCGGCGTTGATCTTGTTCTTTCCGCCCTTCCAGGGTCCGCCGGCGGGCACCTCGACGTAGCTGTCGCGCGGGATCGAGATGATCGTCGCCTTGTCCCGGCCGCGCGCGATGTGCACCAGCATGATGGTGTCCGAGCGCTCGCCGATCGGACTCTTCCCGCCCGCCTCGGGCGCCCGCGAGTCGGAGCCGAGCAGCAGCAGGTTCAGCGGCCCGGAAGCCCAGTTCTCCTTGCTCTGCGCGGCTTCCTCGGGCGCGGCCGAGGGCAGCAGCGTGGCCCGGTCGACCTTGTTCTCGTAGCGGCTCACCAGGTAGTAGCCGCCACCGGCCACACCGGACGCCAGGATCAGCACCAGCACCCCGAGCATGATCAGGGCTTTCTGCCAGCCGCTCCGCCGTTTGAACCACCCACGAGGCTCGGTCCCGGCGGGATCCTGATGTTCGTCATCCACCAGGCTCACTGTGCCGAACGGTCAAGATGGACAGATCATCCGAACGGATCAAACCGAGCGGGCGGGATGGACGGTCACGACCCCGTGTCCTCACGACGGCTGAATCGATATCCCGGATGACGGGATACGAATAACCGAATCGAGGTCGAGGGTGATCGTTGTCGCAGAGGACCACGACGACATCCGGTACGTGCTGAAGCGTTCCCTGGAACGCGCCGGGCACCGGGTGGTGGTGGCCGCCGACGGGGCGAGCGCCCTCGCCGCGATCCGGGAGCATCGGCCGGACCTGGTGGTCACGGACGTCGACATGCCGCAGATGACCGGCCTCGACCTGTGCCGGGCGATCCGCGCCGACGACGACCTCCGGCACATCCCGATCGTGGTGGCCAGCGGCTCGCTGATGCCCGGGGACCGGCAGGCCAGCGACGCCGGCGCGTCGGCGACGCTGCTCAAGCCGTTCGTGCCGGCCCAGCTGCTCGACCTGGTGGCGGCGCTGCTGCCGCAGGACAGCGCCGCCGACGGCGTCAAGAAGTAGGACTCAGTCCTGGTGCTGGTGATCCGGCACCGGGGCACGCAGGCGCGCCGCCGCCGGGTCGTGGGCAGACGGCTCGGCGGCCGGCAGCGCCGTCAGCCCGGGCAGCCGGCTGTCCAGCATCGCGGCCCGTTCGGCCAGCGCCCGGTCCAGGGCGGCGCGCACGCGGGCGTCCTCCTCCTCGGCGGGCTCGGTCGGGATGTGCCTCATCTCGGGTTCCTCCTGGTTGATGGCGGCCGGCAGGGTGAAGTGGAAGCGGGTGCCCCCGCCCGGGTTGTCCTCGACGCCGATCTCGCCGCCGTGCCGCTCCACGACGCGACGGCAGATGGCCAGGCCCAGACCGGTGCCGGCGTATCCGGCCGAGCCCGGCGCACGATGGAACGAGTCGAAGACCCGGGCCTTGTCCGGCTCCGGGATGCCGATGCCGGCGTCGGCCACCCGGATCCGCGTACAGCCCGGCCCGGCCTCGGTGGCGGTGACGTCGGCGCGCGGCACGGTGCCCGGGCGCACGTACTTGAAGGCGTTGCCGATCAGGTTGTCCAGCACGTGCCGCAGCATCGCCGGGTCGGCCCGGACCGTGGGCAGCGGGCCGACCGACCACTGCGGGGCCGGGCCGCCGGTGCCCCGCAGCCCGGCCGCCCGTTCCTGCAGCACCTCCCGGACCAGCGGTTCCAGCGGCAGGTCGACGATGCTCAGCGGGGCGTCCCGGGCGGTGCTGTAGGCCAGCAGCGTCTCGATGAGCGCGTCCATCCGGTCCACCGCGCGCATGATCCGGTCCAGGGCGAGCTGAACCGCGATCTCGTCGCCGGGGTCGTCGATGGCCAGCTCGCAGTGCCCGCGCGCGATGGCCAGCGGGGACTTCAGGTCGTGGGCGACCACCCCGGCGAAGATGGCCAGGTCCTTCTCGTACTGCCGCAGGTCGGTGACGTCCCGGGTGACCGCGACGGCGCCGCGCAGCCCACCGCTCGGGTCCAGCGGTCGCGCGTCGACGCCGAGCAGCACCCCGTCCGGACGCCCGGCGTTGCGGAGCAGCATCTCGCCGGTGGCGCACTCGCCACGCATGGCCCGGATCAGTGGCATCTCCTCCAGCGGCATCGGGGTGACCCCGTCGGGCCGGAACGCGCCGTAGTGCCGCTGCCAGTCCTGCGGGTCGTGGCTGGCCTCGGCCACGCCCATCAGCCGTTTCGCGGCCGGGTTCTCCATCAGCACCCGGCCGTCGGCGTCGACGACGCTGACCCCGTCCCCGATCGTGGCCATGATCGCGCCGAGCAGCCCGGCCTGCCGGCGACTCTCGGCCTCGGCGTCGCGCAGCTCGGCGGTGGCCTCCAGCACCCGGTCGCGGGCCCGGGTCCGGCCGGTGGCCAGCACGAACACCAGCCAGGCGAGCAGTCCGGTGAGGATCAGGCCGCCGGCCAGCACGATCACCCACAGGTGCCCGCCGGCGCCCGGGAGCCGGTCCGAGTCGGCCCGCAGACCCAGCTCCCACACGTGGTCGGCGACCCGGATGGTCATCGGCCGGGTCAGGTCCGGCTCGCCGGGCACGTGCAGCTGGGCGACCTCGGCCCGGCTGCCGTCGCTGTTGACCGCGACCAGGCTGCCGTCGAGCTGGCCCTGGCTGAACGTCGCCAGCACCCCGGAGAGGAAGTCGCCGCCGCGCAGTCCGAGCACGACCCAGCCGCGGAACACCGGATCGTTGGCCCGGGTCAGGACCGGGGCGGCGAAGACGAACGACTGCTGGCGCTCGCCGGCCGGCCGGTTCCGGTCGCGCAGCAGCACGTACGTGTCGGAGACGGTCACGCCCGAGGTCTGCCGCGCGGTCTTCAGCGCCGCGGCCGGCTGCGCCACCGTGGCCAGGTCGGCGCCGCCCGGGTTGTCCCGGTCGTCCAGCGATCGGGCGAAGACCGGGAAGTAATGCTCGTCCGGGCCGGGCCCGGGCGACAGGGTCAGCCCGTTCGAGCCGGCCGCCCGCCACCGCTGCTGGGCGGCGGGCACGTCCGCGGTGGTGACCGGGACGACGTAGGCGACCGCGACCGCGCCGAGCAGCCCGGCCGTCTCCAGCGGGGACGTCGCCTGATCGAAATCGGCCCAGGTGATCTGCTCGTCGGTGGCCAGACCGGCCGCGACCGTCTCGAGCAGGGTCCGGTAGCGGTCGGTCTCGGAGCGGACCGCGGCCAGCGCCATGTCGGCGCGCTGGTCCATCACCCGGCGGGCGCTGTCACCCTGGCCGGCGCGGAGGCCGACCACGGTCAGCACGGTGGCGAGCACGCCGCAGAGCACGACCGCGGCCGCCAGGACCGGGCCGGTGTATCGGGCGTCCCACCTCTTCACCATAAGCAGCGTAAGCCGCGAAACGGACCCGGGTGCTCACTTCCAGGTGTCGTACCGGTACAGGTTGTAAGCGGTCATGATCCCGGTGACCTTGGTGTAGTAGTTCGGGTCGGTCGCGTACCCGGCCTTCCACACCTGCCAGATGAAGTTGTTCGCGTCCTTCGTGTACGCGAACGCCGGCGTGTACCGCTTGTTGACCTTCAGGAAGTTGCCGTGGTCGCGGAACGAGTGGGCCATCGTGGCGTACGTCCGGAACGCGTCCGACATCGGGAAGCAGTTCCCGGCCTTGTCGCACTCGGTCGTGGCGTACACGTGGCAGCCGTTGGCCAGGGTCCCGTACGCGCCGTTCTGGCACTTGATCCCGAAGTAGTTCCGGTCGGCCGCCGCCAGCCCGCTCCTCCCCCACCCCGACTCGAGGATGGCCTGGGCGATCGTCACTGACGGCGGGACGCCGTACTGGCGCCAGCCGAGCTGCGCGCCGGCCACCGCGGCGGCGATGAACTGGGCCTGGGTCGGGCTCGGGGTGGCCGGCGCGGTGGTCGACGAGGGCGCGCACGGCGGGAGCGCGGCCGAGACGACGTACGCGTGCGAGATGTACCGCCCGTCGCTCAACTGGTCCCACAGGTTGGTGGTCCGGACCGTACCCTTGACGTTCGACCCGGGCACGGAGCAGGCCAGCTGCACCGCTCCCCCGTTGACGACCTTGCGCACCGGCACCCCGGCCGCGGACGGCGTGGTCCGCACGTTCACCGGCCCGTCCGCGGTCCGCACCTTGCCGGCCACGTACGCCGAGGTCGCCGGTTTGGCCTTGACCTTCTCGGCCACCGGGGCCGACCCGCAGGACGGGATCCGGGTCGCGCTCGTGATGTACGAGTCGGACACGTAGTAGCCGTTGGTCAGCCGGTCCCAGGTCGCGGTCGTGCGCAGCTTGCCGCGCACGTTCTGGCCGGTCACCGAGCAAGCCACGGCGATCTTCTGCCCGTCGAGCAGAGTCCCCTTGATCTCGGACGCCAGCGACGGCCTGGCCCGGACCTTGAGCTGGCTGTTCACGTCGACGACGGCGGTCACGCCGGCCGCCTGGGCGGCCGACGGGGCAGCGCCCAGCCCGGCCCCGGCGGCAAGCACCAGCAAGGTGCCGGTGAGCAGTCGTCGGGAGCTGTGCCTCATGTAAACGTCCCCTTCGTTCCGGTCGGCGTCCGTACGAAGGTGCGGTCCGACCGTTGCGCATCCGGGGCACAAGCGGTTGCGGCGCGGTTGTGATGACCGACGCGCTTGGAAAATCGCGGGACGGGGAAAGGGCGTGTCCACACTCGGTGAAACGCTCAAGATCAGGGAGAGGCGATGACGGCGGTCGCGACACGTCGGACACGGGTCCGGGACTCATCGGCGACCGGAGGATGGCACGCGATATCCCCGCTGGTCATCGCACTTCTGGCGATCGGTGGATCGTTCCTGGTCTATCGCGTCTTCATTCGTACGGGGCTCGGCCAGACGGTAGATAGCGCCGCGCTGAACGGTGGTGATATACGCCACCCTCAGGTCAGCGAGGTGCTGAGCCGCACCCTCAACGCCACCCAGTTCGTCGTCCTCGGCATCGTCTGCCTGATCGCCGTCATCGTCGGCATACTGCGCAAACGCCTCGATCTCTCGATCGGTGTCGTCCTGCTCGTGGTCTCCGCCAACCTGGCCGTGCAGCAGCTCAAGGCCCATCTGGACCGCCCCGACCTGGACGGCGCGGGTATGCCCAACTCGTTCCCCAGCGGGCACACGGCGGCCGCCGCCTCGGTCGCGTTCGTCCTGGTCATGGCGTTCCCGCGGGCCCTGCGGGGCGCGATGGGCCTGCTCGGCGCCGCCTACGTCGCGGTCGTCGCGGTCGCCACCGTCTGGGCCGAATGGCACCGCCCGAGCGACACCATCGCGGCGCTGCTCATCGTCCTGGCCTGCGGTTCCCTGATCATGTGGGTGATCCGGCTGCGCCGCGCCGGCGGCGAACGCGCCTCGAAGACCCCGGCCCGGGTGGCCACGCTCCCGCTCGCCCTGGTTGGCATCATCTGCACCGCGGCTTGCCTGTTCGGCCTCGCCTCGGTCGCCATGTCCGAGCGTGTGATGCCGGATCTGGTTTCCGGCCGTTTCGCGTTCCTGACCGGTGTGGCGGCGATCATGGCCGCCACGGCCGGAACGTTCTATTTCTGGGTGCGGCTCACCACCGGTGACCCGTTGCCCGAACAGGGAGGCAAGACCACATGACCACCCCCGACAACTCCGACCTCACCCCGGCGCCGGCGACCGCGCCGGTCACCCCGGCCGTCACCCCGCCGCTCGACGACCCGGCCGCCGCCGCGCCCTCGGCCGGCGGTTCCGTCCCGCCCGGCCCGGCCGGCGTCCCCCAGCTCCCGGCGCAGACTCTCGGCGCCGGCGCCCGGGCCACCGGCCCCACGGTCGTCGTCGGCTCCTACCCGGAGTACGCGCTGGCCCAGCAGGCCGTCGACTACCTCTCCGACAACAAGTTCCCGGTCGAACGCACCTCGATCATCGGCACCGACCTCCGCCTGGTCGAGAACGTCCTCGGCCGCCTCACCGTCGGCCGCGCGGCCGGCGCCGGCGCCGCCAGCGGCGCCTGGTTCGGCCTGTTCATCGGCGTCCTGTTCGGCCTGTTCAGCGACTCCAACTGGTTCGCCGTCATCCTCACCACGGTCCTGATCGGCGCGGTCTGGGGTGCCGTCTTCGGCGCCATCGCCCACGCTGCCACCGGCGGCCGCCGGGACTTCACCTCCCGCAGCTCCCTGCAGGCCGCCCAGTACGCCGTCCTCGCCGACGCCGACGTCGCCGACGAAGCCAAAACCCTCCTGATCCGCCTCAACTGGCAGGCCAGCGGCGCCCAGTAATCCCCGGCCGAACGGGCAGACGCCGCCGACAGGTCCGGCCGCGTCTGCCCGTTCCCCTTTCCGGAAGATCCACCCCAAAGATCAACTTCTTCATTGCCCCGGTCCGCCGTGGTCCAGACCGTCGCTCCCGCGGGGACCCTTCCGACCCTCGCAGGCCGCTGGCGCGGCCAGAACGCGAGGCCCGCAAGGGCGACGTGGTCTTCTGGTCACGCTCAGAGCAACAAACCCACCCCCAGCCGAAGCCACACCCCACGTTCCGTGCGTCCACCCCCGCGAGCCCGCCCCCACCCGCGACCCACGCCCCCAGCTGGCGCTCACGGCTGTATCAGGGGCCGGAAAACAGCCGTCAGCGCCAGCTGAGAGCGCGCGCCGCGTCGGTGGGCGGGAGCGGGGATCAGCTGGTGCTGACGGCTGCATAAGAGCCGGGAAACAGCCCTCAGCGCCAGCTGAGAGCTCGCGCCGCGAGGCGGGCGGGCGCGGGGATCAGCCGGCGCCGGTGGCTGAGGCCGCGGCGGCCGACCGGCGGGGCTGGGGAGAGCGGCGGCGGGTGGGTCAGAGGTCGGCGGCGAGCTGGGAGCGCAGCTTGGCGAGGGCCTTGGTGAGCAGCCGGGAGACGTGCATCTGGGAGATGCCGATCTGGTCGGCGATCTGCGACTGGGTCAGGTTGCCGTAGAAGCGCAGGGTGAGGATGCGCTGCTCCCGGTCGCCGAGGGTGGCCAGGGCGGGCCCGAGGGCGACCCGGGTCTCGGCCAGCTCGTATTCGTGGTCCTCGCCGCCGAGGGTGTCGCCCAGCTCGGTGGAGCCGTCGGCGCTGATCGGGGTGGACAGCGACGTCGCGTTGTAGGCGCGGGCGCCTTCCAGGCCTTCGAGCACGTCCTCCTCGCTGATGCCGAGGTGCCGGGCGATGTCCGGGACGGTCGGGGATCGGCCGAGTTTGTGCGTGAGCGTGCTGTTGGCCTCGGTGATGGCCAGGCGAAGTTCCTGCAGGCGACGGGGCACGCGCACGGACCACGTACGGTCGCGGAAGTGTCTTTTGATCTCGCCGATGATCGTCGGGATCGCGTAGCCGGCGAAGTCGACGCCGCGGTCGGGGTCGAATTTGTCGACCGCCTTGATCAGCCCGACGGTGGCGGTCTGGACCAGGTCGTCGGTGGGTTCGCCACGGCCGGAGTAGCGGTTGGCCAGGTGTCGCGCGAGAGGCAGCCAGGCCTCGATCGCCCGGTCCCGCAGCCGCGCCCGGTCCCGGCCCGGCGCGGTCACCGCCATCGCGGCCAGCAGATCGGTTGCGGTGGTCTCGGTGGTGCGGAGCGGCTGCTCGTCATGAACCTCGATCACTGTCATGGTGGTCCTCCATCAGCGGGCAGAGAGCCGTGCCCGCACGCGGCGACCGTTCAACAGGGCCGGCTTCTATCGGTAAATCAGCCCTGAAGAGCAACGCTAGCCGACAAGACTAGCTCTGCCTAGCCGAAAGTATGAGTGACTCAGCGTGAATAGGGAACTACGCGCGGGATTCACTCGGAGGAACGAGCCGGGGCGCGCAGGATTCGGGGTCGCGCCTTCGTGGTAAACAGCACGGTTGAGTGACCAGCATGAAGACGGGAAGACACGGATGACCATCCTCGGCATCGACATCGGCGGCTCAGGCGTCAAGGGGGCGCCGGTCGACACGGTGCGCGGCGAGTTGCTCGCCGAGCGTTTCCGCGTGCCCACCCCCCAGCCGGCCGACGTGGAGAGCGTGGTGGACGCGGTCGCCGAGGTGGCGGCCACGTTCGAGGGCTACGACAGCGTCGGCGTCACGTTCCCCGGCGTGGTCGTCGACGGCGTGACCCGCACGGCGGCGAATGTGCACAAGTCCTGGATCGACGCGCCGGCCGCGCAGCTGTTCACCGAGCGGCTGGGCAAGCCGGTCACGGTGCTCAACGACGCCGACGCGGCCGGGGCGGCCGAGGTCGCGTTCGGCGCCGGCCGCGACCAGTCCGGCCTGATCATGATGGTGACGCTGGGCACGGGCATCGGCACCGCCCTGTTCCTGGACGGCGTGCTCCTGCCGAACACCGAGCTCGGCCACCTGGAGATCGACGGGAAGGACGCGGAGCTGATCGCGTCCGACCGGATCCGTGAGGCCGAGGACATGAGCTGGGAGAAGTACGCGCACCGGGTCAGCAAGTACCTGCGTCACGTCGAGATGCTGCTCTCCCCGCGGCTGTTCATCATCGGCGGCGGCGTGAGCAAGAAGGCCGACCGGTATTTCCCGCTGCTGGACATCAACACCCCGGTCGTCGCGGCCACGCTGCTGAACAACGCCGGCATCATCGGCGCGGCGGTCTCGGCCGAGCAGGCCACGACCGGTCACGGCGGGCAGCACCCGGGCGCGGTCCCGGTGGACGCCGGCCGGGCGGGCGAGCCGGGGGCGGCCGAGGCGCACACGGTGAACGCGGCGGAGGCGCACTGATGGCCCGCACGATCGCCACCAACACCCGGGCGAGCCGGGCCGAGCTGGTCGAGTTCCTGCGCCCGCGGCATCACGCGATCCTGATGACGGTCCGCAAGGACGGGCGCCCGCAGTCGTCGCCGAACACGTGCGGCGTCGACACCGAGGGCCGGATCGTGATCTCCAGTTATCCGGAGCGGGCCAAGGTCGCCAACCTCCGGCGGGATCCGCGGGTCACCATCTGCGTGCTCTCGGACGAGTGGAACGGCCCGTGGGTCCAGGTCGACGGGACGGCCGAGGTGATCGACCTGCCCGACGCGGTCGAGCCCCTGGTGGAGTATTTCCGGGTCATCTCCGGTGAGCACTCGAACTGGGACGAGTACCGGCAGGCCATGGTCGACCAGGGCAAGTGCCTGATCCGCGTCACGATCGACTCGTGGGGCCCGATCGCCACGGGCGGTTTCCCGGCCCGCCTGGCCGACAGCTGACCCGAGACGGTCAACCGGCAAAGCGGATAAAGACTGGCAAAGGCCACAGGGCCGGCATCCCCCCAGGAGGAAAAGGGGATGCCGGCCCTGCGGTTCCAACCCTTGTCGCAGGGGGTCAGGCGCACTGTCCGGCGGGCGCGAGGAACGCCCCAGCACGCCGAGCGACGAGGGTGGGTGAGGGGTCTCTTACGCCTCAGGCGGCGCGGTCGCCGCCCAGCGGGGCCAGGCCGTCGGCGACGACCTCGGCGTCGAGCAGGTAGAGAAGCGTGTCGCGGTGCATGGCCGCGATCGGCTCCAGCAGGTCCGGGTGGCGCAGCAGGGTCGCGGCCTCACGGTCGCGGACGTCCGGCTGCAGCAGGCGGCGGAACTCGCTGGGCAGGCCGCCCGGGCGGCGGGCGTGCGGGCGTGGGCGGGGCTCGGGCACCGGCATCGCGGCGATCACCGCGTCCACGCCACGGCGGGCCAGCATCGGGTCGGCCAGCAGGCACGCGGCCCAGCTGACGACCACCTCGTCGACCCAGGTGCGCCAGCCCTCGCCCTCGGCGAACTCGTCCTCGGGCTCGCTGCCGGCCTTCCAGTCGAGCAGCGCCGAGCCGCCCGGACCGGCGATGGCGACCAGCGCCGCGTCGATCTCGGTCGGGTAGCGCAGCCAGGCGGCGACCGTGATCGCCTGCCGGGCCTGCAGTTCGGAGAGCGTGTGCGCGACCGTGTTCGACTCCCCACCCGGGTACGCCCGCGCCAGCCAGTGGGTGCTGGCGGCGATCACCGGGGACAGTGCGGTCGACGGTCCGGCCACGACGTACTCCTCATCGAAAAGGCGCTGCCGGTGTTCGGCTCGCTTCGAGGGGATAACTCGGTCGCCCGGACGGGCCCTTGAGTAGGGTTCCTCGATGGCAACGCACGGCAACCGACGCACTCCCGAGAGCGTGGAGCTGGTTCCCGACCCGGCCCGGCCGACGGGCTGGACGCTGATGGTGGACGGCGTCCCGCAGTCATATGTCGACGTGGCCGATCCGGAGCACCTGGAACTCGCCTACGTCCGGGTGATCGCGCGGGCGCTGAGGGCCCGGAACGCCGTACCGGAAAGCATTTTGCATCTGGGTGGGGGCGGGCTGACCGTGCCGCGCCTGGCGGCCCGGTGGTGGCCGGAGGCCGCGCAGACCGTGGTCGAGATCAACCGGGATCTGGTCGATCTGGTCCTGCGGACGATCCCGCCGGCGCGGCCGGTGGCCGAGATCGTCGTCGGGGACGCGCGGGAGGCGGTCGAGGCCACCCCCGATCGGGTGTATGACGTGATCGTCGCGGATGTTTTCGACGGCGCCGCGATGCCGCCGCATCTCGGTACGGTGGAGTTCTCGCGGCATCTGCGGCGGGTCCTGAGGCCGCAGGGCCTGCTCGTGATGAACGTGACCGACGTGCCCCCGATGGCCTTCACGAGGATCCAGGTGGCCACCGTGGCCGCCGCGTTCGACGAGGTAGGACTGATCGGTGAGGTCCCGGTGCTGAAGGGACGCCGCGCCGGCAATCTGATCTTGCTCGCCGGAGCCGTTCCCTCGCTGCGGGTGAGCCGCGGCGAGCGCCTGTTGCGGGAAGGTGAACTTGTCGTGTTTTCCAGCGGCGCGCGGCCCCGTACGGATGCGAAGGCATAGGTCGGGTCCGGTAGGTTGAAAAGGCATCGGCGATCGGCCGTTTTCGCGGCACCCCCAAGTTTCAGAATCTCCACTCCGGAGAAGTCATAGGACGACGGCGGTGGTTTTTCCGGTCGCCGGGTCCTACTGAGCCCCTCTGACTACGGTGGAGATCATGACCGGTCGCTTCCCCATCGAAGACGTGACGCCGGCCGTGTCCGGTGGCCGCTACCCCGCCAAGGCGGTGGTCGGCGAACTAGTACCGGTTTCCGCGGTGTCCTATCGCGAAGGTCACCACGCGCTGGGTGTGAACGTGGTATGGCGCGGCCCGGACGGCGAGACCCAGCCGTTCACCCGCATGACGCCCGGCGCGCCGGGGCTGGACCAGTGGCACGCGACGATCCGGCCCGACCACGTGGGCCGCTGGACGTTCACGGTGGAGGCCTTCGACGATCCGTACCGGACGTGGCGCGACGCCGTGGTGAAGAAGATCGGCGCCGGGCAGGGGGCCGAGGACCTGGCCAACGATCTCGCCGAGGGCGCCGACGTGCTCGACCTGGCGACCAAGATCGTGCCGGCCGAGCACGAGGAGCGGGTCCGCGACGCGGCCGCCGCGCTGCGTGATCAGCAACGGTCACTGTTCTCCCGGGTCACCCCGGCCCTCGATCTCGAGGAGCTGCTCTGGCACAACCCGGTGCGCCAGCTGGTCACCACCACCCGCTCGTTCGCCGTCTGGGCCGACCGGGCGCGCGCCCTGTACTCGGCGTGGTACGAGTTCTTCCCGCGCTCCGAGGGCGCCGAGATCGGACCGGACGCCACACCGATCAAACACGGCAATTTCCGTACGGCGATGAACCGGCTCCCGGCCGTCGCCGAGATGGGCTTCAACGTCGTCTACCTGCCGCCGATCCACCCGATCGGCAAGATCAACCGCAAGGGCCGGAACAACACGCTCGTGGCCCGGCCCGAGGACGTCGGCTCGCCCTGGGCGATCGGCTCGGACGAGGGCGGGCACGACGCGATCCACCCGCAGCTGGGCACCCTGGAGGACTTCGTCGCGTTCCGCGAGCGGGCCGAGGAGCTCGGCATGGAGGTCGCGCTCGACCTCGCGCTGCAGGCCGCGCCCGACCACCCGTGGGTGAAGGAACACCCGGAGTTCTTCACCACCAAGGCCGACGGCACGATCGCCTACGCCGAGAACCCGCCCAAGAAGTACCAGGACATCTACCCGATCAACTGGGACAACGACTACCGCACGCTGCGCGACGAGGTCTACCGCGTGGTCATGCACTGGGTGAACAACGGCGTGCGGATCTTCCGGGTCGACAACCCGCACACCAAGGCGGTCAACTTCTGGCAGTGGCTGATCCCCAAGGTCAAGGAGACCCACCCGGACGTGCTGTTCCTGGCCGAGGCGTTCACCCGGCCGGCCATGATGAACGGGCTCGGCAAGATCGGCTTCACGCAGTCGTACACGTACTTCACCTGGCGCACCAGTGCGGCCGAGATGCGTGAGTACATGGAGACGCTGCTGACCACGATCGACTGGATGCGGCCGAACTTCTGGCCCAACACCCCGGACATCCTGCACGAGTCGCTGCAGCACGGCGGCCCGCCGATGTTCAAGATCCGCGCGGTGCTGGCCGCCATGCTCACCCCGTCCTGGGGCATGTACTCGGGGTACGAACTGTTCGAGCACGTGCCGCGGCCGGGCTCGGAGGAGTACATCGACAACGAGAAGTTCGAGCTCAAGCCCCGCGACTACGCGGCCGCCGAGCGGGCCGGCCGGTCCCTGGCGCCGTACCTGACCAAGCTGAACCGGATCCGCGAGCAGAATCCCGCCCTGCACTGGCTCCGCAACCTGCGCTTCCACGAGATCGACAACGGCGCGCTGCTGTGCTTCTCCAAGCGCGACGCCGACACCGGCAACACCGTGCTGGTGATCGTCTCGTTCGACTCCACCAACGTGCAGTGGGGCAACACCACTCTCGACATGCCGGCCCTGGGCCTGGACTGGCACGAGAAGTTCACCGTGGTCGACCAGATCAGCGGTGCCACGTACGAGTGGGGGCAGTACAACGCGGTCCGGATCGACCCGTACGTCGAGCCGGCGCACATCTTCGTGGTGCAGGCGGGGTAGGGGGAACACCTGATGGACTTGACGAGCGAGCACGACCCGGCCGAGGGAAGTCACACCGAGGACGGGGTGGTCGAACACCCGGAGTCCTCCGACTTCGGTCACGCCCGGGCACTGCCGGCCGATCGCACCTGGTTCCAGCGCGCGGTCTTCTACGAGGTGCTGGTCCGCGCGTTCTACGACTCGGGCTCGGACGGCGGCGGCGACCTGCGCGGTCTGATCGAGCGCCTGGACTACCTGCAGTGGCTCGGCGTCGACTGCCTGTGGCTGCCGCCGTTCTACGACTCGCCGCTGCGCGACGGCGGCTACGACATCCGCGACTTCTACAAGGTCCTGCCCGAGTTCGGCACGGTCGACGACTTCGTGGCGCTGCTCGACGCGGCCCACAAGCGCGGCATCCGGGTCATCACCGACCTGGTCATGAACCACACCTCGGACTCGCACCCGTGGTTCCAGGCGTCGCGCCACGAGCCGGACGGGCCGTACGGCGACTTCTACGTCTGGAACGACACCAGCGAGAAGTACCAGGACGCGCGGATCATCTTCGTCGACACCGAGGAGTCGAACTGGACGTTCGACCCGGTGCGGCGGCAGTTCTACTGGCACCGGTTCTTCTCGCACCAGCCGGATCTCAACTACGAGAACCCCAAGGTGCAGGAGGCCATGCTGGACGTGCTCCGGTTCTGGCTGGACCTGGGCATCGACGGCTTCCGGCTGGACGCGGTCCCCTACCTCTTCGAGGAGGAGGGCACCAACTGCGAGAACCTGCCGCAGACGCACGCGTTCCTCAAGCACTGCCGCAAGGTGATCGACGACGAGTTCCCGGGCCGGGTGCTGCTGGCCGAGGCGAACCAGTGGCCGGCCGACGTGGTGGAGTACTTCGGCGACGCCAAGTCGGGCGGCGACGAGTGCCACATGGCGTTCCACTTCCCGCTGATGCCGCGCATCTTCATGGCCGTACGCCGGGAATCCCGTTTTCCGATCTCGGAGATCCTGGCTCAGACGCCGGCCATCCCGGAGAACACCCAATGGGGCATCTTCCTGCGTAACCATGACGAGCTCACGCTCGAGATGGTCACCGACGAAGAGCGCGACTACATGTACTCGGAGTACGCCAAGGATCCGCGGATGAAGGCCAACGTCGGCATCCGCCGCCGGCTGGCCCCGCTGCTGGAGAACGACCGGAACCAGATCGAGCTGTTCACCGCCCTGCTGCTGTCGCTGCCCGGTTCGCCGGTGCTCTACTACGGCGACGAGATCGGCATGGGCGACAACATCTGGCTGGGCGACCGGGACGGCGTGCGCACCCCGATGCAGTGGACGCCGGACCGCAACGCCGGCTTCTCGACCGCGACTCCCGGCCGCCTCTACCTCCCGGTCAACCAGGATCCGGTGTACGGATACCAGGCGGTCAACGTCGAGGCCCAGCGCGACAGCGCGACGTCGCTGCTCAACTGGACCCGGACGATGCTGGCGGTGCGCCGGCGGCACGAGGCGTTCGCCGTCGGGACGTTCCGCGAGCTCGGCGGCTCCAACCCCTCGGTGCTGGCCTACCTGCGGGAGTACGGCGACGACGTGGTCCTCTGCGTCAACAACCTGTCGCGGTTCCCGCAGCCCATCGAGCTCAATCTGCAGCACTGGAACGGGTACACCCCGGTGGAGCTGACCGGCCACGTGAACTTCCCGCGGATCGGTCAGTTGCCGTACCTGCTCACCCTTCCGGGCCACGGCTTCTATTGGTTCCAGTTGTGCGGGTCCGAGGAGAAGCAATGACGCTGCCCTACTCAGAGTGGTTACCGAAACAACGCTGGTACGCGGGCCGCAGTCGCGTGCTCGCCTCCCTGAAAGAAGCGTCCAGCACCCCGCTGGGCGAGGATCTCGAACTGGTGCTGCTCGACGTCTCGTACACCGACGGCAGTTCCGAGCGGTACCAACTGATCGTCGGCCGGGGCGCCGAGCTGCTGCCCGAGTACGCGAGCGTGGCCACCATCGGCACCGACGAGCAGGGCCGGCCGGCGTACGACGCCCTCTACTCCCCCGAGGCCGCCCGGTACCTGCTGGGCCTGGTCGACGCGTCCGAGCCGGTCGGTGACCTCACCTTCCAGAAGGAACCGGGCGCCGAACTGCCGCTGGACCTCTGGCCGCGGGTGTTCGACGCCGAGCAGAGCAACACCAGCGTGATCTTCGAGCAGGACGCCATCCTCAAGGTGTTCCGCCGGGTCACCTGCGGCATCAACCCCGACATCGAACTGAACCGGGTGCTCGGCCGCGCGCAGAACCCGCACGTGGCCAAGCTGCTCGGCTCGTTCGAGACCACCGACGACGCCGGGCAGTGCTCGCTCGGCATGGTCACCGCCTACGCGGCCAACTCGGCCGAGGGCTGGGCGATGGCCACCGCGTCGGCCCGGGACCTGTTCGCCGACGCCGAGTTCCGCGCCGACGAGGCCGGCGGGGACTTCCAGGGCGAGTCGTACCGGCTCGGCGAGGCGGTCGCGTCGGTGCACCTGACCCTGGCCGAGGAACTGGGGGCCGGCCCGTCGCCGTTCCCGCTCGACGCCGTACTGGCCCGGCTGCGCACGGCGGCCAACGCGGTGCCCGAACTGCAGCAGTACGTGCCGGCCATCACCGCCCGGTTCGAGAGCCTGACCGGGCGGGAGGTGACCGTCCAGCGCGTACACGGTGACCTGCACCTCGGCCAGGTGCTGCGCACCCCCGAGGCCTGGCTGCTCATCGACTTCGAGGGCGAGCCGGGCCAGCCGCTGGACGAGCGCCGGCTGCCCGACTCCCCGCTGCGCGACGTGGCCGGGGTGCTGCGCTCGTACGAGTACGCGGCGTACCAGCTGCTCGTCGACCAGGACGACGACGAGCACCTGGCCGCCCGCGCCCGCGAATGGGTGGACCGCAACCGGGCCGCCTTCTGCGACGGGTACGCGCACGCGGCCGGCGTCGACCCCCGCGCCGAGGAGACGCTGCTCGCGGCGTACGAACTGGACAAGGCGGTCTACGAGGCCGCCTACGAAGCCCGGCATCGGCCCGGGTGGCTGCGGATCCCCCTCCGCTCCATCGCCCGGCTGGTCGGCTGACCCCCTAATGTCAGAGGAAGCGAAGATGATCGGGCACACCACCTCTCGCCTGGCCGCCGACGAGCGGGCCATGAACGCCGTGATCGCCGGCGACACGCACGATCCGCACGCCGTCCTCGGGGCGCACCCCGGCGGGGGGCACACCGTCATCCGTACCCTGCGCAAGGGCGCCAAGCAGGTGACCGTCCTGCACGAGGACCAGCGGTACGAGACGACCCAGGTCCACCCGGACGGGATCTTCGCGGCCGAGCTGCCCGGGACCGTCCTCGACTACCGCCTCGACGTGGACGGGACCCAGTTCGACGACCCGTACCGTCACCTGCCCACCCTGGGCGAGCTGGACCTGCACCTGATCGGCGAGGGCCGGCACGAGAAGCTGTGGAAGGTGCTGGGCGCGCAGCCGCGCGGCACCGGGGTGGCGTTCGCGGTGTGGGCGCCGAGCGCCCGCGGCGTGCAGGTCGTCGGCGACTTCTCCGGCTGGGGCCCGTACGACGGGTGGCCGATGCGGTCGCTCGGCTCCAGCGGGGTGTGGGAGATCTACGTCCCGGCCGCGCACACCGGCACCAAGTACAAGTTCAAGATCCTGGGCCGGGACGGGCAGTGGCGCGAGCACGCCGACCCGCTCGCCCAGCACACCGAGATCCCGCCGGCGACCGCGTCCGTGGTGTTCCAGACCGAATACCAGTGGCAGGACGAGCAGTGGCTGCGCGACCGCGCGACCAAGGCGTGGCACCAGGAGCCGGTCAGCTGCTACGAGGTGCACCTCGGCTCGTGGCGCCCGGGACTCTCCTACGTCGAGCTCGCCGAACAGCTGGTCGACTACGTCGTCGAGACCGGCTTCACCCACGTCGAGCTGATGCCGGTGATGGAGCACCCGTTCGGCGGGTCGTGGGGCTACCAGGTGACGGGGTACTTCGCCCCCACCTCCCGGTTCGGCAACCCCGACGAGTTCCGGTACCTGGTCGACAAGCTGCACCAAGCCGGGATCGGCGTGATCCTCGACTGGGTGCCCGCCCACTTCCCCAAGGACGAGTGGGGCCTGGCCCGTTTCGACGGCACCCCGCTCTACGAGCACGGCGACTGGCGGCGCGGCGAACACCCCGACTGGGGCACGTACGTCTTCGACTTCGGCCGCAAGGAGGTCCGGAACTTCCTGGTCGCCAACGCGCTCTACTGGTGCGAGGAGTTCCACGCCGACGGCCTGCGCGTCGACGCCGTCGCGTCCATGCTGTACCTGGACTACTCCCGCAAGGACGGCGAGTGGACCCCGAACCAGTACGGCGGCCGGGAGAACCTGGACGCGATCAGCTTCCTGCAGGAGATGAACGCGACCGTCTACAAGAACCACCCCGGCGTCGTCACCATCGCCGAGGAGTCCACCGCCTGGCCCGGCGTCACCCGCCCCACCCACCTGGGCGGCCTCGGGTTCGGCTTCAAGTGGAACATGGGCTGGATGAACGACACCTTGAACTACATGGTCAAGGAGCCGATCTACCGCCAGTGGCACCACCACCAGATGACGTTCGCGACCGTCTACGCCTGGAGCGAGAACTACATCCTGCCGATCAGCCACGACGAGGTCGTGCACGGCAAGGGTTCGCTCACCGGCAAGATGCCCGGCGACCTGTGGCAGAAACTGGCCAACACCCGGGCCCTGCTCGGTTTCATGTGGGCCTTCACCGGCAAACAGCTGCTGTTCATGGGCGCCGAGATGGGCGACCTGCGCGAGTGGAGCGAGGAGCGCGGCCTCGACTGGGCGCTGCTCGAAGACCCCCAGTTCGGCGGGATCAAAGGCCTGATCACCGACCTGAACCGGGTCTACAAGGAGACGCCGGCGATCTGGACGCAGGACACCAGCCCGTCCGGCTTCCGCTGGATCACCAGCGACGACTCGCAGCACAACACGTTCTCGTTCCTGCGCTTCGCCCCGAACGGCGACCCGATGGCCTGCATCGTCAACTTCGCCGCCGTCCCGCACGAGAACTACCGCATCGGCCTGCCCCGCGCCGGCCGCTGGCAGGAAGCCGTCAACACCGACAGCGAACTGTACGGCGGCTCGGGCGTCGGCAACATGGGCGTCGTCCAGGCCGAGGACATCCCCTGGCACGGCTTCGACCACTCGGCCGCCCTGCGGGTCCCCCCGCTCGGCGCCCTCTGGCTCAAACTCGAGAAGTGACCTGATCACCCACGGCTGCGCGGAAACAACACCCGCAGCCGTGGGTGCTCCCCCGCCCGCGACCAGTCCGGCGGGCGCGGATCGTGACGCCGCCGGAAACCTCGCTCCTCCAGCGCCGCGGCCGGCACCTCGCCGTCCTCGTCACCGGAATGGCGCGCATCCCGTCACGGGGCTACGACATCTCCCGGGACAGCCACTCCGGGGCGAGGAGGCCGAAGAGCAGGTCGTCGGTCCACTCGCCCTTGATGAACGTCTGCTGCCGCAGCAGACCCTCGCGTGTGAACCCCAGCCGCGTCATCAGGGCCGCCGACGGCGTGTTCCGCGCGTCGCACTCGCCCATCACCCGGTGCAACCCCTGCAGACGGAACAGACGGTCCAGGACGGCGCTCACCGCCTCCGTCGCCAAACCCATCTTCTGGTACGGCGTGGCCAGCGTGAACCCGATCTCGGCCTGCTTGAGGTTGTCGTGCAGCCGGACCGCCACGTCCCCGACCAGGGTGCGCTCGGCGGCCAGCTCGATCGCGTACTGGAACCAGCCCGGCTCGTCGGGTGAGCTCGCGGCGAAGTTCCGTACGGCGAGCTCGGCCTTCTCCAGGGGGAAGGGCGCGTCCCAGGACTGGTAGCGCGCCACCTCCGGATCCGACCGGTACTCCGCCAGCGTCGCCGCGTCGGAGGCCCGGAATCGCCGCAGCACCAGTCGTTCCGTCGCCAACAGCACCTGCCGAGGATACGAGGTTCCTCGGTAGGATCAAAGTATGACCGTGAAGCTGAGCATCAGCGTCCCCGACGACGTGGCCGCCTACCTGCAGAGCAGCGGAAACGCCTCGGCGACGGTGACCGAGGCGGTCCGGCGCGTGCTGCCCGACGCCCGGCGTCACCGTCGGCGGGCCGCGGCCCGGGCCTTCGGCGAGTTCGTCCGGTCCCGCACCCCGGAGCAGGCCGCGGCCGACCGGGATCTGATCGAGAGCAGCAACGACATCGCGTTGCGCGACGCCGCGTGGTGAACCGCGGCCAGATCTGGACCCTGCTGCGCGGCGGCGCGCAGCATCGCGTGCTGGTGATCAGCAACGACGAGTACAACAGCGTCGAGGAGCTGGCGATCTGGGCACTCGCGGTGGTCCGGGAGGTCCCGCACCCGAATCATCTCGCGGTCCGGCTCGAACCCGGCGATCCGCTCGCCGGCGCTTTCGTGCGGATCCACAGCGTGGTGCAGATCCTCGACCGATCCGCGCTCCGCGACAATCACGGCTACGTCTCGCACTCGACCATGACCGCCGTCGAGGAGGCCGTCCGCGAGTTCCTCGACCTACCGTGACCGCTCACCCCGACCGGCCTGCGGCCGGGGCGCGAACGCCCCGGCCGCAGGTGATCGGTATCGGTCAGGAACTGAGCAGGACGTCGTCGAAGACGATCTGGTCGCCGACGGTGGCGGTGCCGCTGCTGGCGAACGAGTAGCCGAGCAGCCCGGTCGTGCCGGCCTTGGTCGGCGGGACGGACGTGGCGATCACGGTGCCGCCGACGCTGACCGTGGCGCTGGTCGTGCTCGCCTGCACCTTGATCGTGCTCCACTTGCCGACCGGGACGACGCCCGCCCCGGTGAGCGCGACCCAGGCCGAGCCGGTGTAGCGGGCCAGGCTGCCGTCGGCGCGGGACGCGAAGTGGTAGGCGTCCACGGTCGTACCGTCGGAGGCCTTGCCCTGGATGTCGAAGAGGAACGCGTTGGTCAGGGTGACCGGTTCGGCCCGGAATTCCAGGGTCCGGGTCGGGCTGGTCGCCGTCACCGGCCACACCGCCTTGGCCATGGCGTCGGCCGCGGTGTCGTTCAGGCGCAGGGCCCGGCTGCTGCCGTCGACGCCGCTACGGGTCACCCAGGTCTGGGAGAGCTGGGTGAAGCCGCGCGGGCGGTTGTTGACCGGGTCGTTCTCGAACGAGTTGACGGTCGAGTACAGCTCCAGCTCGTTGAGGAACGCGGCCCCGTCGGCGCCGGCGTCGACGACCACCTTCAGGTAGCGGGCCTTGGCCGTGACCGTGAAGTACTCCAGCGCCAGGTGGGTCCGGTCGGCCGCGTCGACGATCGGGGTGCCCCAGTTCACGCCGTCGGTCGAGGCGTAGACCCGGCCGGAGGCGAGTGTCCCGTTGCGCAGGCTCAGGCCGAGCCGGGTCAGCTGGTACTCCCGGTCGAGGGTGATCGTGTACGTGCCCGGCCCGTCGGTCCGGACGGCGCTGGACCAGTAGTCGGTGCTGCCGTCGAACGCGCCGGCCGGGCCGGTGCGCGGCCGGCCGTCCGGGTGGGCCTCCATGTCGGTGCTGACCTGGATCTGGCCGAGGCGGTACTTGGTGGCCAGGTCGATCTTGCCGACGTCCGGGGTGAGCACGTCGGCGAACCGGCGCCAGATCCGGCGGCCGTCGTCGACGGTGTAGCCGCTGTCCCCGACCGGGCAGGACCAGGTGATGTCGCAGTTGTCGCCGACCTGCAGCACGCGGTTGCTCTCGACCGAGGCGAGCGCGGTGTTGCCGGTGGAGCCGTGCAGGCGGTACCCGTCGGTCGGGCAGTTGCGGTAGGTGAGCTGGCCGACCCAGCCGGTGCCCAGCCCGTTGGTGGAGATCGCCACCCAGTTGTCCGGCCGGCCGGCGCTGAGCACCATGACACCGTTGGGCATCAGCTGCAGTTGCGGGAAGACGCCGAGCAGTTTGGGCTTGGCGTCGTCGTACTGGTCGTAGCCGTTCGGGAAGGAGACGGCCAGGTTCTGCAGGGCCGCCCAGGTGGCGCCGCCGTCGGTGGAGGTGGTCCAGCGCGGGGTGTCGAGTTCGTTGAAGTTCGTGCCGTTCCACACGTGGTGGCGGACGACCGAGAGCAGTTTGCCGCTGGGCAGGGCGGCGACGGCAGCCTCCGGGTAGCTGTTGGCGCCGGTGCTGTCGTACGCGATCGTGCCCCGGGTGGTGAAGCTCCCACCGCCGTCGGTGCTGGCCGCCACGTACGACGAGATCTGCTGGTAGCGGCCGGGCGCGGGGTGGCTCGCGCCGAACTGGATGTAGTAGCTGACCAGCACCGTGCCGTCGCCGAGCTGGAACGGGGCGCCGTGGGTGCGGATGCCGCCGTCGAGCGGGATGCTCAGCTGGATGATGGTCGGCGAGGTGACCCAGTTCGTGCCGCCGTCGGTGGACCGGTACATCTGGAAGGTCGCCGAGCTCGTGGTGGTCGACGTCGGGATGAAGTCGATGCCGAGCAGCGTCCCGTCGCGCAGCTGGGTGGTGGGCACGCCCGGCGTGCCGGTCAGGGTCGCGGCCGGGAAGGTCTGGCCGCCGTCGACCGAGGTGACCTGGGCCGGCGGGGTGCGGTCGGAGCCGACGTCCTGCCCGCGGGCGAACGTGGTGGTCACCGTCCGGCGCGGGCTGCCGTCGGCGTTCACCGTGTCGCGGGCGCTGACCTTGGGGAACGCGGCCTGGGCACCGTCGCTGAACACCGTGCCGAGGTCGCCGACGTTGAGCACATAGCCGGTGGCGCTGGGCCCGACGTCGGTGGTGGGCGAACTGTTGACAGGGGTCTTGCAGGTCGTGTCGTTCGAGGTCGCCGCCTGGGCCGGGCCGGGTGACAAGGTCATCCAGCCGGACACCGCCGCGACGACCCCGGCAGTCAGAGCTCCCGTGATTCTGCGTGACATGAGCAGAATCTACGGGAGTCGATCAAGCAGCGGTCACTCAGACCTCGACCACATCGGCGATGATCACGGTGACGTTGTCCGGGGCGCCGTTCTCCAGCGTCCGGTTGATCAGCTCGGCCGCGCACGTACGCCGATCGGGGTTGTCCCGGAGGGTCTGGGCGATCACCGCGTCCTCCACGTAGTCGGAGAGGCCGTCGCTGCAGAGCAGGTACCGATCGGCGACGCGGGCCGGGATCATCCGCCCGGCCGGGCGGAACGGGCCACCCTGCACGGCCTGGGTGACCAGGGCCCGCTGCGGGTGCCGCCGGGCGTCGTCGGGCGTCAGAACACCCTGATCAACCAAGGCCTGAACGTACGTGTCATCGCGCGTGAGCTGCTGGAACTCGCCGTCGCGGAGCAGGTAGCACCGGGAGTCGCCGACGTTGAGGGCGGCCAGCCGCTCGCCGGAGAGCAGCAGCGCGGTCACCGTCGTGCCCATGCCGTCGCGGGCGTCGTCCTCGGCGACCGACTTCTCGATCTGCTTGTTCGCGACCTGGAGGGCCTCGATCAGATCCTGCAACGGTTCGCCGGTGTCCGGCTTCTGGTCGACCTCGCCGAGGACCTGGACCAGGATGTCGCTCGCCAGTTCACCGGCGGGCAATCCACCCATGCCGTCCGCGACAACGAAGAGGCGATTTCCGACGAAAACCGAGTCTTCGTTGTTGGACCGGACCAGGCCCTGATCAGTGGCGGCGACCGCCCGGACAGCAAGCGTCATGTAGCAACAATGCCAAAGCCGTAAAGGGTTGTCTCTAGTAAACGCCCACCTCCACGCGTGCGGCGTCTGATCCAAAAGCGTTTCCGCAGGTCGCGACGGTGCACCCGGCCGGGCGGTTCGCGCGGGGGCTGGGCGCGTCGCGGCCGCCCTACGAGTGATCATCGGGCGCGGTGTGTGCGGGGCGGCGCGACAAGGCCCGGCCGCCTCGGTAACAATCGTCGGCGTGACGACAGCGATCCATCAGCGCATTGCCTCCGAGCTCGGGGTCCGCGAAGGGCAGGTCACCGCCGCGGTCGAACTGCTCGACGGCGGCGCCACCGTGCCGTTCATCGCCCGCTACCGCAAGGAGGTGACCGGCACGCTCGACGACGCCCAGCTGCGCACGCTCGAGGAGCGCCTGGGTTACCTGCGCGAGCTGGAGGAGCGCCGCGCCGCGGTGCTGGAGTCGATCGGGGCCCAGGGCAAGCTGGACGACGCGCTGCGGCAGCAGATCCTCGAGGCCGACACCAAGGCCCGGCTGGAGGACATCTACCTCCCGTTCAAGCCGAAACGCCGCACGAAGGCGCAGATCGCCCGTGAGGCCGGCCTGGAGCCGCTGGCCGACGGTCTGCTGGGCGACCCCACGGTCGACCCGAAAGCGGCCGCTGAGGCGTTCGTGGACGCCGAGAAGGGGGTCGCCGACGGGCAGGCCGCCCTGGACGGCGCCCGGGCCATCCTGATCGAGCGGTTCGCGGAGGACGCCGACCTGATCGGTGAACTGCGCGAGCAGATGTGGACGCGGGGCCGGCTGGTCGCCAAGGTGCGCGACGGCAAGCAGACCGACGGCGCGAAGTTCTCGGACTACTTCGAGTTCGGTGAGCCGTACTCGAAGCTGCCCTCGCACCGCATCCTGGCCATGCTCCGCGGCGAGAAGGAGGAGGTCCTCGACCTCACCATGGAGCCGCACCCGGAGGAGGACGAGGGCTACTTCGAGGGCCGCATCGCCGGGCGCAACAACATCACCGATCTGAAGCGGCCCGGCGACAAGTGGCTGGTCGACACGGTCCGCTGGGCGTGGCGCACCCGGATCCTCATCCACCTCGGCGCCGACCTGCGGGTCCGGCTGCGCGAGTCGGCCGAGGAGGAGGCGGTTCGCGTGTTCGCCGCCAACCTCCGGGACCTGCTGCTCGCGGCTCCGGCCGGGACTCGCGCCACGATGGGGCTGGACCCCGGATTCCGTACGGGCGTGAAGGTCGCCGTCGTCGACGCCACCGGCAAGTGCGTCGACACCGCGGTGATCTACCCGCACGTGCCCCAGAACAAGTGGGACGAGTCGATCCACAAGCTGGCCGCGCTGGCCTCCAAACACAACGTCGAGCTGATCGCGATCGGCAACGGCACCGCGTCCCGGGAGACCGACAAGCTCGCCACCGAGCTGATCAAGAAGCACCCGGACGCGAAGCTGACCAAGGTCGTGGTCTCCGAGGCCGGTGCCTCGGTCTACTCCGCCTCGGCGTACGCGTCGCAGGAGCTCCCGGGCATGGACGTGTCGCTGCGCGGCGCGGTCTCGATCGCCCGCCGCCTGCAGGACCCGCTGGCCGAGCTCGTCAAGATCGACCCGAAGTCGATCGGTGTCGGGCAGTACCAGCACGACCTCTCCGAGGTGAAGCTGGCCCGCTCCCTCGACGCGGTCGTCGAGGACTGTGTGAACGGTGTCGGCGTCGACGTCAACACCGCCTCGGCCCCGCTGCTGACCCGGGTCTCCGGCATCACCGCCGGCCTGGCCGAGAACATCGTGATGCACCGCGACCAGAACGGCCCGTTCAAGAACCGCAACGAGATCAAGAAGGTCGCCCGGCTCGGCCCGAAGGCGTTCGAGCAGTGCGCCGGCTTCCTGCGGATCCGGGACGGCGAGGACCCGCTCGACTTCTCCAGCGTCCACCCGGAGTCGTACGCGCTGGTCCGCACGATCGCGGCCGACGCCGGCGCCGACATCAAGGCCCTGATCGGCAACAGCCCGCTGCTCAAGGGCATCCGGCCGGACAAGTTCGTCACCGACACGGTCGGCCTGCCGACGATCACCGACATCCTCAAGGAGCTGGAGAAGCCGGGTCGTGACCCGCGTCCGGCGTTCACCACGGCCACGTTCGCCGAGGGCGTGGAGAAGATCGCCGACCTCAAGCCCGGCATGATCCTGGAGGGCCAGGTCACCAACGTGGCCGCGTTCGGCGCGTTCGTCGACATCGGCGTGCACCAGGACGGCCTGGTCCACGTCTCGGCCCTCTCCGAGAAGTTCGTGCAGGACCCGCGCGAGGTCGTGAAGTCCGGTGACGTGGTGAAGGTCCGCGTCCTCGAGGTCGACCCGGTCCGCAAGCGGATCTCGCTGACCATGCGGCTCTCCGACGAGCCGAACCGTAACCGCCCGCCCCGCGAGGAGCGCGGCGGCCAGGCCGGTCAGGGTGGCCCGGGCGGTGGCCAGGGCGGCCAGCGCGGTGGTCCGCGGGGCGGTCAGGGTGGCGGCCAGCGCGGTCAGGGTGGTGGCGGCGGCCAGCGCGGCGGTGGCCAGGGCGGCCAGCCGCGTCAGGGCGGCGGCCAGCGTGGCGGCGGCAGCGGCGGGGGCGGCAACAGCTTCGGCAACAGCGCCATGGCCGACGCCCTGCGCCGCGCGGGCCTGGCCAAGGACTAGACGAGCGTGATCGGTGGTGGGGGCGGAACCGCCCTCACCACCAGATCTTGACGTCCGAGAACGCGACCTCGAACGGCCCGGTCCCACCGGTCTCGTCGTCCGAGACGCCCAGCACGATCCGCCCCTTGGTCAGCGTCGGCTCGGTCAGCGCCAGCGTCCCGATCCGCTGCCCGTCCTGGCTCACCTCGACCGCGTTGCCGGTCACCCGCAGCCCGATCCGGGCCGGGGTCGCCGCGTAGATCCCGATCGGCTTGCTCAGCTGCAGGGTGTCCTTGAGGACCAGGTCGTCGTTGGTGTGCACGCTCAGGTAGGCGGACTTCTCGCAGATCCGCATCTGATAGCCGCCCGGCTGCCCGTCGAACGCCTTGTCGGCGAAGTGGAACCAGATCGCGGCGCAGCTGTGCGCGATGTCCAGGCGCACGCCGACCTCGACGTTCATGTCGCCCGACACGTCCTTCGGCCCCTTGCAGCGGAACGTGCCCGCGGTCTCCCGCCGGGCGACCAGCCGATCCGGGGCGAAGGCGCAGCTGGCCTGCTCACCGGCGAGCGAGGTCGGCTGCCAGAGCCCGGCCGCGGACAGCTTGTCGGCGATCCTCGGCACCGGTGCCGTGCTCGTCGGCTCCAGGGAGGGCGACACCGCCGACGGGCCGCCCGACGGCGAGGCACTCGTCTCGCCGAACCGGTCGCGCAGCAGGAAGCCGATCATCGCCACACCGGCGGCGATGATCAGGACGGTCAGCACGACCAGCAGTGTCGGCAGGATCCGCCGGCGGGGGCGGCCGATCACCGGCACACCCGTCGATGTGAGGTCGGTCACCGCCTCGATCGGCACGGTGACGATCGAGTTCTCGCTGTAGCCGACCAGGCCGGGCGGGATGTCCAGGGTCGACGCGGGCGCGAGCGCGGCGGCGGCCACCCGGGTCGACGGGGCGCCGGTGTCCGAGGGCAGCGCGAAACCGGTCACGGCCTGCGCCTCGGCCGCGGCCGCGCGCAGGTCGGGCTGGTCGGCCAGGGCCGCCGCGACGGCCACCGGGCGGTCACCGGAGATCAGCAGGTCGAGCAGCTCACGGGCGCTGGGCCGGTTCGCCGGGTCCTTCTCCAGGGCGTGCGCGACCAGGTCGCGCAGCGGCTGGGAGAGGCCGTCCAGGCGGGGCGGCTTGGTCAGGATGCGGGCGGCCGTGGCGGTCGGCGAGTCGGCGTAGAACGGGGTCCGGCCGGTTCCCGCGTACGTCACCACGCCGCCCCAGGCGAACACGTCGGCGGCCGGGGTGACCACCGGCACGTCGGCGTCGGTGTCGAAGCGCTCGGGGGCCATGTAGGCGACCGTGCCGACCATCTGGTCCGGCCGGGTGTTGCCGCTGGTCGCCGACATGGCCCGGGCGATCCCGAAGTCGATCACCTTGGGGCTGCCGGGCGCGAGCAGCACGTTGCGCGGCTTGAGGTCACGGTGGATCACGCCGGCGCCGTGGATCGCGGTCAGCGCGGTGGCCACCCCGATCGCCACACTGTGCAGGTTGGCCGAGGTCAGCGGACCGCGCTGCTCGACCACCTCGGCCAGGGTGGGCCCGTCGACGAACTCGACCACCAGGTAGGGCTGCTCGTGATCCGGGTCGGCATCGAGCACCTCGGCGGTGCAGAACGGCGGCACCTGCCGGACCCGCTCCACCTCGCTGCGGAAGCGGCGGCGGAACTCGTCGTCGTGGGCCAGGTCGACGCGCACGACCTTGACCGCGACCAGGATCTCGCTGTTCTTCTTCCGGCCGAGGTAGACGGTCCCCATGCCGCCCTCGCCGAGCCGCCCGAGGACCTCGTAGTCGCCGAGCTCGCGCGGATCGTGCGGACGCAACGGTTGCGTCCTCTCGCCCGGCACCGTGCTGTCGACCATGCTTTTCCTGCCCCCCAGGTTCTCGCTCGCAGAACTGTATCGGGGCGGCTCACTCTTCAGCAGTCCCGGTGCCTGCTTGCGACCGAACCGTCATGGACAACCCTGAGATCGGGGTCGGGGATCGATCCGGGCCTTGCCGGATGGAAACCGTGGCACCCGGGTAGCACTCTTAGGACATCACCTCCTCACGACGAGGGGGACGACCCAAGAAAGTGGGAGACCCGCCATGAACGCCGTGCACGACACGATGGCTCGCCAAGGCCTGGTCCGCCCCCGTGACGGCCGCATGCTCGGTGGCGTCTGCGCGGGCCTGGGCCGCCGATTCGGGCTCGACCCGTGGATCGCCCGCCTGCTCTTCGTGCTGATCCTGTTCGTCATCCCGGGCAGCCAGATCCTGGTCTACCCGCTGCTCTGGGTCCTGATGCCGGCCGAGGAAGCCGTCTACAGCGCGCCGGCCCCGCCGACCACCTGGTGACCCCGGCATCATGACGATCGTCGGCACTCTCGTCGTCGAGGGACCCCCACGGTCCCTCGCCACGCTCGCCCGCGCCGTCCCGATCTCGGTCGACGGCGCGGTCAAGGGCCAGGTCCGGGCCGGGAAACGGCTCACGCTGGCGCTCGCGCCGGGCTCGCACACGATCCAGGCGGGCGGCGGCCCGGCGTTGCCGGTCCGGCTCGGGCCGGGCCTGACCACCCACGTCCGGGTCGAGCGGGACGCCGCCGGCAAGCTGCACCTCGTCGAGGCGCCCCTCTAGCCGACCAGCTTCTTCAGCGCCCCGGTGAGCGCCAGATCGTCCAGATAGCTGCGGGTGACGATCTTGCCCGCGGCGTCCAGCAGCACGTACGTGCTCTGTTCGAGGATCGTGAACTTCTTCCAGATCGTCAGTTCCGGATCGTTGAGGTGGGTCACGTTGCCCACCTCCATGTCCGACACGAACTCGCGCATCGCCTTCGCCGTGCCCATCCCGGCGATGCCCAGGAACGCGATCCGCCCGGCGTACTCGTCCTCGAAGTCCCGGACCGACTGCGCCTCCCCGGCGCAGGTCGCGCACCAGGGAGCCCAGAACCAGAGGACCGCCGGCTTCCCGGCCAGCTGTGAGGCGTCGTAGGGGGCGCCCGCCAACGTCGTACCGGAGAAATTCAGCGAATCCGGAACCGAGGCGGACCCGGCGGCGGCCGGCTGCCTTGTCGCCGCCGGCGACGAGCCGCACGCGGCCAGTGCCAGGGCGAACGGGAGCGTCAGCAGGCCGCGCCGGGTCGTCGTCATCAGTGCGCCGACGTCGCCGGGTCGATCAGGCGCAGGGCCAGCGCCGGGCACACGTTGACCGCCTTGCGGGCGCCGTCCTCGAGCCACGGCGGCAGCGGCGTCTGCGGGAACGCCGGGAAGCCGTTGTGGTCGAGCCGGATGATCTCCGGGGCGACCGCCGAGCAGAGTCCGTGCCCGTCGCACCGCGACCAGTCCAGGGCCAGCTTCCTGGCGCCCTTCTCGGCCGTGTACGGCAGCGGCAGGATGCCCTTGGTCTGCTTGCCGCAGCCCTCGCCGTTGGCGTGCGCCTCGACGTCCTTGTGGAACACCTCGAGCGCGGACAGCGCGAACCGCGACGTGCCGTCCGGGTGGCTGCACGCGCCCCGGCCCTTGACCAGGCCGGCCGCCTGCCGCACCTGTTCCAGGGCGGAGCCGCCGAGCGACACCAGGGTGACCGCGCGGGCCAGGTCGGGAAGGCCGAGCCGGCACGGGCCGCACTGGCCGGCCGACTCGCCGGCCAGGTACTGCACGACCTGGGCGACCTCGCCGAGCGCGCACGTCTTGGAGCCGATCGGGATCAGCATGCCGGCGCCGAGCGTGCCGCCGACCTTGGCGAACCCCTTGCGGGAGATCGTCACGGTCTGCGCCTGCTCGGCGGTGATCCATTTGCCGTGGTAACCGCCGACCAGCAGGCCCGGGCCGATGTCGGCGCCGCACATGGTCAGCACGTCCATCAGCGGGGTGCCGCTGGGTGCCTCGACCACCGCGGGGGCGCTGGACGCGCCGCCGACGGTGAGCATGACCGTGCCCGGCTCCTCGGGGATGCCGACCGAGTTGTACTCCCACGGCCCGAGCCGGGCCGCGATCGCCAGCTGCGAGTACGTCTCGGCGTTGGAGAGCAGGGTCGGCAGCCCCATCACGCCGTTGTCGCTGGACCGGACCTTGCGGCCGGGCGGGATGTGCGCCTCGCCGTTGATGCCGCGGACCAGCGCGCCGCCCTCGCCGGAGATGAACCGGTGCGGGACCGTGACGATCCGGGTCGGGCAGGGCATCTTGCGCTCGGCCAGGGCGGCCATCAGCGAGTTCTGCCCGATGCCGTCGTCGGCCACGCCGATGACGATCTCCTCCGCGTCCAGGGCGGCGGCCGCGAGCGCGGCGCCGTCCAGGATGAGGTGCGGGCTGCGGGTCAGGATCGCCTTGTCCTTCCAGGACGGCGGCTCGCCCTCGGTGGCGTTGACCACGATCACCGGGGGCAGGTCCTGGCGCTTGCAGGAGTCGATGACGGCGCGCACCTTGCGGGCGAACGGGAAGCCCGCGCCGCCACGTCCGCGCAGCTCGATGCGGTCGGTGAGACCGATCAGCTCACCGGAGGACAGGGCCGCGAACCCGCCGTGCACCTCCTGGTGCGCCTGCAGGTCGAGACGGCCGTACTCGTCGTAGCCCGCGGTGATCCGCGGGACGCCGATCGACGTGACCGGGGGAACCTGTGCGGTGCTCAATTCCGGTCACCACGCAGCTGCGAGAAGTACGACTCGTCGTCGTCGCGACCCCGGCCGCGGGGGGCGGCAGCGCCGCCCGGGTCGGCCGGCGCCCGGCGGGAGCGGCGGGCGTCGACCAGGGTGTCGTCGTCCGCGTACTGCCCTTCGGCCAGGTCGACGAACTGGCTGCGGCTGTGCCGCCCGTCGTCGGCCCGGCGACGGCCACCGCTGCGGGGCTCGTCGTCGTCCTCGTAGCGCGGGGCGCGCTGGCGGGGCACGTCCTCGTAGCGCGGCTCGTCGTCGGCGCGGCGACGGCCCCGGGACCGGTCGTCCTCGTAGACGTCGTCCTCGGCGTACCGGCGCATGCGGGTCTGGGTGTCCTCCAGCCGCATCCGCGTGCCGGTCTCGCTCAGGTCGTCCCGGCGCATCCGGGTGCCGGTCTCGGACGGGTCGTCCCGGCGCATCCGGGTGCCGGTCTCGGACAGGTCGTCGCGGCGCATCCGGGTCCCGGTCTCGTCGGGCCGCAGCCGGGTGCCGGTGTCCTCCATCGACGTGCGGGACCGGCGGGGGCGCGGCTCCTCCTCGTCGTCGGCGAAGCGGCGGCTGCGTGGGCGCGGGCCGTCGTCGTAGTAGTCGTCGTCGCGGCGGCGGGCCCGCGGGGCCGGCTCCTCGTACCGGTCGTCCTCGAACTCGCGGCGGGACACGGCCCGGGTCGGCTCGTCGAAGCGGTCCTCGTCCGACCGGCGCTGGCGCGGGGCGGGCGCCTCCAGCTCGCGGCGGTCGGCGACCGGCTCGGGGATCATCGGGGCGACGGCCGGGCTGACCGGAGCGGCGGCCGGCGGGGCCGGGGGCGCCGCCGGGACCCAGTTGTTCACGGCCGGGGCGGCCTGGACCAGTTCGCCGCCGGCCTGCTCACGACCACCACCCCACCGGTTGCGGGGCGCGGCCGTGGTCGGCACGACCGCGCTGGTGGCCGGCTTGGCCGCGCCGACACCGGCCGCGGACGAGAAGTCCTTGCGGCGGTTGAGGCTGACCGAGAGCCGCACGGCCAGGCCGATGAGCACGAGCAGGACGCAGATGACATAGCTGACGATGACGTAGGTCTTCGCCGCGCGACCGGCGCTCAGGCCGTGGACCAGGGCGATCGGCCACATCAGGTAGGACACCGAGTGGATCGCGCGCCACATCCACGGCTTGCCGCGGCCGATGAACCGGGCGCGGGCCAGTCCGCTCCACATCACCAGCACCATGATGTAGCCGGAGATCTGACCGAAACCGATGAACAGCGTGTTGGTCGGCGTGATGAACGGGATGAAGATGTCGATCACGCGGATGTGCGACTCGACGGTCTTGGTCCACAGGTGGAACGCGAGTGACGCGATCGCCATCACGCCGGTGGTCCGGTGGGTCGACTGCAGGAACACGCGCTGCCTGATGGAGAGGACCAGGCGGTCGGTGGAGACCAGGCCGACCATGATGGTGATCGAGAGCGATACAAGGGTGAGAACACCCATGTAGAACTCCGCGTACATGAAGAAGTAGACGTATCCCACACGGCCGGGTGCGGTCATCATCGCGACCGCCCAGATTGCCGCCAGGACGCTTACCACCAGCAGGATGACCGCGCCTGTGGGCACGTTACGGCTGCCGGTGGAGCCGATGTCGACCGCGACCCTACTCGCGGCGCCTTCTTTGTTCTTCGACCGGGCCATTGACTCCTCGTTTTCCGCAACGGTCACGTCCCATGGGCGGTGGGACGCCGGCGTCCGTGGGGAACGCCCCGTGCTCAAGTTGTTCCGGACCCGTCCGTGGCGTGCTTTCCCCTGCGTTGCCCCGGCCGTGTCCTCCCCGGATTACGTGCCGGGCGGGGCTTCGGATGAACGCGTGCGAAATTTCTGGGCGACTCTTTTTAGTGATCGCCTCACTACTTTTCGCACATGCCACTTGACCTGCGGGAATGACGGTTTTCCGGGGTTCTTAAGCAAGAAATAAGGTGCGCGATGGAGTGACCGCCGCCACCCGGTGAACCATTCGGCCCGGCTCGGCGAACTTAGTAGGTGAAGGGGACGTACGAGAAGGGGGATCGACGTGCGGCATCTCACCGCGCTGCTCGGGGCGACGCTGGCCGGTGCGGCACTGGGCGCCGGCGGCCTGACCGCGCCGGCCCGGGCCGACGTGCCGGGGTTCAGTGTTGCCATCACCACGCCCGCCACGTTCCAGGCCGGCGGTGGCGCGAAGACCGTGACCGCGGTCGCCACCTCGGATCAGGCGCGCTGCCGCAAGGTCCGCTGGACGCTCGTCGTCCGTGGCGGTGACGTCGCGCTGAACCAGATCCGGGTCGCCCGCTTCGAGGACAGCGGCGACTTCCCGACCCGGGTCAGCGTCCAGGGCGACACCGCGACCATCGTCGACCAGCAGCTCGACCCGGGCAACCTGTGCCGCAACCGTACGGTCACCGGCAAGTGGCAGGTCCAGTTCAGCGGCAACACCGGCGGCGAGGTCCGCTTCGAGGTCCGGGCCGACGACGCGCAGAACACGCGGCTCACCACCGGCAGCGCGACCACCGAGGTGACCACCAAGGTCGCCACCACCGCACCGACCCCGTCGCCCACGCCGACCCGCACCACGGCCTCACCCAGCCCGAAGCCGTCGGCCACCGAGACCGACGAGGACGAGCCGATCGACGCGACCGTCGAGCCGCCGATCAACCGCACCAGCGCGACGGCGCTCGTCCCGGCCTCCACCGACCAGAGCAACCTGCTCGGCCCCGGCCTGATCGTCGGTGGAGTCTTCTTCCTCCTCGGCCTGTTGCTGCTACTGCGCCTGCGGGCCCGGACGAAGGAGGCGCGCCGACAGGCCCGGACGTTGCCGACCGGTTTCTACACGATGCCGTAATCCGTCCGGTTATTCGCCTATTTCCGGGGTGGTTTGCGCCCTTTTGGGGGCTTTGGGGTCTACGGTGCTCCTACCGTGATCCACAACGCCACAGGGGAGGAATCCGTGACCCGCACCACGAAGATCGCCGGAGCGGTCGGCGCGCTCGCCCTCGCCTCCATCGCCGTACCCGCCGGCGTCTCCTTCGCCGGCACCGGCCCCTTCGCCGGCACCGGCCCCTTCGCCGGCACCGCCCGCCCGGCCACCGAGTCACCGGCCCGCCCGGCCACCACCCAGGAGGAGAGCTTCCTGGGCGGCGTCCCCCAGGTCCCGGACGCGCTGCGCCCACCGGCCGGCAACGAGCTGCACGCCGTGCTCAAGGCCCGCGGCGTCCAGATCTACCAGTGCAGACGCAGCACCTGGCAGGCCCTCGAACCGGCCGCCTCCCTCACCGGGGTCACGATGAGCCCGGTCAAGAAGGTCACCGCCGTCCACTTCCGCGGCCCGGCCTGGGTCTCCGACCAGGACGGCTCCATGGTCCAGGGCCTCGACCCGGTCACCGCCCCGTCGGCCGGCGCCGCCGACGCCCCGCAACTGCTCTACAAGGCCACCGGCAACCGCGGCGGCGGCCTGTTCGGCGCGGTCACCTACATCCAGCGCATCGCCACCCAGGGCGGCGCCGCCCCGGCCACGTCGTGCGGCGGCGACGACCCGGTCGCCATCCCCTACCACGCCGTGTACCGATTTTTCACGAAAAAATAGCCCTAAAATCTTTCATTGCCTATCTCCGCCGGGGTACAGACCGTCGCTCCCGCGGGGACCCTTCCGGGGCCCGCAGGGCGCTGGCGCGCCCAGAACGCGACCCCCTCCAGGGCGACGTCCGCGGTTGGTCACGGTTACCCCAAAACCCCACCACGGCGCCCGCCCCACGACCCTGAGCCCCCGGTCGGCTCCCCGAGGTGCCTCCCGCTCCCTGAGACACCGTAGGGGGCCGGTCGGACACCGCGAGCCGGCGCCGAGGGAGCCGCGACACACCCCTCACCACCAGCTAGGTGACGGTGAGGACTAGGGCGGTGGCGTTGTCGTGGCCGCCGGCGGTGAGGGTGGCGTCGAGCAGGGCCGGCACCGGGGTGGGGGCGGCCAGCAGCCGGGTCAGGGTTTCGTAGTCGAGCTGACCCGACACCCCGTCCGTACACAGGAGCAGACGGTCACCGGCGCGCAGCGGGACGTCGAGGACGTCCGGATCGGGGTGGTCCGGGTGGCCGGCGTAACGGGTCAGGCGGTAGCCGTCGGCGTGCGCGCGGGCGTCGGTCGCGGCGTACCAGCCGTGGATCAGCCCGAGCCAGGCCAGCGTGTGATCGACCGTGAGCAGTTCCAGGAGGCCGGCCCGGAGGCGGTACGCCCGGGAGTCGCCGAGCTGCACGATCCGCACGGAGCCGTCGGGGGCGGCGGTCAGCGCGGTCAGGGTGCATCCGGTCAGACCACGCAGGGTGCGGGCTTCCTGCCGTACGGCGAAATGCACTTGATCGACAGCGGCCCGGAGCGCGGCCGGGGAGGGACCACCGCATTCCCTCGCGAAGGTTTCGACGGCGAGACGACCGGCGGCCGCGCTGCCCTCCCCCGCGCCCATCCCATCGGCGACGATCGCGAGCGACCGGTCCGGGTCGAGGTGCACCACGTCGTAGTTGCGGTCGTAGTGGTTGCCGGTCACGCTCCCGGCCGCGCCCCGCACGATGCGCTCACCGATCCGCCAGACGACCTCACCGTCCACGCCCGCCCCCTTACCGCCCGAACAATGCGCCGCCGACTCGAACGAGACGCCGCCAGCCTAGACAAAATCGGCCCGGATGCCCGGACGGGCCTGAGCGGTCAGCCGGATCCCGTCCCACGGCAGCATCAGGTGCAGAAAAAGGAACCCCCGCCCCGGGCATGAACGGGGCGGGGGTCCGGTCTTTCAGAACCGAGAACCGAGGCTGATCAGAGCGCCGGGTAGGCGTTCGCCATCAGCTGCTGGAACTGGGCCGAGAACCAGGCACCGGAGATCGGCGCGTTCGGCAGGGCGCCGCTCAGGCTGTTGCCGTTGCGGGCGTTGCCGGTGTAGGTCGGGTCGCACATCCGGTCGAAGCCCTTGCCCTCGTCGTTCGGGATGAGCGAGGAGGAGCCGTCCGACTCGCCCGGGGGCTTGACCCAGACGTAGGCGTCGATGCCCGCCGCCGGGGCGGCCTTCGGGCGCTCGCCGAGGCCCGCACCGGACTGGTTGCACCAGTTACCGGCGTGGATGCGACGGTCGATCCGGGACTCGTTGACGTAGGTGTCCACGTTCGTAGAGGTGCTCGCCTTGGTCGGGCGGGCCGAACCGCCCCAGCCGTTGCGGGAGGTGTCGATCAGCATGCCGATGTTGCTGTTGAAGCCGATCGAGACCAGCTTGGTCCGGAACGCCTGGGCGAACGTCAGCTCGTCGGAGTACTGGTTCCAGTCCAGCCACTTGGACTGCCGGATGTTCTGGCCGCCGACGGTGACGGTGGGCTGGATGTACGGCTCCTGCAGCGCCGAGTAGTTCGCCGTGTTGGTGATGAAGCCGGTGACGTTGTTGACGCTGCCGGACGCCTGCGCCGCCTGGAGCATGATGTCGGCGGTCGGGCCGAAGTTCGAGTCCCAGCCGATCCAGCCGTGGTGGGCGGCGTCCACGTAGTTGTAGCTGTTGCTCAGTGCACCGAGCTTGTTCAGCGCGTAGCCGACGCCCTGGACGTACCCGCCGTTGGCCTTCATCGTGTCGCACATCGCCGTGCCGCCGGCCTGGCCGGAGGTGTTGGTGACGATGTTCGGCAGCGAGTCGATCTCGACGATGTTGATGATCCGCAGGTTCTTGTACTTCGCGTCGCCCTCGATCGCCGCGATCGGGTCGATGTACTCGCTCTTGTAGCGCGGCAGGTCGTTCGGCCCGAGCTCACCGTTGGAGGCGAGCGCGGAGCAGTCCCGGCCGGGCAGGTTGTAGATCACGAACTGGATGTAACCGGCGCCTTGGGCCAGGGCCGCGTCCAGGTGGTCGCGGACGCCCATCGAACCGTTCGAGCTGCTGCTGTCGGTGCCCTCGATGGCGGCGATCCGGTCCAGCCAGACCGCGGTCGGGTTGTTGGAGACGCGGCTGCCGCCGGCCTCGGCGTCGGCCTTGGCCTTCCACTCCGGGTTGACGTAGCCCTTGGCCCCGGCGTACGGGTTGTCGGCCTTGGTGCCCGGGTTGGTCGAGGTCGACGGGCTGGCCGACGGGCTCGACGACGGGGACGTGCTGGTCGACGGCGAGGTGCTGGCCGACGGGGACGCCGAGCCGGTCGGGACGGTGCCCGTGCAGGCGGTGCCGTTCAGCTTGAACGTGGCGGGCGCGGTGTTCGTACCCGAGTAGTTCGCGTTGAAGCCGAAGTTGGCCGTTCCGTTGGTGCCGAGCGAGGCCGCCCACGACGGGTTGGCCGCGGTGACGTTCGTCCCGGACTGAGTGATCGTGGCACTCCAGCCCTGGGTGATCGTCTGGTTGCCGGACCAGGCCCAGGTGACGTTCCAGCCACTGGAGATCGGGTCGCCGAGGTTGGTGACGGTCACATTGCCGGTGAAGCCGGTCGACCACTGGTTGACCGAATAGTCGACACGACAGCCGGCCGCCGCGCTGGCTTCGGTCGACATGGCGACCGCGCCGGCGCCGGCCATGACACTCACGACGGCGGCTGCCGTGAGGGCGCGGGCCCGAGTGGGGATGGGTCTCATCAGGACTCCTCGATACGTACGACAACGCCGAAGAACAGCGCCAATGGGAGCGACGACCAACGCATCGGTGGGGATCGTTGTGCCGACGCGGACAGCATTACATGGGAGCGCTCCCAGCGCAATGATCCCGAAACAGAAGGGCAATGGGGCGTTCATGGTGCAACAACGCGCCCCGGGGCGGCCATGGACGGCATGTGACCATGCCCGGGTCAGCTCTCGCCCACCCCGGAAGCGGTCGCCGACCACTGCATCGCCCAGCGAGCCGCGATGGTCGCCCACCCCACCGAGGCCGACATCCCCGAGGTGCCGGTCCTGATGAACGGCACCTCGGCCGACGAACGCAGCCCGACCCGGCTCGGATGAGCCTGGTCGGGCTGGTCAGCACACTGCGCGATCCTCTGTCCGATCCGAGTAACCCCGGGCCGGCCGGGAAGTGCCACCGGCCGAGCCCTGGGGTCACTGACCGGCTACGACGTCAGACGGACACCGCCGCCGCCGCGTTTGGCCTGGTACATCGCGGCGTCGGCGTCCTTCATCAGCGTGCCGAACTCGATCGCGTGGCGCGGGAACAGGGCCACCCCGATGCTCGCGCCGATCCGGACCTCGCGGCCGTCGATCTCGAACGGCTCCCGCAGCAGCTCACAGATCCGCTCGCCGACGCCGACCGCGGCCTCGTCGTCCGGGTTGGCGGTGACCAGCACCGAGAACTCGTCACCGCCGAGCCGGGCCACCATGTCCGGGTGCCGGATCAGCCCGCTCAGCCGTTTGCCGACCAGCTGCAGCAGCACGTCGCCGGCGTGGTGGCCGATCGTGTCGTTGACCTGCTTGAACCCGTTCAGGTCGAGCATCAGCAGCCCCATCCGGGTACCGGTGGCCATCGCGATCTCGACCGCCTCCTCACCCCGGTCCAGCAGGTGCTTGCGGTTGGGCAGGCCGGTCAGCGAGTCGTGGAACGCCTGCCGGGTCAGCTCCTGCATGTGCTGGCGGTTGGCCTCACGCATCCGGGCACTGTCCATGATCAGCGCGCCCTCGGCGGCCAGCTGCTGGGCCAGGATGCGGTCGCGGGCACTCCACTCCCGGGCGCCGGACGAGTCACCGCACATCACCATGCCGGCCGGGCCGAAACCGGTCATCAACGGCATCGCGATGAACGAGGCCAGCTCGAGCGTCTGGGCCATGCCGCCGGGCCGGGTCTTGGCCGTGGCCACGTTGCTGATCAGCATCGGCTCGCCCGACTCGACGGTGTTGCGCCAGATCGGCGACTCGATCGCGGACTTGCCGATCAGGTTCGTCCGCAGCTGGTCGAGCCGTTCGTCGGGGCAGCCGACGCCGTAGACGTACCGGATCCGCCCGTCCCCGTCGATCAGGTGCAGGCTGGCGTGCTCGGTCCGGAACGCCGTCGCACACGAGTGGGTCAGCAGCTCGGCCGCCTCCTCGACACTGCCCGCGGTCATGCCCTTCTCGAACAGCTCCTGGATCGTCGAGCTGGTGTGGGCCACGAACTGCCGGGCCTTCTCCGCGAACAGCCCCTGCAGCGTGGTCGCGAAGTGCAGCGCCACCGTCGAGATGGTGTCCAGCCGCAGCTCGGCCAGCGCGTCCCCGGTCAGCAGCAGCACCCCGACGGTCTGGCCGCCGATGCGCAGCCGGATCGCCATCTGCTGGCCGCTGACCACGGGCGGGCCACCGGCCGCGGCCCGGAACACCTTGCCGGCGACCATCTGGTCCCGCCGGCCCGGCTCGCCGAACTGGGCGGTCGCGGCCATCATGCCGCTCTCCGAGTCCAGTTCGAAAACGGTCGCCGCGGTCAACCCGGCGATCTCCCGCAGGTGCGGGGTCATCAGGTCGAGCACATGCTGCACCGAAGGGGTGTCCTTGGTCATGAAGCCGACCAGCTCGGCCAGCAGCAGGACCTGCCGGTCCGGCTCCACGCCCGTCATACCGGGGGCCTCCACCAGAGGTCCGGCTGTGTGCAATCCGCTGCCCACGCTCATGGCTGTAGGGTCGGCAACTCCGGGGCGGGGTTGAGCCACGGCGACGGTGTGCGCGGTCGCAGTTCGGGTGCGGCGCCACTTCCCGGATGGCTGAAAACGCCGTATGTCCTGGTCATCGACTTTCTGGGCGGTTACCGTCAGGGGCGACCCGCGCGCTGAGCAGCCGGAGGGCCTGTGTACGCGTACCGGAAAACCGTGACCGTCGCCGCGGTCGCGCTCTTCTTCTCGGCCGCCATGGCCGCCGTCGTCCTGTCCCGGTTCGACCGCGAGCCGGCCGCCGCGTCGCTCGCCCCGGCCGCCCGGCCCGACACCGGGTTCGGTCAGCGCCCGGAGGCCTACCCCGACGAGGCCGACCCCCGGGCCGAACTGGATTTCACCCACCGGGACGACCTGGCCGGCCTGAACCTGACCAGCCAGTACGCCGCCGAGCTGGCCTCGGCCGGCGCCCACGCCGACGCGGCCACGATCCTCGCCGAACACCAGCGGTTACGCCGCACCCTGGCCAGCGACGAGCACCCGGTGATCCTGCTCCGCAGCACCGACCTGGACCACCCGAGCGGCGACGCCGGCACCTGGCTGACCGTCGCCCTGGGTGACTTCCCGGACCCGGCCGCGGTCACCGCCTGGTGCGCCACCGTCCCGGCCGCCCACTGCGTCCCCCGCCGCCTCGACCCACCCCGCTGACCCGCCGGCCTCGACCCACCCCACCGGGCCACCGGCCCGACCCACCCCACCGGCCCGCCGGCCCGATCCGCTCCGCGATACTTCTCCGGTGGCGATCGAGGCACTGATCTTCGACTTCGACGGTCTGCTCATGGACACCGAGACCACGCTGCTGCAGAGCTGGCGCTGGGAGTGGCAGCAGCACGGCCTCACCCTCGACGAAACCGGCTTCTTCGCCGACCACGGCGGCGACACCAGCGAATCCCGCTACGCCGCCCTGGCCGCCGCGGTCGGCCCCACCTTCGACCGCGCCGCCAGCCACGCCCGCCGCACCGCCCACCGCGCCGAGATCCACACCCGGCTGGGCCTCAACTCGGGCATCGCCGGCTGGCTCGACGAGGCCGCCCGCCGGGACCTGCGTCTCGCGGTGGCCAGCAGCTCGGCCACCGCCTGGGTCCGCTCCAATCTCGCCCGAACCGGCGACCTCCCCCGCTTCGAAGTCCTGGCCTGCGGCGACGAGGTCCCCACCCACAAACCCGACCCGGCCGTCTACCACCTGGCCCTCGCTCGCCTCGACCTCGCCCCGTCCCAGGCGATCGCCTTCGAGGACAGCCCGCACGGCGTCACCGCCGCCCAGGCCGCGGGCCTACGCTGCGTAGCCATCCCCAACCCGTTCACCCCGGAATCCCGCTACGCCCACGCCGACGCCCTCTTCCCCAGCGCCGCCACCACGATCCTCACCGAAGTCCTCGCCCGAGCCTCCCGATCAAGATCACATTCAAGATCCTGATGTCCCACGTCCGCCGTGGTCCGGGCCGTCGCTCCCGCGGGGACCCTTCCGGGGCCCGCAGGGCGCTGGCGCGCCCAGAACGCGACCCCCTCCAGGGCGACGTCCGCCGCTGGTCCAGCTCAGAACAAACCCCCACACCCAAGACCCACGCAAGGCAGCAGCCCACTCAGCCCCCACCCGCGACTCACCCAAGCCGGCTGGCGCTGAGGGCTGTTGAAACGCCCGCGAGACAGCCCTCAGCGCCAGCTGAGCGGCGCGCCGCGAGATGAGCGGGAGCAGCCGTCGGCTCGCGCCGCGGACTGCCGGTGCCGGGGCCGTCAGCAGTACCGGGTCCATCGGCCGTTCACGGCGTGCAGGTGGGCCGATCCGCGAGTCAGCCCGGGGCCCGGACGGCCCGAGCCCGCATGCGCGGCGAACGGGTGGGCTGGGCCGTGAGCCGGCCAGGCCCCGACGGCCCGCGCCCGGGTGCACGGCGCACGAGCGGGCTGAGCCGGGAGCCGGCCAGGCCCCCGACAGCCCGCGCCGAGGTGCGCGGCGTGAGGGCGAGCCGGGGCCGCCGACGATGCGAGCTGGGGTGCGCGGCGAGAGGGCGACCTGGGGTGCCCTCACGCCGCGGGAGGGCGAGCTGGGGTGCGCGGCGATGGGTGGGGTGGGTCAGACGAAGGCGCTGTGGCCGGTGATGGCCCGGCCGACGATCATGGTGTTGATCTCGCGGGTGCCCTCGTAGGAGTAGAGGGCTTCGGCGTCGGCCACGAAGCGGCCGATGTCGTAGTCGAGGACGATGCCGTTGCCGGCCAGGAGTTCACGGGCCCAGCCGACCACCTCGCGCATGCGGGTGGTGCAGTAGGCCTTGGCCAGCGCGGAGTGCTCGTCGCGGTACTGGCCGTCGTCCTGCAGCTGGGCCAGGCGCACGCACATGCCGAGCGAGCCGGTGACGTTGCCCAGCATGCGCACCAGCAGGTCCTGGACCAGCTGGAACTTGGCGATCGGGCGGCCGAACTGTTCGCGCTCCCCGGCGTACTTCAGTGCGATCTCGTAGGCCGCGAGCATCACCCCGACCGCCTCCCAGGCCACGCCGCTGCGGGTCTGGCGCAGGATGCGGGCGGTGTCCTTGAACGAGTTCGCGTTCTGCAGCCGGTCCGACTCGGGGACGCGAACGCCGGTGAGTGTGATGTCGGCGTTCTGCACGATCCGCAGCGCGATCTTGTTCTCGATCTTGGTGGCGGTGAAGCCGGGGGTGCCCCCGGGCACCACGAAGCCCTTGACCTGGTCGTCCGCAACGTCCCGGGCCCAGACGACGATCAGGTCGGCGAAGGTGGCGTTGCCGATCCAGCGTTTCTGGCCGTCGAGGATCCAGGTGTCGCCGTCGCGGCGGGCGGTGGTGCGCAGGCCGGCGGCGACGTCGGACCCGCCGGTCGGCTCGGTCAGCGCGAACGCTCCGATCTGATCGAACGCGGTCATCGCCGGCAGCCAGCGTTCCCGCTGCTCGGGTGAGCCGCAGGACTGGATGCTGCCCATGGCCAGCCCGGCGTGCACACCGTAGAACGTCGCCATCGACGCGTCGGCGCGCGCCATCTCCAGGGCGAGCCAGCCGTTGAGCAGGGCCGATCGTTCGCGCCCGGCCAGTCCGAGCCCGGCGAACCCCTTGATCAGGTGCGCCGGGAACTCGGCCCGGGCCCAGTGGTCGTTGGCGATCGGCACGACCTCGGCCTGCAGGAAGTCGCGGACCCGGTGCACGGTCGCGGCCTCGTCCTCGGACAGCAGTCCCTGAAACGCGTAAAGATCTCCGGCGAGCATGACCGCCTACATTCCCCGGAAGGCGGAAAGTTAAGGCTCCTGATCTTGATCTTGGGGTAACCGTGCCCACCCGACCACGTCGCCCTTGCGGGCCTCGCGTTCTGGCCGCGCCAGCGGCCTGCGAGGGTCGGAAGGGTCCCCGCGGGAGCGACGATCGGGACCACGGCGGAGATAGGCAATAAAGATCTTGATGTGGCTCCGGACTCGCCGGAAGTAATCGCTTACCCTGCGTCGAGGGGCGCCCCCTAGACTTCCCGGCATGCTCACCATGCAGGAGGCTCTGGCCCGGTTGACGGCTTACTGGACGGAGCACGGCGCTCTTATCGTCCAGCCGATGAACACCGAGGTCGGAGCGGGCACCTTGAACCCGGCCACCTTCCTGCGCGTGCTCGGTCCCGAGCCGTGGCGGGTCGTCTACGTCGAGCCGTCGGTGCGGCCGGACGACTCGCGATACGGCGAGAACCCGAACCGGCTGCAGACGCACACCCAGCTGCAGGTGATCCTGAAGCCGGACCCGGGCAACCCGCAGGAGCTCTACCTCGGCAGCCTGGCCGCGATCGGCATCGACGTGGCCGCGCACGACGTGCGTTTCGTCGAGGACAACTGGGCCTCGCCCGCGCTCGGCGCCTGGGGGCTGGGCTGGGAGGTGTGGCTGGACGGGTTGGAGATCACCCAGTTCACCTACTTCCAGCAGGCCGGCGGGATCAACCTGGACCCGGTGTCGGTGGAGATCACCTACGGCATCGAGCGGATCATCATGGCGCTGCAGGACAAGCAGCACTTCAAGGAGATCGAGTACGCGCCGGGCGTCAGTTACGGCGAGGTGTTCGGCCAGTCCGAGTACGAGATGTCCCGCTACTACCTCGACGACGCCGACATCGAGGCCAACCGCAAGCTGCTCGACATCTACGCCGGCGAGGCCCAGCGGATGATCGACGCCGGGCTGCCGGTGCCCGCGCACAGCTACGTGTTGAAGTGCTCGCAGGCGTTCAACGTGCTCGACTCGCGCGGCGCGGTCTCCACCGCCGAGCGGGCCGCCGAGTTCGGGAGGATGCGGCGGCTGGCCGGTGAGGTCGCGAAGCTGTGGGTGGCCCGCCGGGCCGAGCTCGAACACCCTCTGGGCCTGGTCGTGGACCGTGAGCCGGCACCGGTCCCGGCGACCGTGCAGACCGGTGACGGGCCGCGCACGCTGGTCTTCGAGATCGGCACCGAGGAGTTGCCGCCGGCCGAGCTGCGTAACGCCCGCGAGCAGCTGCAGCGCCTGGTCACCGAGGGTCTGGCCGGTACGCGTCTGGCCCACGGGGACGTCCGGGTGTTCGGGACGCCGCGGCGCCTGATCGCCGTGGTGCCGGAGGTCGCGGCCCGCGAGGACGATCACGTGCGGACCGTGCGCGGGCCCAAGACCCAGGCGCCGGCCAAGGCCGTCGAGGGCTTCGCCCGTGGCCACGGCGTCGACCCCGGTGCTCTGGCCACCGAGGAGTTCAACGGGGTGGAGCACTACGTGCTGCACAAGGAGGAGACCGGGCAGCCCGCGCCCCAGGTGCTGGCCGAGGTGCTGGCCAAGGTCACGGGCGGCCTGCGCTCGGCCAAGAACATGCGGTGGAACGATCCGAAGCTGGCCTTCAGCCGCCCGCTGCGCTGGCTGACCGCGCTGTGGGGTGACGACGTGGTGCCGGTCGCGGTCTCCACGCTGGCCGCCGGCCGCCGGACCCGGCTGCTGCGCACCGCGAACCCGCCGGTCGTCGACATCGCGTCGGCCGAGACGTTCGTGGAGACGCTCGGGGTCAACGGCATCGTCGCCGACCACGAGGACCGCCGCGAGCTGATCGTGGTCGGCGCGCAGGATCTCGTCTACCCCGACGGGAGGGTCGACGTGACCGGCGAGGCCGCGCTGATCGACCAGATCACCGACCTGGTGGAGCAGCCGCTGCCGCTGCTCGGCACGTTCGACGAGGGTTACCTGACGCTGCCCGACGCGGTGCTGACCACGGTCATGCGCAAGCACCAGCGATACCTGCCGGTGCGCGACGAGGACGGCAAGCTGCTGCCGATGTTCGTCACGGTGGCCAACGGGCCGGTCGACGTCGAGCTGGTCCGCACCGGGAACGAGGCCGTGCTGCGAGCCCGCTACGAGGACGCGCGCTTCTTCTACCGCGCCGACCTGGACACGCCGCTCGCCGACATGAAGGCGCGGCTGGACCGGCTCACGTTCACCGACAAGCTGGGCTCGATGGCCGACCGGGCCGGCCGGATCGGCTCGCTGGCGATCACGCTGGGCGAGCGGCTCGGGCTCGGCTCCCCCGTCCTGGCGCGGGCCGCGGAACTGGTCAAGTTCGACCTCGGCTCCCAGCTGGTGACCGAGATGACCAGCCTGGCCGGGGTCATGGCGCGGGAGTACGCGTCGCACGCCGGCGAGTCGCGGGCGGTGGCCGAGGCGGTGTTCGAGGCCGAGCTGCCGCGCAACACGGGCGACTCGCTGCCGCGCACGGTCCCGGGCGCGCTGCTGTCCCTGGCCGACCGGCTCGACCTGGTGGCCGGCCTGGCCGCGACGGTCGGGCTGCCGACCGGGTCGAGCGACCCGTTCGCCGTCCGCCGGGCCGTGCTCGGCCTGCTCGCGGTGCACCGGTCGACGCCCGAGCTGGCCTCCCTGTCGCTGCTGGACGCGCTGGCGCTGGCCGCCCAGCCGGTGCCGGTCTCGCCCGAGGTGCTCGCGGCCGTCGGCGACTTCCTGGCCAAGCGCCTGGAGCAGGCGCTGACCGAGGAGGGCCAGCCGGTGGACCGGGTACGGGCGGTGCTGCCGCACTTCGCCCGGCCGTCGGTCGCGGACACGCTGCTGGCCCAGCTCGACGTGGCGGTCGAGGACGAGGCGTTCGCCGCGGTGGCGGCGGCGATCCAGCGGGCGCGGCGCATCGTGCCGGACGGGACCCCGGCCGGTTATGACGTGGGCGTGCTCAAGGAGCCGGCCGAGCTGGCGCTGCACGAGGCCGTCACCGCGGTCGTGCTCCCCTCCGAGCCGGACCTCACCCAGTTCGTGGCCGCCACCCGCGGGCTGGTCGAGCCGGTCAACACGTTCTTCGACGACGTGCTGGTGATGGCCGACGACCCGGCGATCCGGGCGGCCCGGCTCGGGCTGCTGGTGGCCGTCCGCGACCTCGGCGACGGCCTCCTGGACTGGCCCCAGCTGCGACTCTGACCGGCTGCGCTCCGCCCGGCCCGAGCGATCAGGCCGGGCGGAGCCTCCCGGGCGGACCCGCCGCGCGGAGACCCCCACGTGATCAGGCCGGGCGGAGCACACGGAAACCCGGCCGGCCACGAATGATCCACTCGGCGACGACGATGTTGAGGACCCACCCGGCGGCCATCGCGACCGCCCGACCGCCCACGCCGGGCGCCACCCCGGCGAAGGCGAACGGCAGATGGGTGAAGACCTGCGTGCCCGCGCCCTGGGCGAGCGCGTAGGCCCGGATCATCCAGGCCCGATGGCTCGCGACGTCACGCCGCCGGATCGTCACCACGGCCAGCACCAGCGCCACGATCATCACGCTCCCGACGATCAGCCGGGTGACCTCCACGATCACGCCGTCGACCGGCGGCAGGTCGTAGAAGACCGCCATCCACAGACCGCTGACCGCCACGATCAGCCCGGCCGCCACCAGGATCCGCCCGGCGGCCCGATGCCAACCGGGCCGTCGTCGCCGGAACGCCGGCTGGAACTGGAACGCACCGAGCACGCAGTACAGAATCGCGGCGAGGATGTGCGCGACGACTGGCCCCGGCATGTCGAAGAAGCGTGCGTTCTCCGTGGTGACCGGTGCGTTCGTGGCCAGCTGGTCCAATCGGTACACCCCGGCGATCGAGGGCACCAGGCTGAGCGCGATCAGCGCCGCCGGAATGCGCCAGGCTCCCGTATTCGTCGTCATGCGTCGATGGTGGCCGCCGCCGAGGCCCGCGACACCGGTCCGAAGACGGGTACCCACCCTTCTTTGGAAGGGGATCCGAACCGTACTTTCGGCCGGTTACCGCCGCCCGGTCTCGTATGCCCACATGGCGATCTCGACCCGGTTCCGGGCCTTGAGCTTGGCCATCAGGCTGGCCACGTGCGACTTCACGGTGCTGAGGCCGATGTAGAGGTCGGCCGCGATCTCGCTGTTGGTCCGCCCGGCGGCCACGGCCATCAGCACCTCCTCCTCCCGCTCGGTCAGGCCGTCCGGCGGCTGCCGCAGCACACCACCCTGCCCCGCGCGCGCGAAGGCCCGCAGCAGTCGCGCGGTCACCGCCGGGGCGATCAGCGCGTCCCCCGCGGCGGCCGCCCGGACGGCCTGCCCGAGCAGCTCGGAGCCCGCCTCCTTGAGCAGGAAGCCCCGGGCCCCGGCGCGCAACGCCGCGTACACGTGCTCGTCCAGATCGAACGTGGTGATCACGACGACCGCGATCGGGTCGGTCACGCCGGGTCCGGCCAGCTCACGGGTGGCCTGGATGCCGTCGACGCCGGGCATCCGGATGTCCAGCAGGCACACGTCCGGGCGCAGGCGGCGAGCCAGTTCGACCGCCTGGTGACCGTTCGCGGCCTCGCCGATCACCCGGATGTCCGGATGGGCATTCAAGATCATGGCCAATCCGGTACGGACGATCTCCTGATCGTCCGCGACCAGCACACGGACGGTCACGCCGGAAGCACCGCCTCCACGTGCCAGCCGCGCTCGGGTCCCGGGCCGGCCGTGCACGTGCCGCCGAGCAGTTCGGCGCGCTCGTGCATGCCGCTGACGCCGTACCCCTCGATCGGTTTGTCCTTGGCCGGAGCACCGTCGTCGGTGACCAACAGACGAACCTGATCCTTTTCGGCCATCACGCGAACCAGGATGCGGGTGGCGCCCCGAGCGTGCCGCCGCGCGTTGGTGACCGCCTCCTGGGCGATCCGGTAGATCGCGGCGCCCACCGCCGGAGCAACAGTGCCCAGGTCATCGCCGACCTCGACGGCGACCTCGGGCCCGGCGCCGGCCGACAGACCGGGCAGGTCGGCCAGCTTCGGCGCGTCCGGATCGTCGGTGCGCAGCGCGCGGATCACCGTACGCATCTCGGTCAGCGCCTCCTTGGCCTCGCTCTCGATCAGGCGCAGGGCATCCATCGCCGCCTCCGGATTGGCGGCGGCCGTGGCCAGGCCGGCCTGCGCGCGGATGGCCATCGCGGAGACGTGGTGCGCCACCGTGTCGTGCAGGTCACGGGCCAGACGCTCGCGCTCCTTCAGCCGCACCTGCTCCAGTTGGCGGGCCCGGGCGCCGCCGCGGAAACGGACGGCGGCACCGATCGCCAGGACAGCGAGCGACAGCGCCGTCCCGCCCACCGTGTCACTCGCGTTGACCTGGCCGAACCCGAACGACACGACCTGCTTGACGACGATCACGGCCAGCCCCAGCGCAGCCTCGCGACCGGAACCCCAGCGGAACAGCGAGTAGAGCAGGAAAAGCAGGTAGACCAGCGAATACTCCTCCGGCGGGACGTTGCCGGTGAAGATCGGCGCGACAAGCGTCGCCCCGAACGCGACGGTCACCGCGAGCAGCGGGCGACCACGCCGGATCAGCAGCGCCGGAGTCAGCGCCACGGCGAGAATCGGCGCGACCACCCCACCCGGAAGATCCGGACGAAAGACCCCTTCCAGTACGGCGGTGAGCGCGCACACCACGACCAGTGTCCAGTCCCGCGGGCCTACCGGTGGGGCGCCGGGAGGACGCGGTTCCGCCAGAAGCGAACTCAGGGAGCCGGGCACGCCCCGATCGTACGGGCGCCCCGGATTTTGTCGGACCCCGAATCTAGGGTGGCCGCATGTCCGCATTGAACTGGGCGCTGATCCTGGAGCACGCCGACCGGCCGGCCGGTCTGGTGCCGCTACTGCTGGCCACGCCGGAGGCGGATCGGCTGGCGTTCGCCCCCGCCCTGACCACCGCGGTCAAGGCGTTGAAGCAGGACGACTGGTGGGATTCGCCCCGCCCGGGCCAGGTCGTCGCGCTGGCCGCGATCGCCTGCCAGCCGACCGCCGCCCGGGCCGCCACGGTGATCGGCCGCCCCGGCGTGCTGGACTGGCCGGGCGTCCCGATCGCCGAGTTCCTCGGCATCGCCCGCGCCCGGCAGCTCCCCTGGCTCGGCGACCTCGGCCTGCGCCTGGCCGGGCGGATCCGTCCGTCCGGGCCGGAACGCACCGAGTGGCAGTTCGTCGCCGCCCTGCTGCACGAGGCCGCGGTCCGGCCACCGGTCACCGAGGGCGTGCTCCGCGGCTGGCTGGGGGCGTTGCACGACGGCGGGGCCGGGCTCACCGACCGGCTGCGGGACGATCCGTGGCTGGACGATCTGCTGCCCGCCGTGTTCGCGTTCGACGGCCTCGCCTCCGAGCTCAGGCGCGAGTGGCGGGCCGGGGAGGGCTTCGGCTCCGTCCCCATGTTCGTCCCGGCGGTCGCACGGCTGGTCGCGGAGGGCCGGCTCGACCGCGGGACCGTTCTCGACGCGACGATCGACCGGCTAAGGCACGGCGACAAGCCGGCCTACCTGCGGACCTTCGCGCTGCTGCACGACGAGCTGGCGCCGACCGAGGCCGAGATGGCCGGCCACGCCGTCGACTACGGCCTGCTGCTGCCGGGCGCGCCGTCGCCGGTGGCCGGCCTGGCCCAGCGGGCGCTGCGGGCGGTCGACGACGCCGGGCGGCTCGACCTGTCGATCCTGCTGGAGGCCAGCCCGGGGGTTCTCGTCCGTAAGGAGAAAGCCCTGGCCCAGGCCCAACTCTCCTGGTTGGAGCGGGTCGCCGGGCGCGAGCCGGCCCACGCCGCCGAGATCGCCGAGGCGGTCGCGGCCGGGCTTTGGCATCCGTCGCTCGATGTGCGCGAGCTGGCCCGGGCGGCGATCGGCCGCCTGACCCCGGCAACGACGCCCGATCCGGCCCGGCCCGGGGCCGCCGCCACGGCCCGGCCCGGGAGTTCTGCCGCAGGCCTGCTCGGAGGTGCCGTCGCGGCATCGCTCGGGGGTGCTGTCCCGGTCCTGCCCGCGGTCGCCGGGGAGGCGGTGCCGATGCCGCCGCCCATCGGGAGCCCGGCCGAGCTGGCCGAGGAGATCATCGGGCTGCTCCACGAGGAGACCTCGGTCGGCTGGGAGCGGGTGCTGGCCGCACTGATCACCTTCGGCGCGGGCGACCGGGCGGCCCTGGCCACGGGCCTGCGGCCGGTGCTGCCCCAGCTGTCGACCGGCTTCGGCTGGACCAGACGGGTCTTCCTCGGCGAGACGGTCCGGGCGATCCTGGACGGCGCCGACGCCCCGATGGCGGCCCGAGTCCGCTGGGCGGCGATCTACGACGGCACCGACGCCTCCCTGATCCACACGCCCGGCGACGTGCTGGCCCTGCGGCTGGCCGAGGCGGCCGAGCGCTGGCCGGCCGGCCCGGTTCCGCTGGTGCTGGCCACGCCGACCCGGGTCGACGGCAGCCTGGACGCGGCGGTGCTGACCGACCGGCTGGCCCGGGCCGAGGCGGAGGGCTGGGAGCCGTGGCCGATCGACTTCGAGCAGGCGCTGCTGCGGGTCGTGATCGACCGGTCGGCGCTGCCCCGGGCCGGACGTCTGACCTCGTCGCGGGGCCGCCAGCTGGCCGAGTGGCTGGCCACGGGCGGCCTGCCCGCGCCGGTCAGCACCCGCTTCCAGCAGAAGGGCCTGGCCGTCGACCGGGTGATGGCGAACCTCGACCCCACCCGGTCGGACGGCCCCGGCCTGGTCCTGGAGGCTCCGCTGACCACGCTGTCCCACTCCCCGCGGCCGCAGTGGGGTTCCGGCGGCGGCTACCGGCGCGACGTCCTGGTCATGACGCTGCCGCACCACCGGGAGGTGACCGCGGCCTGGGCGCTGCCCGACCTGGCCGCGCTCGCCGACCAGGACGACCGGGACGCGTCCCTGCTGCCGATGCTGGCCGAGGCGGGCGGCCCGTTCGGCCCGGCGATGGCGCTCGCCGTGGTCTACGGGCTGGCCGCCCGCTTCGAGGCGGACCGGGTCGCGGCCGTCGACGCGTTCCTGACCCTGGCCGCGCGGCCGGAGCCGTTCGCCGGGGCGGTCGGCGCCGAGCTGGGCGCGCTGGGCCGGGACGCCGTCATCAAGGTGCCCCGGGTCGCGGCCGCGCTCGCCGACGCGCACCGGGCCGGCGCCGCGGCCGCGGTGTGGGAGGTGCTCGCGGCCGCGCTGCCGATCCTGCTCCCGGTCGCCCCGCGCGGCCTGCCCGACCTGCTGGAGGTCGCCACCGGGGCCGCCGCCACGATCCGAGCCCACGCCGGACTGCCGGAGCCGGCCGGCACCGGGCCCCGAGCCCACGTCGAGCTGCCGGGACTGGCCGCCGTCGCGGGCCGGAAGAACGGTTCGCGCCTGGTCCGCGAGGCCCGCCGACTGAGCGAGGTCCTCATGTCCTGAACGACCGCACAAACCGGCCGACCGATATACACCTGCCGATGTCGGACACCCGGTGAACAGCATTGGCCGGGCGTTCGCGGACACGCCACGAGATCGTCGCTCGGGCGACGAATCCGTCATCTGGACTGCCTCTCGGTGAATCCGGTCATCCAGGCCGGAAGGGCAACCCCGGCCAGCCAGGCCGAAGCCAAAGCCGGCCAGCCAGGCCGAAATCAAGCCGGCCACTCGGGCCGGTGCCGAAGCCGGCCGTGCAGGCCGGCGCCAAGCGCCCGGCCACCAGGGCCGGGATCAGGAATCCGTGGAGGAAGAACGTGGCAGATCGCCGTCAGGTGCTGCGCTTCGGCGCGGTGGCCGCCGCCGCGCCGGCGCTGGGTGGGGCCGTCGCCTCTCCCGCGTTCGCGCACGACAAGCCGGGCAACCACTCCTCGAAGCAGACGCTGGTCGTCGGCCACCGGGGCGCGTCCGGTTACCGCCCCGAGCACACCCTGGCGTCGTACGAGCTGGCCGCCCGCATGGGCGCCGACTACATGGAGCCGGACCTGGTCAGCACCAAGGACGGTGTCCTGGTCTGCCGCCACGAGCCGGAGATCGGCGGCACCACGAACGTCGCGTCGCACCCGGAGTTCGCCGACCGCAAGCGCACGGTGGTTCTCGACGGGGTCAGCGTCACCGGCTGGTGGACGCAGGATTTCACGCTGGCCGAGTTGAAGACGCTGCGGGCCGTCGAGCGGATCCCGGGCACCCGCCAGCACAACACCCTGTTCGACGGCCTGTTCGAGGTGCCGACCTTCCAGGAGCTGCTGGACCTGCGTAAGCGCCTGGTCAAGGAGCTGGGCCGGGACATCGGCGTCTTCCCGGAGACGAAGCACCCCACGTTCTTCCGCAACATCGGGCTCGAACTGGAGACCCCGCTGGTGAAGATCCTGCGCCGTAACGGCCTGGACCGCCGCGGCGCGAAGGTCTTCATCCAGTCGTTCGAGGCGAAGAACCTGAAGAACCTGGCCGACCACTACCGGGTCGAGGTTCCGCTGGTGTTCCTGAGCAGCGCGGCCGGCACGCCGTTCAACGACTCCCGCACCTACGCCGACTACCTGACCCCGGCCGGTCTCAAGGAGCTGTCGGAGTACGTGGACGGGCTCGGCCCGGACAAGAGCCAGATCATCCCGCGCAACGCGGACGGCACCCTGGCCACCGCGACCAGCCTGGTCAAGGACGCGCACAAGGCCGGCCTCAAGGTCATCCCGTACACGTTCCGCGCCGAGAACACGTTCCTCCCGGCCGAGCTGAGGGTCGGCACCGACCCGAACGGGTACGGCAAGGCGATCGACGAGCAGATCACCTTCCTCCGCACCGGCATCGACGGCCTGTTCACCGACCAGTCCGACATCGGCGTGCTGGCTCGCAGCCTCGCCTGAGGCCCCGGCGTTCCTCGTCCGCCACGGATCCCACGGGATCCGACATAGAGACGGCCCGGCGGTTCGCCGCCGGGCCGTCGCACGATCAAAGTCAAATGCCGATTTGGGTACGGCAGATGCCCGCGCCTCAAACAATGGACGCCCGGCCCCGCGACGCCGCCGGCCCGAACCCCCTACTTGGGGACGATCGTCGGGTAGATGTGTTCGAAGCTGAGCTTGTTCCCGAAGCCGGACGCCACGATGAAGGTCAGCCCGAGCAGAACGCCCACCACGACCACCGCGAACAGCAGGTAGCCCACCGCCGTGCCGATCGGCCGCCGGGTCCCCGGCGTGACGCCGGAGGTGTTGACCGAGGCCTCCCCGGCACCCCAGGCCAGCGACCGGATGCCGAGGGCGAACAGCACCGGCAGCCCGGCGCCGAGGATCAGTCCGGCGAGCAGGACCCGCCACGCGCCGTCCAGCGCGAATCCGAGGTTGTGCATCTCTGGTCCCCGCTCAGTTCGCCGTGGCCACAGGGGCCGGGTTGCTGTCCGCTGTTTCCGGGAGCGTCGTGTCCACGCTGTGCCCCGGGGAGTCCGCCGCGGTGACCAGCACGCCCGGGCTGGCCGTGGCGGTCGACGCCGACGGCGTGGCCTCCCAGTCGTCGTTGACGTTGTCGGCCGAGACCTGCTGGGTGCGCGAGCGCAGCCACATCGCCCCGGACGCGGCGACCAGCAGCAGGAACACCACGATCGCCCCGGCCAGGCCGCCGATCAGGTGTCCGATCCACCACATCGCCGCGCCGATCAGGCCGGCCGCGGGCAGGGTGATCAGCCAGGCGGCGACCATCCGCCCGGCGACCGCCCAGCGCACGGTGGCGCCGGGCCGGCCGAGGCCGGAGCCGAGCACCGAGCCGGTGGCGACGTGCGTGGTGGAGAGCGCGAAGCCGAGCTGGCTGGAGGCCAGGATGACCGCGGCCGCGCCGGACTGCGCGGCGGTGCCCTGCGGCGGGTTGATGTCGGTGAGGCCCTTGCCCAGGGTGCGGATGATCCGCCAGCCGCCGAGGTAGGTGCCGAGGGCGATGGCCAGCGCGCAGGCCACTTTCACCCAGAGCGGGATGTTCTTGGTGTCGCTCCAGTCGCCGCTGGCGATCAGGGCGAGCGTGATGACGCCCATGGTCTTCTGCGCGTCGTTGGTGCCGTGGGCGAGCGAGACGAGTGACGCCGAGCCGATCTGGCCCCAGCGGAAGCCGCGGTCGGTGAATCGGGCCGCGATCCCGTTGGTGACCTTGAAGATCAGCCAGGTGCCGGCGGCCGCGACGAGGGCGGCGATGACCGGTGACAGCACGGCGGGCAGCAGCACTTTGCCGACGACCCCGTCGAGCTTGGATCCGTCGCCGTTCCAGTTGACCCCGGCCCAGCCGAGCCCGGCCACCGTGGCGCCGATCAGGCCGCCGAACAGCGCGTGGGAGGAGCTCGAGGGCAGGCCGACCAGCCAGGTCAGCAGGTTCCAGACGATGCCGCCGACCAGGCCGGCGAGCACGATCAGCAGTAGCCCGGACCCGCCGTGGGCGAGCAGTTCGGCCTTGGGGGCGCCGGACTTGTCCTGGATCTTCACGACCGCGTTGGTGACGGTGAGGGCGACCTCGACCGAGAGGAACGCGCCGACCAGATTCAGGATTCCGGAGAGGGCGACAGCGGTTCGTGGCCGCAGGGCCTTGGTGGCGATGGAGGTGGCCATCGCGTTGGCCGTGTCGTGGAACCCGTTGGTGAAGTCGAAGGCGAGTGCCGTCACGACCACCAGCGCGAGGATCACGGATGTTTCAGTCACGGCCTGATCGTGAATGGTCGGACCACCCTGGGGCCAGACAGCAAACGCAACGTGTACAAGCTTCCGCTTTCGTTAACCCCGTGTTTCCTAAAACAACCGTTTGAGTAATCAAATGATTACGGAGCGTTGGTGTCAACCAAGGGATCATGAACTCTGACCGACAACGCACCTGTGATCGAGGTCATGAAAGAGGTCAGTCGCGGCGGAGGCGGCGAGCGATGCCGGTCGCGGCCGTGGTCGCGAAGAGCAGTCCGGCCCCGATCAGCAGGTAGGCGATCCACGCGGTCCAGCCGACCGGCAGGTAGGCCGACTGCTGCCCCAGGTCCACCACGGGAATCAGCAGGTCGGCGGCGTAGGCCAGGGCGTGGAACTCGGGCGCCTTGGGTGCCTCGGCGGCCCGGGGCGGCACGGCCGCGAAGACGGCCCAGCCGAGGGCGAGCAGCGCGAGCAGCCAGGCGCCGGCCCGGCGGGGCCGGTAGCCGTAGCCGACGGTCAGGTCCTGCAGCCAGCTCCACAGCCGGCCGGTCCGGGGCAGCGACTCGCGGCGGCGGCGCTCGCCGGCCAGCCGGACGATCCGGGCGTCGTCGTCGCGCCCGGCGGCCTGGTAGACGGCGGCCAACCGGCCGTAGACCTGGGGCCGGAAACCGCCCGGGTCGAGCCGCAGCCAGCGCAGACGTTCGGTGACCGGCACCGATCCGGCGATGATCTCGTAGCGGAAGCCGTCCAGGTTCATCTCGGCCGGCCAGGACGACGGTTCGTCGCGGAGCAGGCCGATCCGCGCATACCGCAGGTCGACCCGGCCCGGCACCGGCGCACCGAAGTGCAGGATCGCCTCGGCCGCCTCCAGGTTGCGCAGGTCGAAGGACTCGCCGTGCCGGGGATCGGTCAGCACGGTGCCCCGCAGCGCCAGGACGCTGCCGACCACCGCGTTGCTCAGCCGGATGCCGCCGGCCACCCGGGCCCCGGACGAGAAGTCGAGCACCGCGCCGACCCGCAGGCCCTGTGCCTGCACGGCCCACTCGCCGGGGTTGTCCAGGAAGGCGCCGTCGAACCGGACCGAGCCGGTGACCTCGGCCCCGCCCAGGCGCAGCTCGCCGTGGCACTCGAAGCCCTTGCGGGCCAAGATCGACCGGTCGACCGTGAGGTGGGTGGCGTCGAGCGCGATCGGGCCGCCGGTGACCCGGGCGCCGTCGAGCAGCAGGACACCGTCGATGTGGGCGCCGACCAGGGAGATCGGGCCGGTCACGACGGCGCTGCTCAGGTCGATCCCGTTCTCCACCGTGACGCCCTGGGCCTCCAGCCCGGGCAGCTCGGTGCCGTGCAGGGTCAGTCGTCGCAGCCGGGCGCCGTAGACCAGGATCGGCTCCTCGACCCGGGAGTCGCAGATGGTGATCGGGACGCCGATGTCGGCGTAGGTGAGCCGCAGCGACCCGGTGACCACGGCGCCCGCGATCCGCAGGGCCGGCAGGTGCCCGGGCTCGGCCGGTCGCGCGCCCAGCGCCAGCGCGCGCAGCACCTCGGCCCGGACCCGGCGGTCCGGACGGGCGGCGAGATCGATCCGCTCCCCGGCCGCGAACGCGTCCCAGACCAGACGTTCGGTCTCGGTCAGATCCCCTACGTCCATGAAGGACAAGGTAGCCGCCCATGTCACCGGGAGACACCGGCCGGTGCCTCCCGGTGACGGGCGATCTCAGGCGCTCGGGGTGAGCACGACCGTGGCCGATCCGGTCTGGGGCGGTGTGCCGGTGTCCGTGTAGGACGCGACGAACACCGCCGTCAGGTTGTCGGCCCCGGCGTGACCGGCGTCGACGAACGTGGTGATCGAGCCGGTGCAGCCGGACGACGTCGACAGTGGATGCCCGTGCTGGTCGTGACCGAGGATGTAGGTCACGGTGACCCGGGCGCAGTCCACCGGCGCGTCATCGGCGACGGTGACCTCGTAGTTCACCGTCTGGCCGAACGCGAACGGCTGCCCGGCCACCGGTGTCACGAACGTGACCTGCGGCGCCGCCGTTCCGACGGGCAGGATCACCTCGGCCGAGGCCGAGCGCCCGGTGCTGTCGGTGACCTTCAGCGTCGGACGATAATTGCCGTTCACCGTGTACGTGTGGACCGGGTTCAGCTCGGTCGAGTCCACCCGCCCGTCGGCGTCGAAGTCCCACGCGTACCGCAGCGCGTCCCCGTCCGGGTCCACGGTTCCGGCGCTGGAGAACCGCACGGTCAGCGGCGCCTGCCCGTTGCCGGGGTTGGCGCTGGCCCGCGGGATCGGCGTGCGGTTGCCGCGCACGTAGTCGATCCGGGCCAGCTGGGCGTCCGGGTTCTCGCTGAAGTAGCCGTCGCCGTACTCCAGGACGTAGAGCGCGCCGTCCGGCCCGAACTCCAGGTCCATCGGGTTGTCGAAGACGATCTCGGGCAGCACCGGGTCGATCTGCGTGACCTGGTTACGCCGGTCGAGGTGGAACGCCTTGACGTAGTCGCGCGTCCACTCGGCGAACAGCGGCAGCCCGTCGAACGAGGACGGCCACTTGACCCGCGACCGCGAACGGGCGTCGTAGTCGTAGGCCGGCCCGCCCATCGGCCCGATGCCGCCCGTGCCCAGCTCAGGCCAGGCGGAGCTGGCGCCGTACGAGTAAATGATCTCGGCCTTCTCCACCGGCGGCAGACGGCGCAGGCCGGTGTTGTGCGGCGATTCGTTGACCGGGGCGGCGCAGTTGAACGGCGCGCCGGAGACGCCGGTGGCGAAGTCGTAGTCGACGTAGGGCTGGTCCGGCGCCACGCAGTACGGCCAGCCGTAGTTGGCCGGTTTGTCGATGGCCATCCAGCGCCCCTGCCCGGCCGGTCCGCGCAACGGATCGGCGGCCTGCGCGTCCGGCGAGTAGTCGGCCAGGTAGACCGTGTCGGAGTCGGGCGCGAGGGTGAACCGGAACGGGTTGCGCAGGCCCATCGCGTAGATCTCGGGCCGGGTCTTCGGGGTGCCCGGCCGGAACAGGTTCCCGCGCGGGATCGTGTACCCGCCGTGGCTGCCGACCTTGATCCGCAGCAGTTTGCCGCGCAGGTCGTTGGTGTTGCCGGCGGTCCGCTGGGAGTCGAAGGCCGGGTTGCGGTTCGCCCGTTCGTCGAGCGGCGCGTACCCGCTGGAGAAGAACGGGTTGGTGTCGTCGCCGGTCGACAGGAACAGGTTCCCCGAGCGATCGAAGTCGATCTTGCCGCCGACGTGGCAGCACATGCCGCGGTCGGTGGCGACCTCGATGATCTTCTGCTCGGTGGTCAGCCGCAGCGTGTTGCCGCTCAGCTTGAACCGGGACAGCCGCATCACGCCCTTGAACGGCGCGAAGTCGGCCGCGGTGCCCTCCGAGGGCGCGTCGCCCTCGTTGACCGTCGGCGTGGTGGGGTCGTCGACCGGCGTGTTCAGCACCGGCGAGTAGTAGATGTAGACCCATTTGTTGTGCTCGAAGTCGGAATCGATCGCGACGCCCTGCACGCCCTCCTCGTCGTGCAGGTAGACCGGGATCTTCGCGGCGAGCACGTTGCGGCCGGTCGACGGCTCGTGGATGCGCACCTCGCCGGAGCGGGCGGTGTGCAGCACCCGGCGGTCGGGCAGCACGGCGAGCGCGATCGGCTCACCCGGGAAGTCGTCCAGGGTGACCTTCTGGAAATCGGACGAGGGCGGCAACTCGTGACCCGGGTGGGCCACGGCCACGGCCGGGGTGGCCAGCACGGCCACTCCGGCAATGCCGATCAGCTTCCTGGTGAAAGAAGACATCAGAATCTCAATCCCGCGAGGTACGTGTATCCGCGCCGAGCCGTGACCAGCGCCTCCGCCGGAGTCCGCGGGGGCGTCCCGGCGTCGTCCCGTTCCACGATGTACTCGACCAGGCCGGCCTCGCGGGACCGCTGGAAGATCCGGCCGAAGTCGATCAGGCCGTCGCCCGGGTCGGCGAAACTGCCGGCCACGTTCAGGTCCTTGACGTGCACCTGCTTGATCCGCCCGCGGTGCTCGGCGATCAGGTCGACCGGGTCGTGCGCGCCCCGGAACGCCCAGAACAGGTCCACCTCGAGGTGCACCAGCCGCGGGTCGGTCTCGGAGGTCAGGATGTCGAAGCCGGTCAGGTTCGTCCCGTCCTGACGGAGGAACTCGGCCTGGTGGTTGTGGTAGCCGAAGCTGAGCCCGGCCCGGCGGGCCAGCTCACCGGCCTTGTTGAGGTCGCGGGCGAACGCCCGGTAGACGGCGGCGTCCCGGATCGGGCCGTTGGCGCCCTGCCCGAAGAACGGGTGGACGATGAACTTGTTGCCGACGACGGCGGCGTCCTGCAGTGCGCGCTGCCAGGTGGCGGCGTCGAACGGCTGCGGGATGCCGACGTGGCCGGAGGTGGCGCGGATGCCGGCCGCGTCCAGGGCGGCGCGGAACTGCGCGGCGGTGCGGCCGACGAACCCGGCGTGCTCCACCCGGGTGTAGCCGATCGCGGCGAGCTCGGCGAGGCTCGCCTCCAGGTTGATGCCGAGCTGGTCGCGCAGCGTGTAGAGCTGCACGCTGATCCGGTCCTGGGGAACTCGGTGGATCGCGCCGCCCCCGTGGGCGGTGGCGGCGGACGGAACGGCGATCGTCGTGGCGGCGCCCGCCGCGGCGGCGGCACCGAGAAGTTGGCGGCGGCTGAGTGACGGCTTCATTGCGGCCCCCTCTATCGATAAATCGATATGCGCGAGCGACGTTACCGAGAAGTTTCGTCCGGAGTGAAGCCAAGTTTCTTCAGAACAAGCAAAAGTTCGCGAGCCGCCGACAAAACTTGATCGAGGCCGCCACGAAAGCGCTGAACACCAGGCCCGGCGCGGGCATCCGGCCGGCGCGAGCCGGCCGGCTGGCACTGACGGCTGTCCCGGGCCCCGCGAGGCAGCCCTCAGCACCAGCTGGAGCGGGAGGGTCAGGCGATGCGGGACTCGGCGTCGGCGGTGGCGACGGCGTCGGTCAGGATGGCCAGGCCCTCGCGGGCCTCGGCCTCGGTCAGGGTCAGCGGCGGCCCGAGCCGCAGCACGTTGCCGTAGAGGCCGCCCTTGCCGACCAGCAGCCCGCCGACCCGGCACAGGTCGAAGACCCGCGTGGTGGTCACCGGGTCGGGTTCGATCGTGCCCGGGCGGACGAACTCCAGGCCGATCATCAGGCCGCGGCCCCGGACGTCGGCCAGGACGCCGTACGAGAGCCGGCGCAAGCCGTCGAGGAGCAGGGAACCGACCCGCCGCGCGTTCTCCTGGAGGTCGTGCGAGAGGACGTAGTCGAGGACCGCGTTCCCGGCGGCCGCGCTGATCGGGTTGCCCCCGAACGTGGAGAAGCTGGTCGCCGGCACCGCGTTCATGATCTCGGCCCGGCCGACCACGCCGCCGAGCGCGAAGCCGTTGCCGATCCCCTTGGCGAACGTGATCAGGTCCGGGGTCACGCCGTGGGCCTGATAGCCCCAGAAGTGATCGCCGGTCCGGCCCCAGCCGGTCTGCACCTCGTCGGCGATGAGCAGGATGCCGTGTTCGGCCAGGACTTTCCGGTACGCCCCGAGGAGCCCGTCGGGGCCGCGGACGAACCCGCCGACACCCTGGATCGGTTCGGCGATCAGCCCGGCCACGTCACCCGCGGTGACCGTGGCGAGCACCTCGCGCAGGTCGTCGACGGCCGCGTCGAGCAGATCCTGATCGGACATCCCGGCCATGCGTCCGCGCAGCCGGTCGCCCGAGGCGAGCCAGTGCACGACGAGCGGGCTGAGCGAGCTCGACGACCAGCCGCGGTGCCCGGTGACGGCCATCGTCGCGAACGTACGTCCGTGGTATCCGTTCTTGATCGCCAGGATCTGGTTGGACCGGCGCGCGTTGGTGGCGAACAGCAGCGCGCACTCGTTGGCCTCGGAACCGGAGTTGGTCAGGAAGACCCGCGCGTCCGGGATGCCGGAGACCCGGGCGATCTTCTCGGCCAGCTCGACCTGCCGCCGGATCAGGTAGAGCGTCGAGGTGTGGGCCACGCCGGTGCCGAGCTGCTCCCGTACGGCATCGCTGATCTCGGCGATGTCGTAACCGACCATCGTGGTCAGCACGCCGCCGAAGAAGTCCAGATAGGAGCGCCCGTTCGCGTCGGTGACCCGCCGGCCGGAGCCGGAGACGATCTCCAGCGCGTCGTCGCCGTAGTACACCGGCATCCAGGCCGGCATGACAGCGCGGTGACGGTCGAGAAGAGACATCGGAGCTCCTTACATGAGACCTCGGGGGTGGCCGCGTCCTCGGGGACCGCTGCCGCGGCTGGTCTGGAAGGCGGCCGAGGCGAGCGCGTCGGCCAGGTCGTCGTGTCCGCCGGCGACCAGCCCGGCGGTGAGCCGCAGGTGATCGCCGCCGAGCGGGGTGACGCAGAACGGTGCTCCGGGGGCGGCCCCGATCCCGTGCGCGGCCAGCGCCACCATCGCGTTCTGCTGATCAGGAACGGACATCCACAGGTTGATGCCGTCGGCCGCGGACGCCGTCACCCCGCGCTCCCGCAGCGCGCCGAGCAGGGCGGTCCGTCGCTCCGCGTAGATCCGGCGGGCCGCGGCGACCTGGTCGACGGCCTTCTCCGAGGTCAGCAGGTCCAGCAGGACGGCCTGCAGGAGCCGGCTGGACCAGCCGGGCCCGAGCAGCCGCCGCTCGATCACCTGCTCGACGACCGCGGCCGGTCCCCCGATCGCGGCCAGGCGCAGGTCCGGCCCGTGCGACTTGGCGAAGCCGGCCACGTGCACGACCCGCTTGGGCAGGTACGTCCCGAGGCTGACCGGTGGTGCACCGGCGATGTCCCCGGCGTGGTCGTCCTCGACCACGAGCAGGTGCGGCGCGTCCCGCAGGATCCGGGCGATCGTCGCGGCCCGTTTCGCGGTCATGCTGGCGCCGGTCGGGTTCTGGGCCCGGGGCTGCAGGAACAGGGCGGCCGGCCGGCGCTCGGCGACCAGCTGGCGCAGCACCTCGGGGTCGAGCCCGGTGTCGTCCAGCGGCACCCCGATGACCGTCGCGCCGACGGCCTGGAGCAGGTCGAGCAGGGGCGGGAAGGCCGGGTTCTCGACGAGCACGTGGTCGCCGTAGCGCAGGGTGGTGGCGACGATCCGGTCCAGCGCGTCCAGGGCGCCGTCGACCACGGTGAGCCGCTCGGGCGGGAACGGCCACCGCTCGCGCAGCACCTCCTCCAGCCCGGGCAGCACCGGCTCGTCGAGGTAGCTGCCGGCCCACCGGCCGTCGCCGATCCCGCGCAGCGCGTCGCTCAGATCGGGCAGCAGGGCCGGGTCGGGGACCCCGGTGGACAGGTCCAGCGCGAGGGCGACGGGCGCGCGGCCGAGGCGGGTGAAGCGCGGCGGGGCGGGCCCGGACACGTACGTCCCGGATCTTCCCCGGGTTTGAATGGCCCCGGCCAGAGTGAGGTTGCGCCAGGCCTCGCTGACCGTCGTCGGGCTGACGCCGAGGGACCCGGCGACGGCGCGCACGGTGGGCAGCCGCTCGCCCGCCGGCAATCGACCGGCGGTGATCAATCGGCTCACGGCCGCGGCGATTCCCCGGGCGCTGCGGTCCTCGACCGCCCCGGTGATCAGCGGAAGCAAATTACCTCTCCGAAACAATCGGTTACGTATCAGCAATTGTTCGCCTGAATGTGTGTCGTTAAGGTCCTACGGCATCAGGCGCAACGAAGCAAGCCCCGCGATCGCCGCCGATGAGGCGGCAGGTGATTTTTCGACGCACGCGGGGTTTGCGGGTGGCGGGAAATCGCCTGCCTCCTCATCGGTTACAAGGCGATCGCCGCGGAGCGAAGCGGAGCCAGCTAGCTCTAGCGCTGGGGATACTGCAGGGAGTAGACACACGATCACAGGCGCTCAAGGCGCACTGCGCGTGCTCAAGATCGACTATGAGAGGGGCCGCAAATGACGACCGATGTCGTCCGCGCCGCCCTCGTCCAAACCAATTGGACGGGCGACAAGGAATCCATGATCAAGGCGCACGAGGCTTATGCCCGTGAGGCCGCCGCCCAGGGCGCGAAGGTCATCTGCTTCCAGGAGCTGTTCTACGGGCCGTACTTCTGCCAGGTCCAGGACGCCGAGTTCTACGAGTACGCCGAGTCGATCCCCGGCCCGACGACCGAACGTTTCCAGGCCCTCGCCGCCGAGCTCGGCATGGTGATGGTCCTGCCGATGTACGAGAAGGAGCAGGAGGGCGTCCTCTACAACACGGCCGCCGTCCTGGACGCCGACGGCACCTACCTCGGCAAGTACCGCAAGAACCACATCCCGCAGGTCAAGGGCTTCTGGGAGAAGTTCTACTTCCGTCCCGGCAACCTCGGCTACCCGGTCTTCGACACCGCGGTCGGCCGCGTCGGCGTCTACATCTGCTACGACCGGCATTTCCCGGAGGGCTGGCGGGCGCTCGGCCTCAACGGCGCGCAGATCGTCTTCAACCCGTCGGCCACCAGCCGCGGCCTGTCGTCGTACCTCTGGCAGCTGGAGCAGCCGGCCAGCGCGGTGGCCAACGAGTACTTCATCGGCGCGATCAACCGGGTCGGCGTCGAGGATCTCGGGGACAACGACTTCTACGGGCAGACGTACTTCGTCGACCCCGAGGGCAAGTTCGTGGGCGAGGTCGGTGACACCCACAACCCCGAGCTGATCGTCCGTGACCTGGACCTGAGCCTGCTCAAGACGGTCCGCGAGCGCTGGCAGTTCTACCGCGACCGCCGGCCCGACAGCTACAACGGGCTGGTGCAACCATGAGCATTCTGATCAAGGGCGGGACGGTCGTCGGGCCGACCGGCGCGTCCCTCGCCGACGTGCTGATCGACGGCGAGACGATCGTGGCGCTCTTCGCGCCCGGCCAGGCGCCGGACGGGCCCGAGATCATCGACGCGACCGGGAAGTACGTGATCCCGGGCGCGATCGACGCGCACACCCACATGCAGATGCCGTTCGGCGGCACCGAGGCCAGCGACACGTTCGACACCGGCACCAGGGCGGCGGCGATCGGCGGCACCACCACGATCATCGACTTCGCCATCCAGCGGTACGGCGAGGTCGTGCAGGACGGGCTGGCCGCCTGGCACGGCAAGACGGCCGACCAGTGCCACATCGACTACGGCTTCCACATGATCGTCGGTGGGGTCGACGACGAGTCGCTCAAGGCCATGGACCAGCTCGTGGCCGGCGAGGGGATCACCAGCTTCAAGCTGTTCATGGCCTACCCGGGCGTCTTCTACTCGGACGACGGGCAGATCCTGCGGGCGATGCAGAAGGCGCGCGACAACGGCGCCATGATCATGATGCATGCCGAGAACGGTCCGGCCATCGACGTACTGGTCAAGCAGGCTCTTGAACGTGGCGAGACGGATCCGGTCTTCCACGGTCTGACGCGCCCTCAGGAGCTGGAGGCGGAAGCCACCAGCCGGGCCATCTGGCTGGCCAGCGTCGCCGCCGACTGTCCGCTCTACATCGTGCACCTGAGCGCGTCGAAGGCCCTGGAGCAGGTCCGCAACGCCCGTGACCTGGGCCGCAACGTGTTCGCCGAGACCTGCCCGCAGTACCTGTACCTGACCCTGGAGGACCAGCTCGGCGCGCCCGGTTTCGACGGCGCCAAGTGGGTCTGCTCGACGCCGCTGCGCAGCGGTAAGGAGAGCCACCGGGCCGACCTGTGGCAGGGCCTGCGCACCAACGACCTGTCGGTGGTGTCGACCGACCACTGCCCGTTCTGCATGAAGGATCAGAAGGAGATGGGCATCGGCGACTTCTCCAAGATCCCGAACGGCATCGGCAGCGTCGAGCACCGGGTGGACCTGCTCTACCAGGGTGTCGTCGACGGCAAGCTGTCCCTGGCCCGCTGGGTGGAGACGATCGCGACCACGCCGGCCCGGATGTTCGGCATGTACCCGAAGAAGGGCATCATCGCGCCCGGCTCGGACGCCGACATCGTGCTCTACGACCCGAACGGGCGGACCCGGATCAGCGTCGAGACGCACCACATGAACATGGACTACTCGGCCTGGGAGGGCTGGGAGATCGACGGCAAGGTCGACACCGTCCTGTCCCGTGGCGAGGTCATCTCCCGGGACGGCGAGTACACCGGCCGTCCCGGCCGCGGGAAGTACGTCCCGCGCGGCCTCTCCGACTACCTGCTCTGAGAGGGGGCGCACATGGACATCGGTGTGGTGATGCAGAACGACCCGCCCGCCCTCGCGCTGGTCGAGTGGGCCAAAAAGGCCGAGGCGGCCGGGTTCAGCCACTTCTGGACGTTCGACTCGCACGTGCTCTGGCAGGAGCCGTACGTCGTCTACTCGGCGATCCTGGCCGCGACCGAACGGATCGTGGTCGGCCCGATGGTGACCAACCCGGGCACCCGGGACTGGACGGTCACCGCCTCCACCTTCGCGACCCTCAACGAGATGTACGGCAACCGGACCGTCTGCGGCATCGGCCGCGGCGACTCGGCGCTGCGCGTCCTCGGGCTCACCCCGCAGACCCTGGGCCAGCTGCGCGAGAGCGTGCAGGTGATCAAGGGCCTGGCCAACGGTGAGAAGATGAACGTCCGCGGCAACGAGATCCAGCTGGCCTGGGCCTCCGAGAGCCGCCTGGAGGTGTGGGTCGCGGCGTACGGGCCGAAGGCTCTGGCCCTGACCGGCGAGGTCGGCGACGGGTACATCCTGCAGCTGGCCGACCCGGACATCGCCGAGTGGATGATCAAGGCGGTCCGCAGGGCGGCCTCCGAGAAGGGCCGGGATCCCGACAGCATCAAGTTCTGCGTCGCGGCGCCGGCCTACGTCGGTGACGACCTGGAACATCAACGGGACCAGACCCGGTGGTTCGGCGGCATGGTCGGCAACCATGTGGCCGACATCGTGGCCCGCTACGGATCGTCCGGTGCGGTGCCGCAGGCGCTGACCGACTACATCAAGGCGCGGCAGAGCTACGACTACGCCGAGCACGGGCGGGCCGGCAACAGCCACACCACGTTCGTGCCGGACGAGATCGTCGACCGGTTCTGCGTGCTCGGGCCGGTCGAGAACCACGTCAAGCGCCTGGCGGAGCTCAAGCAGCTGGGCGTCGACCAGTTCGGCGTCTACCTGCAGCACGACGGAAAAGAGGAGACCCTCGCCGCGTACGGCGAGAAGATCATTCCGGCGTTCGCATGAGGCGCGCGCTCGCGATCCTGACCGGTCTCCTCGTCGCGGCGGCGCTGTGGGAGGGCTACAAGGCGGTCGGCAACCCGGAGGGCACGGTTCTCTTCGGCGTACGGGTCCTGCCGCGCGCCGACGACCTGTCGATGCCACACCTGTGGACCATCGCGCAACGCCTGAGCCGTCCGGAACTGACCGGCGGTGACCCGGTGTGGCTGGTGGTGCTGCGCGCCTGCCTGTTCACGCTCGGCATCACGGCCGCCGGTTTCCTGGCCGGTGCGGTGGTCGGACTGCTCCTGGCCGTGGCCATGCAGCGGTTCCGGATCGTCGAGCGCGGGCTTCTGCCGTACGTCATTCTGTCCCAGACCGTGCCGCTGGTGGCGCTCGCGCCGCTGGTGGCCGGCTGGGGCGGCAGCATCATGCCGCCGTGGGCGACCGTCGCGGTGATCGCCGCGTACCTGGCGTTCTTCCCGATCGCCGTCGGCATGCTGCGCGGCCTGCAGTCACCGTCGGCCAGTGGCGAGGAGCTGATGCGCAGCTACGCCGCCGGCTGGTGGCGCACGCTGGTCAAACTCCGCTTCCCGGCCGCGCTGCCGTACCTGTTCCCGGCGCTGCGCCTGGCCGGGGCGGCGGCCGTGGTCGGCGCGGTGGTCGGCGAGATCTCGACCGGCACCCGGGGCGGGATCGGCCGGCTGATCATCGAGTACTCCCGGGAGGCCACCTCGGATCCCGCCAAGGTCTACACGGCCATGCTCGGGGCGGCGCTGCTCGGCCTGCTCGTCGCGGGCGCCGTCAGTCTGCTGGAGGTGCCGCTGATGCGCCACCGCCGCCACGTGGAGGTGGTCACCCTGTGAGTGCGGTTGAGATCAGCAGTGTCAACAAGATCTTCAATCAAGGCAGATCCGATGAGGTACGGGCGTTGTCCGATGTCGACCTCACGATCGCCGACGGCGAGTTCGTGTCGCTGATCGGCCCGTCCGGATGCGGTAAGAGCACCCTGCTGCGGCTGATCGCCGACCTGATCCCGGCCTCGACCGGCACCGTCACGGTCGCCGGGAAGCCGGCCGACCAGGCCCGGCGCGAACAGGCCTACGGTCTCGCCTTCCAGCAGGCCGGCCTCTTCGAGTGGCGCACCGTCCGCAAGAACGTCGAACTCCCCCTGGAACTGCGCGGTGTCGCCAAGTCCGAGCGCAAGGCCCGCGCCGAACAGATGCTGGCCCTGGTCGGGCTGGCCGACTTCGCCGGCCACTACCCCGGTCAGCTCTCCGGCGGCATGCAGCAGCGCGTCGCCATCGCCCGCGCCCTGGCCGTACAGCCGCCGCTGCTGCTGATGGACGAGCCGTTCGGCGCGCTCGACGAGATGACCCGGGAACGCCTGCAGTCCGAGCTGCTGTCGATCTGCGCCACGACCGGGACCAGCACGGTCTTCGTCACCCACTCGATCTCGGAAGCGGTGTTCCTCTCGGACCGGGTGGTGGTGATGTCGGCCCGCCCCGGCCGGATCACCGCGTCGATCGACGTCGACCTCCCCTCCCGGGACGACACCGGCCGTCAGTCCCCCGCGTTCTTCGAGAAGATCACCGAGGTCCGGAAGGCGCTGCGCGGATGAGGCGCCTGCTGCCGCCGCTGATCACGGGAATCCTCGCCCTGGTCCTCTGGGAGCTGTTCGTCAAGCTCGGCCGGGTCGCGCCGTTCATCCTGCCGGCCCCCTCGGCGATCTGGGCGCAACTGGTCGAGCAGCGCGGCAACGTCTGGGACGCAGCCCTGGCCAGCGGGGCCAACGCGCTCACCGGCCTGATCGGCGGCACCCTGGCCGCGGTGCTGGCGGCGCTCGCGGCCAGCCGGTTCCGGGCCCTCGGCGAGATCTCGGTGCCGTTCGCGGCCCTGATCAACGCGCTGCCGATCATCGCGCTGGCCCCGATCCTCAACAACATGTTCGAGACCACCAGCAGCATCCCGCGCCGGCTGGTCACCGCGATCGTGGTGTTCTTCCCGGTCTTCCTGAACACGCTGCGCGGGCTCCGCGAGGTCAACCCGGTGCACCAGGAACTGATGCGGACGTACGCGGCCGGCGGCTGGACGTTCGCGGTCAAGGTGCGGCTGCCGGGCGCGCTGTCGCACCTGTTCACCGGGCTACGGCAGGCGTCGTCCCTGGCCGTGATCGCGGCCGTGGTGGCCGAGTACTTCGGCGGGCTGCAGGACGGGCTCGGGTCGAGGATCACGTCGGCGGCGGCCTTCACGGCGTACCCCCGCGCCTGGGCCTTTGTCTTTGGGGCCTGCCTTCTGGGGCTGACCTTCTATCTCGTGACGCTCCTGCTGGAGCGTCTGGCGATGCCGTGGCGTCAGCGGCTGATCGCCTGAGTTCCCCGCCCGCTCCTGATTCGTCCTCGCTCACCGTTCGCCCATCACCACCTCGGAGAACAAAATGCGACGTAACCGGATATTTGCCTCTATTGCTGCCGCTTCTGTACTTGTGCTCACCGCGTGCGGCACCGCGGACTCCCCCAGCACCCCCGCCCCCGGCGCCAGCGGCGCACTGACCCCGATCAAGCTGCAGCTGCAGTGGTTCTTCCAGGCCCAGTTCGCCGGCTACATCGCCGCCGTCGACCAGGGCTTCTACAAGGAGCAGGGCCTCGACGTGCAGCTCCTCGAAGGCGGCGTGGACATCGTTCCGCAGACCGTGCTCGCGCAGGGCAAGGCCGACTACGCGGTCGCCTGGGTGCCGAAAGCCCTGGCCTCGCGCGAGCAGGGCGCCGGGATCACCGACGTCGGGCAGATCTTCGCGCGCTCCGGCACGTACCAGGTCGCCTGGAAGGACAGCGGCATCAAGACCGCCGCCGACCTCAAGGGCAAGAAGGTCGGCAACTGGGGCTTCGGCAACGAGTTCGAACTGTTCGCGGGCATGACCAAGGCCGGGATCGACCCGGGCAAGGACGTCACGCTGGTCCAGCAGCAATTCGACATGCAGGCGCTGCTCAAGAAGGAGATCGACGCCGCCCAGGCGATGAGCTACAACGAATACGCCCAGCTGCTGGAGGCCAAGAACCCGGCCACCGGCAAGCTCTACACGGCCGACGACTTCTCGATCATCGACTGGAAGACCGAAGGGTCGTCGATGCTGCAGGACGCCGTCTGGGCCAACACCGACAAGCTCAGCGACCCGGCCTACCAGCAGCAGACCGTGAAGTTCCTGACCGCCACCATCAAGGGCTGGGCGTTCTGCCGCGACAACGCCGAGAAGTGCCGTGACCTGGTCGTCGCCAAGGGCTCCAAGCTCGGCAAGAGCCACCAGCTGTGGCAGATGAACGAGGTCAACAAGCTGATCTGGCCGTCCACCGGCGGGATCGGCGTGATCGACGACGCGGCCTGGAAGCAGACCGTCGACATCTCGCAGACCACCAAGAACCAGACCGGCGACACCGTCCTGAAGAAGGCGCCCGAGGGGCTGGCCTACACCAACGACTACATCAACCAGGCGATCACGGCGGCCAAGGCGGGCGGTGTCGACGTCAACGGCTCCGGCTTCCAGCCCACCACCGTCACCCTGACCGAGGGCGGCGCCTGATCGGTCCCTGGGTCTGGTTCTTCACAACCAGACCCAGGGTCAACACCGGTTTCCCGTACGTCCGTCCGGCCGCTCAGATCGGAATCAGGCGGGCGGCCAGCGCGACCGTCGTCAGATCACCGTTACGCAGCTTCTCCGCCGAGTCGGCCTCACCCAGGCCCTCCAGGCGCACGGCCGAGGCGTCGATCAGCGCCTCCTCCCCGTCGAGCAGGCGCCGGGCGATCCGGGCCTGGGCCGGGCTCAACTCCGCGTACGCGCACCGGTCGAGGGCGGCCACCGTCTCCTGATCCAGCCGGCCGGCCAGGGCACGCTCGGTGACGACCTTCAGCAGCCAGCTCGGCCACCACGCATACTTCCCGATCACCTGACCCGAGTGCAGCGCCACCGCCGGATCCTGACCGGCGGCCAGCAGCTTGACGGCCAGATTCGTGTCGAACCGCTCCAGCCGCAGCGCGCTGACGAAACAGCGCAGGATCGGCTGCGTCTTCACGAACTCCTCGGCCTCGTGCGCGGCCTCGCCCGTCTTGCCCTCCAACAGGTGGATCAGGGCGTGCGCCTCGCGCAGCTCGAAGCCGTCACCGGAACGCTCCTGCAGCCGGGCGACCGTGGAGATCAGCCGCTCGACGCCCTTGCGGGCCCGCTCGGCCAGCTCCTCGCTGGCCGGCTTGTTCAGGTGCCGGACCTGCACGTCGAGGGCGATCTCGGCCTCCCGGCGCAGCAGCGGCGACGGGATCTTCGGAACGATCTCGTCGCCCAGGCCCTCGGTGAGAATGCCGAGATCGAACTTCTCCGAGGCCTGCTGGAACTGGTCCCACCACGACGCTGGGTGCCGCTGCTGTCGCATCACGCAACCAAGAGTGACCCACCCGCTAACCAACAACAAGTGATTCCGGCATCACCCTGGGTGTTTACGCTCGCTGGCCGCATCGGTCAGACCGGCCGGGTTCAACATCCCGGCCTTGACGACGATGCGACTCAGCGGACGGGTCAGTTCGGCCAGCCGAAGGCAGCCCTCGTCGCCGAGAACCCGGTACGCCGGCTCGGCCAGCCGGTCGGTCGCCGCCTCCAACGACTCGCGCAACCGGCGGCCCTCCTCGGACAACTCGTCCCCGGTCATCAGACCACGCTCCCGCAGCCCCTCGGTGGCGGTTGCCCACTGCTCGCGCCGCCAGCCCCGGGTGACCCGCAGGAACCGCCCGTCGATGGCGCCGGTCGCCACGTGCAGGATGATCGCCTCCAGGCCGCTGATCCCGGCCTCGACCAGGGTCGCGATGTGCCCGTCACCCCGGAACTCCCGCAGCAGCGTCTGCGCGTGGAACAGTCGCAGGTGCGGCGCGTCGGGCCAGGGCAGCTCGGTGTGCGCGGCGAACAACGGCCGGCCGTGCGGCACCGTCGCCGCGTGCCGCGCCGCCGTCTCGGCCAGCTCGGCCGCCTCGGTGATCTCCCGGGTGGCCAGGTTCTCCGCGCCCAGCGCCCGGGTCAGCGCGGCGTCGGCGATCTCCAGCCGGACGTCGATCATCCGCTCCGGCGTGACCAGGTCCCAGGCGGCCGGCAGAGCCCGGGCCACCAGGGCCGGGTTGAAGTTGTAGAACGTCGCCGACACCAGCGCCGGCCCGGTCCGGCCGAACGCGGCGCCCCGCGCGGCGAAATACCCGGCCATCGGATCGAGCCCGGCCGCCGCATAGATCTCCGACGCCTCCGGAACCAGGTAGACCAGCGCGTGCAGCGGCTCGGTCACCCGCCAGGCCAGCCGCGACGGGCTCTCGGTCCCGGCGGCGGTCACGGGCGGTTCTCGGTGACGGTCACGGTTCCCACGGCAGCTCCTCGGCTTCGGCGACTACGGGCGCGGAGCCGGAATGCTCGGGCGCGGGCCGCCCGGACACCGTATGCCACCTCCCCGACCGCCGCGCCGCCTCCCGGGTCACCATGTGCACCGGCAGCGGCGGAGGCGGGAAGGGCCCGGCGCCCCAGCGCACCCAGATCGCCAGCCGCCCGGCCGCGGCCTCGGCGAGGAGCTTGTCGACCGTACGCTGCCGGTCGCTGCGGTCCACCTCGATCGCGATCGGCGCCGCCCCGGCCGGCCGGGCGCAGGCCACGTCCAGCACGGAGTTCCCCCGCAGCGGCGGCGGCAGCGGAAAGACGCTCGGCGCCCGCCGGTAGACCCGCCACTGCTGGGCGGTCGCCCACTCCTCGATCGCGTCCACGATCCGGGTCGTCGCCTCGGCCTCGGTCAGGTCCGCGAACGTCACCTGCTCCAGCCAGTCACCCAGTGACCTCGCCGTGCTCGTCCCGTCGTCCGCGGTGTCCATCCCCGCCACCCTATCGGCCCTTTCGCCCCCACCCCCGCACCAGCCCCGCCACACGCACACCCCCCGGCTGGTGCTCACGGCTGCAAAACACCCCCAGAACAACCATGAGCACCAGCCGAGTCCCGCGACCCGCGCGGCCGCCCGGCGCCCGGCAGCGCTCGCAGAACCCAGCTGGCACTCACGGTCGCAAAACACCCGCTGAACGACCGTGAGCACCAGCTGGGAACGCGAGCCGCGGGGTGGGCCGGTGCCCGGCGGCGCTCGCGGGGTTCGGCTGGTGCTCATGGTTGTTTTTCGGGGATTTTGCAGCCGTGAGCGCCAGCCGGCGGGCGGGGGCGCGGCTGGGGGTGGAGTGGCAGCGGCTTTGCGTGGCGGGGGCGGGCGGGGCCGGGGTGGGTGGTTGCGGTGTGGGTGGGTTTGTTGGGTTGACCGCGACCAACCGACCAGGTCGCCCTTGCGGGCCTCGCGTTCTGGGCGCGCCGGCGCCCTGCGAGGGTCGGAAGGGTCCCCGCGGGAGCGACGGTCTGGACCCCGGCGGACCGGGGCAATGAAGAATGTGATTTTGGGGTTCAGGCGGCAGCCGGGAGTGAGTGCTGCTGGGCGGCGAGGCGGGCGGTGAGTTCGGCGGCGGTGACCGGGCGGCCCAGGTGGTAGCCCTGGCCGACCGTGTAGCCGAGTTTGAGCAGGCGGTCGGCCTGTTCCTGGTTCTCGATGCCTTCGGCGACCGTGTCCAGGCCGAGGGCGTCGGCGAGCTGGGCGACCGCGCGGGCGACGGCCTGGCGGGCGTTGGCCGGGGCGCTGCCCTGTTCGTCGAGTTCGATGTTGTCGACGAACGACTTGTCGAGTTTGACGATGGCGGCCGGGAAGGCGCGGAGCAGGCTGAGGGAGGACTCGCCGGTGCCGAAGTCGTCGAGGGCGAGGCGGACGCCCATGTCGTGGACCTCGTGCAGGACGCGCAGGACCTGGTGGCCGCGCAGGACGGCGGATTCGGTGAGTTCCAGGACGAGCCGGCCGGCGGGCAGGCCGCTGTCGGCCAGGGCGGCGCGGACGTCGTCGACGAAGTCCGGGTCGTGGAGCTGGCGGACCGAGACGTTCGGGGCGGCCTTCTCCAGGACGTCGGGGCCGAACTCGGCCAGCCACTCGGCGGCCTGGCGGCACGTCTCGCGCAGCACCCAGCGGCCGAGGGGCACGATGAGGCCGGTGCGTTCGGCGGCCGGGATGAAGTCGATCGGGGACACCATGCCGCGCTCCGGGTGGAACCAGCGCACGAGCGCCTCGACGCCGACCACCCGGCCGGTGCGCAGGTGCACGATCGGCTGGTAGACGAGCTTGAACTCGCCCGCGTCGAGGGCGCGGCGCAGATCACCGCCGAGCTGGGCGTGGGCCTGGGCCGGCTTCTCCATGCCGGCCGCGTAGCGCACCCAGTTGGCCTTGCCGCGCTGCTTGGCCGTGTACATGGCGGCGTCGGCGTCGCGCAGCAGGTGGCTGGCCGGGGTGCCGGCCGGGGCCGACGCGATGCCGGCGCTGGCGTGCACGAGCAGCCGGTGCGCGCTGATCGGGGCGGCGATCGCGGTCATGATGCGTTCGGCGACCGCGCGGTCCTGCCCGGGGGTGGTGACCAGCACGGCGAACTCGTCGCCGGCCAGCCGGGCCGGTTCGCCGTCGTCGCCGGTGGCGATCCGCAGCGTGTCGGCGAACGCGATGAGCAGTTCGTCGCCGACGTCGTGGCCGAGCGAGTCGTTGACCGTGTTGAAGTCGTCCAGGTCGACCAGGAGCACGGTCGCCGGGCCGTCGGCCAGGACGTTCTCCAGGCGCTGCTTGAACAGGACCCGGTTGCCGAGGCCGGTCAGGGCGTCGTGGGTGGCCTCGTACTGCAGGCGGGCCTCGGAGGCCTCGCGCTCGCGCAGCAACCGGACGTTGTCCCGGTTGACCAGGAACTGGCGGGCCAGGACCAGGCCGGTGACGGCGGCCGCGGTCAGGACGACGATCCGGCCCTCCGGGATGCCGTCGGCGCCGGGCGGGCGGAACAGCACGTCGGCGAGGGGGACGTCGACGGCCAGGACGGCCAGGTACGGCAGCCACACGTTGGCGCGGCGGCGCGGCGGGCGCGCGGCGGCCCGGCGCTGCCGGTACGCGGCGACCGACACGGTCAGCGCCACCATCGGCAGGAACAGCGTCTGCCCGGGGAGGATGCCGTTGTAGCCGTACTTGCCGTCGAGCAGCGCGTTCGCACCCACGGCCAGGCCCATCGAGGCGACCGCGCGGACCGCGATCCGGTCGACCGGGCCGCCGACGATGTACGAGACCTTGGTGACCGCCCCGGCGGCGAACGCGAACGCCAGGATCAGGATGATCAGACCGGCCGGGGTCCACTGCTCGCCCGAGGTGACCATCGGGAGCAGTCCGAAGTGCCAGAGCACGGCGACGCAGCCGAGGAAGGCGATGGTGCGGTCCAGCCACTGACGGATCCGCTCCTGGCGGCTCTGCACACCGAGCGGCACGCGGGCCACCGCCCAGATCGCGGTGAGCAGCCCGGACCCGGCGAACACGGCACCGGCCAGCGGCATGTCGGGCAGGATCGGCGCCGAGAGCACGGCCGCGCCGGCCAGGAACGCGAACCCGACGGTGACCAGCAGGCAGCCGATCTCGAGGGCACGCCAGAACCGGCGGCCGATCGGGTCCTGCGGCGTCTCGCGGCGCAGGGCGCGCGCCGCGAACACGGCGACGCCGGTGGCCAGCGGCATGAACACGTAGCCGACCGCGACCGAGCCGAGGCCGGTGACCACCCACATCACGTACCACAGGATGCTGACCAGGACGATCACCCCGGTGAGCACGACATGACGCGACGGCCTGGTCATGAGGCGAACTCCCGGGAGCGCTGCTTGTCGGCGTACATCCGCAGGTCGGCGAGGTGGAGCAGGTTGTCCGGCTGGTCCGCGCGCCCGGAGGCGACACCGACGCTGGCGCCGACCGCGAGACTCTGCCCGCCGATCGGGGCGGGCCGGGCCAGGGCCGAGCGTAGCCGCTCGGCGATGGCCCGCGCCTCGTCGGCGCCGGATCCGACCAGAACCGCGAACTCGTCGCCGCCCAGCCGGGCCGGGACGTCCCCGGCGCCGGTGCAGGCCAGCAACTGCTCGGCGACGTGGCAGAGCACGGCGTCGCCGGTGGCGTGCCCGTACGTGTCGTTGATCTGCTTGAATCCGTTCAGGTCGACCAGCAGCACCGCCACCTCGGCGGTCCCGGCCGCCCGGACCCGGTCGTTGAACTGCCGGCGGTTGGCCAGCCCGGTCAGCGTGTCGTGGCCGGCCTGGAAGCGCAGCCGCTCGCGCAGCTCCCGCTCCTCGGTCATGTCCCGCGCGTTGATCACCACGCCGCCGATGCCGCGCTCCTCGACCAGGTTGACCGCGACCACGGACAGCCAGCGCCAGCTCTCGTCCTCGTGCTGCGCGCGCAGTTCGAACGCCGCCTTGGCGCCCGGCTCGGCGAAGACCTTGTCCATCTCGGCGACGGCCCGGTCCACGTCCCCCGGGTGGATCATGTCGAACATGCTGCGGTTCAGGAACTCGTCGAGCGTGCCGCCGATGACCCGCTCGACGGCCGGGTTCATGTACTTGACGATGCCGCCGGGCCCGACGATGGCGGTGATGTCGGAGGCGTGCCGCAGCAGCGCCTCCTGACGGCGTTCCCGGCGGCGGATCTCGGCCAGGCTCTCGTCGAGCTGGTCGAGCAGCGTGTTGTTCTCGGCCAGCGCCAGCATCTGCCGCCCGACCACCAGCGCCACGTTGAGCAGCAGGCCGATCAGGGCACCCCAGGCGGAGACGCCCAGGCCCTGGGTGGCCAGCACCGTGACCAGGGCGATCACGCAGATGACGGTGCCCAGGTAGGGCAGCAGGCTGTAGCGGCGACCGGCGGCCGCGCGCCGGCCCGGCGTGGCCGCGCGGGAGCGGCCGGCCACCGTCTGCAGGCGCGGCGCGACGACCGTGAGCAGGCACGGGATCAGGATCAGCAGGGACGGCGCGGTCAGGCCGTGCAGGGTCATGTTGGGCAGCAGGGCGTTGCCGATCGCCTGGACCATGCAGCAGGCGATCAGGGGCACGGCGGCCTGCCAGGCGATCGGGCTCGAACCACTCAGACCGAGACGTACGGCCAGGAAACCCCCGATCAGCAGGATCCCGCACCCGAAGATCGAGGCCGCGTAACCGGCCGGACCGGAGTGGGCCATGCTCGGGCGGGTCAGCAGGCACCAGATCGCCACACCGGCCGCGCTCAGGATGATGGCGCTGTCCAGGGCGACCCGGATGCGGGTGTCGCGGGACCACAGCCGGCTGGGGTGCAGCATGCCGACGACGCAGACCAGGATCACGCCGAGCACCCCGAGCACGCTCTGCACCGGCTGCAGGGCGAAGTCGGTCCGGTGCGGGTGGCTCAGCACCCAGCCGAGCTGGAACCCGTCGCCGACGGTGAAGAGCACGCCGGCCACGCCCATCGCCCGCCAGAACCGGCGGTTGGCCGGGGCCAGCCCGGGGTCGCGGAACAGCGGGCGGCTCAGCAGGTAGGTGCCCAGGTCGGTGAGCGGGGCGACGACCCAGCAGAGGACCAGGCGGAACCGGTCATCGCCGAGGTTCAGGGCGAAGACACCGCAGAGCACCACGGCGAGCAGGATCAGCGGGGCGAGAACCCGGTCGCGCCAGGTCATCCGCACCTCCCCCGCCGTTCCCGATCCGCGATCCGTCCGAGCATTGTTCGGCGCGGAGATCCGCGCGTTTAGGGTTTCCGCGTCCGCCCTTGAAGAGAACTTCGCCCGCCGGTCATCAACCGCCCCTTAGATTCACGTATCTGAATCTCTAAACAAAGGGGACAGTCGATGCGACGTACGGGTGCGATCCTCGCCGGGGTGCTGACGGCGACGGCCCTGACCACACCGGCCCGGGCCGCGGTCAGCAACGCCGACCTGGCGCTGCGCTGGGCGCCGATCCACTACCAGGACGTGGACCAGACCGGTGACCACGCGCTGGGCGGCAAGTCCGACTACATCACCCGGTACGACTTCGACGGGGACCTCACCGGGCGCAACAACTGGGACGACGCGGGCAAGGACGTGACCGCGTACGCGTACTACTCGGTGGTCGAGACCGGCAGCCACTGGTTCGTGACGTACTTCTTCTTCCACCCGCGGGACTGGGTCGACCACCCGTTCTTCGAGACCGAGCACGAGAACGACGGCGAGGGGCTCCTGGAGGTGATCGAGAAGGACGGGACCGACTACGGCAAACTGCGCGCCGCCGTGACCGTGGCGCACAGCGACTTCTACTCGTACACGCCGACCGGCAGCACCTGGACCAACGGCGGCGAGACGATCGACGGAACGCTGCAACTGCAGAACAACCCGCACGACGGGCTGTCCCACCCGGTCACCGCGCAGGAGGCCAAGGGGCACGGGCTGAAGGCGTACCCGCAGTACAACATCGTCGGTGACGGGATCGTCTACTACCCGTCGACCGTGGCCGAGGCGCCGTCGAACGCCGACGACCGGGACGTGCAGTACAAGCTGATCGACATCTTCGCCGCGGGCGGGATGTGGGCCCAGCGCGCCAACCCGGCACTGTTCGCGTCGCTCGGCACGTTCGCCGGGGACACCACGGGGGGCTGCGGCACCGGGACGTTCGGGTGCGGGACCAACTCGGCCAACGCGCCGTGGGGGTGGGACGACGGGAACGACGTACCGGCCCGCGGGGAACTGGCGACCGACCCGGCGAAGCTGTCGGAGGCCTACTTCACCGTGCCCGGGACACTGTCGCGGACGTACGTCAGCAACGGGTACGCCGTCGCCGCGGCCGCCCTGCGCCAGGCCGCGGAGACTCTGCCCCGGACCGTCGACTAGCTCACAGTGGAACCGGGGGACGGCCGCCGCCGTCCCCTCCGGTTGACAGGCGGGGGCGCACTGGGCGAATGTTCCGGCATGCACGATGTCTGGCCGGCGCCCGGTGCCCTTCTGGTATCGCGGTACCGCCTCGTCACCCTGCTGGAGACCGGCGGCATGGCGCAGGTCTGGCAGGCGACCGACGAGCTGCTCGACCGCCCGGTCGCGGTCAAGCTCCCGGCCGGTGACATCCGGGCCGCGCACCTGGCCTGGCGGGAGGCGCGCCTGGCGGCCCGGCTCTCGCACCCCGGCATCGCGGCCGTCCACGACTACCGGGAGGCGGTCCGCCCGGACGGCTCGGTGGTCCCGTTCGTCGTGATGGAACTGCTCGCCGGGGAGACCGTGGCCGCCCGGCTCTGCGACGGGCCGATCCCGTGGCCGGCCGCCGCCGCGGTCGGCGCCGCCGTCGCCGGGGCCCTGGCCGCCGCGCACGCCGCCGGGGTGGTGCACCGCGACATCAAGCCCGGCAACGTGATGCTCTGCCAGGGCGGCGTGAAGCTGCTCGACTTCGGGATCAGCGCCGGCGTCGGCGAGCCGGACGACGACGACACCGGGGCGACGTTCGGGACGCCGGCCTACGCGGCCCCGGAACGTCTGGACGGCAAGCCGGCCGAACCCGCGACCGACCTGTACGGGCTCGGCGTGCTCCTGTTCGAGATGGTGGCCGGGGAGCCGCCGTACAGCGTGGACACCTGGGAGGAGCTGGCCGTCGCCCGCCAGTCCGGGCCCACTCCTCTGCCGGCCGGGCTGCCCGGGCCGCTCGCCGGCCTGATCCACCGCTGCCTGGACGACGACCCGGAACGCCGGCCGTCGGCCGCCGAGGCCTGGAAGGTGCTGGCCGAGCTCTCACCGTCGGCCGAGGAGAAGAAGGCACCGACCGTGCCGCTGCCCGGGGCCCGCCCGGCCGGGCTGGCGCGGGTGCCGACCCTGGGGACGCAGAAGCGGAACACCCGGAGCCGGAAGATCGCGATCGGGGCGGCGGTCGGGGCGACCGGGATCGCGTTCCTGGCGCTGGTGCACGTGGTCTCGCAGTCCGGGGACGATCTCGCGCAGCCGCCGGTGGTGCCGTCGATCGCGCCCAGCAGTCCGGCGCCGACGACGGTGGCGCCCAGCTCGGCGCCGCCGGCGCTGGAGAAGGCGACCACCCCGCCGGCGCCGACGCTGACCGTGGACGTGGCTCTGACCCGGCTGCGGAGCGCGATCGACAAGGGCGCCAGGTCCGGGGAGATCCGCTCGGACGTGGCCACCGATTTCCGGAACATCCTCGGACAGCTGGCCACACAGGACAATCCCGACATCCGGCGTCAGGTGGACCTGCTGCGCAAGAAGGTCCGCCAGCGGCTCAGCGAGGGCGGCCTCACCGCCGGCCAGGCGACCATCCTGCAGAACCGCCTGACCGACCTGAGCCGCGCCGACGCCTAGGCCGAACCGCGCAGGATCAGGCGGGTCGGCAGGACCGTCTCGTGCTCGACCGGCTCGTCGCCGTCGAGCTTGGCCAGCAGCAGCCGGACCATCTCCTGGCCCATCTGCTCGACCGGCTGGTAGACGCTGGTCAGCGGCGGATCGGTGTGCCGCGCGATGACCGAGTCGTCGAACCCGACCACGGCCACGTCCTCCGGCACCCGGCGCCCCGAACGGCGCAGGACCCGCAGCGCCCCGGCCGCCATCATGTCGGACGCCGCGAACACCGCGTCGATCTGCGGATAGTTGGTCAGCAGCCACTCCATCGCCATGGCCCCGCTGATCTCACCGAAGTCCCCGGTGGCGGCCGGGCCGTCGCCGACGATGTCCCGATATCCCTGGTACCGCGCCAGGCCCGGCGCCGTGTCCATCGGCCCGGTGATGGTCGCGATGCACCGCCGTCCCTGCTCCTGCAGGTAGGTCACGGCGGCCCGGGCCCCGCCCCGGTTGTCGGCGTCGACCAGGCTCGACGGCCCGGGGTGGGCCGGCCGCCCGGCCCGCACGGTCGGCACGCCGCGCTCCTCCAGCACCGCCGGCAGCGGGTCGTCCCCGTGCAGCGAGAGCAGCAGAGCGCCGTCCACGTGCTGGCGGGTCAGATAGCCCTCCAACTGGCGGCGCTCCTCCGGGGCCTGCGCGATCATCAGAACCATCTGCAGGTTCCGCGCGACCAGCACCGACGACACGGACTGGACGATGCGGCCGAAGAACGGCTCGGCGAAGAAACGCTCCCCGGACTCGAACACGACGAGTGCGATCGAGTCGGTGCGCTGGGTGACGAGCGCCCGCGCGGCCCGATTGGGAACGTAACCAAGCTCGTCGATCGCGTCCTGTACCACCTTGCGAGCCTTGGGGCTGACCTGGGCCGACCCGTTCACGACCCGGGAAACCGTGCCCCGGCCGACGCCGGCCCGGGCCGCGACCTCCTCCAAGGTCGGCCGCCCGGCCGAGCGGTTGCTGTTGTCCCTCATCGCCAGCCGTCCTTTCCACGGTCACCGGCTGGAGACAAGGTACAACCGCCAAGCCGCCGGGCCAGTGATTCTAGTGGTCCTCTTTCGGACCGCGGGAGCGCTCTCGGTCCGGACGAATGGCTGAATCCTTGCGGTCATGGGCCCGACCGCCACTTCCGGGGGCCCGCGGCGCCCGTCAGAGTGGTCCTATGCGGGGACATACGGTGGCAATGCTTCTCATGCCGGGGGCCTCTCCCCTGGATGTCGGGATTCCGGCACAGGTCTTCGCCCGGCGGCACGGCCTGAACTACACCTTCGTCCCGTGCGCGACCCGGGCCGGCATCGTCCCGGGCGGCGACGGCCTGGGCTTCCACGTCGAGGCGGGCCTGGAGGCCCTGGAGACGGCCGACACGATCATCGTGCCGGGCTTCCGGAACTCCAGCGCCCCGATCGATCCGGTGGTCCTGGACGCGCTGCGCGAGGCGGCGTTCCGCGGCGCGCGCATGGTCTCCATCTGCGGGGGCGCGTTCGCGCTGGCCCAGGCCGGTCTGCTGGACGGCCGGCGGGCCACCACGCACTGGCAGCTGGCGGCCAAGCTGGCCCGGGATCACCCGAAGGTGACCGTCGAGGGCCGGGTGCTCTTCGTCGACGAGGGTCAGGTGCTGACGTCGGCCGGGGTGGCCGCCGGCATCGACCTGTGCCTGCACATCGTCCGGCGCGACCACGGGGTGCAGGCGTCCAACGCGATCGCCCGGGTGATGGTCGCGGCGCCGTACCGCAGCGGCGGCCAGTCCCAGTACGTGCCGCGCACGATCCCGGAGCCGCTCGGCGACGTCTTCGCGGCGACCCGGGAATGGGCCCTCGCCCACCTGGAGGAGCCGCTGACCGTGACCACGATGGCCCGGCACGCGGGCGTGTCGGCCCGCACGTTCGGGCGCCGGTTCGTCGAGGACACCGGGTACACGCCGATGCAGTGGGTGCTGCGGGCCCGCGTCGACCTGGCCCGGGAGATGCTGGAGCGCACCGATCTGGGGATCGAGCAGATCGCCGCCCGGGTCGGGGTGGGCACCGGCGCGAACCTGCGCATGCACTTCCAGCGGATCCTGGGCACGCCGCCGAGCGAGTACCGCAAGACGTTTGGCGGCAAGCTTGCGGAACCTGACGCTCAGCCACCTGCTCGGGATCTGATCAAAACCGCAGGCTAGAGGCATGACAACAAGAGTCGCCATCAACGGTTTCGGACGCATCGGCCGCAACGTCCTGCGCGCGGCCGCCGGCAGCGACGTCGAGATCGTCGCGATCAACGACCTGACCGATTCCGGCACCCTGGCCCACCTGCTGCGCTACGACAGCACGCTGGGCCGGTTCGCCGGGACGGTCGAGGCCCACGACGACCACCTGATCGTGGACGGCCGCCGGATCGAGGTCACCGCCGTCCGTACGCCGCAGGATCTGCCCTGGAAAGATCTCGGTGTGGATGTCGCGCTGGAGTCGACCGGTCGCTTCACCGCGGCCGCCGACGCCCGCGCCCATCTGGCCGCCGGGGCCCGGAAGGTGCTGGTCAGCGCGCCCTCCAAGGGCGCCGACATCACCATCGCCTACGGTCTCAACCACGGTGACTACGACCCGGCCGCGCACGACGTGGTCTCCAACGCGTCCTGCACGACCAACGGGCTGGCCCCGATCGCCTCGGTCCTGGACGACCTGGCCACGATCGAGACCGGCTCGATGACCACGATCCACGCCTACACCCAGGAGCAGAACCTGCAGGACGGCCCGCACCGCGACCTGCGCCGGGCCCGCGCCGCCGCGGTCAACATCGCGCCGACGACCACCGGCGCGGCCAACGCGATCGGCCTGGTCCTGCCCCGCCTGGCCGGCAAGCTGACCGGTTACGCGGTGCGCGTCCCGGTCCCGGTCGGCTCGCTGGTCGAACTGAACGCGATCGTCGAGCGACCGGTCACGGTCGAGGAGATCAACAGCGCGTTCGAGGCGGCCGCGGCCGGTCCGCTGCGCGGCGTCCTGGAGTTCTCGGCCGATCCGCTGGTCAGCTCCGACATCACCGGCAACCGGTCGTCGTCCATCTTCGACTCACTGCTGACCAGCGCCAGTGGGCGCCTGGTCAAGGTCGTCGCCTGGTACGACAACGAGTGGGGATTCGCCAACCGGGTCGTCGACACACTGTCGCTGCTCGGCCGCTGACTTCCGCGACGTCGCGGCCGGGTCCCGGGGGTCCCGGCCGCGCCGGCTGCGCTTTCCCCCATAAAAAGACGATTTCGCCGTACGGCGTCAGCGGCCGAACCGCCGCACCGAAGAAAAGATCGTCACCGCCTGCACGGTTCTCTATGCTGTGCGGATGGCGGTCACCCTGGCAGACGTGGCCCGATTGGCCGGGGTCTCCCCCGCCACGGTCTCCCGCGTGATCAACGACAGTGCGAAGAAGGTCGCGCCCGAGCTCCGGGAGCGCGTGCTGGCCGCCGTCGCCCAGTTGCACTACGTGCCGAACGCGCACGCGCAGAACGTCGCCCGCCCGCGCAAGTCCGCGGTCGGCGTGATCGTGCACGACGTCTCCGACCCGTACTTCGCCGAGATCACCCGGGGCCTGCAACGGCAGGCGGCCGCCCACGACCGGCTGCTGGTGATCTGCAACAGCTACCGCGAGCCCGAACGCGAGCTGGCCTACGTCGCGCTGCTGCGCGCCCAGCAGGTGCACGCGCTGATCCTGGCCGGCTCCGGCTATCACGACGACGAGTTCACCGCCCGGCTCAACGGCGAGCTGAACGCGTACCAGCAGGCCGGCGGCCGGGTCGCGGTGATCGGCCGGCACGAGCTGGTCGGCAGCGCCGTCCTGCCGGCCAACGAGCTCGGGGCGTACGAGCTGGGCTGCCGCGTCCTGAGCCTGGGCCACCGCCAGGTCGGCGTGATCGCCGGCCCGCGCGCCCTGACCACCACCACCGACCGTCTCTCCGGGATCCGCCGGGCCGCCGCCGAGCTGGATGTTCCGCTGCCGCCGGAACGGATCGTCTACGCCGACTTCACCCGCGACGGGGGCGCCGCCGCGGCGGCCGGGCTGCTCGCCGCCGCCCCGGACCTGACGGCGATCCTGGCCCTCAACGACTCGATGGCCGTCGGCACACTCGCCACCCTGCGCGAACGCGGGATCGCCGTGCCCGGGCAGATCTCGGTGACCGGTTTCGACGACATGCCGATCGCCCGGGACATGACCCCGACCCTCACCACGGTCCGGCTGCCGCTGGTCGGCATGGGCGAGCGCGCGATGGCCCTCGCCCTCGGCGACGACGCGGTCCCGGCCAGCGAGCCGGCCACGGCCGACCTGATCTGGCGCGAGAGCTGCGCCGCACCGGCCTGACCGGGCCGCTCCTCACGCCCGGCCCGGCGCTTCACACCCCGGCGCTTCACACCCCGGCTCTTCGCACGTCGGCTCTTCACACCCCGGCCGGGACCGGTGCCGGCTTGCGGTTGATCCGGATCACCGCGGGCAGCAGGAGCAGGCCGCACGCGACCTGTTCGAGCTTGAACCAGAGCGGGAACATCCCCGGGATGGCGACGATCACCACGATCGCCACCAACATGATCGCGGTCACGATCCGCAACCGCAGCAGCGCCTTGCGGTTGCCGCGCAACGCCTTCACCGCGAAGAGCAGCGACAGCAGCGACGCCGCCGCGACGATCGTCCCGCGCACCCAGACCGCGTCGGTGACCAGGGCGGCGTTGTCCCGCAGGGCGACGATCGCGCCCAGGGTGGAGAAGCTCAGGGCCACGTACAGGCCGATCAACCGAACCACGTTGCGCATCTCGCCCACCTCACTCGCTGTTGTCCCGCTGACAGGACTCAGCCTCGCAGCGGGACCGGGCCGCGCGGCTCGCCCGATCCACCGAGCGGGCGGTGGAGCACGGACTCCATCGATCGGTGGAGTGCGGGTACATTGCGCGGATGACCGACGTCGACCACGTGCACCGGACCTCGGCGACCGGACGGGCCGTGGTCTGGACGCAACTCGCGCTGCTCATCGCGTACGTAATCGGCAGTTTCGGGATTTTGATCCTGGCCGCCGCGCACGCCGGTGACGCGGGAGCGATCCTGCATCCCGGGCTCGAACGGCTCGGCGATCCGAAGGACTCGATGAACCTCGGGCCCGACTCGGTGTGGAATCCCCTCGTCTGGATCGTCGGGATCTGCCGGCTGATCGCCTGGTTCATCTACCCACTGGGGATCGCGATGCTGCTCTTCGGCGGCGCGACGCTGGTGCGCGCATGGCGGCTGGGCGATCGGCGCACGTTCAGTCGGCTCGCCGTTCTCACCGCGATCTGGCTGATTCTGATCATCGTCGCGGTCACGCCCTACGGCGAGGACCTGACGCGGTGGCTCCTGGATTGAGAAAAGCGGCCCCGGAAGCATTCTCCAGGACCGCTTTTCGCGTACGGAATCGTCAGGCCGGAGTGATCTCGGCGGCCTGGTCCTCGATGATCGCCTTGATCCGGTCCGCCCGCGCCGGACTCTTCACGCCGGTCACCGCGGTGACCCGGTAGCGGGTCAACTTCCCGTTGGTGCGCAGGTGCTCGTGCAGCTGCGGACCGAACTGTTCGAGGATCTCCTCGTCGCTCGGGCCGCGACCGCCCTGCGGCCGGGGCAGCAGGTGCTGCCACGGCTGGTCGGCCCCGGTCGGCTGCCCGCCCAGCGCGGAGACGTAGTCGTTGACGAACTCGCGGATCGTCTCGTCGTCCAGGCGCGGAACGCTCGGCGACAGCATCACCGCCAGCTCCCGCGGGTCCGTCTCGTCGCTGCTCTCCATCTCCTCGACCAGCGCGGCCCGCAGGTCCTCGATCTCCTGCATCCAGGCGGCCGTCCCGATCGGCACGGTCACCGGCAGCGGCAGCAGGTCACGCCACGGGTAGGCGGCGTCGCCGGGCTCACCGTTCATCTCCCGGACGTAGTCGTTGACGAACGAGCGGACCACGCCCTCGCCGAGGTCCGGCACGCGCGGCGCGAGGTTCTTGACCAGCTCGGCCGTCCGCGAATAGGTCATCTCGGACAGGTTGTCCGGGGTGATCTCGGCGGCGACCAGGCGGGCCAGGCGCTCGACGGCCAGGCGCCACCACGGGGAGCCGACGATGTTGACGGCACGCTGGGCGCCGGTGGGAGTGGCCGCCCAGGACGGGACGTTGGGCTGCGCCGCGTGGGCGCCGTTGGTTGCCTGGATGCCGTTGTTTCCCTGGCCGCCGTTGGGCGTGCCCGGGGTCTGCGGGACCTGGGCGGTCGAGATGAACGGGCGCGGGGCGGGGACGCCGCCGATCGAGCCGAGCACCGCCGGGACCGCCCCGGCCACCGCGGCCGGGTTCTGAGCGCCGTTCGCGGGCGCGGAATAGTTCCCGTTCGCGGCGGGCTGACCGTTTGCGATCACTGCCGGCTGGCCGTTGGCCGGGCCTGCGGGCTGGGCGGCCACACCGTCCTCGGCCGAGCGGCGCTGCGACGGCACCTCGGCCACCGGCATGCCGAGCATCTCCTCCGGCGTCACCGCCGCCGCCAGGCGCTCCCCGAGCGAACCGTGGGCGACCACCGGCGACTCCGCGGTCGAGTTCACCCAGGCCGCGAGCTGGGCCACCGTCGGCGAGACCGGCATCTCGGCCGCGGCGGGAGCCGCCGGTGCCGCCGGTGCCGCCGGAGCGGTTGCCGGCGGGACGAACTGGACGGGCTGCACGGGCTGCGCCGGCCGGGCCAGGGGCTCGCCGTCGGCCGCCACCGGGACACCGTTGGCAACAGCCGGGCGGCCGTTGGCGGCGACCGCGGCAGCGGAGGCCGGGTTGGCAGCGGCAACCGGGTCGGCGGCACCGGCGGTGATCGCGGCCGGGCCGGCCGACGCCGCCTGCAGAGCGATAGCCGCGTCCACCGCGGGTGAGACCGCCAGCCGGGTGCCGGGAACGAGCAGGTCCATGACCCGCTGGATCCGGGCCAGCTGCTGGATCACGTCGTCCACAACGGGCTCGCCCGCGGTCCGCGCGTCCTTGAGCAGCCGGTTGCGCCACCACGACTTCGGCCAGCGGCCGGAGCTGACCCGGTGGTGGTTCACGACCATGCGCCGCAGCTGCCGCTCGGACGCCATCCGCTCCAGGTCCGGGTCGTCGTCCGGGATGAGCCAGCCCCACCGCTCGGCGAGACGCCGCGGGCTGTAGGCGAACCGGCCGCGACGCACCCGCTGCCCGGCCGCGGTCAGCGCCGCCCACCACATCAGGAAGATCACGCAGGGCACGGCGAGACGCAGCAGCTTCTCGGTGCCGGTGACCGCGTTGCTGGCCACGATGATGCCGGAGACCGCGGCGATGAGCGCGGCGATCCACAGCATCGGGCCGGGGTGACCGGGCGACTCGATCTTGCCGTCGGGTCCGTACACGGTGGTGTTCCGGTACTGCTCGGCGGCGAGCGAGGTGGCGGTCAGGAAGCAGATCTCGAAGACCGCGAAGACCAGCACGGCGAAGAGCCGGGGCAGGTGCAGCTGCTCGGTGGCGATCACCCACATGCCCTCGGCGTTGAGCAGCAGCGCCAGGTTCATGCTGAACGACAGTGCGAGCGGCCGTAGCGGCTTGCCCGATCGTTTCGCCCAGATCCCGAAGCTGATCAGGAGGAGGACGCCGAGCAGACCGCCGGCCAGCGACGCGATGGCCGCGTAGTCCGTCCAGAAGTTGGCGATCTGTTCGTTCAACTGCTTCATGCGGGGAGGCCCTTCATCGGAACCGGAAGGTACGCGTCGAGTGCGGCCGCGATCAGCGCGGACCGGTTGCCGGTGGTGTGCCGTCCGGCCAGTCCGTCGATCACGGCGAGGTTCTCCGGGTTCGGCCGGATCGACACCTGCACCTGGTCCTCCAGGTGCTGACGCCGGCCGGAACGCTGGGCCACGAAGAGGCCGTCCTCGGGCATGGGGGTGCCGGTGAGTTCGGCCAGACGGGTGTGCGTGTCGTTGAGTGCATCGAAAACGATCTGGGTGTGCGAGCGGCCGGTCGCGGCGGCGTGAGCCCGGAGCCGGGATCGCACACTGACGGCGAGGTACACGATCACGCTGCTGCCGGTGATCGTGCGCGTGCTGCCTGGCACGGCGGGCCCTCCTCGTCGTCGGAGCATTCTTGCGAACGCGGATTTCTATCACGTATCCGGGGTCGCACGCGAAAAGGCGCGCGGCCACAGTGCTATCCGATAGCTATCCGCATACGTGCGCTCACCGACGGACAGGATGTCCACGATGGCTCCCACCGGCCGGAGCCCATGAAAAAAGGGGCCCCGAAGGGCCCCTTCCATCAGTGCTGCGTTACTTGACCTGGGTGCAGGTGGAGAGGCCCTCGGCGTTCAGGTTCGGCTTGGCCGCGGTGCGGCCGATTGCGGTCTCCATGCGGTTGATCGTCGCGAACCGCTTGTCCTTCAGCGGGCCGAGGATCGCGTTCTGCACGAAGTTGATGCCGCCCTGGCCGACGGTGCTGACCAGGCGCTTGTTGGCCTCGTCGATCTGGGTCTGGAGCAGGGCCAGGTTGCGGTCGATCTCGGCCTGGGCCGACGCCGGGATCGCAACGTTGATCTTCACGTCCGGGCAGACGATCTTACCGACGGCGGCCGCGGCGGCCGACGCGGCGGCGGCCGGGTCCTGGGTCGCCACCGAGGTCTGCTCCGGCGCCGCGTTACCGCCGCCGTTCGCGTTCAGGGAACAGGTCGAGAGGCCCTCGGCGTTCAGGTCCGGCTTCGCGGCGGCCCGGCCGATCGCGGTCTCCATGCGGTTGATCGTCGCGAACCGCTTGTCCTTCAGCGGGCCGAGGATCGCGTTCTGGATGAAGTTCGCGCCACCCTCGCCCTGGCTGGTGACCAGGCGCTTGTTGGCCTCCTGGATCTGGGTGTTGAGCAGGGCCAGGTTGCGCTCGATCTCGGCCTGGGCCGAGGCCGGGACGGCCGGGAGCTTGTCCCCGACGGTCGGGCAGTTCACGGTCGGGACGCCGGTCGCGGCGCCGGTCGAACCACCGGCCGCGGCGGTCGCGGTCGCCTGGGCGACAGCGGTCGGCTCGGGAGCCGCGTTGCCGCCGCCGTTCTGGTTCAGGCCGCAGGTCGCGAGCGAGTCGACCGGCAGGTTCGGCTTGGCCGCGGACCGGCCGATCGAGATCACGATCCGGTCGATCGTCGAGGCGCGCTTGTCCTTCAGCGGGCCGAGGATCGCGTTCTGGATGAAGTTCGCGCCGCCCTCGCCCTGGCTGGTGGCCAGACGCTTGTTGGCCTCCTGGATCTGCGTGTTCAGCAACGCCAGGTTCCGCTCGACCTCGGCCTTGGCCGAGGCCGGGATCGCCGGCAGCTGGGGGGCGACCTGCGGGCAGTTCACGGTGGGCACGGCCGACGAGGTCGCGGCGTTCGCCACACCCAGCCCGACACCGACCAGGGCCACCGCGACGCCCGCGATGCCGGCCACTCGCCAGCGCCGCACGTTGGATCCGCCCGCGTTACTCCGGTAGCTCCGGTAGCGCTTCATTGTATGTGCCTTCCTGCTCGATCGCCTTTCTCAACTCGTCCTTACGGGAACGCTCCCAGGGCGGATCGAACTAAAGGAAAACTTAAGGATCAAGGGGCTGCGGTCTTAAGGTCCCACTTATCACCGGCACCACTGGTAACTATGCTGAGCTGGGAAAACACAATTTTAAATCAATTAACACCCTTTCCCGTACGGGCGTGGTTTCTTCCCGCCGTTATGTGTCAGACTCGTCGACCATGAATCTCCCTGCCGAGGTCCGCGCGATCGTCCGAACCCGTCTCGCCGAGGAAACCGCGACGGCCTACCTGGACACGGCCCGCCCCTCGATCGGATGGGCGACCGCCGACGAAGGCTGGAGCGCATTCGGCGGCGACCCGTCCGTGGCGGCCTTCGACTGGCCCACCTACCAGGGCGAACCGATGCTGATGCTGGCCCAGATCGACTGCGCCGAAGCGGCCGAGATCCTCGGAGGTGCGTGGCCGTTCACCGACGAAGGGCGGCTGCTGTTCTTCCACGACGAGGACTTCACGGCGCCGTACTCCGGGGAGGCCGGGGATGACGGGTGCCGGGTTCTGCACGTGGCGAACTCGCCGGTCAGCCCGCTGCCGGGGCGGCGGCGGACCATCCCGCCGCTTCCGCTGGTACCGACGCCGCTGGCCGGGCTGCCCAGCTGGACCACCGGGGTGGGGGACGCTCTCGGACTGGAGACCGTGACGATGATCGATCTGTGGGAGGACCTGGCGCCGCTGCTGCCGGCGCCGCGGCATCGACTGCTCGGGCATCCCGATCATGATGTGCCGCATGTGGGTGGGCATGTGCCGTTGCTGCAGTTGCAGGCCGAGGAGGGGACGGCCTGGGGCGAGGTCGTGAGCGTCACGTTCTGGATCACCGAACCCGATCTGCGAGCCGGCATCCTGACCAACGTGCGCCGCACCTACGAGGTCGCCTGATCCTCCGCGTGGCCGGCACCCACGGCCGGCTCTCCCCCGCCGGGCTCACCAGGCAACACTCGCTTTCCCTCACCGCTGCGGCGGCCGTTCACGGCTCGCTCTCCCTCACCCGGCTCACCAAGCCACCCCCGCCGCCCCTCACCACTACGGCCGCCACTCACGGCCCGCCCTCCCTCACCCAGCTCACCAAGCCACCCCCGCCGCCCCTCACCACTACGGCCGCCACTCACGACCCGCCCTCCCTCACCCAGCTCGCCAGACGACGCGCGCTTCTCCTCACCGTTGCGGCCGTCGTGACGGACCCAGCCGGCTGGCGCTCGACGACCCCGACGCAGCCGTGAGCACCAGCTCGACTCGCCCAGCTGGCACTCACGGCTCAAAACCAGCCCCAAAACAGCCACCAGCACCAGCCCGGCTTGCCCAGCTGGCGCAGACGGCTCAAAACCGGCCCCGAAACAGCCGTGAACGCCAGCTCGGCCTGCCCAGCTGGCACTCACGGCTCAAAACCGGCCGCAAGGCAGACGCCAGCACCAGCTCGGCCTGCCCGGCTGGTGCTGGCGGCTCGAAAACGGCCGTGAGGCAGCCGTGAGCACCAGCTTGGCTTGCTCGGCTGGGGCTGGCGGCTCGAAAACGGCCGCGAGGCAGCACTGAGGGCCAGCGCGGGCTGCGCGGCTGGCGCTCAGTGCTGTTTCGCGGGCTCGACGCACCCCTCAGTGCCAGCTGAAACGCGGTGGCTGGTGGTGGGGGTGTCGGGCGGGCGGGGTGTCAGGAGAGGCAGAGGTGGCCGGCCCCGGAGGAGGCGTTGACCACGGTGGGGACCTGGGCGGTGGGGGTCAGCGGGCCGGGGCGCAGGGTGGGTGTCCAGCCTGCGTCGGTGCCGAGGTCGGGGTCGTGGGTGGCGTTGTACTCGGCCAGGAGGTTGACCGCGGTGGTCTTGCCGGTTCCGATGCGGGTCAGGGTGCCCTTTTCGGTCATGGCGGTGCCGCCCCAGTTGTAGACGACCGCATCCAGGGGGATGTCGGCGCTGCGGAGGAGGAAGTTGTTCTCGGCGTAGATGGCCGAGTAGACGCCGACGCCCCAGGAGTACTGGTAGAAGTCCTCGTCGGTCTCGTAGTAGTAGTTGTCGTAGACGTCGACCTGGCCGAAGCGGACGCGCGGCGCGCGCTGGCCGACGTTGGCGAACTTGTTGTGGTGGACGGTGACGCGCAGTTTGCCGACGTCGGCGCCGACCGTGTTGGTGGAGCCGATCAGCATCGTCTTGTCGTGTTCCTGGAAGACGTTGTACGAGATCGTCACCAGGTCGGAGGCGCGGATGACGTCGAGTGCGCCGTCGTGCACCTGATAGGGGCGGCCGAAGTAGAGCGGCTGCAGCGCGTCGACGTTGTTGCCGTCGCTGAACGTGTTGTGGTCGGCCCAGACGTGGGTGCCGCCGGTGAGCGTGATCAGGTCGTAGGCGGAGTTCCAGTTTCCGGTGGTGCCGTCGGTCGGGTCCCAGACCGGGAAGCAGTCGGCCGCGTCCTCGAACCGTACGTTGCGGATGATGACGTTGTCGGCCGCGGAGACGAGCAGGTTGAGGCCGACCAGGCGGGCGTTCGACAGGCCGAGGATCGTGGTGTTGGACGGGACTTTCAGGGCGACGTCGGCGGCCTGGTTCTTGGCCGAGCGGACCCGGGCGTCCTCCAGCGGGCCGCTCGGTTTGGTCGTGCGGCCCCAGGTGGCCGGGTCGTACGCGGCCAGGTAGTCGGTGAGCGTGTAGGCCGGGTCGGTGTACGAGGCGCAGTCGCCGTCGGGGCGCAGGGTGCCGCTGACCAGCACGATCCTGGGTGCGGTGTCGGTCGGGGCGAGCGCGGTGGCGAGTTCGTCGCGGGTCCGGACGACGTAGACGTGGTCGGTGGCGGCGGCCGAACCGCCGGTGGTGCCGTCGCCCCAGCCGTCGTTCGCGGGGAGGACCTCGCGGGCGACGGCGGGTGTGGTGGGGACGGCGGCGGAGGCGGGGACGGTGGCGACGCCGGCGAGGAGGAGGCCGAACGTCACCGCGAGAGCGGTTCTTCGGGGCATGAGTCACTCCAAAAAAAGCGACAAAGGGCTCAGGAATCAGTGGGTTCCAGGTGCATCCAGACGAAGATCAGCGGCTGGTCACCGCGGCTGATCAGGTGGTGGTCCTCACCCGGTTCGAAGAGCACCGCCTCGCCCGCGCGGAACGTCTCCACCTCGGCCCCGTCGACCTCGATCGCACCGCTGCCCTGCACGATCACGAAGATCTCGGGGACGGTGTGCACGTGCCGCCCCGGTTCGTCATGGGTTCGGAAGTTCGGCTCCGCGTAAACCCGGAAACCGCCCTTCTGTACGACGTGACCGGGCAGAACGCTGGTGAAGGTCGGCCCGCGGTGGTGGGCGTCAAGGTCGGCGATGCTCAGTTTGCGCATGGGTCACCTCTTTCATGGGCACCCGGTGCGGCGGGACCGCCCAGGGAATGTCACTTTCGGACGGCAGGAGGCCGGTGGCGGCGACCTGCCGGACGAGTTCGTCGACGCCGGGCAGGATCGCGCCGCCGCCGTCGGGGTGTGGGGTGTCGATGTGGATCGTGGCCGGTGGCGGGGAGGCGACGATCGCTTCGGCAACGGCGGTGAAGGTTCGGGTCCGTTCCAGGGGGACGATCAGTGGTTCGTCGCTCAGGAGGTTGCCGAGGAGACCGATCCGTCCGGAGATCTCGGTGTACAGCGATGCCCCCGGCCAGCGAACCCGATCCGTGGGGTACTCCAGAACCGCGTCCCCGACCCGGATCTCCCCGGCCACGAAGACGACCGACGCGAGGGACACCGCGGCCACCACCCGGCGACCGTCGGAATCGGTCAGCCGCATGAACGTACAGTCGTCGGTCTGAATGTCCCGAGTCCGATAGCGCTCCAGCTCCATGAGCGCCGGCTCGAACCCGTCGGCCACGGCCAGGGCCTGCATCAGCGCGTGCGCGAACGGGTTCACGAGCGCCCCGTCGAACGCCGCCTGCTTCCCGGCCCACGGCGCCCGCCGATAGTAGGTGTCCGGCCGCCACCACGCCCCGGCTGCGGAGACGAGCGCCGCGCCGGACGGGACGGCCGCCCGGAACGCGGTGAGCGCCGCCGATCCGAGCGCCTGGAATCCGACCTGGACCCGGCGCCCGCTCGCCGCTTCCAGCAGCCGCGCGTGCTCGGCCAGCGTGGTGACCGGCGGCTTCTCCAGGAGCAGGTCGGCCCCGGCGGACAGGCAGTCGAGGGCGATCCCGAGGTGGGTGTGCGGCGGCGTGCAGATGATCACCGCGTCCGGCCGTACGTCGGCAAGCATCTTTTGATGATCATCGAAGAACGGAACACCGGGCTCGGGCTCGACCGGGCCGCGATCGCAGAACGCCGCGATCTCCAGAACCCCACGACCGGCAAGATCCTTGAGCGTACGGCGGTGCGACAGCCCGTGCCCACCAGCCCCGACCAGCGCGACCCGGGCAGTCATCGCCCGACCGCCGCGATGGTCCCCGCCGCTCCGTGCCGGGCCAACTCGCCCGACCAGCGGATCAGTTCTTTCCGCAGTTCGGCGTCCGAGGCGAGTTCCGGCGGGAACACCTCGGAGAGTCCGAGCAGCGCGTCCACCAGCCCTTCCGGAGTGTCCGGGGCCCCGGCGACGACCTCCCGGATGCGCCCGGCCAGCGGATCGTCGAGCGGCAGAACGGACCCGTCGTCGGCCTGGCCGCGGGCGAAGCGCATCCATCCGGCCAGCACCAGCGCCGCCCAGACCGGCACGTCCCCGGCCCGGCGGCGGTCGGCGATCGTGCCGAGCAGCCGGTGCGGAAGTTTCTGCGTGCCGTCCATGGCCACCTGGATGGTGCGGTGCCCGAGGTCCGGGTTGGCGAAGCGTTCCAGGGCGGTCTCGCCGTAGTCCCGCACCGTCACGCCGGCCGGCGGTTCGAAGGTGGGCGCGATGTCGTCGGCCAGGAAGCGGCGCAGGAACGCCACCATGCCGGGCAGTTCGAGCGCCTCGGCGATCATCTCGCGGCCGGCCAGCGCTCCGAGGTACGCGCAGGCCGAGTGCACCGAGTTCAGCGCCCGCAGCTTGAGCTTCTCCCACGGGGCGACGTCGGTGGTCATGATCGCCCCGGCGGCGGCCCAGTCCGGCCGGCCCCCCGGGAAGCGGTCCTCGATCACCCACTGGTGGAACGGTTCGGCCACCACCGGCACGCTGTCCACGGCGCCGAGCGCGGCGGCCGCCCGCCGGAGGTGATCGGCGCTGGTGGCCGGCACGATCCGGTCGACCATGGTGGCCGGGAAGGCGACGTGCTCCGGAAGGGACGCGCCGGCCACTTCCAGGGCCTGGGTGACCATGCCCTGGATGCGCGGCCCGTTGCCCTGCAGGTTGTCGCAGCACAGCACGGTCAGCGGCGCCTCCCGGACGAGCAGCGCCCGGGCCAGCAGCGCCGGGATGCTGGTCGGTGCCGCCGACCCGGTCAGTTGCGCACGCAGGTCGTCGTCGAGCAGCAGTTTCCCGTCCGGGCCCATCCGGTAGGCCTTCTCGGTCACGGTCAGCGAGACGACCCGGATCCCGGGGTCGGCGATCGCGGCCAGGACGCCGTACGGGTCCCCGGCCACATGACCCAGATCGGACAGGATGCCGACCGCGCGGGCGTGGTCGCCGCCCTCGCCGCCGACGGTGAGCACGCTGTAGAGCCGGTCCTGCGCGCGCAGCTTGTCGACGACGTCCCGGGAGCGCGGCGCGACGCCGACGATCCCCCAGTCCCCGCCGGCCGCCGCGACCGCGGTCTCGGTGTAGACGGCCTGGTGAGCGCGGTGGAAGGCGCCGAGCCCGAGGTGCAGGATCCCGGGCCGGACGTCGCCCGGGCGCACCGCGGGCCGGCATTCGGGGGCGAGGCCGTTCAGGGCGGCCAGGCCGAGCGTGGTGGTCACGGTCATGCCGATCCGTCCAGGCGGAAGACCTTCTTGGGCAGGTGGTAGGCCAGGTCGGCGATGGTCTCGGCGGCCTCGTCGAACGGCAGCCGCCCCTCGGCGACCAGCCGGGCCAAGTAGCCGGCGTCGATGCGCCGGGCCACGTCGTGCCGGGCCGGGATCGAGCAGAACGCGCGGGTGTCGTCGACGAACCCGGCCGTGTTGTAGAAGCCGGCCGTCTCGGTCACCGTCTCGCGGAACCGGCGCAGACCCTCCGGGCTGTCCAGGAACCACCAGGGCGCGCCCAGGTAGAGGGCGGCGTAGCCACCGGCCAGCGGGGCGAGCTCGCGGGTGAACGCGGTCTCGTCGAGCGTGTAGAGCACGATCCGCAGGCGCGGGTCGTCGCCGTAGCGGTCCAGCAGCGGCCGCAGCGCCCGGACGTATTCGGTCGCCGACGGGATGTCGCCGCCCACGTCGCGTCCGTGCCGCTCGTGCAGGGCCCGGTTGTGGTTGCGCACCGAACCCGGGTGCAGCTGCATGACCAGGCCGTCGTCCAGGGACATCCGGGCGAACTCGACGAGCATGTGCGCCCGGAACGTCTCGGCGTCGCCCGCGTCGGCCGCGCCGCCCAGCCCCTTGCGGTAGAGCAGCGCCGCGTCGGCATCGGACAGGTCGGCCGTGGCCGCGGTCGGATGCCCGTGGTCGGAGCTGGTCGCGCCGGCCGCGACGAACAGTTCGCGGCGGGCCCGCAGCGCGGACAGGAACCCGGCGTAGGTGCCCACGTCCTGGCCGGTCAGCTCGCCGAGGGCGGCGACCCGTTCGGCCCAGCCGGCCCACTCCAGGTCGACCAGGTTGTCCGGCCGGAACGTGGTGATCACCCGTCCGCCCGGGCCGCCCCAGCCGTCGGCGGCCAGTTTCGCGTGCACCCCGAGGTCGTCGATCGGGCTCTCGGTGGTGGCCAGGACCTCGATGTTGAACCGGGTGAACAGTGCCCGCGGCCGGTACTCCGGTTCGGCCAGCCGGGCCGAGATCCGGTCGTAGATCGCGTCGGCGGTCCCGGCGGTGAAACGGTCGTCGATGCCGAAGACGTCGGCGAAGACCTTCTCCGTCCACAGCCGGGAGGGCGTGCCGCGGAACAGGTGCCAGTTCGCCGCGAGCAGCCGCCAGATGGCCCGCCCGTCGGTCTCCACCGCACTGCCGTCGACGCTCGGCACGCCCAGCCGGGCCGGCGGGATGCCCTGGCTGGCCAGCATCCGGGTGACGTAGTGGTCGGGCACCACGAACAGGCGGGCCGGGTCCGGGAACGGCTGGTCGTCGGCGAGCAGCGCCGGGTCGACGTGACCGTGGGGGCTGATGATCGGCAGATCTCGGGCGTGGGCGTAGAGCTCACGCGCGATCTCTCGCTGGGTCGCCTCAGCGGGGAACAGTGTCACTTGATCTCCTCGGGATCTAGGAGGTCTTGCACGCGGACGGCCTGTCCGGTTGCCAGGCTTTCGTTGGCGGCCAGGCCGGTGAGCAGGGCACGGGCGCCGTCCACGGCGTTCGCGGTGCGCCCGAGCGGATCGGCGGGCGCATCCGGCCGGATGAGGTCGGCGAGCATGCGCACATCGGCTCCACCGTGCCCCTGCCGGGAGTACCCGTCCACCTCGATCTCACGCGGCGGCGCCCAGAACGGGCGGACCAGCAGGCGGCGCCAGCCGCGCTCGGCGGTCGACACCGAGCCGGGCTCGCCCTTCACGCCGGCGGCGGCCGACGGCGCGACGTGGTCGGTCTCGACGACCTCCAGTTCGAGACGGCCCCGGCTGCCGTTGAACATCACCCGGTAACCCTCCCAGGGCGCGTACGCCGTGAGGTGGTAACTCATCGAGGCGCCCCGGGCGTAGCGGACGAGCACCGCCATGTCGTCCTCGATGGTCACGCCGGGCGCGAACACGTTGCGATCGCGGTGGTAGCCGTCGTGCCGCTCGGCGTCGAGGTACAGCTCGCGCATGGCCGGCTCGTCGGCCATCCGCAGCGCGAACGGGTCGCCCTCGGCCTCGGGCGCCCCGTGGGCCCGGTCGTAGTCCCGGGCGTAGCCGTGGCGCCGGCCCTGATCGCCGTAGAAGAACAGCCGCCCGGCCGCGAAGACGGTGTCCGGGATGTCGTCGAGCCACCAGTTGACCAGGTCGAAGTGGTGGCCGGCCTTGTGCACGAGCAGGCCGCCGGAGTTCTCCTTCTCGCGGTGCCACCGGCGGAAGTAGTCGGCGCCGTGCCGGACGTCGAGCAGCCACTCGAAGTGCACCGAGCCGATCTCGCCGATCTCGCCGCTCTTCAGGACGGACTTCACCGCTTCGTGCAACGGGTTGTAGCGGTAGTTGAAGGTGACCCGGACATTTCGCCCGGTCTTCCGCACCGCCTCCAAGATCCGCCGACAGGAAAGAGCGTCCGTCGTCATGGGCTTCTCGGTGACCGCGTCACAACCGGCTTCCAGGGCCGCGACCAGGTACTTCTCGTGATAGCGGTCCACGGTGGTGACCAGCACGACGTCGACGCGCTCACGCTTGAGCATCGCGGTGAAGTCGCTCGCGTCGTACACGGGAATGTCCAGATCGAAGCGTTTTTTGTAGACCGCCGGTCGCGCCGGGTTGGTGTCGGCCAGGGCCACCAGCTCCGCGACGTCGGCGTGGTCGGTGGTGAGCGCCCGGATGAACATCCCGGCCCGGGCGCCGGCCCCCACGAGGGCGTAGCGAGTCAAGGCGCCTCCATTCGGCAAACGTTTGCAACAGATTAGGGATCAGATGACGATGCAAGTCAATGCATGACCCAAGAATGTCCATTTTTGCCCCATCTACGTCATGCGCCGGCAACAGAAGGGACATCGAAGGGCGTTGACACGACCGCAACCGTTTGCATTAATGGCTCCACCAGAGAGAGCCGGATCACATTCCGAGACGGGGGAGGCACAGTGGCTGTGACCATCCGGGACGTCGCCAAGGCGTCCGGAGTGCACATCTCCACGGTGTCGCGCACCTTCTCGGCGCCGCACCTGGTCAACCCCGAGACTCGAACGCGGGTGCTGGCCACCGCGGAGGAACTGGGCTACCGCCCGAACCGGGCCGCACGGGCACTCATCACCGGGCGGACCCACAACATCGGCCTGATCGTGGCCGACATCGCCAACCCCTTCTTCCCGCCCATGATCAAGGCGGCCGAGACCCACGCGCGGCGTCGTGACTACCACGTGTTCGTCGCCGACACCGACGAGGACCCGGTCGTCGAGACCGACCTCGTCCGGGCCCTGGCCAAGCAGGTCGACGGGATCCTGCTCTGCAGTCCCCGGATGAGCGACGACCAGATAGAACTGATGCGCCGCGAGGTGCCCCTGGTCGTCGTGAACCGCTTGATCGAAGGGCTTCCGGCGGTGGTGATGGACGTCGGCACGGGCGCGCGCTCGGCCGTCCGCCATCTCGTCGACCTGGGCCACCGCCAGCTCGTCTACCTGTCCGGTCCGCGCGGGTCGTGGACCAACCGGGAGATCCGCAAAGCCGCCGGGGCTGCCGCCCGGGCCGGCGGCGCGGAACTCACCGTCCTCGGACCGCACGTCCCGGTCTCCGACGCCGGCGCGAACGCGGCCGAGGCGGTGCTCGCCACCGGCGCCACCGCGGTGCTCGCCTACAACGACCTGATGGCCATCGGCCTGCTCCAGTCGTTGCAGGACCGCGGGGTCGCCGTCCCCGAGCAGATCAGCGTCGTCGGTTTCGACGACATCGCGACCAGCGCGCTGGTCCGCCCCACGCTCACCACCGTGGCGAACCCGACCGCGGCCGCCGGGCGCGCCGCCGTCGACATGCTGCTTCAACAGGGCGACGACGGCGCCACCGGACAGGTCACGCTCCGGACCGATCTGGTCATCCGTAACTCCACCGGGCCCGGGCCGTACGCCCCGGCCGGCGCGACCGTCCGACCGGTCGCCGCATACGCCAAGGAGTGACCCATCCCCATGACCGCACCCCGATTGCTGCGCGGCCTGATGGCCGCCGCCCTTGTCCTGCCGCTGGCCCTGGCCGGTTGCGGCGGTGACGACTCCGGCAGCAAGGACGGCAAGACCGAGCTCACCTTCTTCTGGTGGGGCGGCGAGGCCCGGGCCAAGCTGACCCAGCAGGCCCTCGACCTCTACCACTCGAAGCACCCGGACGTCACGTTCAAGACGACGTGGCAGGCCAACCAGGGTTACTTCGACAAGCTCGCGACCCTGACCGCGGGCTCGGACGCGCCGGACATCTTCCAGATCGACGACAACTACCTGGCCGAGTACGCGACCCGCAACGTCACCGAGGACCTCACCAGCTACAAGGACTCGGGCAAGCTGGACGTCACGAAGTTCCCGGAGAGCCTCTGGAAGTACGGTGTCGTCAACGACAAGCTGGCCGGCCTCGCGTTCGGCGAGAACACCCAGGGTCTGGTCTTCAACAAGACCAAACTGGAAGCGGCCAAGCAGGAGCTGCCGAAGACGGGCATGAGCTGGGAAGACCTGATCGCCTGGGCGCAGAAGGCCGGGGCCGCCACCAAGATCCCGGGCACCATGGACCCGAGCGCCGACTACAAGGCGTTCTGGGTGTGGCTGCGGCAGAACGGCAAGCAGTTCTACAACGGCAACCAGCTCGGCTTCACCAAGGACGACGTGCAGAAGTGGTTCGAGCTGTGGAAGGGCGCCCGCGACGCGAAGGCGACCCCGACCGCGGACATCATCCACGAGGGCAACGCCACCGACATCACCAAGCAGACGGTGGTCACCGGCAAGGCGCTCACCTCGTGGGTCTGGGCCAACCAGATGCCCGACATCCAGAAGAACACCAAGGACGAGCTGGGCGTGGTCGCCTACCCGGGTGACCCGTCGGCGCAGTGGGCCCGCGCCTCGATGTACTTCTCGGTCTACCGCGGCAGCAAGCACAAGGACGCCGCCGTCGACGTCATCAACTTCCTGGCCAACGACCCGGAGGCCGGCAAGATCCTCGGCACCGACCGCGGCCTGCCGTCCAACCTGGACATCCGGGCGCAGGTCGCGGCGACCACGACCGACCCGGCCATGAAGGCGTCCATCGCCCTCGAGGACGAGCTGGTCAAGAAGTTCGGCCCGTCGCCGAGCGTGCCGCCCAAGGGCCACAGCAAGGTCAAGACCGAGCTGATCAAGGCCGCCGAGGCCGCCCAGTTCGGCACCGCCACCCCGGCCGCGGCGGCCGAGCAGTTCTTCAGCGCCGCCCAGGCCGCGGTCTCCGGGTGAGCGACGTGTCCGTCACCACCCGGCCGGCCCAACCCCGGCCGCAGTCCGGTCCCGCCGCTCACCAGCGGCGGGGCCGGCCCGCCCGGCACCGCGACGACGGGCGCGCCGGATACGTCTTCCTCTCGCCCTGGCTGCTCGGGCTCGCGCTGGTCACGGCGATCCCGATGCTGGTGTCGCTGTACCTCAGCTTCACGAACTACGACATTCTCAGTCCGTGGTCCGATGTGGACTGGATCGGACTGGAGAACTATCGCAAGATGTTCACCGACGATCCGGCGTACTGGCACGCGGTCCGCGTCACGCTGATCTTCGCGTTCATCGCCACCCCCCTCAAGCTGGGCGCCGCCCTCGGCGTGGCCCTGCTGCTGAACCGGTCGTTCCGCGGCGCCGGGCTGTTCCGCGGCCTGTTCTACCTGCCGTCGCTGCTCGGCGGCAGCGTCGCCGTGGCGATGATCTGGCGCAGCATCTTCGACCGGACGGGCGCGCTCAACGCGTTCCTCGGCTGGTTCGGCATCGAGGGCAAGGCCTGGGTCAACGACCCGTCCACGGCGCTCGGCACGCTGATCCTGCTGGCCGTCTGGCAGTTCGGCGCCCCGATGGTGATCTTCCTGGCCGGGCTCAAGCAGGTGCCGGCCGAGCTCTACGAGGCGGCCGAGGTGGACGGCGCGGGCAACTTCCGCAAGTTCCTCAGCGTCACGCTGCCGATGCTCTCGCCGGTCATCTTCTTCAACCTGGTGCTGGAGACGATCCACGGCTTCCAGGGCTTCACGTCGGCGTTCGTGCTCTCCGGCGGCACCGGCGGCCCGGTCGACTCCACGCTGATGTACACGTTGCAGCTGTACCTGCGCGGCTTCGCCAACTTCGAGATGGGCTACGCGTCGGCGATGGCCTGGGTCTTCCTGCTCACGATCGGCCTGGTCACGCTGGTGCTGTTCCGCACCGGCCGGTTCTGGGTCCACTACTCGGACGGAGACGACTGATGGTCACCGTGACCGCCGGCCGCAGGCCGTTCATCACCCCGCGCGCGATCATCCTGCTGATCCTCACCGGGATCGTGCTCTATCCGCTGGTGTGGATGCTGGGCAGCTCGTTCAAGGCGCCCGACGAGGTGCTCAACAACGTCTCGATCTGGCCGCGGGACTGGACGCCGGCCAACTATCCGGACGGCTGGACGCACTTCGACGTCGCCTTCGGGCGGTACTTCCTGAACAGCTTCATGGTGGCCGGCCTGACCGTCCTCGCGAACTGCACGTCCTGCCTGCTCGCGGCGTATGCGTTCGCCCGCCTGCGCTTCCGCATGCGCGGCTTCTGGTTCGCCATCATGATCGGGACGCTGCTGCTCCCCAGCCACGTGCTGATCGTGCCGCAGTTCGTGATGTTCCGGTCGTTCGGCTGGGTCGGCGGCCCGTGGCCGTACCTTCCGCTGATCGTGCCCCACCTGCTGGCCACCGACGCGTTCTTCGTCTTCCTCATGGTCCAGTTCATGCGCGGCATCCCCCGCGAACTCGACGACGCGGCGAAGATCGACGGCTGCAGCCCCTACTCGATCTTCCGTTACGTGGTGCTGCCGCTGTCCCGCCCGGCCCTGGTCTCCACCGCGATCTTCTCGTTCATCTGGACCTGGAACGACTTCTTCCGCCAGCTGGTCTACCTCTCCGACCTGGAGAAATACACCGCACCGGTGGCGCTGACCCTGTTCATCGACTCGACCGGCCAGTCCGCGGTCGGCCCGATGTTCGCCATGTCGGTGCTGTCCCTGGCCCCGGTCTTCCTGTTCTTCGTCGCCTTCCAGCGCCTGCTGGTCGAGGGCATCAACACCACCGGCCTGAAGGGATGACCATGTCCTCCCTCTCCTCCCGATCAAAACCTTCCCTTTCCCGTACGGAGGAAGCCCCGCCCGCCTGGCCCGCGGAGGACGCGCCGCCGGCCCGGGTGGACTGGCGGGAGCGGCTGGCGCTCGGCACCGACCTGGCCCTGATCGGCATCGCCGTGACGGTCCTCGCCCTGCCGGTGATCACCGCCCCCGCGGCGCTGGTCACCGGCTCGGCGGCGGTCCGCGGGCGCTACCTCGACGGCCGCTTCCCGGGTTGGCGTCCGCTGCTGCGGATCTATCGCCGTGGGCTGCTGCCCGGTCTCCCGATCCTGCTCGCCGTCGCCGCCCTCGGGCTGGACCTGGCCGCCGTCCGCGGCGGCTGGGTCCCCGGCGGGCCGCCGCTGCTCGCGCTCACCGCGCTGGTCGTCATCGGGCTCTCCGGGGTGGCCGCCCTGACCCTGGCCGCCCTCGGCCGCTCCCCCGGACTCCCCTGGCGTGCGGCCGCCCGCTGGGCCTGGGACCAGCCGAGATGCGCCGCGGTCCTGGCCCTGATCAACGTGATCGCGTTCTTCCTGGCCCTGGCCGTCCCGGTCACCGTCCCGCTGGTCGTCGGCTTCCACCTGTTCGCCGTCCACATGCTCACCGACCGTCTGGCGCCGCTCGGCTAATCTGCCCCCGATGGAATCCACCGCAACGAACCGGGAGACCGGGCGGGCCCGGCTCCGCGCGGCCCTGATCGCCGCCGCCCGTGAGCTGACCGTCGCGCACGGGTGGAAGAACGTCGGCATGGCCCAGGTCGCGCGGGCCGCGGGCGTCAGCCGGCAGACCGTCTACAACGAGTTCGACGGCCGCGCCGGGCTGGCCGGGGCCCTGGTCCTGCACGAGGTCGAACGTTTCGTCGCCGACGTCCGGACCGAGCTGTTCGCCCAGGGTGGCGACGTCCGCGCGGCCGCGCACGCGGCGATCCGGCACACCCTGCGGGAGGCCGCCGGCAACCCGCTCGTGCACGCCATCCTGGCCGGGCCCACCGCCGAGGCCGACGAACTGCTCCCGTTCCTGACGACCCGCTCCGGCGCGGTGCTCACCACCGCCGGCGCGGTGATCGAGGAGTGGGCCGCCCGGTTCGTCCCGGAGGCCGAGCCGGTCGCGCTGGCCCAGGCAGCGGACGCCGTCGTGCGGCTCACCATCAGCCACGTCATGCTGCCGGCGGCCTCCCCCGAGGAGTCGGCCACGGCCCTGGCCGACATCTTCGTCCGCCTCCTCGTCTTTACACACGAGCCATCAATGTAAAGCAAAACTCTTGACACTGCGGCGTCCCATGTAAAGCATTCATTCATGGATGTCACCGCAGCGGTCTGGCGTGACCCGAAACGGCCGCTCTGGCCGCTCGCGCTCGTCGTACCCGCCCTCCCCTTCGCCGCGCTCCTGCTCGCCACCGCCACCGGATCGTCGTGGGCCTGGTGGCTCACGCCCGTCGTCATCCTCGGCGTCATCCCGGCCGTCGACGTCCTGATCGGCGACGACCACGCCAACCCGCCCGACGAGGCGGTCCCCGCCCTGCAGGCCTCCCCCTACTACCGGTGGATCACCTACCTCTTCCTGCCCGCGCAGTACGCCGCCCTGGTCGTCACCTGCGCCGCCTGGCGCACGCACCCCGGCGCCGGACTGGTCCTGACCGCCGGACTGGTCAACGGCATCGCCATCAACACCGCCCACGAGCTGGGCCACAAACGCGAATCGGCCGAGCGCCGGCTGTCCCGGATCGCGCTCGCCCCGACCGGGTACGGGCACTTCTTCGTCGAACACAACCGGGGACACCACGTCCGGGTCGCCACCCCCGAGGACCCGGCCAGCTCCCGGCTCGGCGAGTCGTTCTGGCAGTTCTGGCCGCGCACCGTCGCCGGCAGCCTGCGGTCGGCCTGGCACCTGGAGACCAGCCGGCACCGGTTGCGCGGGCGCAGCCCGTGGCACCCCCGCAACGACGTCCTCACCTCGTGGGCGATGACCGTGATCCTGTTCGCCGCGCTGACCGTCGCGTTCGGGCCGGTGGTCCTGCCGTTCCTGGTCCTGCAGGCCGTCGTCGGGTTCACCGTGCTGGAGGCGGTCAACTACCTGGAGCACTACGGGCTGCTGCGGCAGCGCAACGCGGCCGGCCGGTACGAGAAGGTCGACCCGCGGCACAGCTGGAACAGCGACCGGCTCACCACCAACGTGTTCCTCTTCCAGCTGCAGCGGCACAGCGACCACCACGCCAACCCGTTGCGGCGGTACCAGACGCTGCGCAGCTTCGACGTGTCACCGCAACTGCCGGCCGGGTACGCGACGATGCTGCTGCTCGCGCTCTTCCCACCGTTGTGGCGGCGCGTGATGGACAGGCGGGTGCTGGCCCACTACGGCGGCGACCTCACCCTGGCCAACGTCCACCGCCCCGGGCCGGCATGACGAAGCGGGCGTCCCGGCCACTGCTGCGGCAGCCGGGCGGGCCTCGGTAGCGCGGCTTCACGCCGTACGGGAAAATCGCGAAGCGCCCGGAAAGCGCGAGTCGCCCAGCGGCCCGGCGCCGTCAGCTGCCGCGGCGGTGTTCGAAGATCAGGTAGGTCTCGGTGCCGGCGATGAGGCGGGTGCCGCTGAGGCGTTCGGTGATGACCGTGCGCAGGTCGTCGACGTCGGCCGCCTCGATGTGCAGCAGGAAGTCGTAGTTGCCGGAGACGAAGTAGACGTCGCGGACCGCGGGAATGCCGGCCAGCGATTCCGCGAACTTGCCGATCGCGTCGCGTGCGTCCGACCGGATGCGGACGGCGATCATCGCCTGGATGGGGCGGCCGATCCAGGCCGGGTCGACATCGGCATGAAAGCCGCGGATCGCCCCCATCTCCCGTAGCCTGCGAATCCGGGTCAGACAGGTTGACGGCGCGATGCCGACCCGCTCGGCCAGCGCGTTGTTCGGCATCCGGCCGTCGGCGCGGAGCAGGCTCAGCAGCTCCAGATCGATGTGATCCAGGCCTCGAACATCCTTCGGCAGATCCGTCATGACACACCGTTCCGCTGAAGAAAATGCGCCGGGGATGTTGCGAACAGAATCTTGTTCGCTCGACTTGCCCGCTCACTGCACATCGTTTCACTCTAACCGCATACGGCGTCATTCCCCTCGGCGCCGAGCGAGAGGAAATCCCCATGCACATCGGTGTGCCTAAAGAGGTCAAGAACCACGAATACCGTGTGGCGATCACGCCCGCGGGCGTGGTGGAGGCCGTGCGCCACGGGCACGAGGTTCTCGTGCAGGCCGGCGCCGGGGTGGGCTCGGCGATCAGCGACGACGACTACGTGGCGGCCGGCGCCCGGATCCTGCCCGACGCCGACGCCGTCTGGGACGCCGCCGACATGATCCTCAAGGTGAAGGAACCGATCGCCGAGGAGTACCACCGGCTGCGCGCCGGGCAGGTCCTCTTCACCTACCTGCACCTGGCCGCCGACGCCGAAGGCACCAAGGCGCTGATGCACAGCGGGACGACCGCCATCGCGTACGAGACGGTGCAGCTCGCCGACGGTTCGCTGCCGCTGCTGGCCCCCATGTCGGAGGTCGCCGGCCGGCTCGCCCCGCAGGTCGGCGCGTACAGCCTGATGCGTAACAGCGGCGGCCGCGGCGTCCTCCCGGGCGGTGTGCCCGGCGTGGCCCCGGCCAAGATCACGGTGATCGGCGGCGGCGTCTCCGGCGTGAACGCGGCGACCATCGCACTCGGCCTCGGCGCCGAGGTGACCGTTCTCGATCTGAGCATCCCGCGGCTGCGGCAGATCGACGCCCAGTTCGGCGGCCGGATCCGGACGCTCGTCTCCAGCTCGTACGCGATCGAGCAGTCCGTTCTCGAGGCCGACATGGTGATCGGCGCCGTGCTGGTGCCCGGCGCGAAGGCCCCGACCCTGGTCAGCAACGCCCTCGTGAAGCGGATGAAGCCCGGCTCGGTGCTCGTCGACATCGCCATCGACCAGGGCGGCTGCTTCGAGGACTCGCACCCGACGACCCACCAGGACCCGGTCTACCAGGTCCACGACTCGGTCTTCTACTGCGTGGCCAACATGCCCGGCGCGGTGCCGAACACGTCCACGTACGCATTGACCAACGCCACCCTGCCGTACGTGCTGCGCCTGGCCGACCTGGGCTGGAAGGACGCGCTGCGGGCCGACCCGGCGCTCGCGCTCGGCCTGAACGTGCACGCCGGCAGCCTCATCAACGACCTCGTCGGTTCAGCGCTCGGCCTCCCCACCGAGTCCGTCAGCTCGGTCCTCGCGGCCTGATCCGGCGTTCCGCGCGCCCTCCGCCCTCGCGATCGATCTCCGTGATCGCGGCGGAGGGCGCGCCTCGTTCCCGCACCCCGCGCCCCAGGCCACCGCGCCACGTTCCCACGCCCCGCGCCACGCGCCACGTTCCCGCGCCACGTTCCCGCGCCCCGCGCCACGTTCCCGCGCCACGTTCCCGCGCCCCGCGCCACGTTCCCGCGCCCCGCGCCACAGGTCACCGCGCCTCGTTTCGGCCGCTCCCCGCGCCCCGCGCCCCGCTCCCCGCGCCCCGCTCCCCGCGCCGCCGGCCCCGCCGCGGTTCCGTCACTGGATGGGCAGGCAGTCCTTGGACGTCACGGCCTTGCGGCTGGTCCGGGCGACCGTCCCGGCGCTGTACTTGTACTCGTAGGTCAACTTCAGGTCGGGGCACGCGGTCGGAGCCTTCGCACTCACCCCGTAGGCGGTGATCGTCAGCACCCGCCCGTTGACCTTCAGGGACTGAACCGCCGGGACGTCGGCCGAGCCGAGGTCGCCGAGCAGGGTCGCGATCCGCTTCGGCTTCTCGCCCCCGGCCGCACCGTCGAAGATCTCCACGGTGCTCGGCCAGTACGACGTGATCGCCGTGCAGGTGCGGGCCACCGCGACGTCGTCGACGCCGTCGCCGGTGAGGTCGCCGGTCGTCATCTTCTCGACCTCGACCTTCTGCCCCTTGTTCGGGCAGGGCGCCAGCGCGGCGAACCAGTTGCCGCCGTCGCCGGGGTCGCCGGCCGGGGTCGGCTTCACGGTCTTCACCGGGGTCACGATCGGCTTCGAGGTCACCGGCGCGGCGCTCGGCGTCCCGGCCGGGGCCGTGGTGGACTCGGTGACCGGCGCCGATCCGGGAGTGGCGGGAGCCGCGGCCGGACCACCCTTGTCGGTGCAACCCGTGGCGAGCAGGGCGATCGCGGCAGCACCGGCAAAGACAAAGATTTTGCTACGCATGATGGCAGTCCCCGTGAGCTGTTTCGCGGCCGTCCGTCGCGGCCCGTCTGACGAGGACTCTATGAATCTTCCGAGGACGGTACGTCACACCTTCGTGCCACTCCGTCGCCACCCCACCGTCCGGCCGCGAGAGGTCAGCCCGCCGAGTATGACGATGGCCCGCCGCCCCACCGTCCGGCCGCGAGAAGTCAGCCCGCCGAGTAGAGGATGGCCCGCTCGGTCTCGTTCAACGCGGAGACCGGGACGTCCTGAGCGTTGCGAGTCTCCGCCAGCTCCACCAGTTCGTCCGGCCGCACCCGCGCGGGCAGCTTCCCGAAGCGCGCGACCCGGGACAGCTCGGCCTCTTCCGCCGTCATCGGTTCGTCTTCCATGGCCACCATCGTGTCACCAGCGCGCCTCGTGCACCAGGATCGCGACCTGCACCCGGTTGGCGCAGCCCAGTTTCTCCAGCAGCCGCGACACGTACGCCTTCACGGTCGCCACGCTCATGTGCAGTTCCGCGCTGATCTCCGCGTTCGACCCGCCGGTCGCCACCGCTTCGGCGACGGCTCGTTCCCGTTCGCTGAGCCGTTCCAGTGCGGCCCGGGCCCGTTCGGCCGTCTCGCTTCCGCGCGGCGCCGGATCTTCCTCGCGCCCGACCGCGTAGCCGATCAGGCGGGGCACCACCGCCGGGGCGAGGATCGACTCCCCGGCCGCCGCCCGCCGCACCGCGTCCAGGATCGCCTCGGGCGCGATGTCCTTGAGCAGGAATCCGTTGGCGCCGAGCCGCAGCGCGCCGAGCAGGTGTTCGTCGGTGTCGAAGGTGGTCAGCACGATCACCGCCGGTTCCGGGCCGTCGCGCCGGATCTCCCGGGTGGCGGCGAGCCCGTCCATCCGCGGCATCCGGATGTCCATCAGCACCACGTCGGGCCGCAGCCGCCGGGTCAGCTCGACGCCTTCGGCGCCGTCCCCGGCCTCGCCGACGATCTGCAGGTCCGGCCCGGCCCCGAGGACCAGCCCGAGCCCGACCCGCACCAGCGGGTCATCATCCACGACCAGCACCCGAATCACCCCGGCCACGCTAGCCCCTCCACCCGACGACACCCGTCACCACGGAAAGGACCCGGCGAGGACCTTCCGACGGCGAGAGCCCGGCGAGGACCCGGCGAGAGCCCAGCGAGGACCTTCTGCCGACCCGGCGAGGACCCGGCGGGCCTGTCACGACGCCCGCCACGGGAGCCACGCCTCCAGCCGGAAGGTGAGCGCGCCGCCCCCGTCCCGGTGGATCCCGTGCCGGAAACGACCGCCGGCCAGCTCGACCCGCTCGGTGAGACCGACCAGCCCGGCCCCCGCGCCCGGAGGGGGACTCGAACCCTCTCCGCCGCTCGGCAACGGGTTGGCGATCAGGACGTGCACCTCGTCGTCGCCGGTCCGGGTCAACGCGACGCTCACCGGCGTACCCGAAGCGTGTTTTGAGGCATTGGTCAGGCCCTCCTGAACCAATCGATACACCGTCCGGCCCAGGGCCCCGCCCGGCGTGCCCAGGTCACCGGCCAGCTCGACGCGCAGGCCGGCGGCGCGGGCGTCGTCGATCAACTCGCCCAGGCGCTCGATGCCGGGTTGCGGGCGCAACCCGTCCCCGTCGTCGGCCCGCAGCACCCCGAGGATCTCCCGCAGATCCTCCAGCGCCTGGTGGGCGCTGTCCCGGATGGTCGTCGCGGCCTTGCCGACCTCCTCCGGCGTCAGGTCGGGCCGGATGACCAGCGCCCCGGCGTGCAGGCTGACCATCGAGATCCGGTGGGCGAGCGCGTCGTGCATCTCCCGGGCGATCCGTTCCCGTTCGAGTGCCCGCAGCCGATCGGCCCGGATCCGGGCGTCCTCCTCGGCCCGGGCCGCCCGTTCCCGCAGCACGTCGACCAGATCCCGGCGGGCCCGCATGGCGATCGCGATGGCGACGGTCGCGGTCAGGAACGCCAGCGTGAACAGGAACTCCAGGGGCGGTGGCAGGTCCGGGTCGGGGCGGAGCAGGCTGTAGGCCACCGCGGCCAGCAGGTGCAGCCCCAGCATCACCGGGATCACCCACCCGCGGCGCCGGGTGATCAGTGTGTAGAGCGCGATCACCCCGGCCAGCCCGGCGAAGTCGGTCACCACCGAGACGGGCACGAACAGGGCGGCGACGGCCACCGGATGCGCGCGCCGCCACCACAGCGTCAGCGCCGCGGCCATGGCCAGCACCAGGCTGAAGAACGTCGCGTCCCCGCCGATCCGCCCGCTGCCCTCGGCCTCGGACGCGATCACCAGCGCGGCGAACCCGGACGCGGCGATCGCCACCAGGTCGAACACCCGCTCGCCGGACGCGGCCAGGGTCCGTTCGAGCCGGTTCATGATCGGACCAGGGGACGCCAGAGCTGTTTGTCCCCGTCGTCGCGGACCGAATATCCCAGCTTCTCCAGGGTGGTCAGCATCTCGCCGGCCTCCTGCGCGGCCTTGCGCCGCACCGCGACGGCCCGGGCCGACAGGACCGCGTCGACGGCCGGCGGGAGGCCGTCCTCGCCGGGATTCCAGGGTCGATAGAGCGCCGCGTACGGATCGGAGTCGCGCCACGGGAACCCCCACTCGCGGAACGCCGCCTCCAGAACCTTGCGCCGCGCCCGTGGGAGGCATCGCGCGGCCTGCCGGGACTCCCGGTCCAGCACGATCAGCGTCTCGCCGTCCAGGTAGAGCGCCGCCATGTCGCCCCGCGCCACGCTCACCTCCCCGAACCGGGCCTCCCCGGGCCCGACCGTGATCGTGACGAGCCGCTCATGACTCACCAGGGTCACGAAGAGCCCCGCCGCGACCAGGATCGCCCCCTGAACGGCCAGCTCCCACGGCCGGTCGACCGCCCCGATGACCCGGATGACCGCCCGGAACGGCAACGCGATGCCCAGCCCGAGCGCCCACCGCGCGACGATCGGCAGCACGGCCGTGAGCAGCAGCCCGACCGCCGCCGGACCGGCCGCGACGAGCACCCGATCCGGTGGCGAGAAGCCGAGCTCCCTGGTCATGCCCCGACGCTAGCCCGCCCCGGAACCGCTGCCACCGGCCGAAAGTAGGGGACGGGAAACTTTGGTCTAGGCGGGGCCGGACTACGCCTCCGGCAGCGGCACGGCGAGGGCGATCGTCAATGCCAGCACCCACTGCGGATCCTTCAGCTTCTCCCCGTACAGCTCCCGCAGCCGCGCCATCCGATAGCGAACCGTCTGCGGATGCACGAACAGCTCGGCCGCCACGTCCTCCCGCCGACCGTGGTGCACCAGCCAGCTGCGCAGCGTCTCCACCAGCTTCGCGGCGGCCGTCCCCTTCTCCCCGGCGAGGGGTGCGAGGGCCCGGTCCCGCAGGTCGGCCAGTGCCCCGGAGTCGGCCGACACCACCAGCTCGGCCAGGTGCTCCTCGGTGTCCACGACCGCGCCTTTGACCGGCGTGTGCAGCTGATGGACGCGAACCGCCCGTTCGACCGAGCACTGCGCCCGCAGCCACGGGCGGGCCGGCCCGATCACCGCGTTGTGCCCGGTCAGCAGCCTGATCAGATGCGCTCGGGAGGTTCCTTGCGGGTCGGGCACGAGCAGCACGGCCGTGCCCGGGAGGTCGGGCAGGGCCCCGGCCAGCGGCAGTGTCCGCGGGTCGAGCAGGTCGATCAGCGACCGCGACGAGCGTTCCGGCAGCAGCACCGCGGTGAGCGTCTGCGGCGGTGTCCACTCGGCCCGCTCGGCGGCCGCCTGGAGCACGTGCGCGGGCTCGCCGGCGACCAGCGCCTGGGCGAGTTGTTGCAGGTAGCGCAGCCGCAGCCGGCCGGTCGTGGCCAGTTCGTCGGCGTGCCCGGCGACGCTGGCCGCGGAGAGTTCGTCGATGTAGGCGAAGACCAGTTCGGCGAAGTCGGCGATGGTTCCGGCCGGCTGCCCGGAGCGGACGCTGATCGCGGCCAGTTCGCGCCAGGCGACGCGGGCGCCCACCCGGTACGCCGAGAGCAGCGCGTCCAGGCTGCGACCGGACCGGGCTTCGCCGCGCCCGAGCGCGTACGCCGCTTCGAGGGCGGCGGCGAGGGGGGTGCCGGGGTCGGTGCCGGGCCGGGAGACCAGGCTGAGGAAGGTGCCGAGGGCGGCCTGCACGGCCCGTTCGATCTTGTGGCCGAGCTCGCCCGCGAACGGCTCCGCGTACGCCGGCACCTCCATGATGATCGCCGTCACCGTCTGCACGGCAACCTCGGGGAGCCCGTGTCGCAACGGGCTGACGACCTCAAGCGGCAGACGGTACGACCGAACGTCACGCAGCGGCTCGATCACACAAAACTCCCTCGTCTTCGGTCCGACCCTTGTCCCCGCCGAACAATTATGGTCCCCCCGATTCACTTCCCCTGGTCATGCTTTCGTTTGCCGGAACCAGCAGTCTTGTTCAGGTGGCTGTTACACAGACATTGCGCAACGGCGCGTGGCGTGTCGTCGAGTTGATCACCACTCCGGTGGTGCCGACCGATTACCTCGACGTGATCGCTCCCCTGCGCAATCCGAACGTACTGCGCGCCCGTGTCGAGGCGGTTCACCGGGAGACCGCGAACGCGGTCACCCTCGAGCTGCGGCCGGGCCGCGGGTGGCGCCCCCACGAGCCGGGGCAGTATGTTCGTCTCGGTGTCGACGTGGACGGCATCCGCCTGTGGCGCTCCTACTCGGTGAGCAGCCCGGCCGGTCACCCTTCCGGGCGCATCCACGTGACCGTCAACGCCGTACGCGATGGGGTCGTCAGTTCTTATCTTCTGAAGCATGCCCGCCGCGGCCTGGTGGTGAACCTCGATCTGCCGGCCGGCGATTTCGTCGTGCCGCGTCAGCGGCCGGCGAAGAGCCTGTTCCTGACCGCGGGCAGCGGGATCACGCCGGTCATGGGCATCCTGCGCAGCCTGGTCCACGAGCTCAGCGACGTGATCGTGGTGCATTCGGCCCGGTCGAGCGAGGACGTCGTCTTCGGCGCCGACCTGCGCGCGCTGGCCGAGCAGGGCCGGATCACGCTGATCGAGCGGCACACCGCGGCCGACGGTCGGCTGAAGCCGGCCGAGCTGGACACGCTGGTCCCTGATCTGTTCGAGCGCGAGACGTGGGCCTGCGGCCCGGGCGACATGCTGGACGCGCTGGCCGACCACTGGTCCGAGGCGGGCGCGTCCGAGCGGCTGCACGTCGAGCGTTTCCGGCCGACCGTGCTGGTCGCCGGCGAGGGCGGCACCGTGACGTTCGAGAAATCCGGAACCGTGGTCGAGGCCCCGGGTGGTTCGTCGATCCTGGAAGCCGGCGAGGCCGCCGGGCAGCTGATGCCGTCCGGTTGCCGGATGGGCATCTGCTACTCGTGCGTGCTGCCGATGCGCGAGGGCATCGTCCGCGACATGCGTGACGGCACCGTCACCACGGCCGTGGAGGGCGACAACGTCCTGGTCCAGACCTGCATCTCGGCCGCCGCCGGCCCCTGCCACCTGGACGCCTGACTTTTCCCCGGAAACCCCCCGAAGCTGAGAAACGACCCCCCAAAAAAGAGCACAGAACAGAGGAACTCGTGACGACGCTGCAACGCCAGGAAGTCAACCCGATCGGCCACCTGACCGCCGAGGACATCGAGGCGATCGGCCGTGAGCTGGACGCGATCCGGGATGAGGTGCTCGCCGTCCGGGGGGAACGCGACGCCGCCTACATCCGCAAGGTGATCAAGGTGCAGCGCAGCCTGGAGATGGGCAGCCGGGCCGTGCTGCTGTTCTCGCTCTTCCCGCCGGCCTGGATCGTCGGCACGGCCGGCCTGTCGGTGGCCAAGATCCTGGAGAACATGGAGGTCGGCCACAACATCCTGCACGGGCAGTACGACTTCATGCGTGACCCGAAGATCCACTCCACGACCTGGGAGTGGGACCACGTCACCCCGGCCGACCAGTGGAAGCACTCGCACAACGAGATCCACCACAAGTACACGAACGTGGTCGGCAAGGACAACGACCTCGGTTACGGCATCATGCGGGTCGACGAGAACCAGAAGTGGCACCCGTTCTTCCTGGCCCAGCCGTTGTGGAACTTCATCAACGCGCTCTTCTTCGAGTACGGGATCGCGGCTTACGACCTGAACCTGGGCCGCAACCTGAAGTCCAAGAAGCGCCGCAACGACCCCGAGTTCAAGGCCAACGTCAAGGCGGTCGGCCGCAAGATCCGCCGCCAGATGCTGAAGGACTACATCATCCACCCGGCCCTGTCCGGCCCGTCCTTCCTGCACACGATCGCCGCGAACTTCACCGCCAACATCGTGCGGAACCTGTGGAGCCACTCGGTGATCATGTGCGGTCACTTCCCGAACGGCGTCTCCACCTTCGAGCGCACCTCGATCAAGGGTGAGACCCGCGGCGAGTGGTACCTGCGGCAGATGCTCGGCTCGGCCAACATCTCAGGCAGCAAGCTGATGCACATCATGACCGGCAACCTGTCCCACCAGATCGAGCACCACCTCTTCCCGGACCTGCCGAGCAGCCGTTATGCCGAGGTCGCGGTCAAGGTGCGGGCGCTCTTCGAGAAGTACGACCTGCCCTACGTGACCGGTCCGCTCCCGGTCCAGGTGGCGTCGGCGTGGGCCAAGGTCATCCGCCTGTCCTTCCCGAACCGCAAGCCGACCGCGGCGCCGGACCACTCGCGTCCGCCGCGCATGCCGGTCGCCGAGCCGGCCACGGTCTGACGGGTCAGCTCCGGAGGTGCCGCCCGGCCGGGCGCGCCTCCGGCTGCCTCAACAGCAGGTATCCGTAGAGCCACATCGGCCCGTAACCGAGCACCACCGCCCACATCATCGGGAAGTCGGCGCAGAAGAACGCGCTCACGCAGATCAGCGTGAACAGGCAGCCGAGCAGGTAGGTCCCGACGGCGACGAACGTCGGCCGCTGCCCGCCGCGCCGCACGTGGCGGGTGGTCATCGCGTACGCGAATGGGATCGCCCCGGGCTGGACGATCAGCAGGATCATGCCGAGCATCATGACGACGGTCCCGGCGGACACCCCGACGTGCGGCACCCGGCCCACCCCCTGCCCATCGACGACCACCAAGGTCCCCGCAGGTTACTTGCCGGTATCGCCCGTGCGCCAGGGGTAACTGCCAACATCAAGAGCAATGTGCGCGTACGGCGTCAAGCCCACCCCCGGAAGCACAGTGGCCGAGCCCGCCGCGACATCCGCGAGCGCTGTTCAACTTCCGGTCACCTGACGGAAACACGCAGGACCCAAGATCAACCGATGGTTTCCGATGTCGCCCCGGCCACCGCCGCCGTGTCCGGAGGGATGGCCCTGCGCCGGGCCGCCATCGGCGCGGTGCTCGCCGGCGCGGCATGTGTCCTGGTCAGCCTGATGGGCCACGAGGTCGGCGACTTCGTGGACGCGACCATCCTGCTCTGGGCCGTGGTCGCGCTCTACAGCGGACCGGACCGGCACGCCCGGATCGCCGGGGCCGCCGCCGTGGTGGCCGCCCTGGTCGTGTGGCTCGGCACGGTCCCGCTGCCCGACGCCGGAGTGGCCGGCCACGTGATCCGGGCCCTGCTCGGCGCCGCGGTCGCCAGTCAGGTCTACGCCCTGGTCACGCAGGCCGGGGCTCAGGACAGGTAGGCCAGCTCGGGCAGTTCCGCGCGGTAGGCGTCGATCAGCCGCGCGGCCAGCGCCGGGTCACCCACCAGCGGATGGGTGGCCATCGCGCGCACGGCGGTGTCCCGTGATCCGGTGGCCACCGCCTCCAGGATCAGGCGGTCGGTCGCCTTCACCGCCCGTACGAGATCAACGGCGTGCCCGGGCAGGGCCGCGACCGGCCGGGGTTTCGCACCGCGCGCATCGACCGCGCACGGCACCTCCACCACCGCCGCGTCGTCCAGGATCTCCAGCGTGCCCCGATTGGCGACGTTGAGGATCAGCGACGCCGGCTCGTCCCGGGCCACGGCCCGCATGACGGCCAGCGCGACCCCCTCGTAGCCGGCCGGCCGGGACTCGTCCTGCTCCCGCTCGCCGGCCCCGGTCAGGTCCCGGTTCTCGGCCATGTAGGTCGCCTCGCGCTCGCGCCACGCATCTGTCCAGGCCTGCAGCGGATCCCGCGAGGCGATCTCGTGATAGGTGCGGTCCTGCTGCTCACGCAGGAAGGCACCGCGCGTCCGGGGCGCCGACCGCACGGCGTCGAGGGTTCCGGCCGGGTCGTAGTAGTAGTGCAGGTACTCGTTCGGGACCGCCCCGAGCTCCCGCAGGTTCCCGAAGATCCGCCCCTCCTCGAACGTCCGCAGCCGCTCGTCGTCGGCGAGCAGCCCGGGCAACAGGTCCCGCCCGGTCGCGTCGTGCACCCCGTAGAGCCAGCCCAGGTGGTTGAGCCCGGCGTAGTCGATCCGCACGTCCCCGGCCTCGACCGACAGCGCCCGCAGCACCCGGTCGACCAGGCCGGTCGGCGAGTCGCAGATCCCGATCACCCGGTCGCCGAGCACCCCGGCCATCGCCTCGGTGACCAGCCCGGCCGGATTGGTGAAGTTGATCAGCCAGGCGTCCGGCGCCAGCTCGGCGGCCCGGGCCGCGATGCGCAGCGACTCCGGGACCGAGCGGAGCCCGTAGGCGATCCCGCCCGCCCCGACCGTCTCCTGCCCGAGCACGCCGGCCGCCAGGGCGACCCGCTCGTCGACGACACGGCCGCGCAGCCCGCCGACGCGGATCGCGCTGAAGACGAACGCGGCCCCGGTCAGCGCCTCGTCGAGGTCGGTCGTGGTCCGCACCGGCAGCGAGCCGAGCGCGGCCAGGACCCGGCCGATCGCGTCCAGCCGGGCCGCGTCCACGTCGTACAGGACGACCTCGGTGATGGTCCACTCCGGGTCCGCGAGCAGGGCCTTGTACACGAGCGGAACGCGGAAACCGCCGCCGCCCAGGATGGTCAACCGCATGATCAGCCCTTCATCGCCTCGTTGCCGGCGGCCTGCGCCTTCCGCAATCCTTCCGCAACGCCCAACTGCCCGAGGAACACCTGCTGCAGGATCGGCTCGTAGGCCGTCCCACCGGCGCCGACCCGGGGACCGACCGGCGCCGGGAACGTCGTCCCGGCGGCCGAGTCGAGGAACGGCCGCACGTCGACGCCCCGCCGCTTCCAGTAGTCGACGAACGCCGGCTGGACCGCGGTGACGCCCGGGAACGCGAACCCGCCGGCGGCGATCGGCCGTTGCCCGTCGGCCGAGCCGACCCACTTCAGCACCTCGACCGTCGCGGCCCGATGCCGGGTCCGGGCCGAGGCGACGGCGGCCACGCCGTGCACCACGCCGATCCGCCCGGCCGGGCCCCGGAGCAGCGGCGCGATCCCCCACCGGAAGCCGGCGCCGTCCTGGACGCTCGTCAACGAGAACGGGCCCGACTGGAACAGTGCGAGCCGGCCCCGGGTGAACAGCTGCAGCGCCTTCTCGGCGTTGGTGTTCGTGTCGGCCGCCGAGGGCGCCACGTGACCGGCATTGATCAGGTCGACGACGTACCGCGTGGCCTGCACGGTCCGCGGCCGGTCGGCGAAGTCGAAGGTGTCGCCGGACTGCCAGGTGCCGCCGTTCGAGCCGACGAAATCCCAGAGGACGGCCTGCTGGTCGAGGGCGGCGTTGAACCCGTACGTCGTGATGTTCCCCGGGTCGAAGCCGGCCTGACCGGGGTGCCGGCCCGCGCCGTCCTCGGTGAGTTTCCGCAACGCCGCGCGCAGCGGATCGTCGGCGGCGGCCGGGTCCCAGCTGAGCGCGGCCGGATCCACCCCGGCCCGCTCGACCAGGTCCTTGTTGTAGAAGAGCGCGATCGAGTCCCACAGCTGCGGCACGCCCCACAGCCGGCCGCCGCGCGTGTAGAGGCCCACGACCGATGTCGTCCAGTCGCCGGTGAAGTCGACCGGCAGCAGCTTGCCGTTGTCCGCGTAGAGACCCAGGTTGGACGTGTTCGTCCAGAAGACGTCGGCGGCCGTGCCCGCGACCACGTCGGCCGGCAGCTTGGTCCAGTAGTCGGCCCAGGGCACCACCTGCACGTCGACGTGGATCTTCGGGTGCGCTTTCTCGAAGACCGAAAAAGATTGCGCGTACGCCGAAGCCACCCGCTCGTCCCAGAGGCGGAACGTCACCGTCGTCCGCCCGTCCACGTCGTCGCCGCCGGCGATCGAGCAACCCGCGCTCAACAGCACCGCCACGATGCTCAGAACCAGTCGTCGCACGGGCGCTCACCGCATCCCGGTCAGGGCGATCGACCGGACGATGTGCTTCTGGAAGACCACGAAGAGCACGAGCAGCGGCATCGTGGCGAGCGTCGTCGCGGCCATCACCAGCGTCCAATTGCCCTGGTACTGGCTCTGCAAGCCGGCGACCGCCACGGTCAGCACCTGCCAGCGCACCCCGCTGGTGACCACCAGCGGCCACAGCAGGTCGTTCCAGTGGCTGACCGCCGTGATGATCAGCAGAGTGGCCAGAACCGGACGGCTCAACGGCAGGACCACGTGCCGCAGCACCCGCAGGTGGCCGGCGCCGTCGAGACGCGCGGCGTCCAGAAGCTCCTGCGGGACGGCCCGGAAGAACTGGCGCAGCAGGAAGATCGCATACGGCGAGCCGAACATCGACGGCAGCACGATCCCCCAGAACGTGTTCACCAGTCCGACCTGGCTGAGCAGCACGAACCGGGGCACGAGCACGGCCACCACCGGCACCGTCAGGGTCGCCAGGTAGACCCGGAAAATCGCGTCCCGCCCGGGGAAATCGAGCCGCGCGAACGCGTAGGCGGCCAGCACCGAACAGATCAGCTGACCGAGAACGACCACCAGGACGACCTGCACGGTGATCACCAGCGGCGGGAACAGGCTGTGGCCACCGGCGATCAGCTCGGCGTAGTTGGCCCCGGTCGGCGGGGCGGGCCGGGCCAGCGGCGGCTGTTGTGCGAACTGCCGCGCCGTCTTCAGCGACGTCTGCAGGCTCATCAGATAGGGCGCGAGGATCACGAGCGCGCCGAGGCCCAGCGCGAGATAGGTGAGCACGGCACGACGCATGGCTCACCCCATCTCGTACGTCGACCGGCGGCGGAAGAAGGCCTGCTGCGCGACCGTCACCGTGATCAACAGCAGGAACAGCGCCACGGACATGGCCGCGGCCCGGCCCATCCGGAACTCGACGAACGCCTCGCGGTAGATCGCGTAGGCCACCACCTGGGTCCGGCCGGCCGGACCACCCCGGGTCATCGCGTACACGGTGTCGAACACCTGGAAACTGCTGATCACGCCGGTGGCCAGCACGAAGAACGTGGTCGGGCGCAACAGCGGCAACGTGATCCGCCACAGGCCCTGCCACGGGCCGGCCCCGTCGACCCGGGCCGCCTCCGAGAACTGCGGCGGAACGCCGGCCAGCCCGGCCAGGAAGAACAGCGCCACATAACCCACATTGGTCCAGACGGTCACCGCGGCGACCGACGGCAAGGCCAGAACCGGACTGGTCAGCCACTCGACGCGCTGACCGAGCACCTGATTGACGGCACCGTCGGACGGATCGAGCAGCCAACGCCAGACAACGCCGAGCGCCAGCGGGGCGCTGATCCACGGCAGCACCAGAATCGCCCGGAACCAGGTGGCGCCCGGCAGCCGCTGGTCGAGCAGCAGGGCGGCGGCCAGGCCGAGCACGGTCTGCACCGGAATGACCAGCAGCACGAAGACCGCGGTGACGGCCAGCGAACGGCCGAACCCGGGATCGGTCAGGATCGACCGGTAATTGTCCAGCCCGGCCCAGCGGGCGGGGCTGAGCAGATCCCACCGGAACAGGCTGATCCCGGCCACCACCACGACCGGGACCAGCAGAAACCCGCCGACCCCGACCAGGCTGGGCGCCAGAAACGCCAACCCCACCGCGGTGTCCCGCCGGCCCGCCCGCGCACGGCCCGGCGCCGCCGTCACCGCCTCACCGCCCCCGCCACTCTTCATGTGCGTCGCGGTGGTGGGCGGCCCTCCCCTCACGGCTCGGCGTGGGCGTCGGACAGGCGAGCGATCGTGGCGGTCGCACGGTGCACCGCGTTGCGCTTGCCGGGCGGGATCACGTCGGGCAGGAACGCGAACCGGCGGGCCAGCTCGCCCTCGCTGGACTCGGGATGTCGTGCCTCGGCCGCGCGCAGCGTGGCCTGCCACCAGTCGGCGATGTCGCCCCAGCCGGGCGCGGAGAGCGACCCGCCGAAGTGCTGCACGGAGAGCGCGGCCACCAGATTCGCGAAGGCGACCCGGTCGGCCAGCGGCCACCCGCCCAGAGTCCCGGCGATGAACCCGGCCGTGAACACGTCACCGGCGCCGGTCGGGTCGAGCGCCTCCACCGGCACGCCCGGGACGGTCGCCACCTCGCCGGTCGCCGAGTCGATGGCCAGGGCGCCGTCACCGCCGTCGGTGACCACCACGATCGGGACCAGGCCGGCCAGTTTGTCGAGCGCGGCCGACGGGGTGCCGGTGCGCGTGTATCGCATCGCCTCGACGGCGTTGGGCAGGAAGGCGTGGCAGTCGGGCAGCACCGAGAGCGCGTCGAAGTCCCATTGATCGGTCTCGTCCCAGCCGACGTCGGCGAAGATCAGGGTGCCGTTGCGGCTGGCCCGGGGCACCCAGCCGGTGCCCGAGCCGCCCAGGCTCACGGCCGCCGCGCGGGCCGCCGGAAGCCCGTTGACCAGGCCCTCGTCGTCGGTGGGGAGCGGATGCCCGTGGGTGATCATGCTGCGGTCGCGGTCGTAGGCCAGCGAGACGGTGACCGGCGAGTGCCAGCCGTCGAGCCGGCGGGACGCGGAGAGATCGATTCCCTCCTGGCCGCTGAGCACCTGGTGGCAGAATTCGCCGTAGGCGTCCGTGCTCAGTGCCGTGCCGAGACCGGTGCGCAGGCCGAGCCGGCCGGCCGCGACGGCGAGGTTGGCCACCCCGCCCGGGCAGGACCCCATCCCGGAGGCCCGGACCTCGGTGCCGGGCCCGGGCAGCTCACGCAGCCCGGTGAAGATGACGTCGAGGAACACCACCCCGGGTACGAACAGATCGAGCTGGCGCGCCATTGGCCGATCTTACCTCCGTCCCGATAGGTCAAGTGGAGATTGATCACCGAGTGCGGCGCACGTCTCCGTGGGCCGCACGCAGCGTGTCGACGTGACGATCGGTGCCCGGCGGGTGCAGCCGGTCCAGCATCTGCCACGCCTCGTCCAGAGCCTGGGACAGCTCGGTGACCCGGCCGGCGTGCTGGCGGCGCACGTCCTCCCGCACCTTCTCGATCCGGCGCAGCCAGCCGGCGCTGTTCTCCGGGCCGGCCCGGGGCGGCGCCGGCGGCGGAGGGGGCGGCGGTGGGTCGAGGACGTCGGCGGCGGGGACGATCGCGGCGATCGGGCGGCCGCCGTCGACCACGACGACGACCTGGCCGGTCAGCCCGGTGAGACGGACCAGCTGCTGGAAACGCAGGCGGGTCTCGGCGATGGACAACTCGATCCGGCGGCGGATCGGCATGGCTGCTTCTCCCATGCCGCCGATAATGCGCGCGGGGTACGACAGTTTTGCGATAGCTTCCGCGCCATGGCCGACTCACTTGTGGATTCCGGGGACGTGCACAGCGTGGTCGAGCAGGCCGTGGCCGCCCTGCGATCGGTCGGCGAGCAGGACTGGCAGGTGCCGGCCGGCGGGCTGGACTGGTCCTGCTGGGAGACGGTCGAGCACGTCGCCGACGACCTTTTCGCGTACGCGGGTCAGCTGGCCGCCGACCGTCCACCCACCGACGAGTACGTGCCGTGGGGTTACCGGCGCAGCCGTCCGGGCGCGCCCGCGCTCACCGTCCACGTGGACCCCGAGCACGGCACCGCGGGTCTCCTGCGGGCCCTCGAAGCGGCCGGCGGCCTGCTCGCCGCGGTCGTGCGGGTCAGCCCGGCCGATCGGCGGGGCTATCACCCGTTCGGGGTCTCGGACGCCTCCGGTTTCGCCGCGATGGGCATCGTCGAGGTCGTGGCCCACCTGCACGACGTCGCCGGGACGCTGAAGTTCCCCTGGTCGCCGGATCCGGACGTGTGCGCCCGCGTGCTCGGCCGCCTGTTCCCGGACGCGCCGGCCGGTCACGAGCCGTGGCCGACGCTGCTCTGGGCGACCGGCCGGGCCGAGCTGCCCGGGCATCCGCGCCAGGAGAAATGGCGCTGGTACGCCTAACGGCGGTGCCGGATCAGCGCCTCCATCGCCTCGTCGGCGCTGTCCGACAGCACGGCCAGGTCGACGTCGGTGTAGATGCGCCGTTTGCTGTCGACCACGCAGTGCGCCCCGAGCATGACGCCGCCCGGTGCGACCAGCGGGACGCCCAGGTAGCTGCGCAGTCCGGTGGTGGCCAGGAACGGGTTGGCCGCGTGCACCGGGTCGTCGCTGAAGTCGGCCACGCAGTACGGCTCGCCGTTGAGCACCGTGCGGCTGCACACCGCCCACTCGGCCGGCGCGCCCTGCGGGGTGGCGACCCAGTCGCGCAGACCGTAGGACCCGACGATCTGCTGAGCGTCGGCGCCGAGCACCGACACCAGCGAGACCGGTGTCTCCAGGAGCTTGGCGCTGCGCTTGGCCACCTCGTCGAGGGCGGCGCGCAGCGTGGGATCGGCGAGGTCGTAGCGGGCCAGCTCGGTCAGCCGGGCCGGCTCGGCCAGGCGGTCGTAGAAATCGGTCTTCATCGGTACCTCCCCGGGGGATGAAGCGCCGTCACCAGGAACGACGACACGACAGGGCGCGAGTTGAGGATCAGTGACGGAAACCACCGACGAGATTGGTGAGGTCACCCGCCAACCGGGTCAAGTCTGCCGCGGCCTGCTGTGTGGTGCGCGCTCCCTCGGCCGTCGCGGCCGCGACTTCCGCCACACCGGTCACCGTACGGGCCACCTCGCCGCTGCTCGACGCCGCCTCGGCCACCGAGCGGCTCATCTCCCCGGTCGTCGCGGTCTGCTCCTCGACGGCCGACGCGATGGTGGTGGTGTAGTCGCCGATCCGCTGGATGACGTCGGTGATCTCGCCGATCGCCGCGGTCGCCGACGTGCTCGACGCCTGGATCGCACCGATCCGCGCGGTGATCTCCTCGGTCGCCTTCGCGGTCTGCTGGGACAGCTCCTTGACCTCGCCGGCCACCACCGCGAAGCCCTTGCCGAGCTCGCCGGCCCGGGCCGCCTCGATGGTCGCGTTCAGGGCCAGCAGGTTGGTCTGCTCGGCGATGGTGGTGATCAGCTTGACCACGTCGCTGATCTCGGCGCTGGCCGTGCCCAGTTCGGCGACCTGGCGGGTGGTGCGCTCGGCGACGTTCATGCCCTCGTTGGCGACCCGGGCCGCCTCGGCCGCGTTGGCCGCGATCTCGGTGATCGAGGCGCTCATCTGCTCGGCGCCGGCCGCGATCGACTGCACCCCGACGTTGACCTCCTCGCTGGCCGCGCTGGCCGAGCCGGCCTGTTCGGCGACGTCCCCGGCACCGCTCTGCAGCTGTGAGCTGACCGTGTTGAGCTCCTCGGACGCGCTGGCCAGGGTGACCGCCGAATCGCCGATGGTGGTGACCGTCTCGCGCAGGCGCAGCACCGCGGCGTCCAGGGCGCGACTCATCCGGCCCGGCTCGTCGGCCGAGGTGATGCCGGTGCTCTGGGTCAGGTCGCCGGCCGCCAGGCCCTCGCAGACCGTGGTGACCCGGCGCAGCGATCGGACGATGCCCCGGGCGACCACGAAGCCGAGGCCGAGCGCGGCCAGGATGCCGATCACCAGGACCACGACCGACTCGAGACGGCTCTGGTGGTAGCTCGACCGGGCCTCGCCCGCGGCCGCGGCGGCGTCGGCGCGCTCCGCCTCGCCGAGCTCGGCCAGGCCGGCCTTGATGGTGGTCACCAGCGGCTGGATCTGGGCGGTGCGGACCTCCTGCCACTTGGCCAGGTTGTTGGCCCGGGAGAGCGGGAGGAGCTGGTTCCGGGCCACGTCGACGTACTTGGCCCAGTCGGTCTCGAGCGTCTGGATGGTGGTGGCCGACCCGGCCGGGCCGGTGGCGATGTAGTTCTTGAAGGTGGTGCTCACGTCGGCCAGGTCGGTGGTGAACTCCTTCTCGTACTTGGCCTTGTTGGTCGCGTCCGAGTAGACGGCGTGGTTGGTCAGGTCGAGACGGGACTGGGTGATCGCGTTCTCCACCTCGCCGAGCACGGCGACGCTGGTCACGTTGTCCTCGAAGATCTCGTTGGCCGACGCGCTGGCCTCACTGAGCGAGCGCAGACCGTTCGCCCCGATCACCAGCGCCACCACCGCGGCGACCGAGATCGCGGTCATGACCTTGATGTTCACGCTGAGATCCGCCCAGAACCGCTTCATCGTCCGTCTTCTCCCGCGCCCGGTGCCACCCCTGTACTAGAAAGGTCGGCACCGGGGACGAACTGCTGAGTGTGGGTGCCGGTGCACCGCGCACGACCGCACCATCCGGTTTCGCGTCGACATTCCCAGGGCCCTTCCCCGCCGTACGGGAAAGGGCCCTTGATCTTGAAGGTGGTGATCTTCCGGGGTTGGTGCCTCAGCCGACCAGCAGCTGGGTGCGCAGCGCGCGGAGGTCCCGGGCGCTCAGGCCCAGGCCCGTGCGAAGATAGCCGTCGAAGCTGCCGTACTTCGCGCTGACCTCGTCGAACCCGGACTGCAGGTACTCCTCGCGGACGTCGAGCACCGCCTTGTAGCCGGGCCGGATGACGGCCGGGACCTGGGCCAGCGTGGCCGCGTTGGCGGCGGCGTTGTAGTCGTTGCTGAGCAGATAGTCCCGCAGCACCGTGTCGCGCGGCACACCGAGCGCGGTCAGGAGCGCGGCACTGGCCCAGCCGGTCCGGTCCTTGCCGGCCGTGCAGTGGTAGAGCACGTCGGCGGCCGTGCGGTCGGCCACGGTCGTGAACAGCGTCCGGTACGACGCGCGGCCGGAGTCGGAGGAGACGAACGCCTTCTCACCGGCCACCATCATCGCGACGCCACCGGCCTCGGTGGTGAGATCGATCGTGCCCAGGCCGCCGCTCGCGTCGCTGGTGCCGATCACGTTCAGGTTGAGGTAGGTGACGCCCGCGGGGATCCGATCGGCACCCGTCGCGATCTCCGACGGCGTACGGAAATCGATGTCGGTCCTGATCCCGAGACGCCGGAGCTCGGCCACGTCGGCGCCGGTCAGCGCGGCGAGCGAGTTGGAGCGGTAGATGACGCCCATCCGCACCCAGCGGCCGTCCGCGGTCCGGTAGCCGCCGGCGTCACGGAAGTTGGGCGCCGAGGCCAGGTGCAGCGAGCGGTCGGCCAGGGTCAGCGACTCGCCGCGGTCCGGGACCAGCTCGAACCACCAGCGGTCGGCCTCGCCGAGGTTCTTGACGGTGACGGTGGCCTTCTCGCCGCCGCGGGCGACCGGCTTGTGGTGCTCGATACGATCCTGCGCCTTACCGGCGTAGATCGTCACGTTCCGGGCACCCGGGGCCGACCAGGTGATCGTGAACGTGCCGTCGGCGTTCTGGGTCACCGTGGCCGCGGTGAACGGGATCCGGTGCTGGGACTGGTCCTGGTGGGAGGCGTGATGCCCGGTCCGGTCGTGGGCGGACGCGGGGGCGGCGGTGAGGCCGGCGCTCAGGGCGACGGCGCAGGCCAGGCAGGCGTTGATCAACTTCACCGGTGCATTGCATGCGGTTGAAGCGACGGTTGCGCCATGGCTAAGTAAACGGATATTTACTAGCTGGTTTTTTGCTGCCGGTTCACCCGCGGAGTGATCGGGAGGCGCCGGATGAACGGAACAAAAGGATCCTTGAACGTACGGGCGGCCGTGCTGAACAACAGCGCGGCGGCCACCATCCCGACCGCCGGTGTGCCGATCAGCAGCGCGATCACCGTCGCGACCAGGCCGCCCCAGACCATCACGCGCAGACCCACGTCGACGACCGGAATGCCGCTCGGGCGTTGCCTGGTCCAGATCGGCAGAAAAGAGCAGGCCAGCGCCAGTGCGACCGCGCCCAGCACGGCGGCCGACGTGAGGAAGGCCTGCGGCCAGTGGTAGTGACGGCCCAGCGTGTAGCCGCCCGAGACCACACAGCCGAACCACACCTTGGCGAGCGCCCAGCGCCCGAGCCGGAACAGCGGATCGTCGAAGTCGGCCACGCCTCCCCACCCTAGGGCGTCCTCTCATCCGGCCAAGGCGTCCTCGAAGGCTTTGCGGGTGTGGCCGGTGCGATCCAGGACGGCGAAAACGACCAGGTCGAACCGTGGGCCGGCGGCCAGGGCCTCGGCGAAGACCCGGGCGACCTCGGCCGGGTCGTTGCCGAAGACACCGCAGCCCCAGGCGCCCAGGACCAGCTCGCGGTGGTCGTGAGCAGCCGCGACCCGGAGGACCCGGGCGGCGCGGCGGGCCAGGGTCGCGCGGATCTCCGGGAGATGCTCGGGCTGGTTGAGGGTGATCGCGGAACGATTCGGGGCCGCGGAGACCAGGAACGAGGCCGGATACGCCGTAGGGAGTAGACGGCCCTTGTCGTCGCGGAAGACCGGGACGGCCGGGGCGTAGATGATCCGGTCGGTGTAGAGCAGGTTCGGATCGGCGCGGTGGTGGTCGTAGAAGGCGCCGGCCTTGAGCAGGCACGGGTACATGGCCGAGGCTCGGGCCAGGCTCTCCTCCTGCGCCTGGGCGCCGTTGCGGAAACCGCCGCCGGGGTTGCGGGCCGAGGCGAAGTTGAGGACGGCCGGGGTGCGGCTTCGGCGTACGTCGCTGGTATGTACTCCCCTGGTCCGACGACAGCGGCGGGCGGGCGCGGCAGGATCGTCGGCATGACGCAGGTTCTCGGCGCCGTCCGTGTCGGCGCGCTGCGGCCGGTGGAGCGGGCCGCCCACCTGGTCGGGGCGCTGCTGATGCTCTCCGGCGTCTTCCATCTCGGGGTTTTCCTGGTCGACGGCGGGCCGTGGGAGGGTCCGGTCTCGTGGCGGAAGCCGGCGACGTTCGGGCTGTCGTTCGGGCTCACCCTGATCACGGTCGCCTGGGTGACGAGTTACCTGGTGATGAGCCCGCGGGTCCGGGGATGGCTGCTGGGCGTCTTCACCGCCGACTGCGTTCTGGAGGTCGCCGGGATCACCGTGCAGGCCTGGCGGCGGGTGCCGTCCCACTTCAACACCGAGACGCCGGTGTCCCGGGTGATCGCCATGGCCCTGGCCTTCGGAGGCGCGGTGCTGGTGGTGGTGCTCGTCAGCTTCGCCGTCGTCGCGCTCCGGGGGCGGGTGCGGGGGCCGTCCGACCTGCGGCTCGGGCTGCGGGCCGGGTGGGCGCTGCTGCTGCTCACCCTCGCGACCGGGGTGGCGATGGTCGCGAAGGGGTCGATCCTGTACCGGACCGAGAGTCCACAGGTGGCCTACGAGACGGCGGGTTCACTGAAGCCGGTCCACGGGGTGGCGCTGCACGCCGTCCTGGTCCTTCCACTGCTGGCCGTGGTACTGCGCGGGCTCGGCTGGGAGGAGGCTCGGCGTTATCGGGCGGTCCGGCTCGCCACCTGGCTGTATGTGCTGGCCACGGCGATCGCCGCGGTCATCTCGCTGACGTGAGCGGCACCGCGGTTGCCTCGCTGACGTGAGCGGCACCACGGTCGTCTCGCCGGGTCGATCGCGGTGCCCGGGAAGGTCACGGAGATGATTCCGGGCCTGGCCGGGGGATGTCTCGCAGCATCGTCGTGGTGAGTTCGGTCAGGCGGGCGGCCGCCGCCGGGTCGAGGGTCGGCAGGTCCAGGGGCAGTTCACGGCCGCGATCGATCGCGGTCAGCTGGGCGCTCGGCGGGTTGTCGATCCAGCCTCTGATCGGGCCGATCGCGTCGGCGACGGGCTGCGCGGCGAACCGGGCGGCGACACGGATCAGGGTGCGCACGAGGAACGGCAGCGGCGCGAGGTTGCCACTGCGGGTGAAACCGGGGTGATACAAGACGTAACGAGATTTTCCGACAAACCCGGCGCCGAGCAGATCATTCGCGCGCCCGGCCTGAAGCTGCGCGGTGATCATCGAGTACTTCCCGGTCAACTGCGGATCGTCCCAGTGCACCCCACCACGGGTCACCCCCACACCGGCCACGTTGACGATCAACGGATGGTCGGCCCGGTCCATCAATTCCGTAAGGCCGTAACTGAGCAGGTAGCGACTCAGGTAGTAGAGCGCGAACGTCGCCTCCAGACCCTCCGCGGTCTCCATGCGCCGAGGCGACTGCGCGTTGGCGAACAACAGCAGCGCATCCACAACGGGCCACCGCGACCCGATCTCCGCGATCACCCGCCGCACCTCGGCCACGCTGCTCAGATCCGCGCGCAGATACGTTATTCCGGAGATCTCCGGAACGGTGGATCGCCGCCCGATCGCCACCACGGTGTCGCCCCGCGCGGCAAGAGCCACGGCGAGCGCCCGCCCCATCCCATCACTTCCACCGCTGATAACCACGACTGCCATAGCCTTGACCCAACCCCGTCCACCCGTCACCAGGGAAGAACGCACATGAATGTGCCCGTCCCCGCGCACGAGTACGACGCCTGCCCCGCCACCCGCGCGATCCACCGGCTGGGCGAGAAGTGGACCCTGCTGGTGATCACGATGCTCGGCCGCGGCCCGCACCGTTTCAACGAGTTGCACCGCGGCATCGAGGGCATCAGCCAGCGGATCCTCACCCGCACACTCCGGCTGCTGGAGGCCGACGGCCTGGTCGCCCGGACCGTCCGTCCGACAGTCCCGCCGCAGGTGGAGTACCGGTTGACGACGACCGGCGAGAGCCTGCTGGCCCCGCTGAACGCGCTCGCCGTCTGGGCGGTCGAGAACTATTGAGGGGTTCCGGGCGCTGCCTCCCCCATACGGAGGCAGCGCCCGGAACCCTCTACCAGGGATCATCCGGGGGCATCGTCCGGATGACCCCAGCTCTACCCGGCGAGCCGGAATCGCTCGGCGTGCACCTGACGCCCGGGCACCCGCAGGCGCCGCAGGCTGTCCAGCACGGCCGACGTCATCGCCTCCGGGCCGCAGACGTAGACGTCGCGCGCCGTGATGTCCGGCACCAGCGCCAGCAGCCGTTCCGGCGCGAACGGACGGTGGTCGGGCCCGCTGCGCCCGGTCAGCAGGTGCAGGCGCGCATGCCGTACGTCAGCAAGGTTCTTCAATTCCCCCAGAAGGACCGCGTCATGCGCGTCGCGCACCCGATAGAGGACGACCACGTGCCCGGTCAGCTCCGGGTCTTCGAGCAGGGCCCGGATCGGGGTGACGCCGATCCCGCCCGCGACCAGCACGGTCGCCGCGCGGACGCGGTGCGCGGCGGTGAACGCACCGTAGGGTCCCTCCGCGTAGACCCGGGCCCCGATCGCCAGCTCGCGCAGCCCGGCGCTGGTCGCCCCGACCCCTTTCGCGGTGAGTCGCAGCGAGCGATTGTTCGGCGCGGCCGACAGGGAGAACGGGTTCACCTGCCACCATCCGTTGTGGCCGGGGAAACGCCAGAGGAAGAACTGCCCGGCCCGGGCGTGCAGGCGTTCGAGCGAGCGGCCGGTGACGTGCACGGAGACGGTGTCGTCGGATTCCTCGACGACCGCGGCGACCCGCAGCCGGTGCCGCGAGTTGCGGATCATCGGGACGATCAGCCGGCCGGTGATCAGGGCGCCGAGGGCGAACGCCCACAGCCCCCACCAGTAGATCTGGGTGAACAGGTTCACCTTGAACGCGGTGCCCTCGTACACCTGGTGCAGCACGCCGAGCAGCACGACCACGTAGAGCAGCAGGTGGATGGCGTGCCAGGTCTCGTAGGACAGACGGCGGCGGGCGACCCGGATCGACAGGACGACGATCACCAGGATCAGGCCGGCCGCGATCATGCCGAGCAGAACGGGAGGCTGCTTGGCCAGGTTGACCGTCTCGGCCCGGAACGAGATGCCGTCCAGCTGCGCGAAGCCGAGCAGCACGAACGCCGGGTGGGCCAGGACCAGCCAGAAGATCGCCATCCCGGTCCAGCGGTGCCACGTGGTGAGGCGGTCCATGCCGAACGCGCGGTCGACCGCCGAAAGGCGGGCCACCAGCAGCAGTTGCAGCGCCATCACGAGCGCCAGGTAGAGACCGAGCAGGCGTCCCACCGTACCGGCGAAATTCTTTCCCGGTCCGGCGGCGACAAACATGAGCTGGACGGCCATCAAATTGAGCACGATGAATGCCACGATCGCGGCGCGCGCGACGCGGACGGAGTGTCGGAAGGTGAGGACTCGTGGCTGGGTCACGGCGGTCATCCCGATCTCCTCCCCGGCTGGGAGCTGCTGTTGCCGGGGTGTACCGCGGCCGGGACGGGCCGGTTCAACGAGATCGCAGCCGGATTCGAACCGGCGTCTACTGCTTTGCAGGCAGCCCCCTGGCCACTCGGGCATGCGATCGTGCTTGTCGAAGCGTGCGGGCGGCAGGATTCGAACCTGCTCAGCGAAGCACCCGGTTTACAGCCGGGCCCGACTCTCCCACGTCGGCGCGCCCGCGTGGCGCATTTCCTTGCGTGCCCTCGGCGCGACTCGAACGCGCACCACTGGCGTCCTCAACGCCAGGCCTCTGCCAATTGGGCTACGAGGGCTTCACCGACCGAAGAAAAAGAAAAACCGCCATTTCCCGTACGGCGGGAAAGGCGGCGCAAGTGCACAGGCGACTCGTCAGCCGCGCCACCGGTCCGGGGCGAGATAAAGGTTCGTACACAGCATGTTCGTGATCTCCCTGATCGCTTGAGCTGTGCACGAACCTAATCGCTCGACCCCGGACCGGCAACGCATTTACGCCCGCACGTGGAACGCTTCCTTCAGGGTCAGCGCGGCCAGCTCCGATGCGGTGAACGGGTCGGCGGCGAGCGGCGGCTGCGCGAAGATGGACTGCTTGGACTGCGCCACGAAGACCACCGTCCCGTCGGCGTACCGGTAGGCGGCGATCTGGTCGGGCCGCTGTTTCCGGCCGACCGGCGTCACGACGCCCACCTCGGCCGAGCCGACCTCGACCACCTGGCACGGCCCGCCGATGGTCCAGAACGACCGGGCCAGCGCGCACGGCTCGGTCGGCAGCGTGTTGTCCGGCTCGTGCACCTCGACGTAGATCTGCCCGGCCGTCCCGTCCTTGGTGATCGTCACGCTGGACAGGTAGGACCACTCCGGATACTCGATCGCCGCCTGGTGCGCCTGGAACTCGGCGCCGTCCGCGTCCTTGCCGGTCGGTGTCCCGTAGCCGCTCGGCACCACCTTCAGCAGGTCGCCGAGCAGCTTCTTCCCTTTCTGGTAGCGCGGGCCGGTGTCGGCCGTGGCGTCGCCGTTCGCCTCGGCCGGCCAGGACGGCTTGGTGTCGCTGGGCTGCGGGATCCCCTTCGCCGGGGGCGGCGGCGTGAAGGCGCTCGCCACCGGCGCGGCGACCTGGATGTCACCCACGTTCGACGGCCCGGAACCCAGGTAGCGGGCCGGGACGATCGTCACCACCGCCAGCGCCGCCACCGCGCCGGTGCAGGCCAGGACCGTCCGTCGTCGCTGGGCCCGCTTCCCGGCGGCGACCGCCGTCGCCGACTCCATCGGCGGTGGCTCGGGGCTCTGCGCCACTACGGTGCGCAGAGCGTCGCGGAACTCGTTCTCCTCCATGATGTTCCCCCTCATTCGGCCGGTACCGGCACGCCGATCACCGCGCGCAACGTGGCCAGCCCGCGGGCGGCCTGGCTCTTGACCGTGCCGGTGGTGGTGCCGAGCGCCGCCGCCGTCTCCTCGACGCTCAGGTCCTGCCAGTAGCGCAGCACCAGCACCGCGCGCTGCCGGGGCGGAACCTCGGCCAGCGCCCGGAGCAGCACGAGCCGGTCCTCGATCGGGGCACCGGGCGCCGCCGGAGCCTCGATCGCGTGCTCGTGCGGACGTTCCCGCCGCCACCAGCCCCACCGACCCTCGTCGATGAAGGTGCGGAGCATCACCTGACGGACGTACGGATCCAGCGACTCCTGGCGGTTCACCCGGCCCCACCGCAGGTAGAGCTTGGTGAACGTCGTCTGGACCAGGTCCTGCGCACGATGCCAGTCCCCGCAGAGCAGGTAGGCCGTGGCGCGCATGCTCCCCGACCGGGCCGCGAAATACTCCGCAAACGCCTCGTCGCGATCGCTCATGCCGTCCCCCATCGGTTCATCGGTCGCGGCAAACACGGGGTCACCGCCCGCCAGGGTTGCATGGCTCACTTTTCTGGATCGAGCGTTCTTGAATCGGTAGGGTGGCTTCCGTGGGACGGACCAAGGAGTTCGATGTCGAGGTCGCGCTGGACCGCGCGATGCGGCTCTTTTGGGCCAAGGGCTACGAGGCGACCTCGATGTCCGATCTGGTCGAGGCGACCGGCGTGGCCCGAGCGGGGCTCTACGCGACATTCGGCGGCAAGCACGAGCTTTATCTCAAAGCCCTCGATGCGTACGCGACCCGGCGCGACCCGGCGGTGGTCGCCCGCCTGGCGGTCCCCGGGCCGGCCCTGCCCGCGGTGTTCGCCCTGATCAACGCGTATGCCAGTCCGGACGAGGCCCGGGCCGGCTGTTTCGTCGTCAACGCGGCGATCGAGCGCCTGCCCGACGATCCGCAGGCCGCACTGACCGTCGAGGCCAGCTGGTCGGCGCTGGAGGCGGCGCTCACCGCGGCGTTCAGCCGGGCGCGGGCCGGCGGCGAACTGTCCACCGACGCCGATCCGGCCGGGCTGGCCCGACTCGTCCTGGTCCTGCTCCAGGGCCTGCGGGTGATCGGCCGGGGGCGGCCCGGCAGCGGGCGGGCGACCGGGGCGGCCGGGCAGGCGATCACGCTCATCCAGCAATTCACGACCGTACGTTCTAGAAATCCGGAGGATGACGATGACTGATCGTTTCTCGGGGCGGGTCGCTCTGGTCACCGGTGGCGGGTCCGGGATCGGACGCAACACCGCCCGGGCGCTGACCGCCGAAGGCGCCACGGTGATCGTCGCCGGCCGCGACAAGGCCGCCCTGGACGAGACCGGCGGCATCCCGATCGTCACCGACGTGACCTCCGAACAGGACGTCACCGCCCTGATCGACACGATCCGCGACCGCTTCGGCCGCCTCGACGTCGCGATCAACAACGCCGGTGTCGTCGCCGGCGGCATGCCCCTGGCCGAGATGCCCACCCCGGAATGGGACCGCCTGGTCGCCACCAACCTGACCGGCGTCTTCCTGGCCATGAAGCAGGAGATCGCCCTGATGCGTACGTCCGGCGGCGGCACCATCGTCAACGTCGCCTCCAACATCGGCGCGCACGGCCGACGCCCGGGCCTGGGCGCCTACGCCGCGACGAAAGCCGCGGTCAGCGTGCTGACACGCAACACCGCCCTCGAATACATCCGCGACGGCATCCGCATCAACGCCGTCTCCCCCGGGCCGGCCGACACCACGATGTCCCTGCACCCGGGCGAGACCCCGGACGACCGCGCGGCCCGCCTGGCCGACGGCCTCCCGATCGGCCGCGTCGGCTCCCTGGACGAGATCACCAACGCGATCCTGTGGCTGGCCTCGGACGACTCCACCTTCACGGTCGGCCACGACCTGGTCATCGACGGTGGCGCCACCGCCTGATCCTCACCGACGCGCCTCGGCCACCACTGCCCCGATCGACCCGGCGCCGCCTGTCACCTCAGGTACTCCACACCTGATTACCGGAAGACGATCTCACGAGAAAGGCCGGAGCCCGTGGTGACGGACGCTCCGGCCTTCCTCAAGAACATGCTGGTACGGCGATCAGCCCTGCCGGCCGCCCCACCGAGGATTCTTCTTGTTGATCACGACCTGACGACCGCGACGCCGGGTGACAACACTGCCCGGCTTGCTCTTCAGCGACCGCAGGGAGTTACGAACCTTCATGACGCGCCCTCTTCCGCGCCGGCGCTCGCTTCCGCCGCACGCAAATGCTTGAACGCCATCACCTTCACCACTATTTCCTGGACCGCGCCCCCGGAGTCCTACCTCGCGCGGAGTCGCTGAATTTCGGCGAGGAGCAGGTGAATCGGCGTCCGAGGTCGTCCGATGCGCCGGGGCTTCGGCCGGGTCGAGGTTGGTTTTCATTTCGGGGCCTTCAGATCGTCCAGGGCTTTTTCCGCGCCGCGGTGCAGTAGGACCGGGGTGGTCTTCCGGGCGGTTTGCAGGGAGATCTCCTTGGCGGCGGCGTTGGCCTGTTCCAGCTGGGCCTTGCGGTCGAACAAGGTGCGGGTCAGGACGCAGGCGACGTTCGGGTCCAGGTCGGCGCGGACCAGCAGGACGTTCGGGACGACGATCGTCCTCACGTCGGCCGGCTGTCGGTAGGCCGCCGCCGGGATCGTTCCTTCCTGGTAGACCTCGTTGATCTTCTGCATCTCGGACAGGAGTGGGGTGATGTCGAGGAATTCGACCTGGTCCTTCGCAGTGGTCAGCAGGTCGGTGATTCCCGGGGTGGGCAGGCCGCCGGACCAGAACAGGGCGTCGATCGTGCCGTCCTTGATGCCGTCGACCGTTTTGGTGAGGTCGAGTTTCTGCGCGCTGACGTCCTTGGCCGCGTCCAGGCCGGCGGCTTTCAGGACGCGGTTCGCGATCACCTCGGTGCCGGATTTCGGTGAGCCGGTGGAGACCCGTTTGCCCTTCATGCCGGGGACGTCCTTGATGCCGGCGGCCTTGCGGACGATCACCTGCGTGTAATTGGTGTGGATCCGGGCCAGGGCGGCGATCGGCTGTTTCGTACTGAAGCTGTTCGTGCCGTTGATCGCGTCGGCGGCGGTGTCGGCCAGCGAGAACGCGACGTCGTAGGTGCCGGCGACGAGTTGCTGGATGTTCTGCACCGAGGCGCCGGTCTCGGCCGCCGTTGCCTGCACTTTCGTGCCGGAGGCGTTGACCTGCTCGGCGTAGGCGTTGCCGAGGGCGAAGTAGACGCCGGTGGCATTCCCGGTGGCGATGCCGATCCGGGTGTCCGAGCCGACCTGGCAGGTGACGTCGCCGCCGGTGTCGGTGGCGGCGGTGTTCTGCCGGCCGCCGCACGCTCCGGCGGCCAGGGCCAGCCCGGTGATGGTGGTGACGGTCAGGATTCGTCGCATGCAAGTCCTCCGGTCACTGTGGGTCGTTCTTCAGATCCTTTTCCCCGGCCCGAGAGGGCCGCGAGCAGCGCGGCGACGACGAGCGCGGCCACACCGATCCCGAACGCGACCGGGTCGAGGTAGAGCAACGCCAGCCCCGCGACCGCGCCCAGCACCCGGCTGGCGACGCCGGCCCGTCCGACGCCCGGCACCCAGCCGCCGGTCGCCACGGCCAGACCGAGAACGGCCAGACCGGCCGACACGGTCGTCCACACGATCCCGCCGACCGGGCCGCGGGCCAGCAGGTACTCGCCGCGGTCGGTGAGTACGAACGCGATCGGGGCCAGGAACGCCGGCAGCGCGTACTTCAAGGCCTGCCACATCGTCGGGATGGTCCGCCCGCCGGTGATGGCGCTCGCCCCGACCGCGGCCAGCGCGGTCGGCGGCGTCACCTCGGAGAGCACCGAGTAGTAGAAGACGAACATCGCCGCGGCCGGGGCGCCCACGCCGAGCCCGAGCAGCGCCGGCCCGATGATCACCCAGCCGATGATGAAACTGGCCGTGACCGGTACCGCGAGCCCGAGCACGGAGAGCGCGACGGCGGCCAGCACCACGGTCAGCGCGAGCACCGCCCGCGGATTGCCGGTGACCGCCTGCGCGCCGTTGACCAGCAACGACGCCAGTTGCGCGCCGAGACCGGTCTTGGTCGTGATCGCGGTGATCACACCGGCCGCGGCACACACCGCGACCACCGGCAGGACCCCGCGCACCCCGGCCGCGAGCGCGCTGAACAGCCGGGCCGGGGTCAGCCGGGCCCGCCGGTCCAGGAACGACAACGCGACCGCGAGCAGGGTCGCCCAGACCACCGACCGGGTCGCGCTCTCGCCGATCGCGAGCAGGACCACGATCAGGATCAGCGACGAGAAGTGGTACCCGAACCGGGACAGCAGCCGCCATGCGCTGGTCGCCGGCATGTCGACGGCGCGGACCCCGAACCGGCGCACGTCGATCTCCACCGCCAGCAGGATCCCCAGGTAGTAGAGCAGGGTCGGGATCATCGCCCAGCCGAGCACGGTCAGGTAGGAGACGTCGAGATACTCGGCGACGATGAACGCGGCCGCGCCCAGCGTCGGCGGGGACAGGATCGCCCCGACCCCGGCCGCGGCGAGCATGCCGCCGGCCTGCTCCGGCGGGTAGCCCGCCCGCCGCAGCATCGGCCAGGTCACCGCGCCCACGCTGACCGCGGTCGCGGTCCCCGAACCGGAGACCGTCCCGAGCAGGAAGCCGGCGGCCACCGCGGTCCGCCCGGCGGCGCTGCGCGACTTCCGGAACGCGGCCACCGACAGGTCGACGAAGAAACGGCTCGCCCCGGACAGGTCCAGCACCGCGCCGTAGATGGTGAACAGCACGATGTACGACGCGGCGACGTCCAGCGGCGTGCCGTAGAACCCGCTCCCCGAGTTGTAGAGCGCGTCGACGATCTGCGCGAAGTCGAGCCCGGCGTGCGCGATCGGCCAGTTCTGCGGAAGCAGCCCGCCGTAATATCCGTACGCCAGAAATGCGATGCAAACAATGGGCAGAGCGAGCCCGGTCGTTCGTCGGGCCGCCTCGACCACCAGGATGAGAAGGACGGCGCCGAAGGCGACGTCGGCCGGTGCGAGAAGGGCCTGCCGATCGAGGAATCCGTCGTATCCGCCGCCGAACGGATTGATCGGGTAAAGGCACGCGACGACGGCCGCCCCGCAAAGAATCCAGTCGCTCCAGGTGGGCTCCGGCTTGCTCCTACCTCTGCTTCTGTACGCAATGAAAATCAGCGGCAGCGTCACCGCCAGAAAGATGATCAGGTAGAACTGACTGCCCTGGGCGAGCGGCCGGAACACCTGCCAGAGCGTGAACACCCCGGCCCCCGCGGCGACCACGGCCACGCCCATTCCGACCCGGCCGCCCAGCTCACGGGCCGGCCGCTCCTCATCGTCATAGTGAACCGCGGCGGGATCATCGACACTCAGAGATCGATCGTCGCCCATGAATGGACCTTACTATGCCGAGGCCCGCCCGAAGCCGCCGATCATTCGATGGTGGGCGCGGCCCGATGTCGACAATGGAGCGCCCCGCCTAACATGACGCACAGTCGTCACTACCTGGGGAGTCACATGACCGTTCCGTACCGCGAGGAGACGCCGGCCGGCTGGTCCGAGGCGGTGGCCGAGGGCTGGAATCTCGAGTCCGTCGCGGGCGGCCTGCGGTTGTCCGGCGACTGCCCGACGTGCCGGCATCCGAGCGAGACCCGGGTCGAGGACGCGACCCTGGCCGTTCCCGGCCGGACGACGGCCGATCCGATGGACCCGATCCCGGTCCTGATCATCTGCCGGTGCGGGGCCGAGCACGAGGGCCGACCGGCCGGGAAGCTCGGCTGCGGGCGCGCGGCCTACCTGGAGGTGGCGCCGTGAAGCTGCGGGCGGTGGCCGGGACGGTGAGCGCGGAGGACCGGGAGTGGCAGTCCCGGGCCGGCCGGCTGTCGCTGGACTCGCTGTACGACGTGCGGGCGGTGGCCGGGCGGTGGGCGGCCACGGTCGGGTCGCTGACCGGGCTGCTGGGCCTGGTCGCGCTGGTGGCCGGGCCGAGAGGCGTGGATCAGCTGCCGGTCGGGTGGCGGGTGGTGGCCGGGATCGGCGTGCTGGCGGCGATCGGCTGCGCGGGGTACGCGACGTGGTGTGCCGCGGCGGCCGCGCAGGGCAGCATCGGGTCGGTGCTCACGACGTACGCGCAGGTTCGTGATTCTTTCCGGGAGCAGGAGAGGACGGCGACGATCCTGCTGAACCGGTCGAAGGTCTTCGTGGTGGCCGCGATGGGGGCGCTGGTGGTGGCGGTCGGGCTGACCTGGTTCGTGCCGAGATCGGAGCAGACCGACTATCTGGTGGTGCGCCGCGGGGCCGAGGTGTCGTGTGTGCCGCTCAAGGACGGGCTGGCGCTGTCGCTGGCGCTGGACGAGAAGTCCACGGTGACCGTCGCGAAGAAGTGTCCGCGGTAGGGGGCATCCGCCGCTCAGCCCGGGGGCCATCAACCCATCGGATCCGTTTCAAACGTTTTCGGGGTGGGAGATTTCAGGTACGCGATACTCGACGAGTACGTCCGGGGTTGCCCAGTTTCGCCCCGAATCGTCGTACCTATTCAACGGGGAATATGGGAGAAACACATGAATATCGCGCGCACCGCGACCGCTGCCGTGCTGGCCACCGCGGGACTCGCCGCCGGGCTGCCGGGCGTCGCGCACGCTCAGGCCGGTGACAACTCGGTCAGGATCACTGTCGTGAACGACAGCAGCTGGGACTTCAGCCGGACACGGTACCGAGTGACCGAGGGCGGCTGGGATACCCGGCCGTTCGACGCCATCGAGGCCAACAGCTCGGACTGGTTCCAGACCGTCTCGGACGAGGACGGTGGCGGCACCGCCGGAAACATCACGTTCAAGACGGCCAACGGCGGCCAGTTCACCATCACCTGGTCCAACCCGGTCGACTCGCCGAACGTGTTCTCGTGCGACACGTCGTCGCGGCTCAGCTGCGACCAGGACATCATCGACAACAGCTCGACGGCCGAGGTGACGTTCACCATCGGCTGACCGCCGGCGTGCCGGTCCGGCCGGGTCCGAGGACCCGGCCGGAATGCGGTCAGCAGGTGCGCAGGCGCGCGGCGATCCGCTCCGGCGTGGTGTCGCTGATCCAGGCGGCCATCGCCGACTCGACCCCGGCCAGGTATTTCAGCTTGCCCGGGGCCCGGAGCACGCTGAACACCTGCAGGTGCAGGCGGAACAGGTCGCGGCCCTCGCGGACCGGGGCCTGGTGGACGCCGGCGATGTAGGGCAGCGGTTCCGGCCCGGGGAAGTACCGGTCGAGGCGGCCGAGCACGTCCAGGTAGATCCGGGCCAGGTCGTCGCGTTCGGCGCCGGTCAGCGCGGGCAGGTCGGGGACGTCGCGGTGCGGGGCCAGGTGCACCTCGACCGGCCAGCGGGCGGCGGCCGGGACGTAGGCGGTCCAGTGCCGTGAGGACGCGACGATCCGGGTTCCGGCGCGGCGTTCGGCGTCGAGGATGTCGCGGAACAGGTTGCCGCCGGTCTTCTCCCGGTGCAGACGCGCCTGCGTGAGCATCCGGGCGGCCTTCGGCGGGACGAACGGGAACGCGTAGATCTGCCCGTGCGGGTGGGGCAGGGTCACGCCGATCTCCTGGCCACGGTTCTCGAACACGAAGACGTGTTCGACGCCGGTCTGTTTGCCCAGCTCGACCGTGCGATCGGCCCAGGCTTCGAGCACTGTCCGCGCGCGGTGCGCGGAGAGGCTGCCGAACGACCCCTGCGGGGCCGACGAGAAACACACCACTTCGGTACGGCCGTTGGCCGGCACCGTCGGCCACAGCGGATCGCCGTCGACCAGGGACGGCGAACCCCCGTTGCGGGGCGAGAACGACGGGAAGCGGTTCTCGAAGACCACCACGTCGTACCCGGCCTCGGCGATCTCGGTCGGGAAGCCGCCGGGCACGGTCGGGGCCAGGGGATCCTGGTCGGCCGGCGGCATGAACGTGCGGTCGTTGCGGTGCGACGCCATGGCGATCCACTCGCCGGTCAGCGGGTCGTACCGGACCTGCGCCCCGCCCTTGAGCACCTCCTCGGCCGGCGGCAGCGGCCGGGTGTCCTCGGCCTGGCGGGTCGCCGCGCCGGACACGTACGGCTCGGTGTCGTCGAAGTAGATGATCTCCCGCCCGTCGGCCATCCGCCGGGACGTCTTGCGCACCCGGTGTTCCGGCGCGGGTTCGGCGGTGGAGCTGCGCCCGGTGACCCGGACGGCGTCGATCGCCAGCAGTTGCGAACCGGCGTCGACCAGGCGGTCCCGGGCGTCCTCGGGCACCGAGACCCGGGAGACGGTGGCCAGCGGCAGCAGGTGCAGGGTGACCTCGGCGCCGGTCCGGTACCCGGCGTCGACCAGGTTGACCAGCCACTGCGAGCCGTCCCAGAACCGGTCGGTCACGGTGACGCCGTCGACGCGCAGCTCACCGGCGTCACCGGCCCAGTCGATGCTCAGCAGCGCGTCGTGGCCGGGGTCGGCCGCCCACTCGGGCAGGTCCAGGCTCCACACCGCGGCGTGCTCGTCGAACGCGGCCCGGCCGGGGGCCGACGGGCGGCCGTCGTGCTTGCCGTACTCGGCCGGGACGGCGGTGGCGGCGCGCCGTTCGACGGCGCGGACGTCGACGGTGAGCGCGGCGTGGGCCGGGGCGACCGGGAGGTCGGTGAAGTCACGGACGGCCGGGTCGTACACCCGTACCGAAGCAATCGAAGCGGCCTTGACCAGGATGCGACCGGAACCGTCCCATTGAAGCTCGTCGTCGCTGAGGAGGAGCCGGCGGCCGGCCTCCTCGCAGATCCAGACCGACGCCGCGGTGTCGGCCGGGAGCACGAGCACGTCGAGCTTGCCGTTCGCGGTCTCCAGGCGGACCGGCTGGAAGCCGGGCACGACGTCCTGCGGCCCCTGATCGGAATCGGCCAGCAGGAGCGAGGGCTGGATGCCCGCCTCGGCCAGCAGCACCAGGGTCGGGACCGCACCCGGCAGCAGGGTCAGCGCCGAGGCGGTGGCCCAGGCCAGGCGCACGCCACCGACGGTCAGGTTGACCGGCCAGCGGGCCAGGGTGCCGGCCGGGACGTCCACCGGCCGGGCCGGGAACTCGGTCTCCTGACCGTCCAGGACCAGGCGGAACCGGGCGCCGCGGTACGTGTCCAGCGGGAAGTGCGGCTGGTGCCACGCGATGAACACGAATCCGCTGGTCCCGTCGCTGCGCAGCGCCCATCGCAACGTTTCACTGTCCTCGACGCCGTTGGGGCGTACGTCGGGCAGGCTGGACGGCATCTCGGCCAGACGATCGCCGAAAGCGGACAGGAACGCGTGCTGGCGGCGCAGCTCGGCGTGGCTCGCGGCGAGCGCGCCGGCCTCGCCGACCGGGGCGTGGAAGTCGTAGCCGAGGCGCGGCAGGTCATTCGGGTACCCGGTGGCGTGCGACTCCTGGAACTCGCCGCGCGGGTTCGTGCCGCCGGTGTACATGTAGTAGCCCTGCCAGGCCGACCCGTTGCCGATCTTGCAGTGCGCGATGGTGGCGACGTCGAGCGCCGAGGGCCGCGGCCGGCGGTGGTAGGCGGTGGCCATCCCGCCGGCGAGTTCGCAGGTCGCGGCCGGGAACTCGTCGGACGGGACCCGCGGGCCGCCCTTGGCCGCCTCGATGTTCTGCGCGCGCCGCACGTCGGCGCCGATGCCCGGGTCGTCCCAGACGTGCGAGAAGAAGTAGTGGTCGCGGAAGTTCGGCGCCCAGGGCGCGTCGGCGTCGACCCAGAAGCCGTCGCCGTAGCCGCCGTAGAGCGGGAGGACCTCCTCCTCGGGCAGCTCGGCGCTGTCCCAGGCGGTGGCGGTCCAGATCGGCGCGTGCATGCCGTTCTCGCGGGCCATCCGCTTGAGGGTGCGCAGGTGCTCGGGCTGGGTGTAGAGCTCGTTCTCGATCTGGATGCCCAGCACGCGGTCGAACCGGTCGCCGACGGCGGCGCCGAGCTCGGCGAACCACTCGCCGACCATGCGCAGGTAGTCGGGGTCGTCGGTGCGGTGCCGGACCGGGGCGTGCTGCACCCAGTCCGGGAAGCCGCCGTTGCGGCTCTCGGCGTGCACCCAGGGGCCGATCCGCAGCACGATGTCCAGGCCGGTCTCGACGACCAGATCGACGAACGCGCCGACGTCGAGGTTGCCGTCGAAGTGGTATTCGCCCGGCTCGGGCGAGTGGTGCAGCCAGAAGACGTAGCTGGCCACGACGGTGACGCCGCCGGCCTTCATCTGGCGCAGGCGTTCGGCCCAGCGGTGCCGCGGGACGCGGCTGTAGTGCATCTCCCCGGAGACCGGGATGACCGGCGTTCCGTTCCGGGTCAGGTACCGGTTCGTCAGCGACAGGCCCGGCCGGACGTCCTCGGCGTTGCTCATCCGCGGCCTGCGCAGCGGCGTCGTCCACGGCTGGTGGCGGACGGAGAGTGGCTCCGTTTGGTTGGGCACGAGAACCCCTCTTTCCGTTAGGACTGTAACCGGTCACAGGCCGGCAGGCCCGAACGATACACAGGCTTAACGGGTCGGACGCAAGGGCTTGACACACGGCCGTAACAGCAGCACTGTAACCGGTCACAGGCACCGACTTGAGTCTGCGCCCGTTCCCCTGCTTCTTCTCCCCCGATCAATGCGATCAAGGAGGATCGATATGTATAAAAAATTCGCCCCTGTGCTGGCGACCCTCACCGCCGCCACCTTGTTCATGACCGCCTGCAGCAGCAGCTCCGACGACAAGACGGACAGCGGCAGCACGACCAGCAACGAGAAGGTCGCGCTGAACTACTGGAGCTGGGCGCCGAACATGGACAAGGTCGTCGAGGGCTGGAACTCGACGCACCCGAACATCCAGGTCACGGTCAACAAGCAGGACGGCGGCGACCCGGCCGTCACCAAGCTGCTCACCGCGATCAAGGCCGGCTCCGGTGCGCCGGACGTGATGCAGGCCGAGTACCAGAAGATCCCCACTCTGGTCTCCGCCGACGCGCTCGCCGACATCTCCAAGGAAGCCGGCTCGCTCAAGGACAAGTTCCCGGCCGCGGCCTGGAACAGCGTGACCCTGGGCGGTGACGCGCTCTACGGCGTCCCGCAGGACTCCGGCCCGCTGATGTTCTTCTACCGCTCCGACGTCTTCGAGAAGAACGGCCTGCAGGCGCCGAAGACCTGGGACGACTACGCGGCGGCGGCCGAGAAGATCCACAAGGCCGACCCGAAGCAGTACCTGGGTACGTTCTCGGCCTCCGACGCGGGCCTGTTCGTGGGCCTCGCGCAGCAGGCCGGCGCGTCCTGGTGGGGCGTGAACGGCGACTCGTGGACCGTCAACATCAACGACGCCGCGACCCAGAAGGTGGCCTCGTACTGGGGCGGTCTGGTGGAGAAGGGGACCATCGACAACAAGCCGATGTACACCCCGGAGTGGAACGCCGCGCTCAACGACGGCTCGCAGGTCGGCTGGGTCTCCGCCGTCTGGGCGCCGGGCGTGCTGGAGGGCAGCGCCAAGGACACCAAGGGCAAGTGGAAGGCCGCGCCGATGCCGCAGTGGGACACCGCGTCCCCGGCGACCGGCAACTGGGGTGGCTCGGCGACCAGCGTCACCAGCCAGAGCAAGCACCCGAAGGAGGCCGCCGAGTTCATCACGTGGCTCAACAGCGACCCGGCCGCGCTCAAGCTGCTGGCCGGCACGGCCAACGTGTACCCGGCCGCCAACGACGCGACCAGCGTGCTGACCACGCCGCCGGCGTTCTTCTCGGACCAGAGCGACTTCTACAGCATCGCCGCCGAGGCCGGCAAGGAGACCAAGTCCTTCACGTACGGCCCGAACGTCAACGTCGCCTACAGCGCCTTCAACGACGCGTTCGGCAAGGCCGCGGAGTCGAAGAAGGCGGCCGCCTTCACGGAGTCGCTCGCGACCATCCAGAAGGCCACCGTGGATGACATGAAGAACAACGGGTTCACCGTCGCCGGATGACCGGGTGCCGGGTGGGGCTTCATGCCGCCCCACCCGGCCCTCCTCCCAGGAAGGTTTCGGCGATGACGCTGACCACCACAAGACCCGGCACCATCGCCGTCAAGGCGCCGGTTGTCAAGAAAAGCCGGCGCGGCGGCGTCCCGTACGCCTTCCTCGCCCCCGGCCTGCTGCTGTTCACGCTCTTCCTGGCCGCTCCGATCGTCTACGCGGGCTACCTGAGCCTGCGCAAGGTGAAGGTCAGCGGTCTCGGCCTGGGCTCGAAGTCCCGCACCGAGGTGTGGGCCGGGTTCAGCAACTACGCCCGCTCGATGACCGACCCGGAGTGGCTGCCCAGCGTCTACCGGATCCTCGGCTACGGCCTGGTCGTGGTCCCGGCCATGCTCGGCCTGGCGCTGCTGATGGCCCTGCTGCTGGACGCCAACCGGACCCGCCCGGGGCTGGCCGGCTTCGCCCGGATCTCGATCTTCCTGCCGTACGCGGTGCCGGCCGTGGTCGCCTCGCTGCTCTGGGGCTTCCTCTACCTGCCCCGGGTCAGCCCGTTCGTCTACGTGCTGGACAAGCTCGGGGTCGGCTCGCCCGAGCTCCTCTCCTCGTCGTGGGTGCTCTACGCGGTGGCCAACGTCGCGGTCTGGGGCGGTACCGGCTTCAACATGATCGTCATCTACACCGCGCTGAAGTCGGTGCCGACCAGCCTGTACGAGTCGGCCCGGATCGACGGCGCGTCCGAGCTGGCCATCGCCTGGCGCATCAAGATCCCGATCGTGATGCCCTCGCTGGTCATGACGTTCGTCTTCTCGATGATCGCCACGCTGCAGGTGTTCGCCGAGCCGATGACGCTCAAGCCGCTCAGCAACACGATCTCGTTCACCTGGACCCCGCTGATGAAGGTCTACCGGGACGCGTTCGTCCGTAACGACATCTACTCGGCCGCCGCGACCTCGGTGGTCATCGCGGTGGCGACGTTCATCCTGTCCTTCGGCTTCCTGAAGCTCGTGGGCCGCCGCGCGTTCAATCAGGAAGACTCATGAAAAACTCCAAGATCGCTACGACCCTGCTGCTCCTGGGGGCGGCGTACTGCCTGCTCCCGGTGGTCTGGGTGCTGATCGCGTCGAGCAAGAGCTCGGGCGAGCTGTTCTCCACGTTCACGCTCGCGCCCAGCACTCACCTGTTCGACAACCTGGCCGACCTGAGCAACTACCGGGACGGCCTGTACTGGCGGTGGATGGTCAACACGGCGCTCTACGCCGGCGTCGGCGCGGCCGTCTCCACGTTCGTCTCGGCGATGAGCGGCTACGCCCTGGCCAAGTTCGACTTCCCGGGCAAGGGTTTCGTGTTCAACGTGATCCTGGCCGGCGTGCTGGTGCCCGGCGTCATCCTGGCCATCCCGCAGTACCTGCTGCTGGCCAAGATCGGCCTGACCAACACGTACTGGGCGGTGCTGCTGCCGAGCTTCATCAGCCCGTACGGCATCTACCTGGCCCGCATCTTCGCGGCCGCCGCGGTGCCGTCGGAGATCCTGGAGGCGTCCCGGATCGACGGGGCCGGCGACTGGCGCACCTTCGCCCGGGTCGTCGTCCCGATGATGCGCACCGGCCTCGTGACCGTCTTCCTGTTCCAGTTCGTGGCGATCTGGAACAACTTTATGCTCCCGTACATCATGCTCGGCAACGACAAGCTCTACCCACTGACCGTGGGGCTCAACGGCCTGCTCAACCAGGGGGCCAGCCAGCCCTCGATGTACACCGCGGTGGTGACCGGCGCGCTGGTGTCGATCGTCCCGCTGATCGCCCTGTTCCTGACCCTCCAGCGGTACTGGCAGGTCGACCTGGCCGCCGGTGGCGTGAAGGCGTAAAGACTATGATCCCGAACGTGTCGTCGCGCAAACGCCCCACGATCCGCGACGTCGCTCGCGAGGCCGGGGTGTCGTACGCGACCGTCTCGCGGGTCCTCAACGGGCGCGACTGGGTCAGCCCGGAAGCCGTGCGCTCGGTCCGGGACGCGATCTCCCGGACCGGGTACACCACCAACCAGCACGCCCGGTCCCTGGCCACCGGGCGCTCCGGGTCGATCGCGTTCCTGCTGACCGAGCCGCAGCACCTGCTCTTCGAGGACCCGAACTTCTCGGTGCTGCTGCGCGGTGTGGCCCAGGCGCTCTCCGACCGGGAGCTGACCCTGATCCTGATGATCGCGTCGACGCCCGAGGAACGCAGCCGGACGATCGCGTTCCTCAACGGCGGCCACGTCGACGGCGTCCTGCTGGTCTCCCCGCACTCCGGTGACCCGCTGCTCCAGCAGCTGGTCCAGGCCCAGGTGCCGATCGTGGCCTGCGGCCGGGTCCTCGGCCTGGAGGACCTGATGAGTTCGGTCTCGGCCGACGACCGGGCCGGGGCGCGATCGGCCACCGAGCATCTGATCGCCGCCGGCCGCCGGCGGATCGCCACGATCACCGGGCCGCTCGACACCTCGGGCGGCGTCGACCGGCTGGCCGGGTACACCGACGCGCTGATGGCGCACGGCCTGCCGATCGACCAGGACCTCATCATTCACGGCGACTGGACCCGGGAGACCGGGGCGCCCCGGATGCGCACCCTGCTGGAACGCGCGCCGGACGTCGACGCGGTCTTCGTCGCCTCCGACTCGATGGCCGCGGCCGTCCTGCCGGTGCTGCGTGACGCCGGGCGCAGCGTGCCCGGTGACGTGCGGGTCGTCGGCTTCGACGACTCCGGCCTGGCGGCGACGACCGAGCCGCCGCTGAGCACGGTTCGCCAGCCGCTGGAACGCATCAGCGAGGAGATGGTCCGGCTCCTCGTGGACGTGATCAACGGCCGTACGCCGCTCTCCATCACCGTTCCCACCAGCCTCGTCCTGCGCAGCTCCTCCCCCGCCTGATTTCTGTCGGGCCCCGGGCACGGGGTCTCCGGCATCGAAGTGCGTCCTTTTTGTCCACAAAGGAGCATCATGAAGTTAGCTGCATTGATCGCCGCCGGCCTCCTCCTGGTGCCGGCCGCCCCCGCCGCCGCGCACTCCAAAGGCCTCGACATGCGCGGCGCCGACGTGTCCACCCTCCCGCGCGCGCTCGACCTCGGCGCCAAGTTCTACGACGCCAAAGGGCACCGCGCCGACCCGTACGAGATCCTGAAGAAGGCCGGCGTCAACTACGTCCGGCTGCGCGTCTGGAACAACCCGACCAGCGGTTACAACAACAAGGCCGAGGTCGTGAAGCAGGCCCGGGAGGCGAAGAGGCACGGCCTCAAGGTGCTGATCGACTTCCACTACTCCGACACCTGGGCCGACCCGGGCAAGCAGTTCATCCCCGCCGCCTGGGCCGGTCATGACCTGGCTCAGCTGCAGAAGGACGTCTACAACTACACCTACGACGTCTGCCAGGCCACCAACCCTGACAGCGTGCAGATCGGCAACGAGATCAACACCGGGATGCTGTGGCCCGTGGGTCAGGTCAACAACAGCGACTTCGGGCCGCTGGCCGGTCTGCTCAAGTCCGGGTACAACGCGGCGAAGGCCTGCAACCGGAAGACCCAGGTCCTGATCCACACCGCCGACGCCGGCAGCCTCGGCGCGGCCCAGTGGTTCTACGACGGCATCGCCGCCCAGGGCGTCAAGTGGGACATCACCGCACTGTCCTACTACTGCATGTGGCACGGCGACCTGACCAACCTGTCGACCGTCCTCACCGACGTGCAGACCCGCTACGGCAAGCCGGCCGTGATCGCCGAGACCGCGTACCCGTACACCACGGACAACTACGACGGCCTGGAGAACATCATCACGGCGGCCGCCCCGTGCGACGGGATCCCGGCCACCCCGCAGGGTCAGGCCACCGAGTTCAAGCAGGTCCAGGACACCGTGCGCAACGCCGGTGGGCTGGGCGTCTTCTACTGGGAGCCGACCTGGACGGCGATCGACGGCAACGGGTGGGACACCGAGGACATCGCCAACTCGGGCAACGCCTGGGAGAACATGGCGACCTTCGACGACAACGGGCGGATCAACCCGTACGTCACCTGGCGCCGTTGATCTTGATCTAAAAGCTCCGGCGCAACCCCGCGCCGGTAACGTTCCTATCCCCGAGGAGCGAAATGCGTAAATCCCTAGTGGCCGTCATCGGAGCCGTCCTCCTGATGCTGGCCTTCACCCCCAACCCCGCACAGGCCGCCTCCCTGACCATGCTCGGCGCCGACGTGTCGTCGCTGCAGCGCACGCTCGACCTCGGCGGCAAGTACTACACCGCCGCCGGGACGCAGGCCGACCCCTACGACATCCTGTCCGGCGCCGGCGCCAACTACATGCGCCTGCGCGTCTGGAACAACCCGGCCAGCGGCTACAACAACAAGGCCAAGGTTCTCCAGCAGGCGAAGTCGATCAAGGCCAAGGGCCTGAAGCTCCTGATCGACTTCCACTACTCGGACACCTGGGCCGACCCCGGCAAGCAGTACCCGCCGGTGGCCTGGGCCTCGCACTCGCTCGCGACGCTGCAGACCGACGTCTACAACTACACCTACGACGTCTGCACCGCGCTCAAGGCCCAGGGCACCACCCCGGACAGCGTCCAGATCGGCAACGAGATCAACGTCGGCATGCTGTGGCCGCAGGGCCAGGTCGTGTCCTCGAACTTCGCGCCGCTGGCCAGCCTGCTCAAGCAGGGCTACAACGCGACCAAGGCCTGCAACAGCAGCACCCAGGTCATGATCCACACGGCCGACGCGGACAGTGACGCCAACGCGCGCTGGTTCTACGACGGCATCAAGGCCCAGGGTGTGACCTGGGACATCACCGCGCTCTCCTACTACTGCATGTGGCACGGCACGCTCGCGAACCTGTACAACGTGATCGCCGACGTCAAGTCCCGCTACGCCAAGCCGGTCGTGATCGTCGAAACCGCGTACATGTACACGACCGCCAACGCCGACAGCCAATCCAACTCGATCCCCGGCACCACCACCTGCGACGGCCAGGCGGCAACCAAGGCCGGCCAAGGCACCGAGTTCACCTGGATCCAGAACACGGCCCGCAACGCCGGCGCCATCGGCGTCTTCTACTGGGAACCGACCTGGTACGCCATCACCGGCAACGGCTGGGACCCGGCCAACATCAACGGCACGGGCGACGGCTGGGACAACATGGCCACGTTCGACGCCACCGGCAAGTTCAACTCCAACGTCAAGTGGACCGCCTGACCCCATCCCCGGCAACACCCGGCCCGGCGTTTCCCCGACGCCGGGCCGGTCCGTTCCTCCAACCCAAGATCAAATTCTTCATGTCCCAGGTAGGCGGTGGTCCGGACCGTCGCTCCCGCGGGGACCCTTCCGGGCCGAGCAGGGCGCTGGCGCGCCCAGAACGCTCAGCCCTCCAGGGCGACGTGGTCGGCTGGGCACGCTCAAACCAAAAACCCCACCCACACCACCCCCAGACTCCCCGGCCCCGCCTCCCACGGCGACGCCGCCCCCACCCCAGCCCCACCCCCACGCGACGCCGCCCCACTCCGGCCCAGCCCCCACCCCGGCCCCGCCCACACTCCGGCCCCGCCCACACCCCCACGCGACGCCGCTGCCACTCCAGCCCCAGCCGCGCCCCCGCCCGCCAGCTGGCGCTCATGGTTGTTCCCAGCCGGTTTTACAGCCGTGAGCACCAGCCGGACCCGGAACCCGCACCGCAACCCGGCACCGCACACCGCTCGCGCCCCCGACCAGGGCGTCACGCTGACCAGCTGGCACTGACGGCTGCTCCCAGCCCGTTTTACAGCCGTGAGCGCCAGCCGGGGGCGCGACGCGCGTCGCGGGCCGGCACCGCACACCGCTCGCGCCCCCGACCAGGGCGTCACGCTGACCAGCTGGCGCTGACGGCTGCTCCCAGCCCGTTTTACAGCCGTGAGCGCCAGCCGGGGGCGCGACGCGCGTCGCGGGCCGGAGCGGGGAGGCGTGGCGGGCGGCCGCGGGCAGGTCGGCGGCGGGAAATGGGCGCGGCCGGCGGAGTGAGTGGCGGGTCCGGCGGACGGAAGCGGTGCGGTGGTCCGCCGGACGGAAGCGGTGCGGGCAGCGGCGCGAGTCGACGGGGCCGGCGGCGTGGGAGGGGTGTGGGTGGGCCGGGAATGGGAAGCGCCGCGGACCTCGGGAGGTCCGCGGCGCGGTCAGGAACGGGGTCAGACGGAGGCGGGCTCCGGCTCGGGGAGGGACTGCTTGCGTTCGAGGGCGGCGCCCTCGACGTCGAGCTCGGGGAGCCAGCGCAGCCAGCTGGGCAGCCACCACGCGGAGCGGCCGAGCAGCGACAGCGCCGCCGGCACGGCGATCATGCGGATCACGAACGCGTCGAAGGCGATGCCCACGGCCAGGGCGAACGCGATCGGCTTGACCGTGTCGTTGCCCTGCGGGACGAACGCGGCGAAGACCGCGAACATGATCGCCGCGGCGGCCAGGACGACCGGGGCGGCCTGGCGGAAGCCGTTGACGATGGCGTCGCGCGGGGACGCGCCGTGGGCGTGCGCCTCGTGCATCCGCGACACCAGGAACACCTGGTAGTCCATGGCCAGGCCGAACAGGATGCCGACGATGATGACCGGCGCCAGGCTGATGATCGGCCCGGTCGAGCCGGCGTTGACCAGCTGGGACAGCCAGCCCCATTGGAAGACCGCGACGGTCGCGCCGAACGACGCGCCGATGGTGAGCAGGAAGCCGAGCACGCCGACGACGGGCACCAGCAGCGACCGGAACACGAGCACGAGCAGCACGAAGGCCAGGCCGACGACGAGTGCCAGGTAGACCGGGAGGGCCGCGTTCAGCTTCTGCGACACGTCGATGCTGATCGCGGTCTGGCCGGTGACGTACACCTTCGCGCCGTCGCTGTCGGCGACCGTGTCCCGGATGTTGTGGACCAGGTCGACCGTCTTCTGGTCCTCGGCGCCGGAGCCCGGGATGACCGTGATCAGTGCGGCGCTCTGCTTCTGGTCGGGCTGCGGCGGGGTGGCCAGGGCGACGTCGGGCAGGGTGGCGATCTGCTTCTGCACGGTGGCCGCGTAGGTGACCGCGTTCGGCCCGTCGACCAGGATCAGCAGCGGACCGCTGACGCCGGGCCCGAACCGCTCGTCGATGATCGCGTCGGCCTTGGCCTGGGTGCTGCCCTCGGGCGAGCGCTGGGCCAGGGTGGTCTCCATCTTGAAGAACGGCAACGCGATCACGGCGAGCGCCAGCACGGCCAGGATCAGGCTGGTGACGCGCTTCTGGGTGACGGTGGTGGCCCAGCCCTTGATGAAGCCGCGCCCGTCCTCGACCAGGTTGTCGGTCGGCGGGGCGTTGCGCAGTTTGCGGGGCAGCGCCCGCTTGCCGATGAAGCCGAGGATGGCCGGGACCAGGGTGATCGCGACCAGCACGGCGACGACGATGGTGGCCGAGGCGGCCAGGCCCATCTCGGTGAGGAACGGGATGCCGACCACGGACAGGCCGGCCAGCGCGATGAAGACGGTCAGGCCGGCGGTCACGACCGCGGAGCCGGCGGTGCCGACCGCGTACGCCGCGGCGGACTCGACGTCCTTGCCGGCGCGCAGTTCGTGCCGGAAGCGGGTGACGATGAACAGCGCGTAGTCGATGCCGACGGCCAGGCCGAGCATCACCGCCAGGATCGGCGTGGTCGACTGCAGCTGCACGAAGCCGGAGAGCGTGGTGATGCCGGCGACGCCGATGCCGACGCCGACGATCGCGGTCACCAGGTTCATCCCGGCGGCGACGAGCGAACCGTAGCTGAGCGCGAGCACGATCAGCGCGACCACGACACCGATGAGTTCGGACGCGCCGCCGATGTCGGCCGGGTTGCTGAGCGCCTCACCGCGGGCTTCGACGGTCAGGCCGCCGGTGTGCGCCCGGGCCAGCGCGTCGGTGATGGCGGTGCGTTCGTCGTCGGTGACCTCGGACGGCTGCACCCCGTACGTGATCGTGGTCAATGCCGTGCTCAGGTCGCGCGAGACCGACGGGTTCTGCTTGTCGAACGGGTTGCTCACCTTGACGACGCCGGGCAGCCGGCCGAACGCGGCCACGGACTGCCCGACCGTCCCGGCCAGCGCCTGGTCGGTGATCTTCTGCCCGGCCGGAGCTTCGAACACCACCTGCACCGTCGCACCGGCCGACGCGTCGCCGAACCGGTCCTTCATCAGGTCCAGCGCGATCGTCGACTCCTGGCCGGGGATCCGGAACGTGTTGACGGTCTCGCCGGAGAGCTTGACCGCGCCGAAGGCGACGGCCAGCAGGGCGAGCAACCAGACGACGGTGACGATGATGCGATGCCGGACGGCGCCGAGGCCGAGGCGGTGCAGCAGCGTTGCCATGGGAGATTTCCCTTGTTCAGTGGGTGGGGTGATGCCCGAGCGCGTCGTAGGCGACGTCGACGAGGGTGGTGAGCGCGTCGGGGGTGAAGCAGTCCCGCAGGGCGACGCTGGCGACGGCCAGCGCGCCGAGCGCCCCGACGACCCGGCATGACCGGATCGGATCAGCCAGCGAACCGGCCGTGCCGAAGGCCGCCCCGGTGAACGGCTGGTCGCCGAACGCGGCCGCGACCTCCTCACCGATCAGCTCCAGGGCGGCCCCGAACTCGCTCTCCCGATCGGCCAGCAGGCAGGACAGCAGCAGCGCGACCGCGCCGGGCTGTTCCAGCGCCAGCTGGGCCACGCCGCTGATCACCATCCGGTCGCGCTCCGGGCCGGGCGGCAGTGACGCGGCTTGCGCGGCCACCTCCCGGACCTGCCCCACGCAGCGCTCGATGACCGATTCCTGCAGGGCTTCCTTGGTCGGGAAGCGGTGCAGCAGCCCGGTCTTCGAGTAACCCACCGCGTCGGCGATGCGCTGCAGCGACGTCTCCTTGAAGCCGTGCCGCGCGAACAGACTGGCGGCGGCGTCGAGGATCTCGTCGTCGATCTGCTGCTTGGTGGGGCGGGGCATGGGACCACCGTAGACCTTTCTGGACCAGACTGGTCCGTCGGGGACCGTGGCGGTCCCCACATCTGCCAAGGGTTTAGAGTCGAATCTTTGCAAGAAGCTTGCTGAGGTACGGGTCGGGCCCGTCCACCGCCCGCGCGAACAGCACCGGCTCCTCGTCGCATTCGACCAGGTAGACCGGCAGCCACACCGCCCGCAGCGCGGCGATCTCGGCCCGCACCGGCCGCGCCGGCCCGGCGAAGTCGGCCACGTCGGCCCGTTCCAGCAGATCACCGACCGCGGTCACGGGCAGCACGCCCGGCCCCGGCACGGCCGCGAACCGGGTCCCGTCCCCCAGCGTCAGCTCGGGCCCGGCCAGCCAGATCGACCCGGTCCCGTGCGTGCGCGGCACCGGCGCCAGGACCAGGCCGTCGAACCACAGCGTCATCCGGCGCCCGGGCCGGTCCCGGTAGCGCCGCCCGTCCTCGACCGACCGCCGGCCCAGCTCGGTGAGCGCGCCGTCCGGCCCGACGTGCCCGATCGCGGCCAGCCCGGCCAGGATCCGCCGCACCAGGGCGACCGGGAGGCCGAAGTACGCGGCCAGCCGTTCCGGGCCGCGCAACGGGGTCCCGGCGAGCGCGCGGGCCAGGAACCGGTCGAGCACGTCGTAGGGCTGCCCGTCGCGGACCGTCGCCACCACCTCGACCTGCCACATCGGCAGCAGCAGCGGGCGGATCCGGCGCGGCCGCACGTCGGGCAGCGCGGCGACCCGGGCCACGATCACACGCAGCGGAACCTGTGGCGCCGGGCTCACCCGCGCGCCGGCCCGCCCCGGCGCCCGATCAGGACCGCGCGCCGGGCCCGCACCAGCGGCACCAGCGCCACCGGCCGGGGCATCCGGTCGGCGCCGTCGACCACGACCAGGTCGTACTCCAGGTCGGCGAACTCCGGGCGTCCGCAACCGAGCCAGGTCGCGGCGATCACGTCGGCGTTCCGCAGCAGTTCGCCGTACAACTGCGCGGGCGGGCGGGCCATCCGCTCCCGCCAGTCGGCCAGCAGCGGATCGCCGGCCTCCCCGGCCTCGGCAAGCGCGCGTTCGCGCAGCTCAGCGGCGACTCCCGCGAGAGTGCACGGGCCGGCACCGGGCTCCTCCAGGCGGATCACGGTCAGCTCCCCGGGCAGGCATGCCACGGCCGCGTCGGCCGCCGCCCGGCTCGGCGCCGCGATCAGCACCCGCTCACCACGATCGGCCGCACACCGCGCGACCTCGGCGACGGCCCGGGCCCGCCCGGCGCCTTCGGCTTCAAACAGAAGATCGATTTCGCGTACGGACTCGGCTCCGCTCAGCCACGCGAGCAGCCCCGGATTCGCACCCATCCCGGAGCGCAGGCGCAGCACGGCCTCCCGCTGTTCGCGCTCGCCGGCCCCGCCGGCCCGGATCGTCCCGGCCAGCGCCGCGCCGAGGCGCTCGGCATCCGCGGTCGGCGTGTTGCGCACACGACGATCGAGATCGACAGGCATCGACGCCATCCACCCACCTTAGTGGCCGGCGGTCCGGGCGGGCCAGAGCGAGTCACCCGACGCGGGAGTGGCGTGACCGGAAAGGCCCGGTGTCGCGGGAGTCGTCCCGGGGGAAACAGGACGGTCCCGGACTCCGGGTGCACCCCGCCGCCGCAAGTCGTGTGATCAGATGTGCCGCAAAGCGGGCCGCCCCCCTGCCCGCGCCGGAAGGAGGGCCATGGACACCGCGCGCTGCTGGGAGCTCGTCGAGGCGGCTCGGGAGCGAGCCGGTCCGGGCTGGCCCGACCTGGACCACCGCCTCGAGAACGCGCTGGTCGAGCGGCTCGTGCGGCTTCCGGTGCCGGAGCTGATCGCGTTCGAGGTCCGCTTCGCCGAGCTGCAGCGCCGGCTCGACCGGCCGGACGTCTACCTCGCCGCATACCTGATCGGCAACGGCTGCGGCGACGATCCGTTCACCGATTTCCGGGCCGGGCTGGTCGGTCTCGGCCGCGATTGGTACGACCGCGTCCTGACCGATCCTGATCAGCTGGCCGACCACCCGGCGGTACACGCCATCGCGGCCGGCGCGATCCCCCGCGACACGCTGATGACCGAAGCCTTCCAGTTCGCGCCCCTGGAGGCGTACGAGCGGCTGACCGGCGACGACGAGGGCTTCTGGACCGCGCTGGACGCCGCCTCGCCACCACCGTCGTCGCCCGGCACCGAGCCGTCCGGCCCGGTCCACTGCAACCTGGACCGGCTGGCCGCGCTCTTCCCCGACTCCCGCGCGTCCCTGGACCGCCACTACCCGCACCTGACCGGCACCTGACCCACACCGGGCCGGGCCGGCCCGCTGCCGATCTAACCGGGGTGGAACGGAAACTTCCGGGCTGGGTGGAACCGATGCTGCGCGGCCGGTGGGTCGTCGCGGCGCTCGGCGCGGCCCTGCTCGCCCTGCTCAGCACCGACATGCCGTTCGACATGGCCGACTTCGCGGCCTACGGGCGGCAGATCCTCGACGGGCAGCTGAGCGGCGTCTACGCCGACGGCTGGACCCAGGCCGGGCCGGTCCAGCTGGTGATCACCTGGCTGCTCATGATCGGCGGATCGACCGGTGTGCCCGCCGCCGCGGCCCGGGTCGCCGTGAACACCGGTCTGACGCTGGGCGCGATGGCGCTGTGCCGCCGTTTCGGGACCGGCCGCGGACCGGTGGCGGCGCTGCGCGAGAGCGCCACGGGACTGCTGGTCATCCTCTGGCTGGCCGGACCGGTCCCCTGGGACGGGCACCCGGCCGAGCTCCTGGTTCCGCTGCTGTGGACGTACGCAATAGTTTGTCAGAGCCGGAAGCGGACCGGGACCGCCGCCGCCCTCCTCGGGGTGTCGGTGGCGATCGCCCCCTGGGCGATCCTGGGTTTTCCCGGGCTGCTGGCGGTGGCCGGGCCGCGCGCGGCACTGCGGACGTGGGTGCTCGGCGGGACCGTCGGTGTGGCCTTCTACCTGCCGTTCGTGCTGGCCGGGAACTTCCACATGTTCGGCCACGTGTGGCCGGTCGACGACGACACCCTGATCGGGCTGCTCCTGCCCGGCCTGACGACCGTGACCTGGCCGTTGCGGCTGGTCCAGGCGGTGCTGGTCGCGGGTGCCTGCGCCGCGGTCGCGTGGTTCTTCCGGCGGCAGCGGATCGTCTGGGCGGCGGCGCCGGCCGCGGCGAGCCTGACCCGGCTGTTCACCGACCCGGTCAGCCTGCGCTACTACTGGACGCCGATCGCGGTCGCCACGGTGCTGGTGTTCGCACTGCTCGGCGACGACGAGCGGCCCCGGCGGCAGATGTTCGCGCTGCTGCTGGGCTACCTGGTGGTCCTCGGCGGCCTGTCCACCCGGCAGGTCCCCGGCGCGGCGGCCGGCCTGGTGGCGCTGGTCGCGCTGCTGGTCGCCGGGGAGATCCGGCGGCCGGCGGTTCCGGTCCCGGGTGACACCGTGGTGACACCGGCGGCGTGATTAGGTGGGCGCATGGTCGCCGATCTGATGTTCACCAACGGTTCCGTCTTCACCGCCGACCCGCTGCGCGGCCCGGCCACCACGGTGGCGGTCGCGCAGGGGCGGGTCCTCGCGGTCGGCACCGACGAGGTGCGGGAGCTGGCCGGCCCCGGCACGACGACGATCGACCTGGCCGGGCGGCTGCTGCTGCCCGGTTTTCAGGACGCGCACGTCCACGCCGTGTTCGGCGGCGTCGAGCTCAACCAGTGCGACCTGACCGGCACCACCGATCTCGACGAATACCTGCGCCGCGTCCGGGCCTACGCGGACGCGCACCCCGACCTGGAGTGGATCAACGGCGGCGGCTGGGCCATGGAGGTCTTCCCCGGCGGCGTCCCCGGCCGTGAGCTGCTCGACCGCGTCGTCCCCGACCGCCCGGTCCACCTGATCAACCGCGACCACCACGGCGCCTGGGTGAACAGTCGCGCACTGGAGATCGCCGGCATCGGCCCCGGCACACCCGACCCGGCCGACGGGCGCATCGACCGCCGCCCTGACGGCACCCCGGCCGGCGGGCTGCAGGAGGGTGCGATGCAACTGGTCGCGAAACTGCTGCCCGAGGTCACACCGGCCGAGCGGCTGGCCGGGCTGCTGCGCGCGCAGACCCTGCTGCACTCGCTGGGCGTGACCGCCTGGCAGGACGCGATGCTCTGCGCCACCAACGGCTACCCCGACGTCTCCGACGCCTATCTCGAGGCCGCCGCCACCGGGCAGCTCACCGCGAGCGTGGTCGGCGCCCTCTGGTGGGACCGTGACCGCGGCGCCGAGCAGATCCCCGACCTGCTGGCCAAGCGCGAGCGGCACACCGTCGGCCGGTTGCGCGCCGACAGCGTGAAACTGATGCTGGACGGCGTCGCCGAGAACTTCACGGCCGCCATGACCCAGCCCTACCGGGACTCGTGCGGCTGCTCGACGACCAACGCCGGGTTGTCGTTCATCGACCCGACGGCCCTGCGGGAGCATGTGACCGCGCTCGACGCGCACGGCTTCCAGGTGCACTTCCACGCGCTCGGCGACCGGGCCGTGCGCGAGGCACTCGACGCGGTCGCGGCGGCCCGCGCGGCCAACGGGTTCCGCGACACCCGGCCGCACCTGGCCCACCTGCAGGTCGTCCACCCCGACGACGTCCCGCGGTTCCGGGCGCTCGGGGCGACGGCCAACCTGCAGGCGTATTGGGCGTCGCACGAGCCGCAGATGGACGATCTGACCATCCCGTTCCTGTCGTCCGAGCTGGCCGCGCGGCAGTATCCGTTCGGCGACCTCTGGCGGGCCGGCACCCACCTGGCCGCGGGCAGCGACTGGCCGGTGACCACCCCGGACCCGCTGCAGGCCATCCACGTCGCGGTGAACCGGGCCCATCACGGGAGTGGGTATGACGCCTTCCTGCCCGGGCAGAAGCTGGACCTCGCCACGGCGCTGACGGCGTACACGGCGGGGTCGGCGTTCGTGAACCGGCGCGACGACAGCGGCAGCATCCGGCCCGGGTTCCGGGCCGACCTGGTCGTGCTCGACCGCGACCTGTTCGCCGGGCCGCCCGGCGAGATCGGGGACGCTTCGGTCGACCTGACCTTCGTCGACGGGAGGTGCGTCTACTCCGCGTGATCCAGCAGGAAGTGCACGGAGCGGTCGACAACCGCCCGGGTGGCCGACTCGTCCAGCTCCGGGAACATGTGGCCGGCACCCGGGACCAGTTCGAGCGTCGCTTCGGTGCCCGCCGAGCGCAGGGCGTCGGCGAGGCGTTCGCTCTGGCGGTGCGGGACAGCCCGGTCGGCGCCGCCGTGCAGGAACAGGAACGGGGGTGCGCCCGGGCCGACGTGGTTGACCGGGCTCGCGGCGGCGACCAGGTCGGGGACGTCGTCGAGGTCCGCGCCGAGCAGGCCACCCTCGCGGGACGCGGCGCTGCGGTCGGGGTGACCGCCGGCTTCTGCGATGTCCTGGGAGAGGGCGTCCAGGTCGGTGACCGGGTACCAGCAGACGGCGGCGGCGATCCGACGGCGATCGGGCCGGTCCGCGGGCCCGGTGGTCTCGGCGGCGATCCGACGGCGATCCGGCCGATCCGCGGGCCCGATGGTTTCGCCGGCGATCCGGCGGCGATCCGCGGGGCCGGTGGTTTCGCCGGCGGCGGGTGGGGTGAGGGCGGCCAGGGCGGCGAGGTGGCCGCCGGCGGAGACACCCCAGATGACGGTGCGGTCGGTGGTGACGCCGAAGTCGCCTCGGTGCACGGCGAGGAAGTCGAGAGCCGCCGCGACGTCGTCGGGCTGGGCCGGGAAGGTGGCCTCGCCGGAGAGGCGATAGTCGACGGTGGCGATGGCCAGGCCGGTCGTTGCGACGTACGCGAAGAAGTTGGGTTTCCAGGTTTTGACGTTGCCGGGGCCCTCGGTGCGGGTGCCGAGGCGCCAGCCGCCGCCGTGCAGGTAGACGCAGAGGGCCTTCGGGTTCTCCGGGACGTAGAGGTCCAGTGTGAGCGGCCGGAAACCCGGCCGCCGCGCGAAGACGATGCCGCGATGTTCCGTGACCGCCTGACTCGTGCCGGGTTCGGCGGTCATGCGGGAACCGGGGTCTTGTGGAACGTGCCGTTCTGCATGATGGCGACCAGGTTGTCGGTGTCCTGCAGCAGCCGCAGGTCCTCGGCCGGGTTGCCGCGGACCACCAGGACGTCGGCGATCCAGCCCGGCCTGAGCATGCCCAGATCACCGAAATCGACGAGTTCGCCGCCGAGTTTGGTCGCGGCGACCAGCATCTCGATCGGGGTGTAGCCCAGGACGTCGACGAAGAGCTGCAGGTCGCGGGCGTTGCGGCCGATCGGGTTGTTCGGGAAGCCGTAGTCGCCGCCGGGAAGCGCGCGGATGCCGCGCTTGCGGATCTCCGGGTACACGCGGGCCATGCCTTCGAGCGCGTCGACCGAGCCCATCTTCTCGGCCACCTCGCGGGTGATGCCGAACTCCTCGCCCTCGTACACGTTGGCGTAGATGATGCCCGGCGCGGGCGAGACGAAGACCGTGTCCTTGACCGATTCGAGCAGGTCGAGGGCTTCCTCGTCGGCGTACGTGCAGTGGTAGATCGACCGGAACCCGGATCGCACCGCGATCTTCACGGATTCGGCCGACTGCGCGTGGCAGTTGAGCCAGACACCGGACTCGCGGGCCTGCTCGCCGGCCGCCGCCGCCTCCTCGGCCGTGTACTGGGTGATCTGCGAACCGCCGGGCACGAACACGTCGTCGTTGCTGAGCAGGAACTTCACACTGTCGTAGCCCTGCGCGGCCATGTCGCGGACCCAGCGCCGGCACGCGTCCGGGCCCTGCCAGTCGGGCTCGACGTGACCGTCCGGGCGGACCGGGTGGTTGTCGCGCTCCATGCTGGCCGCGCGCATCCGCGGGCCGGGCACGACGCCCGCCTTGATCTTGTCGCGCAGGATCACCTCGACCGGCATGGGCAGGATCGACCCGGCCGAGTAGGCCGACGTGAACCCGTGGTCGAGCAGGATCTTCGCGTTGCGCTCGGCCCGCGCCAGCTCGGACTCCAGGCCCTCGATGTGGTGGAAGAAGCTGACGTCGAGCGGCGGGTTGAAGCTGGGGTCGATGTGCCCGACCGCGGACGGGAACGTCAGGTGGCAGTGCGACTCGATCATGCCGGGCATGACGGTGCAGCCGGTCGCGTCGACGATCACGTCGTCCGGTTCGTGGGTTTCCCGCCAGCCGGCCCGCACCTCGGTCACCCGGTCGCCCTCGACGACGACCTCACCGGGGGCCGGGGCCGAACCCGAGCCGTCGAAGACCAGTCCGTTGGTGAAAACCGTGCGCGCCATGTCCCTGCCACTTTCACTAGGTGAGAACTACTTTCCAGTGTGTGTTACCCGAGTGTTTCTCGGTCCGCGCGGATGTGTCAACCGCCACAAGATCTTTAAGTCACCGGCCGCCCGTCGGTGGACACGGGCGGCCGGCGGGCTTAATGTCGCGGCAATCACATTGAAACTCGCTTTCACACAGTGAAAGTGGTGCTGGGAGGCCTTCGTGTCCGCTTCGGTGGTCCCACCTGACGATGACGTTCGGCCGCCCGCGGCCCGGCTTGAGACGAAACTCCTCGTCCCGGCGCTCGTCCTGGCCGCGTTCGGTCTCTACTTCGCGAGCCTGACCCCGCAGATCGTCACGCTCGCGGTCCGGATCACCGAGATCGACCCGGACGGCAAGACCGTCGCGCTCTCCACCGTGATCCTGGTCGGCGCGATCATGTCGATCCTGTCGCTGCCGCTGTTCGGTGCGCTCAGTGATCGGACCCGGTCACGTTTCGGCCGTCGCCGCCCGTGGCTGGTCGGCGGTGCGGTCACCGCTCTGCTCGGCCTGATCGTCGCCGGCAGCGTCCCGACGCTCGCCGGCGTGGCCGCGGGCTGGGCGATCGGGTCGCTCGGGGCCAGCGCGGCGTTCTCCGGCTTCCTCCCACTGATCCCCGAATTCGTCCCCGACCGGTTGCGGGCCCGGCTCTCCGGCCTGATCGGTTTCGTCGTCGCGCTCTCCGTGCTCAGCGGCGTCTTCCTCGGCGCCGAACTGGTCCACCAGCAGCTGCTCATGCTGGCCGTGCCCGGCGTCGTCGCGGTCGCCGCCGCGCTGGCCCTGGCCCACGTCATCCGCCACCTCGACCGTCCCGCATCCGGCGAATTTCCGGCTTTCGGCGTACGGGAATTCGCCGCCAGCTACTGGATCCGCACCGGCGGCGACCGCGACTTCGCGTGGAACTGGGTCAGCCGCTTCCTGATCGGGCTGGCCTACGTGGGCGTGCAGACGTATGCCACGTACTACCTGACCGACACCGTCGGCCTGTCGATCGACGACGCCACCGCCCGGTACGCGACGTTCACCGCCATCTCGACGCCCGTCTCGGTCGTCTGCTTCCTGCTCTCCGGCTACCTGTCCGACCGGCTCGGCCGCCGCAAGGCGTTCGTCACGGTCGGCGCGATCATCCTGGCTCTTGGTCTGGTCGTCGCCTCGGTCACCCAGTCCCTCAACGGCTTCCTGGCCGCGTGGCTGATCCTCTCGGTCGGCCAGGCCATCTACCTGACCGTCGACATCGCCATCGCCGCCGAAGTAGTGCCGGACCAGGCCCACGCCGGCAAGGCCATGAGCGTCTACCAGGTCGCCACCCTCCTCCCGAACGTGGGCGCTCCGATCGTCGCGGTCGCCGTCCTGGCCGCGAGCGGTTCCAGCAACTATCCGGCGTTCTTCGCGGTCCTGGCCGTGCTCGGCCTCCTCTCCGCCGCCACCATCCTGTTCGTCCGCCGCATCCGCTGACCCCCACGCTTCCCCGCCCGCCGGTTCACTCCCCGCCCTCCCCGCCGGCCGGTTCGCTCCCCGCCGGCCGGGAAGCGGTCCACTTCCAGGCCGGATGCGCCAGAACCGAATCGTTTTCCACTGAATTGCGAACCTCGTAGGGGCCGACGCCGTGACAGGCGCCGGCCCCTACGAGGTTCCCCGCCCGAAAGACATCCCCGGTTGTCGGGCTGCCGCCTCGGCTTCGGCAATCCGGTCAGCTCGCGGTCCCAGCTGGTGCTGACGGCTGCTTCCGGCCGTCAAAGACAACCCTCAGCACCAGCCGGCCACCGCGACCCGACCGCATGCCGGATCCGGCTGGGCCTCAGGGGCCTCTCAGCAGGTCGGAAACGCCTGTGAGGACCAGCCGCGCGAGTTCGGCTGGTCCTCACAGGTATGACGTGGCGTGCGACAGAGTGCGCGGGCCGAGCCGCGAAGGGGAGAGGCCGAGCCCGGCCCAGCCGGGCCGCCGACGTGCAGGGCTGAGCCGAGCAGGATCGGGCTGCGGCGGCGGAGTTCGGCGGAGTCCGAGGGGGGTGGGTCAGGCGCCGACCATGTTGTAGCCGCCGTCGGCCAGCATGAAGGAACCGGTCATGTGGGCGGCGTCGTCGGTGGCCAGGAACAGGGCGGCGCCGGCGAGTTCGGCGGGGCCGGGGATGCGGGCCATCGGGGTCATGGAGCGCAGCTTGTCGCCGCGGCCGGACTTCCAGTCGTCGCGCTTGAGGGTCGCCTCGGTCTCGATGAAGCCGGGGGCGAAGACGTTGACGCGGACGGTCGGGGCGAAGGCGGCGGCGTAGGACTTGGTGAGGCCGATGATGCCGTACTTGGCCGCCGCGTACTGCGGAGCGCGAGCACTGCCCCGGACCACGACGGTGGAGCCGATGTTGACGATGTTGCCGTGGCCCTGTTCCAGCATGCGGGCGCCGAACTCGTGGACGCAGAGCAGCGTGCCCTTGATGTCGACCTCGAGGACGTGGTCGATGGAGTCCTCGGTGATGTCCTTCCAGGACATCTGGTCGCGGGCGACGTCACCGACGTTATTGATCAGGACGTCCAGGCCGCCGAAGGCCTCGAACGTCTCGTCGGCCATCCGCTTGATGTCGTCCCAGCTGGTGATGTCGGCCTGGAACAGGACGGCTTCGCCGCCGATCGCGCGGATCCGCTCGGCAGTCCGCTCGGCGCCGTCCTTGGAGCTGCGGTAGTGGACGCCGACGCGGGCGCCCTCCTGGGCGGCGCGGAACGCGATCTCGGCGCCGAAGCCGGTTCCGGCGCCGGTGACCAGCACGGAACGGCCGGGGAAGCGCTGGGTGATGACAGGGTTGGTCACGAGAGGTCTCCTAGGAAGAGGAACTAGACGAGGGTGCGGCCGCCGTCGATGTACAGGACCTGGCCGGTGACGAACGCGGCGCGGTCGGAGGCGAGGAACGTGACCGCGTCGGCGACCTCGGCCGGGCGGCCGAGCCGACCGGCCGGGACCAGGGATTCGAGTTTCTCCCGGTTCCCGTCCTGGTCGAGGTACGCCTTGGTCAGGTTGGTCTCGATGTAGCCGGGCGCGACCCCGTTCACGGTCACCCCGTGCGGCGCCCATTCCCGGGCCATCACCCGCAGGAGCTGGTTGAGCCCGCCCTTGGTGGCCGCGTAGGGCGCGTGGTTGGCGTGCGCGAGCAGCCCGGAGACCGACGAGCAGAAGACCATCCGCCCGTAACCCTGGGCGACCATCGTCCGGCCGACGGCCTGACCGGTCCAGTACGCCGTCGACAGGTTCAGGTTCACCACCGACTCCCAGTCGTCGTCGTCCAGCTCGACGAGCGGCTTGCGCACGTTGCGGCCGACGGCGTGGAGGAAGATGTCGAGGCCGCCCAGGAGCGACACGGCCTCGCCGACCAACGTGCGGCAGGCTGCCGCCGTACGCAAATCGGCTTGAATGGTGTGAATTTCCGCCCCGGACTCCTTGACCTTGAGCCGGACCGCCTCGAGGTGATCCTCGTCGACGTCGGCCAGCAGCACGCGCGCCCCGGCCAGGGCGAGTGCCTGCACGCCGGCACCGCCAAGACCGCCCGCGCCGACCACCAGGGTGGGACGCTCACGTAGTTGCAACCAGTCGGTCATGGGCCCTCACCATTCCGGGAAGCACTTGCCAACTTTCACTAGATGAAAGTAGGTTTCTTGCGCCAACGCTAGACCGCGGCAAGGACCTCTGTCCAGCCGCGCGGGACGGAGACGAGGACGCCCATGCCCCCGAAGAAGGACGCCGAGAAGCCCGAGTACCGGGTGGAGGCCCTGGCCAAGGGCCTGCGGATCCTCTCGCTGTTCAGCGAGCAGCGACCAACCTGGCGGGTCAGTGACATCGCGCCCGCGGTCGGCATGCCCCTGCCGACGGTCTACCGGGTGGTGATGACCCTGACCGCGGAGGGTTATCTGGATCACCTGCCCAACGGCGACTACCGACCAGGGGTACGGGTTCTGACCCTCGGCACCGCGGCGCTGCGCAGCCTGGATCTGGTCGAGCTGGCCACGCCCCGCCTGCAGCAGCTGGCGCAGGCCACCGGCGAGACCGTGAACCTGGCCGTGCTCACCGTCGACCAGGTGCTCTACCTGGTCCGGCTGCGCAACTCGGACCTGGTCACGGCCAACATCCAGGTCGGTTCGACACTGCCGGCCGTGCACACGTCGATCGGCAAGCTGCTGCTGGCCCACCTCGACGAGGACGACCTGAAGTCGCGGGTCACCGAGGGTTCGTTCGCGCGGCTGCACGGGCCGAACGCCAAGGTCAACCTGGACGAGCTGCGGGACGAGTTCACCAAGATCCGGGCCGACGGGTGGGCGATGCAGGACGAGGAGCTGGCCTACGGGCTGCGTTCGGTGGCGGCGCCGGTCCGCAACGCCCAGGGTGCCGTCATCGCCGGGGCGAACCTGGCCGTGCAGTCGCGCGACTGGTCGACGCAGCGGATCGTGCGGGAGCTGAAGCCGCTGGTCAGCGAGGCCTGCCGGGACATCTCGGCGCTGCTGGGACACCAGGGGTGAGGCTCGGCAAGCTGCTTCCGGAGCAGCTCGACGCCGAGCAGCGCGCGGTCTACGACGCGATCGCCGGGGGCCCGCGGGCGTCCGGCTCGGCCTTCCGGCTCGTGGACGCGGACGGCGGGCTGGAGGGGCCGTTCAACGCGATGCTGCTGCAACCCGGGCTGGGCGGCGCGCTCCAGGAACTCGGCAGCGCGGTGCGCTACCGCACCGCGATGACCACCCGGGCCCGGGAGATCGCGATTCTCACGGTCGCTCGTGTCTGGGGTTCCGATTTCGAGAGGTACGCCCATGAGGCCGTCGCCGCCGTGGCCGGTTTCCGCGCCTCCGAGTTGCGAGCGTTGCGCACCGGCGACGGGGTGGCCTTCCCCGACCCGGCGGATCGCTTGATCCTGGACCTGTCGACCGCTCTGGCCGAGCGCGGCGACCTGACCGACGACGAATTCGACGCCGCCCGGGAGGCGCTCGGGATGCCGGTGTTGTTCGAGCTCACGACCCTGATCGGCTACTACTCCACGCTCGCGTTGCAGCTGCGGGTCTTCCGCGTCGAGGCACCCGCGTCCCTTGACAGTGGGGCTTCCGCGACGGAGGATTTTTCATGAATGAAACAAGCTTTCACAGAGTGAAAACAAGCAGAGCGAAAACGAGGCGAGCATGCGACTGGTGACATTCGACGAGGGACGGGTCGGCCGGATCGAGGGCGACGAGGTCGTCGAGCTGGCGGTCGGCTCGACCCGGGAGTTCTTCGAGCGTGGCGGCACCATGGGCTCGGTCGACGAGACACGTCAGGTCTTTCCCCTGGACGGTGTGCGGCTGCGGGCGCCGATCCAGCCGAAGAAGTTCTTCCACACCGCCGGCAACTTCGCCGTGCATCACCAGGAACTGGCCAAGGTGAACTGGTCGCACCCGGTGCACAAGGGCATCGTGTTCTTCCAGAACGTGGACGCCATCATCGGCCCGGAGGACGACATCGTCTACCCGGAGGGGCTGACCAAGGAGCTGGACTACGAGCTGGAGCTGGCCGTGATCATCGGCAGGTCCGGCCGCTGGTTCGGGCCCGACGAGGCCGACGACTACATCGCCGGGTACACGGTGTTCAACGACATCACCGCCCGCGACATCCAGCGGCGCGAGATGGAGTCCGGGGTGTTCTCGTTCTCCAAGGGCATCGACACGTTCTGCCCGATCGGCCCGTGGATCGTCACCGCCGACGAGATCGCCGACCCGCACGACCTGGGCATGGAGCTGCGGGTCAACGGGCAGGTCCGGCAGTCCGGCAACACCTCGGACATGGTGCTCAAGCTGCGGGACCTGGTCGCGTTCCACTCGCCGCAGGGTTACTCGGCGGGCGACATCATCACCACCGGCACGATCTCCGGGGTGGCCGCCGTGCAGCCGAACCCGTTCGACTTCTACCTCAAGCCGGGCGACGTGGTCGAGGCCGAGATCCAGGGCGTCGGCCTGCTGCGCAACACGGTCGTGCCGTGGAAGTCGGCGCACGACACCGAGCCGTACTCCAGCTCGATCTACAACAGCTGATGCGGTTCGGGACCCTGGCCGGGCGGCTGGTCGTCGTCGACGGCGACCGGGCGCTCGACGTCGAGAAGCACAGCGGCGGCCGGTTCTCGGCCGACGCGAACACGACCCTGGCCCACTTCGCCGAGTTCTCGGCGTGGGCGGCCGGCGCGGATCTCGCCGAGGCCGAACCGTTCACCGAGGCCGAGCTGGGCGCGCCGTCACCGCGGCCCCGGCAGGTCTTCGCGGTGGCACTGAACTACCGCCCGCACGCCGCCGAGGCCGGTTTCCAGCCGCCGGACGAGCCGCTGCTGTTCACCAAGTTCCCGTCCTGCGTGACCGGGCCGATCACCGAGGTCACCCTGCCGCCGGGCAAGCCGGACTGGGAGATCGAGGTGGTCGCGGTGATCGGCACCGGCGGGCACCGGATCCCCCGCGAGCGCGCGTGGGATGCGGTGGCCGGGCTGACCGTGGGCCAGGACCTGTCCGAGCGGGCGGTGCAGCTGCAGGGCAAGCCGGCGCAGTTCTCGCTCGGCAAGTCGTTCCCCGGTTTCGGGCCGACCGGGCCGGTGGCGGTCACCCCGGACGAGTTCGAGGACCGCGACGACCTCGGGTTCGAGTGCTTCCTCGGGGACGAGAGGGTGCAGTACGGCCGGACCAGCGAGATGATCTTCCCGGTGGACGACCTCGTGGCCCGGATCTCGGCGGTGTGCCCGTTGCTGCCCGGGGACCTGATCTTCACCGGGACGCCGGCCGGCGTCGGGAACCGGCGGGAGCCCCCGCGGTACCTGCAGCCCGGTGAACTGCTCGTGAGCCGGGTGGACGGGATCGGGGAGATCCGCCAGCGCTTCCACTGAACGTTCATCTCCGTACCCCGGCAAGCGAAACGGCCCGGACCACAGCGGTCCGGGCCGTTTCCCGCTCACCTTGAGCTCAGCGGTCTTCGTCGTGCTCCGCGACCTCAGCCTCGTCGGCCGCCGGGTGCGCGTGGTGGCCGTGCCGCGGGCCGGCCTCGATCTCCTCGGCGATCGGCTCCTCGTCGATGACCTCGGCCGTGACCTGCGGCGCGTCGGCCCACAGGGCACGCAGCTGGCCCTGCATGAACTGGGTCAGGCGGCCCCGGTACTCCCGGTCGAAGTTCTCCAGCGCCTCGATCTGCTGCTGGAGGGCCTCGCGCTTGGCGCCCAGGCTGCCGACCACGTCGTCGTACCGCTGCTGGGCCTGCAGCTTGAGCTGCTCGGCGCCGTGCATCGCGTCGGCGCCGATGGACTCGGCCCGCTGGCGGGCGTCCGCGACGATCTTGTCGGCGGCCCGGCGGGCCTCCTCGGCGCGGGTCTGCGCCTCGCGGGCCATCTGCTCGGCCGCGGCGCGGGCCTCGGCGACCACCCGGTCGGCCTCCTGGCGCACGTTGTTGGCGTGGGCCTGGGCGTCCCGGGCGATCTGCTCGGCGGCCGCGAGCGCGTCGGTCCGGATCTTGTCCGCGTGGTGCTGAGCACTGGCGACGTGCTCCTCCGCGGTGCGCTGCGCGAGTGCGAGCACCTGGAGGGCCTGATTGGGCAGGCCGGGGTTGGGTGCGATCAACTTGTGCTCCGAGGTCTCACCGTCGGTCCCGTTCAGCAGCACTTCGCCACGATCCTTATCTGAAATGTCCGTGTCTCCGCTCCCACGGGAGCGTCATGACCGCCGAGGGGTGTCAGTCATGATCGGCGGGATGCTACCAAGCTGAACCGGCACTCAGCCAGGGTCGGCGAGCACCCCGTGGATGGGGATTTGCCTGGTTGTTCACATATATAGGCTTACGCACCATTAGTCTCGTAAGGATTCCGTTCCGACACCCCGCGAGGACCGCCATGCGACGCTGGTTTCCCCTGCTGGTCACGACGATTCTGCTGACCGGTACGCCGATGGCGGCGCGCGCGTCGGAGGTCACCTCGGTCGCCTACTGGCCCATGAACGAGCCGGCCGGGGCCACCGTGATGTCCGACAGCAGCGGGAACGGACTTGACGGACAGATCGGTGACGAGGTCGGCGCCGGGGTCACCGCTCAGGGCTCGACCGGGTACCGGTTCGACCGGCTCGAACCGGACACTCCGCCACCCCACCCCGGCCATCTGGTCGTGGTTCCGGACGATCCGGCCCTGAATCCCGGCGATCGGGACTTCGCGGTGACGCTGCGGCTGCGCACCACCGGCCACTTCGGCAACATCATCCAGAAAGGCCAGTCCACGACCGAGGGCGGCAACTTCAAGCTGCAGATCCCGAACGGGAAGGTGCAGTGCTCGTTCCGCGGCGATCACGGGGTACTGGAGGCCGACGCGCCGTACGCGATCAACGACGGGGACTGGCACGTGGTCACCTGTGTCCGGGTGAGCACCGGGGTCGCGCTGGCCATCGACGGGCAGCGGGTGGCCGGGCGGCAGGGCTGGACCGGCACCATCCGCAACAACTGGCCCTTGACCATCGGCGGGAAGCTCGACTGCGACCAGCGGACGGTGGGCTGCGACTACTACGCGGGGGACATCGACTACACCGAGATCAACTCCGCTTGAGATTCACCTTACGTTCATCTGAAAGTCATCTATATTCCATCGGCACTCACTCAACATTTTGCCGTCCGGACCCCGTCTTTGAGGGTGGAAACACCTTCACTGAACGGGGACCCCCTTGGCTACGACCGGTAAGCGACGACGCACGCCCCGCTGGGCCCTCTGGACAGCGATCCTGGGGGCGGTTCTGCTGGTGGCCGGCGGTGGCGGAGCGATCGGCCTGAAGGTGACGCTGCAGGCGGCCACCAAGTCGATCGACCAGGTCGACCTCATCGGCCCGGCCGAGCCGCACCCCACGGAAAAGGTCGACACCAGTCTCAACGGGGCGAAGAACATTCTGCTCGTCGGCATCGACCAGCGCCCCGACCAGACCAACGGTGAGCCGCTGCGCTCCGACTCGATCATCCTGCTGCACATCAACAAGGACCACAGCAGCGGTTACATGATCTCGCTGCCGCGCGACAGCTACGTGACCATCCCGGCCTACGACAACGGCAAGCAGAGCCGGAACTCCGGCAAGGACAAGATCAACGCCGCTTTCGCGTACGGGACCTGGGGCCTCACCGGGGACAAGGCGCTGCAGCACGGCTTCGAGCTGCTCACCATGACGATCAAGGAGCTCACCGGGATCACCCCGGACGCCGGCGCGATCATCGACTTCCAGGGCTTCCGCGACGTGGTCAACGTGCTCGGCAAGGTCTGTATGTATGTCGACACCACGACCACCTCGATCCACCTGGGCAAGACCAAGGACGGCAAGACGGCCAAGCCGTTCGTGATCAACAAGACGGGCACGGTCAACCACGCGATCAGCGGCGTGAAGCCGAACGTCTACACCAAGGGCAACCACTGCTTCAACCCGAGCCAGGCGCTCGACTTCGTGCGGCAGCGCGACCTGCTGGAGGACCACTCGCTGGACTACGGGCGTCAGCGGCACCAGCAGCAGTTCTTCAAGGCGATCATCAACCAGGCGATCAAGGACGGGCTGGACTCGCCGACCAAGCTGCCGAAGATCCTCGGCGCGTTCGGCAAGGCGATGACCGTGGACAAGCGCGGGCACGAGCTCATCGACTGGGCGCTGGCCATGCGCAACCTCAAGCCGGAGAAGCTGGTCACCATCAAGACCAACGAGGGCCGGCTGAACTCGGCGACCATCGACGGGAAGAGCGTCGAGAAGCTGAGTGACGACACGATGGACCTGCTGAAGTCGATCAAGAAGGACGAGATCGACAACTTCCTGCTGAGTCACCCGAAGTTCGTGTCGACCAACTGACGTCGCCCGTGGTGCGGAAAGGCCGGCTCGCGGTTGCGCGGGCCGGCCTTTTCCTTCAGGTCAGCGGAAGCCGCGGGCCAGGCGGTGGTAGGCCTGGTTCCAGCGGACCTCCTTGGCGAACTGCCGGGTCGTGGTCTCCGAGTCGATGAGCAGCAACTCGGTGCCCACCATGTCGGCCAGGTCGGCCAACTCCTCGGCGCCGACCGCCGACGAGAGCACGGTGTGGTGCGGGCCCCCCGCGGTCAGCCAGCACTCGGCCGAGGTGGACAGTGACGGCGCCGGCTTCCAGACCGCCCGCGCGACCGGCAGCTTCGGCAGCGGCTCGGTCGGCGGCACGACCTCGATCTCGTTGGCCACCAGGCGGAACCGCTCCCCCAGGTCGGCCAGGCCGAGCACGATCGCCTTACCCGGGGCGGCGTCGAAGACCAGGCGGACCGGGTCCTCCCGGCCGCCGATGCCGAGCGGGTGGATCTCCAGCTTCGGCGTCGACGCGGCGATCGACGGGCACACCTCCAGCATGTGCGCACCCAGGATGACCTCGTTGCCCGGAGTCAGGTCGTAGGTGTAGTCCTCCATGAAGGAGGTGCCACCGCCCGGGACCATCGCCTTCAGCGTGTGGACCAGGACCGACGTCTTCCAGTCGCCCTCGCCGCCGAAGCCGTACCCGTCGGCCATCAGCCGTTGCACGGCCAGGCCGGGCAGCTGCCGCAGACCCCCGAGGTCCTCGAAGTTGCTGGTGAACGCCTTGAAGCCGCCCTCGGTCAGGAACTGGCGGAGTCCGATCTCGATCCTCGCGCCGTAGCGGAGGGAGTCACGGCGTTCGTTGAGCAGCGGCTCCGAGATCTCGTAGACGTCGGAGTACTCCACGACCAGCTTGTCGATCTCGGTGTCGGTCACTTGATCAACCACGGCGACCAGATCATTGACGCCGTACGTGTTGACCGAGACGCCGAACCGCAGCTGCGCCTCGACCTTGTCCCCCTCGGTGACCGCCACGTCCCGCATGTTGTCGCCGAAGCGGGCCAGCTTGAGCGACCGCATCGCCGCATACCCGCGGGCCGCCCGAACCCAGGTCGCGATCCGCGCGACCACGGCCGGGTTGCTGACGTGCCCGGCCACCGTCTTGCGGGGCACGCCGAGCCGGGCCTCGATGAACCCGAACTCACGGTCGCCGTGCGCGGCCTGGTTCAGGTTCATGAAGTCCATGTCGATCTCGGACCAGGGCAGGGCCACGTTGTGCTGCGTGTGCAGGTGCAGCAGCGGCGCCCGCAGCGCGTCCAGGCCGGCGATCCACATCTTGGCCGGTGAGAACGTGTGCATCCAGGTGATCACGCCGAGGACGCCCGGGGTGGACGACGCCCGGCGGCACACGTCCAGGATCTGCTCCGGGCTGGTCAGCACCGGCTGCCAGACCACGTCCGCGTCCAGGCTCCTGTTCAAGGAGTCCGCGATCTCCTTGGACTGCGCCGCGACCTGGTCCAGGGTCTCCGGACCGTACAGCCCCTGACTGCCGGTCAGGAACCAGATTTCCCCGTTGCTCATCGTGCCCTCCGCGTGACCAGTCGCTGCAGAACAATGAAGCCGAACAGCAGGACGCCGACGACGATCCGGGTCCACGCCGAGTTCAGGTCACCCTGGAAGTTGATGATCGTGCCGATCATGCCGTAGACCAGCACGCCGAGCAGGCTTCCGATGACGTATCCGGAGCCGCCAGTGAGCAGGATGCCACCGATGACACAGGAGGCGATCGCGTCCAGCTCGGTGCCGCTGCCCTGCAGCGCGTGCCCCGACGTGGAGTTGATCGTGTAGAGCACGCCGCCGAGCGCGGCGCAGAACCCGCTGACGGTGTAGACGGCGATCCGGGTACGGGCCACCGGCAGACCCATCAGCAGGGCCGAGTCGGCGCTGCCGCCGATCGCGTAGACGTTGCGGCCGAACCGGGTCCAGGCCAGGATCGCGGCCGCGATGAGCACGGCCGAGACCGCCACGATCGCGGTCGGGGTGGTTTTGGTGTGCTCGCCGAGCGGGATGCGCATGTCCGAGAGCGTCGTCCAGAGCTTGTCCCGGATCGGGATCGACTCCTGGTTGATGAACAGCGCCAGGCCCCGGGCCAGGAACAGCCCGGCCAGGGTGGCGATGAACGGCTCCACCTTGAAGTAGTGGATGGCCGCGCCCATCCCGGCGCCGAGCAGCGCGCCCAGGAGCAGCACCAGCGGCAGCACCACCAGCGGCGGCCAGCCGCCCTGCAACAGGGTGGCGGTGAGCGTGGTGGTGAGCGAGATGACCGCGCCGACCGACAGGTCGATGCCGCCGGTCAGGATCACGAAGGTCATCCCGACCGCGACCACCAGCAGCACCGCGTTGTCCCGGAACAGGTTGACCACGACGCTGGGCTGGTCGAAGTTGCGGTAGTTGGCGACACCGCTGATGTACATGGCGATCAGCAGCGCCAGGGTGGCCAGGATCGGGATGTACTTGGTGTTCGGCCGGTAGACGCGGCGGCGCGGGTTGACCGCCGTCCCCTTCTCGTCGGCGGCCGGCGGCGTGGCGTCGATGGTGGTCATGCGGGAACCTCCGCCCGGGCGGGACGCGGCTTGAGGCGGCCGAAGACCTTCTCCCGGAAGGTCGCGGACTGGGACAGGCAGAGCACCACGACGACGACCGCCTTGAAGAGCATCGTCGCGTCGGACGGGACGCCGACGCTGACCACGGTGACCTGCAGGGTCTGGATCAGGACGGCGCCGAGCACGGTGCCCAGGATCGAGAAGCGGCCACCGATCAGCGCGGTCCCGCCGATCACGACGGCCAGGATGGCGTCGAGCTCGATCAGGTTGCCGGCGTAGATGCTGTCCGCGCTCTTGATGTTGGCGCTGTAGATCAGGCCGGCCAGACCGGAGAAGGCACCGGAGACGACGTACACCATGATCGTGAGACGCCGGGCCCGGATGCCGGCCAGCCGGCTGGCGCTCGGGCTGCCGCCGACCGATTCGAGCAGCAGGCCGAGTGCGGTCCTGCGGGTCAGCACGGTGATCAGGGCGACCGCGGCCATGGCGATCAGGAACGCGACCGGCAGGGTGAGGAAGAAGCCGGTGGCGATCGTCGCGTACGGGCTGGACTGCACGTTGATGATCTGCCCGTCGGTGACCAACTGGGCCAGACCACGCCCGGCCACCATCAGGATCAGGGTCGCGATGATCGGTTGAATGCCGACGATCGCGACCAGCGACCCGTTCCACAATCCGAGTGCGGCCGAGACGGCGATCGCGATCGCCATGATCAGCAGCACCGAGCCGACCGCGTTCTGGTCGCCCAGGTCCCGGATCAGCAGGCAGGCCACCGCGCCGGAGATCGCCATCACCGAGCCGACCGACAGGTCGATGCCGCCGGTCGAGATGACCAGGGTCATGCCGAGCGCGACCAGGACCAGCGGCGCGCTGCCCCGGAGGATGTCGATGAGCGTCCCGAAGAGGTGCCCGTCCTTCAGGGTGACGAACTGGTTGGACGTGAACACGTTGACGATCAGCAGCGCCAACAGGATGGCGGCCGGCCAGAACAGCCGGTTCTTGAGGATGCTCATGAGGTTGCTCCGCTGGCGATGGTCTGCATGATGCGTTCGGCGTCGACCCCGGCGCTGTTGTCCAGCTCCTCGACCAGGCGACGATCCCGCAGGACCGCGATCTTGTGGCTGAGCCGGAGCACCTCCTCCAGCTCGGCGCTGACGAAGAGCACCGCCATGCCGCCGTCGGAGAGCTCGGCGACCAGCTTCTGGATCTCGGCCTTGGCGCCGACGTCGATGCCGCGGGTCGGCTCGTCGATGATGAGCAGCCGCGGCTCGGTGATCAGCCAGCGGGCCAGCAGGACCTTCTGCTGGTTGCCGCCGGACAGGTTGCGCACCGGGCGCTCCGGGTCGGCCGGGCGGATGGACAGCGCCTTGATGTACTTGTCGACGATCTCGTCCTGCTTGCGGCGCGGGATCGGGCGGGTCCAGCCGCGGGAGGCCTGCAGCGCCAGGATGATGTTCTCCCGGACACTGAGGTCGCCGATGATGCCCTCGGTGCGGCGGTTCTCCGAGGAGAAGGCGATCCCCCGCTTCATCGCCACCTGTGGATCACGCAGCGAGACCGGCTTGCCGTCGATGCTCAGCTCACCCTGGTCGGCCTTGTCCGCGCCGAAGAGCAGGCGGGCCAGCTCGGTGCGGCCCGAACCGAGCAGCCCGGCCAGGCCGACGACCTCGCCCTGGTGGATGGTCAGGTCGAACGGGGCGATCGCGCCCGTCCGGCCCACACCCTTGGCCTGCAGGATCGGTTCGGCGGCGGCCGATTTCGTACGGGATCGCAGTGCCTTGTCCTCAAGGCCCTCCAGCGTGGCCAGTTCTTTGCCGATCATCTTCTCGACGAGCTGGACCTGAGGCAGCTCAGCCGTCCGGTACTCACCGATCAGCTGGCCGTTGCGCAGCACGGTGAGCCGGTCGGAGATCTCGTAGATCTGGTCGAGGAAGTGCGACACGAACAGGATCGCCACCCCGTCGGCCTTGAGCCGGCGCATGACCCGGAACAGCTGCTCCACCTCGGAGGCGTCCAGGCTGGAGGTCGGCTCGTCCAGGATCAGGACGTGGGCCTTGATGTCGATCGCGCGGGCGATCGCCACCATCTGCTGGATGGCCAGCGAGTAGGTGCTCAGCGGTTCGGACACGTCGATGTCCAGGTCGAGCCGCTTGAGCAGCTCGGCCGCCCGCTTGCGCATCACGCCCCAGCGGATCTTGCCGAACGTCCGCGGCTCCCGGCCGATGAAGATGTTCTCCGCGACCGTCAGGTTGGTGCAGAGGTTGACCTCCTGGTACACGGTGCTGATGCCGGCCTTCTGGGCGGCGAGCGGGCCGGCGATCCGGACCACCTCGCCGTTGAGCCGGATGTCGCCGCCGTCGATCTCGTAGACGCCGGTGAGCACCTTGATCAGGGTTGACTTGCCGGCGCCGTTCTCGCCCATGAGGGCGTGCACCTCGCCGGGGAACAAACGGAAGTCGACGCCGTCCAGGGCGACGACGCCGGGGAATACCTTGCGAATGCCGGTCATCTCGAGGACCGGGTTTGTGGCGGGTTCGCCCATCATGAACTCCGTTCCGCGCGGTGCGGACCACCCCGGGCTGCCGGGGTGGTCCGCACCTGCTCAACTCAGTACTTGCGGTCCGGCAGAGCGGCCTTGGCCTGCTCCTGGGTGAACGTGGTCTCCACGGTGAGGATCCGAGGGTCGACCGCCTCGCCGGCCTTGACCTTCTTGGCCAGGTCCATCAGCTGCGGGCCGAGGAGCGGGCTGCACTCCACGATGTAGTTGATCTTGCCCTCGGACAGGGCGGTCATGCCGTCCTTGACCGCGTCGACGGTGATGATCTTGATGTCGACGCCGGGCTTCTTGCCGGCCGCCTCGATCGCCTCGATGGCACCCAGGCCCATGTCGTCGTTGTGGGCGTAGAGCACGTCGATCTTCGGCGTGGACTGGAGGATGCCCTCCATCACCGTCTTGCCCTCGGCCCGGGTGAAGTTACCGGACTGCGACTTGACGATCTTGATGTTCGGGTTGGCCGCGATGGCGTCGGCGAAGCCCTTCTGCCGGTCGATCGCCGGCGCCGCGCCGACCGTGCCCTGCAGCTCGACGACGTTGACCGGGTCGGTCTTGCCCTCGTACTGCTTGACCAGCCAGTCGCCGGCCTCCTTGCCCTCCTTGACGAAGTCGGAGCCGAGGAACGTCTTGTAGAGCGACTTGTCCTGCGAGTCCACCGCGCGGTCGGTCAGGATCACCGGGATGTCGGCGTCCTTGGCCTCCTTGAGCACGGCGTCCCACCCCGAGGTGACCACCGGCGAGAACGCGATGACGTCGACCTTCTGGGTGATGAAGCTGCGGATCGCCTCGATCTGCTTCTCCTGCTTGCCCTGAGCATCGGAGAACTTCAACTCGTATCCGGCGGCCGCGGCCGCGTCCTGGATCGACTTGGTGTTGGCCGTACGCCAACCGCTCTCCGCACCGACCTGAGAGAAGCCGAGGACGAGCTTGCCGTCCCCCGAGCTACCCGAGCCGGAGTCCTTGTCGCCGCCACAACCGGCGAGTGCCGACACGGCCAGCAGGCCCGTCAGCGCCGCCGCCATCATCTTCACGCGCACCATAACCTCCAGAAACTTGTTACCGTTAACAAACCGACCAGCGACAGGCGCGCATAGGCCTGCACCGGGGAGATCTTCGAACCGCTGCGACCGGCGTCACAGCTTGCGTTTCGTGAGTGTTACCGTTCTCATCGTGCTCGTCAAGAGATCAGGATCGTTGTTTCAGGCAGATTGCAAGAAGTCCGATGTCACGCGCGGCCACCACGCGGTTACCTGGTAGACATCGTCCAATGCCGACCTCAGACCCCGCGCCGGACACCGAACCGGCTGCCCAGACGCCCTTTGCCGTCTCCCGGCCGCGATCCGGCAAGGAGCGGGGAAGCGTCATGCGCGACGTCGCCAAGCTGGCCGGGGTCTCCCACCAAACGGTCTCGCGGGTCATCAACGACCATCCCAACGTTCGGGCCGAGACCCGCGAGCGCGTGCTCGCCGCGATGCGCTCACTCAACTACCGCCGCAACCTGGCCGCCCGGACCCTGGCCACCCGCGAGTCGCGCACCCTCGGCATCATCGGCTTCGAGACCACCCTCTTCGGACCCGAATCGATGCTCTACGGCATCGAGAGCGCCGCCCGCGCCGCCGGATACCTGGTCAGCGTCGCCACCGTGCGCGAACTCGCCCACCGCCCGGTCCTCGAAGCGGTCGACCGGCTGGCCCAGCACGACGTCGACGGCATCATCGCGATCGCCCCCAAACCCGCGGTGGCCAATGCCCTCACCCACGCCCCGGCCGGCCTGACCTGTGTCGCGGTCGGTGGCGCCGGTTCCGGATCAGATCCATTTCCGACGGTACGGGTGGACAACGCCACCGGCGCCCGCCTCGCCACCCAGCACCTGCTCGACCTCGGGCACGCCACCGTGCACCACGCGGCCGGCCCGCCGGACTGGCCGGAAGCCCAGGCCCGGGTCGACGGATGGCGCGAAACCCTCTACGCCGCCGGGGCCGTCGTACCGCCGATCTCCCCCGGCTGGTGGGACGCCGCGGCCGGCTACGAACAGGGCCGGCGCCTCGCCGCCGACCACGCGGTCACCGCGATCTTCTGCGCCAACGACCGGATCGCGCTGGGCGTGCTGCGGGCGCTGCACGAGGCCGGGCGCCGGGTGCCGGACGACGTCAGCGTCGTCGGCTTCGACGACATGCCGGACTCCGGATACTTCCTGCCGCCACTGACCACCATGCACCAGGACTTCGGAGAACTGGGACGGCGGGCACTGTCACTGCTGCTGCACCACATGTCGCGGGAGGACGGGATCGCGCCGCCGTCGAGCGTCCTGGTCGTACCCGAAGTGGTACTGCGGGCCAGCACCGGGCCGGCGCGCGGGTGAGGTGAGGGCCACTCACCCTGAACGGTGAATGAACCCGCACCTCAGGCTTCACGCCCGTTACAGTCCGAGGGGTGTTCGACGGCGACACACGGTCAACTTCCCGCGGGAGTTCCTGCCGGCGGGTCGATCGTTCGCGCCGTCCGCCCGTGGCGCGGCTCGATTATCTGCTGGTCAAGCGGCTTTTTCTTCGCTGTCGTCGCGGCTGTGGCCGAGCCGGGGCCGGCTTACCCACAGCTGCCGGATGTTTGCGGCCGTCACGCCTGGCGCTGGTCGGTGTGGCGCGCGCTGGCCGTTGTGGCACTGGTTGCTGTCGCGTGGGCCGGCGTGGCACCGGCCGCCCTCCCGAAACGGAAATTTCATGATATTTGCTGTGTGCTGGAACTGTCGCTGAAAGGACAGGTGAGCAGAATGGGATCGGATTCCGGCCTCTTCGGAGGTCTTCCCGGATGGCTACGCCGCCGGAACCCCCGCCTCTCCGGAACCCTGCACATCCGTGACGCCCTCGGCCACGACATGACGATCCCCCTGCGCGGCCGGGCCGCCGTGCTCACCACCGGCGGCACCGGCCTGACCGGCCACGGCGAAGTCTGGGCGGTCCACACCGACCCGGACGCCACGGTGGTCAGCCTGATGATCATCTATGGCCACACCGAGTCCCCGGACGACCGCGAGTCCGGCCTCTGCCCGGCCGGCGCCACCGTCACCCTGTCCGGCGCCAGCTTCACCTGGCACTGCCCGACAACGGCCGCGGCCACACCGTCCACGGTCGAGATCCCGCACCCCCGCACCGGCGAGAGCACTGCGGCCACACCCCGGGGGCCCGGCAACAGCGCCCCGTCAGCCGGCCGTGACCCCGGGCCGATCCGGAACAGTCGCACGCCACGGCCCCGGGCGGCACCCAACGCCCACCCGGCAACCCCCAACCTCCGCCAGCGGGTCCAGGCCATCGTCCGCGACATCACCCATCCCCCACGCCACTGACCCAGCCCTTCCCCCCGCGCCACTGACCCGGCCCTTCCCCCACGCCGCTGAGCCAGTCCGCCCACCAAGCCCCTCCCCTCACGGGTCCGCGCCCCCTCACCCCGGCCAGCACCGGCCCCGGCACTCGGGGCTGGCACTCGGGGCTGGCACCTGAAAGTGGCGCCCGCGTCGGGAGTGGCTCGTGCTCGTGGCTGCGTCAAACGTCGGCGATACCGGGCCAACTTCGATGCGCGGGCCGCCGGCATTGGCGGGGCGGGCGGATGGGCGCTGGGCGGGCACCGCACTGGGCGGGCACCGCACTGGGCGGCCACCGCACTGGGTGGCCGCTGTCTAGCTCGGGTGGCCGAGGGTGGCGATCAGGCGGCGGTAGGTTTCGAAGGCCGGCTTCGGGGTGTAGTCGGAGCGGAGCAGTCCGAGTTGGAAGACCGGGTTCGGATTGTCGGAGTCGGCGTCGCGCAGGGCGAAATGTTCGTACGCGCAGATGTTCAAGATTTTTGAATGCTCGTCGATGATGCCGACGACCAGTTCGAGCACCTCGGCCTGCCGCTCGTAGGGGCGTTCCGGGCCGGTGGCCCAGCCGTGCTCGGTGATGTGCAGCGGGACCGAGTCCGGGATCCCGGCCGCGGCCAGGCTCTGCGTGCGGAAACCGGTGAGGGCGCCGGCGACGATCGCGGGCAGCCGGGCGGGCGGGAGCGGACTGAAGACGTCCGGGAAGAAGTCCAGGCCGACGTAGTCGAGCGCCTCCCGGAACTCGTCGCCACCGCGGCGGCCGAGGTCGGTCCAGAACTCCTGCTCCGGGGTGAAGTCGAGGGTCGAGTTGCAGCCGATCCGCACGTCCAGGCCGAGTCGCCGGGCCTCGCGTTTGGCCTCGATCACGCCGGTGACCAGCGCCTCCCGGACCGCCGGGGAACGCCCGTCGCCGCCCGGACCGGCATGGTTGGCCTCCTCGGTGACCTGCAGTGACGCCATCCGTGGGCCATGTGTGCGGAGTTGTTCGCGGAGGAAGTGGAGCCAGCCGGTGAGGTCGTGGCCGGGTTCGCGGAAACAGGCGACGAGGTCGAGGCGGCGGCCCGCGGTCGCGTACTGACAGGGATCGGGCGGCGCCTCGACCATCCGCGCAGCCCGGGCCGGCGCGGACTCCGAGGGCGGCCGGGGTGACGCCGCCCCGTCGGTTTGCGGGCCGCGCGGCGACCCCGACGACGCCGGGGGCTGGGCATTTTCGGTCAGGCGGCGGTACGTGGCGTCGTCGTAGTGGACGTAACCCCGTACGAGCAAGGGGTGAAGCGCGTCAAGCGCGATCTTGATCTTTTCGGGGTCCTCGGGCGGGCCTTGGGTGACGTTGTCGTCGTCGGTGACACCGAGGCCGCCCGGGTAGATGCCGAAGGTGAGCGTCATGGCCCGAGCATAGGCATAATTTTGGTGTCACACCAATTTTTGAGTGACGCTATGATCCGGGCGTGGGATTGCGCGAGGAGAAGAAGCAGGCCACGCGGGCCGCGATCGCGGACGCGGCGCTCGGGTTGTTCCTGGAGCGGGGGTTCGACCGGGTGACCGTGGCCGATGTCGCGCGGCTGGTCCGGGTCTCGGTGAACACGGTTTTCAACTACTTCCCGACCAAGGAGGACCTTTTCTTCGACCGGCAGGAGGAGGTGGTCCAGCGGCTACCGTCGGCGGTCCGGGCGCGTGCGGAGACCGAGTCGGCCGTGGCGGCGGTGCGACGGGCTTTCCTGGCCGAGATCGATCAGGGCGAGGCGACGCTCGGGCTGCATTCGGGAATGGCGGCGTTCTGGCGGGTGGTCGACGAGAGCGCGGCATTACAGGCACGACTGCGTCACATGCGGGATCGGACCGAAGAGGTTCTGGCCGAGACGCTGCGGAAGGAGACCGGTGCGGACGCGGACGACCCCATGCCGCGCATCGCCGCCGCGATGCTGACCGCGACGGATTCCGCACTGCACGCGGGAATCCGGCGACGCGTTCTCGAAGGACAGAATCCCGATTCGGTACGGGCGGAAACGCGCCGCACGGCCGAGATCGCATTCGACGCGCTGTCCGGCGGCCTCACGGCGTACGCCCGGAGAAGTGACCCGGAAAGGTGACGGGCCGGCAGGGGAAGTCTGCCGGCCCGGGCGATGCTCCCAGCCACGCCCGGGCCGGCGGGCCACGCGTTTCTCCACCACACTCAGCGATGGCGGAGCAACAGCGGCCCGAGAGGGCCCGCCCGATGACACATCACGTACTGTTCGGTGCCGATCGTTCGCTGCCGCGACGATCGGCTACGGATGCGCCCTGGACGGGTCGACTCGACGGCACCGGATTCGTGTGAATCAGGCGCCGTTCTTACGAGGTCAGGACTTGGTGGCGCCGGGATTTCCGTAATAGGCGCCCGGGCCGTGCTTGCGCTTGAAGTGACGCTCCTGCAAATGGCGCGGGGTGAACGCGTCCGGATTCAACGCCAGGGTCTTGATCGCCATCTCGGCGACGGCCTCGACGATGATCGCGTGCTCGACCGATTTCTTCGGGCCGGCGCCCCAGGTGAACGGGCCATGATTGGCGACCAGCGCGCCCGGCATCCCGGCCGCGGCCTCGTCGTCACCGATCAGCTCGATGATCACCTGACCGGTATTGAACTCGTAGTCGGTCGCGCACTCCTCGGGGGTGAGCCCGCGGGTCACCGGCACCGGGCCGTTGAACGTGTCCGCGTGCGTCGTGCCGAGGACCGGAATGTCCCGGTTGGCCTGGGCGAACGCGACCGCGTTGGTCGAGTGCGTGTGGGTGATGCCGCCGATCGAGGGCCAGGCCAGGTAGAACGCGCGGTGCGACTCGGTGTCGACCGAGGGGCGCAGGTCGCCGCCGAGCACCTTGCCGGTCTCCAGGTCGACCGGGACGAGCATGTCGGGCGTGAGGTCGTCGTAGGAGACGCCGGACGGCTTGATCAGGAAGTAGCCGCCGTCGCGATCCACGCCGCTGACGTTGCCCCAGGTGAGCTGCGCGAGCCCGGCTTTCGGGATCACCTGGTTGGCCAGCCAGACGTCCTGGCGCAGGGCTTCCGACCCGATCGTCACTTCGCCGCCCATCCTTCACTCGAAATGTTAGCGCTCACCATACTTGATCCCAAGCTCCGACGTCATGCTGGAGCTTGCCACTTGTGAGCGCAAACACCAAGACCCGCGCGTGCGGATCCACCAGCGCGAACGCCGAGCTCAGCGTAGTCCGGCGACCGCCGCGTAGACCTGCTCCCGCAGAGTCTCGGGCAACGGCGCGTACCCCGCCGCGCCGGCCGCCGCCTGCCCCTGCGGACTCGCCGCGTAGGCCAGGAAGCCGCGCGCCACCGCGGACGCCCCCGACCGGCAGACCACCTCATAGGTAACCTGCACGAGCGGGTACGCACCACCGTACAAGTCGTCGTAATTCAGGTCGAGCCGCAGGTCGTCGCCGGACGACGGTTTCGCCGCGGCCACCGCATCGGCCGCCGCCGCATCGGTCGGCGCCACGAAGTCACCGCGCGAGTCGCCGACCCGGGCCGTGGTCAGCTCGTTGACCCGCGCATAGGAGGCCTCGACGTAACCGATCGCCCCGTCCGTCCGGGCGATCGCCGAGGCCAGCCGATCACTTCCGGTCACCGCGACACCGCCCGGGGCGGGCCAGGCGCTGGCCGCCGGGTAGGGCCAGTCCGCCTTCGCGGTCCCGGCCAGGAACCGGGTGAAATTGTTGGTGGTGCCCGAGTTGTCCTGGCGATGGACGGCCTGGATCCGGGTGGCCGGCAACACCACGTTCGGATTGTCGGCGGCGATCGCCTTGTCGTTCCAGACGGTGATCCCGCCGTTGAAGATCTTGGCGATGGTGGCCGGTGCGAGCCGCAGGTCACCGACGCCGGCCACGTTGAAGGCGAGCGCGATCGGGCCGATCACCATCGGCAGGTGCACGGCCGGGGCGCCACCGCACCGAGTCGCCGCGGCGGCCTGATCGGCGTCGCCGAGCGCGGCATCGGTGCCGGCGAAATCGCCCGTGCCGGTCAGGAACGACCGCACGCCGGCGCCGGAACCGACGCTCGCATAGGCCACCGCCGCCTGGGCACAGGCGATCTGATACTGCTTGATCCACTCGTTGACCGCGTTGGCCTGCGCCGACGAACCCTGACCGGCCGCCGAGCCGGACGCGCACGCGACCGGGCCGGCCTTCTTCTCCGGCTCGTCGCAGGCGGTGAGGACCAGGAGCGCGGCGATCGCGACGGCCGCCGTGAGCTTCTTCATCGCAACCCTCTCAGCGGTATTCGGCCAGGCGGCGGCGCACGCCGATCGGAACCAGCAGGATGATCAACCCGAGGACCACGATCGGGATGACGACCCAGCCTCGCAGCGTGCGTTCCGCACCGCTGAGGGCACGATCAAAACCCTGCTTGCGTACGTCGGTGACGGTGCCCACCGCGGCGTCGAAGTAGGCGAAGTCGAACGCCGCGTCGCCGCGCCGGATACCGGTCAGCGCTTCCACAGCCGCGTCGGAACGCCCGGTGTCGGCCAGGGACACCACCTTCTCGTGGTCCCGCCGGTAGGCCTGCCAGCGCTGGAGCGCCTCGGGGCCGGCGAGATCATCGATGCCCGGGCCGCAACTGCCCGACATCAGGCAGGCCGACTTGGCGGTGAAATCGTCCTTGTAGAACGCCAGGTTCGCGCTGACCAGGTAACGACTGGTGTCGGCGGCGGCGTCGTAGCCGACCGCGCGCAGCCGGGACAGCGCCAGATAGGGGTTCAGGTCGTCGGAGCGGGCGCTGGACATCCGCCCGGCCTGACTGCCCAGCACGATCATCGAGGCGAAGACCAGCACCAGGCTGAGGGCGGTGGCCGCGAGCAGCGCCGGATTCCACGAGCGGCGGAACCGGCGGGCCATCCAGACCTGCAGGAACACCAGGAGCAACAGGAGGGCACCGCCGAACAGGACGGCCAGGGTGTAGCCGGTGGACTCGCTCGCGCGTTTGTCGGCATAGGCCTGGTCGAGCCGGGTCGTCGCGGCGTCGCGCAGCTGCTGGGCGGCCGGGAGAAGGCGCAGGTGCAGGACGTTGGTGGCCTGGGTGTAGTAGCCGAGGGCGTCCGGGGGGAGCTTGCCGGCGCTGCCCTGTCCGGTGGCAGCCGTTTGGCCCGGGGCTGTTTGACCCGCTGCCGGTTGGCCCGCCGCGGGTTGGCTCGCTGGCGTTTGGCCTGCCGCCGGTTGGCTCGCTGGCGTTTGGCCTGCCGCCGGTTGGCTCGCTGCCGTTTGGCCTGCCGCCGGTTGGCTCGCTGCGGTGCCCTGGCCGTTGGTTTTGCCGGCCGCGGTGATCGTCTGGCCGACGCGCTGGTGGTAGACGGCCAGGCCGTCGAGCAGGTCGAGCGCGACCGCCCGCTCCGACTCCCCCGCCGCGGTCGTCAGCGAACGCTGAAGGTCGGCGTCGACCTGGCGGGAACGCGCCTGATACTGCCCCTGCGCGTCGACCCGGGTGCCGGCCAGCGCGTCCGAGTCACCGGTCAGCAGCAGCCGGGTGACCTGGGCGTCCATGTCACTGAGGGCGAAGTAGAGATCGGCCGCGGTGGCCGCCTGGGGCGCCGCCTCCCGGCCGATGATCCGGACCTGGTCCTGCACGCGGGCCATCACCAGACTCGTCGCCACGAGCAGGGCGGTGGCCGCCAGGACCACCAGCGCCGACCACAGACGAAGGCGGGCGGGCGTTTCGTTCCGGACCAGGTTACGGGCGGTGGTTCTGGTCGCTTCCATGACCGCTGGCACGCCGCCACGGTAATCCATTCCCGCAATTCTGAAAGCATCGCGTTCACCGTTAACCCGACGTTTCCCGAATAGACATTTCCGCAGGTAGACGATTTGCGCTGATCATTCCTTCACGTCCGCGGAATTGATTTCTAGAGCGGCTCGCTCAACGCCGCGAAGATGACCGGATCATGCGCGGAGAGCAGCGTCAGATCGGGCTCGGCGCGCTGGTGGAGGGCCGCGAGACGGGCGTGGTTGGCCCGGACCAGCGCCCGGTCGTAGGCGACACCGAACTCGGCCAGACGCAGGCCGAGCGGCACACGGTCGCCGGTCAGGGTGCCGCGGTGGTAGAACGCGTCACCGCAGTGCAGCAGCCAGCGCGAGCCGGCGTCGACCGCCACGCAGGCGTGACCACGCGTATGGCCCGGCAGCGGGACCAGCACGAAGCCGGGACCGATCTCGGTCAGCTCCCGCGCCGCGGCGAAGCCACGCCAGCTCTCCCCGCCCGGGCCGTGCTCGACCACGTCGGGGCCGTGCGACCACTGCACGCTGCGGAAACGGCGCCGCTCGCCACGGGTCGGGGCGCGCAGGGCGCCGTCGGCCTCGGCGGCGGTGACGTGGACCCGGGCGTGCGGGAAGTCGGCCAGCCCACCGATGTGATCCAGGTCGAAGTGGGTCACGATCACATGCCGTACGTCGGAAGGGTGAAAACCCAACCGCTGGACCTGGGCCACGGCGGTCTCCTCCCGGTCCAACGCCGGGCGTAACACATGTCGCGGCGGGCCGAGCCGGGTCTTCGGATCGGCCACGTCGGCCAGGCCGAACCCGGTGTCGACGAGCACCAGACCCGCGTCGCTCTCGGCCAGCAGCACGTGGCAGACCAGGTCGCCGCCCGGCGCTCGCATGGTGCCGCAGTTGAGGTGGTGGATCCGCATGTCGCCCTCCCCGATTCGTCGGTGCCAGCGAAGGTACGCCGCGGCACCGACAAAAAGCGATCCGGCCGAAGGCGGCCCGGGATCCGGCCGGATCCCGGCTTGACTCGGCCCCTGGGGCGGACCTCAGGGTGGGCTCAGCGACAGACCGGCCGCCCCGCGTGGGCAGGGCGGCCGGTCGGCTGGGAACGGATCGTCAGCGGTGGGAGGGGTGATGGGCGTGGCGGCGAGCGGAGTCGTGACGCGGAAGCTGGATGGCGTCCGGCAGCCCGTGCGCGGCGGCGAGCCCGTTGGGCTGCTGCAGCAGGTGTCCTTCGGCGACCAGGTCGGCCAGCAGGCCGGTCAGGCGGGCGTCGAATTCGGTCGAGCGGCGTGCCGACCAGCCGTAAAGACCGGTCACGGCGGCGAGCAGATCGTCCACCGGCAGGACTCCCCCGTCGACCACCAGGTTCTCCAGCGCGATCGCGAGCTCCGCGTCGGAGACCTGGTCGGCCTTGCGGGCCACGCCGTCGGCGCGGTGCCGCACCGGCGGGATCACCTGGTCCGGGTCGCCGAGGAAGGTGCCGTCCCAGGCCACCCCGGCCTCCTCGATCACCGCTTCGATCGCGGCGCGGGCCGGGCGGGTGATCCGGGCCAGGCCCCACTCCTCCCGCATGCGCTGCAGGGCGATGCTGATGTGCACCGGGCCCTCGATCTCGGCCAGCCGCCGCACGGCCGCGATCAGGTCGTCGCGCAGGGCCGGGTCGGTGAGCGTGGCGCCGTCCGGCAGCGGGGCCAGGTCCGCTTTGCGGTAGGGGCGGAGCCACTCGTCGGTGTGCGCCACCACCTCGGCCGCCGTCTCCGTCGCCCGGGTCGCCAGCTCCCGCTGGGTCTCCGCCTCGGTGTGTGTCCAGCCGGGCGGGGCGGCCATCGTCTCCTCGAACTCGGCGATCGCCGTGGCGAAGTCCGGCTGCCCCTCCATCTCGGCGCGCCACGCGTGCCGCCCGACCGACTCCGCGCGGATCGACTGCTCGGCCACTGCGGCCGCGGCCTCGGCCAGATCCGGGTCGATGTGGGTGGTCCCGGTCAGCTCGTCGCGGATCTGCGAGATGGCGCCCAGGCGGTCCACGGGCTCCACCGTCTCGTCCAGCCCGACCAGGAACTGGGCCGCGGCCGCGGCGAGTTCCTCGGTGCCGACGCCGAAGCGGGCGGCGACCTCGGCCAGGTCCTCACGGCTGGCCGTGGTGTCGTCGGCGCCGGTCCCGGCCGTCCACGCCACCGGCTCGTCGATGCCGGCCGGCGACCGGTCGACGGCACTGACCGTCGGCGAGTCCTCGGCGGGCTCGATCTCCTCGGCAGCCTGCCGGTCGGTGTGAGTGGCGGAAGGCCATGTGATCGGGGAGACGCGCCGTTCGGCGGCCTCGCTCGCCCTGGCGGTCGGCCGCTCGGCCGGGGTGACGAGGCGCTTGGCGAGTTCGGACTGTTCCTCCCGGCCGGCCGAGGGCCACTTCACGGCCGAGGCCGACCGGTCGGCGGGCTTGGCCGTGGTGGACTGCTCGCGGTCGGCGATCGGCCACTTGACCGTGCTGACCGACTTCTGCGGGGCGGCGGGCCAGTCGGTGAGGTCGTCCTCCTCGTCCCACTCGCCGGTCTCGTCGCGGGTGGCGGTGGGCCACTCGACCGCCCTGACCCGGGGCTCCCCGGATCCCGGCTTCTTGTCGGAGGTGGGCCACTCGACGGATTTGACCCGGGACTCCTCGTCCGTGGTGGGCCACTTCACCGCTTTGACACGGGGCTCCTCCTCGGCGGGAGGCCACTCGACCACGCGACTCGCGGAGGGCCGGTCTGCACGGGTCGTCGCGGTGTCCTCCAGGGCCGAGGGCCGGCCGATCTGTGCGGCGTCCTCGTGGGTCGCGGCCGGCTCGTGGAGGTCAGGTGCGTGATCGGTGGTGGACAGATCGACGTCTGGTTGCCCGTCGGCGGCCAGGTGGTCGGTGAGGTCCGGGGCCTCGTCGGACCGGTCGGCCGGTTCGTGCTTCAGGTCGGCACTCTTCACATCGGCTCCGGCCGGCCGGCCCGCGGTGGCGTGGTCGACCCGGAGCTGGGCGATCGCGGTGTCGAGGTTGGCGCCGAGGTAAGCCTCGGCGGCGGCGAGTTCCTCGGCGCCGGCCTGAGCGAAGGCGAACTGGGCGGCGATTCCGGACAGCGGACCGTGCTCCACCGAGGCCGCGACCGGCGAGCCGTGTCCCATGACGTGGCGGGGCCCGGGCTGCGAGGTGGACTCCTCCTCGACGATCTCGGCGAAGAGTTCCTCGTCCTGATCGGATTCGGACGCGGTGTGGTGGACGAGGCCGTCGGTCTCGTGGGCCGCGGCGAGGTCGGCCTCGGCGGCGGCTTCGACCTCGGCCAGGCCGATGTCGTCGGCGTCCGTCCAGGCGTACAGGTGCTCCTGCTCGATGATCTCCGGGTCGACGAAGGTCGCAGGGATCTCGTCGTCCGGCGCGACGAAGGTGTGCTCGCTCTCGGGGGCGAACGCGGTGCTCGCCTCCGTCGTGGAAGCGAACCCTTCACCTGTCTCGGCTGCAGCAGCGAACCCCGTGCCGGCAGCGAACGCGGTGGCCGCGGGCGCGGCGTGGGCGTAGGCGGCCACGGACTCGGCCGCCGGTGCGGCGTGGGCGTGGACGGCCACGGTTTCGGCCGCCGGCGCGACGTGGGCGAACGCGGATGCCGTGAAGGTGCCGGTCGCGACCGCGGCGGCGAGATCGTCGACCGAGAGCGGCTCGCGCTCGACCCGTTCGGTCTCAGCGGTCGCGTAGGTGTGGGTGACGCTGACCTCGGGCGCGGTGGTGGCGACCTCGGGCTCGGTGAACGTCGCCTGGTAACCGGCGGCGTATCCCTCGGCGGCGTCCGCGATCAGCTGGTCGGCGGCACCCTCGGGGGCCGGGGACACCTGGGCGACGGCGAGTTCGGGCAGGTCCTCGTCGGGGAGCGCGGCGAACGCGTCCTCGATCGCGGTGCGCAGCCGGGTCTCCTCGCGTTCCCGGTCCAGGTACCAGGAGGTGCCCCAGACCCGGTGCAGCTTCCAGCCCAGCGCGTCGAGCACCTGCGCACGGATCCGGTCCCGGTCGCGGGCGGTGGGCGCCGAGTCGTAACTGGTGCCGTCGCACTCGATGCCGAGCGCGAACGGGGCGTTGCGCCGGGCCGAGCGACGGACCCCGAGATCGATCCGGAAGGCGCCGGTGCCGACCCGGGTCTGCACCCGGTAGCCCCAACCGCGGATGACGTCGCGGACCGAGTCCTCGAACGGGGTCTGCGACTCGCCGGCCTCCGGCTCCTCCAGGTCGAGCGCGGGGATGCCCCGGGCCGCGTACTCCAGGAAGTGGGCCAGGTGGCGCAGGCTCTCGTCGGTCTCCGACAGGTCCCGGCCCCGGACCTCGGAGATCACTTCGAGGCGGCGACGGGCGCGGGTGGTCGCCACGTTGAGGCGACGCCAGCCGTCCCGGCCCTCGAGGCCGCCCAGCTCACGGCCGATCGCGAAGATCACCACGTCGCGCTCGTCGCCCTGGACCGCGTCCAGGTTCTTGACGAAGAAGCCGCGCAGCCGATCGTCCTCGGGCGGGACGACCATGTCCGCGACGGCCGCCTCGACGTCGTAGGCGTCCTGGGCCGAGCAGACCACCACCCCGAGGCTGAGCTCGGGCCGGGTGACCAGGTGGTGCGCGACCCGGGTGGCGACCAGGTCGGCCATCGGCATCTCGCCGCCGGCCGGGTAGAGCTGCACCCCGCCGTCCGGGCCGGGCGGTGCGAACGCCGGGAACGTGTTGAGCCGTCCCTGGTAGAAGGCGTGGTTGGCGAAGGCGATGAGCGACTCGTCCCGGCTGCGGTAGTGCGTGGCCAGGTCCAGGACCCGGAAGGCGCCGCAGCTCAGGGCCAGGTCCAGGATCGACGGCGTCGCGCCGCCGGGAGTCGGGGCGACCGGCAGCTGCCGGTCGTCACCGCAGATCACCACGGCATTGCCGCGGTAGGCGCAGGTGATCGCGTCCGGCACCGGCACCCGGGACGCCTCGTCGATGATCACCACGTCGAAGTGCAGGTCGGCCGGGAGCAGCCGGCTCACGTCGGCCGGGGACATCACCAGACACGGCTTGACCGCCATCGCGGCGTGGGCGGTGCGGGCGAAGAGATCCCGGACCGCCAGGCGGCGGCCCAGGTGGGCGGCGGAGGCGCGGAGCAATGCGGCCTCCCCGGCGGCGGCCTCGGCCGGCTGGAGCGCGTCGACCGCGTTCATCACCTCGGCCGCGGCGGCCCGCTGCAGACGGACGTCCCAGAGCCGGAACTCGTCGACCAGGCGGTCCCGGGAGACCGCGTCCAGCGGGGCGAGCCGGTCGTCCTCCCGGATGATCGCGTCGGCCCAGGACTGGAAGAGGGCCCGGCCGAGCACCGGCAGGATCTGCTCGACCGGCAGGTCCTCGCGGGTGCAGAAGTCGACCACGGCGTCCAGGCCGTGCTCGGCCAGCACCACCCGCGCGGCCTGGTAGTCGAACCACTCCTGCTGGCCCCGGTTGTCGTCGAGAAGTTCGCGGAGCAGCTCACGGGCGGTGTCGCGCTCGTCCAGGGCGGCGCTGAGCGCGGGGTGCCGGCTGGGCGCGAAAGCACGCAGGATCCAGTCCCGGGCGGACTGCCATTCGGCGACCCGGGCCGGCAGGGTGTCACTGGGCCGGGTCCGGGCGACCACCTCGGCCTGCTCGGCGGTGAAGGCGATGTCGCCGCCGTTGCGGATCCGCCGGGCCTCGGACGTCCAGGCCATCGCGGTGGCCAGGGCCTCCACGTCGGTCTGGGTGCCGCGGTAGGCGTTGCCCAGGACCTTGGCGTAGTCACGGGCGTTGGAGGACAGCGCCGCGGCGGCCTCCGACGCGCTCTCCCGCAGCAGGCCGATCGCGGCCGCCTCGGCCAGGGTGAAGTCCCGTCCGGCGGCCACGCTGTAGGCCTGCACCAGCTCGGCGACGGCGGTGAACGGCTCGACATGGGCGCGCAGCCAGGTGACCGCGTCGTGGATCGGGCCGTTGGCGAGCTGCGGCCGGGGCGCGGGCTCGGGCGCCGGGCGCAGGGCGGCGGTCCAGCGTTCGAACTCCCGGCCGGCCTCGCCGACGATCCGGATGATCGCGCTGTTCGGGGTCGGGGCGCAGATCCGCTCGATCAGCGAGGGCAGCGCCTCCGGCGGGGTGACCCGCAGGGTTTCCTCGGCGGTCTGCAGCGCCCGTTCGATCGCCTCGAAGTCGGTGTCCTGCCGTTGCCAGTGCCGGCCGAGGATCCCGGCGTACTCACGCTCGGCCTCGTCCAGGTCCTCCAGGGCGCGTTTCCAGGCGGCGGCGGCGTTCAGGTTGGCGACCGCCTGGGAACCCTTGACGTCCGGGCGGGCGATCTCCGCGGCCGCCTTCTTGTCCCGCCGGTAGGGCGCCCGCAGCTTGCCGATGCCCTTGTGCTGGCGGGCGAACCGCTCGGCGAGCTCGTCCACCGGCTCGGCCAGCGCATTCTCGCTGAAGTGCTCGCGGGCCCGGGCCTCGGCGGCCTTGACCACACTGACGACGCGGCGGAGGTTGCGCATCGCGGCGTGCGCGGCGTGCGTGCCCATGCTGTCGAACCAGGCGGGCTCCGGCTTGTCCGGGCGCGACAGCAGGTCGACGATGGCGGCCAGCCGCGGCAGGTCGGTGAACGCGACCACGTTGGGCAGGCCGAGCCGGGCGGTGACCCGGTCCAGGCTGTGCTGGTGCTGTTCGATCCGGTCGGCCTCGTCGGCGAAGCGCCGGGCGAGCCCGCGGGCCTGCGCGGCGGTGAGCGGCAGCAGCTCGACCGCGGGCGGCTTCAGATGGGCCAGGCTCGGGATGAGCGGCAGCTTGCCCGGCGAGGGCAGCGCGCTCCAGGTCACCCCGGCCTTGGCGCGGACCGCGTCCTCGGCCTGGTGCAGGGCCTTCAGATGGCGCAGCAGGCCCTCGGCGGCCCGGGCCACCGGTTCCAGGCTGGCCATGGTCAGCCACTCGTCGGCGGCCTCCGGCGGGCGCCGGGTGGCGTGCCCGACCAGCGTGGTCAGGGTGATCGCCTCGCCGATCGAGCCGATCAGGAACGCCTCGGCCAGCGGGTCCCGCTCGATCGCGTCGACCAGGTGGTCCAGGGCGGTCTGGGCCTGGTGCAGCCGGGCGTCCAGGCGGTTGCGGTCGATCACGTCACGCCACAGGAAGTCGTCGCCCTCGCGGGCCGGACGCCAGGCCCGGCCCAGACGCTCGGCGGCGTCCCGGACCCGTTGCAGCGACTGGGTGGTGAGCGGGATCGGCAGCTCGGCCGGGGCCGGCGCCTGCGCCACATCGGTCATCTGCGCGCACATGCCGAGCACGTCGTGCAGGCGATGGCCGAGCGGCTCGCGCACCTCGTTCATCGCCTCGGCGTAAGCGTTCAGCCGGCGGCGGTGCTCGCGCAACGCCTCACGTTCGTCGGTGGAGAGGTCCGGCGGCGGCAGCGGGATGAAGTCCAGGGCCGCGGCCAGGGTCGCCGCCACCTGGTCCCGGCCGGTCCGGCCGCTGTGCAGCTGGAGCAGGTAGTCGTGCAGGCCGGTGGGTTCGAGCCGGTCGAGGACGGTGTCCAGGGCGGCGGCCTTCTCGGCGACCAGCAGCACTCGGCGGCCGGCATGCATCAGCCCGCCGATCATGTTGGCGATGGTCTGCGACTTGCCGGTGCCGGGCGCGCCGCGCATCACGAACGTGCGCCCGTGCAGGGCCGCGGTGACACAGGCCCGCTGCGCGGCGTCGGCGTCCAGCACGAGCGGGACGTCGTCCGGGGTCGCGACCTCGTCGATCCGGCGGCCGGCGATCACCTCGAACTTGAACGCGTCCGGCTGCGCCTCCGGCTCGGTGGCCAGGGCCCGGACGACCGGGTGGGCGAGGATGCGCCGCTCGTGGTCGAGCAGGTCGGTGTACATCACCTCGCGGTGCACGGCGAATCGGGTGAGCATCACCGCCTCGTCCGAATGCCAGTCCGGGTGATCGCCGAGCGCGGCGTCCAGGCGGGCCCAGAAGACGGTGACGTCCAGGGCACCCAGGCTGTCCACGGCCGGCAGCTCGATGTTGTGCCGGCGCAGGCAGATGTCCAGCGCCGGGTTGACGATCGGATCCTCGGCACGGGCCCGCAGCCGTGGGTAGTCCTGCGGGTCCGGGGTGACCAGGTCCACCGGGATCAGCAGGATCGGGCTGACGTGCTCGCTCCCGCCGTCCGTCCAGCGGACCGTCCCGAGACCCAGGTAGAGCGTGGCAACGCCCTGTTCGAGCAGGTCACGATGGGCCGTCTGACGCAACGCCCGCAGGGTCGCGTCCATCTCGGCGTCGGCCATCGCGGTCTGGAACACGTGGGAGGCCCGCGGTCGCGGGCCCTCCGCCTGTTCCTCGATGCCCAGGAAGCCGCACTCCCGGCCCTGCTGAAGGGCCTCGACGATACTTCGCGGCGACGGGCTGACGATCTCGACCACCCCGGGCGCCGTGGTCCGCACGTCGATCAGCGGATTGGCGCCAGTGAGGTCGAGCAGCCCGTCCCGCCACTCTTCCAGCGTCGCCCGCACACGGGCATCAGGCCGCCCGGTCAACCCATCCGATTGATCCCACCGCATTTTTCCATTCCAGCAAGGCGACGGGCCGCATGGTGGCGTTTTTTCGGGTTAATCCGACGTTCCGCACGGATCGGACCACTTGGCGATCCCACCAGCAACACCAGCCCCACCAGCGACACCGACGACGGCCCTCGCCGGGCGGGCCGGGCCAGAAGCCCACCGAGCCGGACCGCCGGGGCCTGCCCCGGACGGTCAAAGACGAGGCAGCAAAGAGTCGACGGCTGCGGGCTGCGGGCTGCGGGCTGCGGGCTGCGGGCTGCGGGCTGCGGGCTGCGGGCTGCGGGCTGCGGGCTGCGGGCTGCGGGCTGCGGGCTGCGGGCTGCGGGCTGCGGGCTGCGGGCTGCGGGCTGCGGGCTGCGGGCTGCGGGCTGCGGGCTGCGGGCTGCGGGCTGCGGCCGGGGGTGAGGCGCGGGGCTGGGTGTTTGCGGCAGGGGGCGGCGGGGCGGGTGACGGCGATGGGGCGATGGGGTGGACGTGAAACGGCCGCTCCGGGGAGGAGCGGCCGTTTGTGGGAGAACGGGAGGGGTCAGTCCCAGGTCGGGACCCACCACTGCCAGCCGGCGGGGGCGAGGGGCCAGCCGGCGTCCGGGTGCCAGCCTTCCGGGGGGTACCAGCCGTCCGGCGGGGTGGGCCAGCCCGGCGGGACCACGAACTTGATGCCGGTGGGGGCTGGGGGGATCGTCGGGTGGTGGTTCGTCTCGGGGGCCGGGGAGACCGGGGCGGAGCCGGTCGCGGTGGCGGCCTGGTGCTTGTTCATCACTACGGCGGAGAGGGCCGGGATGACCGTGGTCTCGGCGATCTCGCCGGCGCCGCCGAACAGGCCGGCGGGTGAGCCGGTGCTGCTGAACGAGCCGGTCGAGGAACCAGCGCTGCTGAACGAGCCGGTCGAGGAGTCCGAGCTGTCGAACGAGCCGGCGGTGAACGAGCCGGTCGACGAACCCGGACCGTCGAACGAACCTGCGGCGAACGAGCCCGTCGACGAACCGGGACCATCGAACGAACCGGCCGCGAACGAACCCGTCGACGAACCCGGACCGTCGAACGAACCGGGGTGGGGCGAGCCGGGGTCGAACGAGTTGGGGGTGTCGAGGGAGCTGGTCCCGTTGAAGGAGCCGGGGCCGTTGAACGAGCCGGCCGACGGGGAGCCGTCGAAGGCGGCCGGGCCGGGGCTGGTCGGGATGCCGCTGACGGTGCCGGGGAGCGGGGCGGTGCCGATGCCCGGGATCTGGTGAGCCGGGACGCCGGGAACGGGTACGCCGCTGGTCGGGATGCCGGAGATGGAGCCGGTCGACAGGCCGGGGGCGCCGCTGGTGGGGCGGCCCGGAATCGAGCCGGTCGACCTGCCCGGGATGGAGCCGGTCGAGGAACCCAGACCCGAGCCCGCGCCACCGCCCAAGCCCGAGCCGCCGCCCAGGCCTGCGCCACCGCCCAAACCGCCGCCCAGGCCTGCGCCGCCGCCGGGGCCGGCGCCGGGGCCGGGGGGTGAGATCGGGTCGTCGGGCTGGGGGCGGCCGGCGATGGTCGGGACCGGGCCGCTGACCGACGCGGCCCAGCTCGGGACCGGGCCGCTCGGCTGGACCCAGGTGGGGACGAGTTCGCTGCGGTCCATCCAGGTGGGCTGGGCGTCGCTGGGGGTGGAGGCCCAGCTCGGCACGGCGTCGCTGCCGGTCATCCAGCTGGGGACGGCGGAGGTGCCGGCGGCCGGGAGTTCGGGGCCGCTCGTGGTGGGGACGACCGGGGTGGTCGGCGAACCCGACGAGGTTCCCGGCTGCGAGCCCTGCGACGGACCCGTGAGCGAGCCCGAGAACGAACCCGACGACAATCCCGCCGAGGACCCCTGCGACAGGCCGGCCGAGGATCCCGGCGGCATGCCTGACGGCGAGCCCTGCGGCATGCCCGACAGCGAGCCCGAAGCGGACCCGGAAAGGGAACCCGAACCCTGCGCGGAGGCGGCCAGCGAGCCCTGCGAAGCGCCCGACAGGAAGGCCTGCGACGAGGCGGACAGGGAACCGGGTGAGGAGACCGGGACGTTGGCGGGCGGGGCGTTGCCCGCCGGCGGGGAGACCGGGGCGACGCGACCGCTGGCGGCGCTGCGGGCGGCCGGGCCGGTCCAGCTCTCCGGGAGGTCCTGGACGCGGACCACGTACAGGAGAACCTCGGTCTTGTTGGCATTGCTCTTGACGATGGCGCGGGCGGCGACCACCAGGCCGCGCTCCGCCTGGTAGCGCAGGATCGGGGTCAGTTCGAAGCTCATCTTCGGGCTGAGGTCGCCGACCCGGGCGTCACCGATGCGGACCTCGACGAGGTGGTCGGCCATCTCGTGGAGTGTCACGTACGCCCAGCACTCGCCTTCCGGCCGCTGGAACGGCGCGAGGGCGTCGAGGTGGTTCTCCTGTCCGTTGACCTGCAGCGCCGAGCCGGTCGGGAGCAGCCGGTGGTCGTGCACGGGCGGCTCGTTGGCCGGGACCAGCATGTGCGGTTCGGCCAGGTCGAGGCGGATGGTGCCGACGAAGGCCGGCGGCCGGCCGTCGTACTCGCCCCACTCGCGTCCGTGGATCTGGGCGTTGACCTCGGGGATCAGGTTGCGCTTGGCGAGGTTGGTGATCACCCCGATGTAGCGGACGGCTTCGGGTCGCGGCAGGTGCCCGAGCAGCGCGTTGTCGGCCCAGACCCCGACCGCGTTGCGATCGTGGCGGTTGCTGCGGTCGGGTATCAGCTGGACCGGGACGGTTATGTCGGTTCCCTGCGGGTTGAAGTCGTTTCCGAACAGCGCACGTATCGCCTTGGCGTAGTGCGTCTCGCCGACGACCTCGGCGCTTGCCCAGCCCGCTTGTCCCCAGAGTTGGAACCGATTTGCCACACGGGAACGTTAGTGTCTGCTTTCCGTCAGTCACGTCGTCCGTACGGATGACTACCGCTAGCCGGACGGTCCGTATCTGAATGATCAACTCTAAGCAGCGTTCAGGAAAAGCCCCGGCAACCTTCCGGGGCTTTTGCCCTCCGGACTCCCGTTAGCCGAGCTTGATGACCATCTTGCCGGTGTTCTCACCGCGCATCAGGCCGAGGAACGCCTCGGGCGCGTTGGCGAGCCCGTCGACGATCGTCTCCTGGGCGGAGATCTTGCCCTCGCGCAGCCACCCGCCGACCTCGGTCACGAAGTCGGCCATCCGGTCGCGGTGGTTGGAGACGATGAAGCCGCGCAGGTTCAGCTCCTTGCCGATGGCGAGCGCCAGGTTGCGCGGGGCGGCGGGCGCGGACGTCTCGTTGTACTGCGAGATCGCGCCGCACAGGGCGACCCGCCCGTACTTGTTGAGCGACTTGATCGCCGCCTCCAGGTGGTCGCCGCCGACGTTGTCGAAGTACACGTCGATCCCCTCGGGCGCCGCGTCGCGCAGCTGACCTCGTACCGAAGCGTCCTTGTAGTTGAATGCGGCGTCGAAGCCCAGGTCGTCGACGAGGTGCCGGACCTTCGCGGCCGAGCCGGCGCTGCCGATCACGCGCTTGGCCCCGCGCAGCTTGGCGATCTGGCCGACGACGCTGCCGACGGCACCGGCGGCACCGGAGACGAAGACCACGTCGCCCTCACGGAACTGGGCGATGTCGAGCAGCCCCACATACGCGGTCAGGCCGGTCATGCCCAGCAGCCCGAGGTAGGCCGACGGGGTGGGCGCGGCGGCCGGGTCGACGACCCGCACGTGTGCGGCGTCCAGGACGGCGACGTCGCGCCAGCCCAGCCCGTGCAGCACGGTCGCGCCGACCGGCACGCCGGCCGCCTCGGAGGCGACGACCTCGCCGATCGCGGCACCGTCGAGGACCTTGCCCACCTCGAACGGAGCGACGTAGGACTCGGTGTCGTTCATCCGCCCGCGCATGTACGGATCGACCGACATGAACTGGTTGCGCACCAGCACCTGCCCCGGCCCGGGAGCCGGGGTCGGCAGCTCGACGAGCTCGAAGTTGTCGGCGGTCGGCCATCCGCTGGGACGGCTGGCGAGACGGATCTCCTGCATGGGGTCACTCCCGGGGACGAAGCGGAACAGTTACTCGACAGTACGTCGAAAAACTCGACAGCGCGTCGACTCCGCCCTGTTAATCGCGTTACCGTGAACGTCATGAGCCAGAGGCGACGCGGACCCAGCAAGGGCGACCTGCGCGAACGCGCGATCCTCGACACCGCCCGGACGCTGCTCGGCCGCAAGCCGCTGGCCGAGATCACCATCGACGAGCTGGCGGCCGGCGCGGAGATCTCCCGCAGCAGCTTCTACTTCTACTTCGACTCGAAGCTCGCGGTCGTCGTCGCGCTGCTGCACGGGCTGGCCGGCGAGCTCGGCCGCGACTCCGGCCCGTGGCTCGACGGCACCGGCCCGGACGAGCCGGCCCTGCGGCAGTCCCTCGCCGCGCTGGCCGCCCTCTGGCGTGACCAGGGACGACTGCTCGCCGGCGCGCTGGCCGCGGCCCCCGGCTGCCCGCCCATCGCGAAGTGGCGGGCCGGTCTGCGCGAGGCCCACGTCGACCGCCTGGCCGCCCGGATCACCCGCGACCGCGCGGCCGGCCTGGCCCCGGACGGCCCGGCCCCGCATGTGCTGGCCGCCCTGATCGACGACCTGCGGACGGCCGCGTTCGCCTCGGCCGGCGACCCCGAGGGCCTGGTCGACGACCTGGTCACGGTCGAGCAACGGATGCTCTACGGCGATTTCCCGGTTCACCACTCGCCCGGGTGATCGGCCGGGCACCCTGAAAAGCATGCGTATCGGTGTCATTGGAGCAGGGCAGCTCGGCGGCACTCTCGCGACGTGGTGTGCCGAGAGTGGACACGAGGTCGCGGTCACGTCCCGCCATCCGGACCGGCTGACCGACCTGGTCGAGCTCGGCGACGGGCACATCCGCGCGCTCACGGTCCCGGAGGCGGCGACCTTCGGCGAGGTGCTGTTCTTCGCCCCGAACTGGGAGTCCGCCCGCGAGGCGATCGAGCTGGCGCACGACGCGATGGCCGGCAAGGTGGTGATCGACGCCACCAACCCGGCCGAGATCAGCGTGCCGATCACCGGCATGACACCCGGCGCGCCCGGTCCCGGCGGCCTCGGCTCGTTCGCGCCGGGCTTCCCGTCGGCCCTCGACATCCCGTCGTTCGTCCGCGTCCCCGAGGCGCCCGGCACGACCCGCGAGTTCGGCGCGACCGCCCGCAGCGGCTTCGAGAAACTCATCGAGTGGGCCCCCGAGGCCCACTGGGTGAAGGCGTTCAACACCATCTCGACCGACGTCCTCGACCGCCGCCGCGGCCACGATCCCCTGCTCGCGGAGTACGTGTGCACCAACCAGCGCGATGCCCGCGAGGCCGCCTGCCGGATCATCCAGGAACTCGGCTTCGCGCCGTTCTTCGCCGGCGGTCCCGAGGCCGCGCGCCTCACCGAGCCCGGCGGCCCGCTGCAGAACCTCGAGGTCGACGTCCAGGACGCCAAGGACGCGCTGGCTTCCGCGCTCGCAACCATTCACTGAAAAGATCACATTCTTCATTGCCTCGGTCCGCCGTGGTCCAGATCGTCGCTCCCGCGGGGACCCTTCCGGTCTGAGCAGGGCGCTGGCGCGCCCAGAACGCTCAGCCCGCAAGGGCGACGTGGTCGGGTGGTCGCGGTCAGAGCAACAGACCCGTCCACCGGCGCTCGTAGAGTGGGCCGGTGGAGATCGTGGAACTGCTCGCCTCGCCGATCCACCGTTTCGAGGGGCGGCCCGCCGACGGGCCGGCCCCCGCGCCCGACGGCGAACTCGTGCCTGAGGTCCGGATCCGCGCCGGGCTCGGCATCGTCGGCGACCGGTACTTCAACCACGCCGCCCACCGGGACGCGTCGATCACGATCATCGCCCGCGAGTCCCTTCCGGACGGGGCCGGGCTCGCCCAGGCACGGCGGAACATCCTGGTCGCCGGGCTGCGGTTCGGCGAGCGGACCCTCGACGACCTGGTCGGGTCGACGCTCACACTGGACTCCGGGGACGGGCCGATCCGGCTGGCCGTGCGGCGGCGGGCCAACCCGTGCGCCTGGATGGACGTGAGCATCGGAGCGGGCGCGTTCAAGGCGCTGCGCGGGCGGGGCGGCGTCCGGTGTGTCCCGCTCGACGACGGCATCCTGCGGGTGGGGCCGGTCTTCGCCTCGATCGAGGCCGCTGTGTCCGTACCGTAATCGTCTTTTGATTGTCGGCCGGCAAGGAACGGGCTCAGTGCGGACGGGAACCGGCCGATAGGAGTAGGTCGGACGTCGGGCTGGAGGTGGCGGTGACGACTGGCTACCGGTCCTCACCGGTCCGGACTCTGCTCTTCGCCCTCGTGTACGCCGCCGCCGTCTACGCCGGCCGGCGCACCGCCATGGTCGCGGACGGTGTCAGCCTGGTCTGGCCGGCCGCCGGAGTCGGCGTCGTCTGGTTCTGCGCGAACCGCGACGCACCCACCCGCCACCTCGACATGATCCTGCTCGCGGTCATCCTCGGCCTGGGCAACTGGCTCACCGACACGTCACCGGCGGTCGCCGTGGTCGCCGCGGTCGCCGGCCTGGTCCAGGTCTGGCTGTTCCTCTGGGGCCTGCGCCGATGGCGGCCGAACCTGTGGGGCGCCGGCGGCACCGGCACCCTGCGCTCGCCCCGGGACCTGTGGGCCCTGTTCGCCGTGACGATCCTCACCTGCGTCGGCACGCACGTCGTCAGCCTGGTCGGGCGCGGCCTGGTCACCCACTCCTTCCCGATCGCGTTCTCGGTCATGGCGCTGGCCCGGCACATCGCCAGCATCCTGATCATCGGGGCGGCCGGGATCTACATCGGCGCCGGGCTGAACCGCTGGCGGGCCCGGCCCCCGCGGCGACGGCTCTCGTTCTGGCGGACCGCCGAGATCGCCGGGATCTTCACGCTCAGCGTCGCCGGTCACGTCGGCGCGTTCGCCTACGAACACGGCCTGCCGCTGTCCTTCGCGCTGCTGGGACTGACCGTCCTGGTCGGCACCCGGCTGAGCACCCCCTGGGTGCTGCTGCACAACTCGGTCATCAGCACGATCGCGGTGCAGTACACGCTGCACGGCACCGGGCCGTTCGCGCACATCGACGACGTCGGCCGGCGCGCCGTGATCGTGCAGCTCTTCTGCATCCTGGTCGCCCTGGTCGGGCTGGCCCTGGCCCTCGGCCGCGACGAACGGACCACCCTGCTCACCGCCCTGGCCGAGGAGAAAGCCGAACTCGACACCCAGAAGAACCTGCTCACCGCCGTGATCGACTCCATGGCGGACGGACTGGCGGTGATCGATTCGGACAGCCGCATCACGATGCGCAACCCGGCGGTGACCGAACTGCTGGGCGGGCGCTGCAGCCCGGACGACGTGCTGGCCGGCACCGACTGGTACGGGCTCTACCGCGTCGACGGGAGCCGGTACGCCGACGACGAACTGGCCCACCTGCGGGCGCTCGCCGGTGAGGACGTGCGCGGGGTCGACATGCTGGTCCGCAACCCGGGCGTGCCCGAAGGCCGGATCCTGCGGGTCACCGCCACCGCCCTGCCCCACCCGGACGGCACCAGCAGCGCGGTCGTACTGTTCCACGACGTCACCGCCGAACGCCGGCACCGCGACGAACTGACCAACTTCGCCGGGGTCGTCGCCCACGACCTGCTCAACCCGCTGGCCAGCATCGAAGGGTGGACGGCGGCGGCCCTGGACTCGCTCGACGGCGTACCCGCCCATCCCAACCTGGACCAGGCGCACGCCGACCTGGCCCGGCTGACCCGGGCCTCGGCCCGGATGCGTGGGCTCATCGACGGGCTGCTCGCCTACACCACGGCGCGGGAGGCGACAGTCGCTCCGGCCCGGGTGGACCTGGCCGAGGTGGTCGCCGACATCACGCAGGCCCGCTCGGACTCGGCCGTGGCGGCCGGGAAACCCGAACCGCGGTTCACCATTACCGGGCTGCCGGCCGTGCAGGCGGATCCGGTGCTGGTCCGGCAGCTGGTGGACAACCTGGTCGGCAACGCCGTCAAGTACACCGCACCCGGAGTCGTGCCGCGGGTCGCCATCTCCGCCGACACGTCGGGCGGGATGGTCACGGTCCGGATCGTCGACAACGGCATCGGCATCCCGGAAGGGCAGCACGACGCCATCTTCGGCAACTTCCATCGGGCCCACACCAGCGGCGGATACCTCGGGACCGGGCTGGGGCTGGCCATCTGCAAACGCATCGTGGAACGCCACGGGGGCGACATCTCGGCCGCGGACGATCCCGGCGGAGGGTCATGCTTCACGTTCTCGCTGCCCGCGGCCGTCACCCATCCCCACCTCTCATCGGTCTGACCCCCGCTCACACCAGGATGTTGACGCCGCTGCCCTGCTCCATGCGGGCGATCACGTCGCGGCTCTCCATGACCGCGACCTTGTCGCCGTGCAGCTCGCGGTGATCCGCGCCCTCCAGCACGTGGTCGAAAAGCTGCTGGCAGTCGCCACGCAACCGCAGCCAGGCGGCGTGCGTCTCCCAGGCCGAGGACGGGGTCGACGTGCCGATGCTGATGCTCATCTCGATCTCCTTGATCTTCGTGAAGGCCCCGACCATCGGCTGCCGATCTCCGATCTGAGGACTTCGCCACATCACTTTTCGCTCCGGTTCCGCAACCGACGGCCGAGGCAGCGCCGCGCGGCGGCGGGCGGCGGCGGGCGGCGGCGGGCGGCGGCGGGCGGCGGCCCGCCCGGGGCCCGCGGCGAGTGCGGCCCACGCGGAGCCGATGGCGGGCGCGGCGGAGCGGGCGCGGCGGAGCGGGGCCGGGCAGGCGCGGGACACCAGGGCTGGGCAGGCGCCGGGACGGCGGGGCCGGGCAGGCGCGGGGCGAACCGCGTACGTCGGAGGGATATTTCCGATAAAGTCAGATCATCTGCGAATACCGAGCCTTGTCGGGAGGGGCCGTGAATCTGTCGGCGTCCCCCGGGTGGGCCCAAAGCGGCGCTGACGCCGTGGCGTGATGCCCGTGTGGGTCGTTCTGATCGGTGTCCTGGTCCTGGCCGGCGCCGGCTTCGTGGTGTTCCGGCAGCGGGGCGCCCGGGCCGAGGCCGTCGCCGACGACGGTGGTCCGGGGAGTCTGGCCGCGGCCCGCCGGGTGATCGCCGAGCTTCAGGAGACGTTGCGGGAACGCGACGCCGAGCTGGAGCACCTTCAGGCCGACCGCGTCGCTCAGGTGCAGGCGACCGCCTTGCAGCAGAAACAGCAGCAGCAGACGTTGCGGCGCCGGGCCAAGGAGGCGATCGACAGCACCGCGGCGGTGATCGGCGGCAAGCTGGAGGACGTCGTGGTGCAGGTGGGCGCGGCCCGGGACGCGGCCGCGGCGACTCACGAGCGGGTCACCGTGACCAACGACGCGGCCGACGCGCTGGTCCGGCGGGCGCACAGCGCCGACGAGGCGGCCAACGCGCTCAACACCAGCCTGCATCAGGTCGCCGGGATCGCCAGTGTGATCTCCGGGATCGCGTCGCAGACCCGGCTGCTGGCGTTGAACGCGACGATCGAGGCGGTCCGGGCCGGGGATGCCGGGAGCGGCTTCGCGGTGGTCGCGGACGAGGTGAAGAGTCTGGCCGACACGACCGCGCACTCGACCGAGCAGATCACCAGTACGATCGCCGCGTTGGAGGCCGACGTCGCGCAGATGGGTCAGACGCTCAGCGCGATCATCCACGACGTCGGGGACATCGAGGACGCGATGCGTCAGCTCGGCGGGATCGCCGATCAGCAGCACGACATCGTGATGCGGCTGCACCGCAGTGTGGACGCGACGATGGCCCAGATCGGCGATCTGTCCGACGTGGCCGAACGTCTGGAGCGCCGCCGCAGTGACCGGCTGGCCATCGAGGGGACGGTGACGCTGCGGGTGGTGTCCCGTCCGCAGCCGGTCACCGCCCGGATGGTGGATCTCAGCTCGGACGGCATGGGCTGCACGCTGGCGGCCGACGTGCCGGTGGCGGTGGGTGACGTGATCCGGGCCGAGTTCACGTTCGACGGGCTGGCCGGCGCGGCCGAGGCCAAGGTGATGCGGCGGACCCCGCGGGACGGGCTGATCGAGATCGGTCTGCAGTTCCAGGATCTGCCGACGGTCACCCGCAATCAGATCGACACCTACCTGACCCGGCTCGGGTCGAGCCCGGACGAATAGCCGCGGTCGAAGATCTCGTCGAGCACACCCCGCGGAAGGTCCACGCCGGGCCGGGGCGGGCCGAACATCTCCCCGTCCAGGCCGTCGACCGACGGGTAGGACAGCGGCGGCAGTTCCGGCAGCGACAGTCGCACCCGGATCTCGGCCAGCATGTTCTGGATCTCCACGGCCGCGTGCTCGGCCAGTCCGGCCGGATCGTGCAGCGGGAACGGCCCGGAGTCGTGGGTCAGGTGCAGCCGGGCCCGGACCCGCCCGGCCTGGAACGACGCCACCGGCTCGGTGTCCAGCACCAGCGACAGTTCGCACTGCCGCAGCCCGGAACCGGCCCACCACCGCTGCCACACCGGGTCGGCCGCCGCCCGGGCGACCACGTCGTGCAGCAGCACCGCGTAGGCCTCGGGTTCGACCAGGGCCGACCCGAACACCAGGGTCAGCCACGGCGACTCGCGAACGGTCCGGGCCGGTGTCCCCCACGCGGCGGCGTTGCTGCCCATCTCCCAGCCGACCGGTGTCTCGTGCTCCCACAGCCGCCCGGTGGCCCGTTCGAACGCCCGCTCGGCGACCCCGAGCAGCAGTTCGGCCTCCTCGTCGGCGAAGCGCGCCAGCGCCGACGGTTTTCGGAGGACCTTCTCGTACGCCTTGTGGCCGGCCGCCACCACGGCACATCGGACGTAGAGGAACCAGTCGCCGCCGGCCGCTGCCGAGGCCTCGTAGTGCTCCGGCGTGTCGATGCGCCACAGCACCCAGGCCAGCCGGTCGGCGAACCCGGTGATCTCCGGCTCGGTCAGCCGGGCGAGCCGGTCGACGAGTGCGTCGAAGTCCTCGTCGGCGGGATCCCGCCCGAGCCGGCCGGCCAGACGCCAGAAGGCGTCCTCATCCATCACGCCCCGGACGCTACGCCGGGGGCCCGGCACTTTCCGGCGATTCGGCGACCGGCTCGGGCGTAGCGGAGGCGACCGGCTCGGGCGCGACGGACAGGTCGCCGGTGAGGTATCGCTGCACGGCCGGCCCCACCGCCGCCACGATCACCTCGGACGGCACCGAGGCCAGCGGCTCCACCTTGATCACGTACCGCGCCATGGCGATCCCGACCATGTGGCTGGCGGCCAGGGTGACCCGCAGCGGCCCCTGCTCGTCCTCGTCGAGACCGAGCCGGGGCACGGCCCGCCGCAGGATCTGGGTGACCACGAACTCCCGGAACAGCTTGGTCGTCCACTCGGTGCCGACCGCCGAGCGCAGCAGCGCCACCCCGGCCGCGCCGCCGGGCCCGTCCCAGATGCGCAGGAAGAGCCGGACGAAGCGGGCGCCGACCTCGTCCCGGTCGCCCTCGCCGAGGGCGTCGATGATCTCGGCCGGGTCCATCGGGGCCTGCATGGCGGCCAGGAACAGCTTGTCCTTGGTGCCGAAGTAGTGGTGCACCAGCGCCGGGTCGACCCCGGCGCCGGCGGCGATGGCACGGATCGAGGCGCCGTCGTACCCCTTGTCGGCGAACGCCTCTCGCGACGCGGCGAGAATCGCCTCCCGGGTCTCCGGGTTGCCGGGTCTGCGGCCGGTCCGTCGTGCCATCAAGAAAAACCCCTTTCGCGTACGGCGGTCACGCACCGAACGCTATCGGCCGTACCCCATGATCGTCATCGGGTGCGGCGGCGCAGGGTCGCGGCACCCACCGCGAGCGCGATGATGATCGCGCCGAGGACGATCCCCAGGTCACGCCACATCGTGCCGGTCGGTTCGGCATGGGTTCCGACCTCGGTCAGCGCCTGCACCGAGTAGGACATCGGCAGCACGTCGCTGATCCCCTGCAGCCAGCCGACCATGCGTTCGCGCGGCACGAAGAGCCCGCAGAGCAGCAGTTGGGGTGCGACGACGAGCGGCATGAACTGCACGGCCTGGAACTCGGTGCGGGCGAAGGCACTGCACAGCAGCCCGAGCGCGACCCCGAGCACGGCGTTGGCGACCGCGATGAGCACGACCAGGCCGAGGCCGCCGGCCGCGTCCATGCCCAGCGCCCAGTACGCGAACCCGGCCGCGACCGCCGCCTGCACCGCCGCGGCGGCACCGAACGCTATGCCGTACCCGAAGAGAAGGTCCATCTTGGCGACCGGGGTGGTGAACAGACGCTCGAGCGTGCCGTTGGTGCGCTCCCGGAGCATGGCGATCGAGGTGATCAGGAACATCACGATGAACGGGAAGATGCCGAGCATGGTCAGCGCGACGCGGTCGAAGACGCGCGGCTGGCCGTCGTACATGAAATAGATCAGCGTGATCAGGAGCGTCGGCACGACCACGATCAGCGCGATGGTCCGCGGGTCGTGGCGCAGCTGGGTGAGGATCCGCCGGATCGTGCTCAGCAGGATCATGCCGTCACCTTCTCGTGCGCGCGGATCAGGTTGAGGAACGCCTGGTCGAGGTCGTCGGAGCCGGCCGATTTCTTGACCGCGGCCGGGGTGTCGTCGGCGATCAGCACGCCCTCGCGGATCAGCAGGAGCCGGTCGCAGCGGTTCGCCTCGTCCATGACGTGGCTGGACACGAGCACGGTGGCACCGTCGGCGGCCATCCGGCGGAAGTGCGCCCACAGCTCGTCGCGGAGCACCGGGTCCTGCCCGACGGTCGGCTCGTCGAGGACGAGAACCTCCGGGCGGCTGACGATCGCGCAGGCCAGCGACGCGCGGCTGCGCTGGCCGCCGGAGAGGTCGGCGACGAGTTGCCCGGCCGCCCGGGTCAGGCCGACGGTCTCGACGGCCCGGTCGGCCGCGTCCGGGCCGAGGCGGTAGAGGGAGGCGAAGTAGCGTGCGTTCTCCCGGACGGTCAGGTCGGCGTAGACGCTGGGGGCCTGGGTCAGGTATCCCAGCTTGCTGCGCAGCGCGGGCGCGCCGGCCGGGTGGCCGAGCACGGTGACCGTGCCGGACGCGACGACCTGCACGCCGACGACGGTGCGCATCAGTGTGGTCTTGCCGCTGCCGCTCGGGCCGAGCAGCCCGGTGACGCTGCCGCGGGCGACGGCGCAGTTGAAGCGGTCGAGAACGGCTCTCTTCCCGCGGCGGACGACGAGGTCGGTGACCTCGATCGCGGTGTCCATGGTTCCTCCCCAGAACTCATCATCTGTTGAAATCAACAGTAGGTGAATTCCGGAGAGGAGTCGAGAGACTATTTCATCGCATGGTGAAATCTCTTCATCACGACGTCCACGTCCTCGTCGGTGAGCTGCTCGAAGTCCTCGTACCAGCGTCCGACCGCGCCGAACTCGGGCGGCGCGCTCAGGCAGACCACCCCGTCGGTCTCGGGCGCGAGCAGGTCCCGGGCCTGCGGCGCACCGACCGGGACGGCCAGCAGCAGCCGGGCCGGGTGCCGGCCCCGGATCCAGCGCAGGGCGGCGTGCGCGGTCACCCCGGTGGCCAGGCCGTCGTCGACCAGGACGACGGCCCGGCCGGTGACCGGTGGGGTGGGGCGATCGCCCCGATAACGGCGCACCCGGCGGCCGAGCTCGTCACGCTCGGCCGCGAGGGTGGCCGCCATGCTCTCCTCGGTGGCGCCGGCGTACCGCAGGTTCTCCCGGTCGTAGACGGGCGGCCCGTCCTCGGCGATGGCGCCCACGCCGAACTCGGGACGGCCCGGCGCACCCAGCTTGCGGGCGACCACGATGTCCAGGGCGGCGCCGAGCCGGGCGGCGACCGGCGCCGCGACCGGGAGCCCGCCACGCGGCAGGGCCAGCACCAGCGACACGTCGCCGCCGATCTCCGCGACCCGCTCGGCCAGCAGCGCGCCGGCCTGCGCCCGGTCACGAAAAAGCATGACAAATTACCCCCAGAGTCGAGCGGTGGCCAGATGCTCCAGAGCCGGGTGCCGCTTGATCGGCACCTGCGTGAGGAACGACCAGAACCAGTCCCCGGCCTGCTCGGCCACGGCCTCAAGGGCGCCCGGCTCCTCGAACAGGTGCGTGGCGTCCGGGATGATCCGCAGCTCGGCGTGCACCCGCATGGTGTTGCGGGCCTGTTCGTTGAGGTCGAGCACGGCGTCGTCGCGCTCGCCGACGATCAGCAGCGTGGGCACGCGCACGTCGATCAGGGCCGGACCGGCCAGGTCGGGGCGGCCGCCGCGGGACACCACCGTCCGGACCTCCTCGGGCCGGGCCGCGGCCGCGACCAGCGCCGCCGCGCCGCCCGTGCTGGCGCCGAACAACCCCAGCGGCAGCCCGGCGGTCGCCGGGTGGGCGCGCAGCCAGTCGACGATCCCGACCAGCCGGTCGGCCAGCAGTCCGATGTCGAACCGGTGCTGCCGGGTGTCCTCGTCGGGCGCGAGCAGATCGGCCAGCAGCGTGGCGAACCCGCGCCGGTTCAGTTCACGGGCCACGGCCTGGTTCCGCGGGCTGTGCCGGGAGCTGCCGCTGCCGTGGGCGAACAGGACCACCCCCGAGGCGTGCTCGGCGAGAGTGAGGTCGCCCTCCAGGCGTACCTCGCCCAGTTCGATGCGTTCCGTTGTGGTCCAGGTGGTCACGTCCATCCCTTTCTGCTCGGCCATGTCGGGGCGTGCATTCCGGGGAGACGAACTCCACCGTACGCGTCCGGCGGTCGCTCCCTCAGTTGCTCCGGAGGGTGGCCGATCGGGAGTAGGACGAGTGCCAGGAGGTTTAACCCCGATGTCCGTTTCCCGGTTGAATCGCGCCCAGCAGGCGTACTCGGTGACGCCGGTCCGCCCGTCCGCCCGCGAACGCCAGCAGAACGCCCGGGACGACGCCGCGTCCCTGACCGACCGCGACCGAGAACTGATCTACCAGGCCACCGGCCAGCGGATCGGCGACGGCCAGCCGAACGCCGGCTGGATCAACTCGCTCGCGGCGGCCATCGCGGCCGACCGGACCGCCGGGCGGCTCGCACCCGGGCAGGAGGTGACACCGGCGTACCTCAAGGATCTCTCCCGGCGGTGGGAGCAGGCCGCGCCGGGCCGCAACCCGGTGGCCGGATACCTCGAACCGGCCCTGCGTTATCTCTCCCAGCGCGGCGACGGCAACCGCCTCGACGTGACCGCCTAGCCGCGCTGGGTGCGCTCGACCAGGGCGGCCGCGACGTCCCGCAACTTGCGGTTGGTGTCCTGGGAGACCCGGGTGAGAATCGCGAACGCCTCGTCCGCGGTGCACCGCCGCTCCCCCATGATGATGCCCTTGGCCTGCTCGATCACCGCGCGGCTCTCCATCGCCGCCTGCATGTGACCGGCCAGCGTGGCGGTGGTGTCGTAGAGGTGCGCGTTGGCCAGGGCGACCGCGGCGTACCGGACGAACGTCTGCGCCAGCGCGATCGCCGCGTCGTCGAACGCGTGCGCCGCCGTCCCGTAGATGTTGAGCGCCCCGCTCACGTTCTCCACGATCGGCAGCCCCACCGAGAGCATGCTGCCCATCCCGGCCTCGGCGGCCGCGGCCGGCCAGCCGTCCCAGCGCTCGTCGGCCGCGGTGTCGGTCACGTGGACCGTGGTCGTCTCGGCGGCGGCCTCCAGGCCCGGGCCGGCGTCCCGCGCGTACTGCCGCTCGTCGAGGCGCAGCGCGATCTCCCCGGTGTGCGCCGGCGTGCAGGCGGCGCCGTCCCGGATCAGGGTGATGGAGACCTGCGCGGCCCCCGGCAGGGTCCGCCGGGCCAGGCCGGCGACGGTGGCCAGGACGCCGTTCAGATCGGTCTCGCCGAGCTTGATACGACCGAGCTCCGCGAGAGCCGCGGCAGAGCCGGCCGGGTCGTGCGCCATCAACGTCGGTAATGTCCCCGCAGCGGAGCACGGGCCGCCCTCGGGGCGACTCGCACGTGGTTTGCCGGTGGTGCTGCCCGGAGAGCCGGACGGCTCTCGGACCCGCGCCGCTGCTTGACGCCGGCAGACCTCTGTCACTCGGACATCGGCCGCAGGACGCCGATAATACCCAAACTCAGCCGGACCCTCGCAGCACGGTGCCGAGTCCGGCGATCAGCAGGACGTCCCGGGCCGCGCCGGTCACCCCGACGAGCTCCAGCCGATGCCCGCGCGCGTCACCCCGGTCCCGGGCGATCGCGATCACGTTGGCCCCGGCCGCGCCGAAGAACGTCACCCCGCCCAGATCGCAGGTGACCAGCGGGTAGGCCCGGATCGCGTGCTCCAGCGCCGAGGCCAGCACGTCCGCCGTGTCGACGTCCACCTCGCCCTGGGCGCAGACGAGCGCCGACTCGGGGGTGAGCTGCCGGAAATACACGGTCAGCGGAGGGCCATCGGGCACAGTGGTATCCCAACCGTTCGGCGAGCGAAGGTTCGGGCACGTGGCTTGACCCGTCTCGACCCTAATACCTCGCGGAACGGGGTATGAGAGGGACATGACGACAGAGCCGATGGACCCCACCGCCGCCTTCCGCGAGCTCGGCCGGATCAACCTCGGGGAGACCGATCTGGAGGGTGTCCTGGCCACCGTCGCCGACCTCGCCCAGCGGACCGTCCCCGGTGCCCACGAGGTCTCGGTCACCCTGATCCGCGACCGCGGCCCGCACACCGTGGCCAGCACCGGCACGGCCGCCGACCACATCGACAAGTGGCAGTACGAGCGCGGCTCCGGCCCCTGCCTGGACGCCTGCCGCGAACGCAGCACCCTGCTCGTCGACGACGTCGGCGCGGAACGCCGCTGGCCCGGCTGGGAGGCGGTCGCCGGGGCCGTCGGCATCAACAGCGCCCTGAGCGTCGGCCTGCCCATCCGCGAGCGGGTCGCGGGGGCGCTCAACATCTACGCCACGTCGATCAGCAACTTCGACGACGACGCGATCGTGCTCGCCGAGACGTTCGCCAGTTACGCCGCGGTGGCCCTGGCCAACGCCCATCTCTACGACACCACGGTCACCCTGGCCAACCACATGCAGGCGGCCATGGAGAGCCGTGCGGTGATCGAGCAGGCCAAGGGCATCATCATGGGCCAGCGGCACTGTTCGCCCGACGAGGCGTTCGCCATCCTGTCCCGCGCCTCTCAGGAGTCCAACCGCAAGCTGCGCGAGGTGGCGGCCGATCTGGTGGGCCGGGCCCAGCGGGGTTGACTCACTGCGCGCGGTCGAGGAGGTGGCGCCAGTGACGGATCAGCGGGGCCGGGCAGGAGATCTCGCGGACGCCGGCGGTGACCAGCTGTTCGTGCAGCTGGGGGCTGGGGCGCAGGTCGACGGCGACCCGGCACGGGATGGACCGGGCGGCGGCGACCGACGCCGACCATTCGACGAGCTGGGTGACGACGGGCGGTAGGCGGTCCGGGGGCAGGAGCAGGTCGTTGCGGACGGTGCGGTCCCAGACCAGGATGTGCTGGGCCAGGTCACCGGTGCTGACGTGCAGCAGGTGACAGCCCTCGACCAGGTCGGCGACGCCGAGCGCGGCGGCCGGGGTGGCGATGTCCAGGCCCAGCCGCCATCGGGCGCCGGTGGCGGCGGCGAAGGCGGCGATCTCCGCGCGCACCGATACCATCGGCAGGACGACCAGCGGGTTGTCGTCGGGGGACTCGGCCACGACCGTACGGAAATAGTCGATGGCGTCCGGGAGCAGCACGCGGACCCCGCGCCGGCCGAAGGACGCCGCCGGTGGGCCGCCGGCCGGCTCGTCGAAGTAGCGGACGGCCGGGAGCGGGCGGCCCGACTCGGCGAAGAAGTGCCAGAGCTCGGCGCGTTCCGAGGCGGGCAGGGCGCGCAGGTCCTCGGCGCGCAGCGGGGACCAGCCGTCGGCCAGGTGACCGGCCTCGTGGGCCTCGGCCAGGCTGGAGACCTCGGCGTGCAGGCGCAGTTCGGTGGCGGCCGAGGGCGGGGGCGCGGTGGTCGCGGCGTCGAAGTCGACGATCACCTCGTGGCCGAGCCAGCTGTCGTCGACGCGGACGCCGGTGAGCACCGGGATCGGCAGCGACCAGAGGGCCCGTGCCTCGGGGGCGTAGGGGGTGACCGGTTCCTCGACGATCACCCCGGACAGCCGCGGGGCCAGCCCACGGATCAGGTCGGTGTCGGGTTTTTCGAGGTAGAGCAGGACACGGCCGTAGACGATCTCCTCGATGCCGTTGCGGTCGACGAGGAGCCCGCGGTGCCGGCCGAAGCCGTACGCGATGCCTGATTGGTCTTTCTCGGTCCGGTCACTCATGCGCCCACCTCGCAGGTCCGCTACGGACAGTAGCCCGGCCGCGCGGTTCACGCAGCCCCGAGCGGATGCCGACGGCACCGGGTACCCGGACCCCGATGCCGCCGAAACCGTGACGCTCAGCGCTTGGTGTAGATGAATCCGAGTTTGTCCACCTCGTCGCCCGAGCGCCCGTGGAAGCCGGCGATCTGCCAGCCGGCCGGGGCGGTCCGGGTCACGCAGTCCGAGGTGGTGGTGCCGCCGGCGAGGGTGTTGCCCAGATTGGTGGTGAACTTGGTGTAGAAGATCCGCGTTTGCGAGTTGTAGCTTCCGCGGCACAGATACGCGCTGGTCACGTACTCGCCGGTGCCCAGGGTCAGGGTCTTGAGGGTGCCGCCGGTGCCGCCGTGCGTGCCGACGCGGTCGACCCGCGAGCCGGCCCGCAGGCTGAACGAGGACGGGGTGGTGACCGTGTCGACGTCGTTGAAGTAGTTGCCGTGCGGGCCGCCGAACTGCTCGCTGAACTGGTACGCGGCGTTGGTCGTCCAGGAGAATCCGGCGCTGATCGGATCGTGGTCGCTGAGCATCAGGCCGTCGCCGGTCAGGAACGACGCGTGCTCGTTGTGGTACGAGGTGGCGTCGAGCGTGACGAACTTGCTGCTGCGGTAGAGGACCTTGTCCACGACCTCGCAGGTGTCGGTGATCGCCGACTCGTCGCAGAGCAGCGCGTCGGTGCCCTTGACCGGGGCGACTCCCCCGCGCTTCAGCTCGACCCACGTGTCGGTGAGCCCGTTGGCGGCCACGAAGTCGGCGATCGTGTCGCCGCTGCGGGTGTAGCGGGTGTTGGTGTCGCCCATCACGACGACCGCGTTGCCGTTCGAGTGGCTGCCGATGAACGTGGTCAGCTGGCTCAGGTTGTCGGCCCGCGACGTCAGGTCACCGGCGTTGGTGCCGGCGTTGGTGTGCAGGTTGTAGAAGTCGACGTAGACGCCCTCGGCCAGCCGGACCCGCATGAACGTGAAGCCCTTGGGGGTCAGGCAGTCGCCGGAGTCGATCTGGCACGAGTTCCAGCGGGTGCGCTCGAAGTCGTCGGTGTCGTAGGCGTACCCGGAAAGGGTGTTGAGCCCGGAGCCGATGCCGGCGCCGCCGCTGGTGGGGGTGCGGTAGGCGTGGGTGTCGGAGGCGTACAGGTACGCGTGGTAGTTGAAGTCCTCCTGGACCTGGATCAGGTCGTAGCCGCCGATCCGCCGGCCGATCGCGGTGGTCGCGGTGGCCCGGTCGGTGTCGGCACTGGACAGGATGTCCGGGAGTCCGGCAACATTATAGGAAAGAACCTTGAAAGTGCCGCTCGTGGCGGCGGCCGCGGGGGATGCGGGGACGGCGATCAGCGCGGCGGTCAGGGCCGCGATCGCGAGGGGGATTCGTGTTGTCAGCACGACCCGGACGCTAGGCCCAGAACCGGGCGAACGGAACGTCGGTTACTCGCAAGTAGCATAATGTTCACGCTCACATCCGCGGGTGTTGACGAAGAGTTGGAAACCCGCACGAAGGCTGATCCGCGATCTTGCCCCCACATGCCCCGCGGAGTCCCCATGCCCTCGATCTCCCGCCGCACCATGCTCAAGGCGTCCGCCGCCGGAGCCGCCGGGCTCGCCGCCGGTCCGAGCCTGTTCGCCGCCCCGGCCGGCGCCGCGGAGAAGGCGGCGACGACCGTCGACTTCGTCGACGCGTACCAGACCAACGTCATCGCCAACCTGACCGTCGACACCAACGCCGCGGTCCGGATCCTCTCCGGCTTCCAGAAGGTCTGGGCCACCGGCACCAGCTGGAACACCGGCACCGTGCTGGACCAGGCCTTCCTGCGCGCCAACATCAGGTACGCGATCAGGGTCACCACGCACCGCACCGACGCCGAGGCGGCCAAGGCGTTCCTGGTCGACCGGCAGCACCAGAGCTACTCGGTCATCGCCGGCCTGGGTCCGCTCGCCGACCTGTACAAGGCGGGCGCGCTCGCGGTCACCAGCATCACCTCGGCCCCGGCGACCACCCCGGCGACCACGATCAACGACAGCGTCCCGGCCGGTTCGCCCGCCGGCGCGGCCAACGGCCCCGGCTCCACCACCTCGGCCCTGGGCAAGGTGGCGACGCTGGTCAACACGCTGCGCGGCAACTACTCGTCCGGCAACCCGGCCAAGTACTCGTTCCAGTACCCGCGCCCGTGGCGTTCGACCGTCGACAGCACCGTCGTCGACACCGGCCGGGTCGACGCGTTCGGCTTCCCGATCTACGACTCCGAGGTCGTCGTCGCCCCGGCGCTGCTGCGTCAGCGCAGCACCAGCCCGGTCGACGACGCCGGCTACGTCAGCGGGCACACGAACGCGCTGTTCCTGGCCTCGCTGGCCTACGCCTACGCGGTGCCGGAACGCTTCCAGGAGATGGTCACCACCGCCTACGACCTGGCCCACACCCGGATCGTGGCCGGCATGCACTCCCCGGCCGACGTGATCGGTGGCCGCATCCTGGCGACCGCGCTCGCCGCCGCCATCCTGCGCGACCCGGCCAACGCCACGGTCAAGGCCGACGCCCGGGCCCAGGCGCTCGCGTTCTTCCAGGAGAAGACCGGGACCAAGGACCTTTTCGCGTACGTCCACGATCCCGCCGACCGCAAGGTCAACGCCGCGATCGTCCGGCCCAAGCACACGTACGACCTCCCGGCGCACGGCAAGCGCGTCCCGGTGACGGTCCCGGCCGGGGCCGAGGTGCTGCTGGAGACCCGCCAGCCCTACCTGGACGCCGCGCAGCGCCGTGAGGTCCTGCGCACCACCGGCCTGACCTCGGGTCACCCGATCCTGGACGGCCCGGAGCAGTGGGGCCGGCTCAACCTGTTCGCGGCGGCCGACGGCTTCGGCGCGTTCGACGCGACCGTCGCGGTCACGTTCGACGCCGCGCGGGGCGGCTTCCACGCGGCCGACGCGTGGCGCAACGACATCGACGGCCGGGGCGGTCTGGTCAAGCTCGGCAGCGGCGCGCTGACCCTGTCCGGCGACAACGACTACCGCGGCGGCACCACCGTGGCCCAGGGCACCCTGGTCGCGGCGTCGCCGACCGCGCTCGGCACCGGCGACGTGACCGTCACCGGCGGCACGCTGAGCCTGGCCGTGGACGGCGTGAAGGTCCGCGGCGACTACCGGCAGAGCGCGGGCACCCTCGCCGTCACGGTCGACCCGAAGGGCAAGACCGCCCTGACCGTCGAGGAGGCGACCCTGGGCGCGAACGTGACGCTGTCGGTCACGGTCGACCCGGCCCGCAAGGGTCACTGCGACGAGCGGATCACCGTGCTCAAGGCCCGTCGCCTGCGCGGAAGGTTCGCCGAGGTGGTCGTGACCACGCCCGGTTACCGGGCCGAGCTGGTGACGTCCGGGGACACGGTCGCGATTCGTCTCCGTACCCTCTGAATCGTGTTTTGATCTTGACTTTGTGGGCGGTGCCGGCTGGTCCGGCACTGTCCATAAAGTTGAGTTTTCCTTGACAAACGTCGATGCCCGGCCATTTCATGTGTCCGGGAGGTAACACGATGACCATGCGCCGCAAGTGCCTCGCCGTGTTCGCCGCAGCACTGGCCCTGGTCACCGTGGTGAGCGCACCCGCGTCGGCCGCGCCCGTGACCTGCGCCGCGCCGGTGCCCAGCACGACCCACCCCGGTTACCTCGTCTTCGACCCGGCCTGCGACGTCTCCGGTGCGGTCTTCACGCCGCTGACCGGCGCGCGGATCTACACCGGGATCCGGGACGGCGCCGCCTATCGGGTCGAGGTGCCGGCGAAGTGGAACGGCAAGCTGGTCGTCTACGCGCACGGCTACCGCGGCACCGGCAACGTGGTCTACGTCGACAATCCGGCGCTGCGCGCGCACTACATCGCGACCGGGTACGCGTGGGCCGCCTCCAGCTACGCCACCAACGGGTACGACGTCGGGCAGGGCGTCCGCGACTCGTACGCCATGATCGACACGTTCCGGCAGGTCACCGGCGTCAAGGCCCGTTCGGTGATCATGAGCGGGGCATCGATGGGCGGCCAGGTCACGGCCGTCGCGATCGAGCGTTTCCCGCGGGCCTTCGACGCGGCGATGCCGTACTGCGGGGTCCTCGGCGACACGAAGCTCTACGACTACTTCCTCGACGCCAACGTGACCGCCGCCGCCCTGGCCGACGTGAAGATCGACTTCCCGCTGACGCCGCCGGCCGACTACCAGGCCCAGTGGCGGGCCCAGACCGCTCGGATCACGGCCGCGCTCGGGGTCAAGGCGGGCAGCGCGCCGGTCCTCACCGCGGCCGGGAAGACCTGGTCGGAGGCGGTCGAGCGGCGCACCGGCGGGGACCGTCCCGGCTTCGCGTCGGCGTTCGCCTACTGGAACGCGGTGCCCTCCCTGGCCCCGCTCAACGACCTGCCGTTCCTGTTCGGCCTCTACCCCGGCCTGACCGGCGGCACCGGCGGGATCGCGGCCGGCAACGTCACCGACAACCAGTACACGTACTACCGGCTCTCCGACCGCCCGCTGCCCACCCTGGGCGAGCTGCGGCTCAACGCCGAGGTGCTGCGCGTCCGGCACACCGCGACGGCCGACCCGGGCCTGGCCGGCATCCCGAAGGTCAACGGCACCCCGTCCATCCCGGTGCTGTCCCTGCACGACGTCGGCGACCTGTTCGTCCCGTTCTCGATGGAGCAGGAGTACGCCCGCCGCACCCTGGCCCACGGCCGGGGCAACCTGTTCGTCTCCCGCGCCATCCGCGGCGTCGGCCACTGCGACTTCACCGAGGCCGAGCTGACCACCGCCTTCGACGACCTGACGACCTGGGTCCACACCGGGCGGCGCCCGGCCGGCGACGCGATCCTGAACCGCCGCGCGGTCGCCGACGACTCGTTCGGCTGCCGCTTCACCGACGGCGCCCACCCGAACTACGCCGCCGCCCCGTGCCCGGCGAAGACGGCGGCGCCGCCGGCCCCGCCCCGCATGTAGTCAGACGACCTCGCCGAGGATCTCGCGGAGGGCCCGGGCGGCCGGGGACTCCGCGCCGGCGACCCGCTGGGCGGTGAAGATCGTGCGGCGCGGCGCGTCGGGCAGCTCCAGCAGCCGGCACGAGGTGGACCGCCCGGCCCACACCAGGTCCGGGATCAGCGCCACCGCGTTCCCGGTCTCGACCAGGCGGATGTGCGCCTGCAGGTCGGCCGTCTCGTAGCGGACGTCCGGCTCGAAGCCGGCCCGCCGGCACAGCTGCTCGGCGAAGTGCCGGGACGCCGCCCCGCGGGGCTCCATCACCCAGGGCATCCGCCGGGCCGAGTCGAGCGAGTCGACCGGGTGCAACGACTCCGATTCCGGGGGCAGGGCCAGCCGGATCGCGTCGGTGGTCAGGTCGCGCCGATCCAGGCCGGGGTGGTGTGGCGCGGCGTGGGCCGGGTACTGCTCTGCGATAACCATGTCGAAGTCGCGCGCCCAGGTCTCCCGCAGGGCCTCTTCCGGTTCCCGCTGGACCATCTCGACGCGTACGTCGGGAAAGCGAGCGGCCGTGGCGCGCAGGGCGGCCGGCATGAACGCCAGTGCCGCGGACTGGAAGACGGCGAGCCGGACGGTCCCGGTGACCCGGGTCGCGGCCGCTTTCAGCCGGGTCTCGGCGCGTTCCAGGGTGTCGAGGACCTCGTCGACCGAGGCGACCAGGACCTCGGCCTGCGGGGTGAGCTGGACGCGGCGGCCGGCCTTGCGCAGCAGGACCGTGCCGGTCTCGCGTTCCAGCTGGCTGAGCTGCTGGCTGACCGCGGACGGGGTGAAGTTCAGCGCCTCGGCGACGGCGGCCAGGGTGCCGCGGACGGCGAGCTCGCGCAGCAGGATGAGACGGCGGATCTCCAGCATCCGCATACGTTAGCCGAACTGAAGATTACCGGTCACAAAGCTTCGCTTTTCCTTACCCGACAACCGGACGCAGACTGGCGCTCATAACGGAAGGAGCATCCCGATGTCTGAGATCGCCGACGAGACGATCACTCTCGTGCGTCGCTGGCTGAGTGAGGCGTCGACGGTCCCGGTCGGCGGTTCCGCCGCCCAACTGGCCGGCCTGCTGCGCGACCCGAAGGGGCTGGCGTTCGCGGTCGGCTTCGTGGACGGCGTGGTCCGGCCGGAGGACCGCCGGGTCAGCGCCCGCGCCCTGAACGCGCTGGCCGGCGACGTGCCGAGCTTCCTGCCGGCCCACCTGAAGGCCGCGGTCAAGGTCGGCGGCGCGCTCGCCCCGATCATGCCCGGCGTGGTGGTCCCGGTGGCCCGGCGCGCGCTGCGGCACATGGTCGGCCACCTCATCGTGGATGCCACCGACGCCCGTCTGGGTCGCGCCATCCGAAAAATCAAGAAGCGCGGCGTACGTCTCAACGTCAACCTCCTGGGCGAGGCCGTCCTGGGCCGCGGCGAGGCGTCGCGCCGGCTCGGCGACACCGAACGCCTGCTGGCCCGCGCCGACGTCGACTACGTGTCGATCAAGGTGTCGTCGACCGTGGCCCCGCACAACGCGTGGGCATTCGACGAGGCCGTCGACGACATCGTCGAGAAGCTGCTCCCCCTGTTCACGCACGCCGCCAAGACGCGCAAGTTCGTGAACCTGGACATGGAGGAGTACAAGGACCTCGACCTGACCATCGCGGTCTTCACCCGCCTGCTGGACCGGCCCGACCTGCTCGGCCTCGAAGCCGGCATCGTGCTGCAGGCCTACCTGCCGGACGCGCTCAGCGCCATGACCCGCCTGCAGGTGTGGTCGGCCTCGCGCCGCGAGCGCGGGGGCGCCGGCATCAAGGTGCGCCTGGTCAAGGGGGCCAACCTGCCGATGGAACGGGTCGAGTCGGCGCTGCACGGCTGGCCGCTCGCGACCTGTGACAGCAAGCAGGCGACCGACACCAACTACAAGCGGGTGCTGAACTACGCGCTCGACCCGGACCGGATCCGCAACGTGCGGCTCGGGGTGGCCGGGCACAACCTGTTCGACGTCGCCTACGCGTGGACCCTGGCCGGGCAGCGCGGGGTGCGCGACGGCATCGAGTTCGAGATGCTGCTGGGCATGGCCGAGGGGCAGGCCGAGGCGGTCCGGCGCGAGGTCGGCGGGCTGCTGCTGTACACGCCGGTGGTGCGGCCCGAGCAGTTCGACGTGGCCATCGCGTACCTGATCCGGCGGCTCGAAGAGGGCGCCAGCTCGGACAACTTCATGTCGGCGGTGTTCGAGCTGAACGACAACGCCGCGCTGTTCGAGCGGGAGAAGGAGCGTTTCCTCGCCTCCCTGCGCGACCTGGACGACGCCGTTCCGCTGCCGAACCGGGTGGTCGACCGATTTGCCGCGACCCAGCCCTCCACAGTCGGACATTTCGCCAATACCCCGGACACCGACCCGGCGGTCACCGCGAACCGCGACCGGATGCGCGAGCTCCTCGCCCGCGTGCCCGCCTCCACTCTCGGCACCGACCTCCGCAAGATCGAATCGCTGGACGAGCTCAACACCACCCTGGAGAAGGCCGCGGCCGCGACCTGGGGTGGCGCGGACCGCCGGGCGGTCCTGCACAAGGTCGGCGAGGCCCTGGAGAAGAACCGCGACGTTCTGCTCGAAGTGATGGCCGCCGAGGCCGGCAAGACCATCGACCAGGCCGACCCCGAGGTCTCCGAGGCGATCGACTTCGCCCACTACTACGCGGAGCTGTCCGCGGAAACCCCGGACGGCGCGACCCCGGTCCCGGCCCGGCTGACCCTGGTCACGCCGCCGTGGAACTTCCCGGTGGCCATCCCGGCCGGCTCGATGCTGGCCGCCCTGGCCGCCGGCTCGGCCGTCGTGATCAAGCCGGCCGGCCCGGCCGAACGCTGCGGGACCGTGCTGGCCGGCATCGTCCGCGACGCCCTGGCCGCCGCCGGCGCCGACCCCGGCCTGGTCACGCCGCTGCAGGTCGACGAGGGCACGCTGGGCGAGCAGCTGATCGCCCACCCGCTGGTCGACCGGGTGATCCTGACCGGCGCGTACGAGACGGCCGAGCTGTTCCGGTCGTTCCGCACCGACCTGCCGCTGCTGGCCGAGACCAGCGGCAAGAACGCGATCATCGTGACCCCGAGCGCCGACCTCGACCTGGCCGTCAAGGACGTGGTCTCCTCGGCGTTCGGCCACGCCGGCCAGAAGTGCTCGGCCGCATCCCTGGTCGTGCTGGTCGGATCGGTCGCCCGCTCCGAGCGTTTCCGTACCCAGTTGCTCGACGCGGTGTCGTCGCTCGAGGTCGGCCTCCCGACCGCGCCGCGCACCCAGGTCGGCCCGCTGATCGAGCCGGCCGCCGGCAAGCTGCTGGAGGGCCTGACCACGCTCGGCGCCGGCGAGAGCTGGCTGCTCAAGCCCGAGAAGCTCGACGAGGCCGGCCGGCTGTGGAGCCCGGGCATCCGCGACGGCGTGCGCCGCGGCTCGGCCTACCACAGGACCGAGTACTTCGGCCCGATCCTCGGGATCATGACCGCAGACAGCCTGGACGAGGCGATCGACCTGGTCAACGACGTCGACTACGGGCTCACCTCGGGCCTGCACTCGCTCGACGCGGGCGAGGTCCGCACCTGGCTCGACCAGGTCCAGGCGGGCAATCTCTACGTCAACCGGGGCATCACCGGCGCGATCGTGCGCCGGCAGCCGTTCGGCGGCTGGAAGCTTTCCGCGGTCGGCGCCGGCACCAAGGCGGGCGGCCCCAACTACCTGGTCGGCCTGAGCGGTTGGGCGCCGGCTCCGGCGGTGGTCACGGCCGAGATCAAAGACTTGCGCGTACGGTCGTTGCTCGCGTCCGCCGCCGGCCACCTGACCGAGGAGCAGATCGCCTCGGTCACCCGGGCCGCCGGCAGCGACGCGGCCGCCTGGGCCGACTCGTTCGGCACCGCCGCCGACGTCTCCGCGCTCGGCGTCGAACGCAACGTGCTCCGTTACCGGCCCACCCCGGTGACCGTCCGGCTGTCCGAGGGTGCCCCGCTCGCCGACCTGGTCCGGGTCCTGGCCGCGGGCCTGCTGGCCGGCGCCCCGGTCCACGTCTCGTCGGCGACCGCGCTGCCCGCGGGTCTCGCCCCGGACGCGGTCGTCGAGTCCGACGCCGAGTTCGCGGCCGGCCTCGACGCGGCCCACCGGGTCCGTCTGATCGGCGGGTCGGCGGCCGAGCTGGCGGCGGCCACCGGCGGGCGCCCGGACCTCGCGGTCTGGGCCGGCCCGGTGGTCGAGGCCGGTCGGGTCGAGCTGCTGCCGTTCCTGCACGAGCAGGCCGTCAGCATCACCGCGCACCGCTTCGGCAACCCGCTCCCGATGGCCGCCGAGGTCCTCTAGACGACCGAGAAACCGGGCGGGAGAGCGTCCCGCCCGGTCAGGGCGCGCAGGAGCGGGACTCCGGAGCCGACGCCGAGGGCGGTACGGGAGGCCATCGCCAGGGACTCGGCCAGGGTCTCGATCGGCAGGTCGTCGTAGGGCAGGCCGATCGCCGTGGCCGCGTCCAGGCCGTGCACGACCAGCTCGAAGGTGCGGGTCGGGATCCAGTCCCGGACCCGCATGCCGCCGGCCGCACTGATGATCACGTCGTCGTCGGCCACCCGGGACAGCGCCTCGGTGGCCCGGCCGATCAGCGTGCTGACCTCGTCGGCCGGCCGCTCCCCCAGGTCCTCGGCGGTGGCCCGGGCATCCTCGGTCGACGCCTCGTGGGCGGCCGCGACCAGGTCGGCGGGCGCCGACCGGGCGTACGCGAAATAGCCTTCGGGGGTCGCGACCTCGATGACCGGGGCCCGGGTGGCGAGCACGTCGGGGACCTGCCGGAGCGCGGAACTCACCGTGTGGCCGAGCAGTTCCCGCAGGGTCCACTCGCCGAGGCCGGGCTCGTCCAGGCGCTCCAGGGGGATGGCGGCGACGAGGCCGGCGTACGCGATCGCGGCCGATCGGTAGGTGCGACGAAAGTCCATGTCACCAATCTGCCAGGTCGGCCCGCGGAGGGAAGGCCGCGATCTCGGCCGCCCAGTCGACGCCGGCCCGGTTGAGCACCCCCTCGGTGACCTCCAGGCGGATCCGGTGGACCCGGCCCAGGCCGCTCCCGGGCAGCCAGGGCGGCAGGTTCTCGTGCGAGAACGCGACCTCCAGCAGGTGCTGGCCGTCGTCGGACGGGAACTGGCGGAACGCCACGTTGGGCTCGATGAAGCCCAGTTCGCCGGCCGCCCGGTGGCCGCGCAGCCAGTCGGCCAGCTCGATCGTCTCGGCCACGGTCAGGCACGGCGACTCGGACTGCCAGGTGTGCCCGTGGTGATCGGCGGCGGCGACCGACACGACGAGCCAGTCGTCCAGCGGGCCGTCCGGCTCGTCGTCGAACTCGTAGCGCAACGGCCGCATGGACAGCCAGCCGCCGGTCTCCGAAGCGATCTGCATAACAGCATTGTCCCGGCTCAGGAGGCTGCCGGGTAACGTTCGGGCGTGCTTCTACCGCTTCCTCCGGGCGACTTCCAGGCCTACCTGTTCGACTGCGACGGGACCATCACCGACTCCATGCCGGTGCACTACCGGGCCTGGCTGGACGCGCTGGCCGAGTGGGGCGGCGAGTACCCGGAGGAGCTGTTCTACGCGTGGGGCGGCCGTCCGGTGGTCGACATCGTGGCCGATCTGAACCGGCAGCAGGGCCTGGACATGCCGGTCACGGCGGTCGCCGAGCGCCAGGAGTCGCTGTTCCGGGCCGGGCTGGCCACGATGAAGGCGGTCCCCGGGGTTCTCGCCCACATCCTTGAGGCGTACGGGCGGGTCCCGTTCGCCGTCGTCTCCGGCAGCACCCGGCCGGCCGTCGTCGAGTCGCTCAAGGCGCTCGGCCTGCTGGACCACTTCCCGGTCCTGGTCTGCGCCGGGGAGTATGCCCGGCCCAAGCCGGACCCGGAGCCGTACCTGACCGGGGCCCGCCTGCTCGGCGTCGACCCGGCGAAGTGCCTGGCCTTCGAGGACACCGTGCTCGGCGTCCAGGCGGCCGAGGCGGCCGGGATGGCCTGCGTCCGCGTTCCACCGCCGTGGGAGCGCCTGGACGACCGTTAAGATCGGCGACCATGAGCGCTTTCCGGGAGATCCCGCCGACCACCCTCGCTGACGTCCTCGGGCGCGACCGGGTGATGGACATCGGGATCCGGCCGCTCTGGGGGCCGGTCCCGCGCGTGGCCGGCCCGGCGTTCACGGTGCGCTGCGAGCCCGGCGACAACCTGATGCTGCACGCCGCGATCTACCGGGCCGAGCCCGGTTCGGTGATCGTCGTCGAGTCCGGCGACCTCGACTACGCGCTGGCCGGCGGCAACGTGTGCGCGGTCGCGCACCGGCGCGGCGTGGCCGCGTTCGTGCTCGACGGTCTGATCCGCGACCTGGGCGAGGTGCGCGACCTCGGCTTCCCGGTGTTCGCCCGCGGCGTCATCCCGATCCCGGGCACGAAGAGCAGGCTGGGTACGCACGGCGAGCCGGTGCGCTGCGGCGGCGTCACGGTCGGGGCCGGTGACGTGGTCGTCGCCGACGAGGAGGGCATCGTGGTGGTGCCCGCCGACCGGCACGACGAGGTGCTGGCCGCGGCCGAGGCCAAGCTGGCCAAGGAGGCGGCGGAGTCGCTGGACGACTGGGAGCGGGCTCACCGCGCCCGGATCGAGACGACCCTCGCCGGGCTCACCAACGGTTCCTGGCCTCCTCGGCCCAGCCGGTGAGACCGTCCACGTCGATCTTCTGACCGTCGCTGCCCCGGGCCCAGCCGGAGAACCGGCCGAAGCACTGGTGGGTCTCGCCGGCCAGCACGCCCAGGTTGGTCCGGGACACGCGCTCGTGGAACGGCTCGAACGTGACGTCGACCCCGGGCCCGGTGATCCGCCACGGCTTGAGCCAGTCGGTGCGGTCGTACTCCCAGCGCAGGTCGGCGCCGATCTTGTGAAGCCGGCCGTCCTCGAAGACCGCGTTCTCGGTGGTGCCGGTGCCGTCGGTCCACTGGCCGCCGAGCTGGACGGCCCGGCCCGGGCCGGCGCCGGCCGCCCAGTTCCAGGTCGCCGAGTACGGCCATCGGCCGCGCCCGTGGTCCAGCGTCGCGTGGGAGCCGGCCGGGACGGTGTGCTCGACCCCGCCGACCGTGATCGTGCCGTGGACCGGGCGGCCGACGTCCTTCACCGTGTACTGGAACCGGGTGCGGCTCCACGCGACCACGACGCCCAGCGAGTCCCGGTCCTCGACGGCCGGCATGGTGAGGTCGAGCGCGACGTCACGGGCGTGGGCGCGCAACGCCGTACCGTCCGGATTCTGATCGATCTCGATGCTCAGGCCGCCGCCGGACGCCGTGACGCGACCCGAGCCGCTGCGGTCGGGCAGGATCGCGCCGCGGGCCAGCGGGACCGTCGCGTCGACCACGGTCTCCCGGCCGCTGACCCGGTCGAGCAGGTAGAGACCGTGCACGCCGGCATAGTCGAGATGGGAGACGAGCACGCCGGCGATGTGCGCCGGGGTGACCACGCCCCAGTACTCCCAGCGCTTGTTGCGGCCCCAGCCGCGCAGGTTCGCCCGGTGCAACGGCTTGCGACTCCAGCCGACCGCCGCCGGGTTCAGACGGCCGTCCGGCAGGCACAGGTCGACCGGCTCGGTGATCTGGATCTCGTGCGTCACGGGCGCAGGCTACCGCCGTACCGGGCCGCGGTCTCGCCCAGGGATAGTCAGATATCCAGCGGAACCGGTCGGCCGGTCCGAGAAGGTGGTTTCGGGCTCGTTACCATCCGCCCGGAAGCCTTGCCATCCATGCACACTCATCAATAATGAGCGCCATGAGAAGCGCCGACAGCGGAGCCCGCGGCCCCAAGTCACACCCCGCGGCGCAACCCCGCCCACCCGACGAGACCTGTCCACCGGCCCCGGCCCGGCGGGTGACGCCATGAACGCGGTGGCCCACCCAGCAGCCGGTCGCAGAACCCCCGCCCGACGCCGGAACCCCCAGCCCGGCCCCCGCAACCGCACCGATCCGACCCGGCCGACGAGCCGGCGCACCCCCCGCACCGCCCCCGCCGGCCCGGCGACAACCGCCCGGCCCCGGGAAGAACCGGCTCCGGCCCGCGCCCGGGTGACCCCCGCTGCCGCGCCGGCCCAGGAGCCCCCCGCCCCCGCGCGCGCCACGACGGGCCTGCTGCCGCCGGGGCCGGGCCACCGACGTACCGCATCAAAAAATCGCGAAACCGCAAGCGCGGTCCGCGCCGCGCCGCCTCCCGGGCGCACGGCGGACGCCGCGGCCCGCCCACCACCATCGCGTTCCCGGCCGCATTCCCCGCTGTGAGCAAGATCGACTTTGGTTGGCGACGGGGGTTCCGCGGGTAAAGGCTGGGGCAAACGCCGACTCCAGGGGGACCCATGCCCGCCATTCCCACCATCGAGCTGAACAACGGGATCGCCATGCCGCAGGTCGGCTACGGCGTGTTCCAGATCCCGGAGGCCGAGACCACCGAGGCCGTGACCAACGCCCTCGAAGCCGGGTACCGCAGCATCGACACCGCGGCCGCCTACGGCAACGAGACCGGCGTCGGCGCCGCCCTGAAGGCCTCCGGGATCGCCCGCGACGAGCTGTTCATCACCACCAAGCTGTGGAACAGCGACCAGGGGTACGACAGCACGCTGCGCGCCTTCGACGCCAGCCTCGGCCGGCTCGGCCTCGACCACCTCGACCTCTACCTGATCCACTGGCCCACGCCGAAGCACGAGAAGTACCTCGACACCTGGCGCGCCCTGGAGAAGATCCTCGAATCCGGGCAGGTCCGGGCCATCGGTGTCTCCAACTTCCTGCCCGAACACCTGCGCGCCGTCGCCGGCCTCGGCGGCACCGTCCCGGCGGTCAACCAGATCGAGGTCCACCCGGCGCTGCAGCAGCGCGACGCCCAGGAGGCCAACCGGGCGCTGGGCGTGGTCACCGAGGCGTGGAGCCCGCTCGCCCAGGCCGGCGTCCTCGACGACCCGGCCGTCACCGGGATCGCCGCCGCCCTCGGGCGCACCCCGGCGCAGGTCGTGCTCCGCTGGCACCTGCAGCAGGGCCGGGTGATCATCCCGAAGTCGGTCACGCCGTCCCGCATCCGGGAGAACCTGGACCTCTTCGACTTCGAACTGTCCGCGGATCAGCTGGCGGCGATCGACGGGCTGGAGAGCGACGGCCGCACCGGCCCCCACCCCGACTTCTTCAACTGACTTTCCGCCCTGTTGTCGCGGGGACGCGCTTCGGTCGGTCACATCTTCGAGGAAAGCCATTGCGGCTGCCGATAGGTGTGGCCGGCACCGTGACGTCCCAGCTTTGAGCAGGTGGCCGGTCGAGCCGGGCGCAGGCGTGGCCGTGGCCGCGCACGCGACCGGCGGCAATCGACCTGTCACGCACCGCGAGTCAGCTCACAGACGGCCCTCAGCAACCTCACAACCAGGCGCGTCACAGTAGGTACACATCCCCCGCACCCTGGAGGTAAGTGATGGGTCTTCTCGGCATTCTCGGCCTGGCCCTGCTGATCGTGCAGTTCCTGCTGATCGCGCGGGCGGTGCTGGACTGGAGCGTCGTGCTGGCCGGCCCGGCGATGCCCGGGTCGTTCCGGTCCCGGGTGTCCGGTGGTGTGTTCGCGGTGACCGAGCCGATCCTGGCGCCGGTCCGGCGGCTGATCCCGCCGTTGCGGGCGGGCGGCATGTCGATCGACCTCTCGTTCATCGTGGTGTTCTTCGCGGTCACGATCCTCCGCGAGATCATCTCCTGATCTGACCGACTCCCGACAGAGGCCGCGCACCCCGAGGGTGCGCGGCCTTCTTGTTCATAGACTTGAATGAGTGACCGATTCTCAGAAGAGCATTTTCCTTCGGTACGTGTACGCGGGCGCGATCAGCCGGGATCCGGATGCGGTGGCCGCGCTGTTCACCCCGGACGGTGTGTACGAGGCGCCGCTGATGCCGGCCCGCTGGTCCGGGCGGGCGGAGATCCGGGCCGGGGTCGCCGCGATCCAGCGGGACAATCCGGGCGAGGCCGATCCGCAGCGCACCGGGTACGTGCTGCACGAGACCGCCGACCCGGACGTCTTCATCGCCGAGATCGACTCGGTGGTGGACGGCGTGCCGGTGGCGCTGGTGCAGATCTTCCGCGTCCGCGACGGGCTGATCGCTCGCCTGCGCGACTACTTCAGAGCAGGGCCGTGACGGAGTCGGCCAGGCCGGTGTCGGCCGGGGTGGTGACCTCGCAGAAGCGCCACTTCTTGTCGGTGCCGCGGAACAGGGTGATCCGGACCGTGGTGGCCTTGAGTTCCGGCAGGTAGGAGAGGACGGTCGTCTTCTTGCCGACGGTGCGCATGGTCAGCGCCTCGGCCGGGCGGCTCACCTGGATGCTGACCACGGCCTGGTCGCCGAGCGGGGTCGCGCCGGCCGACGGGGACGGTGACGGCCATTGGACGCCGGTCACGGTCGGGGTGGTCGTCGTCACGTAGGCACCCTGGTCGACCAGGGACCGGGTCTGCCGGATCAAGTCGTTGCTGGCCGCGCAGCCCGGTGCCGCGATCATGGCGACCTTGTCCGGGTCCGGGTTGGTGACCAGCCACTGTCCGTACTTGATCAGCGAGGCGACGATCGTGGGCAGCGTGCTGCCGGTGTTCGACAGGCCGGGCGCGGAGCTGTTGGCCGGTGGCGCGGTCTGGACGAACGTGCTGGTCGGACCGGGTGTGGCGGTCGTGGTGGGCGTCGCCGTGGTGGTCGAGGCGAACGCGGCGCACCCGGTCAGGGCGGACGCCGAGGCGAGCACGGCGGTCAGCCGCAGGGCACGACGGGGGGTCGGCTGCATGGGGGGATCCCTCCGGTACGACGGTTCGAGGAGTCCCGTCGGTTCCGGAGGGCACCGGTTGAGGAATCGCCGCCCCCGGATGAGAACGGCAACCGGCCGCGGGCAACCCGGGTCGGCACGGGAGCTAGGCGGGGCCGGGGAGCGAACGCGCGGCGGCCAGCCCACCCGGGGTGAGCCGGTAGTACCGCCGCGCCGGCCGCCCGGCCACCGCCGGGTCCAGGTCCTCCCACCGGGCCGAGATCCAGCCGGCCGTCTCCAGCCGGGTCAGGATCGGGTAGAGCGTCCCGCTCGGACAGCCGCCGGCCCGCATCAGGTCGAGGCCGTACCGTTCGGCCGCCGGGTCCTGCAGGAACGCGGACAGCACCCGTCGTACCGCCGCGGTGGCCCGGACCGGCTCGACCATGCCGCCATCGTTCTACAGGCCGCCGTCGTCCGACAAGACGTGCCCGGCGGCGAACTCCAGCGCCTTGACGTCGAAGTAGGTACGGCCGCCGTCGTGACCGTCCCACTCGTAGATCTCGATCTCGCGGGGCCCGGCCAGTTCGTTGAAGGCCGCGAAGACCCCGGACGGCGGGCACGTCGTGTCCATCAGCGCGGTCGAGAACAGGGCCGGCGCGGTGATCCGGCGGGCCAGGTTGACCACGTCGAAGTGGTCGAGCGTCGCGAACGTCTCGGCCGCCCGGGACGGGTTGGCCCGCAGGAACTGGACGATCTCCTGGAACGGGAAGCTGTCCGAGATGGTGACCGCCCGCCGGATGTCGCACAGGAACGGCACCCCGGCGACCACGGCCGCGACCCGGTCCGGCACCAGGCCGGCGGCCGCGATCGACAGCGCGCCGCCCTGGCTCTTGCCGGTCGTGACCAGCTTCGACGCGTCGACCCCGGGCAGTTCGGCGGCGGTCTCGACGGCCCGGGCGGCGTCGGTGAACAGCCGCCGGTAGTAGTGCGTCTCCGGGGACCGGGCGCCGCGGGTCATCTGGCCCGGCGTGGACGGGCCGGCGCCGTCGAGGTCCCGGTCGGGCGTGTCGCCCCCGCGCCAGCCGCCGCCCTGGCCGCGGGTGTCCATCACCAGGTGCGCGTAGCCGGCCGCGCTCCAGATCAGCCAGTCGATCGGGAGGCCGCGCCCACCGCCGTACCCGATGAACTCGACCGCGATCGGCAGCGGCCCGGAGGCGCCGGCCGGGACGTTGAGCCACGCCTTGATCGGCTGGCCGGCGAAGCCGGTGAAGGTCACGTCGTAGGTGGTGACGCCGCGCAGCGGGGAGTCGACCGGGACGAGTTCGACCGGCTTGGCGGCCGCGCGGGCCTCGTCGAGCGTGCGGGTCCAGAAGTCGCCGAACCCGGCCGGTTCGGGGGTGGCCGTGCGGTACGCGCGCAGTTCGGGCAGAGGGAGATCAAAAAGCGCCATGCCCGACACGGTAGGGGTTCAGGTTTGCGGAAACCACCACGGCGTGCACGATGGTCGCCATGCCCGGTGCGACCCCGACCTCCCGCCCGGCGCCGCACGTCCTGGAAGCGGTGCTGGAACGGCTGACCTATGTGAACGAGGAGACCGGCTACACGGTGGCCCGGGTGGCCACCGCGAAGAGCGGCTCCGACCTGCTCACGGTCGTCGGCGCGCTGCTCGGCGCGCAGCCCGGGGAGAGTCTGCGGCTGTCCGGCTGGTGGTCGTCGCATCCGCAGTACGGGCGGCAGTTCGAGGTCGTCTCGTACACCACGGTGCTGCCCGCGACCGTGCAGGGCATCCGCCGTTATCTGGGATCGGGCCTGGTCAAGGGCATCGGGCCGGTGTTCGCGGAACGCATCGTGGACCACTTCGGCCTGGAGACCCTGGACATCATCGAGGGGTCGCCGGGGCGGCTGATCGAGGTCACCGGGCTCGGCCCGAAACGCACCGCGAAGATCACCGCGGCCTGGGCCGAGCAGAAGGCGATCAAGGAGGTGATGCTGTTCCTGCAGGGGGTCGGCGTCTCCACCTCGATCGCGGTACGGATCTACAAGAAGTACGGGGACGCGTCCATCTCGGTGGTCAAGAACAGTCCCTACAAGCTGGCGTCGGACGTGTGGGGCATCGGGTTCAAGACCGCCGACACGATCGCGCAGGCGGTCGGGATCCCGCACGACAGTCCCGAACGGGTGAAGGCCGGGCTGCAGTACACGTTGTCGCAGGCGACCGACAACGGTCACTGCTTCCTGCCGGTTCCCGAGCTGACCGAGGACGCGGCCAAGATCCTGGAAGTGCCCGCCGGGCTTATCCCGACATGTCTGGCGGATCTGGTCGACGAGGAGGGCGTCGTGCGCGAGGGGGACAACGTCTACCTCGTGCCGTTCCACCGGGCGGAGATGTCGCTCGCCTCGTCGCTCGTCAGTTTGTTGCGCGACAAGTCGGACAGGATGCCGGCCTTCCACGACGTGAACTGGCCGAAGGCGCTCGACTGGCTGCACAAGCGCACCGGCTCCACCCTGGCGCCCGAGCAGGAACAGGCCGTCAAGCTCGCGCTGACCGAGAAGGTAGCGGTCCTCACCGGCGGCCCCGGCTGCGGGAAGAGCTTCACCGTCCGTTCCATCGTCGAACTCGCCGCCGCCAAGAAAGCCAAGATCCAGCTGGTCGCCCCGACCGGCCGCGCCGCCAAACGCCTGGCCGAGCTCACCGGCCACCCGGCCGCCACCGTCCACCGCCTGCTCAAACTCCAGCCCGGCGGCGACGCCACCTACGACCGCGACAACCCGCTGGACGCCGATCTGCTGGTCGTCGACGAGTCCTCGATGCTCGACCTGATCCTGGCCAACAAGCTGGTCAAGGCCATCCCGCCGGGCGCGCACCTGCTCCTGGTCGGCGACGTCGACCAGCTCCCGTCGGTCGGCGCCGGCGAGGTCCTGCGCGACCTGCTGGCCGCCGACGTCATCCCACGCGTCCGCCTCACCCAGATCTTCCGCCAGGCCGCCGAGAGCGGCGTCGTCACCAACGCGCACCGCGTCAACCAGGGCCGGCCGCCGCTGCTCGACGGCATGCGGGACTTCTTCCTGTTCCCGTGCGACGACACCGAGGCCACGGCCGGCCTCACGGTCGACGTCGCGTGCCACCGGATCCCCCGCAAGTTCGGCCTCGACCCGCGCCGCGACGTGCAGATCCTCACCCCGATGCACCGCGGCCCGGCCGGCGCCGGCGCGCTCAACACGCTCCTGCAGCAGGAACTCACCCCCGGCCGGGAGGGTCTCCCGGAACGACGGGTCGGCGGCCGGGTGTTCCGCGTCGGCGACAAGGTCACCCAGATCCGCAACAACTACGACAAGGGTGTGGCCGGGGTCTTCAACGGCACCGTCGGTGTCGTCACCGGGCTTTCGCCCGAAGAGCAGACGCTTACGGTACGGACGGACGAGGACGAAGTCATCGACTACGACTTCGACGAGCTGGACGAGCTGGCCCACGCGTATGCGATCACCATCCACCGTTCGCAGGGCTCGGAGTACCCGGCCGTCGTCATCCCGCTCACCACGAGCGCGTGGATGATGCTGCAACGGAATCTGCTCTACACCGCGATCACCCGGGCCAAGAAACTCGTCGTCCTGGTCGGTTCCCGCAGAGCGCTGGCGGCGGCGGTCCGCACGGTCAGCGCCGGCCGCCGGCACACCGCCCTGACCGAGCGCCTGGGCTGAGAAACGGTCACCCGGAAGTGAACTAGCAGCAATACCGCGGGCGCGTTGCGGAAATGCGCGGATACCGGCCGAACAGCCGTCACCGGAAGACGGCCGGGCAGCCAATTACGGTAAACACGGTGAGTCGAAAACAATGGTCACGCCGTGAATGCGAAATAGTCTTTCCCCGTCGCAGTTCCGTCAACAACCAACGGGGGTACCTCGAATGTTCCGTCTGCTCACCGCCGGCGCCGCCGCGCTCGCCGCCGTCGCCGTGGCCGTTCCGGCCCAGGCCCGGCCGGCACCCGGACCGGACCAACAGATGACCATCCGGGTGGTCAACGCCAACGGCTCGGGCTGCCCGGACAAGACCGCGAAGATCACGGTCTCGCCGGACAACACCGCGTTCACGGTCACCTACTCGGATTACACGGCCCAGGTCGGCCCGACGGCCTCGCCGCTCGATTTCCGGAAGAATTGCCAACTGGCCCTGGACGTGAAGGTGCCGACCGGATTCACGTTCGCGATCGCCAGCGCCGATTACCGCGGATATGCCAGCCTGGCCCGCGGGGCCTGGGCCCAGGAATCGGCCAACTACTATTTCCAGGGCCATTCCACCACGACCCGTTCCGAGCACAACCTGAGGGGCCCGTTCGACGACGACTGGCAGCGCGGGGACCGGATCGGCATCGCCTCGCTGAGCTACCTGCCGTGCGGCGAGCGGCGCTACCTGAACATCAACACCGACCTGCGGGTCAACCGCGGCACGTCGGACCGCACCAGGACCAGCTTCATCTCGATGGACTCGACCGACGCGGCGATCAACACCGTTTACCACGTCGCCTGGCGCAAGTGCGGCTAGTTGTCGTATGCGGCCCACTTGCTCTCAGCGGGTGGGCGATGGCGGCCGGCCGTCTCCTCGACGGCCGGCTCCGCCGCCGCCGGTGACTGCAGGGACCGGTGGGCGAAGAACGAGGCCAGCGCGGTGGTGATCGGCACCGCGGCGATCAGGCCGATCGTGCCGACCGCGCTGCGGACCAGCTCCTGAGCGATCAGCTGGCCGGTGAGCAGTTCCCCGACCGGCGTGCCACCGGTCGCGAAGAGCAGCATCAGGGGCAGGGACGCGCCCGCGTACGCGAGCACGATCGTGTTGATCACCGAGGCGATGTGGGCCCGGCCGATGCGGGTGGCCGCGCCGTAGAGCCGGCGGAACCCGTACGCCGGGTTGGCGATCGCCAGCTCGGTGACGGTCGCCGACTGGGTGACCGTGACGTCGTCGAGCACGCCGAGCGAGCCGATCACGATGCTGGCCAGCAGCAGGCCCTGCATGTTGACCTCGCCCTGGGTGATCGACAGGAAGTTCGAGGTGTCGTCGGCGACGCCGGTCAGGTGCACCGCGGCGACGCTGATCTCGGCCAGCACGGTCGTGATGACCAGGCTGGCCAGGGTGCCGGCGACCGCGATGGTGGTGGTGATGTTCAACCCGTGGGTCAGGTAGAGCACGGTCAGCATGATCGCGGCCGAGCCGACCACGGCGACCAGCATCGGGGACCGGCCGTCGAGGATGGCCGGGACGATGAAGAACAGCAGCACCCCGAACGTCACCGCCAGCCCGGCCAGCGCGGTCAGCCCCCGCCACCGGCCGAACGCGACCACGGCCAGGGCGAACGCGATGCCGAGCAGCCACAGCTCGCGCGAGCGCTGGTGATCGGAGATGGACCAGGTCAGGCCGCCGGTCTCGTTCTCCAGGCCCAGCACGATCACCCGGTCGCCCTGGCCGATCTCCGGGGCGCCCGGACCGTACGGCAGCTCGGTGGTCACCACCTCGCCCGACGCCAGTTTCAGCACGGCGGTGCCGCAGCCGGTGGGCTGGGTCTCCCCGGCCGGCACGGGCGCGCACTCGGCGCGGGTGACGCTCTGCACCACCGCCTTGGACTGCGGCGGGCCGGCCGCCGAGTCGGCCTTGGGCGCGTCGTGCGGCCAGAGCAGCAGCATGCCGAGCGCGGTCAGCAGCACCGCGGGGATGAGCAGGAGAAGCGTGAGCCGGCGGGCCCGCGGGAGCAGGTCCGAGCCGTGCGCGTGGCCATGGCTGTGGCTGTGCGGTTCGGGCATGCCGAACCCTAACCGGCGGGGCCTCGCATGGTTCTGGTGGTGGCGCGATCCTCCGCCGTACGTCCGAAAACCAACCAGAAATCGGAAATTGCCAGATTGAGTACGGGACGACGCCCGGCCAGATACGCCAGGGGGCCGTGCGGGTCGGGGCGCCAGGCCGCGTTCGCCGTACGCACGTCGGCGCGACCTCGCACCGGGGTCCGTTTGACGTGCCCGCTCAGCTCCTGGGCGACGGTGAAGCCCAGCGGGAAGCGGCCCGGAACCCGGCGCTTGAGCCGGACCAGCGCGGACGCGATCGGAGCACCGTCCGGCGCCGCGGCCGTCGCGTCCACCAGGTCCTCGTCGGCGTCGAGGGTGAACTCGGCCAGCTCCTTGGGGATGCCCCAGAGCCGGCGCCCGCCCTCGCGCGAGGCGACACTGTCCACCCAGATGTCGGTGATGCTGATCCGGGGCCGGCCGCGCTCGTGCGTGAGCACCGCGCTGAGCAGCTCCCGGTAGTGAAGGACACCCCCGGGCTGGTAGTCGACCCAGGCCGCGCCGATCGCCGCCCGGCCGCCGAACGACAGCGGCCGCACCGCCGCGCCCAGAACCTCGGGCAGCGGGGGCACGGCGCGCATCGGGACCAGGAACACCGACAGATACATCTGTCCGCGCAGGTGCCAGGGCTCAGGCGGGTACATGACCTAAGACTGGCATCGATACGTCAGTAACGGAAGCGGGAGACCACGCTCTGCAGTTGCGCCGAGGTGGTGGTCAGCTCGTCGGCCGCCCGCCGGGTGTCGCCGACCGTGTCGGTGGTGCGCCGGGTCGCGTTGGAGACGCTGGTGATGGTCGCCGCGATGTCGCCGGCGCCCCCGGCCGCCTCGGTGAGCGTCCGGTTCATCTCGTTGGTGGTCGCGGTCTGCTCCTCGACCGCCGACGCGATGGTCAGCTGCAGGCCGTTGATCCGCTCGATGATCTCGCTGATCTCCTCGATCGCGCTGACCGCGCCGCTGGTGTCGGCCTGGATCGACTGCACCCGCCGGGAGATGTCCTCGGTCGCCTTGGCGGTCTCCTGGGCCAGGTCCTTGACCTCGCCGGCCACGACCGCGAAGCCCTTGCCCAGCTCGCCGGCGCGGGCCGCCTCGATGGTGGCGTTCAGCGCGAGCAGGTTGGTCTGCTCGGCGATGCTGGTGATCACCTTGACCACGGTGAAGATCTCGGCCGACGACTCGCCGAGCCGGGCGACGATCTGGTTGGTGGCCGCGGCCGCCCGCACCGCCTGCTCCACCACCTGGGTCGCCTCCGAGGTGGAGACGCTGATGTCGCGGATGGCCGAGCCCATCTCCTGCGCGCCGGCCGAGACGAACTGCAGGTTGTGCGAGACCGAGTCGGCCGCCGCGGAGACCGTGCCGGCCTGCGCCGACGCCTCGGTGGCGGCCGCGTCGACCGCGGTCGAGACCGAGGTCAGCTGCCCGGCCGCGTGCTGCAGGGTGGCCGCGCTGCCGGCCAGCTGCACCACGTCCTCGCGGAGCCGGGCGATGCCCTTGTCCAGGGCGGCGGCCATCTGACCGACCTCGTCCTGGCTGGTCACGCCCGAGGTGCGGGTCAGGTCGCCCTCGGCCAGGCCCTCGGCCAGCTGGGACACCCCGCGGACCGACTTGCGGACGTTGCCGGCCACCCGGAAGCCGATCAGCAGGCTGAGCAGCACGCCGGCGGCCAGCACCAGGCTGATCGCCCAGGTCGCCCGGGTCGCGGCCGCATCGGCGGCGGTGATCTGGGCCTCGGCCGCCTGGGCGGCCTGGGCCTGTAGGGCGTTCGCGTCGTCACCGAGCGCATTGTGCAGCTTGTTGTAGTCGGTCAGTGCACCGTCCAGCTGGGCCTTGGTCGCCTTGCTCCAGTCGATGGCCATGAACTTCAGGTAGGCCGCCCAGTCCTCCTGCGCCTTCGCGACCAGCGGGTCACCGGGGAGTTGCTGGGAGAGCAGCGTCAGCGCGTCGTCGACGGCCTGCTTGTTGGCTTTCATGGCCGTGGCGATCGAGTCGGCGATGGCCGGGTAGAGCGCCAGCGCCGAGTTGTTGCCGGAGTACGACTCGATGTTCTTGCTGAACTCGGTGACGCCCGCGCCGATCGCGATCGTGTGGTGCTGCGCGTCGGCCGCCTTCTGGTTCAGGTCGTGCACGCGGTAGATGGCCATTCCGCCGACGACAACACCGCCGATCGTCGCGGTCAGGGCTGCCGCGCCGATCTTCGTCCGCAGCGAACGATTGTCGAACGCCCCACTCAAGCCCATGGCCGTACCTCTCCTCAACAGTGTCTGACACCCGCTGAATCGGCACGGCTTGCTGCCGGTTAAGCAACCTCCGCCAGCGCTCGAAAGATCAGACTCGTCGAGGCAGCCCCCGGGTCCTGATGACCGATGCTACGTTCGCCCAGGTAGGAGGCGCGGCCTTTTCGCGCCCGCAAGGGCACGGTGGCCTGCGCACCCGCCTCGGCGGCGCTCGCCGCGGCACCGGCGGCCGTGGCCAGATCGGCCCCCTCGGCGACCGCCTTCTCGAAAGCGTCCAGGGCCGGGCCGTACGCATCAATCAGGGTTTTGTCCCCGGGAGAGGCACCGCCCAGCTTGCCGACCGCCTCCAGCCCGGCCCGCAACCCGACTGCCAGGTCGGCCGGTGACACCTCGGGGGTGGCCGGCAACGCCTTGCCGGCCGCGCGCAGGGCCATGCCGTAGAGCGGGCCGGACGCGCCGCCCACCCGGGACATCAGCGTCGACCCGGTCTTCACCAGCACCTCGGCCGCGGTCCCGGGCAGCTCCTGGTCCAGGACGGCGACGACCGCGGTGAAACCACGGTTCAGGTTCACCCCGTGGTCGCCGTCGCCGATCGCCGAGTCGAGCCGGGTCAACCGGTCGGCGTCGGCCGCGATCGCGGCGGCGGCGGCCCGCATCCAGTCCCGGGCGAGCGTGGCGTTCACCGGCCGGCACCCCAGCACAGGCCGGGAGTACGCACCGGGGCGTCCCACAGGCGGATCATCTCGTCGGTCGCCGCGCACAGGGTCAGCGACATGCCGGCCATGTCCAGACTCGTCACGTAGTTGCCGACGAGTTGCCGGGCGATCGTGACACCACGCTCCTGCAGGTAGGTCGCGACCTCGCCGTAGATCAGGTACAGCTCGATCAGCGGCGTGCCGCCGAGACCGTTGACCAGCACGATCACCGGGCCCGGGAACGACTTCGCGTCCAGGATCGCGTCCAGCGCCGACCGGACCAGCTCACGGGCCGGGCGCAACTTCTCCCGGCGGCGGCCCGGCTCGCCGTGAATGCCGACACCGGCCTCGATCTCGTCGGCCGGCAGGTCGAAGCCGGGGCGGCCGGCGGCCGGCGTGGTCCCGGCGGTCAACGCGTACGCGAAACTGCCGGAGGCGGCATTGACCTCGCGCCCCAGGGCGGCGATCTCGCCGAGCTTGCCGCCCTCCTCGGCGAGGGCGCCGGCGATCTTCTCGACCAGCAGCGTGGCCCCGGTCCCCCGGCGGCCGGCCGTCCAGGTCGAGTCCTCCACCGCGACGTCGTCGTCCACCAGCACCGTCTCGACCCCGACGCCCTCGTCGGCGGCCAGCTCGGCGGCGATCTGGAAGTTCATCACGTCACCGGTGTAGTTCTTGACGACGTGCACCACCCCGGCGCCGCCGTCGACCGCCTTCGTCGCGGCCAGGATCTGATCCGGCACCGGCGAGGTGAAAACCTCACCCGGGACGGCCGCGTCGAGCATGCCCGGCCCGACAAAACCGCCGTGCAGCGGCTCGTGCCCGGAACCACCGCCCGAGACCAGACCCACCTTCCCGGGACGGGGCGCATCGGCCCGGACGATGTACTGCTCCTCGAAATCCACCCGCAGCTCAGGGTGAGCGGCGGCCAGCCCCCTCAGGGACTGCACCACCACGTCGGCAGGATCGTTGATGAACTTCTTCACGGCCGCCTCCATTTCTCCGACACCTACTGCATCCTCGCGCGGTCTAGAGTCGAGATCCATGGGGCTCGTGGGAATCGTGCTGGTTTCGCACTCCGAGCAGTTGGCGTCAGGTCTGCGCGACCTGTTGCGGCAGGTGGCCACCCCGGAGGTGCCGATCATCGCGGCCGGCGGCACTCCCGACGGCGATCTGGGCACCAGCCCGGACCGCCTCGCCGAGGCCATCGCCGCCGCCGACTCGGGCGACGGGGTGATCATCCTGGCCGACCTGGGCAGCGCCGTGCTGACCGCCCGGGCCGTCCTGGAGGAGGCGCCGGGCCCGCTGCTGGTCGACGCGCCGTTCGTGGAGGGCGCCGTCGCGGCCGCGGTCACCGCCTCCACCGGGGCCGGCCTCGAAGAGGTCGCCGAGGCGGCGCGGGAGGCCCGCGATGTCCCCAAGTTCTGAGATCACGGTGGTGCTGCCGGCGGCGTTGCACGCCCGGCCGGCCGGGGAGGTGGTCCGGGCCGCTGCCCGCTTCCGGGCCACCGTTGAGGTACGGCATGAGCAGCGCACCGCCCCGGCCAAGAGCGCCCTCAAACTGATGTCGTTGAGCGCCCCGGCAGGCGCCACCGTCACCGTCCAGGCCACCGGCGACGACGCCCCGGATGCCGCTGCCGCCGTGGCCGACGTCCTGCGGGCGGCGACCTAACCGGCGGTGATCGAGCCGGTCAGGTGGGGGCGTTTGGACGCCACCGCGAAGTCGCGGCCGGTGGTGGTCGGGGCCGAGGTGAAGCGGACCGTCGACGGCAGCAGGATGGGCTGTTTGAAGGCGACCTCCACCGTGTACGCCGCCGGCAGCCGCCCTTCGAGGGCGGCCAGGCAGCGGGCTTTCGTCCACATGCCGTGGGCGATCGGGCGGGGAAAGCCGAAGAGTTTCGCGCCCAGCCGGGTGGTGTGGATCGGGTTGCGGTCGCCGGAGACGGCGGCGTAGTCGGTGCCGGTGCGGGCCGGCAGGCGCCAGACGGCGGCACCGGACGAGGCCGGCTCCGGGGTGACCGGTGCCGGGGCGAGTTCGGCCCTAGGGGCGGAGCCGGCGGCGTGCCGGGGTGCGGCTTCCTTGCGAAGGTACGTCGACACCCCGCGCCACACCTCGTCCCCGCCCACCGAGGCCACGGCGAGCATGTCGAACTGCCGCCCCCGAGGGTGTTCCCGCAGGTCCACGGCCCGGACGGTGAGGTCGAGCCGCTCCCCCGCGTCGATCGGCCGGTGCACGGTGATCCGGTTGGTGACGTGGACCAGCCCGATCATCGGCAGCGGGAAGTCGGCCGCCGACATGAGTCGCATCGCCAGGGGGAACGCCAGGATGTGCGGGTAGGTGGCCGGCAGCGTGTCGGTCAGCCGCAGCCCGCACACCCGGTCGTACCGAGCCAGGTGGGTGCGGGCGACGGTCACCCCGCGGTGCACCAGTTCTACGTCCGGCAGGGTCGTCCCGCCGCGGCGCAGCACGCCGAGGGCGGCTTTGGCGTACGCCGCACCGACGCCCGGGCCCTCGCTCAGTTCGACCACCGCCACCATGTCAGGCTCCCAGCAGGCTCTGGCCGCACACCCGGACGACGTTCCCGGTGATGGTCGCCGAGCCGGGTGACGCGAACCAGGCGATCGTCTCGGCCACGTCGATCGGCAGGCCGCCCTGGGACATGCTGTTGAGCCGGCGGCCGGCCTCGCGCAGCCCGATCGGCATCTTGGCGGTCATCGCGGTCTCGATGAAGCCGGGCGCCACCGCGTTGATCGTGATGTCGCGGTCGAGCAGCGTGGGGGCGGTGGACCGGACGAGCCCGATCACGCCGGCTTTGCTGGTCGCGTAGTTGGTCTGTCCCCGGTTCCCGGCGATGCCGGCGATCGAGGCGACGCCGACGATCCGGCCGCCGCGTTTGATCAGCCGCTGTTCGAGGAGCAGGTCGTTGACCCGTTCGGGCGCGGTCAGGTTGACCCCGATCACCGAGTCCCAGCGACTCTCGTCCATCTTGAAGATCGTCTTGTCGCGGGTGATGCCCGCGTTGTGCACGACGATGTCGACACCGCCGTGCGGGCCGGTAGCGAGGTATCCGGCCAGCCGGGACGGCGCGTCCTCGGCGGTCAGGTCCAGTTGCAGGGCGCGTCCGCGGGCCCGGTTGGCCACGTCGGCCAGCGCGTCGCCGGCGCCGGGCACGTCCAGCGCGATCACCTCGGCGCCGTCGCGGGCCAGGGTCGCCGCGATCGACGCGCCGATGCCCCGGGCCGCGCCGGTGACCAGGGCGAGCTTGCCGGCGAGGGGTTTCTCCCAGTCGGCGGGCGCGGGCGCGGTGCCGGCGCCGACCCGGACGACCTGACCGGACACGTAGGCCGAGCGCCCGCTGAGCAGGAATCGCAGCGTCGACTCGACGGCCTGCTCGCCGCCCGGCGCCACGTAGACGAGCTGGGCGGTGACGCCGCGGCCGAACTCCTTGCCGATGCTGCGCGTCAGACCCTCAAGGCTCCGCTGCGCGGTCGCCTCCTTCGGGCCGGCCGCCGCTTCCGGCGGCGACCCCAGCACGATCACCCTTCCGGAAAGATCCAGACTGCGCGCGTACGGATGGAAGAAGTCGAACAGGGCGCGAAGCCCGGTGGAGTCGGTGATCCCGGTCGCGTCGAAGACCAGGGCGGCGTACCTCGCGCCGGCCGTGCCGGTCTCGGTCACGTCCGCGCCGATGCTCTCCAGCAGCTTGCCGACGGGGGCGGCGAGGCGTCCGCCGGGCGCGGCCCCGAGCAGCACCGGACCGGCGACGACCGGATCTCCGGCACGGTAGCGTCGCAGCCGGGGCGGGTCGGGCAGCCCGAGGCGCTTGACCACGGTCCGGCCGAGTCCGGAGTTGGCGAAGTTCGCGTACCTGTCAGCCATGCGAGTACCCTACCGGTCAGTAGCTTCAGGGTTGTAGACAAAATCAGACGTCAATGTGTGGAGGATCGCTGTGCCGACCGTGCGCCGCGTCGCCGTCCTGGGCGGTAACCGTATCCCGTTCGCCCGGTCCAACAGTAAATATGCCGCCGCCTCGAACCAGGACATGCTGACCGCCGCGCTGGACGGGTTGATCGCCCGGTTCGGGCTGGCCGGCGAGCGTCTCGGCGAGGTCGTGGCCGGCGCCGTCCTCAAGCACTCGCGGGACTTCAACCTGACCCGCGAGGTGGTGCTGGGTTCGCGCCTCGACCCGCGGACGCCGGCGTACGACATCCAGCAGGCCTGCGGCACCGGCCTGGAAGCGGCGATCCTGGTCGCCAACAAGATCGCGCTCGGTCAGATCGACGTGGGTGTGGCCGGCGGCGTGGACACCACTTCGGACGCGCCGCTGCAGGTCAACGAGGACATGCGCCAGGCGCTGCTGGAGCTGAACCGGGCCCGGACCCTCGGGCAGCGGCTCAAGGCGGTGGCCAAGCTGCGCCCGCAGCAGGCGCTCAAGCCGGAGATCCCGCGCAACGCCGAGCCGCGCACCGGGCTGTCGATGGGCGAGCACGCCGCGCTCACCGCCGTGACCTGGAACGTGAGCCGCGAGGCGCAGGACGAATTGGCGCTGGCCTCGCATCAGCACCTGGCCGCGGCGTACGAGAGCGGCTTTTTCGATGATCTTCTGACGCCCTATCTGGGACTGACCCGTGATCAGAACCTGCGGGCCGACAGCTCCCTGGAGAAGCTGGCCAAGCTCAAGCCGGTGTACGGCAAGGAGAACGCGACGATGACGGCGGGCAACTCGACGCCGCTGACCGACGGCGCGTCGACGGTGCTGCTGGCCTCCGAGGAGTGGGCGGCGGCGCACTCGCTGCCGGTGCTGGCCTGGTTCGCCGACTCCGAGGCGGCGGCCGTGGACTACGTGCACGGTGACGAGGGTCTGCTGATGGCGCCGGCCTACGCGGTGCCCCGGATGCTCGCCCGCAACGGGCTCACGCTGCAGGATTTCGACTACTACGAGATCCACGAGGCGTTCGCCTCGCAGGTGTTGTCCACGCTGGCCGCGTGGGAGTCGCCGCAGTTCTGCAAGGAGAAGCTGGGTCTGGACGCGCCGCTGGGCTCGATCGACCGGAGCAGGCTGAACGTCAACGGCTCGTCCCTGGCCGCCGGGCACCCGTTCGCGGCGACCGGCGGCCGGATCGTCGCGACCCTGGCCAAGCTGCTGGCGACCAGGGGTTCGGGCCGCGGGCTGATCTCGATCTGCGCCGCGGGCGGTCAGGGCGTGGTGGCGATCCTGGAACGCTGACCCGGCGCGCGCCTGGCCGGACCGGGAGCATCCGGCCAGGCGCTGGACGACGGTCAGGCGCTGCAGGACGCCGTACCGGAAGGGGCTGATCCTGTGCCTTGGAAGCCGAAGCTGGTGCTGGCGCCGGCCGCGACACTCCCGTTGTAGTTGACGTTGCTGAACGTCACCGCGCCGCTGGACCCGCTCGCCGTGGTGCTCCACGAGTTGGTGATCGCGGCGCCGGAGGGCAGCGTGATGCCGACCCGCCAGCCGTTCAACACGCTGGATCCGGCCTTGACCGTGACCGTGGTGACGAAGCCGCCGGTCCAGGCGTTGTTGCTGAAGGTCGCCGTGCAGGCGCCGCCGGTGCCCGGTGAGGTGCTGGTCGACGGGCTGACGCTGACCGACGGGCTGACGCTCGCCGACGGGCTGCTCGTGGTCGCGCCGAACGCGGAGATCACCGAGTTGTAGGCGGCCTTCGGGTTCCCGCTGTTGTCGAAGAGCAGCGGGGTGTCACCGGACCGCCACGAGTCCGAGTCGCGGATCCCCCACACCGTGATCCCGGCACACTTGGTGACCGCGAGACAAGCCTTGACCACATTCGCGTACGTGGTGGCCTGCGCGCTGCCCGACCCGGCGATGTCCAGCTCGGTGATCTGCACCTCGACGCCCAGGTCGGCGAAGCGCTGCAGGTTCGCCTGGTAGTCGCTGGGCAGCGGCGACGCCGAGTTGATGTGCGACTGGAAACCCACGCAGTCGATCGGCACGCCCCGGGCCAGGAAGTCCTTGACCATGTTGTAGACGGCCGTGCTCTTCGCGTTGACCCCGTCGGTGTTGTAGTCGTTGTAGCAGAGCTTGGCCGTGGAGTCGGCCGCCCGCGCCGTCTTGAACGCGACCTCGATCCAGTCGTTGCCGGTGTTCTGCAGGTTGGAGCTGCGGCGGGAGCCGTCCCCGTTGTCGGAGAAGGCCTCGTTGACCACGTCCCAGGCGTACAACTGACCCTTGTAGTGGGTGGCGACGTTGGTGATGTGGTTGATCATCGCGTTGCGCAGTGCGGTGCCGGAGAGCGACGACACCCAGCCCGGCTGCTGCGAGTGCCAGGCCAGGGCGTGCCCGCGGACCCGCTGCCCGTTGGCCTTGGCCCGGTTCACGATGGTGTCGGCGCTGGAGTAGCTGAACGAGTTCTGCGACGGCTCGGTCGCGTCCCACTTCATCTCGTTCTCGGGCGTGACCATGGTGAACTCGCGGTCCAGGATCCCGGTGTAGACCGAATCGCTGAACTTGTAGGCCGCGGCGGCCGTGCCGAAATACTTGCCCTTGGCCGAGGCGGCCGAGCCCAGCGTGGTCGCCGCATTCGCGCTGGGCGTGACGGTGAGGACGGCCGCCGCGGCGAGAGCGCCGGTCGTCAGGACGGTGAGGATGGCGTGCTTTCGTCTCATCGGAAGCTCCAGTCGGGGATCTGGAGGCATCGACCCTTATCGAAGCCGCTCGAAACGTTACCGACATGTATCGGAAACCTCAACCGGTTCAGCCGGCAAATCCGCAGTTGGCAGCCTCCGAAACTTTCGGAAGATTATTTCTCGGTTGAGGACGAACGAACAGCTCTCGACGGGATCGAGCAAGGCTGCGCAGCGGCTCAAGGTGGTCGGCATGCGCATCGGGTGGACCGGCGGGCCGCCGCCGGCCGACCGGAACAGGCCGAGTTCCCGGCTCGGCCACGGCTGACCGGGCCGAACCGAACCGGGCCTGCCGGCGTATCCACGAACGGGGATACGAGCAGCAGGGAGGTTCGAGATGCCGATGTTCCCACCCGTGGTGTATGTGCCCTGCGCGCCGGCGCAGGACACGGACGAACTGACGATCGACCTGCGGGCGACCGGCGACGGACTGCTCGCGCTGCTCGTCTACTCGGCGATGGACCGGCTGATCGAGCATTGCGGAGCCGCCCAGCCCTGGACGGTCCTGCTCACCTCCGACCTGGATCGGGTCCGCTCGGCCACCGGTTTCGCACTCGTCCTGCTCGACGTCGACATCCCCGAGGAGTTGCGCCGGACCGAGGAGGAGCGCTGATGGCCGAGGTGACCTCGGTCGACCTGCCCACTCTGGAGCAGATCGCCGGGCAGCTGAGCAGGGTGGCCGACGCCCTGGACGCCGTGGGCAAGGCGTCGCCCGGTCCACCGGACGCCGGCGAGGTCTCCGGTCTCATGGCCGCGGCTCTCGCTCATCTGACGGAGGGCGCCGGAAACCTCGTGCTCGGCATGAAAGTCGCCGGAGAGGAAGCCTCCGAGGCCCGGCGCAAGTTCGAGAACCAGGACGAGGCCGCAGCACAGTCGTTCTGGGGGCCATGATGCCGATCGACACCCGCGTCGAGGGCGATCCCGTCAGCATCCGGGCGTCGGCCGACTGGCTCGGCCGCCAGTTGTCGACCGCGGTCGACAACGCGGTCACCGGTCTGTTCGCGGCCCGCGACGAAGCGGAATCAGGCTGGCGGGGCGACGCCGGCCCGGTCTTCCGCGACCGCATGGACACCGGCGGGCGCGACGCCGACGCGCTCCGCGGTGACGTCGATCGAGTGGCAACAGCCTTTCACGCATACGCGGATGGGCTGGTCACCGCGCGGAGCGGTATGGAGCAGGCCCGGGAGATCGCGCGTGACGGCGGCCTGCACCTCGACGGCGACACGATCCTCGACCCCGGCCCCGCCCGGGCCGAAGCGCCGGCGGAAGCGGAGTCCACCGGCACCGAGGATCATCAGGCGAGGCTAACGACCTACGCACAGGCCGAGGAGCAGGCCGCCTGGGCCCGGAACGGCCTTGACCTGGCCAGGGCCACGCTGACGAACGTACTCGGGGACCTCCGGTCGAAGCCCGTGCTCGTGGCCGCCGGCTTCGTCAACGACGGGATCGTCGGCGCACTCGCGCAGAAGCACGTCAGCGTCCTGAAGGCGCAGGGTGCCGCGATGATGGAGGAATCCCGGACGGCCGCCGCGCGATACCTGAAGGCGCCGGGTGGTAGTGCCGAGGCGAAGGCGCTGAATGCTCTCTCCTGGACCAGGTACCTGGAGTCGGACACGTGGCAGCGGTCCGCGCTGAGGGCGGGCAGCAAGGTCGAAGCCCGACTGCCGCTCATCGGACTGGCCGTCACCGCGGTCGACGTCGGCTACGACATCAAGACCGGTAAGCCGGTCGGCAAGGCGATCATCAGCGGTACGAGCGGCCTGCTGGGAGCCGCGGCCGCGGGCGCGGCACTGGGTTCGGTCTTCCCCGGCGTCGGAACGGTGGCCGGCGCCGCCATTGGGGTCGTCGGGGGAATGCTGGCCAGTGGGGCCGCCGACGCTGTCTACGACGATCTTTCGCAGGGCACGAAGGACGCGATCGAGGACGGTTTCGCGGCCGTCGGGCATGGCCTCACCGATGCGGGCGGCGCCGTCGCGCACAGCGCCAGGAAAGTCTGGGACTCTATCTTCTAGTCGACACAGCAGAGGCGAATGCGACATGTTGCCGATTCAAGATCCGCCGGACGGGTGGCCTCGGGCGCGACGGAGCGTCGGCCGGATTCTCTCGCTCGCCGGGTGTGTCCTCCTCGGACTCACCGCGGCATTCCTCGCGGTGGGCAGCGCCCTCGACGGTGGGGTCACCGAAGCGGTGGCCTTCGGAGGTGGCGCCCTGCTCCTCGCTCACCTCGCCGTCCCGGGCATCATGACCATGCGCCGGCCGGAACCGTCAGCCCGGCCCTCCGTGGAGGGCGTCAACGACCGGGGCGAACGAGGTCTGGCCTTCACCTACTCCCGATGGTTGTACTACTGCCTGGCGGTCACGCTCGCCCTGACCGTTCTCGGGCTCGCGGGCGCCGCGTCCGCGTCCGCCCTCGGCGGCACCTCGTCCGGCTGGGCGGTGGCCGCGCTCTTCGCCGCCCCGGGGATCTATCTCGCCTGGCTCCTCATCGTCATGCTGCGTCTGGCGCCGGGCACGGTCGTGCTGACGTCCACCGGGGTCTACCACCGGTCGCTGTATGTCGAGCACTTCGTGCCGTGGGAGGCGATCAGCGGGGTTCGGCCCGTACCCGGACCATCGCCCTGGATCGCGGTTGTGGCCGGCCCGGCCGGCGCAACCCGGATACGCCGGCATGGCGGCCCGCTCGGCCCCAAAGCCGAAGGTCTCCCCCTCATGATCATTCGCGCGCAGTGGCTCCGGCCCGACGCACTGCCGGCGTATCAGGCACTCAAGCACTACTTGGAACATCCGGGCGAGCGGCTCCACCTCGACACCGCAGTGGAAAACCCCGGGGGGTTGTGATGCGGGTTACGCGCCCATAGAGTTACTGGCGAGTTAAGTAAGCGTCACACCGGAAGAGAATGGGCACCGCTGTGGAGTTCTGGCTCGATCTCAACGAGGAACAATCGGACCTGCGCGACTGGGTGCACGGCTTCGCCGAGCAGGTCATCCGCCCGGCCGCCGCCGAGTGGGACGAGCGTGAGGAAACGCCCTGGCCGGTGCTGCAGGAGGCCGCCAAGATCGGGCTCTACGGCTTCGAGTTCCTGATCAACACCTGGTCCGACAACACCGGGCTCTCCCTGCCGATCGCCAACGAGGAGCTCTTCTGGGGTGACGGCGGCATCGGCATGGCCATCTCGGGCACGTCGCTGGCGGTGGCCGCGATCTACGGGTCGGGCACGCCGGAGCAGCTGGTCGAGTGGGTGCCGCAGTGTTTCGGGGACGCCGACGATCCGAAGGTGGCCGCGTTCTGCTCGACCGAGCCGGAGGCCGGTTCGGACGTCTCGGCCATGAAGTCCCGCGCCGTCTACCACGAGGCCACCGACGAGTGGGTGCTCACCGGCCAGAAGGCGTATGCGACGAACGGCGGCATCGCCGACGTCCACGTCGTCACCGCCAGTGTGGATCCGGCGCTGGGCTCGCGCGGCCAGGCCGCGTTCGTCGTCCCGCCGGGCACGAAGGGCCTGGCCGGCACCAAGAAGTTGAAGAAGCTGGGCCTGCGCGCCTCGCACACCGCCGACGTCTTCCTCGACGACGTCCGTATCCCGGGAAGTTGCCTGCTCGGCGGCAAGGACGCCCTCGACGAGCGGTTGGACCGCGCTCGCAACGCCGCTCCCAAGAACAAGAATGCCGCTATGCGTACGTTCGAACTGTCGCGCCCGGCGGTCGGTGCGCAGGCCATCGGCATCGCTCGCGCCGCCTATGAGTACGCGCTCGAATACGCGAAGAACCGGGTCGCGTTCGGCCGTCCGATCATCGAGAACCAGGCGATCGCGTTCGCCCTCGCGGACATGCGGATGGAGATCGACGCCGCCCGGCTGCTCGTCTGGCGGGCCGCGTGGATGGGCCGTAACGACAAGCCGTTCACCGCCGGTGAGGGTTCGATGTCGAAACTGAAGGCGGGCGAGGTCGCGGTCGCGGTCACCGAGAAAGCGGTGCAGATTCTCGGCGGCGCCGGTTATCTGCGCGAGCACCCGGTCGAGCGGATGTTCCGGGACGCCAAGATCTACACCATTTTCGAGGGCACCTCGGAGATTCAGCGACTGGTCATCTCCCGCGCCATCTCCGGCATGCAGATCCGCTGATGGACGCCGTTTTCGTCGGCGGCACGATGCTGCGGCGCGGACTGCTGAACCCCGGTAGTCCGGTCCGGATCGTTCAGCAGTTCGCCGCGCTCGGCCGGTGGGGTTTCGGGCTGGCCGGCGAATTGCGGCAGGCCGCCGCCCGCAGTCCGCGGCAGATCGCGGTCGTCGACGATCAGCGGCAGATCACGTACGCGCAATTGTTGGCCCGGGCCGAGAGGCTGGCCCGTGGCCTTCCGGTGAAGCCGGGGGAACGGGTCGGTCTTCTGTGCCGGAACTCGGCCCGGATGATCGAGGCGCTGATCGGGGTGACCACGCTCGGCGCCGATCCGGTCCTGATGAACACCGGTCTCTCGCCGAACCAGCTGGCGACCGCGGCCGCGGATCAGGGCTTGCGGGCGCTGCTCTTCGACGACGAGTTCGCCGGGCGGGTCGCCCTGGTCGAGGGCGTCGAGAAGATCGACGAGGCCCGTTTCGAGGAATTGATCGCGGGCGCGCCGGTGGCGCGTTCGGCACCGCCGGAACGGCCGGGCCGCACCATTGTGCTCACGTCCGGGACCACCGGCGTCCCGAAAGGCGCCCGACGCCCGACGCCCGGTGGATTCCGCCCGCTCTGCTCGGTGATCGATCGCATTCCGCTGCGCGCCCGGGAACGCGTCCTGATCGCCGCCCCGCTGTTCCACACGTGGGGTTTCGCCGGGCTGCAGATCGCTCTCGCCCTGCGCGCCACGATCGTTCTGCGCCGCAGGTTCGAACCGGCCGCCGTTCTGGACGATCTGGTGCGCCATTCCTGCACCGCGATGATCGCCGTCCCGGTCATGGTCCAGCAGTTCATGGAATTGCCCGACCCGGACCGGAAACCGGCGTTGCGGGTGGTCGCGGTCAGCGGTTCGGCACTGCCGGGCGGCCTGGCCACGCGTTTCATGGACCGTTACGGCGACGTTCTCTACAACCTCTACGGTTCGACCGAGGCGTCGTGGGCGTCCATCGCCACTCCGGCCGATCTGCGTCACGCGCCGAACACCGCCGGAAAACCGCCTTACGGTACGCGGGTGGCGGTGCTCGGCGACGACGGGAAACCGGTTCCCGCCGGTGCGGTCGGGCGCCTTTTCGTCGGCAACGAGATGCTTTTCGAGGGTTACACGAACGGCGCCTCGAAAACCATGCACGAGGGTCTTCTGGCCACCGGCGACCTCGGGCACGTCGACGCCGCCGGCCGGGTCTACGTGGACGGCCGCGAGGACGACATGATCGTCTCGGGCGGTGAGAACGTGTACCCGGCCGAGGTCGAGGGCCTGCTGGCCGACCTCCCCCAGGTGCGCGAGTGCGCGGTGATCGGCGTCCCCGACCAGGAGTACGGGCAGCGCCTCGCCGCCTACCTGGTCCTGCGCGACGAGGAGACCCTGGACCCGGAGGCCGTGCGTGAGCACGTGCGCCACCACCGGGCCCGTTTCAGCGTCCCTCGCGACGTGATCTTCCTGGACGCGCTGCCCCGCAACGCCACCGGCAAGGTCGTCACCCGCGACCTGCCCCGCTGACCGCTCCCGGATCCGGGCGGGTCAGCGGCGGGCCGCGTCCTCCGGGGTGTCCAGGCCGACCGGGGTGGTGTCCTCGCGGCGGGGCAGGGTGGCCGGGTCGGGCAGGTCGAGCAGGTCGTTCTCCGGGGCGGCGATCAGCCCGTTGCGGTGGGCGATGAGCCGCCCGCCGGCCACCAGGTCGTCGAGCATCGCGGCGAGCCGTGCGGACCCGGCCTTGTTCGAGCTCCACCCGAACAGTCGCGCCGCCGCCGCGATCAGGTCGTCGCTCTCGACCAGCCCGGCGTCGAGCACCAGGTATTCCAGGGCCAGCTGCAGCTCGGACTCGGCGACCTGTTCCGGTTTGCGGGCCACGCCGTCGCCGGGCACGCGCACGGCCGGGATCGGTGCGTCGGCCGCCGTCACGAACGTACCGTCGAAGGAAGCCGTTGATTCTTGGACGGCCGATTCGATGGCCTGCCGGACCGCCTGCGTGACGCGGCTGATGCCCCACGCCTCGCGGATCCCGCGGACCAGCACGGCGATGTGGACGGGCCCTTCCACCTCGGCGATTCGTTCGACGGTACGGACGAGCAACGCCCGCACCACGGCGTCGTTGACCCGCGCGGCCGGTGGCAGCGGCTCCAGCGTCGCGTGCCGGTAGGGCAGCGCCCACTCGGGTGGCTGCGCGGGCCGGGTGACCAGGTCGAGGTCGGGTTCGGCGAACACGTCGGGGACCGCGAGGGCGTTCTCGACGGCGGCCCGCAGCCGGCCCTCCTCCTCGGCGCGGTCGCGGAACCAGGCGACGCTCCAGACGCGGTGCAGGTGCCAGCCGAGTCCGTGCAGCACCTGCTCCTGCAGCCGGTCGCGGTCACGCGCGGTCGCGAGCGCGGCGTAGCCGGGGCCGTCGCACTGCACCCCGAGCGCGTACGCGTCGACGCCGGCGTGCCGGACACCGATCTCGATGCGGCATCGCCCCGTGCCGACCTGGCGCGTGACCGTGTAGCCCCACTTCTCGGCGACGGCGGCGACCGAGGCGGCCAGCGGGGACAGCTCGGCCGGGTCCTGCGGGGCGCCGGCCAGGTCCAGGTAGGCGGCGAGGCGGCGTTCGCCCTCGTCGGCCGGTTCCTCGCGTCGCGCCTCGGCGATCGCGGTGACGACCTCCACCCGCTGGCGGGCCCGGGTGATCGCCACGTCGAGGCGGCGGGCGCCGGCCGGACCGCCGGCCGCGGCCAGGTCCGGCCCGGTGGACAGGATGATCACGTCGCGCTCGTCGCCCTGGACGGCGTCCGCGGGCTTGACGAAGAACCCGGTCAGCGGGTCGTCGCCGAGGAAACGTTCCAGGTCGGGCCGGGCGCCGAGCACCGTCTCGACGGCGTCGGCGACCGCGTCGGCCTGGCCCGTGGTCAGCGTGACCACGCCCAGGGACAACGTCGGCCGGGTGCTGAAGTGATGCGCGACCCGCTCGGCGACCAGGGCCGCCTCCACCGGCGCGTCGACCGCCGGCAGCAGTTCCAGGCCGAGGTCGGGGCCGGCCGGGTGCGCGCTCGGGAACGTGACCAGCCGGTCCTGGTAGAAGGTGTGGTTGGCGAAGCCGATGAGCGACTCGTGCCGGCTGCGGTAGTGCCGGGTCAGGGCGAGCCGGGTGAACGCGGCCGAGTCGTTGGCGGCCACCAGCACCGACTCGCGCCCGTTGGCCGGGGCCAGCTGCGCGTCGTCGCCGATGACGATCAGCGACTCGCCGCGGTAGGCGCAGGCGACCGCCGCGGCCGGGGTCATCCGGGACGCCTCGTCGATGATCACGACGTCGAACCGGCGGCCGGCCGGCAGGTAGCGGCTGACCGCGGCGGGCGGCATCACGAAGCACGGTTTGAGAGCGGCGGTGGCCTCCCACGTACGCTCAAGAAGGTCTTTGACCGGAAGATGGCCGTCCTGGCGCAACCCCTCGGCGCGGATGAGCGCGGGCGCACCGTCGGCGGTGACCGCGGGGCGGCGCGCGTTGAGGGCCTCGATGATGGTGCCGGCCGCGTCCTGGGCCAGGTCGGCGTCGAGCCGGCGGAACTCCTCGACCATCTCGTTGCGTTCGATCGCGGCCGGCGGTTCCAGGCGTTCGTCGCCCGCGATGACCGCGTCGGCCCAGGCCCGGTACACGGTCCGCTCGATCACCGCACCGAGCCGGCCGGCCGGGATGCCGTGGTCGGCGCAGTAGTCGATGACCGTGTCCAGGCCGTGCTCGGCCAGCACCTCACGCGCGGCCAGGTACTCGAACCACTCACGCTGGCCGGTGTCGTCGTCGCGCAGGTCGCGCAGCAGGTCACGGGCGGTCTCGTAGCGGTCCAGGCTGGTGCCGAGCCGGACCTGCCGGGCCGGCCCGAACGCGTCGATGATCCGCCGGCGGGCCTCCTGCCACAGCTCGATGAAGTCCGACAGGTCGGGGTTGCGGGTGCAGCGCAGCGCCGCCGCCTGGTCGGCCGTGAGGGCCGCGTCGGTGCCGGTCCGCAGCGCGCGGGCCTGCGCCACCCAGTCCAGGGCCCGGTCGATCGCCCGCAGGTCGGTGTCGCGACCGCGGAACATCTCCCCGAGCGCCGCCTGCAGTCCGGGCGACGCCTCGTCCAGCGCCCGCGCGGTGTCCACCACCCGTTTCCGGGCCGCGGCGATCTCGGCCGCCGTGGCCAGGTCCAGTTCGCGGCCCGCGACCGTGGTGAGCTGACCGACCGTCTCGGCCACCGCCCGCAGCGGTCCGACCTGGGCCCGCAGCCACTCGACGGCGGCCGTGACCGGACCGTGCGCGAGCTCGGGCCGGGCCGCCGCCTCGGGCACCGGCCGCAGCGAGGACCGCCAGTGCCGGAACACGTCCCGGGCCTCGCCGACCACCCGCGACAGCTCGGTGTCGCTGCGGTTGCAGACGTAGTCGATCACCGCGGCGAGTGCCTCGGGCGGTGTCACCCGCAGCACCTCGCCGACCGTCTCCAGCGCCCGGCCGATCGCCAGGAAGTCGGTGTCCAGCCGCCGCCAGTAGCGGCCGAGCAGCGGCGCGTTCTGCCGTTCGGCCGCGGTCAGTCCCTCGTTGGCCCGCCGCCAGGCGACCGCGAGCGGCAGGTGGGCGACCGCCTCGTCGGCGCTGACCCCCGGCTCGGCCAGCGCGACTACGGTCTCCTTGTCCCAGCGGTGCCCGGCCAGCAGTTTCCGCACACCCCGGTGCACGGTTGCGAACCGCTCGGCCAGATCCTCGACCGGCTCGTGCAGGACGGCCTCGGTGAAGTACTCGCGGGCCTGCGCCCGGGCCGCGGCGACCGCCTCGACGTGCCGCCGCAGCGCGCCCGCCGCCGCGTGCACGTTGGCCTGCGCCCCCGGCCCGAACCAGGCCGCCTCCGGCTTGTCGGCCCGGGCGCCCAGCTCGGCGACCACGGTGACCAACTCGACGTCGGAGAACGTGACCACGTCGGGCAGGCCGAGCCGGCCGGTGATCCGGTCCAGCGCCTTCTGCTGATGCTCCAGGTCGTCCGCGTCGGCGGCGAACCGCCCGGCCGTGGCCTTGGCCGCGGCCGCGGTCAGCGGGGCCAGCGCCACCGCGGGCGGATCCAGCTCGGGCTGCTCGGGCAGCGCGGCGACCTGCTGCTGGGCGAGTTCGGCGGCGCTCAGCCCGGTGCGGGACCGGGCCTGCTCCTCGGCCTGCCGGACGTCGTCGATCAGCCGGGTCAGGGTCTCCGCGGCCTCCCGGATCGGACGCAGCGTGGCCACGGTCAGCCAGTGGTCGGCGGCCGCCTCGGGGCGGGTCGCGGCATGCTTGGCCAGCTCCGACAGGTCGGCCGCGTCGACCGGCAGCCGCACGTGGAACGCGGTCGCGAGCGGCCCGAACGCGTCGGTCGCCTCGGTCAGCACGTCCAGCGCGAGCTGCGCCTCCTCCAGCGCGGCGTCCAGCGGACCTCTCTCCATCACCTCGCGCCAGCGGAAACCGCTGCGCTCGGTCGCCGGCCGCCAGGCGTTCCGCAGCCGCTCGGCCGCGTCCCGGATCCGTTCCAGCGCATTCTCGGTCAGGCCGAGCGCCGCCGGCGCCGCCGCCGGGCTCTCCGGCACACCGTCGAGAAGAGCATGGCGACCCAGGATCGTATGGAGGCTCTGCCCCAGAGGTTCCCTGATTTCGTTCAAGGCCTGCGCGTACGAGGTGAGCCGCTCCCGGCGTTCCCGCAGCGTCTCCCGGTCCAGTTCGTCCATCCCGGGCGACGGCAGCGGAACCGCCTCCAGGGCCGCGGCCAGCGCCGACGCCACCTGACGCCGACCGGCCCGCCGCCCGTGCAGGTCGAGCAGGTAGTTCCCGAGCCCGGCGGCGGCCAGCCGGTGCTGCACCACGTCGAGCGCGGACGCCGTCTCGGAGACGAACAGCACCCGCTTCCCGGCGTGGGTCAGCGCCCCGATCATGTTGGCCACGGTCTGCGACTTCCCGGTCCCGGGCGGCCCGTCGATCACAAAACTGTGCCCGGCCAGCGCGGCGGTGACACACACCCGCTGGTCGGCGTCCGCGTCCAGCAGCAGCGGCACGTCGTCGTCGATGCCACCCGGCTCGAACCCGAAGTTCCCGTCCTCGGCGGCCAGCGCCCGCACCACCGGATGCTCCAGGATCTCCGCCTCATGCTCGGCCAGATCCTGCCGGATCGCCTCCGCGGCCAGGTCGAAGGTGGCCAGCACCACCGTGTCGGCCACCCGCCAGCCCTTGGTGATCCGCTCGCTCGCCGGCCGTTGATGTGCGCCGCCCGCGCTCGCGGGCTTCTGATGCGCGCCGCCCTCGCTCGCCGGCCGCTGATGTGCGCCGCCCGCGTTTGCCGGCCGCTGATGTGCGCCGCCCGCATTTGCCGGGCGGTCGCCTGCGATCAGCTCGCGCAGGGCGTCGAGGTCGCCGGTCAGCTCGACGCCGAGTTCGCGCAGGCGGCGGGCCAGGGCCGGGTTGAGCACCGGGTCGCCGGTGGCGGCACGCAGCCGCGGCACGTCGCCCGGGCCGAGCGCCACCAGGTCGACCGGGGTGAGCAGCACCGGGCTGGCGTGCGCGGCCCCGGCCGCGTCCTGCCAGTGCAGCAGGCCGGTGGCCAGGTGCAGCACGTCCTCGCCGCGGTCCAGGCTCTCCTGGTGCGAATGCCGTCGCAGGTGCCGCAGCAGGGTCTGCAGCGCATCGGCGGCCGGCTCGGTCCGCAGCGAGTCACCGCCGCCCCCGAAGGACCAGTCACGTCCCTGACGCAGGCGGTCGAGGACGACCTCGGGGCCCGGCCCGGTGATCTCCACCAGGTCGGCCCCGGCCCGCGGCAGGTCGATGAGCCGGTCGGCGGCGCTGGGGTCGGCGATCCCGTCACGCCAGCCGGCGAGGGCCGCGCGAGCGTCGTCGCCCGGCCCGCTCTGTCCTTCTGCATCTTCCGGCCGCATGTGCCCATTGCAGCAAGGCAACCGATCCCTTGCTGGCGATTCGTCCGAAAGACACCCGCGTTTGCGCCTTATCGCCTACGGCCCGGCCCCGCTACGGCCCAGCCCTCACTCGCAGCCCAGCCCTCACCCGCCGTTCGGCCCCGCCCACGCGCGACCAACCCTGCACCGCACCTCGGCGCCGGTCGCGGCTCGCTCCGGGCGCGGGCCGGGTCCTGGGCGGCGCCCCTCACGGGGTCACCACTTGCGGCGGGCCACCAGCACCGTGTCGTGGATGATGCCGTCGTGGCCCTCGCGCGCCCGCTTGGCGGTGGTCGTCACCTCCCACTCGGCCGGGTCCAGTTCGGCCGCCAACTCCTCGGCGGTGAACATCATGTCCGGAAAGTGCATCGGCCGCGGTGCGGTGGCCAGGTCGTCCGGGTGATGCCCGACGATCAGCAGGGTCCCGCCGAGCTTGACCGCACCCGCCAGCCGCGCGTACAACTCCCGCCGCGGTTCCGCCGGCAGGTGCATGAAGTGCGCCGACACCAGGTCGTAGGCCCGCCTCTCGGGCGCCTGTTCCCGCAGGTCGGCCTGGGTGAACGTGATCCGGTCGGCCAGCCCGGCGGACGCCGCGTGCCCGGCCGCCCGCAGCAGCGCCACCGATGAGATGTCCACCCCGGTGACCCGCCAGCCGCGCTCGGCCAGCCAGACCGCGTCGGCTCCCTCGCCGCAGCCGACGTCCAGCGCCCGCCCGGCCGGCAGCCCGGCCGCCTCGGCCACCAGCTGCACGTTGGGCTTACCGCTCCAGATCGAGTCCTTGGCCCGGTAGCGTTCCTCCCAGGCGTCGGCCTCGAACAACGTCTCCTGCTGCCGGCGGTACTCGGCGACCGCGGCCCCGGTCTCCTCGGCGATCAGATCCATGTTGATCATCGCGCCGGCGGTCTGCCCGGCCGCCGCCGCGACCGCCACGGTCGCGCCCAGGTTGGTGACGTTGCCGGCCACCCACACGCCGGGCACCGACGTCGCGCCGGTCTCCTCGGCCGGGATCCGCACGCCCATGACGTGCCCGTTCATCTCCATCGGGACCGGTTCGAGCCCGAGCGACCCGAGGAACTCCGACCGGGCCACGAACCGCGGGCCGACCACGATCACCTCCAGACCGAGAGAACGGCCACCCTTCAGACGTACGGCGGTGATCCGCCCGTCCTCGGCCACCACCTCCTCGACCGGCTCCCGCACCAGCGGGATCTTCCGGGCCGCCAGCTGCTCGGCCTGCTCGGGCGACGGCTCCGGCCCGCCGTTGAGCAGGTACACCACGTCGTCGCTGAGCTGCCGCCACATCTGCGCCTGGTGCAGGCTGAGCGCACCCGTGGCCAGCACCCCGATCCGCCGGCCGCGCAGTTCCCAGCCGTGACAGTACGGACAGTGGGCCACGTCGTCGCCCCAGCGCGCGGCCAGCCCCGGGATGTCCGGCAGTTCGTCGACCAGGCCGGTCGTGACCAGCAGCCGCCGCCCGCGAACCCGCTCGCCGCCGGCCAGGGTCACCACGAAACCGTCGGCCGTGCGCTCGGCCCGCTCGGCGGTGCCGTCGAGCACCTCACCGCCGTACTCCCCCAGCTCGGCCCGGCCCGCCTTGTACAGCTCGGCCGGCGGGACGCCCTCGCGCCCCAGCAGGTTGTGCACGTGCCCGGCCGGGGCGTTGCGCGGGTCACCACGGTCGATCACCAGGACCGACCGGCGGGAGCGGGCCAGGGTCACGGCCCCGCTCAGGCCGGCCGCGCCGCCACCGATCACCAGCACGTCGTACGTAAGCTCCATGGTCCTCGTCCTTTCCTCGCCGTCGCCGCCACCGTCGCTCGGCCGACCCCGGAACGGCAAGTATGTTTGCTGTTATGGCAAAAACCCTGGCCTCGGTCGGCCCGCGACTGCGGGAGCTGCGGCAGAAACGCGACATCACGCTCACCCAGCTCGCCGAGACGACCGGGATCTCGGTCAGCACGCTCTCCCGCCTCGAATCCGGCGACCGCAAGCCGACCCTGGAGCTGCTGCTGCCGCTCGCCGAGGCCTACCAGGTCACGCTCGACGAACTGGTCGACGCGCCGGAGACCGGCGACCCGCGGGTGCGGCAGCGACCGATCGAACGCAACGGGCACACGTACATCCCGCTGACCCGCCGGCCCGGTGGTGTGCAGGCGTTCAAGCAGATCATCCCGGCGACCGCGCCGGACTGCGGATTCGAACAACAAACCCATGAGGGGTACGAATGGCTCTACGTGCTGAGCGGGCGGATCCGTCTTCGGCTCGGCGAGCACGACATCGTCCTGACGCCGGGTGAGGCGGCTGAGTTCGACACGCGGGTCCCCCATCTGATCCTGAATCCCGGTCCGGAGCCGGCCGAGATCATCAGCCTGTTCGGGCCGCAGGGTGAGCGGGTGCACGTCCGGGCCCGACCCAAAGCGTAGGGCTCGTCGAGGCCCGATTCGGGTTATCCACAGTGGCCGGTTATCCACAGCCCGCCAGCATGATCTTGGCCTTCCGCGCAAGAATGATCGGCGTGGAGGTGGCCCCCCTTTGGGCGGTGGGTTTTGAGTGTGTGGGGCCTCGACGGGCGGGCCTCAGCTGGCGCTCACGGTCGCTGCCCGGGCCCGCCGACAACCGTGAGCACCAGCCGGGCGCCCGCGAGGCGCGGCACGGCTCGGAGTCCGGACCGGGTTGTGCAGGCCCGGACGGCGGGCAGCGCGAGCGCGAGCCAAGGCAGCGGGCGGCGCGGGGCCGGGCGACGGGCAGCACGGCGGAGCAGCGGCGGACCGGGCGGCAGCGGGCGGCAGACGGCAACAGGCAGCAGCGGGCGATGGCGGGCGGCAACAGGTGGCAGCGGGCGACGGCGGGCGGCAACAGGTGGCAGCGGGCGACGGCGGGCGGCAACAGGCGACGGGCGGCGCGACGGCGGGCTCACCACGTACGGCAAAGGGGTTTAGGGTTCGGTTTTGTGGATCTTTCTGTGACGGTTGACGACGGGGTGGCGCTGCTGGAGATGCGGCGGCCACCGGCCAACCACTTCGACGAGGCGCTGATCGGCGGGATCGTCGATGCGGCGCGGGCGTTCGACGCGGATCCGGGCTGCCGCGTGATTCTGCTGGCGTCGGAGGGGAAGCATTTCTGTGCCGGGGCGGATTTCGGCGGCGGGGATTTCGCGGCGGATCATGTGGATGCGGCGGCGCGGCTGTACCGGCGGGCCGTCCAACTGTTCGACGTGCGGAAACCGATCGTGGCGGCGGTGCAGGGGACGGCGGTCGGGGGTGGGCTCGGGCTGGCCTGTGCGGCGGATTTCCGGGTGGCCGAGGCGGGTTCGCGGTTCGTGGCGAATTTCGCGAAGCTCGGGTTCCATCAGGGGTTCGGGCTCAGCGTGACGCTTCCGGAGCTGGTCGGGCGGCAGCGGGCGACCGACATGCTGCTGACCGCGCGGCGGGTGGGTGGCGAGGAGGCGTTCCGGATCGGGCTGGCCGATCGGCTGGCCGAGCCGGGGCGGGTCCGGGAGACGGCACGGGCGCTCGCGCTGGAGGTCGCGGCTTCGGCACCGGCGGCGGTGCGGTCGATCCGGGCGACGCTGCGCGGGGATCTGGCCGGGCGGGTGCGGGCGGCGCTCGATCATGAGCTGGCCGAGCAGAAGGTGCACTGGGCGTCGAAGGACGCGGCCGAGGGCATCGCGGCCAGCCTCGCCCGCCGCAGTCCCGTCTTCAAGGACGAGTGAGCACGGGGAAGGTCACCACCATCGCCACCCCGGGATCGCGGTGTTCGGCCACCGCCTCACCCCCGTGGGCCAGGGCGAACTGCCGCACGATCCACAGGCCGAGGCCTACCCCTTCTGGCCCGCCCACCGCGAACTGCCCGAACAGCGAGTCCCGCAACCCTTCCGGGATCCCCGCCCCGTGATCACGGACCTCGAGCCGATCGACCCCGCCGTCCCGCCCGATTCTGATCACCACCGGCGCTTTCCCGTACCGTAGGGCGTTGGTGCATAAATTGAGCAAGATCTGCTCAAAGCGTTGCTTGTCGACGTAAATCGTCAAGGACGGATCCACCTCGACCCGGATGTCCTCGTCCGGCCGCAGATACGTCAACGCGTCCCGCACCAGCACCCCGGCCGGATGCTCCTGCCGATCCAGCTTCAACCGCCCCGAACTGTCGATCCGCTGCGCGTCCAGCAGCGCATCGGCCAGCCGATTGATCCGCGCCGTCTGCCGCAACGCCATGTCCAGCATCCCGGCCTCCACCCCGGACGCATCCTCCCGCAGCTCGTCCAGCACGATCTGCACCGAGCTCAACGGCCCCCGCACGTCGTGCGCCAGCGTGTTCACCATCGCCGACCGCCACCGCTCGATCCGGGCCAGCCGTTCCCGGTCGTCCCGCAGATGCCGGGCCTGCGCCTCGATCAGCAGGGCCACCGCCAGGGCCACCGGCATGAGGATCGCCGCGCTCCCGAGGATCAGCGGCGGCTGCCCGGTAATGATCAGCGGCAGCAGGTAGGCCAGCGTCGCCGGCGCCACGTAGGCCAGCAGGATCCACCGCGGGAAGTGCAGCGCCGCCCACGCGTACAGCAGCACCAGGAACGGCCCGGTCCCGGCCGCCACCCCACCGAACGACCAGGTCGAGAGCCCGAGCACCGCGAACCCGGCCAGCCCGAGCACCGCCGGGGAGTATCGTCCGGTCCGCTGCCACGGCAACAGGAACGCCACCAGAGCCAGCGCCGCGTCGCAGGCGGCGACCAGCAACAGCCGCCGGACCATGTCCGGACTGTTCAGAATGCCCAGCAGGGCCAGCGCCGCGGCCAGGCTCAGCAGCACGCCGGACTGCCGGGCCGCCGCGCGTGGCCCGGTCCCCATCAGCCGCGTAGGTCCGATCTGTTTTACATGGTCAAACTAGGCGACCCGGTTCCGCAGGGAGCGACCCTCACGGAACGCGGCCAGGTTTTCCTCGATCAGCGCAGCCGCCCCCAGCGGACGTCCGCCGGCCGCGTGCGGCGTGATGATCACGTTGGCCTCGTCCCACAGTCCGGACGTCGCCGGGAGCGGCTCGGTCTCGAAGACATCGAGCGCGGCCCCGGCGATCCGCCCCGACCGCAGCGCCCTGAGCAGGGCATCCTCGTCGAGCGTGCTGCCCCGGCCGACGTTCACGACCCAGGCGTGCGACGGCAGAAGATCAAGAACAGATTCATTCAATTTCCGTACGGTCTCAGCGGTCGCCGGGAGGATCGAGACGAGCACATCGGCGGTCGGCAGCAGCTCCGGCAGTTCCGTGTCGGTCACGACCGGGAAGCCGTGCCGCTCCCCGGCGCTGCGGGCCACGCCGGTGACGCGAGCGCCGAGCGCCGTCAACAGCGGCGCCAGGGTCGCCGCGATCCCGCCGAAGCCCCAGATCACGACGTGCGCGTCCCGCAACGTACGGAAGCAATTGTTGTCCTTGACCGGTTGCAGGCCGCCCAGCTCGCCCGCCCAGCGATGCCCGATCTGGGCCCGGACCAGCAGGTTGAGCCGGCGGGCGGCGGCCAGCAGCAGGGCCAGGGTGTGCTCGGCGACCGTCTTGTCGTGCAGCCCGAGCCCGGCCGTGACCACGATCCCCGGATCGAAGCCGGCCTGCAGCACCGCGTCCGGCCCGGCGGCCAGCGACTGCACCCAGCGCAGCCGGGTCAGTCGCCGCGCCGCGTCGGCGAGCTGGTCCGGCGGGTTGCCCCAGACGACCAGCACCTCCGCGTCGGCGTGCTCGTCGGGGACGGGCACGCCGATCGCGTAGGTGACACCGGTGACGCCGGCCGGCAACGCGACGTCGAGTTCCACGGAGTCGGGCAGCAGAACCTTCATCCGCCCATTAAAGCGGCCAGATCAACTGCCGACCGGGCCGCCGTCGGCGCGCCAGGTCACGATGACCGCCGGCGGCCCGGATCACACCACGGCGGCTCGTCTCGGCAGGGAATGTCAATGACGTTTGTGATGGGTCGGCCGGCAATCTCGATGCAAGTGACAGTCAAGTGCTCGGGCGGAGACTGCGTGCGCAACATTCCACCAGTCTGATCAAGGAGCACCTCTTGCCTGGCACGAGCACGCCGTACACCCGGGAAATGGTCATGATTCATCGGGTGTTCCGGCGCGAAGCGGCCCAGTTGCAGCAGTACGTCGGCGCGGTCCGGACCGGAGACGTCGCCCGGGCGCGGCAACTGGCCGGCGTCGTGCGCGAGTACATCGGCGGCCTGCATCACCACCACAGCGGCGAGGACGAACTGATCTGGCCGCTGCTGCACGAACGCGCCCGGGTCCACGACGACCTGGTGACCACGATGGAGAAGCAGCACGAAGCCCTGGACGGCACGCTGAGCGTGATCCAGGAACTGCTGGCCCGCTGGGAGCACGGCGCCGGCGAGGTCGACCGGGACGACCTGGTCATCGCGTTCGCCGAACACCAGCGGGTCCTGCAGGATCACCTGGCCGACGAGGAAACCCTGGTCATGCCCCTGGTCGAGGAGCACCTCAGCCTTCCCGAGTGGGAACTGGTCGGCAAGAACGGCCTGGAGGGCCTGCCCAAGGACCGGGTGTTCCTGGCCCTCGGCGCGATCCTCGAGGAGGCCACCCCGGAGGAACGCACCGAGTTCATGAAGAAGGTTCCCCTGGCCGGCCGGATCGCCTGGAAACTGATCGGCGCCAGGCAGTACCGCAACTGGCGCGCGTCGGTCCGCGGGGTGGCCGCGTGACGGTCGCGTTCGCCCTGCTGGGCCCGGTCCGCGCCTGGCGCGACGACCGTGAGGTGCCGCTCGGCTCACCGCAGCAGCGCACCGCGCTCACCGTCCTGCTGCTCCGCGAAGGCCTGCTGACCACCGTCGACGAGCTCGTCGACGCGATCTGGCCGGTCGACCCGCCGAGCTCGGCGGTCGCGACCGTGCGCACGTACCTGTCCCGCCTGCGCCGCCTGCTCTGCTTCCGCGACGGCGTCCGCATCGACTGGATCGGCGGCGGATACGTGCTCACCGCGCCGCCCGGCTCCGTCGACGTGCAGATCTTCCAGCAGTACGCGGTGACCGCCACCGAAGCATTGCGCCGCGGCGACAAACGGGCGGCGGCATCCGCGTTACGGGCGGCGGTCGGCCTGCACCGGGGCACCCCGCTGGCCGGCGCGGCCGGCGGCTACGTCGAAGGCCAGCGCGCCCGCCTCCTGGAACTCTGCCGCGGTGCCACGCTCGACCTGGTCGCCCTCACCGTCGACCTGGGCGGCTACGCCGAGGCCATCGCCGAACTGCGCGCGCTGGTCGCCGAGGACCCGTTGCGGGAGCGCTGCCACGCCCTGCTGATGACCGCCCTGTACCGCAGCGGGCGCACGGCCGACGCGCTGGCGCACTACCGCCAGGTCCGCCGCCTGCTCGCCGACGAGCTGGGCGTCGACCCCACCCCGGAGCTCCGCCACCTCCACCAGCGCATCCTCCTCGGCGCCCCCGTCCCCGCCTGACCCGGAAGTGGACCTGCTTACTCCCGATCAGTTCCGCTTCGCGCAGCGGAGCGACCGCGACTAACCCCCGCCCCGTCCCCACCAACCCCCGACCGCGGAAGCCCCGCACACCTCCCCACCCCGACCGCGGAAGGCCGGCCCCACCCGGTGCCGGCCTTCCGCGCATCCGCAACCCAGCCCCGCACCACACCACCCCACCCCGACGCCGCGCCACCCCGTCCCGAGGCCGCGCCACCCCGTCCCGCGCCGCGCCACCCGAGGCCGCGCCACCCAAGGCCGCGCCACCCAAGGCCGCGCCCCGCCGCCGGCTCCCGGCTGGCGCTGAGGGTCGTTTCAACGCCCCGAAGACAACCCTCAGCACCAGCCGACGGGTCTCAGCTGGCGCTCACGACTACTCCGAGCGGCCGGAACAACCCTCAGCACCAGCCGCGACCTGGCAGCTGGCACTCACGGCTACTCCAAGCCGCCGGAACAACCCTCAGCACCAGCCGCGACCTGGCAGCTGGCACTCACGGCTGCCCCGAGCCGCCGGGACAACCCTCGGCGCCAGCTGCGACCTGGCGGCTGGGGCTGAGGGTGGCTCAAGGGGGTTCGAGGCGGCTCTTGGTGCCGGCTGGGCGCTGTGGGCGGGTCAGGTGGCGAGGCAGGCGACACCGGCCAGGGCGCTCAGGACTCCGCAGAGGTGGACGGCCGGGAGGCGTTCGCGCAGGATCGCGGTGTTCAGCAGCACGGTGACCGCCGGGTAGAGCGAGGCCAGCACCGCAGCCGCCCCGAGCGCCCCGACCGACGCGGCCAGCGCGAATGCCCCGTCGGCCAGGCTCTCCAGTGTGCCCACGGCGATCGGGACGGCAAGCCGGCCACCGAGCGCGACCCGCCCGGCCGCCGGCCCGGTTCCGCGCCAGAGCAGGGCCAGGACCAGGGCCGCGAGCCCACCGAAAACCCGGCAGTAGGCCGTCGCGACATACGGTTCCGCAGCCGACGCTTCATGGAGCAGCACGAAATAGGCCCCGAATCCGACGGCGGCCCCGGCCGCACACCACCTCGCCGCACCCCGCCCGGACTTCTCCGACCGAACCGGTGCCCGTTCCACCACCGCCACCCCACCCCCGACCGACGGTGAGCCGATGAGGGCCGGCCGGGGTCGAGGGGCCGGCCAGCTCACCAGCGTGATCCCGGCCAGCGCCGCCACCGCCCCGACCACTCCCCCGGCCCCCAGATGTTCCCCGTGCGCCAGCCCCCACCCCACCGGCACCAGCGCCGCCCCGGCCGCGACCGGCGCCACCACGGCCAGGGTTCCGTCCCGCATCGCCCAGTAGAGCAGCCCCATCGCCGGAATCCCCACGATCCCGGCCACCGCGGTGACCCCCAGCAGCCGCCGGTCGGCCCCGAATCCGGCGAACACCAGGAACGACAGCCCCAGCACGAGCCCGGTCACCTTCGATCCGATGAGCACGGTCCGTACCGGAAATCGCCGCGCTCCCCACCCGGCCAGGAAGTCGGAGCAGCCCCACGCCCCGGCCGCCACGGCGGCGAGCGCCATCGTCCATGCCACTGTTCCGTCACTCCCCGTTCGATCCGGAAGACTCGCCCTGATTACCGGTCATGGCCCTCGACAGGTGATTGACGGCGGCCAAACGCCGGGGCCGGAAGTCTGTCGCGTTGCCGACGACACCCGCCCGCGAAACGAATTCGACTCAGGTAAACGCTTAAGATCGCCGGAACGCGGTAACCCTGCGTCAGTTCCGGAACTCCGCCCGAGCGCTTCCCCGGCACCCCGGAGGCGGGAGCTCACTGATTACGTGGAGTGATCGATCCCGTGCACAGAAACCAGCTCGCATGATCGAGATCCGCGTGCTCGGCCCGGTGGAAGCCTTCGACGGCGACCGCCCGATCGCGCTGGGCGGGCATCAGCAGCAGGCCGTCCTGGCCATGCTGGTGGCCGCCGAGGGCCAGGTCGTGCCGGTCGATCGGCTCGTCGATCAGTTGTGGGGCGACAATCCGCCGCCACGCCCGCTGGCCTCGTTGCAGGCGTACGTCTCGCGGCTGCGCCGCCTCCTGGAGCCGGACCGTCCGCCTCGCGCCGCCGCCCGGGTCCTGGTCAGTGAGGGTGCCGGTTATGCGCTGCGGCTGGATCCCCGGTCGGTCGACGCGTGGCGGGCCGAGCGGATCCTGCGGCAGATCCAGGACATGCGCCCGCAGGGCCTGTCCCGGGCGGGGGCCGAGTCGGCGCTGCGGTTGTTGCGGGAGGCCGACGCGGTCTGGCGCGGGACGCCGTACGAGCAGTTCGCCGACGAGCAGTGGGTGCGGCCGGTGACGGCCCGGCTGGCCGAGGCCCGGATCGTGCTGTCCCAGCGGATCGTGGTGTGTCTGCTGGTGCTGGGCCGGCTCGGTGAGGCGGTGCCGTCGGCGCAGGCGCTGGCCGAGTCCGATCCGTTGCGCGGGCAGGCGTGGCGGTTGTGGGCGGTGGCGTTGTGGGCGGCGCAGCGGTCGGCCGAGGCGCTCGACGTGCTGCGCCGTCACCGCCGGCATCTCGCCGACGAGCTGGGGCTGGAGCCGGAGCCCGCGCTGGCCGGTCTGGAGCGCGCCATCCTGGAGCAGTGTCACGAGCGCCTGGCCGAGGAGTTGCGCTTCGGTCTGCCCGAGACCGATCAGGACCATTTTCCCGTACGTCCGGCGCAGCTTCCCCGGTCCCCGGCGACGTTCGCCGCGCGTGAGGCCGAGCTGGCCGAGTTGGGCCGGCACGCCGCCGCTCCGGACGGGACGCCGCTGGTGGTGATCAGCGGGGTCGGCGGGGTCGGCAAGACGACCCTGGCCGTGCGCTGGGCCCACCAGGTCGCGGACCGTTACCCGGACGGTCAGCTCTACGCCGATCTGCGGGGTTACGGCCCGGAGGACGCCCCGGTCCCGCCCGGTGACGTGCTGCTCGGCTTCCTCGGGGCGCTGGGTGTGCCGGATCATCAGATCCCGCCGGGCGAGCCCGACCGCACCGCGCTGTTCCGCAGTGTGCTGGCCGGCCGGCGGATGCTGCTGGTGCTGGACAACGCCCGGGATGCCGGTCAGGTCCGCCCGCTGCTGCCCGGCGCGGACGGTTGCGTGGTCGTGGTGACCAGCCGTCATCGGCTCGGCGGCCTGGTCGTCGAGGACGGCGCGCTGGCCGTGCCGCTGGACGGGTTCAGCGACGACGAGGCCCGGGCCTACCTGTCCCGGCGGCTGGGCGCGGAGCTGACCGACGGCGAGCCGGATGCCCGGGACGCGATCGTGGCCCGCTGCGGCGGTCTGCCGCTGGCGCTGGCCGTGGTGTGCGGGCGGATCGCCGGCCGGCCCGGGTTCACCCTGGCCACGGTCGCCGAGGAGCTGTCCGAGGAGGACGGCCTGGACGCGTACGTGCGGGCGATCTTCTCCTGGTCGTACCGCCGTCTGACCGCCCCGGCGGCCGAGTTGTTCCGGCATCTGGCGCTGCACCCGGGCCCGGAGGTCGCCCTGGCCGCGGCCGTGAACGTGGCCGGCCGCGACCGGGCGGTGACGCGATCGCTGCTGCACGAGCTGTGTGACGCGCATCTGCTCAACGAGCGGCGGCCGGGCCGGTTCGCGTACCACGACCTGCTGCGGGGCTACGCGGTCGAGCTGGCCGGGATCGCCGATTCCCCGGCCGCGCGGGACGCGGTGCTGCGCAAGCTGGTCGAGTACCACCTGCACACGGCCGATCACGTGATGCAGGCGTATCTGTCGTACCGGCGGCCGGACCGGGTCGGCCCGAAGCCGCCGGACGTCGTCGTCGACCGGTTCCCGGACGGCGAGCGCGCCCTGGCCTGGATGGACGCCGAGTACGAGAACATCATGGCACTGGCCGAGACCTGCCGGGCGGCGTCCCGGCAGCGCTATCTCGGCCCGCTGATCTGGACCGTGGCCCCTTACCAGCAGGACGTCCGGTCGTATGTGGAGGACTCGTTCACCCTCTGCTCGTACGCCCTGGAGTGGGCCGAGCAGGCCGGCGAGCGCTGGTGGGTCGGTTTCCTCACGTTCCTGGTCGGCCGGGGGTACCTGCGGCTCAACCAGGCCGAACGGGCGCGGCCCTACCTGGAGCGGACGGTCGAGGTGGGCCGGGAGACCGGTGACCGGCATCGGCTGGCGCACGGGCTGCTCGGGCTGGCCACCACGTACGTCTCCACGACCGAGATACCGACCCGGGAGCACGCGCTGCTGGCGTATCCGTTCGCCCGGGAGGCGGTGGAGAACTACCGCCTGGTCGAGCACGTGTCGGCGCGGATCGAGCTGGCCAACGCGCTGCACCCGATCGCCTGGTACCACTTCTTCCAGCCGGACGGGCGGGCGACCGCGCGCCGCTATTTCGAGGAGAGCGCCGAGCTGCACCGGCGGGCCGGTAACGCGCAGGGCGAGGCGACCGCGGTGCTGCAGCTGGCGCTCTTCCATCAGGCGTGCGGCGAGCTGGCCGCCGCGACCGAGCTCTGCGAGAAGGCCACCGAGCTGTACGGCACCTCCCACGACCTGCGGATCGATCCGCTGATCGTGCTCTACTCGATCCTGGTCGAGGCGGGCGACCACGCGCGGGCCGAGCGCGTGCGCGACGAGGTCACGGTGCTGCTGCGGACGGCGCGATACCCGGATCTCGTACGCCGGGAACGGATCTTGAAAGCGGCTCCGGCGCAGCGCTGATCTTCGACAGGAAACCGTCCTAATAGATCGATCGCCGACGGCTTGCGTTAACGCTAACAAGAGACCGGCATGAGCACCAGGCCTCAAGTTTCGCCTGGCAGGACATCGACGGCGCGCTCTTGACAGCGCTATCGATGTTTGCGTACACATTGCCTACCGCCCCGTAACGAAACATCCCCGATACATCCACGTTGCGTCTCCACCCCGCACCGGAGGACCCCGCATGCCCAAAAACAGATCACGCCTGGTCGGCGCGGTAGCCGTCCTGGTCTCCCTGCCGCTGGCGGTCGCGCCGCCGGTCTCGGCGCAGGCCGTCGAACCGGACTACACGATCAACGTCGGTCCGGCCGCGACCGGCGCCCAGCTGTCGAAACAGCAGTACGGCGTCTTCTTCGAGGACATCAACTACGCGGCCGACGGCGGTCTCTACGCCGAACTGGTCCGCAACCGCTCGTTCGAGTTCAACGCCACCGACGCGACCGGCTTCACCGGTCTCACCGCCTGGACCGCCGGCGGCAGCGCCACCGTCGTGAACGACGACCAGCGGCTCAACGACCGCAACCGCAACTACCTGTCGCTGAACGGCAGCGTGACCAACGCCGGCTACAACAGCGGTATCGCCACCAGGAAGGGCGACCGATACGACTTCTCGGTGTGGATCCGGGGCACCGCGTCGCTGGCGGTCACGCTGACCGGCGCGCAGCCGATCACGATCGCCGCCACCGGCGACGCCTGGAAGAAATACACCGGCGTCCTCAAGGCGACCACCACCACCGACAAGGGCCGGCTCACCGTCACGAGCGCCGCGCCGGTCAAGATCGACGAGGTCTCGCTGTTCCCCCGCGACACCTACAAGGGCCGCGCCAACGGCCTGCGCGACGACCTGGCCGAGAAGATCGCCGCCCTGAAGCCGGGCTTCGTCCGCTTCCCCGGCGGCTGCCTGGTCAACACCGGCAGCATGTACTCCTACGACGCGGCCGACAACTACCCGCGCGCCCGGGCCTACCAGTGGAAGGACACCGTCGGGCCGGTCGAGACCCGCGCGACGAACAAGAACTTCTGGGGCTACAACCAGTCCTACGGTCTGGGCTACTACGAGTACTTCCAGTTCGCCGAGGACATCGGCGCGATGCCCCTACCGGTGCTGCCCGCCCTGGTCACGGGTTGTGGGCAGAACCGGGCCACGGTGGACGACGCGCTGCTGCAGCGGCACGTCCAGGACGCGCTCGACCTGATCGAGTTCGCCAACGGGCCGGTCACCTCGACCTGGGGCAAGGTCCGCGCGCAGATGGGCCACCCGAAGCCGTTCGGGCTGACCACGGTCGCCGTCGGCAACGAGGAGAACCTGCCCGACCAGTACTGGGCCAACTTCGTGAAGTTCGAGGCCGCGATCAAGGCGAAGTACCCGGACTTCACCGTCGTCAGCAACTCCGGCCCGGATGACCAGGGCACCACGTTCGACAACCTGTGGGCCAAGAACAAGGCCAACGGTACGGACATGGTGGACGAGCACTACTACAACAGCCCGTCCTGGTTCCTGCAGAACAACGCGCGTTACGACTCGTACGACAGAAATGGTCCGAAGGTTTTCCTCGGCGAATATGCCTCTCTGGACGCCAAGTTCGCCAACTCGCTGGCCGAGGCCGCCTACATGACGGGCCTGGAGCGCAACGCCGACGTCGTGAAGATGGCGTCCTACGCGCCGCTGCTGGCCAACATCGACAACGTCCAGTGGAAACCGGACATGATCTGGTTCGACAACGACGAGTCGTGGGGTTCGACCAGCTACCAGACGCAGAAGCTGTTCATGACCAACGTCGGCGACCGGGTCGTGCCGAGCACGGTCAGCGGCGGCGGCGTGGTCCAGCCCAAGCCGATCACCGGCGCGATCGGGCTCTCGACCTGGCGGACCGCGGCCACCTACGACGACGTCAAGGTGACCCGGCCGGACGGCTCGACGATCTTCGCCGACGACTTCGGCGACGGCAACGCCGACGGCTGGACCGCGGTGCAGCCGCGCGGCAACTGGACGGTCAGCAACGGTGGCTACGCCCAGACGACCACCGACACCGAGGACACCATGGTCAAGGCGGCGACTATCACCGACACCGACTACGACTACACGCTCAAGGCGACCAAGCAGGCCGGCGCCGAGGGCTTCCTGGTGGCGTTCGGCATCCAGGACACCGGCAACTTCTACTGGTGGAACCTGGGCGGCTGGAACAACACGCAGGGTGCGGTCGAGAAGGGCATCACGTCGGCCAAGGAGCAGATCCTGACCAAACCCAACACGATCAAAACCGGTCAGACGTACGACCTGAAGGTCTCCGTCCGTGGCACCAAGGTCACCCTGTACCTGGACGGCGCCGAGTGGGGCAGTTTCGACGACAACGCCGTGACCGAGCCGTTCGCGCAGGTCGTGACCACCGACACGAAGACCGGCGAGCTGATCGTCAAGGTCGTGAACGCGCAGGACACCGCCGCGGTCACGAAGATCGACCTCGGTAAGCGCAAGGTCGCGAGCACCGCGAGGATGACCGTCCTGGCCGGTGACCCGGGCGAGCAGAACACCCGTACGGCCGAGCCGATCCTGCCCGTGACCAGCACGATCAAGGGCGTCTCGTCGAGCTTCACCCGCGAGTTCCCGGCGAACTCGATCACCTTCCTGCGCATCCGGACCCGATGAGGAGCCCGATCATGAATCGTCGGACTTTGCTGACCGGCGGCGCCGCCCTGGGCACGCTCGCCGTCGTCCTGCCCGCCGGCGCCGAGGGCGCCCCGCACGCCGACCCGGTGCGCAGCGACGCCGAGATCTACGGCGTGCCGACCACCCAGCCGCTGGTCAGTCAGCGGGCGGACCCGTTCATCAGTCAGCGCCACAACGGGAAGTACTACTTCACCGGGTCGGTCCCGGAGTACGACCGGATCGTGCTGCGCAGCTCGCCGACCCTGGCCGGGCTGACCGACGCCGCCGAGACCACCGTCTGGACGCGCCCGTCGAGCGGCAAGATGGGCGGCTTCGTCTGGGCGCCGGAGATCCACCGCATCGGCGGGAAGTGGTACATCTACTTCACCAACAGCGACGCGAACGACATCTGGCACATCCGTCCGTTCGTACTCGAATCGGCTCTTGATGATCCGATGGACCCCGCCGGCTGGTCGGTGAAGGGTGAGATCGCCCTGGAGTGGGACAGCTTCGCGCTGGACGCCACCGTGTTCAGCCATCGTGGGCGGCAGTACCTGCTGTGGGCGCAGAGCGAGCCGGAGATCGTGGCCAACTCCAGCGTCTACATCGCCGAGCTGGCCAACCCGTGGACGCTCAAGAGCAAGCCGACCCGGCTCACCACGCCCACCAGGAGCTGGGAGGTCCAGGGCTACCGGGTCAACGAGGGCCCGGCCGTGATCATCCGCAACGGGCGGGTGTTCCTGACCTTCTCGGCCAGCGCGACCGACGCCAACTACTGCATGGGCCTGTTGACCGCCGACGCCGGGTCGGACCTGCTGGACCGGGCGAGCTGGGTGAAGAGCCCCGACCCGATCTTCGTCAGCAACGACGCCACCAAGCGGTGGGGTCCCGGGCACAACTCGTTCACGGTGGCCGAGGACGGGAAGACCGACGTGCTGGTCTACCACGCCCGCGACTACAAGCAGATCACCGGCGACCCGCTCTACGACCCGAACCGGCACACCCGGGTGCAGAAGCTCTACTGGCACCCGGACGGGACCCCGCTGTTCGGCGTCCCGGTCGGCGACGGTGGCCCAATCGTGCGTCTCAGCAGCGGAAACGCCTTCGTGCACCACGTGGGCGCGGCCGTCCAGGTCGCTCCGGCGCCGCGGGATCTGGGGGCCACCCAGTTCCGCTTCACCGACGACGGGCTCATCCAGTCGGTCGATCAACCTTCACTTTTCGTACGGATCGACGGCACCTCGGTGGTCCTCGACCCGACCGGCACGCCGGTCCGCCGGGTACCGGCCCGTGGTGGCGTAACCATCCGCACGGTCGCCGACCCGGCCGTGCACCTGCGGGTCGCGGCCGGCGTGGTGACTACCGGCACCAGCGGGACGGTGTTCACGCTGAGCTAACACTCAGGTCGGCCACCGGCGGCCCGATGAAACGGGGGTGTTGAGCGCCCCTCAGATCAGCGAGCAGCCGGTGGCCGGCGACGACCGGTTCCGGGCCGTCGACGCGAGCTCCCTGGCGTACGTCCAGGTCGACCGCGCCGGACTGATCCAGGACTGGAACCCGGCCGCCGAGCGCCTGTTCGGCTGGCCGCGGGACGAGGTGATCGGCCGCTCGCTGGCCGACACCATCGTCCCGCCGTCACTGCGCTCCGGGCACAACGCCGGATTCGCGCGCCGCGTCGCCATCGGCGACGGGCCGGACATGGGTCACCGTTTCGAGGTGCCGGCCGTGCACCGCGACGGCACCGAACTGAACATCACCATGAACCTGGACTCGCTCGGCCCGTCCGGCTTCGCCGCGTTCATCTCCGACCAGACCGAATGGCATCAGGCCCGGCAGGACCTGCAGCGCAGCAACCAGCTGATCAGCGCGATCCTGCAGCACACCACCGCGGTGATCTCGGCCAAGGACCTGGACGGGCGCTACCTGTTCGTCAACGGCGAGTACGAGCGGGTCTTCCACGTCAGCGCGGCCGACATGGTCGGGCGCGGCGAGGACGACGTGATGCCGGCCGCGATCGCCGCCGGCAGCCGCGCCCACGACGTCGAGGTGACCGGCACCGGCAACGCGCGCACGGTCCTCGAACAGCTGCCGTTCGGCGACGAGATCCGGGAGTACATCGTCACGCGCGTCCCCCTCGCCGACCCCGACGGCTCGGTCTACGGCGTGTGCACGATCGCCATCGACGACACCGAGCGCCGCCGCACCGAGGCCGCCCTCGCGGCCGGCGAGGAACGCTTCCGCAACACCGTGAACAACGCGCCCGGCATGCTCTACCAGTTCCGGATCGACGCCGAGGGCTCGCGGTTCACGTTCGTCTCGGACGCCTGCCGCGACATCTACGGCGTCGAACCGGACGAGGTCACCGCCGCCGCCGGGGAGATCGTGGACCGGATCGCCGAGGAGGAACGCGAGTCCTACCTGGCGTCGGTGCGGCACTCGGCCGAAACGCTGGAACCGTGGGACTGGCGAGGCACCATCATCCGCCGCGACGGCGGACGGCGAGTGCTGCACGGCATGGCCCGGCCGCACCGCGAACCCGGAGGTGCGACCGTGTGGGACGGCATCCTGCTCGACCGGACCGTCGGCGGGCCGCTGTGAACGCGCCGCGCCTGCCCCGCAAGCTGGGCGAACTCGCCGTGCCGACCGCGCCGCTGGCCGGCGACACGACCGTGCACGACGCGGAGACGATCCTGCGGCGCGACGAACACACCCCGGCCGTGATCGTGGTGACCGCGGCCGGTCACCGGCTGCTCAGCCGGGCCCGCCTGGAACGGATGCCGACGGCGCCGGTGGGCGTCCGCCGTACCGTCAAGGATCTTGTCATCGACGGATCGCTGGCCCTGCCGGCCGACACCGACATCGACGTCGCCGCCGAGGCGGCCCTGGCCCGGCCGGCCGGCGAACGCGAGGAACCGGTCCTGGTCCTGTGGCCGGACGGCCGCTGCGGCATCGCCCCGATCATGGACCTGCTGGCCGCCATGGCCGGCCGTTACGCCAAACTGTCCCGCACCGACCAGCTCACCGGCCTGCCCAACCGCGGCATGATCGCCGCCGAGGGCCAGCGTCACCTCGACAACGGTGACCTGGTCGCGGTGCTGCACCTCGGCCTGGACCAGTTCCAGGACGCCAACGACGTGCTCGGCCACCACGGCGCCGACCTGCTGCTGCACCGGGTCGCGGTCGCGCTGACGGCCGCCCACGGCACCGGCAACCTGGCCGCCCGGCTCGACGGCGACCAGTTCCTGGTGCTGATCACCGACCTGCCCGGCGGGCACACCGCGCAGAGCATGGGCCGGCAGATCGCCGCCGGCATCCGCGGACCCCACCAGATCGACGGCCTGCCCATCGGCGTCGAGGTCAGCATCGGGGTCAGCCCGGCCGACCACCACGACATCCAGGTCATCCAGCGCCGCGCGGCCGCCGCCATGCGCCGCGCCAAACAGGAACGCACCGGCGTCGTCGAATGGACGCCCGGCCTGGACACCACCCAGCGGGTCGACCTGCGCCAGCTCACCGAACTGCGCACCGGCCTGAAGAGTGGCCACCTGCGCCTGCACTACCAGCCGCTGCACGACGCGGTGACCCGCGAGATGAACGGCGTCGAGGCGCTCGTCCGCTGGCAGCACCCGCAGCGCGGCCTGCTCCCGCCCGGCGTGTTCCTGCCCGACGCGGAACGCTCCGACGTCATCCTCGAACTCACCGACTGGGTGCTGGCCGAGGCCCTGCACCAGGCCGCGGTCTGGAAACGGGCCGGTCACCACGTGCCCGTCTCGGTCAACCTGCCCGCCGCCTACCTGGCCCAGCCCCGGGCCGTGCCGACCATCCTGACCATGCTGCAGCTGGAACAGGTACCGGCCGAACTGCTCACCGTCGAGATCACCGAGACCGCGGTGCTCACCCGGCCCGACGAGGTCGCCGCCCAGCTCTCCGAGCTGCGACTGCGCGGCGTGCGGGTGGCCATCGACGACTTCGGGACCGGGTACACCTCACTCGGCCTGCTCCCCCGCCTGCCCATCGACGAACTCAAGATCGACCGCTCGTTCGTGGTTCAGATGCACGAGTCGGCCGCCCACGCGACGATCATCGACTCGGTCATCGCGATCGCCAAATCCCTGGGCATGAAGGTGGTCGCCGAAGGCGTGGAGGACGAGCCGACCGCGGCCGACCTGGCCCGGGCCGGGGTCGACCTCCTGCAGGGCTACCACCTCAACCGCCCGACCCCACCCGAGGCGGTCCCGCTTCTCCCGGTGGGCTCCCTGGTCCCGGCCGCCTGACTTCCCGGGGGTACGGCGGTGAGCCGCCCGCCCCCACGCCTCCCTCCGCAACCCCCAGCCCACTCCCCCTCCAGCCGCGCCCCACCCCTCGGCCCGGCTGGCCCTCACGGTCGTTCCCGAGCAGAAAAACAACCCTGAGCACCAGCCGAGCCCCGCCCCGCGGCCCACCCCCTGGCCCAGCTGGCACTCACGGTCGTTCCCGAGCAGAAAAACAGCCCTGAGCGCCAGCTGAGGCCCGGGCGGCACCCACGGCGGCGGCCTGCCCCTGGCCCGGCTGGCGCTCATGGTCGTTGTCGCTGTCCGGGGCACGGCTGGCGCTCACGGTTCTCAGGGGCGGCTTGGGCTGGGGTTATGGCTGTTTGGGCTGGTGGGGGTGGGTGGGGAGGAAGTCGGCGGGGTTGAGGCGGGCGGTTCGGCGGCGGTACTCGGCGGCCATGCCCGGCCAGTTGGTGACCACGCGGCCGGCGGCCGTGCGGTACCAGCTCCGGCAGGACGTCCACACGCTGCCGGCCAGGCGGGACTGCAGCTCCTGGTCGTAGGCGGCCGCGACCTCCGGTCGTACCTCAAGCGGGTCTTGATGTTGATCGAGATGACGGACGGCCTGGGTGATCCACTCGGCCTGGGACTCGTGGAAGTAGACGACCGAGGTGTTGCCGGTGTTGGTGTTCGGGCCGTAGACCAGGAACATGTTGGGAAAACCGGGCACCGCCAGGCCGAGGTAGGCGTGCGCGCCGTGCTCCCAGGCCTCCTCCAGGGACTCACCGTCACGGCCGGTCACCTTGATCGGGACCAGGAACTCGGTGGCCGCGAAGCCGGTGCCCCAGACCAGGACGTCGATCGGATGCTCGGTGCCGTCGGCGGTCCGGACGCCACCCGGGGTGACCGCGGTGATCTTCTCGGTGACCAGTTCGACGTCGGGCCGGGCCAGCGTGGGCAGCCACGCGTTGGTGAACAGGACCCGCTTGCAGCCCATCGGCTCGTCCGGGGTGACCTTGCGGCGCAGCTCGGGATCGCGGACCTGCAGGCGCCGCTGGACGGTCGAAACGGTCCGCAGCAGGGCGCCGGCGGCCCGGTTGCCGGTCACCGCGAGGCCGGTGACGATCGTCATCAGCCAGGTGCCGGCGCGCGCCGGGGCCATCAGCGCGGGGATCGATCGGTAGAGACCCTTGCGGATACGGCCGTAGCGGCGGTCCGGTTTGGGCAGCGTCCACGGCGCGGCCCGCTGGAAGACGGTCACGTGCGCGGCGACACCCGCGATCGCCGGGACCAGCTGGATCGCGCTCGCGCCGGTGCCGACGACGGCGACCCGGCGGCCCTCGATCGGGACGGCCGGATCCCAGTCGGCGGTGTGCATCGCCGGGCCGTCGAACGTTCCGGGCAACTGCGGGACGATCGGGCGGGACAGTTGACCCACGGCCGGGATCAGGACGTCCGCCTCCAGGGTCTCGCCGGTCGTGGTGGTGACGCGCCAGTGGGTGCCGGCCCATTGCGCGGAGGCCACCTCCGTACCGAATCGGATTTTTCCGGAAAGCCCGAATGCGGCGACGCAGTCCTCCAGGTAGGTCAGGATCTCCCGCTGCGGCGGGAAACGGCGCGACCAGAGCGGATTCTGCGCGTACGAGTACGAGTACAGCGGCGCCGGGATGTCGCACGCGCACCCGGGATAGAGGTTGTCCCGCCAGACGCCGCCGACCCGGTCCGCCTTCTCCAGCATCGTGATGTCGGTGAAGCCGGCCTTGACCAGCGAGTTCGCCACCGCGACCCCGCCGAACCCGGTCCCGATGATCAGAATCCTCGTCATCTGCTCGTCTCCCGGCTCGCCCCACGGACCGCCCCGGGACCCGCATTCGCCTCCGGACCCGCGCTCGCCCCCGAGCCCGCCTCCCCGACCGACGCCGGACCCGCGTCGCCGGGCGCCGCCGGGTCTACGCCGCAGGACGCCTCCGGGCCCAGCGGACCCAGCGGGCCCAGCGGGTGGCGGCTGAGCGTGAGGGCGGCCGGGGCGGTTGCCGGGACCGCGGGAGTGCGCGGAGGAATCGGACTCATCACGATATAGTCGGCGCCAACCTCGGGCCGGGCCTCGGCATCGCCCGCATTCGGCCACAGCGCGACCGCCCGCTCGGCCAGAGCCGTGATGGTCAGCGACGGGTTGACCCCGAGGTTCGCGGCGACGACCGAGCCGTCGATCACGTGCAGGCCGGCATGCCCGTAGAGCCGGTGATACGGATCGACCACCGCCCCGATCGCGCACCCGCCGATGAAGTGGCCGGTCACCGGCTTGCCGACCAGCTCCGTGTACGACCCGAGCGGCACCCCGTCCACCTTCTCCGCGGTCCGCCGGGCCACGTCGTGCGCGGCCGGCACCCATTCCGGGTTCGGCTCGCCGATCCCCGGCCGGCTGGTCAGCCGCCCGCGCTTGCGGAACACGGTGATCGAGTTGTCCAGCGGCTGCATCGCCAGCAGCACCACGGTCTGCCGCGACCAGTCCCGCGGGGACAGGTAGAGCCGCAGGTCACGGCCCGCCCGCGCGAGCTGTTTGAGCCCGGCCCACCAGCGCGGACCCCGCCCCGCGTCGTCGACCATGACCGTGGAGAGCAGCGCCAGCAGGTTGCTGCCCGGCCCGTAGCGGACCGGCTCGACGTGCGTGACCGCGTCCGGGTGGATCGACGAGGTGATCGCGACGCCGTGACTGTAGTCGCGGTCCTTCCGGCGGGTGCGCGCGCCGAGGATCGACTCCGAGTTGGTGCGGCTCAGCTCGCCCAGCCGCGGCGAGACGCCCGGCAGGCTCCCGCGGTCGCGCAGGCGGTGCAGCAGGCGCTGGGTGCCGAGCGCCCCGGCCGCGAACACCACCTGCTCGGCGGTGAAGCTCCTGCGAGCCAGGCCGCCCGTCCGGCGGGTGTCGACCGTGTACCCACCGCCGGGCCGCGGCCGGACGTCGCGGACCGTGGTCAGCGGATGAACTGTCGCGCCGGCCCGCTCGGCCAGGTACAGATAGTTCTTGACCAGCGTGTTCTTGGCGTTGTTGCGGCAGCCGGTCATGCACGACCCGCACAGCGTGCACGTCCGCCGAGCGGGGCCGGCCCCGCCGAAGAACGGGTCGGCCGTCTCGGCGCCGGGCTCGTCTCCGAACAGGACCCCCACCGGCGTACGGCGATAGGTGTCCCCGACCCCGAGGTCCTCCGCGACGGCCCGCAGCGCCCGGTCGGAGTCCGTCTCCACCGGGTTGACGGTCACACCGAGCATCCGCTTGGCCTGGTCGTAGTAGGGCGCGAGCTCGGACTTCCAGTCCGTGATCCCGGCCCACTGCGGATCGGCGTAGAACGCGTCCGGCGGCTCGTACAGCGTGTTCGCGTAGCCCAGCGACCCGCCGCCGACCCCCGCCCCGGACATGATCAGCACGTTCTTGAGCAGGGTGAGGCGCAGGATCCCGTAGCACCCGAGCGCCGGGGCGTACACATAGTCCCGCAGCCGCCAGGACGTCTTGGCGAACTGCTCGTCGGCGAACCGGCGGCCGGCCTCGAGAACGCCCACACGGTAGCCCTTCTCCGTCAGGCGCAGCGCGGTCACGCTGCCCCCAAACCCGGAGCCGATCACCAGGACGTCGTAGTCGTACGACATCGCCGTAGCATCACTTCCTTATTGGCAACATGTCAACAACGTGTTTCCCGGTATCGCTCAACCCGCGAATCCACCCGTGCGGCGGTCCCCTTTCCGCGCAGTTCAGGGCATGGTGCTCGGATGACGTCGCTCACCCACGACCGCCGCGGCTCCGGCCCGCCGCTGCTCCTGATCCACGGCATCGGCAGCCGCTGGCAGGTCTGGACCCCCCTCCTCGATCTCCTGTCCCCGCACCGAGACGTCATCGCCATCGACCTCCCCGGCTTCGGCACCTCCCCGATGTGGTCGCCACCCACCCCTTCCGGCCACCCGACTCCCACGCCCGGCACAGACCATGAGCCGGCGCCCGGCACCGCGCCCAGCACAGACCATGAGCCAGCGCCCGGCCCCACGCCCAGCGCAGGCCGCGAGCCGACGTCCGGCCCTGTGCCCAGCAAAGGCCGCGAGCCGAAACCCGGCCCCGCGCCCAGCGCGAGCCCGATGCCCGGGTCGGTGGCGCACCTGGCCGACCTCGTCGAGTCGTTCCTGGACTCGCTCGGCCTCGACCAGGTGGAGGCGGGCGGCAGCTCGATGGGCGGCGGCATCGCCCTCGAACTCGGCCGCCGCGGCCGGGCAAGCGCGGTCACCGCGTTCTCCCCGGTCGGCTTCTGGCCGTCCGGCGGCGGCCGCTGGGGCCGTTTCGTCGTGGGCGCGGCCCGGGCCGGCTCCACCGCCCTCGACGCCCGTCTCCCACGCCTGATGAGCTCCCGCGCCGGCCGCGCGGCTCTGTGCTCGGCCTTCTACGCCCACCCGGGCAGCCTGGACCCCACCGACTGCCTGGCCGACGCCCGGGCGCTCGGCAACGCCCCCGGTTTCACCGCCTCCCGCATCGCATTCCGCCACCTCACCCCGTGGTCATCGGCCGACCTCGGCGCCCTGCCCCACATCCCGGTCACCGTCGCCTGGGGCACCCGGGATGCCGTCCTCCCCTATCGCAATCAGGCCCTCCGCGCCCGCACCACCCTGCCCGCCGCCCGCCACGTCCCCTTGCCGGGCTGCGGCCATCTCCCCTTCCCCGACGCCCCTCGACGCTGCGCCGACCTGCTCCTCCACCCCGCCGTGCCGTGACGTGACCACCGTGCCGTGACGTGACCACCCCGCTGCGGCGTGACCTCCGCGCCGCTGAATCAAGCCTCAGGTCCGCCCCAGGGGCCGAGTCAAGCCACACCCCCAGAAATTTTCGAACCCGCCCGACCCCACGAGCGACCACGCCAGGACCCGGCCACCGCACCACAGATCCATTTCGGCCAACGACCGAACGCGGGGCTCTCTCACCGCAGAGCGCGAATCCCGTTCGGTCAACGCCGAGCGCGAGTCCCTTTCAACGCCGGCCCCGAATCGCTGTCACCACCGAGCGCCGATCCCTCCCGGTCACTGCCGGAAGATCAGCACGAACGGCGCATCAACCGGCATCCCACCCGGCCCACGGCACACCACCCGTACGCCAGAATTCTGATCCCGGGGTGTAGTCACACAAACGGCATCGCCGCCATACGACGTGACCTGCACGTTCCCGCCATCCCCGAGCACCCCCGGCAGACTCACGCGATAATCCCCCACCGCCGACCGCGTGACCGAATTCGATTGCCCAGCGCTGTTGAACGAATAGACCCCGGTAGCGGTATACCCCGCCTCCGAAGCCCGATCCGCCCGCAGATAGGCCCCCCGCGCCCCGTCCCCGAGCCCCACCGCGAACGACACCGCGAACCGCGAGTCCACCGCCTGTCCGCCCCCGTCCCGGCACCGGACCCGCACGACGAGATAGTTCCCTTCGGGATACGCGAACCACTGCTCCACACCGCACACGGCTGCCGCGTCCCCAACCGCCGTCACCTTCACGGTTCCGCCGGACGCCTGTTCCAGACGACCGAGATAGATCACGTAGGACCCGACGTCGTCCCGGTCCGCCGAGTTGATCCCGCCGGCCGAGTTGTAGCTGTACGCGTCCTCGACCGCCTGACTGCTCCGCCCCGGATCCCCCAGCCGCAGGTAGGCCGCGGTCTCGTCGCCGCCGCGCCGATACCAGTACCGGGCCGAGAACCCGGTGTCCGCGGCCGCCCCGGACCGGTCGAAGCAGGCCACCTCCACCCGCTCGTCGTCACCGTCCGGCCGCCAGTCGGGCAGCGTGCAGATGCGATCGTCTTCGGTCACCGGCGTGACTTCGGCGGCACCGCCGTCCGCACCCAGCCGGCCGAAGGTCACCCGGTAGCGGCCCACGCCCGTACGCTCGACGCGGTTTTCTGATCCGGCCGAATTGCATTGCCCGGCGGGCTGGTAGTGCTCCTCACCGGGCCGGTCGGCGAGCACGTATCCGGACCGTGCGGTCGCCGCTTCCGGGCAGTCCCGGTGCGCCGGTTCGGGCCGGGAGGCCCACGTGATCACCATGATCAGAATCGGAAGCACCCCACCGAGCAGCGCGACGAGCGCGACCAGGGCGCTGATCCGCGGTTCGGATGGCCCGGGCCGCGGCGCGGGCGAGATCCAGTCGCCGACGGAGGTCATCGCCCGGGTTCCGAGCTGATCGATCCGTCGGCGCCAGTCCGCGGCGGTCCGGGCCGGTGTCAACGGCACTCCGCGGCGCCGCACGCTCTCTCCGGGACCGGTTCGGGCGTCGCCGCCGCGCCCGGATCCGTCTGCGCGGGCTCGGTCGCCGGGGCCGGGACCTGCGTCTTCTTCGGTTTCTTCTTGATCGGCTTCGCTGATGGTGCAGCCGGGGCGACGGTCGCCGGCGGGTTCGTTCTTCCCGGCAGAACCGATTTGCGCGTACGGCGGTGAGCGTCCCGCGGTCGCGACGCCGGCGCCGGGTCCGGGGCCCGGGTGGCCGCATGCCCGACATCTCCGGCGACCGGTTCTTCCGCCCGAGCCGTCGGATCGGGCTCCGGAACGTCCTCGGACGGCACCATCTCGTCCCCCGGCAGGATGGTCCGAATCGGACCTTCCGGCATCGGATCCTCCGGCGCCAGCACCGTCCGTCCGGTCGGCGCGGCCCCCGGGGCAGCGTCCGGCGACGGACTCCCCGAGACCGCCGGCAGCCGGTCGGCCACCGGGGTGAGCCCCCGCTCCTCGACGGATTCGCCGCAGCCGGACAGCGTCATCCCGGCCAGAACCGCGGCCACCAAGAGGTTTCGCCCTCGAATCACCGAACCTCCACCACACCCGTCTGATGCTCAAACGACCCACGGCGGGAACGGTGATGCGGCCCGCCCGTCCCGGCTGCCACACTTCTGATCGGTCCTGGTCACCACGAGAACCTCCCGCCCCGGATGAGGAGCGCGCTGAAAATGGCCCTGAACGACGCCGCGAAACTGCTGGGTCAGGCCCGCCACGTCGTGGTCTTCACCGGCGCCGGGATCTCCGCGGAGAGCGGCGTGCCCACGTTCCGCGACGCGCTGACCGGCCTCTGGTCCCGGTTCGACGCGCAGTCGCTGGCCACCCCGCAGGCGTTCCAGGAGGATCCGGAGCTGGTCTGGGGCTGGTACGAGTGGCGCCGCCAGCTGGTCCGGCGGGTCGGCCCGAACGACGGCCATCGGGCTGTCGCCCAACTCGCGGCCCACGTCCCGCAGCTGACCGTGATCACCCAGAACGTCGACGACCTGCACGAACGCGCGGGCTCGACGTCGGTCGTCCACCTGCACGGCAGCCTGTTCGCCCCGCGCTGCGCCACCTGCTCACGCCCGGCGCCGCTCCCGGAGACCGAGGATCAGCCGGACGAGGGTCAGCGCGTCGCACCCCCGCGCTGCGTCCACTGCGGCGGACCGGTCCGCCCCGGGGTCGTCTGGTTCGGCGAGCAGCTCCCGGAGGCCGCCCTGGAGTCCGCCGCCCGCGCCGCCTCCGAGTGCGACGTCCTGCTCACGATCGGCACGTCGGGCCTGGTCTACCCGGCGGCGGAGATTCCCCGGCTGGCCGCCCGCTCGGGTGCCTCGGTCATCCAGGTCAACCCCCGGCCGACCCCGCTGGACCCGATCGCCACCGCCAACCTGGTCGGCCCGGCCGCCGAGATCCTCCCCGCCCTGGTCACCACCGCCTGGGGCTGACCGGGCGCGACTCACGACCGCACTCGTGCGAAGGAATCCGTCTTGACCAGCCTCGCACGGACCGCCGACATGCAGAGACTTCGCTGACTACCCCGACGAAGTCGGGCAGCGGCACCGTCAACGACCCGGCCAACTGCACCTCTCACGAGGTCGACGTCGTGGTGTTCGGCCTGGACGGCGACAACCGGCGACCGCTGCCGGCGGTCGGCGAGGTGAAGTGGGGCGAGAGGATGGGGCTCGGCCACCTCGAGGCGAGCGCTACTTGACCGTCAGGCTGATCCCGAGCCCGTTGGTCCCGGTCGCTGGGTCCCACACGCCGGGGTTGGCCAGGCGGACGGCGTAGGCCGGGGTCGTGGCCAGGCGCGCGGACGGGTCCGGCAGTGACAGTGCCAGCGCATACGTGCCGGCCTTGCGCGGCGCCGTGAACGTCACGGTCAGCGCGGTCGACGCCGACGGTGACCAGTTCCGGACGTCGGTGGTGATCGGGACGGTTGTCGCGGACGGGCCGGACAGCACGAGACGGACCGGCCGGCTCTGGGTCGGCGCCGCGTACCCGTCGTTGGCGATCGTCAGCCGGACGGTGACCGAGCCGCCCGGTCCGACCGTCGCCGGTGCGGTCGCCGCGGCGAGCCGGAGGCGGTAGCCGAGCCGCCGCGACGCCTCGGCCCGCCCGTCCGCGCCCCACGAGTCGAGCACGTCGGCGTTGAACGCCGGGTTCAGGTAGGTCCAGTGGTAGGCCGCCAGTTCGGCCGACGCCGACGTCCACCCGGACCGCGCCGACGGATCGCACGTCTCCCCGCCGACCAGCATCGATGCGCTCTGCGAGGCCATCCACGAGAAGTCCGCGGCGGTCGGGAACGTCCCGTAGTCGTCGGTGCCGGCCAGGAAGCAGTCGTCGTGGATGCCGACCCGGGCGGCCGACCCCGCGGGCACCAGGCGCCGGCGGATCTCCGGGGTGCGGACCTGGATCGGCGCCGGGGTCGCGGCCAGCAGCGCGGCGATCACCTGGCGACGGTCGGACCAGTCGGCCCTGGTGAAGTTGTCCGTGTAGTACCACTCGCCCCAGCGCCCGACGAAGCCCGCCTGCACGGCCGCGAGCAGGTCGGCGTTGGTGGTCAGAATCGGACTCAGCTGCCTGATGTGTTTCACCACCCGGGTGACCGGCGCGTCGGCCGAGTCGTCCGCGGTGTAGGCGAACCGCAGCACCAGTTTCACCCCGGCCTGCCGGGCCGCGGTGAAGTCGGCCGCGATCAGTTTCCGGTCGGCGGCCGACAGGGTGTCCAGGTCGCGGTATTTCTCCAGGTAGATGATGCGATAGACGACGCTTCGCGATAGTGAGGTACGGGCGTCGGCCAGCGCTCCCGCGTCCAGCGCCGCCCACCCGCTGCCGTCGGCCCGCAGGTGGGACTCCGACCAGGTGAAGAATCCGCGCCCCGGGTTCGCGAAGTCCTCGCCGGATACGCCGTACGCGCGGGAAGTGGTGGTTTTGGGGGTTGCCGCGAATGCGGCGCCGGGGGCCAGGAGCACGATGGCCGCCGCGGCAGCCGGGATCAGACGCATGACGGCGACCATCGGTCCTGGTGAGCGCGGCCTGAGGGTTTATCCCGGGAGCGGAAGGTTCCGCAGCGGTCCCTTGCGCACCTTGTTCGAGCCGGTCTTGGGCAGGTCGCCGACGACGTCGACGTAGACCGGGATCTTGTACTTGGCCAGGCGGTCCCGCAGGAACGCGGGGACGTCGCCGGGCGCGAGCGACGAGCCCTGGCGCGGCACGACGAACGCCCGTCCGACCTCGCCCCATTTCGGGTCGGGCACGCCGACGACGGCCACCTCGGCGACCTCGGGATGTTCGAAGATCGCGGCCTCGACCTCGGCCGGGTAGACGTTCTCGCCGCCCGAGATGAACATGTCCTTGGTCCGGTCGACGATGCGGAAGTGGCCGTGTTCGTCGACGACCGCGACGTCCCCGGAGCGGAACCAGCCGCCGTCGGCGAACGCCGCCGCGGTGGCCTGCGGATCGTTCCAGTAACCGGGGGTCACGTTCGGCCCGCGGACCAGCACCTCACCGGGCTCCCCCAGATCGGTTTCGGTCAGATCCGGGCGTACGCAGCGCACGTCGGCGAAGAACACCGGCAGTCCGGCCGACCCGGCGTGCTCCCGGCTCTCCCGGGCCTCCAGGAACGTCGCGCCGGGCGCCGTCTCGGTCATCCCGTAGCCCTGACAGAACAGCAGGCCACGCTCCTGGTAGGTGTGGATCAGCGCCTCCGGGACGGACGCGCCGCCGGTCATCAGGCTGCGGATCGAGCCGAGGTCGGCGTCGGCCCACCGCGGGGACTGGCTGAGTCCGGCGTACATCGTGGAAACGCCGAACATCCAGGTGACGCGGTGCTCGGCGATCAGGTCGAAACAGCCGTCGACGTCCCAGCTCGGCATGATCACCGAGGTGCCGCCCTTGAGGAACGTCGGCAGCAGGCACTGGTCGAGGGCCGCGACGTGGAAGAGCGGGGCGCTGACCAGGGTGACCTCGTCGCCGGCGACGTCGACGCAGACCAGCAGGTTGTAGCAGTTCCAGATCAGGTTGCCGTGGGTGAGCGTGGCGCCCTTGGGGTGGCCGGTGGTCCCCGAGGTGTAGAGGATGACCGCGACGTCATCCAAACCGACTGACTCATCCGGATAAATCGCCTCAAAAAACGGCAGTTCATCGATCGACCAGGTCACCGGCGCGGCAACCGGAGGCATGCCCGGCGCGTGGATCAGCACCGACGCCCCGCTGTGCGCCAACTGGTAATCAATCTCGGTCGCGGTGAGACGGAAGTTCAGCGGCACGAAGATCGCCCCGAGCGTCCACGCGGCGAACATCGTCTCCACGAAAGCCGGATGATTCGGGCCGAGATACGCCACCCGATCACCCCGCCGCACCCCGGCGTCGCGGAGTGCGGCGGCGAGCCGGGCGATCCGCCGGTGCAGCTCGGCGTAGGTCACCCGCCGCTCCCCGAAGATCAGCGCGGTGCGCCCGGGCGACATCGCCGCCCGGCGCGCCGGCCAGGAGCCCAGCCCTGCGTTGTGCATGGTGGGTCCTCAGGCGTACTGGCGGTAGACGGTGCGGGCGACGCAGGCCGGCTTCTCGACGCCGTCGATCTGCACGGTGAAGTCGAACACGCTCTGCGTGCCGCCGGGCACGTCCTCGACGCTGACCACCTTGGCGGCCAGGCGGATCTTCGAGCCGACCCGGACCGGGTGCGGGAAACGCACCTTCTCCAGGCCGTAGTTGACGCCCATCTTGGTCCCCTCGATCCTCAGGAGATCCCCGAACAGGGGAATGACCAGCGACAGCGTCAGGTAGCCGTGCGCGATCGGCCCGCCGAACGGCCCGCCCTGGGCGCGCTCGGGGTCCACGTGGATCCACTGGTGGTCGCCGGTCGCGTCGGCGAACGTGTTCACCCGCTCCTGGGTGATCTCCAGCCACTCGCTGGCGCCGAGGTCCTTGCCCGCGAGGGCCTTGAGCTCGTCGAGCCCGTTCACCACAGTCGTCATTTCGCGTCCTCTCCAAAAAACAGACCAGCGGCATTCAACTTCAAAATCTTTTCCCGTACGGCGTCCTTGAGCTCCAGCTTCGCGAAGTCCGCCAGCCAGCGATCCGGGGTGATGACCGGATAGTCCGAGCCGAACAGCACCTTGTCCTGCAGCAGGCTGTTCGCGTAGCGGACGAGCTGGGGCGGGAAATACTTCGGGGACCAGCCGGACAGGTCGATGTACACGTGCTCCTTGTGCGTGGCGACAGCCAGTGCCTCGTCCTGCCACGGGAACGACGGGTGGGCCAGGATGATCCGCAGATCCGGGAAGTCCACGGCCACGTCGTCGACGAGCATCGGGTTGGAGTACTTGAGCCGGATCCCGCCGCCGCCGCGCACGCCGGCGCCGATCCCGGTCTGGCCGGTGTGGAACAGGGCGACCGCGCCGAGCTCCTCGATCGCCTCGTACAGCGGGTACGCGAGCCGGTCGTCCGGCGCGAACCCCTGGATGCTGGGGTGGAACTTGAAGCCCCGCACCCCGTGCTGCTCGACCAGCCGGCGGGCCTCGCGGACGCCGGCCTTCCCCTTGTGCGGGTCGATGCCGGCGAACGGGATCAGCGTGTCCGGGTGCGCCGCGCAGCTCTCGGCGATCTCCTCGTTGGCGATGCGCGGGTGACCGGTGGCGTGCTCGGCGTCGACGGTGAAGACGACCGCGGCCATCTTCCGCTCGCGGTAGTAGGCGGCCATCTCGTCGATGGTCGGCTGCCGGTGATCATGCGCCTTGAAGTAGTCCGCGGATCTGCCGAGCAGCTCGGGACTCAGGGAACTGTGACCGTCCCGGCTCACCTCGGCGTGCGTGTGCACGTCGATCGCGGTCAGTTGCGAGGTGTCCATGATCAGTTGCCCGGGGCGGCGGGGGCCGGGATGCCGTAGGTCTCCGCCTGGAAGTTCCAGGACCCGGCGATGTCGTCGGCCGGCCATCCGCCGTCCCGGTAGATGATCTCCCTCTCGGCCGGGTGCGACCAGAGCGCCAGCTTGTCGCCGCCGATGCCGATCGCCTGCCCGGTGATGCCCTTGGACGCGTCCGAGGCCAGGAACGTGATCAGCCCGGTGACGTCCTCGACCGTTCCGAGGCCCTCGTCGCGGCGCAGCCAGGCCGGATACGGCCGGCCGGTGCGCTCGGCCTCCTCGATCACCGGCGCGAAGGCCGGGATCGTCTTGGTCATCTCGGTGGCCGCGATCGGTACCACCGCGTTCACCGTGATCTCGCTGCGGGCCAGTTCCAATGCCCAGGTCCGGGCCATCGCCGCGATACCGGCCTTGGCCGCCGCGTAGTTCGTCTGCCCGAAGTTCCCGCGCTGCCCGGCCGGCGACCCGATCAGGATGATCCGCCCGCCCGTGCCCTGCTCGCGCATCCGGATCGCGGCGGCCCGGGCGCAGGTGAACGTGCCCCGCAGGTGCGTCCGGATCACCGCGTCGAAGTCGTCGTCGGTCATCTTCCACAGCACCCGGTCGCGCAGGATGCCGGCGTTCGTGATCAGCACGTCGAGCTTGCCGAACGCCTCCACCGCGGCCGCGACCAGCTGCTCGGCGCTCGCGGTGTCGCCGACCGCCGCCGCGACACCGACGGATCCGGGCACCTGAGCCACCGCCGCGTCGACCGCGGCCCGGTCCACGTCGTTGACGACGACGGACGCGCCGGCCGCGGCCAGCGCGGTGGCGTAGGCGAGGCCGAGGCCCCGGCCGCTACCGGTGACGACGGCGACCTTGCCGCTCAGATCCATGTGTTTCAACCTCTCACGAAGATGGTGGGTGGCGCGACGGGTTCGGGCCCCGCAGCCCGTCGAACTCGGCGCGCCACCCACGATTAACAGGATTCCTGTTGATCCCGAGTCTTGATGACGATCAGGTTTCCTGTCAATGGGGTAATGTCGCGGCATCTTCACCGGAACCTCGGAGGGCCCCATGCCGTCGCTGCTCTACCTGGTCAAACAGCTCGAACTGGCGGTCCGCGCCCGCCTCGACGAACTGGTCCGCGGCCACGGCATCACCGCGCTGCAATACACGGCCCTGACCGTCCTCGAACGCCACGACGGCCTGTCCGCGGCCCAACTCGCCCGCGACTCGTTCGTCACCGCCCAATCCATCGCCGACATGGTCCGGGCCTTGGAAACCCGCGGACTCATCCGGCGCGAACGCAACCGCGGCAACCGGCGCGAACTGCTGATCCACCTGACCGAGGAAGGGCGGGCGCTGCTGGCCGCGGTGGCCGATCCGGTCCAGGAGTTGGAGGCCCGGATGACCGCGAAACTGACCGGGACGCAGACCGACGAGCTCCGGCAGAGCCTGGTCAGCGCCTGGCAGTCCCTGTCCTGACCGGCGTGATCGGCGGGAAGGCGGTCTCGATGTCGCGGGCCGCGGCGAGCGCGATGTGCTCGCCGTGCTGGCGGGCGATCACCTGCACGCCCAGCGGCCGGCTCCCGGAGACCCCGGTGGGCACCGCGACGGCGGGCAGGCCGAGGAAGTTGGCCGTGACGAGCAGGCGGTGGGCTTTCCACAGTTCGGTGGTGGCCTCCGGGCCGGACAGGTCGTAGCCGATCACCGGCATCGGCTGCGTGGTGACCGGTCCGAGCACGATCGGGTAGCGGGCGTGGAACGCGCGCCAGGCGGCGGCGTGGACGAAGCGTTCGGCCCACGCGCCCTGGTAGGCCGCGGACGTGTCGAGGAGGTCGACGTCCACGATGTTGTCCTTGAAGTACCGGACCGTGCCGGCCGACAGCGGCCCGGGGAACACGCCCGGGGTGAGCAGCATCGGCGCGTTCTCGGTCGAGGAGAGCTGCCGCCAGATCGTCGCGCACCGGTCGATCGAGGGCGGTTCGACCTCCTCGACCTCCCAGCCGGCGGCGGCCAGTGCGGCGGCGGCGTCCCGGACGGCGGAGGCGACGAGCGGGTCGACGCCCCAGCCGCACGGGTCGGCGGTGACCGCGACGCGGCGCGGGCCGTCGTACCCGGACGGGTGCGGGACCGTCACGCTGAGCGGGTCGAAGTCGTCGGCGCCGTGCATCACGCCGAAGAGCAGGTCCAGGTCGGCGACCGAGCGGGCCAGCGGGCCGTTCACGGCCATGTGCTGGATGGAGAGGGGCAGCGGTTCGACGCCGCGCGACGGGCCGGGCACCCGGCCGGCCGACGGGCGCAGCGCGGTGATCCCGGCGGCGTGCGCGGGCAGGCGCAGCGAGCCGCCGTAGTCGTTGCCGAGCCCGGCCGCGACCATGCCGGTGGCGACCGCGACGGCGTCACCGCCGCTGGAACCGCCGGGTACGCGAGTGGCGTCCCACGGGTTCAGCGTGCGCCCGAACAGGTCGTTGTCGGTGTCCCAGCGCAGTCCGATGTCGGGCATGTTCCCGCGGGCGACCGGGATCGCGCCGGCCGCGAGGAGCTTGTCGACGAAGGTGGCGTTGGCCGGCGGCACGTTGCCGGCCGCGAACGGCAGGCCGGAGGTGGTCGCCGACCAGGTCAGGTCGATGTTCTCCTTGACCGAGATCGGTACGCCGGCGAGCGGGCCCGGGTCCTCCCCGCGGGCGATCCGCTCGTCCAGCGCAGAGGCGGCTTCCCGGGCCCGGTCCGCGAGGACCACGGTCACCGCGTTGACCTGCGGGTTCACTTCGTCGATGCGGGCCAGGTGGTCGTTCACCACGGACCGGGCGGTCATCTTGCCGGCCCGTACCCCGTCGGCGATCTCAGCAGCGGTCAGGTTGGTCATCGGTCGGCCTTTCACGATGCGGGGAGGACGGTGCAGGTCAGGCTGGTGTCGGCGAGGTGGATCCGCTGCTGGTTGGGGATGGTCTTGACGGCCAGCCAGCGGTGCTCGCCGGTGCCGGGAGCGGGCACGAACTCGGGCGCGTCACTGCCGGCCAGCGTCAGCCGCAGCGCGTGACCGGGCGCGAGGCGGTACCCGGTGTGCCCGAGGTCGACCGTCACCGCGACCCCGTCCCCGGGGGCGAGAACGGTCTGCTGTCCGCGAGCGATCAGCCGCGCGCTGCCGTCCGGCGCGACGTCGGTCAGCCGGGCGAACAGGTCGGCCTCCGGCCCGTCCGAGCCGAACACGGTGCTGAGCGTGATCGGCCCGGCCAGGTCGAGCGGTTCCCCGACCGGCGCGCCGGTGAAGACCAGCACGTCGGGGCGGTCGGCGAGGTGCCGCTCGTCCGGGTACTCGGCGAGGAACGAGAAGGCGTCCCCGACCGGCGACGGCACCGGGTCAGCGGCGTCATGCGTCCAGGTCACGACCTCGCCCGGGGCAGCTGAAACACCCAGCCGATCACCCGAAAGACCGAAATCGATCTGGTACGAGGTGAGCGGCGGCCACGCGGCGTCGGCCCGATGACCGGCGTCCCCGGAGCCGGCCAACTGCCAGCGGACACGCGGTATTTCCTTCTCCACACCCTTCAGGAACACGTCGAAGAACTCGACCGCCGGGTCGAGGTAGCGCGGGAGGAACGACGGGTCCCCGTTGCCCGTACGGGGAAGGAAGTGGCTGTTGTTCTCATGGTCGATCGCTTCGAGCAGGAGGTATTCGTTGCGCGCCCACGCCGGCCGTCGCCGCAGTTCGCGGTGGTCGTCCCAGGACCAGGGGGCGCAGTTGTCCCACCAGCCGATCGTCATCAGGACCGGGACGGCCGGCGCGTCGAACGGGTGCCCGGCCGGGAAGCGGCGCAGGTTGACCGGGTGCGGGAACCAGACGTCGTAGGAGGCCGAGCGGCTGCCGACCGCCTCGAAGAACTCCTCGACCTGGGCCGCGAACGGGCGCCGGGACCAGTCGAGTTCCCACTCCAGCATGTCCTGATCGTGGAACATGCTGAGCGGATAGAAGCGGGCAACGCCCATCTCCACGTCGTGCGTGCGCTGCCCGGGGATCGGTCCGGGCAGTTCGCCGAGGCGGGTGCCGGTGACGCGCGGCGCGATGGCCCGCAGCGCCGGGTGGCCGGTGGAGACGGCGGCCCACTGGGTGTAGCCGTAGTACGAGTCGCCCCACATCCCGACGACACCGTCCGACCACTCCTGCTGGATGATCCAGTCGAGGGTGTCGTGGCCGTCGTAGGCCTCGTTGACGAAGAGCAGCGTCTCGCCCTCGGAGCGGAACTTCCCGCGGACGTCCTGGACGACCATGGTGTAGCCGCGCGTGGTGAAGTACTCGGCGATGCGCGGCATGAACGTGTACTCGCCGCACTTGTCGTACGGAAGGCGGGTCAGGATCACCGGCCCGGGTCCGGAAAGGTCCCGGGGCAGGTAGACGTCGGTGGCCAGCCGCACGCCGTCGCGCATGCGCACCATGTGCTGTGTCGCGGCCGGCGAGATCGGGCCGGGCCCGGTCCGGTGCACGGAGAGCGTCATCAGAGCACCTCGAAGAAGCGGATGCACACCTGGCCGGCCTCGCCGCGGGCCAGCCCGACGAAGACCGACTCCTGCAGCCAGCGGTGGGCCGGGGCGTCGGTGCTGAAGACCGGGCTGGTGCGGTAGTAGTACTCGGTCTCCGGGATGTCCTCGCCCGCTTCGACCCGCGCGTCGATCTCGGGCGTGGCCCGCCAGAAGCCGCGGTTCAGGATGTCGATGACCGTGCCGTCGTCGGCGCGCAGCAGGTAGCGGGCTTCGAGCGTGGTCACCTGTCCCCGGGTGGTCGACCAGTCGCCGCCGCCGGCCAGCACGACGCCGTTGAGCCGGGGGCCGGAGACCGTGCCGCCGGTGATCGGGGTGAACATCAGGACCTCGTCCGGACCGCGGCCGACGTGCAGCGTCTCGGCGACGTCGACCCGTGCTTCGAAGGAGAAGACGAGCCGAGGATCGGGCAGTTCAGGCATGACGGTCCTCGTTTTCTTTGCTGAAATGACAATCAATTAAGCTGATGGGTGGCAGAGAGGAGCCGGGATGGGGCGCCCGAGCATGGCCGCGGAACGGACCGAGCAGATCATGCAGGCCACCGCACGTTGCCTGCAGAAGAACGGTCTGGCCGGGACGACGCTGGAGCGCGTCTCCGAGGAGTCCGGGCTGAGCCGCAGCCACGTCCGGCACTACGTCGGGAACCGGGACGATCTGCTGCGCCGGTTCGCCGACTGGCTCTACACCGGTTACGAGGCCGACTTCATCGGCAAGATCGCCGGGGCACCGGGCCGGGAGAAGCTGCCGATCGCGATGGACTATCTGTTCAGCACCGGCTTCCTGCCGATCAGCGACGACGACACGGTGATCCGCGAGCTGATCACGGCCGGGATCGCCGACGAGCGGATCCGGGTCACCATGCAGACCCACTACACGCAGGCGATCCAGTCGGTCGAGGACGCGCTCGCGGCCGAGTATCCGGTGGCCACGCCCGCGGCGCGACGCTCGGTCGCGTACGGATTGTGGTGTCTGGCCATGGGCAACTCGATGATGGCCGAGCTGCAGCTGCCGGTCGCGTCCGGCGGGCTGGTCCGGGCGGCCGCCGAGGCGCTGATCGAGAGGCTCAGCCGGCACGACTGACCCCTCGGGCGGGCACCCAGCCGGGCCGCGGGACGGACGCGATCAGGCGTTTCGTGTAGTCGTGGGCCGGCTCGGAGAGCACCCGTTCCACCTTGCCGGACTCGACGACCCGGCCGCGGTTCATCACCACGACGTCGTCGCAGACGTGCCGGACGACCGACAGGTCATGGGTGATGAACAGGTAGGCGATGCCGGTGGCGGCCCGGGCGTCGACCAGCAGGTTCAGGATCTGGGCCTGGATCGAGACGTCGAGCGCGGCCACCGCCTCGTCGAGGACGAGCAGCCGCGGGTTGGCCGCGAGGGCCCGGGCGATGGCGACGCGCTGGCGCTGGCCGCCGGAGAGCGCCCGGGGCAGGGCGGTCGCGTGCCGTTCGTCGAGCCCGACAAGAGCGAGAAGCTCGGCGATACGGACATTTCGCTGTTCCCGCGATAGATCGGTGTGATGCGCCAGCACTTCGTTCAGGCAGCCGGCGATCGTCTGACGACGGTCCAGCGACTGATAGGGATCCTGGAACACCATCTGCACGGCGCCGCGATCCACCAGCACCGACCCGGACGTCGCCCTCTCCAGGCCGGTGACGATCCGCGCGCACGTCGTCTTGCCCGACCCCGACTCCCCCACCACCGCGAGGGACCCGCCGTACGGGATCTCGAAACTCACCCCGTCCACCGCCACGAACCCGCCCTTGAAGACTTTGCGCAGGTCACGAACCTCAAGCAACATGCGGCGTCTCCTTCGCGAGCAGGTGGCAGGCGGCCAGCCCGGTGTCCAGCGGCAACAGCACCGGACGTTCGTCCCGGCACGGCGAGGCGACATGGGCGCAGCGATCCGCGAAGACGCACCCGGCCGGCACGTCGGACGCCGACTGCGGCGACCCGGGAACGGTCTCCAGCCGCGAGCCCGGCTCGACCGCTCCCGGCCGGGACCGCAGCAGCGCCCGCGTGTACGGGTGCCGGGCGTCCTCGTGCAGCCGGTCCGCGGGCAGGATCTCGACGATCTCCCCGGCGTACATGACCGCGATCCGGTCGCACACCGCGGCCGCCAGTTCCAGGTCGTGCGAGATGAACAGCAGGGCGGTGCCGCGCTTGTGCCGCTGCTCGTTCAGGATGGCCACCACCTCCTCCTGGGTGGTCACGTCGAGCGCGGTGGTCGGCTCGTCGGCCAGGATCAGTTTCGGCTCGGTGGCCAGCGCGGCCGCGATCACGACCCGCTGCAGCAGGCCGCCGGAGAGTTCGTGCGGGCGCTGCCGCATCCGCCGTTCCACGTGGTCGACGCCGACGTCGGCGAGCAGACCGGTCGCGCGGCGGTTCGCGTCCGCGCGGGAGACCCCCTGGTCGCGCAGCACCTCGGTCAGGAAGTCGCCGATCGTCCGTACCGGATTGGTGGTCGCTCTTGGATCTTGAAAGACCATCGCCACGTCACGGGACCGGAGGCGTCGCAGCCCGGCGCCGGTCAGGCCGTTGACCTCGGTGCCGCCGAAGCGGATCGAGCCGGTGACCTCGGCGCCGGCCGGCAGCATGCGCAGCACCGACCTGACCGTCATCGACTTGCCCGAGCCGGACTCGCCGACCAGTCCGACCGCCTCCCCCTCGGCCACCGAGAGGGTGACGTCGCGCAGGATCACCCGCTCGCCGAGCTGAATCCGCAGCTTGTCGAAGGACAGAAGGGTCATGACGCACCACCGCCGAATCGCTGGGCCAGCCGCTCGGCGACCACGGTGAACGCCACCACGGTGATCACCACCGCCACCGCGGCCTCGATGGACTGTTGCGGGAATCCGGCCAGGATGGACGGCTGACCGTTGGCGATCATGAGCCCCCAGTCGGCGGCCGGGGGCTGCTGCCCCAGACCGAGGAACGAGATCGAGGCCAGGTCGATCATGGCGTACCCGAAGCCGATGGCCGCCTGGACCATCAGCAGGGGTGCGAGGTTCGGCAAGAGATGCCTGAGACAGATGTGCCAGGCCGAAAAACCTTGGACCTTGAGGGCTTCGATGTACGGCAGGTGCCGCTCGCGCAGCGCCGCCGCCCGCATCACCCGGGCGATCATCGGCACGAACGCGAGTGACAACGCCACCACCGGCGCCACGAACCCGGCCCCGAAGATCGCGGCGACGGTGATCGCCAGGACCAGCCCGGGGAACGCGAACAGGATGTCGAGCAGCCGGGACACGGCCGCGTCGAACCAGCCGCCGAACCAGGCCGCGGACACCGCGAGCACGGTGCCCATGGTTCCGGCGGCGACGACCACGATCAGCGGGCCGGCCAGGCTCGTCCGGGTGCCGGAGATCAGCCGGGACAGCAGGTCACGCCCGAGATCGTCGGTGCCCAGCGGGTGGGCGCCGGAGAACGCCGCGTACGCGTCGAGCGGGTCGACCGCGTTCGGATCGTGCGGCGTGAGCCAGGGTGCGAACAGCGCGATCAGCACGGCCGACCCGCAGATCAGCAACGCTCCGACGTACACAAATCGGATTTTCCCGATCTTCAAGGAGAAGGCCCGGCCGGTCATGACGAGAGCGGTCACGCCTTCACCAACCGGGGATCGAGAACGGCGTTGAGCAGATCAACCAGCATGTTCACCACCACGAATGCGCTGACCAGCAGCAACGACAACACCTGCACGACGACCAGGTCCTGGCGGGCCGCGCTCTGCACCAGCAGCGACCCGAGCCCACTCACGCCGAACGCCTGTTCCGCGACCGCCGTCCCGGCGAACAGCCCGGCCACGGTCACCCCGGAGACCGCGAGGATCGGCGGCGCCGCGTTGCGCAGCACGTGCCGGCGCAGCACGGCCCGGCCCGGCAGCCCGCGAGCCCGGGCCGCCGCCACGTGATCGGCGGCGAGCTCGGCCCGCACCTCGGTGCGCGTGATCCGGCTGACGTAGGCCAGATATCCGCCGCTCAGGGCCAGTGCCGGCAGCGTCAGGTGGTGGATCCGATCCCAGAATCCGCCGTCGCCCGTCCCGAAAACCGGGAACCAGGACAGCTTCGTCGCGAAGATCCAGATCAGCAGGATCGCGGCCACGAACGCCGGCGCGGCCATCAGCACCGTGGTCGTCACGGTCAGCACGCCGTCCACGATCTTGCCGGCCACCCCGGCGAGCACCCCGAAGGCCACCCCGAAGATCAAAATCAGAATTGAGGCGTACGCGACCAGCAGCGCCGTCGTCCCGATCCGCGCCGAGATGAGCGCGGTCACCGGCTCCTTGAGGATCATCGAGGTCCCCGGATCACCGCCGAGCAGGCCGGCCAGCCAGTGCCCGTACTGCGCCCAGAACGGGTCGTCCAGGTGGTACTGCGCGCGGATCGCGGCCATCGTCTCGGGGGTGACCTGGTGCCCACCGGCCAGCAGGCTGGCCGGGTCACCGGGCGCCAGGTACAACGCCCCGAAGATCACCACGCTGGCGACCGCGACGGTGGCCAGCATGCCGCCGACCTTGCGCGCGACGAACCCGATCACGGCTTGCCGACCCGCGCGGCCCACGCCGAGGAGATGTAGCTGAACGAGGCGGGCGCCCCGGTGATCCGCTTGTTCAGGAACAGCCGGTTGTAGGACTCGGCCAGGGTGATCTGCAGCTTGGCCGGCCCGAAGATCGCCTGCGCGGCCACGAACGCGGTCGCCGACGCGGTCGGGTCGGTCGCCGACACGGCGGTCACGATGTTCTTGGTGACCTCGGCGTCCTCGTAGTTCGTCCAGTTGAACAGCTCGCCCTTGAGCACGAACCCCGGCGCGTAGTAGAGGGCGCCCGGCACTTCGAGGTATCCGGTGGTCGCGATGAAGTCGATGCCCTTGCGCAGCGTGGGGTCGTAGAACAGTCCGGAGAACTCGGCCGCCTGCAACTGCTTGATCGTCATGGTGAGCCCGATCTGCTGGGCCGCGGCCTGCGCGATCGTCGCCGTCTGCAGCAGCGACTGGTCGCCGGCGGGCAGGGCGATGACCAGGTCCTTGCGGCTCGGCGCGGCCTCGGCGACCAGCTGCTCGGCCTTGGCCAGGTCGGCCTTCGAGGTGTCCGGCAGCGCGGCGTAACCGGCGTCGTACACGCTCTTGGCCGGGCTCCCGGCCCAGGCCAGCGGCGGGGTGAACGTCTTGAGCGGACCGCCGGCGCCCTTGAGCACACTGGTCACGAAGCTGGTCTTGTCGATCGCCAGGTCGAGCGCCTGCCGGATCCGCGGGTCGGCGGCCGGGCCGTCGGCGGCGACCGCGCCCAGGCTGAACGTCTCGGTGCTCGGCCCGAAGTACAACTTGCCGGCCGCGGTCTTCTGCAGCGCGGCGATGCTGCCGGCCGGGGCGCCGTAGACCCCGTCCACCTCCCCGGAGAGAAGTGCACTGGTCAGCGTGCTGCTGTCGGTCAGGAAGACGAACTGGAAAGTGGCCGCCCTGGCCTTGTTCGCGGTGTCCCAGTACGCGTCGTTGCGCTTGAGGGTGATCTTCTGCCCGCTCTGCCAGGTGTCCAGCCGGAACGGTCCGGTGCACATCAGGCCGCCACCGGCCGTGCCGAACGCCTGGCCGGCCTTGGTCGCGTACTTCTCCTGGATGATCGCGCCCGGCACCCCGGCCAGGTCGGGGATGAACTGCATGTCCGGCGCCTTGAACGTGACCGTGACCTCGAGCGGGCCGGTCTTGTCGATCGAGCTGACGTTCGCGAACACGTGCGCCGAGTAGGAGGCCAGCTTCGGGTCCTGGTTGCGCTTGAGGCTGTAGACCACGTCCTCGGCGGTCAGCGCCGACCCGTCCCAGAACGTCACCCCGTCCTGCAGCGTGATCACCACGGTGGTGGCGTCCTTCTGCGTGACCGCGGCGGCCAGGCCCGGCGAGGTCGAGTAGTCGGTGTTCAGCCGCAGCAGGCTCTCGCAGAGGTTCGTCTCGACCGTGTTGGCCGAGTAGTCGCCGGTCCGGGCCGGGTCGAGCGACGCCGGCTCACCCGACGGCAGCGCCCAGGTGACGCTGTCCACGTCCCCGGTCGCGGCCGGCGTGGTCTCGGTCAGCTCGATCTTCCCGGCCGGGGTGGCCCCGGAACCCGAGCCCGATCCGCCGCCGCAGCCGGCCACCGCGACGCTCATGGCCAGGGCTGACGCCGCCAACGCTCTTTTGATGATCATCTATGTATCTCCCTGGACTAGGGCACGGGAAGGCGCGCACCACCGGATCGCCGCGGGGACCACGGGCCGGCGACCTGCGGGCTCACCGGCTGTGGCGACGGTCTCAGAGTCGTCTCAAGGCAGTAAATTGTCAATCCTGGAAATCAACGTTTAACGCCGCACCCAGCTACCTGTTGTTCACCTGTTAGCGCCCACCCGGATAGTCCGTCACAGAAGACGAAAAACCACCCACCCCAACCGCCCGCAACGCCGCCGCCGCAGCACACCGGCTGGTGCTGAGGGCTGTTCTGGGGCCCCAGAACAGCCCTCAGCACCAGCCGAGACCGCACGCAACGCCGCGGCCACACCAGGCCGCCCCGCGCCACCGGCACGCCGGCTGGTGCTCACGGCTGTACCCGGGCCAAAAAACAGCCGTGAGCACCAGCTGGGGACGCCGAGCCCGGCTGGGCCGGGTGGGGGTGGTCAGCGGGGGATGATCTGGACGCCGCGGGGTGGGAGGAGGCCGTCGACGCCCAGGTCGACCGGCTCGTCGGTGCGGTTGATCAGGAAGCGGTGGCCCGACCGGATCGCCAGCTCGACCCGTCCCCGCAGCTCAGGGGCCAGTTCGCTGGAGACGGCAGCCCGCTCCAACAGGTCGGGCAGGAGCACACTCAACCCGCGCGGCCCGAGACGCGTGGAGACGTACGCCGCAGATCCTGACCCGATCGCACGCCGCGTGATCGCCGCCCGCCCGGCCTGATCCCCGCTCCGATATTCGGCGAGCACCTCGGTCGCCGGATCGGTCACGTCGAGGTGATCCGTCCAGAGCGTCCCGACCGTCCCGTTCGACAGTTCGACCGTCTCCCCGTCGAGCAGCGGCCCGAATTCCTCGATCCGGATCCCGAGCAGGTCCCGCAGCGCTCCGGGGTATCCACCCGGCCAGATGTGGTCGTTCTGGTCCACGATCCCGGAGAAGTAGGTGGTGACGAGATGCCCGCCCTCGGCCACGTACGCGCCGAGCCGGTCGGCCAGGCTCCCCGGGACCATGTGCAGGATCGGCGCGATGACCATCCGGTGCCGGAGGGGGTCTCCGACCGGTACCACGTCGGCCCGGATCCCCAGGTCGAGCAGCGCGGTGTACCAGTCCAGGGCCTCCTGGTGGTAGCGCAGCCGGTCGGTCGGATGCGAGTCCTGCTCGGCCACCCACCACGACTCCCAGTCGAAGAGGATCGCCACGTCGGCCGGCACCCGGGCGCTCCCGGCCACCGAGGAGAGGGCGGCAAGTCGCGCACCGAGCTCGGCCACTGCGCGAAAGACCGCACTCTGCTCGCCCGCGTGGGGCAGCATCGCTGAGTGGTACTTCTCCGCTCCGGCGCGCGACTGCCGCCACTGGAAGAAGCAGACCGCGTCGGCACCGTGGGCGACGTGGGTCAGCGAGTCGCGGGCCAGCTCTCCGGGTTTCTTGGCCGGGTTGACCGGCTGCCAGTTGACCGCGCTGGTGCTGTGTTCCATGAGGAACCAGGGCTGCCCGCCGGCGAGGTGACCGGTCAGGTTCGCGGAGAAGGACAGTTCGTCGCGGGCCTGCGGGCCGGGCACCACGTAGTGGTCGTTGGCCACGAAGTCGACCTCGCCGGCCCAGGCCGCGTAGTCCATCCGTCGCACGCCCGGCATGACCATGAAGTTCGTGGTCACCGGCACGTCCGGGGTGAACTTGCGCAGCACGGCCCGCTCGGCCCGGTAGTACTCGCGCAGCGCGTAGTCGGAGAACCGCTGGAAGTCGAGCAGACAGGTCGGGTTGATCTGGGCGGCGGCCTGCCGGGGCGGGATGATCTGCGCCCAGTCGGTGTAGCGCTGCGACCAGAAGTCGGTGCCCCACGCCTCGTTGAGGGCGGTCAGGGTGCCGTACCGGTGGCGCAGCCAGTGCCGGAAGGCCGCGGCCGCGTCGTCGGAGAAGTCGTGGCCGTTGTGCGCGCCGAGCTCGTTGCCGACGTGCCAGGCGGCCAGCGCCGGGTGCCCCGCGTAGCGCAGGGCCAGCTCACGGACCAGGCGCAGGGCGTGCTCGCGGAAGATCGGCGAGGTCGGCCGCCAGTGCTGCCGCCCGCCGGGCCACACGGTGTTCCCCCGCTGATCGATCAAGAGAATTTCCGGGTACGCGGTGGTCAGCCACGGCGGTGGCGAAGCGGTCGCGGTGGCCAGGTCGGCCAGGATGCCCCCGCCGTGCAGCAGGTCCATCACCTCGTCGAGCCAGGCGAAGTCCCACCGGTCGGGCCCGGGTTGCAGGCGTGCCCAGGAGAAGATGCCGACCGAGACGATGGTCACGCCGGCCGCGCGCATCGCCCGTACGTCCTCGGGCCAGACCTCTCGTGGCCACTGCTCGGGGTTGTAGTCGGCGCCGTACTCCAGCCGTGCCTGTCCGGCGCGCCGGAGCCAGCGCCGGTTCTCCGCGTTGCCCACGAGAGATCACCTTACGGCGAGCACGTCACTACCAGGAGTTCTCCGCCCGGCCGGGTCGCGGCCGATAGGAGCGGCGTGCAGACCCGCGGACCCGAAGCCGGTGACGGCGCATGATCGGTCGTGCCACGGGCGGAATACGCCATCTGTGGTGGATCTACCTGCTGACGACGTCCGCGCTCGCGGTCGTCTACGTCACCGTGCCGTTCAACGCCGGGACGCGGTGGATCTACGTCGTGGTGAACAGCACCGCGCCGATCGCCACCTGGGTCGGCCTGCGCGGTCACGTCCCGCAGCGCCGGGGCGGCTGGCTGGTGATCGGTCTCGGACTGGCCTTCTCGGCCGGCGGCGACGTGATCTTCGCGCTGCACACCGCCCGGGGCGCCCAGCCGGCGTTCCCGTCCGGCGCCGACGTGCTGTACCTGTTCGGTCACCTGACCATCGCGGCCGGTACGGCGATGCTCGCCTCCCGCGCCGGCCGGACCGCTTTCGTCGACGCCGCGGTGATCCTGTCCCCGCTGGCCAGCCTCGCCTGGATCCTGGTGGTGGACCCGACGGTGACCGTCGGCGGCAGCCTGAGCGCCCGGTTCTTCGCCATGTCGGCCCCGGTCAACACGCTGATCGTGGTCTACTGCGCGCTCGCCCTGGCCCTCGGTGTGGAACTGCGCACCCCGGGCGTGCGCTGGCTGCTGTCGGGGCTGGTGGCCTGGTTCGTGTCGGACGCCTTCTACACGCATCAGGGCCTGACCGGTACGTACAAGGAAGGCGGTCTGATCGATCTGGGCTGGATGGCGATGCCGATTCTGCTCGGCACGGCCGCCCTGCACCCGTCGATGGTGGCGACCACGCCGCGGCGTTCCGCGGTGACGACCCTGACCCTGACCCGGGCGCTGATCCTGTTCGGCGCCGCGCTGCTGCTGCCGTGCGTGCACCTGCTCTGGGAGCCGCCGTCGGACACCCCGCTGGTGCTCGGCTCGGCCATGTCGATGGCGCTTGTCGCGTTCCGGCTGGCCGCCCCGATCCACGAGCTGTCCTGGCGGGCCGGGCACGATCCGCTGACCGGGCTGGTCAACCGCAGCCTGCTGATGGACCGGCTGGCGCTGGCGCTCAGCTCGATGCACACCGAGCCGAACGCCCGGGTCGGGCTGCTCTTCTGCGACCTCGACCACTTCAAGGACGTCAACGACAGTCTCGGTCATGACGCCGGTGACCAGCTGCTGACCGAGATCAGCACCCGGTTGCGGGACGCGGTCCGGGACACCGACGTGGTGTGCCGGCTCGGCGGCGACGAGTTCGTGATCCTGATGCCGGAGACGACCGAGGAGCAGGCGGCCGAGATCGCCGGGCGGGTCGCCGACAATCTGGGCCGGCCGATGCGGCTCTCCGACGGCACCGAGTTCTTCGCGTCGCTGTCGATCGGGCTACGCACCACCGGCGACCGCGACGCCGACCCGGACGCCCTGGTGCAGGACGCCGACACGGCGATGTACCAGGCCAAGGCGGCCGGCCGGGGCCGGATGGTGCGCTTCGACGCGGAGATCCGGGCCGAGGCGGCCCAGCGGCTGCGCCTGGACGCCGATCTGCGCCGCGCGCTGACCCACCCGGGCGAGCTGTTCTGCGTCTACCAGCCGGTGTTCCGGGTCGACGACGGCCGGTTGAGCTCGGTCGAGGCGCTGGTCCGCTGGCAGCACCCGGTCGACGGGGTCCTGCCGCCGGTGGTGTTCGTCCCGATCGCCGAGGCGGCCGGCACGATCGCGCAGGTCTTCGCGGTGGTGCTCGAACAGTCCCTGACCGAGCAGCGCGGCTGGTTCGACCGGACCGGCCGGTGGATCCCGGTCGCGGTCAACCTGTCGCCGCGCCAGCTCGACCAGTCCACCGCCCAGTTCGTGCTGACCGCGCTCGAACGCACCGGCACGCCGCCGGACATGCTCACCCTGGAACTGACCGAGACCGGGATGGCCGAGCCGGAGACGGTCGAGGGCGCACTCGGCCCGCTGCGCCGGGCCGGGGTGAAGATCGCCGTGGACGACTTCGGCACCGGCTACTCGTCGATGGCCCGGGTCGCCGACCACGGCTGGGACGTGGTGAAGATCGACCGGGCGTTCGTGGCCGGCATCCACCGGGACCAGGCTCGCACGTCGCTGGCCGACGCGATGGTCAAGATGGCGCACGCCCTCGGCATGGTGACCGTCGCCGAGGGCGTCGACAACGCCGCCGACCTGCAGGTTCTCGCGCGGCTGGGCTGCGAGTTCGCGCAGGGTTACCTGCTGTCGCACCCGGTCGCGGCCGACGGCATCCTGGAGCTGGCCCAGGTCGAGCCGCGCGAGTCGGTCGAGTTACGCCCCGGCCGCGTCGAGGCGGGCGAGCTGACCGGCGTCGAGCTTGACGTCGAGGGCCGGGAGCAGGTCGTCTAGCTGCGCGGGGGTCCTCGGCCCGATCAGCGGGACCACCGACGGCGCGGTCTGGTGCAGCAGCCAGGCCAGCACCGTGCGATTCGGCGTCGAACCAACTTCAAGGGCAACCTCTTTGAGTACGGCGAGACGCGCGTCCGTGTCCGGCCCGGCGTAGCTCTCCAGGGCCCAGGCGCCGGTCCGCTCGGCCGCCGGGTCGTCGTAGACGCCCTTGAGGATCGGCGAGTACGCGACCAGCTGCAGGTCACGATGCCCGTCCAGGTAGTCCAGCTGCTCGGCCCCGACGATCGACGCGGACGCGTTGCCGGCCTTGGCCCGCAGGTAGGAGTGCTGCTGCTGGAGCGCGACGGGCGCCGCCCAGCCGTGCCGGTCGCACAGCTGCCGGATCGCCTCCAGCCGCCACGTGCGCACGTTGGACCAGCCCAGGTACCGGGTCTTACCGGCCTTGACCAGCCCGTCGAGCGCTTCCAGGGTCTCCTCCAGCGGCGTCGCCAGGTCGTCGACGTGCACGTAGTAGAGGTCGACGTGGTCGGTGCCGAGCCGCCGCAGGCTGCCGTCGAGCGCATGCCGCAGCGTGTCCCCGCCGGCCCCGGCGAAGGTCCGGCGTGCCAGTTCCCAGTTCGCGCTGCCGTCGGCGTTCCAGAGCTCTTCCGAGTACGCCGGGACGGCGGTGCCCTTCGTCGCGAGGAAGACCTGGTCACGCCGCCCCTTCAGGTAACGGCCGAGCAGTTCCTCGCTCTCCCCGCCCCGGCTGCCGCGCCGGGCCCACCACTCGTAGCAGTCCGCGGTGTCCAGGAACGTGCCGCCGGCGTCGCGGAAGCGGTCCAGGATGCGGATCGCGTCGGGCTCGCTCGTGGCGTTGCCCATCTGCATGGCGCCGAGCGCGAGGTGGCTGACGCGGGTGCCGGTTTGCCCCAGTTCGATCATTTCCATGACTCGACGCTATGACCTGGAGCGCGCTCCAGGTCAACCATCTCAGTGACGGAACACACTTTCGATACGAGAGCGTTCCGTTTCCTATCCGGGAGTACTACTGTCCCCTATTGAGATACGAGACAGTTCCGTTTCGAAAACCGGGGAGTAACGCCGGATGAACGCGCAAGAAACACCCCAGAACGCCGGGCACCCCCGACGCTGGGCCATCCTGGGTGTGCTGGTCATCAGCCTGCTCGTGGTGGTTCTCGACAACACCGTGCTGAACGTGGCTCTGCGGATCATCGCCGACCCGCAGCACGGCCTCGGCGCCACTCAGAGCGAGCTCGAGTGGGCCATCAACTCGTACACACTGGTCTTCGCCGGCCTGCTCTTCACCGCCGGCATCCTGGCCGACCGGATCGGCCGCCGGATCACCCTGGCCACCGGCCTGGCCCTGTTCGGCATCGCCTCGCTGGTCTCGGCCTACGCGAGCAGCCCGGATCAACTCATCGGCGCCCGCGCGCTGATGGGCCTGGGCGCGGCGGCGGTCATGCCGTCCACCCTGTCGATCATCGCCAACGTCTTCGAGCCGAAGGAGCGCGGACGCGCCATCGGCGTCTGGGCCGGCGCGGTCGGCCTCGCGGTCGCCCTCGGCCCGATCCTGGGCGGCTTCCTGCTGGAGCACTTCTGGTGGGGTTCGGTCTTCCTGATCAACGTCCCGATCGTGATCGTCGGCATCGCGCTGGTCTTCACCCTGGTCCCCGAGTCGCGTGACCCGAAGCCGGGCCGCATCGACGTGGTCGGCGTGCTGCTCTCCATCGTCGGCCTGACCCTGCTGACCTACGGCGTCATCAAGGGCGGCGAGGACGGTTTCGGCGACGTGCTGGCCTGGGGCCCGATCGTGGGTTCGGTGCTGGTGCTGACCGGGTTCGTGCTCTACGAGCGTCGCATCGAGTTCCCGTCGCTCGACGTCCGGCTGTTCACCAACCGTCAGTTCTCGGCCTCGACCGGCATGATCGGCCTGGTCTTCTTCGCGGCCATGGGCGCGATGTTCTTCGGCGCGTTCTACCTGCAGCTGGTCCGTGGCTACGGTCCGCTCGCCTCCGGCGCGCTGTTCGTCCCGTTCGCGGTCGGCCAGATGGTCTTCGCCCCGATCAGCTCGAACATGGTCAAGAAGTTCGGCCCGAAGCTGGTCAGCACCGCCGGCCTGCTGCTGGTCACGCTCGGCCTGGCCACCTGGCTGTTCATCGGCTCGGACACCCCGATCGTGGTCGTCGCCCTCGCGTTCTTCGTCCAGGGCGTCGGCATGGCCAACGTGATGCCCCCGGCCACCGAGTCGATCATGGCGGCGCTCCCCCGGGAGAAGGCCGGCGTCGGCTCGGCCGTCAGCAACACGATCCGGCAGCTCGGCGGCGCCCTCGGCGTCGCGGTGCTCGGCGCCATCCTCTCCTCGGTCTACCGCGACCACCTGGGTTCGGCCACCGACGGCCTGCCCGGCGCGGCGGCCGACACGGCCCGCGAGTCGATCTCCGGCGCCTACGCGGTCGCGGCCCAGGCCGGCCCGTCCGCGGGGAACCTGATCCACACCGCGAACGAGTCGTTCGTCACCGCGATGCACTGGGCGGCCGGCGGCTCGCTCATCTTCGCGCTGCTCGGCGCCCTGGTCGCCGCGCTGTTCCTCCCGGGCAAGCGCCCGGAGGGCCAGCACACACCGGTTCTCGCCGAGGAGCAGGGCGTGGCCCTGGTCGAGGCGTAACCCAGCAGTAACAATGAACCCCATGACCAGCACCACCTCGACCGGCCAGGAGCGCAAGGCTCCTGGCCGGCCCCGCAACGCCCAGGCCGACGAGGCCATCCTCGACGCGGTGCTCACACTGCTCGCCGAGGGAACCAGCGCGGCGGCCGTCTCCATCGAGTCGGTCGCCGCGAAGGCGGGCGTCGGCAAGGCCACGATCTACCGCCGGTGGCCGAACAAGGAAGCCCTGCTCATCGACGCGGTCCGCAGCATGAAGGGCCCGCTGCCGGAACTCGGCGGTGCCTCGGCCCGGGAGGATCTGATCGCCCTGGTCACCGCGAACCGTTCGTCGCGGGCCCGGGAGTTCGGCATCGTCACCGCCTGCATCCTGCCCGAGCTGCAGCGCGACCCCGAGCTGAACCGGATGCACCACGCGGTCATGGAGCCCCGGCGCGAACGCATGCGCGAGATCCTGCGCCGCGGCATCGCCACCGGCGAGTTCCGCGCCGACCTGGACGTCAACCTGACCGTCCTGATGATCTCCGGCCCGTCGATGATGCTGGGCATGTTCGGCGACGCCACCGGCGTCACCGAGGAGGACTTCCCGACCCGCCTGGTCGACGCCCTCCTCCGCGGCGTCAGCGCCTGACCCACCGCCGGGCGACAGCGGGGCCGGCGGCTAGACCGGGTCGAGGGCGCCGCCGGTGGCGGTGCGGCCGGGCAGGGTGGCGACGAACTCGATCGTCGCGCCCGGGCGGACCCGCTCCCCGATCACCGCGGCCAGCACGTCCGTCACCCCGGCGGCCAGCCGCCCGATCAGCTCGGCCGAGTCGGGCCGGTGGAACGCGCCCTCCTTGATCCCGAACCGGACCGCCGGCGCGGGTTCCGCCGCCGGCACGCCGCCCACACCCCAGCGGTGCGGCGGCAGCCCGATCAGCCGGACGACGACCAGCTCACGCGCCCACTCGCCGTAGACCGCGACGACCGCCTCGGTCAGCCCGGCGATCAGCGCGACCTCGTTGCCGGCCAGGTCGTTCTCCGGCGCGTGCACGTTGAGGTGCGGCATGTCCCATCCCCCACAGATCGTCGTCGGCCGTCAAGCTATCCCCCGCCGCCGTGCGTGGCCACGGGTTTTTCACCAGCCCAGATAGCTGCGGGTGAGTGCCGCGATCTGTTCGACGGCGGCGATGCCCTCCGGCTGGCTGTGGTGGCCGTGGGAGAGCACCGACAGCGCGACGTCGACCTTGTCGTTGCTGATCCGCCCGGTGCTGTTGATGATCCAGTGGTTGTCCTCGGTGGAGCGGGCCAGCCAGCCGTTCTTCAGGGCGACCTGTTCCCCGCTGAAGGAGGCGGCGCTGATCCCCCACGTCTGGTCGGCGTTGACCGAGGACATCAGGGCCAGGATCTGCTGGCGGGAGGCCAGGTCGAGCGGGCTGCCGGTCGCCAGCAGGTCGGTGACCATCCGGGTCTGGTCGTCGGCGGTGGTCGTGGTCAGCCCGAAGTTGGCTGCCGGGACGGTGTCGTTCAGCCCGAGCCGTTTCAGGGCCGGGCGCAGGCCGCCGGCCCCGCCGATCGCGTCGTAGATCTGTTCGGCCGCGTCGTTGTCGCTGGCCACGATCATCTTGCGGGCGCGCTCCTTCTCGGCCGCGGTCAGCGCGCGGCCGGCATCCTGCGCCTGGAGCAGTTGCGCGGCGAGCAGTTCGACCTTGACGACGCTGGCGGTCTCGAACGGGCGGTCGCCCTGATAGTCGTACCGTCGGCCGGTCTTGCGATCGACGAACGAGACCGAGAAATCCTGGCCGCCGGTGGTGATTTTGCTCAGGACGCCGGTGAGCCGCGTGACGCGTTCGTCCCAGCTGCCCTTGGCCAGTGACCGGTCGACCCGGTCACCCTTCTGCGGGCCGGGGAAGACCTGCCCCGGGCCGGCCTTGGCCCCGCTGGTGAGCGTCTCCAGGTCGCCCTTGCCCATGGTGCCGACGTTCGCCGCCGCGGGCAGGGCGCGGGCCGGCTCCCCGGCGAGCGCACCGGACAGGAAGGCCCGGAACACCGCGTACGGCATGCCGTCGCCGTTGATCGCCTTGCCGTCCCTGGTCCGGATCGGGCCGGCGGTCTCCCGTCCGATCCAGACCGCCGCGGCCAGGCCGGAGGCCCATCCGGCGGTCCAGGCGTCGGACGAGTCGCTGGTGTTCCCGTACTGCTGGGAGCCGGTCTTGGCCGCGGCCGGCACCCCGGGGATCCGGCCGTCGTGCTCGACCACCCCGGCCAGCACGGCCCCGACGTCGGCGGCGATGCCGCGGTCGAGCGACCGGACCGGTTTGACCTTGGCCCGGTAGAGACCGGCGACCGATGCGACGAAGTGCCGGTTGTTCCGCTCGCCGCCGTTGGCCAGGGTGGAGTAGACGCCGGCCAGGTCGGCCGGGGTGACCGGGTACCGCCCGATGGCGATGTCGGCGCGCGTCCTGCCGGGCGCCAGCTCGCCCTTGAGGTCGACCATGGTGGTCTGCTCGTCATAGCGGTCCGGGACGCCGAGCCGGACGGCGACGTCCCGCACGCTGGCCGGGCCGATCTGCTCGGTGAGGGCGTAGAACGGCGTGTTCAGCGAATACACCATCGCGGTGTCCAGCGGGCAGATCGGGCACTGCAGGTTGTCCAGGTTGAACAGCGGTGCCCCGCCCCGGTCGGCGAAGACGCGCGGCGACGACCCGTTGTAGTACGACCGGTAGTTGATGTCGTGCTCCTCGGCCGCGGCCAGCACGAGTGGCTTGAACGTCGAGGCGGGTGGCCGGGCGGCCAGCGCGTCGTCGTAGAAGCCGCGGCCGCGGTCGCCCCCGTACCATGCCCGCACGCCGCCGTCGTGCGGGTCGATCGCCACCAGCGCCGACCGCAGCTCGTCGGGCTGGCCCTTGAGCGCCTTCTCGATGCTGGTGGTGGCCGCCCGCTGCACCGTCGCGTCGAGCGTGGTGGTGACCTTCAGGCCGCCGGTGCGGATCTGCTGGCGGCTGATGCCGGCCGTGACCAGCTCGTCCTCGACCCGGTCGGTGATCAGCCCGATCGGGCCGCCGATGGTGCTGGCGGTGACCGACGCCGGGGCGACCGCCGGGTAGGGCGTGGTGTCGACGGCCCCGGGCGGCAGCCAGCCGGCCTCGCTCATCGCCCGCACGATCCACTTCCAGCGGTTCAGCGTCCAGCGGGGGTCGACGGCCGGGTCGCCGCGGGTCGGGTCCTTGACCATCGCGGCCAGGACCGCGCCCTGATACGCGCTCAGGTGGTCCACCGACGTGCCGAAGAAGGCCTGGGCCGCGGCCTCGATGCCGTAGGCGCCGCGGCCGAAGTAGATCGTGTTCAGATACCGCTCAAGGATCTCGTCCTTGCTGAACCGGTCCTCGACCTTGAGCGCGAGCGCGGCCTCCTTGGCCTTGCGGCTGACCGTGCGCTCCTGGGTGAGGTAGGCGTTACGCACATACTGCTGGGTGATCGTGGAGGCGCCCTGGCCGGAGTCGCGCACGATGTTCGACCACACCGCCCGCAGCAGCCCGCGCACCGAGACGCCGTAGTGGTCGTAGAAGCCGCGGTCCTCGGCGGCCAGGAACGCCTGCCGCACGCCGAGCGGCACCCGGTCCAGGTGGACGTCGGTGCGGTCGGTCGTGCCGATCCGCGCGAGCACCGTCTTGCCGTCGCGGTAGTAGAGCACCGACGCCTGCGGCGGGGTCGGGTCGCCGGGCAGGTCGACGCTCCAGACATACCCGGCGGCGGCGAGGATCAGCACGACCTGCACCGCGATCAGGGCCGCGGTGACCCGGCGCAACCACCGGGGCCACCGCCGCACCCACGCGACCGGGCGCCGCAGCCATCGTCGCCCGGGCAGCCGGTGACGGGGACTCCATGGCATGCGGCTCTCCCCTCGCGATGCGGTGGCCACATCGCCCCGCGTCTGAGAGCAAAGACGCGAGCCGGGATCGTTTTTGGGTGATGAGCGTGGAAAAGCTCACTTTTTACGGTCGGAGGCAACCATTGCGTCGGCCGATCCGTATCGCGCGACCCGGGGCCGGGCGTTCGGTGCCGGTCCCTCGACCGCTCCGGTACGGCCCGGCCGCGCCCCCGCCGCCTGTTCGAGCGCCGCCCGTAGCCGCCCCTCCTCCCCGGCCCGATCGCGGTACCAGGCCAGCGCCCACGCCCGGTGCAGCCGCCATCCGAGGTCGATGAGCACCTGGTCGGTCAGCCGGTCCCGGTCCCGCGCGGCCGGGCAGTCCCGATATCCGGGCCCGTCGCAGCGGATGCCGAGCAGATAGTCCCCGGCCGGGTCGCTCGGGTGCCGGATCGCGATGTCGACCCGCCCGCCCGCGGTGCCCAGTCCGGTGCGCGCCGGATAACCCCAGGACCGGACGGTCTCCAGCAGCGACTCGACGAACTCCCCGGTCCCCTCGTTCAGGTCCAGGCTGGTGTCGCCGGCGCCGCGCTCGACGTAGTCCAGGTAGGCCGCGAGCTGCCGGACGCCCTCGTTCTCGGACTCCGGCACGTCCCGGGACAGGATCGAGGTGACCAGCTCGACCCGGTGCCGGGCCCGGGTGATGGCCACGTTCAGCCGCCGCCACCCGTTGGGCCGGTTCAGCGCGCCGAAGTTGGCGCTGATCTTCCCCGACTCGTCGTACCCGTAGCCGATCGAGAAGATCATCACGTCGCGCTCGTCGCCCTGCACCGACTCCAGGCTCTTGACGAAGAAGCCGTGCAGCCGGTCGTCGGCGACCGCCCGTTCCAGCGCCGGATGCCCGGCCGCGATCTTCTCCAGCGCCCGTTCGATCGCCTCCGCCTGCGCCACCGAGAACGTGACCACGCCCAGCGTACGGTCGGTGCGGGTGGTGAAGTGGTGCACGATCCGCTCGGCGACGCGGTCGGCCTCGACCGGGTTGTCCCGGCTGGTCGCGCGCCGGTAGACGCCGGCCACCGGGAACAGCTCGACCCCGGTGTCCGGCCCGCCGTTGCCCGGGGCCGGGAACGTGCTGAGCCGGCCCTGGTAGAACGCGTCGTTGGCGAACGCCACGAGGGCCTGGTGACGGCTGCGGTAGTGCCAGGTCAGCCCCATCCCGGGGAACGCGCCGCACGCCTTGGCCAGCTCCAGCACCGACTGGTAGTCGAGCACCTCGGTGTCCGCGGTCGCATCGGCGCTGAACGCCCGGTCGAAGAACGAGGTCGGCGGCAGCTGCCGGTCGTCACCCGCGGTGATCAGGGACTGGCCGCGGTAGATGCAGTTGATCGCGTCGGCCGGCGTGATCTGCGAGGCCTCGTCGAAGATGACGGCGTCGAAGCCGATGTCCGGGGGCAGCGACTGGCTCACGGTCAGCGGGCTGGCCAGGACGCACGGCCGCAGGGCTAGCACGACGTCCCGGGCGCGGGCGATCAGCTCCCGTACGGGCAATTGGCGGTCGGCTTTCATTGCCTCACGCCGCAGCAGGCCGGCCGCCGTGCTGTCGGCCGGAGGCCGGCGGGCCTCGACCGCGGCGATGATCTCGCGCGCCGCGACCGCGGCCAGTTTCTCGTCGGCCGACCGGAATTCGGCGACCAGACGGTCCCGGTCCTCGGCCCGCCACGGCCGCAGCCGGTTGTCGGCCCGGACGACCGCGTCGACCCAGCCGTGCAGCAGCGCGCGTTCGATCACCGCGGGCACGTCGGCGCTGTCCACGCGCTGGTCGGCGCAGAACTCGACGGCCGCGTCGAGGCCGTGGAAGGTGAGCACGTCCCGGGCGTCCAGGCAGGCGAACCACTCCTCCTGGCCGCTGCTGTCGTCCCGGACGTCGCGCAGGAACGCGGCCGCGCGCCGGTAGTCGGCGAACCGTTCGCGCAGGTCGGGCTGGCGGGACGGGCCGAATCCGGCCAGGACGGCCCGGCTCGCCTCGGCCCACTCCTGGGCCCGCTCGGCCAACCCGGTGATCGGCCGCAGGTCCCGCAACGCGGTGACCTGGGCATCGTTGAGCGGTCCGTCGGCGAGCCGGCGCGTCTCGGCGGCCCAGTCGACCGCCTCCCCTCCGGAAGGAAGATCGATTTCTTCGGTACGGCCGTCGACCGCGGCCTCCGCCTCGGCCGCCGCCGCGCGCAGCCCGGCCAGCTTCCCGGCCTCGGCGTAATCGAGCGTGCGACCGGTGGCGGCGTCGAACGCCCGTACCGTGTCGGACGTCGCGTGCAACGCCGTGACGTGCTCGTTGAGCCAGGTGATGGCGTCCTCGATCGGTCCCGAGACCAGTTCCGGGCGGGCCGCCGGATAGGGCGCCGGCCGCAGCGTCGCCTGCCAGCGCAGCAGCGTGTCCCGGGCCTCGGTGACGACCTGGATCGGTTCCGGGTCGGGGGCGGGCGCACACACGTAGGCCAGCACCGCCTCGATCCCGGCCTGCGGGGCCGACGCGAGCGCGGCCGTGGCCACCGAGATCGCCTCGTCGAGGGCCGCGAAGTCGGTGCCCCGGCCCTGCCAGTAGCGGCCGAGCGCGGTCGCGTACGCGTGTTCGGCCGCGGCCAGTTCCTGCCGCGCCCGTTTCCAGGCGACGGCCGTGCTCAGCCGGTCGACGGCGTCCCGGATGTGGGCGGTCGGCAGCACGAACCCGGCCAGCGCGCGTTTGTCCCGCCGGTACGCCGCGCGCAGCCGCCCGAACCCCCGGTGGGTCGTCGCGAACCGTTCGGCCATCTCCTCCACCGGCTGGGCCAGGATCGCCTCGGAGAAGTACGGCCGGGCCTGGATCTCGGCCCCGACCAGCAGTTCCAGGGCCCGGCGGAGCGCGCCCGCCCCGGTCTGCACGCCGGCCAGGGCGCCCGGGCCGAACCAGAACCGTTCCGGCTTGTGCGTCCGCGTCCCCAGCTCGGCGACGGCGGCCACCCGCGAGATGTCGCGGATCGTGGTGGCCTGCGGCAGGCCCAGCTTGGCGGTGACCCGGTTGACCGCGCGGCGATGCTTGTCCAGCTGCTCGGCCGCCTTGGTGAAGGACCGGGCCAGCTCGTCGGCGTCGGCCGCGGTGAGCGTGTCCAGCTGCACCGGTGCCACCATGGTGTCCAGTTCGGGGGGCATCGGCAGGTCGGCCGCGGACGGCAGCGCGGTCCAGGGCACCCCGGCGCGCTGCTTGACCGCGTCGGCCGCGCTCGCGGCGGCGGCCAGCTCGCCGGAGCGGCGGTCGGCCGCCTTGCGCACCGGGGCCAGGTCGGTCGCGGCCAGCCAGGAGTCGGCCACACCGTCCGGCCGCTTCCCGGCGTGGTCGGCCAGCCGGGCCAGGGTCGTCGCGTCGTCCGGCGCGGTCAGCCCGAACGCGCGGGCCGCGGCGTCGGCGATCCGGGCCGAGCGGGCCAGCGCGGCCAGGGCCTTCTCGGCGCGGCTCAGGGCCGGGTCGAGCGGCTCCCGGGTGATCACGTCCCGCCAGAGCAGGCCGTCGCCGTCGACCATCGCCCGCCACGACCGGGACAGCTGGTCGGTGGCCTCCCGGACCCGGCGGGTGACGTCGGGCGTGAGCGAGCCGGGGGTGATCGTGGGGACCGGCGCGGCGGGCGCCTCGGACAGTTCGGCGCAGCGGCCGATCACCTCGTGCAGGCTGGCGTCGAGTGGTTGGCGGGTCTCGTTCATCGCGTACGCGAAAGAAGTCAGTCTCTCGCGTCGCTCGCGAAGCGAGCCGCGGTCGACCACCGGGCCCTCGCCGGGGATCTCCGGGGTCTCGTCGACCGCGGCGGCCAGCAGCGTCGCCACCTCGCGCCGCCCGGCCTGCTGCCCGTGCAGCTCCAGGATGTAGCGGTCCAGCCCGGCCTCGGCCAGGCGGTTGCGGACGACGTCGAGCGCGGCGACCTTCTCGGAGACGAACAGCACCCGCTTCCCGGCGTGCAACAACGCGCCGATCATGTTGGCCACGGTCTGCGACTTGCCGGTGCCGGGCGGGCCGTCCATCACGAAACTCTGCCCGGCCAGGGCGGCGGCCACGCAGGCCCGCTGCGACGAGTCGGCATCCAGGACCAGCGGCACGTCCTCCGGCGGCGCGAGCCGGTCCACCTCCTCCGGCCGGATCGGGACGAACCGGAACTGCTCGGTCTGCCGGCGATGATCAGTAGTGGCCAGGGCGCGGATCACCGGGTGGGCCAGGATGCGTTCCTCGTTCTCCTGCAGGTCCCGGTAGATCGCCTCCTTGTGGAAGGTCAGGCAGGTCAGGATCACCGACCGTTCGATGTGCCAGCCGTGCCGCCGTGCCACGGTGTCGGTGAAGTCTGACCAGAATCGGTCGACGTTCACCTCGGCGCCCGGCTCCAGACCCTTCACCGCGATCCCGGCCTGGCGCAGCCGCAGCGCGAGCGCCGGGTTCAGCACCGGTTCCTCGTCACGCAGCCGCAGCTCGGGGAGTTCGCCCAGTTCACCGGTGACCAGCTCGGCCGGGAGCAGCAGCAGCGGACTCGCGTAGCTGGTGCTCTCGCTCTCCGCGTCCTCGTCGTCGGCGGCCAGCCGCCAGTGCAGCAGACCCAGCGCCAGGTGCAGCACGGAGACCCCGCGATCGAGGTATTCCTGCTGGCCACGGCGTTGCATCCGGCGCAGCAGCGGTCCCAGCGAGCGCTCGGCGACCTCGGTCCGGAAGACGCTCTCGGTCCCGTCGCCGGCCGCCCGGCCGCCCGGTCCCGTCACCGGCCGGCCGCCCGGCCCGGCCAGACGGGCCCGCTCGCCGCGGGTCAGCGCGGTGACGATCTGGTCCGGCTCCGGCGAGGTGATCTCCAGCAGATCGGCGTTCCCGGCGGCGAAGTTGATCAGCCGGTTGCCGTCGCCCAGATCGACCAGGCTCTCCCGCCAGGCCCGGAGCGCCGCGTGCACGCCGGCCCGCGCCGGCCTCGGCTCGGGCCGGTCATCGTCAAGGCGGGGTCCCATGCCCCGATTGCAGCAGTGCGAAAGCCTTTCGCGCTGGAAAACGGCATTCTTCGTCTTTGTCGCTTTCCCAAACCCAACCCCGATTTCGCGTACGGCCATGGCCCCCGCCCGCCGCCACCCGTCCGCGACCTCCACCCACCGCAAGCCCGCCCCGCGCTCCCGCTCCCCGGCTGGCGCTCAGTGCTGTTTCAAGGCCCTCGGGACAGCCCTCAGCACCAGCTGACCCCCGCGACCGCCGCTCCCGCGCTCCGGCCCCCCGGCTGGCGCTCAGTGCTGTTTCAAGGCCCTCGGGACAGCCCTCAGCACCAGCTGGCCTCCGCGGGCGCGGCTGCGGCAGCGAGCCGGGCGGGCTCGCGGGCAGGCGGGTGCGGGCGGTGGGTCAGTGGAGGGCGGGGGCCGGGGCGGGGGTGTCGCAGGTTTCGGAGAGGCGGGCGATCAGGACCGCGGTGTCGGCCGGTGCCGACAGGGGGCGCAGGTGGACGGGGTCGAGCGGCGGCACCTCGACGTGCGAGATCAGCGGGTGGAAGGGCCGGCGGTCGGTCTCCCCGGCTCCGAACAGCGTCTCGGCCAGCTTCTCCCCCGGCCGCAGCCCGGTGAACTCGATCGGGATCGGCTTGCGGGACAGCGCGACCATCTGCCGCGCCACTTCGGCGATCCGCACCGGCGCGCCCATCTCCAGGACCAGCGCCTCCCCGTCCAGCCCGATCGCCGCCGCCTGGATCACCAGGTGCACGGCCTCCTGGGTGGTCATGAAGTAGCGGGTCACGTCGGCGTGGGTGACGGTGACCGGTCCCCCTTCGGCGATCTGGGTGCTGAACGTCGTGAACACCGATCCGCGGCTGCCCAGCACGTTGCCGAAGCGCACGCTGAGGAACGTGCCGGGCCGGCGCCGGGCGGTCCACGCCGTGAGCCGTTCGGTGATCCGTTTCGAGAAGCCGAGGACGCTGGACGGGTCGGCCGCCTTGTCGGTCGAGATGTTGACGAACCGTTCGACCGACTCGGCCGCCTCCAGCACGTTGAGGGTGCCCAGGACGTTGGTCTTGACCGCCTCGGCCGGGTGCCTTTGCAGCAGCGCCAGGTGCTTGAGGGCGGCCGCGTGGAACACCACCTGCGGGCGTCGCGTCCGGAAGATCTCCCGGATCCGCGGGCCGTCGCGCAGGTCGGCCAGGATCACCCGGGGGTCGTCGAGGTGGGCCCGGGGGTCGATGGAGAGCTGGACCGCCAGCAGGGACGTCTCGTCCCGGTCGAGCATCATCAGCTCGGCCGGCTGGAAGTGGTGGATCTGGCGGCACAGTTCGGATCCGATCGACCCGCCGGCCCCGGTCACCAGGATCCGTTTGCCGGTCAGGTAGCCGCCGATCGAGGACAGGTCGGTGTCGATCTGGTGGCGTCCGAGCAGGTCGGTGACCTGCACCTCGCGGATGTGCCCGACCTCGACCGGGGAGTCCATCAGCTCGCTGACCGACGGCACGACCTTGAACGCCGCCCCGGCGGCCAGGGTCCGGTCGCGGATCTCCCGGACCAGGACGGCGTCCGCGTTGGCCACCGCGAAGACCAGGAGCTCCACTCCCGTACGGGCGAGCACGGCGCCGATGTCGTCCCGGGCGCCCAGCACCGGCACCCCGAGGATGCGCAGGCGGCGTTTGCGGGGGTCGTCGTCGATCAGCCCGACCGGCACGTACCGGCCGGACCGGTCGTGCATCATCGAGTCGACGAGCAGTTCGGCCGCGGATCCGGCGCCGAACAGGATGACCGGGGACGCGCCGCGCGGCCGCCGGCGCCGGGAGAGCCGGACCCGCCGCGCGTAGCGGACCCCGAGCATCAGCACCAGCGCGACCGCCCCGGCGATCGGCGGCAGTCCGGGCGGGATCGGGTGCCGGGAGAGCAGCACCACGACCGCGGTCACCCCGATCGTGACCAGCACGGTGGTGAAGGCGACGGCGCGGACGTCGTCGAAGCCGGCGAACCGGTAGCGCCCGCGGTACAGCCCGCGGGTGTGCCCGAGGGTGGCCTGGAGCGCGACGGCCAGGAGCATCACGGCGAGGGAGCCGGCCAGCTGGCGGCGGGTGGGTGCGAAGTCGTACCGGGCCAGGACGGCGGCGAGCAGGCCGGCCATCCACGCGGTGCCGTCGACGAGCAGCGGCAGCAGGCGAGGGGCCCTCATGTCCGGCACTCTAGCAGGACAAATACGGATTAAAGCGGACTATTTCGATACCGGCAAAGGCCCCCGAACCCGGTCCTATCGTTACCGCGTGGGCCTGCGCGATTACCTCCGTGTCGCCAGAAGGCACTGGTGGTTGCTGCTGGCCTCGGTGATCGTCGCGCTCGGCGTGGCCCTGATCGTGAACCTGAACACCACACCGGTGTACGCGGCCCGGGTCACGTTCTTCTTCTCCACGCCGGTCGTCGGCGCCACCGACCTGTACCCGGCCAGCATGTTCAACGTCAGCCGCCTGTCCACCTACGCCAAGCTGCTGACCAGCGACGAGGTCGCCACCCCGCTGGCCGGTACGCCCGGCATCGACCTGGATCCGCAGCAGGTGCGCGACGCGATCTCGGCCGAGACGGTCGCGGACACGGTGATGATGGAGGTGAGCGTGCAGGACCGGGACCGCAACCGGGCGTTGCTGCTGCTCACCCGGGTCACCAAGCGCTTCGAGAACGCGGTCGAGGAGCTGGAGCGGCCGGCACCGACCGAGGCGTCGACGGTCAAGGTCACCGTCGTGTCCGGACCGGCCCTGGACCCGGACCCGGTGGCCCCGAACACGATCAACAACTTCGCCCTGGCCTCGGTGGCCGGCCTGGTGGTGGGCGCGGCCGGCTCGGTCGGCCGGGAGGTGGCCGACCACACCGTCCGCACGGCCGAGGCGCTGCAGGTGCTCGCCTCGGCGCCGGTGCTGGCCCGGGTGCCGATGGACCCGGGCGGCCCGTTCGTCTCGGCCAGCACGTCGGCCCGGACCGAGGCGCTGCGCGAGGTCCGTACGCAGGTGCAGTGCGCGGCCGCCGCCAACTCGGTGAAGACCCTGGCCGTGACCAGTGCGGTCCCGGGCGAGGGCCGGTCGGCCACGGCCTGCGGGCTGGCCCTGCTCTTCGCCGAGGCCGGTCAGCGGGTCCTGGTCGTCGACGCCGAGCTGCGCCATCCCCGGCTGGCCGCGTTCCTGGGCCGGGAGGACTCGGCCGGGCTGAGCACGGTCCTGGACGGCAGCGCCGGGCTGGAGCAGGTGCTGCAGCCGTGGGGGGCCGGGCTCTGGCTGCTGGCCAGCGGTCGTACCCCACCCAACCCGAGCGAGCTGCTCAGCTCCCCGCGGATGACCGAGCTGGTCGACGACGTACGCCGCAGATTTGATGTTGTGATCTTTGATTGCCCACCACTGCTGCCGGTGACCGACGCGGCCGTGGTGGCTGCCCGGGCCGACGGGACACTGCTCGTGGTGCGCGCCCGGCGGACGACGTCGGCGCAGGTCACGCAGGCGGTCCGGGCGCTGCACGCGGTCAACGCGACGCTGCTCGGCTGCGTGCTGAACATGGTCACCCGCAAGGGCCCGGACGCGGTGCCGAGCTACGACACCTACCTGTCCGGGCCGAAGCCGTCGCAGCGCCGGTGGGACGGCTGGAAGACCCAGGCGGCGGCCTGATGATCGGAGCACCCTGATGGAACTGCCCTACGTCTCGATCGTCATCCCGTGCTGGAACGAGGCCCGGTTCGTCTCCGCCTTCCTGGACTCGGTGAAGGCGCAGACCTATCCGGCCGACCGGGTCGAGATCCTGCTGGTCGACGGGATGAGCGACGACGGCACCCGCGCGATCGTCCGCGATCACGCGCTGCGCGAGCCGAATCTGCGGCTGCTCGACAATCCCGGGCACAGCAAACCGGCCGCGCTGAACCGGGGCATCGCCGAGGCCCGCGGCGACGTGGTCGTCCGGCTCGACGTGCACGCCGAGTACGAGCCGGACTACCTGCTCAAGTGCGTGCACGGGCTGCTGCGCAACCCGGAGGCGGACAACGTCGGCGGGATCCGGCGGCCGCTGCCGCGCGACGACACCGCGCTGGGCCGGGCCATCGCGGTCTCCACCACGGACATGTTCGGCGCGGGCGGCGCCCGGTACCGGACCGGCGCCGGCGGCCCGCAGTGGGTCGACACCGTCTACGGCGGCTGCTACCGGCGCACGGTGTTCGACCGGGTCGGCGTCTTCGACGAGCAGCTGGCCAGCGCCCAGGACCGCGAGTTCAACCAGCGCCTGCGGGCCGCGGGCGGCAAGGTCCTGCTGCTGCCGGACATCAGCAGTACGTACTACGCGCGCAGCGACTTCCGCGAGTTCTGCGCGTGGACGTTCGAGGCCGGGTACTGGCCGTTCCGGGCGTCCCGGTCGGTCGGCCGCTGGATCGGGTCGTTCCGCAACGTCGTACCGGTCGGCTTCGTCGTCCTGCTCGGCGGCTCGGCCGCGGCGGCCCCGAAGAGCCGTTACGCGCGCTGGGCGGCGGCCGGGATCGTCGGCCTCTACGGCGCCGCCGCGCTGGCCTCGGCCGGCCGCCTGGCCTGGCGCCACCGCGACCCGGCGCTGCTGGTGACCCTCCCGATCGTCTTCGCGACCACGCACGTCGCCTACGGGATCGGCTCGATCTGGGGCGTGCTCGACCCGGCGGCGCGGCGCGGATGAGCACGATCCTGCACTACGACCGGGGGCGGGTGGCGCTGCACGCGACGCTGCGGGCCCTGCACGTGTCGGCCGGGGACGAGGTCGTGGTGCCCGCCTACACCCGCGCGGCCGTGGTCGACCCGCTGCTGCGGCTCGGGGTCACGCCGGTCTGGGCCGACATCGACCGGGTGACGCTGAGCCCGGTCGACCCGGTCGTGCACGTCACCGCCCGTACCCGGGCCGTGATCGCGCAGCACACGTTCGGCTATCCGGCGCGCACCGACGTGCCCGGGGTCCCGGTCGTCGAGGACTGCTCGCACATCGGGCCGGGCTCGATCGAGGCCGGGACGGCCGGGGTGGCCGCGATCTACTCCTACGGCTGGGGCGAGCCGGTGGTGGCCGGCTCCGGCGGGGCGGCCGTGGTCCACGATCCGGCGCTGGCCGCCGAGATGCAGACCCGGTATCCGCTCTACGCCGATCCGCCGGTGGATCGGGAGCTGACGACGGCGCTGCTGATCGCCGCCGACCTGGCCGTGCCGTCGCGGTGGCGGGGGCGCTGCCGCGGGCCGGCCGCGAGCACCGACTACGGCCGCCGGATGAGCCGGACCGCGCTGCTGCGGCTCCCGGGCCGGATCGCGGCGGCCCGGCGCGACCTCGGCGTACGCCGCAAGGTCCTGACCGCGTACGAGAAAGGCCTGGACCGGATCGGGGTGCGGCACCACCCGCGGCCCGGCCCGGACGCGGTCCCGCTGTGTCTGCCGGTGCCGGTCTTCGGCAAGGAGTCCGTGCTGCGCGAGGCGGCCGAGGCCGGCGTCGAGCTCGGCGGACGCTCCCGCATGCCTCGCTCGCAGTATGTGAAGGGGTCCTGCCCGAACGCCGAGTGGGCCGCGAATCACCTGGTCACCCTGCCGATCCGGAGCAGCCTGCGGCCGGCCGACGTGCATCGCGCCCTGCGGCTGTTCGAGAGGCTGAAGGCGAAGGGCCATGTCTGACTGCCGACTGCATGCCCACCGGTGAACGCCTGGGCCTGACCTCACTGCTGCGGAGCGTGCCCGCAGCGGTGCGGCGCGACTATGTCTCCACCCTGCTCGTCCAGTGGTTCGTGCTGGGCACCGGGCTGTTCCTGTTCCACCTGGTCGCGCGGCGGGGCAGCGTGTCCGGATTCGCCTACTACCAGATCGCGCGGGGCACGGTCAGCTCGTTCCAGCCCGCGCTGATGCTCGGACTCGGACTGGGCCTGCAACGCTATCTCCCGCGCACCGAGCACACCACGCGACTGCTCGCGCGGCACGCCCTCTACGTCGAGGCCGCCCTGGTCACGGTCGTCGGACTGACCGGCGTCGGCGCCGGGACGTGGATCGCCGGGCGGCTCGGACTCGACGGCGGGCGGGACGCGATCGCCGCCATCATGATCATGCTGGGCGGCAACTGCCTGTGCACCTGCGGGCTGGCCGCGCTGCGCGGCAATCACCAGGTCGTCGACTCGAACCTGATCTCCGGGCTCGGACTCGGGCTGATCCCGCTGGTCGCGTTCGTCTCGGCCGACGGCATCGAGGAGTTCCTGGTCATCCAGGGGATCGGCGCCGCCGCGGTCGGCGTCTGGGGCACCCTGGTCGTCCGCCGGCGCCCGGCTTTCCCGACCGAGGATCAAGAGCCGAACCTCAAGACGCTTATCGCGTACGGCATACGTCGCATGCCCGGTGAGGTGGCGCTGCCCACGCTGTACACGTTCCCCACCTTCGCCGTGGCGGTCACCATGCCCGGTCACCCGGAGGCCGGCTACGTCGGGTTCGTCACGTCGGCCGTCACGCTCATCTGCTCGCTGTTCGCGATGCTCACACCGGTGCTGCTGCCCCGGCTCAGCCGCCTGTTCCACCGGGCCGGCGAGGACGCGGTCGTGCGTCAGCTGCTCACCGTGCTGCCGGTGGTCGCCGGGGTGCTGGCCGCGGTGCCCACGCTGGTGATCTTCCTGTTCGCGCCGCTGCTGGTGCACGGGTTCCTCGGCGACGAGTTCACCGGTGCCATCCCGATGCTGCGGCTCGGGGTGTTCGCGGCGATCCCCCTCGCCATGTTCTACGCGGCCCGGCCCACCATGGACACGCTGCTGGAACCGAAGTTCATGAGCCGGCTGCTGCTCGGGTGCCTGGCCCTGGAGATCGTGGTGACCGCGATCGGCACGGTGTTCCTGGCGCCGGCCTACGCCGCGGTGCTGGGACTGGCCGCGGCGGCCACGGCGCTCGGGTTCGACGCGGTCGGGCTGGCCGCGTACGCGGTCCGGCTGCCCCGCCCATGATCGCGCCGCCCGCCGTCCGGCCCGGACTGGTCGTCGTGCTCGCGTTCGTGGTCGCGCTGGCCGGCCGGTTCACCCTGACCCGCGCCGGCGTGGACATCCCGGTGGTCAACGACGTACGCGTACCGTTGTTCTTCGCTCTGATCCTGAGCCTGGCCCTGGAGTCGCATCACGCCGGGCATCAGCCCGCCGAGGGCGGCCACGCCCTGATCGGCATCCTGGCCCTGCTCGGCTACCAGGGGATCTCCGTGCTGTGGACGCCGCCCGGGGCGGTCACCGGACCGATGCTGGGCGACCTGTGCGCGATCGCCGGACTGCTCGTCGTCTACTTCAACCTGGCCGCCTGGGACCGCGACCGGGTGACCGCGACGACCCTGACGCTGTTCCACATCGCCGCCTGGGTCTACTTCCTGGCCGCCGCGGCCGGGCTGGGCCGGCAGGCCAACGGCCGGTGGTCGGCCCTGGGCGGCGGCCCGAACGTCTTCGTCCGCCTGATGATCCTCGGCGTGATCACCTCGCTCTACCTGTACCTGCGCCACGGCGAGAAACTGATCTGGCTGGTGCCGATCCCGGCGTTCCTGTTCGGCGCGATCGCCTCCGGCTCCCGGGGTGGTCTCGTCGCGCTCGGCATCACCATCGTGATCGCGCTGCTCGCCATCCGGCCGAGGATCGACCTGGAACGGGTCGGCAAGCCGCTCGGCCTGCTCGTCGTGGTCGGCCTCGCCGTGGGTGTCGTCGGCGGGCCGGTGATCGCCGGGTTCGTGCAGCAGCGGTTCGTCCAGGCGACCGTCGGGCAGGGCTACGCGTCCGACCGTGACGTGCTGTTCCGGATGGCGTTGCGGATCTTCATGCAGCATCCGCTGCTGGGGACCGGACTGAACGGCTTCAACTCGGTCAGTGGCCTCGACCCCGACCTGTACGTGCACAACCTGCCCCTGTCGGTGGCCGCCGAGGGCGGGGCGGTCGGGCTGCTGCTGCTGGTCGGGGCGTGGCTGATCCTGTGGCACGCGTACGTCGGGCTGCCGGTGGCCGAGCGGGGGCTGGAGGCGCGGACGGCGGCCTACTGCGGGATCTTCATCGGGGGGACGTCGCTGTTCTCCGGTGACTACTACGACGCCCGGCTGATGTGGATCCTGCTGTTACTCGCGGCTGTGCACCCGGCGCGGGCGCGGATCCCGATCTCCCACTGACCCGGCCGCGTTCATCAGGACCCTCTCAAAATCCTGGAACAGCCGGTCGCGGTCGAAGCGGTCGCGGGCCAGCGTGGCCGACGCCGCCCGGGCCGCCGCGCCCGCCGCCGGGTCGCGCAGGAACGCGGCCGCCACCCGGGCCGCGCCCGCCGGGTCGTCCGGCGGCAGCAGCACCCCGGCCCCGGCCCCGGCGATCAGACCGGCGATCCACCCGCCGTGGTTGACCGCGACCGGCCGTCCGGCCGCGAACGCGTCGAACAGCTTGTTCGACGCGTCGCTGCCCAGCTCGGGACGGTTGATGGTCAGTCCCACGGCCAGGTCGCAGGCCGCGAAGTAGGCCGGCACCTCGGCCTTGGCGACCGGCCCGAGCAGGAACAGGTTGCGGTCCAGCACGCCCAGTTCGCCGGCGAGGCTCCGGAGCTGTTCCCGCATACGTCCGTCGCCCAGGATCAGGATCCGTACCTCTGGATCGGTTTGTGAAAGATGAGCCGCCGCCCGGACCAGGTAGTCGACGCCGTTGACCACCCCGAGGGTGCCGGCGTAGAGGATCAGCGGCCGGTCCTGCAGCCAGGGCAGGGATCGGCGCAGCGCGGCCCCGGCCCGGTCGGCGTTCCCGAACAGCGCCCGATCGGAGCTGTTCGGCACCACGGTGACCGGCACCTGCGGGAACCGCCGCCGGATGCTGTCGGCCATCCCCTGGGAGAGCGCGACGACGTGCGCCGAGCGGTGGTAGGCCCACGCCTCCAGCCGGCGGGCGGCCCAGCGCATGGCCGGCGAGCGCAGCGCGCCCATCGCAATCGGCACCTCCGGCCACAGGTCACGGACCTCGAACACCATCGGGACGTGCCGGCGCCAGGCCGCGTAGGCACCGGGAACGGCCACGGTCAGCGGCGTGCTGGTCGCGAAGACCAGGTCGTGCCGCAGGCGACCGGCCTCGACCGACGCTCGGCCGACAAAACCGAGAAAGGCCCAGAGGCGGCGACGGTACGACATGGCGTTGTCGTAGGGAACGGGCAACCAGTGCACCACGACGCCGGCCTCGGTGCTGGTGCGCGTGTGGTGACCGGACGGGTCACCGGTGATCACGTGGACCTCGTGGCCGCGCTCGACCAGGCGCCGGGCGAACTCGTACGACCGTGTGCCACCGGCCATCCCCGGCGTCTTGAAATACTGATGTATATACGTAATTCGCACTAAATGCACTCTACGCGGCGGGAACGCCCTTCACGGTCCTTCCGGCGGGCACCTCGCGGACCACGCAGGCGCCCGCGCCCACCGTCGAACTGTCCCCCACGGTCCGGCCCTGCAGGATCGCGGCGTTCGTCCCGACCAGCACCTCCCGGCCGATCCGGCACCCACCGGAGACCGCCGCCTGCGGGTTGACCTGGACGAAATCGGCCAGCACGGCGTCATGCCCGACCGTCGCGTTCTGATTCACGTGCACGTGCCGGCCCAGCGTCACGTTCGTGGTGATCCGGGCACCGGCGAACAGCACCACCCCGCCGGCCAGCTCGCTGTCCAAGCCGACGGTGGCCGCCGGGTGGACCAGCCGGGCCGCCGGGCGGCCGAGCGGATCCAGCTCGGCGGCGACCCGGGCGCGGATCCGCGGGTCGCCGATACCGATGACGAACGCCGTGTCGAGGTCGGCCAGCAGGGCATTCGGGCCCAGCCAGGCCGTGCCGAGGCGGTCCAGGCCACGCAGGTTCGGCTCGGCCGGGGCGTCGTCCAGGAAACCGAGAACCTTCCAGGCGCCGCCGGCGTCGTTGACCGCGGCGATGATCCCGAAGATCTCCCGGCCGTGGCCCCCGCAGCCGACGACGACGATCGGCTCAGGCACCGTCCGTGCCCATCACCTGCACGCCCCTCGCCGGCCCACTCTTCACCGAGCCGGTGAACAGGTGCATCGTCTCCTCGCCGGGGGCGGTGATGCCGGTCCGGCGTAGCAGGACCAGGAACGTCCGCGCGAAGATCTTCAGGTTCAGGCCGATCGAGCGGTGGTCCACGTACCAGACGTCGACCGCCAGGCGCTCGTCCCAGTCCAGGGCATTCCGGCCGCTGACCTGCGCGAGCCCGGTGATCCCGGGCCGGACGTCATGGCGACGGGCCTGCTCCGGCGTGTACAGGTCGAGATAGTGCATGAGCAGCGGCCGCGGCCCGATCAGGCTCATCTCCCCGCGGAAGACGTTCCACAGGGTCGGCAACTCGTCCAGGCTGAACGCGCGCACCACCCGGCCCACCCGGGTGAGCCGGTCGGCGTCGGTGACCAGACCCCGCCGCTCGTCCACGTCCCGCATCGAACGGAACTTGATCAGGGTGAACGGCCGCCCGTGCAGCCCCGGCCGCCGCTGACGGAACATCACCGGACGACCCACCCCGACCGCCACCGCGGCGGCGACCACCGGGATGACCGGCGCGAGAACGACCAGACCGGTGCCGGCGACCGCGATGTCGATCGCCCGCTGCACGGCGTCGGTGGTCCGGCGCCTCACCGGTGATCCTCCACGAACTCGGCGATGGCATCGTGCACCCGCTGAACCTCGCTGTCGGTGAGGGCCGAGCCGCTGGGCAGGACCAGGCCGTTGCGGAACAGGTGCTCGGCGGCGCCGCTCAGGGCCGTCCGGGCGCCCGCGAAAACCGGCTGCAGATGCATCGGCTTGAAGATCGGACGCGTCTCCACACCCCCGGCGGCCAGATGCGCGGCCAGGTCACGGACGTGCCAGCCGGTCCGGCCGGGGTCGGCCACGACGGCGGTGAGCCAGCAGTTCGCGGCCGGGTCGTCGCCGCCCGGAAGGGTCACACCGTCGACGTGGGCGAAGACTTTCGCGTACACGTCCCGTACGCGCCGCCGTTTTTCGATCATCTCGTCCAGCCGGAGCAGCTGGGCCCGGCCGAGCGCGGCCAGAACATTGCTCAGGCGGTAGTTGTAGCCGATCTCCGAGTGCTCGTAGTGCTCGACCGGCAACCGCGCCTGACCGGCCAGATACCGTGCGCGTACGGCCAGATCCCCGTCCCGGGTCAGCAGCATCCCCCCGCCCGAGGTCGTCATGATCTTGTTGCCGTTGAACGACAGCGCCGCCGCCCGCCCGAACGAGCCGGCCGCCCGGCTCCCACGGGTGGCACCGAGCGACTCGGCGGCGTCCTCGACGACCGGGACGCCGTACCGTTCGCAGATCGGCAGGATCCGCTCGTAGTCCGCGCACGACCCGTAAAGGTCCACGGTCAGGACCGCCCGGACCGGCGTGCCCTCGGCGCTCAACTCGCCCAGCAACTCGTCGAGCAGTCCGGGGTCGAGATTGCCGGTGGCCGGATCACAGTCGGCGAAGACCGGAGTGGCCCCGGTGTAGACGACTGCGTTCGCCGTCGCCACGAACGTCAGGGTCGGCACCACGACGACGTCACCCGGGCCGGCGCCCACCCCGAGCAGGGCCAGGTGCAGCGCGGCGGTCCCGGAGGTGACGGCGACCGCGTGCGGGACACCGGTGCGGTCGGCGATCTCACGCTCGAACAGGTCGAGATCCGGGCCGGCCGGGGCGATCCAACCGGAACGCAGGGCGGCCAGAACATACTCCTGCTCCAGAGGCCCGACGTCGGGCCCGGAGAGCAGAACGGCGCGATTCTCGGCAAGCATCCCCCACCACCCATACGGACCGGCACCAGGGGGAATGCGTTCGGCTCGACGTCCGCCATGCTAGCCCGCCCCGGTTGCCGAATCCGGAACTCCGCCGCCTCGCCGCCTCGCTGCCGAAACCGCCGTCCTCGCCGGCCGGGGCCCCGCTGCACTCGTCGATCAGGTCCGCCGCCGCCGTTCTCGCCGGTGGGGCCGGTCGCCTCCGGCCGCCGTGTTTTCACCGTCGGCGGCCGGCTTCGGCGGACGCTCAGCCGGCCACCCAGGACGGGGTGAAGCCGACCCCCCACGCCACCACGGCGCCGATCATGGCCAGCGCGAGCCCGGCCAGCGCCCCCGCCCCGATGATCTTGAATCGCGGGTTGTTGAACAGCACCGCCCCGATCGTCGCGGTGACCGGCGCGATGCAGACCCCGCCGGTGCCGTAGAAGTACATCCACTGGTGCGGGTCGTCGGTGTCGCTCCACAACCAGTTCGCCGAGAACAGCCCGAGACCGACGTGCAACGCGAGCACGAGAATGCCGACCAGCACCGCCAGAGATCCCTTTGCCACACCGGAACGTTAGCCGCACCCGCCCCACCCGACACGGGGGTGGGGTATCCCTTTCCCGCCGCCTCCGCCCCATATCACCATAAATGGGTCACCATCCGGTATGCGGCCCACCACTCAACCAAACGAAGCGCCTCCGCACGGGTTGACGACATACCCGTCCGCCAGATGCCTGGTCAGCGACGGGTCTCTGCCCGTGACCGCTTGCCGGTTGCCCTCCGCGCCAGCGCACCCCACACCGCGGTCGCGTGCCGCTGCACCAGCATCGCGCCGAGGGTCACCACGCCCGCACCGAGCCAGGCCACCGCGAACCCCAGCAGCGGCCGACTGGCGAACACTTCCCCACCGGCGTAGCCGAGCAGCGCACTCTGGGTCGCCCAGACACTCGCCCCGATCAGGGTGAACCCGGCATACCGCCGAGCCGGATACCCCACCGCCCCGGCCGTGAACGCCGTAGCCGACCGCACCCCCGGCACATACCGTCCGAGAACGATCAGCGGAGCCCCGTGTCGCCGCATCACCGACAGAACCCAGTCGTGGATCGCCGCCCCACGCCCGCTCCGCCGCAGGCGCCGGGTCACCGCGGGCCCGCTCCGGCGCCCGACCAGATACGCCAGCCCGTCCCCGACCAGCACCCCGCTCGCCGCCGCGAGGATCACCCAGATCAGCATCGGATGACCGGCCTCGGCCACCCCCACACTCACCGCCACGATGATCGTCTCGCTGGGGATGAACGGCAGCACGACGTCGAACATCGCCGCGGCCAGAACGATCACCAGCACCCAGCGGCTGGTGGCCACCAGATCGACGTACTGCGACACCATCGCCACCTCCCGCTACCCCGACATTCGCAGCCCCGGGCAGCCCCGACATGACATCCACGAATACGCCGAACGACCCCCACCCAAATCAGCCCTCCCCACCGCCAACCCGCCCCTCACCCCCAACCCCAACCCCAACCCCTCAACCCCACCCCTTTCCCGTACGGCAACCAACCGCCCCTCCCGCACCACCCGTCCCACCAGCCCCAGCCCCCTCAGCCCCCAGCTGGCACCCACGGCTCCCCCACACACCCCAACCCAGCCCCCAGCACCAGCCACCAACGCCCAGCTGGCACTCACGGTCGCCACCAGCCCCGGGAACAGCACTCAACGCCAGCTTTCGGGCTTCAGCTGGCGCTGAGTGCTGCGCGAGCCGGCTGAGGCCGCTGCAGACCTTGAGTGGCAGCGCCTACGCGGCGTTCGGCGCCCGACGTGGCAGCACCTACGCGGTGCTTGCCGCCCGACGTGGCAGCACCTTCCCGGCGCGTGCCACCCGACGTGGGAGCACCTTCCCGGCGCGTGCCACCCGACGTGGCAGCACCTTCGCGGCGTCTGTCGCCGGACCAGGTCACCGCGCGACTCGCGGTGGCCGGCTGGCGCTGACGGCTGCCTCCGGCCCGCCGTTACGACCCTGAGCACCAGCTCGGGCCGTGCGGCTGGCTCTCGGGGCGCCTCAGCCCCTCCCGAGACAACCCTGAGCACCAGCTCCGGCCGCGCGGCTGGGGCTTCGGGGGTGCCTCAGTCCTCCCGAGACACCTCGAGAGCTGGCCGCGCGGCGGGGCTGGGGGTGGAGTGGGGCGGGTTTGCGGTTTTTGCTCTGACCGTGACCAACGGCGGACGTCGCCCTGGAGGGCTTTGCGTTCTGGCCGCGCCAGCGGCCTGCGAAGCCCGGAAGGGTCCCCGCGGGAGCGACGATCGGGACCACTGCGGACCGAGGCAATGAAGAATTTGATCTTGGGGTTGAAAGGGGTCAGACCAGGGCCGGGCGGCGGGGGAACGAGGCTGCGGACATGGCGGCCACCGCGAGGAGGCCGGCCAGCGGGGCGAAGGCGAAGCCGGCGCGGATGGAGTCGCCGACCAGCGGGCCGGTGATGGCCGCGCCGGCGGCGCTGCCGACGGTGAACGCGGTGATGATCCAGGCGAATGCTTCGACCGCGGTGCCGGGTGGGGTGAGGCGGTCGGCGGTGAGGAAGACCGCGGTCAGGACGGGCGGCAGGGAGATGCCGGCGATCGCGAGGAGGATCGCCATCGGGGCCGGCGCGGGAACCAGGAGCAACGGGACAAAACCGACGGCCAGCATCGCGGTGACCAGCGGCAGCCGCCACGGGCCGCCGGGGCGGACGCGCATGTAGGCGAGGCCGCCGATGAGCGCGCCGGCGGCCTGGCCGGCGAGGAGCCAGCCGCTCAGGGAGCGGTTGCCGGCGGCCTCGGCGTAGCCGGTGACGACCACCGGGAGGCTGCCGATCGCCGCGCCCGCGCAGACGACGCCGAGGAGGATCACGACGAAACGGGCCACGCGCAGTGGTCCGGCCCAGTGCCGGGTCGCCGCGACGCCGCGCCAGACCCGCACGACCGGCGTCGAGGCGAACAGGGCCACGCCTGCGAGCTGCAGCAACGCGGCGGCGACGAGTCCGGCGGGCGGTCCGGCGATCGCCACCGCGAGCAGGGTTACCAGAGGGCCCGTGACATAGATGATCTCCTGGACGGCGATGTCCAGCGAGTAGGCCGCGGCGACCGCGTCCGGGCTGACCAGATTCGGCCAGAGCGCGCGGAGGCAGGCCTCCAGCGGCGGCGTGCCGAGGCCGCCCAGCACCGCGCCGATCACCGTCGCCGCGAGCGTGTGCCCACTGACCGCGACCAGCAGGAACCCGAGTCCGGAGAGCGCCGCCGAGGCCCAGAGCACGGGTGGTTGCCGCCAGCGGTCGACGATCCGGGCCAGGATCGGCGCGCTGACCGCCATCCCCGCGGTGTACGCGCCGACGACCAGGCCGGCGACGACGAGGCTGTGCGCCTCGCGGGCGAAGAGCAGCAGCGCCAGCGGGGCCGACGCCATCGGCAGGCGTCCCGTCTGGCTCGCGATCAGAAGCCTGGCGACGTACGGCGTTCTCAACAGTTGCGTGAGTGCGGACATGCGCTCTCTCGTTCTCTTCGCTCCGAACAGGGGACCATGGTCGGTTCCGGACACGACGCACCGGCGCGACACCATTGGATCGCGGAGCGTTCGTGCGGGGAGACCGGCCGGACGGGCAACTCAGGGAGCGAAGTCGGCCCGATCGTGGTCGAGGCCGTAGAGCGGGAGATCAGGCGTGACCCAGGCCGCGTACGCGGCGGCTACGGCGTCCTGAGGGGTCACGTCTCGCAGCCTACCGGAGTGTCGGGGCCGGCCGCCCGGTCGGTTTCCCGGAGTGCCAGATCGTTTCAACTGTTGACGAGTGAGTAGCCGCGTCCGTAGCCTGAACCGTGCCTGAAACGTTTCACGAACCGAGAAAGCGGGCCGCCCGATGAGCCTCCCCCTGGACCAGATCAAGGAGACGCTGCGCGCCCAGCGCATCGAGACCCCCTCCTGGGCGTACGCGAACTCCGGCACCCGATTCAAGGTCTTCCCGCAGCCCGGCGTGCCCCGCGACCCGTACGAGAAGATCGCCGACGCCGCCGTCGTCCACCGCCTGACCGGAATCGCCCCCACGGTCTCCCTGCACATCCCGTGGGACCGGGTCGACGACTTCACCAAGCTGGCCGAATTCGCCCAGGAGCAGGGCGTCACGCTGGGCGCGGTCAACTCGAACGTCTTCCAGGACGAGGACTACAAGCTCGGATCGGTCACCAACCCCGACCCGCGCGTGCGCCGCAAGGCCACCGACCACCTGCTGCAGTGCGTGGACGTGATGGACGCGACCGGCTCCCGCGACATCAAGCTGTGGTTCTCCGACGGCACGAACTACCCTGGTCAGGACGATATTCGCGACCGGCAGGACCGGCTCGCGACGGCCCTGCGCGAGGTCTACGGGCGGCTCGGCGACGACCAGCGCATGCTGGTGGAGTACAAGCTGTTCGAGCCCGCGTTCTACACCACCGACCTGCCCGACTGGGGCACCGCCTACGCGCACTGCCTGGAACTAGGCCCGAAGGCCCAGGTCGTGATCGATACCGGTCACCACGCGCCCGGGACCAACATCGAGTTCATCGTCGCGTTCCTGCTGCGGCAGGGGAAGCTCGGCGCGTTCGACTTCAACTCGCGCTTCTACGCCGACGACGACCTGATGGCCGGCGCGGCCGACCCGTTCCAGCTGTTCCGGATCATGTACGAGATCGTCCGGGGCGACGCGCTGAACCCGGCCTACGGGATCAACTTCATGCTCGACCAGTGCCACAACATCGAGGCCAAGATCCCGGCGATCATCCGGTCCGTGCTCAACGTCCAGGAGGCGACCGCGAAGGCGCTGCTGGTGGACCGGGAGGCGCTCGGCGCGGCCCAGCGGGACGGCGACGTCCTGGCCGCCAACGCCGCGCTGATGGACGCGTTCAACTCCGACGTGCGGCCGCTGCTCGCCGACCTCCGAACCGAGAACGGCCTGGACCCGGACCCGATGGGCGCGTTCCGCCGCTCCGGCTACCTGGAGAAGATCTCCGCCGAGCGCATCGGCGGCACCCAGGCCGGCTGGGGAGCCTGAACCCGATTTTCCCGTACGGCGGTGAGCCGGCGCCCGCCCGCCGCAGTCACAACCTCCGCCCCACCGGCCGGCCCTCCGGGGTGCCGGCCGGGGCCGGTGGCTGGGGTGAGGGGTGGGTCGTCAGAGGCGGCGGATGACCGAGACGACCTTGCCGAGGATGGTGGCGTTGTCGCCGGGGATGACCGGGTAGGCCGGGTTCTGCGGGACCAGCTCGATGTGGTCGCCGCGAAGGCGGAGGGTCTTCACCGTGGCCTCGCCGTCGATCATGGCGGCGACGATCTCACCGTTCTCGGCGACCGGCTGCTGGCGGACCACGACCACGTCGCCGTCGCAGATGGCGGCCTCGATCATCGAGTCGCCCTTGACGTTCAGCGCGAACAGGCTGCCGTGACCGACCATGCCGGTGGAGACGGTCAGGTGGTCGAGCACGTGCTCGTCGGCGAGGATCGGGGCGCCGGCCGCGATCTGGCCGAGGACCGGGATGGTGACCGCCGGATCGGACACGGCCGGCTCACGGACGTCGACCGCCCGCGACCCGTGCGGCTGCCGGCGCAGCAACCCGTGCCGCTCCAGGACCTTGAGGTGATGCGCGACCGACGACGGCGACACGAGCCCGACCGCCGCGCCGATCTCCCGCACGGTGGGCGGGAAGCCCCGCTCCCGCACCGAATCGCGGATGACCGCGAGAATGCGCTCCTGCTTCGCGGTGATCCGCGGCTGCGATCCGCTGTCCCCGACATCGACGCTCATGGCCGCACCTTACCCCATGATTAGATCAGATGTACGAATCGTGACCGGAACCGCACGTTCGGGGGACCCCGGTCGCGACCGGGCCGACGGCGCTCAGCGCACGAAGAGCAGGAACAGACCGGCCCAGGTGCAGCCGATCATGAAGAGGACCAGCGGGAGTTCGTCGGCCAGCACCGCCAGCACCGGGCGTTCGACCTCACCGGCGGCCGCGGTCAGGGCGGCGTCGTGGGCGACGATCACGCCGAGAACGTGTCCGAGCAGGATCAGCGTGACCTGGGCGGTGGCGATCGCCGCCGGGATCGGGACGACGTTCCAGGTCACGCCCGGGGCCAGACCCCACTGCTGGATCATCAGGAGGAACCCGCGCGGGGCCTCGACGATCAGCAGCGACAGGTAGTGGGCCAGCGTGTAGCCGACCGCGATCGGGATCAGCGAAGCGGTCACGTCCAGCCGGCCCGCGGCCTTGCGCACGGCGAGCAGTACGCCGAGGCAGATCAGGACCAGTGCGCCGGTCGCGTAGAGCCCGGGGTGCCCGGCGCGCTGCACGAACCCGGCCCACGCGGGCGACCCGGAAGCACTGTCGAAGACCGTGGACCCCCACCACACGGCGACAAAAGCTGCGAATCCCGCCCGGGTGATCGTCACACGCCACCCTGGCGCCGCCACCGAGGAGCCGGCGGGAGACGGGGCGGCCGGCGGACCGGCGTGGACCAGGGCCGGAATGACCGGTGTGACCGCGAACGACGCCGGGAGCGGGGCGGCCAGTCCACTCAGCAGCGGACGGTGACGGAGAGGACTGAGGCGGCCGGCAAGCTCGGAGTACACCTCGAAGCAGTCACCCCGGGCGAACCACGACTCACCCCGCAGCGCCGCCGTCCCGAGCTGGACGATCGCATAGCCGAGCAGGCAGCACCCGATCACCAGCGGATCGGTCCGATCCCGGGCCACCAGCTCGAACCAGACGAACGCCAGCAGCCACAGCACGCCCGGCCACACGCCGAGCCCGTCCCCCGGCCGCAGCCCGGCCCGCGGAAGCCGCAGCAGCCGGAACAGTGTCCGCAACGGATTGACCGCCCGCCACACCGGCCCGAGAAGCACGCTGAGCGGCACGATCCCGACCCACAGCCACACGAACAGCGCATGAGCCGCCGGATTCGTCGAGTCCCGCGGCCCGAGCAGCGCGTTTCCCACCACATAGAGCGACAGCAGCAGTACGGCGACACGCGCCACCGGCAACCAGCCCGCGCCCCGGACCGGCCGGATCCGTCCGCCGCCCAGCCGCGGCCGGGTCCACAACACGGCCGCGATCAGGAACGACAACACGACAGTGGCCGCGCCCGCCTGCAGGACCAGGTCGAGGGGCAACGGCAGGTCGGAGGAGCGGCCGACTCCGTGAGCGAGCGGCGTCACTTCACTTCGAGCTGCAGCAACAGCGTGTCCGGGTGAGCCTCGACGTCGAACAGCCCGGACTGCGAGGCGACGAATACGATGCACGTGGGCTGGCCGGGCGCCACCTGGTACTCCAAGTCGTAGCCGTGGACGTGGATCTCCGCGGCGGTGTCGACCGAGACACCCAGACGCACCTGGCTGCCGAGCGGAACGCTCACCCGGTGCGGGGCCGGCGAGGCCTTGCCGTCCTGCAGGGCGGCGGTCGCGACGACCTGGTCCGGCGCGGCCGACCCGCACGTGGCCGGGGTGGCGGCCTGCGCGGCCGGCGCCTGCGTGCACCCGGGCAGCAGGGCGAGCGCGGCCAGCACGAACGGCATCAACCGCAACGACCGCTTACCCCACCCGCCGGAAGCCGCCGCGTCCGAAATGCGGGGATCGGCGGTCCGCGGGGTGCCTGCTGGAGGGCCGGAGAGACCGGGCACCGAGGCTCCGGCCGGGGCCGGCACGACGGCCGGCTGCGCATTGGTAGGCGCCAGCCCGACGGCCGGCTGCGCATTGGTAGGCGCCAGCCCGACGGCCAACTGCGCATTGGTAGGTGCCGGCACGGTTGGCAGCGGTCCGCCGAACACCGAGGACAGCGGCAGAACGGGCGCGGACGGCGGCGACGCGGCGGGACCGGCGGGACCGGCGGGCGCGGATGCTGAGGCGATCGGGAGGGGCGCGGGCGATGTCCGCGAGAGCGTGGGAGTGCCCGGGCCGGGGCGACGCTCCCACCAGCGGGTCAGGGACAGCACCGCCAGCTGCAGGAAGACCGCGATCGAGGCCGACGACACCAGCAGCACGAACGACGCGAACAGTGACGGGACCGAGAGCAGGCTGGACGCCGACAGCAGCGTCTGCACCCCGATCAGCGCCGGCACCAGCAGAAAGACCGATGACACCAGCAGCAGGAGGCCGACCAGCATCCTCACACCCCCTCCTCGGCGACCTCGGCCCGCTGGGCGAGGGTCCGCAGCACCGACGCGCCGGCCACGGCCACCCCGGCGCCCAGGCCGAGGGCGAGCACGACCAGGACGCGCTCCAGCGACGGGGGCCCGGCGAACGGCAGGACGGCTCGATGGAACGACGTCACGTCCGGGAAGACGAAGACCGCGGTCAGGGCCGCCCCCGCGCACACCGCGAGCAGCCCGGCGGGCCGGCCGCGGAGCGCGACCCAGGCCCCGCCGGCCAGCAGGGGCCAGCTCAGCAGGTTGATCCCGGCCGCGTTGAGGAACGTGCCGACCGGGGGCGCCGACTCGACGGCGAGGGTGGAGCCGGTGACGTGCGCGACCGACGCGGCCATCGCGACGACACCGGCCACGGCGAGCAGCAGGTCGGCGCGGTGCAGGCGGCGGGCGATCACGGGTACGGCCACGGCCGTCACGATAGCCAGCCCCCACCACACCAGCGGGTCCGGACGGCGCTCGCCGGTGAGGACGCCGGTGACGGTCACGGTGGTGCCGGCGGCGTCCAGGGTGAGCGCCCAGTCCGCCGTACGTCGGAAATCGATCTTTCTGTTCTCCGGTGTTGATCTTGCATCGGCCCAGGTCAACGCCGCACCGGAGGCAACGGTCCGGTTGATCCCGCTGACCGTGACCGGACCGCCGGTGTCGTTGGTGAGACGCAGCTTGGCGCCGTCCTCGATCGCGACCACGGTGAGACCCGGAATCTCAGGTGTGACAGCCACCACCCGGCTGCGTGCGTCGGAAGCGACGAGCCCACCGGCGTGCGCGGACGCCGGCGAGGCGGCGCCGAGCACGATCGCCCCGGCGACCAGCGTGAACAACGCCGGCCACCGGAGCACCTGGAGCAGTCTCACTCGGGCTGCAGGAACTGGACGCTGCGGGTGACCAGCACCGTCGCCGCGCCGGTGAACGCGGTGAGCGTGAGCAGGCCGCTGACCATGTGAATGTTCCACCCCACGGTCCCGGTCCGGATCTGGCCGACGATGAGCACGGCACCCCAGACGGCCGGCGGCGCGATCAGGCCCAGAGCGATCCAGCGGCCGGTCACCGGCAGGCTGACCAGGCGATCGGCCACACGCAGCACGAGTTCCACGGCCGGTGCGGCCAGGGCGACGGTCAGCTGCGGCCACCAGGACGCCTCGGAGTCGAACATCAGGTGCATGAGCAGCGCCGGGATCGAGACGAGCGCGGTCGGCAGGCCGATCGGCAGACGCCAGCGACGGCCGATCATCAGGATCGGGACCAGCAGCAGAACCGTGCTGAACAGGTAACCGTGGACGAGCTGGCCGTCGCTGGAGAACACGTTCGGCACGCCGGCGCCGGAGCCCAGGTGGCGGAAACCGAGCGCGCTGGCATGCAGGGAGTAGATGTGCAGCGGCAGGGCCGAGAAGAGCGCCGAGATCGCGACCAGGAACGCGCCGCCGACACCGAGGACCCGCCCGGGCAGGGTCGCCGTCATCAGCGCCGGGCCCATCGCGACCAGCACCATGCCCAGAATGATGAACTCGTGGCTCGGGCTGACGAAGATCTCAAGGTTCTTCTCGATGCCGAAGATGTTGTGCCAGAGCGTGTCCACACCGCCGCCGACCAGCAGGAACGCCATGCCCGCGATCGGGATACGCAGGGCGTTGGGCAGCGCGATCAGGCTCCGATAGGTCGGGATCTGCGGCAGTCGCGGCCGCATGATCCAGAGCAGCGTGAAGCCGGACGCCGCGATGCCCGAGTAGAGCACCGCGTGCCACGGCGTCCAGAACGTCTCGAGCTCGGGCGTGGTGGCATGCGCGTACGCATCCAGCTGCAGGCCGATGACCAGCCAGGCGCTCGCGACCAGCAGCACCCAGCGCTCCCGCGCGGCGAACGCGCGGACGCCGGGCGCGGCCTCGGTCGGCTGCGGCCGTTCGACGGACGTTGTCACGAATCCCCCTCAGATAGAACCGGGCGACCGTAACTTACATCGCCCCTGTTACATGGTTCGATCCCATCGCAACCCTGTGGACAACGGATAAACGCGGCAGTTCGGCAGCGGCCGCTAGGGTGTCTGCCGTGGCGAACCTGCGGGAAACCCAGAAGCTGATGACGCGGCGGCTGCTTCTGGATCACGGGCTGACGCTCTTCCAGGAGAAGGGGTACGCGTCGACCACGATCGACGAGATCGCGGCCGCCGCCGGAACCACCCGGACCACGTTCTACCTGCACTTCCCGTCGAAATCGCAGCTCATGCAGGCGTTGATCACCGAGGTCGACGACATCCTGACCGGCGCCGACGACCCGTCGCTGGCCGAAGTCGTCGAACGCGGCGAGCGCGAACTGATCGAGCAGTGGATCAGCCGGAAGTTCGAGCAGTGGGCGTCGATCCGGGCGTACCTGGTGGCGGCCTACCAGGCGTCGGCCATGGAACCGGAGATCGCCGCGGCCCTGGAGGCCTGGTTCAAGACGACCACCGGGGCGATGCGGGAAGGGCTGGACCGGGCCGGGCGGTTCGACCCGGAAACCCGGAACATCCGCTGCGTGCTGGCCTTCGGGCAGTTCGAGTTCCTGGCCCGGCGGTGGTTGCGGACCGGCTGGACGTTCGATCGCGGGGCCGCGCTGACCGCGATGACCGACTCGTGGTGTCACCTGCTGGCGTGACCCGTCTTCCTTCATCTCCTTGTCGCGCGGTCACAGCCGGACGGAAGGGCGGGCATGACGTCGAACGTGGTCGTGGTGGGCGGGGGCATCGGCGGACTGGCCGGTGCGCTGGCGCTGAGCCGGGCCGGGCAACAGGTCATCGTGCTGGAACAGACGTCACACTTCGGCGAGGTCGGGGCCGGGATGCAGATCGCGCCCAACTGCACGCGGATCCTCGACGCATGGGGACTGCTCGACGAGGTGATGTCGCTCGGAGTGCGACCCGAGAAGATCGTCATGAAGGACGCGGTGGACGGGAGTGTGCTCAGCTCGCTCGACCTGCACGACGTGGAACGGCGGTACGGGTTCCCCTACCTGGTGATCCATCGCAGTGATCTGCACGGGGTCCTGCTGCGGGCCTGCGAACGGGCCGGGGTCTCGCTGGTCACGGACGTGACGGTGACCGGGTACTCGACGTCGGGGGTGGGGGCGGCGGCACTTCACGGCGGCGGCTCGTACGCCGGGGACGTGGTGATCGCCGCCGACGGGTTGCGCTCGACGGCGCGGCGGCGGTTCAGCGAGGACGAACCGGTGAGCTCGGCCTACGTCGCGTATCGGGGCGCCGTGCCGATCGATCGGGTGGCGGCGATGGACGTACATCTCAAGGATGTTGTGGTTTTTGTCGGTCCTCGATGTCATCTGGTGCAGTACCCGTTGCGGCACGGCGAGATGTTCAATCAGGTGGCCGTCTTCGAATCACCCGGGGCCGTGCTCGGGCCGGACGAACTCGATGCCGCCTTCCAGGGCACGTGTGCGCAGGTGCGGGCCGGATTGCCGCTGATGTGGCGGGATCGCTGGTGGCGGATGTACGACCGTGAGCCGATCATGAACTGGGTCGACGGGCGGCTGGCGCTGGCCGGGGACGCCGCGCACGCGCCACTGCAGTATCTGGCGCAAGGGGCGGTCATGGCGATCGAGGACGCGTGGGTGCTCGGGGCGCATGACGGGGACTGGGATGCGACGCTCGCGGCCTACAACGCGGTGCGGCCCGAACACTGCCGGCGAGTGATGACGACGGCTCGGGCCTGGGGCGAGTTCTGGCATCACGACGGGGCGAAGCGGGAGTGGCGTAACTCGGTCCTTCGGGGGCGGGACGTCTACGACTACTCGTATGTGGATTGGCTTTTCGGGGCGACTGCGCTGCGTCCGGAGCAGGAGCCACCGATGTTCCCGGTGGCCTGACGGCCGCCGTTGTTTCCGGCCGGCCCGTGGTTTCCGGCCGGCCCTTTGTTTTCGGCCGGACCCTTGTTGCCAGCCCGGCCCGCCCGTTGTTTCCGGCCTGCGTGGCCCGATTTTTCCGGTCTGCCGGGCGTCAGCCCAGAGCCGTCAATTGTTCTTCGAGGTGGAAGATCTGGTCGAGGACGAGCATGCCCTCGTCGGGGCGGAGTTCGCCCAGGACCGGGAAGAACTCGGCCATCGCGGCCTGCCAGCGGGCGTTGACCTCGGTGCGGGCCATCGCCGCCTGGATGCCGGCGAAATCGTCGGTCTCCAGGGTGCCGACGAGCAGACCGTCCGGCCGCAGGAACAGCCGATAGTTACGCCAGCCGGTCTCGTGGAGCGCGCGCAGCATGTCCGGCCAGACAGCGGCGTGCGCCTCCCGGTAGGCGTCCAACTTGCCGGGATCGACCTGGAGCGTGAAACAGACGTGGGTCACCTCGTGAAACGTATCAGTCAGCAGGTGGAGTGGAACAGACCTCCCACCTGAGTCGTCGCGGCCAGCTCGTTGTAGATCCGCACCGCATCCTCCGTCCCGGCGACGTGCACCTCCACGTCCCGCTCCCGAAGCAGCGCCAGCGTCGCCGGATCGACCTGGAGCACCAGGTCCATCCCGCGCGACAGCACCACCGTCGTAGCCCCGTTGTCCAGCAGCTCGGCGACGTCGGCGGGCTGGATGCCGGGGTCGTGCTGCGTCCCGGTCTCGTTCCAGTTCCAGGGCCGGCCGCCGCCGGGCCACAGCTTGAAATCCTTACCCTCGGGCAGCCCCTCGACCTGCATCTTCCCCCAGGCCACGGCGAGAACCGTCGGCGATTCCGCCATCCTCGTCCCCTCTCATACCTGCCGGTCGGGATCCCACTCGGCGCGCGCCCAGGCCGCCTCGAACTCGTCCCGCCCGATCTCCTGCTCGACCAGCTCCGGATCGTAGAAGTCGACGATCGGCGCGTTGATCGCCCAATCGTCGGCATCGTTCTTCAGCCACGGACCGTCCTCGGCGAGCAGCACCTCCCGCCGACGGCGCCCGTCGGCGCCCACCTCGAACAGGAACATCTCCGGCATGTCCTCGTCCCACCGGCGCCGCAGGTACAGGACGTCGCGCTCGGCGAACGCGCCGAACCCGCTCCGGCCCCGCTGCGCGTCCCGATCATCCCGCAACTCGTCGAGCCCGTCGGGCATCACCGCGGCGTCGACGTCCGCCTCCTCGATGTCGGGATCCGCCTCGGCCCGGCTCATCGTCTCGGCGTCATGAACCACCTCGACCTCGCGGAACGTCTCCCGGATCTCCCGCACGGACCTCGCCCGGATCCACCACCAGCTGCCGCCCATCCCGTAGTCGTGCACCACCAGGAAGCGTTGCTTCCCCTCCTCCGGGACCTCGGCCGTCTCCACCGAGCCGTCACTGCCAACCGCGTCCATCGCTCCCCCCTCTGTGTAAACGGCCATTCTCGACGAGAAGCGACCCAGACCGCGGTCAATTTCCCTGGCCGTCGGATGCCTGCTCGGCAGACTTTCCGCAGCGGCAGCCTGGTGCAGTCAGTCTTCTCGGCCGGCAGCAGCCTGGAGTGCCTCCGCGAGCCGGGCAGCCGGAGCCGGCAGCGGGTCGTGCAGCCAGGCCAGGGTCATCCGGCGCCCCTCGTCCGGGCCGCCGCGCACCGGCAGGACCCGCACGCCGTCCGGCGCCACCCCGGCCAGCACCGGCGGGATCGTGGTGAGCCCGCACCCGGCGGCAACCAAGTGCAGTTTCGCCAGCCAGTCCCGGGCGACGTGGGCGATCACCGGCCGTTCGTCGAGACCCGGCCACACCCCCATCAGCCGCTCGTTCCCGGAGCTCTGACCTGCGATCCACTCCTGTCCTCGCAGGTCAGCCACGTCCACGAACGAGCCACCGGCCAGCGGATGCGTGACCGGCACGGCAACCAACAGGCTGCGGTCGGTCAGCACCCGTGTCCGCAACGGCGGACCGTCGGTGTCCGGCGGCCGATGCGGCGGCTCAGTAGCGATCACCGCCAGGTCCACGCTGCCCGCGCGCAGGGCACGGATCAGCGCCGGCGTAGACCCCTCACGACTGGTCACGGTCACCGCTGGATGCGTACGCCGCAACTCACTCAACGCCCATGGCACCAGCCCAGCCCCGGCACTGGTGAACCATCCGAGCCGAACCCGGCCACCCGCGCCCGGCAGCCCGGCCAGCTCCCGTGCCGCCGCGTCGACCTGCTCGGCCACCGCGACCGCACGGCGCAGCACGATCCGTCCAGCGGGGGTGAGACGAACCCCCTCGTGCCGCCGCTCCAGCAGGTCAGTCCCCACGGCCCGCTCAAGCGTCGCAATCTGCCGGGACACAGCCGATTGCGTATAGCCCAGGGCGACGGCGGCTGCGGTGAACGTGCCGCGTTCCGCCACCTCCCGGAACACCCGCAAAGCTACCAGCGAGGCATCGGTGATCGCCATGACTTCTACTCATACCAGGTATGAGTAAATCTCGTTGGCCGCATGGCCCCGGCGTGCCTAACTTGGGCGCATGACTTCGCGAATCGCCCTGGTCACCGGGGCTACCCAGGGGCTCGGTACGGCGCTGGTCGCCGGCCTGGCCCAACGTCTGGCACCCACCGACATCGTCTACCTGACGGGCCGCGACGCGGCCCGGGTGGGCACGGTGGTCGCCGACCTTCCGGTCACTTCAGCTGAGGTACGGGGTGAGGTGCTCGACGTTTCCGACCCTGGTTCGGTCACCCGTCTCGCCGAGGAGATCAGTGACCGGCACGGCGGGGTCGACATCGTCATCAACAACGCGGTGATGCGCGTCGGCCCGGAAGACGACCCGCGCGCCGTCGTGCAGGAGTACACGGAGGTCAACAACTTCGGCACCACCCGAGTGATGCGCGCCTTCACCCCGCTGCTGCGCGACGGCGGCCGGCTGCTCGTCGTGGCCAGCTCGCTCGGCACCCTCACGTTCCTGGCCCCGGTGCTGCACAGTCGCTTCGACGACCTGACCTCGCTGGACGCCGTGGACGCCGCGACCGCGGCCTGGCGTGACCAGGTCCGTGACGGCAGCGCCCGCTCCGGCGCCTGGCCCGGCTTCGTGAACATCCCGTCCAAGATCGCTCAGGTCGCGGCCGTCCGCGCCCTGGCCGCCGAGCGTCGCGACGGCGACGCCGAGCGCGGCATTCTGCTGGCGTCGGTCTGCCCGGGGATGATGAACACGCCGACCTCAGCCCTGTGGTGGGACGTCAGCGACGCCCCGACGCCCGATCAGGCCGCCGGTCCGCTGTTGTCCCTGGCACTGGACCCGATCAAGCCCGAACACTACGGCGAGCTGGTCCGTGACGGTGCCGTCCTCCCCTGGCGACCGCCCTCATGACCAGCGCCAGTCGCCGGACCGGCTGACCCGGCCCACGATCATCGGGAAGCCGTCGACCACGGCGGTCCAGGCCGCCTCGACCTGGGTCTTTCCCTGGTGGAGGAGTCCGCCCCACGACCACTTCAAGCCAGGCACGTGCAGTGGCCTCCGTCCGGCCGCGGCGGCTCGCTGCAACATTCGGCGGCGGTGGCGGTACCGGTTGGCGTAGACGGTCGTTGTCCAGACGGCCACCACAGCAGCGAAGACGACCACGAGTAGGAGTGGGTGGTAGACCTTCGTCCAGAGCATCGCCGACTTGAACGCGTAGATCACGACGGCGACCATCGTGACTCCGACCAGGTCTGAATCTTGGAGGGCATCGATGGTCGCGATAGACCCTCGCAGCGCCCGCTCAGCTGCCCCTCAGCGGCACTCGCGCACAGTGTTCTCCGGGGCCCCTGGTGAGAATCCGCACGTGAGTGGTCATTTTCACGGCATACGGGTATGCGGAAGTGCGCTGTACTAAGCGGACAGACTGGGACGGGAGCAGGCAATGACTCAAGCAAGTCACCGCCAACGCGTGGTCGTGGTGGGGGCCGGTTTCGGTGGACTCTTCGCGATCAAGGCGCTGCGCAAGGCTCCGGTGGACATCACCCTGATCAACGGTACGGCGTACCACCTCTTCCAGCCGCTGTTGTACCAGGTGGCGACCGGGATCCTGTCCGAGGGTGAGATCGCCCCGCCGATCCGTGAGGTGTTGAAGAAGCAGGACAACGTCGACGTACGCCTCGGCTGGGTCTCCGACATCGACATCGAGAAGAAGGTCGTCTCGGTGTCCGGCCCGGGCATCGACTACACCGTGGAGTACGACACGCTGATCGTGGCGGCGGGCGCCTCACAGTCGTACTTCGGAAATGATCAGTTCGCCGATCACGCGCCCGGCATGAAGAGCATCGATGACGCGCTCGAACTGCGGGCCCGGATCTTCGGCGCGTTCGAGGTCGCCGACCTGCACACCGACCCGGAGACGATCCAGCGCTGGCTGACCTTCGTGGTCGTCGGCGCCGGCCCGACCGGGACCGAGCTCGCCGGGCAGATCGCCGAGCTGGCCCACCGCACGCTGCCCGGGCAGTACAAGCACATCGACCCGCGGAAGGCCCGGATCATCCTGGTCGACGCGATCGGGGCGGTGCTCAACACGTTCGGCGACCACCTGTCGGCCGGTGCCGAGCGGCAGCTGGAGAAACTCGGCGTCGAGGTGAAGCTGAACACCAAGGTCGTCGGTGTCGACTCGACCGGGATCGAGGTCGAGGACGCGAACGGCCGGCACACCATCCCGTCGATCACCAAGGTCTGGGCGGCCGGTGTCGCCGCGCCGCCGCTGGCCCGCAAGCTGGCCGAGTCGGCTGGGGCGACGACCGACCGGGCCGGGCGGGTGTTCGTGGAGAAGGACACCACGCTGCCCGGGCACCCGGAGATCTTCGTGCTCGGCGACATGATGAACCTGGCCGGCGCGGACGGGAAGCCGCTGCCCGGGGTGGCGCAGGTTGCCATCCAGAGCGGCCGGCACGCCGCCGACCAGATCAAGCGGCGGCTCAGCGGTAAGGAGACCGGTCAGCCGTTCAAGTACTTCGACAAGGGCAGCCTGGCGACGATCTCCCGATTCTCGGCGGTGGCCAGCATCGGCAAGGTGCACCTGTCCGGCTTCCCGGCCTGGGTGGTGTGGGTTGCGGTGCACCTGTTCTACCTGGTCGGGTTCAAGAACCGGGTGACCGCGGTGCTGCACTGGGCGGTCAGCTTCATCGGTCGCGGGCGCTCGGAGCGGGTGGCCACGCAGCAGCAGGCGTTCGCGCGGCGGGCCATCCGGGCGTATGGCGATCCGTTCGAGCGTGAGCGCGCGGAGGCCGTCACCGCCCACAAGAAGGAGCTCGCCGACAACGCCGCCGCCACGAAACCGGCCGAACCGGCAGCGGCATCGGCATCGGCATCGGCAGTCCCCAACCCGAACGAGCCTGCGGCGGCCCAGCCGGCCGAAACCGCGACGGCCCAGCCGGCCGACGGCACGGCGGCCCAGGCAGACGACGGCACGGCGACACACGAAGGCGACGGGGTTGCCCTGGACCCGGCCGGGACGGTTGAGCACGAGCGGGAGCGGGAACGCTCGGGCGTCCGGGAGTAGAGGCGCGGGTCGAGACGAGGGTCGGCGCAGGGATTGTGCTCCATCGCAGCACGGAGGGCGATATGCGCCGATCGCTCGGATCCGCTCCACTGGCAGCGAGCCGGCGAGGATCCTCTGCTGGCTGTGCAGCCGGCGAGGCTCGCCTGCCGGCTGCACAGCCGGTGGGGTTCCTCTGGCGGCGGCGCAGCCGGTTGGTTTCTTTCTGGCGGCGGCGCAGCTGGTGGGACGGGCTGGATGGTGGGCCGCTACCGGCCGTTCCGGCAGCTGTCTCACCTCGGGTGTCTCGAACCTGACCGTCGACCGGCGGTAACCCGGTGTTCGTTCACCAGGTAGCGTGTACCGGCCCCGCCCGGAAAAGGGGGGAGCGCACGCAACCGCAGGAAAGAGGCCCCGATTGATGCCGGTCACCGCCGAGACCGCTATGGCCCCACGGCAACCGGCGCTGGCCCCGGTCTTCGGGACCCTCACCCTGTTCACCGGGCGGATGGGGTCGGGCAAGAGCACCCTGGCGCTGCAGAACGCGTTCAACCGTCGCCAGGCCGGGCGGCCCGGGGTGTTACTGACCAGCCAGGATCGGGCCGGTGAGGGAATACTGTCGTCGCGGCTCGGGGTGACCGCCGACGCGATCGAGGTCAACCCGGAGATGGATCTGGCCGCGCTGGTCGCCGAGCGGGTGCCGGCCAGCGGGTTCGTGATCGCCGACGAGGCTCAGTTCCTCAGTCCGGATCAGGTGGAGCAGCTGGCCTGGGCCGCGGACGAGCTGGCGGTGGACATCGACTGCTACGCGATCACCACGGACTTCCTGTCGCGGCTGTTCCCGGGTGCGCAGCGCCTGGTCGAGCTGGCCGACGTGATCGTCCCCCTGCAGGTCGAGGTGACCTGCTGGTGCGGACGTCCCGGACGGCAGAATGCGCGGATCGTCGACGGCCAGGTGGCCCGGGCGGGCGAGCAGGTCGCGGTCGGCGACACGACGGAGACGTCCGCGGTCTCCTACCGTGTGCTGTGCCGCCGCCACTGGCGCAACGGCGAGCCCGGCCCGGTCTGAGAAACGCCACCGCGAGCCCCGCCCGGTCCGAGAAACGCCACCGCAAGCTCGGAAAACACAACTGCGAGCCCGAGACCGCGGGCCGAGAAGCCGCCGCTGACGCGACCGCGGGCCTGGGTCCGCCACGCAACGGCGGGCCGGCCTGACCGTTAGCACGTGCCCGTCCCCCACCACCGGCACGTGACGGTCCACATGTCGGCGGTCTGCAACCGCACCGAGCCACCGCTGTCGTCCAGCACCGCCCGCCCACCACCGAGTGGCACGTCGATCGACGCGCCCGCCGCCAGGATCGCCGGCTCGTCGAAGCGGTGCTGATGCCGCCCGCCGATCACCACGTGACCTTGCAGATCCACCGGCCGGTCGCTGATGTTGACCAGGGTGATCCGTTCGATCCCGCCGTACTTCACCTTCAGTTCGATCTTGCCGGTCAGCGGGCTCCCGCATCCGGACACGCACGGGTACACGAACGATTTCCGCAGGTCACCCTGCGGATCGAAGAGGTACGCCCCGTCTCCGGTCCCGGGGTGGACCGGGTCCACATCGGTGAGGATCTGCGCCGGTAGTCCCCAGTACTTGTCGGTCGCGCTGTCTCGCCCCTTCCCCACGTGCACGTAGATCCGCCCACCGGCCGGCACCACGGTCCCCGCCTTGAACGTGTACCGCCGCAGCCCCGAGTCGCGGACCCACCATCCGCTCAGGTTCACCGCCCGGGTCCCGCCGTTCCCGACCCGGATCCATTCGTCGCCGATGCTGTTGGCTGTCACGGTGAGCTTCGCGCCCACCGCCGGCCCAGACCCGCAGTAGTCGTCGTCCCACATCCCGTGACGTTCGCGTGCCGCGGCCGCCGATCCCCGTTCATAGGCCAGGTCCCACGCGCCCTCCCCCGGGAACGACAGCGCCAGCGCATGGCCGCGTCGCACCAGGTCGGAGCCGATGTCCACCCAGCGTCCGCCGATCTTCACCGCGACGGATCGCAGTGGTCGCCCGCGGCTGGCACTGGACGCGTGTTCCGCGGTCAGCCGTACGACGCCGTTACCGGCCCGGACCAGCTGTTCCACTCTCGCGGTGGCCTCCAGCGCGTGGCATTCGCCGCGGCGCCGGGCCGGGTTCGGCGAGTATCGGTGCTGTTCCATGGCCTGCACCCCGATCAACCGGATGGACCGCGCCTTCCCCTTGCCCACCCGCACGATCAGCGTGTCGCCGTCCGGCACCCAGGCGACCTTGCCGGTCCACACCGAGCAGCGCGGGCTCCCGGCGCCGGGCCGGCAGGCGACGGTCGCGGCCGACGCCGGCGCGGGCGTGCCGCCGACCATCAGGGCGACGGAGGCGACGAGGGAGGCGAGACGGCGCAGCATGCCTGCACGATCGGGACATTCCGGTCGCGGTTTGAGTTCGGTCGGGATGCGGCCCGGTTGCGGCACTCGTCAAACAGGGGCAGATTTCGGCGTACGAGAATGAAACGCCCGACGGAAGCAAACGCGACCGAAACGCCTATCAGAAGCGCACGAACACGAAACGCCCAGCAGAAGCGCACGAGCAGAGAAAGCCGCGCGGCACGAGACGCCCGGCAGTTCGGAAGGAATCCGCAGACATGGTCGAGTACCGCCCCTTCGGCCGCACCGGCGTGCAGGTCAGCAACCTCACGCTCGGCGCGATGAACTTCGGTCGCACCGGGAACCCGGATCATGAGGACGGCATCCGGATCATCCACCGCGCTCTCGACGCCGGCATCAACGTGATCGACACGGCCGACGTCTATTCGCAGGGCGAGAGCGAGGAGATCGTCGGCGAGGCCCTCGACGGCCGGCGCGACGACGTGTTCCTGGCCACCAAGGTGCACGGGCAGATGGGTACGAAGCTCAACCAGGGCGGCAACTCCCGGCGCTGGATCGTCACCGAGGTCGAGCGCAGCCTGCGCCGTCTGCGCACCGACTGGATCGACCTGTATCAGGTGCACCGCCCGGATCCGGCCACCGATTTCGACGAGACCCTGGGCGCGCTGAGTGACCTGGTCCGGGCCGGGAAGATCAGATACATCGGGACTTCGACGTACGAGCCGTCGGCGATCGTCGAGGGGCAGTGGCTGGCCGAGCGCCGGGGCCGGGAGCGCGTGGTCGCCGAGCAACCGCCGTACTCGATGCTGGTTCGTGGTGTCGAACGCGAGATGCTGCCGGTGGCCGAGCGCTACGGTCTGGCCGTCATCCCGTGGAGCCCGCTGGCCGGCGGCTACCTGTCCGGGCAGCGGCTGGAGGCCTGGAAGTCGTTGCGGGCGGAGCGGATCCCGGGCCGGTACGACACGTCGGCCCCGGCCAACCTGCCGAAGGTCGAGGCGGTCCGGAAGTTGCAGGCGCTGGCCGACGAGGCCGGGCTGTCGCTGATCCACATGGCGTTGGCGTTCGTGCTGAACCATCCGGCGATCACCTCGGCGATCATCGGCCCTCGGACCATGGAGCATCTGGAGTCGCAGCTGGAAGCCGCGAAGGTCACGCTGAGCGCGGACGTGCTGGACCGGATCGACGAGATCGTCCCGCCCGGCACGAACCTGAACCCGGCCGACGCCGGCTACCTGCCCCCGTCAGTCACCGACAGCAGCCGGCGCCGCCGCTGAGGAGCCGGCCGAACCCGAGCCGGTCGAACCCGAGCCGACAGGGTCCGGCGCCGCCGACGAACCGTGGCAGACCCGGTTGCGGCCGCCGCGCTTGGCCGCGTAGAGACCGGCGTCGGCCCGCGCCAGCAGTTCGGACTGGGTGTCCTCGGGCCGGGCCGGGGACACACCGATGCTCACCGTCACCGGCAGGTCGCCGGTCACCATCCGCCAGGGGTGGCCGGCGATCGTCTCCCGGACCCGGTCCAGGAACGTCATGGCCCGGGCGCCGTCCAGCCCGTTGACGACGAGCAGGAACTCCTCGCCGCCGAGACGGGCCGCGAAGCCGCCGGCCGGCTCGGAGGCCACGAGCAGACGGGCGACTTCCACCAGGACACGGTCGCCGGCTTCGTGCGTACACAAATCGTTTATTTGTTTGAAATGGTCGAGGTCGAGCAACGCGGCCCACAACGGGACCCCGGTCCGGTTGGCCTGCTCGATCAGGCCGGGGAGCTGTTCGTCGACGTAGCGACGGTTGCGCAGGCCGGTCAGCGGGTCGCGCCGGGCCTGCTCGCGGAACTGCTCGGCCTCCTGGCGGGCCTCGTTGACCTCGAACAGCGCCTGCCGGTTGCGGGCCTGCGCCTCGCGGGCGGCCGAGAGCACCTCCTTCTCGGCCGCGTGGAAGCGCTTGTGCTCGGCGAACGCCTGCTCGAAGGCGCCGGTCGCGGCGTACAGCTCGGCCTGCTCCTGCATGACCCGGACCAGGATCTCGCCGTGGCCGTGGGCCTCACACTGCTCGCGGCAGGCGTCCAGGGTCTGCTGCGCGTTGGTGAGGTCGTCGCGCAGCCGGCGGGTGATCGCGAGCGTGAGCAGGAATTCCGGCAGCGCGTCGGCTTCCAGGGGCGCGTCCGGGTAGCCGACGACGGCGGCGAGGATGGTCTCCTCGGCGTCCTCGTAGTGTCCGAGAGCGATCTGGATGCTGGCCACCGTGTCGAGGTCGTTCGGTTCGAGCCGCTGACCGTGGGCGACGGCGATGGCGCGCATCCGGCGGACCACGGTCCAGGCGCGTTCCGGCTCGCCCGCCAGATACTCCGCGTAGGCGTGATTGTTCAGCACCATGATCCGGTCACGGACGTTGGCGCTGTTCCGGGCCAGCTCCTCGGCCTGCCGGTAGCGTTCCCGGGCGGCGTCGATCGAGCCGGTCTCGGTGAGCGCGTCGGCATATTTGACCACGTAGGGTAACCGGCGCCGGGGCTCGACGGTCTCCTCCAGGGCCTCCACGGCGGCCACCGCGTGCTCCAGCAGGGCGGCCACGTCGCCCAGGTTGCGGTAGGTCCGGCCGAGCAGCAGGTGACTGCGAGCGATCAGGTAGCGGTTGCCGTGGCCGTGCGCCCATTCGTTGATCAGCCACATCGCCTCGGCGGCGGCCCGCAGTTCGCCGGAGCGCTCGGCCACGTCGGCCCGGATCAGGCGGGCGCGCATCCGGGCGACCTCGTCGGTCGTGTCCCGCTCGATCTCGGCGGCCCGGGCGGCCCGACCGGCCGGATCGCGCCCGACCCAGTCCTCCAGGTCGTCGAGCTCGGCGGCGGTCGTCACGCCGATCATCGTGCTCGCCCACGGCACGGTGAGCAAGGAACTCGTGACAACTAGTTCATACCCGTCACAGCGGTTTCGTTCCACCAAGGTCGTTAGCTAAGCTAAGCACCTAAGTAAGGAGCGCCGCTTGTCCCACGTTCCACGCCGCGCCCCTCGGGCGGGCATCCACCCCGATCCGACGAAGAGCTGGCTGCGCCGCGCCTGGCCGCTGCTCAAGTCCCACCGGACCCTGCTGATCACCTCGCTCGTGCTCTCGTTCATCGGGCTGATCGTCCAGGTGCAGATCCCCAACCTGGTCCGGGTCGGCATCGACCGGGCCCTGGTCGCCCACACCGCCGGGCTCGCCCGGTACGTGTGGCTGATCGCCGGCCTCGCCCTGGCCCAGGGCGTGATCAACTACCTGGCCCGGCTCTACCTGCTGCGCACGGCCTACGAGCTGGAGTACGACCTGCGCAGCATCGTGTTCAGCCACTTCATGCGGATGTCCTACGGCTTCTACGACCGCGTCCAGTCCGGCGAGCTGATGTCCCGGGCGACCTCGGACATCCGGGCCGTGCAGATGTACCTCACGTTCGGCCCGTCGATCCTGGTCCAGTGCATGATCGCGGTGATCGCGTTCATCCTGATGGTGTCGATCAACCCGCTGCTGGCCGTGGTCGCGATGCTGACCATGCCGGCGATCGCGGTCCTCGGCGTACGCATGCGCAAAGCGATCTTCCCGGTCTCCTGGCTGATCCAGGCGCGCCTGGCCGGCATCGCCACCGTCGTCGACGAGAACATCCAGGGTGTACGGATCGTGAAGGCGTTCGCGGCCGAGCAGCGTCAGGTCGACACCCTGGCGAGCGCGGCCGACCGGGTCCGCTGGGCCTACACGACGGACGCGCGGCTGCGCAGCCGGTGGATCCCGGTGATGGACAACATGCCACGGCTCGGGCTGGCGCTCGTGCTGCTGGTCGGCGGCCTGATGGTGCTGCGTGGACACGCGACCGTGGGGACGGTGGTGGCGTTCAACTCCTACGTGCTGATGCTGCAGCCGCCGTTCCGGATGCTCGGCATGATCATCATGATGGGCCAGCGGGCGGCCGCCTCCTCGCAGCGCATCTACGACATTCTGGACACACCCGCGGAGATAATCGACAAATCCGACACCATGAGCCCGGCCCCGCGCGGCGAACTCGCGTTGCGAAATGTCCGCTTTGCCTATCCGGACGGCACCACCGCGCTCGATGGTCTGGACCTGCACATCCGTCCCGGCGAGACCGTTGCCCTGGTCGGCGCCACCGGATCCGGGAAGTCGACGATCGGCCGCCTGGCCGCCCGCTTCTACGACGTCACCGACGGCCAGGTGCTGCTCGACGGCGTCGACGTCCGCGACTATCCCCTGGAAACGCTCCGCGACCGCGTCGGCATCGTCCCGGACGAGCCGTTCCTGTTCTCGGTCTCGCTGCACGACAACATCGCCTTCGGCCGCCCCGGCGCCACCCGTGAGCAGGTGATCGACGCGGCGAGCGCGGCCGGCGCCGACGAGTTCATCCGCGAACTACCCGAAGGCTACGACGCGGTGGTCGGCGAGCGCGGCTACACCCTCTCCGGCGGTCAGCGCCAGCGCGTCGCGATCGCCCGGGCGCTGCTGGTCAACCCGCCCGTGCTGATCCTCGACGACGCGACCAGCGCGGTCGACGTCCGGGTCGAGCACGAGATCCACGAGTCGCTGCGCACCCTGATGGTCGGCCGCACCACGATCATGGTGGCGCACCGGCTGGCCACGATCGGCCTGGCCGACCGGGTCGTCCTGATCGACGGCGGCCGGGTGGTCGCCGACGGCACCCACGCGTCGCTGCTGGCCACCGAGCCGCGATACGCGCAGGTCCTGGCCGCGTCCACCGAGGAAGAGGTCGTGGCATGAGCGAGTCGAACGCCAGCCGACACCGACCGGAGGCGGCCGCATGAGCATGTTCGGAGGCGGGTTCGGCGGGCCCGGCGGGGCGATGCCGGGCGGGATGAGCGGCGCCCGGCGCGACCGGCCGGGCGGCGCACCGTTCGCCGGCATCCCGGACGAGCTCGCGGCCGGCGTCGCCCGGCTGGAAGCGTCCGAGCCGGTGCAGAAACCGCCGCACGAGCCGTTCCACCAGCAACCCGACAACCGCAAACTCACCCTGTGGACGCTGCTCGCCAACCGGCCCGCGGTGCTGGTCACGGCCGCCGTCGCGGTGCTCGCCGAGGCGCTGCTGCTGCAGGCCGGTCCGCTGCTCGTGCAGATCGGCATCGACCACGGCATCGTCGCGCGCAACGTCCCGGTGCTGGTCATGGCCTCGGTGGCGTTCCTGGCGGCGGTCGGGCTCACCGCGGTGGCGTCCGGGGTGCGGATCCGGCAGAGCGGGCGGCTGGCCGCGTACGTCACCAGAGATCTTCGTGTCCGCGTCTTCAGCCATCTGCAACGGCTCAGCCTGGACTTCTACACCAAGGAAAAGGCCGGGGTCACGATGACCCGGATGACCTCGGACGTCGAGTCGATCCAGCAACTGCTCCAGGACGGTTTCGCCCAGTTCCTGATCCAGGGCATCACCATGATCGTGGTGACCGCCGTGCTCGTGCACTACGACGTCGAGCTCGCCGCGATCACATTACTGCTGGTCGTGCCGCCGCTCGCGCTGCTGTCCATCTGGTTCCGGCGCGCCGCCGACCAGGGGTACAACCGGCAGCGCGACGCCATCGCCGGGCTCTTCTCGCACCTTTCCGAGAGCCTCTACGGGGTACGGGTGATCACCGCCCACAACCAGCAGCGGCGCAGTGTCGTCGAGCATCGCGAGGTGGTCGGCGCGTATCGCGACGCCAACGACTACACCGGGCGGATCAACGCCGTCTACGGACCCGGCAGCTCGGTGATCGGCCTGCTCGGGCTGGCCGCGCTGCTGCTCATCGGCGGGCGCATGGTGCTGCGCGGCGAGCTGACGATCGGCGAGCTGACCGCGTTCGTGCTCTACATCAACGCGTTCTTCCAGCCGGTCCAGCAGCTCGTGCAGCTCTACACCAACTATCAGCAGGCCCGGGCCGCCCTCGGAAAGCTCCGCGGTTTGCTGGGGACCGCTCCCGGCGTACCGGAAAGAATTGATGCTCTTGATCTTCCGCCGGCCCGCGGTGGCATCGATCTGCGCAACGTCTCCTTCGGGTACGACGCCGACCGTCCCGTCCTGCACGACGTCACCCTGAGTATCGCTCCGGGCGAAACCGTCGCCTGTGTCGGGCCGACCGGAGCCGGGAAGTCGACGCTGGCCAAGCTGGTCGCGCGGCTCTACGACCCGGATCATGGGGTCGTCCTGATCGACGGGCACGATCTACGCGACGTGACGCTCGACTCGCTGCACCGGCAGGTCGGCGTGGTGCCGCAGGAACCGTTCCTGTTCGCCGGGACGCTGCGCGACAACATCGCCTTCGCCCGGCCGGACGCCTCGGACGAGGAGGTCGATGCCGCGGTCGACGCCGTCGGACTCCGCGACCTGGTCGACCGCTCCCCCGACGGCCTCGACACGATCCTGCACGAACGCGGCCAATCGGTCTCCTCGGGCGAACGCCAGCTGATCGCCCTGGCCCGCGTGTTCGTCGCGGCACCGCGCGTCGTCGTCCTCGACGAGGCGACGTCCAGCCTGGACCTGCGCTCCGAGCTCCGGGTGGAGGCCGCGATCCAGCGCCTCCTCGAAGGCCGGACCGCGATCCTGGTCGCGCATCGCCTCTCGACCGCGCGTCGCGCCGACCGCGTCATCGTCGTCGACAACGGCGGCATCCTCGAATCCGGTTCGCACGACGCGCTGGTCGCGGCCGGCAACCGCTACGCCACCATGTATGCCACCTGGGAATCCCACACCAAAACCGCCGATTAGGTACGGACATGGCACCCGGTCCCGCGTCGTCACGCCGCGACGCGGGACGCCCTGACCGCCGGCCCGCGCTCAACTCATCTCGCAGCGAGCGCGGCCGCGGCCGGTCAGGAGCGCGCGGCTCGGGGCCGGGCGGCGGCAGCCGGTCGGAACACGTGCCTCGCCGGCGCCCCGGTCAGGGGCGCCCGGAGGTCACAGGCGCTGCAGGACGAGGGTGTCGATGGCGTCGAGCAGGGCGACGTCATCCGTGCTGTGGGCGGTGACCGTGACGGTGGCGCGGCGGCCCGGGTCGACGATCGCGTACTGGCCGTAGGCGCCGTCCATCCGGAACGTGCCGTCGCCGCTGAGCCAGACGCCGAGGCCGTACCCATGCGTGAAAGCCGGACCATAATCGGTCACCGACGTCGTGTCGACGGACTCGGCGGGCATCCGGCGCACGAACTCGGACGGAACCACCCGGCGCCCCTCCCACACCCCGTCCTGCAGCAGGAGCTCGGCGAACCGGGACAACTCCTCGGTGCGCAGGAACAGGTCGCTCTCCGCGAACGGGAACCCCAGCGGACACGTGTGCCAGGCCGGATTGTGCAGGTCAAGGGGCTGGAACAGGCGCGGCGTGAGATAGGCGCGGACGTCGGCGCCGGTCGTCCGGGCCAGCAGGCGACCGATCGCGTACGGGCCCGAGCCGGTGTACGCGAACCGGGTCCCCGGCTCGGCGTCGAGCGGGGCGGCGACGAACTCGTGGAGCAGGTCGGCGGCGTCGATCCGCTCGTTCGCGTGCCACTTGTGGGTCGAACCGCTGGTCATCGTGATCAGATGCCGCAGCCGGACCCGCTCGAAACCGCCGGCGGCAAGCCCGCGCAGCTCCGGGAAGTGGTCCAGGAACAGATCGTCCAGGTCGAAGCGGCCCTCGGCCTCGGCCAGCCCGGCCGCGACCGCGGTGAACGTCTTCGCCACCGAGTAGACGTTGACCCGATCGTCGGAGCGGAAACGGTGACTCAGCGGCTCGGCGCCCTCCCGGTGCACGTGGATGCCGTAGCTTCCGAGGCCCTTCTCCTGGTCCGCGCGCACGAAGTCGGCGAGTAGATCTTCAACCATCCCCGGAAGCTACCCTCCCGGCGGCACCGCGGTCAGGCCGGGCCTTGGCCGGGCCGGGCATCGGTCAGGCCGGGCGTCGGTCAGGCCGGGCGTCGGTCAGGCCGGGCGTCGGTCAGGCCGGGCGTCGGTCAGGCCGGGCGTCGGTCAGGCCGAGCGCTGGTCAGGCCGGGACCAGGAACGCGAACACCCGCACGCCGACCGGGCCGTTGGGCAGCGGCGCCGGCGCCGACCCGGTGACCTTCATCCCGGCCTCCCACGGCTCACCGTCCAGAAAAACCTCGTTCGTCAGCATCCGCCCGTCCTGGTGCGCGGTGAAGAATCGCAGCGCGTGCACCGCCCGGCTCAGCGGCACATCCTGCAGCGCCACCAGCAACCGGTCGAACAGCGACTCCGCCGACGGCACCGGCTCGGCCGCGAAAAGATCCACCTGCGCGCCCAGGAGCAGCTCGAACTCGCCGGCCGGGTGCCGGTAGCGCTCCACGTGCACGTGCTCGGCGGCCGCCTTCCGGTCGATCAGGGCGGCGATCATCGGGTAGGCCACGGCGCGCTCGAACATCGCGAGAGTCTGGAAGATCGCCTCTTTCCAGGTCGCGGCCACACCCACGCAACTCTCCACCATCCACGGGCGGGCCAGCGCCGGATGGTTCACGGCGAAGTTGACCTGGGCCACGACCAGCTCCGGGGCCGGCCTCGGATGCGCGGCCAGGGTCGCCCGGAACTCGGCGTCACCCAGCTTGAGGTCGTCGCCGAGCGACACACCGTACGCAGCCATCCAGTGTGCGAAAACGGTCGCCGGCGACGGCACGCCACCGCTGCCGCTCCCGACCGGCGGCAGCGGTGGTTCCAGCGCGATCGGCCCGAGCCTCAGCTTCTCCAGCTCCGCACCGCCCTGCATGGCCTGGCTGACCGCGGCGACCTCACTGCTGTACCCGGCGATCCGCGCGACCTCCCCCTCCTCGGCGATCATCGCGCGCTGCGCGGCAGCCCGATAGACCGGATCCCGATCGAGGCGCCGCCGCGTCTCACCGTCCAGGAAGGTCTCGTCGACGGCCACCCCGGCGATCACCCGGCGCCCGAACGCCAGCGGCAGGAAGTAGACGAGCCGGTCCGCCAGCCAGGGCTCAAGACCCCCACTGAGCAGCTTCCCCTTGATCTCGTCACCGGCCACGGGCTGCGCGCTCTCACAGAACGCCGTGACCCCCACCACAACCGCCTCGTCGAACATCGCGTGAGCCTACCGTCCCGCCGATCTCCCGCAACCCCCGCAAACCCCAAGATCAAACCCCCCTTCCCGTACGGCTTCGTCAGCCATCGTTTGCCGGATCCTCCCCCGGCGCGGGCAGGTAGCAGGGCGATCCGACGAGGACCGCCATACCGGTGCGCTTGACCGTGGACTGGACGGTGACACTCAGATCGGATCCGGGAACCCGCGCGGAAACCCGCCCACCGGTGCCGCCGTCGGGCAGCAGACGGAATTCGTCGATCTCGTAGCCGAACCCGATCCAGCTGTCGCGCAGCCGGTTGAGCATCGCGATCTGCTTCTCGGGTGCAACCTCACCGACGCCGCCCGCGCCGCTGAGCACCCAGTGACCGTCGGTGGCGAGGACCCCGGCAGCGTTCTCGCACGGCGCTGCCCCCACATCCCAGTCATTGAGTGGCCGCCCCACGACACCGGCGGCCTGATCAGCCAGTTCCCTGAGCATCTTCTCGGCATCACGCCGCTTCATGACCTGCACCTGTTCGTCTCCTTCACGCGCGCTCGCGGCCGGACCGGATGAAGGCGTGCCGCCGGGTGCCGACTCATCACCGCCGCTGCACGCCGACAGCGGCAGAATCGCACCGAACAGAAGCAGGGCCAGCAACCGACGCGTCATGGCGGGAACTCTCCGTATCGTGGCGTGACACTCTGATAGTCACCGGCGACGACACTGGCCTGGTTGTTCAGGCTCTGGGAGCCCTCCTGCCAGTAAGAAGTGTGCCCCGGTGTGTCGGTGACGAAAACGTTCGCGCCGAACGCCTCCTGGTGCGGCTCGACGCCGTGCGCCAACGCAATGAGTATTTCCATGTCCTTTCCCACCCGGGGAATCGCCGTGTCCGGGCTGGCGATCGGATCGTCCTCGGCCGCGCCCGCCCAGACGTGGCCCGCGCCGACACTCAGGTCCGAGGCGCGCTGCACATCCATTCCGGGACTGCCGACAGCGACGACGTCGTCAACGGCCAGTCGGTGGCCGCCGCTGGTCGCATCACCGACGACTACGGACCCGTAGCTGTGACCGATCGCAGTCATGTGCACCGGCCCGGCGTCGTGACTGGCGCGAAGCCCGTTGACAAAGGAGCTCAGGTTCGTTGCGCCCTCTTGCGCCCGCGCCGAGCCGGCAGCGGTGACGACCGTGCTGTCCAGTTGCGGAGGGTCGTACCCGAGCCAGGCGATGACGGAGACCTCGTCGCCGGCGATCCGGCCGGCCGCCCTGCGAATCTGATCGGCGCGGCCGATCTGGCCGGTCATGCTGCCGAGGTCGGTGCTCACCCCCGGGATCAGCATCGCGGTGTGCCGGGCCGTGTCGGGGTCCCCCACCGCCACCGCCGCGTGCCCGGTTCCCTTGTTGTCGATGTTCAACAAGAAGAGCGGTTTGCGGTGCTGATAGTCCGAATCGTCGAGCCGGTTCATCAGGGTGACCAGGCGCTGGTGGTTGGGGTCGGCCGGGTTGGTGCCGTGGTTCAGGCTGTCGCCGATCAGCTCGTGCAACGCCAGGCGGTTCGCTGCGTCCCGGTCGGCCGCGGGCAGACCGTTCAGCCGTCCGATCTCGGCCGGAAATGCCGTGGCCAGCAGATCCCTTTGATCCGCGGTCAAGGCGCGCCACCATGCGGCGGCCGTGGCCGGGTCGGTGCCCGCGAACGGGATGTCGCCGGCGTCGAGGCCGTTGAGCCCGGCGACCTCGCGGGCGGCGTCGGTCGTGTGCTGCCAGCTGAACTCGTTCGGACCCTGCACGTCCGGACCGAAGTCACGCAGCATCCCGGCGTAGGTGAGATCGGCGTGCTCGGCCTCCTTGAGAACGGTGGCGATCAGCCCGGAGTAGATCTCGGCGTTCTGGTTGGCGAGCCGGTTGGCCTCCAACGCTCCCGGGTCCGACAGCGCGGACAGCGGCACCTCGTCGACCAGGAGGCGCCCGTCCCCGGTGACCCGCAGCCCGACCTGCTTCGCGGCGCCGATCGTGGCCAGCAGCCGGTTCTGCAGCCCGGCGAAGTCGGTGGCGATCCGTTCGAACAGCAGGCCGATGCCGCGGGCCCGCAGGCCGTACAGGTGGAACTCGTCCTCCAGGGACGTCATCCGCCGCAGCGCCTCGACGCCGGCCGCACCGGTCCAGGCGCCGTTGCGCAGCGGCTTGGAGAGTTCCAGTTCGGCGCGGTCCTCCAATGCGGCGCACTTGCCGGCCAACTGCCGCCACACGTCGGCGGCGTCGACGAGCCGGTCGATGCGCGCGTCCCGCAACTCCGCGAACGTGACCACGTCAACGTCCCCGGAGGTCGAACAGGTCGGCACCGGCGTGGTCGGCGTGCTCGTAGGTGAGCGCGGCCTGGTGCAGCGCGCCGCCGAACCGTTCCAGGTATCCGGTGAGTTTCTTGACGTCGTCCTGCCAGTACCAGACGAAGTCGGCCAGTTCGCCGCCGGTCGCCCAGCCGGGCAGGCCCTGGGCTGCGTCCTCGGTGGCCGGTTCGACGCCGTGTTCGTCGCGGGCCCAGGCCGTACCCAGGTCGTCGCAGACCTGCCGCGCGTGGTCCAGCGCAGCCGGGTCGACGTGCAGTTCGTCCCCCATCCCGCATCTCCCCGTGTCGAGAGTGGATTGTCTCGATCAGGGATAACCCCGTGGACCGCGGAACAGTTCATTGATCAGGGGGAATTGGCATAGGTGAGGGTGCGGCGGGCGTCGCGGACCACGGCCAGGTCGACCATGCGGCCCCGGGCGTCGAGGCAGACCCCACCGCCGGCGGCCTCGAAGCGCGCGACCAGATCCCGGGCGGCGGCGACCTCCGGTTCGGACGGGGTGAAGACCTCGTGGACGATCGGGATCTGGGCCGGATGAATGCAGGCGCGACCGCGGAAACCGAGCCGTTTCAGGGCCCGGGTCGAACGGCGCAGGGCGTCCAGGTCGCGGAAGTCGGTGGTGACGGCGGCAGCGGGAGGTTCGATGCCGGCGGCGGCCGAGGCCAGCACCACCGCGGATCGGGCGAACAGCAGCTCACGCTCGTCCTCGCCCGGGCTGACGCCCAGCTCGGCGGCGAGATCGGCCTCGCCGATCTGCATCCTGGTCACCCGGGGCGCGGCGGCGATCCCGGCCGCGGCGAGGATCGCCTGCGGCGTCTCCAGCAGGGGTACGAGGCCGAGCCGGCCCGCCGGATCGGACTCGTCCAGCAGCGCGCCCAGGGCGGTGACCTGCTCCAGGGTGGCCTTGGCCACCACCAGCCCCCGCAACCCGGATGCCGTCACCGACGTAGGCGACCCCGATGTGGCCGCCCGCCCCCGCGGACCCGGCGTGGCCATCGGTTGCCGCGGACCCGGTGTGGCCATCGGTTGCCGCGGACCCGGTGTGGCCGAGTGCTCGCGCTGCCCCGGTGTTGCTGCAGTTTCCCGCAGCCCCGGTGTTGCTGCAGGTTCCCGCACGCCGGGCTCGGCCACCAGCGATCGGGTGTCGTCGAGGCCGGCGGGGCCGGCGTTGATCCGTACCCAGACCGGGGCGCCAGGTGGCAGGGTGCGCAACCACGCGGCGACGGCCGCCCGCGTGGCAGTCTTCTCCGCCGGAGGGACGGCGTCCTCCAGGTCGACGATCAGGGCGTCGGCACCCCGGGTCAGGGCCGTGGCCAGCATCGACGGACGATTGCCGGGAACGTAGAGGAACGACCTCATCCGATCGACGCCTTTCCGGCGAGCAGGGAACGGGCGATGACGACCCGCTGGATGTCGTTGGTGCCCTCGCCGATCATCATCAGCGGGGCGTCCCGGTAGAGGCGTTCGACGACGAACTCCTTCGAATAGCCGTAGCCGCCGTGGATCTGCATGGCGTTCAGCGCGCAGCCGACCGCGGCCTCGGAAGCGAAGGCCTTGGCCATCCCGGCCTCCATGTCGACCCGGTGACCGCCGTCCGAACGGGCCGCGGCCCAGTAGACGAGCAGCCGCGCGGCCTGGACCTGCGCCGCCATCTCGGCGATCTTCAGCTGGACGGCCTGGAAGTCGCCGATCGGCTGGCCGAACGCGTGCCGGGACCGGGCATACCCCAGCGCCTCGTCGTAGGCGGCCTGGGCGATCCCCAGCGCCCGGGCGGCGACGTTGATCCGGCCGGTCTCCAGCCCGGACAGGACCTGCTGCATACCGCGACCCTCGACCCCGCCGAGCAACTGGGCGGCCGGAACCCGGACGTCGTCGAGGAGCACCTCGCACGACTCGGTGCCCTTGTAGCCGAGTTTCGGCAGGTCCCGTTCGACCGTGAAGCCGGGTGTCCCGGCCTCGACGAGGATCACCGACATGCCCCGGTGCGCCGGATCCGCGGCCGGATCGGTCTTGCAGAGAACCGGCAGCGGGTCGGCGTGCCGCGCGTTGGTGATCCACGTCTTGCGGCCGTTCAGCACGTAGCAGTCGCCGTCCCGGACCGCGGTCGTGCTGATGCCCTGCAGGTCGGTGCCGGCGTCCGGCTCGGTCAGGGCGATTCCGGTACGCCGCTTGCCGGTGGCCAGGTCCGGCAGGTATCGCGCCTTCTGCTCCTCGGTACCGTGCCGGGCGATCAGCCAGCAGGACAGCGAGTGGCTGCCGAGGATGCCGGCGATCCCCATCCAGCCCTTGGCGATCTCCTCGAAGACCAGCGCGAAACTGATCATGTCGGCGCCCAGACCGCCGTACGCCTCAGGGATCGTGAGACCGAAAAGGCCCATCTGCCGCATGGTCTCGACGATCTCGGTGGGATAGCGCCCCGAGGCCTCCCACTCCTGCGCGACCGGGCGGATCTCCCGATCCACGAAATCGCGCAGCACGTCGCGGAACATCCGCTGCTCGTCGCTGAGCTCGAAGTCCATCACTCACTCCGGTGGGCTGGCGGGACATGGCGGCCGGGGGCGAAGACCGGTGGCTCCGTCGGGATCAGGTGAACCCGCTGATCGCACCGGGGATCCGGATCGTCGACGAGATGGCTGAGAACGATCGGGCCCTCGTCGAGCCGGATCCGGGCCAGCACATACGGCTCGTCCGCCCGGTGCACGACCGTGAAGCTGTCCACGATCCCGTTGCCGCTGGTCGACACGTTCTCGAGATGGTCGGCGCTTCCGCAGGTCAAGCAGATCGATCGGGCCGGGTGCTGCAGTCGCCCGCAGGCCAGACACTTCTGGATCGTGCGCATCAGCGGTCCACCCCCAGGATCACCGTGGCGTGGCTGGAGAAGATCCCGCCGGTGCCGTGGACCAGGGCGGTGGCGGCGGACGGGACCTGCCGTTGGCCGCACTCGCCGCGCAACTGGCGCACGGCCTCGACCAGCAGCAACACCCCGAACTGGCCGGGATGGCAGTAGGCCAGCCCGCCGCCTCCGGTGTTGTGCGGGATCGTCGCGCCGAGCCCCTCCCCCGGCGCCGCGAACCCCAGTGCCTCCAGCCCGACCGGCACCGAGATCGTGAACGAGTCGTACAGCTCGACCACGTCGATGTCGGCCGGCGTGAGGCCGGCCCGCGCGAACGCTCGCTGTCCGGAATCGATCGCGCCGGTCCGCAGCAGGTCGGGCGCGGAGGTCATCGACGTGTGGGTGAGCGCCTCGCCGTGGCCGAGCACGGTCACGGGCGGGCGCGGAAGGTCCCGCGCGCGGTCGAGCGACGTCATCACGATCGCCCCGCCCCCGTCGGTGACCAGGCAACAGTCCAGGGCGCCGAGCGGGGACGAGATCATCTCGGCGGCGAGGACGTCATCGACGGTGAGCGGGCCGCGGTCGTACGTCCAAGCCTGGGGATTCCGCAGCGCCCGGGCCCGGGCCGCGACCGCGACCGTCGCCAGGTCCGCGCGGTCCAGGCCGTGCACGTGCAGGTATCGCTGGGCGACCATCGCGTAGTACGAGATCGGGTACAGCGGCCGGTAGGGCGCCTCGAACTCCGCCTCCGGCGTCCCGTCGGTGTAGACCCCGGTCAGCCGGCGGCTGCGGGCAGATCGCTGATTGCTCGCGTACGAGATGACGACCGTCTCGCACTGACCGGAACTGATCGCCTGCACGGCGCGCGCGACATACATCTCGAAGACCGCGCCACCCTCGAACGTCGAGTCGCACCACGACGGCTGGATCCCCAGGTAGTCGGCGAGCTGGGTGGCCGAGAAGCGGGAGATGCCGTTCGTCGCGATCCCGTCCACGTCGGCGAGCGTCAGCCCGGCGTCGGCCAGCGCTCTGGTCACCGCCTGGGTCTGCAGCTCCAGGATCGTCTTCCCGGTCTTGCCGAGGTCGCACTCCGCCGCCCCGGCAATAGCCACCGTCATGACGTCGCCGCCCCTCCGGAACCGGCGTCGGCGTCGGCGTCGGCGTCGGCGTCGGCGTCGGCGTCGGCGTCGGCGTCGGCGTCGGCGTCGGCGTCGGCGTCGAAGGGCAGTTTCAGCGTCGCCGAGGCCGGAGCGACGGCGACCCGCCCGTCCTCCACGACCTCCACGCGCAGGTCGACCTGGGCGAATCCGTCCTTCGCCGCGACGACCGAGCCGACGCAGCGGATCGTCTCGCCGGCGAAGACCAGGTTCTTGAACCGGAACGACAGCTCGGAGATCGTCACGCCCGGGAACCACTCCCGCAGGGCGATCGCCAGGTAGGCCCCGAACACCTGCCCGTCGACGACCGGTCTCTTCAGTCCCCGTTCGGCCAGGTAGTCGGCGTCGTAGTGCAGCTTGTGCCAATCCCAGGTCGCCCCGGCATACGCGATCATGTCCGGCAGCTCGATCGTTCGCTCAAACCGATACATAGATCAGGGTCTCCTTGTTCACGGCTAGCAGCCGGCGCTGCTGGTCGGTGTACTCGGCGATCGAGGTCACGACGAGCATCCGCTTCCCGCCGCCGGTGACCCGCTCGACGATGTCGTCGAGCCGCCATCGGGCGGTGACCACGGTGTCCGGCTCGACCGGCCGGACGAACCGGTACGAGTTCCCGCCACGGACCAGCCGGGTGCCCGGCACCTCCAGGTGCCAGCCGTGCCCGGCATAGCCGTCGACGTCCCGGGGCAGACCCGCGTACTGATTGGTCTCGCAGATCAAGGTGGGCGGTGCGACGTCCCCGGCGAGGTGGGCCGGATCGGTGTCGCCGGTGGCCAGCGCGAAGTAGCGGATCGACGCCCGGCCCAGCGGCTCCGGCGCCGTATACGTCATCTCCTCCCCGATCCGCGCGGCCAGGGCCGGCGTCAGCAGGCCGGTCACCGCAGCGCCGCCGTCGGCCGGATCCCGGCGAGGCCGGTCGCCGCGGCACCGGCACCGGTCCCGATCACGCCGGTCACCGCAGGACCGCCGTCGGCACGGTCTCGATGAGGAACTCCGGTCGCAGCAGCGCGGAGCACACGACGGCGTCGACCACCGCGTTCGGGAAGTGCTGTTTTCGCAGGACAGCGGTCGCCGGATAGTCCGCGACGGCGGCCGGGGTCAGATATTCGACCAGGTGGGTGACGTGCTGACCGGTTGCGCCGGCCTCGGCCAGGACGGTCTCGATGCTGCGGTAGACGTAAGCCGTCTGCGCCGCGAGGTCCCCGTCGTGCAGGGCCAGCTGACTCACCGGGTCGAGGGCACCGAACCCGGCCATGAAGATCTTGTCGCCACCACGGACCGCGGGCTTGTAGGTGAGCGTGTCGTACCGCGCCCAGCCGGGATTGAGCACCTCAAGGGGCCCGGCCAGGGCCAGCGCGTCGAGGGCGACCTCGGCGCCGGGCGCGACCGGGACGTCGACCAGGATCCCGGCCGCGCCGGGGTCGATCGGGCCGGTGCCGAGCACCTCTTTCCGCGGGCGACCGCAGCGCGGATACTCCGCCCGGGTCGCGGTGGCGGTGTAGTCGACCGTGCGGACCAGGGCGTCGGTGCCCAGTCCGGCGACGGCGAGCAGGGCGGCGATCCGGTCGAGACACCATCGATACTGCTCGCGGAAATCGCCCTCGGAGGTGTGGACGCTGGGCAGATAGACCACCCCGTCGGCGACTCGCAGCACGTCGCCGCCGTCACGGAACAGGGCGCCGCCACCGGGATGGGCGGTGACGCCTATCGCGTACGGAACAGAGGGTGCCGGACTCACGATCGCCTCGACCGGCACCCGGGAGACGGGCACGGCGTGACCCGGCAGCGCGGCGTCGCGTGCGGCGTCCAGGCCGGTGAAATCGGTCGCATACTCCGTCAGGTGCACCACGTCCGCACTGGTCAGACCGGCGGCGGCGAGCGCGCTGGCGAGCTGCGGATAGCCGGGCACGGCCGGCAGGTGGACGGTCACTTGAGGCACCTTTCGATAGCATCGAGCAGGTCGGCCGGGCTCGCTCCCGAATCCACCGCGGTGAGGACTCCCTCCGCGGCCGGTCCGAGGTTGGCGATGGCCTTGGCACGAATGTCTCTCGCCGCGGCGGCGCCGACCCCGGCCGAAAGTAGGGGTGACCCGGCCGGAAGTACCGAGGCGGGAGCGCCCGGCGCGGGCACTATGGACTGGCGACCGGCGGCGGTGACGATGCCGGGTGCGGAGGCGGCCGGCCCGTCCGACGCACCGACTCTCACCACGATCCGGTTCGCGAGAGCGAGGACGTCCGGCCGGTCCAGCCGGTCGAAGGTGTCGAGGCCGATCCGGCCGTCCACGATCGCTGCCGCGACACACCAGTAAACGCTGAACTTCGCCTCGTACGGGCTGCGCGGCCGGCGCTTCTCCGTCCCGGCGACGATCGGCACGGCATCCGGGTGCAGCGTCACGACGACGGTGCCCGCAAGAGCCGCATTCCCCGCCTGCGCGCCGGTTTCAGAGGCCGGCGCGCAGGGCGAGGAGGCGGTCGAGAAGGAGGAGTTGTGAGCGAACGTTCTGGCCGCGTCGATGGAGGCGTGAACGAGTTGGCACGCGGGATACAGCTTCACCGCGATCCGGGTGGTCTCCCAGCGCTCGCCGAGGCCGCACACCAGGACCGACATATCCGGTTCGCGGCCGGTCAGGGCGCGGAACAGGCCGAACGATCCGTCGAGGGCACCGGCCGGGCCGGTCGCGCCGGCTGCGGCGAGGCGGGCGGCGAGGATGCCGTTGGCCACCGCCGTGCCCGGGTGCAGCTGCTTGGTGCCGGCCGGGCTGTGCAGGAATTCGAGCAGACCGCTGGCCCCGCTCGCGGCGATCCCGATCGCGTGGGCCAGCTCGGCGGTGGAGAGCCCCAGCAGCTTTCCCGCGGTGACGGCGGCCGCGACCGGGCCGCACATCGACGTCGCGTGCAGGCCACGCGCGTGGAAGCCGTGGGGTACCGCCGCGCCGAGTCGGCAGACGACCTCAAGACCCGCGACGAGGGCGGTGATCAGGTCGCTGCCGCGGCTTCCGGTCTGCTCGCCGACGGCCAAGGCGGGGGGTACGGACACGGCACTCGCGTGCACCAGCCCATCCGCGTGGGTGTCGTCGTAGTCGAGGGCGTGTACCGCGACCGCGTTGCCGTAAGCGGCGGCGACGGCGCCCACCCGCTGCCCGGTGAACAGCCGGGCCTCGGGCGGTCCGCCCAGTCCCTCGGCCACGACCAGCGCCGGGCCGGCCGCGTCTCGCCGGATCCCGGCGACCGCACAGCCGACCGCGTCCACCAGGTGTCGGCGGGCCGCGTCCACCACCGGCGCCGGCAACGCCGCGAAGTCCAGCCCGGCCGCCCAGCGGGCCAGGACGAGAGCGGCCGGCTCGGTCACGCCTCGGCCTCGGGGCCAGCAGCAGCTTCGGGGCCAGCAACGACCTCGGCGCCAGCGACGGCCTCAGGACCAGCGGCAGCTTCGGGGCCAGCGGCAGCGCCGGAAGCGGGTTCGGGATGTGCTTCCGGCGGAGTGCCGAAGGCGCCGGCTCGGCGCAGGGTCTCGACGTCCGACGGGGAGTATCCGAGCAGGTCGGCGACGTACGGCAGGTCCTCGCCGCGATGCGGCGCGCGGCGGTACTCCGGTGTCTGCGCGCCGACCCGGACCGGGGAGGCGACTTGCCGCACGGTTCCGTAATGCGGGTGTTCGGTCTCGACCACCAGGCCGCGCGCGAGCGTGTGCGGGTCCTGGAGTGCCGCTTCCACATCGTTGACCGGTCCGCACGGCACTCCGGCCGGTTCCAGCTCGGCCAGCCAGTCCGCGACCGGGCGGGTGGTGAAGATCGATTCGAGGATGGGGAGCAGCGACGATGCGTGTTCGCGTCGGTCCGCGAAGGTGGCGAACCGGGGCTCCTTCAAGACCGGATCGCCGAGGACGCTGACGAGGCGCTGCCAGAACTTCTCCTTGGCGCAGCCGACCACGATCCAGCCGTCGGCGGCCGGGAACAACTGGAACGGAACCAGCGAGGGGTGGGCCGAATGATGGGTGCGAACCGGGGTGAAGCCGGCGTTGAGGTGCCACGCCGCCGGGTAGGTGAGCATGCCGATCGCGGTGTCGAACAGACTCAGGTCGCAGTCCATGCCGTAGCCGTCGCGGCGGGCCGCGTGGACGCCGGCCAGCAGGGAGATCGCCGCGACGAAACCGCCCGAGTAGTCGACGATCGACAGGCCGGACTTGGTCGGCGGGCCGCCGGGCTCACCGGTCAGGTCCATCCAGCCGGCCAGGCCCTGCAGGATGTAGTCGTAGCCGGGCTGGCGGGCCCGTGGCCCGGTCATGCCGAAACCGGTCAGCGAGCAGCACACGATGCTCGGGTTCACGTGCTTGAGCTGGTCATACGTGATCCCGATCTTGGCGGGCACGTCGCCGCGGAGGTTGGAGTAGACGGCGTCGGCGTGCCGTACCAGATCCTCGAAGACCTGGCGGCCGGCCGGGCTGGAGAGATCCAGCGAGAGCGACCGTTTGCCGCGGTTGAAGGTCTCGAAGAAGAGCGAGTCCTCGCCGTGCTGGTAAGGCGGCACGTAACGGCCGACGTCGCCGCCGGTGCCCGGCTCCTCGATCTTGATGACGTCGGCGCCGAGGTCGGCCAGGTGCACCGATCCGAACGGGCCGGCGCCGTACTGTTCGACCGCGACGATCCGGATGTCCTCAAGAGGTCTCATGCATCGCCCCCACCAGTTCGAGCAGGCTTTTCTGGGCCACCCGCGTCTCCTCGGCGGGCAGGCCGTAGGAGGGCGGGGAGAGTTTCACGGCGTCTGATCGGTCGGCGAAATCGGACAGGCGAGCGACACACTGCGCGGGTGTCCCGGAGACCGTGTAGTAGTCGATCATCTCGTCCGGGATCAGGAATCCGAGATCGTCGGCCGATCGACCGGCGCGCAGAGCCTCCCCCGCGGCCGCGGCTACCTGGCCGAACCCGGCTCGGACAAATCCTCCGGCGTAGGACTTCACCGATGCGTAGAAACCGACGACGTTGGCCGCCCGGCGCCGGGCCACCGCGGGATCCGGGTCGACCGAGCAGCACGCCGCGGCCACCACGTCGAACCCCGGCCGGCGCAGCGGGGGAATCTCGCTCGGCGGGCACAGTTCGTGGGCGATCCAGCCGTCCGCCACCTCGGCGGCCAGCGCGATCATCGCCGGGCCGACGCCGGCCAGGTAGATCGGGATCCGGGGGCGCAAGGGTGGGTACGGGCGGCGCCACCCTCGTACGCGAATGGATCTGACGCCTTTGTGGAGGATCGGATCACCGCCGGCCAGGACAGCGCGGACGATCGCGACGGTGTCCCTCAGGCGCGGTACCGGGCGCTCGAACGGGACGCCGTGCCAGTCCTCGTTGAGGCGGGCGACGCCGGTGCCGAGGCCGAGGCGGAACCGGCCCTCGGAGAGTTCGTCCAGGTCGGCAGCGGCGAGCGCGGTCAGCATCGGGCTGCGGGCGAAGGCGAGCGCGATGCCGGTGGCGACCCCGACGGACGAGGTCGCGGTGGCCAGCGCGGCCGCCGTGGTGAACGCGCTCCGATGCAATTCAGGGGCCCAGACCACACCGGCGCCGGCTTCTTCGGCGTCCTTGGCGGCGAGGCGCAGCTCGGCCATCGTCTCGCCCCACGGCTGCACGTCGAGGCGCATCATGCGAGACCCGACGGCCGGTCACACGCCGAACCGGTCCACGCGGAAGCCAGCAGCCGGGCGGGACGTGGCCGAACGAGGCGCGACCAGCAATGGCGCGGCGACGCGAGGTGCGACCGGGCGAGGGGTGGCGATGAAGGGGTGGGGGTGGTCATGTGGCGGACGGTCCGTGGCCGCGTTTGTACACCAGCATGGAACGGGTCCAGGTGATCACGTCGACGTTGTCCTGGTTGAAGCCGGTGGTGAAGACCTTCACGATGCCGGCGTACGGACGGGACTTCGACTCGCGCAGGTCGAGGACCGTGGAGCGGGCGTAGATGGTGTCGCCGACGAAGACCGGGCTGGGCATGCGGATCTCCTCCCAGCCCAGGTTCGCGAAAGCGTGCTGGCTGACGTCGGGCACCGAGAGGCCGGTGACGACAGCGACCGTGAGAGTGGAGTTGACCAGCAGTTTCTTGTACGGCGTCCCGGCCGCGTAATCGGCGTTGAAGTGCGACTGATTGGTGTTCAGCGTCAGGAGGGTGAACCACGTGTTGTCGGCCTCGGAGATGGTGCGGCCGAGCGGGTGGCGGTAGTTGTCACCGACGGTGAAGTCTTCGTAATAGCGGCCGAGCATGCCGCGAAGCTAGCACTTGTTTCGCACAGCGGAAAGATGTTTCCATCTAGCGATGTTGGCTGCGTTCCTCTTCCTGCACATCGTGCTCATGGTCTTCTGGCTCGGCGGCGACCTCGGCGTCTTCTACTCCAGCCGGTATGTGATCAACCCCGAGCTGACCCCGGCCGCGCGCCTGACCGCACTGAAGATCATGTCCGGTTTGGATCTGGGGCCGAAGATCTGCCTGATCCTCTTCCTGCCGAGCGGGCTGACGCTGATCTCGCTCGACGAGCACGGCGGGTCGCTGCTCGGGGTCCACCTGCTGCCGTGGTGGCTGCTCGTGCCGGCGTGGATCGGGGCATTCGTCTGGTTGCGGCTGATGTACCTGGATCACCACGAGCCCGGGAAGCATCCGCTGGTCCGTCGGGTGGACTGGGCGATCCGGGTCGCGGTGATCGCCGGGATGGCGGTGACCGGCGTCTACACCCTTGTCGCCGCGCATCCGTTCGGCGTGGACACCAATCCGAAGTGGCTGGGAACGAAGGTGCTGTTCTACTCCCTCGCGATCGCGGCCGGGCTGGGCATCCGGCGCACGCTCCGGCCGTTCGGGGCGGCGTTCGGGAAAGTGATGGCCGGGCAGTCCGACGAGGCTACCGAGGTGGCGCTGACCAGGAGTGTCAACGGCTGCCTCCCGTACGTGTGGATGATCTGGATCTCGGTTTTGATCGCGGGTCTGCTCGGCGTGGCCAAGCCGTTCGCCAACCTCTGAGCGAGCAGACCGCCGCGACCGCCGCGGGCAGATCGAGGCGTGAGCGAAGCGCCGCGCGCCGGAACGGGGGTGAGCGAAGTGCCACGCGCGGGAGCGAGGCATGAGCGGGGTGTGGCGCGCGGGAACGAGGCGTGGGCGAAGTGCGGCGCGCAGGAACGAGGCATGAGCGGGGTCCCGCGCGCGGGAACCAGGCGTGAGCGGGTGCCGCGCGCGGGAGGGGTGGCGGTCAGGCGGGGACGTAGCCCAGCTGGGCGCTGATGCGGGCGGCGCAGCCGAGCAAGTCGGCGACGATGGTGGAGTCGGCGTCGGGCTTGAAGCGGAGGGCCGGGCCGGCGACGCTGATCACCGCGACCGCACGGCCGTCGTGGTCGAAGATCGGGGCGGCGATCGAGGAGGCGCCGGCCTGGCGTTCGCCGTTCGAGGTGGAGAAGCCGCGTTTGCGGACGGCGGCGAGGTCCTTGCGCAGTTTGGCCGGGTCGGTGATCGTCTTGTCGGTCACCGCTTCGAGCGGGTGGCGTGTGATGTATGCCTCCAGCTCGAAGTCGGGCAGGAAGGCCAGGAACGCCTTGGACGACGCGCCGGCGTTCAGCGGGAACGGGATGCCGAGGCTGACTTCGAGGCGTAGCTCCTGGTCGGGGACGACCTGGTCGACGTAGAGCCGGGTGTCGCCGCGGCGCAGGGACAGCGTGGCGGTCTCGTTGGTGCGTTCGGAGAGCAGCTTGAGCTCGGGCGCGGCCATCGCGCGCACGTCGGTGCGGGCCAGGTAGGCGCGGCCGAGGGCGACAGCGGCGTGGCCCAGTGCATACCGCCGGGTGGACGGGTCGACGGTGATCAGCTCGCGGCTGCGCAGCGCGGTGAGGATGCGGTGCACGGCAGCCTTGGTCAGGCCGAGCGCGGTGGCGATCTCGGTCACACCGAGGTCGGGCTGTTCGGCCCGGCCGAAGTAGAGCAGCACGTCCATGGCCCGCTCGACCGCGGCGATGGACCGGGACTGCCCCTCGTCCTCCGACGCGACGACCGGCGCCGAGGACGCACCCCGCGGAGAGGAAGCGGAGGAAGCGGCCGACCTGGAGGAAGCCGCCGGCGCGGACGGTGTGGACGACGGCGTCGAAGCGGTTCGGCCTGGCATCGCGAAACTCCCCCGGAACAGGAACGGAACAAACCTTGCCGAAGCCTAGCCTGCCATTTCGCACCGCGAAACGCTGTACCGATCCGGCATTGACAGGCCCCCGGCCACCTCGTTACCTTCGCGGTAACGCTGTTTCCCAAGGCGAAACGGAGCTTGTAGAGGTGCCGGTGGACAGCACGACGTTCCGATCCGTGCTCGGTCAATGGCCGAGCGGCGTGTGCGTGGTGACCACGATCGGTCCCCACGGGGTGCACGGCATGACCGCCAGTTCATTCTCCTCGGTCAGCCTGGATCCGCCGATGGTCTCCGTCTGCCTCGGCAACCACCTGCCCAGCCACGCCCTGCTCGGCGCGGCCGGCCGGTTCGCGATCAGCTTCCTCGGCAAGGACCAGGCGCACATCGGCCGCCGCTTCGCCGGTCAGGACCGGGAGATCACCGACCGGTTCGCCGGCCTGGAGTGGATCACCACGCCGAACGGCTGCCCGGTGCTGGCCGACGCCGTCGCCTGGCTGGACTGCAGGGTCGCGCACGCCTACCCGGGCGGCGACCACACGATCTTCGTGGGCGAGGTGACCGGCGCGGCGACGCCCCGGGTCATCTCGCCGCTGCTGTTCCACTCGCGCAACTGGGGGCAGCTGGCCGACCCGCTGCCGGCCACCATCCGGCTGGCCGTCGACGCCCCGCCGCCGGATCATGCCGGCTGCGTGCCCGACGCGTTCGACCCGGACCGCGAGGACGACGTCCTCGACACCATCGGCCGGCTGGCCGCGCTCGGCCTCGACGAGATCGTCTGCGTCGAGTCGGAGACCACGGCCGCCAGCCCGCTCCAGGTCCGCCGGGTGCTCCAGGATGCGGTGGTCCGGGTCCGGCCCAACCATTTGCGCGTACGTCTCAACGGCCGCAACCGCCTCGCCCTGGTCAACGCGTTGGTCGCGATGAAGAGCGGCGTCTCGCGCTTCGACGTGGTCACCGCGGACTCGGGCCTGGCCGGCCTGCCGATCGACGACCTGCTCCACCTGGCCCACCAGCTGGAGGTTGACCACCAGTTGGAGGCGGAGACCGGCCGCTCCCCAGGGGCGGCGGCCGGCCGCCGGCCGGAAGCGCACCACCGGCCGGAAGCGGACCGGCTCCGCAGCGAACTTGTGCAATCTCGAACCGACCTCGCCCAGCTCAGGGAGTGACACCGATGGCCGACCGACTCACCGGCGAGAAGCTCGTCGACGACATGACCGTCGAGGAGAAGGCCCGCGCCGCCCTCGTCGAGCAGGTGCTGCCCGCGCTGCGTGCCAAGGCCGAGCAGGCCGACCGGGACGGCGCGTTCCCGCGCGAGCACATCGACACCCTGCGCGAGGCCGGCCTGCTCGGGCTGATCGTCCCCGAGGAGTACGGCGGTCTCGGCGGCACGCTGCGGGACCTGGCCGCCGCCACGTACGCGATGGGCAGTGCCTGTCCCTCGACCGCGCTGGCCTTCTTCTTCCACAACACGTCGGCCTCCCGCGGCCTGCTGCCCCTGGAGGCGATCGAGTCGGGGCTGTTCGCCGACGACGAGGTGCCGGTGGTGAGGGCGTTCGCCGAGAAGGTGCTGCGGCTGATGTCGGGCGGCACGTGGCTGGCCAACTTCGCCAGCGAGTCGGTGAAGTCGAGCAGCGCCAACATCGCCATCGCCACGACCGCGGTCGCCGTCGACGGGGGCTGGGAGCTGACCGGCGAGAAGTCGTTCGGCTGCGCCACCGGCATCGCCGACCACTACCTGGTCACGGCCCGGCTCGACGGCACCGAGACGGCCGACGGCCTGGTCATGTTCCTGGTGCCGCGGGACGCGCCGGGGGTCACCGAGCGCCCGTTCTGGGACGGGCTGGGCATGCGTGGCAGCGCCAACCACGGCATCAAGCTGGACCGGGTTTTCATCCCGGAGGAGGACGCGCTGACCGTGCCGGGCGCGTTCGTGAAGATGCTGCAGTGCAGCCGGGGCAGTTTCGTCGGCAACCAGCTGGCGATCACCGCGGTCTACGTCGGCGCGGCGCAGGGCGTCTACGACGACACCTTGGAACGGCTCACCGGCAAGACGTTCGCGGACACCGGCCGGTCCATCGCGGAGTCGCCGATGCACCAGGTGATCATCGGGAACATGACCGAGAACCTGGAGACGGCGTACCTGTGGTTGCGCCGCCAGCTGCTGCTGGAGACGTGCGAGCCGCCGATCGCGACGAAGTCCGAGGTGTACGCGCAGTGGCGGATCGCCAAGGGGTCGATCTGCCAGGCCGCGTTCGACGTGGCGGTGAACGCGCTCAAGGCGTCCGGCACGTCCAACGCGACGATGAACGGGGTCGTCGGCCGGGCGCTGCGCGATCTGTCGATGGGCCTGGTCATGACGTTCCCGCCGGAGCGCGGCCGTCTGGAGGCGGCGTCGGTGATCACGTCGAGCAAGGCCAACGAGCTCTTCGCGAGTGTCAAGTGAGGGACCTCGTCAACGGCGTCTGGGCCGACTGCGCCACCCCGGTCGGCGTCGACCTGGAGGATCCCGCGACCGGGCGTGTCCTCGGCCCGGCCCTGGGCTCCTCCCCGGCGGCGGTGTCGTCGGCGATCGCGGCCGCCGACGAGCTGGGGTCATGGGATCTCCCGGCCGCCCACCGAGCCGACATCCTGGACACGATCGCCGCCGCGGTCGCCGACGCGGCCGACGAGATCGTGCTGCTGGAGGCCAGGGCCACCGGCGTCCCGATCCGCCAGACCACGCCGCTCGGCATGATTCTCTCCGGTGCGTTCGCCCTGGCCGCCGCCCAGCTCCGCACCGGCCTGCTCACCTCGACGGTCACCCGCGACGACGGCCACGAGGTCCTGGTCGAACGCCTACCCTGGGGTCCCGCCGCCTGCCTGGTCCCGTGGAACGCCCCCGCCCCGATGGCGGCCCACAAGGTCGCCAACGCTCTCGCCGCCGGTTGCCCCACGATCCTCAAGCCGTCCGAGTACGCGTCCCCGGGCACCGAACGCCTGGCGGTCGCCATCGACTCCGCCCTGCGTGCCGCCGGCGCCCCCACGGCGCTGTTCCAGCTGTTGCAGGGCGGTGCGTCGACCGGCGCCCACCTGGTCGGCGACGCCCGCATCCGGGCGGTGTCGTTCACCGGCGGCCTGGGCGGCGGTCGTGCGGTGGCGTCGGCCTGCGCCTACGACATCAAGCCGGTGCAGCTCGAACTCGGCGGCAACAACCCGCTGATCGTGCTCCCGGACGCGGACGAGTCGGTCGCCGTCCGGGCCGCCGCCGACCTGCTGACCACGCTGAACGGCCAGTGGTGCCGCGCCCTGGGCCGCCTGATCGTCCCGGCCGGCCGCGAGCAGGCGATCACCGACGCCGTCCTGGCCCGGATCGCGGACCTGCGCACCGGTGATCCCGCGGACCCGGCCACCGACTACGGCCCGCTGATCCATTCCGGGCACCGGGCCCTGGTCGAGCGCGCCCGCGACGGACTCGGCGGCGAGGTGCACACCGCGAAGCTGTCCGGTGACGGCAACTTCCTGGCGCCCTCGCTGGTCACCGGGGCCGACCCGGCCCGCACGACCGAGGAGATCTTCGGCCCGGTCGCCGCCGTGCACGGGTACACCACCGTCGACGAGGCGATCGCCCTGGCCAACGGCACCCGCTACGGCCTGGAGGGCTACGTGATCGGCACCGACGAGCCGGCCGCCCTCGCCGTCGCCCGGCGGGTGCGGGCCGGCGAGGTCAAGGTCAACGGTTCCTCGGTGATGAGCCTGCACCTGTTCACCCCGCGCCCGGCCTGGGGAATCTCCGGCCACTCGGTGGAGGGCACGGCCGAGACGTTGCTGTTCTTCACCAACCCGCGTGTGGTCGGTGTGGAAAACGGATTCGCGTTGCACAATCCCTCATGACCGCTTCCGCGCTCCGCGCGCTCCTCGCCTCCGGCCGGGTCACCCACGTGCCCGGCGTCTACGACCCGGTGACCGCGGCGCTCGCCGTCGCGGCCGGTCACAAGGCCGTCCACCTGTCCGGCGCGGCCGTCTCGGCGACCATGCTGGGCCGTCCCGACCTCGGTTTCGTGCACGCCACGCAGATCGCCGACCGGGCCGCCACGCTGGTCCCGGCGCTGCAGGGGACGCCGCTGCTGGCCGACGCCGACACCGGGTACGGCAACCCGGTGCACGCGGTGTGGACCGGGCTGGCCTACAGCCGGGCCGGGATCTCCGGGCTGCACCTGGAGGATCAGGTCAGTCCGAAGCGCTGCGGGCACCTGGCCGGCAAGGAAGTGATCGAGACCGGTCTGGCCGCCGCGAAAGTCCAGGCGCTGGCCGATCAGGTGCCGGAGCTCGCGGTGATCGCCCGGACCGACGCGTACGCGGTCAACGGTCTCGCCGACACGATCGCCCGCTGTGTCGCCTACGCCGAGGCGGGTGCGGACGCCGTGTTCCCCGAGGGGGTGCAGGAGATCGAGGAGCTCGCCGCGATCCAGCGCGCACTCCCCGGCGTACCCCTGGTGGTCAATCGCAGCGAAGCCGCCGCCAAGACGCCCACCTGGACCGACGCGGAGCTGGCGGAGGTCGGTGTGCGCCTGGTCCTGCACCCGGTGGCGGCTCTGCTGGCCGCCATGCGCGCCGCGTCGGTGACCTACCGCGCGATCGCCGAGACCGGCGCCGCCGACGACGTCGAGCGGATGCCGTGGGCCGCGTTCACCGCGCTGGTCGGCCAGGACGAGGCCCTCGACCTGGACGCCCGTTACGTCCCTGGGAGGTTGCAGACGTGATCCACGTGCTTGTCGCCGGTGCCGGGCCGGTCGGTCTGACCGCCGCCCTGGCGCTGGCCCGCAGAGGTTTCCGGGTCACCGTCCTGGAGTCCGGGGCGGACCTGGCCGCGGAGTCGCGGGCCTCGACGTTCCATCCGCCGACGCTGGAGATGCTCGACGAGCTCGGCGTCGGCGGTGAGCTGCACGAGCGCGGGCTGCTGTCGCCCACGTTCGCCTACCGTGACCGCGCCGAGGGCCTGGTCGCGCGGCTCGACCTGGCGGTCCTGGCCGGTGACACCCGGTTCCCGTACCGCCTGCAGTGCGAGCAGTCCAAGCTCACCCCGATCCTGCGCGAGCACCTGCTGCGGCACGACGGCTGCGAGATCCGCTACGACTGGCATCTGGCCGCGGTCACGCAGATCGGCGACACGGTGACCGCGCGGTCCTCGGACGGCCAGGTCGCCGAGGGGTCCTGGCTGATCGGCGCGGACGGCGCGCACTCCTCGACACGCCGCGCGATCGGCGTCGAGTTCGAGGGCATCACCTATCCCGAACGGTTCCTGGTCGCCTCGGTCGACGAGGAGCTGACCGGCTGGCTGCCGGACCTGGCCTCGGTCAACTACGTCTTCGACCCGGTCGAATGGTGTGTCCTGCTCCGCACCCCGGACCACTGGCGGGTCCTGCTGCCGACGCCGTCCGAGACACCCGACGACGTGGAGTACGCGCGGCTCGACGCCCGGCTGCGCGGCGTCTTCGACCCGGGTCGTCCCTGGCGGATCGCCCACGCCTCGATGTATCGCGTCCACCAACGCGTCGCCGCATCCTTCCGGGCCGGACGCGTCCTGCTGGCCGGGGACGCCGCGCACGTGAACAATCCGCTCGGCGGGCTCGGCATGAACTCCGGGATCCACGACGCCGTCGCCTACGCCGACGCCCTGGCCACCGGCGATCCGGCCGCGGTCGAGGCGGCCGCCACGCACCGGCGGCGGGTCGCCCTGGACTACGTGCAGAGCGTCTCGCACCAGAACTACGAACGTCTGCGGGCCACCGACCCGGCCGCCCGCGCCGCCCACCTGGACTCGCTGCGCGCGGTCGCCGCCGACCCGGCCCGGGCCCGCGCGTCGCTGCTGCGCAGCTCGATGATCGCGTCGTTGCGGCCGGTCGGCGCATGATCCGGCGGGAGAACCCGGCCCGCTTCGCCGAGATCGTCGGCGAGGTCCCGGCGACCACACCGGACGAGGTGGACGCGGTCGTCCGCCGGGCCGACGCCGAGCAGCGCACCTGGGCGGCGACCCCGCTGCCGGACCGGCTCGCCGTGCTGGCCCGCGCCGCGACCGCGATCGAGGACGCCGCCGAGGACCTCGCGACGCTGCTGGCCCGCGAGTCCGGCAAGGTCCTCCCGGACTGCCGCGGCGAGCTGGGCTTCGCCGTCCGATTCCTGCGATGGGTCATCGACAAGGCGATTTCCGCGTACGGCGACAGCACCGTCGACGACGATCTCGGCCGTCTCGTCCTGGTCCGCAAACCGTACGGCGTCGTCGCGGCGATCACCCCCTGGAACGCCCCGATCATCCTGGCCCTGCTGAAGATCGGCCCGGCCCTGGCGGCCGGCAACGCCGTCGTGGTCAAGCCGTCCCCGCTGGCCCCGCTGACCATCACCGCGGTCGCCGCACTGTTGGAGGCACCGCTGACCGTGGTCCACGGCGATGCCGGGACCGGCGCCGCCCTGGTCGGTCACGACCTGATCCGCAAGGTCGCCTTCACCGGCGGCCCGGCCGGCGGGCGCGCGGTGGCCGCCCTGGCCGGCGACCGCCTGACCCCGTCGGTCCTGGAGCTCGGCGGCAACGACCCGGCGGTGTTCCTGGACGACGCCCCGTTCGACGACGCGTCGATGGACCGCCTGGTCATGGCCACGTTCGCGACGAGCGGCCAGGTCTGCATGGCCGCGAAACGGCTCTACGTCCCGCGGTCCCGCCTCGACGACTTCGTCGCCGCCTATCGCGCCGCCGCCGGCCGTGTCCTGGTGACCGGCGATCCGCTGACCCCGGGCGTGAGCATGGGCCCGGTCATCTCGGCCGGCGCGCAGCGGTCGGCGAACGCGTTCCGCGACGGCGACGTCCTCGACCTGGGGCGGTTCGAGGCGGACCCGGAGATCGGCTACTTCGTCCGGCCGGGCCTGGTCGTCTCCCCCGACCCGGGTTCGCCGCTGGTCGTCACCGAGCAGTTCGGGCCGGTCGTCCCGGTCCTCGGCTACCGCGACGAGGAGTCCGTGCTGGCCGCGGCCAACGCCGGTGAGCTGGGCCTGGGCGCCTCGGTGTGGAGTGCCGACGAGGATCGGGCGTTCGCGCTGGCCCGGCGGTTCGAGGCCGGTTTCACGTTCGTGAACACCCACAACCGGACCGGGATGTCGCTGCGGGCGCCGTTCGGTGGCGTGAAGCGTTCCGGCTGGGGTCGTGAGTACGCCGGCGAGGGCCTGCTCGAATACGTGCAGACCTGCGTGATCCACGCCCCGGCGGCGTTCCGGCCCGGCGCCGAGGCCCCCGCCGCCGGCCCGTCGGCCTACCCGCCCGGATAGGACGCCGCGGACCGTGCGGCATGTCCGGCGCCGGTGAGAGGGCGGCCGCCACATTCCGCACGGTCCGCGGCTTTTTTGTCGTCAGGCGGTGTAGTCGACGACCGCGCGGGAAACGAGTAGGGGACGAACCCAGGCGCCGAACTCCTTGTGCGCCGGATCGGACTGATAGGCCAGCAGATCCTCGACGTCTCGGTGGGTGGTGCGCATATGCAGGTGCCAGGAGACTTCGGTGGCGAGCTCGTCGACGGCGACCTCGATGGATCGGATCGCCGGAACGACATCGGCCAGGTCTTCCAGACGCAACTTGGCCTTGGCAGCATCGCCGGCATCGGCGAATTTCATGAGTACGACATGGACCAGCAATCGATCCTCCTGGAGAAGTGACAAAACCGCAGACGAAACCTCTGTTGCGAATGTGGCACCCGAGTGTAGTTTTGGGAAACGCCGTTTCGCTAGGGGGAACCGGATGCCCGGAGCCGTACGTGTGGCCGCCGCCCAGATCGAAGCCGGCCAGGACGTGGCCGCCAACCTCGCCGCCTGCCTGCGCGTCATCGACGCCGCCGCGGCGCTGGGGGCCGAGCTGGTCGTCCTGCCGGAGTTCTGCAATCACCTGTCCTGGTACTCCTCGCGCGCGCAGGCGCGTGAGCTGGCCACCCGCCCGGGCGACCCGTTCCTGACCGCGATCGCGACGCGGGCCGCCGAGCACCGGATCTGGATCAAGATCAACGTCACTTTCGCGTACGGCGACGGCCGCACCGGGGGCACGAATCTGCTGTTCGACCCCACCGGCGCGATCGTCGCCCAGTGCGACAAACAGACCCTGATGGGCGCCGAGAACGACTTCCTGGAGCCGGCCACGCACATCGGCCCGGTCGTCGGGACCCCGCTCGGCCGCCTCGGCATGTACGCGTGCATGGAGGGCGTGATCAGCGAGGTCGCCCGCGGGCTCACCCTGCGCGGCGCCCAGGTACTGCTCAACAGCCTGAACAGTTTCGCCCTGGACGAGGCCGACCTGCACATCCCGGTCCGCGCCGCGGAGAACAAGGTGTGGGTGGTCGCCGCCAACAAGGTCGGCCCGCTGCTGCCCCGGGCCGAGCTGCCGGCCATCGCCGAGCGGCTGGGTGTTCCGCCGGAGTGGCTGCACGGGGCCGGCGAGTCGCAGATCGTCGCCCCGGACGGCACGGTCGTGGCCAAGGCCCCGCGCACCGGCGAGCACGTGATCGTCGCCGACATCGAACCGGACCGGGCCGACGACAAGCGCCGCCCGGACGGCACCGACATCCTGGCCACCCGCCGTCCCGAGCTGTACACGCCGATCACCGACCCGCCGGTGGGCCGGCAGCGGCCGCCGGGCGCCGCCGAGCTGCCGGTCGCCGTGGTCCGCGATCCGGCCCTGATCCGCGTGGCGGCCGAGCAGGGCGCGCGGCTGATCGTCCTGCCCGAGCTCACCGGCGATCCGGCGGAACTGTCGGCCGCGGTGAAGGACACCGGGAGCCACGTCGTCACCACGGTGGTGGAGAACGACGTACACCTCGGCCTGGTCATCTCGGAGAGCGGCGTCGTGGCGCGGCAGCCACAGCTGCACGCCGGAGGCCGCGCCGGGAAACGGATCGCGCCGATCGATCTGGAGTGGGGCCGGCTGGCCGTCGTCGTCGGTGACGACGCGCTCTACCCGGAGACGTTCCGGCTGGCCGCACTGGCCGACGTGGACGTGGTCGCCGTCCCCTACCGGGCCGGCGAGCCGTGGGAGATGGCGCTCGGGCTGCCCGAACGCGCCGCCGAGAACCGGCTCAACGTGGTCGTCGCGACCCCGCTCGACCAGCCCGCGGCGATCCTGGCGATGAGTCCCGACTTCACCCTGTGGACCGCGTGGCAGGGCCCGTTCACCGGCCGCATCTCCACGCCGGTCCGCACCGACGTCCCGGCCGGCGTGCCCGTGGGCACGGCGACCGTCGCTCCCGCCCAGGCCGCGAACCGGATGGTGTCGCGGCAGACCGATCTCGTCGACGGCCGGCCCTGGCGCCTGGCCGGCGCGTTAACTCGATAAGACAAGGAAGTCCTGATGGCGGAGACCCTGCAGCACGTGGAGGACATGGTCGACAACTCACCGGTTGTCGACGTGCACGACACGTTCAACTTCTACCGGCAACTGCTCGCCGACCTGAAGGCGAAGATCGACGCCCGGTTCGAGACCACCCGCGACCCGTCCACGCTGGAGCTGCAGACGTACGGCGGGTACCCGGACGGTCCCGGCGGTTCGCTGGAGGCCTACTCCGGTCCCGAGGTCGACTGGATGGTCCACTCCTGGCTCGGCAACCCGGGCGCGAGCTTCGCCAACCTGCACCTGACCTGCTGGCTCGGCCCGCAGGTGAAGGTGCCGCACCTGGGCATCGCGCTGCTGGTCTGGCCGGGCGGCTGGTTCTACCTGGACTCGGTGCCGCGGACCAACCTGGTCGAGAACGGCGAGTACTTCGACAAGTACTACGCCCCGCTCGACGAGGAGTGGCTGGCGCTGCGGGCCGACCCCGCGTTCGAGTACTTCGTGAGCCGGGCCGGTTTCATCCGGGCCAGCCTGTCCCCGACCGCGTACTGCTACTCGTTCGAGCGCAACGAGCGCAACCTGGAGATCGTCGCGGCCCGGGCGCACGCGCACGTCGACCGCTGGCTGCGCTGGGTCGACGAGGCGTCACCGGTCCCCGAGGACGAGCGGGCCGCGCTGGCCGAGACCGACCTGACGATCCGGCGCAACATCGCCGAGCGGGACCCGGCCAACGTGATGGGCGTCCGGTTCTTCGGCGAGGAGACCACGAACAAGCTGGTCCGGGCCCTGTGGGGCGGGGACCGCGAGCTGCCCCGGCCCGGGGTGGCGGGATGATCCGCTCGATCTGGTGGGCGGCCACGATCCCCGGCGCGGCCGAGCCGTTCGGCACCGCGCACATCCGGATCTACTACCCGGCCGTCGCGACCGGTTCGGATCAGGAACGGCTCACCGGGGTCTTCGCCGCCGACCCGGCCCAGGCGCCCTACCCGGTCGCGCTGATCGTCTCCGGCGTCAACGTCGGCCAGGAGGCCTACCGCTGGCTGGCGACCGAACTGGCCGGGCGCGGCTTCATCGCGGTCACCTACGACTGGGTCGGCGAGCTGTTCGGCGGGCTGAAAGGGATCACGCCGGGAGTCATCCTCGACGCGGCCAAACCGGACTCCTACGGCACCCGGCCGACCACACCGTCGGTGCCCGCGGTCCTGGAAGCACTCGCCGCCTCGCCGCTGGCCGAGGTGATGGATCTCGACAAGGTCGGACTTGTCGGTCACTCGGCCGGCGGCACGGTCGTCCTGCAGAGTGCGCGATTCTTCCCGACCGTCAGAGCGGTGGCCGCCTACGGCACGCACACCATGGTGGCGACGATGCTCGGCTGGCCGGCCGGGACCGTCCTGCCGGCCCAGGTCGACTCGCCGGTGCTGCTCATGGCCGGGTCGCAGGACGGCGTGATCAACGGATCGGCCGACCGCTACGGCGAGGACGCGGAAACCCGAAAAGACCCCATCTCCCGTACGTTCGATGAGGCTCTTCCAGATCTCGACGGGGCGAACCTGCAGGTCACCTTCGCCGGGGCGAACCACTTCGGCATCGTGCACCCGGTCGACGAGACGGCCGCCCGCGCGTTCCTCGACCGGCCCGCGTCGACCGACCCGGCGGTGACCCGCGCGGCGCTGACCGACGTGCTGGCCGCGTTCCTCGACGTCCACCTGCGCGACGCCACCGGCGACGCGCTCGACAAGGCACTCCAGTCATCCGACATCGCCGCGATCCGGCGGAGGTAAGCCATGCTCAAGAACTTCTGGTACGCGGTGGAGTTCTCCGACCGGGTCACCACGAAACCGGCCCGGATCACCGTGCTCGGGCAGTACCTGGCGATCTACCGCACCCCGAAGCAGGGCCGGGTCGTCGTGCTCAGCGACCTGTGCGTGCACCGGGGCGCCGCACTCTCCGGCGGCACCCTCAAGGACGACAAGATCGTCTGCCCGTACCACGGCTGGGAGTACGAGCCGGACGGTCAGTGCACGCGGATCCCGGCCAACCTGCCGGGACGGGCCATCCCGCGCAAGGCTCGGGTGGACTCCTATCCCGTACGGGAAAAATATGGTTTTGTCTGGGTCTTCCTCGGTGATCTGCCCGAGGAGGAGCGTCCGCCGATGCCGGTCTGGCCCGAGTTCGACGAACTGGTCGAGAACGGTGGCAAGTTCCGGGCCGTGACCGGCGAGTTCATGTGGAACGCCAACTACGAGCGGATCCTGGAGAACGGCTGCGACATCGCGCACGCACCGTTCGTGCACGCCGGCCGGTTCGGCAACCCGGAGATGCCCGAGGTGCCGGAGTACGAGGTGCAGAGCCCGGACGAGTGGTCGGCGTTCGCGACCGTCGACCTGCACCCGCCCAAGCCGTCCGGGATCTGGGGCAAGTTCGGCCGGCTGGTCGGCAACGACCTGAAGAAGCGCCCGCCGGTGACGACGTCGGCCGGGTGGATGCTGCCCAACATGATCAAGCTGCACGTGCGGCTGCCGATCGGTGACATGGTCATCTACGACACCAACATCCCCATCGACGAGACGCACACGCTGGTCAAGTGGGTGGCGCTGCGGACGTTCTTCACCGGCAAGTGGGCCGACAAGGACGCCATCAACCGGACCATGCGGATCTTCTACGAGGACGCCGCGGTGGTCGACAAGGTGCGGCCCGAACTGCTGCCGTTCGACCTCGGGGCCGAACTGCACATCAAGAGCGACATGATCGCCGTGCACTACCGGCGGCGACGTCAGGAGCTGGCCGAGAAGGGGTGGCTCCTCGACGAGGAGGACTTCATCACCGGCGATGTCCCCAAGCGGACGGCGACCGTGATCCCCTCGCCGGCCCGGCGGGAGAGCCCGGAGCTGGCGCGGGCGTGGGTGCACAAGGCCCGCGGCGAGCACCCCAGCGTGGCCGCCGCCCAGATGATCGACCCGCCCGCATCCACGGAGGACGACAAGTGAGCCTGCCCGCCGAACTGTCCGACACCACCCTGGCCAGGATCCTCGACCGGTTCCCGGCCGACCTCGCCTCGGACCGCGACCTGACCTCGGCGATGAGTCCGGCCCCGGTCGGCCGGATCCGGGTCTGGCTCGGGACCGGACCGGTCGTCAAGATCGTCAACGTGTCGCTCGTCGTGCCGCCGATCGGCCTGGACAGCCACATGATCTTCGCGTTCACCGCGCCCGAGTCGGGGGTTCCGCACTTCACCCTCGACTCGGTGGCCAACGGGGAGAACTACGCGTTCCACCTCGACCTGATCCCGCGGATCGACCTGGCGACCTCGCTGCCCTACCTGGACGAGGTCTACGAGCCGCTGACCTCGGTCTACTCGTCGGTCCGGGAACGCGAGGGACTCACCCCGGCCCACCTGACCCCTCGGCAGTACGCGCTCATGTCGCCCTGGATGCTGGTGAATCGGGCCACGGCCGAGGCCTTCACCGGGATCGGCGACGCCGTGGACGCCTACCTGACCCACTGGATCGAACTGGTCACCACCGGGGTCAAGGCCGACGGAACCCCCGAACGCGACAGATCACACCGGGAGCTGCTGTTCAGCCCCGAGATCGACCCGGTCTGGAAGCAGACCGTCCGGCTGCTCGGCGAGGAGCAGAGCGAATCCGTCCGCGCCGAACTGGTGACCAACTGATGTCCGAGCCCAGCGTCTGGCAGCAGCGGATCGCCGGCGAGTGGCACGGCCGGCCGTCGCTGTTCGACAACACCGGTACCTGGTGCGGCTTCGAGGAGATCCGGCGGTCGTCGGACTTCGTGGACGGCGTCACGACGTACAAGATGGATGGTGGTCTGATCGGTGGCGGGGCCCTCGCCGGGCAGTTCCGGCTCGGCGCCCCGTTCTCGTTCGGTGTGATCGACTCGGACGCCAACCGCGTCTACACCGGGCCGGACTTCTTCGGCACCGGGCAGCCCTACGGCAGCTTCGTCGACTCGCACTACTACGGGCCGGGCTGGCAGGTCGACCTGAACACCTGGAACCAGGTGCTGCCGGACGGTGAGACGCAGGTCTACTCGTCCGTGCTCTACCAGGGCTGGGCGGTCGTGGGCTGCTTCAACGGCATCTACACGCGGGTCCCGTCGCTCGTGGACGAGCTGATCGAGGCCGAGACCCGGAACGGACCGGTGCCCTACATCCTGCCGACCAAGCAGGCCGGGCGGTTCACCGGCGACCTCGAACACTGGGGCGCCGACCAGAAGCTCCGCGGTTCGGTCACGGTTTCCCTCGGATTGGAACCCATCGACCTTTTGCGTACGCGACGGGTCGTCACCTGGCAGGGCCCGAGCCTCGACCGCGCGTTCACCGTGGACGCCCGGCGGGACGGCAACCGGCTGTTCTTCGAGGGGCCGGACGCGTACGGGAACGCGATCGGTTTCGGACGCGCGTCGTTCTCCTCGCTGCACCTGAACGACGTCTGGAAGATCAAGGGACGCGAGTTCGCGCTCGACGCCTCGCCCGGCATGTCGGCCGGGGGCCGCCTCTCCGTCGTGTACGAGCTGTTCGAAGGCGGCAACCTGGACTCGGTGCTGCACGGCGTCCTGGAGTGGGAATCATGAGCGGGCCGGTCGTGGTGGTCACCGGCGGCACGCGCGGCATCGGTCAAGGACTCGTCCGGGCGTTCGCCCGGCAGGGCGCGTCGGTGGCCTTCTGCGGTCGCTCGGACGCGTCGGTGCGGGGCTCCGATGCGCCCGACGGGACACTGGGCGTCGTCGCCGACGTGACCAGCCGTCAGGACGTCCGCAAGCTCTGGGACGCCACGACCGACCGGTTCGGCCGCGTCGACATCTGGGTCAACAACGCCGGGCTGTCCACCTCACGGCGCAAGCTGTGGGAGCTCGACGCGGCCGAGATCGACGCCGTCGTCGACGTCAACCTACGCGGAACCCTGCAGGCGAGCGCGGTCGTCCTGGACGCGATGCTGGCACAGGGGCACGGCGCGCTGTGGAACATGGAAGGCCTCGGGTCGAACGGGCAGATCGTGGTGGGGCTGACGCCGTACGGGGCGACCAAACGCGGACTGACCTACGCGACCAAGGCGATGGCCAGAGAACTGGCCGGCACCCCGGTCAAGGTCGGGCTGCTCTCGCCCGGGATGGTCGTCACCGACCTGCTGACCAGGGACTACTCGCCGGAGGAGTTCGAGAAGGCGAAGAAGGTCTTCAACATCCTGGCCGACCGGGTCGAGACCGTGACGCCCTGGCTGGCCGCGAAAGTGCTGGCCGGGGCCAAGAACGGTGGCCGGGTCGCCTGGCTGACCAACCGCAAGGCGGCCCTGCGGTTCGCCACCGCGGGATTCCGCAAGCGCGACCTCTTCGCGGGGTCGTGACGTGGAGTATCCGATCATCCTCGCGGTCGAGGACTTCGTGCCGACATTCCTCGGGCTGTTCGGATTCGCGCTGCTCGGGCGGCTCGCGCCGACCTTCGCGGCCCGCCGGGCGGGCCTGGCCGGGGCGGTGCTGATCGGGCTCGGCGGCGTGTCGAAGTGCCTGTGGAAGCTGCTCTACGCGGCCGACGTGGGCGACTTCGCGGTGCTTCAACAGGCGCTGTTCCCGCTCATGGCGGCCGGAGCCTGCCTGCTCGCGTGGTCGCTCGCGGTGACGATCCGGCGCGGACGACGTACCCAATCCTGGGGTTTTATCGTGTTTTATCTCCTCGGGGTCGGCGCATCGATCGCCTCCGGCAGCCTGCACCCGACGTTCGTGGTGGCGACGTTCGGGGTCACGGCGGTCAGCGTGCTCGGCGCGATCGTGGCCGGGCGGTACCGGCAGTGGTGGGCGATCTCGTTCTTCGTGCTCGGGCTGGTACTCGTCACATCGCTGGTGCCGCTGCGGCAGTCGGCCCAGCACGAGACGCTCGCCTACCAGTGGCTCGAACAGTCGCTGAACACGTCCGCGCAGGCACTTCTGTTGATCGCGGCCTACCTGACGTTCCGCGCCTCTTCCAAGGGAGGCGCCGCGTCGCCGGGCCGGTCCGTGGACGCCGACGCCCCGCTCGAGAAAAGAGAGAACGCATGACCGACGCCCTCGGGTGGCGCCGCAAGTTCGGCGTGATCGCCCCGTCGACCAACACCATCGTCGAACCGGACTTCTACGCGATGACCGTGCCCGGCGTGACCGCGCACTTCTCCCGCATCCACATCCGCAACCAGGACCTGTCCGACGACGCCAACTTCGAGAACCTGCTCACCCAGATCCGGGCCGAGATCGGCTTCGCCTGCGAACGCGTACTGACCTGCGAACCCGACTACATGGTCATGGGCATGTCGGCCGAGACGTTCTGGGGCGGTGTCGAGGGCAACCGCGAATTCGTGGCACAGATCAAAGCGATCACCGGCCTCGACGTGGCGACCGGGGCCGAGGCGTGCGAACGAGCACTCCGCCTGTACGGCGCCCGGAAGATCGGCGTGGTCACCCCCTACCAGCCGGTCGGGGACGCCAACGTGGTCCGCTTCTTCGGCGAGATCGGCTTCGAGGTGACCGCGATCGAGGGCCTGAAATGCCCGACAGCGGTGGCGATCGCCCACGTCACCGAGGACGAACTGCGCACGGCCATCCGGGCCGTCGACGGGCCGGACGTGGACGCGATCGTGCAGTGCGGCACCAACCTGTCCATGGTCCGCCTGGCCGACGAGGCCGAACGCTGGCTCGGCAAACCGGTGATCGCCATCAACGCGGCGACCTGGTGGATGGCGCTGCGCGAGAACGGCATCGAGGACAAGGTCTACGGCGCGGGATCACTCCTGCGGGAGCACTAGGTCATACACGAACACGGGGATGTCGTGCGCGCCCAGCGTCTCCAGGATCAGCGGCTCGACGAGCGCCCACTCGCCGCCGGCCAGACCACAACCGATCCGCGGCATGTGCACCTCGGCGTCACGCTCCCGCGCGTGCGCGACCAGGGTGGTCAGGCACTCGCGGATCGCGTCGTAGCGGACCGGTGGGCCGGCGCCGGGCTCGTAGCCGGTGCTGGTCCGCAGGCCGCGCCTGGTCATGATGCCGTGCTGGCCGACCATGTTCGCGACCCAGAGGGTGGGCTCGACCGCCACCAGTTGCACCGCCCCGAGCCGGAAGCCACCGCCGGCGGCGGGTGCCGACGTCTCGTGCCAGCGGCGGAACTCCCGCTCGGGGCCGGGCCATCGCCTGGTGATGGCCTGGACGATGCCGCGGCCCCAGGCGCCGATGTCGTTGCCGACGTGGGCGATGATCCGCGGCCCGGGACCGGGTGGGTCGGTGGCGTCCCCGACGACGTAGGTGATCTCGTGCATGACCGCGAATCTAACGATGAGGTACGACAGAATCAGAGGATTCCGGCGCCACGGCATCGGGGCAGCGAGGCTTGCCGGGCCACGGTATTTTCGTCAGCGCGGCTCGTCAGGCCCGGCCGGCGAAAGCTGGTTGCGCGTCACCGGCTCGGCTTGTCAGGCTTCGCCGGCGGAGCTTGTTGCCAAAGCGAGATTGTCCCGGAGCGGATCATGATCATGACTGTTGTTAACGTCCCAGCGTGAGCGAGCAGCTGCCACCCCCGCCGAGCCCGGGAACGCCGCCGAGCGATCCGGGACTGACGTCCCCTTCGCCCGATCCGGCCCCCGTGGCTGACCCCACCCTGCCGGCGTTCCCGGCCGGCCCCACCCCGGCGGATGCGACCGCGGCCGACGCGACGGTCGCCCACCCGGCCCCGGCCGACGCCACCGTCGCCCACGCCGCGCCGAGCCCGGCCGATGCCACCGTCGCGCACCCGGCTCCCGCCGCCCCGGACCCGGCCGCCGTGCACACCGCCCCGGCCGGGCCGGACCTGGCCGGCGCGACGGTTGCGCACCCGGCCCCGGTGACGCCCTTCGCGGCCGATGCGACAGTGGTGGACGGCGCGCGCGCCGACGTGACGAAGGTCGACAACGCGGCCGCCGACGCGACGAAGGTCGAGGAGCAGGCGACCTACGCCTACAAGGCGCCGGATCCGACCTCCACCTACCCCACCCCGGAGCCGACGGCCCCGTATGCGGGCCCGGCCTTCCCGCCGCCCGCCTACGTCCCGCCCGACCCGGTGCCGAGCGCGCCTCCGGCCACCTATCCGTACCCGGGTCAGCCGGCCCAGGCGTTCCCGGCCCCCGGACAGGCCTATCCCGGCCCGGCTCCCGCTCCGGCCTATCCCGCGCCGGGCTACCCGCAGCAGCCCGCCTACCCCGCGCCGGGCTATCCGGCCGCGTCCGGCTACCCCGCGCCGGGATACGCGGCCCCCGGCTATCCGGCTCCGGGCTATCCCGCGCCGGGCTATGCGGCCCCGGGTTACCCGCCGGGCGCCTACCCCGCCTCGGGCTACTCCCCGGCCGGCTACCAGTCCCCGCCCGGGCAGTTCCCGCCCGGATATCCCGCCGGCTACTACCAGCAGGCCCCGGGCTTCCCGCCGCCGCCCAACCCGTACCAGAGCCAGGAGACGAACCGCTTCGCGATCGTCGCCCTGATCACCGGCATCGTCGGTCTCGTCCCGGTCGCCGCCGTCTACGCGATCCTGGCGCTCCGGAAGATCAACCGCACCGGTGAGCGCGGCCGGGCCCACGCCGTCGGTGGTCTGATCGCGGCCGGCATCTGGGTGTACATCATTTCCATGATCATCGGTGGCATCCAGGGTTACAACGCCATCGACAACGCGGAGGGCGACTACTCCAGCCCGTTCAGCAATTCGGTGGCGATGGCCACGCTCACCCCGGGCGTCTGCGTCGACCAGATGTTCGGCAACCAGGCCGCCGATCTGGAGACGGTGCCGTGTTCGTCGCCTCACGAGGCGGAGGTGTACTCGGTCTTCCGGCTCGCGGACCACGGCAGCGGCTTCCCGGGCGAGTCAGCGGTCCGCTCCGAGGTCGACGCCACCTGCAACGGTGACTTCGACCGTTTCCGGACCGGTAAGTACGCGGACGCCGAGGTCGACTACCTCTACCCGGACACCGAGACGGCCTGGGAGGACGATCTCCGGGTGGTCTGCCTCGCGGTCACCGAGGACGACCCGCGCACCGGTTCGATCTTCGACTGACGAGCAAAGGCTGAACAGCAAAGGCTGACGAGCGAGAGCTGACAAGCGCGGGCTGACGAGCAAAGGCTGACGAGCAAAGGCCGAGCTGAACAGCCAGGACGAATCGGGGTCGTGGGGACTGCCCCGCGCAAAGCCGTCCCCACGACCCTGAACCGCCCCCGGTCAGAGCATCCGCCGCCGCCGCGCCGGCAGCATGGCGAGCAGCCCGAGCCCGGGCAGCAGCAGTGCCGTCCCGATCAGGCCCATGGTCGCCCATTCCAGTCCCGGCCCGGTCTTGGGCAACGCGTCCGAGTCGGTGGTGCCGGTGGCCGCCGCGCTGGTCGAGCTGGTCGACGTGGCCGCCGTCGTCGGTGCCGTGGTCGTCCCGGTTCCGCCGGTGAACGTGATGGCCACCTGCACCTTGTTGGCCGCGACGACGTCGGCCGGGTTGCTCGACGGCAGTAGTTGGGCCGCGATCACGCATCCGGTCGTCCCGCACTTGTGGCCGCTGAACGTGGTGGCCAGTTTGAGGGTCACGGTCCGGGTCTTGCCGCTGGCGTCGGAGTCGACGAATTCGGCGCCGCCGGACAGGTTGCAGTCGGTGGACGAGGCCGGGTTCTTGATGCACTGCCCGAGCGCGATGTTGGTCAGGTTCTTGGTGAATCCGGTGCCGTAGACGGTGATCGACTGCCCGCTCTTGAGGCCGCTCGTCCTGGAGACGTGCAGGGTCGGTTTGGCCGAGGCGGGTGAGCCGTCGACGAGGACGACGCCGGTGGCGGCGAGGATGCCGATCGCGACGGAAAGAATCAGGTTCTTGGACCGGACCATCAGATGCCTCCAGATCGGGTGACGGCAGCCTCGTCGGTGCCGAGGTAGGACAGGACGACGGCGGGGTGCGCGCGGACCTCGTCGGGGGTTCCGGCCGCGATGACCCGCCCGGCGTCCATGGCGATCAGCCGGTCGGCGACCCGGGACAGCAGCGGCAGGTCGTGTTCGATGACCAGCACGGTGGTGCCGAGTTCGGCGCGCACGCGGAGCATCAGGTCGCCGAGGGCGGCGCCGTCGGCCTGGGTGAGCCCGGACGACGGCTCGTCGAGCAGCAGCAGCCGCGGGCGCAGCGTGAGCAGGCAGCCGAGTTCGACGAGCCGCCGGGTTCCGGTGGACAGTTCGCCCACCGGCCGGTCGGCGATCGCGTCGAGCCCCATCGCGGCCAGGGCGGCGCCGGCCTGTCCGGCCTTCGCGGCCTCCGGCCGCTCACCACCGAGGAGATCTTCGGCGAGACGTGACGGGCTGCGGCCCTCCGCGGCGATCATGAGATTTTCCCGTACGGACATGGCCGGGAACAGCCGAGCGTCCTGAAAGGAGCGCACGAGCCCGGCCCGCGCCCGTCGTTCCGGGCTCCAGCCGGTGACGGCCCGCCCCCGGTAGCGCACCACTCCGCTGTCGGAGCCGGTGAACCCGGCCAGGATCTCGAACAGGGTGGTCTTGCCGGCCCCGTTCGGCCCGATGATCCCGACGATCTCGCCTTCGGCCACGGTGAAGGTGGCGTCCTGCACGGCCCGCACGCCGCCGAACGATCGCCGGATCCCGGCCACTTCGAGGAGCGGCCCGCCGCCGCCGTCCGGTTCGAGCCGGTCGGCCGGCAGTTCCCGGACGCGCCACCGCTCCCCTGTCCCGGCTGGTGCTGAGGGCTGCTCCGGACGTACGGGAAGAGCCCTGAAAGCCGGCCGGGACCGCAACCGGCGCAGCCTTCCCGGACCGGCCGCGGCCTCGGCCCGGAGAACGAGCCGGGAGCGCAGCGTGCGGGGCAGGCCGCTGAGGCCGTCGGGGAGGAGGACGACGATCAGGAGCCAGGCCAGGGTGAGCGCGGCCTGACCGGGAATGCCCATCGGGATGAGCGCCGGCAGGCCCACGATCACCAGTGATCCGAGCAGCGCGCCGCCGGGGCGGGAGAGACCGCCGACAACGGCCAGGGCGACCACGTCGATGCTGGCGGAGGCCGGGAACGTGTTGATGCCGAGCTGCGACTGCCCGAATCCGATCACCACGCCGCCGAGGCCGGCGAGCGCGCCGGCCACGCCGTACACCTGCAGTTTGCGCAGTGCCGCCGGGACCGTGAGGGCCCGGCCGGCCTCCTCGTTGTCGCGGAGTGCGATGAGCAGGCGGCCGAAGCCGCCGCGGCGCAGCCGCGCGGTGATCCACCAGCCGAGACCGAGCAGCATCAGCGCGAACAGGTAGTAGTCGGTGGAGACGCTGACGACGTAGTCGTGCCAGACCGGATAGGGCGTGGTCAGACCGTCCCCGAGCAGCCAATCCTGCCGAAGCAGCCAGCCGCTGGTGGCGAGCGCGAAGGCGAGCGTGGTGACGCCGAGCGCCACCCCGCGTAGTCGCAGGGCCGGGATGCCGATCAGGATCGACGCGACCGCGGCGGACGCGCAGCCGGCGATCGTGCCGAGGAACAGGTTGCCGCTGAGCGCGGCCACGTGGACGGCGACGGCGGCGCCGATGCCGGCGAAACCGAACTGGCCCAGGGACAGTTCGCCGGCGATGCCGGTGACCAGCACGACCGACATGCCGACCAGCGCGTATCCGCAGATCGTGGTCAGGACCGAGGCGGTCGAGTTGCTGACCACGTACGCCAGCCCGACGCCGGCCAGTCCGAGAACGATCAGCACCGAGCGCGGAAACGCGGTGGTCCGCGAGCGCGGCCAGAGCGACTGCTCGGAACGCCGTCCGCCCGACCGCTGGCGCAGCAGCGAGATCAGGATCGCCACGCCCAGCACGACGTCCACGAACCCGGCGGTCTCCCGGGAGAGCAGCACCTGTTCGAGCACGCCGACGGCGACCGAGGCGGTGAACGCGATCGGCAGCGACGTCATCCGGGCGATCACCGCACCGGCCAGCCCGCGCAGCAGCAGTTCCGGCCCGAGCGACTCGATCGACTGCACGCCCTGCGTCGGGGTGAGCAGGATCGACGAGAACGCCGCCACGCCACCGGCGACCGCCCAGGCCAGGCTGGTCATCCGGGGTGCCGGGACGCCGTTCACGGTCGCCGCGTCGGGGTGGTCGGCGGCGGCCCGGATCGCGATGCCGTACCGGGTGCGCCGCAGGAAAAAGGCGAGGATCCCCAGCAGTACGGGCGTGAGCACCAGCATGGCGGTCAGCGACGAGCCCACCGCGGTCGTGCCGATGGTGAACGCGGGCAGCCCGGGCGGGCGCGGATAGGTGCTGCCGGAGAAGCTGTCCCGGTCCACGAGCAGCGCCAGCACCAGGATGAACTGGGACAGGCCGAGCGTGGCGATCATGCCGATCACCCGGGGGCGTCCGCTGAGTCGCCGGACGACGGTCATCTCGGTGCCGGCGGCGAGCGCACCGGCGACCGCGATGGCGATCGGGAACGCGATCCAGAAGTTCACGCCGTCGGTGAGGCGCGCGAGGACGGCGGCACCGAAGACGCCGATCGCGCCGTGGGCGAAGTTGACGAAGCGGCTCGACCGGTAGACCAGGACCAGGCCGACCGCGAGCAGTCCGTAGGTGAGCCCGGTGAAAAGCCCGACCGCCAGCCGGTCGAACCCGAGATCGAAGCCCCCGAGCGTCACGCGTGACCTCCCAGAACCAGGCGGCGGGCGAGGTCGGGCGCGGCACGCAGCTCGTCCGGCGTGTGCTCGGCGATGATCGTGCCGTGCTCCATGAAGAGCAGCCGGTCGGCGACCGCCATGGCCACGTTCACCGACTGCTCGATGAGCAGCGTGGCGACGCCGGCCGCGGCCAGCCGCCGGACCAGTTCGAGCAGGCCGCCGACCACGACCGGGGCCAGGCCGAGCGAGAACTCGTCGATCAGCAGCACGGCCGGCCGCTGGATCAGGGTCTTGGCCAGGACCAGCATCTGCCGCTCGCCGCCGGACAGGTGGGACGCCGGCTGGTCGGCGCGGGCGGCCAGCCGCGGGAAGACCGCGAGCGCGCCGTCGACGACGGTCTCCACCCGGTCGTCGTCGCGCGTGTTCGGGTAGGCGTGCACGCGCAGGTTGTCCCGGACCGACAGCGATCCGAACGCCTGCTGCCCGATCACCGTGGACAGGCCGAGTCTGACCCGCTTGGGCCCGGGGACGGCGGTGATGTCGTGCCCGCCGAGCCGGATCGTGCCGGAATCCGGCCGGTTCAGGCCGGCCAGCATGCGGACCAGGGTGGACTTCCCGACCCCGTTCGGGCCGCACAGCGCGACGGTCTCGCCCCGGCTCACCGTCAGGTCGATGCCGAACAGGACCTGGATCGCGCCGTATCCGCCGGTCAGGCCGGTCACCTCGAGGGCGTCAGTCGCCAAGGCCGGTCACCGGGCCCTCGTAGGTGAAGCAGGGGCAGGCGGCGTCGTACTTGAGGACCCGGTAGCCGGTGCCCTTGGCGAAGCGGCTCGCCGTTTCCCCGCCGAACCCGGCCGCGGTGGTGAACGCGGCCTTCTGCGCGTTCTCGGCCCAGGCGGCCGCGTTCAGGTTGTCGCCGAGATCCTTCGCACCGGCCTGGAGCAGCAGCGCCGCGTCGCAGTACCCGAACGCCACCCGCGCGTTCTGTCGCTCGGGAAAGGTGATGCCGGCGTCGGCGTAGATCTTCTGGCAGTTCTTCTCCGCGTCCGTGTCCGGAAATGACAGCTTGCTGTCCGGCACGTCGTAGCCGGGCGCGAACCCGACCCCGACCATGTCCTTGAGTGCCTCGGCCGGGATCAGCCCGGGGTTGGCGACCATGAAGCTCGGGCTGTCGAACGTCGAGATCCCGTAGCGGGCGGTGAAGCTCTGCGCGACCGCGGCGGTCATGAAGAACGGTGCGATCCGGGCACCGCCGAGGAAGAACACCCGGTCGATCTTCTTACCCCGGAAGTTCACCGCAGCCTGGCTGAGACCGGTGTTGAGGCTGCTCAGCGACGTGGTGTCGATCCACGAGACGGTGACCGTGACACCGGCCGGCCGCAGCGTCGGCACCACGATGTCGTCGTAGACGGCGTGGTTGGCCGGCGTGTCGGCGGCGACCAGCCCGGCCCGGTCCCGGCCGTCGAAGAACTTCTGTTTGCGCAGCACCGACAGGAACGAGGTGGCGAACGCGTCGTACTCGACGAACGACGCGGTCCACAGGTACGGCTGCAGCCGCGTGAACGTCGCCTGGTCGTCGGCGATGAGCGTCGCGTCGAGCATCAGCGTCTGCCGCTGGGCGTAACAGGGCCGGGCGTTGGACTGCAGCTGGCCGGTGAGCACGACCGCGAACGCCTTGTCGTCCTGGGTGATCTGGCTGCACAGGGTGGTCTCGGCGGCCGGGGAGTCGTTGCTCGCCTCGTACTCCCGGTAGACCGCCTGGAGTTGCCGGCCGGCGATCCCGCCGTGCGCGTTGACGTACGTCTCCAGGGCCTTGACCTGCTCGGCCGGCTTACCGACGTCGGGCTGCTTGAACCCGGTCATCGAGGCCGTCTTGCCCAGGTCGGTGCCGATGAACACGACCTTGACGGCGTCCGCGGTCACCCCCGGGCCGGTGCCGCCGGTCGACACCGGCCCGGTCTGCCCGGGCATCAGCGCGCCGCAGCTGGTGTAGGCCAGGGTGGTCGCGAGCAGCACCACGCCGACGCGGAACAGCAGCGGCCAGTCGGGTTTCATGCGTCGTCCTCTTCCATCACCGAGAGTCCTCGCGGGTAGCGCCGGGCCAGCACATGACCGAGCGCGTCGACGTCGAGGACCGAGTCACCGCGTTGCTGTCCCTGTCCGGGACCGATCAGATGGCGCAGGCCGTCCAGGCTGAGCTGGGCGCCGGCCCGCCCGTGCAGCCGGCGAGCGCCCGGGGCGTCGTCGAAGACCAGGTAGGCGCCGAGCCCGCCGAGCCGGACCACCGCCGGCAGCATCGCGTCGGCCGGGTTGACGTGCCGCAACTCCCGCCGCCGGAGCAGCCGTCGGAGCACTCCCCAGGCGATCAGCAGCACTCCGGCCACATTGATCAAGATCAGGCCCCAGGGGTACGCGTTGTAACGCATCCGCACACCGGCGAGTCCACCGACGTCGGCGGTCACGACGTACCGTCCGAAAGCGAACAGTGGAATGTCGACCGGCACCGTGAACGTGCGGCTCTGCCCGGGTCCGAGACCGGTGACCTTCTCCTGATGGAAGACGTTGTCGCTGCCGCCACCGCCGAGACGGGCCTGCAGGGTCGCGTCGACGAGCGTGGAGTCGGTCGGGTTGCGGACCGTGAACGTCAGCTTCAGGTGTTCCGGGGCGCCGAACCAGGCGGCCGCGGTCTGCCCGCTCAGGTGGTAGTCCTGCACCTCCAGCTGGTGCGCGACGGTCGCGGCGGCCGGCAGCGCGGCGCTGTTGTGACCGGAGAGGGCCAGCAGCAGGTTGACCGGCTCGTCGGTCTCGCCCTGCACGCCGGCGATGTGCACGACGCACGGGCACGCCTTCGGCGGGTCGCCGACCTGCAGATCGACCACGAACGTGCCGTCGGCCCGGACCGGGGTGGCCAGCGCCGCGCGCATGTCGCAGGCGGCCGAGCCGGTCAGGCCGCCCTCGCCGCAGGTGACGAACTGCAGCAGCTTGCCGGCCGCCCAGCCCTCGCCGGTGACCCGGACGGTCTCGCCGGGTTTCGCGCTGCCGGTCGACAGACGCGCGACCTGGCCGCTGGCGTCGGCTTTGGCCGGCAGCAGGATCAGCAGCAGGGCCAGCGCGGCTATTTTCGGACATAGGCGATTCATCCGGTGGCCACCAAGCCGCGGGGTTTCGCCACCCGGCTACGGACCCGGCGGCGGATCCGCCACCAGATCGCCAGGACCAGAAGGGCGAGCAGGGCCAGCGCGCTCCACGACACGACCACGGTCCGCTTCGACCGGGCGGCGTAGACGTCTCCCTCGGCCCGCACCGTCACCCGCGTCGTGACCACGTCGAGCGGCCAGATCCCCCGGGTCCGCGCGGTGAACGTGCCGTCCGCGCCGGGCACCATGTCGCTCGACGGCTCCGACCCCTCGGCCGTGATCCGATGCCCGAAGAGGCCGGTCACCTTCACCGTCGCGCCCGGGACCAGGTGCACGTTGCCGATGTTGCTGACCCGGTAGGCCATCGCCCCGTCCGTGCCGATCGGCAGCAGTGGCGCGTCGATGTCGACGGTCAGGTCGGCGACGCTCAGGCCGGGCCGGATCGTGCCGGCCACCCGCAGGTAGATCCGGGCGGCGACGGCGCGCTGCACCCGGACCGCGGCACCGTCCGCGTCGGCGGTCGCCCCCGGCTCGGCCTCCATGGCGACGATGCCGCCCACGTGGTCGCCCGGGGTCGCATTCGACGGGACGGCGATCGTGAACGGGATGTCCGCGCTCGTCCGCGCCGGAATCTCGACCGAGGAGACCGGAGAGACCACCCAGGAGCCGAGGTCGGCCTGCTTCTCGTCGCGGGACCGGAAGGCGAATCCGCCGTTGTGCGGCGTGTTGTACGCGTCCGCGCCATAGACCAGGAACGACTTGGGCTTCGTGGTGAGGTTGCTGACCCGGACCGACTCCTTGACGGTCTGGCCGCCCGGGGCGTCCAGGAAGAACATCAGCCGGGGCGTGGGGCCCGGATTCTTGGCCGGGGTGGGCGTCACCGACCATTCGCCGTTCCCGGCGGCCGCGGCGGGCGTGGCCGGGATCAGCACGGCGAGGATCGAGAGGGCGAGCACGCTCGCACGGATTCGCATGGTCGTCCTTCCCTTGTGGTGGGTGGGCGGTGACGGCCGCGGCGGGTGGGGCGGTGGCGGCCGGTGGAGGCGGTGGCGGCCGCGGTGGGTGGGGGCGGTGGCGGCCGCCCCCACCCGGCGCTCAGCCCAGGGTGAGGGTGAGCGTGGCCGCGTACGTACCGGCGAACAGGTTCGCCGGCACGGCCAGGGACAGGTCCCCGGCCGCGTCGAACGACCCGCCGGTCAGGGCGGTCTTGCCGTCCGGGCCGGAGCAGATCGTCGCGCCGTCGCCGCCGAGGGAGACCCCGGCGTCGCCGGCCACCGCCGTGACCGGGTTGGTCGCCCCGGCGTGGGCGGCGCAGGACGGCGTCACGGTGAGCGCGCTCCCCGCGATGGTGCCGCCCGGGACACCGGTGAAGTCGGTGACCTTCGCGGTGAGACTCCACGGCAGGGTGCTGCCGCGGAAGTCGGTCACGTTGATCGCCGGCAGGGCCGCCGTGGCGGTCTGGGCCGAGCCGTTCAGCGTGATCCCGGAGAACGTGATGGTGCTGGCGCCGCTGCCCCGGGACATCGACAGCGAACCGGCGTTCACGGTCTGCGAGAGCTGGAACGTCAGGTTGCAGGTGCTGCCCGTGGGCGCCGTGCAGGCGTCCGCGGACATGCTCCAGGCCGACAGGGCATAGAGGCTGCCGGACAGGGCACCGATGTACGCGGTCGCCTTGTCGTTGACCGTGAACGCGGCCGAGAACGTACCGTCCGTCCCGGCCGTGGCCGAGACCGCCGCGTCCGTGGTCGCCGGGGGCGGCGGCGCCCCGGTCAGGGCCTGGTAGCCCCGTACGGCGATGGTGCTTCCGGGGTTGAAGTCGGTGCCCTTGACGGTCGTCGTCGTGCCGGCGCCGCCCGCCGCGGGCGAAAGGGTGATCTTCGGGGTTCCGAGGATCGTGATCGGCACCGACAGGGTGTCCGCGCCGTCGGAGACGACGAGGGTCCGTTTGCCGGTGGTGGCCCCGGCCGGCACCGCGAGGGTGCCGGTTCCGGCGCCGGTGGCGTCGGTCGTGCCGGTGCCCGCGCCCTCACCCGTGCCGCCGGCGCTGCCGTCCTTCAGCTGCGCCGTCAGCGTGGCGCCGGCGGCCAGGCCGGACACCTTCCAGCTGATCGTGTTGCCGGCCCGGGCCGAGTCGGTCACGGTCTGCCCGGAGATCCCGGTGACCGCGATGCCCGAGTCGACGACCGAGACCGCCTGCACGATCGTGGTGTCGACGGGGCCGGCCTTGTGGTCCCGGTCGCCCTCGGCCGAGCAGTAGGTGGACGCCGTGGTGTTGGCGAACTTGACCTGCTTGACGGTGAGGGTCAGGTCGCCCGCGGATCCGGCGGTGAACGAGCCGGTCGCGGTGAACCCGCCGAGCTTGGCGTAGGCCGCGGTGGCCGCGGCCGGGTAGGTGGGCTGGTTGAGGGTGACCGTGCCGGTCTGGGACCCGGAGATCCCGACCGTCGCGATCACCGGCACCGATCCCGCGTCGAGCGGGACCGGGCCGTTGGTGGTCCCCGCGGCGGCGGTGAGCGACACGGTCACCTTGGCGCCCGGCGCCGGCTTGGCCGGCGACTGGGTCAGGGTGAACGTGTCGGCCCACGTGCTCGGCGAGGATCCGGTGCCGGTGTCGGTGAAGTAGATCCGGCACCCCAGGGAGTTGGCGGTCGGCCCGTAGGCCTCGGCGGGCGCCTGGACGACCAGGACGGCCCCCAGTGCCACCGTGGCGATCAGTGCCTTGCGGGCAATGCGTTTCATCGTGGTGCCGCGTCCCCTCTCTCGGGTGGGTGCACCGCCGCTGTCCCCAGTGGCGGTGCGCTGGCGCGCGGTACGCATCCGATTCGTGTTTCCCATCGGGAAACGGCGTTTTACTTCTGCGTGGGATCTATAAACTCAGTCACAGACCGGTGATGTCAAGCCTCCGGCCAGCCATATTTCGCCAGGCGATACACCGTTTCCCGAAGTGGCGTCAGGACGGAAACAACGCGGAAACCGGCCCACCGTCGCGCAGCGCCCCGACCGCCTCGGCGAGCTCGTCCGGCTTGTCCAGCGCCCGGCCGGCGTTGCCGGTGAACTTGGCCCGCACCTCGTCCCCGCTCAGCGGATGCCCCGGGCCACCGCGGGAACTGGCCACGCGGTGTTCGACCACCGCACCACCCTTTGTCCGGATTTTTACGACAGCGGCGAACGCGCGGGGGAACGCGGCGGTCGCCGCCGGATCGGCGCAGACCGTCACCCGGGCCGCCAGCGCCAGACGTTCCGGGGTCAGCTCGACGAAGTCGTCCAGGCCCACGCCCAGCCCACTTCCGCCGGTCAGGGCCACCGCCAGGGTGTACGGGCCGGAGAACTTCGCGTGGTAGCCGCTGCGCGGACGCGCCTTCTCGGCCGGCGGTTCGGCGATCGTGCGCAGCACCGGCTCGGCCACGCCCAGCTCGATCGCGGCGATCTCCCCCGGATCCAGTCCGGCCGCGCGCAGCGCCAGCGCACAGTCGATACCCGGGTGCGTGAAGTGGTTCGACGGGTACGGCTTGAACACCGTCCGCAGCAGCTCCCAGTCCTCGCCGAGCCCGTCCAGGGCCCGCCGGTCGAAGCGGCCGGTGTGCGCCGTGAAGAACCCGAACCGTCCCTCCAGGACCGTCGGCGGCCCGGTCAGCCCCTCGGCGGCCAGGGTGGCCGCGACCACGCCGGCGTGCGCGGCCCAGCCGCAGTGCGTGCGCTTGACCGAGCCGCCGGTGCGGTTCGCCTCCAGCACGCCCGCGCCCATCGACGCGGCGATGCCGATCGCGTCGGCGATTCTTGTCGGACCCAGTCCGTAGAGTCGGGCCACCGCGACGGCAGCGCCGATCGTGCCGCAGATGGAGGTGGCGTGTTGACCCCGTTCGAAGTAGAGGTTCGTGCCGGTCTCCGGGTCGCATCCGGCCATGCCCAGGCGGTTGGTGACCTCGATCCCGGCCGCGATCGCGGCGATCAGGTCGCCGGGCGCGCCGGCCTGGGCCGCGGCCAGGGCGGCGGGCACCACCGAGGCGCTCGGGTGCAGCACCGACGGCAGATGCGTGTCGTCGAAGTCGAGCGAGTGCGCGAGCACCCCGTTGACGAAGGCGGCCGACGGCGCGGGCAGCCGCTCCCCCGATCCGAGCACGGTCGCCTCCGGGGTCCCACCCCAGCGGCGCATCACGGCGAGGGCGGCCGGTGCGGCGTCCTTGCCCTCCTCGGCGTAGGCGGCCAGGGCGTTCCCGAGCACGTCGAGCACCCGCGCCGGCACGTCCGCGCGCACCCGTTCCGGCGGGTCGACGCTCGCCGCGAACTCTCCGAGCACGTGCGCCAGCGGCACCCGCCCGCCCTCACCGCCGGCCGGATCGCCGGGGCGGGTCACGGCACCACCGCCAGGGGCCGGACGGGCGAGCCGGTCGCGCCGACGAGACGCAGCGGGGCCAGGATCAGCTGGAACTCCTTCACCCCGGCGTCGGCCAGCTCACTGAGCAGCATCGTCTCGACGATGTTGATGCCGGCCTCGACCAGCAGGATCCGATGCACGGGCAGGGTCGCGTGGCCCGCGCCCGGCGCGATCCGCTCGTAGGCGATGGTCTCCGCCCCGGTGACGGCCACCCCCTTGTCGACCAGCCAGCGGGCGGCTTCCAGGCCGGGCCCGGGGACCCCTTCCGACGTACCCACGAATTGTTCTGCATTGCCGAAGAGGCGGGACCATCCGGTGCCCACGAGCACCGCGTCCCCGGGGTTGATCTCCAGATCGCCGGCGGCCGCGGCAAGATCCCCGCCGGTCACCTCGTATCCGGCCGGCAGAGTCTCGACACCGTGCAACGCCGCGACGTCGAGAAGAACACCGCGTCCGACGTACGGCGGGAACTCGTCGATGCCCAGCCGCGCGAACCCGGAGTCGGACTGCACGTCGGCCGCGACCACGCCACCGTGCAGCAGCCCGTCCTGGGAGACGTGGGCCAGCGCGTCCACGTGCGTCCCCACGTGCGTCCCGAGGACGAGGATGTCGTTGGCGGCCGACCCGCCCCCGGCGCGGATCATGTCCCCGTGCCGCCGGACCAGCGCGTGCTGATAGATCGGATGGTTGGGCGACTGCGGCATGCCCCGCCGCATGGGCTGGGCCAGGTCGAAGACCTTCATATGACTCCTTGGGATCGAAGCTCGTCCAGCTCGTTCTGGTCGTAACCGAGGGCGGTGAGCACGTCGTCGGTGTCGGCGCCGTGCTCGCGGCCGGTCCAGCGGATCCGGCCGGGCGTCCCGGAGAGGCGGTAGAGCGGGCCGGGCATGCGCACCGGGCCGAGGATCGGGTCGTGCGCGGTCGTCACCGAGTCGCGGGCCTGGAACTGCGGGTCGGCGAAGACGTCGGCGATGTCGTAGACCGGGGCGACGGCGGCCTGCGCGGCCTCGAACGCGTCCTTCACGTCGGCGAGATCGCGCTGCCCGATCCAGGTGCCGACCGCCTCGTCCAGGACGTCGGCGTGCGCGGCCCGCCCGGCGCCGGTCGCGAACCACGGCTCGCCGATCAGGTCGGCCCGGCCGACGAGCTTCAGGACGCGCTCGGCGATCGCCTGCGCGCTGGTCGAGACCGCGACCCAGCGGCCGTCGGCGGTCAGGTAGGTGTTGCGCGGCGCGTTGTTGACCGAGCGGTTCCCGGTCCGCTTCTGGACGGTGCCGAGCTGGTCGTAGACCATGGCCTGCATGCCGAGCACGGTCAGCATCGGCTCGACGATGGCCAGGTCGATCACCTGCCCGTTGGCGCCGTGCACGTCCCGGTGGTAGAGCGCCGTCATGATCGCCTGCGCGCAGGTCAGCGCACTGATGCCGTCGGCCAGGCCGAACGGCGGCAGGGTCGGCGGCCCGTCGGGCTCGCCGGTGATGGCCGCGAAGCCGCTCATCGCCTCGGCCAGGGTGCCGAAGCCGGGCCGCCCCGCGTAGGGGCCGAACTGGCCGTAGGTCGTCACCCGGGCGATGATCAACTTGGGATTGATCTCGTGCAGCGCCGCCGGGGCGAGACCCCAGCGCTCCAGGGTTCCCGGCCGGAAGTTCTCGATCAGGACGTCGGCGTTCCCCAGGATTCTCCGGGCCACCTCGGCCCCCGCCGGGCGGCCGAGATCCAGGGTGATCGTGCGCTTGTTGCGGCCGAGCATCGTCCACCAGAGCGGCACGCCGTCCTTGGCCGGGCCGTGCCCGCGAGCCGGGTCCGCCTTGGCCGGATGCTCGATCTTCACGACGTCGGCGCCGTAGTCCCCGAGGATCGTGGCGGCCAGCGGACCGGCGAAGAGGGTGGAGGCGTCGACCACGGTCAAGCCTGTCAGGGCGGTCATGCCCCACACTAACCGCTCTGTTCCAATGAAGGAAACCCCGTTACTGTGTGCGAAACGCAGCTTTCCCCGGAGGTTCCGATGAGCCGGTATGACCTGTTGGTTCGCGGCGGCACACTTGTCGTCCCCTACGTCGGCACGATGCGCGCCGACCTCGCCGTGTCGGACGGGAGGGTGGCCGCCATCGCCACCGAGATCCCGGCCGCCGAGGCCGAGCGGGTCGTCGACGCCACCGGCAAACTGGTCTTCCCCGGCGCCGTCGACGCCCACTTCCACCTCGGCATCTACCGCCCCCTGGACGTCGACGCGGCCGAGGAGACCCGCTCGTCACTGGTCGGCGGGGCGACCACGGTGCTGTCCTACTTCCGCACCGGTCAGCACTACCTGAACAAGACCGGGCCCTACGCCGAGATCCTGCCCGAGGTCCTGGACGCGGTCGGCGGTCACGCGTGGACCGACTACGGCTTCCACCTGGCCCCGATGGACACCGCCCAGGTCCACGAGATCCCGTCGCTGGTCGCCGACCGGGGCATCAGCTCGTTCAAGTACTACATGTTCTACAAGGGCTTCAACCTGTCGGCCGACTCGCGCGACGCCAAGGCGTTCACCATGAGCGACGAGTACGACCTCGGCCACCTCTACCAGCTGATGGAAGCGGTCTCCGCGGCCGGCACCGACCCCGGCCGTCGCGTCTCCCTGTCGCTGCACTGCGAGCAGGCCGAGCTGATGCGCCTGTTCATCGACCGGGTCCGGGCTGCCGGCGACCCGCAGACCCTGAAGGCCTACTCGGACGCCCGCCCGCCGCTGACCGAGCGGGTCGCCATCGGCGAGGCCACCGCCCTGGCCAACGCCACCGGCTGCGCCGTCAACCTGCTGCACCTGTCCTCCGGCGAGGCTCTGGCCGCCGCCCGCGAGGCCCGCCAGGCGATGCCGTCGGTCGACATGCGCTTCGAGGTCACCCTGCACCACCTGTGCCTGAATCACGACGAGCTCGACGACCTCGGCGGTCTGGGCGGCAAGGTCAACCCGCCGATCCGCGGCCGGGCCGACACCGAGGCCCTGTGGGCCGGGGTCCTCGACGGCACGGTCAACTGGGTCGCCTCCGACCACGCCTGTTGCCTGGAGGAGGAGAAAGGCGACGCCCTGTGGCCGGCCCTCCCCGGCTTCGGCGGCACCGCCCTGCTCTACCCGATCCTGCTCAGCGAGGGCATGCACAAGCGCGGCCTCTCCCCGGTCCGCGTCGCCGAACTGGCCTCGGCCAACCCGGCCCGGGCCTACGGCCTGGACGGACGCAAGGGCAACCTGCTGGTCGGCTACGACGCCGACCTGACGATCGTCGACCCCGACCTGGAACAGGAGGTCACCACCGACCTGCTCCTGTCCGGCCAGGACCACTGCCCGTTCGAGGGCCGCAAGGTCCGCGGCTGGCCGGTCGCCACCATCGTCCGCGGTCACCTGGCCTACGAGAACGGCCAGGTCCACGGCACCCCGCAGGGCCGTTTCCTCGCGCGCTGATCCCGGCCGGCCGGAAGCGCGCTCGACCGCCGTACGCGCAGATGATTTTGATCTTCACAGCGAGAGACCGCATGATCAACCCCTTGCCCGCGGGGCGCCGGAACCGGGCGCGTGATTAGCTGGGAGTCATGATCGGCGACTCCATCGACCCGGCCCGCCTGCAGGAAGTCCTCGACGGGCGGTGGGCCGGCATCCGGCAAGCGGTCCGCGACGAGCTCGGCAAGCAGGGTTTCGCGGCCGTCCACGGCGAGACCGGCGAGCAGGCCCGGGCCCGGATCTCCACGCTGATCCGGCAGATCCCGACCGACGTCGGCGTCGCCTCGGCGTTCCCGAAGGAGTACGGCGGGTCCGGCGACCCGGGCGGTTCCGTGGTCGCGGCCGAGATGCTGGCCTACGCGGATCTGTCCCTGATGGTGAAGGCGGGCGTGCAGTGGGGGCTGTTCGGCGGCGCCGTCGTCGCCCTCGGCACCGAGCGTCACCACGAGGAGTTCCTGCGCGGGATCATCTCGACCGACATCATGGGCTGCTTCGCGATGACCGAGACCGGTCACGGCTCCGACGTTCAAAAACTTAGGACCACTTGCGCGTACGACCCCGCGACCGGAACGTTCGACCTGCACACGCCCCATGAGGCGGCCCGCAAGGACTACATCGGCAACGCGGCCCGGGACGGCCGAATGGCGGTCGTCTTCGCACAACTGATCACCGGTGGGCGCAGCCGCGGGGTCCACGCGTGGCTCGTCCCGATCCGCGACGCCGACGGCAACCCGATGCCCGGCGTGACCCTGGGCGACGCCGGGCACAAGGCCGGGCTGCTCGGCGTGGACAACGGCCGGATCAGCTTCGACCACGTGACCGTGCCCCGGGCGATGCTGCTCGACCGGTACGGCCAGGTCGCCGAGGACGGCACGTACACCAGCCCGATCGAGAACGACACGCGGCGCTTCTTCACGATGCTGGGCACGCTGGTCCGGGGCCGGGTCACGGTCGGCGGCGCGGCGTCGGCGGCCACCCGCGCCGCCCTGACCATCGCGATCCGGTACGGCGACAGCCGCCGCCAGTTCGGGGTGCCCGGCGACGACCGTGAGGTGGTCCTCAACGACTACCTCGCCCACCAGCGGAAACTGCTTCCGGCACTGGCCACGTCGTACGCCTACGTCTTCGCCCAGGAGGAGCTGGTCGGCACCCTGGCCGACGTGCAGTCCGGTCCCGGCCCGGTCGACGAGCACCGCCAGCGCGAACTGGAGTCCCGCGCGGCCGGCCTGAAGGCCATGCAGACCTGGCACGCCACCCACACCATCCAGATGTGCCGCGAGGCCTGCGGCGGCGCCGGCTACCTGTCGGAGAACCGGCTGCCCGCGCTGAAGGCCGACACCGACGTGTTCACCACGTTCGAGGGCGACAACACGGTACTGCTGCAGCTCGTCGCCAAGGGCCTGCTCACCGGTTATCGCGACGCGTTCGGCTCGCTCGACGGCTGGGGCCGCGCCACCTTCGTCGCCGAGCAGGTCCGCGAGATGGTCCTGGAACGCACCGCCGCCCGCGGGCTCATCCAGCGCCTGATCAGCGCCGTCCCCGGCCGCGACGAGGAAGTCGCGGTCACCGACCGCGGCTGGCACCTGACCATGTTCGAGGACCGCGAGAAACACGTCCTCGAAGGCGCGATCCGCCGCCTGCGCAACGGCGCCGCGACCAAGAAGGACCACCCGTTCGACATCTTCAACGACGTGCAGGACCACGTCCTGAAGACGGCCACCGCCCACATCGACCGGATCACCCTGGAAGCATTCGTCGCCGGCATCGACCGGGCCACCGACCCGGGCGCGAAAGCCCTGCTCAACCGGGTCTGCGACCTGTACGCGCTGACCACCATCGAAGCCGACAAGGGCTGGTTCCTGGAACACGGCCGTCTCACCCCGGCCCGCTCCAAAGCGGTCACCGCGGTCGTCAACGACCTGCTGCGTGAGCTGCGCCCGCACCTGTCGACGCTGGTCGACGCGTTCGCGATCCCCGACGAATGGCTCAACGCGGCGATCCTGCGCGAGGAGCCGGGCCGCCAGCAGGCGATGGCCGAGGAGGACGCGCGGGTCACCGACACGCTGTCTTCGCACGGGTGAAGCCGGCGGCCCGGTCAGCCGCCGGACGAGGGCGCGCAGTGGACCTTGCCACGGTCCGGGGTCACGTGGTGTCCGGCGCTGGCTCGGGTGATCTACCGTGCACGGCTCCGAACCGATCCGGAGGTGTGTGTCGATGGCTCGAACGCTGCTGTACCTGGTGCGCCACGGCGAGCAGGACCCGGCGGCCGATCACGACCCGGACGGTGGCCTGTCGCCGCTCGGTCGTGAGCAGGCCGACCGGCTGGGCAAGCGGCTCAGCACCGTGCCGTTCGACGTCGTCCACCACAGCCCGTCGGCCCGGGCGGCCGAGACCGCCGAGATCGTCGGCGGTCACCTGCCGCTGGTGCCGAGGCACGGCTGTGATCTCGTGGTCGACCGCACGCCGGTGCCGTCGCCCGAGCGGCTCGGGGTGTACCCGCAGCGGTGGCACGCCTGGTTCGACGGTGTGCCGGCCGACGAGCGCGACGAGGACGCGGTGGCCCTGCGCGCCGCGGTGGACGGCCTGGGGGTCACCGGCGAGCGGGACCGTCACGAGCTGCTGATCACGCACAACTTCGTGATCGGCTGGTTCGTCCGTCACGTGCTCGACGCTCCCGAGTGGCGCTGGCTCGGCCTCAACCAGGCCAACTGCGGGATCACCGTCGTGCAGTGGGATTCCGAGCGGCCGCCGGCCCTGGTCAGCTTCAACGACGTCGGGCACCTGTAGCTCGCGTGTCGCGGATCCTGGCGGCCGGGGCGTGTGCTCGCTCACCGGCCAGAACCGGGCCCGTACCACCGCCCTCCGGGAGCGCCACCGCGGTTGATCTATCGTGGTCGATCAGATCCACAGACGAAGATCCACTGTCACGGGGAGAGACTCTTGAGAAAGCTTCGCGCCGCCCTGACCGGCGCCCTGCTTCTGCTGGCCACCCTGCTGCCGGCCGGTCCGGCCGCCGCGGCCGCACCGGCCGGCACCAACCTGCAGCTGATGTCCTGGAACATGTGCGACTCGCAGCGCGCCAGCTGGAACTGCGGCAAGTACGGCACGTTCGCCGACAAGCTCGCCGTCATCCAGCACCACGTGGACGTCAACTACGTGCAGGCCATGCTGCTGCAGGAGATCTGCGAGAACGACCTGACCACGCTGATGAGCCGGCTCGGCTCCGGGTGGAGCAGGAGCTTCGCGCCGTACCAGTGGTCGAACTACGGCGTGCTGTCCAACAGCAAGTGCGGTGAGGACGACAGCAGCCGGCAGGACCGGTACGGCACGGCCATCGTGATCCACGCCGGGCTGGCCAACCCGAAGATCCTCCCGACCACGCAGCCGTGGGTCGGGCAGAACACCGTGCAGCAGTGCGCCACGGCGACGTACTTCAACGACATCCGGCTCTGCGACCTGCACATCTCCCGATTCGGGGTGAACGAGGATCACCCGGACTGGGACTACGCCGACGACCAGCTGGCCGAGGTCAAGGCCGAGGTCGACAAGTACGAGCACGTGGCGTTCGGCGGCGACCTCAACGTGACGCCGCCGGACTGGCCGGGCAACACCCGCGCCTGGGTGTGGCCGGCCGGGCTGTACTGGAACGGCACCACCGGATACCGCGAGTGTGACCAGTCGGACGCCGCGAACCCGGTGCGCACCGGCCGGTCGACGACGGTGTGGAACGTCAAGTTGGACCACGTCTTCAGCACCCAGCCGTGGCGCTGGTGCGTGGTCGACAACAACGCGTACTCGGACCACGCCGCCGTCATCTACAGCATGAAGATCTCTTGAGCTGGAGCTGGAAACCGGGCGGCGCGGCAGGAGCAGCACGTCGGCGACGACCGCGCCGCCGGCAGTGGGATTCCGAGCGGCCGCCGGCCCTGGTCAGCTTCACTGACGTCGGGCACCTGTAGCTCGCATGCCGCGGATCCTGGCGGCCCGGGGCGTGGGCCGCCAGGATCGATCCGGGCTAGAACGCCGCGTCGTAGAGGGCCTGCAGGCCCGGCACGTCCGCCTCGCCGCTGTAACCGCAGGTGATGATCCCGCCCTGGGAGGCCGCGACCAGGTAGCTCTTGCCGCTCTCGAACGAGCCGCTGCCCATCAGCCCCTCGGACGCGCCGGGGGCCTGCGGCACCTCGATCAGGTCGGTCGCGGTGCCCTTGTAGACGTGCGTGACCTGCAGCGTCACGGTGTCCCCGGCGATGTCGCGCACGGTCGCGGCGACGGCCAGGTCGGCCCGGGAGGCCAGGACCGGCGCGGTCGGCTCCACGCATTTCGCCGCGATCCCGGCGCCGGTGAGCCGGGTGACCGACGGCGCTCCGGCCGGTGCCGACGGTGCCCCGGCCGTGGTGGGCGCCGGGTCGGACGGCCGCAGGGCCAGCCAGCCGAACCCGGCCCCGACGATCAGGACGAGGGCCGCGGCGGCGAGGAGAGCCGGGCGGCGCCACCGCGCCGGGGTCACGGACTTGACGGGGGCTTCGGCGTACGGGGTGGCCATGGTCTGCTCCAGGAGGTGGTCGACGCGGGCGGGAGGCAGCGGCGGCAGCGACGCCGCCGGATCGGCGCGGCGCAGCTCGGTGCGCAGATCGTCGTCGGTCACGGCCGGCTCCCTTCGTTCGACTCCTCATGTCCGGCAGCCTCGATCAGCTTTCGCAGCTTCTGTTTGGCCCGGTGCAGGCGGATCGTCGCCGCGTTCGGGGAGACGCCCAGGACCAGGGCGATCTGCGGCGGGGTGAGGTCCTCCCAGGCCCACAGGCGCAGCAACTCGGCGTCCTCGGGGCGCATCGCGGCCAGCACCGCGGTCAGATCACTGTCGGTCGGCGCGGGTTCGGCGGCCGTCTCCGGGGGCGGGTCCAGGATCGCGATCCGGGCGGCCAGCCGGGCCTGACGGCGGCGGCCCCGTTCGGCGTTGGCCAGGCAGTTGCGGGCCACGCCGTACGCCCAGGGCAGGTGCTCGTCGGGTATTTCGTCGAGGCGACGCCAGCAGATCAGCAAGGTCTCGGAGAGCACGTCGTCGGCGGTCGCCGGGTCGGTGCGCCGGGCCAGGTAACGGCGGACGGCGTCGATCACCGCCGGGGCGATCGCCTCGAACCGCGCCCGGCGGTGATCCACGTTCACGAGCTCCACCCTGCGTCATGTCCGGCACGGGGGCGGAGCTTTCACCCCGTACCGAATAATTGGTTTTTTTACATGCCGTCGCCGGACCACTCACCTCGCGAACGGGACCGGACCGGCATCGTCGAGATCACCGGCGCGTGCTCGTGCGGGTAGTTCTCGGCGTGGCCGCCCCACTTGACCCACTCCTCGGTGGTGTACCAGTTGATCAGCTCACCGTCCGAGCGGATGATCCAGTCGATGTCGGTCTCGGCGATGAAGTGGCCGTGCTTCACGCCGGCCGGGCGGAAGCAGTAGGTGCCCTCGTCGATGTCGCCGAAGTTGTAGGCCATCTTCCCGCCGAGCGTGTAGAACTCCTCGTAGCAGGGGTGATGGGCCAGCCGGTGGTCGGTCCAGCCCTTCTTGGCGCGGATCAGGCGGGTGTAGAAGCCGGTCTTCGGGTCGCGGTGCAGCAGCTTGATGTAGAGCGGGGTGAGCGGTCCGACCGACGGCGCCTCGACCCAGTCCATGGTGGTGGCGTCGATCACCGTCGCGGTTCCTTCGGCGTCGGTCTCCTTCACCGAGACCAGCGGGTCGAATCCGGCATCTCCGTATTCGCGCCAGTGCAGGATCCGCGACCCCTCCCGCACCTTGATCCAGTCCATCGGGGCGCCCTTCGGGACCTGGATGTACCCACCCGGGCCCAGCTCCTGACCGCCATAGATCAGCGACCCCTCGACCACGTAGAACTCGGTGTCGGCGTGCGGGATCCCGGCGCTGCGACCCCAGTCGGCGGTCGCGTGCAGGGACAGCGACGAGGAGCCGTCCTCCTCGTCGGTCGACAGCCGACGCTCCAGGATCCTGCCCTCGCCGAACGGCAACTCCCCGGTGTGGAAGATGTAGTCGTCCTCGTGGATCAGCTCGACGTGTGCCCTCACGGCGTACTCCTCAGCTCGCGTTTCAGGATCTTGCCGGCGGCGTTGCGGGGCAGCGCCGCGACGGCCCGGTACTGCTTGGGGACTTTGAAACCGGCCAGCCGTTCGCGCAGATACGCCTCGAGTACGTCGGGCTCGATCGGGCCCTGACCGACCAGGTAAGCGACAACCCTTTCCCCCCAACGGTCGTCGGGCTCGCCGACCACCGCACACTCGGTCACGGACGGATGCGCGAGGAGGACCTCCTCGACGTCGCGCGGGTACACGTTCACCCCGCCCGTGATGATCACGTCCTTGACCCGGTCCACGACGGAGATGAAGCCCTCCTCGTCGCGGATCACGATGTCGCCCGACGTGAGGAAGCCGTCCGCGGTCACACAGGCCGCGGTCGCCTCCGGATTCTCGTGATAACCATTCATCAGGTACGGCGATCGGCTGAACAGTTCGCCCGGGACGCCCGCCTCGACCGGCTGACCGTTCTCGCCCACCACCCGCACCTCGGTCGCGAACCACGGGTGCCCGACCGAACCGGCCTTGCGCCGTGCGTCCGGCGGCCGCAGATTCGTGACCACGCCGGCCTCGGTCGAGCCGTACAGCTCGTGCACGCCGACCCCGGGGAACGCCTCGAACACCCACTCCTTGAGCACCTTCGGCAGGGCCGCGGCGTTGAAGTAGAGCGTGTCGAGCGTCTTGAGCTGCTTCACCTCGGGCACGTTCTGCCTGATCAGCTGCGCGTGCGTCGGGACCAGGAACACCGACTGCGCGCCGTCCCGCTCGATCACGTCGAGCAGCCGGTGCGGATCGAACGACCGCAACATGCTGACCGTGCCACCGCAGTAGACCGCCGCATACGCGAACGCGAACCCGGCCCCGTGATACATCGGCGCCACCGCGATCGTCCGCCGCCCCGGCCCGATCCCCCACTCCAGCGCCGTCGCGTAGAACGTCAGACAGCGCGACCGGTGCGAGATCAGCACACCCTTCGGATCCCCGGTCGTCCCCGCGGTGTAGGCGATGCAGAACGGATCCCGCTCATCCACCGCGATCCACGGATCCACACTCGCCGACGCGTCCAGCCACGCCTCATAAGAAGGACCGATCAACACCTTATTGATGCGTACGTCGTGAACCGCCCCGTCCAGCGCCTCGTCCACCAGCAGCGCCCGCGCCCCCGCATGCTCCAGGATGAACCGGACCTCGGGCCCGGCCAGCCGCGGATTGACCGGCACCAGCACCAGCCCGGCCTTGGCGACCCCGGCCGCGACCTCCGGATACTCCAACCGGTTCCCGCAGAGCAGAGCCACCCGCTCGCCCGGCCGCAGACCCATCGCCAGCAGGCCGCAGGCGACCCGGCTCGACCGCTCGTCCAACGCCGCGTAGGTGATGTCCCGATCGCCGTCGCGCACCGCGACCACACCCGGGGTGGCCCGCCCGAACTCCCGAATCCCGCCGGCGATCGTCAGATCCGCCCCACCCGCCCGTAGCATGCCCAGAATGGAAACACCGTTTCCATTCTGGGCGCAAGGTCTGCGGAGGTTTTCCACAGCAGCGACTTATCCACAGCCCGCGAGCACGATCTTGGCCATCCACGCCACACTGACGGCTGTGGAGGTGGCCCCCCTCAGGGTGGGTGGGTCATGTTCAGTTGGGCCGACCAATACCCTAAAACCCCTTAGAAGGGAAATTTCCGGCACGCCCGAGTTGGGCGGGAACGGGGCTAATGCCTAGTTCGGCGCCGATCCAGGAGCCGACTTCCGCGGCGGCCGGCGCCGAGACTCCGGTTTCCAGGCCGGAACGGTCCAGCAGATACGCCAGGTCCTCGGTCGCGATGTTGCCGGTGGCCGCGGGGGCGAACGGGCAACCCCCGATGCCGCCGATACTGCTGTCCAGTGCGGTGAAGCCCGCGGCGACGGCGGCCATCGCGTTCGCGTAACCGGTATTACGGGTGTTATGGAAGTGCGCCCTCAGTCGCGGAACCACCACAGTCACCCCGGCAGGCGCCCGAACCGACGCGACACCGTGCGGCACCAGCGGCCGTGCCGCGTCACGACCAGCACCTGCGGGCGCGCCGGGCGACGACGGGCCACCAGCGGCGGCGCTGGCCGCGGCGGTGGCGGCGGTGGCGGTGGCGGTGGCGGCAGCGGTGGCGGCAGCGGTGGCGCCGGCGGCAGTGGCAGCGGCGGTGGGGCCGGCGGCAGTGGCAGCGGCGGTGGCGGCTCGGAATGGTGACGTGTCGCGGACGGCGTGGGCCAGGTCGGTGACCTGGGGCGGGACGCCTACGCCGATGGTGTCGGCCAGGCACAGTTCGTCGAGCGGGCCGGCCTCGTCGACGATCGACCGGACCCGGTCGATCGGGACCTCGCCGGTGAACGGGCAGCCGAACGCCGCCGCCACCGTCAGTGTCACGAAAAATCCGGCGTCGTGGGCACGGGCGGCCACGTCGCGAAACGCCGCGAGGGACTGCATGGTCGACACGCCCTGGTTGCGGCGGGAGAATTCGTCGGTGGCGACGACGACGTAGTTGAGTTCGTCGGGCCGGGCGTCCCCCAGCGCCAAGGCGCGGTCCAGGCCGCGGTTGTTCAACACCAGAGCGACATAACGTACGTCGTGGGACCGCGGGACGCCCCGCAGCACGTCCTCCGCGTCGGCCATCTGCGGCACGCGGTCCGGGCGTGCGAACGCCGCCACCTCAAGTCTGCGCAGGCCGGCCGCGACTGCCCGCCGTACGTAAGCAATTTTGGTCTTGGTTGAAAGAACTTTCTTCTCGTTCTGCAACCCGTCCCGGGGACCGACCTCGACGATCTCCACCCGACACCCCCTGTTCCGTCTAGCGAAACATCGTTTCACAAGGATAGGGTGCTGTCATGACCGCGCCGCTCGCCGACATTCGCGTCCTGGAAACCGGAACCCTGCTCGCCGGCCCGTTCTGCGGCCAGCTCCTCGGGGATTTCGGCGCCGAGGTGATCAAGCTGGAGGATCCGGGTCGTGGCGACCCGATGCGCCAGTGGGGGCGGGAGAAGCCGCACGGCCAGTCGCTGTGGTGGCCGGTCGTCGCGCGGAACAAGAAGTCGGTCACCTGCAACCTGCGCGAGCCCGAGGGGCAGGCGCTGGTCCGGCGACTGGTCGAGCACGCCGACGTGCTTCTGGAGAACTTCCGCCCCGGCACGCTGGAGCGCTGGGGCCTGTCCTACGACGAGCTTTCCAAGATCAATCCCAGGCTCATTCTCGTACGGGTGACCGGTTACGGTCAGACCGGGCCGTACTCGCCTCGCGCCGGGTTCGGGTCGATCGGTGAGGCGATGGGCGGTCTGCGGTATGTGACCGGCGAGGCCGACCGGCCGCCGTCACGCAGCGGCATCTCGATCGGCGACTCCCTCGCCGCGACCTATGCGGCTTTCGGCACCCTGGCCGCCCTGCACGCCCGCGAGCGCACCGGCCGCGGGCAGGTCGTCGACTCGGCGATCTACGAGGCGGTCCTCGCCATGATGGAGTCGCTGATCCCGGAGTGGAACGTCGCCGGATATCGTCGCGAGCGCACCGGCCCGATCCTGCCCAACGTCGCGCCGAGCAACGTCTACCCGAGCGCCGACGGCTCCGACGTGCTGATCGCGGCCAACCAGGACACGGTGTTCCGACGCCTGGCCGACGTGATGGGCCGCCCCGACCTGGCGGCCGACCCACGGTATGCGACGCACGGCGCCCGCGGCGAACACCAGACCGAACTCGATCAGTTGATCAGCGAGTGGACCGTGACCGTTCCGGCGGCCAAACTGCTCGCGCTGCTGCACGAATCGGGTGTGCCGGCCGGCGGCATCTACACCGCCGAGGACATCCTGGCCGACCCGCACGTGCAGGCCCGCGAGGCGGTGGTGACCGTCGACCATCCGGAACTCGGGCCGCTGAAGATGCAGAACGTCGCCCCGAAACTGTCCGAGACGCCGGGCGCGGTGAAGTGGCCCGGGCCGGCCCTGGGAGCCAGTAACGACGAGATCTACCGGGGCATTCTCGGCCTCGGCGACGACGACCTGGCCGGGCTGCGCGAGCGCGGCATCATCTGATGGCCGGGCTCGACGAGGACTACGCGACCGCCGGGTTCGCCCGCAGGCTGGGCTGGGGAGACCGGCCCGCGGTGCTACTCGTGGACCCGGCGGTCGCGTACACCCACCCCGACTCGCCGCTCTACCTGGGCACCGGGGAGATCGCCGCGCAGGCCATGTCCGCGCTGGCGGCGTCGGCCCGCGCGTCCGGCGTCCCGGTGATCTGGACCCGGGTCCACTTCGCCGACGCGTCCTGCTCCGAAGCACCGCTGTTCGCGGCCAAGGTGCCCGCGCTCAAGGCGTTCGCCGAGGGCAGCGAGTTCGCCGGGTTCACCCCGCCGCTCGCCCCCGCGCCGGGCGAGCTCGTGGTGGTCAAGCATTACGCGAGCGCGTTCGCGGGCACGTCCCTGGCCGCCTGGCTGGCCTCGCACCACATCGACACCCTGGTCATCGGCGGGTATTCGACGAGCGGCTGCGTCCGGGCGTCGGCCCTGGACGCGCTGCAGCACGGCTTCCGCCCGATGGTCGTCCGCGAGGCCTGCGCCGACCGCGCGCCTGGCCCGCACGAGTCCAACCTGTTCGACCTCGACGCCAAGTACGCCGACGTCCTCTCCCTCGACGACGCCCTCACCGAACTCGCCGCTCGCTGACCCTTCCAGCTGGTGCTCACGGCTGTCCCGGACCCCGGGAAACAGCCCTCAGCACCAGCCAGCCTCCCGCAGCCGGCGCCCACCGCTGCCTCCGGACCCCCGACACAACCACCAGCACCAGCCGCCGGCACGCAGCTGGCACCCATGGCTGCTTCCAGGCCCCCAACACAACCACCAGCACCAGCCGCCGGCACGCAGCTGGCGCCCATGGCTGCCTCCGGCGCCGGGAGACAACCCTCAGCGCCAGCCGGGACCCGCAGCCTCACCGCTAGGCCTCGCAGCTGGTTCTCACGGTTGCTTCCCCAGGCCCGAGGCAGCCCTGGCGACCAGCCGCGAGCCGTCGGCTGGTCGCCAGGGCTGTCTCACGGCCCGGGAAGCAACCGTGAGCGCCAGCTGGGAGAGTGGGTCGCGGCCGGAGGCGGGAGTGGGCCGCAGGCTGGCGTGCCCCGCCGGGAGAGTGGGTCGCGGACGGGGGCGGGAGTGGGCCGCAGGCTGGCGTGCCCCGCCGGGAGAGTGGGTCGCGGACGGGGGCGGGAGTGGGCCGCAGGCTGGCGGGCCCCGCCGGGAGAGCGCGTTGCGGCTGGGGTGAGGGTGGGGCGTGAGCCGCCCATCCCCACGGGCGGCTCACGGACGTACCGGAAAGGGGTTTTAAGGGAGGGTGACGATCGTGTTGGCGGTGAGCAGGGACTGGTAGTAGGTGCCGCCGGGGTAGTACGAGGACGTCATGGTGCCGGCCACCGCGTCGTTGGTCCAGGCGACGGCCAGGGTCTGCAGGGCGGTCACGTTGGCCGCCTTGGACGAGCCGGCGGTCAGCGTGCACAGGAAGTTGGTGCTGGATCCTTCGGCGTCGCAATGGCTGCCGGTGGTCAGGCGGACGCCGAGGAAGGTGCGGGACGGCAGGGACGTGATCAGCTGGGCGGTGCCGCTGGCGTTGCTGTTGGCGGTGTAGGGCGGCGACGAGATCGTGTAGATCGGCAGCGAGGTGCTCGCCAGCGCGGCCAGCCCGGTCGCCATGTTGGTGCCGGACGGGGATTTCACCGGGTCGAGCAGCTGCAGGTAGCGCAGGTTGGTGAACGCGGCCGGGTAGGTCGTCTTGATGAGCCCGGCCACGTAGGTGACCGCGTCGCCGCCGGCCGAGTGCCCGGCCAGGACGAACTTGGTGGGCAGGGTGCTTCCGGTGCGCCCGGCGGTGGTCGCGGCGGCGGCGTAGCTGGTGGCGAGGTTGCTGGTGGGGCTGCCGAACCAGGCGGCGACGCCGGCCAGGAAGGCCGGGTTGCTGCCGGTGTTGTTGACCGTGCAGCCGGAGGAGTTGGACGAGGGCAGGGTCGGCGCGAAGACCAGGAATCCGTCGGCCTGGTACTTGCCGGCCAGTGCGGCCATGTTGCTCTTGGAGCGGGAGAAGCCGTGCTGCAGGTAGACCAGCGCCTTCGGGCTGGTGGTGGCCGGGAAGTACCAGTCGGCGGCCGGGTGCAGCGTCCCGCTGCCGCAGGGGACGTCGACCGTGTTGGTGACGACGGTCGCGGCCGCGGACGCGGGCGTTGGGACGGTGAGCAGTGCCGCCGAGGTCAGGACCACGGCGGCGAGCAGGCGGGACAGGGACACGAGACCTCCAGGGTCAGCCGTCACACTCTCCGAAACAGTGTTTCCATTAACGTGTTTCGATGTTCGAGTGTCAAGGCCGGGCACAAAAAAGCCCGGCGCCTGAGGCGCCGGGCTTCGTCGCGCTGCGTCACTCCTCGCCGGCGCCGAGATGCCACGGGACGACGAGCGGGTGACGCTCCTCGTCCCGCGCGGCGATGCCCTCCATCGATCGCGCGTATTGGCGGCGAGTGATCTCGCCCTCCATCAGCTGGGTGCAGAGGACGCCTTCCAGGCTCTGCGGAGCGAAGAAGGCCTCGGGCACCAGCAGCGGTTCTTCCGTTTTCCGCGCCTCGGCACGGACCCCCCGCACTGCGAGCACGCAGGCGGCGACCAGGACCAGGATGAGCAGGAACAGGATCAGCATCGCCACCGCCTTGTCGGATCAGAAGCGGGCTGAATTCGTCCGCCTGTCAGTGAAAACGGATCACAGGGCGTATCGGTTCGACGGTTTCCCGACGATCTCCACGGGGTCGCTCCCTCCCACGATCGGGTAGCGGGGATGTCCACGGCCGGTGATCACTGACTACTGTCCAGTTGTGCCCGGAAAATCCGGTTCACCTCTGAAATAACAGTAAATGCGTGCTGTGCGCGACCGGGCCGTCTGTCCACATTGCTCAGGGAGCACGATGCCCTACGACTACGACAGCTTCAGCCGCCTGGCCGGGTCCCCGGATCCGGCCCCCGAGGGCGACTACCGGGTCCGGCTCAAGCGCCTGACCCGCCATCGCCCGGTGCGCAGCCTCCTGATCGCGGGATTCGCGTTCACGCTGGAGGCGACGTTCTTCGGCTGGCTGCTCACCTCGGCCGACCTGGCCGGCGGGCTCACCGTCCCGACCATGATCATGGTCGCCGCGATCGCCCTGATCGAACTGTTCCGCCTGGTCAACGTGGTGACCCTGTGTCTGGCCACGCTGCGGGCGCGTGACCCGGTGCCGGTCCCGCCGGACCGGCGGCTGCGGGTCGCCTTCCTCACCACGATCGTGCCCGGCAAGGAGCCGATCGAGATGGTCGAGGGCACTCTGCGGGCGGCCCGCCGGATCTACGAGGGCCCGGACGTCTGGTTGCTCGACGAGGGGGACGACGACCAGGTCAAACAGATGTGCAAGCGGGTCGGGGCCAACCACTTCAGCCGTAAGGGCGTACTCAAATGGAACGCCGAGGGCGGTGCTTTCAAGGCGAAGACCAAGCACGGGAACTACAACGCCTGGATGGACGCGCACGGCGACGAGTACGACGTGTTCGTCTCGGTCGACCCGGATCACGTGCCGCTGCCGTCGTTCTGCGAGCGGCTGCTCGGCTACTTCCGGGACCCGGACGTGGCGTTCGTGGTCGGGCCGCAGATCTACGGCAACTACGACAACCTGGTCACCCGCTGGGCGGAATCACAGCAGTACCTGTTCCACTCGCTGCTGCAGCGGGCCGGGAACAAGCTGGGCGCGCCGATGCTGGTGGGGACCAACAACGCCGTACGCATCAAGGCTCTTCGCAGTGTGGGTGGTCTTCAGGACTCGATCACCGAGGACATGGCGACCAGCCTGGCGATCCACTCGGCGCGTAACCCGGCGACCGGGCGGCGCTGGAGTTCGGTCTACACGCCGGACGTGCTGGCGGTCGGCGAGGGCCCGTCGTCCTGGACCGACCTGTTCAGCCAGCAGCACCGCTGGTCCCGTGGCACCGACGAGGTGTGTGTGGCCGGGTTCTGGAAGCGGATCCGCGGGCTCGGTTTCCGCCGGTCGCTGCACTACGGGCTGCTGATGGCCTACTACCCGCTGACCGCGGTGGCCTGGCTGCTCGGCACCGCGACCGCGTTCGGGCACATCGTGCTCGGTTTCCGCGGCGTGCAGGTGCCGCAGCAGGTGTGGTCGATGCTCTACGTCGACGCGGCGCTCTTCCAGGTCGGCCTCTACCTGTGGAATCGGCGGCACAACGTCAGCCCGCACGAGGAGGCCGGCTCCTCCGGGCTGACCGGGATGCTGCTGTCGACGCTGTGCGCGCCGGTCTACGTCGCCTCGTTCCGGCAGACGCTGCTGCGCAAACGGGCCGGTTTTGTCGTCACCCCGAAGGGCGACTCGGCCAGCCCCGATCGGATCGCCACGTTCCGGTCGCACCTCAACTGGGCCGCGTTCTTCGCGTTCCTGCTGGTCACGGCGGTCGTCACCGGTCGCACACACGGACTGATGTGGCTCTGGCCGAGCCTCAACCTGGCGCTCTGCCTGGCCCCGCCGGTCCTCTGGGCGTGCGGGCGCGGCCCATCGCCCACGCCCGCGCGCATCCCACAACAACGAACAAAAGAGCCGATTAGGACGTACGCATGATCCCCCGACCCAAACCCACGCTGGCCCGCCGCCTGCTCCGGGGCGCCGCCGTGCTCCCGGCCGTCGCCGCGGTCGCCATCGCCAACCGCCCGATCGTGGTCTTCGCCGCCGACGAGTACCACGAGTACAAGATCGATCGACCGGCCTACAAGGAGACCTACGGCCACTGGTCGATGCTGACCGTGCCGGACGCCTTCAAGATCAACGCAATCCACGCCGCTCTGCTCAGCACCGGCAAGGTCCTGATCGTCGCCGGCTCCGGCAACAACCGGCAGAACTTCGAGGCCGGCACGTTCAAGACGATCCTCTGGGACCCCGCCACCGACAAGTACTCGCTGGTCCCGACGCCGACCGACATGTTCTGCGGCGGGCACACGTTCCTGGCCGACGGCAAACTGCTGGTGGCCGGGGGCACCAAGTCGTACGAGGTGCTGCCCGAGAACATCAAGTTCGCGGCCGGCGTCATGAAGATCAAGAACGAGTCGCCGGACGGCGGGCCGCGGCCGGTCAAGAAGGGCACGGTCTTCCTCGCCCCGGACGGCAAGCAGTACGCCACCCGGGCCGACGTGAGCGTGCCGGCCGCCATGAAGATGGTCCACGCCGGGCAGACCATGGTGCACGCCGGCGAGGTCGAGGTCTGGGTCGACGCCCTGATCGCCGGCAACAGCCAGGTCATCGAGCAGCCGGCCCAGTACCGGATCGCCGGGCTGACCGGGGTGGCCGGGCGCAACCTGTACGGGGTCGCCGACAAGATCAGCCGGGACAAGCAGGAGTACGGCGGGGACAACACGTCCTACGAGTTCGACCCGAAGACCGAGCAGTACGTCCGGACCGGGAACCTCACCGACCACCGGTGGTACCCGACCCTGGCTCCCCTGTCCGGCGGCAACGTGATCGCCGTGTCCGGTCTCGATCAGTTCGGCCGGATGCTGCCCGGACGCAACGAGGTCTACTACGCCAAGGACAAACGCTGGGTCGCCGCCCCCAAACTGACCCGGATGTTCCCGACGTATCCGGCGCTGTTCGTCACCCGCGACGAGCGGCTGTTCTTCTCCGGGTCCAACGCCGGGTACGGCTCGGCCACCGAGGGCCGCACCCCCGGCCTCTGGAACATGCGCAACAACGACTTCCAGCCGGTGCCCGGCCTGCGCGACGGCACGATGACCGAGACCAGCGCGTCCGTCCTGCTGCCCCCGGCCCAGAAGCAGCGCGTCATGATCCTGGGCGGCGGCGCGGTCGGCGACTCCCCGGTCTCCACCGCCCGGACCGCGATCGCCGACCTGTCGGCCAAACACCCGGTCTACGAACCCGGGCCGGACCTGCCCAACCCGACGCGCTACCTGAACGCCGTCATCCTGCCCGACGACACGGTCTTCACCAGCGGCGGTTCGGAGGGATATCGCGGCGGGCCGTACCACGGGCAGATGCGCAGCGACCTGCTCACCGCCCAGATCTACGACGTGGGGGCCAACGCGTTCCGGACCGCCGCCGCGCCGACCGTCGGCCGCGACTACCACTCGGAGGCGCTGCTGCTGCCGGACGGTCGGGTGATCACCATGGGCAGTGATCCGATCTACGACCGTACGGGAAAGAATCCGGGAGTCTTCGAGCAGCGCATCGAGATCTACAGCCCGCCGTATCTGTTCAAGGGCGCCCGCCCGTCCATCGTCGGCGGCCCGTCCGAGGTCGCCCGCGGCGCCGTCGTCCAGTACGCGACCCCGGACGCCGCCCGCATCGAGACGGCCCGCCTGATCCGGCCGGCCGCGGTCACCCACGCGACCGATGTGGATCAGCGGTCGGTGGCGCTCGCCCTGCGCCGCACGACCGGCGGGGTCATGGTCCAGATCCCGAAGGAGCGCGGCCTGATCCCGCCCGGCTGGTACATGCTGTTCCTCACCGACACCGGCGGCGTCCCCTCCCCCGCCAAGTGGGTCCACGTTTCTTGAAACACGATTATTCGGTACGGACATACGCGGGCCGGCCGGGATCTCCACCGGCCGGCCCGCGTCCCGGCAATCAGTTCGGGCACGGCTGTCGGATCCGGGGTTCGCCGTTCGTAGGTCGGGTAAAGCCACCACCGAGGGAGAGACCGATGCCGCACCCGCAGTCCAAGATCCACCGGATGTCCGAGCTGGTCGAGCCGATCGGCACGGTCACCTTCTCCGACGTGCCGAACGAGGCGTTCCTGGCCATCGGCATGCGCAACTACTGGGACGGCTACTTCGCCGGTCGCGCCGCGCCGCTCGGGACGGCGCCGGCCGAGGTCGTGCACGCGGTCTTCTACAACTTCGCCGAGGGCGAGGTGGCCCGGCACATCCCGTGGGTGTGGGGCAAGACCACCCCGCAGGAGGCGATCGCCGTCCGCGAGCGGGGCAGCACCGACGCGATGCGCCGGCGGATCGGCGAACTCGCCGACGCACCGAACCTGACCCGGCTCGCCGACCTGACCACCCGGGCCGGACTCAGCGCGCCGACCGAGGGCCGCGCGCTCTACGCCGGGCTGCGGGCGCTCGCCGTGCCCGAGGAGCCCCTGGCCCGGCTCTGGCACTCGGCGACGCTGCTGCGCGAACACCGCGGGGACGGCCACAACGCCGTCCTGCTGGCCCACGGCATCAGCGGCACCGAATCGCACGTCCTGCTCGCGCTCACCATGGGCATGCGGGCCGAGAAGTTCGGCCGCATCCACCACCTGCCGAAGAAACAGCTGGCCGCGGTCATCGACGGCCTGCGCGCCCGCGGCCTGGTGAACGCCGACGGCGGCTTCACCGACGTGGGCCGCGAGACCCGCGAACGCATCGAGTCCCTGACCGACGATCTCGCGGCGCCGGCCTACGACGTGCTCACCCCGGACGAGCTGGACGAGCTGATCGCCGGCCTCGAACCGATCGCCGCCGCCCTGCGCGCCGCCGAGGACTGACCGTCACTGACGGCGCACGAACAGCGGGTACGCCTCGGGGCGGCCGCCCTTGTCCTGGGCGACACTCCAGTGCTGCAGCACCCAGCCCGCCTTGGTGATCGCCTCAAGCATGATGGTCCAGTCGCTGATGTTCCCGGACAGTTGGTGACCAGTGGCCGGTGAGTTGAGCCGCGGCGCGAAATACCAGTCCCCGTTCGCGAACGCCTTCTGCGCTTCCGCGCCGAGCGTGTTCGCCTTGGCATCCTTGATCCATCCCATGACAGCCGAGGCTAGGCGCCACGATCAACCATGGAGGATCATCCGTTCGACCCTGATTCACCGTCACGGCAGGAGCGGTCCGGCGATGGACGAGGAACGGTTCTGGGAACTCGTCGCCGACAGCCGGCGGGAGAGCGGCGACGACACCGAGCTGACCTCGCGTCTCCTGTTCCGCCGCCTCCGCGTGCTGAACGCACCCGAGGTCGTGGAGTTCGTCCGGATCTGGGAACGGATCAGAACCCGCCTGGACACCTGGCCGGTGACCGACGCGGTCTGCCTGCTGCTCGGTGCCGTCGAGGAGGAGGACCTGGACCCGATTCTGGACTGGATCATCTCGTACGGCCAGACCGTGGCCGGGCGCGTGGTCGCGGACCCGGACAGCCTCGTCGAGCTCGCCGCGGATGCGGGTAACGCCCGCGCGCAGTGGTTCGGCGAGTTCACCACCGAGGCGCACATCGTCGTCAGCGGCACCTGGCCGCTGGGCTACGACCCGGATGAGCCCGACGACCGGGCCGGCGAGCATGTGGACGTCGCCGATCAGGACGTCGCCCGGCAGCGGTTCCCGAGGTTGACCGCCTTCCGGGAGCGGCACCCCGAACTCGGCCGCCCCGAACTGCGTTGACGCCTCAGCTGGTGGCCAGGGAGAGGGCGTACTCGGGCCACCACCGGCCGGCCTCGGGGGCGCCGCCGCCGCAGGCGCCGTCGGATTCGCCGGGGCGTTTGACCCACAGGTAGGCGTCGACGCGGGCGTGGCCGGTCTGGGTGGTCGGGGCCGGGCCGAGGGCGCGGCCGGGCGGGTTGCACCAGTGGCCGTCCCCGGACCCCGCGGTCTCGGCCGGGCCGTTGCCGTTGCGACTGGTGTCGATGACGAAGTGCTTTCCGGCGAGACGGTCGGAGATGGCCGTACCGTAATCGATGTTGGCTTGGGTGGTTTCGAAGTTGGCGACGTTGAGGCTGAACCCGTCGGCGTCGCTGACGCCCGCTTTGCGCAGGGAATCGACGACGCGGTCGACGTCCTTGACCCAGCCCGGATTGCCGCCGTCGAGGTAGACGCGCACCCACGGGTCGGCCTTGAACGCCCGGATGGCCTCCCCGAGGAGTTGATAGCGTTCCTGCGTCGCTTCCGGGGAAAGACAATTCTGCAGTACGTGCGTGACCGCGTCCGGTTCCAGGACGACCAGCGCCGGGGAGCCGTTGACTGCGGCGGCCAGCTGCGCGATCCACTGGCGGTAGGCGTCCGCGTCGGGCGCGCCGCCGCCCGAGTGGCCGCCGCAGTCGCGCTGCGGGACGTAGTAGGCGACCAGCACCGGCGTCCGCCCGGCGACCTGGGCCGAGGTGACCAGGTCGCGGGCCTTGTCGGCGAAGCCGGGGTCGGCGTCGGCGAACCAGACCGCGGTCGGCGCGTCGGCGATGCGTTTCACCGCGGTGGCGTCCGCGGTCCGGCCTTCCGCGGTCCACTGCTGGACCTGGGCGACGGCCGGCCCGGACGGTTCGGCGTAGAACTGCTCGACGGACGCGGACGGGCTGGCCGTCGTCGGGGCGGGCTTGGGTTCCGGGTCGTCGGAGCAGGCCACGAGCACCGTGCAGGCGACGACGGCCAGAACCACAAAACGAACTCTCATATCCCCTTCAAGCCTGTCAGCGCACCGAGCGGGCCACCGTCAGCGCCTCCTCGAGCGTCGTCAGTCCCTCCAGCCGGTAGGTGACGCTCCCGTTCACCCAGATCAGCGTCGGCCCGGCCAGGTGGGCGGTCTCGGTCCGGCTCACGCCGTCGCGCCCGACGTAGGTGACCGGGTGCGGCTCGGACAGCCAGAGCGCGCCATCACCGAGAGTCACCCACTCCGCGTTCGTCGTCGCCTTCAGGAACACTGGGTCCAGCGCCCCGTCGAACTGGTCAAAACGCACCGTACCGTCCCGATAGAGCAGCGAGACCACACGCGGCCCGCCGTTTTTGTCCGAATCGGCGAGAAGCACCCGGTCGGGCGACCCCAGCGCGTCCGGCACCCCGACCGGGAAGAGAGCCACCCGACGGGCCTCGTCGAGATCCGCGCTCCGGACGGACGGAATCGGACTGGGCGTGGCCGGCAGCGGCCCGCGCGGCTGGTCCTGCCGCACCTCGACCCCGGCGAGTCGCAGGATCGCGCCGACCACCGTGGCCCGGGCCGGCGAGATCGCCGCCACGGCGATGACCAGCGCCGCGACGATCGCGGACAGATAGAAACGGGCGCGATGACGGCGCGGGGCCGGCCTGGCCAGGCGCCGCCGGACCGCTTCCCGCTGATCCATCGCCTCGGGTACGGGGTAGGAACGCCCCAGCTCACGAAGCTCCGCGACAAGCTCGTTGAACTCGTGGTCAGACACCGGGCACCTCCTCCACCGACATCCGGTCGCGCAGCTTGCCCAGGGCCCGCGCGGTCCGCGACTTGACGGTGCCGCGGGGCAGCCCGAGGGTCATCGCGGTCTCCGCCTCGGACAGATCGAGCAGGTATCGGCAGACCAGCACGTCCCGGTCGCGGGCGTCGAGCGCGCGCAACCGGTCGAGCAGGAACCGCCGCCGCTCCCCGGCGACCGCCGACTCGGCCGGATCGGGTTCGTGCGGTTCCGGGCCGGCCCGCACCCCGGCCCGCTGCAGCAGCCCGTCCCGGCGTCGCCGCGAGCGCACCAGGTTGCGGGTCTCGTTGGCGACGATCGCCAGCAGCCACGCCTTGAACCCGGCGTCGCCGCGATAACGGCCGAGCTGCCGGTACGCCTTCACGAACGCCTCCTGCACCACGTCGTCCGCGTCCGCGCCGGCGCCGAGCAGCACGGCCGCCCGGTGTGCGGGCGCGGTGCAGCGTTCGACCAGGATCTCGTAGGCGTCCAGGTCCCCCGCGCGCGCTCGCGCCACGACGGCCGCCTCGTCTGCTGCCACACAGATAGGACACCACCGATCGGGAACCGGTTCCGCATCGAGCGGTGTCATCGGGGCATGACGACTCGCCGGAACTTCCTCACCCTCGCCGCAGCGGCGTCCGGGCTCGCGCTGGCCGGTTGCCGCGAGACCCCGGAATCGACGGCCGCGCCCGATCTGCTGCTGGCCGGGACCGGCCGGGGGTTGGTGCGGCTGACGCCGCAGGGCGAGCTGGCGTACGGGACAGAGGCGGTGCTGAGCAGCGACAACGCGCGGATCATGACCGTACGGGAGGGAAGTTTGACGCAGATCGCGACCGGGACCGGCGTGGCGACCGGGACCACCCGCCTGCCCGCCGGATGGCTGCCCCGGGTGATCTCACCGGACGGGCGCGCCGGCGCCCTGACCCGCACCCCGCCGTCGGTGATCCCGTCCGGTCGCGCCCGCACCGAACTGCTCGTCGTCATCGACAAGAACCCGCGGGTGTACGACCTCCCGGGCGCGATCGAGCCGGACGCGTTCACCCTGGACGCGACCGGACTGTTCGTCCTGGACTGGCTGCCGGCGGCCGCGCCCGACCACTATCGCGTGCGACGGCTCGACCTGGCCGACGGAACGCTGCAGCCGCTGTTCACCCGGGACAAGTCACCGGTGCCGAACGGGGCCGAGGAGGAGATGCGCGGCGAGGGACGGCAGGCGGTGCCCAGCGCGGACGGGCGGCTGCTGCTCACGCTCTACACGCATCAGCCCGGACATCAGCACACGCGTGACCTGCTCTCCGGGCGGCCGGGCAACGCCCACGCGTTCGTGCACGTGCTCAACCTGGCCGAGGGCTGGGCCTACTGCGTGGACCTGCCGCACCCGTTCGGCGAGGGTCCGCCCGAGGGGCACGCGATCGCGGCCGACTCGTGGGGCGCCGCGGTGGTGGACAGCGCGAGCGGGCGGATGGCCTACGCGAACCTGGAGTCCCTGGCCGTGGACCGGGTGGTGGCGGCGCCGATCCCGGCCGGGGCGTCGTCGGCGCTGGTGATGGGACCGGACCGGCGGATCTACGCCGGGGCGGGCGATCGGATCACCGTGCTGAACCGGGACACCGACGTGGTCGAGGCCAGCCGGCCGGTCCCGGGCGTGGTGCGGGGGCTGGGGCTGAGCCGGGACGGCGCGCGGCTGTACGCGGGGACGCCGGGCGCGGTGCACTGGTTCTCGGCCGCCGACGGTCGCGCGCTGGGGTCGCGGGCGGTCCCGGACCTGACCGGTCTGAGATCGGTCGGCTGATGCGGTCAGGATCGGGCCCGGCCGGCCGATCAGGGCGCACGTGCTGCTCCGCTGCTACGCCCTCGTCACCACCGTGCTGGTGGCGACGTACCTGGCGTGGCCGTACGACCTGCGGCAGTGGCCGTTCCTGCTGGTGACGCTCGGCGCGGTGCAGCCCGCCGTGGTCCACGCGCTGCGCCGCGCACCGGTCGGCGCCCGCGCGCCGTGGTGGCTGATGCTGGTCGCGATGACGCTCTACAACACCGGCAACGTCATCTGGATCTGGCTGGCCACGGTCGGCCAACAGAACACCGGCGACGGCAGTCTGGCCGAGCTCTTCTACTCCGGCGGCGGCCTGTTCCTGCTGATCGCCGCGGTCGCGCTGGTCCGCCTGCGCGGTCGCGGGGACGTCGGCGGCGTGATCGACTCGGTGATCACCGCGGTCGCGTTCGGCGGGGTGCTGTGGGACGCGCTGCTGTGGCCGGTGATGACCCACCACCAGGAGCCCGCGGCCCGCCAGGTGTCGATGTTCGTCGGCGTCATGGTGGTCAGCGGTGCGCTCGGCGCGATGCTGCGGATCTCGCTGTCGGCCGGTCGGTCGGTGTCGGTGTGGCTGTTCACCGGCGGGGTCGCCCTGACCCTGGTCGGCGACGTGGTGTCGGTGCTGGCGGTGAACGCCGCCGGGGAGCGCGCCGACTGGACGAACATGGTGTACCTGGCGGCCTACGCGGCCGTCGGCTGCGCGGCCGTGCACCCCTCGGTCGGCTCGGCGATCGCTCCCGGTCAGGCCCCGCAGGACGACCTGAGCCGCGGGCGCATGACGTTCCTGGGGGCGATGCTCGCGCTGACCCCGCTGGTCGGCGGCGGCCGGGCCATGCTCGGGCGGCCGGTCGACGGCACCCTGATCGCGCTCTCCTCGGCCGCCGTGGTCCCGCTGGTCATGGTCCGCATCGCCCGCCTGGCCGATCAGCGCCGCGCGGCCGAGCAGGCGCTGCACCGGCTGGCGACGCGGGACTCCCTCACCGGCCTGCCGAACCGGGCCGCCTGCCTCGACCACCTGAGCGCCGCCCTGCAACCGGACGGGCCCGCCGTGCTGTTCTGTGACCTCGACGGGTTCAAACCGGTCAACGACCGTCTCGGCCACGCCGCCGGCGACGAGCTGCTGATCGCCGTGGCCGACCGGCTACGCGGCTGCGTCCGGGAGAACGACCTGGTCAGCCGCTTCGGCGGCGACGAGTTCGTACTGATCTGCCAGGGCCCGGACGCGATCGAGGCGGTGACCACCCGGATCGCCGCGATGACCGCCGAACCGTTCACCGCCGGTGGCGAGCAGGTCCGCATCGGCGTCAGCGTCGGCGCCGCCGAGGCCCGCCCGGACGACACCGTCGACACCGTGATCCGCCGGGCCGACCTGGCCATGTACGAGGCCAAGAAGTCCAAGCGGGTCGGCGCCCTGACCCTGGTCCTGGCCGCCTGACCGGGTCGCGCGGGTTGCCCGGTTCGGGCACACTTCCGCCGTGAGTTCACCCCGTGTCCAGGCCGTGTCCCAGTTGCTGCTCGTGTGGCTCGTCGGCTCGATCGTCCCGTACGGTGCGGTCGTCCTGGTCATCGCGGCCGCGTTCGCGCAGGCCCCGGGCGTGGCGATCGCACTGGTGATGGTCGCCGCGCTCGTCGTCGTGGCCGTCCTGTTCCGGGTGATCGCGGGCGCCACCAAGAGCGCCATGCCGCTCGGCGAGACCGGCACCGGCCGCTGGGGGTGGACACTGCTGGTGCTGGGCGGCGGCGCGGTGCTGCTGCGGGTCGGGTGGTCGGTGGTCGACTCGCTGGACTCGCGGCCGTCCCTGACCCTGCTCGCCGGATTGCCGTTCGCGCTGGTGGCCGGGCTGCTGCTGCGCGGCTGGCGGCCCCGCGCAGTCACCGCCGGGGTGCTGCTGGCGCTCGTCGTCGCCGGGTCGGCGCTGCTGCGGGCCAGCGGCCCGGACGAGGTCGAGGAGCGGCTGCAGGCCGCGAACCTGAGGCGGACCACCTACTACCTGGTCGACATTCCCGGGTACGGGCGGAGCGTCGACAGCGCCCCCGGTCAGGACTCCTACCTGCCCGCCGAGGCGTCCGCGATCAAGCCGTACGTGTTCATCAACGTCGAGGGGCACGGGCCGGGCGATGACGAGGCGACGCCGTGCCGGCCGACCAAGACCGTGACGCTGGCCAACTTCACCTGCTCGGCCGAGCCGGGCGGTCTGACGTTCTTCCAGGGCTACTCCGAGCTCGGCTACGAGGTGGACCTCGGCCACGATCACGTGGTGATCATGGGGACGGCCGGGGCCGAGCGTGACGTGCTGCGCGGCGGCGCCAAGACCCTGCACCGGACCGGCCAGGTCGACTCCGTCGGCCAGCCCGTCTTCAGCGCCGACCTGGCCGGGTTCCACGGCAAGCCGATCGAGGGCGGCCGGGGGATGCAGTACCTTCCGATCGGTCCCAACGGGGGCCCGGACGCGTACCGGATCCAGCTGATGGCCGGTCTGTACGGGACCGTCCAGGACTTCTGCGGGGCCGCCAGGTGCGAGACCGAGACGGACGGCAGCATCTACCGCCCGGCCGACGGTGATCAGCCGCAGACCTATCTGCGGCCGGTCGCCCAGGGGCAGGTCATGGTCACCGGTGGCGAGGCCGTGGACCGGCAGCTCCTGCACCGTACGGTGCTGGCCGCCCGCCCGGCGACCGACCGCGAGATCCTCGCCAACCTGCGCCCGCCCCGGAACCGGACGGCGACCGAACGCTACCGCGCCTGGCTCAAGGTGCACTTCTAGGCGGCCGGGACACCGGCGGCGGTGCAGGCCCGGCCGACCTGGCCGACCGCGTTCAGCAGTTCGTCCATGGCCTGCGCCGACTCGTCGCCGATCGTCGCGGTGAGCCAGGCGTCGTAGCGGGCCCGCACCTGCGTGCCGGCCTGCTCGATGCCGGCCACGCCGGACTTCCCGGCCTTGTCGATGATGGCCTTGATCGCCGGCTCGTCGACGTCGATCGCCTCCCCCGCCCGGGGCGCCGCGGCGGCGAGCTTGCAGGCCTGGCCGGCCTCGGGCGTGGCCACCTCGGACGCGGCCGGTTCCGACGTGGCCGCTTCAGCCGTGGCCGCGGGCGTTGCGACGGCCGCCGGTGACGCCGGTGCCGCGGCGGGATCGGGATCGGCCGGGCCGCAGGCGGAAACGGACATCAGGGCGATCGTCATCGTAAGGATCTGCACAGGCCGCATGGGGGCACGGTAGAGACAAATCCCTGTGGCCGCGCTCGGCCGTCCGGCCGGGATGTCGATCAATGGCCCCGGCGGTCACGGGCGGTCCAGCCGTAACACCCGGTGGCGGGGATCGTCGCGGGGGTTGTCGGGTTCCAGATCGCCCTCGGCGACCGGGACGAAACCGGCCTTCTCCAGTGCGCGCCACGACGCCCGGTTGGCCGCGACGACCGGGACCACGACGCACGTCGCGCCGGGCAGGTCGGTCCAGGTGCGGGCGGTGAACGCCGCGATCATGGACGGGCCCAGGCCGCGGCCGACGTCGCCCGGTTCGCCCAGGAGGTAGTCGAGGCTGACCGCGCCCGCCGGGACCGGGTAGACCGGGGCCATCTCGGCCAGGTACTCCGGATAGTCGGTCCACCAGCAGCGCTGCAGCAGCCCGGCCGGGCGGCCGGACAGTGACGCCAGCCAGTCCTGGTTCGGCTCCTCGCCGCGCGCGGACGGGCCGAAGTCGCGGTCCACCGCCTCGGGGGACCACTCGTGGTTCCACCAGCGGGCGACGTGCGGCTGCGACAACCAGCGGGCGAGCAGGCCGAAGTCGGCGGCCACCACGCGCCGGAAGGACCATGTCACCACCCCGCCACCGTACGCGAAGGTCAGAATTCGTACCGATGAATGAAACGAGGGAACCGAACGCGGGGTCCAGGAACCTTGATGGGGCATGGGGTTGATACGACGGGGTGAGCTTGCCGGCTACGAGGAGTTCGTGGCCGATCGTTACCTCGGGATCGTGCGTTTCGGCGCGCTGCTGGCCGGGGACGGCCTGCTCGGCGAGGATCTCGCGCAGGAAGGCCTGATCGCGGCCTACCGGTCGTGGCATCGGCTGAGCCGGCCGGACGGGCAGCCCGAGGCCTACGTACGCCGGGTGATGATCAATGCCGCGATGCGGGCCCGGCGCCGGCGCTGGCGGGGTGAGGTGCCGACCGCGGACCTGCCGGACACGGCCGGGCCGCCGGATTTCGCCGACGGGTCCGAGCTGAGCGTGCAGGTCTTCGCCGTGCTGCGGCAACTGCCGGTGGATCAACGGGTGGTCCTGGTGCTGCGGTTCTGGGCGGACGCCTCGGAGGCCGAGGCGGCGCAGATCCTGGGCATCGCGGTGGGGACGGTCAAGAGTCGTACACATCGGGCGCTGGCCGCGTTGCGCGCCGGTGGCCTGTTCACCGAGGCCGGCCCGGCCCGGAAGGAGACGCCGTGAACCCGAACGAGGTCCGTGAACTGCTCGATCGCGCGGCCGTCACGGTCACGCCGGCCCGGCCGGACCCGGTCTCCCGGATGGTCCGGCTCGGGCGGCGCAGCGTGCAGCGCCGCCGTGCCTGGGGGGCCGCACTCGCGACCCTGGTCGTGGCCACGGCGGTGCCGTTCGCGCTGTCGCGGCCGGGCGCGGCGCCGCCGGCCCCGGCATCACCGGCGGCGGTCACCTTCGACGGGCTGCGGGTCGCGGTGCCCGAGGGCTGGAAGTCGGTCCAGGTCGCGACCTTCGATCCGTGCACGGCCGAGCCGAACACCGTCTACCTGGCCGGGAAGCAGATCGTGCCGGACCCGTGCACGCCCAGGAGCTCGGACTGGATCGGGATCGCGCCGGAGACGTTCGGCGGGGCGATCTCCCCGAGCCTGCTGACGGTCAAGGACGACAACGTCATCCAGGGCGACGAGTCGCTGCCGGGGATCTGGAACTACCGGGCCTTCGACGGCCAGGAGACGAAGCCGGTGGTGACCGTCTCCGGTGACGAGAAGAACCGCGAGCGGCTGCTCGCGCGGGTCACCTGGCCGGCCGGGCCGCCCGCCGGGCCCTTGGCACTGCCCGCGAAGATCACCACTGTCACCGTGGACGGGCCGGGCATTCCGACCGCGACCAAGGCCGCGACGATCGCCCAGGTCCGCACGGCCCTCACCGGGCTGCACGAGCAGGTGCCGGCCGGGCAGGAGTGCACGCTGCGCAAGCCCGGCTCGGAAGGGTTCGTGCTGGACGACGACGTCATCGTGGTGCTCGGGAACGCGACCTGCCCGCAGGCGGTCTCCAACCACGGCGGGCGCGTGCGGGTCCCGGCCGGGCTCGTCAAGCAGTTGTACGACCTGATCCTGAAGGACAACGGCCTGCCGACCGAGTGACGGTCACCGCTTGCGGAACACGTCGAGGACGAACCACTCGTCCTCGTGGTGGATGAGACGGTCGAGACCGGACCGGGCGGCGACCTCGGCGTGCACGTTGAAACCGTCGTAGCCGCCCGGGTTCTCCCGGTCGCGGAAGTGGGTGACGAGCAGGTCGCCGCCCGGCTCCAGGCGGGTGAGGACACCGTCGAGCATGAGGTCCAGGTCGGCGGCGGACAGGTAGTACAGCAGGTCGCCGATGACGATCAGGTCGAACGTGCCGTCGGGGAGTTCGACGGGCAGCAGCGCGCGTTCGACCCGTACGTCAGGAAGCTCCGCGACCGCCGAGCGGGCCTGGACCACCGCTTCGTCGACGCAGTCGACGGCCAGCAGCGAGTCGCAGCGGGCCGCCAGCATCACGCTGAGCACGCCCACGGCGCAGCCCGGCTCGTAGGCGCGGCGGTAGCGTTCCCGGGGCAGACTGGCCATGGCGACCGCGTATTTACGCTGGTCGCTCCACTTGGTCTCGTTGTCCCAGGGGTCGTCCTTGGCCTCGTAGAGGCCGATGAAATGGTCGAGCGAGAAGGACGCCTCCGGCGGCTGGGCGTCACCCTGGGTACGTGTCACCCGCCGATTGTCCCCCGCGCTCAGCCGGACTGGACGGTCAGGGCACCGACCCCGCCCTCGGAGTCGATCTTGATGTCGGCGTCGTCGCCGTTGCGCAGGGTGTCGCCCTTGTCGACGGTCTTGTCGGTGTCGCCGTAGAGGGTGACCGTGCCGGCGCCCTTGCGGAAGAACGCGCGGACCTTCTCCTTCCCGTCGGTGACGATCCGCCAGGTGCCGATGCCGCCGCGTTCGGTGATCGGGATGGTCTCCATCTGATCGGGAACGGACATGTCGACGGTTGCGGCGCCGCCGATCAGCTCGATCGCGCCGATCCGGCCGCCGGTGAAGTCGAGACCGGCCTCGCTGACGCCGCCGCGCATCCGGAACGACCACTTGACGTCGTCGCTGAGCAGCACGTCGACCCGGGCCGAGCCGTTCTTCTTCCCGTTCGGGGCGACGCTCACCTTGAGCGTTCCGTCGGTGAACGCGGCCTTGGCGGTGATCGTGCTGTCGTCGGCGACGCCGACCTTGAAGAAGCCGCTGCCGACGTCGCCGATCGTGACCCGCAGCTGGCTGACGCCGTTGACGAGCTCCAGGGTGGCCGTGTCCGGGATCGCCGGCGCGGTGGTGGGCGGGGCCGGTGGGGCGGCGGCCGTGGTGGTGGGCGGGGCCGAGGAGGGGGCGGCCGGCGGGGAGGTGCCGACGAAGACCGGTGGGGTGGCCGGTGGGGTCTGCACGGCGGTCGGGACCGAGATCGGGGGTGCGGGCAGGGCGGCCGGGCTCCCCCGGTCGGAACGGGCGTAGGAGACCGCGGCGAAGACGGCGCCACCGGCCAGGACAGCGACTGCCGCCAACAGGACGACAGGCTTCCAATCCATTCCCGTACGGCGGTCCGGGTCCCCGATCCATCGGGTACCGGCCGGGTCGGCCCCGTCGGGCGCCGGTTCGGCCGGGGGCCCGGTGTGCAGGGCCGGTCCGGTGCGGGTGGCGTCCACCCCGGGCAGCTCGTAGTGGTCGGCGGGCGGCCCGAACCGGTGCGGGGCCTCGGGCCAGTAGTCGGAGATCCGGGGCCACCACCCCGGTGGAGTGGCCGACGGGTCGCCGGTCTTCGGAACTGGACTTTCCACGCACGTCTCCTCGCTGCGGCCAGCCGGCACCCCATGTCCACGCCGGGTGGTCCGCTGAGGTATACGCAACGATCGCTGGTTCGGTTCGGCCGGCGGGAGAAAAGATTTGTACGCGGTTTGCAGTGAAACCCTTGATATCCGGCACCCGTCCGACAAAGATCCTTATCGCTTCATTAAGTTCGTTTGCGTCAGGTTCTGCAGGAAGCGAATTACATGCCGGAAGACGACTCCCCAGAGGGGTTGCGGGTCGGCGGCTGGTTGCCGCCGTATTCCCCCGATGCGAACTCCCGCAAAGCGCCGGTCCGGTCCACCCCGCCCGCCTCCTTCCCACCCGCGCCGATCCCCGGCTTCCCGGGCTGGAATCGCAGGTCCGGGCCGTTCCGCCGGCGGGCCGCCCTGGTGGCCGTCGCGATCGCCACCCTCGGGGTGGCCGGCGTGACCGCCGCTTCTCTCGGCAGCGCCGAGAAAGAGGGCGATCCGACTTTCCTGGCCGGTGGTGTCCCGCCAGCACCACCACCCGCCCAGACCGTCGTGGTCGCCCCGATCCCCAGTGTCGGTTCCCTTTCCCCCAGTTCACGCCCACCATTTACCGGGAGCGCTCCCACCACGACTCACGTCCGGCACCAGCCGGCGGCCAAGCCGACCCCGTCCCCCTCGACGACCACCACAACGCCACCGGCCGTCACCCTGCGTGTCGGCACACAGGTCACTCTGCCCCTGGCCGACCACCCCGACCACCGGGTCCGGCACCGCAATTTTCTCGGGCGGATAGACGCCATCGGGGCCTCCAGCAACGCCGCCGACCGAGCCGACTCGGTGTTCACCGTGCGTACCGGGCTAGGGAATTCCGGATGCGTGTCGTTCGAATCTGTAAACTATCCCGGCTATTTCTTACGGCACCAGAACTTCGTAATAAAGCTGAACCGGCAGGATCCGTCGGATCTGTACGCGCAGGACGCCACTTTCTGTCCGGTCACGATTCGCTCGGGGGCCGCACTCGTGTTGCGTTCCACCAATTATCCGAAACGGTTCGTCACCGAATCCGACGGCCGGTTGTATCTGAGCGAGACCACCGCGGACCGGGCGCTCGCGCTCGTGCCGGGTGTCGCCTGAGCTGACCGCGACAAGACCGCGCTGGGTGCTGCTTCAAGGCCCCCGAAGCAGCACCCAGCGCCTGTCCCGTCCCGTTCAGGAGCGCAGGATCACCACGCCGCGGGGTTCGAGAATCCCGTCCGGGCCGAGGTCGACCGGCTCGGACGTGCGGTTGATCAGGAACCGGTGGTCACCGCGCCGGGCCAGCTCCACCCGCCCGCGCAGCGGGGACGGCAGCTCACTGGTCACCCCCGCGGCGTCCAGCAGTGCGGGCAGCACCGTGGTCAGGCCGTCCGGGCCGAGCCGGGTGGAGACGTACGCCGCGGATCCGGCGCCCACCGCGCGCCGGGTGATCGCCGCACGTTCGGCCTGGTCACCGGTCTTGTACCGGGCGATGATCTCGACCTGCGGGTCGGTCACCTCGATCCGATCGGTCCACAGCGTGCCGGTCAGCCCGTTGTCCAGCTCGACGTCCTCCCCGTCGAGCAGCGGGGCGAACTCCTCGATCCGGATGCCCAGCACGTCGCGGAACGCGCCCGGGTAACCGCCCAGCCAGATCTGATCGTTGTGATCCACGATTCCGGAGAAGTACGTGGTGACCAGATGTCCCGTCGCCGCGTAGGACCGGACCCGCTCGGCCAGCTCGCCCGGCACCACGTGCAGGACCGGCGCGATCACCATCCGATAGCTCTCCCAGGCCGCCCCGACCGGCACGACGTCGGCCCGGATGCCGAGGTCGAGCAGCGCGGTGTACCAGTCGAGCGCCTCCTGCCGGTAACGCAGCCGATCGGTCGGGTGCGAGTCGTGCTCGGACACCCACCACGACTCCCAGTCGAACAGGATCGCCACGTCGGCCGGCACCCGGTCGCGGCCGGCCAGATCGGCCAGGTCGCGGAGCCGCCCGCCCAGCTCGGCGACCGAGCGGAACAGCGCGGTGTCCTCCCCCGCGTGCGGCAGCATCGCCGAGTGGTACTTCTCGGCACCGGCCCGGGACTGCCGCCACTGGAAGAAGCAGACCGCGTCGGCGCCGTGGGCCACGTGCGTGAGCGAGTCCCGGTGCAGCTCACCGGGCTTCTTGGCCACGTTGATGGGCTGCCAGTTGACCGCGCTGGTGGAGTGCTCCATCAGGAACCACGGCTTGCCGCCGGCCAGCCCACCGGTCAGGTTGGCCGAGAAGGACAGCTCGTCGCGGGACTGCGGGCCGGGCAGCACGTAGTGGTCGTTGGAGACGAAGTCCACCTCGGCGGCCCAGTCCGCGTAGTTCATGGTGTTCATCAGGCCCATCACCATGAAGTTGGTGGTGACCGGCACGTCCGGGCTGAGCTCGCGCAGCAGGTCCCGCTCGGCCCGCAGGTGGTCCTTGAGCGCGTCCGAGGAGAACCGCTTGAAGTCCAGGTTCTGGGTCGGGTTGGGGTGGGTGGCGGCCTGCCGGGGCGGGATGATCTGGTCCCAGTCGGAGTAGCGCTGCGACCAGAAGTCGGTGCCCCAGGCCTCGTTCAGCCCGTCCAGCGTGACGTAGCGGTCGCGCAGCCAGGTGCGGAACGCGGTCGCGGCGTCGTCCGAGTAGTCGTAGACGTTGTGGCAGCCCAGCTCGTTGTTGACGTGCCAGGCGACCACGGCCGGGTGCTTGCCGTACCGGGTGGCCAGGGCCCGGACCAGGCGCAGCGCGTGCGCCCGGAAGACCGGTGAGGTCGGCCGCCAGTGCTGACGGCCGCCCGGCCAGACCGTGTTGCCGAACTTGTCGACCGGCAGGATCTCCGGGTGCCGGGCGGTCAGCCACGGCGGCGGGGACGCGGTGGCGGTGGCCAGGTCGACCGCGATGCCACCGGCGTGCAGCAGGTCGATGACCTCGTCCAGCCAGGCGAAGTCGTACACCTCGGGCCGGGGTTGGATCCTGGCCCAGGAGAAGATCGCCAGCGAGACGATGGTGACTCCGGCCTCGCGCATCGCGCGGACGTCCTCGGCCCAGACCTCGCGCGGCCACTGCTCCGGGTTGTAGTCGGCACCGTACTCCAGGCGGGGCGCCCCGGCGCGGCGCAGCCAGCGCCGGGGCGTGTTGTCCGTTGTCATGAAATCGTGAAGCCCTGTTCCTGGCCGTACTTGACGGAGGCGTCTCCCCAGGCCTTCAAGCCGTCCTGGAGTGTGCTGCCGCCGGTGTAGGCCTTACCGACGGAGTCGTTGAAGACGTTGTTCGCGTAGACCTGGAACGGCAGGTAGGACCAGCCGGTGGCCACCTCGGCGGCGGCCTCGGCCAGGACCTCGTTGGCCTTCTGACCGCCCAGGTACGGGAACTCCTTGCTCTTGAAGGCGTCGGCGTTGAGCTGCGCGGTGGTCGCCGGGAAGGCGCCCTGGTCGGTGCGGCTCTGCGCGCCGTCGGTGACCGTGGCGTACTTCATGAAGCCGTACGCGATGGTCTTGTTCTGGCTGGCCTCGGTGACCGCGAGGGAACTGCCGCCGTTCTCCGAGGTGACCTTCTCGCCGGACGCCCACTGCGGCATCGGCGCGACCCGCCACTTGCCGGAGGCGGCCTTGACGCCGGACTCCAGGTTCGGCGGCATCCAGGCGCCGATGACCAGGCTGGCGATGGTGCCGTCGCCGAGACCCTTGTACCAGGCGTCGCTCCAGCCGGCGATCGGCGCGAGCAGCTTCTTGTCGATCAGGCCCTGCCAGAGGCCGGTGAACTTCTGGGTGCCGGCGTCGGCGAAGTTGACCCCGACGTTCGTCCCGTCGACCTTGTACGGCCGCCCGCCCGCCTGCCAGATCATGCTGGTGGTGAAGCCGGCGTCGCCGCTGTCACTGGTGATCCACGACTTCGGGTTGGCCGTGTGCAGCTTCTCGGCCGCGGCGGCGTACTCCTCCCACGTGGTCGGCACCTGGATGCCGTACTTGTCGAAGACCTCTTTGTTGTAGAACAGCGCCATCGGGCCGGAGTCCATCGGCAGGCCGTAGATCTTGTCGCCCGAGTGCACCGAGCTCCACGGGCCGGGGGTGAACGTGCCGTCCAGCGACTTGGCGCCGAACGTGTTCAGGTCGGTGACCGCCTTGGAGAGCGCGAACTGCGGCAGCGCGAAGTACTCGATCTGCGCCAGGTCGGGCACGCCGGTGCCGGCCTTGATGGCGTTCTGCAGCGCGGTGTACTGGTCGTTGCCGCTGCCGTTCTTGATCAGGTTGACCTTGACCTTCGGGTACTTGACCTGGAAGTCGGCGACCACCTTGGTCAGCGTGGGCTCCCAGGCCCACACCGTGATGCTGCCTCCGGCCTGCAGCGCCGATTCGACGTCGGCGTCGGAGACCGTGGTGGAGGCCGCCTTCGTGTCGTCGCCGCTGTCGTCGGAGGAGCTACAACCGGCGGCGAGAAGGGCCAAGGACGAGGCGGCGCCGAGAAGCAGGCGCCGGCGGGAGATTTCCATGCGCTTTCCTTTTTCTCCGAGGGGATTCACTGTTTGACGCTGCCCACCGCGAGGCCCGACTGCCAGTAACGCTGGAGCAGCAGGAAGGCGGCGATGAGCGGGACGATGGCCAGCAGGGACCCGGTGATGACCAGGTTGAAGACGACGTCGCCGCCGACCGTTTGCGCCTGCTGGTTCCAGCTGTAGATACCCAGCGTGATCGGGTAGAGGTTGCGGTCCTTCAGCATGATCAGCGGAAGGAAGAGGTTGTTCCAGGTCACCACGATGTTGAACAGCAACGCGGTGACCAGGCCGGGCGAGAGCAGCGGGACGGCCAGCTTGAAGAAGATGCGGAACTCGCCGGCGCCGTCGACCCGGGCCGATTCGAGGATCTCGTCCGGCACCGCGTCCCGGGCGAACACCCACATCAGGTAGAGGCTGAACGGGACCATCAGGGACGGGATGATCACCGCCCACACCGTGTCGGTGATGCCGGCCTTCGCGAACAGCAGGAACGTCGGCACGGCGAGGGCGGTCGGCGGAACCGCGACCGCGCCGAGGATCACGGCGAAGACGGCCCGGCGACCGGGGAAGGCGAACTTGGCCAGGCCGTACCCGGCCAGGGTGGAGAGCAGGGTGGCGCCGCCGGCCCCGACCACCACGTAGAAGACCGTGTTGCCGAGCCAGCGCAGGTAGATGCCGTCCTGGTAGGTGAAGACCTTGCCGATGTTGTCGAACAGCGCGAAGTCGCCCCCGAACCACAGCCCGAACGTGCCGAGCAGACTGTCCTGGGTCTTGGTCGCACTGATCACCAGCCAGGCCAGCGGCAGCAACGTGTAGATCAGCATGACGGTGGTGATCGCGGTGAGCGACCAGCTCTTGGTCGACTTCCGCGAGGCCGCGGCCGGTTGCGCCTTGCGGCGCGCCTGCGGGCGGATCGTGGGTGCGGAGACCATCACCCCGCCTTTCGTACGGCACGGGCCTGCACCAGGTAGGCCACGAGCATGGTGAGCAGCCCCATCACGACCGCGACAGTGGCGGAGTAGTTGAACTGCTGGCCGCCGACCGACAGCTGCCAGGCGTAGTAGTTCGGCGTGAAGTAGGTGAGGATCGCGTTGGGGGCGATCGTCCGCAGCACCACCGGCTCGGTGAAGAGCTGGAAGCTGCCGATGATCGAGAACATCGTGGTGATCAGCAGCGGGCCGCGCAGGGCGGGCAGCTTGATCGCCCGGATGATCCGGAGCTGGCCGGCTCCGTCGATCGCCGCCGCCTCGTAGAGCGAGGGGTCGACGACCCGCAGCGCCGCGTACAGGATGATCATGTTGTAGCCGACGAATTCCCAGGTGTTGATGTTGCCGATGGCGGCCAGGACCAGGTTCGGGGCGAGCGGGTCGGGCAGCGAGAGCCCGAACCAGTCGTTGAAGTAGCGGATCAGCCCGAACTGGTTGCCGTACATGAAGCCCCACATCAGGGTGGCCACCACGGCCGGCACCGCATAGGGCAGGAAGATCGAGACTCGGAAGAAGGACGAGCCGTAGAGCCGTCCGCTGTCGATCGCGAGCGCCACCAGCAGCGCCAGGAACAGCATGATCGGCACCTGCACGACCAGGAAGAGGCTCACCCGGCCGACCGCCGACCAGAACTGCGGATCCTCGATCGCCTTGGAGTAGTTGTCCAGGCCGACGAAGCTCGTGCCGCCGATCAGCTTGGTGCGGTAGAGGCTCAGGTAGAGCGAGTAGGCGATCGGCGCGAGGAAGACCAGCGCGAACACCGCAAGGAACGGGGCAACGAACTGCCATCCGATCCAGGACCGCCGTGTCAACGTGCCTCCTTACGTTCGTTGTTGATGTCGATGTTTACGTAAACATGTTTGACCGCGGTTGGAAATGTTTGCGTAAACATGTGTGCCGTATAGTGGCACGGGTCACCAGGGCGGTCAAGGAGTAACAGCATCGAAACACAGCGTCTTCGCGGCGGGTCCGACGTGCCCGGCGGGCGCCGCAAACAACGGGTGTCGATGGCCGACGTCGCCAAGCTGGCCGGGGTCTCCTCACAGACCGTCTCGCGGGTGGCCAACGGGCAGGCCGGCGTCGTCGAGTCGACCCGCGAGCAGGTCCTCGCGGCCATGCGCGAACTCGGGTATCGGCCGAACAGTGCGGCTCGCTCACTGCGGTACGGACGTTTCAACACGCTCGGGGTGATCCTCTTCGGACTCTCGTCGACGGGCAACAGCCGTACCGTCGAAGCCATCGCCACCCAGGCGGCGGCCGCGGGTTATGCGATCACGCTGATCCCGGTCGGCGTGCCCACTCAGGACAACGTGCTCGGGGCGTTCACCCGGATGGGCGAACTGGCGGTCGACGGCGTCATCGTGATCATCGAGGTGCACCTGCTGGACGCGGCGACCGTCGCGCTGCCGCCCGGCGTGCACGTGGTGGTCGTCGACTCGGATGCGGGAGAGCGTTATCCGGTGGTCGACACCGACCAGGCCGACGGGGCCCGGCAGGCCGTCCGGCACCTGCTGGAACTGGGACATCCGACCGTGTGGCACATCGCCGGGCCGGCCGAGTCGTACGCCGCCGAACGCCGCGCCCTGGCCTGGCGGACCGTCCTCGAGGAGGCCGGGCGGCCGGTGCCGGCGGTCGGGCGCGGGGACTGGTCGGCCGAGAGCGGCTACCGGGCCGGGCTCGACCTGCCCGACGAGTGCACGGCCGTGTTCGTGGCCAACGACCAGATGGCGCTGGGGGTGCTGCGGGCCCTCAACGAGCGGGGGCGGCGGGTGCCGGCCGACGTCAGCGTGGTCGGATTCGACGACATCGCCGACGCCTCGTCGTACCAGCCGCCGCTGACCACCGTGCATCAGGACTTCGCCGAGGTGGGGCGGCGGTGCGTGCAGGCGCTGCTGGAACAGATCAGCGCCGGGCCGGGCGGGCCGGGCACCGACCTGGTCCCCACGCACCTGGTCGTGCGGGGCAGCACGGCACCCCGGCTCACCGGCCTCAGCACCGGCTCATCCACCACCGTCGCGGGCGGGAGTGTCGGCTGACCGACCCTGCGGCGGGCGTGGAGCTGACAGGCTGGGGCCTACGCCAGATGAGAGGGGACAGTCGTGGACAGCACCACTCTGCTCGACAAGGCGAAGGCGGCGACCGACAGTGCCACGGTGGGCCGGGTCTTCGGGGAACCGATCGAGCGCGACGGGATCGTCCTGCTGCCGGTGGCCCACGTGAGCGCGGGCGGCGGCGGAGGTGGCGGCAGCGGCTTCACCCCGAAGTCCGAGGCCGACACCGACGCCGATGACCTGACCGACGGCCCGCCGGCGCAGGGCGAGGGTTCCGGCGCGGGCTATGGACTGAGCGCGAAGCCGGCCGGCGTCTTCATCCTCAAGGACGGCGAGGTGAGCTGGAAGCCGGCCCTCGACGTCAACAAGATCATCATCGGTGGGCAGGTGATCGCCGTGGTGGCGCTGCTGGTGGCCCGGTCGGTCCTGCGGCGCCACGCCAAGCGCCGCCGCTGACCGCGCGACCCGGCAACGGGCGGCGCCCGGGAGGCGGCGGCGCCCGGGAGGGATCACGGCTCGGGGTATCTCGCGAGGCGCAGGCGGTAGGAGAAGACGGCCAGGGTGCCGGCCGTGCACACGATCCAGACGACCGCGAAGTGGGCGAGGCCGCGCCACAGGTAACCGATGTCGGTCGCGTCCACCGCGTAGGTGCCGATCTCGCGCACCGACCAGAACGGCATCAGCTTGGCGGCCAGCCCGGCCGGATCGGCCAGCATCTGCACCGCGCAGACGCTGAGCAGGGCCAGCGCACCCTCCAGCTCGCGCGGCAGCAGGGCACCGACGAGAGCACCGAAGGGGGCCGCGACCAGGGCGGCCAGCAGCATGATCAGACCGGCCGCGAACGGGTGCGGAACGGTCTGGTCGGCGCTGACCAGCGCCCAGTAGCCGAGCGCGAGCACCGCCCCGGCCCCGCTCATGGCCAGCAGGCGTCCGCCGACCAGGCCGGCGACCGACGCGCCGTTGAGACGCAGGCGCGGGTCGACGCCGCGGGACGCGTTGACCACGAAGAGCGTGAGCGTGGACATGGACCAGCCGATGCCGAGCACCAGCATCCGGATCGACTGGCCGGCCAGGTCGCGCCGGACCAGGTAGAACCAGAGCGGCAGGGCGATCACCAGGAGTACGGCGGTGCGGCGCCGGCTCACCTCGCGGGCCGACAGGCCGGCCACCACCAGTGCGGTCATCGCTCCCCCAGATCCAGGACGTGGTCGACGTTCGTCAGGTCGTGCAGCAGGTGGGTGACGACGACCACGGCCCGGCCGGCGTCGCGCCAGGCGTGGACCTGGCGCCAGAAATCGACGTACGTTCCCTGATCGAACCCCTGATAGGGCTCGTCCAGCAGCAGCAGGTCGGGCGCGTGGAGCTCGCCCAGGACCAGGTTCAGTTTCTGCCGGGTGCCGCCGGAGAGCTGCTGGGCGCGCTGGTCGGGCTCGGGACGCCAGGCCAGCCTGGCCGCGAGGTGCGCGCCGGTGGAACGGGCGCGGCGCGGGACCACTCCGGCGGCGGCCCCGAACAGGGTGAAATGCTCGTCGGCGGTGAGCCAGCCGGCCGTGCCGCCGTCCTGCGGGACGTAGCCGACCCGGCGGGTGCGGCGGACCTCCCCGCTGTCCGGGCGGGTCAGGCCGGCGCAGATGCGCAGCAACGTCGACTTGCCGCAGCCGTTGGCGCCGACGACGGCGGCGACCTCTCCGCCCCGTACCGTCAAATTGATGTTGTGAAAGACGGCCCGGCGGCGGAATCGCTTGCCGACACCGGCCAGGCTGAGCAGCACCGGGCCGGCCGGATGACGCTCGGTGACGGCCGGGACGGCCAGCTCGGCGAGCAGGTGGCGGGCATAGAGGTGGGGCGGGCCGAAGAGGTCGGCCGGGTCGGTGGCGTTCTCGGCGGCCTGGGCCGAGGTGTCCTCGGTGAGGCGCCGGGCCCGGGGCTCGGGCACGCCGAGGCGGACCAGCTCGGCCTGGAATCGCATCGGCCAGGTCATCGTGTCTCCTCGATCGGGGCGAGCAGGGTGTCGACGCCGTCGCGGAAGCGGGTCCACTGCGCGGACTGCTCGTCGAGGACATTCCGGCCGGCCGGGGTGATCTCGTAATACTTCCGGCGGGGACCCGACTCGGACGGCGCCCAACTCGGCACCGCAAGTCCCTGCTCTTCGAGGCGGAGCAGCGCAGGATAGAGGGTGCCGCCGGGGACGTCGGCGACTCCGGCCGTGGCCAGGCGCTGGGCCAGGCCGTACCCGTAATCGGGTCGTTCGCGCAGCATGGCCAGCAGGCACAGATCGAGGAAGCCGTGCAGCCACGGCTTGGGCATCATGTAGTCAGGCTAACTGCTTAGCAGTCCGTCTACCTAGTGGGGTCGCTCCCGTCAGGTAACGGAAAAATAAAGTCGAAAAGGCGGTGCACAGATATGGGGGCGGCCGGCGTCGATGGTGGTGTGACCTTCGAGCAATTCGCGATGGCCCGCCTGCCCAGCCTGCTGCGCTATGCGATCGTCCTCACCGGCGACCGTCATCTCGCACAGGATGTCGTGCAGGAGGTGCTGGCCCGAGCCCACGTCAAGTGGCGGCGGATCAGCGGAGCAGACTCTCCGGAGGCGTACGTCCGGCGCATGGTGCTCAACGAGTACCTGTCCTGGCGGCGTTCCTGGGCGGTTCGCAACCTGCATCTGGCCGGAGAGCGACTGGTCGAGATCGACGACGCGCGGGGCGGGGTCCACGACCACGCCGACCGCATCGCCGAGTCCGACGAACTCTGGAACCGGCTGGCCACACTCGGGCGCAAGCAGCGTGCCGTGCTCGTACTCCGCTACTACGAGCAACTGGACGACGAAAGCATCGCGGATCTGCTCAACTGCTCACCGGCGACGGTGCGCAGCCAGGCCTCGAAGGCACTCCGCACGCTCCGGCTGGAGTCGGAGCGACAGTTACATCTTGTCGAGGAGAAGTCGTGATCGACCACGGTGACCGGCTGCGCGAAGCCTTCGAGAGCCGCGAGTCCCAGACCCCAGATCCGGCCGAGGTCTACGCCCGGGTCGTCGAACTTTCCAACAAGCACAAGTGGCGTCGTCGCGGCCTGACCGTCGCGGGCGGGACCGCGCTCGGCGCCGGTCTGATCGCCGCCGTGGTGAACCTGCCGGCCGTCCTCCCCGGCGGTCCGTCGGGCGGTACCGCGGCCACGGCACCCATCGTGGCCGCGGCTCCGGCCTCGCCGAGCGCGAGCCCGGACCCGGAGAAGGAGTGGAACGCCTACTGGGACGCCGGCTACGGCGGCTCCGAGGCGCAGGAACTGGCCAAGCTCTGGAACATGACCGGCCAGGACCTCGGCGCGGTCAAGGCCGAGGCGGGTCGCCGGCTGCTGGCCGGCGAGACCCTGCCGGTCCCGGTCGAGACCCCCGAGGCCATCCCGGCCTCGGTGACCAAGTTCTTCAGCGCCGGCTACAGCTACGAGGACGCGGTCAAGCTGGCCAAGCTGTGGAAGCTCAAGACGCCGTACGACGCCAAGGTCGCCGGTGGCGAGAAGCTGCTCGCCGGTAAGAAACTGCCGGTCAAGCCCAGCCCGGCCAACGTCCAGGACGCCAAGGAAGCCGCCCAGGTCGAGGCGTTCTTCAACGCCGGCTACACCATCGAGGACGCCACCAAGCTGTCCAAGCTGTGGCACCTGCCGACGGCGTACGACGCGAAGGTCGCCGGCGGCAAGAAGATCCTCGCGGGCCAGTCCCTGCCGTTCAAGCCGTGACCCCGAGGTTGCGCCGGCGCACCGGCTTCGAAATCGAGCTGATGGCCCCGCCCGGGGTCAGCCGGCGCACCCTCGCCATGGATCTGGCCGGACGCTGCGGGGGCAGCGTCCGGCCGGTGTGGCACCACGACAGCGAACCGTCCCTGGTCCCCGGCCTGGGACGGTTCCTGCACCTCACCCAGGGATTCGAGGTGCTGCGGCCGGACGGCACGCAGCTGTGCACCCTGGTCGACGACATCACCCTGACCGCCGGCCTCGACCCGAAAACGCCACCCATCCCCGGCTGGTTCCGGGTCCTCACCGACGACTCGCGGCTGCTGCGGCTGATCGCCCGCCACAGCGACCCCGGCGGCACCATCGGGACCGCCCTCGACGGCGTCGCCGAGCTGTGGGGCCGCAAGGTCCGGCGGCACGGAACGATCTTCCAGCTCAACGACGCGGCCGACGCCACGATCGCGCTCGCCTCCCCCCTCGGCGGGGAACGCGAACGGCCCTGCGAGATCGTCACCCCGCCGCTCACCGAGAACCACGGCGAAGCACTCGAAGAACTGCTCGGGCCGGCGCGGGACCTCGGATTCACCGTGCCCTACGAGGCGGCCGTGCACCTGCACGTGGACGGCGGACCGTTCCGGGCGCCGCACGCGCTGGCCAACCTGGTGCGACTCTTCGCCTACTGGCGCGAACCCCTGCGGGCGGTGCTTCGCACCAACCCGGCCTGCCGCCGGCTCGCCCCCCTGCCCGGGCCGCTGGTGGACGCGGTCAAAGGCATTTGCTCGTACGGCGATCTGCAGGCCGCCGCCGCGTCGGGCGAGTTGACGAAGTACTTCGACGTGAACCTGACCCAGCTGCTCACCACCACGCCCGTGCGCGACACCGTGGAGATCCGCATCCTGCCCGGGGCCATCACGGCCGGGCCGATCGTGGACCAGGCGGCCCTGGTCGAACTGCTGCTGGACCGCTGCCTCGACCCGACGCCGATCCCGGCCGGGGACGACGTGGAAGGGCTCCTCGAACTGGCCGCGGAGGCGTTGGCCGCGCGCGATTGAGATCCCTTTCCACTGGATCGGGTGATATAGCCATTACTGTCCGTTCGGGCCAGTGTGGAGGCACTTCGGGGCGGCCGAGACTGGACAGGTGACGTACCCGCCACAGCAGCCGCCCCTTCCACCGCCGCAGGATCCGTACGTCAGCTACCCGCCCACTCAGCCGTACACCGATCCGTACGGGCAAGCGGGTTCCGTCCCTGGCTATGCCGCATATGAACCGGGCGGCCGGCAGGCCCCGCCGCGCCGGCCGCTCTGGCCGTGGCTCGCCGCCGTCGCCGCGCTGTCACTCGCCCTGGTCGCCGGCGGCGGGTGGATCCTGTACGACCGGGTACTCCGGGAAGACTCCGGGGTGGCCGCGTGCAAATCCCTCGCCGCCGGAGAAAAAACCGGACCGGCAAGCAGCGGGGACGACACGCTGACCCGCGACGAATACCTGCGGATGCGGAAAATCTTCGCCGACTCCCACTACGCCGACCTGCGGGAACACGGCACCAAGCTGATGGACATCCTGTGGCAGGTCAGCCAGATCGGCACCGACAACGAGGCGGCGGCGATGGCCTACCTTCAGCCGCTTACGGAACATGTGAGCGGGCTGCAGTCGGCCTGCGCCGACCACGGTGTGATCATCGACCTGAAGCTGACCGACTGAGACCCCCGTTTCGATACCCCTAAGCCCACTCCCCCGGGCACACTCCCCCGGGTCGACACCCCTAGGCCCACGCCAGCGGGCCGACACTCCAGGCCAACACCCCGGGTCGGCCCCGGGCCGGCGCCTCCAGGCCCATACCAGCGGGCCGACACCCCAGGCCAACACCCCCGGGTCGGCGCCAGCGGGTCGGCGCCTCCTCGCCAGGATGCCGTTCCCGCCCGGCACCGGACCGGGCGGGAGCCGTGAACACCAGCTGACAGCGCTCGGCTGGTGCCCAGGGTCGTCCCAGCGCCCCCAGACAACCATCAGCACCAGCTGAAGCCGCCCAGCTGGCGCTGATGGCGCTTCTCCGAGCTCCAAACAGCCGCCAGCACCAGCTGGAGCCGCCCAGCTGGCACTCACGGTCGCCGCCAGGCCGAAAAACAGCCGCCAGCGCGGGACTGTACAAATAACGGTGTAACTCCGACAAAGGGGACACCGCGATGACGATGACAACAGCAGCGACGGACGGGCAGGTACCGGATAGCGCGGCCAGCCTGGCCGAGTTGGTCGATGACCAGCTGATCGCCCGGCTCGCGGGGCAGGCCCGGGCCCGGGGCGTGAGCCTGGTCGGCGAGGGTGGTTTGCTGCAGCAGTTGACCAAGCGGGTCCTGGAGGCCGCGTTGGATGGCGAGATGGACGCGCACCTGGGTTACGACAAACACGAGCGCGGCGGCGCCGCGGTGAGCGGTAACGCCCGCAACGGCCGCCGGTCGAAGACGGTGCTGACCGAGGCCGGCCCGGTGCAGCTGGATGTGCCCCGCGACCGCGATGCCTCGTTCGCGCCGCGGATCGTGGCCAAGCGTCAGCGCCGGCTGTCCGGGATCGATGACCTGGTCGTCTCGCTGACCGCGAAGGGCCTGACCACCGGTGAGGTTGCTGCACACCTGGCCGAGATCTACGGGGCCGACGTGTCGAAGGAGACCATCTCCACGATCACCGACCGGGTGCTGGACACGATGAGCGAATGGCAGAACCGGCCTCTGGACCGCGTCTACCCAGTCGTGTTCATCGATGCGATCAACGTCAAGATCCGGGACGGGCAGGTCGCGAACCGGCCGATCTACGTCGCTCTGGCGGTCAACGTCGAAGGCCGCCGCGACATCCTGGGTCTGTGGGCCGGCGAGCACGGCGACGGCGAAGGCGCCAAGTTCTGGTTGCGGGTGCTCACCGAGATCCGCAACCGCGGCACCCAGGACGTGTGCATCGCCGTGTGTGACGGCCTCAAGGGCCTGCCCGACGCCGTCGCGACCGTGTGGCCCAAGACGGTGGTCCAGACCTGCATCGTTCACCTGCTGCGCAACTCGTTCAAATACGCCTCCCGCAAGGATTGGGCCGCGATCGCCCGCGACCTGAAGCCGGTCTACACCGCCGCGACCGAGCAGGCCGCCCTCGACCGGTTCGCCGAGTTCGCCGCGACCTGGGAGAAGAAATACCCGGCGATCATCCGGCTCTGGACCAGCGCCTGGGCCGAAATGGTGCCGTTCCTCGCGTTCGACACCGAGATCCGCAGCATCATCTGCACCACGAACGCGATCGAGAGCCTCAACGCCCGGTTCCGCCGCGCCGTCAACGCCCGCGGCCACTTCCCGAACGAACAAGCCGCGATGAAAGTCCTCTACCTCACCGTGATCAGCCTGGACCCGACCGGGAAAGGCCAGAAACGCTGGTCAAACCGCTGGAAAGCCGCCCTCAACGCCTTCGAGATGACCTTCGACGGACGACTCTCCGCCCCACGCGCATAGACCAACATCACCGCGACAACAACGACACGAACAACATTCCCACCGTTAAGTTGACAGCCCCGCCAGCGCCAGCTGAGAGCGCTCGGCTGGCGGTAGCGGTCGCGTTGCCGCGCCCAAACAGCCATCAGCGCCAGCTGAGAGCGTTCGGCTGGTGGTGACGGTCGCGTTGCCGCGCCCGAACAGCCATCAGCGCCAGCTGAGAGCGTTTGGCTGCGGCGGGGGCGATGGGCGTGGGCTGCCGGCGGGGAGTTGATCTTGCGCGGCCGGCTGGTGGGTAGGGGCCCACCACCCTGGGGGGCCACCTCCTCTGCCGTAATTGTCTCAGGTGGGGGCTTGATCGTGTTCGGGGCTGTGGACAACGGGCTGGTGTGGATAACCGGGATCGGGGCCGGCCAGGGCAAACAGCGTGGCGGCGGTGACGTCATCGGCGGGCAGGAATGCTTCGAGGCGGAGTTCGGCCAGGGTGACGTCGGTGGCGGTGCCGAAGTGGGTCAGGGTGGTGATCAGGCGCAGGGTCCGGTGGGCGGTGCGGAGTTCGAGGGGTACGGCCAGGCCCAGGTAGGACGGTGCGGGCGGGGCGGGCGGTGGGACCAGCGTGGCGAGTTCGTCGGCCAGTCGGAGGAGGCGGGGTGTGGGGTTGCGGGCGCTTTCGGCTCGGACGGCTTCGAGGATGTGCCGGGACCATTCGGGCAGGTTGATGATGCGTGGCGCTACGCCGTCGGGGTGGAGCAGGAGCCGGGGGAGGTTGATCGGCGGGGTGAGCAGGTGCGGGGCCGCGCCCTGGGTGATCACCCGGAATGCGGGGTTGGCGGTGAGCAGGTCGCCGTGGCGGTCGACGATCACGGCCGGGTACGGCATGTGGCCGTGGAGGATCCGTTCCAGGGCCTGGCGGGCCGGGGCCAGGGTGGGCGAGTCGGGGGCGGACTCCGGGTAGGCCGGGGCGAATCCGGCGGCCAGCAGCAGTTCGTTGCGCTCGCGGATCGGGACGCTCAGGGACTCGGCCAAGCGGATGATCATCGAGCGGCCGGGGGTGGAGCGGCCGCTTTCGATGAAGCTGACGTGGCGTTGTGTGGTGCCGGCGCGGGCGGCGAGTTCGAGTTGGCTGACCCGTCGGCGGGTGCGCCAGGTACGCAGCGCGCGGTTCACGGTTTCCACGGCTCCTGTTTAGCGGCTTCCGTGCCGCGCCGCGATTCCCGGCAGGGAATCAGCGAGCAACACCGGTGCGAGCAACACCGGCGCGGGCAAGCGGCCCGGGCAAGCGGCCCGGGCAAGCGGCGGGCGGGCGACGGGCAGGCGAGGGATGCCGGCGATTCCTGGCGGGGAATTGCTGGGAGTGCGGGGGCCCGGCAGGGTCGGGGCATGGCTGAGAACGAACTCAAAGAGCTGGTCGATCGCTACGTGGCGATCTGGGGTGAGGGCGACGCGGAACGACGTCGCGAGGCCGTCCGGGAGTTGTGGGCCGAGGACGGGGTGCACGTACTGAAGCCGCCGGAGGAGTTGCGGGCGAGCAGCTCCGCGCTCGGCTTCGACGACTTCGTCCTGGAGGCCCGGGGGCACCGGGCGCTGGAGGTGAGGGTGGCCCGGGCGTACGAGGAGTTCGTGGCCTCGGGCACCTACGTGTTCCGGGCTCTCGGCGGCGCCGACCGGCTCCAGGATGTGGTCAAGTTCCGCTGGGAGATGGTGCCGCGGGCCGGTGGCGACGCGGCCGGGACGGGGCTGGAGGTGCTGCGGCTCGGGGCGGACGGGCGGATCACGCACGACTACCAGTTCATCGAGGCGTGAAGGGCGTCGGCGACCTCGGCGATCGAGCGCCCGTCGGTGTCGACGCGGTCGCCGACACCCGCGGCTTCGAGTGCGTGGGCGTCGCGGGCGGCCTGCTCGGCGACCTGATGCAGGTAAGCCGGTGAGCGGCCGAGCAGCGGGTCGCCCGGCTGGTTCCAGCCGCCCTCGCCCCGGCCTCGGCGCAGGATGCGGTCGGTCAGGGTGTCCGGGGTGGCGTGCAGGCGGCGGAGGGTGACCCGCGCTCCGGGTAGCGCGTCGGCGTAGGTGCGTACGGTCGTGTCGTCGGGTGCCGGGCCGACCATGACCAGGGCCTGCGCTCCGGCCTGCCGGTAGTTGGCCCACACGGCGGCGAGGTTCCGGGCGCGGATCTCGTGGGAGGCCGGCGTCGGTCCGCAGATCGCGAGCTGGTCCAGGTCGACGTAGGCGTTGGCGATCCCGTCCCGGAGCAGCCGGAGGTGGACCGGGAAGGCGGCGCTGGACTTGCCGGTACCGGTCGCCCCGCTGACCCAGAGAACGTCACCGCCCAGGTCCGAGGGCCGAGCATCGATGAGCCGGGGCGGGCCGTGGCCGGCTGGGGTGAGAGCCGGCCACCCGGTTCGCGTGAGGATCGCCTCGGCCGCCTCGGGCACGGTCCGGCCGGTCGTGTCGACGACGAGATCGGGAAAGGTGGCCGTGCTCAGGATCGCCGACTCGCGCAGCTGAGGGGCAAGGTTGTCGTCGTTCCCCTCGCGCCCGACGAAGCGCCGCGCCAGCGCGGTGTCATCGGCCGTGAGCAGGCAGACCGTCGGGTCGAGGCCGGCCGGTTCGTCCCGGTGGACGCCGCGCCGCGGGTCGACGCAGCCGGCGACGACGAGGCAGCGGGCACCGGCGGACCGGAAGCCGGCGATCACCCCGGCCAGGTTGCGGGCCTGCAGGCGGAAACGGCCGGGGTCGTCGGGCTGTTCGGGGTAGCACATGCCGAACTGGTCGATGTCGACGAAGCCGGCGGGGATCCCGGCCGCGACCACGCGGGACCAGAGCGCCCAGCCGGTCACGGACTTGCCGATCCCGGACGGGCCGCACAACCACAGGGTCTCCACGACCTGGATCCTCGTCCCGGCGGCGGCGGCCCGTCGAGGCGTTTTCCGTGGCGAGCGGTTGGGGCCGAGCGAGTCAGGCGTTCCCGGCGAGCTCGTCGAGCAGGTCCCGGGCGGCCGGGGCGATCCGCGGGGTCACGCCGAGGTCGGTCAGCAGTTCGGTGGCCGCGGCCATCTCCTCGCGACGGCGCACGGCGTGCTTCGAGGAGCCTTCGACCAGCCGGTCCAGTGTGGCCGCGTCGGCCTTGGTCAGCTCGGCGGCGATGTTGCCGCGCAGCCACTCCTCCAGCCCGGTGGCCCGGGCCGCGGTCAGCGCCTCGACCACCGCGGCGGCCAGGCCCTTGTAGAAGACGCTGCGCAGGAGTTTGCGGGTCGCGGCGGTGCCGACCGGGCCGTCCAGGACGGTCACGTCGGCGCCGAGGCCGCCGAGGATCTCGGCGAACCGGGGCGCGGCCGGGCCGGCCACGGTCATCGGGGTGCGCAGGCCTTTCCCGGGGACGGGCGACATCAGCGCGACATCGACGACGTCGACAGCGCCGGCTCCTTCCGTACCCAATAAGGCTTTTGATTGCGGTGTTGCGGTGTTCAGGTCGGCCCAGATGGTGCCGGGTGAGCAGGCCGGGAGGGCGGCGCGCAGGGCGTCGAGGGCGTCGGCGGCGCTGTTGACGCTGAGGACGACGCTCGCGCCGCGGCACGCGTCGGCGTCGCCGGAGGCAGCGATCACGCCGGGTGGTGGGGTGACGCGCGGGTCGAAGCCGCGGACGGTGGCACCGGCGGCGGCGAGATCGGTGGCGATCAGGTGACCGGCCTCGCCCAGGCCCAGCACGGCGATGATCATGGCGTTGTCTCCCGGGTATCTCGGAGCATCGACGAACTCAGCATCGCGAACCAGACGATTTCAGGTTGGCGACAGGATTGTCAACAATTGTTTCGGCTGGGTGGCTGACCTAGGGTGGTGCTGGCGACGACGCCCCTCGGGGACGTTGTTGACAATCATATCGGCGGACGGGACAGACGATGGGGAGCCGCAATGACCGATTCCACCCTGGTACTCACCGCGCACGTCGGTGACTTCGTCTGGCGCGCGGCGGGCGCGATCGCCCTGGCCACCTCGCGGGGCCGGCGCGTGGTGATCGGGTGCATGAGCTTCGGCGAGCGTGGCGAGTCGGCGTCGCTGTGGCGCAAGGGGTACAACCTCGACCAGGTCAAGGCCGTCCGCCGGCAGGAGGCCGAGGAGGCGGCCAAGGTGCTCGGCGCCGAGGTCCGGTTCTTCGACGCGAACGACTACCCGCTGGTCGAGACACCGGAGCTGCTGCAGGGCCTGATCGACCTGTACCGGGAGGTCCAGCCGGGCGTGGTGCTGACGCACGCGCCGGCCGATCCGTACAACGGTGACCACGCGTTCGCGCACCAGATCGCGCTCAAGGCCCGGGTGCTCGCGCAGGCGCCCGGGGTGGAGGGGCCGGGCGAGGTCATCGGCGCGCCGCCGGTGTTCTGCTTCGAGCCGCATCAGCCCGAGCAGTGCGGCTTCGTGCCGAACGTGCTGCTCGACGTCACCGAGGTGTGGGAGCGCAAGCGCGAGGCGATGCAGGTCCTGGCCGCGCAGAAGCACCTGCACGCGTACTACACCGAGCTCGGCGCCCGCCGCGGCCTGCAGGCGGCCCGCAACTCCGGGCCGAACCTGGGCCTGCCCAACGAGACCCGGGCCGAGGCCTACATGCGCATCTACCCGCAGGTCACGCAGGAGCTGTCATGAGCCGTCACGTGGTGGTCCGGGACTTCCCCCGGGTCGATCCCGACATTGCGCGCGGGCTGCAGGAGCAGGGCGCCTCGACCGTGCACGAGGCGGACGGGCGCCGCGGCGCGTTCCGGCCGGAGATAAAGCCCCTCCAGCAGGGCGCGCGCATCGCCGGCCCGGCGGTGACCGTCTCCTGCCATCCGGGCGACAACCTGATGATCCACGCGGCGGTGGAGACGGTCCGGCCCGGTGACGTCGTGGTCATCACCACCACCTCGCCGTCGACCGACGGCATGCTCGGTGACCTGCTGGCCACGTCGCTGCGGGCGCACGGCGCGATCGGCGTGATCATGGACGCCGGGGTGCGGGACGCGGCCGAGCTGCGGGAGATGGGCTTTCCGGTGTGGACGCGGGCGATCAGCCCGCAGGGGACGGTGAAGGCCAGCCCGGGAAGTGTGAACGTTCCGGTCACGGTCTGCGGTCAGGTGGTCAATCCGGGGGATGCGATCGTGGCTGACGACGACGGGATTGTCGTCATCCCGCGCGAAAGAGCCGCGGATGTCCTGAGAAAAGCGGCAGAACGCACCGCCAACGAATCGGACAAACGACTCAGATTGCAAGCCGGCGAGCTGGGCGTGGACATGTACAAGCTGCGGCCGCTCCTGGAGCAGCTGGGAGTGGAGTACCGATGACCGCGCCGGTTCCCGTTCTGGTGATGCGCGGCGGCACCTCCAAGGGCGCCTACTTCCGCGCCGAGGACCTGCCGGCCGACCCGGCCGAGCGGGACCGGCTGCTGCTGGCGATCATGGGCTCGCCCGATCCCCGGCAGATCGACGGCATCGGTGGCGGGCATCCGCTGACCAGCAAGGTCGCCGTGATCAGCCCCTCGGACGACCCGGAGGCGGACGTCGACTACCTGTTCCTGCAGGTCCAGGTCGACAAGCCGATCGTCAGCGCGGAACAGCCGTGCGGCAACATCCTGGCCGGCGTGGGCCCGTTCGCGATCGAGCGCGGTCTGGTCAAAGCTCACGATCAAAAAACGCCTGTTCGCGTACGGATGGTGAACACCGGCGCCCTGGCCGTCGTGACCGTGCCGACCCCGGACGGCCGCGTGCGCTACACCGGCGACACCGCGCTGAGCGGTGTGCCCGGCACGGCCGCCCGCCTGGAGGTGGAGTTCCGGGACACCGCCGGTTCGGTCGCGCCCGGCCTGCTGCCGACCGGCCGGGTCCTCGACGACCTGGACGGCGTGCCCGCCACCTGCGTCGACAACGGCATGCCGGTCGTCCTGATGAACGCCGGCGACCTGGGTGTCTCCGGCTACGAGTCCCCGGCCCAGCTGGAGGCGGACGGCGAGCTGCGGCGCCGGGTCGAGGAGCTGCGCCTGATCGCCGGCCGGCTGATGGGGCTGGGCGACGTCGCCGCCGCTACGGTGCCGAAGATGTGCCTGGTCGCGCCCCCGGCGCACGGTGGGGCGCTGAGCACCCGCATGTTCATCCCGCACCGGGTCCACGCCTCGATCGGGGTGCTGGCCGCGGTGAGTGTGGGGACCGCTGTTGCCGTACCGGGAAGCGTGTGTTTCTTGAATGATCTTCCGGAGACGATCCGGATCGAACATCCGACCGGCTTCTACGACGTGGTGATCGACGTCGAGGCGGCCGGCGATCGGATCACGGTCGGCCGCTCGGCCGTCGTGAGCACCGCGCGCCTGCTCCTGGAGGGGCAGGTCCACCCTCGTCAGGAGTCTGACCATGACTGAACGCCTTCGCGACGTCGCGCACGTCTCCGCGGTCGAGCTCTTCAGCCCGGTGCTGGACGACACCGTGCGATTCTTCACCGACCAGATGGCGATGGAGGTCGTGGATCGTCGTGGCGACAGCGTCTACCTGCACACCTGGGACGACTACGAGAAGTTCTCGCTCAAGGTGACCGCGGCGGACACGTCCGGGATCGGGCGCCTGTGGTTGCGCGCGCGCAGCCCGGAGGCCCTGGAGCGGCGGGTCGCGGCGATCGAGGCGGCCGGCCTCGGTGAGGGGTGGAGCAAGGACGAGCCCGCCTACGGGCCGGTCTACCACTTCACCGACCCGGACGGGCACCGGTTCGGCCTCTACTTCGAGACCCAGCGGTACGTCGCCTCGGACGAGAGCCGGCCGTCGCTGAAGAACCAGGCGGCCCGGTTCCCCGGCCGTGGCTCCAACGTGCGCCGGCTCGACCACGTCAACTTCCTGGCCCGGGACGTGCCGGAGAACGAGACGTTCCTGAGCGAGACGCTCAGCGGGCGGGCCAGCGAGCAGATCGTGCTGGACAACGGCGTGAAGGCCGCGGTCTGGTACACGTTCAGCGACAAGTCGTACGACGTCGTCTACACCCGCGACTGGACCGGCTCGAAGGGGCGGCTGCACCACATCGCGTTCGCCACCGACACCCGCGAGGACATCCTGCGGGCGGCCGACGTGTTCCTGGAGGCGGGTGTCCACATCGAGACCGGGCCGCACAAGCACGCCATCCAGCAGACGTTCTTCCTGTACGTCTACGAGCCCGGCGGCAACCGCATCGAGCTCTGCAACGCGGGGGCCCGTCTGCTGCTCGCCCCGGACCACGAGGTGGTCACCTGGACCGAGGCCGAGCGGGCCAAGGGCCAGGCCTGGGGGTTGAAGACCATCGAGACGTTCCACACGCACGGGACGCCGCCGGTCGCCGAATCGGAATGGGCCTGATATATATTCAGCACAATCGGTTTTCGATAAACGGGAACAATAGCCGATCGGCGGTCACCCGCGAGCGTTAATCGCGCGTTTTCCGCCGATATCCTGAGGGCCTGAAAAACAACGGGCTCCTCATCATGGATCTGCTGGCCGGGCCGGCGCGTGACGGGCTTCTCGTCCTCGCCGGTCTGGGGTGGGCCGCCGTCGCCGCCGGCCGCCTGCTCTTCCGGCCACGGCTGCGCGTGCCGGCGCTCACCCGGGCCGACGGGCTGTTCCTCTGGGTGCCGCACGTGCTCGTCGCGGTGCCGTTCTTCCTGGCCGGGGCCGCCTACGCACTGTGGGTGCCGGCCGTCACGGCGGTCGCGCTGGTGCTCGGGCACCACGGGCGGCGGCTGACCCGGTGCGACGACGGGTCGATCCGCGGGCCGGTGCTGGCCGTGCTGACCGGCGGGACGCTGCTGCTCCAGTTCGGACTGCTGCTCGCGGTCCGGCTGGTGGTGGCGCCCGATCCTCGGGTGCGATTCTCGGCGGCGCTCGGGGCGGACAATCTCCGTACGGCCTGGTCGGTTTTGATCCAACCGCTGCTCGGCCTGCTGATCGTGATTGTCGCGCTCCATTTCCGGAATCGCATTCGCCTTTTCCCGAAGCGGCTCCCGCAGTGGCCTCCGGGCTGGATCGCGCCGGCGGTCGCGGCGCCTTTCCTGCTGCCACTGCTGACCGGCGCGGGCGGGCCGGCTCTGACGCTCGGCCCGATCGCCACCCCGGAGTACGGCAAGTTGCTGCTCTGCGGCGCCCTGGCGGTGCTGGTGGCCCGGGACGGCTACCGGTTCCACGACGTCCGCCTGTTCCGCTCCCTGCTGCGCATCCACCGCGCCCCGGGCGGGCTGTGGCGGCGGCCGGCGCTGGTCGCGAGCTACCGCGCGAGCCGCTTCCTGCTGGTCCCGATCGCCCTGTTCGGGCTGGTCGCGGTGGCCAGCGGGCTGCGGCACGACTTCGGCACGATCGTGCCCGCCGCGCTGATCACGATGGGCGTCACCTGGTCGGCGACCCGGTACAACATCGACCGGGACCGGGTGGCCGGCGAGCCCGAGCCGCCCGCGGTCCGGCTCGTCCTGGCCTATCGCCTGTTCATCGGCATCGCGGTGGTGCTGATCGGCGGGATGGTGACGCTGTTCGGCACGAACTACGTGGGCGAGCGCGGCCGGGTCTGGAGCGATCCGTGGCGGTTCCGCTGGGACGCCGCCTGCGTGATCGTCGCGGTGCCGCCGGACGTGGCGGTCCCGCCCGGCCGGGTGGCCTGCCTGCGCTCGCTCAAGGCCGACGCCGAGAGCGAGGACTCCCAGCTCGCCCGGGCCCTCGCGGCCACCGCCGACGGCGGGCTGTGGGGCAACGGCGTCCGGGACCGGGTGTCCGGCCAGGTCTCGGCCGGCGCGACCGACTTCGTCCTCGCGGTCGTCTGGAACAAGCTCGGCGCGCTCGTGGTGATCGCCGCCGGGGCACTCACGCTGATCCTCGCGGCCGGTCTGGTCCGGGCGGCCGAGCACGACCGGACGGCCCGGCTGTTCGCGGCCGGGCTGGGCGCGATGATCGCCGGGCAGTACCTGTTCGTGCTGGCCACGACGGCGAACGTGGTCCCGCACACCGGCATCCCGGCGCCGCTGCTGTCCCGCGGCGGGCAGTCGACCCTGGCCCTGCTGATCGGGGTCGTGATCGTGCTGGCCGGCGCGCGCCGGTCGATGCCGGCGACCGCGGCGCCGCGGCGGGTGGTGAGCACGACCGCGACCGCCGGGGTGCTGGGCGGGATCGTGGTGGTGCTGACGCTCGTGCCGTACGCGGCGCCGGCCGGGCTGCGGGTCTACTCCCAGCGCCGCCCGCTCTGCCCGGGCCGACCGGCCGACCGGGCCGGGCTGGAGACCGACCCGCCCGACCCGAGGACCTGCTCGACCGACCGGATCGCGCTGGCCCGGACCCGGGTTGCGCTCACCTTCCCGGGCGATCACCGCCTGGTCCTGGACCGGCCGACCCACCGCTGGGAGCCGGACCAGCCGGGCGGGCTGACCGGGGACGACGTGGCCGGGCTGACCGGGCAGTTGGAGAGCGACTACCCGGGCGTGACCGGTTTCTCGGCGGGCGCCCGGCTGAGCCGCCGCCTGCTGCCGCCGGAGCGCGACCGGGTCGACGGCGGTCTCGCGCTGACCCTCGACGCCGATCTGCAGCACGCGCTGGCCGTCGCGGCGCGCGGCGACGTGCCGGCCTCGGTCGCGGTCCTCGACCTCACCGACGGGCGCGTCCTGGCCCGCGCCGACAACCGGACGACCCGCCACGCGCCCCCGGTCGACGACGAGACCGCCGAGGATTTCGCCGGGAAACACCCCTATTACGTACGGCCGGAGCCCGGCGACCTGGTCCACGACTCCGAGCGGGACCCGTCCTGCGTGCGCCGGTCCCGGGACGGCGGCGGCCAGAAGGGCTGCTGGCGTCTGTCGTACACCGAACCGGATCCGCCGGCCGCCGACCCCGGCCCGACGCTCGACGCCGCGGCCGGCGCGGGGGCCGTCGCCCAGGGCGGCCGGCCGGTGCGCCCGCGCCTGGTCGACAGCGTCACCTACCCGGCCACCGGGATCACCGAGAAGGTCCCGACCGGTCCCGAGGTGGCCGCCCCGGACGGTGTGTTCCCCGGCTCCTACCTGCCGGTCGACGGGCTGCGGCTGCGGAACCGGGCCGACGGCTCGGCGCACTGGAGCACCGGCTGGGCCGAGCCCGGCACCGTCGCGTTCGCGGTGCGGGTCGACACCCCGGACGCGGCCGTGGCCGACGACCGGACCGGGCGGATCCTCGCCGCGCTACGCACCTGGATCGGAGACCGGTGATGCACGAACGCGACGTCCGGCACGCCTTCCGTGAAGCGATCGAGACCTGGTGCAACCTGCACAACGCGTCCGGGCGGGACACTCGGGGGCTGCGCGTGCGGATCGTGGTGACGACCGTACGGACGCTGACCCCCGAGACCGTGCAGTGGATCCACGGGACCGCGCAGGACCACGTGCGCAACCTGCTGCCCGGCGCCGACGTGCAGTCGATCGGCTTCCCGGTCGCCACCGGGCTGCCGCCGCCCGGGCACCGGTTCGACGTCACCTCCGGCACCCCGTCCGCCGAGGACACCCAGCCGCTGGCCGCCGAGGACTTCTCGGTCGCGGTGCTGACCCTGCGCTACGACCGGACGTTCGTCTGGCCGTGCCGGATCGGCGCCGCCGCCCACTGGCTGGCCGTCGGCCGGCTGCCCGGGCCGGGGCAACTGCCGCTGCCGGCCTACGCGGCCTGGCTGCCCCGCGGTCCCCTGCTGCTGGTGCGCAACCACCGCGGACGGCTCGACTTCGCCCGGTCCGGGCAGCGCCCGCGCTACCGGATCCGGGTGGACGGCGTCGACCTGCACCCGGGCGGACCGGTCGGGGCGGGGGCGGCCGGCGAGATCGAGTACCACGACCGGGACGCCGTGACCGTGCTGCGCTACCACGTCGACTGGGAGGGAAACCATGTCTGACCCCGGCCCCCGTCCACTGACGATCGAGATCGACGGATTCTCCCGGCGGGCCCACCTGATCATCGCCCCGCCCCGCTCCGGCCCGCCCAAACAGGTCGACTTCGCGGTCCGCCCGGACGACTCGGGCGGCCGGCTCGTCAAGATCGAGGCCGAGGTCATCTTCACCACCGCCGACAACGAGAGCGACGGCTGGCGGCACTGGCACGTCAAGATCTACCGCTGCGCCAGCGGGCCCGACGCCGGCCTGCTGCGCCGGCATCTGCACCAGCAGGCGGCCGCGTTGCAGCGGGTCAACAGCTACCTGCCCGCGCCGCGCCGCCGGCAGGCCATCGAGCCGCCCTGGGCGGTCGTCCCGGTGCAGGTGGTCCGTGGCGACGGCGGCCTGGACAAGATCGACGACTTCGTCCGGACGGTGCTCGGCGCCTCCGAGGAGGACATCGTCGCCCGGCTGCGGCGGCACCTGCCGGACTGGCTCGGCACCACGGTGCGCCCCGAGGAGATCCTGTTCGCCGTCTCCCCGCGGATCGACGAGCTGACCTGGGAGGACACCAACTCGCACCCGGCCACCGAGCACCTGGAGGCGTTCGCCACCCTGGCCGCCGGGCTCGACCATCTGCACGGCAACGGCTGGGTGCACTGCGACATCAAGCCGGACAACGTGTGCCGCTGCACGTACGGCGGCCGCACCGACTACGTGCTCATCGACACCGACGCGGCGACCCGGGCCGACCCGCCGCCGCCACGGGTGCGGTCGTCGCCGCGGTACGCGTACCGCGGGATCCGGGAGAGCGACCACGCGCTCTCGGCCGGCCTGCTCTACGCCCAGGACCGCTTCGGATTCCTGACCGTGCTGCTCAGCGCCCTGGCCGGGCGCGAGTGGGTGGACCGGGTGCTGCTGGCCGAGGACCCGGAGGACCGCGACGGCGGCCGGATCGCCGACAGCGGCGACCGGGTGGCCCGGGCCCTGGCCGCGCTCTGGCCGGACGACCGGTGGCAGCCGCTGCGCGAGGTGCTGGCCGAACCGTTCGGGACCGGGCCGCACGGGCAGATCGCGCTCGAACATCCGGCGCCCTGGGCGGCCGGCTGGCTGGACCGGGTGCGCGCCGCCGAGGCCCGCTGCGGGGACCCGGTACGGGCCGTCCGGCGCACCGCCGTTCCGATCTCCGGGCTGGTCAGCGACGCCGAGGTGGAGCGGGTGCGGATCGCCGCGCGGGCCCATCCGGCCGGGCGCAACCAGCGGGTGCGGCTGGCCTACTCGGCGATCGCGCAGGGGGCGCAGGCCACCGCGGCCCGCCGGTTCCGCCTGGCCGCGTGGGGTTGGGGGGCCGGGCTGACCGGCGGCGCGGCGGTGGTCGCGCTCGGCGCGTTCGTGATCGGACGGTAGCCGTGCTCACCGATCTGCCGGACCGTCTCCGGGCCGCCCTGCGCCGCCGGGTGGCCGAGCGGTGCGGCCACCCGGAGGACACGTTCGCGCCGTACCAGCACAAATTCGGCCGGTGGCTGGACACCGGCCCGGAAGCTCGGGAGGACGACGAATTGGCGGAGGTGAGGCTCGCGGTCGCCGGTTATCTGGCGGTCGCGGCCCGAGAAGGACGGCGCTGGGGTACGGCCGTCGGAGTCACCCTGGGCGGTCTCGGCGCCGTGATCACGTTCGTCACCATCCGGGCGCTGTCGTGAGCGCCCGCACGCCCCGCGACGACGTGGCCCGCCGGTTCGGCACGCACTGCCCGGTCTGCGGTTCGGCGCTGGGCGACACCGCGCCGCCGATCGACCGGGAGACCGGCCGGTTCGTCCACTCGCCGTCGTTCCGGCTGGAGGTGGACGACTCGACCGGGCAGGGACCGGCCGGGTGGCGGGTCACCATGCTGGCCGGGAACTACCCGCCGGCCGAGTCGACCGACCCGCCGTTCAACCCGCACTCGGTGGACTACGTCTACCTGCTCTGCGGGGACGGGCACATCTTCCCGGACGCGACCCCGGCCTTCCACAGCGGGACGCAACGCCACCGCGACGTGCGGCAGCGGGTCGACGACTTCAACGTGGTGGCGACCGTCGGATCGCCGGCCAGCGGGAAGACGTACCTGCTGATCCGGACCCTGCATCAGAACCTGGACATGCGCGGTTCGTGGCACGCCGAGCAGGACCCGGCCCGGATCCGGCCGCGCGAGCTGAGCCCGCTGGAGAAGCTGCCGACCCGGACCTGGACCGACCGGTACGACATGACCCGCAAGGACGGCACCGCCATCCACCCCAGCGGCACCGAGAGCGCCGCCTACCCGTTCGGCATCATGCAGCGGCGCTTCCCGCGCGCCCTCAACGCCATCCAGTCCATGGTCCGCAAGGTCGTGCTGGACGGCGGCCGGCGGGCCGACAACTGGGGCAAGGGTTTCCGGCAGCCGCTCGTGCTGCGCACCGACAGCGGCGACCACCGCACCTGGACCGGGATCGCCGACCTGCCGGGCGAGCTGTTCACCGAGGACGGCGTGAACCGGCGCGAGTCGCGGATGCTGCGCTCGTTCGACGCGCTGATGTGGGTGCTCGACCCGGCCGTGGCCTCCGGCTCGCGCCGCTGGATGCGGCTGGCCGAGGACCCCAACCTGGACAAGTCGCTGCAGCTCGGCGGCAACCTGCGGCCCGGCACGGTGGACCGGTCGAGCGCCGACACGGTCCGGGTGAACCGGGAGGCGATCCAGAACCGGATCGGCGAGAAGATCACCGTCATCGACGGGCCGATCGCCGACGCCGAGGGCCGCCCGCTGCAGATGCTGATCACGATCAGCAAGTGCGACCTGATCCGGGCCGCGCTGCGCAAGGGCTGCGGCCTGGAGGGGCTGGGCGCGCCCGGCGAGGTGATGGCCGGCGCCGCGACGTACCTGGGTTTCACCCTGAACCGCTGGTCGGCCGGGCGCCTGACCCCGGACGCCGGGGCCGGCCAGCTGCTCGGATACCTGCTCGGCTCGCTCAACGCGCCCGAGTCCGGGCGCCGCCGCCGGGTCGAGCAGATCGCCGCCGGGCTGGTCCGGCACTACTCGGCCGACACCGAGTTCTGGAACCTGGTCCACGACGGTCTGGAGACCAAGGTGAACATCCCGGCCGGCAGCATCGCCGAACATCCGCAGGCACTGCGGATCCCGTCGCTCGACGAACATCTCGACTCGGCCCGCCGGCCCGGCACCGACGGCCACGTCCTGCTACGGGACCTGGTGATGTCCACGGTCGGGTGCGGCATCGCGTTCGCGCTGGGCCAGCGCGACGCGCTGAACAGCATGCACCAGGAGGCGTGGCTGACCCTGCGCTACTTCCTGTGCTCGCCGCTGACCACGGTCCCGGTCGCCAAGAACGACGAGCAGCTGGAGCCGCGCGACCCGGACGAGAGTTTCCCGCCGATCAACGAACGGGCCGCCGGGCTCACCCAGCTGCTGCTGGCCGTGCTGGAGAGGGCGCGCCGATGAGAATGGTCAAGGTGGAGTGGGCCGACGTGACCGGGACCGGCTTCAGCCCGCAGGGGCGCGACTCCGGTGACGTCGGGCCGGAGTACTGGGCGGCGGCCGAGGCGCTGCTGCACGACGACCTGAGCCAGCCGCCCGAAGGGTTGCGCCGCACCGGCGACCACCCGGTCTGGACGCTGCGCCGGGTGCCGGTCGGCAACGCCAAGACCTGGTGTTTCGTGGTCCAGGGGCGGCGCGGCCCGTACGGGGTGGCCGGCGCCTGTCGTTTCGGTTTCGCCCCGCCCGGGATGGACGCGTACGAGAGCTGGAAGCGCGGCGTCCTGGAGGTCGCCGAGCCGAGCGACCCGCCGGCCGAGGAACCGCCGCCCGGCCTGCTGAGCGTCGTGCTGGGCGGGGTGCTGCTCGGGCAGCGGGTCATCCCGATCGCCCGGCCGCCCGCGGACACCGCCTGGGTGATCCGCCGCGCGCTCGGGATCGTGCCGGAGACCGAGGCCCGCCGCTGGTCGTGGTCGACCTGCCTGCTGCAGCCGCCGGGCGCGGGCAGCCCCCGGGTCGTCGCCGGGCGCTGGCCGGACGACTTCCACGAATGGGAGCCGGATCTGGGGCGGGCCGTGCGGCAGACGTTCGCCGGTGGCGCGGTCACCCCTCAGCAGGTGGCCGCCTACCTGGACGACCCGGCGGCCGAGAAGAGCTTCGAGCGGCTGGTGGTCCGCGCCGCGCAGGGCCGGCCCCACCCGGGGCGGCGGCGCGGCGACATGAGCCTGATCGAGCTGATCCGGCAGGGCCGCGGGACCGCCCTGCCGGTGCGCCAGGAGGAGGTCCTGGAGATGCTCGGCGGCCGGCACGGCCGTGAGGAGCTGGTCCGGGGCCGCCACCTGGACAAGGTGCGCAAGGCCGCGGCCGAGCAGCCCGAGCAGGCCCGCCGGATCCTGACCGAGATGCCGGGGATCGAGTCGGCGCTGGAACGCGAACTGCTGGCCGGCCTGATCCAGGCCCAGGACCGGACCGACCAGAACCCGCTCGGGTTGCCGACCGGCCGCGACCCGGGCTCGGACGTGTGGCTCGCCCGGCTCGCCGACCTGCTGATGACCGTGTGCACGCCGGACGAGCGGCGCGAACACGCCCAGCACTGGTGGCGTTCGCGCCGGCCCTGGAAGTCGTCGCTGGACCTGGTGTCGGCCCGCGAGTGGCTGCTCTCGGCCGGGCTGCTCGTGTCCGACGCGCCCGAACTGTTCCCGATCCGGACCGACGTGATCGTCAGCGAGCTGCGCCGCCATCATCAGGTGACCGCGGCCGCCCGCGACGAGTTGCGGCTGTGCCGGGTGCCGGTCCAGCTGATCCGGGAGATCGCCGGGGAGCTGCCGCCGCTGCCGCTGGAGACGACCGAGGATCTGATCCGGTCGCTGAGCGGCGGCGACCACCGGACCGCGGCCGAGCTGCGCGACCTGATCAACCGCCCGCCGGTCGCCGTCCCGGTGCCGGAGCGATCGGCCGAGACCGCCGACGCCGGCGGCTGGAGCCGGACCAACACCCTGGCCGTGGCCGCGGTCGCGGTGGTCACGCTGGCCGCGATGGTGGTCATCCTGATCCTGGCGCCGGACCCGAAGCCGGCCGATCCCGGGCCCCGGACACCCTCACCGGCCGCGACGTCGCCTTCCCCGCCCACGCAGATCGAGCGGGAGCCGCCGCGCAACCCTCCGGGTCAGTCCTGACGGAAACGCCAGCCCACGCTGTCGGTGCCGTCCTCGTCTCCCCCGCCGTCGGCCGCCGCCGGGCCCGGGCCGAGCACCGTCGTCCGGCCGCCGGTGGTCCGGCCGCCGAGCTCGTCGTCCGGCCAGTCGTTGTAGCCGGCCGTCGTCGTCCGCTCGGAGCGCGAACCGGTCCGGGGCCGCCGGGCCGGCGTCGCGTCCGGCCGGCCGCTCAGCCGCCGCAGCTCACCGGCCCGCCACCGGCGCAGCTCCTTGTCCCGCAGCTCGGCCCCGATGGTCGCCTCCCGCTCGGAGCGTTCGGCGAACTCCTTCTCCCGCTGCTCGCGTTCGACCTTGAGCGTGGTCGTGGCCAGCTCCACGTCGGACTTCTCGCCGGCCGCCAAGATCTGGTCGTAGGGCGTCGGTGGGCCGATGTTGAGCAGGAACTTCGTGAACACCGGCAGGATCTCGACGGCGGTGATGAACAGCAGCAGCGTCAGGTACGCGGTCTTCAGCGTCCCGTTGCGCCCGGTGATCTCGCTGAGCGCCTCGATCTGCGCCAGCAGTCCCCGGTCGTTGCGGCTGTCGACCAGGTAGCTGTCCTCCTCGGCGGCCTTGAGCTGCTTGAGCCGGGCCAGTTCGGCCTGCTTGGCGGGCAGGCCACCCCGGGCGTCGGCCTGCTGCCCGGTGCTCGCCGTGGTCTGCCGGGCCAGCGCGGCATTGCGGGCCGCGTCCAGCTTGGCCGACGCCGCGTCACGCTGGATGCGCAGGTCACGGGCGTACTGCAGCTTCTTCTGATAGGCCGAGCCACCGCCCTTGCGCTTGGAGCCGCAACTGCCGTCGAACTCGCACAGCGCGTCGGCCTCGGCCTGCGTCCACCGCTTGTCGATCTGATCGAAATCGGCCTTGGCCGCCACCACCGCCGGATCCTGGCCGACCACGTCGTCGATCTCGGCGCCGGCCGCGACCCGCTGCAGCCGGGCCACCTCGGACTCCAGACCGGGGATGGCCGCGAACCGGGTGTCCGCGCGCAGCGCCGTCTCGAACCGGTTGCGGTCGGCCTGCTGGTCGACGGTGAGCTGGGCCTGGATCTCGCGCTGGAAGATCCAGAGCACCAGCGGGGTGGAGACCACCGCGCCGATGACCAGGGCCAGCAGCAGGCGCGGCAGCAGCGTGAACAGGTTCTGCCACCAGTGCTCGCGGCGGGACGCGGCGGCGACCAGCCAGCGGTCCAGGTTGGCGATGGCCAGACCCCAGAGCAGAGCCACCGGGAGCGCCGCCCAGAGCGGGGCCCGCGCGCCGTTGTGCAGCGCGAACCCGGCCGAGATGGCGGCCATGCACGCGGTGGTCAGCACGACGCCGCCGAGCCCGGAGAACTTGCGCCGCTCCCGCGGGCTGCGCGCCAGGGTTTCGACGTCGGCGCCGGAGAGCCAGATCAGGAAACGCGCCACTACATGAGCATCGGTGATTCGCAGATCACCGGAAATCCCCCGATGTGATGGCAGAGCTTTTCAAAACCTTCAAAACCTCATTTCCCGTACGTCGTCACCACCGCCGCCCTGGCCACCCGGGCACGCGCGTCGCGACGCCGGACGGTCGCGGGCCGTTCGGACTCTTGTTGCCGTACGGGGAAATCGGTTTTGGGGTCGGGAAGCAGAGCAGGCGGCGCGCTGGATGATTGACAATCCGAGTGGTCGCGGGGTTTGTAGTGGATCTAGCAGCGCTTCTACGGGGACTAGATTGTTGACAATTTTGGTCGCCATCTTGTTTCGGGAGTGTATCGAGACTTATCGTTTGACACGTTGCGGCAACGAAGTACCAGCTCTGGCGCCAGGGATGTCACCAACGTCGATGACGGGAGATCCCGCATGTCCACTGCGGCCTTGACCAGCCCAGATACGTCCCGATCCGGTCCGAGCACGGTCCGGTGGCTACGGTGAACCGGCCGGTGCGCGGTGCCCTCCGGCGGGCGACCGTTCTTCTGGCTGTCACCACACTGTTGCTGCCGGGTGGCGGCTCGCCGGCGATCGCTTCCGGTCATTCCGGGTTGGCCGGCCTGAAGGCGGTCCGGCCCGTGATGGACTGCGCCGCCGTCGCGCGGCTCGATCTGAGCGGGGCCACCGATGCGCCCGTGACGATCCGGTCGGCGACCGTGACCAGCGCGGGTGCGCCCGCGCCGTACTGCTCGGTGGTCGGCACCATCGCGCCGGCGAACACGTTCGTGATGCGGCTGCCGACCCAGGGGTGGACGCAGCGTTACCTGCAGACCGGGTGCGGCGGGCTGTGCGGGAGCGCCACCATCGGGTACACGCAGGCGGCGACCTGCGAACCCGTGACCGACGGGACGATCGCGAGCGCCACCACCGACATGGGTCACCAGGGACTCAACGACGGATCGTGGGCGGCCGGGAATCCGCAGGCGCTGATCGACTTCGCCTACCGCGGCGTGCACGTGACCGCGCAGGTCGCCAAGGCGCTGATCAGGCACTTCTACGGGCGGGCGGCGGCCTACAGCTACTTCGACGGCTGCTCGGACGGCGGACGCGAGGCGCTGATGGAGGCGCAACGCTACCCGGACGACTTCGACGGTATCGCGGCCGGGGCGCCGGCCGGCAACATCGTCGTGCAGAACACGTTCCACCACGCGTGGAACGTGCTGGCCAACAAGGACGCCGACGGGAACTACATCCTGCTCGCCGACAAGCTGCCGCTGATCCACGCGGCTGTGCTGCGCAAGTGCGACGGGCTCGACGGCCTGGTGGACGGGGTGCTCGACGATCCGCGGAACTGCCGGTTCGATCCGAACACCATCGTCTGCCCGGACACGGCGAACTGCCTGACCCCGGCGCAGGCGGCCGTCGTCCGCCGCCTGCACGACGGTGCCACCGACGCGCACGGCAACCGGCTCGAACAGGAGATCTCCCACGAATGGGGCTCCGAGCTGGACTGGACCCTGTTCGTGCCGGCCGCCCAGGGGCAGGTGACGTTCAGCGAGAACATCGCGCTGTCGTTCCTGCGGTACCTGGCCTACCGCAACGTGGCCGACCCGACCTATCAACTGACCGACCTGCGGTTCACCATCGCGTCGTTCCGCACGACCGTGCAGACCTCGGACTATCTGTCGGCGACCGACCCGGACCTGAGCCGCTTCCGGCGCTCCGGCGGCAAACTGATCCTCTGGCACGGATGGTCCGACCAGCACATCTCGCCGCAGGCGACACTGAACTACTGGGACGCCATGCGCACGACGATGGGGGCGCGGACCGTCGACAGCTTCGCCGAGCTGTACCTGCTCCCCGGCATGGCCCACTGCGGTGGCGGCGTCGGACCCAACACGTTCGACGTCCTGACACCGGTGATGTCCTGGGTGGAGACCGGTGCCACCCCGTTCAAGATCGTGGCGTCGACGACCGGGCGGACACGGCCGGTCTATCCGTATCCGCGGGTGGCGCGGTACGACGGCACGGGCAGCACCGATGACCAGGCCAACTTTGTGGCGGTGACACCTCGGCGGGAATCGGCGGTGGGGTATTCGTGGGTGGGGGCGGCTCTCTACACCCACGGGTATCAGAAGACGTGCCGGGTGGTGGACGGCAGGCTCGTCTGCGGTTGACGCGGGCGTACCCGTGACAGCCGGTGCGGCTGCGGGGCGCTCGATCGGGCCGGGCGGCGTCGCCCAGACACAGCCGTCAGCACCAGCTCAGCCCGCCCAGCTGGCGCTGAGGGTCGTCATCTGGGCTCGCTGACAGCCGCCAGCACCAGCTCAGCCTGGCCGGCTGGCACTGACGGTCGACAACAGGGCTCGCTGACAACCGCCAGCACCAGCTCAGCCTGCCCAGCTGGCGCTGACGGTCGACAACAGGGCTCACTGACAGCCGCCAGCACCAGCTCGCCCAGGTCGGCTGGTGCTGGTGGTGGTCAACACGGCTGGTGGCGACCGCGACCGGCTGGGAACAATGCCCGGAGGGCGGGCTGGGAAGTGCACCCGGCGACAGCCGTCGGGGACGGCCACGGGTATGTGGCATTCCGAGCCGCGCGGCCGCCAGGAGGCGACCGCCGACGAGCAGGCGGGAGCACAGGCCGCAACCGCAGGCCGCCGACGGGCGACGGGCGACGGGCGGGACCGGGCGGGACGACGGCATGCTGTGAGATCAGGCGGGCCGAGTTCCGGTCCCCACCCCAACCGAGGGGGCAGACCGCCCGCCGACCATTATCGCGGAAAAGTGGGCGGGCGGCGGGCCGGCCTGTGGACAACCCGCTTCTGTGGACAACCACCGAACCGGGGCCGGGTGTGCTAGGTCGGCTGGGCGGGCGTGTCCGCTCACCCCGTACGCGCAAATGTCAGTTGTTCAAGAAATCAGTGAGCGTGGGCACGAAGTCGGGCGCGCGCAGGGCCGACATGTGGTCGCCGGGGACCGTGTGCAGGGCGGCGCCGGGGATCGCCTCGGCCAGGATTTCCGGGCGGGTCGCGAGTGGGTCGGAGGTGCCGGCCAGGACCAGCGTCGGGACCTTGATCATCTCCAGGGGGATGGGGGCGGCGTGGACGGCGGCGGCCTGGGCGGCCAGGGCCAGGCGGTCGCCGCCGACGGCTTCGACGAACTGGCGGAAGCCGGCCGCGGCCGGGTCGGTGACCGTGGTCGGGTCGTCGGTGCGCAGGGCGTGCAGGAGGCGTTCGCCGCCGATCACGCGGGTGTCGAGGCCGCCGACCTCGACGACGCCGGCGCCGACCCCGCCGACGACCAGGCGGCGTACGCGGGGGTCGCGGATCGTGGTGAGCAGCGAGACGATCGCGCCCATCGAGTAGCCGACCAGGTCGACCTCGGTGATGCCGAGCAGGTCGAGCAGCGCGATCACGTCGCCGGCCATGCGGGACTCGCCGTAGAGGGCCGGGTCGTGGGGTTTGCCGGAGCGGCCGTGGCCGCGCGCGTCGATCGCCACCACGCGACGGCCGGCGGCGGTCAGCGCGGCGACGACGCCGGGCAGCACCCAGTTGGTCCGCCCGTCCGCGATGAAGCCGTGGTGCAGCAGCACCGGCGGCCGGTCGGACGGGTTCTCCCAGATCTCGTAGAAGATCTCGACGCCATCGCTGGATCGGAATGTCGACATGCCGAGATCATCCAGCATGTGCGCTAGATTTCGGGAGAGCTCACGGTCACTCCATAGGGGGATGGCAGCGTTGTGACCCCCACTCAGTTACGGGCGTATTCGGCGGTTGTCCGCCTCGGTTCGGTCAAGCTGGCCGCCGCGCACCTGGAGGTGTCCGAGGCAGCCGTCTCGCTCCACATCGGGCAGCTCCGTAAGGAGCTCGGCGATCAGCTGTTCACGCGGACGGCCAGCGGCCTGGCGTTCACCCCGGGCGGGTTGCGGCTGGCCAGCCGGGCCGCCGAGCTGCTCGGCCTGCAGGACATCACGGTCCTGGAGGTGAGCGCGGCCGGCCGCGGGCGGCGGCTGTTGCGGGTCGGCGCGTCGAGCCTCTTCGCCGAGCAGGCCGCGCCCGGGTTGATCGAGCTGTTCGCCGGGCGGGCCGCCGACCTGGACGTGGAGTTGAGTGTGCGGAATCCGGCGGCGTTCGCCTCGCTGTTGCAGAGCCGGGCGATCGACATCGCGATCGGGCCGGCGCCCAAGGTCCCGGATCCGGCGATCAGCGGGCGGCCGGTCATGAACTATCGGATCGTGCTGGTCGCGGGCCCGGATCATCCGCTCGCGGGCACCCAGCCGTCGGCGCGGCAGCTGCGCGAGCAGATGTGGCTGCTCGGGCCGTCGGCGGCGGCCGACGGCAGCGCGATCCGGATGCTGCTGCGCCGGCTGTCGGTGCCGGACGAGCATCAGCAGATCTTCCAGAGTCACGCGGCCGCGCTGGAGGAGGCGAAACGCGGTCGCGGGGTGGCCGCCGCGCTCAACTTCACCGTCGCGGCGGAGATCCGGGCCGGGCGGCTGGTGCAGTTCAGCGGGCCGCACACCACGCTGGACGACGTGTGGCACGCGTTCACGCTGGCCGATCCGGGTGCGCCGGCCTCGGCGGCCGAGCTGGCCCGGTTCGCGACGACCCCGCGGGCGTTGCAGGCGATGATGCGCGGGGCCGGGGTGCACGTGGGGCGGTTCCGGCCGTCGGTGCACGTGACGCTCTGGAGTTAGGCCGCCTTCTTGTAGGAGCGGTCCATCATCATCCCGACCGCGCGGGTCACCAGGCGCCGGCTGAAGAACCGGACGGCGACCGTGGACGCCTTGTTCATGCCGCCGGTCACGAGCACCGGCGGCGGGTTGCGCCGGTCGAGCGCGCGCATCGCCTGGTCGACCACCTGATCGGCCCGCATCCGGCGGGTGCCACCGTCCGCGCCCTGGCCGGCGACCTCGAAGAACTCCGTCTCGGTGGCGCCCGGGCAGACTGCCATGACGCGCAGGCGGGAGCCACGATTCTCGTACCAGAGCGCCTCGGTGAAGCTGAGCACGAACGCTTTGGTCGCGCCGTAGACGGCCATCCGCGGGCTCGGCTGGAACGCGGCCACGCTGGCCAGGTTGATCAGGAAGCCGTCGCCCGCGCGCAGCCGGTCGATGAACGCGTGGGTGATGCTGACCAGGCTGGACACGTTGAGCGCGACCTCGTTGTCGACGTGCGCGGCGTCCCGCTCGTGGAACGTCTGCTGCGTCCCGAAGCCGGCGTTGTTGATCAGGCTGGTGACGGTCACGCCCTCGGCGGCGACGGCCGCGCTCAGTGCGGCGCCGGCATCCGGGACGGCGAGGTCCATGGCGATCGTGGTGACCCGCACGCCGGTCAGCTCGGCGGCCAGTTTCTCCAGGCGGTCGGCCCGGCGGGCGACGAGCACCAGGTTCGCGCCGCGGGCGGCGAGGCGGCGGGCGAACTCGGCGCCGAGGCCGGCGCTGGCGCCGGTGATCAGGACGGTCTGATTCTTCATATCCGGCATCCTATGCCCATCTGGCACTCAGTGCCAAGCGGGCACCGACTGCTAGACTGCCGGCATGACTCTCTGGAACCGCACCCGCCAGGCGGTCTACGGCGAGATCGCGCAGAAGGCGATGGAGCTGTTCCTGACCCGCGGCTTCGAGGCGACCACGATCGACGACATCGCCCAGGCCAGCGGGATCTCACGGCGATCCTTCTTCCGCTATTTCGGGACGAAGGAGGACATCGTCCTCGGTGACCTGGGCTCCAAGGGCGAGCTCGCGGCCCGGGCCCTGGCCGAGCGCCCGGCCGACGAGGACCCGTGGACCGCGCTGCGGAACGCGTTCCACGCGATCAAGGACGAGGCCTACGACGCCGCGACCATGCTCAAGATCTCCCGGATGATGTACGAGACCCCGTCCCTGCGCGCCCGCCACATCGAGAAGCACTTGCAGTGGCAGGCGTCGCTGGTGCCCGAGCTGCGGCGCCGGCTCGGCGCCGATCCTTCAAACCCTTTGGACGTACGGGCGGAAGCGCTCGTCGCCTGCGCGATCACGTGCCTGGACGTGGCCGGGGAGGCGTGGACCAGGGCGGACGGGTCGGTCCCGCTGGAGGACCTGTTCGACTCGGCCGCGGCCGCCCTGCGCCCGTGATCTGCGGTTCACCTCGACGTCTCAGTAACCGCCGGAGGCGTCGATTCCCAACGCGTGCACGACGGTCGTCAACACGTACGCAATGACCATGCCGACGACGATCAGCGCCGCCACCGTCAGGACGGCGGCGCCCATGGCCCGGCCGATCCCGCCCAGCCCCTCGGCGACGGACTTGCCCAGACTCGGGCGATCCCAGGTCATCGGTGGATAGGCGCGGCTCGACGCGAAGGCCGACGGCGACTGGGTGACGTTTCCCCGCGGGCGTTCGGCAGGGCTCTTCTGCAGCAACATGACGGCGACTCCTTCGCAACCAACACTTGCTCTACCTGCAGCATGCGCCGCCCGTGCGGAGAAAGTTACGTGTCTTCGGCCATAAATTTTCCGGTTAAATCGCGTTATAACTTGAAGAATGTGCGCCGAGCATCGCGCGCACCGCAACGACCAGGTCACCGAAGGTAGCGGCCGGCAGCATCAGGTCGCAGAACGGCAGCGCCGCCGCCATCCCGGCGACCTTCGGAGCGAAACCCGGCTCCCCGGCCCGCGGGTTCAACCAGATCACCCGGTGCGCCCGGCGCTGAAGACGACTCATCGCGGCGGTCATCCGCTCGGGCGGATCACTGTCCCAGCCGTCCGAGGCGATCAGGACCAGGGCACCTCGCAGCAGGTTCCCGTGGTCGGAGTCGAGCAGCGCGGCCAGGTTCGAGGCGATGCGGGTGCCCCCGAACCGGTCGGTCACCACCTCGGACGCGTGCGTGACGGCCTCCCGCATCCCCGGCCGCCGCAACGCCGGGGTCAGCCGGGTCAGCGTCGTCGCGAACGCGAACACCTCGGCCCGCGTGACCGTGGTGAACGCGCGCATCAGGTGCAGGTAGGCGTCGGTCTGGGCCCGCATCGAGCCGCTCACGTCGCAGAGCAGGACGGCCCGGCGCGGCCGGCGCACGGCCCGCCGGCGGACCACGGTCAGCGGCTCGAACCCGGTCCGGCGGGACTGCGCGATCGTGTGCCGCAGGTCGATACGGTGCCCGCGAGGATCGACCGCGTGCCGCCGGCTGCGACGCGACGGCCACCGGCGCAGCTCGGCCGCGAGCACCCCGGCCAGGGCTTCCAGCCGCGCGGCGTCGAGCTCGGCGAAAGGTCGTTCGGCGAGCGCGGCGAGGGCACTGGGCCGCATTTCGGGTACGGACGGGTCGTCCTCCCCCGGTTCGTCGCGCGCCTCCACCGGCGGCGGCAGCGTCGCCCACGGCAGCCCGCCGTTCGCCCGGCCCTTCGGGTTCGCATCAGGAACAGGCAGATGTACGTCGTCCTCACCGCCCCCGGCCGGGACGGCGTCCCGGGTCAGCGGCAGCGGCGTGACGTCGTCGAACACGGCGGCGAAGACACGCTCGAACGCGGGCAGGTCGGCGTGCCGCCGCACCAGCGTCACCCGGGCGATCCAGTAGATCTCGTCCCGCGACCGGGTCGACGTGCTGGCCAGCGCGCGGATCAGGTCGCCGGTCTCGGTCAGCCCGGCCGCCACCCCGGCCCGCCGGAGCCGCTCCACGAGCGCGACCGCGAAAGCCGCCCGGTCCGCCCCGCGCAGCACCCGGCGGGGACCGTGCGGTGAGCCGTTGTTCGTGCTGGGCGCCATCGGGGTCAGCGGCGAGCGATCAGCCAGATGACGACGGCGACCGCGACCGCGCCGACCGCGACCGGGACGAGCCGCTTGTAGACCGAGCCGCCCGCGACCGCGAGCAGGTCGAGCGGTTCCGGTTCACTGTCCTCGACGGTCACGCGGATCGTAGAGGTCGCGGCCGGCGCCGAGGTCGGGGTCTGCGCCGAGGCCGGGGTCTGCCCCGGGGTCGCGGTGAGCGGCGCGACCGGTGCCGGAGTTCCGGTGGCGACCTCGGTCCGGCCCGCGGAGGACGCGACCTCGCCGGCCGAGGGATCCGGGCGAACGGTGGCACCGGGCTCGTCGCCCAGCACGTCCGAAGCATCCGCAACCGCCGCCGGCGCCGGCGTGTCCGGAGTGGGCGCCGGCTCCGGAACGGCCGTGGGCGCCGGGAGGTCGGTGGCCAGCTTGGCCTCCAGATTGGTGGCGAACTGGGTGAGCAGCTTCGAGGAGATCTCCTTGATCATGCCGCTGCCGAACTGGGCCAGCTTGCCGGTGATCTTCAGGTCGGTGTCGACGCTCACCTTCGTGGCCTCGCCGTCCGGGGTCAGGACCGCGGTCACCACGGCCGCCGCGTTGCCCGACGAGCGCGGGTCGCGGCCCTTGGCGTCGATCACCGCGCGGTAGGCGCCGGCGTCCTTCTCGGTGAAGCGGGCCGTCCCGGTGAACTCGGAGACCACCGGGCCGACCTTGACCTTCACCTTGCCCTTGTAGTCGTCACCGTCCACCCCGGTGAGCTGGGCGCCGGGCAGGCAGGGGGCGACGCCGGCGAGATCGGTGAGCACCTCCCAGGCCCGGTCGATCGAGGTGTGGACGGTGAACTCGTTGGTGATCTTCACGGTCGTTCTCCAGGGAGGGGAAGGGCGGCGACCACGGCACAGCGGTCGGCCGGGGTCTTGGCGATCGTGCCGATGGTCGACGGCACCAACGGTTCGACCAGGTCGGTGACGCCGAGCGCGGCCAGCGCGGACACCCAGTCGATCGTCTCGGCCAGGCCGGGCGCCTTGTCCAGGTCGAGCGCGCGGACCCGGCCGACGAACGCGGTGGTGTCCACGATCAGCGGCTCGGCCGCGCCCGGCACGGCCCGCCGGACGATGGCCGCGGCCCGGGCCGGCCCGGGGAACTCGATCCAGTGGTAGAGGCAGCGCCGCCGCAGGGCATCGTGCAGATCCCGGCTGTGGTTGGAGGTCAGGACCACGACCGGTGGGCGCTCGGCCGTGAACGTGCCCAGCTCGGGGACGGTGATCGCGGCCTCCCCGAGGAACTCGAACAGCAGCGCCTCGAACTCGTCGTCGGCCCGGTCGATCTCGTCGATAAGCAGCACCGGCGGGCGGGGGCCGGCATGGCGTACGGCTCGGAGAATTGCTCTTTCCTGCAGGAACTCGGCGGTGAACAGATCGGCGTCGGCCAGCCGCGTGCCCCGGGCCTCGGCGAGCCGGATCGCCAGGAGTTGCCGCTGGTAGTTCCACTCGTAGAGCGCCTCGGCGGCGGTCAGCCCCTCGTAGCACTGCAGGCGGATCAGTGGCGTGTCCAGCGCGGCGGCGAGCGCCTTGGCCGCGGCCGTCTTCCCGACGCCCGGCTCACCCTCCAGCAGCAGCGGTTTGCCCAGGCGCAGGGCCAGGAAGACGGCCATCGCGAGCCCGTCGTCGATCAGGTAGTCGACCGCGTCGAGACGGGAACGGACCTCCTCGTACGAGTTCACGACGCGTCCTCCGCGAGCAGCCGCTCGTAGTCCTCACGGGTGTCGACGTCGATCGGGATCGGACCGTCCACCGGCACCTCGGTCACCTCGAAACGTCCCGAGTGCAGCAGTTTCCACACCGCCTTGTCGCCGTGCAGCTCGGCCAGCTCGGGGAAGATCGGGCGCCGAAACAGGAACGGATGCCCGAGGCCGTCGGAATACCGGCACACGCCGATCGGGGTGTCGACGGCGGCGACCCGGCGGGCGTCGGCGGGGCGGACGCGAGGCTGGTCGCCCAGAAGCAGCAGCAGGCGGTCGGTGGCCACGAGCGGGACGGCCGAGCGGATGGACGAGCCGCAGCCGGTGCCGAACTCCGGGTTCTCCACCACCCGTACGCCGGAAAGGTCCACCGTGGCCCGGATCGCCGCCGCCGAACCGCCCAGGGTGACCAGCAGCTCCGCGCAGCCGCAGGCGCGTGCGGTGTCGAGCGTCGCGTCGAGCAGCGTCCGGCCACGGAACGGGAGCAGCTGCTTGGCCTCGCCGAGCCGGCGCGACCCACCCGCGGCCATGACCAGCGCGGAAACCCGATCCGCCGAGCCGCCGCGCGTCTGTTCGGAGCGCCGGGCCGGATCCATCAGGCCGCCGCGTGCTTCTTCAGGCAGCCGGGGCAGCAGTACCAGAAGTCGATGCCGCCGACGACGGCGTGCGGAGTTTCGGGGCCGACGACGACCGTCATGCCGCAGATCGGGTCGACCGCCCGCCGCGGAGCCTCCATCTCCAGCGGCACGGGGGGACCTATGGAGAGAAGCTCCGCGGCCGGGGCCGCCGGTGACGCGGGGGCGGTCAGGCCACCGGTCCGCATCTCCCGGACGATCTCCGCGAGGATGGACAGCGCGATCTCCTTCGGGGTCCGCGCGCCGATGTCCAGGCCCGGATGGGTACGGATCCGGGCCCGCTCGGGATCGGTGAGCCCCATCGCGTCGAGCACCACGGCACCACGCTTGTGGCTGGCGACCAGCGCGACGAACGGCACCCCGGCGTCGAGCGCGTCGCGCAGCGCGGCCTCCTCGTCGCGTCCGAGCCCGGCGACGACCACTGCGGTCACCCCGGCGAACCCGGCCGCGCCCACCCCGCTCGGGTCCATCCCGGCCGGGCCCACCCCGGTCGGGGCCACCCCGGCGAGCCCGGCCGGGGCCACCTCGAAGTCCAGGAACTCGGCGAGCTCGCGCACGGCCGCACCGATCGGGGTCGTTCCCCGGACCGCGACCAACGGCCGGGGCAGCACCGGCCGCAGGAAGATCTCCACGGCACCCCCGGAGTGGCACGGGTTGACCGCGATGCGCGCGCCGGGCGTCTCCGGGAACGTGTCGCCGTCCTCCGGAAGCACCCTGAGCAGCAGACTCTGGCCGTCCTTGAGGGTGTCGAGCGCGGCCACCCGGACGGAGGTCTCGGCGCAGACCCCGCCGACGAAGCCCTCGATCGAGCCGTCGGCCAGGATCACCGCGTCGTCGCCGGGCCGGGCCGAGGTGGGTTCCTGGGCCCGGACGACGGTGGCGTGCACGAACGGGAGCCGGGCCGCGACCAGCTGGGATGCGCGTTCGGCGAGCATCAGATCGGCGGCGTCGAGCGGCCCCGCATGGCCTCCCAGACGCGGGACGGGGTGAGTGGCATGTCGGCGTGGCGGACGCCGTACGGCTTGAGGGCGTCCATCACCGCGTTGACGATGGCCGGCGGCGAGCCGACGGTGGCCGACTCCCCCACCCCCTTGGCGCCGATCGGGTGGTGCGGCGACGGCGTGACGGTGAAACCGGTCTCCCAGTCCGGCACCTCCAGCGCGGTCGGGATGAGGTAGTCCATCAGCGACGCGCCGAGGCAGTTGCCGTCCTCGTCGAACGCGATCATCTCCATCAGGGCCATCCCGACGCCGTCGGTGAGCCCGCCGTGCACCTGACCCTCGATGATCATCGGGTTGATCCGGGTGCCGCAGTCGTCGACCGCGATGAAGCGGCGCACCTTCACCTCGGCGGTGCCCGGGTCGACGTCGACGACGCAGATGTACGCCCCGTGCGGGTACGTGAGGTTCGACGGGTTGTAGCAGATCTGGGCTTCGAGCGCGCCCTCCAGCCCCTCCGGAAGGTCACCGGCGCCGTGCGCGCGCATAGCGATCTCCTGGATCGTCACCGCCTTGCCCGGGTCGCCCTTGACCTGGAAACTCCCCTTGATCCACTCCAGGTCGGCGACGGTCACCTCAAGCATTGCCGACGCGATGAGCTGGGCCTTGTCCCGGACCTTGCGGGCGACCAGGGCGGCCGCCGCCCCGGAGACCGGGGTCGAACGGCTCCCGTAGGTGCCCAGCCCGAACGGCGTGTTGTCGGTGTCGCCGTGCACCACGTCGATGTCGTCCGGCGGGATGCCCAGCTCCTCGGCGACGATCTGCGCGAACGTCGTCTCGTGGCCCTGCCCCTGGGTCTGCACGGACAGCCGCACGACGGCCTTGCCGGTGGGGTGGACCCGCAGTTCACAGCCGTCGGCCATGCCCAGGCCGAGAATGTCCATGTTCTTGCGCGGGCCGGCGCCGACCGCCTCGGTGAAGAACGAGATGCCGATGCCCATCAGCTCGCCCCGGGCGCGTTTCTCGGCCTGCTCGCGGCGCAGCTCGTCGTACCCGGCCATGTCCATGGCCAGGCGCATCGTCGGCTCGTAGTCGCCGGAGTCGTAGACCCAGCCGGTCTTGGTCGTGTACGGGAACTGCTCGGGCCGGATGAAGTTCTTCAGGCGCAGCTGCGCCGGATCCATGCCGAGCTCGTCGGCGAGACAGTCGACGATGCGTTCGACCAGGTAGACGGCTTCGGTGATGCGGAACGAGCAGGCGTAGGCGACCCCGCCGGGCGCCTTGTTGGTGTAGACGGCGGTCATCTTGCAGTAGGCCGCCTCGATGTCGTAGCTGCCGGTGAACACGCCGAAGAAGCCGGCCGGATACTTCACCGGGGCCGCCGTGCCGTTGAACGCGCCGTGGTCGGCCAGCACGTTCGTCCGGATCGCGAGGATCTTGCCGTCGCGGGTGGCCGCGATCTCGCCGCGCATGATGTAGTCCCGCGCGAACCCGGTGCTGATCAGGTTCTCCGAGCGGTCCTCCATCCACTTCACCGGCTTGCCGGTGACGATGGAGCCGACGATCGCGCAGACGTAGCCGGGGTAGATCGGCACCTTGTTGCCGAAACCGCCGCCGATGTCCGGGGAGATCACCTGGATCTTGTGCTCGGGGATGCCGGCCACGATCGCGTAGAGCGTGCGGTGCGCGTGCGGGGCCTGCGTGGTCGACCAGAGCTTGAGCTTGCCCTCGACCGGGTCGAAGTCGGCGACCGCGCCGCAGGTCTCCATCGGGGCCGGGTGCACGCGCGGGTAGACGATGTCCTGCTGGACGACGACGTCCGCGCTCGCGAAGACCCGCTCGGTCTCGTCGGCGTCGCCGGTCTCCCAGTCGAAGACGTGATTGTCGGACTTGCCCTGCAGGTCGTCGCGGATCAGCGGGGCGTCCGGGGCCAGGGCCTTGCGGACGTCGATGACCGGGTCGAGGACGTCGTACTCCACATCGATCAATTCGAGGGCGTCGCGGGCCTGGTAGCGGTCGTCGGCGACGACCACCGCGACCTCCTGGCCCTGGAAGCGGACCTTGTCGGTGGCGAGCACGGCCTGCACGTCGTTCGACAGCGTGGGCATCCAGGCCAGGCCGAGCCCGGCCAGGGTCTCGCCGGTGATGACCGCTCGCACGCCCGGCGAGGCCTCGGCGGCGGTGGTGTCGACGCTGACGATCCGGGCGTGCGCGAACGGCGAGCGCAGCACGGCCATGTGCAGCATGCCCGGGAGCTGCACGTCGTCGGTGTAGCGGCCCCGGCCGCGGAGGAACCTCGGGTCCTCCTTGCGCAGCATCCGGCCGTACCCGATGGGTTTCTGATCGTTGGTGGTCGTCATGACGTCACCGCCTCGGCTTCCTTGGCCGCCGCCCACTGCACGGAACGGACGATCGACGCGTATCCCGTGCATCGGCAGATCTGGCCGGAGATGGCCTCGCGGATCTCGCCCTCGCTCGGGTCCGGATTGCGGTCGAGCAGTGCGCGGCAGGTCATCAGCATGCCCGGGGTGCAGAAGCCGCACTGCAGGCCGTGACACTGCCGGAACCCTTCCTGGATCGGGTCCAGTTCGGCACCTTTGGCCAGACCTTCGACGGTACGGACCTCGTGGCCCCCGGCCATCGCCGCGAGCACCGTGCACGACTTGACCGGCTCGCCGTCCAGCCAGACGACACAGGTGCCGCAGTTGCTCGTGTCGCAGCCCCAGTGCGTGCCGGTCAGCGCCAGCACATCGCGCAGGAAGTGCACGAGCAGCAGCCGGCCCTCGATCTCCCGGGTGACCTCGACGTCGTTGACGATCATGGTGACCTGCATGGACTCAGCCCCTCGCTCGTTCGACGGCCTTGCGCAGGGTTCGCTTGGTGAGCTCGTTGGCCAGGTGGCGCTTGTAGTCGGCGCTGCCGCGCTGGTCGGTGGCCGGGTCGCAGCTGCTCGCGGCGATCGCACCGGCCGTCTCGAACAGCTCCTCGGCCGGCTCGTGACCGCGCAGCGCGGCCGAGATCTCCGGGATGCCGGTGGTGTTCGGCCCGACCGCGGCCAGGCCGACCCGGGCGTCGACGATCGTGCCGTCCTCACCCAGCCACACCGCCGAGCCGGCCGAGACGACCGCCCAGTCGCCGGCGCGGCGCTCGACCTTCGCGTACGCACTGCCGCACCGGTCCGGCTTGAACGGGAAGCGGATCTCGGTGAGGATCTCGTTCTCCGCGACCGCCGTCTCGTACGGCCCGACGTGGAACTCCTCCATCGAGACGACCCGCTCGGCGCCGCCCGGGCCGCGGATCACGCAGCTCGCGTCCAGCGTCGTGCAGACCGCGGAGAGATCCTCGGACGGGTCGGCCTGACAGAGCGAACCGCCCAGCGTGCCGCGGTTGCGCACCACCGGATCGGCGATCACCCGCTCGGCGTCCCGGAAGATCGGGAACACGGCGGCCAGCTCGTCCGACTCCAGCAGCTCACGGTGCCGGGTCATCGCGCCGATCCGCACCCGCTCGCCGTCGAACCGGATGTAGCCCAGCTCGTCGTGCAGGTCGTTGATGTCGATCAGATACTCGAAGTTGGCCAGGCGCAGCTTCATCATCGGCAGCAGGCTGTGCCCGCCGGCCACCAGCCGCGCTGATCCGCCCAGCCGTTCCAGCAGGTCGATCGCCTGATCGACGCTGGTGGCGCGTTCATATTCGAAAGGAGCCGGCACCTGCACCATGACCTCCTCGCCAGATTGCGGAGAAACCTCTCGCGTCCTCGGTCCAATGTCAACGGTCACTTAAGCGATCTCTTAATCAGCCGTTGACGATCGTTGCCGGCTCAAGGATCGTTCCGGCATGCGCGACATCGTGGACGGTCTGACCGCCTGGCGGTCCGCCGGCCTGGACTTCGCGGTGGCGACCGTCGTGCACACCTGGCGTTCGGCACCGCGACCGCCGGGCGCGGCGATGGCGGTGAACTCGCTCGGCGAGGTGCTCGGCAGCATCTCCGGCGGGTGCGTCGAGGGGGCGGTGCACGAGGCCGCCTCCGAAACCATCAAGACCGGAAAGGCACAATCGCTGACGTACGGCGTCAGCGACGGTAACGCGTTCGCGGTGGGGCTGACCTGCGGCGGGACGATCGAGGTCCTGGTCCAGCCGAGCACCGCCCTGACCGGCCTGGACGCGCTGCTCACCGACATCGCCGCCGGTCGTCCGGTCGCGACCGCCGCCGTCCCCGGCGCTCAGATGGTCCTCCGGCCGGGCCGGGCGGCCAACCCCGTACCCGAAATTGTCGGGAGCCTGGGGGAAGCGGACCTGGACCGGGCCGCATCGTTGCAGGCCGCAGGCCTGCTGGCGCAGGGGCGCACCGGGCTGGTGCGTGCCTGCGATCGCGAGGTCTTCGTGCGGACCTGGGCCGCGCCGCCCCGGATGATCGTCTTCGGGGCGATCGACTTCGCGGCGGCGGTGGCCCGGATCGGCAAGTTCCTCGGATACCGCGTGACCGTCTGCGACGCGCGGCCGGTCTTCGCCACGCCGTCCCGGTTCCCGGAGGCGGACGAGGTGATCGTGCAGTGGCCGCACCGCTATCTCGCGTCGACCGCGGTCGACGACCGGACCGTGCTCTGCGTGCTGACCCACGACCCGAAGTTCGACATCCCGCTGCTGGAGGTCGCGCTGGGCACGCCGGCCGCCTACATCGGCGCGATGGGCAGCCGCCGCACCTGCGCCGACCGCCTCGACCGGCTGCGCGAGGCCGGAGTCCCGGACGCGGCCCTGGCCCGTCTGCGCGCCCCGATCGGCCTGGACCTGGGCGCGCGCACCCCCGAGGAGACCGCGGTGGCCGTCGCCTCGGAGATCATCGCCCTGTCCTGGGGCGGCTCGGGCTCGCCGCTGAGTGATCTGAACGCCCCGATCCACGGGTGACCGACCGGTCCCGGGATTGCCTCCACTGCCCGGAGGCAATCCCGGGACCCTCCATGCCCGCCTCCTTGGTACCCCCCAGGGGTATGTGTATGGTGGGGGCATGAAGACTTCGTTGCGGCTCACCGCGTACGCGATGGGCCTGATCGTGGTTTTCGCGGGTGCCGCGGGAGCCGGGCGCGCCCTCGGGCCGCAGGGGAAACCGGCACCGGCGCACACCGAGGCGCATGCCGGGGCCGGCGAGCACGCCGGGCACGAGGCGACCGTGCTGCCCGCGGGGCTGCAGGTCACCGAGGCCGGATATACGTTGAGTCCGCTCACGACATTGCTCATGCCAGGAAAGACGCAGGCGTTCGCGTTCCGGATTCTCGGGCCGGACGGGAAATCCGTGACGCAGTTCACCGACGTTCACGGAACCGAGCTGCACCTCGTCGTCGTCCGGCAGGACATGAGTGGCTATCAGCATCTGCACCCGGTCCGGGCCGCCGACGGCACCTGGTCGGCCCCGCTGACCGTGCGCGAGCCGGGGGCCTATCGTGCTTTCGCCGACTTCACGCCCCGCGCCCGCGCGGAGAATCTGGTGCTCGGCGTCGACCTGACCGCGCCCGGTGACTATCAGCCCCACCTCCTGCCGAAACCGAGCTGGGAGACGACGGCCGACGGTTACACGGTGACCCGCGGCGGCGAGCCGCAGGCCGGCGCCGACGCGTGGATGACCGTCTCGGTCAGCCGCGGCGGGCAGCCGGTCACCCTGGAGCCCTATCTCGGTTCGTTCGGTCATCTCGTCGCGCTGCGCCAGGGCGACCTGGCCTATCTGCACCTGCACCCGCAGGACGGCACCACCGCCGGGCCGGACGTGACGGTCGACGCGGCCGTCCCGTCCGCCGGGGCCTACCGGCTCTTCTTCGAGTTCCGGCACGACGGCAAGGTGCATCTTGCCGAGTTCACCGCCACCACCGGCGCCGGCCACACCCACAACTGAGGGATCCGCGATGATTGTCGAGCTCGAGATCGGGGGCATGACCTGCGCGTCCTGCGCCGCGCGGATCGAGAAGAAGCTGAACCGGATGGACGGGGTCAGCGCCTCGGTCAACTACGCCACCGAGAAGGCCTCGGTGACCGCCCCCGAGGGCGTGACCGTGGCCGACCTGATCGCCACGGTGGAGAAGACGGGGTATACGGCGGCGGTTCCGGCGGATCTACCCGACAAGCCCGACAATTCGGATCCGCTGCGCGATCGGCTCCTGATCTCCGCGCTGCTCAGCGTCCCGGTGATCGTGCTGGCCATGGTCCCGGCCTGGCAGTTCGACTACTGGCAGTGGCTGTCGCTGACCCTCGCGGCGCCGGTCGTCGTCTACGGCGGCTGGCCGTTCCACCGCGCGACCTGGACCAACCTGCGCCACGGCGCGGCCACCATGGACACCCTGATCTCGCTGGGCACGCTGGCCGCGTTCGGCTGGTCGTTGTGGGCGCTGTTCCTGGGCACGGCCGGTGAGCCCGGCATGACCCACCCGTTCCGGCTGGACATCGCCCGCACCGACGGCAGCGGCAACATCTACCTGGAGGCGGCCGCCGGGGTCACCACGTTCCTGCTGGCCGGGCGCTACTTCGAGGCCCGGGCCAAGAAACGCGCCGGTTCCGCCCTGCGCGCGCTGCTGGAGATGGGCGCCAAGGACGTCGCCGTGCTGCGCGAGGGCCATGAGGTCCGCCTCCCGATCGCCCAGCTCGCCCCCGGCGACCGGTTCGTCGTCCGCCCGGGCGAGAAGATCGCCACCGACGGCGTCGTCGAGGACGGTTCGTCCGCGGTCGACGAGTCGATGCTCACCGGCGAGAGCGTCCCGGTCGAGGTCTCCCCCGGCGCCACCGTCGTCGGCGGCACGGTCAACGCCGGCGGTCGCCTGATCGTCCGCGCCACCCGCGTCGGCTCGGACACACAGCTCGCCCAGATGGCCCGCCTGGTCGAACAGGCCCAGACCGGCAAGGCGAACGTGCAGCGCCTGGCCGACCGCATCTCCGGCGTCTTCGTCCCCGTCGTGATCGCCCTGGCCGTGGCCACACTCGGCTGGTGGTTCGGCACCGGCGCGGGCTGGACATCGGCCTTCACCGCCGCCGTCGCCGTGCTGATCATCGCCTGCCCGTGCGCGCTGGGCCTGGCCACCCCGACAGCACTGCTGGTCGGCACCGGTCGCGGCGCCCAGCTGGGCATCCTGATCAAGGGCCCGGAAGCTCTGGAACAGACCCGCCGCGTCGACACGATCGTCCTCGACAAGACCGGCACGGTGACGACCGGCCGCATGTCGCTGGCCGCCGTGCATCCCGCCCCCGGCCAGGATCCGGCCGAATTGCTGCAGCTCGCAGGCGCGGTCGAGTCCGCTTCGGAACACCCGATCGCCAAGGCGATCGCATCATCGGCCACTGTTTCGCTCGCGGTGGGCGATTTCACCAGCTTCGCAGGATTTGGCGTACGGGGGGTGGTGGCCGGAAAGGACGTCGTGGTCGGCCGGGCCGCCCTGGCGGAACGCGAAGGCTGGACGATCCCGGCCGACCTCGTCGCCGCCGTCGCCGCCGAAGAGGCCGCCGGGCGGACAGCCGTCGTGGCCGGCTGGGACGGGACCGCCCGAGGCGTCCTCGCGGTGGCCGACACCCTCAAGCCCACCAGCCGTGACGCGGTCGCCGGCCTGCGCCACCTCGGCCTGCACCCGATCCTGCTGACCGGCGACAACGAACGCGCCGCCCGGGCCGTGGCCGCCGAGGTCGGCATCGACGAGGTGATCGCCGAGGTGCTGCCGGCCGACAAGGTCGCGGTGATCGAACGCCTGCAGAAATCCGGCCGGGTCGTCGCCATGGCCGGCGACGGCGTGAACGACGCGGCCGCCCTGGCCCAGGCCGACCTGGGCCTGGCCATGGGCACCGGCACCGACGTGGCCATCGAGGCCTCCGACCTGACCCTGGTCCGCGGCGACCTGATCGTGGCGGTCGACGCCATCCGGCTCGCCCGGCGCACCCTGCGGATCATCCGGGGCAACCTGTTCTGGGCGTTCGCCTACAACGTGGCGGCTCTCCCACTGGCCGCGGCCGGCCTGCTCAACCCCATGATCGCCGGCGCGGCGATGGCTTTCTCGTCGGTCTTCGTCGTCGCCAACAGCCTGCGGCTGCGCGGTTTCACCTCCACCACCGACCGCCTGGCCCTGCGCGCCATCACCACACCCCCGACCCACCCCTGATCCCCGGCCCCCGCAGACCAGCCACCCCACAGCGGCCCTTCACGCACGCCGAAGCAACCCTGACAACCAGCCCGGACAGCCCAGCTGACGCTCAGGGCCTGGGTTCGACCCCCGAACCCAGCCGCCAGCACCAGCCGAAGACGCCCAGCTGGCACTGACGGTCCTGATCGAGCCCCGAATCAGCCGCCAGCACCAGCCAACAACGCCCAGCTGGCACTGACGGTCGCCACCCAGCCCTAAACCAGCCGCCAGCACCAGCTGAAAGTGTCCAGCTGGCGCTCATGGCTGTTATTCGGCGGAAAACCGACCGTGAGCGCCAGCTGGAACCACTCGGCTGGCGGTTACGGCTGGTTGTCGGCCCGGGAACGACCGTGAGCGCCAGCTGGAGAGGCTCGGCCGGCGGTCAGGGCTGATGGTCGGGCCGGATGGCAGCCGTGAGTGCCGGCCGGAGGGGCTTGCCGCGACGCAGGCCGGAGGGCTTGCTGCGGCGCAGGCCGGAGGGCTTGCTGCGGCGCAGGCCGGAGGGCTTGCTGCGGCGCAGGCCGGCGTGGTGCAGCGACAGCGGCAGGCCGGCGTGGTCCGGGCAGCGGCCGAGAGGGCGACAGCGCCTGGAGCTCCCCGTGTGGGGAGATCCAGGCGCCGGGTCAGTCCAGGATCTCGGTGACCGTGCCGGCGGCGACCGTGCGGTTGCCCTCGCGGACGGCGAAGCCGAGGCCCACCTCCAGCGCGACCGGCTTGCCCAGCGTCACCGTCACCGGGTCGAGGGTGTCGCCGGGCATGACCAGGTCGAGGCCACCCAGGTCGAGGCCACCGGACACGTCCGTCGTGTGGAAGTAGAACTGCGGACGATAGTTGGCTTCGAACGGGGTGTGCCGGCCACCTTCGGCCGCCGTCAGCGCGTACATCCGCGCCTTGAAGACCTGGTGCGGCCGGACCGATCCGGGCGCGGCGAGGACCTGGCCGCGTTCGACCTGGTCGCGCTTGACGCCGCGCAGGAGCACGGCGGCGTTGTCGCCGGCCTGGGCCGACTCGAGGACTTTGCCGAAGGTCTCCAGCCCGGTCGCCACGCTGGCCAGCGTGGGGCCGAGCCCGACGATCTCGACGGCCTCGCCGGCGCGGAGTTCGCCCCGCTCGACCTTGCCGGTGACGACCGTGCCCCGGCCGCTGATCGACAGGACGTTCTCGATCGGCATGAGGAACGGCGACACCAGCGACCGGTCGGGGATCGGCACGTAGGTGTCGACCGCGTCGAGCAGTTCGACGATCGAGCCGACCCACCGCGGGTCGCCTTCCAGCGCGCGCAGCGCCGAGACGCGGACCACCGGCACGTCGGCGCCGGGGAAGCCGTACGAGCTGAGCAGCTCGCGGACCTCCAGTTCGACCAGGTCGAGCAGTTCCGGGTCGTCGACCATGTCGCTCTTGTTGAGCGCGACCACCAGGTACGGCACCCCGACCCGCTGGGCGAGCAGCACGTGCTCGCGGGTCTGGGGCATCGACCCGTCCTGGGCGGAGACGACCAGGATCGCGCCGTCCACCTGCGCCGCGCCGGTGATCATGTTCTTGACGTAGTCGGCGTGGCCGGGCATGTCGACGTGGGCGTAGTGCCGGGACGGGGTCTCGTACTCGACGTGGGCGATGGTGATGGTGATGCCGCGGGCGGCTTCTTCCGGAGCACGGTCGATCCCCTCGAACGCGACGTACCGGTTGGCGGCCGGGTCGCGGTCGGCGAGGACCTTGGTGATCGCGGCGGTGAGGGTCGTCTTGCCGTGGTCGACGTGACCCATCGTGCCGATGTTGAGGTGCGGCTTCGTACGGATGAACTGGCTCTTGGCCATGATGTTTCTCAATCCTCACTGGATGCGAGACTGCGAAGCGAGGCAACGGGTGGTGCGCGCGCCACTGCCAACCGGCGCACGCGAGAACCGCGCACGACAAAGCCGACCCTTCCCCGGGCTCTCCCAGTTGGTGGGGAAGGGTCAGAGTCGCGTATCAGCGCCGGGAAGAACGCGCGCGGGAGCCACCGTGGTGGGCAGCTGCAGACCGGGCGCGAACATGGGGAGCACGGTAGTCGGTAACCCGTGCGAGCGCGATCGAATTCCGTGGGGGTCCCGCCGAGGCGGAACCCCCGGCGGGTCAGGCGCCGACGGTCTTGAGCACCGATTCGGGCATCTCGACGGTCTGGCTCTTGGCCGGACGCGCGATGTCGACCTTGGAGCCGATGTTGGAGTACGTCGCCTCCATCGTGCCGGCGCCCTGGGCGACCTTGTCCATGTCCAGGGTCATCTTGGTCAGGTAGCCGTCGGCGTTGACCTGGGCGGTGAACGGGACCTGGGTGCTCTTGCCCTGCAGCGACTGCACCATCTCGGCGGTCAGGCTGGGCGACTTGGAGATGTCGAGCGTGCCGGTGTACGTGCCGTCGCCGCTCTTGGTCACGTCGGCGGTCTGCTCCAGCAGTTTCGCCGTGTTGCGGGGGTCGTTCTTCTCCAGGCTGAGCGCGCTGCTCTCCGGCATCTTGCTGGCGTCGACGTGCATCCACTTGGTGCCGAAGCTCTTCGCGGCGGCGCCGCCGAACTTCATGTACAGGTCGGTGCCGACCTGGCGGATCCCGACGTTGCCGAGGCCGGCCATGTCCATGGTCACGTCGAGGGCCTTGTTCGGGGTGTCGAACGCGCCGGACGCGGTCATCCCGCCGACCATCGTCATGCGGATCTTGCCGGTCGAGCCGGTGACCTTGAGGGCGGCCGCGGCCAGTTCTTTCGACGCGGCGCTGGAGGAGGCCGCGCCGGTCGACTCGGCCGCCGCCGACGAGGCTCCGGCGCCGGTGGCGGGCGGTGTCGTCTTGTCTCCGGAGCAGCCGCTGAGGCCGGCGAGCGCCACCAGGGCCACACCCGTGACGGCCAGACGTCCCATCTTCATTGTTGCGGCTCCCGTCCTAGGCATCGGCCGCTCACCATAGACCGTGCCATCAATTCGGTCGCTCACGGGCGGACCGGACCGTAGGGTGCCGGGATGGCACGCGCGGAGGTCTACGTCAGCACGGATGTCGAGACGGACGGGCCGATCCCCGGGCCGCACTCGATGCTGAGCTTCGGGTCGGCGGCATACATCGAGGACGGCACACTGATCGACACGTTCAGCGCCAACCTCGACACGCTTCCCGGGGCGTCCGGGCACCCGGCCACGATGAAGTGGTGGGCAACCCAGCCGGCCGCCTGGGAGGCCTGCCGGAAGGACCCGGAGCACCCGGCCTCGGCGCTGGAGCGGTACCGCGGATGGCTCGAACGGCTGCCCGGAAGGCCGGTTTTTGTCGGATATCCGGCAGGTTTCGATTTCACGTTCGTGTACTGGTACCTGATCCGTTTCACCGGCGTCAGCCCGTTCTCGCATTCCGCGCTCGACATCAAGTCCTACGCGATGGCCGTGCTCGGCACCGACTTCCGGGCGACCGTGAAGAGGTCCATGCCCCGGCGCTGGTTCGGCGATTTCCCGCACAGCCACGTCGCCCTGGACGACGCGATCGAGCAGGGCGCCCTGTTCTGCGCGATGCTCGCCGAGAATCGGAAGAGATCAAAAAAACCTCAGGACGATTTCGACGTACGGCCGTAGCCCGGTTGATCATTGACCGGTGACGAATCTGGCCGTCCCGCCCCTGTTCGCTGCCCTGTCCACCGCTCGCCGGGTGCTGATCGCCGGTGCCGGCGGTGGCTTCGACGTCTACGCCGGTCTTCCCCTGGCCTTCGCCCTGCACGCCGCCGGGACCGAGGTGCACCTGGCCAGTCTGTCCTTCTCCGAGCTGGAGCTGGTCGGCCGCGAGTCGTGGATCCACGAACACGTGGTCGAGGTGACGCCGGAGACGACGAGCCCGGACTGGTACTTCCCCGAGGGCACCCTGGCCCGCTGGCTGGCCGCGAACGATCTGCCGTCGACGGTCTACGCGTTCCCGCCGCTGGGTGTGCAGACGCTGCGCGAGGCGTACCGGTTCCTGATCGACCGGCTGGAGCTGGACGCGATCGTGCTGGTCGACGGCGGCACCGACATCCTGTGCCGGGGCGACGAGAACGGGGTCGGCACCCCGGTGGAGGACATCACCAGCCTCGGCGCGGTGACCGCCCTGGACGTGCCGGTGAAGCTGGTGACCTGCCTGGGTTTCGGGATCGACGCGTACCACGGGGTCAACCACGTGCAGGTGCTGGAGAACCTGGCCGCGCTGGACCGGGAGGGCGGCTATCTGGGCGCCCTGTCGATTCCCGGGTCCAGCCCGGAGGCGATCCGGTACCGGGACGCGGTCGCGCACGCCGCGAAGAACACGCCGGACCGGCCGAGCATCGTGAACGGCCAGATCGCGGCGGCGCTGGCCGGCGAGTTCGGCGACGTCCAGTTCACCCGCCGGACCAGCGGCAGCGCCCTGTTCGTCAACCCGCTGATGGCCATGTACTTCACGGTCGACCTGGACAAGCTGGCGGCGCGCTGCCTCTACCTGGACCGGATCGAGAACACCGTCGGCCGCCGCCAGGTGATCACCCGGATCGAGGCGTTCCGCAACGAGGTCACCGTCCGGACGCCCCGCGTGTACCCCCACTAGGTCTGGGGGTGCCAGCCGGCCGGCGGGTCCTCGCCGACGCGGCCGTCGACCGCCTCGCGCAGCAGGTCGGCGTGGCCGGTGTGCCGGCCGTACTCCTCCAGCAGGTCGAAGAGCAGGCGCCGGAGACTGATCGGCTGCCCGTCCGGGCCGGTGAGCTGAACCGGACGGTCGAGGCCGCCTTCGGCCAGGGCTTTCGTGTAGCGCTCGCGAGCCGCGGCGACCGCCGAGTCCCACAGGGCGTAGAGCTCGTGCGGCGAGTCGTCCGCGGCCGAGCGGAAGTCCCAGCCCTCTTCGCCGAGGGCCGGCCGCCAGCGTTCACCGGGTGACCCACCGTCGAGCTTCCACGTCGACTGGAAGTCCTCGACCAGGGCGAGGTGTTTGAGCAGCCCGCCCAGTGTCAGCGTGGAGGCGCCGATCGTCGTCGCCAGGCCGGCGGCGTCGAGGCCATCGGCCTTCCACCGGAATGTCGCCCGCTGCCGGTCGACGGCGCCGAGCAGGTGTTCGATCTCGGTCCCGGCGAACGGCGGTTCCCACCAGTTATCGGTCATTCAGCCACCGTAGGGCGCGACCCGGCCGTGCGCAGTCCCCGCAGGCGGCGGGCCTCGGCCGGGTCGGTGACCGGGACGGCGGCCAGGAGTTCCTTCGTGTACGGGTGCTGGGGCTGGTCGTACACCTCAGCGGTGCGGCCGATCTCGACGATCACGCCGTCCTTGAGGACGGCGACCCGATCGGCGATGCGGCGCAGCACGGCCAGGTCGTGCGAGACGAACACCAGGGACAGGCCGAGTTCCTCCCGTAACTCCTCCAGCAGGGCCAGGACCTGGGCCTGGGTGGTGACGTCGAGCGAGGAGACCGGCTCGTCGCAGACGATCAGGCGCGGGGACGGGGCGACGGCCCGGGCGATGCCGACGCGCTGGCGCATGCCGCCCGACAGCTGGTGCGGGTAGCGATCGTATTCGGACGCGGACAGGCCGACCCGTTCCAGCAGGCCTTCGACGCGGGCCCGGGGGTCGCGGACACCCTGCAGGCGCAGCGGGTCGGCGATGCTCTCGCCGATCGTGCGCCGCGGGTTGAGCGACGACAGCGGGTCCTGGAAGACCATCTGCACCGACCGGCCGCGCCGCCGGCCGATGTCCACCCCGTCGAATGTTATCGATCCGGAGGTGGCCGGGATCAGGCCGACCATCATCCGGGCCAGGGTGGTCTTGCCGGTGCCGGACTCGCCGACGATGCCGAGCGTCTCGCCCGCGTGCACGTCCAGGCTGACGCCGTCGACGGCCCGGACCGGCGGCGGTTTGCGGAACGATCCGCGGCGCGGCTGCGGGAAGTGCTTGCGGACGTCCTGAACGCGCAGCAGCGGTGCGCCCGGCTCGAAATCGCGGTCGACCGGCTTGGGCACCGCGTCGAGCAGCGCCCGGGTGTACTCGTTCCGGGGCGTGAGCAGGACGGACTCGGTGCGGCCGGACTCCACGGCCCGCCCCGAGCGCATCACGATGACCGAGTCGGTCGACCCGGCCACCACGCCCAGGTCGTGGCTGATCAGCAGCAGGGCCGCCCCGGTGGTGGCCCGGACCTCGTCGAGCAGGTCGAGGATCTGGGCCTGGACGGTGACGTCGAGCGCCGTGGTGGGCTCGTCGGCGACGATCAGTTCCGGTCGGCAGGCGATCGCCATGGCGATCAGGGCGCGCTGCCGCATGCCGCCGGAGAACTGGTGCGGGTACGACGCGGCCCGCCGTGCCGGGTCGGGGATGTGCACCTGGCCGAGCACCTCGACGGCCCGGTCCCGCGCGGCCCGCCGGGTCGAGCCGGTGTGCAGTCGGTACACCTCGGCGATCTGGTCGCCGACGGTCTGGAACGGGTTCAGCGCCGTGAGCGGTTCCTGGAAGACCATGGCGATCCGCGCGCCGCGGATCTCGTTCCACGGAGGGTCGCCTGCTAAATCCGTACCGTCGAATCGGATTTTTCCGGAAAGAGAACCACCGCTGAGACCCAGCAGGGACAGCGCGACCGTGCTCTTGCCCGAACCGGACTCGCCGACGATGCCGAGCGAGCCGCCGGCCTCCAGGTCGAAGGACAGTCCGTCGACGGCCTTGCGATCGCCGAACGAGATCCTGAGGTCTTCCACGTTCACGAGAGTCATCGCAGTTGCACCCGGGGATCGACGGCGGCGTAGAGCAGGTCGGCGGCGGCGTTGGCGATCACGATGATCAGGCCGGTGAGCAGGGTGACCCCGACGACCACGGGCAGATCGATCTGGTTGACCGCGCCGACCAGCAGCTGGCCGACGCCGGGCAGCCCGAACATGGTCTCGGTCAGCACCGCGCTGGTCATGATCGAGGCGACGTCGACCGCGGTCAGCGTGACCAGCGGCAGCAGCGCCCCGCGCAGGGCCTTGCGCCAGAGGATGCGCCTCTCCGGGATTCCGTACGCCCGGGCGGTGCGGATGTGGTCCTCGGCCAGGCTCTCCTGCAGTCCGGCCCAGGTCAGCCGGGCGTAGGCGGCGGTCTGGATCACCGCGAGCGCGATCCAGGGCAGCAACAGGTTCTGCGCCCAGAGCAGCGGATCGTTGGTGAACGGCACGTACTGCGGGAACGGCAGCCACTGCAGGCGCACGCAGAAGAGCAGAAGCAGCAGCAGGCCGACCAGGAAGACCGGGGTCGCATAGCCGGCCAGGACCAGGCCGTTGACCAGGCGGTCGATCCAGCGGTAGCGGCGCAGGCCGGAGAGCAGCCCGGCCCCGATGCCGAGGATCAGCGACAGGATCTCGGCGCCGATCGCGAGGGAGAACGAGACCGGGATCCGGTCCATCAGCAGGGTGAACACCGGCTGCGACGTCTCGAACGAGTAGCCCAGGCAGGGCGCCGGGCAGTGCCGCACGCTCGGGCCCAGCGAGTAGTCGCGCCCGGCGACGATGCCCTGCAGGAAGTGCCAGTACTGGGTGAGGATCGGGTCGGCCAGGCCCATCGCGGCGCGCACGTCGGCCAGCCGTTCCGGGGTGCAGCCCTTGCCGCAGGCCAGGATCGCCGGATCGGACGGCGCCAGGTAGAACAGGGCGTAGATCAGGGCGGAGAGCGCCAGCAGCACGACCAGGCCGCCGATGATCCGCCGCAGCAGGTGACCGATCATCGCAGGACCTCCCGCTGACGCGGGTCCAGCACGCGGCGCAGTCCGTTCGCGACCAGCACGAACGACAGCAAGGTCAAGAACAAGAGCAACCCCGGGAGGAAGACGTACGTCGGGTCGGCCCGGAACCAGGTCGTCGCGCTGGACAGCATCTGGCCCCAGGACGGGGTGGGCGGGCGCACGCCGACGCCCAGGAACGACAGCCCGGCCTCGGCCACCATGTTGGTCGGCAGCAGCAGAGCGGCGTAGGTGAGGATGGGCGCGGTCAGGCCGGGCAGGATCTCCCGCCGGGCCACCCGCCACCAGGGCGCACCGGCCACCTGGGCCGCGGCCACGTAGTCGCGGGTGCGCAGGGTGAGGGTCTCGCCGCGGCTGATCCGGGCCGTGCCGCCCCAGCCGAGCACCGCGATCACGGTGGCCAGGATCAGCGGCCGGGGCCAGTCCGGCGGCACGATGGCCAGCAGCGAGATGGCCATGACCAGCGCCGGGACGGACAACACGAGGTCGATGACCCGGCTCAGCCCGGCGTCCGCCCAGCGTCCGCCGAGCCCGGCCGCGACCCCGACGGTCACGCCGAACAGGACCTCCAGGAACGTGGCGGCCACGGCGACCCCGACCGACACCTGGGCGCCGTAGACCAGGCGGGCGAACAGGTCACGGCCGGTGCCGGGCTCGACGCCGAGCCAGTGCTCGCCGCTGATCCCGCCGAACGCGCCGATCGGCACGCCGCCGCGGGCCGAGTCGAGCAGCGTGTCGTGGTACGTGGTGTAGTCCTGCCCGGCGAGCGCGGCCAGCAGCGGGGCGGTGATTGCGACCAGCAGCATGATGGTCGCGATCACCGCCCCGGCCATGAAGCCGCGCTCTTTCAGGAGCGCACGGATCACTTGACCGAGATCCGGGCGATGTCGAGCTGGCCGCGCCACCCGTCGGCGTACGCGTTCTTGACGTTCTTGCCGACCAGGTAGACGTCCTTCTCGTGGGTCAGCGGGATGACCAGCGCCAGCTTGCCGATCTTGGCGTCGAGCGCGCCCCAGCGGGCGGCCGCGGCGGCCGGGTCGGTCAGCGCGTTGATCGCGTCGATCTCGCTGTTCGTCTCCGGGTCGTTGTACTGGGCCAGGTTGAAGTTGCCGCCGGCGGTGATGATCTGGCGACCGTCGAAGATCGGGATCAGGAACGGGCCGCCGGACGGCCAGTCGGCACCCCACGTGGCCAGGGACAGGCCGGGCTGGGTGGCCGGCTTGCCGGTGACGTCCCGGTAGGTGGCGGTGTCGATCGCGTTCAGCTTGACCGTGACGCCGGCCTGCTTGAACGCCTCCTGGATGGCCGACGCGACCTTCGGGCCGATGCCCTCGCTGTCGTCGTTCTCGTAGGCCAGGTCGATGCTCAGGTTGCTGAGGCCGGCCTCGGCCAGGACCTGCTTGGCCTTGTCGGCGTTACCGGTGTCGCCGGCCGGGAACCAGTCGTACTGCTGGTAGCCGAGCGCCTTCTGCGGGGGCAGGAACGTGGTGGACGGGCCGACGACCGCGGAACCGCCGAGCGCGTTGACGACCGAGGTGCGATTGATCGCGTACGAGAGAGCCTCTCGGACCTTGGGGTTGTCGAACGGCGCCTTCTTGGTGTTGAAGGCCAGGTAGGTCGTCGACGGGAACTCCCCGCGGGTGACCCGTTTGTCCAGCTCGGAGCCGGTGCCCAGCTGAGCCAGCTGTTCCGGGCCGACGACCGCGTCGGTGGTGACCGCGCTCGCATCCGGGCCGGCACCGGTCACCAGGCGCTGGTTGATCACCGCGGAGTCCAGGCCGGAGGTGACCTCGATCCGGTCCGGGCAGGCGTAGCGCAACTCGTCGATCTTGGTCGACCAGTGCGTGTTCCGCACCAGGACCAGGGACTTCTTCGGCTCGTAGGACTCCACCTGGTACGGCCCGGAGGAGATCGGGTGCTTCTCGTAGTCGACGCCGGTGTCCTTGGCCTTGGGCACCGGGGCGAACTGGGTCGCGGTGGCCAGGAACGGGAAGTCACCCTCGGGCTTGCTCAGCTTGAAGACGATCGTCTTGTCGTCCGGCGTCTCGATCGACGTGATGCCGTCGGGCTGCTTGTACGGGCCCTGGTAGTCGGCCGCGCCCTGCAGCCAGTCGCGCAGGTAGGGCGCGCCGCCGGGGAGCTCGGGGGCGAACGAGCGCTCGATGCCGTACTTCACGTCGGCCGCCGTGATCGGCGTGCCGTCCTCGAACTGGATGCCGTCGCGCAGGTGGTAGGTCCACGTCTTGGCGCCGTCGGACGGCGTGCCCAGGTCGGTCGCCAGGTCCGGCGCGGGCTTGGTGCCGGCCTCGCCGGGCTGCCGGTTACGCGTGGTCAGCGTGCGGAACAGCAGGGAGGGCAGGTTGCCGCCGCCCGAGGTGTAGAGCCGGGCCGGGTCGAGGTGGTTGATGCCGCCCTGGTTGAGGACGGTCAGCGTGCCACCCTGGCAGGTCGCCGGGTCGAAGGCCGCGTTCGAGGTGGTGGTGTCACCACCGCCTCCACCTTGGCAGCCGGCGAGTAGCACGGTTGCGGAAAGGAGAACGGGTACCAGTTTGCGCATGCGCCGAAACCTAGCGGATCGATAGGCAATGTGCACTATCCCCGCAACAATCGATGCAAATCGTTTAAATTTGGGATCCGGCCGGGCTTGTCACCCGGCCGGATCGTCCGCGCTCAGCCGCAGGCGACGGCGTCGGCCGCGGTAAGGTAGGTCCGGACGTAGTCGAACGACGGGGTGGCGCCCGTCGCGTTCATCGAGACCAGACCGATTTTGTACGTGCCGGTATGCGGCTGCGTCCACACGCCGCCCCAGGTCCAGGTCGTACCGTCGACACTCGACGCCTCGCGGACCTCGTCCTCGTTGTTCACCGCGTCGAAGTGGTACCGCAGCCGCAGCCACGTCGTCCCGGCCGCCGGCCCGCCGAACATCGGCGCGTTCGCCACCACGACCCCGCGCTCCCCTTCCTTGCCGAACTCGACCTGATGGGTCACCTCGCTCGTCCCGCTCAGCGGCAGCACCGAATGCGCGAGCTTGAACCATCGGTCGTCGTTCTGGTAGAGCAGCAGCCCGGCCTGCTGGTTCCCGCGCGTCCCGTCGAAGGTCAGCTTCGTCTCGACCGTGAAGTCGCCCGGCGGGGCCGTACGGGTCAGCACCGACGCGGTGTTCGTGCCGGTGTAGAGCTCCGCATTCTGGGTCGGCCAGACCAGCGCGCCGGCGGTCAGCGTGGTGTCGCCCTTGCCGCGGATCCAGGTCCAGGCCGGATCCGAGCCGTCGAACTCGTCCGAGTACGCCGGCAGTTGCGCGCCCGGCGCAGGGTCGGCGATCCGCCGGGTGGCCGGCGTGTACAGGGGCGCCGCACCGATGTTGTCAGCGGCGGCACCGGCCGCGGTCGCCGCCGCGCCGATCCGGCCGGTCGACGGCAACGCGCTCGGCAGCGTCAGCGAGACGGTGGCGACGGCGTCGCGCAACCGGTCGGCGGAGACCTCCACGGTCAGGTTCCGCCCACGCCGCTCGGCGGCGACGTTGTGCCACGCGCCGAACGAGAACCCGGCGGGCAGGGCCGCTGTCCGGTCACTCCGCTTTCCGCGTACGGTCGTGGCGACATCCAGCTGGTTCGTCGCCCGGTCCAGCCACGCGACGACGTGGTTGCGCCGGTCGGCGTAACTGATCACCAGGCCGGCCCCGGTGCGGACGTCACCTTCAACCCGTACGTCCCCGGATATGGCTTTGGCGCTGAGCGAGAACGACGCCCCGGCCGCGGACAGGAACGCGCCCGCGTCCTCCTCCTCGACCGTGGGCCAGGTCGTGTCCCACCCGGTGGTCCCGTCCACCGCCCACGACGTCACCGGTGCGGCCTGCGCGGACTCGGACGGCCCGGCCCCGGCCCGGACCACCGGCCAGCCGTCGATCCAGTCGAGACGGTCGATCAGCAGCGGACGCTTGGTGAGATTGAGCGTGGCCCCGTTAGCGCCGGTGATCGGCCCGAAATCCGGGTCGCCGGACGGGATCGCGTGGTAGACCAGCCAGTCCTGCCCGGCCAGGTCGGTGGCGATCGCGTTGTGGCCGGGCCCGACCCAGCGGTTCCCGTTCGACGTCAGGACGATTCCGTCCTTGCTGGTCAGCGCCATCAGGTCGAGACCGCTGGGCGTCACGAACGGGCCACGCGGGCTGGTCGACCGGCCCACCTTGACCGTGTAGCCGCTGAACGCGCCGTCACAACACCCGGCATCCGAGAAGAACAGGTAGTAGAACCCGCCGCGGTGCACGACGAACGAGCCCTCGGCCCGGCGCCCCCGGCCGACCTGGGTGACCACGCCGACCCGGGCCGTCGCGTCGGCTGACAACTGCTGCACGCAGAGCGTGTCGTAGCTGCCCCAGTAGAGGTAGTTCGTGCCGTCGGTGTCGGTGAACAGCGCCTGGTCGATGGTGCCGGTCGGGCAACCGCTGTCGGACGGCTTGATCAGCAGGCCGTGGTCGGTCCAGGGCCCGAGCGGAGTGGTTCCGGTGAGCAGCGCGACGCCGCCGTTGGAGAGCGCGTAGGTCAGGTAGTAGCGGCCGTTGAGGTATCTGATGTCGGGGGCCCACGCTCGGGTGCTCGCCGCCCAGTAGGACGGCTTGGTGGTGATGCCGTCAGCACGGTAGGTCCAGTGCACCAGGTCCGGCGAGGAGAGGATCGGAAGAATGTGCTCGCCGGTCTCGCCTCGGCTGTTGAAGATCGGGTTGGTGGTTCCGTAGGCGTACCAGGAACCGTCCTTGCCCCGGATCACGGTGGGATCCGGGAAGGTGTCGACGGTTCCGGTGCTGACCGGGTTCGTGTAAGTGGCCGGTTCTTTTGCGGGGCCGGCTACCAGCGGCGGCTCTGCTTGCGCGGCGCCGGGTGTCATGAGGGTGGCGGTGACCATGACGAGTGCCATCACATGGCGAATGTTCATGTGGGACGACTCCTAGCGGGTCCGATTTGTCCGGCCGACCGTATTCGCGCCCCAATTTTTCCGGCAACAGACCGGCATATTCACACCCGTCACAACTGTTGCGGCTCCGTCAGCGTGCGTGGGTGAAGAGCCGGCGGCCGTCTCAGCAGCCGTCCTTGGCGTCGGACCAGAACTTCTTCTCCCCGGTCTTCTCGAAGTTCTTCATGTACCCGACGATGACCTGGCCCGGAGCCAGCCCGCGGACATCGGCGGCAGTGAACTCGAAATCGGTGACGGCCGTTCCGAGGGCGTCGACGTCATGGCGGTCGTACGTGCCGAGGTGATACTCCTGGCCGGGCACGAGATCGGTCAGGTCCGTCCCCGTGGTGCCCGTGGTCAGCGCGCTGGCCTCCGCGACCGACCAGCCCGGCGGCGTCGGCCCCAGCAGCGGGACAGAAGTCGGCAGGGGCACCGAAAGAGACCTCCGGAGGGTCCAGCCCCGGGCCGTTTCCGGAGGACCATCCTTCGTGGCCGGGACGACGGTGACCTCGACGATCTGATAGTGCGGGCAGTCGTAGAGCAGAACCACCGGCCGGCCGTCCCGCAGCGTCAGGCCGGCCAGGGCTCGGACGCTGACCGCATGCCCCAGCGTCGGGAGCAGAAAGATCGCCACGGCGACGGCCAGGGCCACCATCGTGAGGACGCGCGTCTTGGACATGTCTCCCGCACCGCTCTTCCGCGCCTGTCGGATCTTCGGTATCGCCGACCAACGACGCGAGGCTAGACCTGCCCCGCAATCAAGCGTGGCCCGCGGCGTCTTGTCTCTTAGGCGTTTCTTACGGGATCGATGCGGCTGGTCACAGGAAGTCGAGCGATTCTCGTATCGGGCGCTCATGCCTCGAAGCCGAACACGGAGTCCCCCGATGACCGACGAGAATCCCTCGCAGCGTTCTGTTCCTTCCTCCGAGTCCACCGAACCACCTACCGCGCCGATTCCGGTGACCCCGTCGGCGCCGGCTGCCGCAGCTCCGGCGCCTGCTCCCGTGGCGGCGGACCCGGCTCCGGTTGGCGCGTCGGCTGAGCCCGCCCACGCGTCGACCGTGGCCGGGCAGCCGGTCGCTGCGACCGCTGAACAGCCGACCATGCACGCCGCTGGCCAGCCGGCCGCGGTTCCCGCTGGGCAACCGACTGCAGTTCCGGTCGGGCAGCCTGTGTCCGGGCCGGCTGCGGCCGGGCCGGCGGTGCCGCCGCCTCCGCCCGGGTGGGCTTATGTTGCGGCCGGGGATGCCGGTAGTGAGCTTCCGCCTCCGCCGCCGGGGCTTGCCTATGTTCCGGCTGGGCCGCCGCGTGGGCCTCGGGGTCCGCGGGGTGGGCGTGGCCGGTGGGGTGGGCGCCGGGTTCCGATTCTGGCGACGATTGCCGCTCTGCTGATCGGGTGTGTGCTCGGGGCGGGGATCACCGCGGTCGGTGGGGCGGTTTTCGGTCACCACCGTGGTGATCACCGGCAGTCCGGGCCGGGTGGTGGTCGGTTCGGGCATGACGAGTTCGGGCCGGGTGGCAACGGGCGGGGCGGTTTCGCTCCGGGCCGGCGCGACGACGGCGGGTTCAACGGTAACCGGGGCAACCCTGGTAACCGGGGCAACAACGGGAACCAGCCCGGGACCGCGCCGAGCGCGGCAACTCCGGCCCCCTCTGCTTCGAGCTGAGACCGCGAGAACCGGGCTGGCCGGGTAAGCACAGCTCGACGGGTTCGCGGGCGGGCCGGCGCGGGCGAGCATGTCGCCCGCCGGGCTTGCTGGTTGGTGAGGACGAGCAGGTCAGGACGGGTTTGTTGCCGTGAGGGTGACCACCTGCCCAGATCGCCCCGGAGGGGTTCGCGTTCTGGACGCGCCAGCGGCCAGCGAACCCCGCAGGGGTCCCCGCGGGAGCGGCGGCCCGGACCACCGCCGACGTAGGACATGAAGATCTTGAAGTTGATCTTGAATGGGTAAAAGAACGGGCCGCCCGGGATGATCCCCGGGCGGCCCGATCAGTTGATTCAGCGGACGGCGACGTTGAAGAGCGGGTTCGCGGCCAGCTTGCGGAACGACTTGAGCGACGCGGCCGAGCTGTCGATGCTGATGTCGCGGTCGCCGAACAGGTCCTTCTTGGTGTCGAAGTACACGATCGCCTTGATCGCCGGGCGACGCGCGAGCTCGGGCAGGACGCTGTTGAACTGGGCCGACTTGTCGACGACCTTGCCGACGCGGTGGTAGGCGCCCCACTCGGCGACCATGATCGGCTTGCCCGGGTGGTTCTTGGTGGCCCAGTCGTACCAGCCCTGGGTGGAACCCTTGGCCTTACGGTCGAGCAGGTCCTTGAACACGCCGGCGTGGTAGTAGTTCTTCTCCGAGCTGACGTACGAGTCCAGGCCGATCCAGTCGACGACGTCGTTGCCCGGGTAGAGGTCCTTCCACCAGGACTGGGCCATCCACTTCTCGTTGCCCATGTACCCGATGACGCTCACCGCGTTGCTGACGCCGTCGGCGCGCAGGCGCTTGATCACGTGCCGGAACGACGCCGCGAAGTCCTTGGCGGTCATGCCCGAGTTCGCGGCGGGGCGGACGTCGTCCTCGGGCTCGTGGTTGAGCACCAGGAAGAACTTCTCGTTGAACTTGCTCTTGAGGCGGGCGGCGAACGCGTCGATGCGCCGGTCCTCACGGCCTGCGGCGACGCCGGCCCAGGTCGAACCGTACTCGACGCGCCAGTTCATCAGCAGCACCCGCGGGTGCGCCGAATCCCGAGCCATCCGGATCTCGGCGTCGGTCGGGAACTTCTCGTCGCCCTTGTGGTACGTGTGGAAGATCGTCGCCGTGCGGCCGCTGAGCTGCTCCCAGTTGCGGTGCTCGACGTCGCGCGGCTTGCCGGTGAAGCCGCCGGCCGCCGCGCCCCACAGGACGCCGCAGGTCGGGACGAGCTTGGCGCCGGTCTCGCAGTGCGTGCCGGAAGTGCTGGCGGCGGTCGGCGAGGCCTGGGCCGGCGTGCCCGTCACGACACCGGCGACACCGGCGGCGAGAGCGGTCAGCGTCAGTACGGTCTTGCGGAGCGTCGAGCGCTTCACAGTGAATCTCCCCCATGTTGTCCGGCGGTGTTGCCCGCCGGGCATGGGTAGAAGATTCCGGGAACGGAGTTGTCACGACGGTGCCCGTAAAGGTGCCCGCCGGTTGCGGTCCCCGGGGCCGCTCGGGGTTAATCGTCGGCGGCGCTCACCCGCACTTGAGAACTCCTCCGGAACAGCCTCCAGAGGCGTCCGGCGAAGATCACGATCAAGAGCCAGAGGATATACGCCGTGAAGCTCCACCCACCGCCGCTGAGCTGCAGGTCGGCGCCGTCGACGGTGACGGTCTGGGCGTGCTGCAGGAACATCAGCCCGGAGTAGGCGAACGTGCCGCTGCCGTGCGCGGCCCGCACCCCGTCGGCGAACGCGCCGGTCGCCTCGCTGAGCACGAAGTTGAGGATCAGCGGGGTGAACCCGGCCGCGGTGATCGCCCCGATCCACGAGTGGCGGGGCCGGTCCCCGAACTCGGCCCGCAGGTACTGCTCGGCGAGCCCGCGGCTCCCGCCGATCCGGCGCAGCGCCTCGCCGGTGCCGACGTCGGCCGACGCCTCCAGCAGGTTGGCCCGGACCTCCCGGCGGGTGGCGATGCGCCGGGCCCGCGGCAGGTCGTAGATCTGCTGGTCGAGCATCCAGACCAGGCGCTCGATGCGCAGCCGGTCGAACCATCCGATGGTCATGTCAGGCTCCTGAGGTCGAGGGGTGGGGCCGGGACAGCACCGCCTGGACACCGGCGACGTGCCGGTCCCAGGCGGCGATGGCGTCGGCGAGCGCGCGGTGGCCGTCGCCGGTGAGCCGGTAATACTTCCGGGCGGGGCCGCCCGGGGACGGCACCAGACGGGTCTCGACCCGCCCCTCCCGGAGCAGGCGGTTCAGCGCCGGGTAGACGCTGCCCTCCAGCACGTCGGCGAAGCCGGCGGCCTGGAGGCGCTGGACGACCTCGTACCCGTACGACTCCCGCTCGGCCAGCAGGTGCAGGAGCAGGAGCGACAGGACGCCCTTGAGGAGTTGTGGATCGTGGCTCTCCGTCACACTCCTATACTGTGGCCAGTACTGGGCAATGTCAAGTACTCAGCATTTGCGCCAGGCGACGTGGTACGTGGTGTCCAGGTTGCCGTCGGCCGAGTCCATGGTCAGGAAGCTGGTGGCCGTCCGCGCCGACGGTCCGCCGCTGACCCGCAACTCGGTGTTCACGTTGAGATAGCGCTGCTCACCGCAGTCCAGGAAGGACATCGACCCGACCTCGACCCGATCCGAGTGCTGCCAGTCGCTGTCCATCCAGCCCTGGAAATCGCGCCGCACCCGCGTCGTGTACCGCTCACCCTGGAAGTAGTAGGAGGCGGTCTCCGAGCCGGTCGCCCCCTGCTCCAGATGGCCATAACCCCGATAATCAACACCGGCCATCGCGTACGTGTAACCGGACGGCACATGCACGTCGAGCGCCATCTGGCAGTTCCGCCGCCCGTCGAGCGCCCGCGCCGTCGGGCCCGCCTGGGCGATGAAGTCGCTGTAGGTGACCGTGAACGCGGTATTGTCCGGCGACACCTGGATCTTCGCGCTGGTGCCGGGGCAGCCGGAGCCGTTGGCCGACACCACGCTGATCACCATCCGATCCGGCGGGGGTGGGGAGAGCAGCGGCGCCTTGACCGGCGCGACCGCCGCCGTGAGGGCCAGGGCACCCGCCGTGAGTGTGGTCAGCATTGACGTACCTCCGATGAGAAAGTGAATGGGAATGGCGCCGGGAATGGCCGGGACGCCGCCCAGGAAACGTACGATTCGCGCGGTCCGAAATCGGTGACATCACGACACGACCCGCTGCCATTTGTCCGATTGGCGCATCAGCGTCCCGGCCGTCCGGTCAGAGATGGGCGGTTTCGCCACATTGGCGACGGTGCGGTGCTATGGGCACATGGTTACCGGTCGGGTAATCGACGCGGCCGCCGTTTCGATGACATCGTGCGGAGCATGACCATCAAGGACATTTTCCTGGACGCGTTCGGCCGATTCGCCGCCGGTGACGTGGATGTGCTGCGCGAGGTCATCCGCGACGACTTCGTCAACCACGACCCGGCCACCCCGCGCGACAAGGACGGCTTCATCGACGCCACCATCAACGGCCCGATCGCCTCGTCGACCCTCGACCTGCGGCGGGTGATCGCGGATGACGAGTTCGTGGTCGCCCACTTCCTGCTGACCACGCCCGAGGGCGGCCTGGGCGAGGCGGTGGTCGACATCTGGCGCTTCGAGGGCGATCTGATCGTCGAGCACTGGGACGTCTCCCAGACCGCCACCGCCCCTGACCAGGTCTGACCGTCCGGCCCCGGCCGCCCGGCCGGGGCCGCACCGGGGTCAGCCGGGGAGGCCGGCCGCCTTGAGCTGGTGCCGGATCGCCGGCGTCAGCAGGGTCATGGCCGTGTCGGTCACGTGCGACGCGTCCCGGTAGAGCGTCACCCCACCCCGCACGGCGGGACACCGCGGCCCGTCCCCCGGGCAGAGGTAGGTGTTCACCTCGATCACGGTCGCGAAGCCCAGCGACGTCGCCGTGCGCGGCTCGCCGAGGGGGTCCGCGCGCAGGCCGTCCGCACGCTTGAAGGCGCACGGTCCCCAGTCCGGCAGGGCGCCGGACAGGCAGGTGGGGACGTCCAGGTTCGGTGTCGGGGTGTCCTTCAGGTAGAGGATCGGGACCCCGAGCGCACCGAGCCGTGACAGGGTGGCCCGCCAGCCGGCGAGCAGGTCCGCACCCTGCGAGTACCAGTTGAGCGCGCTGACGAAGATCATCTGTGGCGCCGGCTCGCTCGCCAGCCGGTCCAGGGTGTTCGCCCGCCAGGTGTCGCACTCGGTGTACCGGCGTTTCAGCGCCGAGTTGGTCACCGTCAGCTCGGGCAGCGGGCAGCCGGCCTTGGTCAGGATCTCCGTGGACCAGCCGTGCGAGGCCGCGATCGCCTGCACCGGGGCGTACCACTGACCGGCGTGCGAGTCGCCGAGGAGAACGACCCGGTTCCGGTCCGGTCCGGCCGGGCCGGCGGTCCCGGACGGCCCGATCAGACACGGCGGCGAGCTGGTGTCCTTGAGGGCGACGATGCACTCGGCCGGATGCCGCGGCGTGTCCCGGACGGCGTCGAGCACGCCGGGCCGGACCGGGCCGCTGGTCGCCCCGGTGAACGGGTCGGCCGGGCTGTCCGGCGCGAAGAGCGCGACCGGCCGGCTCGCGCGGCCGTCGTCGGTCAGCCCGCCGAGGTCGACGTCGGCCTTCAGCCGGACCAGCAGCGCGGTCACGCCGATCGTGGCCGTGAGCAGGGCGGCGATCGCGATCCAGGCGGGCCGGGAGATCCGGGCCCGGGCGACCGGACGTTCGACGGCAAGGTGGGTGAGGGCGGCCAGACCGAGCGCGCCGGCCGCGAGCGCCGCCTTCATCGGCCGGCCGACGTCATGCCCGACCAGGGCCGGGACGATGATCATCGGCGGCCAGTGCCACAGGTACCACGGGTAGGAGAGGGTGCCGAGTCCCTGCAGAGGTCGCGGGGTCAGGAGCCGCTCGCTCAGCGTGGGCGCACCGGAACCGCCGGCGATGACGGCGGCCGTGCCGAGCACCGGCAGCAGCGCGTTCCACCCGGGGAAGGCGGTCGCGTCGTCGTAGACCAGCCCGCCGGCGAGGATCGCGGCCAGCCCGGCGACGACCGCCGCCTCCCGGATCGGCCGGGGCAGCCGCGCGCACGGCCGGCGGGCGAGGGCGACGAGGGCGCCGAGGCCGAACTCCCAGGCGCGCGACGGCAACGAGAAGTAGGCCAGCGGCGCGTCATCCCGGACCAGGACCTGGGACACCACCAGCGACGCGACGGCCGCCCCGGACAGGACGACGGTCAGCCGCCCCCGCCGGCGCCGCCGGCCGGCGAGCACGACGACGGTGATCAGCAACGGCCAGACGAGGTAGAACTGCTCCTCGACGGCGAGCGACCAGAAGTGCTGCAACGCGCTGGGCGGGTCGGTGGCGTTCTGGTAGTCGACGCCTTCGATCGCGAGCCGGACGTTGAGCCCGTACACCGCGGTGAGGATCGCGTCCGTGGTCAGGCCGCGCACCCGCAGCGGCGGCATGACGACGGCCGCGGTCACCAGCGTGGTGACGACGACGATCGCGGCGGGCAGCAGCAGGCGCCGGGCCCGGCGGACGTAGAACTCCACGAATCGCAGGCGGCCCCGCTCCCGGATCTCGCCGAGCAGGTTGCCGGTGATCAGGTAGCCGGAGATGACGAAGAAGACGTCGACGCCGACGTATCCGCCGCCGATGCCGGGAACGTCCGCGTGGTAGAGCACCACCAGGAGCACCGCGACGGCGCGGAGTCCCTGCACGTCCGGCCGGAAGCGCCGCGGTGGCGCCGGGGGCGGGGTCAGCCGCCGGGTCGTGACCTCGGAGCTGCGCAGGGGGACGGTCGTGGGCGTCGCCATCTCAGGAGGTCCGCAGGTACAGGTAGAAGCGGTTGGCGTCGTACCTGTGCTTGGGCCACGACCCGGCCGGTTCGTACCGGCTGCTGTGGTTCAGCAGGGAGATCAGGTAGGCGGTGTCGTCGTCGAGCTCGGCGTCCCCGGTCGATCCGGTGACGAACGTGACGCCGACGTACGTACCCTGGTCGATCGCGGCCTTGATGGCCGGCTTCCCGGCGCCGAACAGGGCGTAGTACTCCTCGAATCTCATGTCCGGGCGGTCCTTGGCGTAGAAGGCCATGGTGTTGCCGGCGTAGGCCAGATAGGTCCCCGGCCGCCCGTAATGGGCGACGGCCTTGCTCACCTGCGTGGTGTCGGGCCACTCGGTGAACATGAAGGACGAGCGGTAGAGGGCCCCGACGGCCAGGAAGTAGACCAGGGTGGTGAAGGCGACCCCCTTGACGACCCGGCCCGGAACGGTGACCAGCTGCGCCGCGACCGGCGCGAGGAAGATCGCCAGGAACGCCAGGTGCTTGTTGAACGAGACGTACTCGTGCATCCGGAACTGGCCGAGCGGGATCCCCAGGCCGGCCCCGGCGAGCACCAGGGCGGTGGCCGCGGCCAGCAGGCTCGGCCGGTCCCGCCGCGCCCACCAGCGGTGCAGGAGCACGATCACGGCGGCCGCGGTGAGCGCGGTGAGCAGCCCGGCGCCGCGGCCGAACTCGGCCAGCAGCAGCGAGAACGGGCGCGGGTTGAGGGCGACGCGGTTGGCGGTGGTGAACTCGATCCCGGGAATGATGAACGACGCGAACGGCACCAGCACGGCCAGCATCCCGAGCAGCCCGTAGACGAAGAACAGGCCGCTGCGCAGCAGGGCTCGGCGCGGCGGCAGCGGGGCGAGCGCGCCCAGCACGGCGACCACCGGCAGGAAGACCGCGGCCGAGTACTTGCAGATGCCGGCCGCGGCGATCAGGAGCCCGGCCGCGAGGGCCGACCGGTAGCGGCGACCGGACATCATCAGCGCGGCGCTGACCGCGAGCAGCGACATGCAGGCGGCGTCGTAGGTGGCCAGGTTCCCGACGAAGAGCACGGCCCCGGTCAGGACGAACGCGAGCATGGCGACCCACTGGACCCGGGCCTGCTTCCCGGCCGGGGCCAGTCGTCGTCCGATGTGGCCGACGGCCAGGGTCGCCACCGACATCAACAACAGACTCGACAGACGTACGAGCTCGACACCGCCGACGGAGTCGAGGAGCGCGGCGAACACCGGGTAGGCCATCGGGAACCCGGAGAAGTAGCCGCCGTACGAGTCAGGGGCCGCCGCGCCACCGGTGAACTGGCGCAGATACTCGTGCCCGGCGTTGATGTAGAGACCCTCGTCGTTGAAGACCACGTTGTGCAGGCGCAGGGTCAGGACGGCCTGCAGCGCGAGGACGGCGACGACCGGCAGCCACGGCAGCCACGTGCCGGCCCGGCCACGCAGGCCCGCAGGAACGAACGACAGCAACGCGGCGGCCCAGACCGGACGTTCCGGGGCGTCGGCGCCCGCACCGAACCGCAGGGCGGGCGCGAGCGGGAACAGCCGCTTGGTCACCTCACCGGGCGAGACCGCCGGCGTCATGCCCCGACCTCCAGCCGCCGGACCGGCAGCACGGGAGCGGGCAGCTCGGCCGCCGTCCGGGCCGGGCGCCGATCCCCGAGCAGGGTGCTCACGCAGAGCGCCGCGACGGGGATGAAGACGTACGCGTTCACCAGCGCGAGCAGCAGGTTCGCCCAGTAGTCGCCGGGCCCGTGGGTCCACGCCCCGCGAACCAGCCCGGCGAAGATCGCCACCTGGGTGACGGTCAGGTAGACGGCCATGGTCAGCCGGACCCGCTGGGCCAGGGGCCGTCGTGCCGCCGTCCGGGCCGTGGATCGGCGGGTGGCGTTGGTCGCCACCCACTCGGCGACCTTGCCCCGGGCCAGGTCGAGCACGCAGAACAGGTGCGCGAAACCGTAGATCGTCTGCACCCGGAGGACGTCGAAACGCCAGCGGCCGTAACTGATCACGGGATAGAGCGCGAGCCACACCAGCAGGGCACCCAGCAGCGGCAGCATGTTGGAGCTGGTCACCCGGCCCGGGAAGAACCAGAGCATGACCAGCACCGCGAGCGGGGCCAGGAGCGCGTTCATCGCCGTGGTCAGGTAGTAGACGAAACCGGACCAGAAACTGAGCCGCCGGTTCAGGGTCAGGGTGGTGTCGTCGTGGAACTCGGACTCGGCCAGCAGCGACATGGAGCCCTCGCACCAGCGGTACTGCTGGTTGATGAAGGAGTCGATGTCGTCCGGGCTCTTGCCGCGGCTCACCAGGACCGGGACATATTTGACCCGGTAGCCGGCCCGTCCCATCCGCACCCCGGTGTAGACGTCCTCGCTGTGCCCGATCAGCGGGAATCCGCCGATGGCGGCCAGCGCCTCCCGGCGGTAGATCGCCGAGGTGCCGACACAGATCGCGGCCCCGATCGCGTCCCGCGACGGCTGGATGAAGCGGTAGAACATCTCCTGGGTGGCGCCGGCGCAGCGCTCCAGCCAGGACATCGACGCGGCCGTCTCGAAATACTGCGGGCTCTGCACGATCCCGATCTCAGGATCTTCCATGTACGGCATGAGGTGCACCAGATAGTCCGGGCGGGGCGTGAAGTCCGCGTCGAGGATCGTGACGTGCGCGCCGACGGTCCGGTCCAGCGCGTACTGCAGGTTGCCGGCCTTCTTGAATTCGCTGCCGCGCCGGGAGACGTACCGGAAGCCGAACCGTGCGGCCAGGGCGGCCACCTCGGCGCGCCCGGCGTCGTCGAGGACGAAGACGGTCAGGATGCCCGGCCAGCGCAGCCGGGCGACGTGCCGGTAGGTGTTCTCGAGCATGGCCACCGGCTCGCCCGCCGTGGGGAGGAAGACGTCGACGCTGGGATGGTGGTCCGGCCGGTAGCCGTCCAGCAGCGCGCGGTGCGAGCCGGCGGTGACGGTCCGGCGGAACGTGGACGTCCGCAGGGCCAGGGCCTGCTCCACGAGCAGGGCCAGCAGCGGCGCCAGGAAGGCGAGCGTCCAGTAGCTGTTGTTCGACAGTCCCCACAGGCTGACCGCGACACCGGCGAACGCGACGGTCTGCGCCCAGAAGATCCACCGGTGTTGCGGCCGCCTCAGGTACGCGTCCACCTCGGCGTCGGCCGGCGGCTGGGGCAGCATTCCGGATCGCTGGGAGCGCCGCCGGTACCCGAACCGCAGGGACAGCAACTGGACCAGGAACGCCCGCCCGTTGCGCCAGTCGGCCTTGCTGACGCCGTGCGCCCGATCGCCGAAGGTGAACGGGACCTCGGCCACCCGCAGGCGGTGACCGGCCAGGATCTCCAGCAGGATCTTGAAACCGCGCGGGCGCAGGCGGTCGAGGTCGAGCGCGTCCCGGCGGACGCAGAAAAAACCGGTCATCGGGTCGGTGCACACGCCGCCGACCAGGCGCGGGAACAGCCCCCGGGCCAGAAGCGTGCTGCCCTTCGAGACCGCGTGGCGCCGGGCCGAGCCGAGGCCGCCGGCGTCTCCCCCGTCGACGTAGCGCGAGGCGACGACCAGGTCGGCCGACGTGTCGTCCATGGTCCGGAGCAGCTGCACGGCGACTTCCGGCGGGTGCTGCAGGTCGCCGTCCATGACCAGGACACGTGGGGTGTGCGCATGCCGGAGGCCATCGATGACGGCACCGGACAGACCACCGACGCGGGCCGGCCCGTCGCGGTGGAGCAGGCGGACCGGAATCCGGTGCCGGGTCGCCTCGGCCTCGATGACGTCCGGCGTGTCATCGGTCGAGTCGTCGACGAAAAGGACCTCCGCGGTGCCGGGCGCGAAACAGGCATCCAGGCGAGCGAGTAGTTCCGGAACGTTCCCCGCCTCATTGAAGGTTGGGATGACGATGGTGATGTCAGCCATGGACCCCCGCCCATTTTGTGGAATGCAACCGCACACATCAATTCGGCTAGAGATTACGACAGCGAATAGCCATATTTGGATACCCAGAGTGATCGATCCGGGTGGGCGGGGCCGGGCCGGACTCCTGGTCGACCGGCGCGAGATCAAACGGCCGACCACGAACCGGACTTTTCCCTTCCATTCGAAGGTGTCGCGGGCCGAAGAGCCAAAAGGGGCTCGGCCGGGCGGCGGTCATCAATCGACCAAACAGTTGATCTTGAAGGAGCCGCGATTGTCGAAACCGGGCGAATCGCGCAGTCGACCAGCTATTCGGCGGTCGAATGTTTCGCCCCGGAAAACCGGAAAACTTTGGGATTCACGCGCGAAATAAAACAATCGGGATCGCATGCCGATGGCGATGTCGAATTGGTCACCCAACCACCAGGCTCCGGCGGGCGCGGCCGGTCGAGGTGACTCACCGCGACTTCGGGCAGCTCGGGCGAATACCGCGCCCGGGCAGAAGTTTCGCCTCGGCCGAGGGCGCCTTATGTACCTTGACGGGTACGTAACCGTGCTGGTACACACGTGTCAGCGAAAGCGGACGAAGGAGCGGGGAATGACCGAGGTTGTCGGGAGTCTGCACGTGGTGGACGGGGTCGGGGTCGTCCGGATGGAGGACCGGTTCGGCACCACGATCGAGGATCTGTGGTCGGCGCTGACCGACCCGGCCCGGCTCGGGCGGTGGCTGGGCGAGATCGAGGGTGATCTGCGGCTGGGCGGGGAGTTCAAGGCGCGCTTCCACGCCAGCGGGTGGGCGGGGACCGGGCGGGTGGAGGTGTGCGAGGCCCCGCGGCGCCTGGTGGTGAACACCGTCGGCGCCGACGAGGGCGAACGGCACGTCATGGAGGCGAACCTGACGTCCGACGGGGACACGACCGTGCTGATCCTGGAGGAGCGCGGGATGCCGGTGGGGCTTCTCTCCGCGTACGGGGCGGGCGTGCAGATTCACGTGGAGGACCTGGCCGCGCACGTCGCGGGGCAGGACCGCGGCGACGGGCGGGAGCGCTGGGAGCAGCTCCACCCGGCCTACCAGGCCCTGGCGGGTGAGCTCGGCCGCTGATGTTGAATTCGGGCGGGAACCGGGGTGGAGTGTGGGACGACTAACCGGCAACCCGACGAGAGAGATCTACTGACGCTATGACGAAACGTCTCCTGATTGTCCTGGCCGCGATGGTCGCGGTGCTGGTGCCGGCCGCACCCGCGTTCGCGCACAATCCGCTGGTCGAGGCCGTGCCGGCGAAGAACTCGACGGTCAAGACGGCCCCGGCGGCGGTGAAGCTGACGTTCCTGGAGAAGCTGAACGGCTTCAAGGTGACCGTGACCGGGCCGGACGGCGCGGCGGCCGGCGGCTCCGAGCCGAAGGTCAGCGGGAAGACGGCCGAGGTGACGTTCGCCGATCCGCTGGGCAACGGGAAGTACACGGTGGCCTACCAGCTGACCGCCGACGACGGCGACGTGGTCAAGGGGTCCTACACGTTCACGGTCGACGCCCCGGTGACCGCGACCATCTCCGCCGAACCGGCCTCGGAAGCGCCGACCAGCGCACCGGCGACCGTGGCGACCCTGGCGACGACCCAGGCCGCGACCGCCGCCGAGCCGGCAAGCGACGACAGCGGCAGCGGGCCGTGGCTGGGTCTGATCGCCGGGATCGGGATCCTGGTGCTGGCCGGGGCCGCGATCTTCGTCTTCGTCCGCCGCCGCAACGCCACGAAGTAGGGCGGACCGCCGAGGCCTCGGCGACCTCGGATCGGCTGAGCCGGGTCCTATCATCGGGCCGGTGACGGTCGAAGCGGTTCGCGGGGGTGTTCCCGAGCACGGTCGGGTCCCCAAGTATTGGGTGGTCAAGAATCAACTGCTCAATCTGCTGTCGGAGCTCGGCGAGGGGGCGTTGCTCCCCGCCGAGCGGGACCTGGCGGCCGCCTACGGCGTGGCCCGGTCCACCCTGCGCCAGGCGATCAGCGAGCTGACCATGGAGGGGCGCCTGCGGGCGTACCGGGGGCGGGGCACCTTCGTGGCCGCGCCGAAGCTGGTCCAGCCGCTCGCGCTGCGCAGCTACACCGAGGCACTGCGGGAGATGGGCCGCAACCCGAGCCGGCACGTGGTGACCGTGGAGACCGTGCCGGCCGGGTCGCTCGCCGGGGAGCTGGGCATCGGCCCGGCCGACGAGGTGCTGCACCTGGAGCGGGTCCTGCTGGCCGACGACGAGCAGCTGGGGCTGGAGAGCACGTACATGCCGGTGGCGCGCTTCCCGGACGTGATGGACGGCTACGACGGCACCGGCTCGCTGTACACGCACATGATCGGGCGGTACGGGGTGACGTACGCCTCGGCCGTCGAACGCATCGAGACGGTGCTGGCCAGCCCGCGCGAGGCGATGCTGCTGGGGACGAACCCGGCGCAGCCGATGCTGTTGATGCAGCGGGTGTCGGCCGATCCGGACGGGCGGCCGATCGAGCAGGTCCGGTCGCTGTACCGCGGCGATCGCATCGGGTTCGAGACGCGACTGAGCGCGTGACGCATTCAAGGGACGCATTCCGGGACGGCCGATAACGGTTTTCCGGGTCGGGGCGGCGAATTCCGTACGGGTGGACAGTCTTTTCTTTGCTCTCCTTTAAGTGCCTGTCTGGGGCGGGTGCGGGCTGCCTAATATTCCGGCGGCCGATCGTCGTCCTGTGCTGCCGCTGGGGAGTCCGCTGTGCAACCTTCCATGTCCCGTGAGCCGTCGAGTCCCGGTCGCCACGCCCGGCGCCCGCGGGGAATGGCGATCGCCGCCGCCGGTGTGGCCGTCGCGGTGATCGCCGGGGTGGCCGTGTGGGCGAGCAGCCGCGGGGACGACGACAAGTCGGCCGCGAGCGTGAGCCTGCCGGTGTCGGTCGAATCGGTCGAGTCCGGTGCGGCGACGACGAGCCCGGCCGCCCCCGGCAGTTCGGCGGCCACGTCGCCGGCCACTCCGAAAAGCGCGGCGCCGACCAAAACCACGGCGACGACCACTCCGGCGACGCAGCCGGTGGCCAAGGGCGGCTGGATCCCGATCGACCAGACCGCCTGGAACGCCCAGGTCGCGAAGTTCAAAGCGACCAAGGCCGATCCGCCGGGCAACGCCGGCAACCTGGCCGAGTTCCGCGCCGACTGCACCTACAGCCACAGCGGCGCGAACGACCCGATCGTCTTCCCGGGCCTGCCGGGCGCCTCGCACATGCACACGTTCGTCGGGAACAAGGGCGTCGACGCCGACACCACCGCCGGTGACCTGATGAAGTTCACGGCCAGCACCTGCAAGCCGAACGTGGACCATTCGGCCTACTGGGTGCCGTCGCTCTACGACGCGGCGACCAAGAAGCCGGTCGAGCCGACCGGGTTCCGCGTCTACTACCGGTCGATCCGGGACAACTCGAAGGGCATCATGCCGATGCCGAACGGGCTGCGGATGATCGCCGGCGACGCCAAGAAGAAGGTGCCGACCCCGCGCGGCGCTCAGGGCCAGTTCTACTGCGCCTTCTACGGCCCCGGGAACATCGACGGGGACTCGCGCAGCGACAACGGCAACTGGCCGATCTGCGGCAAGCCGGCCCACCTGCACTTCACGCTGCTGTTCCCGGACTGCTGGGACGGCAAGAACCTGGACAGCCCGGACCACAAGAAGCACGTCGCGTTCGGCACCAACGAGGGCTGCCCGGCCGATCATCCGGTGCGCATCCCGTCGCTGACCTTCGAGATCACGTACGGCGTGACCGGCTCCAAGGCCGGCTACTACCTCTCCTCCGACCCGGACGGCAAGAGCGCCTCGTCGATGCACGGCGACGCGTTCCTGATGTGGAACGCGGACGCGATGAACCAGCGGGTCCGCAACTGCATCGCCCAGCGCCGCACCTGCAACAACGACGGGTACGACCCGTTCTCCTTCTGAACATTCCTGGAGGGGCGTCCGGCCCTTCGGGGACACACCATCCGCTCGGGGACCGCGCCCCCAGGAACGACCTCAGCCGAGCAGACGGACGATCGAGTCGCCGGGTGCCCCGAGCCACCCGGCGACCGCGGTGAGCGGCTCGTGCAGCGCCCGCCCGGCCAGCAGGAACGCCCCGGCCCGGGTGAGCGTCTCGGTCAGCTGGTGCACGGCGCCGGCGATCTGCTCACGGTCCGGTTCGGGCGCCGTCACCGCGGCCTGGGCCGCTTCCAGGTCACGTCGGCCGGCCGCCTTGACCTGCGGGGACAGCGGCAGCGCGGCCAGCACACGGCCGACGTCGCGCAGCTGGGCCTGTACGTCGGTGGTGTCGGAGACGACCTGAGCGGTCGAGGTGCCGGTGAAAGAGAACATCGGTATCAGCCTCCTGGGCGAATCGTGACTAAAACGGACAAATCGTCCGCCCGCCCCCCTCAACGACGGAGAGCCCGCACACGGTGTGCGGGCTCTCCGGTGAGACGAAGTCGTTACTTCCAGGTGTCGCTGACCGTGTACGAGGTCGCGGTGCCCGTCGAGTACGACCGGTTGCTGCCGGACTCCCAGGTCACGGTCCCGGCCGCGTCCTTCTTGAGGTACTTGTAGGTGAAGCTCGTGCTCTGCGGCACGATCACCGTCCTCGACCAGGCCGACGAGCCGCTCGCGGTCAGCGGGATCGCGTCGGCCGGGGCCCAGCTGCCCAGCGAGGCGATCGAGCCGACCACGTAGACGGTCTGCCCGCTGCTGACGGTCGCCGACTCGTTGAAGGTGATCGCGGTCGCGCTCGCGTTGGCCACGCCGAAGCTGTTGGCGAAGGTCACCGCCGAGGTGCCGGTGGTCACCGCCCGGTTGGCGTTGCTCTCCCAGGTGACGTTCCCGGACGAGTCCTTCTTGATGTACTTGTATTCGAAGCTGCTGCCGGACGGGACCGCGATCGTCGACGTCCAGATCGGATAGCCGCTCGCGCTCAGCGCCACCGCCTTCGACGTGTCCCAGCCGCCGAGGGCCGCGTTCGAGCCGACGACGTAGACGCTGGTGCCGGTGGTCGTGGTGGCGTACACGTTGAAGGTCGCCTGCACGGTGCCGGTCGAGCTGGTCGGGGAGACCGAGGCCGACGGGCTGACCGACGTGGTCGCCGAGGGCGACGCCGTGGGGCTGGTCGTCGGGCTGGTCGTGGTGCCGCCGCCGGACTTGGCGTTGACGTCGATCGCCACCGCGCCGTTGGCCGGGATGGTCACCGACGCGGTCCCGCCGGAGACGGTGACCGAGGTGCCGGCGCAGCCGCTGGTGGTCGCGCCGCCGGTGATCCGGTCGCAGTAGGTGCCGTTGGCCAGGCCGGTGGTGTAGGTCGCGGTCGACGCGCTGCCCGAGCGGTTCACGCCGAACCAGCCGAGCGAACCGCGGCTGAAGCCGATGATGTTGCTCGCGGTGTTCGTCCAGTTGGAGACCGTGGTGACCGTCTGGGTGGCGTTGTGCCAGCCGACCATGCCCTTGACGCCGGTGCTCTGGGTCGAGCACTGCCAGGCGCCGTTGCTGCAGCTGGTGTCCGTGACGTAGCCGTTGGAGTCGGCCGGCGGCGACGCGCCGGTGGCCGAGGTGGAGAACGCGAAGCCGTCGTAGAGGAACGGCTGGCCGTACGGGTAGGCGAGCAGGAAGTAGTTCGCCAGCGTGTACGTGGATCCGTCCTGGTAACGCAGGGTCGAGCCGTTGCGCTCCAGGTCGTGGTTGGTGACCATGGCCGCGGTCAGCGCGCTCGACGCGTCCAGGCTCCACGACGGGATGCCCGACAGGTTGGACAGGGTGCCGTTGGCGAACTGGGTCTTCAGCCCGTACGCGTAGGAGAAGCCGAGCACGTCACCGATCCCGGTGTACGCGGACGGCGCGATCTCCCCGCTGCCGCCGGGCATGACCTCCTGCGCGAAGTACGGCGCCACGCCCTCGGCGGTCGTGTTGTGCAGCTGGCCCTTGATGGCCGACAGGTCGGAGGCGGCCATGTGCTTGGCGGCGTCGACCCGGAAGCCGTCCACCCCCCAGTCGATCAGCTTGTTCAGGTAACCGGCGATCTTCGTACGGACGCCGCTGTCCTGCGACTTGAGGTCGGAGAGGGCGACGAGCTCGCAGTTCTGCACCTCGGAGGCGTTGTTGTAGTCGTCGATCACGCCGTCGTCGTCGGAGCAGTAGCCGTCGTTCGGGTGGTGGAAGTCGCTGTACGAGTACGGCACCGCGGGATAGGAGTATCCGCTCGGGCTGAACGTGGAGCCGCCGTACCCCGTGGTGACGGTGTTGTTGGAACCCGCCATGTGATTGATGACCGCGTCCACGTAGACCCGCACGCCGGCGTTGTGGCAGGCGGTGACCATGCTGGTGAACTGGGCCTGGGTGCCCAGCCGGCCGGTGATGTTGTACGAGACCGGCTGGTAGACCTCCCACCACGGGTGCGAGCCGTCGCTGGTCGAGGCGAGGGTCACCGACTCCTGCGGCGGGGCGACCTGGACTGCGCCGTACCCGGCCGGGCCGAGCTGGCCGGTGCAGGCGGCCGCGACGGAGTTGAAGTTCCACTCCCACAGGTTCGCGGTCACGTCGCTGTTGTTGAGGGTCGAGGCGGCGCTGGCGGTGGTGGCCAGACCGACGCCGACCAGGCCCGCGGCGGCCAGCGCGAGGCTGGTCACGGACCCGAGCAGAAGGGTGCGGGTTCTTCTTCTCATGGGGGCGCTTTCTGTGGGGACGGGTGGTGAAACTTCTTTCAGGGGGATCGGAGCTGGTCTTACCCGGCCGAGAGGGGAGTGCCGATGCAAGTCCTTGCAACTTGTTTCAGGAAGTTACCAAGCGATGTCACGCTCGTAAAGACATCGAACGCTGTGCGTCCAAAAAAGAAGACGCCCCCGGATCCGGGGGCGTCTTCGATGTGGACGGTGGTCAGGGTGGCGTGATCCGGGCCGCGCCCAGCTCGGGGCCGACGGCCAGGCGCGCGCCGGGTTTCCGGCCCCGGCCCCAGCCGATCTCCCGGCGATAGCTGCCCAGCAGCCCCCGCCGGGCCAGGTGTTCCTCGTCGCGCAAGGGCGAGCCGGGCTCGACCGGGTGCCGCAGCGGCGCGACGAACAGCGCGTCGGCCGGGCAGTGGGCCTCACACATGAAACAGGTCTGGCAGTCCGACTGCCGGGCGATCACCGGCAGCCCGCCCGGCCCGCGGTCGAAGACGTTGGTCGGGCAGACCGCGATGCACACGTCGCAGGTCACGCACCGGGACGCCGAGACGACCTCGATCACGAGGCCACCGCCCGCGCCGGGCCCGCCGGAGGCTCCGGGCGCACCCACAGCTCGTCCAGGCCACCGACGGTCAGCCGGTGGTGCTGGGCCGGGTCGAGCGCCGGGAAGTCCTCGCGCCGGGCCATCCCGCGGCTTTCGGTCCGGGCGAGCGCACCGGTGTACATCCACCGGGCGTGCGCGACCATGGCCGCCGCCTGCCGGGTCCGGACCGCATCGGCCCCGCGCGCCGCGGCGCTGCCGCGCAGGGTCGCCCAGACCCCGTCGAGCTCGGCCAGCGCGGGCCGCAGCCGGTCGCCGTGCCGCAGGTAGTTCTTGTCGTACGGGTGCACCTGCTCGCGCACCACGTCAAGGGCCGCCTCGCGGGCCCCGGCGCCGACCGGCCGGGCCGCCCGGCCACCGGCGGCGACCAGCCGTCGCCGGTTCGCGCCCGCGCCGAGCCCGGCCGCGAACCGCGCCGCACCCCGCCCGGCCCAGGTGCCCGACGACATCGCCCAGGCCGAGTTGTGGCTGCCCCCGCCGGTGAACCCGCCGCAGATCAGTTCCCGGGTCGCCGCGTCCCCGGCCGCGTAGAGCCCGGGGACCGTGGTCGCGCACTCGTCGTCGGCGATCCGGATCCCGCCGGTGCCCCGGACCGTGCCCTCCAGGAGCAGCGTGACCGGGAAGCGCTCGGTGAACGGGTCGATCCCGAGCCGGTCGAACGGCAGGAAGAAGTTCGGCTGCCCGAGCCGCATCTGGGCCTGCTGCCGGGCGTCGGCCTGGTCGATGCGGCACAGCACGGTGCCGGTGCGCAGCAGCTCGCCGGCGATCACCGAACGGCCGCCCTGACTGCCCGCGCCCTCGAGATGGGTGCCGTCGGCCCGGAAGAGGGTCGCGAAGTTGTAATAAGCCGTCTTGGTCACCGAGGAGAAGGCGGGGGCGATCCCGTACGCGTTGGAGAACTCCATCCCGGACAGTTCCGCCCCGGCCTCGGCCGCGTAGAGCGCGCCGTCCCCGGTGTCGACGTCGCACCCGAGCGCCCCGCTGAGGAATGCGCACCCGCCGGTGGCCAGGACCACCGCGCCGGCCCGGACCCGGTACTCCAGGTCGTGCTGGCGGCGGTATCCGCGCAGGCCGGCGACCGTACCGGCCGGGTCGGTGAGCAGTTCCAGGACCGGGCTGTGGTCGAGGATCCGGACCCCGGCGCGGCGGATCCAGGAGCGCATCCGGCGCATGTACTCCGGGCCCTGCACGCCCCGCTTCTGCGCTTCGCCGCCGACCACCGGGAACGGGTAGCGCGCCTCGTCCTCCAGGCGATTCATGTTCTCGTAGGTCTGGTCCAGCACCCGGGCCGCCCAGCGCCGGTCGGCCAGGTGGCCGCCGAGCGCCTCGCGGCTCGCCATCGCGCTCTCGCGCTGGTCCGGGTCGGGCCGGACGTACCAGACACCGGTGCCACCGGCGGCGGTCGGCCCGCTGGTCCCGCAGTAACCCTTGTCGAGCAGCAGCACGTCGGCCCCGGCCCGGGCGGCGGTGAGGGCGGCCCAGGCGCCGGCCGGTCCACCACCGGCGACGACGACGTCGGCGGTGAGATCGAGCGGGGTGGGATCGATGGACATGGGTTCTCCAGTCGGGAGGGGTCAGGTCCGCACCCCGAGCCTGCAACCCACAAAGCCTATCTGTCAACTAGGGTATTGGTGACCGGGACGACGCCCCGCAAGATCTTGGTGGGAACGATTGCGTCAGACTTGTGACGTGACCACCAGCTCCACCCCGCCGCGACGCCGGGACGCGGCCCGCACCCGGCAGCTTCTGCTCGACGCGGCCCGGCGCCGGTTCGCCACCAACGGCTACGCGGAGACCACGGTCCGGGACATCGCCGACGAGGCCGGCGTCAACGTCGCGCTGATCAGCCGCTACTTCGAGTCCAAGGAGGGGCTGTTCGAGGCCGCGCTGACCACCAGTTTCGCCGAGCTGCGGGCGGCCGCCGGGGACGTGACCCCCGGCGAGGTCCCGGAGACGATCGCCCGCATGGCCGTCGGCCAGAGCACCGCCGGCGGCCCCAGCCACAGCCTGCTGCTGATACTGCGCTCCTCCGGCGACGAGCGCGCCGACCGGATACGCCTGCGCTTCCTGCACATGTTCGCCGAGAAGATGGCCCAGGCGGCCTCGATGCGGGGCGGCGACCCGGACATCCTGCGCGCCCAGATCCTGCTCTCCACCGCCATCGGCGTCACCCTGCTGCGCGCCACCAACCTCGAACCCCTGGCCTCCGCCTCGGCCGAGGACCTGACCACCCCACTGCGCGACGTGGTCGAGGCTTTGATCAAAAAATCCGCTTAGGTACGGCGTCAGCCCCCGGCCCCGCCCAGCCCGGCCGCGACCCCCGCCTCGGTCCCGCCCACCCCGCGACGCAAGCAGGCCGGCTGGCACTGAGGGCTGTATCCGGACCTCGAAGACAGCCGTGAGCACCAGCCGGGCCGCGGGGGTCGCGCTGCGGGCCGGAGTGCCGCGGGGGTCGCGTCCGGGCTGGGTGGGACCGGGCGCTGACGCCGTACGCGCGAATTGTTTTCAGGAAAGACGGACCGGGATGACGTCGGGGGCTCCGAGGCGGGCGGCGTCGGCCGTCTCGTCGTCCTGCTGTTCCTGGGAGGCGCGTTCGGCCTGGACCCGGAGGCGGTAGTTCTCCACCTCGCGTTCCCGCTGCTCCGGGGTCCAGCCGAGGACCCGGCCCATCAGTTCGGCCGCTTCGGCGGCCGACGCCGTGCCCCGGTCGAACGTCTCGATCGAGATGCGGGTCCGGCGGGTGAGGACGTCGACCAGGTGGCGGGCGCCCTCGGCGGCGGCCGCGTAGACGACCTCGGCCCGCAGGTAGTCGTCGGCGCCGTCGAGGGGCCGGCCCAGCGACGGATCCTCCCTGATCAGGTCCAGCAGTTCCCGGATCAGCGAGCCGTAGCGGCCGAGCAGGTGCTCGACCCGGGCGACGTGCAGGCCGGACTCGGCGGCGATCAGGCCGCGCCGGTTCCACAGCGCGGTGTAGCCCTCGGCGCCGATCAGCGGAACCTTGTCGGTGCAGCAGCGCGCGATCGGCCGGTTCAGGTTGAACGCGCAGGCGTCGACCGCGTCCTTGGCCATCACGCGATAGGTCGTGTATTTCCCGCCGGCGACCACCACCAGGCCGGGCACCGGACTGGCGACCATGTGCTCGCGCGACAGCTTGGACGTCGACTCCGACTCGCCGGACAGCAGCGGCCGCAGCCCGGCGTAGACACCCTGCACGTCGGAGCGTTCCAACGGCCGGGCCAGCACCTTGTTGACCTCGGTGAGCAGGTAGTCGATGTCCTTGGCGGACGCCGCCGGATGCGACTTGTCGAGCGCCCAGTCGGTGTCGGTGGTGCCGACGATCCAGTGCCGCCCCCACGGGATCACGAACAGCACGCTCGTCGCGGTCCGCAGGATCAGGCCGGTCGACGACTGGATCCGGTCCCGGGGCACGACCAGGTGGATGCCCTTGGACGCCCGGACGTGGAACTGCCCGCGCTCCCCGACCAGCGACTGGGTCTCGTCGGTCCACACCCCGGTCGCGTTGATCACCTGCTGGGCGCGGATCTCGAAGGTCCGGTCGTGCTCCAGGTCGTGGACCCGCACCCCGGTGACCCGCTCGCCCTCGCGCAGGAAACCGGTCACCTCGACCCGGTTGGCGACGTGCGCGCCGTACGCGGCGGCCGTCCGGGCCAGGAACATCGTGTGCCGCGCGTCGTCGACCTGCGCGTCCGAGTACTGCAGCGCGCCGACCAGCGACTCCTTGCGTAACGCCGGGCAGCGGCGCAGCGCCCCGCGGCGGCTCAGGTGCCGATGGTTGGGCAGGCTGCCCGACCAGGCCATCGCGTCGTAGAGGGTGACCCCGGCCCCGGCGTAGAGGCGCTCCCAGCCGCGGTGCTTGAGCGGGTAGAGGAAGCGCACCGGCCGGGCCAGGTGCGGGGCGAGCCGGGACAGGATCAGCCCGCGTTCCCGCAGCGCCTCCCGGACCAGGCCGAAATCGAGCATCTCCAGGTAGCGCAGGCCGCCGTGGATCAGCTTGCTCAACCGGCTGGACGTGCCCGAGGCGAAGTCGCGCGCCTCGACGAGCCCCACGGAGAGTCCCCGCGTGACCGCGTCGAGGGCGCAACCCGCCCCGACCACTCCCCCACCGATCACCAGCACGTCGACCTCGGCCCCTTCCAGGGTCAGCAACGCGGCGTCCCGGGACTGCGGCGAGAGATCCGGCATCAGTCCACGTCCACCCAGTCGAGGGTCCGCTGCACCGCCTTCTTCCAGCGGCCGTAACCCTGTTCGCGCTGGTCGGACGACCAGTTCGGCTGCCAGCGCTGCGACTCGTTCCAGTTCTCCCGCAGTTCGTCGGTCGACTTCCAGAAGCCGACGGCCAGACCGGCCGCGTAGGCCGCGCCGAGCGCCGTGGTCTCGGCCACCACCGGCCGGCTGACCGGCACGCCGAGCACGTCGGCCTGGATCTGCATGGCCAGGTTGTTGACGGTGATGCCGCCGTCCACCTTGAGGACGTCGAGCGTCACCCCGGAGTCCTGCGCCATCGCGTCGACCACGTCCCGGGTCTGGTACGAGATCGACTCCAGGGTGGCCCGGGCGATGTGCGCGTCGGTGTTGAACCGGGACAGCCCGACGATCGCGCCGCGGGCGTCCGAGCGCCAGTACGGCGCGAACAGCCCGGAGAACGCCGGCACGAAGTACACCCCGCCGTTGTCCGGCACCTGCGCGGCCAGGGACTCGCTCTGGTCGGCGCTCTTGATGATGTGCAGCTGGTCGCGCAGCCACTGCACGGCCGAGCCGGTGACCGCGATCGAGCCCTCCAGGGCGTAGACCGGCGCCGCGTCCCCGAACTTGTAGCAGACGGTGGTGAGCAGCCCGTTCTCCGAACGGACCAGGTTCGTGCCGGTGTTCAGGAGCATGAAGTTGCCGGTGCCGTACGTGTTCTTGGCCTCGCCGGGCGCGAAGCAGACCTGCCCGACCGTGGCCGCCTGCTGGTCGCCGAGGTCACCGGTGAGCGGCACGTCCCCGCCGAGCGGCCCGTCGACGTGCGCGGTCCCGTACGTGTTGGGGTCGGACGACGGCCGGATCTGCGGGAGCATCCGCCGCGGGATGTTGAAGAACGACAGCAGCTCGTCGTCCCAGTCGAGGGTCTCCAGGTTCATCAGCATGGTCCGGCTGGCGTTGGTCACGTCGGTGACGTGGTTCCCACCGTTCGTCCCGCCGGTGATGTTCCAGAGCAGCCACGAGTCGGTGTTGCCGAACAGGGCGTCGCCGCGCTCGGCGGCCTCACGCACCCCGTCGACGTTCTCCAGGATCCACTGGATCTTGCCGCCGGAGAAGTAGGTGGCCGGCGGCAGTCCCGCCTTGCGCCGGATCACGTCGCCCCGGCCGTCCCGGTCGAGCGCCGAGGCGATCCGGTCGGTGCGGGTGTCCTGCCAGACGATCGCGTTGTAGTACGGCCGCCCGGTGCGCCGATCCCACACCACGGTGGTCTCGCGCTGGTTGGTGATGCCGACCGCGGCCAGGTCGCTCGCGCTCAGGTTGGCCTTCTGCATCGCGGTGCGCACGACCGCGACCGTGCGCTCCCAGATCTCGATCGGGTTGTGCTCGACCCAGCCCGCCTGGGGCAGGATCTGCTCGTGCTCGAGCTGGTGGCGGGCCACCTCGTTGCCGCCATGGTCGAAGATCATGAAGCGGGTGCTGGTCGTGCCCTGGTCCACGGCTCCGACGAAGTCAGCCACGGTTCGCCTCCACACTGTCGCGTGCCGACGGCACCTCGCCCACCTCTTGGGGCTCGGTCGACGGCAGGAATCGTCCGATCAGATACTGGTACAGACCGGCACCGACCACACCACCGATGATCGGTCCCACGATCGGTATCCAGAAGTAGAGATAGCCGGTCTGATCTCGGAATGCTCCCTCGTACCCGGTGAAGAAGCTGGCCAGGCGCGGCCCGAAGTCACGGGCCGGGTTGATCGCGTACCCGGCGTCGGTGCCCCAGGCCATGCCGATGGCGACCACCAACAGGCCGACCACGACCGGGCCGAGGTTGGCGGCCGGCGCGTTGTTGGCGACGTCGGTCAGCGCGAGGATCACGAAGAGCAGGATCGCCGTGCCGATGATCTGGTCGCGGAACGCGCCCCACTCACCGACCGGCAGGCTGCCGTTGCCCGGCAGCGTCGAGAAGACCCCCTGGGTCTTGATCGTCAGCCCGGGGTCCTTGGCGTTCAGGACCTCGGTGTAGTTCCAGCGCACCAGCAGCGCGGCGACGAACGCGCCGAGGAACTGGGCCAGGGCGTAGGGCGCCACTTTCCGCCAGGAGAAGCCCTTGAAGACGGCGAGCGCGATGGTCACCGCCGGGTTGAGATGGGCGCCGCTGAGCCGCGCGGCCACGTACACACCGAGGGTGACGCCCAGGCCCCAGGCCCAGGCGATGCTGTCGTGATCCCCGATGCCGCCGGCGACGACCTGCGCCACCACCCCGCAGCCGAACAGGATCAGAATCAGGGTTCCGGCGAACTCTGCCGCGAGTTCACCGACCAGTCCAGGAACTTTGAGTCGTGCGGCCATGCTCCCTCCTTCGTCGTGCGATGTCCTGGACGCTAGGAACGCTTCCCCCGCCGGGCAACGAACAGCGGTCGGCATTGTCGAACATCAATTACGGCGGGTCGTAGCGCGAACGCATAGAGTTCGAAACATGCCGGGAACAGTGCAGTCCATCGAGCGAGCGGCCGCGATCCTGCGGATGCTCGCCGGCGGGCCGGGCCGGCTCGGGCTCAGCGAGATCGCCCGGTCTCTCGACCTGGCCAAAGGAACAACCCACGGCATTCTGCGTACGTTGCAGGGAGTCGGCTTCGTGGAACAGGACCGCGGCTCCGGGCAGTACCAGCTGGGCGCCGCCCTGCTCCACCTGGGAACGAGCTATCTGGACATCAACGAGCTGCGGTCGCGCTCGATCAACTGGGCCGATCCCCTGGCCGCACGCAGCGGCGAGGCGGTCCGGATCGGCACCGTCCTGGAAGGACAGGTGCTCGTCGTGCACCACGTGTTCCGGCCGGACGACACGTTCCAGACGCTGGACGTGGGCGCCCTCCTGCCGTTGCACGCGACCGCATTAGGGAAGGTGCTGCTGGCCTACCGAGCCGGCACGCTCGATACGGACCTGACCATCTACACGCGGAAAACCCTGGCCACGCCGCGCGAGCTGGCAGCGGCGCTGGAACAGGTCCGGGAGAGCGGCTGGGCCGCCGACGTCGAGGAGCTCATGCTCGGCCAGGCCGCGGTCGCCGCGCCGATACGGGGTTACGGCGGTCTCGTGATCGGCGCCATCGGCGTCTCCGGACAAGTCGACCGGATCTGCGACAGCCACTACGTACCACGCCCGCACCTGGTCACCAGCGTGCGGGACGCGGCCCGGGCGATCTCGCGGGAAATGGGAGCCGCCCGGCAATAGAGGGGATCATCATGGCGGAACGCTTCGTGGTCGCGATCGACCAGGGCACCACCTCGACCCGGTGCATCGTCTTCGACCGGCGTGGGCAGCTGGTCTCGCTGGCCCAGCAGGAGCACAAGCAGCACTTCCCGAAACCGGGCTGGGTCGAGCACGACGCCATGGAGATCTGGCGCAACGTGGAACGCCTCGCGCCCCTGGCCCTGCGCCGGGCCGGGATCACCATCGACCAGGTGGCCGCGGTCGGCATCGCCAACCAGCGGGAGACGACGGTGATCTGGGACCGCCGGACCGGGATCCCGGTGGGGCGGGCCATCATCTGGCAGGACACCCGGACCGATGCGCTGGTCCACGCGCTGTCCTCGTCTTTTGACGCCGGGCACCTTTCCGACATCTCCGGCCTGCCGCTCGCGACCTATTTCTCCGGGCCGCGCCTGCGCTGGATGCTCGACCACACCCCCGGGCTGCAGGAACGCGCGGAACGGGGCGAGGTGCTGTGCGGAACCATGGAGACCTGGCTGATCTGGAACATGACCCGCGGCGCGCACGTCACCGACGTGACCAACGCCAGTCGCACCATGCTCCTGGACATCCACGCGCTCGACTGGTCGGCCGAGGCGCTCGACTTCTTCGGGATACCCCGCGCGATGTTGCCCGAGGTGCGGGCTTCGATCGGCGCCTTCGGCACCGCTTGCGAAGCATTTCCGGGGGTACGGATCGGGGCCGCGCTCGGCGACCAGCAGGCCGCGCTGTTCGGGCAGACCTGTTTCACGCCCGGGGAGGCCAAGTGCACGTACGGCACCGGCAGCTTCCTGCTGCTCAACACCGGGACCGAGCTCGTCCGGCCCGGGCACGGGCTGCTCAGCACGGTCGCGTACCAGGTCGCCGGTTCCCCGGCCAGCTACGCCCTGGAAGGGTCGATCGCGATCACCGGCTCGCTCGTCCAATGGTTCCGCGACCAGCTGGAGCTGATCTCCAGCGCGCCCGAGATCGAGACCCTGGCCCGTACGGTCGCCGACAACGGCGGCTGCTACATCGTGCCGGCGTTCTCCGGGCTGTACGCCCCGCACTGGCGTTCCGAGGCGCGCGGGGTGATCGTGGGGCTGACCTCGTACATCACCAAAGGTCACCTGGCCCGGGCCGTGCTGGAGGCGACCGCCTGGCAGACCCGGGAGGTCGTGGACGTGATGAACGCCAACTCCGGGCTCGCCCTGAAAACCCTCAAGGTGGACGGCGGGATGACCGCCGACAACCTGCTCATGCAGATGATCGCCGACGTGCTCGACGTGCCGGTGGTCCGGCCGCTGGCCGTCGAGACGGTGTCACTGGGGGCGGCCTACGCCGCCGGGCTGGCCGTCGGATACTGGCCCGACCTGGACGGGTTGCGGCGCAACTGGCACATCGCCGGCCAGTGGATGCCGGCGATGGACCCCGGCCTGCGCGACACCGAGTACGTCAACTGGCAGCGGGCGGTCGAGCGCACCTTCGACTGGATCCGGCCCGGATAGCCTGGCCGCGGCCTGGTCGGCGTGGCGCGACGTCCGCCGTACCGTAAGCCTGGCCTCTCGCTCTTGATCTTCAACCCGACCCACCGGCCGGAGACATCCCTCAGCACCAGCCGAAAGGCCCCAGCTGGCGCTCAGTGCTGCTTTCCCACCCCCGGGACATCCCTCAGCACCAGCCGAAGGGCCTCGGCTGGGGGTGGGGGTGAGGTGTGCTGCCGGTCACGACTTGCGCGGAGGTGGAATCGGGGGTGAGGGATGGGGGTTCGCGCTGATATGACGACCATCGGACTTATCGGTAGTGGGAACATCGGCGGGACCGTGGCGCGGCTCGCGGTGGCGGCCGGGTACGACGTGGTGCTGAGCAACTCGCGCGGGCCCGAGACGCTGCGGGAACTCGTCGCCGAGCTGGGGCCGAAGGCTCGCGCGGCGACCGCGGCGGAGGCGGCGTCCGCGGGGGACGTCGTGGTGGTGACCGTGCCGCTGCGGGCGTACGCGGACGTGCCGGTCGGGCCGCTCGCGGGCAAGGTCGTGATCGACACGAACAACTACTACCCGGAGCGGGACGGGCACATCGCCGCCCTGGACAACGACGAGTCGACCACCGGGGAGCTGCTGCAGCGGCACCTGCCGGACAGCAAGGTGGTCAAGGGCTTCAACAACATCTGGTTCCAGCACCTGGCGACGCTGCACCGGGCGTCCGGGTCGGCCGACCGGACGGCGCTGCCGATCGCCGGGGACGACTCGGCGGCCAAACTGGTGGTCACCGAGTTCCTGGACCGGATCGGGTACGACGCGGTGGACGTCGGGCCGCTCGCCGAGAACTGGCGGACGCAGCGGGACTCGCCGGTCTACGTGACGCCCTACGGGCCGTACGGTGGCGCGGGTGTGCCGGCCGGCGCCGACGTCGTCCGCCGGGCGGTCGCCGAGGCCAAGCGCTGACCCGTCGAACCGGCTCGTGACCCGTCGCGGAAACGCGGCGGGCCACGGGCGGCGGGGTAGAGAACAACCCGAAAGCGGCATCCCGGAATCGGGCCGGACGTGCCAGACTGGCCCGCGGATCGCCGCCCGCACCCCACCGAGGACCGGTAATGCGAAAGCGCCTCGCCGCCATGATCGCCGTTCTGCCGATCGCCGGGATGGTCGCGGCCTGCGCCGACACCGAGCGCAGCGGCGGTGCGAGCGTCCCGCCGGCGGCGACCGGTCCGGTGGCGACCGAGGACGTGGGTTTCACGCCGTCGGCCTCATCGTCGGTGACGTCCCGGCCGCCGGCCCCGCACACGTCCGCGACCGGCCGGCCGGTGATCGCGACCAGCCGGCCGGCGACCGAGCGGCCGCGGGCGACACCGACCACCCCGGCGCTGCCGCCGTACCGGCCGCCGACGGTCGGGAAGCCGATCTATCCGACCGATCCGCTCACGCCGCCGCCACCGATCACCGCCGGTCCGGACGATCCCGAGCAGCGCGTCCAGGAGAAGACTCCGGCGGTGCGTCAGCAGAAACCCCCGCGCACGGTCAGGTGAAGTCGTCGTGGGTCACGTACTGGCCCGTGTGCGGTGTGGTCGTGGTGCGGTTGGCGCGGGACTCCCAGGTGACCGAGCCGTCCGGATTCTTGATCAGATACTTGAACTCGACCGCGGTGTCGGGCGGCAGGCTCACGCCCCCGGACCAGGTCGGATACCCGTCCGCGGAGAGCGGCACGGCCCGGGCCGGATCCCATCCGCCGAGCTCGGCCAGGTTGCCGGCCACGAACACGTTCTGCCCCCAGACGGTTTCCCGGTGGACGTTGAAGGTCGCCGCGATCCGCTCGGGAGGCTCGAAGGTGACCCCGAGGCCTTCGGCCAAAGAATTGCGCGCGTACGAGTAGGCCAGCCCCACCGTCCCCGACCCGTTCTCGATGCCGATCGTCGCGCTGTTCCCGCCCGTGCGTTCCCCGGCGAGATCCTGGTAGCGGTACGTGATCCGCCCGTCCCGGCGCAGGATCACGCTTATCGACAGCCGCTGCGTCTCGTCGGCGAAGAAGCGCACGTTCCGCCACTCGACCACGAAACTGTCGGCGTCCGAGGCGGTGTACACACCGGCCGCGTCGTCCACGTAGAGGTCGTCCCAGAACGGGTAGAGCGCGTCGTTCGGGACGGCGGCGTCGGGCAGGTCGGTGTTGCCGTAGGCGTACGTCTCCTGCGCGAACCCGATCACCCCGTTGGTCCCGACCCAGGCGTGATCCTTTCCGGTCCCGTAGAACGGCATCGTGAACGGCAACGTCACCTCGGCGGCCCCGTCGTCGCCGCTGAGGCCGAGTCGTGTGACACCGGCCCGGTAGGGCTCTTCGGCGGGCCCGCATCCGTACCCGAAAGCGTCCTTGACCGGGGTCAGCGCGACGTCGGCCGTGACGTCGTCCCGGCCGACCGTGACGGATCGGCTCGCGGCGGCCGCGCAGCCGCCCGGCGGCGCGACGGTGAGCTGGTAGCTGCCGTGCGGCGCGGCGAGTCGATAGGCGCCGGCGGCGTCGGTGGTGACCGAGACCGTCGTGCCCGCGAGCGCCACGACCGCGCCCGGAACCGGGTCACCGCCCAGGCTGACGACACCGCTCACGACACTCGACGCACTGGCCGTCAGCGCGACGTCGGCGTCGGCCGAGCCGGTCGTGACGGTCACGCCGGCCTGATGGGGGTCATAGCCGAAAGCGGTCACGCGCAGCTCGTAGGACCCGACCGGGAGATGCCCCAGCCGGAAGGTGCCGTCGGCCGCGGTGACCACACTGCGGGAGGCCGGTCCGGTCACCGTGACGGCCGCCCCGCCGATCGCCCCGCCCGTCCCGGTCACCGTTCCCCGCAGCGTCCCGGTCGCGCTGGTCGCCAGCTGGACCGCCGCGTACGCGTCGAGCCGCCCCTCCCCGAACACGTTGTTGTCGGCGGCCGTCCCGCCGCACGAGAGATCCCCGGCGTCGGCCGCCGTCACGTCCAGGATCTCCCGGGTCGCGGCCACGTCCCGGCGCAGCGCGGGCGCGGCCGACCAGATCAGCGCGACCGTCGCCGCGGTGTGCGGCGAGGCCATCGACGTGCCGCTGTACGACGCGTACCCGTCGCCGGGCACGCTGGACCGCACGTCGACCCCGGGCGCGGCGATGTCGGGTTTGATCCCGCCGGCCTCCCCGGTGCCGCGGCCGGAGAACGGGGCGATCGCGCCGTTCACGTCGAACGCGCCGGACGAGTACACGCCGGCATAGGAGCCGGGCGTGGCGGCGGTGGCGCAGCCCGGCCCGGAGTTGCCGTTGGAGAACGCGGTGAAGATGCCGGCCGCGGTCCAGGCCCGGACCACGTCGGAGTACCACGGGTCGAAGCCGGACGCGCCGCCCCACGAGTTGTTGACGATGTCCGGCGCCAGGTCGGGTCGCGGATCGGCGCCGTTCAGGTCGGTCGGGGCGACGATCCACTGACCGGCGGCCAGCAGCGCGGACGCCGAGCAGGTCATGGACTCGCAGCCCTTGGCGGCGATCCAGGTCGCGCCCGGGGCGACCCCGATCCCGCCGGCCCCGGCCATCGTGCCCATGGTGTGGGTGCCGTGCCCGGCGTTGTCGCAGGGCGCGTCGCCGGGGCAGACGTGCGACGGGTCGTACCAGTTGTGGTCGTGCCGGTAGGTCCCGTCGGCCTGCCGTCCACGGTAGGCGGCGGCCAGGGCCGGATGGTCGAACTGGACGCCGGTGTCCACGTTGGCGATCACGATGCCCCGGCCGGTGTCGCCCTTCTCGGCCCAGACCCGGGGCGCGCCGATCCGGTCGACGTTCCACTCGGTGGCCTGGACCTCGGCCTGTGTCGCTCCGGCGGTGGGCTCGGGCAGGGTGATCGGGGTGTCCGGGACGACGGCCTTCACGTCCGGGCGGGCGGCGATCTCGTCGCGCAGCCGGGCGTCGCCGGTGACCTTGACGGTGTCGGCGATCCAGAACGTCTCGAAGGCGGCTTTGCGCCTGGTCAGCAGGTTACGCAGGCCGGCCTGATGGGCGGTCGCGCCGGTCTGCGCAGCCCGGACGACGGCTTGTGATCGGGCGGCCTTGGTCTTGGCGATCCCGGCCGGGCCGAAGTCGGTCGTGTCGCGCATCAATACCCAGAAGGTCTCCGGGCCGGCAGTCGCGGCCGGGGCGGGCGCGACCGGGGCCAGGGCGGCCAGAATGATCGCCCCGGACATCCAGCGTCTTGTCGTCAGCACGAACGCGGACGCTATTCACAACCTCCTATCTTTGCAAGTTCTTGCACCGTTTGCAGTCTGTTTCAGGGATCCGACGGCGCGGTAAAACCCCAGATGGAGGCTGCCTATTGAGCGGTTCATCCCGCAGATGGCGCGAATCAACGGCGTCAGAAAATACTATTGTTTCAATGTCTTTCATCACCTTGTCATGGATGCCGGATCACTGAGTCGAGCCAGCCGGGCCGCGGTCCGCTGCTTGAGCGCGTACGCCTGCTTGGCGGTGTCGCGGAGCTTGGCGACCAGCGGCGAACGCGACTGCCGGGCCCACGGGACGGCGACCTCGGTGGTGCCGTACTTCGTCTTGTAGGCGTTGCCGCCGACGAAGTCGAACTCGGTCACGCCGCGCGCCCGGGCCTGCCGCAGCGCGTGCCAGATCAGCGCCTCGTTGGGCCGCAGGTGCTGGTGCTCGCGGTAGCTGGCGCCGCCCCAGAAGTACATGGTCCGGTGGTACCAGGGCAGCACCGCGGTGGCGATGCAGCGGCCGTCGGCGTCCCGGGCCCGCAGAAGGCTGATCCGGCCGGCCGGGGCGAGGTGTCGGATCAACGACTTCACCCGCTCGGCGGAATAGGTGGGAACCAGATTCTGTTTCGCGAAAACGTCACGCAATTGATCGTAGAATTCGTCGGCGAATGACGGATCGGCATCCGCCTCTTCGATGACCACACCGGACTTCGCGGCCTTCCGGATATTACGGCGGCAGGCACTGGCCATCGCGCCGAACAGAGCGTCCTCGTCCGGGGTCAGGTCGATCACGGCGGTGGGCGCGGCGTCCCACCGCAGGCCCAGGCCGGACAGGTCGGCCTCGGTCGCGCCACGGTCGCGGACCTCGAGGTGGGCGCACCCGAGATCGTCGAACGCGAACCGGGTCAGCGCCCGCACCGCATCCCGCCGGGACACCCCGGGCTGCAGGTTGAAGCCCAGGTAGGAGGTGGTCCAGCCGGCCATCGGGCTGCCCAGGATGCGGAGTCCCCAGCGCCGGGTGAGCAGTCCGGTGAAGTGGCCGACGGTGACGTGCCCGTCGCTGACGGTGGCGAGCACCGGCTCGGCGCGCTGGCACTCGGCCACGAACGCGAGCCATTCGGGAGTGTGGAAGATGAGGCGGTCGGGATAGGTGGCGCGGTCGGCGTGGAGGGCGGGAGCCGGTTCCACCCGCTGCAGTCGAAGCATCGGTGTCGCCCCGATCGAATTAGGCGTCGAAGGCGGATGATGCCCCGCCGAACGGCCATTCCGCAAGGCCCGTAAGGACCATTAGACAATTGACGTGAATCATCTTCGTGTTCAGCGTGACAATTGCTACTGCCGCCCGCGTCGAGCCATTTGCCAAGGTAATGACATGGAGACGCCGACGGCCATCAAGCGACGTCTGAACGAACTGGGCCTGCGCAGCCGATTGCGGGCTCGGCCCCGGGCTCAAGGCCGCGTGCTGGCGCCGGCCGGCCTGTTCCGCCGCCTGCCCAGCGCGCCCGGCCTCTACTTCCCCTTCTACCACGACGTGCTTCCCGAGTACGCCGCCGACCTGCGCCACCACCTGCGCACCCTGCTGCGGGTCGGCCCGATGGTCAGCTGGGACGACGCCCTCGAGGTGCTCGCCGGGAAACGGCCGCTGACCGGGCCGGTGTTCTGCCTGTCCTTCGACGACGCCCACCTGAGCTGGCGTGACGTGGTCGTCCCGGTGCTGGGGGAACTGGCCGTGCCGGCCACGTTCTTCCTGACCACCGGGATGGTCGGCCGCCCCGGCAACCTGACCTGGAACGACTGCCGGGAGATCCGGGACGCCGGCTTCGCCTTCGGGTCGCACACGGTCAGCCACACGCGGCTGGCCGACCAGGACGGCGGTGACGCGCGGCGCGAGATCGTGGACTCCAAGCGGGAGATCGAGGACGAGCTCGGCACCGAGGTCCGGGACTTCGCCGCGCCGTACGGATATCCGAACGTCGACTTCACCGAGCGGGACATCATGGCCGCCCGGGAGGCCGGGTACCGCAGTTTCGCGACCACCCTGCGCCCGGCCATGCACGCCGGCGACTCCCCGATGTGGATCACCCGGCAGGGGCTGCACCCGGCCTGGCCGATCATGGCAGTGCGGACCCGGGTCCATGACTGAGCCGGCCACGAGCAAGCCCGCCACGAGCAAGCCCGCCACGAGCAAACCGGCCCGGACCGAACCGCGGATCTACCTGTCCCCGCCGGACGTCACCGACGTCGAGCGCAAGCTGCTGCTGGAGGCGTTCGACTCCAACTGGGTCGCGCCGGTCGGCCCCGACCTGGACGCGTTCGAGGAGAAGTGCGCCGAGCTGACCGGCGTCCGGCACGCGGTGGCGCTGAGCAGCGGCACCGCGGCACTGCACCTGGCCCTGATCGCGGCCGGGGTCCGGCGCGGCGACACCGTGCTGGTCCCGTCGTTCACGTTCGCGGCCACCGCCAACGCGGTGATGTACCTGGGGGCCCGCCCGGTCTTCCTGGACAGCACGCCGGAGAGCTGGAACATCGACCCGCAGATCCTGGCCGACGAGCTGCGCGGCCGGGCCGTGCGGGGGCAGCTGCCCCGGGCGGTGATCACCGTGGACATGTACGGGCAGTGTGCCGACTACGACCCGATCCAGGACGCCTGCGACCGGTACGGCGTCCCGCTGATCGAGGATGCCGCCGAGGCGCTCGGCGCGACCTACCGCGGGCGGGCGGCCGGGTCGTTCGGGCTGGCCGGGGTGCTCTCCTTCAACGGCAACAAGATCGCCACCACCGGGGGCGGCGGGATGCTGGTCACCGACGACGGGTCGGTCGCCAAGCAGACGCGGCACCTGGCCACCCAGGCCCGCGAGGCGGTGGCCCACTACGAGCACCGGACGGTCGGCTACAACTACCGGCTCAGCAACCTGCTGGCCGCGGTCGGGCGGGGGCAGTTGCAGCGGCTGCCGCAGATGATCGAGGCGCGGCGGGCCACCTTCGAGCACTACCGGGCGGCGCTCGGTGACCTGCCCGGCGTGACTTTCCAACCGGGGGCGGCTTACGGCGTACCCAATCGGTGGTTGACCTGTCTTCTGATCGATCCGGAGAAGTTCGGGACCGATCGCGACCGGGTGATCGCCGCGCTGGCCGGCATCAACGTGGAGGCCCGGCCGACCTGGAAGCCGATGCATCTGCAGCCGGCCTACCAGGACTGCGTGATGCGCGGCGGCTCGGTCAGCGCCGGCCTGTTCGAACGGGGGCTGTGCCTGCCCAGCGGGTCCGCCCTCACCCCGCACGACCGGAACCGGATCGTGGCGTCCGTCCGCAGAGCCGCCGAGAAGAAGGGGTGACGGCTGATGCGGGTCGTCTACATCCACCAGTACTACTGCAATCCACAGATGGCCGGCGGGATCCGCTCCTACGAGCAGGCGCGGCGGCTGGTGGCCCACGGGCACACGGTCGACGTGATCACCACCGACATCACCCCCGGTGAGCGTGAGCTGGGCTGGAAGGTCACCCACGAGGACGGGGTGACCGTCCACTGGTTCAAGATCCCCTACAACAACCACATGTCGTTCGCCCGGCGGCTGCGCGCTTTCGCCGAGTTCATGCTGCTCGCCACCGTGCGGGCGGCCCGGTTGAAAGCGGACCTGGTCTTCGCGACCAGCACGCCGCTCACCGTCGCGGTACCCGGTGTACTCGCCGCTCGGCTGCGCCGGGTGCCGTTCGTCTTCGAGGTCCGCGACCTGTGGCCGGAGGTCCCGATCGAGATGGGCGCGCTGCGCAATCCGATCGCCCGCGGACTGGCCGGCGGGCTCGCGAACTTCGCCTACCGCAACGCCAAAGAGGTGGTCGCGCTCTCCCCCGGGATGGCCGCCGGGGTCACCCGGCGACGGCCGGGCACGCCGGTCACGGTCGTCCCGAACGCCGCCGACCTCGACCTGTTCCACGTCGACCCGGCCCGGGTGAAGCGGTTCCGCAACGAGCACCGCTGGCTCGGCGACCGGCCGTTGATCGTCTACACCGGCGCGCTCGGGGCCGTGAACGGCGTCGAGTACCTGGTCCGGGCGATGGACCGGATACGCGACACCGACCCCGGGATCCAGCTGCTCATCGTCGGGCACGGCCGGGAGTGGGAGAGCACGGAACGGCTGGCCGCCGACCTCGGGCTGCTGGACCGGACCGTACGGATGTGGGAGAAGGTCCCGAAATCCGAGCTGCCGGTGATCCTCGGCGCCGCGACCATGTCGACCAGCACGGTCCGGCCGATCCGCGGGCTCTGGGACAACTCGGCCAACAAGTTCTTCGACGCGCTCGCGGCCGAGCGGCCGATCGCCATCAACTACGGCGGCTGGCAGGCCGACCTGCTGACCGAGACCGGGGCCGGGCTGGTGCTCGACCCGCACGACGCGGACGCCGCCGGCGACGTGCTGGCCACGCACGTCCGCGACGAGGACTGGCTGGTCAAGGCGCGGGCCGCGGCGTACCGGCTGGCCGTCGAGGAGTTCTCCCGAGACCTGCTCTTCGAGCGCTTCGAAGCAGTGCTGACCAGGTCCGCGGCCTGAAACGGGGAAACCATGGAACTACGTGCGTACGTCCGGGCCTGTCGCCGCCGATGGCTCTGGCTCCTGATCCCGGTCCTGCTGGCCTCGGCGATCGCCGGTGCCCTGACCGTGACCGCGAAGCCCGCCTACCAGTCCTCGATGATCCTGTTCGTGTCGGCCGGCACCGGCGACCCGGACGCCGAGGCCCGCCGCCTCAACTCCTACATCGCCTTGCTCACCGGCCCCCGCGTGGCCCAGGGCGTGGTCACCAAGCTCGGCAACGACCAGGTCACCGCCGACCAGGTCCGCAAGAGCCTGGCCGCGCAGGTCAGCGAGGGCACCGACCTGCTGGAGATCTCGGCCACCGACCCGTCGGCCGCCAAGAGCCGGGAGATCGTCACCACCGCCGCGTCGGTGCTGGTCACCCTGGCCAAGCAGATCGCGCCGGCCAACCCGGCGGACGGCGGGCCGGCCCCGAACATCTCGATCCTGCAGGACGCCGAGACCGTCCGGCAGCCGGGCAACCTGGCCCGCAACATCGGCTTCGCCGGCGTGCTCGGCCTGCTCCTCGGCGCCATTGCCGTGGCGATCCGGGAGGCGGCCGGCAAGACCGTGGCCGAGGAGGAGGATCTGCGCCGGCTCGGCCTGGGCACGGTCGGGGTGATCTCGCTGGACGGCCGGGACGGCCGCGGCGACCACCCGGACCAGGCCCTGGCCGAGGCGTTCCGGCGGCTGCGCAGCCTGCTGCCGGGCATCACCGACGGCCGCCGGGGCAGCCCGCGCGGCCGGGCGCTGATGCTGGCCGGGTCCGGGCGCAAGGAGGGCACCACGGCGGTCACCTGCGGGCTGGCCATCGCGCTGGCCGAGACCGGCGCGCGGGTGGTACTGGTCGACGCCAACCTGCGCACGCCCGGCGTCGGCCGCTACCTCTCGCTCGACCCGGTGCCGGGGCTGGCCGAGGTGCTCTCCGGCGCCGCCCGGGTCCCGGACGTGCTGCGCGAGTCGCTCAACGGACGGCTCACCGTGCTGCCGGCCGGCGAGCACGTCCCCGATCCGGGCGGCCTGCTCGCCTCGCCCCGGCTTCCCGCGACGGTACGGACGCTGACCGAGCGCTTCGACGTCGTGCTGGTCGACGCGCCCCCGCTGAACGGGCCGGCCGACGCGGCCGTCCTGGGCAAGGTCGCCGACAGCGCGCTGCTCGTCGTCCGGGCCAACCGGACCCGCACGGCCGACGTCGAACGCTCGATCGAACTGCTGGAGAAGATCGGCACCAAGGTGGCCGGTGCCGTCCTCAACGCCCTGCCCCGCAAGCTGCCCACCGGACAGGCCTGGGCCGCCGCCGCCCAGGTCCCGCCCTCCGAACTGCTGATCCCCCTGGACGAGCCGGACGAGCCGGAGCCGGTCAGCACCCCGCCCGCGCCGCGGACACCCAACGGCGTGATCCGCGGCCGGGCCCGGGTGGTCAAGGCCGCGCTGTCCACCGGCGAGGAGAAGGCCGAGGAACCAGAGGAGCCCGAGCAGCGTGAGTGAGGCAGCCGGGGTCGCCGCCCTGCGCCGCGCCGACCCGATCGCGTTCGTCCGCGGGCAGCTCCGTGAGTCGTACGTGCAGCTCCTGGCCTCCCAGGTGCTGACCGGGGCGGTGGCCATGGCCGCGAACATCCTGATGGTCCGGTCGATGACCCCCACCCACCGCGGTGAGGTCGCGCTGCTGCTGCAGGTGGTCTACCTGGCGACCCAGGTGCTGCTGCTCGGCACCGAGCGCAGCTTCGTGGCCAGTTATCACAACGTCGCCCCGGGGCCGGCCGTGCGGGCGTACGGGAAACTGCTCCTGATCCCGATCGGGGTCGGCCTGTCCGGGGCGGTCATCTTCACGGCGGCCTCGCCGCACCACCGCAACCCGGGCCCGATGATCGTCGCGCTGCTGGTGGTCTACACCGTCGTGGAGGCGTCGGCGCTGGCCAGCCGCGCGGTGGCGATCGCCGTGGGCCGGGTGCGGGACTTCATGATCTGCCGGGTCCTGGAGTCGGTGCTGCTGCTGGCCATGCTGATCGGCCTCTACATCACGCACACCTCCCACCCCGAGACCTGGTTCCTCGCGTACGTCTTCGCAGGCGCGATCCCCACGGTCGCGTACCTGATCGTCTGGCTGCGGCTGCCGGTCGACCCGGACGCGGTGCCGGTCCGGCGCGACCTGAACCGCCAGGTCCGCCGGGAGGGGCTGTCGCTGTTCCCGGCGGCGATCTCGAACATGGCCATGCTGCGGGTGGACCGGCTGGTCATCCCCGCGCTGGCCTCGACCGCCGCGCTCGGCCTGTACACCAGCGTCGCGACCATGACCGAGCTGCTGGCCTGGCCGATCCGCGCCTACGCGGACGCGCGGCTGGGCCGCTGGCGGGCCTCGCACAACGACGGCGGCCTGCAGGCCCGCCCGATCGTGCTCGCCGCCGCGGTGTACTCGCTGGTCGTGGTCCCGTTCGTGGCCGGCGGGCTGTACCTGCTGATCGTCCCGGTCTTCGGTCACCAGTACGCGCCGGCCCGGGTGGTCGTGCTGCCGCTGGTGGTCGCGGCCGGGCTGTACGCGGTGTCCCGGGTCAGCCTCGGGCTGCTCATCGCCAAGGGGCGCAGCAGCCTGGTCTCGGTCGCCGAGATCACCGGGTTCGTGGTCAGTTTCGCGGTGTACCTGCTGCTCATCCCCCGCCTCGGGATCCTCGGGGCGGCGTACGGCTCGCTCGCCGGTTACGGTGCCTGCCTGGTGTTCGCGCTGATCACGACGTACTTCGTGAAAGAGCGGACATGAAACGGATCTTCCTGGCTCCGGGGTTGCTGCTCGTGCTGATCGCGATCGGCGGGCGGTTCACCCTGGATCGGGCCGGCTTCCCGGACCTGGCCTGGGTCGACCTGCGCGTGGTGGGTCTGGCGGCGGCCATCGTCGTACTGGTCATCGATCTTACGATCCGCGGAAGAGCCGACAAGACGCCGCGCGAGGGCTGGCTGATCGCCACCCTGATCTTCTTCCTGTTCCAGATCGCCTCGGCGTTGTGGGCCCCGGCCGCCTCCCGGATCGGGCCGCAGACCGTCGACCTGGTCCTGCTCATGGTGCTGACCCTGGCCTTCTACTTCTGGACACTGGGCGACCCGGACCGCGCGATCCACTACACGTTCCAGCTGTTCTTCGTGGCCGCGATCGTCTTCGCGCTCGCCGCGATCTTCATCAACGGCCCGGGCGAGCAGGGCCGCTACTCGGCGTTCGGCGGCGGCCCGAACGTCTTCGTCCGCATCGAGATCCTCGGCGTGATCAGCGCGATCGCCATGTTCCTGCGCTCGCGCCGGTGGCTGCCGCTGCTCGTCACGCCGCTGTTCCTGCTGGCCGCGGTGCTCTCCGGCTCGCGGGCCGGCCTGATGGCGGGCGGCGCGGTCGGCCTGGCCGCGCTCTGGAAGATCCGCTCCCGGCTCAAGGCCGGCCCGGTCCTGGCCGCCGGGGCGTTCCTGGTCACCGCCGGGATCGTCATCTGGTTCTCGGCGCCGCCGGCGTTCACCAGCCTGTTCGAGGAGCGGTTCGTCCAGCAGACCGTGCAGGAGCAGTACCTGTCCGACCGGACCGACATCTGGGCGGCGGCGATCCGGATGGCGGTCGATCATCCGGTGGCCGGGGCCGGACTGGACGGCTTCTACGGCCTGATCGGTGTGAACCAGATGGTCGAGTATCCGCACAACTACGTGCTGGCCGTGGCCGCCGAGGGTGGCCTGATCGGCCTCGGGCTGCTGGCCTGCGCGGTCATACTGTGGGCCAGGACCGTACGCGGTGGCGGCGCCCGCCCGCAGTTGACCGGGCTCGCCGTGGCGGCGGCCGTTTTCGTGGCGCTGAGCAGCCTGTTCTCCGGGGACTACTACGACGCCCGGCTCTTCTGGATCTTCGCCGCGATGGCCGCCGCGGCCGCGGTTGTGCGGGCCCGGACGGTTCCGGCCACCGCGCCCGCCCGCGAGAAAGAGGCAGTAGGACAATGACAGCCCACTACAAGCGGCGTTCCGTGCTGCTGCTCGGCATCACCTCGGTGGTGGCGGCCACGGTGGCCGAGAGCGCGGCCCGGCCGTGCGTCGCCCGGCCCATGCCGCAGGACCCGTCGCCGGCGGCGCTGCCGTCGGTGAACGTCAAGCTCAAGCCGGTCAGCTACTGGGCCGGGGTGTTCGAGCAGAGCTGGGACTACCAGGCCACCACGGCTCAGCCGCTGAGCCGGTCGAAGGACAGCCAGGACCACTACGACCTGGCGTACACGCTGGACGGCAACATCGCGATGTTCCGGGCCACCGGCACCACCCGCTACCTGGACCGGGCGCTGGCCTACGTGGAGAACGTGGTCGACGCGTCGTCGCCGTCCACGTCGCTGGGGCGCAGCACGTTCCACGACCGGTACCGGGGCTGGGGGTCCAGCAAGTCCGGGCAGGGCGGCGACGAGGTGCCGCTCTACGAGAGCTACTTCTGGCGGTACGGCACCCAGCTGCTGATCGCGATGCGACAGGACACCAAGGTGTGGGCCAGCCCGGCCTACCGCGCCCGCTACGACAAGCTGCTCGCCTTCGCCGAGGTGGACATCTTCGAGAAGTGGTACACGCGGGGCGCCGCCGAGAGCATCTACCGCGAGCGTACGCACATGGCCGCGCACTGGGCGCTGATCTCGCTCAACCTCGGCCAGCTCACCGCCGACGCCACCCGGCGGGCCCGGTACCGGCAGGTGCTGACCACGATCGGCGCCGAGATCCGCAACCAGATGACCCGCAACCCGGTCGAGCCGACCGCGTACTTCTGGAGCGACGTGTGGGGCTCGACCCGCCGGCCCGGGCAGGACGTGGGGCACGGCAACGGCGTGATGGCGTACGTCGTGGAGGCGCGCGACCAGGGCACGACCTGGAACTCGGCCGACATGACGGCGTTCGGCCGGCTGCTCACCAAGGTGATCTGGCCCGGCGGGACGACGTACCACGAGTTCGTCGACGGCACCGGCACCGACAACGGCTGGATCGCCGACGGTTTCGTCAAGCTCGGCCGCTACGACCCGAACATCCAGCACCGCCTGGAGTCCTACCAGGTGGTCAACGATCAGTTCGCCGCGAACATGGCGCTCAACGCAAAGATCCTGCGCGCGTGAGGAGACACCGATGACGGCATCGCTGCTGGAACCGGCGGCCCGGGAATGGAAGGAGGCGCTGGGACACGTCGCCCACGACATGTACCACGTGCCCGACTACGTCGTCCTCGATGCCCGGCTGTACGGCGGCACGCCGGCCGCGTTCCACTTCGAGCAGAACGGGCGGCGGGTGCTGATCCCGCTGATCGTCCGGGAGATACCGGGCTCGGAGCTGCGGGACGCGCTGTCGCCGTACGGCTATCCCGGTCCGGTCAGCGATGCCGTCCCCGGTGATCTCCCGTTCTGGCGCACCGCCTGCGCCGCCCTCACCCGGACGCTGCGCGAGGCCGGGATCGTCTCGCTCTTCGTCCGCCTGCATCCGCTGCTCGGCCCGCCGTCGCCGGTCCTCGGCGAGGTGGGCGCGCTGGTCCGGCACGGCGAGACGGTCTCCATGGACCTGACCGTGAGCGCCGACGAGATGTGGCAGCAGACCCGCAGCGACCACCGCAACCACATCAACCGGGCCAAGCGGGCGGGCACCCGGGTCGTCTTCGACGACTGGGGACGGCTGGCCGAGTGGGTCGAGGTCTACCACGACAACATGCGGCGCGTCGGGGCCGCGGATTACTACTTCTTCACGTACGAGCATCTGGCCGCGCTGCACGACGCGGTCGGCGACCACATGCACCTGGCCGTCGCGCTGGAGGACGACGAGGTGGTCGGCGGCAACACGTTCTTCGAGTACGACGGGATCGCCACCGGGTACGTCTCGTCGACCCGGCGGGCCCGGGGCCGGTACGCCGACGAACTGCTCTACGACTCGGTGCGCCGCTGGTGCTCCGAGCGCGGCGCGCGGGTGTTCCACCTGGGCGGGGGCAAGGGCGGGGCGAACGACTCGCTCTTCTCGTACAAGGCCGGTTTCTCCCCCGACCGGCACGCGTTCCACACCTGGCGGGTGGTGACCGACCAGAAGGCGTACACAACATTGGTCCTTGATCGTAAGCCGGAGGCCGATCCCGCGGATCTGACCGGCACCTTCCCGTCGTATCGATAAGGAGTGCATGCCATGCGGATCACCTGCGTCGGCGGCGGACCCGCCGGTCTGTACTTCGGGGTCCTGGCGAAACTGGCCGACCCCACCCGGGAGATCACGGTGCTCGAACGTGACCCGGCCGGCGTCACCTACGGCTGGGGGGTCGTCTTCTGGGACGACCTGCTCGACGACCTTTTCCGATACGACCCGGTGAGCGCCGCCCGGATCTGGGACGCCGCCTACAAGTGGGACGAGTACGAGGTCCGGGCGGCCGGCAAACCGGTCAGCTTCCTCGGCGGATACGGCTTCAGCCTGGGCCGGCACCGGCTGCTGGAGATTCTCGGCGAGCGGGCCCGCGAGCTCGGCGTGACCGTCCACTACTCCGACGAGATGACCGATCCCGATCAGCTGCCGCCGGCCGACCTGACCGTCGCCTGCGACGGCGCCGGCTCGCGCCTGCGCGACCGGGACGCCGGGCACTTCGGGGCCGAGGTCGAGACCGGGCGCAACAAGTACATCTGGCTGGGCACGCCGCACGTGTTCCGGACGTTCACGTTCGGCTTCGAGAAGACCGAGGCCGGCTGGATCTGGTTCCACGCGTACCCGTTCGCCGACGGGGCCAGCACGTTCATCGTCGAGTGCACGCCGGAGACGTGGAGCGGGCTCGGCCTGGACCGGGTCGACTCGGCCACCGGCAACGCCCGCCTGCAGCAGATCTTCGCCGAACACCTGGACGGGCAGCCGCTCGACGACGCCGGGCGGGGCTGGCTGAACTTCCGGCGGGTCACCGCCGAACGCTGGGACCACGGCAACGTGGTGCTGATGGGCGACGCCGCCCACACCACCCACTTCGCCATCGGCTCGGGCACCAAGCTGGCCATGCAGGACGCGATGGCGCTGGCCGACGCGCTCTCGTCGTTACCGGCCGGGAGCGCGTCGGCCGAGGCCCTGGCCGCGGCGCTGGAGCAGTACGAGCACCGCCGCAAGGTGGCCCTCGCGCCGCTGCAACGCGCGGCCCGGGCCAGCAGCGCCTGGTTCGAGCGGATGCCGGAGTACGCGGAACTGCCGGCCAAGCGCTTCTCGTACGCCCTGTCCAACCGGCGTGGTGAGTACCCGGCCTGGCGGTACCTGCTGCACATGTCGACCCAGGGCGCGGTGCCGCGCACGATGCTGCGCTGGACGCTGAGCGCGCGACGCTGGAGCCGGGCCCGGCGGCGCCCTCTGAACGCCGTCCTTCCCTGAATGTCTCAGGTCCGGCCGGCCCGGCCCGATGGTTGCCGGCATGGTACGGAGACGGCGGCAAGCGGGCCTGGCAGCCCTTTTCGTCGTCCTGTATCTGCTGGCGGTCCGGGTGCTGCCGCTGCCCGAGCTGATCGCCGGGCGGATCAGCCAGCTCGCCCTCACCGGCATCGGGCTGTTCGTGACCGTCGTCTGGGCCCGGGCCGCGGTCCGGGCCCGCGGCCGGATGAAGGCCGGGCTGATCCTGTGGAGCATCGCCAGCCTGGGCTGGGCCATCGGCGAGGCGATCTGGGTGATCGACGGCTGGCGGACCGGACTGGCGCCGGTCGAGTCGGTCGCCAACGCCTTCTTCGCGGTGACCATCGTCAGCACCCCGCTGGCCGCGGTGCTTCTGGTCGGCCGGCCCTCGGCCAGCGTGCGCACGCTCTTCGACGCGCTGATGATCGGGACGTCGCTGTTCTTCGTGGTCTGGGCGCTGATCCTGGGCCCGGCCTACCGCTCGGGCGATCCGAACGTCGGCACGGTGGCCTACGCGGTGGCCGACGTGGTCATCCTGAGCCTGGTCCTGCTGCTGCTGGCCGACGCCGGTCCGGCGCTGCGGACACCCTTGGAGATCTCCGCGGTCGGGATCGTGGTGATGTTCGCCGCCGACTCGGCCTACGCCTTCGAGTCGGTCGCCGGGACCTACCGGTTCGGCACCCTGCCCGACCTGCTCTGGCTGGTGGCCTTCGCGATCTTCGCGGTCGGCGCGCCGCACCGGTCGGAGCTCCGTGGGGTGACCCGGCTCAGTGACGGCGGGCGACCGCGGGCGTATCTGCCGTACGTCCCGTTCGTGCTGGCCTTCGTCACCGGCGTCACGATGCAGGCCACCCGGCAGGAGCTGGACCGGGTGCTGGCGATCCTGAGCATGACGCTGACCGCCCTGGTGGTGTTCCGGCAGATGCTCATCCTCAGCGACAACCGCCGGCTGACCCGGCAGCTCTCCGCGCTCGTGGACGACCTGCGTTTCCGGGCCGACCACGACGCGCTGACCGGGCTGGCCAACCGGCCCCGCTTCGAGGAGTGCGCCGAGCAGGCGCTGCTGCCGGGCGGCCCGGGAACGGTGTCGCTGCTGCTCATCGACCTGGACGGGTTCAAGCCGGTGAACGACACGTACGGCCACCACAGCGGGGACCGGGTGCTGGTCGAGGTGGCCCGCCGGATGACCGCGGCGGCCGGGCCGGACGACGTGGTGGCCCGCCTCGGCGGCGACGAGTTCGCGGTGCTGACCACGGCCGACCCGGGTGCGCTGGCCGATCGGGTGCTGGCCGCGTTCGGGACCGCGTTCGACGTGGGCGAGGAGTTCGCGGCGATCGGGGCCAGCATCGGCGTGACCTCGGCCCGGCCCGGCTCCCGCAGTGTCGGCCAGATGGTCCGGGACGCCGACGTCGCCATGTACGAGGCAAAACGCAGCGGCTCCAATAACGTGGTGACCACCGGCCTGGCCGTGTGATCCGATGATCGCCATGCGCGCCGCCGAACTGCTCACCCTGCTCGACCCGCTGCCCTACGGCGAGCGGAGGCGCCGGCTCACCGCCTGGGCACGCACCGCGCCGGACCGGGCCGAGGTCGGCGCCGAGCTGACCACCGGCGACGCCTACCAGCGGCATCTCGCGCTGGTCGCGGCCCTGGCGACCGGGGACACGACGGCCGTCGACGCGGCGGCCCGCGACCCGCTGCCGAGGCTGCGGGCGATCGCGCTGGCCGCGATGCTGCGCGCCGGCCGCCTGGCCGTCCCGGTGGCCGAGCTCGCCGCCGCCGACCGGCGGGTCGTCTACCGGTCGCTGCGCGCCACGCCCGCCCCGGCGATCGCCGACACGCTGATCGGGGAGATCCGGGAGCGCTTCGGCGACGACGAGGCGGCCGCTCTTCTCCCGGCCTGCGGCGCCGCGACGGTACGGGCGTTGCTGCCCGGCCTCGCGCACGCGGCCAACCTCGTCGCCCTGGCCCGGCGCCACCCCGAGGTGCTGGGTGCGCACGCGGCCGGCGTCCTGGCCGCCGCCGCGCCCGACCAGCGGGCCCGGGAGTGGTCGAGGCTCGCCCCGGCCGTCCTCGCCCTCGACCCCGAGCAGGCCCTGGAGCTGCTGGAACGCTACGCCCCGGAGAGCAGCCTGCCGGGCCGGCCGACCGGGTACGGGCCGGTGGCCAAGCACTCCCCGGCCCGGGTCGCCGCCCTGCTGGCCGCACCCGCCCGGGCCGGCTGGCTACGGACGGTCGCGCTGCCCACCGGCCTGCTGCGCCGGCTGGCCACGCTGCCCGACGACGACCTGGTGCCGCTGGCCCGGCGGCTCGGCGCGCTCGGGCCGCTGCTGCGGGCGCTGCCACCGGCCCGGCGGCCCGCGATCTACCGGGCGTCGCTGGCCGAGGTCGACGCCGAGCGGCACGTCCCGGCGTACGAAATCCTGGATCTTCTGCCGGCCGCGGACCGGGCCGGGGAGGCGCGGCGGCTGCTCGGCCTCGACCGGGTGCGGCTCGACGAGCAGTGGACGCTCGACCTGAGCGCCTACCTGGACTGGCCCGAGGCGGCGGCGTCGCAGGAGACCGCGCTGCGCTCCGGGGACGCCGGTGAACGGGCCCGGGCCTGGACCCGGCTGGTCGAGGCGGCCGGCCGATCCCGGGACCCGCAGGTGATCGCCACGGTGGTCACCCGGCTGACCCGGCTGCGCAACGAGCAGGACCCGGTCCGCTCGGCCGCCCTGATCGCACTGTCCGGCGTGGCCCGCCTGCTCACCGCCGCGACGGCCGGCGAGCTGACCACGGTCACCGCGGACGCGCTGGAGGCCCGGGACTCCTCGGCGGTCACCACGGGCGCGCTGAGCCGGCTGGCCACCGCGACCCTGCGGCACCACGTCGAGGTGCCCGAGCTGCGGGACTGGGCGCTGCTCACCATCGACCTGCTCAGCAGCGCGGCGACCGTACCGACGCTGCACCGCTTCGACCGGGGGCTGCGCCGGGGACAGGAGACGATGGTCTTCGACCGGCTCCGCCCGTGGGTCGAGGCCAACCTGGCCCGGGGACGCTACGCGCCGCTGTTCGCGCTCACCGCCGCGCTCGGCCGGCGGGCCTGGCGGCTGCCCGAGCTGCAGGAGCTGCTCGGACGTGCGACCGGCCCGGACACCCTGCCGTGGGTGGCCGAGGCGGCGATCTCCCGCTGGCTGGAGGACCCGCGCACCCGGGACGAGCGGGTCGTCGCGGTGCTCGCCGCCGACCCGTCGGCCGTGCTGCTCGGACCGGTCTGGGACGTGATCGCCAACCGGCGCACCGACCTGCTCGACGACGTCCTGGGCCACCCGCCGGCGGGACGTTTCGCCGATCGGAAGGCCGCGTGGACGCCCGGCTGGGTCCGGTATCCGGAGCGGTGGCTGCCCCGGCAGCAGGCGGTCGTCGTGGCGCGGCACGCGGCCACCGCGGCCGACTCCGGCGCCGACCGCTGGCGGCGCACCCACGCGATCACGGCCGCCGCCCGGCTCGGCGCCACCGGGCGCGAGCTGGCGCTGACGTACGTGGACTCGCCCGACGTGGCGGTCGCCGAGACCGCCCTGGGCGCGCTGGTCTGGACCGACCGGCCCGACCTGGCGCTGCCGGTGCTGCTCGCGCACGCCGGCGACGACCGGGCCCGGGTCGCCCTGTACGCCGCCGCACGCGCCGCCAGACACCTGCCGCCGGCCACGCTCGTGCCGCCGTTCGCCGCGCTGCTCGACCCGGCCGCCGCGGCCAAGGTCACCAGCCGCAAGGAGGCCGTGCGGATCCTGGCCCACTACGGCCCGGCCACCACGATGGACCGGCTGCTCGACGCCTACCGGGCCGAGGGCCAGCACCGCGACGTCCGGGCCGCGATCACCGGGGCCGCCCGGCAGCGACTCGACGCCGAGACCAGCTGGGCCGTGCTGGAGCAGGCCGTCACCGCCAGCCGCGAGGAACGCCGGGCGGTACTGAGCGCGCAACCGGTCACGATTCCGGCCCCGCACCGGCCCCGGTACGCCGCGCTCGTCGTCGCCGCCTGCCGGGCCGACGACCGGGAGGTCCGCGCGCTCGCGTTCGGGCAGCTGGCCGGCTGGGCGCCGTGGGCCGGCGACCTCACCGGCCTGGTCGTGGACCGGCTCACCGACCTGGACGAGCCGCTGGTCAACATCGCGGCGGCCGGCCTGCTGCGCGCGACCGGCGGCCACGCGCTCGGCCCGGCACTGACCCGGCTGCTCGCGGTGACCGATCCGGATCCGCAGCCGGGCAACGACCTCCGGGCCCGCCGTCGGATCGAGACCCTGGCCGACGGCGCCGGGGTGCTGAGCGGTTCGTGGCCGCCCGCCGCCGACCGGTCGGCCCTGGTCACCGCGGTGCGCGGCCTGGTCGCGCGGCCCGGATACCGCACGGTCGCGCTGACCGCCCTGGTCCGGCTCGGCCGCCTGGACAACCTGATGGAGATCGCCGACCAGTGCGCCGGCCGACCGGCCGTCGCGGTTCACGTCGCCGACCGGGTCGGCGCCCGCATGCGGGGTGACCAGGCGCTCGCCGAGCCGGTCTTCCTGCACGACCTCATCGAGCGCCTGATCTGGCGCGGCGACCTGACCGCCGGGCTGTTCGCCACCCGGCTGGTCCGGGCCGGCGCCGGCTTCGGCTGGGCCGGCCGCTGGCGTGACCTGGTCCTGGCGTTGCGCTCGCACGCCGACCCGGACGTCCGCGACGACGCCCTGGCCATCTCCATGAACTGAATCGATCACCACGGCCGGCTCCGTCGGCCGCCGAACCACGACCCGGGTCGGGCGGGCGGCTGGGCCTCGAGAACGGCGAAGGTCGCGTGGGGGCCGCTGGGCCCGGGTCGCGGGCGGGGTGTCACGGGACGGGTGCTCACGACGTACCACATTGGTATTACCGAGAGAATATGGGGCCGGAAACGGCAAAGGGAGATCAACCACAGGTCATTCATAGACTTCGATGTTTTGCTCTCGGTCGTCCTCAATCCCCCACTCTCGAGGAGAAGAGATGCAAGACAACGACGCCTACGTGCGCGAAGTGCACGACAAGGGGTTGCTGTTCGACCTGCCGACGATGTCGCGGCGGCGGATGCTCACCGTCGCCGGCGGGGTCGGCGCCGCCGCGGTGATCGGCGGCGGCCTGGCCGGAGGTGGTGCGGCCGACGCCGCGGCCGCCGCCTGCCTGGCCGAGGTCGAGTCGGAGACCGCCGGACCCTACCCGGCCGACGGCTCGAACGGGCCCGACGTGCGGAAACTGTCCGGCATCGTGCGCAGCGACATCCGGTCCAGCTTCGGGACCTCGACGACCACCGCCCCGGGTGTGCCGTTGCAGTTCTCGCTGACGGTACAGAACCTGGCCTGCAGCCTGGTCTCCGGCGCGGCCGTCTACGCCTGGCACTGCGACCGGGCCGGCCGGTACTCGCTGTACTCGTCGGGCGTGACCAACGAGAACTACCTGCGCGGCATCCAGGTCACCAACTCGTCCGGGGTGGCCACGTTCACCAGCATCTTCCCCGGCTGTTACTCGGGGCGCTGGCCGCACATCCACTTCGAGGTCTACTCGTCGCTGGCCGCGGCGACCAGCGGGGCCGGTCCGATCCGCAAGACCTCGCAGATCGCGCTGCCCAAGGACGTGTCGTCGACGGTGTACTCCAGCGCCACCGGGTACTCGTCCAGCGTCACCAACCTGAGCCGGATCACCCTGGCCGGCGACATGGTCTTCGGCGACGACCTGGCCGCGCGCGAGATGGCCACCGTCACCGGGTCGGTCTCGGCCGGCTACGTGGCCAACCTGACCATCTCGGTCAACCTGTGAGAACGGGGGCCCCGCCTACCGGGCAGCCGGCGGGGCCCCACCTCTCAGGTGCGCACCATGCCGTGCGGGTCGATCACGTACTTGCGGGCCGCGCCCTGATCGAACTCCTGGTAGCCGCGCGGCGCCTCGTCGAGCGGGATCGGCGTCGCGTTGACGTTCTTCGCGATCTGCACCCGGTCGTGCAGGATGGCCATCATCAGGCCGTGGTTGTACTTCATGACCGGGCACTGGCCGGTGACGAACGAGTGCGACTTCGCCCAGCCCAGCCCGAGCCGCAGGGACAACGAGCCGACCTTGGCGTCGTCGTCGACACCGCCGGGGTCGCCGGTCACGTAGAGACCGGGGACGCCGATGCCGCCACCGGCCCGGGTCAGGTCCATCAGCGAGTTCAGCACGGTTGCCGGCTTCTCGGTTCCGGCGTCGCGCCCGTGGCCGCGCGCCTCGAACCCGACCGCGTCGACCGCGCAGTCGACCAGCGGCTGACCGATCGCCGGGGCGACCGGGCCGAGGATCTGCTGCACCTGCTCGGCCGGTTCGCCGCGGGACACGTTCACCGTCTCGCAGCCGAAACTGCGCGCCTGGGCCAGCCGTTCCTCGTTCAGGTCGCCGACGATCACGACGGCCGCGCCGAGCAGGAACGCCGAACTGGCCGCGGCCAGGCCGACCGGCCCGGCGCCGGCGATGTAGACGGTCGAACCGGTGGTCACGCCGGCGCTGACACAGCCGTGGTAGCCGGTCGGGAAGATGTCCGAGAGCATGGTCAGGTCGAGGATCTTCTCCAGCGCCTGGTCCCGGTCGGGGAAGCGGAGCAGGTTCCAGTCGGCGTAGGGCACCATCACGTACTCGGCCTGGCCGCCGACCCAGCCGCCCATGTCGACGTAGCCGTAGGCCGAGCCGGGCCGGTCCGGGTTCACGTTCAGGCAGACCCCGGTCTTGCGCTCCTTGCAGTTGCGACATCTGCCGCAGGAGATGTTGAACGGCACCGAGACGATGTCGCCGACCCGGATGAACTCCACGTCCGACCCGACGTCGATCACCTCGCCGGTGATCTCGTGACCCAGCACCAGGCCCTGAGGGGCGGTGGTGCGGCCCCGGACCATGTGCTGGTCGCTGCCGCAGATGTTGCTGGTCACGGTCTTGAGGATGGCGCCGTGCGGGGTGCGGCGGCCGACGTTCAGCTTGTTGACGCCGGGGCCGTCCTTCACCTCGTACGCCGGATATTCCACGTCCTGGATCTCAACGCGCCCGGGACCCTGGTAGACAACGGCTCTGTTGCCCATGGTGTTCTCCCATCGTCGGGTGGACTCACCCCGATGCTTCTCGCGCCCCGGGAGAAAATGAACCCTCGGTACTGACGAGGCGCGTCGGAAAACCCATAACGCTCCATCAGTGGCATCATCCGGTCGTGATCATCGATGCTCTGCATCTGACGACGCTGTCGCTGGACGGCACCGACATGCTGGTCTCCTCGGACGGTACGGCGGTCCAGGTCCACGACCCACGGACCGGCCGGTTGATCAGCTCCTGCACCGAGCGGCTGGGCGGGATCAACGAGGTTCTCGCGTGCCCGACCGGCTGGCGGGACCCGCTGATCGCGGTCACCACCGACGACGGTCTCCGCTGGCTCGACCCCCGCACCGGGCAGTTCGCCCACTCGATGGACAAGTCCGCGTTCGTCTTCCCGATGGCGACGTGGGCCGGCACCCTGCTGGCCGGTTCCGGCCGCGCGCCGTACCCGCTGCTGCGCTGGGATGCCGGGACCGGCGCCCGGCTGGAACCGCTCGGCGTGCACCACGACCAGGTCACCGCGGTCGCCGTGATGGACACCCCGGACGGTCCGGTGGTCTGCGCGGGCGACCGCAGCGGCGCGGTGCACCGCTGGAACCCGCGGACCGGCGCCCGGGTGGGGCATCCGCTGGACGTGGGCGACGAGGTGATCGGCGCGATCACCACCGTCACGCCGCCGGACGGGCGGCCGCTGATCGCGGCGGCGACCGCCGACCTGTACCGGTGGGACGCGGCGACCGGCGAACCGGTCGGCGTGCCGGTGGTGATCGACAGTTACGCGGTCGCGTCGCTGATCCCGGTTACCGTGAACGGCCGCGCCGAGCTGATCACCGTCGGTTACGACGAGGTGGTGCACCGCTGGGACGTGACGACCGGCGAGCGGGTCGGCGACTCGTCGCCCGGGCGCTGCGCCACCGTTCTGCACCGCTACGGCCAACTGACCCTGGCCATCGGCACGACGGACGGCAAGGTCGAGCTGCGCCCGCTGGGTCAGACCCATCCGGCCGGCGGATCTGACCGCTCGTGATCACTTGTTGTCGAGGTGGCCGATCGTGTCCGTCTCCAGCGGCTCGCCCCGCAGGAACGCGGTGCTCACCCGCTGGATCAGCGCCACCCGTTCCGGGCTCTCGTCGGTCGTCTCCGTGCTGAGGTAACCGTTGATCCCGCCGAGCGAGTGCTCCCCGCCGTGCACGGTCAGCAGCGTCCGGATGCCCGGGCTCAGCTCGTAGGCCTCGGTGAACCATTCCGGCCCGACCGGGCTCAGCATGGACTGGTCCTTGTCTCCGGCGACCAGCAGCGACGGCGTGGTGAGCCGGCTGAAGTCGGGGTTCATGAACGGGAAGTGCTCGGCCGCGAACGGGGTCAGCTTGGCGCCCCCGGTCCCGGTCAGCGCGAACAGGACACCGGCTTTGACCCGCGGGTCGGTCCGGTCCTCGTCCGAGCCCTCGACCCGGGCGCCCAGCAGCATGCTGGCCGACTGGGCACCCCATGAGTGCCCGGCCACGGCGATCCGGTCCCGGTCGAGGCGGCCGGCCAGTCCGGGCATCGCGGCCTCGATCAGGTCCAGGTGGTCGAGGACGCGGACCAGGTCGTCGACCCGGTGCCGCCAGATCTCCGGGTACCGCGGGTCGCCCGGCGGCACGTTCAGCGCGGCCGAGTCGAGGTGGGTCGGCTGGACGACCGCGAAGCCGTGATCGCTCCAGAAGTCGACGAGCGGCGCGTACCCGTCCATGGACTGGTGGTAGCCGTGCGAGAAGACGATGACCGGAAGGTTGTCGCCGGTCAGCGGGGCGGTGACCCGCACCTGCAGGTCGTCTCCACGGCCGGGGGCGGGCAGGGTCACCGGGCGTACCGAGATCACACTCATGACATCTCCTTAAATACGGAACCACGTTCCGCTTGACCCTTCGAACGATACGGAACACGGTTCCGCTTCGCAACGAGGGTCGGGGAGACGTAGGTCGCACCGGTCAGCGCTCCTCGGCCGGCCCGAGCCCGATCAGGGTGTCGCCCTCCAGGTAGACCAGGCGCTCACGTGTCTCGTCCTGCTCGCCGAAGAGCACCGGGGTCACCGCCGGGTGCTGCCAGCGGACCCCGTACAGCGGACTCCAGAGCACCAGCCCCGGCCCCGAGCGCAGCAGCCACATCCAGTCGAGCTCCCGGCCCCAGGGCCGCCCGTCCGGCGACGGCACCTTCGCCGTGCCGTAATCCGGATAGGCCCGGGCCCGGTAGCCGACGCCGGGCGTCCAGGACAGTTCGAGGGGATCCGGGCCCAGCCGCTGCTCACCCGGATCGGACGGCCGCTCGTCGAGAACGTCGTACGCGGTCAACACCCCGATACCGGGAACGTCGAGACCAGTGCGGACGAACAACCGGCCGGGATCGAACCCGCAGGCGCCACCGGCCGCACCCGGATCGTTCCAGGGCAGATCGCGCGTCCACAGCACCACGCCGACGGCGACGCCGCGGAACGTGACCCGGCAGCCCGGCTCGGCCGGCGGGGTGAGCAGGACGAGCCGATCACCCATCGGGACGAGCACGGGGGTACGGCCGGGCGGGCGCGGCATCACCCACAGCGTCCGGCCGTCCTCGGTGGAGACCTCGGTGATCGTCCGGGAGCCCAGGAGGTAGGCGCACGAGCAGCCGGCCCCGGCCCGGACCGTGACCCGGTCGTCGAAGTGCCGGGTCCAGATCGTCCGGCCCCGCTCGCCCGGATCCAGCGCGGCCACCTCGCAGCCCGCCCGGCCACAACTGGTCGTCAGCAGGTTCCGTGCGTCGTAGGCGACCTCGGCCGGCGCGGGCAACTCACGTTCCCAGACGGTACGGCCGCTGCCGGGGTCGACGGCGCGGACCGAGGCGTCGCCGACCAGGATCAGCGGGCCCTCGGTCTCGATCACCGGGTGAGTGCCGTCGATCGCGTACGCGGCCGGCAGGTCCACCACCCAGCGCACGACGCCGTCCCGCAGGTCGAGCCCGGCCAGCCGGCGGCCCTCACCGATCACGCCCCGGCCGGTGAAGTGCCACTGACCGTCGGCGGCCGGCGGCGGGACCGGGGACGGCAGCCGCCACTTCTCACTCAGCTCGACGTCGTCACGGAGCCGGGGACCGGTGTAACCCATGCAGCCGGTGACCGCCAGCAGGATCACCGGCAGCAGCATCGAAAGAAGTCGCCGCGACATCCGATCATGCTCGTCGATCGATGCAACAGCGCGGTCCGCGATGGGCGGAACCGGGGCGGCGGAACGCGGGAAATGATGGTTCGCGGCTTTCACGAAACTGCGATCACCGGCCGGAGATGGAGATTCTGCCCGACCTGCCGGCGTCCTCGCCGCGGCGGGCGCGGCCCCGGCGGCTGCGATCTGCGGTCTGGTGCGCGCCATGCTGATGCCGGCCGCGCTGCTCACGGCGCCGCCCCGGCGCCGCTGACCAGCGGAAACCGCGCCGCCGGCCGCCGCAAAACGAAAGCGAGACCGCCGCAAAACGAACATCAGAGAGCCGCAGAACGAACACCGAGGCGCCGCAAAGCGAAAGTCCAGCCGCCGCAGAACGGACAACTCCGGGTATGATCGGCACCGTGCCGATGCCTGATCTGATCCCCCGACGCGCCGCCGCGCAGGTCCACGCCGCGCTGGCGGACACACGCGTCGTTCTCATCAACGGCGCCCGGCAGGCCGGGAAGAGCACTCTCGTCCGGGTCGTTGCCGGCGACCATCTGGCCGAGCGTCGTGACCTGGACCGGGCCCAGGATCGTGCCGCCGCTCTCAGCGACCCGACCGGCTTCGTGGACTCCCCCGACCTGCTGGTGATCGATGAGATCCAGCGCGCCCCGGAGTTGCTGCTCGCCATCAAGTCCTCCGTCGACGAGGATCCGCGCCCGGGCCGTTACCTGCTCACCGGCTCGTCGCGCCTGTTCGGCATGGTCGCCGCGCCGGACGCGTTGCCCGGCCGGATGGAGACCGTCGAGCTGTGGCCGTTCTCGCAGGGCGAGATCGACGGGAGCCCGGACGGTTTCATCGACGCCGCCTTCGCCCTCGGACCGGATCTGCGCCACGAGTCGACCGTGTCACGGGCCGACTACGCGGCCAGGATCGTGCGGGGCGGCCTGCCGGAGGCCGTCGCACGAACCGATGGACGCCGGCGGGGAAGGTTCTTCGACGCCTACGTCCAGGCGCTCGTCGACCGTGACGTCCGCCAACTCTCGGACATCCAGCGCAAAGGTGAGCTGCGCACGATGATTCGCCTGCTGGCCGCCCGCAGCGGGACCATCATCGTGCCCGGCGCCCTCGAGTCCTCGTTGGCCCTGGCCCGGCCGACCATCGTGCGCTATCTGCAGGCGCTCGAAGAGATCTTTCTCGTCAAGAGGATCCCCGGCTGGTCCCGTAACCTCGGCACCCGCGCCACGGCCGCCCCGAAATTGATCTTCGCCGACTCCGGCATCCTGGCCAATGAGGTCGGCGTCGATGCCCGGGCGCTACTCCGGCCCGGCGCGCCGTTCGGGCCGCTCCTCGAGTCCTTCGTCCTGTCCGAGATCGCCCGGCAGCTCACCTGGTCGGACCAGCTCGCCGAGCTCCACCACTACCGTGACCACAGCCAGTTCGAGGTCGATGCGGTGCTGGAGAGTCGGCACGGGCAGGTCGTCGGCATCGAGGTGAAGGCGGCCTCGACGGTCGGGCCGGACGACTTCCGGGGCCTGCGGCGACTCGCCGATCGTCTCGGCGACGACTTCGTCGTCGGTGTCGTTCTCTACACCGGCACCGCGACGCTGCCGTTCGGCGACAAGCTCCGGGCGGTCCCGGTCAGCGCGTTGTGGCAGACCCCGGCACCGGCGTGACCGCCGGTGCCGGGCAAGGTTCAGTGCCGGCGCAGTCCGGCCCCGAATGCGGCCACGGCGTCGACGACATAGCTGTACCGCAGCGAGTAGACCAGGTCGAACGTATGCTGCGCCCCCGGCAGCTCCGCATACACGACCGGCTGGGCGCTCACCTCACGCAGCCGCCCGACCAGCTCGCGGGTGTCCTCCACCAGCGTCGAGCTGTCCTTGTCCCCGTGCAGGAACAGAAACGGCGGCGCGTCACGAACCCGGTCCAGCGGTGACGACCCGGGCCCGTCGACCCGGCCGTAGTAACCGTAGAAACCGATCGCCCCGTCCACCGAGGTGTCAGCCTCCGCAAAGCCCGGCTGAAAATCCGGATCTCCCGCTGTCAGCGCCACCATCGCCGCCAGGTGACCACCCGCCGAGCTCCCGGAGACGATGACCGGACCATGGTCCGCGATGTTCGCCCGCACCCAGGCGATCACCCGCTTGGCGTCGACATGAGCGTCCGGATAGGAGTTGAGCCGATAGTTCGCGCTCACACACACCCACCCCCGGGCCGCCAGCTGATGGAGCAGCGCCCGCCCTTCCCACCGTTTGTGCCCGCGCCGGAAGCCACCACCATGGAAGTACACGAGGACGGGCCCGCCGGTCGGACGATCCTGCCGCTGGTAGACGTCGAGCAGGTTGCGCCGCCCGGCGTCCCCGTACGCGATGTCGCCGATCCGGACGACGTCCCGCCGCCGCACCGAGAACGGCGCCAGAAGAATGTGCCCCCAGGCCCGCCGCCGCATCGCCGTCTCGATCCCGGCGTCATCGGCCAGGGCCCGCCGCACCACCACCCCGGTCGGCAGCGCCCGCCGGATCAGCACGACCAGCCCGCCCGCGGTGATCACGGCAAAGGCGAACGAGACCAGCCCGCCGGCCGTGGCGAGATCACCCTCGGCAAAAGCCAGAATGCTGTCCCCGGCCAGCACGTAGAGCGCAAGGAACGGCAGCTCGTTGATCAGAAACGTCGCCCAGAAACCCCAGTAACTGGGCGTCGTACGAGCGGGCCGCGGCCCGACCAGAGCGGTTCCGGTGCAGAACGCCAGCAGTGCGACCGACACGAGGTAGCCGACAGGTGCGCCATCAATCATGCCGCCGAGCATGCCGCCGCCGGCGCGCGAGCACATCGCACCGAGGAGGCCCGGACCACCAACTTTAGTTCTAGGCGGCGTCCTGGTCCTCGGCCCGGTGCCGGGCCGGGATGATCAGGTCGCGGTGACGGGCCGGCCGCCGGCTCGCCGGCAGTTGCGGCCCGACCCGGGCCGGCCAGATCCGTTGCGGCCGGTCGGCGATCTTCGGCCGTTCGCGCGGTACGAGTGTGCGGTCCGGCGGCACCCAGATCGGCAGTGGCGCCCATGACGGCCCCCACCACACGATCATCCCGTAGCCCCGGACGAGTGGCGGCTGCAGCGCCGGCCATCGGGCCTCGATCGGGATGGCGAGCCGCCAGGCCGCCATCGGGACGAGTGCGCTGACCGGGTGCCCGGCCGCCCCGGGCAGGACCGGCAGCGGTGGCGCGGGTAGTGCGTGAGGTTCGGCGCCGGCGGGCAGGGCCAGGGGTTCTTCCAGGGTTGAGGTGGCCGGCGCGCTGGCCAGCACGACCGCGCAGGCCACGGTGACCAGGGCCGCGCCGAGGGCCAGTGGTTCCCGGCCGGGTTGCACGGTGTCGCCGAGAACGGTCAGCGCGACCACCGACGGCGCGATCACCTCGAACGTCCAGTGCACCGCGGTGACCCGTCCGACGTCGCCGCCCTGCAGCGCGTTCGCGTACATCACCATGCCGTTGGCCGCGAAGACCAGCAGCACGTAGGTCAGCGGCTCGGTGAAGATCGCCACGGCGGCCGAGCCGACCGTGGTCATCTCCTCGTCGGGCAGGTGCAGGGCCCGGCCGCCGAGTGCGGCGGCGCCGATCGAGAGGCCGCCGACCGCGGCGATGAGTCCGGGCGCCCCGATCCTGGTGGCCACGACGCCGAGCGCCAGCACGACGACCAGGGCGCCGATGAACCCGAGGCGCAGTTGCAGCGACGCGGCCACGACGCCCTGCTCGCCGGCCGACGACGCGAGGCCGACGAGCGCGAAGATCGTCACGACGATCGCCGCCACGTCGCGTCTGCGCAGCTTGGAGCCGAGGAACGCCCAGGCCGCGAACGCCGTGATGGCCAGGGAACCGGCCAGGATGGACTCGACCAGGTAGACCGGCATCTTGCGGAGCGCGACCATGGAGCCGAGCCAGGCCGTCATGTCCAGCGCGATGCCGATCATGTAGAGCGGATGCCCGAGTGTCGAGACCGCGCTGGTGCTGCGCCGGGCGCCGACGGCCTGCAGGATCGAGCCGGCGGCGTAGCAGAGCGAGCCGAAGACGGCGATGCTCAGCGCGATCCAGCCGCCGCCGGTCATCGCGATCGGCCGCCGTCACCGAGGGTGCAGGCTGCTCTCACGCCCTGATGATATGGCTGCTCCTCGATTCGCGCGAGACCTGCGCGGTGACCACTTCAGCCATCCGGAAAACATCGTCTGAGCTGCAACGATGATCAACTGGCAGGGTGATCATGCGGTCGGCCAGCGCGGCCGCCTCCTGGTCGCCGCTCCACCACCCCCGCCGGTCCTGACGCCAGTGCACCGGGGCGTAGATCCGGTTCGCGGCCAGCGTCTCCAGCAGTCCGTCGCGTTCCACGGTGGAGGGCAGGACGATCTGGATCCGGAACGGCGCGACGTCTTCCGATCCATGAAAACCCAAAATTCCGGCATTTCCCGTACGGGCCAGCAGCGCATCCCGCAAAGCGAATGCGTTCCGGCTGCTCAGCGCCCGGATCCCGGCCACGTCGAGCATCGGCAGCACGGCCCGCGTGACGGTGCTGGCCGGTCCCGCACTCCCGAGCAGTTCGCCCTCGCCCCGCCGTTGCAGTGCCCGGAACGTCTCCTTGGGCACCGGCTGCCCGTCCAGCCATCCGGCCTTGAGCAGCATCGCGGCCAGCTTCTGACCCGCGCCGGGCGACTCCGGCCCTTCCGGTGCGGGCAGTTCCCGCCCGGTGGGCGACCAGAGCAGCCCGCCGTCGGGTAACGGCAGGGTTTTGCGGAGCGAGCTGACGACGTACGCGGCAATGCTGTTCTTGGCCCAGATGCTGAACGGATCGTGGGAGTGGTCCTCGATGACCGGGATGCCGGGGTGGGCTCTGATCCACGCGTTCCAGGGCGGCTGCTCGTCCCCGCCGAAGAGGTTCTGCGCGAGCACGACGTCGCCGGCCCGGATCCGCAACGTCTCCCAGCGCGGCCCGCGCCCGTCCGGCAGCTGCCGGTAGAACGCGACCGGCCGGTCCTGGGCCAGGGCCTCGGCCACACCCATGCAGAAGTACGACGGCACGTGCAGTCGGCCGCCGGGCGGGAGCAGCCGCAGTGCCGCCCGCAACGCCCCGCACCCGGTGGCGAAGAGTTCCCGCCGCGCCGGCACCCACCCCGGCAACCCGCCGCGCACGTCGCTGAGCAGCGCCGACGGATCCCAGTGGAACTCCGAGCCGATCTCCCGGATGCCCGCGTCGGAACAACGGCCCGGGTCAGACCGCACGGCTCAGGTCCTGGGTGTTGTCGCCGACCGACCGGCCGATGTTGAGCGTGTCCACGTGCACCGGCGGTTCGCCCCGGTTCAGCCCGGTGACCGTGCGTCCCACGATCCGCAGGTCCAGCCACGGCGTCCAGTGGTCGATGTACCAGCGGTCCAGCACGAACCGGGCCGGCCAGTCGATGTCGTCGCGCCCGTTGACCTGCGCCCACCCGGTGATCCCGGGTCGCACCTCGAGGCGGCGCGCGTCCTCCGGCGAGTAGTTGGCGACCTGCGGCAGCACGTCCGGCCGGGGCCCGACCAGGTTCATCTGCCCGCGCACCACGTTGATCAGCTGGGGTAGTTCGTCCAGGCTGGTCCGGCGCAGGATCTTCCCGCAGCGGGTGATCCGCGGGTCGTCCTGGAGCAGGCCGAACGGGTCGGCCATGCCCAGTTGCGCGCTCAGGGCGACGCTGTCGTGCACCATGGACCGGAACTTCAGCATCCGGAACGGCCGGCCGTCCTTACCGGCCCGGTCCTGGACGAAGAGCACACCCCGGCCGTCGGCGACGCGGATCCAGAGCGCGACGGCCAGGATCAGCGGGGACAGCACGATCAGGGCGATCAGCGCGACGAGTTGATTGACGACATTCCAGATTGAGCGTACGAGGTCCACGACTCCCCCGTTCAGATCGATTCCACGACGGTTCCGGTCAGGCGGTGGCGCGTGTCGAGCACGTACCGGGCGTGCTCGACCACCAGGTCCAGGTCGAAGGCGTCGTGATCGGCCAGCAGCACCACGGCGTCGGCCGCGGCCACCTGCTCGGCGGTCAGCGCCACCCGGACGAGCCGCTGGTCGACGTGCGCGTCCTCGACCACGTGCGGGTCGGCCGCCCGGACGTCGGCGCCCATCTCCAGCAGCAGCGCGGCGACCCGGCGGGCCGGCGACTCCCGCGCGTCGCCGGTGTTCTTCTTGTAGGCCAGGCCGAGCAGGAGAACCGTCGACCCGTTGACCGCCTTGCGATGACGATTCAGGGCGACGACCAGACGACGTACGACGTAGTCGGGCATGTGGTTGTTGATGTCGTTGGCCAGTTCGACGAAGCGGAAGCTCTGCCCGAGGGTCCGCTGCACCCGCCACGACAGGTAGGACGGGTCGATCGGCAGGCAGTGCCCGCCCACGCCGGGGCCGGGGACGAAGCGCAGGTACCCGAACGGCTTGGACGACGCCGCGTCGATCGCCTCCCACACGTCGATGCCCAGGTCGTGCGCGTAGACGGCGAGCTCGTTGACCAGCGCGATGTTCACGTGCCGGAACGTGTTCTCGAGCAGTTTGGCCAGCTCGGCGACCTTGGGGTCGGAGACCGGCACGGTCGTCTCGACCACCGAGGCGTAGAAGGCGCGCACCTTCGCCAGTGACGCCGGGTTGATCCCGGAGACCACCTTGGGCGTGGTCGTCAGGTTCCACTGCCGGTTGCCCGGGTCGATGCGCTCCGGGCTGTAGCCGAGGTGGAAGTCCTCGCCGGCGACCAGCCCCGAGCCCTCCTCCAGGATCGGCGCGACCAGCTCGGTGGTGGTCCCCGGATAGGTGGTCGACTCCAGCGCGACGGTCGCGCCGGGTCGCAGGTAGCGGGCCAGGGTGCGGGCCGACTCCTCGATGTGGCGCAGGTCCGGGGTGCCGTCGCGCAGCGGTGTGGGCACCGCGATCACTGCGACGTCGAAGCCGGCGCAGGCCCGCGGGTCGGACGACGGCAGGAAGTTGCCGGCGGCCAGGACCTGCTGGAGCTGCTCGGCGGTGATGTCGTCGACGTAGGACTCGCCGGCGGCGAGCCGTTTGATCCGCTCGTCGTCGACGTCGAAACCGACCACGGTGTGGCCGACCTCGGCCGCCCGGATCGCCAGGGGCAGTCCGACGTAGCCCTGACCGGCGATGACTACGCGCATCGGGACGCTCCCTCGCGTACGCAAATCGGATTTTGATCTCATGGGTGTCGCCCGAGGCGCATGGTGAACTCGGCTTTCTTCCCGTTGTGGCCGCCCAGGCGCGGAGCGGGCGGCTTCTCGACACGGCCGGGCAACGCCGGACTCTCGGCGAGCCAGCGCAGCACCGCGATCAGGTCCTCCCGGGGCGACGACGGGTCGAGCAGCGAGAGCACCGAGCCGTCCAGCGGCGGCACCGGGGCCTGCGAGATCAGCGGATGGTTGGGGCGGTGGTCCGGTTCGCCCGGCCCGAGCAGCACCTCGGCCAGCTTCTCGCCCGGCCGCAGCCCGGTGTAGACGATCTTGATGGGCCGTCCGGCCGCCTCGGCGATCCGCTTGGCCACGTCGGCGATCCGCACCGGCTCACCCATGTCCAGCACCAGCACCTCGCCGTGGCTGTCCAGAGCCCCGGCCTGCACGACCAGCCGGACCGCCTCCTGCACGGTCATGAAGTAGCGGTTGACCTCGGGGTGGGTGACGGTGATCGGCCCGCCCGCCTCGACCTGCGCGGCGAACGCGGTCAGCACCGACCCGCGGCTGCCGAGCACGTTGCCGAACCGCACGCTGGTGTACGTGCCGGGCGCGGCCGCGTCGGCGGCGGCGGTGAGCCGCTCGGTGATCCGCTTGGAGTAGCCGAGCACGCTGCACGGGTCGGCGGCCTTGTCGGTGGAGATGTTGACCAGCCGGTCGACGTGGTGCCGGATGGCGGTCTGCAGGATCTGGTCGGTGCCGATGATGTTGGTCTTGAGCGCCTCGGACGGGTGCATCTCCAGCAGCGGCAGGTGCTTGAGCGCGGCGGCATGGAACACCACCTGCGGCTTGTGCTCGGCGAACACCTCGTCGAGGCGCTGCTGGTCGCGGATGTCGGCCACGACCAGGTTCCGGTCGTCGAGCATGCCGCGCCCGTCCAGCGACAGCTGCACCGCGTGCAGGCCGGACTCGTCGCGGTCGAGCATGACCAGCCGGGCCGGGTTGAACTGGGCGACCTGCCGGCACAGCTCGGAGCCGATCGAACCGCCGGCCCCGGTGACCAGCACGCGCCGCCCCTGCAGGTAGCCGGCGACGGCGGCCAGGTCGATGGCGATCTCCCGGCGGCCGAGCAGGTCGGCGTGGCTGACCGGGCGGATGTCCTCGACCCGGACGGTCCGGCCGAACAACTCCACCACCCGCGGCACGACCTTGACCTCCACGTCGAGCGGCTCGGCCAGGTCGGTCAGCGCCCGGATCAGCCCGGCCCCGGCGCTCGGTATCGCGATCACCACGGTGTCCGCGTGGAAGCGGCGCACCACCTCGGCCATGGCGTGCCGGTTGCCGGCCATCGGGACGCCCATGATCTGCAGGGCGCGCTTGGCCGGGTCGTCGTCGAGAAGAGCAACCGGGACGTACGGACTCGACGGGCTCCGCAGCATCGCCCGGATCACCTGGGTCGCGCCCTCCCCGGCGCCCATCACCACGACCCGGCTCCCCGGCTCGGGGTTCGGCCGCAGCCGCTGGTCGCGCAGCAGTCGCACGGCGTACCGGATGCCGGCCGCCAGGACCAGCCCGATCAGCCCGGCCCCGATGATGGCCGAGCGGGGCACGAGCCGCCCGAGCACGGTGTCCAGCACGAACACCAGCGGAATGGTGACCACGGCGGTCTTGGCCAGGGCCAGGATCTCCTCGAAGCAGCCGTACGACCAGCGTCCGGTGTAGAGCCCGAACCGGATGCCGGCCGCGGTGTGCACGAGCCCGGCGACGAACGCCAGTTCGACCAGGCCGGGACCGTTGAGCCAGTGCAGGTGCCCGTCGTGGCGCAGCAGGGTGGCGATCAGTAGGGCGACGGCCAGGGCGAGCGCGTCGGCGCCGGCCCGAGCCGCCCGGCCGGGCAGCACCGCGCGCATCCACGGCGCCGCCCGGCGTGGCCACTCTCCGGCAACAGAGTCCGCGGCCGGGTGTGTTTGCATGGGATTCCCCCTCGTAGGATCCTCACTCGGCGGGAAAAAGGGCCGGCTCATTCACGCCGGGTCGACATTCAAATATCGGGCCATTCGCGGCTTTCAGAGTTTCAGTTGCCGATGAGCGGTTGCAGTAGCAATTGTCATGGGCTACCCGAGAAATCCTCACGTTCTGTTATTTCCGCAGCACGCGTCCTCGATCAGTATTTTCCGACGCTTTTCGGCCGCACTATTCAGGCCAATCGGCGGACCCTGTCATATTGATGATGAATGATCATCACATTAGATATGACATCTGCGACTTCCACTTCACCGGCCATTCCGGCACCGTTCTCCCAGGAGCCGTCGCAAGCGTTCTGTCGACTATGCGACTGGAGGGCGACGATGAGGGTGCTGCACGTGATCAGCACTGCGGCGGAGGGCGGCGCCGAACATCAACTCCGGCTGCTGCTGCGCCGGCTGCCGCACGACAGCGAGGTGGTCACCCTCTCGCCGCCCGGCACCGAGGCCCGCGCCATCCAGGCCGGCGGGATCCCGGTGCACGAACTGAGCACCGTCTGCGACCGCGACCTGGCAGCCATCGCCCGGCTGCGCCGCCTGATCCGCCGGGGCCGCTACGACCTGGTCCACACCCACCTGTACCGCGCGTGCGTGCAGGGCCGGATCGCCGCCCGGCTGGCCGGCGTCCCGCACGTGGTCGCCACCGAACACCACCTGGGCCGGCCCGGCGCCACCCGGCTCGGCCCGCTCTACCTGCTCAGCGAACGGTTCGGCGAGATGACGATCGCGGCCACCACGACCATCGCCGAACGGCTGCGCGGCTGGGGCGTCCCGGACGAGCGGATCGCCACCATCCCCCGCGCCATCGACCCGACCGAATACCGTTTCGACCCGGTCCTGCGCGCCGCCGCCCGGGCCCGGCTCGGCCTCGGCCACGACGTGCCGGTCATCGGCGCCACCGGCCGGCTCACCCCGGACAAGCGCTTCGACCTGCTGATCCGCGCCGTCGCCGAGGTGCCCGGCGCGGTCCTGCTGCTGGTCGGCGACGGCCCGGCCCGCCCCGCCCTGGAACAACTCGCCGTCATCGAGGACGTCGCCGACCGGGTCCGGTTCACCGGCTCGGTCCGGCACCCGCGCGAAATGCTCTGCGCCATGGACGTCTTCGCCTCCCCCGACCAGAACACGTGGGGGCTGGCCGTGCTCGAAGCCATCGCGGCCGGGCTGCCCGCCGTCTACGCCGCGTGCGCGCCCCTGGAGGAACGGGCCGCCGCCCGCGTACCGGTCCGCGGCACCCACCGGCTCTCCGCCCACGACCGCGAGTCCCTGCCCCGCACACTGCGCGCCGAACTGCTCTGCCTGGCCGAACGCCGCGGCGCCCGGATGCCGGCCCGCACCGCCGGCCTCCGCTACGACGCCGACCACCTGGCCGCCGCGGTCGAGCAGATCTACGAACGGATCACCCTGACCGCACCCGTCGCCGGACCAGGTTACGGACGCGCTCCGACCGGATGAGCCACTGCCAGCCCACGAACCCGAAAATCGTCCCGATCGTGTTCGACAGCAGATCGTTCACGTCGGCCCACCGGTTCCCGTGCACGGTCAGGATCATCACCAGCTGGGTGAGCTCGATGGACAGGCTCAGAAAAAACCCGATCCGCACCACCCGCAACTTGTCGGCGATCCCGAAATTCAGGTGCAGCAGCGCCGCCAGCGGCAACGTCATCATCACGTTCAACACGAAATCCCGCCGCCGCACGGCCAACGTCGGGACCAGCAGAATCCGATACGTCGCGGGCGGCCCGGCCTCCGGCCCCCAGGACAGAAACATCGGCAGCATGGTCGCGCCCAGCACCGCCACCGCATACCAGCTCAGCGCCCAGGCGGCCAGCAGCCGCCCGGTGGTGAGCTGCCCCCGGCGGCGCAGCCAGAGGTAGGACAGCACCATCAGGATGCCGCCCAGCGGCAGCAGCACCGGCAACGCCGGCACCTCGAACTGTTCACCACGCATCGAAACCCACGCTACGCGACCCGGTCTCGCGTCCGCCCCGATCGCCCGTCACCGGCCTCTTTGCGGGCACGCCTTCACCGCAGTCGGCCCTCTTTGCGGGCATGCCCTCACCGCAGCCGACCCTCTTTGCGGGCATGCCCTCACCGCAGCCGACCCTCTTTGCGGGCATGCCCTCACCGCAGCCGACCCTCTTTGCGGGCATGCCCTCACCGCAGCCGACCCTCTTTGCGGGCACGTTCTCACCGCAGCCAGCCCTCTTTGCGGGCGATGCGAATCGCGTCCAGGCGATTGCGGGCCCCGGTCTTCGCGATCACCGCGGAAAGGTAATTGCGCACCGTACCCCCGGAAAGGTAAAGCCGACCCGCGATCTCCTTCACCGACTCGCCCTCCGCGGCCAGCCCGAGCACCTCCAACTCCCGGGTGCTCAACCCACGGTCGGTGTTCAGCGACGCCGCCTGCAGCATCGGCGACACCACCCGCTCACCGGCCGCCAACCGCCGTACCGAATCGGCCAGAGACGACGACGCCGCACTCTTGAGCAGGAAGTTCAGCCCACCGTTCCACCGCCGCGGCGGCAGCATCCCCCGCTTGGACGGATCACACAGCAGCAGCATCGCGCACGACGGGATCGCGGTGTGCAGCTCGTCGGCCATCGGCAGGACCTGACTCACCATGTACTCCGTGTCGATCACGATCACCGCCGGCCACAACTGCGCGGCCCGCGACGCCAGGTCGGCGTTGATCGGCAGGGTGGTGACGTAGTGCATGTCCGGTTCGGTCTCCAGGAACGTGCGCACAGGGACACCGAAGTACCCCTCGTCTCTCACCACCAGGACCCGGATCATCACACCACCCTCGTCGATGGGCCCCGGCCCGCGGCCGGGCGCCGACCCCGTCTGGAACGCTCGACGCACTAATTCTTAGATGACTCGCGGCCCATTCTGCGAGCGCCGAACAAGTCGATCCGATAAAGATCTCCAACAGCACGGCACAGCGCAGCTCAAAAGGCATTCGTGCCACCACCGACGAGCGCGGGGCACCTACATAAAGTAACCGCCCGAAACGCTCTGTGCACGTTCTGTCGGCCGTTCGACGGAGTCAAGTCCACCAGATCAACGAATCCCCTGCCCGAAACGTGGAAGTCACCCGGAAGATATCCCCCAGAAATTACTCCCAAGCCCCATCAAAAACTTACTTTTCGGACATTCACTTTCACATTCCTGGAGCTCCGCATTCGCAATATCATTCGCGTCCCCATTTCGATCACGAATAAAGATCTGCGTCCCCGGACCGATTCCGATCACCATTCCCCAATATCGACATCCCGCCCCGCAGAGCCAACCCAGCCCGCTCCGGCCGCGCCACAGCCGCCGACCCGCCCCGCCCGCGCCACAGCCGCCGACCCGCCACAGCCGCGCCACAGCCGCCGACCCGCCACAGCCTCAAGCGCCCTGAAGCCGGCCCTCGCCGCTCAACCTCCCCGGGCCTGGCCTTCACGACTCCAATCGCCCCGGGTCAGCCACCTCCAGGCGGCGGCCCTTCCCGCTGATCGACACCGCCGGGCTCCCGGCCCCGGACATGTGCGGCAGCCAGCACCCCGAACCCGTCGGCAGCCCAATGCACCAACGCCGGCCCGACCACCCCACCGCCGACCGCGCGCAGCGACCCGAGGACCACCCCGGCCACCGCGGTGACGAGCGCATCGGTCCACGGCCGTCCCGGTGCCAGGTGCCAGAGCCCGAAGAGCACCCCGGTCACCCCGGTCGCCCAGACCGGGCCGTGATCGCGGTCGACCAGCCCCCAGAGCACCCCGCGGAACGCCACCTCCTCGAAGACGACCGTCGCCAGCGGCACCGAGACGAACGCGGTGAACCACGGGCGCGCGTAGGTCGTACGAAAAAATCGTCGTGCCACCGGAAGCCGCACCGCGACCGCATACGCGATGGCTATGACCGCGGCCCCGCCGACGCCGTACCCGATGCCGGAGAGCCGGAGCCCCGCCTGCCCCGCGGTGAGGCCGGAGACCGCGACCAGCAGCGCCGCGGCGAGCGGCCCGGTGATGAGCTGGGCCCGGCCGGGCCCGAACCGCGCCCAGATCCGGACCGCGACGATGATCGCCAGAACCGCGACGAGGGGGCCCACGCCCCCACCGTAAATCGGTCGACGGCCTTGCGCTCGGTGGGTAGTTTCGACCCGACCGCACGACAGGAGAGGGGGACCCGATCATGTGGACCCCCGTGTCGCGATTCGATCTGATCCTCGTCTCCGATGTGCCCGGCCCCGGCCGCGCCACCGGGTCCGGACGTCCCTGACCGCCAGGCAGTTCTCTCGCCGGCGGCCGGATGGGCGCACGTCCTCGACCGATCGGAATCGAAAGAACCAGCCATCATGCGTGTCCGCAATCTCGGCATTCTCGCCCACGTCGACGCCGGCAAGACCACTCTGACCGAGCGGATCCTCTTCGCCACCGGCGCCACCCACAAAAAGGGCGAGGTCCACGACGGTACGACCGTCACCGACTTCGATCCTCAGGAGCGCGACCGTGGGATCACCATCTTCGCGGCCGCGGTCAGCTGTGACTGGGCCGGTCATCGCCTCAATGTGATCGACACGCCCGGGCACGTGGACTTCTCCGACGAGGTGGAACGTTCGCTGCGTGTGCTGGACGGCGCGGTCGCCGTGTTCGACGGGGTGGCCGGGGTCGAGCCGCAGTCCGAGGCGGTCTGGCGAACGGCCGACCGTTACGCCGTCCCGCGGATCGCCTTCGTCAACAAGCTCGACCGTCCGGGCGCGTCCCTGCCGGCCGTGGTGGCGTCCATCCGCGACAAACTCGACGTGGTTCCTCTGGTGGTGCAGTTGCCGCTCGGGACCGAGGGCGAGTTCCGTGGCGTCGTCGACCTGATCGGCCTGCGGACCTGGATCGACAGCGTCATGACCGAGATCTCGGAGATGTCGCCCGAGGTCGCGGCCGCCCGCCGTGCCCTTGAGGAGCAGGTCGCCGAACTCCACCCCGCCGCCCTGGAGGAGCTGGGCGACATCTCGAACACGACCCTGCGAGCGGCGATCCGGGATCTGACCCTCAAAGGCCAGGCCGTCCCGGTCCTCTGCGGCTCCGCCTACCGCAACAAGGGCATCGAGCCGCTCCTGGATGCCGTCGTCGACTTCCTCCCGGAGCCGGCCACGGGGTCCCCGGACCTCGCGGCCCTGGTCTTCAAGGTTCACACCACCAGGACCGGGCGGCTCACCTACCTGCGCATCTACGACGGCACGATCACGAAGGGGGACACCGTGTGGGACGCGGGCGCCGGGCGCACCGAACGGATCGGCCGCATCCTGCGGGTTCAGGCCGATCGCCACACCGAGATCGACCGCGCCACCGCCGGTGACATCGTCGCCGTCGCCGGGGTGAAGTCCGCCCAGGTCGGCGCCACGTTCTCGACCAGGGAACACCCCGTCCAGCTGGAGGCGCCGCGGATCACCGACCCGCTGGTCTCGGTCGCGGTCGAGGCCCGGACACGCCTCGACGCGCCGCGCCTGCCGCAGGCGCTGGCCGCGCTGGCCGAGGAGGACCCGTCCCTGACCGTCCGCGTCGACGCGGAAACCGGCCAGACCCTGCTCTCCGGTCTGGGTGAACTGCACCTGGAGGTCGCCGTGGAGAAGCTCCGGCAGCGCACCGGCCTGGCCGTGCTCATGGGCCGGCCGCGGGTCGCCTACCGCGAGACGGTCCGTCACGGCGTGACCGGCATGCTCTACCGCCACGTCAAACAGGACGGCGGTGCCGGTCAGTTCGCCCACGTCGTGCTCGACGTCGCGCCGGGCGAGGGCTTCACCTTCGCCTCGACGGTGACCGGCGGTCGCGTGCCGGCCGAGTACATCCGGGCGGTCGAGGCCGGCTGCCGGGAGGCACTCGGCGAGGGTCCGCTCGGCGGTCACCCGGTGGTCGGCCTGCGGGTCACGCTGACCGACGGGCAGACCCACCCGAAGGACTCGTCCGAGCTGGCCTTCCGCACCGCCGGCAAGCTGGGCCTGCGCGAGGCGCTTCGCGCCTGCGCGATGGAGGTTCTCGAACCGGTCGCCGAGGTCACGGTGAGCGCGCCGGCGGAGACTCTGGGCGCGGTGCTCGGCGACCTTGCGGCCCGGCGGGGCCAGGTCACCGATTCGGGTGTACGGACGGTGACCGCGCTCGTGCCGCTGGCCGAGTTGTTCGGCTATGCGACGCGGTTGCTGAGCCGGACCCACGGCCGCGGCACGTTCACGAGTCGCCCGGCCGGATATCGCCCGGCGGCGTGATCGATCGACGGGTCCCGGTGCGTCTCGCGCACCGGGGCCCGTCTCCCCCGTCCGGCTCATCCCACGGCCTCGAGCCGGGTGTCGTGAGCCGGCGTCATCGCCCGCATCCGCCGGGCCACATACCAGAGGATCGCCAGTGCCGCCGCCGCGTAGATGATGTGGCTGACCAGGTCGAGCACGAAGCCCGCGCTGTTGGTGAAGAACGTGTGCCAGGTGTAGGTCAGCAGCGCCGCCGCCGTGATCGCATACCGGTGCCACGGCCCCCACGCCGACCGCCGCCCCCAGACGCCGACGAGCGTGAACATCCCGATCACGGCCACCAGCATCGCCGCGACGCCGGCCCCGGTCGACAGCACGTCGCTGGTCACGCTCATGAACAGCACGCCGGCGACGATCCCGGTGGCGAACACCGCCCACGGGGCCGGCACCGCCCCCGGCCGGTCGGCCGCCCGCCGCGGCAGCAGGAACGCGATCACGATCAGGACCAGCGCGATCGCGACGATCGTGAGCGCCTGCCCCGGCGACTCGAGGAAACCGTGGCTGAGGCTGTCGTCGGTGCGCGTGCTGTTGAACACCGCGAACGCGCCGACGGCCAGCAGCACCGCGGCCACGATCACGCCGACCCGGCCCAGCCACGGCTCGGTGCGCCGGGTGCTGCCCTGCTCGACCAGCGAGATCGGCACACTGATGCTCCACACGGTGTGCAGGGTGAGCACGAAGATGACCCACGGCGCGGCCGTGCCGAGCGCCGGTATGTATCCCGGGTCGAGCAGATGCTGATCCAGATAGTCCTTGTTGAACAGGGACTGGGTGATCAGGCCTTCCTCCAGCACCCCGTACGCCAGCGCGAGGGTGACGATCGTGGGCCAGCCCCGCCCGGTGCGGCGGGTGACCTCGCGGATCACCACGGCGGCGCCGCCGTACATCGGCGCAAAAACGAACAGCAGCGGCAGCAGCGTGATCGCGAAGTCGCCGAGGAAGAACTCGCCGACCAGCGGGGCGAGGAAGAACAGTGCGAAGACGGGCGATCGGCGACGCATCGACGTGGTCCTTTCCGAGCGGGCGGTGCGATGCGGCAAACCGTATGCCGGGCGCCACGCCTGCGCGTCGGCTCAGGAGATGATGTTTTCGTTCAGACCCAGGGTTGACTGTGGACGGTCGCCTCCACCCTGGGGATGACGTGACGGCTCAGACCTGGGTCCGACGCCGCGGGCCGCCCCGGCCCGTACGGTGGGCGTGTGTCCGAGACCTCGCACCGCGCCGGCCCCGAGTGGTCGTGGGCCCTGAACGCCGGGCGCGCCGTCACGCTCGTCGTGCTGGCCGCCGCCACCGTCGCGCTCGCCGCGCCGGAGCACCGCGTGCTCGCGGTCGCCGCGCTCGCGATCAGTCTCTGCGGCTCGGCCTACGGATTACGCCACGGCCCCGAGCAGTGGATCCAGCGCCTGATCGGCCTGGCCCTGTTCGCGGCCGGCGGTGTCACCCTCCTCGCGGTGGACGGTCGCGCACCCGGCTGGCTGGCCTGCGGGGTCGCGATCATCGCGGGCCTGGCCCGGCTCCCGGCCCGCACCGGCCTCGTCTTCGCGGGCACGGTCATCGCCGCCACCTGCCTCGCCCCGCTGGCCCGCGGCGACGACGAGGACGTGCCGTTGATGGCCGCGATCTGCGGCGCCGCCCTGGTGGTCGCCCTGGTCGTGAGCGGCGCGCGGAATCGCGCGGTCACCGCCGAGCAGCTCCTGGAGGCCGAGCAGTCGGCCCGCGAGTCGGCCGCCGAGCGTGACCGGCTGGCCGAGCGCCAGCGCATCGCCCGGGAGATCCACGACATCCTGGCCCACACACTCTCCGCGCAGACCGTCCAGCTGGAGGGCGCCCGCCTGCTCATCGACCGCGGCGCCACCCCGGCCGACGTGCGGGAACGCATCGTGGTCGCCCAGCGGATGGCGCGCGACGGCTTGGAGCAGACCCGCCGGGCCGTCCAGTCGCTGCGCGGCGACGCCCGCCCGTTGTCCGAGATCCTGCGCGTGCTGGCCGCCGACGCCGACGCGAAGTACGAGGAGTCCGGCGCCCCCTGGTCGCCGGCCCCACCGGCCGCCCTCACCGTCGAGCGCACCGTCCAGGAGGGTCTCACCAACGCGCGCAAGCACGCCCCGGGCGCCGGCGTCACGGTCACCGTCGCCTTCACCGACGACGCCCTGCGCGTCGAAGTCCGCGACACCGGGGCGCCCTCACCGCCGGACACTTCGGCCGGCGGCGGGTATGGGCTCACCGGCATGCGCGAACGCGCCGCGCTGCTCGGCGCCGATCTGATCACCGGACCGGACGGAAAGGGATACCGGATATGTCTGACGCTGCCCAGGAGCGGACCCTCCGCGTCGTCATCGCCGACGACCAGCGCATGGTCCGCGACGGCCTCCAGCTGATGCTCTCGCTGGTCGGCGGCGTCGACGTGGTCGAGCTCGCGGCCGACGGCGACGAAGCGGTCGCCGCCGTGGCCAGGCACGATCCGGACGTCGTGCTGATGGACCTACGGATGCCGAACTGCGACGGGGTGACCGCGACCCGGCGCATCCGGGCCGAGCATCCGCGCACCCAGGTCGTCGTGCTGACCACGTTCGCCGACGACGCCGATGTGCTCGACGCCCTGCGGGCCGGCGCCCGCGGCTACCTGACCAAGGATGCCGGCGCCGAGGAGGTCGAGCGCGCCCTGCGCCGGGTCGCCGCCGGTCATGCCGACCTGGATCCGTCCGTCCAGCGCCGCCTGCTCGGCTGGCTGCCCGATCGGCCCGTGTCGCACACGACGGCCACCGATCGCGGCCCGGCCCCGAACGGTTTGACCGACCGTGAGCTGGACGTGCTGCGCCTGATCGGCTCCGGCCTGTCGAACGGCGAGATCGCCACCCACCTGCACGTCTCCGAGTCCACCGTGAAAACCCACGTGAACCACGTCTTCGCCAAGATCAAGGTCCGCGACCGCGCCCAGGCCGTCACCTACGCCTTCCGCAACGGCATCGCCTCTTGACCAACCGCCCCACCTGGACCAACCCCGCCCCAAGACGACCGCCCACCACCCGGAGCGTCGCCGCTGGACGAGCCCAAACCGGCCGCACCACGACAATCGCCCCCAGCCCAGCCACACCGGCCACTACAAGCATTGGCGGGTGGCGAGGCGAGACCTTGCACGGCAGGGTTGGATGTCAGGCGGCGGTTACCCCAGCGGTGGTGACGGGTGGTTCGGTGGAGGCCAGATGCAGCTCCGTGCGGGGCGGCTCGACCGGGATCGTGGCAGCGCCGGCGCCGGATTTCGGGAGGGGCCGACGGGGCTGGACCCGGCCCGAGCTTCCACCGCGCCCCGGATAGACCATCAGCCCGTTCACCGGGTCAGGCACCGCGTCCAGGGCGGCCCGAACCGCCGGCAGGTCGCGGAATTCCGTGAACCGCTCGTCGGCACGGAAAGCGATCTCGAACAAGACACCCCAGCTGTGGCGATGCCATTCCCAGTCATAGGCCCCGTGCGTGACGGCGGCCTCGACCAGCGCGTTGCCGAATGAATCCTGCCAGCGGGCGGCGGAGGACCGCGGCCCGTCGAATACCTCGATCGACCACCAGTGCAGCTCCATGCGATCCAATGTACGACCGCGCGGCACCCGTGAACGGGCCAAGTTTCCAGGTCGCAGGCCCCGGTGTCGAACCGGGCGATCCACCCTTATGAGGGGCGGGCGGGCGCCGGCCCGCCTGCGGTGACCCCACAGTGGATGACTCACATCGTGCCCTCGGCTGGACTCGAACCAGCGACCCCGGCGCTCGGAACGCCGTGCTCTTTCCGCTGAGCTACGAAGGCGGGTGCGCGCCCGCATGAGAAGCGGGCGCGCATGCGGCACACGGCCCTGTCGGCAGATCGTGCCCGCAAAACAGAAAAGCCGACCGCGATCCCAAACAGCAGATCGTGAACGTGGTAAGAACAAAACCGTTCACGCAGACCGGTCTCCCCCGAGACGATCGGGATGCGTGAAAGGGTGCCAGGCCGGATTCGAACCGAGCGTCTACCGGATCCACATTCCGGCGCTCTAGCCGCTGAGCTACTGTCACCGTACCCGAACCAGGGATCGAACCTGGGACATCCCCGTTGTAAGCGGGGCGCTCTTCCGCTGAGCTATCCGGGCGAAAAATTACCGACGCGGAGGAGGTGGGATTCGAACCCACGGGACCCGTCCGGGCCCACGCCGTTTCCAGCGGCGATTCCGAAGCCAGGCCGGCCCCTCCAACAATCAAACCCAAAAACAAAACCGATTTCGCCGTACGGCGTGAGCAGCGCGGACGGGACTCGAACCCGCAAATTCCCTGGGTGAAAACCAGGTGACTCTCCCTATTCGTCCACCGCGCCAGGATTGGAAGCAGGGGTGGGATTCGAACCCACGATTTCCGGCTTATGAGACCGGCGAGGACGACCGAACTCCTCCACCCTGCGAGTGCGCCGCCGGGGACTCGAACCCCGAACCCACTGCTTAAGAGGCAGTTGCTCTACCCATTGAGCTAGCGACGCGTGTGCGAAGACGGGGCGGGTCGAACGCCCACGAGGCATCGCTGCCTCCAACCGCTTTCGAAGCGGTGGCCGGCGCCTATCGGCTGGCGTCTTCAAATGCGACGTCGGGATGGCGGGATTTGAACCCACGACCCCCGGTTCCCGAAACCGGTGCGCTACCAAGCTGCGCTACATCCCGAGAGTGTCGCCGGGTGGGTTCGAACCACCGGCCTCCGCCTTATCAGGGCGGCGCTCCGACCAGCTGAGCTACGGCGACACGAAAGCGGAGAGTGAGAGATTCGAACTCTCGGTGGGGGCCGGAACCCCCACTGCGGATTAGCAATCCGCCGCCATAGACCTGACTCGGCCAACTCTCCATGCGCCCTGTACCGGGATCGAACCGGCGACCTCGCGCTCGACAGGCGCTTGCTCTCCCACTGAGCTAACAAGGCATGGGTGAACCCCTGGCTGGCAAGGGCGCGGGAGCGGGAACCCCCGTGGACCCGTGGAACCCGTGGACCCGGCCGGATTCGAACCGGCCACCTCCGCTGTGCGAGAGCGGCGCTCTACCGAAAATGAGCTACGAGCCCTGGCGACGTACGTACCCGGAGCGCGATTCGAACGCGCACTACCACCGTTCTGAGCGGTGTGCCTCCTGCCGTTGGGCTACCCGGGCCAAATGAAACAAAAATTGTGGAACCAGAGCCGGAGGCGGGACTCGAACCCGCTGCCTCTCGATTACGAAACGAGTGCACGACCAGTCGTGCTCCACCGGCATTACCATCATTAATTTCGTTATTGATCCGACCGGGCAACAGGCATCGACTAGTCCCCCGCCCGGTCTGATGCAAACTGAAACCATCCGCCACGTTGCGCAGTGCGAAATCGGTGACAATTCGCACAAACTACATCACACTTCTCAGCCTCAGCCATGAACCTCTCCAGTCCAACAACCGATCGAGTGCCATGAGCCAGGGCAAATTCTTTTTTCTCCCCTTCACGGTGATCGAAATCCATTACAAAATACGGATATTCGACGCCACAGTCCATACACGGAACACTCTTCATAGTTCTGAGAAGATCGACCCGTTCACGACGCCTCCTGGCATTTCTGGCTAAATATAATTCGCGATTTTCCTGATACCAACGACGTTTAGCCTCCCGCTGCTTCTCCGGATCACGCCCATTACCAGACTTGGCCCGCCAGCCTTGACCAACAAAGTGATCAACGGAAACCCCGAGCCGCATCACATCCGCCTTGATCATGTTAAAGTTCCGGCCACCGCGCCCGGACAACCCCAGTCCCATTGCCAACTGCCGCCAAGATCGGACCGCCGGCACCAGCCGTAGCAGATCCGCATCTTTCCACTTGCGATCCATTGATCGAAGATAGCCCGCCGGCTGTCAGCTGAACAAACCCGCTCTTGGCTTCCGATGCTCTCGGTGAGCTCATTTCAAAGTGGCTACCGGGGTTCGAACCCGGGGCCTCCGCCATGGCGAGGCGGCGCTCTACCGGCTGAGCTACAGCCACGTCACCCGTCCGGGGGTCGAACCCGGTCTTCCGGATTGAGAGTCCGGTGGTCTAACCTTCCGCAACCTCACGGGCGCTGATCAACACGTGCTGAAAAAGCGTCCCCGGCGAGATTTGAACTCACGACCCCCAGGTTCGTAGCCTGGTGCTCTTTCCGCTGAGCTACGGAGACTTGTGGTGCGTGGACCTGGGCGGATTCGAACCGCCGACCCCCGGTCTGCCGAACCGGTGCGCTACCAACTGCGCTACAAGCCCATCGTTCCCCGGCCGCCGACGACGAAAAGCCGACGGCCGGGACAAAAGATATGCGTCATCCACTGTGGAGTTTTCAAAGAGCAGGGGAAAGCACGGGCAGCAGGATTCGAACCCGCATCTGACAGATTTGGAGGCTGCCGCTCTACCGTTGAGCTACACCCGCAGGGGTAAAGAAAAACCGCCCGGTCCCGGATCGGGAGGGCGGCGGAGAGACGCTAGCCGGTTTGCTAGCCTCGCCACCACTCCTGCGGCATGTCCTTGATCAGACTCGCCAGGGGTCGACCCGATCGGGGCGTGACGCCCTCAGCTCGCAGCGTTTCGTGCTGCGCCATGCTTGAGGTCGGCCACCGCATGATCGTCACCCCTTCCCTGATCGTTTTGCTGTCCGGCCCTTTCGGCCGTCCGCTCGCTTGTGAGGACTACGTTAAGCCGTCGTCCCGGGACCGGCAACGCAATTAACGGCCGAATCTGACATTGATCGGAATGCGCTGGTCGAACGCGATGCCCGGCGAGAATGTGACCCCGCCCCGGGCGTCCGTCGGGCGCGGTCCGGAGCATCAGGCGCGGCAACCCCTGTACGGCCAGGCAAGGGTAGGCTAACCTAACCGACGAACGACCTCATCGAGCGCTCCGCCGAGGAGCGGTGCCGATGAGCAGACGCCGGGCCTCGCTGCCCGGGGCCCGGCGTCTTGTTCACCTCAGAACTCAGACCTCGACCGGCGTGAGCTCCGGCAGCGCCACGGGCGTCTCACGTGCGGCGGACGGGCGACGGCCGGCCGGGACCAGGAGCGCGACCAGGAAGGCGAGTGCGCTGGCCACGGCGAGCAGCAGGAACGCCTCGGTGTAGCCGGACTCGGCGGGCAGGCCCTGAGGGCCGACGTGCCCGGTCACCACGGAGCTGACCACCGCCGTACCGATGGAAGCTCCGATGGTCCTGATGTTGGTGTTCATACCACTGGCCACACCGGTCTGGTTCATCGGCACGCTCTGCACGATCAAGTTGATCATCGAGGAGTAGAGCAGGCCGAGACCGATGCCGAAGACGGCGCCGGTGAGCGACACCACGGCCCGGCTGTCGTGGGCCAGGGCCAGGGCGAGTGCGGCGATGGTGCCCAGGCCGGCGCCGATGAGCAGTTGCGCCTTGTTGCTGACCCAGCGGGTGAGCGGGCCGCTGATCGAGCCGAACACCGCCATGGTCACCATCATCGGCAGCATCAGCAGGCCGGCGCCGGTCACGCCGGCGCCGAAGCCGTAGCCGGTGCTGGCCGGGACCTGCATGAGCTGCGGCAGGAACGCGAAGACGCCGAACATCGCGGCGCCGAACAGCAGCGAGACGAGGTTGGTCGTCCAGACCGCGGGCAGGCGCATCATCCGCATGTCGATGAGCGGCTCGGCCGAACGCAGCTCGGTGAGCATCCACCCGGCGAAGAGGACCAGGGCAAGAGCGAACAATCCGAGCGTACGGCCGGAGGACCAGCCCCAGGTCGCGCCCTTGCTCAGGGGCAGGAGCAGAGCGACCAGCCAGCCGGCCAGCAGCACGGCCGAGAGCCAGTTGATCCGGCCGCGCACGCCGGTCGGGGACGGCGGGACCACGCGCCAGGCCGCGACGGCGACCAGGGTCACGGCGACCATCGGGATCCAGAACAGCCAGCGCCAGTCGAGCCAGCCGACGATCGGGCCGGCCAGGACGATGCCGAGGCCGCTGCCGCTGGCGATGACCGCGGCCAGGATGCCGATGGCCGAGGAGACCCGGTTCGGCGGGTAGATGTCCCGGATGATGCCGAACGAGACCGGGAAGACGGCGGCGCCGAGGCCCTGCACGACGCGGGCCACGATGAGCACCGTCACGTTCGGGGCGATCGCGGCGAGCAGGCAGCCCAGCGCGATGGCGCCGAGCGCGACGAGCAGCGTCCGGTCCTTGCCGATCATGTCGGCGATGCGGCCCATGAGCGGGGTGGCCACCGAGGCGGCGAGCAACCAGGCGGTCAGCACCCAGGTGACCGTGCCGGTGGTGGTGTGCAGGTCCTGCTGGATGGTCGGCAGCACCGGGGTGACCAGTGACTGCATGAGGGCGAACGCAGCGGCCGCGGCGGCCAGCACCGTGAAGGTCACGCGTGGGGTCGCCTGGTAAAGTCGAGGCATGCCTCCAGATTAGTGGAGGACCCCCTCCGGTTAGCAACCGAATTACCGGGGAGGGTGATGTGAGGAGGGTCTCGATGCCTGACGTGCCGGTCGCGGTGCGCCGCCCCCAGCGGGCCGACGCGCGGCGCAACTTCGACGCGCTGCTGGCCGCCGCCCGCGAGATCTTCGCCGAGAGCAGCACGGACGCCTCGCTGGAAGAGATCGCCCGCCGGGCCGGGGTCGGCATCGGCACGCTGTACCGGAACTTCCCGACCCGCCGCGACCTGTTCGAGGCGGTCTACATCGAGGAGATCAACCAGCTCAGCGCGGCCGCCCTCGCCGTCGCCGACCAGCCGCCGTGGGAGGCGCTGCGCTCCTGGCTCGACCGCTTCGTGCAGTACGTGGTGACCAAACGCGCCGTCGTCGACGCGCTGAACCGCGACTCCGAGCTGTTCAAGTCATGCCGCATCACCATGTACGCAGCCGGCGAACCGCTGATGCAGCGCGCCCGGGAAGCCGGCCAGGTCCGCCCGGACGCCAGCTTCGACGACGTCCTGCGCATGATCTCCGGCCTGGTCTCCGGCGCTTTCGTCGACGAGGCCCAGCGCGCCCGGGTGATCGACTTCGCCCTCGACGGCATCCGCATCCGCCCCTGACCCGCCGGCCTGACCCGCCGGCCTGACCCGCGGGTTCAGCCGGCATCGAGAGCTGCGCCCGGGCAGTTCGGCGTGAGCGGCGACAACGGCTTCGGCTGCGCATTCGAGCAGGTCAGGGGCGACCAGTCGATCATCGACGCTGATCTTGGCCGCGGCCGGCGACACAACCCACCCACCCTACTGGGGGAGCGCCTCGGACCATTGTCGCAAGGGAACCCAAGATCGGGTGGGTGGGCTGTGGACGACGGATCAGTGTGGACAACGGGCGGCCGGGCACCGGCCCGTGCTATGCCCACCGCCCCGGAACGCCGTACCCAGGAATCAATCGATGATGAACGGGCGTGAGGCCACGGGCGGGGAGGCCGCGGCGACCGTGTCCGCGCCGGCCCGGCCGAGGAAGCGGTAGATCACCTTCTTGTTGCCGCGTTTGAGGACCACACCGACCCTGCCGTCGCTGGCGGTGGTGAGGACGATGTTGCCGTCGGTCCGCCAGGACGTGCCGACCTTGTGCTGCAGGGTGACGGTGACCTTGGCCGACCGTTTGGGCAGGACGCCGAACGCGCCGAGGACCGCGCCGATCGACCGGTAGTGGACGACGCCCCGCTTGGTGGTGCCGTGCATCAATGTCAGTGACAGCGCCGACGGGGTCGTGAACGACGCGGTCGTGGTCGCGGGCAGGTATTTGGCGTCGGCGGCGGTGTTCACGGTGACTTTGCCGTTGCCGCGGGCGGCCAGGCTGAGGTAGGCGATCCCGGTCGCGCTGGTGGTGATGCCGGCGACGGTGGTCACCCCGTTCTGCCGGACGGACACGGTTGCCGCCACCCTGGAGCGCCCGGGTGTCCGTACCGTGATCGTCAGGTTTTTGCCGTAGGCCTTGGCCGGGGCGACGGTGGCCGACACGGTGGTCGCGACCTGGCCGGCCGTCGGCGTCGCGACGAGGGTGGGGGCGTTGCCGAATTCCTGGGCGATGGAGAAGATCGTCGATCCGTCGGCCGACCAGGACGCGGTGCCCGCCGGGTTGAAGTACGAGTTGGTGCCGGCCACCGGCGACGTGACCAGTTCGGTGCCGCCGGCCGCGTCGAAGATGTGCACCGGCCGCTGATCGACGGCGGTGTCGATCAGCCCGGCGAAGCGCGCGCCGTCGGGTGACCAGGCGACCGCGGTGGCGTGCGGCCCGGTCGGGAAGTCGCCGTCCTTCGTCATGGTCGCGGAGTTGTAGCGGGCCACGCCGTTCTCGCTCGCGGACTGGGTGACCAGGAACCGGGTGCTGTCGGGCGAGATCTCGACGTCGTCGGCCGCGTCCAGCGCCGCACTGTTGCCCTTGGTGAGCGTGCCGTCGCCGGCCGCCGTGTACGCGGTGGCCGTCCCGGCGACACCGCGCCTGGGATAGGTGATCACCCGGGACCCGGCCCCGGTCAGCCCACCGAGATCGGAATCGGTCAGCACACTCCGGTCGGTGTGGTCGGTCAGGTCGAGCCGTCCGACGCCGCCGGTTTCCACGTCGCAGGAGTAGGCGTAGTACAGCGCCCCGCCCACGATCGACGACCGGCCGGGGCAGGCCTGCGACGTCCACGAGCCGAGCACCTCGCCCGCCGTCGACACCCGGGCGATCTTGCCGGCGGTCGACTCGGAGACGTAGACGCTGGTCCCGTCCGGGCTCGGGGTCAGGCCTTTCGCGCCAAGCAGCCCGGTCACCGTGGTGCGCACCCGGCCGGTTGCCGACGTGATCAGCACGGTGTTGCCGGCGGCGACCCACACCTCCGGGCCGACCGCGAGCACGTCGGTGACGGCGTCGGTGGTGGGGAGTTCGTAGCGGGCCGGGGTCGTGATCGCCGGGTCGGCCTGCGCCGCGGAGGGGACGGCGAGCGCCCCGGCGACCAGGACGCTACCGATCAGGAATTGACATCTCATGCCGTCAAGTCTCGCGGCTTTGAGCTGCGAAAACGCTGATTTTGGCGGGTCCGTGGCGGTGTCACCCGGGCCGGGTGGCCCGGACGTCACCCCCGAGGTGATGATCGTGAGGCCGGGCGACGGGGTGACCGGTGGTCACCGCGCCGGTGACGATCGCCGCGAGCGCGGCCGCGTAGGTGGTCATCACCAGCACGCCCGCGGCCGGCAGATCGATCCCGGCCGCCCCGACACCGATCATCAGGTCCGAGACCAGGAACAACGCGCCGCCGACGGCCGTGCGCCGGGACACCGCGACGGCCGCCGCGGCCATCGCGGCCAACGCCAGGCTGTAGATCAGGATCGGGATCCGCAGCGCGCCCACCCGATCCCAGAGAAGGGCATTGACCAACAACCAGACGATTGCGTACGCCGTGAAGGCGATCGTTTTCGGACGGGCCGCCCGCAGGAACGCGGTGAGGAAGCAGAGTTGGGCGCCGAGGAAGAACCCCATCCCGGCCAGGAACGGGACCTTGCCGGGGATCAGCAGCGCGACGTCGCCGAGCGTGGCGAACACGAGCGCCGCCGTGAGCCGGTTCCACCTGCCGACGTACCAGATCAAGATCGGTGCGAGCAGGGGCTTGGCCACCCATTGGACCGGTGTCCAGTCCGCCGCCACCGCGATCACCTCGACGATCGCGACGGCGGCGAAGATCTTGAGTTTCACGCGGCCGGCTGCCAGCCGGGACGGCCGAACACGTAGCCGAGGCGGGCCCGCCAGTTCGTGGCCGTGCGCAGGTCACGCCCGATCGCGGCGTACTCGTGGGTCGCCACCTTGAGCGGGTTGTACGTGGTCAGGTTCGTCGTCAGGCCGTACCGGACGGCCTCGCCCTCGGGTTCGAAGCTGCGGAACATCCGGTCCCAGATGATCAGGATGCCGCCGTAGTTGCGGTCCAGGTAGGGGTCGTTCGAGCCGTGGTGCACGCGGTGGTGCGACGGCGTGTTGAAGAACCACTCGATCGGCCGCCACATGCGGTTGATCCGCTCGGTGTGCAGGAAGAACTGGTAGGCCAGGCTGATCGACTGCTGCAGGAAGATCATCCATGGAGGAAGGCCGAGCAGGGCCAGGCCCAGCCAGAACGGGGTCGCGGTCATCGGCGTCCAGCTCTGCCGCAGCGCGGTCGACAGGTTGAAGAACTGGCTGGAGTGGTGCACGACGTGCCCGGCCCAGAACACCCGGACCTCGTGGTGCAGCCGGTGGAACCAGTAGTAGGCGAAGTCGTCGGCGAAGAACAGCAGCACCCACACCCACCAGTCGTGCGGGTCGAGCTTGAACGGGCTGATCACGTACAGCCCGGCGAACGCGACCGCGGTGAGCAGCTTCCACGGGATGCCGATGACCTGACTGCCGGCGCCCATGGACAGGCTGGTGGCGGTGTCACGCGTCTCGTAGCCGCGCTCCTCGTCATCCGGCAGGAACCGGAAGGACAGCGCTTCCATGACGATGAGCAGCAGGAACGCCGGTATGGCGTAGACCACGGCGGGGATCAACGGACGTTCTCCTTCGCGTGCAGAAGGCCGCGGGCGACGGCCTCGGCCTCGGCGGCCTCGCCGGCCGCGATCAGGGCGGCGAGCTTGCGGTGGGCCGCGACGTTCAAGAGTTCTTCGGTACGCAGGTGGGCCGGCACGTGCCCGACGGCCAGGGTCCCGGCGGTCAGGCTGTTGAACGCCAGCAGGTAGGCGATGTTGCCCGAGCCCTCGACGATGCGCCGCCAGACCAGCAGGTCGGCCGGACCCATCAGGGCCAGGTCGGGCACCGCCGCCGCGTAGATCTCGACCGCGTCGACGACCTGCTTCCTGGCGAAGTCGGTCGCCCGCAGCGCGCACAGCCGGGCGGCGTCGGCCCCGATCGTCGCCCGCATCTCCATCACGTCCCGCGACAACGTCTCGACCGGCAGCACGTCACCGGCCATGGCCAGGTCGAGCCCGGCGTTCTCCCGCCAGTCGAGGACGCGGGTGGCGCCGCCCTGACTGACCTTGACCAGGCCGAGCTGCTGCAGGCGGCGCAGCGCCTCCCGGATCGCGTGCCGGTTGACCTCGAAGGTCGTGGCCAGTTCGCGTTCGCTGGGCAGCGCGTCGCCGGCCGGGTAGCGGCCGCCCACGATCGCGTCGCGGAGGCGCCCGAACACGTGGTCGGAGACCGACTGGCGGGGTGCGGGATCGAAATCCATGCGCGGCAGTGTGCCCGCCCACACATCAACCCGTCAACTGGTTGGACCAGTTCGGCAATATTTCCGGCTTGTTTCGAAAACTGTTCGGGATTCATCGATACGTTCGTACGGTCTCGGCATGTTCCGAAGATGTGTCGCCGCGATCGCGGCCCTCACGATGGTGGTGCTCGGTGCGGCGACACCGGCCGCCGCCTCGACGTTCGTACCGGCCGACGGTTCGCGGCTGCTCTTCGTCGGGCAGTCCACGAGCGCGGCCTGGAACGACTACACGTCGTTCGCCCCGGCACCGGCCGGCGGCTCGGTCTACTACGAGGTGAAGTCCGGGAACTGGGTCAACGACGGGCACCGGCAGTACGCCGAGCAGCTCGCGTCACAGGCCGGGCCGTGCAGATCGGGATCTCCTGGAAGGACAACCCGCCCGGCTTCACCGGCGGGGACGAGAACGCCAAGGCGGCCCGCTCCCGGCAGGTCACCGCCGAGATCGCGGCCGGTGGCTACACGGCGCAGTTCGACCGGCTGATCGCGTTCGTGAACCAGTACCCGCGGGCGAAGTTCTTCCTGCGGCTCGACTACGAGGTGTCGACGTTCTACCACTGCACGGACGCGACCTGTTCGTCGTACAAAAATGCGTTTGCCCGTCTCAAGGGTTTGATCGACTCACGTAAGCATCAGGACAACGTGAGCTACGTCTTCCACCCGGTGCGGGGCGAGTTCGAGCAGATGTACCCGGGCGACGCCGTCGTCGACTGGATCGGGGTGTCGGTCTTCGCGCACGAGCTGTGCCTGCCGATCTACGACAACGGTTACCACTACAACGGCGACTATGACGCCGGTGCGTTGCAGTGCCGGAACACGTACATCGGCCGGGATTCCTACGGGAACCCGGCCGCCGTCCGGCAGAACTTCGACTACGACGGCAACGTCCTGAAGATGATGCGGTTCGCCCAGGTCCACGGCAAACCGATGATCGTCTCCGAGTCCGGGATGATGAACTTCACCGACAACGGCTCGGACACCCGCGGCCTCGAGACGACCCGCGGCGACCTGTGGGTCAAGCGGCTCTTCGGCCTGATGAGCTACCGCGGGCCGATCCCCAACGAGTCCGGCACCTACGACCTGAGTCAGGTCATCAGGGCGGCCGTCTACATCGACCTGGACTTCCGGTACGGGTGGGACGGCATCGCCGACGGCAGCTTCGACTTCCCGGTCAACTCCACCTGGTTCGTCGACGGGCGCCTCTCCCAGTACGCCCAGGCCCGCTCCTCGTTCTGCGCGGGCCTCACCGCGCAGCGCTTCACCACTCCCTGTTAGGAATCCCGTGAAGAAACGTTTTGTCGCCATCGCGGCGCTCGCGGTCGCCGCGATGGCCATGCCGCTCCTCTCCTCCCCCGCCGAGGCCGCCATCACCGGCGTCAACCTGCCCACCGGCAACAAGGTGCTCTCCCTGATCGGTCAGACCACCCCGGACCTGGCCGCCTACAAGTCGCAGGTGCTCGACGTCGACGCGAGCTTCCCGAAGCCGGGCGGCGTCACGCTCTACACCAACATCTCGCCGAACGCGTGCAACGGGCTCACCGCCACCTGTGACCTCAACGGCAACGTGTTCAACTTCGACCAGACGCTGGCGCAGTACCCGGGCGCGGCCCTGGCCGTCGGGCTCTACCTGGCCGACAGCCCCGGCTGCAACAACCAGCCGCTGCGGGCGATCATCAACCGGCAGGACGCGGACGTCGCCGGGGCGCTCGGCGCCCAGTACCGGCAGAACCTGGACAACCTGATCACGTATCTGAAGAACACCGGCCGGGCGGTCTACCTGCGCGTCGGGTACGAGTTCGACGGGCCGTGGAACTGCTACAACGCCGACTTCTACAAGGCCGCGTTCCGGGTCGTCAAACAGCGGATCACCGCGCTCGGCGCGAGCAACGTGGCGACCGTGTGGCAGAGCGCCAGCTACGTCAAGGACGGGGCGGCCGAGTACAAGCAGGACTTCTCCCACCCGAACCACCTGGCCGACTGGTATCCGGGCGACGACGTCGTGGACTGGGTGGCGATGAGCACGTTCTACTGGGACGCGACGTACCGGAAGCATCAGTGGGCGTGCGACACCCCGACCAGCTCGCCCGGGGTGCTCTACGACCGGGTGGTGAACTTCGCCCGCGCCCACGGCAAGCCGGCGATGATCGCCGAGTCGACACCGCAGGGCTACCGGACCTCCACACTCGACTCGTCCTGCGTAAACGTCAACAACCGGGTGGCCCTGGGTGGGCTGAACGAGCTGGCCGGGTGGTACGACCAGTACTTCTCGTACATCAACGCGAACAGTGACGTGATTCGCGCGGCCTCCTACATCAACAGCGACTGGGAGGCGATCAAGCAGTTCAGCTGCCCGGTGGGGGCGACGGCCGGGTCACCGAACTGCACCGACGGATACTGGGGGGACAGCCGGATCCAGGACAACGCGACGATCCGGGCCGGGTTCAAGCGGGAGTTGCAGAACTCGCTCTTCGTGAACGGGACCCTCGCGGGCCGCGGAGTCGACTGGGGCAGTGGTGTCCCGACGTCATCACCGTCGCCGTCGTCGTCTCCTTCCCCTTCTCCTTCCACGTCGACTTCCACGCCCCCGACCGGTGGTGGCCGGGACGCCTTCGCGACGATCGAGGCCGAAGGGCCCGACTCCCAGAGCGGCACAACCGTTGCCGGCAACCGGCTGGGCTCGCTGAACAACGGCGACTGGGCCCGCTACGACCGGATGAGCTTCGGGCGGACCCCGAACCAGGTCGTCTTCCGCTACTCCTCGGCCCGATCCACCGGCAGCGCGTTCACCCTCGAATTCCACGCCGGCTCGGCCACCGGCCCGGTCATCGCCGCGCCCGGCCTGCTCGGCACCGGCTCGACCGGGACGTACAAGGAAATCGCGTTCAACGTCAGCAACCTCCCGGCCGGCACGACCTCGATCACGGTCGTGCCCCGGGCCAACGAGACCACCGACATCCTCGAACTCGACTGGTTCCGTTTCAGCTGACCCCGAACCCGCCGCCGGGACCCTGGGCCGGGGTCCCGGCGGCGGCCCGTCCCTACCTGCGCCCGCCCAGCCAGCGCGGCCAGCGCCGCTCCCGCGAACGGTTCGAGCGCGGCTGTGGCTCGGGCTCGGGCTCGGGTTCCTCGTTCTGCTTCAGAATCGCCGCGGCCAGGGAACGGTCGTCGGCGGTGGCGTTCGGGGTGATCAGCATCAGGTGCGCCAGCGACGTCCAGATCGTCACCGGCCGGGGCGCCCGCGTGGCCGCGAGCATCCGGTCAGCGACCAGGCCACGTACCTCATCGCGGATCTCCGGCTGCCGATAGGCGGCCGTGACCAGCGCGAACAGCGCCGCGTCAGAAACCCAGTCCTCCACCCCGAAAGCCAGATCGACCAGCACCTGCCGCCGCGTCGACGTCGCCCACGGCTCCTGCTTCTCGTGGTGCAGGATGCCCAGACAGACCCACGGCTGCAGCAGGCGATACCAGTAGGCCGGGTCGGACCTGGCCAGCACCTGGTAACGCGGGATGTCCGGCGCCTGCGGCGGGTGCACGAGCAACCCGAGCAGGTCGTCCAACGGCAGATCCCCGAACGGCTCGGCCTGCACATACCCGGACAGCGGCGACGCCCACGGCTCGGCCCCGACCTGGTGGAGCACCCGCACGGCCTCACCCGACGGCGCGAACACCGCCGGCTCGGCCTCGTCACCCTGGTAACGCCAGACCGCGAACCGCCCCGGCCGCAACGGAACCCGCATGTCCGGCTCCCCGAACTCGGCGATCCCGATCTTCACCGGCTTCCCGGCGGCCCGCTCGAACGCGGCCAGCGCGCTCGGCGGCTCCCCACCGGACAACCCCAGCTCGGTGATCTCCGCCTCCTCACCGGCGGCCCGCCGGCGGGCGATGTCCCGGCTGATGTTGATGACCGCTTCCTCCGGCATCGGCACCCAGTTCAGCCAGGTCCGCTTCTCCCCCGCCATCGCGAACAGCAGCTCGGTGGTCCCACACCCGTGCGGTTCGTCGGCGATCGCGACCAGGTCCGAGACCTCCCCGGACGAGCGGAACCGCAGCGCGTGCCGGGCCGCCTCCCGGTGCGGAAAATCGGGATCCTCGGCGAACTCCCGGAGCTTGTCTTCGACGTTCTCGCTGACCATGGCCGGAGAGCTTAGTTGATCAATGTGGGGTCTTGTGGCCGTGGATCACCTGCGAAAACCATGCGGTTGGCGGGAGGCCGCTTCGGGTCCAGGGCATTTGCGGGTACGGCCATGGGGGGTTCCGCGGGTGGCCCGGCACCGAGGCGCGACCCGGACAGACCCCACCACTCCACCGGGGGGCGGTCCCACGACCATTATCCCGAATTCGCCGAACCCCCGCCGAGCCCCTGTGGACAACCCGCCACTGTGGATATCCACCACGCCTCCACTCGGGCGTGCTAAGCGCCGACGCACGGAGCTGCACGCCCTCCGCCGGCGCGAGCGCACCCTTCCCCCCGCACGAAACGAACCCACACGGTACGACGCAGGCCGGACCCACGACGCGACGCGGTCCCGCGCACGACCCGACACGGCACGGCACGAAGCGGCCCCTGCCCACGCGGAGCCGGCCCTCCCGCGCAGATGGCGGAAGGGCCGCGCCCAAAACCCAGCCGGAGAGCCACGCCAGGGGCGGACACACCGCCGCCCCGGCTGATCAGCTCCGGTACCGGACCTCGCTGAAGTCGGCCGCCAACTCACCCCCGGTCAGATCCTGCACCCACAACCCCACGAACGCCCCGGTGAATCCCCAGGCCAATGCGTTCTCCCCGTCCGATTCGAAGGCATGTTCGTCGGACAGCACGCTCGCGTCGAGCGGCCCCCACCGCACGTCGCCGCACGACGCCGTCAGCTCGCCGTGGTCGAGGTCGAGCCGCAGGCGCACCGGCCCGCTCACCGGAACGGCCGGGCCGTGGGCCCGCAGGCGTCCCCGGACGCGGGAGGTCAGTTCGACGACCACCTCACCGTCCCAGCCGACGCGCAGGAAGTACCAGTTCCGGCTGTTGTAGTACGCCACCACCCCGGCCGTCTGCTGGAATCCGACCGGCGTGAAGTCCACCGTCGCCTCGAACGACGCCCGGAACGCGTCGACCCGCCGGGCCAGCAGGCTCTCCCCGGTGTGGGCGGCCGCCGACCGCCCGCCCAGGATCCGCACGGCTCCCGGGTCGAGGACGGTCACCCAGGACGGTTCGGCCGGCCGCCGCAGGCTGTTCCACTGCGGCCCGCCGAAGTCTTGCACCACGGCCGGCCACGGATGTTCCGGCAGGTCGGGCCCGTTCACCACGTCGTGTGGCACGCCGCCTTCGATGCGCGGCCAGCCGTCCTCGGTCCAGGTGACCCGCTGGATCGCGGTCTCCCGTCCGAGGATGCAGCGCCCGCGTGGCCGGCTCAGCGGCCGGGCCGCCAGGTGCGCCAGGAACCATTCGCCGCCGGGTGTCTCCACCAGGCTTCCGTGTCCGGCTTTCTGCAGGGTGAGGCCGGGCCGGTGCACGGAGGTGAGCAGCGGCCCGGCCGGGTCGGTCTGATAGGGCCCGAGCGGGTGCCGGGCCCGGGCCACGGTCACCTGATGGAACCAGTCGGTTCCTCCTTCGGCCGTGAGGAGGATGTACCACCCGTCCCGCCGGTAGAGGTGCGGTCCTTCGGTCATGCCGGCCGCGGTCCCGCGGTAGATCTCGACCGGTTCCCCGACGAGTTTCCCGGCTGCCCGGTCGAGTTCCTGCGCGATGATCCCGGACGCCCAGGGCCGGCCGGGCCGCCAGTCGGTGCGGTTGCTGAGCAGCCAGGTCCGCCCGTCGTCGTCGTGGAACAGGGAGGGGTCGAAGCCTCGGGCGTGCAGCGGTATCGGGTCCGACCACGGTCCGTCGATGCTGGGCGCGGTGACCAGGTAGTTCGGGGTGTCGAAGAAGCCGCTGTAGCCCTTGACGTCGGTGAAGACCAGGTAGAACAGGCCGTCGGCCCAGGTCAGGCCGGGTGCCCAGACTCCGCCGGAGTCGGGGGCGCCGGCCAGGTCAAGCAGGCGGAGCGACGACAGGGCACCGCCCAGCGGCCGCCAGTGCACCAGGTCCCGGGAGTGGTGCAGGCGGACGCCGGGGTACCACTCGAACGTCGAGGTGGCCAGGTAGTAGTCGTCGCCGACGCGCAGGATCGACGGGTCGGGGTGGAAGCCGGGCAGGACCGGATTGCGGATCTCGGACAAGGGTGGGCTACTTTCCGAAGCCGGCCGCGAGCCCGCTGAGCAGGTGACGGCGGCCGAACAGGTACAGGGCGAGGACCGGCAGCGCGGAGATCACGACGGCGGCCATCAGTCCGGGCACGTCGGTGCCGTACTGGCTCTGGAACCTCCACAGTCCGAGGGTGAGCACCCGCTGGTCGTCGCTCTGGGTGAGCACGAGCGGGAAGAGGAAGCCGTTCCAGGCGCCCAGGCCGACGAAGATGCCGACGCTGACCAGTCCGGGCCGGGACAGGGGCAGGACGAGTTGCCGGAAGATCCGCCGGGTGGTGGCGCCGTCGACGGTCATCGCCTCGTACAGTTCGCCCGGGATGTCGCGCAGGGTGCTGGTCAGGACGACGATGGCGATGGGCAGCGAGAACGCGGCGGTGGGCAGGACGACGGCGAGCAGCGAGTCGTACATCTGCAGTCTCGTGATGATCAGGTAGATCGGCACGATGACCGCCTGCGCGGGCACGGCCAGCCCGAGCAGGAAGACGTTGAACGCGGTGCGCAGCGCCCGGCTCGGGTTGCGGACGATCGCGTAGGCCGCGGGCAGCGCCACCCCGAGCACCAGCGCCACCGTGCCGAACGCCACGATCAGGCTGTTGACCAGGTACGTCGTGAATCCCAGCTCGAACAGGGCGGTGAAGTTGGCCAGGGTCGGGTGGGTCGGCAGGTCGAGCGGGCCCTGCTCGATGTACGCGTCCTGGGTGCGGAACCCGGTGATCACGACGAAGTAGACGGGGACGGCCACGATCACGAGCCAGACGGCCGCCAGAACCCCGGCCGGGACATTCCACGTACGCGCAAGCCTTGATCTTGATCTGGAAAAAACGACCGACGTCATGCGCCCTCCCGATCGCTGGCCATCCGGTGGTAGCCCGTGATGCGGACCACGACGACCGACAGGGCGGTGCCGACGGCGACCAGCAGAACCGCGAGCACGCTGGCATAACCCATGTCGAAGCCGACGAATCCCTTGATGTACATGTGCAGCGGCAGCACCCGGGTCGCGGTGCCCGGCCCGCCGTTGGTCATCAGAAGAACCATTTCGAAGTACGTCAGTGAGCCGACCAGCATCAGCACCGAGCTCGCGATGATCGTGTTCCGCAACTGCGGCAGGGTGATCGCGAAGAACTGCCGCACCCCCGTTGCTCCGTCGATCTGCGCGGCCTCGAAGAGCGACCGGGGGATCTGCCGGGTCGCCGATTGGTAGAGCAGCGTGTGGAACGGCACGAACTGCCAGGCCACGACGAACGCGATGACGTAGAGCGCGTTGTCCGAGCCGAGGAAGTTGCCGTCCGGCACGCCGACGTACTTTCCGTAGTCCGCGGCCAGCCCGAAGTTGGGGTCGAGCAGCGACACGAAGGTCAGCGAGATCGCCGCGGTCGACAGCAGCAGCGGCAGGAAGAACAGGGTCGACACGGCCGCGCGAGCGCGTTGCGGGCCGGCCGCCCACACGCCGATGAGCAGCGCCAACGGTGTCTGCAGGAGCCAGGAGACGACGGTCAGCAGAAGCGTCCGGGTGATGCCGTTGATCAGGTCCGGGTCGTCGGTGACGGCCGCCCAGTTGGCCAGGCCGATCCACTGCGGGTCGCCCAGGCCGTTCCACCGGGTGAGGCTCAGGTAGGCGACGGCGACGACCGGCAGGATGCCGAGGGCGACGAAGAAGGCGACCGCGGGCGCGGCCCAGGCGAACCCGGGCCGCTCCCTGTGTGCTGCGGCGATCATTTGACCTTGGCCATGGCGGCCGCGAACTCGTCCGGGGTGATCTTGTCGACGAACAGCTTCTGCAGATTGGTCAGCAGTGCGGCGCTGACCGACGGGCTGAGCGCCTGGTCCCAGGACTGGGTGAAGCTCGGCGCGTTCGCCACCAGGTCGTAGGTGAAGGTGGTGAAGTCCGCGTTCGGCTTGGTCCTGAGCGTCGCCTCGACGCCCTTGACCGGCGGGACCTGTCCGGCTTCGATCAGGCCGTTGATGTAGGAGTCGGAGGTCAGCGACTTCACCACGAAGTCGGTGGCCACGGTCTTGTTCTTCGACGCCGCGTTGACCGAGTAGTAGTTGCTCGGGTTGCCGACCACGGCCTTCGGGTCACCGGCGCCGCCGTCGTAGGCCGGGAAGTTCACGTAGCCGAGCTTGCCGTCGGTGATGAACTTCGGGTTGGCGTCCTTCTGCACCGAGAAGTCCCAGGTGCCCATCAGGTGCATGGCCGCCTTGCCGGTGGCGAACAGCTTCGACGCGCCCTGGTTGTCGTAGTTGACCGAGGCGTAGTTGGTGCCGAACGCACCCCGCCCGACCAGGTTCTTGATCTCGCCGAGGGCCTTGACCACGGCCGGGTCGGTCCAGGCGCCGTCGCGGCCCGCGGCGATCGCCTGGAACTTGTCGGCGCCGCCGATGCGGTCCAGCAGGTACTCCAGCCACATCAGTTCGGTCCAGCCCTGCGAGCCGGCCAGCGCGATCGGCACGACCCTCTTCGATTTAAAAACATCGATCAAATTCAGAAGCTCCGCGTACGTCTTGGGGGGCTGGACCCCGGCTTGGTCGAAGACGTCCTTGTTGATGAACAACACGACCGGCAGCACCCCGAGCATCGGCAGGCCGTACTGCTTCCCGCCGACCTGCCCGACCGACATCACGCTGGGCAGGAACTTGTCCTTGAGCGCGGGATCCTTGGCCAGCACGTCGTCCAGCGGCTCGACCTGCCCGGCGTCCACGAACTGCTCGAGGTTGCCGCCGCCCCAGTTGAAGAAGACGTCCGGCGCCTGCGGCGAGCCCATCGCCACCTGCAGTTTCTGCTTGTACGCGTCGTTGACGTAGGTGACCAGCTCGACCTTGTTCCCGGTGCCGGCGTTGAAGTCGGCGATGCTCCGGGTGGCGATCGGGTTGACCGCGGCGTCCTCCAGGGCCCACACCTGCACCCCGGAGCCGGCCGCACCGGATCCGGTGCCCGGGCCGCCGTTGCCGCACGCCGCGGCCAGGGTCAGCGCCGCCGACGCGGCGATCACTTTCAGAACGGTTCTGCGCATGGTTATCGAAATCTTTCGGAGAGGTTTCGGTGCCGTCCAGCGGCGGTGTAACGTGCCGATCACACGACACGGCATCGATGACGGCAATACTTTTCGAAACCTGGGGGAAACATGGCGTCGAGCCGGCGGCCGACCCTGACCGAGATCGCCCGCGAGGCCAACGTGGCGATCTCCACCGTGTCGAAAGTGCTCAACGGGCACACCGACGTGGCGCCGTCGACCCGGCGCACGATCGAGAAACTCATCACCGAGCGCGGCTACCAGCGGCCCCGGACGGCGCGACGGGCCGGCCGCCGTACCGATCTCATCGATCTGGTGATCAACCAGCTGGACAGCGTGTGGGGTCTGTCCATCCTGTCCGGGGTCGAGGAGGTGATCGAGGACGCCGGGCTCAGCCTGGTCGTCTCCTCGGTCCACAACCGGCAGTCACTGACCCGCCGCTGGATCGACTCGCTGCTGGCCCGCGGTTCGGAGGGCGCGATCCTGGTGCTCTCCGAGCTGACCGAGGCCCAGCGGGGCGACCTGGAACGCCGCGGCCTGCCGTTCGTGGTGGTCGACGGGGTGAGCCAGCCGCCGCCGGAGGTCCCGTCGATCGGCGCCACGAACTTCTCCGGCGGGTACGCGGCGGCCGAGCACCTGATCCAGCTCGGGCACACCCGGATCGCCGCGATCGGCGGCCCGGAACAACTGCAGTGCACCCGGGCCCGCATCGCCGGGTACCGGGCCGCGCTGGAGACGGCCGGGCTGCCCGCCGACCGGCAGCTGGTGCGCTACAGCAACTTCCAGCACGAGGGCGGCCTGCAGGCCACGGCCGCGCTGCTCGACCGGCCCGAGCGTCCGACGGCGATCTTCGCGGGCAGCGATCAGCAGGCCACCGGGGTGTACGAGGCGCTGCGCCGGGCCGGCCTGCGCATCCCGGGCGACGTCAGCGTGGTCGGCTTCGACGACCTGAACTTCGCCCAGTGGACGGCGCCGCCGCTGACCACCGTGCGGCAGCCGCTGCACGAGATGGGCGTGGCCGCGGCCCGCACCCTGCTACGACTGATCAACGGTGAGCGGCTGGAGTCCACCCGGATCGAGCTGGCCACCGAGCTGGTCGTCCGGGAGAGCACCCGGTCGGTGAAATGACGGCTCGGGCACCGGTTTGCCGAAGAAGTAGCCCTGCGCGTACTCGTACCCGAGTTCCCGCAGGTAATCGGCCTGCAACGCGGTCTCGACCCCCTCGGCGACGGCCAGCAGCCCCAGCCCCTTGCTGACGTGGATCAGCGCGTCCACGATCACTGCCCGGGAACCGTCGGCGGTGATCTCGTCGACGAACGACTTGTCGACCTTGAGCACGTCCACCGGGACGGTCCGCAGCAGGCCCAGCGACGAGTGTCCGGTGCCGAAGTCGTCCAGCGCGATCCGCACCCCGGCCGCGTGCAGCGTCTCCACCGCGTGCACCGCGGTCCCCCCGCCGAACAGGGCCGTCTCGGTCACCTCGACCAGCAGCTGGGCCGGTTCGAGACCGCACTCGGTGAGGATCCCGGCCACCACCGCCGGGAAGCCGGGCTCGCTGAGCTGGCGGGCCGACACGTTCACGCTGATGTAGCCGGGCGCGTCCCGGCCCAGGTCCCGCCGCCAACCGGCGAACTTCCAGCACGCCGTACGCATGACGAACTCGCCCAGCTCGACGATCAGCCCGTTGTCCTCGGCGACCGGCACGAAGTCGACCGGGCTGACGAACCCGCGCACCGGGTGATGCCAGCGCACCAGCGCCTCGCAGGCCTGGAACCGCCCGGTGTCCAGGTCCACGATCGGCTGGTAGACCACCCGGAAATCGCCGTCGTCCAGGCTGTGCCGCAGGTCGGCGCCGAGCCGCGCGGTCGCGTCGGCCCGCGCGTCCAGCTCGGCCGTGTAGACCATGAGCTGACTGCCGGCCGCCTTGGCGGCGTACCGGGCGGTGTCGGCCCGGCGCACCAGCTCGGGCACCGGCACCGCCCCGCAGTGCTCGCTGTCGGCCACCCCGAGCCGGGCATTGAGCAGCAGCTCGTGCTCGCCCGAGACGATCGGCCGGCGCAGCAGGTCGACCAGCCGGGCCACCACGGCGTCGCCCTCGCCCTCGCGCGTGTCCAGCGCCAGGACCGCGAACTCGTCGGCCCCCATCCGGGCCACCGCGTCACCCTCGCGCAGCGAGCGGCGCAGCAGGTCGGCCACCGCGGCCAGGGCCTGATCGCCGGCGGTCCGGCCGAGCCGGTCGTTGACGTGCTTGAACCCGGCCAGGTCGATCATGATGAGCCGGCACGGGCCGGCCGCCACCCCGCGGATCGCCTCCTCCTCGAAGGCCCGCCGGTTCGGCAGGCCGGTCAGGTCGTCGCGCATGGCCAGGTCGTGCAGCCGCCGGGCCTGGCTGTGAGCCCGCGCGATGTACCCGGACATCCGGGTCACCACCAGCACGAACAGCGCCATCGAACCGATCCCGACGGCCAGCCAGCTGGTCGCACCGGTCCCGCGCTCGCCCTGCACCAGCAGGATCGCCGGCACCATGAGCATCGAGGCGAGCAGCGCCAGCAGCCGGCTCCAGCCCAGACTGTCGGCCTCCTCGGCCGGCCCCAGGGTCGGCGACGGGTGGATGGCCGCGGCGGCCCAGCAGACGTAGGCGAACAGGTAGCCGCCGTAGACGAACGACCCCCACGGATCCATCGCCGCCGGCACCAGCGTGTACACGGTGTTGCAGGCCAGCGTGACCACGCCGCCCACGGTGAGCAGCCACATCCCGGCCGTCCGCGGACCCCGGCGCAACAGCATCGGCACCAGCAGCGCACACAACAGCACACCCATCGTCGGGTAGCCGGCCGTCACCGCCCGGGCCAGCGGCGACTGCGTCGCGTCGATCACGATCGGTTCGATCACGAACGTCCAGTACGCGATGCCGACACTGATCGCCACGATCGCCGAGTCGATCAGGTTCCCCGACCAGAACGGCCCCCGCCGGCGGGTCAGCAGGAACAGCGCGATCACCAGCAGCGGATAGGCACCCAGGTAGAACGCGTCGGCCCAGGACGGGAACGAGGCAGCCCCGTTCGCCGCGTAGACCAGATCACCGGCCACCCAGGTGACGACCCCGGCCGCGAACAGGTACCAGGCCGGCTTCTGATCCCGATGCCGCCGCCGAGCCCCGACCACCATCACCGCGACCGCTGCGAACGACAGCAGCGAGGACACGACCACCGCGGCCAGGCCGTACGGCAGCAGCGACCACCCGGCTGCGACCGCCGTGCCGACCAGCAGCCAGGCGAGCCACCACGGGGGACGCCGGAGACCCGTCACATCCGGTCAGTTCGGCACGCGCCCGGCAAACTTGAGCCCCAACCCCAACCCGGTCCGACCAATCCCGAAGCAGCTCACTCCCGCCGGGTCAGCCGCTCCACGTAATAGGTCTCGTACTTGTCCAGGATCGGCCCGATCTCCGGCGCCGCCGCCCCCGCGAAGCTCTCGAACACCTGCCGGTACTGCAGGATGACGTTGCCGCCCCGGGAGAGCAGCCCGGTGTTGTAGGTCTCGATGACAACCATGTCGTCGTCGAAGAGCGTGAATCCATGCTGGGGCGGGATGGCCGTCGGCGTCTCGTCGGCGATGATGCCGAACGTCACGTTGGGACGACCGGCGAGCTCACGGAGATGACCGAGCTGCTCGAGCATCGACACCGGCGGGCAGAGGCGATTGCGCAGCGCCGCCTCGGCGATCACGAAGTGGAACTTCTTGCCGAGGTCGGCCAGGGCCTCCTGCCGCTCGGTCCGGGCGGTGACCGCGCGGGCCAGCTCCAACTCGTCGCCCTCCGGCTGCACCACACGCAGGAACGCCAGCAGCGCTGCACGCACATAGCTGCCGATCTGCACTAATCCGGGCAGCACGGCGGGCTGGAAGTCCCGGATCTCGCGAGCCGAGGACTCCCACTTCGCCACGCCCCGCTGCCGATTGGCGAGGCCGGCCGCCGCCGGGCGCCAGTCGGTCATCCGGTCGTGCGCCATTTCGGCTCGGCGCCGCAGGTCCTGGACCTCGGCCTCGCCGGCGCCCAGGGCACGCGCGATGACGACCACGTCCTCCGGATCGGGAAGCCCGCGGCCGCGCTCGATCCGGGAGATCTTGGGTTGGCTCATGCCAACCAGCGCGGCCAGCTTGGCCCCGCTGAGCTGGTGGGCTCGACGCATCCGCGCCAGGGCCTCACCGATCGGCTGCTCCGGATCGACGTGGGGATCAGAGCTGGTCGCCAATCGATTGCCCCCGTCTCGAACCCTCAGGAAACCGCCTGCTGAGCCGCTCGGAGAAGCTCCAGGGGAATCTCCACGAGCATCTCGCCGTCCGGCACGTCGACACCGGCCTGCTCCGCCGGAACCACATAGCCCTGGACCACGATGGAACCCGAGTCGGTGCTGAAGATCGTCGGACAGGCACCCGAGGTACAGCTGTCAGCGATCACGCGCAAGGTCATCCTTTTAGTCACACTGGAGATTTATCATACTACGAGGTTTGAGGTGCGGAAACGCGTCAGCATGCGGCGTGACAACTAACCGACCGAAAATCACCCTTGACAAACGATCAATGGGCCTAAATTTATTCGCAGGTAGTGAATAAGTCATGGACAGTCGCCGCCACCTCCCGGAGCCTGAGAGTAGTCAATCCACTACTCCCCTTGGCGGTGGTCATGTTCCACCTGTCGTCACCGGGGCCCTCGCTCGCCGGCGATCAGCCCCTGCTCTATCTCGTCCTGGCCGGATTCTGCGTGATCATCGGACTTCGTTTCCTGAAACGCGCGATGGAGCCGTTCGGAGTCGTACTGGAGGCGGCCGCAGCGGCTGCCGTCGTCGCCTTCTCCCTCGGCATCGCGCTGGTCCTTCTGCTGGCCGCAATCGTCGCCCGGTGACCGGTTCAGGAGTCGCCATGAGTCCTGTCGTCCTCATCGGGCTGGTCACCGCGCTCGTCGCCTTCGTCGTGATGACCGAGTTGCTGGCCGCCGCCCTACCGCTGCTGATCGTCATCGTTCTCGTCCCGGCCCACGAACGCCCGGCGTTGGCGGCGGTGATCGCCGCAGCCGACCACCGGCGGCGGCTCCGGTTCTGGCCGGCGCTGCGAACGGCCACGGCCGCGCGGCGGATTCAGGCCGGGCGGTACTCCACCTCGGGCCGCCCCGGCCCCCCATAACGCGGAGTGCGCACCGCCCGCCCCGACTCGGCCAGATGCTCCAGGTAGCGACGAGCCGTCACCCGCGAGGTCCCGGTCCGGGCCGCCACCTCGGCCGCCGACAGTCCCGGCTCGGCCCGCAAAGCCCCCAGCACCAGGTCGAACGTCGCCGAGTCGAGCCCTTTCGGCAGGCTCCCCGGCGGGCTCCCGCGCAGCGTCGAGAACACCCGGTCGATCTCGTGCTGGGCCGCCGCCTCGGTCGATTCCACCAGTTGCGCGCGGTAACGGGCGTACCGGTCGAGCTTGTCCCGGAAGGCGGCGAACGTGAACGGCTTCAGCAGATAGTGCGTCACCCCGAGCGCCACCGCCTGCCGCACCATCCCCAGGTCGCGGTTGGACGTCACGGCCAGCACGTCGGCACCGCTGCCGGCCGCCCGCAACGCCCGGGCCAGGTCGAGTCCATGCCGATCGGGCAGGTTCAGATCAAGAAGAATCAGATCCACTTCCCGCGTACGCAGGATGCCCGTCGCCTCCCGGGCCGTGTGCGCCACGCCCACGACCTCGAACCCGTCGACCCGCTCGGTGTACACGCGATGCGCCTCGGCGATCAGCGGCTCGTCCTCCACGACCAGCACCCGGATCATCGCGGCCGCTCCGGGCCGGCCGGGACGGGCAGCGACAGCCGGACGGAGAAGATCGCCCCGCCCGAGGGTCCCGGGCTGATGCCGTACGTCCCGGCGTACCGCTGCGCGACCTGCCGGACCAGCGACAGTCCGACGCCCCGGCCGGGGCCCGGTTTGGTCGTCCAGCCGCGCCGGAAGGCCGCGTCCGCCTGGTCCGGGGTCAGCCCCGGCCCGGTGTCGCCGACTTCGACCAGCACCGCGTCCTCCTCCTGCCGCACCAGTACCCGTACCCGCCGCGGCGAGCCGGCCGGGACACCGGCGACCGCTTCCAGGGCGTTGTCGACCAGGTTGCCGACCACCGTGAGCAGATCACGAGGCGGCAGGGGTGAATCGTTCACCTGCGAGGACGGGTCGACGATCAGTTCGGCGCCGCGTTCGGCGGCCTGGGCCGATTTGCCGAGCAGCAGCGCGGCCAGGGCCGGTTCGCGGACCGCGCCGACGACCTGGTCGGTGAGCTGCTGGGCGAGCGCCAGTTCTTCGGTGCCGAGCCGGACCGCTTCTTCCGGTTGTCCGAGTTCGACCAGGGTGAGGACGGTGTGCAGCCGGTTGGCGGCCTCGTGGGCCTGGGCCCGCAGCGCCTCGGTCAGGCCGCGCACCGAGTCGAGTTCGCCGGTGAGCTGGCGCAGCTCGGTGTGGTCGCGCAGGGTGAGCACACTGCCGCGGGAGTCGTGGGTGAAGCGACGGCTGGCGACCAGGATGCGGTCGCCGGCCAGGATCGGCTCGTCCACCATGGTGCGCCGTTCGGCGATCAGGTCGGCGACCTCGGCGGGGATCTCCGGCGGATCGATGAAGTCGAGGCCGAGCAGCCGCCGGGCCTCGTCGTTGATCAGCTCGACCCGCCCGTCGCGGCCGGCCACGACCAGGCCCTCGCGGACCGAGTGCAGCACCGCGTCGTAGTACTCGTACATGCTGGTCATCTCGGCCGGCCCGAGCCCGTGGGTCTGCCGGCCCAGGCGGCGGCTCAGGACCCACGCGCCGGCCGCGGCCAGCAGCAGCGCCGCGGCGGTGCCGGTGGCGACCGCCGGGAACTGGGCGACCAGGGCCCGGTTGATCGCGGTGGTGCGGATGCCGACCGCGACCAGGCCGACGATCGTGCCGGAACCGTCGCGGATCGGTACGACGGTGCGCCACGAGTCACCCAGGCTGCCCGGGTACTCCTCGACGACCTCGCCACCGGCCAGCGCCTGGTCGACCGAACCGGCGAACGGCCGGCCGATCAGGCTGGGGGTCGGATGCGTGTACCGGGTGCGGTCCGGGGCCATCACCACGATGAAGTCGGTCCCGGTGGCTTTGCGCGCCGCCTCGGCGTACGGCTGAAGGGTTTTGCTGGGATCCTCGGAATGCAACGCCGTGACCACTTCGGGCGAGTGCGCGATCGTCTCGGCCACGGCCGTGACCTCGCCGATCGCCGCGTTGCGGGCATCGCGCCGGGCGAGCAGCACGGCGCCGGTCGTGCAGACCGCCACCAGCAGCGTCACGACCAGCACCTGCAGCGCGAACAGTTGCCGCGCGATACTCCACCGACGAGTCATACCCGTTTCCAGCCCGTGAGAGGCGATGAACAGAATGACCGTAATCGTGATCTGGGCTGAGACCTAGACCACAGTCCTCGCCATGAAGGACCGCACCCGCTATCTGTATCCGGCCGTGATCGTGGCCGTACTCCTCGGCATCGCCGTAGGCCTGCTCGCTCCGGAGACGGCAGTGGAGCTCAAGCCGATCGGCACCGGATTCGTCAACCTGATCAAGATGATGATCAGCCCGGTCATCTTCTGCACCCTCGTGCTCGGCGTCGGCTCGGTCCGGCAGGCGGCCAAGGTCGGCAAGGTCGGCGGCCTGACACTCGGCTACTTCCTGATCATGTCGACGGTCGCGCTGGCCATCGGCCTGATCGTCGGCAACATCATTCACCCGGGCTCCGGCCTGCACCTGGACGCCTCGGTCGCCGCGGCCGGGCAGAAGCAGGTGAGCGGCACCGCGAGCGAGAGCACGGCCGACTTCATCCTCGGCATCATCCCGACGACCCTGGTCTCCCCGCTGGTCGGCAGCGAGGTGCTGCAGACGCTGCTGGTCGCGCTGCTGATCGGTTTCGCCCTGCAGTCGATGGGCGAGCGGGCCCAGCCGGTGCTCAACGCCATCGGCGTCTTCCAGCGCCTGGTCTTCCGGGTGCTGGCCATGCTGATGTGGCTGGCCCCGATCGGCGCGTTCGGCGCGATCGCCGCGGTGGTCGGCTCGGCCGGCGTGGACGCGCTGATCAGCCTGGCCCAGATCATGCTCGGCTTCTACCTGACCTGCGCGATCTTCGTGTTCGCGGTGCTCGGCCCGATGCTCTGGCTGGTCGCCCGGGTCAACATCTGGCGCTTCTTCCGCTACCTGGGCCGGGAGTTCCTGCTGATCCTGTCGACGTCGTCGTCCGAGTCGGCGCTGCCCCGCCTGATCGCCAAGATGGAACATGTCGGCGTCAGCAAGCCGGTCGTCGGCATCGCGGTGCCGACCGGTTACTCCTTCAACCTCGACGGCACGGCGATCTACCTGACCATGGCGTCGCTGTTCATCGCCCAGGCCATGGACAAACCGCTCTCCATCGGCGAGCAGGTCTCCCTGCTCCTGTTCATGATCATCGCGTCCAAGGGCGCGGCCGGGGTCACCGGCGCCGGCCTGGCCACCCTGGCCGGCGGCCTGCAGACGCACCGGCCGGAACTCGTCGACGGCGTCGGCCTGATCGTCGGCATCGACCGGTTCATGTCCGAGGCCCGCGCGCTGACCAACTTCGCCGGCAACGCCGTCGCCACGATCCTGATCGGCACCTGGACCAAGGAGTTCGACCGGGAGCGGGCCGAGCTGGTGCTCAGCGGCAACGACCCGTTCGACGAGGCCACCATGCTCGACGACGACCACGCCCCGGAGCCGGCCTCGACCCCGGTTCTGGCCGGCGCGAGCACCGCCGGCCCCGCGGGCGAGGATGCCGCCCCGCCGTCGGCAAAAGGGATTTAAAACCTAAAACACGATTTGAGGGTACGGCGTTCGCGCCGCCCTGACAGCCCGCTGGCACGGCTCACCCGGCCCCCCGGTGAGCCGTGCCAGCGCTGTGTGCGGATCATGCCAGCGCCCTCCCCCACTCTCGATACCGACAACGGATGAGGGGGAGCGAGAATCGTGGACGATCTCGTGGTGCGCGCCGAGGGGTTGCGCAAACGCTTCGGTAAGACGCAGGCGCTCGACGGGGTGGACCTGGCCATGCGCCGGGGCACGGTCCTCGGCGTCCTGGGGCCCAACGGGGCCGGCAAGACGACCGCGGTGCGGGTGCTGGCGACCCTGCTGCGCCCGGACGAGGGCACCGCGTTCGTCGCCGGCATCGACGTGCTGCGCGAGCCGCAGAAGGTGCGCCGCCGGATCGGCCTGACCGGGCAGTACGCCTCGGTCGACGAGGACCTGACCGGCACTCAGAACCTGGTCCTGATCGGCCAGCTCCTCGACCTGCACACCCGCGACGCCAAGAAGCGCGCCGCCGAACTGCTGGCCTGGTTCGACCTGACCGAGGCGGCGGGCCGCCCGGCCAAGACGTACTCCGGTGGCATGCGCCGCCGTCTCGACCTGGCCGCCAGCCTCGTCGGCCACCCCGAGGTGATCTTCCTCGACGAGCCGACCACCGGCCTCGACCCGGCCAAGCGCGAGGACATGTGGGGCGTCGTGCGCACCCAGGTCGCGCAGGGCTCCAGCGTGCTGCTGACCACGCAGTACCTGGAGGAGGCGGACGCCCTGGCCGACGAGATCGTCGTCGTCGACCACGGCAAGGTCATCGCCCAGGACACCCCGGACGGGCTCAAGCGCCGCGTCGGCGGGCAGACCCTGCGCATCCGGCCGGCCGACCCGGCCCGCGTGCCCGACGTGCTGCGGATCCTCGACCAGGTCGCCTCCCCCGGCACCTCGGCCGCACCGGACACCGCGGCCGGGTCCCGGCCCGGCGCCGTGTCGGTCCCGGTCACCTCGGACCACGTCCTCGACGACGTCATCCCGGCCCTGCGCCGGGCCGGCGTCGAGGTCAACGAGTTCGGCCTGCACCTGCCCAGCCTCGACGAGGTGTTCCACACGCTCACCGGCGGTGGCGAGAAAGAGAAGAAGACGGAGGCCCTGGTATGACCACCGCAGTCCTGGACGACGCACCGGTCCGTTTGGACGCGCCCCGCGGGGGACCGTTCCTCGCGCTGGTCCGGCACAGCGCGGCCCTCGCGAAGCGCAGCCTGATCAAGACGGTCCGCACGCCCGAAGCCCTGATCGACGTGACCATCCAGCCGGTCATCTTCCTGCTGATGTTCACCTACCTGTTCGGCGGCGCCATCGCCGGCGGCGACCGGCACACCTACCTGCAGTTCCTGCTGCCCGGCATGCTCGGCCAGTCCCTGGCCATGGGCGGCATCGCCCTCGGCCAGAACCTCAACGCCGACATCGAGAAGGGTGTCTTCGACCGGTTCCGGTCCCTGCCCGTATCCCGCTCGGCGCCCCTGGTCGGCGCGGTCATGGCCGACATCGTCCGCTACATCACGGTGTGCCTGGTGACCCTGGGCATCGGCACCGTGATGGGCTTCCGGATCCAGACCGACGCTCCGGCCGCCCTGGCCGCGGTCGCCCTGGCCGTCGGCTTCGGCCTCTGCTTCGGCTGGATCTCGGTCTGGGTCGGCATGATCGTGCGCACCTCGGGCGCCGTCCAGGGCGTGATGTTCCTGCTGGTCTTCCCGCTCTCGTTCGGCAGCAACGTGTTCGTGAAGACCGAGACCCTGCCCGGCTGGCTGCAGGCCTTCGTCAAGGTCAACCCGATCACCCACCTGGTCGGCGCCGAACGTGGCCTGCTGACCGGCGGACCGGTCGCCCACCACCTGTGGATGACCCTGGCCTGGATGGCCGGGCTGCTGGTGGTCTTCGTGCCGCTGGCCCTGCGCGCCTACAACAAGCGCGCCTGAGTTACCCCTCGATCGCGCGCAACTGGCCCGGGTCCGCCCGGGCCAGTGCCGTGTTCGGGTCCAGGGCCCAGCCCGCCGCGTACGCCTCGGCGAAGCCCTCCTCCCCCAGCTCGGCCAGATTCCGCCGGGTCAGCTCGGCCACCTGCAGGTCCGTCGGGTCGTGCGCCCCGCGCAACCGGGCCGCCGCGCCCAGCAGCTGCGCCGCCTCCCGATGCCGGCCGGTCAGCTCGGCCAGCCCGGCCGCACCGACCGCGACCAGCGACAGGATCGGCATGTCCTGCGTCTCCTGGGCCGCCGCGTAGGCCCGGATCAGCGCCCGCTCGGCCCGCACCCGGTCGCCGCGCCGCAACGCCAGCGTCGCCCGTACCCCCTCGATGATCGCCGTGCCGTGATCACCGTTCATGAAGCCCGCCTCGTCGATCGGCAGCAGCGACTCGGCCCGCCCGACCAGCTCCTCGGCCCGGTCCAGCTCGCCCATCGTCACCATCATCCCGGCCTCGAGACCGTCGATGAGCAGCATCATCTCCGGTGACGTGGACCGCTCGGCCCGGGCCCGGGCACCGGCCAGCGCGGCCATCGCCTCGTCCGGCTCCCCGCGCCGCAGGTGCAGGTCGGCCCGCCGCAGGTCGATGAAGATCTCGTCACCCAGGTCGAGCGAACCGAACTCGCCGGCCAGCGCCTTGGCCGCGGTCAGGTCGACCAGCGCGCCGTCCAGGTCACCCTCGTACTGCCGCAGCAGCGCCCGCAACGGCAGCACGGTCGCCTGCCCCCAGCGGTCGCCGGCCGCCCGGAACCCGGCCAGGGCGGCCGTCACGTCCACCCGGACCTGCTCGACGTCCCCGTTGTTCTCCGCGACCTGCGCCCGGAACAGCTGGGCCAGCGCCGCCACCCACGCGTCCGGGCCGTCGACCAGCTGATCCATCCGCGCCTGGGCGGCCTCCCGCTCCTGAGCCATGAACAGCACCACCGCGGCCAGCGCACCGACCAGCCCGGGCAGCTCCGGATGCGACATCAGCCGGTCGGAGAGCGAGCGCAACCGGTCCTGACGCTGCTGCGCGGTCTCCATCATCATCACGGCCTCGGAGCTCACCCGATTCAACGTCAGGATCGCCTCGGCGCAGTCGGTGACCAGCCGGCTCCGCTCGCCCGGCAGCCGCAACGCCTCGTTCAGCCAGAACGCGGCGTCGGCGTGCCGGCCGAACATCTGCCAGTACCAGACCAGGCTCAACGCCAGCCGGGTGGCGCCGTCGGCGTCACCCTCGTCGCACAGGTGACGCAGGGCGGCCAGCGCGTTGTCGTACTCGGCCCGCAGCACGGTCAGCGCGTCCAGCTGCTCGGCCGTCCGCAACCGCGGGTCGTGCTCGGCGACCAGCGCGGCCAGATAGCCGGCGGCCAGCCGGCGCGTCCCGGTCAGCGCGTGCTGCGAGGCGAGACGGTCGATCCCGTACTCCCGCAGCGTCTCCAGCATCCGGTACCGCCCGTCCGGCGCGCGCTGCAGCAGCGACTTGTCGACCAGCGCGGCCAGCAGGTCCGGGATCAGCGCGGCCGGCACCCCGGCATCCGCGCAGACCGCGGTCGCCGAACCCGCGGTCACCCCGCCCGGCAGCACCGCCACCCGGTCGGCCACGATCCGCTCGTCCTCGGCCAGCAGATCCCAGCTCCAGGCGATCACCGCGCGCAGCGTCCGGTGCCGCGGCAGCGCCGTCCGGCTGCCGGTGGTGAGCAGCCGGAACCGGTCGTCCAGCCCGCCCGCCAACTCGCCCAGCCCGAGCGTGCGCAGCCGGGCCGCGGCCAGCTCCAGGGCCAGCGGCAGCCCGTCCAGGCGACGCACGATCTGCACCACGTCGGCCACCGTCGCCGCGTCCACCGCGAACCCGGGAAGCACGGCGGAGGCCCGCTCGGCGAACAGGCGCACCGCGGGCGACTTCTCCGCCTCGTCCAGATCGGCCTGCTCCGGCATCCCGAGCGGGCCGAGCGGCACCAGCGCCTCCCCGTCCACGGCCAGCGGCTCACGGCTGGTCGCCAGGATCCGCAACCGCGGGCAGCGCACCAGCAACGCCGTGGCCAGGTGCGCGACCGCGTCGATCAGATGCTCGCAGTTGTCCACCAGGAACAGGCACTCCCGGGTCGCGAACTGATCCACCAGCACGTCGACGTCGGTGCGCCCCTCCAGCCGCAACCCCGAACCCTCGGCGAAGATCGCCGAGGCGCGCAGCCCGGTCGCGGCCAGCACGGCCGCCGGCAGCTCGGCCGGCGCGGTCACCGACGCCAGATCGATGAGCCACACCCCGTCCCGGAACTCGCCGCGCCGCCGCCGCGCCGCCTGCGTCGCCAGCCGCGTCTTCCCGGCCCCGCCCGGCCCGAGCACGGTGATCAACCGCCCGCCGGACAGCAACTCGTCCACCCGGGCCAGATCGGCCTCACGGCCGATGAACGACGTCAGGGGCTCAGGCAGGTTGTCCGCCGCCGGCTTCACTTCTTTTTCCGGTACGGCCTTGACGGGTACGGCGTTCTCGTCCGGCTCGGCCACACCCCGCAGGATGCGCAGGTGCCGCTCGCGCAGCGCCACCCCCGGGTCCGCCCCGAGGCGGTCGGCCACCAGCTCCCGCACCTGCTCGAACAGCGCCAGCGCGTCGGCCTGCCGCCCCTGCGCCGCGAGGGTGTCCATCAGCAGCCCGGCCACCCGCTCGTCCAGCGGATGCTCCTCGATCAGCCGGCTCAGCCGCCCCTCGGCCGCATCGAACCGCCCGAGCAGCAGATCCGTCTCGGCCAGGTCGGCCCGGGCCGCGCTGACCGCCCGCGCCAGCCGCACCCCGACCGCCTCGGCCACCACGCCCACCTCGGCCGCCACCGGCCCCCGGACCAGCCCGACCGCGGAACCGAGCAGCTCGGCCGCCCCGGCCGTGTCCCCGGCCCGCAGCCTCTGCCGCCCGCCCCCGGCCAGCCGCTCGAACCGGATCACGTCCACGTCGTCGTCCCCGACGGCCAGCCGGTAGCCGCCCTCGTCCTGCGTCACCGTGTCGGCGTCCCCGAGCAGCCGCCGCAGCCGCGACACCAGCGACTGCAACGCGTTCGCCGGATCCGCGGGCCGATCCATCGGCCACAACGAGTCCACCAGCGTGCCCGCCCCCACCGGCCGCCCGGCGGCCAGCGCCAGCCGCACGAGCAGCCCCCGCAACCGCGCGCCCGGCACCGCCAGATCAGCCTCACCCCGGCCGACCCGCAACCCCCCGAACAGCCCGACCCGCAACCGCCCGGCACGCTCCCCGTGCTCGCTCACGCTGCGATCCTCTCCCGCCCACACCGGCCACACCAAACCGGTCCACCCACCCCACCCCATCCCCCAGCGCCGCCGAGAGCCGCCCCGAAAGCGAGAGCCGCTGAGAGCCGGCCCGAACGCGGGAGCCGCGTCGCGGCCGGGCCAAACGCGGACCTCGCGGCCCCGGCTGGTGCTCACGGTCGTACTCGGGCTCGAAAACAGCCGTGAGTGCCAGCTGACCAGGTCGCCGCCGCCAACCTCCGTGAGCACCGACCGACCAGGCGGCCTCCGCTCGCGGACCCGCTGCCAGCGCCGCGAACCCGACCCCGACCGCCCACCCGGGAGACAGGGCGCACCCGGTCGAGCTGCACGGCACCGCCCGCAGGGCTTCCTAGGAGGCTAGCCTGAAAGCTCAGGGCTGGGCGGTGACCAGGCCGGTCTGGTAGGCGAGGATGACCGCCTGGACGCGGTCGCGCAGGTCGAGCTTGGTCAGGATCCGGGAGACGTACGTCTTCACCGTCTCCTGCCCGATCACCAGCCGTCCCGCGATCTCCGCATTGGACAGCCCTTCCGCGATCAGCCGGAAGACCTCCACTTCACGCGGGGTGAGTGCCGCCAGCCGATCGCTCACGCCGGGGGTCGACGGCCGGACACGATCGCCGAACTTCCCGACCAGTCCCCGGGTCACGGCCGGTGCCAGCAGCGATTCCCCGCGCGCGACCGTCCTGATCCCTTCGATCAGTTCGGTCGGTTGCGCGTCCTTGAGCAGGAATCCGCTGGCCCCCGCCCGCAGCGCCTCGTACACGTATTTGTCCAGGTTGAACGTCGTCACCACGAGCACTTTGATCGGCGCCGCGACGCCCGGCCCGGCCAGCCGGCGGGTGGCTTCGATCCCGTCGAGCAGCGGCATCCGGATGTCCATCACGACGACGTCGGGTTGCAGTCGTCGCGCTTCGCGCACGGCGGTCTCGCCGTCGGAGGCTTCTCCGACCACGTCGAGGTCGGGCTGGAGTCCGAACACGGTGACGAATCCGGCCCGGATGAGGGCCTGGTCGTCGCAGACGAGGACGCGGATCACGCGGTCACCGCCTGGGGCAGCACAACCCGTACGGCGAAATCGCCTTGGGGTGTTCCTTGGGCCTCGAAGGTCCCGCCGAAGACTTTGACGCGCTCCCCGAGCCCGGTCAGACCATGGCCCGGAGTGTGGGCGCCGCGGAACGATCCTTCGGTGACGACCTCGATCTCGGTGCCGGAGACGGCGTGCCGGACCCGCACCCGGGTGGGCCGGCCCTGGGCGTGTTTGACCGCGTTGGTCAGCCCTTCCTGCACGACCCGGTGGACGGCGAGCCCGAGACCGCCTTCCGGACCGGGTCCGCCCTCCTCGGCGAAGTCGACCGGCTGCCCGGCGCGGCGCATGCGGTCGACCAGGTCGGCGATGCGTTCCGGCTGCTCGTCGGGCAGGGCGACGCCGTCCAGGACCCCGAGCAGCCGCCGCAGCTCGGTCAGCGCCTCCCGGCCGCTGCGGGCGACCGAGGCGACGCCGTCGGCCGCCTTGGCCGGGTCGGCCGAGATCAGGAATCCGGCCATGTCGGCCTGCACGACCATCGCGGTCACGTGGTGGGTGACCACATCGTGCAGCTCACGGGCGACCCGCCCGCGCTCGTCGGTGACTGCCTGCCGCACGCTGGCCGCCCGTTTCCGGGCCTCTTCGAGTTGCCGCGCCCGCACCCAGGTCCCGGCTCCCCAGCTCGCCGCCAGCACGGCGAAGAACGTCACGTAGTTGATCACGTGTTCGCTGGATCCGCGCTGGTGCAGCCCGACCGCGAGCACCACGTAGGCGACGGTGGCGACGACGGCCAGCGGCCGGCGGAACCGTTCCTGATGCGCGCCGACGCTGTAGAGCACGAGCAGCAGTGCCATCCCGGCGACGGTCGTCGGGTATCCGCCCAGCTGGTAGACGCCCCACGCGATCCCGCCCACGGCGAGGCTCAGGGCCGGCCACCGGCGGCGCGGGACCAACGACAGCGCCTGGATCACCAGGAGTGCCGTGCCGACCCCGGTGGTGCCGTGAAGGTGCAGCTCACCGATCTGGAGTCCGAGCTCGGCGATCCCGGGCACGAACGCGGCCAGGATCAGCAGCCCGGCTCCCAGACCGTCCCGGATCATCGGTTCCAGGCTTCTCCACCAGCGCACGCGGGAAGCTTAGCCGCCCTCTCGACGGCGTCATATACACCCGTGAATGTCACGCGGAGGCCACCTCGGGTGGATAGCGTCCGCGGCCGTGGCCAGCGTGGATCGTAGACAGTTTCTGCAGATGCTGGGCATGCCGGCGGTAGCCGCAGCCATGCCCGCGGGGCTCGAGAAGGCCCTCGCCATCCCGGCGAACAACCGCACCGGGTCGATCCAGGACGTCGAGCACGTCATCTTCCTGATGCAGGAGAACCGCTCCTTCGACCACTACTTCGGCACGCTCCGGGGTGTCCGCGGGTTCGCCGACCCGCACCCGGCCCGCAAGCCGTCCGGCGAGTCGGTCTGGCAGCAGGACGGGCTGCTCCCGTTCCGGCCGGACGTTCCCGATCTCGGCGCGACGTTCCTGCCCGACCCGCCGCACGGCTGGGACGACACTCACGCCGCCTGGAATGCCGGGCGGTACGACAGGTGGGTGCCCAACAAGGGCGTGCAGACGATGACCCATCACACCCGGGCCGATCTGCCGTATCACTTCGCTCTCGCCGACGCGTTCACCGTGCTGGACAACTATCACTGCTCGCTGCTCGGCCCGACCGACCCGAACCGCTATCACATGTGGTCGGGCTGGGTCGGCAACGACGGCCGGGGCGGCGGCCCGGTGATCACCAATGCCGAGGCCGGCTACGGCTGGACGACCTACCCGGAGCGGCTGCAGGAGGCCGGCGTCTCGTGGAAGGTCTATCAGGACGTCGGCCTGGGCCTGACCGCGGCCGGGTACTGGGGCTGGACCTCGGATCCGTTCATCGGCAACTACGGCGACAACGCGCTGCTCTACTTCCACCAATACCAGAACGCCCGGCCGGGCGACCCGCTCGCCGACCGGGCGAAGACCGGCACCGAGGTGAACGAGCTCGGCCGCAACCCCGAGCAACTGCTCACCGACTTCCGGGCGGACGTCGAGAACGGGACGCTGCCGCAGGTCACGTGGATCGTCGCGCCGGAGGCGTACACCGAGCACCCGAACTGGGAGCCGCACTACGGCGCCTGGTACGTCTCGCAGGTCATCGACATCCTGGCCGCGAAGCCGGAGGTCTGGTCGAAAACGGCGCTGATCGTCACGTACGACGAGGAGGGTGGCTTCTTCGATCATCTCGTCCCGCCGACGCCGGACCCGGCGCGCTCCACCGTCTCCACGGCGAACGAGCTCTTCACCGGGGCCGGGCACCCGGCCGGGCCGTACGGCTTCGGCATCCGCGTCCCGGCGATCGTCGTGTCGCCGTGGACGCGCGGCGGCTGGGTGAACTCGCAGGCGTTCGACCACACGTCGCTGATCCGCTTCCTGGAGAAGCGGTTCGGGATCACCGAACCGAACATCACCCCGTGGCGGCGGGCCGTCGCCGGCGACCTGACCAGTGCGTTCGACTTCAGGACGCCGAACCGGCGGCCGGTCGACCTGCCCGCGACGACGCGGTTCAAGCCGGCCGACCTGACCCGGCGGCCGGACGAGATCCCGATCCCCCCGGCCGATCCGGCGCTGCCGCGTCAGGAGCGGGGCGTGCGTCCGGCCCGGGCGCTGCCCTACACCCTGCACGCGGACGCGACCGCCGACACCCTGGAACTGCGCAACACCGGAAGATCAACAGCGGTTTTCGGCGTACGGCCGTTGGGGGCCGATCCGCTCTCGTTCACCGTCGAGCCGGGCAAGCACCTGATCGGCGCGATCACCGGCGACGACGTCGAGGTGCACGGGCCGAACGGGTTCTACCGCCGGTTCGTCCGCGGCGACACCCGGATCGTGGTGCGGGCCCGCTACGACGAGCGGCGCGACACGGTCCTGCTGGAGATCCGCAACAACGGCCGCAGTCACGCCGCGGTGACGGTCACCGACCGCTACGCCCGGCACGCGTCCACGCTGCGACTGCGTCCCGGGACGAGCCGGATCTCGCAGGTCAGCGCGGTGCGCACGCACGGCTGGTACGACGTCACGGTCACCGCGGGCAGCACCGTGACGCGGTACGCCGGGCACCTGGAGAACGGCCGGGACAGCATCACCGATCCCGGCATGGGCGGCCTGATCTGACCGTTCAGGCGTGGGACCCGATCCAGGCGAGACAGGTCTTGTCCACCTCCGCGAACGGTTTGCCGAACGCGGAGGTGGCGGCCTCGTCGTCGCTCCTGCCCTCGCGCGCCATCGCGCTGACGAACGCCACCGTCTTCGGCTCACCGTAGGTCGCGGCCAGGCAGTCGATGGCGAAATGTCCGTACCCGTAATAGGCGTTGATCTTCTTGGGGTCGTCCCAGTCGAGCGAGGGCACCTCGATGCTCCGCGGCCGGGCCGAGGAGGCGACGAGTTGGTGCACGGCGGCCCGGCGCGACGACTGCGCGGCGTGCCCCGGGTAGTGGCCGATGTACTCGGCGACGCCCTCGGTCAGCCACTCCTCGTGCACGTCGGGGACCAGCTTCTTGCCGGTGTCGTTGAGGTTGCCGACCGAGACGACGTGCCCCATCTCGTGCTGGATGGTGTCGGCCAGTTCAGCCCGGGTCGCGTTCCCGCTCATCTTGATCATGATTTCGCTCTGCACGTCGTTGATCGCGACGGTCAGCCCGACCACGGCGTTCTCCCGGGCCATCGGGCTGTTGAACCAGCGTTTCCACTGCTTGTCGTCGGCCAGGAAGACCCGGTAGCGCTGCTGCGGATTGTGGAACAGCCCGGCGAACCGGTCGGCGACCACGGCCGCCTTCTCGGCCACCTCCAGGGCTTCCTTCGCCCGGCCGGCAACCGCCGGGGCGGCGGCCACGGTGACCCGCTTGCCGTCGGCGACCACCAGGTCACCGCTCTGCCACGGCATCGGCTCGCGCGAGTTCTCCGGCGGGCTCGCGAAGACACTGGTGATCAGGTAACGCCCGTCGGCCCGGCGGAACGAGAACGTCTCCTTGATCCGCGGGGCGCCCAGCTCGATGCCGTCCTCCGGCATGATGTCCGGGCAGCTCGGCCGGCTGAAACAGACCCCGGCGTAGATCACGTCGCTGAACGCGGTGTCCCCGGCGCCGACCGCGACCGGCGCGGTCCCGCGCGCGTAGGCGAACTGGCTCACGTGCAGCGCGCGAAGAACCTGAAAACGCTTGCGGAAGTACGCGACGGTGTCCGTCTCGGCCGGATCGACCGGCGCCATCCAGCCGGCCTCGTCGCCGCGGATCAGCGCGGCCGCCTGCTCCCGCAGCATCGTCATGACCGCGTCGTCCGGGCCCGCGGCCGCCCCGGCCTCGGTCTTCAGCGCGGCCGCGGCCGTGGTGACCGGCGCCGCCGGGACCGCGCCGCCGCCCCGGCCGTACACCGCGACGATCACCGCGGCCACGGCCACGATCGCGATCACCCCGACCGCGGCCAACCGGCCGCGGGATCCGCCGGGCGGCACGGCGGGCGACTGCTCCGGTACGGGTTCCGGCCGCGCCGCCCTGATCCCGTGCTCGCTCACTCGGATCCCCCATCGCCGCGCACGTACTGACGTACATGGATCTAACCGGATGCGCCGGGTTCACGCCATGGCCCCGTTCTCAGGCGAGACTCACCCAGGCGCCGGGCGTCGTCCGGAGCGCGTCGACCACCACCGGGGCCGGCCGGTAGGTGACGTGGCCGCGGGCGCACATCAGCTCGTAGATCAGATCGGCGTGGTAGTGCTGCAGCATCTCCCGCAGCGATTCCTCGTCCGGGACGCCGGCCAGCAGGCCCTCACCGAGGTCCCGCTCGACGGCGGCGCTGCGGCGGGGCATCACCTCGTAGCCGGCCGTCGCGAGCACCGTGAGCATCGCCGGGAGACGCCGGTGGATCGCCTCCGCCACGACGTCGCCGCAGGCCGGGCAGAGCAGCTGCTTGCGCACCGTCCATCCCATCCGCCCAGCGTGCCCCACCAGCACCGGATTGCGGAATGCCGGGATCGGGTATCCCACAGACCAGCGCTGATCTTCACGAACTGATCTTCAGGAGCTGATCTTCACGAGCGAGGAGGCGGGTTCGATGACGACACCGAACACCAGCATCGAACTGATCAAGCTGAGCGACAGCGACCGGATGGTCGGCGACCCGGCCGAGGACATCCGCGGGCGCAAGGTCCAGGACCGCGACGGCCACGACCTGGGCCGCGTCGACGACCTGCTGATCGACCCGGAGGAACACCGGGTGCGCATGCTGCACGTGGCCCACGGCGGCATCCTGGGCTTCGGGGCGACCTCGTCCTACGTCCCGATCGAGGCGATCCGGGCCATCGACGACGAGGTGGTCCACGTGGGCCAGCCGAAACAGATCGTGGCCGAGGCCCCGGTCTACGACCCGGAGCTGATCGACGCGACGGCGTACTACGACGATCTGTACCGGCACTACGGGTACTCGCCGTTCTGGAGCCCGGGCTACATCTACCCGGGATATCCGTACTACCGCATCTGATCTTCGACCCGGACTTGGCTCAACCGGACCGGCCGGCGGCCGACTGTACGGGCATGGCCCGTGGACGCTGGTATGCCGGTATGGCCGCCGTCCTGGTCGTGACGTTCCTGCTCTGGCCGCGCGACCTGCGCCATCTCCCGTTCCTGCTGGTGGCCCTGAGTGCGCTGCCGTGCGTGGCGGTGGCCCTGCGCCGGGCCGCGCCGCGCGAGCGGCTCTCCTGGTGGCTGATGCTCGGCGCGGTTCTGCTCTACAACGTGGGCAACAGCCTGTGGGCCTGGCTGGTGATCGTCGAGGGCCGGGTGACCGGGGACGGCACCGTCGCCGAGATCTTCCTGACCGGCGGCGGCGTCCTGGTGCTGTGCTCGGCGCTGGTCGTGGTCGTGCAGCGGGGCCGGCGCGACATCGGCGGTCTCATCGACTCGGTGGTCACCGCCCTGGCCCTGACCGGCCTGTTCTGGGACTCGCTGCTGTTCCCGGCCCTGACCGAACAGCACGTGACGACCGGCCGGGAGGTCGCCGTCTTCGTCAACGTCCTGGTGATGGCCGGGACGATGGGCGCGCTGCTGCGCGTCTCGCTGGTCGGGCCCGGGGACACGGCACCGGTGCGGCTGCTCACCGCGGCGGTCGGGCTGGGCCTGCTGGGCAACATCGTCGGGGCGCTGGCCGTCGACCCGTCGACCGGTGCGCGGGCCAGCTGGACGGACATGGTCTACCTGGCCGCGTACGCGCTGCTGGGGTGTGCCGCGCTGCATCCCGGCGTCGGGGTGGTGACCACCCCGGGTGAGCCGCCGGTCGACCGTCTCAGCCGCGGGAGATTGTTCGTGCTCGGCCTGATGGTCGGGCTCGCGCCGCTGACCGCCGGGATCCGGGGGCTGCTCGGTCTGCCGGTCGACGCGCTGCTGCTGGCCTTCACCTCGGTCAGCATCGTCCCGCTGGTGATGATCCGCATCGAGCGGTTGTCCAGCGCCCGGGACGAGGCCCAGCGGGCCCTGGTCCGCCTGGCCACCCGGGACGGCCTGACCGGTCTGCCGAACCGGACGGCCGGTGCGGAGCACATCGCCGCCGAGCTGCGGCACCGGCCGGAGGAGCTGACCGTGCTCTTCTGCGACCTGGACGGCTTCAAACCGGTGAACGACCTGCTCGGCCATGCCGCCGGCGACCGGCTGCTGGTCGCCGTCGCCGAGCGTCTGCGTCGCTGTGTCCGCGAGAGTGACCTGGTCTTCCGGCTCGGCGGCGACGAATTCGTGATCGTCTGCCGGGGCGCGGACGCGCTGGACGAGATCTGCGCCCGGATCCGCGACATGGTGACGACCCCGTTCCCGGTCGCCGGCGAACAGGTGCGCATCGGGATCAGCGCCGGGTACGCCGCGGCGCGGGCCGGCGACACCATCGACGACCTGATCGGCCGGGCCGACCTGGCGATGTACGAGGCCAAGCGCACCAAGGGCACCGGCGAGCTCAGCCTGGTCGCGGCCTGAAGCCGCGACAATGACGCGATGACGACCTATTCCGGCACGAAGCAGTTCGAAGGCGCGACCTTCGTCAGGACCAGCTTCAAGGGCGCCACCCTGCGCTTCTCCGACGTCAGCGGGGTGAGGATGCGCGGCGTCGACGTCGACGGGCTCGACATCGACAGCCACGACCTGCTCTTCGGCCGCCTCCTCGTCAACGGGGTCGACGTGGTGCCGCTGGTCGAGGCCGAGCTCAACCGGCAGTTCCCGGGCCGCGAGCTGCAGAACGCGCAGACCCCCGAAGGGTTGCGCGAGGGGTGGGTCGCGGTGCGGTCGGCGTGGCAGACCACGGTGGCCGACACGCCGCCGGACCTCGTGGACGCCCACGTCGAGGACGAGTGGTCGCTGGCCCAGACCCTGCGGCATCTCGTGCTGGCCACCGACGCCTGGCTGCGCGGCGGGATCCTGCGGATCCGGCAGCCGTTCCACGAGATCGGCCAGATCTTCACCGGCGCCGACCGGATGGGCTTCGACATGTCGATCTTCCGCGTGGACCCGCCGGCCTACGCGGAGATCCTCGACGTGCGGGCCGAGCGCCAGCGGATGGTGACCGATTACCTGGCCACGGTCACGCCGGAGATTCTCGCCGAGGAACGCGACAACCCGTGGGGCGGCGATGACCGGCAGCCCAGCGTCGGTGACTGCCTTCGCGTGATCCTGGAGGAGGAGTGGGCGCACCTGCGCTACATCCGCCGGGACCTCGCCCGGATCCGCCGAGCCTAGCCTCGGCTGTTCACACGGCAACTGTCCCGGCGCAAGACCCTGACCGGGTTACCGCATCTGATCGGCTCGGTGCCACGAGCGCCACAGCGCCGCGTAGGGACCGCCGGCGGCCAGCAGTTCGTCGTGCGTGCCGAGCTCGATGATCCGTCCGTCGTCCATCACGGCGACGCGGTCGGCGTCGTGGGCGGTCTGCAATCGATGGGCGATGGCGATCACGGTACGACCGTGGAGCACGGCCGCCAGCGCCCGTTCCGCGTCCCGGGCCGCGGTCGGGTCGAGCAGCGCCGTCGCCTCGTCCAGGATCACCGTGTGCGGCCCGGCCAGCAGCACCCGGGCCAGCGCGAGCTGCTGCGCCTGAGCGCCGTCGAGCGGGTGGGCGCCGAGGTCCCGGTCCAGGTCGTCGGCCCAGTCGGCACCGACCGTGTCCAGCGCGCGGCGCAGTTCGGTGTCCGGGGCGGCCACCATCAGGTTGTCCCGCACCGACTCGCGGAACACGTGGTGTTCCTGCGTGACCAGGACGACCTGGCCGCGTAGCTGCTCGGGCGGCAGGTCGGCGATCGGCACGCCGCCGACCGTGACCGAGCCGGCGGTGGGCCGGTCGACGCCGGCGAGCAGACGGGCCAGGGTGGATTTCCCGGCGCCGCTGAGGCCGACGACGGCCAGGCGCTCCCCCGGCCGTACCGTCAGATCGACGTCGTGGAGAACGTCGCGGCCGGAGTCGTAGGCGAAGCGGACGCCGCGGACCTCCATCCGATCGTCCACCGGCGGCTCGACCGGCGCGGGCACGTCCCGTTCGATCGCCGCGAGGCCCTCGACGCGGGCGAACGACGCGCTCGCCGACTGCAGCTGCTCGATCCGGATCAGCAGCGTGTCCAGCGGGTTGACCAGCTGGCGCAGGTAGAGCACGGCCGCGCCGACCTCACCCAGCGTCACCCGCCCGTGCATGAAGAGCAGACCGCCGAGCAGCAGGGCGAGCACGACCGGGATCGCGTACGAGGTCTCCACCACCGGGAAGAACACGGTGCGCAGCCCGAGCGTGATCATCCGGGTCCGGCGGGTGTCGGCGATGGCCGCGTGCCCGGCCGCGAGCCGCCGCCCGCCCAGCCCGAACGCCTCGATGGTCCGGGCGCCCGAGGTGGTCGCGGCCAGCTCCTCGGCCAGCCACGAGTTGGCCTCGCCCTCGCGCAGGTAGGCGGCGCGGGCGCGGCGCAGGTACCACCGGGTGACGAACCAGACGCCGGAGAGGCCGAGGACACCGGCGACGCCGAGCAGCGGGTTCAGCACGATCACGGCGACGATGATGAACACCATCTCGACCAGGCCGATCAGGATCCGCGGGAGGACGTCGCGCAGGGTGGTGGCGACCGCGTCGACGTCGGTGGTGCCGCGGGCCGCGATGTCGCCGCTGGGCACGCGTTCGACGACGGCCGCGGGCAGGGCCAGGGCCCGGCGCAGGAACGTCTCGCGGATGCGGGCCGAGGTGCGCTCGCCGAACCGGTAGGCCAGGGCCAGCGCCCACCTGGACAGCAGGCTCTGGGCGATCGCGCAGGCCAGCACGGCCAGGGCCAGCCGGTCGACGGCGGACACGCCACCACCGGCGGCGACCGTGTCGATGACCCGCCCGAGCAGCCAGGGTGCGCCCAGGCCGGCGATCGCGGCGAGCGAGTTCAGCGCGATCATCGCGGCCACCGACCGTTTGTCGGCGCCGATCAGGCGCAGGGTCGCCCGGACCACGAGCCGCTGGTCGGCGACCGGAAGCCGGTTCATGCGTCCTCCCCGAACACGCGGGTGACCAGGGCGCGGTAGCCGGGATCGGACCGCAACAGCTCGCGGTGCGTCCCGCTGGCCGCGACCCGGCCGCCGACCAGGTGGTGCACGACGTCGGCCCGGTCGAGCAGCACCGGCGAGGTGGTCGCCACGACCGTGCCGCGCCCGGTGCGGGCCGCCGCGAGGCGTTCCGCGATCGCCGACTCGGTGTGCGCGTCGACCGCCGACGTCGGCTCGGCCAGCAGCAGCATCTCCGGGTCGGCGTGCAGCGCGCGGGCCAGCCGGACCCGTTGCCGCTGCCCGCCGGAGAGGTTGCGGCCACCCCACTCGACCGGCCGGTCCAGGTCGTCGGCGACGTCGTGGGCGACCGCGGTGTCGATCGCGGCGCGGATCAGATCGTCGTCGGGGTCGCGGCGACCGGCCACGACCTCGCGCAGCGGGCCGGCGAACAGGTCGGCGTCGTTCTCGGCGACCAGGATCCGTTCCCGGATCACGTCCCGCGCGACGTCCCCGATCGGCCGGTCACCCCAGGTCACCGGCCCGGGCTCGGCGTACCGGCCGAGCCGGTCCAGGACCTCGGCGGCGTCGGCCGGGCGGGCGCCGGCCAGCGCGGTCAGCCGGCCGGGCTCGGCGGTCACCCCCGACTCCGGGTCGTGCAGGCGGGACGGGCCGGGTGGGCCGTCCTCGCCGCGCGGATCGTCCAGAGGCAGGTTCAGGAAGCCGGTGACGCGGCGGGCGGCGACCAGCCCGTACGTGATGTCGAACCCGCAGAAGATCAGCACGCTGACCGGGATGACGAGCATCGCGGTGTACCCGTACACCGCGACCAGCTGCCCGGGCGTGATCGTCCCGCCCGCCGCCATCCGCGCGGCCACCCAGATCACGGCGGCCAGGAACACCATCGGCAGCCCGTCGCCGAGCGCGTTGACCCAGCTGGACGGGCGGCCCACCCGATAGCCCTGGTCGCGCAGCCGGTTCGACTCGCGCACGTACCGGTCGAGGTGGACGGCGCTGCCGCCGAGCCCGTTGAGCACGCGCAGCCCGCCGACCACGTCGACCAGCCGGGCGTTGAGCGCGCCCTGCCGCTCCCGGTAGTGCGACCCGGCCCGCTGGGTGCCCTTGAGCAGCGGCCCGACCACCACCCCGAGCACCGGCACACCGATCAGCACGACCAGGGCGAGCTGCGGTGACGTGCGGTGCAGCAGGACGGCGACGACCGCGCAGGCCAGGATCGAGGCGACGCCGACACCGCCGACGTTCATGGCCCGGCCGATCAGCCACACGTCGGAGATGCCGATGGTGACGACCTCACCGGCGGTGATCCGGCGCGGCAGCGCCGCCCCGAGCCGGGTCGCGTGGGTCAGCACCTGGTCGGCGGTGCGCAGGGCGGCGGCGATGCGCAGCTTGGTCATGCTGCGGTGGCGCATGATGCCGAGCCCGGCGCCGGCCAGCCCGCACAGGAGGACGGCCGCGGCCCAGGCGATCAGCGGGCCGGGGCGGCGCGGCGCGATGCCGCGGTCGATGGCCTGCGAGATCAGGTACGGCATGGCGGCCAGGCTGAGGAACCACAGCGACCCGAACAGCGCGCCGAGCGCGACCCGGCCCTTCAGCTGACGCGCCAACCACCACAGGTACTGACCGGGTCCCCGTTCCACACCGGACATCCTGCCGTCCCGGCACACCCACCCGGAACCGATTTATCCGGCTTGCGTCAGTGCCGTCGGACACTCCCGCCGCACCGCGCCGGCGCCGGTCTCAGTCCAGGACGCGGCGCATGCGCAGGCTGCGGATGTGATCGTCCTCCCGGGACAGATCGGCCTGCACCGTCTCCACCGGCTGGAATCCGCGCGCCCGGTAGAACCCGATCCCGGACCCGTCCCCGAGGAACACCGACAGCCACACCTCGGTCCCGCCGGCCTCCCGGATCTGCTCGATCACCCGGTCCAGCAGCAGCGTCCCCAGACCCCGCCCGCGCTCGACCGGCTCCAGGTAGATCAGGTGCAGCTCGCCGACCCCGGCCCCGGTCATCCCGCCGCCGGCCGCGCCGAGCAGCCGCCCGTCCTCCTCGGCCACCTGATAGCCGAACCACTTCGGCGGATTCGCCGGCACCTGCCGCGCGACCCGCGCCGCGCCGAAGTAGATGTCGACGGTCCGATCGATGTAGCCGGCCGGCAGCAACTCGCTGTACGCGGTCCGATACGCCGTGGTGCAGATCTCCGCGATCCGCTCGGCATCGGCGCTGGTCGCGGAACGGGCAACGGCGGTCAACGATGATCGAGGCACCTCGACACCCTAGATCACGACGCGAGGACCTCACGGAGGACGGCGAGCACCCGGTCGACGTCCCCGGCCTGCGTACGCCAGTTGCTGAAGGCGGCCCGCAGGGCCGGGACACCGCCGTGCACGGTCGGCGTCAGGAACCCCTCGCCGGACGCGGCGACCGCCTCCAGCACCACTCGCACGTCACGGTCGGTCGCAAAACACACGACATTGAGACGTACGGGCGAGAGCAGCCTCGCCCCGGGAATCCGCGCGACCTCGTCGCCGAAGCGGTGGGCCAGCGCGATGTCGCGTTCCACGATCTCGCGGTGGCCGGCCGCGCCGTAGGCGGCGAGCGCGAACCAGGCCGGCAGCGCCCGCAGCCGCCGCGAGTTCTCCGGCGTGAGGTGGAACGGGTCGGGGTCCGGGCCGGGCTCGGTGAGGTAGGCGGCCGAGTTCTGGAAGACGCTCACCTGCAGGTCCGGGCGCCGGGTGAACTGGACCGCGGCGTCGTAGGGCACGTTGAGCCACTTGTGCAGGTCGATGCCGATGGAGTCGGCCAGGTCGAGCCCGTCGACCAGGTGCCGGTGCTCGGGGCTGAGCGCGGCGAACCCGCCGAAGGCGGCGTCGACGTGCAGCCAGAAGTCGTGCTCGGCCTTGAGCGCGGCGATCGCGCGGAGGTCGTCGAAATCGACGGTGTTGACCGTGCCGGCGTTGGCGACGACGATCGCCGGCCCGGACACCTGCGACAGCACGGCGTCCAGGGCGACGAGGTCCACGGCCTCACGACCGTCCTGGGTCGTGACCACGCGCAACTGGTCACGACCGATTCCGATCATGGAGAGGGCCTTGTAGACACTGGAGTGCGGCGCGCCCGACAGGACCGGGATGTCACCCAGAGCGGCGACCCCCTGCCGGGCGACACTGACGCCTTTACGCTCGCCGAGCCACTCACGGCCGATCGCCAGGCCGACGGTGTTCGACATCGTCGCGCCGGAGACGAACGTACCGGAGAAATCGTCTTTCAATCCGAAGAGGAAACGCAGCCAGGCGACGGTCTCGCGCTCCAGATCGACCGCCGAGGAGTCCTGCCGGGTGCTCGCATTCTGGTCGAAAGTGCCGGTCAGCCAGTCACCGACCAGGGCCGCGGGCGTCGCGCCGCCGGTGACGAAGCCCAGGTAGCGGGGGCCGGCGCTGCCGGAGAAGCCGGGCGCCCAGCGCTCCCGGAAGATCTCCAGGGCCTTCGCGGCGCCGAGACCGTCGACCGGGAGCGGCGCCGGGACGGCCGGGGGCGGCGGCACCGCGGCCGGGCGGTCGTCGAGACCGGCCAGGATCCCGGCGGCGTAGTCGCGGGCGGCGGTCAGCAGGTCGGGCAGGTCACCGAGGTCAGCGGCGAGGCGAGAGTCCACCAGGGCACGGTAGGCCGGTCGCGGCCGGGCCGTCGCGGTCCACTTCGAGGCGCCTGGCCCTGTCAGTCGTCGTCGCGCTCGCTGATGTCGGGGACGCCGTTCACGCAGGTCAGCTTGACCTTCACCCGGACGTGATTGTCCCGGACACTGCGGAACTCGCCCTCCAGTTGCCGCTTCTCGTGAATCTCGTAGCCCTGCGCCGGCGACATCGTGCTGATCCCGTCGCAGTCGGCGACGACCGTTCCCCCACGGGTCCGGAAGGACTGCTCGTTCACCGTCGCCGCCGGCGTCGAGGGCTCGGGCGATGCCGGCGGCGCCGACGGCGACGGCGGGTCCGACACCCGGGACAGCGCCTGCTCGACGTCGGCCTCGCTCATCACCTCGTTCTCCCCGCCGGCCAGGCCGACCAGGCCGATCCCGACCACCCCGACCAGCACGGCGAGGACCGCCGCGACCAGCCATCCCGCGACGATCACCGCACGCTGCCCCATCCGACTCACCGGGCCACTATGCGCCCGCGCACGCTAAGCCGCCCCCGGGACACGGATAAGGGAGGGTTAAGAACGCCCCGGCCGATGCGCCGAACGGTTAACTTGCAGCCGTGGCGAGACTCCTGTTGATCGAGGACGATCCGGCAATCCGGAACACCCTGCTGCGCGCCCTGCGCGAACGCGGGCACGCGGTCGCCGCGTCGCCCGCCGCGATGGACGGCCTGCAGACCGCGCTGGCCGAGCGACCGGATCTGATCGTCCTGGACCTGGGTCTGCCCGACCTCGACGGGCGGGAACTGCTGCGGATGCTGCGGGCGGTCAGCCGGATCCCGGTGATCATCGCGACCGCCCGGGACGAGGAGATCGAGATGGTCCGGCTCCTGGACGCGGGCGCCGACGACTACGTGGTCAAGCCGTTCACCGCGGCGCAGCTGGACGCGCGGATCCGGGCCGTCCTGCGCCGCGGCGGCCTGGTCGCCGACGACGCCGACCCGGCGCTGGTCGTGGGCGGGCTGCGGATCGACGCCGGCGCCCGCGAGGTGACCCTGGACGGCACGCCGGTCGACCTCACCCCGCGCGAGTTCGACCTGCTGCACCACCTGGCGCTGCGGGCCGGGCAGGTGGTCACGAAACGCGAACTGCTCAGCGAGGTGTGGCAGGTCCCGTACGGCGGAGCCGACAAGACGGTCGACGTGCACCTCTCGTGGTTGCGGCGCAAGCTCGGCGAGACCGCGCAGGAGCCGCGCTACCTGCACACGGTCCGCGGCGTCGGCGTCAAACTGAGCGAGCCGTCATGAGGGCGCGCACGGTTGCCTGTCCTCTCGTTCTTCTGAACGAGCCGTCATGAGGGCGCGGCTCACGCTGCTCGTCGCGGCGACCACGGTGCTCGTCCTGCTGGCCTTCCTCGTGCCGATCGCGCTGCTGCTGCGGCAGGTCGCCCACGACCGGGCGTTGAACCGGGCCAACGCGGTCGTGCAGGCCATCGTGCCGCTCGCCGGCGGTGACGTCGCGGCCCTGCGGCTGGCCGTGCCCGCCGCGGCCGTACCGGTGACGGTGTTTCTTCCCGACGGCACCGCCGTCGGTGCCCCGGCCGCCGAGACCCCGGCGGTCCGGCTCGCGAAGGCCGACGACCGGGCCCTCACCGTCGCCACCGGCGGCGGACGGGAACTGGTCGTCCCGGTCGTCGGCCGGACCGGGACCAGCGTCGTGCGCACCGTGGTCACCGAGGCCGAACTGGCCCGCGGCGTCTCCCGGGCCTGGCTGACCCTGGCCGGGGTCGGCGCCGCCCTGCTCCTGGTCGGCCTGATCGTCGCCGACCGGCTCGCGCGCACCATCGTCGCGCCGATCACCGAGCTCAGCGACGTCTCGCACCGCCTGGCCGGCGCCGAACTGACCGCCCGGGCCGCTCCCGCCGGACCGCCCGAGCTGCGCGAGGTGGCGGGCGCCCTGAACCATCTCGCGGGCCGCATCCAGGACCTGCTGGCCGCCGAACGCGAACGGGTCGCCGACCTCTCGCACCGCCTGCGCACCCCGCTGACCGCGCTGCGCCTGGAGGCCGAGGCGCTGCGCGACCCCGAGGAGTCGGCCCGGGTCGCCTCGGCCGCCGACGGCGTCGCCCGCGCCGTCACGGCGGTGATCCAGCAGGCGCGCCGCGACATGACGGCTGTCCCGGCGACCTGCGACGCCACGGCCGTGGTGGCCGACCGGGTCGCGTTCTGGCGGGTGCTGGCCGAGGACACCGGCCGCGCGGTCACCGAATCCGTCCCGCCCACCCCGCTCCCGGTCGCGGTCGCCGCCGACGACCTCGCGGCGGCGCTGGACGCGCTGCTCGGCAACGTGTTCGCGCACACCCCGGACGGGACCCCGTTCGCGGTCGCCCTGGCCGCCTGCCCGTCCGGCGGCGCGCTGCTCACGGTCGCCGACGAGGGCCCCGGCTTCCCACCCGCGGCCGCCGAACCCGACATCGCCCGGCGCGGAACGTCCGGTGGCGGCTCGACCGGGCTCGGCCTCGACATCGCCCGTCAGGTCGCGTCGTCGTTCACGGTCGGCGCCGGCCCCGGCGGCGGAGCGGTGGTCACCCTGGAGATCTCCTGAGCGCCCTTCCGCTGCCTGGGTCAGTTGTCGTCGGCGGCGGCCACCGCTCCGAGGTAGGTCAGGACGGCGCGCACCCGCCGGTTGGTGTCGTCGTCCGGCAGCAGGTTCAGCTTGGCGAAGATCGACGTCGTGTACTTGCTGATGGCGCCCTCGCTGAGGAACAGCCGGGCCGCGATGGCGGTGTTCGAGATGCCCTCGGCCATCAGCCCGAGCACCTGCCGCTCCCGCTCGGTGAGGACGGCCAGCGGGTCGGCCCGGCGCGGCCGCCCCAGCAGCTTGGCGACCACCGCCGGGTCGAGCGCCGTCCCGCCGTTGGCGACCCGGGTGAGCGCGTCCATGAAGTCGTCGGCGTCCAGCACCCGGTCCTTGAGCTGATATCCGACCCCGCCGTGCTCGTCGGCCAGCAGCTCCCGGGCGTAGAGCTGCTCGACGTGCTGCGAGAGGATCAGCACCGGCAGCCCCGGGATCTCGCGCCGGGCGGCCAGCGCGGCCTGAAGCCCCTCGTCGGAGAACGTGGGCGGCAACCGCACGTCCACAACGGCCACGTCGGGCCGCTCCTCGACCAGGGCTTTCAGGGTGGCCGGCCCGCTGTCGACGGCAGCGACCACCTCGTGCCCGTAGGCCTCCACAAGCCGGACCAGACCGTCCCGGAGCAGGAACAGATCCTCGGCGATCACAACGCGCATGGCACCGACACCGTAGCGCGTGTAGGACCACCGACCGGACTGTGCACCTCGATGCCGCCGCCGAACGCGCCCATCCGCCGCGCGATCCCGGCCAGCCCGGACCCGTCCGGGGTGGCCGGAACACCGCCGACCCCGTCGTCGGTGACGGTCGCGACCAGGGCACTTCCGGTATACGTCAGGTCGACCGTCACGTGCTCGGCGTGCGCATGCTTGGCCACGTTGGCCAGCAGCTCGGCCACGGCGAAGTAGACCGCCGACTCGACCGGCCGTTCCGGGCGGGACGGGACCACGGCGTGCACCTCGACCTCCACCGGAACGTCCAGCGCGAGCGCCCGGACCGCGTCGACCAGCCCGCGCTCGACCAGGACCGGCGGGTTGATGCCCCGGACCAGCGACCGCAACTCCTCCAACGCGGCCCGTGAGGACGCGCGGGCGTCGGCCAGGATCGCCTTGGCCGCGTCCGGGTCGCGGTCCATCATCCGCTCGGCGGCCTGCATGGACATGCCCATCGCGACCAGCCGGGCCTGTGCCCCGTCGTGCAGGCCGCGCTCGATGCGTTCCAGCTCGGCCGCCTGGGTCTGGGTCAGGTCGGCCTGGATCGTCTCCAGTTCCCGCACGCGCCGGCCGAGCCGGGTCCCCGCGCCGGGCCCGAGGAACTCGTCGGCCACCGGCCGGAAGATCCGCCAGGCGAACGGCGCCACGGCCAGGGCCGCCACGACGGTCACGAGCCCGGTCACGGCCCGGCCCTGAGCCGCCAGGCCCAGCCCGCCGATGACGCCGAGCAGTGGCAGCGCCGTCACCGGGAACACGGTCACGCCGGCCACGACCGCCCACAGCCCGTCCCACTTCAGCTGTGGATCGTGGAAGCGCGCGTTCATCCCGGCCCGCCGCCGGGCCTCCCGTTCGGACTTGTGGTACTCCACCCCGTCCCACCAGAACCCGGTCGCCATCCGCGTGACCGGGGCCGGCCCGCGATACTCGACGTCCAGGTCGAGGCCGAGCCATCGTTGCGCCCGCCGCCGCGCGCCCTGCGCGAGTGGCCGGCTGCTCAGCGCGTGGGTCATCCACAGCGCGCCGGCCAGCCACAGCAGAACCGCCCCGGCCTGCCCGAACCCGACCGCGACCCGCCCGATCAGCGGCGCGCCGGGCCCGGGACTCCAGGTCCCGGCGAACCGCACACCGCCCCACGTCACGGCCACCGCGACCAGCGGCAGCACACAGGTCAGCGCGGCCAGCACCGACGATCGGTAGAACCCGGCCCCGATCTCACGCGGCACCCGTATCAGCACTGCCCTCCCCCGTTCTTCCGGCGATACGGAGAAATTACGGCCGAGCGGCGGCCGGCCGACACCAGGCGGGCCCCCGACTTCGGTGGGGATATCCCCACCCGGGCCGTCAGGCGATCGTTCAGCGCACCTCGGAGTGATCCTGACCGGGGCCGCGCTCGGGGTGGCGGCACTCGCGTTGTTCCTCACCCCGATCCGGCAACCCCATGGGCAGCTTGCTCGTTTCCGACGACGTGAGCCTCCCGATCTTGCTGGCCGCCGCGCTGCTCGGGGTTTCCCCGCTGCCGTCCCCGGCCACCTCTGCCCCGTCGCCCGCCCCCGCCGACCACGTCTCGCAGCAGTCCGAAGCCGACTCGGCCGCGGCGCCGGCCGGTCTGCACTGCAGCGGGAACCCGGCGGCCAGTGCCCGCGCCGGCCGCACCCCGGTCCTGCTGATCCACGGCACCACCTCCAACTCGCGGGCGAACTTCTCCTGGAACTGGGACCGCGCGTTCGACGCCGAGGGCCGCGCGCACTGCGACGTCGACCTGCCGGACAGCGGCAACGGCGACATCCAGGTCGCCGCCGGGCACGTCGTGCGCGCCATCCGATTCCTGCACCACGCTTCCGGTACGCGGATCGACCTGCTCGGCCACAGCCAGGGCGGGATGATCGGCCGCTGGGCGATGAAGTACTACCGGGACACCCGCGCGATGGTCGACGACTACGTGTCGCTGGCCGCGTCCAACCACGGCACCCAGGAGTTCGACGTGCAGTGCGCGGCCCAGACGGTGTGCTCGGCGGCGTACTGGCAGCAGCGGGCCGGGTCGGCGTTCCTGACCGCTCTGAATCAGGGCCCGGAGACGTGGCCGGGCGTCAGCTACACGCAGATCTACACGCGGTACGACGAGATCATCCTGCCCTACCAGCGGTCGGCGCTCCCGCCCTCGCCGGCGGTCAGCAACATCGCGGTCCAGGAACTGTGCCCACTGGAGACGGTCGAGCACTTCGGCCTGGCCTACGACAACGCGGCCTGGCTGCTGGGGATGGACGCCCTCCGGCATCCGGGGCCGGCCCGCCTGTCCCGGGTCGGCCGGGCCACCTGCGGATGGCCGTTGATGCCGGCCGTCGACCCGCTGCGGTTCCCCGCGAACTCCGCGGCGGCGCTGGTCCAGAGCGCGCGGTCGATGCTGACGACGCCGCAGCTCAGCGCCGAGCCGCCGCTGCGCCGCTTCTGAGCAGCGGCCGCACCGGAGCGTTAATCGGCTTGACCTCAACCAAGGGTGAGGTGACACGGTTCCGGCATGAGCATGGAGATGGCGGCCTGGAACTCGATGTATCACGCGATGAACCAGCAGGAGGACAAGCGGCCCTTCTCCCTCGCCACCCTGAGACGCATCGCCGTGTTCGCCCGGCCGCACCGACGCGCCTTGACCGGGTTCCTGCTGGTCAGCATCGTGACGGCGGTGCTCGCGGTGGCCAGTCCGGTGCTGGCCGGGCGGGTGGTGGACGCGATCGTGGACCGGGCCGACACCAGGCTGGTGGTGTGGCTGGCGGTGGCGATCGCCGTGGTGGCGCTCGGGGAGTCCGGGCTCGGGCTGGTGCAGCGGTGGTTCTCGTCGCGGATCGGGGAGGGATTGATCCTCGACCTGCGCACCGCGGTCTTCGATCACGTGCAGCGGATGCCCGTCGCGTTCTTCACCCGGACGCGGACCGGCGCGCTGGTCAGCCGGCTCAACAACGACGTGATCGGGGCGCAGCGGGCGTTCAGCGACACGCTGTCGGGGGTGGCCGGGAATCTGGTGACGCTCGTCCTGACGCTGATCGTGATGATCGGCATCTCCTGGCAGATCACGCTGCTGGCGCTGGTGCTCCTGCCGATCTTCGTCTGGCCGGCGCGGCGGATGGGCAGCCGGCTGGCCCAGATGGAGCGGGAGGCGGCCGAGCACAACGCGGCGATGAACACGCAGATGACCGAGCGGTTCTCGGCGCCCGGGGCGACCCTGGTGAAGCTGTACGGGCGGCCGGACGCCGAGTCGGCCGAGTTCGCGGCGCGGGCCCGGCGGGTGCGCGACATCGGGGTGCGCACGGCGATGGCCCAGTGGGTGTTCCTGACCGCGCTGGTCTCGGTGTCCGGGCTGGCGGTGGCCCTGGTCTACGGGCTCGGCGGGTATTACGCGCTGCGCGGCACCCTCGACCCGGGCAACGTGGTGGCGCTGGCGATCCTGCTCACCCGGTTGTACGCGCCGCTGACCTCCCTCGCCAGCGCGCGGGTCGAGGTGATGAGCGCGCTGGTCAGCTTCGAGCGGGTGTTCGAGGTGCTCGACCTGAAGCCGCTGATCGAGGAGAAGCCGGACGCGCGGGAGGTGCCGGACGGGCCGGTGTCGGTGGAGTTCGACGGGGTGCGGTTCGCGTATCCGTCGGCCGACAAGGTGTCGCTGGCCTCGTTGGAGGAGGTGGCGACGCTGGACACCCGCGGCGGCACCGAGGTGCTGCACGACGTGTCGTTCACGGCCGAGCCGGGGCAGATGGTGGCCCTGGTCGGCTCGTCCGGGGCCGGGAAGTCGACGATGGCCGGCCTGCTGCCGCGGCTGTACGACGCCGGGGCCGGGGCGGTGCGCCTGGCCGGGGTGGACGTGCGGGACCTGACCGCGGCCTCGCTGCGGGCCACGCTCGGCCTGGTCACTCAGGACGGTCATCTGTTCCACGACTCGGTGCGGGCGAATCTGCTGCTCGCGCGGCCGGAGGCGACCGAGGCGGAGATCTGGGACGTGCTGGAACGGGCCCACATCGCCGATCTGATGCGGTCGTTGCCGGACGGGTTGGACACGGTGATCGGCGAGCGCGGTTACCGGTTGTCCGGCGGGGAACGGCAGCGGCTGACGATCGCGCGGCTGCTGCTGGCCCGGCCGCGGGTGGTGGTGCTGGACGAGGCGACCGCTCATCTGGACTCGACGTCCGAGCAGGCGGTGCAGGCGGCGCTCGGTGAGGCGCTGGCCGGCCGGACCGCGGTGGTGATCGCCCACCGGTTGTCCACGGTCCGGGCCGCCGACCAGATCCTGGTGATCGAGGAGGGCCGGGTGGTCGAGCGCGGCACCCACGCCACGCTGCTGGAGGCCGGCGGCCGCTACGAGGAGCTCTACCGGACCCAGTTCGCAACGGTCTGACCGCGGAAACCGTCGGGGCGGATGGGCAGCCCGTCGATCACGTGCCGGCGGCCGTCGTGCAACCGGGCCAGGTCCAGGCCGGGCACACGGTCGCCGTGATCGAGTCCGGCCACCCGCGCGGCCAGCGCCCGCGCGTCGACCAGTTCGCCGAAGACTTCCCGCAGCGCCGCCACGTCCTCGTCGGGCACGAACAGCACCCCTTGGGCCCGGCTCGCCTGCAGGACCCGCGCGGCCACCGGATACCGCTCGGCGTGATAGGTGTCGAGCAGTTCGTCCCCGGCCTCCCCGCGGATCACCTCGGCCAGTTTCCAGCCCAGGTTGAACGCGTCCTGCAGCCCGAGGTTGAGCCCCTGCCCACCGGCCGGCGAGTGGATGTGCGCCGCATCCCCGGCCAGGAACACCCGCCCCGTCCGATACCGATCAGCCTGCCGGGTCGTGTCGGTGAACCGGGAGGCCCACCGCACCTCGCCCAGTTCGAGCCCGTCGCGGGCCAGCGCATCGGCCAGTTCGCGGTCCGGGATCGGGTCGTCGCGCCCGGCCGCCATCTGCGCCGGCCCGGCCGCCAGCATCCGGAAAACTCCGTCCCCCAGCGGCAGCACGGTCAGCATCCCGTCGCCCTTCGGCGCCGGCAACTCCCAGTCCTCCGGCCCGCCGGCGGCCAGCGTCACATCCGCCACCAGCGCACACACCCGGGCGTCACGACCTTCAAAGGCAACACCCGATTGCTTTCGTACGGCACTACGCGCCCCGTCGCAACCGACCAGAAAGGACGCCCGCACCCCGTCCACCGTCACCCCGCCGGCGTCCTGCGCGATCGCGCCGACCGCGGCTCCGTAGCGGATCTCGGCGCCGAGCCCGACCGCCCACGAGGCCAGCCGCTCCTCGACCCGGGCCTGCGGGATGCCGATCTGAAAGGGGTAGGGCGTGTCCAGTTCTGAATAGTCGAGCGGGATCCCGGCGAAGTGCCCGCGCGGCAGCAGCACCGGCTTCTGCGCCAGGATGTCGTCGAGCAGTCCCCGCGAGGCCAGCACCTCGGCCGAGCGGGGCTGCAGGTTGAGCGCCTTGGACTGCCCGGTGCGGGCGCTCAGCTTCTCCAGCACCAGCACGCGGGCCCCGCCGAGGGCGAGCTCGCCGGCCAGCATCAGCCCGGTCGGCCCGGCCCCGGCGACGATCACGTCATAGGTCGCCTGCTCCGTCCGTACCCCATCGGTGGTCATGCTCTTAGGTCCTTCTTCTTGGTGTAGTAGAGGTGGAAGACCAGGGTCGGGACGAGGATCACCGGCCAGCTGACGTTGAGCACGGCGGGGGCCAGGTCGAGCGGCAGCAGGTAGGCCGCGGCCAGCGTGACCAGCACGTTGAGCACGCTGGCACACCCCCAGACGAAGGTGAGCAGTCGCAGTGCGCGCCGGAAGTCCCGGTCGGTGTCCCACTTGCTCTCCCAGGCGCGCAGGCCCTCGGGGCCGACCTTGGTCAGCACGAACGCGCGGATCAGGTACATCAGCGCGGGCCGGCCGACCCGGACCGAGGCCAGCAGCCACAGCCCGAGCAGGCCACCGAGCAGACCGCCCCAGGCGTCGCGGATCAGCATGGTGCGCGCGTCGCCGGTCATCGCCGAGACGCCGACGCTGAGCGCGACGATCGAGAGCACGAACAGGGCCAGGAAGTCGATCTTGCGGGAGCGGACGAACCGGGCGATCACCACGACGGCCGGCACGACACCGGAGAGCAGCAGCGACCACCACTGGTCGACGCCGGCCGCGCGCAGGCCGTAGTAGACGACGAGCGGCAGCCCGAAGTCGATGATCATCGGGAGGAGGAGGGCGAACCGGGTGGGGGGTTTCATTGTTACCGCCATGTTCATGAGGGGTCCTTCCGGATGGCTCGGACGAAGAGGGCGACCAGCTCGGCCGCGTAGGCGTGCGGGTCGAGGTCGGGGGTGCTCGCCGCGGCGTCGATCGCCGCGCGCAGGGTGACGGCCATGACGACCGGGTCGAAGACGCGGAACTCGCCGGCCGCCTGACCCTCGCGGAACATCGTGGCCAGCCGGGCGACCGGGTCGTCGGCGCCGGCCGGGGCGACCAGCGGGGTGCCGTCCTCGGCGCGGGCGGCCGCCGCGATCTCGATGACCGCGCGGATGGCGGTCGGGTGCTCGGCGATGAATTCCAGATTCGATTCGATGTACGCGGTGAGCAGCGCGACCCGGCCGTCGGCGACGCGCAGCCGCTTGCCCATGTGCTCGGCCGCCTCGGTGAGGACGGCGGCGACGACGGCCCGGACCAGTTCGGCCTTGTCGTCGAAGTGGTAGGAGATCAGCCGGGTGCTGCTGATCCCGGCCCGCTTGGCGATGCGGGCGAAGGACGCGTTGCCGTAGCCCAGTTCGGCGATCGTGTCGATGGCGGCCGTGACGATCTGCGCCCGTCGCGCGCTCGCCGCCACCGTGTCGTTTACTCGCATGAGTAAATTTTTACTCGCCCGAGTAACAGACGTCAAGCGCCTTCGATGAGCGAGAGCACTGCTCTTGACAGAGAACGGCTGTCCGGTTTCACTGTTAACAGACGAGAGCGGTGCTCTCGGAAATCGAGGAGGACGACATGCGGTACCTGGCCCCCAAGAGCGCCACCAACGCCTTCAACGACTTCGCCAAGTGGCTCACCGCCCACGGCGTCAGCCTGATGGGCAGCCGCGTGCTGGCCGTGCGCGGCCGCAAGAGCGGCGAGGTGCGCACCACGATCGTCAACGTCTTCACCCACGAGGGCGAGCGGTACCTGCTGGCGCCGCGCGGGCACACCCAGTGGGTGCGCAACCTGCGCGCGGCCGGCGAGGGCGAGCTGCGACTGGGCCGGCGCTCGCAGCCCTTCGTGCCGATGGAGATCGCCGACGCCGACAAGCCCGCGCTGATCCGGCTCTACCTGCGCAAGTGGGCCTGGGAGACCGGCGCGTTCTTCGACGGGCTCAAGGCCGACTCGCCGCAGGCCGACATCGAGGCGGCCGCCCCGGGCTTCCCGGTCTTCCGGATCGCCGGCCGCTGAGGACGGTCAGCAGACCGCGCTGTAGCTGCCGTCCGACAGGTACCAGATCACCCCGTGCTGGAAGTGCTGCTGACGACCCCCGTGGGCGGGCGCGTCGGACTCCTCGTCGACCGGGTAGCCGATGCAGCCGGCCTCACCCTCGTTGCCCTGCCACACGTCGAGGATCCGCCCGGCCACCACGTGCGCGCCGGTCTCCTGCGACCAGTAGATGGAACCACCGTCGAACTGCTGCATCCGCCCGCCGCCGTGGGCCCGCTGCTCGATGCCGAGCGGGCAGCCGAGCCGGCCCCGGTCGGTGCCGAGGCTCTCGTACTTGGCCAGGATCCCGCCGTGCACCCGGATCCGGCAGTAGGTCGCGCTCTTGTCCGAGGACTCGCTCTGATCGGCCTGGGCGGCCGCGGATCCGCACACCGCCACCGCGAGTCCGAGCGTGACCGCTGTCAATGCTCCGAGTTTCATCGTCATCCAGAGGGGTTGGCTGGTCAGTACCCGGATATTCGTATCATTCCGGATTTGTCGGGGTGCAACTTTCGCCCCATGATCAGCCGGTCGCGGCCGGGTAGTGACGTTTCGCCCCCGATGCGCAGGCCGGGCCTCGGCCGGTTCCCCGGGCCGCCTCCCGAGGACCGGGACCGCCCGGACAACCGGCCGGATCGCGCGCAAGGCGCGCCGCCGGAGACGGATCGGGGATCACCTCGCGACGGTGTGTCACGGGACAGATCAAGAGACGTACGTCGTACGTGGGGCAGGTCTTGTTTTTTGGGTTTGGCTATTAGCATGTCCCGGTGCTCTCCCCCGGAATCGTGCTCAACGGCCGTTACCAGCTGACCCAACGGATCGCGGCCGGCGGCATGGGTGAGGTGTGGCGCGGCATCGACCTGCTGCTGCACCGTGACGTCGCCGTGAAGGTGCTGCTGCCGGCATTGATGAACGACCGCGAGTTCATCACCCGGTTCCGGTCCGAGGCACGCATGATGGCGCAGCTGCGGCACGGCGGCATCGTGCAGGTCTACGACTACGGGGAGAACGCGGTCGTCAACGGCGACCGCTTCGACTACCTGGTGATGGAGTTCATCGAGGGCACGTCGCTGTCCGCGAAGATCCAGCAGGCCGGCCGGCTGAGCCCCGGCGAGACGATGTCGATCGTCGCCGGGATGGCCGACGCGCTGCACACCGCCCACCAGTCGGGCATCATCCACCGCGACGTGAAGCCGGGGAACCTGCTGGTCCGGCCCGGCGGCGCGATCGTGCTGGTCGACTTCGGCATCGCCCGCTCGGTCGGGATCACGGGCATCACCAGTACGAACGTGGTGCTCGGCTCGGTCAACTACATGGCGCCCGAGCAGGCCGAGGGCAAGCCGGTGACCGCCGCCACCGACGTGTACGCGCTGGGCGCGGTCGCCTACGCGTGCCTGACCGGCCGGCCGCCCTACGTCGGCGACAACCCGCTGGCCGTGCTCGGTCAGCTGGTCCACGGGCAGCCGCCGGTGCTGCCGCCGGACGTGCCCCGCGGGGTCGCCGCGGTGGTGCTGCGGGCGCTGGCCAAGGACCCGGCGCAGCGGTTCCCGAGCGGGGCCGCCCTGGCCGACGCCGCCCGTAACGCGCTGCGCGCCCCGGCCGGGCCGCCGGCCCCGCCCGCCGCGCCGCCGGGGAACTGGGGAACCCCGACCGTCCGGCGGCCGGCCGAACCGCCGGCGTACCCGACGTACGCGGCCGGCGCCGCGGCCCCCGCCCCCTACCAGCCGGCCACCGCGGCCTACCAGTCCGGTTCCTACGACCGGCCGTCCGGTTCCTACGACCGGCCGTCGGGTTCCTACGGGCGGCCGCTCCCCTCGCCCGAACCCGAACCGGCCGACGACTCCGGCCGCCGGCGCAACCGGGCCCTCGTCGCCAGCGCCATCGGCCTGGTCCTGATCGGCGCCGGCGTGCTCTGGGCGGTCGTCTCCCACAACGGCGAACCGGACGCGGCCGCGGCCGCCACCGGCGGGATCGTCCAGCAGTCGAGCCGGCCGGTCGCCAACCCGCCGACCCACAAGAACGGCGGCGGCAAGAAGACCGCCGAACCGACCAAGACGGTCGACCAGCCCGACCCGGACGAGGACGACGGCGACCAGACCCTGCCCGACGAGGACGGCAGCCCGACGCCCGGCCCGGAAGAGACCGAGGAAGCCAACAAGACCCAGCCGTCCCAGGTCTGCGGCGACGGCTACCAGCTGCTCGACCAGCAGAACCTGAAGTCGCCCGCGGGCGTGGTCAAGGGCCGGATCTACTTCCTCTACCGCGACTCCGACGGGTCGAACTGCGTGGTCACGCTGCGCACGGCCGGGCTGGGCAAGAAGGGCGACGCGTCGGCCTTCGTCCAACCGCAGGGGCAGGCCCGCGCCAGCGTGTCCGGCTCGGTCCAGTACTACGCCGGGCCGATCAAAGCGACCGCGGCGAACACCTGCGTGACCTGGGGTGGCTCGGTCGGGACCCTGAAGTTCGAGAGCGAACCCGAGCACTGCCCGTAGTTTTCCTCAACGCCGCGAACGGGCCGCCGATGATGGCGGCATGACCGGCGGAGAGGTACGAGGGAAGGCGATCGCCCGGGCCGTGATACTCGGCCTCGGGCTCGGCGTGTGCGCACTGGCCGCACTGGCCGTCGCCGGCGTCACCAGCCTGTGGGCGATCGGGACCGTGCTCGCGTACGACCTGGCCCTCCTCGCGACCGCCGCCCACCTGCTGCTGCCCGCCCCCGAGCACGACCCGGCCGACGACGTACCCCCGGTCGACGAGCTGACCGGCCTGCCCAACCGGGCCGCGATGATGACCCGGGTCGAGCGGACCCTGCCGGTCGCCGACTCCGAGCAGGAACCGGCCGGACTGGTCGTGATCGACCTGGACGGCCTGGCCGACGTCAACGAGACGCTCGGCCCCCGGATCGGCGACCTGCTGCTGCAGTCGGTGGCGTCCCGGCTGCTCGGTGCGGTCCGCGACGGCGACATGGTGGCCCGGATCGGCGGCGACGAGTTCGCCGTGCTGCTCCCCCAGGTCGGCTCCGCGCCGGCCTGCCTGGAGACGGCCCGCCGCCTGCTCGACGCGGTGCAGGGCCCGGCCGACCTGGACGGCTTCCAGGTCCGGATCAACGCGGCGGTCGGCGGCGCCGTCTACCCGGTCCACGCGGCGACCCCGACCGAACTGTTCCAGCGGGCCGAGGCGGCCATGCGTTACGCCAAGCAGTCACGGACGCACGCCGCGCTCTACGAGGTCGGCCTGGAGGGCGACCTGGCCCCGCGCCGACGCGCCACCGGCGTCCCGGCCCGGGCCAAGCGCCCCGCCCTGCCCTCCCGCTGACGGCTCAAAAACGGTCGATCTCGGTGAGGTCGATGTCGATCGCGAACGGAACGGTCAGGGTGACCCGATCGTGGAAGATCCCCAGCGGCGAATACTGACGGATCGCCGGATCCAGCTCGTACGCGTAGAGGACGATCTTCCCGTCGACGTCCTCGACGCGCCAGAACCACTCGATGCCGGCGTCCGCGTAGAGCTGCGGTTTCCGCTTGCGGTCGCGCTCCTCCGAATCCGGGGAGACGACCTCGACGACCAGGATCACCGCGTCCGCCGGGTACCAGGTGCCCCCAGGGCCGATCTCGGCGGCGGCGTGGACGAGCATCACGTCCGGTTCCAGCCGCTGGCGCGGGCCGAGCACGACGGACATCTCGCGGCGGGCGCGGTACTGATCCCAGGGGGCGAGGCGGGCGAGCGCGTTCTCCAGCAGGCGCAGCGCCTTCATGTGGAGGAGCTGTTGCGGGCCGGGCGTGACGAGCGACCCGTCGATGATCTCCGCCCGCGGCGGGAGGCCGGGCGTCCGATCGAGGTCCTCGGCCGACCAACCGGCTTCCGGCAGCGTCACGGTCGGCAGTTTATCGATGTGGAGGCGGCGACCGGGATCGTCACCCCCACATCGGAGAGGTGTCAGCCGAGGATCTCCGGGCGCTGCCACGGGGTGTCGTGGACGTGGTGGTCGAGGAAGGCGAACGTCGTCGCGTACCAGACCTTGGCGTGTCCCGGGGTCAGGATCCAGTGGTTCTCGTCCGGGAAGAACAGGAACTTGTGCGGGGTCGTGCCGTCCTCCGCCTTGGAGCGGGACAGCAGGTCCCACCACAGCCGCAGGCCTTCGCCGATCGGGACGCGGTAGTCCTTGTCGCCGTGGATGACCAGCATCGGGGTGGTGATCCGGTCGGCGAAGCGGTGCGGTGAGTTGTCCCGCATCGCGTCCTCGGTCATCTCCCGCCGCCAGTAGTAGGCGACGTCGCTGGTCCCCCACATCTGGTCGAGCGCCCACAGCGAGGCGTGCGAGACGATGGCGGTGAACCGGTCGGTGTGCCCGGCGATCCAGTTGGCCATGTAGCCGCCGAAGCTGCCGCCCATGGCCGCGGTCCGGGTCTCGTCGATGTCGGAACGCTGCTCGGCGGCGTCGGTCAGGGCCATCAGGTCGGTGTACGGCGCCGACCCCCACGTACCCCAGCCGCGCCGGATGAACTCGTGGCCGTAGCCGGTCGACAGAGCCGGGTCGGGCAGCAGCACGGCGTAGCCGCGGGCCACCGCGAGCCACGGGCACCACCGCCACGACCAGCCGTTCCACGAGCCGAGCGGCCCGCCGTGGATCCACAGCAGCAGCGGCGCGGGCGTGGACCCGGCGCCCGCGGGCAGCACCAGCCAGGCCCGCAGCGGGGTGCCGTCGGCGGCCGTGGCCGTCACCTCGGTCAGTGTCCCGGGCAGGTCGACCGGTTCGGCCGGGCCGGCCAGGTGGGTGATGGTGCCGTCGAGCCCGACCCGCACCGGGGCGGGCGGGCTGTCGACAGCTGAGCGCAGCGCGTAGACGGCGCGGCCGTCGGGCGCGACCTGGGCGTCCAGGTACGACCCGTCGTCGCCGGTGAGCCGGGTGACCTGGCCGGTCGTCGCGTCGACCCGCCAGAGCGGCCCGCGGCCGTCGTGGTCGGCGTTCACGATCAGCGAGGCCGAGTCCGGGGTCCAGCGGGGGTCGGCCGGCCAGCGGTCCCAGTCCCGGGTCAGGTCGCGCACCGGGCCGCCGGCCAGGGGGATCACGGCCAGCCAGCGGTCGCCCGGGTCGCCCGCGGTGGAGCGGCGGTAGACGACGACGGCGACCCGGGTGCCGTCCGGGGAGATCCGCGGCGACTCGAACTCGTAGGCCGGTTCGTCGGCCAGGGTGCGGCGTTCGCCGGTGGCGACGTCGATCGTGACGAGGGTGGCGCGGCGCGAGGCGGCCGGTTCGGTCACGGTCCAGATCGCCGCGACGGTACGGCCGTCCGGCGCCAGATCCCATTCCGGTGTCGCCGGGAACGCGTTGCCCACGTGCCCGGTCAGGTCGCGCAGGGCCGGGTGCTCGTCGGGGCCCAGGTCGGCCGTGAGCAGGCGGGTGCGCTCCGGGCCGAACGCGTGGTCCCAGTAGCGGATCGGATAGTCCTCGTACAGGACCGCGTTGACCCCGGTCTCCTTGCGGCGCTCGCGGAGTTTGCGGTCGGCGACCTGGTCGTCCGAGGACGGCAGCAGCGAGGAGCCGAACACGACGGTGCCCGCGCCGCTGACCACCGCGCCGCTCACGCCACCGGACGGCGCGGCGATCACCCGGGCGTCGCCGCCAGCGGCCGGGAGCAGCCACAACGCGGTGGCGGGCTCCTCGGCGGGGTCGGCCGACGGGTCCGGGCGGGCCGAGGTGAACAGCAGGTCGCCCGCGTCCGTGAAGCCGACGGCGGTCTCGCCCTTGTCGCTGTGGGTCAGCCGGCGCGCCGGGCGGGTGCCGTCCGGGTCGAGTTCCCAGAGCGCCGTCGTGTAGCGGCTGCCCTTGCGGTCGGGTGTGCCCACGCCGACCACCAGGCGGCCACCGTCCGGGGAGATCCGCAGGCCGGCGAGCCGCGGCTGGCTGACATAGGCGTCCAGGTCATCGAAGATCACAAAACCTTTCTATCACCGTACGGCGGTGAGCGGCGGCCCGCCGGAATTCCTGGCGACCGCCGCTCGGGGCGGCTCAGTCGTCCGAGCCGTGGCCACCGCGGCCGTGGTCGTCGCCGCCCTTGTCGTCACTGCCGCGGCCCCGGCCGCCGTGGTCGTCCCCGGCCTCCCGGGCCCGCGACCCACCGTTGTCGTCCCCGGCCTCGGTGCCCCGGGTGCGGCTGCCACCGTTGTCGTCACCGGCCTCGGTGCCCCGGGTCCGCAGGCCACCGTTGTCGTCACCGGCCTCCGTACCACGGGTGCGAAGACCGCCCTTGTCGTCGCCGGGCTCGGCGTGGGAGGAGGCGGAGGTGCGGGGCGTCGCCGAGGACGACGGGGACACGCGGACGTCGGCGCCACCCTTGATCCGGTGACGCAGCACCTCCCCGTTCGCCCGGTCCACGTAGACGTCGTGCTCCACCCCGTCGACGATCACGTCCACGCTGAACACCGGCCGGCCGTGCTCGGTCTCGCGCTCCACCGACTCGACGAAGCCGCCGCCGGCCACCCGGACGGCGATCTCCTTGGCCGCTTCCACGCTCACCGCGGCGGATCCCCGTACGGAAGAAGTCGCACTTGCCGACGGCGAAGCCGAGGCCGAGAAGCCACCGTCGGCGGCGAGGGCGGTGCCGGCGACACCCAGGGCGGCGAGAGCGCCGGTGGCGACGAAGACGGCGGTACGGATCTTGAACATGTGTGGAACCTCCAGCTCGTTCGGACTGGTAAGAGGTTCGCGCTCGGCGGCCTATCAGCACGCTGTCCGATCGTTAAGGCCCGGATAAGAAGGTATAGAAACTGTCCAGGGCCGGGGCAGGGTTCGGCCGCACCCTCGACCGGCGTGCTCGGCGGCGCGTCTACCTCGACGAACGGTCATCCCCGGTGGAGGTGGGACATGCACGAGGTGGTGTCGGCGCTCGATGTCGGAAACGCGGTGGACCGGGCGTTGCGTGAGGCCGGTGGCGGGCGGGTGGCCGCGGTCAGCACGACCTGGGAGTACGGCCGGTACGCCTTCCTGGTGCAGTTCGTCCGCGGCGACTGGCTCTGCGTGGCCACCGTCGACGCGGCGACCGGCGAGGTCACATCGGTGCTGGACGAGGGCCCGCGGGTGCCCGGCGACGGTTTCGAGGCGGCAGCCGAGCCGCTCGACGAGGTACGGCTGGAACGGCGCACGGTCTGGGACCTGGCGGCCGACGGCGACCTGGCCTGGGTGGCGACCGACCGCGGGGTCGCGCGGCTGCGCTGGGACGGGCTCGAACTGTGGGTGGACGCCCAGCTGACCACCGGGTACGGCGCCACCCGGCACGTCGCGCCGGTGCCCGGCGGCGTGGTCGGCGGTACGGCCGACGGGCGGGTGTTCCGGCTGGCCGGCGACGGGACGCTCGGGTGGGAGCGGCGGCTGCCGGCGGCGCCGTACACGCTGGCCGCCGACCCGGCCGGGGAGCGGCTGATCGTGGCCACGGCGGTCGGCGCGGTCGAGCTCGACGCGGCCGACGGGCGGACCCTGGACGTGATCGGCGGGCCGGTGCGGGCCGCCGCGTATCTCGCCGGCGGCAACCGGGTGCTGGCCGGTCACCGCGGCGGGCTGCGGGTGCTCACGCCCGGCGGGGCGCTGCTGTGGTGCTGGGACCAGGGCGAGTACCCGGAGCGGATGTGGGTCCAGGACGACCGGGTCTACCTGGCCGGCGAGGGCGGGCTCAAGGAGATCGTGGTCGGCGAGGGCGTGGTCGCGCGGTGGTCGTCACCGGGCACCGAGAGCGTGGACAGCGCGGTCGTGGCCGCCGGCCGGGTGTTCACCTGCTCGGGCGGCTCGCACGTGGACTGCCACGGCTACGCCACCGCGGCGCTGCGGCACCGGGTGCCGGGGCGGCCCGAGGCGCTGGCCGTGATCGGCGGGACGACGCTGCTGGTGGCCGACCGTGACGGCCTGATCTCGGCCCGCCCGATCCAGGCCGGTTAGGGCACGACCAGGCGGAAGCCGACGCCGCGCCGGTTCTCGATCCAGCGCGGGTCACCCAGCTTGCGCCGCAGCGTGGCGACGTGGAAGTCGAGGGTCTTGCCCCGGCCGAAGAAGTTCGGCTCCCACACCGTCTCCAGGATCCGCCGGCGGTCCACGACCGCGCCCGGGTCGGCCGCCAGCAGGGCCAGGAGCTGGTACTCCTTCGGGGTCAGGGGCAGCACCTCGCCGTTCAGGACGGCCTGCCGGGCGCGTTCGTCGATGACCAGCGGGCCCAGCTCCCGGTGCGGGCGCGGGGTCGTGCGGCGGCTGATCGCGCGCATCCGGGCCACCAGTTCCCGGGTGCTGAACGGCTTGGCCACGTAGTCGTCGGCGCCGATCTCCAGGCCGAGCACCCGGTCCGACTCGTCGCCCCGCGCGGTCAGCATGATGATCGGCACGTCGCTGGCCCGGCGCAGCTCACGGCACACGTCGATCCCGTCGATGTCGGGCAGGCCCAGGTCGAGCAGGACGAAGTCGTCGAGCGGGGCGGCCAGGGCGGCGGCGCCGGTGGCGACGTGACGCGACCGGATGCCGTAGCGGCCGAGCCCGTCCATCAGGGGCTCGGCGATCGACTCGTCGTCCTCGACCAGGAGAATCCGCATGTCCGGAGGTACGGATCGGGGCCGGGAACGGTTGAACCCGGGCCGATCCCGGCGCGTAGGACCCGACATGATCCGCCGCCTGCTGCTCACCTACCTCTCGCTGACCCTCGTGGTGCTGGTCGGGCTGGCCCTGCCGCTCGGCCTGGTCTTCGCCCGCGGCGAGCAGCAGCACGCGTCGGCCCAGCTGGAACATGACGCCGAGGTCCTGGCCGCATTCGTCGACGCGTCGCCGGACCAGGTGGACGCGCTGGCCCGCCAGTTCGGGCAGCGGTGGAACGCCCGGGTCGAGGTGGTCGACCGCGGCACCGCACCGCCCGAGCTGGCGACGATCCTTTCCGGTCAGGCGCAGGTGATCAACGCGTCGTCGGACGGGGCCATGTCGGTGGCCGTGCCGATCCACCCCGGCAATCCGGAGCAGGGCGCGGTCCGGGTGACGATCTCGACCGCGTCGATGGCCGGACGGGTCCACCAGTTCTGGACGCTGCTGGCCGTGGTCGGTGTGATCGTGCTCGGCGTCGGTGCGCTGATCGCGGCCGCGCTGGCCCGGTGGATCGCCCGTCCGGTGCGGGCTCTGGAGCTGGCCACGCGCCGGCTGGCCGAGGGGGTGACGCCGGCCGCGTCGACCACGAGCGGGCCGCCCGAGCTGCGTCGGCTGGCCGCCACGTTCACTACCACGGCCACCCGGGTCCAGGAGTTGATCGCATCCCAGCGGTCGTTCCTCGGGCACGCGTCGCACCAGCTCAAGACCCCTCTGGCCGCGATGCGGCTGCGCCTGGAGAACCTGGAGCCGGACATCGGGCCGGCGGGCCAGGCCAACCTGCGGGCGGCGCTGGTCGAGACCGACCGGCTGGCCACCATGGTCGACACGCTGCTGGCGATGACCCACAGCCCGGGCGCGCCGGAGACCGTGCGGCTGACCGACGCGGCCGAGGAGCGGGCGGCGTTGTGGCGCCCGATGGCCGCCGACCGCGACGTCTCGGTGACCATTTCCGGTCAAGAGCAGGTGCGCGTACGGGCGATCAGCGGTTCCGTCGAGCAGATTCTGGACAACCTTCTGTCCAACGCGCTGGCCGTGGCGCCGCCCGGCAGCACGGTCCAGGTCTCGTGGCGGCCGGTGTCGGCCACGGTCGAGCTGCACGTGGTGGACGCCGGGCCCGGGCTCAGCGGGGAGCAGCGGGTGCGGGCGCTCGAACCGTTCTGGCGGGCGCCGGGCGCGCCCAAGGGCGGGACCGGGCTCGGGCTGGCCCTGGTCCGCAAGCTGGCCGAGGCGGCCGGCGGCGACGCGCGGCTGGAGCCGGCCGCGCCGACCGGCCTGGACGCGGTGGTGGTCCTGCCGGTGGGGTAGTCGTGGTCAGCCGTCGTTCAGGTCGGCGAGCCGGGTCAGCAGGCGGTCGATCTCGCCCGTGGTGTTGTGGACGTGGGTGCTCACCCGTACCGAAGCGGTCTTCTCGCCCTGATCGCCTTGACAGTGACCGTCGGCGCGGACCAGGAACCCGTCGGCGGCCAGGATGAAACCGAGGTCGTTGGAGCTGATCGTGCGGTGGCGGAACGTCACGATGCCCTGCCGGCGCTGGACCGTGGACTCGGCGGTGAGGCTGGTCTGGCAGCCCAGCACCTCGTAGGCGTCCAGGGTCGCGAGACCAGCGGTCAGCCGCGCGCCGAGGTCGCGGGTCCAGGCGGCGATCCGCTCCGGGCCGGCCGCGTCCAGCCAGTCCAGGGCCGCGGCCAGGCTGACGATCCCGGCCGTGTTGGGCGTGCCCGCCCAGCCGGCCGGCGCGTAGGCCGGGCCGCGCCGGTTACGGGACCAGATCGCGCCGGTGCCGGGCAGCGCCATCGCCTTGTGGCCGGAGAAGACCAGGAAGTCGACGTCGAGCGTGTCGAGCGAGATCGGCAGGTGACCGATGCTCTGCGCGGCGTCCAGGCAGATCGGCACGCCCGGCCCGGCGGCGTCGCGCAGCCGGGTGACCTGCATGTCGTTGCCGTAGACGTGGTGCACGTGGGTCGCCGCGATCATCCTGGTCCGGGGTGTGACCAGGTCGGCCAGGCGGACCGCGTCGTAGTCGTGGGCGGCGTCGTAGGGCATCGGGATCAGCGTGACCCGGTCGCCGCGGGCCCGGGCCAGGGCGGCCGCCTCCTGCCAGGCGACGATGTTGGCGCTGTGATCGGCGTGCGGGACCACGATCTCGTCGCCGTCGCGCAGCTGCGGGGCGAGCCAGTCGCGGGCGATCGCGCGCAGGCCCTCGGTGGCGCCGCTGACGAAGTGGACCCCGGTCCGGTTGGGTTCGGGGTCGCCGAGGAACGCACGCAGCCGGTCGCGGGCCCGCTCGATGCGGACCGTGGTCCGGTTCGCCCACGGGTAGGTGCCACGGGCGGCGTTCGCGTTCTCGCTGGTCAGGTAGTCCAGGACGGCGTCCAGGACGGGCTGCGGCTTCTGCGCGGTGGCGGCGCTGTCCAGGTAGGCGACGTCCGGGTGGGCGGTCACGATCGGGAACTGGGCGCGCAGCTCGCGCTGCCAGGCGGTGAGGTCAGTCGCGGACAAGCTCGGCTCCGGCGTCGCGCCAGGCGATGATCCCGCCGGCCAGGGAGTGCACGTCCGGGTGGCCCATCCGGTGCAGCAGGGCCGCGTAACGCGCCGACTTCTCGCCGACCGGGCAGACCAGCAGGATCGGCCGGCGGCGGCTGAACGGGAGCCCGGCGTGCAGCAGGTCGGCGAACACCTCGTCGACGATGTTGATCGAGCCGGCCAGATGAAGAGCCTGATAGGCGTACGGGTTGCGCAGGTCCACGACCAGGGTGTCGGTCCCGCCGAGCCGGCGCTGGGCGGCCTCGACGGACATCTCCGGCGCGGCCGTGAGCTCGGCGTCGGTCAGGGTGCGGGTGGTGTTGCGCCGCGGTGGTCGCCCGAAAATTTCCGGGCGGCGGTCACGGACGTACGAAAGATAGCTCTCGATTCTGTCGCAGACGATGAACACAGCGGTCTTGCGGCTGGTCAGGGACCCGTCGACCGCCCGCAGGCGGCGCAGCGCCCCGGCGAACGCGCCCCCGCCGGTCGGCCCGGTCAGGATCCCGCACCGGCGGACCAGGGTGAGCAGCCCGTCGATCGCCTCCTCGGCGGTGACCGTCTCCAGCCGGTCGTAGACGCCCGGGTCGAACAGGCCGACCTCGTGCGCCTCGTCGATCGTCCGGATCCCGGGCACGAAGTCGCCCTTGGCGGCGACCAGGCCGACCACCTCGACCTCGGGATTGTGCTGGCGCAGAACCCGGGCGACCCCGGTCGACGAGCCGGCCGTGCCGACGCAGGCGACGAACCAGTCCGGTGCGCGGCCGTCCAGGTCCTTGACGATCTCCGGGCCGGTGCCGTGCGCGTGCGCGTCGACGTTGCGCTGGTTGAAGTACTGGTCGGTGTGCAGGTAACCGGTCTGTTCCAGCGCCAGCTGCCGGTGCATCCGGGTCAGCGGGTCGTCGGTGTCGGCCGGGTCGAGGCACTCGGACCGGCCGGGCAGCTCGTCGATCTCGGCGCCGAGCAGGAGCAGCAGCTCCTTGACCTCGGGCACCCGCATCCGGTTGGTGACGCTCTTGAACGGCAGGCCGTGCATGCCGGCCAGCAGGGCCAGGGCCTTGGCGGTGTTCCCGCTGGACAGCTCGACCACGGTGTCACCGGGCCGGGCGCCGGCCAGCAGCGGGCGGGCCATGCCCCAGGCGGCGCGGTCCTTGACCGAGCCGAACGGGTTGAGCAGTTCCAGCTTCGCGTACAGGTCGATGTTGGCCAGGCCGTGCACGGCCGGATCGATGCGCACCAGGGGCGTGTTGCCGATCGCCTCGGTGATGTCGTCGTGTCTCACGGGACCTCCTGCCGGGTGTGCACCGGCCAGTACTGCTCGTCCAGGCACCACCGGCGGACGCCGCCGGACGTGTAGACCGCGACCTTGCGGGCGAGCGGCTGGTGCAGGGCCTGCGTGGCGCTGAAGTCCATGAAGTAGCCGGCGGTGTTGACGAAGGCGAGCAGGTCGCCGGGGCGGGGGATCACCGGTAGGTACACCTTGCGGCGGGTGATCAGGTCGGATTCGAGGCAGAGGTTGCCGAGCAGGTAGACGCCGGCCGGGCCGGGGCGGCGGTCGCCGGTTCTCGGGATGACGACGGGGTCCATCAGGACGCCGTGCTCCTCCAGGCTCACGTCGCGGGCGTTGATGTCCAGCCTCACCTCGTCGTTGCTGGTTTCCACCACGCGCGCCAAGATCAGACCGCACTGGTCGAGCAGGGCTCGTCCCGGCTCGACGTCCAGGTCGTACATGTGGTCCAGCAGCAGCTCGCCGAGGGGGCGGCCGCGTTCCGGCGCGGGGGTGCCGAGCAGCCGGTCGAGGTAGGCGGCTCCGACGATCGGGCGATATGCCGGATACAGTGCGAGATTTCCTCGCAAGGTGCCGTTCTCGGCGCGCAGCCCGTACCCATGGTTGTCCCAGGTCAGCGGCGCCCGGCGGCCGAGCACGGCCTGGCCCAGCTCGGACGTCCACCGATCCCACTCGGCACCGTCGGCCAGATAGTTCACGCCGAAACCGCCGCCGATGTCCAGCGACCGCGGCCGCAACCCGCGAGCCCGGCACTCGTCCAGCGCGACCAGGCAACTCTCCAGCGCGACGGCCTTCTCCGGCAGCGCGACGGTGTCCAGGTGGTAGGCCACGCCGGTCAGTTCGAGCTGGTCGGAACGCTTCTCCAGCAGGTCGAGGGCGTCGGCCAGCTCGCCGACCGGGGTACCGAAACGGCTGCGCCGGGCCAGCACCCGCACACCGGTCGAGGTGAACCCGGACAGCCGCAGCGTGACCGGCACCCGGGGCAGCCGGTGACCGGCCACGATGCCGGCCAGCTCGGCCAGCTCGTCACCGGAGTCGGCGCTGACCGTCACCCCGGTGCGGGCGGCCAGCCAGAGGAAATCCCGGTTCTTCGGGCCGGTGGCGACGATCCGGTCCGGCGTGAAACCGGCGCCCAGCGCGTGCTGCAACTCGCCGAGCGAGGCCACGTCCACCCCGGTGTCGCCGGCGGCCAGCTCGCGCAGCAGGGCCCGAGAACGATTCGCCTTGTGGGCGTAGTAGAGACGGCCCGACAGGTGATGCCGACGGTACGTCTCACGGAAGGCCGTGACGTTTTTCTGCAGCCGTTGAGGCAGGACCACGGCCAGCGGCGAACCCAGGGCGTCGAGCAGTTCGGCCAGGTAGTCGCGGTCGTCGAGCAGGGACTGAATGGTTGTGTCGATTCTCGGCGTGAGACTGAGCATCTGTGTCTCCCGATTTCACCGGCGCTTTTCTCAACATATCCGACAACGGGTTTCGGGGCCAGCCGATAAAGGGGTGAAAAAATGCGTCAACGGTTGTGTCCATGATTTGTTATATGAGCATTTGACAATTCATTCATTCGCGACGGCGGCCGGGCTGGTTGCTGCGCTGGCTGCTGGGCTGGTTGCTGGGCTGGCTGCAAACCGTACGTACGTCTTGTTAGATGTGGACATGCGTGTGCTGCTCCTCGCCACGCTGGTGAACGCGTTCGGCAACGGCGCCTACCTGACCACCAGCGTGCTGTTCCTGACCACGGTCGCCGGGCTCAGCCCCGCGATGATCGCCATCGGTCTCAGCGCGGGCGCGGCCGCCGGCGTCCTCGCCATGACCCCGCTCGGCTACATCGCCGACCGCTACGGCCCGAAACGGCTGTCCATCCTGGCCATGATCGTGCTCGCCGGCTCCTACGCGGCCCTGCTCACCGTCCACTCGGTACTGCCGTTCGCCCTGCTCAGCTGCCTCATCGCGATCGCCACGGCACTGGTCAAGGGCGCCAACGGGGCCCTCGCCGCCGCCGGCCGCCTCCAGATGCGCGCGAAGATGCGCACCGTGACCAACGCCGGGATGGGGCTCGGCACGCTGGCCGGCAGCATTCCACTACTGATCCACACCCCTTTCGCGTACGTCGTGATCCTGCTCGTCGACGCGAGCACCTTCCTCGTCGCCGCCGCCCTGCTCACCCGCGTCCCGCCGGTGCCGCCCAGCACCACCCCGGCCGGCGGCCCCCGCCTGGTCGCCCTGCGCGACCGCCCGTTCCTGGCCTTCGCCGCCCTGGACGGCCTGCTCTCCAGCACGTACAACGACCTGTTCGGCATCGGCCTGCCCCTGTGGCTGGCCACCGGCGCCCACGCCCCGCTCTGGCTGATCTCGGTCGCCCTGGTGATCAACACGGCCGGCTGCGTGCTCCTGCAGGTCCGCATGGCCCGCGACGTCCACGACCTCCCCGCCGCCCGCCGATCCGCCCTGCGCGGCACCACGGTGATCGCCCTGTCCTGCGGCCTGCTCGCCCTCACCGGCGGCCGCTCCCCCTGGCCGGCCGCCACCATGATCGCCCTGGCCGCGGTCGTCCACGTCCTCGGCGAACTCCTGCTGTCCACCGGCAGCTGGGGAATCCTCTTCGAGATCGCGCCGTCCTGGGCCCAAGGCCAGTACCAGGGCACCTACTTCGCCGGCCGCGGCCTGGGCGACATGATCGCCCCACCGCTGGTCACCGCCTGCGTCCTGGGCCTGCACTCGACCGGCTGGCTCGTCCTGGCCACCCTGTTCGCCGCCGGCGGCCTGCTCTACCTCCCCCTCACCCGCTGGGCCGCCACAACCCGGCCGGCCCTCACCCCCGCCGCGCTCAACGTATGACGAGGAGGCCCCACCCGGCCGACTTGGCTCACGGTCACCAGCAGACCGACGACAGCTGCCGGCGCCGGCCTGATCGCTGCGGCCGGCACTGACAGCGGGTGCCGTCATCGACTCGAAACGCCGACGGACCCTCCTCGGGTTGCCGGACCGCATGCACACCTGTCATCATGAATAACCGATGGGAGGTTATTCAGATGCAGATTGACCAGGGCGAACTCGGCCGACGGGTGCGCGCGGCCCGCGAGTCCGCCGGCGTCTCGCAGGATGCGGCCCGCAGGGCGATCGACGTCTCTCAGCCGACCTATTCACGGATCGAGAGCGGCGACCGCCCCCTGAGGGGCGACGAGCTGGTCCGGCTCGCCGACTGCTTCGGCGTCCGCGCCGCGGTGATCACCGGACTGCCGGAGGTGCGCGAGCGTGCCCGATTCGCGGCCCGGACCGATGGTGACCACTGCTCCATGGCCGTGATGCGCGAGCGCCTCTACGCCTACCTGGAGCTGGACAGCTATCTGACCGACCACGGCATCTAGGAGCCCGAGCTGAGCGCGAACGAACAGCGGGCACAGCAGCTCGCGGACAGCTTCCGGGCCAGGCACAGGCTCGGCGACGGACCGATCAAGGACATGCACGAGCTGGTTCACGTCACCATCGAGGTGGACGTCATCAGCATCGACGTGCCCGAAACGGAGCACGGGCTTTCGATGCGCGACCCGGTCACCGGCCGCGTCGTGATAGCCGTGGCGGCCACACCGCATCCGATGCGGCAACGTTCGTCGATCGCGCACGAGGTCGGGCATGTGGTCGCCGGCGACCTCGACCGTGACATCCGGTTGGCTCCCGGCGAGCGGTCTCCGGAAGAGATCCGCGCGGACGCGTTCGCGCGGCATCTCCTCCTTCCGTTGGATGCCGTCCACCACCGCTTCGCCTCGGCGAGCGTCGTTCTGACCGATCTCTCCGATCTGGTGCAGGAGTTCGAGGTGTCTCCGTACATCGCCGCGATCCAGCTGCGCACAGCCGGGTTGATCGACGGTGAGACATGCACGGCGTGGAGTGCCCGATCAGCGGCGAACCTGGCGACGACCTTCGGCTGGGGCAGCCAGTACCGTGCGCTCGCGGCCGATTCTTCGGTCCCGCGCGCGCCACAGTCGCTGATGGCCCGCGCCGTCGAGGGCTATCGGCGTGGCGTTCTCGGCATCGGCGAGCTGGCCTCCTGGTACGGGCAGAGTCCCACCGAGCTGGCAAACGAACTGGGCACCGCACAGCCGGTCGACGGAGACGACGAGTGGGACGACGATGCTCCACTCTTCCTCGATGCCGAACGGGAGGAGCCTGCCCCGTGAGCATCCTGCTCGACGCGGGCCCATCCCTGAACTTTCTCGCCGTCGGCCAGCAGAACATCCTGATCCAGGTGGCGGAGTCGCAGAAACTACGACTGGCCGCCCCGGCTCGTGTCGACGGCGAGATCACAGGAATGAGCAAGGACCCGCGCTTCCGGAACACCGCTGTGCTCAGCACCTGGAACCGCCTGAAGAGTTCGCAGCGTGTCGAGATCCTGCCCGACGAGCTCACCACCAGCCGGTTCATCGACGCGGTGGCCAGGATCAGCGGCATGCCCGCGCAGGATCGGGTGCGTAGCGGGAAGAGTCTCGGCGAGATCATGGTGCTGGCGCACGCGTCGGTCTTCGTGCAGCAGGGCGAGAACGTGTTCGTCCTAATCGATGACGGCGACGGACGCCGTCGCGCGAGCCGGGAAGCACGCTGGCTACGCGACAACGGCCACCACCATCGACTGGACCTGTGGTCGACCCGACGTCTTGTGCAGGAGGCGGGCCGCCACGAAGGCTGGATCGTCAACGGCCTGACCTGGCAACAGGTCTACGACGAAATGATCGCGTACGACGACGGGCTCCTGCCTCGGTCGCAGTGGAAGCCAAGGTCCTGAGGCGCGACACCTGAGGACCGATCCTGACCCGGCGCCGGCATGGCCGTTGCGGGCCGGGATGGGACGGTCCGCCTCAGCACACCTTCCAGTCGCCGAGGAAGTCGGTGATCTCGTTTTCGGCGGCTTCGGCCCGGGTCAGCTGCGGCCGGTCGTCGCCGTGCAGCGCGCCCGGCCCGTAGTTGCGGTATTCGGCGAGGCGGGCGTCGCGCCACGGCCAGGTCCCGAAGTCGCTCCACGCGGTGGCGCCGATGTGGTCGCCGATCCACGATTCGCGGATGAGGGTCTGCCCGATGGCGTTGGGGTCGTTGCTCGGGTGCCAGGGGCGGCCCAGGAACACGGTTCCGGCGGGCGCGTCCGAGGTGAGGCGGCAGCGGCTGAACAGCAGGCCGTGCGGGGTGGTGATGTCGGTGCTGGGCGCGGTCACGTACCCGTTGGGGGTGCTGCCGCGGTTCAGCGAGTGGATGTGGCATCGGGCGAAGACTCCGGTGCCGCGCCCGAAGATGAAGTCGACGTCGCCTTCGACGTAGCAGTCCCGGAAGTAGGAGCGGGCGATCACGCCGGCCGCGGTGCTGTTGACGTACAGGGTGTCCTGGTTGGCCAGGAACCGCACCCGGTCGAAGATCAGCCGGTCGGCCCGGGTGAGCACGGCGACGGCCTGCCGGTTGGCGATCTCCGGGTGGGCGGCCTCGTCGAACAGGTTGGCGAAGGTCAGGTTGGTCGCGCGGAAGTCGGCGCCACTGAGGGTCACCGAGGCGCTGCCCGAGGTCCCCCCACGGGGTGCCGTCGGGTTTGAGGGTGCCGTTGGCGCGGTCGTCGGCGATCACCACGTCGCCCGGCGCGCGTCCGAGGCCGCGGAATTCGAGGAAGGTCCGGTCGGCGGGCACGATGACTTGGCCGGGATAAACCCCGGGGCGAATTCCTATGACGTACGGCGTGACCGCGCCCGCAGGTGCCGCGTCGACCACGGACTGGATGCTGGTGCCGGGTTCGACGATCACGTCGATTCGTCGGGGAGCGGCGCCGGCCGGGGCGGACCAGGCGACGGCGCCGCCCAGCGCGGCGGCGGAGAGGAGTGTTCGGCGGTACATCATGCCTCCTGGGCCCGAGCTGGGGGAAAGGGCTTTCCTACCGGGCACGTTAGGCGCTCCGATCCAGATTCGTCAATCACTTGGGCGGTAACACGCCGGCAATGAACGTGATAGCTTGAGGCCACAAGACATCGAGCGACGCCGATGATCCATCCCCCATCGTCGAAGCGCTTCGACGAGTCGATCAACGGCGCCGCCATCCCCCGAGGAGGCGCTTCATGCGCAAACTACGGATCCTGCTGGCCACCTGGGTCGCCGCCGCACTGCTGTTCGTCGCCCCGCAGGCCGCGCACGCCGCAACCTGGGGCTCGTCCGACCAGTGGGCGACCTGGAGCAACGGCGGCTACACGCTGTACAACAACATCTGGGGCAGCGGCGCCGGCCCGCAGAGCATCTGGGCCAACTCGTACAGCAACTGGGGTGTCTGGGCCAATCACCCGAACACCGGCGGGGTGAAGGCGTACCCGAACGCCAGCAAGAGCGTGAACAAGAAGCTGAGCGCGCTCGGCAGCGCCACAAGCAGCTTCAACGTGACCGTTCCGGGCAGCGGGGCCTACACCACGGCCTACGACATCTGGGCCGACAACAACGCGTACGAGATCATGTTGTGGATGAACAAGACGGGCGCCGTCGGCCCGATCGGCTCGCTGCAGACCTCGGTCACGGTGGGTGGCCACTCGTGGAGCGTCTACCGCGGATCGAACGGCGCCAACGCGGTCTTCTCCTTCGTGCGCACGAGCAACACCAGCTCGGGCACGGTCGACATCAAGGCGATCATGAACTGGATCAAGGGCAAGGGCTGGTTCGGCGACGTCACGCTGGGCAACATCCAGTTCGGGTACGAGATCACGTCGTCCAGCGGCGGCCTGAACTTCGTCACCAACAGCTACTCGGCCTCGGCGAGCTGACCCGGGCCGGGGGTGTGCCAGATGTCCGGGAACACCCCCGGCCCCGCTGTACGTTCTGACCGTTTTGGGCAATTATGTCCGGATGACGCTTGAGGCTGTCTTCGGTACCGACGACTACCGCCGTGATCCCGGCGGCCGACTCCACGACCTGCGCGAGGCGGGCCCGGTGCACCGGGTCGCGCTGCCCGGCATCCCGCCCGTCTATCTGGTGACCCGTTTCCAGGAGGCGCGGACCGCGTTCGCCGATCCCCGCCTGCGCAAGGACCGCGCCCGGGTCCCGGCGGCCGGCAGCCCCGGCCCGGAGACCATCTGGGTCAGCGGGCGGCAGTTGCTGAGCACCGACGGACAGGACCACACCCGGCTGCGGCGGCTGCTGAACGGCTGGTGGTCGCGGGCCGCCTCGGCCGGATGGCCGGCGATCATCGAACGGCACGTCGACGGCCTGCTCGACGACCTGGCCGCCGGGCCGGCCGAGGTCGACCTGGTCACCGCGTTCACCCGGCCGCTGCCGATGCGGATCCTGGCCGAGATCGTCGGTATCCCCCAGGCCGAGACGCCCCACCTGCAGGAACTGGTGCACGTAATCACCGGAAGCGGCACGACCGGGTGCCCACGGCTGCGCGCGGCCTCGGCCGACCTGACGCAGATCTGGTTCCGTCTGGCCAAGGACCACGCCGGCGAGGACACGCTGCTCGGCATGCTCGGCAAGGCCCGGCAGGACCGGGAGATCACCCTGGTCGAGCTGACCTCGCTGCTGAACATGCTGCTGGTGGCCGGCGCGCACTCGATGTCGATGTTCTTCCCCCGGGCCGTGCTGCTGCTGTCCGCCCCGCCGGCGGCCGACGCCGGGTCGGGCTACTGCGGCGGGGCCGAGCTGGCGGCGATGCTGGCCGGGGATGACGCGACCGCGCACGAGGCGGTGGCCGAGGAGCTGATCCGGCTCTGCGCGCCGTTCCCGCTGGCCAGCCACCGGTACGCGACCGACGACCTGGACCTGTGGGGCACCCCGGTGCCGGCCGGCGCGCTGGTCATGCCCGCGGTGGCCGCCGCCAACCGGGATCCGCGCGCCTACGCGGATCCCGATCAGGCCTGCCCGGGCCGCCGTCAGGGCGAGCCGCGGCATCTGTCGTTCGGGCACGGCCCCCACTACTGCCTGGGCGCGACCCTGGCCCGGCAGCAGGCGAGGATCGCGCTGGTCGGGCTCTACCAGCGCTTTCCCCGCCTGTCGACGGCCGGTGAGGCCACCTGGCGCAACGACATCATCCCGGAGCCGACCTCGCTGCCGGTCCGCCTGAACCGGGCCGAATTCCGCAACGCGACCTAGGCGGGGCTGAAGACCAGCGCCGCGTTCTGGCCGCCGAAACCGAACGACGTGCTGACCGCCGGGGCCCGGCGGGCCTGGCGGGGCCGGCCGGTCACCACGTTCAGGTCGATCGCCGGGTCGAGCTTGTCCAGGTTGGCGATCGGCGGCAGCAGTCCCCGTTCCAGCGACAGGACGACCCCGGCCGCCTCGATCGCGCCGGACGCGCCCATCGCGTGCCCGAGCACGCCCTTGAACGCGGTGACCGCCGGGGCCGACGACCCGAACACCTCGCCGAGCGCCGCCGCCTCCACCACGTCGTTCATCGGCGTGCTGGTCGCGTGGGCGTTGACGTGCCCGATGGCCGCCGGGTCGAGGCCGGCGTCGTCCAGCGCGGCCCGGATCGCCCGGACGGCGCCGCGGCCCTGCGGGTGCGGGGCGGTGATGTGGTGGGCGTCGGCCGAGGCACCGTAGCCGGACAGGTAGGCCCGCACGCGAGCCCCGCGGGCCCGGGCGTCGGCGGCCCGTTCCAGGACCAGGATGCCGGCCCCCTCGCCGAGCACGAACCCGTCCCGGTCCAGGTCGAACGGCCGGGACGCCAGCTGCGGCTCGTCGCCGCGGGTGGAGAGCGCCCCGATCCGGGCGAAGCACGCGGCCGACGTACGGCTGCGGCCGGACTCGGCGCCGCCGGCGATCACCACGTCGCAGACCCCGGCCAGCAGCAGGTCGCGGGCCACGCCGAGCGCGTGCGCGCCCGAGGCGCAGGCGCTGCTGACCGTGAAGCACGGGCCCTGCGTCCCCAGGTCCAGGGCGGCCTCGGCGGCGGCCATGTTGGGCAGCGTCCGCGGCAGCGCGAACGGCGAGACCCGGTCGGGCTGCCCTTCCAGGACCATCTCGACCGCGGTCTCGGTGCCGCTCATGCTGCTGGCCCCGACCCCGAGGATCACGGCGACCCGCTCCGGCTCCCACAGCGTCGGGCCCAGGCCGGCGTCGGCCACGGCCTCCCGGGTGGCGGCGACCGCGAACCGGCCGAACGGGTCGAGCCGCCGGTTGAGCCGGTGCCCGAGCAGGGCCGCGCCGTCGAAATCGGTCACCCGGCAGCTGAACGCGACCGGCAGGCCGACCAGCTCCGGATCCCGGGCGGCCGTGGACCGGCCCTCGATCAGTCCGGCCCAGGTGGCGGCGGCGCCGACCCCGGCCGGGGTGACCAGGCCGAGCCCGGTCACCGCCACCGCGTCGCGGGCGCTCACCGGTCCCCGGCCAGGACCGCCCCGGTCACCATGCGGACCTCGGTGCCGGCCGATCCGCCCGTCCGCTGGTTGTCCAGCGTGGCGGCGATCGCGCCGAGTGTGGTCCGGAACGTGACCACGCCCTCGTCGAGCCGCCGGACCCCGGTCTCCTCCTGCAGCAGGAGCCCGAACTCGAGGATCGACAGCGAGTCGAGTTCCAGCTGCTCCAGGGTGGTCTCCGGGGTGAGCCGGGCCGGGTCGACCTCGAAGTGCTCGGCCAGGTTGCGCGTGACGATCTGGTATGCGGAGTCCATACTCCAGCACCTTTCCGTTGTTTCGGGGAGACTCTTACTTTTCGATCGGCAGAGCCCCGGTCACGCGACGTGACCGAGGCGGTGCAGCACCGCTTGCCCCGGCAGGCAGGAGCGGTGCAGTTCGCGGCGCTGCGGCGCGGGAAGCGCGTCCGCGGTGCCGGTGCGGCCGGGGCGGACCGAGGCGGCGGCCTCACGCAGCCAGTCCGGGTCCGGGTCGAAGCCGCCGAAGCGGGCCAGCTCGGCCAGCCGGCCGGCCGGGTCGGCGATCAGGTCGCGGTAGCTCAGCGCCATCAGCCGGTCGGCCGGCAGCCCGGCCAGGGTCCGTTCGGCCTCCAGCAGCAGCACGCTCCACAATCGCCCGTACCGCTGCAGCGGGATCTCGTGGCGCAGCGCGGCGGCGGTGAACCGTCCGGGCCGGAAGTCGGCCAGGTCCTCGGGCAGGTCGTCCCCGGCGCCGCGCCGGCTCAGTTCGACGGTCTGCGCGCCGAGCGCGAAGGCCGGGTGGCGGCTCATCGACAGCGCGGTGTCCGGGCCGTCGCGGTGCAGGTGGACGACCCGGGCGTCCGGGAAGATCCGCAGCAGCGAGCCGAGCATCCGTAGCGAGCCGCCGCTGCGCTCGACGATCACCCGGCGGCCGAGCCGGGCGGCCAGGTGGGCGAAGAACCGGCGGTACTGCTGCTCGGCCGGCGCCGGCGTCCAGCCCGGCACCTCGGCCGCCAGCTCGTCGTAGAGGGCGTCCGGATCGCCGGTCAGGTGCGGGAGGGTGAGCAGGCAGAGCGCCGGCACCCCGGTCTCGGCGGTGAAGCGTCCCCGGCCGAACGGGTACTGCACCTCGCGGATGTCGACCCGGTGCCGGACCAGTTCGGCGATGCCCGGGTCGAGCGTGCCGAGCAGTTCCCAGAAGCGGGCGCCGCTGATCTCGCCGGGGATCAGCGGGACATGCACGGCGGTGAACAACTCGCTGACGCTGAGCACGTCGGGGTGCCGGGCGAGCATCTCGGAGACCATGGTGGAGCCGCAGCGCCCGGTGCCGGTGACGATCACCGGGGGTGGGGTCGCGGATTGGGTACGGCGCATCGGCGCTCCTGGTGAAGCCGGAGAACGAGTGACAGCCGCACCAGCATTGCAATCCGGACATAACGTGACAAAGCAGACACGCCGCAGTTCGGAACCTGGCATACGCGCGGGCACCCGCCGGGGGCGGTCAGAGCGACCACCACCGGGCGGGTGCCCGGGAAATCTCTACTCCGCGTGCTTCGGGCCCGGACCGGGGGCGTTCCAGGCCGGCGGCTCGCTGCGCCACTGCTCCTCGGGCGGCAGGGTGTTCTGGTCCTGCTCCTGGGGCGCGGCCACCCGCCGTACGCCGGAAGGGTCTTCGGCCGAAGGCGGCGAAGCGGGTGCCGGTGCGGCGGACTCGGGCTCGGCGACCGGTTCCGGGGCCGGCGGCGGGTCCTCGGGGGCCCAGGCGAACGCCAGCGCGGCGCCCACCAGCGTGAACAGCAGGCCGACGACGAAGCCGCCCATGTTCGAGGTCAGGAACGAGCCGAGCGCGCAGATCATCGCGATCAACGAATAGAAGATCCGTTGAGCCGGATTGAACCAGAGAAGCACACCCAACAAGATGATCACGTACGGCACCAGGTAGCCGATGAAGTTCTGCATCCCGACGTGCAGCACCACCCCCAGCGGCGCCCACACCGTGAAGAGGATCTCCGCCCCGCCGAGCAGCACGAACAGTCCACCCCAGAACGGCCGGGTGCGGCGCCAGCCGCGGAAACCCCGCCAGGCGCGAGCGCCCGGCGAGGCCCGGTGTGAAGCGATGCCGGACACGGTCAGCAGCCGTCGCCGGTGAACGACATGTGCAGGCTGGGCAGCTTGAACGTGGCCGCGGTGGTGGCGTAGTTGTTCTGCCGCAGGTTGGTCAGCGTGACCTCGTCGGCCTGCTGGCCGAAGACGCCGATCGCGCCCTTCTTGCCGGGCACCGCGTCCAGCGTGCTGGAGTCCCGGCCGATCTCGATCGCCTTGAAGTCGGCGTTCGCGGTGATCAGGTCGGAGTCGACGACGAGCGTGTCGGCGGTGACCTTGTTGGTCGGGCTGCCCGCGGTGATCTTCAGGTTGATGCCGCCGAGCGCGATGCTCTGGCACAGCCCGTCGAGCTCGGCGTCGCGGATCGCCGAGACGATCACGAGCACCTGGCCGCCGGTGTCACCCTCGTTGGGACTGCCCGGTTCCATGTGGTCCAGCTCCGCGTACTGGGCGAATCCGTACCCGTGCAACTTGGGCGAGGTGACCGTGAACGGCATGCCGGAGATGGAGAAGGAGGCCGCGAGCACCCCCTTGCCGGTCAGCAGCACCAGCGCGACGGTCGCCGCGAGGCCGCTGAGCAGCATCGCGGCGAACCGGCGCCAGCGGGTGCGGCCGGGACGTGTGGAGGACATGCACTCTCCTTTGCGGGCGTTTTCGCCGGTCCCGGCACTGCGGATGCCGACCCGGCGTGGCTATTTGCGCTCCTCGATGGATTTCGGCGAAGTTACGCCGCAGTAACACGAGGCGTCAAGCGCAGAGGCCCGCATTCCAGTCAGTGAAAAACCCCGTCGGTATCTGATGCCGCGCACGGCGGGACGACGCGCTCCCCGCCCGGCCGCAGGTCCAGCTCGGCCGCCGCGCCCTCGCGGCCCAGGAACGGCGCCATCATGAAGTAGCTCAACATCGGCAGCAGACCGGGCAGCTCGGCGACCCGGCCGGCCGAGACCCGCCCGTAGATCGTCGAGTACACGCCGCCGACCACGGTGTCGACCAGACCGTCGGGCACCTCCGGGGCCTCGGCGAAGAACCGGGCGAACCGGCCCAGCAGCTCGGTCCGCTCGGCCCGGGCCAGGGGGCCGGCCGCATCGATCTCGACGATCGCCATCGCGGCGAACGCGGGCACACCGGCCAGCACGTCGAGCAGCACCTTGAGCGCGGCCCGGGCTCCGGTGCGCCAGTCGCCGGCCGCCGCGTAGGCGTCGTCCATCAGCCGCAGCACGACCTGCGTGCCGTGCCGGTACGTGTCCAGGAACGCGTCCTCCTTCCCGGCGAACAGCGCGTAGAACGCCGGGCGGGTCACCCCGGCCGCCGTGCAGATGTCGCTGACCCGGGCATTCACGTAGCCCTTCTCGGCGACCGTGTGCACGAGCGCGTCGTAGAGACGCTCGCGCTGGGTCGCGGCCACCGCCTCGGGCGTCATCGAGCGCGGACCACGTTTGATCGCCCGGGCCGGATCCCGCCCGGGACGGGAGCCCGGCAGCGGGCTGATTACGGAATTCGTCATCGTCGTCCCTCAATGTCTTGACATGACATACCGCTGGGGTTTCTCATACGTCCACGGATCTCGATGGTGCACGACGCGGGTCACCCCAGTATCACCTCCCGCTCAAGCCCCCGGAACGCTGCGGAAACGGCCGGGCCATGATCCCAACGAGGTTTTTCGAAGGAGTGACGCCATGTCAGCGTCACGGCTGAAATCCGTCCTCGCCATGATCGCCACCGCGGCCGCGGTCGTGGCACTCACCCCCGGGCCCGCCCAGGCCGCCGCCTACGACGGGCTGGAGAACTGCCCGCTCACCGCGGCGACCATGAAGGACCCGACGAACCTGCAGGTCGGCTGCGTGCAGTCGATCACCAACGGCGGCAGCGTCACGATCGGCACCAACGTCGTACCGTTCGACAGCCCGATCACCGTCCAGTTCGGCGTCTACTGGCCGGCGTCGGCGCCGACCCGGCAGTTCCCGGACGGCAGCGAGGCCAACGTCTACTCCACCGTCCCGGCCGCCAAGGGCAAAACCCTGGTGGCCAAGCCGCTGCAGGTCACCATCCCCGGCATCGCCAACATCATCCCGGGCGTGACCAGCGTGTTCGCCCAGGTCGAACTGGCCGGGACGATCAGCGACTTCGTGCCGCTGGCCACCGGGGAGGACACACCCGTCTTCGTCCTGCCGATCAAACTGCACCTGTACAACGCGCTGTTCGGCACCAAGTGCTACATCGGATCGGACACCAGCCCGATCAGGTTCAGCCCGACCACGGGCACCACCAGCCCGCCGGCACCCAACCAGCCGGTCACCGGGGACTCCGGGAACATCACCATCGAACCGGACGCCAACGGCTACCAGACGCTCGGCGTGGGCTTCACCGGCGCGACGCTGGTGGACAACGCCTACGCCGTACCGAAGGCCAACGGTTGCGGCCTGATCCCCGGCACCCTGGACGCGCTCATCAACCTGGCGTTCGGCCTGCCCAGCGCGGCCGGCAAGAACGCGGTCGTGTTCAGCCGCAACAACACGACCTTCGCCCTGTCCCCCAGCCTCGACGACCTCACCCAGGCGCTCGCCGCCTCCTAGGAAAGGTGCACCCCCATGCACAGAAGTCGCATCGCCGCCGCGTTCATGACCGGCGCCGCCGTGTCCCTGCTGCTGGCCACCCCAGCCCTGGCCGACGACGCCACCGTGCTGACCACCGACACCCTGGCCGGACCGGCCGTCACCGTCGGCGACACCATCTCGGCCTCCATCGTCACCGGAGCCCAGGCCGTGTTCGCCACCGCGGCCGGTGGCAGCAACGGCATGAAGTGCAACACGTCCAGCTTCAGCGCCGTCGTCAACGACAACCCGGCCGCCCCCGGCGCCGCCTCGCTCGGCTCCACCCTCGCGGTGTCCAACTGCACGGTCACCGGCGTCCCCGGGGTGACCGGCGTCAACAGCGTCACCATCAGCAACCAGCCCTACGCCACCACGGTCGCCAGCGACGGCACGGTCGCGGTCACCGGCACGGCCACCGCGCCGATCTCCGCCACCCTCAACCTGAAGTCCCTGCTCGGCTCGGTGACCTGCGTCTTCGTCGCCAACGGCAACGCCATCGCCGGCGTCGCCGACAACACCGACAACTCGATCACCTTCACCGACCAGCAGTTCAACAAGAGCAGCGGCCCGGCGGCGTGCGTCGCCAACGGCTTCTTCTCGGCCAAGTACACGCCGGTCGCGACGTCCGCGTCCGCACCGGTCTTCGTCAACTGACGGACCGCCGGCGCCGCCGTCCCCCACGGCCGGCGCCGGCCCCGGTCCGCTCCCCTCAAGCTTTCCGGTCCGCCGCCGGGTCCGCCGCGGTCCGGCTTCGATCATTTGCGCGTACGGCGTTCAGCGGCGCCCGCCTCGCGGACCCGCCCCCGGTCGAGCCGCCCGGCGCTGCCAGGCGCGGGCCGGCGCTCAGGGGTCCCTCCACGGCCCTGAGCCGACCCTCAGCACCGGTCGAACCGTTCCGGCCGGTGCTGAGGGTCGCATCCGTGTCCGGGGACGGGCGCGCTCGGCGGGCGGCCTCGTGTCCCGGGGCGCCGGCCGGGCTCGGGGGCTGGTGCCTCGAAGCCGGGGAATGGGCGGGGGCTGGTGCTTCTGGGGGCTCGGCTGTTGATGGGACGGTCGTTCGGGGGCGGGCGTGGTTCATGGCGTACCGGAAAAGTGGTTTCAGGGTTTTGGGGCTGGTCAGCTCTTGCCGTCGGCTTCCTGCTGGCGGCGCAGGCGGCGCTCGTGCAGGCGGCGCCAGCGTTCGTAGACCTCGGCGGCGGCGACGGCGGGTTCGGCGGCGCGGCCGGCCTTCCACTGGCGGGGCAGGAAGGCCTCGGCGCCGGCCCAGAGCAGTTCGCTCATCGGGACCGTGCCGCCGTGCAGCTTCATCAGCTCGGCGGCGACGGCGACGGCGTGGTCGCTGCGACGCCACATCTCGACCATCGACTGGCCGTGCATCAGGTCGTCGTAGTCCTGCGGATCCAGTTTCATCCCGGTCCCCTCACCGTGCGTAACCAACTGCCGACTGGCGTGTTGCCGGAGGGCGTGGTGCGCAAGACGTCCGAGATCAACAGGCCTAGGCGGTACACCCTGCTGGGATAGACGATCCCTGTCAAGGTCGAAGGTCACCCCGCGGCATCCTGATACGAAACAGTCATCCGTACGGTCAGTGACATCACGGGCTCAAGCCTCTGACCGGATGCCGACAGCGGAATCGCCCAGACGGTGCGGAAACGACCGTTCGGAGGACCACCGGAGAGCGATTACCGGAGGCCTCGGATCGACCTATGGTTCTTTCTCGACCGATCTTCTTCAGCGACGGCAAGGAGCCACCGTCATCGCCACCACACCCGAGCCCGCCGCCCCGCACGGCTACCGTGTCGCCGTCGTCGGGCAGGACCGCGCCGGCCTGTCCCTCGCCCGGACGGCGATCATCGCCGGGCACACCGTCGCCGGCTTCGACCCCGATCCCGAGTTGATAGCCCGGCTACGCGCGGGGCGGTCGGCGCTCGGCCACGAGCTGGTGGCCATGCACGAGACCGGGCGCTACCACGCCAGCGACGACCCGGCGTGGCTCACCGAGTGCACGGTCTACCTGGTCGCGTCGCCGGTGCCGCTGAAGCGGGGGCGTCCGGATCTGGGGCCGGTGCTGGCCGCGGCCGACACGGTCGCGGGTCATCTGCGGGACGGGGATCTCGTCGTACTCGAATCGTGGGTTGCCCCGGGAACGACCCGCGGGGAGTTCCAGGACGCGCTGGCCGCGCGGACCAGCGCGCGTTATCTGCTGGCGTTCTCGCCGCAGCGGCAGGGCCGGGCCAAGCTGATCGGCGGGGTGGACCGGCGGGCGACGCTCGCGGCGTCGGCGTTCTATCGCACGATGCACGACGTGGTGGTGGCCTGCGCGACCGCCGAGGAGGCGGAGGCGGCGAATCTGGCCGCGGCGGCCGAACGGCGTTCGGCCTGAAGGTTTCCCGGGGTCCTCTCAGGAGGGCCCCGGACGTCCTTGACAGCGCCGCAATCTGAGCGCAATCATTCAGAAACTTCGAACTGCGGACGGCCACACCCCAGGCCAGTCCGTGCGATCTCTCCTGCGCTACATCCCCGTCTGCGCTGAATTGTTAGCGCTAACAGAGCATCAAGGAGACGCATGCGCCGCATCCTCATCACCTTCTTCACGCTGATCCTGGGCGTGCTGACCCTCCCCCAGCCCGCATCCGCCGCGACCACCCTGATCTACGCCACCTTCAAGGGTGACGCGGCCGCCGACGAGGAACTCTGGATCTACCAGTCGACCAACGGCGGCACCAGCTACAGCACCCTGACCGACACGAACTTCCACGGGCCGACCGGCGTGCTGCGCGACCCGAGCATCCTCAAGCGCAACGGCGTCTACTACGCCGCCTACACCGTCCAGTCGTGGACGACCACCAGCGCGTACTTCAACATCGCGTCCAGCACGAACCTGACCACCTGGACGAACATCGCCAGCATCCCGGCCGGGATCTCGGGTGCGAACTACACCTGGGCGCCCGAGTTCTACGTCGAGGGCAGCAGCGTCAAGCTGATCACCAGCGTCGCGTCGACCTCGTGCTCGTTCTGCTTCCGCCCGTACGTGTACACGGCCCAGAACACCGCGCTGACCTCGTGGAGCGGCCCGGCTCAGATGTGGGGCCTGGGCACCAACCACATCGACACGTACGTGGTGAAGTCCGGCAGCACGTGGCACGCGTTCACCAAGAACGAGACGACCAAGTACATCGAGCACTGGACGACGACCGCGAACCTCACCGAGGGCTGGGTCAACCGGGGCACGCTGTTCGCGTCCGGGTACGAGGGGCCGTCACTGGTCAAGCTGGACGACGGCAGCTGGCGGATGTACGTGGACCACTACAGCGCGGGCGACGGGATCTACACGGCGACCAGCACCGACCTGAACACGTGGACCGGGCTGAGCAAGGTGACCTGCTCGGGCTGCCGGCACGGGACGGCGATCGCGAAATGAGACGACGCACTCTGCTGGCCGGCGCGGCCGCCTCCGTTTTCGTCCCGACCGCGGCCCAGGCCGCGACCTACTCCGGGTACGCGATGGCGTACTTCACGGAATCGCCGTCGATGACCGCCGCGAATTACGGGCTGCATCTGGCCGTCAGCGCGGACGGATTGAACTGGACGCCACTGAATCAGAACAACGCCGTGGCGACGCCGACCGCGGGCAGTCTCGGGTTGCGCGATCCGTTTCTGCTGCGCAAACAGGACGGCACGTTCGTGGTGCTGGCCACCGATCTCTACGGGACCGACTGGTCGTATCAGAGCCAGTACCTGCACGTGTGGGACTCGGCCGACCTGCGGACGTTCACCGGGTATCGGCGGATCAAGGTGCATTCGCTGGCGACTCACGCCTGGGCGCCGGAGGCGTATTGGGACGCATCGCGGGGGCAGTACGCGATCGTGTACTCGGCGGTTAACGGCACCGGGCACAACGTTCTGATGGTGAACTACACCAGCGATTTCGTGACCGCGACGGCCAACGCGGTTCTCTACGATCCCGGGTACGACGCTATTGACGGGACGTTTGTGACCGTTGGTGGGGTTACTTTCATGTACTACAAGAACAATACGAACAGCACTCTGCTCGGGACGAAGCTGGCTGCCGGAAAATTCGGGATTTATACGGGTGCGATCACGCCGGGGCGTGGGGTCGAGGCGCCGCAGATCAGCAAGTCCAACACGTCGGACATCTGGTACATGTGGGGCGACACCTGGAGTCCCAACGGGCGGTTCTTCTGCTGGCAGACGACAAACGTGGCCGGCGGGGCGTGGACGCTGCTCAACGACCGGTCGTACACCCAGCCGTTGAACTCCAAACACTGCGGAATCGTGCCGATCACCTCGGGTGAACTGTCGAACCTGACCGCCAAGTGGGGAACACCCTCGTGGAACCGGGTCAAATCGTACAACTTCCCCGACCGGTACATCCGGCACAGCAACAGCGTGGGGCGGATCGACGCGTACCCGTTCGACCCCTACCAGGACCAGCAGTGGACCCTGGTGCCCGGCCTGGCCGACTCGTCCGGAGTGTCGTTCCGCTCGGTCAACTACCCGGACCGGTACCTGCGGCACTCCAACTACGCCCTCGTCCTGAACGCGAGCGACGGCACCAGCACGTTCAACGCCGACGCCACGTTCTACAAGACCGCCGGATTCGCGGACTCGTCGTGGACGTCGTTCCGGTCCTACAACTATCCGGACCGCTACCTGCGCCACAGCAACTACGTCCTGCGCATCGACCCGATCACCAGCGGGTCGGCCGCGACCGACAAGCAGGACGCGACCTTCCGCATCGGCTCCTGACCCCATCCCCATGCTCGGCCCGGCGATCCCCCAAACGCCGGGCCGAGCCCCTTCAAAACCACCTTTCCCGTACGGCGACAGCCCCGCTCCCGTCCAACCTCCGCGCCCCACCGTGATCGCCCGCCCGGCCCGCCCTGAGCACCAGCTCATCCGCCCCAGCTGGCGCTGACGGCTGCTTCCCGGCCGCGTTGCGACCCTGAGCACCAGCTCGGTCGGCGCGGCTGGCGCTGACGGCTGTTCCCGGCCGATTTTGCAGCCCTGAACACCAGCTCGCACCGCCCAGCTGGCACTGACGGCTGCACCCGGCCGATTTCGCAGCCCTGAACACCAGCCGGGCCGGCCGAGCTGGTGGTCAGGGTGGGATGGCGGCGCCCGGCTGCCGGTCCTGACCCAGCCGGGCGCCCTACTCCTGGTCCCCACCCCAACCGAGGGGGCAGACCGCCCACCAGCCATTATCGCGGAAAATTGGGCTGGGCGGCGGGTGCCCTGTGGACAACCCGCCACTGTGGACAACTCAACCGGGCCGGCGCGGCGGCCTAGGATCAGGCGATGCGGCCCACCGCGGCGGGCAGCTCGCGGCGGGACGTGATGCCCAGCTTGGTGAAGATCTTGCGGAGGTGCCATTCGACGGTTCGGGGGCTGAGGAACAGGACCGCACCGATCTCCGGGTTCGTGCGCCCGGCGGCGGCCAGCCGTGCGATCTGTGATTCCTGCGCGGTCAGCTCCTCGCGCGTACCGGTCGTACGCTTGCGGACCGTCTCGCCGGTCGCGGTCAGTTCGCGGCCGGCCCGTTCGGCGAAGGCTTCGGCGCCCATGGTGCTGAACGCCTCGTATGCGGGTCGCAGCTGCTCGCGGGCCTCGGCGCGCCGGTTCGCCCGCCGCAGCCACTCGCCGTACAGGAGTCGGGCGCGGGCCAGGGACAGCTTGTGCCGGCTCGCCGCGAACTGGTCGACGGCTTCCCGGTAGGCGTCCTCGGCGTCGTCGACCAGCGCGTCGGCCAGCGCCCGGGTGCCGCGGGCCCACGGGGTGTCGACGGTTCCGGTCCGGGCCGCGAGCCGGTCGCGGGCGTCGGCGGCCTCTTTGGTCGCGCCGGTGCGGGCGGCCGCTTCGACGAGTTCGCCGAGCGACCACTGCAGGACGGCGAGGTCTTCGTGGCCGGCCGCTTCCTGGGCCGCGGCCATCGCGTCGGCGTAGTCGCCGTGGCCGTTGTGCAGGATCGCCTTGCTGTAGCCGGCCACGCCGAGCAGCCAGCCGACCCCGCCGGCGCGGGCGTCCCGGGAGAGTTCGCCGATCAGGGACAGGGCTTCTTCGGTACGGCCGCGGTAGGCGGCGAGGATGCTGCCGCTGGCCGGGTGCGGGGCGGGCCCGGTGGCGCGGGCCAGTGCGGCGGCCTCGTCGATCAGGTCGGAGGCGTCGGCGAACCGGCCGGCGTAGATCAGCGCGGTGGAGCGGAACGTGAGGGCGCTGGGCAGGCGGGACAGTGCGCCGGCGGCGCGGGCGAAGGTGACCGCCTGTTCCGTTCGGTCCTGGAACGCTTCGTCGTCCCAGACCTCGTGGATCAGCATGCCGGTGAGCCAGAGCAGGTCGAGTTCGTTGTCCGGGGGCACCGCGGCCAGCGCCCGGTGGAATGACGGCACGGCGGCGGCCAGCCCGTTGCGGGCCCAGACGATGAGGGCCGCGAGCAGCAGCCCGGCCGGCTCGACCTCGCCACCCGGGGCAGCAGCCGTGCCCGCAAGACCGGCCACCGCGGGCAGGGAAGCAGCCACCGAATCAGCCGAAGCAGCGACGCCGGGCGAGGAAGCAGCGAGGTTGGACGAGGGAGCAGCGACGCCGGGCGAGGAGGCGGCAACGTCGGGCGAGGAGGCGGCAACGTCGGGCGGGGAGAGCGCGAGCAGGGACGCCGGGAGGGAACCGGCGGCGGCGTCGACGGCCCGCTGCAGGTCGTCCCCGCCGAGCCGGCCCGCGTTGATCGCCGCGCCCACCGCCGACAGATAGGTTTCCCGGGCCGCGGCCGGATCCAGGCTCTCCAGGCGACCGGCGGCGGCGAGCAGCGGCGGCACGATCTCCCGTCCGGTGTTCAGGACGAACGCGATGCGCGCCCGCAACCGTTCGACGGTCGCCTGCTGGATCGGGTCGAGCGGTTCCTGTTCCACGGCCGCGAGCAGGCCGGGCACCATCGCCGCGGCGCCGGACGCGAGGCGGGCCTGGGCGGCGGCCAGGAGGCGGGATGCGCGCCGGCCCGGTTCGGGGGTGAGTTCGGCCGCGCGTTCCAGGAAGGCGGCGGCCGCGGCTCGGCCGCCGCGGGCGAGGGCCCGGCCGGCCGAGTTCTCCAGTTCTTCGGCCACGGCGGCGTCCGGTCCGATGGCCGCGTGGCCGCGGTGCCAGGCCCGCCGGTCGGGGTCTTCGATGGCGTCGGTGACTTCGGCCAGCGCCTGGTGGACGGCGCGCAGGGCGGCCGGGTCGGCGCCGTGCCAGGCGGCCGATCGGGCGAGCGGGTGCCGGAAGCGCACCCGGGCGCCGATCTCGACCAGTCCGGCGGCTTCGGCCGGGCCGGCCGCGGCCGGGCTGACGCCGAGCAGTTCGGCCGCGCGCCAGAGCAGTGGCACGTTGCCGACCGGTTCGACGGCCGCGGCCAGCAGCAGGGTGCGGCTGTCGTCGGGCAGGGCGGCGATCCGCCGTTTGAAGCCGTCCTCGACCTGGCCCGCGACCGAGGCGTGGCCGGCAGCCGAGATGTGACCCGCAGCAGTGACGTGGCCCGCGACTGAGGTGTGGCCCGCAGCGGAGGCGGCCGGGATGCCGAAGCCGAACGCCGGGTCCATCTCCCGCGGCAGTTCGAGCAGCGCGAGCGGGTTGCCCCGGGTCTCGGCGACGATGCGGTCGCGGATCCGGGCGTCGACCAGCCCGGGCAGCACCGTCTCCAGCAGCGCCCGCGCGTCGGCCTCGGGCAGCCCTTCGATCCGCAGTTCGGGCAGGCCGGTGAGCAGGGCGTCGTCGGCCGGGGTGCGGGCCGCGAAGACCAGGGCGACCGATTCGGCGTCGAGGCGCCGGGCCACAAAGGTGAGGATCACCTCGGACATCCGGTCCAGCCATTGGGCGTCGTCGACGACCACGACCAGGGGTTGTTCGACGGCTGCTTCGGCGAGCAGGCCGAGCACGGCCAGGCCGATGAGCAGGGCTTCCGGGGGTTGGCCGGCGCTGAGGCCGAACGCGGTGGAGAGTGCGACCCGCTGCGGTTCGGGCAGCCGGTCCAGGTGCGGCAGCAGCGGGGCGACCAGCTGCTGCAGCGCCGAGTAGGCGAGTTCGGTCTCGGGTTCGACGCCGGCGGCGCGGACGACGCGGGTCGCCGGGGCCTGGTCGACGAGGTAGTCGAGGAGCGCGGACTTGCCGGTGCCGGCCTCGCCGCGCAGGACGAGGACCCGGCTCTGCCCGGAGCGGACGTCCCGGATCAGGCGTTCGAGCTGGTCACGTTCGCGGGCGCGGCCTCGGAGTCCGACTGAGCTCAGCACGCTGGGAGCGTACCTGGCGCCCGTTCGGCGACCTCCTGCAGCAAGTAGCCGTTGCCGTCCGGATCAGCGAACGAAGCGAATGATCCGTACGACAAACGCCCTGGATAGAGACCCGAAACGCGCTTCTCTGTTCCCGCGTGATGGAACACGCCGTCCGCGTCGTGGAAGATCTCGCTGATCTCGACGCCCCGGCCGGTCAGCTCGGCGCGCGCCTCCTCGATGTCGCGGACGATCAGGTGCACGTTCTCCATCGTGCCGGGCGCGGCGATGCCGATCCCGGCCCCGAAGACGATCGAGCATCCGGAGCCGGGCGGCGTGAACTGCACCACCCGGTAGTCGTCGCCGCAGACGTAGTCCAGGTCCTCGCGCCAGCCGAGCTGGTTGTAGAACTTCTTGGCCCGGTCGATGTCGGTCACCGGCACGGCGATCAATTCCAGTTGATATTCCATGGTCAGATTCCGGCGCCGATCACGGTCGCAACGCTTCTCATCAGCCCATGCTGGCGCGGCCGATCGGCTGTTCGAGCCCGGGACCTACCCTGGCGACGGCTTCCCGGGTACCCCGGTGACCGGGGTGATCGCCGTGAAGCGGTAGCACTCCTCGTCGTCGAGCGCGTCCGGCTCCGGGTCGATCGAGAGCCGCGCGGGCAGCCCGGCGGCGTCCGCCTCGAACTCGATGCCGGCCTTGGCGTCGGCGTTCAGCGCCGCGTCCAGCAGCGCCCGGATGGTGGGGAACTCGGTCACGTACGTGTTGGTGTCGGCGTCGGCCGGCTTCCCGGAGACGGCCCGGTCCTGGTCGACGACGATCTCGTACGTGCCGATCAGCGCCCGTTCCCCGCAGGTGGACGTGAGCAGATACGTGTACCGCGGCGGCAGCTCGGCGGCGGCGTCGCGGATGGCGGTGCGGGTCGATTCCCCCGTACCGGAAGAAATGCCGCCGCAAGCGGAGAGGGTGAGGGCGGCGGCGACGGTGAGCCAGGCGGCCCGGCGCTCGCGGAAGTCGGCCATGCGCGCTTCGACGCACGGTGACCGCCCGCGGTTCCGCCTCGGCGCGGGTCAGCTCAGGTAGCGCACGATGCCCGGGTCGAGCGGGATGGTGACCCGGCCGTTCCGGTCCCAGCGTTCCAGGGTCCACCAGTTGCGCTGCTGACGGATGGTGACCTGCACGTTCGGGGATTCGCCGTGCCAGGCCGAGCCGCCGGCCGACACCCCGTACTTCCCCTTGGCGAACATGCCGAGTTTGGTCAGGCCGGCGCAGGCGCGGCAGCGGCCGTCGTCCGTGACGACACAGTCGCCGCAGGTCTCGCCCTGGCACAGCCGGCACGGGCGGACCGCTTCCGAGCAGGCCGGGCAGGTCGAGTTCAGGCAGTGCGAGCACCAGGCCAGGGTGGCCGCCGGGTGGTGGTTGCGGCACGCGTAGAGGGTGCTCAGGGCCGTGCCGGTGTTGTCGTCGACCACGTAGCCCTGCCGTTTGCCCGGCGCCACGTCGTAGACGAGCGGCAGCTGGAAACCGTCGGCCAGCTGCCAGGTCTCGGCGATGCGCAGGCCGACCGCGATCCGGACCACGTCGACCGGTTTGCGGCGCAACCGGCGCAGCAGCCCGGCGGTCAGTTCCTCGGGCAGGTCGGCCGGGGCGGCCGGGGCCTGCGCGGCCGGGGCGCCGAGGGCGAACCGGGCCTCGGCCGGTTCCATCTCCTCGCCCGGCGGGTGCTCGACGATCCTCGGGACGACAAGTTGCTGGACGCGCTGGGCGCCCTCGACGGTGATGCCGGTGAAGTCGTCACTGCGGGTCACGGCGGTGACGTCGGCCAGCCGGCCCGGGGCGAGCAGGGTGGCGCCGACCATGCCGCGGTTCATGTCGGACGGGGACTTGCTCAGGCCGTGCCAGTCGGGGCGGGCGCCGTCGCGGCGGACGCCGAGCTGGGCGTGCCGGCCGACGCGGGCCAGGGCCGCCTCCCAGTCGCCGAGCCGGGCCCAGGCGACGATCTGCGGCTCGGGCTGCCAGTCCTCGACGGCCCAGGCGATCGGGCCGGGCGGGTCCTGCCAGGCGGCGATGGTCTCGCCCTGAACCAGGCCCTGCTCATCGATGCCGGTGTCGTCGTCGAGATTCAGCCGGCTCACGACAACCGATCTTACTCGGGCGACGCCTGCCCGATGACTTTTCGACATGCGTACGTCCTTTCCGGACACCAGGATGGCCGGAATGATTAGCTTTCCGTCCAGAAGGGCGTTGCTGGCCGCGGCGCTCGGGCCGGTCCTGGCGATGACGGCCGTGGCCGTGCCCGCGGCGGCCGCGGAACTGTCCCCGTTCGACGCGGTGAACCAGTTCATCGGCACCGAGATGGACACCACGCAGAACAAGAGCAACGACGCCTACGGCAACACGTTCCCCGGGGCGGCCGTGCCGTTCGGCATGGTGCAGCCGAGCCCGACCACCTACCAGGCGGGCAACGCGCTGGTCGGTGAGAAGGGCGGGTACGAGTACACGGCGAACCTGATCCGCGGGTTCGGGCTCACGCGCTACTCGGGGACCGGCTGCACGGGACGTTTCGGTGGCTACGAGTTCCCGACCATCCCGTACGCCGGAAATGGTCTGCCGGTCAATCCCTCGACCGACGTCAAGGGCTATTACCTGGGCTTCCGCCACGACAACGAGGTGTCCCAGCCCGGGTACTACCGGGTGGCGCTGGACAACGGGGTGACCACCGAGCTGACCGCGACCGCGCGGACCTCGGTGAGCCGGTACGGCTTCGCCGGCCAGGCCACCCTGATCCTGGACGTGTCCGGGCAGAACAACCGGTCGTTCGGCAGCGAGATCACGATCGACCCGGCGACCCGGACGGTCTCGGGGTGGATGTACGGCGCCGACGTGTGCGACGTCGGCAACTCGTACAAGGCGTATTTCTCGACGACCTACGACCAGCCGTTCGCCTCCTACGGGACGTGGAACGACGCGGATCTGACCGCGGGCAGCACGCACGCGATCAAGGCGGGCACCGACACGAGCGTCGACTACCGGCACGACACCGGCGGCTGGGTGACTTTCGCGCCCGGCACGACCGTGACCGCCAAGACCGGGCTGAGCTACGTCAGCGTGGCGAACGCCGCGGCCAACCGGGACGCCGAGGCCGGTTCGAAGTCGTTCGACGCCGTGCGGGCGGACGCGCGGAAGGCCTGGGAGGACGCGCTCGGCACGATCGACGCCGACGGCGGTGACAGCGCCCGGCGGACCTCGTTCTACACCGCGCTCTACCACGTGCTGCTGCAGCCGAACGTCCGCGAGGACGTGAACCGCGAGTACGTCGGCTTCGACGGCCTGACCCACACCGTGGACAAGGGCCACCACTTCTACCGCAACATCAACTTCGCCGGGTCCGGCTGGGACATGTACCGCAGCCAGGCGCAGCTGATCGCGCTGACCTTCCCGGCCGTGGCCAGTGACATCAACCGGTCGATCGTGGCCATGGTCCAGCAGACCGGCCGCTGGGCACCGGGCGCGGCCCGCATGCAGGGCGACAACTACCAGGTCATCCTGTCGACGCTCGACGACCTGGGCGCAACCGACTACGACCGGGCGGCGGCGCTGGCCGCGATGGTGTCGACCCAGAAGCTGCCGGCCACCACGACCACCCGCAGCGACGGCTACCAGTACTTCGCCACCGGCCTGATCGAGAACCGCAAGGGCGACTTCGCGACCTCCCGGGTCCTGGAGTACTCGGTCGACGACTTCGCGATCGCGCAGCTGGCCGACCGGCTGGGTGACTCGGACGACGCGGCCTTCTTCTCGGCCCGCTCGCAGAACTGGATGAACGTCTTCGACCCGGTCACCCAGCACATCCGGCCGCGCGAGCGCACCGGCTTCGACCGCTCGTTCGATCTGCGCGTGCGCGAGGACGGCGCCGGGCGCGGGCAATTCAACCAATCAACCGGCTTTCAGTACGGGTGGATGGTGCCGCACAACCTGTCGACGCTGATCGCCGAGCGGGGCGGGGTGGCCGCGGCGACCACGCAGCTGGACACGCTGATGGCGCAGCTCGACGCGGGCGCGTACACGCAGACCGGCAACTACCTCTCGAACCAGGCCGCGTTCAACACCCCGTGGGTCTACAACTGGCTGCAGGCGCCGGCCAGGACCGCCGATGTGCTGCGCCGCGCGGTCTCCGAGATGTACGACACCACGCCGTCGGGCCTGCCCGGCAACGACGACCAGGGCTCGCTCAGTGCCTGGTACGTCTTCGCCCAGCTGGGCTTCTACCCGGCCGTCTACGGCACCGGCGACCTGGTGATCAGCGGTCCGATGTTCACCCGGATCAAGATCGACCCGATCGGCGGCGGGCACAGCATCAAGATCAAGACCAAGGGCTCCGGACGGTACGTCACGGGCCTGACCGTGGGTGGCACCAAGCAGACCGCGAGCTGGATCGACGCGTCGCTCGTCCCGCACGGCACCACGCTCGACTTCACCATGTCGGACACGCCCGGCACCTGGGGCACCGGGGCGGCCGACGTCCCGCCGTCCTACACGGCCGGAGCCGACGCCCGGAACAACGCCGGAACCACGCCGGACGGGCAGGGCAACCTGGGCTCGATGGACCTGAGTGACTGGTCGCTGCCTCGCACCGCCCTGGCCGCCGCGGGCGCGACCCCGGGCGCCACCGTGACCGCCGGCGGCACCGCGTTCACCTGGCCGTCGGCCGCACCCGGCACGCCGGACAACTGGATCCCGCACGGCCAGCGGATCGCCGTCGGCAAGGCCGGGACCAGCGTGTCCTTCCTCGGCCTGGCCACCAACGGGCCGGCCACCGGTACCGCGACCGTCCAGTACACGGACGGCACGTCCCAGCCGGTGAGCGTCACGTTCGGCGACTGGGCGGCGGCCGCGCCGGCCGGGAATGTCCAGGCCCTCGCACTGCAGGGGCGCAACAACGTCAACGGGACGGCCGGGACGGGGACGTTCCGGGTCTTCGCCACGACGCCGGTGGCACTCGACCCGGCCAAGACGGTCGCCGCCGTCGTGCTTCCCGAGTCGACCGACCAGGGCATCATGCACGTCTTCGACGTCGCGGTCTCCTGACCCTTCTGCCCTCCGGCGGCACGTGCCGTCGGAGGGCTCCCTATAGTTCGGTTGACGATATATACCGGCCGACGTAGTGTCAGCGCCCATGCAGGAACCGACGTTTCTCATCCTGGCCGCGCTCGCGGCACAACCCCGGCACGGTTACGGCATCGTGCAGGCGGTCGCCGAACTCTCCTCCGACGAGGTCAGGCTGAAGCCCGGCACGCTCTACGGCGCGCTCGAACGGCTCGCCGAGCAAGGGCTGATCGAGGTCGACCGGGAAGAGGCGGTCGAGGGGCGGCTGCGTCGCTACTACCGGCTCACCGCCGCCGGCACCGCCGCGCTGAGCAGCGAGATCGCCCGCCTGGACCGCCGGGCCGCGGTGGCCCGCGAGGAGCTGCGCCACCGGCCCGGATTCGCCCTGCGGGGAGGCCTCGCGTGACCGGCGGGGTCTGGCCGGCCACGGACGAGCGGCTCGAACGCCGCTACCGGCGGCTGCTGCTGGCCTACTCCGGCCGCTACCGCCGGCGGCACGGCACCGAGATCGTCACGACGCTGCTGGAGATGGCCGAACCCGGTCGCTCCCGGCCGTCCGCGGCCGAGACCTGGCACCTGCTGGCCAGTGGTCTCCGGCAGCGCTTCCGGATCCCCGCCGGCCGCCCGTTCGCCCTGGTCGCGGCCGTACTGGTGACCGTGACCCTGTGCGTCGGCGGCGCCGCGGCGGGCAGCTGGGCCGGCGAACGTACCCTCACCGGCCTGCCCTCGAACGCCGACGCTCGGGCGATCGCGAACGCCGCGGTCGCCGACGCGGCCGACCTCGAGCAGGTCTCCTACCGTCAACGCGATCCGGGCTACGCCGACTACCTGACCATCAGCGCGATGCCGCGGAACCAGAACCCGGGGCCGGCCCCCACCTGGACCGTCGAGCAGGCCCGCGACGGGCTGATCGCCGCCGGATGGACGATCACCGAGTTCACCGTACGGCCGATCACCGACCGCTCCTTCGAGAGCCGGATGGCACCGTCGATGGCCGCGGACGGCGCCACCACCATCACCGAGGACGGGATGGACGCGCCCGACCCGAGCCGCTACGAGAACCTGCGCCGCTACGCGATCCTGACCGCCGAACGCGACGGCGTCGTGGTGCACGGGCTGGCGACCGACGCGATCGGCGGGGACACCAGCAACCCCGGCCGGCAGATCTACTACGGCGGGCTCTTCGCCGAGGTGTTCGCCGCCCGCACCGGCTGGTACGCGGTGCTGACCGCGGCCGGCGCGCTGCTCGGGGCGCTCGCCGGGTGGCTGCTGGCGGCGACCGCGGCCGCCCGGATCCGGCCGATGCGCCCGGTCCGGCGCGGGGTCACGGGCGTGCTCACCGGAGTGGCCCTGGTCGCGGCCGTACTGCCGGCGCAGGCCGTCGTGCGTACCGCGGTGCTGCTGGTCACCAAGGTCGACCACGACCAGCCGGTCTACACGCTGCACTCGGTCCTGCGGCCCGGCTGGTGGCGGTTCGGCGAGACCCCGCACCTGATTCCGGTGTGCGCGGTCGTCGCCGTCGCCGCCGGGGTGCTGGCCCTGCTCAGCACCGCGGGCCGCGTCCCGGAGCCCGCGGCGGGCACCGCTCAGCCGTCCTGACCGCCGGACGTTCAACGGGGGATGTCCGGCCGCGCAGACGACTCCGGCGATCGTCCGCGCCCTGGCGACTAGGGCGTGGTGGACGATCGCCGGAGTTCGTCGACCTCGACCGGTCCGCGCGACCACCGAAGGGGTCGGCACGGACTCGGGAGGCGACTTTCGAGCTAAGCCTTGGAGTGCGGGAATGCGCTTTCCCCGTCAAGCTACGGCAACAATTCAGAAACGTCAATCGGCCGGCCCGGAAGGTCAGCCGGCCCGGGAGATCAGCCGGCTCGGCGTACCGCCAGGATGCCCTTGATGACGCGGTAGGCGCCGTAGAGCATCGGGCCCCACGCGACGATGTAGACCGACGCGTCCGACGCCATCGTGACGACCGTGATGAGTCCGCCGACGACGAACCAGATCGCGCCGACCGTGATGTCCTTCTTACCCCGAGCGGCGTCCTCGGCCAGGTTGATCTGGCGCTGCGCGTAGTCGTCCTTGGCGTCCGCGGAGGCCCAGGCCTGATAGGGCATGGCCGGCGGCGGAACCTGCGGCGAGTACTGCCCCGGGGCGGCCGGCGGGCCGTACTGGCCGGGCGCCGGCGGGGGCGCGGCCTGCGGCGGGACCGGCTGGCGCGGCGCGGGCGGCGGGTTCTGCGCCGGCGGCTGGTAGGCCTGCGGCTCGTACGCGGGCGGCTCGTAGGCCGGCGGCGAGTAGTTCGGTGCCGAGTAGTTCGGTCCGGCGGTCGGGTCGGGGTACGTCATGCTGCACCTTCTCTGCACGGGAGGACATGGACCGGTCACTCAGGAGTACCGCCCCGTCACTCCCCCGGTTCAACCAGAGCTCGCATCGAGGCAAATCACTGCCGAGTGTGCTCGGCCCGAGCAACCCGGCGATCAGGCGCCGTCGCTGAAGAAGACGGCCGCGGCCACGGCCCGGCGCCAGGTCGCATGCCCGGCCGCCCGCTCCTCGGCCGACATCCTCGGGGACCAGCTCGCCGCCCGGTGCCGGTTCCCCCGCAGGTCGCGCGGATCCGACCAGTAGCCGACGGCCAGCCCGGCCGCGTAGGCCGCGCCCAGGGACACCGTCTCGGCCACCATCGGGCGCGACACCGGCACGTCGAGCACGTCGGCGACGGTCTGCATCAGCAGGTTGTCGGCGGTCATCCCGCCGTCCACGTCGAGAGCGGTCAGCGCCAGCCCGGAGTCCGCGTTCATCGCGTCGACGACGTCCCGGGTCTGCCAGGCGGTCGCTTCGAGAACCGCGCGGGCCAGGTGGCCCTTGGTGATGTACGAGGTCAGGCCCACGATCACGCCGCGGGCGTCGCTGCGCCAGTGCGGGGCGAACAGGCCGGAGAACGCGGGCACGATGTAGCACCCGCCGTTGTCGGTGACGCTCGCGGCCAGGGTCTCGATCTCGGACGGCGTGCCGATCAGCCCGAGCCCGTCGCGCATCCACTGGACCAGCGACCCGGCGATCGCGATGGACCCCTCCAGGGCGAAGACGGGCGGCGCGGATCCGATCCGGTAGCCGACCGTGGTGATCAGCCCGTGCCCGGACCGCACGGGCACGGTCCCGGTGTTGAGCAGGAGAAAACCGCCGGTTCCGTACGTACATTTGGCGTCGCCCGGCTCGAAACAGGTCTGCCCGAACAATGCCGCCTGCTGGTCCCCGATCGCGGCGGCGATCGGCACCCCGCCGAGCGCGGTGCCGTACGTTTCCGCCGAGGAACGGATGTCCGGCAGCATCGCCTCGGGAATGCCGAAAAGGGCCAGCAGATCGGGATCCCACTGCAGGGTCGAAAGGTTCATCAGCTGGGTGCGGCTGGCATTGGTCACGTCGGTCACGTGCAGTCCGCCGGTCAGATTCCAGATGAGCCAGCTGTCCATCGTGCCGAACAGGATCTCCCCGCGGGAAGCGCGCGATCGCAGCCCCGGAATGTTCTCCAGCAGCCACCCGACCTTGGTCGCGGAGAAGTAGGTGGCGGCCGGAAGGCCGGTCCGCTCCCGCAGGAATTCCGAATCGAGGGCGGCGACCGCCGAGGCCGTCCGGGTGTCCTGCCAGACGATCGCCGGGGCCACCGGCTTCCCGGTGGCCCGGTCCCACAGCACGACCGTCTCCCGCTGGTTGGCGATCCCGACGGCCGCGATCCGGTCCAGCGTCAGCCCGGCGTCGTGCAGCGCCCGGCTGATCAGTTTCGGTACGTCCCGCCAGATCCGGGCGGCGTCGTGCTCGACCCAGCCGGGCTGCGGATACGACTGCGGATGCTCGGCCCGGGCCACCGCGACGACCGTCGCGCGGCGGTCGAAGACGATGCACCGGGTCGACGTCGTGCCCTGGTCGATGGCCAGGACGTACCGGTCGGTCACGACCCGGCCAGGTCTCGGGAGATCGCCCGGGCGGCCGCGACCACGTGCTCCACCAGGGCGGGCCGGGCGTGCCGGCGGGTGTCGCAGAGCCGTTCGACCGGGCCGCTGATGCCGATCGCGCCGACCACCAGACCACCGTACGTCCGCAGGGGTGCGGCGATCCCGGCCCGGCCGGCCTGCCACTCCTCGACCGACAACGCCCAGCCGTCGGCCCGGGTCTCGGCCAGCGCCCGGGCCAGGGCCGGCCGGGTGGTCAGGGTCCTTCTCGTGTACGCGTCGAGGCCGCTCGCCACCGCGTCCTGCGCGGCCGTCGCCTGGTAGGCCAGCAGCACCTTGCCGAGCGCGGTGGCGTGCGGCGGCGCCATCCGGCCGGTGTCCATCGACTGGGCCGAGTCGTCCGGGCGGAACACGTGGTGCACGACGAGCACGCCGCCGTCGCGCAGCGCGCCCACGTGCACCTCCTCGCCGCTGCGTGAGGCCAGCGCGTCGGCCCAGTTCAGGGCGCGGGCGCGCAGTTCGTTGGCGTCCAGGCCGGTGGAGGAGAGGTCGAGCAGGGCGCGGCCGAGCCGGTAGCGGGCGGTGCGCGGGTCCTGCTCGGCGAAGCCGATCGCGGTGAGCGTGCGCAGGATGCTCTGCGCGGTGGATTTGGGCAGGCCGAGGGCGTCGGCGATCTCCTTGACCCGCAGCCGGCCGGGACCGGTGGCGAGCAGCCGCAGGACGGCCGACGAACGTTCGATGGACTGGATCAGGCCGGGCATCGTGCGACATTGTCGCACGATCGCCGTTGCCGGGAGCATTTTCGCTTCATAGCGTCCCGGGGAAAGAGGGAGGCGATGTGGCGGATTTCGTCGGCGCGATCGATCAGGGCACCACCAGCACCCGGTTCATGATCTTCGACCGGGCCGGGACCGAGATCAGTCGCGGACAGATCGAGCACCGGCAGATCCTGCCGGCGGCCGGCCGGGTCGAGCACGACGCGCGGGAGATCGGGGAGAACGCCCGCAAGACGATCGACGTGGCGCTGGCCAACGCCGGATTGGTCGCGTCCGACCTGGCGGCGATCGGCATCGCCAACCAGCGCGAGACGGTCGTCCTGTGGGATCGGGCCACCGGCGAGCCGGTCGCTCCGGCGATCGTCTGGCAGGACACCCGCACCGCCGCTGACCTGCGCGAACTCGACGCGGATCTGCTGCGCGAGCGGACCGGGCTGCCGCCCGCCACCTACTTCTCGGCGACCAAGGCGCGCTGGCTGCTCGACCACACCCCCGGGCTGCGGGCGCGGGCCGAGCGCGGCGAGGTGCTGTTCGGGACGATCGACAGCTGGCTGATCTGGAACCTGACCGGCGGCGAACTGCACGTCACCGACGTGACCAATGCCAGCCGTACCCAGCTGATGAACCTTTCGACATTGGCCTGGGATCCCGTTCTGCTGGCCCTTTTCGACATTCCCGAGGCGATGCTGCCGACGATTCGCTCCTCGGCCGAGGTCTACGGAACGGCGCTGGGAACGGTTCCGCTGGCGGCGGCGATCGGCGACCAGCAGGCGGCGTTGTTCGGGCAGACGTGTTTCGAGCCGGGCGACGCCAAATGCACGTACGGAACCGGGAATTTCGTTCTTCTGAACACCGGAACCACGCCGGTCCGATCGACGCACGGTCTCCTGACGACGGTCGCCTACAAATTCAAGAGCCAATTGCCGGTGTACGCGCTGGAAGGCTCCGTCGCCGCGAGTGGCTCGGCCATTCAGTGGCTGCGTGACCAGCTCGGCATCCTGGAATCGGCCTCGGACAGCGAAACCCTGGCCGCCAGTGTCGACGACAGCGCCGGCGTGTGTTTCGTGCCGGCGTTCTCCGGGCTGTTCGCGCCCTACTGGCGGCCGGACGCCCGGGCCGCGATCGTCGGCCTGTCCCGGTTCCACACCTCGGCGCACATCACCCGGGCCGCCCTCGAAGCCATCTGCTACCAGACCCGGGACGTGGTCGTGGCGATGGCCCAGGACTCCGGCACCGAGCTCGACTGCCTGCAGGTGGACGGCGGCGTGACCGCGAACGAGCTGTGCATGCAGCTGCAGGCCGACATCCTCGGCGTGCCGGTGAGCCGGCCGGCCGTGGCCGAGACGACGGCGCTGGGCGCGGCCTACGCGGCCGGGCTGGCCGTCGGCTTCTGGCGCTCCGAGGACGAGCTGCGGGCCAACCGCCGGGAGGACCGGCGCTGGACGCCGACCTGGGCGCCGGACCGCCGTACCGAAGGAATCTCCCGCTGGCACAAGGCGGTCGACCGCACCCTGGACTGGGTTTAGGAAGGATCTGCAATGAACACCGGAAAGATCTCGTCGCAGTCGCGAGCAGCCGCCCTGACCACCATGGCCAGTGAAGAACTCGACGTGCTGGTGGTCGGCGCCGGGGTGGTCGGCGCGGGCGCGGCCCTGGACGCGGCCACCCGCGGGCTGTCGGTCGGCCTGCTGGAGGCGCGTGACTTCGCCAGCGGCACGTCCAGCCGGTCCAGCAAGCTGATCCACGGCGGCCTGCGCTACCTGGAGATGCTCGACTTCTCGCTGGTCCGGGAGGCGCTCAAGGAGCGTCGCCTGCTGATCAACCGGCTCGCGCCGCACCTGGTCCGGCCGGTGCCGTTCCTCTACCCGCTGCAGCACCGGGCGTGGGAACGGCTCTACGTCGGCGCCGGCATCGCCCTCTACGACACCCTGGCCCTGGCCGGCAGCGGCGGCGTCGGGGTGCCGATGCACCGGCACCTGAGCCGCACCGAGGCGTTGCGGGCGTTCCCGTCACTGCGGCCCGAAAGCCTGGTCGGCGCCATCCGCTACTACGACGCGCAGGTCGACGACGCGCGGCACACCATGTTCCTGGTACGGACCGCGGCCGCGTACGGCGCCCAGGTCGCGGCCCGCACCGAGGTCATCGGCTTCCTGCGCGAGGGCCGGCGCGTCGTCGGGGTCCGCGCCCGGGACGCCGAGACCGGCGCCGAACTGGAGATCCGCGCGCGGACCGTGATCAACGCGACCGGGGTGTGGACCGGCGACAGCCAGGCCATGCTGGCCGGCGAACGCCCCGAGTTCCGGATCACGGCCAGCAAGGGCATCCACATCGTGGTGCCGCGCGAGAAGATCTCCGGGAACACCGGGATGATCCTGCGGACCGCCAAGAGCGTGCTGTTCGTGATCCCGTGGGACCGCCACTGGATCATCGGCACCACCGACACCAAGTGGGACCTGGACAAGGCGCACCCGGCGGCGTCCCGGGCCGACGTCGACTACCTCCTCGAAGAGGTCAACAAGGCGCTGGCCACGCCGCTGACCGCCGACGACGTGCAGGGTGTGTACGCCGGGCTGCGGCCGCTGCTGTCGGCCCAGGCGGACAGCACGGCCAAACTGTCCCGCGAGCACGCGGTCGGCACGCCGGCGCCCGGGATGGTCGTGGTGGCGGGCGGGAAATACACCACGTACCGGGTGATGGCCAAGGACGCCGTCGACGCGGCGGTGCAGCAGCTCAACGCCCGGGTGCCGGCGTCCTGCACCGAGCAGGTCCCGCTGCTCGGCGCCGAGGGCTACCGGGCCGCGTGGAACCGGCGGGCGCAGCTGGCCCGCACGTCCAAGGTGCCGGTGTTCCGGATCGAGCACCTGCTGCGCCGGTACGGGACCCTCGCCGACGAGGTGCTGGCGCTGGTCGCCGACAATCCGGTGCTCGGGGAGCCGCTCGACGGGGCCGCCGACTACCTCAAGGCCGAGGTCGTCTACGCGGCGACCCACGAGGGCGCACGCCACCTCGAGGACGTGCTCACCCGCCGTACGCGGATCTCCATCGAGACGACCGACCGTGGCGTCGCCGCAGCCCGGACCACGGCGAACCTGATCGCCGAGGCGCTCGGCTGGGACACCGCCGACACCGAGAAGGAGATTTCCCTGTACGAGGCCCGGGTGGTCGCCGAGCTCGCCGCGCAGCAGCAGCCCGACGACGAGAGCGCCGACGCCACCCGCCGGGGTGCGGCCGACGTCGCGCCGCTGGCCACGGCCTAGACGGTCACCGCGGCACCACGCCGGCCGGGGCGGGTGGACTTGATCGCGTACATCGACTCGTCCGCCCGCCGCAGCAGCGCATCCACCGACAGGTCGCCCGGCTCTCGCAGGCCGGCCCCGACGCTCGCGCCGATCCGCACGGTGTGGCCGAGGATCAGGAACGGCTCGGCCAGCCGGGCGGTCAGCCGCCGCCCCAGGTCCTCGGCCTCGGCCCGGTCACCGACCCCGGGCATGAGCACCGCGAACTCGTCCCCGCCGAGCCGGGCGACCAGGTCGTCGTCGCGGGTCTCGGCCCGCAGCAGGCGACCGACCTCGACCAGCAGGGCGTCACCGGCCGCGTGCCCGTGCCGGTCGTTGACCGGTTTGAAGCCGTCGAGATCCAGGTAGAGCACGGCCAGCGGACCGTCCTGGACGGCCTCGGCGCTGGCCAGGAACAGCGCCCGGTTGGCCAGTCCGGTCAACGGGTCGTGGTAGGCCAGGTGATGCAGTTCGCTCTCGCGTTCCCGCAGCTCGGCGACGACCCGGTGCAGGTCGCGGCTCAGTGCGGTGTTGTCCCGCAGGGCGACCATCTGCCGGGCCAGGACGAGCAGGATCACCGCGCCGAGCAGCACCGACAGGAAGCCGCTGAGCCGCCGCCCGGACGCCAGCTGTTCGGCCGCGGTCAGGATCGCGACCGCGAGCGGCGCGTACGGCAGCCACACCAGGATCGGCACGCTCTGCTCCGGATGCGACCGGGCCGACGGCGCCCGGTGCGCGGCCAGCGCCATCAGCACGAACCCGGCGACCCAGCCCGTGTCGATCGGATCGCCGCAGGTGTACGTGCTGTGCTGGTTCAGGTAGGCGAACCCGAGGTCGCCGACGCTGAGCGCGAGCGCGGCGGCCAGGATCAGCGCGGCCGTCGCCCGGAAGCCGGGGGCGGCGCGCGGCAGCAGGATCAGCGCGACCGCGGCGAGCAGCACGTCACTGAGCGGGTAGGCCAGCGACACCGCCTTCGCGGCCGGGGCCAGGTTGCCCGCCTGATAGACCCGTTCGAGAACGAACACCCAGCTCAGGAACAGCAGCGAACCGGCGATGACGAGGCCGTCGAGCATCACCCGCAGCAGGCCCCGGCGCACCCCGAGCACGGCCACCATGCCGAGAACCGCGCCCGGCACCATCAGCAGGAAACCGAAGTCACCGAGGTTCGGGAACGGGGCGTTGCCCTGGCGGAACGTCACGTAGAACGCCCACACCGACTCGCCGAACGCCCAGCCGACCATGCCGACGGCCAGGACGGCCCAGCCGTGGCGGGCCCGGCCGGTGCTGCGGCGCGCGGTCGCGACGGCGCTCGCGGCGGCGATCAGGGCGGACAGGATGAGCACGCCGACGCTCAGGTTCGTCGCGGCCTGCGACCCGGACGGCAGCACCCGCAGCGCGACGAAATGCCCGGCGACCAGCCCGATGCCGAGGAGAATGGCTCGCATCCGACTCACCTTCCGGGGATAGGGTTGCCGGACGGTTGTGAGTAAGGTCGTTTTCGATGAGCATCAGCAGCAGTGAGAGCGCCGCGCGCCTGGCCGTGCTGGTCGACGCGGACAACGCGCAGCCGGCGATCGTCGAGGGGCTGCTGGCCGAGGTCGCCAAGTACGGGACCGCGCACGTCAAGCGCGCCTACGGCGACTGGACCGGGACGAACCTGCGCGGGTGGAAGGAACACCTGCTGGCCTACAGCATCCAGCCGATCCAGCAGTTCGCGTACACGACCGGGAAGAACGCGACCGACGCGGCGATGGTGATCGACGCGATGGACCTGCTCTACTCCGGGCGGCTCGACGGGTTCTGCATCGTCTCCAGCGACAGCGACTTCACCCGGCTGGCCGCGCGCATCCGGGAATCCGGCCTGATCGTGTACGGCTTCGGCGAGCGCAAGACCCCGAAACCGTTCGTGGCGGCGTGCGACAAGTTCATCTACACCGAGAACCTGACCGCCCCGCACAGCAGCCCGGCCGAACCGGAACCGGCCGAGACCCGCACCCCGATCGCCGGCGTCCGCCTCAAATCGGACAGCGCCCTGGTCAACAAGCTGCGCAACGCGGTCGAGGCCGCCTCCGACGACGACGGCTGGGCGCCGCTGGCCGCGGTCGGGCACATCCTGCTCAAGCAGAGCCCCGACTTCGACGCCCGCAACTGGGGCTACACCAAACTCAGCGACCTGCTCGGCGCGACCGGCCTGTTCGAGTCCGAACGCCGCCCGACCGAGAAGGGCAAGACCGCGGTCCTGTACGTCCGCGACCGCCGCCGCCGCTCCTGACCCTCACTCCAGGTCGAGCTGGAGGTGGCCGGGCAGGCGGTAGCCGTGCGCGTCCAGGTGGCAGGTGGCCCGGACCCGGCTGGTCTGGCCGGTGGGCAGGGTGACCAGGGAACCGGGTGGGACGTCGGTGTCGGGCGGGCAGAAGACGACCCGGCGGGCCCGGTTGACCACGCACGGGCCGATCGTCGTCGGCTCGGCGTAACGGTTGCCGCGCCGGGCCGCGACCCGGACCGTGGTGGGTTCCGGGGTGTGCAGCAGCGCGAACTCCAGCCAGGTCATGATGATCCAGTTCCCCGGACGGGGTGGGGGAAACTCAACCGTTCTCGCGGTGCTGGCGGAGGCTGTCGAGGCGGGCCTGGGCGCGTTCGACGGCGGCGCGGGAGCGTTCCAGGAAGGCGTTGCTGCGGTCGAGGCGGGCGACCTCGCGGGCGAACGCGTCCTCCATGCCGTCGATCGGGTCCTCCGGGATGACGCCGGAGGCCTCGCGGCGGCTGAACTCGCGTTCGCGGGCGGTCTGGGAGCTCTCGCGTTCGTTGGCCCGCAACTCGCGGGCGTCGGCGGCCATGAGCTGCTCGTCGAGCAGGTGTTCGCGGATCAGGAGCAGGCGTTCGCGTTCGGCGACCGCCTCCTCGCGCAGGACGAGAGCAGCCTCCCGGCGATCCATGTCTTGCCGGCGCGCGGCGGAGTCATCGGGAACCACAGCTCGATTTTAGGAACGCCGGGTGTCAGCGTGACAACACGAAGGCGGAAAGGGCTTTCGCGTCGCCCGCGTCGATCCATTCGAAGGTGCCGCGCAGCTGGTCGGAACGCTGGTCGACGGTGGTGACGGCGGCGGTCATCTCGCCCCACGGCATGGTGACGTGCAGCAGGGTACGCAGGATCGCCGTGGGCAGGTGCGGGCGGTCGTCCTCGGCGCGGGCCTGCAGCAGCAGTCCGCTGGTGGAGACGTCCTGCACGTGGCCGGCGATGGCGATCAGGCGCTGGCTGTCGCCGGTGTCGACCTGGGCGGTGCCGCTGGCCGGGTAGGCGCCGGGGCGGCGGGGCGAGTCGCGCCGCTGGACGACCCCGGTCGGGCTGTCGCCGAGGACGGTCATCAGGCCGCCGCGCAGTTCGGCTTCGACCCAGGCGACGCCGGCGCTGCTGGTCAGTTCCAGGATGCCGTAGCGGCGGACGCCCGGCTCGTCGAGGCTGAGCACCGGCAGTGGTGGCAGCTCGGCGATGAACGGCGCTTTGACCTCGGCCAGGCAGACCAGGGGGATCGCTTCCATCCCCTGGCAGCGCAGTGTGAGGGTGCTCCCGGCGGCAACGGTGATCATCGTCTCCTCCTGTGACTCCTCTCTGACGTTCTCACGCACCGGGCTCCCGCTCAGGCGGTTGCTAAGGTTTCGCGCAAGATCGGCGGGACGGGAGCGGGGATTTGAGCGAGCGGGAGACGCTGACCTGGGAGGCCTTCGGGCGGGTCGGGCGGGATCTGGCCCAGGCGATCGTGGATGACGGTTTCCGGCCCGATCTGATCCTGGCGGTGGCGCGGGGCGGGCTGCTCGCGGCCGGGTCGATCAGCTATGCGCTCGACGTGAAGAACACGCAGCTGATCAACGTCGAGTTCTACACCGGGGTGGACGAGCGGCTGGATCTGCCGGTGATGTTGTCGCCGGTGCCGGAGGTGTCGGCCCTGGCCGGGGCGAACATCCTGATCGTGGACGACGTGGCCGACACCGGGGCGACGCTGAAGCTGGTCCACGACTTCTGCGCCGGGCCGGCGGCCCAGGTGCGGACCGCGGTGATCTACGAGAAGCCGCACACGTCGTTCACCTGCAATTATGTGTGGGCCCGCACCGACAAGTGGATCAACTTCCCCTGGTCGAGCGAGCCCACGGTGACCGCCTCGGTCAGGAGTGCTTGATCGTCAGGCTGTAGAACTTCACCTTGGCGCCGTTGCTCGTGCTGTCCGACGAGGACTGGTTGTACGAGCCGGCCTTGAAGTACTGCTTGTACGGGTTGAACGACGACGGGATCGCGTAGCTGGTCTTGGTCCCGTTGAGGGTCAGGTTGATGGTGTTGCCGGTGACGTTGATGACGTAGGTCCACTTCACGCCGAGCGCCACGTTGCCGACCTTGTGCAGGGTCTGCCCGCCGTCGGGCGAGTTCTCGGTGCCCAGGTAGATGTCGCCGTTGGGCCGGTAGTAGAGCTCCAGCAGCGGCTTGGTCGACGAGCCGCCCGAGCCCAGGTGGACCTGGCCGACGCAGACGTTCTTGGTCACCGACACGATCCGCAGCTGCGCGCTGAGCGTGTGGTTGCCGGCCAGCGTCCAGTCGGCGGCGCTGCCGTTGCTGTTCATCTCGCGCAGCTCGGAGCGGGCATAGTTGGAGTTGGGCGTGGTGACGCCCTTCTCGGGCGCCCAGAAGGTCATCGAGCCGTCGTTCTTGTCGGTCCAGAAGTAGGCCGGGTTGCTGTACCCGTTGGCGCCCTTGAGCTGCGCAGGCTGGATGGTGTCGGGCTTGCCGGGCGACCCGGTCGGCAGCTGCAGCTGCCACACCGCCAGGTCGAAGTTGCCGCCCGGCGGCAGGGCCGGGTCGAGGGTGGCGGCCGAGGCCGCGGTGATGCCGGCGACGCCGAGGCCGCCGACGACGACGGCGGAGACGGCGATCGCGAGGAAGGTGCGCTTGCGCATGGGAGAACCTCGATGCGAAGAGGGATGGCCTTGCCTCGGGGGAATTGGCAAGTTGGTTGCCAATAAAGCAGGCCGTCGATGGCACGGTCAACGGATTCGTCCGAGGCAAACCCTTAAACAACCTTAAAAGTCGCGCGTACGGCGATGAGGCCACCATGTGCTCGGGTGCCGGAAGAAGCTGCTGAACACCGAGCCCCGCTTGTTGACGCCGGTGACGTACCTTGGACTGATGGCGGCCGGCTGTAGCGGCCGGTCGCCGCGCCCTGACCGCTACCAGGGAGCACCGATGGACAACGACGTTCCGGATCCGTACACCGATCCACTGGCCTTCGGCCAGCGCCTGCAGCTGCTCCGCACGCGCAAAGGCCTCACGCGGGACCAACTCGGCGGCCTGGTCGGCAAGTCAGGATCATGGGTCAAAGGGCTGGAGATCGGCCGCCTCAAACCGCCGAAGTTGGACATCGTCCTCGCTCTCGCCGAGGCGCTGCGGGTGCGCGATCTGTCCGATCTCACCGGCGACCGGTCGCTGCACGTTGACCTGTTTGTCGGCCCCGGCCATCCGCGCCTCGCGGCCGTCAAGGCGGCCATGAATGCTTTCCCGGTCGCCACCGCTCGGCCGGCGCCGCCGACTTCCCACATCCGTGCCCGGCTGGCGCATGCCTGGTCGGCTCGGCACTCGGCCCCTGACCACCGAGAAGTGATCGGGGCGCTGCTGCCGGAACTGATCCGGGACGCCCAGCTTGCGGCGCGGCAGGCCGACACCGGACCAGCACGCCGTGCCGCGCAGGCCGTGCTGGCCGAGGTCTACTCGCTGAGCCAATTCTTCGTGGCCTATCAGCCGGACGCCGCGTTGCTGTGGCGGGTGGCCGAGCGTGGCCTGATTGCCGCCCAGGAGTCCGAGGATCCGTACGCCATTGGCGTGGCTGCGTGGCTGACCACCCAGGCACATCGCGACGCGGGACCGGCACACTTCGACGCCGCTGACGCGGTGAACCTGGAGACGCTCAGATATCTCGAACCCCTGCTCGATGACGCGCCACCCGAAGTCCTGGCGATTGCGGGGGCCCTCACCTTCGAAGCCGGGTACACCGCCGCCCGGCGCGGTGCGACCGGCATCGCGTGGCGACATTGGGACACCGCCCGCGCCATGGCCAATCAGTTGCCCGACGGCCACTACGACCCCGTCACCTCGTTCTCGCAGGCGATCATGGGAGCACATGCCGTGACGGTGGCCGTGGAACTCCGGCAGGGCGTGGAATCGGTCCGGCAAGCAGCCGCGGCCGAGGCGAAGACCATCCCGTCTCGCCCGCGACGGGCTCGGCACCGGATCGAGGAAGCACGCGGGTACCAGCTCGACCGGCAGCCCGATGTCGCCCTGGCCACCCTGGAGAAGGCGCATCAGGCCGCGCCGGAGACGATCCGGTACAACGGTTACGCCAAGCGGATCATCCTCGAGGAGGCTGAGTCCAAGACCCCCGCTCGGCGGCGGCGCGCATCTGAGCTCGCCGTGAAGATCGGACTGCTGGCCGCATGAGCGAGGGGGCACAAACTGTGCCTCTACTCTCGCCTGCCCGCTCGTAGCGTCGGGACCAGCAACGACGCGCAGGCGGTCCCGGGCATCCCGTGATCGTCAGGCCTGCCCGCCGTTGCCCTGGTTACCGGAGCAGCCTGGCGGAGGCGATCAGCATGAGGACACGACGGCGGAACCGTGGACGCTGCGACTGCGGCCCGTACGTTCCCTACGATCCTTCCCGGGCAAGCACCGCCCAGCCCGCGGCCGGTGGCGCCCGATGACCGCCCGGGACTATCCCCCGGCCGGCGTAGTGCACGTCCTGGACTGCGACGAGGCCCCTCGAGAGCGGCTCCTGGTCATCTCGGCCCGATCGCTGCGCCAGTCGCACGACCGGCCCCATCGGTGCATCACCTCGGCCGTGGTGGCGGCCAACGCGGACTGCGTCATCGAGCGTGTCGACTACGAGCTGCACGACTACGTCGAGTCGACCATCTGGCCCGTCGACGCGACCCGGCCGCTGTGCCGGGCCTGCCGAGGCACCCATGCCGGCAGTCCCTTCATCGGACTTGCAACTGCGCGCTCGCTGCTCGGGCCGGCCTCATCGTGAGCCAGTGGATCCTGATCGTTGATGGTGTGGCCGACCCGGCCTTTCCGCCCGGCGGTCGCTCAGCGGCCCGGCGCCGGGGTCGCCTCGCGTGATCGGTGACAGGTGCGGGGTCCTTGTGGTTGGCGACGGGGCTCACACGTACAAAAGCAGGGTTTTGATCTTGGGCTGGAGCGGGCAAGCTCGGCCCATGACGAATGACGGCTCCGCGCAAACGCTGCTGATCCTCGGGGCGTCCGGGGATCTGACCGCGCGCCTGCTGCTGCCCGGGCTCGGTGCGCTGCTGGCGGCCGGGGACGCGCCGCCGCTGACGCTGCTCGGCGCCGGGACCGAGGATTGGGACGCGGATCGCTGGCACCAGCGGGTGAGCGACGCGTTCGGTGATCATCGGGAGGCCGGGCCGGCGGCGAAGACGCTGGAGAACACCCGGTATCGCAGCGCCGACGTGACCCGGCCGGAGGATCTGCGGCGGCTGCTGGAGGACGTGGACGGGACGCTGTCGATCTTCTTCGCGCTGCCGCCGGCGGTGACCGCGAAGGCGTGCGAGGCGCTGCTCGACGTGGATCTTCCGAAGGGCACGCGGCTGGTGCTGGAGAAGCCGTTCGGGACCGGTTCGGCGTCCGCGGCGGCGCTGAACCGGCTGCTCACGCGCCTGACTCCGGAGGAGAAGATCCACCGGATCGACCACTTCCTGGGCAAGTCGACCGTGCTGAACATTCTCGGACTCCGGTTCGCCAACCGGATCTTCGAGCCGCTGCTCAACTCCGAGCACGTGGCCGGCGTGGACCTCGTCTTCGACGAGGATCTGGCCCTGGAGGGGCGGGCCGGGTACTACGACAAGGCGGGCGCCCTGGCCGACATGATCCAGAGCCACCTGCTGCAGATTCTCGCGCTGCTCACGATGGAGGCGCCGCAGTCGCTGGACGCCGGGGTCTTCCGCGACGGCACGGCCGAGGCGCTGCGGGCGACCCGGCTGTGGGGTGGTGATCCGAAACAGTCGAGCCTGCGGGCGCGGTACACGGCCGGCAAGCTCGGTGACCGGCAGCTGCCCGACTACGTCGACGAGGACGGCGTCGACCCGGCGCGCGAGACCGAGACGCTGGCCGAGCTGGTGCTGGCGGTCGACACGTGGCGCTGGGCCGGGGTGCCGTTCCGGCTGCGCTCGGGCAAGGCGGTCGCCAACAGCCGCAAGGAAGCGGTGATCACGTTCAAGGAGCCGCAGCGGCTGCCGGACGGGCTGAGCGGCCCGGACGGGCCGAACCGGCTGCGTATCGGCTTCGGGCCGGACCGCCTCGAACTGGACTTCACGATCAACGGGCCGGGCGATCCGTTCGTGCTCGACCCGATCACGCTGAGGGCCGACTTCGGGCCGGGCGACCTTCCGCCGTACGGCGAGGTCCTGCGCGGCGTCTTCGACGACGAGCCGCTGCTGTCGGTGCGGGGCGACGTGGCCGAGCAGTGCTGGCGGATCGTCGAACCGGTCACCAAGGCGTGGCACGACGGCGAGGTGCCGATCGTGGAGTACCCGGCGGGCAGCGACGGACCGGAGAACTCACACCTCGATGTGTGACCCCATGATGACAGTCTGCTCGCGGGGCAGCCGGAAGTGTTCGGCCGCGTCGGCGGTCAGGTAGGAGGTGGCGATGAACAGCCGTTTCCGCCAGGCCGCCATCGTCGGCGCGTCCCCGCGGCGCAGCTCGATCTTGGAGAGGAAGAACGACGCCTGATCGATCTGCAGCCGGCCCTCGGTGCTCTCGTCGTCGAGCGTGTGCAGGGCCGGCAGCAGGTCGGGCGTCTCGGCATAGCCGAACCGGACGGTCACGTGGATGATCCCGTCGTCGGCGAACCCGAGGCCGTCGACCACCGTGCGGCACTCGTCGGGCGCGATCCGCGGCACCGTCTCGATCTTGATGGCGCAGATCAGGACGTGCTCGTGCCGCACGTGGTTGTGCTCGACGTTGGCCCGCAACGCCAGCGGCGCCGCCTCCATCCCCCGGTTCAGGAAGACCGCCGTGCCCGGCACCCGGACCGTACGGTCGGGGTGTTCGCGCAGCTCGGCGACGAAGTCGCGCAGCGAACCCTCGTGCCGGCCGCGCTCGGCCGTGATCACCGCCCGGCCGCGCTGCCAGGTCGTCATGATGGTGAACGCGGTGAGCGCGATCAGCAGCGGCAGCCACGCGCCGTGCACCAGCTTGGTCAGGTTGGCCGCGACGAACAGCAGGTCGACCAGGAGCAGGGCGGCCGCACCGGCACTGAGCAGCCAGGCCGGGGTGCGCCAGGTGTCCCGGGCGACGCGGAAGAACAGCAGAGTGGTGATGGTGATCGTACCGGTCGCGGCCATCCCGTACGCGTAGGCCAGGGCGGCCGACGAGCGGAAGGCGAAAACCAGCGTGAGCACCGAGAACAGCAGCAACCAGTTGATCCACGGGACGTAGATCTGCCCGATCGAGGAGTCGGACGTGTGCGCGATCCGCAGCCGCGGCAGGTAGCCGAGCTGCGCCGCCTGCGAGGTGACCGAGAACGCTCCGGTGATCACCGCCTGGGACGCGATCACCGTGGCCGCGGTGGCCAGCAACACCAGCGGCAGCCGGGCCCAGTCCGGGGCCAGCAGGAAGAACGGGCCGCTGAGGTTGGCGTGATCGTCCAGGATCAGCGCGCCCTGCCCGAGATAGCTGAGCACACAGGCCGGCAGGGCCAGGAACAGCCAGCCGCGGCTGATGGCCTTGCGACCGAAATGGCCCATGTCGGCGTAGAGGGCCTCGGCGCCGGTGACCGCGAGCACGATCGCGGCCAGCGAGAAGAAGGCGATGCCGAAATGCCCGGTCAAGAACTCGATCGCGTACGTCGGTGAGAGCGCTCGCAGAATTCCCGGGTGGCGCGCGATGCCGCCGATGCCGAACGCCCCGATCGTGGTGAACCAGGTGACCATGATCGGGCCGAAGACCCGGCCCACCGCCGCGGTACCGTGCCTCTGCACCAGGAACAGCACCAGGATGATGACCGCGGTGACCGGCACGACGAAGCTGCCGAGCGACGGCTCGACGATCTTGAGCCCTTCGACCGCGGAGAGCACCGAGATCGCCGGGGTGATCATGCTGTCGCCGAAGAACAGGGCGGCCCCGAAGATGCCCAGCATGGCCAGCGCCATCGTGGTCCGGCGGGTGCGCTGGGCCCCGGCCCGGCGCAGCAGCGTGATCAGGGCCATGATGCCGCCCTCACCGTCGTTGTCGGCGTGCAGCGCGAGCAGGATGTAGGTGACCGTCACGATGATCGTCACGGACCAGAAGATCAGCGACACCACGCCGTACACGTTGTCGCCGCTGACCGGCACCGGATGCGGGTCGTCCGGGTTGAACACGGTCTGCAGCGTGTAGATCGGGCTGGTGCCGATGTCGCCGAACACGACGCCGAGCGCGCCGACGACCACGGCCAGCCGTACTCGGTCACCCGCAGACGCCCCGGACACACGCCGAGCCTACGGCGATCGGACCGGCCCGGATGCCGGATCGGCGCAGGTCGCGGCGTTGTCAGGTCAGCGGGCCGGTCGGCAGATCGCGGCGCAGGAGTTTGCCGGTGGGGTTGCGCGGGAGCTCGTCGATGAAGACGACGTCGCGGGGCACCTTGTAGCGGGCGAGCAGCGCCTTCACGTAGTCGCGGATCTCCTGGGGGTCGCGGGCGGCGTCCTCGGCCGGGACGATGAACGCGCGCAGGCGAGTGCCGAACTCGGGGTCGTCGACGCCGATCACGGCCGCCTCGATGACGTCGTCGCGTTCGGCCAGGAGGTTCTCGACCTCCAGCGGGTAGACGTTCTCCCCGCCCGAGATGATCATGTCGTCGTCGCGGCCGTCGATGTAGAGCAGGCCCGCCTCGTCGACGTGGCCGCGGTCGCCGGTGGACATGAAACCGTCGATGACCTGCTTGTGCCGGCCGTCGGTGTAGCCCTCGAACGGGATGCCGGTGCGCACGAACACCCGCCCGGTCTCGTGCGGCCGGGTGACCCGGATCCCGTTGTCGTCGAAGATGGCGACGTGCACGGTGACCGGCGGTTTCCCGACCGTGCCGGGGGCGCGGCGGGACTCGGCGGGCTGGGCGACCGAGGCGACGGCGACCTCCGTGGAGCCGTAGACGTTGTAGACGACCTCGCCGAACGTGTCCTGGAACCGATTGGTGAGCTCCGGGGCCAGGGGTGACCCGGCGACGAACACCGTGCGGAGCGCCGAGACGTCGTACTTGGCGATGATCTCCGGTCCCAGGGCGAGGATCCGGGTGAGCATCGTCGGGACGGCGACCAGCATCTTCGCCTTGTGGTCGGCCAGGGCCCGCAGGATGCGCTCGGGTTCGAAGCGGCGCAGCAGGATCGCGTGGTCGGCGAGGGACAGCCCGACCGTCCAGGCGCCGAAGCCGGTGCTGTGGAACAGCGGGGAGGCGACCACGATCGCGCCCTGCCGGGGGAACGGGATACGGTCGGCGATCAGGGCGCTGGCCAGCGGGGACACCTTGGTGCGGGGTGCGCCCTTGGGCAGCCCGGTGGTGCCGCTGGTCAGGATGATGAACCCGGGTGGCCGCTCCGGCATGGGCAACGGCGTGATCGGCCGGCCGGCGATCAGCATGTCGATCGTCTTGTCCACGGCACCCTCGTCGGCCCAGGTCAGGTAGCGCGGCACGTCGTCCGGCAGGGCGTCGATCAGGTTCGCGAACTCGCTGTCGTAGAGCACCGCGCGCACGTTCTCCCGGGCCACCACCTCGGCGAACTGCTGCGGGGCGAGCCCGGTGTTCATCAGCGCGAGCCGCAGATTCGCGCGGGCGGCGGCGCTGATGGTCAGGACCAGGCCGCGGTGGTCGCGGGCGAGCACGCCGATCACCGAGCGTTCCGGCAGGTCCAGGTCCTTGAGCGCGTGGGCCAGGGCGTTGGACTGCTCGTCGAGCTGCCGGTAGTTGAGCGTGCCGCGGTCGTCGGTGAGCGCCGGCGCGTGCGGGTGCTCGGCCGCCGCCTTCATGATCAGGGCGGCCTGCGGGCCGAGCCGCGCGTTGCGGATCGCGGCGCCGACCAGGTGGTCCGGGCGCAGCAGGTTGACGATGCCGATCTGGTGCATGCGCAGCACCGCGTGCAGGTTCTCCCGAGCGCTCACGAGGGGGCCTTTCGCAGGTCGAGGTTGGCCGAGCCGAGGACCTCACCGGCGATGCCGGCCAGGTGGTCGAACGCGTCGCCGGTGCTCCAGTCCAGGTGCTCGTCGACGATGCGTTTGGAGAGCAGGACCGCCCGTTCCGGATGGGAGGCGATCAAAACCGCAAGATCAATGGCGCTTTCGTACGCCTTGCCGGGCGCGGTGATCCGATTGATCAGCCCGAGGTCGTGCAGCCGCCGGGCGGGCATCGGTTCGCCGGTCAGCGCCATTTCCAGGGCGGTGGCCCGGGGCAGGCTGCGGGCCAGCCGGAGCACCCCGCCGGCCGCGGCGACCAGGCCGCGCTTGACCTCCGGGATGCCGAACAGGCTGTCCTCGGCGGCGACGATCAGGTCGGCGGCCAGCGCGAGTTCGCAACCACCGGCCAGGGCGGCGCCCTCGACGGCGGCGATCAGCGGTTTCCGGGGCGGCCTGGCGGTGAGGCCGAGCAGGCCACGCCCCTCGGTGATCGGGTACTCGCCGCGGGCGGCCGCCTTCAGGTCCATGCCGGCGCTGAAGATCGGGCCGTTGCCGGTCAGCACCGCGACGCGGGCGTCGGGGTCGGCCTCGAAGTCGTCGATCGCGCGTTCCAGGGCGCGAGCGGTGGCCAGGTCGACGGCGTTGCGGACCTCGGGGCGGTTGAGGCGGATGACGGTGATCGGGCCCTGCCACCCGACCAGGACCGGTGGCTCGCCGGGGGCCGGGAGTTCCCTGGTCAGCATGGCTGTTTGCAGCGATTCCGGTGGGACGTTCCGGACGGTTCGAGTGCCGTCGGGCCGGATCTCGGTGGCGATGCCGCTCTCCGGCGTGCCGTCCCGGTGGTAGGTGACGGTGTACGCCTCCAGGACCCCGGTTCCGTCCTCGGCAACCCGCCGGGCCGGACGATTCAGGCGCAGGCCCGCGTCGATGTCGCGGAACTCGGCGGCCGGCGGGCGCGCGGACAGCACTGTGGCGGCATGCTTGGTCAGGTACCAGCCGAGCGCCGTCGCCAGCCCATAGTCATCAGGATCAAGACGCAATCGGGGTACGAGGTTGGCCACGGCGTGACTCGCGTAATTGTTGCCCGGGCCGCCCGCGAAGGTCAGTCCCCCGGTCACGGTGAGTTGCCGATCGAGCGGGACGCCCAGCTCGTCGGCGGCGATCTGCACGGCCGACGGGAAACAGGCGTACAGGTCGAGGTGTTTGATCTCGTCGATCGAGCGGCCGGTGTGGCCCAGCACGGCACGGCCGATCGCGTGGATGGCCGGGGAGGCCGCCAGGTCGGCGCGCTCGGTGACGAACCATTCGTCCTCGGCGTGTGCGCCGGCGTGCACGAAGACCCAGCGGTCCTGGGGGATGCCGGCCTCGTGGGCGGCCTGGGCGCTGCACAGGATCAGGCCGGTGGCCTGGTTGACCTGCAGGTTCGCGGTGAGCAGCTTGGTGTACGGGTCGCCGACCGGGCGGTTGCCGGCATCCGGGGTGGCCAGTTCGGCCGGGGTGCGCGGGTGCGGCAGCCAGGCGTGCGGGTTGGTGGCGGCGACGTCGGAGAAGCGGGACCACAACCGGGTGATCCGGGTGCGGTGCTCGTCGGCGGTGAGGCCCAGCTTGGCGCGGATCGCGGTTTCGATCAGGGCGTACATGCGCAGCGGGGAGGTCAGGCCGGCGGCGGTTTCCGGGGCGTTGTTGGGTTCGCGGTCGCTGCCGAGGGTTCGGGTGGGGGTGGTGCCGTCGGGCTGCGTGGGCCAGTCGAGCGGTGTTCCGGAACGTTCCGCGGCGGCCGCCGTTGCCGCGGCTTCGGCGCCGGCGATCAGGGCGATGCTGGTCTCGCCGCGCGTGATCGCGGCGGCGAGGTCGTTGAGCAGCCGCAGCGGGCCGTCGCCGCCGAACAATCCGGTCTGGACGGTCTGGACGGTTCCGGGGGCGGCGACGGCTTCGGCGATCAGGGCGGCGGCGTCGGGGTACTGCCAGGAGACGCTGGCCACCCAGCCGACGGTGTCGGCTTTTTTCAGGATCTCGGGGGTGGTGCTGTCGGTGGCGGCCAGACGCAGGGCGCGGACGGCGAGGGAGACCGGGTCGGCGTTTCGGGGGTCGGTGGAACGGTCGCTGATCTGGCCGGCTCCCACGAGCACCGGGGTCCAGGGGTCGACTTCCACGCCCGTACGCTCATGTCGGATTTTTTCTGATTTTTGGGTTTCTGGTCGGGAAAGTGGGGCGGATCGGACGGAGGTCAGATCGGCTTGGGCGAGGCGCTTGAGGGACTTGCGCAGGGCGTCGGTGAGGTTGCGAGCGACCATCGGGCCGAGGGGGCCGTCGGTCGGGCCGCCCTGGACGCCGCCGTCGAGTCGGACGGTCGTGCCGGAGCCGTCGGCCGACAGGGTGAGGTAGACGCCGACCTCGATTCCCATCGGGCCGGTTCCGTCGAGCCAGAGGGTGCAGGAATCCTCGACGGCGGTGACCGTCCAGCGGACCTCGACCGGGGTGCCCATCAGCTTGACCCGTTGGCGGAAGCGCGCACCGGCGGTCAGGGCGCCGGGTGGATCCGTGGGCCAGCCGGTGTGCATGACCAGCCAGTCCGCCATCGTCGCGGCGTTCGCCAGGTAGGCGAAGACCTGCGCTGCGGGTGCGGGGACGGCGATCGACAGCGCCCACGGGCGGGCCGGCCGACGCGGCGGCGCGGATTCGGGCGTGGTGGCGGGTTCGGCGGGCGGGGTTGCGGGCACAGCTCGGCGACGGAAGCGCATCGACACCTCCCAAACAGTCTGGCGTGACGGTAAGCCAGTGACGCGCGTCACGACAAGACCGAAAACGGCCAGGAAAATCTGGAGTGGACCGAACTAACCGTCAGGTCGTACGGTAAGTGCCGTGAGGCGCACCCAGGCTCAGCGCAGCGAGTCCACCCGGGCCCGCATCCTCGACGCGACCTTGCAGGCCCTGGTCGAGCGGGGTTACGCGGAGACGACGACCGCCGAGGTGCAGGCGCGCGCCGACGTGCCCCGCGGCACGCTGCTGCACCACTTCCCCACCAAGATCGACCTGCTTGTCGCCTCGGTCCAGCACGTCGCCCGGCGGCGCCTGGACGCGCTGGTCGTCGAGCTGGCCGCGCTGCCCGCAGGCGTCGACGAGCTGGACGCGTTCATCGACGGCGTGTGGCACCACTTCTCGTCCCCGCTGTTCTGGGCCGCGCTCGAACTGTGGAACGCCGCCCGCACCGACCCCGAACTGCGGGCCGCACTGATGCCGGTGGAGAAGGAGATCTTCGGGGTGCTGCACGGGCGGGCGCAGGCGCTGCTCGGGCCCGACCCGCGGGTGGCGACCGTCGTCCAGATGACCTTCGAGATGATGACCGGCCTGGTCATGACCGGCATCGTCAGCGGCGAACTCGGGCGCCGCGAGCTGTTGATCCGCCGGTGGAAACGGGCGGCCGCGATCCTGCTCGGGCGGCGCGACCCGGACACCCTCGTCGAGCGAACGAAGGGAACCTGACATGTACGAGGACCCGTTCGAGACCCCGGAACGGCTGGCGTTGCGGCAGGCGGTGGCCACGTTCGTACGCAAAGAGGTCTTTCCGCACCTGGATGATTGGGAGCGGGCCGGGGAGATCCCGCGTGACCTGCATGTGAGCTGCGCGAAAGCCGGCCTCTACGGTGTCGGGTTCCCGGAGGAGGCCGGCGGGGACGGCGGCGACACGGTCGACACGGTGGTCGCGACGGAGGCGTTTCTGGAGGCCGGCGGCTCGTCCGGCGCGCACGCGGCCCTGTTCACGCACGGCATCGCCCTCCCCCACATGATCGCCTCGGGTGACGCCGGCCTGATCGACCGGTTCGTCCGCCCGGCCCTGGCCGGCACGCTGATCTGCTCGCTCGGCATCACCGAACCGGACGCCGGCTCGGACGTCGGCTCGCTGCGCACCACCGCGGTCCGCGACGGCGACGAGTACGTGGTCGACGGCACGAAAATGTTCATCACCTCGGGCACCCGGGCCGACTTCGTCACCACCGCCGTCCGCACCGGCGGCCCCGGCGCGGCCGGCATCAGCCTGCTCGTGATCGAGCGCGGGACGCCCGGCTTCACGGTCTCCCGCAAGCTCGACAAGATGGGCTGGCTCTGCTCGGACACCGCCGAACTGTCGTTCGCCGGCTGCCGCGTCCCGGCCGCCAACCTGGTCGGCGCCGAGAACGGCGGCTTCCCGCTGATCGCGCAGACCTTCGTGCCCGAGCGGATCATCGCGGCGGTGCACGCGTACTCGGTGGCGCAACGGTGCCTCGCGCTGACCCTGGAGCAGGTCCGGCTCCGGGAGACGTTCGGGCGTCCGCTGATCAGCCGGCAGGTGGTGCGGCACAAACTGGTGGAGATGCGGCAGCGCATCGAGCTGGCCCGCACGTACACCCGCCGGGTGGCCGCCCGCCACGCCGCCGGCGAATGGGTGGCCGGCGAAGTGTGCCTGGCCAAGAACGCGGCCGTGGACGCCGCCCGCCACGTCGTGGACGAGGCCGTCCAGCTGCACGGCGGGATGGGATATCTGCGCGAGTCGGAAGTGGAACGCCACTACCGCGACGTCCGCATCCTGCCCATCGGCGCCGGGGCCACCGAGGTCATGACCGACCTGGCCGCCAAGATCTTCGAGTACGACCGGTGATCGGACACCTCAGTCGCCGGTGACGACGACGGTGACCTTCGCGGACGGGTGCTGGCGGCTGGCGCAGACGTAGCGGCCGGGCTCGTCGAGGGCCAGGATCTGCGTCTCGCCGGCCTCCAGCCGGGTGTGGTCGCTGTTACTGCCCGGTGTGCAGGTCACGCTCTGCGTGGCGCCCGACTCGTTGACCACGGCGAAGTTCTCGGTCGCGACGACCTTGACCGTCGACGGGGTGAAAACGCCGGCCTTCGTGATGGTGAGCTCCGGCTTCGGGGCGCCGCACCCGCTGTCCCCGGCGACCGTCAGACGCAGCTCGGCGCCACCGGTCCGGACCGCGAAGGTTCCCTCGTCGGGGAACTGGATGACCTGGCGCTCCTGCAGGCCGATGACGCTGGTGACCATCCCGGCGTCCGGCTCCGACCGCAGCGGGTGCGCCGCCTTCGACCGGTTGACCACGGCCAGGAACGCGTCACGCTGGATGGTCAGCTTCGCGGGGCTGAACGCGAGCTCGGAGCCGCTGTCCACGATGAGGACCTTCGTCGCCTTCGTGCAGTCGGCCTTCCGCGAGGCGGCGGGCCGCGTCGTCGTCTGCGGCTGCGGTTGTCCGGCCGCCGAACCGGCCGGGGCCGCGGCCGGGGCACAGCCGGCCAGCGCCACCATCGACAACGCCCATGCCACGTGCCTGACCTTGCGCATCACTGCCACCTTGCCCGCCCTCCCGGCATTTGCCAGGGAGAACGGGCGGCGGCGGTATTCGGATCAATCGGACCGCCGGCCGGCTTGCCGGATCAGTCGAGCTGGGCCCGGTTGAAACGGTCGATCAGGCTCGGTTTGCGGGCGTGCCGCTCCCGCAGCCGGGTCATCTGCTCGGCGAACTCGGAGATCTCGCCCTCCCGTACCGCCAGCGCCTGAAGATCTACAAGCAGAGTCACCGCCGCGTCGTAGTCCTTCGGGCGCTTCGTCGCGATCAACTCGTCCGCCTGGGCCCAGGCCCGGACCGGGTTTCGGGCCAACTTGTCCAGACGCTGCTCGCGGGCCGCGGCGGCCGCTTCCTCACGACGTTGACGCTCGGCCGCCGCACGCTCCCGCTTCTGCTGCTGCCGTGCAGCCCAGCGTTCCTCAGCGGCAGCGAGCAGGTCCCCGGCGGTCCGTCCCGCGCCGGCCGACGGCTCCTCGGCCACACCGTGAAACCGCCGCAGCAACTCCGACCGCAGCAGGCCGGCATCGCCACGCAGCACCCGCAGCAGCACGTCATCCTTGTCCGCCACCGGCAGACCCGCCACCCAGCGACGCAACTCGGAGGCGGAGGGCTCCTTCTCGGCCGGCGGCCGGCTCGCCGTCGCCGCCGCGTCCAGCAGATCAGGATCCAGACGAAGGAAGTCGGCCAGGGCCTGCAACGGCCCGCTCAGCTTCGCCAGTCCGGCGGGAACCGGCGGCTCCGGCTCGCCGTCATCCAGCTCTCGGTTCTGCACACACAGCAGCCAGGCCAGATACAGCAGCCGCCGATCGCCGCCGGCCAGTTCCGCCCGGGCCGGCACGATCGCCGCGAGCCGGCCCTCCTCATCCCACCACTCCTCGTCGCCGTCCTCGTCCTCACTGCGAAGATCCAGGACCACATGCGTACGGGTCGCGGAGGAGACGGCCGAATCCCCGACGCAGAACCTCGACGCCGTCGCCGGGTCCAGGACCGTCCTGGGCAGCCGGAACATGATCCGCCGCGTGCCCCAGTTCGCCAGGTACAGGTGCGCGTCGAAGTAACGCTCCATCCACTTGGCCGGATCGGCCTTCAGATCGCCCCACTGGTAGTCGTTGACGAAACTCGACGACGTGATCCGGCCCCGCGACGACACCGCTCGCAACTCGCTCTGCTGCTTGGCGGTCAACGCCTGATCGAGCGCCACGAACTCGTAGTACTGGTACTCACTCACCGGTCAGCCGCCCACCACCGGTACGCCTCGATCCACTGCGCACCGTCCGGCGCGGGATCCGGCAACGGAAGGTCCAGAATCCCGATCGCCTGCCGCAGCCGGCCACGATCCCCGACGAACGCAGATCCACCTTCCGGACCACCACCGGCACATCGAGAACCTCGGTGCCGAACGGCACCGCCAGATTGTCCTCGATCATGACGAAAAGGCCGCTGAGCTGGTCATGCTCGTCGTCGCAGTCCACGATCGCCTCGGCGACCAGGGCATCGAGGTCGGCTTTACTTCGCGAAGACACCCGCGAAGGATAAAGAACCGCCTCCGACGCCACACCACCGATGACCTCGTTCGGGTGATCAGTCGGTCAGGTATCGAGCGAGGCGTTCGGCGTTGAGTCCCCCCATCGCGTCCTCCACCGCTTCCGGGTCGGAGAGATCGATACCACGGGCCGCCAACTCCGCGGCGATCTGCTTGGCCGGACCCCACGCCGCCGAGTCATCGAACGCCTCCTCGAACGTCGGAAGGAACGTGTCGACCGCCTCGACCACCGGACCGATCCATCCCGGCTCGACCTCGCGATGTTCCAGCGCGTACCGGATCCAGCGCCGCAACACATCCGGCAACGCGGCACGCTGCTCGGCGTCCAGCGCCGCCTTACGCGGCAGCCAGTCGGCCAAAAACAAGCCGACCTGTCCCGGGCTCCAGCACAACGGGCCACTGGTCATGTAGCCGTCGCCGTAGTCCAGGAACAGGTCGGCCAGCGACCGGGCGACCGTGTCGCCGACCGGCGCGAAGCCGTCCAGCAGTCGTTGCCGTTCCTCATCGCCCATCGGCTGCCAGTCACGGAAGTCCGGCAGGTACGACCGGCATCGTGACCAGGCCAGCGCCCGCAAGTCGAGAAAGTCCCCGTCATCGTGACGGGGCCAGGTCATGTCCGTCGTCCGCAACGCATCCGCCAGCTCCGCCAGCGCAACCTCGACCGGGCACTCGACGGCCGGCATCGGCACCTCATCGGGCTCACGCAACCGATCCCAGGTCTCCGCAGCCCCCAGCTGCAGCACCGCCAGCTTGTCGACCAGCACACCGCCGGCGAGCGAGATCTGCGCCATCAGCGTGTGCGGCGTCTGCCCGGCGAACTCGACGAACAGCACATGCTCGCTGTCCCAGACATCCACCGCCCGCCACGCCCGAACCGGCTCGAAGGCGGGGACAGCGAACCACTGAGGCACCGGCTCACTCTCCGCCAAGATCTCCAGCGTGCCGTCCAGCAACGACCACTCGCCAGGCGCGGCAACCCGGCGCAGCGCGGCCACCGCGGCCAGCCCGTGCGGCGACGGCCGAGTCGACGCCCGGCCAACGACCTCCAGGTGGAAGACCTTCTCCGACTCACGCTGGCCGAGCCCGGCATCCGACCAGGCCGCGCCGAGCCACCCGCTGGCCCACCGCTCGACCTCGAGCACACTGTCCACGGAAACGATCGTCACCGCGTCACGCATCAACCGGTCCGACAACCGCAACTCGCGCACCGGGCGCTGCGGGCGTTTCGGCTTACCTCGTCCCGTGGGACGGCCACGACTCTTGGGCATGTACCCGTCTACCACATCGGACCCGGCACAACGCCCGAGCGACCCGCGGTTCGCGCAATGCCACCTCAGACCAGCACGTTCCCACAGGTCAGGCGCGGGGCGGGCCGGACGTTGCACCATGTGAACCACGCCACCGTGGTCGTCGGTGATCCGCTGATGGATTATTTAGCCAGGTCACAGGCACGTAGTGGCAAGCGATGAGCAGCCTGGACGCAGTGATTCGAGCACCGGCCGGCTCAAGCGGCCGCACCGCGCGGCTCGAACCCCACTTTGAGACTCACGTCCAGGGCCGCTGCCAGCCGCTCCAGCACCATCAAGGTCGGAACGGTCCCGCCGGCCTCGAACCGGGCGACCGCGGACTGCGTCATTCCCGATTCCTTAGCAAGTTGCGTTTGGCTCCAACCTCGGCGCTCGCGAAGCTCCCGAACGGAGCGCCCGAGCTCGAATGCCAGGCGCGCCGCGTCATACGCCTCAGCGGCACCGGGCTCAGCCAACCGCCGCTCCCGCATCGCGGCCCAACCGCCACTTTCGCTCATGACCTAGCCTTCCTCGTCCACGACTTCGTGCGCCTCGTCGATGCACCGCGCCAGTGCCCGGCGCCCGGCCGATCTCCCGCTCGTCCCGCAGATGCAGTGGTCGAGGTGCTGGCCGACCATGTGCGCCGCGGCACCGACCCGTGGCCGCCGGCCCGGCGTTGGCTCGAATACCGGCGCCCGGCCGACGCGGCCCGAGAACTGCTGACCGCCGCCGACCTCTCGGTGACGGTATAGGACAGGACCGGAGGCCGATCCGTAACCGGAGACCGCCCTCCGCATGGTTCGCGCAGTTCACCTCGCCCTCTACGAACGTCCTGCTCACCGAAGGGGTGGGCCGGACGTTGCACCATACGAACCACCCGACCACCGTCACCGGCGACGCACTGCCGGGACGTTTGACCAGTTCACGCGGCCGTCAAGGGCCAGCGTGAGCACTGATGACGGCCAACTGGCCGCCGACCGAGCGCTCGAAACTCAAGCCGGGCAGAGCCTCAGGCGATCTGCCTGAGTCGCTGCCGTAGTCGCCGACATGGGGCGGATCGCAGACGGACGTCAGTCGCGGTGTCGACGGCGTAGCAATGCCGCCACCTCAAGCTTGAACGGAAACGGCTCGTCGGAGGCAAGCGTCTGACCGGGGCGCACGACCTCGGCAAGGGCGTAGTGACCGTCGACCAGCTTGTGAAGGTGCAGTTCGACGGTGTCCTGCGGCTGCTCGACCCGCAAGTACCATGCGATTCCCGCTGCCGCGTACAGCTGAGGCTTGAGGAGCCGATCCGTTCCGGCGTTGCTCGGTGAGACCACCTCGACGACGAGCTTGGCCTCACCGGCCTCAACCGTGGTACCGATGTCATCGGTATCGGCCACAACGATGTCGGGCTGGAGGATGCGCCCGCCGGCCAGGCGGAGATTGACGTCCTGCAAGACCAGAAGTCCCGCCTGCTCAGCCGCCGTATAGAGCCCCATGGCGAGCAGGAACGCGATGTGCTGGTGCCGTTTGCTCGGCGCGGGACTCCCCCACAGGCTCCCATCGATCAGCTCGATCCGATTCGAGGTCTCACCGAGCGCGAAGTATTCGTCCTCGCTCCATGGCTCCGGGTGCTCCAGCACTGCCACACTCATCGGATCACCTCACCTTCTCGGCAGATTCTGCCCCAAGCGTGCCATGCCGGACCGTGCCCTCGCGAGGGCAACAGGCATCATCAGCCCTACCGGCCATCCGCTACGAGACGGCCTGCCCCGCCCGCAGGAAGGACTCCACCGGCCGTACGGATCGGCAGCCGCGGCGATCAGCTCTCCTACGCTAATGACGCACGATATGCGAACCACCGCCCCGCCATCAGGGCTCGCTGGTTCGCATGCAAGATCAACGTGGGCCGGGCGGGACTCGAACCCGCAACCGACCGCCAGTGCCGGCGTTCGGCAACCCAAGGCACCACCGCACCCACCCTGTTTGGTGGCAAGCCGCGATACGGCGCAGCAGCTATGCCTTGGCCCCTGGCCTCCCCCTGAGCAGGCGGACAGGACCATCGCCGATGCAGCCGGCATTTGCGCCGCAGCTCGCATCCTGCTGCGAGCGGTCATCGCCAGTTCCCCGGGATCTGGCCGGCATCGGCGAAGGTGACCTTGTTGTAAGCGCCGGCGAGGACGCGGGCCTGCGAACACCGGCCACAGGTCGTGTTCAAGGCTGGTGATCGGGTGGATCGGCTACTACTGGAGACCACTATTTGAGTCCGGCGGCGATGGCTTGCATCGAAGCCTTGAATGCCTCGATCGCCTGTTCCTGGTACTGCGGCTTCTTGTCCCCCCTCACGTCCGTCGTGATGAAGTCGTACCGCGCGTCCACCGAGATATTGCTGCCCATGACGGCCTCGAAGCGGAAGTTGTATTGGTATCCGTGAACGCCGTCCTTGCAGGGCTCTACCGCGCACGGCAACTCGTCGGTCAACGGATCCGCTTGATCGAGGGTGAGCACGTTCTCGACCGTCTCGGGTGTGTACTTTCCATACCTGACCTGGAGCATCTCTTGGTCGGTGTATCGGCCGTAGTTGAACTCGGCTCGGCCGAAGACAGGCACCTTGGTGGCCACGTCGTAGTACTTGCCGTCCGGTTCGATGTCGCACATAGGTGTGTTCGTTGCGGACGTCTTGAGGCTGAACTTGGTGTTGTATTTGACGGTCCCGTCGCCTGGCAGCGTCACCGTTTTGTCCAGTGCGTCGCAGACCGCGCTGAGTTCGGCCTCCGTAGCTCGCTGGACACTGGACGCTGCCGGGGACGGCGGCTGAGATGGCGGCGTCGACTCGCCGTTCTCGGGGTCGGCGGGCGAGTTGCAGCCCGCCAGCAGGAGCATGACGACTGCGCCGGTCACCATGAGTCTCATCAGTGGGTCTGCTCCGTCGCGTAGTCGGGCCCGTTCGGGTCGTTGTCACCAGGGGTCGTGTCGTTGACGTACGAGGGCGCACCCGGAACGTGCACCTGCCAGCCGCTGCGGTCGGTGTCCCCGGCCCAGGCCCGGGACTGGGCCGGAGCGGGCGGCTCGTCCCAGTCCCGCATGACGGACTCGAACTCGGCCTTGGCCCGGGTGTCCGTCGCCGAGTAGGCCTGCGCCGCCGCTTTGATCTGCTCGCCCGCGAGGTAGAGGCGGCCGCATGCGGTCTTCAAGTATTCGCTGTACTCCACGACCATGGCTTTGACCTTGGGGTCGGCGCGGCCTTCGGATCCGTCAGCCGTGGCCAGTGAGGCGTCGGCTGCTTGGACCGTGGAGATTTTTGGAATGAGCTGACGCTCGTAGATCTCCGCGCATTCGTAGCACGTGTCGGCGAGCTCCAGGACGGCATCGATCTCGGCGTGGAATGCTTTGCTGTCGGCATGGCCGGTGGCCGTGTTCTCGGTCAGGTCATACAACTCCAGGTTGAAGCTGTTGATCCCGAAGACGGTGTCGCGGAGGCTATCGATGCCGTTGCTGTAGTCGTTCTCCCGGGAGAACAGGTCGTGGGACTGCTCGTCGAGATGGGCCCAGAGCTTAGTGATCACCGCCTCGACATCGTGGGCGTACTCCGTATATTTGATCTGAGGCGCAAAGTTCTGCCCGAGGATGCCAACGAGCTGGACGCTCGCGCCGACAGCTCCGGTGACCGGGTTCCAGCCGCCGATGATGCTGAGTGCCGTGCCCATCCCCTGAAAGGTCTGCCAGACCGGGTTGAGGTCGGTGGTGACCTCTTTGGTCTCGTCGAGGGCCTTGCCGGCATCGCCGAGAATCTTCAATGAGCCGGAGCGCATCTCCTCGATGATGGTGCCCCTGGCGCTGTAGAGCTTGTGGATGCTCGCGGCGATCCTGGCCTGGTTGTACAAGGTTGGGGCGATCGAGGCGAAGAAGCCGCCTTTGAGTTTGTCGGCGGCCAGCCCGGTCCAGCCTACGTACCAGCCGGCGTTCTCGCCGTCCTCGCCGATGAGCTTGGTGACCTTGTTGATCAGGTCGGTGCTGCTCGCGGGGGCGAAGCCGGGGTCGGAGCCGGCGGCGGACTTCAGGCCGAGGGCGCCACCGATCGCAAGGAGCGCCTGCTGCGCACCCTCGATCGCGCGCTGATCATGCGTGTCGAACTGTGGCAGCTTACCGAGGACCGCGCTGCCTTCGGCGTGCGCCCAGTACTCGACGTGCTCCATGATCGTATTCATGCCGCAGGTGATCTCGCTCGGCGCGATCACCTGGTTGCCGTAGCGATCGTTCGTGACCAACACGCCGGAGCCGCCCATTCGACGACCTCGCATGGACCGTAGATCAGGTGGAGCCGGTTGATCGAATCCCAGTAATCCCAGAGGTCCTCCCCATAGGGAGCCTGGTACCGGTGGAACGCGGTCCTGAACGGGCTGTTCTCCCAGCAGGCATTCGCGACCTCTTTGCGCCAGCGTTTCGTCAGGGCTTTGCGGAACGCGTTCACCTCAGCTTCGAGGGCGGCGTAAAACCTGGTGTCATAGATGATGCCATCGGTCACGCCGACCTCCTCGGAAACTCTCGCAACTCATCACCGCTTCATCCCCTGGCACCTGACCACCTCCGAAACACGAAAGGCCGGGGTGTCCGACTCTCAAGGGCTGTCCAAGCCGATGTCAGAAGACGGACCGCGATCGCGATGCGTTGCATCTTCGAATAGGTACACGCCGATGATGAAGCGCAGGTTCAGCGCTCGCCCAGGTTGCCCACGAAGTCGGCACTGACGACGCGGGTCGCAACATCGGAGGGCGGTGGACGGACCTGCGCCCCATCCCCGGGGAGAGGGGGAGTCTTATCAGCTACTGTCCGACGCCGCTGGCATTACCGCGAGGTTGTGCAGTGCGCCCGGTGCAAATCCTGTACGAGTGCTGGAAACCTGCACGGCCTACGCCGCGATCGTCCCGCCGCTCGGCTCACTCGCGCAGCCTCATCAGGTTCCTGAACGCCGACGTCACCGACTGATCAACGGCCGCTACGACGCGGCTAGCGGCCGCTGGCTCGCCGATCATAAGCACGCTGGCTCACCCGTACCAACCTGACCCCCGAGCCTGGGAACACCGCGGCCGTCTCGGGCAACTGATCGCCTCACTCGGGCTGCTGGCCACCCAATCGGTGGAACAGGGCACGTTGCCACAGTTGCGCGCTGCCACCGACCCCGATGTGCGGGGCGGTCAGTTCTTCGGCCCGTCCGGATTCTGGGAGACGCGGGGGCGCGTCACCGAGGCCCGGCTCGGCCGGGAAGCGGCAGATCCGGCTGTCGCCAAGCGGCTCTGGGCGGTGGCCGAGGAACTGACCGGCGTCAGCTACCTCTGAACCCGGCGGTCGCCGGCGTGCCGGGGGAATCGGCAGCGTCTCGACACGCCGTCGGAGGCACCTTGCTGGGTTGCCGCGCATGCCGCTGCCCGCGGATCTCCAGGAACGCCTGAAAGACCCGAGCTTCTGGCGCGCGTGCTTCTTCGAAGATGACGGCATCGGCGACGAAATCGACTGTCGAGGAGTTTCCGGTTGGTGGCGGCTACGCCTATATCCTCGACATCATGATCGACCTGGCCGCCAAGGTCTTCGAGTACGACCGGTGATCGGATATCTGGAGCACGGGGGCCGGCGGTTCCAGGTGATGGCCTATCACGATGCAATACGGCATGACGGCCCCGCGCTGGAGCTGGCCGAGATCGTGGACAGAGAGGTGGGACCAGGCCTGGTGACGGTCCTGTTCTCGCATGATGATCCGAGTGAGGCCGAGGTGCTGCTGACCGACAGCAGCCTGCCGCTCCCCGTCGTCACCGCGTTCCTGAAGGAGGCCGCTCGCGAGCAGGACCGTTTGAGGCGTCGAGCTGACCCTTGATGCGGATTAGTTTCGCCGCGCTCCTGGCGACGAACTCCATGAACCCGGCGCCGTCGGCCGGGGTGACCCCATGCAGTTCGTAGAATCCGAGCAGGTCGCCGACGGCGACCGCGGCGGAGAGTTCACGCGCCGGGTTTGCCGGGCCGGGCAGGCCGTCCAGTCTCATCTGCCCGGTGAGGACGGTGATGACGCCGGCCGAGGCGTCACCGACCGCCGGCAGCGGCATGCTGGTGTAATCCATCTCGACGCTGCCGTACGCCGCGTTCGTGTTGTGCGGGCAGCGGATGGGCCGGTCGGCCCAGTGGCGAACGAACTCCCGAGCCCAGTACGAGCCCGGCGCGGCAACCACCATCTCCAAATGGCGATCACTGCCGGACCGGTATTCCTGAGTGACCGCAGTTGCCTTCCGCCCGGACTTGTCCTCGTCGTTGTCGCACGGCCGCCCATATCCGAACAACCAGGTCTCGTCGGTGTACGGTCCTCCGGACACGGTGTAGCCGGTCGGCAGATCGACCGCGGCGGGCAGGGCTGCTTCGAGCTGATCGACGGTGGTCGCGCCGACCGCTGCGGCCGGCGCCGACATGGCCACGACCAGTGCCGTGACCAGGCCGAACGTCGTGATGATGCGTCGCATGGCTCTTACGGTAGGCCGTGGACGGCCTCGCCCGGACGCAGAGTCAGGAGTTGACCTTCGAGACGGACGACGGCGGCGCAACGTCCGCTCGGACGCCCGCCGGAGAGCGCGATGACCCCGGGCGTGCCGGCAACGTCAATTGCTAGAGGGAATCGATGACGTAGCCGAACTGAGCGATCGATCCGGCCCGGTCTATCTCGTCGAGATCCTCCGGGGCGAAGCTCGGCATCGGTGGATCCTCAGCTCGCCTGCGCCAACCGGCCATGCGAACCGACTTCAGTTCCAGATCGACCGCGCCGTGCTCGGTGTGGAAGCCACCACCTCGTTCGCAGAGCAGCACCAGCGGCTCGAAGGGATCCTCCAAATGTGCGGGGAACTCGGTGCCAGGCGTTGCCCGCAGAGCCGCCCAGCGCAGAATGAACGGAGTCACCTGGGCGATGTTTCGTCCTGCCCCCTTGGCCTCCAACGCCCTCAGCAGATCGTCGAGAACTTCCTGGTCGACGCTGACATCAGGGGAAACACATCGGGCGAGGTCGAAGAACGGCACCGGGGAGTCACAGTCATAGGCCGCGGCCCAGCAGGCCAGGCGGCGGAAGTACTCCTTCAGAAGAGCCGCCTTGGACCACGCCCTGTCGCCATGACGTCCCCAGTCAACGGCAGCCAAACGAGTAGCTGTGGCGCGTACGGATTCCTCAGGTGTCATCGTCTCAATCCTTGCATGGCGGCATCGACGACCTCATCGAGATTCGACAGATCATCAGCCAGGCGAAGTCCAGAGTTGTCCAGGCCGAACAGCCGCCAATGTCCGAGCGGCGCGTCAGGCCGGTATTGATGTGGCGCCAAGTCGTGGGCACCCGGATGGTCACGATGGACGATGCGGTCACCGTCGGCGTCGAAGGCATCAGGATGGGACGATCTGTAGGGAAGACCGGCCTCCATCAGCTTGTTCTCCACGTACTCATGGGCAGCGAGATTTCGAAATTCAGAGATCTTCGCCGGACTCAGCGTTCCTCTGGATGCTCCGTCCCAGAGATCGGCGATGGTTTCATCAGGAGTGAAGTAGCCGCGCTCGACCTGGTTGGGCCCGAGGGGAACGTCATGTTGCTGGACGAACAGGTTCTGCCGCATACCTTCGATGATTCGTGGGTCGATGCCGGTGCTGGCGGCTACGGCAGCCGTGTCCTGCGGGCTGTTGCGAATGCGCCGGTACGCTTCGGCGGCACGTTCGGAGATGCCTTCACCGTCGTCGATAAAGTCAGCGCCGCGGGGAAAGTCGGCCCGAAACTCGCCGGTGGCCGGGACGGTAGGATCGGTACGGGCAAGATCATGACTGTGGGCCTGCGACTTCTCAAAGACGCCAGCCAGTCTGTCGAGCATGGGATGGAGCCTGCGCAGGCTGTTGAGCAGGGCACGGACGAAGTGTTGGATTCTGTGGACCCACTTGGCGACCAGGGTCGCCACTTGACCCGCGACGAGAGGGCTGGCAATGCCGAGGGTGAGCCCCTCTTCCGCGAGCCATTGGGGTAGGCGTGCGGCGAGAGTCCCAATGAATTCGGCGATCAGGTCGCGAACGATGCCGCGGACCAGCGCAACGAGTAGGCCAGCGCCTTCGACTGCGTAAGAGATGCCATGCGCAGCAGTTACCAGGGCTTCCAGCACGTTCAGGTGCGCGTCGGCGTGTGCACGGTAGGCATCACCGGACATGCCAAACCAGTCGGCGACTTCAGTACGCAGCCGATCGATGTACTGCTGGCGGGCTTGTTCGGTCAAGGCGGCGACGTTGGTCCAGGTCGCCGCATGCGCGGCGACCTCGTCAGCGTTGCCGGCAAGCCAGTCCAGGGCTTCCTTGAGGGGTTTGACGTGTTCCATCAGCCAGGCAACGCCCCAGGAGACCAGGGTGCCGAGCGGGTCGACAGCCAGCGAGAGCATGTCCAGGCCGGCGCCGACCCCGCCAAGGGCCGGGTCGACCCAGCTGTGATTGCGGATGCCGTTGGTGATGTCCGCCGCGTCCTCGATCAGTCCGAGACCGGTGTATCGGGTCGTCGAGTCGGAGCCGTGGACCACCAGCGGATTGGTCACGACGGGCGGTGCCCGGGGCCGTTGCCAGGCAGGCCGGCATGACGAATGCCGTCGGCGGCCGTCGTGTCGATGTCCGTGACGCCCGCAACGGCCGCCCGAAGGTTGAAGGCGGTCTCGCGCAGCGACTCGCCGGTCTCTGTCAGCGCGCCGGCGGCCAAGGCAAAAATCGGGCTCAACAGGCCGGGCAGAAACTGGCACAGCTGCCCGTACGCCTGAGTGTCCATGGTGACCTCACGGACTGCGGTACGGGCCAGCTCGACCGCGTCGGCGACCACATCGGTACTGTCGGCGTGCCGCCGCACATCACCGACGGGAAACTGAAACAGCTCACCAGCCACGGCGGTCACGCCGTTCGTCGGCCGGTCCTCCCGGAAAGCGCGTCGCATAGGAGTGGATCACCGCTTGCCCGGTCTCGGTGCCCAGCCCGACGGTCTGACGTACCTGCTCGGTGACCTGCGCCGACAGCTGTGCCTGCGCATGCCGGATCACCGCCATGATCTCCCGGCTCAGCTCTGCACCAGAGACCCGGAGGGCGCGGTCGTCGATGTCAAGTGATTCCAGTCGGCCTGAAGAGCCGACCTTGACGGCAATGGACCCGTCTCGGCTGCGTGCTACACCGGTGAGTGCGGCCACCCGACGGGACAACTCCACCGTATGGGACGCCTGAGCATCGACTCTGGCTACCCACGACTCCAACCACACTTCGGCCGCATCAGCGTCCCCCATGGAATTCAACTTATGTGTGTCGATGCGATGGGGGCAACCCGCCGCTGGCCCAGGACACAAGACGCATCTACGCGACATGCTGACCATGCGTGGCCGATGCACGCCACACGGCCGCGACGGCCGACGAGCCGACTCCACCGTAGGACGGTCGTATCGAAGCCCAAACTTTCGTTGTGGGCGGGCGGGGAGTTTATCCGGGCGATGTGATGTTCGCGGGTTGATCCAACGGCTGATGCCGGGGGCACAGTGTCGTACCTAGACTGCGGCTGTGCGGACCAACTGGCGGATTCTCACGACGGGCCTGCTGGTGGTGGGTCTTCTCGCGGTCGGGGGGATTGCTCTCGTACGGTGGCGGGCCGCCGGCCGACCGCAGGCGATCGTCCCGCCGGACGGGGCGACCACCTCGCTGCCCGAGGGCGGGGCGTACCGGGTCGACGTGGAGACGCGCGCCGGGATCATCGCGCTGGGGTTGCGGAGCGGGCGGGGGAAGGCGACCGTCACGACGTACGCGATGGATCTGAATTCCTCCTGGATCCAGACCCGGGATCTGATCGCGGGGCAGCTCGGCCGTTGGGAGCGGCTCGGGGATTGCGCTGATGACCCCCGGGCGAGGATGGTGGAGTGCACGTGGCGGGAGCCGACCCGATGGTGGCCGCGGGAGGTGCGGATCGCCGTGATGCGGCCGCCGGCGGCGGGGCAGGACCGGGACGGCTGGCCCGATCGGACCGTTCTGCTCATCGGCTCGGGCCGTGGCGCATAGACGGGTTCCGAACGTTCGGGGGAGTTTTGCTCCACATCGGACTCGCTAGGGTCGGGCGCGTGACCCGGGAGATGCTTCAGACGACGGCTCGGCGGCATGTGCTCGCGGCCGCGGCGACGGCCCTGCTCGGGACCGTCTGGTGTGTGGGTTTCCTGGGGTTCGGGGTCGGTGTCGAAGCGGTTGCGTATGTGTTCGCGCCGGCCGGTGGGGTGTTCGCGGTCGCGTCCGTGCTGCATCTGATCCGCCGTAGTCCCGAGCCGGATCCGGTGGCGGCCCGGTTCTGGCGGGGTGTGCTGATCTCGGTGGCGGTGATCGCGTCCGGGTATGCGTGGATGGCCGTGGACATGTTGACCCACGTCAGTCAGGCGCATACCCGCAGCATGCCGCCGTTGGCCGCGGCCTGCGCGGCGGTCGGGTTCCTGATCGCGATCTGGACGCTGGGCCGGGTGCCGGTGGTCGCGCCGGGCGGGGCCGAGCGGTGGCGGATGGCGCTGGATCGGACGATCGCGTTCCTCGGCTGCGCGGCCGTGTTGTGGTATGCCGGTCTTGCCCCGATGCTGTCGGCCCGGGAGCCGTGGAGCCGGCAGGCGATGGTGCTGGTGGGGCTCGGTCTGCTGGTGACGGTGAGCGCGGCGACGAAGGTGTCGTACATCGACGGCGGTCCGGTCGATCGGGTGGCGATGCGGCTGGTCGCGGCCGCCGGTGGGCTGCCGGCCGGGGTGGCGGCGGTGCTGGCCGTGCGGTTCGGTCTGATCGGCAGTGTGCCGGCTCAGGCGTTCGTGCTGCCGCTGGCGCCGCTGCTGATCACGCTCGGGGTGGCGGCGCAGATCCGCGCCGATCGTGGAGCGCGCCGGGAGCCGGTCCGGCCGGGCACCCTGTTGCCGTACCTGGCGATGATCCTGGCCGACGTGCCGCTGGTCGCCATCGCGTTCGGGGCGCCGCTGCGCTGGCCGGTGCGGGTGGTGCTGATCGCCGCGGTGGTGGTGACCGCGCTGGTCATGGTCCGGCAGTACCTGGCCTATCGGGAGAACGCCCGGCTGCTGCGGATCGCGCGGGTGCAGGAGGAGCGGCTGCAGTACGAGGTGAGCCACGACGGGCTGACCGGGCTGGCCAACCGGGCGTTGTTCCGGGAGCGGCTGACCGCGGCGCTGGCCGGCGGCGGGCCGACGTCCGTGCTGCTCATCGACCTGGACGACTTCAAGACGGTGAACGATCTGCTCGGTCACGGGGTGGGCGACGAGCTGCTGGTGTCGGTGGCCGGGTTGCTGCGGGCGCAGGCCGGGAAAAACGCGCTTCCGGTACGGGTGGGGGGCGACGAGTTCGCCGTACTGCTGACCGGTTCTGATCCTGATGATCTGGCCTGCCGGCTGCTGGGTGCGCTGGCCCATCCGATCAGCGGGCACCGCCTGCTGGTGCAGGCCAGCATCGGGATCGCCGACGCCGCGCCCGGCGACTCCGCCGACGAGGTGCTGCGCAACGCCGACGTGGCGATGTACATGGCCAAGCAGCGCGGCAAGGCCAACTCGGTGCGGTACGCGGACGGCATGGGTGAGCCGGTCCTGGCCCACATGCAGCTCGGCGGTGAGCTGCGGCGGGCCCTGGACGGCGACGAGTTCCGGGTGGTCTACCAGCCGCTGGTGCGCCTCGACGTGAACCGGGTGATCGGGGTCGAGGCGCTGGTCCGGTGGCACCATCCGGAGCGTGGGCTGGTCAGCCCGGCCGATTTCATCCCGGCGGCCGAGCGGACCGGCCTGATCGTGCCGCTGGGCCGGTTCGTGCTGCGGGAGACGTGCCGGCAGGCGGCGGCCTGGCTGGCCGAGTTCGGTCCGGACGGGCTGGAGGAGGCCGCGCTGAACGTGTCGGCGCGGCAGCTGCACGACCCCGACTTCGTCGCCGACGTGGCGGCCGCGCTGGCCGAGAGCGGTCTGCCCTGCGAGCGGCTGGTCCTGGAGGTGACCGAGTCGGCGGTGCTGCGCGGCCAGCAGGTGTCGCGGGCGTTGTACGAGCTGGACCGGATGGGGATCCGGCTGGCCCTGGACGACTTCGGCACCGGGGAGTCGTCGCTGAGTCTGCTGCGCGCGTTCCCGGCCTCGATCGTCAAGCTCGACAAGTCGTTCGTGGACGGCATCGAGATCGACGACGGGAGTCCGGCCGCGACCGATGCCCGGCGGGCCGTGGCCCGGGCGGTGATCCAGCTGGCCGGGGCGTTGCGCCTGGGCACGGTGGCCGAGGGGATCGAGAGCCCGGAGCAGGTGGCGGCGCTGCTCGACCTCGGCTACACGGTGGGTCAGGGCTTCTACCTGGGTGAGCCGATGACCGCCGACGGCGTGGCCAATCTGCTGAGCCGGCAAAGGGGTGCCCCGGCCCCGGCCGAACAGATGGTTGCCTTCCGCAGCCAGGAACGATAGACAGTTGTGGTTCTTGGCGGGTTGTCCGAAGAGGATCGTGGGGAAACGGTGACGGAGTCGAGCGACTGGGTGCCCGCGGGCATCGACGTCAACATTCCGAGTGCGGCGCGGGTGTACGACTACTTTCTCGGCGGCGCGCACAACTTCGCGGTCGACCGGGCCCTGGCCGAGCAGATCGCGTCGATGACGCCGAACATCGGCGAGACCATGCGGTCGAACCGGGTCTTCCTGCGCCGCGCCGTGCGCTACCTGGCCGCCCAGGGCGTGCGGCAGTTCCTGGACATCGGCTCGGGCATCCCGACCGCCGGCAACGTGCACGAGATCGCGCTGGAGGCCGCGCCCGGCTCCCGGGTCGTCTACGTCGACATCGACCCGGTCGCGGTCGAGCACAGCCGGGCCATCCTGGCCGGGGTCGACGGGACCGGCGTGATCCTGGCCGACATGCGCGACGTGGACCGGGTGCTGGCCGAGTCGGAGAAGCTGGGTCTCGACCTGTCCCAGCCGGTCGCCGTCCTGCTGGCCGGGGTGCTGCACTTCGTGCCGGACGCGGACGGGCCGGCGGCGCTGGTGGCGGCGCTCGGCGCGGCCGTGGCGCCGGGCAGTTTCCTGCTGATCTCGCACGCGACCGCCGACGGTCAGCCGCCCGAGGTGGTCGAGGCGCAGCGGCTGTCCGGGCGCACCGGCACCGAGATCGTGCTGCGCGACCGGGCGGCCGTCACGGCGTACTTCGCAGGCTTCGATCTGGTCGAACCCGGTCTGGTCTTCATCCCGCAGTGGCGCCCGGACGCGGGCGACCCAGTCGACGAGCACCCTGAGCGAGTGGGGGCGTACGCCGGCGTCGGCCGCAAACCGTGACCGGTTTCGCCCGGCTCTGGTTGCAGCGGATCGCGTACGAGGGTTTCGTCCCGCTCGACGGCGCCGCGCTGGAGGCGCTGCTGGCCCGGCTCGCGACCCGGCTGCCGACGGCCGGCCGGGAGGTCGGCGCGGAACTGGTCGCCGCCCACCTGACCGACCCGTCGGTGCTGGCCGGCACGATCACGCTGATCGGGGCGTTCTTCGACGAGCCGGAGGCGACCCGGATCCAGGCCGCGGTCGCCGCCGGGTTCGCCCAGGCGCTGCGCGAGGCCACCATGTCCGAGCAGGAGCAGCTGACCCGGGCCGTGCTGGACGCGCACGCGGGCGTCGAGCGGGCGCTGCGCGACAGCGAGTCCCGGCTGCGGGCGATCTTCGACAACGCGGCGGTCGGCATCGGGGTCAGCACCATGGACGGGCGGATCGTGCGGGTCAACCAGGCCTTCGCCGACCTGCTCGGGTACCGGCCGGACGAGATGTGCGCGCTGACCGTTCCGCAGCTGGCGCATCCGAGTGATCCGCCCGGCATGTGGAAGCTGTACGAGGAGATGATCGGCGGGCAGCGGGATCACGTGCGGCTGGAGAAGGCGTACTTCCGCAAGGACGGCTCGGCGGTCTGGACCGACATGACGTCGTCGCTGATCCGCGACGAGCACGGCGCCCCCGAGCTGACCATGGTGATGGTGCAGGACATCACCGACCGGCGCCGGCTCAAGGAGAACCTGCAGCATCAGGCCACCCACGACCCGCTGACCGGCCTGCCGAACCGGACGATGATCGCCGCCCACCTCGACGTGGTCTTCGCCGACGCCCGGCGGGTCGGGCTCTGCTACCTGGACCTGGACGGTTTCAAGCGGGTCAACGACACGCTCGGCCACCAGGTCGGCGACGCGCTGCTGGTCGCGGTGGCCGAGCGGCTCACCGGCTGCGCGGACGAGCCGTGCCGGATCGCCGGGCGGATGAGCGGCGACGAGTTCGTGATCGCGGTCCGGGATCCGTCCGGGCCGGCCGAGATGCGCGAACTGGCCGAACGGGCCCTGGGCGAGCTGACCCGGCCGTACGAGATCGAGCGGCACCGGCTGCGGGTCTCGGCCAGCATCGGCGTCGTGGACAGCGACGTCGCCGACACCACACCGGCCGAGCTGATGAAGGCAGCCGACCTCACCCTGTACACCGCGAAGTCGGAGGGCCGGGCCCGGTACGTGATGTACGACGCCGACCGCAACGCCCGGCAGGCCGCCCGCTACGCGCTGGCCGCGGACATGCCCGACGCCCTCGACCGCGACGAGTTCACCGTGGTCTACCAGCCGCTGGTGTCGCTGGCCGACGAACGGCTGCGCGGCGTGGAGGCGCTGGTCCGGTGGCGGCATCCGCAGCTGGGCACGCTCTCGCCGGACTCGTTCATCCCGCTGGCCGAGGAGACCGGCGTGATCGTCGCGCTCGGCCGGCACGTGCTGCAGCAGGCGTGCGCGCAGGCGGCCGAGTGGGCGCGGAGCTTCCCCGACAATCCGGTCTTCATGAGCGTCAACGTGACCGTGGCGCAGGCCCGCGAGCCCGGGTTCCCGGCCGAGGTCGCCAAGATCCTGGCCGACACCGGACTCGACCCGCGCCTGCTGGTCCTGGAACTGACCGAGAGCGCGATCATGGACACCGACGGGGCCCCGCTGGCCGCGCTCGACGTGCTCGCGGCCGGTGGCATCCGGATCGCCATCGACGACTTCGGCACCGGTTACTCGAACCTGGCCTACCTACGCCGGCTGCCGATCCACATCCTCAAGCTGGCCGGCCCGTTCGTGGACGGACTCCGCGACCCGGCGTCGGTCGCCTCGGCCGACGAGCAGATCGTGGAGACGATCATCCGGCTCGCGCACGTGCTCGGCGTGACCGTCACGGCCGAGGCGGTCGAGACCCGGCCCCAAGCCGATCGGCTGCGGGAACTGGGCTGCGACACCGGGCAGGGCTACCTGTTCTCGCGCCCGCTGCCGCCGGCGGCCATGCTCCCGCTGCTGCACAACTCGGGCCCGGCGCTCGCGGTCCGCTGATTTTTCTTTGCGTACGGCGGTGAGCGGCCTGAGCGGCGACGACGTCGCGACGGGCGCGTGCTCATCGCCGTACGGGAAAGAATGGGGCCGTGCCTGTTCCCGCGTCGGCGTCGTTGAGCCGGGCATGTCTCGCAAGCTTGTCATCGCCGTCGCCGCCCTCGCCGTCAGCCTCGCCGGTTGTTCCAGCGGCTCCGACTCGACGATCGCCCCGGCCGCGCAGAATTCGCAGGTGGCGGCGCCGCCCGACCTGCGGGCCAGCATGGAGGCGCAGCTCGGGTTCCCGCCGAAGCCGGACGCGGCGACCACCGAGGCCTACCTGGCCGATCTGAAGGGCATCGACCCCGGGCTGGTCACCTCGCAGGACGCGGAGTCGCTGGTCAACCGCGGTCGCGACCAGTGCCGTGACCTCAAGGCGCGCCCGGAGAAGGAGTGGGCGACCGTGGCCACCCAGCGGTTCAGCACGAAGCAGGCCGACGCCCCGAAGATCATCAAGGTCGTCCGGGAACGGCTCTGCCCGCAGTTCTGACCGCCGAATTTGTGATTGACGGACGCGGCCGGCATAGACAAGTCTCAGTCATGACTTCGTCAAGGGTGACGATGGAGACCATCGCGTCCCTCGCCAACGTGTCGGTGCCGACCGTGTCCCGCGTGCTCAACGGGCGCGACGGGGTCTCTCCGATGACCCGGGAGCGGGTCGAGGAGCTGCTGCGCGAGCACGGGTATCGCGCCCGCAACTCATTCCGGGCGGGCGGGATCGCCCTGATCGACGTGATCTTCCCGGAGATCGACTGTGCCTGGGAGACCGAGCACATCCAGGGCATCGAGTCGGCGGCCAGCGCGGCCGGCGTCGGGATCGTGGTGTCGTCGCTGACCGGCGGCACGACCGCGACCGAGCAGCTGCTGCGCCGGTTGCGGATCGGCCGCACCGACGGCGTGATCCTGGCCGCGGGCAGCTCGTCGGGTTCCCTGCGGACCGCGCTGGGCAGCCTGAACGTCCCGATGGTGGCCCTCGACCCGGCGTCGCCGCTCCCCGGTGAGGTGCCGACCGTGGACGCGGCCAACTTCGCCGGGGCGTACACCGCGACCCGGCACCTGATGGACCTCGGCCACCGGCGGATCGCCATGATCGCCGGCAGCGAGACGTTGTGGTGCAGCAAGTCCCGCCTGGAGGGTTACCGGGCGGCGCTCGGGCACGACGGCACCGTCGAGCGCGGAAACTTCTACTTCGAGTCGGGGCTGGCCGCCGCGCGCCGGCTGATGGCGGGCGCCGAGCCGCCGACCGCGATCTTCGCGTCCAACGACTACATGGCGCTGGGCGTCTACGAGGCGGCCCGCCGGCTCGGGATCTCGGTTCCGGCGCAGCTCAGCGTCGTCGGCTTCGACGATCTGCCGGGCGCCGCCTGGGCGTCGCCGCCGCTGACGACGGTCCGGCAGCCGCTGCGCGACATGGGCCGGCAGGCCGCCGGGACGCTGCTGGCGCTGGCCCGCGGGGAGTCCATCGGCAATCGGCACGTGGAGCTGACCACGAGCTTGATCGTCCGGGAGAGCACGTGCCGGCTATAGGTTGTCGAGCTCGGCGAAGAGTGCTTCCGGGACCGGCTCCGGCCAGTAGCCGCGTCCGCACACCCAGGCCGCGTCGAGGGCTGCCCTGATCGACTCGGGGTCGGCGGTGGCGGTGGCCCGGTGCAGGGCCGCGACCACCGGCGCCGGCAGGTCGGTCTCGGCCGCTCGGGACGGGGTCAGCCAGTGCTCGGTGCGGCCCTCGGCGAGCCGGGCCATCCACAGCAGATGCCGCTGGACGTGCGCGAGGGCGTCGATCGCCCGCAGCAGTTCGCCGCGCCGCGCGACCCGATGCGCGAGCACCAGCCAGTTCGCGAACCGCCCGCACAGCTCGGCGGCGTCCGTCACGATCTGCGGCTTGGCCACGTCGAGCGCGGCCCGCAACGCCCCCGTCCGGTCGACGATGATCTCCACGTCCCGGGTCGGCCAGGTCGCCACCTGCCCGATCCCGTCCGCCCCGGCGAAGTGGAACTCCCCGCGGACCAGGCCCGGGAAGAACGCCACGTGCGCCCCGAACTCGTTCACGACCAGGTGCTGAACCGGCCCGATCCACTCCCGGGCATCGATCGCGGCGTCGCTGAACAGCCAGAACTCGATGTCACTGTGCTCGTCGGCCTCACCGGACACGAACGAGCCGTACATCAGCGCGGCCACCAGCCGATCGTCGGTCCGGCAACGCTCCCGGACGTCCGCGATCAGCCGCCGCTGGATCACTCCGGCATGAGGATGTCGTCGACCTTGACCGTGCAGTTGTTGACCTGCACGCCGTACTTCTCCACGGCCTCGATCACCCGCCCGCGCACCTCACTGGTCACCTCGGACACGACCTCACCGGCGCGCAGGCACAGGATGACCGTGATGTCGACGTAGGTCCCCTCGACCTTCGCCGACACCCCGCGCGTCGCGTCGCCGACCTTGTCCAGGCCCACCTTGTCCAGCACGGCGTTGAAGAACCGGGCCACGTCCCCGCCCAGCTCGGCCACCCCCGGCACGGACCGCGCGGCCGCCCCGGCCAGCTTCTCGATCACCTCACGCTCGAAGACGGTGTCACCCCGGTAGGCGGCCGCCTCGATCACCTCGGCCCCGCCGTGCTGCGGCGGCACCGGCTGCGCGTGCGCCACCATCGGAAGGAACATCTCCTGCGTACGGTCCGGACGGAACTCGGACTCGTCGTTCATCTAGTGGATCCCTCGACTCACATCGACGTGGGTGACCGGCCGAGCCTACAAGAGCTCATTCCGCGCCCGGCGGACCCGTCCACCAACCCCCAAACCCAAGATCTTCATGTCCTGTCTCCGCTGTGGTCCGGACCGCCGCTCCCGCGGGGACCCTTCCGGGGCCCGCAGGGCGCTGGCGCGCCCAGAACGCGACCCCCTCCAGGGCGACGTCCGCGGGTGGTCCCGGTCAGAGCAACAAACCCGCCCACCACTGTCTTCTTGCCGCAGACTCCCGCAACCACCCCGCCCGCCGGCGCAAACCGGGCGGGCACCGGGTATCAGTCGAAGGTCAGGACCGGCTTGACGGTCTTACCGGTGAGGGTGTCCTGAGCAGCCTGCTCGATGTCGGCGAACGGATACGTCGTGATCAGCTTCTCCACGGGGAAACGCCCGGCCCGCTGGAGTTCGATCAGATGGGGCAGGAAGTCGGCCGGGACGGCGTCGCCCTCGATCACGCCGCGGATGTTCAGGCCGCCGGCCATCACGGTCATGATGTCGAACGACGTCGTGCCACCCATGCCGACCAGCGCCAGGGTTCCGCGGCGTCGCAGCGCCCCGACGGCCTGGGTGATCACGTCGGGCCGGCCGGTGGTGTCGACGGCGTGGTGTGCCGACGGAAGTTCCGCGCCGGGCGCGACGGCGTCGGCCGCGCCGAGCGAGAGGGCCAGGTCACGCCGCGCGGGTTGCGGCTCGACGACGATCACCTCGCACGAGCGGGTCAGCGCGGCGAGCAGCGCGCTGAGCCCCACCCCGCCCGCCCCGAAGATGATCACGCGATCGCCGGGCGCGGGGTCGAGGACGTTGAGGATCGTGCCCGCTCCGGTCTGCACGCCGCAGCCGAGCGGCGCGGCCAGCACCGCGGGAAAGTCGGCCGGGATGGTCACGGTGTTCGATACGTACGCCATCGCATGCGTCGCAAAACTCGACTGTCCGAAAAATCCGGAGAAGACAGGACCAGCGCCGGATCGCAGAACACCACTCACGCCTTGCGTGTTCACAAGACTGCGCAAGCAGTACGCCGGACGCCCACCCCGGCACTCCCCGCACTCCCCGCAGCTGCGGAAACTGAGGCAGACCCGATCCCCCACCACCACCGCCGGCACCCCGTCCCCGACGGCCTCCACCGCCCCGGCGCCCTCATGCCCGAACACCATCGGCAGCCGAGCCGCCGGCCACCGCCCCCGCAGGGCCAGATCGGTGTGGCAGATGCCGGCCGCCTCGATCCGCACCAGGATCTCCCCCGCCGCGGGCGAGGCCATCTCCACGTCCCGCACCACGAACGGCCCACCGGCCTGCTCGACCAGCGCCGCCCTGATCAGCATCGGTCAGTCCCGGTCGAGGCGGAAGTAGTAGTACCGCCCCTGATCGCGGACGCCCTTGCCGTTCATGACCCCGAGCAGGCTGTCCGGCCCCACCCGTTTGAAGTGGTCGAAAACGGGCTGCCCGTCGTACACCATGGTCGCCGTCGTCTCCCCACGGAACTCGACCGTCCACAGGCTCGCCCCACCCTTGGCCATCTCGACGTTGTCGTAGAGGCGGCCGTCGGCGCGGCGGCAGACGATCGGCGCGACCTCGGTCAGCGACGTGAACCGCTTGCCGTGCCAGCCGATCTTCGCGAGGGTCCCCTCGAAGCGGTGCCCGGTCTCGAACTCGCTCCCCCGCCAGCTGCCGAGGATCTCCTCGGGCCGGACGACGGGCAGCACGGCCCAGATCTCGTCCAGCTCATCGCCCGTGAACTTCGTCCCGGCATCGAGCCGGCTCCGCGCCTCATCGACATCCATCACCGCACTCTACCTGCCATCACATGAGATTGCGGATTCACTTGAGCGGGCCCCGGAGCACCGGCGGGAGCGCTGTGCTGGACTGGTCGTCGTGTCGAGCATGGGTGAGCTGACGGAACGGGTGCGGGCGTTCGCCCGCGAGCGGGACTGGGAGCAGTTCCACACGCCCAAGAACCTGGCGATGGCCCTGGCCGGCGAGGTCGGCGAGCTGCTGGCCGAACTGCAGTGGCTGACGCCCGAGCAGTCGGCCGCGGTGATGGCCGATCCGCAGCTGGGGCCCCGGGTGCGGGCCGAGATCGGCGACGTCACCGTCTATCTGGTGCGGCTGGCCGACGTGCTGGGCCTCGACCTGATCGACGCGGCGCTCGACAAACTCGACGAGGCCGGGCGCCGCTACACCGTCGAGGCCGCCCGCGGTCACGCTTCGAAGATCAACACCGATTAGGAGGTACGGCGGTGAGCCGCACACCTGCGGTCCATCCGCGCGTCGCGTACCGGTCGCCTGACGCGACTACCGTCCCCGACGGTGATCGTGGAGCATCTGCTCGTCTTCTACGGGCTGGTCGGGCTGTTCATCGTGGCCCACGTCCCGGGCGGGCCCATTCCGGCGCTGCTGCTGGGCGGGGCTGCGGCGGTGACCTATCTCGTCCGTACGCGCGAATTCAGCAACCGTGATCTGTGGCGGCCGGAAGCATTACCGCCGGCCCTGCCGGGAATGATCGCCCGATGGGCGATCTTCTCGGTTCTCGCCGCGGCCGGCGTGGCCGTTTTCGACCGTGCGCATCTGTTCGACATGCCGCGTCAGCACACGCTGTTGTGGCTGCTGATCGTGGTCTTCTACCCGCTGGCGTCGGTCTATCCGCAGGAATTGCTCTACCGGGCGTTCCTGCTGCACCGCTACCGCGGGATCTTCCGCACCGATCGGATCGCGGCCGGGGCCAGTGCGGCCGCGTTCGGGTTCGCCCACCTGCTGTTCGGCAACGTCCTGGCGGTGGTGCTGACGATCGGCGGCGGCTGGTTGTTCGCCCGCCGGTATCAGAAGTCGCGTTCCCTGCTGACCGTCTCGGTGGAGCACGCCCTGTACGGCATCACCATTTTCACGGTCGGCCTCGGCCGGCTTTTCTATCACGGCGCCTGAATTCGGCATGCCGAGCGCCGGGCACTCGATCGCGGGTTTCCACAGGATCGTCTGGTTGCGATGACGTTAAACGCCGAACACGACTTGCCGGGCGCCCGGTCCGGCAAGATTCGCTGGAGTTTGTCGGAGGCCGCGCCGCAAATGGTGCGATCCCTTCCTTCGGTGATCGTTTCTGCGCTGTTCAACGGTTGTCACACAGGCTGATGGCACCTCCGAGCCGAGACCGGCAGCGCCGGTGGGTGCCTTACTGCTGCAGGTAGTGGAGGACGGCGAGGACGCGGCGGTGGTCGCTCGGGGAGGCGGGCAGGCCCAGCTTGGTGAAGATGCTGGTGATGTGCTTCTCGACGGAGCCGTAGGCGAGCACCAGTTGCTCGCCGATTGCGGTGTTGGAACGGCCCTCCGCCATCAGTGTCAGGACGTCGCGTTCCCTCGGGGTCAGCTCGGCCAGGTGGCCGGCCTGACGGCTGGCGCCGAACAGCTGGGTGACGACCTCGGGGTCGAGGACCGTCTCACCGGCGGCGACCCGGGTGAGCGCGTCGATGAAGTCGCTGACGTCGGCGACCCGGTCCTTCAGTAGGTAGCCGACTTTCTGCGCGCCGCCGGCCAGCAGATCGGCGGCATATCGGGTTTCGATGTACTGCGAGAAGACGAGAACCCCGGTCTCCGCGTAGTCGCGCCGGATGGTGATCGCGGCGCGCAGCCCCTCATCGGTGTGGGTCGGCGGCATGCGCACGTCGGCGATCACCACGTCCGGCCGGTGCTCCGCGACGGCCGCGAGCAGTTCCTCGGCGTCGCCCATCGCAGCGCACACGGTGTGCCCTCTGCTGGTGAGGATGTGGGTGAGACCGTCGCGCAGCACGGCGACGTCCTCGGCGATCACGACCCGCACGGCAGCTCCACGGTGACTACCGTAGGCCCACCGGCGGGGCTGCTGATGCCGAGGCGGCCATCGACGGTCCGGACCCGGTCGGCCAAGCCGGCGAGGCCACCCCGGGGCGTGGCGCCGCCCCGCCCGTGATCGGTCACCCGCAGGCGCAGCCGGGCGTCGTCCTGCTCGACCTGGACCACGGCGCGCGCGGCTCCGCTGTGTTTGGCCACGTTGGTGAGCAGCTCGGCGACGCAGAAGTAGGCGATGGTCTCCACCGGTGGCGACGGCCGCCTCGGGACGGCGACGGTCAGCTCGACCGGCACCGCGCTGCGAGCGGCGAGGGTGGCCAGTGCGGCGTCGAGCCCATTGTCCAGGATCGGCGGGTGGATGCCGCGGACCAGGTCGCGCAACTCCACGAGGGCAGCTTTCGCGTCGCGGTGCGCGCTGCCGACCAGATCACGAGCCTGCGGGTCGGCGTCGCTCTGCTCCAGTTGCTCCTTGGCGGCGCCGAGATTCATGGCCAGGGCCACCAGGCGGGCCTGCGCGCCGTCGTGCAGGTCGCGCTCGATGCGGCGCAGGGCCGCGGCGGACTCATGCACCGCGAAGTCCCGGCTCGCCTGCAGCTCGCGGACCCGCTCGTCGAGCCGGCGCGCGTCGAGCAGATCGGCCACGACCATGCCGTCGAGCGTCAGCACTGCCCGCAGCGCCAGCGGCGCGAGCAGCAGGAGGACGACACCGCACGCCGCGGTGAGCAGTGCGCGGGGCCAGCTGTCCAGGTAGACGTCACCGGGCAGCGGCAACCCGGCTCGGAGCACGCCGATGGCGTCGGCCTGGGCCGGGATCAGCCGCCACCAGACGGGATAGGTGAGAGCGCCGAGCCCGTATCCGTACCCGACGATCACGACCGCCATGGACAGCACGGCGATCGGTGCTTTCAGCAGCAGGTAGCCCACTGATCTCCAGGCCGCCCGATCGCTCAGGCCGGCTCTGACCCAGCCGGTGAGGCCGGCACCGCCGTTCGGCGAGGGCGGGGCGGTGGTCGCCACCCCGAGCAGACGGCGGGCGAGCCCACGATGGAGCGCGCCGATCAGACGCGCGCCCCGAAGCCCGGCGCTGAGCACGGGCAGGCCGACCACGGTAATCGAGAGCAGGGCGCCGCCGAGCACTACATACACGGTGTAGACGAGGCCGGCGAGGCCCAGGGGCAGCCCGATCAGGGCGTAGAGCAGCTGTCGGAGAGCGTTGGCGCGAGTGGGCATGCATCCAGGATGGACGATGGTCGTCCGGCCCGGCAGCCGGTGGTCCCCCGTACCACCACCGGGTTGTCCCCAGGGTCAAGGACGGGGGTTCGCCTGGTCGAAACGCGGCAACGGGCCCGGCAGAGTCGGTGGCGTCGAACGTTCACCGACCGAGGGACACAACATGTCGACCAGCAGGATGAAAGTGATGTCCGCCGTCGCGCTGACCGCGTCGCTGGCCACCGGTGCGGCGGCCCATGCGAGCGAGCCACCGCTGCGAGCCGCGGTACAGAAGGCCATCGACGAGGCGGTCGCCGCCGGCAATCCCGGGGTGATCGCGTATGTCCGGCAGGGCGGCGTCGTCCGGCAGCTCGCCGCCGGCCGGGCACAGCCGCGGGACCACTGGCGGATCTTCAGCAACACCAAGTCGTTCGTGTCGACCGTGCTGCTGCAGCTCGTCGCCGAGCGGCGGTTGAGCCTCGACGACAGCGTGGAGAAGTGGCTGCCCGGGGTGGTCCGGGGCAACGGTAACGACGGGCGGAAGGTCAGCGTCCGGCAGCTGCTCGACAACACCAGCGGCATCTACGACCCGGAGATCGGCACCGATCAGGGCGGCGGAACACCGCAGGAAGTGATCGCCGCGGCGATGGCGCACCGGCCGCTGTTCCCGCCCGGACAGGGCTGGGACTACTCCAACACCAACTACCTGCTGGCCGGGATGATCATCGAGAAGGTCACCGGCCACCGTGCGGATGCGGAGATCCACCGGCGGATCATCGAGCCGCTCGAGCTCACCGAGACCTCGTTCCCGCTCGGCGGTTCCGCGTTGCCCAGGCCGTTTCTGCGGGGATACGACCTGAGCCACCGTGATGTGACCGCTTTCAACCCGTCCAGCGAGTGGACGGCGGGCGCGATGATCTCGACGGCAAGCGACCTCGCGCGGTTCGACGCCGCGCTGTTCGGCGGCCGGCTGCTGCCCGCGGCCCAGCAGCGGGAGCTGTTGACCACCGTGCCCGAGGAGGACTACGGGCTGGGAGTGAAGCAGGTGGAGGTTCCGTGCGAGGAGGGGGATGTGGCGGTCTGGGAGACCGACGGCGGCGGGCCGGGCTACAACAGCGTGTCGATGACCAGCCCGGACACGTCCCGCCAACTCGTCCTGGTCGCGAACGTCTTCGACCTGGCGACCGACAAGAAGCACGATCCGGCCAACCCGCCGGTGCCGGACGCTCGACCCGCCTTCTTCAAGGCCATCACCGCCGTCTTCTGCCCCTGACCAACGGATTGGGGAGCAGAAAAATCTGGTCGGGAAGCACGGCCGTTTCACCATCATCCGGTGCGGCCGAGGATGGTGAATGGCCTGGTCATGTTCCGGTTGGCCCAGCGGGTGGATTCGGTGACGCCGTTTGACCGGCAGCACGAAATGGCTGCCTGCTGATGAATGAGCTCGACGGTGGCTTGACCGTGTGCAGCGCGTCAGCGGTGACGGTCACGTCCCGCAGATCGAGGGTCTCCAGGACCGCGTGGGCCGGCCGATGTTCCGGATGCGGCCCCTGTCCCGGGGCCGCATCCGGACGGTGGTTACTTGACGATCAGTTTCTGGAACTGGGTCCGGACCTCGGCCGCGTTGACCGTGACGGTCATGTGGCGCGGCGGCCCGAAGTCGGTTCCGAGCGTCGTCGTGTAGTGCACGGTCGACGGGCAGCTGGACCCGCCGAACTGCAGCGTCTGGTTGATGATCAGGCGGCCGGTGCGGATCTCGTAGCCCTTCACGGTCACCTTCACCTTGTGGAAGGTCACCGGGTAGAGCCCGCCGGTGCCGAACTGGCTCCGGTAGTCGCAGGTGCGGACCGCGGCACCCTGAGCGTCCGAACTGACGCACAGGACCAGGTTCGCCGCTTCGGGGTCGGTGGTCTTCCAGGCTGCCGGGAGCCGGCCCGACTGCGTGCTGTTCCCGAAGATCAGGGCCCGGTTGACGCCCTTGCCGTAGGCCTTGGCCACGCTGTACTTCGAGGGATCCTCGCAGTACGACGGGGTGGAGCCGGTGGTCCGCTCGCGCAGCGTGTCCAGCTCGATGGCCAGGTCGGCCTTGGCGATGCCGTCCTTGGCCTGGCCGATGTTCGGGTCGTTCGGGTACGCGTTGATCAGCTGCTGGTAGACGCCCTTCGCGTCCGTCCAGTCCTTGCTGGTCATGAACCCGTCGGCGCAGCCCATCAGCGCGGCCGGCTCGATCTGCGGCACCACATCGGCCGAACGGTCCAGGGTGTTGCCGGACTTGGCCCGGTCACCCAGCCACTGCGTGATCTTCACGGTGTCGCACGCGTTCGAGACCGGCAGGCCGGCCAGGAACTGGTCGAGCACCTTGTCGGTCATCTTCTCGTGGCCGGGCATCGTGCTCAGCACCGAGTTGAGCTGGCCGAAGCCCTCGTTCAGCTCGGTCGTGTCGGCCGAGGCGAGACCGGCCTTGATCGTGTCGCGCGCGTCGTTCAGCTTGTGGCAGGCGGTGACCGTGTCGTCGTCCTTGGCCGCGAGCGGCGCGTCGGCGATCCGCAGGCCGAGCCACACCTGGTCCAGCTTCTCCAGCGCGTGCGTGCAGTCGCCGTTGGCCTTGGCGTCGGTGACGGCCTGGCCGATGCCGCCGGCCTGCACCCGCAGCAGGCCGAGGACCAGCAGCACGACGACCGCGGCGGCGATCCCGACGATCCGCTGGCGCAGCGCACTGGACGGCTCGACCGGGCCCTGGGCCAGGAAATACCCGTGCACGATCATCGCCAGCCACCAGAGCACGGCGACGACCTCGATCCAGACGGTGTGCACCGACGGGACGATGAAGAACAGCAGGATGAACGAGACCAGCAGGGTGAGCACGCCGAAACCGGCGCGCCGCATCATGAAGTAGCCCAGGCTCAGGAACGAGGCGTTACCGGCGGCCGCGGCGAGCCGGTCGGTCTTCTTCGGCTCGCGGGGCGGGGCCGGGGGCATCGGCGGCGGGGCCTGCTGCCAGCCCGGCTGCTGCTGCCAGTCGGCCGGTTGCTGCGGCGGCCACGGCTGCCCGGGCTGCGGCTGGCCCGGCTGCGGCGGCCAGGCCTGGCCGGGCGCCGGCTGCTGCTGCCACGGCTGGCCGGGGGCCGGGGGTGACTGCTGCCATGGCTGACCGGGAGCCAGGGGTGACTGCTGCCACGGCTGACCGGGAGCCAGGGGTGACTGCGTCCACGGCTGGCCGGGCTGCTGCGGCGGCTGCCACGGCTGGTCGGACTGCTGCGCCCACGGTTGACCGGGCTGAGGCGGCTGCGGAAAACCCGAATGCGGAAAACCCGACACCGGCGCGGTCGGATCGACCGGAAGCGGCGGCGCGGCCGAGATCGGCGTGGTGGGATCCGGGTCCTGATGCGGCACACCGGAACCGGGAGCGGCCGAAACCGGGGTCGTCGGGCTCGGCGCGGCCGAAACCGGGGCAGCCGAAACCGGGGCAGCCGAGATCGGGGCGGCCGAGGTCGGGGCGGCCGGGGTCGGCTCGGTGGAGGTCGGGACGGCCGGGCTGGACTCGGCCGGGACCGGGGTCGTCGGCTCCGACTGCTGATCCGGCGTGGCCGAGATCGGCGTGGTCGGCTCGTCGTGCGGCTGGCGCTGCTGCGGGACGTGCGGCTGCGGCGGCTGCCAGGCCTGGTCAGGCGGCGGCTGTTCCGGTGGTTGCCAAGGCGGCGGCTGAGTCATTCGGCGATCCCCCGAGCGGAAAGCGGTTCGACAATGGTCGTAGGAGTGAGAATCACATTCAGTACGACATCAACGTCGTTAAAATGATCGATGGATTTCGGCCGGAGGAACCCGCGCGGTCACGTCATTACCTCCCCTGTGGCCGATTGGCGATCCATCGACCAGGATTGCAGCCTACCGGACCCGCGCCAGCCAGTTTCATACCGTCCATTACTGTCCGAAACGGTGTGATTACCCCTTCTTCAAAGCCATCAGGAGGGGAGAAAAGCCGCGGGTAGGCTAGGTTGCTCGGGTGAGTCTTCTCGAGGACGTGGCCAAGCAAGAAAACTGGCGCTGCTGGGTGTGCGACGAGCGGGTCGACCCGGACATGCCGGTGAACGACCCGCGCGGCCCCAGCGTGGACGCCCGCACCGCCGACCGCAAGGCCAAGATCGCCGAGCGGCTCGCGCATCGCGCCTGCAACACCCGCAAGGGCGCGGTCAAGGTGGTCATCGCCTGGCCCGACCGCCTTCAGGTGATCGAGCCGGCGCCGCTGATCACGGTGGCCGAGCGGCTCGAACGCAAGGGCGGGCGGGAGCTGGTCGGCCGTTCCCCGAGCAAGAAGGACGCTCAGGAAGCGGCGGACTGGCTGGTCGACCGCTTCTCCCGCCTGGTTCCCGGACTGCCAGTCACGGCGACGGTCGAGCCCGGCGGCGGACAGTTCCTGATCGCCCTGGCCACCGGCCGCCGCTGAGGAGTGTGACCCGGCGCCGCCTTCAGAGCAGCGCCGGCTCCGCGCCTCGCCGGGCGGCGACGTCCTGGCTGGGCGCGGCGCCGAACTGGCGACGGTACTCCCGGCTGAACTGGGACGGGCTCTCGTAACCGACCTGCCGGCTGATCCCGGTCACGTCCCCGGGCCGGGTCGCCAGCAGCAGCCGCGCCTGCTGCAACCGGATCTGCTTCTGGAACTGGATCGGGCTCATCGCGGTCACTGCCTGGAAGTTGCGGTAGAACGCGGACACGCTCATCCCGGCCAGCCGCGCCAGCTCCTCGACCCGGAACGCCTCGTCGTAGTGGTCGCGGATCCAGCCCACGGCCCGGGCCACGTGGCTCAGGCCGCTGTCGGCCAGACCCATCTGCCGTACGGCCGCGCCCTGCTCCCCGGTGATCAGTCGCCACAGGATCTCCCGTTCGATCAGGGGCGCCAGCACCGACGCGTCCCGCGGATGATCGAGCAGCCGCACCATCCGGGTCACCGCGTCGAGCAGGTCGGCCGGCACGTCGCTGACCGCCAGCCCGGACGGTGTGCCCCCGCCGGCCGGGAACGCGGGCGCCCGCAGCAGCAGCTCGGCGACCACGGCGGGCCGCAGGATCATCCCGAACCCGAGGGCCGGCCGGTCCGCCCCGGCCTCGGTGAAGTGCCCGGTCACCGGCAGGTCGACCGAGGCGATCAGGTACTGCCCGTCGCGGTACTCGTACACCCGGTCGCCCAGCGCGAGCCGTTTCGCCCCCTGCGCGATGACCGCGAGGACCGTCCCGGTCATCGACGGCACCGGCGGGGCGGAGCGGGTGACCCGGGAGATCAGCACGTTGTCGACGGCGGTGCGCTGGTCGGGCCGGGCGTGCCGCTCCAGCAGTTCCCGCAGCTCGATGAAACTCACTCGGCGAGTAAAGCAGAATCAGGCAAGAGTGTGCCAGCATCGTTCTAACGTCCGTACTGCTCAGGCTGTTTTTATTGGTTGGTCGATGTACCGCCGATGAGAGGAACAAGCCATGATCACGCGCATCGCCATTGTCACCGGGGCCAGCTCCGGCATCGGGCAGAGCGCCGCCGTCCAGATCGCCCGGCGCGGCGCCGGCGTGATCCTCACCTACCAGGGCAACCGGTCCGGGGCGAAGGACACCGTCGCGCGGATCGAGCAGGAGGGCGGCACCGCCGTCGCGCTGCCGCTGGACGTCGGCCGCTCCGAGACGTTCGCGGACTTCCGCGACACCGTGGCCGCCACGCTGCGCGACACCTGGCAACGCGACACCTTCGATCACCTGGTCAACAACGCCGGGTCGAGCGGGATGGCCCCGTTCGCCGAGACCACCGAGGACATGTTCGACACGCTGATGCGGGTCCTGCTCAAGGGTCCGTACTTCCTCACCCAGACCCTGCTGCCGCTGCTCGCCGACGCAGGCACCATCGTCAACGTCGCCAGCAGCGCGGCCACGTTCAACGGGATGGAACCCGGCTACTCGGCCTACGGGACGATGAAGGGCGGCCTGCTCACCCTCACCCGATACCTGGCCAAGGAGCTGAGCCCGCGCGGCATCCGGGTCAACGCCGTCTCGCCCGGCTCGACCCGCACCCGCCTGGCCGACAACGCCTTCGAACGCTACCCGGAGGTGATTCCCGGTCTGGCCGCGCGGACCGCGCTGGGCCGCCTCGGCGAACCGGACGACATCGGCACCGCCGTCGCCGCCCTGTGCGGCACCGACCTGGCCTGGATCACCGCCCAGGACATCGAGGTATCGGGCGGTTTCAACCTCTGACCGGGTGGCGCCATGTGCCAGATAACGCGATCCTTCGTCGATTATCGGCTCGCCTCATTAGGATCGTCCCGTCCGGGTACGGATGGGGGTTGTAGGTGGGTTCGGAGCGGGACGAGCGGGAGCACTACCCGGGGCCGTGGGATACGCCGCCTCGGCGGGGCGCGTCCTCAGACGGGGAACCACCGCCGCCACCTGCGTCGCCGCCGCCTCGCTCTGACTCGGCTGATCCGCCGGCTCGGCCTTCGATCGCTCGGTCCGAGTCGGCGTGGTCACCGCCGGAACCCGACAAACCTCCGCCGGTGACCACGCCGGTCCCGTCGTCGAGTTCACTTCCGCGGTCCGGATCACCGCCGACCTCCGGGCCACCGCCGGCCGCCAGCCCGCCGCCGGTCTCCGGGCCGCCCGCGCGGAGCAATCCGTGGGCCGGGAGCGCACCGCCGAAGAAGCCCGTCGCTCCGCCGCCGGCCGCCCCTCCCCCGGCTCCTCCTCGCGGCGCCGCTGCTGCTCCCCCGGCTCCTTCTCGCCACGGCACGCCGGCTGTTTCTCGCGACTCCGCGCCCGCCGCGCCGGCCTCCCGCCGGGAATCCGCGCCGCCGGCGGTCACGTCCACTCCCGACCCGGCCGGGCCCTGGGTGCCGCCGCCCCGAAAGAGTGCTTCGCCACCCACCTCGCCGCCTGCTTCGGCGCCGGCGGGGACTCCGACGCCGGTTCCTCAGCAACGGACGCGGCGGGATGTCGAGCCGCCGTGGGCCGGGCCCGGGCCACGGACTCCGACGCCGCTCCAACCCCCGCCCCGGGCCCCGGAACCGATCACACCGCCGCCGCGCGCGCCGATGGTGCAGTTCACCCCCGAGATCCCCCGGCAACGGACGGCGCCGCCGCCACCTCCCCCACCTCCGGGATCTTGGACTCCGGCGGTGAGCCCGGCTCCGTCCGTACCCCCGAGGGAAAGCGCCATCGCAGCGGCGCCGGAATCGCGTCGCACACCTTTCCTGCTGATCGGCCTCGCGTTGTTTCTGGCTCTTGCCGCCGCCGGCGGCCTGGTTTATCTGCGCACGCGTGACGATCCGGGACCGAAGCCGGCGATCGCCGCGGCGCAGGCGGCAACGGCTCTGCGCGACCAGGACGCCACCGCGCTGAAAGCGACCTATTTCGACCAGAAGGGATTGGACGTCACCGGCGATCTGACCATTCTGAAGGGCGGCGACACCACCGGCACGCTCACCGATTCCGGCGGCGGGAAGGCCGAATACCTCGCCTCCGGCGAGAATGCCGAGGTCCGCGGCGATCAGGCTTGGTGGGCACGTCGCGATCCGGCCCGCCTCGGCATTCTCAACAACAATTGGGTACGTCCTGAAGGTTATGCCTTCCCGATGGAGAGCAACGGTCTGGACCCGGATGCACTGGCCGGAATGGTCGATTGGGTTCGCAACGGTGGGGCGCCGGCCGACGACGTGAATACGGTGGCCGGTGTGCCGGTGGTCGGGATGCGGCGCGACGGGTGGACGGTGGCGTTCAGCCGCGCCCGGCCCTATCGGCTGGTGTGGTTCGGCGGGCCGCTGCGGGAGGGCACGCCGATCGGTTCGGCCGGCGAGACGACCGCGGCGACACCGCCGTACATAAGCGCTCTGGTCAATGTTCCTCCGGGCGACGTGAAAAAGGTCAGCCTCCCGGAGAACGCCCTGGTCGAGGAGAAGACCGCGGCGAAACTGCCGGCTTTCGACGTGACCGTCAACGCGACCACCTGCAAGACCGTGACCTGCACCTGGACGGTGACGGTCAAGAACGTCGGCGCCGCCGCCGGTGCCGCCACGGTGATCGCCTCGGTGACCCCCGGAATGACCAGGACCCAGGTCAAGTCGCTGGGCACGATGGCGCCGGGCGATTCCCGGACGACGACCACGTTCAGTTTCCCGAATCCGGCCCCGACCAACAAGAACGTGCCTGCGGACTATCGCGCCGAGGTGTACTCCCCCGAACTGCACGGCGACAATCTCAAACTGATGCGGCAGTTGCAGGAGAAGGGCCTGGTTCCCGGCCGCTCTCCGGTTCTGAGCCGGCTCGATCCCAGCCAGGCCACGGCGATGCTGTTCACCCTGGACGCGATGGCCGACTACCCGAAATTCGACCCGGACAAGGCCCTCGACGCGACCGAGAACGCGGTGAATCTGGGATTGTTGCCGGAGCTCGGCGAGCTGGTCCGCTCCCGCCGGATCGAGAATCCGCCGATTCTCTACACCAAACTGCAGGACATCATTTTCGAGTACGACACGGGCGCGCCCGGAACACCGGTGAAGGAGAAGACCGGGAACCGCCGGCAGTTGCAGATCGCCGCCTCGGTCCTGCGCGAGGACCCGGACGCGACGATCGCCTTCGACAAGGACGGCGTCGATCTGCTGGTCCACAGCACGCAGCGCAAACTGATCGCCATCCAGACCAAGGCGATCAGCAGCGATTCCATCGGCGCCAATGTTCGCGGTGCGGTGAAGGAACTCTCCGAGCACGCCCCGGCCCGAAGTCAGCACGTGGTGTATCTGTACGTGGACGCGGGCGCCGGTTTCCCGCACGCGGCCGGCCGCGATTGGTTCGACGCCCAGTTGAAACCGTTGAGTTCCGAGCTGTGCCACGGCGGCGCCGACGAGGTGGTGATCGTCAACCAGACCGGCACGCAACGGTGGTCCCAGGACCAGATCCCGGGCTGCCGCTGAGACCCGATTCACCGTCACCGGATACCGCGAAGGGGTTGCTGGATGTGGCGTGGATCGCCCGATGTGCGGATCGGTGGGTGAACTCCGTATCCTGCCCCCATGGACGAAGACCCCGCTACCAGCACCGATACAGGCTTCGCCGAGCTGGGGCTACGTCCCGAACTGCTGCGTGCGCTCGCTGACCTCGGCTATGAGGAGCCGACGCCGATCCAGCGGGAGGCCATCCCGCCCATCGTCGCCGGTCATGACCTGGTGGGACAGGCCGCTACCGGGACCGGAAAGACCGCCGCGTTCGCGCTGCCGCTGCTGCAGGGCCTGGTGCCCGGCGCCGGTGATGCGCCGACGTCGCTGGTGCTCGTGCCGACGCGCGAACTCGCCGAGCAGGTGTCGCAGGCCGTGTATCGGTACGGGCGTGACCTCAACGTGCGGGTCCTCCCGGTGTACGGTGGCCAGCCGATCAGCCGCCAGCTGCAGGTCCTGCGGCGGGGCGTGGACGTGGTCGTCGGCACCCCGGGCCGGATCCTGGACCACATCGAGCGGGAGACGTTGCGTCTCGACGCGGTTCGGACCGTCGTACTGGATGAAGCCGATGAAATGCTCGACATGGGCTTCGCCGAGGACATCGAGGCGATCCTGACCGAGACGCCCACGGAACGGCAGACCGTGCTGTTCTCGGCGACCATGCCGCCGCGGATCGACGCGATCGCCCGCCGGCACCTGCGGGAGCCGATGCGGATCCGGATGGGCAAGGAGACCACGGCGGCCGACGCGCTGCCGTCGGTGCGCCAGAGTGCCTACCTCGTCGCGCGCCCCTACAAGACCGCCGCGCTGGGCCGCGTGCTCGACGTCGAAGCGCCCACGGCGGCGATCGTCTTCTGCCGTACGCGGGAAGAGGTCGACGAGGTCACGCAGAGCCTGAACGGGCGCGGGTATCGCGCCGAGGCGCTGCACGGCGGCCTCAGCCAGGACCAGCGTGACCGGGTGATGGGTCGCCTGCGCGCCGGCACCACCGAACTGCTGGTCGCCACCGACGTGGCCGCCCGCGGCCTGGACGTCGAACAGCTGACCCACGTGATCAACTACAACGTGCCGTCCGCCCCGGAGGCGTATGTGCACCGCATCGGCCGGGTCGGCCGCGCCGGCCGCACCGGCGCCGCGATCACCCTGGCCGAGCCGCGCGAGCAGCGGATGCTCAAGGCCATCGAACGGCTCACCGGCCAGCGGATCGTCCTGGAGAAACTCCCGACCGTCACCGACCTGCGCGCCCGGCGCCTGGAACTGGTCCGCACCACGGTCCAGAACGCGATCGACGCCGACGACCTGGACCGATTCCGGTCGGTGCTGGACTCGCTGACCGAGGACGCCGACGTCGAGCAGGTCGCGCTGGTCGCCCTGAAGCTGCTGCACGAGGCGAACGGCGGCGACGTCGACGAGCCGGAGATCCCGACGATCTCGCCGCAGCGCGAACGCGAGCCGGTCAACCGCGCCGAACGCCGCACGTCGAGCGGACCCGGCGGCGGCCGGTACGACGACCGTGGACCGAACCGCGGCCGCTCCGGTGGCGGCCCGGTGACCCGGGTGTTCGTCGGACTCGGCCGGCGCGCCGGGCTGCGGCCGCAGGACCTGGTCGGGGCCATCGCCGGGGAGGCCGGGCTGCCGGCCCGCGACGTCGGGGCGATCCAGATCACCGACCGGTTCTCGCTGGTCGAGGTGCCGGAGGCGGAGGCCGACCGGGTCATCCGCGCGTTGAGCCACAGCACGATCCGGGGCCGCCGCCCGACAGTTCGCCGGGACCGGCCCAACTAGGCCGGGCCAACGGTGTGGTTCCGGTTCCACGGGACCACACCGTTCACTCCCTGTAGTTATCCACAGGCAGCAAATTCCTTGTCGCAGCGTGAATCGCGTTCGCCTAGCTTGAAACCGGCCGGCCGGCCTTCGGTTTCTTCCTTGCGCATCCGTTCACGAAGGAGTTCGCATGCCCTCGAATGTGGAGCCGCTGCTCGAACCCGGCATGGCCCTGGACCGCATCGCCGCCTGGCGCGACGACATCGACGCCCTGGTCACCCGGACCCGCGCGATGAGCGACCGGCTGTCCGTGTTGCGGGTCACCACCCGTGATCCCCGCCGCCTGGTCGAGGTGACGATCGACTCGCAGGGCGCGCTGATGGACATCCGCTTCGGCCCCGACGTGGCCCGCCACGACCCGGACGTCCTCGCCCGCACCGTGATGTCCACGCTGCGGGACGCCCGGCGTCAGGCTGCCGAGCAGACCCGGCGCATCATCCTGGACAGCATCGGCCCCGACTCGGTGGCGGCCCGCGAGATGCTGTCCCGCCTCCCGTCCGTGGAGGGCCGGCCGTGACCGACGGTGTGCAGGTCGACCCGGATCAGATCCGCCGGCACGCCGGCAACCTGCGCTCGTTCCAGGCCCGCTTCGACGCCGTCCAGGCCGCGAGCTCGTCGATTACCCAGGATGCCGGCGCTTTCGGTCTGCTGTGCAGTTGGCTGCCGGCCGTTCTCGCGGCGCGGCACCGCCGGCAGGAGGAACTGACCGACTACGTCGCGGAGAACCTGGAACTTTTGGCCGGCGACCTGCACGCGGCCGCTGCGGAGTACGAATCGACCGACTCCCGGTCGGCGGCCACCATCCGTACCGCCGGCGGTCTCCGATGACCTCCCTGGTCGCCGCACCGGCCGCCCCGGCCGCGGCCACCGATGCCACGATGATCGGCGACATGCAGGAACTGGTCGCCGAGATCCGCGGCGGCGAATGGGTCGACACCTTGCTGACCGGCGCGACCACCGGCATCAGCGTGGCCTCGGCCGCCGTCGACCCGCTCGGCACCCTGCTGGCCAACGGGCTGGCCTGGGCGATGGAGTATTTCGAGCCGCTGCGCCACATGCTCGACGAGCTGACGGGTGCGCCGGAGAGGGTCGCGGCGCACGCCGCCACGTGGCAGAACATCGCCGCCGAACTCGACCACACAGCTGCTGACCTGCAGCGGTGCCTGAGCGGGGACCTGCTGGACTGGCAAGGCACGGCGTCGGCGGCCTATTCGTCGATGATGTCGCACAACGTGACGGCCATCGGCATCCTGAGCGGCACCGCCGCCGCCATGTCCGCGGCGACCGAGGCCGCCGGCAACCTGGTCCGATTCACCCGCGACATCGTCCGCGACCTGATAGCCGACCTGGTGTCCCGGGTCGTCGTCTGGGCGGTCGAGGCCATGGCCGTCATCACCATCCCGGCGGTGGCCGCCCAGATCGTGGTGGCGGTGGCAAAGTGGGGTGCGCGAATAGCCGGCTACACCACAGCCCTCACCACAAGCCTCACCAACCTCGCCGAACTAGTCGGCGGGTAGCCCGACCATGGCACGACCGAGAAGGTCCAAGGATGACGGTGGCCCGCCCAGCGGCCAGCGCCACCAGCCGACCAGGGGCACTGGGGCTCGCAAGATATCCGCGGGCCACGAGAACGCGAACCAGGCTGGCCATGGCGGCCGCTCCCAGGCGGGCCAGTCCGGATCAGTCCCCCAGCGGTCGTCTGATTCGATCATTACCCCAGCAACCGGACAGATAGGTGGCGTGCCGGACGGCAAGAAATCAAAAATTGAAAATGCCATGGCCGAGGGGGATCGAAGATCCCTTGACCGAGAGAACGAGGTCGCCGACTTACTGGCCGAAAATGGCTATCGGATCAAGCAGAACCCCAACGGGGATGAGATAGCTAAAGCACGGCAGGAGCACGGCGATCTGGGGAGCCCGGTAAAATTGCCAGACTATCTGCTTGAAGGAAAGGTGTTCGACTGCTACTCGCCGAATCCGACCACGAGCGCCCGTAACGTCTGGAGCGAGGTAAGAGATAAGGGCAACGACGGACAGACCCAGCGTGTTGTCCTAGACCTCAAGGACTGGAGAGGCGACATATCAGCATTATGGAAGCAATTCCACGACTGGACACTTCCCAAGATCAAGGAGGTCAAGCTGATCACCCCTGACGAGCAAGTCCTTCAGATCATCCCCCACGCGAATAACACCTGAGAGAAGACTGATGGCACTCGAGTACCGCCTTCACGTCGCCAACCCAGCATCGGTTCGGGAGGTAGCCGCGAGGGCGTTCCCCGAACCCGATGAACGCCCGGTAGGCACACCACCCCTACTGACCGCTGACCTCAACGAGAAATACGGCTTCGGTGTCACGCTCTACGCCGGACAGGACGGCTATATCGAAGCCGATTCTGGCGACGGTATATGGGAATGGGAGCCCGCAGACTTCGTAAGGATTACTTTCCACATGAGAAAGGACGGCGAATTATTTTCGCCGCTGGCCGCGATGATCGCCGCGGTCAAACGGGTGCTGGATTCGGGATCTGAAGACGTCTCGCTGGACTTCAACGGGAACTGGCTAATCCTCACCCGGATCGATGGCGTCGTCACCAGACACAGGCAGGCCGACTGGTGGGACATTTACCGCCTTTCCTGAGAAGAGAATCATCCGGCCGGATAGTCGGACGAGTTCCTTCCACCGTCGCGTTGTAGCGGGACGTTGAGCGGGTCGCTACAGTCTGCGTTGTCCGTAAGCGGTCCGACAGGCTTCCGAACGCTGGATATGCCTCCCATCCGCACGATCGATTCGTGCTGCCCGGGGGCAACAGCAAATGTCGGTATTCCGCGTCTCCGCGGCCGGTCTTCTCCGTCTCGCCACCGAGGGCACCCTGGTGGACCGGATCGTCGAGGAGGTAGGGAACGTCGGCCCATCCGAGCGGAAGTCCTGGTCTCGCAGCCTCCCTGTGCTGGCGCAAGATCTCGCCGACGCCGGGTTGGATGACGTCGAGGTACTAATCGAGTACCAGCTTCCGCTGACCAGCCGCCGGGTCGACGCCGTACTCGCCGGGGTCCATCCAAGGACCGGCGAAGACTCGTTCGTGGTGGTCGAGCTGAAGCAGTGGTCCTACGCCACGCGCTACGAAGACTCGGACACGCTGGTCCATGTCGAACACGTCGCCCGGCCGCTGCTGCATCCGGGCATCCAGGTCAGCGAGTATTGCGAGTACCTGGTCGACTTCCTCGGCCTGCTCTCCGGCCACAACAACACGCTGCGTGGCGTCGCCTACCTACACAACGCAGTCGACCGGGACGTCGCCGAACTTCTCGACCGCCCGGTCGCCCAGCACAGCCAGATCTTTACGAAGCAGCGCCGAGGTGCCTTCCTCAACTATCTGCAGGCGTCCCTCGACTCCGCGAAGCCCGGCGCCGGCTCGGCCGACCGGTTCCTGTCGAGCACGGTGCGACCCAGCCGGCACCTGCTCTCGTACGCGGCGAGCGAGCTCAAGGGCCGCTCGCACTTCACACTGCTGGACGAGCAGCGGATCGCGTACGAACTGGTCCTGCACGCGGTGGAACGCGCCCGGGCCGCGGACAGTAAGCGGCTCGTCGTCGTGGCGGGCGGACCCGGCAGCGGCAAGAGCGTAATCGCGCTCAGCCTGCTCGGCGAACTCGCACGACAAGGCCGGACAGCCCTGCACGCCACCGGGTCTCGTTCGTTCACCCAAACACTGCGGCGCTACGCCGGTAAGGGTTCGACACGGTTGAAGAACATGTTCCTCTACTTCAACAGCTTCATGACCGCCGAACGCAACGGCATCGACGTGCTGATCTGCGACGAGGCGCACCGGATCCGGGAGACATCGGTCAACCGTTTCACCCGGTCAGCACAGCGACAGAGCGCCCGGACCCAGCTGGAGGAACTCGTCGCGGCGGCCCGCGTACCGGTCTTCCTGCTCGATGAGCACCAGGTCGTCAAGCCGGGAGAGCAGGGCAACGTGGAGATCATCACCGCGTACGCGAAGCGGAACGGCCTGGACATCAATGTGGTCTCTCTGCACGATCAATTCCGGTGCGGTGGTAGTGAGAAGTACGAGCAGTGGGTCTTGAATCTTCTCGGGCTACGCGGCGGTAAGCCTTCGACGTGGGTGGGCGACGGACGTTTCGATCTACGCGTGGCTTACTCGCCGCAGGAGATGGAGATGTTCCTCGCCGGGAAACAGGCTCTTGGTCAGAGCGCGCGAATGTCGGCCGGCTACTGCTGGCCGTGGAGCGACCCGAGACCAGACGGCACGCTGGTTGACGACGTCCGTCTCGGTGACTGGTCGCGACCGTGGAACGTCAAGAGCGACCGCAGTGTCGGCGACGCTCCCGGCAGCCCGTTCTGGGCGACCGATCCGAACGGTTTCAGTCAGGTCGGTTGCGTCTACACCGCACAGGGTTTCGAGTACGAATGGTCCGGCGTGATCATCGGCCCCGACCTGGTTGCCCGTGACGGCCGTCTGGTCACGCGTCGTTCCGAGTTCAAGGACCCGTCGTTCCGTAAATCGCTGCCGGACGACGAGGTCGACCGTCTCATCCGGAACACCTACAAGGTGTTGATGACGCGCGGGATGCGGGGCACGGTTCTGTATTCGGAGGACCTGGAGACGCGCGAGTTCCTGACTGACCTGATGCACGTAGTCCATGAGCCTGAAACCGTCTACGAGGGTTGAGCTGGGCCCCGCTACTGGAACACCAGTCTCCGAGACTCGCTAACGGGTTGGTGGATCGTCGTGAGCATCGGCACTGGTTCGCGTCATCGGGTGCAGGAGAGGCCCATCCGTGGTGATCCGGTAGGAGCCGAGCAGGCTGTAGCCGTGGCGGGCGTACAGCGCTTGGTTTCTTGAGCCGGTCGCCTCTAGGAAGGCGGGCCCACCCAGGCGGGTGTGGTGGTGGGTGAGCAGGGCTGAGCCGTGGCCGCGGGACTGGTGGGACGGGGTGACCGCCAGGAAGGCCAGGTAAGCGTGCGCCCCGTCCGGATGGTGGGCGGCCATCGCCCGGTCGAGGGTTTGGAAGCGGTGCAGCGCCGGCCCGGTGATGGCGGCCAACCGCTGGTCGTAGTTGTCGATCGGGCCGGCCGGCGTGTCGTACCAGAGCGCGCAGGCCGTGTCCTCGACGAGGTCGACGTGGCCGTGGGTGAGCGCGTGGGCCGCGAGCATGGCGAAGTACGGCGGGTAGACGCGGCGGCGCCGGCCGGGGTCGGGGATGAGCCAGTCGGCCAGGTCGCCGTCCTGGAAGGCGGCGGCGAGGATGCCGGTGACCGTGGTGAGGTCGGCGGCGGTGGCGCGGCGGATACCGGCTGGGCTCATCACCGGTCTCCGGCGCTGACGGCGGCGTCGATCACGGTGTGGTGGGCGCCGGCGCCGATGGCGGCATACACGGCCGGGCGGGCCGCTCGCAGGTAGAGAGCCCAGAGCATGCCCAGGACCGCGGTGACACCGAAAGCGCCCGGGAAGATCCATCGCCACGGTGACGACGGATCCACGCCGAGGAGCACGTGGAACTGCTGCAGGGTGATGACCAGGATCCAGCCGAGCGCGGCGGTGGCCAACGTCGGGGCGAGCAGGCCGCGGGCGGCGCCGACGGTGACACGGTTGCCCGGGCGCAGGAAGTAGCCGGCCACCGCGATGGAGGTGACCAGCATGAGGACGAGCACGCCGAGGCCACCGGTGACGGTGATCCAGAAGAACAGGTTGATCATCGGGTCCCAGCCGGCGTAGGCGTAGACGCCGAGCACGACGAGGGCGATGACGGTCTGGGTGATCGACGCGATCTGCGGGGATCGGCTGCGCACGCTGGTGCGGGCCAGGGCGCGGGGCAGCACGCCTTCACGGCCGAGGGCGAAGAAGTAGCGGGCCGCGGTGTTGTGGAAGGACAGCAGCGCCGCGAACAGGCTGGTGATGAAGAGCAAATGCCCGAGAACAAGCAAAGACGAGGGTACGTACGGCGCGGCCAGGTCGAAGATCAGTTCGGTGCCGTGCTCGGTGGCGGCGGCGACGATGTTGCCGGGGCCGACCGCAACGGTCATGGCCAGGGCGCACAGGCTGTAGAGGACGCCGATGACGGCCAGCGCGATGTAGGTGGCCCGGGCGACCGTACGCTGCGGATCCTTTGATTCCTCGGAGAAGACGGCCGTGCCCTCGAAGCCGACGAATCCGGTGATGGCGGTGACCAGCACCGCGCCGATCCCGGCGGTGAACAGCTGGTCCGGGGAGATCGCGGTGAGGTCGAGGCGGCCGCCGGCCGGATGCGTGACGTGCACGGCGGCGAGGACGAGGGCGACGCCGATCTCGCCGATCAGCAGGGTGGCCAGGACGCGGCCGTTGAGGTCGACGCGGCGCACCCCGAGCAGCCCGACGACCGCCCACCCGGCCAGCGCGCACAGCCACCAGGGCACCGACCAGCCGGTGTGGGCGTCGATGAAGTCGGCGCTGACCTGGCCGAACCCGCCGTAGAGACCGATCTGCATGGCGTTGTAGGCGAGCACGGCCACGGCCGACGCGCCGACGCCGGGCACCCGGCCGAGCCCGTGGGTGACGTACGTGTAGAAGGCTCCTGAATTGACGACCTGGCGCGACATCGCCACGTAGCCGACCGAGAAGACCGCGAGCACGAGGGCGACGAGCAGGTAGCCGATCGGGATGCCGATGACGCCGGTGACCGCCCAGCCGGTGGTGGCGCCGCCGGCGATGACGGTCAGCGGTGCGGCGGCGGCCATCACGATGCAGACGACCGGCCACACGCCGAGGCGGCCGGCCGCGAGGGTCTGCTCGATCGTGTTACGCGAGGGGTGGTGGGACACGGAGATACTCCCGGGAGAAGAAGGGTCAGCTGATCGCGACGGCGTTGCCGACGAGCCGGTCGAGGTGGCGCAGCAGGGTGGGGATCGGTGGCCGGGTCCGCCGGCTGTCGTGCCCGAGGCGCCGGATGACGTGGGCCGGGCTGCTGAACACCCGGCGGTAGACGCCGGTGGACAGGCAGAGCCCGACCAGCACCTGGTCGAACGCGTCGAAGGCGTAGCCGCGCTCGGCCACCGTGTTCAGGCGGGCGGTGGTCCAGTAGGCCTTGTTGTTGTCGGTCGGCGCGTAACCGCTGCGGGGCGGCCCGAACAGCCGCCGGCGCGGCACCTCGACGAGGTCGCCGGAGCGGATCAGCCGGCGGGCGACCTGCTCGTACACATTGAACTGGCGGGCCGACAGGTAGCGCAACCAGTCGGGCACCGGCACCGGGTCGGGCTGGCTCAGGATCTCGGTGAGCACGGTGTGCGCGAGCGCGTCGGGCGGCGGGCGTTGCCCAGTGATCAGCAGCCGGTCGCCGTCGACGGTGAGGTAATCCATGGTCGACAGCTCGGCCAGCAGGGCACAGGCCAGCCCGACGGCGATGAGGTCGTGATCGACGCAGAGCTTGGGCCCGTCGTGGGCCAGGCGGAAGAGATCGTCGGCGAGGAGCGGCCATCGACCGACCTCACGCACGGGCGGGTATCCGGACATGTCCCCGTCTTTCGTGGTCATCGATGCAAGGGGTGACGCCCGACAACCTTACGCACGACTATTTCTGCACGACAAGGGTGAATGTGCGCAGGCCCGGGGTTCACCCGACCGGGTTCCGGACTGGGTGGATCATCGGATGCCTCGATAGGCTGAAACCGATTCCTCGGAGAGGGCGTGCATGGCGGGATCGTTCGGGCTGGATGACTTCGGGGTCGACGACCGGTTGCGGCTGTTCTCCTATGTGAACGCGGACAACCGGGTCGCCTACCTGTGGTTGCTGCGCGCCTTCGAGAGCGCCCGCAACAGCTACCAGGTCGTGCTGCACACCTCCGAGGTCCAGGCCGCACTGAACGGCCTGGCCGACGTACATCCGGAATGTCCGGATCCGGCGACGCTGGAGCTGCCGCGGCTGCTGGACGCGCTGGTCGAGTGGGGTGTGCTGGACCGCAGTCAGGACGGCGCGCGGGCCGCGACACTGGCCGAGTACCGGAATCGGCACTCGGTCTACCAGTTCACCGAGGCCGGTTATCGCGCGCATCGCGCGGTGGAGAGTGTGCTCGCGGCCGGGCTCGACGACAGCACGCTGTCGCGGCTGGTCTTCGCGGATCTGCTCGCCGACCTCAAGGCGCTGCGGGACGCGAACGAGAGCGGGGACGCCGAGGAGGTCTACCGGAAGCTGAACCGGCTGGACCGGGCCCTGGCCGACGTGGCCGAACGCGCGGCGCGTTTTTATCACATGCTCGGGGATCTGGGCCGCACTCACGACGTACGCCCGGAAGTGTTCTTGAATCACAAGGATGCTCTGCTGGCTCATCTGCGGGACTTCCACGACGAGTTGCAGCGGTACACGCCGCGCCTGCGCGAGGCGGTGGCCGAGGCCGAGGCGACCGGGCTGGAGCGGATGATCGAGGCGGCCGCCGAGGCCGACGATCGGTTGTTCGCCACGCCGGCCGAGCGGCTGGCCGACTGGCGGCGGCGGTGGGCGGGTCTGCGGTCGTGGCTGGCGCCGGCCGGTGACGCGCCGAGCGAGGCGGAGCGGCTCGGGGGCGCGACGATGGCCGCGATCGGGGACGTCCTGGCGCTGCTGCGGCGGGTGACCGAGGCGCGCCGGGGTGGGGTGAGCCGGGAGTCGCAGCTGCGGCATCTGGCGGCGTGGTTCACCGGGGCCGGGTCGGAGCCGGCCGCGCACGCGATCTTCGAGGTGGTGTTCGGGCTGGGCGGGCCGCGGCACGCCGGGGTGGCCTACGCCGATCCGGAGGCCATCGCGGGCCGGTTGTCCTGGTGGGATGCTCCGGCGGTGGAGTTGTCCCGGTCGCTGGTGCAGTCGGGGCGGATGCCCGGTCAGGGCAACGGGCGGCCGGCGCGCATCGATCGGTCGGAGACCTCGCGGCGGATGCTGCGGGAGCGGCAGGTGGCCGAGGAGCGCCGCCAGGCCGACGCGGCGGCGCGACTGGTCGCGATCGAGGACGTGGAGCTCGACGACGCCCAGGCCGGCGCGTTGCGGCGGTTGCTGGACATCGCGCTCTCGGCCCGCACGGCCGGTCGCCGGGACACACCGCTGGCCGCGGCGGCTTTCGGCGTACGGCTGACGTTGACCCCGTGTCCGGGAAGGTTCAGTACGGTGGTGACCCGGTCGGGCCGGCTGCACCTGGACGGTTACGAGTTGTCGGTGACGGCCGCCGGGCACACCGCGGTGGCCGCATGAGGTTCGCCGCCGAGGTCTCCGATCTGGAACTGGCCGACTACCAGCGGGCCGTGCGCCTGCTGCTGCGCCACCCGCTGATCACCGCGACGTTTCCCGACGAGAAAGCCCTTGCTCGCGTACGTCGTTTCGCGGCCGAGCTGCGCCGGGATCTGTCCGAGGCGTTCGGCTACCGGTTGGAGCTGCACGGCGCGACGGCCCGTCTCGTGCGCACCGCGGACCGGCTCGTCACCGACCGGCCGGCGCTGTCGCGCACCGGGCGGCCGTTCGACCGGCGGCGCTACGCGTACCTGTCGTTGTGCCTGGCCACGCTGGGCCGGGCCGGTATCCAGATCACCCTCAGCGAGCTGGCCGACGCGGTGTCCGGCGACGCGAACCGGATCACCGGGCTGGGCCTGGACCCGGACTCGGGCGCCGATCGGCGCGCGTTCGTCGACGCGGTCGCCTGGCTGGAGGAGCGGGGTGTCCTGCGGCTGGCCGACGGGTCGAGCTCGGCCTGGGCGAGTGATCCGGGTGCCGGGGAGGCGCTCTACGACGTGGCCCGGGACGCGGTGTTCGCCCTGTTCCGGCCGCCGCGGGTGCTGCAGCACATCGAATCGGTGACGGCACTGCTGGAGCGGTCGCTGAGCAGCAGCGGCAACGCCGAGCGGCGGGCCGCGGCGCAGGCGGCCCGGCGCAGCGTGCTGGAACGGCCGGTGGTGTACTTCGGCGACGTGAGCGCCGAGGTCGGCAACCACCTGCGGGGTCAGGCGCTGCCGGCCGATCTGTACCGGCTGACCGGGTTGCGCCTGGAGCGGCGGGCCGAGGGCGTGCTGCTGGTCGACACGGCGGGCTGGTCGGCCGAGCGGTTCCCGGGCACCGGCAGTGTGGCGCAGGCGGCGGTGCTGCTGGCCGTCGCGATCGCCGAGCGGGTGGCCGATCCGGACGGTCGCAAGGCGCGCCGGATGCCGATGCCCGATCCCGGCGAGGAGCACGTCAAGCTGGTCGCCCAGGTGGATGCCGGCCTGCCCGCGGGCGTGCCGATGCCCGGCGACGATCCGCAGCCGGCCGCGACGGTGGAGGACGACGAGGCCGGTGAGACCCGGCTGCCGTTGATCACCGACAGTTTCCTGCGCGAGGCCACCGCGGACATCCTGCGCTCGTACGGGTCGGCGTTCGGCGCGGCCTGGCACGCGGATCCGGAGCGGCTGCGGGCGGAGGCGGTGGCGCTGCTCGTACGCTTCGACGCGGTGGCGGCGGTGCCCGGCGGCGTGCTGGCGCGCCCGCTGATCGGTCGTTATCGCAGCACGAAAGCCCAGGTCAAACAGCGCACGCTGTTCTGAAGAAGGAATCTCGTTGGCACGTTTCGCCCCCACCCGCGCCGGGATCGTCAACCTCTGGGACTACCGGGACGAGGAGTTCCTGTTCGTCGACGGCTGGCTGGTGCTGCGCGGCCCGAACGGGTCCGGCAAGACCAAGGCCCTCGAGGTGCTGTTCCCGTTCGTGCTGGACGGGCGGATCGAGCCGCGGCGGCTGAACCCGTTCGCCGGTGAGGACCGGACGATGAAGTCGAACCTGCTCTACCGCGGGCAGGAGTCGTCGTACGCCTACGTCTGGATGGAGTTCGGCGACGGCGAGTCGTTCGTGACCGTCGGCATCGGGTTGCGGGCGCACAAACACAACGACCGGGTGACCCGCTGGCACTTCGTGGCCGACGGCCGGGTCGGGGTGGATCTGTCGATTCTGGACGCCGACGACCGCCCGGTGTCGCGCCGCGACCTGATCGACCGGCTGGGACCGGACGCGGTCCGGGACTCGGCCGAGGAGTACCGGCATCTGGTCGACGCGCGACTGTTCGGGCTCGGGCCGGCCCGGTACGAGCAACTGCTCGACCTGGTGCTGACCCTGCGGAAGCCGCAGCTGGCGAAGGATCTCAACCCGGTGGAGCTGTCCCGGACCCTGCAGCGCGGGCTGCGACCGGTCGAGGATCATCTGCTGGTCGAGGCGGCGCGCTCGTTCGACGACATGGAGGCGGTCGCCCGTACCCTCGAAGGGTTGATCGCCGCCGATGGCGCGACCGGCGCGTTCCTCGGGGTGTACGCCACCTACCTGCGAACTCATGCGCGGTCGGCGGCCGATGCGCTCACCACACGCCGCGACGCGGTCGGTGAGCGGCGAGGCCGGCTGGCCGCTGACCGGGAGTCGGAACGGGTCGCGCAGGAGCGGGCCGACGCTGCCGAGCAGCGGCTGCGGGCCGCCGAGGGTGAGCCGGGGCGGCTGCGGGCGCACCTGGAACGGCTCAAGGGGTCGGCCGCCTACCGGTCGCACGAGCAGCTCGCCGACCTGGAACGGCACGTGCACGACCTCGCGGCGCAGGCCGGCCGCGAGGAGCAGACGGTCGAGGCGGAGGTCGCGACGGCCGGGCGGCGGCGGGCGGAATCGGTCACGGCCGCCGCGGCCGCACGGGACGCCCAGGCTCGGATCGGACGGTTGGGGGCCGATCTGGCGGGTGAGGCGGAGACCGGCGGGATCGAGTGGCGGGCCGGGGACGCGGACGCCGACGGGCTGGCGACCCGGCTTTCGGCGCGGACGCAGGCGCGGCGGGCCGACGTGGTCGCAGTACGTGCGCTGGCCGACCGGTTCGCCGAGGCCGAACGTGAGCACGTGCGCGCGGCCGAGGCCGACCGGGACACGAAGGCGGCCGTGGACCAGGCGCTCGCCGACGAGACGGCGGCCGAGGAGCGGCTGCGGGAGGCCGTCGACCGGACGGTCGGTGAGGTCCACGCGTGGGGCGCCGCGCACGCGGACCTGCTCGCCGGGCTGGAACTGACCGGCCTGCCGGAACAGCTGGCCGTGGTGGTGGCGCAGGCGCCGTCGCTGCGGGACCTCTACAACGCGCGGGTCGAGGCGCCGGCCGGGGCGATCCGGGACGAGATCTCGGCGCTCGGCAGCCGGGCCGACCAGCTCGGATCCGAGCGGGCGGCGGTGCGGGCCGAGCGGGCGGCGATCGCGGCCGAGCACGACGACGCTCCCCCGCCCTCACCGACCCGGCCGGCACCCCGTGCGGGTCGCGTCGGTGCGCCGTTGTGGCAGCTGGTGCGGTTCGCCGACGACGTGCCCGAGGCGGACGCGGCCGGGATCGAGGCCGCGCTGCACGCGTCCGGCCTGCTCGACGCGTGGGTGCACCCCGCCTCGGACGAGCCCGGTGAACACGACGCCTATCTGCGGGCCGGTGCCCCGGTCACGGGCGACACCCTGGCCGGGGTGCTGGTGGCCGAGGAACAGGAGATGGTGCCGGCCGGCCGGATCGCCGCGGTGCTCGCCGGGATCGCGCTGGGTGATCTGACCGGCCCGTCCGGGATCGCCGGTGACGGACGGTGGGCGCAGGGCAGCGGGGTCGGGCGGTTCGCCAAGGAGCGCCCGGAGTACATCGGGGCGACCGCCCGGGCCGTGCGCCGCGCGGCTCGCCTGGCCGATTGCGATCAGCGGCTGGCCGCACTCGACACCGCGATCATCGCGGTCGGGCAGGAGCGGGCGGAACGCCGGGAACTGCTGGCGCGGGTCGAACGGGCCGGCGCGGCGCTGCCGCCGAGGACCGCGATCCTGGACGCCGAGCGCAAGGCCGACACGGCCGCGACGATTCTGCGCGTACGGCGGGAGACCGCCCTCGACGCCGCCGGAAAACTCGACGCGGCCGTGGCCGAGCAGGCGTCCGCCGCGGCCGGGCTGCGCCGCGCGGTCGCCGAGCGGTCGCTGCCGGTGGACCGTCTCGATGCGACGAAGGACGCGCTGGACCGGTTCGCGACGCTCGGCATCGAGCTGCGGCACGCCCACGAGAACGCGGACCGGACGAACGAGCAGGCCGAACAGGCCGCCGACCGGCACACCGAGGCCGAGCTGCGGGCCGAGACGGCGGCGGGGACGGCCCGCGAGGCACGGGCGCGGCACACCGAGAAGGACGAGGAACTGACCACGCTGCGCGCGGCGATCGGGGCCGAGGCGGCGCAGGTCCTCGCCGACGTCGCCGAGACCGAGCGAGCGGTGACGGCGGCCGAGACGACCCTGGCCGAGGTGCGGGACGCGCACAGCCAGGCGCGGGAGCAACGCGCCGCCGCGCGCGAGCGGGTGCGGGTTGAGGAGCAGGGTGTCGAGGAGGCGATCGGGGAGGCTCGGCGCGAGGCGGTGCGGTTGCGGCCGTACGCCCAATCGGATTTGCTGGGTTTGATGCGCTGCCCGGAGCACCTGCGCTGGCCGGTCGCGGACGACCCGGATCTTGATCTTGCGCCCGAGGTGGTCGCGCTGCACGAGGCGATCCTGTCCGCCACCCGCGACCTGACGCCCACCGAGAGCTCGCTGAAGCAGTCGGCGACCAGGCTGACCAGCGCGTTGACCGAGTTGCAGGCGCAACTGCCGGCGGCCGGGCTGGATCATCGGCCGGAGTGGGACACCGACGAGGGCGTGATCGTGGTACGGGTCGCCGACGAGCAGGGGATGACCCCGGTCGCACACTTCGCCCAGCGCATCGCCGGGGAACGCCGGGACCAGGAGCAGCTGCTGACCGAGGCGGAGCAGCGGGTCTTCGAGGACGCACTGCTGGGCCAGCTGGCCGGGCAGATCCATCGGCGCACGATCGAGGCGCGCGACCTGGTCGACGCCATGGACGAGCAGATGCGGGCACGGCGGATGTCGTCCGGGCTGACGGTCGGGGTCGGCTGGCGACTCGCCGACGACCTCGACCCGGAACAGCGCGAGGTGTGCAAGATGCTGGAGCGTGACCCGGCCCGGCTCGGCCCGGGACAGCTGACCACGCTGCGGCGCCACTTCGCGGCCCGGATCAAGCTGGCACGGGCGCAGGCGCCGGAGAAGCCGTACCGGGAACTGCTGGCCGAGGTGCTCGACTACCGGCAGTGGCGGGTGTTCGCGTTCGCCCTGCACCGGCCGGGCGGCACGACCGAGCCGCTGACCCGGGCCCGGCACAGCCAGCTGTCCGGCGGCGAGCAGTCGGTGTCGCTGCACCTGCCACTGTTCGCGGCCGCGAACGCGCTGTTCGGCTCGGCCCGGCCGGACGCGCCGCGGCTGCTCGGCCTGGACGAGGCGTTCGCCGGTGTCGACGACAACGGCCGCGGTGAGCTGATGTCGCTGGCCAAGCAGTTCGACCTGGACCTGTTCATGACCGGGTACGACCTGTGGGCCACCCATCCCGCGGTGACCGGGTGCGCGCACTACGACCTGTCGCACTCCACCGTGGAACACACGGTCTCGGCCGTGCTGCTGGTGTGGGACGGGACGATGAACATCGCCGATTTCGACGGCACCCTGGCCCGGGCGCTGGGCTCGCCGGAGACCCGCCGGTGCCCGGCCTGAGCACCGACCCGGGCTGGCGGCGGCTGCTGGCCGCGGCCCGGCGCAGCCTGGAACGCACCGGCGGCGCCCTGGACGGATCCGTGTCGCTGTCCGCCCCGGACGACGCCGAACGCCTGGTCGTGATCGGGGTGACCGGGGTGCACCGGCCGGCCGGTGTGGCCCGGGTGACCGTGCGGCTGGCCGAGCTGGACACGTTCCTGCGCGAGGCGCACGGGACGGGACTGGCCGAGACGGTCGGGCCGTTCCGGGACCGGCCCGGGGAACGGGCCCGGGAGGCCGTCGGCCGCGACGCCGTCCTCGCGCTGGCCGCGGCCAGCCGGCACGCCGGGCAGCCGTGGTATCTCGACTTCGTGGACGGCCTGCGGCGCGACGGGACACTGACCCGGATCGTCCGGGGCGGGCTGCCGTTCCCCGACGTGGTGGCCGCCCTGGACGCGCTGCCGGCCGACGACGAGCCGATGCCGGTCTTCGCCGAACGGGTGCTCGGCGACACCAAGGCCCTCGCCGACGGCCCGGTACGCGGGCTGGTGCTGCGCGCCCTGGCCGGCCGGCACGACGTGCCGCCGCCGGTGGGCGCGGAGCAGGAACGGACGCTGTGGGAACTGGCCGGGGTGGTGCCCGACGACCTGGCCAGCCAGGTGCTGGTGCTGAACCTGCCGGCCTCGGGGGGCCTGCTGGGCGACTGGCTGACCGGGGCCGCGGCGGCGCACGTACCGTTCCGGGTCACGCTGCACCAGCTCCGGCTGACACCACCGGTACTGGACCGGCCGGAGATCTTCGTCTGCGAGAACCCGGCGGTGCTGCGGGCGGTGGCCGGACGGGCGACCGCTCCGCTGGTGTGCACCGAAGGGGTGCCCTCGGCGGCCGTGCACCGGCTGCTCGCCGCGGCTCGGCCGGACACGGTGATCCGCTGGCGCAACGACTTCGACTGGGCCGGGGTGCGGATGACCGCGGCGGCGCTGGCCCGCTATCCGTCGGTCACACCGTGGCGGATGAGCGCGGCCGACTACGAGCGGGCCGTGGGCCCGGGCAGTGCCCTGCTGGGCCCTCCGGCCGGGACACCGTGGGATCCCGCGCTCGGTGAGACGATGCTCCGGCACGGGCGATCGGTCATGGAGGAGCGGATCCTCGACACCCTCGCGGGGGACCTGCTCGATCTTGGGTGCCGGATTGCCTAGATTGGCTGCCGTGGTCGTCTCCGAGCAGTCTCGCAACGCCCTCGTCACCCACTTGCACAACCTGACCGAGCGGCAGCTCGCCGACCTGGCGGCGGCTCGCCGGGATCTCACCCTCGAACCGTTGCCGGCGACGCTGACGCAGCTGGCCGGGCACATGCTGACCCGGGAGTCGCTCGCCGTCGCGATCGCCTCGTCGGCGCGGCCGGGCCTGCAGGTGGGCGAGGCGGTCGCCGCGCTGGGCGACGGGTGGACGGTCGCACGGCTGGCCGGGCTCATCGGCGTACGGGAAGATGACGCTGCCCTGAGCGAAGCGGTGGCCGGGCTTTCGGCGGTGGCCCTGATCTGGCCGGTCGGTGGCGGCTTCGCCGCCGATCATCTGGAGGCGGTCTGGCCGGAGCCGCTCGGCCTGGGGCCGCGGGCCGCGGATCTGCTGGCCGGCGCCACCGTGCCGCAGGCGCGGAGGCTGGCCGAGCGGTTCGGGGTGGCCGCCGGGCGACGGAAGCACGACGTGGTGGCCGCGGTCGCCGGTTGGCTGGGTGACCCCGGCCATGTCCGCGCGGTCGCGGCGGGGGCGTCCACCGAGGACCATCGGCGACTGCGGGAGGTGGCGGAGCAACCGGGCCTCGCGATGACCCACATCTACTCCGGCGCCGGCGTGGTCCGGGATCTGCCGTGGGCGGTCGAGCACGGGCTGCTGATCCCGTCCGGGTGGGGTGGCGGCGGGCGGATGCCCCGCGAGGTGGCGCTGGCCCTGCGCGGTGAGGACTATCGGGCGCCGTTCGACGGCGAGCCGCCCGCGGCGCCGACCACGCCGGTCAGCGCCGCGGCGGTGGCCCGGGACGCGGCGGCCGCGGCCAACGAGACCCTGTCGGCGGTCGCCGCCCTGATGGAGACGATCGGCCGGTCACCGGTCGGGCTGCTCAAGACCGGTGGGCTCGGGCTCCGGGAGTTGCGCCGGCTGGCCAAGGAAGTCCGGCTGGACGAGGACCGGGCCCGGCTCAGCGTCGAGGTGGTCACCGCGGGCGGGCTGACCTCGGCCGATGAGGACGGGCTGGCCGTGGGTCCGGTGTACGGGGAATTCACCGCCCTCGAACCGGGCGCGAAACTCGTCGACCTCGTCGCGTCGTGGCTGCAGATGCCGGCCTGTCCGCTGGCTCCGCCCCGGCCCGGCGAGCCGGCCGAGCGGGCGCTCTACTGGGATCCCGAGGAGGAGGCCATCCTGATCGGGCTGCGCACGGCCCTGCTGCGCGTCACCGGCGGGCTCACCGAGGACGGGCGGGCGATCACCCGCGACGGCCTGGCCGCGAGGTTCGCCTGGCGGCACCCGGTGCTCGCGGAGACCGCCGGCGACGACTACGAGCGGTTCGTGACCGGCATCTGGCGCGAGGCCCACGCCATCGGGCTGCTCGCCCAGGGGGCGCCGACCGCCCTGGGCCGGCACCTGCTGGCCGCCGAGCCGGAGGAGACACACCGGGCGGCGGCCGCCATGGTGGCCGGCGAACGCGCGACCGTCATGCTGCAGAACGATCTGACCGCGGTGGCGACCGGCACGCCGTCGGCGTCGCTGCTGGCCCTGCTGGGCGGGGTGGCCGACGCGGAGTCGCGCGGTGGCGCCTGGACATGGCGGTTCTCCGCGGCCAGCGTGCGGCGGGCGTTCGACGACGGCGCCCGGGCGGACGAGCTGATCGAGCGCCTCGCTTCGGTCGCCGAGGGCGGGCGGCTGCCGCAGGCCCTGAGCTACCTGATCGGGGACGTGGCGCGCCGGCACGGGCGGGTCCGGGTGCAGCCGGCCGCCTGTTGCCTGTGCAGCGACGACGAGGCGCTGCTGACCGAGATCCTGCACACCCGGTCGCTGCGGTCGCTGAAGCTGACACAGCTGGCGCCGACGGTGCTGAGCAGCGTCAAACCGGAGGCCGAGACCCTGGCCGCGCTGCGGGCGGCCGGATTCGCGCCGGCCGGGACGGGGTCGATCGAGCGGGTCACCCGACCGCGGCGGCCGGAGCCGGTCGAGGCATCGGAGCCGGAGGGGTGGACGGACGACCTTCGTCTGGTGGAGCCCGCCGAGTTCGCGGCGCGGCTGGTCAGCGGCGCGTGAACAGGCGTCGCGCCCAGGCGGTGACGGTCAGCCAGACGGCCTTGAGCAGGGTCGTGCCGGTGAGCAGGGTCTCGCCGGCGCAGGCGGAGGCGCGGTCGAGGATCAGCAGGGCCCGGGCCAGGTCCTCCGGGTCGTCGCGCAGGCGCCACAGGATCTCGGCCTGCTCCCAGGCCATGGCCCGGGTGGTGCGGACCAGGATGCGCTGGCTCCAGTCGTCGAGGTCGCCGACGCACCGGTCGATCTCCAGCTGCCAGGCGGTCGCGAAACGGCGCCGCAGCAGCGGGATCTGCTGGTAGAAGATGCGATTGACCAGCAGGTAGTCCGGGTGCTGGGGGCCGTCGCCCGGGAAACCGAGGCGTTCCCAGGTGGCGACCACGGCCAGGGCGAGGTCGTGGTTGATGTGGGCGTTGACGCCGAGGACGGCGGCATCCATCAGGGTGACCGAGTCGTCGTGGGCGCGGCGGAACAGGACCTCCCAGGCGTCGGCCGGGTCGGCGCCGGCCACACCCCAGGTGCCGAGGGCACGGAAATACAGGCGGGCGAATTCGACGTCCAGGGTCTCCAGCCACTGCGGGTCGGTGCAATCGGGACCGCGCAGACTTTCGGCGACCTGCTCGGTGATCGTGAGATAGAGGGTGTTGAACGCGGCGACACGATTGGCGCCGGGGCTCGGCGGCAGAGAATCAAGAATTTTCTGTACGACCTTGAGCCGCGCGATCACCCCGGCGATGTCCTCGGGCGGGGTCGCCACCGAGGCCAGCATCTCCTGCTGCGCCGGTGACCAGTCGTGGGCGGCGGTGGCCACGGTGCGGGCGAGGCGCTGCCGGCCGTCGGCGAGGGCGACGGCGCTGGACTGCGCGCGGTCTCGATCAAAGTTCACGTGGTCATCGTGGCGCTTCCTCCCCCGTACGGGAAACTCTGTTTCATTGTCCGATGACCGACGTATCCGCCCGCCTTTCCGAAATTCCCGATAATTTCCCCTCTTTGCGGTTCGGAGAAATGTCCATCCACCGTTGCGACGTTTCAAGGTCCGTTCGGGCGATGCGGACAAAGATCTTCGTACCGACCTCGGTTTAGTTCAGTGCCCTTCCATTTCGGGCGTGCCACTGTTGGCCCCGGCTGAACATGTTTTGTCGGAACGGAGCTTGGCAGTGAATATCGAGACGGCCCTCAAGGAAGCCATGACGATCGAGGGCGCGATCGGCGTCGCCCTCGTCGACTACACCAGCGGTCTGACCCTGGGTGTGCTCGGCGGCGGTCAGATCATGGACATGAACATCGCGGCGGCGGGCAACACCGACGTGATCCGTGCCAAGGTCCGCACGCTGAACATGCTCGGTCTGCAGGACGGCATCGAGGACATCCTGATCACCCTCGACACCCAGTACCACCTGATCCGCCTGCTGCAGAACAAGCGCAACGGCGACGCCTTCTTCCTGTACCTGTCGCTGCAGAAGGACCGGGCCAACCTGGGCCTGGCGCGGCACCAGCTCCGCAAGATCGAGGCGGACCTGGACGTATGACCACCATCGAGGAGCAACACGTCCTCTCCGAGCTCGCCCGGCTGCGCATGCAGGTGCCGGGCGTGCTCGGGTGCGTGGTGGCGGGTGTCGACGGCCTGCTCATGCTCTACGACACCACCACCGGCACCGAGCCGCACGACGTGGCGGCGCTGGCGGCGGGCGCGCACGGCATCAGCCGGACCACCGGGGCGGTCCTCGGGCAGGGTGGATTCTCCGACGTGACGATCCACAACCAGAACGGCTACCTGTCGGTCTACGCGATCGGGGAGCTGGCTCTGCTGGTCGTCATCGGGGACGGGCAGCTCAACATCGCCCGGCTGCACCTGGAGGCACGGCCGGTCACGAACCGGCTGTCCGAGATGCTGCAGATCCGCCCCGCGCACCACATGTGAGACCACCGTCATGACCGTCGACGGATCGAACGCCGGCGCCCCGCGGATGATCAGCGGGGCGCCGCTTCGTCTTGCCCTGGTGGGGGTGCTGGTCGCCGGTTCCTCGGCCGGGTGCGCGGATCTCGTCTCCGCGGCCGGTGGGTGTTCCGAGCGCGATGAGCGGTTCGTCGCCACCCTGGCCGGCCTGCCGATCCTGGCCGCCCACCCGGACACCGCGACGCAGGTGGACGCGTCGTCGCGCTGCGACACCGACGACGGCTTCGCCGAGGCGGGACGGCGGTATCAGACCGCGATGCCCCGCGCGGACGTCAAGTCCTTCTACCGATCGGCGGCCACGGCCGACGGGTGGCAGGCCGACCCCCCGGGATGCTTCAGCAAGACGGTCGACGGGGCCACGGCCTACTTCAAGGTGTGGTTCCCGAGCGACTACAACCACCTCGGGGATCCGGAAACTCAGGAGCCGGCGGACGTGTACGGCGTCGAAGTGACCGGCTCGCACGACGGCGAGGCCTGGTGCTGACCGCGCGCCGCCTAAGATCCGGCGCATGACCAGCCGCGTCGGGGACATCACGATCGACTGCAACGACCCGGAACTGATGGCCACGTTCTGGAGCGCGGCGCTCGGCTACCGGATCTTCGCGCGGGACGAGACCGGCGTCGCCATCCGCGGGGCGACGGTCAGCCCGGACATCCTGTTCATCCGGGTCCCGGAACGCAAGACGGTGAAGAGCCGCCTGCACTTCGACGTCTGCCCGACCGACTGCGGACAGGACGAGGAACTCGCCCGGCTGCTCGGCCTCGGCGCGAGACGGTCGAGCATCGTCGGCAGCGGCTCGTGGATCGTGCTGGAGGACCCCGAGGGCAACGAGTTCTGCCTGATGTCCAAGCGCATCCCGGCGGAGCCGGCCCCCTTCCACGACGCCTGACCGGCGGGACTTCCTCGTCCGTACGGGGAAATCGGGTTTGTGGGTCTTTGAAGACGTGTGATGTTGCCGTGTTTCATACATTTAAGGTTATTTAAGGTTCCTGCTTCGGTGGGGGCTGAGCTGGGAAAACGTGGCGTCGATCGCGTTGTGTGACGTTGACCGATACATCGACGCGGGCGTAATTGTTAACCGCCTTACCAATCCCGGCCAGGCTCCCCCACCACGGCAAGGGAGATCACCCCCGTGAAACGCTCCCGTATCCTCGCGATCCTCACCGCGACCGTCACCGTCGGGACGCTCGGCGTCCTCGGCATCACCAACGCCTCGGCGGCCAGCGCCGGCGCCGTCAAGAGCTCGCTGAACGGCAAGTGCCTCGACGTCACCGACGGCTCGACCGCCAACGGCAACCTTCCCCAGCTGTGGGACTGTGTCGCCGGCAGCAGCAACCAGACCTGGACGTTCGCCGACAACGGGTCGGTCCAGGGGCGCGGCAAGTGCCTCGACGTCGCGAACAACGCGACCACCGACGGCGCCGCCGTGCACCTCTGGGACTGCTTCGACACCGTCGCCAGTCAGAAGTGGACGCTCAGCGCCGCCGGTGACCTGGTGAACACCGCGTCCGGCAAGTGCCTGGACGTCAAGGACAAGAGCACCGCCAACGGCGCCAAGCTGCAGATCTGGTCGTGCACCGGCACGTCCAACCAGAAGTGGACGTTCGGCGGCGGTTCGAGCCCGACCACCAGCCCGACGACCGCGCCGCCGACCGGCAGCGGTCCCGGCATCAAGGCGGTCGCGCCGTACTACTACACCGGCTGGGGCAACCCGCCGAACCTGACCACGGTCACCAACGCGACCGGCGTCAAGTGGTTCACCATGGCGTTCATGCTGAACAGCGGCAACTGCGACCCCAAGTGGGACGGCTCGCGGGCGCTGACCGGCGGTGCCGACCAGACCGCGATCAACACCATCCGGGCCAACGGCGGCGACGTGGTGATCTCGTTCGGCGGGGCGGCCGGACCGTGGTTGGAGCACTACTGCACCAGCGCGACCGCGCTGGCCGCGGCGTACCAGAAGGTGATCAACGCGTACTCGCTCAAGGCGATCGACATCGACATCGAGGGTACGCCGTACGACACCCCGGCCGACCAGCAGAAGACGGTCGACGCCCTGAAGATCATCAAGGCCAACAACCCGGGCATCACCACGTACATCACCCTGGGCAGCGGCACCGGCGGGCCGGACGCGTCGCTGATCAACCGGGCGGCCGGCGCCGGCCTGGTCGTCGACGGCTGGGGCATCATGACCTTCGACTGGGGCAACACCGGCGGTAACCAGGGCCAGCTGACGATCCAGGCCGCCGATGGGCTCAAGAACAAACTGAAGACGGCGTACGGATGGTCGGACGCCGACGCGTACAAGCACGTGGGCATCTCGTCCATGAACGGCATCACCGACGAGCACGCGACGGTGACCCTGGCCGACATGCAGACGATCACCGCGTACGCGCAGCAGCACACGATTGCCCGGCTGACGTTCTGGTCGCTGAACCGGGACCGGCAGTGCCCGGGCGCCTACCCGAACGACGACACCTGCAGTGGGGTGTCGCAGTCGGCGTACCAGTTCACCAAGATCATCGGCGCCTACAAGGGCTGACCTGACGGCCGGAGGGCTCATGGGCGCGGCGCGCGTTGCCCACGGGCCCTCCGGTTCAGCCGATGGTCGCGATCGCGTCGATGTTGAGGCGCGAACCCTGGTTGACGAACTTCACCGTGTGGGTGCCCGAACCCGTCCACGTCAGCGTGTAGACGATCGTGTTGCTCCAGGCCATGCCGTTGTACAGGGTGACCGTGCTGAACTTCGCGCCGTCGACGTACACGTCGGCCGGCCCGCTGGTCTTGTCGCGGGTGCCGATCAGGCCGATCGCGCGGCCGGTGAACGTGTACGACACCGCCGCCCCGCGGGCCGTCGTGGTCCGTTCGCTGCCGCCGAGGCGGGCCGGGCTCGTGACCGTGGACCAGGCGCCGGTGTAGGTGCCCCCGCGCACGTCCAGGGTTGCCGTGTTCCAGGCGCCCATGACCGTACCCGAATGTCCGATCTTGTCGGAAACCGCGAGTTGCCAGCGGGTCCTGACCCCCGGCCGGGCCGTCGCCTCGATCTTGCGGACGGTCGTCCCGAGACCGGCCCAGGCGCCCGAGTCCTGCGCGATCCTCTGCTGGGCGACCCCGTTGGGATCGGTCAGGCCCCAGCTCACCGACACCGGAACGCCGGACGTGGTGACCGTCCCGCCGGCCCGCAGCACGGCCAGCGGCGCCGGGGTGCCGGCCGGGGCGTTGCCGTCGACGGTCACCGTGACCGTGCCGGTGCGGCTGGTGTTGCCGTACGGGTCGGTCGCCACCGCCTGCAACGTGTGCTTGCCGTCCGGGATCGCCGCCGAGACCGAGGTCGCGGTCCCCGGCGCGGTGGCCACGACCTGGCCGTCGGCCAGCACCGACACCGAGGTGACGGCCGTGTCGTCGGTGACCGGGGTCCAGCTCACCGTGGTCTTCGGCGTGGTCAGCGACGCCGACGTCTTCGGGCTGACCAGCGCGAACGCGGACGGCGCCCGGGTGTCACCGACCCCGCCGACGGTCACCGGCAGGCCGGCCGCGGTGGCCGCCCCCGTACGGATGCTGATCGTCCCGGCCGGATCGTTCCAGCCCTCGCCGGGCCGCAGCACCGGCATCGTCGGCTGATACGAGATCAGCTGGTGATCGTGCACGAAGTCGCTGCTCAGGCTCGTGTCGGTGAAGCGCACGGCGAGCCCGGTCCCGGCGCCGCTCAGCGACTGGTCGAGGCGGGCGCCGTCGCGGTACTCCAGGTAGTAGGCGCGCGTCCCGCTCCGATAGGTCAGCTGCCGCACCCCCTGGCCGCCGGACAGCGGCGCGAGCACGACCTGTTTCCCGGCCGTCGCGACCTGCGTGCCGCCCGAACCGAGCACGCCGAGCTGGTCCAGGTGCGCGGCGGTCAGCTCACCGGTCGCGCGGCTGCCCATGATGTCCCACGGATCCGCGTACCCCTCGACCTGGCAATTCGCGGACAACGGCACCGGATTCGTCCGCGCCGGGTCCGACCAGCAGTGATAGCCGTCGCTGTGCCACAGACCCAGGTTGTGGCCGAGCTCGTGCCCCAGCACCTGCGTGGTGTTGTAGCCGTTGAGCCAGACGAAACCGCCCCCGCCGACATAGCCGAGACCGGCAAAACCACAGGCGCTCTCGTACGGGTAGTAGACGACGATGTGATGGAACTGGTCCTGGGCCACACTGCCGGCGATCCCCCGCGCGGCCGACTCGATCGCGCTGGTGTCACAGCCGGTCACGGTGATCTTCCGCGCCTCGGTGACCCGGTCCAGGGTGAACCGGATCGCACCCCCGGACACGGTGTCGTAATACTTGTCGACGCTCGCGGTGGTCGCGGCGAAGGCCGCCGCGTCGGGCAGCGCGCTGCCCTTCCAGAACACCGGCACCACCACCAGGTGGTGCGTTCCGCTCACGGTTTCATTCGAAGAGATTGACGTACGGCCATGGAGCCCTTCCACCGTGCCGTCCGCCCCACGCGTGACGGTCACGCTCGACCCCTCCGCGATCCCCCGCGCCAGCGACTCCGGGACCTCGATCGTCGCCCCCGCCCCGGTGGCGACACTGGTCCGCACCACATCCGGCCCCCGCCCGAACGTGTCCACCACCGCGCGCCGCAGCACGCCGTCGGTCACGGTCTCACTGGGCGCGGCGTGGGCGGCGGCCGGAGTCGCGAGCAGCAGAGCCACCCCGACCAGCGCAGACGAAAGCCGGATCATGGCCGCCACCATCGGCGTACATCCAAAGATCTTGAGAAAATCCGCGGGTTAGAACCCGGCCGCCACGCACGGGATCCGATCAGCCCCGGCCCTCAGAATCAGCGGCCGCGAATATCCGTCCATGCGCGGTCGAGATTGTCGGGGACGGCGGCCGGCAACTGCTGCCACCGCTTGGTACGCCTACCGGCCAGCCGCTCGCGCTGTCCACGGCCTGGGGCGTGGAAGCTCTGCGCTGCGAGGGCGTCTGAAGTTGTTCAGATCCGGCCGGTATCGCCCGGTCGCCGCAGTGGAGGTGGGAGCCGACCGGATTCGAACCGATGTCTTCTGATTCTGGAGACCAGCGCGACGACCTCTGCGCTACGACCCCCACCCCGCCGCGGATCCTATCGGCCGGTGGCGGTCGCGACGGTGTCGGCGACGGGACCGCCGACCGGAATCGGGCACGCTTCAGGCGATCTGCCGAAGGTCGCTGCCGTAGTCGAAGATGATCCGCATGCGGGCGCCCAACGCCCGGGCGTACCGGCTGAGCGTCGCCACCTCGTTGGCTTCGAGGTCACCGTTCTCGATCTGACTGACCCGACCGGGCGAAACGCCCATGATCTCGGCTACCTGACGCTGCGTCAGACCCAGCCGCTTTCGCTCCTCAGCCAGGTGGAAGGCTCCGACCCAGGCCTCGGTCCGGGCCCGCTCGATCTCGAGCGCCTCGTCGTCCCCGTCGTGCAGTTCCGCACGGAGGTCCTCCCAGTCGTGAAACTCAGTCATGAGTTCTCCCTCCGCTTCCTCTCGACAGCAAGCCAGCTGTCATACGCCGTCTCGGCGACAGGGATGGCCGCCCTGTACCACCGTGTCCAGTCACCGGCTTTGTTGCCGGCGACCAGCAACACCGCCTGCGACCAGGGGTCGAACACGAACAACACCCGGATGGCGAAGTCGCGGCCCGACCGCGGCCGCAACTCCCTGAGGTTGCCGATGCTCGAACCGTGCATCGTGTCGACAAGCGGCCGCCCCAAGCCGGGGCCGATCTCCGCGAGCATGTCGATGGCGATGTTCACCGAACGGTAGACCTCGGGATCAGTCTGCCGCAGGGCCCGCAACCAATCCCTCACGGCTGTCGTGGTCTTGATCGACCAGCGGCGCGGGGAGTTCTCCGACTGAGCAAACTATAGCCCGAACTAAACATGGACCGCAGCTCACGAAGGCCGGATCAGGCGGAGCCCTTGGGTCAGCGGCCGGCGACGGCGGTGCGGACCGAGCGGAGGGCGTAGTGCGCCCGCGACTTGACCGTCCCGATCGGCACGCCCAGCCGGCGGGCCGCCTCGTCCGGAGTGCGGCCCTGGACGTACAGCTCGGCCAGCACCCGCCGGTGCGGCGTGCTCAAATTGCCGATGGCGTGGCGCAGCGAGTCGACCGCCATCACCGTGCCCGACGTCTCGTCCGGGCCGGGTTCGGTCAGGTCGCCGAGGTCGACCTCGGCCGGGCGGGCGGACCGGCGGCGGATGGCGTCGATGGCGACGTTGCGGGCGACCGTGAACAGCCAGCGCCGGGTGTGGTCGGGTTCGGCCGGGAGGGTGTCGATGTGCCGCCAGGCTCTCAGCATCGTCTCCTGCAGGAGGTCCTCGGCGCTGAACCGGTTACCGGCGGTGAACCCGGACAGGAAGCCGAGCAGGTCGCGGGCGTGCCGGGTGTGCAGGTCGGTCAGGCGTTCGTCTCTCACGCCGGTCACTGTGCTGGCCGGCAGCCGCACGTCGCGCCCGTGCGGGGTACTGGTGCCCGGGTCCCGTGGTTGTCGCGGGTCAACCTCACGTATACCGGTTTTGCGGGTTCACCACGGGTTGCGTGACGCTGCTTATTGACGGTGCGTAATGGGCTGTCCAAGGATCGGATGCGTGGTGTTGCGGGGGCGGAAGAGTGAGCAGGCGGCCCTGGCCGGCCTGTTGGGGGCGGCCCGGGCCGGCCGTAGTGGCGCGCTGGTCGTGGTCGGTGAGGCCGGGATCGGGAAGTCGGCGTTGCTGGATGCGGCGGTCGAGGAGGCGAGGGGTCTGCGGGTGGCCCGGGTCGCCGGGGTCGAGTCGGAGATGGAGTTGCCGTTCGCGGCGTTGCAGCGTTTGTGCGGCCCGGTGCTCGATCACCTCGACCGGTTGCCGGTGCCGCAGCGGGCGGCCCTGGAGGTGACATTCGGGCTGCGCGGCGGCCCGGCGCCGGAGCCGTTCTTCGTCGGTCTGGCCGTGTTGACGCTGCTGGCCGAGGTGGCGGCCGAGAAGCCGTTGCTGTGTGTGGTGGACGACGCGCAGTGGCTGGACCAGTCGTCGGCGCAGACTCTGGCTTTCGTGGCGCGGCGGTTGCACGCCGAGTCGGTCGCCATGATCTTCGCGAAGCGCGAGAGTGACAGTCTCGGCCAGTTGCCGGAGTTGCCGCTGGGCGGGCTGAGCGAGAAGGACGCCCGGGAGCTGCTGGAGTCGGTGGTCCGCTGGCCGCTCGACGCCGACGTGCGCGGCGCGCTGCTGGCCGAGGCCCGGGGTAATCCGCTGGCGCTGCTGGAGTTGCCGCTGGGCTGGTCCCCGGCCGGGATGGCGGGCGGGTTCGGGCTGGCCCGGGGGCACGGCCGGCTGGAGGAGAGTTTCCTGCGCCGCATCGACGAGTTGGATGCGGACGCGCGGCTGCTGCTGTTGCTGGCCGCGGCCGACCCGGTCGGTGACTCGTTCCTGCTGCGCCGGGCGGCCGCCCATCTGGGGCTGGGGCCGGAGGCCGGCGATCCGTTGCACGCGGCCGGGTTGATGCGGATCGGTTCGCGGGTGGTGTTCCGGCACACGCTGGTGCGGTCGGCGGTCTACGGGGCGGCGTCGTCGGCCAACCGTCGCCGGGTGCACGCGGCGCTGGCCGAGGCCACTTCGCGGGAGGCCGACCCGGACCGGCACGCCTGGCATCGGGCCTATGCGACGGCCGGCACCGACGAGACGGTCGCGGCCGAGCTGGCCGCGTCGGCCGACCGGGCCCAGGCGCGTGGTGGGCTGGCCGCGGCGGCGGCGTTCCTGCAGCGGGCGGCCGAGCTGACCGCCGATCCGGGGGTGCGGGCCGACCGGGAGCTGGCCGCGGCCCGGGCCAAGTACCGGGCGGGTGCCCCGGATGCGGCGGCGGCGCTGCTGGCCGGGGCCGGCATGGGCCCGGGCGACGAGTTGCGCGGCGCGATGATCGGGCTGCTGCGCGGGCAGATGGCGTTCGCGTCGGCGACCCGCAGCGCCGAGGCGCCGGGTCTGCTGGTCGACACCGCGCGGCGGCTGGAGCCGCTGGATCCGGGGCTGGCCCGGCAGACCTATCTGGAGGCGTTCGCCGGGGCGGTGTTCGTCGGCCGGCTGGCCACCGACACCGGGCTGGCCGAGGTCGCCACGGCCGCGTTGAAGACCAGTGCTCAGGGTGAGCCGGGGCCGCGGGATCTGCTGCTCGACGGGCTGGCCACGCTCTACACCGACGGGTTCGAGGCGGGCACCGACCTGATCCGCCGGTCGCTGGCCGGCTTCCGGGAGGGTGTGGCCGCGCAGGACGCGATCCACCTGGTCTACGTGGTGTCGCATGCCGCGCACACGGTCTGGGACGACGACGCCTGGCAGGACCTGACGATGCGGCACCTGCGCAACGCCCGGGCCACCGGGGCCCTGGCCGGGCTGCCGTTCATCCTCTACCAGCGGCTGGCCCTGCACCTGCATCAGGGCGAGATCGCCGCGGCTGCGGCCCTGGTCGACGAGGTCGACGCGATCGGGACGGCGACCGGTGACGTGCAGCCGCCGATCGCCGCGCTCGCGGTCGCCGCGTGGCGGGGCCGGGAGGAGGTCGTGTCCGCTCTGATCGGTGAGGTGACCGACGTGCTGACCGAAAGGGGTCAGGGCGCGGTGCTGACCGCCATGCACATGTTCGGCGCGGTGCTGAACAACGGGCTGGGCCGCTACGCCGAGGCGCAGGCCGCGGCCGAGCGGGCGACCGCGTACCGGTTGGAGGCCGGGTTCGCCGACTGGGCGCTGGTCGAGCTGGTCGACGCGGCGGTCCGCAACGGTGATCGGGACGCGGCGACGCGGGCGTTCGCCCGGCTGACGGCGCGGACCGGGCCGAGCGGCACCGACTGGGGGCTGGGTGTCGAGGCGCGGTCGCGGGCGCTGCTCACCGACGGGGCCGGGGCCGAGCCGCTCTATCGCGAGGCGGTCGAGCGGCTGGCCCGCTGCCGCGCCGCGTTCATGCTGGCCAGGACCCATTTGGTGTACGGCGAGTGGCTGCGCCGGGCCGGTCGCAACGGTGATGCGCGTGATCAGCTGCGGGCCGCGTACGACATGTTCTCGTCCTTCGGTGCCGAAGCCTATGCCGACCGGGCCGGCCGGGAGCTGGCCGCGACCGGCGCCCCGATCCAGGCGCGGGTGGTCCCGGCGCCGACCGAGCTGACCCCGCAGGAGCGGCAGATCGCCCGCCGGGCCCGGGACGGCCAGTCGAACACCGAGATCGGTGCCGAGCTGTTCCTGAGCAGCCGCACGGTCGAGTGGCACCTGCGCAAGGTCTTCACCAAGCTGACCATCAGCAACCGCCGCGAGCTGCGCACGGCCCTGCGCGACTGAACCTAGATGGCCTGGCCGGAGATGAACGGGAGCCAGCCCGCGTACCAGCCGGAGAGCAGCGCGAGCGCGCCCAGCGCGATGGCCAGGTCACGGTCCTTGGCGCGGGCCAGGGCGACGGCCGGGATCAGCAGCACCGGGAACGCGGGCAGCAGGTGCCGGCCCATCATCGAGATGTGCGCGTGCGCGCCGACGACGAGCACCAGGGTCGCCGCCGCGTACACGGTCAGCTGCCACGGCGCGCGGCGCACGAGCAGGGCCAGCAGCATGATGAACCCGGCCAGGAACAGCACGGACAGGATGCGGATGGGCTTGTTCCCGTTGTCGTCGCCGACGCCCATCATGATGTCGTTGACCGTGTCCCAGAGCGACTTGCCCCAGTCCCATTCGGCACCGAACTGGTGCGCGTGGATGGAGAAATACTCGGACACGCTGCCGATGCGGTAGGACGCGTACCCGATGTAACCCAGCAGACCCACAGGAGCCAAGAGCATTGCGGCGTACGGCCGCCAGCCGCCCCGCCGGGAGATCGCCGCGACCAGGGCGGCCAGGCCGACCGTGCCGATCAACGCGGCTGCGGTGGGCCGGCTCAGGCCGCTGAGGCCGGCGAGCAGGCCGGCGATCAGCCAGCGTTCCTTGAGCACGGAGTAGAGGGCCCAGACGGCCAGCGCGGTGAACAGCGACTCGCTGAACGCGCCGTTCTCGGTCATGGCGGCCGGCACGATCGCCCACATGGCGGCGAACAGCACACCGACGCGACGGCTGTGCAGGTGCCGCCCGATCGCGTAGAGGCCCCAGGCGGCGGCGACGGCCGACACGAACGAGACGATCAGGCAGGCGACGACCGGGGAGATGAACGGCACGTAGGTCAGCGGGCGGGCCAGCCACGGGTAGAGCGGGAAGAACATCAGGCGCAACTGGTACGGCACGCCGTCGGCGTCGACCGCGCCGATCGGGCCGCCGATCCCCTGGCCGGCGATCTTCGTGTACCACCGGGCGTCCCACGACACCAGCGCGTCCATGATCGAGGTGAAGCTGCGCCACTGGTTGTTGATGGTGCCGTCCGGGTAGACCTGCTTGCCCGGCGCGCGGACGGCCGCGTGGCTGGCCAGCACGTACATGACGTCGAGGCTGAGCGAGCGGATCATCAGGTACAGCCCGATGGCAGGGGCGGCCGACCAGGCCGCCGCGCGCAGCCGGGACATCCGGCTGCCGGGAACGGCCGGGTCGGGAGTCGCCGCGGGCGGGGTGTCGTCGTCGGCCGTGTCGGCGCGAACGTCCGTGACGTCAGAAATCGGAACGCCCTCCAGCTCGGATGCCGATCGCGGCTAGGAGAGCACCGAAGGCCGGACGCGCCGCTCATCGACCAGAATCGTTGCCGGAGACTATCGCCCCGGGCCTGGATCCCGCGATCCCCCGTGCGGTCGGATGATCAACGCCGTACGGCTAAATGGGGTTTTTCCATCCTTTGGCAAGGATCTCGAAGACTGTTTCGACGGCGGCCCGGCGATCGGTCCGCGTGCTGGTCAGGGCCGGGATGTCCAGGACGAAACGGGCCAGGGTGACGCAGGCCAGGTCGTCGGCGGGCCGCCCGAACTCGGCGGCGATCGCGGCACCGAGAGTGCCGGTGTGCCGTGTCCACATCCGCTCATGGTGCGCGCGCAGCGCGGGTGTGGCGTCGACGAGCGCGACGAACTCGGCCCGCTGCGGGTGCTCGGCGATCGGCAGCCAGGTGGCCAGCACGTGCCGGCGCAGCGCGTCGACGATGCTCTCGCCCTCGGCCCGGTCGCGGACCGCGGCGATCAGCGCGGCGTCGACGTCCTGCTCCTGGTCGAAGACGAGCGCCTCCTTGCCGCTGAAGTGCTTGAACAGCGTGGTCGTGGAGACATCGGCGGCGTCCGCGACGTCCCGGATGCCGACCTGGTCGTAGCCACGCTCCAGGAACAGGCGCAGGGCGGCGTCGGCGATCGCCTGGCGGGTGGCCGCCTTCTTGCGCTCACGGCGGCCGACGGGGATCTCGTTCACGGGTTGAGCGTATCCGACAGTTGAGTGGGCCACAAAGTTGACTCGTTGCACTTTTTTATCGAGTCTGCTTTTCTGGATGAGGCGCCGCCCCGGCGCCCTCTCGGAAGGAGACAGCCATGAATCGGATCAGCATCATCGGCGCCGGCCCCGGCGGCCTCACCTGCGCCCGCATCCTGCAGCGGCACGGCCTCGCCGTGACCGTCTACGACCGCGACCCCGGCCGCGACGCCCGCAACCAGGGCGGCACCCTCGACCTGCACGCCGACGACGGCCAGGTCGCGCTGCGCGAGGCCGGCCTGCTCGACGAGTTCTTCCGCCTGGCCCGCCCCGAGGGCCAGGAGATGCGCGAGTACGCGATCACCGGCGACCTGCGCGAGCACCACCGCCCCGAGGAGGGCGAGCTGTTCAAACCCGAGATCGACCGCGGGCAGCTGCGTGACCTGCTCCTCGACTCCCTGGAGCCGGGCACCGTGCGGTGGGGACACGCCCTGGCCTCGACCGACGGCCGAACCCTCCGGTTCAAGGACGGCACTGCGACCGAAACTGATCTCGTCATCGGGGCCGACGGCGCCTATTCACGCGTACGTCCGGTGGTGTCCCCGGCCCGGCCGGAGTACACCGGGGTGTCGTTCCTGGAAGCGTGGTTCGACGACGTCGAGAACCGCCACGCGGCGCTGTCCGCACTGGTCGGCCAGGGTGGCGCGCACGCCGCCGACGGCGACCGTGGCCTGTTCGCCCAGCGCAACAGCGGCGGCCACATCCGGGTCTACATCATCCGCCGCTCACCGGCCGACGTGAGCGGCCTGAGCACGGACGAGATCCGGGCCGGGCTGCTCGCCGAGTTCGCCCACTGGTCGCCGGAGCTGCGGCGGCTGGTCGCCGAGAACGACGGCCCCTACGTCGACCGCCCGATCAACGCCCTGCCCGTCCCGCACACCTGGACCCACCACCCCAGCGTCACCCTGCTCGGCGACGCCGCCCACCTGATGCCCCCACTGGGTGTCGGCGTCAACCTGGCCATGCTCGACGCCAGCGACCTGGCCCTGGCCCTGGCCGGCTCCGGCAGCATCGACGAGGGCGTCCGCACCTACGAGTCGATCATGCTCCCGCGCTCGGCCGAGATCGCCAAGATGCTCGAAGGTCGCGCCGAGGACCTGCTCTCGTAGTCCCGAATCCGGCATACTGCCCGGCACCATGGACGTTCAAGAACTGCGGCGCGTCGCGATCGAGCGACTGGTCGGCCGGCCCACCGGGTCCGACACCCTCATCCGGATCGGCCTGGACGCCCTGCTGTCCGGTGTCCAGGCGCCGTCGCTGCCGCTGCTGGCCGGGTTGACCCGCGCCGAGGAACCCGAGGCGCCGGAACTGTTCGACCGGGTCGTCGCCGAGCTGCGGCTCCTGCCGGAGAACCTGCCGACCGACCAGGAGGCCCGGACCCGGGCCTTGGTCCTGTGGTGGGCCGGCCTGATCGTGGACGGCACGCTGCCGGTGCACTCCGGCGGTCACTACATCTATTGGTACGGCGGGCAGGCCCTCCCCGACGAACTGCTGCGGCCGCTGATCGGCGCCATCGCCCGCTACGACGACGAGTGCGAGACCTCCACGGTCGGGGACACCGAGCGGCCGGCCCGGCTGCAGGCCGCCGAGGCGGAGGTCGTCGAGAAGGCGAAAGCCCTGCTGGAGCGGCGGGCCGGCTAGACGTCGCACCGGAGGATCCAGCACAGTGGACGGCGTGGACGTGACAGCGGGAAACGTGAGCACAGACCGGTGGGCGGGCGCGGCCAGGCAGGCCCTCGGCGGTGGACGGCGTCTCGACGCGGTCGAACGACTCACCGGTGGCAGCCGGAAAGGCGCCTACCGGCTGACGATGGACGACGCCACGACCGCGATCGCCTACGTCTGGTCGGACTCCGAGAGCTACTGGCCGGCGACCGACGGCGCCGACGACCTCGCGGATCCGTTCTCGGCCGGCATCGGCGGGCTCGACGTCTTCGTGGCCGGGCACGCACGGCTGAGCGCGATGGGGGTCGGGGTGCCCCGCATCCACCTCGTCGACCGCGACCGGGTCCACTACCCGGCCGACCTGGCGATCGTCGAGGACTTCCCGGGCGAGGACCTGGAGGAGCGGTTCGACCGCGATCCGCGGGCCGCCGAGCCGACGATGGCGCGCCTGGCGCAGACCCTGGAGACGATGCGGTCCTGCCGCGCGCCCGCCTTCGGCCGGGTGGCGCACGTCGACGCCGGCGGGACGGCCCAGGATCCGTCCTGCGAGCAGGCGGCACTCCGCTTCGCCCTCCGGTGCCTGGCCGAGGCGTCCGCGCGTGATCAGCGGGTCGCCGACGCCCGCGACCGGCTGCAGGAGCGGCTCCACGAGCTCACCGCGGCGGTGCGGCCCCGGGCCGAATACTCGGTGGTGCACGGCGAGCTGTGGGGCCACGTGATGATCGGCCCGGACGGCGAACCCGTCCTGATCGACATCGACGACCTGAAGTACTTCGACGTCGAGTGGGAGCACGTGTACCTGCGCATCCGCATGCACGGCGACTACCCGCGGCTGGCCGTGCCCGGGCTCGACGAGGACCGGCTCGCGCTCTACATGCTCACCCAGCGGCTGTCGCTGACCGCGGGGCCGCTGCAGCTGATCGAGCAGGGCGTCCCGGACCCGGCGTTCATGCGGAGCGTCGCCGAGTACAACCTCGAACAAGCTCTGTCCTGGGTCTCGGCACGCTGAGCGAGCCGGCCGGTCGCCACCTGGTCATCGGGCCGACCAGCCGCCGTTCAGGGCCGCGACCACGATCATGCAGCATCCGGAGAGGGCGAGAACGGCGCCGAAGGATCGCTCGAGCAGCACGATCCGGGCGAGGCGCCGTTCCCGTTTCTCCTCGGTGTCGCCGGGGCGCAGGAGCCTGCTCGCCGGCCCGACGAGGCCGGCCGACCGCCGGACGTGGCGCGTGGCGAGGTTCTTGACATCGGCGGCGAGCGCGACACCGAGCAGCACGACCGCGATCAGGACGACGAACCCCAGGACTGTTCTCACCGTCGATGTCATAGCACGGGCCGGGTCAGCGGTCGTTGCCACCTCCACCGGTGAAAGATCTGCAGGAAGAGCGCCCCGGTAGATCTCACTGGTGCCCGCCCACCGGTGCCCCGGGGGCCGGCAGCGCCGTCCGCAGTTCGCGCCGCGAGGTGATGCCGAGTTTGGTGAACACCTTCCGCAGGTGCCATTCGATGGTGCGGGCGCTGAGGAACAGTTCGGCGCCGATCTCCGCGTTGGAGCGCCCGTCCCGGGCCCGGCGGGCGATCTGCAGCTCCTGTGTGGTCAGTTCGGCGTTGTCCGAGCGGGTTCGCGCCGCGACCGTCTCGCCGGTGGCGACCAGTTCCTGGCGGGCCCGGGCCGCGAACGCCTCGGCGCCGATGCTGACGAAGTGCTCGTGGGCCGTACGCAGCTGGGATCTGGCCTCGGCGATCCGGCGTTCCTGACGTAGCCACTCGCCGAAGAGCAGGTGGGCTCGGGCCAGCGCCATCCGGCCACGGGAACGCCCGAGCCGCTCGACCGCCTCCTCGTAGAGCGCCTCGGCGGCCTTCCCGTCGCTGATCAGCGCCCGGGATCGGGCCAGCGTGCCCAGTCCCCAGTCGGTGCCGCTGGGTTCGGTGGTCCGGGCGAGCCGGTCGACGGCGGCGGCCGCGGTGGCCCGGTCGCCGGTGCGGGCGGCCGCTTCGACGAGTTCGGCCACCGCCCAGCCGGCGAACGCCGACTCGCCCGGGTCGGCCGTGGCCAGTTCGGCCGCGCGCAGCGCCTCCGGGAACCGGCCGAGGCCGTTGAGCAGCACGGCGTTGGTGTGCTGGATCAGGGTGAGACCGATGCCCTCGCCGCGCTGCTCGACCGTGCGCATGGCCGCGCCGATCAGCGCGGACGCCGTGGTGGAGTCACCGCGCCAGGCCGGGACGGTGGCCGCGTCGTACGCGGGCCGGGTCATCCCGGTCGCCTCGGCGACCGCCTCGGCCTCCTCGACCAGCGCAGACGCCGCGTCGAACTCCCCCGCGTGCAGGTGCGCGCCGATCCGCTGGGTCAGCGCCACCGGCAGCATGACCAGGGCGCCGGCGGCCCGGGTGTGCCGCAGCCCGAGTTCGGCCAGCGCCTCCCAGGCCTCGTCGTCCCACACCTCGTACGCCGCGTGGCAGGCGATGCCGAGGCAGCGCATCGCCTCGCCGGCCGGCAGTTCGTCGCGCCGGAACGCGGCGAGCGCCCGCTGCACGGCCGGTGTCGCCTTCGCGTGGCCCTCGCGGTAGAGCTGCGCGAGCGCGTCCACGAGCAGGTCCTGGGCGTGGGAGCCGTCGGCGGCGGGCGGGGTGACGGCGGCGACCTCGGTCACCGGGGTCCCGGCGAACCGGCCGGCCAGCAGCGCGTACGTGATGGCGTCCAGGTACGTCTCGCGGGCCGCGGCCGGGTCGAGCCGTTCGAACCGGCGCACGGTCTCCAGCAGCAGGACCGGCGCCCGGCCGGACTGCCCGGTGGCGAACGCGAGGTGCCCGCGCAGCTGCCCGACGTGCGCGGCCCGCAATGCGTCGGGCGGGCCGGCCTCGACCCGGTCGAGCAGGATCCGCGCCTCGGCCGGTGAGCCGGCGTGGTATTTGTCGCGGGCCGCGGCCAGCTCGCGATCGGCCCGGCGGTCCGGGTCCCCGGTGAGCATCGACGCCCGTTCCCGGAACGCGGCGGCCGCGGCCAGCCCGCCGCGGGCCTGGGCCCGGCCGGCCGACGCCTCCAGCTCGGCGGCGATCGTCTCGTCCTCGCCGACGGTGGCCTGGGCCAGGTGCCAGGCCCGCCGGTCCGGGTCGCTCGCCGCCGACGTCGCCTCGCCCAGCGCGCGGTGCACGGCCCGCTGTTCGGCCAGGTCAGCGCCGTGGTAGACGGCCGAGCGGACCAGCGGGTGACGGAACGCCACGCGGTCGGCGACGGTCAGCAGCCCACCGGTCGGGGCGTCCCGGGTGACCCCGAGGGCGGCCGCCGCCCGCCACAGCAGCACCGGGTCGCCGACCGGATCGGCCGCGGCCAGGAGCAGCAGCAGACGCGACTCGGCCGGGAGCTCGTCGACCCGGCGGCGGAAACTCTCCTCGATGCGCCGGGACGTGTCGAGCAGCCCGAACCCGCCGGCCAGCGACGACGGGTCGGTCAGCGGCAGTTCCAGCAGGGCCAGGGGGTTGCCGCGGGCCTCGGCCAGGATCGCGGCGCGCACGCCGTCGTCGAGCGGCCAGCGCACCACCGAGCTGAGCAGTTTGCGGGCGGCACCGTCCGGCAGCCCGCCGACGGGCAGCCGGTTCAGCCCGTCGAAGCCCGGCAGCGGGGTGCGGCCGGCGAAGACCATGAGCACCGACTCGGCGCTGAGCCGCCGCGCCACGAACGCCAGGACCTGCGCGGACGCCGAGTCGAGCCACTGCGCGTCGTCGATCACGCAGACCACCGGCCGGTCCCGGGCCGCCTCGGCGAGCAGGTTGAGCACGCCCAGGCCGACCAGGAACGCGCCCGGGACGGCCCCGGAACGCAGCCCGAAGATCGTCTCGACCCCCTCGGCCTGCGGACCGGGCAGCCGGTCGAGGTGTTCCAGCAGGGGCCGGCAGAGCTGATGCAGGGCGGCGTAGGCGAGCTCCATCTCGGACTCGACGCCGCCGGCGCGGACCACCCGCAGGTCGGCGGCGGCCTCGCCGACGTGGGCGAGCAGCGCCGACTTGCCGGCCCCGGGCTCGCCGACCAGCACGATCGCGTCGCTGCGGCCGTTGCGGACCGCCGCGAGAGTCCCGTCCAGCTTCGCGCATTCCGTTCCGCGGCCGAGCAGCACCGTATTGCCTCCCCTGGTCATCCCCGAGCCGGATGCTAGGCCGGGAAACGCCTGGTGGCACCGCGTCGAGCATCACCGCGCGGGCGTTGAACCCGGGCGCTCACGGCGCGTTGTAAGGGGACAGGTCGGCTCTCGGCCACTGCCTGAGCGCGAGCGGATTCCCGCGAGATTCAAGAACGATTCTTTCCCGTACGGCGTCGTCCAGCGGCCACCACACGACGTCGTCGAGCAGCTCGCGGGCGTCCTCGGCGGCCAGCCCGTCGACCCGCAGCTCCGGCCGCCCGGCCAGGATCGGCCCGTCCCCGGGGCCGCGCACGGCCACGACCAGCCCGACCCGTCCGGCCGGCCCGCCGTCGAGGCGGCCGGCCACGAACGTCAGCACCTCGCCGGAGACCCGGTCCAGCCACTGCGCGTCGTCGACGACGCAGACCAGCGGCTCCGGGCCGGCGGCGACGGCCAGCAGCGCGAGCACGGCCGGCCCGGCCGTCGCCGCCTCCGGCGGCTCGCCGTGGCGCAGCCCGAACGCGGTGGCCAGGACCGCGTGCTGCGGATCGGGAAGCCGGCCGAGGTGACGTTGCAGGGGTGCGCACAGGCTCTGCAGGGCGGCGTACTCGATCGGCGACTCGGCCGCGACCGCGGTCGTCCGGATCACCCGGCCCAGCGGCGCCCGCACGGTCAGGTAGTCGAGCAGCGCGGTCTTGCCGACGCCGGCCTCGCCGCGCAGCACCAGGACCCGGCTGCCGCCGCCGTGGATCTCGCGCAGCAGCCGGTCGAGCCTCTCCTGTTCCCGCCGGCGACCGCGCAACGGCGGCACCGCGGCCGAACCCGGTACGTCGGACATGCGCTCAACGATCGCCGGGCGACCGGCCCGGCACCCCCAGGGTCGGACCCTGGCCCGGCCCCGGGTCGCGGGGCGGTCGTTGCGCGCGCAACCGGATGATCGATCATGGTGGTGTGCTGCGCGGACGGGACCGGGAACTGGCGACGCTGTCCGCGCTCACCGGCGCCGTCCGGGACGGCCGCAGCGGCGCGCTGGTGCTGACCGGTGAGGCCGGCGTCGGCAAGACCGCGCTGCTGGATGCCACCGTCGCGGCGGCCCAGGGCCTGCGCGTGCTGCGGGTCACCGGCGTCGAGTCGGAGATGGAGCTGCCGTACGCCGCCCTGCACCAGCTGTGCGGGCCGCTGCTGGCCCACCTCGACCGGCTGCCCGGTCCGCAGCGCGCCGCCCTGCGGATCACGTTCGGCCTCGACGCCGGCCCCGCCCCGGACGCGTTCCTGGTCGCGCTGGCCACCCTGACCCTGCTCGCCGAGGCGGCCACCGACCGGCCGCTGCTCGGGGTCGTCGACGACGCGCAGTGGCTGGACCGTGCGTCCGTGCAGGCGCTCGCGTTCGTGGCCCGGCGCCTGGTCGCCGAGTCGGTCGTGATGATCTTCGGGGTGCGCGGGCCGGTCGACACGCTGCGCAGCCTGCCCGAACTGGTGATCGGTGGCCTGCCCGACACCGACGCCCGGGCGCTGCTGGCCTCGGCGGTGCCGTGGCCGCTGGACGAGGGTGTGCGGGAGGCGATCCTGGCCGAGGCCCACGGCAACCCCCTGGCCCTGCTGGAACTGCCTCGCGGGTTGTCCCCGGCCGCCCTGGCCGGCGGGTTCGGCCTGCCCGGGGCGCTGCCCGGACTGTCCCGCCGGGTCGAGCAGAGCTTCCTGCGCCGCGTGGACGGACTGTCGCCCGACGCCCGGCGGCTGCTGCTGCTCGCGGCGGCCGACCCGGTCGGGGACGCGACCCGGCTGTGGGCGGCCGCGCGGCGGCTCGGGCTCGGGCCGGACGCCGGCGACGAACTCGAGGCGGCCGGGCTGCTGCGGATCGGGCTGCGGGTGGTGTTCCGGCACACGCTGGTGCGGTCGGCGGCGTACCGGGCGGCGCCGGCCGGGGAGCGTCGCCGGGTGCACGCGGCGCTGGCCGAGGCGACCGATCCGGCGACGGATCCGGATCGGCGGGCGTGGCACCGGGCGTACGCGCAAGAAGTTTTTGATGAGCGAGTGGCCGCCGAGCTGGAGTCGTCGGCGGACCGGGCCCAGGCCCGCGGTGGCATCGCCGCCGCGGCGGCGTTCCTGGAACGCGCGGCCGAGCTGACCGGTGATCCGGCCCGGCGGGCCGGGCGGGAACTGGCCGCGGCCCGCGCGAAATACCAGGCCGGCGCGCCCGACGCCGCGGCCCGGCTGCTGTCGCGGGCCGCCGACGGGCCGCCGGACGAGCTGCGCGAGGCCCGGATCGGCCTGCTGCAAGGGCAGATGGCGTTCGCGTCGCCGCGCAGCGCCGAGGCCCCCGACCTGCTGCTGGCCACCGCGCGCCGGTTCGAACACCTCGACCCGGCGCTGGCCCGCGAGACCTACCTGGAGGCGTTCGCCGCGGCCGCGTCGGCCGGCCGGTTCGCCCCGGACGCGATCGGCCGGATCGCCCGCGCGGTCCGCGACCTGCCCCCGCCGGACGCCCCGAGCGGCCCCGACCTGCTGCTGGACGCGCTGGCCGTGCTCTACACCGACGGTTTCCCGGCCGGTGCGCCCCTCGTCCGGGCGGCCCTGACCGCGATCGTGCGCGACCATCCCGGGCTCGACGAGGCGGTGCACTGGCTCTTCGTCGCCGACCACGCGGCCGGCTCGATCAGCGACGACCAGGCGCTGCACGTGCTCACCGCGCGCTACCTGACCCTGGTCCGCGAGGCCGGCGCGCTGGTCCGGCTCTCCTACATCGGCGCGCACCGGGTCACCGTGCTGCTCTACGAGGGCGCGATCGCCCAGGCCGCCGGGGTCGCCGAGGAGATGCACACCGGTGGCCTGGCCACCGGACTGGCCCGGCCGCCATTCGGGCGGATGCTGGCCGCCGCCTGGCAGGGCCGCGCCGCAGTGGCCGACCCGCTGATCGACCAGATCGTCACGGTGGCGACCGCGCAACGGCTCGGCACCGGGCTGACCGCCGCCTACACGGCCCGCGCGCTGCTGCGCAACGCGCACGGCGACCACGCCGCCGCCCGGACCGCGGCCGAGCTGGCCACCGCCAACCCGGCCGAGACCGGCATCGCCAACGTCGCCCTGGCCGAACTGGTCGAGGCCGCGATGCTCGGCGGCGACCCGGTGGCGGCCCGCTCGGCGCTGGAACGGCTGACCGAGCGGAGCATCCCCAGCGGCACGGGCTGGGCGCTCGGCGTCGAGGCGTACTGCCGCGCCCTGGTCACCGGCGACGAGGACCTCTTCCGCCGGGCGATCGACCACCTGGCCACCAGCCGCGCCGCCTTCTTCCTGGCCAAAGCCCATCTGCTGTACGGCGAGTGGCGGTGTCACCGGGGCCGGCCGGACGACACCCACCTGCGCACCGCCCACGAGATGTTCACCCGGTTCGGCGCCGAAGGGTTCACCGCCCGGGCCGAACGTGCCCTGGTCGCCGCCGGGGCCGCGCCCGGCCCGGCGCCCACGCCCGCGACGGTGGAGTTCACGGTGCGCGAGCACGAGATCGCGGTGCGGGCCCGCGACGGCCGGTCCAACGTGGAGATCGGCGCCGAGCTGTTCCTGAGCACCCGCACGGTCGAATGGCACCTGGGCAAGATCTTCGCCAAGCTCGGCATCAGCAGCCGGCGCGACCTGCCCCAGCAGGTCTTCTGAGGCGCCGCGGGCGATGGTGAACCTAGCACCACCATGAACCCTCACCTCTGCACTATCGAACGCCGCGGCCAGCGCTTTTAGGCTGTCCATCATGAACAGGGCGCTGAGAGATCTACTGCGGGCGATCACCGCCGGCATCGCCGGCCTGGCCGGCTTACCCCTTGCTTTCGGTACGGTCGTGAGCCTCCCCCTGCGGCCGGTGGCCCACGCCGTGATCCGGCGCAACCGGCGGCTGGCCGACTGGCACCGGCGCCACGCGTCCCAGGTCCTCGGCACCCCCGTCCCGTCGCCCTATGCCGGTCCCCCGAGACGCGGCGACCCGGTGACCTGGCGCGACGTGGGCTGGCTGGCGGCGAGCTTCCCGCTCGGCATCGCCGGCGCCGCGGCCTCCGCCGCCCTCTGGATCGGCACCCTGGAGTGCCTGTTCGCGCCGCTCATCGAGCCGTTCGCGCCGCCCGGCGTCTTCACCCCGCTGGTCTACGACGTCGACAGCCCGAAACTGGCCTGGCTGACCATGCTGGCCACCCCGATCGTCGGCGCCGCCGCGTGGTTCGTGCCCGGCCTGCTCAACCGGCTGCGCGCCCGGCTGGCCGTGCTGCTGCTCGCCCCGACCGAGGCCGACCGGCTGCGACTGCGGGTCGGGCGGCTGGCCGCCAGCCGGGAGGACGCGGTCGACTCGTCGGCCGCCGAGCTGCGCCGCATCGAGCGCGACCTGCACGACGGCCCGCAGGCCCGCCTGGTGTCGCTGGCCATGAAACTCGGCATCGCCGAGGACCTGCTGGACGCCGACCCCGAGCTGGCCCGCCGCATGGTCATGGACGCCAAGGGCAGCGCCGGGGAGGTGCTGGGCGAGCTGCGCGACCTGGTCCGCGGCATCCACCCGCCGGTGCTGGCCGACCGCGGGCTGCCCGGCGCCGTCGAGGCTCTCGCGCTCAACAGTGCCGTCCCGGTCACGCTCGACCTGCGGGTGCCCGGGCGGCTGCCCCCGGCGATCGAGTCGGCCGGCTATTTCGTCTTCGCCGAGGCGCTGAGCAACGCGATCAAGCACAGCGGCGCGACCCGGGTGACCGTCACCGTCACCCACGACGGATCGACCCTCGTCGTCAGCGTGGCCGACGACGGCCGGGGCGGGGCCCGGGTCGGCGCGGGCAGCGGCCTGCGAGGCATCGAGCGCCGGCTGTCCGTTTTCGACGGTAGGCTGACCGTCAGCAGCCCGGCCGGCGGGCCGACCGTGGTGCACATGGAGGTTCCGTGCGGGTCGTGATCGCCGAGGACCAGGCGCTGCTGCGGGACGGGCTCACCCACATGCTCACGCTTTACCGGTGCGAGGTCGTGGCCGCCGTGGAGGACGGGACACAGCTGCTCGCGGCGCTGCGCGAGCACCGGCCGGACGTCGCCGTGGTCGACGTCCGGCTGCCGCCGACGTTCACCGACGAGGGGTTGCGGGCGGCCGTCACCGCCCGGGCCGAGATGCCCGGCCTGCCGATCCTGATCCTGTCGCAGTATGTCGAGCGGTTGTACGCCCGCGAGTTGCTGTCCGATCGCGCGGGGGCGGTCGGCTATCTGCTCAAGGACCGGGTGAGCGAGGTCCGCCAGTTCGTCGACACCCTGCGGCGGGTCGCCGCCGGGCAGACCGTGATGGACCCGGAGATCGTCGCCCAACTGCTCGGCGGCGACAAGCTGTCCACCCTCACCCCGCGCGAGAAGGAGGCGCTGGGGTTGATGGCCGAGGGCCGCTCGAACGCGGCGATCGGCGACCGGATGCACATCACCGAGCGGGCGGTGAGCAAACACATCAACGCCATCTTCACCAAACTGGACCTGCCCCAGTCGACCGACGACCACCGCCGGGTCCTGGCCGTCCTCGCCTACCTCGACCGGTAACCGTCGCCCGCCCGTCGTGGCCTCGGGCCGGCCGGCAACGAGGTCCGGGGGTACCGGGCCCGGCCCACTTTCATGATCGGCTTCGCGCCGAACGGCCGACCCGGTGGGGTTCGCCCGGGCGATAACGTCGTATCAAGATCCACTTAGGGCGCGGGAGAGGCCGTTGGTCGTCCAGAAGCTGTTGCGAATCGCCTTGACCCTGACGAGTGCGTTGTTCGCTTACGTCAGCATCTTCTCACTGGTGACCGTCTTCCAGGGCGACACGAGCGCTCTGATCGCCACGGCCTTCTTCGGGATCGTGTCAGCCGGCACGTTTGCGCTTCGCAAGCCGGTGTCGTGGCTCGCCGGCCGGATTCTCCAGGTCGTTCCCGGGCCGGCCAGGACGTCGAGGGTGGCCTCACCACCACGGCCGGCCCCTCCGACACCGTCGTGGGCCCTCCCCCTCGGCCCGACCCCGCCGGTCGTCGTGTCGCCGCCGCTCCTTTCCCAGCGCTCCGGTACGGCCGCCCACCACGGCGTGACACCGCCGACGAGTGGCGTGCGCCCACAGTTGGGCATGACGCCGCCGACGAGTGGCGTGCGCCCACAGCTCGGTATGACGCCGTCGGCACGGCCCGGCATCTCGGCGCCGACCGGGCCGCCGGCCGATTGGCGGGAGGCCGAGAGGATGGCGCAGAGGCACATGCGGAACCACGGCTTTCCGGACGCCCGATTGACCGGCGACGGGGCTGACGGCGGTATCGACGTCATCGCGCGGGCCGCCGTCGCACAGGTGAAAATGCAGGCCAAGCCGGTCGGCCCGCAGGTCGTGCGGCAGCTGCGCGGCGCCAAGCCGCAGCTGGACCGGCACCTGTTCTACTCGACCTCGGGGTATACGAAATCAGCGCTGGCCACGGCCGACGAGATCGGGGTCAGCCTGTTCGTCATCAACCAGCGTGGTGTGATCGAGCCGATCAACAGGAGCGCCGTGGAGATGACACGGAGGCGTTCCGGCGCGTGATCTCGCCGCGGACACGACGACGACGTCCTGTCCGCGGGACGATCAGGTTCGGCCTTCGCGTTCCTGGGCCTTGTGGAGGGATTTGCGGTGCGGGACCCAGTCGGCCAGCCGCACCGGGAAGCCTTCGCGCTGCAGGCGGCGCACGACGTCCGGGTCGTCGTCGACGATCACGGCGACCGTGCCTTCGGCGGCCAACCGCCGTACGCGGAAGGCTTTGTAATCTTTGGCCGGCTGCCGGTCGTGGTCGCCGCGCATCAGCAGCCGCCCGGACGGCAGGTCGTGCTCCTCGAACCAGCGCTCGGTCACCGTCCGCAACCGCTCGGGGCGGCCGGTCAGCCAGATCACCTCGTGGTCCTCGGCGTACTCGTGCACCAGGTCGACGCCGGGCCGTAACGCCGGGTCACGGTGCGCGGCGGCGAAGAAACCGGCCCAGTTCTTCGGGCGTTTCTCGATATGACGCAGACGATGACGGACGTCGGCCACCACACCGTCGACGTCGAACACCGCGAACGGCCGGGCTGTCGTCAGCGCACACCACCCATCAAGCGCGAGATCGGACGGCTGCCCGCGGCCAGCGCGAGTCCGAGAATGATCGCCACAGCGCCGAGGATACCGAAGTACGCCGTCTCGTGATCGGCCGAGTAGTAGCCGGCCAGGGTGCCGGACGCGGCCGTGCCGAGCGCGATCGAGAGGAAGAACAGCGCGACCATCTGGGTCCGGAACACGTGCGGCGCCAGTTTCGTCGTCAACGACAGCCCGACCGGCGAGAGCAGCAGCTCGGCGATCGTGAAGACCAGCAGGATCCCGGCCAGCGCCAGCAGCGGGGTGCTGTTCGGGCCACCCCCGGCGAACGGGAGGAACAGCAGGAACGCGACGCCCATCAACGCCGTACCGGTGGCGAATTTGATCGGGCTCGTCGGCTGCCCGTCGCCGAGCCGGGTCCACAGGGCCGCGAACACCCCGGACAGCACGATGATGAAGACCGGGTTGATCGACTGCACCCAGGAGACCGGCATCTCCCAGCCGCCGAGATTCCGGTCCAGCCGCTCGTCCGAATAGATGGTCACAACGGTGAATTGCTGCTGATAGAGCGACCAGAACGCGGCACTGGCCAGGAACATCGGGATGAACGCGAACACCCTCCGACGTTCCTCGGCAGTGATCCGATGACTGGAAAGGATCACGATGAAGTACGCGACGGCGGCCACGATGCTGAGCACCACGACGACCGTTGAGAGCCGGTCCGCGGTCAGCCACGTCAGCGCCGACACCACCACGATCAGCACACCGGCGGCGAACGCGCCCGCGATCAGCGGCCACCGGTTGGCCGGCAGCGGGTTCGGCACCTCCCGGCCGGCCTCCGGCAGGTTGCGCCGACCCAGCGTGTACTGGACGAGACCGATCGCCATACCGATCGCGGCCAGCCCGAACCCGTAGTGGAAGCCGGCGTTCTCCTGCAGCAGCCCGGTGAGCAGCGGACCGGCCAGCGCGCCCAGGTTGATGCCCAGGTAGAACAGGGAGAACCCGGCGTCCCGGCGCTCGTCGTGCTCGCCGTAGAGCGTCCCGACCAGCGACGTCGCGTTGGCCTTGACCCCGCCGCTGCCGATCGCCACCAGCACCAGGCCGACACCGACCCCGAGCAGCCCCGGCAACACCGCGAGCGCGATGTGCCCGAGCATGACCAGCACCGCGCTCAGGAACAGCACCCGTTCCGAACCGAGCAGCCGGTCGGCGACCCAGGCGCCGAGCACCGTGGACAGGTAGACCGCGCCGCCGTAGGCCCCGACGATGCTGGTCGCCGCACCCTTGTCGATGCCCAGCCCGCCGTCGGCGGCCGCATAGTAGAGGTAGATCAGCAGGATGCCCTGCATGCCGTAGAACGAGAACCGTTCCCACAGCTCCACCCCGAACAGGTTGGCCAGCGGGCGAGGCTGACCGAAGAACGTCTTGTCGGATCGCGTCACGGAATCTGCACCGGCCATGGCATCGGATACCCGGTGGCGCGCGCGGACAATCACGCCGGGACCGGTCGCACCGTCCGAGTAGGACCCGGCGGCCCGGGCGGCACCCGGAGCGGGCCGCCGGGCCCTGGCCCGCGTGACGGTCAGCCCGGGACCTCGGCACTGGACAACGCCTGCTCGACGTCGGCCGGGGTCGCGAGGCGGCCGGATCGGGTGGCGGGGCGACCGGCCGGGTGGGTCGGCCACCAGAACCAGCGGCCCAGATCGAGCGCGAGCGCCGGAACCAGGACCAGCCGGACCAGCATCGCGTCGAGTACCACGGCCACCGCCACCAGGATCCCGATCTCCTTGAACGCGACCTGCGGCGTCAGTGTCAACGCCGCGAACGTGGCCGCCAGCACCACTCCCGCACTTGTGATGACGCCGCCGGTCGCGCCGAGAGCGCGCAGCAGGCCCTCGCGGTAGCCGTGGACGGCGACCTCCTCGCGGACCCGGGACAGCAGGAAGATGTTGTAGTCGGCGCCGAGCGCGACCACGAACAGGAACCCGATCAGCGGCAGTTGCACGTCCACGGCCGGGAAGTCGAAGACGTGCCGGAAGATCAGCCAGGCCGCCCCGAACGCCGCCGCGTAGGACGCGACGACCGTGGCCATCAGCACCACCGATCCGACGAACGCCCGCAGCAGCACGAGCAGCAGCAGGAACACCACGGCCAGGACCATCGGGATGACCACGTCCCGGTCGTGTTCCTGGGCGGCGTCACGCTCCATCGCCTGCGCGGTCGCACCGCCGACGCGGCCGCGCGATCCGACCACGTCGCGGATCCGCTGCACGGTCGCGCGGGCCTCGGCCGAGTCGACCGGCGCGGTGAGCACGGCGTCGATGCGGACCAGGGTGTCGTCGGTGGAGCGCACGGGTTCGCCCGCCGAGGCGACGCCGGGCACGGCCCCGACCTCGGCGGCCAGCGAGGCGTCGGCCGCGGCCGGGGCGACGATCATGACCGGCTTGGTCTGGCCGGCCGGGAAGTGGGTGGCCAGCAACTCCTGCCCGGCGATCGACTCCGGGTGCCCGCTGATCGCCTGCTCGCTGGTCAGCCCGATCCGCAGCCCGGACATCCCGGCGGCCAGGGCGGCCAGCACGAGCAGGCCCAGCAGCCACACCGTGCGCGGGCGGCGGGCGATCCAGCGTCCGGCGGCCCGCGGTTCGGCGGCGGCGCGGGCGGCACGCGGTTCGGCGCCGGCCTGGGCGGCACGCGGTTCGGCGCCGGCACGGGCGGCACGCGGTTCGGCGCCGGCACGGGCGGCACGCGGTTCGGCGCCGGCACGGGCGGCACGCGGTTCGGCGCCGGCACGGGCGGCACGCGGTTCGGCGCCGGCCTGGGCGGCACGTGGTTCGGCGCCGGCCTGGGCGGCACGCGGTTCGGCGGCGGCGCCGGCGCGCGGGATCAGCGGCCAGAACACCCACCGGCCGAGGATCACCAGCAGCGCCGGGAACAGCGTGATCGTGCTGGTCAGGGCCGCGCCCACGGCGATCGCCCCGGCGCTGCCGAGCGCGTGGTTGAAGCCCATGTCGGCGGCGAGCAGGCAGAGCAGTCCGAGGCTGACGGTGGCGGCCGACGCGACGATCGCCGGGACGGCACCACGCAACGCCCGGGCCATCGCCACGTGCCGGTCGGCGTGCCGGTGCAACTCCTCGCGGTACCGGGCGAGCAGCAACAGCGCGTAATCGGTGCCGACCCCGAAGATCAGGACGGTGACGACCGCGGCGTTCCCCGGGTCGACGGTCAGGCCGGCCCGTGCGCCGAGAACGTACTGCACAGCGCGGGCCAGCAGGAACGCCAGCCCGACGTTGAGCAGCGGCAGGATCCACAGGATCGGGCTGCGGTAGACGATCAGCAGCAACAGGATCACCACACCGAGCGTGACCAGCGTGATCGTCCGGTCGGCGGTCGCCTTGGCGTCGGCCGTGTCGAGCGCGGCGCCCGCCGGCCCGGTCAGTTTCACGGTCAGACCCTCGGGAGAATCGAGAACCACGCTTTCCCGTACGGCACGAGCCCGCCCGGCCAGCGTGGACTGTTCCGCCGCGAGCGGCACGACCAGGATCGCGGCCTGCCCGTCGACCGCGGTGACGGGCTCACCGCCGTACGCGAGCTGGTCCTTCCTGATTTTGACCCTGTCCTGTGGGGTGAGGCCGGAGTCGCGCTGATAGACGATGATCGCGGGCGTGACGCCGCCGTCGGGGAAGCGCCCGGCCAGCTCGGCGACCTTCGTGGCGGCGGCGCCGCGCGGCATCTCGACGACGGCGGCATCGACGCGCAGGTCCCCGAGTTTCCCGGCGAGCGGTACGGCGGCCACCGCGATCAGCAGCCAGACCAGCGCGGTCCACCACTTCCCGCGGCGGCCGGCGGGGTTGATCCTCCGTACCGAAAAAGGGCTTTTGATGGTCATCGACCGGATCCTCCGTGAAGTGGCGTGTCTGGCCGCTTCAACGTAGGTTTCCGGCACCGCCCCGAACCATGGCCGCCGCATCCGGATCCGAGGTACAGCCAGCACCACTGTCCCCGTGACGAGGGCTGGATAGGGTGGCGGCATGCGTCGCTTCGTGGTGCAACGGCACCGGGCCCGCCGCCTGCACTACGACCTGCGGCTGGAACTCGGCGGCGTGCTGGTGAGCTGGGCCGTGCCGAAAGGACCCACGCTCGACCCGGCCGTGCGGCGCGCCGCGTTCCGCGTCGACGACCACGAGCTGAGCTACTTCGACTTCGAGGGTGTCCTTCCGGCCGGCCGCTACGGGGCCGGCGACGTCATCGTGTGGGACGTCGGCGTCTGGGAGCCGGCCGGCGACACCGACCCGGCCGAGGCCCTCGCCGCCGGCGAACTCCACCTCGACCTGCACGGCGAAAAACTCCGCGGGCGCCTGGCCATGATCCACACCCGGGGTGAGGAGTGGTTGCTGATCCACAAACGCGACGAGCACGCGGTGAGCGGCTGGAACCCGGAGGATCATCCCCGCTCGGTCCTCACCGGCCGCACCAACGACGACGTCCGCGCCGACTCCCCCGAATAGCCCGGCCGCGCGGCGGCTCAGGCTGCGGGGTCGCTCAGGTTGCGGTGAAAAGGACGGCTCGGCCGGCAGTGGCGGCCCGGTCGTAGAAGGATCGCACGTCCTCGAAGTTGGACCACGTGTACTCGAAATCCTGGTCCCCGGTCGTCCCGTAATCGCCGTCCAAGGCGTCATACCGCTCCCGCAGCCACTCCCGGGTCAGCGGCTGCAACGCCGAGGCGACGTCGCGAACCTCGGCCCGGGTCAGCAGGACGAGGTAGGACTCCTCGTCCAGGTGCTCGCCGCCCAGGACGGCACGGTTCAGCGGGTAGTCACCGCCGTCCGGGTCCAGGGTGCCGTCGCTGAGGCAGCGGTGAATGGCGTCCCACGCCTTGTCCGTGTCGACCTTGAGATCGTCGTCGTCCCACGACTCCTCCAGATCCTCCAGGAGCTCGGACGGTTCGTCGGCCGCGGTGAGCTCCCGCTCCTGCTCGGCCGTGATCGCGAAGTGCACACCCAACATGCCCGCGATGCTAGATCCTGCCTCCGACAGAAACGGCCGCTTCCGCGAATGTCAGCGGCGGCGACCGGCGGACTTGGCCCGGTACATGGCGGCGTCGGCCTCGCGCAGCAGGTGGTCGGAGTCGGAGGCACCGTCGCCGGAGACGGCGACGCCGATGCTGACGCCGACCTCGACGGTGCGGCCGTCGATCTCGATCGGTTCGGCCACGGTCTTCTGGATGGCCTCGCAGACCCGCTGGTACGCGTCGGGGGTGGTGAGCCCGTCGATGAGGACCACGAACTCGTCGCCGCCGAGGCGGGCGACCGTGTCGGTGCGGCGCAGCAGGCCGGTCAGGCGGTGGGCGACCTCGACCAGCAGGACGTCGCCGGCGGCGTGGCCGAGAGAGTCGTTGACCGCTTTGAAGCCGTCCAGGTCGAGCAGCAGCACGGCGTAGCGGTAGCCGGGTTCGCGGGCGGCCCGGGCCTCGGCGAGGCCGAGCCGGTCCTCCAGCAGGACCCGGTTGGGCAGGCCGGTGAGGTGGTCGCGCAGGGCGGCCGTGCGCAGGCGTTCCTCCTGCTCGCGGAGCGCGGCCATCATGACCTGGTAGTCCAGGGCGGAGGCGAGCAGGGCGCCGGACTGGTTCATCGTCTCGCGGCCGGGCGGGGTGGTGGACTGGATGCGGCTGACCGCGGCCAGCATCCCCCAGTCGCGGGACCGGCTGCGGATCGGCACCGTGAACACGATGTCACCGGCCGCGCCGTCGGCGGTCGCGAACAGCTCGGCCGGCGGGAAACGCGCCACCGGGATCTCCGCGTCGGGCGCGCCGACGGAGATGCGGAACTCCCCGGCGATGCGCAGGTGGTCCTTCTCCAGGTTCTCGTCCCACAAGCCGAGGCAGCCGGCTGACGCCGGCGTCAATCCGAGCCATTCGAGGGTACGGGCGTCGGCCTGCTGCGTGCCGAGCAGCGCGATACCGAGCTCGTACTGGATGTTGAGGGTGCTCTGCAGGTATTGCACCTGGCCGAACAGGTCGCGGGTGTGCGCCTCGGAGACGGGCAGGCCGGCGCTGGGACAACCGCACGAGTGCCGCGGCTGGAAGATCGTCGGCACCCGGACCGTTCCGGTGCCGCCCTCGGCCATCAGCCGGTAGACGGCGGCGCCGACCTCGTCGAGCGGCTGCCGCACGCTGGACAGGGCCGGACGCAGGTAGGCGGCGTCGGCGATGTCGTCGAACCCGACGACGGCGAGCTCGCCGGGCACGTCGTGGCCGGTGGCCAGCATCCGGCCGATCAGGCCCATGGCGTTACGGTCGGTGCCGAGGACGATCGCGGTGGCCGGCATCCCGGCCCCGATCAGCGCGTCGGCGACGGCGGCCCCGCCGCTCTCGTGGTTGTCGCCGGTGTCGAACAGCAGCGCCGGGTCCGGCGTGAGACCGTGCGCGATCAGGCCCTCGCGGTAGCCCTCGTGGCGTTCCCGCAGGTCGAAGTGGGCCAGGTAGCCGGCGAAGGCGATCCGCCGGTGACCGTGTTCGATCAGGTGGGCGACGGCCTCGCGGACGCCGCTGCGGTTGTCGGCCAGCACCACCGAGGCGCCGGTGTCCCCGGCATCCTGGGCCACCATCACGACCGGCAGGCCGGCCCGGTGCGCGGCCGCGGCGTAGTCGGCGCTCACCGCCCCCGGCAGCACGACCAGCCCGGCGAGATGATCCCAGGCCAGGGGCCGGTGGAACTCGGGGATGCCGCTGCGGTCGGCACTGTGCGCCCCGGGGTCGAGCGTCTGCATCGCCAGGACCCGGTCGCCACCGGCCACCGCGGCGGCGTTGATCCCCTCAACGATCGCCCCGTAGTAGTCGCCACCCACGAAAGGCGACAGGATCCCCAAGGTACGGCCACTCACCGCCCCATGATCCCTTGCCTCGCGCGTCACGTCACCGGGAAGCCCTCGATTCCGGAACGGCGAGTTCAGAACCGGTCGAACGGGCGGATCCGGGGCGCGATCGCGGAATTGAGCTGCAGCAGCACGATCAAACCGATGCCGACGTACGTGTTGACCAGCGAGATCAGCACACAGACGAAGTACAGCACCTGGGCGATGACGATGCGCCGTTCCGTGCTGCGCCGCATCCCCGGATCACGGTCCTCGCGCAGCAGGCCGGCCCGGTCGGCGTAGCGCAGACAGGCCAGCAGCAGACCGCCGAGCAGAAGCAGGTTCAGCCAGTAGACGACGATCGCGATCCGGAACGTCATGTACTCGGCCAGCAGCCCCGTCGAGAACGGCATGAAACACACACCGAGCAGGAACGCCAGGTGCAGCCAGGTCAGCTCCCGGTCGCTGCGGGTCACATGGTTGAGCTGGGTCTGCTGGCCCACCCAGAACATGCCCAGCGTCAGGAAGCTGAGCGCGAACGCCAGAGCACTCGGCCCGACGTGCTGCAACACGCTCCACAAGGCCCGCTCGGCGTCGACCGAACCGTCCTGCCAGATCGGCGCCTGCCGGTGCGCCTCCTCGGCCACCGGGACGTGCAGGTCGAGCACGAGCAGGGTGAGCGTGACGGCGAAGATGCCGTCACTGAGCGCGGCCAGCCGATCGACACTGCCCCCGGCGATCCGGTGATAGACCGTGCGCCGATCCTTGGACGGCCCGTCCTGAGTGGACGTCGAGTCAGCCACCGCTACCCCCGCGATATAAGTGGATCTTCATTGACGGACGACTATCCGCCCCTGGCGACTCTAGGTCACCGGTTCGTCGCCGAGCAGGCGGGTGGCTTCGGCGCCCCAGGAGGGCAGGCCCTTGCCGGTGGCCAGGGCGAGGGCGGCGCGGGCCTCGGCGCGGCCCTCGTCGTCGCGGCCGGTGGTGATCAGGAGGGTGGCCAGGGCGGTGCGGGCCGGGACGAGGGGCCAGACCGCTCCGGTACGGGTGGCTTCGGCGACGACCGCGCGTAGGCCGTTCTCGTCGCCGCGCAGCCGGGCCAGGTAGAGGCGGGCGTCGGCCATGGCCTGCGGCAGCCGGTACGGCCGGGCGAGATACTCCAGCAGCCGCGCCTCCAGGTCTTCACGGCGAGCAACGACCGGGCCCGGGCCGGGCCGGGCGGTGGCGGGCGAGCCGGGGCCGGGGCGGTGGGTGGCGGGCGAGCCGGCGGCGGGGCGGTGGGTGGCGAGCAGGTCGAGGCCGAATTCGGTGAGCTCCACGACGGGGCGGAGGCGTTCGTAGTCGGCGTCGTCGACCAGGCGGCGGCCGGTGTCCAGCAGGGTGGCCGCGAACGCCGGCCGGTCCACGTGCAGCGCGCCCTGCGCCCAGTTCAGGCAGGCCCGGGCCCGTTCGCGCGGGTAGCCGGCGAACGCGTCGCCGGCCAGCGCCGCCGCGATCGCGGTCTCGGCGGCCGGGTCGCCGGTCTCCAGGGCGAGGGACAACCGGGCGATGAGGACCGCGAGCCGGGCCGACGGGTCGCGGGACAGGTCGGCCTCGGCCGCCGCCTCGGCGCACCGGCGCTGGTGTTCGCGTACGTGCCGGCCGACGACGGTGTCCGGCGCGGAGAGCACGGCCAGGGCGCGGGCGCGGCGGGCGTGCTGGCGCAGGTAGGGCACGGCCCGCTCGATCTGCTCGTACCCTTCGCGGGCCTCGCCCTGCTGGCGCAGCATCCGGCCGAGCGCCAGCCCGAGGTCGCCGCGGGCACCCGGTGGCAGTTTGCGGTCGGCCAGCAGCCGGCGCAGCACCGGCATGGCGTCGGACTGGGCGACGCTCTCGATGGCCGAGCGGCCCAGTTTCACCGCGAGCCGGACCCGGACCGGGCGCGGCAGGTCCGGGTACGCGGTGGTCTCCAGCAGGAAGCGGGCGGCCGTCCCGTCGTCGCCCTGGGCCGCGGCCAGATCGGCGGCGACCTCGGCGTTCCGTACGTGATCGGCGGGGTTCCCGGCCAGCCGGTAGTGATGCGCCAGCCGGGCCACCGGGCGGGGTTTGCGCTGCTCCAGCCGTTGCGCGGTGCGCAGGTGGAGCAGCCGCCGGGTGCCCGGTTCGACCAGTTCGTAGACGACCTGGCGGGCCAGGGTGTGCCGGAACCACAGCCGCCCGTCGAGTTCGTGCAGCAGGCCGGCGTCGCGGGCCTGGACCAGGGCGGCCTGGACGGTGACGTCGTCGGCGCCGAGGACGGCGGCGATCGGGTGCGGGTCGGCGGCGGGACCGATCGCGGCGGCGGCGCCGAGGATCTCCCGTACGTCATCGGTCAGATTTTTCAATCGGGTCTGGAGCACGTCGCGCAGCAGCGCGGGCACGGCGACGTCACCCAGGATCTCGGGTTGCCGGCGGATGCGCTCGACGTCGCCGTCGGTCACCAGGGACCGCATCACCTCCTCGACCAGGAACGGGATGCCGGCGGTCCGCTCGAACAGGTGGGTGACGAATCGGCTCGGCGGCACGGCGCCGGCGTCGTGGCGGGCGAGCAGCGACGACGCGAGCACACCGACCTCGTCCCGGCCCAGCGGGGCCACGGCCAGACGACGTACGGCCGAGGGCAGTGCCCGGGTCGCCGAGGTCTCCCGCATGGTCATCAGCACGGTCACGCCCACGACCGGATGCGCCGCGAGATGGTCGATCAGGTCCAGGGTCGCCGGGTCGGCCATCTGGAGGTCCTCCAGCGCGACGACGAGCGGGCCGCGTTCGGCCAGCAGGGCGGCCATGGCGCGCAGCAGCCGGGCCCGGTCGGCGTCCGGGTCGAGCGGCGGCCCGGCCACCAGCGGCCCCTTCAGGCGCAGCCCGTCGAGCAGCGGCCCGAGCGGTTGCGGCTCGCGCAGGTCGTCGCAGTGCGCCACCAGCACCGGCACCGGGGAGTCGGCCAGCACTTCGGCGACCAGGCGCGTCTTGCCGACGCCGGCTTCGCCGGTGAGCAAAATCAGCGCGTACGGCCTGGTCAGCTCCTCGCGCAGCGCCGCCAGCAGCGTGGTCCGGCCGACGAACGGCCCGGTGGAACTGGGCAGGGCGAGCGACGCGGCGAGGTGGGCATCCGTCCCCCACCGCGTCCCCTTCACCGCACCATCATGGCGGACGTCCTCACCGGCCCCGGGCCGGCGTGAGACCTGCCCGCTCATGATGTGGACGGCTGCATTGCATCGATGGCGCTTGGCGCGCCGGCCGGGGTCTTGCAGACTCGTCCTATGGACGAGACACCGGGCGGCAGGGGAGCTGACCACCGCTCACGAACCGTCGGTAAAAAGATTGCCAAGACTCGCAGTACAGGTAAGACCGTCCGGAGCGCTCAGGTCGAGATCACCGAACGCAGCGACAGGATCCTGGATCTTCGCCCGGCCATTGCGGTACCAGCCGACCAGCAGTGGTTCTGGGACAAGCGGTGGCAGGAAGGTGAGCGCCGCGCGGACGCCGATATCGCCGCTGGTCGGAATGCGACCTACGACAACGTCGACGACTTCATGGACAGCCTGGAGGTTGACGAATGAAAGTCGCCAAAGCCAACGAATTCGCTACAGATCGGAAGTCGATGCCGGTCGACATCGGCGTGCCCTCAAACCCCGGTTCATAGCCGCGTGTGAGGCTTACCTCTCCGACCCGGGACAACTTTGGCCCCCAAAACCCTTGAGCATGTCCGCGACTTGAAAAGCTCCGGATGCGGAATTGAAAGCACGGTCTTGTCCCGCACGGACGATTGCGGCGGGTTTGCGGCCGGTCGTTGCCGAAGGTGCTGGAACGGGGTTTCGAAGACGGTGGCGAACAGGCGGGCGGCGGCCAGGGCGACCGGGATCGCCAGGAGCACAGTGACGGTGAAGGCGGTCGGGTGTGAACCGGTGTGGGGGCGCACGAGCAGGGTGCTGATGAGGGCGACGACCGGCATGTGGATCAGGTAGAGGCTGTAGGAGAAGCGGCCGAGTTCGCGCAGCGGCGCGCAGTCCAGCGCCCGGATCACAGTGGCCGGGCGGTGGGTGGCCAGGGCGGCGAGGAACAGGGCGATGGCCGGTCCGACGGACAGGTCCAGCCAGTAGTAGTGGGCGACCGTCCACGCCGAGCCGCGCAGCGTGACCAGTGTGAGGACCGGTGCGCCGGCCAGGGCGGACAGGAGAAGCCAGGGCCGGCGGCGGATCCGGCCGGCCGCGGCGACGATGCCGGCGGCCAGCACACCCAGGGTGAACAGGGGTGCCAGTTCCAGCGTGTACCCGATCGCCCTCGGCCCGGGGTCCAGCAGGCCCGCGGCCACCACCGGGACGGTGACGGCGGCGATCGTCGCCGTCGCGCCGAGGTGTCGGCGCGACAGCAGCACGACGGGGAATGCCAGGTACAGGCCGGCTTCCACCGCGATCGACCAGAACGCGCCGTTGGGTGCGGGCACGGCGACCGCGTCCTGCAGCAGCAGACCGTAGACGACCATGGACTTCCACGTCGGTGGGGCGCTGAGCGGCAGCGCCGGTACGACGGCGGCGATCAGGGCGCTGATGGCCAGGGCGGCCCAGTAGGCGGGCAGGATCCGCCGGGCCCGGCGGGCGGCGTAGCGGCGGGTGCCGCCGAGCTGCCAGGCGTTGCGGGCCGGGGCGAGGGCCAGGGAGAAGCCGGACAGGGTGATGAACACGACGACCGCGAACCGGCCGTGGACCAGCCAGCCGAGCCAGCCCGGGCCGGTGTTGGCCGGATAGCCGGGGAACGACAGCAACCAGCAGTGATGCAGCACGACGTAGAGCGCGGCCAGGCCGCGGAGCCCGTCGAGCCCGGGGATCCGGTGGGTGGTGATCACGGTCGGCTTCCTGGTCGAGGGCGCACGCCGGCCACGGGCGTGGCCTGCGGCCGGCCCGTTCCGGGTGGGAAGGACGTGCTAGGGGAGGCGGATCAGCCGCCAGGTCCGGCCGTCCTCGGAGAGGTACGGTCCGTCGTCGGAGTTCATCAGGTAGGCGCCGGGGGCGACCTGGGTCAGCCCGGGGTCCACCGGATGTCCGGTGCCTTCCTTCGGATAGCCGGGCAGGGTGACCGAGGTGTACCGGCCGGTGCCGCGGCCGGCGACGAGCCCGGCGTACGTCGTGAGGATGTGCGCGCCGTCGGCGGTGACGAAACCGGGCGAGACCTGGTAGACGTGGATCGTGTCGCCGTCACGCCAGGTCAGCCCGCCGTCGGTGGTGTAGTGCGACGCGTACTCCTCGCCCGTGCGGTAGGTCAGGACGTAGGCCGTCCGGCCGGAACCGGCGGCTATCCGGGGCGTGTACATCCCGGCCGTGCCGCCGCTGCCGAGCACGGCGGTCGCCGCGCCGGTGAAGACGTGGGTGTGCCAGGTGCGGCCCCCGTCGGTGCTGGTCGCCACCGCGGGCTTGTCGGTGGCCGGGTCCAGTCCGGGCACCCACAGGTTCCCGTCGATCGGCACGTCGACCACCCCGGTCCACCATTCCTGGACGGTGATGCCGGCCGGCTGGGTGGCCAGGGGGGCGAAGCGGCCGGTGACCGGGTCGATCGCACCGACCCGGCAGGTCGGCACGTCGAGCACGGCGCAGTCGACCGGCCGTACGCCGTCCGGGACCGCGGCCACCGGCTGGGTGTCGATCACGGCCGGCTGCCAGGTCGAGCCGCCGTCGCGGGTGATCCACACCCTGTTCCCCGTGCTCAGCGGGGTGCCCGATGCCAGGGCCTGTACTTCGGCGACCGTGAGGTTGTGCCGCTCGCGCCAGACGAGCAGCCCGGGGGCCAGGGCCACCAGACTGGCCGTACGAGGGCCGGTCTCGCCGCTGGTCGCGGGGGGTATCGGGCGCTGCTGCCAGGACTTGCCGGCGTTCGACGACACGTACAGCCGCATGTCGCAGTCCCGGCACGGTTCGACCAGGCGGTACAGGCTGGTGCCGGCGTTGGTGACCGAGGTCTCGGGGAACCACACGCTTCCCGGGCTCTCGGTGGGTGCCGGTGCGGTGTCGGCCAGGCCGACCTCGTTCGGGGAGGTCTGCACCGAGTATCCGACGCCGGTCACGCTCAGCACGGTGGCCAGGAACGCCGCGGCCGTGGTGACCGCGCGGCGGCGCCGCACCTTGCCGGCCCGGCTGCGTACGGTGCTGAAGTCGGGCTGGCGCACCGCGTCGCCGACCTCGGAGCGCAGCCGGTCGAACTGTGGTTCACGCATGGCGTACCTCCGCGGGCAGCGGGACGGACTCGTCGTCGGAGAGATAGCGGGCCAGTGTGGCCCGGCCGCGGGCCAGCCGGGCCTTGACCGTGCCCACCGGTATGTCGAGGGTGGCGGCGACCTCGGCCACCGACAGGTCGGACAGGTGGTGCAGCACCACCGCTTCCCGGATCGGCGGGGTCAGCCGTCGCAGCGCGGCGAACAGGGCCACCCGGTCGCCGGACATCCCGGGCACCGTGGCCGGGGTGGTCTCGACCCGGCCCGAGCGGACCAGGCGGTCGAACAGCCAGCGCCGCCGGTAGCGGGTGCGGGCGACGTTGAGGGCGACGACGCGCAGCCATCGCTCGGCGTCGTCGGCCCGCAGGAAGGATCGCGGCGAGGCCAGGACCCGGGCGAACGCCTCGTGCACGGCGTCCTCGGCCTCGGCGAGATCACCGACCAGGCCGGTGACCTGGATGACTAATCGCCGGTAGTACGCCTCGTACGCCTGCCGTACGTAGTCCTCGGCATCCACGCGCCCTCCCGGTCGTTGCTCGCCTGTCCGAAGAAGGACCAGCAGGTGGACCGGACGGTTGCATCGGTTCCGGCGATTATTCACGAAAAAAGTGGCCGGGCCCGTGAACGGGCCCGGCCACTCTGTGGGGGGTGAGGGTGGTCAGCCGGTGATCGTCACCGGGATGCGGCGGACGACCGTGCGGCCGTCGCTGATGACGACAACGCCGTGGTACGTCGTGCCGGCCTTCAGACCGGACCAGCGCAGTGTCGCGTTCGTGGTGGATCCGGCCGCGATCGTGGACCGGTTCGGGGTCGCGGTGAACGTGCCGGTGTTGACGCCGGGCGCGCCCGGGGTGATGACGGTGTAGCTCAGCTGCTGGCTGTTCTGGCCGGCCGGCAGGTTCCACAGGTCGGTCTGCTCGACGACCAGGGTGTAGTCGCCGGCGCCGTCCGGGAGGTTGAGCGTGGCGGTGTGCGGGAGGTGCATGAACTGCGCGTCGACGAACTCGCCCCGGGCGTTGAAGATCTTGGCGTAGAAGTCGCCGCAGGCGCCCTCCTCGTCGTCGTCGAAGAAGCAGCGGGTGTACTGCGCGTCGATCCGCACGTTGGGGCCGAGGCTCCCGGCCGGTACGTGGATCTTGGCGACCTTCATGGCCGGCGGCGCCGGGTCGGGAATGGTGGCGTACTGGTCGTCCCAGGCGTTGCCGATCATCCCGGTGAGGGTGAACCCGGTGGTCGCGCCCGCGGTCAGCCCGGCCGGACCGAGTTCGAGCCTGCCCTGCCAGCCGGCCTGGACCGGCACGGTGAGGCGGCCGCTGGTGCCCGTGCCGGTGAGCGAATCGGGCGTGACCAGCTGGGTGTTGTTCACCAGGATCGGGCTGCGGACCCGGTGGCCCTGGCCGTCGATCCAGGTCAGGTTGCCGCTGACCGGGACACCGAAGGCGCCCCCGGCGTGGGTGACGGTGAGCGTGTACGTGACCGAGGCGCCCGGCTTCACGGTGAACCGTGCCGGGCTCACCTTGACCGTGTAGCCCTTGGGGGCGTCGATCTTGGCGACGTACGTGCTGGTCCGCTTGCCGAGGTTGGTGACCGTGCGCTGGATCGAGCGGGTGCCGATCATGTGCCCGAAGGCGACCGACGGGTAGTTGAGGGCGGCCGCCGGGGTCGCCTCGATGCCGGTGCAGTCCGGGGCGTATCCCCAGTTGTTGCTGTCCTCACGGTTGGCGTAGGCGCCGCAGAGGAAGCCGGCCCACTGCGCGGGGGTGGACTCGTAGACCAGGCCGGGGTCGATCGCGGTGGCCGGGACCACCTCGCCCGAGCCGTAGTTGAGCGGGGTCGCGGGCTGATCGACGTACGTCGGAATGTGGCCCTTATCGGTTTTGTCGCGCGAGCCGGTCATCAGCGCCGAACGGATCGCCGTCGGGTCCCAATCGGGGTGTTTCTGCTTGACCAGGGCGGCGATGCCGGCGATGTGCGGCGTGGCCATCGACGTGCCGGACATCATCGCGAAACCGCCGTCGTGCTCGGCCGGCGAGACCGCGGCGACCACGTCCGAGCCGGGCGCGGCGACGTCGGGCTTGATCAGGTCGCCACCGCTGAGCGTGGACGGCCCGGAGGAGGAGAAACCGGCGATCGCGGGCGCCTCGACCTTGGTGAACGTGCCGGCACCGATCTTGATGGTCGGCTTGGCGGTGGCCGCGTAGGCGATCAGGGCGGCGCCGGTCGGCACGTCGACGTGCGCGGTGGGCACCGCGTGCAGGTCGGCCATCAGCGCGTTCGGATCCCATTCGGGCTGGTAGAGGACCATACCGACGCCTCCGGCATCGGCCACGACCTGGCTTTTCGACGTACGGGCGGACTCGCCCCGCGCACACAGGACGACCTTGCCCGTGACCTTGGCCGGGTCGAGTGCACCGGGCAGGCAGAGGCTCGCCGAGTAGTCGTCGGCGGCGGCCGCGGCCGTGCTGTCGATCAGGGTTCCGGTGGTGCCGGCCGTGCCGATGCCGACCCCGGTGTAGGTCTTGCCGTTGCCCAGTTTGATCGTGCGCAGCCAGCGGTGGTCCTGCTCGGTGGCGGCGACCGTGGTCACCCAGGGCAGCGTGTTGTCGACGGTGTTCTGGCCCGGACCGGCGTTGCCCGCGGCCGCGGCCACGAAGACACCGGCCGCGGCGGCGTTGAAGAACGCCTCGTCGATCGGGGTCCACGCCTCGCTGTCGTCGCCGACCGAGTAGTTGATGACGTCCACGCCGTCGGCGACCGCGTCCTCGATCGCGGCGATGATGTCGGTCATGCTGCCGACCGCCCCGCCCGCGCCGTCCGACCAGAGCGCCTTGTAGATCGACAGCCGCGCGCCCGGTGCCATACCGGTGATCGTGCCCATGTCCATGCCGGACACGGTCGCGTGCACGCCGCCCAGCCCGGCCGCCGTGCTCGCGGTGTGCGTGCCGTGGCCGTTGCTGTCCCGGGGCGACTTGAATTCGTTCGGGTTCAGGGTGGAGAGGGCGTCGTTGTCGTACCAGCGGGCACCGATCACCTTGTTGTTGCAGCGCGCCGGTTCCGCCGTACCGAAATCGCATGTGCCCTTGAATTTCGCGGCAATGGTCCGGGCATCGGGCCGGGGCTCGCTCATCGGCGCGAAACTCGGGCTCTCGGGCCAATAACCGCTGTCGATGACGCCGATGATCGTGCCTTCGCCGGCATGTTTGTCGCCGCCGAAACTCTGCTGCCACACGCCGGTGCGGCCGGTCAGCCCGAGCTCGTCGGCGGTCGTCGAGACCTGCGCGTGCACCAGCTCGTCCTTGACGACGGCGGCCACACCCGCGGTCTTGCGCAAACTGTCGGCCTGCCCGGCGGTGAGGGTCGCGGTGAAACCGTTGAACGTGGTGTCGAAACTGTGGCCGATATTCACCCGCGCGGATTTCGCGACGGATTCGCGGCGCTGCCCGAGATAGCTGCGATAGGCGCCGGCGTCCGCGGTGGTCCGGCTCAGCTTCGCGCCTTGCGGCGCGCGGGTGGCTTTCAAATTCCGGACCCCGCCCGCGTACGAGGCCAGAGGCGCATCCGCGAGCCGGACCACATAGCGTCCGGCCAGATCGGGCCCGCCCGGCGCGGTCCCGTCACCCAGCGGGTCGGCCGAGGCGGGCGACGCCGTGAGTCCGGCACCGGTGAGAGCGACGAGCAGGGCGGCCATGCTGGTTCCCAGCCGCCGTAGGTTCATGAACGGTTCCACAACACCGATTCCTCTCCCCCGGCACTCTTGGCGCCGGGCGAGCTGAACCTACGAAGAGCATCGATCTTCGGGACAGCGGCGGAACGAAGATCGATACCCCAGGAAACATAGTCGTAACCGAACGCGCCTGATCCTGTAACAAACGGGCCGCGGCTAGGATCGTCGCGATGACAACTGAGGGCTGGACCGAGGCCGAAGAAGCACTACGACTGCTGTCGACCGGGCCGTACGCGCTCGACGTCGCCGCCAAAAGACTCAGCCGGGGCAGCGGGGTGTACGCGTGGTGGGCCGCCCCCTCCGTCCTGCCCGACCTGCCCGGGCCGGCGAACGCGGAAGTGCCGTCGCTGCGGATGCTGTACCTGGGCCGGGCCGGCAGCCTGCGAGGCCGGATCCTGCGCAACCATCTGCGGCGGTCGGGCAGCTCAACCCTGCGGCGCACGCTGGCCGGGCTGCTCGTGTCCGAGGGCTACCGGACGACCTGGACCGACCGGGTCGTGCTGGTGCCCGAGGACGAGACCCGGCTGACCGCGTGGATGCATGCGAACCTGCGGCTGACCTGGGCCGAGGACCCGGAACCGGAGATCGCCGAGGCCGAGCTGGTCCGGAGACTGCACCCGCCGCTGAACGTGCACGGCGTCGACCCGGAACACGTGCAGGCCGCGGTGGTGGCGGCGAAGAACGCGTACAACGCCTCCGCGTCGGAGTGACGGCGGCGCCCACCGGAAAATGTCGGGGGGTCCCGGCATAGTGCGGGCATGTTCAGCGGGATACACGATGTCGACTGGGCGTCGATGCACCATGCCTACGGTTCGGCCGCGGAGGTGCCGGCGCTGCTGGAGGGGCTGCGCTCCCCCGACGCCGAGCGGCGGGAGCAGGCGCTCGGCGACTTCTACGGCAAGGTCCACCATCAGGGCGACGTCTACCCGAGCACCGCGGCCGGCCTGCCGTTCCTGCTCGAACTGGCCGTCGACCCGGACACACCGGATCGGCACGAGATCGTCGCGTTGATGGTCAGCATCGGCGAGCATGCGATCGAGCGTGACTTCGACGGCTGCGCCGCGGCGGTGGCGTTCCTCCGGGCTCACGTGGACGTGTTCGCCGACCTGACCGCGGACGCCGTCTGCCGGGTCCGCCGGGCCGCCGTCCCCGCCCTCGGTCTGCTCCTCGACGACGCCGATCGGGCTCTGAGTCTGCTCCGGGAACGCTCGACGATGGAGTACTGCCTGCGTGAACGCCTCGTGGTGGCCGAGACGACGGCCACGCTGGCCCGACGACGGCCGGTGATCGCGCCGGCCGCGGCCGGGTGGCTCGGCGGCCTGACCGGGGAGCCGGAGTTCCGCCTCGCCGTGGTGATCCAGCAGGCGCGGTGCCACCCGGACGAGGTCGGCGACGATCTCGTGCCGGCTGTGATCGGGCTGCTGCGGGAGATCGCCGACGCCGCGCCGCCGGAGCAGCCGTGGCCGGAACCACCGCTGATCACGCCGCCGGCCGAGGGCGTGCCACCGTTCGTCGCCGCCGCGTTCGAGGACCTGGAACGGGCCAACCTGAGATACGCGCTGACCACGGATCTGCTGCATGCCCTGCACGAACTGCTGGGTGCACGCGTCCGGCCGCGCACCGAACTGCTGGCCGAACAGCTGCGCAGCCCCGACCCCGGAACCCGGCTGGACGCGATCCGGATGGCGGGCGATCTCGTCGGATCCTTCCGCGGCGACCACAGCGCCCTGATCCGGCAGGTCGCCGCCCAGCTCGGTGCCGGCAACCTGGAAGTCGCGGCCGAGGCGGCGACGCTGCTGGAGGGCTGTCACCCGCTCGGCGAGCCGGCCCGGGACGCCCTGGGCGAACTGGTCGCCGGCCACGGGCCGGACGGATGGACGTCCCCGCGACGGCATCTGCGCCGGACGCATCAGAGGGCCGTCCTGGCTCTGGCCCGGCTCGGCGACGAGCGGGCGCTGCCCAGCCTGCTCCTGGCCCTGGACACCGGGGTCGACGACTGGCTCGCCATCCCCGCGGTGAGGTCGTTCCCGCAGGCCGCGGATCAGCTGCTGCCCCGCCTGCGAGCCTGCGCGTCCGCGAAACGGCCCGGCGCCCTGGCCGGGCTGGCCGAGTTCGACGCGCCCGCCGCGGTGCCGCTGCTCATCGAGGCACTCACCACCGACGACGCCGACACGGTGAAGTCGGCGCTGGCGACGCTGCGCGAACTCGGGCCGGCGGCGGCACCGGCGCTTCCCGCGATCAGGTCGGCGGCCACGCCACCAACCGGGGAGGCGTCCGTCGACGAGACCTGGATCTGGTCCGCGGCGGTCGCCACGCTCTGGGCGGTCGGCGGCGACCACGAGGAGGTGCTGCCGTTGGCGCTGGCTCTGCTCGACACTTTCGCCAAGCGGGAGGCATCGGACGTGCTCGGCCGGATCGGGCCGTCGGCCGCGGCCGCACTGCCCCGGCTGCGGCAGCTGCTGAACGACGACTACGACTGGAACCGTGTCCACGCAGCTGCGGCCATCTGGGACATCGCCGGGGAGCCGGACGCTCTCGACGTCCTGCTGCCGCCCTGGCGAAAGAACGCCTTCACCCGCTCCTACGTCGTGGCCTGCCTGAAACGGATGGGTGCGGCCGCCGCGCCCGCGGAACCGCAGATCCGGGCGGAACTTGCGAACCCCGAACGCCGCCAGTGGTTCGGAACCACCGCTGACGACGAAAAACTGCTGCGCGACCTCGCCGAGGCGCTCCGGGCGGTCACGGCCGGTTCGGCCTGATCATGGAGGTCAGCGCCCACAGTTCGGCGATGCGGCCGTCGCGGACCCGGTACATCTCCAGGAGCATCGGGGTCTGGTCCGGGAGGCCGTGCATGGTCAGCCGGGCCGCGACCGTGTCGCCGTCGATGACCAGGTCCTCCACCTCGACGCGGACCTCGGGGAACGTGTCGTGCAGGCGCTGCCAGGCGTCGGCGATGCTCTGCGGGCCGGTCGTGCCCAGCGGATGGCTGTAGAAGTCGTCGGTGAAGATCTGCGGGGCGGCGGCGTGGTCGCGGTCGTTGAACGCCGCGTACATGCGCAGCGCCGCCGCGCGGGCCTGATCGGTCACGTGGTCTCCCCGGCTTTTTCTCGCTCGGCGATGGCGGACTTGATGCGGCGCAGCGTGCGCAGCGCCTTCTTCGCGGCGGCGCGGACCTCGCCGTCGAAAACGGTCACGCCGCGGTCGTCGGCCATCAGCCGTTCCAGCGTCGGCGCGGCCCGGTCGTCGCCGGTCGATCCGAGCGCGACGGCCGCCCAGTACCGTTGGTCCGGGTCCGGGCTGTCGGCCGCCGCCAGCAGCCGGGGCACCACCTCGGGCGTGAACAGGGCCAGGGTGCTGGCCAAGTAGCCGATCCGCGGGAACCGCCGGTGCTCGAACTCGTGCCAGAGCGCCTCCAGCGCCTCGTCCCCGCCGATCCGGGCCAGGGCGTCGGCGGTGCGCTGCCGCATCCAGTCGGCCGGGTCGGCGAGCAACGGTCGCAGCGCGGGCACGACCGAGGCGTCACCGAGGCGTCCGAGGGCGGTGACCGTCTCGGCCCGGACCATCCACTGCGGGTGATCGATAAGGGTCACCAGCTGAGGTACGGCGTCCCGGACATCCATCGCCGCGCAGCCCATGGCGGCCCACGCCTGGCAGTTGTACCGGGTGTCGCCGAGCGCGGCCAGCAACGGTTCGGCCAGCCCGGCATCCGCGAAGACGGCGGCATGGTTCAGCGCCCGCGAGTACAGCGACCGGTGATAGTCCGGGTAGTCCCGGACGAGCGCGTGCAGCGCCGCGATCGCCGACTCGTCGCCGTGCGCCGCCGCCCGGTCGAGCAGGTCGTGGACGTGCGCTTCGCGGGTCTCGAGAGATCCCGATCGAAGGCCTTGCAGGTCAGCGGGATTCACCGCACGACCATACGCGCCGTCCGCGGTGCGGCTTCCCGCGCGTCTACGCTTCGGGCGTGGTGTCCAGGGCGGATCATGCGCGGCCGGGTGGCCGGGGTCTGGTGGTGGTGCGGTTCCGGCTGGTGCGGGACGAGGACGGTCGCGCGCCGGTGGAAGGGCCGCCGGCGCCGGTGGAGAGTGAAGGGCTGTGGGCGAGCCCGGCCGGCGAAGGGCGCTACCGGATCGAGAACACGCCGTGGTTCGCGTGGGACACGGCGAACGGGGACGTGGTCGAGGCCGTCGAGTACGAGGGCGACCGGTGGGTCATGCGGAAGATGGCCTGGTCGGGACACCTGACCGTGCGGGTGACGGATGATGACCCGGCCGCGGTACTGGACGCCTTCGCCGATCTCGGGGTGCGGGGTGAGAGCGCGGCCCCCGCCTACCCGATAGCGGCCCTGGACATCCCGCCGGACGCGGACCTCCGCGCGGTCGCCGACCGGCTGCGCGCCGGCGGCTGGGACCACGAGGAGGCCTGCGTCTCCGCGCAATGGCGGGAACTGTAGATCAGGCGGCCGACAGGACGTCGACGATGAACCGCAGGGTGCCGGCCGGCTGGCCGCCGGCCGGGTGCTCGCCGTAGGCCAGGGCGGCCGGGATGTCGAGCTGGACCCGGCTGCCGACCTTGGCGCCGATCAGGCCCTGGTCCCAGCCCTTGATGACGTTACCGGCGCCGACCTGGAAGCTGAACGGCTCCTTCCGCGTCCAGGACGAGTCGAACTCCTTGCCGTCCGCATAGGTGACACCGACGTAGTTGACGTTGATCGTCTGGCCGGCCGCGACCGCTGCGCCCGTACCCTCAATGAGGGTTGTGGTCTTGAGTTGGGTGATCTTGCCTTTGCCGGCGGTCGTCTTCGGCTTGGTGCTCAGGGCCGGGTCGGCGCCGGCCGGGACCGGCGGGAACACGGCCTCGGTCGGGGCAGCCTCGGTCGCGGCAGCCTCGGTCGCGGCAGCCTCGGTCGCGGCAGCCTCGGTCGCGGCGGCCGAGGGCTCGGCGCCGGCGGTGGTGGCCGAGCCCGCACTGGTCGTCGACGACGAGTTGCCGATCCAGACGACCAGCCCGACGAGCAGGGCCAGCACGACCACCGCGACACCGGCGACGGACAACGCGCGGCGGCGCCGCTCCATCGCCCGGGCGCGCGCCTTGGCGGCCTTGGCCTCGGCCCGCTTCTCGGCCTTCGTCTTGAGGGGCTGACCGCTCCTGATCGACGGACTGGCAGGGGCGGGCTTGGCTGCCGCGGGGCCGCGGCTCGTCACGGAATCAGGCACCGCCCGACAATACGACACCGGACTGTGAGCAGGCGCCCCCGATCGCCGCCGCTGCGGGAACGTCGGTTCCGGAACCCGTGGACATTGACTTTCATGGATTTTGGCTGACAACGTTGTCACACCCATGTCATGTCCGAAGGGACGGCACCAATGATCCGTGCCCTCGCGACCGCGGTGGTCCTCGCCGCCGCGGTCCTCTCGGTTCCTCAGGCGGCGTCGGCCGCCGATCTCGACCTCACCGGATACGTCAACCCGTTCGTCGGCACCGACGACAGCAACTCGCCCAACCCGGTCGGCGGCGGCGCCGGCGGGAGCACCTTCCCCGGCGCCACCGTGCCGTTCGGGATGGTGCAGTTCAGCCCCGACACCCCGACCGGTTCGCCGTCCGGCTACCGGGACAAGGATCGGACGATCGAGTCGTTCAGCCTTACCCACTTCAACGGCGCCGGCTGCCCCAACAACGAGGACCTGCCGATCCTGCCGATCACCGGGAACCTCGGCTCCTCGCCGGGCAGCGCCTGGACCTCCTACGCCAGCGGCTACACCAAGACGAACGAGACCGCGGCGCCAGGTTACTACAAGAACCGATTGGACAAGTACGGCGTCGACGCCGAACTCAGCGCCACCACCCGCACCGGGGCGCTGCGGCTGACCTATCCGGCGTCGACCACCGCGCGGGTGCTGATCAACGCGTCGCGGTCGGCGACCGGGGACCGGGCCGGCAACGTGACGATCAGCGGGAACCGGGTGTGGGGGGAGCACACCGCGGGCGGGTTCTGCGGCGGGCGGACGTACAAGCTGTACTACTCGATCCTGTTCGACCGGACGCCGACCGGCGTGGGGACGTTCAACGGGGGCACGGTCAGCGCCGGGGCGACCAGCGTGAGCGGGAACCAGGCCGGGGCCTACGTCACGTTCGACACGACCTCGAACGCGGTGGTCAACGCGACGATCGGGATCTCGTTCGTCAGCGTGGCCAACGCGCAGAACAACGCCACCGCCGAGGCGGGCGCTTTCACGACCGTACGCGCAAATGCTCTTGGGTCCTGGAATTCGGCTTTGAATCGGATTCAGGTCGGCGGGGGCGCGACGACCGATCTGCAGAAGTTCTACACCGCGCTTTATCACGTGCTGATGAATCCGAACATCGCCAGTGACACCAACGGGCAGTACATGGGATTCGACGGCGTCGTGCACACCGCGTCGCATCCGGTTTATCAGAACTATTCGGGCTGGGACATCTATCGGTCGTGGGCGGCACTGACCGCGCTGATCGCGCCGGACGTGATGGCCGACATCGTCAAGTCGATGGTGCTCGACGGGCAGCAGGGCGGGCTGTTGCCGAAATGGTCGCAGCAGAGCATCGAGGACTTCGTGATGCCCGGCGACCCGGGACCGATCATCGTGGCCAGCGCCTACGCGTTCGGCGTGCGCGACTTCGACACGGCCGCCGCGCTCACGTTGATGAAGAAGAGCGCCACCGGGGGCAGCACGCAGGGCTATGTGCTGCGCGGCAACCGCGGCACGTACGAGAGCGGGCATTTCATTCCCGGGAATCCGTCGGAGACCCTGGAATACGCGTCGAGCGATTTCGCGATCAGCCAGTTCGCCAAGGCGCTGGGTGACACGACGGGCTACAACACGTATGCGACGCATTCGCAGTACTGGCGCAGCCTGTTCAACGGGGAATCGTCGTACATTCACACTCGTAACAGCGACGGCTCGTTCGCGTGGCCGCTGAACCCGGCCACCGAAAGCCCCTACACCGAGGGCAACGCCGCCCAGTACACCTGGATGGTGCCGCACAACCTGGGCGCGCTGGTCACGCTCATGGGCGGCCCGGCGACCGCGGTGCAGCGGCTCGATCACCATTTCACCGAACTCAACGGTGGTCTTTCCCGGCCCTATTTCTACGTCGGCAACGAACCGGAGCACGGCGTGCCGTGGGCCTACAACTACGCGCGCAAACCGGCCGGCGCGTCCGACGCGGTGCGCCGCGTGATGAGCGAATCGTTCACCACCGGCGCCGGCGGGCTGCCCGGCAACGACGACCTCGGGGCGACCAGCTCCTGGTACGTGTGGGCGGCCCTCGGCCTCTACCCGGTCACGCCCGGCGCCGACACCCTGGCCGTGCACGGCGGGCTGTTCCCGCAGGCGCTCATCCAGCGGCCGGGCGGCAACATCACGATCACCGGCGGCAGCGCGACCGACCGCTACGTCCAGTCGCTGACCGTCAACGGGACCGCGACCAGCCACAACTATCTGCGCTACCCGGACATCGCCGGGGGCGGCACCATCGCGTACGGGATGGGCAGCTCCCCCGGAACCTGGGGAACCGGCGCCGGCGACGTGCCGCCCAGCTTCGGCGACGGCGCGCAGCAACCCCCCGCCGAGCCGGACCTCGGCACGAACCTGGCCCTCGGCAAGACCATCACCGCCGGGGCGGCGGCCTGCGGCACCACCGAGACCGCGGCCAAAGCGGTCGACGGCACCCTTAAAGGCAACAGCAAATTTTGTACGACCGGGACTCCGCGAACCCTGACCGTCGACCTCGGCTCGGCGCAGAACGTGTCCTCGTTCGTCGTCAAGCACGCCGGTCTCGGCGGGGAGCCGACCAACTGGAACACCGGCGCGTTCACGATCGCCACCAGCACCGACAACACGACCTGGACGAACGCGGTCACGGTGAGCGGCGCGCGGGCCAGCCGCACCTACTCGCCGATCCCGGCCCGGACGGCGCGCTACGTCCGGCTCGACGTCACCACCCCGGCCAACGACGGATCCGCCGCCACGAGAATCTACGAACTCGAGGTGTACGGATCGAGCAGCGCCCCGGCCGACCTGGCACTCACCCGGCCGGCCACCGCCGACTCGTCCTGCGGCTCCGGCGAAGGCCCGGAGAAAGCGGTCAACGGCAGCTGGCTCGGCGGCTGGACCGACAAGTGGTGCTCGACCGGGTCCAGCAAATGGCTGCAGACCGACCTGGGCAGCACCCGGCACGTCGGCTCGGTCGTGATCCGGCACGCCGGCGCCGGCGGCGAGTACCCGTCCTGGAACACCCGCGACTTCGACCTGCTCACCTCCACCGACGGCAGCACCTGGACGACCCGGGCGACAGTCCGCGGCAACACCGCGGACAGCACGACGACGACGATCGACGCGGACGCGCGCTATGTCCGGTTGAACGTGGTCACCCCGGCCAGTGACGGGAACACGGCGGCCCGGATCTACGAGCTCGACGTCCGCGGCTGACCACCCCGGCCCCGGCGCCACCACCGGCGCCGGGGCCGGCTTCGACCAGCGCTAGGCGGCCGCCCGGTCGACGACTTCCTCGCTCGTCAGCGGGCTCTTCGGATGGTGGGAAAGACAGAAGGGCGCCCGCATGCGTACGAACGGTGACCCCTCGACCGCGGCGTAGAACTCGCCCCGGCCGAGGCGCCCGACGTCCGCGATGCTGCTGCCCTTGGCCCGGGCGATCTCCTGCGCGGCGTCGATCTGCGCCATGCTGGTGAGCAGCCCGAAGAACTGCGTGGCGGCGTTGCCGGGGATGCGGTTGTGCAGGCCTTTGGGCGCCTGGGTGGCGAAGACCAGCCCGAGGCCGTACTTACGTGCCTGGGAGGCGAGCACCAGTGTGCTGTGGGTGCATGCAGTCATCGCGCCGGACGGGGCGAACGTCTGCGCCTCGTCCATCACGAACAGCCCGCCCAGTGGCCGATCACCAGCCGGGTGCCGCCTGATCCAGGCGAAGAGGGCCAGCTGAAGCTGGTTGACGAACGTCTGCCGCTGCTGTTCTTCCGGCAGGCCGACGAAGCTGATCACCGAGATCCGGGCGCGCCGTCCGGTGGTGGGCGTCAGCAGCTCGCCGGGGTCGACCGGCGCGCCGGCACCGGCGAACAGCGGATCGTTGATCATCGCGGCGGTCAGCAGTTGTGCCATCTTGCCGGCGAGTTTCACACCGTCCTCACCGAGCGCGGTCATGTCCTCGGACAGGTCGCTGAGCAGGGCGATGAAGCGCGGCAGTTCGCTGGAGCTGCCGCGGGCGAAACGGGTCAGCGCCTCGCGCAGCACCGCTTTGCTGAGCCGGGCCCGTTCGGTCTGGCCGTCGGCGCGTGCGTGCGGCGCCAGCGCGGCGACGCCGGCGTCGATGCCCGCGGTGAACACGTCCGGGTCGTCGCCGATGCCGGCGAAATCCGGGAGGGGCTGGAAGCTCAGCGGCCGCCCGCTCTGGCGGCGAGGCGTCCAGACCACCACCTCGGTGTTCGCGTGGTACTCCTCGGCTCGTTCCGCGTCGCCGGGCCACCATGACTCCGGGGCCTGCGGCTGCCGGTCGCCGAGACGGGCCAGGTCGTTGTTCGGATCCAGGACGATCGCCGAGACGCCGCGCAGCGCGCACTCCTCGACCAGGCGCCGGATGAGCACGGTCTTGCCCGAGCCCGAGCCGGCGAAGATGGCGGTGTGCCGGCGCAGTGCTTCCAGTCCGACCGTCACCCGGCTCCCGTCGGCGGTCGCGCCGAGCGGCACCGCGTCGTCCGTCGCGCCGGTCGGTGGTTTCACCACCTCGGTCAGCGCCGGGGCAGCTGGGGTCTGGGCCGGGACGGGCCGCTCAGCCGTTCCGTCGTGCAGGGCCTCGTGCAGCACCGCGATCGAGGCGGTGCGCCCACGCTTCTCGAACCAGGGCCGCAGGGTCTCCTCGCCGTGCCGCCGGATGAGTTCCCGCAGGGCCATGAGCTGCTTGATGTCGGTCTCGTCGAAGGGCAGGCTCCGGCCGCCGGCCTGCCGGAAGCTCTCCAGCACCTCGCCGGTGCGCCGGCCACCGGACCACTCGGGTGTCCGCAGCAGGAAAAGCTTCCGTTTGGTCACCCCTTCGGTCAGCCCGGCGCCGGTGACGGCGTTGCGGATGCGGTTGAGCGCCGCGATGGGCTGCGCCGACGCGACGGCGCGGAACGACCAGTGCTCCTCGTCCTCGGCCGTCTCGCCGCCGACCGCCTGACGGAGCCGGGCATGCAGCACCGGCTTCCCGCCCGTCGGCGGGTCGATGCTGAAGGACTGCCCGGCCGGGCCGCGCTCGGCGATCCAGGCGGTGAGCCCGGCCCGCAGTAGTTCGGGAACGACGAGGTCCTCGGTGTCCTGCGCGAGCGCCTTGGCCGGGTCGGCCGCCTCGACGAGCGAGTCGAAGTCGCGATCGTAACCGGCCCAGGCCGCGGTCGGCGGCGCTGGTTCCTCGGCCGGCGGAAAGTCCACGCTCGTGCCGTCGGGCACGGCCACCAGCTGGTGCAGCACCTCGATCACGCCGGACGACAGACACTTGCGGACATGCTTGTCGATCGTCCGCAAGAGTTCCCGCGGGGTCAGCTGCAAGTCGTCGGTGAAGGCGGCCGGATCGATCGGCCACGTCGGGTACGACGGCGTGAAACCGGCCTCGCCGAACTTGCGGCCGAACCGTTTCTCGACCAGTTCGCGAGCCAGCTCGGCGGTCGGGATCTCCTTGAGCCAGACGGCCTCGCGGAAACGGTCCTGCACCGTGTCGGTGGCCTGCTGCTTGATGTCCTGCCAGGTCCGGGGCAGGCAGGAGACCACCGAGAGGGTACGGCGGGTGTTCTCCCTCAAGGTCATGAGCCCGCCGGCGATCTGCTCCAGCAGCAGCGAGGTCTGCCAGTCGGTCCGGTCGTCGGCCGCCGTGGACTTGACCGACTGGCGGATCAGCAGGTCGATCTGGTCGACGGCGATGACGGTCGGCCCGGTCAGCGCGAGCAGCCGGGAGACGTCCCGGACGATCTCCTGGGCCGAACGTTTGCCGCGGCGCATGCCCCACGCGGCCCGGCTGCCCGCCTCCTCCTCGTCGTTGCACCGCAGGAAGCAGTCGCCCACGTCCTGGGCGGCCAGCGAGCTCGAAGCCTGCAGCACGAGGGCGCGAGCCGTGTCCTGGCATTCCATACCGACCTGGCGGTGGCGCTTACGGAGCAGATCGACGAACGCGTCGAGCGCCGGGCGGGTGATGTCGTACTCCCCGATCACGGCCCGGCGGACCGGCCGGGGCATGTCCAGCTCCTCAGCCAGCTGCTTGAGTAAGAACGTCAGCTGGGTCTCCCCGTCGGCCCGGGGCCGCGCGAACCCCTCGACCATGTGCTGGGCAGTACTGCGCCAGAACGCCTTCGACTCGAAGAGCTCGACCAGGAAGAAGTAGCCGCCCTCGGCCTGCACCCGCTCCCGCACGGTGCCGAGCAGATGGGTCTTGCCGGTGCCGCGCTGCCCTTGAAGAGCTATCCCGATCGGGTTCTCGTCGCCTTTCGCCTCGGCGACACCGTCGAGGACCAGGTCGACGACATCCCGGTGGAGGCCGTCGACGTGGTACGGCGGCTGCCGCCAGACGTCGTCCGGGGTCGGCGCCCAGCTCAGGCGCAGCGCGGTGAGGGCCTGCCGTTCGTCGGGATTCATCGGCCGCATCCCGTCACGAGACGATGGCGATGAGGTGTCGTTCCTGGTTACCAATGCTGACGGCGCCCGCCCGCTCGCGTGCCGTCAGCGACTTCTGGTTGGACTCGGGGGTGATGTGGACGTCGGAGGAGCGATTCATCCGTACGAGGGTCGCGTCGAGCTCCGACCGCTCCACGCCGGGCAGGGAGTCGCGCAGGTCGGCCAGCATGACGTGGCCGCCGGGCCGGCCGACCAGCTCGGCATAGATCTTGCGGACCTGCCCATCGAGGTCATCCCCGACCTCGCCGATGCCTTCCTCGACACGGGATTGTTGAGTCGCTGGAATCACCCGGTGAAGGTCGCGGAGCTGGAACAGCGCCCGGGGTTCGATTCCGGTGGCCTCGATCAGCTGATCCACGAAGCGGAGGTAGGTATAAAGCGCGAGCCCGATCGCTCCGGACCTCTCCGGTTGTGGCCCCGCGAGTTCACGCAGTGCTCGATCGTGCCCCTTTTGCGTCAATTCCAGCTGCATCGGCTTACCAGTGACCTCGATCAATTCTCGCTTGACGAGATCATTTCGCTTGTCCGCCTTCAGACTATTGCTGATCTCTGCATTAGGCAGCGAGGACGCCCTTCCCATCAACACTAGAAGCACGAAGCGCTGCGCAGGAGTAAGATCATTTTCCGGCATTTTCGCTGCTCCTCAGCACGGCGCATTGATCAAAGATGGCGGACGAGGCAGGGGCCGCGCACCGGCCCGATTTTGCCGATCCGGCAGGCGCGGCGCAAGGCGTTCGAGGCCCCGCTGCCATTTTCCGACAACCAGCGACTCAACGATCTCTATATGACCAGCACACCGCCTTGATCACGCAATTTCTCGACGATCACGGAAAAGGATCATGCGGGGCCGGTTGCCAACGACCCGAAGCCCCGGGCAGCATTGCGGCGACGTGAATCCGAGCGCGCGGTCAGAGCTCATTCCCAGGGGGTGCCGGTGTCGTCGGAGATCGTGACGTATGAGGTGGACGGCACGACGGTCGCGCAATTCGAGATCGATCCCGTGAACGGCTTCCAGCCCGCCGGCGTGGGCGACGTGGCCGGGCGCGTCCGGACAGCGGCGACGCCGGCCATCGAAGCGGCCCGGGAGATCCTCGCCCAGGCCCGCGCGCTCGCGCCGGACGGCGTGGAGGTCAAGTTCGGTGTCAAGGTGACCGGGACGGCGAACTGGCTGGTGGCCCGCGCGGCGACCGAGGGAAATTTCGAGGTGACCCTGTCCTGGCGGCCGGACACCGCACCGGCCGGCCGGCCCTGATCGGTCCTCACTCATGAACCCCGCACCCGGCAACGCCTCGTGGACGGTGGCGATTCACACCGGCGAGCGTTCGACCACCGCGATCGGCACCGGTGTCGTGGTCGGCCCGTCCCTGGTGTTGACCTGCGCTCACGTCGCCTGCCTGGCCGGGAAGCTACGGCCCGACCTGTGGATCTCGTTCCCCAAGTCCGGCGAGGGCTTCTGGGTGCGACGCCGGGTGGCGCGATGCCGGGCCGACGGCATGCCGAGGCACGAGATCGACCTGGCCCTGCTGGAGCTGACCGAGCCGGTGCCGGCCCGGGTCCGGCCGGCCCGGTTGCGCTGCCTGCCCGAGCACGCCCTGCTGCAGCGGTCGTGGTGGGCGTTCGGCTTCCCGAACGGTTCCGGTGACGGCAGCACCGCACACGGCCGGGTCACCGAGGGGCTCTCCTGGGGAAAGATCCAGCTGACCAACGAGTCCGACGCGGGCCTGGCCAAGGGGTTCAGTGGCGCGGCACTGTGGTCGCCGGACTACGAGGCTGTGGTCGGCATCGTCGAGCAGCACAACGACAAGGGCCACGGCCGTGCGCTGACGTTCCGATATGTCGACGAGCATCTGCCTGCGATCGGGTTGAGCGCGATGTCGAGGTGGCGCGCCGGGGACGCCGACGACGCGGCGCTGGCCGCCTGGGGGTGGACCCTCACCACCGACGCCGAGGCCGGCCAGCACTGGCTGCCCCGCGCCCGGGGTGTCGCGGTGCGGTCCGAGCGCGGGTTCCGGTTCCGTGGGCGCGAGGCCGCCCTGCTCGGGATCAAGCAGTGGCTGGATCGTCCGACCGCTGCCGGGCGCCCGCTCGTTCTCACCGGCTCCCCCGGCGTCGGCAAGTCGGCGGTCCTGGGCCGGATCGTCACCACGGCCGATCCGGAGATCGGCGCGGGGCTCCCGGCCGACGACACCGCGGTGCGCGCGACGACCGGATCGGTGTCCTGCGCGATCCACGCCAAGGGCAAGACCGCCCTGGACGTCGCGATCGAGATCGCCAAGGCGACCGGGGCCCGGTTGCCGCAGGCACCGGACGAGTTGCCGTCCGCACTGCGTGACCACCTGGCCGGGCGTGCTGTCCGGTTCAACCTGATCGTCGATGCGCTCGACGAGGCCGCCACCCCGCAACAGGCCCGGCTGCTCCTGTCCACGGTGCTGTTGCCACTGGCCCGCACATGTGCCGGAGTCGGCGTGCAGGTCGCCGTCGGCACGCGGCGCGGCGACGATCTCGGCAGCCTCCTGGACCTGTTCGGGGCGGCCCCGGAGCGGCACGTGATCGATCTCGACGAGCCCGCCTACTTCGCCGAGTCCGACCTGGTCGAGTACGCGCGCGCCACCCTTCAGCTGGTCGGCGACGAGCGCCCCGGCAATCCGTACGCGGAGATCTCGGTCGCCCTGCCGGTCGCCCGCCGCATCGCGGCCCTGGCCCGGGCCAATTTCCTGGTCGCCGGTCTTCTGGCCCGGACGCGGGCGCGCAACGACACGGTGGCGCTCGACCCCTCGCAGGTACAGTTCGCCGGAGGGGTCGGCGCGGCCATGGACAGCTACGTGGACACGCTGTCCCCGGCCGGGTCGGCGTCGGCGCGGTGCGCCCTCACCGTTCTGGCCTACGCGGAGACGCCGGGGCTGCCGCTGTCGCTGTGGCGGGCGGGCGTGCGGGCCCTGGGCGCCGAGGTCTCCGAGGCGGAGCTGGCGGCGTTCGCGCGTACGTCGGCGGCGAATTTCCTGGTCGAGACGAGCGGCGCCCGTGAGATCAACTATCGGCTGTTCCACCAGGCCCTGAACGACGAGTTGCGGGCCGCCCGCGAGGATCCCGGCCGCGACGAGAGTCACCTGGTCGACGCGTGGATCGGGGCGGGCAGCACTACCGGATGGACCCGCGCCCCCGATTATCTGCTCACCAATCTGGCCGAGCACGCCGCGCGGACCGGACGGCTCGACCGGCTGCTGTGCGACGACGGCTATCTGCTGCACGCCCGGCTGGATCGGGTGGTGCGGGTCGCCAGCCTTGCGCACGGGGTGCGGGCCCGCGCGCGCACCCAGTTGCTCCAGCTGGCGCCGGCCGCTATCGGCGCCGCGCCCGCCGACCGCGCCGCCCTGTTCTCGGTCGCCGACACTCTGGACCGGCTCGACTGCGACATCAACCCGGACACCACCGGCGACGTACCCTACCGGGCGCTGTGGGCGCACACCCTCCCCCGCCAGGAGCGCACTCTTTTGGAAGGCCATGCCGAGGCGGTCTTCGACGTCTGCCCGGTGACGGTGGACGGCCGCACCCTGCTGGCGTCCGGCGACGACGACGGGACGGTCCGGCTCTGGGATCCGCGGACGAATCAGTCCGAGCAGGATTGGCAATGCCACCAGGACGGTGTCCGGGGCATCTGCTCGGTTCGCGCCGGGACATCCGAGCTGCTCGCCACCGCCAGTCTCGACGGCACGATCCGGCTGTGGGACCCACTCACCCGGATCCTCGTGCGCGAGCTGCGTGAACATGGGGAGTGGGTGCGCAACATCTGCACGATCCCCCTGCCCGACCGCGACCTGCTGGCCTCGGCCGGTGACGACGGCACAGTCCGGATCTGGGAGCCGGCCACCGGCACGATGTTGCACATCCTCGACGACCACGCCGGCTGGGTCACCGCGGTCACCCACGTCCCGAGCGGTGGCCGCGACCTGCTGGCGTCCGCCGGATACGACGGCACGGTGCGGCTGTGGGATCCGCTGACCGGCGCGCCGCTGGCCAAGATGACCGGGCACGACGGCTGGGTGACGACCCTGCACGCACTCCGGCTGTCACCGGGCCGGGCGCTGGTCGCGTCGGCCGGTTACGACGGCACCGTGCGTCTGTGGGATCCGGAGACCGACGAGGAGGTGGGCCGGTTCGACACCGGCGGCCCGCTGACCGATCTCTGCACCCTCGACACCCAGGGCCGACGCCTTCTCGCAGCCACCGGGGAGGACGGGACCATCCGGCTCTGGGACAGCGCCGACTGGTCCGAGCGTGAGCCGCTGACCGGCCATTCGAGCTGGATCCGGGCCGTGTGCGAGCTGCCCACCGACGACGGTCCGGTACTGGCCACGGCCGGCGACGACGGCACGGTCCGCCTCTGGGACGCCGATGCGCCGCGGCGTGGTCCGATCGCGGACGCCCGGCAGCTGAAGGCCGTGACCTCGCTCTGCATCGTTCCCGGCGAAGACGGCCCGATGGTGGCGTCCGCCGGCGGCGACGACGGGATCCGGCTGTGGGATCCGCTCACCGGCGAGCAGCGCTGCGAGCTACGTGCCGAGTCCGGCACCGTCACCAGCCTATGCGTAGCCGACGACGAGGGCACGGTCGTCATCGCGGCCGGGAACAGCAGCGGCGCCGTCGAGCTCTGGGACGACTTGTCAGCGCCACCAGGCGAGCCGATGCACGAACACTACGACTCGGTGAGCGCGGTCTGCGTCATCCGAGAAGACAACCAAGAACTGATCGCCTCGGCAGGTGACGATCAGATAGTGCGGCTATGGACCCTCCATGACCGCGTCGTCCGCAGCCGCCTCGCCAATCAGAGCGAGTGGGTGACTGCTCTGACGGTCGTGTCCCGGAAGGGCCGTGTGGCGCTAGCGGCTGCCGACACGGCCGGAACCGTCCGGCTGTGGGATCCAAGCGGCGCCCTTCACTGGGCGTCGCCCGGCCGCAGCCTCATGGCAGTGAATGCTCTGTGCCCGGTAACCGTGAACGGCCGGGACCTGCTGGTCTCCGCGGGCGCCGACCGCACGATCACCCTGTGGGATCCGGAGTCCGGCCGCCCGGAGATGACCCTGCTCGGCCACGAGCGTGACGTCACCGGCGTCTGCCCGATGCTCTACGCCGGCCGCGACGTGATCGTCTCCACCAGCCTGGATCGCACGGTACGCCTGTGGGATCCCACCACCGGCCGCCTGATCCGGATCATCCAGGTGTACCACCCGGCGCTGAGCTGCCTGGCGGTCGACGACACGCTGATCGTCGGCCTGGATCATGGCCTGCTCGCCCTGCGGATCACCCGGCCCGGCGTCGTCTGAGCCGTCCGGGGTATCACCGACCCATGCAGCGTGTGCGTTTCGACGGGTGGATCGCCGGCATCGGCACGGCGAGCGGCACCAGGCTGGTCGTCGGGCACTGGCCGCGTTCCCCGTTCGGCCCGGTCAGCGATGTCATGATCGAGCACCCGGACGGCCGCCGCCGGCTGGTCGCGCCCACCGCCGAGCTGGGTCGGTTCATCGCCGAGACGTATTCGTTCGATCATGTCGAGGTGGAGCCGACCGCGGTGGCCCGGCGCGGTTCGGCCTGGTCGGTCACGGCCGGCCCGCTCGTGCTGCGGTTCGGCACCGGTGGTCGCGGCGGGCTCGGCCGTCTGCTGCGGGCGGTGCCGCCGCCGCTGGCCCGGCAGCTGCCGTGGGTGCGGTTGGTGGACGTCCCGGCCCGGCTGATGAACGGTGTCCGCACCTACGGCAGTGCCGGGAACGGCCGCCGCGAGTGGTATGCCGTCCAGGATCTGCACCGGATCACCACCGCGACGGCCACGCTGGACGGCGCCGATCTCGGGCCGCTCGCCGCCGTCGATCCGCCGGTCCGTTTCGGTTTCGGTTCGACGCCGCGTTTCCCGGCGCTCGTGCGGGTCACCACGACCGTCGAGGTCGGGCCGGCTTTCAGTTCACCGTTGTGACTCGGAGGCGGCGCTGCCTCCAGGCCAGCCCAATCGCCTGCAGGACGAAAAACGTCCCGCCGGCCGCGGTGTAGACCACGAGCATGGCCAGGCTGGGTGCGTCTCCGAGGGCGACCGGCAGGTAGGTCGCCCCGGCGATCACCGAGAGTGTGCCGGCCAGCAGTGACGGCCACTGCCATCCGAGGACGCGGCGGCGGTTGAGGGCGACGGTGACCTGGGCTGCTCCGGCGATGACGGCCCACAGGCCGAAGACGAACAGGACGGCGCCGGTGCCGCTGATCGCGGCCAGTCCGAGGCCGGCGGCGGTGGCCGCGCTGAGGCCGGTGTTGAAGATCTGCAGGCGCCGCGCCGGGGTGCCCCGGTTCTCGCGCACGTCGGCCAGGGACGCGATCACGTCGATCACCGGGTAGAGAACGAGCAGGGCGACCGTGGCGGCGGTCAGGTCGTGCTGGACGCCGGCGAAGGCGGCCGACCACGCGATGGCGATGACGCCGCGGATCAGGTGGATGCGGAACAGGGGTGACATGTCACTCCCGCCTTTCTCGACTCGAGGGGTGTGTGGTCCACCCTCGGTCGTGGCGGCCGCCGGTCGAGCCCGTGTGGGTCCCTGGCGACGGCCGCCCCGTGCCCGTGGTTCAGCTGTAGTTGAGCGAGAAGCTGTTGACGGTGAAGCTGGACTGGCCGGCGGTTCCGGTCAGTTCGAACCCGAACTGGGCCTCGCCGACGGTCACGTCACCCCACCAGCCGTTGGTCTTGAGCCAGTTCAGGACGGCCAGGACGTCGATGGTCCCGGAGTTGGTGCTGGTGCGCACGAACGAGAACACCGCGTTGGCGCCGTTGGAGCCGCGGTAGATGTTCCAGGTGCTTCCGCCGACGGTGATGTTGCTCGCGGTCGGTACCGCGCCGTTGGCGTCGTAGGATTCCGCGATCGGGCCGACCGCCCCGGCCTGGTTGGTCCAGAGCATGACCTCGTACGCGTGGCTGTTGGCCCAGATGTCGTAGGCGGTCGTGTAGTCGCCGGTTCCCGGCACCGACACGTTGAACGAGCTGGTGAACGTGCTGAGCGAGCTGAGCGTCCGGTTCAGGGTCTTGCCGGTGTTCGGGTAGGACTTCACGCCGCTGGTGCGCGGGTGGTTGGCCACGACGCCCCAGTTGGTGCCGGTCCGGGCCCAGATCGTCTGGGTGCCGGCGCCGGAGCCCCAGATGTTGTTGTAGAGCGTGTACCCGTTGTTGGTCCAGCTCGCCCACTGCCCAGAATCCACCCAAACCGCATCAGAGGGTACGCCGGTGGGCGACGAACCCGAGGGTGCGGCGGTCGGCGTGGTGACTCCGCCGGTGCAGGTGGTTCCGTTCAGGGTGAACGCGGCCGGGACCGGGTTGGTGCTGCCGGTGGTCGTTCCGTTGAAGCCGAACGACGCCGTCCCGCCGGTCGCGACCGACCCGTTCCAGCCGGCATTGCGAGCCGTGACCTGCGTGCCGCTCTGGGTCAGGGCGGTGTTCCAGGCCTGGGTGACGGTCTGTCCACCGGTGAACGTCCAGGCCAGGGTCCACGAGCTGAGCGGGTCGCCGAGGTTGGTGATGGTCACGTTGGCGCCGAATCCGCCGGGCCAGCTGCTGCTCACGGCGTAGGTGACGGTGCAGCCGGCGGCGGCCGAGGCGGGTCCGGCCGCGAGGACGGCGATGCCGGAGGTGAGGGCCGCGGTCGCGGCCAGGGTGAGCGCGAGGGTGCGTCTGCGCATGGTCCGTCCGATCTCGTGGGGAGTCACACGACGTCCGTCGAAGCGCTTCGACGTTCGGGGATGAAGTGTTGCCGGGACGTCAGTGCGAGATGGCCAGGATGTTACGCGGGAGCGCTCCCAACGAGCAAGGGTATCGATTGACATCTATTGCATGGCCTCGCATGCTGGGAGCGCTCCCGAATAAGGAGGTTGCCTCATGCGGAGCGCCCTACTCGCCGCGCTGACCGTTTTCGCCCAGGTGACGGCCCAGGCCGCACCGGCCCCGGCGACGGCCGCGGCCATCGACACCAACATCAGCTTCGTCGGCCGCTGGAACACCACCAACGCCGCCGCCTACGTCCCCTACTGGGCCGGCGCGTACCTGCGGGTCGGTTTCACCGGCAAGACCGTCAAACTGCAGCAGCGCAACACCGTCGACCTGTGGGCGAGCATCGACGGCAAGCCGTTCACCGCGTTCAAGGGCTCGGGCACGATCAACCTGACCCCGGCCGCGCTGGCCGCCGGCAACCACACCCTGATCGTCAGCTACCGCCAGGTGGCCGGCTCGTACACCGGGGACGCGGTCTTCCAGGGCCTGACCCTGGACGCCGGCGCGACCACGTTCAAGGCGCCCGCCCGGCCCCGGCTGGTCGAGTTCGTGGGCGACTCGATCACCGCCGGCACGACCAGCAGCCAGCTCGCGGTGACCGATTATGCCTTCAAGGCGGGCGAGCAGCTGGGCTACAACCACACCCAGATCGCAATCGGTGGCATGTGCCTGTCCGAGACCAGTGACGGCTGCTGGGCGCACGAGACGCGCTACTGGATGTCCAGCGGCGGCCAAGCCGGCACCGATCTCTGGAACTTCTCGCGCTACACGGCCGACGCCGTCGTGATCAACCTGGGCACCAACGACAAGAGTCACGGCGTCAGCGGCCCCGATTTCCAGGCGAAGTACGTCGCCTTCCTCACGAAGATCCGGGCCAAGTTCCCCAACACCAAGATCTTCGCTTTGCGTACGTTCATCGGTCGTTACGCCACCGAGACCCAGGCCGCCGTGGGGGCTCGTAACGCCGCCGGCGACGCGAACGTGTTCTACGTGGACACCACCGGATGGCTGCCCGCCGACGGGCTCAGCGACTCGGTGCACCCCAACGACAAGGGCCATCAGGCGATCGCCGACCGGCTCGCCCCGATCCTCAGCTCTCGCCTCTAGGAGCGCCCCCCATGAAGATTGTTTCCGCAGTCACCGCCCTGCTCCTGAGCGTCGGCGGGCTCGGCGTCGCCACCGCGACCACGGCCGGACCGGCGTGCGCCGCCACCGGCGCGAGCACGGTCGCCGCCGCACCGGTGAAGGTGTGGATGGCCGGTGACTCCACGATGATGAACGCCGGCTCCTGCCCGATCGGCTGGGGCAGCCAGTTCGCGCCGTACTTCACCTCGGACGTGACCGTGCAGAACAGCGCCGTCGGCGGCCGCAGCATCCAGACCTGGCTGTACGAGGGCAACGTGACCACCACCAAGAACGCGGCCGGCGAGTGCGCGCTGAGCTCGACCGCGTACAGCTCACGGTGGACGGCGATGCTCAACGGCTTCGCCGCGGGCGACTACCTGATCGTCCAGTTCGGCATCAACGACGGTGACACGGCCTGCCCGCGGCACGTCGGCACGGCCCGGTTCAAGGAGCTGCTCGGCGTGATGGCGTCGGCGGCCAAGGCCCGCGGTGTGAAGCCGATCTTCGTGACCCCGGTCGCGGCGATCACCTGCAGCGGCTCGGTCGCCGTCGGCAACCGTGGTTTCGTCACCGAGACGAAGGCCGCCGCCACGGCCGCCGGTGTGTCGGTGATCGACCTGCACGCGCGCAGCGTCGCCCTGTACAACTCGCTGCGGTTGTGCCCGAACAACGGCGACTACACGACGGGCGCGGTCGGCGCGTTCTTCTGCAACGACCACACCCATTTCGAGGCGGCCGGCGCCAAACAGATCGCCGGTCTGATCGCGACCGCTCTGAGAGAACAGGGAATCGGGCTGGCCACGTACCTCAAATAGGGTTTTGGTCTAAGCCGCCGCCAGCTGGTTGCGGCCGCCTCGCTTGGCCACGTAGAGGCGGGCGTCCGCGCGATCGTAGAGGTCCCGGCCCGGTTCGCCGGGCCGGCACGCGGCCAGGCCCATGCTCAGCGTCACGGTCAGGCCCGGCATGATCGTGTTCCAGTCGCGGGCCTGGATCACCCGGCGGATGCGCTCGGCGACCGCCCGGGCCTCGTCCTCGCCGGTCGCCAGGAACAGGGCGAACTCGTCGCCGCCGAAGCGGATGGCCACCTCGTCGTGCCGGCAGTGCGAGCGCAGCACGGCGGCGATCTCGCCCAGCACCCGGTCACCGACACCGTGCGAGTAGCGGTCGTTGATCTCCTTGAAGTGGTCCACGTCGATGAGCAGCAGCGAGCCGCCGGCCGTGACCGTGGTCATCCGGCGGTCGAACATGCGCCGGTTGCCCAGCCCGGTCAGCGCGTCCGAGGTGGCGGCCAGGTCGGCGGTGGTGCGCGCCGCCTCCAGCTCGACCCGGCGGTAGGCCTGGCGCAGCATCGTGCGCCGGTCCAGCCGCAGCTGCCACAGTGCCTCGACGTGACTGCGCAGCGACTCCAGCACCGCCTGGGTGACCTCGCCGGGGAATTCGAGGGCGGCCGTGATGGTCAGCTCGTACTGGAAGAGCAGGCGCTGCGAGCGCAGGACGGAGAGTTCCACGGCGGCCCGGAACTCGCGGCGGGCGGCCCGCCACTCGCCGGTCGCCCGCAGGGCCAGCCCGTGCGCGAGGTGCAGCAGGCGCGACTCGTGGTGCTGCTCGGCCGTGCGCATCCTCGGCAGCAGGTCGTCGACCAGGGCGAACGTCTCCCGGATCCGGCCCGCCTTGGCGTGGCAGACGGCGAGCAGCCCGATGGCCAGTGGGGAGTCGATGCCGTGGTCGATCCAGTACTCCAGCGCGGCCGTGCTCTTGGCGACCAGGTTCGCCGCGTCCTCGGTCCGGCCGACCTGGTCCAGGCGCAGCGCCCACTCCAGCCACAGCTCGGCCTGGGTCAGCGCGGCGGCCGAGCGGTACACGTCGTCGGTCGGGTCGAACGCCTCGATCGACTTGCGCATCGCCTCGTCGGCCAGCTCGAACAGCTCGGCGACCCGGGCCGCCTGGGCCAGCGAGGCCATCGCCGAGAAGTAGCGCAGACCCTTGCGCGGCGCCACGTCCAGCACGGCCATCGCCCGGGCGACGTAGTGCAGGCCGTCGTCGATCCGGCCCAGGTCGATGAGCACCTCGGCCGCGTCCGCCATGATCTTGGCGTCGGTGGCCTTCGGACCGCCCAGCCGGGTCTGGTCGGTGATCAGGTCCTCGGCGATGCGCAGGGCCTCGTCCAGCCGGCCCAGGGACTTCAGCGCGTACATCCGGCCCAGCCGGCTGACCCGGTGGGTGCGGTGGTCGCCGAGCATCAGCGTGATCGCCTCGGCCTGGTCGGCGGCCAGCAGCGTCTCGGTGTGGTGGCCGCGGATGGTCAGATCGTGCACATGAAGCGCGAGTTCGGCGTACGGGCCGTACGGCGACACCAGTACCGGCAGTCGGTTCATCGGCATCCCCCGTTTCCCATGGCCTTATCGTCGGCCGTTCCGCTCCCGACGTGAGATGTCTGGCGACGCGACCGCCTTCCTGGTGGCGTATTGTCACCACTACATTCGGACACGCTGCTGCCCTGGTCCTCGGCGGTTCCCCAAGCCAGGGAGAGGTGCAGCCATGAGCCGGTACTCCCGTGGATGAGCTGATCCTCCGGGTGGCGCGCCTGGTCGCCGAGGAGCCCGCGCGCGCCGGCGACCGCGGCGGGGTCGCCGGGACCCTGCGCCGGTTGTGCAGTGCCGCGCGGCGGGACCTGTCCGCCGCCGGAGTGGGGGTGAGCGTGATGGCCGAGAACGGAATGCGGGGCGTGGCCGCAGTGTCCGAGCCGTCCTGCGAGCCCCTGGAGGAGCTGCAGTTCACCCTCGGTGAGGGCCCGTGCCTGGACGCCTTCGCCAGTCGCCGGCCGGTGCTCGTGCCCGACCTGTTCGACGGGGCGATGCGGCGGTGGCCGGGCTACGCGCCCGCGCTGCACGACGGCGGCATGCGAGCGGTGTTCGCCTTCCCCCTGCAGATCGGCGCGGCCCGCCTCGGCGCCCTCGACGTCTTCCGGGTCGAGCCGGGCTCGCTGACCGAGGGCGAGCTCCGCGACGCGCTGACCTTCGCCGACGTGGCCGTGACGACGCTGCTGGACGGCCAGGAGCGGGCCGGCCCGGAAGCGGTCGCCGACGGGCTGGACGAGGTGATGGGCCACCGGGCGGAGTTGTTCCAGGCCCAGGGGATGGTCGCGGTGCAATTGGGCATTTCTCTGGTCGACGCGTTGGCCCGGTTGCGCGCCTACGCGTACGTCGAGGACCGGGCGCTGGGTGAGGTGGCCCGTGATGTGGTGGCCCGTAGGCTTTCGTTCGACAGCGGCATGTCGTGACCGCCGTCGCCACGCAGCCGCAGAGAGGCGGTAGATCGCTGTGACGACCGTGTCCGCCGAGCGGCTCTCGAAGCTGTTCGTCGAAGTGGCCGATACCCTCGTCGACGAGTTCGACCTGGTGGAGTTCCTGCAGATGCTCACCCGGCGGGTGGCCGAGTTGTTCGACACCGGCGAGGTCGGGCTGATGCTGGCCGACCATCGCGACCGGCTGACCTTCATGGCCGCTTCCGACGAGAGCGCGCGCCTGATGGAACTGTTCCAGTTGCAGTACGGCGACGGCCCGTGCCTCGACGCGTTCCGCACCGCCCAGCCGGTGATCAACGTCGACCTGGCCGCCGCGACCGACAAGTGGCCCCGGTTCGCGCCGCACGCCACCCGGGCCGGTTTCGTGTCGGTGCACGCGTTCCCGCTGCGGCTGCGCAAGAAGGTGATCGGCGCGATGGGCGTGTTCGGCAGCGCCACCGAGCTGGACCACGCGGACATCTCCATCGTCCAGTCCCTGGCCGACGTCGCCGTGATCGGCCTGCTGCAGGAACGCGCCATCCGCCGCGGTGAGGCACTCACCAGCCAGCTGCAGGGCGCGCTGGACAGCCGCATCGTCATCGAGCAGGCCAAGGGCATCGTCGCCCAGGCCCGCGGGGTGACGCCCGACGAGGCGTTCACGCTGATCCGCGACTACGCCCGCCGCAACAACCGGCGCCTCAGCGAGGTGACCGCCGCCATCGTCACCGGGCTCCCCCACCTGCCTGAACTGGGCTGATCCGTGGGGGCGGAGCGAGGCGATCCTGCGGGCCGGCCGGTACCCCCTCTGACCGCGGCCCGCAGGACCTACCCCGTTCCCGAGGAAAGTTCTGGTGTCAGCGCCGCGCCGCGCGCAGCGGTTCTCCGACGGCGTGCAGGTGGCGCAGCGCCTGCCGGTACGACGTGAACAGGTCCGTCTCCTCGTAGGAGACCCCGGCCCGCTCGCAGTACTCCCGGACGATCGGCTGCGCCCGGGGCAGGTTCGGCGTCGGCATGGCCGGGAACAGGTGATGCTCGATCTGGTAGTTCAACCCGCCCAGGGCCACGTCGGTCAACCGGCCACCGGAGACGTTGCGCGAGGTCAGCACCTGCTTGCGTAGGTAGTCCTCGTCGCCGGCCGGGTGCGGCATGCCCTTGTGGTTGGGCGCGAACGTCATCCCCAGGTACACCCCGAACACCGCCTGGTGCACGAGGAAGAACACCAGCGCCTGCAGCGGGGACAGCACCAGCAGCAACGCGGCCAGGTAGGCGACCACGTGCAGGCCCATCAGCCCCGCCTCCAGGGCGCGGCACTTCATGCCCGTACGTCGCAATGCTTTGATGCTGGAAATGCGCAGGTCGATGCTGAGCAGAGTCAGCAGGGGGAAGAAGAGCCCGGCCTGGTGGCGGTTGACGAAACCCTTCACCCCGCGCCGGCCCCAGGCCGACTCGGTGGCCCAGATCAGCAGCTCCGGCTGCACGTCCGGGTCGAGATCGTCGTGGTTGGGGTTGTTGTGGTGGCGGGTGTGCTTCTCCATCCACCAGCCGTAACTCATCCCGACGACGACGTTGGCGGCGATCCGGCCCGCCACGGCGCTCGGCCGCCTGGTGCGGAACACCTGACGGTGGGCCACGTCGTGGGCCAGCAGGGCGGCCTGCGCGAACACCAGCCCGAGCACGCCGGCCAGCGCGATGTTCCACCACGACGAGCCGATCAGGAAGAACGCCGCCCAACCGCCGGCGAACAACGCGCCCACGACGCTCGCCCGGACCGCGTAGTAGGCGGGCCGCCGTTCGAGCAGGCCGGCCTCGATGACGCGGCGGTTCAGGGCGGCGAAATCGCTACCGGCCGGTGCGGGCCGGGGCAGGACAGATGAGCTCATGGCGCGACTCCTGGCAACGTCTGGTCTGATGACGAGGCCGCGGAGTCTGGACGGCCGGCGACCCGTCGCCCGGGGGCGATGGGTGCGTGAGGTCATCGATACCCACGCGGCCGGCGACAAAACCGAAACCCGATTTCGGCGTACGTAGTGAGCACCGCCCCGTCGTCGGAAACATGGGTGCTCCGCACCGATGCGGCCCCCACCGCCCCGTTGCCACGATGACCGCAGGTGATCGGGCAAAGGGGGAGACCGTGCAGTACACGATCGACGAGCTCGGCCGGACCGTCGGCATGTCCCCGCGCAACATCCGCGCCCACCAGGCCCGCCGGCTGCTCGCCCCGCCGGTGCGCAAGGGCCGGACCGCCTACTACGACGACGGCCACGTGCGCCGCCTGGAGACCGTCAAGGCGCTGCAGCGGCAGGGCTTCAACCTGGTGGCGATCGAGGCCATGCTCGGCCTGCGCGACAGCGACCCGGCCGGCGACCCGGTGGCCGGGCTCCTGCAACGGCTCAACGCCGAACAGCCGTCGCTGGTCCACGCGCTGGTCCGGCACGGCGTGGTGGTCCGCGCCGAGGACCGTACGCTGCGGCTGGTCCGCCCCCGGGCGTTGCGGTCGGCCCTGGAGCTGCGCCGGACCGGGGTGCGCCCGGTCCCGTCCCTGCAGGTGCTGGGCGAGGTGCTGGACAGCGTGCACTCGGTCGCCGAGGAACTGATCCGGGCCACCGGCGCCCGGGTGATCGCGTTGAGCCCGGGGCTGACCGCCGGTGGTGGCCGGCCGTGGGTGGAGGTCGACCAGGAGGCCGTGGCGCTGACCCAGGGCCTGGTCGACATGCTGACCGAGGCGTTCCGGACCGCGCTGGAGAACCACGGGCACACGTCGGTGATGGAGTTCATCGCCCAGGGGCCGGACGTGGACCTGGCCCTGGAGGACACCAGCACGGTCGACACCGGCTGATGTCACGGTCCGGGCGTCGATGACGTCGTCCGGTGTCCCGGTCGGGAACGCATCGGCCGGGTTCGACGTGATCGGGCCGGATCGCCCCGGCGCCTGCAGATACTCGACGGCGACGGTACGCGATCAACCCCGGGAGTATCGGATGAGCCTGCCCAATCCTCGACGCGGCGCCGGCGCCCTCCTGCTCGCCCTGCTGCTCACCGCCTGCGCCGGGCCGGCCGGGGAACCGGCCGTGGCCGGCACGCCCGGGACGTCGTCACCGGCGTACGCCTCGATCCTGGCCGCCTTCGACGAGGCCGACTCGGCCGCCTCGGCCGGCGGGAACGTCGAAGCCCTCAAGGGTCAGGAGACCAGCCCGTCGCTGCAGTTCAGCGTCGCCGCGGTGAACCGCGCCAAGATCACCGGCCGGTCCCAGCCGGCGTTCCGGCACACCGACCCGGTGTTCGCCGCCCCGCACGAGGACCTGCCCTGCTTCCTGGCCACCGCGAGCCTGCGGCTCACCGGCGAGGAGATGAGCCCGGTCGACGTCAGCCACTTCCTCAAGGGCCCGGACGGCGCCTGGCGGCTGAGCCACAACGTGCAGGTCAGCGCCGACATGGCGCCCGCCGCCCGGTCGATCGCGGGCGCGACCGCCGGCTCCGGCACCGCCCTGCTCCCGGAGTCGCAGCGCAGCGCCCTGGTCGCCGAACTGTTCGCCCGCACGATCGCCGCCGGCACCGGCGAGCTCGTCGCCCCGAGCCGGGTGCTGGACCAGCAGCTGGCCGCCGGATGGTCGATCTACCACCAGCAGATGTCGGCGGCCGGCATCACCGTGGCCCGGACGCTCACCGGTTCGGAATGGTCCGCGTGCGCGGCGCCGGCCGGCGGCGGGGTGCTGACCTTCCTGACCCTGTACGCCACCGATCGGCTCACCGCCGACAGGAAGGGCGGCCGGGTGACGCTGCCGGTGGAGAGCCCGGACGTCACCGCCACCGGCCACCGCGAGCCGGTGTCCGGCGAGGCCCTGACCGTGTCCCGCCTCGAAGTGTTCCTGCTGCTCGTGCCCCCGACCGGGGCCGCCACCGTGCTGGGCCTGCTGGACACCGCGACCTCGGTCGAGCCGACCTAGCCCCCACGTCTGGAGGAACCCGTGCCGCTGACCGGCCGTCCCCGGCTTCGCGCCGACTATCAACCTTTCCCGGTCGACGGGCACCTGGCCGTCGTCGGCGAGGGCCGGAACCTCCTGATCGACAACGCGGCCGCGGCCGCGCTGGCCGGGCTCCTCGACGGCACCCGCACGTTCGCCGACCTGGCCGCCGCGCTGGGCGACCGGTTCACCGTCCCGGAGCTGGCCGCCGCCCTGCGCCGGATGGACCGGCTCGGCCTGCTGACCGACGGCCCGGCCACCGTCCCGGCCGGGCACGCCGCGGCCTGGGACGCCCGCGGCGTCGACCCGGAGGCCGCGGACCGCTGGCTGGCCGGCGGCCGGGTCGTGGTCGTGGACGCCGGAGCGGCCACGGCCAAGCCGCTGGCCGATCTGCTGGCCGGGCACGGGCCGCACGTCGAGCGGGTCCCGATCGACGCGCCCGATCTCCGGCGGCGGCTCGACACGGCCGGTGACGCCCAGCTCGTGGTGGTCGTCGAGGCGATGACCGACCCGCGGCTGGACGCGCTCAACACGTACCTCCTGGAAGCCGGCCGTTCGTGGACCCTGGTCCGCCCGGTCGGCAACGTGCTGGTGCTCGGCCCGCACCTGCGGCCCGGGGTCACCGGCTGCTGGGTCTGCCTGCGCCGGCGCTGGGAGGACAACGAGCAGGTGGAGAAGTACCTGGCCGACCGCCTCGGCGACCGGCCGCGGGCGGCCCGGGCGACCCTGCCCCCGCTGGCCGGGGTGGTGGCCGGGCTGCTCGCGGCCGAGCTGCCGGTGCTCGCCGTGACCGGATCCTCGGCCCGGCTGACCGGGCGGATGATCACTCTGGACAGCCGGGATCTGACCAGCCAGGATCACACGCTGGTCCGGCAACCCCAGTGCCCGGCCTGCGGAACCCCCGGGCCGGCGGAACCGACGGCGATGACGTTCCCGCCGGCGCCCTACACCGGCGCCGAGGGCCGGGCGGTGACCGCCGAGCAGACCCTGGAACGGCTGAGCCGGCACATCAGCCCGTACCTGGGTGTCGTCACCCGCGTGACGCCGCTCGACGGCAACGACAACGGCCTGCTCTTCGGTTTCTCCGCCGGGCACAACTTCGCGCAGGCCACCAGCCCGGTGACGTTGCGGCGCAACCTGCGCGGGCAGAGCGGCGGCAAGGGACGCACCGAGGCGCAGGCCCGGGCCGGCGCGCTCGGCGAGGCGATCGAGCGGTACTGCGGGGTCTGGCGCGGCGACCGCCCGGTCCACCGGGCGAGCTGGACCGACCTGGGTCCCGAACGGGCCGTGCACCCCCGCGAGCTGCTGCACTTCTCCGACCGGCAGTACGCCGGCCGGGATCGGTTCAACGCCGGCTCGTCGCACTTCCACCGGATCCCGGTGCCACCGTCCGACGACGCCGTCATCGACTGGAGTGCCGGCTGGTCGCTGACCCACGACCGGCCACGGGCGCTGCCCGCCTCGTACTGCTGGTACGGCCACCCGGAGGGCCCGTCCGACTCCAACGGCAGCGCGGCCGGGAACAGCCCGGCCGAGGCCGTCGTCCAGGGCTTCTGCGAGCTGGTGGAACGCGACGCGGTGGCGCTGTGGTGGTATCACCGCTCCCGGGTGCCCGGGGTTGACCTGCACGCGTTCGGTGACCCGTGGCCGGCCGCCGTCCAGACTCTCTACCGGCGGCGCTACCGGCGGGACCTGTGGCTGCTGGACCTCACCGCCGACCTGCCGATCCCGGTCTACGCCGCGGTGTCGCCCCGGCTCACCGGCGGGGACGTGCTGATCGGCTTCGGCGCCCACTTCGATCCGGCGGTCGCCGCCACCCGGGCGATCACCGAGCTGAACCAGTTCCTGCCGATGGTGCAGAACCCGGCCGACGGGTCGGCCCGGCCCGGCATCACCGACCCGGACACGGTCGAGTGGCTGAGCACCGTACGCGTCGAGGACGAGACCTGGCTGGCCCCGGCCGGCACCCGGGCCGCCCCGGCGTCGCTGGCCACCCACGACCTGGCGGCCGACGTGGCGGCGTGCGTGCGGATGGCCGCCGGCGCGGGCCTGGAGGTCATCGTCCTCGACCAGTCCCGCCCCGATCTGGAACTGGCCGTCGTCAAGGTGATCGTGCCCGGTCTGCGGCACTTCTGGCGCCGGCTCGGGCCGGGCCGGTTGTGGGAGGTCCCGGCGCGGCTGGGTCGCCTCCCGGTCGCCGCCGACGAGAGCTCGGCCAATCCGCGCAGCGTCTATTTCTGAGCCGCAAGACCGGAAGAGGGTGGGCAGGGTGGAGGAGTTCTACCGCATACGCGAGGACGCCGAGGTGGAGACGCCACCGGACGGGTCGGTGGTGATCCGCCAGAGTCGGTTCCGGTTGCGTCTGGACCGGCTCGGCGTCGGCCGGCGAGCCCTGGTGCTGCGCCTGGCCGAGGGCTGGGTCGGTGAGGTCGAGGTCGGCCGCCTGGTCACCGGTTCCGAGGGGGAGGGCAAAGTCCTTCCCGCGTACGCGTTGCTGCGCCGCCTGGTCCGGCACGGCTGGCTGCGACGCCGGTTGTCCGACGCCGACCGTCCGATCGCCGAGATCCGCCCCCGCGGGCTGGGCGCCGGCGACGGCCGTCCCGGGGCGGCCCGCCACCGGCCCGCGGTCGGCTACCGGCTGTCCCGGTTCGCGACGCTGCGCGCGGAGGCCGGCGCGCTGGTGTCGTCGAGCCCGCTCGGCGATCACGGTGTCGCCTGCCTCGACCCGCGGCTGGCGGTCGCGCTGGGCCGGGCCGCCGGGGACGACGGCTGCGACGTGGCCGGGCTGGCCGCGGACACCGGCCTGGACGCGGCCGGGGCCGGGCGGGTGCTCGACGAGTTGCTGGCCGCGCGGGTGCTGGTGCCACCGGCCGACCGGGCCGCCGAGGGCGACGATCCGCCGCTGGTCTTCTGGTCGCCGGAGGACCTGGCCCTGCACGACCGGTCCCGGCCGGGGCGGCACGCGTTCCCGGTGGGCGGCACGTTCCCGTTCCGCGGCCGACTCGCCGCCCCGCCGGTACGCCACGAGTTCGCCGGAGCCCCGGTGATCACGCTGCCGGAACCGGACCTGGACGCCGTCGCCAAGACCGACGACTCGCTGACCGACGTCGTCCGGGCCCGGCGCAGCCTGCGCCGGCACGACGACCGGCACCCGATCACCCTGGCCCAGCTGGCCGAGTTCCTGGCCCGGGTGCAACGGGCCACCGACGTGGCCGACTCCGGCGGTCTCGAAGTGGCGCGGCGGCCCTACCCGGGGGCCGGCGCGGTCTACGAGCTGGAGGTGTACGCCCTGGTCAGCATGTGCGACGGCCTCGATCCCGGCCTGTACCACTACGAGTCGCACGGACATCGGCTGGAGCTGGTGAACGGGCGGCCGGGCGCGGACCGGCTGGTGTCGTACGCCCGGGCGGCCAGCGCGATGGAGGGTGACCCGCAGATCGTCCTGGTCGTCACCGCCCGGGTGCAGCGGCTGATGTGGAAGTACGAGGGTCTCGGCTACGCGATGATCCTGAAGAACGCGGGCGTGCTGACCGGGCTGATGTACCTGGTCGCCACCGCCATGGGCCTGGCCCCGTGCGCCCTGGGCGCGGGCGACTCGGCCGCGTTCGCCGCGCTCAGCGGCCTCGACCCGCTGGTCGAACCGGCGGTGGCCGACTTCCTGCTCGGCTCGCGCCGGCCGGAGGATTCCGTACTCGGCTCGCGCAGGCCGGAGGACCGATGAGATTCCGCAAGCAGGCCCTGCAGAAACTGGAGGGTCCCGAGCAGCTGGACGAGGTCGTCCGCCTCGCCACGGTCCCGACGTGGCTGGTCACCGGCGCGCTGCTGGTGATCGTCGCGGCGGCCGGCATCTGGGCGGTGACCGGCGAGGTGGTCCGCGCGGTCCGGGCCGACGGCGTCCTGGTCCACTCGGCCGGGGTGTCCGGACTGGACGCCACCGCGAGCGGCCAGGTCGCCGAGGTGTGGGTGGGCCCGAACCAGCGGGTCGCCCGGGGCCGTCCGCTGTACAGCGTCGTCGACCCGGCCGGCAAGATCCGCACGGTCGCCTCGCCGTGGGACGCGTACGTCGTGCAGTGGCTGGTCAACGAGGGCGAGCTGCTGCAGCCGGGCACCCGGGTGGCCGACATGGAACGACTCGACTCCCCCGGTGACGCGTTGCAGGCGGTGGTCTGGCTGCCGGCCTCGTACGCCCCGGTCATGCACCCCGGGAGCCGGGTCGAGGTGACCGCCGACGCGGCCCCGCAGCCGGTGTTCGGCACGATCCGGGGCACGGTCTCGTCGGTCGGCGCGTTCCCCGAGTCGGACGCGTCGCTGCGCGCCTTCCTGGGTGACCGGCAGGACGTCGGCACGCTGCTCGCCGCCGGGTCGGTGGTCCGGGTGACGGTCCGGCTCGATCCCGACCCGGAGTCGCCGAGCGGCCTGCGCTGGACCAAGGCGTCACCGCCGTTCCGGCTGACCTCGGCCAGCCGGGTCACCGCCCGGTTCGTCATCGCCGCCGAACACCCGATCGACTGGATGCTGGCCCGATGACCGCCGAGGTGCAGCGCGTGCGCTCCCGCAAGCGGCGGGTCCGCACGCCCACGGTGATCCAGATGGAGGCCGTCGAGTGCGGCGCCGCCGCCCTGGCCATCGTCCTGGGCCACTTCGGCCGGCACGTGCCCCTGGAGGAGTTGCGGGAGACGTGCGGGGTCAGCCGGGACGGGTCGACCGCGGCCAGTGTCATCAAGGGCGCCCGCAAGTACGGCCTGACCGCCCGCGGCCTGCAACTGGATCTGCCCGGCCTGCCCGACCTGCCGTTGCCGGCCGTGCTGTTCTGGAAGTTCCAGCACTTCGTCGTCCTGGAGGGGCTGGGCCGCAAGGTCTACCTCAACGATCCGGCCACCGGTCCGCGGGCGGTGAGCTGGGAGGAGTTCGACGGCGCGTTCACCGGCATCGCCCTGGCCATGGAGCCGGGCCCGGAGTTCCGCCGCGGCGGCGGGCGCTACCGGATCCTGCCCGCCCTGGCCCGCCGGCTGCGCGGGATGGCCTCGACGGTCACCCTGACCGTCCTGCTGGGTCTGATCCTGGCCCTGGTCAGCCTGGCCATGCCGACGTTCACCCGGGTCTTCGTGGACCGGGTGCTGCTCGGCGGCGGGGATTCGGCGGCGCTGGCCGGGCTGGTCGCCGGGATGCTGGTGGCGATCGCGCTGACCCTGGTCGCCGGGCTGCTGCAGCAGCGCCTGATGGTCCGGGCCGAGGCGACGCTGGCGCTCAGCGGGGCGGCCCGGTTCGTCCGGCACCTGTTCCGGCTGCCGCTGGCCTTCTTCACCCAGCGGCAGGCGGCCGACCTGACCCAGCGGATCCGCAGCAACGAGATGGTCGCCGACGTCGTCACCCGCCGAATGGCCGGTACCGCCATCGACATGTTCCTGGTGCTGGCCTACGGCGTCCTGATGTGCCAGTACGACCCGCTGCTGGGCCTGTTGTCGATGGCGTTCGCCGGCCTCAACGTGGTCGTGCTGCGCTACGTGTCGATGCGGCGGACCACCGCGGTCGCCGGGTTGCAGGCCGATCGGGGCCAGCTGTTCGCCACGGTCTACACCACCATCCAGATGATCGAGTCGTTCAAGGCGGCCGGCGGTGAGCAGCTCGGGTTCCAGCGGTTCGCCGGGCGGGCCGCGGCGGTGCTCTCCGGCCAGCAGCGGCTCGGCGTGCCCACGGCGGTGCTGTCGGCCGTGCCGCCGCTGCTGGCCGCCATGAACACCGCGGTCCTGCTCGGCCTGGGCAGCCGGCGGGTCCTGGAGGGCGCGCTGGGCGTGGGCGTGCTCACCGCCATGCAGGGCCTGTCGACCGCGATGAACCGGCCGGTGACCAGCCTGACCGCGCTCGGCTCCCGGTTGCAGGAGATGAGCGCCGACCTGAGCCGGCTGCGCGACGTCGAGCGCTATCCGGTGCCGGCGGTGCCGCGGGCGGTGACGCCGGCCGGCCCGGTCGAGGGCCACGTCCGCATCTCCGACGTCACGTTCGGCTACAACCCGATGGCCAAGCCGCTGATCAGCGACTTCAGCCTGGATCTGCCGCCCGGTGCGCGGGTCGCGCTGGTCGGTGGTTCGGGCAGCGGCAAGTCGACGGTCGGACGGCTCGTCGCCGGTCTGCACGAGCCGTGGTCGGGCCGGATCACCGTCGACGACCTCACCTCGGCCGAGGTGGATCCGCGGGTCTGGGCCGCCGTGGTCGCCATGGTCGACCAGGACCAGCTGCTGTTCGAGGGCACCATCCGGGAGAACGTGACGATGTGGGACCCGACCGTCGCCGAGGACCAGATCATCAGCGCGCTGCGCGACGCCGCCGTCTTCCAGGAGGTGTCGGCCCGGCCCGGTGGCCTGTCCGGCCTGGTCCGCGAGGGCGGGCTGAACTTCTCCGGCGGTCAGCGGCAGCGCCTGGAGATCGCCCGGGCCCTGGTGCGCCGGCCCCGGGTGCTGGTGCTGGACGAGGCGACCAGCGCGCTCGACGCCCAGACCGAGCTGCTGGTCGACCACAACCTGCGGCGGCGGGGCGCGACCTGCCTGATCGTGGCGCATCGGCTGTCCACGGTCCGCGACTGCGACCTGATCGTGGTCCTGGATCAGGGCCGGGTGGTCGAACAGGGCACCCACGACGATCTGCTGGCCCGCGGCGGCCACTACGCCCAACTCGTACGGGAGCAGTGAGATGGAGATGACCGGGGTGCCGTCCGGGCTCACCGATCGGGCCGAGCCGATGCCGGCCGGTCCGTGCCGGCTCAACGGCCGGCACGCCGCCTACCTGGTCCGGGGCGGGGCGGCCGACCTGTTCGCGGTCCGGTCCCGGCTCGGCGGTCAGGTGTCGCGGCGGCACTTCGTGGCCCGGATCCCGGACGGCGGGCTGATGCCGAGCCCGAACGCGCTGGGCGCCTGGCGGCTGCTGCTGGTGCCGCTGCCCGGCACCCGGGTGTACGGCGTGACCGCCGAACTCCTGCATCAGGTCCGCGCCCAGGTCGACGCCGACGGCGTGCCGACCGCCACGGTGACCGCCCTGGCCGTGACCGCGGGCCTGGACCGGGCGTTGCTGGCCGTCGCCGACACGCTGCGCATCGGGCAGGCGCCGCGGGAGGCGGCCGCGCTGGCCCCGCGCCGGCTCGGCTCGCTGGCCGCGGGCGCGTCGGTGACCAGCGTGTCCGGGGTGTGGTGGGTGCGGTCGGCCGGTGGCCAGATCATGCGCAACGACGCCGGTGACGCCGAGGTCTCCGACCTCGACGAGCTGCTGATGGTGGCCGGCCGGGACTGGTTCACCGCGGTCACGGCGTGCGCGGTCGAGTGTCTGTCGTCGGTGGATCTGATGCTGACCGGCGATCTGTGGCCCGCCGTGGACCGGCATCTGGCCCGGCTGAAACGGATCATCCAGGTCAGCATCGAGGCCGACGAGGAAGAATTTCGGCGTACGATCGCCGATCGCGAACGCGTCGACGCCGAGACGGTGGCCGCCTCGGCCCGCCGGGCTCTGGGCGTGCTCGGCGCGCATCGCGCCCCGCCGGCCGAGGTGTCCCAGGTGCGCCGCGACTTCACCCAGCGCGCGGTGGCGATGCTGAGCCGGTTGACCGAGGACGCCGAGACTCCCGTGACCGAGCCGGCCGACCGCACCCGCCCGCCGACCGGTGACCGGGCCGCGGTGCTGGTCGTGGCCCGCAGTTCCGCCCTGCACCTGCGCGAGGTGAAGCTGCCCGGCGGCTGGTGGCGGCGCGACCTCGGGCCGCTGATCGGCTGGCGGTCGCCGTCCGACGAGGCGGTGCCGCTGCTGTTCCGGCGGGGCCGCTACCACGAGGTCGACCCGGACACCGGGGCCCGCACGCGGGTGGACAAGGCCGGGGCGGCCGGTTACCAGAAGCTGGCGACCCAGGTCCAGGTGCCGCTGCCGCAGCGGGCCGGCCCGTCCGACCTGCTGCGGCTGGGGTTGCGGGGCACCGGTGGTGACCTCTACGGCCTGCTGGCCAGCGGCTTCCTGGTGGCCGTGCTGAGTCTGGCCACCCCGCTGATCTCCGGCCTGGTGCTGGGGGCGCTGGCCCGGGAGGGCACGTTCTCCGGCATCGGCGGGGTGTCGCTGCTGTTCCTGGCCGGTGCGGTCGTCACCGCCATGCTCGCGGTCGCGCAGAACCTGCGCCTGCTGCGAATCGAGGGGCGGCTGGAGAACGCCGCGCAGTCCGCGGTCTGGGACCGCCTGATCCGGTTGCCGGTGCGGTTCTTCCGCGCGCATCCCAGCGGGGAACTGGCCAACGCGGTCCTGGGCATCTCGTTCACCCGGGAGGTGCTCAGCGGCATCCTCACCCAGGCGGTTCCGGCGGCTTTCGCCGCCGTCACCATTCTCGGCCTGCTCTTCGCGACCAGCCCACCCATCGGGGTGTACGGCGTCGTCGTGACGCTGTGCCTGGCCGGGTTCACCTGGGCCTGCGGCTCGGTGGTGGTCCGCCGCCAGCGGCAGGCGCTGCCGGTCGAGCATCGGACCGCGGCGCTGGCCAATCAGCTGCTCGGCGGCATCAGCAAGATCAAGCTGGCGCGGGCCGAGGACCGGGCCTACGCCCGCTGGGCCGACGGGAACTCGGCGTCGCGCACGGCGCTGCAACGCGTGCGGCGGGTGCAGGCCACGATCATGGCGGTGGCTTCCTCCGTACCCGTGGCCGGGCAGTTGATTCTGTTGACCTTGCTGGCCGGCCCGTTGCGCGGTGGCCTGGGCGAGACGGCGTTCTTCATCGTCAACGTGGCGTTCATGCTGCTGCTGGGCTCCCTGCTGGTGCTCGTCTCCTCGGGGGTGGAGGTGCTGGCCGCGCTGCCCCGCCTGACCGCTCTCGACCTGGTCCTGGACGTGCAACCGGAACGGCCGCCGCACCGCATCGACCCGGGTGAGCTGCGCGGCGAGATCGAGCTCAACCAGGTGACGTTCGGCTACAACCCGGATGATCCACCGGTGCTGCAGGACGTCTCGCTGCAGGTCAGCTCGGGCGAGTTCGTGGCGATCGTCGGCCCGAGCGGCTGCGGCAAGTCGACGCTGCTGCGCCTGCTGCTCGGTTTCGAGCATCCGGACAGCGGATCGGTCCTCTACGACGGTCAGGACCTGGCCGAACTCGACGTGCACGCGGTGCGCCGGCAGTGCGGGGTGGTGCTGCAGGACGGGCGGCTGTTCGCCGGGACGATCCGGGAGAACATCTGCGGCACCGGCGACTTCACCCTGGACGAGGTGTGGGCGGCCGCGGCCATGGCCGGGCTCGACGAGGACGTCAACCGGCTGCCGATGGGGATGGCCACGATGGTGCCGTTCGGCGGCGGCACGCTCTCGGTCGGGCAGCGGCAGCGCATCCTGATCGCCCGCGCGTTGATCCACCATCCCCGGGTCCTGCTCTTCGACGAGGCCACCAGCGCGCTCGACAACCGTACGCAGGAGGTCGTCACCGCCAGCACGCAGCAGCTCGCGGCGTCCCGGGTGGTCATCGCCCACCGGCTGTCGACCGTGCGCAACGCCGACACCGTGGTGGTGATGGACCGGGGCCGGGTCGTCCAGCAGGGGTCGTTCGACGCGCTGATGGCCGACCGTGACGGGCTGTTCCACGCCCTGGCCCGGCGGCAGCTGCTGACCGGGCCGGACGATGACACCGATCCGTTCCGCTGACGGTCCGGCCGCGGTGGAATTCACCGTCATCGGCGTCCCCGCATTGGCGCGCGGAACAATCCGCAGCAGGATCGACGGCAGGTGAAGAATGGAGGGACAATGAATTCCACGGAACGGGCGGTCCTCATCGCCGCCTACAGCCGACTGGTCGCCGACGTCTGGGCCGATCCGGCCACGGAAATACGATTGGGCACCGATCCGCGGGGCCTTCTGCTCGATTACGGCCTGGACGTGCCGGACGGCGTGGCCGTCACCGTCGTCCGGGACGGCCTGGCCTCCCCCGACCTCGAGATCCAGGTCGCGGCCTGGCGTGACTGCCTCGAAACGGGAACGTTCACCCTGTTCGTGCCCCCGATCGGCGAGGTCGAGGAGGCCGCGCTGGACGAGGACGAGCTGGACAGCGTGGTGGCCGGCCTGGACACCACGTGCGCTTGCTGCTGCCCCTGCTGCTGTACCTGACCCCCCGGGAAAGAATGGCCCGCCGATATCGGATATCGGCGGGCCATTTCCTGTTGTCCAAAAGCTTCGAATGGCACGGATCGATGTAATCGAGCATTTTTCCTTGGGCTCGGGGAAAGGCGCTCATAGGCTCATGGACAGAACCCGGATCCACTTCTCGAAAAGGGGACACCATGACCGCCATCGCCAGCCCCGAGACCTTCGTCCGCAAGTACTCCGAGCTGATGCTCGGCGTGTGGCGCGACGACGCCGAACTGACCAAGCTGCTCGCCGACCCGACCAAGTACGCCACCGAGGCCGGCCTGCCGGTCGACGCCGGCGCGACCGTCACCCTGGACCGCGGCCAGAAGGAGTCGCTGTTCACCAAGGACGAGGTCATCGGCGACTGGACCAAGACCCCGGGCCAGCACATCCTGCACGTCCCGGAGACGCCGCTGGTCGACCTCAGCGAGCTGACCGACGACCAGCTGGAGACCGTCGCGGGCGGCCTCGTGGTGATCATCATCATCCTCTGACCAGCAGGTTCTCGCTGTCGCGGCGCGCCCGGCCCAGGCCTGGCGCGCCGCGCCGCAGGAGGGAGTCGACCATGACGACGACCGTCACCGACCGCACCGGTCACGGATTCCGCTCGGCGACCGCGGAGCAGACGTGGCAGCGGATCAGCCCGCTGCTGCCCGCCTTCGGGATCACCCGGGTGGCCGATCTGACCGGGCTCGACGAGATCGGCCTGCCGACCCATGCCGCCTACCGGCCGGACAGCCGGACCGTGGCGGTGAGCATGGGCACCGGCCTCGACCACGAGCAGGCCCGCGTCGGCGCCGCCATGGAGAGCATCGAGGCCTGGCACGCGGAGAACCTGGTCCTGCCGACCGTGGTCACCGCGCCGGCCCGCGACCTCGCCCTGCCGTACGACCTGTCCGCGCTCGCCCTGGCCCCGCGCTCGCCGCTGACCCCGTCGTTCGTGCTCGACTGGGTGCGCGGCCGGGGCCTGCGCACCGGCGCCGAGGTGCTGGTGCCCCGGGCGCTGATCGAGCTCGACTTCACCCGCGGGCGCGGCTGGCCGCAGGTGCTGTTCCGGCCGACCAGCAACGGCCTGGCGATCGGCAACACCGCCGACGAGGCCACCCTGCACGCGATGTTCGAGCTGATCGAACGGGACTGCGTGACACCGTTCCCGGCCATCCCGTTCGCCCGGCGCCGGCACGTGGACCCGGACACGGCCGCGCATCCGGTGACCCGGGCGGTGCTGGCCGCGATCCTGGGCGCGGGATGCCGCGTGGAGGTCAGTGAGCTGACCAACGACCTGGGGGTGCCCTGCTTCGCCGCGTCGGTCTGGTCGGTGGAGATGCCGATGATGTGCGGCGGTTTCGGCTGCCACCTGGATCCCGCGGTGGCGGTCGGGCGGGCCCTGTCCGAGGCGGCCCAGTCGCGGATCGGTGTGGTGTCCGGGGCGCGCGACGACATCGACGTCGACGTCTACCGGCTCGCCGACCCGCTGGCCCAGCCGCCGCTGTCCAGCGCCGGACTCCCCCGCCGGGCCGTCGGGGCGCCGGTGGCCACGGCCGGCAGTGCGGCCGAGGCGTTGCGCTACTGCGCCGGCCGGATCGAGGCACGGACCGGCGTCGAGCCGTTCGTGGTCGACCTGACCCACGACGATCTCGGGCTGCCGGTCAGCAAGGTGTTCGCGCCCGGCTTGCGACTGTTCGACGAGCGGGCCCTGGCGACCGGTCTGGAGGGCGACGATGCGTGAGTTCGTTTTTGTCGGGCCGAGCCTGGCCACCGCCGAGGCGGCCGCCCTGCGGCCCGGGGCGACGATCCTGCCGCCGGTGGCGCACGGCGACCTGCTGCGCCTGGACGCCCGCCCGGGCGACGTCGTCTTCCTGATCGACGGCCTGTTCATGCGGGTCGCGCCGGTCCGCCACCGGGAGATCCTGCACCTGCTCCGCAACGGCGTGACCGTGGCCGGCAGCAGCAGCATGGGCGCGCTGCGGGCGGCCGAGCTGTGGCCGCTGGGCATGCGCGGCGTCGGCGAGATCTTCGAGATGTACCGCGACGGCGTGATCACCGGGGACGACGAGGTGGCGATCGTGCACGGCCCGGCCGAGGAGGGTCACCGGGCGCTGAGCGTCCCGCTGGCCAACATCCGGGTGGCGTTGCGCCGGGCCACCGCCGCCGCCGTCCTGACCCCGGCCGAGCAGGCCGATCTCGTGGCCCTGGCCGCGGCCATGCCGTTCCGCATGCGCGGCTACCGGCAGCTGGAGCGGGCCGCGCGCCGGGACCTGGCCGGCGACGCGATCGACCGGTTCCTGGCCTGGCACGCGGCGAACCCGGTGGACGCCAAGGCCGAGGACGCCCGGCGGCTGCTGTCGCGCCCCGCGGCCCCGGCGCCGCACGACGGCTCGGACCGGCCGATCGAGAACGTCGACACCGCGTACTTCGCGAGCTGGAAGGCCCGGCACGGCGGCGCCGCCGTGGGTGACCGGTGGGTCGGCGACGCGGCCGCGATCGCCGCCGTGATGCTGCTGCATCCGCGCTTCCCGGCCGAGCACCGGGCCGCCGTCCTGGCCCGGATCGGCGACGCCGAGGACGCGACCGATCCGGAGGCCGCCGCGCTGTCGGCCGCCCGGCGGCTCGGCCTTCTGGCCGGCGAGCCCCGCGACTCGGCGGCCTGGGCCTGGCTCGGCCCGGCCGAACACGAGCTCGCCCACGACGAGGCGGTCCTGCGGGTTCTTTCGAGATCCTTCGGTACGGCGGTGCACGCGGCGATCGGTGACCGGCAGTTGCCGCCCGCGCTGGCCCGCTCCGGTGCGCTCGACCAGGCGCGCGGGATCGTGGCCGCGGCCGAGCGGATCAACGAGCGGCTGCCCCGGCCGGATCCCCGGCGGCCCGAGCGGCGGATGCGTTTCCGCACCGAGGTGATCGACCGTACCTTTGCCGGGCTCTGGGGTTGCGACGACCTCACGGCGGCGGTGAACGACCGCGGATTCGCCGACCTGGACGCGTTCCGGCTGGCCGCGGAGCCACTGGTCGCCTATGTGAAAACGGTCGGTGCCCCGGACTCTTGGCCCCTTTGTGCAGTTGGCGAAACACCCTGAGTGACACCGGGAATCACGACATGTCCCATCTAGGTCGGCGAATCGCATCGCCGCACCCCCTGATCCGGAAAACATGGGTGCAACGCCCCCATGTACCGGCCCGGGCCGCGTGAAAGCGTGTCGAAGCGGCGGGTTGCCGCCGCTTCTCACCGACGCGGAATTGGGGGCAGATAAATGGAAAAGAATGTGAACAGCAGTGGTGGCCGGCGGCGCCGATTCGCCCGGGTGCTGGTGATGGCCGGTATCGCCGTCGCCGCCGCGCTGCCGGTGGCCGGGGGCGCGAGCGCGAGCCTGGCCGGGGGCGACGACCTGATCAGGTACGTGGCCGGAACCGGCTGCTGCATCATCGTGCCGCCCAACCTGGTGTGACCACGACCGTCGTCGATCGCGGGTCCACCGCCGCGTTCCACGATGGACACCCGCGCCTCGCCCTCGGTAGCTTGGCTGTGATGACCGCGCCCGCGTCCCGCCCGTCCGGCCACGACAAGCCACTGCGGCAAGCCGAGGCCGTGCTCGCGGGGGCGCGGGAGGGCGCCGGCGGCAGTGTCTTCGTCCGCGGCGAGAGCGGGGTCGGCCGGTCGCGCCTGCTGGCCGAGTGCGGGCGGGTCGCCGCCGGTGCGGGCATGGTCGTGCTCCGCGGGCGGGCCAGTGTCCTGGCCCCGTCGACGCCGTTCCGGCCGCTCACCGAGGCCCTGATGGCCTTCGCCCGGACGGCCGGCCCCGACGTCGCCGCCACCCTGGGGCCGTACCGGGTGATCCTGGGCCGGCTGATCCCCGAGTGGCGTGAGCCCGGCGCGGTGCCCGACGAGCAGCCGCTGATCGTGCTGGCCGAGGGGGTGCTGCGGCTGCTCGGGCTGGCCGGCCGGGAGCGGGGCTGCCTGCTGGTGCTCGACGATCTGCAGGCGGCCGACCCGGAGACCCTGACCATCGTCGAGTACCTGGCCGACAACCTGGCCGGGCAGCCCGTGGCGCTGGTCGCCAGCCTGCTGGACCACGACAGTCCGGCGCTCGACCTGGCCGGCAGCGCGGCCCGGCGGGGCGCGGCCGGGCTGGTCGATCTGGGCCGGTTCGACCAGGGCGATCTGAGCGCGTTCGTCGCGTCCCGGCTGGAGTGCCCGGCCGCGGAGGTTCCCGACGACGTGCTCGACCTGGCCTGGCGGGTCAGCGCCGGCAATCCGTCGCTGGCCGCGGACCTGCTGGCCGATCTGATCGAGGGTGAGCTGCTGGGCCGCGACGAGCGGGGCTGGCGCCTGGCCCGGCGGCTCACCTCGTACGTTCCGGGGTCGTTGTCCCGGCGGGTCGCCCGCCGCCTGCAGGGCTGTGAGCAGGAGCCGCGGCGTCTGCTGCTGGCCGCCGCGGTCTTCGGTGAGCGCGCCCCGCGGGCCGCGCTGCGGGCCATGACCGGGCTCGGCGAGGAGGAGCTGAGCCGCCGGTTGCACGCCGGGCTGCCGGCCGAGCTGATGCGGGCCGACAGCCAGGAGGCGGGGCTCGACTGGTGTTCGTTCCGGCATCCGATGACCGCGGGCGCGCTGCTCGACACGTTCCCCTCCAGCTACCGGGTCGAGCTGTCCCGGCAGGCGGCCGAGGCGGTGGAGGCGCTCGACCCCGGGCTGCCCGGGGTTCTGTGCCAGCTCGTGGCCCGGTTGCGGACGCAGGCCGGCGACCGGTCGATCGCCGCCCGCCACCTGCTGGAGGCCGCGCGGCGGGCGCTCACCGACGGCGCCGCGGCCTCGGCCGTCGACCTGCTCGAACAGGCGGTGGCGCTGGCCGGCGACGACGCCGCGCTGCGGGCCGACATCAGTGAGCAGCTGGTCCAGGCGCTGGTCGAGGCCGGCCAGGTGGATCGCGCGCTGGCCATGGTCGAGCAGTTCGACCGCCTCGACCGGGAGCTCGGGCGCAGCCGGATGGCCGCCCTGCACACCCGGCTGGCCTGGGCCGCCGTCTTCGCCGCCTCGACCGAGGTCGGCCTGGCCCAGATCGACGCCGCCCGGCGCCGGCTGGGCGACCACGCGACCCCGGCCGAGCTGGCCGCCATCGACGTGGTCGCCGCCCACCTCGTCGTCGAACTGCCCGGCCGGCGCAACTTCGACCTGGCCGAGGGCATGGCCCGGCGGGCCGCGGCGGTCGCCGAGCGCAGCGATCTGCCGGTGGTGGCCTGTCAGGCCTGGCAGCTGCTGGGATCGTTGCTGCGGCAGCGCGACATCGACGAGGCCACCGCCTGCCTGGAACGCTCGCGGCGGCTGGCGATCGGGCACGGCCTGCGCCTCTGGGAGATCCACGCGCTGGTCCGGCTCGGCAACGACGACGCCGCCCGCGACGGTGACCTGCGACGGTTGCGGCAGGTCAGCCTGGACGCGCGGGCGGCCGGCGCGGTGACCGCGGCGTATCAGGCCGAGGCGAGCGCGGCGCTGCAGCTGGCGTTGCAGGGCGGCTACGACGAGGCCGCCCGCATGATCGACAGCCTGCTGCCGGCGGCGACCCGGCTGCGCCTGGTCGAGACCGCGGGTCACCTGCGGCAGACCGGCGCGGTGATCGCGGCCCACCAGAGCCGGCGCCGGGAGATGGATCAGGCGGTCGCCGACCTGCGCCGCTCGCACGGCGAGAGCCCGTGGGCCGACGCCAAGGTCTTCGGGCTGGCCCGGGCGTTCTGTTCGCTGCTGGAGGAGAACCGGGAGCGCGCCCTCGACGACCTGCGCCACGCGGCCGAGGCCAACGGCGGGAACCCGGCCATGTCGCCGCTCAACGGCCGGTTCGGGCTGCATCTGCTGCTGCGCGCGCTGGCCGGTGATCTCGACGAGGCGGCGCTCGGGGACGGCGCCGCCCTGCTGCGCTGGAATCACCAGTTCGCGCTGATGGCCCGGGCGGTGCTGGCCGGCCGGCGCGGCGATCGGGCGGCGGCCGGGGTGTCGGCGGCGGCCGCGATCGACGCCGCCGCGATCTATCCGATGGCCCGGAACCTGGTGCTGCGGCTGGGCGCCGAGGCGGCGCTGGCCGACGGCTGGGGGGATCCGGTCGCGTGGCTGCGGGAGGCCGAGGAGTATTTCCATCGGGCCGAGACCGCGGCGGTCGCCGGGGCCTGCCGGGCGATGCTGCGCCGGGCCGGTGTCTCGGTGGGGCAGCGGCGCGACGGCCGGGACGCCATTCCCGGGCCGCTGCGGGCCTCCGGGGTCACCGTGCGGGAGTACGAGATTCTCGGCCTGCTGGCCGTGCGGCTGAGCAACCGGGAGATCGCCGAACAGCTGCACCTGTCCCCGCGCACCGTGGAGAAGCACGTCGCCCGCCTGATGGCCAAGACCGGCCGTACCGATCGGGCCTCGCTGCGGGAATTGCATCAGCCCGGCGGCTGAGTGCAGGCCCGGGTTTCACCGGGCCGGTCGGGGGCATCCGCGGCTGCAGCGAGACGCCCCACCCGGCGGCGTCCGTGATGAGCGTGGGAAGGGATCGTCATGACCCAGCTCGACCACCAGGCGGCCATGTACCCCCGGCAGGTGCCGGCGCCGGTTGCGGACGCCGTGGGCTGGAACGCTCTCGACGTCCGGGCCGTGGACACCGCCCGGCTGCTGGCCGCCGACGCCGTGGAGAAGGCCGGCAACGGCCACCCGGGCACCGCGATGAGCCTGGCGCCGCTGTCCTACCTGCTCTTTCACGACGTCATGCGGCACGACCCGAACGATGATCAGTGGCTGGGCCGGGATCGGTTCGTCCTGTCGGCCGGGCACACCAGCCTCACCCTCTACACCCAGCTGTTCCTCAGCGGCTACGGCCTGGAGCTCGATGACCTGCGCGCTCTTCGGACCTGGGGTTCGGCCACGCCGGGGCATCCGGAGTTCCGGCACACCCGCGGCGTCGAGATCACCACCGGACCGCTCGGCCAGGGTCTGGCCAGCGCTGTCGGCATGGCCATGGCGGCGCGCCGCGAGCGCGGCCTGCTCGATCCGGACGCCGCACCGGGGGGCAGCCCGTTCGACCACCACGTGTACGTGATCGCGTCCGACGGCGACCTCATGGAGGGGCTGACCGCCGAGGCCAGTTCGCTGGCCGGTCACCAGCAGCTCGGCAACCTGGTCGTCTTCTACGACGCGAACCACATCTCGATCGAGGACGACACCGACATCTCGTTCAGCGAGGACGTTCCGGCGCGCTACACCGCGTACGGCTGGCACGTGCAGACCATCGACTGGACCCGCACCGGTCAGTACGTCGAGGACGTGGACGCGCTGCGGGCGGCGATCGAGGCCGCCAAGGCGGAGACCGGCCGCCCCTCGCTGATCAAGCTGCGGACGATCATCGGCTGGCCCGCCCCGACCAAGCGGAACACCGGCAAGGCGCACGGCAGCGCCCTGGGCGCCGAGGAGATCGCCGGGACCAAGCGGCTGCTCGGTTTCGATCCGGACGACACGTTCGCGGTGGCCGGCGAGGTGCTGGCGCACACCCGTGGGGTCGTCGAGCGCGGGGCCCGCGTACACAAGGAATGGCTTGCCGGTTTCGAGGCCTGGCGGGACGCGCGGCCGGAGCAGGCGGCGCTGTTGGACCGGCTGCGGAATCGGCGGTTGCCGGACGGCTGGACCGAGGCCCTGCCCGTGTTCGCGGCCGATCCGAAGGGCATGGCCACCCGGAAGGCGTCCGGGGAGGTCCTGGCCGCGCTGGCACCGGTACTCCCGGAGTTGTGGGGTGGGTCGGCCGACCTGGCCGAGAGCAACAACACCACGATGACCGGTGAGGACTCGTTCATCCCGGCCGACCGGCAGACGCGCGCGTGGAGCGGCGGCCCGTACGGCCGGACCCTGCACTTCGGTATCCGCGAGCACGCCATGGGCGCCATCCTCAACGGCATCGCCCTGCAGAGCCTGACCCGCCCCTACGGCGGCACGTTCCTGGTCTTCAGCGACTACATGCGACCCGCGGTCCGGCTGGCCGCGCTCATGCAGCTGCCCGCCGTCTTCGTCTGGACCCACGACTCCATCGGTCTCGGCGAGGACGGCCCGACCCATCAGCCGGTCGAGCACCTGGCCGCGCTGCGCGCCATCCCCGGCCTGGACATCGTGCGGCCGGGTGACGCCAACGAGACCGCGGTCTGCTGGCGCACGATCCTCGAGCACACCGACCGGCCCGCCGGCCTGGTCCTGACCCGGCAGAACCTGCCCGTGCTCGACCGGGGACCGGGCGGGTACGCCCCGGCCGCCGGTGCCGCGCGCGGTGGTTATGTGCTGGCCGGGGCCGACGCCGACGCGGAGGTCCTGCTCGTCGGCACCGGATCGGAGGTGCCGATCGCGCTCGACGCGCGTGAGCTGCTCGCCGCCGAGGGGATCGCCGCCCGGGTGGTCTCGATGCCGTGCCGGGAGTGGTTCGTCCAGCAGCCGCCGGACTACCGGGACGAGGTGCTGCCGCCGGCGCTGCGGGCCCGGGTCAGCGTCGAGGCCGGAGTCGGTCAGAGCTGGCGCGAGATCGTGGGTGACGCGGGCCGGATCGTCAGCCTGGAGCACTTCGGCGCCTCGGCCGACTACCAGCGGCTCTACCGCGAGTTCGGCATCACTGCGCAGGCCGTCGCCGCCGCGGCGCGCGACAGTATCCGGGACGCGGCCGGTCCGGTGCGGCCCGGTGGCTCCGGGCCGACGTCCACGCCGACCGTGGGCGGCACCGGTGATCGGCCCGCCTGAGCAGATCGCCGGCGCGACCGCCGGGCAGGTCCCCGGTTTGCGGTCTACGCTGGTGGAGTGAGCCCGTGACGGGCTCGCTGCCCCAGACCCGGCATCGCGAACCTCCTTGATCGAGGAGAGCCCGTGCCTGGCGTCGCCGGCCCCACCGTCGTCACTCCCGTCCGCACCGACGCCTCCCCGTCCGAGCTGCTGAGGGCGATGGCCGCCCTCCCCCTCGGGCATCCGGCGCGGGCGGCGTTGCGTACCCGGGCCATCGAGGCGTGGCTGCCGCTGGCCCGGCGGCTCGTCGCCCGGTATCGCCGTTTCGGTCTGCCCGTCGACGACCTGCTGCAGACCGCTGCCGTGGGGCTGATCAAGGCGGTGGACCGGTTCGACCCGGACCGCGGGGTCGACTTCGCCGCTTTCGCGATCCCGACCGTCGCCGGGGAGGTCAAGCGTTACTTCCGTGACCAGACCTGGGCTGTCCGGGTGCCTCGCCGGCTTCAGGAGTTACGCCTCGCGATCATCGAGTCCAGTGGTGAGCTGACGCAGCGGCTGGGCCGGTCGCCGACCGTGGCCGACATCGCCGCGGACCTGGACATCACCGAGGAGCAGGTGCTGGAAGGCCTCGAAGGCGTCCGGGCGCGCACTACGATGTCGCTGTCGGCACCGGTCGGTACCGACGACAGCAACGAGCTGGGCGAGACCCTCGGCGGCAACGACCCCGGGTACGAGCTGGCCGAGGCCCGGGCGGCGCTGCACCACGCGATCGCGACCCTCGGGGACCGGGATCGAACGATCCTGATCCTGTACTTCTACGGCAACCGGAGTCAGGCCGAGATAGCCGCGCGGCTCGGGATCTCCCAGATGCACGTTTCCCGGCTGATCGCCCGGTGCCTGCGCCGGCTGCGCCGTGAAATGACTCCGGAGAACGGCTGATCCCCGACCGTTTCCACTCGTTATCGCCGCGATTCCTGCCTTTGGCGAGTTTCGCGGAGACACACGCCATCAGCGCTGGGGCGCGATGGTTGCGCCTCACAGACAGCGACTGAGAGCGCTCCCAAATCACCGTACGTGATCACGTTGCAGCTAAATGAGGTTGCAGCGCCGTAAATTTCACTCCCCGGTGTTGACCACCAAGGACAAAGGGCAGATCCTATTCCGGCGATCATGGAGGATCGGCCCCATTCCCCCGGGGCCGCATTTCGCGCAGTGCCGCCTCTCTACTTTGCATCACCACCCCACGGAATTTCCGTAGTGATATCGACTTTGCATGCCGGCCGTGATCACGCCGGGCCGGCAGTCGACAGAGGAGCTGATCGCTTGTCCGTCCAGGCCGAGGACGCCGAGCAGACCGAGACGGGCGCGGACAGCCCGCCCGCCCCCAGCGCCGGCCCCGCGAACCGGGCGACCCGGCGCCGCTGGACCGGCGGCACGATCCGGCAGCGCGTGGTCCGCACCCTGGCCCTGCCGGTCGCGACCACCCTGGTGCTGCTCACCATCGTGGCCGTCGGCGAGATCGAGAACTACCGCACGGCCTCCGTGACCGCCCGCGACGTCACCATCGCCCTCGCCGTGCAGGAGCTGGTCCAGGGCCTGCAGACCGAACGTGGCCTGGCCGCCGGCCTGCTCGGCGGCAACGACGCGTTCAGCACCGAGCTGCAGCGCGCCCGTAACCAGGTCGACCTGCGCCGCACCGCGGTGGAACAGCTGATCACCGGCGCCGGCGACGTCGCCGATCGGGTCGGCCCGGCCGTGCGCGAGCTCGACGGCCTGACCAGCGTCCGGGCCGGCACCGACACCGGCTCGGGCAAGCAGCTGGCCACGGTCGACTACTACACCCAGCGCATCACCCAGCTCGGCAACCTCGACTACGACCTGGACAGCACCGGCGACCAGCAGCTGCGCCGCGGCGCGACCGCGCTGGAGGCGCTCGGCCAGGTCAAGGAGGCCACCGCCCAGGAGCGGGCCTTCCTCAACGGGGTCTTCTCGGCCGGCGGGTTCAAGCGGGGCGAGTACCTGCAGTTCGTCACCATGCGGGCCACCAAGGACGCGGCGCTGGCCGTGTTCGACCGCTACGCCGACCCGGACGCCAAGGCGGGCCGCGACTACACCCTGGACACCGGCGCGGCGCGCGAGGCGGCCTACTTCGAGCAGATCGCCCTGGCCTCCAGCGACGGCAAGTACCTGCAGGTCAACCCCCAGTCCTGGTGGTCCTCGCAGACCACCGTGCTGGACGACATGCTGCAGCTGCAGCACCACGTCGGCTCGGTCATCACGGCCCGCGCCGCGGCCCTGAAGGACGACGCCTCGACCCGCATGGGCGTGCTGATCGGGGCCGTGCTGCTCTGCCTGGCCGGTTCGGTCTGGCTGGCCACGGTCGCGTCGAAGTCGGTCGCCCGGCCGCTCGCGCTGCTGGCCCGCGAGGCCAACCGGCTGGCCGGCACGCAGCTGCCGGAAGCGGTCGAGCGGGCCTCGGCCGGCAAGGCCACCGACGCGCCGCCACCGGTGCTCGTGCCACGCGGTTCCAGCGACGAGGTGCTGCTGGTGGCCGACGCGTTCGACCGGGTCCAGGACACCGCGTACACGCTGGCCACCGAGCAGGCGGTGCTGCGCCGGACCACCGCCGAGTCGCTGGCCAACCTGGGCCGGCGCAACCAGAACCTGCTGCGCCGCCAGCTCGCCTTCATCACCAAGCTGGAGCGGGAGGAGGCCAGCCCGACCGGCCTGGCCAACCTGTTCGAGCTCGACCACCTGGCCACCCGCATGCGCCGCAACGCGGAGAGCCTGCTGGTCCTGGTCGGCGCGGCCAGCCCGCGCCAGCTGGCCGAGCCGCTGATGGTCCCGGACGTGATCCGGGCCGCGGTCTCCGAGGTCGAGGAGTACCGCCGGGTCACGCTGCGCCGGGTCGACGACGTGCTGGTGGCCGGCTCCACGGTCAGCGGTATCGCGCACATGCTGGCCGAGCTGATCGAGAACGGCCTGTCGTTCTCCCCGCCGGACATGGACGTGGAGATCCACGGCCGCCGGATCGGCACCGGCTACCTGATCGCCATCACCGACCAGGGCGTCGGCATGACCCCGGACGACATGCAGCGGGCCAACGCGCGACTGCGCGGCGAGGGTGACTTCATCACCGCGCCGGCCCGGTTCCTGGGTCACTACGTGGTCGGCCGGCTGGCCCTGCAGATGGGTATCGAGGTCCAGCTCACCCCGTCGCCGGTGACCGGCGTGACGGCCCGGATCACGCTGCCCGCCGAGATCCTGACCGACCAGCCGACGGTCACCCCGTCCCGGCCGGTCCGGGCGCCGGCCCGGCAGGTCACCGCCGCCCCCGAACCGGCCCGGCCGCTGCGACTGGGCCCGGCCGAGCCGGCGCCCGCCCAGCCGGTGTCCGGCACGGTGGTCACGGCCGAACGGGAACCACGGCCCGCCACGATCGAGTACGTGGTCGTCGACGACACGGTGCCCGACAGCTCCGAGGACAGCGTGCCCCGCACGGTGAACGGCCTGCGCAAACGGATCCCGCGCGCGCAGCGCAGCCAGCCCCGCGCGGAGGCACCGAGCACCGCCCCGGCCGATCGGCCGGCCCCGGTCACCGACTCGCCCGACGCGGTACGCGATCGGCTCAACGCCCTGCGCGGCGGCATCCGGCGTGGCAACGCCGAGACAGCGGGGTTGTCGTGACCGGAGTTCCGAAATGGCCCCTTGGCAGCAACCTGGAAAGAAGAATGATGAGCGTTGACACGTCGGCCGATCGGCACCAGTTCAATTGGCTGCTCGGCAACTTCGTTCACCAGACCGACGGCGTCCGCGACGCGGTGGCGGTGTCCTCCGACGGGTTGCTGATCGCCAGCTCGGACGGGCTGAACCGGGCCGAGGCGGACCAGCTGGCGGCCATCGTCTCCAGCCTGGCCAGCCTGGCCCGCAGCGCGTCGCGGCGGTACGACTTCGACGGTCTGAAACTCATCATGATCGAGATGCACCGGGGTTTCCTGCTGGTGTCGGTCATCGCGGACGGCAGCGTGCTCGGCGTGGTGGCTGGCAGCGAGAGCGATCTCGGCCTGGTCGGCTACGAGATCTCGCTGCTCGCCGACCGTTTCGGCACCCTGCTCACCCCGGCCCTGATCGCAGAGTCCCGGCAGCACCTGCCGCGATGAGCGAGCGTGCGAGTGAACCGTCCGATTCAGCAGCGGAGGTGACGGCATGACCGGCCCGTCGTGGGAGTCCGAGATGTTCCCGTACGCCGGTAACCACCGGCCGTCCTCGGGCGAGCTGGACGAGGATCCGGTGATCCGGCCGTTCATGCTGACCAACGGGCGCACCCAGCCGATGCACGACGGGCTGCGGGTCGAGACGCTGGTGCGCGCGGCCCCGGCCGCGCTGTCGGCGCCGTTGCGGTTCGAGTCGCGGCGCATCGTCGAACTCGCGCAGTCGTCGAAGTCGGTGGCGGACCTGTCGGTGGCGCTGCGCGCGCCGCTCGGCGTGGTCCGCGTGATCGTGGCCGACCTGATCACTCAAGGGTTCCTCGTCGTGGAAGAACAGCCCGAGGAATTCTCCACCAGTTTGATCGAAAGGATCAGGGATCGTGTCCGGGCGCTCTAGCGAGCCGTCGGCAGCGCACCCCATCGCTGTCAAGATTGTCATCAGCGGCGGTTTCGGTGTCGGCAAGACCACCTTCGTGGGGGCCATCTCCGAGATCGAGCCGCTGGTCACCGAGGCCGAGCTGACCGAGAAGTCGATCGGCATCGACGACACCTCGGCGGTGTCCGGCAAGACCACCACCACCGTCGCCCTGGACTTCGGGCGGATCACCCTGGACGAGACGCTGCTGCTCTACCTGTTCGGCACCCCCGGCCAGGACCGTTTCGCCTTCCTCTGGGACGACCTGGTCACCGGCGCGCTCGGGGCGATCGTGCTGGTCGACACCCGGCGCATCGAGGACTCGTTCCCCTCGATCGACTACTTCGAGGAGCACGAGATCCCGTTCATCGTCGGCGTCAACCGGTTCCCCGGCGGGCAGCGTTTCTCCCCGTCCGAGGTCCGCGACGCGCTGGGTGTCAGCGCGGGCGTGCCCCTGGTCGAGTGCGACGCCCGCGACCGCGAGTCGGTGAAGAACGTCCTGGTGGCGCTCACCGAGGAGGTTCTGGCCAAGCACTCGCGCCGGGAGCGGGCGGAGTCGACGTGGTGAGGCGTGGGCTCGCCCGGGCGATGGCCGCGCTCGGCCTGGCCGCGCTGGCCGGCTGCTCGACGACCGAGGCGGCGGTCACCGCGGCGCCCGGCCCACCGGTCCAGGCGTCCTGCGGCACCGTGAACATCGCGATCAACCCCTGGTCGGGGTACGCGGCCGACGCCGCCGTGGTCGGCTACCTGCTCAAGACCGAGCTCGGCTGCCGGGTGGTGCCCACCCCGCTGAGCGAGACGTCGTCGTGGGCCGGCCTGTCCGACGGCAGCATCGACGTGATCCTGGAGAACTGGGGTCACGACGATCTCAAGCGCAAGTACATCGACGGCCAGAAGGTCGCCGTCCAGCTGGGCCTGACCGGTAACAAGGGCATCATCGGCTGGTACGTCCCGCCGTGGATGGCCAAGGAGTACCCGGACATCACCGACTGGACCAAGCTCAACGAGCGCGCCGACCTGTTCAAGACCGCCCGCACCGGCGACAAGGGTCAGTTCCTGGCCGGTGACGCGTCGTTCGTCACCAACGACGCCGCCCTGATCAAGAACCTCAAGCTCGACTACACCATGGTGTACGCGGGCAGCGAGGACAAGCTCATCGCGGCGTTCCGCAAGGCCGAGAAGGACAAGACCCCGCTGCTCGGCTACTTCTACGAACCGCAGTGGGTGCAGGCCGACCTGCGGCTGGTGCACATCCCGCTGCCGCGGTACCGGCCGGGCTGCGACAGCGTCCCGGACGACATCGCCTGCGATTACCAGCCGTACGACCTCGACAAGATCGCCCGTAAGGCGTTCGTCGACTCGGGCTCCCCCGCGGCCGCGTTCCTGAAGAACTGGACCTGGACCAACGCCGACCAGAACGAGGTCGCCAAGGACATGGTCCAGAACCATCTCTCGGCCGACGCCGCCGCCCGCAAGTGGGCCGACGCGCACCGCAGCACCTGGGAGAAGTGGATTCCCTGACCGGCCGAAAACAGGCGGGGCCCTCGTCATCGGGGGCCCCGCCTGTTTTTTTGGTTACTTCCGCCTGGTCAGCAGCACCGTGATCTTCTCGGTGGCGCTGCGTCCGGCCGCGTCGGTGAACGTGACGGTGGCCGTGACCTCGACCTTGCCGGTCCGGTCGAGGATCAGCCGGCCGGCCGCGTTCACGGTGACGCCGAGCGTGACCGGGCGGGCCCGGGGCGCCGTCGTGGTGTCGGTGACGATCCGATCGCCGGTGACCCTCACCGTGCCGGCACTGCTCGGCGTGACGGTGATCTCCGCCGTACCCCTCGCATTGTCGATCTTGATCTTGTCGATCGACACGGCGGGCGGCGGCAGGATCGGCGCGACCGAGTAGGTGACCGGTTTCGACAGGGTCTTGTGGCCGGCCGAGTCGACGACCAGCGCCTGGAAGGTGACCTTCCGACCGGCGTCGGACCGGCCCGGCGTCCAGCTGAACAGGTAGGGCGCGACCGCCGTCGTCTCCACCTTCCGGCCGTTGACGATCAGCGAGGCAGACGTGACCCCGAAGTCGTCACCGGCCCGGACCAGCGGTGTCACGGCGGTCCCGACCTCGAACTCGGTGCCCCGCCCCGGATCCACCACGGCCGCCGTGGGGTCCTCGTCGTCGACCCGCCCGGCCCGGGTCGGCACCCTGGCCGGCTCGTGCGCGAGCTGCCGGGTGACCGCCACACTGCCCGCGACCGCCGGCCGGCCCTTGCCGAAGTAACTGCCGGTGACCGGGAACGCCCAGTCGTCACGGACGTTCGACGCCGCGTACGTGTTACCGGTGATCACGTCCCCGGTGGCCGTCACGACCCCGGAGCCGGTCAGCAGCACCCCGGTCGCGTTGCCGGTGATCCGGCTGCCGTCGACCAGACCGTCGACGCCGTAGGTGTACTGCACCCCGGCGCCGGCCGGCCCCGTCCCCTTCACGACCGTGCCGGTGACGTAGCCGTGGTTGCGGATCCCGGTGCCGACCGAGTTGTCGGCCGAGCCGTCGGGCCCGCGGGCGCCGTCGAACAGGATGCCGCCGGACTGGTATCCGGTGATCACGCTGTCGGCCACGGTGAGTTCGCTCTCGACCGTGCCCGTGCTCGCGCCCCGGACGAACCCGGTCTTGATCACGCCCCAGCCGTGCGGGTGCGCGGCCTTCTCCTCGTCGGTGGCGGCCACCTTGAGCGGGCCGATCACGCTGTCCGAGATGCGCCCGGCGGTGCCGAAGTATCCGATGCCGGCCTCGGCCCACACGTCGCCCGAGGTCACCGTCACGCCGGAGATGTCGAGGAACATCTCGTTGGTGTCGGTCGAGCCGAGCGACTGGCGGGAGACGGTGATGACGTTGCCGCCGCCGTCGCGCAGGTAGGGCTGGCTGCCGGCCAGTGTGCCCAGGGTCTGCACCGGTTCGATGGTGACCTTGTCGGCGCCGGTGCCCCGGATCGTCAGCGGTTTGGTGATGGTCAGGCCGTTCTTCGCGCCGGCCTGGACCGGGTTGGAGGTGGCGTTGACCGGCGTCGACGACTCCTGGTAGGTGCCGTCGCAGACGACGATGGTGTCCCACGGGGACGCGTAGTCGACGGCGGTCTGGATCGAGGTGAACTGGGCGTTCGGGCACTGGGCCTTGTCGTCGTCGACGGTCCAGGTGATCGACCGGGCCGGCGTGGTCCGGCGGACCGCGGTGCCGAACTTTCCGTAGCCGGCGCCGTCGGCCTTGGTCCGGCCGTCGGACTGGATCTGCTGCCCGGCCGTGTTCTCCTGGAACCGCACGTCGGCCAGCTCGATCGAGCCCGACTTGGGCAGGTCACCGACGCCGAACTTGAGTTCCAGCTCGGCCACCGCGTCCAGGTCCAGACCCTGCTTCGCGAACTCGGTCAGCGGGACGCGGATCTGGTCGAGCACGATGTGCGTGTTCGGGGTGTTGGTGCCGGTCGACATGTGCAGGGCGTTGCCCCAGCGCGGGTCGCCGGCGTTCACCGACGCGCTGTGCCCGGCCGTGTCGGTGAGCACGATCTGGAAGTTCTGGGTGGTCGAGGCCGGATCGTAGGAGGTCGGCTTCTCGTTCGGCCAGGTCGAGGTCGCGGCGTCCCGGGTGTTGTCGCCGCGGTTGTCGGCGCCGGGGTTGCGCAGGTCGAAGAAGTTCACCGCGGCGTCCAGGGCCAGCGCCTTGAGCCCGCTGACGTCGCTCGACGCGGCCGGGATCTGCGCGGTCAGGGTCGCCGGCGAGTTCTGCTCCCAGGCCAGCGCCAGCTGGCTGCCGTAGGACTGGTTGATCGGGCTGTTCTCCCGGGTGCCGTTCTGGCCGCCGAGCGCGGTCGCCGCCGGCAGCGGGCACTGCTTGGCCGCGGTCGGCAGTCCGGTCTTGCCGAGCTGCGACGGCGCGAAATCGCCGGGCTCCGGGTTGCACCAGTCGTAACCCTGCGCGGTCGCCGCCGGTTTGGGAGAAACACCCAAGGCCTGCGCGTACGGGTCAGCGAAGCCCACCCCGCTCAGCGTGCCCCCGAGGGCGTTCTCGGTCAGCGGGTTCTGCGGCTCGGGCCGGATCACGTCGACCCGCTCGGCCGGCGCCGCGAAGTACGTGGTGTTGACCCGCTCCGAGCACGGGATCGCCGTGCCGGACGCGCTGGTCGGGCAGGCCGACGCGGGCACCTGCAGGTGGCTCGTGGTGTCGGACAGCTCGCCGGTCATGTACGGCTCGAACGCGCCCTCGCCGCCGATGTAGCGCCGCAGGAACGCCGCCATCGTCGCCAGCCCGAGCGTCTCCTGGTCGCCCATCCGGGCCGCGTCGCCGGAGATCTTCGTGTTGACCGCCGGGTTCAGCGGGTCCGAGTTGTCGATCGCGTAGTTGCCGGCCGGGTCGGTGTAGCTGGCCGCGCCGGAGAGCCGCAGGTTGTGCGGGTGGACGTTGGTGGTCGCGAACGGCGCCGAGTTGCCGCAGGCCGCGTCGTTGTTGGCCTGCCCGTCGGCACCACCGTCGGCGTACCAGACACTGTTGTACCAGTTGTGAATGGCGCCGAGATGTTCGACCTGGATCCGCGGGTACGGATCGTTCGGATTGACGTATTGGCTGCGCTCGAAAAGACGGGCGCCCTGCAGATTGGAGACGTCCCCGTCACACATCGGCAGAATCGACATGAAAGGCATCCCGTACGGGGCCTTCCGCTCGTAATCCACCGGTGCCAGGGAGATGACCCCGCTGATCGGATAGCGCGGCCCGTCGGTGCGGATGCGGTTGTAGTCCAGGAAGTTGGCCACCGAGTCACCGCCGCGGGAATGGCCCATCAGGCCGATCCGCGTCATGTCGAGATGCCCGGACAGTGCCGTGCCGATGGTGGTGTGCGCGTCCACCGGCAGGCCCTTGGCCTTGCTCGCGGCGGTGATCGCGTCGAGCGCGGCGGCCAGGAGCATGCGCCGGTTGTGCATGCCCTTCCCCTTGTTGTTGTCCTGGCGCATCATCAGCTGGTCCTGCGAGATCGAGAACGTCGTGTAGCCCCAGGTCGCCAGGTTCTCGGCCAGGTAGGCGTATCCGCTCTCGTTGTGCTTGAACTGCGCGCAGGTCAGGTTGACCGAGTCCTGGCCGGTGTCGCACGAGCCGTGGTTGCCGTGCACCAGCACGATCAGCGGCGACGGCGTCCGGCGCTTGGTCCAGTCCGGCATGTAGAGCTGGCCGCGGATCTCGACGGTCTCGGCCGCCTGGGCGGTGCCGGCCGTCGGCAGCGCGCCGTCCGAGTTCGGTTCCTCGATGGTGGCCAGGCCGAACTTGGCCTCCTGGATGACCTGGTGTCCGTAGGGCCCGCGAGCGGTCGGGTCGGGCAGGCCCGAGCCGGTCGTGGTGGGTTTGGTGGTAGCCGGTGCGGTGGTGGTCGCCGCGGCGGGGGTAGCGATTCCCAGCGGGATCACCAGGGCGGCGGCCACCGCGAGGAGCGTTCTTACTGTCACGGAATTCTCCCGGAAGGAGGGGTGAACCAAGATCCTTCCGGGACGCTAAGCAGCCCACGTTTCTCGCGGATTTCCGGTTTGCTTTCCCTGCACTCCTTTATCCGAACTAATTTATTTAGTACGCCGGTGAATCTCGCCATTCATCCGATAAATGGCTCAGAAATAGGGCGGACCGCCCCCTGAGATCAGGAGGCGGTCCGGGTCGAGCGGGTGTCAGTTGGGCGAGCCGACACCGGTCAGGATGCGGCTGCGGATGTAGCGACCGGATTCGGTCAGCACCCCGGTGCCCTTGAACGTGGTGCCCGAGCAGGTGCCCTGCTTGAAGGCCGAGTTGGTCTCCCGGCCGTCGGACAGGCTCCACATGGCGTAGCTGATCTTCAGGCTCTTCAGCAGGTCGAGCCAGGCCGTGGTGCTGGCGAAGTCGTTGGTCCCGTCACCGGTGAAGGTCTGGGTGCCGAACTCGCTGACGAACAGGGGCAGGCTCTTGGCCGCCCGGGCCACGGCCGTGCGCCGGTCGGCGCCGTGCGACGCGGCGTAGAAGTGGAACGTGTACATCACGTTCTTGAACGTCACCGGATCGTCGATGATCTCCTGCTCGGTCGCGCCGTCGGTCAGCCCGAGCGAGGAGAATCCACGGGTGCCGACCAGCACCACGCTGTTCGGCGCGTTCTTGCGGATGACCGGGATGACCTGATCCGCGTACGACTTGATGGCCGTCCAGCTGACCCCGTTCGGCTCGTTGGCGACCTCGTAGATGACGTTGTTGTTCCCGGCATGCTTGGCCGTCACGTCGGCGAAGAACGTCTTGGCCAGCCCCAGGTTGAAGTTGGGGTCACCCGGCGTGAGGATGTGGAAGTCCACGATCACGTACAGGCCCAGCTTGGTCGCGGTGTCGACCAGCCCGTTGACCTTGGCCGTGAAGCCGGTCGGGTCGCTGGCCAGGCCGCCCTCCTGGACGTACATGGACAGCCGGATGAAGTCGGCGTTCCAGTCGTTGCGGATCGCGTCCAGCGAGCCGGCGTTCACGCAGTTCGGGAAGAACTGCAGGCCGTGGCTGCTCATGCCGCGCAGCTGGATCGCCGTGCCGTTCTGGTTGCACAGCTTGGTCCCGCACACGCTGAGCTGCCCGTTCACCGAGACCGGGGTCCCGCCCGGGGCCGCCGTCGTGGCGGCCGGCGCGGTCGTGGCCGGGACGGTGGTCGCCGGCGCGGTGGTCGGCGCCTTGGTCGCCGGAGCCGTCGTCGCCGCCTTGGTCGGGGCGGTCGTCGCCGTCCTCGTGGCGGCCGGCATCGCCGTCGGCTGCTGCGCCGAGGCGCCGCCGCCCTTGTTCAGCGTGCAGGTCGCGACCTTGGCCGCGTTGAGGTTCGGCCGCGGCGCGTTGCGCCCGATGGCGATCTCGATCCGGTCGATGGTGGAGACCCGCTTGTCCCGCAGCGGCCCGAGAATGGCGTTCTGGATGAAGTTCGGTCCGCCCTCGTCGGCGCTGGTCCGCAGCCGGTTGTTGGCCTCGGCGATCTGCGTGTTGAGCAGCTGCAGGTTCCGCTGCACGTCGGCCTGCTGCTGCGCCGGGATCGCCACGTTGATCTTCACCTGTGGACAGTTGACCGTCGGCGCGGTCTGGCCGGCCGAGGCCACGCCGATCCCCACCCCGGCCGCTACCACGGCGACGCCGGTCACCGCCACCACTTGCCATCGCCGGAACCGACCCCACCGCGACCTGTACATTGAAATCCCGCGCCTTCCGCCGGAAGCTGTTTCCGTTGCGGTCAGCAGTACGGGAGCGCTCCCACGAGCGGATCAAGCGCGGCGGATTTTTCTCGGAACCCCGGTCAGCGCACCTTCTCGGCGCTGAACTGCATGCGCGGCGTCGCGTAGAACTCCTGCGCCGGCACCAGCTGGAGCTCACGCTGCCCCGACCGATAGGTCAGGTCGATCAGATCAAAGACGCTTGACGCCGTACGTTCCAGCGACAGCGCCGCATCTTCAGTAGTCACGTAATGGGCCGTGAACAGGGCGGCCGTGACGTCCCCGGACCCGTTGGCCTTGAACGGCAGGTGCGGCGTGTTCACCAGCCACGCCCCGGACCCGTCCACGACCAGCATCTCGATCGTGCCCTCCGGCCGGTCCGGCCGCTCCACGCTGGTGACCAGCACGGTCGACGGCCCCATGGCGCGGGCCAGATCGGCCGACTCCAGGGTCGACTCGATGCTCGCCGGCTCGGTCCCGGTCAGGAACCCCAGCTCGAACTGGTTGGGCGTGATGATGTCGGCCACCGGCACCACCCGGTCCCGCAGCAGCTCCGGAATCTCCGGCGCCACGAAACACCCCGACTTGGCGTTCCCCATGACCGGGTCACATGCGTAGACGGCGTCCGGGTTGGCTTCCTTGACCCGGCGGACGGCGTCGATGATGACGTCCCCGATGCCCACCCCGCCCTGATATCCGGACAGCACGGCGTCGATCTGCGCGAAGACGCCGCGCTCCTCCACCCCGAGCAGGATCTCGGCCACGTCGGCGGGCGGGATCAGCGGCCCCCGCCAGGCGCCGTAGCCGGTGTGGTTGGAGAAGTTCACGGTGTAGACCGGCACGACTTCGACGCCGATGCGCTGCAGCGGAAACACGGCCGCGGAGTTACCCACATGCCCGTGCGCCACCGCCGACTGGATGGACAGAACCTTCATCCCCCCAGCCTAGAGCCCCGGTCATGAGCAGCCCGGACACCCACCCCGCCCCTCCGCGCCACGCGCCGCGAAGCAGGGCCGGCCGCGCCCGGCGAAGAACACTGTGAGCCAGAGGATCTTGACGTTGTGTTGCATCGATGCGAGGCTCCGTCAGCCGTGTCCTATCTGGACAATTACGGTTCCATTCCTCGTCATGTGAGGTACATGTGCACGTCCATCGCGGGGGGATTCATCGTCCTCCCCAGGCGGCCGACTTGCTGACCCGCAAGCCGGCCCATCCGGTCCGCCGGGCCGTCGCCCGATTGTCCGTACTGCTGGTGCTGATCGGCTTCGGGGCAGCGGCCCCGGTCCGGTACGCCTCGGCCGCGGAACCGGCGCCGGCCGCAGCGGCCACGCCCGAGTCCTACGAGCGTGCCGACGAGGTGTCGGCCCGGCTCGCCGCGGCCACCACCGGCCACGAGATCCTGATCACCGACGCGACCACCGAGACGTCGCAGACCTACGCCGAGCCCGACGGCTCGTCGCGGACCGAGATGTCGACCACCCCGGTCCGCGTGCGGCGGTCCGGCGGCTCCTGGGCCTCGGTCGACTACGACCTGGTCAAGAGCAGCAAGGGGTACGTGCCCAAGGCGTCCCCGGTCGACATCGAGTTCTCCGCCGGTGGCAGCGGACCGGCGGTCAGCTTCGATCACGGCGCCCGTGAGGCGAACCTGATCTGGTCCAAATTCCTGCCCGAGCCGACCATCAACGGCCCGAACGCGACCTACCGGATCAGCGACAACGAGGAGTTGGTGCTGACCGCCACCTCGGACGGATTCGAGCAGTCACTGAAGTTGCTCGCACCGCCGACCAGCGCCCCGAAGCTGCACCTGGGCTTCGACCTGACCGGACTGACCATGGTCGCCAACGACACCGGCGGCTACGACTTCGTACCGACCGGAAACGGCAAGGCCACCTCGACCGCGGTGCTGACCATGCCGGGGCCGAAGATGTACTCCTCGAAGATCGTCGAGGAGGAGCACACCCAGGTCCAGAGCGTGCCGGTGAAGCTCTCCACCGATGACGACGGAACCCAGTACCTGGACCTGAGCGCGGGTATGGCATTCCTGACCGACCCGGCCACCGTCTACCCCGTATGGATCGACCCGAGCGTGTCCTCGGTGTCGCGCTACGGCGACACCTTCGTGACCCAGGCCGACACCGACTCCCACTGGTCGGACAGCGAGCTGCGGATCGGCCTGTCGGACGCCGGCAACATCCGCCGGGCACTGGTCCGGTTCAACACCGCCACCAGCGTCCCGAAGGGCGCGCACGTCACCTCGGCGTCGCTGAAGCTGTGGAACTTCTTCTCCAGCACCTGTTCCGCCCGGGCCCTGCAGGCATACCCGATCACGGCGAACTTCTCCAGCGTCACCTGGGCCACCCAGCCGTCGTACACCACCTCCTACGGCGCGTCGGCCTCGTTCGCCAACGGCAACGAGGATCTGGGCTGCCCGAACGCGAGCGGCACGGTGAACGTGGTCAACATGGTGCAGGCGTGGGTGTCGGGCACGATCGCCGACTACGGCATGCTGCTGAAGGCGTCCAGCGAGACGGACACCACGTACACCAAGTACTTCTGCTCGATGAACATCGACACCACCGCGGCGACCGGCTGCACCACCACGGCCCGGTACCCCACGCTGAGCGTCGTCTACAACACCTACCCGGGTACGCCGTCGGCGGTGACCTTCTCCCCCAAGGTGTCCGGCACCGCCACCGACACGTACACCAAAGCGGCGAAGATCTTCTCGACCTCGCTGACGCCGACGTTCGCGGCGAAGGTGACCAACGCCGACGGCGGTAAGGTCTCCCTGCAGGTCAAGCTGTCCCACGACGTGAACTACACGGCCGAGGGCACCGGCGAGATCGGCACCTACACCTCGGCGGCGGTGACGCCCGGCTCGACCGCGAAGGTCACCGTGCCGGCCGGTGTGCTGGCCAACGGCGCCCACGTGATGTACCAGATGCGGGCCCGGGTCACCAACGGCGCCGGCGGCTACGACTACTCGGCCTTCACGCCGGCCAGTCTGGCCTCGACGTCCACGACCAAGCTGCAGCTGAACACCGACATCCCGGCCGCACCCGCGGTCACCTGTGCGGCCTACCCGGCGGGCACCTGGTCGGCCCAGGCGGCCGCCACGACCTCCTGCTCGCTGGACACCAGCTCGGCCGACGGGGCCGGCTACTACTGGGGTCTCGACGACCCGTCGGCACCCAACCTGGTCAACGACGCCAGCAACGCGGGCGCCGCGGTCACCGCCACGGTGCCGACCACGCCCGGCTGGCACACCCTGTACGCCCGGACCCGGGACACCGCGCTGCACCTGTCCACCGGGAACACCGCGTACGTCTTCGGGGTGGGCCCCGGTGGGGTTCTGACCCCGGCCGAAGGTGACTCCACGGCCAAGGGCGTGGCCCTGTCGGCCTCGGCCGGATCCGGCTACACCGGCGTCACGTACCAGTGGGCGGCCGGCGCCACCGGCACCACCTGGAACGACCTGCCGGCGGCCGACGTCACCCCGAACGGGTCGTCGACACCGATCGGCGCGTGGCCGCTGCCCGGCACCACCTCCGGCAACCTGACCAGCTTCGCCGGCTACAACTGGAACGTCGCCGCGACCCTGGCCGCGGCCGGTCAGCCGGACGGCGCCCTGCGCATCCGGGCGAAGTTCACCACCGCCGCCGGTACGGCCGGTTACTCGGCCGAGCGGGTCTTCACCCTGGCCGTGACCACGTTCGGCCAGAACGCCGCGGTGGCCACGCTCGGCCCGGGCACCGTGTCGCTGACCACCGGTGACTACCAGATCGCCGGGACCGACGCGTCGGTCGGCGGCCTCAGCGTCGGCCGGAGCGCGACCAGTCTGGCTCCGGCGGCCGCGTCGACCGGACCGACCGGCATCTTCGGGCCCGGATGGCGAGCCGGCCTGCCCGCCCCCGGTGCCGGGTACGGCGACTCCGCCCTGATCGACAACTCGGCCGCCGGCTCGGTGACGATCCAGGGCTCCGACGCCGCCGAGCACGTCTACGTCAAGCAGAGCTCCGGGCAGTACCTGGGGGTCGGCGACGCCAACGACGGCAGCGTGCTGGTCAAGTCGACCACCATCAAGAACCCGGCCAACGCGGCCGACACCACCGTCTACACCGGCTGGCAGCTGACCGGGGTGGACGGCTCGGTGACCACGTGGCTCAAGGCGAGCAGCGGGGTCTGGGCCGTCGCCTGGGCCGACGAGGCCGGCAAGGAGGACGAGGTCTCCTACGCCCGGGACGGCAACGGCCGGGTGACCACCATCCTGGCGCCGACCCCGGCCGGGGTGACCTGCACGACCAGCTCGTTCCGGGTCGCCGGGTGCACCGCCCTGCAGCTCACCTACGCGACCGCGACGACCGCCACCGGCCTCGACGAGAGCGGCTGGGGCGACTTCACCGGCCTGGTCTCGGGCGTCACCTGGACCGGCTACGACCCGGCGACCTCAGCCGTGGTGACCAAGCAGGTGGCCGCCTATCAGTACGACTCGACCGGGCACCTGCGCGCCGAGTGGGATCCCCGCCCGGCCACCCCGTTGAAGGTCCGGTACGGCTACGACGGCGCGGGACGTCTCGTCGCGATCGCCCCGCCCGGCCTGAACACCTGGAACTTCACCTTCGACGGATCCGGACGGCTCGCGAGCGTGTCGCGGTCCGACCCGGCCAACGGCAACGCCGTCCAGGCGGTCGCCTACAACCTGCCGGTCTCCGGGGTCAGCGGTGCGGCCGACGTGTCCGGTGCGACCGCGGCCACCTGGGGACAGGTGTCCGACCTGGCCTACTCGGGTGCGGCGGTCTTCCCGGCCTCGCACGTGCCGGCGGCCGGATCGGGCGGTGCCTACGCACCGGCGGCCGGTGACTGGCCGTACGCGAAACTCACCTACGCCGACATCAACGGGGCCGTCGTCGACAGCGCGGCCTACGGTGCCGGTGACTGGCAGATCGACGCCACCCGGTACGACGCCGGCGGCAACGAGGTGTGGGCGCTGACCGCGGGCAACCGGGCCCAGGCCCTGGCCCCGACCGCGGACACCGACCCGTACGTGGCCGCGCAGGCCTCCCCGGCCGCCCGGGCCGACCTGCTGGCCACCGTCAACACCTACACCGACGACGGTGTCGACCTGCTCAGCACGGTCGGACCGGCCCATCCGGCCCAGCTGTCCTCGGGGGATCTCGCCTCGGTGCGGCTGCGGACGTCGTACACCTACGACACCGGAGCGCCCACGGCCGACCAGTACCACCTGGTCACCAAGACCGTCGTGACCCCGGTCGCGCTCGACGGCACCCCGGTGCCCACGGCCGACACCAAGACCACGGTGACCGGTTACGACCCGATCGACGGCACCTCGCTGACCGGCGACACCTCCGGGTGGACGCTCTACTCGCCGACCACCGAGACCGTCTGGATGGGCAGCAGCGCCTCGGCGACCGCTGACGTCACCGGCCGGACCCGCTACGACAGCGCCGGGCGGGTGGTCGAGACCCGGCTGCCCGGTGGCGCGGCGACCGATGCGAACACCACGGTCACCACGTACTACTCGACCGCGGCCAACACGACCTACAGCGAGTGCGGCGGCAAGCCGTACTGGGCGGGTCAGATCTGCCGCACCGACCCGGGCGGCAGCGCCTCGGCCGGTTACCCGGTCTCCACCACCAAATACACTTACGACCTGTACGGATCCCCGCTCACCGTGGTGGAGACGTCCGGCTCGGTCGTGCGGACCACGACCAACTCCTACGACGCCCTGGGCCGGGCCACCGGCACCAGCGTCGCGGTCACCGGCCTCACCGGCTCCACCGCGGTGCCGGCCACGACCGTCGCCTACGACCCGGGCACCGGTATCCCGATCAGCACGACGCGGGGCACCACGACGCTGACGTCCACGGTCGACGCGCTCGGCCGGGAACTCACCTACACCGATGCCGACGGGGCGCAGAGCGGCTTCACCTACGACATCGACGGCAACGTCAAGACCCGGTTCGACGGGGTCTCGACCTACACCTACGGCTACGACTCGGGCACCGAGCACCGGGGCCTGCTCACGTCGCTCGACACCGGCATGGCCGCCGGCCTGTCGACGTTCAAGGGCGACTACGACGCCGGCGGTCAGCTCACCCGGCAGACCTATCCGAACGGGATGACCGCGGCCTACACGTACGACAACACCGGCGTGACCACCGGGCTCAACTACACCCTGGCCACCCACGACGCGGTGCCGGCCGGAACGCTGTCGTTCACCGCGACCGCGGATCCGGACGGGCGCACCCTGCACGCCCAGTCCCCGCTCTCGGCGCAGGACTACACCTTCGACAACGCCGACCGGCTCACCACGGTCCAGGACACCGTGGACGGCGGTTGCACGACCCGGGCGTACGGGTACGACAGGCAGACCGACCGCACATCGCTGGCCAGTTACGCCGCCGCCGACGACGGCAGCTGCCAGACGACGACCGCGGCCGCCACCGTCACCAGCACCTTCGACACCGCCAACCGGATCACCACCAGCGGGTACACGTACGACCAGCTCGGTCGTACGCTGACCGTCCCCGCCGGTGACCTGGTCTCCGGCAGTGCCGGGATGTCGCTCGCCTACTACGACACGGACATGCCGGCCACGATGACCCAGGGTTCGGCGGCCAAGGCGTTCAGCCTCGACCCGGCCGGTCGTTACCGGACGGCCACCGACACCACCTCCGGCACCGAGACCCGCCGGATCCTCAACCACTACAGCGGTAACAGCGACTCACCGGCGTGGATCGCCACCTCGACGAACGCGGGTTCCGTCTACACCTGGGAACGCGACGTCACCGGCATCGACGGGCAGCTCGCCGCGCTGCACGAGTCCGACGGCTCGGCCACCCTGCAGGTCACGAACCTGCACGGGGACGTCGTCGCCACGGTCGCCGACCACGTGCCGACCAGCACCGACACCAGCGGCTCGGGCACCATCAGCTACTTCGAGTCGACCGAGTTCGGCATCGCCCGCACGTCGGGAGCCGGCGGCCGGTACACCTGGCTCGGCGGCGCCCAGCGCTCCGGCGACGCCCTGGACTCGCTGACGCTGATGGGAGCCCGGATCTACAACCCGGCGACCGCCCGGTTCCTGCAGATGGACCCGGTCAGTGGTGGCAGCGCCAACGCGTACGACTACGCGTCGGGCAACCCGATCAACAACTTCGACCTGAGCGGGCAGTGCAGCTGGCTGTCCTGGCGATGCGTGATCAGGGGTGCCGTGAAGTACGGCATCGAAGGGGTGCTCCTGGGCGCGGCCGGTGCCGTCGGCATCATCTGCGCGTCGGCGACCAGCGGCATCTGCGCGGGCGTGCATCCCTTCCTGGTCTCGGGCGCATTCACCGCGGCCCAGGCGGTCTTCTCGGCCTGGTGGGAAGGCAGCTGCCACAGCGTCAAATGCTATGCCAGGGTGGCCCTGACCTGGTTCGTCGTCGGATTCGTGAGTGCCGGGCTGGCCCGCTGGTTCGCCACGGTGGCGAGGTGGATGCCGCACGGCTGGAACACACCGTTGAAGTTCCAGACGAAGATCAAGTACTACTTCGGTACTAAGTTGCATGGAGCGTTGCTGGCGCTGACCCACAAGTTCCGGCTCTGGTAGGAGATCGTGTCACCATCCGAGCGTTCACGACGATCGTGGATCTGGCGCTACGTGTTGATCAGCCTGATCGCCGTAGCGGTGGGAATCGCCGTGGACCTGATCCTGGGCACCCACTTCGTCAAGAACCTGGCGGTGCCCCTGGTCATCGCCTGGGCGATCTGGGACCGGTGGCGAACCGAAGATCGGAAGAAGTGAGGTAGGAACGCCCCGATCTCAGGGGGCGTTGCCACACCATTGATCAACTGGTTTCGGAGTTCGGCGAAACGCTCGGCCGGGGTGACTCGGCCGAGCGTTTTGCGTGGACCGTCGGCACGATCCGTTCCATTCCCAAGGCGCGGTCAGACATCGAAAGTGTTCGGTGTCACCCGTCCGGTCGGTTAATGCACCCGTTGCGTGGATCCCCCAGGAACGGGCCCGGCCACCAGAATGGTCGGCGCGGCGGAGCCAGAAGCCCGCCCCCTCACGGTGGAGAGCCTGGAATGAGCGGCTGGCAGCTGTCCGGCTACACCCCCGTTCGTCCGCTCGGTGCCGGCGCGTCGGGCAGTGTGGTGCTCGCCGTCCACGACGAGACCGGCACCTCGGTCGCGATCAAATATCTGACGCCGGGTCTCGGGGACGATGCGACGTTCCGGGCGGCGTTCCGGCGGGAGGCGCGCCTGCTCGGCGAGATCGACGACCCGCACGTGTCCCGGTTGTACGAGTACGTCGAGACCGCCGACGGCGCCGCGATCGTGATGGAGCTGGTCAACGGGGTGACCCTGCGGCAGATGCTGCGCGAACACGGCCCGACCAGCCCGGAGGCGGCGCTGGTCGTCCTCAAGGGCTCGCTGGCCGGGCTGGCCGCCGCACACATGCACGGGGTCGTGCACCGCGACTACAAGCCGGAGAACGTGCTGGTCGACGGCGACGGGCTGAGCAAACTGGCCGACTTCGGCATTGCCATGCCGGTCGGCGAAGGCGCGGACACGGTGGTGTCGGGCACCCCGCGATACATGGCGCCGGAGCAGTGGCACGGCTCCCCCGCGACGCCCGCCTGCGACATCTACGCCGCCACCGCGACCTTCTTCGAATGCCTGACCGGCAAACCGCCGTACGACGGCACCACCATCTTCGTCCTGCACGAGCAGCACACCAGCGCGCCGATCCCGACCGATCCGGCCCCCGAGCCGGTGCACGACCTGCTCCGGCTGGGGATGGCCAAGCAGCCCGCCGACCGGCCGCCGCACGCCCAGGCCTTCCTCGCCATCCTGGAACAGGTCGCGGGAACGACCTACGGTCCGGAATGGGAGGAGCACGGCCTCCGTGACCTCGCCCGCCGGGCCGCGCTGCTGGCCGCGCTGTGGCCGTTCCCGGACAGTGATGGCGGCGCCATCAGCTTCGCGACCACGACGCTGGCCACCGAGGCCGGAAAGCCCGGCGGGGGCGGGTTACGGCGCGGTCGCGGGTGGGTCGCGCTGGCCGCCGGTGCGCTGGTCGCGGCCCTGCTCGGCGGTGGCGTGGCCTACCAGTACGCGGCGGCCGACGAGCACGTGACATTCGCCGGCGAGACGAGCCCGGCCACCGCCGGCCCGGCGTCGATCGACCCGGCGTCGAGCGAGTCGGCGACACCGCAGGTGTCGGTCGGCCCGTCCGCGTCCCTCGCGGCCCCGGCCACCGGAAGCACCTCGACGCCGGCCACTTCGAAAAGCCCGACCGGCACGCCCAGTAAATCGCCGGCACCGTCGGCATCCGCGTCGGCATCGGCGTCCGCCTCGACTTCCGCCTCAGCCTCAGCCTCGCCCTCGGCCGGCGCGTCGCCGGACACCACCGCGCCCACGGTCGGTTCGGTCGGCGCCAACCCGACCTCGATCGAATCGGAAGGCTGCCGGTACGGGGTGCGCACCAGCACGATCAGGGTGACCGTCACCGATGACCGGAGCGGGCCGACCGCTCTCAAGGTCGGCTTCCAGTACACGCTGAACGGCACGAAGTCGACGGTGTCGATGAGTTCGGCCGCGCGGAACGTCTTCACCGGGACACTCGGGCCGCTGCCGATGCCGAGGACCACGACCCGGATCCCGATCTCGGTCGTCGCCACCGATGCCGCCGGCAACACCGGCACGTCGGCGTCAACGGCGTACGTGACCCTCTCCAACCTCTGCACCCCTGGTTAAGGAGCACGCAGTGCTTACTGCACGGAGGCATTCGGCGTGGGGACGGTCGGCGTGAACCGGCCGCAGGACCCCGGCGACGACAGGAGGCCGCCGGTCGATCCGTGGGCGACCATCGACCGTCCGATCCCCACGGTGTACCTCGGCGATCCGGACCGAACCGCCGTCGGCGAAACCGTCCACCTGCCCGGGCCGTCCGCCGCCGGTGAGACCGTGCATCTGGCCGGACCGCCCGCCGTCGGTGAGACCGTGCACCTGGCCGGACCGCCGACCCCGACGAGGTTCATCAGCGCGACGGATGCGACCGTCCGCGCCGAGGCGGAGATGCGTTTCGGGCCCGGCGTACCGGCCGCTCCCGCGCCTGCCGCGGCCGTTCCCGGCTGGCCGGGAGCCACCCCGCCGCAGCGCTCCCGTCCGCTGTGGCGGCGGGTGGTGTCGTTGCTGTCGAGCCTGCTGACGCTGGCGTTGGTCGCGGTGGTCGGACTCTACCTGTGGCAGAGGCTCCAGCCGATCGAGGTGGAGGGCGTCACCGTGGCCGTACCCAAACCGCCCGGCAACCAATGCAACGTCACCGTCGACGTCATCGCGACGGTGCGCACCAACGGCCGCAGCGGCGCGATCCGCTACCAGTGGTTCCGGTCCGACACGTCCGGCGGGGTACTGACCGAGCAGGTGAGCCGGGGTCAGCGATCCGTCACGCTGACCCTGCGATGGACATTCAGCGGAACCGGCACCACCACCGAGACGGCCACCGTCAACATCGTCGAACCGTCGCCGATCCAGGCCAGTACACCGGTCGACTACCGCTGCCGGCGAGGCTGACCGGCACCTGTCACGCGCCTCCTCGCGGGCTCCAATCGGAGTACTGACGCTGCCGGCTTCCTGCCCGGTCGGCCTCCGGCCGGGTCGATCTCCGGTGCCGCGGGCCTGCGACACGACCGGCGTCCGGCCGGGCCGGTGTCCGGTGCCACCGGCGCTTCGCGGGCATCCGGCAGGCCCGCACGCGGCCGGCCCGAGACCGGACCAGCAGGTGCCATGACAGGAACCCGGCCACGCCGACAGCGACGATCAGCACGGTAACCCTGCTCCAGGCCGACGGGGCGAGATACCCGGTGCCCGAACGCGCCTGGGCCACCAGCTGCCCGTCCACCGGCACCCCACCCGGCAGCCGGCCGACCGTGCCGGCCGGCGCGGCGGTCGGCAGAACCGCCATCTTGAGCAGGCCGCTGTCCTGCAGCATCGGCAACTGTGCCGCGGTGACCGCCTCGGCCCGCTCGGCGAGCCGGCGCACGACCGGACTACGCGTCGTACCCATCACGGTCGCCGCGATCGGCAACAGCTCACTGTTGGCGCGCCAGAGGTACGCGACATATCCGGCGTCGAACGTTCCCCCGTCGCTCTGCTGCAGGCTCGCAAGCGCGCTCTGCTGTTCGGCCGGCAGCGGATCGTCGAGCGCGACCGCCAGCGTCCCGGCCACACTCCGGCTCAGATCGTCGAGCTGCTCGCACTGGGTGGTGACCTGTTGCGTCAGTCGCTTGACCGTGACGCTCACGCTCATCCCCCGGGCCAACGCGCTGGCCGCGCCGACCCCGGCCGCCGTCAGATGCACTCGGCGGATGAATTCCAGGTCGGTCCGGGTCGCCGCCCCACTGTCCGCCCGGGCCGACGCGGCCGGCATAATCAGCATCCCGATCAGCGCAGGCAGAACCACGAGCATGCGGATCAGCGCGGCCACGACGTAGCGTGCCCGCCCGTTGCTGCCGATCATGCCCGTCTCCGCCTTCCACCCGCCCACGGCGGAAGCCCATTCCGCACAGACCGCTCCCGTACCCTTGCGGCACGAGGCATGCCTCCGGGCTGGGTCAGGTCCCGCCGGAGCGCTCGGAGCCTAATCGGAATCTGGAGATCAACGGCCGGATCCGCCTTTTCCTAAGGCAACCCTGAACTTCCCGGACCGTATCCGCGACAAAAGATCACTGCGCCGGCCCGAAACTGCACACGTCTTTGCCGAACGCATCGCCGGAACTTCCGAAACTCGGTCTTCCGAGTCCGTCGACATTTGTCGCTGCTGAATTCCCGCCGCTGAAGATCGATTGCCTCGACGAACACGTGTCGGGTTTGGCGATCGTCAAAACATGCTTGTCACGCCTCAGTCCGATCGTGATCAGAATCCGGTTAAGGAACCGTTCACGAGAAGACACCGGCGCCAGCTGCCGGCCCCGGTGGTAGCGATCCTCGCCATCGTCACGCGGCCGCCCGCCGAACCTGCAACTCGTGGGACTCGGCGGGCGGTAGCCCCGCGGGAGCCTCGGCGGGCTGCTTCTTCTCGTCCTGGATCCGCTTGAAGTACGGGCCGATCCCCAGCGGCAGCCTGCTGAGATCGCCCCAGCTGGTGTTCTCGAGCTTGGTGCCTTCGCCCCAGGCTTTCAGAGCCAAGCTCACGAACGTCAGGGCGAGACCGGCGGTGAGCCACCCCGGGTCGGTGGACTGGATTCCCTTGGCGGTGACTCCCGCGGCGGCCGTGCCGACCAGGCCGGAGGAGAGCTTGCCAGGGTTGAGGCGGCCGGTGTCCCACCCCTTACGGATCTCGTTGGCCGCCTCACCGGCCGGCGCGAGGCCGTTGAGTGCGGCGGCGGCCACCAGCTCCGGGGGTACGGCGGCCGGGCCGGAGAGTCCCTGCGCCCTCAGTTGCTGCTGCTTGCCGAGACCGGCCGCCTGGACGAAGGCGCCCGTGCCGGCGCCGATCGCGCCGGCCGCTTTCGGCCAGTCGGCCAGCTGCAGGCCCTCCCGGGTGAACATCTGCGGCGCCTTGTTGAAACTCAGCGCCTCGCCGGGCGCCTTGATCAGCTGACCGACACCCTGCACGGCGAGGCCGGCCTGCCGAGCCGGGGTGGTGTTGTTCGCGAGAAAACCGATGCCGTTGGTCAGCGCCCCCGCGAGAATCGCGCCGCTGCCCACATACTTCGGCATGTTGCGGTTGTCGACCTTCGGGGCTTGAGCCGCCTCCGGGTCGGGAGCAGGCTTGGTCAGTGGCGGCACCGGCTTCTGCTGCTCGCTCATGAAATCGCCGAACGCCGTGGAGGCGTTGACGATCGTCGCCGTGCCACCGAGCGGTACCGCCTTGAGCGGGGTGTAGGCCGCACCGGCCCCGAGACCGAAAGCCGCCGAAGCCGCAGCCGCGCCCCGCTCCTTCCACTTGTCGCCGTCGCGGCTCCACGCCTGCTGCCAGGCACCCGGCATGGCCTGCGTCGGATCCTCGTCCACCGACTGCTCGGACTCGGTCACCGACGGAGCCGGAGCCGGCGGCGGCAGGGGTGCCGGATTCTGGGTAACGGCCGGCGGCGGCGCGGCCGCGGCCCCCTCGTCCAGCATGGGCAGAATCGCCTGCACGAGCGCGGCGAACTCGGGGTCGGCCGCCAGCTCCGCGGCGAAACCGGGATCCACCCCCTCGTGGGCCCGGGCGATGATCTGGTTGACCGCGCCGTTACCGATCTGGCGCTGCAGCGCCAGAAGCGCCTGCGGACCGGGTCGACCGGACCGGGCGGCCCCGTGCGCCGAGCGCAGAACCGGTGAAGCCGGCCGGGTGTGGGCGTGCAGCGGCATCGCGGACTCCTCACAGTGGACTCAGCCTCTGCGCCGCAAGATAGGGAACCCGGGTGAACGCAAGGTGTCTCGCCGGCAGGCGCCCGCCGGATCGTCGCGGCTACGGCGTGAGCGTGACCGTCACAGTGCGCGTGTAGAAGTCCCGGGCCGCGGTGCCCTGCTCCCGCGGGCCGTAGCTGGACTCCTTCTCCCCGCCGAACGGAGCGTGGAAGTCCACCCCGGTGGTCGGGGCGTTGACCTTCACCATGCCCACGTCCAGCTGGTTCGACAGGGTCAGCGCCGACCCCAGGTTGCGGGTGTGGATCGCCGCGACCAAGCCGTACCGCACCTCGTTGGCCACCCGCACCGCGGCGTCGGCCGACTCGGCGGGGATCACCACGCACACCGGCCCGAAGTACTCCTCGGTCCTGAGGTCGTCGCCGGCGGGCACGTCGGCCAGCACCGTGGCGGGCTGGAACCAGCCGTCGCCGTCGGGCAGCGATCCGCCGGTCAGCACCCGGGCACCGCCCGCGGTGGCGCGCCGCACCGCGTCCTGGATCGCCTCGCGGGGGCGTGACTCGATCAGCGGGCCGACCACCGTCGCCGGGTCCGCCGGGTCACCCATCGGCAGCGACTCGACGGCCGCGGCCAGCCGCTCGGCGAACGGCCCGGGGTCGCCGACCACGATCACGCGGCTGGTGGCGGTGCATTTCTGGCCCGCATAGCCCATCGCCGCGGCTGCGATCGCCGTCGCGGCCGCGGCCTGGTCGGCGTCGGGCAGGACGATAGCGGCGTTCTGGCCACCCATCTCGCATTGCACGGGGATACCGCGCCCGACCGCCCGCTGCGCGACCGCCCGCCCGGCGGCCACCGAACCGGTGAAGGAGACGGCGTCGGCGGTGTCGACGATCGCCTCGCCGGTGCCGCCGAGACCGGTCAGCACGGTCAGCACGCCGTCCGGCAGTGCCCCGGCGAACAATTCGGCCAGCCGCAGGGCCACCGCCGACGACTGCGGGGCGGGCTTGAGGAGTACGGCGTTGCCGAAGGCCAGGGCCGGCGCGGCTTTCCAGAGCGGGATCGCCACCGGAAAGTTCCACGGGGTGATCAGCCCGACGACGCCGTGCGGGCGCCGCCGGGTGTGCAGCAGCGACACCCCGTCGAACGGCGGGTAGACCTCGCCCACCGGATACAGCGCCTGCTGGGCGAAGTAGCGCAGGATCGCCACCCCGCGAGCGATCTCGGCGCCCGCCTCGCCGCACGGCTTGCCGACCTCGCGGACGACCAGGTCGGTCAGTTCGCCGGCCGCGTTCGCGACCGCCTCGGCGCAGGCGTGCAGCGCGGCGGCCCGGGCGTTGGCCGGAACGCGGGCCCAGCCGATGGCCGCGGCCCGGGCCCCGTCGGCCGCGACGGCAACGGTCGCCGGCGTCGTGTCGGGAACGCGTACGACCACGTCCTTCGGCGCCTGCGGGGAGCGGCTCTCGATGCTGGTCATCGTTCTTTCCTCCCACCGGTGGCATCGCCGACGGCGATGACGGGGTTGATCAGCGTGCCGAGAGCCGGGGACGTTATCTCGATCGTGTCGCCGGGGTGTGTGGTGAAGTCAGCGTCGGGTACGACGCCGGTGCCGGTCAACAGCAGCACCCCGGCCGGGAAGCTCAGTGCCCGGAACAACCAACCGGCCAGGTCCTCGAAAGTGCGGGCCATCGCCGATGTCGACGTCGTTCCGGTGAAGACCTCGTGGCCGTCGCGCAGCACCCGCAGTCCGACGGTAAGCGGGCCGGGTTCGATCGCCCAGCTCGGCACGATCGCCGGGCCGACCGAGCAGGAGCGGTCGTAGATTTTCGCCTGCGGCAGGTAGAGCGGGTTCTCCCCCTCGATCGACCGGCTGCTCATGTCGTTGGCCAGGGTGTATCCGAACACCTCGCCGGCCGCGTTGAGCACCAGGCCGATCTCGGCCTCGGGGACGTCCCAACCGGAGTCGGCGCGGATGCCGACCGGTTCGCCGTCGCCGACCACCCGCCACTGGCTGGCCTTGAAGAAGATCTCGGGGCGATCGTTGTCGTACACGTGGTCGTAGAGGGAGCCGTGCCCGGATTCCTCTTTTCGCCCGTCGCGGCTGCGCAGGTAGGTCACCCCAGCCGCCCATACTTCCTGCTGGTCGACCGGCGGGAGGGGCCGGCCGCCGGGCAGGCCGCCGTCGGCCTTGCTCGCGGCTGTCTCGACCGCCCGTCGGGCCTGATCCAGTGGTAGGGCGAGCAGGTCGGCGAGAGTACCGTCGAGCGCGCCCCAAGCGCCGTCCCGGCACACGGCCCAGCGTGGTTCGTCGCCGGCCCGCAGGCGATGAAGGGAGATCGACATCTTGACCATCCAAAGTCGGTGGAACCGCCGCTAGGCTGGTGCGGTGCTGCGAAGGGACCTGCCGACATGCCCCGTGTAGTGCCCGCGGTCATCCGCGCACTCGACATCCTCGAACTGTTCCTGGACCGGCCGCAACTGTCGGCCCGCGAGGTGGCCGAACGGCTCGGCCTGCCGCGCACCACCGTTCATGAGCTGCTGGTCACGCTGGTGGCCCGGGGATACCTGATCTCGGTGCCGGGCCAGCCGGTGCAGTACCGGCTGGGTATGCCGCTGTTCCAGCTCGGTGCGGCGTTCGCCGGGCGGCTCGATCTGGTCCGGGAGGCGAACGGCGTCGCCCGGGACGTGGCCGCCGCGTGCGACGAGGCGGTGCACGTGGCGGTGCTCGACGGCGCTGACGTCGTCTACCTCGTCAAGGTCGACAGCACGCACCCGGTCCGGATGGTCTCCGGGGTCGGCCTGCGGCTGCCGGCCCACTGCACGGCGGTCGGCAAGGTACTGCTGTCGAGCCTCGATCCGGCGAGCCTGGACACCGTTCTGGCGAAGGGCACCCTGCCGGGCATGACGCCGGACAGCATCACCGATCCGGACCTCCTGCGGGCGCACCTCGACGAGGTCCGGGCCGAGGGTGTCGCCATCGACAACGGCGAGTCGGACAGCGCCATGCGCTGTGCCGCCGCCGCGATCCGGGACCATGCCGGCGCGACCATCGCCGCCATGAGCGTCTCCGCGCCGATCATCCGCTGGACCGCGCAGGCTCAGGTGGAGTGGGTGAAGCTGGTGCGCGAGGGCGCGGCCACGCTGTCCGCCCGGATGGGTTACCCGGCTCTGCCGCAGTAACCGGACATCGGATCGAAACATTGACACCCCTCACGGTGGTCCTCTACCGTCGCGTCCACACACCATACGGTATATCGAACGACGTTCGAAATTTCGAACCGCTCCGCCGGCGCTGCGACCCGGCCTGATTGCCGACCGCTCGCGCCTGTGACGTTGACCAGCGGAAACACGCGAGTGCGAAGGATGCGAATGGCCGTGAAGAAGAACCCGACATGGTCCCGGCGGGACTTTCTGGGGATGGGCGCGGGGGTGCTCGGCGCAGCCGGTCTGGCCGCGTGCGGGGGCACCTCCGACTCGGCGACCAAGGTGCAGGCGGAGGTGCCGAAGGAACTGGTCGATGCCGCGTCGTCGATGAAGGGCTCCTCGATGGGGGTGCTGTCGCAGAAGCTGTACTCGACGGCGGCCAACGACCAGCTCGACGCATCGATCAAGAAGTTCGCCGACGCCACCGGGACGAAGATCGAGAACAGCCTGGTCCAGGCCGACGCCGGGGACGTGGTGGCCAAGATCGACGCGGAGGTCAAGGGCGGCGTGGCGCGCGACCTGGCGTTCATGACCGACTCGCGGTTCGTCGCGCAGTTCCAGGCGCTGGGCGATCTGGAGGACGTGACCGACGTCGTCACCGCGCTGACCGCCAAGTACGGCGAGCCCTGCGCCGAGGCCAAGAACTTCTGTGTCTTCGACGGCAAGTGGTTCGCGATCCCGTACCACTTCATCGGGATCGGGTCGTTCCTGCGCAAGGACTGGATGCAGGAGAAGGGCATCTCCCCCAAGGACGTCTACACCTGGGAGGAGCTGCGGGACCTGTGCCTGGCGATCTCCGACCCGGGCAAGCGCCGGTTCGGCTGGGGCATGACGGTGAATCGATCCGGCGACGGCAACGGCATGATCGAGGCACTGATCAACTCGTACGGCGGGGCGATCGCCACCAACGACGGCAAGAAGGTCACGTTCGACTCCCCGGAAACGGTGCAGGCGGTGACCTTTCTCGGCGAGATCTACACCAAACCCGCGTACAAGGCGATGTTGCCGCCGGGCGTGGCCAGCTGGACCGACACCAGCAACAACGAGAACTGGCTGGCCGGGGTCCTCGGTTACACCCGCAACAGCTTCAGCATCTACGCGGATTCCAAGACCAAGAAGAATCCGGTGTACGGCAATACGCATGTCTTCTCGGACTGCATCGGGCCGGCGACCGACAAATCCCTGCTGCTCGGCCAGTCCCAGGGCTTCGTCGTCTTCAAGGGGGCCAAGAACCCGGCGCTGGCCAAACTCCTCGCGCAGTACCTGGTCAGCGCGCCCGCGCTGGTCGGGGTGTCGAAGGAGGCGCCCGGCCTGGTCATGCCCGCCTGGGAGAAGGTGTGGCAGGCCGACCCGTTCTTCACCAGCGGTGACCCTGCCTTCCCGATGGTGCGGCAGATGTCCCAGCAGACGCTGCCCCTGTCCACCAAGAACGGTCTGGCCTTCCCGCAGAAGGCCAGCGCCGGCCAACAGGCCGTCGTCGCGGCCTATGTCCTCACCGACATGATGCAGCAGGTCGTTCAGGGAACGGCGGCTGCTCAGGCGGTGAAGGCGGCCCACGCGAAGATGGTGCAGATCTTCGCCCAGCAGGGGCTGCCGCAGTGAGGTCGGTCCGCCCGGCACCGGCCCCGGTGACGCGAGCTCCCTCGCCACCGGGGCCGGGCTCCCTGACGAGAACCCAGCGGCGGCTCGGTCGTGACTGGCGGCTGGCCGCGCTGTTCCTGGCGCCGACGGCGATACTGGTCGGCGCGCTCGTGCTGGTGCCGATCGCCAGGTCGATCGTCACCAGCACGACCGAGCGGCACGGCTCGGACAGCGTGTTCGTCGGCCTGGACAACTATCTCGCGCTGGCCGGCGACGACCAGTTCCGGGCGGGTGTGCTGAACTCGTTCGTCTTCACCGCGTACGCCGAAATCTTCAAGGTTGTCCTGGGTCTGGCCGCGGCTCTGCTGCTGCACCATCGACGGCGTGGGCGAGCCCTGATCACCGGACTTCTCCTGATGCCGTGGGTGGTGCCGACGGTGGTGACGGCGTTCAGCTGGCGGTCGCTGCTCGACCCGATCTTCGGCAGCGTCAATTCCCTGCTGACCGTTTCGGGGATCGGGCCGCTGCTGGCCTCGGCCCACCTGGTCGACAGCTGGCCTGCGGGCTGGCTGTCCGACCCGTCCCTGGCCATGCCGTCGGTGATTCTGGTGAATGTGTGGAAGGGGGTGCCGTTCTTCACCGTCTGCTTCCTCGCCGGGCTGAAGTCGATTTCGGCCGACCAGTACGAGGCGGCGACCATCGACGGCGCTTCGGCGTGGCAGCGGTTCGTCCATGTGACCCTGCCCGGGCTGCGCCACGTGATCACCGTGACGGTGACCCTGTCGTCGATCTGGACGTTCAACAACTTCGACCTCATCTGGTTGCTGACGCAGGGCGGCCCGGGCAACGTGACCACGCCGTACGTTCTCGTCGCCTACTCGAAAGCGATCCTCCAACTCCAGTACGGCGCGGGGGCGGCGGTCACGCTGGTCATGCTGCCGATCGTCGCCGGCCTGGTGTTCTTCCTGGTCCGGACGTTGCGCGCGGACACCGGGAACACACCACCCCGATGGACCGGCCGGTCGCGCACGGCGCTGCCGTGGGTGGGCGCCGCGGTGTTCACCGGCCTGCTGGCCTGGACGTCGGCGCAGATCTTCTGGAAGGCGGCGGTGGTCCTCGGGGTGATCCTGCTGATCGCGGCGGCGGTCGGCCGGATGGTCTCGGCGTTGCAGGCCAAGGGCGGACGGCGGGCATCGTCGCGGATCTCGTGGCTCGGATCCGGCGTGGCGCTGGCCGGGTTGCTGGCCTTCGTGCTGGGCCCGCTGTACTGGATCGCCGTCACGGCCTTCAAATCCGAGGGCCAGGTCGTCACCCGCGAACACGATCTGTGGCCGACGCCGTGGACCTTGGAGCAGTTCGGTGCTCTGTTCACCAACCAGCCCTTCGGGCGGTGGTACCTCAACACCCTGCTGGTCAGCGGGGCGTCGACCGCGGTGGCACTGGTCTGCGCGGTTCTCGGTGGTTACGCGCTGGCCCGGCTGCGGTTCCGCGGGGCGCAGGGCTTCACCGTCACCGTGCTGCTCACCTACGTGATGCCGGGTGCGCTGTTGTTCATCCCGCTCTACCAGCTGCTCATCGGGGTGCGGCTGACCGACTCGCTGTGGTCGCTGGTGCTGACGTACCCGACCTTCACGCTTCCCTTCGCCACCTGGCTGCTGTCGGGGTACTTCGCGTCGATCCCGGCCGAATTGGAGGAGGCGGCACTGGTCGACGGCTGCACCCGCGTCCAGGCGTTCCGCCGGGTGGTGCTGCCGCTCGCCAAGCCGGGGCTGCTGGCGGTGGCCCTGTTCACGCTGACCAATGCCTGGAACGAGTTCCTCTTCGCCTTCGTGTTCATCACCAAGGACGATTACAAGACGCTCCCGGTGGGGATGCAGTCGATGATCGCCGGGGACGTCGTGCCGCAGGGACAACTCGCCGCCGCGTCACTGCTGGTCAGCATCCCGGTGGTGATCATGTACGCCTTCGGGCAACGCTTCCTGACGCCGGGTGGTGCTGCCGCTCGCCACGGCTGCGGCGGTGGCCCTGTTCACGCTGACCAGGGCTGACCACGGCGTATGCAGTCGATGATCGCCGGGGAAGGGCATTTGATCTTCGGGTTTTCTTTCACCAGGACCCGTCACAGCCGGCCCGGTCAGCCGAGACCGAGCCTCGGCCTTCCCGGCAGGCGCTTCGAAGAGATCGTGACCATGACGACTGCGGATCGATCGGCAACGCGGTCGCACGCAGGCTCCGACGCGAAGGGCCGGCCGACGCCATTCGCACGGCGCCGGCCCGGGTGACCCGGTGTCGATGGGATCAGGATCAGACCACCGTGCAGGGGACGCCGTTGAGAGTGAAGGCGGTCGGCTCGGCGGTGTTGCCGGTGTGGGTGGCCTGAAAACCGATCTCGACGGTGGCGCCGGGAGCGAGTGTGCCGTTGTAGTCGACGTTGTGGGCATTGACCTGGCCGCTCGACGGCGAGTAGGTCGCGCTCCAGCCGGAGGTGATCGACTGGCCGGCGGGCAGGGTGAAGCTCAGCGTCCACCCGTCGATGGTCGAGGTTCCGGCATTGGTGATACGGATGGTCGCCGTGAAACCGGAGCTCCAGGTGCTCGTCGTGTACGCGACCCGCGGCCCGGCTCCGGCGGCGGGTGACGAACTGGCCGACGGGCTGGGTGTGATCATGCCGGTCAGGCTGGTGACGAGGGTCATCACACTGCGGGCGGGCAGCGTGACGGTGATCGAACCGTTCGTCATGGTGAGTGCGCTCTGCTGCGCGACGTTGCGGCTGCCGTCGGTCAGCCAGTTGGCGACGGTGCCGGACCCGCTGGTGCCGGTCAGGGTGAACTGCTGGCTCACCGACGAGGTGTTCTTGTTGACGGCGACGATGACGACGGAGTCGGAGCCCCGGTAGGCCGAGACGAAAACGTTCGAGGCCGGGTTCGCGGTCGCGTCGATCCGCACGTATCCGGGCCGCACGAACCGGGAGAACTGGGCCATGACAGCGCCGCGCTTGCTGATCTGGCCGTCCTCGCGCATCGGGCCGTAACTACGGCGCAGATACCACCAGACGTACGTCTGGAATCCGGCGTCGACCATGGCGTGGTGCATGTGCTCGCCGACGTCGAGCGCGCCGGGCCAGGCGTCGCCCGAGTCGGAGCTGTTCGGGTAGTAGACCTCGGTCATCCAGAGTTCTTTGCCCGCCCCTTTCTGCTGGAACAGTGGGTAGGCGAAATTGCTGTACGCCGTGCCGTAGAGGTGGGCGCCGATGATGTCCACGTTGGCCAGGGCGGTGGCGTCGTTGAGTATCGGGTCGGACATCGACTTGACGTACTGGAAGGATTCCGGCGCGATGACCCTGGTGCTGATCGTGCCGGCATTGGCCCGCAGGAACTGGACGATTTCCGCGGCGGTCCACCACGTCCAGGTCGAGGCGTAGTCGGGCTCGTTCTGGATCGAGATGGCATACAAGGGGACGCCGTTGTTGCGCATGTACGTGGTGAAGTCGTTCAAATGCTGGGCGTACGCGGCGTACGAGCTGTATTTGAGCCTTTTCGCATTGGTCTGGCTGCCGTGGGTGAAGGTTTCGGTCATGCTCGCCGGCGGGTTCCACGGTGAGGCGAAGACGGTGGCTCCGAGGGCGACGGCGCGCTGGGCTGTCGCCAGGTCACGTCCCCAGTCCGCCTGGTTCTCGTTGACCGGGATGCGCAGCACGGAGAATCCTAGGTGGCCGTCGCCGGTGCCGAAGGCGGTGTCGCGCTGAGCCGCGGTCAGGTCGCCGATCCAGGCCGCGTGAGCCATGGCCCCGAACCCGCGGATCGTCTGCCGCGGCGCGGACGGGTTGATGTTGGCCGCCGCGGCCGAGGCCTCGGTAGCGCCGATGATCGACGCGGCGACCGTGACGACCGGCAACGCCCCGATCGTGGTCAGGACGGTACGGCGGCGCAGCAGCGGGGAATCGGTGGGCGTCGGCTGATCATGGTGCGGTGTCATTTCACGTCCTCGTAACCATGGGGGATTAATGGGAGCGCTCCCATTCATGGGTGCCCGACGTTACCAGCTTGTTTCTGACGTCCCAAGAGAGCCTTTCCGGGATAGCCCACACGCCCGGGCGTGACCTGCGGCGACACGCGACACCGTCACATATAACAATTTTGCGATGTTCATAATTCATGCCATGTACACGCCGATATCGGGCTTGCTTATTCAAAGGCGCGCGCAGAAAGAGCGGCCGGCGGGTGTACGGCGGCCCGGCTCGTCGCCGTAATCCCCACTTTCCTGCCGGGCACGCCGCACCAATGGGAAATCCCGCACGGCCCGCTCATGGTCCGGGCTCAGTACCTGGTGTACTTGGCCCAGTCGTAGCTCGCGGTCTGCCGGCCTCGATAGGTGAACGGCTGCAGCCAGCTGTCGACGCCGATGCCCGGCCACAGGTTCATCATGATGCGCTGTGGGTGGGTGGGAAGCGGCCCTCGCGAGCCGTTCTCCTGGTGGACCAGAACACCGTCGACGAACCAGTTGACGGTGCCGCGGTTCCACCACTCGAAGGCGTAGTTGTGGTACCCGGCGGAGGCGTCGAAGCCCAGGTTGATGAGGGTCTCGTGGCCACCGGTGCCGTTCGTGAAGTAGTTGAGCTGAACCTGATTGGTGTTCTTGCCGAGGATCTCGACGTCGATCTCGTCCCACGGCTGGCCGTCACTCGGCCCGGTGTAGGTGAAGAACGACGTGACGGTCCCGGGATTCTTGACCGCTTTCAGCCGGGCCTCGAACCGGCCGTAGGAGTACAGGTCCGTGGTGCGGTACTCGCCGGAGGCGTACGGCTTCCCGGAGCAACCGCTCGGGCACGGCTGATTGTCCAGGTTGATGTTCATGGTGCCGCCGACGGTGACGTGGTCGCCGCGCCAGCCGGCGTTGAACATGCCGCCGTTGCTGTAGCCGTCGGCCTTGTACCAGCGTCCGGTGTCGAAGCCGTCGAAGCTGTCGGTAAAGCTTGAGCCGATGGCCGCCTGGGCCGGTACGGCACCGGGGCCGGCGAGCGCGAGGGCGACACCGAGGATGACGGCGGCGGCGCGAGATCGGGTGATGAGCACAGGACTCCGCTCCTTCCGGTGGATTTGGAAGCGCTTCCGGTCCAAAACATTCGGATGGGTCGATGGGATTCTGAAACTTCCCCGCAATCTTTGTCAAGAGAGCTGCTAGCGCATGACCGGGAGCCCATTCGCCGCTTTACATCGATGAGCGCCGGTCGTACTTTGTGACCGGAAGCGCTTCCAGAGCGAGGAGACACCATGCGCAGGCGAACATTGCTGGGGTCGGCCGCGGTCGCCACGGCCCTGGTCGCGGCCGGCCCCGGTCGCGCGAACGCCGCCCGGGGCACGACCCGCTACCTCGGCGTGTTCCGCGAGGAGGATCCCACCGCGATCGCTGCCGACGTCCGCGGGCTCTACGGCGTCACTCCGGCCAGTGTGATGTGGTTCGACAGCTGGGCGACCGGCAACCCGTTCCCGGTGAACGAGGCGAAGGCGCTGTGGCGACGCGGAATCATGCCGCATTACACCTGGGAGCCGTGGAACACCGCCCTGGGCCCGAACGATCCGGCTCAGATCCATCTCCAGGACATCATCGACGGCGCCTGGGACGGCTACATCACCGCCCGGGCCCGGGAATTCGCCGCCGTGCGGCTGCCGATCCTGGTCCGCTGGGGACACGAGTTCAACGGCAACTGGTATCCCTGGGGCATCGCCAACAACGATGCCGACCCGTCGCGCTACGTTCGGGCCTACCGGCACGTCCACGACGTGGCCGAGGCGGCCGGGGCCGGCAACGTGCAGTGGGTGTGGGCGTTCAACAACGGCTCCTCGCCCGACGAGGCCTACAACGATCCCGCCGCCGCGTACCCCGGCGACGACTACGTCGACTGGGTCGGCATCGACGGCTACAACTGGGGGTTCGGCCCGTCCTGGGATCCGACCGGCGACCATTGGACCGGCTTCGACACGACTTTCGCCACCGCGTACGCGAAGGCCCGCGCCGTCGCGCCGCACCGGCCGGTGATGCTCGGGGAGTTCGCGTCGTCCGAGGACGGCGGCGACAAGGCCCGGTGGTTGCGAGACCTCGACGCGACGCTGGCCGCGGAGACGTTCCCGGAATTGAAGCTGCTCACCTACTTCGACGTGACGAAGGAGGAGGCGTGGTCACCGGCGTCGTCACCGGCCGCGCTGGCCGCATTCACCTCCTGGGTGCACCGCGGGTACATGAACGGCCGCGGCCACGAGCTGGCCCGCATCGCGCTCAGGCGGACTCCCGCACGACCATTCTCGTCGGCAGGATGAACGGTTCCGGCCGCGCGCCGTCCAGCAGGTCGACGAGCATACGGGCCGCCTCCCGGCCCAGCGCCTGCACCGGCTGATGAACGGTGGTGAGCTTCGGATCGGTGTGTACCGCGACAGGCAGATCGTCGAAGCCGACCACCGCCACGTCACCGGGCACCGTACGGCCGGCCTCCCGCAACACCCGCAGGGCCCCGGCCGCCATGTTGTCGTTGGCGGCGACCACCGCGTCGAGATCCGGGTACGCGCTCAGCAGCGCGCGCATGGCCGCGGCCCCGCCCTCCTCGAGGAAGTCACCCGGCTGCACGGCATACGGTTCGGAGCCCGCCAGCAACAGCGCCTCGGTGTAGCCGCGGCGGCGCTCCCGCCCGACGGCGGTGTCCTCGGGACCGGTGATCATGGCGATGCGGCGGCGGCCGTTGCGGAGCAGATGCTCGGTCGCCGCCCGCGACCCACCGGCGTTGTCCACGTCGACGTAGAAGGGCGGCGTGCCGTGTATCGGTAGCCCGACGAAGACGGTCGGCAGCCCGGACTGCGCGGCGATGTCGATGAGCGGATCGTCACCACGCATCGCGACCAGCATCACCCCGTCGGCGCCCCGGGTCTGCAGGTAGGCCTTCAGCCGCTGCCGCCCGTGAACGGGCGTGGCCAGGCTGAGCATGAGATGCAGCTCGGTCTTCTCCAGGGCGGTGGACGCGCCGACGATGATCTGCGCGAAGAACGGGTCCCCGAACACCTCCGGCCCCTCGCCGGAGACGGCCAGGACCACCACACCCGTCTGGCGGGTGACCAGAGCCCGCGCGGCCCGGTTGGGGGTGAAGCGGAGCTCGCGGATCGCCTTCTCCACCGCTTCACGCTTGGCCGGGCTCACGTGCGGGCCGTTGTTGATCACGCGGGAGACGACGGTGCGGGACACCCCGGCACGCTCGGCGACCTCGTCGAGGGTCGGTGGCCGGGACCGGGCGGGTGACGGCATGGCCTGGGTCCCTCCACTCGCGCCCATACCAGGGCAACGACGTCGGCCTGGCTCCGGTCGATCCTAGTGCCTCGTCTTTGAACGTTGGCCGTGTAATCCGTCGGTTCTGAGGCCGTTTCGGGCAGGGTGTTCCTCTCGCATTGTGGTGTGGGAGGTGATGCCGGGTGGGACGGCGCCCGGAAGTGTTCGTGCGGGCACTGTCGATGGCCGAAGGTCAACGGCTGCAGAAGATCACGCGGACTGCGAAAAACCCGGTCAAGCTGCGCCGGGCGATCGTCGTGCTGATGTCCGGCCAGGGCCAGCCGGCGCCGGACATCGCGTACCTGCTCAAGGCCACCGAGGACTACGTCCGCGACGTGATCCACGCGTTCAACGAGCGGGGGTTCGACGCGCTGGACCCAAAATGGAGAGGGGGCACACCGAACAAGATCAGTGAGCCGGTCCGCGACTGGATCTGCGTGATCGCCCGATGTGACCCCCGATTCCTGGGCCAGCCGTTCTCCTGCTGGTCGCTGTCGAAGCTGCGTGACTACCTGATCGAGAGCGGCCGGGTCGCCACGATCAGTATCGAGACGGTCCGGCGGATCCTGCACGAACGCGGCGTGACCTGGCAGCAGTCGAAGACGTGGAAGGCCAGCAACGACCCGGACTTCACCGCCAAGATGCGCCGGGTCCTCGACCTCTACGACCATCCACCGGCCGGCGGGCGGGTCGTCTGCGTCGATGAGTTCGGGCCGCTGAACCTGCAGCCCCGGCCGGGCAAAGCCTGGAAACCACCGGGCAAGCCGGTCCGGCTACGGGCGACTTACCACCGTGACCACGGGGTCCGGCACATGATCGCCAGCCTCGACCTGGCCACCGGGAAGATCCACTACCGGATCAGGGACCGGAAACGCTCGGGCGAGTTCCTCGCCTTCCTCAAGAGCCTGCGACGCCGCTGGCCAGGACAGACGCTGCACCTGATCCTGGACAACTTCTCCCCGCACAAGCATCCGACCGTCCGGGCCTGGTGCCAGGCCAACGACATCGACCTTGTCTTCCTGCCGACCTACAACTCGTGGCTGAACTGGATCGAGGCCGAGTTCGCCGCCCTGCGCTACTTCGCCCTCAACGGCACCGACCACCGCACCCACGCCGAGCAGGACACGGCGATCGGTGACTACATCCGCTGGCACAACCAGCGAGCCCGTCCGAAAACCGGATACGCGACCGAGTCCAAGATCCGCCACCCGGATTACCCGTTCAAGGCCGCATGACGAGGCACTAGCTCGCCATCGGTCCGGGTAATGATCGGGCAGGAGGCAGCGAATACTCGTCTCGCAGGCCAGCGGAGTCGACCTCAAAGGCCCCGATCTGGATGGGTATGAGGTTATGGAGCCTGACGATCGATCGCTTCTGGGTCGGCGGCGCCCACGCTCCGCGGATTAGCTCTAGTCCATGAGGTCGGCGGGCCCGAGGTCCTCCGTTCGAGCCCTCGCGGCAACCATCCTGAGCCCTTCATTGACTAGGTGTTCCATGAGTCGCACAGGGGTTTGACAGTCCGGATACAGCGCCGAGAGTAACGCCCGAATCTCGCCGGTCTTGTCGAAGTTGCCGGCGGCCCACCGTGTTTCCGTGCCCGAGGTAGACCCCTCGCTGACCTTGGAGCGGACGGCATAGGCGAGGCTGAACCGGGCGATGTCCTGTCCCTCGAGGAACCAACCGCGGTCCTCAATCTCGGTCAGGTAGACCTGAGATTGGCTGGTAAGACCGATACTTTCCCGATCGCGATCCATATCCCCCTACCCTACTTCACGGACGTTGGTACGACGGGCAGATTCCCGCTCCAAACGATACTCTCGTACCAAGTCTGCGCCCAGAAGCTCGCGGACTCTCTTGATTCCAACTTCGGCCTCGTAGACCATGAGAACGACTTGCTCCGCCATTTTAGGCAAAGTGCTCACAACATTAGCGGTGTGGTTTTCGTCCAGGCGTCCGAATGGCGAGTCCATGACAATCGGGCCGCGCAGAGGAGCATTGTTCTGCAGTGCTCCCATGAGAGCTAGTGCGACAACGTGCTCCGCGCCAGCAGAGCGAGCTTCTTCGGCCTTGCCATCGCGGTGCCGAATGGTAAGGCCGTAGCTTTCGTTGATAGTTAGGCCTACATAGTCCAGCTTTTCTGTGGTCATCGAAAGGAAGAACGTCGAAGCAGAATCTTCGACTCGAGCGCGAAGTTTTGTTTTGTAGGCTTCAACCGCACCACCGAAAACTTCAGCGGCTTCGCGCAACATCTTCGCTCTTGCCTGACCCGCTCGAAGGTCGGAGGTCCCCGAAGCTTCGAGACGCTTGGTCAACCGCTGGATATTGTGATCGGTTTCGTCGATTTTCTTCTTTTCTTCGTCGATGGCCCTTTTTATGACGGCCATCCTTTCGATAACTTCGGCATAATTGGCTCTCGACCTGCGGACCGTGTCGGGGTCAGAGTCTGCCAGCGCCGTCGTAAGGTCGGAGATGCGATCCTGGAGGGTAATCTGTTCTAGCTTGAGGTTCTGGATCCGCCTCCATAGTTGCTGAATTTCTCCAATGTTGTCTGTATCTCTGAAGCGGTTGAGATCCGACAGTCTTGTCATGGCCGTGGAGGTAACAGGTGCCCATTCGGCATGCGTTTCGGCGCCATGCGGGAGCGTCTGCTGGAGCATGGTGGAAGTAGAACCGTCGACATCCTGCCCGCAGACCTCACAGCGCCGCTCCGCGATCGCCTTAGCTCTCAGAGCTACTAGTAGGTTGTCAAACTCGGACCTGACCTCGCCCTCGGCGCGCTCTCGCGCCGCACGGACTGGTTCACGGAGGATCGATCTCCACGAGTCGCCCATAGCTCGCTGGAGATCGCTTTGAGAATTCTTTTCGTCTTTACGGACCTGTTCGAGTCGAGCTTCCGCTTCATCGCGGTCCTGTAACAGGCCGGAATACTTCTGCATGGACTGCAGAACTTGTTCGTACTCGGTCTTTTGGCTGGTCAGCTCTTGAAGCTGCTTTTGTAGGCGTGCTAGTTCACCCTGATGGGCTTCTTTTTGTTCCGTTGCCTGCTGCAACGCCGTCCCGAGCGCTTGTGTCTCCTGGCGTTTCGATGCCTCGCGCGCCGCCAACTTGTCGGCGTCCTCCGACAGTTGGGTGAGGTGCGCGCGGCCACGCTTGAGGATCGGCACGCCTAGGATACGTTCGATCGCTTCGGAAATTTTACGGCCTGAGTCGCTCTCGTTGATGAGCAGCTCCTCATACTCTTGGAGGAGTTCACCGTCGAATAGGAAGAAGCGCGAAACCTCGTCGGGGAAGATTAGCTGGAGTGCCTTCTTGCGCTCTGCCGGGCCGAGGATCGTGTTTCCTCGTCGGAGCATGACGCTATCCGTGTAGTCGTCGTCATTGCGTGGAACTACGACCGACGGCCGGCACTCACGAACCAGTTCGTAGTCATGCCCGTCGTAATTGAACGTCAAAGCGACATGGAAGCCATACTTCCCCTCGCCGGCAAGGTCACGGTTCGTGATGGTGTGGAGCCATTGGGCTCTGGAGCCACGTCCCAGAACCGTGCCGAAAAACGCGTATCGGATAGCGTTGAGCAAGGAAGTCTTGCCTCGCATGTTCTCGCCATAGATGACCGTCACGCCTGGGCCGGAAGGGAAGGTGATGACCTGCTTTTCGGCGAAGGGCCCGAAGCCTTCTATCTCGATGCTCGTGAGCCGCAGCACGATTACGCCCCTGCCGAGGAGAGAGCCGTCTTTAATGCGGTCTGGATCTCTCGAAGTGCCGCAGTGTCATCCTCGGGATTTTCGTCTTCCGCGCGGATGACCGCGTGAAGGAATTCAAGGTCGAGATGAGGATGCTGTTCGTTGCGTACTCGTTCAACGGCTTCTCGTAAATCTTTGAGATCAGTCGTCTGCATCTTCGAACCCGTCCTGGAGGAGTGTGCGCCGATCGATGCCGAGATCGATGGCGATTTGCTGCAAGTCAGCAGATGCCGCTGGGTTGTCCGCGTGTTGCGCGAATTCGACGGCCCGGGCTAGTTCGCCAGCGGTAATAGGGTCTGCCGCACCTTCACGTCCACCACCGGCTGGTGGTAGCACGATGGCATCGTGCACGAAAGCTAGCGATTTTCCATCCGCTCGACGAAGGACTCGTCCGCGTCGTTGAATGAATTCTCGAGGATTTTTGGAGGACGCGAGGATCAAGGCGTGGGTCACAGATGGGACGTCAACTCCTTCATCGAGGCACTTGATAGCCACAACGATCCCACCTCGACGGTCCAGCCATTGAAGCGTTTCCTCCCGGCTTCCTTCCATCTGGGAATGAAATGGAAGGCTTGGTATCCCTGCATCCGCAAGTGCGGTGCTGACCTGGTTGAGCTGTGTCAAGTCTTCACAGTAGACGATCCAACGCTGCCCCTCCACGCCCTCCTGTCTGAGGACACGTACAGCCAGAGGCACCTTCGCCGATGCGTGCTTGACCACTCGAGCGCGTCGGATGTAAAGCAGATCAAGACGCTGCGCTAGCGCATTGCTGCTTTGATCACCGTTCGCGATGCGGGCTCGCAGAGCCGCGATACGTGCGGTGATCTCCTGCCACTCCTGGGCCTCTAGCTCGGTCAGGTGCACGGTGTGAGGTCGGTAGAAGTACTTCGTGAGTACGCCGTCGCGGACCGCATCCGCCAGCGTGTACCGAGGCTGGAGGATTCCACCGAAGTACGACAGCAACGCTTGAGTGCCTTCTGCGTCGCCGGCGCGCTCCGGAGTCGCGCTCAAGCCCAACCGGGCGCCGAAAAGTTCTTCGTCGAGAAGCTCGCGGTTTCGGGCGGAACCGAGTCGGTGGACTTCATCCGCGACCAGCATGAGGTGGGCGCCCCCACTCAGCTTTCGCCGGAACTCTTCGCTGGCAGCCGTTCTCACGGTGGCGAGGACGATCCGACGTTGCCCGTCCGGGAGAGTCCAGAGTCGCAGACTGTCTTGCCAGCGACGGTATCCAGAGCCGGCCCGGAGGATGCTCACGTCAAGGTCAGAGGTCGTCTCTTCGATCTCTCGGTACCACTGTTGGAACAGCACCCGGTCCGGAACGACCACGACCACGACATCGCCGTGCTTGGTGATTGCCTCTCGGATGGCCGTAATCGCGGTGAAAGTCTTGCCACTTCCAGTGGCGAAGGCAAGGATGCCCCGGCGTCCGTTGGCTCGCCACGCCGCAAGACCAGCGGACTGGTGTGAGTGCAGCGTCCTGCCGCGGGCGTCTTCGCCTTTGTCCTTCCGCGCGGACATGCGATCCAAGACGTCGGTAAGGGATCCTGGCCAGTCGCCTTCACTTGCATTTTCCAGCTCGTGCCTAGCCACGTCGGGAAATGGACGGACACTGAGCGTCGGATACCGATCATGCCATAAGTCGGCGAAGTAGCTCTCCTCCGTGCGGACGCGTTCCACGTCTCGTGCGCCCATCCAGCTCGCGGCGACGTCAACCGATTCGAGATTCCCGTCGTTGGCTAGCCCCGTCCATGTCTCGTTCATCGAGCCTTTGAATACTACGCGGCTGTTGTATTCATCACTGAAGATGCCTAACTTGTCATGGAAGATTCTTCCTTTGGCGCTTCGCATCTCGCTGTCGCGCAGAATCGCTACCTTAAGGTCCACGGTTCCGTGCGCGACAAGGGCAGCGAGAACGCGCGCAGGATCTGAAATGATCGGGTCGTTGAGTAGGTTACGGACCTCTTCGAGTAGCCTCGAGTCGATCTCTGCATTGACGCGTGCAGAGTAACCGCGCTCGAGTGCGTCGACATCTTTGTCGGCCAGAACTTGCGAACAAAGAACCCGAATTTTGCCACCACGCTGGACGAAACCTCGGAGTTCCGGCCAAGCAATCAGAAAGACGGTGCTCCTGAAGTAACCGACGGCGCGGTCATACTTAGTCGACCGATTCATACATGGCAGGTAGAAGCCGGCAGCGATATCGTCGCGGCCCTTGTGATAGGACGTCTGCAAGTGCAGCTCGGCCAGTCCCTGCATCAGCGGCCGCTCGCAACGGTGCGGTCGAACCCGCCGGTCCACGCGACCCGATCGCGAAGGGCTTCGAGCAGATTGCAAGATTGACATGCAATAACTGCTTCGACAACACCTGATACAAGCGGTCGATTCTGGCGTGCTCGGCCAAGGGCAGCAGCCCCATGCACCGTGTAGTCGCGAACCTGCACGTTTCCTCCGTTTTTGAAACGAGGATGCAGACTTGCGTCCCATAACACGAAGACGTCAAGGTCCTCGCGATATGCTACGAGGAGCGCCAACCGGCCGCCCGAGTGATCGAACGATCCATAATCGCCGACTTTCTGGCCAGGAACACGCAGAACACCTTTATACTCGTTAGGCCTGACTGTGCCGCCGGAAACCAGGGAATACATGTAGACGCGCAGGCGCGGAGGGTTGGGTAACGCCAAGTCAACGCTGAGGGGCTTAACGCCTATGGCCGAATGCCACTCGATTGCATCTTCGAGCGGCTCTAGAAAGGCTGCGTGCAGGCGCTTAGTTATATTCGGCATCAGTCAGCCGGCTGATTCTCATCAGAAATCCAGACGACTTCCTTCGATCGCGAGTTAGCTCGAGTCGTCTTGACATCCGCCAGGCTTCTAAACGGCAGCCAAGTCGCGCCTTCGTTCTCGCAAACGATGACCTGCCCTGGCCGAGATTTGCACCACTCCGCTAGCTCAGCGTAGTTTATTTGCTCCGAGCCAAACCGGTAGTTCTTTCCAGCCGTCTCGTACGGTGGGTCTATGAACCAAGTCGCAGCGTGAAGTGGCGGCAGGCTGGAGTAGCCCCCGTCGATTACCTGCCAGTGCCGGATAGCACCGACTTGAGCCGCGATGGTTTGCTTTACGCGTTCGCCCCAGAACGATCCGGGACGGATGCCATCCCTCATCCATCGGGAAGGGGACCGTCGAGGACTGGCTGCACCGCGGTTGAGCCAGAAACCGACGAGCCACTTGGCTTCCTCGCAAACCTTCAGATCGTCGACCGAACCGTCAGGGCCGATGTCGGGAATCGAAAGGATTTCTGTAGGGTCTACGTTGATCAAATATTTCCAGATTCCAGCCAGGATTGGATCAATTTCGCAGAGTATGATTTTCCGGCTTGGATAGCGCATCGCGTATCCTGCAGATCCGGCAAACGGCTCGACAATCGTGTCGTACTTCGGTTCGGGGTAATTTTTGACAGCGTCCCGCCACTTGCCACCAAAATACCCAAAGAATGGCCTGAGCTGCGGTTGGTCGATGGCGCCGTTCGGGATGCTCCTCATGCTGAATAGAGCACCGCTCGCGCTCTCCGGAGCATCAACCGCAATTCCATTGTTCATTTGCTTTGTCGCTTATCTGCGGTTGGCCGGATCATGAAGGCATGCTACCGAAGGCTGGTCCCGCCGCCAACAACCCTACGGTGCTTTGTTCTGACAGCCTCTACCTCCGGTAGAGCAGTTCCCCTGCGCCGCCCAGGGATTCGTTCGCCGTGATCATCGCGCTTCGGGCGTCCGTGCGCTACGTACCCGCCCACGCGAGAGGCATGGCTCGGAGCCTTGATGGGAGGGCCCGTAATAGCCATCCCGATGGCCCGACGGCACGGCGGTGCTCGCTCGCCGTGTTCCGTCCGCCGCGTGTGCTGCAGCATATGGAGTCGGCGACGGCTCTGCAGCACCGGCTGCTATGCCAAACAACGCTGCAACAACGGCGGTTCCGGCTACCCCCAACGACGATTGCGTGCCCTGCTGTCCTGCGGCACCCGGTCGGTGATCGACGCCGTGTTCGACCCGGTCAGCACCGACGAACTCGACCAGGCCCGATATCTGGCCCACAGCATGCGAGCCGGGATGCTGCTGCTGGCTGACCGTAACTACGCCGCCGCCGGCCAGATCGCCACCCTCGCCGCGAGGGGGCACATCTACTGATCCGTTGCAAAACCGGTCGCAAACTGCCGGTCCTGCGCCGTCACCTCGACGGCTCGTTCTTCTCCATCATCGGCCGGCGGCCGGTCGGATCATCGACGCGCGGATCAGGATCACCACCACTACGGGCACCCATACCGGCGGCTACCGGCTGCTGACCACTCTGCTCGACCCCGTCACCCATCCCGCCGCCGGCCTCGTCGTGCTCCACCACCAGCGCTGGGAGATCGAGACGCCTACCTCGACTTCACCTTCTCGATCCTGGGCGGATGCGTGCTACGCGCCCGCACCCCCGACGGTGTCGAGCAGGAGGTCTACGCCCTGCTCAGCGCCTACCAGCTACTACGCACGGCGATGGTCGACGCCACCGACAGCCAACCCGGCTTCGACCCCGACCGGGCCAGCTTCACCACCGCCCTCAACACCGCCCGCGACCAGATCGTGGACGCCACCGGCGTCATCGCCGGCACCGTCATCGACCTGGTCGGCGTCATCGGCACTCACGTCCTGAACAACCTGCTGCCCGACCGCAGGATCCGCGTCAAATCCCGCATCATCAAAACGCATCGTTTCGGCCAGGCCCCGGAGCTCCGTTAATGAGGGCGAATGAGTGCTCGGCCGACGTAGCGTTAACCGCGGTGACCGCCGGCCGGCCAGCGCCGTGAGCGAAGCGGCAAGGCGCGGACGGCCTGGCAGACGAGCTCGCGTGCGGCCGGGAGGGCCGCCTTGAAGATGTAGAGAAAATTTGCAACGCCAACCTAGCTGTTCAGAACAGTCCTTGTGCTGCACCGCATTAGTTCGTCGGGGGTCATGCGACCTTGAGCAGGGTTCCGTCGTAGGTCCATCGATAGGGTTTCGCGGTGGTGTTCTTCTTAATCACATAGCTTTCGATCTTCTCGATGAGGTCGTCGTGTGAGCTGAAGTCGCCATGGCGTACGACCCAGCGGGTCAGCGCGAAGAAGTACAACTCGATCTGGTTGAGCCAGGAGGCGTGGACCGGGGTCCAGTGCACGTGCCAGCGGGGATGGGCTGCCAGCCAGGCCCGGGTGGCTTTCGCGACGTGTGAGGAGCCGTTCTCCAGCACGACGTGAATCTGTCTGGCCGGGTCGATGACGGCGTCGAGCACGGTCAGGAACCGTTGGAAGGTCACCGCGTCGTTGCGCCCGATCCGCTCGGTGATCACCTGGCCGGTCTGGACGTCAAGGGCCGCGACGATCGACACGGCGCCGTGCCGGACGTACTCGAACTCCTGACGGGCCGGCCTGCCCGGCCGGGCGCGACGGCCGGGATGCTTGCGGGAGCGGGCAGCGATCGCGGTCTTTTCATCGATGGACAGCACGACCGCGCCGGGTGGCGGGGTGAGATAGAGGTCGCAGATGTCTGCGGTCCGGGTCCAGAACACCGGGTCGTCCTTACGGGTGAGCCAGCCCCGGACCCGGTAGGGCCGCAGATCGCAGTCGGCCAGGATCCGCCCGACCTGGGACGGTGAGATCCCGGTGCCGGTCGTCTGCTCAGCGATCAGCCGATGCGACCAGGTCGACTCCGGGCCCGGTGGCGCCGACGTCGCGATCGCGACCGCCTGGACACGAACCTCGGGACCATGCCGGCGGGGCCGCCCGGACCGTTTCGCGTCGCTCAGGCCGGCCAGCCCACCGGCGGCGAACCGGGACCGCCACTTACGGACTGTGTCGACACCGATGTCCAGGCCGGCGGCGATCTGAGCGTTCGATGTCCCGGCAGCGGCCGCCAGGACGATCTTCGCCCGCAACACCGCCCGGGCCTGAGCACGCCCTGACCGGGCGGTCCGGGACAGCCGCTGCCGGGTCTGCTCATCCATCACGACCGTGACCGCTGCCGTCTTCACCACGAATCCCGCACCTGTCCCGAGAGCCGACCCGCCCGGGAAAGATCATCGCCGATCATGGTGTGACAGCCGCGGGCACGGCAGCATGGAGCCCATGGCCCGCCGGAACCCGCCCGAGTCGATGCAGCATCACCTGCGGCAACGCCTCAACGAGTACGCCCGCGATCGCTGGCCGCAACTAGCCAGCGTGCAGATCCGCTACCGGGCAGGGTTCGCCTACCTCGACGGTGTCCTGCCCGGCGGCCAGGTCCAGCCGCTGTGCCGGCTGCGGTTCACCGGGGTCCTGCACACCTGGGGCTTCGCGATCTACCTCGCCAGCCGCGACGGCTACCAGGACAACATCCTGCCTTCCGGACTACCTGTCGGCAGCCCGGAGGAAGCCCTCGACTGCGCCTGCGGCCTCTACCTCAACGACCCGACCGCCTGGCTCACACCCCCGACGAACTAACGCGGTGCAGCACTAGTACGTGTTCAGGGCGTCCAGAACGGGCCGCTCAGGCCGGATGACCAGGGGCGGCATGGCCGCCCCATTGACTGGGGCGAGGCGGCCACGCCAACGCCCGTCCAGTGGCGCCAAACAACGAGGTCGGGTCGGGATGAGTACGCACCCGTCACCCTCGGCCCGAGCAAGCCGAGAAGACCTTACCGGCGGCCCACCGGCCTAGTTGCACCAGCGTGAAGGCCGTCTTGGCACGGTGCACGCGGGCCAGGTCCGCTGCAGCGACGGGCGGCCCGAGGGCGACGAGATGCTTCTGCGATCCTTGCGGTGTCCGAAACAGTCGAAAAGGGGATGTCGAACTTTGTCGGTGCTGTGCGCAATCCTATGCAGCCCGCCCACAACGACAGGCACGCGAACGCTGCGGCAGTTGCAGGTAGCGGCGGACTTGCTTCATTGTGAGACGGTCACCGTAGCCAACGTATTTGGGCTCCAAACAGACGATCTACCAGCTATCAACATTCACGGGCGGTCTCTAGACGGATGGGCGAAGGCCCGCCCTCTGTTGGAAACGGGCATCGCACGGTCAACGAAAGTATTGGTTGGATGGGGCGTAAGCCCGTTAAGCGGGCCAGCCAAGCGCAACTTCCACGCCCAAGTCTCTTGGATAACTGAGCGGCTCGCCGCCAGCGGAAAGGGACAAGTCTGGTGCGTTGGTGGCCGCCCTCGGCATCCATCGCGGTGGCACCAATACGTAAGCGACAAGCACGGGCGGACAGGCGGCGGCGACTACGCAGAACGCATTAAGCAAGTACTGTGCACCGTGTCCGTCTCGCCTCAAGGCGAAATCCTTTGGGTGGACGGTCCCGCCAACAGCTGCCGGGCTGACTCGGTATAGCGGCACCACCACGATCGTACAAAGCGACGCCACTTTCCAGATCACATACTGACCGAAGATCAAACGCGACGACGGGTGTGGCTCGTATTCGAGCCGCACCCGTCGCTTCGTAGAGAGGATCGACGAGCTGGTGAGCCAACTCAGAGCCGCCGCCACGTCGCCGCGGACGTCGTCGCTTTCCGCAGCCCGGATCTCATCGACGCTTTAGTCGCATCGGCCATAAACTCAGCGGCGACGACTCGGCGTAAAGCCTCAGTCTCTAAAGCTTCCGGATCCGTGACTTCCACCATCACCTCGGCAATGATCGTTAACCGCCGCGCCTGTGGACTCATCCGCGAAACCGGCACGACCACCGATCCGCCATCGCTTTCCGCACCGCGACCACGATCGGACGGGCGTCTGGCCGAACGGGCCCGCCTTCGCCACCAGCAGGTCCATGACCTGCGCACCGCCGGTAAGAGCATCAATGCCATAGTTCGGGAACTCGGCCTGGCCCGTGAAACCGTCCGCCGCTACCTGCGCGCCGACCAGGTCGACGACCTGCTCACCCAGGCCGCCACCAGCAACCGGCCCAGCAAGATCGACCCCTGGATCGATCACCTTCGACAACGCTGGAACGAGGGCTGCACCTTGATCACCGTCCTGCATCAGGAAATCCGAGCACTGGCTACACCGGCGGATACGGGACTCTGCGGGACCGGCTACGCCCCTGGCAACACCAAAAACCACCGCCGCCGAACACCCCGAAACCCCTCAAGAACCGGCAGATCGTCTCATGGATCCTGCAATACCCGGACTCGCTCACCACCGACGAGCACGCCATGTTCGCCCAGGTCCGCGCGGACTGCCCGCACCTAGATGTGATGTCCAGCCAGGTTGTTCAACCGGGTGATGGGTGCGCGTTTGCCGATGGCGGTGTGGGGTCGGTGGTGGTTGTAGTCGTGAAGGAAGGCTGGTAGCGCGGCGCGGCGGGCCTTCTCTGAGGTGTAGAGCTTGGCGAAGGCCCAGCCGTCGGCCAGGGTGCGGTGGAAGCGTTCGATCTTGCCGTTGGTCTGTGGCCGGTAAGGGCGGGTCTTTTTCACGGTGATGCCCAGGTCGTGGCAGGTGGTGTGCCAGAGCCGGGATTTGTATGCGGAGCCGTTGTCGGACAGCACCCGGCGGGTGGTGACGCCGCGTTCGGCGTACCAGGCCACGGCGCGTTGCAGGACGCCGGTGGCGGTGATCGCGGTTTCGTCGTCGTGGATTTCGGCGTAGGCGACGCGGGAGTGGTCGTCGATGACGGTGTGCACGTATGCGGTGCCGATGAGCGGGTTGTGGTGCCGGTTGCGGGGTTTGCCGGGCGTGGCGGCCTTGTTTTTCCTGCCCTGGACACGGCCGAGGAAGCGGTGCCCGCCGCCGTCGGGTACGTTGCCGAGTTTCTTGACATCGACGTGCAGCAGGTCACCGGGCTGATCGTGTTCGTAGCGGCGGATCGGTTCGCCAGTGCCGCGGTCGAGGTGGGAGAGCCGGTTGAGGCGGCGCCGGCGCAGGACGGCGTGGACGGTGGAGGCGGCCAGGCCGAGTTGATCGGCGATCGGGACCGGGCCGAGGCGTTGTTTGCGGCGCAGGTGCACGATCTTGCGGACGGTCGGCGCCGGGGTCAGGTTCGGTTGCCGGTGCGGGCGTGACGAGCGGTCGGTCATGCCGGCTTCGCCCTCGGCGCGGTAACGAGCGGCCCATTTCGCGGCCGTTCTCCAGGACACGTCGTAGCGTTCGGCCGCTCGTGCGGGTGACCAGCCGTCATCCACGATCAGACGCGCCAGCCGCAATCGCGCCCGCGGGGTCAACGCGGCGTTAGCGTGGGACATGAAGGCCTCCAGCCTGCTCAGTGGTTGTCTAGACAGCTCCACTGCACAGCCGGAGGCCTTCATCTGTTCACAAGATCCAGCCCCGATCCTCAGATCGAGTGGTTACATTTCCTCGACCAACGTCCCCGGACATCACACCTAGACCAGCTGGCCACCCACGTCGCGTCCTTCGCGACCATGCTCGTGCGGCGTCAAGGCCAGCATCTCGACGATTGGCTCAGCGCGGTCCGCGCCGACGACCTCCCGCACCTGCACTCCTTCGCCACCGAGCTGACACAGGACTAAGACGCGGTCGTCAACGGCCTGACCTTGGAGCACAGCTCCGGCGCGGTCGAGGGCAACGTGAATCGGATCAAGATATTCAAAAGGTAAAAGTATGAGCGAGCCGGGTTCGATCTGCTCCGCAAACGCGTCCTGCTCAGCCGCTGATCAGATGCCCTGGGGCCAGTTGCGATCACGAGATGAGGGCCAGAACCAGTTTTCAGGCGCCGTCGACACTAGCGTCGAGAGGCAGTACAAAACGTCCAGCGCTGGCCGCGTGGATTCAGCCGGCGGCCGGACTCGTTAGACGCGTTCGCCGATGCCGAGTCGCGCGTGGACTTGCTTGGCTCGTTCCGCGGCCGCGCTGGCACCATAACGGCGCGGCATCTCTTCCGAGGACCACCCCATCAGCAGCATCAAGTCGCCGGTATCGCCGCCGGCCAGCTTCCATTCGTGAGCGAAGCTGTGCCGCCACCGCTGCGCGAGGACATGGTCAATCCCAGCCCTATCCCCCAGTTCCCTGAGCCGGATCTTGATACCGTTCGGCCTCAGCGGCCGGGCACCCTTCGCAGCGATCCACAACTGGTCAATGCCGGTCAAGCCCGGGCGCCGGCCGCGGGCACGCACATACCGGCGCAGAGCACCCGCAGTCTTGGCCCCGAACCGCACCCGACGCTGTTTGCCGCCCTTACCCGTCAGGACGACCGAGTCAGTATCCAGATCGACGTCAGGCACCAGGAGATCGCCGATCTCAGCCAGACGGCCGCCGGTGTTGTAGAACATCCTGACCAGTGCCTGGTCGCGCAGCTGTACGAAGCTGCGCCCCTCACAGACCTCGAGAATGCGTCGCGTCTCCTCATCGCTGAGGACCTCGACAAGCTTCTGCACCGCTGTCGGCTGCGGCACGCCGTCCATCGGCGACCGCTCAACTTCGCCTTCGATGACAAGCCAGCGGAAGAACTGCTGCAACGCCTTGTACTTGTTCAACCCGGTCCCCGCCGAACGCTCCTCGATCACCGCCGCTTGAAACGCCGTCACCTGCTTGCTGTCCACCAAGCTTGGATCGCGGGCACTACCTGCCTCTGGCATCCGCTCGCCCAGAAACGCGGCCAGCTGCGAAGCAGCGAGCACATAGTTGTACCGGGTGGTCTCCGGATGATTCCCGGCGCGCAACGACCGGTCCCAGTCTCTCAGCAACACCGCCCAGGCCTGACTCTGAACACCCGCCAGGAGATTTTCGATCTTCAATGTCAACTCCCCGGTCAAGGAGTCGCTGCCCCGCACCACAGCCGCCCGAGTCAAGGGGTCGCGCAGCGGCGTGCTCACGTCTCGCAGCCGAAAACCCCGGTCCGCGGCCCCGGCTCACGAGTAAAGGGTGGTGCCGCCGGGTCGACGACCACAAGGGGCAACACCCGAACGGCCTACACGCCGTACTGACCTGCAGCGATACACAGCAGAACCTCGAAGACCCACTCGATCATCAACGGAGGAGGCGACCAGGTAAAGGAGTCCGCCGAGACGGCCTCTCGACTCACCAAATTGGCCGTGAGCTGCGGAAACACCTTCCGGAATTCACTTCGATCCGCTTGCGCGGATGCCCAGTAAAGGGCTCCACACACTCTCAGAATCGATCAAGGCAAATAAAAAGAACGCCTCCGCAGGCTTCTGACCTGCGAAGACGTTCTGTAAAGTCGGGCTGACAGGATTTGAACCTGCGACCCCTTGACCCCCAGGCCGTTGGAGTAGACGTTTCCGCACGTCAAACACGATGCGCCGCGTTCAGCCGAGGATTAAGTGTGCAGGCCCGCGCATGACGTGCATACCGTGTGGTCCCCAAACGGTCCCCACGGTCTCCCGCCGCTCCAGTCACGGGTAAGCGTGCACGAGCGCGTCGAGCGAGGCGTCGAGCGCATCTAGGCTGGAAACAATCTGAAACACCAGATCCGCCTCTGCCTTCGGCTCTTCCATCTTCTTCGCCCTACTAGTCCTGACGTGAGCAGCACGATTCCTGTCTTTAGATAGAATGCGCAGGTTCGCGGTTAACTGCACATCTATATCAGTTTCGCGAACACCTAGGGGCACCACAAGGCTAAGAAAGTCACTGTCACTCATGCCATGAGTGCCTGTAACCCGAGTCAAATACTTTTTGAGCGCGTTATCGCAATGCTCAGCGACATGCTGCAGAATCTCATCGGCACGGATCGGCAGGTAGAGCGTCTTTCGTTCATATATATACCAAGACAGCAGAGCGCGGCCGGCCGCCGTTGATTGACTACGTTTCAAACGCTCCATGGCGGCCTCTGCCACCGCCCAGAGCCGATTCTCTATGTAGCCCTCCAGAGCCGCGCTGGCAAGGAGTCGAAATGCCAAGGCCTTCGAGTGATCCTCAGGCGTATAGAGGAAGTAATCTTCCCTTTCTACGATGTACCACGATCGAAGCTGATTCAAGTACGATCGCAGGGCGGCAGCGTCGGCCGTAGTCACGCCCGACCTGCCACCCTGGAGAGAGCAACGGAGGCACGCGTACCAATTTCCAGGCTTCCGAATATTGGCTCAAGCTTCTCAGCGAATGTAACGATCCGACCCGCAGTAGCAGCGATGCTCTTAGTAGTCGTTTGCAGACTCTCCTGAAACTGAGAGTTGGACGCACAAAGAACCTCGTATATTGCTCGTATTTGATCCTTGTGCGCCTGGAACACCTCGTCGGTTACAGCCGGGTCAGACAAGATCGCCGTCATGAGATCGAAGACGGCAATGTTGAACCGCCTTATGTAACGATCATCATCGAACCGCAGGAAGGAATCGCGTTCACCAAAGACCTCGAATGTCCTGGTAACAGCAAGTTCGCAACGCTGCGCCAGACCGTCATAGTACCGTTGCCCTCGTTCCGCCCATTCCCGGCCGCCGGCGACGCATGCCTCATCCAAGAACGCTCGCAGATTTCCGCCATACACCTCTATAGACCTCTGAAAGGCGACGAATCGGAGTAGCATCTCCGCGTCTCTCATTCGGAAATCCTCGCCCTTGATCCGGCGCGCTTGATGAATCGGCGTGCTTTCCGCAGAACGCTTATTAATCCATCGCGTGAAATCATTAGGATACAAAGCCTGGCGCAACTCTTGCGGGGAGAGCGACAAGCTTCCCTGATTGAGGCGCACGAATACTTGGTAAAGAACTGCCGGGGTGCTCCAGTTGCGAACTACGATCGTCCGAATCGGTTGCGCCATGAAATTCTCGATGTACTCGGCACCATCTAGCGAACCGCCAAGGTCGGCAAAGGTTCGGTTCCGGAAGGTTTGAAGAAATTCAAGACCCTTTAGCCGGAAGCTTGGAAATTGATTATCGGGCGACGCGAACTGCTTCATCGTAACAAGTCGCTGCTTACCGTCGAGCACAATAAAGCGGCCCTTGCGTTCCTTGTCCTCGGCTAGGACAACCTGCGGAACTGGCAGACCAAGCATCAGCGACTCGATGTAGAGACTCTTGCGCTCTGCGCTCCACGCGTCCCGTCGCTGGAAACTTGGGTTGACGTCAAATGTCGTGCCGATCCGCTCCATAAGCGACTGAACACTCCAGTCGAGCGTATACAGCACCAGGTCGGAGAGCGCGTCGGGGCTCAGGACCTCATCATCAACAAGGTCATAGTCCTCGACGTCGTCTTGAAGGCCGATGCCCTCTGTTTGCTCGATGTCACGATGCTCAGCGTTCACGCCTACAGCTTATCGACCGCTCCGTATCATCGGAGCGGTTCACCCCCCTGGCTCGCCTCTCGGAAACACGCGTTGCAGGACGTAGTCCTCTCCCCCGGCCACCTGCTAGAACCGGCGTAGCCGCCTCCTGAACCGGCGCATCCCCATCGGCCTGAACAGCGACAACCGCCACCGCCTCTGGCTGTATGCGACAGGCAGTGCTACGGCCACAGCGATGCCAAGTGCCGCGACAACCCAGAGGGCACTGCTTCCTAGGGGCCGAGTTCCAGCTCGCGAGGCGAGATCCGATGGCCGACCCATGGGGCGACAACCATCGATAGCCAGCAACGACGGCCACGACCAACCCCACGGCACCGATCAAGGTGAGCGCCGCGGGGGCCATACCCCCCGCACGATCCGGGCGCCAGCAAACCAGCGGTAGTGGCGAGCACCAAACTCACGCCCCGCTTGATCGGTTGCCGCATTCCAGAAACGGCCCATGCTTCGCAGACCCCCAAGAGCAACATGGCATGGCCCGGTTACTGACCATGCCCCAACGAGACCCTTCGATTGGACCAGCTCGTGCCACTGCACTTCTATGGACCGTGCCGTCTTCCCAACCAGGCGCGAACCTGTCTCCCTGAGCCGCGTCACCGGCTCGGCCCGATGGAGTTGATCAGATGAGCGTCACCGCTAGGCTTCCTCGCATGGGCGACGTCACGAGCACCATCGAGCGGCTGCTGCGCGATCGGATCGCGTCCGGGCACTACCGGCCGGGATCCCGGTTGCCGTCAGAGCGCGTGCTCTCGGCCGACCTCGGTGTTGGCCGTACTACGATTCGGCTTGTACTCGGCAAGCTCACGGCCGCTGGCCTCATTGAACCACAGCACGGGCGCGGCTACTTCGTGCCCGGCGTGCAGGAAGTCACAGATCGGCTCACCGAATTGCGACTCGACCACGGAAAGCCAGATGCGCTTCGGTGGCAGACCTTCGGAGAGCGCAACATCTACGAAAACGAACCGTGGATTCGCCTTAACCTCGTTGACGTACAACCTCCGGGCGGTGGTGAACGGTTTGAACATCATGTTGTGAGGCTCTTTCCGGCCGCGATCGGAATCGTCGCCAACGAGGCCGACAGTATCCTCATGATGTGGCGCCACCGGTTCGTTGCCGACCAATGGGGATGGGAATTTCCCGGCGGTATAGTAGATGACGGCGAGGATGGAATGGCGGCCGTGGCGCGCGAAGTAGAGGAAGAAACCGGTTGGCGACCAAACAAGATGCAACCGCTTATCGGCTATCAGCCCATGAGCGGGATGGTCGACTCTCCGCATTCGGTCTACTTCGCGCGAGGCGCAACCTTTATCGGCGAACCCGAGGCGACCGAGGAATCGGCTATAGTCGAATGGATCCCGCGTTCTCGAATCCCTGACCTTATCGAGAATAACCTTGTTGTCGGCTCAGGATCGATCGTTGGATTGCTTCACCTCCTAGCATTCGGCTTCCCAAACGTCTAGGTGCTTGTTGAGATCTTGACCGTAAGCCGGTCGAGCCGGCGTCGATTCCGCAGAGATCCCGTTCGACTTGCCAATGATCGGGCGAGGCGTGCCTGTTCGCGTGCCTCGCCCAGCTTCCCGCACGCCAGGTATCCCTGTGCCAGGTCAATTCTTAGGGAACCTTCCGCCCTGGTGAAACTGCCGTCCATCGCGTCCAAGGCGGTACACAATTCGCCGATGGCACCCGGCTCACCAAGGAGTGTCCGCACGTTTCCGCGCCAGCGAGTCAGGTGCGTACCGTTCAGAAAGATGCCCGGCACTTCCGAATCACGCATCTCCTGCCCGTCCGGCAGCCACTCAGCAGATCGCTCAAGAGCGTCGTGACTATCGTCCGGTCGTCCAGCAGTAGCTGCTATTTCGGCTTCCGCTGCACAGAGCCAGGACAGGACACGATTCGGCACCTTTCCGTGCGCACATGCAACCGCCTCGTGGATCAAATCGAATGCCAGGTCGATATTTCCTGTGTCGACGAGAACATACGCCTGTTCACCCATCGCATGTGCCATTAGAGCCGGATTCTCCGCCTCCACTGCCGCCCGGCGTGCCAATTCGTAATGACGCCATGCTCTGTCGACTCCCCCGACGTCCAAAGCTTGCCAACCTGCGAGCGTCGCCGCTCCTGATAAAACTCTGGCGACGGGACGGCGCGCAGATGGAAGAACTGAGTACGCGAGCGCATTCTCCAGGGTTGATAGGTGGGCAGAGAGTTGATCGGCGAGCGAGGGTGCACCCATTTGTCGGTCCCATGAGCGAAATAGCTCAGTCTGACCGGCGAGTGTATCGATCATTCTAAGGTCGACCGACTTCGACTCCTCGATCCTGAGTGCGAGTTCGGCATACGCAGCGTCGAGAACGTCATGCGCTGCAACCTGCTCGAATAGTTCCCCGTCCGTTAACCCGAATACGGAGCGCAGTACACGTCGGTCGCCTTCCCCGATAGACCGGCGGCCGTTCTCCCACTCGGATACGTAGGTCTTAAGGCTGGCGCGGTTCACTGCCGACAAACCCATGATCGACCGGCGATTCTCGATCTCAACTATCAAGCGAGATTGCGTCCAGCCTCGCGCTTTTCGTGCGGCTCGGAGTTGGTTTCCCATCTCGACGCCTCTCGATCGACTCGTCCGGTTTCCCCATGATGCCCCATCGGCGCCACTGATCAACAGGGGTTAACAACCGCAGGTTAACCCCTGTGATCTGCCGAATTTGCGCGAACAGATGTTGGCTTAGTTCAGCACCCCGGCACGAGCGGCCTTGACACCCGTACCAAACCAGCACTTGACAACTGGTGCGTACCAGTTGAACACTACTGGTGCGCACCAGTTGAGCCCCCGCTCACTGGCACAACTCCACAGAGGCAGTGTTGACCGAACTGCGCAGAACGAACCGGTCAGGCGTCCTACCTCCCGCTGGGAAGCGGGGAACAGCCAAGAAGGCGCCAGTAGTAAGCGACAGGTCTAGGCCCCGCTCAGCGGCCAGAAAAGCACTGGCTGTCCCGTATCCGCCGGCATCGGCGGTGGACATGCGATGAGGCGACCGGCGTACATCCCGCGAGGCACTGCGGACGGTGGAACGACGGCGTGAGCGCGTGGTGGCGGACAAGTAGACCTAGCTCGACTTGAACGGCCTGCCCGAAGGCCGAGTTTGACGCGTTCCGGGTGGGCCGGCCGCCGTAGCGGCGAGCCGGTCCACCGGGCGTTCTTTGCACCGCATTCCCTAGCTTTCCGATCGAGCCAGGAGGCGTGATTGCCATGGCCGCACTTTCTTCGATCGTCAGCATCACTGCACGTCAGAGCGCCGTCTGGCGCAAGTGCGAGACCTGCACGACCCTGGCGCCGCTCGCGCCGGACGAGACCAAGTGCGCGACCTGCCGGGCCGAGTCCGCGCGACGCTCCGGGCGTCGCCGGCTGCCGCGGGCCGCCTGACCGGAAGGACTTCCCGACTCATGTCGATCGACTTCGAGACCGAGATCGACGGCCCGTCGCTGAGTGAGCTGGCTGCGATCGAGGCCGAGTGGCCGCGGATCGAGGCTGACCTCGCGGAGCTGGACGCCGAGATCGAGGCTCTGTACGCCGCGGACCGGCGCCCGGACGACCTGGATTGGCGGCGCAAGCGCCGTAGCGAGGCCCAGCTCACCCGTACTGCGTCGAGCATCGCTGGCCGGCCGCGTCGCGGTCATGACTGCGCTACGTGGTCGATTGAGGTGGCCCTTACGCAGGACTGCCCGTACGGCTGCAAGATCGTGCGCTGCGGTAAATGTGGTGGCGAGAGGGTTCAGCACTACGCGATCTACGGGTGCCGTGCTGGCGTCGCCCTGGCCGGGCATCGCGTGGCGGCCTGATGTCGCGGATCCGCGCCGCGTTCTGGGATCCCGAGGGCACCCGGCACGGCCTCCCCACGTTCTGGTGGAAAGGCGCCCCGGACGGTTACGCCACCCGGCGCCAACTGCGCAAACAGGGTCTCTGCCCGGGTGGCCATGAGCCTGCCGCGCAGATCTTGTGGGCCGGTGTGGGCGGCACGCGTACGGCGTACCTGTACCGGCTCGACCTGGCCCGCCCGAAGCGCACCGCGACGCCGGCTGTCCGTACGGCCCTGGCGGCGGCAATGCGCGCCCGCCGGACCTGCAAGTCCTGCCGCCGCGAGCGGCCCTATTGCATTCCGCGCTCGCTCGGCGAGTGCCTGACCTGCCACGACGGAGGCACCACGTGACCACTGCTCTCAAGCCCGTCCTCGTGGTCGAGGACGAGGGCTACCGGTACGTCAGCACCGGCTCGGTCGACCTGATCGAGCGGTGCCTGACCACCTTCACTGCCGGCATGCGCACCGCCGACGACCTCACCCTGACCCACGAGGCCGAACGCCTCGAATCCCTGCCGACGTCCCCGGCGGTCACCCGGATGCGGGAGATCGTCGCGACCGAGCAGGACACCCGTCGCCACCGGCCGCTCGTGACGGCTGACCTCGGCAGGGCTGCCGCGTGAGCGCCCCGGCCGACGTGCTGTCCTGGCCCGGCCTGACCGGGTTCGTCCACGACTTCGGCGGGCTGCTCCTGCTCGCCGGTGGCCTGCTCGGGGTGCTGCTGCTGGTCGGGCTCGCGGTGTGGGCGAAACGCTCCGGTAAGCCGCTGCGGCCGATCGCGCTGTCTGCGTGCATGAACCTGGCGTTGCTGCTCAACGCCGAGGGCATGTGGGTGATCGCCACCGAGGATCTGCACCTGCCGCCGCTGTTTGCGGTGCTGGTGTTCGCGGTCTTCGAGATCTGTTTCCTGACTGCCACGTCGCTGGCTGCCGAGCAGTACCGCAACACCACCGTGTACGGCCCGGACGGCAAGATCGAGACACCGGGTCACCCGGGGCCGATGTTGTGGATCGCCGCGCTGATCGCCGGGATCTCGGGTGTGATCGTGGCCAGCAACGCGAACACGCTCACGGAGAAGATGCTGCGTCTCGCGGTGCCGTGCGTGATCTTCCTGATGTGGTGGGCCGCGCTGACCGCGGCCGGCCAGCGAACCCGCCGCGGCCGGTTCGCCTACAGCCCGCGACGCCTCGCCGAGCGCTGGGGCTGGCTGATCCCGGACGACGACCCGGATCTGACGGAGATGGCCGCGAAGCGCCAGATCCGCCGCATGGTGGTCAACCACCACCGGGCCGCCACGACGTCGGGCCTGCTGGCCGGATGGTGGCGCTCACGGCTGCTCAAGAACGCCCGGACCGCCGGTGAGCCGGTGGTCGCCGAGGTCGTCGAGCAGTTGGACCGCACCCGTCGCGTCATGGCTCTGCTGCTGCCTTCCGACGACCAGCCGGCCGCGCTGCCCATCGATGCCGAGATCGCTGCGGCGATCACCGCCGAGCCGGTCACCGTGGGCATTTCGCCTCAGGTCGCCGCTTCACGCAAGCACCGGCGAGCGGTTCACGGGCGCCGGGTGCGGACCCTACGGGTGAACCACCCGCGGCCGGTCATCGTCGCAGCTCCGCCTGCGGATCCTGACCCGCGCACGAGTCAGGAGATCGAGGACGCGATCTGGTCCATCGCCAACAACCCCGGCGATTCCCGGTCGCACCGGCAGATCGCGCACATTTTGCGTACCTCGCCCGGCCGGGTCGGCCGCGTCCTGCGTAGCCGCCGGAGCGTGGACACCGCGATCAACGGGCATCAGCCGGAGCTGACCGGCGTCCCTTCCTGACCCGCCCGGCGGCATGGTCCGCCGGTGCGTCAAGGTCCCCGCCCCGGGTCGGCTGCTGCCGGTCCCGGCGAGCTGCTACCTCGCCGGCGAGATGCCACCGGCTCGGGGCGGATTCCACTGTGTACAACCCGGCGACACGGCCCCTACCGCCAAGCAGATGCCGTGTCGCCGGTCCCCTCATCGATCCCGTGAGACCTCGAAGGAGGCGTCCAGTATGACGGCTCAGACTACCGGCAGCACCGATCAGCCGAGCGTGGAGATCACGTTCGCCGGGTGCGGCCATACCGCCAAACTGCCGCAGACCACCTGCGTGCCGCGCTGCCCGCGTGGCTGCGACGGCACCCCGGATCACCGCCGGTTCGTTCCCAAGCCGCGGACCCGCTGATGCCTCGCGCTCGCCGCACGGCCCGGCGCTGCCGGTGGATACGGCCCGCACCGCGGGCGTGGCGTCCGCTCGCCGTCGCGGTGCTGCTCACCCTCGTGCTGGCGCGGACCGCGGACACCGCGGCTGGGCCGGGGCTGTGTCTGCTCATCCTGGCCGCGCTCGGCGCGACCGCCTACGTCACCCGCCCGCGCCGGTCCGGCCGGCGCCGTCCCGTGTTCCGCTCGACCAGAAAGGCCCGCCGTGGCTAACGAGACCGTGATCACGGTCGTCGGCAACCTCGCCGCCGACCCCGAGCTGCGCTTCACCCCGTCCGGTGCCGCCGTCGCGAACTTCCGGATCGCTTCCACCCCGCGGCTGCTCGACCGGCAGTCCGGCGAGTGGCGCGACGGCGACCCGCTGTTCCTGGCCTGCTCGATCTGGCGTGACGCGGCCGAGCACGTCGCCGAGTCCCTGTCGCGCGGTACCCGCGTGATCGTGCAGGGCCGCCTCAAGCAGCGCTCGTACGAGACCAAGGAAGGTGAGAAGCGCACCGTCGTCGAGCTGGAGGTCGACGAGATCGGCCCGTCGCTGCGCTACGCCACCGCCACGATCCAGAAAGCCACCCGTACCGGCGGCACCACCGGCGCCAAGCCCGGCAACCCGAGCGCCGACGCCGACCCGTGGGCGACCGCCGGCGCCAGCGCCGCGACCAGCTCGACGCCGACCGGCGACGAGCCGCCGTTCTAGTCGGTGGACAAGCTCATCTGCCAGGGATGTGGCTACCCGCTGCGTCCCTGGCTCGACGGCTTCGTCATCGACCTGGAGCACGACCGGTTCGACCAGCTCAGGCCCGAGCTGGATGGCGTACCGCGCCTGGACGGGCGGATCTACTGCCCGCCGGACCCGTACGCGATCCACCACGCCGGCCACATGCCGGCTCGCCGTATGCCCTCCCAACCGGAGGAACCACCCATGAACAAGCGTCCCCTCGCCGCCGATCACTGGCGCGTGATCAGTTACCTGTACCAGCCGTTTGAGACCAAACGCCTCACCGGCGCGACGGTGTCAAGCGTGATGCGTAAGCAGGTCGTCGACCTAGACACGATCATCACGGTCATCGACCTGGGCTATGCCGAGGCGCGGCTCGCCGGCCAGCCGCTCAACGCCGATGCCGTCAAGCGGCTGGCCCTTGCACCTAGGCAGGCTGCCTCCAAAGTCCGCTTGCGGATCACCCCGGCCGGTAGCACCCGGGCGGGAACCGATCCCCTTCACCTGACCCTGTGCACGCTCCTGATCTGCGATCGGTCGCTGAACTTCCTGCTCCAACACGCACCGGTCACCTTCGACCAGCTCTGCGACATGGCCGATCGGGGACTGATCGAGACCCGCCTGACGGACGGCGGCGCGGACATCGCCATCGACGACGTCCGCGAGTGCCCGGAGATCGCCTACGCCCGCCAGACCAGCCGCGGCCGAACCTTCGTCGCCTACTTCTGATCCCCGGTTGTGCCCCGCGCCAGCCAGGCGCGGAATCCGTACCCTCCCGATCGGAGAAACCGCACGTGAGTCAGCGACACCTCACCGCCGAGCAATGGCGCGTGATCAGCTACCTCTACCACCCCGACCAGCTCAGCCGCCGCACGAGCCCGACCCTGGCCACGGTCATCGCCAGCCAGACCGTTGACCGTGACGACGTCGTGGAGGTCGTCGAGCGCGGCCTCGTGCAGGCCCGCGTCGCCGGCGAGGAGTGCACCCGCGGCCCGCTGCAGCGGCTGCCCGAAACCCGGATCCGGCTGCGACTGACCCAGGCCGGGATCTACCACGCCAGCCACAACCCGCAGCACCTGATCCTGTGCGCCCTGCGCGCCGGGCTCGGCAAGCTGGTCTCGCTCGGCAGGTTGGCCAACCGCCTGCCGAATCGGCCGGTCAGCTACGGCGAGCTGTACGACCAGGCCGAGCGCGGCCTGTTCACCGTCCATCTGACCGACGGCGACATCGAGATCCCGATTGATGATGTCGCCGAGTGCCTGGATCTGGTCTACGCGCAGATCACCGAACGCGGCAAGACGTTCGTCGCCTACCTCTGATCTCGCCGAGTCCGTCTCGGGAGGTTCAATAGCCGTGAAATCTGCTGCGCACTGGCGCATCCTCAACCACCTTTACCTGCATAAACATCGTCGCCTGCCGCTGACGGTGGCCGCACCGAACCAGGACGTCGGAGAAGACGTACTCATCGACCTCGACGACCGTGGCCTGATCTCCGCCACGACGGACGGGACCGAAGTAGGGCTCCGTCACGCTCTGCGGCTCGACGGCGGCCTCGGCATAGCAACATCCCTGAAGATCCGGCTGCGGTTGACCGGCATCGGAATCAAGACGGTGATCAACGACCCGGGCAACCACATCCGCACCACGCTCGGCGCGTACCCGTATCCGATCATGGTGTGCCGGCTGTACGGCACCGAAAGCAACAACATCGTTGGCGCCGACGACGTCGTTCGGCTCCAACAACTCGGGCACATCACGATCACTCGTATCGGTGAGCCTGACGACGAGATCTGGCCGAGCGCGCTCGACGTCATCACGCAAGGCATGTACGACGTCGCGCTGACGATCAAGGGCCGCGACCACTTGCCCCGTTGACCCGGTAGCCCGGCCGTGACCGCGGCCGGGCCACTCACCTGAGGCGCGAGGCCTCACCCTCCTGATCCTCCCGTGTCTGGAGATCGCTGCATGTCCGTACAGATCGAGGCGACGACCGAACTCGGCGCCGCCACCGCCCACGTCCGTACCGAGTTGTCCCGGGCCGACGCTAAGGCCGGGACGCTGCTTGCCCTGGCCGGCACGGTGCTGACCGTGCTCCTGGCGCTGCTGGCCCGCGTCGCCCTGCCCGGCCTGGCGGTTGCCGCCGGCTGGCTGACCGCCGCGGTGGTCGCCGCGGCCGTGGCTCATCTCGCCCTGGCCATCCGCCCGAACCTGACCGGCGATTCCGGCATCGTCCGTTATGCCCGGCTCGACTGGGCCACGGTCCGGAGCGAGTTCACCCGGCGCGACGCCGTCTGGATCGCTCGGGCCACTCCCGAGTCGCGCGAGGTTGAGGCGCTGATCGCGTTGTCGCGCTCGGCGGTCTCCAAGTACCGGCGGATCCGTATCGCCGTGGATCTGCTGCTCGCCGGCCTGGCCGGCCTCACCCTGACCGCGGCTCTGGCCGCCCTGCTCTGATCGAAAGGACGGCACGATGCCGCAGTTGTTTCCCGACCTGAAGATCAAGGACGACGCCGACCTGCTCGACCTGCTCGAAGGCATCCGCAACGTCGGGATCGCCGGGCACGACGAGCTGGACGAACTGGCGGGCATGATCCGGATGAAACTGGAGCGCTACGGGCGCCGTAACGGCTTGTCCCGGTTCCGCGCGAAGTTCTGGGGCCGGCAGGTCGCCCGGCCGCTCGTGCGAGCCGCCGACGAGATGCTGGTGATCGCGAAGTACGCCCGGACCTGCCACCTCCGGTTCGAGGCGTTCATGATCGCCCTGGACGACGAGCAGCCCGGCGACTCGGACTTCAACGTCCGCGGTCGCCGCAACGGCCGGCAGGCCGCCTGATGGCCCGGCAGAGCCGCTACAGCGGCGGCATGAACCTGGCCCGCGGCGCCAGCCGCGAGGTGCACGGCAACCCGCTGCCGTACGTGATCCCGCCGGTCTCGGCGGTGGTCAACCTGATCCTGGCCGGCATCCTGTCGCGGATGTGGGGCGCCTACGCCAACCCCACCGTCTGGGAGGCCGCCTGGCGGGCCGGGCTGATCGTGATCTGCTCCACGCTGATCGTGTGGTGTACGTGGGGCGTGGGTCGCGCCCGCAAGTTCGAACTGCGGGTCGCGTCGATGCTGATGTCGATCTGCTCGTGCGGCGGGCTGTTCGTGCTCACGTTCCGTCCGTGGTCGTTCGACGCCGTGATGGTCTACCTGATCATCATGATCACCACGTCGCTGTTGCTCGCGGTCACCAAGCTGCTGCGCGGCGACGGCACCGACGCCCGGGCCGGCGTGTTCGGCGAACTCGGCGACCGGGTCCGCGAGTTGCAGGACATCGGCAAGACCGGCACGCCGAAGATGATCGACGGCCGGATCGTCACCCACACCGAAATGGTGCACGGCGGCAACTTCGCCGACCTGCAGAAGAAGGAGGTCCGCACCGCGATCGCCTCGTCCCTGGACGTCCCGGTCGGTGGGGTGCGGATGGTCCCGGACCGCGGCACCCCACGGGTCGGCCGGATGGAGATCTCCCCGGTCGACATGCTGGAAAACCCGCCCGCGTGGCCGGGCCTGTCCGCGCCCGGCGGGTCGATCGCCGACCCGATCCGGCTCGCGGTCTACCAGACCGGCTCGATCGTGCCGCTGATCCTGCCCGGCGACCCGAAGGCCGAACGCAACGCGATCGGTGTGCTGGTCCTGCTCGGCGCCTCCGGCTCGGGCAAGACCGCGTTGCAGCTCGAACTCGCCTGCGAGGCCCGTTCGCGGGTCGACGCCGAGGTCGTCTACATCGACGGCCGCAAGGGCCTGCAGTTGCCGAAGGCGTTCCGCGACGCCATGCACGTCATGATCCACAACCAGACCGACGGCGAGCGCTACCTCGACGGCATGATCGCCGAGGTCGCCCGCCGGGCCGCGCAGATCGGCGGCCACGGCCACGACCAGTGGACCGCCGGCTGCACCAAGTGCCCGAAGTTCCAGGTCGTGATCGTGGACGAGGCGTCCAAGTTCATCGAGAGCGAGGACACCATGGTGGAGCTGGCCGAGTCGGTCCGCTCCGTCGGGATCTTCGTGCTGCTCGGCCAGCAGCGCGCCACCGGCGACCGGCTACCCACCTCGGTGCGCTCCACCATCGGCGGCGTAATCGTCATGGGTGTCCGTGATATCGCCGAGGCTGCCCGGCTGCTGTCCGAGGAGACCATCGAGGCCGGCGCCGACCCGTCGTGGAAGAACCGCAAGCCCGGCGCCCTCTACGCCGAGGTGCCCGGCACCGACCCCGAAGACTGGTCCCTGCCCGGCCGCACCTTCAAGATCGACCGGGACGAACTCGTGGCCGAACTGATCGCCTACCTCGCCTCGATCGGCGAGGCCCCCGACGACACGGGCGCCACCGCCGGCGCCCCGGTACCGCCGCGCCCGCCGGCACCGGTCGGCACCGGCGAGGTGGTGGACGAAGGCCGCGACGACGACCCGGACGCCGACCGGGACACCGAGTGCGCGCCGCCGGCGCGGGACCCGGAATGCCTGCCAGAGGAAGGCGGGGATCCGTACGAGCCGATCCGGGTCCCGAACCGCAAGCGGATCCCGCTCGACCTGGAACCGGCCGACGGGCGGCAGTACAGCCCGTCGGAGATCCGGGCGATGGTCCGGCAAATGATCCTGTCCGGCTATCAGCAGGGACAGCGAGTCTGCCGCCCGTCGCAGTTCAGCGCGCTGGTAGACGTGGTCGGCGAGGACGGTCTCAAGCCGCCCACCCTGACCAAGATCCTGAAGGAGTTCTGCCAGGGCCCGGAGCCGTTGCTTTCGCGGACCGGCGACCGCGGCGTGTACGACATCATCGTGCCCGCCCCGGACGCCGCACCCGCCCTGTCCGGGGCCCCGGCGTGACCGCGTTGGGCGGGCTCGCCGAACGGGTCCGGCAGGTCGCCCCGTGGTGGCCGTTCAACACCGTCGAGACCCGCTGCCCGTACTGCCACACGTGGCGCAAGCCGCGCCACTTCCGGCCCGGCGCCCGCGGCTGCCGCCGCTGCATCGGCTGCTAACCCACCACCCTCACGCGCCCGCATCCGTCACGTTGTGTCACGGATTCGGGCGCGTGCTTCACGCACTTCACGGACTTCACGCGCTTCACGCGGACGCCCGTCAGGTGCGTCTATGCGTGCGCGTGCGCGCGCCCGAGCCTCCGTGAAGTCCGTGAAGTGAAATCCGTGAAATCCCCCGGACTTCCACAGAAAGTGACCTCACGCCATGTCATGGTTCCGCCTCGCCCGCCGCGGCGCGGCCTACGAATTCGGCCGCCGCCTCTGGCGCTGGTTCGCCGCCTTCGAGATCATCCGATGGACGGCGACCCGCATCCTGCCGACCCTGCTCATCCTCACCACCGTCGCCGTCGCGGCCTGGTTCGCCGTCCGCACCGCCGCCTGGTGGCTGCCCCGGCTCACCCTGCTCGCCACCCTCGCCGTCGTCCTGACCGGCGCCGTCTGGCTGGCCCGCCGCTACCGGTGGGAACTGCGCGCCAGCCTGCCCCGCACCGCCGTCGCCGCCGGCGTGCTGGCTCTGGCCGGGGTGCTCGGCACGCTCGTCTACTGGCTGCGCTGAGCAGGAAGGACAGATCTGTGGACAACACACAAGGACTACCGATCTACGACTTCAAGGCCCTGCTCACCATCGCCGGCCTGGCCACACAGCAGATGCTCCGTCAGGACCGGCGCCAGCTCGCGAAAGACCAGCAAGCCACCGGCCAGTACTGGTCCGGGCACGCCTGGATCCTGCTCTACCGGGCCGCGGACGCTGTCGACATGCCGCCGCTGTCGCCGGGCCGGCAACGGCTGTACGACAAGGCGCGCACCTGCGCAGACTGCGGCGCTACCCGCAAGGACACCCATCCCAGGGGCCGCGACGGCGAGCGCTACTGCGGTACCTGCCAAGGCCCGGCCGCCGAACGGCTTTGGCAGCGCGAACGCGCCGCGGACCGGCCCGCGGTCGCAGCGTGGGCGCGCAGCGTGCTCGACGACCCGACCGTCATCTTCGGCGCCCGCGAGTACGAGCCGGACTGGACAAAGAACCTGATCGTCGACCGTAACGGGCAGGTCCTGCTCGACGCCAGCATCCGGCACTACATCACCGAACCCGACCCGCGGCATCCGTACGCCGAGGACCTGGCCCTGATGTCTCCGCTGGCCGTCATCGACCAGGTCACCGCGCTACGGGGCCGACGTTTGATCGCGTGGGAAGCCCACAGCGCCCCGGAGTTGGTGACGTCCTTCGACGACCGGGGCTGGCCGGCCGCTCACGCCGCACAGGTCGCCTCCGGTGATGCGTTCGGCCGCTGGCTCGACCGCTGGCTCGGCGACCTGGAACCCAACAGCTCCTACCTGCACCACCCGCGCCTCAAGCAGCAACGGGCGCCGCGCGACCCGGCCGAATGCGTCGCCCTGATGCGCCGGCTCCTCCCACAGATGGCGGAACTCGATGATCGACCTTGACGCGTTCCGCAGCGAGCTAGCCCGGATCCTGCCCAAATCGCAGCACAAGAAGGTCAAACACGGCGACGCCGCGACGATCGCTTTCCCGTACGGTGCGGAGGTCAGCCGATGACGGCAGCCGTCGCGCCGGCCGGCGGAATCGACGCGTCGCGTCTGGCGGCCGCGGTACGCGACGCCTCGTGTAGCGCCGCGGCGGGGCTCGACGCGTCGCATCTCGCCGGCGAGACGCGACGGGTCTGCGCATGGTGTGAAGGCCCGATCCCGTCACAAACGAGGCGGGATGCGGTGTGTTGCTCTGTGCGCTGCAGGCAGGCCCGGCACCGGTTCACCCGATCGGCCGGCCGGCCGGTAGCCGTCGCGGACGGCCGCCCGCTACGCCTCGCCTACGCGGACCCGCCGTACCCGGGTAATTCCCGGCTTTACCGCAGCCACCGCGACTACGGCGGCGAGGTCGATCACGCCGCCCTGATCAACCAGCTCAGCGGGTTCGACGGGTGGGCGCTGTCCACCTCGGCGGCTGCCCTGCCGGCCGTCCTGGCGCTCTGCCCGCCAGGGGTACGGGTTGCTGCCTGGCACAAGGGCGAGCGACCCACCGCGAGCAGGTGGCCGCTGAGTGCGTGGGAACCGGTGATCTACAGCGGCGGTCGCCAACAGCCGTCAACAGGTCCTGCGCGACGCGTCGATTCGCTCGTGCACGGCGTGGCCGCGATGACAACCCTGCCTGGCCGGATCATCGGCGCGAAACCGGCCGCGTTCTGCCGGTGGATGTTCGACCTGCTCGGCGCCGCACCCGGCGACACCCTCGACGACCTGTTCCCCGGATCCGGCGCGGTCGCCCGGGCCTGGGACGTCTACGCACGCGTCGACCCCATCTGCGCACGACGCGTCGCGTAGCGCTTGAGCTCGACGCGACGCGTTATTGGGCCGTCGCCGGCAGACACAGCCCGTGATGTAGTCAAAGAAACCAAAGCGAAGATCGGAAACGGTCTTTTCAAACACCCCCTCGTTTGCAGTACTTATTTCTACGCATGTAGAGGGGTAGGACACCTGACAAGCGGGATTTGTCTCCGGTAAAGTCCCACGCACATCGCCTGCAGTCCTAACCGACCGGACAGCTTGTGATCATTGCAGTGGTGAAGGCAAGGGCCCCGGCCGCGACATGCTTGCCGGCTACATCAACGAGCCGAGACCCCTGCTCCGCAGCCCTACCTGATCTTTAGGTAGGGCTGCACCCGTTCAGAGCGGCGATCAGAGCAGCGATGGCCGAGAGCACCGCGGCGAACGTCGTCACCGTGGCATTACTCAGTTGCCAGCGCTTCCTCTCCGGTCGGTCGTCCGGCATCGGGCGTTACCTCCTTCCCGGGGGCCACGCGGCCACCCCACGTGTCGGCTGCCCCGCGGATCCCGATGGGAGGTGGGCACACCATATCGGGACGCTTACGCACCAGACATGACCACAAGTCATCTGGCGCGCCTTTGGCGACCCGAATACGCAGACAGTGACGTCTGTTGTCCCTGGTAAGTCGGTATTCAACGCCTGATAAGTGAAATTAATTCACTAGTCGAAACATCGCACGGCCTGTGCGTTTTTCGGAGCAGCTCACGTCATGAATATGCAGTGGAGCAGGTATTCGTTCCTTCGCGTCCGAGAGTTCCGTTGGTCTGTATCCCTACGCGTCGCGCGTGGCCACGCGCGACGCGTTGACCGTCAAGGCGGTGTGAGGCGGTGAAAACCAGTGTCGGCTTCGTAAACGCAGGAGAATCCGACACTGTGTATTAGGTCGAGCACGTCAGCAGAGGGCCGGCCCGGAAGTAGCACAGTCAGGTGCGTGTCAACCGGCATCCGTCGGCGGTAGTCGAAAAGCTGGCCGATGGCCATGCGTACGTCGTCACGGCGGGCGGTGCCTTTGGCCTCATACAACTCGCCGGCAGTGATGTCGTACAGGTCGGTGAAGAGCGAGACCAGCTGACCCGCGGGTGTGATCTTGCGGCGCTGTACTTCGTGTAGCTCGGCTTCAAGGTGTTTGCGGTACCGCTCGACCAGCCCGTTCTCCCGCTTGAACGCGGTACGAGCTGCGGTGGCCGAGACCTCGAAGGAGTCCTTGGCGGATTGCTCCAACGGCACATTGACCGAGGTTCCCGGCTGGCCGGTATCCGGCTCGTCAACATCAACATTTGACGCCTTGGCCTGCGCGGGATCCTCCGTGGCCAGGTCGGAGACGTCCTTGTCGCGCCGCACGTAGTCCGTGCCCGCCGGACGCAGTCGCCATACGAAGACTTCGCGGTCGCGGCCGTCGTCGCCCTCGGAGCGTTCGAGGGTGTACGGCAGGTGCTCGTCTAGCTCGAATTCGCCGAGGTAGACGTGGGTTTTTGTACCGGTGCCGGGTACGACACCGTCGGCGATGAAAAGCCGTAGCGCCTTCCCGGTTTGCCGGTGCTCATAGATCGACTTGTTCCCGCCGGTCAGGGTCTGGTCGCCGGTCCGACCGTCGCCGGTGTACATGAAGATCTCGTCATCGGGGTCCCACCCGTCGTAGTTGTAGCCGTGCCGCACGGCCTTCGACGGATCTGAGTAGACGAAGACGTTGTCGCTGGTCCGAGACGGTTCGATCCCGCCCATGGTGCCGCCGCCGTACTTCGCTGCGTTCTGTTTGCGGGTGCGGACCGCGCCGATCTCTTCTTCCCACTCAATCCCCATGCGGCCGACCGTATCGAGCCGCACCTACGCCGGGTTACCCGCCCTCGTTCTCTGCTCTCGGCTGGCCGGCGGCATGCGTCGTGCCGGCCGGCGCACGCGACACATCGGCACCTGCCGCACATCTGTTGATCAGATCGGAGTTCACCCGCATGGCCATCCTCAACACCCGGCCCGTGGTAGCCCTGCTCAACGACTTCCAGGCCGACCCGAACCTCACCTACACCGCGCTCGGCCGGCACGCCGTGCTGACCGCGCTCGCCTCGGTGGTTGGCGGGATCGCCGCGGCCGAGGCCACCCTCGCTGACAAGATCTACCCGCCGATGTCGAGCCGTCGCAGTGCCGGCACCGACCGCCGGTGGCGGGCCGCCGCTGCCCACCTCGACACCACCAGCCGCACCGGCGGCGAGCTGGACGGCGCCCTGCAAACCGCGGCCGACCTGTGTGCCCGCGTGATCACTGACCTGGAACCGGTGGAGTACAACGGCAGCCTGCGTGACCAGCACGGCGACTACCGCATCGACGGATCCTGCATCTGCGAGAACTGCGACAACCAACCGCTGACCCTGCAACTCAAGCCGATGCGGCCCGGCCACGTGCTGACCTGCGTCAACCTGCACAGCATCAGCCCGGTGCCAGCCCCGCACTGCGTCGCCCGGTACTCCGTGCTGCGGGTCGAGCGTGTTCTCGACGCCACCCTCGCCGACCTGCCGCTTCCGCTGGACGCCACGGATGCGCTGCACTTGGCGCGCAGCCTCAGCGTGATCACCGGGAAAGCCCGGTCCATGGCCGAACCGTGGTTCGAGCTGATCGCCGAACGGTTGGCCAACCGCCGGTGGATGTTCGAACGCGGCGGGCGCGGGCACGTCCGCACGCACACCCGTACGATCATCGACACCTGCAACCGGGTCGGACCTGCGCTGACCGGCATGAAAGCCGACCTGGGTAGGGCGATCGGTGTGCTCGCCGCGATCGAGGCCGGCCCGGAGGGCAGGCGAGCAGCATGACCGCCGGCGTCGAAGTGCTGGCGCTGTTCGAGCTGCCCGAGCCCGAGCCGGAACGCCCGCCCGAGGATGCGGTGGTCGCCGTGCTACGTGACCCCGGGCCGATCAACCACGCGGTCGCCGGTGAGATGGGCTGGTTGCTCGGTCTGCTCAACCCGACGGCGCCGCCGCCGTGTGTGCGCTGCGGTACCGATCACGTCTACCGGGCACCGGCAGGGTTCGTGCTGACCTGCCCGGTCTGCTTCCCGGGCGAGGTGGTCGCGTGAGCACCATCTACCACCGGCAGGTGTGCGGACGGCCGGTGCGGGTCGTGGCCGATCCGGATCCGGCCGAGTTCGAGCAGTTCGCCAGGTCGGCGACGCTGTTCGGGCTGGATGTGGAGACCACGCCGATCGACGAGGGCGGGCCGCGGTTCTTCGGCCCTGCCTTCGGGGTGCGGCTCGTGCAGGTCGCCACCGCCGATCAGGCAATGGTGCTGCGGGCCGCCGACCCGGAACAGCGGCGGATGATCGAGGGTCTGCTCGGCGACGAGCGGTGCCGGTTCGTCTCGCACACGAACTTCGACGTTCTCGCCGTGTGGGCCGCGTTCGGCATCGCGCTCGGCCTCCGCGCGATCGACACCCACGTGCTGGCGTGCCTGCTCGATCCGGGTGTGACCGCTGATCACGGGCTCAAGTCGCTAACCGAGCGGCACCTCGACGACGGCCTCAAACGCGCCGAGGACGACCTGTACGCCCTGTTCCGCGCGCTCGCCCCGGTCGGACAGCGGGCGGGCGGCCGGCCGACGCTCTACGGCTGGTCGCACGTGCCGATCGACGCCGAACCGTACGTCGTCTACGCCGGCCTCGACGCAATCTACGTCCGGCGCCTGCTCGATGTGCTGCTCGACCAGCTCGGCGACCTCGGGTATCTGCCCGCGGTCGAGCTGTGGCTAGCTGCACAGACCACCGCGTTGCAGATCCGCGGGATCCGCCTCGATCTCGACTACACCCACGCGCTGCGCGGCGAGTTCGAGCAGGCCAACACGGCCGCCCGCGCAGACCTCGAAGCGCTGATGGGGTGCAAGGCGACCAGCCCGAAACGCCTGGACTGGCTCGCCGAACGCGGTGTCGAGTTCCGGCACTTCACCGACGCGGGCCGGCCGTCGCTGTCGAGCAAGGACGCCCTGCCGGACCTGCTCGCCCGCTACCCGGGCGGGGAGGTCGGCCGGATGCTCGCGCTGACCACGCGGATGGCCGAGACCGGGAACTTCGCCACGAACCTGGCCCGGTTCCCCGGCTTCGCCGATACGGCCGGCCGGGTGCACCCGGACTACCGCACCCTCGCCGCGCACACCGGCCGCATGAGCGTGAAGTGGCCGGCCATGCAGACGTTCAAGAAGGACGACCCGCGGCTACGCGGCTGTTTCGTGGCCGAGCCGGGCATGGTGCTGGTGGGCAGCGACTTCAAGGCAGTCGAGGTTCGCGTCGCGGCCGGTCTCGCCGCCGAGCCCCGGTTGATCGAGGTCATCCGGGCCGGGACCGACATCCACGACAACACCGCCCGACTGATGTTGGGCCCCGGCTTCACCGACGCCCAACGCACGCTGAGCAAACGGGCCACCTTCGGCACGATCTACGGCGGCGGCGCCCCGGGCCTGGCCAAACAGACCGGAGTGTCCGTCGGAACCGCTCGCGACGTCGTGCAGCGGTTCAAACGCGCGTACCCGCGGATCACCGCGTTCGGCGCGGCGATGGCCGAGCGGGACCCGGTGCGTAACGCCGCTCGCCGGCGGATCCCGGCCGACCCGGCACGCACGTACGCCAACAGCAACTATGCGATCCAGTCGACTGCCCGGGACCTGCTCGTGGAGTCGCTGTACCGGCTGTGCGCGCTCGACGGCTGGCATCCCTACCTGTGGGCGATCATCCACGACGAAATCGTGCTGCAGGTGCCCGCCGACCTGGCCGAGGACGCCCGCCGCGCGCTGCAAGCAGCCATGACGACCTCGTTCCGCGGTGTGCCGATCGAGGCCGACGCGAAAGTCATCGGCCCGCGCTGGGGTGGGCAACTCGCCGAGGTCGTCCCCCTCCCCGTTTCCACCGGCAGCCCGTACGCGGCTGCCGCCTGATCACCCCGTAGTCGATCTCAGAGAGGTACCGGTCCATGAGCTACGCACGCTACGGAAAGACGATCGAGCAGATGGCCGCCGAGATCCGGACGATCAACATCGAGAAAGGCTGGCGAACCGCCGACGGCGGACCGGGCACGAACACCTTCGGCGACTACATCGCGCTGCTGCACAGCGAGCTGTCCGAAGCACTGGAGGCGTACCGCGATCACCGGCTCGCCGACGCCACCCAACCGCGGCAAGAGATCTGGACCCGGCCGGAGATGTGCCAGCCGGCCATCTTCCAGGGCTACAGCAAACCCAAGCCCGAGGGCGTGGGCAGCGAGTTCGCCGACGTCCTGATCCGCCTGCTCGACGTCTGCGACGTCTTCGGCATCGACCTGGCCGCCGAGTACGACCGCAAGATCGCCTACAACCGGACCCGGTCCTACCAGCACGGCGGCCGGACCCTCGCCGACGCCGCCTGATCAACCCCAACCACGATCGGTGGCGTCGCGTGCATCTCGACGCGACGCCACCCGGCGCATGGTCCTCAAGCGCAAGAAGGACGGCGTTCCGCCGCCTGAAAACCCTTTCTGAAAAGCGAAAGGAGCCGCGCCGTGCCCGACGCCGCCCCGCTGCTGTCCGCGGCCCTCGCCCTCGCCGCCGAGGGCCTCCCGGTCTTCCTGCTCGGCCGCACCAAACGCCCTGTGGCCAACTGCCGGGACTGCCCTGCCGACGACCCCGACCACGACCGGGTCGGGTGCGGGCACCTGACCTGCCACGGCTTCTACGCCGCCACCACCGACCCGGACCGGATCCGCGCCATGCACGAGATCGTCCGGGGTGGGCTGCTGGCCCTACGAACCGGGGCCGCGTCCGGCCTGGCGGTGATCGACATCGACCCGCGTAACGGCGGCCGGCTGATACCTGAGCTGATGCCGCCGACCCGGTGCGTGGCTACCGGCTCGGGCGGCTGGCACCTGTACTACCGCAACCCCGGCGGCCCGCTCGCGACGAACCTCGACCACCGCGGGTACCCGGGCATCGACGTCAAGGCCGAGGGCGGGTACGTCGTGGCACCGCCTTCGATCCATCCGGGCACCAGGCGCCCGTACCGGCTGGTGGGGGACCGGTCGGTGATTGAGATGAGCCCGCCGCTGATCGCCGCGTGCCGGCCCGCCGAGGCGCCGCCGGCAACGCCGTCTCGGCCTTTCCGTGTGCTGCTCACCGGATCGCGCACGTGGACCGACGTCGCTGCCATCACGGCGGTCCTCGACCGGCTGCACGCCCGGCACGGTGCGGCGCTGGTCGTCGTGCACGGCGCCTGCCCCCGGGGCGCGGACGCCATCGCTGACCAGTGGTGCCGCGACCGCGCCGTGAGCACCGAGCAGCATCCGGCCGACTGGAGCACCGGCCGCCAGGGCGGACCGGCTCGCAACGCCGCCATGGTCGCCACCCGGCCCGATCTCTGCCTGGCCTTCATCCGCGACCGCTCACCCGGCGCCAGCGGATGCGCCCGCCTCGCCGACCAGGCCGGAATCACCACCGTGCGCAACCCGAGCCCGGCCGAGCTGCCGCCCGCCGTGAGCCGCCCCGCAGCACCGACCCCGACCAGCAGCGGCGGGCTCATCTCAGACCCCGCCGCCCTGCTCGCCGCACACCTGCGCGCCGTCGACCGCGCCCCGACCGGGCGGCGCCGCGTCACCCTCTACGGCGCCGCCCGCGGCGTGGCCCGCATGGTCGCCGCCGGCGCTATCAGCGCGGTCGACGCGTGGGCCGCGCTCTACGCCGCCGGCCAGCGCGCCGAACAGTCGCACTACAACATCACCACCGCAATCACCGGCGGATTCCGCGCCGAGGCGGTACCGATCGAAGGGGTAGCCGCATGACCGAACCCGACCCGCCCACCGACGGCGCGGCCGTCCTCGACCGCCTCCACGCCGCCATCACCAAATACCTGATCATGCCGAACCCCGAGACGATCGACGCCACCGTGCTGTGGATCGCCGCCACCCACGCCCAGGACGCATGGACCCACGCACCCCGCCTCGTGATCAAGGCCCCGGAAAAACGGTGCGGCAAGTCCCGGCTGCTCGACGTCGTCGATGGCACCTGTTACCGGCCCCTGATGACGGTCAACGCCTCCACCGCGGCGATCTTCCGCTCGATCACCGAGACCGACCCGCCCACGATCCTGCTCGACGAAGCGGACACAATCTTCGGCGGCAAGCAGGCCGAGGCCAACGAGGACCTTCGTGGCCTGCTCAACGCCGGCCACCAGCGCGGCCGGCCGACGATCCGGTGGAACCACCAGAGCCGCGAGCTGGAGAAGATTCCCACCTTTTGCATGGCGGCCCTGGCCGGGATCGGGTCGATGCCCGACACGATCGAGGACCGGGCCGTGATCGTGAAGATGCGCCGCCGGACCGCCGCGGAGAAGGTCGCCCCGTTCCGGTCCAAGCGCGACGGCCCGGTCCTGCGGCGCCTCGCCTCTGACCTGGCCTCGTGGCTGCGGCCGAACCTGACCGAGCTGGAGAACGCCGAACCCGAGATGCCGCTGGAGGACCGGGCCGCCGACACGTGGGAGCCGCTGATCGCGGTCGCCGACCTCGCCGGCGCCAACTGGCCGGAACGCGCCCGCCGCGCCGCGCAAGCGCTCAACGCCGCCCGCGAGGGCGACGCCGAGTACTCCGACCGCCTCCGAGTCCTGATCGACTGCCGTATCGTGTTCGCCGGCTTCGACGGCATGCCGAGCACGGTGCTGCTGGAGCGGTTGAAGGCGCTACCCGAGGCGCCGTGGGCCGAGTACAACGGCGGCGCCGGGCTGACCGCGATGAAGCTCGGCGTGCTGCTCAAGGAGTACGAGATCGCCTCGGAGAACATCACCTTCGAGCCGCCCACCGGTCGGGTCAAGGGCTTCCATCGAACCGCGTTCGAGGACGCCTGGCGGCGCTACTGCCCGCCCGAGGAGAAACCCGCCCCCGAGCCGTACAAGCCGTACAAGCCGTACCCGGACCCCCAAAACCCCAGCTCAGACAACGTACGGCTTTTCCAGCACCGTACGGCTTAAGCCGTACACCGATCGCCGCCTATCAGCCGCGTACGGCTTAGCCGTACACGATCTCTGTGAGCCGTATGCAGTCTGATCTGCGGAAACGGAGATCGTATACGGCTTGTACGGCTTGACCCCTCCACCAGTACCCCGGCAAGCCGTACGCGCACCAAGCCGTACGTGATCTCCGCAGAACCGCATCACCGCAGGTCAGAGCAAGTCCGAGCAAAATTCACCCTGGCGGCTAAGCCGTACCGGACAGCCTCGCGTACGGCTTAGCCGTACACGGCCCTTGCAAGCCGTACGCAGTCTGAGCTGCGGAAACGGAGATCGCGTACGGCTTGTACGGCTTGCCTCCTCCACCAGCACCCCTACAAGCCGTACGGACGGGGGTCTAACGATCGAGCCCGAAGCCGGGCCGCTGAGGTTCACGCTGCCGAATCGGCGTATCCATCCACCCTAGGAGCGCTCAGATCTTGGCTCCACGACGTTCTCAGCGGGCCGCTCAGACGCTGGCTGAGATGGATTCACTCCTAGGCCCGATTGAACTACCCCATGCGCAGAACAGGCGTGAGGGCCGTTCTGCGCGGCCCAGACCTGCTCTCCACGGAGGCACTCACCATGCGACTCAGGCTGTTGAATGGCGCCGAGCCGACTGCCCCGACCGACGCCGAACTGATCACTACGGAAGAATTGGCGAAGATGCTGCGAGTCGACCCGTCGAGCATCCGACGGTGGCGTACTGCTCGACCGGTCCAGGGACCGCCGTATATCCAGCTATCCGAACGCGTGATCATGTACTCGATCGAGGACGTCCGCGCATGGCTGGCCAGCCGTCGAATCACCCCGGAGGCCGCGTGACCAGCACCGCACAACGCCCACCCCTCGGTGTCTCGATCCGCTCCGATGTGGAGTTCCGCGAGGGGCGACCGAAGCCGTACAAGGCACGCGTGCGGTGGACTGATCCGTCAACCGGTGAGCAGCGGTCCAAGTCGAAGTCGACCGTTACGCCGGAAGAGGCTCAAGGTTGGATCGACGACATGGTGCGAGCAGCTAGCGGCGGGATCAACCCTGCGGCGGCCACTCAGCCTCTGGTCGACTACGGCACGGAGGTGATGCCGCTAGCCATCCGCGGGCTGGAGCGCAAGACCCTCGATCCATACCTCGCCGGTTGGCGACTCCGCATCGTGCCGAGTCTCGGTCACATCCCCGTGCGAATGATCACTAACGGCGTGGTCGACCGGGCCGTCTACTCGTGGATCGAGGACGAGTGCAGCCGGTCAACCATCAAGAACACCCTCGCCATGCTGGTCAGGGTGCTTGAACAAGCCGTGCGCGACGGCCTGGTTGATCGCAACGTCGGGCAGGTGAAGGGTTGGCAACGGCAGTACCAGCAGGCCGAGGACGAGCTGGACGACCCGCGCTCGCTCGCGCTGCCGGACTGGGAAACGCTGGTCACCCTGGCGGATGCGCTGGTCGCGCGGTCGCACGGCCACTTCACCGGGTGGGGGCACGTCGTCACGTTTGCCGGCTGTACGGCGGCCCGCATCGGCGAGGTGTCCGGCATCCGCGCCGGCGACATCGACGGAAGCACGTGGACGTGGACTGTACGACGGCAGACCACACCCGGCCCCGGTGGCTTGATCGACAAGGGCACCAAAGGCAAACGGGCTCGCAAGGTCCCGATCATCGAAGAGGTCCGGCCCATGGTCGTCGAACGGCTGAACTCCGCGGCCGGGCCGGACACACGGCTGTTCACCGGCCCGCGCGGCGGCCGGATCAGCACAGCGGTTCTGCGGGATGCGACGCACTGGGATGAGGTGGTCACCGCGATGGGCTACGAACACCTACGGCGACACGACCTTCGGCACACAGGTCTGACGTGGATGGCCGACGCCGGCGTCAAGGTGCACGTGCTACGCAAGATCGCCGGGCACGGTTCGCTGTCCACCACGCAGCGGTACCTACACCCGGATCAGCGCTCGATCGACGAGGCGGGCGACGCGCTCAGCGCCCATCTGAAGGCCCCGCGGTCCCCAGATGGTCCCCAACTCAGAGTCGCATAGTAGGAATATCTCGATCAGGAAGGGAATTAATAAGGGCCGCTGACCAGGGTTTTTACCCTCGTCCGCGGCCCTTATTGATCGGTCGGGCTGACAGGATTTGAACCTGCGACCCCTTGACCCCCAGTCGCATTACAATTCGGTTAAGCAGTGTCAGCATGTGCTTTTATGTGCGCAGAAATGGACAGAACGGCACCGTCGTGCCGCCCGATTTCACCCAATCCCGAAGAAGCTGATCAACGCTGTGACCAGGCGTGTGACCACAGCCAGTCAAGTGCTGTGCCTGACGTCAAATACATCGACGTTGCATCAATCACTTCAAGCAGAAAAACGCGACCAAATGCCTGTGATCGTTCCGGGCGTGCCGGCCAACGCCCAACAAGGTCATTTCACCTTATCGCGCTCGACCACTTGACCGCCCATGAGAAGGGCCGTCGCTCCCCGCTGCGGAGTCGCCTCCCGACAGAAAAGGTCGAATCGCTCTACACCAAATAATACACCTCCGGCAATTAGCCAGAGGGTGGGTGTAGATCCCTTGCTGCAGTCACGGACATGCACACGGCATGGCGTGGACCTGATGTCACCACCATCTCAGCGCCCATCGGCGATGTCGTCGAACTCGTCGCGGCCGCCGAAGGTCTCTGGCTGACCCGATGTACGTGCGGACAGCGGCGGCGACGGGGACGCCTCCCAGTCAGACCATTCGATCTGCCGAGTCACATACGCTTCGGCGGCATCTAGCAGGGCGATCGCGTCGATGTCCTTGGCGAATGCCTTCTTGTACGCCGAGATCGCGCTTCTCGCCTCTTCGTATCGCGTTTCTGGTTCAGTGTCGCTGTCGAAGCCATCGGCCGAGTTGTCGACCTCGTCTTCGAGGTTCGGCAAGATGTCGGCGCGAATCTCGGCCAGCAGCGCGTCGCGTTCCTTAGCGGTAAATAGCGCGGCTACAGGTTCTTTCAGCCACCCACCGTCCAGTATCTGCGTGGCCTCAGCGGCCAGGAGCTCGACCGCCTTGCGACGCACGTCGTCCGGTAGTGCTCCTGCCCGATGCAAGGAACCAAGAACGCGGGGCTCCCAACAGGCACTGAGGTAAGGTCCGATGCGCAGAAGCCGGTCCAAGTCCGACCTGTGGACGCGGCCCCAAGCTCGAAGAAACTCGTCTGAGCATCGGTTCTGCAGGAACACCGCGAATGGATTCGGCCATGTTTTCCGTGATGGCGGGACTACGACCCTCGGCACGACCCGCCCGTACAGGCTCGCGGGAACACGAACGAGTGTGCCGCGGGTGACCGCGCCGCCGCAATCGATCTGCTGGAGGAGTTCCTCGTCGGACAGTCCGTCAATGAAAATGCCTACTGCGTTGACATCGGCGGCGATGACGGCGGCGAAGCCTTCGCGGATGGTGGGATGGCGGAATCGCCAGACGGGGTCACCGTGAGCGTCGGTCGATAGCTGCAAGAATGTGCCGTCGAGCGCTGCGAAGGCGTTCAGGGTGCTGCTTTGGCTAGCCCCGAGTCGTTGAACGGCCCCCTCTAGCGCTGGGGTGAAGTGCACCGGCGCAGCGAGTTCGTTGCCGGCCAGGTACACGCATGCCAGCGCTGCCCTTGGGCCCGCGTCGAGCTGGCTCAGGACGTCGTTCAGGAAGGCTAACGGGCGTTCCATGTACCGGACGAGTTGTTCTTCGCTGTTCTGCAGCTGGCGCGTGAAGCCCCGCCAGGAAAGTCGACGTGCGACCTCGGGCTGAAAGGGCGTCACAGATGCGACGTTTCGTAGGTGGGGACGCCACCGTTGGAGAGTTTCTCGGGTTTGGTCACCCGCGCGCAGGTGGTTGTACAGAATCTGTCGCTTCTCGGCGGTAGTCAGGCCCGTCACGTCGACCACGACTGCCTGTTCGCGTAGCCGTGGGTAGGCGTATTCCTTCAGGTAGGGGCGAGCGTCGCGGTAGATGTAGTCGCGGCTGGTCAGAATGAGCCGGGCGCCGTGACCGACCGCGGTCATCACTTGGTCCATGCGCCGAGACCAGCCGTCGGTGAGTGCGGCGTCATGGCGGATGCCGCCGAAGGCATCGTCAATCCAGAACAGCTGATCGGGCTCGTCGGGATCCCAGGTGGAGACGAGTTCTTCTGCGGAGTCGACCCTGCGGACGCCGCACTTCCAATTGTCGAGGGCGGCGAGTGCCAGTGTCGCCGCGATGGTCGACTTCCCGCAGGCCGGCTCACCGAGTAGTAGAACGAACCCGTGGTCGGCCAGGGCGTCGGCCGCTTGTCGGTATGCCTCGGTCGGAACGAAGGTTGCCAGGTCCGACTGGAGGCGGCTGAGTAAGGAGCGGGCCTGTCGTAGTCGTCGATCGTCGAGAATTTTGCCGAGGTCGCCCAGCCCGTAGACGCGCGGTACGTACCGCCGCAGGTCCGGCCGTCGGCTGATCTGTTGGCAGATCCACTGGCCGTCGAGGACCAGGCAGTGCTCCACGCCGATCGTGCGTAACTGGTCTTTGAGCCATGCGTCCGTGCTGCCGGTCACCGCGAGGTTGGTTAGCAGAAGGTAGGCATCGCACAGCTTTCGTTTCTTCAGCTGGCGTATCTTGGCGATCTCGTTGGTCAGCATGGACGGTGTGAGCGTCCCGCTTCCCTGAGCGCTGAACTTGCACTGGGCTGTGACGGCTTCGACATGAGCGAGCTCTTCCAGTGCAGGGCCGGCATCGGTCCTCCAGCGGAGGAAGAAGGCGCCGTCGCGTCCTGCGTCGTTGCTGTCGGCGAAGGTGTGGAAGGTCTGTCCCAGCACGACCTGCAGGATTACCGCGGAGAGATCTTGGAAGGCGCGCCACCCCAACTTGTCCAGGTCGTACTCGAGGCGGGTCACCTCGCCATTATCTGACGTGGTCAGTCAGTTCCTGAATCGGCGCCGTACGGAGCCTCACGCGGCGGCGGCTCCTCGGCAGGTTGACGAGGGTGCCGTGCCTCGCTTCTGCGCCGGTCGTTGGTCGCTACTAGGGCTGGCGGCAAGGTATTCAGCCAGGCCGCTCGTTTGGCGGCGGCGGGCTGCGCCCGAGACAGCATGTATCGAGTCCGGGAGCTCATCGAGTTGACGGTTCGTTGTAGCCTCGTTGACGTCCGGTCCTGACCCGCGAGCGGGAAACTTAGGGGTCGCTTTGCGGGTGTTCGGCGACGCTGGCAAGCCGTTCCGTTCGCAGACGTCGACGCCACGGGATCTTGGCGCAGCGGCTGCGGATCGAGAGGAGAGCGGCCTCCGTGAGCTACGCAGATGATGTTGAGGACTACGAGTCCTACAGGAACTCCCAGGGCGAGCCGAGCCCGCAGCAGCTTCGCGAGTGGCGGGCGACCAAGGCGCGGAGCAGCAGTTTCGCTCACCAGGAGTTCCTCAACGCGGGCCCGGAGAGTCTCACCGCCCGTGACGCTCTCCAGGTAATCCTGAGGTCCACGAGGCGGTCCAGGTTCCGGGTGCTGGCAATCGTCTGCCGGAGGAATCACACGATCAGTGAGGTCCTTACGACCCCTGTGGGACTGGTTTTGCTCGGTGTCGGCCCCCTCACTTCAGTGGAAACGCAGCCCGCGGGCGGCGTGCTGGCGAGCCACTACCATCCGGATTACGGCTGGATGGGCGACACCGAGTGGTCGGCAACATGGGAGCAGCGGCGGCGGACGAACCGTGAGGAGCCGGTCGTGTGCCTTCTCGAGCAACTTCGCCGAGACGAGGCAACGCTGCAGTGTCGTTGCACGACTGCTGTCCTCGACTACGCGGACATTGAACGGTACTTGGCGACCGGAAAGCGCCGGGTCGTCTATGCCAAAGAGGTAAAGCGCCCTTAACGCGTGGTATCCTTGCGTTCTCACGCTCGCGCACCCGGTAGCTGCTGCGCATTGTCGGTTTTGAGCACCGGCCAAGACCGAAGAGGTCAGGCCTTATTGTGCTTACAAGAGTTATCCGCACAGCGGTTTTCACATGGCGCGATTTACCCCGTCATGGCGCCAACGCACCGAGAGCATGCTCTCCGTTGGGTATCCGCCGTCGGGGAAATGTTTCGGCGGTGACGGCAGCTTGAGGTCAACATTACAAGTCCTGGGGTTCAATGGAGTCTTCGCTTTTCTTAGCGACAGAATTGGCCTCCCTTGGCAGGCGGCAGTGGCGATAGCAACGCTAACGATCACAGCTACGGCGCTAGTGACACTCGCGCAGGTTGTCGTTCCACAGGAGTCTGGCGATCGCCGGCAATTACTGGTCCATATGCTGAGAATGCGAGAACGGCGCCGTAATCACAAACGTGCGCAGCGTGGCTTGCAACGAGAGAGGTAAAGACCTGGTATCCCCCATTTCATTTGGGGCTCGCCAAGTCCACCTCATATGGCGGTGGCCTGGCCGCCGATTTGATAGTCGGCGGCCAGGCATCGCGGCAGGGTCTGACCTAGTTGTTCGGGGGCTGTGGCCGCCGTCGGCGTCTCTGGCTTGTGACCTGCTGAGGGCTACTGACCTGCTGCCGGCTACGCCAGGCGATCATTGCGGACAGCTCCTTGAGGATCTTGGGGCGCTCTGCCGGTTTGGTGTCCTTGAGGGACATCGCGGCGATGATGAGAAAGGCTACGACGGGTGCGATCGTCATGAGCGCGACGATGGCCAGCGGGATGAGGGCAGGCAAGACTATCCCCTATTTGGGTAAGTCCCGGTGCTCATCTCACGGGGGCGGCGAAGCACGCTCGAGCCTATGAGTGCGATCGTAGCAAACGTTGGACTTCTTGCTCTGGTAGGTCAGCCGGCAGCGGCGCGACGTGGATCGGTTGTCCTTTGTTTTTTTGCCAGGCGGTAGAGGCTTGGACGAGGGCGTCGATGTTCAGAAGATACTGCCGTCGGCAGCCGCACGAGACGTCGGTAACGCAGAAGTTTGGCCCGCTTACCGTGGAGATGGCGAAGGGGCGGGCGAACCTCCAACCGCCGGTCCCAGCGATTTCTATCTTGGCGACTTTGTGGTGTGCTCGTGGTCTCACGTCCGAGGCCAGCGCTTCGCTTGCTCCGTCGTAACAGGCCTGTCGTTTCTCGTCAGTGGTGCAGTCCTCGATGGCGTCGAGGTAGATGGCCGCGGCTTCTGAACGTGCGAGTTGGGGTAGTTGGCGGTGTCCGGCTGACCAGAGCCAGGTGCCGTCGGGCAGTTTGTAGGTGGCGCCCAGCAGTCGGCCGTCCTTGTGGCAGCGTGTTTCGGTCATCCGGGTCAGCTGTCGGGCGTGACGGGCGATCGAAGCTAGGACGTCGGTGTCACGGTCCATCAAGGTCTACCTGCACTCCCTGGTCGGTGAAGCGGTAAGCCGATCTGACCGGGCTGGGTCCTTTGACGCGGGTGATGGGCAGAGCCTCCACATGCCGCGTGCGTGGCATGGCATTCAGATCTGCGCTCACGCCAGCATGCACGAGCGCCAGCATCTGCACTTGGTAGCTGCGGCGACACTTGCACGTGGTGGATGCGAGCAGAGGGAGGCCGCCTGCGAAGAACTGCAGTGCGTAGCGGCTGCCGCGCCATGGTCCTGGCCGGATGGCGCCGTCTGCGCAGACATCTATTCGGAGCACCGTTGCCGGCGTTTCGTACCGCGGATTGGTTCGCAGTAGTTCGTCGGCAAGTTGCTGTCCCTCGTCATGGAGTTCTGGGGTAATTTCCTCGATGGCGTAGCGGTCGAGATGCCATGAGCTGATCTCGATCCGGCTCGCTTGGGGCGCGAGGCGGCTTCCTGCGTGCCAGGCCCACAGCCCGTCGGGGAGCCGGCAAACCCCGGCTAGGAGCCGCTCGTCGTGGGGGCAGCGAGTAGCTGCCCTTAGTTGCAGCGTTCGCCTGTGTGCGTCGAACAGACGTAAGACTTGCTGCTCGCGCTGATCGGCCAGGGCGCCGGAGTCGCTGCTCGCGCCATTCATGCGCTCCAGGATGACATAAGCGGTGACGGCGCTGCGGGTGCGTTTCCACCTCGAGCGCACGGCGCCTGCTGGCCGCGCCCGCTGCTGCATGGCTTCCAACCTTTGGTAACCGGACCATCCTGCGAGGCCGTCACCACGCCCCGCAGGTCCATCCGCCAGGCTGGTCAGGCCCAAGTGAGCTGCGATGACCATGACCGGGCGGGGTTGATTCTGTCCGCGACGACGGGAGCCGCTTGTTCGTCAGTTGTAGAGCCGGATGAGGGCTGTTTGGCTTGATCAATGTTCCCGAGTTTGAGAGCCGCTCCGTGGCTCAGGTCTTGGCTCGGGTGTTGATCTGTTCGGATAGTTGCCGAGACCCCGGGCGTGGGGTGGGGTCGGCCGGTGCCCGGGATCTCGGTGCCTTTGGGTTGTTGTTGCGAGGGTCAGTTGGTGAGGGTCGGGTAGTCGGTGTAGCCCTCGGCGGTGTGGGCGTAGAACAGTTCGGGGCGGGCTTCGTTCTCGGGGTGGCCGCCCTGCCAGCGGGCGACCAGGTCGGGGTTGGCGAGGACCGCGCGCCCGACGGCCACGGCGTCGACGAACGGGGCTGCGAGCAGCTTCGCGGCGCCTTCGGCGGTGATCGCGGGGGCCATGAAGCCGCCGTTGACGACGAGTTTGCCGCCGAAGCGCTGCTGGAGCTCCTGGACGAGGTCGCCGGCGGGCTCGGCGTAGAGGACGGACAGGTAGGCCAGGCCGAGCGGGCGCAGCTGGTCGAGCAGGTGGCCGTAGGTGGCGAGCACGTCGTCGTGGTCGGGTTCGTGGGCGTCCTGGATGCCGTGGGCCGGGGAGATGCGCAGGCCGACCCGGTCAGCGCCGACGGCTTCGGCGACGGCGGTGACGACCTCGACGACGTACCGGGCGCGCTGTTCGGGTGTGCCGCCGTATTCGTCGGTGCGTTCGTTGGAGCCGGGGGCGAGGAACTGGTGCAGCAGGTAGCCGTTGGCGGAGTGGATCTCCACGCCGTCGAGTCCGGCGTCGATCGCGCGGCGGGCCGCAGCAACATGGTCGGCGACAGAGGCCGTGATCTCCTCGGCGGTCATGGCCTCCGGCACTGCGTAGGGCATTTTCTCGCTGCCGGTGTAGAGCTCGCCGGTGACGGCGATCGCGCTGGGCGCGAGCACCCGGCGGCCGCCGTTGAGTGCGGGGTGGCTGGTGCGGCCGCCGTGCATGATCTGCATGACGATCGTGCCGCCCTCGGCGTGCACGGCCTGGGCAACCCTGGCCCAGCCGGCGGCCTGCTCGTCGCTGGCGATACCGGGCTGCCCGGCGTAGGACTGCGAGTCGAAGCTGGGGTAGGTGCCCTCGGTGGTGATCATGCCGACGGTGGCGCGCTGCCGGTAGTACTCGACGAGCAGGTCGCCGGGGATACCGGCTTCGCCGGAGCGCATCCGGGTGAGGGGGGCCATGACGATCCGATTGGCGAGTTCGATCTTGCCGAAGGTGGTCGGCTCGAACAGCCCGGAGGTCGAAATGTCCGTTGAGGGGGTGTCAGGCATGGCGTTCCTTCTGCATGGTTGAGGGGTGCGGGGAGTGAATCTCACCCGGCCCCGAACCGTATCTCATGTACGCGCAAACGCGTACATGAAGTGATCGGCGGTACTCTGGATCTCATGGCCAGCCGCACCCCGTCCCCGCTCGCTCACCCCGACCTGGAGGACGTCGACCTGCTCACGGTGCTCAGCGCACTGTCCGACCCGCTCCGCCTCGACATGGTCATCCGGCTGATCAACAGCCCAGGGCTCAGCTGCGGCGGCTTCTACCGCGACCGCACCGCCTCGGTGCTCACCCGCCACTTCCGGGTCCTGCGTGAGGCCGGCATCATCCACCAGAGCGACATCGGCGTCCGGCGCGAGAACGTGCTGCGCAAGGAAGAACTCGACCTGCGTTTCCCCGGCCTGATCGACCTCATCGTGAAAGAAGCCGGCCGCGGGACGCTTCAGCTCCCCGCGTGAACACAGGTCTCAGCAGCTCAACGATGTCGTTCAGGCTCGTCGGCGCGTGACTCCCCGCTTTGGGGGCGGGTTTGTAGACGTCGGCGGGTCAGCGCGAGCATGTCAATGAGCCAGCCGCGACCGCCTTTGATGCCCCGCGCGTGCAGTAGGTCGTCGAGTTCGTCGCGGGCCGCCTGGCCGGCATGAACGAAGAGGTCCTCGCAGACCTCGAGCAACAACGGCAGCAGATCACTGCCGGAATCACTGGAGTCCATGACCTTCCTCCGCCGCTGGGAGACCCCGCTGCAGGATCACGTGGTCGTGCGGGTGATTTGTTCGGTGCGGGCACGGGTCTGCGCGAGACGGTAGGAGTCGGTGCCGGTCTCGATGATGTTGCCACCGAAGGTGATCCGGTCGACGATCGCGGCGCAGAGCCGCGGGTCGGTGAACGTCTTGGTCCAGCCGGAGAACGCCTCGTTCGAGGCGATCGCGACCGACGCTTTCTCCTCCCGTTCGGTGAGCACCTGAAACAGCAGCTCGGCACCGCGACGATCCAGCTCCATATAGCCGAGTTCGTCAATACACAAAAGGTCGACACGGCCGTAACGGGCGATCGTCTTGGCGAGCTGCTTTTCGTCGGCGGCCTCGACCAGTTCGTTGACCAGCTTGGTCGCCAGGACGTAGCGGACCCGGAACCCGGCCATCGCCGCCTCGGTGCCCAGGGCGATCAGCAGATGGGACTTGCCGGTGCCGGAATCACCGATGAGGCAGAGCGGTAGGCCCTTCTTCACCCAGTCGCAGCTGCCCAGAGTGTGAACGACCGCGGGGTCAACGCTCGGGTTGGCTGCGAAGTCGAACGCCCAACAACGTCGGGAGTGTCAAGAAAACGGCTCTGTCTCACTTTCGGTGGTGACGGTGGGTGAGGTGTCAGCCGAGCAGAATGCGGTGGCGGAGCAGTGCGAAGCCTGCTCTTCCATATATTTGGCGTTTGAGTAGCTTGGTTTTGGTGTTGACGCCTTCGGTCGTTCCGTTGTGGTGGGGCAGCGTGACGGCGGCGTCGACGGCGTCACGGTCCCGGTCGAGGGCGCTGTTGCGTTGTTCGGCTGGGAGACGTGTTCGGCCTGGCCCGGCCGCCGGGTCAGATCGCGGTGGCGAGTTCGGTGAACGCGGCGGCCAGGCGTAGCCGGGCTGGGGTTGCGGTGGCGATCTCGTAGAGTCCGCGGCGAAGATTCTGGACGAAGGCGTGCCCGGCGGTCACGGTCTGGGCGGTCCGGTCGGTGCGTAACCCGCGCATCGGCCGGAGTCGCTGTTTCAGTCGGCTGTGATCGGCCTCGACCGGATTGTTCGCATACTGCTCGACGTGATGCCACGCTGCCGGGACCAGGTCGGCGAGCACCGCCGGGTAGACCGTTGCGGCGTCGGTCACCACCTCGACCGGCACCGTCCCCAACGCCTTCATGGCCCGGGTGAAGAACCTTCGGGCCGCGACCGCGTCGCGGCGCGCAGACACCGGAACGTCGATGAACTGCCCGTACTGATCGATCGCCCGGTACACGTACCGCCATTACCCCGGCGACCTTCACATACGTCTCGTCCACGAACCAGCGGTCACCTGGAACGCGCCGGGTGAACCGGGCCGCGTCGGCCAGCAGCGGCGTGAACCGCTGCACCCACCGATACACCGTAACGTGATCAACCTCGATACCGCGTTCGGCGAGCAGTTCCTCGACATCGCGGTACGACAGGTTGTAGCGCAGGTACCAGCGCACCGCCACCATGATCACCTCGGTCGGGAACCGGAACCCGGAGAACGCGGACGACGGAGCAGACCACGAACGCGACCGAACGGCAGACCTCACCAATCAACTGTGCCCGAACGCCTGGCGAGGCCCCACGGCGGACACCCGATCGCTCAACGCAACAGAGCCCCTGCCTCAGCAGTCTCAACCATGTCTTGCCGCTCCTCGCCAACCCCGTCGAGGCCGACTATTACCGCAGGCTACGCGACCTCGCCGACCTGATCTGCGAGCCTCCTGACTGAAACCCGCCCAGTGGCCGAGGTTGGACATGGCTCTGTGATCACCACGGGCGATAATTTGAGGCCTGACCGGCTGCTTTTAGATAGTTCCCGGAACAGTATCGCAACGTAGAGACGGAGGGAAGCCGACTAATGGGCGCCCCGGCTCACTGGGCAGGTTGATGCCATTAGCGTGGTGGATTCACACGGATTGCCCCGGCCCCTATGGGCCGGGGCAATCCATTGTTGGACATACGGCGGCTACCAGTTCAGTATCAAGCCGCGCCCTGCTGGCATTTGGTCGCAGCGTCAGATAGCGAAGATCTCTTCAACTCTTGGTGACCATCGCGCCGCGACCTCCAATTCAGCCAATAGCCGCTGAAAAGGCTGAGGGCATAACCTGAAAATTTCATGCCCACGGATCGGAATTTCGGTCAACCATTTGCTCAAGCGGCGGGCCGTCAGCTCGCCAGCCGTTCAAATGGCCTTGCACCCAATCAATGCCTTCAGGCCGGTCGCCAGTTCCCGCAACACAGAATTCCTCGACTACCGTTCGCAGCTGCTCGATAGGCAAGCAACTCCGCGGGGAATGGAACGACATGGCGGTTGATTCGACTACGACCTGAGGATCAGATGCCGGAGGATTCGGGTTGTTGGAAATCCAAACATGATCATACGCTCCCCCCTTTTTTCCACTTCGATCTGTCACGCACCAGATCAGAGCACCGAAACCGGTAGCTGTATTAACTGACACGAATAGGAAGTTGTGCGGAAACTTATCTTGCTCACCATTGCGAGCATCGATAAAGGACAGAGATGCCGCCGAGTGAGGCCACGCGACTTCCCCGGGGCTACTCGCCGACCCCGCCCCACCAAGCACCTCCGATGCGAGGTGGGCAACCTCCTCCGCCGTATCTCCGTATGCTTCTTCCTTGCCCAGCGACATCTTGAGAAACATTCGACGCCCCTTCCTGCCATCATGGCAGCTTGCGCTTAGTCTACTTCGGGCCGATACCTTCCAGCTTCACGGATCGCATCACACCCGACACATCGCGCCAGTAAACCGTCAAAGTACTTCCCCTGGGAAGAACCGCCGGAACTGCATTCTCACAACCAAACGCAGGTTCGCACAAACCTCGTCTGTTATTGATCACCAGCTTGGCGTCCGTGATACCACGCTTACGCATGGCCCACGCCACCTTGGTTTCGACATGATCAGCGGCGAAATGAACGGCGGGATTTCCATTACTGGGACGAGTGCCAGGGTTTGGAACATCCGGGGAATTCCAAAGAAAGTCGTTCAACTCAGGGTCATAGGTGCCGCTCTTGATCACATCTCCAACCTTCTGAACCTTACCGTCGACCGATTCGACAACCTGCCCACTTGTTGGCCCGGTGTCGTTCGGGCGCACGGGCAACTCGTCAGCGACTTCACCGAAAGCATCACAGTCACTGTTGTGCACCAGGATCGGACGATCGCCAGCCATCACGTAGTAGGTGTGCATACGGGCGACGGTCAGGTTGTAAATGGTCATGCTGCCGGTGGAGTTGATCACTGAGTTCACGGTGGCAGTACCACGGACACTGCTCAGAATCGCGCCTGCGGCAAGATCTTGCGCGTCAGTCCAGCTTTCTTGCTCGGGCGTCCAGAACGGGTGGTGTGCGGTGGTGTGGATCTCGGACCCGTCGGCCAGGGTGATGTCGGTCAGTTCCGTGTCGGTATTGACGTGGACCATCGTCACGGGCTCAGCAACTGCTGCATGGCTCATGGGATCGCCCGCCAGCACCTGTTGCCCTGGGCGGATGTCCTCGATCGCGGTACTGGTGCCGTCAGCCATGAGCACCTGGGTGCCGGCGCGGAAGCTATTGACGCAGCTGGTCTCGCGCAGACCTCCTCGCTTCTTGAGGAAATCCCACACCGATTGGCCGATGTCATAGATCGTCTCGGCATCCGAAACGATTTTCTTGAGGGTGTCGGGGTCATCGCAGTAGTCGGGACTGGACGCCATTTGCTCACAGTCGACCTTTGCTACGTACTCCTTCCGGTCTTCTCGAAGGTCACCGTCGTGATCGTAGATCTGCTGATCGTCGACACGATTGAGAACAATGGCCTTCTCGTAGTCTTCAGCATTGCAGGTGCCGAAGCCGACAGAGCATTTGAAGTCATCCCATTTGGAATCAATCGGGCGACTGGCGAGCTCCTTCGCCAGAACCTTGATGCCCTGACATCCCGCCGTACACCGGCCCGTTTCAGGATCCCACCAGAGGAGCTGCGTGCCACGGAAATAAAAGGCATCCTCGCCATGCGTAACCGGGATAAACTTCGTATCTTCGTCGATGTAGTAGCTTAGGTCCTCCTGGAATGTCGGATCGGTCTCACTGCCGTCGTGGATTCGTACAAGGCTGGTCGAACCGCTCTCCTGAGCGAGAACGAATACATCTTTTTTCGTTACGGAGAAACCAACTGCGGTACCGGATAACGGGTTGCCGAAGACCTTCATCGTGGCGTCGTCCACGTCGATCCGGGCGGATTGCTGAACGACTGTCGCGGGTGTTGATTGAGAATCGCCTGATGTCCGCGTTTCCGTCATGACATACAGCGCGCTGTCGGCATAGGTCATAGACGACCCGACAACCCGATAGGTGAGATTCTCCTTGATGGTTCCGAGGGCGCCGACATAGCGCTCAACCTGCTTGCCTTTGGTGTCTTCGACCATCACCGAGGTGAGCGTCCGGTCGCTTACGACCCAGACAACTGAACCGCTGGTAGCCATTAGGGCACCTGAGGGAAGGTTGCGCATGACGGTGTTGGTGACGCCACTCTCCAGGCCGTACTGGTTCAGAGTGTTCGCCGCGTCGATGGTGTAGAGGTATTTCCCTCCGATCGAGGAACGCTGGTTTGCCGGGGCTCGCAGACTCCGCGTCGATCCGGTATACGGGTTCACGGCACGCAGGCCACACGAGGAGTCGAAGACGTAGACCAGGCTGCCGTCGTTTCCGATAACCGAGGCGTCGTAGAAGGTCGCCTGCTCACCGGTGCTCGCGTCGCTGCAGCCGGCGCTGCCGCCAGCGAGCACGATGGTTTCACCGGTGTAGATGTTGGTCCTCGACACCGTCGTTCCAGAGGCGGTGAAGGCATACCAGCCGATGACGGTGACACCTGACCGGTTGCCGGCGAAGCTGGTCACCGACTTCTGCATTGAGCCCGGCTCCAGGTCTGGACCGGCGCCAGGGGCTACGGGATCGAGGTATTCCCGGGTGCTGGGAGTGATGACGTACAGCCCGCGTTCGCCAGCAGTGTAGAGGTTGGTGCCGTCAGAGGCGATGGCCATGGTGTTGTAGAGCAGTTCGTCGCGGTGGGCGCCGTCGCCGGCGACAATTTGCAGGCTTCCGTCGGTCTTACTAATGCGGCGGAGCAGGTACTGAGCGTCTACGAAGTAGACGAAATCGCCAACGGATAGCGCTGTGAGAGCCGTGGTTGCTGGTATCGAGAACGTTGTGGGGTTGGCGGAACCATGCAAAGAGAGGCGGTAGAGCTTGCCGTCGGCGTTGAAGCCCCACAGGTAGTTGTCATCTGCGGCCAAGGCTCCATACATGACCACGTCGTCGAACATCCGGGTGGGTTGGCCCGACTGCAGGTCATAACGCCAAATCCGGCCGTTGCTGTCAGCGCTGTAAACGTAGTTACGGACGATTGCACTGCGGGTGCTGACCGGAGCTGAGATTGTCCGGGTGGAGCCAGTTTCGGGATTGACTTCACGCAGTCCACAGGAGGGGTCGGTGACGAAGATCAAATGGCCGTCGTTGCCGATGACATTCACGTTGTAGAAGCGGGCCTGGTCGCCAGCGTAGGCGTTAGCATCGGCACACCCCGAGCCGCCGCCTCCGGCGATCGCCTCTGCTGTAGCCCCTGCACCGTCGGCGATCTTGTACCGGACGAGCTTGTTATCCATCCCGGTATAGGCGTAGCCGTCGACTACGGTCACACCCGTGGCCCAGCGGTTCTCGGGACCGAACCGGCCGACCTTGCCGGAGTCCAGGATCGGCTCCCTAGTGCGTTGTCCACGAACGTTCACCGGGTCTGAGTCGTCAGGCGGCCTTGTTTCGGGGCCTGCCCCAGCGTTGCTGGCGTTCGCTGCGGACTCGGGCTCGTTCGCGGCGTTGGGCTGCAAGCACGTCGGGGTGGCGGGCGTTGGCGTTGCGCCAGCGCAAGTATTTGTGCAGCTTGTGGGCCAGGACGGTGTGGTTCGGGTGGTTCGAGTTCGCCATCGTGAACATGCGTAGCGGCCCGAACTGCGCCTCGATGGGGTTCGCCCAGGACGCGCTGGTCGGGGTCAGGCACAACTCGACCTTGTTCCGGGCCGCCCAGGCCCGGATCGCCGGGGTCTTGTTCGCTGACAGGTTGTCCAGGATGACGTAGATCGGGGCGCCGTCCGGCCGCGTCCTGCGGATCGATTTCAGCGCGGACAGGGTGTGATCTGCGCCTTTGCGTCGCCGGTTGATACCCCAGAGCTGGTCGTCGCCGAGGCTGTAGCAGCCGTGGAAGTAGCGGATGCCGTGCGTGCGGTGATACGTCGCCGGCAGCCGGTCTGGGTGCGACTGCGGCGCCCAGCCGCGGCCGTGGTGCGGGCGGATCGACAGCGGCCCGAACTGGTCGAACGCGAAACACCGGGTCGGGAACTTGCTGGTGACTTCCTCGATCCGGTCGAGTTTGGCGTCGAAGTCCGGGTCCTTCGACTCCTTCCAGGTCCGGGTCCGCTGCCAGCTGACCTCGTTACGGCGCAGGATCTGCCGCAGCCGTTCCCGTCCCACGGCCACCGTCCGGTCGGCGTCGGTAGCCAGGTAGTCGGCGAGTTTGCGCAGGCTCCAGCAGGTGAAAGGCCGCCCGAGCGTACTCGGGCGGGCCTTGGCCGTCGCGACGATGAACGCCTCATCGTCGTCACTGATCCGGCGGGGACGGCCTCCCGCCCACTGAGGGTCCAAAGCGCGTAAGCCGATCTCGTTGAACGAGTGGATCACGTCACGGACGGTGTCCTCATGTCCGGCGATCAGGCTCGCGATCGCCGGGACGGGCGTCCCGGACGCCGACGCCATGATGATCAGCGCCCGGCGCACCCGGACCGAGTCGTGCTTGCCTCTGCGGACTAGTTGTTGCAGCTTGCGGCCTTCTTCTTGCGTCAACCGCCGTGCCCTGACCGGCTCGGCCAACCCGCCACCCCACTCTCAACGACCGATATCACCGCCGTTGAGAGTGAGCCTTGGCCGGCAACTACCGGCGGACGTGCACCGGTGTGTCGCCGACCCGGCAAACGTTCGTGGACAACGCACTAGCCGGTGCAGCGAAGGTCCGCGGGACGGAGGCCAGTTTGGCGAGGCCGTGTTCGCCGGCGGTGTAGAGGTAGGTGCCGTCGGTGGCGATGGCGGTGGTGTTGTAGAGCAGGTTGTCGTCGTGGGCACCTTCACCGGCAACGATCTGCAGGGTGCCGCCGGTTTTGCTGATGCGGTTGAGTAGGTTGCGGTTGTCGGTGTAGTAGATGTACTCCCCCGCTGAGCGAGCGGTGGTGATCCCGCCTGCGGGCAACGGGAACGTCTTGACCACGGTGCTGCCGTCAAGGGGTAGCTGGTAGAGCTTGTTGTCGTTGTTGTTCAAGCCCCACAGGTAGGTGTTGTCGGCGGCGAGGACGCCGTACATGTCGACGACGCCGTCGAACATGCGGGTGTTCTGGCCCGATTGCAGGTCGTAGCGCCAGATCCGGCCGTAGGTGTCCGAGGTGTACAGGAGGTGCCCAGCGATGGTCGAGCCCGCCGAGAATGGTGCGGGAACTGTGCGGGTGGCGCCGCTGTTCGGGTTGACCGCGCGGACACCACAGCTGAAGTCGACGACGTAGAGCAGCGAACCGTCGGTGCCGATGACGCGGGCGTTGCCGTAGAACCGTGCCCCACTACCGCTACCAGCATCAACACAGCCGTAGCCGTCGCTACCAGCAACCGGCTCGGCAGCGGCGTTCTTGCCCTTGGCAACCTGGTATCGCACGACTTTGTAGCCGACGAACGTGTACGCATAGCCGCCGATCACGGCCACACCACCACTGGTCACATCCGCACCGACCGGGCGGACGTCGCCGAAGTTCACCGCTGCGCGGCTGGCAGGCTCCTCGTAGACGCGGGGAGTGTTGGTGAGTTTGGCGAGGCCGTGTTCGCCGGCGGTGTTGAGGTAGGTGCCGTCGGTGGCGATGCCGGTGGTGTTGTAGAGCAGGTCATCGTCGTGGGCACCGTCGCCCGCGACCACCTGCAGGCTGCCGTCGGTCTTGCTGATCCGGCTGAGCAGGTTCCGGTTGTCGGTGTAGTACACGTAGTCCCCGGCCGAGCGGGCGGTGGTGATCCCACCGGCAGGCAGCGGGAACGTCTTGACCGGCGCGGACCCGTCCAGCGAGAGGCGGTAGAGCTTGAGGTCGTTGTTGTTCAAGCCCCACAGGTAGCTGTTATCGGCGGCGAGAACGCCGTAGATCTCGACGCCCTCGAACACGCGGGTGGCCTGACCGGACTGCAGGTCGTAACGCGAGATCCGGCCGTAGGTGTCCGAGGTGTACAGGAAGTGCCCAGCGATGGTCGAACCCGCCGAGAACGGTGCGTTGATCGACCGAGTAGCGCCACCGACCGGGTTGACCGCGCGAACGCCACAGCTGAAGTCAACGACGTAGATCAACGATCCGTCGGTGCCGATGACCCGGGCGTTCCCATAGAACCGCGCCTGACCGCCACTACCAGCATCAACACAGCCATAACCATCGCTACCAGCAACAGTCTCCGCCACAGCGCTCTTACCACCAGCAACGCTGTACCGCACGACCCTGTAACCGACGAACGTGTACGCATAGCCACCGAGCACGGCCACACCACCACTGCTCACATCCGCACCAAGCCCAGCAACAGTGCCGGAATCCATGGCGGATCCGGTGCTCGGGCCGGCGTAGATCTTCCAGGGGAATGAGGTGCTGCCGGCGCGCCCGTTGTCGCTGACGGCGGCGATGGTGACGGTGAAGGTTCCGGCCGTGCGGGCGGTGCCGGTGATGACACCGGTCGTGCGGTCGATCGCCAGGCCGTCGGGCAGGCCATCGGCGGTCCAGGTCAGCGGCCCGGCGGACTCGGCCACGGTGATCGACAGGGCCGGGATCGCCTGGCCTTGGTCGGTGGTGCCTGGGGTGGGCGTGGACAGGGTCAGCGCGGGGGCCACGACGATGAAGGAGAAGGTCATCGTGCTGGTGTTCTTCAGCGCGTCGGTGACGGTGACGGTGACGTTCGCACTGGTCCCACGCGAGGGGGTGCCGCTGATCAGGCCGGTGCCCGGGGCGAGGGACAGACCGGCGGGCAGGCCGTCGGCCTTCCAGGCGTACGGGGCCTTACCACCCGTGACAGCCAGTTGCTGGGATACCTCGATGCCGAGGGTGCCCTGCACGGTGCCGGGATTGGTCAGACTCGCGGGGGCGACGACCGTCCAGGAGAGGTTGAAAATCCCCGCGGTGCCGGAGGGATCGGTCGCGGTGATCTTGACGGTGCCGGTCGCTGCCGCGGTCGGGGTGCCGGAGATGACACCGGTCGCGGTGTCAAGGGCCAGGCCGGCAGGCAGGCCGTCGGCCTTCCAGGTGTAGGTGCCATCGCCCCCGGTGGCGGCCAGGGCGAGTTGCGTCGCGATGCCGACGGTGCTGCTCTGCTCACCGGGGTTGGTGACCGCCACCGGGGCCTTGACCGTGACGGTGAAGGAGACGTTGCTGGTGCGCCCGGCACTGTCGGTAACAGTGACGGTCACTCGAGCGGCGCCTGCGATGGTCGGGGTGCCGGAGAGCACGCCGCCGCTGGTGACAGTCATTCCGTTGGGCAGACCAGTCGCGGTCCAGGTATACGGGCTCGTGCCGCCGCTAGTGCGTTGTCCACGAACGTTTGCCGGGTCGGCGACACACCGGTGCACGTCCGCCGGTAGTTGCCGGCCAAGGCTCACTCTCAACGGCGGTGATATCGGTCGTTGAGAGTGGGGTGGCGGGTTGGCCGAGCCGGTCAGGGCACGGCGGTTGACGCAAGAAGAAGGCCGCAAGCTGCAACAACTAGTCCGCAGAGGCAAGCACGACTCGGTCCGGGTGCGCCGGGCGCTGATCATCATGGCGTCGGCGTCCGGGACGCCCGTCCCGGCGATCGCGAGCCTGATCGCCGGACATGAGGACACCGTCCGTGACGTGATCCACTCGTTCAACGAGATCGGCTTACGCGCTTTGGACCCTCAGTGGGCGGGAGGCCGTCCCCGCCGGATCAGTGACGACGATGAGGCGTTCATCGTCGCGACGGCCAAGGCCCGCCCGAGTACGCTCGGGCGGCCTTTCACCTGCTGGAGCCTGCGCAAACTCGCCGACTACCTGGCTACCGACGCCGACCGGACGGTGGCCGTGGGACGGGAACGGCTGCGGCAGATCCTGCGCCGTAACGAGGTCAGCTGGCAGCGGACCCGGACCTGGAAGGAGTCGAAGGACCCGGACTTCGACGCCAAACTCGACCGGATCGAGGAAGTCACCAGCAAGTTCCCGACCCGGTGTTTCGCGTTCGACCAGTTCGGGCCGCTGTCGATCCGCCCGCACCACGGCCGCGGCTGGGCGCCGCAGTCGCACCCAGACCGGCTGCCGGCGACGTATCACCGCACGCACGGCATCCGCTACTTCCACGGCTGCTACAGCCTCGGCGACGACCAGCTCTGGGGTATCAACCGGCGACGCAAAGGCGCAGATCACACCCTGTCCGCGCTGAAATCGATCCGCAGGACGCGGCCGGACGGCGCCCCGATCTACGTCATCCTGGACAACCTGTCAGCGAACAAGACCCCGGCGATCCGGGCCTGGGCGGCCCGGAACAAGGTCGAGTTGTGCCTGACCCCGACCAGCGCGTCCTGGGCGAACCCCATCGAGGCGCAGTTCGGGCCGCTACGCATGTTCACGATGGCGAACTCGAACCACCCGAACCACACCGTCCTGGCCCACAAGCTGCACAAATACTTGCGCTGGCGCAACGCCAACGCCCGCCACCCCGACGTGCTTGCAGCCCAACGCCGCGAACGAGCCCGAGTCCGCAGCGAACGCCAGCAACGCTGGGGCAGGCCCCGAAACAAGGCCGCCTGACGACTCAGACCCGGTGAACGTTCGTGGACAACGCACTAGCGGCCGGAGACTGGGCTCGCTACGCGGCCGAGGTCAGCAGACGACAGCGCGCTGGCAGTGGTGCATCGACCGCGAGAGCTCAGTCATAGCAACGCACTAGTCTCGGCCCGTGGACGACAGCCTTCTTCGCCGGCTCCGGGCCGAACAGGCCCGGGCACTTCTCTACGACACCGAACCTCATCACGCCGTGATGCTGGCCTGCGACCTGCTGGTGGCCGGCGTCAACGGCGACGCCGTGGTGGCGCTCGCGGCGGAGTCGGCTCGGACGCTGCCGGCGCATGACGCGAACCGGCGCCTGGCGGCGGTCACCGCCGAACTCGGCCTCGCAGAACCAGACCTGGCGACTGCGGTGGAGCTGATCGCGGCCGACACCTGCGAGCGCATCCTCGACCGCAGCATCCCCGCCGAGGTGGGAACCCACCGTCTATACGTGGTGGGACATGAGGGCAGCCCGCTGCACGACCTGCTCCCGGCGGTCGCCGCACTGGCCGAGCGCCTGGAAGACGAGCTCGGTGGACGCGCCGACAACGACCTGCAAATCCGACTCGACGCCCTGGCCCGGACCATCCTGAACCGCCTGATGCCCGCATGAGCACCGCAAACGAGCCGTCGCTATGGCCGACCGACAAGCTGACCGCACTGCGCCTGGGACGACGGTTGGTCACCGAGGTGGCCGCATCCGGACCAGGCAGGCGAGCCTTCGTCGATATTCGCCCCGTCGCCACCCCCGATGACCAGAACGCCAGCCGCGAGGGCTGGACCCGAGCTGATCGCGAGCGCACCTTCCAGTTGAAGCACTGGGACTACGCCGCCGACCGGATCGACGGCTTCGACTACGACATCGGCGCGCTCCTCGTGAAGGCCACCTCTGTCATCGGCGAGAGCGCGCTCACCGAAGCTCTGCAGGCTTGGGGCCTTCGGCCAGAGCAATTCGTTCATCCGTGGCAAACCGCCGATCCGCAGTAACCGCACGGCCGGCCGGTCCGGGGCGAGCTGTGGTCGCCGCACAGGTATTCGGACAACTTGAATACCTGATGTTGCCGTTCCTGCTCACCACGACCGGCCGGTGACGGCGCCGTGGCACGCCTGAGACACTGGGCCTGGCCACCCGGCACACCCCGGTTCCCGCTCACCATCACCGGGCACGGCCTGATCAGACACAACTACCTGAAGAACCCCGAGCGCCTGGTCGCGCTCGCCGGCACCACCCCGGCCGCGTGGGGGCTGCTGTTCGTCCTCGACACCCGCGGCCGCCGATGGACGCTCTATTCCCCCGACCCTGAGTACACCGCCATGCTCGCCGCCGCGGCGGCAGCCGACACCCTCGAACTCGAGTTCACCGTCATGGCCACGAAGTTCCCCGGCTGGAACGCCGGCTGGAGGCTGTAACCGGGGACCAACACCCGGTCGAGGCAAGCACCGCTCCGTAGGGTCGGGTCCTGATGGATACCGTCTGGAAGATCGTGATCGGAGCCGGGATCGGCCTGGCCGTGGTGTGGCTGGCGCTGATCGCCGCGTTGCTGCTGGCAGGTCGCCGGTACGAACGCCCCGCTCTCATCGAGATGCTGCGGCTGCTGCCGGACCTGCTGCGCCTGCTCAAGCGACTGGCCGGCGATACCGGGCTGCCCCGCAGCGTGCGGGTGCGGCTCTGGCTGCTGCTGGCGTACCTGGTCGTACCGATCGACCTGATCCCCGACTTCATCCCCGTCATCGGCTACGCCGACGACGCGATCATCGTCGCGCTGGCACTGCGGTCAGTCGCCCGCCGCGCCGGGCCACAAGCACTGCATAAACACTGGCCTGGCACCCCAACCGGGCTCGCCGCGGTCCTACGCGCAGCCGGCATCCGGTCTGAGTCTTGAACACCGCCACCGGCGACTGGCCCATTCTCGGCCCCCCATCACCACGAAGCCAGCCCGTGTCAGAGATGAGAAAAGCGCTGACACCCTGGTGAGGACCCAGCGCTGACATCGTGCTGAGAAGTCTCACCAGGGCCTGAGAGCAGCATCCGGCTCAGCCGGGGAACGCACAGGTGGGGCGCACGGACTGTTGAGCGACAGGTTGGTGTCCTGAGCAACCACAAGTTCGTGTCCGGGCGGGTGACAGGTTCGTGTCCCTGAATGCCGACAGGTTGATGCCACTGTTCCGACGTACTGATGTTCGGCGACAGGATCGTGTCCAGCGCGACGACAAGATCATATCCGGCGGCGACAGGTTCGTGACTGGTCAGCTCTCCGGAGGGTCGTCCGTCACAGCGGAGCTGCCGGGAGACAGGCTACCGAGTTCCGCCGCCGATACCCCGACATGGTCGGCAGCATCGCCGGGAACTGCTGCGCCACCAGCCGCACCTACTTTCGCTGCCGGACTGCCGCCGACACGTTCGCACCCGGCCATCTGCCCTCGGGCGACCCGGTCGGGCTACCCCGCCGCGCGGGCAAGATCAGACACCGGTGCCGGGCGAAGAACCGCCGGCGGTGTGTGGCTCGGCGACGGGCCGGGCTGTGTTGAGCGTCTGTTATCGAACGGGAGACGGTGCGGGCCGTTGTAGGTCAGCAGGTAGCCGGGCCGTATTGGTGAACGTTGTGGAGCTCAGCTGTGCTGGGGATAAGCCCTGCACTTCGGTCAGATTCGTTTCGGCCAGGTTCGCGCCGGTCAGGTCCGCGCCGGTCAGGTCCGCGCCGGTCAGGTCCGCGTTGGGCAGGCGCGCGCGGTTCAGGTCCGCGAGGCGCAGGTCCGCGCCGGTCAGGTCCGTGCCGTTCAGGTTCGCGCCGGTCAGGTCCGCAACGCTTAGGTCCGCGTTGGCTAAGTCCGTGCGTGTCAGGTCCGCGCCGATCAAGATCGCGCCGTGCAGGTTCGCGCGAGTCAGGCGGGCGCCGGTCAGGTCCGCGAGGCGCAGGTCCGCGGCGGTCAGGTCCGCGCCGGTCAGGTCCGCGCCGTTTAGGTCCGCGCCGGTCAGGTCCACGCCGCGAAGGTCCACGCCGGTCAGGTCCGCGCTGCTCAGCTCCGCGTCTTCCAGTCCGAGCAGGACGGTGGAAAAATCCAGTGGGTATTGGCTCGGATGGGGTCGATGGCTGAGGACTGTTACCGCGGCGCGGACATCGGTTGGCGCCGGGCGTGCTACTGCGGGCAACGAGTCCGGCTTGGAGGAGGCGTGGGCGCGCACGAAGGCGCACAGCACCTGGACCACCGCTGGTTGGTCAGCTGGAGAGTCGATCATCAGCCGTTGCAAGGCGTAGATGCCGCCCAGGCGGATGGAAAGTTTGTCCTGCTTCTTCTGATCTTCCTGGCCGAGTTGATCGATCGCGGCGGTGAACCGGTCCGCGATCTGCCCCTGTAGGGCGAGCTTCTGCTGTTCGAGGCCGAGCTGCTGTTGTTTGCGGTTGGCGTCATTGGTGTAGAACAGGCCCGCCGCGACCAACAGCACCGACAGGATGCCTCCGATCGTGGTCGTAGTCGCACGCCAATCAGAGCTCGTACGACCAGCGGCGCGGAGACGAGGCCGGATCAGGGGAGCCATCGCGGCATCCGGGCGCCGGCGTCGAGGGTTGGCGCGGGCCGGCCTAGCAGCTGTGCCATGGGCTGAAGCCCGGACTCGTCGGGCCGCCGCCCAACGCATGCGCAGATTCGACATCCGCTCATTGCACACGCTCGCTCAGCCGAGTACTGCTCAAAAGGTCAATATCCAGGCGTTAAGGCGGCTCTGCCTCGTAGGGAGCGGGCGGGCTGCTGCTCGCCGCCGGGGTCGCCGCCGCGGCGGGTCTAGGACTCGGGTCGTTGCTGGGTCGCCCTGACCTGGCTGGTACAGCCGGACCGGGCGGCGTGCCGGTCTGGGGTGTGCAGAACACCTTTGAGGCCGTGAAGATCGCGCTGGCAGTGGTGGCCGGGATCGGCGGGGTGGTCGCGCTGACCGTCGCCTACCGCAAACAGGGACACGCCGAAGCGGCCGAGCGACGCGAGAACACCAAGCTGTTCAGTGAGCGGTTTGGCAAGGCGGCCGAGCAGCTCGGCTCGGACAAGGCCGCGGTCCGCCTAGCCGGGGTGTACGCCATGGCCGGCCTCGCCGACGACTGGATCATCGGCCGGCAGACCTGCATCGACGTGCTCTGCGCCTACCTGCGCAAGCCCTACATCCCGCCCACCGATCCGGCCCCGGCATCGCCCGACACCGCGCCGGCCAAGCAATCTGCCCGCGCACCTCAGTCTCCCGCCCGGCGCGCCGTCCGCTATCTGCGTCTCTCACCTCCGCGCCGGGAGTCCGCGGTCTCCGCGGCCACGGACCCGCCCTCGGCCAGCGATTCGACCGCCGACCAGGCGGCCCGCGGGGAACAGCAAGTGCGGCACGCCATCCTCGCTCTGATCGGCGCCCACCTTTATTCAGATTCTCCCGAGCGTTATCCGGCCGGTACCGCGCTCGTAACCGTAGGTCTGCCAGGTGGTCTTGGCGGTGCCACCCGTTGACAGCGTGCGTTTGAGGACCTGCCCGGTGTAGCGCGCCAACTTTCCCTTGCTTATACCCGTATCGAGTCGCTGCCAGCGGAGGCGATCGCAGCGCGGTGCTCAGACCGCAAGTTTGGGTTCGCCGTGCTGCCGACGGTCAGCGACGCCGTGGTACTCGATCATCCAGAGGCCGAGGTCACCGGCAGGCATCGGACGGGCGAAGTGGTATCCCTGCGCGACGTCACAGCCCAGGTCGCGCAGGGCGTCGGCGGTCCGCTGGTCCTCGATGCCCTCGGCGACCACGGACAGGCCGAGGTTGTGACCGAGGCTGATCGCGGTGCGCACGAGCACGGAGTCGCCGTGGCTGCTGGTCATCTCCTGGACGAACGAGCGATCGATCTTGAGTTCGTCGACCGGTAGGCGACGCAGGTAGGCCATCGAGGAGTGCCCGGTGCCGAAGTCATCGATGGACAGTCGGATTCCGCCGGCGCGCAGGGCGTGCAGAATGGTCAGCGCGCGCTCGGGGTCGGTCATCACCATGCTTTCCGTGATCTCGAGTTCCAGCAGGCCGGCTGGTAGACCGACGTGGTCGAGCAGGCTGAGGACCTGATCGGCGAAACCCGGATCCTGCAGGCAGCGGGTGGACAGGTTGACCGCGACCGGGATCGGCCGGCCGGCCTGCTGCCACGCCTTGGCCTGCCGTACGGCGATGCCCAGCACATGGCTGGTCAGCGGGCGGATGAGGCTGGTCGTCTCGGCCATCGGGATGAACGAGTCCGGCGGCATCAGCCCTCGCTGCGGGTGCTGCCAGCGGATCAGCGCCTCCACCCCGCTGATCCGCCCGTCGCGCAGGTCGATCTTGGGCTGGTAGTGCAGGCTGATCTGGTCGTCGGCCTCGATCGCCCGGCGCAGGTCACCGAGCAGCTCCAACCGGCGGGGCGCACCGGTGTCCTCGGCCGGGTCGTACTCCCCCACCTCGCTGCCGTGCTGCTCGGCCAGATGCATCGCGGTGTCCGCGTGGCGCAGCAGTGTCTCGGCGTCCGTGCCGTGGATGGGGCCAGCGGCCATGCCGAGGTTGACATCGATGTCGAGGCTGATCCCGTCGAGCAGGTACCCGCGGCGCAGGTCGGTGAGCAGCCGCGCGGCCTGGACGTGTGCCTGGTTGATGTCGTGGCCGGGCAACAGGATCGCGAAGTCGTCCGCGCCGACGCGGGCGACCGTGGCGCCGGACGGGGTTGCCGCAGAGAGCCGGCCGGCGATTTGGTTGAGCAGCAGGTCGCCGTGGTGCTGGCCGAGCACGTCGTTGACGTCCTTGAAGTTCTGCAAGTCGAGCATCAGCAGTGCGACAGGCTGGCCACTGCGCAAGGCCGATTCGGTGCGCTCGGTCAGCAGGGCACGGTTGGCCAGCCCGGTGAGCCGATCATGCGTGGCGGCACGGCGTACCGCTCGGCGGTAGGTCCAGCCGCTGACTCCCGATACCAGCAAGGTGATCAGGGCGCCGGCGAGCAGGGCGAGCGAGCCGAGGCTGAGGCCACGGGTCCAGCCGAGCCCGAACGCCGGTGCCGATACCGCGACGTACCAGTCGTTGGCGTTGCCGGCAGTCGCCAGCACCCTCTGAAAGGCGACCCGGCGCCCGCCGATGGTTGTGACGCCCCCGTCCGCACCGGCCGCTGTGACCTGAGTCAGTGGGTCGTCGTCACCGATCGCGGTGGCGCGGCTGTCGACCAGTACCTTGTCGCTGTTCGCGTCGATGATCGAGGCGGTGACGTCACCGGAGCCGGTACGCATCCGGAAGCTGTCCAGGGCGATCTCGTAGTGCACGATGCCGGTGTGCCCGCCGGCTTTCACCGTGGTGGAGTTCGAGATGACCGCGTTGTGGGTGTCCTGCGACTCGTACTCTCGGGCCTGGTAGACCTGTCCGGGGTCGAGCGCCAGCGTCGGGGCGAAGAACGCGTTGGTCGTCTCGTTTTGGGACAGGTCGGCCGCCGCGGCGGGCACCCCGTTGACGACCCGGGCGATCTCCGAGCCGTTGCTGTCGATGAAACAGGCCTCACCGATCCTGCCGGGGAACAACTTTTCCAGGTACGCGAGAGCGTCGTTGACCCGCGTGAGCAACGGGCCGCCCGCTGCGATCTTCTGCCGGTTCGTGCCCGGCGCCTGGTAGAAGTCGGTGAACGCGGGGTTGGCGGCGAGCACGGCGTCGATTGCCCGGGCCCGCTCGAAGTAGTTCTCCAACGCCTCGACCTGGTGTCCCAGAGTCACATCCAGCGTGCTGTCCTGAGCCGAGACCTGCCGTTGCCGGGCGCTCAGCACACTGGTCACCACACTCAGCAAGAGGACGAGCAGTCCCAGCAAAAATGCCACCGCACGGGTACGGCGCACGAGCACGGACCTGCCCACCGGCTCTCCCTTCAGCCTGCCCGGCGGGCAGCACGACAGTTCATCGGCACCGCCGGGCCACATTTGAGGAAGCCGTCAGCGACGGCACTAATGCACCGCCGTGTATCGCCGAACAGGGATGGCTGACACGAGTCCGCTGAAGATCAGGCCGCTCAGTGCGCGGAGCGGCCCGCGCCTATCCAGCATCGTCGTTGACTTTTGCCACCACGGCGGCCCTGCCCGCTGTCACGCCGGGAGAGACTATCGAGATGAACTGCGTAGACGATCCGGGTTCGCTGCCCGTTCGCCGATAATCTCGCCCGCCGGTCCTGGTCGTGTCACAGCGTGCTCACCGGTGTCGGTGCGGCAGAAAGTGCTTGTCGCCCGGTTTTGCAGTCGGTCGTTACTGCTGCGCTGATCGGCTGGTGTGCAGGGTTTCTGCGGTTGTCGTGACGAATTGGGTGAAGGCGTCGGCGGTCAGTGGTTTGGCGTAGAGGTAGCCCTGTCCTGTGGTGCAGCCGAGTGCGCGTAGTTCGGTGGCCTGTTGGCTGGTTTCGATGCCTTCGGCGACGGTGTCCAGGTGTAGGACGTGGGCGAGGCGGATGACGGCGTCGGCGACTGCGGAGCCTTCGGGGGTGTCGTTCAGTTCGGCGACGAAGCTGCGGTCGATCTTGAGGATGTCGACGGGCAGCCGGGTGAGGTACTGCAGGGATGAGTAGCCGGTGCCGAAGTCGTCGATGGCGATGCGGATGCCGTGTTCACGCAGGGCGCGTAGGGCGGTGATGCCGCTGGTTTCGTCGACCAGCGCGGATTCGGTGACCTCGAGGACGAGTCGGGTCGGGTCGGCGCCGGCACGGTCGATGACGTTCAGGATGTCGTCAACGATTTCTGGTTCGCGCAGTTGGCGTGGGGAGACGTTGACGCTGACGTGCAGGGGCTGTTCTCCGGCGGCCGGCTGCGGGAGGTCTGTGAGCTGCTGTAGTGCTTGTTGCAGGACCCAGAGTCCGATGGTGTTGATCGCTGCGGAGCGTTCGGCGATGGGGATGAACTGGTTCGGCGGATGAGGCCACGGACAGGGTGATGCCAGCGCAGCAGGGCTTCGGCGGCGATCGCCCGGCCGGTGTGCAGGTCGATTTGCGGCTGGTAGAGCACGTGCAGTTCGCCGCGGTCGAGGGCGTGTTGCAGGTCCTCGGCCAGGACGGCGTCGTCGGTGCGGTGGTCGATCATTGACGGGTCGTAGCAGGCGTAGCTGTGGCTGCCGGCGCGTTTGCTGTGGTACATGGCGGTGTCGGCGTTCCGGAGCAGGGTTTTGCGGTCGGGTTCGGCCAGGGCGATGCCGATGCTGGCCCGTACGGGGATCTGGTCGTCGGCGATGCTGGCCGGGTGTTCGGTGCCGGCGGCCAGGATGCGTGCGGCCGCGGCAATCGCCCGATGCCGGTCCTCGGTGTCGTGCAGCAGGACCGCGAATTCGTCGCCGCCGATGCGGGCGCACACGTCGGCGCTGCGGGTCGCGGCACGCAAATGATGCGCGACGTGGATCAGGAACGTGTCGCCGGCGGCGTGGCCGTAGGCGTCGTTGACGAGTTTGAAACCGTCGAGGTCGATGAGCAGCAGCGCGGCCGGTTCGCCGCGTTTGAAGGCGCGGTCGAGGGCTTCGTCGAGGCCGGCGCGGTTGGCCAGGCCGGTCAGGGCGTCGGTGGTGAGCTGGTCGCGGCTCTGCCGCAGCGAGATGAGTTGGCGCAGGCCGGCGGCGCAGGTCATCACGATCAGCGCGCAGACCAGGCCGCCCCAGGTCAGGAGTTGCCCTTCGAGCAGGGTGACGGTCAGCATGAGCAGGCAGCCGACGAGCATCGCGGCCATCGGCAGGTGGGTGGCCCAGGCGGGCGGCCGGCTGGCCCGGGTGTGAAAAGAGGTTCCGCTGCCGGTGACGGTCAGGATCGCAGCGAGCGTCATCAGCAGGTTCGCTGCTGTCATGCCGAACAGCACGCCGGTGTGCCGGGTGCTCAGGACACCGTCGGCGTCGCCGGCCTGCCAGATCACGTCGGTGATCAGGTACAGGGCCAGACCGGCGCCGAAGATGGTGACGGGTGCGGCGAAGCGGGTGACGGCGCCGCGCAGCACCAGCGACGCGACCGCGGCCAGGAGCAGGACGTCGCCGATCGGCCAGCCGATCGTCACGAGCTTTGGAGTCTGCGGGCCTTGGTGGGTCAGGACCGGTTCGAACGCGAAGTACCAGATGACCATGAACCCGGCGGCAATCACGGTGGTGATCTCAGTCAGTAGGACGATGCGGGTACGGCCGGGGAAGTTTCTGATCACGGGGATGATCACGCCGGCGGCCAGTAGAACGTACATGGCCATGCGGGCGCTGGTGCCGGCCCACCACCAGCCGGAGTCGGCCGTAGCGGCCAGGCCGAGGCAGATCGCTGCGACAGCGGACGCGGCCCGGCTGGCGGCGATCAGCCGCCAGGGAGTCGGGCCGGAGGTGCTGTGGGAGGCCGCGCGCCAGCTGTAGATGGCGCCGGCCAGGTCGAGCAGGACCACGGCCAGTTCGATGATGGTCAGCCGCCCATGATCGTCGAACGCGGCGAACACAAGTCCGACGCTGGTCAGGCCGATCACTGCCAGGCCGGGGTAGGCGCGGTGCCACAGCCGCGGGTTCGGTGACCCTGCGGCCGGGCGGGGACCGATGTGCGTCACGGCGAGCTCCGGTCAAATCTGGTAGGCGGCGACGGTGGCCTGCAACTGCGCGGCGGTGCCGGCCAGCTGCGCGGCGGTCTGCTGCGTTTCGGTGGCGCCTTCGGTCACCTGGCGGGCCGCCTGCGCCACGCCGGTGATCGTGTCGGCGATCGTAGCCGAACCCTGCGCGGCGTGGGCAACGCTGCGGGAGATCTCCGCGGTGGTCGCGGTCTGTTCCTCCACGGCGGCCGCGATCGTGGTGGTGTAGTCGTTGATCGTGGCGATGACCTGCCCGATCTGGGCGATCGCGGTCACCGCGGCGCTGCTTTCGGCCTGGATCGCGGCGACCTGTGCGGTGATCTGCTGGGTGGCCTGAGCGGTTTCTTGCGCCAGGTCCTTGACCTCGGAGGCGACGACGGCGAAGCCTTTGCCCATTTCGCCGGCCCGGGCGGCTTCGATGGTGGCGTTCAACGCGAGCAGGTTGGTCTGCTCGGCGATCGCCGTGATCATGGCGACCACCGAGCCGATCTGTGCGGATGCCTCGCCGAGGCGGGCGACACTGGCGTTGGTCGTCTCGGCGGCACGGGCGGCGTCGGCGGCGACGCCGGCGGCCTCATTGGCGTTGGTGGCGATCTCCCGAATCGATACGCCCATCTCGTCGGCGCCGGCCGACACCGTCCGGACGCTGTGCGACACCTGACCGGCCGAGTCCGCGACGGAGTTGACCTGCACGGCGGTTTCCTCGGCTGATGCGGACAGTTGCTGGGAGACCGCGGACAGCTCCTCGGAGGCCTCGCCCAGCAGCTGCGAGCTGGTGGTGATCCGGGCGACCATGCCGGACATCGCCTGCGCGGTGTCGTTGAGTGCCGCCGACATCTGACCGACCTCGTCGCCGCTGTCGACCCGGACCCGGGCCGTCAGATCACCCTTGGCGATGCGGGCGAGGGCGTCCACGCACCGTGACAGCGGCACAACGATGAGCCGCGCGATGCCGGCTGCTAGCGCCAGGCCGACCGCGGCGGCGGCCGCGATCAGGGCGATCACCCACCACTTCGTCGACTGATACCGGGACTCGGCGGTGTTCTCCTCGGCCACGCCGGCCTGCACGGTCAGATCCGCCAGACTGGTCAGGTCGGCCCGGACAGCTTTCATCACCGTCGCCAACTCACCGGTGCGCAGGGTGCTCATCGTGTGGCGGTCGCCGGCGTCGGCGGCCGGCAGCAGTTTGTTGTCGAGCAAGGAAGTGAACGTCGCCCAGTCCGTCTGGAAGCCGGTCGTGGCTGTCCGGGCGTCGGCACCGATCGGCAACGCCTGATACGCGGTCACATTCTGCGACACTTGCGTTTCGGCGGTGGTGATCGCGGTACGCGCCGCGCTGCGCTCGGCCGCGGTGGAGGCCAGCAGATAGTCGTCCATTCCCAGCCAGGACCGGTTGACCGCGGCACGCAGGTTGCCGATGGTGTTGAGCTCATCGTTCATCACGTACGCGTTCTTGACCTGCTGGTTGGTAGCTCCGAGCCGGTCGAGGGCGAACAGGCCGTTACCGACCCCGAACAGCGCGACGGCGCCGACAGCGGCCATGATCTTCGTTGACACGCGTCGGTCGGTCAGCAGCCGCCACCGCCGGTTAACGATCTCGCCTGCAGGCTCGGCCACCACGGTCTTTCCTTTCGTCACGCTGTCTCTGCCAGTGTCACGATCGGCTGCGCCCGATGGACTTCTAAACGTCTGACAGGTGCGGGCCAGTGAGTTTTGCGGTGCCCGGTCGCGTCGGCGCGGATCCGTGATGCGCACACCACGTCGAGGCGACAGCGTTAGTGTCGAAGATTGCGCCGTCCACTCCCCCGGCCCGCCGCTGCCGCCTCGCCGCACTGTTCAGGGGAAACGCTGTGTCTGCCCACACCAACCGACGCCGAAAGACCGAGCCGGTCCATCCGGTCCTCTCAGCGGTGCTCGACGGAGCGCTGGAGGCCTACGTGGCGTTCGACGCTCTTGGAATCGTGTCGGCCTGGAACCGTGCGGCCGAAACCACGTTCGGCTACCCTCGCGCGCAGGCGTGCGGCCGCAAGATCGAGGAACTCATCGTCCGGCCGTCAGCGCGGCCGGCCTGCCGGACAGAAATCACCAGGATGGCCGACGGCTCGCCCGGGCGTGCGCTGGGACGACGGGTGCAGTGGTCGGCCTGGCACGCTGACGGCCACGGGTTCCCGATCGAAATGACCCTGACCGCGACTGACGGGGAGCAAGGCCGGGTGTTTCACCTGTTCGCCCACGACGTCACCACGGCCCGGCGGGCGAGCCGGTTCGCCGCGGTGGAGGCTGCGGTCACCCGGGGCCTGGCCGAGGCCGGTTCAAGCACGGCCGCGGCGGCGCGGGTCGTCGAGGCGTTGGGCGTGCAGATGGGCTGGCCGGTCACCGAACTGTGGGTCGTTGACGCCGACCGTCAGCTGCTGACCTGCGCCGCCCGGCACAGCCAGCCGGGCCGGCAGCTCGACGACTTCGCTATCGACGTCCTGGCCTCGGCGTGGCGCTGCCAGGCCGGGTCTGCGGCGACGGCGCCGCCCACTGGATCCCCGACCTCGGTTCTGACGCCGGGTCGCTGCGCAGCCGCGCTGCCGCCCGTATCGGCCTGCGGGTGGCTGTCGGGGTGCCGCTGTCCACCGGCCAGCACACACTTGGCGCACTGTGTGTCTACGGCGACCGGGTCGAAGACCCCGAGGACATCCTGCTCGGGCTGCTCAGCGGGCTCGCCGCCCAGATCGGGCAGTACGTCGAACGGCGCCGGGCCGAAGAACTGGCCATCGAGCTGGCCCGCACCAAGGACGAGTTCCTGGCCATGGTCACCCACGAGCTGCGTAATCCGCTTGACGCCATCACCGGGTCCGCGCAGCTGCTCGTCGCCGACCTCGACACGTTGACCGCCGACGAACGGCGTCAATATCTGCAGATCATCGGCCGCAACGCCGAACGGCTCTCGGTCATGGCCGACGACCTGCTCGACCTGGCCCGCCTGGAATCGGGAAACCTGTCCATCGACCCGGCCGGCACCGATCTGTGCGCCGTCATCGGCCAAGCCGTCGACGCCGCTCGGACCAGCACGGGCAAGGACCTGACCATCACCGTGGATCTGCCCGAACACATCGAGGTGCACGCCGATGCCAGCCGGTTGCGGCAGGTCGCGGACAACCTGTTGTCGAACGCGATCAAATACACGCCGGCCGGCGGCACGGTCACCGTCGCCGCCCGTGTCGACAACGGCCGGCACGAGATCATCTGGACCGTGGCGGACACCGGCATCGGTATCCCCGCCGCCGAACGGCCCCGGCTGTTCCGGCGCTTCTACCGAGCCTCGACCGCGCTCGAACAGCGGATTCCCGGCACCGGCCTGGGCCTGGTCATCGCCCGCACCATCGTCGAACGCCACGGTGGCACCATCGTGCTGGCCGAGCACGACGGGCCCGGCACCACGTTCGCCATCGAACTACCGATCAAACCCTCGCAAGGCGCCTGACCGCCGAAACCTGTCCTCGTCCAGCGATGCGGTCCGCCACCGCCAGCGGATGCGACAACGAAAGCGTCCATCGTCCACGAGGTGGCTGCTTCAGAGCCGGAACGTGGCGACCAAGGTGTTGAGCTGCTGCGCCATGCGGGCCAGTTCGCTGGTCGCCGCGGTCGTCTGGGCCACGCCGTGACTGGTGGCCTCGGCCGCCGACGCAACCACGGTGATACCTTGCGCGATCTCGTTGGTGCCGGACGCTGCCTCGCCCACACTACGGCCCATCTCCCCGGTCGTCGCGGTCTGTTCCTCGACCGCTGACGCGATGGTGGTCTGGAAATCGCTGATCCGGGAGATGACCTGCGAGATCCGTTCGATCGCGGCGACCGCGCCGCTGGTGTCGGCCTGGATCGCCTCGACCCGCTGCGAGATGTCCTCGGTGGCCCGCGCAGTCTCCTGCGCCAGGTCCTTGACCTCGGAAGCCACCACGGCGAAACCCTTGCCGAGTTCGCCGGCGCGGGCCGCCTCAATGGTGGCATTAAGCGCCAGCAGGTTGGTCTGCTCGGCGATCGCGGTGATCGTCTTGACCACGTTGCCGATCTCCGCCGACGAGTCACCGAGCTGGCGCATCGTCTCCGAGGTGGCCTGGGTGACCGTGACCGCCTCGGCGGCGACCTTGGCCGCCTCGGCCGCGTTCTGCGAGATCTCCCCGATTGCCGAACCCATCTGCACACTGCCGGCCGACACCGCGTCGACGCTGCGGGAGATCTGCTCGGCCGCTGCCGACACCGCCTGCGCCTGCCCGGCGGCCTCCTGAGCCGACGACGCGATCTGCTCGGCGGTGCCGGTCATCTGTTCCGACGCGCTCGACAACGCTGACGCGTTCTGCCCGATCGTGGTCACCGTCTGCCGCAGGTTGACAATCGCGGTATCCAGCGACTGCCCCATCAGACCGGGCTCGTCCCGGGAGGTCAATCCGCTTGTGCGCGTCAGATCGTTGACGGCCAGGGCATCACAGACCGCACGGACCTTCGCCAGCGATCGCACGATCTGACGCGAGACCACCACACCCAATCCCAAAGCCAGCAGCACCCCGGCGATCAGCATGGTCAGCGACAGGCGGCGGCTGAACAGGTACGTGCTCTCAGCGCCGTCGGCATTCTTGACCGCGTCAGCGTTCTCCGCGGTATCCAGTTCATCAAGATCCGAGCGGACCTTCGCCAGCAGCGGCTTGGTGTCGGTATCACGCACCGTCGACCACTGCCGCAGATCGTTGGCGTCACCAAGCGGGATCAGCTTGTCCTTGGCGATCGTCGCGTACTGGTCCCAGGTCGCCTGCAGGCTGTCGATCGTGGCCGCGTTACCGGCCGGATGACTGTTGTGGTAGGCAGTCATCGCGTCCATGAACGCCTGCAAGTCAGCGTTGACGGCATCGGTGAACGCCTTGCTGACCGTGTCGTCAGGTGACAGCGCTTGATTCGCCGAGTCCGCCTGCGTCTGCTCCGCTGCGGACCGCAACTGCCCCGCCGCTTTGATACTGGCGACGTTGCTGGTCGAGATCAGCGCGGCGGCCGCGCTGGTCTTCGACAGCCCGACCAGCCCGGTGACACCGACCGCCACCGCGACCACTGCCGCTATCGCGACTGCGGCCAGCACCTTCGTGTTGACGCTCAGGTCAACCATCCTGTCCTTCGCAGCCACGATCTTTCCCCCAGCGACATCCACACGGACGGCATACACCCACCCCACTATCACCACATGTTGGCCCGCCAGGGCTCAGGTTCGCCGTTCTCGGCTGCCCCACCGGTCCCGGCAATCCCGTCGCGCGCATCAGACGCTGCTCGGCCCGCGGTGCGGCGAACTGACTGGTCTCGGATTGCAACCGGCGACCAGCGCGCGGCACCAACCGATCAGCCGATAGTTCTTCCGTCACGTTCAAGAACCGTGTACGACCGATACAGCGAAGGAGAGACGATGATCAGCGGCACCGCCGTCACGGGTTCGTCCGCTCTTACGGCGCCGCTGCCCGATCCTCATCACACGGCTTTCGCCGGCATGCCGGAAGTCCTCGAGCTGGCTACCGAAGCATGCGAGCTACCGATGGCCGCCATCGCCATCCTCAACACCAGCGGCTACGCGGTGACCCGCGGCCTGCCCGCCGCAACAGCCCTGCCACCGCTAACACCCAGCCTCGACCTCACCGCCACGACGATGATCGGCGACATCACCGCGGACCCACGCCTGCGCGACCACCCCTTGGTCACCGGCCCCCTCCAGATCCGGTTCCTCGGCGTCGTACCGCTATACGCCGCGAACCAGGCCATCGGGGCTCTCTGCGTCTTCGACCGCAAGCCCCGGCACCGCGGCATCGAACGCACCCAACGACTGCTGACCCACATCGCCGGGCGCATCGACACCGAGACCCGGCTAATGGCCGCCTCACCATTGCCGGCCAACACCAATCACGACCAGGTCATCGCCGATATCTCACACGAGCTGCGCACACCGCTGACCAGCATCTGCGGCAACCTGGAACTGCTCACCGACACCCCCGGCGCCATCACCCCCGGCGTGCAGCGCTGGACCGACGCGATCAACCGAAACACCGCTCGGCTCTGCCGCACCGTCGACAACCTGCTGCGCATCATCGGCCCCGACAGCGCCCAGCCCACCGGCCGGCAGCAGCCGGTCGACCTGGCCGCCATCGTGTCATCGGCGGCCAGGTCGATCAACGACCCCACCCGACGCCTGCGAGCCGACCTGCCGGATGATCCCGTACCGGTCACCGCGGACCCTCAACAACTGCAGATCGCCGTCGGGCACCTACTACACAACGCGTTTCACTTCACCGGCCACGACACACCGATCACCGTCACTGTCACCGGCAACCCGCAGCCGACAATCACGGTAAGCGATCGCGGCCCCGGCCTCGACCCGCACGAACTCGCCCAGCTCGGTGCCCCGTTCGTGCGTGGCAGCCAAGCCCGGACCGACCAGACGCCAGGGCTCGGACTAGGCCTGGCAATCACCCACCGCATCATCACCGCGCACGCCGGAACCCTGCACCTGCGCAATCACCCGGACACCGGACTGACCGCGCAAATCATGCTGCCTCCGGCCCCCGACCGGGCCGGCGAGCACGATGCGTCGCGCGGTCAACCAGCCTCGATATAACGGTTCTTGCCGGCGGCTTTCGCCGCGTACATGGCGTCGTCTGCCTCCTTCAACAGTTCGTCGGCGCTCACCCCGGCCCGGTTGACAGCAATACCGACACTCGCGGACACCCCGACCACCGCTTCCGGCAGATCTATCGGCTCCTGAACTATCTCGATGACCCGGTGGGCCGCGGTGCAGGCATCAGCGGCGGCGGTCAGCCCTTCGAGGATGACCGCGAACTCGTCGCCGCCGAAACGTGCGAGGGTGTCACCGTGGCGCAGGCACACCCGCAACCGGCCGGCAATCTCACGCAACACGGTGTCACCGGCCTGGTGCCCGTGCCGGTCGTTGATCGCTTTGAAGCCGTCCAGATCGATGAACAACACCGCGACGGCCTGCCCAGTGCGAGCCTGGGTGTCCATGGCGTGGGCGAGCCGGTCATAGAACAAGATCCGGTTGGCCAGACCGGTCAACGGATCGTGAAACGCCTGATGCTGCAGCTGGCTTTCGCGTTCGCGCAGGGACGTCTCGATCGACTCGCGCCGCACGATGTCCTCACGCAACGCGACCGTAGCCCGTTCAACCTGGTCCAGGGCACGGTTACGGCTGCCGACCAGCACCCCGGTCAGAGCAGCGAGCAACAGCGACAGCGCGGCGCCAGCAGCCAGCGCAAGGCGGCTCATGCCGCGGGCGGCGGCCGTCAGGATCCGGGTCGTGGGCGTGATCGTCACCTGCCACTGCCGTTGCGCGACAGTGACGCTGCGTTGGCGCACCAACGCGCTGTCGCCGGCCCCACGCCCGGGCGTGACCGCAGCCAGCACCACCTCGGAGCCGGACACCGTGTCGGCGACCGTGACGCCGATGGTGCCCTGGCCCCGGTCCAGCAACGTTTGGGACAGAAAATCCTGGCCGCGGACACCCATGACGACCCAGCCCTTGAACTCGTCAGGGGCTGACGAGCCCAAGCCGCTGTAGACCGCGATGGCCAGCATCACGCTCGGCTGCCCCTGCGCAGCCACGACGGTGCTGTCACGCAGCATCTGGTAGGCAGGGCTGACCTGCAGCACTCCATTGCGCTGCGCGGTCTGCAAAACCGAGGCGACCGGCGCGCTGGCGGCTACGTCGGTGCCGCGCATGTCGCTGCGGTCGTCGAACGCCTTCTCGAAGATCAAAAAGTGGTGAATACCCGTGCCGGATTGTAGGCGCAGCACCAGGCCGGGTGATCCCTGCCCGCGCCAATAGCGCTGCACCGCTGTGACCTGCGCGGTACTCGCGGGGACAATGAAACCGACCGCGGCGGCACCCGGCAGGCGGTTGGCATCCAGGCCCGCGGTGATGCGGTTGAAGTCGTCCTGACTCAAGTCAGTCTGGGCACCGACGGCATACGACAGGTCGCTGAGCGTGTCACCGTAGGTCGTCACCCGATCGGTGATCGCGTCGGTGACCTCCTCGGCATACCGATCCATGAGCTGACCGGCGTAACGGTCCTCGCCGGAGTCCACCGCCTCATAGGCCACGAACGACATCACCAGCCCGACCAACAGCACCAGCAACACCAGGGCAATCTCAGCCTGACGCCGCGCCGTCCGGCTCCGTACCGCGCTCACGATGACCTCTTCGGCAGACCCAGCGCTCGCGTGAACCTGCAGGCCTCGATCCAGAGGCGATGGCAGGCCCAGGAAGCCGTCGGCCTGACGCTGACCCCGGCGACCCCATACAGCCGAGCACGAGACCGGAAACGTCGACAAGCCGGTCACCGCCGGCTCCGATCCGCGCGGCATCAACTTGCAGAACAGCCCTCAGGCGTCCATCGTTACGCACCGCCAGGCAGAGCGCCCATTTCGACCGGCCCGGGCTCGGGCGATCCCCGACGTGTTCCCCGGCAAGAGGGCGCGCGACCCTGAATGCACGTGCAGATGGTCTTGCATGCTCACGGTACATAGGGCACCATGGCAGCACGCTGGTCGCGACCAGCCGGGATTCACGACGCGCGTTCTCGCTCGTGATGACGGCGGGCTGGATCAGCCGCCACGATGCAGCAAGATTCGCGGACTCGGGCACTGCCGTAGTGATCCCGCGGAACGCCGGGTGTGTGAACGGTCCCCCGTGCCAGGTCACACACCCGGTCCCGCCGCCACCGCCCGACGGGATAGACACCGGCGCGATCGGTGTCCTCGTTACCGAGCGCCCCTTCAGCGCTCGGCGGCATGAATCGACCGGTCAGTCCTCGCGGCCCTCGCCGAAATGTGATCAATACCGGAATCGCTGGACGAGAGTCTGCAGACCGGTAGCGGCCGCGGCGAGTTCTTCGGTGGCGGCCCGGGCTTGGCGCATGCCGGTGCTGGTGGTGGTTGCTCCGGTGGCGACCTGACCGATGGTGGCGGCGATGTCGGTGGTGCCGGCAGCGGCGTGGGCGATGTTGCGGCTGATCTCGCCGGTCGTCGCGGTCTGCTCCTCGACGGCGGCGGCAATGGTGGTCTGGTATTGGTTGATCTCCTCGATAACCTGAGCGATCTCGCTGATCGAGGTGGCGGCAGCTTGCGCGTCGGCCTGGATCGCGGCGACACGCCCGGAGATGTCGTCGGTGGCGCGGGCGGTTTCCTGGGCGAGGTCTTTGACCTCGGAGGCGACCACGGCGAAGCCTTTGCCGGCGTCCCCTGCGCGGGCGGCTTCGATGGTGGCATTGAGGGCGAGCAGGTTGGTCTGCTCGGCGATCGACGTGATCAGATTCAGCACGTTACCGATCTCGGCGCTGGACGTGTCGAGCTGGGCGACAGTGTGCGAGGCGCTGGTCGCGGCGGTGACCGCGGACGCGGCGACCCGGGCGGCGTGCGACGCGGACTCGGCGATCTCGCGAATCGCCGAGGACATCTGCTCGGCGCCGGCGACGACCGACTGCACACGTGCGGACACGTCGTTGGCGGCGGCGGCGACGTTCTGGGTCTGCCCGGAGGCGCCTTCGGCGGTGCCGGCGATGGCGGTACTGGTCTGCGCGAGTTCCGAGGCCGCAGTGGCCACAGCAGCCGCGGTCTGTGACACCTGTTGCACAGTGTCGCGCAGGCTGGCCGTGGCAGTGTCAAGGGCGATCGCCATCCGGCCGATCTCGTCGCGGGATCCGGTCGCGGCCAGGCCGGTCAGGTCACCGCCGGCCAGGCCGGTCAGGACGGCGCCGACCTGCCGCAGGGGGCCGACGATGCGCCGCACGGTGTAGGCGGCGACCGCGCCGCCGATCAGCACACCGATACTCACCAGCAGGATCAGTTGCAGACGCGCCCGGTGGTACTGGGCTTGAGCGGCGGCGATCTTGGCCTTCGCGGCGCTGGTCTCGGCCTCGCGGGCGGTGTCGAGCGCGGCGAACGCCTTAGTGACCATCGGGACCAGGGTGCGGGTGGCGAGGTCCTCGAACAGGGCAAGGTTGCCGGCGCGGGCGGCCGGGATCTGTTTGGCGTCACGAACGCTGATGTACTGCTGCCAGATCTGGCTGAATTCGTCGACCGCGGCCGGGTCGGACGCGTGTGGCCGGTAGGTGGCCACCGCAGCCGTCACCGCCTCATCGGTTTTCTGCAAGGCGGCCACAGCGGCGGCCTTGTCTGCCTTCAGGGCGACGTCGCGGACCGCGATACGCGTCTGCAACGCCGCGCTGCGCAGATCGGCCAGTTCCTGCGCGGGAGCCATGTTCTCGCGCACGACCGCCTCACTGTGCCCGTACACCGACGCCAGGCCGGCCACGGCCAGCACCCCGGCGGCGACGGCCGCCGCCGCGACCACACCGACCGCGGCGAAGATCTTCGCCGCGACGGACAGATCCACGAACCATCCAGAAGCACGGCCTCGCTGCCGGGCACTACCCGCTGCGGACATGAGCACGGTCTCCCACCAAATTCCCCCGGCGGCTGCCGAGGCCCTGCGATCACAGCGCCAAAAGGCCTATCGGCCTGATACCGGACACGCTGAATAACTGCGCCGTACGTCCCCAAGCCGAAAGTGCAGGACGGTGCCCGACCGGTGGCGGTCACCGTGCGGTAGAAGCAACGGGCCGGCGGCGCTGCTGATCGACAGGGACCACCACGACATCACGGCGAGCAGATCCTGGGCTTGAGTGCCGCGACCCGCGGCGTTGCAGACCTCTACCCGGCTGCGGCTTTTCCGGTCACGCACGGCAAGAGGCGATTTCCGGGCGCCGAGGCCTTCACTCCTGGTAGAACATCAGTTCGATGCTAGCGTGTTCGCATGGACAGCGCGAACGATAAGCAGGTATCCCGCACCGCTGGTGAGGCCACCCGGCCTGTGGTGCCGCCGGTGGTTTTCTCCAGCCCTAGCGCCGTTGACGATCCGGAGCCGCTGCCGTCAGCGTCCCGGGGCCGCCGGCAAAGCGTCACGCGACGCCAGAACTCGTGACCGTGCCACCGGTGGGCCGCGGCGCCGGGTGAACCGCGTCAGCGCCTGATCCGCCGACGTCGAGTCGTGCCCGAGCCGGTGCGTGACACTTGCCAGTGCCTCGCCGACGGAATCGAAGCCGTTCTTCTGCGATTACCTGCTGCGATCTTCTAGCCGGTGGCGGTGTGTGCCGACGGTACGGCGGGCCGGGTGATCAGCCTTTGATCGTGGACCCTGCTGTTGACGTGGCGAAGACCGCAAGGCCGAGCGTGGTGCCGCGCAGTCCGTCGGGCGGTAGGCCGCATGCGGTTTCGGCCTGTTTGAAGTGGGTGTCGACGGCCTGGCTCAGCTGTTGCACCTGAGCACGGTTGGCTGCTTCGCCCGTCGTGGGCTCGGCCTGCTGAAGGTGATTGGTGGTGCTGGCCAGCGCCTGCATCGCCCGTTTCAGATCATTGGTGAACAACAGTTGGCTGGCTTGCTGGGCGAAGTCCTCGGCGGCGATGGCGAGGGTGTCTCGCGGCAGAGCCGCGAGGTCCGCCCCGGAGGTGCCGGCGGCCGACGTCGCGGTGTCTTTGACGCTGTCACACACATCGCCTTGCACATAGGTGCCAGCGGCCCAGATCGTTCCCACACCGAGCAGGATCACCGCCGTTGCCGAGGCGCCCGTGATCAGGAGACGGGCCGCCCAACGCGATTGTTCCGGGGGCCGTGCGGGTGGGGGAATCGCCGCGGGGTCCTCCGCTCCGCGAACGCGAAGAGGTTCTCAGTCACGACGCGTGTCGTCGGCACCGCCTGCCGCGAGCTGAGGAGAAATGCACGGCCAGCCTGGCCGATCAACCACATCGCAACCTGGCCGTACAACCCGAAACGGTGTAAGCCGGCGATCCCGCCGGGCCGGGCGCCGCCCGGCGAGCGGCCCAGCTGATGCCTGCACCATCGCGTCACGTCCACCACTGATCACGACGACTGCCGTAACGACAACGGGCCGCTAACGAGACAGGGATGCATCCCCGCGGCGGCGATCACCGCCGCGCGAGCGCACACCAATACTGCGCCGGGCCAGACCCGACGCTATCCGCCTCGGCGACGTCCTCTCCCATCAGGTCGCGCACGCCGGCGCCGGGTAGCCTCCCTTGTGGAGGCTTTTACCGCTACAGTCGTTGCCCATCCGGCAGGTCCCCGGCCTGCCCGGTCCTGTATCAGTGGGGTTTGGCAGCGCGTGGCGGGGCTGGGCGCACCGGATGCTCACCGGATGACTACCCGGCATCTGCGATCTTCAGGAAGGTGTGCGCCGATGATCTGGCCGAGCTTCGGGTCCCCCGGTGCCCACCCGAGTCGCCGTGTCGTCGGCGGCCCGGTCACCGTCGGACACAGGAGCGTCTCAGGGTATGAGTAGCCGGTCAGGTGTGATCGTGGCTTCCCGTAGTCCGGTGCAGTGGCGCCGGGCGCCGGTCGCCGCCGTCCTGACCGGCCTGGTCCTGGCCGGGCTCGTCGCCGCCAGCGCCGGCGGCCGCGGCAGCCTGGAATTCATCGGGCTGATCGTGCTGATCTCGGACCTGGCAGGTGCCGTCTACAGCTGGCTGGCGGCCCGGACCAGTCCCAGCGGGCTGGCGCCGTGGCGGCTGGTCGCCGCAGGCCGGGCCACGTCCGCGGTCAGCATCATCTGCCTGGCCTGCGGCGGCCTCGGCCGCAGCACCCCGTGGTGGGACGCCGGCGCCGTCGCCCGGATGCTCATGTTCGTACTGCTCGCCGCCGGGGTGCTCACCTCCATCACCCGGCGGTTCAGCGGCCGGGCACGCGCCGCGCTGCTGGCCGAACTGCTCACGGTCCTGGCCGCGGGATTCATGGCCATCTGGTGCTTCGTCATCGCACCGGTCCTGTCCCAGAGCAGCCCGGAGACACCCGGCATCGTCACGATCGGCTGGCCACTCGGCGACGTCCTGCTGCTGGCCGCGGTCACCGCCGTCGTGCTGAGCGGCGCCGTCACCCGCTTCGCCGCCCCGGTCACCGTCCTGGCCACCAGCCTCGCCCTCTACCTGGTCGCCGACCTGATCTGGATAGCCAACAGCAACGACGGCAAACCGTTCACCCAGGACCTGCGCGTGCTGTCCGCTCTCACGCTGGCCAGCCTGCTCATGACCGTCGCCCCGATCGTCACCACCACCCGCGCCCGCGCCCCCTACAGCGCCCGGACCAGCCGCCCGCCTGCCTGGGCCACCCACCTGCCGATGGCCGCCATGCTCGCCGGCTGCCTGCTGCTGGCCATCGCGACGGTGCGGCAGGACAAACCGCTGCCGTGGGGCGGCCTGATCTTCGGCCTGACCGTCATGACCTGCGCCGCCGCCTGGCGCCAGCTGATCTTCGTCCGGCAGAGCCGCGACCAGCTCACCACCGACACCCTCACCGGGCTGGCCAACCGCGCCGGCCTCGACGAAGCCCTCGACCGGACAGCGAAACGCGCCAGCCCAGTCACGCTGCTACTCATCGACCTCGACGGGTTCAAAGCCGTCAACGACGCCTACGGCCACGCCGCCGGCGACACCTTCCTCACCCACGTCGGCCAGCAACTACGCTCCGCGGTCCGCAGCGTCGACGTGTGCGCCCGCATCGGCGGCGACGAATTCGCTGTCCTGCTCGCCGACACCGGCCACATCAACGACGCCATCGCCGCCGCACAGCGCATCCTGGCCATCGCCGCCGAACACCCCGTCCAGGTCGACGACGACCTCGTCGCCGTGCGCGCCAGCGTCGGCATCGCCACCGCCGAGCCCGGATCCGACCCCAAAACCCTGCTCCGGCACGCCGACACCGCCATGTACCACAGCAAACGCGCCGGCAGCCACAGCTACGCCTACTACGAACCGTCGATGATCGACCACCGCGCCGACGACGCCGTCCTGGCCGAAGACCTGCAACACGCCCTGCAACGCAACGAACTCCACGTGCTGTACCAGCCGCAGATCGACCTGACCACCGGCCGGCCGATCGCCGCGGAAGCCTTGATCCGCTGGCAGCACCCGACCCGCGGCCTGGTTCCCCCGATCCGGTTCATCCCGGTCGCCGAACGCAGCGGCATCATCACCGACATCGGACTGTGGGTTCTCGAACAAGCCCTCACCCACCTCGCGGCACTACCGCAACCAGCCGGTAGCGGCCGGCTCCCGCATATCAGCGTCAACCTGTCACCACGCCAGCTCCGCGAACCCACCATCGTCCACGACATCCTGACCGTCCTCGACCGCACCGGCGCCGACCCCAGCCGCCTGGTCCTCGAAGTCACCGAATCCGCCCTGGTCGACGAGACCGGAGCCATCAGCGCCCTGCGCCCGCTGCGCGAACACGGCATCCAGATCGCCATCGACGACTTCGGCACCGGCTACTCCTCCCTGCAATACCTGACCCGCCTGCCCGTCGACATCCTCAAAATCGACCGCAGCTTCGTCGCCGAACTCAACAACACCCCAGAAGGCTCCGCCGTCGCCGAAGCCGTCATCCGGCTCTCCCAAGTCCTGCACCTGACCACCGTCGCCGAAGGCATCGAAACCGAACAACAAGCCACCGAGCTACGCGCGCTGGGCTGCAACACCGGCCAGGGCTACCTCTACGCCACACCACTGACCTCCACCGACCACGCCGCCTTCTTCACCGCTCCCCCGGTAGCGCAGAACACGGTGGGCCGCTGACACGCCGAAAACGACCGCCGGGTTCCGCAGAGTCGAGCCGGAAATACGCCGCACCGGAGCTGGCCGGCGGCCGGCCCAACGGGTGCAGTCCAAGATCAGCCGCCCCCAGCCGCGGCGTCAGGCCCGACCGCGTCAGCCACCAGTCTCGGTCGAATTCGCTTCCCGTGATCTCGGACCAGCCGACTCGGCGACGACTTCGCCGGCCTGCGGCAGCGGCAGTTGCGGCCGATGCTGGACGAGCCGATGTCCGTGGTCGGTGAGAACTACCTGCCGATCTGGAGCAACATGGAGTTTCCGATGGCTGGCCGGCCTGGAAAGACGGCGGCTGGGCCACCGAGGACAACGCGTGGGCGCTGCGGCTAAGTCTGCTCAACGGCGCCGGCCAGCAGATCAGACTCCGGTTCGTTGGCACCTCCGCGCAAAATCTGGAACACCGTGATCCCGTTTCCACCGCCCACCCTGGCAGTAGCCCGGACCCAGCGAGCGTTCCGGAACCGTCCTGGCGGCCTACCAGACCACCTCCGCCGACCAGATGCAGGCCGCGTAGAACGAGGTCAGCCTGCGACGCGACGAACTCGGCGTGGTCCACGCGGACAGCAACGCCTCCCGGGCCGACAGCGCGATCGCCGCCTACGAACTGGCGACCGCAAAGCAACGTCTGGCCGATCTTTACGCCGACATCCCTGGCGCGGTCCGCCAGACGCTTAAACTGCAGGGAACCAGGGCATACCTGGCCTCGGCCACCGATGTCCTCATCCAGGTCCGCGGCGACCCGCAGGCCTCAAGCGCCGAGCGAGCCGAAGCCCGCGCCCAGGTCACCAAATGGCAGCACCGGGTCGACCAGCTATCGAAGCTCACCGGCCGGTACCGGACACCGCGGCCAACACAGGTTCAGGCCGACGTTAAGGCCCTGGATCACGTGGCCGAACAGGTGAGGGTGGGCAGGGGGAGCCGCCGGCCGTCCCGGTGGTGGCTGGCGGCGGCGTCGGTCAGCGTGGTGTTGCTGGCCGACGGCGCCGCCACCGCCGCGGCGTTCGGCGCGGCCCGGCACACCGCTGATCAGGCGGCCGGTCAGCTGATGGACCGCTACACCGATGACCTGACCACGGCGATCACCGATCAAGTCAGCCGATACGCCGAGACGCTGACCGACATGGCGTATTCGGTGGCGGCCCAGAGCAGTCTGCGCGGCGTCGACCTGCAGAACAGTCCGCAGGCCTCGGTCGCGCTGCGCACGGCCCGGCAGAGCGGAGCGATCGCGATCAGCCTTGCCTACAGTTGCTGCGCGACCGCAGTCTCCGGCCGATCAACGCCAGACCTCAGTGGTCCTGGCCGCGACGATCTCGACCGGCCTGGGCTCGGATGATCCCGACGTGTTCCACGGCTGGATCGTGATAGGCCTGCACGGACACGACTTCCTCGCCCGGATGCTGCTGGACCGGACCCACGGCGTCGTTCAGGCCACCTTGACCGATCCAGCCGGCACCGACACCGTGATCGCGGTCGTCACGCCCGGCACCCGGCGCCACGACGACCGGCTCGACCGCGACCAGAGCATCACCGTGGGCCAGCGCCGCTGGCACATCAGCGTCTGGCCGACCCACCGGCTCACTGTTGCGGCACATAGCAGCACGGCCACGATGACGCTCGGCGCGGGCGCGGCGCTGACCGTGATGCTCGCGATGCTGACCGCCACCATGACCGGCAGCCGCAAACGGGCCCTGGATCAGGTCGATCGGGCGACCACCGCGCTGCGCGAGGACATCACCCGCCGCGAAAGCGTCGAGGCCCAGCTACGCGAACGCGAGGAACAGCTGCAACATCTGGCCTTCCACGACCCGCTGACCGGTCTGGCGAACCGGCTGCTCTTCCACGACCAGGTCACCCGGGCCATCGCCGCCCACACCGGCGACGGCAGCACGTTCGCGGTCCTGTTCGTCGACCTGGACGGTTTCAAACCGATCAACGACGCATACGGCCACCATGCCGGCGACCGTGTTCTGCAGGTCACCGCCGGCCGGCTGCGCGATGCGGTCCGGGCCGGCGACACCGTTGCGCGCCTCGGCGGCGACGAGTTCGCGGTCATCGTCGAGCACCTCGACGGCGAGCCGGAAGCTCATGCGACCGCGGCCCGGGTGGTCGCCGTCCTCGGCGAGCCCATCGATCTGGCCGGTACGACGGTGACCGTCACCGCCAGCTTGGGCATCGCGGTCGGTGGCCCGGCCACCACCGCCGACGAGGTGCTGCGCCGTGCCGATGAGGCGATGTACGCCGCGAAGTCGGCGGGCAAGAGCCGCTACGTGCTCGTCAACGCGTGACGTGCTGGCACGGCGGGACGGGTCGCGACCTGGTAGTCCTGCGCCATCGCGACCAGGTCGGCCGGGGTCAGGGGTTTGGCGTAGAGGTAGCCCTGCCCGATGTGACAGCCGAGAGCGAGCAGTTCGGTGGCGTGGTGCTCGGTCTCGATGCCCTCGGCGACGGTGTCCAGGTGCAGCACCTGCGCGAATCGGATGATGGCGTCGGCGACGGCTGATCCTTCCGGGGTGTTGTCGAGTTCGGCGACGAAACTGCGGTCGATCTTGAGGATGTCAACGGGCAGGCGGGTCAGGTACTGCAGCGACGAGTAGCCGGTGCCGAAGTCGTCGATGGCGATGCGGATGCCGTGCTCGCGCAGGGCGCGCAGCGCGTCGATGCCGCCGGTCTCGTCCACCAGCGCGGACTCGGTGACCTCCAGGACCAGGCGACGCGGGTCGGCACCGGTGCGGTCGAGGACGGCCAGGATGTCGTGCACGATCGTCGGCTGCCGCAGTTGCTGCGGGGAGAGATTGACGCTGATGTGCGCCGGATCCTGGCCCGGGCCGGTAGGCGGGAGGGCGGCGAGCTGGTTCAGGGCCTGTTCGAGGACCCACAGGCCGATGTCGGTGATCGCCCCGCAGCGTTCGGCGACCGGGATGAACCGGGTCGGCGGGATCAGGCCCTGGGTCGGATGCTGCCAGCGGACCAGTGCTTCGGCAGCGATCATCCGGCCGGTCCGCAGATCGACCTGCGGCTGGTAGAGCACGTGCAGCTCGCCACGGTGCAGGGCGTGCTGCAGGTCCTCGGCCAGGGTGACGTCGTCGGCGCGGCGATCAACCATCGAGGGCTGGTAAGTGGCGTGACTGTGGCTGCCGGCGCGCTTGCTGTAGTACATGGCCGTGTCGGCCTGCCGCAGCAGGGTCTTGGCGTCGAAGCCGGGCCCGCCGGCTGCGATGCCGATGCTGGCCCGGGCCGGGACCAGGTCGTCATCGATGACGACCGGGTGACCGGAGCTGATCGTCAGGATCCGTAGCGCGGTGGCGGCTGCCTCGTCGAGGTCGGTGATGTCGAAGAGCAGGACGGCGAACTCGTCGCCGCCGATGCGGGCGCACACGTCGGCGCCGCGGACCGCGGAGCGCAGCTGCCGGCCGACGTGGGCCAGGAACGCGTCCCCGGCGGCGTGGCCATAGGCGTCGTTGACCAATTTGAAGCCGTCCAGGTCGATCAGCAGCAGCGCGACCGGCTGCTGACGCCGCAGCGCCCGGTCGAGGGCCTCGTCGAGGCCGGCCCGGTTCGCCAGCCCGGTCAATGCGTCGGTGGTGAGCTGGTCGCGGCCCTGCCGCAGCGAGATCAGCTGCCGCAGTGCGGCGAAGCAGGTCATCACGACGAGCCCGCACACCAGCCCGCCCCACTGCAGCAGCTGGCCTTGCAGGAGGGTGGCGGCGAGCATGAGCAGGCAGCCGACCAGCATGGCCGTCATCGGCAGGTGGGTGGCCCAGGCCGGCGGCCGGCTGGTGCGGGCGGCGAACGGCTGACCGGATCGGATCAGGGTGAGAACAGGTGCGGCGGTCATCAGCAGGCTGGCTGCCACCAGGCCGAACAGCACGCCCGGGCTCTGCGGGATCGGGCCGGCGTCGCTGCTGTCGGCCAGCCACAGCACGTCGGCGGCCAGGTAGACGGCCAAACCGGTGCCGAAGACGGTGACCGGGGCGGCGAAGCGGGTGACGGAGCCGCGCAGGATCAGCGAGGCGAGCGCGGCCAGCAGCAGGACATCACCCAGCGGCCAGCCGACCGTGACGATCCCCGCCGTCTCGGTGGTCTCGTGCGCGAGGACGGGTTCGAGGGCGAAGTACCAGATCACCATAAAGCCGGCGGCGATGACCGTGCCGATCTCGGCCAGCATCGCCGTGCGAGTACGGCCGCTTAACTGCTTGACTACCGGAACGAGCACTCCGGCGGCCAGCAGCAGATACATCAGCATCCGGGCCGCCGCGCCGGCCCACCACCACGGCGCCATGCCGCCCAAGGCCGCGTGCCACAGACACAACACCATGCCGGCCGAGACGGCGCGCCCGGCCGCGATCAGCCGCCACGGGACCGGACCGGTCGGGCTGTGCCGGGCTGCTCGCCAACTGCAGACGGCGCCGGCCAGATCCAACCCGAGCACCGTCATTCCGATGACCGCCGGACGCGCCCGATCGTCGAACACGGCGAACACCAGGGCGACCAATGCCAGGCCGATCGTCAGGACGCCGACCGGGGCCCGGCGCCACCCCAGCGGGCCGCCGCCGACATCGGAAGCCGCCACGTCAGGACCGTGCCACGGGCGCGAGATTCGGCATCGGTGTACTCCCCGGATCGAACAGACCTTTTGCGAGCTGCATGCCGATCGGCAGCACGACCCTCGGAATCAGCCAATGCCGGGTAGCCGGTGGGTGAGAATCCGGTGCGCCCCTCGGATCGTCTGATCGGCTGTGTGCGCGCACCTGCGGATGCGATCGTCGTAGAGGTGAGTGTGCTGGCACGGCCGGTCACGGTGTCGTTGTCGCGGCTGCTCCCACCGGCCCGGTGGATCGGGCCGACGGGTGTGGCCGTGCTCGCCGCCGGGTTCGCCCTGGTCTGGCTCGTTGTCGGGCCGCGGGGCGCCGGGTGGGGATCATTGCTCGGCCAGCTGGCCGGGGCCGAGGCGATCCTGCTGATGGCGGTCGCGGTGGTGCTGATCTCCGTGCTTGCTGTGGTGGAGGTGTGGTTCGACGGCATCGACAAGACGGCGATCTGGCATCGCCGGCTGTCGGTGGCCGGCATGCTGTTGCTGATCCCGCACGTGCTGTTCGCGCAGGGCCACCATCCGGGCGGCCCTGCTCCCCCAGGCGCCATCACAGCGCAGCATCAGGGCGGTGGTCTCGGCGGGCCGCTCGCCCAGATCGGTGTGTGGGGGCTGATCGCGCTGGTGCTCTGGGCGGTCCAGCCGCGCTGGCGAATGATGCTGGCGTGGCTGCCCGCCAGGTTGACCACTGCCGTACGAGACGCCGGGCGCAGCTCGGCCGGGCAACGGCTCGCGACGGTGGCGCGGCTGGTGTTCGGCGGCTACGAACGGTGGCGGGCGGTGCATCGGCTCACCGGGCTGTTCCTGGCCGCGGCGTTCGTGCACGGTCTGCTCGATGCCACCGTGTTCGGATCGCCGATGCTGCGCTGGACGTATCTGATCGCAGGCGGCGGGGGATTGGCGTTCTACGTGTATCGGGAAACCATCGCCCGGTACTTCCTGCCGCTGCACGACTACCAGGTCCACTGCGTCACACCGGTCGGGCCGGGCATCACCGAACTGGCGCTGGCCCCGGTCGGCCGGCCGCTGAGATTCGTACCCGGGCAGTTCGCGATGGTGTTCCTGGAAGGGCGCCACGGCTGGCGCCGGCATCCGTTCACCATGTCCGGCGCCGCCGGAGACGACCTCCTGCGCTTCACGATCAAAGCCCTCGGTGACGACACCGAAGAGATCCAGAGCCTGATCACGCCGGGAATGCCGGCCGTCATCGGCGGCCCGCACGGCCGCTTCGACCACGCCCGCGGCGCCGGCCGCCAGATCTGGATCGCCGGCGGCATCGGGATCACCCCGTTCCTGAGCTGGCTGCGCTCCCTCGACAGCCGCGCTCTCAACGCCCGCGTCGACCTGTTCTACAGCACCAGCGGCGACGCCCCCTACGCCCGCGAGATCGGCGACATCACCCGGACATCCGGCAATCTGCACCTGCACCTGCACGACAGCGACACCGGCCGGTACCTGAACGCCGACGACGCCCTCGCCGTGCTCGACGACACCGACCCCGCCCTGGTGTCGGTGTTCCTGTGTGGGCCCGGACCGATGGTCACCACATTCGTCCGCCGATTCCGGCAGGCCGGCGTGCCCGCCCGCAACATCCACCGCGAACACTTCGACTGGCGATAACCAGACCGACTGCTCATTGCCCAGCGGCCCGGGTCGCGCAGGACACCCACCTGGCTGTGACGGTCGCCATCGCAACCGTCGTAGCCAGACGTGCTTTAGGCGAGTGCCGTTACCGCCCTCGCGGTCGCCGTCTGCCGTGCGCTGGCGTACGCGGATCTGGCCAGAATGGCGGCCTGATGTGGTCCCCCGAAGTGGGCGTGTTGTAGGCCGCCGACGAGATCGCCGCCGGCGTGGGCGGCCCCGACGCCGAGCAGGTGAACGCGGGCAGCGCTCTGTAACGGTCGGCATCGGACAGGGGCCCAACCCGCCAGTTGGCACATCTCGCCGAGGGCGACGAGCCATGAGGTGCGTAGACGTCCCACCGGCCGGAGCTTTCCAGGCGGATGCCAGCCGCGCAGGTCGTGGCGGCGAACGAGTCGATTGCCGCCTCGGCCGACTCGTACGGGGCGCACGATGTGCCGAACTTATGCTCGTTCCGGAGGCGAACCCGGGGTCTCGTTGCGGACCTTCACATCCACGGCTTACCTGCGAAAACACTGGCGGCGGCCTTGCGACACGGGTGCGGGGGTAGCGTGGTCGGCCGGCTCAGCAGCATCTCCGTCGGCGGCGGACCTGGCGGGGACTGACGCCCGCTCTCCGAGCGCCGCAACCTACTACGGGTAGGGCCCCGGCATGACTCGTCTCGTGGAACCGTGCGCGAAGGCGAAGAGACCGGGGCCGTGACACCGTGGTTCGGCGTAGGCCCCGGTCTCTTCGGGCGGTGCTGGTCTGTCAGGCGTGGGTGAGCTGGTTACGGCGTTCGCGGACGGTCGACCAGATCATGAAGCCGGCGAGAACGGCGAGCAGGACCGCGGAGGCGCCGTAGGTGCCCAAGCCGAGGCCGCCCTTGACAGCCGGCTTGGTGAAGAAGTCGCCGACGGTCGCGCCGAGCGGGCGGGTCAGGACAAAGGCGAGCCAGAAGACCAGGACGTTCGGGATCCAGCGGATCTTGGTGCAGACGGCGAGGACGGCCAGAACGCCGGTGATCAGGACGGCGCCGCCGAGGTAGCCGAGGCCGGAGCTGTCGGACAGGAAGTCGCCCATCGAGGTGCCCAGGGTGTTCGAGATCAGGATGGCGGTCCAGAACAGCGCCTCACCCCGGAAGGTGTTGATCTTGTTGATATCGAACGGCAGCCCGGTCCCCTTCCAGGCGATGAACACGATGACCAGCAGCGAGGTGAGGATCGCCGCGCCGGTCGGGTAGCCCAGGCCCAGACCCTGCGGACCCCAGCCGAGCGACGTGGCGCCCTTGGCCAAATAATGGGCGCTGGCGTCGCGGTTCATGAAGTCCGACAGGGTGGTGCCGGCCATGCTCGTGGACAGGATGACCGTCCAGTAGAAGACCGGGTTGTAGCGGCGCGACCGCAACTGCACCACCAAGGTGACCACAAAGATCGCGAAGAGCGTGACGGTGCTGAGGAAGTAGCCGAGCTTCAGGGTCTGGGAGATCATGTCGCCGGCGGTCTCACCGAGGGTGGTCGCGGCGATCTTCATGACCCAGAACGCCAGCGTGATCTCGGGAAGCTTCTTCATCACCGCCTTTACCGGACCGGCGGCGCCGGACGGGGTCGACAGCGCCGGACGGAGAATCTGAGCGGTCACGGGTCACTCCTCGAAAGCGGCCTCATCCGAGACACGGCGGGGAAATGCTGTTCGGTCAGAAGCGTGCGAAACAAATCCTGAAGCAATGCTGAGAAACAAATATTGCGGCCCGGTGTTGTCGGCGGCGGTCCCGTACGGTGCGCTTTCGGTTGCCGACGAACTCGGCAGAACCGCCAGACCGGAAATCTCTTCGCCGCCACGACACAGACGCCACGGGTAGTTCCGAGTAGCCATGTGGGCAGCTCAAACGTTCCCACACCTGCTCCGCCGATCCCAGTAGACACCTGCTGTCGCCGGTGAATCGCAAGACCGAAGAGCAGTCTGGAATAGATGCCCCGGCGCAGAAATGAAAGCCCTTCGTGAGCAACTGTTCTGCAACCCGGTTCCGCTTTATGCCGGGGTCCGGTTGGCCGACTGATACCGGCATTGCCGCCGCAACCCGGGAAGGCCGCACAATGCTCCTGCGCCGAATCGCTCTCACCGTTGCCGCCGGGACGGCTCTGCTGGCTACCGGCGCTTGTACCACAACCTCCACGGTCACCGCCGCGACGCCGGGCGCATCACCGGCACCGTTGTCCGCCGGCTGGTACAACACCGCGGCTCCCGCGCCGAAGGTCGCAGCCGCGCAAGTCGCGGCCGGCGCCTACCGACCAGTTCCCGTCTCGACCGGCCTCTACCTGGCACTGCCCTCGACGAGATCCGTCACGCCCACACCAGCAAACTCGGTGTCGGCTGTCTGCTCCCCGATGCTCGGCCCGGCCACCGCCATCCCGGTCACCGCCACCGCCGGCACCGGCAGCATGACCGCGCACTGGACCGACCTGAGCGACCCGTCCGTACTCACCTACCGCATCGCCGCGATCCCGAACTACGGCGCACCCACCACCTGGCTGACCGTCGCCGCCACTCACACCTGCAAAACCCTCACCACCACGATCACCGGCCTGAGCAAGGGAATGAACTACGAGATCTGGGTCGACGCCGTACACACCGACACCACCTACGGCACCAGCAACATCACTCGAGAAACGATGATCGGCCGCTCCCTCGCCGTCACCGTCCTCTGACAGCCGCCCCGAACCCCACCGCTTCTGTAGAGGAAACTCGATGACCGCCACGCACCGCGCCCTGCTCATCGCCGCCGCCGGCACCACCACGATGGCCATGCTCACCGGCTGCGCCACCACGATGACCAGCGCCAGCACCACAGCCGCCGCGCCCGCCGCTACCACCAGTGCCGCCCCGATCGTGGCCACCATCCCCTCACCGGCACCACCGACCAGCAAAACCCCCACACTTACCAACACCGGCACGAACTGGCCGAAAATCGTCGGTTCCCTGCTCACTTACGGACAATGGCTACTTGCCAACCCCAACCCCGGCCTCACCAGCACCATCACCGAACCCGGCTGCGCCGCCGACAACGCGCTCACCGCCGAACTGCAGACCTACGTCGACCAGAACGCCTACGTCCAGCCCGCCGCCCCCACACTCACCAGCATCGTCGGCCCCACCGGCAGCCCAGCCGCGCTCGGCGGCCAGGTCACCGTCGACATCCAAGCCGTCCGCGGCACCGAACACATCATCGACCGCACCACCAAGAACAGCACCACCCACATCCTCTCCACCAGGCCCGGCCTGCCCCCGACCAGCTACCAGCTCACGCTCATCCACGACGCGAACAACAGCTGGCGGCTGTGCACCGTCACCGACGTCGACACCCCCGACACCGACGCCATCACCAGCCTGCTCTGATCTGTGAGCAGCTCAGCAAACGGATGCACGCCTATCACCAGCGACGCCTGGCGGGGCACCGACCAGCGCGCGGCGGTCGGCGCCGGAGTGCCAAGAAAACGGCTCTGGCGCAGAAACGGTGGTCGGGTGACCACCGTCCTTTGTGGTCACAGACGTCCGCGATCATGATGCCCGTGCGATGTGATCGAGGCCGCCTTCCCGCAGCTGTCTTCGCTGGTCATCGAGCAGGTCGTCGATCTCGGGACAACGGTGGGTGTCGTAGCCCGAACGCCCATGGCGGCCGCGGCGTGCCCGGACTGCGGGCAGCTCAGCGAGCGGGTGCACGCCTATCACCAGCGACGCCTGGCCGATCTGCCGGTCGGTGGCCGCGCCGTCGTCGTGCACCTGCGCGTGCGTCGCCTGGTCTGTGCGGCACTGCCCTGCCCGCGGCGGACCTTTCGCGAGCAGGTGCCCGCGTTGACCCAGCGGTGGGCGCGGCGGACCCGGCAGCTGAGCGCCCTGGTCGCTGACTTGGCCGTCATCACCGCGGGCCGGGCCGGTGCGGGTGTGCTGGCCCGGGTCGGCGCCCGGGTTTCGCGCAGCACGGTGCTGCGGGTGCTGATGGCGGTGCCGATCCCCGCCCTCCCAGTGCCGGCCGTGCTGAGCGTGGACGACTTCGCGCTGCGCCGGGGCCGCCGTTACGCGACGTTGCTGATCGACGCGGTCACCCATCGCCGCGTCGATGTGCTGCCCGACCGCAAAACGGACACCCTGACCGCGTGGCTGCGTGACCATCCGGGCGTGCAGGTCGTTTGCCGCGACGGGTCGGCAGCCTATGCCGAGGCGATCCGCACCGCAGCGCCCCAGGCGATGCAGGTCAGCGATCGCTGGCATCTGTGGGCGAACCTGGCCAAGGCCGTCGAGAAGACCGCGATTGCCCACTCAGGCTGCTGGCGACAAGGCCCTGTCCAGCCGGATCAGCCCCTGGATGAGCGCACCCGCGACCGCCACCGAGCCGTGCACGCGCTCCTCGATCAAGGCCACGGCCTGCTGGAATGCGCCCGCCGGTTGGGCTGGGCGCTGAACACCGTGAAGCGTTACGCTCGCGCGGCGTCAGCGGAGGAGTTGAAACGCCCGCCGCGCTACCGCGAGACGCTGGTCGATCCGTTCCGGGATCACCTGCGCCGCCGCCGGGCTGAGCAACCCGGCGTCGCGGTGACCCGGCTGCTTGCCGAGATCCGCGAGCTCGGCTATACCGGCAGCACAAACCTGCTGGTCCGCTACCTACTGCTCGCCCTGTTTGCCGAGATGGAGCGTACGTTCACCGCCGAACGCGCCGCCAACGCCCGTGCGGTCGCCGAGGCCAACGGCCGGCACGTCGGTCGGCCCCTCGCCCACCCCGCTGACAAGATCGAGTACGCCCGGCCACTCAAGGCCCAAGGCCACAGCTTCGGCACGATCGCCAGCAAGACCGGCATCCCGAAGACCTCTCTACACCGCTACCTGATCGGGCTGCCCGTGGCCCTGGCGGAAGAAGAGCCGGAGGATGTGGCCTAACCGGAGCAAAGCTGCTGTGGCTGGGCTTCGTGCTGGATGAGGCACACAGTGGGGCTTCTCGGTTGCCGTGCGCGGCTAGTGACGTGAGTCGTTAATGCGGGTGCAGTACCTGGCGATGGATTCGAGGATCTGGTCGGCGGTCTCGGTCCAGACGCCCCCACAACACACTCACAGTAAGCGCGGCTGCCGCGCTGCCGGGTAGTACGCGATGTCGGTGATCTACGAGTCGGAGACAGCACCCGATACGACCATCTCGATCCGCGGAAGGCCACGTTGGCGCGCGAGCTGGCGCCTGCAAGGGTGCGTAAGCACCGGTGGTGGTCAGGAGTCGATCCAGAGCAGACCGCGTGGGGTTTCCTTACCGGTCGGGCTGATCCGCAGGGCGTCGAGGGCGCCGCGGGTGGTCGGGTGTATGACTTCGATCCATTCGGTGCCGCCGTGTTCGGTGAGGCAGTCCTGCATCGAGGTGAGGTAGCGCAGGGAGAAGCCGGCGAAGTACGGGGTGTCGCTGTTCTGGACGTCGCGGCCGTGCAGGTGGACTTGTGCCGGGTCGATGCCTCGGGCCAGCAGGTGGGCAAACACGGCGCGGCCGGCCCGGTGCAGCGGGCTGTCGGGGTTCCATCGGCGTTCGAGGTGGTCGCGGGCTAGCGGGTGATCGATGTCGGTGTCTGGCAGGACCAGGCGTTCGACGGTGATGAGCTCTGCGGTGATCGCCCGGCTCAGGGTTTCTCGGTACGGGCGTGGTAGCCAGCGGTCGAGGCCTTCGAACTGGGGCAGCATCGCGTCGCGCGGCGCTCGGCCAGCCGTCGGGTCGGCTTTGATGTCGCGCAAGCGGGTCAGGACGGTGTCGAGATCCTCGCCGCGCTGCCACAGCAGGGTCATGTCGTAGTCCGCGTCCGCCCGGTTGTTGAACGCGAACTCGATACCGCGTTTACGGCCGACGAGGGGTTTCTTAAACTCGACCTGCGGGTTGCGGCCGCTGCTGAGGGCGTGGATGACGGTGGAGATCCAGCGGTCGCCGGTCTGGTCGTACTCAATGTCGAGATCGACGTCTGCTGGTTGCAGGGCTCCCCTGGCGAACGAGCCGTAGACGTAAACCTCGGTGACCAGGTTCAGAGGCCATTCTTGTTGTAATTCGATCAGCCGGGTCAGGACTTCTTCGGTCAACGCGGCGGCCCGTTCTCGTTCCACCAGCCGATGATGCACCGGATCAGCGGCCCGGTCGAGGATGTTCACTATCGTGGATGCGGGCACTCCTCGTGGGCGTCCTAGGATCTTTGGTGTGTCGGGCTGGGTGCGTCGTTCGGCACAGGCGGCGCTTCCTTTGCGGTGGGGCCCAGCCGTGCAGGTCGAAGATCCAAAATGTCCCGAGCAGGTGTTTGGTCAGTGCCCACAGTTCCGGGCGCAGCGGTTGGAACGCGGCCGTGTCGTGTTCGAAGGTATCCGAGTGTCACTGCATCCAGTTCGTGACCAGTTTCCCGGTGGGTGAGCTGGATTCGTTTGGTCAAGTGTTTGAAATCCCAGGCGACACCAAAGACAATCAATGGAATCGCTTAGCGCTACGTTCACTGAGCCACTGTTACCGCTCACCATCGGAATACCCGAAACGTCACTCAGAGTAGTCGAAGCCGCTGACCCCCACACTGCCAGTGTGCTTCACGCACATAACGTGACCTGCACGTTTATCTATAAACGCAGGTAGGGACGTTTTCGACATGCCGTTGAGCGTCCATGGAGGTAACCGAGATGCACGTTGCGTGTTCGCATGTGAACATCAATCTCGTTACCTTCGATCGCATGGCAAAGATGAACCCACGGGGAAGTCCTGGATCGTCCGCTGGCGCGAGGGCAGCGCCGGAAAGTGGCAGACGTGCACTTTCGCGGACAAAAGCCAGGGACAGCAGGCCGAAGACTTAGCCAACGCGCATAACCACAAGATTTCGGACACTGAGGTCTACGCAATCGTGTTCGGCTGGAACAAGACGACCGTGCCGGAGCCCGACGAGCAGCCGGAGACGCCGCTTGTCGAGGACTAGATCGAGACGTGGCTTGAGGCGAAGGTCGACATCGCCAAGAGCACGAAGAAGGAATACGCGCGCCTGCTGCACGGTAAGTGGATCACTCAGCCGGTGGGCGGGGCGCCTGCGCTGGCGAAGATGCGCATCGGGTAGGTGGACCGAGCCGCGCATGTGGATCTGTGGAAGGCCGGCATGTCGGAGACGTTGATGCCGGCCGGGGTTCGCAAACACTGGTCCGTCCTGGGCAAGGTGATCCGGGATGCCACGCCTCGGTACAGGCTCGATAACCCGTTTGATCGTCCGGCGGGTCAGAGCACCAACGGGCTGCCGACTATCGATCAGTACGACGCGTACTTCCTGACGGTGAAGGAGTCGGAGATTCTGCTGGCGGCGTGTCCGCCGCACATACGGGATCTCGTCATCGTTGCGCTGGGAACGGGGATGCGGCTGAGTGAGTTGCTGGGTCTTCGGGTCAAGGCGGTTTCGCTGAATGGTAAGAGCCCGGCGGTGTTCGTCGTGAAGACGCTCAGCCGTACTGGTGGGCTGTCTGCTCCGAAGTCGCGGAAGTCGCGGCGTCCGATCCCGTTGGCGCCTCGGGTGGTGGAGGTGCTGCGGCGGTTGATTGCAGGGAAGAACGGCAATGACTTCGTGTTCACGTCGCCGTCGGGGTTGGCGTGGGACGCGAACAACTTCCGTAACCGGGAGTGGCGGTATGTCGTGGCGCGAGCGCAGCGATGCGCGGAGCACCCGCCGAAGATCCGTAAGGTGGGTAACGGGTCGGAGTTGGATCAGGTCAAGTCGCTTGCGGTGTCGACGTGTGGCTGCCCGACGCGGCTACATCAGCGTCCGCGGTTTCATGACCTGCGGCACTCGTTCGTGGCGTATCTGATCTCGGCCGGGTTCGATTTCCTGGCGATCCAGCAGATCGTCGGGCACGCGTCGATCAAGACAACGTTCGATACTTATGGTCACCGGCTGGCGGAGCACGACAAGAAGTTGCTGGGCAAGCTCAACAAGTTGCTGCCGAAGGCCGCGCAGGTCGTGGACCTGGAGAAGTTCGAGCGGGACCGGTCGGCTCGGGCGAAGAAGCGCAAGGGTAAGGGCGAGGTGGCTCCGTTCATTGCCGGTTTGAAGTTCGCGGCGTAGTGGCTGGTGGGTGCCGACACCTTCGGGTGACGGCACCCACCAGCCGTGATCGGTCCTAGGTTGCGGGGGTAAGACGTGTCGAAGTTGGGTGATGGTCAGGGCCGGCCGACGGATCGCGCGCCGCGGGAACAGAGGGCCGAGTCAGGGCCGTCCAGGGCTGCCGGGCCGGCATACACGCTCCGCTGTTTGCAGTGTGGATCGGGCGAACAGTTGAGGCGGGTCGTTGCGGTCTACCGCGAGGGCCGCGATGTCGTGGACGTGCGCGGGGAGGCGTTCGCGGCTGATGGCAGTGGCATGTTGCCGGTGCGGGCGCGGGCGGTACGGGTCAGTGGGCTGGCGCGCGTTCTGACGCCGCCGCAGCGGCCGCGGTCGGCGACGGTGCCGGCGGTGGTGGCGGGGGCGAGCGTTTTTTTCCTGGCGGTTCTCGTCCGGGGGTCGTCGATGGACGGGGAGGCTGCAGGCAGGTGGCCCGCGTTCGTAGGGCTGTCGATCGTCGCGGCGGCGGCGGGATTCGTGGCGTGGACGCGCCGCAACAATGCCGGTTGCGGTGTGGTGGTGGATCGTGCTCGGCGGTTGTGGCAGGACTGTTGGTATTGCCGGCGATGCGGGTTTGTGTCGTTGATGACGACAACTGGGGTTTCCCGGGTGTTGGCGGCGAAGGGTTTAGCGGCTTCGCTGATCCGGATTGCGGGCGAATTACGGTGGCACCCGGCGACGGCCCGCGACTGACTCCGTAGATCGGGCCGGACCGGATGGTGGTGATGACGGATGCATGGTCGCCGGATTGGGTGCCCGCCGAGGGGGTGATTAGGTGTTGCGGGCAGTGGCGATGGTGCAGCCATGGCCGGTGTTGGTGAAGTTGATGCTTTTTCGGCGAGCCTCGCGAAATGAGGTACTGGGCTTGCAGCTGCGCGCCGTCGGCTCCAGGCGGGCGTGATCGACGACAAGTGTCCGGTCATCGCCAGCTGGGTTGCTTGACGCGCTGGAGCTGACGACAGCTGGCAGACGGATGAATGAATGATTATTCGGTGGTTCGCTCGTGAACGACGAATGCCTGCGCCGGCGGCGGTTAACGTTCCTGCCGCTCTCCGGAACACGCTGCTTTCCGCGCGCCCAGGAAATGACCCCTAGCCAGGACTACCGAGTCGGGCGTTCGCCTGCAGGGATCAGGAATGGTTCGCGAATTCTGTGGTGGCCGAGTGGCGAAAACACGAATTCGAGCGCTACTGTTGAGCCTCTTTCCCGCAGATTCGGAGCAGCTGTCATGGCGAAGCAGATTGTCACCATTCTTACCGACGACCTGGATGGCGGCGAGGCAGATCGGACGGTGGAGTTCGGCCTGGATGGCGTGAGCTACACGATTGACCTGTCCGAGAAGAACACCGGAAAGCTCCGCAAAGCCCTTGACCCGTTCATCACCGCGGGGACGCGGGTGCCGCGCACCAGCGCAGTGGCCCGCCGGGGGCCGGGCCGGGGCGATGCCGGTGAGGCCCGATCGTCTCGGAACGAGAATCAAGAGATCCGTGCCTGGGCGAAGAGTCAGGGCCTGGAGTTGTCGGACCGCGGTCGCATCCCCACGCATGTCGTTGAGAAATACCAGTCTCGCTGACGTGGTGGTTGCCTTAAGACAGTGACGCCGCTCCGGTTCCCACGGGGGAAGGATCCGGAGCGGCGTCGGCGTGTAGGTTACGCCGCCGCTCCGCGTGGGCGGGCTGCCCACCTGTCTAATTTCTGGTTGGCTCCATGCGTCTGGTTCGTCAGCCCAGGATGTGCTGTCCGGGCTGGCGAACCATTCTGGGCATGGTAATCGTGCCGCCCCTTGCGTGCAGAATGAGCGGGCGGGTTTCGGGACCGAGCCGGCTGGGCTCCGTGAGGACGGCACGATGACGATCTATGCAGTGCATGATGGGGCGCTAGGTGGAATCCTCGCGGTCTGGCCGACCGGGGATGCTCACCGCGCCGCTGTGCTTGGCTCAGCGTTTATCGGGGCCGGACCCTCGGAGACGGTCATGTTGGCCGAGGCGTTGAGCGAGCTCTCCAGGAGTTTGTGGCAGGTGTACGCCGAGCCTGCGCAACTTGATGACGAGCAGATGGGCGGCGGCTCCGAGGCGATGTTCGCCGCTGTTGCGGAAGCGATTACCGCTCCGAACCTGCCGAACGGTGACGGATCGGTGCTGATGTCGTATGACGAGCCGGTCGAATGCGCGCACGAGGTCGGCCGCGTCTTGCACGCGATCGGTGACTCGGCGATCAGCGAGGTAGTTGTCGTGGAAGTTGGCTCTGAGGTGGATGCGATACAGCGCGCTGGCCGGGGTGACTTCGCCGGGCGTGCAGCCCAAGGCGTGGTGGCGGAGGTCGTGGATCCGCCGCCTTCACAGGTGGCCACCGCGGACCAGTTGTTTCGTGCCAGCCCGCTCGGAGATCCACGGTTGTTCCATGATGTGACGCCGGCTGCCGCCTGTGTCGCGGGAGCACATTGGCTGGTTGCCGCTGCCGGCGTCGCAGCGGAGTGTGCGGGTGTCGCTGCGGGCGCGGTGTTCGCCGATGCCGACGACATTGAGGCCGTGTCGGTGGAGGTGCCGACCTACGTCGTCAGGCAGTCGCTCGCTGGATTAGGTCCGCGGGAAATCGTGACGCAGATGCTCAGTGAGGCGGCGAACGCTCGTGACGGTCTCACACCCGATCCGCTGCGACTGCCGGCCCTAGTCGATGCCGCCAGGGCCGAGGCTCTGAGCTTGCCAGTCGGCAAACGCGGTGACGCGCTCATGATGTTGCTGCAACGGCTGACTCCGCTCGATCCCGGTCGAGCGAGCCGCGATCTTCTCGAACACCTCCTGGACGGTATTCGGTCGTGCCTGATGGTGTATGACGAGGCCATCGGCGACGTAGGCGTCGAGGCCGACGAAGATCCGACGAGCGCAGCGGGTCAACGGTCCACTCACGCGTTTCTAGCCGCGGTACGTGAGCGCGCGCATCTCCTAAGCGTTCAGCTACTTCGGTAACCGCTGCGCACCCAACACAGCGCCCCAAGCGTGTTCAGGAACGCAACGGCGGCGGTCCTCGCCCGACTCGCAGCGAGCGGGTGGCACCAGTGGATGCGCCATAGATGCCGGCACGCCGTTCATGGCCTGACGCTGAGCTTTCGCCAGCCGCCCTGATCGCTCATCAGGTCTTCGACGAGCCGGAGAGCGGTCTCATCGGTGGGCGGATGCCACAATCGGGCTTCACCGGCTGAGCCTCCCGCTCGCGCCTCCACGGCTAGTTGATCGCCATGTGCGCGCAGATACACGTCGCGCCGGGCGCGACCCCACCTGCCATTCCACCAGTGTTGCTCGGTAACGCCCGCCATGGCCAGATCGTACACATGTTCCATTTCTCTGACCCTGCACTGCAAGCGACCCCGTGCTGATCTTTTAAGACATTCAGTTCCAATCAGTTCATTCAGGGCTATTTAGCACCAACCGCTTTCGCAGCGCGAGGGGAAGTCGGACCCATAACCTCAGAGAACGGCAGGCGGGAATCGGTGGCCCTTGAACTACCATTTGGTCCACCTGCGCTCAATCGCCGGCCTGACCCGCGGCCGCCGCAGGTTTGCCGTGGGCTGCCTATGCGGCCTCCTGCTCCGCCGGTGTTTCCACCGAGACAACCGTCGGCACCATGATTTCTTCAGGCTTCCACCAGGGGACGCCGTAGGTCGCCCAACGCTTAAGTACTCGGCGGTCGACGATGTGAATCCCCTGACTGTCCGCGAAGGCCTCGGCGCTAGCGGAGAGCGCTCGGTTGGTCACGATGCCAACGATGTCCGCACCGTGAATCGGACGCGCTGTGCCGTTCAGCTGGTGTACGTGTCGTGGATCCAGCCGATTTCCCTGTTTGGTTGAGTGCTTGCACTGCAGAACGATCCGGAGGCCGTCCGGGGTGGTAGCGATGACGTCCGCGCCCTGGTCGCCAGGTCCGCCGCGATCCCTCTGAATCGTGCATCCATCCCGCTTGAGAAGCCAGGCAGTGAGCTGCTCGAACGACTCGGGCGATTCCGTGTCGACCTGAGAGAGTGCAACCGATTTCGGCGTACGGGAGAACTCGTTGCGGGACTTCCACCGTGCCACGATCCGGTTTGATCCGTCCTCGTATTCCTGGTTACTCGCCTGCATCCGCTTCGACATTCGCCGTGCAGCCGCCATCGAGCCGTCGAGGTAGTGAAGTGCGATCCCTTGGCGTAGCCCGTCGGCGCCGTACGACTGCGAGAACGCCGAAGCGACGTCGGGATCGGAAAGCGCAGCGATCACCTTGTCGCACAGGGCTATATGCGCACGGGCAAGGACCCGCTCGTTCTCCAGCTGGTTTCGGTCGGCCCGCAGATACTCGGCAACCTCGTCTTGCACCGACTCCCAGCCACGATCGGTCATCTTCAGGTGATCGCTGGCGTTGATCTCCATGTTGAACGTCACCGTCTCATCCAGCTCAGTCCAATGGCGCCGGAGGGCTTGAGTAACCCTGATCTCGACCTCGCGGAAAACGATGGCGTGAACCGTTTCGTCGGCGAGTTTGCCGAGGACCGAGCCGAAGGCCACGCCGAGGTCGTTGTCGCCGAGTTTCGGAGGGCGCATCGAGCCCGACTTGTTGATCTTCACGGCCGGACGGTACCGCGACCCACCGACAAGTTGATCTTGCGGGTGACTCGCGGCTTACCTCTCGTCGTCATGGACCTCTCGGTTTCGCTGCTGCCGCAAACGCCGAGAGATTCCAAGGCGGACTACGCCCGGGCGGGCGCGGATCCGCGGCGGGTGGACAAGGTGCTACCGGCGCCGGTCACCAGCCGACGTAACGGGGGCCCGACCAGGCCGGAACATCGCGGTGCCCGCGGTCGGGCGGCGGGCCTTCGGCTGCGCCGCCCAACCGCGCTCTGCCGTTTGCGGCCTGGGCGACGTTATCGGGCAACGGACTGGAAGCCGGCGCTAGTGAATTTCGCAGCGCTGACCCGCCAACCGCCCGTCTTCGGATCCGCGAGTGGGCCAGCGATCGAAGGCGTGGTCCTCCGATGGATGCTGCTGGTACGCAGCCCCCAGCCGTACGGGTAGAGCGGCCGGTAGTTCGCGTCGCCGACGTTGATCGGCACCTGGTCGGCGCTGGCCGGCCAGGTCACCGGCAGCCGGCCGGTGAACGCCCTCTTGCCGAACAGCACGTCGGCGACTCCAGCGCCTTCACTGCCGGGCAGCCACGACGCGACCAGGGCGTCGATCTTGCCGAGCCGGTCGGTGATGATCTGTGGTCGGCCGGACACGACCAACACCACGCACTTAGTCACGGCGCCGCAGACCCTATCGATCGCGGCCTTGTCGCTTGACTGCAAGGTGAGGGACTTGGTCTCCTTCTGCGCGTCGGTGCCCCACGGCCAGGCCGGCCCGCCGACGTCGCCGTACCCTTCGGCGTACGGGGTCTCCCCCACCACGACGATGCCGACGTCGTCCTTGCCGATCGGTGCGGAGGCGTCGGCGCTGTAGGTTACCTTCGCGGTCGGGACGACCTGACGAATGCCATCGAGGATCGTGGTGCCGGGGATGGTGTCACCGGAGCGGCCCTGCCAGTCGAGGGTCCAGCCGCCGGCCTGGTTGCCGATGTTGTCGGCGTTGCGGCCGGCCACGTATACCTTCGCGTCCGAGCGCAGCGGCAGCAGGTTGCCGTCGTTCTTCAGCAGCACCTGGCTTTCGGCGACCGCCTTGCGGGCCAAGGCTCGGTGCTCGGTGCTGCCAACGACGTCGACCCGGTCGGTGGACGCGAACGGCTTGTCGAACAGGCCGAGCTCGAACTTCGAGGTCAGGATCCGGGCGACGGCGTCGTTGATCCGGCTCTGGCTGACCCGGCCCGCGGTGACTTCGGTTTTGAGCAGCGTTTCGAACCGTTGCGCGGTGTTCGGCTCCATGAACATGTCGATGCCGGCGTTCACGGCGGTCCGGACCTGGACGGCGGTGGGCTTGGCCGTGTCCGCGGTGGCGGTCGGGTCGGGGATCTGGTGGATGCCTTCCCAGTCGGTAATCACGAATCCGTCGAAGCCGAGCTTGCCCTTGAGGGTGCCGGTGAGCAGTTCGCGGTTGGCGTGCATCTTGATCGGGTTGCCGATGCCGTCGTCGGTGAAGTCGACGCTGGAGAATGACGGCATCACGCTACCGGCACCGGCTCGGATGCCGGCGGCGTAGGGCGGGAGGATGGTGGCGGCGAAGTCGGCGCGGCTGGTGGTGGTGATGCCGCGGTCGATGGTGTAGCCGCTGTCGCCGGTGCCGTAGGTGGTGTTGCCGTCGCCGGCGTAGTGCTTGATCGTCGCGAGGACCCGGTCTGGGTCGTCCAGCTGTGAGGTACGGCGGCCCTGCAGGCCGGTGACTGCGGTGGTCATCTGGGTGACCAGCTTCGGGTCTTCGCCGAACGACTCGTACGAGCGGCCCCACCGTTCGTCGCGGGTGACGCACACGCACGGGGCGAAGTCCCACGGGACGCCGGTGGCGCGGACTTCGGCTGCGGTGGCGTGGTAGACCTGCCCTACGAGCTGCGGATTGCGGGTGGCGCCGAGGCCAATGTTCTGCGGGAAGATCGTCGCGCCGAGCACGTTGCCGTGGCCGTGGACGGCGTCGACGCCGTAGATGATCGGGATCTGCAGCGGGGTGCTCAGCGCGGCCTGTTGGAAGGTGTTGACCATGGTCACCCATCCGGTCGGGGTGTTTGAGGCCGGCACGGAGCCGCCGCCGGAGAGCACCGACCCGAGCCGCAGGTTCGCGATCGTGGTGGGGTCGTCGGTGACCGCGGCGCGTTCGGCCTGGGTCATCTGGCCGATCTTGTCGTCCAGGCTCATCCGGGCGAGCAGGTCGGCGACGCGACGCCTCGTGCTGAGCTTGCTGTTCAGATACGGGAGGCCGTTGGCGTTGATCACCACCGTCGGCGCGGCGCCCACGGTCAGGCCGGCCGAGGTGGGGGTCAGCGCGACGGGAATTGTCTCGGCGGTTTCGGTGCTGCGGTCGCGGCGCACCGGGATGCGGATCGTCGTGCGGGCACCGGGCATGCTGCCTGCGGCGAACGTCGCCGCGCCGCTCGTCGTCGTGTAGTCGGCCCCGGAGGTTGCCGTGCCCGTGGTGGTTCGGTACGTCAGCGTGGCCGGTTTCGCGAGGGCCTTGCTGTCGCTGGTGGTAACGGTCAGGGTGATGGTGGCGGCCTCGCCCTCGCCGGCCTGGTAGTAGGCCTGCGCCGCGCTAACGGTGGCCGTCTGCGCGTCGGCGGCGAAGGCGGCCTGGCCGGAAAGTAGTCCGGCCGCGATGAGACCGGTAGTCACGACTGCGGTGCGGCGACGCGACAGCCAGCCGTGGCGTCGGCGGTGTGAAGGCATGCTCTTCTCCTTCTCGATGACAGATCATTCCTTGAGGGCAGCCAGCGGCTCTTGCGCAGGCAAGATCGGCGGGCCTCGACGGTGGCGGGCCTTCAGGAGCACGTCAGATGTCGATCTGAGCTTCGTGCGGAAGTTCTGGTGGGTGCCACCGCCGACTGCCCGCCTCGCCGGCAGGCCAACCCCCTCGCACCGGCGGTGGCGTCCCCCTGCCGATGACCTTGCCGGTTGGTGATCCGCTGCGACAGTTGTCGCCGATTGCCTCCGGTTGCCGGGGCGCACATATCGGACGCCTAGCGGCACCCATCACGCGGCATCACTCTCGCCGCAGTGCAGGTTTCACCTGCGTCACGGGTCGTTCGGCATGCTCGGGGCGGGTCGTCTGCCTGTCATCTTCGCGTGCAGCCGCTGGTGACTGGCCGGCGCGGTGATCAAGCCGGGGAGCCGTCCAGTCGAGGACGCCACTGAGGAACAAGCAGAGGCGAACCTCTCGGCGTTCATCGACGAAGCCACTGAGCGGGGGACTCACGCTGGCGGACAAGCCCATTCGTCATCCTGAAGGCGACGCTGACGGGCGGTACTCGTGGCTGCTGCCGCTGGAAAACGGCCAGCACCTGCCGGTCAGGATGCCTGGCGCCGCGCTCGACCAGGTTCACGAAGGACGAGCCGCACCCGGAGAGTCGGCAAAGCGGTCGGCGTGGACCTACTGCATCCGCGTCGGCGAATCATGGTGGTGGTGGAACGATGCCGTCGGCGCCGCCATCCCCCGCGAGCCGAGTCTGTATACCCGCTGAGGTGCCCTGCCCTTCGTCATTGGCGGTCCGGTGTTCGTCAGCTGCCGAGCAGGCTGATCACGTCGTCGGTGGGCCGGACGTCGCCGAACGTTCGGTAGATCGTGTAGAGGGTCGCGTTGTGGTCCTCATCGCGTCGGGCCGCGTTCGCGTCGGCGACCATGACGACCCGATACCCGAGGGTGCTGGCGTCGCGGGCTGTTGACTCGCAGCAGACATTGGTGACCGTGCCGGTGATCAGGACCGTGTCGATGCCACGGTCCTGCAGCATGTCGTGCAGGCGGCAGCGGCCGGGGAAGAACGCGCTGGCCGCGAACTTCTCCACGAGCAGATCCTCGGCCTCGACGTCGAACTCGTGCCACAGCCGGGATCGCAGCGGCCCGGCGCCGCCACTGTTCCGGAACATCTGAGCGATCTCGGGTCCGAAGAACTCGTCTTTGACCGCCGTTCGCACGCCGGCGCCGGGCAGCACCCAGACGACGGTGCCACCGGCATCTCGCACTGTGGCGGCCAGCCGAACGATGTTGGGCACGATACCGCGGACGTAGGCGTTCTCCTCGGCGAAAAACGGCACCATGTCGACCACCACGAGCGCGGTGCGGGCTGGGGTCAGGGTGGTGTAGCCGTGTCGGCGACCGCGGCGCTGCTCCTGCCGCACGCATTCTCGTTCCTCGATCCGCCAGGCGTGGGTGATGCGGTCGGCCTCCATCCGGGAAACCTATCGGAGACCCCGGCGGCGCGATTTATCGCATAGGAAGGCGCCCGCTTCGGGGCTGCACTGGCCGCCAGGTCCGACAACTCGAAGTGGGCCTTCAGGCGCCGGGCCGAGGCGACCTCGGTCGGGTCCGCGGCCGAGTAAGCGTCTATCCGCACGGTCATGTCTCTTAGCGCCGGAATGGTCGACACAGCGCGCGTCAGATCGGCGGCCAAAGCGGTCGGGGCGGTTCGCCGATCGTTCACGCCAGGCGGCGCCGGAGGTGACCCGGATACCACGGAAGAGTGAATCCCGTCACGCCGCATGCGACTAGCTGTCTGATGACTAGATGTATCGCTGCACGTCAGGGACGGTTTACACCGACTGCCGGAAAATTCCATACACCGTGACGGCCATTTCTGCAGGTCAGGGCGTGGGTAAGGTGCTGCGTGGACGGAGACGGCAACGCCGGGATTGCGCCCCGGCGCCGCCTCCGGAAACCTCCGAGTAGGAAGGAACTCCGTTGAGGCAGAAGGTACCCCGCCGACGTGACCGGCGCGTAGTGCTCGCACTAATCGCCGCCATGCCGTCGACTCTTTTGGCGGTCGCGGCGGTGTTGCAGGCCTGGCCGAAGTAGCCAGAAACGCGAAAGGCTCCGGCCCGGCGTTGCGCCGAGTCGGAGCCTTCGTCAGTTGCGGAACATCCGCCGCGCGCGAGTTGGCGTCAGACCAGCTGTCATCGCCGACCGAGCTCTTCGGGCGCGACCACCTGACCTTGCGGCCTGGATGCATCAGCTCGTGGCCGAACTGCGTGCCGGTGAGGCGTTCGCTAAGACCGGCACATCGGCAGGCACAAGGTCCACCCGCGCGCGAAGGTATCGAGCAGCATGGCGCCACCTGCCGTGCTCGAACGCTTCGTCGACCTCGATCTCCACCACGTGATCCGGCCGTACGGGCAGGTATACGGCCGGGTCATGCTGATCGAACCGACCCGACCATGATCGAGGCAACGGGCACGGCCACGGGTGATCAGTGACCGCAGTCAACAGGCCGCCGAGCTCAATGCGCTGGTCCTCAGTCAGCGGTGTGGTGCGGCCGACGTACTGCAGGCGGCCACGCACCGTGCGCCGGGCAAGCAGCAGAACGTGCGGGGACTGCACGCCGCCCTGTATTCCGCCGACCAGAGCCTCGGTGCTGGTTCTGCGCCGCCACTTCCACCAGGAACGGCCACGAGAGCGGTACCGGCTGGAGAGATCTTTGATGACCAGACCCTCCGCGCCGGTGACCGCATAGTCGTGGAACCAGGCCCTAGCTTCCTCCGGGTCGCGGGTAGCTGGGCAGAGCATGAGTCCGGGTACGTCAGTGACGAGTTCCTCGAGGAGCAGCCGCCGTTCGAGCAGGGACCGGTCGACCAGCTCGACGCCGTCGAGCTGCAGCAGATCGAACACGACGTAGGTGGCCGGATTTTTGGTCACCTCCGCGTGCAGGCCGCGTCCGGCGGTGACTCTGCGCTGCAGGGCGCTGAACGAGGTTCGGCCTTCAACCTGGTTCCAGATGACGAGTTCGCCGTCGAGTACGACGTTGGGCAGTAGCGCGGTGCGCAGGTGTGCGCACAGATCCGGGAAGTAGGCATCCAGGCGGCGGCTCTGGCGTGACTGAAGGTAGACCTGCTGGTCGTCGACGAAGGCAATGCATCGCCAGCCGTCCATCTTGACCTCGTACTGCGGTGTGCCGCGGGTGTGCGGTTCCAGCAGGTCGCGTACCGGCGCGGCTCGCATGGGCTCGATAGGTGGTGTGAGCAACGCCGTTCCCCCGTCAGGCGTGATCACTCGGACGGTAGCGGCAACCAGCGTCCGCAGGACGCAGAATCAGAAACATCCGCCGGCGGGGCCGACAAATACTTGTGCCGCTTACCGGAGAACGCGCAGGTCCGCGGTTCAGCAGTCAGATCGAATCCAGCCGTTGCCATCCGTGGTCAATGGCGGCAGGTTGCGGCGGCGCAGTTGGTCTTGCAAGTACACATACTCGCGCTCGATGCGTTCGCGATCAGCGCTGAACCCCCATGTGGTCCGGTCGTAGTGGCGGCCGTCGGCGCGGGCCGGCGGGTTCCAGGTAAAGGCGTAGATCCGCTCGATGGTCGGTATGCCCGCGGCGAGCAGGTGCAGTTGCCGCCGCTGCCACCACTTGACCACGGCGATCACGGTACGGACCGCGCCGAGGCGTTGTTCGATGAGAGGCCGGGCGAAAGCGACGTTCTCCACGGAGGTGCACGAGTGCCGCTCGATGATCATCTGGTCCGGTGTGAACCCCCGCGCCCGCAGCAATCGGGCATGCTCTTCACTCTCGATGTGCTGAGGCATACGCCGGTTCGGGCCACCCGTAAGCACGGCGAGCGGGGCGAGCCCTGCTTCAAGCACCTCGGCGACGGGCAGCACCGCGTCAGGCAAGGTGGATCCGAACACAAACACCAGGTCGGCTTTTCCGAGGCCGGGCACCTGAGCGTCGATGCTTTGCAAAATCTGCTCCGCCGGGGCGCTCGCTTGACCCGGAACCCGCGTGCCGTCGCTGTTCACGGTTTCGACGCCGCAGCAGGCAAGACCGGGCGCCTCTCGCTGCCCGGAACGGGATGCGTGAGTTCGGTGATCGTTCCGTGCCGGCGATACGCCAGCACCGCCTCGCGAGTCGTCCGGACGCCGAACATGGCGCGGACCTTCTCGATGTGGCGGTTCGCCGTCCGCAGTGAGACAAACTCCGATTCGGCGGCCGCGGCGCTGGTGTGACCCGCCGCAAGCCGATCAAGTAACGCCCGCTGCTGCGGTGTGACCGCGGCGAGCAGGTCTTTGGTGTCGTCAGCAGCGGCGCCGGGTGGGAGCGAAACTTTCATCGAAGGCTCCTTCGCACTGAGGTCAGAGTTTGCGGCCGACGGCGCCGAGGACACAACAGTCACCCCTGAGGCTCGCACCACCGCTGGCAGCAGCGCGCCAGACGGCGACCGGGGTCAGTCCTGCTGGCAGAAGATCCAGCCCATCCATGAACATCATCACCTGTGCTGGATTGCGGAAGAAGACGTCCGGTGTGGTGGTGCGCCCGTACACGCGGGCAACCGCGTCGCCGTACGCACGGCCGGCAGCGGTGGGGACGGGATGCGACAGCGCAAGGTAGCTGCCGGGTGCCAGCGTTGCCCGGAGTTTCGCGACGGCGGGGTAGGCGTCGCTGTCGGCGACGAACGGCAGCACCCCCATCATCAGGATCCCGACGGGTCTGTCGAAGTCGAGCAGGTCGCGTACCGCGCTGTCGGAGAGCAGGTGGTCGGGGAACCGCATGTCGCAGCGGGTCGCCGTGGCGTTCGGATTGTCGTACAAGGTGAGGATGTTGTTCGCCACGGCGATGGGGTCGAGGTCGACATAGACGATGCGGGCCGGTGGGCGCGCATCTGCGGTGAGTTGGTGGACGGCGCCGATGGTGGACAGGCCGGAGCCGATGTCGAGGAACTGTCGGATTCCGCGATCCAGCAGGTGCCGGACGACGCGTCCCAGGAATTCGCGGTTGGCCCGGGCCGCGCGGCGAGCATGCGGGACCGCGGTGACGAGGTCGTCGGCGGCTTGCCGGTCGGCGGCGAAGTTGGCGTTTCCGCCGATCAGGTAGTCGTACATGCGGCCCGGGGCGGGCACCCGCGGGTCATGCCAACCGTCGAGGAGCCAGCCCGACATCGGCGGTCCTTTCTGGGACGGCGGAGTCCGGCTGGTCGGTGGTCGGCTCGCCTTTCGCCGGCATCGGTGCTTGCGCGCGGCCGTCGGCCGGTCGAAGGCGTGCAACGGCTACGAGCACGCGCGACCGGGTTTGACCGCTCGGATCTTCGGGTTCGTCCCAGCAGTCGGGGTCAGCCTGCCATTGGTCGGTGGTGACGATGCCGGGCGGCAGCACAGTGAGCTGGTCGTCGATGAGGGCGCCAAGTTGGTCGGCGGTGCGCAGGACGGCGGGCGTCGGGGTGTGCTGCTCGAAGAGCTGGTGGGCCGCTTCTTGGCCGGGTTGTTCGTCAGGATTGAGGGCGGGGGTGGCGTGGGTGATGATCAGGAGGCTGCCGGGCGCTAAGGCGTCCGCGAGCCTGCTGATGCTGCTTGCAGCTGCGGCGTCATCCGGGATGAACTGCAGGATGGTGCCGAGGATGACAGCGACCGGGTCGGCGAAGTCGATCAGGGCGAGCACGGCGTCGTTGTCGGTGATCTGATGCGGGTCGAGCAGGTCGCCGCGGACGGCGTGGGCTCGCGGATCTCTGCGCAGTAACTGCCGGGCCTGTTCTACCGCGATCGGATCGATGTCGACGTAGACGACGGAGGCGGTGGTATCGAGGTCGCGGAGCGTCTCGTGGGTGGCACCGAGCACAGGGATTCCTGCTCCGATGTCGAGGAACTGACGGATGCCGGATGCTGTCACCGCTTCGGTAGCGCGTTCGAGGAATGCCCGGCCGGCCTGGACCGTAGATCGGGCCTGCGGGTCTAGTGCTTCTATCTGCGCCCATAGGGCACGGTCGGGCGCGAAGTTGTGCATACCGCCGAGCGCGGCGTTGTGGACCCGGGCCGGCGCGGCATCGAGGACGTCCGGGCCAGTCGGGATCCAGCAGGGCCTGGAAGGGACGGATGTTTCTGGCGGTGGGGCAGGCCTGTCGTCCTGTCCGGTGCTAGTCATGGTTTCCTCTCGGTGGGCGGCGCATCGCCGGCTGGGTCGGTGATGGCGTTCTCGGCGATGAGCCGGTTCAGGCGGAGAATGCCGGTGCTGGCGATGTGGCCGAGCTCTTCGGTGGCCTCATGCGGGCGGGGTTCGCCCTCGGACGTCGTGCTCGCCGCCGCACCGGGCCGGCCAGGAGGCAGCGCCGGTCGGTCGAGGTGCGGGCCGTTGCGGGGTGTGGCCAGGGTCGTGGCGTAGAGCGCCGCGCCGGCTTGTAACCGCTGCGGTCCGGACTTCGTGGTGTTCGGCGTGGACATCTGGACCTCCGTTGAGTTTCTCGTCAGGGTTCTGCCGACCGGGACGGGTGTGGCGGGTACGCATCGGCAGCACTCATCTCCGCGATGCGCACCCGGCGTCTGGGTAGAGACGCTCGACCGGCCATGGCGTCACGCGGTCCGCCAAGGTCTATTTGATGCCGATGCTGGTGGCTCGTTCGGCCGGACGGGCTCGGGTTGCCAGGTGACACGCCACGCGGGGTAGAGCACGGCGGCCAGGTAGGCGGCGGCGCAGACGGCGGTGGTGGCGGTCAGTCCGACGGTTTCGACCAGGGCGGCGCCGACGAGGCCGCCGGCGGGGATGCCGATCCAGGCGGCTGTGCTGATGATGGCCAGGACCCTGCCGCGCAGCGCCTCGGGGATCTTCTCGATCTGTACGGTCTCCACGATCGGGTTGAACAGCCCTGAGCCGAGCCCGGCGATCGCGAATACGGCGATCACGGCGGCCGGGGGCCAGCCGAGGCTAAGCACGGCGATGCGGGTCGGGCCGCTGATGAGGACTCCGGCCAGATAGACGGCGCGGCGCGGTAACTGGACGCGGGAGCTGAGCCAGGCACCGGCGAGCGCGGAACCGGCGGCCGAGGCCCCGGCGACGCTGGGCGCTAGACCGATAAGGCTGGGGTCGTGTCGGGTGGTGTGCACCCACAGCGGAAGCAGCAGAGCCAGCAGTGCCTGGTCAAGCAGGTTTGTCACGAGCAGCATCGCGCTCAAGGCCCGCAGCGATCGTTCGTGGCGTAGGAAGGCGGCGCCGGCCCTCAACTGGGCGAGGTAGGTGCGGTTGGGGCGGTCGCGGGGGGCTTCCGGGCAGGCGAGCGCGGTGAGAGCGGTCGCTGCGGCGAGTAGGGCTGCCGCGGTCCACAGGGTGGGGGCGCCACCGGCGGCGGCCAGCAGCCAGCCGGCGGTCGCGGCGCCGATCGCTCTCGAGGCGCGTCCGGCGACGGCGGCGTACTGCACGCCTCGCTCGATGCTGTGGCCGGCCGCGGCCGCGGCGGCCGGCACGAGCAGTCGTCGTCCTGAGTGCGCGGGGCCGTCCGCGGCACCGACGAGGAACATGATGGCGGCGATCAGCCACACGGGGGCTGCTGGCGTGAGCGCCAGAACCGTCAGCAGGATCGCGCCAGTCAGGTCACCGATGATGCTGATCCGACGGCCACCGAGCCGGTCGATCAGAGGGCCGGCCGCCCACTGCATGAACGCGTACGGCGCGGTCTGGCAGGCGACCACTATCCCGATGGCCCACGCAGCCCGGTCCGGGTCACCGGTGCCGGTGACCAGCAGCCAGGGCACTGCCACGGTCAGCAGCCTTGCCGCCGACAGCGTGCAGATCTGCGCGGCCAGGACACCGGCCAGGCCGCGCCGTGCGCGTAATCCCAGCTGGGGGCCGCGCGGGATGCGGAAGATGCGGACTGCCGTCATCCGTTGCTCGCCGTGGTCGCGGGCCGGTGGCAGGGTGTGATCCGGGTTCCGGGGATGGGCCGGCGCGTCGCGGTCATCGGCGCCGAGGGTTGGGGGGTGAAGCCGTGCCGGCGCAGGAAGCCATGTGCTGGCGGTGAGGTGATGACGGCGGCAGCGTCGCGGTGTCCGGCGTCGAGTTGGGCGAGGTGCGCGTGCAGCAGCAGGCTCCCCAGATGCCGGCGGCGGCGGTGGCCAGCGATGGCGAGCGCGGCCAGCCGGTGGTGTGGTGTGTTCGGTGCGAGCCGGGTGAGGACGGCGTCGAGTTGCTCGAAGCGTTCGGTGAACTTTCGGCACGCCAGGCGACGGCGGTCGTGGTAATCGGGGATCGGTGGGGTGTGTTCGTCGTGATAGAGCCACACGGCGGCGCCGGTGATGCCTTTGACGCGGTCGCGGGTCAGCGGGTCCGGATCGTGTTCGCGGACGATGTCGACGTGGCCATGGCCGCTGGTGATCGCATGCTTGACGTGGATGGCCAGGTAGTCGGCCAGCACCCACAGCCGGGTCCGGTCGTCGGGAACGAGCCATCTGGCATGCGGGAGGTCTACCAGGCTCTGCGCGAGCAGCAGGGTGATCTCGTCGATGTCACCCCGGGTTGCCCGGAGCAGCTCGGTCCCGATGGGGTGAGTCGGCGACGCGCCCCGGTCGAGGGAGACCCGTAGCTGGTTGTCGGTCACTGGGTTGGCGCGAGCGCCGGTGGCTGGGTTCCGGACGGGAAACGGCAGCACGGTCGTGTCGGTGAGGTCGAACAGCGGTATCCAGCCGATTCGGCCGCCCAGAGCGACGAGCCGCCACTCGGTGATTGTCCACGTGCTCAACTCGGACGCGAAGGTGACCCCGGAGTTGTTGTTGCAGGTCAGGAATCGAGAGACCCATTGCTGGGCGGCACGCAGGTCGTCCGGCGAGTTCAACGCGGAATTGCCGGTCATCACCGACGGCGAGACCTCCCCCGTGTCGAGGACCCACTGCCTTGGCTCCGGCAGGTAGTACAGCAGGACCACCGGGTGGGTGGTCGCGAAGTCCTCGTCGAGCAGCCAGACGTGATCATCGATGAGCGGGCCGGGCGGTAGCGGCGTGAAGCAGGCAGGATGGTCGCGGACCTCGGTCATCGGTCACCGATCCCGCCGCGGTGGCGGCCATGCCGACGGCCGAGAACGATGCGCCTGATACCCGAGCGGCTTGCTGTAGTTGGCGGCGGTGCCCAGCTGCCTGGCGGCGCCTTGGATGTACCTGATCATCGAGGTGCTCTGGCCGACGCCCCGGACGAAGATGTGCCGGCGGAGGCGTTCCGCTTCTTGCCACCGCCCCGTGGTCCCATCGGAACCTTCTTAAATCGCAGAAGGCTGTAGACGAGACCGTGCTTGAAACCGGTCTCCTTGACGATCTGCTCGACCGGCTTCTTCTCCTCGACGAACATGTGGGCGACCTTGGTAGCGGCCTGCTCCCGCTCTGCGGGGGTCATCCGGATTCGCGCCGGCGGGTTCGCGGTCGTGGCGCGGCGCTGTTGCTGCGTTCGTGCGCTCGCGGCGGTGCCGGATTTCGGGCCGGCGCTGCCACCGGCTGCCGGGTTCGGCTTGTGCCGGCCGCCACGCTTGCGGAACGGCACGCCTTGCTGCTCGATCGCCCGGTGGACGTATCCGAAGGAACGGCCGATGTCGGCGGCGATAGTCCGGATGGACTCGCCCGCGGCGTAGCGGCCAGCGATCTCCTTCTCGCGTTTCTGGTGCTCGCTGCGCAGCTGATCAGCGGGCGGGATGTCCTGCGCAGGTGGGCTGGCGCATGCGACGGTGGACGGTGGCTGCACCGCTTCTCCCTATCGATGTCGTGGGCTGGTGTCTGGGTGGTCAGGTGAGGTGCAGGACGAGGAGAACGGCTGCGGCAGGCAGCAGAATGGCGGCGGTGGACAGGGCGGCGCGCAGGCCGCGGCGGTGGGCTAGATAGGCGGCGGTCGCCTCGGTCAGCCGGTGCCGTGCCGCAGCGTCGTCGGGGTGCGGGGGCCGGTCGGGGTTGAGCAGGATCGCGGATTCGGGTGCGGTGAGCAGGCGGCTGAACGCGGCGGCGATGTCGCTGGCCCGGTAGCCGGCCAGGGGGTGCCGGCGCCGCCGGATGCGACCGGGTGCGGGCTCGCCAGTCGCAGTGCGGCGGGGAACCGATCGGTGTGGCGGGAGCAGGGATAGTGTCGCGGTGGCTTCGGCGTGACCTGTCAGGAGTTGCGGTGTGTGGGTGCAGTTCGCGATGCGGTGGGCGTCGATGTACGTGGTGTCGGCGGCAGCGTCCTCGGTGGTGTGCGTCGCGGCGCGGTGGCTCCAGGCGCTGGTGTCGCGGGCTTGGGCCAGCAGGGCGAGCAAGCTGAGGTCGTGGCGGCAGGCCCGCAGCATCCGGATGTAGGCGTTGAGGATCGTGGTGCCGGTGGTGAGGTCGGCGTGGGGGTGGCGGCGCCAGGTGTCCCAGGCGGTGCCGACGAGGTCGATCGCTTCGGCGCAGTGGCCGATGGCGTGCAGGCTGTCGGCCAGGGCGACCGCGGCGGGCAGGGCGTTGTGGGGTTGATGGGTGCGGTAGCCGGCGAGCACGCGGCGGCGCACGACGATCGCCTCGGGGAGTCGTCCGTGCTGGTGCAGGGCAGTGCCGTAAGCGGCGGCGGCGGCGAGCCGGCGCGGGTGCCCGCACGGGTAGCGGACATGGTGCGCGTGGTAGGCCAGGTGCGCGGCCCGCAGCTGCTCGGCGCCGGTGACCACGGTGGCATACAGCAGGCACGTCTCGGCCAGGTCTGCATCGGCGAGCACGTGATCGAGGGACAGGCCGGTCACGTGAGGTGCTAGCACGGCGGCGGCTTCGCCCGGGGCGGCCGTGACGCTCAGGCGCAGGGCGGTGGCGACGGCGGCGGCGAGTTCGCTGGGTGTGCCGGCGGGTGGCGGCGTGGTGCGGGCCGGCGGCGTCGGCTCGGCGGCGGGTACCGGGCCAGAGGCAGAGGACGGTCGGCGTTGGGATGCCATGACGGTCCTTTCTCGGAGGGGACGGCAGCGGCAGATGTGAGTCGATGTGTGGTGGTGCAGGCGCCGTGCGGTGAGGGCCGCGGCTACGGGTTCGTGGCGGTGGCGCGGCGCTTGTGGTGGGTTGAGGTGCGGCGTTTGACGCCGGCTTCGTTGAGCACCGCCCAGACAAGTCCGTAGGAGCGGCCGAGCTTCTCGGCGATCTTGCGCAGTGACAGTGGCTGGCCGGTGCCGGGTTCGGGGTGGTAGAGCTGGACGACTTGCCGCCGTAGCTGGTCGCGGGCCTCGCCGACGGTCGGTGGCGACATGCGCCGTTTCTTGCCGGGCTCGCGTGGTGCTGCGGCTCGGCCGGGCGCGGTATTTCGAGCTGGTGTGGGCATGACGGTCTCCGGTTGGGTGTTAGGGGCTGCGGCGTGGGCTGTCGTCGTTCTGGAGTCGGCTCGTTCGGGCAAACGCCGCTTCGGCGTGAATCAGGGGTGGGTGGGCGGTGCGCTGCTGGCTACGGCAAAGGCAGAGCGCACCGCCCCGGGCGGCGCGGCCACGGGTGGCCTGCTGCCCTGACCGCGGCGCTGGGCGAGTGGCGGAAGGGCCCTGCGGGGCGGTCGGCGGTTAGGGCTCGGGTGGCTGGCCAGGGGCGCTGGTGCGGTCGCAGGCCAGCAGCAGGAGGTAATCGCGAAGCTGTTGGGTGCCGGTCGCGGAGCTGCTGGTGGTAGCGGTGAGCAGCCTGCCGGTGCGCGGGTCGAGCATGATCGTTTGGCGGGTCAGGCGCTGGGTGAGGTTGAAGGACCAGCCGATGCGGCCGAGCAGGTCGCGGGCGATGCCGTCGTAGGCGATGCCGGGAACCGTGGCCAGCATGCGCAGCGCGGCGGCCCGGGCCGCCCGGTTGAGGTAGTGCAGCTGGTTGAGCTGGACGAACGCCTCGAACAGCACGGTGTTGTTGCAGTAGGTTTCGCGGGCGTCGAAGATGGCGTCGGCCAGCGCCACCGGGCCGGAGGGCACCGGTTCGGCGACCGCGCCGCCGAGGACTCCGCCATCGGGCAGCGGGTACGTCTGTGTGGTGGCGGGCGCTGCGGACAGGCGCTGTCGTTCTACGGCGTCCGGGAACTTGTCCGGGTCGGGGCGGGCCGGTAGCCGGCGTTCGTCGGTGCGACCGCTGCCGTCGCCGGCTCGCCACAGGGTGTCCTCGGAGGGTTCGACCATGCCGTCCACCACGATCCAGAACTGACGGCGCACCGCCGAGTACCGGTAGTCGTCGGGGTCTTTGCCGTCGGCGGGCGTGGTAGTGATCGTGTCCGCCAGGTTCTGCAGCCGGTCGGCGGCGTCGAGCGTGGTGACACTCGGCGTGCTGGTGGCGCCGGGGTCGTCGTAGCACGGGTGCCAGCCCTGCGGGACTGCCGGCGCCGGGGTGGCGGCTCGGACGATGAGCAGGTAGCTGGCGGCGAGCAGCGCCGCGGTGATGGCGATGCTGACCGCTGGATGCGGCCAGATGATCCGCGGCCGCCTCATGGCTGTTCCCTGGTCGTGCCGCCGTGGCGCCGGAGCATCCGGGCGGGAAGCTCACGGCGGATGCCAGCTGAGGGGGTGGTGCGCCGTAGATGTCGACGGGGGTTCGACCGGCGCACCACCCCGGCCTGGCTCGGGCGTCGGCCACAGGTTGCTGCGGCGCCCGGCGGCAGTCGAGGATCGGTCAGAAAGTTCAGAGCATCGGCAGTGAGCAGGCGCCGCGCGGTGATCGCGGCGCCGACCAGGCCCTTGAGGCTGCAGCGGTTGCCGTGGCCACGCAGCTGCGGATGCCGATTGACAGGTGCCTGCTGCCGGCGGCGAGCACGATGCGAAGCCATGACTGGGCTGCCTTCCTCTCACTGAACGGGTGTGCCGCGGCGTTCGCCGCGCGTTTTCGGATGACGCGTCAGGGTGGGCTTCCGGGTGGCACACGCAGGCAGGGTGTGGGCACCCGGCCCGGGGACCCGCGTCGTGGGGCGCGCGGGTCCCCGGGTGCCCGTCCGCGCGGTGGGGGCGTTGCGCCGCACCGCGGGCCGGGGTGGCTCTGGCTTTGGCGGTAGAAGGCAGCGCCACCCCCTGGGGCGAGGGCCGCCGGATCCTGGGCCGGTGTGACGGCTCGGCTGGGCGGTGCCGACGGTCCTCGCGGGTTCAGATGTCGGTGTGGCGCGACCGCCACATCGGGTGCAGCTGCGGCCCGCCGGGAGTGATCGTGTACGGGTCGAGCGATTCGAAGCCGAAGCGCTGGTAGAGCGCTCTGTTACGCAAGCCGGTGGCCTCGAGGTACGCGGCGCGGTGCCGGCGGGAAAGGCCGGTGAGCCGGTGTTGGAGCAGTGCGGCACCCAGACCCTGGCCCTGCCGGTCGGGTCGCACGGCGAGGAACGCAAGGTAGGCGTGCTCCTCCAGGCGTGGGTCCGGGTGGTGCTGGTGCATGGCGTGGTCGAGTTGCCGGAAGCGGGACACCGCGCTGCCGGTGATGGCAGCGAGCTTGGCGTCGTAGTCGCCGAGCTCGGGCACCGGGTTGTGGTCCAGGTCGAACCAGAAGGCGGTGGCGTTGTCGCCGAGCACTTCGACGTGGCCGTGCTCGATGGCATGGCCGGCCAGCAACCGGAAGTACGGCGGGTAGATGGCGGCGCGCTGGTCCTCGTCGGGTACGAGCCAGCCGGCGAGGTCACCGTGGGAGAAGGCTTCGGCGAGGATGCTCGCGACCAGGCCGGTGTCGTCCTGCTTGGCGCGGCGGATCTGGACGGCGACCTTGATCTCGGAGTCGGTCATGCCGGTCACCGCCCGGCCGCGGTGGCGGTCTGGGTGGACTGCGGGCCGCTAATGAGACCTCGGTGAGCGCCGGCGCCGATCGCGGCGTACACGTCGGGCTGGGCGGAGCGCAGGTACAGCGACCACAGCACACCGAGCACGCCGGCGACCGCGAACGCGGCGGGGAAGATCCATCGCCAGGGGCTGGCGGCGTCGACGCCGAGCAGGGTGTGGAACTGCTGCAGGGTGACGAGCAGGATCCAGGCCAGCGCGCCGCCGGCCACGATCGGCGCGAGCAGCCCCTTGCCGACGCCGACACTGTCCCGGTTGACCGGGCGCAGGAAGTAGCCGAACACCGCGATGGAGGTGGCCAGCATCAGGACCAGGACGCCGAGGCCGCCAGTGACGGTGATCCAGAAGAACAGGTTGATCATGGGATCCCAGCCGGCGTAGGCGTAGACGCACAAGACGACCGCGGCGATGACGGTCTGCGTGATCGACGCGACCTTCGGGGAGCGGCTGCGCACGCTGGTCAGCGCCAGCGCCCGCGGGAGAACACCTTCGCGGCCGAGGGCGAAGAAGTACCGCGCGACGGTGTTGTGGAAGCTCAGCAGGGCCGCGAACAGGCTGGTGATGAACAGCAGATGCCCGAGGATCAGCACCACTGACGGCACGTACGGGGCGGCGAGGTCGAAGATCAGTTCGGTGCCGTGCTCGGTGGCCGCGTCGACGATCTTGTCGGGGCCGACCGCGATGGTCATGGCCAGGGCGCAGAAGCTGTAGAGCACGCCGATGATCGCGAGGGCGATGTAGGTGGCCCGGGCGACGGTCTTGCGCGGGTCCTTCGACTCCTCACTGAAGACGGCGGTGCCTTCGAAGCCCACGAATCCGGTGATCGCCGTGACCAGCACGGCGCCGATGCCGGGGGTCAGCAGCTGCGACGGCGAGATCGCGGTCAAGGCATTCACGGTGATGTGCCCACCGGCGGGGTGGGTGATGTGCACGGCGGCGAGCACGAGTGCGACGGCAATCTCGGCGATCAGCAGGGTGCCCAGGATCGTGCCGTTGAGGTCGATGCGCAGCACACCGAGCATCCCGACCAGGGCCCAGCCGGCGAAGGCCCACAGCCACCACGGGGTGGACCAGCCGCTGTGGGCGTCGATGAAGTCGGCGGTGACTTTGCCGAAGCCGCCGTACAAGCCGATCTGCATGGCGTTGTAGGCCAGAACGGCCACGAACGAGGCGCCGACTCCCGCCGGGCGGCCGAGGCCGTGGGTGACGTAGGTGTAGAACGCCCCGGAGTTGATGACTTTGCGGGACATGGCCACGTAGCCGATCGAGAAGATCGCCAGGACCAGAGCGACGGCGAGGTAGCCGATGGGGATGCCGATGACGCCGGTGACAGCCCAGCCGGTGGTGGCGCCACCGGCGATGACGGTCAGCGGGGCGGCGGCGGCCATCACCATGAACACGACCGGCGGCACGCCGAGCCGGTTGGCCGCCAAAGCTTGGGCGACCGAGCTGGTCGCCTTGGAGTGCGGGGGGTGAGACACGAGAAAGCTCCTGACGGATACGACAGCAGAGCAGGAAAAGGTGGTGCTCTGGTGGAGGTTCAGGGGTGGATCAGAACGGTGGTGCCCTCGAGGCTGTCCAGCGCGCTCAGCAACGCCGGGATCGGCGCCCGGCTCTGGCGGCTGATGGCGATCAGCTGGTCGATCACGTACCGCGGGGCCTCGGTGAAGACCTTCTGATAAACGCCGCTGGACAGGCACAGCCCGACCAGCACCCGGTCGAACGCATTGAAGTCGCGGCCGCGTTGCACGGAGGTGTTCAGCCGAGCGGTCGGCCAGTAGGCGGCGTTGTTGTCCGTGGGCTCGTAGACGGTGCGTGACCGACCGAACAGGCGCCCATGCTTCGTGACCTTGCGAAGATCACCGGACTGGATCATGCGCTGGGCGACCTGGTCGTAGATGTCCTCGGACAGATAGCGCATCCAGTCCTGGGGCGTCAGCGGGTCGGGTTCGCTGGCCACCTTCTCCAGGACGGTGTGAGCCAGCGCGTCCGGGGGCGGACGCTGGTCGATGACCACCAGGCGGTCCTGCTCGACGGCGACGCGATCGGTGACACCGAGCTCGGCCAACATCGCACAGGCCAGGCCGACGGAGGCGAGGTGACGGTCGACGAACAGCTGTGCGCCGTTGTGGGCGAGCCGGAACAGGTCGTCGGCGAACCTCGGCCACGGCTGGACGGGCCTCGGCACCGGGCCGTAACCATGGCGGTAATCGACGGAGTGGGCCGCGGCCGGGTCGAAAGGCACGGCCTCCTCGGCGGGACGCCAGGGAGGTCCCACGGTGCCGGCCTGCTGCGTTGCGTCGCCCGCAATACCGTCAGGCACCGAGCCGGGCAGCGGCCCGGGCGTAGAGGTGTGGGCAGGGGCCTGGTAGGGCGGCGGGCTGTGGTGCATCAGGCCTGCGGCGTGGCGAGGCGGGAGCGGAGACTGGCGCGGATCGAGATGACTTCGTGTGTCGGGGAAGGACATCGAACCCTCGAATGGGTGTCGGCGGATCTCAGGCAAGAGTGAGGGGCTAGACGGCGGGACCGGCGCTCAATGCGTGGGAGAGTGCGTGCCCGCCGTCCATCTCGCCCCGGCCCGGGTGTGTCTGGACTGACCGGGGACATCTACCGACTCTCAACAGCTTCGCTCGTGAGCCGGCGTAACCAGTTGTAGTTGCAGCGTGATCGAGCCTGCCTCGGCAGCGGCGGAGCTCGGCCGGCACCGATGAGCTCGGTCTGCGACCGATCACGGGACCGGCAAGCAGGCGTCAGCGGCGACCCGGGGCGGGCGCGGAGGCCGTTTCTCAGAGCGAACCGTCTCCGCAGGTGGTGCCCGTTCCGGGTTCGCCCGCCACGTCCGGCCATCAGTAGGCCGCCTTCGGGCATTACGGCAGGGCGGCCGGACGCCACGCTGCCATGGGATCCCGATGCCAGTGCCAGCGGGTCCCGGTCGCCGCACAGGCGGACGACCTCCTCCTGTGTACAAGCGACCTGTGTCATGCCGGCATGGATCGCTGCGGCACGAGAATTCAGATCCATCACAAGATATCCTCTGCAGGTCCGACCGATTTCGCGTTCGGTCGGACGGATGCGGCGGCCCGGCAATGACCGGCACGCGCCTGCGGGTGAGGCGCTCCCGGAACTACCGGATAAATGCCCAACGCACGCGCGAAGAGCTTCAGTTAAGGGTGCGCGTCGACCACTCCGACTGATCGGTGTGATCGTCCTGCGACGCCATTCAATCTGGCAGAGTGATCGACCCTTGGGAATGGCCGAAGCCGTACGGACTTGCCGTACGGACTTGGCAGCCCGCCAGGTGAGAGAAAACGCTCTGAGCTGCAACTATCCACAACAGCCGGTGCATGTTTGGGCGTTTTGTCCCATTGAATTTCGGTCACTCGGACTAGTGAAGGTCGGCAGCTGCCGGACTGCGAGAGAGTGCCGGAAGGCGCCATCCATTGCCGTCTTTCAGCGCACCGACTCATCGGCATGCCACGCTCTTGGCGAACGGCCGGTGAACGTAAGCCCTGGACCGACCGCCGGGCCATGCTGCCATCACAAGGTCGGTAGCGGACCGGCCATATTTCTCACCGACGGCGAGCGAATACAGCACGGCCTATACTGCCCGGCGGAATGCACATTACGCGGGCAGCAGAAAACCCGGGAGTGCAGCCGACGGAAATGGCATGCCGAACGGCGACGCTCCGGCACGCCAGCTGACCCGAGCTCCTCCCAGCGCTTCGCCAGCGATCGGCCGGACGGTCATCGTGACGGGCAGATCCCGTCTGCCCGAGCTGGCACTGCCGGGACCAGGAAGCGGTCACTGCCCGTGGTGCGCTGCCGCGGGAGTCGCGCGCTCGAGGACGGTTCTCGCGATCGCAACGCGGGATGGCTCCAGTCCACCAGCCAGGCCAGACTGACCGCGGCGAGCGAGTAGACGACCGCACAGATCCACAGGGCCTGGCCGAGGCTGTAGTGCTGCAGCAGGAGCCCGCCGGCGGCTCCGCCGACGGGAATGCCCGCCCAGGCGAGCGAATCGATCAGGGTCCGCGTGCGACCAGACGCGGCCAGCGGGATCAGCCGGATCTGGATGACTTCGACGACGGGATTGAACAGGCCTGAACCGGCACCGGCCAGCGCCCAGAGTGCGACTACCAGGTCCGTTGGTATCGGCAGGGCGAGCGCCAGGAAACGCGTCGGCCCGCTGACCAGCACTCCCAGCAGGTAGGTGGCTCGGGCGGGCAGTCGCCTGCCGAGCCAGGCCGCCGTGAGTGCGGACAGGGTCGCGGCGGCACCGGCCGCCGCGACGGTGGCACCCAGCAGGGCGGGCCCGTGGCCGCCTTGCCGAGCCCACTCGATCACCAGCACGGTGAGCAGGGCCTGGTCGAGCAGGTTGGTGACGACGAAGTAGCCGGTGAGCGAAGCCAACGAGCGGCTGCGGAACAAGACCGCGGCGCCGGCGACCAGGTTGCGGCCGTAGCCGCGCTGGCTGCTCAGTCGGCGGATCGGGTCGACGGTCACCACCTGGGCGAGAGCCGCCGCGGTGGCCAGCAGCGCGGCAGCCACCCACAGTGCTCGCGCGCCGCCGACGCAGGTCAGCAGCCATCCGGCAGCAAGCGGGCCGAAGGTAGAGCAGGCGCGCTCCACGCCGGTGGCCAGGCTCGCACCGCGTTCGAGAGGCTGCTCAGCGTCTGCGGTGGCGAACGGCAGGAGCAGCCGCTTGGCGGCGACGGCGGGTCCGTCGGCGATACCTGCGGCGGTCATGGCGGTGGCGACAAGCCACAACGGGGCGCCCGGAGCGACGGCCAGCGCCGCCAGCAGCGCGGCGGTGCAGATGTCACCGACGATGTCACCCGGCGCAGGCTGGTGCGGTCCAGCAGCGGCCCGATGAGCCACCGAAGCACCGCGTACGGCGTCGCCTGCAAGGCCATGACGATGCCGGCCTCGGTCGCGGTGCCTCCGCCCGAAAGAGTCATCCACGGCACGGCCAGCATCAGCAGCCGCGCGGCGGAAATGGCGCAGGCCTGCGCGGCGAGGATGCCGGCGAGGGGCCGCCACCTGCCGGTCAGCACCGTCTGGCCCGGCGTTCGGTGGTGGCGCTGTCTGAGGTCGCGGTGGTGGGGACGGCCGGGCGCCACAGTCGCTGCATGACGGGCCCGTCTTCCCATCCCGTTGGGCGGATCGCGCCGATGAACCGGTAGCCGTGGTCGCTCAACAGCCTGCTGTGCCCGGTGACCGCGACGGCCGCGCGGGCGACGGGAAGGTGGTGTGGCTGCCGATGCCAGGCGTCGAGCAGGGCGGTGCCCACACCTCGGCGCCGGTGGCCGGGAAGGACGCCGAAAGCCCGTAGGTCCCAGTGCGGCTGTTGCGGCGGGCCGAGCGGTCCGGCAAGCAGGCAGCCCGGCGCCTCGAATCCGTCTGCCGGAGCGGGCGTGCCGATGTCGGCGTCCGTGGGCGGGCAGCTCGACCAGATGAGTGCGCCGATCGCTTCGTTGTCGTGTTCGGCGAGCAGAGCGGCGCCGTTGCGCACGGCGTGACCAGTCTGCTTCAGCAGGGCGTCGTACAGCAGTAGAGCCCGTCCGACCCGGGCGGACGCGGTCCACTGCGCGGCCGTCACCGCGGCGGTGGTGAGCACGCCGGCGATCGGTCGGGTGTCCCAGCTCGTGGCGGGTCGGATGGTCAGGGACGTGGCGGCGATCGACATGGCATGTCCTGGGTGTGCGGGCGGGCACGAGGTGGTGACGCCGAGACCGGCGGCGGTCACCGGTTAGCCGGGTTTGCGGGCGATGCCGCAGTACAGACCGACCGCGGTGTCCGGCAGCAAGTCGAACCGCGGGCGCTCGTACGGTCTGTTGCGCCAGCGGTGGACCGGGATGATCCCGGGATCGACGAGGTTGAGACCGGCGAAGAACCGCGATATCTCGCCCAGGGTCCGGGGGTAGATCGGGATGCCGGACGCGGCGATGACGCCGGGCAGATGGGTGTGCAGCCCTTCGGGCAGCAGGTCGGGGCTCAGGTGGCTGATAGCGATGCCGCTGCGAGCGGGCAGGGCCGCGATCAGGTCTTGGACGCGCTGGACGGGCTGGTCGTCGGCGGACAGGTAATGCACGACCGCGGTCAGCAGCACGCCGATGGGCCGGCGCGGGTCGAGGCCGCTGGCCTCGACGGCTTGGGCGATCAGGTCGCCGGAGTCACGCAGATCACCGTCTAGGACGGTGATCTGCCCACGTCCAGGCCGGCCGGTGACCCGGGTGCGGGACAGCGCAACGACGGCCGGATCGTTGTCGACGTACACCACCGGGGCGTGGTGGTTCTTCCAGTGGACGGCGTTGTGGATGTGCGGCCCGGTGACGTGCGGCGGAGGTTGAATGCCACAACCGATGTCGATGAACTGGCCGATTCCGGCGTCGACGAGCCTATCCGCGGCGTTCCGCGCGAATTCTAGGTTGGCCCGAGCGGCCAGGCCGGCGGTCGGGAAGGCGTCGGTGATCGCGCCGGCCGAAGCGCGGTCCGCCACGGTGTTGTCGTCGCGGCCGAGCAAGAAGTCGTAGCGGCCGGCGCTGCTCGGACCGGCGTCCTCGGCCCGCATGTTCATCTCGAGTCCGACCTGCGCGCCGGACAGCGGCTCCGGGCTCCGGTTGCTGGTGGTGGTCATTGCACGCGTCCCACGACGCCGTACATACCGATCTGATCCGGGGACGCCGGCGGGTCGGCATCGGGCCGCCACTCGCAGATCGGAACCAGCCCAGGCTCGACGAGGTCGAGACCGTGAAGGTAGTTGCGGATGGTCGCGGCGGGCCGGGCGCGGGCCAGGACCCGGCCGGCTGCATACATTTCTTCGTAGCGGGTGGCGTCGTCGCTGTCGCTGAAATCAGTCGAAGCGTGCGAGATGACCAGGAAGCTGCCGGGCGGCATCGGATCCAAGAGTTGTTTGACCGCGGTGGCCGCGTCTTCGTCGTCGGCGATGTCGTGCAGGACAGCGCCCAGGACGACGCCGACCGGACGACGCAGGTCGAGGGTGTCGAGAACAGCCATGCTGGTCAGGACTGCGTCGGGATCGCGCAGGTCGGCTTCCACGTGTTCCACGCGGCCAGCGGGATTGCTGATGTGCAGGGCCCGCACATGGGTCATCACGATGGGGTCGTTGTCCACGTACACCACGCGACTGTCCGGGGCGATACTCTGCGCGACCGCATGGGTGCTATCGGACCTGGGCACCCCCGCCCCGATGTCCAGAAACTGACGGATGCCGGCCTCAGCGAGGAACCGGACAGCACGCTTCAGAAATGCTCGGTTAGCGGCGGCCGCGATCGCCGCGCTCGGGAAAGCTGTGAGGAGGTCCTCGGCCATGGCCCGGTCCGGTGCGTGGTGGTCCTTGCCGCCCAGCAGGCAGTCATAGACACGGTCTGACTGAGGTCGCGACCAGTCGACTCGCCGGTCGCCACCATGACCTGACATGTGGGGACTCGCCAGGCCGGCATCGATGACCGCGTCGCTCATGCGCGGGTCGAAAAGGCCGATCTCAGCGTCGGAGGCCGCGCCGAGGACGATGCGCAATGCAAGCCGGCGCTCCTTCCAAGGCCATGAGCTGTTCCCCAGTTCGACGTCCTTGATCCACCGCGCGGTGACCAGCAGCGATCGTTTACCGGGGTACAGCTGAGCCAGTTTGCGATTGACCGCTACGGCAAGCTCTGCTCTGGACATCCTGCGTCCCCGCCGGCTCGGAGACGTAAGACGCAATCGGTGCTCTTGAAACTTCTTATTCAACATGGATTCAGCCACTGGAGCCTCCTTCACGGAGGTGCAATCGCTGGACTGCGTAACCTCTGAGCTGCATGCATGTCGCCCGAGAGGCGCCGGTCGGCTGTAGGAACCTTCCAGGAAAGGCTTCCGGATAGCGTGTCGTCGCCGGATGCGCACTGCTCATGTCGTACGCACCCGGCGACCGGGACATGCCTGGCCGCGGTCTTAGGCCTGTCCCAAAATGCCGCCTGACGGCGCTGGCAGGCGGCACTGATACCCCGCGTACGGCAGCGAGCAGGGACATCGGCAAGAATGACCACATCCTCGCCGCCCGGTCCGCGCGCTGACATGAGCCGCCCCGGCGTACCAACCGGTCACGATCTACGAGCCGTACGAGGAAGTTGATTTGGTGACACCCGCCGAGGCGGGTGCCACCGACCTCGCCCACCACCAAGGCTTGCGTATCGGCACCTGGCAGCGGGGAGAATTCAGGCTGGCCGGATGGCTCGCACGCGTGGAAGCCGTCGTCGACCACCGCGCCGTCCATGCCCGGGACCGGGCTGGCCATGATCTTGTTGGCGGCTGCCACGACTTCCGGCTGCTGAGTGCGGGCGGGCCGGCCACGAGCAACCGGCTCGGCCCCCAGCCAACGGCCCGACATCGTGGGCAGCGCAGCGGCCGCGAGTTCACGCGACAGGGGCTGGATGTCCCGGTAGGTCACATCCCGGGTTGTCCACATCAGCGGAGCCCCGTCTCCCCGCTAGGAACGTGGGAGGGTACGGCTGCCCTGCTGGAGCAATGCGCGGGATCATTTGGCGGCCAGACGCCCAGCCGGCAGGCATTCGGCTTGCGGTCACAGGCGGCGACACCGACGAGCGGCCGCGGACCACCAACGACCCGGGCTTCCATGGTGCTGAGCTGTCCGGTGAGACCGGCGCTCGCGGCAATCTCGGCCATGATCGGTTCCTCATCGTCTTGTGGCGCTGGCGGTCGTGCATCGATGTCGGCATCTGGCCAGCAGCGCAGTGCGAGGCGCGGCACCACGGGTATCTGCAATTCGAGGAGATGCCCAATCTGTGTTGCTCCACAATCGCCCTTGCGCGAGGCGGGAGGAATCCCTGTTTCACGGGAATCGAGAGGAATTTAAAGGGGAATTGACATGGGAAGAATTTTCCCTGAGCTGCGAAAACCTTGACGAGGGACGTTCCTGAGGGCCTGGCTGCGTTTCAGGGGTGGGTTACGATGCCGACATCGCCGCTTCTCGTCGGCGGCGTTATCGAATGCGGCGGAGCAGGGAAGGTCGCGTTGTGAATTTCAGCCCGTATGTGAATCGGCTGTGGCTTGCCGCGGCGATCCTCGATGCCCGCAGACAAGCTGGCTACACCACTGACAGGCTGTCGCAGGAGACCGGGTTACAGCGGCAGAAGATCAGCCACATCGAGACCGCCAATCGGCCGGTCGATCCTGCGGCCATCCGCCTCATCCTGGATGCCCTCGGCGTTGCGGCAGCTAGCCACACCAAGATCATGCGAGCTGCTGAACGTTCAGCAGCGCAGGGCTGGTGGAAGCGCTATGACGACGAGATGGGCCCGCGACAGGCACAGACCGCCGATCTGGAAGCCGGCGCCGCCACGATCTTCGAGTATCAGCCGTTCATCATTCCGGGCCTTCTGCAGACACCGGACTTCGCGAAGGCTCGTGCCGAAGCCGCTCACACCGCACGATCCCGCCGGTTCTCCACGGCCCGTGACTTGGAGGCTAGAAGGACCCGCCAGGCGATCTTGTCAGGAGCGGCGGCTACGCCCTACGAGGTGGTTATCGACGAGATAGCACTGCTCCGGCGTTCGGTCACGGCCGAGATTATGCACCGGCAGATGGAGCACCTGATCGGCGCAGCGCTGAACCTGCGGGCGGTCACCGTCCGCGTCCTCCCGCTTGATACCGCTTTCACCGCCCGCCAACAGGCCCGCACCGCCTTTTCGTACTACACCTACACCGATCCCGACGACATCGAGATCGTCACCGTCGACACGAACATCGACGACATGATCCTCACCGAGCATGACCAGGTGAAGGTTTACGCCAGCCTGCGATCCGAACTATGTCAAGACGCACTGAGTGCGGCCGATTCCCTCGAACTCCTCACTGCCTTGGAGCAGGAGCACTTGACAAGGAGATGACCATGGAACCCACTGCAGCATCGCCAGCCCCGCGCCCGATTGGAGTGTGGTTCAAATCCCGGCGCTCGAACCCGGCATCTAACTGCGTCGAGGTTCGTTACCTTGCCGGCGGTGGGGTGGAGGTACGCAACTCTAAGCGTCCGGATGCCGGGTCGCTGATCTTCACCGACGAAGAGTTCGACGCCTGGGTCGGTGGAGCCAAGGACGGCGATTTCGACCGCTGACGCCGGCAGGGACAACCACACCGATGGGTGACCTGCTCCAGTCGAGATCTTGCGGGCCTTGCAGGCCACCCATCACCATACGTATGCCTTGCTCGCTGCAGCCCATACCCCCGGTGTAGGAGGAGATGGCGATGCCCGAGTCGGACGCGGTACCCAATAAGCGGTTCCGTGATGCACGCATCCGCCTATTCGGCAGCAGACAGGCCCTAGCCGACGCTGTCAACCAGCTCGTCCCGGACGCCTACCGGGTAACAGACAATGACATCGGCAAGGTTGAACGCGGCCAAGTCACCTGGCCGCGTCAAACACGTCGTGACGCATATCGGCAAGCGCTCCAGGCCGCCACCGACGAAGACCTCGGCTTCTTCGATCGTCGAGAGCAACGGTCACTCGCAGGTCGGATGGTGCTAGACCCGGCGGCGGATTATGGTGATGGCAGCGTGGGCCGCGACTCGGCTGCGGGCTTGGCTCCGGTGCGGCACATATTCGCTCCGCGGGAACGGGGTAGGGCGGCGGTAGGCGGCACAGCGCTAGCTGACCCGGCAGATACTGTTCTCACGTCACCGCAAAGGCAACAGTCAGAGCTACTGGCCAGGGTCAGTCACACGGTTTCGTGTGTCACGTCGCTCGCGATCGGTGACAACTCATACCGGGAGCTGGTAGCAGATTTGGTCAGATGGGCAAGATCCATGAACAGGCGCGAGGTGCTGCAGTGGCTGGCCTGGGCGGCTGGCACAGCAGCTGCGTCCCTGGATCTCTTCGACAACCTTGACCCGGATGAGCGGGCCCGGACCACTGGCGCGATCGCCAGTCCAGGGCGCGTCGATACGACGGTCATTAGCCACATCGATGGCATCCTCTGGCGGTGTATGCGCCAGGACGACGCGCTCGGGCCGCAGGCGGCGCTGAACACCGTGCTAGCCCAACGGGACCTGGTTCAGGGCCTGTTGGCCGGTGCAGGTTCAGAACACCGTGATGCACTGTTGAGCCTGATGGCGAATCTGTCCCGGTTCGCGGGCTGGTTGTCGTTCGACTTAGGCAACTTCGATGCCGCCAGCGTGCATTACCCTCCCTGTCACGCTGATGTGAGACAGCCCGTCTACCAGGGGATACTCTTCCTGGACGGCCCTGAGGAGAGCACATCAGCATGACGTCGAAGCCCCACGAGAGTCTGGATCCGGACGCCCGGCCCCAGCGGCGGACATTCACCGCGGAGTTCAAGGCGCGGATCCTGGAGGAGTACGAGTCGGCGCCGGATTCGGCGGCTCGCGGGGCGATTCTGCGCCGGGAACGGCTGTACGGGTCACACATTCTCGACTGGCGCAAGGCCCGCGATGCCGGAGCCGCGGCTGGCCTGACGGACCGGCGGCAATCGGCTGCACGGGCGGCGAAGAAGGCCGAGAACGCCGAACTTGCCCGTCTTCAGCGTGAGAACGCCCGCCTGCAGGCCGAGTTGTCGAAGACTCAGACCGCGTTGTCGATCATGGGAAAAGCGCACGCGCTCTTGGAACTGCTCTCCGAGAGCGCGGACACCGCGGCGATGCCGAGCCCGTCCTCACCGAGGCGCAAGAGGCGCTGACCCCGTTGTGGGGTATCGCGCCGGCGTGCCGGCTGACCGGCGTCTCCCGGGCGACGCTGTATCGCCGTAGTGCTCCGCCGATGGTCAGTCGGCCTCGGGCACCGCGCAAGCCACCGCCGTCGGCGCTGTCGGAAATCGAACGTGAGCAGGTGCTGCAGTTACTGAACCGGCCTGAATACGCCGATCTGGCGCCGGCGCAGGTGTGGGCGCGGGAGCTCGACGAGGGCCGCTGGTGGTGTTCGGAGTCCACGATGTATCGGATCCTGCGGGCCGCCGGGCAGACCGGCGAACGCCGCAGTCAGGCCACGCATCCGGCCCGGGCCAAGCCGGAACTGGTCGCCGACGCGGCGAATCAGGTGTGGTCGTGGGACATCACGAAACTGCGCGGGCCGGTCAAGGGCGTCTGGTTCCATCTCTACACGGTGATCGACATCTGGTCGCGTTACGTCGTTGGGCACCTGGTCGCCGGCTACGAGGACGGGCAGCTGGCCGAGGCGCTGATCGCCGACGCGGCGACCCGGGAACGCGTGAACCCGGATCAGTTGATCGTGCACGCCGACCGGGGCGCGGCGATGACCAGCAAGACCGTGACCCAGCTGCTGACCGATCTGAAGATCGGCCGTAGTCACAGCCGGCCGAAGACCTCGAATGACAACCCGTTCATCGAGGCGAGTTTCAAGACGTTGAAGTACGACCCGACGTTCCCGGACCGGTTCGGGTCGATCCAGCACGCCCGGCAGCACTGCGAGGCTTTCTACACCTACTACAACCATGAGCACCGGCATTCCGGGATCGGCCTGCACACCCCGGCATCGGTGCATCACGGCACCGCTGGACAGATCCGCCAACAGCGGCAACACACCCTCGACGCCGCCTGGGCCGCCCACCCGCAACGGTTCGGCCGACGCCGCCCGCAGCCGCCTCGTCTCCCAGACCGGGCATGGATCAACAAGCCCGACGACAACGACCTCGAACAGGTCACCGCCGCAGCGGCGAAGAGCGTTCCACCAGCACAAAGCTAAACAAAATCAAGAAACTGTCTCAGTTGACTTGACAGGTTCCGTTACGAGGCGGCACGGGCGGATGCGCACGAGGCTCGCAACACCGAGCTGGGTGCCCTTGTGTTGTGCAACATGAGCCATCTGGCCACCTGGCGCGGGCAGCCGCGAGTGGGTATTGATCATGCACTGGCCGCTCAAGGCTGGGCGGCCCAGACAGAGGATCATCACTTGCGGGCCTACGCCTTGGACGTCGCCGCCCGTGCGTTCGCCAGTGATCGACGTGACAAAGCTGCCCGGGATGCGTTGGAGGCTGCGGAGCGGGAGATCGGTGAAGCGCGAAGCGCATCACCGTGGGCGTACTTCTTCACCGCCGGACAGTTGCAAAGCACGAAAGCGGTGTGCCTGCTCTGGCTGGGCCGGGCCGACGAGGCGGCCGTCGTCGCGCAGGAGGCAGTGGAGGGGATCGACCCGTCGTTTGTGCGCAACCTCGGGATCTCGTCGACGTATCTAGGCGTCGCTCGGCTGAACCAACGCAAACGAGATGTCCCCGCTGGGGCGGCCGCGCTGGCGGATGCCGTCCAGCTGTCCGCCCACAACCGGTCGGTACGGCTGGTGCAGACCTTGCAGGGCGGGCTGCGCCAACTGGAGCGATGGCACGATGAGCCGGCGGCAGCGGAGACGCTGGCGCTTGCACGTTCGTATCACCTGGTGTGACGCAGGTCGTCCAGGGAGTCGCGGAGGTAGACGTCGAACATCGGTGCCGCTGCGGTCGGACCGCCTTCCATCTGGCCGACCTGGCGCCAACCCCAGTGCTGGTAGATAGCTTTGGTATCGGCCGCAGTCGGCTGGACGGTGAGCGTTGCGCGCTGCTCGACTCGGCTGGCCAGCAGTTGGTCATGCAACGTCTTGCCCACACGGTAGCCGCGTGCCGTCGGCAGGACCGCGAAGTCGAAGAGCATGAAGGTCCTGCCAGGCCATTCTTGGGTGGTTTCGTCCGGCAGCGGCTCGGTCAGGCTGCTCCAGCGTTGGGTGGTGGGTGGCAGCGTGAACCCGTAGGCAAAGCCGACTAGATCTTGGTCGGCGAAGGCCACCGTGATCCCGAAGGTGGCATCGGTGAGCAACTGATCTAGACGTTCCCGGTGCAGCAGGGACTCGTCGTCGCGCCAGAAGAACGGCGGCCGAGAAAACACGTCGTCGTAGACAGCGCAAATGGCATCGAGATATGCGGCCGCCAGATCGGCGTTTCCGGAGTGAACGGCGAACTTCTCATTGAGCATATCCGTTAGCGTACGTCGGAAGTCAGGCGCTCGTGTTGGCCCGCCTTCACCCATCGCAATGATCGATAGGGGTGTCGCACGCGACTGAGATGGCTGGCACGAAGGGCCACGTTCGACAGTCCGGATGGCCTTGGCTCAGAGGTCCTCAGTTCCGATATGGTCAGTTCTGTGATCAGCTTGACGCTGCCCGTTCCTCCGACCTCACCGCTGCGGGATGGAAGCCTCCCAGAAGGATCGCGCACCCGCGCCCATACGAAGCGAGGATGAGGCGTGACCGTAGCCGCCCTGGGCCAAGCAGGCGACACGCTACCGTTGAACGGCGCACCCGCTGATTACTGTGAAGCGGTGCCGCGATGACACGCAGTTGGCAGGCCACGCCCGGACGGACCATCGTCGCGGTCTTCGACCACGGCGACGACTTCTACACGGCCCTCAACCAGGTGTGCACAGAACACGGCATCCGCCAGGGCTACATCCCTATGTTCATCGCCGGCTTCGCCACCGCCGACCTCGTCGGCACCTGCGATCGTCTCGAGAACCCACAGGCTCCGGTCTGGTCGAAAGTTCAGCTATCCAACGTCGAAGCCGTCGGCGGCGGAACCCTCGCCTGGGACGAAGCTGCGCACCGAGTAGCGCCCCACGTCCACGTGGCTGTCGGACTCAAAGAACGCAGCGCCACGGGACACACCAGCCACCTGCTCGGCGCAACGGTGCAGTTCCTCACAGAGATGATCATCGTCGAGGTGACAGATCCCCAGATGTTCCGGCGCAAGCAGGCGGACCTCTATGACGTGCCGCTCCTACGTATCTGATCGCGGGAGAGAGACCGTCGATCGTCGCCCGCCGCGGGTACCCTACCGACGACACCCCAGTGGCTGGAGGACTACCGAATGAGCGACGAGAACGAGACCAAAGGGTTAACGCTGACCAGCTTCCACAGCTGTGACGGGCTACTTCTGAAGGGCTCCTTCCAGTCACCCGCCGAGGCCCCCGCAACCAGCGTCGTTCTGGTCCACGGTGGTGGTGTAACACGCGAAGAAGGCGGCTTCTTCACGCGGCTCGCGGCCGGCCTCGCTGATCGTGGCGTGGCATCGTTGCGGTTCGACCTACGTGGTCACGGCGAGAGCAGCGGCCGCCAGGAGGATCTGACGTTATCCGGAGTGCTGAACGACATTCAGGCAGCGACTTTGCACCTCCGTCAACTAACCGGAAGCGCGTCGGTCAGCCTTCTGGGCGCCAGCTTCGGCGGCGGCGTCAGCGCCTTCTACGCCGCTTCACATTCGCGCCAACTTTCAAAGTTGGTGTTAATCAACCCGCTGATCAATTATAAAAAGCGCTTTATCGACGACAAGCCTTACTGGTCGAACGGCCAGATTGATGAATCGGCCGGCCGAGAACTCGAAGAGAACGGCTTTTTGCCTCACTCACCAACTTTTCGGCTGGGGCGACCCTTGCTTAACGAGGTTTTCTACCTGCGGCCCGACCATGTTTTTGAGAATATTACTACGCCCACTCTGGTGCTGCACGGCACCCTGGACACTTTCATTCCAGTGCAGAGCTCACGCGATTACGCCGCACGCATTCCCGCGACCAGCCGACTTATTGAGATCGAAGGAGCGCAACACGGCATCGCCGTACACGACGATCCGCAATATCGGCACCCTCAGACGCAGCAATGGCAATCGGCGGCAATCCAGGATATCAGCGACTGGCTGCTTGACTAGAGCGTTCGCATCAGTCGCATGAAGGAGGCGACTGCTGGCCGATTCCGCCACGGGTGCAAGCCAACGCTCAACCGCGAGAGCTCTCGAACAGTTCGAGTGGAACCAGCAGTCACGGCGACAGGGATGGTTGAGGACCCCAGCGATGCGGCGGCGTCCGGCAGAGAAGCAGCCGTCAATGCCTGGGCCCGGAGTGTTGAGAAGTAGGCGTAATCTCTCGCCGAAAAAACGTCCGGCTTGACGACCGCCTCGAAAATTTCGGCTGCTTCCTCAGGACGGCCCGACTCTCCATAACAAATTGCTACTTGCGCTTCGAATAATGCCTTGTCGTAATGAGCCGCAAGTGGCGTAGCTTCAGCCGAGACCTCGGCAAGGAGGCCACGTGCTCTCTTCAAAGTGTCATCAACATGCTGGCGTTTCGACCTGAGCATGGCTAAACCCCTGGCTTGCTGCTGAACGGCCTCGGCCATGACCCGCGCGGGTAGAGTCCATGGGCCGGCCTGAACCGCTTCGGCAAGGCCGAGCATGCGGGGCGCATCTCGGGCATCCCATGCCGCCTGGCTTTTTTTGATCAGTATGTAGCCAGGCATGGCGAAGTCGGTGGCCTCCATAGCCCATTCCGAAGCGCGATCACGCCAGTATTCGGCGGCCGGAGGGTGCCCCGCGTCGCGGTATAGCCATCCCGCGAATTCCGCCGCGCGGGAACCGACCTGCAATAGAGGTTGATGCACCGACCATTTCACTACGCGGACATTTTGCTGGACAAGGGACAGGACGCCGAGAGCGCGGGGCAAAGCACCCCGAGGGCCAGAAATGCCGTCATCGGCTATACAGCGAGTGAGTTCTTCGTCCAGAAATGCAACGAGCGCCTCATCGAGATAGCGGCGAGCGTCACGTTTAACAGCGTCGATACGGTCGAGGTCATCTAGCGTCAAACCTGGCGCACTAGATCCATGATCATGGAATACGGCCATTGGAAAGGCTGATGGCTCGGGCTGGAGTCCCTTGCCGATCGCCTGCGTGGAGGAGAATCCAAGGGTTCCGATGGGCTCCTCGGTGAACGCATCCGGATGACTGTGCACCATAGCGTCGGCCGGGCGGATTCTACGATTTACCAGACCGATTTCGGCGTCCGTTCTAGCACCCAAGACGGCCCGGTATGCCTGGCGTCGATGTTCACGAGGATAGGACACCAGTCCGCGCTCGATTTTCCCGATGTCGTTCGCGGTGACTGGGCCCTCTTTGCTTCGTGAATCTATGATGCTGTTGACGCGATCTGCGAACTCTTCCCGCGAGGGCGGCCCTTCACCGAAAGCGGATTTGAGGCGTAGGCGTGCCGCGCGGAAAAGCTCGTTAGGGGGCTGCCGCGACGGAATCATGACTCCTTCTCGCATCCGGGCGAAGTCTCGTGAAGCCTGAGTGTAAACGCCCCTCTCACCATATGAGAACTAGCGTTGCTACGGCATCACGGGGCAGGACCTAGCGGAGGCGGTGCTGCCTGCGCCGATGCCGAGCTGCTGAACTAGAACGCGGCAGCCGGTCGCGTCTGACTGAACCTCGACACGGCCCAGGCTTGCCGCAGTGGATGCTGTGATGATCACGGCTCAGCCAACGCTGGCGCCAAAGACTCGTGCGATGCCGTCCGATGCTCGAAGCCTCGATTCCCGCTCAATTCCCCCTGGATTCCCTCGCCAATGGCGTTCCGCAGCGTAGCGGTGGGTGTGAATGTGGAGGGGCAATGTCCAAGTGGAGGCCAGTCGACGTGCGCCTCCGGCATCCGTGTCCAGGACCTGCAGGACGGCAATAGCGACATGTGCTGTCCAGCCGAATTTGGACGCGGGTTGGCCGCCAAAAGTCGAGTTAACGCGGCTGACGTTGTTGATCACCTGTTCGGACGGCCAGTGCGAAAAGCCACCGCTGACGCGGCCTAAGCCAGACGAGGAGCAGCATGTGAACTCCGCCGAAGCCGATCAGCCATCCACCGTGGCGGTGTACAGCTGTTGGAACGGTCCGGGGCAGTCGTTCAGTGTCGGCGCCTACCGGCTGCCGGACACGCTACTGGCTGGCGAAGTCCTCGTGTCCGTCGATCTGGCCACAATCTGCGGCAGCGACGTTAAAACCGTTACCGGACAGCGGCTCGGTGCCGTGCCGAGTGTCCTCGGACACGAACAAGTTGGCACGGTTGTCGCCACCGGCGTCGGCGCCTCCGTCTCAGTGGGACAACGAGTGGTGTGGTCGGTGACCAGTTCCTGTGGCCGGTGCCCGCGGTGCGCGACGATGCCGCAGAAGTGCCTGAGGCTGCATAAATACGGGCATGAGCCGTTCGAGGAGTCCCGGCCGCTGACCGGAGGATTCGCAAGCCACTGCCTGCTGTGGCCCGGCACGACCATCGTGCCGATACCCGACAGCGTTCCCGATGAGGTAGCCAGCCCCGCTGGGTGCGCTATGGCCACGGCGGTCGCGGCGGCGGCCGCAGCGGGCCCGATCCGGGTGGGAAGCCGTGCCCTGGTTGTCGGCACCGGCATGCTCGCGATAGCGGTGACCGCCTTGCTAGCACAACGCGGGCTGCACGTCGTCGTGCTCAGCCACGATCATGTCCGTGGGCAACGACTTTTGCGCTTCGGCGCCGCCGAGGTGACCGATGCTCCATCCGGCATCGACGTGGCGTTCGAAATGTCTGGCCGCGCCACCTCGATAGCGGCCGCGACGGATTCTCTGGCGGTCGGGAGCACGCTCGTCTTGGCCGGATCGGTGTCGCCCGGGCCGACTGTGGCAATCGACCCGGAGCACATCGTGCGTAACCTGCTCACGATCACCGGGGTGCACAACTACCGGCCTGCTGACCTGCACACCTCGATTGGCTTTCTGGCAGAGCACCAGGGTCGATATCCATTCGCCGAGCTGGCCGTCGGCCGGTGGCGCCTCGCCGAGATGGACGAAGCCTTCGCTGCCGCCCGGACCGGCGGCGTTCGGCAGTGCGTCCTGCCGAATGCTTGACCCGCATGACCACGTTGCCGTCGTGACTGGCTTCAGCAGGGCCGCGCCTGGTAGCCCATGCAGTACCGGATCGACTCTCTCATTCGATCCATAGGTCCATCGATGACAGCACATGCCGCGACATTTCTGCGGCGCGGCGTGGTGCTGGTGCCGTGACAGCGGCGGGCCCCCTATCCGGATGCTTCGGGCAGACGGCACCGGCCCCGTCCCCTTTCGGAGGAGTATTCATGGTTTGGGTTCAAGTCTACGCCGGTCGGCTCCCCTGCACGGGCAGACGGTCGACGCTGTGGTGACGGGCGCACTGACTACCCGTCTGCTGCGGATCGTGGAGGCGACACGGCCGACGCCACTGATTCAGCTGGATCATCCGACGGTTGATCTGTACTGCAAGCTGGAGTCGAGCAACATCACTGGCAGCACCAAGGACCGGTCCGCGTACGCGATCTTGGCCGAAGCCATCGAGGCGGGGCTGGTCACGGGCGGCACGACCGTGGTCGAGTCGTCCTCCGGCAACTTCGCGGTGTCCCTAGCCATGCTGTGCCGGCTGCTGAGAGTGCCGTTCATCCCCGTCATCGACCCGACCATCAACGCCCAGACCGAACAGGTCCTGCGGGCCAGTTGCGAGCGGATGGAGAAGGTCGAGACCGCTGACGGGCATGGTCACCTGCCCGCACGCATCGACCGCGTGCAGCAACTGCGTGCGCAGATTCCCGGCGCGTACTGGCCGAACCAGTATGCCAACCCGGCCGCGGCCCGGGGGCACTTCACCTTCACCGGCGCCGAACTATGCGCAGATCTTCCGGACGTCGACTACGTGTTCGTCGGGGTCGGTACCGGCGCCTGTCTCGCCGGGATTTCCCAGCGGGTAAAACAACACCGGCCCCGGGCGAAAGTGATCGCCGTCGACGCCGAGGGATCAATCATCTTCGGCGGGCACGCAGGCCGGCGCCGCATTCCCGGTATCGGATCGCTGATCCAGCCCAGCCTGGTCAAGGCGGCGATCATCGACGAGGTCGTCGTCGTGGCCGAAGCGGACACCGTCCGCGCCTGCTGGCAGCTGCTACGCCACGGTGTGCACGCCGGCGGATCCACCGGCAGCGTGCTGGCTGCGATCGACACCTACTTCGCCGACTACCACGGCCCGCGGCCAACCGTCGCGTTCCTGTGCGCCGACCGAGGCACCGCCTACACCGAGACGATCTACAACCCTCGCTGGGTGCTCGACGAGTTCGGTATCAGCGTCACCGGCCCGGATGCCTTCGTACCGGTCCGCGCAGCCACCACCTGAACAGACATCCGCGACGTCGAGGAGCGCAGCAACACGATGAACGGACACCCCGAACCGGCTTTCGCCGTCATCGCGGCCGGCGCCGTCACCGGCGCGGTGGACGGTCACCGGGCCGCCTGCCTGGACGTGATCCGCCGCGCCTACCTGGCACACGCATCCGGTGAAACGGTGCTGCCCCACAGCACGTTCGTGCGGCCCGATCCGCCACGCCCGGACCGCTTCATCGCCCTACCGGGATACCTCGGCGGGAACTTCCGGGTGGCCGGGATGAAGTGGATCGGCAGCTATCCGGACAATGTCGCCGCCGGCCTCGAGCGGGCCTCTGCCGTCCTCGTCCTCAACGACACCGCCACCGGTTACCCGTTCGCGGTCCTGGAGGGGTCGGTGATCTCTGCAGCCCGGACGGCCGCGTCGGCGGTGCTCGCCGCGGAGCATCTCGCCGGCAGGCGCAAAGCGTCCCGGGTGGGCGTTGTCGGCACCGGCCTGATCGCCTCACACGTCTGTGCGTTCCTGCGCGAGCTCGGCTGGGAGATCGGTGGCTACACCCTCAAGGACGTCTCGCGAGACCGGGCTGGCGCATTCAAGCGGGATCTGCTCGAGAAGGGCGCCGCCGCGGTCCGGGTCACCGGGGACGTCGCGGACCTGTTCGACGAGTGCGACTTGATCCTGCTGGCCACGACCGCGAACACCCCGTACCTGCTCGATCCGGCTCTGCTGGCCAACAGCCCGATCGTGCTGCACCTGTCGCTGCGTGACCTCGGCCCGAACCTCATCGCGGTGAGCCAGAACATCACCGACGACGTGGAGCACGCCGTCCGGGAGCGCACCTCGCTGCACCTGACCGAGCAGATGCTCGGCAACCGCGACTTCGTCAGCGGCACCGTCGCCGACCTGCTCGACGGCCGGCTGCGCCGTGACGGCCGGCCGGCCGTCTTCTCACCGTTCGGCCTGGGAGTGCTCGACTTCGCCCTCGGCCAATGGATCTACCAGCGATGCCTCGATCACAGTGCGGTCGCCACCATCCCTGGCTTCTTTCCCGCGCAGGGCGCCCGATGACCGGCACGGCGCCGGGTGCTACCCGGCACACGACTCCTCCCCCATTCCTCACGCACCGGAAGGCGGTGACGTCGATGCCCGACGCCGACATGCTGGGCGATCACGCGGTCCAGATGCGCCTGGCAGCGCTGCTGCGCTCGACGGCGAACGACCTGAAGCGCCCCGACGAGTACGCCGACACCGACCTCGGCCTGCCGCCAGGCACGTTTGCCCGGCTGATCAACGGCACCGAACCGATCACGTGGCCGGTCCTGGTGGCCGCAGCGACGGCATGGCCGGTCAACCTGCGTGACCTGCTGCCGTTGCAGGACGACACCGACCGCGACGTGCGTATCTTTCGTGCGGCCGAGTCCGCGGCCAGCTCCCGTATCCTCGACCGGGCCGGCCGGCCGTACTACGAGTACCGCGACACCGTCATGTCCCGGCTCGGCTCGTTCCGGCCCGAGTGGATCCGGATGCTGTGCACCGTCGCGGACAACGAGCCGGGCAACCCGGCCGTGCAGTGGAACCGTGGCCACCTGCTCTATCAGCTCACCTACGTGGTCGGCCCGGTCAACTACTACTACAGCTGGGACGGCACCCGCCGGTGCATCCCGATGCGCACCGGTGACTCGGTGTTCGGATTGCCGTACGCGCCGCACTCGTTCACCAGCCGCGATGCTGACGAGCCCGCCTACATCCTGGCGCTGACCTACGGCGGGGACCTGACCGGCGACCCGCAACGCGAACTGGCCGTGCTGGGGGAGCAGGCCGCTCACGACCTCGCCTACCACCCGGATGGGCACCTTCTTGCCCAGCAGCTGACCTCGTTGCTGCACGCGAAGCTGCTCAGCCCGGCCGAGCTCGCCGACCGCGCCGGCCTCGATCCGCGTCGTGTCGAGGCGCTGCTTTTCGGCAAGGTCAGTCCGCCACCGACGGAACTGGCGCAGCTGGCCGCCGGGCTGCGCGTCAACGTGCGCGAACTGATGCCGGTCACCAGCGCCACCACCCAGGGCATCAGCGTGCAGTTCGCCGCCGACGCCCGCCGGTGGCGCACCGGCGGCGACGACGCGGCCGCGTACGAGGTCACCGAGCTGGCCGGTGACCCGCTGCACCCGCACACCACCGCCGTCGACGTGCGGCCCCTGCTGCCGGAGCCGAACGATGCGGCCTGGACACGCACGTATCAGCACCAATACGTGTACGTGCTCGAAGCCGACGGCACCCGGATGAGCTGGGACAGCGGCGGCCGGCACCAAGTCGAGCTGCAGGTGGGCGACTCGGTCTACCTCAAACCACAGGTGCCGGTCGCGTTCACCGGCAACGGCCGGCTCCTCATCCTGCGCATCGGCGGCGCCGTACGCGCCGACGTCCGGTTCGCGCTCGGGCACATGGCCAGCGGCGGGCAGGACCGCTACGTCCGCGACACGCAGCTCTGGTACAGCAATGAAGGGAAATGACGTGAACCGACTGGCGCACCGCTCCACCCAGCTGCGGCAGCTGCTGACAGGGCCGACGATCGTGCGGGCGGTCGGCGGGCACGACGCGCTGACCGCCAAGCTCGCCCACCAGACCGGCTTCGAGGCCATGTGGGCGTCAAGCCTCGCCGCGTCGGCCAGCCACGGCGTGCCGGATGCGAGCCTGCTGACGATGACGCAGTTCCTGGACATCGCCGAATCGATGGCCCAAGCGTCTCCACTGCCGGTCATCGCCGACTGCGATACCGGCTTCGGTGACGCCCGCAACGTCGCCTACGCGGTCGCCCGGTACGAGGCCCGGGGAATCGCTGCGATGTGCATCGAGGACAAGCGGTTCCCGAAGCTGAACAGCTTCGCCGACGGCGGGCAGGACCTGCTTCCCGCCGCCGAGTTCGCCGCCAAGATCCGCGCCGGTAAGCAGGCCCAGGACGATCCGGCGTTCCTGCTGATCGCCCGCACCGAGGCGTTCATCGCTGGCCGTGATCTGGCCGAGGCGCTGGACCGCGCGCACCAGTACGCCGAGGCCGGCGCCGACGCGATCCTCGTGCACAGCAAGAGCGTGCACCCCGACCAGGTGCTCAAGTTCGCCGCCGCCTGGGACAGGGACCTGCCCTTGATCGCCATCCCGACGACCTACCCGCAGGTCACCGAAGCCGAGCTGCTCGCCGCCGGGTACCGGGTCGTCATTTACGCCAATCAGGGCCTGCGGGCGACCGTCAGCAGCGTGCAGGACATGCTGCGCGTGCTCAGCCAGGCCGGGACCGCCAGCGCGCTGGAGGAGCGACTCGCGCCGATGCAGGCGGTGTTCGACCTGCAAGGCATGCCCAGCGCCTACCGGACAGCGCCATGACCAGCGCCCCGGCGTTCCTGGACGCGCTGGCCGGTGTCGGTGTGCGGTTCGTGTCCGGCGTCCCGTGCTCCTACTTCAGCGCCCCGTTGCAGCTCATCGACGCCCACCCCGACCTGACCTATGTCCCGGCCGCGAACGAAGGCGGCGCGCTGGCGGCGGCCGCCGGCGCGCAGTTGGCCGGCACCGGCAGCGCCGTGCTCATCCAGAACTCCGGGTTCGGCAACCTGATCAACCCGTTGACATCGCTGCTGCTGCCGTACCGGATCCCGGTGCTGATCGCCATGAGCATGCGCGGCTGGCCGGCGGCGACGACCGGGGAACCCCAGCACCGGATCATGGGCCAGGTCGTCCCGAGCTGGTTGCGCACCATCGACGTGCCGTTCGCCGAACTCACCGCCGGCGGGCCGCAGGTGACCGACGTGGTCGGCCGAGCCGCCGAGCGCCTAGCGCAGGGCAGCCCCGTCGTGCTGCTCGTCGGCAAAGGCGCCATCGAGGCGGCCCCAGCAGCAGACGCCCCACCTGCCGGGATCACCAGCACCACCCTGATCAGCAGCGTGCTGGAGCACCTGCGCAGCGACGAGCCGGTCCTGTCCACGACCGGATATCTGTCCCGGGCCCTGTTCCAGGCCGGCGACCGGCCCGGCAACTTCTACATGCAGGGCTCGATGGGACACGTGGCCGCCGTTGCGCTCGGCGTCGCCCTGCAGAACCCGGCACAGCGGGTCGTCGCCCTCGACGGCGACGGCGCCGCACTGATGCACCTCGGCACGTTCGCCGCCGTCGGTGGCAGCGCGCCGCCGAACCTGGTGCACATCGTGTTCAACAACGGCGGCTACGAATCCACCGGTGGGCAGCCGGTCCCCGCCACCGTCGACTTCGCCGCCGTGGCGGCGGCGTGCGGCTACCGCACCACCCTCACCGTCGACGACGAACCCGGCCTGCGCGACGCGGTCATGCACGCGCTGTCCGCGCCCGGCCCCGTCCTGCTCACCGTTCGCGGGGTGCCCGGCGGTGCCGCCGGCGGACAGCGGGCGTCCGAAGGCATCACCGTCGACGCGATCGCCACCCGGTTCCGGGCCCGGCTGACCGGCCACGACCGGCACCAATCTCAACGGAGCGACCGATGACCCCACCTGCGGTGCTGTACACCGATCCCGCCTGGCTGCTCACCGAAGGCCGCCCGGACCCGGCACGAGCTGGCATCGAACAGCAGATCCTGACCAGCGTCGACCTGCGATTCGGGCCGCACGACGGCCATCGCTACCTGCACGACGGCTCTGCACTGCACGCCGCCGCAGACGGTGTCCAGGTCCTGGTCGTCTACCGCTGCCAGGTCACCCGGGAGCTACTCGACGCGGCCGGCCCCGGCGTGAAGGCAGTCATCCGGCAAGGCGTCGGAGTCGACAACCTGAACTCCGCGCTGCTGGCCGAGCGCCGAATCCCGGCCTACAACATCCCGGACTACTGCGTCGGCGAGGTGTCCGCGCACACCGCCGCGCTCGCCCTCGCCCTGGAGCGGCGGCTGATCCCGCAACACCAAGGCCTGACCGCGGGCACCTTCGACATCTACGCCGGTGGGATCCCGCGCCGGTTGTCCGAGCACACCCTCGGCATCGTCGGGTTCGGCCGCATCGGCCGGGCCGTCGCCCGGCATCTCGGCGCCTTCTACGGGCAGACACTGGTGTTCGACCCGTACATCGGAGACGACCTGCCCGCTGGCTACGGCGCCCGCGCCGTGGCGACCCTGCACGAGCTGCTCGCCGAATCCGACCTGGTGACCCTGCACTGCCCCTTGGATGCAAGCACCGATGGCATGCTCAACACGGCAGCGTTCGGGCACATGCGTGCCGGCGCTTACCTGGTCAACGCCGCCCGCGGCCGCCTGGTCGACCCGGACGCCCTCGCGGGCGCTCTCACCGACGGCCGGCTCGGCGGCGCCGCACTCGACGTGTTCTCCCCGGAGAACCCGCATACCGATCCGCGCTGGAAGCCGGTCCTCGAGCACCCCGCCGTGCTGGTCACCAGCCACCGGGCGTTCCTGTCCGCCGAGGCCGAGCTCAGCAGCCGCCGCCGCGTAGCGCAGATCGCCCGCGACGTGATCGACGGTCGGCCCGTCACCGTCGGCCGAGTCCAGGCGGGGCTGCGATGACCGACATCGCGATGTCCCGCACCGTCCGGCAAGACCTGCCGGATGGCACCATCGACCTCGCCGGCGGTGACGTCCGGATGCCGTTCCCGCACCCGGAGGTGTCGAGCCCGCTGCTCGGTCCCGACGACCAGCCGTACCCGCCGACGGCCGGGAGCCGCGAACTGCGGGAACTGATCGCCGCCGCCACAGAGCCGGCTGCGGTCACTGCCGAGCAGGTACTGGTCACGCCGGGCGCCCGCGCCGCAGTGTTTCTCACCCTGCTGCGGGCGTCCGGCCGCGACGTGTTGCTGCCGACCCCGCGGTGGGGCAGCTACCCGGCGCTGACCGCCATGGCCGGCGCCCGGCCGGTCAGCTACGGTCCCTATCCGCACGTCGATGCCCTCGACGAGGCTCGCACCGCGGCGACCGCCCTCGTCGTAATCAACAGCCCCCGCAACCCGGACGGGACGGTCGTCGACGCGGCCACCATCACCGCCGTGCTCGCCTGGGCGCAGCAGCATCACATCACCGTGCTGTTCGACCAGGTGTACCGCGGCGTCACCGCCCACCCGGCCCCGTCACCGCTGGATACGGCTGGCCCGCTGCCGCAGCACTGCGTCATCGTCGACGGGCTCACCAAAAGCCATGCCGCCGCCGGACTGCGCATCGGGTGGGCCATCACGGCAGACCTGCATCAGCTGACCGCCACGGCGTCGCACCTGATCGGCGGCGTCGGCACCCGTGCCCAGCAGGCCGCCGTCGCCGTCCTGCGCCAGCCGCCCGGGCCACGCCAGCAGGCACTGGCTGACCTCGCCGCCCGCACCCGGGCCGCCGCCGCCCAGCTCGACCGGATCCCCGGCGTTTCCTGCCCCGTCCCGGACGCCGGGTTCTTCCTCTTCCCCGATCTGCACGGCTGGCTCGCCGACACCGACGTCGCCAGCTGGCTGCGCGAGCACCACCGGGTAGCCGTCGTCGACGGCGCCGCCTTCGCCGCACCCGGCCGCATCCGCGTGTCCACGGCCGTACCCGACCACGACCTGACCACAGGGCTGCGCCGACTGACCGCCGCCCTGTCCACCCGCCCCTGAACCGCTGCCCATCCCATGACGGAAGGAGGCACAGCACGCCATCCCACCGCCACGCGCGGGTCGGTGGCGCGCTGACCCGACATGACTACATCCACCGCCGTTGAGATCATCGCCCGCCCGCCGCACCGCAACCGCGACCTGATCGCAGAGTTCGGCCGCAACCACCTGCGCTACGACGGAGCACCCTTCGCCGGACTGCTGTCCCCGACCTCCACCCTGATCCCCGCCGCCGCCCGCACCCGGCTCTACGGCGACGCCCGCGCCATCGACGGCTGGTACGAAGGCCTGCTCGACCTCTACCTCGAGCTGCTGAACACCCACGGCAGCGACCACGACCTGATCCGCGCCCTGGAGTGGTGCCTGGACGACGACATGCGGCGCCTGCAACGCGAGTCCGCGGCCCGCCGGGACCGGCCGCGGATCGCGCGCCTCGACTGCGTCGACCTCGGCAGCGACCACTTCGTCACCGAAGTGCAGTGGAAAGGCGCCGGCGAAGGATGGCTCGCCGCGATCGACCGGTCCTACCGCACCGTGTTCCCGATCGAGGACGGCCACCGCCCGTTCGGCGACCTGGTCGCCAGCTGGGCAGGCGTGTTCACCGGCGCCGGATGCAGCGTCAACACCGGCCGCCGCGGCTGGGGCGACGCCGAACAGTTCCTCAACACCGAAGTCGCCGCCCTCGGCACCACCCTGACCTGGTCCGACTTCGACGACATCACCAAGATCCTCCGCGTCGACGGCGACCGCATCCTCGTCGACGCCGGCGACCGGAGCGAGCCGCTGAACCACCTGTTCCTCGACCGGCTCACCGAGGTCATGCCGACCAACCTCATCGACGCGCTCGTCACCGCCGCCACCGCCGGCACCATCGTGCTCGACACGCCACCGAGCTACCTGTTCAACCAGAAGGTGCCCCTGGCCCTGCCGTTCACCCCCGGCTACGAGCACTACTTCCCCGACGACATCCGCAAGACGCTGATCCCCACCATCCTGCTCGACCCCGGACAGCCGGACCTGGCCCGGCTCTCGCCGTTCCTGCGCCACGACGACCGCGACGCCGCAGCCCACGCCGACTCGTGGGACGACGTGGTGAACCTGCCCGAACCAGTCCGCAGCCTCATCGTGCTCAAATGCGGATCGATCGACCAGTACCACAACCACGGCGGGCAGGGCGTCTTCCGGCTCGACGGCAGCCCCGAGCAGGCCACCGCCACCCTCAAGACCGTCCTCGACCGGGCCATCACCCACAACGAGCCCTGGGTGATCCAGCCATACCTCGGCCACCAATGGCAGGTCCCGGCCACCGTGATGTCCCGGCCGGACGAGCTGACCCCCCTCGACCTGCACGCCAAGTTCGGCGTCTACCTGCACCTGCACCGCAACCGCGGGGTGACTCCGCGAATTCTCGGCGGGGTCGCCAGCCTCGGCACCACCTGGAAGGTGTCCGGCGCCTCCAAGACACCCGCGTACATCAGCGCGGACGGCACCTGGCACGGCGCCTTCCGTCACGACATCCGCGTCACCGACGCGTAACCCGGCACCAGGAAGGCAGGACCCGTGCGTGAAACCCTGTTCCGGGCCGCGCAGCCGACCGGAACCACACCCTCGGAAGAACTCGTCGGACAACTACAAGACCCCGGCCTGACCCGGCGCTGCTGGGAACAGTCACTCGCCCCGACCACCACAGCTCCGGCAGTCACCGCCTCCACACATGCGGCGACGATCCTCTGGCCGTATCCGGCCGGCACCGCCGACTGCGTCGACCGGGCCACCTGCGCCGACCACTTCGTCCGCGCCAACCCCGACTACTACGTCGTGACCCCGCTCGGCCTCGCCCACCCCGACAGCGCCCGGCTCCTCGACGGCACCAAGGTGGTGTTGTTCCTGCCGTTCGAAGACGCCGTTGCCGAACTCACCGTCGCCGGCAACCACCTGCAGATGCGTGGCCGGCGGGTCGACGCCATCATCAGCGAACTCGCCCCCGGCTACCTGTGGCGCCACGGCATCCTCGACCTCGACCCGCACCAGCCCAGCTGGCCCCTGGCCACCCATCTGGTCAACGGCAGCCTCATCGCCGCCCACAAAGGCCAGCAAGCCCACCACTTCACCACCTACTGCCGGCAACAGCCCGGCGTCGCCGCGCTCGACACCATCGTCGTGACCACGACCGAGGAACTCACCGATGCGCTCGCACAGGTCCTCGGCGACAGCCGCGCCGCCGTCATCCGCCCGTTCAGCGCGTCCCAAGGAACCGGCGTCACCTTCGTCGACCGCGACGAACTCACCGCGCGCGGCGGCACTGACACCGCCGGCCGCGTGGTCGCGCAGATCTCCGCCGCGCTGGCCCGAAAATACGGCAGCCCCGAAGCGTTCCCGCTGATCGTCACCCCGTTCACCGACCCTGCCCGCATCGACGGCTGCGTCACCGACCTGCGGATCTTCGTCTGCTACGACCCGGCCTCCGACGGACTACGCGGCCTGCCCGGCATGGTCCGCCGCGCGCAGTTACCGCTCGACGACGCCGGACCGGTCACCGCCGCCACCGCGATGACCAACCTCAACGCCGCGCCGGCACCAACGGCGATCCCTGGCCCGAGATTCTTCCCTGCCACCGACCCGCGCATCCTTGCCGTGCTCGGCCTGACCCCCGACGACCTTGTCCGGTTGTGTAGGCACGCCACCGCGATCTGGGCCACCGCGCTCCAGCACACCGCTCACCCCGACGGCTCGGGGCGGTTCGCGTACGGCAGCGTCGACTTCATCATCCGCCAGGTCGATGGCGTAGCTGTGCCGGTCGAGATGAACGGCGCGAACGTCGGCTCGCACCCGACGGTTCATCCGCGCTGGTGCCACGCCTTCGGCGCGGCCACCACCCACGTCCTGACCCAGCTGGGCTTCGCCCGATGACGGCCCCGCACCGCACCCGCCGCGTCGTCGGCGCGACCGTCAGCGTCAACACCACCGTTGGAGCTCCCGGCCCCACGGCCGTGTTCACCGTTCCCGACCTGCCGACGGCCGCAGACTGCGAACAGCTGCTGCACCGCTGGTATCCGGGTCTGCGACAGCAGATCGCGTTCAGCAAGGCGTTGTTCGTCGCCCTCACGGAGCCTGGCGAGTTCATCTGCCGATTCCTGCAGATCATCGGGCCTGCCGAGGGAATGTTCGGTACCGCGCGAGCCGGCCGCGACTGCGTCAATTCGATGATCGCCGCCTACCCCGCCGTCGCGCACCCGGACACGACTATGACGCTGGTCAACGTCGACACCGGCCTGACCTTGACCGCGACACCGTCCGGGGAGCGCACCGTCGACGTCACCGTGCAACCCCCGCGACCGGTCCAGCCCGCCGCGGTACAGCTGCCGACACCGGGCAGCCCCGGCATTCTCGCGCTGCGCGTCAACAACCCGTACGTGCTGCTCGACGCTGAGGAGGTTGGCCTGAGCGCCGACGCCCTGCTGCGCCTCGACGGGCCCGCCGACCCGGGCCTGTTACGCCCGTTCGCGACCGCCGTCACCCAGGTACAACAGCACCTGGGCCTGCCGATCGCCGCAGACCTGCCGAAGCTGGCCGTCGTCGCCCCCGACGGCCCGGACGTCTTGGCAGCCCGCACTGTCTATCTCGGTCGCTGGCACCCCGGCCTGCCCCTGACCGCCGCCACCACGTTCCTCACCGCCACCCAGATACCGCAGTCGCCCTGGCCTGGCCCCGGCGTCGCGCAGCACGGCCTCCGGCTACGAACCCCTGCCGGAGACATCCGGGTCACGAGCCGCGCCAACGGCGCCGGCGCGCTCGTCTCGTTCGGCATCCCGGCCCGGGAGGTGATCCGTGACATCCCCGCCCGCAGCATGTGACCCGGCGCCGATCACGACGCACACCATCGCCGCGGCCAGGCACCTGCTGGCCAGCAGCACCGTATGCCTGCTCGCCCGAGAACAGCCAACGCCGATTGAGGCGGCTGAGCTGGCCGGATTCGCCCAGACCCTGCCGGCCTGCGGCGTGACCGTTGGTGAGATCCGATTCGAGGACGTGCACGAGCTGTACCGGCCGGCCGCGGTCGAGGCACTCGGCGCCGCGGCGGTGGTCGTCAAGTTCACCCACGGTCCTCTCAACCGCACCGGTTTGGTCCCGGCCGTCCTCGACACGATCGGTGCCCGCCGTGCCGGGCACCCGCCGGCCGTGGACATACTGTCGCAACGAAAAAGCCTGGTCAAAGAGCTGATGCGGCGCGAACAGGTGCCCACCCTTGACTACCTGCTGCTTGACGGCGACACGCCCGCCGCAGGGCAGGTGGCGCACCTGGCCGCCCGGACCGGTGCTACCGCTTTCGTCGTCAAGCCCGACGACGGCAACGCCAGTGAAGGCCTGCACTGGGCCGGATCCGTCGCCGACGCCGCCCGGATCGTGCACGACAGCGGCCGTCGAGTGCTAGTGGAGCCGTACCGGCGCGGCCGGATCATCACCGTCGGCGCGGTCACCCTGCTGGGGCAGATCCTCACCGTCGCCCCGCTGGAGTACCTCCTCGACGGTGACCTGGTAATGGACGCCGACTGGAAGCAACACCCGAGGAGGGCTCCCGCCGAGCTGGAGCCCTCCGTCGACGCCGAGGTCCGAACCTATGCAGCACGGGTGCACCGGGCCGTCGGCGCCCGCGGGCTGTCGCGTACCGACTTCATCGTCGGCCCGGACGGCGTCACCGCCTTGGAGATCAACACCAACATCGGCCTCGGGCCCGGCCACGACATCGCCGCGGCGTTCGACGCCACCGGGCTCGGCTACGACGATCTGGTGATCTGCCAGACGGCCAGCGGACTATCGTTGCCCGGTCAACGGTGACGGCAGGCCGATGTCCGTGCGCATGACCGCGCCGTCGAGGGTGACGCGGCTCGCGAGCTCGTACGCGGCAGTCCGGGCTTCGTTCAAGGTGTCACCGAGGGCGGTGCAGCAGATCGCCCGGCCTCCGGTGGTCACCAGCCGCCCATCGTCGGTGAGGCGGGTTCCGGCATGCAGGTAGCCGGGCCCGTCCACGCCGGTGATCGGATCGCCGGCACTCGGCTGCTCCGGGTAGCCCTTCGACGCGACCACCACCGTGACCGCGGCCTTGTCGTGCCAACTCAGCGGTTCCAGTTGGTCCAGGGTGCCGGTGGCAGCGCGGTGGAACAGTGCGGCTGGGCTGGTCCGCAGCAACGGCAGCAGAACCTGCGCCTCCGGATCGCCGAACCTCACGTTGAACTCGATGACCCGCGGTCCCTGCCTGGTCAGGCACAAGCCGACGTACAGCAGCCCTGCGAACGGGGCCCCACGACCGGCCATCTCCTTCAGCACCGGGTGCACGACGGTTTGCAGGACGCCGGACACCAGATCGTCACCGACCCAAGTGATCGGCGCGTACGCGCCCATCCCACCGGTGTTCGGACCGGTATCGCCCGTGCCGACACGCTTGTAGTCCTGCGCGAGGCGCAGCGGGACCGCGGTGGTGCCGTCGGTGACCACGAATAGCGAGATCTCCGGACCGTCGAGGAACTCCTCGACGACCACCCGGCCGCAGCCGGCGGCGTGCTCCAGCGCCACCGACCGGTCATCGGTGACCACCACACCCTTACCGGCGGCCAGCGAATCGTTTTTCACCACGTACGGGGCGCCGAACTCATCGAGCGCCGCAGTCACCTGCTCCTGGGTGGTGCACGAGTGAGACCGGGCGGTCGGGACACCAGCGGCGGCCATCACGTTCTTGGAGAACGTCTTGGAGCCTTCCAACTCCGCGGCGGCGCGGGTCGGCCCGAAACAGGCGATGCCCGCGGCCTGGACGGCGTCGGTGACACCAGCGACCAGCGCAGCTTCAGGGCCGACTAGGACCAGATCGGCACGAAATGCAGTCGCCGCGTCGGCCACCGCGTCGGCGTCGGTAGGACTCACCGGGAACAGCTCACCGAGGCGGCCCATCCCAGGATTTCCCGGGGCAGAGCCCACTGCGGTGACCGACGGGTCGGCGGCGAGGGCTGTAGCGAGGGCATGTTCACGCCCACCGGAACCGACAACGAGAACACGCATGGCGACATGATAGGGCAAGCCACCACATACCGGAATGACGTCACTAGTTCGTATCCGGACCTGCAGAGCTTCTCAAAGGCGCCGGATGAGGGGATCGCGCGAGTGCATCAGGAAGGATGCGGATCCGATAGGGGCGAGCCGCAGGCAGCTCGCGCGATCAGCCGCCGGCGATCCCTTCACAAGGGTTGTCCGTCCGGGCTATCGGGCGGTGCGTCGCGTTCCACTGAACACCATCATTCGTCCGAGTGATATGTGCGGTTCTTCCCGATCAGCTATGGCTGTTAGTGTCACTCGCTTACGGGTTAACCAGCGCAAACATCAGCATATCGACTGTCAAGGAGTGCAGCAGTGCGGATCCTGTCCGAGACCTCCCGCACCTTCGGTGAGTATCTGCTTCTACCGAATCTCACCGACGAAACCTGCACACCCGAGCGGGTCGATCTGTCCGCGCCCCTGGTCCGGTATCTGGTTGGGGAACAGACGTCGATCCGCGTCGCGACGCCGATGGTCAGCGCGATCATGGGTGCTGTGTCCTCACCACGGCTAGCCATCGCGCTCGCTCAGGTAGGCGGCCTGTCCTTCCTTCACCAAAACCAGCCAATCGGCGAGCAGGCCGCGATGGTGGCGACCGTCAAGAAGCACAAGGCCGGCTTCCGGCACAACGACGTCAACATCAAACCGTCGGCCACGCTGCACGAGGCTGACCTGCTGATGAAGGAAAACCGCCTGGACGTTGTGGTCGTCACCGACGACGGGACACCATCAGGGCACTTTCTAGGCCTCCTGACCAGCCGCGACTACAACTTCCACCGTCATCAGCCCAGCGACAGCGTCGAGTCGCGGATCCTGCCGGTCGCCGACCTCGTCACCGCACCTCAAGGCACGTCGCTGGAGCAGGCCAACTCCCTGCTCTGGGACTCCCGCCAGGATGTACTGCCCATTCTCGACACCACCGGCCAACTGACGGCCCTGGTGCAACGCCGCGACTACGAACTGCACGAGCAGTTCCGCAACGAGTCGGTCGACGCCGACAAACGGTTCCGCGTAGGCGCCGGCGTCAACACCCGCGACTACAAGGACCGCATCCCAGCACTGGTCGACGCCGGCGCCGACGTGCTCTGCCTGGACTCCTCCGACGGCTTCTCCGTCTGGCAGCACCGCGTCATCGAATTCGTCCGCGAACGGTACGGCGACACCGTGCGCATCGGAGCCGGCAACGTGGTCGATGCCCGCGGCTTCAACTACCTCGCCGGGGCCGGGGCCGACTTCGTCAAGGTCGGCATCGGCGGCGGATCGATCTGCATCACCCGAGACCAGAAGGGCATCGGCCGCGGCCAGGCGACCGCCCTGGCCGAGGTCATTCCCGCCCGTGATGCCTTTGCGGAGCAGACCGGCATGTACGTGCCGGTCTGCTCCGACGGTGGCATCATCCACGATTCGCACATGGCAGTCGCACTGGCATTCGGGGCGGACTTCCTCATGCTCGGGCGATACTTCGCCCGGTTCGACGAGAGCCCGGCGCCGAAGGTCCGCGGCGCCGGCGGCCAGGTCCTCAAGGAGTATTGGGGCGAAGGCAGTTCCCGCGCGCGCAACGCTGCCCGGTACGGGCAAGGCGACATGGTCTTTGAAGAGGGCGTCGACGGATACGTCAACTACTCTGGCGCCCTTGCCGACAACGTCAAGGTCACCCTCGCCAAGATCCGATCGACGATGATTAGCTGCGGATCGACCACGCTCCGGCAATTCCACGAGACCGCGATTCTCGAGCCGGTCTCCCAGCAGACCTTCGTGCAGAACTCCGAGGAGGTTGACCGCAACGACCGGCCGACCGTTGTCTGATCGCCCTGCCGTCGCCTCATGCAATCTCCAAGGTGTCGGCAGCCGCATCGTGCTTCGCCTCCGGCCGTTCCGTTCAGTGGGTTGTGCGCTTCGCATGGTCTTTGGGACCATTTCCCGACTGTGACCGACGCCATCCGGCCCGGGAAGGAGTGGCGGTGGCGCGAACCGAGCATCAGCGCAATGAACGGTTCCGCGTGGCGCGCACACGCCTTCAACTCACGCGGCAAGCAGTCGCCGACGCGGCGAACCAGCATCTGCCACGTCTGCACTCCATGAACGACAACGACATCGGCAAGATCGAGAGAGGCGTGGTTTCCTGGCCGGGCTCCGAACGGCGCGCGGCACTTCGGAGGGTTCTTGGTGCCGCAACCGACGATGAGCTGGGCTTCGTCAATTCCCGTGCCATGTTCGCCGACTCTGGCACTGCCACACGGCGCGTTGAGCAGTTCACCCTGCCGGCAGATGCGTTGGCCGCCGGACCGTTCAACGATGCCGGCGAAGGCGCCGATCCGCTTGTGGCCTTCGCTGTCGGCGGACCGGTCAGTGGTCCATGGCTCGTCCTGCTGGACAACCTCGCGTCTCTGGCCGAAACCCTGGGATGGAACGCAGTCCGGCCGTTGGCGGCTAAGCAGATGCAGAGCCTGGAAGCGCTCCGTCAGCAGGATTCCGAGCTGGCCGGACGACTCGCCGTTGCAGATGCGCGCTGGTCCGAGTTCATGAGCTGGATATGCGCAAACAACGGCGTTCCCGGCGACGATTGGCTGCGCCGAGCACGCCATCGTGCGGAGGCCGCCGGCGACGCTGTGGTGGAGGCGTACGTACTCATGCGGCAGAGCCAGCAAGCGCTCGATGCAGGCGACCCCACCTCCGCCGTGGCGTTGTCGCGCAGAGCGCTGCGATACGGCCCCCTGCCGACCCGGACCCAAGCACTGTGCCTGACAAGGCTGGCCGAGGGACTGGCTCTAGCCGGCAGCGAGTCAGGGCTGGAAGCTTTGGACGTCGCCCACCACAATGTGAAGACCGCTTCAACGTCTCCTCAGGATCACATCTCCCGGCACTGCGACGTGCGGTACATCGATGGGATCCGGGCCCGCTGCCACTATCTGCTGGGAAACCACCAGGAGGCAGCGGCGCTGCTGACGGATGTGCTCGCGGACGAACAGCCTGCCGGATCGGTCGATCTCGGGATCTGGCACGCCTACCTCGCCGAAACCCACGCACCACGCCATCCGGAGAAGAGCGCTGAGGCAGGGCTGCAGGCGCTGGCGGTGTCGCGGGCGGCAGACTCAGCCCGCGTCGTGCAAGCCCTGCTCCCCGTCGCTGTGCAGCTGAGGCCGCATCGTGGTCTTGACCTCGTGGCCAAATTCCTCCAGCAGCACAGCGCAGCCGTTGCCACTCAACTGTCAGTATCGGAATCATGGACTTGATCACCCTTGCGACAACGGCAGACATCCGAGACCGCCAGCCCAAGATCGCCATTCTGCCCGTCGGTAGTTTCGAGCAGCACGGCCGTTACCTTCCGCTGGCCACCGACACGATCGTCGCATCAGCCATAGCCGGAGAACTCACGACTGCATACAACGTGCTCGTCCTGCCCCCGATCACCATGTCCTGCTCGCACGAACATGCGGCCTGGCCAGGGACCATCAGCCTGAGCCACCGCACCGTCAGCGCGGTCATCGACGACGTGGTGGACAGCCTCACCGCTCAGGGCATCGACAAACTAGCGATCATCAGCGGCCACGGCGGCAACTACTTCCTCAGCAACGTGGTCCAGTCCGCCAACGCGGCTACGCCCAGGTCCATGACGCTGTTCCCGAGCCGAGACGACTGGCGGAAGGCGCGTCAGGACGCCGATCTCGAGACGGATGACCATGAGGACATGCACGCCGGCGAACTCGAAGTCTCCATCCTGCTAGCGGTCGCGCCCGACGCACTGCGTGACGGCTTCAAGTCTGCCGATCACCGGTCGAACGCACGACCTCACCTGTTGATCGAAGGTATGGCCGGCTACACGAGTAGCGGCGTAATCGGACGCCCCTCAGCCGGAACAGCGGCAAAGGGCAAGGCGATTCTGACCAGCCTCGTGACGTCCTTCGATGCGCACCTGCGCCAGCTCAACGCAGCCTGAGAGCCAGCTGCGTCAGCATCGCCCGCGCCCTCCACACCCGAACGCCTGCCACGGTCTGGGTGCGTCGCCGTGCAACCTTCAGCTCCAAGCCCTATGGAGCATTCTCACATGCGCCAGGCGCCAGACACCCGAAGCGCCACTGGCCGACGATCCCAAACCGTCGAGGTAATCGGTGGGATGCGAGCTGACTGTTCCGCCCCGGGTTTGATGGAGACATCCAAACCTGGGAGAGAATCTCGTTATGGCGGCACCGAAGAAGTACCCCGATGAGCTGCGTGAGCGCGCGACCCGGCTGGCGGTCGAGGCCCGCCGTGATCCGGCGTCAGCGGTCGGGGCGATCCGGCGGATCGCCGATCAGCTCGGGATTCATCCCGAAGCGTTGCGGACGTGGGTGAAGAAGGCTGAGGTCGATGCCGGTGATCGGCCGGGCACGACGAGCAGCGACGCGGAGCGCCTCGCCGCTCTGGAACGCGAGAATCGTGAGTTGCGCCGGGCGAATCAGATCTTGAAGTCCGCGGCGTCTTTCTTCGCGGCGGAGCTGGACCGTCCGTCGCGGTGAGGGTCGCTTTCGTCGACTCGCAATACGAGGAACACGGTGTCCAGCCGGTCCTGCAGGCCCTCCAAGACACGCCGGCACAGATCGCACCGTCAACCTACTACGCCGCCAAGACCCGCCCGGCCAGCGCCCGGACGGTCCGCGACATCGAACTGACCGCGAGGATCACACAGGTCCATCAGGAGAACTACGGCGTCTACGGCGCCCGCAAGATCTGGCACGAGCTGCACCGCACGGGCGAGCCGGTGGCCCGCTGCACCGTCGAAAGGCTCATGCGCGCCGCGGGGCTGCGCGGGCTGCTGCGCGACAAGTCACCGCGCACAACCCGGCCCGCGGCCGAGACCGACCGGCCACATGACCTGGTCAAACGTAACTTCACCGCGAAACATCCGAACCAGCTGTGGGTTGCTGACCTGACCTACGTACGCACCAGCATCGGCTGGGTCTACGTCGCGTTCGTGCTCGACGTGTACTCCCGGCTGATCGTCGGCTGGCAGGTATCCACCTCGCTCTACACCGACCTCGCCCTCGACGCCTTGAAAATGGCCGTCTGGCGCCGCGAAAGTCAGGGCGCTGACCTGAGCAAACTGATTCACCATTCCGACCGCGGGGTCCAATATCGAGCAATCCGTTACAGCCAGCGGCTCGCCGATGCCGGCGCCGTGGCCTCTGTCGGGTCGAAGGGCGATTCGTATGACAACGCGATGGCCGAGGCGTTCAACTCCCTGTTCAAGGCCGAACTCGTGCGTAACAAGGGCCCGTGGCGAGGACTCGACGACCTCGAGATGGCCACCGTCGAGTACATCGACTGGTACAACAACCGGCGCCTGCACGGCGAGATCGGGCACGTCCCACCCGCTGAACACGAGGCATCACACGCGATGACCCGCCCGGCCACCGCACCCCTGAAAACCAGCTAACTAACTCTCCATCAAACCCGGGGCTTGACAGACAGCCGCACACCAACCGCTGCCGCATAGATACCCACCAACCTTGCCATTCTCCCGATGGCCGCTTTTACCCAGGCAGACACCACTTTTGTCGGCTAAATTCCCGCCAGGTTCCCGTCTAAATTCCCGCTTGGATGGCGTTCCCCTCCACAGCGGCAAGCCGGATGGTGGAACAACACAATGGCAGTCGATGACCGGGTACGAACGGCCACTGGCCACAGGGTGACGAAGGCATCCGCGAGGGTTCGCCGGCCGGCCTGTTGCTACCCGTCTCAACCGGCCCCGGGAACCCCGACAGTCAGGAGGAAACATGCCACCTGCCCTCGCGGAAGCACTCGGTCCGCCCCTGCGTATCGGATATAGCTGCTGGGGTTTCCTCACCGATGGGGTGCTCGACACGCCGGATGGAGCACGTAGCTTCCGCCGCGCGTTTGTGGATGCATTACAGGCAGCCGGTCACGAGGTCGTGCTGGTGCAGGCCAATCGTGACTTGATCGAGGCCGGCACCGATCTCACCGGCACCTACCGGTTCGATGCCGGGCTGCCGAGCCTCGACGCCATCGTTTTCGAGTGGCGATGGCCGCTCCCCGGCCGCAACACCACCGCTTGCGGGACGCCGGGGCACACCTGCGATCTGCATCGCCAGCAGCAGCTGCTCGACCACTACACCCATGACCTCGGGTTGCCGACTGTCGTGTGGGATCACGATCTGTGGCTGCCCGCCGATGATCCGCTGCGAGGCCATGCGAACGTACGCGTCGCTGACCCCGCGCTGCATCCCAGCACGGGCGCGATCACCGTAACGTCTCCTGTCCCGGACAGGAGGCTCGACACCGCCGACCCGAGTGACCTCGCCCGGCTTCCTCGCCCGCTGCCATTGGTGTACGTCGGCAACCAGTACGGCCGTGATGAGGCGTTCGACCGCTGGTTCGCGCCCGCCGCCGCACAGATGAATCACCGGGTCGCCGGCAAATGGACGAACACGAGCGCATGGCCGCACGTGCAGTTCACCGGCCGGATCAGATTCGCTGACGTCGCGGGACTGCACGCCCAAGCGCTCGCGACGGTGCTGTTGAAGCCTGAGCGTTACCGCACCGTAGGCGCCTTCGGGACGCGTCTGTTCGAGTCCGTCACCCAGGGGTGCCTGCCGATGACTCCGGCCGACACGGTCGGCGCCGAGCGGCTCACACCGAAGATCTTGCACGTGCGTGACGCCGCAGAACTTGTCGACCGGATCCGCTGGATCGAAGACATCGCCGGCACTGACGAACACGCCGACGTGATCCGCGCCTGTCTGGACCTGCTGGAGCCGTACCGGGTCTCACGACAAGCCGCCGTGCTGCTCGCTGCCCTGCACGACCTCGCCGGTACGACCCGGCCCGCCCCTGTCAGGAGTCGCTGATGCTCACCCCGGCCGAGTTCGACACGTTCACCGACGCCTACACCGCGGTGCTGCGCCGCATCCTCACCGACCCCGAGTACGAGACCTCCGGTCGCGGCAAGGACGGCCTCGAAGTACCCAACATCAGCTTCCGACTCACCGATCCGACCCAGCGCACCCCCTGGCTGACCGCACGCAAATCCAACATCGCGTTCAACTACGCCGAGCTGCTGTGGTACGTCTCCGGCCGCGCCGACGTGTCCATGATCAGCTACTACGCGCCCCGACTGGCGAAGCTGTCCACTGACGGCACCACCCTGACCGGCACCGCGTACGGCCCCCGCCTCTTCGGTCCGGGCGGCGACGACGGGCTGTCTCAGTTCGACCGGTGCCTGAAGGCGCTGCGACAGGACCCGGACAGCAAACGCGCGGCGATGGTCATCATGCGCCCGCACGAGCCGATCGGCGTCGACAACCCGGACGTCGCTTGCACCCTCGCGCTGCAGTTCATGCTCCGCGGCGGCCGTCTGCACGCCACCGGATACATGCGCGGCAACGACGCGGTCATCGGCCTGCTCGGCGACACGTTCGCGTTCACGATGATCCAGGAGATCGCCGCCCGGCGCCTCGGCGTCGAACTCGGCACCTACACCCACCACGTCGGCTCGATGCACATCAACGTCCTCGACCGCGACAAGGTGACCGCCATCCTCGCCGAAGCCGACAGCCGGCCCGCCCCTCAGTTCCCGGCCCCGCCAATGCCCGGTCTCAGCGACAGCGACCTCGAGGTAATACTCGACTGGGAGAGCGCCCTACGCACCGGTGGCAGCGAATTGACTGCCGAGGCGGCTGCCGAACTGGCGTTGCCCGACTACTGGCAGCAGGTGCTGCTGATCTTCCAGGCATACCAGCAGATCAAGGCCGGGCACCGGGTCACCGACGACATCGCCGCCGCCCTGACGCCTGCGCACCGGTGGCTACTCGCCGCCCGCTGGCCCGACCGGCTCGCCGGCCCCGACCTGACAACGCAGCCGGCATGACCGACGCCCCGACGGTCGACTGGACCCTCTGGACCGTCATACTGCTCAAACCCGACTGCCTGCACCGGAACCTGCTCAGCCCCGTGCTGGCCATGATCGCCGAACACCTCACCGTCCTGCACGTCACGACGGTGTTCCCCACCGAAGAGCAGATCTTCACGCACTACGCCGACATGCTGCCGCGCTCGGCCGAACTCGGCCGCGACGTGCCCGCGGAACTGCGCCGCATCTATCTCGGCCGGCAGGCGGCGGTCGCGCTCGGCTACGGCCCCGACGCCGCGCCCCGGCTGCGGGCCCTGCTCGGCCCCACCGACCCCGCCGCCGCCGGACCGGACACGATCCGCGGCCGATTCGCCGCCGACAGCCTCGCCCAAGCTACGGCGGAGGGCCGGCTGATCGACAACGTCATCCACAGCTCGGACACCAGCGCGGCTGCAGCCGCCGATTTCGCTACCTGGTACGGGCCCGGCAACACCCATCTGCTGCGCGCCCCGATCTCCGCCCACGTGAATGGAGACCCCCGATGACCGGTCCGACCCTGCTGACGATCTCCCCCGGCCCGAAACAGCTGCGCCTGATGCCCGAGGCCGAGCAGGCCGGCCTCGACCCGTACATCGCGCAGATCATCGGCAACCGCAAGAGCGGCCTATCGCTCAACCACATCGTCGGCTGCGCCCTCAACTGCGGTTATTGCGTCCGGCACTTCTGGGGCAACTTCGACATGAAGATCCCCCAGCTGCTCGTGCCCACCGACCAGGCCATCGACCTGCTGATCGGCCACCCGATGTTCACGCCGCACGTCACGCCGCTGCAGATCTTCAACAAGGCCACCGACCCGTTCCTGCCCGGCGTCAAACCGCACCTGTTCCAGGTGCTGGCCGCCCTCGACCAACGTGGCTTCACCAACCACATGCTGGTCATCACCCGGTTCAAGGTCACCGCCGACGACATGGCGTTCCTGGAAAGCCTCCAGCACCTGCGGGTCACGCTGCTGTTCACCTACTCGGGCATCACCGACGACCGGATCGAGCCGATCTCCAAGAGCAACATGACCGTCACCTCCATCCGCACCGCAGCCGAGCACCGCAAGCGGACCGGCGTCATCCTGTACTGGCGGCCGATCACCCCGGGCTGGAACGACAGCCCGGAGACCATGGCGCACGTCCTGGAGGTCGGCCGTGACGTCGACGCGATGGTGTTCACCGGCCTGTACCACAAGCAGGAGAACGCCACCTACCTCGAAAGCCTGGGCGTCACCGTCCCGTATAGCGAGGACGAATACCACCGCCGCAAGACAATGGCCGCCGATCTCGATGCCCGGGTCGTCGCGGCCTGGCGCGCTTCCGGCAGCACCACCCCGCTGTTCCGGAAAACGTCCTGCGGCGTCGCCTACGCCCACGCCACGTTCGACTACAACGGCCACTGGGGCGTTCGCGAACTGTGCGACATCTGCCCCCTGGAGCAGCAGCGTCGCTGCGCCGACGCCCTGCAGCAGCCCACCGACGACCAGATGCGCGCCGCCCTCGACCACTTCGGCTTCGACACACCTTGGGAGTTCGACGACGGCCACGTCTGGACCACCGGCCTGGGAGAACAGCGCCGCTACGCCCTGCAACACCGCTTCGGCTACCAGTTCTGGGACATCGAGACGCCGCACGTGCTGGGCGCGCACGGCAGGTCGTTGACCGGCCACGACCTCGACCCCGCCCAGGCCGCGGACTTCGAACGGGTGAGGCAGAACTTCGCGCTCGCGGCTCGCACCGAGGACGACTGAGCGCCGGTACGGTGAACGCGGTGACCACCGAACCTGTGCCCTGGCACGCCGCGAACCTGGTCGCCCTCGATCTGGAAGGCACCGGCGCCCAGGAACGCGACCACGAGCAGATCCTCGAGATAGCCGCGGTCCGGCTCCTCAACGGGCACCCGGACATCGCCACCGCCTACACCACCGGCATCGATCCAGGCCGGGTGATCCCCGCCCGGCCGTGGATCTCACCCGGGCTGGCCGGCGCCGCCCTGCACGGCCAGCCCACCCTCGACGACATCCGCCCCGCCCTGCTCGCCCGCCTGCGCGGCGCGTGGCTGGTCGGCCACAACATCGGCGTCGACTGGCGCCTGCTGCACCGGCACCTGCCCGACCTGACCATCGCCGGCCTCATCGACACGATGCGCCTCGCGAAAGCCGCCACCATACCCGGCAAAGTCGGCCTCACCGACTTACTGACCCACCTGCAACTGACCGCTGCCGTCACCGCCGCCGCACACGGCAGCCGGCCCCACCGAGCGCTGTGGGACACCACCGGCGCGGCACTGCTGCTTCCCGCCCTGATCCGCCAGCACTTCGCCACCGAACCCACATTGCGCCAACTCGCCGCAGTCGCCGCGATTCCCCTCGCAGCACCGCAGTCGACGACCACTGTCGCAGCCGAAGATCCGCAACCCACCCTGTTCGACTGACGGCCTCCGCATCGTCACCGGGGCCATAGGAGAAGCACCTCGATGACCAGCAGCACCGACACCCGAACCTTCGCCATCGGCGGTGACCTGCCGGTCCGGCGCCTCGGCTACGGCACCATGCAACTCACCGGCCCCGGTCACTGGGACCTGCCCGCCGACCCCGACGCCGCCCGCCGCCTGCTGCGCGCCGCCGTTCACGACCACGGCATCAACCATCTCGACACGGCGGACGCCTATGGCCCGCACACCGTCGAAACCTTGATCCGCGAAGCGTTGCACCCCTACCCCGACGACCTGCTCATCGCGACCAAAGGCGGCCTGCTACGGCCCGGACCGAACATCTGGCGTCCCTGCGGCCGACCGGAGTACCTGACCCAGTGCGCCGAACTGAGCCTGCGCCGCCTGCGCATCGACACCCTCGACCTGTACTACCTGCACCGCATCGACCCGCAGGTGCCGCTCGCCGACCAGCTCGGCGTGCTCGTCGACCTGCAGAGCGCCGGCAAGATTCGGCACATCGGCCTGTCGAAAGTCACCGTCGACCAGCTCGAACAAGCCCGCGCGATCACGGACATCGCCGCCGTCCAGAACCAGCACACCGTGACCAGCACCGATCCGGTCCTCGGCTACTGCGAGACCAACGGTCTGGCCTACGTCGCCTACAAGCCGTTCGACGCCGGCATCACCCTGCCGACCGCCAACGATCCAACGGCGGCACCCGGGCCGGTCGAGACGCTGCGCACGCTGCTGGCCCGTTCCCCGGCGATGCTCGTCATCCCCGGTACGGCCTCGGCGGAGCACCTTCGGACCAACTGCTCCGCCGACCACCAAGTCTCCGCGAACTGACGCCCCCTCGTGCCGGAAGGAAGCGCATGACGGCCACGATCCAGACCGGCGACAGCACGGCTGACGAGCCGTTCGACCTGCTGGTGGCCACCGCCCACGAGCTGGCTGCGCGCTATCCCGCCGATACGGGAGCGTTCGTCAGGTTGGCGAAGCTGACCGAGGAGACCGGTGAAGTCGCCAGGCAGATCAACATCTGGGCCGGCACCGGTCTCAAGCGCGAGAAGCACGGTGCGTTCGATGCCGGCGAGCTTGCCGCGGAGCTGTCCGACGTCCTGCGGGCCGCCGTTAGTATCGCCCTTGACCTCGGCATCGTCGACCAGGTGACCGCCGCGATCCGCCGCCGGCACGACGACATACTCGGCAGCAAAGGATGCGCCCCGGTGCAGGCGCCAGACGACCGCATCGTCGAGGCTGTCGATGTGTCTGGCCGGTAACCGCCACCGTGGCGCCGGCGGATCTGACGGGCCCGCTGCGACACGCGGCATTCGACCATATGTGCGAAAACGGGGCCCGGTTCGGCTGACTCCGTCGCGTGCCCGACAGCCCGGACCGCGCTCACTCCGGTACCGATATGCCATGACGATCCGGCCGTCACCTCGGCTCTGAGTTGCATCCCGACCATGTCTGACCAGCCACGAGGAGGACTGATCGAGTGAGCGCAACCTTCCATGAGACCGGCCAGGGCAGGTCCGTTCCGCAACAGCCAGACAGAGCCATGCCCGAGTCGGTGTTACCGGAGTTGCGGCCGATGTGGTGGGAGCAGGGCATGCGCGCCCGGGTCGACGCCGGCCTGTTCGGGGTGTTCACGGGCATGCCCCGGCTGGTGGTCGAGGCGCTGCGCGTCAGCTGGTCCGCCGACCGGCTGCTCACGGCAGTTGTCGCGGTGGCGACGCTGACCGCGGGGGCGATGGCGACGTTCGGGCTGCTGGCGACACAGCGGGTGCTGGTGGCGCTGTTCGCTGCCGGCCCGACCCCGGACCGGGTGCGCGAGGCGCTGCCGGCCCTGGCGTTGCTGGCTGCGGCCACCGCTGTCCGTGGCGGTCTGGGCATCGCGACCGGCTATGCGATGAACGGGCTGACCCCGAAGGTGAACCAGCGGGCGGAGCGGCGGCTGTTCGAAAGCACAACCGCGGTCCGGTTGGACGCCTTCGATCAGGACAGCTTCGCCGACAGCATGGAACGCGCCTCCCGCGGCTCCGACTCGGTGATCGACCTGGTCCAGGGCGTGATGAACCTGCTGGCCGGTGTGGTCAGCCTGTGCGCGGTCACCGTCGCGGTCGTCGTCATCCACCCGCTGCTGCTGGTGGCCCTCATCGTGGCTACCGCCCCAAACGGGTACGCCGCCCTGCGGGCGGGCCACGTGAAGTTCCAGACCTACCTGGAGAGCTCGGGCCGCCGGCGCCGGATGTGGGTGCTGCAAAGGTTGATGGCCGAGCGGGTCTCCGCGTCGGAGTTACGGTCGTACGGTCTGCGTAACTTCGTTCTGGGCCTGTACGACAAGGTGATGGGCGCACAGACCGCGGTGGAGATGGCGCTGGCGCGCCGGATGACCACCACGACCAGTCTCGGCGCGGTGATCAGCGGCCTGGCATCCGCCGGGGTCTACGTCCTGCTCGGCGTGTTACTGCTCGATGGCCGGATCCCGCTAGCTGCCGCCGCGACGTGCGTCGTGGCCGTCCAGGCCGCCCAGCGGGCCTTGACCCAGGTGACCTTCCAGACCGATCGGGTCTTCACCGAAGGCCAGCACTTCAACGAGTACGTCGCCTTCCTCAGACGTGCCGGTGACTACCTGCCGCAGCAACCAGACCCGGCGCCGCCACAGCCCGGCCCGCTGCAGGAGCTGACCGTGCGCGGCGTCAGCCATCACTACCCGGAGCGGGACACCCCGGCCGTCGATGACGTCACGCTGACGATCAAGGCGGGGCAGACCGTCGCCCTGGTGGGCGAAAACGGGTCGGGCAAGTCAACGCTGGCGGCCCTGATCGCCGGGCTGCGTGACCCCAGCTCCGGCGACATCTTGTGGAACGGCCGGGAGCTGGCCGGCTGGGACAGCGCCGCGCTCAGCGCCCGGACCGCGGTGGTCCTGCAGGAACATCACAAATTTCCGTTCACCGCGGCCACCAACATCGCCCTCGGCGACATCGATACGGCACCGGATCAGACCCGGATCGAGCAAGCCGCCCAGCTGGCGGCGGCCCACGACATGATCCAGGATCTGCCGCACGGCTACGACACGCTGCTCGACCGCACGTTCGCCGACGGCCAGGACCTCTCCGGTGGACAGTGGCAGCGGATCACCGCCAGCAGAGGCTTCCTGCGCGACGCCGACCTGCTGATCATGGACGAGCCGTCCTCGGCGTTGGACCCCCGCGCCGAAGACACCTTGTTCCAGGCGATCCGCGGGCGCCAGGGCCGGCGGACCACCATCCTGATCACCCATCGGCTCGCCAACGTGATGCATGCCGATCGGATCTTCGTCCTGCATCACGGCCGGCTCATCGAGGAAGGCACACACCAGCAGCTCGTCACTGCCGGCGGCCGGTACCAGGAGCTCTTCACCCTGCAGGCGGCGGGATACCTCAGCTCCGGGGTCACGTCGTGAGTCCCGACGACAACGCTCCGGACGAGGTACCGGCCGCCTCCGACCATGGTGAGCTCGCCGACGCAGCAGCCGCGCCTGACCGGGTCGGCCACGACATGACCCGCCCGGCGACCGATGTGCCGCATCAGGACCGGGACGAACCGTCGGGTGCGGGTGCCGCAGCCGACACCTTCACGCAGCTGGTGGCGACGGTGCACGCGCTGACGCGCCGGTTCCCGGACCACAACGGCCCGTTCGAGCGGGTGACGCGGCTGCTGGAAGAGGCCGGCGAACTCGCCCAGCAGGTCAACCACGCGGAGGGAACGGGCGTCAAAGTCGCCAAGCACGGACCGTTCGACCGGGCGAAACTCGTCAAAGAGGTCGAGGACGTGCTGCGGACCGCGCTCGGGATCGCCGTGCACTACAACGTCATCGACGACGTGCGGGCCGGGATCGCCGACCACTACGCACAGCACGTCGCGCTGGGCCTCGTCGGCGACGCATCACCCGGCCCGGCGACAGGAGGCCAGCACGGTGGCTGCTGACCGCGCGGCCGGCATCGGCGTCGACCCGCACCTGCCGCCCGCCAGCGGCGGTGCCCAGCGGGAGGTGCGGCAGGCGTGGGCGGCGTACGCGGTGTCGCAGGCCGGCAGCGGGGTCGGCGCCGGTGCCCTGCCGCTGGTCGCGATCCTGACCTTGGACGCCTCCGACTGGCAGGTGTCGCTGCTGGCCGCGGTGGCTGGCGTCGCCGGCGCGGTGACGATCATGCCGCTCGGGCCGTGGCTGGAGTTCCACCGCAAACGGCCTGCCATGATCAGCGCGGACGTGTTGCGCTGCGTGGCCCTGCTCAGCGTGCCGGTCGCGGCGTGGCTGGACAAGCTGACCTTCGGTCAGCTGTGTGCGGTCGCCGCCGCGCAGACGGTCGGGACGATCGGGTCGTCGGCGGCCAGCACCGCGTTCCTCAAGCACCTGGTGCCGGCCGCCCGGCTTACGGCGATCAACAGCCGGTGGGAGACGACCACGTGGACGGCCAGCACCGCCGGCCCACCGGTAGGCGGCCTGCTCGTGTCGCGGTTCGGCGCGCTGGCCACGGTGCTGGTCGACGCGGCAAGTTTCGCGGCCTCCGCCGTGTTCCTGGCCCGGATCCGGCAGCCCGAACCCCGCCCCGCCGCCCCGCGCCAGGGCCGGCACTCGGTATGGGAGATGACCGCGGGCTGGCGGCATATCGCGGCCCATCCTGTCCTGCGGCGCCTGTTCGCGCACGCCCTGATCTTCGGCGGCTGCATCGTCGCCTCCACCCCGCTCATCGCGGTACTGATGCTGCGCGGCCTCGGCTTCAGGCCCGCCGAGTACGGCCTGGCCCTCGGGCTGCCCTGCGCGGCCGGGGTGCTCGGCTCGCTGGTGGCCCCGCGGATCATCGCCCGGACCGGGCTGATGCGCGTCCTGCTGGTCGCCGGCGCGGCCCGCTGCCTGTGGATGGGCATCATCCCGCTCGCCCCCGGAACACCAGCCGGTCTTGCCATGATCGTCAGCGCGGACACCGCCCTGCTGTTCGCCGCCGGAGTGTTCAATCCCGCCTTCGCGACCTACCGGATGCACGCCACCGCCGACGGCTACCTCGCCCGGGTCGCCGCCGCCTGGGCCGTCAGCGGCAAGATCGCCCAACCCGCCATGATCGCCGCCGGTGGGCTCGCCGCCGCGCTGCTCGGCGCCCGGACGGCACTGCTGCTGCTGGCCGCCGTGCTGCTGGCCACCATCGTCATCCTGCCTTGGCAAGCCTGGCCCCGCACCCGCCGAGCCGCGAGCACCGGCACAGCGGATGCCCCACGATCGGAGACACCGGCATGACCGATCCGATGCGACGCGGCCGGTTCGCGGACCCGATCCGGCGCGGCGACACCGTCGAGCGGCTGATGGGACCCGGTGCCGCCGACAACGCCGACTGCAGGGAGGGCCTTGCGTGAACCGGATCGCGGTCGTCGGGAATGGGGGTAGCGGGAAGACCGTGCTGGCCAACCGGCTCGGCGAGCTGCTCGGCATCCCGGTCACGCACCTGGACGACCTGCGTTACGCCGACGACGGGACCACGGTCGCCGACGACGTCTTTGCCGACAGCCAGCGCACGGCCGCCGCCGCCGAAACGTGGATTATCGACGGGACGTCGCTGGCATCGCTGCCGATCCGGCTCGCCCGGGCCGACACGGTGATCATCGTTGACCCGCACCCGCTGGTCTGCCTTTGGGGCATCGCGCAACGGCGATGGCGCTACCGCGGTGGCCGGCACCCCGACGGCGTGCTCGACCGCATCAACGGGTCGTTTCTGTTCTACGTGGCCTGGCGGTTCCGGCGTACCCACCTGCCGAAAGTCCGGGCCTGCATCGCCCAGCACTTCCACGGTGCGCCGGTGATCCACCTGACCAGTCGCGAGCAGACCAACCTGTACCTCGACGTGCAGGTCCATCACATCGGCGGTCGCCGGTGACCGCCCTACCCGGGTACGCCCGCGATCCGGTCCTCAACGCCGTGACGCGCGTGATGATCGACTGTAGGACACCCACGCCCGCCGGATTCCCGGCTGATCCGGTCGGAATCAGCACCGCGCTGCTGCGCCCGACCGCATGCGGCCTGGTGACCGATCGGTTGGTTCGAGGCACTATTTCTCCCGCCCGCGCCCCTTATCGAACAGCTGCTCGCCACTGGCCTGCGCTGGCCGCGGCCGGGCCAACTGAGCCGGCTGGCCGATCTGCCCGCACCAGCGGGTCCGGCCCACGTCCGAAACGTTCTGGTCTGATCGGTCGAAGGAGACAACGTTGAGCGATCCGCACCGCCCCGAGCCGTCGAGCGAGCCGCCACCGCTGCACCCGGTCGACGTCTTCCTCCTGCTCGCCCACGGCGACCGCATCCTGCTCGCGCTGCGGCAGAACACCGGATACGCCGATAATCAGTGGAATTGTCCCAGCGGCAAGCTGGAGCACGGCGAGGATGCGATCACCGGGATCCGTCGGGAAGCGGCCGAGGAGATCGGCGTGCGCTTCGAGGGCGACGAGCCGCAGTTCGTCGGCGTCGTGCATCACCGCAGCGCTTGGCACGCCCGGATCGGGCTGATTTTCGCCGCCGCATATGACCCTGTCCGGCACGGCGTGCCGATCAATGGGGAGCCGCACAAATGCGGCGAGGTCCGCTGGTTCGGGCTGGACGAGATCCCGGAGAACACCTACCCGTACACGGTCGCGGCGATCGACGCGTGGCGAGCCGGCACCCGTCTGCAGCTCAGTGGCTGGCAGTGATGCCGGGCCAAATCCTGGGCCCGGCCACGGCCCCGAATCGCCTTCATCCGCGCTCCTCGACCGGACGACTCCGGTTCGCGCCGGGCGGCGTGCTGCTGAGCGGGCCGGGCCGGCTGCGCATCGCCGTGGCGCGTGACGCGATCACGCTGAACAAGGCCCGGTTGTGGCGGCGCATGGCCGGCGAGGGCCGCGTCTGCGCCGAGCACCGGATCGCCACCCGCAGTACCGACCGCACCAGCATCTGACCCCTGCCGCCCGCCGCAAGGAGTGCCGTGACCACGATCGACGACGCGTTCACTTCCGTACCCGAACTCACCTACACCCATCACGCCCGGCACCTTGTTGACCGGACTACGCCGCGCCGGGACAGGGTGAACGTTTCGGTATACGCAGAGTAGTTGTCCAGGGTGGGCGTGACAGTTCTCACGAGGAGTTCCATCTCGGGAGACGGGCTGGTGGTCGTGCAAGACCTGGAGCAGCGAGAGCGCGACGTCGCCGCGATCGTGTTGCCGTCGTGGGGCCGAGTGGTCCCGGTCGATGGCATGGTGCCGTTCGCGATGCTGGATGACGCCGGCGTTGCGGTCACGCCGGTGCAGACGTTCCTGCGAGACTTCGCCGCGTGCGGCAACCGGCCTGGATCGGTCCGTAGTTACGCTTTCGCGCTGTTGCGGTGGTGGCGGTTTCTGCGGGCGGTTGAGGTCGGCTGGAGTCAGGCGACCGCGGTGGAGAACCGCGACTTCGTGCTCTGGTTGAGACAGGCGGTCAAGCCGGTGGCAGGTCGCCGGACCGCGTCGCTGAAGCTCGCGGGCACGGTTAACGCGGTGACGCGAAAGCAGTACCTGGACGATGAATACAAGCCGCGGACGGTTCGGCACAACAACGCGGTCCTGCGTACGTTCTACGACTTCTGGATCGAGCAGGGTTGCGGGCCCTTGATCAATCCGGTGCCGCTCGCGCGGCGCGGCGGCGGTCGCCGGCCGAACGCGCATCACAACCCGTTGCAGCCGTTCCGGCCGGAGGGTCGGTTGCGTTACAACCCTCGGGTGCCGAGGCGCCGTCCCCGGGCGATGCCGGACGCGGCGTGGAACGACCTGTTCACGGCGTTGGGCTCGCCTCGTGACCGGGCGTTGCTGGTGCTGGCGATCAGCACGGCGGCGCGGGCGAGCGAGTTGCTCGGCCTGCGTGCCTGCGACCTGGACTGGGGCGGGCAGCTGATCCGGGTCCGGCGTAAGGGCACCGACGCCGAGCAGTGGTTGCCGGCCAGTCCGGAGGCGTTCGTGTGGCTTCGGCTCTATCTGGCGGGGCTTGCTCGGCTGGCGCCGGGCGAGGCACTGTGGTGGACCTTGCGCCGACGGCGTCAGGAGGATGCCCGACTTCGGCGTATCACGCTCACCTACGACGCGCTGCGGGCCGTCCTGCGCCGGGCGAATGCGCTGTTGGGCGCGAACTGGTCGATGCACGACCTGCGGCACACCTGCGCTCTGCGGATGACCCGGGATGCGAATCTGTCGCTGCGCGACATCCAGGTTCTACTCGGGCACGCTCACTTGACGACCACGCAGATCTATCTCGAAGATGATGATGCGACGGTCATCGCTCGCGTCCGCCAGCACCACGCCGACCGTGAGGAGCGCGCGGTGCAGCCGCCGCCGGGTCCACCGGTGGCTGTGTACGACGCTGCCGACATGGCGGTGTTGTTCGGTGCCGGAGGCGGCCGGTGAGCACCAGTTTGTTCGTCGAGTCCTCGCGGCGGCACTCGTCGAGTTTCGCCAATCAGCCCTGCGTGCAGCGGCCGCACCCACTCCCGCTTACCGACCGCGCCGATATCGACAGCGTCCTGGACGTGCTCGGCGAACTGCCGACCTGGCCGGCCTTGTGCGCGGCTCGTAATGCCCGGCTGCGCGGGGCCGGCTGGATTCTGCAATGGCTGGACACGATGCCGGGCGAGGGCTGGCAGGACCGCTGGCTCGCCGCCGGGGTTCACGACAGGTCGTGGCCATCGCGGATTGCGCCCGGCGCGGACGCCTACAAGGTTGATCAGCTCAGGCTGGGCATGCGGAGCCTGCTGACCGCGCGCGTGCTGCGTCCCAGCTACGACTTCCTGCTCAGCTATCGGGCGAACGCGCTGTTCGACGACGTCCGGCTGACGGTCAGCCCGCAGCTGTTCGAGCAGGTGGCGGCCGTGGCGATCAAGCTCGGCATGACCGGTCGCCGGCAGTATCAGCCGCTGGTCGCGCTGGCCAAGCTGGTTTTGCACACCGGCAAGGACCTCGAGCAGCTGGATGCTGAGGACTTCTTCCAGGCCAGAGCGTGGAGCGTCCCGGTCATGGGTCGGCACATGCCCGGTCTGCACGCCGCCTGGGAACTGCTGACGGCCGTCGACGTGTTACCCGGTAAGACCACGATGCGTGCCGCGCTGCGCGCCGGCCAGCGGCCGACCGCGGAGCTGGTCGACGCTTTCGGAGTGAAGTGCCGGCCGATCCGCGATGTCCTGGTCCGCTACTGCGACGAGCGCCGGGCCGCGCTCGACTACAGCACGTTCACCGGGTTGGTCGGCAGCCTAGTCCGTAACTTCTGGGTTGATCTGGAGAAGCACCATCCCGGCATCGATTCGCTGAACCTGCCCACGGAGATCGCGGTCGCCTGGAAGGAGCGGGCCGCGACCGTCAAAGGGCCGGCGCCCGCCGGCCGGCGGCGCCGCAGCCTCGGCACGTTGTTCCTGCGGGTGCGAGCGTTCTACCTCGACATCCAGGAATGGGCTGCGGAAGACCCGTCGTGGGCGCCGTTCGCGGTTGCCTGCCCGGTGCGCCGCAGCGACGTCGAAAGCTGCGACAAGGTCCGCAAACAGGTCACCGCGGAGATGCATCAACGCGTCCGGGACCGCCTGCCGGCGTTGCCGGCGCTGGTCGCGGCCGCCGAACGCCACCGTGCTCGTCAGCAGATGTTGCTGGCTGCGGCATCCGGCACTGAGCTGGGCGCCACGTTCGACCACGACGGTGCCACGTTCCTGCGCACCGCCCCGAAGTCCGCCACCTTGCGGGAACGCCAGCGCGGCCCCGACCACGTCTGGGTCACGGACCTGACGACCAACGTCCAGGTCAACGTGACCCTGGCCGAAACCTCGGCGTTCTGGGGCTGGGCGGTCATCGAGACCCTGCGACACACCGGGATCCGCATCGAGGAACTGCTGGAGCTCACCCAGCTGGCGCTGGTCTCCTACCAGCTTCCCGACACCGGCGAGATCGTTCCGCTGCTACAGATCGTCCCGTCCAAGTCCAACAGGGAGCGCCTGCTACTGGTTAGCCCCGAGCTCGCCAGCGTGCTGGCGGCGATCATCAAACGGCTCCGCGACCCGCAGACCGGCCGGATCCCGCTGGTCGCCCGCTACGACCCGCACGAACGCACGACCAGCCCGCTGTTGCCCCACCTGTTCCAGCACGTCATCGGCTGGCGCCGCGAAGTCCTGAGCACCACCCACGTGCAGCGAGCCCTCAACGAAGTCCTAGCCCTGTCCGGGCTCAGCAACCAGGCCGGCGAGCCGCTGCGCTTCACCCCGCACGACTTCCGCCGGATCTTCGCCACCGAAGCCGTCGCCGGCGGCCTGCCTGTCCACATCGCCGCCCGGCTACTCGGGCACGAAAGCATCGAAACCACGCAGGCGTATATGGCCGTCTTCCAGGACGATCTCATCCGCACCTACCGCTCGTTTCTGGCCGAGCGTCGGGCGACACGCTCCAGCGCCGAATACCGCGAGCCCACCGACGCCGAATGGCAGGACTTCCAGCAGCACTTCCAGCTACGCAAACTCGAACTCGGCACGTGCGGGCGCCCCTACGGCACCCCCTGCCAGCACGAACACGCCTGCGTGCGGTGCCCGATGCTGCGCGTCGACGCCGCGCAACGGCCCCGGCTGGCGGCGATCATCACCAACCTGCGAGACCGCATCGACGAGGCGCGGACGCAGGGCTGGCTCGGCGAGATCCAGGGTCTCACCGTCAGCCTGGACGCCGCCTGGGCCAAGCTCGACACCCTCGACCGCCGCCCCGCTGGTCAAGGACCGGTCGGCCTGGGTATGCCCGTCATCCGCGAGCGGCCGACGCTGCCCGCCTGACCATGAAACCGCGCGGCTTGATACGTACGAAGCATCCAAATGTTACGTTCGTAGCATGACCTCGACGGTGGGGAGAGTGCCGCTGCTGCTGGTCAGCATTTCCAGCGCCGGCGGCCCGGACAGCCTGCGCGTGGCGGTGTGGCGCAAGCTGCGCTCCCTCGGTGCGCTCTACCTGCAGCAGTCCGTCTGCCTGTTACCTGCCCGGGATCCGGTCGAGCGGCAGGTCCGGCGGCTGCTCGCCCGTGTTCACACTGACGGCGGCACCGGGCAGGTCTTGCGGATCGAGATCGCCGACCCAGCCGAGCAGGCGGCCCTGGTCGAGCAGTTCAACGCCGCGCGGGACAGCGAATACGCCGAGGTTCTCGAGCGGACGCCCGCGATGCTGCAGGAGATCGCCACGGAGACGGCGCGCGGCCGTGCGACCTACGCCGAGGTCGAGGAGTCCGAGGCCGACCTGGAGCGTTTCCGTAGCTGGCTCGCGAAGATAAGCGACCGGGACTACTTCGGGGCACCCGGGCGTGCCGCCGCCGAGGCGGCGGTCGCGGAATGCGCCGAGGCTCTGGCCGCCTTCGAGGCCGCCGCACTCAACGCCGAGGCGCGCGAGATTGCGCCGATCTCCAATGACGTTCCTGCCCGCTGAGAGGATTGAGTTCCATGGCCTGGTGGTGGCAACTGTTGATCAGCATCGGTGTCGCGCTGCTGCTGATCTGGCTCGCTCTGCTCATCGCGCTGCTGGTCGCCAAGCCGGACAAGGCACAGCTCAAAGAAGCCCTGCGGCTGCTGCCGGATCTGCTGCGGCTGCTGCGCCGCCTGGCCGGCGACCCGGCCCTGCCACGCGGTGTGCGGATCCGCCTCGGCCTGCTGCTGGCCTACCTGGCAATCCCGTTCGACCTCATCCCCGACTTCATTCCGATCCTCGGCTACGCCGACGACGCGATCATCATCACTGCGGTGTTGCGTTCCACTGTCCGCCGTGCCGGCCTCGACGCTGTCCGTAAACACTGGCCGGGCACCGACGATGGCTTCGCCGCGCTCAGCCGGCTCACCGGCCTGAACCGCTGAACTTGCCGGTGGTCGGCCGGTCGGTGGAATGCCGGATCGACCGAAGCGGCATTTCCGCAGCCATCCGTTACCCAGCGGCATCGCCGATGTGCACGCCGTTGTAGATCATGGGTACCGTCGGCGAGTTCCCCTGCCGAGGAGGGTAGGTATCTGTGGTGTCCGAGCAGCCGAGTGCCGCGGCTTCAGCAGAGCTGCGCAGCAGCTTGCAGGATGTGTACGGCGGGTACGAGCAGTACCAGGATTTGGCCGACCAGTTCGAACGTGACCTCGCGACTATGCGGGTGAGCGCGGCATCGCCGGACGGTGCTGTGGTGGCCACGGTGGACTCGGCCGGGCGTCTCGTCGACCTGCGCCTTCGCCCGCCGCCCGGCCCAGAGGTGCACTTCGATGACCTGGCTGCGGCCATCGTGACCACGGTGCGCCAGGCCACCGCGGACGCTGCACGGCAGGTGCAGCAGTTCGCGGACGGGCAGCGCGCCGGCCTTGCCTGACGCGGTTCGAGTCTGGCTGAAGGCTCGCGGCGAAGCCGTACGCGCCGAGGGCGGCGATGCCGGCGCCCATCCCGGGCAGGTCCTTGTCCTCGCGTATGCCCTGCCCGATAAGCCAGGCGCCGCCGATCTCGGGCGTCGGCGGCCAGGGCGAACAGCAGGGTGGATCGGAAGATCGCTCGGGTGGTGAGCCGGTACAGCGGCCTGCGGTTGCGGGCCGGGTGGCAGACAGTGGGGTGATTGGTGGCTCAGCAGCCGCAGCTGGCGCTGCCGCACCCGCTCGCGGGTCCGGCCGCGGAAGCCCGCTGGGTGCTGCGCCGCCGGTGCAGCCACCACGTGCCCAGCGCGACGGCCACCAGGATTGCGGCGAGGGCGAGCAGGGTCTGTTCGAGCAGCGCCGCGCCGGCGCCGGTGAGCACGCCGGCGGTGATCAGTAGTGGGAGCGCGCAGCAGGCGGCGCAGGCCAGGGCGGCGAGAGCTCCGGTGATCTTGCTGCGGGTTGGTGGTGCGTTGTCGACGGCCGGCGCCGGGTGCTGGTGGATCGGCCTGGTGGTGGCCGTCCGGTGGGGCTGGTTCATGCGGGGTCTCCGTCGGGGCGGTCGGTGCCGATGGTCAGGAACGGGATAGGGCAGTCATCACAGGTGCAGTTGGTGAGGCTGTCGCAGCGGGCGTCGACGACTTCGGTGAGGGTGGCCCGGATGGCGGTCAGGTCGGCGATTTTCGCCTCGATCTCGGCGATCTTGTCGATGGCGCGTTGCTGCAGATCTGCGCTGGGGTGCCGGCGGCGGCCGGCGTCGAGCAGGTCGGCGACCTCGTCGAGGGTGAACCCGAGCCGCTGCGCGGCTTTGATCACGGTGAGCAGGGCGACGGTGTCGGCCGGGTAGAGCCGGTGTCCGCCGGTCGAGCGGATTGGTTCGGCGAGCAGGCCGCGGCGTTCGTAGTAACGCAGCGTCTGGATGTTGACGCCGGCTTGTTCGGCGACCTCACCGGTACGCAGGCCATCACGGTGCGGCACCGTCATGCCGCCCTGCCGCCGCTCAAGCCGGGTCATCGGCTTCGATGGCCTTGGCGGTGGCGGTCCGTTGCACGAGGGCGGCGAGTACGCCGGTGTGCTGCGGCGGCACCTGGATCTCCAGGGTCACCGTCTCGCCATCGGCGGCAGGTTGTGCCGTGACGGTGAAAACGAAGAAGGAGCAGCAGCTACTCTCGCGCGCGGTCAGGTCCCGCACCCGCTGGGTCAGTCCGGCCGGACCGGCCAGCTCAAGTCGCGCCTGTGTCGGGCTGGTCGTGGTGATGTCGCGCAGGGAGGTGGTGAACAGGTTGTCGAACTCGGCAAGCCGTAACGGCTGTTCGGCGGTGGGCAGCGTGCACGTCTCGGGCACCCACACCGGATCAGTGGCGGTCATGTGACGACGGTAAGCCCGTACCTAGGTACCGGATGCAAGGGTCGGTCCTGACGGTGTTCGTCGGCCGCATCCCGTATGGCCGGCGCTCGCGCTCTCACGAGCGTCGGCAACCGCCAGTCCGAACGCAGGCCATGCTCAACCGTCCTGATGGGCCGTGAACGTGTGACCGTGGGATTTTCGTCGAGGTGAGGCGGTCCCGGAGGTCATCGACATCCGGTCGCCGAACGCCGCGACCGAAGCCAGGTCTGCCTCGATGGGTGCGTGGCTGGTTACCGGCCGCGGGAGCCTTGGATCAGGTAGAGGATCGCCAGAATCGTGGCCAGAACCCCGAGCAGCAGCTGCAGCGCCTTCTCGGGCAGGTAGGGCTGGAGCCGGGCACCGAGGTAACCGCCGATCAGGCCACCAGCGCCGCAGAGCAGGCCGAGGATCCAGTGCGGGGCGATGTCGCCGCTGCTGGTCAGGGCGAGAATGCCGTAGGTGGCGGCACCGACGATCGAGGTGAGCAGGGTTGAGGCCAGGGCGGCGGGCGCGATCCGGGTCCTCGGGATGCCGCGACCGGCGAGGATCGGACCGAGGATGGATCCGCCGCCGATGCCGTAGATGCCGCCGACGGTGCCGGTGATCGGGCTGAGTCCGAGGATGACCCGGCGTGACAGCGGCGGCCGGTCGCAGGCATCGGCGCGCAGGGTGCGGGTGCAGAGCCAGAGGCCGAGCGGGAGCAGGACCGCGGCGGCCACGAGCCGGAAGATCTGCGGTCCGGGGATGGCGAACACCCGGATGATCGCGCCGAGGATGACGCCCGGGACCGTTCCGGCGATCAGCAGCCGCGTAAGGGCACCGGTGAGCTGACCGTTGTGCCGGTAGCGGGCCAGGGCGCCGGGCCCGGAGACGACGTTGAACAGCAGGTTGGTCGCAGTGACAGCCGGGTTGGGCACGTGTAGCACACTCAGCTGCACCGGCAGCAGGAACACCGCGCCCGAAACCCCGACCGGCGACGTGATGACGGAGATCAGCAGCCCGGCGAGGAAGCCGGTGAGGCCGGTCTGCCAGCTCATCCGGCAGAGTCCGGCACGCCATGCATGATCGGCACGATAGCCCGCAACTGTTGCAAGACCTTTGTACGTCGGGCAGCGAGCCCATCAGGCGGCATCACACGCGGTCAATCCTCGTCCCGCTCCTCGCCGCGGTCGTCATTCTGGGTTTCCCCGCGATCGTTCTGCTGCGGCGATGGCCGGGCGGCCGTGCTCGCCGGTGTCTCTGGAACCTCGGCCGTCGCCTCGATCGGGTCCTGCGTGGTCACCTCCGGGTCGGTGTTCTGCCCGGTATCGGGCGGTGCAGTCGTGGCGGTCTCGGATGTGGCCGGCGCCGTCGACTGGGGTGGCGCGGCGCTGAGCTGGGCGACGCCGGCGGCTGCGGCGGCCAGTCCCAGGACTGCTGCGGCCACCGTGACCGCCACTCGTGCAGCCCGGCCGCTTGGCGTTCGCCAGGCCGCACCGGATCCCGAAGGCCGCGACTCGCTGACAAGGCCCCGGCCGGATCGGAGTGATGACGATTCGGCGGGCTCGTCGGTGAACGCCGGCGGCGGCGCCGAGCTACCGGCGACCGTCGGCGGGTAGTCCTCCGGATCGGGGTAGTAGCTACCTTCCGCGTCCGCGTCGTATCCGAACGCCACCCGCGCATCGAACCGCGGGGACGCGCCGTGCAGATCCTCCCGGGACCAGCTGGCGGCTTCGTCCGGCGAGTCAGATGACGGTCCTCTGAACATGGTGCACCTCGTGTCGGAGTCGGGATCAGAGAAGTCGGCGCCTGATGCCCCGGCACGGGGATCGAGGAACCAATGGCGAAAGGCCGAGGGGGTTACATGGCGACAGACGTGACGAGCACCACGTCGACGGCCATCCAGATCGCTGCGATCATGGCCACGGCCAGGGCCGCCAGCAGGAGCAGTTGATGGTGACGGCGCAGGCGCAGCCAGGTTCCGGCGGCGGTGGCCAGCGATGCGGTGTAGCCGAGGGCGTAGCTGACGTACTGGTCGCGTTCGAGGTTGCCGAACCGGGGTGCGCACATCACCAGCGACAGTGAGGCGATCAGGATCAGTGCGTTGATCCGGATCATCGACGTGAGCCGGGCGTCTTCGGTCGGCGTCCCTGTGTTCGGCCACAGCGGCATACGGATGTCCCTTCGCGCGAGCAGGTCACTCGCGTCGGAGGGGACGACACGACTACATCCGGAATTGTCCCATCCGTCTCCTTCGTGATGCGGGTGTCAGCCCAAGGTTTGCAGGACTTGAGTACGTGGGCGCCGCAGCAGGGGTGCCGGCCGTTGTGGTGCCCGGCTCAGCTGGATGACGGCGTCGATACCGCCGGTAGGCGCTTGATCGAGGTGGATGTGGCCGCCGCCGGCGTGCACGAGTCGTTCGACGATGGCCAGGCCGAGCCCGGATCCGTCGTCGCGGGCCTGCGGCGATCGCCAGAACCGGTCGAAGGCCCGGCGCCGGTCGTGCTCGCTCATCCCCGGTCCTTCATCGATGACATGGATCGTGGTGACGGTTCTGCTGTCCTGCTGGGTGGTGATCGTCAGCGTGCTGCCGGCCGGGGCGACGCGCAGCGCGTTCGCGAGCAGGTTGTCCAGGATCTGTTCCAGCGCGCCCGGTACCGCCAGAACTTCACCGGCCGGTGCTCCGGTCACGGTCAGCGTCACTTGCTGTTCCTGGGCGAATGCCGCCCACCCGGCGGCCCGGTCGGCGATCACTGAGTCGGCGTCGACGGCCACCGGCGCGATCGCGGCATCGTCGAGGCGGGCCAGGGCCAGTAGGCCCTGCACCATGCGGGCGAGCCGGTCAGTTTCGGCGACCGCCTCGTCCAGACTCGGATACGCCTGCGGATCCAGGGCTGGTTCGAGGTTCTCCAGCCGCAGCCGCAGCGCGGTCAGCGGCGTCTTCAACTGATGTGAAGCGTCCGCGGCGAACGCCCGCTGCCCGGCGATCAGCCGCTGCAACCGGTCCGCGGTCGTGGTGAACGTCGCTGCCAGCCGCCGGAGCTCCGGTGGTCCCTGATCCAACCGCGCAGCATCCGGAGCCACCCCGTCGGCCAGCCTCGCGGTCGCTTGCTCCAGATCGCGCAACGGTCGGCTCATCCAGCGCGCCAGCCCCGCCGCGACGGCTGCGGCCACCAGCAGCACCGCAACCCCGGCACCGGTCAGCACCCACCACACCTGCGCGTTCTGCGCAGTCGCGGCTGCGGCCGGGAAGCTCAGCTGTACCGCGCCTCGGATCGTCGTCCCGGACGCGGCCGGGACCGTGACCACCCACGCATCGGCGGCAGCCAGATAGCCCGAGCTGCGCTGCGAGTCCAACGCCCGGGTAAGGGCGACGGGATCCGCCGGGCGCGTCGACCGGCCGGGCGCGGTGTCCGCGACCAGGTCACCATCATGGTCGATCACCACGACCCGGCCGCCCATGCTGCCGGTGTAGGCGGCAAGCAGTCCCGGCACCCGATCCCGCTCGCCTTCCTCGATGGCCTCCTCGCTGCGCTCGGCCAGCACCACCGCGTCGCGTTCCATCCCGGCCAGCAACCGCTCGCCGGTACCGCGGGTGTAGACCACGCCCAGCGGAATCTCCAGAGCCACCAGAACCAGCAGCACCAGCGACAAGTACGAGATCAGCAACCGCCGGGTCATGCCGGCACCTGCTCGCCGGTCCAGGTCAACCGGAACCCGACCCGGCGGATCGTCTCGATCGCCGCCGGATCACCGAGCTTGCGACGCACCGCGGCCACGTGCACATCCAAGGTCTTGGTCGGCCCGAAGTAGTGCGGATCCCAGACTCTGTCCAGGATCTGCTGCCGCGAATACACCGCACCCGGGTCCTCGGCCAGCAGTGCCAACAGATCGAACTCCTTCGGCGCGAACGCCACCTGCCGGCCGGCGACCTGCACCTGCCGGGTCCGCCGGTCCAGCACCAGCGGGCCCAGCGACTGCACACCGGCCGGCGCGGCCGTCCGCTCAGGCGCACGGCTTTCCGCAACCACCGCGACCGGGACCACCACACCGGCGAACGGCACCGGCTCGGCATGGGCACGGCGCAGCACCGCCCTGATCCGGGCAATCAACTCCCGCAAGCTGAACGGTTTCGCGAGGTAGTCGTCCGCACCCAGTTCCAACCCGACGACACGGTCGCTCTCCGCATCCCGGGCAGTCAACATGATCACCGGAACCGGTGAAACCGTCCGCAGCGCCCGGCATACGTCGATGCCGTCGATGTCAGGCAAGCCCAGGTCCAGCAGCACCAGATCGGCCGGGCCAGCGGTCAACGCGGCGGCGCCGGAACCGACATGCTCCACGGTGAAGCCGTAACGGCCCAGACCCTCGGCCAGCGGACCCGCGATCCGGTAATCGTCCTCGACGAGCAGTACCCGCATCGGCACCGCTCGCCCGGCCTGTCCTGCGCCCACCACCGTGTCCGCCCTCATCTCGCTGATCACGTGCGCTCACGCCGCCGCGCGGCCGTATCCGGGGATACGAACACGGCCACCGCCGCAGTTCAGCCAGGCTCAGTCCTTGTCGCCGGACTCATTCTTGGTGCCGACCACGTTGAACTCGGTGTCCAGGTACACCTCGACCTCACCGCCGCCCTTCTTCTCGATCTCCACCGCGTACAGGCCCGGCTTCTCCGCGTCGTGCTCGCTCTTCTTCACCGTGCCCGGGAATTTCGCCAAGGCCGCCGCCTCGGCCTTCTCCTTCAGCTCACCGGTCAGCGGCTCCTCCTTGGTCTCCGTGCCGCCATCGTTGTCGTTATCCTCCGCACCCGTCTGAGTCTGCGCACCGGCGGCCTGCTGGTTACCGGCCGGCGTCGTCGCCGTCTCCGACGCGGGCGAGCACGCCGACAGACCAGCGACGACGAGCAGAGCAGCGGGAATGATCAGCTTCAGCTTCACGACAGGGGCCTCTTCCATAACCGCCGAACCAGGTCGACGTCCGTAACTGGGGACATCGAAGACGTTAGGCAGTCACCGTCCAGGAGCGGGCCAGGAAAAGGTAAGGGGCAGGGCAAGGTTCGACCAAGAAGCCGCAACCGCCCATGAGCCCGCCGGCCCCTTGGTCAGCCAGCGCACCTGGGGTGCCTAACGGTTTAGCGCAGACACCAGCCGCTACCGCACCCCCGGTGATCAGGTGAAGTGGGCGTCGCCGCCGTTTCAGGTGGGTGGCCCGCTGGTCGCAGAGTCGGCCATCAGCAGGGTCAACTCTTGGATCAGCTCGTCCATCGGCTGGCCGGTCTGCGCACGGACCAGGGCGAGGGCCAGTTCGGCGAGCAGGCAAAAGCCACGGGTTTGGGCGCGCGGGTCACCCATCGCTTCCAGGAGCTGTTCGGCGCCGGCGAAGTCCCCGCGGTGTTTGGCGGCGATGACGCCGGCGGCCTGCTGAGCGCCGAGGAAGACCGGCCCGGGACCCGCCGGCTCGGGGGTGCTGGCCCTCGTGCTGTCGTCGTGCTCCGGGCCGGTGCCGGTCACGGCGCGACGATGATCGGGTTGCCGGCGGCGCGGGCCGCGTCGAACCGCTTGGTCACATCCGCCCAGTTGACCAGGTTCCACAGGCGGTCGACGTAGTCCGGGCGCACGTTCTTGTACTGCAGGTAGTACGCGTGCTCCCAGGCGTCGAAGACCAGGATCGGCGTGGAGCCCTGCCCGACGTTGCCGTGGTGGTCGTAGATCTGCTCGACGATCAGCCGCTGCGACAGCGGCTCCCACGCCAGGACACCCCAGCCGGAGCCCTGCACACCCTTGGTGGCGGTGGACAGTTGGGCCGAGAACGCCTCGAATGAGCCGAAGTGCTCAGCGATCGCGGCGTCGAGCTCCCCTTCGGGCCGGTCGGCGCTGCTGCCGGGCCGCAGGTTGTTCCAGAAGATCGAGTGCAGCACGTGCCCGGAGAGGTTGAACGCCAGGGTTTTCTCCAGACCGACCAGCGCCGTGTAGTCGCCCTTGTCGCGGGCCTCGGCGAGCTGGTCGAGGGTGTCGTTGCTGCCCTTGACGTATGCGGCGTGGTGCTTGGAGTGGTGCAGCTCCAGGATCTGGCCGGACATGGCCGGCTCGAGCGCGCCGTAGTCGTAGGGCATGTCGGGAAGCGTGTAGATCGCCATGCTGCCCAGTATTCCCTATTGCAAAGTCTTGGCAACTACAGAATTATGACGCGAAGGGCAGGAGTGTTGCGTGGCCGTGACCCGCCAGCCTCAGACGGTGCGTGCGCCGTTGTCGACACCGAAGGGCGTTCCGGCCCGCGATGATCCACGCCGCCGGAACGCCCTTCGCAATGCAGGCCGCTGTAACGGACCAGCTGCCGTCACCGGAACCCAGCGGCAGGACATTTCGTGACGAGAGTGTCCGCTATGCGCTAAGCCGCGGGCGGCCGAACCGGCCGCCGACCGAGGAGACCTGGGGTATGCCCGCCGCCCTGCATGCGCAGGCTCGACAGCACGGCCGGACTTAGGCCATCGACGTCTCCAGCCGATCGGCCACAATCGCACCACGTTGAAGAGCTACTCGTTGGACGAAATACCCCCGGGCCTGACACCCGACTGCGACGAACGGAGTGACTCTCAGTGAACTTGCTTCGGGCCCGAAAAGGCGAACCGGTAGTCCGGAAAAACGGCGAAACGCTGCACCGCTCCCTGTCCGAGGGGATTCGCCGCGAGCTGACCTCCCTGGACGTGCGGGCCGGCGACCGGGTGCTGGAAATCGGCACCGGCTCCGGCTACAGCGGCGCACTACTCGCCCAGCTGTGCGGGCCGGCCGGGCACGTGACCAGCATCGACGTGAACCCCGACTTGATCGCCCGCGCCAGCGACATCCACCAGGAACGCGGGATCGACGGCGTCGACTGCCACGTCGCCGATGGCCTCGACGGCTACCCGCCGCAGGCTCCATACCAGCGCTTGGTGAGCTGGTGCACCTTTGCTCGGCTACCCCGAGCCTGGCCGGACCAGGTTGCCGAGTCGGGCCGGATCGTGGCCTGCCTGCCGCTGGTCGAGCTGCCGTCGATCACGGTCATCGCCACCATCGCCGTCACCAATGGCATGCCGCGCGTGCAGGCCATGTTCTCCGCCGGGTATGTGCAGAGCCGGGCGCAGGCGTACGACGACGTGCACATGCCGCACCGCTGGGTCGATGCCAGCTTCCCCGGCGACGAGCGGTGCTGGATCGGCGTCGGCTGGCGCCACCGGGACGGCACCGGCCGCGGCGCCCGCGACACCCTGGACCGGATCCTGACGGCCGGTCACACCGAGCCGTGCCCGCCGGGGATCGACTGGGACTGGGACCGGTTCGATCCGTTCACCGGCACCCTCGACGATCCGGGCCTGTCCATGGTGCATCTGCCCGGCCGGGGCCGCGCGATCGGGCACACCAGCCCCACCTCCGCGGCCATGATCCTGGTCGACGGGACGATCCTCGCCGATGCTCCCCGCTCGGCATCGCTGACCGTCCTGCACGCATGGCTGGACCGCTGGCAGCGCGCCGGCCGGCCCGGCGCTGCGGACCTGACGGCCAGGCTGGTGCCCAACACCGGCCCCGACTGCCCTGGCTGGGACCTTCGCGTCTCGCTGCCCGGGGTGGTGCCAGCAGCCCGCGCCGCTGTCCCGCAGCCCCGTAGCGCCCGGTCTGCGCCGGCGTGACACGGCAAGACCTCGTCGGCTTGCGATCGGTGCCGCCGAGGAAGGCATGCACGCCGCGAGCCAACCACCAGGCGGTCCCGCCGATGAGTTGCCCGAGCCAGCAGACCCGCCGACCCTACGCCGGAGCACGATCCGAGGGAGATCCCGAACGATGACCTCACCGATTCTTACGGCCGGAACAACAGTGGTACGCCGCGACGTGCTCGACGACCGCATCTGGACGGCCGGCGCGCACCGCGTCCTGCACGACGACGGAACCCGCCTCACCCTGGCATGCTGGCCCGGCGCCACCACCCTCGCGCCGACCACCTGGATCGAATGGCTGCACACCCGCGACGAAGCCACCCGCCTGCAAGGCATCCCCGACCTGGCCAGCCGGCGCTGGCAACTCGGCGAATGGATCTGGCAAGACACCGCTGTCCTGACCTGGGTCGGCCTCGACCCCGACTTCAGCCTCCAGCGCTACCTGCCGATCACCGGAGGCGCCGACCACTGGAAAATCAACTTCGAGCGGCCCGTACGGCGCACCCCGCACGGCATCGACACGTTCGACCTGCTGCTCGACCTCATCGCTGACCCCCACACCCTGGCCTGGCAGTGGAAAGACCAGCACGAATATGACCAGGCACGGGACCTGGGCGTGATCACCGACGCCGACCACCAGCGCGTAGAGCAAGCGCGAGAACGGGCCGTCGCCTTCGTCGAAGCCCGCAGCGGCCCACTGGCTCAGAACTGGTCGGACTGGCGAGCACCTGACCACTGGCCCGTCCCGGCGCTGCCGCCCCACGCGCTGAAGGCCGGCACCCCGTAGACATCCACTGGCTTACGCCCAGACTCGCCCGCGGCAGGAGCCGTACCAGCCGCTGCACCGGCACCTCATCGTGAAAGGACATGTGCACCCATGACGGTCACTGGCGACGACACCACCGCGCAGGCGCTGCGCGCCGAGCTCGCCGCCCGGCTGGTCCGCAAGGAGTGGATCCGTACCCCGGCGGTGAGAGCAGCCTTCGAACGGGCACCCCGGCACCTGTTCGTCCCGGACACCGTCCCCGTCACGGACGCGTACGCGGACGAGATCGTAGCCACCAAACGCGGCCCGGACGGCAAGACGATGAGTTCGGTGTCGGCGCCGTGGCTGCAGGCCTACATGCTGGAGCAGGCCCAGTTGCGGGCCGGCGCCCGGGTCCTCGAGGTCGGCTCCGGCGGATACAACGCCTCGCTGATCGCCGAACTCGTCGGCCCCGCCGGGCACGTCGCCACCGTCGACATCGACGCCGACATCACCGCCCGTGCCCGCGCCTACCTCGACCACGCCGGCTATCCGCAGGTGGACGTCGTGCAGGGCGACGGCGACCTGGGCCACCCGCCCGGCGCCCCGTACGACGCGATCCTGGTCACCGTCGAAGCGGGCGACGTGGCGCCGTCCTGGACACAGCACCTCACGCCAGACGGGATCCTGGTCATACCGCTGCGGTTGCGGACCTTGACCCGCTGCCTCACCCTGCGCCGCCAGGAAGATCACCTCGTCGCGACCGCGGCGTTGCAGTGCGGGTTCGTGCCGATGCAAGGCGAGCGCCGCCAGCTCGCCCGCCGGGTGCCGCTCCGCGGCAACGACATCGTCCTGCTGCTCGACGACCCGATCGAGGTGAACACCGACGCGCTCACCGCAGCCCTGGACCGGCCCAGGGTGGAAGTGTGGGCGCCGGTCACGATCACCATGGACGAGGGCACCTCGTTCGAGAGCCTGCACCTGTGGCTGGCCAGCCAGCCCCGGCCCTTCGGCGCGCTCACCGTGGACCGTAAGGCCACGGAGGGTTTGATGGACCCGCAAGACCGATTCACCTGCCCCACCCTGCTCGCCGACGACAGCTTCGCGTACCTGGCCATGCGCAAGGTCGCCGAGAACGACTGGCAGTTCGGCGCCCACGGGTTCGGACCGGCCGCCGCCAAGCTCGCCGCCGACTTGATCGAGCTCGTCACCACCTGGGACCGCGACTTCCGGCACGGAGCGGCCCCGAGCATCACCGTGCACCCCGCCGGCACAGCCCTGCCTGCCGCCGAGCACCTGCAACTTGCCGTGCCCCGCCGGCACACCACCACCGCGATCACGTGGCCGGCACCGGGCAGCCAGCGATGACCGGCGGCCAGCACGCCCCGGCCGGGCCCCTGTTGTTGCTGCTGCGCGGTAACAGCGGGAGCGGCAAGACCACCACTGCGCGGGAGGTGCGCCGCCGGTACGGGCAGCGCGGTGTAGCCCTGATCGAGCAAGATCATCTGCGTCGGGTGATTCTGCGTGAACACGGCGGAGGCGGCGCCGATCGGGTAGCGCCGGGCTTCATCACCGCGATGGCCCGCGCTGCCCTCGACGGCGGATACCACGTCATCCTGGAAGGCATCCTGCACACCGGCCAGTACGGTGATCCGCTGCGTGCCTTGCTGCGGGAGCATGCCGGGCCGACTGCGTGTTTCTATCTGGACGTGTCGTTCGACGAGACGGTGCGCAGACATCTGGGCCGGGCCGAGCCGATCCCGGTAGCACCGGAAACGATGGCCGGCTGGTACACCGACCGGGACCTGCTCGGTGTGCCGAACGAGGTCGTGATCCCCGAACATGCGGGCTTTGACGAGGTCGTGACGAGCATCCTGCACACCAGTGGCCTCGCCCAGGCCGCAGCTCTGACGCCGTGTCCCACCCGGTGCGCTCGTTGCGCGGAAAAAGCCGCTGCCGTCCACGCCGCGAGCGCACGATGATCACATTCAGCCCGCGGTGGACACCCGGGAGCCGGCCATGACGGGATGGTTGCAGCCGCACCTCGAAGGCGATCGGGTACGGCTGCGCCCGCCCGCCCGAGGCGACGAGCCGGAACTCATCGAGATGGCCACCGACACGCGGGTGCGTCGTTATATCGGCGGTCCGGTCGATCAGGCAACCGCGGCGGCGGTCGCCGCCCGCAAGGTGAGCACACCCGTCTGGGGTGAGTTCGTCATCGTCGACCGCGCGACCAGCGAAGTGGCCGGCAGTGGCTCCCTGGCACGCAAACGCGGCCCCTGGGAGATCAGCTACCAGTTGCGCTGCTGTTTCTGGCACAAGGGATACGCGAACCCTCCGGTATTGCATCAGATGGGAGCTGCGGTGCCCTGCCAGGGCGGCGAAAGGTGTCGTTCCGGCCTGATGGCCAACCTACCGCCCGACCTCTGACCTGCACAGCTTTCCTATGCATCCCATTTAATGCATGATTCCTGCATCTGTCGGGAGGTGCAATGGTGGGTTCGAGGTCTAACTTGAGCGGAACGGCTCGCTTGGAGTTGGTGACGGGCGTGCGGCAGCTACATCCCGAGGACGCCATGCTCGAAGCCATGCTCAGTGGCTGGCGATCGCAGCAACTGGCGAGAAACCTTAGCCAGGCAACGATCGATGATCGACTGCGAATCATCCGGCACTTCCAGCGGTTTGCGGCGGACTACCCGTGGCGCTGGTCGCCGGGACATATGGACGAGTGGTCCACCTCGCTGACCAGCGAGCAGCACTTGGCGGCCTCGACGGTTCGCGGTTATCAGTGCGCAGTTCGGCTGTTCACCGAGTTCCTGGTGGATCCCCGGTATGGCTGGGCGCCGGCCTGCGAGGAGGCATTCGGCACGTTTCCGATGGCGATCTGCCACGAGTGGAACACCATCCCTCATCTGCAGGACTACGAGGGCCGACCGGAGGCTCGGCCGTTCAGCCGCGATGAGCTGCAGCGCTTCCTCGACTACGCGGACGAGCAGGTCGAGCGCACTTTGCGCTCGGGCCGTAAGGGAGCGCTCGCTGCGTACCGGGACGCCACGATCTTCAAAGTGATCTACGGCTGGGGTCTGCGCCGGACCGAGGCGGCCAAGCTGGACCTGCTCGACTTCGGCCGCAACCCGAAGGCGGCCCGGTTCGGCCGGTACGGGACCTTGCTGGTGCGCTTCGGCAAGGCCAAGCGGGGGCAGCCGCCGCGACGGCGCAACGTACTGGCGGTGATGGACTGGGCAGTGGAGGCGGTCGCGGACTACGTGGAGAACGTCCGACCGAGGTTCGGTTTTCCGGATCATCCCGCGCTGTGGGTGACCGAGCGCGGCGGCCGGCTGCGTTCGGCGCAGATCAACGAGCGGTTCGCCGAGTACCGGGACGCTCTCGGGCTGCCCACGGCGTTGGTCCCGCACTCGTTGCGGCACTCTTACGTGACACACCTGACCGAGGATGGGGTGGACCGGCGCTTCATTCAGCAGCAGGTCGGTCACGAGAAGGACAGCTCAACGGCGATCTATACGCACGTCAGCGACGACTTCATGGACACGGCGCTGCAGCGGGCGTTGTCCCCGGCCTTCAGGTGACCTGGCGCAGAAGGGACTGATTCGATGACCGCGAAGCTCGACTACCGGTGGCATCTGCGTAAGGTGATGGCCGATCAGGGCATGTTCTCCACCAGCGACCTGATCCCGCTGCTGGCCGAGCGCGGCATCACGCTGTCTTCCAGCCAGGTCTACCGCCTGGTGGTGGAGCGCCCGGAACGGCTGAGCCTCAAGATTCTCATGGCCCTGCTCGACATTCTCGGGTGCCGGATGGACGACCTGATCGAGCCGGTCGCCGCGGCCACCGGCCGGACGGCGCCACGCAAAGCTGCGGTCGGGCAGGATGAGGCCGAGCCTGGCCTGGGCACGCTGCGGCCCAAACGGGCCCGGATCACTCCGTCGTGACCAGTGCGGCAGGCGAGCCGCGCGGTGATGCGCTGGACGACATCGTGACCATGGTCTGCGCCGTCGAGCGGAGTCTGGGTGACGAGCAGGTGCGGCAGGTGGTGATCCGCACTGTTCGTGGGCCGATCACCCGCGGTCGCGTCGCGCAGGAACTACGGCGCAACCCGGCCGTGCTGACCACGGGAGCGTCACCGTCGGTGTGGTCGGTTGGCCTGCTGCTGGCCGCGCTGCGCAAGGCCGGAGCGGGCGAGGTGTCGGCTCCACATTGCTGCGGGTGCAAGAAAGAGTTACGGACCCTGTTCAGCAAGCGCGGCGGTTTCTGGCTGTGTGGGCCTTGCTCGCGGCCGAGGGAAGTCTGCCTCAGCTGCGGCCGGACCCGGGTGGTGAGCAAGCGGGATCGTCACGGCCGGCCGCTGTGTCAGAAGTGTCCCGATGACGGCATCGACGAGTCTGCGCTGGTGGACCTGATCATTAAGCTGGAGCCGACGCTGAGCACCGCGACGGTGACGACGATCCTGACCGAGGTCGCGGTCCGCGGTGTGCTTCGGCGGCGAATGGCCCGCATTATCACGCAACGGCCCGGCCTGCTGACCGGCGAGGGCGCCGACGCGCCGGAACCCCTGGTGCTGCAATTCGCCGAACGGCTCATCGCGGCGGGCGCGACCACCGTGACGATGCCCCAGTGCCCCGGCTGCGGCCAGCAGCGGCCGCTGACGCAGTCGTTGAACGGCACCCGGGCCTGCCAACCTTGCTATAAGCAGGCCAACGCGCAACCGTGCAGCCGCTGCGGTGAACACCGAGCGTTGACCTGGCGCGACGACGCCGGCCTGCTGGTCTGTGTCAGCTGCCTGCGGCGTGACCCGATCGTGCGTGAACGCTGCTCGGGGTGCGGCAAACGGCGGGAAGTCAAGTCACGGGGCGAGGACGGCCAGCCGGTGTGCGGCACCTGCCGGCCTGGCCAGTACGGCAGTTGTTCGCTGTGCGGCCAGCACAAAGAGGTCAATCTCTCGCAGATCACAGGTCTGGCCTGGTGCAAAGCATGCCGGCAGCGGTGGGCCCGGTGCAGTCGGTGCCGCACCGTAGCGGTGGTACGCGCCGGCACGCTCGACAAGCCCATCTGCGCCCGCTGCCTGAACCCCGATCCGGACTTCTGGAAGTCGTGCGGCCGCTGCGGCACCGGGTGGCAAACCAACAGCAGCGCCTGCCAACGCTGCCAACTCGACCTGCACCTGGAGGATTTGCTCACCCCTGCCGGCACGCCGTTTCCCGCGGAGCTGGTCAGCCTGCGCACCGCGCTGGTCGGCGTCGAACGCCCGGATCAAGCGCTGGCCTGGGTTCGCAAACCACGGGTCCGCGCGGTCCTGACCCGGCTGCGTGACTCGGTAGCGCCCATGGAGCACCGCGCCCTCGACGAGATGCCACCCGGCGCCACACTCGCGCACATCCGCAGTGTCCTGGTAGCGACCGGCACGCTGCCGTTCCGGGACGAGCGGCTGTTCGCTCTGGAACGGTGGGCTCGCGAGTTGACCAGTGCTCGTAGCGACATGATCGAGCGGCGGATCGTGCACGGCTATGCGCATTGGCGGATGCTGCGACGCCTGCGTCAACGGATCAAGCCGGACGAGGCCATCGCCCAGCAGCAGTACCTTAACATCCGCAAACACCTCGCCGCTGCGGTGGCGTTCCTGGATTGGCTGGCCGAGCGGAACCGGACGATGGCAACCTGCGACCAGCACGACGTCGACGCCTACGCCCTTCATCCTGGGGTTCAACGCCGGGAGACGGCGGGTTTCCTGCGCTGGGCCGTGGCGCACCGGCACGCGTCGGGCGTGGTCCTCGCTGCGCCAGCGCCGCGAGGCCCGAGCGGTCCGTTCGACGAGGAGTACCGGTGGGCGGTCGCCCGCCGCCTGCTGCACGACGCCAGCCTGGCACCTGCGGACCGGATGGCCGGTCTGCTCGTCCTGCTCTACGCCCAGCGGGTGGCCAGGATTATTCGGCTGCGCGCGGACCAGGTCAGCGACACCGCTGGCACGGTGCTGCTGCACCTGGGGCCGTCACCGATCCTGCTGCCGGCGCCGCTGGACGAGATGATGCGCGAACTGCTGGCCACCCGGAGGGGCCGGTCGGTGCTGGGCGCTCCCGGCGCCTCACCCTGGCTGTTTCCCGGCAGCCGCCCGGGCCACCCCATCGGCGACTGCGGCATGCGTAAACGGCTGCGCAAGATCGGTGTGCGCCCGCAGGTCGGACGTAACACGGCGTTGTTCGCGCTGGCGGCCGAGGTTCCCGCGGCGATTCTGGCCCGCAAGGTCGGTCTCAGCATCGACGTCACCGTCTACTGGCAGAGGCTCTCTGCCGGCGACTGGATGACCTACGCCGCCGACGTCGGCAGTCGCCCGGGCCCTATTTTATCAATAGAGCGCACCGGCTAGAACCAGATACGGCTCGCCATCGAGGTATATGAGCCCAACGCCGGCGGAAGGCTATCTGCCGGTTTGACCAATAGTCACCCGGCGAGGCGACTCGAGAATCAGGCGCGTCAACCCTGGGAACCATCAGCGGCCAATCGTCCGCTGGCGGCTAAGCCTTGGTTTGGGCCCCGGACCGGCGGTTCAGTACCTAACCGTAGGGAGCACCCGAGGCCCAAAGAGGTTATTGATTCCGCCGACCCAGGGATTCGCGCCGCCAGCGGAGTTTCTTCCGTAAACGGTTGAGGGCCGCCCACCAGTAGTTGCGATCGAACAACCAAGCATCGTTTGTAATGCGGAACACCAGTCTCCACTGATGGCAGCGTAAACGAGCAGCCAAACGCCGATCGCTATCAGCATCCCGACCAGATTTTGCCAGGAAGTTGCCGACGCGCCGCCATCGGACGCCACTTCATCCGATTCCAACGCACCTTTCACTTTTCTTCGCTCCGGCGCGATAAGGGGTTCTGACGAGGCCAACGGGAGGGGCCGACAAAGCCAGCCCCTCCCGTTGAGACTTGGTCAGGACGCGGCGGATGCCGCGTCAAGAATTTCTTTACTTAGAGCGTCTCGAGCGCCGATTACTTCGATTCCCATAAGTCGTCCATCGGCGCCGATGTCGAGGACGAGGTCGAAGTTCAGGCCCTCGGTGCTTGCCCACACTTGGCGTAGCCGCGGTTGGTCATCTTTTGGCGCTAGTTCGAGGTAGGCGGCATTAGCCTCCTCGTCGTACGTCAGCTCTAAGTCCATTTCCAGCATTCCACCCTTAATTACGGCCTACCGATATGATCCTGCCGGATTTGTTGTCCGTGACGACCCAGAATTTCTTGCCGATGTGTTTTGTCGTACCTTTCGTTTTGCCTGCCACCTTCCGGCCTGAGCGAATGGCATCTTGAATCTCATCGTTAGATATGTGCCGTTGGCCTTGCCTCTTTTTGGCATGCTTGGTCCACATTACCCGCAATCGGTCGACTGCAGCCCGGGTGCCGTGCCAGACAGCCCATGCGACCAGTCCCACGAGGACGGCCATACCGATTACAAGGACAACTTCCGAGAAGCTGACTCCGAGCGCCGCCATGCCGACGAGGGCGACTACGGCCATTCGGCCGTCGAGGTCGCGGCAGTTAATCGGGTCGGCATAGCAGTAGTCGTACGGGTTGGCGCTGCCGCCTTGGACAGGGTCGGTGGTGAGGAATCGACCGGTTGCAGCGTTGTAGAGACGTACTCCCATGAGGGAGATGCCGGCCGGGTTGTCGGTGGCACGCTGGTGTTGGCCGAGATAGCCGTAGCGGACGTCGCCGATGTCGTCAGAGTCGTAGGGGACGCCGTACTCGTCGGTTTCGTACGTTGATTGGATCTCGGGTGCGGTGTCGCCGGTGATGATGCCGATGACGTTGCCGTGCAGGTCGCCCAGCCGGGTCGCAAGTTCGCCACTGCCGGAGTCGTAGGTCATGGCCAGCAGGTCGTCGGGGCCGGTGATGTAACGGGTATAGGTGCTGCCGGTAGCGGTCCAGGACGGGGAGTCGTTGTCGTCACTGTAATGGTCGGTGCTGGTCGTGGTCCCATCGGTCCAGGACCGGACCCGGTCGGGGAGCACGTCGATGGTGTAGGTGGTCGTCGCCCCGGCTTGGGTGAGACTGCGGACCAGATCGTTGACGTGGTACGAGACGGTGAGATTGCCGGCCTGATTCTCCGTCTCGGCGGAAGGAACCGTGGTAGTGCGTCCCAGCGCGTCGTAGGCGTAGCCGCTGGTGGCGGCTCGGTCTGCGGTGTCGTAAGTGAGGGTTCGCGACACCGATGCGGTGCTGGTCTGGCACCCGCCTCCGGGCGCGGGGGCGTAGCGCTGGTAGCTCGTGCGGTTGCTGGCGTCGTCGAAACCGTAGACGCGGGTGGTGCAGCCGGAGTAGCCGAAGATCGGCTCGATGTAGTCCTGCGCCCGGGTGAGCCGGCCTGTCTTGTCGTAGGTGTACTGCTGGCCGGAGAAGTCCGTCGAGTGAGTGGCCCACTGTCCGTGTGCCGTGATGCTGACCTGCTCGTCGACGTCGATGCAGTTCGTGGCTGGTGTGCAGCCGGGTGCGCTGGTCGAGCGTGTTGTTGCCATCCCGGTCTCGTCGTAGCCGGTGGTGACGGTAAGGGTGTCCGGCAGGCCTTTGGTGACCAGTTTGCCGTCGGCGTTGTATCCGGCGGTGAAGGTACCTGCTTGGGTGTCGACTATTTGCGCCAGTTGGCCGCGGTTGTCGTAGCTGAGGGTCTGGGTTGCCTTGCCGTCGTTGACGGTGGCGGTCCGCGACAGAAGATCGTAGGTGGTGGCGGTGGTGTTGTTGTCCGCGTCGACGTACTGGTAGATGCGGCCGAGGGTGTCGTACGAGCGGCTCACTTGGGCGGTGACTGTTGCCCCGGACAGCGACTGCGTCTGAGTCAGCTCACCAGTTGTCGCGTCGTAGACGTTTTTCTTCGTCGGTAGTGCGGTTCCGGTGCTGGCCGTTGTCGCTTCGGTCAGGAGGCGTCCCGCGCTGTCGAAGGTGTTCGTGGTGGTGCGCAGGAGCGTTCCTGATGGTGTCTTCTCGGTAATCACCTCGCGCTGGTTGTACAGGTCATAGGTGATGAACTTGTCTGGAATCGGTGCTCCCGCCGAGGGGTTGCCCCCGGCACGCAGTAGACAGGGAAGGTTCGCCCATTCGGGGTGAATACCGCACGTGGTGTAGGTGCTGTTGGCGGCGGTCGAATAGTAGATCGCCTGGGTGGTACGGGGTGTATTGGTGGTAGTGCCGCCCGCAGGAGCGGTCGTTGAGGTAGGTAGGCCGGTCGTGCTGTCGTACGTCATCCGGGTTGTCAGGTTGACCCCAGCCGGGTCGGTGGTCACGGAGGTCGGAACCCGCAGCGTCCAGTCGTAGCCGATGGTGGTGGTGCGGGTGTCCACGTCGGAGCCGTCGGTCAGTCGCGCTCCGGTGATCCTGGTGGTGGCCAGGTCGTAGGGCCCACCTGTAGGGGCCCCTCCGTCGTAGGTGAGTGTGGTGTGGGTGCGTGCGCGTTGCTCGGTCCAGCCGCCTGAAACGTTCGGGACGGCGGTGTCGTGCTCGGGTCCGAAGGACTCTTTCAGCCGGCGACCGGACGCCTCGTACCGGTTGGTGGTGGAGAGTCGCGCGGCCAGTGCCGCTTCGTCGGCGGTCGTGTCGGCAGTGCTGGCGTTCAGAGCTCGGTCGCGGTTGCTGGCGGTCAGCGACCGCACGACGTTGCCGGTCGCGTCGTACCAGTTGGCCGTGGTGGCGCCGCCTGGCTCGACGGTGTTGACTACCTGCCCTGAGGTGTCCATGTAGGTGAGCTGGGCTCGGGTCCAGGACGACGGCATGGTGCCGGCGCTTTGCGAGCCGTCCGGTACTTGGTCGGGTCCGAACACCGCGGTGGCCTGCACCGGCGGGTCGGCCTGGCCCCATCGGCTGGTCTGGGTGGCTGACAGGTCGTAGGGGGCACCGCTGCCGGCGGTGGGAACCTGGTAGACGACGGTGGTGGTCGCCGTTCCGGCAGCCAGGGCGGAGCGGCTGACCTGCTTGAGCCGTCCCGTGCCGGTGTCGCCGGGGATTGTGGTGTAGCTCAGCTGCCACGACTGCTGCGCGACCGGGGTGATGGTGCTCAGGATGCTGTTGCTGTCGTAGCTGTAAGTGACGGCTAGGTGCTGGCCACCGTCGTGGTCCAGCCGCGGATCCCATTGCGAGACCAGCCGCCCTGCGCTGTCGTAGGCGTACTTCGTGACCGGGACCGTCCGCATGGCCGGGGTGGCGAGGTCGGGATCCCAGCCGACGAAGCTGATCTGGGAGACCCGTCCGGTGTAGTCGCCGGGTGTGGTGGAGGTTGCTGTGGTTGCGGTCGCGTACGTGAAGGTCAGCGCCCGGCAGCCTTTGACCAGGCCGCTCGTACCGGTTCCGCAGCTGACTCCGGCCGGCACCGGGGCGAGGATGCGGGTCGGCCGTGTCACCGAGGCAGATCCGATGGTCACCGTCTCCCACGATGTCGTGGTGGTCTGCGCGGACCCGGGGGTGTCGATCGCGGTGGGCTTGAACAGCGTCGAGCCGCTGGGAACGGTGAAGGTGGTCACGGTGCCGTCCAGGCCCGCGAGTTGGTAGGTGGCGGTGTTGGGGTGCGTCAGGGTCAGGTCTTCGTACCCGAGTTCGGGGCTGAAGCCGCTACTGGTGGCGGTGAACCCGATCGTGGATCCGTCTTCGGTGCCGACCTGCACCACGGAGCCGGTGACTGTCAGGCCGGTGTAGTCGGGCTGCTCTTGCTGCACACCGACGGTGCTGATCCATCCGGTGCCGAACATGCCGGACGGGTCGGCGGTCGCCGCGGACCGGGTGTGGAAGGTCCGCCCGATGCTCAGGTCTGAACCGTAGGAGCTGACGGTCACGTCGGTGGAGGAGACCGCGAGGTCGCCGGTGACCAGGTTGACTGATCCGGGGCCGACGTCTGCGGTCCCTGCTTGCTCAGCGCTTTGGTCCAAGGTGAAGCGCAGCGGTGATGAGGTAGAGCCAGATCCGGAGGTCAGTACGCGCGCTTGCACCGGGCCGTCGATCGCTGTGGTGCCGGCCTCCGCGTCGTTGAACGTCTTGGCCACGTTCCACGTCAGTTTGGGGAAGGCGCCCGACACGCGTGACTGCGGCCAGGTCACCGCACCGCCGCCTACCGCGAGAGTGACATCGCTGGTCGGCACGCTGGTCCAGGCATCGGTGTCCGCGCGCCGCCATTGCAGGGTGTATCCGGTGGCCGTGGCCGGTGCTACGGCCTGGACCCCCGTGCTGCTGATGACCAGTTGGCCTTTGGCCGGCAGGGTGAGTGCGGCCTGCCCGACATTGAAGGCGTACGAGGTCACCGGGCCGAAGTTACCGGCGGCGTCCCGGGGCCGTACGTACAGTGTGTGCGGCCCGTCGACCTCAGGCGTCAGAGAGATGGTGGCCGCGCCGGCGCTGGCCTGGACCGCGGTGGTCGGCGGGTTCTCGTCCAGCCCGTAGACGAAGCCGGCGAAGTCGGTGTTGGAGCCGAAGGTGAACGAGCCAGCCTGGTCTGCGCCCAGCGACCATGCGCCGGACGGGTACGAGGTGCTGGTCACCGTCGCGGCGGCCGGCGCGGTGGTGTCTACGCTGAATGTCGTGTCCGCGGACCAGGAGGAGTAGTCGACCCCGTCGTAGCTGCGGACTCGCACTGTGTACGACTGGCCATTGGTCAGCGCGGTCGACGGCGTCCAATACACCCAGGCGCCGCTGGTGCCTGAGTTTGACAGCGCGTCGGCGATCACGGTGGTGCCTTGACGCACCTGGAACTCGGCCTGCACCCGCTGGCCGGTGTCACCGTCGGTGACGATGACCGAGAACTGCGGCTTGTCGGAAGAGACCTTCCAGGGAGCGCTGCAGTTGATGTAGCAGTTCGACAGGGTCGGCCCGGACGGGGTCGCTGGCTTGGTGTTGTACGTGACGTCCAGCACCGGGTTGTTGTCGAACTGCTTGTAATACTCGCTGTCGGACTCGTGTGCCGAGTTCACCCGGACTCCCAGCCACGTGTTCGAGGCGCTGGCGTCCGCGGCGGCCTGGACGGTGGAAGTCACCGGGAACGAGACGTCAGCGGCCGGGCAGGCATCACCACCGGCGCCCGAGGACTGTGTCCCCAGCAGCGAATTCCAGGTCGGCGGGTTGTTCCAGGTCGTTGCCGAGGAGATCGCTGAGGTGGACCACAGCTCGAACGGCATCGAGTCGCAGTCCCATGCTTCGATCTCATGGATGCGGAACGACGCCGACAAAATATGAGTGCCGTTCAGCGGGTTGGAAGCCATGCCGAACAAGGAGCGGAATTTGGCCGCGCCGGAGTTATAAGTGCCGATCGTTGCCGACGCCGAGGTGTTGTAGTACGCCGTATTGGGGTCCGCGGACTCAAGCAGTGACCACACTCCGGTGGTCACCGTGACCCCAGGGTCGATGTACAGCGGATAGACCGCGCGGGGATCCTTCAGCAGCGCCTGGTTCGGTGTAACGCTGACCGTCTGCGGCGTGACCTTGGTGCCCAGCCCTGCCCGGCGCCGTACGCCGACTGCGCCGGAGCGAGTCGTGGATGAGTCCCACATGCTCGGTGCAGCGCCGACAAACACCGGCCGACTGGAGTCTCGGCCTACGACTCGCAGGTTGCCGTGGGCGTCGGCCTTGAGCTCACCACCAGCTACGGACGACGGGAAGGTGATTGTCGCCAGCCGTTTGTCGGCCGCCGCCTTGGCGTCCTTGACCACGAGAACCTCGGAGTAGCCCTGGCCGTCAGCGGTCAGCCGCAAATCGACGCCAGGCAGGACCTCCCGGTAGGTGGCTGTGTCACCGTCGAGAACCGGCTTGGGCATCGCGCCGAACATCGTCGGTGGCTGGACTTCCAGCTTCGTACCGTCGTGCTCAATGCTCACGAGCGCGCCGGTGCCACCGGCGGAGAACGTCAGGTCCACCGTCGTGGCGGTCGGCTTGATGCCAGCGCCGACCGCCGTCAGGGTCGTGTCTATCGCTGCCCAGGTGCCGTCAGTGCGTCGGACGCGCGTCGGACGCGCCGAGGAGGTCATGGTCAACGAACCGTTGGGGTTGGCAAAAACCTGGGTCACGTCGGTGCGTTCGCGCAGCACCTCTACTCGCTTGCCGGTGCTGCGGGCCGTGATACGAGCCGCACCCAGATCGTCACGAGCCGCCGTCTCAGCCGGAGTAGCAGCTGGCGCCGGTGCTGCTGTTGCTGGCGGGGCGACGCCCGCCTGCGCCACCACGATTACCACCGAGATGACCAGCACCAATCCCAGGCGCAAGCGGGAGCGCATCGGCACCGGCGTTCGAGGAAGTATCGAGACCGCCGCCTCCGCTCTCGGCGAACCGTCCGATGGTTTTGTCGTGACTCGCGACCGACCCCGTGCGTAACCCATCGACGAGCACCTCTCTAGGAAGACCCGAAACGAGACGGAACGCTACGCTCAGGCCACTCACAGCAACAGGCTCTTGACTCCGCCAAAAAACCATGCCCGTCGATAAGTGCGGGCAGAATGCCGGTTACGTCGGCTTCGCCGGTAACGGTTCTGACCGATCGTCCGAAGAGGCGCCCCTCGCGAAGGCGAACATGCCGGGCCTCCAGGCGGCGAAGTTGCACCGGCTGCTACGTCGATGCGCCGTCTCCCCCGCCCCTTCGCGGTTGTAGCCTGCACTGCACCCAACGAAGCTGCACAAACATCTCCGGTGCACGGCAAGCCGATGTATTACCGCCGCAATCCGGCCGCTACGGTTGTGGCGTGGTTCCGTCTCAGGAAGGCGCGCACCTGGCACCGCCAGTGCCGCGAGCCCGGGCTACAGCCAACCTCGCCCAGGCCGAACTCGATGCCATAACAGGGCTCACGGACCTCTTCGGGCTGCCACATGAAGACGCGCAGTGCGAGCTGTGAGTCGACCGATCGCCGCGCTACTCCGTCAGAACCAATATCCGACTCCACCGTTAACGGAGACCGCCCGTCTAGTCCGCGATTGGTTCTTCCGGAACACCGACGAGGACTTGCTGATCGCCACCACACAGCACGCGAACGAGGCGTCGCGGCGGGTGCTGCAACAAGCGGGTGCCGTATTCGCCGGCACCTTCGAGCAGTACGGCTTCCAGCAGGAGCGTTACGAACTTCTTCGGAACACGGCCGGCTGACACCGGCGACCGCCTGCCGGCGCGCGCCGGCAGGAAGCCTGCCGTCAACGGTGCGGTTCTCAACGACAAGGAGAAACATGATCAGCAGTGGCCGCTTGCCGCTCGACGAGCAGGCTGTCGCCCTGCGCTCGGCGCTGTCATGCAACGAGCGGCTACTGATGGTGCTGGACCGGATCGCCGGCATGGGGCTGCCGGGCTGGTACCTGACCGGCGGCGCAGTGTTCCAAACCGTGTGGAACGTTGTGACCGGCCGGCCGGCGGACGCCGGGATCAAGGATTTCGACATCTTCTACTTCGACGACCGTGACCCGTCGTGGGAAGCCGAAGACCAGATGATCCAGACAGCGGCCACCCTCTTCGAGGACCTGCCTGTCGAGGTGGAGATCCGCAACGAAGCTCGGGTCCACCTCTGGTACGAGGCCAAGTTCGGCGAACCGTGCGCCCCCTACGACTCGACCGAGGCGGCCATCGACTCCTTCGCCGCGACCACCTGCGCGGTCGGCATCCGCCCGGAGCGCGCCGGCCAATGGCGCGTGTACGCCCCGCACGGCCTCGCCGACGTGTTCAACCTGGTCTTGCGGCCCAATCCCGGCCCAGGGCGCCGGCAGGCCTACATCACCAAATCGGCACGGTGGCAGCAGCAATGGCCCGAACTGACCGTCCTTCCATGGCCGGACTGAACGCCATTTTCTACAGTGAATATCGGCAGCGATAAAAATTTGATCGGCATGCCCTTCGCGTGATTCGCAGTGCTGCCGATGCGAGATCCATTCCACAAGAAATCAATACTGGCGGGCAGCCCTTGAAGATCATTCAACATTCAGCCGTCTTCGTCATCAGTAAGGTTTTGCAAACGTACTGGAAGGTGGTCAAGCCTCGTACCTTCGGCGTCAAGGCGTTGATCCTGCACCCCACCGACCTCGGGGTGTGCTTGATGATGAGGCATTCCTATGCCGATCAGGAGCGCTGGGGGCTGCCGGGTGGCGGCTACCGCCCCCGTAGGGAATCGGCCGAGGACGCTGTCCGGCGGGAGTGCAGGGAAGAGCTGGGAATCGAATTCACCGGCACGGTCGAGGTCCTTGATCAGCTCATGACGAACCTCGAAGGGAAACGAGACCATGTGACGATCTTCAGGGGCACTGCCTCGTCGGCCGCGCTCCGGACGAATCGGGAAGTGGCGGAAGCCCGCTGGACGCCATTCGATCATTCCGGGCTTCCCGAAAGGCCGCTGGTTTCCCGGTGGGCCGAGAGAGCCATTGCCGCCCACCGGCGAAGCCGAGGCGTCGGTGCCGGCGGCAGTCGAGGGCTGGAGCCGTGACGATGACGCCTGTGTTCACGACCCGGCCGTCCTGGCAGACGGCGCCGGCACCGTTGGCCCGAGCCGTTGAAGCGCGCGTGGGTAGCCCGATCATCGGCTTCACCGATGTTCACGGTGGGATGACACCCGGTCCTGCCGCCACGTTGTCGCTGGGCAACGGTGACACGGTCTTCGTCAAGGCGATGAGCGCGCACGTCAACGCACGCTCTCACGAGCTTTATCAGCAGGAAGCCGCCGTGCTGGCCGTCGTGCCCGCCACCGTTCCCGCCGCTCGGCTGCGGGCTGTTATCGAGATCGGCGACTGGATTGCGCTCGTCACCGACCACGTGCGGGGAGCGGTCGCCGGCCCGCCGTGGACGACCGCTGCGGTTGCTGCCGTGGCGAGAGCATGCGCGGCCACAGCTAGGGTGACGGCCCCCGAAAGCCTGCCGCCGGTGCTTGCCCGCCTGCCCGACCTCGACGGCTGGGTGAACCTGGCGGCCGAGCCGGGCGACCTGACCGGCTGGGAGGCCCGGCACCTCGACCGGCTTACCGCGGCGACGATCGGATGGCGGACCTGGACCAGCGGCCGGTTCCTGACGCATCAGGACATCCGCGGCGACAACGCCATCGTCGACCCCGCGGCCGGTGTCGCTGTCCTCGTGGACTGGGGATCCGGCGCGGCGGGCGCGCCCTGGCTTGACCGTGCGCTGCTGGCCGCCGATGTCGTGGCCGCGGGCCATGCCGAGGGCCCCGGCATCGCCCGGCAGCAAGCCCTGGACCTGCTGACCGATCAGCCGGTCGAGGCCTCACGATTCGTCATCGCCCAGGCCGGCATGTGGCGCCGGAACTCGACACTGCCCGCCCATCCCGGCATGCCCACCCACCGTGCATGGCAACGGGCCCGCGCAGACGCCCTTCAACCCCTGATCGAGGACCTGCTGGCCATGATCGACACGTGACCCGTTCACCGGCGGAGCTTCGGCGCCGACCTACTCGCGAGCAGGCTCGCCGCCCCTCGCGTCGTGGCCTGGCGCTCGTTCGAGCGATTGACCGTCGCAGCATGGCCGTTACCGACCGATATGCGCGCCGCCGACGGTCAACCGGCGTTAGTTTCCCTGGAGAACTCCGATCAGTCAGGAGAGGGCGTAATGCCGTGGTGAACCAGACCTTGGGCGCGTGGCTGGAGGATCTCGCCTCCGAGGCTCCCGCCCCGGGCGGTGGGGCCGCAGCAGCCTTGAGCGCGGCGACCGGCGCGGCGCTGGTGGCGATGGTGTGCAACCTGACCATCGGCAAGCCTCGCTACGCCGAGCACGACCAGTTGATGCGCGACACGCTGGTCGAGGTGACCGGGCTGCGGGCCCAGGCGCTGCAACTGGCCGCCGATGACGCGGACGCGTTCGGCGCGGTGTCGGACGCATACCGGCTGCCCAAGGACACCGACGCGCAGCGGCAGGCGCGCTCCGCGGCGATCCAGCACGCTCTCGTCGGCGCCGCGCAGGTGCCGCTGCGGACCGCAGCGGTGGCCGCCGCGATCATCGGTCACGCCGAGCGGATCCTGGACGGCGCCAACGTCAACGTGTTGTCGGACGTCGCTGCTGCTGCGGCGTCGGCCCGCGCCGCGCTTGACGCCGCGACGATCAACGTCGAGGTCAACCTGGCCGCGATGAAGGACGCCAGTCGGCGCGACGCGCTACGGGCGGAACTCGACCGGCACGCCGAGGCGGCCACGATCGCGGCGAGCATCGTGGGCGCGGTTCGCGACAGGGTGCGCGGATGAGACTGATCGACGGGCGGGCGATTGCCGCCGCCATCGCCCAGGACGTCACCGCTGCGGTCACCGGTCTGACGGCCGCCGGGGTCACGCCGACGCTGGCCGTGCTCCTGCCCACCGCTGACGAGGCGTCCGCGTGGTACGTGCGCTCCATCGAAAGGGTCGCCGGCAAGGTCGGGATCCGCTGCCAGGTCGACCAGCTCGAGAACCCCTCCCGGGAGACGATCATCGAGCGGTTGGACGCGTTGTCCGCCGATCCGGGCGTGCACGGCATCATCTGCCAGACACCGCTGCCTCCCGGCGTCCGGCTCGACGACGTCAGCGCGCACATCGATGCGGGCAAAGACGTCGACGGCTCCAACTCGGTCAGCTTGGGCAGACTTGCCGCCGGACTGCCCACCTACCCGCCCGCGACGGCCGCCGCCGTCCTGGAAATCCTGCACCACGAACAGGTCCCGCTCGTCGGCGCCCGCGCGGTCGTGGTCGGCCGGTCCACCGTCGTCGGCAAACCGGCGGCGCTGCTGCTGCTCGACCAGCACGCCACCGTCACCGTCTGCCACTCACGAACCGGCCGGCTCGCCGATGTGTGCGCCGAGGCGGACGTTTTGGTCGCCGCCGTCGGCCACGCCCACCTGATCGGGCAGCAGCACATCAAACCCGGTGCCGTGGTCATCGACGTCGGCACCAATCCCACCCCGGATGGCGGCCTCACCGGCGACGTCGGCCCGTACGCAGCCGGGCACGCCGGTCTGGTGACGCCGGTCCCCGGTGGAGTCGGCCCGGTCACCACCATGCTGCTCATGCGGCACACCGCGCGTGCCGCGGCATCCGGCTAAACCGCTGCGCCGCCCGAGGGATCCACCACGCGCTGCCGCTCACCCCGCGGAAACGTCCCCAACGGCTGGCAGCGCGCGAAGCTGGCGTAGCTGGGTACCGGTGAGGGCAGCTTGCTCGTCGAGCCAGCCGATCAGTGCGCGGTGCTGGTCAGCGCCGAACACGTCGCGGTAAAGCCGCCGTTCCCGAGCCAGCCACAGCATCCGCATGGCGGTGTAAATGCCGGCCCATCCCGCTGCCCGCGCTATCTCCCGGCATCGCACGGCCGCTCCCTGGTCGTGCCGGCCGAGCAGCACGCCGAGCAGCGCCAGATCCGCACCGGGCGGATGTGGTCCGGCGTGTTCGAAGTCGATCCAGGCTCCGGCCGTATCGTCCGGGTCGGCCAAGAAGTTGCTGGCGAGCGGATCCCCGTGGGCGAAGCACACCGGCTGCTCCCGCAAAATGCGCCGAATCAGTGCGGCATCATCGAGCGTAAGCCCTCCGGACGCGGTTGCCCGCGTCAAATGCTCCGCTATGTTGAATCCCGGGATGGCCGGTGGTCCCGGGGGTTGCCAGTTGCCGAGGGTAAGCAGGCGGGTCAGCATCGCCTGCACCACCGGAGCTGGCAGCGGCGGCGGATACCGGTCGGTGTGAGCAGCGCGACCGGGTAGCCGCTGCACCACCAGTACACCCGGCCCGGTGAAGTACAAATTCGGCACCGTGAACGCCGGGCGTCGCTCTGCGAACGCCCGATAGAGCAGCGTCTCGTGCTCGAACCGGTCCCGCCAATACCCATCGCCTGCGAGCAGAACCTTGATCACCGCAGCCCGACCGTGGTAGCCACCGACGACGGTGACGGCCTTGTCGGTCAGCCGCAGTACCGGATCCCTGTCGGCCGTCAGACCCGGGACACCAGCGACAGCCTCGGCGAGCCGCCCCTGAACGGGCGCGGGCAGCGCGGGCCAGCCGTCAGCATCCACCGGACCATCCTGCAGTCCAACGCACCCGGCGCGCGAGAACCAACGTGCCCAGCCATCAAACTGGTGGACGACGGCGGCTGACCGGGCTGAGACGGGATTCGGCAGCTGCACGAGTTCCCCCGATCGTGAGCGGGCGAGGATATGGGCCGCTGGCACGCTGCCGTTTAGCCTGGATAGGTGACCTCGGAGGATTACACGGCCACACTGCCCCGCAAGCGGATGGGGGCCGGGGCGCTCCTGCTATTCCGTCGGCCGGTCGTTGCTGGTCGAGCCGGTCTACTTCCTGATCGACGGCGAGTCGATCGCTGTCGTCGATTGGGCGATGCCGTGCCGCGGCGCCGCATGGCTCGACACCGCTCTCATGATTATCCGCCTGGTCCGGGCCGGGCACACCCCGGCGCAAGCGCGCCAGCACGCCGATACCGGATCTGCCCGTACCCGGACGCCGTCTGAGGCCCACGTCCTGATCGGCTCGCCGCGTGCGCAACACCGTGCACCAACGATCCCAAGGCGGTGACCGCCGGCAACTTGATCGCCGGCCGGCCACCCTCACTGACAGCTGGTCGCAGGTGCCCGAGCCAGACACTGCCGTCGCCCGCTGCGACCAGCACAGCGCCTTCACGGCGCAGCAGCACTTCGCCCGGCCGGCGCCCGCGAACCGTGCCGGGATGAGCGTCGTAGGCGTACACCGGCAGCCCGGCCACCTCGGTCAGCACGCCCGGACTGCCGTCAGCGGCGCGAATGCGCCGCACGATCTGCTCGCTCGGCCCCGCCCAGTCGATCACCCGATCCGTCTGCCGCATCGCCGGCCGGGCCCGGGCACCTGGCACATCGACCGGCATCCGGTCTGCCGGGGTCGGGGTAAACGAGCGGTCGGCGGCCTTGGCGACGACCTCCAGAACACACGCCAGGGCCGCGTCAGCGACCGGTCCGGCGTACAGGGCCGATTTGCGCGGGCTGGCAGCCGGCATGGTGAACGTGCGCGTCGCCCAGACCGGGCCGGCGTCCATTTCTTCGACGGCCTGCAGGGCGGTGACACCCCAGCGGGCGACGCCGTCGCTGATGGCCCAGTCCAGCGACGACGGGCCGCGATCACCGACTGGTCCGGGATGAATGACGATTGTCGGCCAGTGCTGCCACACCTCTGCCGGGATCCGCTTAGTCAGGTACGGGCACAGGATCAGGTCCGGGTTCACACTGCGGACTCCGGCGATGATGTCGGCGCCGTCGCCGGCGATGTGTACACCGACGTCATGTCCGAGGGTTTGCAGGGCGCACCAGACGCGCTGGCTCAACCCGTTGAAAGCGGTGACCAGCAGAAGGATTCGCACGCGTTTCTCCGTGAGGCGTTTGAGGTTGTGTTTGGTGGTGGCGGCTGGCCATCGGGCGCTGGTGGTTGTCTCGTCGGGTAGCGCGAAAGGCAGGCCGGCCGCGGGCTGGCGGGCAGCGGCCGGCCTGCTTAGGCATGCAGGCTCGCGTCGTCTGGGCTCAGCTGGCCAGGGCGATGCTGTCGCGCCAGCAGGCTTCGGTCAGCTTGGCCTGGTAGGTGCCGTAGAGCCCGCCGATCGCCTTGCTGCTGAGACTTCCGGTGCCCGAGGCGATCGTCACGCCGGTCCCGGTGTCCCAGACGCGCCAGGGGCTGCCCTTGCAAGCCGAGACTGAGATCCAGATCTTGTGCTGGCTGTTCGGGCCGATGGTTCCCGTGGTGCAGGTCCGGTGCCACGCGTACCAGTACGGAGCGGTACACGAGGTATTACCGGCGAACGCCGGCGAGACGACACCGCCGACAATCGCCGTGGCGGCCGCGGCAGAGGCGGCCATCGCGGCGATCGTTGTCTTCTTCATGAGTTTCATTTCCGCTCCGATCTGCGAAGGGCGTTCGCCAGGCATTCCCGTCGCCGCGAATGGGGCGGCGAGCCTAACGTTCGCAAGTGCGATGCAGGGGGACATCAATGTGATGCGCCGGGCGAGAAGGGCCGAATTCATCCGGCACTCAGAGGACGGCAACGCCCGAAGAAAAGCGAATTTCAGGTGAGCCTCGCGGCGGCGGGCTATGCGCAGAACGTCGGTCTTGACGTAGTGCCCTGCCCGGCGATCTCGAGAGCACTGTAGGGGCTTCCCGCATTTGCCGCTGAGACGTATACGTTAAAGTAGGAACAGCCTTTCGCGTTGGGCGCGTAAAGGATTTCGGTGTTGTAGACGCCCTTTTTCAGATACCGCGCACCGCTCGAAGTCTTGTTCGGCTTCCAGATGCCGTATACCGTCGGCCCCTTGGCGCGGTTCTCGTAGAACACGAGCATGCGCTTACGTGATTCGCCCTTGACGTATCCGATGTCACGCGTGAGATGCATGCGAACCCATTGGTAGCCTGCGCAGTGGCTGGTCCGGCTCGCTCGCCATTCGACCCACCCGTAGTCGGCGCCGGTGGGGGTCTTGAGTCGTGCCGTCGAGCCGATGCGGAAGTTGGTGGCGCATCCTCTGACCTTGCTCACCTGCATGCCGTGGTATTCCGACACGCTGGCATACGCGGAATTCCCAAATGCCAGGACCACCGCCGCCACTAAAGCCGCGCTCAGTAGCGCCACTAATGCCCCTGCCCGGGTAGCCGAGAGCCACAACGTTCGACTTCGTCTCACGATGTTTCCCTTCACTATCGAAGAAAGGGAACCGGCAGCGAAGTTACCGTGCGGAAAACCGTGTCAACACGACAGCAATCGCAGCGCTAAGACCGGCGATGAGTAGATCGCCCGGTTCCTGCGCTCAACATTGCAGCGAGCAAGAACGAAAAGATAGTTGTCTCCAGTTGCCGCTGGTTGCCGCTGGTTGTCTCGACCGAGAACACCGAAACTGAATGACGTGACAGAAAGCCGAGGTAGGGGGTCACCTTGCCGCCCCCCTCACAACACGAACGGCATATGACGCTTAGACGAAGCGTCGGGTCAATGACGCTCAGCTGGATATGACCCGATGAAGTCATCGCTGAGGTTGTTGCGGTGTTCGTCTGAGCCTGCCGCTTCAGGCCTGCCCGGGGTGGGCGCACATCGCCGAGCAGGTCGAGGTGGCCCGGCTGGCGGCGGTGCTGGCCGGGCACGGTGGCTCGACCCGGCGCCGGCCGCAAGGCGGGGCGAAAACATCTTGGCCTTCGGCCAGAGATCTCCTCGCCCCGCCTTGCCGTCCGTCCAGCCGGATCGGCCATGGGCACCGGGGCCAGCACGCGCTCGCCCCGCCGGGCCACCTCGGACCCGGCTCGGACGAGCGCGTCCCGTCAGCCGCCACGGTGGTGGCTCCGCGCTCGTGGAGGACGTACCTCATGACTCAGTCGGTTCTCACCGTCGCACCGAACCGTCACATCGGACTGCCCGATCTGATGGGGATCTTGAACGACCAGAACACCCGGGCGATCGATGTGATCGCCGGCAGCGGCGCCCTGAGCTGCCAGGACGGGATGCTGCTTCTCAAGGGAACCGAGCCGGACATCAGCAGCACCGGCGTCACCCTGACGGCAGGCGCCTACACGCTCAGCGACATCGCGCTCGCCGGAGTCGGCGAGAAGCTCAACATCCCGCTGCCGTATCTGCGGCGGATGGCGCAGGACAACGTGCCAGCGCTCGATTACAACGTCAACACCTGGATGGAGCGTGACCACCGGCGGTTCCTCGTGCGGTGCCTGCGGCACACTGCCGGCGGCAGTGACGGCGGTGTCGCGCGGGCGTTCCTGTCCGACCGGTTCCTGCGGTTGGACAACCTGGACGTGCTGCTTGCCGTCCTGGACGGTATTCGTGACACCGGCGTATCCGTCACGGTGGACTCGTGCGACCTCACCGACCGGCGGATGTATGTCCGGTTCATCTCACCGGAGATCGAGGTCCTGGCGCCAGAGTTGCTGCGTAACTATCGCTCACCGTTCGACGGCCGACGCGGCAGTGACCTGCCGGTCATCAACGGCGGTTTCATCCTCACCAACTCCGAGACGGGATTCGGTAAGTACAGTCTCGCCCCGTTCATCCGGGTCAAGGTCTGCAAAAACGGCCAGACCATCGACAAGGCCCTGCTCAGCCGCACCCACAAAGGCGCCAAGATCACCCACGATGACGGGATCATCGACCCGTCTCCGGAGACGCTGCGGAAACTTCTCGAACTGATCACCGAGCAGACCAAGGATGCCGTCCGCGCGTACCTGGACGTCGACTTCGTCACCCGGGCAGTCCGCGATCTGGAGCAGGCTGCCGGGATCGTGGTCGCCCGGCCGGACGAGACGATCAAGATCGTGAGCAAGGAGCTCAAGTACACCGAGGAACAGCAGCGGGAGATTCTGTCGCACTTCATCGTCGGCGCCGATCTGAGCGCTGGTGGGGTCATGCAGGCGGTCACGTCGTTCGGACGCAGCGTCGCTGACGCGGACGTCGCCTACCGGATGGAGACCACCGCCACCCAGGCGCTGCACCTGGCGGCGAAGGCCGCAGCCGCCTAACACCATCGATCCGTTAGCCGGCGCGTGATCGCCCGGCATCTGCTCTTACCGCCTTCTCCGGATCCCGTGGTCGCAGCCTGGCTGCGGGATCCGGGTGTCTCTGTGTGGAGGCGCTTCCTATGCACTGGTTTTCCGTTGCTGTGCCCCTGTTCGCCGCTCTGGTGATCGGCGCTGTCGTCGGCCGGCTCACCGCGACGCCGGTGATCCGGCGTCAACAAGCTGAGGTCGACAGGCTAACCCGGCTCGTTCTGCATGATCCGCTGTCCGGCCTGCTGAATCGTTCCGGCCTCGAGGACGCCTTCGTCCGCGCGGCCAGCCTGCGGCGCTATGTGATCGTGATAGATCTCGACGCCTTCAAGCTGGCCAACGACCGGCATGGGCATCCCGTCGGCGATCAAATCCTGTCCGCGCTCGGGCACCGCCTGGCCGACCTGGCGTCCCAGCACGGCGGGTGGGCCGGGCGGCTCGGCGGTGACGAATTCGCCGTCATCCTGCCCACGACGACCCGCGCGACAGCTTTAGCGGTCGCCACCGCGGCAACCGGAGCCCTCACGATCGCTGACCTGCCGACCGGCCCGCTGACGGTCTCCGGCAGTGCCGGGCTGGCATCTGTGCCGGAGGGCTACCCGTGGAACGGCGCGTTGACGAACGCCGACATCGCGCTCTACCAGAGCAAACACGTCGGGAGACCGATCGTGTTCGAGGCGGGGATGGGCTACCCGCGGACCCCGGCCGATCGCCGTAGGGCCCGCGACAACACCGAGCGCTGACGGCCGCCCAGGGCAGTGCAGGCGACGTCGCCTCATCGCCGTCACCTCCGCTGCCACCGATCACCTGCGAAGGAGGTTCACTGCTATGGATTCCGGCTTGTCCGCTGCGCAGCGCCTCGCTGTGCGCCCGGATCGGCTCCTGACCCAGAACCGCAATCTGCGCCGTGACGGCATCTTCAACTGGTGCCTGCCCGCTTGGGCAGGCCGGATGGCCGACGGACGTACCTACAACGCCTGTCCCAGTGCCGGCATCTGTGCGAAGGTCTGCTACGCCCGGGCCGGCACATACCGGTTCCGCACCGTCCGCGAACGGCACGAACGCAACCTCGCGTACGTGCTCGACGATCTGCCCGGTTTCACCGCTCAGATGATCGCCGAGATCGGCCGTAAGCGCCGCAGCATCATCGTGCGGATCCACGACGCCGGCGATTTCTTCAGCGACGCCTACTTACATTCCTGGCTGTCGATCATGGCCGCTCACCCCGGCTGCCGGTTCTACTCCTACACCAAGGAAGTCCGCCGCTTCAAGAGGCTCGTCGAGCCGTGCCCGCCGCCCAACTTCCGCTGGGCATACAGCTTCGGCGGCGCCCAGGACGGCCTGCTCGACGAGCACCGGGATCGGGTCGTCGATGTCTTCCCGACCGTCGAGGCACTGGTCGCGGCCGGCTATCACGACCAGTCGGCCTCCGATCTGCTCGCCATCGACGGCCCCGCCCCGGTTGGCATCCCCGCCAACCACATCCCGCACTTCCTCAAGCTGCAGGGCCCACGCACCTTCCGTGGCTGGCAGCACGAGGCCGACGACGCAGGACAACACTGCCGCCAGCGGCCGTCGAAGCGCCCGGAACGCGGCAGCCGCGAACTCACACCGAAGCGCACCTCAAGCCCGGCCGCAGCGTCGATACCTTCATCCACTTCATCCGCCTCTGCTCACCCCAGGAGGTTCACATGACTCCGCGCTGTAAATCGCAGACAAGCCAGTCCTCAGACGCAGCGGACCGGGTCGCCCGGGTCGCGCTGACCTGGCTCGCAGACCCCGGCACCAGCAGCGTCTGGTCGATGGTGGAGCAGACCGGTGCAGCCAATGCCCTGGACCAGCTGCTCGCCGGCGACCTCGCCGACACCGACCTGCGGGCCGCTGTCGCCGCCCGCACCCGCATGGTCGACGTCCGCCGAGCCGCCGATATCGCGCTGCGGCACGCTGACCGCTCGGGCATAAGGCTGGTCACACCGTCGGATACGGAGTGGCCCGCCCCGATCGACGACCTGGCAACCGCCAGAGCACCGGCATCCGCCGCCAGGGTCCGCGACACCATGCCACCGCTGTGTCTGTGGGTGCGCGGTGCCGGGTCGCTCGGTGATGCTTGCACCAGATCGGTGGCGATCGTCGGAGCTCGTGCCGCGAGCAGTTACGGCGTTCATGTCAGCAGCAGTTTCGCGTCCGGTTTGGCCGAGCGCGGCTGGACGGTCACCTCGGGCGGTGCGTACGGCATCGATGCAGCTGCTCACCGAGGCGCGATGGGCGCCGATGGCAGTCGCACCGTTGCGGTGCTCGCCTGTGGGCTGGACCGGCCCTACCCCGCTGCCAACCTCGCGCTGTTCGACCGGATCGCTGAGCGTGGCCTGCTGGTCAGTGAATGGCCGACCGGTTTCGAGCCGCTGCGGCACCGTTTTCTGCTCCGGAACAGAATCGTCGCCGCAGTGACCGCGGGCACGGTTGTGGTGGAGGCCGCACCGCGCAGCGGCACCATCCAAATGCTGGGCCGCGCGCTCGAACTGAAACGCCCGGCGATGATCGTTCCCGGTCCGGTCACCTCCGTGCTGTCGCAGGGCGGCCACGACATGCTGCGCCGCTACCCGGCGGCCCGGCCGGTCACCTCGGTGGACGACATCCTCGAGGAAATCAACCGGCCCGACTCCGAGATCTAACAGCTCATGACGTTGTGCCCGGGTGAGTTACCCGGGCCGGAGACCGTAAGGGGCTGTCGATGAATCATGTCGTCGAGGTCAATGAGGGTGTCGTCGAGGCGAGCCAGCGAGGCGCCAACTGGTGGCACCCGTATCGGCAACGCCTCGCCGCCTCGGGGAAACTTCGCGAGGTCATTCCCGCCTGCATCGTCGACGGCAGGTCGAGTTGGTCCGTACGCCGAGGACGACGCCCAGTTCATGGCCGAACACATGGTCAACGTGGGAAATATGCCGCGAACCGCGGTGCACGTGAAACGGGCGTTGCGATGAAGGCCCCGGCTACCGCTTCTTGACCCCATACACCCGCCCGGCGATATCTGAAGCCGATGGGCACCAGACCGGGTTGGCCGCCGCGGACATCTCGCGGGGTGTATTTTGCGGGGCGGCGCGTGGCGGGAAGCGAGCGTAGTGGGCACCCCTCCCCCCGGGGTGCAGCTCTCTCTGCAGGCAGATGCTGCCGGTTAATTCGGCGGGCTGAAAATCCCCGGTCAGTGGTCGCTTGGTTGTGGCGGATGTCGTGGCCGGGCCGGTGGGCGGTGGCCGTCACTGCCCGCCAGCGCTTATACCGGCCCCGTCCCGGGCCGGCAAGATCCGGCGCCCCTGGGGCGGCCACGCCGAAGTTACCGCCGGAAGGCGCTGTTGCCGGGTGGCCGCGCGGGGCTTGGCCCTGGCCGGCCCTGGGCCGTCAGGGCCGGTCCGCGCCCGGGGTCAGTGCGGCCCGCGCCCGTCCCGGACCGGTGTCCCGCGATCGGCGGCCTCTCCCGATCGCGGTACACCCCGCGGCAGTTCGCGGATCAGGGCCGCAACCCGTCTGCGATGCCCAGGAGTGATCACATGTTCGAATCAGCGTCGGCTGTCGCCCGTGGCCCGGCCGATCTGCTCGCCGCCCTGCCGTACGTGGCGGGCTTTCACCCCGACCAGTGCGTGCTCGTGGTGTTCCTCAATGCGCATGGCCGGCTCACTGATGCCCTGGCGTTTGACCGGACCGCACCGGTGTCCGTCATCGTCGGCCAGAGCATCACGATGGCTTCGACCGTCGGCGCTGCTACAGCGTACGTCGTCGGCTACGGGCCGTTGTCAGACCGCGACCAGCTTGCTGAAATCGCGGACGGGCTGCACACCGCGATTCAGGTCGGCCATTGCCTGCTGGTCTGCGACGGCCGTTACTACTGCCTCACCACCGGCTGCCCGTGCACGCCCGAGCAAGGCACCGTCCTGGACCCCGACAGCAGCGTGATCCCCGCGCGGATGACGGTACGTGGCCGCGTGGCGTTGCCGTCGCAGCAGGCGGTGCACGACCTGGTCGCCGTCGACCCGGATGCGCAGCAGCGCACCGCCGCGGCGCTGGCGTGCCTGCCGGAGCCGCTGCCGGATCCCGTCGAAACCGTTCACGCCAGTATGGCGATCGCGCGAGCCGGTGACCGGCTCACCGACGAGCAGGCAGCATACCTCGCGGTAGCGCTCTCGACGGCCGACGGCCGGACCGCCGCGTGGCGGGCGACCACGGATCAGCAGTGGCAGCACGACCTGTGGCGCGATCTCGTCCGCCGGATCCCGGACGCCTACGCGACGACGCCGGCGAACCTGCTTGCCTGGAACGCCTGGCGCCGCCGCGAGTCCCTGCTGGCCTGGACAGCGCTGACCAAGGCCGCGACCGCAGCGCCGGACAACACCTTGTCCGTGCTGATCGCTACTATCCTGACCACACCGCTCAAACCGGAACAGCTGCCCTGGCCGCTGCCGGAGAACTTCCCGGTCGAACGTCTCCTCGGCTGACAGCAGGACCTCGGCCCGTGTTTGTGTGAGCCCGGGTACCGGCCGCCGTTCCGCTCTCACCGATGATTCCCGCGCCTTCGCGCCGACGTGTCGGCCATCGCTAACTGACCTCATACGAGCCGACATGCCCGATGCGCCGTGCACCTTCGATCTCAGCAAGATGATCCCGACTCGGCGCACGCTGGCCGAAGGCCAGAGCGTGCGCCGATGAACGACGACAGCTGGCATGCCCCGCCCAGGGCCTGATCGCTCTGAAGCGCTGCCGACTCGGGCTCGACAGCCCCCAGCCGTCCGGCACCAGTGCCACCGACAACAGCGGCCACAACAGCTGATTCCAGGAACACACCGGCCGTCGCCGCGCCGCGCTCCGCCAAAGCGTGGCCTGGCGGCGGTCGTCACCGCTCTTTGCCTTACTTCTGAAGGAGCACACAGTCATGTCGGTCAGGTTGGAACGCGTCGAAGCACCTCACGACATCCTGGTCCTGAACAGCGCTGAGACGTCCGAGATGGCGAAAGACGTCGACGAGCCCGAGCCCGACGGCATGTTGTCGATCATCGCCCACAACGGTGAGGACGGCATTCTGGTCGCCGGCACCGAAGCGGCGCTGCACGGCTGACTCAACCGCGCCCGGACCCAGCTGACCACCAAGACCGCAGGTCCGCGGATCCTGTGCGTGCTCGATCTGTCCACGCATCACTTACCCGAGCGCATCTGCGACTACTTGGATACCTACCGCGGTGTCACCGCCCACGACACCGGGTACGGCTGGCTGCCGTACGTCCCCAGCGTGCTCGCCGAACACCGCGCCGATCATCCTGCCACCGTGCCGGAGGAGGTCTGGCGGCTGTGGGACTACGCGAGCCGTTTCGGCGCCTCCTACATCCTGCTCGACAGCGACGCCGACCGCGTCGACGCGCTGCCGTCGTGGGACTGGTGACAACGGCCCACAACCCGGTACTCCGGTTTCCGGCGCCGCCTCTGCAGCGGCGCCGCCCGGAAAGATTCCGGGTGCTCCCGAGGCTCGACGGAAGGAGGATCAAAATGAGTTCGCAGATCACACAGAGATTGGTGGGACCGGACGAGTCGCTACGCCAGCTGATCGAGCGGGCCGCGGCCGGCGATCCGGTTCCACTGTTGCCGTTCTACGGCCACCGGATGCCCGCCGACGGTGCTGCGGGGCCGTGGATGGCCTCGCAGTGGGCGCCGCTGCCGTTCACCATCGCTGGAGTCCGGTACCCGCACGCGGAGGCATGGATGATGGCGCAGAAGGCCCGCCTGTTCGGCGATACCGACGCCCTGCGCCAGATTCTCGCGGAATCGGACGCGGGACGCTGCAAACGGCTCGGGCGGCGAGTCCGTGGGTTCGACGAAACCCGATGGCAGCAGGCTGTTACCGCATCGTCGCTGCCGGCAGCTGGTACAAGTTCCGGCAGAACCTGGCCGCGGGCCGGTGGCTGATCGGCACCGGTCCGGCGGTGCTGGTCGAGGCGGCGCCACACGACCAGGCGTGGGGCGCCGGCCTGAGCGTGACGGATCCGCGGCTTGCTGATCCTGCCGGCTGGCCGGGCCGCAACCTGCTCGGCTTCGCGTTGACCGAGGTCCGTGACTTCCTGCGCCCGCCATCTGCCGTCACCGGGCGCTCGACTACTGACGGTTCCCGCTAACCCACAGCCTTCCGTTCCGAACCGACGCAGCGAAGCTGACTAGCCATCGCGATCCGCAGCGACCGCCCACAAGGTATTCACACCAAACGCTACGATGATCGCCGATGTCATCGGGCGATTTCCTACGGGGAGGAAATGATGCGCGCAGGACGCTGGGTGGCCGCAGCGGCGCTGCTCGTGACCGTTCTGACCGGGTGTGATGCCGGTGATGAACGTGCCCGCACCACCGATGACGCGGATACTGTCGCTGCGGCCGGGCAGGTCCCGCTGCGCACGCTGACCGTCGAGCAGGCCAGAGGTGCGCTGCTGACCGCGGCCGACCTGCCGACCGGCTGGACCGTCAAGCCCGGCACCGACTCACCGAAGAAGGACACGACCGGGCAATACGCTCAGTGCCCCGCCTACGACGCCGTGATGCCGAAAGTGAGCCAGGCCGACACCGTCGACTCGGACTTCACCGCTCCCGACGGAGCCGACCTCAGCGAGGCGCTGCTCCCGATGCCTGAGGCCGACGCGAAAGACCTGTGCGCCGAGTTCTCCGCTGCGGTAACAGCGTGCAAGAAACTCAGTGACCAGACAGATGATGGCGTGCCGTTCGACATGTACTTCTTGGCGCTGTCGTTTCCTCAGCTCGCCGATGAGACGTTCGCCTTCCGCGCGACGGCCACCGTTTTCGGTAAGACCATGAATTTCGACACGACGGTCGTGCGGCGCGGCGGTGTGCTCGTCGTCATCGTGCAGCAGGCCGGAGCGACGATCGATACCGGGCTGACCGAAGACGTGGCCCGCCGGGCGGTCACGAAGATTGACGCCGCGTTGATCTGACCGGCCCATCAGCTTCTCCATTGCAGCTGTCTTGGCGGACCCCGGCAGTGACGGATGGGATCCTGATGACCCGCACTCGCGGTGGTCCTCGCGGTCAGCCGCCAGTGGTGCGCCCGGGCAGGTAGCGCGCTTGCCGGAAAAGGACAGGGCACTGTCCCGCCCGGGCACCGCCGTCGTCCAGCCACCGGCCGCCGCAACCCGGCCTCGCTGCAAAGTGCGATGTCGTCGCCGTTCGGGGTGAACGAGGGCCGGGGCTTGACGCCGTCGGCGCACCGGGTGGGCCTTTTCCGTGCCGTCCCTCCCGGCGGCGCCCGCCTCACCGGCCCGCCGGGCCCACCGCTAGCAGTAAGCGGAGGCCGTATGAACACCGACGACGACCGCAGTATCCGAGCCGGCCTGTCGTACTACGCCGGGCGTGCCCTGCCCGCCCATCTGGCCGGTGCCGTCCAGGCACAAGGGCTGCTGGTCGGCTCCTGGGTATTCCCGAAACTCGCTGACGGGCTGCCGCTGGACCCCGAGCAGGCCCTCGACGAGCTACGCGCCTTGGGCCGATCGCTGCGCGAGCGCGCTGTGCCGGCAGCCACGCTCGTTGTTCCCGGCGATCCCGGCTGGCCGGCCGGCACCGGCTGCGACGACCTTCCGTGCCTATGGGTCAAAGGCAGTCCGGACCTCACCGGTATTCTCGATCCATCGGTGGCGATCATCGGTGCCCGCGCCGGTAGCGGCTACGGCCTGCATTTAGCCGACGAATTCACGCTCGATCTCATCGATGCGGCGCGGACGATCGTCACGAGCACAGCGCCCGGCATCGACCGGCGCGTGCTGGCCACGGCGCTGTCGGAGCCCGACGCCAGGACGGTCGTGGTCACTGACCAGGGCCTCGACCAGCCGTTCGGGTCGGCGGTAGCCGACGCTGTGACGCGTGCCGTAGCCCGCGGGGCGGTGATCAGCCCATTCCCGCCAGGATCGGTCCCGACGCCGTACCGCAGGATGTTCGCTGACCAACTGCTGTGCCAGCTCGCCTCAGGCACGGTCGTCGTGCAGGCCGTGCTGGGCAGTCACCTCGTGCTGACGGCCCGGCGGGCGGCTCGCGCCGGTTATCGGGTGTGCGCGGTGCCCGGGCCGGTCACCGATGTCCAGTCAGGCGGCTGTCACCAGCTGCTCCGTGAAGGTTCCGCGGAATGGGTCGCCGATGCCGGTGACGTGATCAACACCGTCGGTGCCGGCAGACCCGCTTTCATCAAGCCGTTTACCGTCTCCGTCGACCTGCACAGTGGCAGCGGTGCGCTCAGCGCATGCCGGTACGGGCCGTTCACGGTGTGGGCCGCATCCGTGGCGCACGCCGCGAACATCGCGTTCGACCTCGTCGTCGACACACCGAGCCTGCCGGTCGACCTCACGGTCTGGGTGCAGGACGCCGGCGGCGGCCGGGAGGCGATCTCGATCAAACGCGCAAGCTGACCACACGGCAGCCGGCCCAGGATCCTCCTCTTCTTTCTCCAAAACAGGGCGCTCACCTTCGGGTGGGCGCCCTTCCTCTGTTTCTGGAGGCGTTGATGCTTTTCGCTTTCCGCTTGCTGTCCTCGTGGCGCAGCCGCCGCCGAGATGTTCGGTCAGTCGTGCAGGCTCACGACAGGGCGCTCGCCGCGTTTCTGCCGAACGCCGCTGCTCCGGACGGCGACGACCTGCTGACGGCAGCCGTCCAGGCGCTCGATTCGCGGGATTCCGGTTTCGGTGCCGCTGTGGCCGGGTTCATTCACGCCTGCGTCCGGCAGCAGATCCTCACCTTCGACGCCCCGATCACCGGCATCCGCATCGAGCCGACCGTGTCAGGGGAACGTCGCGACGGCGGATTCCTCGTCCTGGTCACCGTCGGACATGTCATTACCGTGGCCTCCGACCGGCTGACCGCCGCACTGTTCCACGACGCCGATGACGTTGCCGCGTTCGTGCTGACCGCCGTCTGCTCCACCGCCACCAGCCTCTACCTCGCCCTCATGGCCACTGCCGCGGACCTGCCGCGGAACCGGTCGTGACCGACCCGAGCACGCCGCGGACTCTCGGCTGCCCGGCCACGTGGACGGCAGCGCGCGGTCGAGATCGTCTCCGACCCAATGCTGCTGCCGGACCCGCGCGCGCTGATCGTCGTCGCCGTGATCGCCGGTGCTGCTGCCCGGACCGAATCGCCCCAACCAGGCCAACAGCCGGGCATCGCGTTCTGCCGCGACGCGCCGCGCTGTCATCCGCCCGCCCTTATCGCTGTCCCTGCCGACGCTGATCACCGCCCGGCGTGATTGCCAACGTTTTCTAGAAGGAGCTCCACAACCATGCTCGAATCCGCTTTCCTGCCGCGCAAGGGCGACGCCGATCAGTTGGTCGGCCTGGTGCCGCATATGCTCGGCTACCATCCCACCGATGCGCTGATCGCGGTTATCAACCGGCCCGATCAGCCGTTGCCGCAGGTGATCAGCCTGCCGCTGAGCGAACCGACCGGCACGCTGCTCACGCACCTGACCCTGCGCATCCCGGAGAAGGCTCGCGGCACCGTACTCATCGGCTACGGGCCCGCCATCCACCGGCCGAAGATCACCGCCGTCAGCGAAGTGCTCGAATTTTTCACGCCGGTCTTCGGCCGGTTCCTCTACGACGACGGCGTACTGACCTGCCTGACCCCCGATTGCGACTGTGCGGCCGCTGGCGGCGTGCCCGTCGATCCGCGCAGCACCCGGATCGCCGCCGAGCTGGCTTTGACCGGCCGGGTGGCGTTGCCCTCCGGGGAGGAAGTGCACGCGCTGGTCGCCCCGGACGACATCGGTCAAGCCGAAATACAGGCCGCGCTCGACACCATCGACGAGGCTGCACCGCCGGCAGACGTGGAGTCGCTGATGAGAGCCGCCCGCAACGGTGAGCGGCTCACCGCCGACCAGGTTGCTCGGATGTGTCTGGCCCTGCACGACCGGGAGCAGCTGGTGACCGCCTGGCACTACACCCGCGGACGCCACTGGCAACACGCGCTGTGGCTCGACGTCACCCGCCGGGCCCCGCAGCAGCATGTGGCCGCACCGGCCAGTCTGGCCGCCTGGTCGGCATGGCGACGCGGTCAGGACGCCCTAGCTGTGGCCGCTCTCGACCGGGCTCGCGCGATCGCCCCCGGTGACGGTTTCACCCGCATCGTCGGGTACCTGGTGGACGCGCACCTGCCCGCCCACCGGCTGCGCTGGCCCCTCGCTAAACAGCTGGACGCGCCGCCGACGGGGAGCCACCCGTGACCGGTGCACTCCTGATCACCGGCGACGCGAGGCTGACCGCGACGGTCGCTCGATTGGCGACCGTCGCCGGCCTGCACCTGAGCGTGCGCCAGCAGCACGATCCCGCTGCAGGAAGGAGCACAGCAGCGCTCACGCTCATCGGCACCGACCAGCTCACTGCCATCGGCCAGCACCCGGCACCGTCCGCCGCGGTAATCATCGCGGGAACCGGGATGTCGCCGGCTTCTGCAGAGACAGCCGGCAGGGCGCTGCCGGTAATCTGGCTGCCCCGTAACAAGCAGCGGCTCATACGGCTGTTCGACGACACCGCTGCCCCCGTCATCGAACGGCTCCGGGCCGCGGGATACCGCCTGGGCTTCGCCGATCCGCCCCGTCGCCAGGCCGGCTACGTGACGCCCCTGACGGTTACTGACTGGCGCCGGCACCCTGAGCAGGCTGTGTACGTCAACTGCGGCCGGGTCGCCTGCGGCGACGCGTCGCCGGGCCTGGCCCACGTGGTGCAGCGCAGCAACTTCCGCAGTCTGCACCGCCGGTTCCCCGATGTGTGGACCGATACCGTCGCCCGCGATGTGACCGAGCTCGGCGCGTTCGTCGCCGATCTGCCCGCCGCCGCCATCGACGCCCTGAGCGCGCTGCCCGGTCCGCAGGCGATCCTCGACAACGACGATCACCAGGCTCTGCGGACCGAAGACATCGCCGAGTCCTGGACCGGTCTGGCCAGCATCGACGTGCACTCGCAGCTGCGGCCCGCCTGCCGGCAGGTGTGGGACCGCACCCCGCCGCACCGGGTTACCGCGCTGCTGTGGGAAGTAGTCGCCGCTACCGGCGTCGGGCCGGTCCACGACGGCTGGCAGGTGCGGTGGCCGATCGCCGAGCTGGCACCGATGCTCGCTGCCCGGCTGATGGCTGATCACCGACGCTCCCGGCCCGGCTCGCCCTACCGGAGCATCGCATCGCCGGACCACGCGACCAGGCACCGATACGCGCGTACTGATCGGCGCGGCAGCTGACGACGCCGCGGAAAATATCAACGCTAGTTTCCGTTAGGCAATGTCCTGACCTGGTCGCCTACCGTGTTTCAACAGTCCGCGATTACGGCGCATTTCGTCGATTTTTTCGACTTTGCCGCGCCTTTTTAAGACGCGGTTATTGCGGGTTTTTCTTGTTATTTCTTCATGATTGTTGGGGGCGCCGCCGTGGGCGGTGGCCCCCGGGTTGTGCTGGCACTTGATCCTGGCCGACCGCGTCTGGCCCTGCAAGACCCACCGTTCACCGAACCCGCTGGGCTGCGTTGTTGCTGCCCGGCGGGTCTTGCGGGTCTGCGCCGATCGGCCGGCCCGAGCGGATCGTGCCAGCACCGCCCAGGGCCACCAAAGCCCGTGGCGGACGCCCCTGGCCATTTTCTTTTCTCTTTCTGGGAGGACAGATCCATCGTGACTACTGTCGCTATCACTACGGAGAGCTCCACCGAGGTTGCTGAGCAGCCCGGCGCCGGCACGGTCCCGGAGGGCACGCTGCAGGCGGCGGTCGGCCTCGAGCCGGGCTCGCCGGTTGTGGTCGGGGAAATCGTCTCCGGCCCGATCTGGCTCAACACCGGTGAGGACGTGCAGCTGCCGCCGTTTCGTGCCGGCTACCTGAAGCCGGAGTACCTGCGGGACAGCCCGCTGCACCCCCGTAAGGACCTCGGCGACCTCGGGGACCTGGTCGCCTCGATCCGTATGTTCGGTGTCCGGGATCCGCTGGTCGTCGTCGCTCGCCCGGTGCCGGTCGACGAACTGCCCGCCGAGGAGACCACGGAGGTCGACGGTGGCGAGGCCGGCGAGCCGGTCACCGAGGTCTTCGAGGTTCTCGGCGGCAAGCGCCGCCACTACGCGGCGATCGAAGCCGAGCAGGCTGGAGTGCCGGCCATCATCGTCGCGGACGCCGGCGCCGCGTTCGAGATCCTCACCATCCTGGAAGCCAACACCCATCGCAAGGACCTCGAGGCCATCGAGGAAGCCGGCGCCTACCAGATGCTGCTGAGCCTCGACTGGGACGTGGAGACCATCGCCCAGGCCCGCAACATTGCGGTGGAGAAGGTGAGCACCGCGGTCAAGGCCCTGGCCCTGCCCGCCCGGGCGCAGCGTGCCCTCAACGCGGACGCGCTGACGCTCGACATGGCGCAGGGCCTGGAGGAATTCGAGGACTCCCCGGAGGACCAGCAGCGGCTGCTCGACAAGATCGGCAAGGGCGAGTACGACTTCAAGCACACCCTCAGCGCGCTGCGCGACAAGCGCACGTACGGCCGAAGCCGGGACCTGGCCAAGGCCCAGCTGCTCATCGACGGCGTCGATGTCACCCCGAAGCCGCGGGGGTTCGGCTACGACAGCACGGCGATCGCCGCCGACCGGCTCGTCGGCGCCGACGGTCAGGCTCTCGACGTCGATTTGATCAAGACGCTGCCGGGGTTCCACGCGTTCGTAGAGAAGATCGGCGGTGCGGCCCGCACCGTCGTGTACTGCGAGGACCCGGCCAAGTACGGCTACCACCAGGAAGCTGACGAGCACGAGGGCATGGGCGCGCAGGAGATCGCCGAGCAGCAGGAGAAGGATCGCCAGCGCGAGGAGATGCTCGACGGGCTGCGGGCGGCAGAGCAGGTGCGGCACGAGTTCGTGCAGCGCACCTACGGCACCGCCAAGACCTGCCGCAAGCTGGCCACCGCGACGCTGCGGGCGGCCAACAACGGCCACAGCATGTACCGCGGCGGTGACCTCGAGGAGCTGTACCGCGCACTCGGTGGCCTCACCACCGACGAGATCGCCGTCGCGGGTGAGGACCGGCTGCGCCGCAGCCTGATCGCGAAGTTCGCCTGCAAGCAGGAGAGCAATCTCGGTGACGCGCTGGTCCGGAACCTGACCTGGGTCAGCAAGGAACCCGCCGTCGCCTGGTTGGACCAGCTCACCGCCGACGGCTACCCGATGTCCGAGGCCGAACAGCAGCTCTATGACTACCTGCGGCCGGCCACCACAGCCGAGGACGTCGACGAGAGCGACGACGAGAGCGACCAGGACGCCGCGACCTCCGACGAGCAGGACGCGGACCCGACCGACAGCGACGTCGACGTCGACGTCGACGTCGAGACGACCTCACCGGACGGTGTCGACGACGACCCGCAGAACGAGGGATCCGATCCCGTGCCCCTGCGGCCGACCGTCATCGACACCGAAGAGGAGGACAGCTCGCCGTACGCGGCCGCCGCCTGACCACTGGCGCTGGCCCACGGGGTAGACCCTGCACCAACAAGCAGGGCCTACCCCGTTCGTCGTCCCACGCCGAACGCTGCGTGCTATCCCGCGTTTCCCGTCATCGGCGCGGACCGCTGGCTCGCGCCGAAAACCGCCCCGAGCACCTGTGCGGCCCAGGCGTCACCGCACCGCCGCCCGGGCGCGCGGTGACGGCCGGCCGACCCCCATTCCATCACCGCGTGAAGCCCCGAAAGGTGAGCCTCTCCATGATCAAGCTCTTACGGCGGCGAGCCGCTGCTCCCACCCACGACGAACTTGCTCGCCTGCATACCCAGTTGGCTGCGGCGACAGCCGAGGCGGATCAGCTGCAGCAGCTGGCCGACGAACGCCTGCGGCTGCACCAGGCGGACATCGCCCGCGTCGGTGAGCGGCTGCGCTCCGAGGCTGGCATCCGCGGCTGGGGTGACGAATTCGAGGACGTCATCGACGCGCTCAACCAGCAGCTGACCGTGGACATCATCCACCGCGGTCGGCCGTTCCTGGTCGACACCACGCTCACCGTGGACCTCACCGTCGATGCCCGTGGTGCGGCCGCCGCTCGCGAGGCGGCGACCGCAACACTGCGGCTGGCTGAGGGGCAGCTACGCCAGCTTGCCGGCGTTCACGTCTACCAGATCTACCCGCAAGATCTCGACGTCATCGCGATCGGTCGACGATCAGCCATCCTGCGGGCGGGCCTTGAGCTGCGGGTCGAGCTCGGCGCCACCAACGAGCGACACGCACGCGGTGAGGCCGTCCCGATCTTCGCGGCCGCTGTAGCCGCTCTCCACGAGTTCGACGGCGTTACTGCCAGCGCCCCGGACGCCAGCACCTTCGACATCTCGCCCCGCTGACCCCGGTGACGATGCGCGCCCTGACAAACCGTTCTCCGATCCCGTCAGGGCGCGCACCTCACCGTGACTCGCTGGCCGGCCTCGACCATTCGCCCCAGGATCTACGGGAGGAACCTCGTGCGCGGGCTGAACACCGCCACCGTCATCGACCTGCTCAACCGGCTACGGGCCGACCGCCATCTCGAGCTCGGCGTCACCGCGGCGGGCCGCAGCGCGGGCATCCACGCTACGGCCACCGCCATCGCATCGGTTGGGGCAGCCATCGCCGCGATCACGGACGGCATCTGCCCGCTGCAGACCTCGACCGACGGTTCCCGTGCCGACCAGTGTTGGCGCGACGTCCGGGACGCCTGCGACCAGGCCGCCCAGCACACCGCTCGGCTCGCCGACCAGGTCACACGGCTGGCCGCCGAGGCGCTGCTCGTGGTGACCGAGATGGAACCGGTGCACTATCGGGGCAGCATCACCTCCCGGCACGGCACCCACGTTCTGGCCGGACCGTGCGACTGCTGGCGCTGCCGTCATCGCGGCGACCGGCTACGACTGTCACTGCTGTTGGAAGACTTCGACGACCTTGTCTGCGTGCGTCCCCGCAGCGTCACCGCGTACCCCGACGAACCACATGATCTACCCGCCGCCGATCTCGGCGATGTCCTGCACGTCGCCGTCGGCGCCCTGCCGCCGTCCCTGACCGTCGGGCACGCGATCGCTGTCGTGCAGAACCTCATCCTGTTCACCGGCCGCATCCGTGCCGTGGTCGGCTTCTGGGCGACAACGATCGACGCGCGCCTGCACGGCGGTTCATCACCATCCTCGACGGCACCAACCCGGCCAATCACCGCGACCAGCTGACCGGCCGTCTCCAGCAAGCCGGCACCGCGCTCGGCAGCGTACAGACCGACCTGCGCCACGCCGTGGACGCGCTGCGCGCTATCGGCGCCGAACCGCCGAGCCCGGCCGCGCCGCACTGACCTTCCCCCGCCAGCCCGGTCCTTCTATTCCCCAGGGACCAGGGCTGCCCCCGGGGCGTGATCGCCCGTTGTTTCCCTGCCACGGGCGATCACGCCCCACCCCGACCGCATTCACCGACTTCTCCTCTGGAGCAGATTGACCGTGGAGCACACTCACTGCTGGCGATACCGGCCGGACAGCCCCGTCTGGGCCGCGGCATGGCCGGGCATCATCCACGACATCACCCGGATCGTGCAGGCGATCTCGAACAGCGTCGCGCTGGCCGGGCCCGACGGCACCGGCCCCGCGCTGACCGCGGCCGACACCGGCATCGCGTTCAACGGCCCCGGCACGGCCGGCGGCGACAGCTTCCAGCTCCCGCCGCCCGGCCCCTGGCGGCGGCACTGGTACCACTGCGACACCCGCCAGCGGCCCTACGACCTGGCCGTCACCGCCACACTGCTGCGCTGCCACCTGCTCATGCCCACGACCTTCGCCATCGGCGGCGACGGGTCATGGCACAAAGACTGGCGCCCCGCCCGCGACCTCGTCCACCGGCTGTTCGGCGAGCAGGCGAACGGCATGCCGCTGAGCGACACCACGGCCGGCGCCACCGTCGAACAACTCCTCGGCCTGTAACCGGACCTCCTCCGGAATCCACCGCGATCCGGCAGCTACCGCACCTCAAGACGTTGCGCACCGCTGTCAGCGCGCAGCCCTTCGCCACCCGCGACTACCAAGGAGAACTCATGACCACACCCGTCACCGCTCTGCCGTACCTCTGCGGAACCTGCCTACACACCCACCCGCCATTCGGGCCCTGCCCCCATTGCGGCGACGGCGGGTGTCTCGGTTGGACGCTGCACGCCGACGAACAGAACCGTCTCGACGACCGTGCCTTGCAAGAACTGACCGAACTCCACGGCGAACGCACCCTGCTTGATGCTGCCCAAGCCGACGCCCTGCTGCGAACCCTTGCCGCCTGGGAAGCCGACCACGACACCTACGGCTGGGAGAACAAGCCGGTGCTCGCTGTCATCGGCGCCACCCCACACGCCCCGGTGGACCCGATCCACACCAGCCAGCTGTTCGTGCTCAAGGAACTCGACCTGCCTGGCGCGTTCTGGGAGCATCCCGGGCAAGGACGCCCGACCGCCGTTCTGTATGCACTCGGCAGCCAGGCCGCGGCACGGCCCGGCTGGTGGCGGCAATGGCGCAGGACCGCCGGGCTCGACCCTCGCCAGCCTCAGATCGCCTGGGTGTTTCTGTGCGAGTCGTACATGAAGCAGCCCACCGAGACCCGGTCGGCCAACAGGCACCCCGACGCGCGTACCGACGAGCTGCGCCTGGTCGTCGCGGTCGACATCGACGCCCGGATCTACACGTACGGCCGCCGCCGCTCCGACAACCACATCCTTATCAACACCGTCGAAACACTCCCCGGCTACCAGCACATGCGCCGCATCAGCGCCCCGATCCTCGGCCACGACTTCGACGCCATCACCGGTGACATCGGCATGGACTACGCCCACCAGGTCGTCGCCCGGCTGATGGCGCTGCAGCGCGCCGAAAACTTCGCACGAGCCCGACGCAAGGCACCTAAACCATGATCAACACATCGCCTCCGCATCCCGCCCACTACCGCACCGCCAGGCACACACCAGACCGGTCACCGTCGCCATGCATCCAGCGACCCCGGGCCGGTGATCCCCGATGACCGCCCGCAATACCGCGCCCGCACACAGCCGTCCCCGAACGCAGCCCGCCGATCCGAACCTGCGGCGAGCGGCCTTGTGGTACGCCAAAGCCGGGATTCCCGTGCTCCCCCTGCACACCCCGACGGCTGACGGCACCTGCAGCTGCCAGCGCTCCGGCACCTGCGAATCCGCCGGTAAGCATCCGCGGCTGCGGCACGGCCTGCACGACGCCTCCCGCAACCCGGACCTGATCCGCGGCTGGTGGCAGCAGTGGCCCGACGCCAACGTCGGCCTCGCCACCGGCACCGCCCTCGACGTCTGCGACATGGACACCAGCGCCGGACTCGCCGCCGTCCTCGACACCCTCGGCGTCATCAAACCAGCCGCGCCGCTGATCCGCACCGGCAACGGCTGGCACCTGTGGTACGCCTCCACCGGCCTGCCGAACCGGGTCGGACTGATGCCCGGCGTCGACTGGCGCGGCACCGGCGGCATGGCCGTCGCCCCACCATCAGTGCACGCCGGCGGCACCACCTACACGTTCCAGCAACGCTGGAACGGCCTGGCGCTGCCCGACTGCCCGGCACCGCTGCGCACTCTCGTGGCCGCACCAGCCGCACCGGTCGCTGTCACCGCCGAGACGATCACCCGGTTCGACCGGTACGTGCGAGCCGCCCTCGACGGCGAACTCCAGCGCATCCGGCAGGCACCGGCGCCGGTGTACTCCGGCGGCACGCGCATCGCCGGCGGCGAACGCAACAACACCCTGCACCTGGCGGCCTTCCGGATGGGACAACTCGCCGCGACAGGCCGGGTCGACGAAGCCGCGACCCGACGCGAACTCACCGCGGCGGCGCTGCAAACCGGGCTGAGCCTCGTCGAAGCGCGCCGCACCATCGATTCCGGATGGCGCGCCGGACGCGCACGTCCACGCCGGTAACAGCCGGGGACACCACTGCGCACGTGTCCGCAGCGACCGTGCTGCCGTCGACCGGGCCGCCGGTCCTGGCCGCCGTGTACCCGGCCCATCAGATGTTTGCTCCTGGCCGTATCTGAGCCCGGCGAACACCTGCACAGCAAGGCGCGCGGCGGCGCTGAAACGACGCCGGCCAGTGACGGCTGCAGCCCCTGTCGCCCCTCCAACACCTCATCCTGCAGGGCCGTCGCTGGCTTGGTCGCCTCGGAGCGACCAAACGGCCCTCACTGTCCACATTGGAGTAACACATGGCCGCCATTGGCTCCTCCGATCACCGTGTCTCTGCGACTGATCCGGCCGTTCTCGTCGCCGCGCTTTAGGCGCAAGTCGGCTCGCTGCTGGCGCCTGTCGACTGGGCCGAAGACGAAATCGCCGCCGCCTGCCGCCGCCACCCCGGCCACACTGACGTGCTGTTCCACACGTTCCGGCTCCTAGCGCCTCGCGGTATCGGATCAGGCATGGGCACCGAGTTCGTCTACCGTGCTCATGCTCGTGAGCTGCTGGAACGGGTTGCCGTCGGTGCGGACCTGCGCCTGGCGACCGCCGCCGAGATATGCCTGCTGTTGTCGCAGGTCAGTCTGCGAACGCCGATACACGGCGCGGGCGCCGGCTTGTACTTCCGAATGTGGCGGACCGCCTTCGGCGACCACCCGTCCACCGCCGAACTGACCGGCGACCAGAGCGCCTACGAGCAGCTGCACGGCGCACGGATCGACGAGCTGGAAACCATGCTGCGAAGTAAAGCCGCCGACCCGGCCCGGCAGCTCGGCGACATCACGTGCCGGGGTCTGCACCACGGCCGCCCCGTCGCATGCCGCTTCGCCAGCCGCTGACCGCCTACCCGCTGGCCAAGTTGCTCCCGACCGCCCAGGCCCACCGGGGCGAACGGCTCCCGCCATGACCCCCAAGATCGCTCCGGGTGACCTCCAGGTGGGCATGCACGTCTGGCCCACAGCGCGGACTCTGCTTGCACAGCCGATCTGCTACCAGCAGCCACGATGCTCGATCACCGCCCTGCGCTGGCCGTACGCCGACGTACGTCGCGCTCCGCGCCAGCCCGACACCAACGGCGTCCGCTACCCGCACGTCGGGCCCAGCCACCGCATCCATGTCGACAATCTGTTGCGCCGCGACCCGCACCTACGGCGCGCGGCATCACGCATCAGAAGACGTACCCGAACGATGTCGGCGGGCGGCTACGAGCAGCTGCCGCTGTTCTGACCCGGTCCTGATCACCGTCGTGCCGCGTGCGAGACGCTGCTCCACCACCTTCGGACGGCCGGATGCCGATGGCCGCTCCAGAGCTTGGCCGCCTTCGGCTACCCCGCCGGGCTCGGTCACCCTGACGGCAACTCCCGGCACGGCGTCACCACTGCTAAGCGCCTGTTGAGAAGTGTTGTCCGTAACCGTCGGGGAGCCAGGGTGAGGTCCAGGGTGCGGCGGTGGTGAGGTTGTCGGCGTCGGTGCGGTGCTGGAAGAACGCGTGGGCTTGACGGACCCGGTCGGCCATGGTCGCGGGCGCGGTGTTGGCGATGGTGCGTTTCAGGGTGGCCCAGATCCGTTCGACGGGGTTGTCCTGCGGGCTGTATTTGGCTCCTTCGATGACTTGCAGGCGTGGGTGTTCGGCCAGCCAGCGTTGGGTGATTTTGCTGTGGTGGGTGGTGCCGTTGTCGCAGATCACGGCGATGACGGGGGCGTCGGGGTGGGCGTCGAGTAGTTGTTGCAGGAAGTAGCAGAAGACCACGGAGACGTTCTTGACGCTGACGTGGTGGTGGAAGGCGCCGGTGGCCAGGTTGATCGCGCCGTGCAGGGTGCGGCGCAGGTTGGTGCCCGGGGTCATGATCCGGTGTCGGATCCCGGTGGGCATCCAGCAGGATCGGATGCGGGGTAGCAGGTCGAGGTGGGTTTCGTCTTCGGCGAGCACGACGGATCCGGCGGGCAGGGCGGCGATGCGCTGACGGATGTCGGTGCAGGTCTGGTCCTGGTTCGGGTCGCTTTTGGCGATCAGGCGGGGTCGTGACCAGCGGGCTTGTTCGCGGATGCGGCGGCGCAGGGTGGACAGGCTGATCGCCGGTCGGCCCAGGGTTCGCCAGAGGCTGGCGGTGGTCCAGGCTCGGGGGATCATGAGGAGTCGGTGGATGCGGTCGCCGAGGCGGGGGCTGCCTTTGCAGGGTCGGCCGCTGCGGGGCCGGTCGGGGAGTCCGGCCAGATCTTCGGCGTGGTGGCGAGCGATCCAGCGGCGGACGGTGGCCGGGTCGTAGTGCAGGAGGTCGGCGATCTCGGGGGCGGACCAGCCGGCAGCCGACAGCACGACGATGACCATGCAGGTGGCGGTGCGCCAGGGGCCGTGCAGGGCGCTAATCAGTTCGGTGTGTTGCGGCTCGGACATGCGGGCGTAGACGTGCGCGGGGCGCATACTGAACGTGACCTCGTCGGGGGTTTCGGTCTGGTGTGGAAACTTGATCCGAACCCACGACGAGGTTTTTCTGTCGCTATGTCCATCCTGCCGGGCGAGTCTCAGTTGAGACCGTTACGTGCAGAACATTTGCCTACGCGCTTAGCTGTTTGCCGGCGTCGCAGGTCTTTGACATCCCGCGGTGAGGACTCCGAACCTTGAGCACCGGTTCGTGGCGGAGTCCTCGGTGGCTACTACGACGGCACCCCGGGGCTCACCTGCAGCGTGCGTTTACGGACTCAGCCCGTTCTGCGACATGCGATCCGGCAGGCGTCCGGAGGTGTCCGCTGCTGAGGTGGCCCGCAGGTCAGCACACCCGCGCCGAGGGCGTCAAACCCCCAGCAGAACATCTTGGCAACCCGGTCAGCGCTGCGCTCGACCGCCAAGATCTCCCGCAGGGCGGGGGCTTGACACCCCCAGGCACTGGGCGCGCTTTGACCGGCCCCGTCAGCGCGGCACCCCGGCGCTCCCGGATCACCCGATCCGAGAACCGGGGGCTCGGCCGCATCGCACCGCTGAAGGGGAACCGCCTTGTATTTCAGCTTCGCGTTCGAGGGCAACCTCGCCTACGACCCCGAACTCCAAGTCACTAAGTCCGGAAGCAGCGTCTGCCACCTGCGCGTCGTACATGGCCGCCGCATCCAGAAGGACGGTGTGTGGGAAGACGCGCCGCCCATGGGGATCACCGTCACCGTCTGGGGCAAGCTCGCCGAGCGCGCCGCCAAATGGAAGACGGGCAACACCGTCTTCGTCGTCGCCCGCGACGAGTTGGAGCCGTGGGCATTCACCCGCAAGGACAACGGCGAGCCCGGAGCCCTGCTGCAGGTGACCGCTTCCACCGTGGGCCTCAGCGGCCGGTTCGAGGACATCCAGGTCGTCGAGGACGAGGCCGACGGCGCCAACACGCCGTGGTCCGCGGATCTCGACGAGCCGGCCGAGCGAGAGCTGGAGCCCTCCTTCTAACCCGCACGGGCCCGGGGCCGATCGCCGGCCCCGGGCCCGGTCTCTCGCACACCTCGTCTTGGCAGGAGCCGCCCATGTTCGCGCAGATCGTCTACGAAGGCATCATCACCCGCCGTCCCGAGACCGGCGTCACCAGTGACGGCCGCGAGTACACCCAGTTCGAAATCACTCACTACCGCGAGTGGATGGACGGCACCAAGAAGCGCACGTCAGGCCGCATTGTCATCGACATCCTCTGCTGGGGCGACCTCGCCCAGCAGGCCCGCAAGCTGCGCCTGCGAACCAAGGTCACGGTCATCGGCAACACTCTGATGCCCTACGACAACAACGGCGTCCTCGGGCTGAAGATGTACGCCCGCGAGCTCAGCGTCAACATCGGCGACATCGGCAACAGCTCCGCAGCCGGTCAGCGCAACGGGCACCTCGTCACCAGCCCCGAAGGCGAGCAGATCGCCTCCGACGCATGGCCCGACGTCGTCGGCAATCTCGAAACCGTTTATCGCTCCCGCTGACGCGGGCCGTGCATGGCCCGGTCCCGGTCACACCCCGGGACCGGGCCATCCCTTCCCTACGCGAGCGAAGGAACGCCTGTGGCGCATGCCACCTCACCAGTTCATTTCCGGGAGCCTCCGGGCTGCTGCACCGGCTGGTATTTCGAGCACACCGCCGAATGCCACACCCCGACGTCGGCCCGGCCGTGCAGTGACTGCGGCGCCGATCCCAGCGCCGGCCACAACCTGCACACCTGCTCCTGGTACTGGAGCGACGACGACGTCAGCGCCTACAGCGGGATGAGCCTCGACGCGGCCCGCTGGCCCGGATACGCACTCGACGACCAGCCCGATCCGTTCACTCCGCTTCTCGCACCGCCGGCTATCGCATCCATCGATCGAAAGGTGACGCCCATGTCCGAGAACGACAACACCGAACCCAAGAGCATCCTGCGCAAGATCCGCGAGCACCTGACCCACGACATCGCGAAAAGCCTCACCCACGTCTCCGGTCTGATCGGCCTGCACGTCGTCGCCCTCGCTGTCATCGAGCACGCCCCGGCGCTGCCGATGCTCGGCCTGCACTGAGCCCCTCGCTGGTGGGACACCCCGACCAGGGGTGTCCCACCAGCGTCTCGCCTCAGCACACCCTCACCTGTCAGAAAGGACAACCGAACGTGAGCGCCTGGATCGTCGACCGCGACCACCTCGACCTTCTCCTCACCGCCGCCATCGACTGGGACGTCATCACCGCCGACCAAGCCGATGGGACCGGCCGGATGCTGTGGAAGGAGAACCTCGCCAGCGTCACCTACCGCTATCCGCACGACCGTGACGGCGGCCGGCCCGCCCCGCACGGCTTCCGCGACCGCGACGTCGACACCTACCAGTACCGGCCCTACCCCGGCCGCCTCGACCCCGACGTCGTCGAGGCCGCCGCAGCGTCGTTGCGGTACCAGTCGTGCGAGCACCCCGGCTGGAAAGACAGCCCCGCCGCACGGTGGGTGAACCATCTCCACCAGCTCGCCGTCGACCGTGTTCCGGCCTACCTCGCCGAACACGGCCCCGTCGACCCGCGACGGCAACGACGCGGGGAAACCGGCTGGTACACGCTGACCGACCTCGCCGGGCATCAGCGAATCGTCTCCGGCGACGGCTGGAACGTCCCCGACCGCGACGTCCTGCACCGTGCCGCGGCACTGCGTACCGGGGCAACGCCATGACCGCCGGCTACAGCACCACGTCGAGGTTCGATGCGACCCGTCGGCCCCACGACCGAGACCAGGAACCTGGCCCGGGACCGCCATCCCAGAACTCCGCGCCGATGAAACACGTCGTGCAGTTCTCCGGCGGCATCGGTAGCTGGGCCGCAGCGATGCGCGTCGCCGCTGAACACGGCACCGATGACCTTGTTCTCCTCGCAGCCGACACCAAAGCTGAAGATCCTGACCTGTGGCGGTTTGTTGCCGACGCTGGATCGCTGCTCGGTGTCGAGCCGATCGTGGTCGCTGACGGCCGCACCCCGTGGCAGGTCTTCGCCGACCAGCGATTCGTCGGAAATTCTCGCATCGCCCCATGCTCGGCGCTGCTGAAGCAGCGGCCCTGTCGCGCGTGGCTCACCGCGAACACCGACCCGGCGACCACGATGCTGTACGTCGGTATCGACTGGAGCGAGCAGCGACGCACGCCGGCCATCGAAAGAGGGTGGGCGCCGTGGTCAGTGCGGTTCCCGATGTGCGAACCGCCGTACCTGAACAAGCAGGACATGCTCGACTGGGCCCGCGCCGAAGGTCTACGGCCGCCGCGCCTGTATGAGCAGGGATTTGCCCATAACAATTGCTTCGGCGTGTGTGTTCGTGCAGGTCAGCGCCAATGGCGGCACCTGCTCACGGTAGCACCCGAACGATTCGCGGCTGCTGAAGCCGAGGAGGAGAAGCTGCGCGCCCAGCTCGGTGACGTCGCGATCCTCAAGGAACAGCGTCAGGGTGTCAGCTATCCGCTACCGCTGCGCGAGCTCCGCCGCCGGGCAACTCTGGCGAGCAAAGCTGCATGACATCGGTTCACGCGCTCTGTTCGAGTGGCAGACGCATTCGGGGAGAGTTGTCTGCCAGGTCGCCGACGGACGTTTCGCATCGAGCTGAGCCTCAGTCTCGATGGGGTGGGTGGGCCATGGACGTCGACAGCGCGCCGGGCGCGACCGCCGGAATGTTCCAGCGTTTTCACGTTCTCAGCCGGTAGCTGGCAACTATCCGCTGCAGCCCGGCGCCATCGGCCAGCAGCAGCACGGCGGCGGGCACCCCTGGCATCTGTGCTGCCTGATTACATCAGCAGTAGTCGTTGTGCCTGGTGCGGGCGTGCTTCCTGCTTTCCGGGAAGCGCCGTCATGCAGGGTGCCCACGTGCCTTTCGTCCCGCCGCACACGCTCCGGCGAGTAGCACCGCGACGTCTGGAGCCGCTCGCTGAGGGACCCGAGGTCAGCCCACCCGCGCCGAGGGCGCTAAGCCCCCAGCAGAACATCTTGGCAACCAGGTCAGCGCTGCGCTCGACCGCCAAGATCTTCCGCTGAACGGCTGCTTGCACCCCCAGGCGCATGGGCGGGCTCTGACTGGCCCCGTCAGCGCGGCACCCCAGCGCCGGGATCACTCGATCCCGGCAGGGGCTGTCGCATCAGAGACAGCCTGACGGAGGCACACACCATGACGGACAACGTCACCGACGAGATCACCAGCGCCACCGCGGACAGTCAGGACCCCGCCGCCGAGCGGCCGGCCGCCGCTCCGGAGGGATCGGTCTACCTCTCCGACGTCCTCGCCAGGATTCGCCAGCACGCCATCGACAACAGCTGGTGCGGCACCGCCGAGTCCGTTACCTTGCAGGTCCTCAACGAGGGGCTGTCGTTCAAGCGACTGGCCCGTGACAGCAACGGCGTCGCCGAGACGAACGCCGATACCGCCGACGAGCGGTTCACCGCCGTCGACGGCACCGACCCGTTCGTGACGAAGACCCGTCTGAAGATGGCCATCCGCAAGGCCGTCGAGCTCGGCTACGACTGGGACGAGCCGATGCGCCTGTATCGCGAGCTCGTCGACACCTACCAGCTGGACGTGGTCGAGCTGCCGGTCATCACGTACACGGTCACGGTCACCGTCACCGACGAGCAGCTGCGCGGACGCCGAGTCGACCAGTACAGCGTGGCGTCCGCCCTGCAGTACGAAACCGTCGCGGGCTTCACCGTCGAGGCCGAAACCGCCGACCAGGCCACCGCCACCCTGCTGCGGTAGCCACCACATGCTGCCCGGCCGATGCACATCGGCCGGGCAGCATTTTAACTAGATGGCTCGCGGCTCGCTGTCGGCTCCAGCCCCCATCCTGGCCGCGACCAGCACCTCGGCACAGCGGCTCAGGGTCCATAGCCCGGATCGAAGCGTTCCGGATCCGCACCGGTAGCTCCCGCTGGGCAGGCTCCGGTTCGCCCGCGCTGATGCCTCGTCTTCGCCGAAGCGCGCCGCCGCTCTGCGTCCACGCTGGTCCACTCCGCTGGTGCGACGGCTCCCGCGTGACGTTGCGGCCGCTATCCCGCCGCCGAGCAAATCACCCTGTTCGCCGCCGCGCCCAGCAGCCCACGTGAGCCCCCATTCCACTCCCCGACGCCGCCGCGGCCATCCGAGCCGAGAGCTGAACACGACACCAACCCTCATCAGGTGTTGAAAGGGCCTCCTCCGGCCGTCGGCTTGCGCTGCAAAGACTTCGAAAGGCGACACATGCGACCTGGCGCAACCACCGAGCAGCTCTCTCTGGATGTGCTGGACCAGCGGCAGATCGACATCGCCGCGATCCATCAGGCGACGGGTATTTACACCGCCGTCCCGGAAATCGAAGCGCTGCTCGACCAACTCGGCTGGCCCGAACAAGGCCGCCGGCTACTCGACCCCGGCGCCGGCAACGGCGGCTTTCTCGTGGCGGCGCTGCGCCGCCTGGACCTCGACGTCGACGACGTCGAGGAAGCCGCCCGGCGCGTGCACGGATACGAGTTCTACCGCGAAGCAGTGGCCGACGCGCGCAGAGCCGTATCCGCTCACCTGCGCGAGCGTGGCTGGGGCTCGCCGGCAGCACGGCGTGCCGCGAACGAGATCGTCGAGGACCACGACTTTCTGCTGTCACCGGTCCCCGTCGGGATCTGGGACGTTATCGCCGCGAATCCTCCATACTGGCGCCTGGCGAACCTGCCCGCCGGGTACCGGATCGACTACGAAGCCGTCGTCGCGGCGCACGCCCGCGCTGACCTGCTGTACGCCTACCTCGACCGCTCCGCCGACGTGGTCACCCGCGACGGACACATCGGCCTGATCACCGCGGACCGATGGCTGCTCAACTCCGGCTCCAGCGAACTGCGCCGCCGGCTCGGCACCCGGTACTGCGTCGCCGGCGTCCGCCGCCTGGACGCCGCCTCCACGTTCTACCGGCCCAAGGCACGCCGCAAGGGCACCGTGGCCCGGGTCCACCCGGTCAGCCTCATCCTCACCCCCACCAGGTCCGGGCGCCCGCTCGGCGCCGAACCGTTCCGGCTCGCCCCTTCACCCGCCGTCGACGGTGTCCCGCTGCGCGACATCGCGCAGATCCGCCTCGCTCCCTGGCTCGGACCCGACGGCATCTTCATCGTCGGTCCCAACAGTGGCCTGCCCGCCGAACACCTCGTACCGGTCGCGGAACCTGCCGACATCAACGCAGGCACACTGCGCCCTCCACGCAAGTGGGCACTGGCAACCGATACCACCGCGCCACCGCCGGCCATCCTGGCGCACCTCGACGCAACCCTGCACCGCATGCCCAATAGGGGCCGGCGGCCGGTGCGCTGGCTACCACCCGAGACATTCACCGGGAAGCTGCCGCTCAACCACGACGCCGTGCTCGTCCCGCGCATCGCCCGGCGCCTGACCGGCATCCGGCTACCAGCGGGCCGGCTGCCCATCAACCACGGCTTGGTCGTCATCTCGGGACTTCCCGTCGCCCGCATCCTCGCGATGCTCGACGACCCGCACGTGCAAGCCCAGGCGAACGACCTGGCGCTCGGCATCGACAACGGCTACCGCAGCTTCACCGCGACCCTGCTGCGCCAGCTCGTCATACCCCGCCAGCACCTCCCCGAGCATCCGGCTTCCTGACCGTGGCCGGGTGCCCTCGGGCAGCGCTGCGTCGTCGGCAACGGTGCCCGGGTTACCCGGCGATGCACACCGCTCGACCTGTCGCGTCTGCCCTACCCCATTGGACGTCTGACCCAGCCTCAAGGAGCTGACCACCTATGAACGAGCCCATCACCGATGCCTTCCGGCTACTTCGCACCATGCACCCGACCGCAACCCGGGTCGTGGTCGAGGACGTCACCGACACGTTGTGGTTGTACGCCGTCCGCGGCCCTGTCAACGAGCTGCTGTGGTTCGACGCCGACAACTACGGCCGCCACCCCGATGCGGACGCGCTGTTCGGCAGCCCCGAACTGGACTACGCCCCGGAGGTCATCGGCCAGGTGGTCGACCTGCTGCTGCGCGCCTACCCGGACGCCTTCTCCCCGGCGAGCCCCGGCGATTACGAACGGCCACAGCGCCGCGAGGGGCACACGCTTCTGACCGTGAGCGCCAGCGACGCCTCCCCGCCGCCATCGTGATCACCGCTCAGTATGCGGTCGCGAAGCCCGATGGCAGCTGGTGTCACCAGCGAGGCTGCGCCAGTAGGTTCGGCGTCGTTTCCCGGCCGCCGACGCGATCGTCTACGGCAGGCAGCTCGACGACACAGCAGCCTGATCCTGTCGCCGGTGTCGGCCGGCGACCAGGTGATCCGGGACGCCGATCGGGCCGTCACCGGCGACATCCCGGCTTGGAGCCGACTGCCGGACACCGCGAATCAGCTAGAGCAGGTCGTGCGTGGGCTGCCGGACCGCCGGGACTGGCTGACGGTCAAACACCCGGCCGCACTGCCGAGGCAGGACTGGTGGATCCCTGCTCAGCGGAACTCTCCCTCAGCGGGCCTGGCCGTTCCACCCCGGAGGCGCACGTCGCATAGGACTGCTCAGCCGGTGAGTTGGGTGCGCCGGGCCTCTCGGCATGCATAGCCGGATGGCGAACGCGGCGGTCGGCACTGCGGGCCGCCGCGTTCGCCGGTCCTCAGTGATGACCGACCTGGCCGCGACCGGCAAACCCGGCAAAACATCTTGGAAGCGCAGCACCAGTGATCAGCGAACGGCAGCAGCGCCGCGCTTCCAAGATCTTTTGACCGCAAGAGTCTGGCTTGCCCGCCACCCGCCGGGCCGATCCCTCCGTGGCCTCGTCAACGCGGCAGCGCCGGTGCAACCGGCGCGAGCCGCCCCGGGCTCGCACCACGGAGGCCACGCCTATGAACACCCACCCCACCGGCCACCCGCATCCGAGCATGCGGATCGCCGTCGTCGGCGGATCCTTGACCGGCCCCACCACCGCACTGCTGCTGTTGCACGCCGGGTTCACCAACGTCGCCCTCTACGAGGCAGTGCCCGCCAGCGCCCCGTTGGGCGGCGGTCTGATCGGCCTGGAGCACTCGGCACTGGACGTCCTTGACCAGCTCGGTATCCCTCAGGACGAATTCGTGCACTACAGCTCCGAGGCCGTGGTGGAGTTCGCCGTCCACCAGCGGCGGCCCGGCGCCGAGCACCGTCGCCTCTACGCCGGCCGCAACACCACCTGGTCGCTGCTGCACCCGGCGCTGACCCGCCGCCTGCCCTCCGGAGTCCTGCACACCGGCAAACGGCTCACCGGCCTGGACACCGCGTACGGCCGGCCGCTGCTGCACTTCGCCGACGGCGACACCGCGACCGCCGACCTGGTGGTCTTCGCCGACGGCCGCGCCTCCACCGGGCGCCGGCTGCTCGACCCGGACCGGCAACTGCACTACGCCGGGTACGTCGCGCACCGCGGCCAGACCGACACCATCATGTCGGGCCTGGCCGACTTCCTGCGCTTCGAACCCGACCGCAGCGGGATGCAGTTCAACGTGGCGCCGATCCCGGGTGGCACCGACTGGACCTTCTACCTCGGTGCCACCGCCGCCCAGTACACCGACTTCTTCGGCGCCGCACCGACCCGCAGGGTCTTCGCCCTGCCGCAGCACGTCACCGGCACCGCCCGTGCCGCCGTCGACGACAGCGCCCAGCGCTTCCTGCCCGAGGAGCAGGCCGCCCTTGTCCACGCCACCGGCACCCGGATGGGCGCGGCGGTCATGGACATCGACCCGCCGACCCGCATGGCCTGGCCCGTCGGCGACGGGCACGCCGTGCTCATCGGTGACGCGCTCGCCCCGGTACGTCCGCACACCGCCCGCGGCGCGAACAACGGCATCGAACAAGCCGCCGGACTGGCTGCCGCGCTCACCCAGCACCGTAAGTACGGCGCCGACCTGTCCACTGCCCTGCATGGCTGGCAGCACCGTCACCTGCCCGCCGCTGTCGCCGCAGTGGAACTCGGTCCGGCACTCGCCCGCCAGCACGGCCTCGGCGCGTAACCGGGATGTGTCCGGTCCACGTGCCACCACACGTGGACCGGTGCCCGTCACGAGAGCCACCGGAACCGCTGAACTCGGGCAGCCGCCCGGTGGACCACAAGCAGCGGCAGTCCACTCCAGGACCGGACACCGGGAGTAGTGCACGAACATCTCGCGCCGGGCAGCAGTGCCGCCCGGCGCGAGATCCTCCGGCAGTGAGGTAGGGCGCGGCGGGGACGGTTGACCCGGCCGGCGCCACGACGCGTAACCGCGGCGGTCGTGCGTCGAGGGCCGACCATGGCGCCCCTGGCGGTGACGGATGCGGACTGGCCGCCGATGCCAGGCAGACGCACATGCCAGTCCTCATGGATGACCGACCCGTCCGGCGGCGGTCAAACCGGCAAAACATCTTGGCCGGATTGCTTCGCTGCACCGGCCACAGATCTTTTGACCCGAGGTGCTGGCTTGACCACCGGCAGGCCGCGCCGGTCCCACCTGGGCCCGTCAGCGCGGCTGCCCGGCAAACACCGGCGGCAGCCGCACCGGTTCACCGCCAGGGAGGCAGCGCCATGTTCGACCACCTCGACGCCAACGACCGCCGCACGCGCCGCAGCACCGGCCTCAACCGTCCCCGCCCCGCCCGCAAGTTCGTTCTGGTCGGTGAGAAGGAGTTCTACAACACCACCAGCGCCGACGACTACCGCGAGTTCCTGGTCGTCCGCGACTACAACCGGCAGTAGCACCCGCGGGTGCGGAGGACCTCCGGGTCCTCCGCACTTTGTTTGTCGCAGGACTGGCGGGCCGGCGCGGGCTCAACCCGGCCGGCCGTGGCCGGCCGGTAGAAAGGAGCGGCCTACGGCCGCGCTGTCAAAGCCCCTTTTCCGGCCGTCGGCTGGCGCTACGAGTGTAGGTCGCTCACGGCCTCCACCAAATCCACTGCGGGCTCATAAAACATCATGCACAACCCGCATGATCTTTTAATCGAAACCCCCGCAGTGAATTTGGCTCCAGCCGCTCCCAACCTGGCGAGCAAGCTCGCCCCCCACGGCCAAAAAAGCGGCCAGCCGCCTCCGCGCGCACTTGAGCAGGCGTAACGCTAACGCAATGCGTTGCATCGGGCGCGCGGAAAAGCCTTAAATTCATTTACCAACAAACGCCGACATATAGATCTATGTCGTTTAATGATGTACGATTAAGGCAGCCGGGAAGACCAAGCCCGGCGAACACCAGACAGAACAACTCAACAGGGAAGGCTTAACGTGAGCCGTCACGAACTCAAGCCCGTGAACGAGACCGTATCCTGTGTCGCCGTCGGTTGGCTGCCCATCTTCGGCACGTTCTTCGCCCAGGTCTGGCTCGCCACCAACGACCGCGAGGACGACGCCCCGGACCACGACCTCGGATGCGACTTCCATGAGGTCACCGACGCGAAAACCGTCATCGACATGGTCAGCGAGTACGCCACCGTCCCCGCTGATCTCTTCGACACGCTTAACGCCGACGCCGCGCGCGAAGGCGCGTGCGAGCTTCCGGCCGCCGTCCGAATCATGAGCGGCTACGCGCCCGAGCCGATCGACTGGGACAACTTCGAGCCGCCGTTCTAATTCTCACCGCCCCGGAGCGCGCCCAGCGCGCTCCGGGTACCGGCGGTTTACCGGCCGCGCCCGGTAGGCGGCCGCGTCGGCGCGCATCGAGCACGCCGCCACGGGCTGCCGCACCCACCGCTCACGGCCGCCCCATCCCACCCGCCCGACCGGCCGAGCAATGCGCATAAGAAAGGGCCGACGGCCCCACAAGGGGGAACATCCCCCGAAGGAGATGCACGACCAAGTCCGTCGGCCCAACACCAGCCAGACAACGGCGCGAGCGCCGAGGAAGGCAGACTCTAACCGTAGCGCGCCCATCGGCCACGATCAACGCTCCGCCCACAGAATGGCAGGAGCCGACCCGACCCCGACCGGAGGTACCCGCACCATGCCGCTCATCAACAACGACCGCCTAGGCCGCTCCGTCGTCGGATGCGGCGGAACGCTCGCGATCCTCGGCGTCACCCTGGCGGCTGTCGCCGTCGTCCCGCTGATCGTGATGCTCGTCATCGGTCGCTGAACCGGCATTCTGTCGGCCCCCGCCGCGCCGGGCCTGACGAGGCGTGCCCGTCCCGGGTGGACGGCCGCGCCGCCGCGCCGCCACCGTCCCGCCGGTCAGCGTCTCCAGCCTTCCGGTCACGGTGTCGGGCGCAGCGCGGCGCACCGCTTGCTGCATCCGCGTCGGAGTAACGCCCGCCAACCGGCCCGCGCGATCGGCAGGCATCAGCGCGCCCAGCACGGCCAGCGCCACGTCCTCGCCCGCCTCAGCATCACTGACCGCCGTGTCGAGCGCCGCGAGCTCCGCCGTCCGACGCTGACGCGCCTGTTCCACCGTGCCGCTCGCGCCGAGCACGGCCAGCAGCGCGGTTTCTTCCGCCTTCTGCTGCCGCCGGAGCGCCTGCACTGCCTCATTACTTCCCTTGCTAGCCATGTTGCTCAAAGTACCTTCATAGTCGGCCTTCCTGCCATTACCTAGATTGGTTTAAGAGTCGCCCTAAATAATTTCTCGCTCGTTTAACAATCGCCTTACCATGTGCATGCTGCACAAACGAGAGCTCACCCCTCTACTACTTCTACGCTTTAGCACACCCCCTGGCATTCAAATGTCGAAAAGGGCCGGGCAGCGCCCTACTCTTGGCCGCATGCTGACGGTTACCCGCATCGCACCCGGGGCCGGGATCACCTACCTGACCCGGCAGGTAGCCACCGGCCGGCACGACTTCCGTCCAGCTCAGCCCCACTCTGTCGTCGCCTACCACGCCGACCCTGCGGCCCACGGCGAAGCACCCGGCTGGTGGGCGGGGCAAAGCAACGCATTGTTTGGCGTCCACGGCGACGTCACCGAACAGCAGCTACAGCGACTGCTCGCCGAGGGAAAGAACCCCGTCACCGGCGAACAACTCGGCAGGCTGTGGCGGCAATACCAGCCGATGGACGACACCGCCCGCCAAGCCGCCGTCGAAAAAGCGTGGGCCAAGCTCCTGCCGGACGCCACCTACGAGCAGATCGCCCGTGTGTGGCTCAACATTTGGACCGCCCCGGAACGGCGACCTGTCGCCGGTTTCGACGTCACCGTTTCGCCCGTGAAAAGCGTGAGTCTGCTGTGGGCGTTCGGCGACGACACCGTCAAGCAGCAGGTGATGGCCGCCCATCATGAAGGGGTCCGCGCCACCCTGGAACACCTGCGCGCTCACGGCGCGTTCACCCGGCTCGGCACCAACGGCCTGGTGCAGGTCGACACCGACGGCCTAGCCGCGAGCGTCTGGGACCACCGCATGTCGCGGGAGAAAGACCCGCAACTGCACTCGCACATCATCGTCAGCTCGAAGGTCCGCGTCACCCGCAACGGCCGCGAGGACTGGCTGTCGCTGGACAGCCGGGCCTTCTACCAGGCCAGCATCGCCGCTCGTATCGCCTACGAACGTGCTGTCGAAACCGAACTCGGCCGCCGGCTGGGCGTGCGGTTCGCGGCCCGCGAAGGCTCCCCGATCCGCGAGATCATCGGGTTCACCCCGCGCATGCTGGCGCACTACTCCAAGCGTCGCGCCGCGATCGAAACCGAGATGGACGAGCGGCTTACCAACCCGGCAGCCGGCCGGGAACGGTTGCGGGCGGGCCGGTGGCGGCGCCGCGCTCAGGACGCCACCTTGCGCACCCGCCAGCTCAAGGAGGGCCCCGAATCGACCCGTGACGCCGTGGCTCGCTGGCATCGCGAGGACCGGACCGCCGGTCTGCACACTGCTATCGCGGTCCGGCAGATCGTCGCCGGCACGGTGAGCGACCACATCGATCAGGCTGCGATTCAGGTCTTGCGCCAGGCCGAACGCAACCCGGCCGGACGCCGCCTGGACCTCGACACCCTGCATCAGGCCGCTGTTCGCCTCGGTATCCGTGACGACGCTCAGCACCAGCTTGTTGTCGATGCCGCGGCCCGGCGTGTTCCTCATCTGGCCATCGAGAGGGCCATCTACGAGGTCAGCGCTGAACGGGCAGTGTTCACCCTCGACCATCTCGAGCTGGCCATCGGCCGTGTCCTTCATGTGCCTGCCGGCGCCGCGCGCACCGCCGACTGGCAGCACGTCCAGCGCCTCGCCGCCCAGGCCGTGCGCACCCACGTCGCCGGGCTTCGCGTATTGACGCCGCCCGCGCTGATGCAGTGGGGCGACACGCTCGTGCGCGGCAGCGACCGGCAGAGCATCTACAGCCGCCACCGCGACCTGCAACTGTCCACTCAACCGGTCCTGGCCGCCGAAAAGGAACTCATCGCCTACGCCACCTGTCGCGGCGCCACTCCAGCCGCCCGCGCGCTGCTCGACGACGTCGCCGGCGAACTCGACCTGAGCCCGGAGAAGCGAGAAGCACTGCTGTTCGCCGTCGGCGACGACCGGCGCGTCACCGGCATCGTCGGCCCAGCCGGCACCGGAAAGACCTACCTGCAGCGGGCCGTCGGCATCGCAGCCCATCGAGCGAACATCCCGGTGCTCGGCCTGACCGTGTCGCAGAACGCCGCCTACGTGCTTGCCGAAGCCACCCGCGAAGGCGGCTCGCCCAGCATCCGGACCGAGAACATCGCCATGTGGCTACACGCCCAGCACACCCCACCCGACGGCACGACACCCGCGGATTGGACCTTCGCACCAGGCCAGTGGGTCATCGTCGATGAGGCGTCCCAGGCCTCCACCCTCGACCTGGTGCGACTCACCCAGCTGCTCGACGCGGTCGGCGGGAAACTGATCCTGGTCGGTGACCCCGAGCAGATCTCGGCAATTGGCCCGGGCGGCATGTTCCGCTACCTCGCTTCTCTCGGCAACACCACCACTCTGACCGAGGTCCGGCGCTTCGCCGAATCGTGGGAAGGTCCGGCGTCGCTGCGGCTGCGTGAGGCGGACACCACCGTGCTCGCCGAATATGACCGGCGCGGCCGGATCCTCGGCGGCGACCGCCAGCACCTCACTCGGCAGGTCCTCGACGGGTGGGCCGCCGATATCATCCAGGGCCGGTCCGGCCTGATCATGGTCGAGACCGAGGCCGAGGCTGCCGATCTCGCCGCGCAGGCCCGGCGCATCCTGATCAGTGCCGGCCTGGTGCAGGACGGCCGCGCCGTCACGCTCGCCAACGGCACCCGCGCCAGTACCGGCGATCTGATCGTCACCCGGCGCAACAACCGTGACCTCATCGCCGACGACCGGTTCGTCGCCAACCGCGACCAATGGCAGATTCTCACCGTTCGCGAGGACGGCTCCCTTCAGGTCCGGCACACCACCACCCAGGCCGCCCTCGTGTTACCCGCCGCCTACGTCGCCGAGCACGTCCAACTCGCCTACGCCGCCACCGTCGACTCCGCCCAGGGCCGCACCGTCGACGTCGGCCGCGCCCTGGTCGACGCCGCCACCAACCGGGCCCGGCTCTACGTCATGGCCACCCGCGGCCGGCTACTCAACCAGATCGCCGTCATCACCAGCGAAGAACCACCCGAAAGCCACCCCCCGCAGCCGCCCACCGCCGGGATCACCGTGCTCGCCGACATCCTGCGCACCGACACCACCGACCGCTCCGCCACCGAAACCGAACAAACCCTCTGGGCCGACGTCGACGCCCTCAGCCGCTGGGGTGCGATCTACGACGACCTCACCGCCCGCGCCGCCACACCCCGCTACATCGCGGTCATCCGCCGCGTGGCGGGCGACACGATCGCCGCGAACCTGGCCATCGACCCGGCCATGCCCGCCCTCGCCGCCCGGCTACAGGGGCTTGCCGCCGCCGGCTACGACCCCGAACAGGTCCTCGCCGCGGTCGCCTCCGAACGCGAACTGCACAGCGCCCACGACACCGCCGCCGTGCTCACCTGGCGCATCGACAACATCTACCGCGACATCCAACCCGACCCGACTGTAGCCATCAGCGGCCACCAAGCCGGCACCTACACCGACCGGCTACCCGACCTCGACGGCGACCTCGGCGCCGCCCTCGCCGACGTCGCCGCCATATGCGACCGCCGCATCGAAGCCCTCGCCGACCACGCCGCCCAGCACCAGCCCGCCTGGAGCCGGGCTCTCGGCCCGCTGCCAAAAGACGAGGCCGGGCGCCGACACTGGCTGTCCGGCGCCGCCGTCGTCATCGGCTACCGCGACCGTTACGCCATCAGCGGGGACGACCCGATCGGTCCGGAACCCTCCGACCGTGATCCCGGGCGGTGGGGAGCCTGGCACAGGGCCCAACTCGTCCTCGGCGTCGCCACCCTCACCGGGAAGATCACCGCCGCATCCGACACCCAGCTGCGGACGCTCATGCAAGCGCAACGCGCCGCCGACCGCGCCGCACCGCCGTACGTCAGCGGTGAGCTCCGCAACGCCCACACCCACCTCGTCGCTGCCGAACAGCACCTGCGCGACAGCCGCATCGCCCTCGCCGCCGCCGAGCACCACGCCACCGCCATCACCGCCCCGCAACCAGCACAGGCTCCGAGCTGGCGGCGACCGACGGCAGCAAGGACCCGCGCCGCCGCCGAACAGCACGCCGCAGCGGTCGCCTCCCTGCGCGCTCATGTCCTGGTCGACGAACTGCGCGATCGTCTCGACCACGCCCGGGTCCGCGTCAATTCGGCCGCCGATGACGTCGCCGTCCTTGAGGAACGCCACCGCGACTGGAACACCTGGTACCAGCAGGCCCTGCCGATCCGCTACGCCGGCCTGGCCGCCGCCGCGGAATCGACGCGCCGCACCAGCAACCTGGCCACCAGCACCCGGCGCCTCGCCGACGCCGCCCGGCAGACCGCCGACCGCGTCCACGCCGTCGACGCCACCCGACCCAACCGGCACGCCACACCCGTCCGAGACCAGCTCGCCGACCAAGCCGCCGCCGGGCAGCGCCGCGTCGTAGACACCACCGACCCAGACCTGCCGCAGACCGAGACACCGGACCTGGACCTCGACCATGGCTGACTGGCACACCGCGAACCCGGCAACCCGCGACCCTGTGGGGACGCGCTGATGGCTGACTACCGCCTCGCGTTCGTCGACGAAACCATCATCGAACGCCGCAACCGCACCGGCGTCTACCTCTTCGCCGGCGTCGTCATCGACGGCGCCGACCTACCCGACACCATCACCGCGGCCCGCGACGCCACCGGCAACAACAGCTTCCACGCCACCGACCTGTACCGGCGCGGCCTTCACCCGCGGATCACCGCCATGCTCGACACCATCTCCCAGCACGCCGGCTGGACCTTCTACGTCGCCCAACCGATCGGCCCCCGCAACCGCGAGCAATCACGGCAACAGGCGCTCGTGCGGATGCTGCACCAACTCGACGAACAGAAAGTCCACGACGTCATCGCCGACACCCGCGCCGGCCCCGACGAACAAGCCCAGACCCAGCGCGAAGGACGCAAAGTCACTATCGCCGACACCCCGGACATCGACACGTACAAGAGACTGGTCCGCAGCCGACAAATCAGTTCTCGCATGCGGATGCTGCACCGTGACGACCGGCAACAACCCGGGCTGTGGATGGCCGACGCCGCCGCCTGGGCCCTGCAACGCGCCGTCGCCCACGACGACCCGCAATGGTGGTCCCGGATCATCGACACCGCCACCATCATCGATGCACACACCGGCCGAGAACTGACCGTGACACACAACAGGGCCGCTCCACCACAACCTACAAGTGGCGAGCGCGGCCCCGAACACCTGAGCCAGGGTGCTCAAGCATCCTTGTTGCTACCACAATCCTACCCGCAAAATCGCGGCCCAGCGAGCCAGCACACCGCGCCCATCCACCCCCTCGCCAGCCTGCTCCGCCAGATCGAAGCAGCCGCCACCCACCACACCCAGCAGCAGATGCTGCGCAGCATCCGTAACCTCAACCGCGTCATCACTGCCGTCGCGGACACCGTCGATGCCGCCGCGCAGTCTCCGGAATCGCGGCCAGCTCAGACACCGAGCATGCCCGACACCGAACCGGAAGCGTCCGCCCCGGCAGCCGACACCGAATTGGCCATCGAATAGGTGGATCATCCCCACGCTTCCGCGCCCCGGCCTGATCGTCACACTCCCGGATGATCTGCACACCACCACGCCGTCAATCACGGGCACGGTGCACCGGTCTGCGGCATGATCACGACGGCGACATCGAGCGCCACGCCGGCGCAGCTCCACCCGGAAGCGGCCTGATGCCGGCCAGAAGGGCCGCACGCCTGACTCGACCGCACCGTGACGCATCAGCACGACACGCTCATGACGGCTTTCTCGCTGACCGGGCAGCGACAACGAAAGGACGTCATGCCACATGCCCCGCGGCCATCTACACACCCTTGCCCGGCAACGCCAGCACTACACGGGAGAACGATTCGCCCGCGCCGCCAAGCACCTGCTCATGCAGCCGTGGGCAGGGCCGCTGCCTGACGCCTCACCGCATCAGGCCGACCTTGAGTTCGAGGTCCTGCTGCGCCTCGGTCGCCACCACATGACCCTCGGGCACGGCTGGCGCCACGGAGACGGCCCCTTCAACCTCAGCTGGCTGACACCCCATACCGACGCCATCGAACTCGGCGTTCACCCTCTCGCCCTACCCGACGTCGCCGCGAATCTCATGCCACGACTCAGCCCCGACACCACCGGCCAACCCACAGGGGTGCTCGGGCTCCGTGTCAGCCACAGCGGCGCCGGGGTCGAACTGACCCGGCTCGGTCTACCCGGAGTCGTACGTCTGCCCGGCATCCGCGAACGGCAGTGGCAGCAGGCACTCGCGGTGGCCCGCGATGACGCCGGTGACACCAGCCCGCCTGTCTGGCAAACCCATCAGGACACGCTGCACTCGCAAGAAATCACGTACGGCCCCCGGTACGGCACCGGCAGCTCCCGCCGCCTTGCCGCCACCGGCCGCCACCCATCCGGGATCGTCCGCCTCGGATCCGCTCTGCTGCGCAGGCATCAAATCTTCCGCACGGCTCCGCCGGTCGCCGGTATCGATCTGTGGTTCAACCCCGGCCAGATCGAACTCGAATGGTTCGCCGGCCCCACCCACGACGACATCACTTCCGCTCTATTGGATCCGGTGTTCGGCCTATCCGGAAGCACCAGTCGCCGAGGTTGCTGCCGACCATCGACCTCGTGCTACGGGGTGAAACTGTGGTGCGCCAGCGCACCACACGCGACGGTGAACCTGCGGCGCCAGTCCTCCGGCTGGTCCGATTCGCAATAACGATCCGCTGATCGCCGCCGGGACCAGCGGCGCATAAAGATGCAGCAGTACCGGGTCCGCGCCGCCAGGAATTCGGCGGCGGCGCCGTTCAGCGCGGCATCAGCAGCTCGCCCATCACCTCCCGCGCCGTCTGGATCATGATCGGCCGGACTTGTGCTGCTGGCAGTGCCTGGCCTGTGATCGGCGTGACGGTGATCTCGATGTTCAGGTTGCCGCCATAGACGGACAGTTGCTGGCCCAGCTGCCGATCGGTGCGCACGTAGGCTCCGGCGCCGAGTCCGTCGACGGTGACGGCGGGCGCCGACCGGTCGCGGGCGCGTCGCAGCGCGTCGAACTGCGCTCTGATCGTGTCAGGTTCGGCAAGGTCGAGGCGCACGACGAAGGCCGTCAGGTCCCCGCCGGGGACGCCGTACTCACGTTCGCAGAGCAGCCAGGTGCCATGCTCTCCGGTGTGGGTCCGCGGCGGTGCGAATGATCCTCCGTCGGGTCCGAGCATCGCCGTGATGCGGTCGTAGTCCCACAGCGCGCACGGATCAGCCACGGACCGAAAGACGGAATATGATCCGCGCTCTGCCGGTATCGGGGCGTCGCTCGTGCTCGTAGCCTTGTCGTTGAGTGGAGTGGCGGGGCCGGCGGAGGGTTCGGATCGGCAAGCTGCTTGCATCAGACACACCGTGGTCAGCATGGCCAGAGATATCGCCGCTCGACGCCTCGAGGGCGGTACAGCGGGTCGGAAGTGGCGAGAATGCACAAGGGTCCTTTCGGCGAGCGTGGTCTCGGATGCCGCTGATGCCACTACGCGGCGCTTTCTCCGGCCCGGGTGAGGTGCAGGATCAAGGCGACGGCGTCGGGGTTCATCCCGGCGGGTGGATGCTGGAGGAGGCGGTGTGCTGCGGTGCTGAGCTGCGGCCGCACCTCCTCGATAAGGCGCAGTCCCTCCGCGGTCGGGTGCAGCAGGACCCTGCGGCGGTCCTCTACGTGGCGTCCGCGGCGGATCAGGCCGCGGTTCTCCAGGCCGTTGGCGCAGATCGAAACGGCGCCTTTGGTCAGGCAGGAGACTTCGGCGACGGTTCGGGTGTCGATGGGGCGGCGGCTAACCGCCAGGTGCAGGACGTCGTAGCTGCTCCAGGTCAGCTCGGCCTCGCTGAGGACGAGACGTTCCAGCTCTCGCCTGATCAGGTTGCTGGCCCGGCACATCGCCGTGATGCCACGCAGCGTGGCCACCTCGGCTACGGCAATTGCCGGGCTCTGGCCGGTGTCGTGATCGGTGGTCACGTCGAGCTCCGTCCTGGATGGATGTGGTCTGCAGCAGTTGGTCGGTGCGGTGGTATGCGCAGGGCGGTCGGCTTACCCGCGGCCGCCGTGCGCGGGGCAGGCGAACACCGCCCGGGTGCTTCGCCGACGATTCGTCCTATCGGCGAGTGCGTCGGCTTCGGCGGTGCCGGCGTCCGACGACGCGTCTGCCCGCAGGGACAAAATCCGGCTGGGGCTGTGACGCGACAGCTGTCTCACCGGAGAGAACGCGGCTGTAGCGTGCGGGCCGGTCGGACATCGCGGCACTCAGCCGCATCGTGGACCCCCGCGCTCCGGGCGGCCCCGATTCCCGCCCCGTCCCAGTCAATTCGCCAGAGCGGCAGCCCCGGGTGACGGGTGCCGTGTGGAGTAGAATGGCCCACAGCGACGGCGGCTTTTTCATGCAGCTCATTCGCTTTCTCCTAGCGGTGCGCCAACTTTTTTCATGAAGTCGATGGGGCTGGTCGCGTTGTAGGACCGCAGTTGGCAGCGGGTTTTGCCGCAGCTGACATTAAGATGCACCTCGTAGCGCAGGTGTGGTCCCGATGAATGTCCGCTGCTGACACCGAAAACCTGAGGTGGTTCTCGGGTGGCTCAGCTTGAATGTTGTGGTGATCAAGTTGCGGGCCGTCGTGGAAGTCCCGACCTTCGACGCCGAATCGCGACCACCGTGGCCCGTCGCGCCGATGGCTGCGGGGTCGTGGCTGGAGCTCGCGGCCGATTGCACGGATCTGGAGGTCGGGCTGTTCGTGGCGATGCTGGTTCGCCCGCGCGATGTTGCTCCGCCGGGTGGACGTAACGAGGTGGTGAATGCCGTCCTCGCTGAGGAGTGCCTCATAGCGCCTGGTGGTCTCCGCCTTGCCGACACGGTGACAGGGATGGCCGTAGTACCGGGGTGCTGCGCGGGTTTGGAGGACTGGCGGGACTGGGTGCGGGTCGTCGACGGTGAGTCGCCGTGGCTCGGTCACGACCCGGCGCCCGAGGTTGAGTTTGCCGACGATGGGTTGCGTGTGTGGCAGGACGGCGGCCTGGGCCGAACCCGTGGCCGGTGGGCGGAGACAAGTGTTCTCGTGCAACGCCCTGCTCTGATTGACCTGCTCAGGAGCGTGCACGGAGATCTGGTGGGATTTCTCGCAGCGATTGACGCGTGGGCGCGAGGTGTCGGGTTGGAGGAACGTGGCGGTGCTCTCGTAGAGGCCATCGATCGACACTTCGCGATCACGCCACCCCTCGAGCTGCCTGCGGGTTGAGCAGGTAGCCCGCTTGAGGCCAGCGTCCACGGCAACGTCGGGGATGCTCTGGGTGTCTCGGGTAGTCATGAGTAGCGAGATCCGTCCTCTCAGAGCACTGAGATGTGGACGTGGTTGGTGTGCCAGCCGCTGGGATCGTCACCGCCCCACGGGTTGTTGTAGGCGTGCCAGCCTTTGGCGGGGGTCCAGATCCGGCGGAACCAGATCACGTACATCAGCCCGAGGCGATCGGCGTTGGAAACCGCCCACGCCGCCATCGCGTCACCGCGGGCTTTTTGCGCGCCGGTGGCTTCGCCGCCGCCGGTCATCATCCAGTCGCAGGCGCGACCTTTAGGGTGTTCGCCGTGGTTGCTGGACCGGTAGCAGCCCGGCTTCGGGAATCCCGCGATCGTGGCTTGCTGGACGAGGTGATGCAGGCGCGGGGTGACGCAGCCGGCGTGCGTGGTCGGGTCGGGGCGGATCGTGCAGCTCTCCGTCGGCCAGGAGCCGTCGGGGTTGCGGGGTGCCGGCTCGGCCGCGCCGAGCACGGTGCTGGAGCAGTCGGCCGCGGCACCGCCGATTTCGCGCTGCCCGACGTCCTGCGTGCCGCTGCTCATCGTCGGCGGGCAGTCACTCACACACGGGGCAAGCTCCGAAGGTAGGACGACGCCGTTCCCGGACGCGATCTGCTGGACCACTGAGGTCGCGTCGCTCTCGAATGTCGCGTATCGGTCCGGGTAGGCGGACCGCTGCACTTTCTGGGCGGCCACCGTGAGCGGCAACGATTCCCAGCTTTTGACCTTGACAAGGGCGGCGTAGAACTTCCCGGCGGTGTATACCGGGTCGATCAGCTGTTGCGGGGTTCCCCAGCCTTGGCTGGGGCGTTGCTGGAACAGGCCGACGCTGTCGTGGTCGGTGACTTTGCTGGAGTTGATCAGCCGGGACTCGGTCATCGCGGTGGCCACGGCGATGACCCAGCCACGCGCCGGGACCTTCTTCTGCTGGCCGACGGCCACGATGATGGCGGCGTTGTCGACCGCGGCCGAGCTCCACTGCCCGACCGCACCGACGCGGTTCCGGATACTCGCCTGCCCGGCGGCCACCGGGGACGAGCAGCTGACCGCGGTGGTCGCGTCGCTGACGGCCACGAGGATCCCCGCGGTGCACAGCAATAGCGGCACGCTGGCGATCGCCGCCGCCCAGCCGATCACTTTCATGACGGCACCGGGGACGGGGCCGGGGTGACGGTGGCGATCAGCCATCGGCCGTCACGGTGGACGACCGTGACCCGGATCCCGCTGGCGTCGGTGGGGACGTCCACGATCACGGTGCTGGTGGTCGACGACACCGTTCGCGGGGCACCGGTCACGGCGGTGGCGGGCACGTTGGCCGGGTCGGTGTCGGCGAGGAGCGGCGCGTATTCCGGGACGACCAGAGGTTGCAGTTGGGCGTACCAGGCGGCGTGATCGAGATGAGGTCGCGCCCACACCTGCACGTACCGGGCGGCCGCGTCGACCGCTGCGGTTGCGGGTGCGGCGCTGGGCTCTGCGCCGGGATCGGCGCCGTTGTCCTGCTCGGCTTCGTCGTCGATCGTCAGGCCGCCACTCGCCGTGACAACAGCAGGTGGCTTCGGTTGCGTCCTCGGCTGGTGGGCGCAGCCGGGAATGACGAGTGAGATCACGGCCAGCACTGGGGCGAGCAGACGCCCGGCTGTCATCGCAGATCCACGGGCGCGAGCATGCTGGCGAGGACGGTGTTGAGGATGCCGGCCATCGCGGCGGCTCGTTGCTCGGTCGAGGCGGCCAGGTGCGCGTCGCGCATTTCCGCTGTCGCAGGCATCGCCCGGGCTCTCAGAGCGCGAAGCGCAGCGAAGTACCCGTCATCGCCGCCACCGGCATCGTCCGGGCTGATCAACGCGGGATTGCGGGGCGGCTGGTCCCGGCCTGTAGTCGTGGTCGCGGTCATCAGGCCCCCATCTCGGGGTCGTCGGGATCCGGCTCGGGGTCGTAGTCGCCGTCGGGCATGCCGTCGATCTCCTGCTCTAGACGCGCTAGGCGTTCGTCTTCTTCCAGGCGCTGCTGGTCTAGGTCTTCGGTCTGGTCGAGGTCTTTGTCGGGGTCGGGCACGGGGTTCTCCTTCTCGTCGGTGTCAGCGTCGAGCTCTTCGGTGCCGGCGACCTTCTGGCGGAGACTGCTGATGTCTCTGCCGATCAGCCGCAAGTTGTTGTTGAGGCGGTCCCAGTCCGAATCGGAAGTGACCGGCGCAATCTGGCTGCTCATGCCGGCTCCTGCGTCGCGCGGCCAGCCGGGGTGGCCTGCGCCCGGGTGACGAGGTCGGCGTTGGCGGCCTCGGTGGCGGCGGCCATCCAGTCCTGCGGCCAGCGCAGGTCGAGGCTGTGATCGGTGTGTTCGCCGTTGCGGCAACGGGTGAAGTCGTCCCAGCCGCGCAGCCGTTCCCGGGCGCGAGCGAGTCGTTCGTGCCAGATCAGCGGTTCGTCGCCGCGCGCCTGGTCGTGGTAGGCGGTATGCCAGCCAGCAGCGAGAGCGGTCAGCTCTTCGAGGAGCGGGCCGTGCCGGTACCAGCAGGCGGGGATTTCCTCGGCGATCTCGTATCGGTCGACGAGCCAGTCGACCCAGTCGATCAGCCACGCCCACACCTGGGCGGCGGCGTCGCGGTCTAGGTCGCGCCAGCGCAGCGGCCACGGCATGTCGGCGGATGCTTTCCGCGGCCCGCCGCTGGTGGCGGCGCGGGCGGCGACCGCGTCGCGCAGCTCTACATGCTGTTGGTGCAGTGCGTCGACGGCGTCGGTGAGTTGTTGCAGGCTGGCGCCGAGTTCAGCGATGGCGACCATGTCCGGTGACGCGTCCGGGGGCAGCTTGAAGTCGAAGGTGCTCATCGCTGTCCTTCGGAGAGCATCCGGCGAAACGCCTCGCGGCCCTGTTTGAGTTCGCCGGCGTCGGGGCGTTCCCACCACGCGGGGATCGTCAGTTCCATCGGCGGCAGGTTGCGGACCAGGGCGATGGCCCGCCCTTCCGGCAGGGTGCGTAGATCCGCCAGGTCCAGCAAATGCTCGCGGCGCGCGGACTCGTTGACCGAGGCGCGGCCGCTGCCCCAGGACGCGCCGGAGGTGATGTCGAGGACCTGCCCGGCCACGGCTTGGGCGTCTTTGAGGGCGCCGGCGTCGGTGGAGCCGCCCATCAGCAGCCAGGCGTTGGCGCTGTCGGCGATGGCTTGCCCGCCTTTGTCGCCCCAGCGTTCGCGCAGCTGATGCCGGTTCTGGGTGAAGACGTCGACGGCGACGCCCGAGCCGCCGCCTTCGGACATCAGCGATGGCAGCGACGGGATCGGGGCGATGTTGCTGATTTCGTCGCCGACGAAATACAGCGTTGGTTCGATTCGTCCGCCGGGACCGTGCAGGGCGAGCCGGCGGGCCTGGTACAGGACGTCCTCGGTGACCGCGGCCATCAACGGCGCGATCAAAGCCTGGGCATCGCGGGTGCCGACCAGGTAAAGGGTGCCGGACGCGTGCAGCCATTCGACCGGCTTGAACTGCTGGCCGCGCGGCGGCGAGCATGCGGCCAGCACGCGCGGGTCGTTGAAGCAGTCGAGCGCGCCGGAGACAACGCTTTGGATGGTGTCGCGGGCCCGGCCGGTCGTTTCGCGGTGCCGGGCGAGCCGGTCAGCCCAGGAGTGCACGCCGTGGTGCCGCAGGATCCGTTCCGGCCGCGCATTGGTCGGATTCTGCGACCAGGCCAGAACGTCGATCATGGTCGCTTGCTCGTCGATCGCTGCCGCGTGCAGCAGGCCACGCACGATCGTCGCGGCCTGGTCGCGGAACCAGCGTCCGTTCTCCACCGATTCGGCGCCGATACCGGAGCCGTCGGCGAAGCCCTGGGCCCGCAGCATGGCGACGATCTGGTCCTCGGCGCCCTCGATCGGCGACCACCGCAGCCGCGGAACACCGGGGATTTCACCCTGTGGTTCGAAGATGTGGGTAGGGCCGAGCTGCGAGCGGTGCTGGTAGGTGATCTCGGCGACGTCGAGTCGGGTGGAGGTGGTCAGGACCGCGCCGCGCGCGTCGATCACCGTGGGGATGACCAGGCGGGTGGTTTTCCCGCCGACCCGCGGTACGGCAGCGGCCAGCCGGGTGTATTCGTTCGCCAGGTACAGCGGCTTGCCGGACACGGCGTCGTAGCCCAGGAGCCGGGCGACTTCCAGGGGGTCGGCGCGCCGCTGCTCCTTGGCCGCTTGGGTCGAATCGTCGTCGGCGTCGGTGATCGTCAGTCCTGGCCGGACGACGTCGACGCGGGCGCGGACCGCGTCCGCGGACAGCGCCGCGTCGAGCTCTCGCTTGCGGACGAAGCCTGCGCGGCGCATCCGAGGCCCGGCGATGCGGGCCAACCCGAAGATCCAGCCCAGCAGTAGGCCGGCGAACAGGACAATCCAGAGCGGGTAGAACAGCCAGACCGGTGCAACCTCTCGGCGGGCCGGCGCCGGCCACGCCTGCGCGGGGTCGCCGAAATGGGCGGCGACCCGCAACGCGATGCCCGGAGCATCGGGTAGGCCGGAGTCCGGCCACGCCAGGTGGGCGAGCGCACCACCGAACTGGCCGGCCAGCCACACCGACAGGATCCCGCTGGTGGTGACGATGACCATCACCAGCAGCAGCACGATCCGGACCTGGATGTCGGCGCGCACGTGGCCCTGTTGCGGCGGGCGGTGCCCGGGCGCCGACAGCGGTGAGCGGCTCATCGGGTGCCCCGTCCGCCGGCGGCGACCGCTTCCAGGCGTTCGTCGTACTCCTTCGGGGAGAGCTCGTCGGCGGGATCGGTGGCTTCCATCCGGCTGTCGGTGTGCACCATCGCCGTCTCGGCGTTGCTCAGCTGGTGCTTGACCACGAACGAACGCACGCCGATCTTCCACAGGCCCACGCCCTGACGCAGATAACGCAGCAGATCGGTTTCGACGTCGCTCGTCCCGAGAAACTCGCGGGCCTGCTCCAGGCTGCCAGTGGCCTGCCGGTAGGAAACCCGGACCCCGGAGTCCTCGATCAGGCCGCGGGCGATGCGGACCTGCTCGCTGTCGGCCGCCCCGGAGGCCGCCAAGTCGCTGAACCGGTGGAAAGCGAGGACGTTCGCGATGCCCAACGCACGCGCCAGCTTCAGCTGTTCGCGCATCCGGCGGATCAACGGCAGATGCCGCGCGATCAGAGCGAACTCGTCGTAGAAGCACACACGCGGCGGGGCATCCGGCGTCGACAGCTCGGTTTCCAGCCACGACTGGGCGCAGGTCATCGCCATCGCGGTCATCGCGTCCGAGGCGCGGACGGCGCGCAGGTCCAGGATCGCGCCGGGCTGGGCGAAGTCGAGGCGAACGGAGGACGCGACGGGGCCGTCGAAGACTCCGCCGAGCGCACCACCGATCAGCCGCTCCAGAGCGAGGCGAACGCGGCGGGAATCGGTCACGAACATGTCGACGGGGTAGTGCAGGTGGTCGAGCCGGTGCTGCCAGAGTTGCGGAGATCCGGCCGCGGCGAGCACGCCACTGAGGGTGGGCGTGGCCATCCTCGAGGTGTCGACGCCTTCGCGGGTGACCGCGTCGACGGCGTACTCGATCAGCGATCGTTCGGCCTCGTGCAGCGGGCCGCCGAGTTGGATCTCCAGGAGCCCTTCGAGCAGCAGCAGGCGCCGGGAACGCTGCAGTTGCAGCCACTGCGGTTCGGTCTGGCCGGGGTGCCGGCGGATCCCGGCCAGGGGGTTCATGGTGACGCCGAGGCCGGGGCCGAGCCGGACTGGCGTGATGCCGGCCAGTGCGGCGAGCTGCTCGTATTCGCCTTTGACGTCGGTGATGTAAAAGCGGGTCCCGAACGGCACGCCACGGAAGGCCAGGCACTTGAGCAGGCTGCTTTTCGCGGTGCCGATCTCGCCGGTTACGACGACGTTCGGTGCGGTGATCGCTTTGGCTCGGTACAACTCGTGCGGGCTGAACGTGAACGCAGACCGGGAGTAGACCTCCATGCCGACCAGCGGCCCGTCGACCGGCAGACCCGGATCGGTGACAAACGGGTACACACTGCACAACTGAGCGCTGGTCGTGACCAGCGGCGGCAACCGCAGCCGCCACGACACCCGCCCCGCGGCCCGGCCGAACTGGCCACGCCAACCAGCTGGCGCCGGGCCGAGCAGCCGGTCGGTGTCGCGATCCACGGCACGCTGCTCGCGCCGCCATGCCCTCTCGGCGCGGGCCAGGTCGCGGGCTTCAGCAACCTGCTCGATCCGGTCGCTGAGCGAACCTTCACGGCGTAGCTGGCGGGCGCTCATGCGGCCCACCCCCGCATCGGCTTCAACCCGCGGGCCAGCGGCAGCGCCCCCGCCAGAAAGGCCTGGTCTTGTTCACCGGCCAAGCTGACGGCTTCGCAGCCGGAACGCGACAAGATCCGCTTGACCGCACGAACATCCCGGTCGAGGTCGATTTCGCTGGCCGCGGTGACGGTGACCAGCAGCGCGTACCGGTAGCGGACGTGGCCGTGGGCTTGTTCCACGTCGATCTGTTCGATCGCGCGGGCCTCTTCCTGCTCGGCCGCGGTTTGCACCAGGCGCATCTTGCGTTTGGTGATCGCGTCGCCGGCCCGGGCGACCTTGTCGCGGCGCGTGGCCAGCGCGGCGAGCTGCGCCGGGACCGGCTGCGCGACCAGGGTCACGGTGCGCCGGCAGGTGGTGCGCATATAGAGAGGTGTCAGCCACGTCGCGGGGACCTGCTGGCGCGGCATCTGCGCCACCCACAACGTCCGGGAGAACCCGGAGTCGTGCTGGTAGGTGTTCCAACCGAGCGTGCGGGCCGCGACCGGACCCGCCAGCCGCGGAGTCACACCCGCCGGGGTCCGGCCGGCCCCGGGCGGGGTGCTGCCGCGCAGGTCAACGACTTCTTGATCGTCGGGGTCGAACTGGCTGCGGATCACCCCGGCGTAGGCGCGCGGGGACAGCCATCCGCCGGTGGCGACTCCGGCCTCGCTGACAGCGGCTTCGATCCCGGACAGCCGGTCCAGGATGACTTTCGCGATCCCGGTGTCGGTGCCGCCAGCGTCGGCGATCTCCCCGGACAGTTTCGCGGCATCGAACACCACGGACAGGAAAATTTCGTGCCGTTGCGCCGTCGGCGCCGCGGCCGCGGTCAGTTCCGCGAGCGACTGATACGCGGCGGAGCCGGTATCCACAGCCCTGTGGATAAGGAACCGCTGCGCCCGGTTCCCGGAATCCGGCACCGCCCGCGCGGTGACCGACCAGCGCACCAGACCCGCGTCGGCATACTCACTGCCGAGGATGTTGAGGACCTGCGCCCAGTCGGTCAACCGCTGGGTCTGCACATCACGGTCGGCAAGAATCAGGTTCGTGCCGTAACACAACAGGGCCGCGGTGACCGTCTTCTCACGCCGGTGGTGCAGCAACCCGATCTCGGTAGTCCCGTCCGCGGCGACCGCGGGCAGCCACCGGTACCCGGCCGCAGGACCGGGCAAATCCAGGTGCTCCCCGGCAGCATTCGCGCCGTACGGGCCGCCCCGGTACTCGTGCTGACGGGCACCGCGCTGCACCAGAGCCGCGATCACGACCGGCGCCCATTCGGTGATCCGTCGACCCTTGATCCGCAAAAGACCGAGGGTGATCAACAGGAACGCCAGCGCGAACATGCCGGCACCGGCCGCTTTGTTGATCATCAGCAGGTTGAGGCCGGCGACCGCGCAAATGAGCCCGGCGACGACCATGAAGATCTGGGACCAGGTGAACCCGAGCACAGCACCCCGGCTGGAGCGGGGCGGGAATTCGAACTTCGTCATCAAATTTCCCCCGTGTCAGATGGGCAGGATCGGGGCGTCGGCTACTGCGGACGCACCCCGCGTTCCGCCTGCCGCTTCACCGGATTTGCCGGATGTCGAGGCTTGGTCATCGCGGTCGTCGCCGGTGCCGGCCATAGCGGGTACCGGTGTGGTGGCGCTGGAAGCCGGACCAGTAGCAGCCGGGTCTGCGGAAGCGGCGACACCAGAGCCGTCCGGGCTCGCTGGTCCGTTCTCGGGGCCGCCGAGAGCTGCCGTCGTTGCCGGGTCACCGCCAGCATCCGCACCCGATGCCGGTGTGCTGTCTCCATGGCCCGCCCCGGCCGGGCTGGTGCCGGTCGCGGCAGGCGGCGTCACCGGCTGCGTGCCGCCGTCACTGGTGCTGTCACCAGGGGCAGGCACTTCGCCGCCGGACTTGCCCTGACCGGCGGACTCCTGGCCCTGACCGTCGTCTTCGCCGCCAGGCGGGTTGGCGACCGGCGCGCCGACGTCTTCGCCGTCCTGGCCCTGACCGGCGGCCTGCGCCGCATCCTCGCCGAGGCCATTCCCGAGACCGGCCATCTGACCGACCTGAGCGGCCGGGTTCGTCGGTGTGCTGGAAGCGTTCGCGTCCATCATGGAGACCGCGCTGTCGGATCCGCCCTCACCTGTACCCTGGCTGTCCTGGACGCCCTGGCGAACCCCGTCGAGCAACCCCGAGCCGACCGTCAGCGGCCCGCCGAACGCGGACAACATGCCATGCGCATTGACGTCGGACAGATAGCCGTCCCACATGTTCATGACCCGGAGCAAGATGAACGGGGCGGCCACCATCAGCCAGATCATCAACGTCGACTGCAGCACCGTGATCAAGTCGGTGGACGAGTACTCGGACTCGCCGGCATAGATCCAAATCCGGACAATGACGTACTTGCTGGCGCCGAGTGCATTGATGGTCCACAACGCTTTGCGCGGCCAGTGGCTGGTCTGCTCCCACGCATATCCGGCCATCGCCATCGCGCTGAAGATCGCCGCGACCGTGGTGATCATGCCGCGGAACATCATCATGATGAACAGCAGGCACAGACCGATGATCGCAACGATGCCGAGTACAGCCGCGAGGAACAGGGTGCCCGCGCCCGCGCTCAGCCCGGTGATCCCTTCGATCCAGATCGACGGATTCCACCGCTTACTCGCGTTGGCGTCCAGCGCGGCCTGAGCGGCTTGGTCCCACGCCATGACGATCACGTAGGCGATACCGCCGGCGACCGTTATCCCGATCACGGCCTTGACCAGGCCGACCAGGGAAGCCAGCGGGCTCGGGCCACCCCGGAACCGCAGTCCGTTTATGACCGTCGAGAGGAGAAAAAAGGCGAACACCAACATCACGGCCGTACCGGCCACGCCGTTGTAGGCGTGGTAGAACGCCTGATCCGGGGTGGCGATCGACGTCCCGGAGAACACCAGCCCGGCGAGCTGGCTCAGCAGGTACACCTCGGCCTGCACAATCACGTCGACCAGGCCCTGAACCCCCGACCGGATCCCGCGCTCGATGGCATCCTCAGCGCTCTTCTCGACCCGGCACGAGACGTCAGCCGTCACACAGTCCGGTTCCTTCGGATCGGGGTCGAACCCGGCCTTCACCCAGGCCGCCGACGCGGTGGCACAGCCCGCTTGCTTGGTGCGCCACATCGCCCGGCGACCGATCTGCGGCTCGCTTGCCATCTGCTTGCCGAACAGCGAGCAGTCGACCAGCGCGGCCAGGCCCTTACCGTCGGTCGGGCCGTCCAGCAGCACCGACGGCGTTCCGTCGACCGCCGGCGAGTCCAGACTCAGCGACGCCGCCGTGCACGACGCGAGGTCCTCGTCGCTCACGGCCTCGCTGCACCGCGTGACCCAATGCGAGGTAGCACCTGCCGGCGGGGTCTCGACATGGACCGCCCACGGCATGCACCACGCCACCGCATGCGGCGCCTTCTGCGCACACGCGGCATCCACGGCCGGCGCCTGCGGCGCCGATCGCGCCGGACCGGCGACAACCAACACCACTGCCAAGGCCCCAAGCAGGACGACAAGCAGGCGTGCCACAAAGGACTTCGCGGCTCGACGCAGTACAAGACCGAGCCTGGCCGGCTGGCCGGTGTGTAGGTAGCGAGGACTGGTCATCGGCGCTGTCACTTACTCAGCAGCCAGGCAGTGATGCTGGTCGCCGACCCGACGATCACCGCGACCAAGCCGGATTTCCACATCATCGACTTGCCTCGATCAGACACGATGTGAGCCCCGAAAATAGGGCCTACACCGAAGGCGATCGCGCCGGCGACCAGGCCGGACAGGGCCGCGATTGCGCCGAGGAACAGCAAGCCGTTGGCGATGTCGTAGAACAATCCGCCGTTCTTCGGAATCTGGTCCGGATCCGGGTGGATCTTGCTCCAGTCGAAGTTGAACGGCGTTCCAGTCGGTGTCGGGGTGGGTGCCGGAGCCGCCAGAGCCTGCAGAGCGGCCGCGTGGACACGGGCCGCCAGGTCGTAGTGCATGGTCGTCAGTGGCATCCGGCACGCTCCTCGATCGGCGCCGCCAACGCAGGCCGACCGGCGGCGCAGCGCTGCAGCACGGCATCGGCAACGTGCACCAGCGCGCGACGGGTCCGCCGGCGCAACTGGCGCGGATCGACCGGCTCCGGCTGGACCAGACGGGGGTCGTACGGCACCTCGTGCACCGCACCCGCGATGTCGTCGGCCTGCCGGACCACTGCGCGGACCTGCCGCGGCGTCGACGGCACGGTGGCCATCACCACCAGCACGCAATCGCGCGCCACCCGCGCATAGCCGGCAGCGGTCAGATGCGTCAGCAGCCGCAAGGCGTGCCGCAACCCGTCCGTGCTGGCCCGCGCAACAAGCACCGGAGCCGTGGCTGCGGCCAGGACGCGCCACACCGCGCCGGTCACCGCTGGAGGCAGATCGCACACGGTCACCGGAAACAGTTGCCGCAGCCGGTCGGCCAACGCCGCCGCCTCGTCGTGCCGCGGCGGACGTCGTTGCCGGCCCTCGGTCTCACCGACCAGCGCCAGCAACCCGGATGGGCCGCGCTGCACCCACTGCTCGACCTCGTTGCGGCTGGTCAGCTCGCCAAGGTTCTCGACGGCGTCCCAGACGGTGGCCCGATTCTGCCGGCCCACCCGCACCCCTAGACCGCCCCACGGCGCCGGGACCATGTCCACAGCGATGACCGGTTCCGGCACCGCCAGCGCCAGCAACCCGCCGAGCGCCGCAACGAGCGTGGACCGGCCCACCCCGCCGTCAGCGGAGGTGACCGCCACCAACGCACGGGGCTGCAGGGCAGCGGCGTTGAGCCAGACCCGCTCGGCGACATCGGCCGGCCCGAACTCGTTCGGAACCGGACGCGGCTCATGCACTACAAGGCGGCCAGCCGGCACGGCCGGCGTTCCCTCGGAAATCGTGCCTGCCAGGAGTGCGGCCGAAGGTGCGGCCGGCGTCGGGCCGGCAGGAGGCGGAGCCAAGGAGTGGTGCATCGGTGCGGCGGCAGCTACCGAGCGGCGCCGGTCGCGGGTGATAAAAGGCGGCGGATCGGGCAGAGTCATACGTCCCCCGGAACTGGTCGATGACCGCGGTCGCGGGCCGGCGGCAATCGAACGGGGACGAAAGCCGCCGGCCAGCACCTGACACGACCGCCTCAACTCAGCGGCCGGTGATCATCAGCTCCACGACACCCAGGGGCTCTCGCCCGGTCGTCGTTGGCGTCGCGCTCGGCCGATAACTCCGGTACGGCTGCGCACCCCTACGGCCCAGCCGCCTGAAATCCAGCGCTCCCCCCGAGCGAACCGGCTACCGCCCCGCGACGATGATCACGACAACGACGATGCCGCCCACGAACGCCGATAGATAGTTGCCTCCGATTGCCGCCGGTTGCCGCGCTCTCACCAAGCAGGGCTCTGAACTGGAGTTTTGACACACTTCCATCGACGCCTCCACATAAGGCGAGACGGACCAGGGCGCCGTTCGCGGATACCGACGCCCTGCAAGGCGCCGGGCGGATGCGGCGCCGGCGCCAGTGGATGCGGTCGCGCGTCGGTGTTAACGCCCGCCTTGCGCCGGTACCGTTGTGCATAGGCGGGGCGGGTTTGCCGGGGTCGCGAGGGCGAGAGGGCAGCAGTGCTGGAGGAACGGGAGCCGATCGGTAAGCGGGTTCGGCGGGCGCGACTTCGGATGGGATGACTCAGGCCGATTTAGCTGCGGCAGCAGGCAAGGCGCAGGGCTGGATGTCGAAGGTCTCGGTTGTGATTCAGGAGCCGACCCCGACAGGTCACTCCACCCTGGCCACGCCGCAGCTCAGTAACGATTTGCTGCCACAGAAATCTTGCCATATCCGGTTCAAGGTGCACGCCGACACAGCACGTTGGCTGGATATGGCCTGCCGTCCGGCAGGCTCCTCGCCGGGGAGAAGAAACGAGCGTCGCCCCGTGGGGCAGGCCGTGGCCGTCCTCGATGGCACCTGCGCACTTTTGGACTATGGAGAAGCGTCTGTCATCGCGGACACGGCGTACTCGGCTAGTACGAGTGCCCCGGCAGCAGACGGCGACACTCATATGGATGCCATCCGCGAGGGTTGGCCCTACAGGTAAGCGACCACCATCGACTACGGTATCCCCGAAAAGGGCACTGACGGCATGGTCCTCGGACAGCACGCCCGTCGCCGGACGAGAGTCAGCGCCGCCTGCGCCCTTTGCTCATACGCGATTCGTACGGGGGCATCTCGTGATTCGTTGGGAGAGTCTCGATCCCGCTAACGTCGAACGAGCCATCAAAATGCTGGTACGACGTTTGCATCCGTCGGCGCAAGCTATCGATGGATCCGGCGGCGACGGCGGCCGAGACATCGCCTGGAACAGTCCCGATGGCCTGGTTGTATTCGAGGTTAAGTCCTATACCAGTCGGCTGGGATCGACACAAAGACGCAATATTCGAGACTCACTCACCACTGCTAGCCAACACGACCCGGCGCAGTGGATCCTCATCCTGCCCCTCGACCCAACGCCTGCAGAAGAAGCCTGGTTCAACGGACTCCGTAAAGACTTCTCGCCCACCGACCTGCAGTGGCGTGGCCGAGACTGGCTAGGCCGTGTCCTGCCGATCAGTTGATCAGTTCTGGTTGATGTGTCGGGTGTTGGACGTGGTGAGCTGACGGACAAGGCATGGGCGGTGATCGAGCCGCTGCTGCCCGAGCCGGGTCGCCGATCGGGTCGGTGGCGCGATCATCGGCAGGTGATCAACGGCGTGCTGTGGAAGTTGCGGACCGGGGCGCCGTGGCGTGACGTGCCGCAACGCTACGGGCCGTGGAAGACCTGTCACGAACGGCTGCGTCGATGGACCGACGACGGGACCTGGGAAAAGATCCTGGCCAGGGCTCAGGTATACGACGATGGCCAGCCGGTCGAATGGATCATCAGCGTGGACTCCAGCGTCGTGCGTGCTCACCAGCACGCCGCCGGAGCACGCAAAAAAGGGGCTCTGCCGGCGGTATCACGGTGGCAGCGCAGGACGGTGAAGCGCTGGGCCGCTCGCGGGGCGGCCTGACTACCAAGATCCACCTTGCGGTCGACGGCCGCGGCAGGCCGCTGTCACTGCTGATCACCGCGGGGCAGGCCGGCGACAATCCGCAACTGTTCCCGCTGCTCGACGCCATCAGCGTGCACGCAGGCGGACCGGGCCGGCCCCGCAAGAAGCCGGACATGCTGATCGCGGACAAGGCTTACGCCCATGACCGCACCCGCCGCGGGCTGCGACGCCGCGGTATCGCCCACACCATCCCCGAACGCGCCGACCAGGTGGCCCGCCGCGCTGCCAAGGGCAGCCGCGGCGGACGCCCGCCCGCCTTCGACAGCGAGGTCTACCGGCAGAGAAACGTCGTGGAACGCTGCTTCAACCGGTTCAAGCAATGGCGTGCTCTGGCCACCCGCTACGCCAAACGAGCAGCCATCTACCGAGCATCACTACTGCTCATCGCCGCCCTGATGTGGCTTCGATGATCGGCAGGACACGGCCTAGACGGCCAATTCGCCAACCACCAGGATCTTCGCCGTTATGTCGAAGGCTCCGACTACGACCTGCTAGTGCGGGCGCGTGAACTCGGCATGGAACAGGCTGCGCTCGCCGATGGGGCAACAGACCTAGCGCGCCGGATCGACACGCTCGTTCATGGCCGAGCCAGGGAGCTGTCACCTTACTGGCAGGTTGACGTGGAAACCGATAGCGGCACCACAGTACTGCGTTACTCGGCTCGCGTACCGAACGCGGCAGCACTTGATCCTGTGACGATACGACCGACATTCGCCTTCCCGCTCCGCGATCCTGAGGCAGCAGCCGCTGCAAAACAGCTAGAGCACGCGTTCCACTATGGCTCTGCCGCAACCGTGCCCGCCCAATTCGTCAAGCATGTCGCCGTCGAAGCGTCCGACCAGGCCCGCCAACTACTCGGCAGCAAAGAAATGGAAATCCCCGGCCAGATTACCATCGGCGAAGCCATCAACAACGAAGGTCTCCCGCTCGTAATGACCTTTAAAGTGATGACTCCCGAGGGCTCCGCGGTCGCCTCGATAGACATCATCGTAAGCAAGAGGACAGTCGGCGGCCGAGGGGTTCAGTTAATAGGATCGGACGCCTCCCAGCTAATGAACGTTACACAGATCGTTGACACCCCCGAGCCTGGAGAAATGCAGAACGGAAAATTCAACTTCACGTTCGGCGAAACTACCGGCCGCTTCCCGTATGAAGCGCGGAGAGTGGCCGACTTTGTCATCGCCATGCAACTCGGAAATAAAATCGCCGTCCATGTCGGCCCAATTCGCATTGGCTACGCGGACGTTGGCGCCGAAATCTTGACCGGGGCCATGCCGGCCGCCCGACTTATCGTCATCTTAGACGAGCTGCAACAACACTTCCAAGATCTATTCCCGATCCCCAGTGACTTGACTTTACGAAATCTTCTCGAACTTGAGATCGCGCACCGCCTACTATCCGGCGACCGCGTGAAGTGGCTTGATCGCACTATCACAACGGGAATACGGGCCGAACGCCTCAAATCCTTCCTGCAGCGCGCAAATTACGTCGATGCCGTGGACCTAGTCGTCGGCGGGCATCCTATGGTCGTCCTCTGCGGTGAACACGAGTTCGCATTAGGGCTCGTGGAGCTAAGAGCCAATGTCAGGCTGGCGAACCGGGAAGAGCTAGAGGCAGCAGCCGGAACCGATGCCGAAGTCTCCGCGCATTGGGAATGCACCGAAGGGGAGCACATCTACATCATGCTTCCGAACGACTCGACACCCGCCGAACAACGAGACGCTGGCACCTACACCTAATAGGGTCGGTGCGACCGGCCCGGCACATGTTAACGGAACCTCTGAGCGCCCGCATCGATTGCCCAGATCTGGAATTTCCGCGATAGCGCCTCGCAACCTTCCGCCGGCCGCACCCATTTTCGGCATCACGATAGTGTGCTGGTTGATACGATCGCTCACCCTGTCGCACCGTTTCAGAATCGCGTTGTGGATGTCGCTCAGCCACTCGCGCGGCCGTCAGGTTGGCCCCACCGCGACCAATGAGGCAGGCGGGCCCTCACTGACGTAAGCGGCATTTCAAAATGAAGTATGAAAGTTCACCTCGCGCCACTCTTACCAGGTCGGCGATTCTACTGTGACACCTCTCCGATTGTCTGGAGGAGCAGCTCAGGCACAGCGGTCAGCGCCTCGGTGAGTAGACGCTCGATACTCACGGCATCTTTGCTGGCATCGACGGCAATGTGCCCTGCCCACGATTCGGGGTGGTAGCGAGCAAGCATGGAGAGCGCGAAAAGTGTCGCCCACCAAGCCATGATCGGATGCAGCGAATCCGTGTTAGCGCCGACTACAGGAAAGACGTATCGCTCATGAAGTCGATATCGCGTGCTGTGGATGAGCGCCTCATCAGCCCTCTCCCGGTACCCACTGTTAGTACTGGGGTAAGCGAGATGAACTACTGCCCCGGGGTCGCCGGGATACACACCTCTGGGATAAATTGCCGAGTGCCCATTGAGCCTTGGGTAACGCTGAAGAAAAGTCTCCAACTCCGATGTGGGGGCCAATTGCGGAGACTGTGGCATGAGCTCGGGCGGGACTCCCGTCACGGCTAGCTGAACGGGCGAGCTGGTGTCGGCGGCAACCGTCAGAGACCAGTCATCGGCATTGGCTGGTAGCGGGCCCGCCGGCTCCGGATCATCCAACTGGAAGTGCCCCGTCTCGGGCAACGTTCCCCACAACTCGCCGAGCCGGACTGGGGTAGATTCCTCCCACACTGGCGAGGAAAGAATCCTCGACAGCCGGTTAAAGCTACCGGCGCTAGTTCGGTCGCAGTACACCGTCACGTCGCAAATGGGCCCTACCAGCGTTCCGGTGTTCGCCTTGATGCCGTGTCCGATGAGACGATATTCGTCGTTGTGGACATGTTTGGCTGCTGCGGCGATGGCTCGGCCTCCCTGAGAGAGACCGTAGAAGAGCAGCAGTGGGCGTGTCGCCACTCCTACGCTCGCCGCGGCGGTGAACATCTGCTGGGCCTGTTCCAACGCGGCCGTATAGGTCTTCCGCCGGGCACCTCTGATACCAGCGGGCGGATCGGCTCGGGTCACTCGCAGCAGTGACCAGATCTCATCGACACCGAGTCTCGAAGTCACCTAGTGATCTTCCATCATGCCGCCTCCATGGCCAACCACCTTTGGTCGACCTTGGTGGGACGGCCAGGCTCACCACGCTCAATCTGACACAAGCAGGCACCGGCCCGCGCCAGACAGCCATGACGCTTGTCGTGAAGGGTGCGATAGGTCAGCTCACGACCCTGATCACGAGGCTGACGCTGCGGGTTCGCGGCCGGCGGTGAGGTCGCCGATCAGGGCGTCGACTTGGTGCGTGGTGACGCCGGGCATGCAGATGATGTGGCTCCAGCCGTCGGTGGAGGGCAGCCGCCACTGTGCCTTCACCGGGTCGGCCGGTTCGCGCAGCATGACGGTGAACGCGTTCGGGTTGCGCCAGTGCGGCCAGCCGATCTGCTGGAGTCGACGGCAGGCGTACGCGGCGACGGCTCGGGCCTGTTGGGTGCGCTCGAAGAGCCCGGCGGGCCCGAGGACGTCCAGGGCATGGGCGAGCATGACGGCGCCGAGACCGGTGCGGGATCCGGTGATGGAGGTGTCCGGTGCGCCGGTGTAACGGATCGCGGGCGGCAGTTCGTGGAGGCCGCGGCGCACGATCACGAGGCCGCAAACGATCGGGGTGCCGAAAAATTTGTGGCCGCTGATGGAGATGCTGTCGGCGCCGTCGGCGAGGTCGAAGCCGGGCCGGTCAGCGGTGACGGCCAGGGGTGCGCCCGCGAGAGCTGCGTCGGAGTGCACGTACCGGTGGGTGATCCCGGCGGCGTCGAGGGCGAGGTGGATGCGGTGGACGTCGTCGACGGCTTCGGTCATGGTGGTGCCGATGTTCGCGGTCACGAGCGCGGGCCGATTCCGGAAGCGGGCCGCTTGGCGGCGCAGGTCGGCGTAGTTGATCTCGCCGTTCGGCAGGGCAGCGACGGTGACGCTGGGCAGCCCCAACAGGTGTTCGGCCTTACCGACTGAGTAGTGCGATGCCGCGCTGTGGAAGGCGACCGCGTTGGGTAGCCGGGTGCGGGCCAGCCAAAGTCCGTAGTGGGTGCCTTCGGTGCCGCCGCTGGTCACGTACCCGCTCCAGCCAGCGGGGGCACGGAACAGCGTGGCGAAGTAGTCGAGGACGTCGCGTTCGATGTCTTTGGCCTGCATCGGGAAGATGCCGTCGACACGCGGGTCACCGAGGTTGTTGAGAAGCACGCCGAGCAGCGGGCCAAGCGGCCGGTAGTCGATGTCGACGGCGTTTGGGAAACCGATGCTGGTGCGGGCCGCAGTGGTAAGCCGGTGCAGCAGATCGTGATAGCGCGGCCCCATCGCGGCTTGCGTGGATGAGGCCGGCGCCGGGTGGCGGGCGGGTGTGGTCAGGTGGGTGGTCATGGCTGGGCTCCGGTGCTCGTGTGGTGCGCGAACGGGCAGCGCGCTGCCGCGCCGGTGGTGGCGGGCAGTGTGAGGTGGGTGCGCAGGGCGGCGTTGGGCTGGAAACGGCGCTGGTAGCCGTCGACGAGTCGCAGGTGCGGGAATCGGCGGGCGAGGGTCCGCAGGGTGGTGGTGAGTTCGAGGCGGGCCAGGGCTGCGCCGATGCAGTGGTGTGGGCCGGCGCCGAAGGCGAGGTGTTGGGAGAGCCAGGCTCTGCCGGGGTCGAAGCGGTCGGGGGTGCCGTAGACGCGGGGGTCGTGGTTGGCGCTGCCGATCAGCAGCAGGCAGCGGGCTCCGGCCGGGATGGTGGTGCCGTCGAGCGTGATCTCGTTGGTGGTGATCCGTAGCCAGCCGTCGATGGCAGGGCTGTGCCGCAGGGATTCTTCGACGTGGGTGTTCAGGTAGTGCTCGTCGTCGGCCAGTTGCGACCACCGGTGCGGGTCGGTGAGGCCGTGTTCGAGCGCGTGGCCGAGGGCCCCGGTGGTGGTCTTCCAGCCGGCGATGGTCAGGTTGAGGACGAGCGCGGCGATCTCGTCCAGGCTCAGCCGAGCCTCACCGTCGTGGTGGCGCAGCAGGTCTCCGATCAGGCCCGGCCCGGGATCCGGGTGGCCGGCCCGGGTCGCGACGAAGTCGCGGCAGAAGTGCCAGAAGTCGACGAGACCTTGGGCTGCGGTGACCTGCGCGTGCGGTTCGAGGTCACCCCAGACGAGGTCGGCGAAGCCGGCCGCCCAGCCGGCAATCTGGTCATGGTCGTCGGTGGGAACGCCGAGGATGTCGAGGATCACCAGCAGCGGCAGCTGGGCGGCGATGGTGTGCATCAGGTCGACGCTGTCGTGGCCGGCGAGCGCGTCGGCGAGCTGGTCGACGTGGGTTGCGACGAGGTGTCCCCATGTGTGTTCGGCGCTCGCCGTGGTGGTCGGGAACACCGCGCGCAGGGTGGTCCGGATCCGGGTGTGCTGCGGGGCGTCGGCGCTGACCAGCACGCCGGCTGCATCGAGCCCGGTGAGGATGACGGCCGCCGCGTCGGTCAACGGGAGGATCGGTGTCAGAGTCGCGGCGTTGGAGTACATCCGGCTGTCGGTCAGGGTGGTGCGGACGTTGTCGTGCCCGGCGATCAGCCACAGGTCGAGGTCGGGGTCGTGGAAGATCTGGCTGGCGCCGAAGCCGAGGAGCTTCTTCCAAGTCTCGGCGGGGGCGGTGCTGTAGGTGCTGTAGGTGGTGCCGAACGGGTCGAGTCTCATGATCAGGCCCTATGGGAGAAGCCTGCTGGCCGGATCCGGGGATGAGTTCTGCCCGGGACCGCTGGCCGGGCAGGGCTAATTGATGGTGATGTGGTGCCGGGCGAGCCAGGCGTTGATCTCGATCAGATACGCGATGGTGGTGTGCCAGTCCCGGACCGATGGAGCGGCCGCCTGGTTAAGGACGTATCGGACGCGGTCGCGGTGCAGCAGCCCGTTCAGTGGGGCGGCCGGGTCGGTGGTGATCGCATGCAGGCGTTCGCGTTGAGTGCGGTCCCAGGCCGGCAGTAAATGCGCGCCGGGCATCGATCGTTGGGGTAGCCAGGTCACGGCCGGTGGCAGCAGGTCGGCGATCGTGTGGCGCAGCAGGCCGTTGGGGATGCCGAGCAGGTGCCGCATCGACCACGGGGTGTTGAACAGCAGCTGCGCGATCAGCCAGTCCGCGAACGGGGTGTGCACGGTGACGCCGGCGGCCGCGGCGAGCTGGCCGAGACGGACCAGCAGCTGCGGCAGGTAGCCGGTCAGGGTGAGGTGGTGCATGACCCGGCGCCGCCGGGCGATGACGTCTTCGCCGTCAACCCGGGTGATGTTCTCGGTGGCCAGCGCGAAGCGCATCGTGCGGTAGGCGCCGGGGATCAGATGCCAGCGGGCGTCATCGGTGAGCAGATCGGTCGCGGCCAGCCCGGACGACCGCCACGGGACCTCGTCGTGGGCCAGCGCTTCTGGTCCGTGCAGCCATCGGTAGCCTGCGAAGACGGCGTCCGCGCCGGCACCGGACACGACGCTGGTGTGGCCGCGGCCGGCGACGTGCTGGAGCAGGGCGAGCAGGGGTGCGTCGAGGTTCGCCGGGCCGGGGAAGTCGAGGGCGCGTTGTGCTGTGGCGGCGGTGTCGAGGAGCCGGTCCGTGCCAACGGTGATGATCGTGTAGTCGAGGCCGAGATGGGCGGCGGTGCCCGCCGCGGCGGTGATGTCCGCGCCGGTGCCGGGCGGTTGGCTTCCCGGCTCTGCCAGGGTCAGCGAGTAGGCGCTTCCTTGGTCGGCTTCGGGTTTGATCGAGAACGCTGCCGCGACAGCGGAGGCGATGCCGCCGGAGAGCAGCATCGCCCCAGCCGGGCGCTGACGTAGCGGCGCGGTTTTGTCGGCGATGGCCTGCCGGAGTTGGTGGGCGGTGCCGTCGAGGTCCTGGCCGTGTTCCTCGGCCTGCAGCTGCCAGTAGCGGTGCAGCCGGATCCCGGCCGGGCTAGAGCGCAGAAGTTGGCCGGGCAGCAATTCCCGGACGCCGCGGAGCACGCCGTGCCCGGGCGTGCGTGTCGGGCCGAGGGTGATCAGTTCGTTGAGGCCGTCGGCGTCGACGATGGCGGGAACGTCAGGATGGGCCAGCAGCGCGGTCGCGGTGCTGGCGAACAGCAGCCCGTGCGACTGGGTGTGCCAGAAAAGAGTTTTGGTGCCGAGCGGGTCACGGACCAGAAGTAGCTGCCGGGCCTGGTTGTCCCAGATCGCGATGCTGTAGCTGCCGTCGATCCGGTCGACCAGGGCGGCGCCCCACTGCCGGTAGGCGTGCAGCAGCACCTCGGCGTCGCTGCTCAGCGGCCTGGCCCGTTGATACAGCTGTTCCTCGAGGCGGATGCGGTTGCTCAGGTGGCCGTCGATGAGCAGCATCAGGTCGGGGTCCGGGCGGTCGGGGTGCCGCCAGTCGGCGTACCCGGTCGCCGGGCCGCGGCGCGCGAGCGCCGCGTGGCGGCTCGTCTGCGCCAGGCTGTCGGTTCCGCTGGTGGGATCGAGCGCGTCGGCGAGCGCGCCCAGGGTGGGGCGGTGGTCGCGCAGATCGTGGGCGGTGTCGGTCCAGCCGGTGATACCCATGCCAGTGATCTCCTGCAAGATGCCGGGAACGAAAGGAAGGACGCGCTGGCGTGTTCGCGGCGCTCAGGAGCCACTCGGCCCCGATGCGGGGCGTGCGGAGCCGAGTGGCGGCCGCGGTGGGGTCGGCCGGTCCGGGACCGGCGCGCAAGTGGCCGCGGCGACGTTGATGGTGCTGCCGCGGCCGGCGTGGACCCGGACCTGCATGCCGATCACGGTGGTCGAGCCGTCCTGGTTCTTGGTCCGGACGTCGAAGGCCACCGTCGCCTTGCCGTGCAGGCGACTGATGGTTACTCCGCTGACCTGCGAGACGGCGGCGCCGTTACGGCAGAGCGCGGTGACCGCCGTTACCCGAATGGCGCCGCTGAGCAGGTAGACGTCGTAGGCAGCGGCAGAGGCCTGGCCGTCGCCGGCGGAGGTGTGTCCCCATCTGACTTCCTGGCGGCCATCAGCGGAGCGAGCGCCGCCGGAGCTCCCGCGGATGCGGCTGGAGTTGCTGAAGGCGTTAGGGCCGGCGGACAGGGGGTCGTCGCCGACAGCGAAGATGGCGTACGCGGCGTCATAGCGGGGCGCCGGTGAGGCCGGCGGTGTGGCGGCGAGTGCGGTTCCGGTGCCGGTCAGAGCGGTTGCGGCGAGCAGGGCGAGCTGAGGCATGGTCATCAGTGCGATACCCCTTTCGGGCGATGGTGATGGTGGTGATCAGCGGTAGATGCGCACCAGCGAGCCGGCCGGGATCCGTGCCAGGGTGGCGATGGCGTCGGCGGGAACGCGCAGGCAGGCGTGGCAGGAACGGTCGTCGTCAGGCTCGACGGGCAGCGCGTGGATGGCGACGGTTCCGGCGCTGCCGGTGCAGGTCGGCACGGCCGGGCCATGCTGGCCGAGGGCTAAGAACGCGGCGGCCGGTTCGGCGCCGGGAATGACTGTGAGCAGAAAGGTTCGCCCGGCCGGGGGCAGCGCCGGGTCTGTTGCGGCGGATACCCGCCAGGAGCCGGCCAGGCGGCCGCTGGTGAACAGCTGCAGGCGGCTTGATCGCCGATGCACGCGGATCTCGTGCGGGGTGTGGGTCAGAGCGAGCTCGGCGGTGGTGATCCATCCGGTAGCTGCGTTCGGCCGCGAAGGCAGCAGTACCCGCATCCAGCCCGGCTGCTGGTCGATCACCGGCAACCACACGTCGCTGCCGAGCACCTGCGGCGACAACCAGGCGATCACCGCACCATCGGGCTCGGCGTAGACGTGCACCGGCTGCCGGTGGTGAGCGATCATGCCGGCCGTGCCGGCGGTGACGGCTTCATCCAGCGGCGCGGCCGTGATCTCCTGGCCGACCGTCGCTTCCGGGAGCAGCGCCAGGTCGAATGCCTCCGCAGCCGTCATCACCGGCCGGGCACGCCCGGTGAAGCCTTTGTGGTAGCCAGTTGCCCGTCCGGAGGCCGATGTGCTGGCCCGTCGCCGCAACGCCATCGGCGTCAGCAACGCGAGACCTGCAGCAAGAGCCGCAGCCGGCACCACCCAAGTCCGGCCGACTCGATGCTGGTGAGCGCTGGCCCACCACCCACCGCCTACGGGCCTCGGCCGGGACGGGCCGCCGGAGTCTGCTGGCTGGGCCAGGTTCCAAGTGTCGTGGACCGGCGTTGTCATGCCGGTCATGCCTCGCAGGGCGTGCAGGAGTGGAGCTCCGCGCGGCGGCAGGCGACCACCAGCTGGATCTGCCGTGTTCGGCGTCGCGCCTGGGCTGGCAGTAGTCGGATCAGGCGTGTGCCTGGCAAGGCCAGTCTTCGCCGGAAATATGGCACGCCGGGAGACACAGGGTACGACTGGTCCGGCACGCCGCCCTCGTTTAGAGTTCGGAGAACTTTGATCACGTCATTGACCCTCAACCACGAGGAAAGCGATCGATAGTTGTCTCCGATTGCCGCCGATTGCCGGGGGTTGACGGGGTTGTCCCGCGAAGGCAGCGGCGTGACTCAAAGGGGCACGAACATCGGGGCAGGATGGGGCCGGCGCCGGGGTCCTGCCACCGAGCACAGACGCGACTGTGGCTACCGGGGGATAGATAATGAGTGCGTACACGCACGAGCTTCTTCAGCGGGGCAACGGCTTATCCGAGCCGATCCGCCAAGCCTTGAACGAGGCGGCTATGGCTTGCAACACCGCCGCCATCGCGGTGAATCACGCGTTCGGGTTTCAGGTGCAGTACACCACCGAGCGAGACGCGTTATCGACAGTGAATTTGGGTGAGCATGCACCCGAGTCGCAGCAGCCTTCACCGCGAGCCCGCGTAGTCGACGACCTAGAGCGAATCGCGGGCAGCTTCTATGACCAGACCTTGGTGGCGTTGACTCGGGCAGCCGCGCACTATGCCGGCTACGCCTCGCAGGTCGCCACGGAGCTGCTCGCCGGTCGGGCGGCCCCGCTCCCGGAGCAGCAGCCGGTCAGGCCGTCCGATGTGATCACGGCGCTCGACCTGTGTCTGCCGAAGATCGAATTCGATACACCGGATGATCCAGCCCTGGCGGAGAAGAACGCGGAGGTCCTGGCCGCCCATCACCAGCTGTGGCAGGTCGTCTCCCTTCAGCTGCGGGGTGAGAACCCGCTTGCTTACGACGATCCTGCAGCGGTTAGGGCCGGTGCAGCCGACCCCACGGGAATTTCGGAGACGTTCCCGAACGCCCTGCACCAATACGCTGCGACCTTGACATTCGCGATAAGCGTCCTCACCGAGATCCGCGAGCCAGGCAGTGCCGGCTCAGCCAGCACCGCCTGACATCGCTGCGTGAGCAGGAGACCATCAACGCAGCCGGAGCGGGAACGAACACCTGCGGCTTCTGCAGCGGGAGTTCGCTACGACGACTCACCCACCGACGCGATCACCAATAGAAATCGGGGTCAACCGGAAGACCGAACTCGGCAACCTCGATATCAAACGCAGCCGCCAGCAAATGCAGGTTGAACTGGCTCGGCTCCCTTTCCTCATTCTCCCATCTGCTGATCATCTGGATGAGAGAACGCATACCGGCTGTCCCGCCATGGTCGACAGCGGCCTCGCTCATCCGCTTCGCCACCTGCAACTGTGTCCAGCGGCGTCGCATGCGAGTCCGGCGCAGCCGGCGACCGAAGCTAAGTCCAGGATCGGCGTTGGCGTCCTCGCTCCTGGACAAGTCCATCCCCGGTTCGTATCCCCCCGTCCGTGACACCCCTCGTGGGGCATCAGCGAAATCTGCGGACCTTTCCTGATGGGCCGACCCGACCGAGTCGGCCATGAACATGGTCACCACGGCAATCCCCCATGGTTACTAGTGGCTATCGATGCGTTGCCGCGACCGCTGCGTCAGCAGTCCCCTCTCCATGAACTCGCCCCTTGCTTAAGCTGTTCATCATCGCTGGCCAGATCCATCCCATCTGGCCAGCCAATCTAGGCGGCCGGTCCAGAGTCGCTTGCTGCGGACCTCTAGCGCCGCCGCCCCGCCCGCTCTTGCCCGCAGGCGGGAACTCGTCCATGGCGGCGCCGATGCCGTAGCTCCTCGGCACACTGCCACGATCCTCGGGCGACGGCGGGCCTGGTGACTGTTGCACTGATCAATACTGGACGCTAGATCCACTATTAGGAATGCCGCTTTACTGTCCGATATACGGATCAGTGGCGTCTCGTCACCGATCGCGCCACCTCATTTAATATTGATCGATGCTCAATCACGGGCGGCAGGCGTTCTACCCACCGCCCCCGGTCTTCCTTCTACGGCAGGCGGCCTACGGCTCCATAAAGAGACACGTCGGCGGCAGACGGCCGCCCAGGGGCGTCAGCGTCCTCCGCGTGCCAGTCGTGGGCGGGAACGATGCCCGGCTCCACGAGCTCCAAGCCGTCGAAGAACCGCCCGAACTGCTCCTTGGAGCGACACACGATGTCGTTCCGGCCAGCGGCAACCATCTGCTCGTAAAGGGCAACAACCTCTGGCGTGTTGAAGTCCGTCGTGGCGTTGCTCACCACCAGGTAGCTGCCGGAGGGCAGCACTTCCAGCAATCGCCGGACCGCGGCCAAAGCCTGACTGTCATCCCGGATGAAGTGCAGGACGGCCACCAGAAGCAAACCCACCGGCTGCGTCAGATCGAGCGTCTCCTCCAGCGCAGGATGGTCGAGAATCGACTCCGGGTCGCGAAGATCGGCCTCCAGATAGGCCGTCTTACCACTCGGGTGACCCAGCAGCAGTGCACGCGCGTGGGCCATCACAATCGGGTCGTTGTCGACGTAGACCACGCGGGCATCAGGCACAATCCGCTGCGCCACCTCATGGGTGTTGTCCGGCGCCGGCAGCCCGCAACCGATATCCAGGAACTGCCGCACCCCCAGGCCGGCAAGATAGGTGATCGCGCGGCCCACGAACGCCCGATTCGCCAGCGCCGCGATAACCGCCGTCGGGAAAAAATTGCTGATCTCGTCGCCTGATTCGCGGTCCGCGGCGAAGTTGTCCTTCCCTCCGAGCCAGTAGTTGTACCGGCGAGCCGGGTGGGCTACCGACCCATCGACCGACGAGAGATCACGGGCGATACGAGGCTCACTGCGGACCATCTTCCTGCGGATGTACAGCCCGATCTCGGCATCGGTCTGGACGCCGAGAGCGCGCCGCAGGGCAGCACGGCGCGCGTCAGAAGGCCAGCTGTGGTCACGGCGCTCCAGCTTGCCGATCCAGCGTCCGTCGACCTCGTCAGACTTGGTGTTCTGGCCTGGAAAGAGCTCGACCAGCGCCTTGTTAACCGCCTCGGCCAGCTCTGTTCTGCTCCAGCCCGGCTTTTCCCGGTTGGGGGTCTTCATCGCTTGGCGACGTTCGATGAGTTTGAGGTTGTGTTTGAATCCGGGCTGCCTGGCCTTAGTCATGTGTCCTCGATGTCGCGGTGGCGGAACGCCTCATCGCCGGATGAGCATTCGTTCCGAGGAACGCGGTCAAAGCACCTGATCGATCTCGGTCATCGCACAGGGCGCTTCGTCGCCGACTCCTGGCGCGCAGTGCGGCACCAGCCCTGCCCCGGGGTCTCGACGCTGCATGACGACAACGTCCCTACGATCACCCCTCAAGGAGCGACCGGAACTCCGGCGCGAGAAGCCGATAAGGCTGCCGCACGTGGTGGCCAATCCGATATCCGGCCGAACCGAAGTCGGCAGGACCGTCGACGGCAGGCACATGATCGGTCGGAACAAAGCCGGGCGAACCAGCTCACGCCGATCCGCGAGGCGGCCATGCCGTGGGCGTCCTGGACTCATCACATGTCCCCGTCGTCGATACAACAGCGCGCAGCCGTAGATTGACAGTTGTGCACGTCAGGAAGGCGCTAACGTAGCAGGACGGGCCGTGAGAGCGTGATCCGTTTGCAACGTGGGGCCCTGTGAAAGTGCCTTCCATGCCACGAAGTCGCGCGCCAGAACACGCAGCGTAGCCAGCAGCGCCAGCGACGACTTTCCGCGCAAGGAAGGCCCCGGGCACCACGCGACGTGACGCCTGCTCCAGAGTGGAGGGTGCGCTCTCCTTCTGCCACTGCTCGCCGTCCACATAGGCCGTCACCTGGGCGCGGTCGCGTCAACATCCGTTGCATCCACGTGAACTTCGCCCGCCTTGCGCAGCATCCAATTAATTGATGCCCGCCTATTGAATTCAAGCGAATCGCCAGGTGAGTGCGGCTACATTCCGTGTTCCGCAACCGCGAGCGCCGCACCTCGACACGCTATGTGATCTTGGCTACACGGACCTCAGGTGTTCGCTTCCACCAACCGCTAGGGCAGCCGATGAACCACTCACTGACGTCGGCGACGGACAGCAGCTACTCCTCGCAGGTGCTCGTCCGATCCGAGCCGGCACCGGTGGCCACCCAGATCCCGCCTAGGCTCGGCCGGAGGCATCATTGGTAGGTGCCAACCGATACGCCTTCATCGCCTGCCGGCCAGCCGCGACGAACGCGACGCGAATCGCTGTTCTATGACCAGGCCGGCATGCGCGACCTGACGGTTGACGATCATCAGTTCGTTGTCCCAGCCAACCAGGGGTGGCAGCAGGCGAGCTTCCGAGTGCAGCTGTTCACCGGCGCCGGGCTGCGGCCGATCGCGGTGATCACGCAAATTGTCCCTACCGAGGGCGCCGGGCCGGTCAACCACGCCGAACGGTACGCCGAGGCCATCTGGCGGCACTTACTGCCAACCGACCCGTTGCCGCCGATCATCATCGGCCACATGCTGACCGCCGATGAGGGCGACGGAGTTCAAGATCTTGGGTGGATGCCGGTGGATTTCCGAGTTGCCGACGCCTCGCAGCACACACTGCAACGTCCAGCGATCTGGGGCGGCCGGATCGACGACGCCGCTCTGCAATACCTCGTCGGTCACCCAGTCGACCCTGGCCGCGGCACCATCAAGGGCACCCGCCCCCGGTGGTGGCACCGGAAGTAACCCGCTTAGCTCACGGACCCCGTGAGACACGAACCTTCGCCGGGATGCCTCCTTGCCCTACGAAGTCCTGGAGTTGCCGCTGCGCGAGGACCGAAGCCGGAACCTCATGAGCCGAGAGTCTCCAGCGCGCGACACCTGATCGCTTTCTCTAATCTCCCGCCTAGGCGGGAGCGCTGCGGAGTCGTCGGGACCAGGCCGGATCTAAGGGGTGGTAGGGCACCGCGGTCGGCGGAAGCAATTGCTCACTGAATGTCACAGCCACCCGCGGCTCGGGTGCCCGCCTCGACGCTTCGCGATCCGGTGGGTGGCGGGTGTGGCAGGACCTCAGCAATTCGCGGCCTCGTGCGCGCGGGTCACCCGCGCGTGGTGGTCACCGCATCCCGAAAGCGGTATTGGCATGCCCAGGCCTCGCGCGCGCTCGCACGCGCACGCGCGAGGCCTGAAAACCCGGAACTCCCGCCACACGTGTCACCCCTCCCGGTCAGGCCCGTTCCAACAGCGGCTGCTGAGGATCTTCGAAATCGGTGAGCACGACCCCCTCGTAAAAGCGGCGTCCCCTCCCACCCCGCACGTCGACCACTCCGAAGCGACGCAACTCCTGAGTGAGCCGCTTGGCGGGGACAGCTCGTTCACCGGCCTGGGCACACCACTGTTCGTAGGTCTCCCGCAAGGCCGCCGTCGACACCCGCAGGTGTGCCGCATCGTGCCCGTAACGGCACATCTCCTCGACGAAGCGGCCCACGGTGTCCTGATCCCGCGCGTACGCCTCGGTCGCGGCCGAAACCGAGGTCGGCTCCTGTAGTCCCTCAGCGTTGTAGGCCGCGGCGCCCGTCACCAGCCATGCCAGCACGGCCGGCGCGTCCTGGGCCAGGATCTCGCCCAGTTGCTTGATCTGCCGTTCGGGCGGCACGATCCGGTTGAACGGCAACACCCTGATCCGGCGCCAGAAGGCCGGCCCGCCTGCCCGCGCTACCGGCAGATGGTTGGCGAGTAGCCACAACGTGTGGCTTGGTGCGAAGGTGAACGGGTTGCGGTGCATGAACCGGGCGTTGATCGAATCTTTGCCGGTCAGCTGTTTCACCCGCGCTTCAGCGAACCGTTGGCCATCGTCGAGTTCGGTGCAGACCACCAGTCGGGCGCCGGCCAGCTGAGCCAGTTCGGCGGGATGCTCGGCGTGCTTGCGCACCATCAGCATCTCGGCCGAGGCCGCCGCCGCATACCCGCTGTCGCCGCGTCCCAGCGCGTGCATGGCCGCTTCCATCAGCGTGGACTTGCCGTTCGCCCCAGGACCTACCGCGAACGGCAGCAACTGTTCGAGAACAACACCGATCGCGGACACCCCGAGCAGTCGCTGAACGTAGGCCGCCAACCCAGCGTCATCGCCGAAGGTGTCCTTCAAGAACCTGTCGAACGCGTCCGAGCGCCGGCCGAAGTCCGGCGCCACGGCCGCGGACCGCGTGTGCAACAGCACCGGATCCGACGGCCGAACCTCACCCGTCCGTAAATCCACCACCCCGCCCGGGGCATTCAGCTCATACGGGCGCGCATCCAACTCTTGCATCCCGACAACGATCGATGGATCGGAGCGAGCCAGCCGGACGACCCCTGACACCCCGCCGGCCGACAGCGCCTTGTTGCGGAACCGCCGCCACACACCACTCGCTGGCAGGTCCCGCGCCAGCGCACGCACGAACTCCCGATGCCTTTCGGCGTCGTCCCAGACCCAGCGGTGACCTTCCCAGACCAGCCAGTTACCCCGTTGCGGGCAATAACGCAGCTCATGACCATGATGGGCAACCAGCGCCCGAGCCAACCCGTCCTCGGTCGGCCCCCACGCCGCTACATGCGCAACCGGCTCCTGAACCACACGAGCCGACGATGCGACGACAGCCAGCTCAGCTGCCCCTGGCCGTCCCGCACCTTTCAGCGCCGATCCGCCGAACCCCGCCTCGCGCAGGGCCCGCGCCGCCGCCGAATGATCACCGCGGTGCTGGAGAACTGCCAGCGCCCCGAACTTGGTCACCGGGCGCTCCGCCTCGAACACCGTCGACGTGCTGAACACGTACAACCGGTCGCGGTCATCGGCCCGCCCCGTCGTCGCCGACACTCCCGCCACTTTGCCGGGCCGACGCCAGTACCGGGTCCGCCCGGCCTGATGAACCAGTGTCCAGCCAGCCGGTTCAAGGATGTCAGCCCAATCAGTCTGGGCCTCCCAGTCATCCCCGGGCGTCATCGCCGACGGGCCCGCCGGCCTCGCCGCGGTTCGCTGGACCAGCAGAACAGGCGGTGGCGGCATCTGGTCCAGCGATCGCACGACCGCCAACAACGACGCCCGTTCCTCAGCCGAAATCACCGGGATCCGGGCAGGAGTCGAGTCGCCCAGCGCCGACCAAGGCCGTAACGTCTCGTGCACCGTGCCGTGCGACGGCGCAACGATCGTGTACCCGCCCTCGCCGCGGGTCTCCGCGAGAGTCTTGATCTTGTCGAGGGCGTTCTCCGCCAGCTCCGCCTCGTTAGCCGGCCTACGCGCGAGTTTCACGTTGCCGCCGACGCTGGCATCTGCCAGCCGGTACAGCAGGTGCACGCCGCCGGACGGCGTGCGTTCGGCGTATCCGTCGACCGCCACTCTGCGCCACAGATCGCTCAGGCCGGCGGCCTCGACCAACTCGACCAGCTGGCGAGCGAGGCCTTCATCGACCGCGCGGCCTTCGAGTTCGAGCATCTCCAAGCTTCCGGAGACCGCGCCGCACAGCACGGCCAACCCCGGCGGTCCGCCAGCGAACCAGCGGCGTACTTCGTCGCGACTTGCTCGTTCATGCTGGTAGCGGCGCCAGGGCACTAGCGGCGCCTTGCTGGCATCAGCGCGGATAGGAATCACCGCGCAGCCCGCGTCATGCCACGCGAGCGCGGCGGCTTGCATATCGATATCAGGTTGCTGGTTCACCCGGTCCCCATCGGATGTTCCCCGTCAGGTAGCCCTGCTGGAGAAGATGGCGCGGTAGCATAGGGAGGTCGCTGACAGCCGAGCTATCGCTCAGGCGCCAGGATCGCCGCCGGTCAGTCGCGGCGGAGGCGCAGCGACCCCCACATGCCCCCTTGTGGCGTTCAGGCCGCTTGGTCGCAGTCAGCGAAGCCCGGTGCGGTCCCGTCGCACCCGAGCCGCAATACGTCGGGTCGACTTGTCCCGAGCAGCCTGCTTGGGCGTAGTGACGGTGTAGGCATCCAGGAGCTTCTGGACCTGGTCCTCGGTGAAACTTCGTTTGCGCGCCAGGAACACGTGCTCGACCAGTCCGCTGCGGCACTGGTTTCCCAGCCACCGCGCGGACACGCGTAGACGCTTCGCTACCTCGGCCACGGCGAGGCCGAGTTGGGCGTTGAGATCATCGTCGTCCTCGAACCCGTCAGCCTGAGCTTGGTAGAGCAACTCGTGATCGATGTCGTCAAAGGCAGCGTCCTGAAAGTCGGCATACAGGTTTCTGACCTGGCCGTCCGCAAGGATCTCGTGATCGATGAGCACCCACTTCGCCCGTTCAACCACAAGGTGCAACGCCAGCGCTTCGGCGACCGATGCCAGCGGGGCCCATTGCTGGGCCGACAGGCGGCCAGTGATCGAGACCGTGGCGACGAGGAACTTATGTGCGAAGCGCGCGCCGTAGTGACGGGCGAACCTTTCGGGTAGGTCGTCCAAGACGAAGAACCCGTCGCCGTCGGCTACCGTGCCGCCATCACCTGCCAGCGTCTTGAGGTCCTGGAACAGTTCGTCGATGACGTATGTAGAGGCGAACATTAGCGCGCCCGCCGCAAGGCGTAACGAATACGTCGAGGTCGAAAGCCCGGAGCAGGGCTGCATGGCGAATCATGAGGGAACGCCAGTCGACTTCCCGCTCACCATTGTCGGGTTCCTGATGTCGACCAGTCCGGCCAGCCGAAATCTTCTCGCCTATAGTCGGATCATAGAAGCTGTTCATCGACGATCTCCTCCTCGTAGTTCGTCTGGGTTACCGGTCTCGGGATCCGCTGCTCGCCTTACTGACGAGTCGCAATGCGGGGATGGACACCACACGATGTTTTTCGAAACAGCACCGACCTTGAAGAGATCATGTTGCTGCGTCTGCGTCAGTCGTGGCGCCGAGGGCTTTGAGCAGGTTCTCGACCGCCACGATGTAGCGGTGACCGACCCTCAGCACCGGAACCGGGAAAGACTTCTCCTTCGCCAACCGGTAGGCCGTCGTACGTCCGATTCCCAAGACCGAAGCCGCTGTCTCGACGTCGGTGACGGTGCCGAGTCCGCGAACCTCCGCTACCGCCCATACTCGTCTGGCCATCTCGCTCCCCCTCGAACCATCGCGATGACGCAGTTCCCGACAGCGCCGGCTCAGGCATCACGTCCCGGATCTGCTTGATCAAGGGCAACACAGAACGGGACCGGTCGATAGTTGTCTGCGGTTGCCGCCGGTTGTCGCTAGTTGTCGCCGCTGAGCGAGCGGTGACAGTGGCATTGGAACGACGTCCGGAATGCGGCGTCGGGCTGGTGGCAATTGGCGACTCATCGATGTACGGTGACGGCCGGTACGGAGCTCGGAATCGAACCTGAGCCACCACCACGATCTACCGGGTACGGAGCGTCGGAACGCGCCCACGCCACCACCCATCATCCTCACGACTGCCCTCCGGCCTACCCCCATGCGGCAAGTAGGCCCAGCGGAAGGCGACCGATGACCATCTACGCGCAACACCCCAGCCGCGGCAAGGTCCAGATCTTGGCCACCCACCCACACCCCGACCGGCCTCGCGGCAACCACCGTCACCAGCGTCAACGACACCGCGACCGCAACACCGATCGTCAACGCCCTCAACCGCGTGTCCGCATGCGCAACATTCCCCTGCACGTCCGCGACGACCGGCAAGACCAGTTCCGCCGCTATCCCGTCACACATCTCGACGCACTCACCAACGCTGAAGCCCGACCCGGGCTACTGACCGGCTCTCACGGCTTCTGGTACGAATACGTCAAGGTCCTGCTGTATCAGGCGCTGACCGATCTCGACCACGCGACCAGTGACGTGCCAGCTCCGGTTCGGACCGCCATCACCGTAGAACCCGCCGCCGAAGCCACCTGCCTGCACGCCAAACCGACCAGATACGACGCTGCCGCCACCAGCGAGCCCCTCCAGCAACGAGTCTGGGACTACGAGCATCCCGCCGTGCTTCACGGCGGCGGTCTACGCCAGCTGACCGACAGCTACCGTGAAATGCTCGACGCCACCGCGCTTCCGCGAGGAGCCGCAGGTTCTGATGCCGAGGCGAAGCTGGGCAGGCGTGAATCCTTCTTCGGCGTCGTCATCCCAGTAGCACCTGTCGCCTCGAGGCCGAGTATCTGTCCATCACCGAGGACCCCGCCGACGATAACCCCGAACGGTACTTCGTCGAGCTGTCAGCACCCCACCCGGACAAAGGCCACAGCAGCCTCTGGACCATCGAACTACAGCAGTGGATCCCGGACAACGACGACTTCGGCGACGAAGGCGGAACGGCCAGCAACAAGAACATCCTCGGCTGCCACCTCGACACTCCCCCCACCGTCGAAGAGATCGTCACCCTGCTCAGCCTCTGCACCGACCAACCCGGCCTGCTGACCGACTGGGCCAAGACACCCATCGGTGACACGCTGGCCGGCACGCCGTACGTCGTCGACGAACGCCACGACGACTAACCACATCCGAACGGCGCTGGGGCGGGCGCGAACGCCCGCCCCAGCAATTGCACACAGACCGACACCAAGCCGGTCAGGCTGCCTGGTCCCAGTCCTGCAACGCCGAGTCCATCAACTCAGCCGCCTTACGCTCGCTCTCCGGCAACACATGCGTGTACACCTCCCGCGTGGTCCGCCCATCCGCGTGACCGAGCCGCTTCTGCATCACATGCTCCGGAACACCCGCATCCGCGCCCGCCGTCGCGGACGTGTGCCGGGCATCGTGCAGCACGATCTGCGGCACCCCCGCCTCCAGGCAGGCCTTCTCCCACATGTCGGTGAAATACCGCGGGTAGTACGGCTCCCCGTCCTCACGCGGGAACACGTAGTCCCGGTCGTGATACAGCAGCCCGGCCTCCGCTTTCTCCGCGTCCTGCCGGACCTTGTGCTCGCGCAGCACCTTCACCATCGCCGGGCCGATCGCGACCGGCCGGCGGCTCTTGCCCTTCGGTGACTTCTCGATCACCTTGTTCCCGCAGATCGTCCGCTGGATGTGCACATACACGATCCCCTGGTCGAGATCGATCTTCGACCAGCGCAGCCCCGCCAGCTCCCCTCGGCGCATACCCGCGACGATCGCGAGCGCCCATGCCGCATACAGCCGGGCATCGCGGTGATGCCGCAGGAACGTCTTCGACTGCTGCGGTGACCACACCCCCTTCCGGCCGTGATCCTCACGTTCGGCCGGCCTCGGCTGTCGCACGTTCTCCAGATTGATCCCCAGGTCCTTGAACGCCTTCTGCAACACCCGGTGCGTGGTGCGCACCGTCGTCGGCGACAACGGCTTCCTGTCCTTGCCGCCCTCCCTCAACAGCGTCTTGTACATGTCCTGCACAACGCGCTTGTCGAGGCTGTAGAGCTGCCGGCCCCCGATGTGCGGGATCACATACATCCGAATGATGTTCTTGTAGCTGTCCAGCGTGGTCTCTTCGATATCGAGTTCACGCTCCGACAACCAGCCGCCCAGCTCCGCCGCGACGCTGCCGTCGGCGGCGATACTCGCGGCCCCGTACGCCTTACGCGCTTCAGTTTCCGCTTTCTCCGCGGCGCCCTTGGTCGGGAATCCGCGGCGCTTGTGCTGGCGTCGTTTTCCGTCGTCCCCCATGGGGAGGTCGATGACGAAGTACCAGTTGGTCTTGCCGTTGGAGAGTTCGTACGAGCCGATGGTCATCAGGTCCCCCCGTGGTCACATGTTCGAGCAGGTGAGATCCACGGTAGCCACTGCCGTGACCACGTCCGTGACCACAAGATCCACTAGAGCGATCTTGGGCGAGCGATGTTCGTCCATAGAAAAAGCCGCTGACCAGGACTTTCGTCCTCGTCAGCGGCTTCAAAACACTGGTCGGGCTGACAGGATTTGAACCTGCGACCCCTTGACCCCCAGTCAAGTGCGCTACCAAGCTGCGCTACAGCCCGATCCCGCCCCGAGCCTCAACCCGGCGCGACATCTCCTAAAGCTTACCAACCTCACCCATGGGCTTTTCCGCGGCCCCCCGGGCCGGTCTTCTTGCGGGGTTTGACGGACACCTCGATGGGGGTGCCTTCGAAGCCGAACTCCTCGCGGAGTTTGCGTTCGATGAAGCGCAGGTACCCGGCGTCGAACGGGCCGGTGGTGAACAGGACGAAGCGGGGCGGGGCGACGCCGGCCTGGGTGGCGAACAGGGCGCGGGGGGCGCGCCCACCCCGTACGGGATGGGGGGTTGCCTGGGTCAGGGCGGTCAACCACTGGTTCAGGGCACCGGTGGGGATCCGCTGTTCCCACGAGGTGAGGGCGCGGCGGATGGCCGGGGCGAGTTTGTCGACGGCGCGGCCGGTTTTGGCGGAGATGTTGACGCGGACGGCCCAGGTAACCCGTTTGAGGTCGCGGTCGATCTCCTTGTCCAGGTAGAACCGGCGGTCTTCGTCGACCAGGTCCCACTTGTTGAAGGCGATGACCAGGGCGCGACCGGATTCGATCACCTGGGAGATGACGCGCTGGTCCTGTTCGCTGATGACTTCGCCGGAGTCGAGCAGGACGACGCCGACTTCGGCGGCTTCGACGGCGCCGGCGGTGCGCAGGGAGGCGTAGTACTCCGTGCCGGAGGCCTGGTGGACTCGTTTGCGCAGGCCGGCGGTGTCGACGAGCTGCCAGATCTCGCCGTCCATCTCGACCAGGCTGTCGACCGGGTCGACGGTGGTGCCGGCGACCGAGTCGACGACGGCGCGTTCTTCTTTGGCGATCCGGTTGAGCAGGCTGGATTTGCCGACGTTGGGGCGGCCGACCAGGGCGATGCGGCGGGGGCCGCGCGGGGCGCCCTCGATGATCGGCGGGGTGGGCGGGAGCGCGGCGAGGATGTCGTCGAGCAGGTCGCCGGAGCCGCGGCCGTGCAGGGCGGAGATCGGGTGCGGTTCGCCGAGGCCGAGTGACCAGAGTGACACCGCCTCGAGTTCGAGGTTCTGGTTGTCGGCCTTGTTGGCGACCAGGATGACCGGTTTGTGGCTGCGGCGCAGCATGCGGACCGCGGCCTCGTCGACGTCGGTGGGGCCGACGGTGACGTCGACCACGAAGATCACCACGTCGGCGGTCTGTACGGCGATCTCGGCCTGGGCGGCGATGGCGGCGGCCCGGTCCTTGGCGTCGGGTTCCCAGCCGCCGGTGTCGACGACGGTGAATCGCCGGCCGGTCCACTGCGCGTCGTAGGGGACGCGGTCGCGGGTGACCCCGGGCACGTCCTCGACGACGGCCTGGCGGCGGCCGATGATGCGGTTGACCAGCGTCGATTTGCCGACGTTGGGGCGGCCGACGACGGCGACGACCGGGACGGGCCCGGAGAAGTTCTCGTCGTCGGTGGTTGCCGAGGGATCGGACGACGCGAAATCGAGACCGCCCTCGAAATCGTTGATGTCGAGCCCGGCGGGAAATTCAGTCACTTACTTACCTTGCTGTTCAGCAGAGCGAAAATGTGCTGCACGACCTGGTCGATGCCCATTCCGGTGGTGTCCACCTCGATGGCGTCGGAGGCCTGGCGCAGCGGGTCGGTGGCGCGGCTGGAGTCCAGCTTGTCGCGGCGCGCCAGGTCCGCCTCCGTGTCGTTGACGTCGGTGGCGTCCTCGGCGCTGCGCCGTTCGGCGCGGGCGGCCGCGGACGCGGTCAGGTAGACCTTGAGGTCGGCGTCCGGCGCGACGACCGAGGCGATGTCGCGGCCTTCGACGATGATCCGCGGCTGGGCCGCGATGACCGCCTGCTGCAGCGCGACGAGATGTTTCCGCACGGCCGGCACCGCGGCGACGGCGGAGACGGCGGCGGTGACCTCGGGACCGCGGATCGGGGCGTCGACGTTCGTCCCGTTCACGGCGACGTGCGGCGCGGCCGGGTCGGTGCCGATCGACAGTTCGGTCTCCAGCGCGATCTTGGTGATCGCGTCCGGGTCGTCCAGGTCCGCCCCGGCTTGCAGGACGGCCCAGGTCACCGCGCGGTACATGGCGCCGGTGTCCAGGTAGACGCCGTCGACCGTGGTGGCCAGACGCCGGGAGACGGTGGATTTGCCCGAGCCGGACGGGCCGTCGACCGCGACGACGCACCGCTTCGGCCGTACCTCTAGCGCCACCGTTCCTCCTGACATCCCACGGCAACAACCCTCCCATTGTGCCCGCAGCCGCGGCCCCCGACGAACCTGGGGCTCGGGCCACCGGCGCCTGCGGCGCCATAACGGCGATTCGCTCACGGCACGCTCGGGACCAGGTCATTTGGGAGGTACGACCGGTCGGCGCCCCATTCCAGGCGGCGCACCACGCGCTCGCCGAGCGGGTCCAAATCCAGCCTACCCGACCCCGCGGCCCCGCGCCGATCGGGTGAACACACCCCTTGACCTGCGCATACTTGCGCCTAGGCTGGCATTCACATCGATCCGTCAGGAGTGTTGATGCACGCGGGTAGGGCCCGACCACGATCCTCGCCGGAACTGCGCCGCTGGCCGGGGTTTCCGCCGCCGGACGCGATCCTGGAGGGTCTGGCCGTCAATCCCGCCCTCCCCGAGGACCTGCTGGTGCGGCTGATCACGCGGCACGGCGGGGCGGCCGTCGCCGGGCTGGCCGAGCGCGCGTCGTTGCCGCAGGTGGCGGTGGCGGCCATGGCCGGGCATCCCGAGCCGTGGGTGCGGGCGGCGCTCGGCGCGAACGAGGCGGTCGACGCACGGGTGCGCCGGCGGCTGCTCGACGACCCCGACCCGTTCGTGCGGCAGCAGATGGCGAACGCCCGTGAGGCGACCCGGCCGGAGCCGACCGCGGCCGAGCCGGCCCGGAGGCACACCCTCACCGATCTCAACGGCAGCCGTGGTCATCTGCGGGCCGCGATCCTGCGCGGGCCGCTCGCCGACGAGCCGGTGGCGTGGGTGCTGGCCGAGGGTGACGAATACGACCTGACCGATCTGGCCCACAACCCGCATCTGCCGCCGGACGTGGTCGAGGCCCTGGTCACCCACCGCGATCCGGCCGCGCGGCGGCACGCCGCCCGCCGCGCCGATCTGACCCCCGAGCAGACGGTACGGCTCAGCGCGGATGTGGATGTCGAGGTGCGCTGGGCCACCGCACGATCACCCCATATTCCCGTACGGGAAATAATTGCTCTTCTGGATGATCCGGAACTGTGTGGCTCGGCGGCCGCCAATCCGGCTCTTCCTGTTGCCGAAATGGCGCGGCGGATAGGATTACCAGAGGTCGCCGTCGCGCCAGTCGCAGACGACTGGGGCGAATTCGTCGAGTGACGCGCCGCCGAGAATGCGGCGAAAAAGGGTGCTGTCGTCCTCGTCCGGGGTGCGCACGACGCCGGACGGCGTGAACGCCGCGGTGCCGCCGGGCCAGGTGTGCCAGCCGCGGCCCTGGTAGAGGCCGAGGGCGGCGCGCGACGCGGAGAGGGCGCCGAGGGCGTAGCCGTGATCGATCAGCCGTTCGGCCTCGGTCATCACGGCGGCACCGAATCCGCGGCCGCGATGCGCGCGATGCACGGCGACCGCTTCGACATAACCGCAGCGCAGTGACGTGTCTCGATGCATGAATTGCCGCTGGATCACCGACCCGTGGGCGATCAGGGTGCCGTCGACGCTGATCATGATGTGCTGGCCGCCGAGCGCGTGATCCCAGTCGTGGTCGTCGAAACCGCCGTCGAAGGCGTCGTCCAGCATGGCGCGAATCCGGGTGCGGTCACTCGCGGTCAGGTCGGCGGTGTGCACCGTACGGAGAACGGTCATGCCGCATGATCGCAGAATTCCGGCGGGAATTCGGTAATCGCCACGGATACGCACTGTCACGTTTTTGCACAGAACGCGCTGGGGGTCGGCACAGTCCGCGCCCAGATTGAATTCCTAGGTTGCTGCCGGGAAGAAATCCGCTCTGTTCGGGAAGGACCAGTGCGATGATCTACGCGTCGACCAGGCTCAACGAATCCGGCGGAACCAAGGTGTTCGTCGATTCCAGCGGGCGCCGGAAGCGGATTCTCGCGTTGTTCGGCGGGGCCGCCGCCCTGGGTGCGCTGACCTACATCGGCGTCGTGATCGCCAGTGTCGTGCAGGCGCCGAGCGCCGAGCTGACGACGAGAGCGACGGTGTCGAGCACGGCTTCCGCGACCGCTTCCGCTGTCGCGCGCCGTAGCCCGAAAACGTCGCGGGCGGCCACCGCGCCGCCCGGATTCGCCGATACCGGCCCGGTGGGCTGAGAGACAGATCGGGCAGCGTCGAATCGGATCCATCGCCGGATGGTGACACCGATTCCTTTGATCGCCCTATGGAAATGCCTGCACACAGAAAGGGAGAACGTGCCGAAGGAACCGCGAAGAATCCGGGTGCCGAAACCCCGCTGGATCGTCTTCGCCGTGCTGATCAGTCTGTTCGCCAGCATCCTGATGGTGAACGGACTGGTGCAGGGCGAATTCACCCAGGACGGGGCGACCGCCTCCACGTCGCAGACCGATCAGGTCCCGGGTGAGGCGCTGAACGGCGGCCCGATCATCCAGACCGACGGCACCACGACCACGACGGTTTCCGTCCCGGACAAGCAGATCGTGCTGACCTTCGACGACGGCCCGAACCCCGAGTACACGCCGGAAATTCTGAAGGTCCTGCAGAAGTACGACGTACCGGGCACCTTCTTCATGATCGGCTCGCAGATCGCCGAGTACCCGGACGTGGTGAAGCAGGTCGCCGAGTCCGGCAACGAGATCGGCATCCACACGTTCACCCATCCCGAATTGTCCAGTAAGGGGGAGTGGCGCCGTACCGTCGAAATGGAGGAGACCCAGCTCGCGCTGGCCGGCGCCGCGGGCGTGACCAGCGTGATCTTCCGCCCGCCGTACTCGTCGACCGTCGCCGCCCTGGACAACGACAACTGGGCCGTCATGCAGGACATGGGCGAACGCGGCTACCTGACCGTGGTCAACAACTTGGACAGCCGCGACTGGGAGGCCGACGTCACGGTCGACGACATCGTCGACGCGGTCACCCCCGACGACGGGTCCGGCGCGATCCTGCTCTTCCACGACGGCGGCGGCGACCGCTCGCTGACCGTCGAAGCCCTGGAGAAGGTGATCCCGGCACTGAAGGCGGCCGGATACACGTTCACCACCGTCGCCGCCGCCTCCGGCATGGAAACGGTCAACCCGGTCGCCACCACGAACGAGAAGGTGCTCGGCACCGGCATCGTCGGCGCCGTGCAGATCGCCAAGAACGTGTCGACCTGGTTCACCGTCCTGCTGCTGGTCTTCGGTGTGCTGACGATCGCCCGGCTGCTGATCATGCTGGTCCTCGGGCGGCGCCACGCCCGCCGCGCCAGGAACGGGCACGTGTGGGGTCCGGCCTATACAGAACCGGTCACGGTGATCGTGCCGGCCTACAACGAGAAGGAGTGCATAGCCGACACCGTCCGGTCGCTGGCCGCGAGCACCCACCCGATCCGGATCATCGTGGTCGACGACGGGTCGACCGACGGGACCGCGGAGATCGCCGAATCGCTCGGCTACCGCAACGTGACGGTGATCTGGCAGCCCAACAGTGGCAAACCGGCCGCGCTCAACACCGGCATCGCGGCCGCCGACACCGAGGTCGTCGTCATGATGGACGGCGACACCGTATTCGAACCCGACACCGTCCGCCACCTGGTGCAACCCTTCGCCGACCCGCGGATCGGAGCGGTCGCCGGCAACGCGAAGATCGCCAACCGGACCGGGATGATCGCGCTCTGGCAGCACATCGAATACGTCGTCGGCTTCAGCATCGACCGCCGTGCGCACGACGTGATGGGCTGCATGGCCACCGTGCCCGGCGCGATCGGCGCGTTCCGGACCGACGCGTTACGGCAGGTCAACGGGCTCAGCGACGACACCCTGGCCGAGGACACCGACCTCACGATCGCCATCGTGCGGGCCGGGTGGCGGGTCGTCTACGAGGAGCAGGCTCGCGCCTGGACCGAGGCGCCGCGGACCGTGTCCCAGCTGTGGCGGCAGCGGTACCGCTGGAGCTACGGAACGATGCAGGCGATGTGGAAGCACCGGCGCGCCCTCGTCGAGAAGGGCAGCTTCGGGCGGCGCGGACTGCTCAACCTGGCGCTGTTCCAGACCCTCATGCCGTTGCTGTCCCCACTCATCGACGTGTTCCTGATCTACGGACTCCTGTTCCTGAACCCGGTCGAGACAGTCGTCGCCTGGCTGGCCATGCTGGCAACCCAGATTTTCAGTACGGTCTACGCGTTCCACCTCGACAAGGAATCGTTGCGCCCGATCTGGCGGGTGCCGATCCAGCAGTTCGTGTACCGCCAGCTGATGTACCTGGTGCTGATCCAGTCGACACTGGCCGCCATCGGCGGGATCCGGTTGGGCTGGCAGAAGTTGCAGCGCGCCGGCGGGCTCAGCGCGCTGCTCGGCTCGAAGGTGTCGTGAGGCGCTACCGGACGTTGCGGCGGCGGCCGAACTGTCGCCGCTCTACGGTGTGCGCATGTCCGTCAGCGCCGTTCCCACCGATCGTGTCCGCCCACCCCTCACCGTCCTCGCCGCCGTCGCGATCACCGTCGTCGCCTGGGCCTCGGCCTTCGTCGCGATCCGCGCCGTGCACGCGCACTTCTCGGCCGGATCGCTCGCCCTCGGCCGGCTGGCCGCGGGCGCGATCGCCCTGAGCATCGCCCTGGCCGCCACCCGTACCTGGGTCCGGCCGACCGGCCGCGAGTGGGCCCAGGTGATCGGCGTCGGCGTCGTCTGGTTCGGGCTGTACAACGTCACCCTCAACGCCGCCGAGCAGCGCCTGGACGCCGGAACCTCGGCGATGCTGGTCAACGTCGGACCGATTCTGATCGCGATCCTGGCCGGCCTCTTCCTCGGTGAGGGGTTCCCGCGGAGTCTGCTGATCGGCGCCGGGGTCGCCTTCGGTGGTGTGCTGCTGATCGGGTTCGCCGGGCGGGGCGGGGAGTCCGCCGATCCGCTCGGTGTGGCGCTGTGCCTGATCTCGGCGGCGGCGTGGGCGGTCGGCGTCACCCTCCAGAAGCCGGCCCTGCGCCGGCTGCCGGCTCTGCAGGTCACGCAGATGGCGTGCGTGGTCGGCATGATCGTCACGTTGCCGTTCGCGGGCAGCCTCGTCCACGATCTGCGGTCGGCTCCGGCGGGATCGGTCGCCGGCGTGGTGTACCTCGGGTTGGTGCCGACCGCGCTCGCGTTCGGGACGTGGGCCTACGCGCTGGCCAACATGAACGCGGGACGGTTGGGGGTCACCACCTATCTGGTGCCGCCGTTGACGATTCTGCTCGCCTGGCCGGTTCTGTCCGAGACGCCTCACCTCCTCGCGCTGGCCGGGGGCGCCGTGGCGTTGGTGGGGGTGGCGCTGGCCCGGCGTCGATGATTCCACGTCCGGGAGGGCGGTTTCGGGTTATCCACACTGGCGGGTTGTCCACAGGCCGCCGGCATGATCTTGAGAAATCGCGCGATGATGACGGTGGGTAAGGCACCCCCCTTTGTGGTGGTGGGGTCTGCGCGGCGGTGGTTCGGAAGAATCACGCACGGTAACCTTCGAACAGCGGCCCACCCGCGCCCTCCAACACCTCCACCACCAGCCCGGCCGGATCCTCCCGCGCCGCCAGCCACCGTTCAGCAAAATCCGGATCGTATTCCCGCAGCTCACGCAGTAGCCACTTCCCACCGCTGACCCACCGCCCACCAAGCGACAGCACCGCCTCGGCCACCCCGGTCCACAACCCGGCCGCGATCACCACCCGTTCCCCCGGATCCGTAGCGTGACGAAAATCGTCGAGCCCGTCCGTCAACCCGTACCGAAGCCAGTCTTTCTGTTCATCGGTCAGCGCCCCTGGCCCGTCGGCGAGGATCCGCGCGCACCACATCGGTAGATCCCCGGGGTCGCCCGTGAGCACGACTCCTTGGGCGAGCATCCGGTGTGTGCTGGGCTTGCGCTGCGCCCGCTCGCTCTCCAGAAATCCGGTCAGCCGGGCCCGGGTGTGGACGAAGAATTCGACCGGCCAGCCCCGATGGCGCAGGCTTTCGCGATGGCCTGGGTCGGTCTCGTCGAGCACCACGATGTCCAGGTCGGATCCGGCGGTCCGATGTGCGGTGACGACGCTGCCGGTGAGCATGGCCCACTCGGCGTCTGGGAAGCGTTCGAGGACGAGTTCGCGGGCGACTTCTACCGGATCCATCGACCGATCATCGCGCACTGACCGATTCTGACGGTCCGGGGAGCGGCCGGAGCGACTGACACCACCCGATCGCTGGACGCGGGCAATTTTTTTCAACCTTTTTCCAGTACGCCGTTGACCTGCGCTTTTACCCCACGATCGGCGCTCCCGGGGTGGGCTCGGAGCGGAGGGGCGTTGAACCGGCCGCACCGCGGGCCCCGTATGGCCCCCCAACCGGTGAACATCGACGTCCAACGACGAGGAGTGATCATGAGGTCGCGCACGTACCGACGTAACCTGGGTAACCGGCGGAAGACGATCGGCGCGGTGGTGGTCGCGGGGGTGCTGGTGGTGTCCGGCGTGGCCGGGGTGCAGCTCGCGAACGCGAGCACGACACCCAAGGCCGGCGGGTTGTTGAGTGTGGACGGTCAGCAGTTCGACGTGTCCCAGTGCCAGCAGTTGCAGGTCAACGCCGGCAGTGTGGTCTGTGACGGCGAGGAGTTGCAGCCGGTCAAGGCGCAGGACGCGGGCGCCACGGCGGTGGCTTCGGCGCAGGCTCTGGAAGCGGCGTGTGACCAGTTCGCGGCCGATGCCGCGGCGGCGGCCGGGGAGCAGGCGGGCGCGGCCGCGGAGCAGAGCGCGGCCGAGAACAAGGCCGACAACAAGAAGCTGACCAAGAAGTACCTCAAGGCGTTGAAGGGCGCGAAGGCCGCCGAGCAGCAGGGCGCCGCGGACGATCAGGGTGCCGCCGGTGACCAGGGCGCGGCCGGCGATCAGGCTGCGGGCGATCAGGGTGCGGCCGACGGTCAGAACGCCGGTGACCAGGGCGCGGCGGCCAACGACGCGGCGGCGACCGCGGTGACCTCGGCTCAGGCGAGCCTGCTGCAGGCGTGTCTGGCGCTGGCCGACGCCAAGGCCGTGGTGGCTGCCGGGGCCGGCGCCGGTGCCGCTGACCAGGGCGCGGCCGACGACCAGAACGCCGGCGGGGACGCGGCCGGTCAGGACGAGCAGGGTGCGGCCGACGACGCCGGGGCGGCGAGTTCGGCTCCGGCCGCCAAGAAGTGAGCGGCTGACGCCGTACGGGAAATGGGGTGGGCCTTTGTGCCTGCCCCTTCTTCCCTTTCCGCGTTTTCCTGCGGGGTGCGGCGTGGAATTCGTAGAGTGAAGACCTATGCGCCGCATCATCCGGTTCCTGACCGCTCTGACTACGGGAATGGCGGCTTCCGCGCCCGTTCCGGCTCCGCCGCCGCTGCATCAGGGCTGGATCTTCACGAAGGCCGACGACAGCCGTTGCCTGACCGGCGGGGCGATCGGAACCGTTCTGAGTGTCCGCCCGTGCGATGACGGGACGCCGGGGCAGGAATGGTTTCAGGCCAGTTCCGGTAAGTTCTACAACGGCGATAACTGCATCAAGGCGGAGCGTACGGTCGTGAAGGTCGCCGAATGCAACGGCGCCGATCCGACGCAGCAATGGTGGTTCGTCGAGGCGATTCGCAACGGTCAGTACGGTCCGTGCCTGACCGAGGAGCGCTCCGGGCGGGTCCGGCTGCGCACCTGCACCTGGCGGATCGAGCAGAAATGGGTGTCCAGCTCTTAATCGGTTGACCGTCCGATTCGGTCGTCCCTAGCCTCGCCGCCATGCGCGCAGTGGTAGCAACCGGCTATGGCCCACCCGAGCAGTTCACCCTCGCCGAGGTCCCGATTCCGGAGCCCGGCCCCGGGCAGTTGCAGATCAGAGTGTCGGCGGCCGCACTCAATCCGGCCGATCTCGCGCTGCCGCGCGGGGACCTTCGCACCATGATCGATCTGCCTTTCCCACACGTTCTCGGCAACGATTTCGCCGGTACGGTCACGGCGCTCGGCGACGGTGTGTCCGGGTTCGCGGCCGGGGACGAGGTGTTCGGTCACGCGGTGCCGCGGGTGATGCGCGCGATGGCCGGTTCTGATCGGCCCTCGCTGGGCACCGGAACCCTGGCCGAGTACGTGGTGGTCGAGGCCGACACCCCGTTCGTCGCCCACCGCCCGGCCACCCTGACTCCCGAGGAGGCCGCGGCGCTGGGCACCAGCGGCCTAACCGCGCGGGCCGTGGCGATCTCCGCGGCCGTCTCCCCCGGCGAGACCGTCCTGGTCGTCGGCGCCTCCGGCGGCATGGGGACTGTTCTGATCCCGCTGCTCAGCGCGGCGAAGGCGACGGTCGTGGCCACCGGCCGGCCGGAGGACGCATCGGTGTTGCTGGGGTTGGGTGCCTCCGAGGTCGTCGAGTACGGCGCCTATCCGGGCGGGGTCGACGTGGCGGTCAACTTCGCGGTGCCCGGCCCGGCGCTGACGCCGATCGCGGCCGCGCTGCGCCCCGGCGGCCGTCTCTACACGGTGACGTTCCCGCCGCCGCGACCGGAATGGATCGGCCGCGACGACGTCTCCTACCGGTTGGTCCTGGACACGAACGCCACGCTGGGCACGATGCGCGACGTCGCCGCCGACGGCCTGCGGCCCTGTATTTCGGAGCGCTATCCGCTTTCCGAGGGCGTCCGGGCCTACCTCGATCTGGCCACCCGGCACACCCTCGGAAAGCGCGTGATAACCGTCTGAGCCCGGCGGTTCGGTCAGGCGGTGAAGCCGCCGTCGACGTTCAGGGTGGCGCCGGTGATGTAGCGCGCTTGCGGTCCGGCGAGGAATGCGACGGCGGCGGCGATGTCGGCCGGGGCGGCGTAATGGCCGAGAGCGGTGAAGCCGTTGATCGTCTCGGCCATCGGGCCGTCGGCCGGGTTCAATTCGGTGTCGGTCGGGCCGGGGTTGACCAGGTTCACCGTGATGGCGCGCGGACCCAGTTCGCGGCCCAGCGCTTTGGTCAGTCCGATCAGCGCGGTTTTGCTCATCGAGTACAGCGAGAATCCGGGGAAGGCCGCGCGGACGGTGACATTGCTGCCGATGTTGATGATCCGGCCGCCGGTGCCCAGGTGCCGGAGGGCGGCCTGCGTGGCGACGAACGGTGCCCGGATGTTGACCGCGATCGCCTGCTCGACGTCGTCCGGGCCGAACTGCTCGATCGGGCCGACCGGGAATGTCGCGGCGCTGTTGACCAGGATGTCCAGCCGCCCGAACTCGGCCGCCGCGGCGTTCATGGCATCGGTCAGCGCGTCCGGGTCGGCGCTGTCGGCCGGCATCGCCAATGCCCGGCGTCCGTCGGCCCGGATCTGTTCGGCGATCTCGTCGGCGCGGGCTTTGTTCTGCCGAAAGGTAAAGGCGACGTCGGCGCCTTCCCGGGCGAGCCGTAATGCGATTGCCGCACCGATTCCCCGGCTGCCGCCGGTGACGAAGGCAACCCTGTTCTCGATCGTTTTTCCCATGCCGGAAATCCTGCCGAAAATGTCAGGTCCGATCTGGCGGGGATCGGACCTGACATTGTCGACGCGGCGACGGCGGTTACGCGGTGCGGCGGGTGGTCATCGCGGCGACCGCGCCGAGCAGCAGGAGCATCAGCACGACGAAGCCGGTCATCGCGGCCAGGGCCGTGAACGCCTGGGTGGCGAGTCCGAGACCGATCACCGGCAGGGTCAGGCCGAGGTAGCCGATCAGGAACAGACCGGCGAGCGCCTCACCGCGGCGCGACGGGACCGCGAGGGTGCTGACCGTGCCGATGGCGACCTTGAGCAGGGTGCCGGCGCCGACGCCGACGATCACGCCGCCCAGGACGAAGATCGGCAGGCTGGTCAGGTACATGCCGGCCAGCAGGACCAGGACGCCGCCGGCCTGGGCGCTCAGGCCGAGGGTGAGCTTGGCCCGGGTGCTCAGGCGCCCGGTCAGGGCCTGGACGACCGCGGCGGCACCGAAGACGGCGAAGACCAGGGCGCCGGCGAGGGTGCGGGACGAGTGGTGCAGGGTGCCGGCGACGAAGCCGGGGGCGACCGAGGTGAACAGGCCGAAGACCGCGAACGCGGCGAACGCGGCGGCGAGGTAGCCGGCGACGGCGCGGTCGGCACTGATCCGCTGCGGGCGGTAGGCGGGCTTGACCGGCCGCTCCTCCACCGTCTCCGGGGTCAGGGCGACGGCGACCAGCGCGAGCAGGAGCAGCACGGCGAAGACGAGGTACGGCGTGCGCAGCGGCGAGACGACGTACGTCGAAAGCAGGCCGGCCAGAAGCGACCCGGCGCCGAGCCCGCCGGTGTTGGCGGCGGTGGAGACGACCTCGAAGCGCTGCTTCGAAGCCCCGGGCCGGTGCGCCGCGTGCAGTTCGTGCAGGTAGGCGGTGGCCGTGGCGGTGATCAGGCCGACGCCGAGGCCGGTCAGGAAGCGGGCGCCGAGCAGCACCGGCAGGGACGTGCCGGTCAGGAACAGCACCGCGGCGGCGAGTTCGAACCCTAGCGCGGGGATGAGGATCTTCTTGCGGCCGACCCAGTCGGAGATGTGGCCGGCCAGGACGAGGCTGGTCACGACGCCGACCGCGTAGACGGCGAAGACGACGGTCACGGTGAACGTGGAGAAGCCGTCCCGGGCCACGTAGAGCGGGTAGAGCGGAGTCGGGACGGTGGAGAACGCCATCGCGATCAGGAAGACGGCGGCGATCATCCAGAACCCGGCGCCGTGCCGGGTCTTCACCGGCGCGGTGTCAGAAACCGGAGCGGAAGCCAGAAGAGTCATGCCATCAGCATCCGCACCGGCAAGCATCACCGCCAACGAAAGGTTTCGAAGGGGATCATCAAAATAAGTGATACTTGAGGGATGGAGCTGCGTCAGCTGGAGTACTTCGTCGCGGTCGCCGAGGAGCAGCACTTCTCCCGCGCCGCCACCCGACTGCACGTCGTGCAGTCGGCGGTGTCGGCCGCGATCAAGTCCCTGGAGCGCGAGCTCGGCGCCCAGCTGCTGGACCGCAACGCCAAGCGGGTGCTGCTCACCGACGCCGGCACGGCCCTGCTGCCGCGGGCCCGCATCGCCCTCGACGCGGCCCGCGACGCCCGGGACGCGGTCGACGAGGTCCGCGGCGGCCTGCGCGGCACGCTGCGGATCGGCGTGCTCACCTCGATCCGGCTGCTCGACCTGCCGGAGCTGCTCGGCGAGTACCATCGCCGCCACCCGGGCGTGCTGCTGCAGACCAGCGCCGCGCCGTCCGGTTCGGCCGGCCTGGTCGACCGGCTCACCGACCACCGGCTCGACCTGGCCTTCGTGTCGCTGCCCGGCCCGCCGCCGCCCGGTGTCCGGCTGATCGACCTGGCCTCCGGGCAGCTCGACCTGGTCGTGCCGGCCGACCATCCGCTGGCCGGGCGCGGCTCGGTGGCGATCACCGAGCTGGACGGGATGGACTTCATCGACTCGCCGGTCGGATTCGGCAACCGGGCCGTCGCCGACCGGGCGTTCGCCGAGGCCGGCGTCCGGCGCCGGGTCACCATCGAGATCAGCGACATCGGCACCGGCACCGGTTTCGCCGAGCACGGTCTCGGCATCGCGCTGCTGCCCCGCTTCGTGCTGCAGGGCGCGACCGGGGTGGCGATCCTGGAGGTGACCGGCGCCGACCTGCGGTGGCCGCTGTCGCTGGCGATCCCGGCCGACCGGGCGCCCGGCGCGGCCACGCGAGCGCTCATCGCCCTGGTCCGGGCGGTCTTCCGGAATCCGGAGTAGTGCTGTCACCACTCCAAGGACTAACGCCAGCAGGATCGTTCGCGACCGGCCGCGTCCATACCGTTCTTCTCATGCGGACGCTTCGACGAATCATCGCAACAGCGCTGCTCACGGCCACGGCCGCGGCAGCCATCGGCACGCCGGCCCTGGCCGGCACTCCCACGGTCACCCGGGGCTCGCTCGTCACGGAAAAACCCATCGTGACGTACGGGTCCGGGGCCGAGGTCGGCGACCTTCTCACCGCCGGCGGTTTTTCCAACCCCATGGCGACGTACGGGGTGAGCCTGCACCAACTCGTCTACCGCACCATCGATGAGCGCGGAAAGCCCACCGTCGCCAGCGGGCTGCTCGTGCTCCCCCTCACCACCGCCCGGCACCTGCGGACGGTGTCGTTCGCGCACGGCACGTCGGTCTACCGCGGGGACGCCCCGTCGGTCGCCGACGACACGTTCCTGACCGGCCCGGCGATCTCCTTCGCCTCGGCCGGGTTCGCCGCGGTCGCCCCCGACTACCCGGGGCTCGGCGTCGGCACCGGCCCGCACCCGTGGATGGACGTGCCGAGTGAGACCAGTGCCTCGCTCGACCTGCTGCGCGCGGCCCGGATCTACACGGCCCGGCAGGGCATCACCCTGGACCGGGAGGTCTACGCCTCCGGGTTCTCCCAGGGCGCCTCGGCGGCGCTCGGGCTGTCGAGGGCGTTGCAGGACGGGGCCGACCCCTGGTTCCGGATCGCGGCGGTGGCGCCGGTCAGCGGAGGCTACGCGCTGCGACGGGTGGAGATCCCGGCGGTCTTCACGCCCGAGGTGCAGCCGCGGCTGGGTGCGGCCTACATGGCGTATCTGTTGACGGCCTACGACCGCCTGCACGACATCTACCGGGATCCTCGTGACGTCTTCCAGCCGGACTACGTCGGCATCGGGGATCTGCTCGACGCCAGCCACCCCGGCCAGGAGGTGCTCGCGGGCGTGCCGGCCTCGGTGGACGAACTGCTCACCGATCGCGGGCGTGAACTGCTGACCCGGCCCGACGCCCGGTTCGCGGCGGCGCTGCGCGAGGCCGACAGCGTCTGCGAGTGGGCGCCCCGGGTGCCGGTCCGGCTCTACTACAGCCCGGGCGACGAGCAGGCCGTGAACGGGAACACGACGGCCTGCCGCGCGTCCTTCGCGGCCCACGGGGTGCGGGTGCCGACGGTGAACGTCGGGGTGGACACCTCCTACAGCGGGATGGTCCACGAGGGCTCGGAGTTGCTGTCGGTCTCCGAGATCGCCCGCTGGTTCGGCAGTCTGTGAACGGTGGCGGCCCGGTCGGCGACGACCGGGCCGCCCGTATGACTGTGCTCACAATCGGAGTGGACACCATGACCCAGGATGCTTGGCGTGCGTCTACCTCATGTGCGAAACACCTTCACAAAGGCGACATCGCTCCTGGCGTGTGGTCTTCTCGCCGGAGTGGTGGTGGCCGCGGCCGCCTTTCCCGTCGCGGCCCTGTCCGGCCTCGCGGCCAAGGCCGGCGAGACGACGTTCGCGAGTCTGCCCAGCGAGCTCAAGGACTTCAGCTCACCCCAGGTCACCCGGGTCTACGCCTCGGACCGCCGGACCCTGCTGACCCAGTTCCACGACGAATTCCGCAACGACGTCCCGCTCAAGGACATCTCCAAGAACGTGCAGACGGCGATCGTGGCCGCCGAGGACCGGAAGTTCTACGAGCACAACGGTGTCGACCTCAAGGGTGTCGCCCGTGCGTTCGTGAGCAACAGCCAGAGCGGCTCCCAGCAGGGCGCGTCCACCCTCACGATGCAGTACGTACGGATGGCGCTGGCGTATTCGGCCACCAACCCGCAGGAGGTGGTCGACGCGACGAAGGACACCCCGAAGCGCAAGATCACCGAGATGAAGTACGCGTTGCAGATCGAGAAGCAGCTCTCCAAGGAGCAGATCCTCGAGCGCTACCTCAACATCGCGCCCTTCGGGAACCAGGCCTACGGCATCTACGCCGCCAGCCAGGTCTACTTCAACAAGAAGCCCAAGGACCTCGACGTCGCCGAGGCCGCCATGCTGGCCGGCATGGTCAAGGCCCCGACCAGCTTCAACCCGACGATCCCGTCCGGGCACCAGCAGATCCAGGATCGCCGCGACAACTACATCATCCCCGGGATGCTGGCGATGGGCGCGATCACGCAGGCCGACGCCGACAAGGCGAAGAAGGAGAAGATTCCGACCAAGGTCAAGCCGATCGGCAACGGCTGCGTGTCGGTCGCCCGCAACAGCTGGGGCTTCTTCTGCGACTACTTCTACCGCTGGTGGATGGACCAGGACGCGTTCGGCGCCACCACGTACGACCGGGAGCGGCAGCTCAAGAGCGGCGGCTACAACGTCATCACCACCATCGACGTCAAGGGCCAGAACTCGGCCCGCGCCGAGATCGCCGACCGCCAGCCCGACAGCAGCAAGAACGCGCTGCTGCTGGCCGGCGTCGAACCGGGCAGCGGCAAGGTCCGCATCCTGGCCACGAACCGGATCTACGGGCTGGACGATCCGGACCACCCGGCGAACAAGATCTCGCCGGACCCGAAGCTGGCCGCCAAGAAGATCCGCGGCTCGTTCCCGAAAACCACCAACCCACTGATCACCGGTGGGGCCGACATCAGCGGTTACCAGGCCGGCTCGGTGTTCAAGATGTTCACCATGGTCGCCGCGCTGGAACGGGGCATCCCGCTCAGCTATCCGATCAACTCGCCGGCCACGTTCCATTCGCAGTACAAGACGTCACCGAGCGACTCGTCGGCCTGCCCCGGCTCGGACGACTGGTGCCCGAGCAACGCCAGCAAGAGCGAGGCCGGCGTCTTCAACATGTGGACCGGCTTCGGCAAATCGGTGAACACGTACTTCGTGCCGCTGGAACAGACCGTGGGCGCGGAGAACGTGGTCGACGTGGCCAAGCGGTTCGGCATCCACTTCCGCACCAGCACGGACATCCTGCAGGCCAAGAACGCGGCCAGCTGGGGTGCGTTCACCCTCGGCGTCATGAACTCCACGCCGCTGGAGATGGCCAACGCCTACGCGACGCTGGCCGGCGACGGGAAGTACTGCGAGCCGACCCCGATCGAGCAGATCACCACCAACAACGGCCAGAAGATCGACGTCGGCAAGCCGCACTGCACCCAGGCGACCAGCAAGGACGTCGCGCGGGCGGCGCTCGACGCGGCCCGGTGCCCGGTCGGCGACTCGGCCCAGCTCGGCAGCTGCAACGGCAAGACCACGGCGGCGGCCACCCACGGCATCATCGACCACCCGGTGTTCGGCAAGACCGGCACGACCGACGCCGACAAGACCGCGTCGCTGATCGTCGGCACGACGTCGCTGGTCGTCGCCGGGTACATGGCTGTGCCGGACTGGCAGGACCACCACGACAAGATGTCGCACGACGTGATCAACGGGGCGGTGCAGTACACGCTCAAGGACTTCATGAAGGGCAAGCCGAGCGTCCAGTTCAAGCAGCCCACGGACGACAAGGTCTCGGTCGGTGACCTGCGCGATGTTCCGGACGTGACCTGCGATTCCATCGATACGGCCCAGAACAAGATCAGTGACGCCGGGTTCGACCCGGTGACCGGGCCGAGCGTGGACTCCGACTGCCCGGCCGGGACCGCCGCGGGCACCTCGGAGAACCGGACGATCAAGGGCGGCGCGGTCAGCATCGAGGTCAGCAACGGCACGAAGAAGGACGACAACAAGAACCAGCCGGGCCAGCCCGACCCCGGCAAGTCCAAACCCGCCGGCAATTAGCCGGTCACCCGTCATCTGGCCGGCCCGACGCCCGGAGGGTCAGCGGCTGAGCTGACAGCGGCCAGGCGGGCCACAAGCGCGGCCAGGCGGCGCGGCCTGTCGGGCCGCCCGCTGGGCAGGCTGCGGCTGGGCGCACCGCGCGCGGCCTGCGCGGGCGGCGGCTGGGCGGCGGACCGCGCCGTGGGGCAGTCGGCCGCGGCGTGAAACAGCGCGGCGGGCCGGGGCTGGGGATTGGGGCGGGCGGGGGTCGTGGGGACTCCCGCCCGTTCTATGTGTGGGGTACTGCTGAGCGGGGGTCGGCCGGGAGGGTGGCCGTGAGCTGGATGCTCGTGGCCGAGACGGCTGCGACCAGGCTGAACAGGCCGAGCAGGGTGGGCTGCTGCTGGGCGAGGCCGTCGGCGTAGCCGAGCAGGTTCTCCGGGGTGGTGGAGGCGGCGGCCTCGACCAGGTCGTGGAGGAAAGCGGCCAGCGCCTCCGGGTGGTCGTGCGGGTCGGCGATCAGGTCGACGTAGGCGCGGGCCAGGTCCTCGTCGGCGGCCAGCAGGGCGCCGGCCGGGACGACGGTCTCCTCCAGGACGAAGCGTGGGGCCAGACGGGTCATGGCGTCGTCGCCGAGGACGACCGCGTGGACGTCGTGGACGGTGGCGACGCAGGCCGCGCGGACCGGGCGGGGCAGGCGGCGGGCGGCCAGGTGGTCGGCCAGGGCGGCGCGCAGCTCGCGGACCACTGGCGCGTTGTCGTGGTCGGGGCGGGCGTGGCCGAGGATCTCCCGGATCGGGCCGGAGCGCAGCGGATCGTCCAGGGGGACCTCGGCCCGGCGGACGTGAACGTGGTCGACCTGGGTGAGGTCGCAGTTGTCGGTGCCGGTGGGCGAGGTCGAATTGCGGGCGTGGACCGTGTACGGCGGGAACATCACGCCCAGCCCGTAGGTGCGGACCTCGGGGCCGATACTCAGGGCGACCGTGTGGTACTCCGGGCGGATCCGGCCGGCGCTGGAGAAGCGCAGCTGGTAGTTGCGCAGGGGGCGCGCTTCCACGTCCAGGCCCCGGCGCTCCAGTTCACCCTGGCGCAGCAGGCTGAGCAGCCCGAAGATCCGCAGATCATCAGCCGGAGGAGCCGAAGCCGCCGCAGAAGCCGCCGAAGCCGCGGAACCCGAGGAAGCCGCGGAGGCTGCGGAAGGCGCGGAGGCTGCGGAAGGCGCGGAGGCTGCGGAAGGCGCGGAGGCTGCGGAAGGCGCGGAGGCGACGGCAGAGGGAGGTGGGGCGGGGTCGGTGCGCTGCTGCTGGTGCGGGATCCGAGGTTCGGACTCCGCCGGCCGCCCCTCCCCCGACGACGGATGGAAGATCAGCATCTCGATGGAGGACGGGGGCACGGTGACTTCCTCCTCGCGCTGTTCCGGACGGGGTGCCTGGTGAGGAGAGGCCGGCCTCTCCTCCGGGCGCGGGACCTCGCGCAACAGACACCCCCACGGTTCCTGGACGCAACTCATCGAGCCTGACAGATCACGAGCGGCGCGGACAGGGCCAGTCGGCGCGAGTTTGATCGACTCACGCGGTGGAGGTGGGGCGTTCTGTCCGGATCGGATCGCCGCGGACCAGGTCATCGTGGATGCGCCAGCGTGCGGTGACCGTCTCCCGGCCGGCCGCCGCGTCCGATTTCTCCAGGCGTTCGCGCAGTAGGCGCAGGGCCAGGCGCCGGTTCAGGGTGAACTGGCGTTCGGTGTCGACGACCACGACCGTCCCGGTCGGACGATGGGTGGCCCGGACCGCGGTGCTCGCCTTGTTGCGGTGCTGGCCGCCCGGGCCGCCGGTGCGGACGGCGACCACGTCCACGTCGGATTCGGCGAACGCGGTGCTGGGGGTGCCGAGTTCGCACGGCTGGGCGGTGACGTACCAGTTCTTGCGGCCGGGACCGGTCCGGTACGGGCTGGGCGCCTGCCAGCACAGCGTCCCGGTCCACGTCGTGGCGAACTCGGCCGAGGAGATCCGCAGCAGCACCGACCGGTACGTGCCGGGCCGCTCCCCCGGCACGGTCTCGACGCGTTCCACGGTCACGGCCCGCTCGCGGGCGTCCGCTTCGAGCCGCCGCAGCAGCTGGGCGAGCGCCCACGAGCATTCCTGCGGCCCGCGCCCGGCCGACATCAGCAGGTGAACGCTCATCGCCGCACCTTGGCCCGGTCCGCGGTCTTGTACGTGACCAGGGGAATCGTGCTCACCACACGGGTGGCGAGCCGGTGCGACTCCAGGTCGCCGATGACCTGTTCGATGCGTTTGTAGGCGGTCGGCGCCTCCTCGAACAGCAGTTGCCGGTCCCCGCACACCACATACGAGCCCACCGCCGTACGCCGAAGCTCTTCGATGGTGTGTTTGGCTTTTCCTCGGCGCAAGGCGTCGGCCCGGGACATCTTGCGACCGGCGCCGTGGGCGACGGAGAAGCCCGCGTCGGCGCCGGCGTGCCCGGCGACCAGGAACGACGGCGTGCCGCGGGTGCCGGCGACGAGCACGTCCCGCCCGTCGCCGTTGGCCGCGCCCTTGCGGTGCAGGTAGAGCCCGTCGCGAACCTCGACCGAGTTGTGGCACTCGTCGACGATCGGCGGCTCGTGGGCGGCGCCGAGCGCGTCGGCGACCCGGGCCGCCATGATCCGCCGGTTGAGTGATCCCCAGCGCACCGCGTCGTCGTGCGCGGCGAGATACGCCGCCGGGTCCTCGGCCGGGCCGGCGCCGTGCACCTCGGTGTGCGCACGCAGGATCCGCTCGCCGAGCCCGCGCGAGCCGCTGTGCACGATCAGGACCGTGTCGCCGGCCGCGAGCCCGAGGCGTACGGCATGGTCAGAATCGAAAACGGTGCCGACTCGGGCCAATTCGACGAAATGGTTGCCGCGGCCAACGGTTCCCAGGCTGTCGGTGTGCCCGGCGGGAACGTCGGCCTCGTCGAAAAAAGAGTGGTCGGGCACGTCCAGGTCGGGGAACCGGGCGGCCAGTTTCTCCGGCACCGGACGCTTGAGCCGGATCGGGAAGACCGCGATGCCGCAGCCGATGTCGGACCCGACCAGGAACGGGTAGAGCACCGACGAGGTCATCGCGGCGCCGATCGGGGCGCCCTTGCCGGGGTGCAGGTCGGGCATGCCGGCGACGTGACGCATGCCGGTCAGGGCGGCGACCTGGTGACACTGGTCGATCGCGGCGGACTCGATCCAGCTGGACGGGGAGGCGAAAATGGACACGCTGGAAGACAAAACTGATGCTCCACTGGGAGAACGGCAGCGCGGAAGAAGGCATGCCGAAGGAAGAAACGGGACCCGGGGTGGCGACATCAGTAATTCATGTCGGACAGCCTCGCCGACGGCCGGAACTGGGGCAACCGATTTTCGCCTGGCATGATCCACACATGCGTTTGCTCGCCGCACTGTCGCAGGACGCCGATGTCGCCGATTTCGTGGTCACTCCGGAGGGCCGGCTCGGGCGGCACGAACTGCTCGGGCTGGCCGCCGGGCTCGCGGCCGAGATAGCCGGGCGGCGGATCGTCGCGGTCGAGGCCGGGCCCGGCCTGCCGACGATCATCGCGGTGACCGCGGCCCTGCTCGCGGGCGTGCCGATCGTGCCGATCCCGCCCGACGCGGGCGAGCTGGAGCGCGCGCACATCCTGCGCGACTCCGGTGCCGAGCTGATCCTGTCCGACGATCCCGCGGCGGGCGGGGCCACCGCCGTACCCCGGAATAAGATCTCCGGGGGGAAAGCCGGCAGCGTGCCGCCGGAGCCCGACCCGAGCCGGCCCGGTCTTGTGCTCTACACCAGTGGCACGACCGGTGCGCCGAAGGGCGTGGTGCTGTCGCGGGCCGCCCTCGCCGCCGATCTGGACGCGCTCGCCGACGCCTGGCTGTGGACCGCCGACGACACCCTGGTGCACGGCCTGCCCCTCTACCACGTGCACGGACTCGTCCTGGGCGTGCTCGGTCCCCTGCGGATCGGCTCGAAACTGCGGCACACCAAAAAGCCCACCCCTGAGGCGTACGGCGATAATCCCGGCACGATGTACTTCGGCGTCCCCACCGTGTGGTCGCGGATCGCCGCCGCCCCCGCCTCGGCCGAGAAGCTGCGCAAGGCTCGGCTGCTGGTGTCCGGCAGCGCGGCCCTGCCGGTCCCGGTCTTCGACGCGATCCGGGACCTGACCGGCCAGTCCCCGGTCGAGCGCTACGGCATGACCGAGACCCTGATCACGGTCAGCGCCCGCGCCGACGGCGAACGCCGGGCCGGGCACGTCGGGCTGCCGCTGACCGGCATCCACACCCGGCTGGTCGACGAGATCGGCAACCCTCTTCCGGACGACGGGGTGAGCATCGGCGGCCTGCAGGTGTGCGGGCCGACCCTGCTCGACGGCTACCTGCGCGACGGCGGCGTCCGCCCGGCCGAGCTGATCGACGGCTGGTACCCGACCGGTGACGTCGCCACGATCGGCCCGGACGGCTGGCACCGGATCGTCGGGCGCGCGTCGACCGATCTGATCAAGAGCGGCGGCTACCGGATCGGGGCCGGCGAGGTCGAGGACGCGTTGCTGCTGCACCCGGCGGTGCGGGAGGCCGCCGTGATCGGCACCCCGCACGACGACCTGGGCGAGCAGGTGACCGCGTTCGTGGTGGCCGACCCGGTCACGCCGCAGGAGCTGATCGCATTCGTGGCCGAGCGCCTGGCCGCGCACAAACGACCACGCACGGTTCACCTGGTGCCGAGTTTGCCGCGCAACGCGATGGGAAAGATCCAGAAAAAGCAGCTCATGGGCGATTAGCGTTCGTTGTGTGACTTTCACCCTCGACGAGTTCAGCGAGTGGAACCAGCAGCTCCTCGCCCGCCAGGCCGTGACCCGCCGGTCGCTGCTGCTGGCCGCCATGGCCGGCCTGGGCGGCCAGTTCGCCCTGGCCAGGCGGGCGTTCGCGGCGGCCGGCGGGACGGCCGGGAGCGCGGGCGTGGTCGTCTCCGGCCGGCACCTGTCGTTCGTACCCGGCGCCGGTGACGTGCCCCGCGACGCCATGGCGGTGACCGCGCAGCTGGTCAGCGCGACCGGGGCGATGCCGGCCGGGCTGCGCGCGTTCGTCGACGTCGGCGACGCCCCCGGGGTCTACGGCACCCGGGTCGAGGCCGGGATCAGGCACCTGACCGGGATGTACGCGATCCCCGGCGGGCCGGTCGGCAGCCAGTTCTACGCCAAGGCGCGGATCACCGGGCTGAAACCGGACACGGTCTACCACTACCGGCTGCGGCTCTCCGACGGGACGGTGACCGGGGACGCCCACTTCACCACGGCACCGGCGGCGGCCAAACCGTTCACGTTCACCGCGTTCGCCGACGTCGGCACCGACACCGCGCCCAAGGACCCGGCCTACGCCTGGACCGGCAAGCAGACCATCTGGCCCAGGGGCGTCTTCGACAACCAGGAGTACGGCGTCCTCGACCCGGTCGGCGGCCCGAAAGGCACCGACAAGCACCCGGCGAGCAGCATGACCCGGCTGATGAGCACCCAGCGGCCGGCGTTCACGCTGCTGGCCGGGGACATCTGCTACGCCAACCCGTCCGGGACCGGGCTGCCGGCCGACGACACGACGGCGCTGACGACCGGGCGGGCACCGGCCGGGAAGAACCTGTACAACCCGTACGTCTGGGATGTCTTTCTGCATCAGATCGAACCGCAAGCCGCCTACACGCCATGGATGTTCGCGACCGGCAACCACGACATGGAACCGCTCTACGGAAGCACCAGCTACCTGGGCGGGAGCCCGTCGCACGGCTACGGCGGGCACGTGCAACGCCTGGACTTCCCGGCGACCGGGCCGCAAGGTTGCCCGTCGGTCTACCGGTTCGTCTACGGCAACGTCGGGCTGATCTCGCTGGACGCCAACGAACTGTCTTGGGAACTGCAGACGAACCTGGGCTACTCCGGTGGAGCGCAGGTGGCCTGGCTGAAAGAAACCCTCAAACGCTGGCGTACGGCCGGATCCGGGGTGGACTTCATCGTGGTGTTCCTGCACCACTGCGCGTTCTCGACCGCGCACAACCACGCCTCCGACGGTGGGGTGCGGGCGGCGATCGACCCGCTGTTCAGCAAATACCGGGTGGATCTGGCCGTGCAAGGCCACAACCATTTGTTCGAACGGACCGACCCGATCCGGCACGGGCGGCGCACCAAAGCGGCGCCGGACGGGGCGACGGTCAACCCTGAGCAGGACGGGACCGTCTACGTGTGCGTCGGATCGGGCGGGCGGCCCAGGTATCAGTTCCGGCCCAAGCCGGGCGTGGACGCGCCGGCGCCGGCCGGGGTGACACCGACCGGGGAACAGCAGCTGCCCGAAGGACAGCGGTATCGGGGGCACAAGCCGAGCGGACGGGAGAACTCGTCGTCGACCGTGACGAACAGTTACTTCTGGGCCAAGGACAAGCACAAACCCAAGAAAGGTAAAGGTGCGCCGACCGGGCTGCGGGTGCCGGAGTCGGTGGATTGGTCGCAGGTACGTTATGACGGGTACGCGTTCATCGCGGTGGACGTGGTGCCGGCCGCGCGGGCGGGTGGGGAGACGACGTTGACGGTGCGGACGCTGGCCGACGCCCTCCCGGGCACCGGCAAGCCCTACACCGAAATCGACCGCATCACCCTGAAGCGAACGTCGTCACCCCTCATCACCGGCTAACCCGGGACGGTCTGACAGAACAGCGGGCCGGCGATCACGTTCTGATCGCCGGCCCACAAACCGAGCTACTTCGACGGTATGGAGCAGCTACGGCCCGGGCGGTCTCGTGGTCGCGGTGGCAACCCGGCTCCGCCAACGAGACCACCCTGCCGTCAACGAGCACGCGGGCATCGCGAAAAACCGAGTCAGAAGTCGAAGTGTTCCCACTCGGCGGGAACTCGCTCGAGAAGGTCAACCAGGACTTCCGGGTTCTGCCCCACCGCCCATGCCCCTGGAGTGCAATCAAGGCGAACAAGGACACCATCGATTCCGAACCATTGGACCGGATCGCCATCGGGCAATGGCCAGAACACATGCGAGGGGATCGACAACGGCGGAAGCCGGTCCTTGAGAGCCTGTGAGCTCTCGGTGTCCAAAAAGCAGAAAACCGTCTCCACCGATTCGCTGAACATCCCCTCGGTGATGATCGCTTCAAGAAGAAACGCGGACAGCGGCTGCCCGTATTCGCGCCATCGAGCGGAGGACCCGGCGCTCCCGTCATACCACTGCACAGCTGGGTCGGGCTCGTCGCCGAAGGGCACGCCCCACAAAGCGCTGCCCTGGTTCTCGCCTCGGATCACGAGGATGTCGGGCCCATCCAAATAGAGATCTCGGGGTCCTGCCACCGGGTCCTGAAGGGACAGGACATCCTCACGTTTGCCCAACAAGCCGTAAAACTGCCGCAGAAGGGGCGGGATTCGGAAACCGAGCGACTCCTCAGCAGCTGAAAGCTCCACCTCGGAATACCCGTCATCGCTCCCGAGTCCCCCCATCCATTCATCCATGAAGGCGCGGCAAAGATCGATGGCGCGCGGCGGGTCCCAGGATCGTGTTGACAATCTCTCCACAAGACCCGCCACAAATACACCTCTTACTTCTTCTTTTTCCGCGGATTCGGGTTCAAGCCCCAGGAAACGGTGGTGTAACTATCTCTGGTCTTATCATACCGGCCCACGTATCCCTTATCGCCGTAGACCTCCAGCACGTCAAGATCCAAATGTCGCGCCAAGGCCGAAAGACTCGAGATGCAGTAGTTGCACGGATATCCGTCCTTCTCCTTGGTGAGACCCCACTTGCCGGAAACCTCCAGCCTTCCTGTGCCACCACGATGCCCCGCGTTATATGCCTGCATCAAAGCGTCGGTCTCGGCATGAGTGAGCGCCTCAGAACGCATCTTGGGCAGCAGCGGGTATGACTGCCCGTGACCGTTGACTCCGTAGAACGTATCGCCACCGATATCCAGGCGAGCAACGATGTCAACAGAATCTCCATCACCGGATTGACGCAGATCCGCACGCATCTGCTTGGCGTTGGGGAGGGTCTTACACGGTTCTTCGGCGTCATTGTTGTGGACGAGCACCGGGTCGTTGCCCGCGACTACGTAATACGTGTGGATGTCGGCGACGGTGAGGTCGCGCATGACCTTCGCGCCGGCGAAGTTGTGGACGCCGGTGACGTACTGGGTTTCACCGTCCGGGCCGACCAGGGTGGACTTGCCGGGCACCAGTTCTGCGGCGTCGACCCACTTTTCGGTGGTCGCGTCCCAGAACGGATGGTGCGCCGTGGTCTTGAGGACCGTCCCGTCGGTGGGTCCTCGGGTACTGCGGCCGCCCTTGCCCTCGACCTGGGTCTCGGTCCCGGTGGTGGCGTCGGCCGGCTTCGCCGAGACCGTGACGTCGGTCAGGTCCAGGTCGCGGTTGGAGTGCAGGACAGTGACTTGGCGTGAGCTGACCTCGCCCGTGGCCGGGTCCTTGGTCAGGACCGAGTCACCGACGTTGATCTCGGAGATCGCCCGGGTCGTGCCGTCGGCCATGAGCACCCGCGTCGACGGGTCGAAGCTGTGCTTCTCCTGGCGCTGCGGGATCGGGCAGGATTCCCCGCCGGTCTCGTTGTCGCTGTCCTCCTGATCGTCGTCGTCCTCGTCCTCCTGCCGCTGGTTCTCCTTCTTCTTGTTCTTGCTCGGCTCGGACTTGTTCGCGGACTTCGACTTGGTCTTCTGGGGCTTGCTCTTGTTCGGCTTGTCCTGCTTCTTCGGAGCCTTCTCCGGCTTCGGCTTCTTCGCAGGCTTCGACGGCGCCGGTTTCTTCTCCGGCTTCGGCTTCGGCTTGGGCTTCTTCTTCGCCGGCGGCTTCGGCTTCTTCTTCGGCGGCTTCGGCTTCTTCGGCACCTTGTTCATCAGGTCACCGAGCTTCTTACGCGCCGCGTTCACCAAATCCTGCGCCCGGCGCATCACCGTCCGCGCGCCTTCGACGATGCGTTTCCACAACCGGTACCCGGAGAACGCCCGGTCCGCGGCCTTGTACAACGACCGGCCGATCTTCAACGCCTTGATCGGGCCCAGCGCACTCAACGCCAGGTCGACACAGTCCATGACACTGCCGCCCAGACAACCGACCACCGAGTTGTAGCCGATCATGTCCAGCAGCATCCCGACACCGACCTGCAACAGGATGTCCAGCAGGCTGGTGTTGCTCTCCCGCAGAGCGCGGACGTACTCGGCCTCCTGCGCCACGATCTGCGCGCCGACGGCCTTCATGTCCCGGTCACGGGCCTGCATGGCCAGGTTGTAGACCTGCAACGCGGCCTGGTACTTCTTCACCTCGCAGGCGTAGTCGTACTGCCCGCACTTACCGCCCACACCCTCACCCGACGGGTCGGTGTTGGTCAGCGGGTTACCCTCGGCATACGCGAACCGGTTGGCCGCACCCGAGTCCGGGGACGGGTTGTTGTTCGCGGTGTCGCGGGTGTCGAACGCGCCGGTCTCCGGGTCGTACCAGCGCGACAACATGTTGACCTTGCCGGTGCCCTGATCGGTCCACTCCTGCTGGTAGCCCAGCTTGCCGACCATCCCACCGGACGCAACAACCTTGCCCCACGGGTCGTAGGTGACCGAACCACTGAGGGTGGTGCCGGCTGCGCCGAACTCGCCGACCACATCGCTGTGTACGTCGGTCCAGGCGTAGCGCTGGGTGCTGCCGGACACGACACCGACCAGGTCGTCGGCAACATCCCGGACGTAACCGGTGCTGCCGTCGGAGGCGACGTCATTACCCAGACCGGTGTAGGTCAGGTTCGGCAGGATCACCCGGCCGACACCGTCGTACGAATAGGTGGTCGTTCCCCCGGTCTTGGTGCCCTGGGTGATCACCTGGTTGAACGCATCCGTGGTGGTCTTGGTCTCGATGCCGTTGACCACCGTCGACATCAGCGTGCCCCGCGCCGAGTACTCATAGCTGGTGCCGGTCGAATTCTCCCGCAGCAACTCGTTGCGCTCGTCGTACTCGTACGTCTTCGTCCCGGCCTGAACCCGGTTACCCGACTTGTCGTACGCGTACACGACCGGGGTAACCCCGTTGTCGTAACCGGTCAACCGGCTCGCCCAGTCGTACTTGTACGTGTTGGTCCCGGCCCCGTTGAACCCGGTAGTCGTCTTCTTGACCATGTTGTCGTCCAGGTCGAACGCGTAGGCGATCTTGCCCACCGACGCCCCGGCCGACGTCTTGACCTCGTCGGACTCCAACTGCTTGTACTTGTTGTACGTGAACGTGCGCGTGTTACCGCCGTACGCGATGTCCTTGACCCGCGACAGCGAGTCGTAGCCGTACACCATGTGCACGCCGGCCGTGCTGTTGTCCACCTTCGACGGCCGTCCCAGGGTGTCGTACCCGTAGGTCGTCGTCCCCGCCCCATCCGTGCGGGAGGTCAGCCCGCCGTCCGGGTTGTAGGCGTACGACGAGTTCCCCGACACCCCGGTGATCTTCGTGACCAGACCACGATCGTCGTACTCGACACTGTTCTCACCAGCCGCACCGGTGAACGACGTCACCCGACCCGTCTTGTCGTACGAGAACAACCGATCCTTAGTGGCCGCCTGCGCCCCGGTACCGGAGCTCTTCTTGAGCCGGCCCATGACGTCGTACTCCGACGTCGTGGACACCCCACCCGGCGAGTCCAAGCGGGTAGCCCGCCCGGCCGCGTCGTAGGACATCGTGAACGTCCGGTCATTCACACTCGGCGTACGCGCCGTGGCCGGCTCGATCTGCGACTCCGGCAAACCCCACGCGTTGTACGTGGTGATGAACCGGCTACCCCGCCCATCAGTGAACCGGGTCTGCTGCCCAGCCACGTCGTACCCGAACTTCGACACGATCGCATCGGAGCCACTGATCGGCTCCCGCTGCACCACCAACTGACCGAGCTCGTTGTACTCGAACGTCGTGTCATGCCGGCTACCGGCCGCATCGGTGTTCGCCGCCACCGCCGGGTTGTACGCGTTACTCGCCGCCAGGGTGTTCCCGGCGATGTCGAACCGCTGACTACGCGTGCGCAGCAGCTCGGCGGTCCCGGCCGCGTACTCCGACGAACTGACCGTCCGGCCCAGCAGGTCGTAGGTCACCGTCGAGTACGAACCGTCCGGCGCGATCGACTTCACCGGACGCCCGGCCCCGTCATACCGCGTCTTCGTCGCATTACCCGCGGCATCACTGACCACGGTCTGCTCGCCGAGGCTGTTGTACTTGATCGTGCTGACGACCCCACCGGCCGACTTCACACTGGTCGGCCACGGACTGCTGGCGTCATAGGTGTAGTTGGTGGTGTAACCGGTCCCGGCCTGCCGCACCGCCTCGGTCGCGGTGATCGTGCGACCCAGGTAGTCGACCGTCGACAGGGCCTGCGCCCCGGTCGGGTCGGTGTGCGAGAGCAGTTCACCGTTGTCGTCGTAGCTGTACCGGGTGATCCCGTCGTCCGGCGTGACCACCTTGGTCGTACGACCCAGCTGGTCATACGTGTACTTGGTGATCGCACCCAACGGGTCGGTGCTGGTGATCACCTGACCGACGTTGTTGTACTCGACCTTGGTCTTGGCCCGGATCGCCGTGGTCGCAGTGGGCGCCTTGTACTCCGGCGACTCCTGCTCGACCATCTGGCCGAGAGCGTCGTACCGGTTGGTCACGACCCGCCCGTACGGATCCATCTGCTCGGTCGTGTCACCGAACGTGTTGTAACCGATCCGCGAGATCGCCCGCTGCCGCACCTCGGCCGCGTCCTTCTCGACGGTGCCGACCTCCGGGCTGACCGTGATCACCGGACGACCGACCTCATCGTTGGTGATCGTGGTGACCGCACCACTCGGGTCGGTCGCCGAGGTGACCGTGCCGTCACTGTCCAGCCCGTACGACGTCCGGCTCACCTGAGCACCAGCCGCCGGCAACGTACCCGCCTGCAACTGGCCGACCTCAGCCGCCGTCAACGCCTTCTGATACGCCTGCACATCGTCGATCTGACCGGAGAAAATCCCGGTCGTGTCCGTCTGACCACCGACCAGCAGACCCGTCGCCTGGTTGTTGAACTGCTTGCTGGTCGTCAGCGACGCCTTGACCACACCGTTGACGTACAGCTGAGCAACGTTGTCGCCACCGACCGCCGCATTCGGCGTGACCGTGACCGCCAGATGCGTCCAGTCGAGAGTCGCCGACCCCTCGGTGTAGGTACTGGCACTGCTCGGCCAGCTGACCTCACCGTTGGTGTCGCGCACCGCCATGGCCAGACGCCACGCGTTGTGCTCCTTCTCGTAGTAGACCTTCAACGCCGAGCTGCCGATGTCACCGGGCAGCGCCGCCACATACCGGTCGGCGTCCTGCTTGTCGAGCTTGGCCCACGCACTGAGCGTGTACGGCTGCAACGTGTCGACCGGAGCCTGACCACTGATCGTGCCGCTGGTGCCACCGGCGAACGACGCCGCACCGCCACGCTCGGTCGACCGGGTCACCGCACCCGCGAAGGCGCCGGTGTTGTTGGCCGCCGAGTCGGCGGTGGTGGTCCCGGACGTCTCGTCCAGCTTCCACCGCAACGTCGGCGTCACCGCGGTGGACAGGTAGCCGGTCTGCTGCCGGACCCGACCGAGGCGGTCGTACGTGCTCCCACCCGTGCCGAGAACCGTCGAGCCGTCGCTGAGCGTGGTGTTCAGCAGCTCGTCCTCGGCCGAATACGTGTATGTGCTGATCCGGTTGGTGGTCGCCTCACCGTCCTCGACCACCTCGACACTCGCGGTCAGGTTCCGACCCGCAGCGTCATAGGTCCGGACCGTCTTCGTACGGCCGTTGTTGGTGACCTGCGTAATCAGGTTCCCGGCCACGTCGTAGGAGTTCTTCTCCAGAACGAACGCCTGCTTGCCGTCCGTGCGCGTCACCGACACCAGCAGGTTGTTGTCGGTGTACGTGTACTGGTTGACGAACCCCATCGCGTCCGTCTCGGAGGCCAGCCGGCCCGCCGGGTCGTACGCCAGCTGCCGCACCTTCAGATCACGCGCCGCCGTCGGCGTGTCCGGGTCGCCGGTGAAGCCCTTGACGACCGTCGACACCTCGTTGCCGACCGCGTCGTAATTGGTCATCACGGTCGAACCGTCGCCGTGCGTCTGCCGGTTGATCTGGCCGAACGAGTCGTAGCCGTACTCGACCGAGTTGCTCAGCTGGTCCCACTCGGCGACGCGGCGACCGTGGTCGTCGTAGTCGTAGGCGACCGTCCGGGACGCGTCGCCGCCGGTGGCGTCCGACACCGTCTCGGTGGTCATCAGACCGTCGACGTTGTACGACATCGTGGTGACCGGCGTGTGCTTGGCGCCGGTGACGGCGTTGGTCACCACCGAGTCGGTCACCGTGACGACCCGGTCCAGGCGGTCGTGGATGTAGGAGACCGTGGAGCCGGCGACGCCCTTGACGACGTCGATCTCCTTGGACGTACGGCCGAGGCCGTCGTACTCGTAGCGCGTGGTCGCGCCGGCCGGGTCGGTCGTCTCGGCGACGTCACCGTTCGCGTAGTACAGGATCGTCTGCATACCACCGCCGGGCTTGACCACCCGCCACGGCAGACCGGCCGGAGCCGTCCCACCCTGGAAACCACCACGGGTCGTACCGTCGGTGTAGGTGATCGTCGTCCGCCGGCCCAACGGATCAGTCTCACTGACCCGGTTGCCCTGATCGTCGTACTCGTACTTGGTCAGGAACTTGTTGTCGGTGGCCGACGACGAGCCGGCACCCCGCAGCTCCATGAGCCGGTCGTTGCGACGGTTCTTCGGGTCCGGGTTCTGCGTGGTCGCGTCCGGGTAGTACAGCGAGTACGAGGTCGAGCAGTTGTTCTCCGACCGGTCCTGGCACGTCGTGACCGAGACGACGTTGCCCCGTACGTCGTACTCGTTGATGGTCATGTTGCCGTTGGCGTCGGTGACCGTGCGCAGGTTGCCCTTGCCGCTGTAGCCGTACCGGGTCGTGTTGCCCAGTGCGTCGATCTCGGCGATCTTGCGGGCGTACTGCAGGTCGTTGACGGTGGTCGTCTTGGTGACCTTGCCCTCGTAGTCCTTGGGCCCGGTGACCACGTAGTTGATCTGCCCGGAGGGCGCGCCCTTGACCGCGTCGCGCGCCTTGAACTGGTACTGCGCCTGGGTCGCGTCGACGTCGGAGGCGTAGAACGCGACCTCGGCCAGGCTGCCCTTGTAGTACGGCGTGGTGTTGGAGTCCAGGTAGAACCAGTTGTTGCCGGCGGTTGAGCCGTCGACATATCCGGCGCCGAGGGTGTAGACCGTCGGGTCGGACCCGGTCAGCTGGGACGGGGCCATCGGCGTGGTGCCCGTCGACGACTGCGTCTTCGCACCGTCGACGTACAGCGCCTGCGAGAGGCCGTCGGTGGCCAGGACCACGTGGTGCCACTTGCCGTCGTTGACCGCGGTCTTGCTGGTCAGCGACGGGATCCAGGTCTGGGCCGCGCTGGCGTTGCAGGCGTACAGCTGCAGGTCGGTGCCGTTGGTCTTGGACGAGCCAGGCAGATCCAGGCACAGCCCCGAGTTCGGGTTGCGCAGGCCGCCGCTGACCGGCTCCCAGTTCTGCGAGGCGTTGGCGTTACAGGTGGACAGCACGATCTTCGTGCCGCTGACCTTCGCGTTGTTCTGGGGCGTCAGGCACTTGCTGAACGCCCGGATCGTGCTCAGGTTCCCGTTGAGCGCCGTGCCGGGGACCAGCGTCCAGTTCTGCGCGTTGGTGTTGTTGCAGTCGTAGCTCTGCACGAGCGTGCCGTCGGCCGTCCCGCTGCTGGTCACGTCGACGCACTTGCCGGCGACACCGACCGAGTTGAGCGGGCCGGTCGGGGTCAGCGACGGCGACAGGGCGCGCAGCTTGCCGTCCGGGGTGATCCAGATGGTCGGCGTGTCGTAGCGGGCGGTGGTGCTCGACTTCATGCCGAGCAGCACGTCCTTGGTCGTGGTGGTGTTGAACCACATCGACACCGAGCTGGGACCGGTCGGCGCGATGCCCTTGGGCAGGGTGACGTACGAGCTGGTGCCGTTGAACACCGCCGCCTTGCCCTGGCCGGCGCCGAACGGGCCGTCGACCGAGCCCAGCGTGACCGTGTTGTAGGTCGCGGTGCCGCCGTTGACCTGGTTCACCGCGTCGGTGACCCCGGACTCGGCCATCCGCCAGTAGTTCGTCGGCGCGCCGCCGAGAACCCCGCTCTCGTAGACCTTGGTGGTGCCGACGATCGCCGGGACCTCCGGGACCCACGACTCGCCGTTGCCGTCGATCACCTTGCTCACCCGGCTGGACGCCGGGTCGTAGGAGATCTCGGCGGTGGCGTTGCCGGAGGGCCGGACGATCTTGGTCATCAGGCTGACCGCAGACCGCGAGTCGTACAGGTCGGTGGCGAGCTGACCGTCGACCGAGGTGTCGAACTGCGCCACCTCGGCGATCGAGCCGGTGAAGTAGTCCCGGGTGCCGAGGTTGCTGTTCGCGTTGGCGTGCGACTGGTTGGGCCAGCCGCCGCCGAGGAAGCCCTTGCCGATGAACGAGGAGGCCGGGGCCGTGTCCTGCACGGTCACCCCGGTCTCGGAGGCGACCGGCTTGCCGTCCAGGTACAGGTCCTGCCGGTTGCCGGACGAGGACAGCACCACGTGGTGCCAGGTGTCGTCGTTCACCTTGAGCGGCGAGGTCACGCCGTTGACCGTGGTGGTCGCGGCCATCGGGGTGTGGATCCGGGTCAGGAACAGCTGGTCGACCGGGCGCGTCTTGCCGCACGCCCAGATCTGCATCAGCGCGCCGGCCTGCGAGCCGTCACCGACCGAGTCCAGGCACAGCCCGGAGAAGTCGCTGATGATCTGGCCGTCGGCCTGCACGTCCCAGCGCTGGCTGCCGGCCGTCGAGGCGCAGGTGTTGATGACCAGGTCGGTGCCGTTGACCGCCTCCTGGTCCTCGGTGTCCACGCACTTGACGACGCCGCCGGTGGTGACCTGCAGCTGCCGGGTCGTGGTCCAGGTGAAGACCTGGTTGGCGGTGCCGGCACAGGCCGCGAGGGCCAGCCGGGTGGCGTTGGTCGACACGTTGCCGGGGACGGTGAGGCACTGGCCCTGGCCGACCGCGGTCAGGGTGCCCAGCGAGGCGCCCAGCTTCGGGGCCTTGGCGAAGCCACCCATCAGCTGGCCGTCCGAGCCGAGGTAGAGCGTCGGGTTGTAGGCCGTCTTGGTGGTCGCCGCGGTCGACGCGGCGGCCTCCATCGACTGGCCGTACAGCACGCCGTCGCCGCCGCCCGCGGGCGCCTTGAACCACATGCTGATGGCCTGGTTGGCGCCGTCCGCGGCCAGGTTGGCCGGGATCTGCACCTGCGACGACGTGCCGTTGAAGCCGGCCGAGGTGGAGGTCGATCCGGCCACCGGGCCGGGCTGGCCCAGCGTCACGCCGCTGTACGTGCCGACGTCGGCGCCGCCGTTCTCCAGCATCGAGCTGGCCGCGGTGGTGCCGGTGCTCTCGTTGAGCCGCCAGTACGAGTGCGGGCGCGCGTTGACCATCGCGGTCGAGAACAGCGAACCGGTCGCGTTGTACTGGTAGGTGTTGCACTCGCCCCAGTTGTTGGGCGGGCACACCTTGGTCAGCGAGTTGCCGGTGTACTCGTACTTCCAGGTGTTGACCGAGTCGAAGTTGCCCGGCTCGGCCGGGTCGGTGGCGACGTAGGCCACCTTCTTCGGCGCGGTGTCGGTCCAGTACAGGCTCAGGGTGCGACCGGAGGCCGCGGTGATCTTGGCGAGCAGGCCGTTCTCGTACGTGAAGGTCTCGCTGCGCCCGGAGACGTCGGTGATCGACTTGACCGGGAACTGCGGCGAACCCTCCTCGAGCCGCTTGAACTCGTAGGTGGTCCCGTCCTTCTCGGTCAGCCGGTAGCCGCCGCCCTCCTCGGCCGGGATCTCCCGGAACGTCGAGGCCAGACCGGCCGGTGACAGGTACGAGCCGTCGTTGTTGCGCCCGAAGGCCAGCTCACGCCCGGTCGAGTAGGACACCACGACCGTGTTGATCCGCTGTGAGCCGTTGATCGTCACCGGCTTCTCGGTCGCCTTGACGTCGGCGATGCTGGACCAGCCGGCGCCGAACGACTGGCCGTCGCGCGGGTCGCTGCTGTTGTACGAGCGGGTGACCTCCAGCGGCGGCCCGACGGTGTTGACCATCGCGTCGCGCACCGAGGTGGTGTAGTTGCCGATCGCCGGGTCGAAGCCCTGCCCCGGGTTCTGCGACAGCACCGAGGTGATCGACGGTTGCGGGACCGGCGTGGTGATCAGGTTCTTGACCAGCGCGTCGTGGTTGTCGGTGAGTCCGTCCCGGACCTGCACCGTCCAGTAGTACGACTCGTTCCAGGTGAACGTGCCGGCCGGGACCGTCCAGGACTTCTTGGCCTGCCAGTCCGAGGTGGCCAGCTGGACCTTGTTGTCCTTGTCGTAGACGAAGAAGTTGTACTCCAGCGTCTTCGGCCAGTTGTCCGGGTCGTGCGCGTCGGCGATCAGCTCCGGCGTCAGCGTCGCCGTGGTCGCCCCGTACGCCGGGTACTGCTCGTTGACCTGCGGGTCGGTGTTGTAGTCATAGGTGACCTCGACACGCGGGTCGGTGTCGTAGCCGCCGTAGTTGGCCGAGGTGAACCGCTTGAACGCGGTCGAGTCGCTCTCCGACGCGGTCAGCGCCAGGCCGAAGTTCGGCAGCGACCCGGTCGACCAGCCGTTGAACGTCTGCGTCGGCAGCGACACCGACCGCATCGCGCCCGTGCCCCGGTTACCGCCGGTGTTGCCACAGGCCGGGCTGTTGTCGCTGATCACCCAGTTGGCGATCGGCGAGGAGTAGGTCGGGCCGGAGGCCAGGACACCCTTGGCGTCCTCGATGCCGGCCACGGTCCAGGTCTTGGTGTTGCGGCGGATCTCGATCGGCTTGTGGTCGCCGCAGTTGTACGACCAGGTGTGGAACATGAACAGCTTGGCCGACTTGATCTGCGTGCCGACCAGGCCGTCGTCGTCGAACTGGTCGAAGTGCATGAACGACCGCGAGATGGTGTCGCCGCCGTCCCAGGTACCGACCGGCAGGTTGTCGCCGTTGTGGGTGACCGTCGACGTGCTGTTGTCGACGAAGATGTCACCGGTGTCGGTGGTCTCGATGGTCGGGTCGACCTTCACCGGGTACTGCCGGGCCGGGTCGTCGAGCCAGGCCCGGTCGGCGGTGACCTTGAGCGCCGGCGCGCCGGCGGCGGTGATCAGCTCGTAGGTGACCGCGTCGGACTCGGCCGGGGCGCCCGAGTGCGGGTCGACCTTCGAGTCCTGCATGTAGCCGCGCGGCACCCGCATGGCGACGCTGCCGTCGGCGGCGAGCAGGTCGAGCGACCCGTCCTTCTGCGCCTTCGGGGTCAGGCCCTGCAGCTTGAGCGGGAACACCCACTCGTTCCCGGAGGCCGGCGAGTCCAGGACGATGGTCTCCTTGAGACCGTCGTTGGTGGTCCGCAGCTGCAGGTCGGTGCCGGGCAGGATGTCGCTGTAGGTGGCGGTCGAGCCGTCCACGACGGCCGGGACCGCGGCCGCACCGGCCAGGTCGTAGGCCATCGAGTGGCCCGACGCCGTGGTGACCGTGGCCAGCGGGTCGTCGACCGGGGTCGCCGGGGTGGCGTCCGCGCCGGTCGCGTCCAGGGACACGTCGATCGAGTTGGCGCCGCTGTCGAGACGGCCGGCGCTCGGGGTCAGCTTGGTGTCGATCGGCTGGTACGTGCCGTCGGCCGCCTTGTAGTTGATCCGCGAGTCGAAGAAGACCCGGGTGTACGACCCGTCCTCGTTCTGGAACTCGTCGTACCGGGCGGTCGACCGCTTGGGCAGCCGCTTGCTGGTGCGCTTGTCGAAACTGTCGGCGTTGCCCTGCCGCTGGGGCGTGGTCGTCGCCTTCTGGGTCGGACGGTCCGGCTGCGCGGCGTCCTTGACGCCCTTGCCGCGGCCGGGCGCCGTGCCGACGCCACCGTTGGCCCGGGTCTCGTCGACCGGCACGTAGTGGTCGACGTCACCGATCGCGCCACCGCGCGGCTGCTTCGGGATGCCGGTGGTCACCGCGGCCAGCGCGGGAATCTGCCGGAACGCGTCCACCAGCCCGGAGATCGGCCATCCATCGGTTTCCTCGGGCACAACTCCCGGTGGCACACCCACCGACAGGCCCAAGGCAAGCGCAGCTACGACAGCTATACGCCGTCTCATGCAGAGCCCCCGCTCTCAGCTTTCTTCAAGAATTCGGCGAAGCATGCGGGATGACTATCGATGTCCACAAGATCTTGTTCAGAGCGCGTTCACCTGCATACCCTCCGTTGCAGTCCAAAAAGGCGAGGTCACGGGGGTTGCGCAGATGCATAGGTCACAATTCGGTATCGGCACGTTTCGAGGGCGTCTGATCGCCGGTGGAGCGGTCCTCGTCATCGCCGCCGGGATCACCACGTGGGCACTGTGGCCGGACCCGGAACCCCGGCAGCGGGAGTACCGGGACGCCACCGCCTGCCTCCTCACCGGCGAGGAGGGCATCGGCGGCGAGCCCGCGAACACGGTCTGGTCGTCGATGCAGCAGAGCTCGACCACCACTCTGGTCCGCGTGCAGAATCTGCCGGTGAGCGGGCCGCAGACCGTCGACAACGCCAACGGTTTCATCAATTCTTTGATCGCCACCAGATGCGGTGTGATCGTCGCCGTGGGTAAGAACCAGACGGCCGCCGTGGATCAGGTCGCCTCGGCGAACCCGCAGGTCACGTTCGTCACCGTCGGTGGCGGGACCACGGCCGGAAACGTTCAGGTGGTCGATGCCGCCGGCGTGCCGAATGCCATTTCCACGGAACTCCAGAAATTGGCCTCAGAGGCATCATGAAAAACATTTACGGTACGGCCGTGAATGGTTGCCGACATCCACCGGAGGGGGTCCCCGAGCCGGCCGGACCCTCGTGAGGCCTGGGCCACGTCATCCGTATTGGATCTTCCCTGCGCGAGCAAGTTTTTCTACGGTGGGCCCATGACTCGCACGGCAGACGTCAACGGAATCACGGTCAGCTACGACGACTACGGTGCCGGGCCGGCCTTCGTGCTGGTGCACGGCCACCCGTTCGACCGTTCGATGTGGTGGCCGCAGATCTCCGCACTGACCGCCGAGGGTTACCGCGTCATCGCCGCCGACCTGCGCGGCTACGGGCAGAGCACCGTCGTCCCGGGCGTGACCACACTGGAGACGTTCGCCCGGGACACGTTCGCGCTGATCGACCACCTGGAGCTCGACGAGGTCGTGCTCGGCGGGCTGTCGATGGGCGGGCAGATCGTGATGGAGTGCTACCGGCTCTTCGGCGACCGCATCGCCGGGCTGGTCCTGGCCGACACGTTCCCGCAGGGCGAGACCCCGGAGGGCCACGCCCACCGCAACCGGGTCGCCGACCAGTTGCTGGCCGAGGGCATGACCGGGTACGCCACCGAGAACCTGGCGAAGATGATGGCCGCGTACAACGTGACCGCGATGCCGCAGGTCGCCGAGCACGTGTGGAACATGATGATCCGCACCTCGCCGGCGGGCGCCGCGGCCGCCCTGCGCGGCCGGGCCGAGCGGCCCGACTACCAGAAGCTGCTGACCACGATCGCGGTGCCGACCCTGATCGTGGTCGGCCGCGACGACGAGTTCACCCCGGTCGCCGACGCCGAACTGATGAACCGCCTGATCCCGGAGTCGATGCTCACGATCGTCGACGGCGCCGGCCACCTGCCGAACCTGGAGCAGCCGGCCGCGTTCAACGCCGCCCTGCACACCTTCCTCGATCAGTAGGACCGGACGAACACGTCGGGCACCGCGTTGGTGTCCCCGGCCACCAGGTTGTCGGCCACCGAGGAGAAGGCCACGACGTGGTCGTCCCCGGCGATCGACGGTTCGCCGCTCCAGTCCGTGGCCGGCCGGCCCGAGGTGGCGACGCTGACCAGCGTGGTGGTCCGGTCCCGCAGGTCCCGCACGAAGACGTCCTCGCTCGCGTTGCGATCGCGCGGCACCAGGTCGGTCGCCGGCGAGCTGAACACCACGTAGCGCCCGTCGGCACTGATCGAGGCACTGTTGGCATGGTCGTCGGCCGGCCCGCCGGAGGCGGCCACACTGGCCGGGGTGGTCCGCCCGGCCAGGCGGTCCCGGACGAAGACGCCGACCAGCGCGTCGTCGTCCCCCGCGACCAGGCCCGGGGCATCGGACATGAACGCGATCAGACGCCCGTCCGCGCTGATCGACGGAGCGAACGCGTTGCCCTGCCCCGGTGTGCCGGCCCGGGTCCGGCTGACCAGCGTGGTCTGCCCGGTCCGGCGGTCGCGCAGGAACACGTCGGAGAAGCCGTTGGTGTCGCCCGGCACCAGGTTGCCGGCGAACGACTCGAACGCGACATAGCGGCCGTCGTCGCTGATCGCCGGTGACCGGCTCAGATGATTGGCCTGACCGCCGTCGCCGGCGACGCTCACCCGGGTGGTCCGGCCGGTGGCACGGTCGTGCAGGAACACGTCCGAGAAGCCGTTGGTGTCGCCCGGCACCAGGTTGGTGGCCTCCGCGTCGAACAGCACGTACCGCCCGTCGGCGCTGAGCGCCACCGAGAAGGCGCTGAAGCCGTCGGCCTGCGCGCCGGTGCTCGACACGCTGACCCGGCTGGTCCGGCCCTGCCACAGGTCGCGGACGAACACGTCCGAGGTGTCGTTGGTGTCGCCGGGCACCAGGTTCGCGGCGTACGACAGGAAGGCGACGTATCGACCGTCAGCGCTGATCCGGACCTCGCCGTGCGCGCCGCCGTCGGCCTGGGCGCCGCCGTCGGAGACGTTCACCCGGCGGGTCGTGCCGGCCCAGCGGTCCCGGACGAACACGTCCCAGGCGTCATTGGTGTCGCCGGGCACCAGGTTCGACGCGGCCGAGACGAAAGCAACGTACCGGCCGTTCCGGCTGACCTGCGGGCCGAGGCTGGTCTGATCGCCCTGGCCGCCGCCGACGGCGACACTGACCCGATCGGTGCGGGCGCCGCCGGGTTCAGCCCCGGCGGGCGAGGCCGGAGCCGTGAACGCCACCACCCCCGTCACGGCGACGATGGTGCGCTTGATCGTTCTGACCTGGTCACCGGACATCGTTGATCCCCTCACGATCACGACCGCGGGACGCTCTTGGCGCTGTCATCCTGGCACCGATGACCGCCGATGTCGCCCCGGATCAGTAGCGAGCGAGAAGCGACTCCGCGATCAGGCGATCCGGGTGGGCCGACCAGCTCTCGGTGCCCTCCTCGGCCGCCCAGACCAGGTTCTGCAGGACGCGGGCGAGCGTCCAGCGGGCCGCCCGCGGCCGGTCCAGGCCGAGGACCTCGGTCATCAGGTCGAAGCAGGACAGCGGGTCGATCTCCGGCCAGCGGTTGTGCAGGGCCGGCAGCAGCTCGAACCCGGGGTCGCCGGCCAGCGGTTTCGGATCGATGGCGACCCAGCCGTGGCCGTCCGGGGTGGCCAGGACGTTCTCGTAGTGCAGGTCCCAGTGCAGCAGCCGGTCGCCCGGCTCGGACCGCACCTCGGCCAGCGCCGCCGCGCACGAGCGGGCCAGATCCCGGTCGGCCGGGTCGGGCAGCTGCGGAATCGCGCGATGCGCGCGGTCCAGGAGCCGGGACGCGATGTCCGACAGGTGGCGAAGGCCCGGCGGCGCGGCGACGGCATGCAGTTCTTTCAAAACCTCACTGAGCGTACGGAGGGCAACCCGCACCTCCGCCACCGAACCGAGATCGCGCCGCGCGTCGAGCCGCTCCAGCAGCATCGAACCGGACTCGGCGTCGTGCTCCAGCAGGCGTACCGCCCCGCGCCCCCGCCACGCCCGCAGCGCGGCCGGTTCCCCGGCCGTCTCGTCGTCGATCGGCTGCAGCTTGAGCACCGCCGGGGTCCCGTCGACCCGCCGCACCGGCAGGACCAGCGCCACCGCGCCGTGCCCGGGGTTCCCGTCGAGCCGCAGCCCCCACTCGTCGAGGTGCCGTTCGGCCAGCTCGGACAGCCCGGCCATCCAGACCGCGGTGGCCGGGCCGAAGTACCGCTCGTGCGAGGCCCGAAGCCCCTCCGGGACGATCACCACAGCCCGACCCTAGGCGCACGCCCCGGAACCCGCGACCCGGTCCCCGGCCGGCTCTTCGGAGTGCCTCACGGGACCGGAGACACCCGGGAGGGCCGGCCGGCTCCGAGAAACGCCAGCGTGGAGATACCCACGAGTAGGTTCGGGCCGGTAATGTTCCGCGATCGTGAGCGACAATTCCCCGGAGACGCCCGAGCCGGCCGCGAAGCACGACCCCGAGACGCCGTCCCCGGCCGAGCCCTCGCCGACCGCCGCGCACCACGACCCGGCCGCCGAGCGTGAGGCTGAGCAACCGGAAACGGCCGAGCCGGCCGGCACCGAGCGGCCCGCGTCGGCCGCCGGGGAGCGCTTCAAGCCGGCCGACGGGGTGAAGCCGACCAGGAAGCGGCGCGGCCCGCCCGTCGCCGTCGTCGCGCTGGTGGCACTGCTCGTCGGGGCCGGCGCCACCTTCGGCGGCCTGTGGTTCGCCGGCTGGCGTCAGGTGCCCGAGGAGAAGTACACGATGGTGGTGATCCTCAAGGACGGGACCAGCCAGCAGCAGAAGGACGAGATCCAGAAGGTGCTGGAGACGCTGCCCCAGCACAGCGCGGTCCGCCTGGTCGGTAAGGCCGAGGCGTTCGCCGAGGCGCAGAAGGCCTACGCCTCGCAGCCCGAGGCGCTGGCCGGGCTCAAGGAGGAGAGCATGCCGGAGTCGTTCCGGCTCTCCGTGGTCGAACGGGACTTCGACTGCACGCCGCTCAAGCCGCTCGGCGGGAACACCGCGATCACGAAGATGTCCGTGGTCAAGCCCTACGTGAACGAGAGCAACCCGGGCGCCGACGTCCTCTGCTGACGCCGGACCGGACCCGGCGGGCCCGGACGGGCCCGCCGGTCGGTGTCACTCCGGTTCGTCGCCGACGGCCTTGAACAGGGCCGCGACCTCGGCGTTGGACAGGTGGCGGAAACCGCCGGGGCGCAGGTCACCGAGGCGGATCGGGCCCACCGCGGTACGGATCAGGCGGGTGACCGGGTGGCCGACCTCGTCCATCATCCGGCGCACGATGTGCTTGCGGCCCTCGTGCAGGGTGATCTCCACCTGGGCGGTCTTGCCGATCGCGTCGACCAGTCGGAACGAGTCCACCCGGGCCGGGCCGTCCTCCAGCACGATGCCGGACTGCAGCGCGCGGCCGACCGTGCGTGGCAGCGGGCCGACGACCTCGGCCAGATACGTCTTGCTGACCCCGAACGACGGGTGCATCAGCTTGTGGGCCAGGGTGCCGTCGTTGGTCAGCAGCAGCAGACCCTCGGAGTCGGCGTCGAGCCGGCCGACGTGGAACAGCCGCTGCTCGAAGTTGACCTGCAGGAAGTCGGCGAGCTCGGAGCGGCCCTTCTCGTCGTCGAGGCTGGAGACGACGCCGCGCGGCTTGTTCAGCGCGACGTAGACCAGCTTGGTGTTGGTGATCACCCGCGAGCCGTCGACGTAGATCTCCGCGGTGGCCGGGTCGACCTTGTCGCCGAGCTTGGCGACCCGGCCGTTGACCATGACGCGCCGCCGGAAGATCAGGTCCTCGCAGGCACGGCGGGATCCAACACCGGCCGAGGCCAGGACTTTCTGGAGGCGTTCGGCGGTGTCAGCCTGAGGCATCGAGCACTTCTTCCACATCGTCGGGCAGGAACGGAGCTAGCGGCGGCAGCTGATCGACCGAGTTCAGGCCGAGTTTCTCCAGGAACAGAGCGGTGGTCCGGTACAGATACGCCCCGGTCTCCGGCTCGGTGCCGACCTCTTCGATCAGGCCGCGAGTGACAAGCGTACGCATGACACCGTCACAGTTCACACCGCGGATGGCCGAGATGCGCGACCTGGTCACCGGCTGCTTGTAGGCGACTACCGCGAGTGTCTCCAGGGCGGCCTGGGTGAGGCGCACGGACTGGCCGTCCAGCACGAACCGTTCGACGTAGGCCGCGTACTCCGGGCGGGTGTAGAGCCGCCAGCCGCCGGCCGCGCGCCGCAGGTCGAAGCCGTGCCCGGCCGCGGTGTAGCGGGCCGAGATGTCGTCCAGCATCCGGGTGACGCGCTCGACCGGCTGCTCCAGGACCTCGGCCAGCTTCAGCTCGTTAGTCGGTTCGTCCACGACGAGCAGGATCGCTTCCAGGGCGGCGGCCAACTCGGCGTCATCCACAACCCTTTCCGGCGTACGGTCGTCGCCGGTCTCGTCGGCCCGCGGACCGGTGGCCTGGGCCGGAACCGCCGGCGCGGCGACCGCCGCGGGCCGGGCCGGCGTGATCTCGGCGACAGGCGCGGCCTCGACCTGCACCGGGACGTCCGCGACCGGTGCCGAGGAGTCCGCGACCGGCACCGGGGCGTCCTCGAAGTGCGCGGCGGTGTCCGCGAGGCCGGCCACGTAACCCAGCGCCTCGGCCTCGGACCGCGCGGGCTCCTCGACGGGAGCGGGCTCCGGCTCGGCGGGTGCTTCCTCGTCCGCACCCGGCAGCTCCGGCGGGGCGTCGATGAGCTCGGGCACGGCCTGATCGCCGTACGCCGCATCGGTTTGAATGTGATCTGAATCGGACACCGAAGCTTCAGCGGAGGCCTCTTCGGCCTCGGCCTGGAAGTCGCGGTCCGGTTCGTCGTCGCGCTTGCGCTCCCACGGCGGCACCCACGCGCCCATCTGCGCGGCCAGGGACTCCTGACGCTCGTCGCTCACTGCTGCTTCTCCTCCAGGGCCGCCTCGTCGCCCTCGTCAAGATCGCCATCCGGCGGGGCCGAGTCAAGCTCGCTCGCAGGCGTTTCGTCCGAACCGGTGGCGGTCTCACCGTCATCATCGGACCCGGCACCCTCCGGACGGTCCGGATTGTCGGTGATCTTCTCCGGGCTGCCCTCGTAGTCGTCCACGGACAGCTCGGCCGCCTGGTCACCGCCGATCCAGCGAACGGTCAGCTCGTCCAGCGACACCGGCTGCTCGAAGTCGATCAGATCCTGCCGGTACAGCTCCAGCAGCGCCAGGAAGCGGGCAACCACCTCGAGCAGGCTGTCGCAGTCGGCCACCAGCAGGCTGAACGTGGCCACCCCGATGCGGCGCAGCCGGTCCCGCAGCATCTCGGCGTGCTCGCGGACGCTGACCCGCACCTGGTGGATGTGCGCGATGGAGACCTGCGGCGGCCCCGGTTTCGGGGTGAACTGCTTGAGCGCCAGCTTGAACAGCCGCTGCGGGCCGATGCCGAGGACCAGCTCGGGCAGCGCCTCCGCGTAGCGGGCCTCCAGCGTGACCATTCTCGGCCAGCGGCGCGCGCCGATCCCCTCCAGCTCGTGGATGTGGGCGGCCGCCTCCTTGTACGCCTTGTACTGCAACAGGCGGGCGAAGAGCAAGTCGCGGGCCTCCAGCAGGGCCAGGTCCTCCTCGTCCTCGACCTCGGCCGAGGGCAGCAGCCGGGCCGCCTTGAGGTCCAGCAGGGTGGCCGCGACCAGCAGGAACTCGCTGGTCTCGTCGAGATCCCAGTCGTCGCCCATGGCCCGGATGTAGGAGATGAACTCGTCGGTCACCACGTGCAGGGCGACCTCGGTGACGTCCAGCTTGTGCTTGCCGATCAGCTGCAGCAGCAGGTCGAACGGGCCCTCGAAGTTGTGCAGCTTGACCGTGAACTTTCCGGAATCGGCCTCCGCCGCCGCGACGACCGCCGCATCATCGGAGGCGGTGGGCTCCGGATCGGGCGGCAGCTCGTCGGCAGACACCGGCTGGGCAGGCTCTTCAAGCACCTGCCGACCGTAGACCATGCCTGTGACAACGCGCTCCGGGCTCACGCCCTACCAACGTCACAAAGAGCCCACGGTTGCGCGAAAGTCCTGCTCCGGCGCGCTTTTCTCGGGTAGACGACCGGGCCGCCACGCTTGCGGCGCGGCGGCCCGGGACAACGACGGTCAGCTGATCGGTGGGTCGGTGCCCTCGGACGGCGACGGATGCGGGTGCGGGCGAGGTTTCGGCTGCTCAGCCTGCGCCTCGGGCGGCGTCGTCGACTGCTGCGGCGGCGCGTAGGAATCGGGCGCCGCATAACCCGGCATCGGGCCGGGCGCCGGCATCGCCGAGACCGGGCCGGGAGGCGCCGAGACCGGCCCGCTCGGCACCGGCATCGGCCCGGACTGCGACGGCATCGCGTTGTGCTGCGCCGGGCCCGCGCCCGGGTGCGGCCCGGGGTGCGGTGCGTAGGCCGGTGCCACCCGCGCCCGCAGGTCACGCACCGGGACCTCGGCCCCGAAGACCGCGCCGGCGGGCACCAGCAGCCCCTGCGCGGCCACGTCGGCGCCCTCGCGGACCGCGGAGTGCACGGCCTCGCGCAGCGCCCGCACCCGTTCGGTGCGCAGCATCCGGTCGACCGAGCCGCCGCGCCCGGACATGCCACCGACCAGGTCGCGCAGGAAGTGCCCGAGCAGGGTCACCCCGCGCCGGCCGCGGGCCATGGTCCAGCCCAGGTAGAGGCTGCTGCCGTACGGGAAAACCGAGATGAAGATCTGGTAGTTCCGATCGGTGATCATCAGCCGGTTGTTGATCACCTCGGGCGGCAGGAGGTCACTGCGCACCCGTACGGCGTCGGCCTCCACCGGGATGCCGCGACGCCGCAGCGTGCCGTAGATCGCCGCGTACGCAGAGTCGGCGCTCTGCCACCGGTCCTCGATCAGCGCCTTCCACTCGGCGACCGACTCGTCCACGCGGGCCGAGAGCAGGACCACCCAGAAGATGATGAAGCTCAGCAGAGACCCGATCGCGAACACCTCGTCGCCCGGCGTGTTCTCGCTGAACGCGTTGGGCTCGGAGACCGCGCGGACGAACAGCGCCAGGAACGCGAAGACGGCCCAGACGACGAGCGCCGGAACCGCCGCCGACAGCCACAGCCGGAGCAGCGTCCAGACCGGGACCGACTCGTCCAGCCCGAGCTCCACCGGATTGTGCCGCAGGCCTTGCATCCGGTACGCGACGTCGCCGTTGCCCGGGCCGAGTGCGGGCATGCTCATGGATCCTCACTTTCTAGTGCGAGTCAGGTCAGGGAAACCTGGATGCCGGTGGGGGTGGCCTGCGCGTTGCCGTTGATCCGGAACGCCGAGTCGCCGCTCTGCGACTTCCGCGCCCCGCGGTAATCGGTGTAGGTGGCGCTCCAGTGCACTTTCCCGGCGCCGTCGTCGACGAGCTGCACGGCCGCGCCGCTGAACCACATGATGCTGTCGGTCCGGACGTCCACCTGCGGGTACGTCGTGATCGTCCAGGTCACCACGACGTCGGTGCCGGGCACGTTGAGCCCGAACGGGCAGCCCGCCGGCTGGGCGGTCGTGCTGCCGGCGCACTTGTCCAGGGCGGTGCGCACCTGGCCCTGGATGCTGTCGCGGGCGCCGCCGGCCAGCTCGGGCACGCCGAACTGCAGCGGGGCGACGTAGTCGACGATTCCGTTGGCCTGCGCGACGGCGCTGGCCCGGCTCTCGGCGAGCAGGGTGTTGCCTGCCGCTACGGCCTCGTACGCGCCGGGGAACGCTGCGGTCGCCCGCTCGGCCGTGCCCAGGCCGACACCGTTCACGGTGACCTGCCGGCCGCGCTGGCCGTCGATGCCGAGCAGGACGAACGGCAGCCGCAGCCGCCACTTCCCGTTCTCCTCGACCGCGACCAGCTCCTGGGCGACGGACTGCCCGCCGGCCCGGTAGACGACCCGTACGGATCGCGCCTCGGTGCCGAACTGGCCGCCCGCGGTCATGTCGTCGCCGACCTCGACGTCCCGCGGGCGGTCGCCGCTCCGGTCCAGGGCGGCGTCGCTGAGCAGCGGATACTTCCCGGTGTCGATCTGGTCGGCCGAGGCCACCCAGGCGAGCGCGGCCGAGGCGTCGCCGTCGGACAGGGCGTCGAAGTAGCGCTCGGCGGCCACCCGCGGGCTGTTACCGGTGTGGGCGGCGACCACCGTGACCAGGCCGGCGGCGACCAGCAGGACGCCGACGGCGGCGACGATCGCCAGGACGGGACTTCCAGGACGTACCGAAGAATCAGCGGAACCGAGGGTCAGAGACGGACCCGGGAGCGGGGGCGCGGGGGCCGCGGGAACCGGCGGTGGAGCGACGACCACGGGCGCGGCACACCAGCCGCACCACTGCCGGTCGCCCGGCCCGTCACCCCCGCAGCAGAAGCAGAGGGTCTTCTCCATTACCGCATCTCCCGGTCACCGTAAGTCACCGGAACGCTACCCGAATCGGCGGTTATCGGTCAGCCGGTTCAAGATCGGTCAACCGTGCGGGCCCCCTTCAGACCGGCCGGCATGAGCTCCACCCGAACCCACGCGAGGCCGCAGCCACTCCGGGCCCGGCCGCGGGGTCGCAGTCTCCGGCTGGTGCTGAGGGTTGTAAAAACGTCCGGAAGCAGCCCTCAGCACCAGCTGGGGATCGCGACCCGCGGCCGGGCCCGGAGTGGCTGCGGCCTCGCGTGGGTTCGGGGTTGCTCTGACCGCAACCAGCCGCGGAGGAAACGAGCTCCAAAACTGTCCACGGGGGTTTGTGGTTTGACCGCAACCAACCGACCACGTCGCCCTTGCGGGCCTCGCGTTCTGGCCGCGCCAGCGGCCTGCGAGGGTCGGAAGGGTCCCCGCGGGAGCGACGATCGGGACCACGGCGGACCGAGGCAATGAAGAATTTGAAGTTGATCTTCGGGGTGGGGCGCCGCGGGTTATCCCCAGACGCGGAGGAAGAAGTTGCCGAGGATGTCGAGGATGCGGGTGACCAGGGGGTAACCGCCGGGGAAGAGGCTGAAGATCAGCAGGACCAGGACGCCGATGTTCTTGTCCTCGAACCACAGGCGCATCCACTGCATGCCGGGGCCGGGCTTGCGCAGCGCGTTGTGCAGGATGCCGAAGCCGTCCAGCGGGGGCATCGGGATCAGCGCGAGCAGGCCGAACGCGAGCAGGCCGACGCCGAACGAGAGCAGCGCCTGCTGGCCGTAGGGCAGGCCGTCGACGCCGTGCAGGACGCCGGTGACGGTCAGGTACCGGAACAGGCCGGGGTCGGACTCGGTGAGGGCGAACGCGGCGACCAGGAGTTCGCCGGCGAGGATGCAGGCGACCGGGCCGGCCGCGAAGACGGCGGCCGATCGGCCGCGTCCGCGCCAGCGGGGGACGTCGTCGACGGTGAGCATCTTGCCCCAGCCCATGCCGCCGAGGGCGGCGCCGACCGCGCCGAACGGGTCGAGGTCGTGGCGCAGGTTCGGGGTGAGCCGGTCGCCGCGGTCGGCGAGTCCGACGGTGCGCGCGGTGAAGCGGATGGCGACGGCACGCAGCATGACGCCGCACAGGAAGGAGACGACCAGTGCGGCGAACGCGACCGGCGTCCCGAGCGCGAACAGCACCGGACCTGGGTCCTACCCTCGTTCGACCTTGGCCGCGATGACCTCGCGAGCCAGCTGACGGTAGTTGCGGGCGCCCGAGGACGCCGGGTCCAGCGTAGTGATCGGGGCGCCGGCCACGGTCGACTCCGGGAACTTCACCGTTTTCGTGATGACCGTCTGGTACACCTTGTCGCCGAACGCCTCGACGACCCGCTGCAGCACCTGGCGGCAGTGGGTGGTGCGGGAGTCGTACATGGTGGCCAGGATGCCCTCGAGTTCGAGGTCGAAGTTGAGCCGCTCGCGCACCTTGTCGATGGTGTCGAGCAGCAGGGCGACACCGCGCAGCGAGAAGAACTCGCACTCCAGCGGGATGAGCACGCCGTGCGCGATGGTCAGCGCGTTGATCGCCAGCAGGCCCAGGGAGGGCTGGCAGTCGATCAGGATGAAGTCGTATTCCTTACGGACCGAGCGCAGGGCCCGGGCCAGGGCCATCTCGCGGGCGACCTCGTTGACCAGCTGGATCTCGGCCGCGGAGAGGTCGATGTTGGCCGGCAGCAGGTGCAGCCCGGCCACATTGGTCTTGATGATGACGTCCTCGGTGGCGACGTCGTCCTGCATGAGCAGGTTGTAGATGCTCAGGTCGAGGTTGTGCGGGTTGACGCCGAGGCCGACCGAGCAGGCACCCTGCGGGTCGAAGTCGACGAGCAGGACCTTGCGCCCGTACTCCGCCAGGGCGGCTCCGAGATTGATGGTGGTCGTCGTCTTGCCGACACCACCCTTCTGGTTGGCCAGGGCGATGATCCGCGCCGGGCCGTGCCGATCGGTCGGCATCGGCTCGGGGATCGGGCGGCGCATCGTGTACGCGGTGGGGTCCGCCGGACCGAGGTCGGCGCCCAGGTCCAGGGAATTCTGCTGATCGCGGAGCGCGGTTGTCCAGGCTTCCGCACGGTCGCCGTTCGCTGCCATCGCCATCGCCCCCCTCCCGACTCGAAGCCCGACTGTACGCCACACGTGCCGTCCCCTCGGGGTCAGCCGTTCGGCGTGTCGCACCTATGGATGCGTAGCTTCTAACGAGCGCGCGGGTGAGAAGTCGCGTAGACCTCTCGCAGACGCTCGACGGTCACCAGCGTATACACCTGCGTCGTGGTGACCGAGGCGTGTCCCAGCAGTTCCTGCACCACCCGCACATCGGCGCCGCCGTCGAGCAGATGCGTGGCGTACGAGTGACGCAGCGTGTGCGGGCTGACCGCGTGCGGCCCGTCCACCGGCAGGCCGGCCGCGGCGGCGCATCGGTGCAGGACGGTCCAGGCGCTCTGCCGGGAGAGGCGCCCGCCGCGGGCGTTGAGGAAGATCGCCGGGGTGCCGCGACCGTTCTCGGACAGTGACGGTCGCGCCCGTACGAGATAGGTCTGCACCGCACTCTTGGCGTACCCGCCGACCGGCACGAGACGGGTGCGCCCGCCCTTGCCCCGCAGCACGGCGGCGCTGTCGTCGCCGAGTTCGAGGTCGTCGATGTCGGCGCCGACCGCCTCGGAGATCCGGGCCCCGGTGCCGTAGAGGAATTCCAGCAGCGCCCGGTCGCGCAGGCCCAGCGGGTCGTCCGCGGCCGGGACGGCCAGCAGCCGCTCGACCTGGTGCACGTCGAGAGCTTTGGGCAGGCGCTTGGGCGGGGCCGGCGGGTGCACGTCGGCCGCGACGTCGTGCGGCACCAGGCGTTCGCGGACGGCGAACCGGTGCAGGCCGCGGACCGCGCTGATCGCCCGGGCGGCCGACGAGGCGGCCAGACCGTCCTCGCGGAGGGTGGCCAGGTGCCCGGTGACGTCGGCCGGCCGGACGGCGGCCAGGTCGGTGATCCCGGCCGCGGTCAGCTGCTCGGCGTAGCGGTCGAGGTCGCGCCGGTAGGAGGCGAGCGTGTTGCGGGACAGGCCGCGTTCCACGCCCAGGTGGTCCAGGTACGCCGTTATCGCCCGATCGAGTGTCAGTTGAGCACCTCCGTCAACCGTGTCACCGCCATGCCGTGCGCCTCGGCCACCGGCCCGTAGACCACGTGGCCGTCGTGCGTGTTCAGGCCCGCGGCCAGCGCCGGGTCGTTGCGCAGGGCGGACCGCCAGCCCCGGTTGGCCAGTTCCAGAGCGTACGGGAGAGTCACGTTGGTCAGCGCGTAGGTGCTGGTGTGCGGCACGGCGCCGGGCATGTTGGCCACGCAGTAGAACATCGAGCCGTGCACCCGGTAGGTCGGGTCGTCGTGGGTGGTCGGCCGGGACGCCTCGAAGCAGCCGCCCTGGTCGATCGAGATGTCGACCAGCACGCTGCCCGGTTTCATCCGCGCGACCAGGTCGTTGGAGATCAGGGTCGGTGCCTTCGCGCCCGGGACCAGGACCGCGCCGACGACCAGGTCGGCGTCGAGGACGGCGCGTTCGATCTCGTACGCGTTGGAGGCGATCGTCTGCAGGTGCCCGCGGTAGTCGGCGTCGGCCGCCCGCAGCCGGGCGATGTTGCGGTCCAGCAGCATCACCTCGGCCTGCATGCCGAGCGCGATGGCGGCCGCGTTCATCCCGGACACACCGGCGCCGATGACGACCACCTTGGCCGCGTAGACGCCGGGCACGCCGCCCATCAGCACACCGCGCCCGCCGCCCTGGCGCATCAGGTGGTACGCCCCGACCTGCGGTGCGAGCCGCCCGGCGACCTCGGACATCGGGGCCAGCAGGGGCAGCGAGCGGTCCGGCAGCTCGACCGTCTCGTAGGCGATCCCGGTGATCCGCCGGTCGACCAGCGCGTCGGTGCACTCCTTGGACGCGGCCAGGTGCAGGTAGGTGAAGAGCACCTGGCCCTCACGCATCCGGTGGTACTCGCTGGCCACCGGCTCCTTGACCTTGAGGACCAGGTCGGCGTCGGCCCACACCGCGTCGGCGTCGGGCAGGATCGTCGCGCCGGCGTCCCGGAAGTCGGCGTCGGTGATCGACGAGCCCATCCCGGCCGCGCTCTGCACGAACACCTGGTGACCGGCGCGGGCGAACTCGAAGACACCGGCCGGGGTGATCGCGACCCGGAACTCGTTGTTCTTGACCTCGCTGGGGATACCGACCTTCACTTCATTCTCCCTGCGTCACCGCGACGTTGCGTTGCGCGATATGTCCTTATCCGCCGCAGACTACCCCGGTTCATACGCACTGATCCCCATGTCCGCGTCACGCCGGTGAACCGGTACGGTCGCCCGATGACCGGCTTTCCCTGGCTTCTCGTCGACCAGAACATCGACGACGGCGACGCGGTGGTGGCGGCCTGCGCCGACATCGACGGCCTGTTCGCCGACCCGGGTGAGCTGCCGGTCGAGCGGTACACGCTGCAGGGCTGCGCCCCGGCCGGCGCGCTGCGCGCGGCGTGCGACGGCTTCGGTGCCCCCTGGGTGGGCAACATCGGTCTGGAGACGATCCACCGGCCCGACTCCAAGCATCCCCGCGAGTGCTGGGAGTGCACCGAGGAGCTGCTCGACCTGAACGTGGTCGACGTGCGCCCGACCGGGTTCGGCGTCTTCGACGTCACCCTGGAGGGTCGTCTGCGAATAGACCCCGAACACCGCAAACGCCGCCGCGGGCCGGACCGCGCGCCCGAGTCGGACGGATACGTGCTGACCGGCATCACCGGTGAGGGCGAGGAGAAGTTCGGCACCTGCCAGGACGTGACCGGGGTGTTCCGGCCCCGGCCGGCGGTGCTGCCCCGGCCGGCCACGCTGATCGGCTGCCGGCCCGAGCCGCGCCTGACCCGGGCCATCGACGCGCTCCAGCGGGGCGCCGCCCGGCACCGGCGGATGATCATCGCGTCGATCTTCAGCGTCGCCGACGACGGCACCGCGACCCACATGCTGGACAGTGGACTGGGGGCCGAGGTGTCGGATGTCCGTCCCTCGGTACTCGGGGACGGTCTGCTCGACGTGACGTTTGAGAGCACGTACGGGGATGCGATCAAAGGCGGACGCCCGTCCGGCGCCCGGGAGATCTGGGAGCACTGGCGGGCCGGCCGGCCGGCCGAGACCGGGCTGTGGGCGGCGTTCCCGGCCGAGCTGCGGCACGAGTGGGCCGGCGCCGCGCTCGCGCATCACCGGCCCGGCCCGGACCGGCCCACCGGGCGCACCTATCACCTGGACGGGCGAAACGTCACCGACGAGGACGGCTTCTACTGCGCGATCGGTGAGGCGGTCAACGGCCCGGGCGGGTACTTCGGCTGGAACGCCGGTGCGCTGCACGACTGCCTGCTCGGTGACTGGGGTGCCGCCCCTGGGTTCCGGCTGGTCTGGCACGACTCGACGGTGGCCCGCAAGCACCTGGTGCCCGGTTACGACCGCCGCGATTTCTGCCCGTCGGTGACGATGGACCACCTGCTCGCCTGGCTCGCCGAGGACGGGGTCGACGTCGAACTGCGCTGATCTGTTCGACTACATTGCACGCATGGCTGTTGATCTCAACACCGACGTTCCGCACTCCGCCCGCATCTACGACTACCTGCTGGGCGGCAAGGACAACTTCGCGGCCGACCGCGCCGCCGCCGGCGAGATCGTGAAGGCCTCCCCCAGCCTGCCGATCTCCATGCGGGCCAACCGTAACTACCTCGCCCGCGCGGCCCGTTACCTCGCCGCCGACCTGGGCATCCGCCAGTTCGTGGACATCGGCGCCGGGCTGCCCACCTCGCCCAACCTGCACGAGGTCGTCCAGGGCGTCGACCCGGCGGCCCGGGTGGTCTACGCCGACAACGATCCGATCGTGCTCGTGCACGCGCGGGCGCTGCTCACCTCCACCCCGGAGGGCTCCACCGCCTACCTCGACGCCGATCTGCGTGACGTCGAGAAAATCATTCAGGCTTCCGAGGTACGGGCGTTGGACCTCAGCCGCCCGATCGCCATCTGCCTGATCGCCATCCTGCAGTTCGTCACCGACGAGGACGAGGCGCACCGGATCATCGACACGCTGATGGCGCCGCTCGCACCGGGCAGCGCGCTGGCCATCTCGACCGTGACCGCGCACAACGAGCAGGCCGTGCAGGGCGCCAAGGCGTACACGGCGCGGGGCATCGCGGCCAAGCCGCGCACCGACGCCGAGGTGACCGACCTGTTCCGCGGCCTGGAGCTGGTCGAGCCCGGTGTGCAGCTGGTGCACCGGTGGCGGCCCGACGCGGCCGCGGCCGGGGTGGACGACCTGCACGTGCAGATGTCGGGTGGGGTCGCGATCAAGCGCTGAGGCGCGCTCGCAGCGCGGCCACGCCACTTCCGGTCAGCTCGTCCAGCACCACCGGGCGGCCGGTCACCGCGAGCAGCACCGCCTCGCCACGACCTCGGACGGTGAGCAGACCCTGCCCGCCCTCCCAGTCCAGGTCCTCGGCCAGGAAGCGCAGGCCGTCGAGCCGGCCGCGCGGCACGAACGAGCCGCGCGCCTTCGGCCCGAGCAGGAATTCCAGTGACAGCAGCATCCGCTCCGGGACCAGATCGCGGGTCAGCCCGAGCGGCCGGCAGATGTCCTGACCGTGCACCTGCAGGTCGGTGAGCTGCCCCAGCGGGTCGACGACGCGCGGGTTGAAGAGGAACTCGGCGTTCATCCGCAGCTGCAGCGCGATCTCGTCGGCGGTCAGGTCGGTGGCCAGGTCACGGACCAGCTCGGCGTTGGCCCGGTGCACCCGGAAACCGTGCCGGACGACGGCCGGCACGATCCGGCGCGCGCCGAAGATCCACGGGGCGCACAGGTGGGCGGCGACCTCGTGCACGGTCCAGGCCTCGCACAGACTGTTCGTGTACAGCTGGCTCGGCTTGAGCGTCTCGACGAGTTCGGCCATGCGGCGGCGCTCATCGGCGATCATCGACACAAGGTCCACGATGGACAAGTTACCGTGCGAAGCCGCCCCGCTACAGGATCCGGCGCCCTTCACTCACCCACGAACACACAAAATGTGTGCCCGGCCGGGTCGGCGTAGACGCGCAGCGGCTCCTCCGGGTCGTCGCTGCGGTCGAAACGCAGCGTCGCGCCCAGGCTCAGGGCCCGCTCGTGCTGCCGGTTCAGCTCCTCGACGGACGGGACGGACGTGTCCAGGTGCAACTGCTGCGGGATCTCGCCGCCGGGCCAGGTGGTCGGCTTCAACCCCGGCTCCTGCTGGAACGCCAGCCGGACCCCGCCGTCACCGACGAGCACGAGCCAGTCGCGGCCCTTCTCGTCGTCCTGCCCCGGGGCGGGCGGCTCGTCGCCGGGCCGATACTCCAACCCGAGCAGGCGCCGGTAGAACTCGGCCAGGCCGCGCGCGTCCGGAGTGTCCAGCACGACCGACTGCAGCCTCGGAAAACCCATGTCTCCTCCTCCATCGTTCGATGCCGCCGCTGAACGTACTACCCACCCCGGACGAAAAGTCCCGGTTGCCGCGCGTCCATACCGTCGGTCGTATGAGAGCTGTCGTTCAGGACGTCTACGGCGAGGCCGACGTGCTCCGAGTCGGCGACGTCGACCCGCCCGTACCGCAACCCGGTGAGGTCCTCATCCGGGTCGTCGCCGCCGGGGTCGACCCCGGCGTGTGGCACATGATGACCGGCCGGCCGTGGGCCATGCGCCCGGTCACCGGCCTGCGCGTGCCCAAGGTCCGGGTGCGCGGCCGCGACCTGGCCGGCGTCGTCGAGCAGGCCGGCGAGGGGGTGACCGGCTTCCGGCCCGGTGACGAGGTCTACGGCACCACCTCCACCGGTTCCTTCGCCGAGTATGCGACGGCCCCGGCCGCCCGGATCGCCGCCAAACCGGCCAACCTCTCGTTCGAGCAGGCCGCGGTCGTCCCGGTCTCCGGCACCACGGCGCTGCAGGCGATCCGCGACGCCGGCCGGGTCGGCCCCGGCCTGCGGGTCCTGGTGATCGGCGCCGGTGGCGGCGTCGGGTCGTACGCGGTCCAGCTGGCCGCCGCGGCCGGTGCCGAGGTGACCGGGGTGTGCGGCGCGGCCAAGGCCGACCTGGTCCGCTCGCTCGGCGCGACCGACGTGCTCGACTACCGGACCGAGGAGGTCGACGCCCGCGGCCCGGTCTTCGACGTGATCGTCGACATCGCCGGCAGCCGCCGCCTGTCGCTGCTGCGCCGGGCGCTCACCCCGCGCGGCACGCTGGTGCTGATCGGCGGCGAGGCCCGGGGCACGGCCCTGCTCGGCGGCATGAGCCGGGCCTGGATCGCCGCGCCGCTGGCCTCCCTGGTCAGTGGGCAGCGCCTGGTCGGGATGATCGCCAAGGAGAACGCGGACGACCTGCGGGCGCTGGCCGAGCTGATCGAGTCGGGCACGCTGCGCCCGGCCGTCGAGCGGGTGTTCCCGCTGTCCGCCGCGGCCGAGGCGGTCCGGCTGGTCGGCGGCGGTCACACCGGCGGGAAGCTGGCCGTCACAGTCTGAGCCGCTCGGCGGCCCGCGGGGTGCGTTCGATCCAGGCCAGCACCGGGCGCGCGGCCAGCGCACACGCGGCGAACCCGGCGCCGATCACCCACCAGCCCCAGCCGCCGGAACCGATCACCAGGAAGGTCAGCCCGGCCGGCCCGGCCATCCGGGCCACCCCCTGCACCGAACGGTCCAGGCCGGCGTAGACCCCGCGCCGCGCGGCCGGCGGAACCTCCACCTGCAGATACCACTGGGACGCGGAGGCCCACAGCTCGGTGGCGGTGAACAGCAGGACCGCCAGGAACAGCAGGGCGACCGCCGGCCAGCCACGGGTCGATCCGGTCGCGGCGGCGATCGGGCAGGCGACCGCCGCGCTCAGCGCCGCCGCCCGGGTCAGCCGGATCACCCCCGGCATGCTCGCGGCGCCGCGGGTCGCCCGCACCTGGAAGGCCACCGCCAGCACGGTGTTCAACGCGACCAGGCCGCCCAGCACCGGTTTCGGCACATCGGTCCGGGTGATCACCCAGAGCTGCAGCACATCGGTCCAGAGGATCGCGTGCAACCACAAAAACCCATAAAGCACCGACCCCATCGCGTACGGCAGGTCCCGCAACACCGTCCACGGCCCGGGCCGTGGGCCGTCCCCGGCCGCGGCCGGCGCGACCGTCGGCATCCGCGCCACACAGATCGCGTTGACCGCCGACACCGCACTCGCCGTGAACGTCAGGATCAGCAGCCCCGGCCGGGAGTCCAGCGCCAGCGCGCCGGCCCCGAGACCCGCGCCCACGGTCCAGCCCACGTTGAGGTACGCCCGGCTGAACGCCATCACCCGCACCCGGCTCTCCGGCGTCACCGCGGCCGCGGTGTAGACCACCCGCCCGCCGATCGACAGCGTGTCGGCGGCCGTCTGCACGACCATCAGCAGCAGAAACGGCCAGAAACTGTGGGCCAGCGGGTAGGCCGCGAACGCCACCGCCCGGGCCGCCGAACCGAACGCCCAGGCCCGGCGCCCGCCCAGCACGTCGGCCAGATGACCCAGCGGCATCGAACCGATCACCGCCGTGAAACCGGCCACGGACAGGCCGATGCCGATCCGGGCCGGGGACAACCCGACGTACAGGCTGTAGAAGACGACACTGCCGGCCAGGAACGCGCCGACGCCGACACCCCAGAGGGCGCTCTGCACCGCGAGCATCCGGGGCAGGCCGGCCGGTGGAAGGATCTTCCCGATTGAAACTCGTGAATCGGTCATCGAGGTCCATCGGATCACCGAACGACCGAATGATCAATGATGGTCTATCTGGTTGCGGCCAGGATCACGAGAAGGGGCACGACCCTTTCACCCGGGATCGTGTACTGCCCGCGGCCCACCGTGCGCAGCCAGCCGGCCGACACGAGCTGGCGCAGATGGTGGTAGACCTGCCCGGTCGTGCCCAGCTCGGCATCCTCGGCCAGGTCGGCGGCGGCCCGCGTACCCGAAATGATCTTTTGAAGCAACCGCAACCGGACCGGATGGCCGAGAGCGGCCAGCACCGGCGCCGCCTCGGTCCAATCGATCTCCAGGAGGTCGTCGAGCATCCGGCCGTACTGCCAGTCGTAGTGCTCCCCGGTCGGCAGATCGACCGTGCCGGTGAACAGGACACCGCCGGTGGTGTCGGCGACCTTGGCGCGCAGGCCTTCCAGGGCCCAGAAGGTCTCCGCGTGCGCGACGTCGGCGGGGGGCTCGGGGGCGGGTTTCGCGGCCTGCTCGACCAGGTCGGCAACAACACGTTCCAGGGCGGCGAGGCGTTCGCTCAGGTCATCACTCATGAAGACGAACTTACGGAAGTACGTAAATCCCGTCCATGCCGTTTCGCCATGTGCACGGACCATCGCCGGGCGGCTGGAGCGGATCTAGGGGACGCATTAGGGGACGATCCCGATGGGCCCGGGGACGTGGGCGGAGAACGATGAATCGGTCAGCGTCACTGGACCCGAGGAGTCGCCATGCGCCTGGTCGCCCTGATCACCGCGCTCGCCCTGAGCATCGCCCCGACCGGCGTGACCCACCAGGCGCCCGGTCTCGACTGGGGTGAGTGCGTCGACGACGTGCCGGGTTTCCCCCCGGATGAGAACGAGGTCTGCGCGACCCTGACCCTGCCCGTGGACTGGGCGGATCCGCACGGCCCGACGTTCGGGATGGCGGTGGAGAAGCGGATCGCCCGGGATGCCGGCCGCCGGGTGGGGACGCTCGTCTTCGGGCCGGGCGGGCCGATCGACTCCGGTGTGGAGCGGATGCGTAAGGGCGATCGGTTCAGCGACGAGCAGCTGGACCGGTTCGACCTGGTGAGTTTCGATCCCCGCACGGTTCACCGGACGGCCGCGCCGACCTGCACGCCGTCGGCCGATCGCCCGCCGGTCATCCTGCGGGACCAGGCCGGCTTCGACGCGACCGTGACCGCCAACCGGGCCTACTGGGCGCAGTGCGCCGCGACCAGCCCGGTCTTCGAGCACGCCGCCTCGGTGACGCTCGCGCGGGATCTGGACGCGCTGCGCCAGGCCCTCGGCGAGCGGAAGCTGACCTTCCACGGCAGTTCCTACGGGACGTTGCTGGGCCAGATGTACGCCGAGCAGTTCCCCGACCGGGTTCGCGCGATCGTGCTGGAGAGCGTGTTCGACCACGACCTGCCGGTGACCGATTTCGTCCGCACCGAGGCGGCGGCTCTGCAGGATTCGTTCGACGAGTTCGTGGCCTGGTGCGGGCGGGTCACCACGACCGAGTGCGTGCTGCACGGCACCGACGTCCGGGCCACCTGGCGGTCGATCCTGCAGCGCGCGGACGCCGGTGGGTATTCGCCGCGGAACTCGTTCGAGATCGCCTCGGCGCCGCTGGGGTTCCTGCAGACTCCGCGCTGGTCCGACTTCGCCCAGGTGATCAAGGCGCTGGACGGTGGTTACGTGCCGTCCGCGCCGAACCTGGACGTGGCGTCGGGGATCTTCTGCGGGGACTTCCCGGCCGGGGTGCGCGACTTCCGGTCGTACGCGAAAGTCTTGAAGGTCGCGGCCGAAGCAGCGCCGGACGTGCGGTACGGCGCCGGGATGCTGGCCATCTCGACGTGCCTGGGGTGGCCGAAACCGATCGCGAATCCGCCGCACCGGCTGGCGGTCCGCACCCACGTCCCGCTGCTGTTGATCAACGCGGTGCACGACCCGCGGACGGCCTACCCGTGGGCTCAGCACGTGGCCGCCGAGCTGGGCCGCAGCGGCCGGCTGGTCACCTATCAGGGCTGGGGCCACGGGTCCTACCAGCGCAGCGCCTGCATGACCGCAGTGGTGGACCGCTACCTGATCGACCTGACGGTCCCGCCGCCGGGCGCGTCCTGCCCGGCGGCGGAGTAGGACCTAGACGGTCCGGGCGGCGGCCAGCAGGCCGGCCACGGCGGCCGCGTTCGTGATCTCCCCGCGGAAGATCATCGCGATCGCCTCGTCGAGGCCGACCCGGGTGACCTCGAGGTCGGCCTCCTCGTCGTGCCGGGCGAAACGGTCCGCGTCCGGCACCGGCGAGAGGTCCCGGGCCAGGTAGATCAGCACGTGCTCGGTGCTGAAGCCGGGCGAGGTGTGCACCTCGACCAGCTTCTCCATCCGCCCGGCGACAAGGTCGGCCTCCTCGGCCAGTTCGCGGGCCGCGGCCAGCGCCGGCTCCTCGCCGTCGATGTCGCGCAGCCCGGCCGGGAGTTCCCAGATCCGCCGGCCGAGCGGATGCCGGTACTGCTTGATCAGCACGACCCGGCCGTCCTCGTCGAGCGCGACCACCACGACCGCGCCCCGGTTGCGGACCACGTCGCGCTTGGCGGTGCCGCCGTCGGACATGGTCACCTCGTCGGTGACCACGTCGAAGATCGCCCCGCGGTACTGCTCGGTCGTGCCGACGGTCTCGTGCTCGAACGCCATCAAGAGACCCCGGCCGTCCCCTGAGCGCGACTCATGACGGCGCGGCCCATCAGGATGCCTCGACCGGCTCGGAGGCGGCCTCGACCGGCAGCTCGTCGGCCGCGTTGTAGACCACGGCGGCCTTGACCAGGCCGTCGAAGAGCGGGTGCGGCCGCGTCGGCCGGCTCTTCAGCTCCGGGTGCGCCTGGGTCGCCACGAAGTACGGGTGCACGGCCCGGTCCAGCTCGATGAACTCCACCAGGCGGCCGTCCGGCGAGGTGCCGGAGAAGATCAGGCCGGCCTGCGCCAGCTTGTCCCGGTAGTCGTTGTTCACCTCGTAGCGGTGCCGGTGCCGCTCGGAGATCTCGGTCGCGCCATAAACCTCGGCGACGATCGAGTCCTCCTTGAGCGCGGCCGGGTACGCCCCCAGCCGCATGGTCCCGCCCATGTCGCCCTTACCGGCGACGATGTCCTCCTGGTCGGCCATGGTCGAGATCACCGGGTAGGCCGCGGTCTCGTCGAACTCCAGCGAGTTGGCCCCGGTCAGTCCGGCCAGGTTGCGGGCGGCGTCGATGGTCATGCACTGCAGGCCGAGGCAGAGGCCGAGGATCGGGATGCCGTTCTCCCGGGCGTACCGCGACGTGTTGACCTTGCCCTCGATGCCGCGCACCCCGAAGCCGCCGGGGATCACGATGCCGTCGACGCCCTTGAGCGCGGTGGCGGCGCCGGCCGGGGTCTCGCAGCTGTCGCTCGGCACCCACCGGATCTGGATCTTCACGGTGTTGCCGAAGCCGGCCGCGCGGATCGCCTCGGTGACCGACAGGTAGGCGTCGGGCAGGTCCACGTACTTGCCGACGAGCGCGACGGTGATCGTCCGCTTCGGGTGGTGCACGCGTTCCAGCAGGTCGTTCCAGGTCTTCCAGTTCACGTCGCGGAACGACAGGCCCAGACGGCGTACGACGTACGCGTCCAGCCCACCGTCGTGCAGCACCTTCGGGATGTCGTAGATGCTGGGCGCGTCCGGGCAGCCGATGACCGCCTCGACGTCCACGTCGGTGTAGAGGGCCAGCTTCTCCTTCATCTTGGCCGGGATCTCCCGGTCGCTGCGGCAGATCAACGCGTCCGGCTGGATACCGATGTTGCGCAGCGCGGCCACCGAGTGCTGGGTCGGCTTGGTCTTCAGCTCCCCGGACGGGGCGAGGTACGGCACCAGCGACACGTGCAGGTAGAACACGTGGTCCCGGCCGACCTCGTGGCGGACCTGACGGATCGCCTCCAGGAACGGCAGCGACTCCATGTCGCCGACGGTGCCGCCGACCTCGGTGATCACCACGTCGGGGACCAGGCCGTTCTCGTCCGGGTCGGCCATCGCGAAGATCCGGCTCTTGATCTCGTTGGTGATGTGCGGGATCACCTGGACGGTGTCGCCCAGGTATTCGCCGCGCCGTTCCCGGGCGATGACGGCCGAGTAGACCTGGCCGGTCGTCACGTTCGCCTTGCCGGACAGGTCCCGGTCCAGGAAGCGCTCGTAGTGCCCGACGTCGAGGTCGGTCTCGGCGCCGTCCTCGGTGACGAAGACCTCACCGTGCTGGAACGGGTTCATCGTTCCCGGGTCGACGTTCAGGTAGGGGTCGAGCTTCTGCATCACGACGCGAAGACCGCGGGCGGTGAGCAGATTGCCGAGACTGGAGGCGGTGAGGCCCTTGCCCAGCGAGGAGGCGACGCCCCCGGTGACGAAGATGTGCCGAGTGTCGCGCACTGTTGAGGCCAAGGCCCGCTCCCGTGGTCGCCTGTCAGGTGAAGATGCAGACCGGGGCTTCATCGCCCCATCCACGGGAGTTCACCGTAACACTGTTTGCCGGGCCTGCCACGTTCGGGCTGGTCGGCGTGCGTGTCAGCCGGCTTGCTCGGTCACTGTCAGTTCGTCGTCGTCGGCTTTGCGCAACAACGGGCCGCCCGGGCCCTCGGTCACGCCGGGCGGCGGGGTGCGGTCGGCCGCGTGCAACAACACCCGCAGGGCGGTCAGCAGCGCCACCGGGACCGCGGTGGCGGCGGCCGCACCGGCCACCCCGAGCGCGGTGCCGCCGAAGATCCCGGCCGTGATCGACGCCACCACCGTGCCGGCGACGGCGGCGCGCAGGGCCGGGTGCAGCCCGTAGACCCGGTTGAGACCACCCCACGGCGAGAACTGGCCGAACGCCAGCATCAGCGCACCGGCCAGGGCCAGCAGGCTGAGCGGGCTGTCCAGCAGGGCCTGACCGTTCGCGGTGGCGGCGCGCTGCATGGCCGGCCCGGCCGTGCCGCTGCCCAGCGCGGTCAGGAACCGGCCCAGGGTGCCCTGTTCCAGGGCGGTCCGGTGCAGGTCGAAGGCGGCGAAGCTGGCGGTCACGGTGATCGCGCCGACGGCCGCCCAGGCCACCCGCGGAAAGGTCAGCCAGCCGCCGGAGCTCATCGCCGCGGCCACGCACACCCCGGCGGTCACGGCGATCGCCCCGACCGGGTCGGCGCCCAGGTAGGGGCTGCCGACCATGACCACGCCGAGGCCGCCGACCAGCACCAGCACCACCGGCCGCCACGTCTTGCCGACCCACTGGGCCAGGCAGCCGGCCATGAGCAGCAACGCCGCCACGAACACGCCCAGGCCGACGCTGCCCAGACCGGCGTAGCGCACCCCGTGCGTGGCCGAGTAGCCGGCGACGCCGTTGAGCTGCAGCCGGGCCCCGGTCAGCAGGTCCACGACGATGACGACGGCGCTGAGGGCGGCGGTGGCGCCCATCGGCCACAGCGTCATCCGGTAGCGCGGGCCGAGGCGCACGGCCAGCGTTCCGAGGATCATCAGGACGAACGTGGCGCCGCCGAACATCCAGGCCGGATGGTCGGCGTTCCACCACGGCGCCACGTCGGCCACCAGGGCCGCCGGGATGGCCAGCGAGGCCGCGACCAGGGCGGCCTCCAGTACGGCGACCAGGCGGGGCGGGGGCAGCGGCGGAGCGGCCGGGCCGGCGTGCCGGCGGGCGCGCATCAGCACCGGCACGAGCGCGGCGAACAGCAGCACCTGCACCCCGGCCAGGACCGCGAAGAAGATCGACGCGACGCCGTGCTGGGCGATCGCGCGCTGGTCGGCGTTGTTGCGCCCCTGCATCGCCGCGGCCGGGTCGGCCGTGCGGCCGTCCGAGACGGTCGCCGCGTACCCGGCGAAAAGCTTCTCCGGCGGCGCCTTGCCGAGCACCGCCAGCACGGTCGGGGCCAGGTCGATGAGCTGCAGGTAGCCTTCGCGGCCGGTGCCGGCCGAGGTCAGCCAGCCGCCGTCCCAGCCCTCGCCCTCGGCGATCGCCACGTGCAGCCGGGAGGTGGTGTCGGTGTCGGCGATCCCGGCGATCAGCATCGTCGACCGGTCCGGGCGGGCGGCCAGGACCCGGGCCAGGATCCGGTCGGCGGCGGCGACCGCTTCCTGCCGTTCGGCGCCGGTGCCGGTGATCGTGCCCAGGTCGACGATGCTCAGCACGCACTCGGAGAGCAGTTTCGCCGGTTCCGGCGGCAGGGCTTCGGCGTACTGGTCGACGCGGCCGAACGGGCGGGCGGCGGCGACCGCGGCGTTCGGGCCGACCGCGACCGTGCACCGGACCGACTCGGCCAGGGCGCCCGGGGTGGTGCCGTAGGGCAGCCGGTCCTGGTTCGTGCGGACCACGGTGTTCTGCGCGGTCACGCTCGCACCGATCGCGTCCGGCCGGGTCACCTCGGGCGAGACGGCCGGGCATCGGCCGGTCACGGCCCGGGTGTCCCAGGCCGCGTAGTTGCCCGCGCCCAGCGTCAGCCAGCCGTCGGCCGGGCAGGTCACCTGATGCGCCGAGCGCACCGACAGCCAGCCGGTCGAGCCCTTGGTCGCCTCCGCCCACAGTGCCGGTGTGCGCTGCGGGTCGAGATCGTCCCAGCGCAGGCCGGCCGCGGCGGCGACCACCACGTAGTCGGCGGTGCCCCGCTTGTCCTGCCCGTCCGGGCGGATCGTGAGCCCGATCAGGCTGGCCACCGCGATCAGCACGACGAGCACCGACGGCACCCAGACGGCGGCCCGGCGCCCCCGCGGGGTGCCCGGCGGACGAACCCGCCGGATGTGGTCGAGACGACTGGTCACGAGGCGCTGACCTCGGCATAGGCGGCTCGGACGGCGTTCACCACGGCGGTCTCGTCCGGCCAGGTCGCTGCCTGCCGAGGACCACGGGCGGCCAGGTCCGCTCTTTTCCCCCGGTCGGAGAGAATTTCCCGTACGGCATGATCCAGCGCGTCCAGATCGCGCGGCGGAATCAGCACGGCCGCGTCCCCGACCAGCCCCGGCAGCCCGCCGACTGCGGTCGTGACCAGCGGCACCCCGGCCCGCAGGGCCTCCTGGGCGAACAGCTGCCGCGCCTCCCAGTCGCTGGTGACCACGGCCAGGTCGGCGCCGAGCAGCAGGTCGGGCACGTCGCTGCGATGCCCGAGCAGGTGGAACGGGGCGTGCGTGCGGGACGCCTGCTGGGCCAGGCCCATGTAGCTCGGCCCGGAGCCGGCCACCACGACCACCGGGGCCGGGTCCAGCTCGCGCCACCGGGCGGCCGCGTCGACCAGCAGGTCGTAGTGCTTCTGCGGGTGCAGCCGGCCGACCGACAGGATCAGCGGGGTGTCCCCCTTGACCCGGAACTCGGCCCGCACCGCCTGCCGGGTGCGTTTCGGCGGCCGCATCTCGGGTGCGGCGACCGGCCCGAGCCGGGCGTTCCGGGCGCCGAGCGCGACCGCCCGCTGCACGAGATCCTCCGAGGCCCCCAGCGTCAGGGCGGCGTTGCGGGCCACGATGCGTTCGACCAGGGCCCCTGCCTGACCTTTCAGACCCTTCGCCAGTACGGCGTTGTGCCAGGTCACGACCAGCGGGACACCGGTGCGGGCGAGCGACACCACGAAGGCCGCCCGAAGTCCGTGCGCGTGGATCACCGCGGCGTCGCGTCCGGCGATCGCCCGGCGCAACGCCCGGATCGCCCCGGAGTCCTGCGGCCCGGGGTCGGCCGGGATCTCCACCGGCGCGTACTCCACCCCCGAGCCGGTGAACCCGTAGTGCTCGTCGTTGGCGGCCGGACCGCAGACCAGGACCCGGCAACCGGCCGCGACCAGTCCGCGGGCCAGCGAGAGGACGTGCCCGCCGGTCCCGCCGGTAGCGGATCCCAGCACCAGCACGACCGAACCGCGCCACCCGTCGTCGCTGCTCACGAGCGGTCCACCCCTCTCCCGACGCGCTTCTCGCGTCCCTCGACCCTGACCTGTCCCCGCCACCCGTCCGGCCGGCTCTCCGGGGTCGGTCAACCCCCGCCGAACGGGCCGGCTTCCAGGTGTCTATCACGCGGCCGGCGCACCGCCCGGAGCCAGCCCGGGCCGCCTGCGACGTTCCGCACTGCCGGCAACGCCCGGCAACCGCGGCTCCGACGCGGGGCAGGCCGCACTCCCCGGCCGGCCCCGCCCGGTGTGCGCGGCGGGTGGATCACCGGGTGAGCCGGCGGCGCAGGGTCGCGGCCAGCGGGCTCAGGTCGCGCCGGTCCAGGGCGACCGCGACCGCGACGAAGACCACCGCGACCACGATCCCACCCAGGACACCCTCGACCAGGCTGCGCGGAATGCTCGGGACCGGCCCCTCGATGCCGGTCACGACCGCCCACCCGGCCAGGCCGGCGACGGCGGCCGCGACCACGGCGGCCACGGCGGCGCGGAGCAGGCCGGCCAGCGCGGCCCGGCCGGCGTGCCGGCGCACGGCGAGCACGAGCAGAAGTCCGGTTACCGACATGCCGAGCGCGTTGGCCAGTCCGAGCCCGGCCAGTTCGGCCCCGCCCCCGGTCGTCGACGTCACGATCACGACCGCGATCCCGGCGCAGAGCCAGCCCACCCCGGAGGCGACCGCCGCCGCGACCGTCGCACCGCGGGCGTAGAGCGCACGGGACAGCAGCGCGAACAGCGCGTAGCCGAGCAGCCCGGGCGCGAAGCCGACGATCGCCGGGGCCGCGCCGCGCGCGTTCATCAGGTGCGCGGCCGGGACGGCCAGCCCGGCCAGCGCGGCCATGCCCAGCCCGGCCAGCAGCACGATCGAGCGGGCGGTGCCGGAGAGCGCCCCCGCGTACGCGTCCTCGTCCCGCCGCACCGCCGCGTCGGCCAGCCTGGGGTACACCGCGGTGGCCAGGGGCACCGCCAGGACCGCCCACGGCAGCAGGAAGACGGTCTGCGCACCGTTGTAGCGGGCCAGCTGCTGCGCGCCGAGCGTGACGATGAGCGCGACCACCACCTGCTGCGCGCCGACCGTGACCGCACCGGCCCAGCCGAGCCGGACCGCCAGCCGCCCCTCGCCACCCGGGAACGTGAAGCCCGGCCGCAGCCGCAACCGCAGCGTGCGCAGCGGGATGAGCAGGCAGAAAGTCAGCACCACGACGCCGAGCGTGGTGCCCGCGGACAGGATCAGCTCGCCCGCCCGGGTGAGGCCGGCGAAGTCGCTACGCGCACCGTCCACCAGCGCATACGTGAGGTACGCGCCCATCACGGTCAGGCTCGACAGCAGCGGCGCGATGACCGGCCAGGCGAAACGGTGATGCGCCTGCAGGGTGCCGGTCAGCACGATCCCGATCCCGTAGAGCGGCAGCTGCGGCGCGAAGATCCGCAGCATCCGGGCCGCGACCTGCTGATGCTCGGGCGGGATCCCGTGCAGCAGCCCGGTGATCGGGCCGGCCGCCAGCGCCACCACGATCGCCAGCGGGACCGTCAGCGCCAGCATCCAGGTGAGCAGCGCCGACGTGATCCGGCCGACGCGCGCCCGGTCACCGTCGGCGACCGCACCGGCCAGCAGCGGCACCACGAGACTGGCCAGGGCCCCACCGGCGACCAGCTCGAAGACGATGTTGGGGACCGTGTTGGCGGCGAAGTACAGGTCGGGCAGCCCGCCGTGACCACCGTCGCCGACCGCGTAGAAGAAGACCAGCGTGCGCCCGAACCCGGCCAGCCGGGCCAGGATCGTCAGCACCGTGATCAGCGCCGCGGCCCCGGCCAGCTTGACCGCCGTGTGGCCGGGCGCCGCCGCCCCTTCCCGCGGCGTGTCCCGCACCGACGCGGGAGCGGGGCACTCCGCCGTACGGGAAATGTCGGAAGCCGCACCAGAAGCGGACCCGGCGGCGGACCGCCCGGCGGCACCACCCGCGGCCTCGCTCTGACCGGACCCGGCGGCCGGAGCCGGACCGGAGGCGGCATCGGACCCGGCGGCCGGAGCCGGACCGGAGGTGGCCGCGGGCGAAGCCGGCGTGCCCGGGTCGACCGGCGCTGCGGAGGCCGCGCCGGAGTCGTTCGCCGAGGTCACGCCGGACGACGGCCGAGCTCGTCGAGGCGCCGCAGCCACGGCGTGTCCTGGATGACCTTGGTGAAGCTGACCTTCTCGCTGGCCGCGGTGAGCGACGCGACGGCGGCCAGCGCCGCCAGGCGGCCGAACGTGCCGGTCCGCGCGGTGTACGCGACGCCGAGCAGCGCGCCCAGCGCGTTCGCCCCGGAGTCGCCGAGCATGATCTCCTCGCCGAGGTCGGCCGGGAGCAGGGCCGCGCTCGCGCCGAGCGTGCCGGCGGTCATGGCGGCGTTGCGCCCGACCGCGAGCGGCGCGCCGAGCACGAGACCGGCCTTGAGCGCGCGGCCGGGGCGCAGGTCGAGCAGGTTGAGCAGGTTGGCCGCGCCGGCGATGACGCCCGCGCCGATCAGCACGTCCACGCCGCGGCCGAACGCGCTGCTCCGGCGGCTGCCGATCAGCGCGGAGGCGACCAGCCCGGCCGCGCCGACCCCTCCGATCTTGACGAGTCCGCTGGTCACACGGCCTTCGCGGAGCGCGCCGAGGTGCCCGGCGAAACCTTTGGCGGCTTTCTGGTCGGGGCGGCTGCCGACGATGTCGTCGTAGAGGCCGACCGCGCCGCTGACCGCCCCGGCGGTGACCACGGCGGCGGCGAGCCGCTTGGACGGCGCCCCGCCGGCCGCGCCGATCGTGGCACCGGCGGCGAGCGCGGGACCACCCGCGAGGGTGACCGTGCGGCCCTGGAAGTTGCTCCGGCGCAGGCCGCCCGCGTTCGGATCGCGGCTCACCCAGCTGAGCACGGCACGCGCGACCAGGGCACCGGTCCCGAGCGAACGGAAGAAAGCCATGGCAGAAGAGTCTGCCTTACGGGGCCGCGGACGGCACGAGCGAGGTCGCGCCCGCGGCCAGACCGTACTGTCCGACCTTGTTCTGCAGCAGCCGCTCGTGGGTGGCCATCGCGGTCGACACCTGGCCCTGCACGGTGCTCGCGTTGTCCACCGTGGAGATCACCTTGACCAGGGTGGGGTCGCTGCGGATCTCCGAGACCAGGTTGTTGTCACCGACGCTGGTCCCGGCGACCACGAGCGGGTGATTCTTGAACTGGTTGGCGACGGTGACCGCGTTCGACGTCTTCTTACCGGCGTCCTTGTCGGTCGGCGGCGGGCCACCGACCAGCACGACGATCTCGGCCCCGCCGACCGCCTTGTCCCCGACCGAGATGTAACCGGGCTTGGACAGCGCCGCCAGCACGGCGGTGACGTCGTCCGCGTTCACCACGGTCGTGCCCTGCTGCAGGGTGAGCGCGAGCAGCGCGCCGGCCGTCTCCACCCCGTCGCTGTTGGACGGCAGCAGGGCCGCCGAGATGGTCGGCTGCGAGGACTGGTCGGCCAGGTCGAGCAGCTCGTTCGCGTTGTTCGGGTCGACGAACTTGTCCTCGATCGTGACCCGCGCGGTGATCGTCGCGCCGGCCACGGTGAGCATCTTGGCGACGCCGTCGGCCGAGTCGGAGGCGCCGGGCAGCGCCACCACCGCGACCTTGCGGGTGGCCAGTTTGCCGGCCAGCACGTAGGGCGCGGTCTGGGTGGCGAAGTCCTGGTTGCGGTTGAGCTCTTCCTTGTACTGGTTGACCTGGTCGCGCTTGGCGTTGTTGTCCTTGTTGAGCGCGGTGAGCTGGGCGCGGAGATTCTCCGAGACCGGGCCGTTGAGTGCGGCGGTGCCGACCACGAGGCCGATCGCCAGCGCGAGGAAGACCGCGGTGAGCGACACCACGTGGTACCTGAAGTTGATCACGACGCCCTCAGAAAAGATTGCCCAGCGTAAAGACGAGATTGTCCCACCACTCGGACACGACGGTGAGATATGCCTTCCCCACCGTGGAGACCGCCACCGCCGAGGCCATGGCCGCCACCGCCGAGAGCACCAGCAACAGCAGCGCCGAGCCGGAGATGTTCTGCCGGTAGAGCCGGCTCACCCCCTTGGCGTCGACCAGCTTGCCGCCGACCTTGAGCCGGGTGAGGAACGTCGAAGCCATGCCGCCGCGCCCCTTGTCCAGGAACTCGACCAGGTTCGCGTGCGTGCCGACGGCCACGATCAGGGACGCGCCCTTCTCGTCGGCCAGCAGCATCGCCAGATCCTCGCTGGTGGCCGCGGCCGGGAAGGTGAGCGCGTCGACGCCCAGGTTGCTGACCCGCTCCAGGCCCGGGGCGCGGCCGTCCGGATACGCGTGGACGACCACCTCGGCGCCGCAGCGCAGCACGTCGTCGGTGACCGAGTCCATGTCGCCGATGATCATGTCGGGGGTGTAGCCGTTCTCCACCAGCGCGTCGGCACCGCCGTCGACGCCGATCAGCACCGGCTTGTACTCCCGGATGTAGGGGCGCAGGACGTCCAGGTCTTCCTTGTAGTCGTAGCCGCGGACGACGATCAGCACGTGCCGCCCGGCGATGCGGGTCTGCACGTCGGGCACGCCGACGCCGTCGAGGAGCAGGTCACGCTCCTGCTTCAGGTAGTCCATGGTGTTCGCGGCGAACGCCTCGAGCTGCACGGACAGGCCGTCCCGGGCGTCGGCCATGGCCTTGGCCACGGTCTCCGCGTCCTGCCGGGTGCCGGTGGCGACCGGCGTGCCGTCGAGCAGCACGGCGTCACCCTCGATGCTGACCACCTGGCCCTCGCGCAGGCCGGCGAAGACCTCCTCGCCCAGGTTGTCGAGGAGCACCACGCCACCCTGGATGAGCACCTCGGGGCCCAGATTCGGATACCGCCCCGAGATGGACGGCTTGGCGTTGAGCACCGCGGTCACCCCGGAGGCGACGAGCGAGTCGGCCGCGACCCGGTCCAGGTCGACGTGGTCGATCACGGCGATCTCGCCCGGCCGCAGCCGGCCGGTCAGCCGTTTCGTGCGCCGGTCGAGCCGGGCCACGCCGGAGACCGGGCCCGGCTCCGTGGTGCGCACACGGCGCAAGGTGGGAAGTCGCATCCCGGCCATCCTGACACGCCGCTTCACGCGGCCCCCGTTAGACATGCTCTAGCTCATTGACAAAACGGACTTATCGTCCGCCCCTTCCCGGTCATGTTTCACTCAGCTCCGCTTTTCCCGGCCCGCGACGGCCAGCAATTCCTCCGCGTGGGCGATACCCAGATCCGAATCCGGCAGGCCGGCCAGCATCCGGGACAGCTCCCGCGCCCGCTCGGTCTCCTCCACGATCCGCACCCCACTCGTGGTGATCGCCCCACCGGTGTCCTTGGCGACCACCAGGTGGCGATCGGCGAACGCCGCGACCTGCGGAAGATGCGTGACGACCAACACCTGATGCGTACGGGCGAGCCGGGCCAGCCGCCGCCCGATCTCCACCGCCGCGGTGCCACCCACGCCGGAGTCCACCTCGTCGAAGACCAGCGTCGGCGGGCCGCCCGAACCGGCGAACACCACCTCGATGGCGAGCATCACGCGCGACAGCTCACCGCCGGACGCGCCCTTCTGCAGCGGCAGCGACGGCGCCCCCGGGTGGGCCAGCAGCCGCAGCTCCACCTCGTCGGCCCCGTCCGGCCCGGCGCCCAGCTCCTCGCCGTCGACCGTGACGGCCGGCTCGTCCTTCGACGGGGCGTGGGTCAGCACCGCCACCTCGACCCGCGAGTGCGGCATGGCCAGCCCGGCCAGCTCGACACTGACCGCCTCGGAGAACCGCACCGCCGCCTCACGCCGGGCCGCGGTCAACCGGCCGGCCAGCTCACCGACCGTGACGGCCAGCCGCTGACGCTCCTTGTCCAGCTCCTCCAGCAGCTCGTCGGAGGAGTCCAGCTCGGTCAGGCGGGTCTTCGCGTTCTCGGCCCAGGCGATGACGCCTTCGATGTCGTCCGCATACTTCCGGGTCAGCCCGCGCAGCGCGGCCCGCCGCTCGTAGATCGCCTCCAGCCGGGCCGGATCCGCGTCCAGCTCGCTCAGGTAGGCCGACAGCTCCGAGGCGACGTCACTGACCAGGGTCGCCGCCTCCTCGATGCGCAGCGCCAGATCGCCCAGCTTGGCGTCGACACCGGCCTGGCCCTCCAGCGTGCGCCGGGCCGTGCCGAGCAGCGTCGCCGCATCCGGCGCGTCGTCGGCGACCTCCACCCCGGAGGCCAGCGCCTGCGCGGCCAGGGCGGCCGCGATCCGCAGACCCTCGGCGTGCTCCAGCCGCTGCACCTCGGCGCGCAGATCCTCGTCCTCGTTCGGCTGCGGGTCGACCCGGGTGATCTCGTCGAGGCCGAGCTTGAGCAGGTCGGCCTCCTGCGAGCGCTGGCGGGCGTTGCGCCGCCGGTCGGCCAGGTCGTCGACCACCTTGCGCCAGCGGGCGAACGACTCCCGATAGCCGTCCAGCAGCTTCTCGTGCTCGGGGCCGGCGAACCGGTCCAGCGCCGACCGCTGCTCGCTCGGGCGCAGCAGGCGCAACTGGTCAGACTGGCCGTGCACGGCCAGCACCTGCTCACCCAGCTCGCTCAGCGTGGAGACCGGCATGCTGCGGCCACCGACGTGCGCCCGGGACCGGCCCTCGGCCGTCACCGTACGGCTCAGCAGCAGCGCGCCGTCGTCGTCGGTCTCGCCGCCGGCGTCGGTGATCCGGGTGCGGACCGCGTCGCCCAGCGTGCCCTTCAGCTTCAGCCGGCCCTCGACCACGGCCCGGCCCGGGTCGGCCCGGACCCGGCCGGCGTCGGCCCGGCCACCGAACAGAAGTCCGAGACCGGTCACGACCATCGTCTTACCGGCGCCGGTCTCACCGGTGATCACGTTCATACCCGCCGACAGCCGTAGGGTCGTGTCGTCGATGACGCCCAGACCGGTGATGCGCAGTTCCTCCAGCACACGGCAGAGGGTAGTGGGGACCCCTGACAATTGCCCAGCGCGGGGGTTTCTGATCAGCGTCAATCATCGTGGATACCGCCGGTTTTCCCGGACTTCGCCGTTTCTGTCCTCCGCGCCCCACCCGGTGCCGGCTCGCCGTGGCGGCGGCACCGGACGGAGCGTCAGGTCAGCGCCGGTTGCCCCGCCAACCCACCACCGGCAGCTCGAACTTCGCCACCAGGGTGTCGGTGAACGGCCGCGGAGCCAGCCGGACCAGCCGGACGGGCAACTGCCCCCGCTCGACGGTCACCGTCGACCCCGGCGGAAGGTCCCACGTGCGGCGACCGTCACAACACAGCACGGCAAACGAGGTGTACGGATCCACGGTCAGCTTGAACGTCGACGTCGGCGCGGTCACCAGCGGCTTGCTGAACAGCGCGTGCGCACTGATCGGGACCAGCAGCAACGCCTCCACCTCGGGCCAGACCACCGGGCCACCGGCCGAGAACGCGTACGCCGTCGACCCGGTCGGAGTGGCACACACCACACCGTCACAGCCGTAGCGGGACAGCGGCCGCCCGTCCACGTCGACCATCAGTTCGAGCATCTGGGCCCGCTGGCCCTTCTCCACGCTCACCTCGTTGAGCGCCCACGACTCGGCGATCAGACGGCCGTCGTACTCCGCCCGGATGTCGAGGGTGAGCCGCTCGTCCACGGTGTAGTCGCCCGAGACGATCTCGCGGACCGCCTCGTCGATGTGGTCGATCTCGGCCTCGGCCAGGAACCCCACCTTGCCCAGGTTGATGCCGAGCAGCGGCGCCTTCACCGGCCGGGCCAGCTCGGCCGCGCGCAGGAACGTGCCGTCGCCGCCGAGCGCCAGCACGATCTCGATACCCTCGGCCGCCTCCTCGTTGTCGACCGCCCGCACCTCGTCGGGCAGCCCCAGGTCGGCGACCTCGTCGGCGATGACCCGGACCTCGAAGCCCGCGGCGATCAGATCGAGAGCGACCGTACGGGCATGCTGCGTACTCTGCCGGCGCCCGGTGTGCGTCACCAGCAAAGCCGAGCGAGTCATTTGTCCTCCAGGTGGGCCACCGGTCGATGCTCCCGCGCCTCTGCGGGCACCGGTCGTTCATGATCCGGCTCACCGGCCGGCTCGGCCGCAGCCGCCGCCTCGGCCAGGAGCTCGGCAGGCAGCCCGGCGCCGGTCGGGCCGGCCTCGACCACCACCTCCACCCGGGCCCGGTCCGCGGCGGGCGCGCCACGCCGGAACCAGACGAAGAACTCCACGTTGCCGCTCGGGCCGGGCAGCGGGCTCGCGGTCACATCCACCACACCGAGCCCCAGCTCGGCCCCGACGGCCGCCACGTCCAGCACCGCCTCGGCGCGCAACCGCCAGTCGCGGACCACGCCGCCGGTGCCGGCCAGACGTTCCCGGCCCAGCTCGAACTGCGGCTTCACCATCAGCGCCAGGTCCCCCTCGGGACCCGTGCACGCGGTCAGGGCCGGCAGCACCAGGCGCAGCGAGATGAACGACAGATCGGCCACCACCAGGTCGACCGTCCCGCCGATCATCTCCGGGGTCAGCGTGCGGACGTTGGTGCGCTCGTGCACGTCGACCCGCTCGTCGGTGCGGATCGGCCAGGCCAGCTGCCCGTAACCGACGTCGACCGCGACCACCCGGCTCGCCCCGGCACGCAGCAGCACGTCGGTGAACCCGCCGGTCGAAGCGCCCGCGTCCAGGCAGCGCCGCCCCTCGACGGTCAGGCCCCGGGCGCCGAACGCGGCCAGCGCGCCGGCCAGCTTGTGGCCACCCCGCGACACGTACTCGGTCTGCGGGTCCTCCCCGGTGACCAGCACCGGGTCGGCCGGGTCGACCATGGCCGCCACCTTGTGGGCCACGGTCCCCCGGACCTGGACACGGCCGGCCGCCACCAGTTGAGCGGCCTGTTCCCGGGAACGGGCGAGCTTGCGGCGGACTAGCTCGGCGTCGAGACGCGCGCGGCGGGCCATCACAATCCTTTTTCGGTACGTCGGATCAGCGATCGATGCTGGCCAGAGTCTCCTGGAGCACCTGGTGCGCGGCCTCGTACTCAGCGATCTGCTCGCCCGGGGCCAGCCGCGCGGCGTTGGCGAGCGAACTTAGCACCGCGTCCACCGCCGGGTGACCGGTCTCCACCACTGTCCCGTCCTCCGCCGTGCGGTAATGCTCACCCGGCGCGAACGCCTCACCCCCGGCCGACCCGCCCGGCGATCCCGGCCGCACCCCACCGGCCGGCGGCCCCGGCCGGAACCCACCGGGCCCCGGACGCGCCCCGTCGGCCTGCTGCCCCGGACGCGCCCCGTCAGGCTGCTGCCCCGGGCGGAACCCACCGGGCTGCGGACCCGGCCGGCCGCCACCGGGCTGTGCCCCGGGACGCGGCCCACCCGGAGGCGGACCGGGCCGGAAACCACCCGGCGGCGGGCCGGGCACGGAATTCGGGAACGTCACGGAATCACGCCTCCGGCTTCTCGGTCCGCCCGGTGCTCTCGCCCACCGGCTGCGACTTCCTGGCCTGCGTCTGACTCGGCACCTGAGCCGCCTTCCGCGCGCCACGCTTCACCGGCGTGGTCCGCCCGGCCGCACTCCCACCCGACCTCTTGGCCGGCGCACTCTTCCGAGCCGCCCCCACCGAGCCCGAGACGTCACCCGGAGCGCTGCCACCCGACGCGGCCTCACTCGGCGCGATGAACGGCAACTCGGTAGCGGCCGCCGCCTCCTTCACACCACTGACCGGCGAAGCGGCCGTCCCCGCCGGCGTGATGCTCGCCGAACCCGGCGCGGCAGCACTCTTCCGAGGCGCCCGCCCGGCCGCCGCCTTCTTCACGGGCGCGCTCTTCGCCGGCGCAGCACTCTTGGCCACGCGACCGGGCGCCTTCTTCGCCGGCTGCGCCTCGACCGCCGCAGCGACAGCCTCAGCCGCGACCTCGGCCGGACTCCCACCAGGCGAAGTGGACTTCCGCACAGCCTTCTTGGCCGGAGCCCCCGGAGCAGCCGCAGGAGTCGAAGAGGACCCCGGTGTCCCGGCCGCCGCGTTGGCCGCAGGCCCACCCCGACCGGTCCCCGCCGACGGCATAGCGTTCGGCGTAGCCTTCACAGCCTTCTTCGCGACCGCCTTCTTGGCCACGGCCTTCTTCACGGGAGCCGGGACCGGAGCCGGGACCGGGGCAGAACCCACCCGGCCGGCACTCGGAACCGGAGCCCCTCCGGCCGCCCGAGCCTCCCGCAACTCCTTCTCCAGGTCATGAACCCGGGTCGTCAGCTCGGAAACCTCATCAGCGGTAGCCAGACCGACCCGCCCGAGCGCCCGGTCCACCTCGTACCGAACGATGCTGGTCAAAGCCTCACGATTGGCGATGCCCGCCGAGAGCAGATCCTCGACCAGCCCTTGCACCTGTGCCGCGGTCGCACCGCCCCGGTTGAGCAACTCACCGGCGACCTTCTGCGCCCTCTTCCGGGGCGCCTCGGTCAGCCCGAGCGCCAGGTCCAGATACGCACGCCATGCATCCGGCATGATCCCTCCTCCTCTCGCCGCGTCGGGTGCCACGCTACCGGGAGCCCCCGACAACTTCCTGAGGTACGGTGCTGGTGTCGCGAGGGGGGATGGCGATGGCCACCGTGGACGAGTGCCGTAAAGCGTTGCACGATCTGGCCGCGAAGCTCGCGGCGAACGCGGAGGCCCGCGGTCGTCTGGACTTCGATCGCACACTCGCCTGCCGGGTCACCGACCTGGAGACGGCCTTCCACGGCCGGATCGCCGGCGGCCTGCTCACCGACATCGCCGACGGCGACGACCCGAAGGCGAAGATCGCCCTGGTCGCCAACAGTGAGGATCTGCTGAAGCTGATCGCCGGCGAGCTGGACATCACCCGCGCGGTCGCCGCCCGCCAGATCACCATCCGGGCCAACCCGTTCGACCTGCTCAAGCTCCGCAAACTCCTCTGATCACGCCCGGTCATACGACCCCGGTCCCTGAATCGTTCAAAGGCCGCCCGATCAGTTCCGGTCACCGCCGAAATTGAGCTGCCGGCCGAGCTCAGGCCGCATAGCGTCGCGGAATGCAGATTCGCGCTGAGACTCCCGCCGACCACCCCGCCGTCGGCCGACTCGTCGAGCTGGCCTTCGGGGGTGATCACGGTCGCGTCGTCGCCGAGCTGGTCACGGCGCTGCGCCGCGACGATCCGAACTTTCAGGCTTTCGTGGCCGATGACGGCGGCGAGGTCGTCGGGCACGTCATGTTCACCCGGAACCTGCTCGACGCCCCGGAACGCCTGATCCCGGTCCAGGTGCTCAGCCCGCTCGCGGTTTCTCCGGGGCGACAGCGCGAGGGCATCGGCAAGGCCCTCATCGCATACGGGATAACCGAGCTCACCAGACGCAACGTCCCCCTGATCTTCCTGGAGGGCGACCCCGCGTACTACTCGAAGTGGGGTTTCGTCCCCGGCCACACCCTGGATTTCCGCAAGCCGTCACTGCGCATCCCCGACCCCGGTTTCCAGGTCATGCCGCTGCCCGGATATCGGCCGGAGATGACCGGCACCCTGGTCTACCTGCACACTTTCTGGGATTACGACTGCGTCGGACTCCGATGATCACCGCGCCTTGGCCGCCAGTTCCTCAAGCCCCGTGAGCACCTGATCGGCCGAGGCGGTCGCCGTCGACAGCTGCTTGGTCACCTCGCCGAGCACGGCCGCCTGTTCCTCGACCGCCGACGCGATGTTCAGCTGCAGCTCGTGGATCCCGTCCACGGCTCCGGTCGTCTGCGCGAACGTCTGCGCCACGTCGTCGGTCTCGGCGACGATCGCCGTGATCACCGTGTTCACCCGCTCCACCGAGTCCGCGGTCTCCCGGGCCAGGTCCTTGACCTCGCTCGCCACCACCGCGAACCCCTTGCCGATCTCGCCGGCCCGGGCCGCCTCGATCGTGGCGTTCAGCGCGAGCAGGTTGGTCTGGTCGGCCAGCGACGCGATGATGGCGTTGACGTCGGCGATCTCGCCGACCGAGCGCTCCAGCGCCCGCACCTTCTCCCCGGCCGACGCCGCCGCGTCCTTGCCCTCGGCAGCCGTTGTGGCGGCCGACGCCGACCGTGATGCGATGTCCTGAACAGAAGCGGTCAGCGCGGCGAGTTCCCGATCGACCGCGGCGACCGCCGAGATCGCGGCGTGCGCCTGCTCGCTGATCGACCCGACGTCCGCGGTGAGCCGGCGGGCCTGCTCGGCGGTCTCCTCGGAGCGCGCCCGCAACTCCTCGGCGGCCCGCTCGGACGCCTCTCGCTCGGCCCGTTCGACCTCGTCCCGGGCCTGCTCGGCCTCCTTGGCCAGCTGCTCGCTCTCCCGCTCGACCTGCTCGGCGAAGTGCCAGAAGATCACGATGCCGACCACCTCGACGACGGCCAGTCCGGCGTGCACCGCGACCTGCTCGATCGCCGCCCCCACGCCCATGTGGTGCATGCCGAACACCCGTTCCGGCGCGAGCAGCCCGAGCACCCCGTGATGCACCACGACGACGAGCACGGCGGAGATCAGCGGCGCCCACATCTGATACAGCGCCACATAGATCAGGATCGCGTACAGGTGGATGTGTGCGGTCATCGATCCGCCGGACAGCTCGATCGCCACGAACGTGCAGGCGATCAGGCCGACGCTGGTGTGCGAGGCCTGCGCCTTCGCGCTCGGCAGGACCGGGATCAGCGCGGCCCACCCGGCCACCGCGGCGACCAGCAGCACGACCTCCCAGCGCGGACGCGGCCCGATCATCCCCAGCACCAGGAACGCCGGGACGTGGAACCACAACAGCCGGCTGATGATCCGGTGCCGCGCCCGCCACGACGCCTCGGACAGCCGTGCGCCCCGCGGCAGTGTAAGAGAGGTCACATCCCAAGCATCGGCTGTTCGCCCGCCCGATTGACCGGAATCGCAACAGCAGCGATTTTCCTGGTCGCTCGCCGGTTCCCGGTGGGACGATGACCGTAGGAACGCGACCGCCCGGACGACGGCCGCCCCGGGAAACTGGGAGGCACCCATGATCCACGTCCGCCCCGACGTCCCCTGCATCGACGGCTCGTGCAACGCGGAGAACGTGCACGCCCGCGCCGAGCGGGTCGCCGTGCCCGATTTCGACTACATGAGCTCCCCGATGGTCGCCATGGTCGACGGCATCTTCCGCATCGACCCGGAGGCACCCCCACTCCCCCGTCGCAGCCACCGCCCCCGCCCCGAGCAGTACCACCATTCCTGACCCTTTTTCACCCCCAACCCCATTTCGCCGTACGTGGTGAGCCCCCGCCCGCCCAGCCACGCCCAGCGGCCCTCGTTTCTCACCCAGCTCACCCTCCAGCCGGCAGCGGCGACTGCCCCACTCCGTCACCACCGGCCAGAAGCCCGCCCGCGCCGCAGGCCGGCCCCGCCGCAGACCTCCCGCCTCCGGCTGGTGCTCAGGGCTGCCTCCGAGCCCTCGAAACAGCCCTGAGCACCAGCCGGTGGTGAAACAGAACAGCCCCGGCCGAGTGGCCGGGGCTGCTGGTGTCCGGTCGGGGTCAGAGACCCCAGGTGTGGAGCAGGTTCGTGGCGGCGTCGGACGTGCCGGTCACGTCGGCCGGCTTCACGCCGTCCCAGGTGAGGCCGCACAGCAGACGCAGAGCATCGGTCGGGTCGCCGGAACCGTCCAGGGTCGCGCGGTCGCCCTCACGGGTGACCGTCCAGCCGTCGACCTCGGCGGCCGGGACCACGGCCAGCGCGGCCGGGCGGAACAGACCGGAGAGGTCCGCCGCGACGAACTTCGGCCGGCGCTCGGCCGGCGCTTCCAGCAGGTCTTTCGGGCTGCTGACCCCGGTCAGGACGAGCAGGCTGTCCATCCCGGCGCCGACCGCACCCTGAATGTCGGTGTCCAGCCGGTCGCCGATCGCCAGCGGACGTTCGGCCCCGGCCCGTGACGCGGCCGTGGTGAACAGCGCGGGCTGCGGCTTGCCGACGATCACGTCCGGTTCCCGGTCCAGCGCGGTCCGGAGCACGGCGACGAGCGAGCCGTTGCCCGGCAGCGGGCCGCGCGGGCTGGGCAGCGTCCGGTCGGTGTTGGTGGCGTACCAGGTGGCGCCCGCGCGAACCGCGATCGCCGCCTCGGACAGGATCTTCCAGCCCACCTCGGGCCCGTAGCCCTGCACCACCGCGACCGGCGCGTCGTCGGCCGAGTCGACCGGGGTGAGGCCCGCGTCGCGGACCTCGGCCCGGAGCGCTTCGGCCCCGACCACCAGGACCGGTGAGCCGGCCTCGACGTGCTCGGCGATGCGGGCGGCGGCCGCGCCGGCCGAGGTCAGAACCTCGGCCGGCTCAGCACTGACACCCATGCCGGTGAGCAGAGCGGCCACGTCCGCGGCGCGACGGGACGCGTTGTTCGTCGCGTACGCGATCGACGTCCCGTCCGCCCGCAGCCGCTCGACGGCCTCGGCCGCGCCCGGGATCGGCTCGTCGATCAGGAAGACGACGCCGTCCAGGTCGAAGATGGCCAGGTCGTACTCACCGGCAAGGTGATCGCTCATGCCTGCGGGCGGTCCTCACCCCGGCCGACGAACTCGTCGCCGTCCTTCTCGTCCTTCTCCGCGTCGTCCGACTTGGGCGCCTCGAAGACCGCGGCCGGAACCTCGTGCTTCTCGGACTTCCCGGCGTCGGCCTTCACCGCGTCGGCCTTGGCCGGCTCGGCCTTGACCGGCTCGGCGTCGGCGTCGGTCGTGGCGACCGGCTCCTCGTCCTGCTCGTCCTCGTCCTCGGCGTCGGAGTCGTCGTCGTCAGAGTCCTCGTCGTCCTCGTCGAGGTCGTCCTCGTCGTAGTCCGCCGCGGGCTCGTCGTCGAGCTCCTCGTCGTCCTCGTCCTGGTCGTCCTCGTCGTCGTCCGAGTCCTCGTCGGCCGCGTCGCGCGGCTCGTCGTCCAGGTCCTCGTCGTCCTCGTCGTCGTCACCCTCGATGGTGACGCCGTCGAGCTCGAGGATCCGGTCCGCGGCGTCGGTGAGCTGGTCCTCGTCGACCGCGGCGGCCCGTCCGAACCACTCCCGGGCCTCGTCGCGCCGACCGGCGGCGAGCAGGGCATCGGCGTACGCGTACCGCAGACGGGCCGCCCAGTCGGCGGTCTCTTCCGCGGTCAGCTCCTTGACCTGCAGCATCGCCACGGCCGCCTCGTGCTGACCGAGGTCACCACGTGCACCCGCGGCCACGATCAGGAGCTCGATCGCGCCGGACTTCTCCAGCTTCGCGACCTCGGCGCCCCGGTAGAGGTCGATGGCCCGCTCGGGGCGGCCCAGCGCCCGCTCGCAGTCGGCGATCTCGGCCAGGTGGGTCTGCTTGCCGGTCATCCGGTGGTACGTCCGGAGCTCGGCGATCGCCGTGGTCCAGTCGCCGGCCGCGTACGCCGCCAGGCCGACCGCCTCACGCACCACGGCGATCCGTGAAGCCAGCCGCCGCGCCGCGATCGCGTGCTGCAGAGCCAGCTCGGAGTCCTCGTCGATGATGGTGCCGGCCGCCACCAGGTGACGCGCCACCTTGTCGGCGACGTCCCGGGCCAGCGCTACCAGCTCGGCGCGAACCTCCTGGTCGAGGTCGGTCGCGACGATCTCGTCGGGGATGTCGGGCGCCTGGAAGGCAGCCTGACCGTCTTCGGTGTTCTCCGGCCGGTCACCCTGGTAGCCGCCACGGTCCCGGTCGCCCCGGAAGCCGCCGCGGTCACGGTCGCCGCCACCCTGGTAGCCCGGACGGTCGCCCTGCGGACGGTCGCCACCGCGGTAACCGCCCCGGTCGCCACCACCCTGGTAGCCACCACGGTCACGGTCCCCGCCGCGGAATCCACCGCGGTCGCCGCCACCCTGGTAACCCGGACGGTCGCCCTGCGGACGGTCACCACCGCGGAAACCACCGCGGTCGCCGCCCTGGTAACCGCCCCGGTCGCCGCCACCCTGGTAACCACCACGGTCACGGTCGCCACCACGGAAGCCGCCACCCTGCGGACGGTCGCCCTGGGGCCGATCGCCGCGATATCCGCCGCCACCCTGGAAGCCCTCACGGGTGCCACCGGTACGGTCGCCACCACGGAACCCGCCGCGGTCGCCGCCACCCTGGTAACCACCACGGTCACGGTCGCCGCCACGGAAACCGCCACCCTGCGGGCGGTCGCCCTGGGGCCGATCACCCCGGTAGCCACCACCGGTGCTGCCACCACGGTCGTCACGGTTGAACGGACGACGCTCGCCGCCACCCTGGTAACCCGGACGGTCGCCCTGCGGACGGAAGCCGCCCCGGTCGCCGCCGCCCTGGTAGCCACCACGATCGCGGTCGCCGCCACGGAAACCGCCACCCTGCGGGCGGTCGCCCTGGGGCCGATCACCCCGGTAGCCACCACCGGTGCTGCCACCACGGTCGTCACGGTTGAACGGACGACGCTCGCCGCCACCCTGGTAACCCGGACGGTCGCCCTGCGGACGGTCACCCCGGTAGCCACCACCGGTGCTGCCACCACGGTCGTCACGGTTGAACGGACGACGCTCGCCACCACCCTGGTAACCCGGACGGTCGCCCTGCGGACGGTCGCCACCACGGAAACCACCGCGGTCGCCGCCACCCTGGTAGCCACCACGGTCACGGTCGCCACCACGGAAACCACCGCCCTGGGGACGGTCACCCTGGGGGCGGAAGCCGCCGCGGTCGCCGCCACCCTGGTAACCACCACGGTCACGGTCGCCGCCACGGAAGCCGCCACCCTGCGGACGGTCGCCCTGGGGCCGGTCACCGCGGTAGCCACCGCCGGCGCTGCCGCCACGGTCGTCACGGTTGAACGGACGACGCTCGCCGCCGCCTACGGCACGGTCGCCGCCCCGGAACCCGCCGCGGTCGCCGCCACCCTGGTAACCACCACGGTCACGGTCGCCACCACGGAAGCCACCGCCCTGGGGACGGTCACCCTGCGGGCGGAAGCCGCCACGGTCGCCGCCACCCTGGTAACCACCACGATCGCGGTCGCCACCACGGAAGCCACCACCCTGCGGACGGTCGCCCTGGGGGCGGTCCCCGCCCCGGAAGCCGCCACGGTCGCCGCCACCCTGGTAACCACCACGGTCACGGTCGCCACCACGGAACCCGCCGCGGTCGCCACCGCCCTGGTAGCCACCACGGTCACCGCCGCGCGAGGCACCCCGGTCGCGGTCGCCGCCACGGAAGCCGCCCCGGTCACCCCCGGAACGGTTGCCGCCCTGATATCCGCCTCCATCGCCGCGGCGAGCGTCGCCGCCATCGCGACCGCGGCCCTCCCGGGCCTCGTCGCGGTTGCTGGAGCCGCCGTCCTGCGGTCCTGTACTCACGGATCATTCCTTCCAAGCACGGCGGCGGCCCCTCGATGCGGGCGGCGGCCTGTCGTCAAACACAAAGTTACTAGGGAACCAAGTCATAAACGCAGTCGAGGGCCGACCCCAGGTGGGGCGGCCCTCGACCGTTACGTTAAGTCCGGCGGCGTCCTACTCTCCCACACCCTCCCGAGTGCAGTACCATCGGCGCTGGAGGGCTTAGCTACCGGGTTCGGAATGTAACCGGGCGTTTCCCCTCCGCTATGACCACCGAAACAACTGTCAGCGCGGAATCAACCAGCAACCCGATCTTCCCCTCCGGCTTGCCGGCCGGCACCGACAGAATCGGTTACCAACCAACAACCCTGAGAATTCTCGGGGTGGTTGTTCGTTTGCTGTGAATCACACAGTGGACGCAAGTAAAATGTTTAGGGTGGTTAAGCCCTCGGCCTATTAGTACCGGTCAACTCAACACGTTACCGTGCTTACATCTCCGGCCTATCAACCCAGTAGTCTAGCTGGGAGCCTTACCCACTCAAGGTGGTGGGATACCTCATCTCGAAGCGAGCTTCCCGCTTAGATGCTTTCAGCGGTTATCCCTTCCGAACGTAGCCAACCAGCCGTGCCCTTGGCAGGACAACTGGCACACCAGAGGTTCGTCCGTCCCGGTCCTCTCGTACTAGGGACAGCCCTTCTCAAGTATCCAACGCGCACGGCGGATAGGGACCGAACTGTCTCACGACGTTCTAAACCCAGCTCGCGTACCGCTTTAATGGGCGAACAGCCCAACCCTTGGGACCTGCTACAGCCCCAGGATGCGACGAGCCGACATCGAGGTGCCAAACCATCCCGTCGATATGGACTCTTGGGGAAGATCAGCCTGTTATCCCCGGGGTACCTTTTATCCGTTGAGCGACACCGCTTCCACACGCAAGTGCCGGATCACTAGTCCCGACTTTCGTCCCTGCTCGACCCGTCAGTCTCACAGTCAAGCTCCCTTATGCACTTACACTCAACACCTGATTGCCAACCAGGCTGAGGGAACCTTTGGGCGCCTCCGTTACCCTTTAGGAGGCAACCGCCCCAGTTAAACTACCCACCAGACACTGTCCCTCGACCCGATCAGGGCCGCAAGTTAGATACCCAAACCCAACAGAGTGGTATTTCAACAATGACTCCACCCGAACTGGCGTCCGAGCTTCACAGTCTCCCACCTATCCTACACAATCGAATTCAGATACCAATGTCAAGCTATAGTAAAGGTCCCGGGGTCTTTCCGTCCTGCCGCGCGTAACGAGCATCTTTACTCGTACTGCAATTTCGCCGGGCCTGTGGTTGAGACAGTGGGGAAGTCGTTACGCCATTCGTGCAGGTCGGAACTTACCCGACAAGGAATTTCGCTACCTTAGGATGGTTATAGTTACCACCGCCGTTTACTGGCGCTTAAGTTCTCCGCCTCGCCCCGAAGAGCTAACAGGTCCCCTTAACGTTCCAGCACCGGGCAGGCGTCAGTCCATATACATCGTCTTACGACTTGGCATGGACCTGTGTTTTTAGTAAACAGTCGCTTCCCCCTGCTCTCTGCGGCCATACCACGCTCCACCAGCAAGTGGCTTCACGCGTCCGGCCCCCCTTCTCCCTAAGTTACGGGGGCAATTTGCCGAGTTCCTTAACCACAGTTCACCCGTCGCCTCGGTATTCTCTACCTGACCACCTGTGTCGGTTTAGGGTACGGGCCGCTCGAAACATCGCTAGAGGCTTTTCTCGGCAGCATAGGATCAATGACTTCACCAGAACGGCTCGGCATCACGTCTCAGCCTATTGCCATGCGGATTTGCCTACATGACGGCCTACACGCTTACCCCGGCACAACCACCGGCCGGGCTCATCTACCTTCCTGCGTCACCCCATCACTAAACTACTACCACCCGAGGTCCCAGACTCCACCAGTTCAGACCGAAGTCCTCGCCGGCTTTGCGTGGTTAGTACAAGTAGGTTCGTCTTGGGCGTTTCTTTGCGGGTACGGGAATATCAACCCGTTATCCATCGACTACGCCTCTCGGCCTCGCCTTAGGCCCCGACTCACCCAGGGCGGATTAGCCTGGCCCTGGAACCCTTGGTCATCCGGCGGAAGGGGTTCTCACCCTTCATTCGCTACTCATGCCTGCATTCTCACTCGTACAGCGTCCACACCTGGATCACTCCGGCGCTTCACCCGCTGCACGACGCTCCCCTACCCATCCACATCAAGATGTGAATGCCACAGCTTCGGCGGTGTGCTTGAGCCCCGCTACATTGTCGGCGCAGAACCACTTGACCAGTGAGCTATTACGCACTCTTTAAAGGATGGCTGCTTCTAAGCCAACCTCCTGGTTGTCCATGCGATCCCACATCCTTTTCCACTTAGCACACGCTTAGGGGCCTTAGCTGGCGATCTGGGCTGTTTCCCTCTCGACTACGAAGCTTATCCCCCGCAGTCTCACTGCCGCGCTCTCACTTACCGGCATTCGGAGTTTGGCTGATTTCAGTAAGCTTGTAGGCCCCCTAGACCATCCAGTGCTCTACCTCCGGCAAGAAACACACGACGCTGCACCTAAATGCATTTCGGGGAGAACCAGCTATCACGGAGTTTGATTGGCCTTTCACCCCTAACCACAGGTCATCCCCCAACTTTTCAACGTTGGTGGGTTCGGTCCTCCACGCAGTCTTACCCACGCTTCAACCTGCCCATGGCTAGATCACCCCGCTTCGGGTCTAGAACATGCGACTACAGAGCGCCCTATTCAGACTCGCTTTCGCTACGGCTACCCCACACGGGTTAACCTCGCCACATGCCACTAACTCGCAGGCTCATTCTTCAAAAGGCACGCCGTCACCCCTAAAGGCTCCGACGGATTGTAGGCGAACGGTTTCAGGTACTATTTCACTCCCCTCCCGGGGTACTTTTCACCATTCCCTCACGGTACTAGTCCGCTATCGGTCACCAGGAAGTATTCAGCCTTACCAGGTGGTCCTGGCAAATTCACAGCAGATTCTAGGAGTCCGCTGCTACTCGGGAACACTGTAAGGAGGCTTGGAATTTTCGTCTACCGGGCTCTCACCGTCTACGGCTGGCTT